>CAVTMJ010000021.1:0-74564 GCA_963735815.1 uncultured Acidobacteriota bacterium | reverse complement strand
ATCATCGATCAGGACTGCTCCGGGCCGGGAGGCAGCAACCTGCAGACTCTGCTTATCCTGCTGCAGTCGCCCCAGGTCGAGGTGCTTGGGATCACTGTGGTCAGCGGGGATCAGTGGCGGGATGAGGAGATTGCTCATGCGCTCCGGCTGCTCGAGATCATTGGGCGGACTGATATTCCCGTGGTCCCAGGCGCTGTCTTTCCTGTGGTGCGCGCGCGTCAGGAGACGCATCTGTGGCAGGAGCGCTATGGCAAGGTCGCCTATGCGGGCGCATGGGATGACCGGTGGTGGCACGAGTCCAATGTCGTTCCGCCGCAACCGGAAGGGATGCCGACGACCAAGGCGATCGATGAGGATGCGGCGCATTTTCTGATCCGCATGGTGCACCGGTATCCGCACGAGGTGACGATTTATGAGGGCGGTCCGATGACCGACCTGGCGCTCAGGCAATCTCTATCGATCCGCAACTCCCGGAACTGGCGGAGCAGTTGGTGTTCATGGGAGGGAGCCTGAGTCCGCAGAGCGATCATCCGGAGTTCGCCAACACTCCCCGCCACGAATTTAATTTCTGGTTCGATCCGGAAGCGGCTGAGATCGTGCTGCGAGCGTCCTGGAAGAAGATTGTCTGCACTCCTACGGATATTTCCGTTAAGACGCGGCTGACGCGGGAAATGATCAAGGACATCGATTCTGGCGGGACGGTTCTGGCGCATTATGTTGCCCGCTATTACACGCCCGGGCCGGGCGTCTGACTTCATGTGGGACGAGTTGGCGGCGGCGGCCTGGATCGATCCGTCGATCATCACGAAGCGTGAAACGCGCTACATGGGCGTGGACCTGGATCGGGGCGCGGGATATGGGAATACGCTGACGTGGAGCGATCGGGACAAGCCCAGCGTCAGTCGACCGCCGGTGGAGATTCAGATGGACTTGGACAAAGAGAAGTTTTATCGAATGTTTGTTGAGCTGATGAAGGCCCCGATCCGGAGAGTACAATGACGCGCCGCGACGAGCGTTGATCCCGTGAATTTGCGAGGCAAAAGACGTCCTTCAGGAGCTGAGGCCGCGTTCTTCTATCCCGCCCAAAGCACGGCTTAACAGCTGCGGAATAAATAGCACCAATCGTAAAGCTTTCGACCTCAGCGGCTGAAGCCGCGTTGCCTTTGCTGGCTTTACGGCTCGGCTAAAGCCGAGCCCTTTCAATGCAGCCGACCTTAATGCAGCCGACCTTAATGCAGCCGACCTTAATGCAGCAGAACTGAACGCAGCAGACCTTCCGGAGTTTTCCGCAATCTCTAAAGCCGTGCCCTTGCCGTGATAACAAAACGAATTTTCCGTCTAAGCGGCTGCCAGGTAGACGTAGCGCAGGATGAATAGCACGGTAAGTATCCACAGCACGACACTCACCTCGCGGTACCTGCCTGTCCCCACTTTGACGATGGTGTAGGCGATCACTCCCAGGCTCAGGCCGGTGGCGATGCTGAAGGTCAGGGGCATGGCAAGAACCGTCAAGAAGGCTGGAAAGGCTTCGGTGAAGTCTGCCCATTGAATCTGCGCGATGGACTGGGTCATCAGTGCGCCGACCAGGATCAAGGCGGGGGCCGTCGCGAAGGCGGGAATCGCTCCGGCCACCGGCGCGAAGAAGACGGCCAGGGTGAACAGGAGCGCGACGAACACGTTGCTGAGGCCGGTGCGCGCGCCGGCAGCCACTCCGGCGGCGCTTTCGATGTAGCTGGTGACGGTGGAGGTTCCGGTGAGCGCTCCGATCATGGTGCCGATGCCGTCGGCCAGCAGAGCGCGTCCTACGCGCGGGATTCGGCCATTCTGGACGAACCCGCCTTGCTCGCATACCCCTACCAGTGTGCCGACGTTGTCGAACAGATCGACGAAGAGGAAGATGAAGACGATTTCGAGCAGACCGAGGTGCATAGCCGCACGGAGATCAAGTTGGAATAGCGTCGCGCTGGGATGCGGCATGGATACCCATGCGGCGGGCCGGGCGGTTACCCCCGCAAGAATGCCGAACAGCGTTGTGCCGCCAATACCCAGCAGGATCGCGCCATTGACCTTGCGAGCCATCAGAATGAGAGTGAGCACAATGCCGAAACAGGCGGCGATCACCTCTTTCGAGGCGAGGCTGCCGAGGCTGACGAACGTGGCGGGATTCGCGACTACGAGCTTTGCGTTGCGCAGTCCGACGAAGGCGATGAACATGCCGATGCCGGCGGCGGTCGAGTGCTTCAGGCCGTCGGGAATGCCGTTGACGATCTGTTCGCGGACGCGAGTGACGGTCAGCAGAACGAACAGGACCCCGGAAAAGAACACGACACCCAGCGCAGTACGCCAGGGGATGCCCATGCCCAGACAGACGGAATAGGTGAAGTAGGCGTTCAGCGACATGCCGGGAGCCATCGCGATGGGGTAATTCGCGTAAAGGCCCATCACGAGCGACGCGACCGCCGATGAAATGCACGTGGCAAATACCACGCCTTCGGCCGGCATTCCTGCCTGGGAAAGGATCTGGGGATTCACGACGATGATGTAGGCCATCGTCATGAAGGTCGTGATGCCGCCGACTAATTCCCGGCGGACGGTAGTCTGATTTTCTGTGAGCTTGAAGTAGCGGTCGAGCGGATTGGCGTTCAGGCAAGCCCCCAGTTCCGTTTGGCTGTCGATCCATTGGTCGCTACGCTGCCCGCTATTGCGTTGCAGGCGGCTTCGAGTCGCGGAGAGTATAAACAAATTGCGGAATTTCGTGGGCTTCGCGTTCGTTCTGCGCGGCGACGTCGCGTGAAATGCGGTTATAGGCGGCAAGTTCCTGGTCAGCTTTCGTCTTTTCCCCAGTTCTCCGGTACAGCTGCGCCAAGCGGTAGTGGGCCTCCCTGAGCTGCGGATCCGTGCCTAGCGCTTCCTGGTAGGCCGCGATCGCGCGCGGAAGGTCGTGGTGCTCCTCATGCAGAATTCCCAGCTGCAGGGGTACGGAGGCCAGTTTCGGGTCGAGCAGGCGGGCTTTTTCGAGCAGCGACTGCACTTGATGCAACGTTTCCTCTGATCTCGCATCCCTGCTTTGCTTCCATAGTGCAATCGCGTAGTAGTAATTCGCAGGCGCACTCTCCGGGTGATGCTCGTGAAAGCGAGCCATGCGTGCAACGACCTCAGACGAGCTTGCTGTGCCAGCCACCGCCATCTTGCCCAGAACGCGGTAGGGATTGGGATCCTCAGGATTGAGGTCCGAGGCCTGACAAATATAGTGCGCGGCCTGATCGGCAGATCCGCTGGCATACCAGGCGACGCCGAGTCCGACGAGCATGCGGGAGGATTTTGGGAACGACCGAACTCCACGGGTAAAGATCTCGATGGCTGGCTGCAGGGTGCGGTGGGTTAGCAGCTCGGTTCCCCAGTCGAAGAGGTTGGATTCGCTGGGGTCGAGTTCGGCGGCACGCTGGTATTCGCGGACGGCCTGCAGGGGATGCTGTTCCTTCTCGTTGAGATCCGCGAGCAGATGGTGGAAATCAGCGCTATCCTGCCGCGCCAGCACTGCTTCCGCAGTGACGCGGGCCTCGTGGTCCCGGCCGACAGCAGCGTAAGCCTTGGCCAGCTCTCGCGCACTCTCAATATCGTCGCTGCGAAGTTGATGGGCGCGTTCCAGGAATGGAAGGGCCTCTGTAGATTTCCCGCTTGCGACCAGCAGGCTTCCCAGACGGCGGTTCGCGTCGAAGTTACTCGAATCGTGCGAGAGAGCTGCGCGCAAAGATGTTTCCGCCTCGGTCGAAGGTGCTGAGGCGGCAGGGTGATTGTCGAGCGCGGTAACCTCATGGGTAAGCGTTTGGGTTGTGCGGGAAACCGCGTCAGAGCCGTGGCCGCCGTGATTGATAGCGTCGGTGACTCCCGCGACCGTGAATTGCGGCTGGTCGAAAAACTGGGGAGCTTCGGCTGAAGTGTCTGGGGAGTTCCCGCCAGCGGTCGTGAGTGTGAGTTCAATGGTGGTGCTTTGGTCTTCGCGCAGCGCGAAAGGACCGAAGCTCGCATCCTTGTAGCCGGATTTCTCCGCACGAATTGTGTACTCTCCCGCTGCCAGCGACGAGCAACGATAAGATCCGCCGGAGTCGGTTTGCAGGGAGACGCTTTCCGATGCTCCGCGCGCCAGCAGACGCACCGAGGCCTGGTCGACGGGCACCCCGCGCGAATCACGCACGGTTCCCTGCACGGTCGCCTGAGATTTCGAGTCCTGGGCGTGACCGACGGCCACAAACAGGGCGAACAAAGCGAAGACTGCCGGACGTACGCCAGGCTTCCAGATTGCTGGCCGATTTCTGAGGTAACGACTCATCTCTCGGATCAAAAAATGTGTCGCTCGACATTCTAGTGCCTTTTTGCGGGATCGCAATGGTTGCGACACGACTCCACGGAAGGCGCACGGTTGGCACTGTCTGCGCTGCGGCATTACAATGCGATGCCTGCCCGCCGAGTGCTTGAATGATCCCAGTTCGAGCCCACCGCAAAAGGCAAGAGTCAACACCGAGGTATTGCATGACTGGACGCAAGATCGCACTACTGGTGGCTGTCGTGTGCATTGCCATCGGGACGTCGCAAGGTCAGAAGACGAAGGTTATCGTCGACCAGGACGCGCGCGGTCCGGCCACGACCGACATGCAGTCGATCCTGATCTTTCTGCAATCCGACAAATTCGACGTGCTCGGAATCACCACCGTCAGCGGAGACCAGTGGGTCAAGGAAGAAACCAAACGTACGTTGCGCCTGCTCGAGATTGCGGGCCGCACGGACGTTCCGGTCATCGCCGGTGCGGAGTTTCCGCTGCTGAATTCGAAGGAAGAGACGGAACGTTGGGAGAAGCTGTACGGTGTTCTGCGCTACAAGGGATGTTGGAGCGATTTCTCGAAACGGCCGGAAGGAACTCCGCCTGCGTTTCGCGCCGGATACCACGAGCCAGATGTCGTCCCTGCGCTGGTGGAGGGCGAGCCGCATATCAAAGCGCTGGACGAAGACGCGGCGCACTTCATCGTGCGGACGGTGCACAAGTATCCCGGCGAAGTGGTGATCTGGGCGGGCGGCCCGCTGACCAACATCGCGCTGGCGCTGCGACTGGATCCGCAGGTAGCAACCCTCGCCAAGTCACTGGTGCTGATGGGAAGCGGCATGTATGCGGACAATGGCGGGATCAACGGGATTGACGGGCGGCGGGAATTCAACTGGTGGTTTGATCCGGAGGCGGTGCGTATCGTCATGCGCTCTCCGTGGAAGAGCATTACCATTACGCCCATCGATATCTCTGTGAAGACGACGGTGAATCCCGCTTTGAAGGCGGCTATTGCGAAAGCTTCCACACCGGTTGCGCGATATCTCACGGAATACGCGGTAGAGAGCTTTATGTGGGACGAGTTATCGGCGGCTGCCATGATCGATCCATCGATCGTGACCCGGCAGAAGGAAATGTACGTCGACATCGATGTGGACCACGGCCCCAGCTATGGACAGACTGTCTTCTGGGATCCGGGAACCGACGTGCCGCCCTACGAACGCAAAGCGATGGTGCAATTCGATGTCGATACGAAGAAGCTTTACGACTTGTACATTGCGTTAATGACGCGGCCGCCGCGATCGGTGAAGTAAGACGGCAAGCAACGAGGATTCCCGGAGGAGGAGGATGGGCATCACGAGGCGAGACTTTGTGGCATCTACAGCTGCGCTGGCGGCGACAGTCTGGTCGGGCGGCGTTGGCGCGGAAGGAGAGGCGCCGCAGGTTGCGTCAGGCGCAGTGGGCGGCGGCACACCATCCAGAGTTGTGATCGATACAGATCCCGGAGTGGACGATGCGTTCGCTCTGCTCCTGGCCATGCGCTCCCCAGAATTAAAGATTGAGGCCATCACGGCGGTTGCAGGCAACGTGCCGCTGGAGTTGACGCTTCCCAATGCGTTGCGCATGGTGGAAATCGCCGGGCGCACCGACATTCCCGTGGCTGCCGGCGCAAAGGCACCCATGTTTCGACGATTGGTCACGGCTGCGTACGCGCATGGCGAGAACGGGCTGGGAGGCGCTGTGTTTCCCGAGCCCACGATCAAGCCTGTCGCCGAACCCGCATCCGAATTGATTCGCTCGATCGTGCACAAGTATCCCAAGGAAGTAACTCTGATCACGGTGGGCCCGCTCACCAATGTGGCAGAGGCATTGAACAGCGATACGGAACTGGCATCGCTGGTGCGGAGGGTGGTCATGATGGGTGGATCCCTTTCCGGCGGAAACATAACACCGGCGGCCGAGTTCAATGTGTATGTGGATCCGGAGGCGGCGCGGATTGTGTTTCAGTCGGGCATTCCGGTGACGATGGTGGGTTTGGATGTGACTCGCAAGACCTCTCTGACCGACAAACACGTGCGCGGTCTGGAAGCGGCCCAGAATCCGGCAAGCCAGGCGGCGGCGAAGATCGCGCGCCACGCCATCGACCACAATCGCGAGCAGGGCTTTCTGGTTGGGCCCAACATGCACGACTCTCTGGCAGTGGCGGCGTTTTTGGACCCATCGCTTCTGAAATGGAAGGAATACTACGTCGATGTGGAAACCACCGGCGAACTGACGGCGGGAGAAACCCTGGGCTACAGTCCGACCGCGGGCGATCTGCGGCGCAGGCCGGATGCGGAGAAACAAGCTGCTCTGAACATGGTGATTCGCGGATCGGCGCCCACCTTGGCTACTACGAAGACGTCTCCGGTGTTGAGAGACAAGTTTGTGCCCAATACAAACGTGGCGGTAGAAGTGAACTCGGCGAAATTCTTCGAGTTGCTCATCGGGCGGCTAACGGGACAGAAGTGGTGCGAGGAGGACTGTTGATAACACTGGAAAGACTCAGTGGGTGGCTGGCGTTGTCAGCCTTCGTGATGTGGTGCGTGATGTGCAGTGCGCAGGAGACCGGCAAGCGCAAGATCATCATTGATCAGGATGCGGCCGGACCCGCCGGAACCGATCAGCAATCGATCCTGTTGCTCATCCAGTCCCCGCAGACCGAAGTCCTTGGAATCACCGTGGTGACTGGGGATTCGTGGCTCAAGTCGGAAGTTGCGCACACCCTGCGCACCCTTGAAATCATCGGACGCACTGATATTCCGGTCGTGGCGGGCGCCGAATATCCGCTGGTGCGACGCAAGCAGGAAACGGAATTGTGGGAAAAACGCTACGGGTCGGTGACGTGGGTGGGTGCGTGGACGCCGCGCTTTTATCACCCACCCGATGAAGTTGGCGCCTTCCCCGAGGGGAAGCCGACGACCAAGGCGGCAGACGAAGACGCCGCCCATTTCCTCATTCGAATGGTGCACAAGTATCCGGGAGAAATCACGATCTACGAAGGCGGGCCCATGACCAACCTGGCGCTCGCGATTTCGATTGATCCGGAATTTCCAAAGCTGGCGCGGGAATTGATTTTCATGGGCGCGAGCCTGAATCCGCAGACCAGCGATCCGGAGTTTGCGAACAATCCGCGGCATGAATTCAATCTGTGGTTCGACCCGGAGGCGGCGCACATCGTGCTGCGCGCGCCGTGGAAGAAGGTGGTCTGCACGCCGGTCGATATCTCGGTAAAAACGAAAATGACCATGGAACTGATCAACCGGATTAAAGGAGGGTCAACTCCGGCGGCGCAGTACATCGGAAAGTACGGAAGGTTGTTCGGCGAATTCAACTACTTGTGGGACGAATTGACCGCGGCAGCATGGCTCGATGCTTCGTTGATCACCAAGAAAGAAACCCGCTATATGGATGTCGATCTGGACCGCGGGGCGGGCTACGGCAACGTGCTGACCTGGTCGGAGCGCGACAAGCCTGCTGTCGACGTGCAACCAGTCGAGGTGCAGGTCGATCTGGATGCGGACAAGCTCTACAAGATGATGGTGGATTTGCTTACGGCGCCCACGCCGAAGGCGCAGGCGAAGTAGTTGCCCTATGCTTCGTCGGCCAGTCGTTAGCGGCTGAGTTCGGCGAGCATGGCCTGGGCCGCAGCATGTTCGGGATGGCGCT
Source organism: uncultured Acidobacteriota bacterium (assembly GCA_963735815.1). Lineage (GTDB taxonomy): Bacteria > Acidobacteriota > Terriglobia > Terriglobales > Acidobacteriaceae > Gp1-AA133. The sequence goes on along the minus strand of CAVTMJ010000021.1, from coordinate 66,538 downwards.
GGAGTAATGCCGCGAGAACGCCACGAGCTTTCTCGCGATCACCTTCTAGTGCGTACACGCGGGCGAGGTTGAGGTAGGCCTGGTCAAAGTCTGGGGCAACCCGCATGCAGTCTTCGAAAGTCTTCACGGCGTCGACCCGGTGGCCCGTGCGCAGTTTCAGCACACCCATGTTGTTCAGCGCTTCAGGATAGTCGGGACGTGCTTGCAGCGCGCGCTGCAGATACTCATAGGCATGTGGCTCGTCGTTGGTTTGGGCATAGACCATGCCGAGACCGTAGTTGGCCTCGGGGTTCTGCGGACTCACCGCTAGAGCATGGTCGAGCACCTGGCGCGCTTCCTCCCATCTTTTCTGCTGACGGTACGCGCTGGCAAGGTTGTCGAGTGCGATCAGGTGGTTCGGGCTGAGCTTCAGCGCTTGCTGAAAGAATGGGATGGCTGCATCCGTGCGACCTTCTTGCGTGGCCAGCAATCCGAGATTGTTCCAGGCATTCGGCAAGGTTTCCGGAAAGCTCGCCGGCAGCTTGGTCGCTCGCTCGAAGCAGTCGCGCGCCTGCATTGTTTTCGACTGCTTCAGGTAGACACTGCCTAAGCCGTAGAGCGCCTCGGCGCTGGACGGATCGTCGTGCCGCGCCAACTCGAAGAAGGCCTGGGCCTGGTCGAAATATTCACGCTGGAAAAAAACTGATCCGAGGGCGAGGTAGTTGCGCTGGAACTCCGTCGCATCGATGACGCCGGCGAACGGGAGCGCTTTGGCCAGCCGTTCTTGCGGGCTCTGCGGAATGTGAACGAAGTCCTGCGCGATGTGCTCCGCATTCACAGATCCCTGGTAGATCTTCACAATGTGCCCGCGGTCATTGATCAGGAACGACGCGGGGAGAGGCAAGTCGCGATGACGGTCGAACACGTAACGATAGAGCAGGTTGTAAATGCCGGCGACGTCGTCGCTAGCGTGGAGGACCGGAAAGGAGAATGATTCTTTCCCGGTGAATCCGCGAAGCGCGGCTTGATTGAACGGGTCGTCGGTGTTCAAGCTCAGCAACTGGAGGCGCTGCTGGCTCCAGCGCGCATGGTGTCGCTCGAAAGTTTCAAGGTCTTTCCGGCATTCCTCCGATTTGCTGGTCCAAAAGTGCAGGAGTACAGGTCTGCCGCGATACTGAGAGAAAGTAATGGTCTGACCGGCGAGGTCGGTCAAAGTGAAGTCGGGAGCGGCGATCGGAGCAAGCAGCCAGGTCTCAACTTCAGTGGGAAGCATTTCAACTCTCGTCGGAGCAGTAGCAGGCCGGCTACTGGGCAGGCCCTTCGCGACAAACGGTTCTGAGGTTGCATCCTTTCCTTCTTCCACCCGGAAACGGTGATTCGGTCGCAGGTCGCGCAACTCCTGCACAAGACCGCTCGGCCAGCGAATCGAGGCGCTTATTGGACCTTTGGCATTTCCAAGTCCGAAGAAAACCTCTTTCGTGTGTTGCGCGAGAAATCCCGAACCTGCCTGAAGGCTTTTGATCTGGTGGCCTGCGTCGGTTGTCAGAGTCACAACCGCACCAATTGCATCGCGATTGCTCTTGACCCCATGCAGACGGAAAGAGATCGATGGCGGCAAGTCTGGAATCATGTTTTTCAAGAGCCGGACTTGCGGGCCATTGCGGTTCTTCAGAACAACCTCGAGGCGTCCGTCATGATCGAAGTCCGCCAGCGCAAAGGAGCGGCCGTCTTCGACGAAGTCCATCCCTGAAGACGGCAGAGAGATCGGAAAATGTTCCATCACGATTGTTAGCGTAGAGAAGATTGCGTTCGTAGCCGCTCCAGGTGCCATCGGAGCGGAGCAGGTCGTTGAGAGCGTTCCAGCCCTGCTCATATTCCTGAGCAGGCGTCGGATCGACGGGAGAGTTTGCGACAACCTGACGCCAGAAAAAACTGTTCAGATCGAAGCGCGCGGGCCCCGATACCATGCCGTTCGTGATGTAAAGATCGGCGAAACCGTCGTGATCGAAATCCCAGCCATCGCTTGACCACGACCAGCGTCCCATTTCCACGCCAGCTTTCGGCACGCTTTGAAATGCTGATGGGCGCGATTGTGGCCCGCGAAACAGTGAATTCCCCATGCTGTGCTTGCGATAAAGATCGCGAACACTGCTGGCGGCATCCTTCTGAAATACATCCTGAGCTGTGATGCGCAGGCCGGCAGCCGTCCACATGTTGGCGACGTAGAGATCGTCGGCACCGTCGTTGTCGTAATCCAGCCAGCACACGCTCATCCCGGCGCCGACATCGGCGACTCCCGATTGCTCGGCAACATCGGTAAAGGTGCCGTCGCCGTTATTGTGGTAGAGATTCTTGCGTCCGAAATCGTTCACCACGTAGAGGTCGGGCCAGCCGTCGCGATCGTAATCATTCCACGCGCAGCAGAAGCTGTACCGTGTGTTGTTGCGGTTCATGCCGGATTCTTCTGTGACGTCGCGAAAGGTGCCGTCGCGCTGGTTCCGCATGAGAAAGTTCGGCGGGCCGTTGTTGGCATCAAAGTACGGAAGCGGATACTTGTACTGGTCTGTGCCCTGATAGTAGAGGTAGAGGCAGAAGTAAATGTCGAGCCATCCGTCGCGATCGTAGTCGGCGATTGCTGCCCCGGTGAATGTGCCCTGCGGTGGCTTTGCAAACCGGAAGGCGTCAGGATGCTTGCGAAATTTTCCGCTTCCTTCATTCAGAAACAGGACGGGACCATCGGTTCGGACGACGATCAGGTCCTGGCGGCCGTCGTTGTTGATGTCGGCAAACAACGCGCAGGCAGTGTTTTCGAGAATGCCCAGTCCAGATGCGTCCGTGATGTCTTCGAACGTCCCGTCGCCGCGATTGCGATAGAGACGGTTGGGCAAGCCTGCGGGCTGACAGATGTAGAGATCATCAAAACCGTCGCCGTCGACGTCACCAACCGCAACCCCGTTGTGCCCGTAGATATCGATGCCCGAAGACTGATCGAGCACGGTACGCCAGTAGTCGGCGCCGTGTAACAGCTGCGAGGAGTACGATATCGCGCCGAAAAAAGCCTGAGGAGCGATGTCGACAAATCCAGGGGATGTGGAGCGGGCTTGCGTCTCGCCGAGAGGTCGCCAGTGGCGCACTCGGAAATCCTCCGACGAGCCTGCTCGCTCCCATTCCAGATTCCACTCCCCGATCCGTTGCTCGCGATAGAAGTCGCGGCCGGATCCCACCAGTTCGTAGCGAACGCGCGTGCGGATTCCCAGCGCAGAGGAGTGGGGAGCAGCGATGTCTTCAATAGCGGTGACTTGAAACTCCGCCGTCAGGATTTCTGCCCACCCGGCGACTGCCGCCGGCCAGGTTTTAAGAAACGCATCTTCTCCAAGGTTGACTCCATCGGCAAAGAAGTTTCGATGGACTTCGGTTCCTGCGTTCGAGCGGATCGCCTTGCGATCCGTGGGCTCGAGGCTGCCACCAGTAAAAGCGGGGGCTAAACACTTGCGGATGCCCTCGATATCCCGGGCAGAGGTGCGGAGACTGGCGCTCCACTCTGAAAGTTTGGCTTCGATCTCTGCCGCGTATTTTTCTCTGACGAATTGATCATGCCCCGGCTCGGTCTTTAATAGCAGCGCCTCAATCGGCAGCCTGGCCCGATAGTGGGGATGAAGATGAAAACCGCCGACGTTAGCGGCATTTCGTTGTTGGTGAAGAACCTGCGGAGACGTGGATGCAAACCAGCCGGCGGGAAGGAAAGCGGCAGCAGCACATTGAGTGCCGCGGATCAGGAAATTGCGCCGGCCTTGTTGCGCTGAAAGAAGAGTCTGCGAAAGTTCCTTCTTCCCTGCCCGACTCAGACCGTGCCCCCTCGAAATCCGCTGCGGAAGCCCGAAATCTAACAGTCACACTTCGCGCGAGTCAAGGTTCGAGCAGCGCGAGGCGCGGCCGTTTCCTGCGCGCGAACGGCAGCTATAATAAAAGCCTCGGGAAAACGGCCTCTCATGCGGATTACGTGGGTTCAACAATGGGTACCAACAATTTTGAGCGCTCTCGTGCTAGTCCCGCTTCTGGTGGGCATCGTAGCCGCACAGGACGCGCCTGACTCGAAGACTGAAACAGAAGCCACCCGCGCGCATCTGGGCAAGGGGTACGATGCGTTGAAGCAGGATCGCTACGAAGAAGCTGTGCAGGAATTTCGGGCGGCGCTGGCTGCCGATCCCACCCTGGTTTTGAGAGCCCGATTTCCCCTGGCCGTAGCGCTCTTTGAATCGCACAAAGCCGACGAAGCCCGCCGTGAATTTGAAATAGTTCGCCGCGAAGTCGGCGACCATCCCAACGTGCTTTACTACTTGGGACGCATGGATCTCGATAGCCTCGATTACGCGAGTGCAGTGCGCGATTTGAGCAAGGCCGTCGTCAAGCCGCCCTTCCCGGACACCGCGTACTATCTCGGTCTCGCGTACTTCAAGCGAGGCGACCTGCCAAACGCTGCAAAGTGGTTGAAGGAGGCGGCTCGCGCAAATCCCAGCGATGCCCGCGTTGCCTACCAGTTGGGCTTCGTGTATCGCAAGCAAGGCCTCGAGGAGGAAGCGAAGAAATCCATGGCCCTTTCGCAACGTTTGCGCCAACGCGATACAGACGAGAGCCGGATCAAAACAGAATGCGGAGAGAAGTTGGAAAAACGTCCCCGAGACGAGGCCCGCGCCGTTTGTGATCGGCTTTATGACCCCGATAACGCCGACAAACTCACATCGCTGGGCACACTTTACGGGCAGCATGGGGATCTGGAGGCAGCTCTCAAACCGCTCAAGCGAGCGGCCGAATTGGCCCCACAGTCGCCGCAAATGCAATACAACCTCGCGTTGACGTATTTCCAGCTCAATCAGTTTGAAAATGCACGCAAGCCTCTCGAACCTGCGATCAAACGCTGGCCTGACCTGTTTCAGCTCAACTTTCTGTACGGCGCCGTGTTGATGAAGCTTGGAGAATTTCAGCCGGCGTTTGAGACACTGCGGCATGCGCACGATCTGAATCCACAGGATTCTGCAACCGCGGAAATGTTGTATGCCACCACGTTCGACCTCGCGCAACAGAGCCAGCAGGCACATCAGTATTCCGAAGCTTTGCGCTACTTCGCGGAAGCCTCAAAGATGCGTCCGGCAGATCCCGATCCCCATCGGCGCATGGCAGAAATCTACACGCTTACCGGGCGACCGGATCAGGCCAAGACCGAGCAGGAGATTGCGGACAAGCTCACGAGTAAGAGCGGGGCGAGCTAGCTCCACGCGAAGAGTAGCCGGATCGACCGTCAAGCCAACCGGCCGCAACAACTCCAAGAAACAGTTCTGCAATCTTCGATCCAGGGTTACAATCAGGCCCACCATTTTTCGGCTTGCCGCCGAACTCTGATTTTCGAATTTATGAAGAAGACTAACGCTGCGGAAGAACAGCGCCCGATGTTGATGCGTACGGCTCGAGCGGCCATGAAGAAGGCGTACGCTCCTTACTCCAAATTCCATGTGGGCGCCGCTGTGCTCACGAAGGATGGCAAGGTTTTTCCCGGCTGCAACGTGGAGAACGCTTCCTACGGGATGACGAATTGCGCCGAACGTACGGCCATCTTTTCAGCCGTCGCCCAACTCGGCCCCAAGCTGGAGGTGACCGCGGTCGCAGTTGCCAACGATCACGGAGTTCCCTGCTCTCCGTGCGGGGCGTGCCGGCAAGTGATTTACGAATTCGGCCCCGACGCCATCGTGTTCTTCCAGGGCGCGGAAGGGGAAAAACAAGCGCACATCACGGAATTGCTCCCCGAAGGGTTCCGCCTCAAATGAGCGCCGCGCGGGAGAGCGCTCCAATTCGCGCCATCGATGTTATCCGAAAGAAACGGGATGGCGGCGAACTCACTCGGGCGGAGATTGAAGCCTTCGTGGGCGGGTACACACGCGGGGAAATTCCCGACTACCAGGCCTCCGCGTGGCTGATGGCGACTCTGCTCAGAGGAATGTCTCCCGACGAGTCTGCCGCGCTGACCGACACGATGCTGCGCTCCGGCGAAGTTCTGGACTTCTCCGATATTCCCAAGCGCAAGGTCGACAAGCACTCGACGGGCGGGGTGGGCGACAAGACGTCGCTTGTGCTCGCACCGGTGGCAGCCGCAGGCGGCTTGACCGTGCCCATGATCAGCGGGCGCGGCCTGGGCCACACCGGGGGCACGCTCGACAAGCTTGAGGCCATCCCCGGCTTCAACGTGAACCTTCCCGTCGCACGATTCCGCGAAGTACTCGAAAAGTGTGGATGTTCAATGATCGGGCAGACGGCAGAAATTGCTCCGGCCGATCGAAAGCTGTACGCGCTGCGTGACGTCACCGGCACGGTCGAGAGTCCGTTCCTGATCTGCGCATCCATCATGAGCAAGAAGCTGGCGGAAGGGATCGATGCGCTGGTGCTTGACGTCAAGACCGGCTCGGGCGCGTTCATGAAGGAAGAGAAGGATGCCGTCTACCTGGCGGAGTTGATGGTGGAGACGGGCGAGCGCATGGGCAAGAAAATGGCGGCTCTGATTACAGATATGGATCAACCGCTGGGTTGCTATGTCGGGAACGCGCTTGAGGTGGAGGAGGTGGTCGAAGTTCTTCGCGGCGCAGGTTCCTACGACCTGCGCGACCTCTGCATGGAACTGGGGGCGTGGATGTTCCTGCTGGGCGACCGGGTTAAGACGATCGACGAAGGCAAGCAGCTATCGATGCAACTGATCCGGTCGGGAGAAGCTCTCCAGAAATTTCGGGAAATGGTGGAACTGCAGGGCGGCGATCCACGCGTGATTGACGACCCCAAGCGCCTGCCGCAAGCGGTGAACACACTCGAGGTGGTGAGCGGGCGCGCCGGGTATGTGCAGGCCATTCAGTGCGAGCGTGCCGGGACCGCCTGCGTGATTCTGGGCGGAGGCCGGGAACGCAAAGAGGATTCGATCGATCCCGCGGTGGGGTTCGTGCTCCATAAGAAGGTCGGGGATGCCGTGTCGTCCGGCGAGGCGCTGTGCACGGTGCACTACAATTCCGAAGCCCTCGGCGCGCGGGCGAAAACGCTTCTGCTCGAAAGCTTCACAATCGGAGACGCACCGCCTTCACGAAAGCGGCCGTTGGTTCATCGCGTTATCAGCAAGTCCGGGGAGAAAAAATAAATGGGACGATTCACCGGAATTCTCGGCCTTCTGGCCATGATTGGGCTGGCCTATGCGTTTTCCACCAACCGGCGCGCGATACGTTTGAAGACAGTCGCGTGGGGACTGGGGTTACAAATCGTGTTCGCGGTCTTTGTGCTGAAAGTCGAGATTGGCCGTCGACTTTTCGCGGGCGCCGGCAATGCGGTGAATCACCTGTTGAGCTACTCCTTTGAAGGCTCCAAGTTCGTGTTCGGCGAGCTGGGCAAGCAGGGGTCCTCGATGGGATTCTTCTTCGCCTTCCAGGTGCTGCCGACCATCATCTTCATCGCCGCCTTCTTCGCCCTGCTCTACCACTACGGAGTGATGCAGTTCATCATCAAACTGGTCGCGATCGTGATGACGCACGTCATGGGCGCGAGCGGCGCTGAGTCGCTCAATGTCGGCGCAAGCATTTTTATGGGGCAGACCGAAGCTCCTCTCACCATCCGGCCGTTTCTCCCTGACCTCACGAACTCGGAACTGATGACCGTTATGACCAGCGGCATGGCGCACGTGTCCGGCGGAATCATGGCGGCGTATATCGCGTTTGGCATCGACCCCAAGCACCTTTTGAGCGCCGTTATCATGACGGCGCCGGGAACGCTGTTGATGGCGAAGATGCTGGTGCCCGAAACAGAGCAGCCCAAAACCGCGGGCCGCGTTGTCATGAGCGACGAAGAGGTGACCGCGGAGAAGAGTGAAAATGTTCTGGGCGCCATCGCGCGCGGCACAACCGATGGCCTGCACCTTTCCTTGAACATTGCAGCTATGCTGATTTCGTTTCTCGCCCTGATCGCACTGACCGACGGCTTGCTGGGTTGGGCTCACAACGGGCTTGCACACGCGGGCATCGGATGGTTCCCGGCGAGCATGGAGCAAATTTTCGGAGTGCTCTTCGCGCCCATCGCCTGGCTGATCGGCATCCCCTGGCACGATTGCCCCATCATCGGCAACCTCCTCGGTACCCGCATGGTTCTTAACGAACTGGTCGCCTTCTCGATGCTGGGACCACAAAAGGGAGTGCTCGATCCCCGCTCCTTCACCATCGCCACGTTTGCCCTGTGCGGGTTCGCAAATCTGAGTTCGATTGGCATCCAGATTGGGGGAATCGGCGCACTGGCTCCGAATCGCAAGGGAGATCTGGCGCGCCTGGGAGTGCGAGCCATGCTGGCAGGGACAATGGCGAATCTGATGTCGGCTTCAATTGCGGGAATCCTGTATTAGACCAAGAGACACCCGCCAAACCCATTCTCACACAGCGACAGCCCCCCCGGGTTGCCCTCTGTGCCTGTGTGTCTCTGTGGTGAAAACGCCCTTCCCAGGACGCTTCTGTACAAGCTGGCAGCGTTCGTATGAGAATGAACGGAAAGCCAGTCATCGGCAGTCCGTGCCCCGGATTGCCTGTGGGGGACCAACGGTTTGTACTTCAGACCCACTACGCTCGACGAAGCGGTCGATACTCTTTCCCGCCATGGCGGCCAGATTCTGTCCGGCGGTACCGACTTCTTCCCAGCTCTAGGCGACCGGCCCATTTCGAGCCCTGTCATTGATATCTCCGGCGTCGCCGAGCTTCGCGGCGTGTCGATGGGGACTGACGAAATCCGGATCGGCGGGCTCACCACCTGGACTGAAATTCTGCGCGCTCCTCTTCCAAGCTGTTTCGATGCGCTGAAGGCGGCGGCCCGGGAAGTGGGATCCGTTCAAATTCAGAATCGGGGAACCGTGGCTGGCAATTTGTGTAATGCATCGCCGGCCGCGGACGGAGTTCCGCCTTTACTCGTGCTCGACGCGGAGGTAGAACTCGCATCGCAGGCAGGATCAAGGCGCCTTTCATTGGCACAGTTCCTGGTTGGAAACCGCAAAACAGTCCGCCGGGCGGATGAAGTGTTGTCGGCCGTCATCGTTCCGCGCGGACTCGATGATGCCCGCTCTGCATTCCTGAAGCTTGGGTCGCGCCGCTACCTGGTGATCTCGATCGTGATGGTCGCGGCGGTCGTGCGGGCAGACGCAGAGGGACGTATTGCGCAGGCTCGCGTCGCAGTGGGATCGTGCTCCGCCGTGGCGCAACGCCTGGTTGAACTCGAAGAAGGTTTGGTGGGTACAAAGGCCGAGAGCGGTTTCAGCAATCTTGTCGCTGCCGGGCATATGGCGCGTCTCGCCCCTATTGACGATGTGCGTGCCACGGCAGACTACCGCCGGGATGCCGCATTGACGCTGGTTCGGCGCGCCCTTGAAGCTTGTGTGGAGGCCCGCTAGTGTTGGCTACTCCACCGATCCCGCATGATCTGCAGTCAACATTGACTTTCAAGGTCAATGGGAAGTCCGTGGCCGTTTCAACGTCGCTCGGTCGGCGCTTATCGCGCGTGTTGCGAGAAGACCTCGGCCTCACTGGGACAAAAGTTGGCTGCGATGCGGGCGATTGCGGAGCGTGCACGGTGCTGCTGGATGGCGATCCGGTCTGCGCCTGCCTGGTTTCCGCGGCACAAGCGGAGGGTCATGAGATCACTACCGTCGAAGGCCTGGCGACGCGGCCGCCCTTCTTCGACCGGCTGCAGAAAAGCTTTCTGCATCACGGAGCCGCGCAGTGCGGAGCCTGTACGCCCGGCATGCTGGTGGCGGCCACCGCCCTTCTCGAAAAAACTCCTAAGCCAACCGAGAACGAAGTGATGGACGCGCTGGGGGGCGTGCTGTGCCGGTGCACGGGCTACCGGAAGATCATTACCGCAGTGCGCGAGGGCAGTACGCCGTTGCAGTCAGAGACGCCGCCGGGTCAAGGTTGCGCGGTAGGAATGCGGCTGGTTCGGCTCGATGGGCAGCAGAAAGTCAATGGCTCGGAGATTTATGGGGCGGACGAGACTCCACCCAGCGCCTTAAGCGTGCGCGTGATTCGCTGCCCGCATGATCGCGCGCAATTCGAGTTCGGCGATCTGCGAGAGTACGGGGCCAGCCATCCGGGTATTTTAGGCATTTTCACCGCTCGTGACGTCCCAGGCGAAAATCGCTATGGCGTCATTCCGAAATTTGCGGACCAGCCGGTGTTCGCCCAGGCGGAGGCCCGCTTCCGTGGCGAAGCCGTCGCGATGGTGGTGGGTGAGCAGACCGCGGTTGAGAATCTGGATCTGCATGGTTTTCCAGTTACGTGGCGCGAACGGGCTCCCCTCAAAACGGTAGATGCGGCTCTGGCCTCGGATGCAGAGCGAATCCACGCCGACCGCCCGAACAACGTGCTCACTGGAGGCCGCGTGGTTCGCGGTGACGTCGAACGCGGCCTGGCCGAGGCGGATGTCGTGGTCGAGGACAACTACGAAACTGGCTTCGTGGAACATGCTTATATCGAGCCGGAGGCCGGATTCGCGAGGCGTGTGGGAGACAGTATCGAGATTCAGGCGTGCACGCAATCACCCTACATGGACCGCGCCGACATCGCGAAGATTCTCGGAATTCCGCCCGAGTCGGTCCGCATTATCCCGACAGCAGTAGGAGGAGGCTTCGGCTCGAAACTGGATCTTTCCGTGCAGCCGTTTGTGGCCCTTGCGGCGTGGTACCTGAACCGGCCCGCGCGAATGGTCTACTCGCGGCACGAGTCGATTCTCTCCACGACCAAGCGGCATCCAGCCCGCATGCGTTTGCGAGCGGGCGCGAACCGGGACGGGACGCTCGTAGCCCTGGATTTTTCTGCAGACTTCAACACCGGCGCATATTCTTCCTGGGGACCGACGGTGGCGGCACGAGTACCGGTGCACGCGTCGGGTCCCTACAAGGTACCGCACTATCGCGCGATCACACGAGCCGTACACACGCACCTGGTTCCGGCCGGAGCATTTCGCGGATTTGGCGTTCCACAAACGGCGATCGCACAGGAACAGGTTTACGACGACCTCGCCGATCGGATCGGCATGGATCGCCTGGAGTTTCGCATCCTGAATGCGCTGGACGATGATTCGCCAACCGTTACCGGTCAGGTGCTGGGCGAGGGCGTCGGAATCCGCGCATGCCTGGAAGCCTTGCGGCCCCGATGGAAGAAAGCGCGCGACGAAGCGGCGGCGTTCAATGCGACGACTACGGGTCCCGTTCGCCATGGCGTGGGCGTCGCGGGAATGTGGTATGGCTGCGGGAATACTTCCCTGCCGAATCCTTCGACCGTGCGGGTTGGCCTGAAGGCCGACGGCCGAATCGCATTGCATCAGGGCGCGGTCGACATCGGGCAAGGCTCGAACACAATCGTCACCCAGATTTGTGCGGATGCGATGCAGCTTCCGATTGCGCAATTCGATCTCGTTTCCGGCGACACCGCCATCACTCCCGACTGCGGTAAGACGTCGGCCTCGAGGCAGACCTTCGTTACCGGGAAGGCGGCGGCGATGGCAGGGGAAAAGCTGCGCCGTGGCATTCTCGATCTGCTGAAGGCAAAATCGAACGCGACTTTAGTGCTTGGCCAGGCCTGCGCAAAAATTAAAGACGAAGGCGAGGAACGTGCCATCGATCTCAGCAGGCTATCGCTGGATTCATTCGCTTATGTGTTAACAGCGGAATCGACTTTCGATCCGCCGACGAAGCCGCTAGACGAGAACGGCCAGGGCATCCCGTACGCCGTCTTCGGCTTCGGCGCCCATCTGGCGGAAATCGAAGTCGACACCGAACTCGGCACCATCAAGGTTCTCAAAATCACAGCCGCGCACGATGTGGGCCGCGCCATCAACCCAACGCTCATCGAAGGGCAGATTGAAGGCGGCGCGGCGCAAGGGCTTGGTCACGCGCTGATGGAGGAATTCTTTCCCGGCAAGGGCGAAAATTTGCATGACTACCTGATTCCTTCCGCAGGGGACATGCCGGAAGTTGAATCGATCCTCATTGAGGATCCTTCGCCGGTGGGACCGTTTGGAGCAAAAGGAATCGGCGAGCAGGCAGTGATTCCCACGGCTCCCGCGATCCTGAATGCGATCCACGATGCAATCGGCGTGCGAATCCACCGCGTTCCGGCCACTCCCGATCGTGTCCGTGCCGCGATTCTTGCGGCTCGTGAAAAGGACAGCCGCCGTGCCTGATGACGACGCAATTCGCTGCGACGCGTGCCCGGTGCTGTGCTACATCAAGCCTGGTCGCCTGGGTGCGTGCGACCGCTACGGCAATCGCGACGGGCAACTGGTCCGAATCGATCCGCACGTGATCCTCGACCAGGCACTTGCTCGTGGTGCCTCGGTCGTTCCCTTCCTAGGGCGTGAACAAGACTGGGACGGGAACATCGTGGGAGCGACTCCGCAGACGTTTGTCACTGCCATCGGGGCAGGCACGACCTATCCCGACTACAAACCTGCGCCCTTCATTATTTCCTCCGAGGTTGAGGGCGTCGACATGGTCACCGTGGTCACGGAGGGTATCTTCAGCTACTGCGGCGTGAAGGTGAAGATCGACACGGACCGCCATCTCGGGCCGGAGTGCAACCTGGTGCGCGCGCAAGGCGAGCCGGTCGGCCACGTCACCACCAGCGAATACGGCTCACAGATGCTATCTCTCGGCGGTGTGCGGCACCTTACGGGCGGCAGTCGAAGGGAAGGCACCGTCACCTGCGACACGCTGCTGAATCTCAGCAACGGAAAGCCGGTGGAGTTGACGGTCGACGAAGGCGCCTCGGTCGTCGTGCAAGCCGGCAAGCCTCCGGTGATCGACGGCGTTCTTGAAGAGCGCATGCGGGTGGGTTGCGGCTCGGCGACCATCGGGATGTTTGCGAAGCAGTGGTTTGGCAAGGTCGACGACGTGGTCGTGGTCGACGATCACATCACCGGCGTCCTCTCGGAGCACCAGGCGGGCAAGTTGCTGGGCGTGCCCGAGACCGGAATCAAAATCAAGGGGCGCCGCTCGACGCCGGGCAGATATTTCCAGGTCGCCGATCCCGGCACTGCGTGGGGCGGCACAAATATCGAAGATCCCCTCACCATCCTGCAGCCATTCAAGCCGAAAATCGCCTGGCCGGGACTTCGCCTCCTGATGGTGAGCACGACTGGAGAGCATCACGCGTACTTCGAGCTTGACGAGGATTTGCGCCCGGTACGCTGCGAACTTCCGGCCGCGCTCACCGAATCGGTCGCTCGCATCAAGGAAAACTGCGAGCCGGCGCTGTGCTCAGTCATCTTCATGGGCGGAGCGGGCGGATCCCTGCGCGCTGGCGTCACCGAGAATCCGGTGCGGCTCACCAATTCCGTAAGACAAGCCTTGACTCGCGTGACCTGTGGCGGCGCGCCCGTATACATCTGGCCCGGCGGCGGGATCACCTTTATGGTCGACGTGAGCCGCATGCCAGAGAATACCTTCGGATATGTCCCGACTCCAGCCCTGGTCGCGCCCATTGAGTTCACGCTGAAGCTGCAGGACTACGCGGACCTGGGCGGCTACATGGATCACGTGCGACCGCTGCAATCGATCGCTCCCGACGACGGACGGCGTCATGTGTCGGCGCGTTCGGAAAATCCCTGGCCGCTGTTCTCGGCTAAGCCGGAGTCCAAGCGGTGAGAGAGCCCGCACAAGTCCGCCTTCTTCCTGATGGACGCCGGCTCTATCTGCACGACGGGCCGATCGACATCGTTCTCGAAGCCTTCGGCGCCGCGAGGGAAATCGAAACTGCATACCGCGCCGCCACGCAGCGCTTCGTCACCGTGCTGGATGAACTATGCGAGGAACTCCCAGCCCTGCGAACTCCGGCCGTGCCTGGCGCCCCCAAGTTAGCAAGCCCCGTTGCGAATCGGATGGCCGCAGCAGTCGCGCCCTACGCGGCTCGGTGGTTCATTACCCCGATGGCAGCCGTGGCGGGCGCTGTCGCTGAAGAGATTCTGTCCGCGATGACGAGCGCCGCGAAGCTCGAGCGCGCGTACGTGAACGACGGCGGAGACATCGCGCTGCACCTTGAGCAAGGCCATTTCATCGCAGGCATGGTCGACAATCCTATAGGCGGCTCTCTCTTCGGATCGGCAGTGCTCGAAGCGGCACAACCGGCGCGGGGCATCGCCACCAGCGGATGGCGCGGGCGAAGCTTTTCCCTGGGCATTGCCGATGCAGTGACCGTGCTGGCGGATCGTGCAGCCATGGCCGACGCAGCCGCCACCATCATCGCAAATGCCGTCGACCTCCCGGGACATTCTCAAGTTCGGCGGATCCCGGCTCAAGACCTGGCCCCCGATAGCGACCTGGGCCGGCGTCTGGTCACGCAAGCCGTCGGACCGTTGACGTCCAGCGAAGTGGCCCGCGCACTCGACGCAGGAGAGATCATTGCAAGCGAACTGCTGTCGCAGGGCCTGATTCGCGCCGCCGCATTGCATCTGCAAGGCGAGACGCGTATGGTGGGCGGTCCGTTGCAGCTGATGCAAGCGACAACCAGCGATCGGGGATTGGTCCATGCCTGAGGTGGCCGTTCGGAAAAAGTTGACGTCGGTGGAAGAGATATTCCACGAATTCGGCCCGGTGGCTGCGACTCCGCTCCGCCGCGCCGTGGCTCTGGCAGTCATCCGGAACCCCTACGCAGGCGCCTATGTCGCCGACATAGCCGGCTTCATGGACGACCTCAAACCGCTGGGTCTGGAGATGGCGACGTCGCTCGTCCGCGTGCTGGGCGGGGACACGAAAATCGTCGAAGGCTATGGCAAAGGCGCAATCGTCGGAAGCGCCGGAGAACTCGAGCACGGGGCGCTGTGGCATGTACCCGGTGGATACGCCATGCGCGAAGTGCTGGGCGGTGCCAAGGCCATCGTCGCCTCAACCAAGAAGGTCGGCGGCCCCGGCACCCGCCTGGACGTGCCCATCACGCATATCAACGCGTCTTACGTCCGCAGCCACTTTGATGCCATCGAAGTGGGTCTGACGGACGCGCCGCGAGCCGATGAAATCCTGCTTGCCCTGGTGATGACGACCGGCCCGCGCGTTCATGCGCGCGTGGGCGGACTGAAGGCTTCCGAGATCAAAGGAGAAGACGGGCTGCGATGAAGGCCAACATCCGCAAGATTGCGATTTTTCTGGAAGAAACTCTGAGCGAAATGGGCCGCGCGGTGAATCCGCCCACCCGGCGCGCCGCGGCCGTCGCGGTCATCGAGAATCCCTGTGCGGGAAAATATGTGGAAGATCTGTCGGAGTTGATGACCATCGGCGAGGAACTGGGCAACTTGCTCACGCAAAAAGCCGTGACCGCTCTCGGGATTGCAGGCAACACGGCGGAAAGCTATGGCAAGGCCGCAGCCGTTGGCGAGAACGGTGAACTTGAGCACGCAGCAGCCATTCTGCATCCGAAGCTGGGCACGCCGGTCCGGAAGGTTCTGGGCAAAGGTGCGGCGCTGATTCCATCTTCGAAGAAACGTGGAGGCCTCGGCGTCCCGCTCGACATCCCGCTTGGCCACAAAGACGCCGCCTTCGTTCGCAGTCACTTCGATGGAATGGAGGTGCGCATCAACGACGCGCCGCGAGCGAATGAAATCATGGTGGCCGTTGCCGTCACCGACAGCGGACGCCCCCTGGCGCGCGTGGGCGGGCTGACGAAGGATCAAATCAAAGGCGAGGACGGTCTGCGGTAGCCGTCTCGGTCATTTCATGATCTCCGGGACCCGCGTGGCCGGTGGCGTGTTCCGGCTGCGCTGGGCCGCGACCATCCCATCAATCATCACCATGCCGATGCCCGGCAAATCTCCAGCCTCAATACTTTTCAGCAGCGTCGAGCCCGCCGAGTGCTGCGCCTTGTCCATGAAGACAAAGGTCGCATCGCGGCTTGGTGTGATCAAGCCGCAATTCAGATTACGGATCTTCGCCGTGTTTCCGGTAGCAAAGCAAATCGCAACTTCCGCGGGCATATTCCCCATCGACGATAAAAGCGCGAGCAAGCGAACAATGCCCAAAGGCTGCACACCCGAGCCTGCGGGTGAATCCGTGCCGAGAATCACCCGGTGAAGTTGTTTGAGCTCTGCAGCCGTCCGCAGGGCCAGCAATCCGGCGCGCTCGTTGCCGTTGTGAACGATCTCGATGGCTCGCGAAGACTTCTCGCACAGGATCGTGATCTGATCGTCAGGCAGCGCGGTATGGCCTCCGTTGATGTGACCGATCACGTCCGCATCGGCGGCGAGAACGATGTCTTTGTCGATCAGGCTGGATCCGGGAATCGATGGCCCCCCGGTGTGAATCGTGCTCTGAATGCCGTGTTTACGCGCCCACGCGACCATCTGACGCGCAGTCGATCCGTCCTTCACGCTCCCCAACCCCACTTCTCCCAGCATGGTGACGCCCGCGGCGGCCAGATCCTTAAAATCTTCTTCGACCATTCCCTGCTCAATCACGGGAGCGCCGGCGTGGATTCGGACGCCACCCGGACGGAAGGACTGAAAGGCACGCTGGGCGAAGATCGCCATGGCCTTGAGGCCGACGATATCTTTCGGGCGCCCGGGCGTGTGCACCTCGCCGGCCGAGATCATCGACGTGACGCCGCCGTGCAGATAGCTGTCAATCCACCCGAGTTGATTCTGGCGGGGGGTCCAATCGCCGGCCACGGGGTGCACGTGGCTGTCGATCAAACCGGGGGCGACGGCGGTCCCCTTGGCATCGACCACCAGCGCCGCACCTTCGCTGTCGACATCGTTCTCTTTGCCAACCGCGGTGATCTTTCCATCGACCGCCAGAATCGTATCGGCGTCGAGTATCGGCTGCGCGAGGTCGCCACTCAACAAGAGCCCGATATTTCGGATCACGACGCGATTTTGCGCTTTTGCTTTCGAAGACTCTTCCTGAGCCATGTACGGTTCACTCCTGTTCCAACACTGGCAATTCGGGGCGGTCCCTTGTCACCCCGGAACGAAGCTGTATAAGCTGGTTTCAGACTCAACGAGTGCTGCTTGAACGGAGATGGCATGGTACCTCTGGACGTGGTTTTGTGGGAAGTGGACACGCAAGCCGACTTCATGTTGCCGGGCGGCAAGCTCTATGTTCCCGGCGCCGAAAAGCTTCTTCCAAAAATAAAGAAGCTCACCGACGCTGCCCGGAAGAGCCACGCATTTCTGGTTTCGCACGGCTGCTTTCATTCGCCGGATGATCCCGAGTTTCAGACCTTCCCGCCGCATTGTGTGAAAGGTACCAATGGCAGCGAGTTTGTTGGCGAGGCGCTGACCGATGATGTGGCGCGGGTGCCTAACAAAACGGGGGAACTCCCGGCTGACGTCTTGAAGCACAAGCAGGTATTGCTGGAGAAGCAGACGCTCGACATCTTCGAGAGCAGTCACGCACAGAAATTACTTTCGCACTTCCCGAAGGACGCCGAGTTCCTGGTGTTCGGGGTCGTCACGGAATATTGCGTCCGGCTGGCCGCAAAAGGCCTGCTGGAGCGTGGGCGGAAGGTTTCGGTGATCCACGATGCTATCGAGACGCTGGATCCCGAAGCTGGCCGAAAGACTCTGGCGGAGCTTCAGCAATTAGGGGCAAATCTGATTACCACCGAAGAAGCGCTGTCGAAGATCAATCGACGCGCCTAAGAGCGTGCTGGCCCCGCGCAATGCTCTCCCGGAGACAAACTTCCTTGCGAAGCGTGGCTTGGTCCACGTATGATGCAGCGGTTTATGGCTACGAAAAGCGCTTCTCCAAAGTCCGGGCTGCGGCAGAAGGCACAGCTCATGTCGGCCTCCGAAATCGAGCGCACATTGGTGCGCCTGGCCCACGAAATCGTCGAGAAGAATGGCGGGGTGGAAGGTCTCGGCCTGGTCGGCATTCGCCGGCGCGGCGTTCCCATCGCCGAGCGGCTCGGCAAGATCATGCAGCGCATGGAAAACGTGCCCATTCCTGTCGGGACGCTGGACATCACGTTTTACCGCGACGACCTTTCCACCCTTGGCCCCAAGCCGGTAGTGCAGAAATCGGAGATCGGCTTCGACATCAAGGATAAGAACATCGTTCTGGTCGACGACGTTCTGTTCACTGGCCGCACCATACGGGCCGCGCTCGACGCGCTGTTTTCCCACGGCCGGCCCCGGCGCGTGCAGCTTTGCGTTCTGATCGATCGCGGGCACCGGGAGTTGCCCATTGAAGCCGCTTTTGTGGGCCGGCTGGTGCAGACGACCATGAACGAGGTCATCGAGGTCAAGTTGACCGAGGTCGATAACGCGGAAAAAGTTCTGCTGATGGAAAAATAGCGACCGCGCCGCTGCGGAAAGCTGGGACTTCGGTCATTGGTGGCTTTCCGCTGTCTCCCGCAAATCCTTTGCAATTTTCGCCGTCATCCCATTAATCTCGTCGGCATGAATTTCCCTTCTTTCAGGATTGGGGCTCTTTCCCTTCTCGTTCTCTTTCTGGGTGGTCAAACCCTGTGGTCGCAAGCCGGGGCAAAGGCCGTCGCTACGGACAAAGATCCCTTGGTGTCCCAGGGTTCTCCGCCGGCTACCCAAGCGTCGAGTAGCATCGAAAAAGTCGACCTGCTCGTCACTGGCGGTCTGGTCGTGACCATGAACGGGCCTCGCACCATCTACGATGACGGCGCGCTCGCCATCAAAGGCGATGCCATCGTCGCGGTTGGTCCGCGGGCTGAGATTGAAGCGAAATATGCCGCGCCGGAAACCATCAACGCGGGCGGCAAACTGATTCTTCCCGGCCTCATCAACGGCCACACGCATGTCCCGATGACGCTTTTCCGCGGCCTGCACGACGATGTCACGCTCGACGACTGGCTGCGCAAATACATCTTCCCGGCCGAGGCCAAGAACGTCACCGAAGAATTCGTGCGCTGGGGAACCAGACTCGCGGCGGCAGAGCAGATACGCGCCGGCGTAACAACGTTCGCCGACATGTACTACTTCGAGGATGCGGTTGCCGAAGAAACCAAGGCGGCCGGCATGCGAGGGGTGCTGGGTGAAACCTTTATCGACTTTCCCGCCCCTGACAACAAGAACGAAGCCGCCATGCTCAGCTACACCGAAGCCTTTCTGAAGAAGTGGCAAGGCGATCCACTGATCCACGCTTCGGTCGCGCCCCATTCCATCTACACGTGTTCGACGAAGACGCTGGAGGACACAGCAGCCCTGGCCCGCAAATATCACGCGCCGATCCTGATTCATGTCTCCGAGATGAAGAAGGAGTGGGAGGACTCCCAGAAGCAGAATGGTATGTCGCCCGTGCAGTACCTGGAAAAAGTTGGGGTGCTCGGACCGGATGTCACGGCGGCGCATTGCATCTTCGTCGATGCGGCGGACCGCAAGACCCTTGCCGACCGGCACGTGGGCTGCGTGCACAATCCATCCAGCAACATGATGCTCGCGAGCGGGGTCTCGCCCGTCCCCGAAATGCGCACCGCCGGAGTCGCGGTCGGACTGGGAACCGATGGCCCGGCGGGCAGCAACAATGATCTCGATCTGATGGAAGAAATGGATCTGGCCGCCAAGCTGGCAAAGATCACCAAGGGAGATCCCCTGGCCCTGAACGCCAAGGCAGTAGTGGAAATGGGGACCATCGACGGCGCTCGGGCGCTGCACATGGAAAAGGAAATCGGATCGCTGGAGGCTGGGAAAAAGGCCGACCTGATCCTAATCGACCTCGACAAACCCAACGCGGTTCCAATGTACGACGTTTACGCCCAAATTGCCTACGCTTTGAAAGGCAGCGACGTGGAAACCGTGATCATCGGAGGCCGGATTGTCATGCGGGATCAAAAGCTGCTCACGGTGAATGAAACCGAGGCAATCGCCAAGGCGAAAGAGTACAAAAAGAAGATTGCAGCGTCGCTGGGCATGCAGTAGCGTCAATTCCGCGAACGGATCTTCCACTGAATCTGCCGCAGCATCCCCAGCACGAGCTCACCGTCTGCGCCTTGAAGGTTGAGCCTTCGTATCAATCTGCGGATTTTTGCCCGGGTCGCCTCAGAAGCTCCTTTGTCCAGATACCCGCTGGCACTCAACGTTTCCACCAGCGCCGTGGTCAGCCGCTCAAGTTCGCCCGAGTGGGCGGCAGCCGGCTTTGCGGTCCCAGCCATGAGCTTTCCGCTGCGAATCATTTCGTAGAGACAGACAGCCACGGCCTGCCCGAGGTTCATCGAAGGATGAGCTTCCCGCGTCGGGATGTGCATCAGCCAATGACAGTGGCTGAGATCCTCGTTGGAGAGCCCCACCTTCTCCGACCCAAAAAGCAGCGCGACGCGACGCGATGCCAATGCCTTCCGAATTCGCCGGGCGCCCTCCTCCAACCGGTAGAGTGGCTGATGCCGCTGTCGATTCCGCAGCGTCGTCGTTCCCACAACCAAAGCACAGTCTGCAACCGCCTCAGCCACCGTCGAATACTCTGCCGCATTTTTCATCACCGTGGAAGCGCCGACCGCTGAACGGGCCTCCCGGAAAGCCAGCGCATAGGGATTCACCACGTGCAAATGAAGAAATCCGAAGTTGCTCATAGCGCGCGCGGCCGCGCCGAGATTCAGAGGATTGCGCGAGGCCACCAGAACAACGCGCAGCTGATCGAGTTCGGTTGGCCGGGGCAAGGCACCTATTCTACGACGCACGGAAAAGCATTTTCGAAACCCGATGTGGTAACGTGACGAGTCCCAACATCTGAGTAGTAACAATTGGCCGCCAACATCGCGAGCACCAGGGATGCAATTTCAGACCCAGTGAGCATCAACAACCAGACTGCAGCGCTTTCGGAAGACCGTGCCGCCGTGGATCGCGATTCCCGCAAAGCCAGGTTCGATCCCGGCCTGCTGGTGGTCCTCTCCTTGCCCTGGGTAGTTCTGCGTTTCGACACCACCTGGCTGTTTGCCTACGCGACGAGTTCGTTCGGATTCATCGATCCCTGGGTGTATTTCGGATTCTTCTTCGATCTCACCCAGCACATTCGGTCTTTCAAAGGCGCGTATTTCACGACACGCTTGACCTGGACCGTTCCCGGTGCGGTCATCTATCACCTGTTCTCCCCGTTAACCGCCACCTATGTTCTGCATGTGGCGCTCTTCTACGGAGCGATATTTTCCCTATACCTGATTCTAAAGATTACGGTGAGCCGCCGGGCAGCATTGCTGGCGACCTTGCTGATGGCGTTTCATTCATACTTCTTGTGGAGCATCGGTTGGTCCTACATCGACGGGCCAGCCAACACCTTCGTACTGCTGACACTCGCCGCACTGACATTTGCCTCCCGGCTCTCGCGCGCCGGGTGGTGGCTGGTGCCGGCGGCGCACTTGCGGCCATGGCTTTTTACTGTCAGTTCTTCCTGATCGTGTTTTCTCCGCTGGTATTCGGCTTCTACTACTTTGCGCGCCCGGAAATGGGGAATCGCCGGTCCACCTCCGAGTGGAAGCCCTTCGCGTGGGGATTCGCCTTCGTAACAATTGCCTATGGCTTATTCAACATGGCCATCAACGGCCGTTTCCTTTTCTTCATCAACTCCGTGGGAACGGCTGCGAAGCTGGTTATCAATCACAACCCCTACAACGATCCGACCTACGGCTGGCTGGCGGGCGCCTCTTGGCTCGTTCTACCTGCGATCGCAACCATCGGAGCAATCCTCTGCCTGGTGCGAAGGCAAAGCATTCTGTCTGTACCCAACGCCGAGTTCCTTCTCTTCTGGCAGCGTTATCTGTTGTTGAGCGTTTTGATCATGGCGTTCTGGCAACTCGTCGGACAGCCTGTATTGCAGCTATTCACATACAGCAGCTACTTGATGCCGGCAGTTTTCCTCGCTTTGGGATCCCAAATCGCAATCGTCAGCCACCGTCTCGGCAAGCGTTCGCTTGTCCTCATTTACGTAGGCTTTTTGCTGGTGGGCATCCTGCCGCTTTGGTTGCCGATCGATTCGGGTCTCATGCTCACCCTAAAACAGCACTCCATCCTGTTCTCATCCGTAATCGGCGTGATTGCAGTCGGGGCAATCGCTACGGAGACCCAACGCGTGGCAGCCTGGGCGTTACTCGCCCTGTCCATCAGCCTGGGAGCGTTGAACGCGGCCACCAGCACACGAACGTGGTCTCACGGCTGTCTCCCCCACGACGAAGCTTCGGAAAAGTATGCAATGCTAGCCATCGTCGACAGCATCCGGCTGACGAAAGAGCTCGATCCGAGCGACAACGTCTATTTCTGGTACGACGGCGAAGACAGACTCGGCCGCCTGTATCGCTCCGTAGCGTCGACCTATCTATGGGCATACCGCCTGCAAAGCGAAAGCTTCCCCGATTTCGGTCCCAAGGCCCCACCCTTACAGCGCCGCATTCTGATACTGACCGAAGACGCCAATCACGCCCTGCAGCAGGCCCAGGCATCCCTCAATAAGGCCGGCCTGAACGCAAATTTGCTCACGCAACGAAAAATTCAGGAGGGCCCTTTCCGCTGGGACGTGATAGAAATCCAGATAACCGAAGCGCCAAACTAAATTTCAGCATTCAGGTGCCAAGCACTTGTTCGCTGCCTGGAATCTCAATCGATGGACTGGCAAGCGCTAATCCTTACCCTGAAACTCGACCTGGTCGTCTGCGGATTGCTAATCCTGATCGGCGTCCCCATTGCATTCTGGCTGGCATTCTGGCATTGGCGCTGGAAGTTCCTGATTGAAGCAATCGTGGCCCTGCCCCTGGTGTTACCTCCAACCGTCCTCGGCTTCTACATGCTGCTCGCCATGGGCCCACGCAGCCCCTTGGGAAGGCTCTACGAAAGGCTCTGGGGACACGGCCTGCCTTTCACCTTCGAAGGCCTGGTGGTCGCCTCGGTCATCTACAGTCTCCCGTTCATGGTGCAACCGGTCACAGCGGCGTTCAGCGCGGTGGATCCCAAGCTTCTGTCCGCATCGGCCGTGCTGGGAGCCTCACGGGTGCGCACGTTCGTGCGAGTGATATTGCCGCTATCGGTTTCCGGCTTGCTCACTGGATTGGTGCTCACTTTCGCACACACGCTTGGCGAATTCGGCGTTGTCCTGATGGTAGGAGGAAACATTCCCGGGGCCACGCGCACGGTCTCCATTTCGATCTACGACAACGTGCAGGCACTGGACTTCGCGTCAGCCGGACAGACGTCGTTAGTCTTGCTGGCGGCGTCGTTCGTGATTCTTTCCGTCGTCTATGCGCGGAACCGGGCTCCCGTCCTGCTGCTCAGGAAGCGCTAGCCGGCGTTCGCCGCACCCGGCCTCCCGGCGACTCTGCTAGTCTTACTCCGGCCGTTTTCGGATTTCCCTTTTTTACGATCGGAGAGCAAGCCATGAAATACCGCACTCTTGGACGCACCGGTTTCGATGTAAGCGAGATCGGACACGGCCTTTGGGGGATGAGTGGATGGAGCGAGGCCGATGACGAGCAGTCGCGCCAATCCATTCAATTGGCGATCGATCTGGGCTGCAACTTCTTCGATACCGCCTGGGCCTACGGCAACGGCAAGAGCGACGGACTGCTGGGCGAGGCGCTCGCGCACAACCAGGGCAAGCGCATCTACGCCGCGTCCAAGATCCCGCCGAAAAATCTCCAGTGGCCGGCCCTTCCCAAGTACAAGTACAGCGAGGTGTTCCCGGCCGACCACGTCTTCAAATATGCCGAGAATATCCGCGAGAAGCTACAGGTCAAGACCATCGACATCCTGCAATATCACGTCTGGGACGACAGCTGGACCGACGAGTCCGAGTTCCGCAGTACGGTAGAGCGCCTTAAGCGCGACGGCCTGATCCACGCCTTCGGACTCAGCCTGAACCGCTGGGAACCGGAGAACGGCATCCAAGCCATTCGCACCGGACTCGTCGACGTGGTACAGGTGATCTACAACATCTTCGACCAGGCGCCGGAGGACAAGCTGTTTCCAGTCTGTCAGGAGCTGAACATCGGCGTGATCGCGCGCGTCCCTCTCGACGAGGGCAGCCTGGGTGGAAAAATGACGCTGCAAACCCGCTATCCCGAGAGCGACTGGAGGGCGAAATACTTCGGACCAGAGAACCTGAAAGCGACCATCCCTCGCGTTGAAAAACTGAAGGAGGTCGTGCCGCCGGGCATGACCCTGCCGGAGATGGCGCTGCGCTTCATCCTTGCCAATCCCGTGGTGAGCACCACCATCATCGGCATGCGCAAGCCCGATCACGTGCGCGGCAACGTTAAGACCAGTGACGCGCCTCGACTGAGCGCAGACCTTCTCTCCCGCTTGAAGGAACACCGCTGGGATCGCAGACCACAAAGATGGTCGGACTAGCGCGCAAAATTCCGAAGGCCCGGGTCAGCGAATAAATACGAAAGACGGATCCGCCACCTTGATCGTCGACCGCCGCCGCGTGCCCGATGCGATGTTGTACGCGACCAGCAGGTGGTTCTCGACTACCAGGATTTCCTTCTCGCTGATCCAGCCCACCGCGTACGTGTGCGGCAGATAAGCGGACCGCTTGCTGGGATCGGCAGCGTTCACCACCTCCACCGCGGGCATGTCGGCGAGGGCCTTGCGAATGCTGAGCGACTCCGCCGGATTCGCCTGCCCTTGTTCGGAGAGTTGAATGGGCTGGCTCGATTTTGCGCTGGCCTCGATGGTCATCGCCACACGGTCGTTTCCCGGCGACAGTTTGGCGTTCTCCGTGAAAAAGCTGACATCGTAGTCCGGATTCTTGAATTGCAAGCGCTCGTCGAACAGAACCACCGTCCTGCCGTGGGTCGACAAGATGGTCTGATCGTTACTCTGATTTTCCCAGCCGCAGCAGCCGACATCGAGTATGGCGCTGATGATGATTTCGCCGTTGTCCTTCATATCCAGAGCTCTCTGTAGCGCCTGCGGCAGGTCGGTTCCTGTCCAGGCTCTGTCCCCCTCTTTGTAGAGTGTGCTGCTGAGATATTTGGTTTCGGTTTGTCCCTCGATCACGCGGGTCAGAAAAAAATAGTTTTCGACGCCACCCTCCGGCACCCAGAACCGCGCCTCCGGGCACGTCTCCGAACACGATCCGGTCGAGCATCGGCACTCTGGAAAATCGAAAGTCGCCAACTCCTGCTTAGCCTTGCCCGTCAGGTCCGATCGCCAGGCCCGGAACGTCGTGTTCACACTAAGCTCGACATTTTCCCGCTCCAGCTTGTCGTACTGGTTGGAGAACCAGTAGAGGTGCGTGCCATCGGCCGACAAAAATGGCCAAGGCGAAGCTTCGGTCACCTTCTGGTTCGACCCCGATTGCGAGGAGATGCGAATGATTTCCCGGCCCAGCTGTGCCGCCGTGTGCCCGTCCCAGAACCAGAAGCGCTCCCCACTCTTGCCCGCGTCGGGCGATGGATCGTCGCTGTTGGGGGCATAGAGCATCTGGCCTTTGCGATTAATCTGGAAAATGCGGGCCGCCTTGGCCACCTCGTTGGGCACGGTGACCGACTGCTTTCGCGCAAAGTTGGCCGGGTCGTATTCGATGACCGCGTTCGGCTCGGTAAGCACCCACAGCCTTGGACCCTGGGCGGATAGAGGAATGGCAACGCTGAGCGTGACCAGCAGCCACGCGAATGCTTTCACCATAAGAAGAAAACCGTGATCCGGGTATTCGACAGCATTGTAAATGCCCGGGCTTACAACCGACAGAGCGGGACAGCGCCCGCGACTTCCTGGAATCTCGCGGCTTCCCACCGGCACGGGTACAATAAGTGCGCAACTGAGGATTACTCATGACGACAACCAGACCTGTTCCCAACGAGGCGGTCGCCTCGGAAATCCCCGCGGTTCCGCTTACCGTCGAGGGCTACAGCGTACTGCACCAGATGATGCGCTTTCGCTGGAGCGCATGGCGCGAGCTGAGCGAACCTGAGCGGCGCGCAATCGTGGAAGACGCCGTTCCCGTACTGACGGCCATGGAAAAGAACGCAAGCGGACAATCCGCCTTTTATTCGCTGCTGGGCCACAAAGGCGATTTGATGTTCGTGCACTTCCGCGAATCGTTTGACGATCTGAACCGCGCCGAATTGCAGCTGACCCGGCTACGCCTGAGCCAATACTGGGAGCCTACTACCTCCTACCTCTCGATCATCGAGCTCGGGCTCTACGAATCCACCACCAAAATCTACAAGACGCTGGTCGAGCGCGGCATCGAGCCGCATTCGGAAGAGTGGGGACGCGAAATTCGCGAGACTCTGGCCCGCCAGAAAGAAGCGATGCGGCCAAGGTTGTTCCCCGCGATTCCAGCCCATCGGTACGCGTGTTTTTATCCCATGGACCGCAAGCGCGGCGAAGACAAGAACTGGTACACCCTGCCCATTGAAGAGCGCGCCCGCCAGATGGGCGAGCATGGCATGGTGGGTCGGCGTTATGCGGGAGAAGTTCGGCAGATCATCACGGGCTCGATCGGCTTCGACGACTGGGAGTGGGGCGTCGACTTGTTCGCCGATGATCCGCTGGTCTTCAAGAAGCTGATCTACGAAATGCGCTTTGATCACGTCAGCGCCGTGTACGCGTTGTTTGGACAGTTCTACATCGGATTGCGCTGTCCCGCGGACAAGATTGGCGAGTTGCTGGAAGGTGAGCTGCCCTCGGCAAAGTAGTCGGGGGGGGCGCCTATCTGTGCGGCCTTCTCGCGCTCTCTGCGTTTAAGATTTTTCTAAAACCAATATGTGAGGCGTGAATCGTTAACCACTCCTCGATGGGAGAACTTCAGTGTCGACCTTTGGCCTTATTGAATACACCGACGCCAGCCCGGAAGTCCGCGCCGTTTACGACGACATCATGGCGACCCGCAAGACCGATTGGGTGAACAATTTCTGGAAAGCGATCGCGCACGACCCTGCCATGCTGAAGAGGACATGGGAGGACATCAAGCAGATCATGGCGCCCGGCGCGCTCGACCCGCTCACCAAGGAACTCGTGTACCTCGCGGTGAGCGTCAGCAATCAGTGCAACTACTGTATTGCCTCGCATACCGCCGGAGCTCGCGGCAAGGGCATGACGGATGCGATGTTCAAGGAACTAATGGCCGTGGTGGGCATGGCCAACGAGACCAACAGAGTGGTTTCCGGCTACCAGGTGGAAATCGACGAGAGATTCAAGACGTAGAACATCATCACAGAGGACAGAGAGATTCACGGAGGAAGGCAAGGCAATTCCACGCAGGAAGTCCCGCGCTTTTCTAGCGTGCTTTGCGTCTCCTCCCATCCTTCGCGGGTGAAGGTTTTCTCCCTGAACCTGCTGTTTTGCCACTTCTCGAGAACTTGTACTCGTGCAATTTCATGTTGACGCGACGTCCCCGGAACGTGACGCCTTCCATCTCCAGACGCAGACGCTGGTCGAGCGACGAATGTCCGCGCAGCTTGATTTCGCCCCCGGCTCCCAGGATCCGGTGCCAGGGCAGACCACCCGCCGCGCGCAAGGTCCGCGCTACCAGGCGCGCCCCGCGGGGATATCCGGCGGCTTTGGCGATGGCTCCGTAGGTGGAAACGTAACCGCGGGGCACTCGTTGAATGGCGGCGATGATACGATTGCTCATCTCGATTTTCCGTCTGGCGCAACCTGGTTATTTTTGCACAGCTGGTCATCGCGACCTGTGACGCGTTGACCGTCGAGGCACACTGGCCGCGGCGGAGCATCTCGGTCGAACAAGTGTGCATCCGAGGTCCCAAGGGCATCGGCGTGCGTTTTTACAAATTTTTACAGGAGCGTAGCAATGAGAGGCAAGCTATCCCGGATTGTCCCGTTCGCCGTATCGTTGATTTGCCTGGCTGTCGCTTTTCTGACCGTGGGTTGCAGCTCGAGTAAGGTCCGTTACCGCTTCGTACAAGCCGCCACCACCATCCAAAACAATATTGATCTGCAAGTGGATGGTAAGACCGTGCAATCGGCGGTGGGTTACGGTCAACCCGGGTCCTATCACAGCGCCAGTTCGGGCTCGCGCAAATTTGATATTTTCAATACCGGCACGACCACCAACCCTATTGTGAGCGAGTCCGTCAAACTGGGCAGCGGGGACACAACCCTGATCCTTCAAAACACGGACAACACGACCACGGCCAATGTGCTTTCCCCGTACACGGATGACAATACTGCGCCCACCACCGGGAACGCGAAGCTGCGGATCATTCACTCTTCGCTCAATGCGGGACGGGTTGATGTTTATGTCGTGCCCACCGGGCAGTCCATCGCCGGTTTCAACCCACAGATTTCCGGCTTAACTTTTCAACAGGCTCCGGCGCCTCCCAACACCTATCTGTCGCTCTCGGCCGCCTCCTATGACGTGATCGTGACGCAAGCGGGTACTCAGAACATTCTGAACAATCTGATCACAAACAATTATTCTCTCGCTTCCGGCCAGATCCGGACGTTTGTGATTATCGACGCGTCCTTTGGCGGCGGCCCGTTCCAGGAAATCATCTTGAACGATCTGAACTGATTGCTGCGACTGGAATAGTTAGTGCATGCACCACAGAGGGCACGGAGTTTCACACGCTTTTTCCGTGCGTCCTCTGTGGTTGAGATGTTCGTCTTTTGCAACGAAAATCTAGAGGGCAATCCAGCCCGCGTAAATCAATGCCAGAGATACCAGCGAGATCAGCAGCCAAAGCAGCATTCCCTGAATGAGCGGGCGATGGCCTACTTCCTTCAGCGTGGCTAGTGACAGGCCCGTTCCAATGAAGAAGAGGGTTGCGGTCAGACCCAGCTTGGCCACTCGGGAAAGGACCGAGTAGACGGGCTGACCGGCGGGGAAATACGTGTTGCACACCGCCGCCAGACAGAACAGCACAATGAACCAGGGCCACTGAATTTTGGCTTTAGCGTGTTTTAGGAGCGCTGTCCCAAGCGCAAGGGGAACGATCCATAGGGCGCGCGCGAGCTTTACGGTAGTCCCCACCTGCAAGGCGGTCGCGCCATACTTGGCGGCGGCTCCCACGACGGAACTGGTATCGTGAATGGCCAGTGCCGCCCACAGGCCGAACTGCGTTTGGGTGAGCTTGAGCGCCGCACCAATCGCCGGAAAGGTCAACAGGGCCACGGAATTGAGCACAAACACCGTTCCGAGCGAGACGGCCATTTCCTCGTCGCTGGCGCCGGTGATTGGGCCGACTGCGGCGATGGCGCTGCCGCCGCAAATGGCCGTGCCTGTGGAAATCAGGTACGCGGCGGTCTTAGGGACATGCCAAAGCCGCCCCAACAGCATGCCCGTGGCCATGGCGAACGAAATGCTCAGCAGGGTGTAGAGGAAACCGCTGCGCCCGGCGCGAATCACGTCGTGCAGATTCATGCCGAACCCCAGCCCTACGACCGAGGCTTGCAGCAACCATTTGGAAGCAGCCGCCGACTGCCTGGGAAAGGGATGGGTGAAGATCAGGCCGAACGCGAGGCCGATGGCCAATGCGACTGGAGGCGAGACATAACCGCTGGCCGCACACACCAATCCAACAAAGAAAATAATTTTTGACGTCATCCGAGGAAGAGGCCGGGAGCGGATAGCGCGCCCGGCCCATGGAATTCAGCTACGCGGCTGCGCCCTTTCGAAAGGATTGGATCGCTTCTTCTTCGGTGTCGTACACCTCGAAGATGGTGAGCAGTTTGGTAACCTGCAGCAAATCGCCTACGCGCTGCGTCAGGTTGCTGAGTTTGATCGATCCGCCCGAGTTGTGCGCGGTCGTGTAAAGAGCTACCAGGGTACCCAGCCCGCCGGAATCGATATAGCTGACGCCGCCCAGATTGAGAACGATTTTCTTATTCTGCGCGATCAAAGCTTTCACGCTATCGCGGAGCTCGGCCGATTCTTCTCCGAAAACGATGCGGCCATCGCAATTCAAGACCAGGATGTCCTGGACGGTACGAGTAGTGAGTTTCAGTTGCATGGGGAGCGCTCCTTGCGCAAGGCAGAACAATTGTCCGCGAAAAGCCTACCCCTTCGGAAGCGGACACGCAAGGGCTAGAAGGCTTGAATTTACTGGCTTTTTCCGCTTTGGAAATCTCGCCCCGCAGGCCTACCCCAGGCGCCCGGCGCGAGCAGACATCACGTATAATCAAGGCTTCTTATTCATGAGCTATCAGGTTCTGGCGCGCAAGTACCGTCCGCAAAAGTTCTCCGAAGTCATCGGACAGGAACACGTTACGCGCACCCTCAAGAACGCCATCGAGCAAGGACGAACCGCGCACGGGTACATTTTCAGCGGCCACCGCGGGATCGGGAAGACCACCATCGCGCGCATCCTGGCCATGGCCCTGAACTGCCGTTCCAAGGATCATCCCGTTACCGAGCCATGCGGGGTCTGCGAATCGTGTACCGAGGTTCGGGCCGGAAACTCCGTCGACGTTATTGAGATCGACGCGGCCACCAATCGCGGCATCGACGAAATCCGCGAACTGCGCGAGGCCGCCCGCTATCGCCCCGCCCGCGACCGCTTCAAGATTTACATCCTCGACGAAGCGCACCAGATCACCGACGCCGCCTTTAATGCTCTTTTGAAAACGCTGGAGGAGCCGCCGGGACACGTGGTCTTCATGCTGGCCACCACGGCGCCGGAGGACATTCCGCAAACCATCCGCTCGCGCTGCCAGCACTTCGCTTTTCGCGCGGTGCGTTTTGAAGAGATTATGGGACAGCTGCGCGATCTGGTGGGCCGGGAAAATCTGGAGGGCGACGAAGATGCCCTGGCCCTGGTGGCAGAAGCCGGCGACGGGTCAATGCGCGATGCTTTGTCGATCCTGGACCAGGCCATCGCCTCGCGCACGGGCCGCCTGACGGCCGAATCGGTGCGGCAGCTGGTGGGCGCGGCGCCGTCAGCCGTGCTGGAAGAAGTGATGCAGGCCGTGGCTCGCAGTGCCAGCGAAGAGGTACTGCGGCTGGCCGACAAGCTGATCAGCGAGGGCCAGAATCCGGCGCACTTCGCACGGCAGCTGGTGCGGTTCCTTCGGAATACGCTGGTGGCAAAAGTGGCCGGGAGAGATTCTGCCCTGCTGCAGATTTCCGGCGACGAGCGCACCCGAGTCGCAAGGATTGCGGACCTGTTCAGCGAAGAAGACCTGGCGCGGCACCTGCAGATCATGCTGCGCACCTTCAACGAACTTGGATACCGGCAGGAACAGCGCTTCCATCTGGAGCTGGGATTGTTGAAAATGGCGCACGCGCAGCGCCTGTTGCCGATCGAACAATTGCTGAGCGAAGCAGGCAGCGCAGCAGGAGCTGTGCCGCAGGCACGCCCGGGCGGCCGGCCAGCCATCGTGCCTGAGAACCGCGGAACTCCGGCACAAGCACGCGGAAACTTTGTTTCGCCCTTTGCGGCGGACTCGGCGCGCAAGACGAAGCCCGAGATGTCGTCGGAAGCTGCGCCCGCGATCGGGCCGCGCATCGTCACCAATGCATCCGCCGAACCTGTAATCCTTGGGACGGCTGTGCTCGACCCGGCCGAGGAGGTAGCCGCCTCTACGGCGCCCGTTCAGCAAAGCGAACCGCCAGTCTCCACCGAGCCGGCCTCCTCAAGCCTGGATTCCGTTCGCAACGCGGTGCTGAATGCACTGGGAGACGCGGGACATCGCATGCTGGTCTCGATGCTGGAAACCGGTGAGTGGTCGATCGAAGGCAGTGAACTGGTCATCAAGGTGGCGGCATCGGCTACGGTCATTGACATGTCGGTCGGCGCCGATGCCCGGCGCCTTGCGATTGCCACGGCCAGCGGAGCGATGGGACGAGCCGTCAAGCTGAAGGTGCTTCCAGGCGGAACGGCACAGGCGGCGCCCGCACGTACGGCCGCATCTGGCAATGGAGGAGGCCGGGCGCGCGCAGAACAGGATCCGATCGTGCAAAGAATGCGGCAAAAATTTGGCGCTGAGATTCGAACCATCATCGACCAGCGCGAGAAAAAGTAGCGAGTGAAGGTATGGGCGGATTCAATCTCCAGCAACTGATGTCGCAGGCCAAACAGCAGTACGAAAGCCTGCAGAAAAAAATGCAGGAAACAACCGTGGAGGCATCAGCCGGCGGCGGCACCGTGCACGTAAAAATGGACGGGCGCAAGCAGGTACTGAGCCTGAAAATCGATCCCGAAGCGGTGAAGGCGGGCGACATCGAAATGCTGCAGGACCTGATCACGGCCGCGGTTAATGAAGCGGGGCGACAGATCGATCAGGCCATGCAATCCACGGTGGGTGGAATGCTGGGCGGGATGGGGCTGTAGGCATTGAGTAATTGGGAAATTGACTGATTGGGGAAATTCACCAATCCGAAATTTCTCAATTGCCAGATTACCCAATTACCAGATTAATCCTATGTCCAAGTTTGCCGAGCCGATGACCCGGCTCATCGACCAGTTGAAGAAGCTGCCGGGAATCGGCAGCAAGAGCGCGCAGCGCCTGGCCTTCCACATCCTGCGTTCGAGCGACGAGGATGCCGAAGGGCTTGCGGCGGCCGTGCGCGACGTGAAGGCCAGCCTGCGGCTATGCTCGATGTGCAACAACATCACAGATGTCGATCCTTGCGTCTACTGCAGCAGTCCGACGCGCAACCAGCGTTTGGTTTGCGTCGTGGAGGAGCCAACCAACATCGCCGCCATCGAGAAGACGAAGCACTTCAATGGCGCCTACCACGTGCTGCATGGTTCCCTTTCGCCTCTGCATGGCGTCGGTCCGGAACAATTGCGGACGAACAACCTGATGCGCCGGGTGGAGGCTGGGGATGTGGACGAGGTCATCATCGCCACCAACCCGACGGTGGAAGGCGAGGCGACCGCGACTTACCTCTCCCAGCAATTGAAGCGGCAAGGATTGAAAGTCACGCGGATTGCGATGGGGATTCCGGTAGGCAGCGATATCGAGTACACCGACGAGATCACGATGCTGAAGGCCATGGAAGGGCGGCGGGAGCTGTAGGCAGTTCCTTGAGGCGAAGCATCCACTGTGCAGTTGTTTTTCCTTTCTCGAACTGCTGCTGCGCGGTCACCAGTACGACCAGAGTGTTTAAACCATTCCAAGTCAAGCACTTCAAAGAAAATCTATCAAGCGATGAATCAATAGCAGATTGGAAGTTTGGTTGCTCTTCGGACCGGGTTGTTCGCGCCACACAAGATTGGCTGGCGCGAGGCAAGGGCAGTTCGGAAAACCGAATCTGGCCTTAACCAGACCAGCCGCTGCTCGCCGCCAGTCGCGCCGTGCTGGGATGTAACCGCATCCAACCGACGCTCAAGAACCGGGTCAACCAGCCCGGTTCTTGCTTTTTGTGCTTTTGCAGCGGGCTTTGCTCTTACCGGCGTTTGCCGAACGGCTACCGGCCGGTTGTGGGGCTGGCTGCTTCGGCGAGGCTCTCTTCCTCGCTGGCACCGTGATCCAGGAAAGTGTTCTCTTCCCTGCCAGGGGAGATCACGCCTTCGGGATGACGGCCGCCGTTGTATTCGGCCATTCGGTTCTGCCACTTGAGGAACTCGGTGATGGTCTGCGGTTCGATGCGGATCTCGACCCGGCGCAGGCTTGCCAACAGCAGGTTCATCTCACATCGAAAGCCTTCGGCGCTGCGCAGATTCTTGCGTGATGGGCGGAGCATCTGTACGCGCCGGTTGTGAAATTCCAGCAATCCCCATCCCGCGGGCAACTCTTCGGGGCGTATCAGGGCGCGCGGCGCGAGATAGAAGCGTTCGCATCCTACGGCAGTTCCCGGGTTCTGACGCCACGGCTTGGCAAGATCGGCGAGGAAATCCCCACGCGAGATTTTGCATTCGACCAGCACGGAATGAGAGGCACGTTTCCAGCCGATGGCGTCGGGCATTTCGCCGCTCACGCAGGCCTGTTCGGAGAGCACGACGCCGCAGCGGTATCTGCGCAGCCATTCGACGGCTTTGCGGATCAGGAGTGCGTGGGTCATGAGTCTTTATTTTTAATGGACGCATGGGCGAGGAGGAAGTGTCTGGGAGGCTTCTGCCGTGTGATATCCGCGATTTTGGGTTCTGTTCTCAGATCAGAAGACAAGCCTTTCACCGCAACTTTCGAGGATCGCAGAGCAAAGGCCCCAGGTTAGCGTCCAAAGTACGGACGCGAACCCCGGGGCACCGAGCGAAATGTTACGTGAAGATCGCAAAGCTACTTGCTCTGGTTGCGACGCGCTTTGGGACGGGCGATTGATTTCACGACGATGGAGCGGCGCAAGACCAGGCTGAGCAGGTACGCTGCTCCGGCAATTTCTTCTGCCGCCTGGGTCCATGCGGCATATCCTTGGGCGGAGATTGTCAGGATGTTATCTTTTACATCGACAGACAGGCGCTGAATGACCCCATCGCTTTCGGCATCGAGCGCATTGGCGAAACGCAGGATACCTGCGAGGTGCAGAACGATCTTTTTCTGATCGAGGGCCAGATCGCGCAGAACTTTGTGGCGCAACGTTGGCAGGGCTCCGCGGTGAAAGCGGGCAGCGACGGCGGCCAGGTGAAGCTGAGACGCAGACCATCCCAGGGGAGGCGCGAGCCGGCGAATCATGCGATAGGAAGCCTTGTGGTGGCCTTTCCCGTGTTTGGATCTGCCAACATCGTGCATGAGAGCCGCCGCGTACAAGACCACGCGCAGATCCTGGTTTGGGCTGGCCGGCGCAATTTCCAAGCGGGTAAGCCCGTCGAACAATTGCCGCGCCAGTTCGCCAACGCGACGCGAGTGCGCGACGTCAGGGTCTAAGTAGGATGACCAGAGGCGGAGACGTGTGAGGGCCACGCTCTGAATCTGTTTCCCCTGGGGTAGCTCCGCCCGCCATGTTTGCCAGCGCGATTGCTCACCCACCATCAGGGCGTGATACCGCTCGACGCGCTTGTCCCGCGCCTCATGCACGATCGCCTGCCAGCGGGCTCGCGATTCGGGACTCGCGAATGCATTTACTTCGGTAGCAGTGGCCCACAGCACATCGAGATCGTGCACGTCACCCAGCAAGTCTTGAAGATCCTTGAGTTCGGAGCTCCAGGCTTCATGCTGTTGAGGAAGGAAATTTTCCACGATATAGCGGAAGCGCTTGATTCCGATGCGCAGTTGGTGGAGCGCCACTTGCGAACGGGCGCGCATGGCGCGGCGGTGCAGATCATGGGCCTCGGTCCAGCGCTCCAGTGCGAGATGCTTGAAAACCAGGCTTCCTGGTTTCACGCGCGCGGCACGGCGGGGCAACTCACGGCTCCATTTGTTCCACTGCCGAATATCAAAATCGCGAATGGCTTCGCCGGCCGTGAGCTTGTGTTCGTGCTCGCGCTTGGCCAGTAGAGCCAGGAGCGCTTGCGTCTCCGGATCATCCGGGGGAGCAAGCTTCTGCACCCACTCCATCATGACCTGGACGTCCCGCAGATCGCCCAGACTGCGGAACAGGGTTTTGCCTGCTTTCTTCATGTTCTTCCAGGCAGGATCGGGATCGATGGCCATCAAGCCGTCGGCCATCGAACGACAACGGCGGAGCGCAACACGAAGGTCATGTACGGGATCAGCGTCCAGGCCGGAACCGGCGCGCTGACATTCCTCCGGAACCCGATGCATCCAGTGAGCAAAACCCAGAAACTGCTTGGGTTTTCGCGTCTTTTGAGAAGCAGGTGGAAGTGGCAAGGCTTTATACCGGCGGTAAAACTATCCTTCAGTATTCTCGCATGGTCCGGGTCGGATTACCTCGGTAACGTGCGAGGCTTACTGTTTCGCATTACCCTGACTTTGAAATCGAGCAGTACTGGAGCCGCTTATCTCGACCGCAGGAACATCCCAGGCGGGCCGCAGCGCTTCGGCGAGCGCCTTCGTTCACAGCCTGAACATCCTCGTGAAGTACGTGCGCCTGTATGGATTCGAACACAAGCGTACCGAAACACAATTCGAGGTAGCCTGGAACGAACTGCAACAGGCGATCCCGAAAGCCGGAGACCAGGGATTTTTGCTGGGCGTATCCGGGACAAAGCTTCTTCTGGACGGAATTCCCATTGAAACCGGACAGGCGGAACGCAGCTTTGCGCAGCTGCTGACCACGGCCGGCCTCGCAAGTATTAACTTTTCCAGTCAAGTGACGATCGAAGATTTTGCCCGCCTGGTGCGGGCATTTGCCGTGGGTGGCTCCAAAGGACAGGACGTTGCAAAGCAGATCAGAGAGACCCTGGGAGACGGCAAAGGGACATCGATTAAGATCAATGAAGTGAAGTTTGTTGCTGCGGACCCGGCCACGGGCGACGTGACGATTGCAGCGCAGATCGCCGCGCAAACGCTTGGGCCCGAGTTCAAGCAATGGTTAAACGATCCGCAGAAACTGCTTCAGTTAATTGCCGCTGCCGAAGGCGCAAAAGGGGGCGGCGGTGGAGAGCCAGGGGGCGCGCCCATCGGCAGTGTTCCCACCGTGAGAATCGGTGGGGGCGGCGGGACCGGCTCCGGCACAGGTTCCGGTAAGGGTACGGGCACAGGCGGTGGTTGGGATGGGAAGACGGTCCCACTGCAGGAAGAAGAAGTGGTCCAGGCGATCCGCCTGCTGACGCGCTTCAGCGAAGTGTCAACCAACCCGAACGTCGGGCCCGAAGATCTGCAGAAAGAACTGGGCGCGGCTGATCCGAATACGCGGGTCAACCTGCAGCAGTTGCTGGAAAGCCTGGCGAGCAACGTTCAAACCGACAGCGACACTCCGCTACTGATGAAGGCAGCGGAGCACATGGCGATTCGCTTTGCCCTGGAGCGTTATCAAAAAGGCGAAGTGAAAGTGAACGCGGTGCACCAGATGCTCGAGCACATGAGCCGGCAGATGGACACGCTGCGCCAAATCCTGCGCGTGCAGGAAGAAAAGATGGGCAAGGCCGGAATCCTGGTGGAATCGCACGCCGACATACTGGACCGGATGTTCTGGTCGGAAGTTCCGGAAGCGGGCAAGAAGAGCGTGCTGACTTCGAATGAAGCGCCTTGCGTGCCGCCGCGCAACGTCCGCCAATTCGTGGAAGTTTTGCTGGAACGCGGAGACAAGGAAGCGGCCGACGAGATTCTGCGGAATTATTTCAATTGCCTGGACTCGAAAGACGCCGAGGTCCGCCGGAAGCTGGCGACTGGTCTCGCACAACTCGCCGATCTTTATCCTGGACCGGGCGGAGACTTGATGGCTTGCGCCATCAGACGCATCGGCGACCAGATCTGCAAGGAGCAGGAGACCGAGTTGCAGGGCATGTTGAGCGCAGCCTTTGTGCGGCTCAGCCAGGAAGCCAGCACGCGCAAGAGTTATGGAGCGGTGGCTGCAGTTTGCGCTTCGATGGAACAGGTTGCGAAAGCCCGCCCTGTGCTGGCGAATGATTTGCGGCCCCGGATTGGCGTAGAGAACCGGCTGCCGGAATTTATCGAAGAAGCTCTGCGCGCGGATCAGGTTCCTGGAGATTTGCTGGAAGTTTTGCGGCGCACCAGCCAGGCAGCGGTGGAACACCTGGCGGACCGATTCTTCCGCTGCATGCGGCGCGACGAATGCGACCGCATGATTGAACTGGTACGGGAGTTGGGTGCGGGCGCTCAGACGCAGATGCGCGACATGCTGCGTACGGGACAACCGCGGCAAGCCGCATCGGTGGTTGGTCTGCTGAGCCGCCTGGACGTCCTTACGTTGCTAGAGCTGCTGCCAGTGCGTCTGCCGGAATTCAACCGGTTCTATCACGACGTGGTGGTGCGACAGATTGCGTACGGCGCGGCCAATGACCGCGGACGCACACTCTTGGAACTACTTGAAATTCTCGATCCCCTGGTCATTCCACAGGCGGTCGATGAAATTGGCATGAGCGGCGACCGCACGGCGGTGAGTCCGCTGGTGGCCATGGCACGCGCAGGAGACGCCGAAGGCCGGTCACCCTTCCTGCAACTCAAGGCGATCGAGTCCCTGGGGCGTTTGCGCGACGCCGAAGCGACCAATGTGCTGCGCGAACTGCTGGAAGCCAAGAAGATGTGGAAGTGGGTGCATCATCGCGAAATCCGCATCGCGGCGGCGCAGGCGCTCGCCAAGATCGATCCCCGCTATGGCAGCCAGATTCTCTCCGACAGCGGGCTGGAACCGGGAGAGCTGGCGATTGCCGCGCTCGATTCCGCTCCCGCCTGCCCGTGGGTACGACAGCGCCGGTATGAACGCATCGTGCTGTCGAAGACACTGTCGGCGACCATCAGCAGCTCCTGGGGAAAATCGAGCATTTCGATTCGCGAAATGAGCCTGGGCGGCGGCATGGGCACGAAGGAAGATAACCTGCGCATTGGTTCGGAAGCGAACCTGGATATCTCGATGGGCGTGCGCCACGTACGGGCCCAGGTCCTGCTGCGCCGCGCCCGGGTCAACGAAGTCGGCTTCGAGATCGTCAATACAGACCTGGAAAGCCGCTACCGGCTGCGCAGGATCCTGGTGGAAGCCGTGGAACGGGCTCCGGAGGGCAAAAGCAAGGAGTGGGACGGGATGCGGAAAGGGTAAGCGGCAGGTCACTCAGGTCTCAGGTCTCAGGAAATGCAAAAAGCCTCTGTCGCAAACAGAGGCTTTTTTATTGTTGGAAGCCATTAGCTACTAGCCATCAGCCGTCAGCCACTAGCGATCAGCCACCAGCTACTACTTCACCTTGGCGAAGATGATGACCAACGTATACAGCGCCAGGGACTCGATCAGCGCCAGACCCAAAATCAGCGCCAACTGAATGCCGGGGCGGGCTGCAGGATTGCGGGCGAGTCCTTCCGCCGCGGCAGCGGTGGCCTTGGCTTGCGCCATGCCGCAGACGGCAGAAGCGATGGCCATGGCAAATCCGGAAGTAATGGCGACCCAGTTCACAGCGGACGCCTCGCCGCCCTGCGCCATTGCCGGTAGGGCAAAGCAGAGCGCGGAAAGAATCATGAACAGATAGCTGAGTTTGCGCATTGTGTTTTTCTCCTCGTATCAATCGCCGCCAGTGGGTGGTTGACGTCGTACCGTGCAGACGCCCTCACGCTGATGGCTCAGAAACCGGTTTCGGGTTTCAAGTTTCGAGTTTCGAAAGAGAGGAAATGCATTTGAAACCCGAAACTTGAAACTCGAAACTTCTTTCAGTGCTCTTCTGCCACCGCGCCCGCCAGATAGACGGTGGTCAGCAAGACGAAAATGTAGGTCTGCAAGAACGAGACACCCAAGTGCAAGCCGAGAAAGAGGATCGGAACGCCAAGGGGCACAAGCGAAAAGAAAACCAGGGTTACCATGTCGCCGGCAAACATGTTGGCGAAAAGACGGATCGTGAGCGACAGAACACGGGCGAGGTGGCTGATAAGTTCGATGGGAATCATCAGCGGAGCCAGCAGATCGGCATTGGGCCGGCAAAGTGCGCCAAGTACTTGATGCCGGCGTGCCTTGAATCCCTGCGCCTGGTAATAGAAGAAGGCGACGATGGCGCAACCCAACGGGACGATCGGAACCGCGGTGGGTGACTCAAATCCTGGGATCAATCCAATCAAGTTGCAGAACAAAATGAACAGCGCAAGTGCCACTAGAAATGGCGTGTGGCCTTCGCTGTGGGGCCCGATGATCTCGTGACTCTGCCCTTCGATAAATCCAACGACCCCTTCGAAGGCGTGCTGCAGCGCGCCCGGACGATCCACCGAAAGACGTGCGCGCACGATGAAAAAGACGACGATCAGAAACAGGCAGACCAGAATCTTCCATCGCGACCGAGTTAGGGATCGGGGCCGCTGGATATTTCGGATGGAGTCCCACCACGTTCATTAGGCCGGTCACGGCCGTGCCGAACGTGTGATTCAGAATCTCGGTAAACCAGAGTTGTTCAGGCATAGGAAAGCAGTCGCTCAGTCGTCAGGTCGCTAGTCTCTAGCCAGTCCTCTTCAGTCTGATCAGCCTGAACCTCTTGCCTTGCTGACGACTGGAGACTGAGACTGAGACTGATCTTACAAACCACGCGCCAAGGCGCGTAAGCTTCGTAAGCGGCTTCGCACGCGATGGCGGCTACGGGCGAAAACAAGCCCGCCAGGAAACCGTAAAGGCTCGCGGGAGAAACAGTTAAGATACCATAGGCAACCGCGCCCATCAAAACGTAACGCAGCAAGAAGCGCGCTACGATACCTTTCCCCGATTGCGGCTTGCCCGCGCCGACCACGCGATCCGCCAAGGCTTCCACTCCACGCTTCAGCCAGACGAAGTTCACCAGCGCGATAAGACATCCGCAGGCCAGGCCTAAGGCGGTTCGCATTCCGAAACCCAGCCCGCCAGCGACCGGAACGAGCACAGCGAGCACGAGCATGCAGCGCTGAATGCGTCGGAGCGCGCCGGAATAGAAGGCATCTAGCGCTGATCGCTCAGAATGGAAGGCTCGGCCACAGCGAAACACGGTATCAGAAGTCTGTATGTCGACGGGTTAATGTAGCGCGGGCGCCCTCGCCCGCGTCTGCCGACCTTCGCAGAGCGCACCCATGTTCATTCCTGAACATCTCGGCTTGTGACATCCGACCTTGTGCCATCAGTAAAATTCCGCCAAATACGTCGCCGCGCGCATACGGGCGGCAAGATTCCGCCCGAGCTAAGTGCTTTGTCCGGAATATTTTGCCTGTAAGTTCTTTGAAATCAAAGATTTTGAGGCTCTTCCACGCGCGTAACCTGCTGGCGACAAGGGACCGGGGAGAGGGGGTACCCGCTGAAAATTCGAAGATGCTCCTCCTGACCTATGGAATGGCTGATGAAATTCTCAGGACTGAGAGTCGGAAGAGGTGACCAGGCGGATCAGTTCCACGAATCCGGCGATGATTCCTAGAATAAGTCCCGCGAGATAGAGCCACGTGGTATGCAGCCAGTGGTCGAGGGCTGCGCCGATCAGCCATCCGACGACGGTAGCCGCCGGGAAGATAAACGCGAGCTGGCTGTAATTGGCCAGCTGGACGATGAGACTTCTCTTCTGCCGGTCTGGGGAATCCTCGGGCACGCCGCTAGCGTAGCAGATTCGCGATGGGCGTGACCTGCGTCAGGCCCAGCACTCCGTTGACTGCGCTGATCATCGGATTGGGGAAGAGGCCGATGGCGAGCGTGACGAAGGCTGTCACTCCGAGAGCGACTCCCATCGCCGGGCTGAGGGGCAGCGATTCTTTTTCCAGCGGCTCGCGCATGAACATGGCGTTGGCGATGCGCAGGTAATAGTAGAGACCGAATACGGAGTACAGAACGGCAAGCGCGGCCAGCGCGTAATGACCGGTCTCGATCAGGCTCAGGAAGATGAAGTACTTGCCCCAGAAGCCTGCCAGCGGCGGGATGCCCGCCAGCGACAGCAGGAAGATCAGCATCAGGGACGGCTTCCACCGGGGCGCGCTGATAGAGTCCGGCGATGTCGTCGATCTCGTCACCAATGACGTTGCGGTGGCGCAGCGAAGTGATCACCGCGAACGCACCCAGGTTCATGAACGTGTAGACGAGCAGATAGATCAGGATGCCTTTGACACCGTCGGGATTGAAGCTGTCGTTCGATCCGGCGACCAGGCCAAGGAGCATGTAGCCAACATGGGCGATGGAGGAATAGGCCAGCAGGCGCTTCAGGTTGCTTTGCGTCAGGGCGGCAAAGTTCGCGCCGGTCATGGTGGCGATCGAAACGAATACCAGGAATGGAACGTAGGCGGGGCGCAGCGGGAACATCATCATGAACAGGCGGATTAACATCGCCCAGCCTGCGGCCTTGACGGAGACCGACATGAACCCGGTGATGCTGGTGGGCGCGCCTTCGTAGGCGTCGGGAGCCCACTGGTGGAACGGAACTGCGGCAACTTTGAACAAAAGTCCGGTGGCGGTGGTCAGCATGGCGACGATCAGGATCGCGTCGGGGTGACGACCATGTTCTTCGACGCGCTGCGCCAGGCGTTGCGTGATGATCTGGATATTGGTGGAGCCGGTCAGGCCGTAAAACAATGACAATCCGTAGGCGAAGATGCCGGAGGAAAACGCGCCCAGCAGCATGTACTTCAGGGCGGCTTCGTTGGAGCGCTTGTCGCGGCGCAGGAAGCCGACCAGCACATAGGTGGAGATCGCCATCAGTTCCAGGCCGATGAAGATCATCACGATGTCGAAACCGGCGGCCATGCACATCATGCCGACTACCGAGAAGAGCATGAGGGCGTAATACTCGCCGTGATTCTCCTTTTCGATCTCAAGATAGCGGGCCGACATCAGAATGGCGACTGCGGTTCCAGCCAGGAAGAGGTAGAAGAAGTACAAGGCGAAGCGATCCACGATCAGCGTATTCATGAACGCGGCATGGCCCATGATGCGTCCCTGAGCGTTGTACCAGGATTGAATCCGCCACACACCGGCGGCCGCGAAACAGACGCCCACGAAGGCGGTGAGCGCGTTGGACCACTTCCACTCCGGCGGGAGCATGAGGTCGATCAGCAGGATGCCCATGGCGAAAAGCGTCAGCAGCAGCATGGGCAATGCCAGCAGGTAGTCCAGTCCGGTGAAGTATTGAGCGATGCCGCCGGGCACTTAGTCCTTCCCTTTCGGCGCTTCGGAGGGCGCAGCAGGGTTCACAGGCGCTGGAGTAACTTCAGCGCCGCCTGCGACCACATTCGGGTTCTTCGCACCTTCCTGCACCGAGCGGGCAAGCTGGGTTACCGGTTGCTCGAGAATCTGGAAGAACGGCTTGGGGTAAAGGCCGATCCATAGCGCCATGATGATCAGCGGGACGAAGGTCGCGATCTCGCGCGGCGTCAGGTCGGGCAACTTTTCATTCTTCGGATTCGTCACCGTACCGAAGAACACGCGCTGGTAAAGCCAGAGCAGATAGGCCGCGGCGAGAATCACGCCCGGTACGGCCCAAGCCGCCCACTTCCAGTTCGCCATGAATGTTCCCTGCAGGATGGTGAACTCGCCCACGAAGCCGTTGAGCAACGGCAGACCCATCGAAGACAGGAACATGATCATGGTGATGGTGGCGTAAACCGGCATCACGTTGGAGATGCCGCCATATTCGGAGATCTCTCTCGTGTGGCGGCGTTCATAGAGCACGCCAACGATCAAGAACAGCGCGCCGGTGGAGATGCCGTGGTTGATCTGCTGCAGCACCGATCCACTGAGGCCGACGGGATTGAGCGCGAAAATACCGAGGGTGCAGAAGCCGAGGTGGCTGACGGACGAGTAGGCCACCAGCTTTTTCATATCCTTCTGCATGAGCGACACCAGGCCGCCGTAGATGATGCCGATGATGGAGAGGGCAATCATCCAGCCGCGGACCTTCGGGCTCATTACGACTGCCGGGAAGAACGGCAGCGAGAACCGCACGAAGCCGTAAGTCCCCATCTTCAGCAGAACACCGGCCAGGATCACCGAACCCGCGGTAGGCGCTTCGACGTGCGCGTCCGGGAGCCAGGTATGGAAGGGGAACATCGGAACCTTGATGGCGAATGCAAGGAAGAAGCAGAAGAAAAGCAGGGTCGCGTAGGTTGAACCGTAAGCCGGGTTGAAGAAGATCTGCGGCGCCGTCTTGTACAGATCGGGAATGGCGAATGTGTAGACGCCGGTGATGTTGTGATGGTTGAAGTAAAGGAACAGCACGCCCAGCAGCATCAGGACCGAACCGGCGAGGGTATAGAGAAAGAATTTAATGGCCGCATAGAGCTTGCGCGGGCCGCCCCAGATGCCAATCAGCAGGTACATGGGCACGAGCATCGCTTCCCAGAACACAAAGAACAGGAAGAAATCGAGCGCCATGAAAACGCCGAGCATGCCGGTCTGCAGCACCAGGAACCAGACGTAGTATTCCTTCACGCGGTTCTCGATCGCGACCCAGGAAGAAAGGATCGAGATCCAGCCGAGCAGCGTGGTGAGCATGATCAGCAGAAACGAGATGCCATCGATGCCAAGGAAGTATCCCGCGCCGATTGTGGGGATCCAGTTGTTGGGCGCGCCTTCGATGAACTTGAAGGCTTGCGTGGCATCGAAGCGCTGGGCCCAGAACATCGGCACCAGCGGCAGGGAAATCAGGAAGCCGCCGAGAGCGAAAATGTTCGCAATCCAGCGGATCGCGTCCTTGTTCTCCTTGGGCACGAGCAGGAGCACGAAGGCGCCCACCAGCGGCGTAAACAGAATGATCGAGAGGATGTGATTCTGCATAAGAACAGTTCTCTAGAACAGCTGCGAGCTGCGAGCTACGAGCTGCGAGCAATCGTCTGCGGTATGGATCGCTCGCAGCTCGGGGCTCGTAGCTCGAGGCTGCTGTCTATCTCCACGCATAATAGAAAACGAATCCTAATAGTCCAGCGACCATGACCAGCGCGTACCACTGCACCAGTCCCCACTCGAACAAGCGGAACGGGTACGACAGAATCCTTGCCAGGATGGCTGGGCCGTTTACGCCCACGCCGTCGATGATCCACGTGTCGAACCATTTTGAAATGCTGGAAGCGATGCGCGTCGACCAACCCGCGCCGTTCACCGCGCCATCCACTACGTGCACATCAAGCCATGTGGAAGCATCCCCAAGGCCGAGCACGCCGAGACGCAGGTCTCCCACTTTGCGGCGGCCAGTGAAGACGTAGTCGTAGGCCTCATCGACGTACCACTTGTTGTAGAGAGCGGTGTACAGGGGAGGCGCGGCAGCGGCCAAGGGCTCGGCATAGCCTTTGTCGGCGTGGCGATAGGACCTCCACGCCATTCCCCATCCTACGAAGCCAGCAGCCACCGAAAGAAACATGAGGCCATATTCTGTTCCGCTGGTGTGCTCTTCCTCTTTTTCGCCAGCCGCCAGCTGACCTGTCTTACCCTCTGTCTGGAGGACAGTGGCTTCTCGAGCAAACACGGGATCCAGAAACTTAGCGAAGCGATCATTGCCTCCCAGGCTGTGAGGCCAACCGAGCCACCCGGCGAAGATCGAGCAGAATGCCAGGATCATGAGCGGCACGGTCATCGACTTCGGAGACTCGTGGATGTGGTGTTCCACCTCGTGGCTCATGCGAGGACGACCGTGAAAGGTCAAGTACATGAGCCGGAACATGTAGAACGCAGTCATCA
Organism: uncultured Acidobacteriota bacterium; assembly: GCA_963735815.1. Classification (GTDB taxonomy): domain Bacteria; phylum Acidobacteriota; class Terriglobia; order Terriglobales; family Acidobacteriaceae; genus Gp1-AA133. The sequence continues at coordinate 21,558 of CAVTMJ010000021.1, read as the reverse complement.
GAGCGGTGCCGTAGCCGATCACCCACAGCCACACGTACGCGCCATGCTCGGAGGTCCACGTCTGCCACAAGATCTCGTCTTTGGAGAAGAATCCGGCGAAGGGTGGGATTCCGGCAATCGCAAGCGTCGCAATAAACATCGTGACGTGCGTGGTGGGAGTGCGCCGGTGCAGGTCCCCCATGTTGCGCATGTCCTGCTCACCGCTCATGGCATGAATTACCGAGCCGGCCCCGAGGAAGAGCAGCGCCTTGAAGAACGCGTGGGTAAAGACGTGGAACACGCCCGCGGCAAACGCGCCGACACCGAGTGCCAGGAACATGTATCCCAGCTGGGAAACGGTGGAGTAGGCCAGCACGCGCTTGATGTCGTTTTGCACCAGGCCAATCGAGGCGGCGAAGATCGCCGTGAGCGCGCCGACGATCGCCACTGTCTTCATGGCAGTGGGCGCGAGGATGAAGATCGCGTTGGAACGCGCGACCATGTACACGCCCGCGGTCACCATGGTGGCGGCATGGATCAGGGCGGAGACGGGAGTCGGGCCTTCCATCGCGTCGGGCAGCCAAACGTACAGCGGGAGCTGGGCGGACTTGCCACAGGCGCCCACGAACAGTAGTAATGCCGCGGCGGTGAGGACCGGATCGCCAATGGCGAAGTGACCGCTGCGCGCCATTGCGTTCACGTCGGTGAAACGCACCGAGCCCAGGTACCAGGCGATGGTGAACATGCCCAACAGGAAGCCCGCATCACCGATACGATTGACGATGAACGCCTTGTTGGCCGCGTCACTTGCGGACTTGCGATGAAAATAGAAACCGATCAGCAGGTACGAGCAGAGGCCGACCCCTTCCCAGCCAACGAACATCATGGCGTAGTTGTTGGCCATGATGAGCGTCAGCATGGAGAACATGAAGAGGTTCAGGTATCCGAAGAAGCGGTAATACCCGCCTTCATGCGCCATGTAGCCGGTGGAGTAAATGTGGATGAGCAAGCCGACGCCCGTGACAAACAGGAGCCAGATGCTGGAAAGCGGATCGAGCAGAAAGCCGACCTGCGCTTTGAAGTCGGCGGGGAAACCGTCTTTGGTAGTGTAGGTGAGGTGGCCAGTGTCGCTGCCCAGCCAGGTGTACATGACCTTCTCGACGGGCTGGCTGGTTCCGTGGCCCTGCGTGTATTGCCAGACTGCGCCGCATGACATGACGAAGGCCAGCGCCACGGCTCCGACGCAAACCGCGCTCACCGTCTGCTTCTGCAGCTTCTTGCCGAAGAAGAACATGAGGACCGCGCCGGCGGCGGGCAGTAGCGGAATGAGGTAGACATTTTCGAGAAAGAACATAATTAGCTAATGGCTTGTGGCTGGTAGCGCGTGGCTCAAACCCAAACTCCCAAGTGATAGAAGCTTGTGCTACGAGCTATCCGCTAACGACTATCAGCTGCCCTCCTACCACTTCAGCAAATCCACTTCGTCGATGTTGACCGTCTCCTTATTTCTAAAGAAGGCGATCAGGATGCCCAGGCCCACAGCCGCTTCGGCGGCTGCGTCGGTGATCACGAAGATGGCAAACACTTGGCCGTGCAGTCCCCACATGCGGGAGAACGCGACCAGATTGAGGTTCACCGCGTTCAGGATCAATTCGATCGACATCAGCACGATGACGACGTTCCTGCGGGTGAGCACGCCGATCACGCCCAGCACGAAGAGTGCGGCGGCCACGACCAGGTAGTGCAGGGTTGTAATTGGCGCCATAAGTCTGTTTCCAGTACCGCTGGTGGCTTGTGGTCGTTAGCTTGTGGCCTTTCGCCTCAAAAAGATTCGCTACCGGCTAACGACTATCAGCCATCAGCTAGATCCTCTTCTTCGCCATGACGACCGCTCCGATGATCGCTACCAGCAGTAGCAGGGACGCGATCTCGAACGGGAACATGTAGTTGCTGTAGAGCAGTTGCCCGACGGCCTGCGTGTTGCTGCCTTCAGCGATGGACGGCGCCGCCGGAAACGCGAAGGCTGATTTTCCCTTGATGTAGATAAGGACGAACAACGTCCCCAAGCCAAGGGCCGCCAAAATTCCGGGCAGCCATTGCTGGTTGAACTGCTTTTCCTTCTGCGCGCGCTCGAGATTCACCAGCATGATCACAAACAGGAAAAGCACCATGATGCCGCCGACATAAAGGATGATCTGCACGCCGGCAACAAACGGGGCGTACAGCATCAGGTACAGTCCGGCCACGCACAACAAAGTCAGTATCAGAGCCAGCGCGGAATGGACGGCGTTTTTGCGCGTGATGACCAGCACGCCGCTCAGGATGGCTAATCCCGACAGCATATAGAAGAAGAATGTTGTGGCGACGGGTTGGGCGGCTTGCTGCATATTTAAACGTGCACCAGGCGTTGCAGGAAATCCCAGATCTCTGTTCGCAATCCTACGATGCCGGTGAGCATCAGAACCCCGATACCCATCGGCAAGAGCACTTTCCATCCCACCTTCATTAGCTGGTCGAAGCGGTAACGCGGGAAGGTGCCGCGGTACCAGATGTACAGGTACAGGAAGATGGCGATCTTCGCGATGAACCAATAGACATCCTGCACCCGGTCACGTACGCCGGGGACAAGCAGGATCAGGCCGATCAGAGCGAAGACCGCGCCAAATGCGCCCAGTCCAATGGTCTGGACACGGAAGAATGCGTGCTTCGGCATGCGCATCGTGCTGTAGAAAGTCATTGCGGCCAGGCCGAAGAACGTGAGGGCCGGGAATAACGAGAACGCGAGATCCCAGGTAGGCCCGCTCAATGCATTGGGGAACGGCCGCATCCAGCCGCCGAGCCAGAGCGTGATCGCGATCGACGAGACGGAGATCATGGCGGCATATTCGCCGAGCATAAATAAGGACCAGCGCAGGCCGCTGTACTCGGTGTGAAAGCCGGCTGTTAGCTCAGATTCCGCCTCGGGCAGATCGAAGGGGGCGCGGTTGGTCTCGGCCACCATGGCGACGGCAAAGATGAAGAACGCGATCAGGCCGAGCGGAAAGAACTTAAAGACGAACCAGGTGTGCTGGGCGTATTGCGCCTGCACGATTCCGATCATGCTCAGGGTCCCGGTGCCGTCCGCATTCAGGCTGGTCATCAGGACCGCGGAGACAACCGCGAGTCCCATGGCGATTTCGTACGAGACCATCTGCGCGCTTGAGCGCAGTGCGCCGATCAGCGGATAGTGGGAGTTGGACGCCCAGCCCGCCATCACGATCCCCAACACGCCAAGCGAGGAGACGCCGAGCATGAAGAGGATTCCGATGTTCATGTCGGTGATGGCGTGCGTGGGACCGAACGGGATCACGCAGTACACGCTGAACACGGCGAGCAGGATGATGATCGGCGCCAGCAGGAAGACGAACGAATCGGCGCCTTCGGGAACGATGTCTTCCTTGAGAATCAGCTTGAGGGCGTCGGCGATCGGCTGCAGCAATCCGTGCGGCCCGACGCGCATGGGGCCGAGGCGAACCTGCATGTGCGCGAGGATCTTGCGCTCCAACCAGTTCATGCAGACCACAGCCAGCGAGACGCCGCCGAACACGACAAGGATGTAGACCAGTGCCCAGAAGGAACTACCGTAGACTCCCGGCGTAACGTGCACATTCTTGTCGAGGTAAGACGTGATGAAGTCGGGCATCAGCGGTCCACCTCGCCGAGCACGATGTCCAGCGTACCGATGACGGCAATAACGTCCGCCACCAACTGGCCGCGGCACATCAGATCGAGCGCCTGCAGGTTCACGAACGAGGGCGGGCGCACGCGGATGCGATAAGGCTGAGTGGAGCCGTCGCTCACGATGAAGTATCCGAGTTCGCCCTTGGGGGCTTCGATCGAGTGATAGATCTCTCCGACCGGCGGCTTGATGACCTTCGAGACCTTGGCCATGATCGGGCCTTCGGGGATACCATCGACCGCCTGCTGAATGATGCGCAGGGATTGCCGCATTTCGGCCATGCGCACGAGATACCGGTCGTAGGTGTCGCCGTTCTGGCCGGTGGGGATATCAAAGTCGAACTGTTTGTAATTGGCGTAGGGTTGCGCCTTGCGCAGGTCCCATTTCACGCCGCTCGCGCGCAGGACTGGTCCCGTGACGCCCAGGGCGATGCAATCCTTGGCGGAAATCGTGCCGACGTTCTTCGTGCGTTCGACCCAGATGCGGTTGGTGGTGAGGAGTTCCTCGTACTCGTCGATCTTGGGAGCGACGAAGGTGAGGAACTTCTTGACGTCTTTTTCGAAGCCTTCGTAGGTTTCGTACTGGCATCCGCCGATCCGGAAGGCGTGCGTGGTCAGGCGCGCGCCGCAATACTTTTCGAAAATCTTGAGGATCTCTTCCCGATCGCGGAAGGTGTAGAACAGCGGCGTCATGGCGCCGATATCGAGGGCGTGTGTGCCGAGCCAAAGCTGATGGCTGGCGAGGCGATTGAGTTCGGTCAGGATCACGCGGATGAAATTGGCGCGGGGCGGCGCCTCGATGTTCAGCAGCTTTTCAACCGCTTCGCAATAGCCGAGCCCGTTCGAGACCGCAGCGACGTAATCCATACGGTCGACATACGGGTTGAACATCGTGTAGGTGCGATGTTCAGCGATCTTCTCGACTCCGCGATGGAGGTAGCCGATGACACACTCGAGGCCCATGACCTTTTCGCCGTCGAGGCGCAAGATGACGCGCAAAACCCCGTGGGTGGCGGGGTGCTGCGGACCCATATTGAGGATGAGTTCGTTGGCATCAAGGAAAGTGTGCTTGCTTTCCTCGAGGTCCAGGTGCGAGACGGAGCTGGTCGGGTCGGTCATGGGTAGTCGTCGGTCGTCAGTCGTCGGCTCGAAAGCCCTATTGCCCACTATCGATTCCAAGATTGATCTGTACCCATTCCTGGTCTTGCTGGATGATGCCGTAGTCCTTGCGCAACGGATGACCTTTCCAACCGTCGGGCAGAAGAATGCGTTTGAGGTCGGGATGACCGTCGAACTCAATACCGAACATGTCGAAGGCTTCGCGCTCAAGCCAGTTCGCCGTGGCCCACAGGGACGACACGGACGGAATGTGTTCGCCGTCGGCGATCTGCGTCCGCACGCGGAGGCGCTCGTTGCGTTCGAAGGAGTAAAGAATCCAGACAATATCGAACTGGCGGTCGCGCTTGGGATAGTGCACAGCGGTAACGTCGACGCAGTAGTCGAACTTCTCTTCGTCTCGAAGAAGCTGCAGTAAGGTCGGGATCAATGAGCGGTCGACCTGGAAATAATTCTGGTTGAGATAGGTCCAAGACTCGATGCCGGTGCCGAACTGCCGCTTTAACTTGGCCACCATGGGCGAGTCCCACGGCTGAGGCACAGGGCCTGCGGGCTTGGCGGGTGCGGCGGGCTTGGCGGGCGCCGCAGCGGCGGCCGGTTTCTCGGCGGCGGGCGCTGCGGGTTTCGGGGGCATGGCACTGGGCGTGCCGGCAGCCGCTGGCTCAGCCGCAGTCGGCTTGGCAGTAGCCGGTGTCGACGGATCGGGAGTTCCGCTGCCCGTCGGATTGGCAGCCTTCGCCAGATCTTCTTGACTGGGCGGTTGCGGCGGCTTGTTCTCGTCAGCCATATGCGATTTCTTTCAACAGCCGGGCGGCGCGTACACGAAAAGCCGCTTACTTCTAACAGCCTCCCGATTCCGATGTCAACGACCCGAGACCACACACATCGGTGACTTCGCTTGCAGAGATGCGATTCGCCGGTCGATTGCTGACAGCACCAGCGTCACACCCACTCCAGCGCGCCTTTCTGCCAAATCCAGATGTATCCAACGATCAGAATGCCCAGGAAGATCAGCATCTCGAACAACCCGAACAGGCCGAAGGCCTTGAACTTCACGGCCCAGGGAAAGAGGAAAATTGTCTCCACGTCGAAGACCACGAACAGGATGGCAACTATGTAATAACGAACGGTATAGCGTCCGCGGGCTCGATCCACCGGATCGATGCCGCACTCGTACGGCAGCAGCTTGTTTCGATTGGGATTATTCGGCCGAACCAATTTGGTCAGCAGCAACGTAATGGGAATCAGAATTCCTACGACCGCGATGAAAATAAAGACGGGGACGTAATTTTGAGGCAATGTCTTCCTCGCGTCAGTGCTCTTTCCCGCGGGGAAAAACGGGAAGTGGAATAGTATCGCCGATGGGCTTTGGCATCAAGGGTTAAGCGTCACATACGGGTGTGCATGAACGGTGCTGGGCGCACCCATTCGATGACGGCGGCTTGTTTATAATCTTAGGTTTCCCATCCTGCCCACGAAGCTCTCCGGTTGGAACCTTCGCGGCAACTGAAATCGGCAAAAGGATTCATTGGCACTCGACGAAAACATCTACGGATTACGGCGTCAGAAATTGCAGCAGATCGAAGCGCTGGGGCAGCGGGCTTATCCGAACCGGTACGACTACACGCACACAATCCCGCAAATTCTGGCCGATTACTCCGACAAGACTGCGGAGCAGTTGGAGCAGAACCGCGTGCCGGTTCGCGTGGCCGGACGCATCATGGCGAATCGCCTGATGGGAAAGGCGGGGTTCGCTCATCTGCAGCAGGGCGGTCAGCGCTTGCAGGTCTATGTGAAAAAGGACGCGGTGGGCGAGAAGGGCTTTGAGCTGTACCGGCTTCTCGACCTCGGCGACCACATCGGCGTGAGCGGCTATTTGTTTCGAACGCGCACCGGCGAACTTACCGTGCACGTGGAGGAAATCACGTTTCTGTCGAAGGACCTGCTGCCGCTCCCGGAAAAATGGCACGGGCTCACGGACGTCGAACTGCGGTACCGCCAGCGCTATGTCGATCTGGTGATGAATCCCGAGGTGCGCGAGGTATTTCTGAAGCGAAGCAAGCTGGTGCAATCGCTGCGCCGCTTCATGGATTCTCAGGGCTTCGTGGAAGTGGAAACCCCAATGATGCAACCGATCGCGGGAGGCGCGGTCGCGAAGCCCTTCAAGACACACCATAACGCGCTGGATACCGATTTATTCCTGCGTATCGCTCCCGAGTTGTATCTCAAGCGGCTGACCGTTGGCGGACTGGATCGGGTTTACGAGATCAACCGGAATTTCCGCAATGAGGGCCTGGGCTGGCGCTGGAATCCGGAATTCACCATGCTCGAGTTTTACCAGGCGTACGCCGACTTCCGTGACGTGATGAACCTGACCCAGAACCTGATTGAGCAAGCTTCCAAGGACGTGAATGGCACGACGAAATCCCAGTGGGGCGCGGATGAAATCGACTGGGCCGGGTCGAACTGGCGTCGCATGACCATGCGGGAAGCGATTATCGAGTTCTGGCCGGAGAAAGCAGGAGCGAAACCCGAGATCGCGGACTTCGCCGCGCATGATTCTGTGAAGGCGCTGGTCGCCCGGCACAATGCTGCGGGCAACCACATGGCCTACGATCCCAACGAGCCGGTCGGGAAGACGATTGCGAATCTTTTTGAAACGGTGGCCGAGGAGCACCTGCTGCAGCCGACCATCATTTATGAGTTCCCGGTCGCGGTGTCTCCGCTCTCGAAGAAGAAAGCCGACGAGCCGGATTGGGTGGAGCGCTTCGAGATCTTCGCCGGTCAAATGGAGCTGTCCAATGGATTCAGTGAACTCAATGATCCCGAGGACCAGCGCCAACGCTTTGAAGAGCAGTTGAAGGAGCGTGCGCGCGGCGACGAAGAGGCGCACCAGATGGATGAGGACTATATCCGCGCGCTCTCCTATGGCATGCCGCCGGCTGGAGGCGTGGGAGTGGGAGTAGATCGGCTAGCCATGCTGTTCACAAACTCGCAAACCATCCGCGACGTGATTTTGTTTCCGCTATTGCGGCCGGAAAAGCCTGGCGTGGAGGATCCCGCGGAGGAGAAGTAGTGTGATCGCGCAGCTTGATATGCCCGCCGTGGCAGCTTTGACCGCATATTTCGGATAGAAGTTCCGCATCCTTGTGCCGCACACTCACGTCCAACGGCTATGCGATTCGATTTCGATGCAGCCACCCGTCGTGAACTAGGCTACCGCCTCATCGACCTTGTCGATGAGTACTACAGTTCCCTTCCCGATCGCCCGGTGCAACTTCCGCTAGCCGAGCGCACTTACGGAACGCTGGACGACGCACTCCCTGAGCAGGGAGACGATCCCACACGCGTGCTGGAACAAGTCTTCGAACAGATGGTGGCCAGGGGTTTTCATGTTCCCAGCGCAAATTATTTCGGCCTGATGAATCCGACGCCCACTTATATGGGCTTCATCGCGGAAGCCATGGTCGCGGCGCTGAATCCTCAGCTTGCGACGCTGGCGCGCTCGCAACTCGCGTCGAAGATCGAATTGCAGACCGTTCGCTGGATCGCCGAGCGTGTCGGATGGAAGGACGAGTTTGGAGGCACGTTCACCAGTGGCGGCAACGAGGCCAATTTCAGCGGAATGGCACTGGCGCTGGCGCGTCACTTCCCGAACGCCATGGACGAAGGGGTCGCGGCGCTGGGCGGCCAGCCTGTGATGTACGCGTCGGCGGAGTCTCATCATTCTCTCGACAAGTCGGCTGGGCTGCTTGGCATCGGCCGCAAGGCTCTGCGGCGCGTGCCGGTCACTGGACGGCTGCAGTTGGACGCGGCGAGGCTTCATCAGGTGATTCAGGAAGATCGCTTGGCGGGACGGCTTCCCTTCTGTGTTGTGGCCACCGCAGGCACGACAAACTCAGGGATTGTGGACGACCTGGTTGCGATTGCAGAAGTCTGTCGCGAAAACAATCTCTGGATGCACGTCGACGGGGCGTACGGGGCAGCCGTGGTGTTTTCAGACGAGCATCGTGACCTGGTGCGGGGCATTGAACTGGCCGACTCGATTACGATCGATCCCCACAAGTGGCTGGCCGTGCCCTTCGCCGCCGGAGTAATCCTGACTCGCCATCCGAAGGCATTGCAACAGGCTTTCTCGGTCGCCTCTCCCTACATGCCAAAGGCGGAGGGCGCACAACTACCCGACAACGCGCGCATCAGCACGCAGTGGACCCGGCGGATGAATTCGCTGAAGCTGTGGCTGACGTTACGCGTTCACGGACGGAAAGCTTACGAAGAACACATCGACCGGCAGCTTCGGCTGGCGCGGAGATTTACTGAGTGGATCGAGCAATCGGACTACCTCGAGCTCGCGGCTCCCACCATGCTGACGATAGTCAATTTCAGAGTGAAGACCCAGGGTTTGAATGGAACCGAACTCGCGCAGGCGCACGCCGCGATTGTGGATGTGGTCACTCGGGATGGCCAGCTCTGGATATCGGATACGGTGGTGAATGGCAGCAGTGTGTTGCGCATGATGGTGATCAGTTACCTGACCGAGGAGCGCCATCTGGAGGCTCTGCAGAACGCGCTGGAAGCGGCTGCGAAGGCCGTTGCCGAGCACGCTCGGAACCCGGCTATGCACTAGAACTCGGGGAAAACCGGAGGCTAGACTTTAGTCCAGCACGGGACCTAGTTAGAAAGCAGCGCTATCGTAGCGTCCTCTGGCCACATTCGACGCTGGGTCGATAGCGCTTTGCTGTCGGCAGAACTCTTCCTTTACTTCTTTTTTGCCGCAGGGCCGGGGCGCGAACGATCGGCGATGTATTCCGGCTTATCCTCCGAAAAACTGGCGCTGAGGTAGTCGATCAGGGCCTGTTTGTCCTGGGGATCGACCAGCGCACCCCACTTGATCATCTTGTCGACTTCTTTCGTCCATGCGGCCTTGCTCAGGCGCTGCTGGACGATGATGCGGGCTTCGTGACATTCGGTGCACGCGGTCGTAGCTCTCGCCTGCATGGGGTCGTCCGGGAGTTCGGAGGGAGAAGGCGTCTGCGCTCGGCAGAGGACAACTGTCAAGACGAGAAACCCGAAAAACAGCGTGCTAAGCCGGCACATGGACCTTCACCTGATCGATGGCGTTATTTAAATATCCGCTGGGATTCCAGACGGGCGTTGTTGGTTGGGTTCGACCCTGGCTGTCCGTAGCGCGCGAGAGGATTGTGAAGTCTCCGGATTTGGGTGCTCTCCATTTGTATTCAAACAAGCGCCATGCGTAACGCGCGTGATCCTTGCCCAGTTCCGCGGCCTGCCACGAGGCGCCTCCATCGGTGGAAACGTCGACGCGGGTCACTTCGGCTTCGCCCGCCCAGGCTACTCCGCTTATGTTGACAGCTCGCGATTGCACGGTCGCACCCGCAAGCGGGGCGGTGATGATCGATTTCACGTTCAGGGCTGTCACCGGATGGGTATCTTCCGGCTTCACTGCCTCGCCCGGTTTCACGGGATGGTTGGGCATCCGATAACCGGGATTCATGAAGTTTCCTTCGAACTCTTTGTCGAGAACCTTGATCTCGGTAAGCCACTTGCATGAAGCCGCGCCGATCCAGCCGGGGACCAGGGCGCGCGCTGGAAAGCCGTTGTGCTTGGGGAGAGGCGCACTGTTCAACTCGGTGGCGATCAGCGTGTCCGGATCCATCGCTTTTTCAATCGGAATGCTGCGAATGAACGGCGGGACCTTGCCTGGAACTTCGTCGAGTCCTCGAAACATAACATGCTTGCCCGTCGCCTTTACGCCAGCGCGCTGCAAAAGGTCGTGCAGCCGCGGGCCGCTGAAATGGCCCGTCCCCACCGCACCTTTCTGCCATTGCACTCCCGGCACTTTGGGGTTGTGGAAGGCGCGACCGTTGCCGGCACATTCGAGGGTGTTCACAACTGAATGGGCTTCGAATTTCGCAAGCTCGGCTAGGCTGATCGTGTAGGGCTTCTCAACTTCTCCGCCGATGCTCAACTTCCACGTGGAAGCATCCAGCGTGCTGGGCTCGTGCATGTGGTTACGGACGAAGAAATGTTCCGCGGGAGTCAGCCAGGTGCTGAAGTATTCGACCGGGGTCTCAAGGTCGAAGAACCTGTAGGAACGGATGATCAGGTCTTCCTTGCCGGGAATCGCAAGCCGGGATCCTTCCGCGGCCCAACTCAACAGTGGCATGGCTTGAGAAACGGCCAGCGCGGCTCCGGATGCGGTTCGGAGAAAATCTCTTCGGGAGATCATTTGGATTCTGTCCACAAATTGATTCTGACGGATTTGCTGGAGCGGCTGTCATAAGCCAATGTTTCCAGCGTGTACGGCGACAAGTCTAACTTGCGCTCAGGCGATTGTCTTTACCTCAGGCGGCTGGATTCAACCCCCAGCGGTTTTGCAGTGTGCGTTCCATCGTGCGGAAGACCAGGCGGTTCACGAGCGTGCCCAGCGCGACGATGAGAATCATCACCGCGATGACCTGACTCATGTCATTCAGGTCGCGGCCCATCATCAGTTGCTGGCCCAGGCCAACCGTGAGGAAAATCATTTCGGCCTGGATTAGCGATCGCCAACCGAAAGCCCACCCTTGCTTGAGACCGGAAACGATGTATGGGAGGCTCGCGGGCAGCATCACATACCAGAACAGGCGGAAGCCCGAGGCGCCGAGATTGCGCCCCGCCATCGTGTAGATCTTCGGCATCTGCTTGCGGCCGTCCTCCATGGCGATGGTGACCGAGAGAATGCATCCCATAAGGACGACGAAGAGGATGGCTTTCTCGGTCAATCCGAACCACAGGATCGCGAGCGGCACCCAGCAGATGCTGGGCAGTGACTGCAGGCTTACCAGAAGAGGCCCAACCGTTTCTTCCAGGAACCGGTTGCTGGCGACACCGATGCCCAGAATCATGCCCAGGACGACCGCCAGGCTGTATCCAATTAGCATTCGCTTCATGGTCACGGCAATCCCGATCAGGAAGCTGTGGTCTTTCATGCCGGCCCAAAGGGCTTCGGCGACTTGCCAGGGCGCGGGGAAAAGATAGGGCGGCCACACCTTGAGCTTGGCGAGCAACGCCCAGGCACCCAGAAGCACGGAGTAAAAAATAACCTGATTCGCAATCTTGTGCAGCAGCGTCTCGCGGCTTTTCTGGCGTGAAGGAGCGAATGATTCACGCTCTTCCGGCTTCATGCCACGGGCCGCGCGGTACTGGACTGCGCCTGACGCTTCGCTTCTAGCGACGCTGCTCATGGGCATACTCCGCTTCCAGGGATTTGTTGATTTCGTCGCGCAGGCTGTCAAGAATTTCACGGGCGGTTCGGGCCACCTCGACTTCTTCCAGGTGACGCGGCCTTGGCAGGTCGATCAGGAATTCCTGTTTCACTCGGCCGGGGCGAAAACTCATGAGCGCCACGCGATCGCCAAGCCGGACGGCTTCGCGCACGTTATGCGTCACGAAAATCACGGTGCAACCCGTCTCGGCCCAGATCTTCTCGAGTTCATCGTGCAGCATGTCGCGAGTCTGAGCGTCGAGGGCAGCGAAGGGTTCGTCCATCAACAGGACATCGGGTTCGGTCGCCAGTGCGCGGGCGAGCGCCACTCTCTGCCGCATGCCGCCTGATAGCTCGTGAGGACGGCTGTCCTTGAATTGCAGAAGATGAACCAGGCGGAGGTAGTGGCTAACCTTCTCTTTGCGCTCAGCCTTGGAAAGCCCTTTCATCTTCATTCCAAACTCGACGTTTTGCGCAACCGTGAGCCAGGGAAAGAGACCATGTTCCTGGAAGATCAGAATGCGATCCGTCCCTGGTGTCGAAACCTGCTTGTCGTCGATGGCGATCGTGCCGGAGGTCGGTTTCTGCAAGGCGGCGATCAAATGCAGCAGGGTTGACTTGCCGCATCCGGAAGGGCCGACGATGCACAGGAATTCTCCCGGCTGCACCTGCAGGTTAATGCGATCGAGCGCGAGCAGTCCGGAACCTGTGTCCGATTGATAGTGGAGAGAAACATCCTCCAACCGGACCTTGGGTGTATCCGTGGCCGCGCGACGAATCGAAACGATCGAGGGGCGGGCGACCGTTCCTCGAGCAGGCTTCCGAAAGTCGCCCGGGAGCACATCTTGGGGCGCGAGATTCGTGTTCGACCTCATTGCACCGCCTTCTTTCCTTTTTCTGCAAGCACCTGGTTCAGCAACGACAAGTCGTAGAGGCCGGAGAGATCGGGAGCCTGCCTGCCAAGGAAGCCCGCTTCAAACGCCGACTTGGCCGACGTCAGCAGCGAAGCACGCAGGGGGTCGTAGGTCACCTCCAAGCGGCTGAAGGCCTCGTCCAGAACCGCGTCTGGAAGGGCTTTGCCAGTTTCCTTCTGGATCTGCGCATTCAGGGTTTTCTTTGCTTCGGGAACGTGGGCGTTGATCCAGTCGGTGAGTTCCACGTGCGCGCGCAACCAGTTCTTAACGACGTCTGGATGCTCCTTCAGGAACTTGGTGTTCACGATGAGGTTGGCGCAGACGAACTGGCCGCTGGGCCAGAGGGTGCGCTCATCGAGAAATAGATGCCCATTCCCTTCCCGAATCAACCGCGTGGCCCAAGGCTCCGGCGCCCAGGCCGCATCGAGTTCCTTCTTCACGAAAAGCGTGAGCTGGTCGGGATTCGCGAGCGGGATGACCTGCACATCGCCGCCCTTGTCGGTTGACTTCATGCCATTGGAACGCAACCAGGAGCGCAGAGCGACGTCCTGTGTATTGCCCAGTTGAGGCGAGGCGACTTTCTTGCCGTGGAAGTCAGCAGGCTTGTTGATCCCGGAATCGTTGCGAACGACCAGGGCCGCTCCTCCGCTGGCGGCGCCGGCCACCACCCGCAGCGCTTCGCCGTTCGAGCGAACGTATCCGCTGATGGTGGGGTTGGGACCGATGTAGGTCATGTCGATCGCGCCCGCGAACAGGGCTTCGATCGCAGCCGGACCTGCGTTAAATGTCTTCCACTCGATCTTTGCGCCTGAACCAAGGGCCTTGTCGAAGGATCCATTTGCCTTCCCAACCATGGCCTGCGCATGCGTGATGTTGGGAAACGCTCCCACGCGAACGGTAACCGGCGATTGCGCCATGCCTGGCGGGATCCAGAAAAGGACCGTGCAAATCAAGCCGGCTACGAAGTGAGTGTTTCGTCCCATGGTCACTGTCAGTTTCCCGTTCCAGAAACCAGGATCGGCACAACCGCGGCACTTTGTTTCTGTTTCTTTTTTCGCGCGCGCTTCTCGCCCTTGGTCGAACCAGGACGGGGATCCTTCACGATGTCGGCCAGCGTGGTGTTCTCGAGGATGTGCGCGGCCGCGTCGCGCACATCGAGAAATACCTGGTACAGCGCGCGATGAGCATGATCTTTGTCGATAAGGCTGCGCAGTTGCTCGGCATCGCCAAAAGGCGCCAGCGGGCCGTCAATCAACCGGATGATTTCGCTCAGGTGAATTTCTGATGGCCGCCGCCGCAACGCGTAGCCGCCCTTGGCGCCGCGTACACTTTCCACCATGCGCGCGTTCTTCATTTCCAGGAGGATGAGTTCGAGAAACTTTTCCGGGAGGTTCTCTTCGTAAGCGATGTCACGGATTTTGATGGCGCCCTGGTCGTGACGCCGGGCGAGCATCATCATCGCTTGCAGTGCGTACAGACCCTTCTGCGAGATCTTCATAATGCTATCTTCCCATAAAGTCTAGTTATCCTATAGAGTTTATTTCATTCCAGTACATTGCAACCAGCTTGCCACCCCCAACGCCGCTGGATCGCGTACTATGTCATTTGTTTTTAATAGCTTGGAACCTGTACAGGATTCAGGGGAGAAGTGCCCCGATGTGCAGGAGTTTGCGTTGCAGCACCGTCGAATTTCCTATTGGCGAGCCTTGCCGTTTTCTGAAAGCCGCAAAACCTGGAGAGTAATGTTGTCGGGACCGCCGCGCTGGCGCGCGAGTTTCACCAGTTCGGCACATGCCGAGGTGGCATCGTGACCGCTTACCAGTTTGAGAATCTCCGCTTCCTGAACCAGTCCCCAGAGTCCGTCGGTGCACAACACCAGCACGTCTCCGGCCTTGAGGGCCAGGGGATTGTCGGGAGCGTCGGCAATTACTTCGCCGCCCGCTCCCAGAGCGGCCGTAAGGATGTGGCGCTGGGGATGGTGTTCGGCTTCTTCGGAGTTGAGAACACCGGACTCTACCAGGCGCGCGACATAGGAATGGTCGCGGGTGAGGCGCGAAATGGTGTCATCCCGTAACAAGTAAAGACGGCTGTCGCCGACGTGTGCGAAGTAAAGTCGAAAATCGTTAATGGCGATGGCAGTGCAGGTGGTGCCCATGCCCTGAAATTCCGGGTGGGCGTCGGCATACTGGCGAATGCGTTCATGGGCCAGACGAAAGCCGCTGAGCAGTGAGTCGCGGGGGTCCAGAGCCGGGTCCTGGTCATACACGTCGCGAATGGTGTCGATGGCGAGGCGACTGGCTTCCTGGCCGCCTTCGTAGCCGCCCATGCCGTCGGCCACCAGCGCCAGCCTTCCCTTCTGTTGGAACTGGGTTTCGCTTTGCGGCTCCCAGTAGGAAAGCGCGTCTTCGTTGTTCTCGCGCTGGCAGCCTACATCGCTCAGGCTGGCCACTTCGACTCCCGGCCGAACTTGCATCACGCCTCACTGGAGAGGAATTACAACTGGCTCGACGCCACGTCGTTTGCATCACCGACCGACTCTCTCCGCGATCGCCACGCAAACGCCACGGCTGAGCAGGACACCGCAACCGAACCTGCCGGAAGGGTCCGTAGATTATATATAACCTGCGCTAGAAATTGCGGAACCGGGGCGATCGGCCGCGGAAATGGGATTGCCGAAAGCGCGCGTTCGGGAAAGGAGCGCCCCGTTTTGCGGTGGCTCTGGACCGCGTTCAGTTTAGAACTTGCGCCACTCGTTATCGACGAGGTGCTTGCGGGTGTAGTCCTCGACCTGGTGTTCGTATATCTGCCCGACATGCGCGGCGCAACTGGGCTCACCATCAACAGTTTGGGTCGCTGGAGCGCCGCACAGGGAGCACACGAGTTTCTTGGAGTCCTTCGCCTCAGGTTTCAGCAAAGACGTCACAGCATCTTTCATTCGTTCCATTTCACCCTCACTTCTATTTCATCGCCGGGACATGCCGCACGATGGAACCGCTCCTATGCAAACACGGGTTGACTCACTTCCAGTTTGGCGACCATCTTGATGGGAACCTTCAAAGCGCGCGAAATCGGGCAGTGGGCCTGGGCGAGATTCGCGCACTTCTGGAACCTTCCGGCATCGCGCTGGGGAAGATGCGTGCTGATTTCCAACTCGATCCCCGACACATCCCAGCAACCGGCCTTTTCCTGCAAAGTCAGCACCGCTTCGGTCTTCACCTGCTCATATTTCAAATGGACCTTGGCCATTTCCTGCGCCACCTTGCGGTCGCAGTTCGGATCATTACAATCTCCTTCTTTTGGCTCCCTTTTTTATAGATGGGCCACTCCACGAACGGCTGTGACAGGCGGCACACGAACATGTCCAGGGGCGAAGAAAATGACGTCGAATGTCACGGAGAAGATGTGAGAAAGGGAAATCGCGGAACAGAAAAGTGATGAGAAATTCAACGCAGTTAGGTCGCGCAATCAATCCATCGGGAGGCCTACGTAGTTTTCTGCCAACGATTGAGAGGCGGCGCGGGAACTGGTGACATAGTCCAACTCGGCCATTTGCCGGCGCTGGTCGAAAGGATTCCCTTCATGCTTGTGAAGCATAGAGGTCATCCACCAGGAAAATCTCTGCACGCGCCAGACCCGGCGAAGACAGATTTGCGAGTACTCTTTGAGCGCATCGGTTTTACCCGACGTATAAAACTCCTTCAGCGCACGGGCCAGCACGCGGACGTCGGCGACGGCGAGGTTCAGACCCTTGGCGCCGGTAGGAGGCACAATGTGGGCGGCATCTCCCGCCAGAAACATGCGCCCATATTGCATCGGCTCAACTACGAAGCTACGCATTCCGGTCACGCCTTTTTGCACGATCCGTCCTTCATTCAGTTTCCAGTCTTGGCCGCCCGCCAATCGAGTCTGCAGTTCTTGCCAGATTCGCTCGTCCGGCCATTCGTCGAGATTCTCGTCAGGCGCGCATTGCAGGTACAGCCGCGTAATGTGCGGAGATCGCATGCTATGCAGGGCGAAGCCTCGCTCGTGATGGGCATAAATCAGTTCTTCTGAAGAAGGAGGTGCCTCCGCCAGAATGCCCAGCCACCCAAATGGATAGATGCGTTCGTAGAGCATGAGGGCATCGGCAGGAATGCTGGGACGGCACACGCCGTGGGATCCATCACAGCCCGCGATGAAGTCACAGGCGATTTCGTGAGTTTCGCCAGCCCGTCGGTAATGGATACTGGGCTTGCCAGTCTCGAAGCCTTCGACCTTGACGTCCTCCGCCTCGAACAGAACGCGGCCTCCGGTTGCCAAGCGAGCATGGATCAAGTCTTTGATGACCTCGTGCTGGCCGTAAACGGTGATTGCGCGCCCGGTGAGGTCCTTGAAATCGATACGATGGCCCTGCCCTGCAAAGCGAAGCTCGATACCGTTGTGGATCAGGCCTTCGCGCTTCATCCTTTCGCCCACGCCCATTTGGGTGAGCAGATCGACGGTGCCCGATTCCAGCACGCCTGCGCGAATGCGTTCCTCGCAATACTGGCGGGTTCGGTTCTCGAGCACGACCGAGTCGATGCCCTCAAGGTGCAGCAGATGCGACAGTACGAGCCCGGCGGGACCGGCTCCGATAATTCCGACCTGCGTGCGTATCGTGCTCACTCTGAGTTTCTATGCCCGATTTCTGCGGGTGAAGATCACTTTTGTTGTGGCGCGCCGAACCTGGCGATGACGTCCTGCGGCACAGCCTGGCCCTCGATGGTTTCGGGATCGCTTTTCGAACGTACCGCCCATACGCGTGTCTCGGAGCATTCGACCGCCAGCGCGTCGCCCTTGAAGACCTTGTGCTGCACGTCGAAACTGCTGCGGCGCCACTCTGAGATGCAAGATTCGACCACGAGGTCGTCTCCGAATTTCGAAGGAGCCAGGAAGCGGGCGCGCGTATCGACCATCGGGATCCCCACGATGCCGTAGGTTTTGAGCATCTGGTGTTTGGGGAGGCCGGCGGCCTCGAACAGGGCGGCGGTGCAGTTGTCGAAGTAGGCAAAGTAGCGCGGGTAGTACACGATTCCCGCCGGATCGCAGTCGCCCCATTCGACATGAATTGTTTTTTTGTTCGTGAGCATGTTCGGATTATGTTTTGGAACTCAACTCGGCAAAAACTTCTTCGGCAGCGTGAAAGGCGGAGTTGGCGGCGGGCACGCCGCAGTAAATTGCGGACTGCAGAAGCACCTCTTTGATTTCATCCCGCGTAACGCCATTGTTGAACGCGGCCCGGAGGTGCAGACGCAATTCGTCGGGCCGGTTCAGGGCGACCATGGTGGCAATCACGATCAGACTTCGGGATCGGCGGGGCAAGCCCGGCCGCGTCCAGATTTCTCCCCAGGCATAGCGCGTGATGAGGTCCTGGAATTCCCGGTTGGAATCATCCAGATTCTGTAACGACCGGTTGACGTGATCGTCGCCGAGCACGGCTCGGCGGACTTCCATCCCTTTGTCGTACCGCTCGCGATCGTCCATTGCCGCCTCGCTCAAGCCTTGAGAAACCGGGTGACTTCCATCGTAAATGCCTCGGCCGCCTCGATGTTGGATAGATGAGCCGCCGGGAGTTCCTTGTAGAGTGCCTCTGCAATTTTGCCCAGCATGTACTGGCCATCCTGCGGAGGGGTGACGGGGTCGTGCGTCCCGCTGATGATCAAGGTGGGAAGCCGGATACTGGCAATCGAATCGCGAGCATCCATGTCACGCACCGCTGCGCAACACGCCAAGTAGCCTTCGACTGGAGAACGCAACAGCATCTGCCTGGTGCCTTCGATTGCAGAAGGTGCCTTGGTTCGAAACTCTTGCGTGAACCAGCGCTCAAGAACGCCTTCGACAACTGCAGCCATGCCACCGGTGCGCACCGCGTTGATGCGGGCGTTCCAGGTTTCAGGAGTTCCAATCTTTGGCGCTGTATTGCAGAGAAGTAATTTTCTCAGCCGATCGGGCGCGCGCAGGGCGATCGACATGCCCACCATTCCGCCCATTGACAAACCACAGAAGTGAACTGCGGGCAGGTGAAGTCTGTCGAGAAGTTCGATCAAATCATCGGCGAGCTGCGCGATGCTATAGGGACCCGCAGTGACCGAAGACTGGCCTTGCCCTCGCCCGTCATATCTCAGGACTCGAAATTCTTTGGAGAGCGCGGTCCCTTGCAGATCCCACATTGCCAGATCGGTGCCCAGCGAATTCGAAAATACCAGAGTGGGAGCGTCCTGAGGACCTGAGAACTTGTAATGAATCTGGATGTCGTCGATCGGCAGAAGCGGCATTTGCTATCGACGCTCCGATTTGCCGGCGGCGATGGCACGATCAATCAATTCGCTAGCCACTCCGAGGTAATTGCTAGGATCGAAAAGCTTGTCCAGTTCGGCCGAGCTCAAGTGAGTTGTGACGTCGGAGTTCGCTGACAGGCTTTCACGGAGAGATTTTTTCCCGGCAATGGCCTGCTTCGCGGCCTCTTCCACGATCTGGTGGGCTGCCTGTTTCCCGATTCGCTGGCCCAAGGCCATCGTGACCGCTTCCGCAAAAATCAAGCCCTGCGTCACATCGAGGTTTTGCCGCATACGGACGGCGTCAACTTCCAGGCCGTTCATCAACTCCAACATGTGATGCAACGCGCCTCCACAGCAGCGGACGAGTTCCGGCAAGGTCTGCCATTCGGCGTGCCAGCCTCCCAAGCCGCGTTCATGTTCTTGCGGCATTGCGGAGAGCAGGCTGCTGGCGAGAGCAGGCACTTGCTGAGCGGCTGACAGAATCACCGCACACGTTACCGGATTGCGTTTGTGGGGCATAGTCGAGGAACCGCCGCGCCCGTCGCTTGAGGGCTCGAAGACCTCGGCGATTTCGGTTTGGGTTTGCAGAGAAATGTCGCGAGCGATTTTTCCCAAGGTGCCGACGAGAAGAGCCAGCGTCGTACCCACTTCTACCATACGGTCACGGTGCGAGTGCCAGGGAAGTTCCGGCAGGCCAAGTTTTAGTTCCTTCGCTAACTCCTGCGCAACCTTCATTCCATCTGCGCCCAGGCTCGCGAGCGTGCCTGCGGCACCACCGAATTGCAGGACCAGAACGCGCCTTCGCGTCTCCCGCAGGCGTGCGCGGTGCCGGGTCAGCGCATCCAGCCATCCTGCGACTTTGAGGCCAAAGACTGTCGGGACGGCTTGCTGCATCCACGTGCGCGCAGGCAGCGGAGTGGCTCGATGTTCATGCGCCATCTGCGCTAACGTCTCGCACAGATGCTGCAAATCAGCTTCGATCGCATCGAACGCGTCGCGCAACTGAAGAACCAGCCCCGTGTCGATGGCGTCCTGGCTGGTGGCTCCCCAGTGAACGTAGCGCGCCGCCTCCTTATCGCCCCTGGCCACGAGCTTGGTCAGTTCTCTGATCAGCGGGATGGCGAGGTTGCCCGCGCTCGCGGCCGCTTGGCCGATGGATGGCAGGTCAAAGCGGCTGGCCTCGCAACAGTCGCGAATCGGCCCGGCCGCATTTTTCGGAATTATGTTCAGCTGCGCCTCGGCGTGCGCCAGGGACGCTTCAAAATCAAGCATGCGCTGAATGCGCATCGCGTCAGAGAAGATCTGGTCGGTCACTTCCCAGCCGAACAGTGGATCGAGCAAGCTCATGGAGTGGATGTGGGTGCTAGCAATCGAAGAAGACGGTCTCTTGCGCACCTTGCAGGATGATATCCCAGTGCAGGCTGGGGTTGCCGCCGGAGCCTTCGCGAGCAATGAGCGCGGCACGGCGTTCCGGACTCACCAGCTTAAGAATCGGGTCTTGCGCCTGTTCAGGGTCGCCAGGGAAATAGACTCGCGTCACTAACCGTTTCAGCAATCCGCGCATGAAGACCGAGACGGCCAAGTGCGGAGCCTGAAGCGCTCCGCCGGGACCGGGGACCGAACCGGGCTTGATCGTCCGAAAGCAAAAGTGGCCCTGGTCGTCGGTCGCCACGCGACCGTACCCTTTGAAACCAGGCTCGATGGGCTTGGCCTGCTGATCGTCAGGGTGGTCATACTTTCCGTGCGCGTTCGCTTGCCAGATTTCGATGACAGCATCGGGCACCGGCGCGCCATCGCCATCGAGGACCGTTCCCTCGAGAACCACTCTCGCGCCTGAGATTTCGGGGCCCGCCATATCGACGCAATTGAGGCGGTCGAGGCCGATCCGAAAGAATGGACCAACAGTCTGCGAAGTGGTTGAGTGAAGACTCAATCACGATCCTCCATTGGAGTCTCATCCCGCCCGCGCAGAACAATGTCAAAACGGTAGCCAAGCGCGGTTTCCGGGATGGTCGTTTCCCAATCGAAGCGCGCGATCAGTCGCTGCCGGGCTTTTTCATCTGCCGTGCAGTTGTAAATCGGATCCGACGGCAGCAGCGGATCGCCGGGGAAATACATCTGCGTGACGAGCCGGGTGGCGAACGCCGGCCCGAACAATGAGAAATGGATGTGTGCCGGTCGCCAGGCGTTGTGGTGATTCCGCCAGGGATAGCAACCGGGTTTGATGGTCACGAACCGATAGCGGCCATCATGGTCGGTCAGGGCGTGG
>CAVTMJ010000020.1:0-300430 GCA_963735815.1 uncultured Acidobacteriota bacterium | reverse complement strand
TCGAGCGGATGGGCCGCAACGAGGTCGGCCACGCCCTCGCGACGGTAGGGCTTGCCGAACAGGCCGACGACGCCGTCGCGACCTACTCGCTGGGCATGCGCCAACGGCTGGGCATCGCGGCCGCGCTGCTGCGCGACCCCGAGCTGCTCATCCTCGACGAAAACCCGCCAACGGCCTGGATCCGGCCGGCATCGCCGAGATCCGCGACCTGCTGGTCGGCTTGGCAGGCAAAGGCCGCACCGTCGTCGTCTCGAGTCACCAGCTCGCCGAGGCAGAGAGGATCTGCGACCGGATCGCCGTGATCGAGGCGGGCCGCTGCGTGGCCGTCGGACCTATCGGCGACGTGCTCGCCACCGCGGGCGCCGGGGCACTCATCGTTCGCGTGGCGGATCTGGAGGTCGCCCGAGGTGCCTTGGCTGCCGCTGGGATCGACTCTGCAGTCTCGCGGGGAGCCCTTCGCGTGGCCTGCACCCCGGCCGACGGCGCGCGCATCACCGAGATCCTTGCGGCCAAGGGCCTCTACGTTTCCGAGATGCGGCCCGTCAGGCCGACCTTGGAGGCCGCTTTTCTCGGCCTGAGCGTCTCCGGCTGCCTCGGTACGCGATGACTGAGCTGTTCGCCGCCGATCTGCAGCGGATCCTGTGGCGCCCCTTCACGCGTGCCCTCGGCGTCGTTGTCGTCATCGTCGTCGCCATGACGGGCGTCATCGTCTTCGTCAAGAGCGGGGGAAGGCACCCGTTCGACACGCTCACCGCACTGCCCGCCGGCTTCGGCAGTGCCGCGGTCCTGCTCACCCTCGCCGGGTTCGTCCTGGGCGCCACGCTCTTCGGCGCCGACTACTCGAGCCGGGCATTGACGACGCTGCTCACCTGGGAGCCCCGGCGCCCGCTGGTGCTCACCGCCCGGGCGGCCTCGTGCGCCGCAGTCGCCGCCTGCGCAGCGCTCGCCACGCTGGCGCTGCTTTGCGTCGCGCTCCTGCCATCCGTTCTCGCCCACGGCGCCGGCGCCGTGCCGACCGCCAGCTGGTACCTCTCCATGGCCGGTCTCGCGCTACGCTGCGCGCTGCTCGCCGCCGCCGCCTCCGCGATCGGCGTGTCGTGCGCCGCCATCGGCCGCGGCACGCCTGCGGCGCTGGCCATCATCGCCGTGTACTGGATCGCCGTCGAACGCACCGCGATAGGGATCGGGCAGTGGCTGAGTCGCTGGCTGTTCATGGCCCTCGCCCAGTCCTGGGTGGCGGCCGACCTCTCCTCGGGCGTGAGGTCGTCGGGCGGTCGGGGGGCCGGCCACGCGATCGTCACCTCAGGGCTGCTCCTGCTCGCCGCCGTCCTTCTGCTGCACGCGCTGGCCAGTTGGATGCTGACGCGTCGCGACATCGCGTAACGGGACGCGACTAACCAACTGAGCCATGGGCCCACGCGGCCATGATACGCTCTGCCCCATCTCGGGGAGCGCGCAAGCGGCAAGGGGATTCTATGACGCAGGGCGGCAGGTCCGATAGCACGGAGGATGCGCACGGGCCCGCCCCCAAGGGCGACACGGCCCCCTCTGCTCCCTCGCCCTCGCCGCCCTCTGCAACTCTTACGGCGCCGCTCGCCGCCCTGCCGCTAGGCGCTCTCGCCAAGCGGACCGCCGTCGTGCTGTCGGTCGCCGTCCTGTTCGCCGCCGGCCTGTGGTTCGTGCTGCAGGTCCGGCAGATCATCCTCTGGCTGGTCATCGCGGCGGTGCTCGCCATGGCGCTCGAGCCGCTGGTCGCCTGGCTGACCCGCCACCACGTCAAGCGCGGACCGGCCACCATCCTGGTCTGCCTCGTCGCCGTCCTCGTCATCGCCGGGGCGGTCGCGCTGCTGGCCGTGCCGCTCGTCAACCAGGCGCGCCAGCTCATCAACGACCTGCCCACCTACGTCCACGACCTCACCAAGCCGGGCAGCCCGTTCGCCGGCGTCGAGACCCGGTTCCATGTCGTCGAGAAGCTCAAGGCGTTCGCCCCCAAGGGGCTCACGCTGATCGTCGGCGCCGGCACGCCGGCCCTGCACGCGCTGCGCACGACCTTCACTGTGATCGCGGCGATCGTCTCGATCATGACCATGACCGTGCTGTTGCTGATCGAGGGGCCGCGGACCTGGGACTGGATCCTCTCGCTCGTGGCGGCCGAGCGCCGGCCGGTGGCCCAGGACCTCGGCGAGCACCTGCTCGCCTCTGTGGGGGGCTACGTGCGCGGCAACCTCTTCATCAGCCTGATCGCCGGCGTCGCGGCCTACATCGCCATGCTCATCCTGAGCGTGCCGTTCGCCTTGCCGCTCGCCGTGGCGGTAGCTCTGCTCGACCTGATCCCGCTGGTCGGCGCCACCCTGGGCGCGATCATCTGCGTCATCGTAGCGGGCGCGGCCGGCGGCTGGCTGGCGGCCCTGATCCTGGCGGCTTACTTCATCGTCTACCAGCAGGTCGAGAACAACCTGATCCAGACGACCGTCTACTCGCGCACGGTGGCGTTGTCACCGCTCGCCGTCCTGGTGGCCAGCCTCTGCGGCGCCGCCGTGGCCGGTATCGTCGGAGTGCTGCTGGCCATCCCGGTGGCGGCCACCGTGGTCGTCGCTGTGGTCGAGGTGCAAGCGCTGCGCACGGGCACGATGCCCGCGGCTGCGCAGGAAGTCCTCGACAGGATCGACGAGGGCGAGCCGCCCGCGGTCATCAGCTGAGCCGGGCGCGCAGCGCCGCCGCCGCATCCGCCGCCGTCTCCGGGTCGAGGCACACGAACCACGGCCGCAGCTCGACCAGCCGCCACAGACCCCACGACGAATCGCGGGGCGGCTCTCCGAAGAACACGAGATCGGTGCCGCGCCGCCGCGGCACCAGAAACCAGGGCGGCAGCCCGGCCATCCGAAACTCCACAGCGCGGCGGGCAGCGCGTGTCGATCCTTGCCGTGTCCCCCACTCCCACATGACACGCCGGTCGGTCACCGTGTAGACCATGCGACGCGCGACGCGCAGGAGCAGCAGCGGTCGCAGGGCGACCCCGTAGGCGCCCAGGGCCAGGAACAGCGTGCCGCAGATCGGATAGACGATGAGGTGATGACCGCGCAACGCCAGCCACTCCCAGCCGGCGCCGAAGACCAGCACGGCGGCGGCCGGCAGCGCAGCCGGCCACCAGAGCCGCACGACATACCAGGCGGTTCTCGGCCGGCCGCACCAGAGCACCGTTTCGCCCTGCGACAGCCGTGATGACGCCTCGAGACCCATGCCGGCGACCATAGCCGAGCCGGCCCGGCGGCGGCAAGGCGCGCGCAAGCTCGCGGCGCCCCTCATCCCAGGCTCGCGGTGCGCCTCATTCCAGGCTCGCGGTGCGCCTCGCAGACAGGCTCGCAAGGCGTCTCGTACAGCGACGGACTGCGGGCTTGTCCTTTCCGTCACGTACGGGCGGTTTGCGGAGGGCGAAGCGAAAGTAGAGGATAGTCCCAATCGGGAGTCACCGGGGTCGAGGATGATCCCCCGGTGCTCGCATCAGTGCTCAGGGGGAGAGGGGGCGGCTTGGCCATAGTGATCACCTTCCTACGCCTGCTCCTCCTCACCGATTGGGCGAACTCCAAGGAGGAGTGGAATGGTGGGTCACATCAATTCGGGGGACACGGCGTTCATCTTGATCTGTGCGGCTTTGGTCGCGCTGATGACGCCCGGTCTTGCATTCTTCTACGGCGGCCTTGTGCGCCGCAAGAACTTCCTGGCGATCATGATGCAGTCGTTCATCTCGATGGGCGTCGTGACCACGATCTGGGTGTTCTTCGGCTATTCACTGGCCTTCTCAGGCGACGTGGGCGGGATCATCGGCAACTTTCACTGGGTGGTGCTTAACCACGTAGGCCAGCTTCCGGGTCCCTGGGCGCCGACCATTCCGGCTCAGGCGCACTTCGTCTACCAGGAGATGTTCGCCATCATCACCCCGGCGCTCATCACCGGCGCCTTCGCCGACCGCGTCAAGTTCAAGAGCTACCTCTGGTTCCTCGTGCTATGGAGCATCATCGTCTACATCCCGTTCGTCCACTGGATCTGGGGCGGCGGCTGGCTCGCCCAGCACGGCGTGCGTGACTGGGCCGGCGGCGCCGTCGTCCATATGAGCGCCGGGTATGCGGCCCTGGCCTCAGTGTTCGTCGTGGGCAAGCGCAAGTTCGCCCCCGGCGAGCGCAGCCTGCCTCACAACGTGGCCTTCGTCGCCCTGGGCACCGGCCTGCTGTGGTTCGGCTGGTTCGGCTTCAACGGCGGCGACGGAAACGCCGCCAACGGCTTCGCCGCGCAGGCCTGGGTCAACACCGACATCGCCGGGTCCATCGCCATGTGCACCTGGCTCGCCATCGGCTGGTGGCGCGACGGCAAGCCCAGCCTGGTAGGCGCCCTCACCGGTGCCGTGGCCGGTCTTGCCACCGTCACTCCTTGCGCCGGCTACGTACCCACCTGGGCGGCGTTCGTCATCGGCCTGTCGGCCGGGTCGCTGTGCTACTTCGCCGTCGTCTTCGTCCGCAAGGTCCATTGGGACGACGCCCTCGACGTGTGGGCAGCCCACGGCGTCGGTGGCACCCTGGGCATCATCCTGCTCGGCGTGTTCGCCACCTATACGGTCAACCCGACCGGCGGCCAGGGCCTGATCACCGGCCACTTCTACTTCTTCGGCTGGCAGGTCACGACCGCCGTCGTTGTGGCGGCCTACGCCTTCGTGGCGACCTATCTCATCCTCAAGCTGATCAACCTGTTCGACCCGATCCGCGTGCCCGACTCCGTCGAGCTCAAGGGTCTCGACGACTCGGAGTTCGGCGAGGCGGCCTACGACCTGATCTAAAGGCCGCGCCAGCACGGGCGGTGTGGCCTTGTCGGCCGGCGGCAGCGAGCCGGCCGCAACAAACATATGCGCCGTGCGAACGAGCCGCTCCCGGGGGCGGGGCGAAAGCTTGCAAGGCTTTCGCCCCGCCCCGTGGTTTTGCAGCCAAAACGTAGTACGCAGCGGGTCATGACACGCCACTTGGCCTGTTGACCGGCGGTCGGCCCGGGGAGATGCTTGAGCTGGTTGGAACACGCCCTCGCGACTGCGGGCGGCGCCGCGAATGTCCGTCCTTCGCCACGGTCCGGCCCCGTGACCCGCGCAGGCAGGCGGCTTCCGGGGCCCTGCCGCAGCGAGCCGGACCCTGCAAGGAGGGCACGCCCGCCATGAGTCACATCAACCCCGGCGACACCGCATTCATTCTCCTCTGTGCCGCGCTGGTGGCGATCATGACGCCGGGCCTGGCGTTCTTCTACGGCGGCCTCGTGCGCAACAAGAACGTGATCACCATCATGATGCAGAGCTTCGTCAGCCTCGGCGTCGTCACCCTCATCTGGATCATCTGCGGCTTCAGCCTGGCCTTCGGCCCCGACGTGCACGGCGTCATCGGCAACCTGCACTACTTCTTCCTGAACAACGTCGGACAGGCGCCCAACCCGCAGTACGCGCCGACCGTCCCGTTCCTGGCCTTCTTCGTCTTTCAGCTCACCGTCGCGGCCCTGACGCCGGCGCTCATCACCGGCGCCTTCGCCGACCGCGTGCCGTTCAAGAGCTACCTCGTCTTTCTCACGGCCTGGAGCCTGCTGGTCTACATCCCGCTTGCCCACTGGATCTGGGGCGGCGGCTTTCTGCAGCAGTGGGGCGTGCTCGACTTCGGCGGCGGCATGGTCGTCCACGGAGCGCCGGCTTTGCCGCTCTGGCCTCTGTCTACGTGATCAAGAAGCGCGTCTTCGCCCCCGGCGAGGACGAGCGCCCGAGCAACATCCCGCTGATCGCGATCGGCCTCGGCCTGCTGTGGTTCGGCTGGCTCGGCGACAACCCGGCCGGCGCCATGCACGCCAACGGCATGGCCGCGCAGGCCTTCGTCAACACCTTCATCGCCGGCGGCCTCGCCATGCTCGTCTGGATGTTCACCGACTGGGTGCGCATCGGCAAGGCCAGCATGGTGGGCGCCCTGACCGGCGTGCTCGCCGGACTCGTCGCCGTGACTCCCGCGGCCGGTTACGTACCGACCTGGGCGGCGGCCTTCATCGCCCTCGCCGCGGGCTGGATCTGCTACGGCGCCACCCACCTGCGCGCCGCGCGCGGCTGGGACGACTCGCTCGACGTCTGGGGTGTGCACGGCGTCGGCGGCCTGATGGGCACTGTGCTCGTGGGCTGGTTCGCCTACGCCTCGGTGGGCGGTCACAACGGCCTGATCGCCGGCAACGGCAAGCAGTTCGGCCTGCAGCTCGCCGCCGTCGGCGATCACTCTCACGTACGCCTTCGTCGTGAGCTTCGCCATCCTCAAGGTGATCGACATGGTGGCCACGGTCGACGTGACGAGCAGAGTGCAGATCGCCGGCCTCGACCAGGAACTCCACGGCGAGACCGCCTACGACCTGACGTGAGCTAGAGACGACGCAAGTCCCCCCGGGCGACCGGCGGGGGACTTGCCGGAGACGCTCCGAGAAGGGCCCGTCCGCGGCAACGGACGGGCCCTTCTCGCGTTCACGCCGCAGCGCATGGGCCTGAGACGCCGCAAACGGAGCGGGCCCCGGCACAACACGACGCCGGCGGGACTGTCTGGTCAGGCCATCTCGGCGACGAACCCGGCGACGACGCCGCCGGCAAAGCGGCGCCGCACGACGACACGGAACCCGGCGGCCCGCACGTGAGCGACCACATCGCCGGCCGAGCCAAGCGCCCGCGTCGAGGCGGTGAGAACGTCGTAGAGCTCGGCGCGGCCGGCGAGCGCCGCACCCAGGCGCGGCGCCACTTCGAAGAAGTACAGGCCGGCCACCGCCCCCGGCAGATCGCGCGCAGGACGCACCGCTTCGACGACCACAAGACGGCCGCCCGGCACAAGCAGTCCGCGCAGCAGCCGCAGCAGCGCGCCGGGGTCGGCGAAGTAGCGCAGTCCGAAGCCCAGTGTCACCGCATCGAACGGGCCGCCGAGCGTGGCGGCCGCGGCGGGATCTGACAGATCGGTGACAACGGTCCGCAGCGACAGCCCGGCGGCGTTCAGACGGGTGCGCGCCACCGCCAGCATGCCCGGCGCCGCGTCGGCGGCCGTCACCAGCGCCCCCCGACGGGCGAGATCGAGGGCGAGCAGGCCCGTGCCGGCGCAGGCGTCGAGCACCGACAGAGGCCGCGCCGGCGAATCGAAGGCGACCGGCAAAACCTGCCGGGCCGCCCAGCGCCGCCAGCGCGCGTCGAGGCCGAAGGTGATGATCGTGTTGACGCGGTCGTAGGTCGCCACGCTGCGATCGAACAGGTCCGCGACATGGGAAGGCTCGAGATCGGGCGCCCCGCCGGGCGCCATCAGGAGCCGCTCAGCGCCAGCCCCAGCAGCGCCGCGATCAGCACGAGATCGGGGTACAGACTGCCGTGATTGAAGTACGACGCCGCCTGCGCCGGAGTGGGTCGCCGCAGCAGGTTCACGGCCGGCCAGGCCAGCGACCAGACACCCAGGGCGAGCGCCAGCACGACCGCTGTCAGGGGCATCGGCAGCAGTGCCGTCGATACGAGGCAGAGAGCCGCCACCGCCGCTGCGGCGCGCGCCGCAGCCGCCTGGCCGCGCACGCTGGCGACGGTGCGGATGCCGACGCGTGCGTCGCTTTCGAGGTCGCTCAGGTCGTTGACGATGTTGCGGCCGCCGATCTCCCAGGTGGCCAGAAAGACGAACACAGAAAGAGCGCTCCAGCGCAGCGGCGCCACCGCCACCCAGCCGGCGAGGCCGCCGAAGCCCACCATCACGCCCGAGAGGATGGTCTTCCACAAGGTGACCGAGCGCAGCGCGCAGTACACGACCTGGGTCGCCACGGCGGCGGCGAAGAAGAGCAGGGAGAGCGGGTTCAGGAGCGCCGTGCCCACGACGGCCACCGCCGTCAGGCCCACGACCCAGGCGACCGACACGCGCAGGCTGAGGACGCCGCTGGCCAGGGGATGGCGCACGAAAGCCGTGTCGATATCGTGGGCGGGCGCCAGAGACTTGCCGGCCGCAAGCGAGCGCGCGTCGACCTCGCGGTCGAGCAGGTCGTTCAGGGCGTAGAGGGCAAACGACGCGGCGCACGCCGCCGGCAGGCCTATGGCGATCACGCGCCACGAGGGCAGGCCGGCGAGAGCGAGCACGACCCCCAGAGCCGGCTGGGCGACGGTGAGCAGCGCCTGCTTGCCGCGCGAGAAGTCGAAGATGGCGGCCGGCACCCCCGGCCCCATCGGCGTGGTCGGCGTGGTCGTGGCGAGCCGGTCTGCGCCGGCGGTCACCTTGACGCGACCGTGTCGCGCTGCAGAAACACGCCTGATCGCTCGAACACGCTGCCCCCTGGTCCCGCTACGAGCCTGCCGCCACACCCCGCCCGGCCGCGCCGGCGGCCGATGCTAGCGTTGCTACCCCAAGAGGTGTCCCGCTACACCCGGTGTCCGGCTATGGAACCGAGGCCTTCAGCCACTGCGGACCGAGATGCGCAACAAAACGGACCTGACAGGCGACCTGTTCGAAGATGCGTCGGCGGTGGTGAAATCCAGGGAAGTCTTGGCTCCCGGCGCATTTGTCCTGCGACATTTCGCGCGGGCCCAGGAGTCGAAGATCATGTCCGCGTTACGCGCCGTGATTGCGCAGGCGCCTCTCCGCCATATGATCACGCCCGGCGGTTATCGCATGTCGGTCGCGATGACAAACTGCGGGTCGTCGGGCTGGATCACAGACCGCATCGGCTATCGCTACGACGCGATCGATCCGGAAAGTGGCCGGCCCTGGCCGGAGATGCCGGAAGAATTTCTCAACCTCGCGGTAACGGCGGCAGCCGAGGCCGGGTTCCCCGCATTTCGTCCTGATGCCTGCCTGGTCAACCGGTACGAGCCAGGCACCAAGTTGTCCTTGCATCAAGACAAGGACGAGAAGGACTTCGCGCAGCCCATCGTCTCCGTCTCGCTGGGAATCCCCGCAACCTTCTTATTTGGTGGCGAGAGTCGGGCGGACAAGACCCGGCGCGTGCTACTTCACCACGGCGATGTCGTGGTCTGGGGTGGCCCATCCAGGCTTCGCTATCACGGAGTGCTGCCACTGAAAATGGCGGTTCACCCCGCGTTCGGGCAGGCGAGGATGAATTTGACGCTTCGGAAGGCGGGGTAGACTCCACAACTAGCCTTCGTCGTCTGGCGGACCGGCCGCACCGGCCAGGTCCTGCGGTTTGATTCTCTCTACGTTGAATTTCGCCGCGCGCTCGCGCATGGTTTTCAGGACTTCTTCCAGCGGCGGCGGTTCGTCCTTGATCCAGCGCAGCGGGTTGATGCGCGCCACCACAAAAGACCTCAGATACGGACTCACCAAGCCGCGTTCTTTCAGTTTCTTCACCGCAGCCGCCACCTTTTCCTCGAGGTCCAGAACGAGCGTGGCACGCTTTTCATGATCCTTGATCGCACTCCGCAATGATTCGTCCGTGAAGGACTCCAGCCGGCGCAGGATCGAGTGATAAGCGCCACCACCGAAGCGAGGCACGCGCTCGTAGCAAATTCCCAGGGTGACCAGGGCCGCTTCATCGAGATAATAGGAGAAGCTGGATTCCGGCCGCGACGCATCTTCGTCCAGCAATCCACGGTAGATGCGTATCACCTCCAGTGACCGTTCCTTGAGATTGTGGGCCTTCTCCGTGTTGAGTGCCAGAATCTGCCACGCCACTTCGCGATCACCGACAACCAGAACGGTGATGGACTTGGCGCCAAGCCGTTGCATGGCGGCGAGTCGATGCCGCCCATTGGGCGTCCAGAAGCCGCCCTTGGGTGCGGTCACGGCAATGACCGGATCAAGGAATCGCCCGGTCTTGTTGATAACGTCGGCTAGACGCTTGTGATGAGTGTCGGAGAGATCTCGTTGAAATGGAGTCGGCTCCACGGCGTTAATTGGCAGAATGCCAAGCAGCAGCGGATATCCGCCAAGGGGATCCTTGTACGAACCGATCACGCAGCCGCCGGCTTTTTCGACGGCTACAGCCAGTTCCTCAACGACGCCCCTGCGTTCCACGATGAGACACTCGTTGGCTTGCAGGCCCCGGGTGCCGGCCTTGGCTTTGCGGGGACGCTTACGGGCGGGAGCGCGCTTGACCATAGATCAAAGAGTCTAGCGTAATTGCAGGGACCTGCGCATTCAGCCAGATCACTGAACCAGTGGTGGTTTGCCTGCGCTTCGACTGCTAGATTGGATGTGCTGTTTTCAGTTTGCTCAGAGAAAGTGGTGGTCGGGCCCTGTGAGTGCGCACGAAAAACAGGATGAGGATCGTACCGTAGGGGAGCGGATCGCGGAAGTGATGCGCGCCCACGAAGCAGTTGCCGGGAAAAAAGTGAGCCAGCCGGACCTTCAAAAGCTCAAAGCGGCTGCGGAACGCCTTGAGCAGTTGCTCGCCGATGCGGCCGGCGCTGAGAAGGATGACCTCAAGAAGGCGGCATCCCGCTTGGATCAGCTGCTCAAGGATATTGGAGCCGGGAAGGACGTCGCGCCAGGATTTCGAGTGCGGCGCGAAAAGTGATCGGACTTCACAACTGCCACAAATGCCATCACGGTGTCTTCTTCTTCAATTTCTCCACTAGCGCGCGCAGCGTTGCCTGCGTCCCGGGAGTCCACCAGTTCGCGATGACGGTTTCCAGTTCCGTCTCCATGCCGGACTCGAACAGTCGAACCAGATCCGCCCGCGCCTCGCGCCTCGTCAGTGCCATAGCATCCGGTGGCAGGGCAAGCATTCGCGTACACCAATCTTGCGCGCGGGCCACCACGTCCGCGAGCGGCGCCAATTCATCCACCAGCCCAACTTCCACGGCCTCTTTAGGAGAGATCAGCGTTCCACTCACTCCCATGTGCTCAGCGCGACGCGATCCCACCAAACGTCGCAGACCGCCCAGAATGACGGGCGGGAGCGGTATCCCAACCTGCACTTCATTTAAGCCGAGCTTGTAATCACCCTCCGCCATCACGCGCCAGTCGCAAAACAGCGCCAGGACGGTACCGCCCGCGGGAGCATGTCCGGTGATCGCCGCGACCACCGGGATCGGACTGGAAGCAATGGCCGCAAGCACCGCGTAAAGTTCCTGCCAAAGTTGCGCAATTGCCGGAGCATCTAGCGTCACGAGAAGTGGGACGTCAAGTCCTGCGGAGAATCTGCCGGGAAGTCCAGAAAGAATCAGCGCCCGCACCCCGTCCCGGGGTGCTTGTTCGATCGCTTGCCGCAGGCTGGACAAAAGTTCACCGGTGAGGGCATTCACAGGCGGGCGGTTCAAGCGCAGCTCCCGTACGTCGCCGTGCTCTAAAGAGACGATCATGCATAGAGTTTAGACGAGATTAAAAAGTATTTTGTCACCATGCGATTCCGCTTGAAAGATCACGATCACCTGAGACAAAAATGCGCCGCACGGAAACTCGTAGACGCTTTTCTTTCATGGTTGCAGCCCAGTCCGGAGGGAAATCAAGATGATGATCATCGGCATCGTGATCCACATCTTCTGTGTGGGTTTGCCAATCTCGGCCACAATCAAGCGTTTCTCAACTAACTGATCCCGTATTTCTCTGTGAGAAAGATCCGCAGGCTTTTCGGCAACGCGCGCCCGAGTTCTTGCCACGTAAGAACTTTGCAGGCCGTTCGCAATTCTGCAGCCCGCACGCATCTCAGCACCGCATACCATCTCTCGATCAGATCGACGCGCCGCGCGTCCAGCAACACGCAGAACGATGCTTGCCGGTCATGAGCTGCGAGAATGTTGCGTATCAGCTGGTAGGAATTGTAGTGATGTTCTGACTGCGGAAGAGCCGCTTCATCGAAAACATCAAGCAAGTCGCGATATCGGAGCACCTTGGCTTTCTCGGCCCGCTGAAAATCACTCTCCGTCAGTTTTGCTTCGACCAGCAGATTACCGATCTGCATGTCCACTTCTGTGGAGTCGAAGCGGCCACCGAGCAGTGGCACGTGCGCCCGCAGCCCGAAGAGCGGACGGGCCGTCCGTTCGATTCCCAGAAGTCTTGCGACAGCTTCACTCCGCAAAACTGCGGGATGGCAAAAAACGTTCATCAGTAGCCCATCCGAGCTCATGCAGGAGTCGAGTTCGGCCCGCTGCCCTGCTGTCGGCGCGGGCAAGGACCGGTGCGCCGTCGTGTGCACTTTTCCCAATCGCGCGTTCCAGTCGGAATGGGAACGAATTCGTTCGTAACTGGCTGGGTGGAAGTTGCCATGCAGATTCGAACCAAACGGCTCGAAGCACACTACCGATTGCTCTCCGTAGCTCAAGGAATGCGGCAGTTGCTTGGCCAGCGCATATTTCCGCGCACGTTCCGCCAGCTCGGCCCGAAGCATCGCGCACGCGCTCACGTCCGGCATTGTAGCGAAGAAAAAGCGAATAGATCAACCGGTCATCGCCTGCCGCGGAAGTGACATCCGAACTGCCGACGGTGAGAGAATTGCCCGAGTCCGTTTATGATGAAATCGGTGCGTAAGCACAGGTCAGTTCCCAACAACCCTTGCAGGGGAATGCTGCGCGATGATCATTAACTTTGCCGAGCGGGCGCACAACCACAACTGGGAACTCGACCCGGTCACGCGCTCGCTGCTCGACACCGATTTCTACAAGCTTCTGATGCTGCAGTTCATCTGGAAGCATTACCCGAAGACGGAAGTCTCATTTGCCTTGTCGAACCGCGCATCCTCGGTCCGCCTGGCTGACATGGTTCCCCTCGAAGAAATCGAAGCTCAGATGGAGCACGCTCGCAGCCTGCGCTTCCGCCGGTCGGAACTGGTGTGGCTGGCCGGCAACACGTTTTACGGGCGTCGCGGCATTTTCACGCCCGAGTTTCTGACCTGGCTCGAAGAAGATTTCCGGCTATCCGACTACACCCTATCCGTGAAGGACGGCCAGCTGCAAATGCAGTTCATGGGCGCCTGGCCCGAGACCACCATGTGGGAACTGTACGCGCTATCTATCGTCAATGAATTGAAGACGCGCTCCAGCCTGAAGAAACTCAGCGAGTTCGGACTCGACATTCTGTATGCGCGTGCCAAGACCAGGTTGTGGGGAAAGATTGAACGGCTCCGTGGCGTGCCCGGCCTGAAGGTTGCAGATTTCGGCACCCGCCGCCGGCACAGTTTTCTGTGGCAGGAATACGTAGTCGACGCGATGGCCGCCAATCTAGGCCCCGCCTTTGTCGGTACCTCGAACGCTTTTCTCGCTCACAAGCATGATCTCGAAGCGATCGGCACCAACGCGCATGAGATTCCCATGGTGCTCGCTGCGCTGGCGGATGACGACGAAGAGATGAAAGCGTCGCAATATCGAGTGCTGGAGTTGTGGCAGGGAACCTACGATGGGGCACTCCTTATCATGTTGCCCGACACCTACGGAACCACCCAGTTCCTCGAGAATGCGCCCGACTGGGCCGCCGATTGGACCGGCCAGCGCGTCGACAGCAAAGACCCCTACGTCGCAGGCGACGAATACATCCGCTGGCTCGATCAACACCATCGAAATCCGAAAGACAAATTACTGATTGCGTCCGATGGATTGGACGTCGACGACATTCTCGGCCTGCATGCTTATTTTTCAGGAACGCTGCAGGCTGGTACAACGGTCGCCGACTTCCGCTCCGCGGCCGATTTCGCTGACTTGCGCAAGTGGATTCCCGGACGCCGCATCCGTTTCAGTGCCGGCTGGGGCACGCTGTTAACCAACGATTTTCGCGGTTGCGATCCCGATAGCGGCATCGGTTTTGATCCGCTGAGCCTGATCTGCAAGGTGCACGAAGTGGAAGGCCGGCCTGCCGTGAAGTTGTCGGACAATTATGCCAAGGCCATGGGACCGCCCTCGGAAATAGAACGCTACCGCCGCGTTTTCGGAACAGTAGGCGTGGCCAACGTGCCGGTGCTCGTCTGACCAGTAAGGTTTCGCGTTCGCCCATATCAAGAATCACCATCCAGATGCCAATTCGCTCGAGTCCCGGAGGAAGCCATGTCGATTCGACCCGTCAAGCGCGTGATCAAGTCCAAGCCAACCCTGGAGGGCGCGGGCGTTCACCTGCGCCGCGCGTTTGGCTTTGGAAGCACCTCGGAGTTCGATCCCTTTCTTCTGCTCGACGATTTCCGAAATGATGTTCCGGAAGATTACCGCGCCGGATTCCCCTGGCACCCGCACCGCGGTATTGAGACGATCACCTACGTCCTTTCAGGCACGGTCGAGCACGGCGATAGCATGGGCAACCACGGAGCCATCGCCGCCGGAGATGTGCAGTGGATGACAGCCGGCCGCGGCATCATCCACCAGGAGATGCCGAAGGGCGACGCCGCCGGCCGAATGCACGGCTTCCAGCTGTGGGCAAATCTCCCAGCCACTCTGAAGATGACCACGCCACGCTATCAGGAAGTAAAAACCGCGGACATTCCTGAAGTCACCGACGACGACGGCACGCACGTGCGAGTCGTATGCGGAAATTTCTGGGGCAAGAGCGGTCCAGTCGATGGCATCGCCGCCGATCCAATTTATCTCGACATCTCGGTCGCGCCCGGACGGAGAAAGTCTCTCCCAGTCGAAACCTCGCGGCACGCATTCGCCTACGTCTTCGCCGGGGCAGGGAACTTCTGCAACGCCTCCGGCCCCCTGGCAGTGCCAACCGAGGCCGTCGAGTGGGCCGACACCAAGCCACCTTCCGAAGCGGACAACCGCTCACTCATTCTTTTCGATCGTGGAGACGAAGTCACCGTTCAGGCAGGCGACGACGGGATTCGTTTTCTCCTGGTCTCCGGCAAGCCGCTCGAAGAACCCGTAGCCTGGTATGGACCGATCGTTATGAACACCCAGGCCGAACTCCGCCAGGCTTTCGAAGAACTGGAGCAAGGAAAATTTCTAGCAAGGTAAATTCGAGCAAGGTAAATTTCTAAAGTGAGGTCGGTCCCTTAGCTGTCATCTAAACATCCCTCAAGTCTTGTCATCCCGAGCGAAGTCGAGGGACCTTGCGTTTCCGGGTGCAAGCCGTAAGTTCGGCACTGTGCGTAACCCGTACCACTCAGTCGAAACCCGAAACTGCTTCTAAAACCCATACCTCGCCACCACCCCGTGACTCTTCCTCGACACCACAGCCATCGCAGCCCGCTGCCCGGCAAGTTTCAGCTTCAAAGAAGCCCCGGTAGTCTTATCCCTCAGGTCAATCTGGGTGTCCTCCGCACCTTCCGAAGCCATGACGTAGAGGACTGCATCTTCCAACACCATCGGAAAAATCAACACTCCCGGCGACACCGGCCCCTGAACGTCATACAGTGGCGCGACCCCCGCACGACCCGCCACATAGCCATAAACCGCCGCGGCTGCATCCGTCCCCTCCGCCAGTTCCACCGGGTACGCGGCCCAGAAAAGTCGACCTTTGCCGTACGGGATCTCCTTCAGCGTCGATCCATCGGCGAAGCGCACGGCTTCCACCAGGTTTTGCATCTGCTGATCGAACGACATGGGAATACTCTGACCGCCCACATTCATCACCGCATTGTGAAACATCAGCGGCTCGACCTCCGCCCCGGGTTTCAATGCCGCACTACGCCCCACGAAATGCCAGTGCTCATCACGATCCACCGGGCCGGTGATCAGCAAATTCCCGCCCTCATTCGCATACTTCAGTAATATCTGCCACGCCGTCTCGCGTCAGGGCCTGCGCGGAGGGCAGGATGGCCAGCTTTGGCCGTCCCAGTTTCGCAAGCTGGTTTTCCGCGATCGCGTACAAAGTCAGGTGATTGTGATAGGCAAGCGCGCGCACTGCCTTGCGTTGCGCCTCCAGTTGCAAGTCACCCAGCACGGAGAATTGCGCAGCCTGTGACGTGACCATCGCAATAGCCGGCATCTCCGGATTTCGCAAGTGTTCGTCGAGCGATGGAGCAAAGGCCGCCAGAGTGCGCATCACCGTGGCCTCCGGCTTCTCCGTTCCATCCGGACGGATCAGTCCGATGGGCGTCTCGTTACTCTCCGTCATGTAGGAATTGGTATTCCACAGCCATTCGATCGCGCCCGCCCCCTGCGCAAACGCCGCAGCCACCTTGCGCTCGAGCAACCAAGCTTCATGTTCGGGATCACGCCGCGCGATTTCATCCAAACTCAGCTCACGTTGCAGTCCCGTCTCCTGAATCAGCATTGCCTCGCCCGGTTGCTTGGCCAGTAACGAGTCCCACAGAACGTAATCGTTCTGCCACCACGAGTGATTGGTCGTGAAGTCGACAAACTGGCCCCAATACGCGGGAGAGAGTCGGTCCTGAATTCCGCCTTCGTCCTGGCCGACGGTGACCAGTTGAGTCGACCCGCTGGCGCGCACCGCATCGCGCATGGTCCGCACCCAGTTCGCGAACACATCCTGCGCAAACAGAAAGAAGTCGTAAACCTTGAGCGAGTTTCGTCCCACGTACGCACCGCGTTGCGTAAATTCAATCTCCTCGGGCAAGGGAATCGTTCCCTCGAGGGCGCTCACCGGCAGATTCCAGGCCGCGGCCAGCGCAGCACGATCCGGGTAGCGCTTGCTCAGCCATTCATTCCACGCGGTCAATTCCAGAGGATCTCCGTTGGGACGCATCGTCCACAGGTGCTGCGAAATGCTGGGTTCGTTAATGAAGTCCCAGGCAAGAAAAGGCACATCATGGAAGCGCGCTACCACCGACGAAATCAGTGTCCGCTGCCGCCGCACCGCCTCCGGATCGAGATACGGATTCACTCCTCCCAATACTTCCGGTAGAAAAGCAAAGAAGTTAAACTGCACCGGCAGCCCGTTCTTGCGCGCGGTCATGAGATAGGCCTCAAGCGTGCGCAGTGTCCGGTCGTAGGGCTCGCCGTTCTCATTGCAGAATTTGTCCCACCCCGTCCACCAGCCCGTGCGGATCATGTTGAGCCCGGCTGCGTGAATCTGTCCGAGTTCCTGGTTCCACAAGTAAACGTTGGGATACTCGAAGTACAGCCGCTGCGCCTCACTCGACATGTAAGTGGTGCCGAGCACGGCAAAAGCTTTGCCATCGCGCTCAAAATAATTCTGGTTCACGGTAAGGCGCGGTCCGGAACGCAGGTAAGCTTCATCGCGGATCCAGAAGCCCGAGTGATAGCGCGCGCGAACGGTCGAGCCTTCCATGAGCTGCGCATCCAGCGTGTAAAGACCCTTGCCACCGGGCGCGGGAAGCAGGATGGGATCGGTCGCCGGAATCGTCGCGGAAACCTCCGAGCGTTGCGCAGGTTGATCTTCTGGGAAAGTCGCGATCTTTACCGTCAGTGGAGCGGAAGAAGGATGAGCTGCGTGCCACGTCACGCCCAGTTCAATGGGCTCGCCTGGCAGGTAGAGTGGCAGCGCGGGACGAACTGCGAACTCCTCGCTGCCAAGCATCGCGCGCGCGGCCAAAGCGGGAATAATCTCGCCCGCATGAGCTGAGAAATCAGACGACAGATCCGCATTGACAAAAATCCAGCGCCCGCCGTTGAAGCCATTGCGCAGATGGTCGACCTCAATCACGGGAGCCGCCAGCTTGCGGCCATCTTTCGTTCCCCATGCAATCGCGTCGACCCGGGCATCAATGGAGCCGGCAGCGCCGCCCCGATGATAAAGATCCACGGCACTCAGCCGAATCACGGGGCTGAATGCGCTCTTCCACGAAAACGCAGGAATCCGGACCGGCAGGTCTGGATTCACCTGAAAAGTGAGGCCCTCCGAGCCCGGAGTGGCCTGGTACTGGTCAATCATCAGCGCTCGCGTAAAACGTACGCTGTAATCGCGTAAATGCCAGCCGCTTCCGTCCCGATAGGCCGAGCGCGTAAACGGGCGGCCTCCAACCGCCAGCAAATTTCCACCACGCTGCAGGTACTGCTCAATCACAGCCCACGCAGCCTCAGGGAATGAGGAACCATAAGGCAGTACCAGCAGATGCGTATCAGGCGAGCGCAAAAGCGCCGGCAGTTGCTCGGCAGAGGCGGTCTGGGCTCCCTGCAACAGTGATGAAATCTGGGCTGGAGAAGCGCCCGAATCCGCAGCCGGGAATCCAGGTTCGTTGAAAACAACCGCACCGGACGGCGTTTGTCCCTCGGAAAAGACGGCGAAGACTATGCAAATCCACAGGCAGAGCGCAAGCGTCCACATCTTGTTCATAAAAGGCTCTTCAAGTCTGAGGAACCGGCAACGCTGCTGGCGATTTGCGGGTGGCAAATGCAAGTCAGTATTGTGGGCAGGATGCTGTTGGAAAACCGCGAAAGTTTGACCGAAGGCGTATTTCCTTGTCAAGCGCGAAGTTAACGTTTTATCCCAGTAGATAATCGATTATCTAATCCACAATAGCGCCCAGGGAAACGCGTTTTCAATGGTATGATGCTCAAGCGAAAAGCTCATCGGTTGTTCCTTTCAGCGCCGGGCGAGCCTGAATCGCGCAACTCAATCATGGCAATCGTCCCAGTTAGCAACTCCCCTGCCGCCACGGTCAGTCCGTCCTCGTCCACCAAAGCCGCGCTGTCCGTGGTCACGTCTTTGTTTTTTATATGGGGCTTCGTCACGGCCTTGAACGACGTCCTGATCCCCCACCTGAAATCAATCTTCGATTTGAACTATGCGAAGGCCAGCCTGATTCAGTTTGCATTCTTCCTCGCGTATTTTGTCTTCTCGATTCCAGCCGCCAAGTTGATCGACAACATCGGCTACAAGCGGACCATGGTGACCGGAGTCCTGGTCATGGGCGCGGGAGCTTTGTTATTTCTGCCGGCAGCCGTGACTCCCTCCTACCCGCTGTTTCTCGCGGCGCTGATGGTGTTGGCCGGAGGCATCACGCTTTTGCAGGTGGCGGCGAATCCTTACGTTGCCGTGCTGGGGCCGCCGCAAACTGCCTCGAGCCGTCTGAACCTCGCGCAGGCCTTCAACTCGCTGGGCACGACCATCGCGCCTTTGCTGGGCGGATACCTGATCCTGAATGCCGCTGCCAAGACCATGGATGCCCTGCACCAGATGTCTCCCGAAGCCCTGCAAGCCTATCGTGTCCATGAAGCCGCGTCCGTAAAACTCCCCTACCTCATCATCGGCCTTGCGCTCCTGGTGCTGGGATTTGTGATTTCAACTTTCAAGCTTCCTCCCTTGCCGGGCGCCGTTCACCATAAAGGCGATACGACCCACAGTGTTTGGAAGCACCGCAATCTTGTGCTCGGCGTGATTGGGATCTTTGTTTACGTGGGCGCGGAAGTGGCCATTGGAAGTTTTCTCATCAACTACTTCAGCCAGGCAAACATCGGAAACATTTCACAGAGCGATGCCTCCAAGTACCTTTCCTCCTACTGGTTCTGCGCGATGGTGGGGAGATTTATCGGTTCGGCAATTCTGCAGAAGGTTCGTACCGGCAAAGTGCTCGGTGTTGCCGCAATGGTAGCGTGCACGCTGGTCTGCATCTCCATGCTGAGCTCCGGCCAGCTCGCCATGTGGAGCATGATCCTGATCGGGCTGTTCAACTCCGTCATGTTCCCAAGCATCTTCACGCTGGGTATTGCGGAACTGGGCCCGCTCACCGGCGATGGTTCCGGTCTGCTGATCATGGCAATCGTCGGAGGAGCATTGATCCCTCTGGCCGTCGGTTTTCTGGCGGACCGCATCGGGCTGCAGCACTCTTTCATCCTGCCCGCGATCTGCTACCTCTACATTGTCTACTACGCTTTCAAGGGATCAAGGCCGGGTGTTACCGCGTAGTGTGTGCCGGCGCTCGATTCGCCCCCACGAGGAAGTTGCTGATGTGCGATGCTGGCGATGGACTGGTGATCGGCGTGGATGTGGGCGGCACGAAAGTGGCCGCGGGCTTCGTCGACTCAACCGGTAGGATTCATCAGCAGGTGCGCCACCCCATGGTCGCCGATGGCGACGCTGCTCGGGGATTCGCAGCAGTCAAGGCGGCCATCGATGCTCTGCTTGCGCCGGGCTTGAAAAAAAAGGTGCACGGCATTGGAATTTGCGCGCCCGGGCCACTGGATCCGGATGCGGGCGTCGTGATTAATCCTCCCAACCTCCCCTGCTGGCGTAACTTTCCACTCGCTCGCGAAACCGGTCGCACCTACGGCTTTCCGGTCAAACTCGACAACGATGCGAACGCCGCCGGACTAGCCGAAGCTCTCTGGGGCGCGGGCGTCGGATACCACAACGTTTTCTACGCAACGATCGGCACCGGAATCGGTACGGGCCTGGTGTTTGATGGCGCCCTCTATCACGGACGGACGGGTGCGGCCGGAGAAGGTGGGCACATGAGCATTGACTATCGCGGACCGCAATGCGGATGCGGCAAGCGCGGCTGCATCGAAACTTTGGCGTCCGGGCCCGCGATCGCAAGACGCGCCCAGGAAAAGCTGGCCGCAGCCGGCCATGGAAACTCCGCTTTGTGGCAAATGGCGAACGGGCATCACGAGGTTTCCAGTGAGATGGTGGGACGCGCCAATGACGTGGGCGATGCGCTCGCCCATGAAGTACTAACCGAGACGATTGCGTTGTTGTCGGTCTGGCTGGGCAACATCATCGACCTGCTCGAGCCCGACGTGATCATCATGGGTGGAGGAGTTGCCTCCATGCTGCAACCGTTCTTTGCTGACATGCAGCGGCAGGCTTCCGAAAACTGCGTGAACTCACGCGCGCATGAGATTCCATTGCTGCCCGCCTGCTACGGGGCTGACTCAGGCATCGCGGGCGCCGCCGCACTATGCCGCCAGGCCTCGAGGAGATTCTCTATGAGCTAAGTTGTTGAAAGTTCGTTCGTGCGGCACGACGCCCTCGAAAGCACCGGCGACCTTGGCATGGAATAGCCATTCCTGGCGATTGTAGTGCCAAGGCGCCACAGTTGGGGTCGCGGGCATGGTTTTGGGTCGGGGCAGGCGTCAAAGGCGCCTATAAACGTTCCTGACGTTAAGATAGCTAATAGCTAATAATAAAACTGCCGCCGCCATCGGTTTTCTTGCCCGCCTTAAGGTTGAGATGTAGGCTTGGCGGCCTTGGGGCGAATCTCTTCAAACGGCACGACGCCTTTTCCCTCCAGCACCGAGTAGAACTTATCGCACGCGAGGTCTTTGATCGTCTCCGTCGCGCCCGAAGGCCAGTGGATCTCGACGCTATCGACTTTAGCGGCGGCCGCGAGGCCGAAGTGAACGCGCAGATCGTTCTGGGAAAGATAACTTCCGCCGCTGTGAATCTCTTCGGTCTGCGTCACGCCGCCGGCAACCAACTTTACGCGGGCGCCGATTGCCAGACGATTGCTTTTCGTTCCTTGCAGTTCCAGGCTGATCCAGTGCCGGCCGGGGACGCCGGGATTCTTCAAGATCGTTGGTGCGCCATCAAGATTTTCAACCACGACATCCACGTTGCCGTCATTGAAGAGATCGCCCACAGCCAGTCCTCGCGAGGCGCGGGCTTCCTGCAGCGCCGGACCCGCCTGATCGTGCGCATCGCAGAAAGTCCCGTTGCCCTGATTCATGTCAAGCAGTTTGGGTTCTCGGTAGCGGTCGCCGGACGGAAGCGTATCCACTTGAGGATAAACGTGGCCGCTGGCTACGATCAGGTCCAGCCAGGTGTCGTTGTCGAGATCGACGAAGGCATCTCCCCATTTCACCCAACGAATCGAGGGCAAAGCCACGCCCGCTGCGTAGGAGACATCGCGGAACTCCCATTTGCCG
This sequence comes from uncultured Acidobacteriota bacterium, assembly GCA_963735815.1. Classification (GTDB taxonomy): domain Bacteria; phylum Acidobacteriota; class Terriglobia; order Terriglobales; family Acidobacteriaceae; genus Gp1-AA133. The sequence goes on along the minus strand of CAVTMJ010000020.1, from coordinate 278,760 downwards.
TCATTGCGGTACAGCGTGTCATAGTCGTCGGCGAAATGCGTGACGTAAATCGATGGTCGCCCGTTGTGCAGATAGTCACCAATCGCGATCCCCATCGATGCCTGCTCGTTGCCATCTTCGCTGAGCGCGGTGCCGGACTCCAGGCCGATCTCTTCGAACTTACCTTTGCCTGCATTGCGATAGAGAAAACTGGGCGTCGAGTCGTTGGCCACGTAGATGTCCGGTTTCCCCGTGTTGTTGAAGTCAGCCCACACCACTCCCAGCCCGTAATAGCCTCCCTGATCCTGAACTCCGGCAATCTTTGACACGTCGGTGAAAGTGCCGTCGCCATTGTTGTGGAAAAGCGAATCGCCCGAACCTTTCAAACCGCGCGGACCGCATTGCACGTCGATGCCTTTGTACTTGCAATTGACGCCTTTGCCGAAGGCCGGTGGATGGGCGAGATCGAATTCGACATAGTTTGCGACCATGAGGTCGAGAAAACCGTCGCCATCGTAATCGCCGAAGGCCGCGCCCGTGGACCAGCGTCCGTCAGCCACGCCGGCTTTTGCCGTGACATCGGTGAACGTTCCGTCGCCGTTGTTGCGATAGAGCACGTTGCCGCCCAGGCAAGTGATGTACACGTCGGGCCAGCCGTCGTTGTTGTAATCGCCCACGGCGCCGCCATTCGCGAAGCATGGACTGGCCACGCCGGCTCTATCGGTGACGTCGCTGAAGGTACCGTCATGGTTGTTGTGATAGAGCGCGCTGCGCGCCTTCTCGCCTTTGCCGGCCATGTCGAGCGTGGGCGCGTTGGTGAAGTAAATATCGAGCCAGCCGTCGCGATCGTAGTCGAGCAGCAGAACGCCGCCGCTCATCGATTCGAGAATGTACTTCTGTTCGGGCGCGACCAGGTGCTCGAAGCGAATGCCGGTTTTCTTCGTGACGTCTTCCAGTTGCGGGATCTTGCGGCCTTTGCACTTCATCTCCTTGACGCCGGCGGGCGGAGGAGGCGGCTGCGGATGCCCGCCCTGGGCAAAGAGCGGCACTCGCGGGAATCCGAGGAGGAGAAAAGCGACGAGAAGCGAAACACGGGGAAGCAACATAGTTTTCGAGGTCAATGGGAGCCTGGCGTATCGATAACAAATTTCTGTGAACTTGAAACATTTTATCCGCATGTCCGGGGAAGTCGAAATGTCCTTTGCCTGAATCCGTCCGCGTGTGCAGACAGGGTTGCGGACGAGAACGTCTTGCAACAACGTGTTGACGCTGTGTCTCTGTGACTCTGTGGTAGAAAAATCGCTGGAAGTTGTATCCGGCCGCGCCTTCAGGCGGGGCGTGCGATCTAACGAGCGCCGGCGACCATCGCGAAATAACGATTACCTTGGCGGATTTCAGGCGAGGAAAGTTTGAGTTCTTACCGGCCGAAATATCGGCTTGCCTATGTTATTCTCGCGGCCATGCCGGTCACGATGCTCGACATCGCCAAGGGACTAAACGTTTCGGTCGTGACGGTTTCGAAGGTTCTCCGCAACAAAGGGAACATCAGCGCGGCCACGCGCAAACGGGTTCTGCAGCGCGCCAAGGATCTTAACTACCAGACAAACTGGATCGCGCGCAGCCTGGTCACGCGAAGAACGTTCACGATCGGGCTGTTGCTGCCGGACTTCACGCATCCGTTCTTTGCCGAAGTAGCGAAGGCGGTGGCGGAGACGGTGCGGCCGCACGGATACCACGTGATTATTTCGTATTTCGAAGAGAATCCGGAACTGGAGAGGAACGAGGCAGCCTCGCTGGTGGCGCGGCAGGTGGATGGGCTGATTGCCGCGTCAGCGCAATCGAGCTCTGAGTTGTTTGAGGGCATCCTTGCGCGGAAGGTGCCGGTGGTGCTGATTGACCGGCCGATCGCGGGAGTGGAGGCGAGCTTCGTGGGGGTTGACAACGAAGCCATTGGGAAGTTGGCGACCAATCATCTGATCGCGCAGGGTTGCACCCGCATTGCGCACCTGCGCGGGCCGAAACTAGGCATCGCCGCGCAGCGCCTGGCTGGGTACCGGCATGCACTGCAGAAACGTGATCTGCCGGTGGTTTCAAAATACATCGTGGGAGCGCGTTACGTGGATAGCAGCGGGTACAACGCTATGAAGAAACTGCTGCAGGCGCAGCCGGTGCCGGACGGAGTGTTCTGCTACAACGATCCGGTCGCGATTGGCGCAATGAAGGCGATCTCGGAAGCCGGGCTGAAGATTCCAGAGGATATCGCCGTCGTGGGGGCGGGGAACGTTCATTATTCCGATGTGCTGGCCGTGCCTTTGACAACGGTGGATCAGGGGACCGCGCAGATTGGAAGGCAGGCGGCGGAGCTTTTGATGGAGCAGATCGGGGCGAAGCGGCGGCCTCGGGTTCGGAAGATTTTGATTACGCCGAAGTTGGTGGTGCGCCAGTCGACGGCGCGTTGAGTTTGTGCATTCGCACAGAGGCAGCCGACGTGCAATCCGGAGTAGCCTGGGGGCTGGAGGGCTTACGCCCTCGTCGCGAAGTGTCGCCCCTCCGGGGCTTACGTTTATTTGGATCGCTACCCAGCGCTTACGCGCTGGGCTAATGAATGCCGCTGCGCCTGCAGCAATGCGGCTTCGCGGCTGCGGCTCGACTACGTGGTTCTTGCAGCAATGCGGCTCTCGCGGCTTGCGGTTCTCGGCGCTACCTGGTTCCTGCCGCTGAATGGGTGCACAATCCCTTCGACAAGTTTATGTCTCGTGCGGCCGCGACCTTGGCGCAGCCCATCAGGTCGAGTTGGGATTAGGGGATCAACTGATAGCTCACGAAGGCTAGTTGCTTGCTGTCGGGGGACCAGGATGGAACGTTGATGGTGCCCTGGCCGCCGAAAAGCTTGGCTAGTACTGTGACCTTGTGATCGGCTAGCGACATGAGGCGGAGCATGACGTCCTTGTTTTCGGGATGGCCGGTGACTGATTTGTCGTAGGTGAGAAAAACCATCCACTCGCCGTCGGGTGAGATGTGTGGGAACCAATTGTTGGAGTCGTCGTTGGTGATTTGTTCCTGGGCGCTGCCGTCGGGCTTCATGCGCCAGATCTGCATGCGCCCGGTGCGTTCGGAATTGAAGTAGATGTAGTTTCCGTCGGGGGAGTAGTCGGGGCCGTCGTCGAGGCCTTTGGCGGTAGTGAGGCGTGTTTCCTCTCCGCCTGCGAAGGGGATGGTGTAGATGTCGAACTCTCCGTTGCGCTCGCCAACGAATGCCAGAGTCTTTCCGTCGGGCGACCAACCGTGCCAGTAGGAGGGACCGTTGCTGGTCAGCTCGCGAGGAGTTCCTCCGGCGAAGGGAACGATGTAGACGTGAGAGCGGTCTTCGTCCTTGGTCTGGTCGCTGATGGCGATCGACTTCGAGTCCGGGGAGATGCCGTGGTCGTTGTTGCAGTGAACGGCAAATCCGGTGTCGATGGTTTCGGGCTTGCCTCCGGTGACAGGAATCTTTTCGAGGCGGCCGTTGCGGTTGAAAATCAGGGAGTCGCCGTCACGGGTCCAGTTGGGGGCTTCGAATTTGTTGGGAGCGACGTAAACGACGCGGCGGTCGGTGGAATCGATGGTGATGGTTTCGAGAGTGCTATAGAGCTTTGGTTCGGTGGACGGAGTTGGCAGGGGCGCTTCAATCTCCACGTTGGAGAAGACGGCCTTTTCGACGATGTCTTTATCGTGGGAGCAGACGCCAATGCCAACGTAGTAAGTGCCTTCCAGCGAGACGGGCACGGAGCCTCCCGCCATCTGGAAGGGCTGTCCTTTGGAGGCGAGCCACATGGTGGCGTAGCGGCCGCGTCGTTCGAGCCGAATGCGCGCGGGTGCGGAAATGTTGGCCTGGATTTCGTGAGTGAGGGCGCCTTTCGCGTCGCGATACTGGAGGGAGGTCAGGCCGCTGCCGTGCAGGGCGACGTCGGCGTAGGGTGAGTCAGCATCGAGAGTCTGGCGGACCATGACGACGGCCTTGCGGTGCTCGTTGACGCCGGCGCCGATGAAAGCGATGTCGGCGGCGATGGCGACGTCGCCGGACACCTTCTTCCACACGAATTGAAAGGCGTCGGCGGTGGACCACATATTTTCTCCGCTGCCGGCGATGGTGAAAGTCTGGTGAGCGGCGTCATAGGTGGCGGAGCCGGGGTGCAGGACAGTGCCGACGTCGTTGCGGCCTTCGAAGGGGCCGAGTCGCGTGTCAGCGGCGAAGGTGGCAAGCGTGAGGATGAGGATCGTCAAGAGCGTTTTGGGCATTTGCGGTCTCCAGCGGGCGATGGTCATGACGGGCGCAAAGTGATTTGGCGATGCATCCTGGAAATTTCCTGGAGGCCATTGGTTCCGCAAGCAAACGCGAGGTCCTTCGACTGCGTTCGGCTGGCGCCTCACTTCGCTCAGGATGACAAGACTTAACCACACATTAATTTAGAGGTCCGGGCTGTTTTGCAGATCCGGCCTCTATGATCGGAGGCGATTTGATCGAGGCTGCGCATGCGTTGTGCGGAACGTTTCCAGGCAGCGCTTGGCCGTTTCCATTTCGGAGTAGCGGCTGCCTTCCTGTTCGAGGAGGTAGTACTCGAGGCCGCCCACGCTTTCGGCGGCGGCGAAAATATTCTTCCAGTCGGCGGCGCCTTCGCCAAAGAGCACCTTGTAGCCTTTCTCCGGATCGGGTGACCAGTCTTTGCAGTGTATCGACTTTATGCGTCCGGGCTGGGAGCGAATCCACGCGACCGGGTCGCCTCCGGCGGCGATACAGGTGCCGATGTCGAGTTGTAGAACGACGGAGGGTTTTGTGTGCTGAGCCAAGAATTCCGCGGGACGCTTGCCGTTGACGATTCGGAATTCCGGCTCGTGGTTGTGATAGCCGACTTGCAAGCCGGAGGGCTCCAGTTTTTCGGCGGCGGCGTTGAGGGCGTCGGCGATGGGCATCCATCCGTTGGGGCCGGGCTTGGGCTCGGCGCTGGCAACGATTACGTATTTGCTACCCAGCGTTAGATTGAGGTCGCGGGTGCGTTCAATCTTGTCCGGATCGAGGTAGTCGAGGTCGTTGTGCGTGGAGAAGCAGCGGACGCCGAGGTTGTCGAGCAGCTTGCGCATGTCCTTGGTCTGAGCGTCGCTGCGCTCAAAGTAGGGCGCGTAAAACTCCACGCACTGGTAGCCCATCTCGCCAACGGCTCGTACCGTTCCTTCCGGATCTTTTTTCAGCTCTTCGCGGACGGAATAGAGTTCGAGGCCGACGGGGATCTTGGTGTTGGCGGCACGCGCGGTGAAGGCGTAGGGGAGCATGGCCGAGAGGGCCAGGAAGGATCGACGGTCGAGTGGGGTCATGGGCTAGGTTGTACCGGAGTTGAGTTTGAGTGTCCAAGGAAAAGTTTTTGTTGGGATTTAGAAGCTCTTAGGAAAATCCTACGATTGCGGCTTTCGTGGAATCCCACCCTAAAATCGCAGAGAACGCGATTTTAGGATGGGGGCACCCGCCGGCGCGTTCAGCGTTCCTGATCCGCGAGTTTGCGCAGACGCTCGGAGACATTGAGCAGGGCGCGGCCGTCGTGATACGCGGCTTTCCAGATGCGGCCTTTGTTCGGGTTCACGGGCTTGCCATCAGGGCCGACCATTTCGTAGACGCCGTGGAATTCGGTGTCGATCTGATAGGTCTTGATGAACTGCCACTGCAACTGGAAGGCTTTGAAGTAGACATCGGTTTGCTTGCCGTATTTTTCGTGCATAAGCAGGAGTGAGTTCAGGCCTTCCATTTGTACCCACCACTCTTTCAGGCGGGACTCGGGCTTGCCGAAGGTGGTGCCGTCCTGGTAGAAGCCGCCGTAGGTCTCGTCCCAGCCGTTGGCCAGCGCGTGGTCGACCAGAAGTTTCGCCATGTGCTCGGTCTTGGAGTCGTGGCCGTGGCCGAGCACGTCTTCGGCCTCGAGCATCAGATAGGCGGTCTCGACATCGTGACCGTAGGAGTCGTGATCAGGGTAAGGGCGCCAGTCGTTGGTGTAATACAGGTTCATCACGCCGGGCTGCACGCAGATCTTGTCGCGATTGATGGCCAGCAATTCTTCCAGGCGCTGGCGGAGCGTGTCGTCCTTCCAGACTTCATAGAGCTGGGTGAATGACTCCAGCAGGTGGATGTGGGTGTTCATCGACTTGTAGCCGATGGGGAACCCGGCGACCGGGATGGGTTGCAGCGTTACGGCGTCGGGATTGCCTGAGACAACCTTGCCTTCCCGCGTGAGCCACTCAAAATAACCGCCGTTTTTGGAATCGTGGGCGTGTTCGTCGATCCAGCGAAATGCTTTCTGGGCGAGGTCGAGGGCTTTGGGATCCTTGGTGGCCTGGTGGGCGGCGGCGGCTCCGTAGATTCCGAAGCTGATGCCATAGAGATGTTTGCCGTCGGTGTAAGAAGGCGAGATGGTCCCGTCGTCGTTGAGGCCCCAGTAGAAGCCGCCGTATTGTTTGTCCCAGAGCGTGTTGGCTAGATATTCGATCCCGTGTTGCGCGATAGGCAGGAATTTTTCTTTTAGCTCGGGACGGCGCAGGGCGACCTGGGAGGAGATCCAGGTCATGCGTCCTTGGAAGACGGAAAATTTCCCGCCGCTCTTGGCGCCGGGCTGCCAGTCGCGGGTGAAATCGGAGCGAAAGCCGCCGTGGACGTCGTCCACGGTGCGTGGGAACCAGAGGTCGAGGACGTCGCGATGCAGGGTGGTCTCGACCTCGTCGGCCAGCTTGCGATAGTTGTCCCTGGTAGCGGCGACGTAGGGGGGAGTTTTGGGAACGACGCGTTGCGGCTGATTGGCGCCCGGATTCTGCAGAGGTTGCGCCGCGGGAATGAAGGTACAGACAACAGCGGCGGCGACGAGGGTCGGTCGAATCAACCTCATGCTGTCATCCCCCCAGGCTTCAGTCACAAGAAGCAGTCAGTACTTCCTAAGCAGTTCGAGCATCTTGCGATCGAGTTTGCGGCCCTTGTAGTTCTCATAGTGGACGTCGGCCCGCTCGCTGTCGATCACCCCGAAAGATCCGCGAAGATTCCAGAGCGCGAAGCCCCATCCGGCCTGGTTCCAGAGGGAAAGGCAGTCCTCCATCCAGGCTAGGGCAACCGGATGCGGAGTCTTATTGAAGCAACCCCACTCGCCGACATGAATCTGGACTCCACGGTCTGTTAATGGTTTGTAACGGTCGATGTATTCGAGCTTGAGGCGGGAGCGGTCCCAAATCTTGCCTTGGTCGTCTTTGAGCGGCCACGTGGGCGGAGACATGGTTTCGAATTCGTCGCGCGGAACCCAGGTGGCGGTGTAGTGGCTGACCGCTTTGGGCTCGTAGCCGCGCGTGCTTTGTACGAGGCCGAGATCAACGATTCCGAGAACGGGCGCCTGTCCAATGTTGATGCCGTCGGCGAAGATAAGGCGGTGGGGATCTTGCTCGCGAATGGCGAAGACCAAGGCTTTCACAATTTCCACGTAGCGTTCTTCCAGATAGCCTTCGTAGGAGCGCATCTTGGGCGGCTCATTAATCAAATCAAAGCTAAGGCGTTCGTTGGGGATGCCTTTGTAACGGCGGGCGAAAGTGCTCCAGTAGTAGACACCGGCGGCTAGCGCCTTGTCGCGCTGGGCCTTCGTTCCCGTGAAGAGATCAGCCGGTTCGAGTTCACGTCCGTTGATGCAATAGCCGGGAATTCGGTGGAAGTTCAGGTTGATGTGTATCCGATACTGCTTGCCGAGATCGACAGCCTGGTCGATTTTCTTCAGCGGCTCCTCGCGAATCTCAGACCAATTGTCAGGGCTGCCCCAGGTCCAGTAGGACAGCGGTAGCCGGGCAAAATCGAATCCCCATTCCGCCATGGTTGCGAAGTCGAATTCATCGTAGGCAGGACCGTCGTAGGGATGTTCCGCACTGGAGAATTTGCCCTGAAGGTTGAAGCCTCGCCAGCGCGGAATGTGGGCGGCGGAGATTTCTTGCGCAGAGTTGAAGCGCGGAATCGGGGACTGTGACGCAGCGAGAAGTTGCTGCGCGGCGAATGGAGCGGCGGGGCAGGCCATCGTTACAGTTTTTAAAAATGATCTACGGTTCATCCCGTAACTCACTCTTTCGCATCCCGAGGGAACGCGGCTCGCTCCATGGGCAGGCAGTATATGGCATAAATCAGGCTCAGATAAACGATTAACGCAGTGGAGAAAATCGATTACGTGCAAGAGGACGCAATTTGGCGACTCTGTAGGGGTTTAAGCGTATTCCAAGGACTATCGGAGTGCCGCGACAAAGGAGTTGGAATGTCAGTACACTGTTTCAATAGCGGGAAAATTGTGTTGCGGAAGGAATAAGTTATGGCTCCTGTGGAAACCGCCCTCCCCGTCCCGACTTCAGCTAGCCCTTTATCCAAAGAAGAAGTGCGCCGCATCAACGCCTACTGGCGTGCGGCGAATTACCTGTCGGTTGGGCAGATTTATTTGTATGACAATCCGCTGCTGCGGGAGCCTTTAAAGATCGAGCACGTCAAGCCGCGTCTGCTCGGGCACTGGGGAACGACGCCGGGATTGAACTTCATTTATGTCCACTGCAACCGGCTGATCAAGAAGCTCGATCTGGACATGATTTACATCACGGGCCCAGGACACGGCGGTCCGGGACTGGTGGCGAACACTTATCTGGAAGGTACTTATAGCGAATACTATCCGAACGTTCCCCAGACCGAAGCCGGCATGAAGCGGCTGTTCAAGCAATTCTCCTTTCCGGGGGGAATTCCGAGTCACGTGGCGCCAGAAACGCCGGGATCGATTCACGAGGGAGGGGAGCTGGGGTATAGCGTTGCCCACGCGTACGGTGCGGCCTTCGATAACCCGGACCTGCTGGTCTGTTGTGTGGTGGGCGACGGCGAAGCAGAGACCGGGCCCCTGGCGGCCAGTTGGCATTCGAACAAGTTTTTGAATCCGGCGCGCGACGGTGCGGTTCTGGCGATTCTTCATCTCAACGGGTACAAGATCGCGAATCCCACGGTTTTAGGCCGCATGACAGATGAGGAACTGACCGGCTTGTTCCGGGGGTATGGGTACGAACCCCTATTCGTGGAAGGCAGCGAACCAGAAGCCATGCACCAGCTCATGGCGGACAAAATGGAGTTCGCGATCCATGAGATTCATGCCATCCAGGAGCGGGCCCGGAAGCAGAAAGATGTGTCCCGGCCGATCTGGCCCATGATCATCCTTCGGTCGCCCAAAGGGTGGACGGGGCCGAAGATGGTGGATGGCAAGCCGGCCGAGAACACGTGGCGGTCGCACCAGGTTCCGTTCTCAGAGATGACGGGACATCCCGAGCACCTGAAACTTCTGGAACAGTGGATGAAGAGTTACCGGGCCGAAGAGTTGTTCGACCAGAGCGGCCGGCTCATTCCTGAACTTGCGGAGTTGGCGCCCAAGGGGGAGCGTCGCATGGGCGCGAACCCGCACGCGAACGGAGGGCTTCTTTTGAAGGACCTGGTGATGCCGGACTTTCGCGATTATCGCGTGAAGGTGCCGAAGCCGGGGCGCGTGAATTCGGAGGCCACGCGGGTGCTGGGAACTTTCCTGCGCGACGTGATGAAGAACAACCTGGCGGCGCAGAATTTTCGGGTGATGGGGCCTGACGAGACCGCTTCGAACCGATTGGATGCTGTGTATGCGGTGACGGACAAAGTCTGGATGGAGCCGACGCTGCCGGTCGACGAACACCTGTCGCCGAATGGGCGCGTGATGGAAGTGCTTAGCGAGCACATGTGCCAGGGATGGCTGGAAGGGTACTTGCTGACCGGGCGGCACGGATTCTTTTCCTGTTACGAGGCCTTCATTCATATTGTCGATTCGATGTTCAACCAGCACGCGAAGTGGCTGAAGGTGACGCGGCACATTCCCTGGCGGCGTCCGATTGCATCTCTGAACTATCTGCTGACCTCGCACGTGTGGCGACAGGATCACAACGGCTTCAGCCATCAGGACCCGGGATTCATCGACCACGTGGTGAACAAGAAGGCGGACGTGGTGCGCGTGTATCTGCCACCGGATGCGAATACGCTGCTTTCGGTGGCTGACCACTGCCTGCGGAGTCGCGACTACGTGAACGTGATTGTTGCCGGCAAGCAACCCGCGCCGCAATGGCTGGATATGGATGCCGCGATCCGGCATTGCACGGCCGGGATCGGCATCTGGGACTGGGCCAGCAATGATCAGAATGCCGAGCCAGACGTGGTGATGGCGAGCGCAGGGGACGTGCCGACACTGGAAGCCCTGGCGGCGGTTGATCTGCTGCGGCAGCATTTTCCGGACATCCGCATCCGGTTTGTGAACGTCGTGGACCTGATGACGCTGCAGCCTTCGAGCGAGCATCCGCACGGTCTTTCGGATCACGAGTTTGATTCCATCTTTACTACCGACAAGCCAATCATTTTCGCTTATCACGGGTATCCGTGGCTGATTCACCGGCTCACCTATCGCCGGACCAATCACGATAACCTGCACGTGCGCGGGTACAAGGAAGAGGGCACGACGACTACCCCGTTCGATATGGCGGTGCAGAACGATCTGGACCGCTTCCATCTGGCGGGCGATGTGATTGATCGCGTTTCCCGCTTGCAGCGCATGGGGGCGCACTTCAAGCAGTTTCTGCGGAATAAGCTCGTGGATCACAAGCAATACGTGGATGATCGCGGCGACGATATGCCGGAGATCAAGAACTGGGAGTGGCCCTACTAGGTTAGGCTGACACGTTCCCTCGTCGTCGATGAAAAGCATTTAACCGGAAAGGTCGCTAAGTAGCTGCGAGGGGCGCTAAGCTGGGCGGGCGGGGTGCCCCTGTGCCGCCGTGCGTGCGCTGCGGATATTTTCTTATGAATGTGCTCGTCTTAAACTCGGGGAGTTCGACTCTCAAATTCCAATTGATTGCGACCGACATGGATCGCATCAAGCGAGATGCGGATGACCGCCTGCTTAAAGGAGAAGTGGAGCGCATTGGCGGGGAAGCGATTGTAACGCTGCAGAAAAAAGACGGGTCGCGACACACGCTGACCGCCCCTTTGCGGGATATCGGGGCCGCCCTCGACTTTGTGATTCGCTGGGTGGCTTCTGATCAATCGGGCCTTTCGGAAGTGCGTGGGCCGGCGGATGTGAATGCCGTGGGGCATCGCGTGGTGCATGGCGGAGAGCGCTTTAAGGAATCGGCCATCATCGATGACAATGTTCTGAAGGGCATCGAGGGCTGCATTGAACTGGCCCCGCTTCACAATCCGAATAACATCAAAGGGATTGTTGCCGCGCGAGGACTATTGGGGCCGGGGATACCGCAAGTGGCAGTGTTCGATACGGCGTTTCATCACTCGCTTCCTGAGCAGGCTTACCTGTACGCGATTCCGTATCATCTGTACCGCCGCCATCGGATTCGGCGCTATGGTTTTCACGGGACCTCGCATCGCTACGTGGCCTACCGCTACCGAGTTCTGCAGAAGGTGACGCGCGAGCAGACTCACGTAATCACTTTGCATTTGGGGAACGGCTGCTCGGCGGCGGCGATCCGGAACGGATTTCCGGTTGACACGTCGATGGGCATGACTCCACTGGAAGGCTTGGTGATGGGTACGCGCTCGGGAGACATTGATCCTGCCATCGTCAACCTGATTTCAGGCAAGGAGGGATTATCCCTGCACGAAGTGGAGGCGCTTTTGAACACGCAGTCAGGGTTGCTGGGAATTTCCGGGCTCACCAATGACATGCGGGTTCTGCAGGCCGAACTCAAGGAGCATGATGATCGCCGGGCGCGGCTGGCGATCGATGTGTTTTGTTATCGCGCGCGCAAGTATATTGGCGCGTTTCTGGCCGTGATGAATGGGGCGGATGGCGTCGTGTTTACGGGCGGGATCGGAGAGAACTCACCGGAGATCCGGGCGCAGATCTGCGCGGGAATGGAATGGGCCGGGCTGAAGATCGATCCGGAGAGGAATCAGAAGACGGTTGGGAAGGAAGGGTTGATCAGCAGCGACTCCTCGAAGCTGGCCGTGTATGCGATTCCGACCGATGAGGAGCTTTTGATTGCGCGCGATACGGTGCGCTGTATTTTGGGGGAAGCGCATCCTTCGTAACAATGTCGAGATTCTTGGCCGGCTGCGCAGCCGAGAATGAACCTCAGCGGCTGAAGCCGCTCAGATGGGAGTGCTTCATGGCACGAGTAAACTCGTGCCTTTTCCACCGCGTTCGGCGTTGTGAACCGTACGAGACGTTTTAAACCGAATACGAATCGCCCTAAACCGAATACGAACGTTTAAACCGAATAGGAAACGTCGTCATCGGCGGCTACCTGGGCGAGCGTGCTGGCGGCTGCCGTGCCGATCGACGATTTGCTGCCGCGGCGCATGGCGACGATTCCGGTGCGCACCATCTCCAGAACGCCGTAAGGGCGGAGAACTTCGAGCAGGCCATCGATCTTGTCTTCCGCGCCGGTGATTTCGATGGTGAGCGAATCAGGGGCGACGTCGACGACGCGGGCACGAAACACGCTGGCCAACTCCAGCACGTGCGAGCGGGCTTCGTGGGTGGCGGCCACTTTGATCATGGCCAAGTCGCGCACGATGGCGGGTTCGTTCGTGATGTTTTCAACCAGCAGGACATTCACGAGCTTGTAGAGATTGGCCTCGATGCGGCGCGCCTGGTCGCGGTCGGCTTCGGCCGTGATGGTCATGCGCGAGACTTCGGGCTTCTCCGTGCGGCCGACGGTGAGGGAGTCGATATTGAAGGCGCGGCGACGGAACAGGGAAGCGACGCGAGTGAGCACGCCCGGTTTATTTTCCACGTAGACCACGAAGGTGTTCATCATGTTGGTTTACTCATCTGCCGCCGTTTCCACGATCGGACTGGGACGGCGAATCATCTCGTGAAGAGAAGCTCCCGCGGCGACCATGGGATAGACGGTGTCTTCTTGTTCGACTTTGAAGTTGATCAGCATAGGACCATCGTGCCGGCGCGCGTCACGGACAGTGGGCACGACTTCGGAGCGCTTCGTAACCGTGGCGCTGCGGATGCCGTACGCGTCGGCGAGTTTGGCGAAATCGGGATTGAGCAACGGCGTCGCCTGGTAGTTGCGTTCGTAGAAAAACTCCTGCCACTGCCGCACCATGCCGAGGAAGCCGTTGTTGATGATGGCTATGTTGACTTTCAGATTTTCCTGCACGATGGTGGCGAGTTCTGACATCGTCATCTGGAATCCACCGTCGCCAACGACCACCCAGATTTCCGATTGAGGGCGGGCAACTTTTGCACCGATGGCGGCGGGCAGGGCAAAGCCCATTGTGCCCAGGCCGCCCGAGGTGATCAGGGAGCGGGAGCGTTCGTGCTTGTAGTACTGCGCCTCCCACATCTGATGCTGGCCGACGTCGGTGACCACGATGGAGTCGACCTCGCGGGTTTCATGCCAGAGATCGTTGATCACGTGGGCAGCGTAGAGGTGGCCGTTGTCGGGAAGATTCTGGATGTCGCGCACGGCTGCGTCACCCTTGAGTTGATCGATGAAATCGAGCCAATCGCTGCGATTGACGGAACTCACGTGCGGCAGCAGTTCATGCAGGACCTCGCGTAGATCACCGACCAGGGCAACATCGACCTTGACGTTTTTATTGATCTCGGCGGGATCGATCTCCACGTGAATCTTCTTCGCGTTGGGGGCGTAGGTTTTCAGATTTCCGGTGACGCGATCGTCGAAGCGCATGCCGAAGGCCAGGAGGAGATCGGCCTCCTGAATGGTGTGGTTGACCCAGGCTTCGCCGTGCATGCCCATCATGCCGAGATTGAGCGGGTGCGAGGCTGGGAAACCGCCGAGGCCCAGCAAGGTGAGCGCGACGGGGATTCCTGTGCGTTCAGCGAAGTCACGCACCTCTTTCATGGCGCCGGAGATGATGATGCCGTGGCCGGCGAGGATGACGGGCCGTTTGGCATTCTGGATCAGTTCGAGAGCCTGCTCGTATTCCTTCGCGTCGGGCGACAGATCGGGACGGTAGCCGGGCAATTGCGGCTTGGCGGCATCCCAGTCGAATTCGCACGTGGTCTGCTGCGCATCCTTCGTGATGTCGACCAGCACAGGACCCGGGCGGCCGGAGCGCGCGACGTAGAAGGCTTCGCGAATTGTGCGGGCCACTTCGTTGGCGTGGGTCACGAGGTAATTGTGCTTGGTGATCGGCAGGGTGACGCCGGTGATGTCGGTTTCCTGGAACGCATCGGAGCCGATGAGCTTGCTGCCCACTTGACCAGTGATACACACGATGGGCGAGGAATCGAGCATGGCAGTGGCGATGCCGGTGACCATGTTGGTGGCGCCCGGTCCCGAGGTAGCGACGGCGACGCCAACTTCACCACTGGCTCGCGCGTAGCCATCCGCCATGTGGGTGGCGCCCTGTTCGTGACGCACCAGGACGTGGTGAATTTTGCTGTGCTTCAAGGCGTCGTAGGCGGGAAGGATGGCGCCGCCGGGATAGCCGAACACGTGCGTGACGTTTTCGCGCTCCAGGCACTCCCAGAGGATTTGTGCACCGGTTTTTGTCATCGTTACTCCTCGTCTAAGGCGGCCTGCGGCCCGACGGGCGGGACGACCGTCGCTCCATCGATTCAAAGCAGGTCTAAATGTCTTTCGACGTCAGCGAAACTTTTCTAAACAAACGGGCCATCATCCTCGACTGGATGATGGCCCGTTCAGAAGCTTGGCTGAGCGTTACATCATCCGCTGCAGTCTGTTCCTACAGATACTCGTACGACGACGGCGGGAACGAGTCGGCTGTTCCGGGTAAGTCGCGTCGAGTTGGGTGCGAAGGCTTGCATCGGCAACCACGAGTACCGATGTTTGTAAATGTTTCTGGGCGCCGAGTCAAGCCTTTTATGACCGGACGGTCGGTCGGTTTGAAATGAGCGTTATTCCTCGATACGCAAAAGAAGGACAGGTTCGACCATGAAATCGAAATTATTGATGGTGTTAACGGCTCGGCGGATCACCGGTTCCGACACAGGTTCGACCGTGATTACGAATGAAACGCGGTCTTTGGGAAGGTGAGGTTCCTGTTCG
Organism: uncultured Acidobacteriota bacterium; assembly: GCA_963735815.1. Classification (GTDB taxonomy): domain Bacteria; phylum Acidobacteriota; class Terriglobia; order Terriglobales; family Acidobacteriaceae; genus Gp1-AA133. The sequence goes on along the minus strand of CAVTMJ010000020.1, from coordinate 263,697 downwards.
AGCGAATCGATGTTGATGGATTGATGGGCAATGACCTCGGCGACCCGGGCCACGATGCCGCGCTGATCTTTTACAGTCAGTCTGAGATACCAGCTGACCGGCTGGGGGTGTTCGGATAACGCCAGCTGGTGAGAACTGAGGAAGCCCGGGATGTTTTTGGCGGTGAGCTGGCCGGCGGCGAAGTCGCGCGCGATTTCGATGAGGTCGGAAACGACGGCGGATCCGGTCGCGTCGCCGCCAGCGCCCCGGCCGTAGAACATTTGCGTGCCGATCTTGTCGCCGACGAGGAAGACGGCGTTGTTCACTCCCTCGACCTTGGCCAGCATGGAGCGTCGGCTGACGAGCCAGGGGCGGACGGAGACTTCGAGGCCTGCGTCGGTCTGCTGCGCGGAGCCAACCAGACGGATGGTGCTTTCGAGACGGTTGGCGGAGTGGATGTCGATGGCGCGGACATGGCGGATGCCATAAGTAGGGATGTGCCCGACATCGAGGGCGCCCTCGAACGCCATGCGGGCGAGGATGCAGAGTTTGTCGCGGGCATCTTGTCCGTCAATGTCGAAAGAAGGGTCAGCTTCGGCGAATCCGGCTTTCTGGGCTTCCGCAAGAGCCTCGGCGAACTCGATGCCGCGGCTTTCCATTTGGGTCAGGATGTAGTTGGCCGTTCCGTTCAAAATTCCGTGGACGGAGCGGAGACGGTCGCCGGCGGTGGACTCATGGATGACGCGCAGGATGGGAATGCCGCCGGCCACGCTGGCTTCGAATCCGATAGGCAGCCTCCGGGCGACGGCGAGCGAGAAGAGTTCGTCACCGTGGCCGGCGAGGAGATTCTTGTTGGCGGTAACTACGGGCTTGCCCTGCTCGAGCGCGCCACGCACCAATTGAAGCGAATCGCCCGTGCCGCCCATGGTTTCGACGACGACATCGACATTGGGGTCTTGCAGGAGTTGCTTCCAGTCGGTGTACACGCGCGCATTTGCGGGGGTGTCGGTGCGATCGATGCTGGATCGGCGGCAGACTGCCGTGACGGCCAGCCGGATGCCGCTGCGATGGGAAATCAGGTCGCCGTGTTTGGCGATGATATCGGCCGTGGCGCGTCCCACGGTTCCGAAACCGACAATGCCGACTCGAACTTCCTTTAAGGTCATAAGAAGATTCGTTGTGCTGCGGTCACGCTGTGCCTGCTTGTCGCAGTCCCGACTTATTGGGCGCTTAAGAACTCCTGGTGAACAGCGCGCACTACGTCGTCGACCCGCGAATTCGTTACCGCGAAACAGATGTTCAATTCACTGGCGCCCTGAGCGACGGCGATCACGCTCACATTGTTGCGCGCGACTACGGAGAACAGGCGTCCGAGGATGCCGCACGTTCCTTTCATGCCGGAGCCGAGGACGGCAATCACGGCAATGTCGCGATGAACCGTTACTGGATTCAGGACTCCGTGTTTGAGTTCCGTACGGAACAGTCTCTGGATGGCGTGCACGACGCGCTCGGTGTCGGCTTCGCGTAGTACCAGGCCGAGGGAATCTTCGGACGACGATTGCGTGGAGAAGAGCACATCGACGTGCTCATGGCCAAGCCGCAAGAACAGGCGGCCAAAGATCTCGGCGAAATGAACGTCGCGCCGTGTGGTCAGCGTCACGAGCGAGGCCTGCGTCACGGCGGTGACGGCTTTTACGGGGCGCGTGCTCTCGGGAAGGCGCTCGACGATTTTGGTGCCGGGAACCTCGGGCTTGAAGGAATTCTTGATCCAGACGGGGATGCCGCGATCCATGGCCGGCCAGATGGCTTTGCGGTGGATTACCTTTGCCCCGTAGTAGGACAGTTCGATGGCTTCGGCAAAAGTGATTTCGGGGAGAGTGACAGCATCGGGACAGACGCGCGGGTCGGCGGTCAGGACACCGTCGACGTCGGTCCAGATCCAGACCTCGTGGGCGTCCATAGCGGCGCCGAGGATCGTGCCGGAATAGTCGGAGCCGCCGCGACCGAGCGTAGTGACTTGCCCTGCTGCAGTGGCGCCGCTGTAGCCCATCACCACGGGAACCTGCCCGTGCTGCAGCAGCGGGTTCAGAGTGTCGGTACACTGGCGGCGGGTTGTGTCCATGTCGGGCGAGGCATCGCCGAATTTGTCGTCGGTAGCGAGGACACGGGCGGAATCCACGAACACACCTTGTGCTCCGAGCTGGTTGAGGCAGGCCGCGAAGATGTGGGCGGACATTTGTTCGCCGAGGGGAAGAGCCATGTCCATGACCTGGGGTGTGGCCGAGCCTAAAAGCAGAAGTGCGGAGGAGAGCTCGCGCAAGCGCTGCAGGGTCGACTGGACTTCGGCGGCGACGGCTCTCCTGGTAGAACCGGAAAACAGCTCGCCGATGACCTGCTCGTGCCGAGCCTGCAACTGCGCCAGGCCCTCTTCCATCTGCTTGCCGTTACCGGTGCGGGCGGAATTCAGCACGCTCAGGATCAGGTCGGTGACTTTGGAGAGGGCAGAGACCACGACAACCACAGGGGCGCCACCTTGTGCGTGCCCTTGCACGATGGTGGCCGCTTGCCGGATGCGCTCGGCGCTGCCGACGGAAGTGCCGCCAAACTTCATCACTACCAAGCTCATGGAGATTCCTGGCGCGAATCGCTGAATGTAGTAGTACAGCATGCAGACGCGACGGGCGACAAGACTCTCGTGGAATACGTCCGCGGGGGGCGGTAAAAGGGGCAAGAAAGATTTACCGCGAATAGACAACGGGCCGGCCTCCTGAAAACTGGAGCCCGGCCCGCTGAGTTGTGGCAGATCGTCGGCTATTGCTTGCCGATGATCCTGCCGTTGATGTCGACGTTGTCGAGGACCACGATGCTGGAGCCCGTTTCCGGACCACCGGCCATCTGCAGGTAAACGCTCTTGACCTTGCTGCCTGCAGCGATGGGCGGATTCATCTGGGCCGGGTTTGCAGGATCGAAACGAAGACGCTTCCATCCAGCCGCCGGTGCAGGCTGGGTCGTGCCAGCCGCGCAGCCGGCTTTGTGGACAACCTCGTCGGTGGTGACAACAGCGAAGCGAGGTGTGGTTGCTGTGCATTGTCCGCCATTGCGGATGTCGTAACCAAGTTCGGTCACCGACATTCCTTCAACGTCGCGGATCACGACTCCAGCTTGCGCCTGGTTGGACGCGGCGCTGGTTTTCGAGAGTAACAGGCCCTGGTTGCGTGTGTCGGTGGAACTGGTCGCCGCTGACGGTGTTCCGGTGCCATCCATCCAGGTCGCAGCTACGGTGTTGGAGCCGGCTGGATCGTAGGCGTACGGCCAGGCGTGGAGAGCGGTGCTGGTGGAACTATCGTTACTGCTACCGTCGTCCCCGCCATCGTCTCCAGCCGCCACGCGGAGGACAACGGGCACGCTAACTCCCGCCGAGCCCTGGGCGCCGATGGAGATGTTGCCGGTGTAGGTGCCGGAGGTTAGGCCGGTCGGATCGACCGAAACGCTTACCGTTCCGGGCGTGGTGCCTCCGGATGGAGTTACGGAGATCCAGGTTCCGCCATAGGCAGCGGCGGTGAAGCTCAGTGGGCTTCCTGGGCTGAACACGCGGATAGTCTTGGGCGACGGATCGGCGTGTCCGGCTTCGTAGTCGAAGGAGATCGCTCGCGACGGCCAGACTTTCAGCTTGCCGGAGGTTGTGCCGCTGGTGACCACCAGCTGCACGGGCACGGTCTGCGGCGAGTTGGCAGCGCCAGTTGAGGCGATGGTGATGGTGCCGTGGTAGGTGCCAGCCGCGAGGCCATTGGTGTTTGCGCTGACTTTCAGCGTGGCCGGAGTCGAACCGGTGGATGGAGTGACGGTAAGCCACGCGCCACCAGATGCGGTCGCCGAGATGTTCAGTGCTGAGCCAGTGCTCGTGATGGAGAGGTTTTGCGTTCCGGTTGCATTGGTTCCCAAGGCATACGAGAACGACACGGTTCCCGGGCTGATGTTGAGTGAGGGATTGGTTTGAGCTGCCGTTACCGTCAGGGATACGGCAACATTCTGCGGAGAGTTCGAAGCGCCGGAGCCGGTAACGGTAATCGATCCATTATAGGTGCCGGTCGCGAGACCGGAGGGATTGACGGACACGGTCAGAGAGCCGGGTGTGTTCCCGCTAGCCGGAGACACACTCAGCCATGCGCCCGAAGCGCTCGCCGTATAGGAGAATGAGCTGCTGCCCGTAACGTTGACTGTCTTGGACGCAGGCATTGCTCCCCCGCTCTGGTAACTGAAGGAGAGGCTCAATGGGCTGACGGTCATGGTCGGGGACTGCGCTGCCGTGACGGTCAGCGTCACAGGTATGGCCTTCGGACTGTTCGATGCGCCGGAAGACGTAAGCGTCACGTTGCCGGTGTAGGTGCCAGCTGCGAGTCCGGAGGGATTGACCGAGACCGTGATATTGCCGGCCGTGGTTCCGCTCGCAGGTGTGGCGCCGAGCCAGGTTGCGGAGGTTGATGGGGTGTAGTTGATTGCCGTGCCGCTACTGCTGACAGCAACCATTTGTCCTGTGGGTGTGGTGCCTCCGATCTGATAAGCGAAGGTCAGGCTGGTCGGATTCACACCCAGTGTGGGCAATGGCGCCGCCGTCACACTCAAAGTGACCCCGACGGTTTTCGGGCTGTTGGAGGCACCCGCGGCGGTGACTGTCACGTTGCCCGTATAGGTACCGGCAGCCAATCCAGAAGGGTTGACCGACACGCTCAAGTTGCCAGGGGTGGTTCCGCTGGCAGGACCGACCGACAGCCATGTGGCGGAGGTTGCCGTTGTGTAGTTGACGTTGCCACCGGTGCTGCTTAGAGCAATCATTTGCGTGGCAGGAGTCGATCCGCCGATCTGATAGGCGAAGGTAAGACTCGCAGGGCTGGCGTTCAATGTGGGCGCGGCGGTCACGTTCAAAGTAACGCCCACCGTCTTGGGACTGTTCGACGCACTGGCGGAAGTGATAGTCACATTTCCGGTGTAGGCGCCAACCGCGAGGCCGGATGGATTGACGGAGACGCTTACGTTTCCTGGAGTGCTGCCGCTGGCGGGCGTCGCACTCAGCCACGCCGCTGAGGTAGAGATCGTGTAACTGAAAGCTGTGCCGCTGCTGCTAACCGCCAACGTTTGGGCTGCGGGCGTCGCGCCACCGCTCTGGTAGTTGAACGTCAAGCTCGCAGGGCTGACACCAATGGTGGGCATCGGGGCGGGCGGGGTGACGGTGATGGTGCTTTGAAGCGTGCCCGTGCCGCCGCCATAGCTGTCGATCGAGGCGGCATATAAGGTGACATTGGTATTGGCCGTGACCGTGGGGGCGGTCCAGCTGAATGTCCAGCTATGCGTTGTGCTGGGCGCAATATGTGTAATCTCGCCATTCAGGACCCTGGTGCCGGTGCCGGCAGTGAATGTTCCCGCTGTGGCGGCGACGTCCAGTCCACCATTGCCCGAAGTGAGCACGCTGACCGACAGGGTATACATGCTGGTCGAGCCAGATGTAACAGTGGTTGGCCCGGTGAGGGTAATGGTTGGAACGGTGGTGCTGGTGCTGTGGCACAGCGTGCAGGTCGAACCGCTTTTCCCGGAAAATCCCGAGATGCCTCCGCTGCTGGCTTGAGCCGGGACGGACGAAAACAGGAAGACGAAGGTCACCAGCACAGCCCATATAACGCTGGCGTAAGCGGGCGCTCGGAATGTTTGCAGGGGTTGTGATTGAACAAAGGCCGTTGGAATCAACTTGGCCGGGTCGAAAGCAGGCAGAAATCTCCTCAGCTCCATGATTGCTTCCTTTCTTCATGGCCGTCGCATGGCGTGGTACGCGGCCGTGTAGGGGGACGAAGGAATGCAAAATGTCGGCGCGTTTCAGACAGCGGAGGTGAAACGCAAAGTTGTTGCTTAATCAAGCTGAACAGCGTGACGACGGACCTGCGATGAGTGGCGGTGTACCTAAGTTCAATTAGTAATTCGTTGCCGTGACATTACTGGCAGTCGTTGACGTCGGCAAGCGTACCTTGGTCCAAGCGGACCGCTGTCCTGTTGGCCGTTGCGAAAGTAACAAACCAATGAGTATCGATCACGGTCGATATCAGAGCGGGCGCACCAGTGCAGCGTGAGGGTAGTCGAGGCTATTCGGTTGGATTGCGCGGGAACTTCAAGTAAGGCAGACGAACGCCGTCGATGATCACCTGATCGGCGCGCATGTTCGCGGGAGCGTCGAAGCCCTGAGCCCCAGCATTCGTCACATAGTCGTCCTGGTCCACACCGTCGCCGCTGACGCCGAGACCCCCGACAAGAACGCCGTTCTTGTAAAGGGGCAGACTTCCCGGGAAAAACACAATGCCATTCTGATTTGGATTGGACGGTTGCGAACCCTGAGTGCAGGGATTTGATAGATCCTGCGTGTACAAAGTGAAGAAAGGTCCGGGATTTGATCCGTCGATTCCGGGCGGGAACAGAGGCTGTGCTCCGAAACCAATCGTGCGATTGGTGACAGCCGTCTGTGCGGGAACACCCGGCATATCCGCGACGCCGGCCCCGCTGAAATAGATGACGTTGCGCGCCTTGGCGACCGCGACATCGATGCTGAAGACGGTGGCGTCGGGCATGCGATGCAATGCCAGCAGAGTGCCGTCGAGCTCCGCGACTGCAATGGTCATGTGTGCACGCGAAGCCGAGGGCAGCCGAATGACCGCCCGTGTTATTTCCGCCGTGGCAACTGCCTGGTTGACGATGGAAGTTACATCCGCCTGGGTTAGCCCGCCAGCGCCGGCGTTAGGACCGACAAGATCGCCTTCCGGAGGAAGCGATCCAGCGGTCGGGCCTACCACATACATTCCTCCGGCAACTCCGCCAGAAAATCCGGGCGGCAACGTTGTCTGGTTCACAAACGGGAGCGAGATTCCGCCGATGACGACAACTCCGGGAGGTGGGAGCTGCGCGGCGGTCGGCAAGAATCCTGTTTGAGAGGCACCCGAGAACGCGGCGAACTCGGATACATTCATAGAACTGCTTACCACTCCGATTCCACCGACCACGTGTCCATTTTTGAAGAGCGGAACGCCGCCTGGATTGACGGCCATGGGATCGCTGTCCATGGCGTCAACTTTGCCGGTGATGACCCCGAGTCCCAGGTTCGCGCCGTTGATGGAGCGAGCGGGATTGATGGTCTTTCCGGCATTGAATGTGGCATTCAACGGGCAGCCGCGATTGGTATTCTCGATCCCAAACAGATCGGCGTTGGGAGCGAACGAGACGCCGGGCGGAAAATGGATGCCACTAATGAAGCGGACCGTGCGGCTCGAGAGAGGGGCTTGGTCGTTGCTGAAAAGCGCGGCCGTTCGTGCGAGGGCGACTGCGAGTTCGTTGCCGTCGACAACTGCTCCGAAGTTTCCGATAGCGGTGGCGGGCGCGCCGGGCGTCTGAAAAACTGCCAGCACGGTGCCGCTTCGGTCGGAGACCGCGACCACCAGCGGCACGTTGACGGATACAACCGCATTCTGGACTATGGTGTCCACTTCCGTGGCGCTCAGTGGAACGGCAGGCGACGGCGGGATCATACTGGTTGCTGAAGGCCCGTTTCCGCCGCACGATACGAGGATCACGCCTGAACAGCACAGCAATATTGCACTGAGTGCAAGCAGCACCCAACGTCGATGGTGGAAAAGTCTCATTCCAGGGCGAGACAATGAACACGATGTCTCAGCGAGAAACTTATCGCATCCCGAATGTAATATGGGTTGCGGCCGAGAACGACAGTGCTGCGACTTTCGTGTAACCAGATTGATTAATCCCGCCGCCTCGTAACGTTGACAATCCCCGTCACTCTGGCAGAATTCGCTGAGACCTCGATAATTTCCTGAGAACCAGGGGAGAACCTCATTTGAATACCTGTAAACGATTGACTGCGGCCATACTTTGCCTGCTGCTTTCGCCATTTCCGGCCGTTTGTCAGTCGGCTTCGGGCGATCACGCAGGGCAGATCAATGCGCTCGTGCCGGATGCGACGCGAAACGCCAAGCCTGCCAAAGTGAAGGACGATCTGGATTGGAACGATCTATTGCAGACGCAGAAATCCGGGCGCCTGCGCGCCGGGTTGAAGGACGGTTCGATCCTGAGCGTGGGGTCCAACAGCGAGTTGCGCGTAGTGCAGCACGATGCGGCCTCGCAACAAACATCGCTGGAAATGAATTTCGGCAAGGTGCGCAGCAAGGTTGTCAAGATCACCCAGCCCAACGGAAAGTTTGAGATCAAGACGCCGAACGCCGTGATTGGCGTGGTCGGGACTGACTTCTATGTTGGTTACGATGCCGACCGGACCACGGTGATTTGTTATCGCGGCAAGGTCATGGTCACGCCCTCCGGCAATGCCAAGATCATGCGGAATTCAGGGCAGAGCGACGCCAATTCGAATTCGATCGCCGTATCTGAGGGGCAGATGGTCGTCATCAGCTCGGAGCTGGCTGCAGGCGGCTTTCAATCCAACCCAGCGCCTTCGGATCTACTACAGGCCAGCATGACAGATACGAACGTACCCGATGGGCCCTTGCCCTCGGTCCACCCGCACCTGGTGCGCAACCTGATCATCGGAATCGGAGCGGCGGCTACAGGATGGGCGGTGGGATATACGCAGCTGAATTCGAGCGGCGGATCGGCCTTGCCGCGGGTTCCGAATTGCCAGACCAATCCGAATCCCAAGCTGTGTGGATGATCGTTGCAGTGCGGAAGTGTCGAAATTGAACTGGCACGCGGAACCTTTGATCACTAAGCCCCGAGCGGGCGCTTCATGACGCCAAATTCGCAGCGCTGGTCCCAGTGGTTGAGCCGGATTTCGACTCGCCAGGTTGACGTGGCTCTGGCACTGCTGGTCACGGCGGGCGGGTTGCTCCTGTTTGCATTTGCCGGCATCGGCGGAAATCGCGGTGCCGGCTTTCTCTTTCTTCAGAACGTAGAACAAAGCCTGCTGGATACTCGTTTCGAGTTGCGCGGATCGCGCCAGCCTGACGATCGCATTGTCATCGTCGGCATCGATGAGAAGACGCTGATGCACGAGGGATCGTTTCCGCTTCCTCGCCGGGCGTATGCCGAGTTGGTGAAGCGACTCAGCGAAGAAGGTGCGCGCGTGGTGGGCTTCGACGCGACATTTCCGACTCCGGAGAGCAATTCAGCAACGCAGGCGCTGGACAAGCTGCAGGCGAAACTCGGCGCTTCCGCTCCTTCCAATGTTGATCAGGAAATCAAGCGACTGAAGGTCGAGAGCGACCAGGACGGCGCATTTGCCGCTTCCCTCAAGGCTTCTGGCAACGTGGTATTAGGGCATCTGTTTCTGGATGCGGAACGCGCCAGGAATTCCGATCCAAAACTTGAAGAAGAGTATTTCAACATCGTGTGGGCGAAGTCGTTTCCCCAGGTTCTGAAAGTCAAATCGAAAGATGGCAAGGACTTTGACATGGCGCAAGCCTGGGTGAATAACGGGGGCACGGTCGCCGCGGGCGCGGAAGCGAACATCACGAAGCTCGCCGAGGCAGCCGTATCCTATGGATTCATCGATGTCAATCCTGATCCGGATGGAACCTTGCGGCACGCGCTTTTGATCATGCGGTATCGCGATCAGGACTTCTTTCCCTCGCTTGCCCTGCAGGTGTTGCGCGAGTACGAGCAGATTCCGGATCAGCAGATTGCAGCCTATATCGCCGAAAACGGGCTGGAGCGGATTCAATTCGGCTCGCATCCCTTGCGGCCCTCGCGCGATGGAACCGCCATCATCAACTATGTCGGTCCTTATGGAAGCTATCCGCACTACTCGATGTGGGATGTGATCTCGCGCTCTACTCCTCCGGATGCATTCAAGGACAAGATCGTACTGTTCGGGGCGACCGCCAAGGCGATTGGCGATCTTCGGATTACGCCCTTCCAGAATGGCGATGCGTACATGGGAGTCGAGGTGCATGCCAACATCATCGACAACCTGCTGCACAGCGGGGAAGCGGGACGGAGCTTCCTGACTCGCGGCGCACGTGAGGAGATGATCGACATTGCGTTCATCCTGCTGTTCGGCATCGTCATGGGAATCTGGTTCGGGAAGATTAAGCCGCTGTACTCGACCGTGGCTTTGATCCTCGTTCTTGCGGGGTTTGGCTGGTTCGTATATTTCAGCTTTGTACGCTGGGGGAGTTGGCTGAGCTTTGCGATACCGGCCACGACGCTGGTGGCGAACTATGCGGCCATCACGAGCTTCCGCATGATTTTCGAGGAGCGCGAGAAGCGCAAGATCAGGAAGACATTCTCACAATACCTGTCGCCGGGCGTGATCGGGCTCATCGAGAAGGATCCGCAAAGGTACATTCGTCCGGGCGGTGAGACGAAAGAGTTAACCGTGATGTTCAGCGATATTCGGGACTTCACAACGCTTTCCGAAGGCTTGAGTGCCGATGAACTGGTTCACTTGCTGAATGAATATCTCGGGGAGATGACGGACGTCCTGTTCCGAAACCTGGGCACGCTCGACAAGTACATTGGCGATGCCATCATGGCATTCTGGGGCTCGCCGTATCCCCAGGACGACCACTCTACCCGCGCCTGCGGTTGCGCGCTGGAGATGTCGCGCAGCCTTGAAAAGCTGAATGCGAAGTGGAAAGAGGAGGGACGAAAACCGATTTCTATCGGCATCGGACTCAATACGGGTCCGGTCAATGTGGGCAACATGGGATCCGATAAGCGCCTGGCTTGGACCGTCATGGGCGACAACGTGAACCTGGCGTCCCGGTTGGAAGGCATGACGAAGCAGTACCGCGTTCGAGTTGTCATCAGTGAGGGAACGTACCGCCAGGTCGAGAAGCAGTTCGTCTGCAGGGATCTCGATCGAATCCGGGTGAAGGGGAAATTGCAGCCGGTAGCCATTTACGAACTGATGGATCGCGCCGAGAATCGCGCGAAGTACGATGGGCTGCTGGAACGCTTCGCGAGCGCAATGGCGGCGTATCGCGAGCAGAACTGGAATGAAGCGGTTATTCAGTTCGGAACGTTGCTGGCATCGTTTCCTGACGATGGTCCAACGCAGATCTTCCTGCAGCGAGCGCTCGACTTCCGTGAACATGCGCCCGAACCCGGCTGGGATGGCGTACACGTCATGAAGTCGAAGTAATCCTACTTCTCAAAATTCCGCCAATGACGGCCGTCGTGCTCAAGCAGCGCGTCCGCTTCTTTGGGTCCCCAGGTGCCGGCTGCGTAATTCGGGAAGCTGCGCGGGGGTAGAGCTTTCCAGACATCGAGAATCGGACTCACGACGCTCCAGCCCGCTTCTACCATGTCGGCGCGCTGGAATAGTGTGGCGTCGCCCACCATGCAGTCATGCAGCAGGCGCTCGTAGCCAGTGCTGATCTGCTTGCCGAAGTAGTCGGTGTAATTGAAGTCCATGTCCACCGTCCCCAGGCGCATGACGGGGCCAGGAGTCTTTGCTGCGAAGCGCAGCGAGATACCTTCCTCAGGCTGAATGTGGAGCACCAGTTGATTGGGCATAAGGTTTTCCACGGTAGTGTCCCGGAACAACACGAACGGAGCCTGGCGGAACTGGATCACGATATGCGTGTTGCGGGCCGGCATCCGCTTGCCGGTGCGCACGTAGAAAGGAACTCCGGCCCAGCGCCAGTTGTCGATCTGCAGCTTGATGGCTACGTACGTTTCAGTCCGCGAGTCAGGGGGCACACCTGCTTCGGAGCGATAGCCGGGAACATGTTGTCCGAGGAGTTCGCCATCGCCATACTGGCCGCGAACTGTGCGGCTGAGCACGTCTTCGCCGCTTAGTGGCTGGATGGCGTGGAGGATCTTGGCCTGCTCATCGCGCACGGCGTCGGCCTGGAAGGAGATGGGAGGCTCCATGGCGGTGAGGCTGATGAGCTGCATGATATGGTTCGGGACCATATCGCGCAGCGCGCCCGCGTGGTCGTAGTAACCGCCGCGCTGCTCGACCCCAACCGTTTCCGCCACCGAAATCTGGACGTGATCGATGTAGCGGCGGTTCCAGATGGGCTCGAAGATGCCGTTGGCGAAACGGAACGCCATGATGTTCTGGACCGTTTCTTTTCCGAGGTAGTGGTCGATACGGTAGATTTGCGACTCACTGACGACGCTGAGGAGTTGCTTGTTCAGAGCCTTGGCGGATTCGAGGTCGCGGCCAAACGGCTTTTCGACGATGACGCGGCGCCAGTGCTGATTGTCTTCGGTCATCAAGCTGACGGCGCTGAGTTGCTCGACTACAGGTCCAAAGAAGTCGGGGGAGATCGCAAGGTAATAGAAGTAGTTCTGATGGGTGCCGTGGTCGGTATCCATCTTCGCGAGCAGGTCTTTCAGTTGCTGGAAGGTCTGCGCGTTGCCGAATTCGCCGGTAAGGTAGTACATACGGCTCTGGAACCACTCTTCCAGCTTGGCATCGATCTGCACGTCGGCGAATTGCTGGAGGTCCTGCTTGAGCTTGGCGCGGAAATCGTCAGTGGACATTGCATCCTTGGCAACGCCCACGACCGCGAATTCCTGGGACAACAGATGATTTTTTCCGAGATTGTAGAGAGCGGGTATCAGCTTGCGGCGAGTAAGGTCGCCCGAAGCGCCAAAAATCACCATGACGCAAGGGTCGCCGGGGCGCCCGATTCGATCAGTGGCTTCTACTTTCGCTTCTTGAGGCATAGGAGTGCTCATCCTTCGGGTTGAGAAAAGTTTAGCAAGCACGCGGCATGCGTCTGTTTCGATAGTCGGTACCGTTGACAAACCAAAGTCCTGCTACGCAGTTATCTTGTACCCACGATAGCGCTGTGGTACCAAGAGAAACATCATTGCAAACGGGATGGTGGGACAAGTGCGGATGGGCGGGCGTGTGCCCCAAGGGCCTGGGACGCGAATCGGAGCGTGGTCACTGCGATTGGCGTGCGTGGTTTTGGCGGGCGTCGGCACCGTGCTTGGGCAACAGCCCGACTCGCCCACGACCCAGCTTCCTGCGGCGCGGCGCATCCCGGAGCGCTCTCCTTCGGCGAAGGCCAGCCTGCAGGGCCGGGTGCGCGACGAACAGGATCGCGCCGTTCCCGGCGTTGCGCTGAAGATTCGTTCTCTATCGAACGGATCAAGTTTCGAAACTACGACAGATGCAGAGGGAATCTTTCGCCTGCGGGATGTGCCTCTTGATGCATATGAACTGCGGACGGTGCGCGAGGGCTACGAGCCGCTGGTGGTGGAACGGGTGCTAGTGAGTGCCGCCGGGCTGGTTGTGTTGGAGTTGAAGATCAAGGGATTGGGGACGACGGCCACTCCAACGAAAGGCGCTTCCGGAGTGCCCGGAGCCGCGCGGGTGCCCGCTGGCGCGACACCGCAAGGGAGTGCGTATCCCGGCCTCCGCAGCCCGGCTTCCGAGAAACCGACGATGATCGTGACGGCAGAATCGCTGCCGCCTGCGTCCGCGAATTTTGGGCCCGCTCCCGACCGCTGGGACGTTGCGATGCCCGAGTGGCGCCGCTATGACACCCAGCCGGATGTGCCTTACGTGAAAGGTCACTGGTATGACCCTTTCAATCGCAACAAGCTCAAGGGAGACTATCCGATTTTCGGGCAGCGCTGGTTCCTGAATTTGACTGGACGGAGCCAGACGGGCATGGACTTGAGACGGCTGCCGGTACCGAGCGGAGTGGACACGGCGAATCCGGGCAGCAGCGGATTTTTTGGCCGGGGAGAACAAGCCTTTGCTTCGGAAACTCTACGTTTCTCGCTCGATCTGTTTCGAGGCGACACCAGTTTTCGACCAGCGGATCTACGGTTTCGCTTTACGCCAGAAGTGAATTTGAACTTCCTGCAAGCGCGTGAACGGGGAATCGTCAACATCGATCCGCGCAAGGGAACGGATCGGTTCGATGCTCACGTGGGCGTGCAGGAGGCATTCGTCGAAGCGAAGTTGCGCGACCTGAGTCCAAGCTACGATTTCGTTTCGATCCGAGCAGGGATTCAGCAATTCACAAGCGATTTTCGCGGCTTCTTGTTTTCAGAAGAACAGCCGGGTATTCGCATTTTTGGAAATTTGCGCTCGAACCGGATTGCCTACAACCTGGCGTGGTTCTACTTTCTCGAAAAGAACACCAACAGCGGGCTCAATACCTTCCAAAAGCGGGACCAGCAAGTGTACGTCGCCAACGTGTACGTGCAGGATTTTCTCGCCAAGGGGTACACGACCGAGTTCAGTTTCCACTACAACCGCGACGATGGTGGTGTGCACTTCGACGACAACGGCTTCCTGGTGCGGCCTGCTCCGATCGGAGCGGTCGTGAATGGGACGATTCGCACCCATCCGATACGGGCCTATTACCTGGGATGGGCCAGCAACGGCCATATCGGGCGTGTGAACGTCAGCCACGCCTTCTACCAGGCGCTCGGGCATGACGACTTCAATACGCTAGCCGGTCGGCGAGTCGATATCAACGCACGCATGGGAGCCGTCGAGCTTTCGATCGATAAAGATTGGGCGCGATACCGCGCCTCGTTTTTCTATGCGTCCGGCGACTCGAGCAACCGGTCAGGCGCGGCCCGGACTGACGGCACGGCTCACGGGTTCGACTCTATTGTTGATGACACGCATTTCGCCGGTTCGGACTTCAGCTTCTGGAATAGCGAGGGAATCCGGTTAACCGGAACCGGCGTAGCGCTGATCACACCCATCAGCTTGTTGCCGAACTTACGCTCCAATAAAGAAGAGGGGCAAGCCAACTTCGTCAATCCCGGCGTGATGGTGTTCAACCTGGGAGCTGACTTTAATCTCACACCAAAGCTGCGCGCCTTCGCCAACTCAAGCTACTTGCGTTTTGACCGGACAGAACCGTTGGAACTGGTGCTGTTTCAGAGGCCCATCGATCACGGCATCGGAACAGACTTCGGAGTTGGGATCGAATACCGGCCGCCGCTCTCCGAGAACATTGTTGTGCGGGGCGGGGCATCGGCGCTTGTTCCGGCCGAAGGGTTTAAGCAGATCTACAACGGCCAGACGCTGTTCTCACTATTTGGGAATGTTCGATTTCAATTTTAGAGCGATGCTCCCTTTCTTAACCGCAAAGGACGCGAAGGACTGCGCAAAGGGCGCGAAGAAGCACGTGAAGAGTGTTTTCTTCAGGAGCTGGGAGATAACTCCGCGCGCTTTGCGATTAAGGGCTTTCACCTGCCTGCAACACGCAATCCTGTTGATGTCCTGCGCTCTGGCGCAGGCTCAATCGCAGACTCCTGCTGAGAACATCCTGTTGCAGCAATCGCAGGCGGATGCAGACCGCAAGTCCAGCGGATGCGTTACCTGTCACACCTCGACCGACAGCGCGACCATGCACTCTTCAGGCACTGTGCGGCTGGGCTGCGTCGATTGCCATGGAGGCAACAGCCAAATTCAGTTGAGATCGGGTGAGCTCCCGAAATCCGCCGAGTACGAAAGGGAGAAAAAGGAGGCGCATCCTCAGCCGAAGAGCTTGCCACAATCAGCTGCGAATCCCCAGCGGCCTTACACCGAGTGGCTGCAGGAAGACTGGGACTACGTTCGGTTTATAAATCCGGGCGACCTTCGCGTGGCTGAGAAGACTTGCGGGTTGAGCGGGTGCCACACGGCGGAGGTTCGCAAGGTGCAGACCAGCATGATGACGCACGGCGCCATGCTGTGGGGAGCCGCTCTCTATAACAACGGCGCGTTTCCCTTGAAGTCTCCGCATTTCGGGGAAAGCTACGGGGAAGACGGGCGACCGCGGCGGCTTATGACGTTTCCAGCTCCGACGGCGGAAGAGATCGAGAAGAAAGGTGTGTTGCCCTTCCTCGAACCGCTGCAACGATGGGAGGTTTCACAACCGGGAAATGTGTTGCGCGTGTTTGAGCGCGGCGGACGAAAGCGCGCCGAGATTGGGAATCCCGACTTAGAGGAAGATCCAGGGAAGCCGGAAATCAAGCTCAGCGAGCGCGGATTCGGCACCGAGTTGCGGACCGATCCAGTATTTCTCGGACTGCAGAAGACCCGACTGTTCGATCCGCTGCTGTCGTTTCCCGGGACGAACGATCAGCCGGGAGATTATCGCGCCAGCGGCTGCAGCGGATGCCACGTGGTCTACGCGAACGATCGATCCAAGGATCATTCCGGCCCATTCGCGGAGTATGGCAACCTGGGGCAGAGCGCGACCCAGGATCCTACTATTCCGCACCAGGAATCCGGCCATCCGATTCGCCATCAGTTCACACGGTCCATTCCATCCAGCCAGTGCATGGTTTGTCACATCCATCCGGGCACGAACATGGTCGCGACGTACTTCGGCTACACATGGTGGGACAACGAAATGGACGGGAAGTACATGTGGCCCGCGCAACCAAGCCATCCGAACGCAGAGGAGCGCAGCCGGATTGAAGCGCGCAATCCTGAAGGGTCGGCGGTGCGCGGACTCTGGTCCGACGTGAATTTTCTGGAGAAAACCGGAACGCCCGAGTTCAACAAGAAACTCGACCACACACAGTTTGCCGACTTTCACAGTCACGGCTGGATATTTCGTGCCGTATTCAAGCATGACCGCAAAGGAACGCTGCTGGATAGCGAAGATAAGCCGGTGGCGTTTGACGATCCGGAAAAATTCAATAAGGCTGTCCATCTCAAGGACATTCATCTTGAGAAAGGAATGCACTGTATCGATTGTCATTTTGAACAGGACAGCCATGGCAACGGCAAGCTTTATGGGGAGACGCGGAACGCGGTTGAAATCGATTGCGTGGATTGCCATGGAACGGCGCAGCAGAAGTCAACTCTGATCACGTCGGGAACAGCTGCTCCCGAGCAGGGAACGAATCTGGCCGCGCTGCGAACTCCGTGGAGAGAACGACGTTTCTATTGGAAAGATGGGCGACTTTATCAGCGGTCTATGCTTGACAGTCACACAGAATGGGAGATCGTGCAGGTGGTGGATACGATCACGCCGGGCAACGAGCACTACAGCGAGAAGTCGCGGCTGGCGAAGACCATCCAGCAGGATGGAGTGTCGTGGGGAGAAGTTCCCACAGACCAGTCGAAGCTGGCGCATGCGAACAGCCGTATGACGTGCTACGCGTGTCACTCTTCCTGGGCCCCCACTTGCTACGGCTGTCATCTGTCGATGACTGCGAACCAGCGGACGCCCATGCTGCACAACGAGGGCCTGACGACGCGCAACTGGACTTCATACAACTTCCAGGTATTGCGCGACGACATCTATACGCTGGGAATCGACGGGACGGTCACCGGGCACCGGGTTGCTCCGGTTCGATCGGCCTGTGCGGTGGTCGTGAGTTCACAGAATAGCGATCGCGACTGGCTGTATTACCAGCAGCAGACGATCTCCGCAGAGGGCTTCAGCGGGCAGGCTTTCTCCACATTCGTGCCGCACACTGTTCGCGGTAAAGAAACCAAAGGTTGCACCGACTGCCACGTGTCGCGAGCTAATGACAATAATGCATGGATGGCACAATTGTTGTTACAGGGCACGGGCTTCATGAATTTCATGGGGCGTTACGTGTTCGTGGCGGACGGGAAGCGTGGATTCGAGGCGGTTGCCGTGACCGAGCACGAGGAACCACCCGCGGTCGTAGGCAGCGATTTTCAGAAGATCGCCTATCCCGAGGACTATAAGAAGCACGTCGAGGGCGACAGCAAGTTGATGGAGGCCTACAGCCACGCGGGGTCCGAAGTGCTGGACGTCCAGGCGCGCGGCGAATACCTGTATGCCGCGATGGGCAAGGGCGGCTTGCGGGTCTTTGATATCGCAAATGTTGACAACAAGGACATCTCAGAACGGGTGGTAACGTCTCCCGTGTCCCCGCTGGGTCAGCGGTTTTATCTGCCAACGAAGTACGCGATGGCAGTTGCGACGCCGACTACGTTAGGAGTTGACCCGCTGCGGTCTCACCGAAAGGAAAACGAGGAGCAGACGATTCACCTGATGTACGGGTTTCTCTATGTAGCGGACAAATATGAGGGTCTGGTGATCGTCGGCAATCCAGACCTTAAGAGCAAGAGTCCGGGAGTTGCCACGCTGCTTGATGGGAATCCAGCGAACAACTTTCTTAAGCGAGCACTGGCATTCAATCCGAAGGGAATTTTGAACGGCGCGCGTCGTATCGCGATTGCCGGAACCTATGCGTACGTTTTGTGTGATCGTGGGTTGGTCGTCGTCGATATCGACAACCCGCTGCAGCCCAAGGTCACTGCGGAAATTGGAGCCCCTGCGCTCTTGGACCCCCGGGGAATTGCCATTCAATTCCGCTACGCGTTTGTGGTGGATCGCGAAGGCTTAAAGGTGCTGGATGTGACCGCTCTCGATCAGCCGAAGCCGGTGCCCGGAGGGCAGGTGGCCGTCGACGATGCACGGAATGTTTACGTAGCAAGGACGTATGCTTACGTCGCCGCAGGACGAAAGGGACTCGCGATTGTTGACGTGGAACATCCAGAGTCACCAAAGCTGGACCAGATATTCAACGCTGGCGGCCGGTTGCAGGACTCTAACGATGTGAAGCTGGGAATGGTCAGTTCGAGCTTGTTCGCCTACGTTGCCGATGGAAAGAACGGGCTGCAGGTCGTGCAATTGTTCTCTCCAGTGGACAATCCCGCATTCAGCGGGTTCAGCCCGAGACCTACGCCGAAGTGGATCGCCCATTACAGGACACGCGGCGCGGCCCTGGCTGTTTCCAGGGGCATTGATCGCGACCGGGCGGTGGATGAGAGTGGGAACCAGTTGGCAGTTTTTGGACGGCGCGGCGCGCGTCCCTTCAATCGGGCAGAAATGGAAAGAATGTATCTGCGAGATGGTCATCTCCTTACGGTCACGGATGACCCGCCCGCTGCGCGGGGGCCTCAAAGAGCAGGCGAACAACCATGAGCCATTCGCGCGGTTGCCTAACGCCGCGGAGATAGCAATTGCGCCGTGCCGCGGATTTCAGGAATGCTGAAGCGGCCTCTCGTTCTCCGGGCTTTGCTCCAGTCATGATATTGATGGCATTCGAAGCAGCGCCCTTCCGCAACCTCTCTCGATCGAGCCTGATCGCGGTGGCACTCACGACACGTCTCAATTCCTGGCAGTAGGACATCCGCGGTGTCGTGGCTATCGATTGCCTTTGCATGACAGGAAGTGCAGGACATCATGCGGTGCGCACGATGATCGAAGGTCGCATGCTCCAGCCAACGGGAGCGAATCTGTGACGGAAGGATCTCAGGCAGAGCGGCGCCGAAGGACTTGATGGCGTGGCATTGCTTGCAGGTCTTTGTCCAAAGGAGCCATTCGGCATCATCGACCCGGAACCGCACCCATTCCTCTGCATTCCTCGCAATTCGGAGGCGTTGGTCACGTCGTGGAACTTGCCGGCCCGGAGGTTCGATCTGACGAACTGCCGCAGGATTGGCCGCGATGTATTCCTGAAAACGCTTTATGAGAAAGGCATGGATGAATTCAGGCTTGTCGTGCGGCACCTGCTGCCCGGCAAAGCGCGCGTCGAACTGGAGTGTGTGGCAGCCCGCGCAATGGTTCGCAAACTTCACAGGGGCCATTGTGGCGGAAATAAGTGAGAGTTTTGCGACGCTCGGTTCACCCGAGGTTGTGTTTTGAGCCGAGTCACTCGCATACGGAAAGCGATCCTGGACTCCGGTCAAGCGATGGCAGTCCTCGCAAGCCATTTGAACTCTCTGGCTGTTCGGGCCTACAAGATCCGGCTTCATGTGCAGGTAGTGATTGAGGCGCACCTGGCCGGGGTCCGTCATGTGCTTCGCCGTCGGAGAGAATTCCGGGTGCGTGCGATCGAAACCAGAGATCGCCGTGGCGAAGTGTGGCTGACCGTCCCGGGTGTGCAGGGTTGCGTGGCACTGGATACAACTGGCGGTCGACGTTGCTGCCAGGCGGGCAGACCCCTTATGTTCGATGTGACAGGATGAGCAGGAAGGCGTGAACGCCTGGTTGGCGTGGTGCACGGGGCCGTCGTGGCAGGTCAGGCAGGCGTTGTCGCTGACCTCCTTGAAGAATGCTCCAGCTCGCGTCACGTGACAAAGGCTGCATTGCTGGGTAAAAACGGCATGGGAAGCTGCGAGCGGGCCGCTGGAATATGCTTTTTGACCGCCTTGCGCGCGCTGGGTAAGGATCCAGCCAAGTGCGAGCACCGGTACAGCCACCGACAGCCAGAATCGCCATCGTCGGAGCGGATGAGAGTGCTTGAAGTACTGGAGATCGATGCGCCGCGCGAGTTTTTTGGTAGTGCGTGTTCTTCGCAGCATTGCCGTCGGCCTAGAATCTCAGAGCCACGATTGCGTGCCATGCTCCGAGCAGAATCAATGCGTAGGAGATGGGCACGTGAACCAGCAGCCAGCCATGCAGAATCTTGTGAAGTCGGCTCTGCTTATCGAGCTGGCGTTTTTCTTCGCAGATGTTTTCCAGATCGTCGATATTCGGATGCAAGGTTGCCGGCAGCAACACGCGCAGCTGACGGAAGAGCGCGGTGGCAACTTGCGGATCTGCGATCCGGGCACTTCGCGCTCCTGCCTGGTTCAGGTAAGGACAGATTTCAGCGGAAAGTACGCGGCGCAGTTCCGCGCTCGCTTGTTCGTCCACTTGCATGCCGGACGCAACCGTTACATCCCAGCTGGCTCCCGCCGATGCCGCCGCGGCTCGCTGCCGTTCAGTTGCGCTGGGGACGTCGCCTTCGAGAGCCGCGCACGATTCCTCAACCACCCGGTTGGCTTCCTCGGCGAGTTGGCCACGAACCCGGTCGATCTGCTCGTAGATGGTTTCCATTGGGAGTTGGGCTGTGTGGAGGCGCGGAAGGAAGTGTTGCAGGGCGGCTCCCAGAATTCCGCTGGCAAAGACAAAAACGAACAGCCACATCAGGACACGTGTCAGTGGGCCGCCGAATTGGAAGCCGCCATGCAGGAGAATGAGCGGAAAACTTATAAAGCCCAGCCAGAGATGACCGCGCATCCAGGTCTGGGCCCGTCCGACGCGCCAGACGGGAAATTTCTTGCGTAGTCCCAACAGGCCTGCGAACAGCATGAACGCAAATCCCACGCTTCCGTAAACAATTCCCGGAACACTGCCGCCGCGCGGTCCTTGTGGCGAGCGAAGGCTGTAGGGAATGTAAGTCGCTCCTGCCACAACCAGGATTGCCATGCTGCCGACCAGCCATTTGCGGTGGGTGCGATCGATAAGCATGGGACTAGCCCTTCGCCCCGCTGGGCAGTTTGAGGAGTCCGGCGAAGAACTCGGGCGGGTTCACGCGATGTGCCGCGTCATGCGGGCACGCATAAACGCAGCTGGGCTCGGCGTGATCGTGGCAAAGGTCGCACGACGTCGCTTTCACGCGCGTGCTGGCAATTTTCCGGCCGGGATGCGCGGGATCGTCGAGTTCAACAGGGAACGGGTGGAGGTTAATGTTGCCGTACGGGCAATTGTTCGCGCACAATCCGCACCCGATGCACCAGTCTTCGATGATGACCTCGAGTGAATTTCGGCGACGGATGGAACCGACCGGGCAGCCGACCATGCACAGCGGGTCACGGCACTGGCGGCAGGAGGTTGCGACCAGGTATTTGTCGAAGCGCAGACCTTCGCGCACCAGGCGACTTACGCCATCGTGCGCGTCGGCGCAGGCGCGTACGCACTGATCGCAGCGCGTGCAGCGCTCCAGGTCGAGAACCAGCAGGCTCTGGGCTTCCATCAAGCCGTTGGCGAGAAATTGATCAACTGGCAGCGTTTGCAATTGAGCGGTCCGGCGGCGATTCTCTGCGGCGCGTTCCTGTGCAATGGCCTCGAGTTTGGCGCGTACTTCCGGGAAGCGCTCGAGCATCAATTCAAAATCAGCGCGCGCGATGCGTACGACTTCCACGTGGTCGAGCGCGGTGCAGGTGGCGGTCCGCGGGCTTCCGCTGAGCAGGGCGATTTCGCCGAAATATCCCCCGCGCGCAAGGTAAGCGAGAATCAACTCGCCTCCGGGGCGATCTTCGGACACTTTGACGAAGCCGATCCGCACCAGATAAAAGCTGTCGGCCACGTCCCCTTGCCGGCAGATGACCTGACCGGGACTGAAGCGCAGGAGTTCGACGCGGTCGCGAAGGTGATCGATGAAGTCCTTGGTGAGCGACGAGAAGATGGGAACGCTGCGCAAATGCGAATCAAGAGCGCGCGCCCGGTAGTTCCGTTCCAACTGTGCCCGGAATGTCTTGTTTCGCTGCAGGATGTCGAGGACGTTTCGCAGCATCTCGAGCATCACGCAATCGGTCTTGGCCCGCACGGTTGCCGAGCGCGGGTAATAGCTCATGCAGGTCATCTCGCCGAACAGGTCCCCGGGATTCAGGTCGGCGATCGGCCGGTCGTAGGGAAGGTCGACGGACGCATCAATGGGGATGAAGGGCCGATCCGATTCTTCGCTGCGGCGGTGTTGACCACGGGTGCTGAGCATGCTCTTCAGCTTTCTGAAGAATCCCTGGCTGGTGCCATTGGTCTCCACATGCGCCATGGGGCTCGCGAGAAAAACTTCCGCCTTACCTTCGAGGATGTAGAAAGCGGTCGAGCCGAAGTCGCCTTCACGACAGATAATCTCTCCGGCCCGGTAGTGGCGCTTGACTACGGCCTTCTGATTGAGTTCGAGGAAGGTTCCAGATACGTTCTGGAAGATCGGCAGATCGAGAAGTTCCGTGGGGTCGAGCACCTCGCCTTCGCCCAATTGGGTTCCGACGACGCGCTTATTGGTAAGCGCGCCAGTGGGGCACGACACCATGCACTCCCCGCACGAAACACAGGACGATTCGGCCATCGGTAGATTGGTGTCGAAGGCGATGCCGGCCTGGTATCCCTTGCCGCGCCGCGCCAGCACCCAGTTGTGGCGGATGTCGTCGCAGCCGCGCACACAGCGATCGCAAAGGATGCACGATTCGTGATCGACAGCAATGACCGCGGAGGAATCGTCCTTGCCGCGCGGGGTGGAACGTTTTGGGAAGCGAACCTCGCTGATCCCACTGGCTGCCGAGAGCCGCTCCAGTTCACAATCGCCGGAGTGTTGCTGGCGAGCACAGGGGGCGGGATGATCCGACATCAGCAATTCGATCAGCGTGTGCCGGGCGGCTTTCACCGGTTCGGAGCAAGTCTTCACGTTCATCCCCGGCTCGGCCTGCCGGATGCAGGATGCCGCATAGACACGCTGGCCAATATCGACCACGCAAACTCTGCAAACTCCGACCGGATTTTCGTTCTGCTGGTGGCAGAGAGTGGGAATTGCGATTCCGTTCAGGCGCGCGGCATCGAAGATGGTTGTGCCGGCCGGAACCGAGACGCTGGTTCCGTCGATGGTCAACTGGATCTCAGCGCCCGGCTTCGCACTCATGCCGAGCCTCGCTTCGTGAAGCAAACACCGGCGGGACAGCGGCGGCTTGTAATGTGTTCCTCGACCACTTCGGGGAAATGCTTTAGGACGGATGCGATGGGAACGGGAACAACCTGCCCCAGGCCGCAGATAGAAGTCAGCTTCATCGCGCTCGAGAGTTCATCGAGAACCTGGCGATCCGTGCTTGCTGAGCTGCCTTCGGTCCAGCCGGTTAGCATTTCCACCATCTTCTGCGATCCCAATCGGCAGGGAACGCACTTGCCGCAGGATTCGTTTCGATAGAAACGCACGGCGTTGAGCGCCATGTCGAGCATGCAACGGCCTTCAGCGCAGACCACGATGGCGCCCGAGCCGACCATGGATCCGGCAGCCGCGACGGCATTCCAGTCGAGTGGCAGGTCGACCATCGATGCGGGCAGATAACCGGACGACGGGCCCGAAGGAGCGAAGGCCAGCAACTTCCGTTGTCCCGCGATGCCGCCAGCTTTTTCGTAAATGAGTTCGGAATACGTCGTGCCCATCGGCACTTCGAAGATTCCCGGAGAGTTCACGTCTCCGCTAATGCCCACGAACTTCATCCCGGCTGACCCGTTCTTGCCTTGGGCTTTGAACCAGTCGGCGCCGCGCGCGAGGATTGCGGTGGCGAATGTGAAAGTCTCCACGTTATTGATGACGGTTGGCTGGTTCCAAAGGCCATTGGTCCCCGGAAATGGCGGCTTGTTGCGAGGTTCGGAGCGCTTGCCCTCGATGGCTTCGAGAAGCGCACTTTCTTCGCCGCAGATGTAGCCGCCGGGACTGATGAAGATTTCGAGCTCGAACGTCAGCTCGGAGCCGAGGATTTTTTTTCCGAGCAATCCGGCGTGGTAACAACGTTCAATCTCTTCCTGAAGGACTTCCCGTGGTTCTTCGTATTCGTGACGGATGTAGAGAATGCCTTGCTCTGCTCCCGTGACAAGTCCTGCGATGATCATGCCTTCGATCACCAGGTGGGGCACTGCTTCCATGATGAACCGGTCCTTGATGGTGCCCGGTTCGCTCTCGTCGGCATTGCAGACAATGTACTTGTCTTTGCCCGGGGCGTTGCGAACGATCTCCCACTTGTTGCCAGTGGGAAAACCCGCACCTCCCATTCCGCGCAGGCCGCTGGCTTTCAGGGTCGCGATGGTGCCACTCCAGTCGCGGGTCTCCACAAAGCGTCGCACCACGGAGTAACTGGGGGCGCCAGAGTATGGATCGGAGATGACGGAGACTTGCGGGCGATCGCGCGGTTCGGGCGGAAGCGGACGGCCGGCTGCCGCATCGCGCGCGATGGCGACGGCCTCGCGTGCGTCTAATCCGCAATAAATCCGGTCATTGATTGCCAGAGCGGCGGCTTTGTCGCAGCGACCAAGGCAGGAAACGTCGCGAATCGAAACGTCGTCGGGGCTGCTGCCTCGGAACGTTTGTTCCAGCTCCGCTTTAAGTTCCGGGCCGCCGCGGAGGTGGCAGGTCATGTCGGCGCAAACCTTCACCTCAGCCCGCGGGGGCGGGGTCAGATGGAAATGAGGATAGAAGCTGGCGACCGTATGAATCTGGCTTACCGGGACGTTGATCCGGGCCGCTAGTTGGTGGAGTTGATCAGCCGGCAAGTAGCCAAACTTCTGCTGAATCGCCCTGAGTTGGTCGAACAAGGCGCTAGTGTCCCCTTAAGACTTGATCACGATGGAAAGATTGCTGAAATCTTATCGTTAATGATGGTCGGCGGGAATGCCGATCTTGGGACACCGAATGACTAGAGGTCCCTGTACGCTCGTGCTCCCGGCGTACCAAACTGTCAATTGATTCCAGCTTCTGGAATAGGTATAAGCAAGGCCATCCCGCTGCAAAATCGCGCGCGGACTCTTACCTACGCCAGACGCAATGCGCAACAAGGCCAACCCGGCATGGCACGCAGTCGTGTGTCTGGTACTGCTCTCGTGTGCCCCTGCGCAAAACGCTCCAACCGGGAAATACAACGGGCCCGGTGGATGCGCCAGCAGCAGCTGTCATGGCAGTATCCAGCCCCGGCAGATCACCCACGTGTCGCAAAACGAGTACAGCATCTGGGCGGGACAGGACAAGCATGCGCGCGCTTACCAGGTGCTCTCCAGCGCCGTCTCCCTGCGCATCGGGAAGATCCTCAACATCGGACGGCCGGATCAGGCGCAGAAATGCCTCGCCTGTCACGCCTTGTCGGTTCCCAACGATCAACGCGCCGAAAGCTTTGAACTGGTGGATGGAGTGAGTTGTGAAAGCTGTCACGGTCCTGCTTCCGGATGGCTGGGTCCGCATACAACGAAAGACTGGCCGCATGAGAAGTCTGTGCAGCTTGGGATGTATGACACGCGCGACCTGATCAAGCGCAGCGAGCGTTGCTTGACCTGTCACCTGGGAACCTCCGAGAAGTTCGTTGACCACGAGATGATTGCGGCGGGGCATCCGGACTTAACGTTCGAACTCAACTTGTTCAGCTCGGTGATGCCGCTGCACTGGAAAGAGCCCACCGATAACGCATGGCGTGGTGTGCAGGTATGGGGCGTCGGGGAAGCCGTGCAACTACAAAAAGGATTGGAACGACTGGCGCGCCGAGCGGGAAGTCCTTCCTGGCCCGAGTACGGTGAACTCGATTGCTTCGCCTGCCACCACAGCTTGACCAAACCAGAAGACAGCTGGCGGCAGGAACTGGGATATGCAGGAAGAGAACCGGGAATTCCAGCCTGGAATCCGTCGAGGTATGTGGTGTTCCGGCACATTGCGAAAAGGATGAATCCAGAAAAGGCGCAGCAGTTAGACGCTGACATCACGAAGCTGGTGGAATTGCTGGGTACGCGAGCCGGAAGTCCCCAGGAAATTTCGACGACGGCGACTCGTGCTGCGGCGACCGCGGCGCAGTTTGCTCAGCAACTGAATGCGAAATCTTACGATCAAGCCTTCACACTCGCAGTCATGAAGTCGATTGCCCAGGATGGCGACTCGATTTCGGCGAAAGGGCAACGCGCGGCGGAGCAGGCCGCCATGTCGCTGGACTCGCTCTTCACGGCGTACACGCAAAACAACAAGAGCGCCAGCGACGCCGAGATACGAGATGGGATTAAGGGGCTATTCCAGCAGGTTGACAATCCATCGGCGTACAACGCTCCTCGCTTCGCGGCCCAGATGCAAAAGGTAAGTGCGGCGCTGTCACGCATCGGGCGAGACGAGAAAGCGAGCCAGTAGGAATGAGTTCCTCCGCCGCTAAACCTCGCAGCAAAGAACATGAACGTCTTGCCGAACCCTACACGGGATTTGTGGCTCCGTGGCGCAAATGGGGACCGTACGTGAGTGAGCGTTCCTGGGGAAGCGTGCGCGAGGATTACAGTCCCGATGGTTGCGCGTGGGAGTTTCTGACCCACGATATGGCACGCAGCAAAGCGTACCGTTGGGGCGAAGACGGCATCGCCGGCATCTGTGATCGCTATCAACTTCTGGTGTTCGCTCTGGCGTTGTGGAACGGCAAAGATCCCATCCTGAAAGAACGCATGTTCGGCCTTTCTGGAAACGAGGGCAATCACGGCGAAGATGTGAAGGAGTATTGGTTCTATCTCGACAATACTCCCACGCACAGCTATCAAAAGCTTCTGTACAAGTATCCGCAGCGAGAGTTTCCCTATACGCAGTTGCTGGAAGAAAACCGCCGCCGCTGGGGAAAAGTCGGAGCGCCGGAGTACGAACTCCTCGACACGGGCATCTTCGACGATAACCGCTATTTCGATGTGGTCATTGAATACGCCAAGGCCGACGCTGAAGATATTTGCATTCGCATCGAGGCCTTCAACCGCGGCCCCGAAATGGCGACCCTGCATTTGCTGCCCCATCTGTGGTTTCGCAATACGTGGGCATGGACGGACCCGCCAGCCACTGAACCGATCATCACCGTCGAACCCGCCGGCCAAGGCCCGATCGTCCTGACGGCCGACGATTTCGGTCGTGTGCAGTTGCGCAATCTCCAGTTTCCTTACTCGCTCGGAAAGAGATATCTGCACTCTCCCGCGGGCGGCGAAGCTCTCTTCACGGACAACGAAAGTAATGCGATCAGGCTCTACGGCTGCGCTGCTAACCGAAAGCCATTTGTGAAGGACGCTTTTCATCGCCATATCATTCATGGAGAAAACTGTGTCAACCCGGCGCGGCGCGGGACCAAGGCCTGTATTCGATACACCTACGATGTTCCTGCCAGAGACTCGGTCGTTCTGCGATTGCGACTGGCTCCTCAGCGGCTGGACAACGCTTTTGCGGATATCGATCGCGTCGTCGCTCAGAGGAAAGCGGAAGCCGATGAGTTCTACGCGACCGTTCATCCGCCACGCGCGACCAGCGACGAGAAGCTTGTTCAACGGCAGGCTCTCTCAGGAATGTTGTGGAGCAAACAGATCTATCTATGGGACGTGAACCTCTGGCTCGAGGGCGACAATCCCAAGACGCCCCCGCCGGAATCGCGCAAGCACATGCGGAATGTTCACTGGCGCCATCTGAATTCCATGCGCGTGCTTTCCATGCCGGATAAATGGGAGTTTCCGTGGTTTGCGGCCTGGGACCTGGCCTTCCAATGCATTACGCTGGCGCTGGTCGATCCGGAGTTCGCCAAGGAAAATCTCTGGATACTTTTATTCGAACAGTTTCAGCATCCCAACGGACAGATTCCCGCCTACGAATGGGAATTCTCCGATATGAATCCTCCGGTGCACGCCTGGGCCTGCTGGCGTGTGTACCAGTTGGAGAAGCAACGAACAGGGAAGGGCGACCGCGGCTTTCTGGAGAAATGCCTTCACAAGCTGCTCATGAATTTTGCCTGGTGGGTGAATCGCGTTGATAGCGCGGGCAACAACGTGTTTGAAGGCGGCTTTCTGGGACTCGACAATATTGCCGTGGTTGATCGCGGAGAGAAATTTCCCAATGGCGCGATTCTCGAGCAGTCCGATGCGACCGGGTGGATGGGATTCTTCTGCTTATATCTGATGCGCATCGCATTAGAGCTGGCAGGCGAAAATCCCATCTATGAAGGTGTCGCAACCAAGTTCTTCGAGCATTTCGTATACATCGGCGCGGCCATGAAGAAGATGGGTGGCCGGAACTATCAACTGTGGGACGAGAAGGACGGGTTCTTCTACGACGTTTTGCGCTTTCCTAACGGGGAGTTTCACAAATTTCGCCTACGCTCGCTGGTGGGATTGATTCCGCTGTATGCGATTGAAGTGCTGGAGCATGAAGAACTGCAGTCGCACCCCAACTTTCTGCGCGACGTGGAATGGTTCATCAAGAATCGCCCGGACCTGGTTGGTGATGCGTGCTATGCGGTGGGCAATGGAGACCGGCGATACGTGTTGTCCATCGCGGATCCGAATCAATTCAAGCGCTTGCTGGAGCGAATCTGGGATCCGGACGAATTCCTGTCGGCCCATGGGATTCGCAGCCTATCGCAATATCATCGGCAGCATCCATTCCAATTCGGCGATCGGTCGCTCGGATACGAACCGGGCGAAGCGGAGGTTAAGCTGAAGGGCGGAAACTCGAACTGGCGCGGGCCGGTGTGGTTTCCCACTTCTTATCTACTGATTCACTCCTTCGTGCGTTTCGATCAGGCCCTCGGATCGTCCTCGGCAGTGAGTACCCGCGGCAGCAATGGTCGTCCCATCACGCCCACCGCGATGGCGCAAGAAGCTGCCAACCGGATGATCTCCATCTTTAGCCGGGACTCAAACGGACGACGCCCGTGTTTTGGGCGCTACGAGAAATTTCAGAGGGACGATCACTGGCGAGACTGCCTGCTGTTCAACGAGTATTACCACGGAGACTCCGGCATGGGACTGGGCGCTAGCCACCAGACGGGGTGGAGCGGCCTGGTCGCGAACCTGATCGACGAGTGGCGGCGGTGAACTGATGGCCTTGCGGAAACGCCTCTTGTTTGCGCTTGCATTGCTGCTGGGCTTGCTATGCGTCAGTGTAACCGGATATCGGCTGCTGGGTGGAGCGTCGGTATCTTTTCTGCAGGCGCTCTACATGGCGGTCATCACGCTGGCCGGCGTGGGCTATGGGGAGATCGTCGATACCAGCCACAATCCAGCGCTGCGCGTCTTCAACATCGGTATTGTTCTGTTCGGTGTGGCGATCACCGTGTACGTCTTCTCGGTGGTCGCGGCTTTCCTTGTGGAAGTCGAGGTCACCAAACCTTTCTGGAGGCGCCGGATGCAAAAGCGCATCGATGAGCTCACCCAACATTTTATTGTCTGCGCTCTGGGTGATACCGGGCGCCACGCCGTTGCTGAACTCCAGAAGACCGCGACCCCGTTCGTCGTGGTCGACATCTCGGAAGAGAATGTGAAGAAGATGCGCGACCTGCATCCGGAAACTCTGGGCCAGATGCTTTATACGGTGGGCGATGCCACCGAAGAAGAGATCCTGCAAAGGGCGGGGCTGGATCGCGCCCGAGGCCTGATTGCGGCGCTGCCCAATGATAAGGACAATCTCGTCATTACGGTCATCGTGCGGCAACGTTTTCCGAGCATGCGCATCGTGTCGCGCTCTACGGACAGGAAATTTGCCGATCGCATGATGAGGGCGGGCGCAAGCTCAACAGTTTCGCCTAGCCAGATCGGCGGGCTGCGAATGGCAAGTGAACTTATCCGTCCGCATGTGGTCGGATTCCTTGATCAAATGCTCAAAGAGCAGGGAAGTACTCTGCGAGTTGAAGAAATTGAGGTCACTCCTTCATCGAAGTGGGTTGGAAGCGCGCTGCATGATCTGAACTTGAAGGGACAATACAACCTTCTGGTCCTTGGGCTGAAGAACCCTGGACAGCCGGCAGGAAGTGAACTGGTTATCAACCCTCCGGACGACGCCGTCGTCCCCAGCCACTGGGTGATCATTGCCATGGGCGATGTGAAGGACATTCAACGAGCGCGACAGGATTGTCGAGGCTAATTGCCTGACCGAAATAAAAAGGGGAGCCGAAGCTCCCCTGATTCGAGTTGGTAGTACGCTCTACAGCGCTGCGCAGACTGCCTTCACTTCCGTGTACAGTTCGAGCGCATCGTGTCCCATCTCGCGTCCCCAGCCGGATTGCTTGTACCCGCCAAAAGGAAGCGCGGCGTCGAATATGTTGTAGCAGTTGATCCACACCGTGCCGGCGCGGAGTTGAGCGGCGAGGCGATGAGCTTTCTGGATGTCGCGCGTCCAGATGCCCGCTGCCAGGCCATAAGCGCTGTCATTCGCCTTCGCGACCAGTTCGTCCGGGTTTTTGAAAGGGATAGCGGTGACGACCGGTCCGAAGATTTCTTCCTGGACCACCTTCATCTTCTCATTCGTGTTGACGAGCACGGTGGGTTTCACGAAGTAGCCCTTGTCGCCTTGCCGTTGCCCGCCGGTGACCGCCTTGGCGCCCTCGGAAAAGCCGGATTCGAGGTAGCCGCAAACTCGGTTCAGCTGTTCTTCTGAAACCAGCGGTCCCATGTCGGTCGAAGAGTCCATGCCGGGCCCTACGCGGATTTTGTCAGCTCGGGCCGATACGCCTTCGACCACCTTGTCGAAGATATCGTTCTGGACGTACAAGCGAGATCCGGCGCAGCAGCATTGCCCGTGATTGAAGAAGATCGCGCTCGACGAGCCGGCCACGGCGGCATCGATATCGACGTCTCCAAATACCACGTTGGGAGATTTCCCGCCCAACTCGAGGGAGACTTTCTTCAAGTTCCCGGCTGCAGCCTGCAGAATCAATTTGCCAACCTCAGTCGACCCCGTGAAGGCGACCTTGTCGACATCGGGATGTGCGGCAAGGGCTGCTCCGGCCGTTTCGCCGTAGCCCGGGACGATGTTGACGACGCCATCCGGAATTCCCGCTTCTTGCACGAGTTCACCCAGCAACAGGCACGAAAGGGGAGTCTGCTCGGCAGGCTTGATGACCACTGTGCATCCCGTCGCGAGCGCCGGGCCCAGTTTCCACGCCGCCATGAGCAGAGGAAAATTCCAGGGGATGATCTGGCCAACAACGCCAACCGGCTCTCTTAGCGTGTATGCCAGATACTTTGCGCCGGGCGTGTACGGCACCGAAATCGGGATGGTGGTGCCCTCGATCTTGGTGGCCCAGCCGGCCATGTAGCGGAATAGATCGACGGCGAGCGGAACATCGGCGACGCGTGCGACCTTCAATGGTTTGCCGTTGTCGAGGCTCTCGAGTTCGGCAAACTCCTGCAGGTGCTGCTCAATCAGGTCGGCGAGTTTCCAGACCATTTTCCCTCGCTCGGACGCTGTCAGACTCGGCCATGGGCCAGTCTCAAACGCCGCGCGAGCGGCCTTTACGGCACGATCGATATCTTCGCGATCGCCTTCGGCAATGCGGGCCAGCACTTCACCAGTCGAGGGGTCGTAACTCGGGAAAGTCTTTCCGGAAGCGGATTCCACCCACTTGCCATTGATCAACATCTTGCGCGGTTTGGAAATGAACTCGAGAACTTTATTCTGCAATTGGACGTTCGGCAGGGCCGTTACCATGACTTTCCTCCTTGATGTGTTGGACGTCGATGTGGCGCCACGGAGTCCCCTGAGAAAACACAAAAGTTAAGCGGCAGGATCGGGCCGCGATCGTCAGAGCGGTGGAAGGATCGTGGCGTGATCAGGTGCCATCCTGAGTGGCGGTGGAATTTTAGCGCATCTGAGGGCGTTCGGGGCGGTGTCCTGAGAATATTTGCCTGCACGAAGAACGGTGCAATCTGCTTCAGGTGACGATATTCATTTGAGCAGGGCTGATCGTTGTCTACAATCGGTCGCTTGCACGCTCAACCAGGCGGCAGGAGATGGATGCTCACCAGCCGATAACGAAGGGTATGACGCGATGATGAGGAGATGGTGGATAGCGCTACTCGTCCTGGTAACTGCCAGCGCGATCCTCAGTGTGGTCGCTTATCATGGCACGCCTGTTCGGGCGCAGTTTGTATTGCTAGTGCGCTGGATCGCGATTCTCGCGTTTATTCCCTACGGCCTGCACAAGCGGTCCCTGACAACCTGGATTTTCATTGCAATGATTGCGGGCGCCGCCCTGGGACATGATTTCCCGCACATTGCGCTGAATGTTCGCGTTCTTGCCCTGATCTTTCTGCGCTTGATTCGGACGATTGTCGCGCCCCTGTTATTTGCAACCCTGGTCAGCGGCATTGCGGGTCATTCCAATCTGAAAAAGGTTGGCCGAATGGGCGTGAAGGCGATCGTCTACTTTGAAGTCGTCACTACGGTCGCGCTGATCATTGGACTGGTCGCCATTAACGTGAGTAAAGCGGGCGTTGGTGCGAAGGTGCCGACTGCCGCAAGCGCGGAAGCTTTGCAGGTGCAAAAGCTAACCGCCAGCGAAACCATCCTGCACATCTTTCCCGAGAATCTGGCGAAATCTGTAGCGGAAGGACAGATTCTCCAGGTCGTGGTCTTCAGCATATTGTTCGGCATTGCGCTTGCCCAGGTGCGCGAAGACCGCCGCCGGCCATTGCTGAATTTCACCGAGAGCCTGGCCGAAACGATGTTCAAGTTCACGAACCTCGTCATGTACTTTGCTCCCATTGGCGTCGGGGCGGCGATCGCATATACGGTGAGCAGTACCGGCATGGGGATTCTGTTCAATCTGGCGCGACTGCTCGCCACGCTGTATGTGGCCTTGCTGGTTTTCGTTTTCGGAGTGCTGCTTCCGATCGCCCTAGTGGTTGGAGTTCCACTGAGGAAATTTGCTGCGGCCGTTGCTGAGCCGGTGACCATCGCCTTCGGAACGGCAAACTCGGAAGCGGCGTTACCGCGCGCCATGGAAGCGATGGAAGGGATTGGAGTGCCGCGGGAAGTAGTCGCTTTTGTAATGCCGGCAGGGTACAGCTTCAATCTCGATGGCAGCACTCTTTATCTTTCGCTGGCGTCGATTTTCGTGGCGCAAGCCGCCGGTATTCACCTCAGCCTGGGGCAGCAGTTGCTCATCATGCTTACTTTGCTCTTGACCAGCAAGGGGGTGGCGGGCGTGTCCCGCGCGGCAATCGTCATTCTTCTCGGAACGGTCGGTTCGTTTGGATTGCCGGTCGAACCCGTCTTTGTTCTCCTGGGAATTGATCAGTTGATGGATATGGCTCGCACCTCCGTCAACGTGTTGGGGAACTGCCTGGCGACGGTGGTCGTTGCGATCTGGGAAGGTGAGTTTCCGGCTTCCCAATCCGATTCACTGGAGGCTGCCGCGGACACTTCGGTGCGGCAATCTTCCCAGTAAAATGCAGCTGTGAGTTCATCTCCACCCCAAACAAAATATCGGGGACGCCTGGCTCCCTCGCCAACCGGGTTGCTTCATCTTGGCCACGCCCGCACATTCTGGGTTGCTGCGGAGCGGGCTCGCCAGCATGGAGGAACGTTGATTTTGCGGAATGAGGATCTCGACCCGCAACGTTGCCGACCCGAGTTTGCGGCTGCGATGTACGAAGACTTGCGGTGGCTGGGCATTGACTGGGAGGAAGGGCCAGAGGAAGGTGGGCCATTTACACCTTACCAGCAAAGCCACCGCCGATCCTTTTATCTGGAGGCGTGGAAGAAACTTCGTGACGGCGGCCGGATTTATCCCTGTACCTGCTCCCGCAAAGATCTTGCGGCCGCTGCGGCCGCCCCGAACGACGCGGACGATGAGCCGATCTATCCGGGAAAATGCCGGTCACGCACTGACGCCACGGACTTTGATTCCCCGGTCGGCATGAATTGGCGTTTTCGCGTTCCCGATGGCGAGCCGATTGAGTTTGTGGACCGACACATGGGAAAACAAAGTTTTATTGCGGGCAGGGATTACGGAGATTTTGTAGTTTGGCGGCGTGACGATGTGCCCGCCTACCAACTGGCGGTAGCAGTCGACGATGCCCAGATGGAGATCACGGAGGTGGTGCGAGGAGCGGATCTGCTCAAGTCCACGGCTCGCCAAATTTTGATTTTTCGTGCCCTTGGCCTGGAACCGCCTGATTACTATCACTGCAGCCTGATCCGCGATTCAACGGGCCAGCGAATGGCAAAGCGTCATGACTCACTGAGCATTCGTCATTTGCGAGAGAGCGGGAAGAGTCCACAACAAGTCCTGATGCTTGCGGAAGAACTCGCGAAGTAGAACGCCGCAATGTATGGGTGGTTGGAAGCAGGAAAATAGCGCCCCGGACTCCCCGGAGCGCTATCAAGCAATCTCGAACAAAGAGTTAGAGCAGGGCAGTAGGACGTCGAGTCCAGTCTTTCCCCTTCTCTTTCGCGATGCCTTCCATGTCCTTTACGTAGGCGCCAGCCTGCGTCAACACGTGGTGCAGGTCATTGCCAATGCTGATGAAGGTGAAGCCTTTCTCCAGAAACTCGCCGACGCGTGTGGTGCCAAAAAGAAATAGGCCCAGGATGACGTTGTTCTTGCGAGCATGTTCAATGAGTTTTTGCGTCGCCGCGCCTAGTTCGGGCGAGGTATACATGTGCGGGAATTCGTACTTTTCGTACAAGCCCATCGACATGCATAGATCATTCTGTCCCAGAAAAAGTATATCCACGCCGGGCACGGCCGCGATCTCGGCGATGTTGTCGATGCAGGATGCCGTTTCCACCTGGAGAGCGACGATGCCGTTGTTGTTGAAATTGCCGGCGTAGCCTAACAGGCCAGCGCGGTTCATGCTGCGCTGCGGAAAATAGACCGATCGAGTTCCGGTTCGCGGGTACTTGGTGCAACTCACCGCCTGGCGCGCTTCTTCGGCGGTATTGATGTAAGGGACCAGAACACCATCGGCCCCCATGTCCAGCGCCTGCTGGATGCCGGGACGGTCGTCATAGCCTCCTACGCGCACCATGGATTTGGCGCCGCCATTGGCAATCCCGGAGAGCATCGCGGAAAGCTTCTCGTACCCCATAGGACCGTGCTGGGTATCGACCAGCAACCAGTCATAACCGCTGTGCGCCAACTGCTCGGCGACGGTGGGGCTGTGCGCGTTCAGGAACAGAGCCCATCTTCGGCTTGCCTTCGCGCAGCTGCTTTTTGAAATCTGCGCCACTGAGAGTGGCATCGGGCATAGAAATCCTCCTGAATGGCTGTCAAAGTTTTCTAGTGTACCGCAGGAGTTCAGGAGACGTGAGGGGCGTGGCACAAGATTAACAATTCTGTGTGTCCCACAGTCACTGTCCCCGCCCGTATAATCTTATGCGCCAATTTTCATGGAAGAGGTGAAGTATGCGTTGGACGCCGGGCGGCAAAAGCGATGACGTGGAAGATCGTCGAGATGAAGGCGGCGGGGGCGGCGGTATTAGAGGAATGCATATCGGAATCGGCGGGTTCCTGATCCTCCTGGTTCTCAGCTTGGTTTTCAAACGCGACTTCTTCTCACTTCTTGGGGGGCAGGGAGTTGCGACCGGGCCCGCCGTGAGCCAGCCCGATCCGCAGCGGGATGCGCGGGAAGAGCCGCTTGTCCAGTTTGTTTCGTTTGTGCTCGATGACACGCAAAAAACCTGGGCTGGAATTCTGCAGCAGCAGGGAATTCCGTACCAGCACGCAAAGCTCGTGCTGTTTCGCGATGTCACTTCGTCGGCCTGCGGAGCCGCGCAGTCGGCCACTGGGCCGTTCTATTGTCCCTCAGACCAGAAGGTGTACATCGATCTTGGCTTCTACGATGAACTGCAGCAAAGATTCGGTGCGCCGGGCCAGTTCGCGCAAGCCTACGTGCTATCTCATGAATTAGGACATCATGTTCAGAATTTGCTGGGAATCGAAAACAAAGTACGCAGCCTGCAGGGACGCAATCCAGGTTCCGAAAACGCGCTCTCGGTGCGAATGGAATTGCAGGCCGATTGCTTCGCGGGCGTTTGGGCAAAGTCGACGCAACAACGAAATCTTCTGGAGAGTGGCGATGTGGAGAGTGCGTTAGGCGCGGCTGCCGCGGTCGGCGACGATCGCCTGCAACGCATGTCGAGAGGTCAAGTCAGTCCCGACTCCTTTACCCATGGATCGTCTGCACAGAGAATGGAATGGTTTCAGCGCGGCATGAATGGCGGGACCATCGACTCCTGCAATACATTCCAGTAAAACTGCACATAAACGTTGTATGTTTATGATAAAGATATGCATATATCGTTTTGTACAGACGGTGCACCTGTACCAGGAGGGCCCCGCTGCAACGTGCGGGTCGCCCTGACCTACTCGCCTCTATACTAGTTCTGCCTGGGTGGGCCAGCCGTTTCCTCCCCGGAACGCGACCGATAGGAAGTCTTCTCCACCCGATCCCATGGAGCTCACCGAAAAACCGAAAGCGACTTTGCAGGAGATCCTGGGCAAGCCGATCCGCGAACTCGGTTTGAAACTGGAAGGGCTCGCCGATCGAACGCTTCGTACACCAGCTCTACGAAGAACTGGGACGCAAGGGTCTCGCAAAATTCCGGCCGGCCTGCTATCTCACCGACGAGTGGGGCTGTCCCTCGGGCGAGCCGGTCATCGGCATCCCGTTTTATCTCGCCAATCCTGACCTCGCTTCGCTCGAAAAAGAAATGAATGACCTCGAGGACCAACGCGAAGTCATGATGTACCTTCGGCACGAAGCTGGGCACGCATTTAATTATGCGTACAAGCTTTATCGAAATCCGGAATGGAAAACTTTGTTCGGACCGTTTCGCCGCCGCTATCTCGATAACTACCGGCCCGTCCCTTTTTCGCGGAACTACGTTCGCCATCTGGCGGGCTGGTACGCGCAGAAGCATCCGGACGAGGATTTCGCGGAAACCTTCGCCGTCTGGTTGACGCCGAGGAGCGGATGGCGCAAGCGTTATCGCGGGTGGGGAGCGATGGAGAAATTGCGCTACATGGATCGCATTGCGCGCGAACTTGGGAATGTGGATCCGGTTCGACGCCGCGGATATCCCGACATCACAGTGGACGAAATGGAATCGACAGTTGCGGATTTCTATCGTCAGTCTGTTCCCGAAGCGATCCCAGTTGTGGACTTGGCGCTGGACACCGACTTGGTAGATATTTTTAATGTATCCAAGCGCCAGAAAAAGACCGTCCGCCCCGCGCAGGAATTTTTGCGGCAGCACCGGAAGACGGTGGTCGACAAAGTAACGTACTGGACGGGAGTTCAGCGTCCTCTGATCAAGCAACTGGTGGAAGCGATCGAGAAGCGGATCGGCGAACTGGGCTTACGCGCTGACACGCGGCGGGAAGCGGAACATCTTGCTGAGATCACCGTCTATGCAACGACGCTGGCCACCAACTATATGACGCGCGGCAAGTTCGTGCAGACGTGACTTCGCGCGCATTATGATTATGAAGATGAGCAAACGGCTCAAGCCGGGATGGAATGCGCGATGAAGATCGCCATCCTTTACGACATCTGGGAGGAAGAAGGCGCGGTTCCTGAACCTCCTCCGGAGCCCAAGCCGGCTGCACGCAAGAAGAAAGCCCGCAAAAAGAAAAAGCGAGAAAAGGAAGATCGCGAAGAAATCTTCGAAGCTCTTGAGAAACTTGGGCACGAACCGTCGTACCTGATTCTGGATGGCAGTCCGCAAGGGCTGACTTCATTGGCGAAGTGCGAAGCTGACCTGGTTTTCAATCTCACTGAATCTTTTGCGGGCGATGACACAAAGGAAATGCATGTCGCCGCTTACCTTGACCTGCTCGGTTTGCGCTACACCGGCGCTGGACCGCACGCCAGCTTTCTCGCACAGGACAAGGCAATTGCCAAGAAAATGTTCGCGTTTCACGGAATCCGTACGCCGTACTTTGCCACGTCTTACCGCGGAACCATCGAACACGCACACGACATAGCCTTCCCGCTTATCGTAAAACCGCTGGCGGAGGATGGATCGATCGGAATCAATTCGAATGCCGTGGTCGACAGCGTGAAGGAGTTAATGGAACGCGTGCAATACATTCAGGATGAATTTGATTCGCCGGCCATCATTGAAGAGTACATAGAAGGTCGAGAAATCTACGCAGCCATCCTGGGAAGTTATGAATATGCGCAAGCCCTTCCGCTGGTAGAGCTGGATTTTTCTAAACTTCCCAAAGGCACGCCGAAGATAGCCAGCTACGACGTGAAATTCGAGAAAGACGCCGAGGCTTACAAGCTGACCAAGTCGAGCATTGCCGAGGATCTGGATGAAGAAGCGGTGGAGCGCTTGACGCAGACCGCGCTCGCCGCCCATCGCGCGGTGAAACTTCGCGACTACGGGCGCATTGACATGCGGCTTTCGGCAAAAGGAGAAGTCTTCGTTCTCGAAGCAAATCCAAATCCCTGGCTTTCGAGCAAGCAGGAATTCGCCATGGCGGCCAAAGCATCCGGGCGCTCCTATACTCAGTTGATTGGGGAAATTGTCGATCTGGCAATGGCGCGATACCGCCCTCGAAGTTGAAATCGACTAACGCCCTTGCTTGCGGTTCATCCTGGAAACCCATCAAGCTTCATCTGGCCGGAATAAATTGCCATTCCCACCACTGCGTCAACGCCCATTGCATCCAGTTGATTGACTTCGTCCTGGCTGCGAATGCCTCCGGCAACAATGAGCTGTCGCGATGTCAGCTTGCTCAGGCGGCTGACCGTATCGAGTGGAATACCTGTGAGAAGGCCCTCGGTATCGATGTGTGTGTAGAGAAATGCAGTGCAATAGGGCTCGAGAGCTTGCAGCATGGCCGAGGTTTCGATCGAAGTTACTTCGCGCCAGCCCTTGATCGCGACTTTTCCTTTCCTGGAATCGACCGCAAACGTCAGACGTTCTGCCCCCAGCTTTTCCGCAAACAGACGCGCGGCAGGAATGTTAATAGTGCCGTCCTTGATGAGGGCCGACCCGAGAATGATCCGGCGGGCACCGTTTGCCAAGCATTCGGCGCCGTATTCCCATGAGCGAATCCCCCCGCCGATCTGACAGGGAAGGCGGTTCGTAAATTTATCGAGTATGGCGCGATTGTTTCCCGTCCCGATCGCTGCGTCCAGATCGATGAGCTGCACTAAAGGAAAATTGGCGAAGCGTGTGATCCATTCCTCAAAGTCATCGAACTCCAGGGCCTTCTTTTCTCCCTGCACGAGCTGAACGATCTTTCCCGCCATCAGGTCAATCGATGGAATCAGCACGGCCACCTCACAGGTATTCCACAAGCAAGTAGCGAGACCTTGAGCTCAGCCATTGCGGTGGTCCCGTAGTGCAGGATTGAGGCCGCCAATGCAGCATCCGCGTGGCCTGCCTGAAACACTTCGACGAAGTGAGCGGAAGAACCGGCGCCGCCGGAAGCAATCACCGGAATGCGGACTGCATCCGCGACCATGCGAGTCAGTTCGCAATCAAATCCCTCACCGGTACCGTCGCGATCCATTGAGGTCAGCAGAATCTCGCCGGCTCCGCGCTCTTCTGCCTCCCTCGCCCAGGCGACCGCGTCGCGTCCCGTATTCGTTCTGCCGCCTTTGGAAAATGCTTCGTAGCGGTTGGGACCTACTCGTTTGGCATCGATCGCAACAATCACGGCTTGTCCGCCAAAACGATCGGCAATGCAGGTGATCAGGCCGGGATTTACCAGGGCCGCGGAATTAATGCTTACTTTATCGGCGCCGGCGTCGAACACGGCCGAAGCATCTTCCAGAGAACCAATGCCGCCACCCACGGTGAAGGGAATAAAAAGCCTGCTTGCAGCTTGCCGGACAGTGTCGAGCAGAGTCGCGCGTTGCTCAGCGGTGGCGGAAATGTCGAGCAGCACGATCTCGTCGGCTCCGGCCGTGCTGTGCGCCTCCGCCAACTCTGCGGGGTCTCCCGCATCCCGCAAATTCGCGAACTGCACTCCCTTGACGACCCGGCCGCCCATCACGTCGAGGCACGCGATAATGCGTTTTGTCAGCATGGCAACTCGCAGAAATTTTGAAGCAGTTGTTTGCCGGCGGACCCGGATTTCTCCGGATGAAATTGAACCCCGAAGATGTTTGCTCGCTCGACAGCTGCGGAAAACCAGCCGCCGTATTCGCAACTGGCCACCGTGTGCTCGACCACCGGCGCGCGATAGGAGTGCGTGAAATAGACAAATGAGCCCTCTGCGATGCCGCGTAGCAGTCGTGACTGCCCGATGCGAGATAGTTGATTCCATCCCACATGTGGAGCTTTCACCTCCACAGGGAACCGCGTACACGCTCCGGGAAAAATTCCGAGACCATTGAGGTCCGTGGCCTCCGTACTCGATCCGAACATCCACTGCATTCCGAGGCATATTCCCAGGACTGCTTTACCTTGCGCGATAGCATTCGAGATCGCGTCCGTTAACCCACGATCATTCAGTCCTGCGGTGGCCGCGAAGTGGCCCACGCCGGGGACGACGATTCTGTCAGCCTTCAAAACACAGGCAGGATCGCTGGTAATCGAAGCCGTTTGGCCCAGCGCATCAAAAGCTTTCTTGACGGACGCCAGGTTTCCCGCGCCGTAGTCGACAATCGCAATGTTCATAACACGCCCTTCGTGCTGGGTATGAAGCGGGCCATGCGCTGATCCCGCCAGCAGGCGCCGCGGACGGCACGGGCGAAAGCTTTGAACAGGGACTCGATCTTGTGATGGTTCGAACGGCCGTACAAGACGCGCGTGTGAACATTCGCACGAGCGCCGCGCGCGAAGCCTTCAAAAAAATCGTGCACGAGTTCTGCCTGGAGATCACCCACCATTCGCACGCGCACCTTCGTGTCCACCGTGATGGACGTTCGCCCGCAAAAGTCCACTGCTGCCATGCCCAGCGTTTCATCCATCGGCATAAGGAAGTATCCAGCCCTCAGGATTCCTTTCTTGTTGCCCAGAGCCTTGTCAAAGGCTTGGCCGAGCACGATGCCAACGTCTTCCACCGTGTGATGCTGATCGACCTCGAGGTCGCCCCGCGCCGTCACTTCCAGATCAAAACCGCCATGATGCGCGAACAATTCGAGCATGTGATCGAAGAAACGGATTCCGGTGGAAATCTTGTAGCGACCCTGGCCATCGATATTCAAAACGGCCAGGATGTCTGTTTCTTTGGTGGGCCGGTGGATGCGCGCCTTTCTCATGGGCGCACCTCCTGCCTTGCCAGGC
Organism: uncultured Acidobacteriota bacterium; assembly: GCA_963735815.1. GTDB lineage: Bacteria > Acidobacteriota > Terriglobia > Terriglobales > Acidobacteriaceae > Gp1-AA133. Next base: position 222,255 of record CAVTMJ010000020.1, on the reverse strand, counting down.
CAAGTTGCTGCAGGGTTTCCCGCAGGGCCGAAAGCAGTTGGTCGGTCTGTTTCATCGACCCGAGCGTGATGCGCACGCAGCCTTCGCAGCCCGGATCGCTCGACCGGTCCCTCACGAGAATTCCGCGCTCGCGCATTCCCCGAACAAAAGCGGAACTCTGCTGGCCGATGCGCATGAGCACGAAGTTCGCTCGGCTCGGCCAAAAAGGAAGGCCAAGATTCTTCAACTCCGCCTCCAATCTTTCGCGTCCCGCGCAAACATCCCTCACGTAGGCGTTCACATAAGCGACGTCTTCGAGCGCATCAGGCAGACATGCCAGTGCAACAGCGTTTACGCTATAGGGGGACGCAACTTTGCGAACTTGATCCATCGCATTCCCGCTACCCATCAACAAGCCCGCTCTTAGTCCGGCGAGGCCGTAAGCTTTCGAGAAAGTCCGAGCCACCAAGATGTTCGGAAATTCGGTCCATTGGCGCAGCAGCGATTGGCCGTGAAATTCGTAGTAGGCCTCGTCCACGAGAATTGCCGCCTCGGGTGCGGATTGCGCGATAAGGCGCAGGTCATCCAATGGAACCGCCATGCCCGTGGGATTATTGGGATTTGCGATTGCAATGAGACGCGTCTTGCCAGTGATGTGGCGCAAAACAGTATTGGTAGGAAATGAGAAGTGGGTGCCTGCCGGTACCTTAGCAACGCGGGCCCCCGTGGCAGATGCGAATATTTCATACATCGCGAAGGTTGGAACAACGATCAGGACTTCATCGTCTGTTTCCAGATAGGTTTGGCACACGAGGTGGATGGCTTCGTCGACGCCGTTGGTGAGCAGCAGTTCCTCGGGCTTCACGCCGAGGCGGTTGGCCGCGATCAACTCCACTGGTTCGCGCTCTGGATAACGCGCCAGTTCCTCCACCCCGATCTTGCGCAGCCGCTCAAGGACCTTTGGAGAACAGCCCACCACGTTTTCGTTGAAATCGAGACGCAACCCGATGCGTCCACCCAAAGGAGGATGGTAGCTGGGCAAAGTGCGCACTGCGCTTCGCATTCTAGGCATCGGGACACCTCGCGCGAATTGATTGAGCATGGGCGGTCAATCCTTCAACCTCGGCAAGATAGGTGACGGTCCTGCCGATGTTTTTCAGACCGGGCTTTGAGAGCCGTTGCACCGTGATCACCTTGACGAAATCATGCACCGTCAACCCTCCGCGAAAACGTGCAACGCCCGCCGTCGGCAGCACATGATTGGGGCCGGATGCGTAATCTCCGGCCGCTTGCGCTGAATAGTCTCCTACGAAAATCGACCCGGCATTCTCGATAAAAGGCAGGTCTTTCGCATCGACGGTGATATGTTCCGCAGCAATGCGATTGGCCCATGCGAGCGCTTCGCTACGGGACGCGGCCAGCAGGATGGCTCCATTCCGGCGAATCGATTGAGTTGCAACTGGATTTCCAATGTTCAATACCGCCTGGCTCACGTCTCGCGCCAGCCGCTGCGAGGTTGTGATGAAGATCGGCAAAGCGGCGGGATCGTGCTCGGCTTGTGCCACCAGGTCAGCGGCGATGAACTCAGCTCGGCAACGATCGCTAAGGATCACCACTTCGGTCGGCCCTGCGAGAAAATCAATCGCGCAATCGAACGACACCAATTTCTTTGCCGCGGTCACAAAAATGTTGCCGGGACCGACGATCTTATCGACTCGCGGAAGGCTGGCTGTGCCATAAGCGAGGGCCGCTACGGCCTGCGCCCCGCCCACTCGATAGACCTCGCGGATGCCCAGCAGATTTGCAGCCGCCAGAACTTCACTGCTCGGATTTGGACTGACCACCCGAATGTTTGCGACGCCCGCGACTTGCGCCGGAATGACAGTCATGAGAAGAGTGGAAACCAACGGGTGCCTTCCGCCGGGTACATAGCAGCCCACCGATCCGAGTGGACGCACCACCTGTCCCAATGAGATGCCGCCGGCGCGTCGACTCCACTCCCGCGGACGCTGCCACTGACAGAAGCGCCGGATATTTCCTGCCGCCTGACGCAAGGAGCGTCGCAAGTCTTGAGGCGCCATTGCCCAAGCCGCTTCCAACTCAGCCTGTGAAACGCGTAGGTCGTGATCGAGAGGCAATCTGTCCCACTCGGCTGCGTATCTGCGCAGGGCACGGTCTCCGCCGCGCCGGACGTTGTCCACAATCTTGCGGACTTTGCGCTCCACGGTCGCGAATTCCGAACTGCGGAACTCCAGCTTTCGTACTCGGCGTGAAGCCGCGTCTCCAGAAAGAATCCGCATTACATCACCACCTTGTTCAGCGGATACTCGACAATGCCCTCGGCTTGTGCTGCCTTCAGGCGAGGGATCACCTGCCACGCCGCGGATTCCTCGATGACGGTGTTGACGGCCACCCAATCGCTGTCGCTGAGAGTCGAAATTGTCGGATTCTGCAAGGCAGGCAATACCGCTAAAACGCCGTTCAAATCCTGTTTGCGTACATTGAGCATCAGGCCGACGCGGTCCTGGGCTTCCATCGCTCCGCGGAGCATCAATGCGAGATTTTCGATCTTCCGCCGCCGTTCACCATCCGCCCAGGCCGACCGATTCGCAATAATTTGGGTGTTTGACTCAAGCACGGTGTCGAGAATGCGGAGCCGGTTGGCTCGCAGGGAACTGCCAGTCTCGGTCACTTCGACGATTGCGTCTGCGAGCATGGGAGGCTTCACTTCGGTTGCGCCCCAGGAGAACTCGACTTGCACGTCCACATTCCTGGCCCGGAAGTAGTTGCGAGTCACGTTCACCAGTTCGGTTGCGATGATCTTGCCAGCCAGGTCTTCGGCGCGTTGGAACGCGGAGTCTTCGGGAGCGGCGAGTACCCATCGGACTTTTCCCCGACTCTGCTTTGCGTAAATCAAATCGGCGACCGGAACCACGTCGAGGCCACTCTCGACCACCCAGTCAATTCCAGTAAGACCGGCATCGAGGGCGCCGTGTTCCACGTAACGTGCCATCTCCTGCGCGCGAATCAGCATGCATTCGATTTCCGGATCGCCGGTGGAGGCGAAATAGGAGCGCGAGTTTGTATAAACCCGCAACCCGGCGCGCGCGAATAGTTGCAGAGTCGCTTCCTGAAGACTGCCCTTGGGAATTCCCAGTCGCAGTTTCATCGCTTTGTCTCCTGCGGTCGGGTAATTGCCGGGGGAGTGATCGGCAGACTCTCGGTAAAACATGACCGTGTTCCGAGGTGACAAACGACTCCTACGCCCTCGACCTGCACCTGGACCAGAAATGTATCCCGATCACAATCGGTGCAGATCGAAAGGACTTTCAGCCGGTTGCCGGAAGTTTCGCCCTTGGTCCAAAGCTGATTACGAGTTCGGCTGAAGAATGTGACGTACCCGCAGGCCAGGGTGCGCTCAAAAGCCTCCTCATTCATGAAACCCAGCATCAGCACCTGTTCGCTCTCTTTGTCCTGCACGATGGCCGGCACCAGCCCCTGCATCTTTGCGAAATCGATCTTTATGTCCATATTCTCCCCTGTAGAAAAAGAAAAACCCGCTGAAGCTTTCGCGTCAGCGGGCTCGTGATTCGATGAGTGCTTAAGTCAGACTTAGACCGGCACCGCCGCCAACGCGCTGTGCGCGTGATGATGATGGCGGTGATGGCGATGGGTCAGCATCGGACGTATAGACAATAATCCAGCCTGGAAAGGTCGTCAAAGACCAACTGCAAACCTGCGACTCCAATTATTCGATTGCTCCTATTCAAATTTTGCATAGGGCGGGGAAGTTCTGCAGTTGACAGGATCCTGATTCCCCTCTACTATCGGCCGATGATGTTGGCCTCTAGCCAGACGTTCACGGTGTGTTGTTGTACTTGTTGTTGCGCACACGTGTCTTCTGGCACAGGGAGGCTGCTGACGTAATAAGTCTTTAAGAATCAGCAATTATCAGCCCACCGCCAGTAGATAAAACTGGCGGTGGGCTTTTTGCATTTATGACAATTCCAGCCAAAGAAACGAAAGCGCAACGCGTCGAGCGGCTCAAACGGGAGCGAAACCCGTGGGAGGGCCTCGACGAGATTCGCCGGTTCGCGCGGGAAGGTTTCACTGCAATTCCCCCGGAATGGATCGGTACGTATTTCCGTTGGTGGGGCGTTTACACCCAAGGCGATGGGGCCGGCGTGGTCGGAGGAAAGAACGGTGAGGGGAAGGCGCTGCCGTACTTCATGGTACGCATCCGAATCCCGAACGGCTTGCTGCAGGCGCACCAGTTGCGAACGATCGCTGAAGTCACTGAACGTTATGCCCGTGGAAATGCGGACCTGACGGTCCGGCAAAACATCCAGTTGCACTGGGTAACGATTGAAGCCCTCCCCGAAGTTCTCGACAGCCTGTGGCGAGCAGGACTCACCACAAAAGGCTCCTGCGGTGACGACACCCGCAATATCACAGGCTGCCCCCTGGCCGGCGTCGATGCGGAAGAGATTTTCGATGCCTCTGCCCTGGCTCTTGAGGCGAACCGTTTTTTCGTGGGCAACGCGGAGTTTTACAACCTGCCCCGAAAGTTCAAAATTTGCATTACGGGATGCCGCTCGTGGTGCGCCTATCCGGAGATTAATGACGTTGGACTCACGGCCGTAACCCGCCGGCTGCGTGGTCAAGATGAAATCGGGTTTTCGCTGCGGGTCGCGGGTGGTCTTTCGGCGGATCCTCATCTCGCCACCCGGCTGAACGCTTTCGTCCGTCAGAGTGAAGTTATCCCGGTCCTGCGCGGGATCGCGGAGATTTTCCGCGACAGCGATGTGCTCCGCGAGAATCGCGAACGCGCCCGCCTGAAATTTCTCTTTTTGCGCCATGGCTGGACTCCGGAAATCTTTCAACAAGAACTCGAGAGGCGCATCGGTTTCAAACTTGAGCCTGCTGCGGACGAGCAACCACCAGACGATGTATACCGCGATCACGTTGGTATCCATGCGCAGAAACAGGCCAACCAGTTTTATGTGGGCGCTGCAGTGTTGCGGGGAAGAATTTCCGCGGCGCAAATGCACAGTGCCGCAGATCTGTCGGAGCGTATGGCGAGCGGCCAGGTTCGCGTCACCAACATGCAGAACTTAATTATCGTGAACGTTCCGCGCGAGAACGTCGACCTGCTGGCCGAGAAACTCACCGCGGCTGGAATGCCGGTGCAAGGGTCGGCGTTCTGGCGGGGCGCGATTGCCTGCAGCGGTTCTGAATTCTGCAAGCTCGCGATTACGGAGACCAAAGCGTTTTCGCGCTGGTTGGTCGAGGAATTAGAAGAGCGGCTTCCCGGATTCGAGCAGCACTTGAAACTGCACGTAACCGGGTGCCCGAACAGTTGCGGCCAACATTGGATCGCTGACATTGGGATCGAAGGCAAGAAGATCAAAGTTGGCGATCGCATGCTGGACGCCTACTACTTCTGCGTAGGCGGAGCAGTTGGGCTGCACCAGTCGATTGCCCGTGCGGTGGGGTATCGCTGCCTGGCCAGCGAGGTGCCTGATGCCATCGAGCGGCTGCTTCGTCGCTATCTCGACGAGCGGCGTGCGAACGAAAACCTCCGCCAGTTTTTTGCACGGCACAGCGACGAACAACTGCGCGAGTGCCTGGCCGGGGAATGGATCGGTGCGGTGCTGCGCGATCCCTCGCCGGGCCGGGTGCCGCATGGAATCGAAGGCTAGACGGCAGTAAAGGACGCTATGAGTTTGTTCCCGATATTTCTGAAACTCGAAGGTCGCTCGTGCCTGGTGGTGGGAGCCGGCAAGATAGGCGAATCGAAAATTCGCAGCTTGTTGGTCGCTCATGCCAAGGTTCGAGTTGTCGCTCCGTGGGTGACTCCTGCGGTGGCTGGTTGGGCGCGAACCGGCGTGCTCGAGTGGGATGCGCGCGAGTTTGAAGCCTCCGACCTGAATGCGATCTTCCTGGTGATTGCCGCCACCTCGTCGGTTGGGGTCAACGATCTGGTCTACCGCGAAGCGACCCGCCGTCAGATTCTCTGCAACGTGGTGGACGACCCCGGCCGTTGCGACTTCTATTACCCAGCGGTGGTTCGTCGTGGATCTCTCCAGGTCGCGATTTCCACGGAAGGAAAGAGTCCGGCACTTGCGCAGAAGTTGCGGCGCGAATTTGAACGCCAACTGGCGCCCTTCTATGCGGGCTGGCTTGAACAGCTGGGCAGAATCCGAAGCCAGCTGTTTCGCCAAGCTCTGAATCCGGATTACCGCCGCAAGCTGTTGCATGAATGGGCTGCGCGCCCGCCTTTTGATACGGCCCTTCCCAACGATGTCCTTGTGCAGGAGGCCGCGCATGAACGGTAAGGTGTTTCTCGTGGGAGCGGGTCCTGGCGAACCCGATTTACTGACCGTCAAAGCTCTCAAGTTAATTGAGAGCGCTGACGTCGTCCTGCACGATGATCTGGTCAGCTCCGAAATCCTGGAACTGATTCCGGCCACGGCGCATGTCCGCAACGTCGGCAAACGTTGCGGCAGAAAGAGTACGCCGCAGGGGGAGATTAACTCTCTGCTGATCGCGTTCGCGTCGTTTGGCTTGCGTGTGGTTCGTCTGAAGGGAGGCGATCCTTCGATCTTTGGCCGTGGCGGCGAAGAAATGGACGCCCTCCGAAAAGCAGGCGTGGAGTTTGAAGTTGTGCCGGGTGTGACTTCGGCACTCGCCTCGGCTGCAGCGGCCCAGGTCTCGCTCACGCACCGCGACAAATCATCCGCAGTGATTCTGCTTTCAAGTCATCCTGCGAATCCCGACCAAGCGGTGGCCTGGGAAGCCTATGTCGCATCGGGAGCAACGCTGGCCGTCTACATGCCCGGCTTCAACTATCGCGAAACGGCTGGTCAGTTGATGGCGGCCGGATTAAGTTCCGCGACACCATGCGCGATCGTTTCCCGTGCAAGCTCGAAACAACAGCAAGTTCACAGAACCACGGTGGCTGATTTGCCGAGCGCTCCGCAATTACCCGCACCAACGCTTCTTTTGATTGGGGAAGTGCTGGCCGAAGAACCTGTCATCGACAACGCTGTTGCAGCGGTCGAGCAGCCGGCCGAATCGCAATTCGTTTTGGAGAACCATGTCCTTGGGGGAAACCTGGAGTGGAGACAGTGATCAAGCATCTGAAAGAAACACAGAAAATAGCGGAAGGCTGGACACCGCAAGAAGTGCTGGCATGGTCGTTCCGTACCTTTGGTCCCACCATCGAGATGGCGTCAGGATTTGGCGCAGAGGGCATGGCGCTGATTGACATCGCTGCTCGCCTCAATCCCTCGCTGCGCGTCTTCACCATCGATACAGGTTTTTTGTTTCCCGAGACCTACCAGCTGATCGGTGAGGTGGAAAGCCGATATGGGATTCGGGTTGAGCGTGTGCAGCCGCGCCTCACGCCCTCCGATCAGGCCGATATCTACGGAGAAGCGCTGTGGTCGACCAGCCCCGACCGATGCTGCTCCTTGCGTAAGGTTGAGCCGCTCAAAGAGAAGCTAAGCTCGCTGCGCGCATGGATCACCGCCATCCGGCGCGATCAGACCAAGATTCGCGCGAATTCAAAGAAAGTGGAGTGGGACCAGAAGTTTCAGCTGGTCAAGATCAATCCCATGGTGGATTGGACAAATGACGACGTTTGGGACTACATCCGCGAAAACAACGTCCCTTACAACCCGCTGCATGACGCACATTACACCAGCATCGGATGCACCCATTGCACCCGAGCGGTTCGGCCGGGAGAGGATCCCCGCGCCGGTCGCTGGGCAGGATTTCAAAAAACGGAGTGCGGGCTGCATTTGCCCGACGCACCGGTTTCAAATACGCCCCTGATTCAGATCGAAGGATCGTAAACATTGCGGCACCCCTGGCGAATACCGTCGGGGACCTTTCTTTTCCGTTGCCTCGCTGGCATCCGTCTGCCTGTTGAACCTGATAGAGAGCATCTCGCGTATTAACCCGCATTCCCGGAACAGTTGATGCCGCCTATGGCACACTGGATCGGGAGGTGGGATGAACAATCTCGAATTTACGTTCCTGGTCGGCGTCGGTTCGTTCATGGCGGGATTCCTGGGTGCGCTTACGGGACTGGGCGGAGGCGTGGTGCTCGTCCCACTGCTGACCCTGGTTTTCAAAGTGGACATCCGGTATGCGGTGGGCGCTTCTCTGGTATCAGTGATTGCTACGTCCTCAGGCGCTGCGGTGGCTTACCTGAAGGATGGCTTCTCCAACATCCGCATTGGCATGTTCCTGGAAGTGGCGACTACACTGGGCGCGCTTTTTGGAGCATTTCTTGCAGCGCGTGTGTCGACCGCGGCGATCGGCGCGGTCTTCGGCCTCGTTCTTCTTTATTCCGGTTATGCCTCCAGCCGAACTCCGGTTGAGGTTCCTGCCGATGACCCTCCTGACCCGTTGGCGACCCGTCTTAAAATGAATGGAGTTTATCCATCTCTGGCTGGGCCAAAGGCATACTACGTTCACCGTGTTCCGGCCGGATTTGGTCTAATGTTCGGAGCGGGCGCCCTGTCTGGCCTGCTGGGTATTGGTTCCGGAGCCGTCAAGGTTCTTGCGATGGACCACGCCATGGGCATCCCCTTCAAAGTATCCACCACCACCAGCAATTTTATGATTGGAGTCACAGCCGCCGCCAGCGCCGGTGTCTACCTGAGTCGCGGCTACGTCGATCCCGGACTGGCGATGCCCGTCGTGCTGGGAGTGCTTGCAGGTTCGCTCGCCGGAGCGCGAATGCTGGCGCGCACCAAGACACAACAATTGCGCTGGGTCTTCGCTGCGGTAATCGTGGCATTGGGCGGCGAAATGCTCTATGGCGCCTTTTCGGGGAAAATTTAACTATGTTCCGAAAGGCTGACTGGACCGATCAGAAAATTGAAGTCGTGATCGCCAACCTGCTGCGCGCCGGCGTAACCTTGGCAGCTGCAGTTGTGGTCATCGGTGGTGTCGTCTTTCTTGTTCGGCACGGATTTGCCCCCACTCAGTACCGCGCTTTCGCAGGCGAGCCATCTGACCTCCGACAGTGGAAAGGAATTCTTCGGTCTGCCAGCACCTTTCATGGGCGGGGCATCATTCAGCTCGGAATTCTGTTCCTGATCGCTACCCCGGTTGCGCGCGTCGCGTTCTCTGCCTTCGCATTCGCGCTTGAGCGTGACTGGCTTTATGTCGGAGTTGCCAGTTTTGTGCTGACGGTCCTGATGTACAGCTTGCTCGGCGCAGCTCTCTGACGTGTGATCTCAAGTGATAAAGGAGGTATTCCCTGTAGATCAATGATAAAAAGAAAGTAAACTGAGGACTACTTGGCGAAGTCTGGGTCGCTTGAATTCACGGGAATCAAACCCTTCGCCCGTGTCATCCAACCCTTCGGCGGTTGACAGCTACTAAGGTTTAGGATTTCTGTGACGGCTGCTCACAGCCCCATCCTTTCGCATCGCAAGGAGCTTTCCCATGGCAAAGAAGGAATCTGCTTCTGCCAATCGTGGCAGAGTGAGTGCGCAACCACGCTTGCACCAGAAAGCGCGCGAATTTCAGTCTTACGGCACCGTGGAGCAACTGCTGCCCCTGGATCTGGAAGAGCCGGTTCGTCTCGAGATGACGGAACAGCTGAATCAACTTCTGGCTGACACCATCACGCTGCGCGACCTGTATAAGAAATCACACTGGCAGGTGGCCGGTCCCACCTTCTATCAGCTTCATTTGCTGTACGACAAACACTACGAAGAGCAGAACGAACTGGTGGATCAGATTGCCGAGCGCATTCAGTTGCTCGGCGGCATCAGCCTGGCGATGGCGGCCGATATTGCGGAAACCACCCAGATCGAGCGCCCGCCGCGCGGCAGGGAAGAGGTTCCCGTGCAAATCTCGCGCCTGCTCGATGCTCACCAGATCATCATCGGCCAGTGCCGAAAGCTGGCCAAGCGTGCGCAGACTATTGGTGACGACGGCACCAACGATCTTGTCATTAGCGATGTTCTGCGCACCAATGAACTGCAACAGTGGTTCATCAATGAGCATCTGGTAAATGTGCCATTGGTAATGGCCCAGGACCCGGAAGCCGCAGCCTGAACGCTGCAGGGATTGCGCATTGAAAAGGGCCTGCTTATAGAGCAGGCTCTTTGTTTCAGCGGGAAGAGTTGCCCAGCTATCGCTTTACTTCTGCTTTATCGTGGTCGTAGTACTCGTATGCAGACATCGGCTTGGCACCCCCTTTTTTCCACACGCGGTTGTCAGGCGGAAGCTTGCCGAGTACCTTCGCCATTTCCCGAACGTGTGACGCCACCGAGCCGCAACAGGAACCGATATAGTTGATTCCGATTTCTCGAGCCTGCGCGGCGTAAGCACCCATGTCTTTGCGCGTGAGTTGCAGCGGGTCGAGAGAGTAAGGAAATTCCGGCAGGCTCGTGAAGTCTGGCCTGTCTTTGGGAGTTCGGAAGCCCACTGGTTGGCAGGCCAGATAACCGGATACTGCCTTTCGCATCTGCTCCATCGGCCCGAGCATGTGCTCCGGAGGCCGCAGGCAATTCATGCCCACGATGTCGGCGCCCGCGTCCAGCAGCGTCTTTGCGGCATCGGCTGCGTTTGTTCCTTCCGCTGTTTCATCTTTGTTCTCGAAGCAGATGGTCACCATCACCGGGAGTCCGGTCTTCTTCGCACGTTCGACCGCCAGCAAGGCCTCGCCGAGCCATGAGAAAGTCTCGCCAATGATGAAGTCGACCCCTTCCTCCACCTGGATGCGCAATTGTTCATCGAACGTTTCACGCACGCGGTCCGCGGCCGCCGGACTGTTCGGTTCATACATCCAGGTAAGACTCAAATTCCCCGCCACCAGGCAGTCGTCGCCTGCGACTTCCTTCGCGATACGGACGGCGGACCGGTTGATGTCCTCGACTTTATCCTGCAAGCCCACCGTGGCCAGTTTGTCGCGGCTGGCATAAAAAGTCAGCGCCTGAAGAACTTCAGCGCCCGCTTGCCGGAACTCGATGTGCAATTCGCGGAGCGCGTCCGGATATACGATCGCGACCTCTGGAGTGAACGGACCCGGCCGTACCCATCCGCGCTTCTCCAACTCCAGCAGGTAACCGCCGTCGCCCAGGACCGGGCCCTCTTTCAACCGTTCCAGAATGCCTTTCTTCGTCATACTTTCTCCTTGCGCTCGCTAATCGTCGATGTACTCGAATTCCGCCCGGATGCGCTTGTCTTCAGCAAACGGTTCAGGGCAAACCTGTGATGTCCAATGTTTTCGCGACGCCATGCAGCAGCCATTCATGCCGCACCTGCCTTGAAGCGACCCTTCTTCCAGTCGCGCAGCGCCTGGTGTGCTGCATTATGGCCAGGCGCTCCCGTCACCCCGCCACCCGGATGCGCTCCGGCTCCGCACAAGTAGAGACCTTCAATCGGCGTCCGGTATTGAGACCATCCCGGAACGGGGCGCATGAAGAACAATTGCTCCAGCGAAAGATCGCCGTGAAAGATGTTTCCTTCGGTCAGTCCATAGGTGCGCTCCAGATCAAGCGGTGTCAAGGTCTGGCACGCAATAACCGATCCCGGCACATTGGGGGCGTATTCGCCGATCTTGCGCAGGACGCGGTCGCCCAGCAACTCGCGATTGTCGTCCCACGTCCCCGCTACGCAGGTGATAGGGAACGTACTGCACGAAACAAGTCATGACGTGAGTGCCGCGAGGTGCCAGGGATGCGTCGGCATTCGAGGCAATCACGCAGTCGACCCAGAGCTCTTCTGGAATGTCGCCGAATTTCGCGATGTCGTAGCAGCGCTCGGCAAATTCCAGCGATGGCACGATCGTGTAGAACGTCCGCTCCAGAGGCGTGCAGGTCGAAGGCGTACCTTTGAAGCGCGGCTCTTCGGAAAGCGCCAGATTTACTTTCGCGCACGGTCCGGCCATCTTGATCCCGCGAATCGCATGCACGAATTCCGCCGGCAACTCCCGCTCAGGAAGCATTGTCAGAAAAGTGCGTTTCGGATCCGCGTTCGAGAGCACGATGCGTGCGTCGATCTCCGTCCCATCCCCCAAAACGACACCGCGGGCGCGGCCCTCGCGGCTCTTGATTTGAGCGACCGGCGCGGAGGTACGGATTTCGACACCGAATTTGCGTCCGGCCGCGGCAAGTGCTTCCGAGATTGCGCCCATGCCGCCCATCACGTGACCGTAAAAACCCTGAAGCTGATGCTCGCCACCGCTCAATAGGTGAAACAGCAGCCCCAGCGCGCTGCCCGGCTGATACGGTCCTCCATGTTTGCCATATACGTTGTTGGCGAGGAACATGGTCTTGATGGTTTGGGATTCGTAGTTCCGGTCGAGAAACTCGCCGAGGCTTCCCGTGAGAAATGAGACGAGCTCCGCGATCTCTGAACTCGAGATGCTCCGAAACCGCTTGCCCACACGGAACAAATCATTCCATCCAAGCATGCTCCTGGTGTCGATTTCCGGCGGAGGCTCTAGAAAAAACGGCTGCAAGTAGCGCGCCAGCTTCTTGAGCTTTTCGTCGACCCGGACGAAGGTTTCCGCATCCTTGGGCGAATGCTTGCGGAATTCAATGACCGCCCGATCGCGGTCGGCCCACCACGGCACCACACAGCCGTCGGGGAACGCGACCTGGATCGCCGGATCGCATGGCACCATTCGCAAACCATGCTCGGCGAGCCTTAGATCGCGGATTACTTCCGGCCGCAGCATGCTGGCGATGTAAGATGTCGTGGACGCGCGGCATCCGGGAGCGATCTCCTCCGTCACGCAGCAGCCGCCGACTATCTCGCGGCGCTCGAGCACGAGCGTGTTCAGGCCGCCACGGGCAAGATACGCGGCGGCGGTCAGGCCGTTGTGGCCCCCTCCCACTACGATCGCATCGTAAGATTTCCGTCCGGCATTCGGCATATCTGCGCTTGACTGAAAGTCATTTTCACGATGGACTGTGGGCCAATACACTAGCGCAGGGGCCTGAAAAATTGAAATTGAATTCCAAAGAATTTTTCGGTATCGTTCCGTGACTTGAGGTCAATCTATGAGTGGAATCGCCAGCAGTCTTATTACTCCTCCCCGTTATCGCAATCAGGTTCCCCCGCGCCCCCGTTCTGAGGCAAAGCGCGCTCGCATCGTCGATACGGCCATGCGCCACTTCGCCGAACAGGGATACCACGCGGCCCGCGTCGGAGACATCGCTGCTGAGTTGGATATCGCTAAGGGGTCGATCTTCCAGCACTTCGGCAGCAAGGACGGCCTGTTCTTCGAGGTCTACAAGAAGGCGGTGCGCGCGTTTCCTGCCTACCTCGATGCCCCCGCCGACGTGCAGGCGCTCGGATTCTTCGGCGTCCTCCGCTACTGGCTGGAGCGGACCGAACACCTGGTGCACGAGGATTGGGTCCCCTACCGCATCTCACTGCTGGGCAACTATAGTACCGACCTGGCTTTGAAACGGGAAATCAACCGCTTCCTGATGACTGAGGATCCGTACGGCACGGTTGCTTTTGTGAAATTTGGAGTGCAGCGCGGCGAGGTGCGCAAGGACCTCGATGTCGAGATGATCGTCTCCATCCTTGACTGGACCATCGAGCGCTTTCAAGATGCGTTTTTGACCGAAGAACTCGATCCGGGCTTGTTTCGCCGCCAGGGGGAGCTTGGCGAGCGCAAGGAAGCGCGCATCAACCAGTTCCTCGAAGTGCTCAAAAGAGCAATCGGATCTGAGCGCAGCAACGCATGACAGCAAATTCCAGGGGACCACACTCATGATCAGACCGATCTCTGTCGAAGAGATACTGGCCAGCTACAACGACAAGGCGCCATTGTCGGAAGCCTCCACGATTCCTGGACCGTGGTACGTAGATCCGCGAATCGGCGAGCTGGAAGCTCTCACGGTCTTCACCAACTCCTGGCAGGTTGTGGGCCGGGTCGATCAGGTTAGCAAGCCGGGACAATTCGTAACTGCCACGGTCGCTGGCGAGCCAATCGTTGCCGTCCGAGGAAGCGACAGTCAACTTCGAGCCTTCTACAACGTGTGCCGTCACCACGCCGCGAAAGTCGTCACCGAGCCTTGCGGCCTTGCATCCATCCTGCACTGTCCATACCACGGATGGAATTACGGCCTCGATGGTTCCCTGAAGGGCATGCCTGAGTTCGACGGCGTGAAGAATTTCGATCGCCAGGACAATGGCCTTGTGCCGGTGAAAGTCGATACCTGGGAGGCCTTTGTATTCGTAAGCCTCGATCCCAAAGCGCAGCCCCTGCGCAGTTTTCTGGGCGGCCTCGTGAAACGCTGCGAGCCGCTTGGACTTGCCAAGCTTCATTACTTCGATAGCCGGTCCTATGACATCGCGTGTAACTGGAAAGTGTTCGTGGACAACTATCTCGACGGCGGCTATCACGTGCCCCATTTGCACAAGGGGCTGAGTAGCGTTCTCGATTACAAGCAGTACACCATCGAGAATGAGGACCGCTATTGCCTGCAATCGAGTCCGATGGTCTCCTCGGAAGAGGACGCAGCGACGGGCGCAACCCGCAAAGGAGACCGCGCCTGGTATTTCTGGCAATATCCTAATTTCATGATCAACTGTTATGCGGGCTACATGGACACGAACCTCGTGATTCCGCTCGATGTCGATCATTGCCGCGTCATCTTCGATTTTTATTTCAGCGACATCAGCGACGCTCGCCGCGAATACAACGCGCAGAGCATCGCAGTTGGCGACCGCGTTCAGTCTGAAGATCTTGGCATCTGTGAGGACGTGCAGCGGGGTCTCAAGTCGCGAGCCTATGGCGCCGGACGCTTGTCGGTGAGACGGGAGGCCGGCGAACAGTCGTTTCATCGTCTGCTGGCGGCTGATCTGAAGGGCGGTCTCGGTCACTCCGCCGCGGCGGCAGACTAAACTGGCACACCAAAATACAGGAACGCAGGAGGGCGTTCGTCCTCCTCTTTTTTGTTTCGTGGAGGATGAGACGTGAGAAGCCACTTCTTTGCCGCTGGAATTGTGTTTCTGTGCGTGATGGCCGCCGCGCAGGTTACGGCCGTGAAGGCAGGCCGCCTCGTTGACCCTGACGCAGGCTCAGTTCTATCCGATCAGGTCATCCTCATTCGCGATCACAAGATTGCCGAGGTCGGAAGAGGCTTGGCCATACCACCCGGGGCGAAGGTCATTGATCTGTCCGCGATGACGGTCCTGCCCGGTTTGATCGATTGCCACACGCATGTCGCCGACGGTCAGGTCGGTGGCGAGCCCTTCAACGTGCTGCGCAAGACTGCTTCCCAGATCGTGCTGGAGTCGGTGACCAACGCGCGGAAGATGCTCGAGTCCGGATTCACTACCGTGCGCGATGTAGGCACCTACCGCGCCCTCAATGACGTAGCCCTGCGCGATGCCATTGCTCGGGGCGACATTCCGGGGCCCCGCATGTACGTTGCGGGCGCCTACATTACGATTACTGGCGGTGCCGGCGCCATGACCGGGCAGGCGCCTGATATCCAGTTGCCCTGGGATTTGCACTACGGGGAAGCGAACAGCCCGTGGGAAGTTCGGCAACGCATTCGTCAACTGGCCCATGACGGCGTTGACTTGATTAAAGTTCTCTCGACCGGAGCGGTTTTAACGCACGGAAGCAATCCCAGTTCGCTCGAATTTACTCCCGAAGAACTCAATGCTGCGGTCGACGAAGCCAGTCACTTCGGTCTGCGCGTGGCGGTGCACGCTCACGCCGCGCAGGGAATCAAGAACGCCATTCTGGCCGGGGCCGCCTCCATTGAACATGCCGAGATGGTCGACGATGAAGGCATCGCGCTGGCCATCAAGCGCGGCACTTACTTCGACATGGATATTTACGATGAAGAATGTATCCAGGCAGGCGGCAAGAACGGAACTACGCCGGCGGATTTCCTTCAGCATGATGCCGAACTTGGTCAACTGCAGCGCGACAACTTCCGAAAATCGCTGAAAGCCGGCGTGAAGATGGCGTTCGGCACAGACGCCGGTGTTTGTCCCTATGGCACGAGCGCGAAGCAATTCGCATACATGGTGAAGTATGGAATGACGCCCATGCAGGCGATTCAGGCGGCAACCTCAAGTGCCGCGGACCTCCTGGGTCATGCGAAGGAAGTGGGATCGATCAAGCCTGGAAAGTTTGCCGACCTGATCGCCGTTTCGCGCGATCCCCTTCAGGACATCAGCGTCCTTGAAAATGTCGACTTCGTCATGAAAGATGGTGCGGTGTACAAACAGCCGAAACCCGACGCCTGCAGCGGACCACCGGCGGGCGCTTACTGAAGGTCCCGCGGAATCGTTTCTTCCCAGGTCTTGGTCTTGATCAGCGCGCCATCCTTGCGCAGTTCGCGCGTGTATTTGTAGAAGAAATTTCTTGCGTCGCTGCTGAACGATAGATGCCCGCTCCATACCAGCACTCGGCCTTTCAGTTCAAATGTGCTCTCAGCTTCGCCTTGAATGATGTTAACTTCGGGATGGGAGTCGTCGATCTCATAGGTGAGCTTTTCGAGATCGGTTTCCTTGCCCCAGGGATATTGCCCGCCCATCTTGCCTTTCCACAACACCGTCGTCTTCTGGCGGCCTTCGTCTCTCGTAACCAGCCACTCTCCGGGCCATGGGAAACCGAAAGATTTGAGGTCCGTTCGCTCCTCTGACGGTTGCGGTGGAGAGATATTCGACGCCTTGTCACCGTGTAAGGGTACTGTCGGCAATGTCAGGCGAGACCCTTCCTCCCTGCCCAGTTGAAGAGAGGTTGTCATTCTGTACGGAGTCGACAGCACCATCGGCCACAGCGCGTTGGAAACCGAGAGGCGAACCCGGTGTCCCTTTGGAAATACCCAGGTGGTCAGGTGCATTTCGATGTCGAGCGAATAAAACTTTCCCGGCTCGAGTGGTTTTGGATCGCTCATCGAGTCTCGTTGAGCCCCGCTCAAACCCGCGCCCGTGATCTGCGTGACCTGCCCATCGGGTGCCACATCCGACAGCCGTGCAAACCAATTCGCGAGGGGTGCGTCTGCGCAGGCTTTCAGCAGAGCATGCGGCCGCCCCATGATCGCAAGATCTTCTTCGAGGGGCGCGGAGTCATACACCAGACTGAACGCATCAACCGGACGTTGATCGGAAAGCAATTCGCCCCACCAGAATCCGGCCTCCACTCCGATCGATGGCACATATTTTAGGCGATGCACTTGGTCTCCACCCCGCGCTGCTCCCAGCGTATGGTTCGGCTGCAGATACAGCGTGGTTTGCTTTTGGCCCTGAGGAGGCCATCCTGTTTCCGCTCGCCATTCGCCCGGAACGTTCTCCAGATTCGGATTCGGCGGAAAATAATTCCGCATAAAGATGACCAGCTTCGGATCCTTCAGCACCCCCGTATCTCGCCCTTTTAGCCAATAATCCCACCAGCGCACGGCGTCCTCGCGCCATTCAATGCGCGGACCAAAATCCGCATCGTTGGGAAAGGAATGGTTCCAGGGCCCGATCAGTGCGCGCACGGGCGCCTTCACTTGTTCCAGCATCCGCGGGATGCTGTCGCGGTAACCATCCGCCAGTCCGCCAATCACGAAACAAGGAACTTTGATTTCGCTGAGCGGCCGCACCGGACTTCTCCAGAAAGCCCCGTCCCGCTGATGCCGAAAATATTCAAGGGACCACGGGGCAGCTTCAAAGCGGGGCCCCAGCACTTTCTCATCCAGCGTGTATTCGGGCGCACCCGTCATTCCGGGCGCCATGTCCATGTTCAGCTCGAATTCGTCGACATGCATCAAGCCGTCGATGTAGTGGATATCGTCGTGGAACAATTCCTCGGTTGCATCGATCGCGATGATGGCTTTCAATTCCGGCGGATTGCGCATGGCCATCTGCAGCGCATTGAAACCGCCCCACGATATGCCATACATCCCGACTTTCCCATTCGACCAGGATTGCGTGGCGAGCCAATGGATCACTTGCTCCCCGTCGGTCTGTTCTTGTTCCGAGTATTCGCGATCGGTGGGACGACCCTCGCTCGCCCCGAATCCCCGTATATCGACCCGAGCACCCACGTAACCCCGCCGCGCGAAGTACGCATTCTTGGGGTAATCTCCGGCCGCGGTCCCGTCATCTTTCCGGTAAGGAAGGTAATCGAGCAGGGCAGGAAACTTCTCTCCGGCCTTGGCGCCGTCCGGCATATAAAGAGTTGCCGCCAGGCGCACCCCGTCTTTCATGGGGATCCATCCTCGCTCCATGCGCACGCCATAAGCGGCAGGCGATGGAGGCTCGACGGCAAAACCAACATTGATCAGCAACAGAATCACACCGGAAAAACGCAAGATGCCAGGCAAGGACGCCCTCAGGAAAGATGGATTGGCACGAATGTCCCATTAGTTCGACGAATCTTGATCTTTGCGCACAGCTCGAAGATCGATGCCGAGCTGCTCCGCCTTCTTATAAAGGTGACTGCGCTCCAGGTGAAGTGCCCGCGCGGCGCTTGCTACATTGAAGTGAGCCCGCTTCAACTCTGCCAGAATTACCTGGCGTTCAAATCCCTCGACTCTCGCAGCCAGAGTCCCGGAGTCTGCGTGTCCACCTGGAGCGCTCGTACCCGCGGGCACTGAAAGTTGTACCGTATCGAGATCGACCTCGCCATTGGAAGATAACAGAATGAGCCGCTCGACCACATTTCGTAACTCGCGCACGTTTCCTGGCCACGCGTACTCCTGCAATGCCTGGACGGCTTCAGTACAGAAGGGAATCGGCTTCCAGCCGTTCTGCGCACACACCTGCTTCGAAAAATGCTCCACCAGCGTCGGAATGTCTTCCGGCCGTTCCCGCAACGAAGGCAGCGCCAGCGGAAACACATAGATGCGGTGAAACAGATCTTCTCGAAATTTGCCCTCTTTCGCGAGTGCAGCCAGATCCCGATGCGTCGCCGCCAGAACGCGGACATCGACGCGAACCGGCCTTTCGCCTCCCACGCGCTCCACCTCGCCTTCTTCCAGCACGCGCAGAAGCTTGGCTTGCATGTGCAGGGGCATGTCGCCAATCTCGTCAAGAAACAGCGTCCCATGCTCCGCCTGTTCGAATTTGCCCACGTGCCGTCCGGCCGCGCCGGTGAACGAGCCTTTTTCATGTCCGAACAATTCGGATTCTATCAACTCGGCCGGAACCGCCGCGCAATTCAGTGCGACGAACGGACCGGAGGCTCTCCCGCTTCGCTCGTGTAACGTGCGTGCGACTAACTCCTTGCCCGTGCCCGTCTCCCCCAGTATGCATACGCGCGTTTCGCTGGGAGCCACGCGATCGATTTGGGCCATGATGCGGCGCATTGCTTCGCCCTGCCAGACGATCTCATGCTTGCCGAGTTGCTGCTTAAGTTGCCGATTCTCGCTCTCCAGTCGCTGAAGTTTCAGAGCGTTGTCGAGCGTGAGCAGCAATTTCTCAGTCGCGATTGGTTTTTCGAGAAAATCCAGCGCACCCAGGCGAGTCGCTTTCACCGCCATCTCGATGTGCGCCTGCCCCGACATCATGACCACGGGCGCCGCCACGCCTTCGTTCTTCAGATTCTCAAGCAACCACAGCCCATCCTTCCCCGGCATTACAACGTCGGACAGGATCAGATCGAAGTTCTGTGACTTCGCCAGTTCCAACCCCTTGGCCGCGTTGTCGCACACCACCGCTTCATGCCCGGCCAGCCGGAACGCGCGCGACAGCGATGCCAAGGTGTTGGCCTCGTCATCCACCACCAGTAGATGCGCCTTTTGCGACAACCCTGCCTCCTATCGACCTTGAGTCACGCTCGCAGATCCATCCAGAACCGGGGCGTGCAGTTTATCCAGATTGCGAGGCAATTCCACGAGAAATGTCGCGCCTTGTTCAGGCTGGCTTTGCACGCTGATGGTCCCGCCATGATCGCTGATGACAGACTGAACGATCGCAAGCCCGAGCCCTGTCCCGTGCTGCTTGCTCGTGTAGTACGGAGTGAAAAGGCGAGCGCACTCTTCGCCAGTAAGCCCTACGCCGGTATCGGCTATCTCGATGCGCACACGGTCTCCCGAATCTCGCGTGCGCAGCGTTAATGTCCCGCCGTGCGGCATCGCGTCCATTGCGTTCAGCACGAGGTTCGAGAGAGCTCGATGCAACAGCTCCGCATCGGCCGCCACCGGTTCGCGAGAGGCTGCGAGTTCCAGCTTGCAGGCGATGGTTCCGCCATCACGCGATTCGAGCTGCGCCTGGAAAAGCCGGGCCACGCCCTCGACGACGTCGTTGATGACGACCGGTTGGAGTTGGGGCTGGGGCATCTTCGAGAATTCGCTGAAGCGCGAGATGATCTGCTTCAAGTTCCCGATCTCCGCCAGCAATGTCGTGGAGCTTTCTCGAAAGATTTCCTCGAAGATGGCCGGGTTCTGGCTTCGCGCCCGCACCAGGTTCTCGACCGTCAGCTGTAACGGGAAAAGGGGATTCTTCAACTCATGGGCGAGCCGTCTTGCCAACTCCCGCCATGCTGCAACCCGCTCAGTCTGGATCAGTCTCTCTTTTTGTTCGAGCAGATCGCGCGTCATGCGGTTAAAAGCCTCAGCCAGGTCACCGACTTCATCCGAAGACGTTACCTCGACGTGGGCTCGCAGATTGCCGGCGGCCACCTCGCGCGCTGCGGCGGCCAGGTCCTCCACCGGCCGGGTGAAGCGTGCCGCCGCCCAACTGCTCAGCAAGACCGCCAGCAGAATTCCAGCTCCGCCCACCAACAGGGCAACCGACTGGATGCGGCGTTTCACCTCCACATACGATCGCCGGGAGCTGCCCACCAAAAGAATCCCCAACGTCTTGTCATCCGGTCCATTCAAGGGCACGGCGTGAATCGTTTCATCGTCCGCTGGATCCGAAGTCCAGTGAATCAACGCGCTGGCCTCGTGGCCTTGCTTTTGGACCTGCTCGATAAGGGAAGCCAGTTTGTCCGCTTGCCGGGCAACATCCGGAGATGAGGTCGTAAGCATCTGCGGAGAAAATGCTGCGCCGGTACTTTGATACAGCATCGCCCGCAAGCCGGCGGGAAGTTCAAGCGAGGCCAGAGAGTTCTTGTCCAGTCGCTGTCCGCCGATGACGAACAGGGGCGAGTCTCCAATCGACGACGATCGCACTGCAAACAAGCCCAACGAACTACCCGACGCCAGGTCCTCTTGCTTCAGGAATGCCGGCTTGGCCGCAAGCTGAGCCAGATTGTCGAGCGACGCGTCGCGATAGCCAAACTTGGCCGGTGACTGCGCCGAGGAAATGATCGTTCCTCGCGCGTCGACAAATTCCAGAAAATCAAGTTGCTGGCTGGCCGCAATGGGCCCAGCTTCATTCAGATAAGCGCCCGCGTCGGAAATGCGCCGATTTAAGTCGAGAGCCATGCGCGTGGTAGACTCGCTGGCCGCAATGGCTTCCACCCGCCGTGCCACGTCATCCGCCCGCCGCCTGAATTCCCGCTGAAATTGTCCAGCCAACGCCGCAGACTGCGCCTCATTGCTTTGCTCGAAGGCCCGACGCGTAGCCACGGATACGAGCCATGCCACCGTTGCCACCGACAGAAACACCGTCAGCGCAAACAGCAGCAGCAATTTGCGGCGAAAGCTCAAGGCTTGCTCCCGAGCCAGACGTTGTCGAGGTGAACACTCCCGTCCCGATCCTCATTCCAGTCTTTCACTGCCTCGCTTAACGCGTAGCTTGCCGGCAGCTGGAACAGGGGAATTACTTTTTGCGTCTGCAACATCGCGGCTTCCGCCTGGTAAAGATCATCGATAGAATTGCCAGCTATCTTCGGCGCGAGCAGGCCAGTTCTGGTGGCCGCAGCCGATAACGCGACACGGCCGTTGACAGATGCTAATGTGAGGCGAGTCAGCCGCACATCGCTTACTCCCGAGGTTGCCACCTGCAGCCGAATACCAGCGTCGCGGGAATTCAGCGCAATCCGTTCAGCCATCACCCGTGCCAGCGGATCCTCGGCATCGTAGCCCAAAGTCCAGGAAGGAGCGTAACTCACCTCGCTGCGCAGTTGCTGCGCGCGGGCCAGATTTTGATCCGAAGGGAACACGAACCCATAACCGCTCACCCAGTTTGGCAGGATGCCGCCGCTTGCCTCGCCCGCATCCTGCATCAGCACATCGCGGATCGACTTCCGGTCGATGCTCAACGCAAGAGCCTCACGAAGTTTGCCGTCGTCGGCCGATGCCCGCTCGCGCGTGAATACCAAAGCCATCAACTCCACCGGCGATGACGACACGACGCGCCGTCCTTCGGTCGCCGCTCGATGCGACTGTTCGACGGCAAGTTCCGCGATGTCAGCCTTCCCCAGATCGAGCGCCATCAGTTGATCTCGCGCTGGCCTTCCGAATTCAATCTCGATGGCATCCACAAATGCCCGGCCGCCCCAGTATCCTTCGTCTGCCGCCAGGGAGAGCTTTTTCCCAGGCTGCCAGCTCGTAATATGAAATGGTCCGGTGCCGATTAGCGTGCCTCCCTCGCTTCGTTTCGTAATCGCGTTTCGTGGCTGCGCAGCTCGCGCTGCCAGATCGGGATCGCCAGAATCACGTTCGATCACCACAGAATCGCCTGCGGGAGAAACATTCCAGTCCGGATTCGCCGACCGCAATGCCGCCGCTACCGCCTCCGCCGTCAAAGGCGATCCATCATGGAATTTGACACCGCGGCGCAGCCAGAACTGCCACCGCTGGTTTCCAGGACCAGCCTGCCAGGAGCTCGCTAGCGCAGGTTGCAGTCTGCCACGGTCATCCAGTGTGACCAGGGTTTCGAACATGAGACGGATCAGGTTGCGTTTGGATACCGAGTCCGGCAGGGACTTGTCCGCCGGATCCAGAGTCTGGGGCGCGATCCGCGTCGCCATTCTGAGGGTCGACCCATATTGCGGGCGCGTTTCACCCGACGCCATTACGCTCAGCAATGCGCTACTGACCGCAAGCCACTTCCAGCCGGAAAGCTTCATAATTCCCCGTTTCTGCGTTGCGTGACACAGCAATGGCGCTGCCGCCCTTCGCTTCCGTCCACAGGGCTGTGATGCCCCCTGAAAAATCCAGCGCCGGACTGACTGCCACTGGATCGCGATCCGGAAACTCAAACGCTTGCACCGAGTCACCGGAGTTGTATCCCGGCCGGGTGGCCAATACTTGCCAACCTGATCCGCAGGCCGTCTTTATGCTCGCCAGGTCGCTGCCCCAGTTGAGTCGCGCAGTTTGTTCGGTGATTCCATCCAGCAGCCGGACCGTTCCGTCTACTCCTGCGAAGATCCACAAAGTGTAAGTGGGGCGGGGAATCGGCGCCGCCGAGTAGAACTTCGCCGTCGAAGTCTGCTTTCCCAGCCCCGGCGACAAAACACCGGTAAAGAAGTTGCGAGTGGCGGCGTAAAAGCCGCCAAGCGCAAACTGTTCTGACAAAGGCCATGGATCGTCGCTTGGGTGGCACACCAAACTCAGCGAAGGGGAACTTGCGCTTTGGCAATACATACCGGGAAGATAAATATCGAATAAATGGTCCTGCCGGAGAACAAGTCTTCCGCGCATGTCACGCGGCCAAGGCGAAGAATGTGTGATCGGCAGCGATTGTTCAGGTTGCCAGCGACCGTCAGCCAACCGGTAGAAGGCAATCTTCTCAGGATCGAGCACGGCAATGTGCGATGGTCCGGACGCCTCCTGCAGGACGGTCAAGTCGAGGATCGGCTGTTTTTGAGCCCAGATCGGAGTTCGTCGAATGGTGAGGGCGGGAGCCTCCCTCACAAAAGCGGGCGCGTCCACTCGCGGCGCTGAAACCATCACTACAGCAAATTCTCCCGCGCCTTGATGGATCTCGGCGACCCACACGTAACCCTGCAAGTTTTCCGACAGGGAAACTGCGACGGTTGCAGAGGCCTGTTCCGACTTCACAATCCGGACACCGAGCCCTTCCAGTTGCGCCCGAAGCCCGCGGCTGATTTCGTCCGAGTCCTTCTTGCTCAACGATGAATGGTTCGTCACATCCAGCGCGACCGCACCCGGCCCCGTAGTCGCCGCAATTTTCCGCGCCAACTCCTGCTCGACAACACTCCAGTCCGACGCGAGCGCAGTCGAAAACATGAAAAACAGGATTGCAGCCAGCAGGATACGGGAACGGCTGGAACTGCCTGAGGAAGGGCAAGACATTTCTGCGATGGGCGAATTATAAACCGCGGAATGCCGAGGGATGTTCATCGCAGCCGGTACTCCTGAGAGTCATCGTGCCATTCCGCGTTGCAGGTTGCCGCAAATCGCGCGGCAGTAAGACCAGACACTAAAGGCAGAGCTTTAGTTCCTCCGTGCCCCTCTGTGTCCTCTGTGGTTGATGAACTGAAATCCACCCTACTTATCCTGCGAATCCTCTGGAGCTTCCGCCTGGCTGCTGTGGTTCGCCACGTTCATGCTCCGCAGCACGTCATTGGCGAAGAAAAACTTGCCGTCCGATGGAACCATCATGATCTGCAATTTGTCCGACAGCCGCTCGGCAACGATCTTATTAATCAGCAGGGGATTCTGTTTCAGGATGGCCGCCTCTCCCTTCATGCGTTCCGCGTCTGCCGCCGCGGTCACGCGAATCCGGTCCGCCTCGGCTCCAGCCAAAAGCTTGCGCCGTTCCGTCTCTGCCTTGCTGTCAATTACTTTGGCTTCCGCGGCCGCCTCGGCATTCTTGATGGTCGATTCCTTGCGCGCTTCCGCTTCCAGCTTCGATTGCTGAATCTGTTTTTCCTTCAGGGGCAAGGTGTACTGCATGGCGTCGGATTCGGCTTTGGCCTGCAACACGTGCACTTGCGCCGCACCTTCGGCCTGCTTCACCTCCTGAACTTTGGTTGCCTCTGCCTGCAGTTCCGCGATTCTCACTTGCTTTTGCTGGATTTCGGTGTCCACGCCCATGCGGTCGTTTTCCTGCTCTTTCAGCAAAAGCGTTTCGAGGCCCTTGGCGTACTCGGGCGGCAGCTGGATATCGCGCAACATGACTTCCTTCACAACAATTCCGTCAGCCGCCAGCTTTTGCGTGATGATGCTCGCCGCCCGTCCGCGCACCTCTTCCCGCTTGGCGGCAAACACGTCGCGCACCGTGTAGTTCGGCACCAGTTCGCGCCACACGCTGGCCACCACCGGCGGCACAATCTCTTTTTCGATGGGCTGTGGCAAATTGGCTTCGACGTAATCGAGATGCTTAGGGTCTAAGCGATACCGGACGGTAATCGCCAGGCCGAGCGTGAGTCCTTCCTTGGCCTGCACGTTGAGTGGTTGAGCCTTGTTTGAGGAATTCTTGCCGTCTTCGATCGATCCGGTCGTGAACAACTGGTCCCGTGTGTCGAATAACTCAACTCGCTCCAGCAGCGGCGCCACAAAGTGAACGCCCGGATATAGCGTCCCGGCAAGTGTGCCCTGCGTCTGGCTGACGCGAACTCCCGCCATGCCGCTGGGGACGACTACGATGCTCAACGCAATCAGGATCGGGGCCCAGGCCAGCATCACGAACGCCGCAGCCGTCCGCCACCTGATTTGCGGGGGCGCGGGCAACGGCACAGCCCCGTCACTGGCCATTGCTCGCCGGTAACGCAGTTCCAGCATAAGGTCGTAGGTGAGAATACCGGCTGAAACCACGATCATCCCGATTCCCACCGTCATCAGCAAATATTTCAGGAACAACATGACCAGCCTCCTAGGGTTCTACTGCTTGGATCCTGCCTTTGCCCGCACCGCTTGCCGTGCAAAGAACAAGCGGAACACTTCTCCGAAAATGAACTCCTCCACCAGCAGCGCGATGGCCAGTGAGAACACCATCCCTGCGATGACCGCGATGGCCGTGATTGCCAGTTGCATAACGTTCTCCTATGAATTTGTCTTTTGAACCTACTGCCCACCCGCCGACCCGGTACTCGCAATGTGCGCAGCCGCCACGGCGGTTTCATCCACTACGCCGCCGAAGATTTCCGAAATTTCTTCGTCGCGCTGCCCGTGAATCTCAACCGTGTCCCCCACACTCACCAGTGCGAAGAACTGCACGATGTCGCGGTTACGCATGCGGATACATCCATGCGAGGCAGCCTTCCCAATCGAACCGGGCGCGTTCGTTCCGTGAATGCCATATCCCTTCTTGTTGAAGCCGACCCAGCGCGGTCCCAGTGGATTGTCTGCGCCCGGCGGAATAACAACACCGTAGTGGTAGTAGGTCGGGTCGGTCAGCCGGGTTACGATCTCAAACTCGCCCGTCGGACTCGGGCTGACACCCGCCCCCACCGCCACTGGAAACACGCGCAGCACGGCGCCGTTCTCCATGACGACCAGTTTGCGGTCCGGAACACTCACCACAACCTGCCGCTTCACCCGCACTGCTGCGACGATTACCTCCTCTTGGGCAAGCGCTGATGGCGTTATCAGCGTTGCAAGCAGGGGCACGATCCATCCCGGAACCCGAACCGCCTTGCTGCTGCCCATTGTCCAAGCCATCGGTGCCACCTCGCTGTTTTTGTTCGGCACCAATGCCATGGCAGGAGTACGTCCACAAGGCAGCCTATTGATATGCAAGGAGTTACTGGGTGGCGGAGTAGTGTCGGGAGTGTGCCCACGGATACGCTGTGTCAAGGCTGACACGGGTTTTCAGATAGGCTCAGCTCGAGGCAACTGTTTGCAGCGATTTTTTGCTTGGAGGAAAATGCCCGGCCCGCCGCTTGAGGTAGCGGCATATGGGGTCTGGAGGGGGGGCCGGGCAATTCTGGGGTCACTACATACGTCTTGTTGCCATACCTTTTACGCCCCGGCCGATACCTCGGCGGTGATATGCGTCACCTATGCGCGTGACCTGCGGACGGCGCGCTCGGCTTCCTCATCACCGCAGCCTCCCGGTGGTCTCAGTTACCCTCGCATTCAGGAGAGGTCGCAAGACTCCAATTCAAGTTCAGGAAGACTTCATCATGGCTTATGTGATCACCGACTCGTGCATCAAGGATCTTCTTTGTGTGGACGTCTGCCCCACCGACTGCATTCATCCGAAAAAAGACGAGCCCAAGTTTGAAGCGGCGACTCAGCTGTATGTCGAGCCCGACGGCTGCATCGATTGCGGAGCCTGCGTGCCGGTTTGCACCTCCGACTCGATTCACCCTATCGATGATCTGGCGGAAGACCAGAAACATTTCGCGGCCAAGAACGCGGAATACTTTACGAATTAGGATCGATCCCTCTCGGATGCGGCGCCCGCGTCGCCAGCCCGCATCCCAGCTCCATCCGCGTTGACATCCCGTCCCCGGGGCCACTATCGTTCATGGCCGCAGCGCTATGAACGTCGTTAAGGCCACCGCGCGTTATGAAGATTGGCTGCGAACCCACACCAGCCTGATCGAAAGCGATCTCCGCCTTAAACATAGGAAGATGGCGGAGTCCGTGTTCTCATTCTTTCGCGCGACATTTTACCGCTGGGCGCAGACCTGGCCGGAGGTTTGTTCCGACCTCGCCGCAGCTCCCAAAATTCTTGCCGTCGGCGACCTGCACGTGGAGAACTTTGGTACATGGCGTGATATCGAAGGGCGCCTCATCTGGGGGATAAACGATTTCGATGAAGCCAGCAGCCTCTCGTACACCAATGACCTGGTGCGCTTGGCAACCAGTGTTCTGCTCGCTGGCGAGGAAAAGCGCCTGGCGGTTTCCGGCAAAGACGCTTGCGTAGAGATTTTGGACGGCTACTCCAAGAGTATGGCGGAGGGAGGTCAGCCGTTTGTGCTCGAGGAAGGGAATAAATGGTTGCGGTCCATCGCCCTCAATGAGCTGCGTGATCCAGATCGCTTCTGGAAGAAGATCGACGATCTTCCCACCCTGCGGGGCGACATTTCGGCCATTGCCCGGGACGCTATCGAACACCTGATGCCTCAACCGGGACTGCGTTATCGGCTGGCTCGCCGGGTCGCGGGTCTGGGAAGTCTCGGTCGAGAGAGGTTTGTCGCCAGCGTCGAGTTTCATGGTGGCAAGATCGCCCGCGAAGCCAAGCAAATCGTTCCGTCCGCAGTTTCTTGGGCCCAGGACAACACCGGTCCCATCGACATCTGGTACCAGTCGCTGCTGTCCCGTGCGGTGCGTTGTCCTGACCCATTCGTGCACCTGCGTGATCGCTGGGTCGTGCGACGCCTCTCACCGCACTGCTCGCGCATCGACTTGACTGTTCTGCCGCGTAACCGCGACGAATGTCGCCTGCTGTTTTCGATGGGCTGGGAGACGGCAAACATGCATCTGGCAAATCGTGAGATGGTCAAGAGTCTGCGGAAGCACCTGAAGGGGCAGAAGAACAGCTGGCTGTATACTGCGGCGCGTGAAATGGCCGCAGCTGTAAAAGCGGACTGGCAAACTTGGAAAAAGGCGGGTGATTCCTGATGAGCAACAGCCTCACCAACACAGTCGTCTTCGTCGACTGTTGCTCAACAAGGGTTAAGTTAGCGCGTGGGCCGCTTCTTCTTCTCGCTCAGCGAACATTGAACTCTGCCGACCACCGAGTGCCTCCACCAATGCCAGCAAGATACTTCCCAGTGATTGCGGACTCTCACTCAGAATCCGCTCCAGACTCTCTCGGTGGACGGCCAGCTCCCCCAACACTTTGACGCCCTTGGTATCGGGCTCCATGTCGCAAGCCTGCTGTTTAGCGCCATTCTTTTGATGCAACTTCTTGTTCTGGCTGTAGGCCCGGGCAAAGGGGAAGTCCAGCGTTCCGATGGCCATCCAGTGGATTACCAACTGCCGAACATGCTCTGCCCCACAGGCCGCGTAGATTCCCGGTTGGATAGCCAGAGAATCGTCCCATGCCAGAATCTTAAGCCGGTCTGTCCAGCGGTTCTCGGTGAGCAAGAACCAGCCTGTTTCCTGGACGCGTGCTTCGAGACAGATCGCACAACACCGCTCCGTTGCGATCGTCATTTCATCACCTCAATCAGGGTTCTTTGGGCCCGCTCGTGTTCCGCCGCATCCAGCCCCGCCTCGCCCATTGACAGCATCGTCACGGTTTTCTTCCCTAAACCGTCAGGCAAGGGTACTGTGATTACTCCGCGTGTCCGGTCGAAGGTGAGGGTCACGAACGGTGAGCAAGCATCGCACAGCCAGTAATGCTCCACCCGCCTGATGGGGCGTCCCTTTCTGGCCGCGGGTGGGGATGTATGGTGGCCGCTAACAAATTCGGTTTCAACCTGAAACAGTTTCCCTTCGCGCAAACGCCGAAAGGGGGCATTGCAACTCTCGTTGGCGCATTTGTAGAGCATCGAGGGTTCCTTCGTGAGAAAGCATTAAAGAAAGCCTCCTCAGCCGATCAGTTACCTCGACCAATGCACGCAGGAGGCCGAAGTCGATCGGTGTCTCTCTCGATTCAGGACAGACTGAAAATGGCGGGAAAGGGAATTATCAGCAAGATGGCCGTGACCAGCTTCGCCTCAGAAGAGACGATCCACAATCATCCGTGCCGAGAATTCGGCGAAGCTGTTTAAGGAAAGGACTGTTGCGGAATTCAGCTTACGAGCACTCGCGTCTGGCATGCTCCACACAGCGCGCTGTCTTTCAGGTCAATCCACTCCACTGCATGAGAAGGCGCCATCGCGCACTGATAGTCGTCGCAGTGGGTCAGATCGAGAGTGTGGCCCAGTTCGTGTACCGCTTCTTTCAGCAGGCGCTGTTGAGCAATTTCTCGATCGGAAGGTAGTCCATAGAATTCCTGTTGCAGCCGATGTGCGGAAACCAGACCACAGGGTCCGCCCATCTGGGCTTCTCCAAAAACAAAGGTCAGAATCGGAATGTAGAGGTCGACCCCGGTCACCCCCAGCACTCGCCAGGAGTCCGGCCCCACGTATCTCTGCATGGCCTGCAGGATTTCCGAGGAGTGATACTGTTGCCGCTCCGGATGATAGGCAAACTCCGGATCCAGGCGCACCTGTAACACCTCGGTCGGTATGCGGAAGAGATTCGCCATGGCTGGAGCTAGTTGAACCAGCAACCGGCCATCGAAATCTCCGATCGGCAGCAATTGCAGCAGCTTCATCGCGCTTGAGCGGTCGGTTTGCTCCAGCCGTATCGCTTCAGCTTGTGGTGCAGCGTCACGCGGTCGATATTAAGAATCTCAGCCGCCCGCGTCTGGTTCCAGCCCACAGTTTCCAGGGTCCGGAGAATGTGTGCCTTCTCGATCTCGTCCAGGCTTTTCGGGGCGCCGTTCGGCACCGCGTTGGCTTTGAAAGCAAAGTCCGACTCCCGGATCTCCGGCTCCTGAGCCACCACCATCGCCCGCTCAACCGCATTCTCAAG
Source organism: uncultured Acidobacteriota bacterium (assembly GCA_963735815.1). Taxonomy (GTDB): domain Bacteria; phylum Acidobacteriota; class Terriglobia; order Terriglobales; family Acidobacteriaceae; genus Gp1-AA133. Next base: position 192,001 of record CAVTMJ010000020.1, on the reverse strand, counting down.
TTCGCGAACATTCCCAGTCCAAGGCTGTTGCTGCAGCAGATTCATTGCCCCGGGCGATACCCGGGTGATTTTCTTGTTCATTTGGAGCGAGAACTTGCCCACGAAGTGGTTCACCAGGCTCGGTATATCGTCGCGCCGTTCCCGCAACGGTGGCAGTTCGATGCGAAACACGTTCAGCCGGTAAAAAAGATCAGGTCGGAACTTGCCTTCCTCAATAGCTCGCTCCAGGTCCCTGTTGGTGGCGGCGATGCAGCGGAAATCCACCTTGATGGGTTGATTGCCTCCCACCCTTACAATTTCGCGTTCCTGCAGTACGCGCAGAAGGTCGGTCTGGGTCTTCAGGCTGATGTCGCCGATCTCATCGAGAAACACCGTGCCACCCTCGGCGATCTCAAACTTCCCCTTCTTGCGATATTGCGCCCCGGTGAAGGCTCCCTTTTCATGCCCGAACAACTCGCTCTCCAACAAAGTTTCCGTCAATGCTCCACAATGAATGACCACCAGTGGATGAAACTTGCGTGGACTGGCATGGTGGATCGCCCGCGCCACCAGTTCCTTGCCCGTTCCGCTTTCTCCGGTAATCAAGACCGTCGCGTCGGTGGGCCCGACCGTTTCGATGGCATCGAACAGCTTCTGCATGATCGAACTCTGCCCCACGATGTCATCCGGCCGGGCTACCTCGGCCACCGTCTCGCGCAAGCGCACGTTTTCCTGTTCCGTCCGCTTGTGCGCCAGAGCCTTCTTCACCAAATGCGCGATTTCGTCCGGATCGAGCGGCTTGGTCACGTAGTCATAGGCCCCATTTTTCAGTGCCGCCACCGCCGTTTCCACCGATGCGTACCCGGTCATCATGATGACGATGAGTTCCGGATCGATCTCGTGAATACGCCTCTGCAGCTCGATGCCGTCGATCCCGTGCATCTTGATATCCAGCAACGCCGCATCCCATCGGCCTTCCGCCAATCGCGTGAGTGCGTTGTTGGCATCTTCGGCAATCCCGACTTCGTAGCCTTCTTCATGAAACCACTTGGCCAATGAGTCCCGAACACTCAACTCGTCGTCAACAATAAGAAGTCTTCCTTGTGTACTCAAGTTCGCTCACCTCGATTTCGATTGCGCGACTTCCACGGTGGAAGCCGCAACAGGAAACGCGCTGCCGTCTGCTGGCAGCGTTACCGTAAACGTTGTTCCTTTGCCTGCTTTGGATTGCACTTCGATCCGGCCGCTATGGCGCTCGATGATGTTCTGACTGACCGCCAGACCGAGACCCACACTCTTGCCGCCTTCTTTCGTCGTCAGGAACGGTTCGAAGATTTGCGGCAGGATGTCTTCTGGAATGCCCGACCCGTCATCCCGCACTTCAATTTCGATCCCGCTCGCATCCGGACGCACGCGCGTGGCGAGCCACAGATTGCCGCCATGGGGCATGGCGTCGAGCGCATTCATCGACAGAGCCAGCACAACCTGCTCGATCTGTCCCGGGTCGCACTGCACACGCGGCAAGTTGGGTGCCAGATCGGGGTGTACGTCGATGCCCTTCATCTCCATCTGCGGTGCAAGCAGACGGACACTGCGGTCTACAACCGTATTCACATCGGTACTCTGGCGGTTCATGGGCGCGCTGCGCGAGAAAGTCAAAAGGTTCTTCACCAGATCGCCGCATCGCCGGCTCTCTTCGGCGATAAGGTTCAGGCACTGTTCCGAGTCTTCTCGCTTGGTGGTCTCCGCCTCTCCCCGTTCAATCCATTTCCGGACGAGCTTTGCATAGGTGAGAATGCCCGATAGGGGATTGTTGATCTCGTGCGCCACCACCGCCGCCATTTTCCCGATGGTGGCCATCTTCTCCACGTGCAACACCTGTTCGTGCGCGCGTTTCAGCTCACGCGTCTTCTGATCCACGCGCTCTTCCAAAGTTCTCGCCCAGGCAACGATCTCCTCATTGGCAGAGCGCAGTTGCAGGCTCATGCGGTTGAATGAGTTTGCCAATTCTCCGGCCTCGTCGGTCGAATCCACTTCCAGCTGGAAACCCAGGTTGCCGTCGGCCAATTCCTTCGTGCCGTTCTTCAAGCGCTGGAGAGGCTGGCCCACCAGCCGCCATACAAACAGCCAGCTGAGCAGCGAGATATCGATCAATGCAATCAGCGTATAAATCAGCATGCGGCGGCTGGTCTGGGCCAGTTGCGCGTCGGTTTTCGCCAGGGAAAGATTCGTATCCAGTACGCCGAGCACGTGCTGCTCCGCGGGGTGCGCATGGCAGTCGGCGTTCGAACAGGAGGGCTGATTCTCGATAGGTGTAATGACACCGAGGATTCTCTGGCCCTTGCTGTCGCGGTAAATCCGGAACCGGTCCGGACGATTCAAGCGGGCCAGTGGCTGGGATTGCACGTGGCAGCCGTAGCAGGCTTCGGCGCCTTTATCGACAATGTGGCCGATCTCTGCCGTGTCGGACGAGTAGCTGATCTTTCCCTCGTTGTCGAAGATCCGGACCCGCACCATGCCGGGTTCATCGGCCATGGTGGCAATGGCGTGATACATGCCTTCGCGGTCGTTGCGCAGCATGTAGTACGTAGTGCTGCGCTTGATCACGTCGCTGACCCGTTCCGCGCTGGTCAGGGTGGCGGCTTCCAGGTGCTGCCGGTGAAGATGAATGTTGAGGTACCCGAGCAGCCCAAAAATTCCCGTCATGACCAGCAGCAGCAAGCTGATCAGCTTGGCGCTCAGGCTGCGGGTCAGGCGCTTCCATCGTCCTCGATCTGGCTCAGTCTCCGGCATGGCCCAACACAGGAGTCGCCGCGAGAACGGTTGCTTCTTCCGTCGCCGGGTGGCTCTCCTCCGCGGGGAAAATCGGCAGGTACTTCACCGCCAATCCAAATAGTGCGAACCCGGCCGCAATGATCGCGCCGGTCACCGCAATTTCCGTCCACTTCGGCATGTAGTGCATGCCCGCGGCAGATTCCAGCCCGGTGATGCTTACGTTGAGCCGGTTCGTGATGAAGCCCAACACCACCAGCACCGCGGCCACGTAAAGGCCTTGCGCCGTCGTTCGCACTTTCTTTTGCGACAGCAGGAGCAACGGCAGCAACAGGCTCAAGCTGATTTCCAGCCAGAACAGATACATCTCGTATCCCGGCTGCAGCAGCATCTTCAGCACTCCCCGATGCAGCAAATCTTCGAACCTCAATATCCCGTACACGCACAGCACGACAACCAGCACACGGCCGAGTTCTTGCAGGATCGGCAACTCCAGTTGCCGCCCGAAATACTTCGAGCTCATCGACGACTCGAAGATCGTCATCGCCAATCCGACCGCAATGGCGGACACGAAGAAGAACACCGGCAGCAGGGGCGTGTACCAGAGCGGGTGCAGCTTTTCCGGCATGATCAGGTACAAAGTCCCCAGCGAAGACTGATGCAGAGTCGAGAGAATCACTCCCAGAATCACCAGCGGGATCAGCGCCGCCCGAACGATCTTCAGCGGCTTCTGCAGATTGAATCGTTCCAGCACGATCGGGGAGAACTCGAGCGAAAGCACGGCGGTGTAGAGCATCACGCAGTACGCGACTTCAAACATCACCGAGTGCGGATTTCGCATGATCAGCGGATGCCAGATCCGGTACGGCCTGCCCAGGTCGTACATCAGCGCCACGCACACCAGCACGTATCCGAGAAAAGCCGTGAGGATGGTGGGCCGCACGATCGGGTGCAGTCGTTTGATATTGAAAATGTGTACCGCGGCGGTCAGCGTGAACCCGCCCGCTGCCAGCATCACGCCGCACAGGACGTCAAAACCGATCCACAGTCCCCAGGGGAACTGGTCATTCAGGTTGGTGGAACGGCCGAGCCCTTGCCCGAACCTCACGATCGTTCCGTAGAAGCCCGCCACCATCAGGGCCAGGAACACGGCCTTCCAGAAAGTGAACTTGATCTTCATTTGCCGCTCTCTTTCCGGACCACAGGCTCGGGTCCATGGCCGCCTTCCGCCGCGGCGACTTCCTCACGCCGGTGCGTGATCCACCAGATGCCCCCCAACGCCATTCCGCCGAGCGGAACAAAGTCGGGAATCCTCGACAGCACCCGGTAGGTGTACATGGGCAGGGGATCGCGGGTGAGATCGGCGCGATAGCCAAACTCTTCGAAGGGGACGCTCGAAAGCAGCAGAACCGATGTCCCGCCCACTTCGTTTACGCCGTAGATGTGATCAACGTATTTGCCGGGGTTCTCCCGGATGCGTTGCTGCGCTTCGGCAATCAGTTCGTCGCGCTCGCCGAACTTGGTGGCGCCCGTCGGACAAATCTCCGCACACGCGGTCGGATTCCCCGCCTGCACGCGGTCTGGACACATCGTGCATTTCTGCACTCGCGGCAACAGCTTGTTCCATTCATATTTCGGCACGCTGAACGGACAGGCCACCATGCAGTAACGGCAACCCATGCACCGGCTCTCCTCGTAGATCACCGGCCCGGCCGCGGTCTTGCGCAGCGCGCCCACCGGGCATACCGAAGCGCACGCCGGATCGGCGCAGTTCATGCAAAGCCGCCTCATGAACTTGTCGCCCTTGGTCAGCACGACAGTGAACTTATGCTCGGATTGGATTTCTTCCGCCGCGACCTGATCGGTGTAGGGAAGCTTGTTCTGGGTCGCACACGCGCCCTCACATTGCTTGCACCCGATGCAGAGGGTGGCGTCGTACAGCAGCGCTTTGCTCATGGAAATCTCTCCGGCCCGCGCCTGCGTGGCGCCTCCGCTCCAGAGAGACAAAGGGTAGATGGGGGAGTAACTCTACGCCTGGAGAAGAAGCCCAGCTCACGCAAACTCATAGGCCCTTCACGCAAGACTGTCCCGGGTCCCGGAAGACTGATACCGGAACCCGGGGTGGCTGTTCCTGTCCTGGACGCTGAGACTTGAGTCGCCCCTTTGCAGGTTGTTGACGGACCCTGTTTCCTGGTCCATCGCAACCGTCGAGATACATGCGACGCGCTCACGGGGCACCCTCACGCCTGCTCCCAGCCCCACCGGAGATCTCACGGCCAGACCGGGTGCGCAAAAGGGAACAGCCGTTCTCTTACTTCTTCTGCAGGTCGCGAATATACGAAACGACTAGCTTCACCTGATCCGGCGTCAGCGCCTTGGCCACTCCGGCATGCTTCGGCTTCTCAGTGACGTCCTTCGCCAGATCTGCATCCGACGCTTTCTTGGCTTCGTCGCCGGTCAGGCTGGGAATTTTCGCCGCGGGCTTGCCGGCTCCATCTGGACCATGGCAGGCCGCGCATTTCGTCTTGTACAGGGTTGCGCCGTCATCGGCGGCCCACGACAGGTTCGGGATCAGGATGAACAGTGCCACCGCGATAGTCATCACTAACATGACCAGCTTCGTCGTCTTCATGAGTGCTTTCCTCTCCTTATGAATATCAACCGCGTAAATTGAACAGTGGCTGTGCTCGTCAGCCGATTCGCTTGTTGCAAAATTAGCTACTGTTGAAGTCTCTGCAGAAGAACGCTGTAACAGAACTCAGCATTCCTCGTCTACGTCCATTAGTGTCGGCTTCTCGGAAAGGAACTGCTGTGACTCGAATCACCCTCGGACGTGACCGGGAACAAGGGCGAATGTGCTTGCCTGCAAAGACTTTATCGCGGCCGGTCCGCCGACGATCTGTCACCAAAACCAGTCCGGTGGTGGCGCAGCGCCTCGACAGCCTTTACCCCCGAAGTCAAGCAAGGAACAAGTCCGAGCACCGAACTACCCGGCTTCATGCCCTGCTGGACCGCCCGTGGGCTGAGGAGCAGTGGAGGGAACTTCTATGCGGTCTTCTACCGTGCGAAGAAGCCGGTGACCGCCACCAGGATGCCGGCTGTCCCGAACAAAAGTCCCAGATACCAGAAAGATCGCTTTCCCGAAAGCAACGTAATCGAAGTGATTACGAGCGCAATCTCAAGAAACACTTCGCCCAGATCGAAGCGATCCGCACGCTTGTGTTCGAGCGCCACTTCCTGCTCCAGCTTGCGGGCTTCGTTCTCAATTTCTTTCTGATCGTCCTTGTAACGCTCCGCTTCCGCCAGATAGTCCTCGCGCATCTTGGCGAGCCCTGCAGCGTTGCCGGCGGGAACGATGGTCGTCAGATTCGCAAAAAGCTTGTCCTCATGTCCGCGAATATTCTTCGCCTGGAAATAGGCCCACTGGTCCGAAGCCTCGGCCTGATTCAGTACCGCTTCGGTCGCCGCCCGGTGACCCAGCAGCGACACAATCGCCACCAGCACTGCCAGAATTGCCATCGTCACCGACACCGGGGCCAGGCTGGGGTTGTGTTTGGCATGCTCCGCATGCTCGTGCAATTCATGCAATTCTTCAGAACTCATGCGTGCTCCTCGCGGATAGGGAAGTAAGCATGATAACGGATAGCCGACACGGGAAGGCCGGCCGCGAGCGTCGAGCCACGAGCAAGCGCTGACGACTAGCGACCGACGACTAAGCTACTCCCCCATCACCTTCACAATGACCCGCTTGTCCCGCCGCCCATCAAATTCCGCATAAAAAATGCGCTGCCACGTCCCCAGGTCCAGCTTGCCTGTCGTGATCGGCACGATCACCTCGTGATGAATCAGCAGAGCCTTCAAATGCGAATCGCCATTGTCTTCTCCGGTCTCATGGTGCTTATACTCTTTGCGGAAAGGGGCCAAACCCTCCAGCCACTGGTCGATGTCTTCGATCAACCCGCTCTCGTTATCGTTCACATACACGCCCGCCGTGATGTGCATGGCCGACACCAGCACCATACCTTCCTTCACACCGCTTTTCGTCACCGCGTTTTCCACCTGTGGCGTGATATGAACGTATGCCCGATGGGTACGCGTGTGAAACTTCAGGTATTCGGTAAGAACCTTCATGATTCGTCCTCGTGAAAATGACGTGTAACTCATCTCAGTTTCGCAGATAATGCGGTAGAAATCCCGCAAGGAGCCCAGTGGATAGCACCCAGAGCGACCTGCAGGCACTGCGTGAACTGGTCCGAGATCTGGCGCAGCGCGTCGACCGGCTGGAGCGCAAACTGGGAGCCGGCCCGCCGCAACAGGACATCCCCACGCCGGTAGCTGAGACAGTATCCGCTTCTACAGCGCCGCCACCGCCGCCGCCCGTCCCCGTCATTCCTCCCCAACCCGAAGCGAGGCTCCGCGCACATGCCAGCGACTCCGATCTCGAATCCCGTATCGGTTCCCATTGGTTGAACCGTATCGGCATCGCCGCAGTGCTGATTGGCGTGTCGTATTTCCTGAAGTATGCCTTTGACAACAACTGGATCGGTCCGGCCGGCCGCGTCACCATCGGATTGCTGGCCGGAATCGCGGTAGTAATTTGGAGCGAGCGCTTTCGCTCCCATGGTTACCAGATCTTTTCATATTCCCTGAAGGCTGTCGGCATCGGCGTCCTGTATCTCTCGCTATGGGCCGCGTTCCACGTCTACAGCCTGATCCCGAGCGGCATCGCCTTCGTTGCGATGCTGGCGGTCACCGCCGCCACAGCGATCCTCGCGATCACTCAGGATGCGGAGATTCTCGCCGCCTTTGCACTCACCGGCGGCTACACAACTCCGTTGCTGTTATCTACTGGAGTCAATAAGGAACTTCAGCTGTTCTCTTACGTGGCTTTGCTCGACGTGGCCGCGGTGGCCATAGTCGCGCGCAAGCCCTGGCGACGCCTGCTGGCGCTCGCCTACGCCGGCACGTTGATCCTGTACATCGGCTGGTACTCGGAGTTCTACAGCCGCAGTCAACTCAACCTGACCGTCGCATTCGCCACTCTGTTTTTCGCAATCTTCGCAGTCGCCCCGCTATTGGCGCGCCAGCCCGAAAGCGAAGCCGCTCCGTTCGCGGCGGTTCCGCTGTTCCTCGCCTTCGTGAACGCCGGCGTGTACTTCCTCCAGGTCTACGCGATGTTTGAAGAGGTCGACAAGCATGCGATGGCCTGGTTCGCGCTGGCGCTGGCGGCCGTCTACATCTACCTGAGTAGGCAGACGCAGCGTTACTATCCCGACCCGCAGAACATTGAACGGCTGCATTATCTGCATCTGGCACTGGCCATCGGCTTTATCACGGTGGCGATCCCGATCCGTCTCGATGGACACTGGATCACGATCGGCTGGCTGGTCGAGGCCGGTGTCCTTCTTTGGCTGGGCGACCGCATCCGCTCGACGTTCCTGAACATTTTTGCCATAGGCGCTCTCGCGCTGGGAGTCCTGCGCCTGCTTGCCATCGACAACTTCCACGCCACCACCCTGATCTTCAACGCCCGGATGGGTACGTACGTTGTCGCAATCGTGGTGCTCGGAGCGTTGGCCTGGTACGGGAAGCGCCGTGGGGATGAACCCAGTCGTCAATGCGCGGCGATCGCGTTAGTTGTTCTCAACGTGCTTGCCTTGATTGCCCTGAGCCATGAAGTGTCCGATTACTACGCGCGCGAGCGCGCCGCCATCAGCCCGGTCTACAACGGTCGGAGTTATGCGCCCTACGACCCGGCTTATTCCGAAAATACCCGGGGCATCCGCCTGGCGGAGGACTTCACCTACTCCGCGCTCTGGATGGCCTACGGAGCGATGTTGATGGTGGTCGGATTCTGGCGGCGCTCGTCGTTCGTCCGCTGGCAGGCGTTGGTGCTGATTGCCGTCACCATTGTCAAAGTGTTTGTCTACGATGTGTCACAACTCGACAAGGGATACCGCATCGTGAGCTTCATCGTGCTCGGAGTGCTTTTGCTGACCATCTCTTTCGTCTATCAGCGCGATTGGCTGAAGTTGTCGGGCGGCCACAAGAAAACTCAGGAGCCCGCGTGAAGCACCGTTTCTTGTTATCTGTGGCGCTTTGGCTGTTTTGCGTCCTGGCACCTGCGGCCAATCCCGAGCCTCAAATTCAATACTTCCAACAGGTGCGTGACGTCATCAGCACAACGCCCGACCGCCAGAACTATGTGATCGTCGACACCGCGATCTGGGCCCATGCCCGTCCCGATCTCGCCGATCTCCGCCTCTACGACGGCGCCACCCAGGTGCCCTATCAGCTGACGTCGCAGAGTGCGTCCACCTCCGCACAAGAAGGCGAGGCCAGAATTCTGAATCTGGCGCAACACGGCGACCATACCGAATTCGATCTCGACATCTCTCCCGCCACCGAATACAACCGCATCCGCCTCGGCATCGACCGCAAAGACTTTCTCGTCACCGCATCTCTCGAAGGCAGGGAGGCGCTCGCCGCTGGGAATGCGACCCCCTGGCCGTCACCGTCCACTCTCTTTGACTTCTCGCAGGAGAAGCTGGGTTCCAATTCCACAATTTTCTTGCCGCATTGGACTTTTCGGTTCGTCCACGTGCGCCTGTCTCCCGGCATTCTCCCCAAAGATGTAAAGCAAGCGATGGTGGCCTATACGCAGGAGAAAAAAGCGCTCTGGACCGACGCGGGGGTCTGTCACTCCCAGGGAGAATCGAAGCATGCGACGGTCTTTACCTGCGAGGTCGCGCCATCCATGCCGATGGATCGCATCCGGTTTGAAGTGCCGGCCGACCGCGTGAACTTCCGCCGCCCGGTTAGCGTCGTCAATGACAAGGGAATGCAAATGGCGGCCGGCAGCATAAGCCGCATCCGTATGAAGCGCGCCGGTACCACAGTGGTGTCTGACGATCTAACGATGAACGGTGTTGCCGGCTACACCGCCCGTCTGACCATCACGATCGAGAACGGAGACGATCCGCCGCTTCCCATTACCAAGGTTCAGCCGCAAAGCGTACAGCGGCGTTTGTACTTCGAGCCGCAAGGGAAGACGTCACTCAAGCTCTACTATGGCGATGATCAACTGAGTGCGCCGGTCTACGACTACGCAAAGTTGTTTCGTGAGGATGAGAACGCCGCGCTGGCACAGCTCGGTGCCGAAGCCACGAACTCGGCCTACCGCCATCGTCCCGACGAACGATCCTGGTCAGAGCGCCACAAAGCCATTTTGTGGGCTGCCATGCTGTTGGCGGTCGCGGTGTTGGGAAGCCTGGCGTTCCGTGGATTGAAAACAGAAGCGCGAAAGGTGGAGTAGTACATGTTCCGAGCGGAAAAAGTGAGCTTTGTATCAGGGCGCCGCTTCAGCAGCGCCGAAATCAGCTTCTTTTCAGAGCCCTTTTCAGGGCCGAGCGGCGCCGCAGTCGCCTAAGCGCTAGCTGATTCCTTCGTCTGTGTCTCCAGGCGTCGCAGGCGCGCCACCACCAGGCGGATTTCTTCAAACGTAATCTCCGGCGGAAGCGCTTCCTTCAAGGGCTTCAGCCATTGAACGCCCAGCCGGGCGCAGGCCGCCTCGATGATGGATCGCCGGTTTGAATCCACCCACTTCTCGTCAAACGACACTTGCCCCTGCTCCACCAGCACAGCGACTGCATTGACCACGGTGTTCAATTGTCGTTGTCGCAGGACGGCGATTTCGCTCAAAGTTTTGCCTTGCCTCAATAACTGAAGAGTCTCTTCCGCCGGCTTTACTTGCCGGCCAGCAGTATCTGTCGCCCGCGCTCCGCGGTCGAACTCGGCAAGCGCCTCGAGAATCTGAGGACCATAGGTCTGAATTTTGCGTTCCCCGAATCCTGGAACCGACCTCAGGTCCTCTAACGACCGAGGACGTAGCCGGCAGAGCGCCTCCAGCGAGGTGTCATACATAACGATGAATGCCGAAATGCCCTGCTCCTTGGATACATTGCGACGCCACTGGCGAAGATATTCGCGCAATTCGTGATGGCTGGCCGATGCTTCCGATGCTACAACCGGCGAGAACTGGATCGTGGAAGCCACTGCTGCAGAGTGTCGTCTTCTGGTCTTGCGGGCTTCCGCTACTGGAACGGTAAGCCACTCGGGCCTGGACCCGCACACATCGCAGGCCCCGCATGTCTCCCACTTGGGTGTCTCCCCAAAATGCATGCAGATTTGCCGGTGCCGGCAGCGAGCCGTGCCGGCGAAGTCCCGGATTTTCCGATAACGCTCCCACGCCCGCTCCGTCTCTGCCTCATCGGTAATCTGGCTGATGAAGTGCGCGAGCAGCGCCGTGTCCCGCTTTTGCCACAGCAAGACGCAATCTGCCGGTTGCCCATCCCGTCCCGCGCGACCCGCTTCCTGGTAATACTGCTCGATCGATTTCGGCAGCGAAAGATGAATAACCGCGCGCACGGCTGCCTTGTTAATGCCAAGCCCAAAGGCAATCGTCCCCACCAGCACCCGGACTTCGTCCGACATCCAGCGTTCCTGATTGCGTCGACGCTCCGCAGACTCCATCTTGCCGTGATAGCCGATGGCCGGAATGCCATGCTCCTCGAGCATGTCCACCGTTTCTTCCACGCGGGCGATGGTGGGCGAATACACAATGACATTGCCATCCACGTAATTCTTGAGAGCCCGCACCAGGAGTTGTGGCTGGGAGTTCGCGTCGCACTCCTTCACCACGTAGCGCAGGTTGGGACGGTGAAAACTGGCAATGTACTTGTGCGGATCACGAAGCTGCAACTGGTTCAGGATGTCGTGCCGCACGCGCCGGGTCGCGCTGGCCGTGAACGCCGCGATCGGGCGATCCGGAAACTGCTCGCGCAGGCGGCTCAGCTGTCGGTATTCCGGACGAAACTCATGGCCCCATTCCGAAATGCAATGGGCTTCATCAATCGCGAAGAAAGCTGTCGGCACCGCCTTGAGCCACTCCAGCGTATCGCCCCGAGCCAGCCGCTCCGGCGACAGGTAAAGAAGCCGAAACTCGCCCGCCCGCGCGCGTCGCATGACGCGTGTCTGCTCTTCGCCGGCCATCATACTGTTCAGCACCGCTGCCGGAATCCCCATCTGCGCCAGTTGCGCAGCCTGGTCCTGCATGAGCGCGATCAGAGGGGAAACCACGATTACAGTCTTGCCCAGGGCCAATGCCGGCAGCTGGTAGCAAAGCGATTTCCCGCCCCCGGTCGGCATCACGACGCAAACGTCATGTCCGCCCAGCAGGCTGCCCACAATCTGCTCCTGCAGTGGACGGAACGAGCTGTATCCCCAATAGCGCTGCAGGGAATCAAGCAAATCGCAGGAGGCGGTCACCGGAGAAGTATAGCGAGAGAGTATTCCACAGGGCATGTGACCATTGAACGCCATCGAAGTGAGAACAATCGAGACCAAGTCTCGGCGTTCTCTACGGCAGTTCTCCGCGTCCTCTGCGTTTTAAGATTTTTAGGGATAGGAAGCCGGCGATATCCTTGGAAGGTCGAGAGAACTCTCGCCCCTACCGCATCGACTCCTCAACCTCAGAAATCCAATCCGGACGTTTCAGCACCTCGCGAGGCTTAGGTCCATCGGCAGCTCCCACAATCCCATCCCGTTCCATTAAGTCGATGAGGTGCGCCGCGCGTCCGTAGCCGATGCGCAATCTTCGCTGCAGAAGGGAAGTCGAAGCCTTTCCAAACTCTACCACCAGCCGCACTGCGTCGTTGTAGAGCGGGTCATTCTCCAGTTCACCGTCGCCCGCTTCGTCGCCCTCGCCGGCCTCCCGTTCCTCGCGCGGCGCCTCGGTGAACTTGTCGTCGTATTTCGCAAGGGCTTGCGCTTTCCAGAACTCCACTACGGCCGCAATTTCCTTCTCGGTCACGAACGGAGCGTGCAGGCGATGGACGCGCGCCGATCCGGAAGGCAGGTAAAGCATGTCGCCGCGTCCCAGCAGGGCCTCGGCGCCGTTGGCGTCGAGAATTGTTCGCGAGTCCACCTTGGTGGCCACGCGGAAGGAAATACGGGCCGGGAAGTTCGCCTTAATTAAACCCGTGATCACGTCAACAGAAGGCCGCTGGGTAGCGAGCACCAGGTGGATGCCGACTGCGCGCGCCATTTGAGCCAGGCGCGTCACCGATTCCTCCACGTTGCTGCCATCGAGCATCATCAGGTCGGCCAGTTCGTCAATGATGATCACGATGTAGGGGATCGGAGCTTCTTCGGAGTCTTCGCCGAACAGGCTGGGCGTCCCGTCTTCCTCGAACAGCTTGTTGTACTGGTCGATGTTGCGAACGCCTTTTTCCGCCAGCAACTTCAGGCGCCGCTCCATTTCTCGCACGGCGTTGCGGAGAGCATAGGAAGCTTTTTTGGGCTCGGTGATGATCGGCGTATACAGATGAGGCACGCCCTCGTAGTTGCCCAATTCCAGCCGCTTCGGATCGACCAGGATCAGCCGCACCTGGTCCGGCGTGGCCTTGTACAAGATCGACATGATGAAGGCATTGATCGCGACCGATTTGCCGGTGCCGGTCGAACCTGCAATCAGCAAGTGCGGCATGGTGGCGAGATCCGCCACAGCGATGCGCCCGTTAATATCCTTCCCGAGCCCCAGCGTCATCTTCGACTTGGACCCGATGAACTCGGTTGCCTCGATATTCTCGCGCAGCCAGATAATTTCCCGGTCGCGGTTCGGCACCTGGATGCCCACCGTCGACTTGCCCGCCATGCGCTCGACCAGGATGCTTTCCGCTTTCAGCGCAAGGCAGAGATCTTCGGTCAGATTCGTGATCCGGCTGTACTTCACTCCGGCTTCCGGCTTGAACTCGAACGTCGTCACGACCGGGCCAGGGTTGATCTGCGTCACCTGCCCATGCACATCAAACTCGGAGTACTTCTCGGTGAGCACCTGAGCGAGAATCTTTAGTTCCTCGGCATCGACCGACTGCGCTACGTCCGGACGGTGCAGCAGGCTGCTGGGCGGCAGTTTGAATCCACCCGCAATGCGGGGCAGCGTAGTCTTGTGCTTCGGAGAACTGTCGGCACGCTCGGAGACCTCGGGCACGATTACACCTGATTCCGCGCGCGTACCCGCAGGCGCTGGTGCGGAGCTCCCGGCTTCTGCATTGGAAGGCGCAGGCAATTCGGCAGACTCCATCATGCGCTCGATGCCAGTGCGCGGTTGATTCGAAACAACAGCTTCCTGCCGGCTATCGACGGGGCGTGCGGCGCGAGCCTCAGAAGCGTTGGGCAGCGCTCGTCCCGGAATTAACTGCGCGGTAACCACCGGCTTGGAAGCGCGCCGCTTCTCCAGTTCCTTCTGCATTTTTCGCTTCGCGCGATCCGCCCGCCAATCGTGCCAGCGGTCGCGCAAGGCAAGCACAAACGCAAATCGCGTCGGCAGCCAAACCTGCACGTTGGAGAACGAAAACGCGGTCGAGAGATACAGCGCCACCGCCAGCACCGTGGCGCAGACGATATAGGCGCCGGCGAGATTCAGGTAATGGATCAGGAAGTCGCCGACAATTCGACCGACCAGGCCTTCCATCGGGATCACGCCCAGCCAGCGCACATGGCCCGGCAGCAGCGCCAGAAACGCCGGCACAAAAATCAGTAGCCACATTCCGCCCAGACTCTTTGCCACCGGCGACTGTACTTTGCGCGAACGAAACCAGCGCGCGCCCAGCAGCGCAGGGAACACCGGCAACAGGAATGCCCCGATTCCGAAGGCCTGCAGGCACACGTCCGAGAGAACTGCACCCACGATGCCAATCCAGTTGCGTGCCCCCCGTGCTGTCGTCAGCACCGAAGCGCTGTTGAACGAAGGATCGAGCGGTGAATAGGACGCGAGCGCGAGGAAACAGGAGGAGCGCGGAGACGATCAGCAGGAAGCCGACCAGCTCGTTGAGCCGCCGGTTGCTGGTTGGATTGAATATGCGCGAAAAAGTCTTCATTTAGGCGTATTCCGCACCTTTAGCTGCGTACCGACACAGCAGCCACCAGTGACCGAAGCGCGCCAGAGCCTCTCGATTATGCCAAGAACCAAGCCCCTCGACAATCACGGAATCCGGCACGCCGTATCGAAGTAGTGTCGGGGCGAACGACAGGCAAAAGCCGTGTCCCGCTTGTTGTTTGGGATCAACCGGTTGGAGTGGCCAGCGCTGCGGGATCCGAACCCGGGGCTGGGCCTCTAAAGAACTCACTGCGCACCGGGAGCCCCCGCCCGCCACGGCGGCAGTTGCCGCAGACAGAAAAACCTGTTCCACCTATCCAGCCAGCCTTGCCGCGAACGCCAGCACCGCAATCCCCACAAGGATCCGATAAACCGCAAAGGGCGCAAACCCGCGTTTCCGCACCCAGGCCATGAACCAGGCCACACTGGCATACGCCACCACAAAGGACACGGCGAAACCTATCGCCAGCACCACCCACTCATGCGACGTCAATTCGGATACCCCAATCGGATTCTCGCCCTTTCCGCGCAAAGATTTCAGCAGCGTATATCCAGTGGCCACCACCATGGTCGGCATCGACAGGAAGAAAGAGAACTCCAGCGCCGCCGCCCGCGACATGCCCATCAGCTGTCCGCCGGCGATGGTTGCCATCGACCGCGAGGTTCCCGGAAATACCGCGGACAGAATCTGACACGCGCCGATCCAGATCGATTGTCCCAGGCCCATGTCTTCCATCCGCCAGGTGCGGATGGGGCTGCCTGCCGTGCCCGGCCCGGCCTTCTCCCAGGTAGCCTTGGACGCGTCTACGGCCCACATCACAATCCCGCCAACCAGGAGTGCTACGCCCATGACGTAGAGGCTCTCAAGATTTTTGCCAACCACCTTGGTCAGAAGATAAGAAGGGATGGCCGTGACCACAAAGGCCACCGTCGTCAGGCCCAGAGGATGGGTAAGAATATTCCGGTCGCCGCGCTCTCCACCTGGAAACGTCGAGAGAAACTTCGCGATCCGATCACGGAAATAAACCGGCAAGCAGAGAATCGCTCCCAGTTGAATCACGATCGAGTACATCTTCCAGTACCCGTCGGAAAGCGAAACGTGCAGAAGACTCTCGGCAATACGCAGATGGGCGGTTGAACTCACCGGCAGAAATTCCGTCAATCCTTCCACAATTCCAAGCACCACAGACAAAAGATAGTCGTTCAAGCTTCCTCCGGGACGAAACACCAGTATCCCAGAGATTGCCGATAGCAAGATTGTGAAGTTGGATACGGCAGGGGGGACATGGGCTTTAGGCTCTGGGCTCTAGCCCCTGCGCCTACGTGCATGCAAATGGAAAGTGTCAGCGGGAAACGCGTGAGGGAACTGAGACGTCCAATTCCTGAGCCTGAGACCTGAGACCTGAGACCTGAGACCTGAGACCAAAGCCTGCCCCTCTCACTCCACCGCGTTCCCAAACGTCGGCACATCCCCCTGCACCAGAAACATCAGCCGCTGCGCGCGCGCCGCCCAATCCGATTGCGGATACTGCGCCACTATCTTCTGCGTGAGCGAGATCGCCTTGCCCTTAGCCTCATCGGCCTTCTTCTTTTGCTCCTCAGTCTTGTAGATGTCGACCAAAGCTGCCTGCCGCTTGGCAGCCTGGTATAAAGCTTCGGGAGCCGCCGGCGAACCCGGACGTTCGTCGGCATATTTTTCGTAACGCTCCGCTTCTTTCTCTGGGCACTTCGATGTCCCCTGCCAATCGCCGCACAACTTGTTTTCGATCAAGTGATAGGCGGCCAGATCCGCCCACTTGGTTCCGGGAAACTTCTTCATGACCTCTTTCATCCAGTCTTCATTCATGCCCTCGCGCAGGCCCGGATCGCGCTCCTTCGCCGACGGCCGTGACATCACGTCGATGCGCTCCACCTGCCAGCGGATATCGGCGGCCCGGTACAGCGCCTGCCCGGCCAGCGGCGAATTGGGAAACAGGTCATACACCCGGTAATACAGCCGAAGCGCATCCTTGTCGGCGCCGCGCCGCCCGTGCCGCCGGCTGGCTTCGTCTTCCGAGTCCGCCGCCTCTCCGAACACAATCTTGTCGCCATCCGGATTCGTGCTGCGTACAAAACCCTTATCGAGAATCCACCCGCTCACCGTCTTCTCTTCGCTCAGAAACGCTTCTACGTGCGCCCACGGAGGACTCGTGTTTTCCAGAACCACGAGTTCACGGCCGCGTTCAATCTCCGCGAGCTTGGTGGAATTGGTGTCCGGCGACAAATAGATGTTCGCCACGCGGATCAGCGTCCCATGTTCGCCGGCCGCCAACGCGCTGGTGGAACCCAATTGCAAAGTGAGGAAGAAGAAAACGACAGGCAAAGCCTTCGAAGAGATCCGCACACTGGCGGAAACCGGCATGGTCAAAACCTCAATGGATGAATATCAGGGCAGAAACTAAATTCTACACTGCCTCGGGTCTCGGAGATTCTGTCGCGAAGCTCGCGAAGCAAGTTCGCTGAAGTTCTTCCTTTGCGTCGTTGGCGGCTCTTCTTGGTGACCTTTGCGGTTAAAAGGTCTACTTCTGGGAAGGAGTGACTACGCTACTTTCGCAACTCAGCCAGCATTTCCGGCTCAATGTTCCCTCCGCTGATCACCGCCACATGGATCGTGCCACGAGGCAATTCTTTTCCGCGAAACAGAAATCCCGCCACCGATACCGCCCCGCTGGGTTCGGCCACGGTCTGCGAATTGCCCGCGAGACGCCGCATCGCCTCCCTGATCTCGTCGTCCGATACGATCACGATGTCATCCACAAACTTCCGGATATGCTCGAAATTGATGGCACCAATGCTCTGCGTGCGCAACCCATCCGCGATCGTTCGGGTGACCTCGTCCGCCGCCAGGTTCACAACCTTGCCACTGCGAAAACTAGCCTGCGCGTCCGCCGCCAACGCTGGCTCCACTCCAATCACCTTCACTGACGGCTTACTCAACTTGATGGCCGCCGCCACCCCGCTGATCATTCCGCCGCCTCCGACCGGCACCAGTACGGTTTCGACCTCGGGCACCTGCTCAAGAATCTCCAATCCCATCGTCCCTTGCCCGGCGATGATCTTTTCGTCGTTATACGGAGGCACGATGGCGAACCCGTGCCGCGCCGCCAGTTCCTCGGCTTTCTGTTGCCGCTCCTGGCTGCCCGCGCCGACTTTGACGATCTCGGCTCCCATCCCCGCCGTCGCGTCCAGCTTGATCGCGGGAGCATTTCCCGGCATGACAATGACGGCCTTCGTCTCAAGCGCGCGCGCCGCGTACGCCACACCCTGTGCATGGTTGCCGCTCGAATAGGCGATCACCCCGCGTTTGCGTTCATCGGCCGACAGGGAAGCGATCTTGTTGTAAGCCCCGCGAAGTTTGAATGCGCCGATCGGCTGCAGGTTCTCCAGCTTGAGAAACAATCGGCGAGAATCGCCGGGATCGGAAATAATCTCCGGAACTTCTAGCACAGGTGTGCGGACAGTGACGCCCCGTAAGCGAGCATGCGCTTCTTGGATATCTTCAAGAGTGACGATGGTTAGCTCCTGGAAAGCGGCGAGCTCCGAGCCGCGAGCTACGAGCAATCTGAAATCTAGAGATGTTGGAGTTAGCGCCCCGGATTCAGCGATGGATGTTCGCTCGAAGCTCGCAGCCCGAAGCTCGTAGCTCCCAGCTAGATCTCCAGAATCACCGGCATAATCAGCGGCCGCTTCTGGGTCTGTTTATTGATGTAGCGCTTCAGATCCGCGCGGATCTTCTCCTTGATGACCCCATAGTCCGCCCTCTCTTCTTCGCTGGACACATCGAGCGTCTGCATCACAATCTGCTTTGCCCCATCCATAAGACCGTCTTCGCCCGGATTGAAGCCCCGGGTCACGATCTCCGGCGCGCTCTCTACGACTCCGGTCAGCTTGTTGATGGCGATGATCGGCAGCACAATCCCGTCCTCGCTGATGTGCTTCCTGTCTTTGACGATCAAGTCTTCCACCACGTCTGTTCGCGATCCAGAATCGATGCACACCCGCCCAACGTTCACGCGCCCAACCTTGCGCGCGCCCAGTTCGTCGAACTCCAGCACATCTCCGCTTTCAATCAGAACGACCTGCCCCACCGACCCGTGCATGGAGGCGGCCATTTCCGCATGCAGCTTGAGTTGCCGATACTCACCGTGCACGGGAATGAAGAAACGAGGCTTCACCAGGTTGATGATGAGTTTCAACTCCTCCTGGCTGGCGTGCCCGCTGACGTGGATGGGCGGCGATGACCCGTCTTCGTAGATCACGTGTGCCTCGCGCCGGAACAGGTGATCGATCATCCGGTAAATCGCCTTCTCGTTCCCGGGGATGATGCGCGACGAAAGCACCACCGTGTCGCCCTTTTCAATCTTCGCGTGCTTATGATTGTCAACCGCCGCGCGCGACAATGCCGACATGGGTTCGCCCTGCGTCCCACTGATCAGCACGCACACCTTCTGCGGCGGATGATTCTTCATGTCGCCCGGATGAATCAGCAGGCCTTCGGGAATCTCGACGTAGCCCAGGTCTTCGGCAATCTCGGCGGAGTTGTTCATTGACCGCCCGATGAATGCAATCTTGCGGCCGTGCTCAAACGCCAGGTCAACCGTCAGCTTGATCCGGTGAATGGACGACGAAAAGCAGGAGATGAAGAGCCGGCGCTCGGTCCGCGCGAATACTTCGTCAAACTTACGCCGCACCGCCCTTTCGCTGGGCGTATACCCCTTGCGCTCGACGTTGGTCGAATCCTGCAGCAAGCGCCAGTACACCTTCCTTGCCGTACTCGGCAAACGCGTGCAGATCGAACAACCGGTTATCGGTTGGCGTTGGATCGACTTTGAAATCGCCGGTGTGAATCACCACGCCCAGCGGGGTATGGATCGCGAGGGCCACGCAATCCACCAGGCTGTGCGTCACCTGGATCGGATGCACCGTAAACGGCCCGATCTTGACGCGCTCATCGGCCCGGATCTCCCGCAGGTCGGCGTCATCGAGCAACCCGTGTTCGTCGAGTTTGTCCTCGACGTAAGCCAGCGTAAACTCTGTGCCCCACACCGGAACGTTCAGCTCCGATAAAACCCAGGGCAGGGCCCCGATGTGATCCTCATGCCCGTGCGTGAGCACGATGCCGCGCACCTTCTGCCGGTTCTCGATGAGGTAGGAAATGTTGGGCACGACGATGTCGACGCCCAGCAGTTCGGCTTCCGGGAACATCAACCCCGCGTCAATGACAAGGATGTCATCGCCCCAGCGCAGGGCCATGCAATTCATCCCAAACTCGCCCAGGCCGCCCAGCGGCACAATTTGCAGTTTTCCTGATGGCATTGAGGTACTGATGCTAGCACACGTGAGAGGAGAGCCTGCTCGGCGAGCTTGATGCTCGGCACGCTTTTTTCAATAGATGGCGCCGGCCGTACCCGGTGTCATTCCCAACGCTGTCGAGGGACATTGTGTCGGCCGGCTGTGCCGAGCACTCTCGAGGGCCTCGGGTGCCCCGCTCAAGCTCCGCTTGGGCGGGGATTCTCGCCTGCGACGCATCGACCTTGCAAACGCTCGCTGAACTAGTTTTGCGCAGGACCGGCAACCTGCGTTAAGGTGACCTTAGCTTGGCTTTGCCTCAACGGAACGCATCGAATAACCATGTCCTCAGACCGCAAATCCTGGCTGCGCAGCCGCATCGAGACCGGCTTGGCCCGCGGCCTGACTCACGCCTACGAAACCGTCAAGGTTAATCCCGACAAGTTTCTGATCCAACTCCGCGCCGCTTACGACTTGCCGATCACCAGCTTCGAAAGCATGTATACCCTGGAACTCGGCCGCCTCGACGAAGTCGCCCACTCCATTCTCCGCAGCAGTTCGAAAATGGCCGCCGTGCAGGGCGCCGGCTTCGGTTTGGGAGGCTTGCTGACCGTCGTCCCCGACCTCGGCCTGCTCTCGGCGATTACGATGCGCACCATCCAGAAGCTCAGCCTGATCTACGGATTCCAGTTCAACACCGACGATGAGATGGCCGAACTCTGGATCGCCGCCGCCAGCGCCGCCGGTGTCGATATCAGCCGCGAGCTGCTCGAAAAAGAAGTCATCAACAAATTCATTCCCCGCGTCATTCAACGCATCGCTGCGCAAGCCAGTGGGGAAGTAGTCGAAAAGTGGGCGGGGCGGCTGATCCCGGTAGCCAGTTCACTGATCGGCGCAGGCCTGAATTACTATTTCGTCCGCACCTGGGGACATCGCGCGGCAGCCCACTTCCGGCAAAGACATTTGGAAACGCGGCGCCGCATGCTGTCCACAGATCCCCTGCCGCTCACCGTAGCGCCGAAAGCATCGTTCAATTCTTGAATGGAGAGCGGCTTCCCGTCCCCGCCCGTGGAAAAAGTCAGTTGTGTTTTAGGCCCACTTGAGCGATGCCGTCCCGACCCCCCCCGAAACTTTTCTCGGGCGATCGCATCATTTAATCTCATAACAGCGCATGCCCTCATACTATTGTTCCGCCATCCTTTTCGACCTCGACGGCGTCCTGGTCGACTCCACGCGCGTCGTGGCCGCTCAGTACACGCGTTGGGCGCTCGAAAATAATCTCGATCCCGAGGAAGTGATGAAAGCCGCGCATGGAGTGCGCACCATCGAAGTGATTCGACGTGTCGCCCCCCACCTTGACGCCGAAGCGGAAACCAAAATCATCGAAGAGCGCGAGGCCGCCGCCGACGGCATAGTTCCAATTCCCGGCGCGCTCGCCTTGCTGAAGTCCATCCCGCAAGGGCGCTGGTGCGTGGTTACCTCGGGCACGCGCTATCTGGCCACGACCCGCATGCGGAAATTCGGCATCCCGGTCCCCGATATCCTCGTCACCGCCGACGACGTAAAGAACGGCAAGCCTGATCCCGAGCCCTACCGGAGGGGCGCTGAGCTATTGCATGCAAAGCCTGCGGAGTGCGTCGTCTTTGAAGACGCTCCCGCTGGAATCCGCTCCGCGCAAGCCGCCGGCATGAAAGTCATCTCGCTGCCCACCACCTATTCCGCATCCGAACTTCACGAAGCCGACGTCATCATCGCGGGTTTGCCGGGCATCAAGGTGAGCCCGGACGGCGCCGGGCGGCAGGGGATGTTAGTTGTTTCCTGGAGTTGATTCGAGTAGGACGAAACCCGCTTCACGATGTGATTGTTGGATAGGCTCGCTGATTTTGCGTGAAGTCGCTTTGAAGGGGCGCGGCTTCAGCCGCGCCGTTCGGCAGCCAACAGCAAGAGGGCTTCAGCCCCTGAGGTGCTCTCTCAATGCACTCTCCCAACCTCAGCGGCTCAAGCCGCAAACTGAGGAAAGCCTTCACGGCTCGGCTGAAGCCGAGCCCCTTCAAAGCACAGTCCTCCAAAGCAGGTCCCACGAAAGAACTAGAGTTTCCGTACAGGGTCCCACTATCGCAGCCACTCCTCCAACTCGATCCCCCGGTCGGTCTTCTCATCCCGATACTTCACGATCACCGGTGTATACAACGACAGATTCCACGCCGGCCCCTTATTCACCGCGCGCGATCCCGGCACCACCACTGCATTCTCCGGCACCTCGAGCGGCCGTTCACCCGACGCCCGATACACCTCGCCGCGCACCAGGTCATACAAAGGCGTAGACCGCGTCAGAATCGTCCCTGCCCCCAGCACCGCCCGCGCCCGCACCAGCGTGCCTTCATACACGCCGCAATTCCCGCCGACCAGCACGTCGTCTTCAATAATCACCGGCGCCGCATTCACCGGCTCCAGCACCCCGCCGATCTGCGCCGCGGCGCTCAGATGCACGCGCTTCCCGACCTGCGCGCACGATCCCACCAGCGCATGTGAATCCACCATCGTTCCTTCATCGACGTAAGCGCCCACGTTGATGAACATCGGCGGCATGCAGATGACCGAAGCCGCCACGTAAGCGCCCTCGCGCACCGACGATCCTCCCGGCACAACTCGCACCCGATCCGCCACCGCAAACCGCCGCGCCGGGAAGGTGTCCTTATCCACAAACGACAAACCGTTGCCCATCTCGGTCAATTCGCCCAGCCGAAATCCAAGCAGGATCCCCTGCTTCACCCAGGTATTGACCACCCAGCGCCCATCTTTCTTCTCGGCCGCCCGAACTTTTCCCTGCGTCAGCGCCTCGCGAAATTTCAGAAAAGTTTCCCGGGCTTCCGGCTTATGCTCCACTTCGCCCAGGGAAGAAAGACGTTCAATCGAAGATTGCAGGGATGGCATGAGCGAGCAGTATAAACGCTAGGCTTTCCATTAAAGAAACAGCGCCATGAACGAAGCCGTCACACTGCTGCGGATCGACAGGAAAACTAGAACATGCGACGAAGCGCTAGGCTCAGCGAGCAATATCGCCGCTCAGAAAGGCTAACCACCGACGACCAACGACGCTTTCAAATACATTTGCACTCACTACGAATCAGAATGCCCTGCATGTCGTGCGCCACCGTGCGCGCCTCGGACAGCGTTCCGTACGGTCCGTGCCATTTCGCGTGATTGGCGTCATGTCCCGCCGGACGTCCTTTCCCGTGATTGCACTGTCCGCAGGTTGAGCGGTGAAGAACGATCTTGTGCGGTCCGGCCAGCCAGTTCTCATATACGAAGAACTCCGCAGCCTCGGGCGAAGGAGCGGCCGGCTTGGTAATCAACCCAACCTCGGTTGCGATCTTCTGCAGCTTCGAACGAGTGTCGCGCCGCATGGGCAGCAGCGGTAGCCGGTAGACTTCCTCGATACGCCCCATCATCGCCAGCACGGCCTTGACCGGCAACGGATTCGACTCGATGAAATTCGCCTGCATCAACGGCAGGTACTTGCGATGAATGCTGCGCGCCGTCGTCCAGTCATTGTTGAGCGCGGCCCGCGTCAAGGCCGACATCTCCGTCGGAATTTCGTTCGATGCGACCGAAATAATTCCGACACCACCCAGGGCAATCACGGGCAGCGTGATCGCATCGTCGCCGGAGAAGACCAGAAAACTCTCGGGCACTGCGTTCAACACTTCGGCAATCTGCGTGATGTTCCCGCTGGCTTCCTTCACGCCCAGAATGTTGGGCACCTCGGAAAGCCGCGCCAAGGTCCCGGGCTCGATATTGGCGCTGGTGCGCCCTGGCACGTTATAGAGAATGATCGGCTTGTCGACCGCTTCCGCAATCGCCTTGAAGTGCCGGTACTGGCCTTCCTGCGTGGGCTTGTTGTAGTACGGCGACGCAGTGAGGATCGCATTGACTCCCGGCCGCGAGGCGACTTCCCGCGCCTTCTCGACGGCGTCCTGTGTGGAGTTCGAAGTTGCTCCGGCCATGACAGGCACGCGTCCAGCGACAACTTCCACCGTCGTATCAATCACCCGCAACCACTCATCGCGCGAAAGGGTGGGCGTTTCCCCGGTGGTTCCGCAGGGAATCAAAAAGTCGATGCCCGATTCCACTTGCCACGCAATCAAGTTACGAAGCGCGGCTTCGTCAATGGACCCGTCCTGGTGAAAGGGGGTGACGAGTGCAGTACCGCATCCACGCAATTGCATAGCTCTAAGGATAACTCCAGGAGCGTTCCCGAGGAAAATCGATCTATCGGCTCACGAGATGCCGTCATCGACGACCGGGGTTGTCCGGAGAAATGAGAATGTGGAGGCTAGAGCTCGCGCCAAATGTCCTTAAACTCGTAATAGCCTGTCTTCCCGCTCAGCCACTCGGCACCCAGCACTGCTCCCTGGGCATATCCATGCCGCGACTTGGCGTCGTGGCACAGGTAAATTCGATCATTCGGGGAGTCGAAGATCAGTTCATGCAGGCCTACCACGTCGCCTTCACGAAACGACGTAATCTCGAGTTCTGTCCCGGACGCTTCCTTAATGATTCGCTGCAGTACCAGGCTGGTACCCGAAGGAGCGTCTTTTTTCTGCCGGTGATGTCGTTCAAAGATTTGTCCAGAATACCCGTGATTTGCTGCCTGAGCCGCTGCCCGTACCGCCTCGAAGAAGAGATTCACGCCAATGGAGAAATTCGAGCCATGGAGGAATCCAACGCCCGCCTTCTCCACACCGGCACGCACCGAGACAGCATGTGCCTGCCAGCCGGTGGTCCCGACCACCATGTTCTTCTTCTCGCGGAGGCAGGCCGTGATGTTTTCCAGCACCGATGCCGGCGTAGTGAAGTCGATCACCGTATTTACATCGCGCAAGAGATCAGGAGTCAGCCCCTTGCCATTCCGGTTGTCCTCAGACCCCATCACCCGAACATGGTGGTGGCGATCGTGGGCGTATTGCGCCACCAGCGATCCCGTCTTCCCCCGACCCAGCACAAGAAAATTCATAAACAGCCAGCTCTCTGCGGACGATCTTTCCTTCGGTATACCTCTGTGCCCTCTGTGGTAAAAGCCCTCCCGGCGCTAAGCAAAAACCTCCGCATCCACCTCGGAAAAGAACGAAGAATGCAGCCGCCGGATCACCCCCGGCACATCTTCCTCTTCCACCACGAACGTCAGATTGATTTCCGACGCCCCCTGCGAAATCATCCGCACTTTCAAATCCGAAAGTTCCCCAAACACCCGTGCCGCCACCCCTGGAGTCTCGCGCAGGTTCTCCCCCACCAGGCAGACAATTGCCTTGCGGCCTTCATATTTTACGTCCGCCAGCTTGGCCAGGTCCGCCGCCAGCGCCGGGATCGCTTCATTGGAGTCGACCGTCAACGACACGCTGACCTCCGACGTCGAAACTACATCCACCGCAACCCTGTGCCGGTCAAAGGCCTCGAAGATGGCCCGCAGAAATCCATGGGCCAGCAACATCCGCGGCGCCGCTACGTTCACGATCGTGATCCGTTTCTTGGCGGCAATCGCTTTAAAGATGTTCTTGCAGTGCGGCGCCCGCGCCGTGATTTTCGTCCCCTCGCACGCCGGATTCCGCGAATTCAGAATGTACACCGGGATATTTTTCTGGACCGCCGGCAAGACCGTCGCTGGGTGCAAAACCTTGGCTCCGAAGTAGGCAAGCTCAGCCGCCTCATCGAAACTGATCACCCGGATCCGATGCGCATCGGGACACAAATTCGGATCGGTCGTCATCATGCCGTCGACGTCCGTCCATATCTCAATGGCCTCCGCATTCAACCCGGCGCCCACGATGGCTGCTGAGAAATCTGATCCGCCGCGGCCTATCGTGGTCGTAACCCCACTGCGAGTCGACCCGATGAATCCGCCCATCACCGGCACGCGCCCGGCGTCTAGCAGCGGCTGCAATTTCAGGGCGAGCCGCTCATTCGTGTCATCGAAGAAGGGAACCGCCCGCGTATAAGTCGCGTCCGTAACGATGCAATCCCGCGAGTCCACCAGAGACGCGTGGAGGCCTCGTGCCGCGAATGCTTCGCTGACAATCTTGCTGGAGAGCAATTCGCCGTAAGCGGCAACATGATCGGTCGTGCGCGGCGTCAGTTCGCCGACCGCCGCAATCCCGCGCAGCAACTCGTCCAGCGCATCAAACTCCCCTTCCAGTTCCCCATGGAAGCGAGTGAAGACGCCCGTCCCGAGCAGTTCTCCCGCGGTGTTGTAGTGCCGTTCGCGCAGCCCGCGCGATAGTCCGATCGCAGTTTCCCGGTCGCCCGCTCCCGCCGCCTGCGCCATCTTGAGCAGTGTGTCGGTGACCTTGGCCATCGCGCTGACCACGACCACCGGTCTCTTCCCGGCGCGCCCTTTGACGATGGACGCGGTGCGGTCGATCGCCTTGGCGTCCTCCACCGAGGTGCCGCCAAATTTCATGACAATCATGGGAGGAGAACTCGCTCAGGGATGTGGTGACGGCGTCCTGCTGGCTGTCGCGAGGACATACAGTCCTCGTCCATTAGCATCGCAAAGTCGGAGGGAAGATTGCAGCCGTTCCTGTCCCTCACCCCAGGTATCCTTGCGCCTTCAGCAATTCCGCATTCAGCAGCGCGGCTCCTGCGGCCCCGCGGATCGTGTTGTGCGAGAGCACCGTGAATTTCCAATCCAGCACGTGGCACGGCCGCAACCGCCCGACTGTGGTCGTCATGCCCGCGCCGCGCTCCGCGTCAAAGCGTGGTTGCGGACGGTCGTTGGCCTCCAGATACACCACCGGCTGATCGGGAGCGCTGGGCAGGCGCAGTTTCTGTGGCTCCGCCGTGTAAGAGTTCCAGGCGGCAATGATCTCCGCGGCCTTGGCCTTTTTCTTTAGCCGTACCGAAACCGACTCGGTGTGTCCGTCTTCTACCGCCACGCGGTTGCACTGTGCACTCATTGCAAATGTTCCGGGCACAAACCCCGAACCATTCAACGTGCCGAGCAGCTTCAACGTTTCCTCTTCCATCTTTTCTTCCTCTTTCGCGATGTAGGGAATGACGTTGCCCAGAATGTCGAGCGAAGCGACGCCCGGATAGCCCGCGCCACTGACGGCCTGCATCGTAACCGCCATGACCGTCTCCAAACCAAACTGCTGGTCCAGGGGAGCGAGCGCCAGCACCAACCCAATCGCCGAGCAGTTGGGATTGGTGACCACGAATCCGCCCGACTTACGCCGCCAGGCCTGCGACTCGATCATCTTTACGTGCCCGGCGTTGACTTCCGGAATCACCAGCGGCACATCTTTCGCCATGCGTAAGGCGCTGGAGTTGGTAACTACCGCGCAACCCGCGTCCGCAAACGCCGGTTCCATTTCAGCGGCAATACTCGCATCGAGCGCCGCGAAGATTACCTTCGGAGCGCCCTCCGGCTTCGCCGGCGAAACTGTCATCTTCGCCACTCGCTCCGGGATCGTGGTCTTCAGCCGCCAGCGCGCCGCGTCGCCGTAAGCGCGCCCTTCCGAGCGGTCCGACGCCGCCAGCCAAGCCACCTCAAACCACGGGTGATGCTCCAGCATTTGCACAAACCGCTGCCCGACAATGCCGGTCGCGCCCAGAATTCCGACGGGTATCTTGTTCGACATAAGGTGTTCTTGAATTTTACATCACCAAGCAGCTTGATCCTGAAGTCACGCCGCGACATGAACTCAGGAAAGCACCAATCGTTTGCAGGAAGAAGGAGAACGATTCTGCGAAGAAAAGCCGGTAGCTGATGGCTGATAGCCGGTAGTTGACAGCTGATAGCCTTCGCCTACTTACTTGCGCGGCTGGATCTCGGTCCCAAACGTGTACTCATTCAAAGGCCCGAACCGTTTCTTCTCGATATAAATCCGGCTGCGCCGCCACACAATCCGCAAGCTCGCCATTACCGGAATCGACAGGTACACGCCCAGCACGCCCGCGATCTCGCCGCCCGCCATAACGCCGAAAATCGCCGTCAGCGGGTGCAACTCCATGCTCTTGCCCATTACCCGCGGTGAGATCACGTAATCCTGCACTACTCGCCAAACTAGAAGGAAAAGCAGCAGCCACGCCCAATGCTGGTAGTTCATCAGGATGGCCACGCTCAAAATCAGCAGCGCCGCGACCAGCGGGCCCACCACCGGGATGAATTCCATCACCCCGCCCGCCGTCCCCAGCACCAACGCGTAGTTCACCCTCATCGCGCCCAGAAAGGCGGTGTACACAATCAATGAAAATGCCGCCAGCGTGAGTTGCGCGCGAATGAACTGCGCCAGCATCTGGTTTAAATCTGCGATCACGGCCTGCAGGAACTCGCGCTGTGGCCGCGACTGCACCACCGATAGCGCTACATCGCTGAACACGCGTCCATCTTTCAGGAAAAAGATCGCCAGCAGCGGCACCAGCAGGATGAGCCAGGCTTCCTTGGCGAAGCCTGCGGCGCGCAATCCGAAGCGCTCCGCGTAGTTCTTGATGTCTTCGGAATTGCTGGTCAGAAACTCACGCATCTTTTCCTGCGTGGTGCTGCTCCACCCGTGTTCCTGTCCGATGTCGTGCGCAATCGCGCCCGAACTGATGCGGTTGAGCCAGTCCGGAAGGGATTGTCCCAGGCGGGCGCTCTCGTGACCGATGCGCGGACCTACCGAAAAGAAAAACAGGCTGACTCCGGCCAGCAGCAGCACATAAATGAGCGCGATCGCCCGTCCCCGCCCACGTAATACCTTCTCCAGCCGCGAGACCGCCGGTTCCATCAGGTAAGCGAAAAAGATTGCGAACAGGAAGACGATCAGCGTGCCGCGGGTGATGTAGAGAAATCCGAGTCCCAGCACAAACAGAAGCGTTGTGAAAAGGACCCGAGACGTCCGTGTGTCGATGATCACCATGTGGGTGTGCCGCTCCGGTCCAATTGCAATCGAACGGTCAGTCCCGAATCACTTCTGTATTGTCACTGGTAACGAGTACTCGCTGCAGTTTGAACTGGTCATCCAGCCAGATCGTCCAGTCCCCGCCTTCACTGCGCAAAATGAATTTATTCAGTTCGCGTTCACTGCCGCGAATCGAGACCTTATCGCGGCCCTGAAATTCCACGCTCAAGGGCAGGGAAGACCGCTGGTGCGGATTGATCGCGCCGAACTGTGTCTTCTGGTTCGCCGGACACTGAACCAGTCCATTCTCCCGCTTGCAGGTACTGGCCAGATAGCGCCACACCAGCACCTCCCGGTGAATGAAAACGTAGTCGTCCAGCACGCTGGTGGAGAGCGGCAGCATGAAAGGCTGGTCCTCGGCTTTCTCGTTCGGACTGCCGGAGATATGCTCCATCAGGTAATCGCTGCTGGGCGCGACCGTGGCCTGCGCTTTCCCCGGGCTGAGTTCCTTCCATTCGTATTTTCGGATATCTCCATTGGGAGCGAGTTGCAGTTCCGAAGTCTGCGCCGCCTTGTCGGTGCCCTCTTCGGTCTTGAATTGCGACGAGATCACGCTGCCGTTGCTGTTCTGCTGGATCGAAAACGTCTCGGTGGCGATCCGCTTGCCGCCCATGAAAACTCCGAGGGACCCGGAATCGACCATTTGGCCGTTAGAATCTTTTTTGTCTTTATCGCTGGCTACAGTGATGAGCGGCGCTGCCAGCACACCTGCCATCAACATCTTCATCATTCTCGAGAACTGCACGTTACTTCTCCTCGCCGGAAATCCGGTGATCCAGTTTTAGCCCGCCTGCGATCTCACGCACCACTTGCTCGATGGCTTTTCCGGCCGTTTCCACTCGCAGACTGGCATGCAGATATCGGGGACGCCGCATGTCGTACAGCCGGCGAAACTCCGATTCCTCGCGCCGCAGCGGCCGATCCACCACATCGCTTCCGCACCGTCGCCACAACTCATCCACCGGAGCATCCAGGAAGACCGTAGCGCCCCCTGACGCGGCAAGCAGGGAAGCGATCTCGTCCTGCACAAATGCCCCGCCGCCCAACGCGGCAACCCGTGGGGGTCCGGAATCGATTTCTGCCAGCAACTCCCGCAAGGCGGCGCGTTCGGCCTGCCGGAACCCGGCCTCTCCGGAGTCCTCAAAGATCTCTGGAACGCTCCGCCGTTCGCGCGCCTGGATCCGGTCGTCGAGATCTTCAAACCGCCATCCCAGGCGCTTGCTCAGCGCACGCCCGACGCTGGTTTTGCCGGCACCCATGAAGCCCACAAGAAAAACCGCCCGCACCGGCGCATCGCGCCTGGCCGCGGGCGCCTCGACATCCCGGCGCGAAGCTGGCGTGCCCTTCATGCTGTTTCGGGCTGCTTTCCCTGCGTTGCTCTGCCTGTTTTTAGCGTTTCTTGAGGTGGATTTTACCACTGAAGGTTCGCAGCCATACCGAGGAAGCCGCCTTGTTGATGGTACCTGCGAAGGAACTCCCCTGCTTCACCAGGAAAGAAGTGTGCACCTTAGGTTGGAGTTGAACGTCGCTCTGTACTTGGCCGCGCACCGACTGCGCCCTCACATCGACCGAGGCGTCGTCGGGAATGGTGGCCTCGATGTTGCCGGAGTGGCTGTTGAACCGGTATTCGCCGGCACGTCCGAAATCACCGTCGTACTGAATCTTTCCGCTGGTCGAACTCACGCGCACTAAAGGTCCGGTAACGGAATTGAGGGTGACATCGCCGCTGATGGAATCAATTTCCACGTGCGCGTCACGGATGTTGGTCAGGGTGATCGGGCCCGCCATAGTCTTCACATGCACATGGCTGCCGGATATCTCGCGCACGTCGACGGCGGCATTCGCACCCTCCGCTTCCACGTCTCCGTGCAGTCTCTCGGCGCTCAGTGGTCCGGTCGTCGATTCCAGATCAACGCTGCCATCGACGGGAATCAGCACTTCGTAATCCACCCGCGCATTCTCGGGTGTCGCGCCCTGCAGCAGATGTGATTGCACGTCCACACGGCTTCCGTTTTGCGTGTGATCCACTTCAACGCGGTCGGAATAGGTGGTGGCATTCACCAGCACGAAGTTGCCGCTTGAGGGCTTTACCGACACGCTTCCGTACTGGTTGATGATGGAAACTTTCGATTTGGGTCCGACCTCGAAACGGTATTCCTTCTTCGTCTCTGCGACCGCAAAAGTCGCTAGCGTGACCAGGACCATAACCGTCAACTCAGTGATGTTCGGACTCCGTTGCATAGATCCCTCGTACTTGGTAGCCCTAGCGAATTCACCGCGTGGATTGTGCGTGGTCTATTATGGCAGAGAACGGTCCAAAGCCATCTCGTAAATCATCGACTTCTGCCCGTAGGCGTCCATCAGAGCCTGCTGCGCCTCTTCATCGTTAGGATCGGCGTTTACCGATTCCTGCGCGTCCCGAATGTAGTTGTTTACGTCCTTCAGGTTGCTCTCGTACGCGGCCCTCATCATCGGAGCCCGCATGGAAACTTCCTGCAACAACTGCTCGTCGCTCTGGTCGGAAGTCGATTTGGCCGCGCTGGTTCGGGTCGCTGCCTGCTGGGTTGTGTTTGCCCCACCGCCATTGGTGTGGGGGAAAAGCAGGATCCCCGCTCCCACCAGCAGCGCCGCCGCCGCCGGCACCAGCCAGGCCGCGAGGCCCCAACCCTGTCGCAAGGAAGGAAGCAGGGAATGCGACGCGCGCGGTTCACGAATCAGTTTCTCTTGCCTAAGAATGATTTCGAGGGAATTCCAGACCCGCGGGCTGGGCTCTTCCGAGGCCTGCAGGTACTGCGCTTCATGGATGATGCTCTGCAGGCTGGTCACCAGTCCCGAGCAACTGGAGCAACCCTTCAGATGCGACTGCAACTCTGCGTTGCCGCCGTCTTCCATGAAATCCGGCAACTCACGCTGAAACTCTTCGCACTTCATGACTTCTCTCTCCCCAAGTCATTTCGTACCGCCTGCGCTGGCTTCCTCACGGCTTATCCGGCCTTTTCGGCTCTGCTCGTTTTGAGGAACTCGCGCAACTTCATCCGCGCTTTGTGCAACTGCGATTTACTGTTTCCGATCGAACAACCCACCATGGTCGCGATCTCGTTGTGCTCGTACCCTTGTACGTCGTGGAGCACAAAGATCGAGCGATATCCGGGGGGCAACCGGTCCACCGCATCCTGCAAGCGTAACCGGTCAACCGACCCCGACAGGACAGGATCATCTGCCCCAAAATCTTTCTTCGGCGTATCGTCGTCGCCTTCGGTGGCCTCTTCCAGCGAAACCACCGGCAGACCCTTCTTCCGCAAATGCATCAGCACGACGTTGACTGCCATGCGATGCAGCCAGGTCGAAAAAGCCGACTCGCCGCGGAACGTTCCGATCTTGCGGAACAATTGCAGGAAAGCTTCCTGCGTCAAATCTTCCGCTTCGCCGGTGTTCGCCGTCATGCGCAAACACAGAGAATATACGCGCCGCTTATGCAGGTTATAGAGAAACTCGAACGCTTCCGCGTCCCCCTGCTTGGCACGTTCAATTGCCTGTGCTTCCGACAGCCGCTGCTCGGTCAAGTCGCCTTTCCCGGCCGCATATGTTCAGATGCGGCTAACTAGTTGTACGTTGTACTGGTTGCGGGTCGTTTCGGGATACCCGATTCCCATAGAGTTCCTATCCAGAATAACAAAACCCTTTGCGCTGGCACGCTTTGCCCACCTCCAGTTTTTGGAAGTGACGGACGTAACTAGGACGGGGTGATAGGTCCCGGGTCACAGGTCGCCTCTGGCTGCCGGCTCCCCTCGCTTCTGGCAACCTAAGACCGCCGATGCTGGCTTCCCGCCACGACCTTCTGGCACGCTGCGGTCTTCTCGCCCCGAAGTCTATTGGTTATCACGATGCGAATCCCCGTTTTGCTTTTTGCCCGCCAAAAGCCAGAAGCGCTCTTCCTGTGACCTGTGACGCGTCACCCCGTGGAATGTCACCTCCTGTCAGCTGTGACCTGCCCCTAAGCCCCGGTTTTCGTGGTAATCGTCTCCAATCCGTGTCCATGTGGGCCTGTCTCCCGGATCCGCAGCAGGATTGCCAGCGTCAGCCCCACAAATCCGAGAATCGAGAAAATCCACATCCCGAGCGCGTACCCATGCGGGTTGCCCAGCCCGGCGCCAGCATAGTCGTTGGCCTTGCCAATCAGCAGGTTCATGATGAAGAACCCGATCTGCTGGATCAGCGTCATCAGGGCATACGCCGTGCCCAGCCGGGACTCGTCCACGATATACGCCACCGAAGGCCACATCACCGCCGGGATCAGCGAAAACACCGTCCCCATCATGGCCATGGTAATAAGCAACACCAGCGGCAAAGTCGCGTGCTCGATTGTAAGGTGCCCCTGCGAAATCCATGGAAACGCGAACCTCACATATTGCGACGCGGGCAAATACGCCATCATGAGATAGACGGGCATCAGCAGAACCGACCCCGCCATCATCAGCAGGGCGCGCTTGCCGATCTTGTCCGCCAGCAATCCGAACAACGGGGTCACGATCATCGCCGAAAAGGGAAGCAGGCTGTTCAGCACACCTGCCTGTTGTAGCCCGACCACCTTGATCGCCTCCGACGCGTTCACGCCGCCCTGGTACGCCAGAATCTTGTTGGTGAAGAAGTCGATGGCGAACGTGCGGAAGGGGAAGATGGCTGAGTAGAAGGTGAAGCACAAGCCGACCACGTACCAGTACGAAAGGTTGAACCTGAAAATCCCCTTGAACTCCAGCTTGTCGATCGATCCCGCTTTGCCCAGTTGATACCGCGATTCAGCCACGCTCTCTAGATACCAGTACACAGCCGAACAAAGCACGCACAGGACTCCCGCCCCTGCGGCGAGCACGAGTGGCCCCTGCCAGCTTGGTTCTCCCGCTGGGCCTTGCGGATAAAAACTCGATTTCGCCCAGGTCGGCGAATTATCGGCTGCCACCGAAGCCAGCCGCGCGATGGTCAGGTTGACGCCGAATGCGAAACTCAGTTCCTTCCCTTTGAACCATTTCGCCAAGGCTGTGGTAACGGCGACAATCATGGACTCCGCGCCCAGCCCCAGCACGGTGCGGCCCGCCACCATGGTCACAAAACTCCCGCGCCATGCCGTGAGCAGCGCGCCCAGAGAGCAGAGCACGGCAAAGATGAAAAGGGATTTCTTTGTGCCAATGCGGTCGATGATGATCCCGCCGATCAGCAGCGTCAGCACGGCCGCCACGCTGTAGCTCGAATTCAGCCAGCCGAACATCGTCCCCGAGTAGCCGAGCTTCTCGATGAAGATCCGCTCCAGCGGATTGATGCTGTCGTAGATGTAGTAATTGAAGCCCTGTGCGGCGCTGATGAACAGCAGCACCAACCACCGGTACATCCGCGACGGTTCCGGACGCGACATCTCAGTCATGAGGACTCTTTTCCGACGGGCAGATCAAAGCGTTCAGAAGATATCAGAAGCAGGTCACGGGTCACAGATGACAGATCACGGGAGCCAGGTGCGAGGTCTCAGGTGTCAGGCACGACTCTCGATGCGCAGTTCCATTCGATTTGAGAAGAAAGCCTGTATAAGCGCAATCAGAGAATTCTCTCCGATCAAGTAAAAACAAAAAAAGGCTCGAACAATCGAGCCTTCTGCAAAAAAGAAACGTCCAAATTCCTGAGACCTGAGACCCAGAGCCTACTTCTTCTTAAACTCCTGGCTGATCTGCCCGACGCGCTCTACGTCCGCATTCGTATAGGTCCGCGCCGCGCGCCGTCCACTCTTCGCCGCGGCTGACGCTGCTACCGGACTCCCCGTCGCGGCGGCCCCAGCGTAATACGTCCAAGCCTCGTGCGCTTCCTCGCCTCGTTCACGCTCCATGTGCATCATGCGCTCGGCATGCATCGCCATCGGGCCTTCGGCATGCGGCAAGCGCACTGCTGGCGAAACCAGCGGGCTTCCTCCGCCCGAGTACCACACCACCTGGGTGTGCACCGCGTCGGGATTTCCGTCGACGATCGACAAGGTCGAGTTGCGAGCGCCTGCGTGCATTCCGCCGGTCGCATTGCTGGCTCCGGCTCCGGAGGGAGACACGGTCTCAAACCTCACGCTGGGAGTCGAGATGAGCGGAATATAGGGTCCGCAATTGTTCGAACAATAGCTCGGAACTGGCCGAACGCCAGCCTGTCCGAGGGCCAACGCCGAAAACGCCACTACCGCCATCCCTACCGTGAATACGCGCATACTCGCCTCCGGGAGAAAGACTTCCTCCTTCCATTGGAGCAGGTCGCGTGCCAGTGTTCGCCAAATTCGCAAAACACCGGCAATTTCCGGTGTTTTCTCTGGCTTTTCGACGGAAACGCCGGAAGCCGAAACGCACCACAATTGCTCCCGAGTTCATGCAATGCGCAAGAACCTGCCTACAAGCTGCAGAAAACTAATGAACCTGGGATGACGGATAGCGGGATTGCTTGGGGTGGAAATTGGCAACAGAGGGCCGGAACCTTCGGGCCAGAGTTGGCTATATCTTGCTAGGAGTGTCAATGAGTGACATAGGGATGTTACAAGAGAGAGAATTAGCTCGCATTCCCAATCGTTCCAGCGCATAGTGAATTTCCTCGAACTATGCGCTGCAATCTCCGATGAAGGCGACGGTCGACTACTTCGGCAAAGTCAGGAGAACGGGCTATCTGGCGATCATTGGCAATGCCTTCGCAGTGTTCGCAATTTATTCGTTCCAATATCAGTCGGGAGGACACGGGGAGATAGGAAGGTTCTACCACGATACTATGGTTTGGACTTTTCTCTTTTCTGGCTGGGGTTTGGCTACCGGGATCGGGCTGTTGCGAGCGTGGCGCTGGGCTCGCGTCTCCACTCTGATCTTCAGCGGACTTCTGATCCCAATCGGCATCCTCGGAATCGTAGGATTTCTGCTCATGCCCGCAGGGGATGTCTCCGGCTGGACGCTCATAATCTTAAGAACTGCATCGACGTTCGTGTTTCTGATTCCGATTGCGGTAGGAGTCCGGTGGCTATTTTTCTTTACTCGGAAAGAAGTGAAGGCCTATTTTCAAACGGGTTTGTAGACCTCCGTCAGTTCACTCCATGTCAATGAGAAGCCTCAGTCGACTGCCGAGACCAATTCGGCATCCGCTCAATGAGTGCTGTGGCGATTTTTCAACAACACCCTCCTCGAAGACTCCGCTAAATTATCGAGTTCCGCCAAAGTGGGCTCTAGCCTATGGCACTTAATGCCTCGCAGCAACTCAAGGTCGTTGGCGTCCTGGTGATCGGTTTGAGCGGGTTACTATTGTTCCTGGCTGCGGTGGGGCTGGCGGTGGATCAGAAGAAAATCATCGACGCCCTGCTTGTCTGTATGGCGTTGTGGGGTCTCGCTACCGGGATCGGATTGTTGCGATTGCGGCCTTGGGCGCGGCTCTCAAGTCTGGTCTTTTACAGTTTTCTCTGCATTTCCGGAGCCTTGTCAGTCGCTTACATAGTCGTTCGCATTTCCACCTCGCCTAGTGGGAGTATCTCTACCGAAAGTGTTGTGGATATGGGGTTAACTGCGTGCTTCGCTCTGCCTTCCGCGTTGATTGGAATCCAGGGACTGCGGTTCTTCAAGCGAAATGACATTAGAACCCACTTTGGCGGAACCCGATAACCAAGAAGTGCCATAACTGTTTCTAACTGGCGATTTCACCAACTAGGAAAACAGGGGAATCTGCCAAGCGTAAAATCGCTTGATGCTCGCTATCCTGCTCCACGGCGGATGGGACACCGTTGTCGCAGCCGCACTGTTCTGGTTGTCACCATTCATTGTCGCGTTTCTGGTCATCAGGTGGGCGATACGAAGCCGGAGCCGCATCGGGACACGCCCCCGCTGATAACTGTCGTAAACCGCCATACGCTCATTTACCACCTACGACGGCCAACGGCTGCCGCCCGATTGCCTGCCGTCAGGGACCTAACTGCCCACGAACCGCGCATATAGACTGCGCGCCACGCCCGTATCTGTGGTCCCTTTGATGATCGCCCGCCCATCCGTGAACAGCGTCATTTCATACGGTTCGCGCCAGAACTTCAGCACGAAATCATTGTGCCGCACCGTCCCGTGCGGCTTCAGCCGTTCGCTCATCTCGCCAAAATCCACGGGCCGGTGTCGTTCATGGATCTGCACCGAATTCCTCCCGCACAGGGTGATATGCGGCCGGCCTTCCCCTGCCAGATGAACAAAGTCGCGTTCGCCGCAGGCCCGGCATCCCGCGCGCGGCTTGCCCGCCTGAATCTCCGCGCGTTCGTTGGTCCACACATCGCAAGACAACAGCGTCCGGCGCATCTGCTCCCCGGCCCCGACCAACCACTTCAAGGCTTCCGCCGCTTCGATCGATGCCACCAGGTTTACCACCGAGTTCAGCACGCCAGCCGTTTCGCAGGTCTCAAAAATTCCCTGCGGCGAATCCGGAAACACGCATGCCAGACACGCGGTTTCTCCTGGAATCACATTCAGCGTGACACCGTAGCTGCCCACGGCCGCCGCATAGATCCACGGCACCTCGCTCTTGACTGCGTAATCGTTCACCAGGTACCGCGTTTCAAAATTGTCGGTTCCATCGAGAACGAGTTCCGCGCCTTCAAGGAGAACGTCAATGTTGTCGGGAGTAAGATCGGCGACTTGCGGTTCGACCACGATTTGCGAATTGAAAGCCGCAATCCGTCTGGCCGCCGCGATCGCCTTGGGCAGAGATTCACGCGCGTCGGCTTCATCAAACAGCGTTTGTCGCTGCAGATTGCTGGGCTCGACATAATCGCGGTCGATGATGCGGATCGTCCCGACGCCCGCCCGCGCCAACAGCGCAGCGACTGCCGAGCCGGTCGCCCCGCATCCGACCACGGCCACGCGCGCCGCCGCCAGTCGCTTTTGTCCCTGCGCGCCTATGCCCCGAAATAGAATTTGCCGGGAATATCTCTCGTCATGTTCCAAAGACATTATCAGTCTCGAGCCGCGAAACCTTTATTATAAGTCCCGTGTTTCAGTAGGAAGGAGACTCCGGTTCAGTGGGCTGTGAAGGGATCGGCCTTCGGGGCCGTGAGGAGCGGGGCTGTTGTAAGGACGGGTTGTGAACGGGACGGGCTTTAGCCCGTCCGTAAGCACGACGAATGTCCGGGCGGCTTTAGCCGTTGCGAGACTGCTCTGTACAACACGCGCAGACAACATTGCTTTCCAGCCATTCATCGAAACAGTGAGCCAGCCAACGGGTCGAGGAGCTTTTTTGCGAGCAAGGGCAACTTTGTGCAGGGTTGCGTTCGTGTGGTTGCTGCCCTTGCTGCTCTCGGCGCAGCAGATTCCGCCCTCGCCCCCCCAGAATGTCCCGCCCATTGACCAGACCTCCCCAGTCTCGAATCCTGCTCTGGGCGCGATCTCCGCCTACCTGGGCCTGCCGGTCAGCCAGATTCGTTTCACGGGCGTGCCCGTGCGCGAGCAGAACCACCTGCGCGAGCTCATGCCGCAGAAAGTCAGTCACCCGCTCGACCGTGATCTTCTGCGCGATAGCCTCAAAATTCTTTTTGATACCGGCTTGTTCGCCGATATCCGTGTTGAAGCCGAGAAGACCGACGGACAGGTGACACTCACCTTCTCTGTCGTCGGAAACTACTTCGTAGGATCGGTCACTGTCGAAGGCGATCCGGGTCGTCCCAGCGCGAACCAGTTGGTCAGCGCCACCAAGCTCCAACTTGGCGAAATCTTCGCTCCCGAGAAACTGGAGCGCGCCAATAAGAACATTCAGCAGGTGATGTCCGACAACGGGTTCTACCGCTCGGCAGTCACCCACGACGAGCATCCCCATCCCGAAACTTCGCAGATGGATGTCGTATTCCGCGTGACCCCGGGCTCCACCGGCAACCGTCGGCGAGATTACCGTTACCGGGACGGGCGCCTACTCCAAAGGCCAGGTCGAAGACATCGCGCACATGCATCCCGGCGATCGTGTGACCGCCGACCGGGTCAGCAGCGCCCTGCAGCGCATCCGCAAAAAATATCTGAAGCAGAATCGCCTGCTCGCGCAGGTCTCTATCGCCTCGCGCATTTATCGACCCGACACCAACAAGCTCGACTTCACCTTCCTCATCGAGCCCGGCCCGAACGTCGACATCGCGGTCGAAGGTTTCAAACTCCGCAAGTCGGTCGTGCGCAAGCGCGTGCCCGTCTACGAAGAGAACGCGCTGGACGACGACCTGCTGAATGAAGGTCGCCGCAACCTGCTCGACTACATGCAGTCGCGTGGCTATTTCGACGCCAAGGTCGGCATCAAGAAGCAATCCGACCCCTCCAAAAACGAATTGCGCGCCGTCTATGTCATCGATCCGGGCGTACGCCACAAACTGGTGAAGGTCATCATCACCGGCAACAAGTACTTCGACCAGACCGCGCTCCGCTCTCGCATGCAGGTGCAACCGGCCACACGCCTGCTTTCCAGCGGCCGGTTCAGCCAGTCCCTCCTGGCGTCCGACATCAATGGTCTGCAGGATCTTTACCGCGCGAACGGCTTTCGCAAGATCCAGATTAAGAGCACGGTGCTGGACAACTATGAAGGTGTCGAGAAGCGCCTGGCCCTGACCCTGGAAATTACGGAAGGAGCGCAAATTCTAGTCGGGGACGTAAAGATTATCGGCAACTCCAAAGTGCCCACCGACGACCTGCAGAGCCGCATCGATACGGCCACCGGGCAGCCTTATTCCGACTACCGGCTGGCCGGCGACCGCGACACAATCCTCAACTATTACTTTAACAATGGATTCCCCGACGCAACTCTGGAAGTCTCTACCCACAACGAGCCGGGAAGTGAGGATCGCATTGCCGTTACTTTCAGTATTCAGGAGGGGGAACAGTTCTTCGTCGACCAGGTATTGGTTTCGGGCCTGGTCCATACCCGGCCCTCGGTCGTGCAACGAAAACTACGCGTCAGCCCGAGCAGTCCCTTGAGCCAGGAGGATATGCTCCGGACGCAGGCCTCACTGTACGACCTGGGAATTTTCAGCCAGGTCGATACCGCCGTGCAAAATCCTAACGGGCAAGATCCCTCCAAGAATGTACTGATCGACATCCGCGAAGCCAAGCGCTACACCTTCAATTACGGACTCGGTATCGAGGTTCAGACCGGACAGCCATCGGCCAGCGAAGCTGTGCCGCAGGGCAAGACCGGGATCAGCCCGCGCGTCTCTCTCGAAATCACGCGGCTGAACTTTCGCGGATTGGATCACACCATCATTTTCAAGGGCCATCTCGGCCGCCTGCAACAACGAGCGTTGATCAGTTACAACGCCCCCGGCTGGCTCGACAATGACAAGCTCACCCTGTCATTCACCGGTTTTTACGACAACACGCTGGACATCACGACCTTCACCTCCAAGCGTCTGGAGGGTTCGGCCCAGGTCCACCAATGCTTTGGTTCCAACGAGCAATGCGTCGTTTCGGGCAGACCTCCCACCGAAGCGGTTTACAGTTTCACCTATCGGCGCGTCCAGGCCAGCAACCTTGTCATTACCTCGAATCTAATTCCTATTTTGTCGCAGCCCACTCGGGTGGGTATTCCCGCGGTTACACTCATCCGCGATCGCCGCGACAGCCCGCTTGAGTCCACCAAAGGCACGTACACCACTCTGGATGCGGGCGTGGCCGCCAGTTATTTCGGCTCCGAGGCCGACTTCAGCCGAATTCTGCTACAGAATTCCACTTACTACACGCTTGGCAAGAACCGGCCGCCTAATAAGCGCTTCGTGTTTGCGCGCTCGACTCGCCTCGGCATCCAGAATCCCTTCGGCAAGACCGTGATTCTCGAGCCCGCCCAGGCTCCTCCCAATGACGCCAGCCTGATCCCGTTGCCGGAACGTTTTTTGTCCGGCGGCGGCAACTCTCATCGCGGTTTCGGGTTAAACCAGGCAGGCCCGCGCGACCTGAAGACCGGCTTCCCGCTTGGAGGCAGCGCCTTGTTTCTGAACCAGTTGGAATTGCGCCTGCCGCCGGTCGATCTGCCTTATGTCGGCAGCAACATCAGCTTCGCCGTCTTCCACGACATGGGGAACGTCTTTGCCAAGCCGGCCGACATGTTCGACCACCTGCTGCGCTGGCGCCAGAAGGACCCTGACCTCTGCCTGCATGAGACGACGTACACGCAGTGCGATTTTAATTACGTCTCCCATGCCGTCGGCATTGGGGTGCATTACAAGACACCCATCGGTCCGATTCGGCTGGATTTCGGTTACAATCTGAATCCGCCCGCTTTTCCCAGTTTCCAGACGGTTACGAACACTGTCAACGACGTGTCGTCTTCGACCCAGTTCGTTCCACAGCGGGCCAGTCATTTCAACTTTTTCTTTAGCATTGGACAGGCATTTTAATGCGTAGGTTCCCCTCTATACTCTGGCTTCTCCTGCTGGCTGCGTGTTCCAGCGCCCACGCTGCCGACGTTGTCGACCGCATCGTCGCCACCGTGAACGGGCACGTCATCTTGCAGAGTGACTGGGACGATGCGGTTCGCTTCGAAGCTTTCATTGAAGGCCGCCCGCTCGAGAGCCTGACCGACCAGGATCGCAGCCGAGCCCTTGACCGCCTGATTGATCAGGAACTTCTCCGCGAACAGTCCCAGGGAACCGACGCTCCTCAGCCACCTTCCGAAGAAGTGCAGCAGCGCATCTTGGACATTCAGAAGGAGCACAAAGCTGCGACTTCTGCAGCGTGGCACGCAGCCCTGGCGCATTACGGACTGGCGCAAAAACAGGTGGAAACCTGGCTGGCGCACGACATTGCTGTCCTGCATCAGGTGGAGGCCCGTTTACGCCCCACGGTTCAGATCGCGCCGCAGATGATTGAGTCCTACTACCAGGATACGTTTCTTCCCGAGCTGCGAAAGTCCGGGGCCCACGATGTTCCTCTGGCCCAGGTGTCGGGAAAAATCCGCGAAATCCTCACCGAACAGAAAGTGAATGAACTCTTCACCTCCTGGCTGCATAGCCTGCGTTCGGAAAGCAAGATCAGCACCCCCTCCTCCAGTCCGCCGGCGCCTCCCGGAGGCCAAGGTTCGTGAGCGAAGACGATGCCAGGCCAGCCCGTCGCAAATGGTGGAAATATCTCCTCGCGCTTTTTCTGCTGGGCCTGATCGCGGCCGCAGGCGCGGCCTGGTACATGACCACTGATTCCTTTCAGGCTTACGTGCGCGCCCGCATCGTGGCTGAAATGGAAAAGATTACCGGCGGTCGCGTCGAACTGGGCACCTACCACACCATCCCGTTTC
Organism: uncultured Acidobacteriota bacterium; assembly: GCA_963735815.1. Classification (GTDB taxonomy): domain Bacteria; phylum Acidobacteriota; class Terriglobia; order Terriglobales; family Acidobacteriaceae; genus Gp1-AA133. The sequence continues at coordinate 149,764 of CAVTMJ010000020.1, read as the reverse complement.
GACTGCAGGCGGAAATTCGCGGCCTGACGATTCACGGAACCGAGGCACCCGACGACGTACCTCTTGCCCACGCCGACCGCGTAGTCGCCCGGATCCGCATCATCTCGCTGCTCGAAACTGAATTCGGATTCAAGTCCATCGTGATTGAGCGTCCCGTCATTCATTTGATCGTTCATCCCGATGGCACCACCAACATGCCCGCGCCCAAGGTCAAGCGCGAGTCGACCAAGAGTCCCGTAGAGGAGCTGTTCTCGCTTTCGATCCGCAACCTGCAGCTGCGCGAAGGCAATTTTCTCTGGAACGATCAGGCCGTGCCCTTTGACTTTGACGTGAACAACGTTTCGGCCGACATGAGCTACTCTTTCCTGCACTCACGCTATGACGGCTCGCTGCTGCTGGGACGAGTCAGCACGCGCTACCGCGATTACCAGCCGTTTTCCTGGACCGCCGCCGCCCGCTTCAGTCTCAGCAAGAACGAAGTCGAAGTAAGCTCGCTGAAGCTCGGCACCGGACGCTCGCACCTGGAAGCCACCGGCCGAATTCGGGATTTCTTCCATCCCGTCGTCAGCGCCGACTACAAAGGAACTGTCGATCTCGGCGAAGTCGCTTTCATTACCCGCCAGCGTGAGCTGCGTGCAGGCTTTGCGGACGTGAACGGTAAGGGAACCTGGACGGCGGAAAAATTCGCCTCCGACGGCAAGTTCGCATTAAAGAATTTCGAGTGGCGCGACGATCAAATCTCCTTGCGCGACGCCAGTCTCAATTCCGATTTCTCTCTCAACGACCGCCAGCTCAAACTCAGCAAGGCGCAAGGGCGCTTGCTGGGAGGAGCAGTGAGTGGCGACCTTGAGATCTCCAACTGGCTGGCCCCTCAAGCTTCGTCCAGTCCTGCAAAAGGCAAAAACGCAAAAGAGAAGAAGGCCGAAGAACAAAAGGGATTATTGCGCGTGCGCCTGAAAGACATTTCCGCCAGCGCGCTCGCCGCGGCCGTCAGCACGCGCCAGTACCCGCTCGATCGCCTGAACCTGGCCGGCAACGCCGATGGAACGGTGGATGCGCGCTGGACCGGTTCTCCCAGCCGCGCGGAAGCGGACTTTGCCGTCACCCTTGCCCCGCCCGCAAGGTTGAAAGACGGGCAAATCCCCGTCACGGCCAACGCCCACGGAACCTATCGGGCTTACGCGGACGAACTGGAGTTGGCGCAACTCGACCTGGCCACGCGCGCCACCCAGCTCCATGCCAATGGCAAACTCGCCGGAACGTCCTCCCTGCAACTTTCAGCATCGACGTCGGATCTCGCGGAACTGCAACCGCTCATTGTTGCGCTCCATGGTCCCAGTCACTTGCCCGTGGCCTTGCATGGGAACGCGCGCTTCACGGGAGCGGCCAGCGGCAAGGTTTCCTCCGCCATTCTCTCCGGCCACCTGCAGATTCAGGATTTCGACTCCATCGTTCCGGCAACGGACCGCACTCCTGAACAAAAAATTCACTGGGATTTGCTGGCCGCCGATGTCCAGGTCTCTCCTCGAGTTCTTGCCATACGCCGCGCCTCGGCTGTCCACGGCGACACGACGGCTCACTTTGAACTGAGCGCCTCTCTTACGAAGGGAAGCTTCACGCCGCAGGATACGTTCACCGCGAACGTCGATCTCAAAAATGCCGACATTGCCGAGGTCCAGGCCATGGCCGGCTACCACTACCCCGTCACCGGACGGGCGAACCTCATGCTGCAGGCCTCAGGCACCCGAGCGCAACCCCACGCCGAAGGTCATGTCCAGGTTGCCGATGCCGTCGTTTACGGTCAGCCGATTCATCAGTTCGAATCCGACTTGCGCTTTAACGGGAGCGAGGCGTCACTCAATAACATGCACGTGGCGTACTACGACGCGCAGGCCAGCGGCGGTGCCGCCTACGATCTCGATGCCCACACTTATCATTTCAATTTAACCGGCAAGAATTTCGATCTGACCCGTATTCCCCGCCTGCAGACCACGCGCGTGCCCGTGGAGGGCCGTGTGGACTTCACGGCGCAGGGCTCTGGCACGCGCGAAACGCCCGTCATTAACGCGAATATTCTCGTGCGCGATCTCACGCTCGACCGCGAACGAGCCGGAAACCTGAACATCGACGCCGTCAGCGAAGGCCAAACCATCCACCTGACCGCCCGCTCCGAATTCGAGCACGCGCAATTCAACCTGGATGGGACCGTGCAGGCCGGCGATGACTATCCCGCCGACCTCACCGTCCGCTTCAACCACTTCGATCTGGACTCCGTCTTCCGCGAATACCTGAACGGCCAGATCGCCGGACACTCTGGTGTAACTGGGGTGATGCAGGTGCGCGGGCCGCTGCGCAAGCCCCGCGACCTCACGGTAACCGCCAACCTCGATGGCTTCGACGTGACAGTCGATCAAGTCGCCTTGAAGAACGAGGGAGCGATTCGCCTTTCGATGGCTCAGGAGATGGTGCGCCTCGAACAGTTCCACATCGTGGGCGAAAACACCAACTTCTCCGCGCACGGCACGGCCTCCCTTGCGCCGGGCAACGATCTCGACCTTGCCGGCGAAGGCCATCTCAATCTCCAGCTCATTCAAACGTTGAACTCAAACTTCACGTCCTCCGGTCAGGTCGACCTTTCGATGACCGTCAGTGGCCCAGTCGCGGACCCGCTGCTGCAAGGGAAAGTCACCGTCAGCCACGGCTCGCTCGCGTACGCGGACTTGCCCAGCGGCCTCAGCGATATGAACGGCACCCTCACCTTCAACAAGAACCGCCTGCAAATCGACAACCTGACCGCTCGCAGTGGCGGAGGCACCCTCACCCTGACGGGCGGCGCCACCACGTACCAGGGCCAGATCAATTTCGATTTCAGCGCCAATGCGCAGGATGTTCGCCTGCGCTACCCGCCCGGGGTCAGTTCCACGGCCGATGCGAATCTGCGCTTTTATGGAACCCGGGAGGGTTCGACTCTCAGCGGGGATGTCACGATTATCAAGCTGGCCATCACTCCCGGCTTCGACTTCGCCGCCTACGCCGCCAGCGGTGCGCAATCAGTCGTAGTTCCCCCGGCAACCTCGCCGCTGTACCGTGTCAAGCTCGACGTCCACGTCACCACCGCCCCGGACTTGCAGATGCAAACCGCCATCGCCCGGCTCTCCGGAGACGCCGATCTCCGCCTCCGCGGCACTGCGGCCAAGCCTGCCCTGCTGGGCCGCGTCGAGGTCCTCGAAGGCGAAATCAACTTTAACGGCGCGAAATACCGCCTGGAACGCGGCGAAGTCCTGTTTCAAAGCCCGGTCAGCATCAAGCCTGTGCTCGACCTTCAGGCCACCACTCGCGTCCGCGATTACGACATCACCGTCAGCGTCAACGGCGATACCAGCAAGCCGCTCAGCGTCAAGTACCGATCCGACCCGCCGCTTCCCGAAGCCGACATCGTTGCCTTGATCGCCGTCGGCCAGACCCGTGAGCAATCCGCACAGTTGGCGCAATCGGGCGAAACGGCATTCAGCCAGACCGCGTCGAACCTGATCCTGAGCGAAGCCTTGAACGCGACGGTCAGCAACCGCGTGCAGCGCCTGCTCGGCATCAGCAAGATCAAGATCGACCCGCAAGGCCTGAGCACTGAAACGAACCCTACGCGCGGCCCGCAGGTCACAATCGAGCAGCAGATTTCCAACGACTTCACGCTGACCTACAGCCAGAACGTCTCGCAAGCGTCGCAGCAGATTATCCAGGGCGAGTACTACGTTCGTCGCAATGTATCCATCGTAGGCACCCGCGACCAGAACGGCGTCGTCAGCTTCGACGTAAAAATTCGTCAACGCAAGAAGTAGGACGAAATTCGTTGTTCTCGAACGTCGCGTCTTGGATTTGGTATAAGGGCGCGACTTTAGGGTTAGCCCCTGGATTCTCCGTGATCAACTCCGCCATCCCACACACCCCCGACTGCATCTAATGCGAAAAAGCAATCCTCAAGGAGAGTTGTTGTGCATAAAAAAGTGATCGCACTCTTGTCGTTCCTGGTATTGTCTTGCGCTCTGTCTTCTGTTGCTGTGGCCCAGGTTCCCAAGGGCAACCTCTTCGTCGGGTACTCCTACGGCAGCGCCGACCTCAACCACAATAACCGCTCCAACCTGAACGGATGGGAAGGGTCGCTGGAAGGGAAGTTCCTCCCCTGGATCGGCATCGTCGCCGACATCAACGGCCTATACGGCACCAACAATTTTCCCAGCAGCACCCAAATCTTCAACGTCGACGCCAAGGAATACAACTACCTGTTCGGGCCTCGCGTTTCGGTTTCGGTCGGCAAGATTCGTCCCTTCGCCCACGCGCTATTCGGAGCCGGACACGTCAGCGTGAGCACCACCGGCTATTCGGCCTCAGACACGGCCTTCGCGGAAGCTTTGGGCGGCGGCTTCGACTACAAACTTGTCCCGCTGATCTCCTGGCGCTTCCAGGGCGACTACCTGCAAACCCGCTTCTTCAGCAACACCCAAAACAATGGCCGCTTTAGCACCGGAATCGTATTGAATTTCTAAGATTGCAACTAAGTCTGCAACCATGGCCGGCCCTCTAAGGGCCGGCTTTTTTGTCCCGCGAATATGGACCCGTCGTGATCGTCTTGTCATCCCGAGCGAAGTGAGGCGCTAGCCGAACGCAGTCGAGGGACCTTGTGTTTTCGGACACTGACGACGATCAAATTTGGAGCGCTGCCAGGCAGTACACTGAGCCGTGCCCTCCCACGCCGATCTCGACGCTCGCCGCGAACAGATGGTCGAAACGCAACTTCGCCAGCGCGGCATCCGCGACGAACGCGCCCTTGCCGCCATGGCGCGCGTTCCCCGGCACGAGTTCGTCGCCGAGCGCTACCAAGCGTACGCCTATGATGACAACCCGCTCCCCATCGGCGAGGGCCAGACCATCTCGCAGCCCTACATCGTCGGCCTCATGCTCGAATTGCTCGCTGTAAGGCCCGAACACACCGTCCTTGAAATCGGCACCGGCTCCGGATATCAAACTGCCCTTCTGGCCGAGCTTGCCAGTCACGTCTACACCATCGAACGTCAGCCCGTGCTCGCGATCACCGCGCAGGAAACCCTGCAGCGTCTCGGTTATACCAACATCACGCTCGAAATCGGCGACGGCAGCGCTGGCCTGCCCGCACGCGCGCCCTACGACGGCATCATCGTAGCCGCCGCCGCTCCCATCCTTCCTAATTCTTTGGTGGACCAACTGAAAGAGGGTGGTCGCCTGGTGATCCCCGTAGGCACGCCCGACTCTCAGCAACTGCAACTGGTGGAGAAAATACAAGGCACGCCGGTCATCTCGGAACTCATCGGTTGCCGCTTCGTCCCTCTGATTGGAGAGCACGGCTACCGTTCGTAAGCGGCGCAGGACAGAAGGGAAGACCTCCCCGGCAAGACGCGATTTCGCCCTGCTAGAATTTATCCGTGGCCCTGTTCCGCAACCTGCGCGTCACCCTCGAGATGATCAAGTGGGAACACTCCATCTTCGCCCTGCCCTTCGCCTTGTGCGGAGCGATGCTGGCAGCCGGCGGCCTGCCCACCGTCCGACAGGTGGCGTGGATCATTGTGGCCATGATCTCCGCCCGCTCCGCGGCCATGGCTTTCAATCGGGCTGCCGACGCGTCCATCGACGCCGCCAATCCTCGAACCCAGACCCGGGCGCTTCCAGCGGGAACTTTGTCCCCGACATTCGTGACGAGCTTTGTCGTGGTCTCTTGCGCGATGTTTATCCTCGCGGCATCACAACTAAACCGCCTCGCGTTGGCTCTCTCGCCGGTAGCGCTGGCCGTGGTTTTGCTCTACTCCTACACCAAGCGATTTACCCGCTGGTCCCATCTCGTTCTGGGATTTTCCCTAGGCATCGCTCCCGCCGCGGCCTGGATCGCCGTGCGCGGCTCGCTCGATCCACGAATCCTGCTCCTGACCGCGGCTGTCACGTTCTGGGTCGGCGGGTTTGACGTTCTCTACGCCTGCCAGGACTACGAATTCGACCGCCAATCCGGCCTGCATTCCATTCCGCGCCATATTGGAATCCGGGGAGCACTCGCGGTAGCACGGACATTCCACATCGTGATGTTGGTACTGCTGATTACGCTCGTGGCCGCCTTCGGCCTGGGCAAACTGGCCATTGCGGGGGTCGTCGCCGTCGCTGCGCTCCTGGCCTACGAACATTCGCTGGTCTCGGCCCGCGACCTTTCCAAACTCAACGCCGCCTTCTTCACAATGAACGGCGTGATCTCGGTAGTGTTCTTCGCATTCGTAGCGGCCGATCTGCTGACACGGCGCTAAGCTCGGCTGCGAGGTGCGATCTGCGAGCCACGAGCGGTCCAGACAAGACCAAGCCAAGTCTCGCATGCCCCGCAGTGCAATGCCCTTCTCTGCGAACTCTGCGGACTTTCTCCGCGCCCTCTGCGTGTCAGGGTTCGCAGGAATACACCTAGGTAACTGGAATCGCCCACCATCTCGTAGTACCTTCCCACTCCGGACACACCAGAATCATGGCAGAACGCAAAACCCGCGTATGGATAGCCAGCCTAGCCTTCGGATGCATGGTCTCGCTATTTCTGACAGCGACGCTGCGCAAGACCGAATTCGGATTTTGGCTGCCTGGTGCCCAGCCAGGATGGCTCTTGGCCTGGGCCACCCGACTTGTGCATCCGGGCTCCACATCCAACCAATTGACCGGGATGGCAGTGGTCACCGCCGGCAACGCCATCTTCTATGCGTGGCTCTTCTCGCGCATCTTGCGAGCCGAAATCACCGCCCGCGGCAACCTCAGCCGCTACTTCCTCCGCTAGCCGCCAAAACTCGCTCTTCGAGCGTTCCATTCGGTTCAAAGTTTTCATCCTGGATGCGAGCCTGCGTCTGAACTTTCCCCATCCCGACCGCTGCGATATCATCAAACCAGCATGCCCCTGCACCCGTTCCAGACCGACGACGCGCGCCTGATCCCCATCAAAGACAAAGTGCTTGCCCGACAGCGCCTCAACGAGCAAGACGCTCTCGCGCTCTACCGCACTGGCGACATTCTCGCCGTCGGCTGGCTCGCCAACCACGTCCGCGAACGCATGCATGGTGATAAGGCCTACTTCAACGTCAACCGCCACATTAATCCGACGAACGTCTGTGTGGCCGCCTGCCGTCTCTGCGCCTTCGGCCGCAAGAAGGATGCGCCCGGCGCCTACACCATGGCGCTGGAAGAAGCTTTCCAGACCGCAGCCTCCGGATACACCGAGGCGGTCACCGAGTTTCACATCGTCGGCGGACTGCACCCCGATCTCCCATTTCAATATTTCCTGGACCTCTGCGCCGGCTTAAAACAGCGTTTTCCGCAGGTTCACCTCAAGGCGTTCACGATGGTGGAAGTCGCCTACCTCGCCAAGCGGGCCAGGCTCTCGATCCGCGAGACGCTGGAACAACTCAAAGCGTCAGGCGTTGATTCGCTGCCGGGCGGCGGCGCTGAAATCTTTGCCGACCGGATCCGCCATATCATCTGCGATCACAAGATCGACGGAGACCAGTGGCTCGACACTGCCCGCACCGCCCACCAGATCGGCCTCAAATCGAACGCCACCATGCTGTACGGCCACGTCGAAAATGACGAAGACCGCGTCGACCACCTCATCAAGCTGCGCGCCTTGCAGGATGAAACCCGCGGTTTTCAAACCTTCATCCCCTTGGCGTTTCATCCCGACAACACGCCGCTCGAGCACCTGCCAAAAACCACCGGCATGCTCGACATTAAGCAGATCGCCGTCAGCCGCCTGGTGCTGGATAATTTCCCGCACATCAAGGCCTACTGGCAGATGATGACGCCCAAGATCGCCCAGATCGCCCTGCGCTTCGGCGCCGACGACATTGACGGCACGGTGATTGAAGAGAAGATCTATCACGATGCGGGCGCGACCACGCCACAGGGCATGCGCCGCAAGGACCTGGTACGCCTCATCACCGAAGCCGGCAGGGAGCCGATCGAGCGGGATACGATGTATCGTGAGGTGACGCGCACGGAGACGTCGGTCACGGTGGCGGTCTAAAAAAGTTCAGAGCCACGAGCTATCAGCCGTCAGCCATTAGCCATCAGCCAACATGACGACTCTCGGCATCATCGCGCTGATCCTTCTCGTCATTGCCGGGCTGATGGTTCTGCGCATCAAGAGCGATCCAATGGAAAAAGATTCCGTCCGCGAATTTCTTTCCGGCAACAACAACAAACCTGAAATTCCCACCCCGCCGAAGAACACCTGAGACCCCAGCCGAGACCCGGTAATCCCCGCAGCCTTTTTCAAGTGCATACGTCACAATCGTCCCGCCCGTCGGTACATAAATTTACCGAAATCACTGCTTGCCTCTTTCCCTGCGGGTGTAGAATCCGACTTGTAAGGGTACTGATAGCTTCACCGGATCTACTCCCGGCCTTCGAGGCTCTCATGAACGTTCATATCGGATATAAAGTCCGCAAAACTCCCGACATCGAAAAAGAAGTGCACCAGCAGGTCGAAAAACTGCGCAAGCGGCTGCAGGTGTTCCGTCCCGAACTTGTTCATCTCAAGGGTTTGATCGAGGAAAATTCGCCCCGGGAGGGAGTCGTTGTCTCCCTGAACCTGCGTCTGCCCTCCGGGCAGATGGCTGCCCAGAAAAAGGCTCCGACCCCCGCCTCGGCCGTGAAGGCCGCCTTCGACGACCTGCTCCAACAAATCACCCGTCACAAAGATCTGCTGCGCTCGACCCACAAGTTCCCGCGCTGGCGGCAGGGGGAAGAAGTGCGTCCCGGACGACAAGTGCCGTTCGAGGATACGCTCGCTTCCGTGCATCCCCCGGTTGTTTCCGGAGAAGACATTCGCACCTACGTCAATGTCAATCTCGCCCGCCTGGAGCGTTTCGTCGAGCGTGAACTTTACTTCCGCGAAACTTCCGAACAGATCGAAACCGACACCATCAGCACAGCCGAAGTGGTGGACGAAGCAATTGTTCGCGCTTTGGGAAATGGCGGCGAGAAGCCGGAACGCCTGGCGCTCGAACCCTGGCTCTACCGCCTGGCCATGCGCGCCATCGACGAGATGGCCGCCGGCGCCGACCAGCACAACGGCAACGTGCATCTGGAAGACTCCGCCCGCCAGCGCAATGTCCGCGCCAGCGACGAGCCGCAACTGCAATTCCATCAGCCCGACGAGGCCATTCTCGGCGAGGACATCATTGCCGACCGCCGCGTCTCCACTCCCGAACAAATCGCATCTTCCGATGAAATGCTGCGCCTGGTCGAAATTGCCCTGCGCGGCACCGACCGCTCTGCCCGCGAAGCTTTTATCCTGCAGGCCATCGAAGGTTTCACCGAAGAAGAAATCGCCGCCATTACCGACCGCAAACCCGAGGATATCCGGGCATCGGTCAAGGCCGCCTGCGAGCACCTGCGTAAGTCTCCGATGTTCGCCGCTCCGTCCAAGCAGATACCGATCGCACGATCTAATACCGCGTAACAGACTTCCCGGCAATTAGGAGAATTCGTGATGATGACCCGCGAGGACATCCGTGAACTAGCCGCTTTTCAGGCTGATTCCGATAGTTGTGCTCTGAGCTTTTACTTTCAACCGCGTACTCCGCAGAACAAATCGCACAAAGAAGAGGCGATTCTCGCCAAGGATCTCGTACGCCAGGCGCTACGGGAAAGCGAGAAACACGGCAAGAATGGCTGCGCCCGGGCCGACCTGGATCGCATCCTGGAAATGGCCGGAAATCTCCGCGGCAACCAGGCTCGCGCCAAGGCCGTGTTCGCGTCCAGCGCCAAAAAAATCTGGCGCGAGTTCGATCTCCCTGCCCAATTGCCCGCCACCCAATTGTTTGTGAACCGCCGCTTCCACCTGAAACCGCTGGCCGCCCTGCTGGGCGCGCAACCGGAACTTTGCGTCCTCCTGGTCGATCGCCAGCGTGGACGATTTTTCGATCTTCGTCTTGACGAGCTGAAAGAGCGCGGTGAACTGTTCCGCAGCCTGCCGCGCAGCCGCAGCGACGGCTACGGCGGATACAATGCCGGCCACGTCGAGCGCCGGGTTGCGAATGAATACATGCAGCACTACAAGCAGGTCGCCGACCGCCTGAAAGACGAGTTGGAACGCGGCTTGTGGGAGAAACTGGTCGTCGCCTGCCACGACACCAACTGGTCGGAATTCGAAGCGCACCTGCACCCCTACGTGCGCCAGCGTGTGCTGGGACACTTTCCCGCCGACATCGCCGCCTTGACGCCCGACGAGATCCGTCACCACGCCAGCCGCCTGCTGCGCGAAGATCAGGAGCGCCGCCGCGATACGTTGCTGCGCGAAGCCATGAGCATGGCCAAAGGCAACAGCCGCGGCGTCACCGGTCTGCGGCGTGTGCTGCGGTCGCTCGAACTGGGAGAAGTGCAAACCCTGTTTCTAGGCGAAAACTACATGGCCCGCGGCGTGGAATGCGAAAACTGCGGACACATTGACTCCCACATGGTGCCCTACTGCGTAGTCTGCGGCCGCGCCACGCGCGAACTGGAAGACGTCTGCGAAGCCATGATCCCGCAAGCCATCCGCCGTGACATCGAGCTGTTCTACATAAAGGGCGACCCCGAGTTCGACAAGGTCGGCAACATCGCCGCCCTGCTCCGCTTCCGCGCCGACCAGGCAAGAACGCCGATAGCAGCTTCCGCCTAAAGTCGGACCCTCGAAAGGGTGCCCCGTCCAAGCTCAGCTTGGGCGGGGTTTTCCATGTCCAGGCTGTAAAAAAGCATCACGGTAAGTGGTTTATAATAAGCATGATGGATATATCAAGATTATACTTGATTAACCCATAAACGAAGTATAGGCTTGAGCAGGAGTGTGATTCATGGCCACCCCGAAAACCAAAAAGTTCACGCCTGAAATCGATGCCAAGCTCTATGACGAGTTTGTCGCAGTCGCCGAGAAGAACGGCCAAACGAAGCGGCACGTGCTCGAACAGGCCCTGGCGTTCTATCTGCGCAACGTGGTTCCTTCCCAACACCTGGTCCGACCCGCAGTGATGGACGCGTTTCAGGAGTCTGTCGCTCGCAACCGCGATCTGTTAGAGCGTCTCGCCAAGTAAATGCGGGAGTACCTGACGGTAGCAGAGGTCTACCAGATGCAGCACCTGCTGATTGATATGTTCGGGGGACTCCACGGTGTTCGGGATCAGGGCGCCGTGGAGGCCGCCGTCTTTCGGCCACAAACTGGTTATTACACCTCCCTCGAGGAAGAAGGTGCGGCGTTGATGGAGTCGCTTGGCAACAATCACGGCTTCCTCGACGGCAACAAGCGGATCGCATTCACCGCGACCGACGTTTTCTTTCGTCGCAACGGGCATTACATTGATATCGAAGCTGAAGACGGGTACAAGTTTGTCGAGGGCTCCATAGCTAACCACAAATTTCGTTTTCCCCAGATATTGGATTGGCTCCGTCTTCACACCAAGCCGCTCACTTGAAGGGCAGTGTCGATTTGGCTAACCTACTCAGGGATTGCAGCGTTGTCTGCATTCACTTCTCCACAGCACCGACGTAACCTCACCTGCCGCCTGCGATCACGCTACAATCCTCACTCATGGAACTGAAACACCTGGTGCAGCGCTTCGCGTACAAGATCGAACCGAAGCCCGAAGGCGGATTCATCGCCCGCGTCAGCGATCCGACGGTACCGCCGCTGGAAGCCGCGACGCGCGAGGAACTCCAGCAGAAGATCCAGGCCAAGGTGGTGACGGCGCTGGGCGAGGCCTTCCCCAGTTTGCAGATCCCAACGCCAGGCAAGCAGCTAAAGTTTCAGGTGCACATTGACCGCAAACCGGAAGGCGGTTTCGCTGTGCATTCCGAGGAAACCGACAAGACCGGCGTCACCCCGGCCAATCACGAAAAGCTGGATCACGCCGCCGAGCAATTGCTGGGCTTCATCGACAAGCATTTTCCTCATCTATCCGAGCAGTTCGCCGCGCAAGTTGGCGGACGCGATCTCCAGGTCTTCACCACCGAGAATGCCACCGCCACGCCGAAGAAGCCATCATCCTCGAACTGGTCGCCTATCTTCCAGCCAACCCCATCAATGACGTCCGCTGGCCAACTCGAGGCGACGACGATCGAAAATGCAACCTTAAACAACTCGCTCGTGGCAAACCTGCCCATTACTCCCGAGCCCGCCCGTTTGAATCCCATCGTTCGCTTTCTGCTGACCTTGCTGGTGATCGCAGCGCTCATGTATTTCTTTATGCATCGCGGATGACATCCGGCATGCCCGCTGCGCACGTGAGGTGGACTTCCGGCTCCCTGCCAGGTAACTGAAGAAGTCTGATTGGGCATCGCGTTTTTGGAAGGACGCGACTTGGAGCTGCGGAAAAAGTCTCGCGTCTGTGTGTCTTTGAAAGGGCACGCCTTCAGGCGTGCCGTAATGCCTCAAAATGATTGTGGCTTTAGCCGCGGAGGTTCGCTTTTCACGGCATGAGGACTTTTCCGCAGTTACTTAGGGCCGATTTATAAAACTCAAGACCTCGTGAAGCAGTCGCCCGATATGAGGCCTCTCCGGATCGCTCTGCATAGCCACAATCGGATCGCAACATTCTGTGATAGCCTGAGCCCGCATTGGCGGAACACGATATGTCGAACCCGGCTCCAGCCGCGCGTGTCCTGCGTTTTGGCATCTTCGAACTCGATACCCGCGCCGGCGAATTGCGCAAGCGCGGAGCAAAGCTGCGGCTGCAGGGACAGCCCCTGCAGGTTCTTGAAATCCTGCTGAGGCGGGCCGGAGACGTCGTGAGCCGCGAAGAACTTCGCAGCCAGCTCTGGACTCCCGACACCTTTGTCGATTTCGAGCACAGCCTGCACAATGCCATCGCACGCCTGCGCGACACCCTGGGCGACTCGGCCACCGCGCCGCGCTATATCCAGACTCTTCCGCGCCGAGGCTACAAATTCCTCCCACCCGTCGAGAAACTGGGCGCTGATCCGAACTCGCTGCAGCCCCATACGGGCGGGCCCGACCCGACGTACATTCGCGCCCTGGCGATCCTGCCCCTGGCGGATCTATCCGGTGATCCCGCGCAAGATTATTTCGCCGATGGCATGACCGAAGCCCTGATCACCAGCCTGGCCAAGATTGAAAAGCTGCGCGTCATCTCCCGCACTTCCGCCATGCAATACAAGGGAGCCCGCAAGTCCTTGCCTAGGATCGCGCGCGAACTGAACGTCGACGCCGTGCTGGAAGGATCGGTTCTTCGTGCGGGCGAGCGTATCCGGATTACCGCCCAGCTGATTCACGCCCCGAGCGACCAGCACTTGTGGGCGGAAAGTTACGAGCGCGATTTCAGCGATGTCCTGTCTCTCCAGGACGAGATTGCGCGCCAGGTCGCCGGCCAGGTGCGCATCATGCTCACGCCCCAAGAACAAGCGCGTCTGGAAAGCGCTCGCCCGGTCGATCCGCAAACTCACGAGCTTTTGCTGAAGGGACGCTATCACCGCAGCAAGCGCACCGAAGAAAGTGTGAAGAAAGCGCTCTCGTATTTCGACCGCGCCATTGCGAACGATCCCACGTGGGCCGAGGTTTATGTTGGGGTCGCCGATTGCTACAACATGCTGGGCTACTACTGTGCGCTTTCCCCCCAGGAGGCCTACTCTAAATCGCAAAGCGCGGCCCAAAAAGCTCTTCAGCTCGACTCCTCGCGGGCAGAAGCCCACGCCGCACTGGGCGTCGTCAAACGCGACTACGAATGGGATTGGTCCGGAGCTGAGCAACAATTTCAACAGGCTCTCGAGTTGAATCCTGGATGCGTGGAGGCCTATCACTGGCGGGGAACTCTGTTTGGCATGCAGCATCGTTACGCCGAAGCGCTCCGGGACAAAGAGAAGGCGCTCTCGCTGGACCCGCTTTCCGTCATTTTTCGAACCGATGTTGGCCGCATCTACTACTTCGAGCGACGGTACGATCAGGCTCTCGAGCACTACCAGGCCGCGCTCGACCTGGATCCACACTTTTTCTTTGCGCACATATTGCTGGCGCAGGCGTATCTGCAGAAGGGCATGTTCAAGCCGGCCTTGCCCGCGCTGAAAACGGCGGCGCGGCACAGCGATGACAGCAGTTTTGCGCTGGCGCGGCTGGCGCAAGGCCATGCGATCTCCGGAGAGCCTGAAAAGGCGCGCACTCTGCTGAAGCGGCTCTTTGCGATGGCCGCACGAAAGTACGTTGCTCCTTACGAAATCGCGTTGGTTTATGTAGGCCTGCACGAGTACGACGAGGCCTTTGCCTGGTTACAGAAAGCCTTCGACCAACGTTCCATTTGGCTGGGTTATCTTCAAGTGGAACCGCAACTCGATCCCGTGCGGAACGATCGGCGTTTTCATGAATTGGTCAAGCGCATGGGTTTCGCCTGAGCCGGATTGCCTATGGAGTGTTTCGTTCCAGACGGTATAGAGGAGCGCCGGGGGTTTCGTATCAGGGCAGTCCTGGACTGCGGAAAAGCTTCCTTGCCATTTGTGTTTTGAAAGGGCACTGCTTCAATCGTGCTGTAAGAGATGCAGAGTCGTGCGCCTTTACCCGCCGAGAACTATTAAGAGCCGACTTAGCAGCTGTTCATCGATTTCGATTGGATCGCAGATGCCGGGCCCATCTCGCCGTCAGCGTCTTGAAGACCTTGACCCTCGCGGGCGTGCCCATCGGGGCGATCTACTAGCGGCTTCGTTGGTGCTATGGCGATATTTCGCCAACCAACAGAATGAGACTGCAGTGCTGTGTTCGTTCCAATTTGGGAATCCCACTTTGCCTCCGGCGTCAGTTCTCTTCACCACCACACCTGAAAAGTAAGAGTATTTAAGCACTTCTCGCCCGAACGGAGTTGCGTATGAAACGGTTTCTTCCCCTCACTTTGCTCTTCGTTTCCCTTATGTCTGCGACTGCATCTGCAAATCACCTCTATCTGTTTGTCAATAGCGGCAGCGGCGACAACTTTGCATATGTCTCGAATAGGCTCAACCTGAGCGGCGGAACTGACAATTTCTTCCTCGGTAATTTTAGCTACCCACCGGGATGGAAGCTGGGCGACGGCGCGCTGTACCTTTACAGCACTGTCATATCGATCGACGGCATCCCTACCGAATTCTTTTTTCCTGGAGCAGGGACGATCTCCATGTACCCACTTATTACGATACCCACCGACGGCAGAGAATTTTTCCGGGCGTTCGTGCACATTAGCTTCTCTCACACCGGAGTGACCTTCGATAAGCGAGCAGACCATTGATGTCGGAGGCGGCGCATTGGGGTTCGATTTCATTTTACCGTGGTGCTGATGGCAGGGTGCGTGTTCGCCAACTCTCGTGCGCGTTGCCGGGCTGGTTCATCCATGTGGATAGCAAGAAAGCGGAACAGTCCGCTGGTGCATTGAGCTTTTAGCGCACACCCACCGCAACGTTTGCGGGTCCCGATGTAGGCATAGGTGCGGTTCCGCCTGCTGCGGCCACCATAGTTCAGTTGCTCCCCCGCCGGACAGCGATAGCTGTTGCTCTCGGGTTGATACGTAAAGCGCTCGGGGCCGAAGAACGGGCTGTTCTTTCGGTGGATACTGTCCCGGGTTCGCATATAGGGTGTGATGCTCCGATCCGCCAACCATTGCAAGAACTCCCCGTTCCCGTAGGTCGTGTCGGCCGCTACCGATTCTGGCCCTCGTCCCTGCCATTGCGTGAAGCGAGTGAGCATGTCCTGCGCGGCCACCGTTTCCTGACTCATCCGTGCTGCCGTCGCTTGTACTCCCACGATTACCCAAAGCGATTTCGTAGAAGCCCCCGAGCCCGGGCGGGAGGAGGGTCGGGTCGACACCTGTTCTTGCTTATGAACTGGTTCTTCCGCCGGGTTCTGCTGTTCCAGGTCCTGCAGATACTGACGCACCGTGTGATGACCTGGGCCGCTTCCCCCAACTGTTCCCGTGGAATCCGACTCTCTTTGGTCGCATTGGCTTCCACAAAAGTGCCATCCACCGACAGGTGCTTGCCCTCGACCAGTCCCACTTCACGCACTGGCACGCTGGGGTTGATTGGAACTGGATTGATGGGCATAGGAGCCGTTGCCAGAAAAAGACTCAGAACTCGTCAACCGTTTCGCGGTTCGCGTGTCTAGTGGCCACTGATTCGCAACCGTTGTGAATGAGCGGGACACGATCCTGGATGACAGAACCGTATGAAGCGACGGCCTGCACTCCTCCGAAGTTTTGCCGAGTAGAACGGCGACGCCTCAACTGACGAAATCAGGAGGCCATTACACCAAAAGTCCGAATCCTCCGTAAGTTTCATGAGTCTGTCCCGGGAGCAGAAACGGAGATTGTTGAACGCGCGCCTGTTCCGGCGTGACGCAAAACCAAATTACGCAGAACTGCTTCCACCGACGGCGGTGTTCTGAACGGATCGGCACTGCTTATGCAGCGTTTTGTTTCCCTGGTTTCTTGGGTGCCTCAGGTTGTTTTTCCACTTTCCCAGACTTCTGCTCGACATCTTGAGGCGGGGCGCTCTCCGGTTCTGGAGCAGCTTGGTTAGTCGTTTCCGCGGGCTTGTCCTTGGATTGCTGTGGCTTCTGGGTTTGGGCTGCGGCGGCTTGCTCTACTCCTGGACCCTTAGGCGAATCGCCGGACGTTGACATTCTGTCCTTTGGGGGATTTGCTTGTGCAGAATCGGCCTTCCTTCCCACTGCCGACTCTGCCGAAGGGTCCTTCGGGGCGGCTTCCTGAGCCGGCTCGGCGCCTACCTCATGGTTTGGCGAGGCGGAAGCGCGGCCTTCTTCTCGAGCGGGCTCCGCATGCTTTACGGATGGCTCGATCTTGCGGCTGGACGTTTCCAGGTCCTTCATCGCTGAGTGAAGCAGGCTCATCATTCGCAGGCGAGCGGCTCGCCAACGAACATTGCTCGCATTCGCGGCCTGTTCCATGAAAGGCGCGAGTTGTTCGTCGGTTGCGTACTCCTCAGCTTTGAGAAACTGCAGAATAGCCGCACACCGCGTCTCCAGAGTCTCCATCGCATAGAGCAGGTCGTCGAGAAGCTGTTCTGCCGCGGTGCCGTCCATAACGTTCCCCCTTAGTTCCACTCTTGGATGCAGGAAGAGGGAAGTGTGGCGGAGGAGAAAATCAAGTCTGTCGGTCAAGATGCCCGTGCGGCGCTCGCAATTCCAGATTACGGGGTTTCCCATGTCTGGCGATTTTCGGACGCGGGGTCGGCCTCTGTAAGATTGGAAGCCTGTTCCGTTTTGTGCATTTCATCAAATGTGAGATTCTGTCGCGGCGTGCGCGATCGACACGGCTGTTCGGGAGGGTGCTGATGAATCGCAATTTGTTTTGCTGCGCTTTGATTCTTGCCTGCATGACGTGTGGCGCCGCACACGCCCAGAAGGGAGCCAAGGAAGACACCAACGAGGCGAAGATCGCGCGCGCGCTCGCGGCGGGACCGGCCGAAATTTCGAAAGACGCCCGCATCGTTGATCAGGACGAGCACGGCACCGAGACCGTATTGCGCGAAGGAACCAACGGGTTCACGTGTTTCCCCGGGCATCCCGGAGTGGTGGGCGACGACCCGCAATGTGCGAACGCGGCCGCGCTTCGCTGGCAACGCGACTTCCTCGCGCTTAAGCCGAAGCCGACCAACAGCGAGCCGGGAATCGTCTATATGCTTTCCGGAGGCAGCGACTGGAGCGCCAGCGATCCCAACGCGACCTCCGGCAATCCCATCAAGGAACCACCGCACTGGATGATCCTGTGGCCGTTCGACGCGAAGACCACCGGCCTTTCCACCGAGCCAAAACAATCGGGAGCCTGGATCATGTACGCCGGCACGCCCTGGTCGCACCTCATGATCAACCAGCGGCCTTGATCGATGTGGGGAATCCGGCGGGGCTCGAACGATGACGAACTCGGGTAGCGGTCATCAATCACTTACAGATAGTATCAATAAGTTATAGAAGATTTCACACGTTTACGGAGATTCGGGCGCTCCGAAACGGGGTCCGGACTCTTCATAGAATGCCAATTCCAAGCGTTTCTGAGCCTGTGGCCGCGTTGTTGGAGGGTGGGGTAGCCCCGGAGGTCATCGGACCTGCCGCGGCAAGCCTATAAGAGATCCTAAAGCTAAGTTATCTGAAAGTAATAGCAAAACTCAACCATGCCGCGGTAACCCCTTTGCCCTTATCTCTTCAAAATCGGGTTGTAGCCGTCGCTCACCAGCTTGGCCCTGGTCGCCTCCGCATCTTTGAGATCGCCAAAGGGACCGACTTGCACATGAAACAGCTTGTCGCCGACTGAAGTGTTGGCGGTGAAGGCCGCGTACTGCTTTTTCTTGAGCGCCTCTACCAGGGCCTGAGCGTCATCTGGTTTGCTGACGGCGGCTACCTGGACAAAGTAGCCCGGACCGGAAGTTGCGGTCATGGGATCGGGCGGACCTGACTTGGAGGCATCGTTGTCGGCGGATGCTTTCGCGCTATCGGATTTCGCAGAGTCAGCTCTCGCCGCGTCTTTACCGGCATCCACGGGAGCGGCGCCCGCGTCTTTGTTCTCCACCGCCTTGTAAAAGGTCATGTCGCCGGAGTTCTGATTTTGCGCGCCGCCTGACTTCATGGCCGAGGGATGCAACGCCGGCCCATTCGAGGTTTGCAGCTGGTCGCCCGACGCCAAGGGGCGGACTGAGCCGCGGCCGAGCGAGAAGCCGAGACCGAAGAAAAGGCCGCACAGCGCGACCAAGCCGAAGAACAGAGTCAGCATCTTGCCGGTACCGAGCGTGATTTCCGTGTCCTGAGAACCCATGCTTGTCTCCCGACGGTGTTAGCCCGTCACGAACCGAAAAGTTGCGCTTATCCAGCTTTTGCCGGAGTCGCGTCTTTGCCGCTGCCGCCCAGCATTTTCTGTAGGCCCGAGAAGAAATCGACGGGCACGGGAAAGATCACCGTAGTGTTTTTCTCGACGCCGATTTCGGTCAGGGTCTGCAGGTAACGCAACTGCACGCTGACCGGTTCGGTCGCGAGCAGCTTGGCGGCATCGACCAGGCGTTGTGCGGCCGAAAACTCGCCTTCCGCGTGAATAATCTTGGAACGCTTTTCGCGCTCGGCTTCGGCCTGCTTGGCCATGGCGCGCAGCATCGATTCGGGCATGTCGACCTGCTTGACCTCGACGTTGGTGACTTTTACGCCCCAGGGAGAGGTGTGCGTGTCGAGTATGCTCTGCAGGCGCAGGTTGATCTTCTCGCGGTGGGAGAGCAGTTCGTCGAGTTCCTGCTCGCCCAGCACCGAACGCAGCGTGGTCTGCGCGAATTGCGAAGTCTGATAGACATAGTTCGATACTTCGACCACCGCCTTGTTCGGGTCGATCACTCGCAGGAAGATCACCGCGTTGACTTTGAGGGTCACGTTGTCGCGGGTGATGATGTCCTGCGGAGGAACTTCGAGAGCTTCCTGGCGCAGGGAGACGCGGACGATCCGGTCGATGGGAGCGAAGACCAGAATCACGCCCGGCCCCTTCGCCTGAGAGAGTAGATGGCCGAGGCGGAAGATTACGCCCCGTTCATATTCGGCAAGAATTTTGATGGAACTGAGAAGGTAGATGACGAAGATGATGACGGCAATGCCACCTAGAGAAAGCATAGGTGCGCCTCCCGGCGCTATGGTTGTAGACAGTGTCTGAAGCGGATTGTACCGCAAATACCGGGAAACCCTGCGATCCAGCTGCGGGCTCAGGTGTTGTATGGATAGGTGCGGGCTCCATTACGGAACCGTGCTTGCAGCGGGAGTTTGAGTGGGCACGGGGAGCGGGGTGACTTCAAGTTGCAGGCCATTCACGCGGCGCACAACGACCTTTGAACCGACAGGCACGGGCGCCGAGGAAATCGCGTTCCAGATCTCGCCGTGCACGAACACCTTGCCCTCGGGAACAAGCGGGCTCTGGGCCACGCCGATCTCTCCGACCATGCCCTGCATGCCGGTGACGACTTTGTTGCGGCGCGCGCGCAAGGCAATCGTCATCAGGAATGCCGTAATGATTCCCAGCGGAACGCTGACCGTCAGCGCCGTAAGCAGGCGCACCTGCATTTCGGGAATGGGAGCGTCGACCAGCAACAGTCCACCCAGCGTGAGCAGAACGATGCCGCCGGTGGTAAGCACGCCGTGGCTGGCAAACTTGGCCTCCAACGCGAACAGGGCGAACGCCACCCCAATCAGGGCAAGGGCAGCAAAACGGACAGGCAGCAGGTTGAGCGCGAACCCTGCCAGCAACAGGAAGATCACTCCCACGGTTCCCGGCACCACGGCGCCGGGATGGTTGAACTCCACATAAAGCGAAAGCAGGCCCACTGCCAGGAGAATAAAGGCGACGTTCGGATCCATCAGGTGGTCGAGGATCTTCTGCTTCAAGGTCATCTCGAAAGGCTGAACGCGCTGGCCAACCAGGTTCAGAGTGACGGTCTTGCCGTCGAAACGCTTGATGGGCTTGGCCGCGATCTGGCGGAACAGGTCATCTTCACTGGAGGCGACGTAGTCGATGAGCTTTTGGGAGAGGGCTTCCTGCTCGGCGAAGGATTTCGATTGGCGGACGGCGCTTTCGGCAACTTCGACATTGCGCCCGCGCCGGGAGGCGACCGAGCGCATCAATGCCGCGAGATCGTTTTCGATCTTCTGCTTCATCACCTCATCCATCTTCGCGCCGCCCAGGGTGACGGGATGGGCCGCGCCGGTGTTGGTTCCCGGCGCCATGGCGGCAATGTCGGCCGATTCGAGAATAAAGAATCCGGCTGAGGCGGCGCGCGATCCGCTGGGCGTGACGTAGACGATGACGGGAACCGGAGAGTCGACAATCTTCTCGATGATCTCGCGGGTGGAATCGACCAGGCCCCCCGGCGTGTTGATTTCAATCAGCAGCGCCTGCGCGCCGGTTAGTTTCGCCTGCGCGAGAGCGCGCCCGATGAATTCGTCGGTGATGGGCTGGATGGTGTCGTTGACGACGATTTTGAGAACATCGGCACAAGCGGGAGCCGCAAGGCTCAGAAACCCGAACAGCGCGTAGAGAACAATGGCTCGCAAAGACAGCTTCATCAGTTGGGCAGCGGCGGCGCTTTCTGCGCCAGCTGGGCTGCGACCGCGCGTTTCAGGGTCTGGGCCGAGGAGTTGGTGGGTTCCAGCTTCAATGCCCGATCGACGCTCAGCGCGGCTGCGTCGGCTTTATTGTCTCGCAAATCCAGGCGCGCGAGTAGCAGCAAGGGTTCTACGAAAATCCTGATCCCTAATGCCGTTTCTGCCTCCGCGCGGGCGCCGGCAAAATCATTGTCGGCTTCCAGCGTACGCGCCAGCCCGGCATGCGCTTCGGCGTTGCCGGAATCGAGTGCCACGGCCTCCCGGAACTGCTTTCGGGCCTCGGCAACGAAACCCTTGGACAGCAATTCCTGACCGCGCCCCACGTGAAACAATGCATGCGTCGCCGGATCGGTCTTGGCCAGCCGTTCTTCCGCTGCGGACTGGATCCCAACCGCCAGTTGGCGGAAAGAATTCTCGTCGTAGTTTGTCTTGATGCGTTCCTGCGGGGTCTGGCCGGAACGCGAACTGTTGGGCAAAGAGTCGAGAAAGGCGCGAGCCTCAGTGTCGGTTGGGCTGAGAGACAAGCATTCCTTGAGTTGCCGCTCGGCTTCGGTCCGCTCGCCGGTTTGGGCAAGAGCTACCGCGAAGTTGAAGCGGTAATCGGCATCGTTCGAGTCGTCCTGCACGGCTTTCTGAAAGTTCTCCGCCGCCTCTTTCTGGTTACCCAGCCGGCTGGCGACCACACCCAGATTGCTGTAGACCTGCGGCAGAGGTAAACGCAGGGCCACGAACTGAAACGCGCTCTGGGCGCGTGAGAAGTCTCCGACGTTGTAGGCTGACAGACCCAGATAGAAGTTCGCTTCGCCGGCGCCCGCGTCGGTAGGGGAAACGTGGCTCAAGGCAGCGATCGCGGAATCGTACTGGCGATCCTCGAAGCAGGTCTTGCCGAGATGACGCCAAGCTTCGTTGTAGCTGGGGTTCAGCCGCACCGCTTCGCGGAAGTGAGCGATCTTCTCCGCATTGCTGCCCGCGATGATGCCGCGAATGTAGTTTTCAAAAGCATCCAGTCGTATGGCGGGAGTGGTGCTGGTAAAGGTTTGGCGATCCACGGCCAGGCCAGGTTCAAGGGAGTGGAGCACATCCCAGGCCAGCGCCGCCTGCACGTCGATAAGGTTGACCAGCGCGCCCGACTCGCTGGCCTCGGCCGAAAGCTTGCGGCGCTGCATGTCGAGAAGCTGCGCCGTGACGGTGAATAAACGCCCATCGAAGCGGTAGAGGCCGAGCAGGACGTAATCGACGTCCATTTCCTCGACCAGGCGATAGATGCTGGCGCGTGTCGGTTGAACCTCGGCAGGGATACCCGCGCGATCGTAGGCGCGCAACCGGTCCTCCCGGGTCAAGGGAAAGATGGTGTCCGAAGCAAGGCGCTGGCTCAGAAATGCCGGGAAGGCTTCGCTGATCCATTGCAAGCCGGGGGCGCCCGACGCATTCTCAAACGGCATGACGATGATCGTTTCCGTGGAGCGCGCCTGACTCTGCGCGAGCGCGCAACCGGCAGCTCCGGCCAGAAGCGCGGAACAGTAGATGAGGAGACGAAGGGTCCGCACGACATCCTGATTATATCGGGAGGGGCAAATTACCTGCGAAAGGGCTTTGCTTGCCTCACGGGGCTATTTCCCAACGCTCTGAGCAGCGGATCCACTTCCTTCGCATTCCCTGGGAGGGGCAAGGTCGCACGAAATCATTGCGGCTCCTCCGATTTCGCCGGAACTGAGTTGCACTTTGTGGCCACGATGTTCTAACTCCTTCACGGTTCCGTCAGCAACATCACGATTTACTTCGAGGCTGCCCAATTTCGGACCCTCCGGGCCAAACGAGCTGATATGGTGCGCGGTCGCAAATCGGGGAGTCGCCACCGCCGTGGCTGCATGCATGCCAAATTCGATGGAATCGAGGATGAGTTGCAGGCCCGCTTGATCCTGCAGATCTCCTCCCGCAACGCTGATGGCAACGACCGGCTTGCCCGATTTCAGCACCAGGGCTGGACTCAAGGTAATTCGTGGCCGCTTGCCCGGGGCGATACAGTTGGGATGTCCAGGCCAGGTATTGAGACTGATCAACCGGCTGCCATGAATGATGCCGGTATTCCCCGCCGGACCGGCCGTGCTGCCCAGTCCGCTGGGCGTAGCGGCCACCATGTTTCCCCAACGGTCCACCACGGTGAGCGTAGTGGTTCCGCCTTGGGTTGGGAAAGATCGCAATCCTTTCTTGACCGCTTTCATTTGATAAGGGTCGCCGGGACGAAGTTCGAGGGATGCTTTCTGCGGATCAATCAGCGGCCGCCGGATTTTCGCGTACTCCTCAGAAAGCAATTCCTTCATCGGTACTTCCACAAAGCGCGGATCCGCATAGTACTCATCGCGATCCGCCATGGCCAGCTTCATCACTTCGGTGACGGTGTGGATGTAGTCCGGCGAGAGCAGTCCCATTTTCTTGAGGTCAAATCCTTCCAGCAAGCGGAGCCCTTCTAACAGGTAAGGGCCCTGCGTCCAGGGTCCGCACTTCAACACTTGATAGCCTCGGTAGTCCACGGAAACCGGGTCTTCGATAAAGGTCCGGTGAGCCGCCAGATCCCGCTTCCGCAGAAATCCTCCCTGCGCTATGTACCAGGCTTCCAATTCGTCGGCGATATCGCCACGATAAAAGCGGTCAGCCACCGCCTGCAGCCGCTGCTCGCGGTTTCCCTTTGCCTTTTTTTCCGCTTCCACCAGTTTGCGCAGCGTGCGAGCTAAATCTGCTTGCCAGTTTCGGCCCGTCTCAATTTTGCTTCCATCCGAGGTATCGATATACCAGCTTGGGCCTCCAGCATCGAGGATCGCCAAAGTTGGTTTGACGGCTTCCTCAAACGAAATCGTTCCATACTGCTTCAGCAACGTGACACATAGATCCACGGCGGCCGGCACGGCGGCGGTGCGAATGTCGCTGGCAGGCATTCCATTTTTGAGGTACCACGAAATTGCTTGCGGATCGAGCGGAGCAGCTCCTTGTGCCCACAGGGCATGGGCTTTCTGCTGATGGGCATCGTAGAGAATTACCGAGGCTTCTCCCCCGATGGTGAACGAACCAATTTTCGTTACACTCAAGGCGAGCAGCGCTGCCGTCGTTGCATCCGCGGCGTTTCCCCCTTTTTTCAGTACTTGCGTCCCAATCTCCGCTGCCCTCTTCTCTCCGGCGACGACGACCCCATTCTTTCCAGAAGCGACCGAAGCGGATCGGGCTGCCTGCAAGTTGCTCGTTCCACAAAGCACCAGTCCACCTGCCAGCAACAGAGCAGTCGCGGCCTTCCGCAAGTGAAGCCACAAAGAAAGACACATGCCAGTCTCCTTGGATTGGGGATATCGTCGCAGCGATGGATTTCACCCGGCGCGGGCGGCAGGGAACTGGTCCTTGGCAGTCTTCGTTGTCTCCGACTCCGGTCGCATTCCCGACCAGCCGGGCAGCGTGGTATTCCCGGTAATGAGGCGCGCGCCACGATCGTAGGTCACATACGACCAGAACCACTGGATAAAGACCAGCAGACGATTGCGGAAACCGATGAGAAAGAAAATGTGGATGAACAGCCACGAAAGCCACGCGATGAATCCCGAGACGTGAATCTTCTTGCCGAACTGGCCCACCGCCGCGTTGCGGCCAATGGTCGCCAGCGTGCCTTTATCCCAGTAGTGAAAGGGTTGCCGCTCCTCATGGGACAAATCGCGGCGAATCGTCCTGGCGACATACTTGCCTTCCTGAATGGCAACGGGCGCGAGTCCGGGAAGTTGCTGGCCATCCTTGTCCTTGAGCGAAGCCAGATCGCCGATGACGAAAACCTCCGGGTGGCCTGGAATGCTGAGATCGGGTTGGACCAGCACGCGTCCGGCGCGATCGCAAGTTGCACCGAG
Organism: uncultured Acidobacteriota bacterium; assembly: GCA_963735815.1. Lineage (GTDB taxonomy): Bacteria > Acidobacteriota > Terriglobia > Terriglobales > Acidobacteriaceae > Gp1-AA133. The sequence continues at coordinate 124,753 of CAVTMJ010000020.1, read as the reverse complement.
CTTTTTGCCCAGGGGCGAGGCCGCGACGCCGGCAGCCCACAAAATCACGGCCGCGACGATGTGCGTACCCCCGCAATAAACCACGCCCGCCTCGATCCGGGTAACCATCGCATTGGTGCGAACCTCCACGCCCAGTTGACGGAGTTGATCTTCGGCGCTGCGCGACAAGTCCTCGGGATAGGCAGGCAGCACGCGGGGACCGCCTTCGAGCAGGATGATGCGGGCGCGTGCCGGATCGATGGAATGAAACTCGTGGGCCAGTACGTGACGGGAAATTTCGGCCAGCGTGCCGGCGAGTTCGACCCCGGTGGGGCCTGCGCCCACGACCACGAAGTTCAGCGGCTCGTCCGACGCGCCGGAAAGAGCCTGGCGCTCGGCGAGTTCGAAACTCAGCAGCACGCGTCGGCGAATCTCCAAGGCATCCTCGATCGTCTTGAGGCCCGGAGCGTAGGGCTCCCAGTCGTCATGGCCGAAGTAGGCATGGGTGGCTCCGGCCGCTACCACCAGGTAGTCATAGGGAAGTTCCTGCTCGCTGGTTTTGACCAGGCGGCGGTCCAGGTCAAAGTCTTCCACTTCTTCGAGCAGAGTGACGACGTTGGAATCGCCGCGAAACACGCCGCGTATGGGCGCTGCGATCTCGCCCGGCGAAAGTCCCCCGGTCGCCACCTGGTAAAGCAATGGTTGAAAGGTGTGGTGATTTTTGCGGTCAACAATGGTGACTGCGATCGGCGTCGACGCGAGCGAGCGTGCAACATTCAAGCCGCCGAAGCCGGCGCCAACCACCACGACTCGGGTTGTGGTCTTGCTGGGCATAAACACCTACTTATAAGATTGCCGCCATGCCTCCGGGGTCGAAAAGTTTTACATCAAACATTGCCACGGCGTCAGTGGCGGATTCCACCGGTGACACCGCGGGACTGGCTCCCCGAAAAACGATGATTTGGGGAGAGATCCTCCTCGTCTTCGCATTGCTCGAACTTGAGTTCTGGACCCCGCGCAGCCTGGCGCACACGTTGCTTATTGTTGCACTAGTCGCCAGCGTGGTGTGGCTTGGTTTTCGAGGACGTAGCCTCGCGGAACTGGGGCTCGCCTGGCCTTCGCGCAGAGGGACCTTGCTGATTCTCGCGATCGGCGGTGTGGTATCGGTGACCATCCCGCTGCTCGTGATAGCGATGGGGTATCCGGTACCGGCGAATCCGGATTGGCCGAAGTTCAAAAATTTGTGGCCCTACGGGATGTGGGCAATAGGGCAGCAGTTCCTGTTGCAGTCGTACTTTTACCTGCGATTTGAGTCGCTGCTGGGTGCGCGGGTGGCGGTGCTCGTGAGTTCGGTGTTGTTTGCCCTGCTGCACCTGCCGAACATGCCCTTGACCGGGCTCACCCTTCTCGGCGGATTGTTTTTCACGGAGATGTTTCGAAACTTCCGCAGCCTGTATCCCCTGGCAATCGCGCACGCGCTCATGGGGATTGCGATCGCATATAGCTTTCCCGACAGCCTGATGCACCACATGCGGGTGGGATTGTCGTATTGGCAGTTCCGCTGAGGCTTCTCGGGCAGGCCATTCCTCCAGCGCAATCTTTCCGGCGGAACGACGACGATTCGACCACTCCTCTCCGACTTGGATTGCAGGGGGTGAAGTTCGGAATTGCCGAGAGCCCGGAAGAGCCGGTGCTGGAAGGGCCCGACTTCAGTTGCGCACCGATGAACTGCCTGTCTGCGATCACCACCGTTGGTGAGATGGGGATGTTACATCAGCCATGCGAGTTCAGCATCGATTAGGGGAGGCGGCACATGCACCTTGACAACAGTTCCCTTTGGGCGCACTGTTCATGGCACGTTGTGGATAGCCTCTTCCTAGCGAACCTCTCCTTCCCTTCCTAGGCTCTGGCTTTTCGAAGCCGTATTGGGGCCTTTAAAGCACAAACTTATCGAGAACTACGTCAGACGCGCCGTGTTATCGGGGTGCACTGGAACTGCCTCTGAGCGTGTCTGCGTGGATGGGGAATCAATACGAATTCAACAACAAGTACCACACTCACTGACTTCAGATAGGAGAACATCATGAGGCAAAGAGCAAAGTTTTTTGTATTCCTTCTGTTGGCGGCTATTGGAGCGGCAAGCCAGTACGCTCAGGCGGTGAATCTTAGCGTGAATTGCGACAAGCACGAATCCATTCGTAAAGCCCTGCACCTTCTTACGATCACCAGTCCGCAAGGGCCAAACAAGATAACTGTTTCGGGCAGTTGCAAAGGAAACTTCTTAATTCAAAGTATGGATCGATTGACGCTAATCACTAAAACCGCCGCCTCGATCACGGATCGTTCCAAAGGAAGCTTAGCGGTCGTAGATATCGAGGACTCGCGCAGCGTGACCGTGCAGGGATTCACCATCAATGGCGGGGCCCAGGGAATCCTATGCAATACCGCAAGTGTGTGCTACCTGACTGGCAACACGATTCAAGGTCCTGCAGGAGGGTATGGTGTAGATGTATTGAGAGGTTCCCGTGCGTTTCTTGAAAGCAATGTGATCCAGAACTGGGCCCGCGGTGCATTCATCACCGGTAGTGCGGAAGTCTTCAGCAGCAATGACATCTTCCAAGGCAATGGGGGTTCAGCGATAGCAGTGCTCAACCGGTCTTACTTCGAATCAACCAATTCCAGTCTTGACAATAACGGTGTGGGCATCGAAGCGGGCGGGAGCGGCGTGTTTCTCGGTGGCGGTTCTATCAGTGGCAACGCCTTCGACGGCGTAAAGGTCCTTGCCGCCTCCGAAGCGATATTTTCGGGGCCGACAATCACCGCCAACGGCGGCGTTGGGGTCCAGGTGATGGACAGCTCTTTCGTGGCCTTCCTCGCGGCAAGCATAACCGGTAACCTGAGTGGCCTGGACGTAGACTGCGAGCCGCAATTTCCGATCGCGCAGTTTGTCGACAGGACGGGTGGTATTACAAACTGCGTTGTGCCCACCAGCACATCGCCGCTAAAAGACTTGAAATAAAATTCCCCAGTCCTGATACGAACACTCTAGCCGCCCCGATTTCTGGGCGGCTTTTCTTTGCATCACGCGGAGGGCAGGGCGGGATGGTTGTTGTTAATAGTTCTGACCAGTGTGCGCCGTTTGTTCGCCCAAAATCGCGGAGTTTCAGCGTTTGATGACGGTTCCCCGCGGCTTCAGCCGCTGCGGTTCGCTTTCAATGCTGCAGGACGACAGCAAGGCGTACCTCAGGCGCTAAGCGCGAGCCCGTCTGCTGCAATTGGCACGCCTGAAGGCGTGCCCTGATACGAACCACGAAATTCAACTAACATGGCAGCGCGGCCATTAACATGGAACGCGGCAACTAACATGGAGCGCGATCGGCGTCGGGCAAATTTCCTTGGACCTGAAAGTTGAAGACGGACGACAGGCGGCGGAGTCCTCGTCGCGAGCTGCAGAGGCGGATGAGCTTCGGCCCCGGTGGCTGCGTTTCCTGATGCCTTCGGTTGGCGATCTGGTTTTCGTTTTGCTGCTGCTGGCACTGACCTGCGGCGGCCTGGCGAAAGGACTGCTCGGGGATGCCGGGATCGGGTGGCACATTCGAACCGGCGAACTCATTCGCAGCGCGCATTCCATCCCGCGTGTCGATGTCTTTTCCTCCACCATGCAGGTCAAGCCCTGGTTTGCCTGGGAGTGGCTGTATGACTTCGTCGTAGGTGTGGTCCATGGCTGGGCGGGATTAAACGGAGTTGTGTTGCTGACGGCCGTGGTAATCGCGCTGACGTTTGCGCTGGTGTTCCGGATGATGATGGCGCGAGGCGCTCATCTGCCGGTTGCGATCGGCGTGCTGTTGGTGGCGCTGGCGGCGTCGACCATTCACTTTCTGGCGCGGCCTCACGTCGTGAGCTGGTTGCTGCTCGTCATCTGGTTTGGCCTGCTGGAGCGGTTTGAGGCGGAAGGGAATTGGCGGCGGATGGCGTGGCTGCCGGCGATGACACTTCTCTGGGTAAACGTCCATGGGGGATTCCTATTGGGTTTCGCGCTGCTGGGCATTTACTTCGTAAGCGCCCTGCTTAGTGTGTGGACTGCGCGCATCGGAATCGAGAAGGCCTCGGCGCGCTCCCGCGCAAAGATTTTGGCTGTGGCAGGAATTGCCTGCGGCGTCCTTACGCTCGCAAACCCTTACGGCTATCAGCTTCACGTCCACATCTACCGCTATCTGGGCGACCGGTTCCTGATGGATCATATCGACGAGTTTCTGTCGCCGAATTTTCACGGGCTGGCGCAGAAGTGTTTTGCCGGTCTCGTGTTGCTGGCGGTGATTGCAACCGCCGGTGCCCGTAAAAAGGTCACCCTCAGCCAGACAATGGTGATTCTGTTTGCGATCTACACCGGAATGTATGCGTCGCGGAGCATTCCGACTTCGTCGATCCTGCTGGCACTGATTGTGGCCCCGCAACTCTCCGTGATTTTGAGAGAAATGGCAGGAAGCCGCGAGATTGGGGAAGGATGGCGAAGCCTGCTGGCACGCTTTGAGGGCTTCAGCACGCGCATGGCTGGGCTAAACGGCGGGGTAGCGGGGCATGTGTGGCCTGCAATCGCCCTGGTCGGGCTGCTCTGGATTTGCGCACACCAGGGACGGCTGGGCTCAGCGCAATGGATGAACGCTCGATTTGACGACAAGCGCTTTCCGGTGAGGGCGGTGGACGTGCTGGCGGGTGCGCACGACAATGGTGCCGTCTTCTGTCCGGACAGGTGGGGTGGATATTTGATCTATCGGCTTTACCCGAAAACTCTGGTGGCGGTAGACGACCGGCATGATCTGTATGGAGCAGAATTCTTAAAGCGTTACTTGAAGATCGTGCATGGTGAGCCGGGGTGGGAGCTTGCGTTGCAGGATATGAAAGCAGGCTGGGTACTGGTCGTGGCGGATTCTCCTTTGACGAGTCTGCTCGTGGATCGGGCAGGCTGGAAGGTTGAGTACCGGGACGCGACGGCTGTGTTGTTTCGGCGCGCGAGTGGTGGCTGATACGGTAAAGCAAGGGCCGCGGGCGGGGGCCCGCGCGAGATGGGCACATGGGCTAGCGGGTGTCGATGTTGAAGCCTAACAGGACGCTGATCTCGACCGGTTGATTGCCACGCAGGGCTGGAGTGAATTTCCAGGTGGAAACGGCCGCCACGACTCTGGCAACCGGCGCGCCAGGATCCGCGAAAATTTGATGGAAGTCGTGCAGGTGCCCGGACTGATTCATTTTTCCTTCGAGCATGATGCGCGCGCCGTTAAGCCGAACCGAAAGGCTTCCCTGAAGCAGTTCGGGAGTGGCGAGGTCCTCCGCATAGGGATGCTTTACGGAAAGCGGATCCGAAAACTCCATGGAGACGGTGCCAAAGCCGTTCACGCTTAAGTATGTCGTCTGGACATCGCCAGGCAGGCGGCCATACAGGTTGAACGCTCCCCCGGAGCGCGAAGTTCCTTTGGTGGTCACTGTCAACGGGCGCCGACTTCCTCCTGTAGGCGATCTTCCCGGCGCAATTGGATCGTTTCCTTCAGTACCGAAGCTGGGCAGGTTCACGATGGCAGCGGCAGTGTTTCCGCCGTTGATGGCTACTCCCGGGGCCGGAGGCTGGCCGCTGGTGCCGTTGCCCGCGCCGCCAGGACCGGGGTAGGGAGAGATTCCGCCGTGTGAGTTGGGATCGGATCCGCGGCCGGTACCCGCCTTTGCCGCGCCCGACCCTTCACCGCTCAGGCCACTGCCTGGACCCGTGCCCCGTCCGATGCCCGCGCCATCGCCGGAACCCCCCAGCCCACTTTTGGCGCTGCCCGATGGGGACATTGCGAGGGAGCCAGGTGTGCCGCTGTTCGGCACGCCCTTGGCAGAGCCGGGCTCACTGGAGACCACTACGCCTTTGCCTCCGCCATTGCCGCCGGGGTTGGCTGCTGGCGGGGCCAGCACCGAGCCTGCGTCGAGCGGGCCGCCCATGCCGCTACCGCGATTTCCGGTGCCTCGCCGGGTGAGCGGATCGCCGCCGGCAAGACTCGGGGGTGGAGGCACCACGTCATTTGATCCGAGAGTTCCGTTGACGCCTCCGCGCGTAGAACCGCGTCCACGGCCTGATCCCTCGGGCGAAACCGTGGGTGGAGGGGGCACGACATTGTCGGCGGAGAGAACAGTACCAAAGCCGCCCGCCTTGGAATTCTGACCTCGACCGCCGCCATTGATCGCGGAGCCGCCGCTCACGCTCGGAGGCGGAGGAACAACTTGATTGGCCGCGGTCATGCCCAGGATGGCGTGCTTGTCGGACGAGCGCCCGCCAACCTGTACGGGAGGCGGCACGACTTTCGGATCGGAAAGGCTTGCGCCTGAAACCGTGCGGTCGCTCGTGACCTGGGATGGTGGAGGTGCGATCACGGCCGGCGCCGGCATGTTCAGCTTAGCGGTCTGCGTGCTCTCGCGAAGCGGGGCCGAGACTGGCGGCGGCACGATGATGGTATTCGACGCGGCCGGACCGCGCAGAGGCGGAGGATCACGCGGTAAATCCGTGGGCGCGGGCTGAACGATGGGCGAAGTCATCGACATTACGGAGTGCGATTGATCGCGGGGAACGTCGGTCGGCGCGGGAGCAATAATGGTCGCGGAGGAAAGGCCCATTATCTGCCGGGCGCGCTCGCTGGCGACGCTGCTCGGCGGCGGCGCCACGACGCTGCTGTTCATGCGTGGAATGGAGCGATCCAGATCGCGTATGACTTCCGGTGGCGGCGCCACGATTGCGTTCTTCGACAGCGAGGGAGTGGGCATCGTCGCCTTCAGTCCCTCAGACGGCGGGGGCCCGGGAACAGGGCTCACGGCCAGCAGGTTTGCGACTGGCGCGAGAGACACGGGAAGATTGACGTTCGGTGCGTCCACGACCTTATCGGTGTGGGAAGAACCCCGAGCCACCTTGATGACCTGGCTCTCGTGATGGGCCTGCTGTCCGCCTGCATTGCCCGAGCGTCCAACCTGCGCGCCGCCGTAGTCTTCAACCTGGGGGAGTTCGTTGCCCTGGTAGTAAATGACCTGATGCCTGGGCGGAGTGACGGTGCGGAATGTGGGCATCTCGCGCAGCTTGCCGGGCAGCCAGATGGCGAGCGCGAGGAGAATGGCTTCCGCGCCCCAGGAAACCAGCAGGCCGCGAATCGGGAACAAGCCCGTTTGGGCTTCGCCTGCCAGGGGGACGGGCGAGCGTCGGAATGCGGGTCCGATGGCGGTCCAGAACTCGTCCCAGCGAGACGACCACTCGACCAGTAATTTGGGGCCTTCAATCATGCTGGTCGGGGTTCTCCAGGATGGTGCGGATCGATCTCAAGCTCGTCTCCAATTGTAGTGCCTGTGGAGCGGACCGTGTTCTCCGGAAGTTCTAGCACGGATGCGGCACGCCTGCGGATGGGGGCAAAACGCCAGGGGCGGAGGCCATACTCAACGTGGAGAACTACATTGTCCTTTGTCAGGTAAACGACATCAATGGGGAAACGCATGCCCAGGGTGTGCACACCGCGACAGGGAACGATCCAGAGGCCGCGGCCTTGCACGAAATTGTCACGAGGAGTGCCCAGCAAGCCGCGCAGCCGCGTCCAGTGGGTGCCCGCAGTGGCCATGCGGGTGGCGAGGTATTGGCGGCGCGTTCGGTTGAACGCGCAACCCCAGGAAACCAACTCCGACATCGGGACTCCCAACTTCAGCCGCTCCTTATGCGACCAGGGTACGATACAGCGCGATAATGGCCGGCCCGAGAGTCACGATGATGATCGATGGCAAAACAAACACCACCAGGGGAGGAACCATCTTGATTGTGGTCTTGGCAGCTTGCTCTTCGGCGCGTTGCCGGCGTTCGGTGCGCAGGGAATCGGAGTGCACCCGAAGGGCCTGCGCGATGCTGGTACCGAAGCGATCGGTTTGCACCAGCGTAGTGACCAGCGCCTTGATATCGTCGACGCCGGTGCGGTTATAAAGATTGCGGAGAGCTTCCGCGCGCGGTTTGCCGGCGCGCAGCTCGAGGTTCATCAGGTAGAACTCGTCGGCCAGGTCGGGATGGGCGTGGCGGAGGTCTTCCCCGACGCGCATCATGGCCTGGTCGAGGGCGAGGCCGGCCTCCACGCAAATGACGGTAAGGTCGAGCGCGTCCGGCATGCCGAGGCGAATGCGCATCTGGCGGTCGTTGATTTTCCGCTTCAACAGGAAACGCGGGATGAAGAAACCAAGGCCGGTTACGCCCACCAGCAGCGGGGGAGACTTGACGCCGCTGATCAGCAAAACCGAGACCAGTCCAATCACACCGAAGAGTACGCGGATACCCTGGTAGAAGGTGACGTGGCGCTTCTCCCGGTAGCCGGCCTGAATCAGCCAGCCGCGAGTGCGATCCGTATCGTCGCTGGAAAGCGGGAGGGCCTTGCTGAGCGGGTCGAGCGCCTGCTCGATACGTTCCCGGATGGCGGGCTTTTCCTGGACCTGGGGACGGTTCCAGCTAAGCGAGCGAAGACGGGAGCCGATGATCGATGAAGGAGCATAGGCCGCCGCGCCGAAGGCGAAGACCGCCAGCGCGATAGTCACAAAAATCAGAATTGCCAGAATCATCGCCATAATTTCAGACCTGAATCCGGATAATCTTGCGAATCACGAAGTAGCCGACCGTCTGGAGGGCGATTCCGATCACCAGCATGGCGTGCCCGATCGGATCCGTGAACAGCGGTTTGATGAACAGCGGGTTCATGAAATACATGCCCATCACGATGAGAGGTGGCATGGCCATCAGCAGGATCATGGTGAGGCGGCCCTGCGCAGTGTAGACGCGCACCTGGCGCAGAATCTTGAAGCGCTCGCGAATGACGTAGGACAAGTTGTCGAGAATCTCGGCAAGATTGCCGCCGGTCTCGCGCTGCAGCATCACGGCCGTGACGAAGAATTTGACGTCGACGATCGGAACGCGGTCGACCAGGTTGCTCAGGGCTTCGCGCACTGGAAGTCCGAATTTCTGCTCCTCGAAGAGTTTGCGGAACTCGCTGGCTACGGGTTCGGAGATTTCATCGGAAATCATTTCAAGGGCGGTGGTGAAGGCATGTCCGGCACGAACCGCACGCGCCAGGGTGTCGATGGCTTCCGGGAACAACTCCTCGAATTCTCCGAAGCGCTTGCTGCGCTTATAGGTCGCGAAGGAATATGGAATGAAACAGCCCAGCAGAAAACCTACCCATGCGAAGATCAGAACTTTGTTGGCGAAGGCATAGACGATAAATGCGGTCAGCACACCCACACCGAGGCAGAGCAACAGAAAGTTGCCCGCGCGAATTTTGATGTCGGCCTGGGAAAGCATCTTCTGCAGAGCCGAGACGCGGTCGGACCGGCGCAGCAGGCTGTCGAGCGCGGGAATCTCGCTGAGCATTTCATCGCGCAACAAGGCGATGTCTTCGAGCGGCTTGGATTCTCCGGTTTCGTTGGTGGAGGCGAGGCGGTCGCGCAGCACGCGGGCGCGCGACTTTCGCTCGTCGAGCAGCGAGAAGACAACGAAGCCCCCGAGCGAGACCACCACGAAAACCAGCAAAGCAATCAGTGCGGGCATCGAGTAATCCTCAGCTAAACCTCCAAACGCGATTCAAACAGTCCAGGACGAAGGCGGCAGCCGCCGGTCGCCAAGCGCTCCGCAAATTTCGGACGGATGCCCGTGGCGCGGAACACCCCGCGGACTTTGCCGCTCTCGTCGATCCCGAGGCGGTCGAACACGAAGATATCCTGCATGGAGATAATCTCGGTTTCCATGCCGGTAATTTCGGAGATGGTGATGATCTTGCGCGTGCCGTCGGAGAGGCGAGCCACCTGCACCACGGCATGGATGGCGGACGCAATCTGGTGGCGAATGGCGCGTTCGGGAATATTCAGATTGGCCATCGACACCATGTTCTCAATACGGGCCAGCGCGTCCCGCTGCGAGTTAGCGTGGACGGTAGTCAGGGAGCCTTCGTGACCGGTATTCATGGCCTGCAACATGTCAAAGGCTTCCTCGCCGCGCACCTCGCCCACCACGATGCGGTCGGGACGCATACGCAAGCTGTTAATGACGAGTTGCCGCTGCCGGATGGCGCCCTTGCCTTCGATGTTGGGCGGGCGGGTTTCCAGGCGCACAACGTGCTCCTGCTTCATTTGCAATTCGGCAGCGTCTTCGATGGTGACGACGCGTTCGTTGTTCGGGATGTATCCGGAAAGAACGTTGAGCACCGTAGTTTTACCGGCGCCGGTTCCACCGGAGATCAGAAGATTCAGGCGGCCTTTAACCATCGCCGAGAGCAGTTCGAGCATGGGCTCGGTCAAGCTCTTGTTCTCGATCATCTGGCGGGCGGTGATCGGGTCGCGTCCGAAACGCCGAATGGAGAGGCAGGCGCCGTCGATGGCCAGCGGCGGAATGATGGCATTGACGCGCGAGCCATCAGGAAGCCGGGCATCGACCATGGGCGAAGACTCGTCAATGCGCCGGCCGACGCGCGACACGATGCGATCGATGATCTGCATCAGGTGCTGGTTATCCTTGAACGAGAGCCCGGTCGGCTCGAGCTTTCCGGCGCGCTCGATGTAGACCTTATCGAAGCGGTTGACGAGAATATCCGAGATGCTGGGATCTTTCAGCAGCGGTTCCAGCGGGCCGAGCCCGAAGATCTCATCGAGAATTTCACGCGCCAGGCGTTCCCGCTCGGCAAAGCTGAGCGGCACCGCTTCGCTGTTGACTGACGTCCGAATGAGGATCAGGACTTCTTCGCGGGCCGTCTCGCTGCTGGTGCGGCCGAGTTTCTCAAGATCCAGGCGGTCGAGGATCTTGCGGTGGAGGTCGGCTTTTACCTGTTGGTACTCAGCTCGCTCGAAAGTTTGCAGATTTGCCATTTGCCTTCCTAAACAGTTTTAAACAGCGACCAGGCGGAGCGCTTGACGTCGTCGTCGTCCTTGGTGAGCGCAGTCGCCAGTCCGCTGAAAGAGCGTGCAATCTCGGTATGGTTCTGCTGCATGAGCGGGATGCCGCGGTCGATCGCGCTGGAGACCGCAAAGTATTGATTCGGCACTCGCCATAGCAGGCTGGCGCCGGATGCGGTTTCCGCATCGCTTTCGTGGAAACCAGGAATCTTGCGGAAACGGTTGAGCACCAGCTTGACGCGCTCGCGTCCGGCATTCTCGCCGAGAAACTGCACCACCCGGGAAGCGCTCCACAGGGAAGCGACATCGGCATGAGCCACCAGCAGGACGACCTCGGAGAGATTTCCCACGAGCCGGGTTGCGCTGTCGAGGCGCGACGAATTGTCCACGACCACGTACCGGAAATGGCTGGCCATCAAATCGAAAAGCCGCGCGAACTCGGCGCTGCTGGGTTCAGTGAGCGCCGGCGTGCTGGCGCCAGCCAGAACTTGCAGCCCGCCGGAATGCCGAGTCATAAAACTCTCGAGCAGGGAACTGTCCAGGCGATGCAGATTGCGGATGGCATCAGCCACGGTGAATGGGGCCTTCAGATTCAGGTGCAGGATGGCGTGCCCGAGGGGCGCCATGTCGACCAGGGCAACATTCCCGTACGCTGACTGCAGAGCCAAAGCCAGGTTCACGGCCACCGTGGTTGCGCCGCTGCCGCCCTTGGCGTTCACAACGGTGAAAGTCTTGCCGCGCGGGCCCTCACGCTTCACCTTGCGCTGACTCGATGACAGGCGGATGAAGGCTTCGAGCAGGTCCGTGGTGGTGGTGGGCCGCTCGATGAATTCTTTCGCGCCCGCGCGCATGGCGCTCACGATAACCTGCGGCTGGGTCAGGCTGCCGATCGCGAACACCGCGGTCTCGGGCATTTCGTGGCGGAGCATTTCGATAGCGTGCAGCGCAGCCGATGGATTGTCGATGGGGATATCCACCAGGGTGACGTCGGGATTCAGGCCGCGGATTCGGGAGACCAGGGGATCGGTGCCGGTCACGGGATAGCTGGGGGCGGAGTGGGCAGTTCGCGCCACGCTGGTCCCGTCGACCAGCACCTGCAGCATGGCACGCTGCTCGCTGTCACTCGCGACGATGACTACCGAAAGCTCAGGCATGACACGGCACTACTTTCCCGGCGCGGGCTTTTTCCCGTCGAACTTTTCGTTGTCGAGGAAGGGCAGCGGATTGGTCGGTCCGGCGGGCGCCTTCATCTCGGGAGAAACTTTTCTGACCGTGCACAGCACCATTAGTTCCGCATTGCTTTTCTGCGCGCTCTTGCTCTTGAAAAAATTGCCAAGGATCGGGATGTCCCCGAGTCCGGGAATTTTATTCGCGATATTGGTGACTCGATTGTCCATAAGGCCTGCGATGACAAAGCTCTGGCCGTCCTGCAATTCGAATTCGGTATCCGCCCGGCGGGTGCTGAGCGCGGGAATCAGGAAGCCGGAAATCTGCAGCGCGTTCGCGAAATCCAGCGTGCTGACTTCAGGCACTACTTTAAGGTGAATTGTGCCGCTGGGCATGATGACGGGAGTGAACCTCAGCTTCACGCCGAATTCCTTGAACTGGATGGTTACTGCGGTGAAGCCCTGGCCGGGCTGGACGATGGGAAAGGGAAATTCTCCGCCGGCGAGGAAACTCGCTTCCTTGCCGTTGACCGCGATGAGATTGGGTTCGGCGAGAATCTGCAGCAGGTTCTTGGCTTGCAGGGCCTTGATGACCGCGCCCACGTTGATGTCGGTGCGGGCGACAAACAGGTTCAGGAAATCACTGATGTTGACGGTGGGCGGAGTCGAAGTAGTGGTGGTGGTGGAGGTGCTGCCGTTGGTGGTGGTGGTGGTCCCAGTATTGCGGATGCCAACAGAGCCGAACTGTCCGGTTTGGCTCAGTGCAATCGTATTCCCCTGGCCGGGCATAAAGAAGTTGACCCCCAGCTGGGTGATCGCCGTGCGATCCACTTCTGCAAATTTCACTTCCAGCAAAACTTCCTGCGCACCTTTGGGACCGAAGGTCAGCACGTTGACGACATTCTTGGAATAGGCCTCGGCAATTTTGCCGGCGCGAGTGGCTACGGTTTCATCCGAGACGTGTCCCGAAAGAACGATCGCGGAACGTGACGGGGTAACGGTGATCTGCTCGTCCGGGAAGACACTTTTCTCCTCTTCAGCGGCGGCCGTGACATCGACGTCGACGCGCAGATCGAAGCTGCGCGAGCGCTCGAGTTCGTCCCAGATGAGAAGAGAGACTTCTCCGGCGGAGCGGCCGTGGACCAGAACCTGGGTCGGCGTGACCACATCGATATCGGCAACAGCCGGATCGGTCACGGAGACGCGTTTAAGCCGTTCGCTGGTATTGATGAGCAGCGACTTTCCGACCATGACGCGGAGAGGAGCGGCGCCAGTCGCTTCATTCGGACCGGGTAGAGAGGCCTGCGAGGGATGCTCGACCTGCCCGGGCGTCTGCTGATCGGGTTGTTGCTGCGCAGGGGGCGGGGCTGTTGTGGCCGGATCCTGCTGGCGAGCGTTGGCCCATCCGATGGAAGACAGCAAAAGGGCTGTGGCGAGGGCACCAACGATCGACGAAACGGGCATCATCGTGCGATTCCTCAAGAACCCTGAATTCCGTAGTGATTGTGTAGCGAGAGAGAAATCCATTTCCTAGTGGGCGCCTTGATCTGGGAACTTGGTTTCATCTTTCTTGTTGCCCCGAATGACTTCGACTTTATAACCCGCAGGCAGTGGAGCAGCCTCGGTCTTTGGAGCCTTCACAACCTTGGGGCGAGGTGGGAGAGCCGGCGGATTCAGATTCCGGTAAAGGCCGTTGGCTTTCATCGCTGCGATATCTTCCTTCTTGGTGTCGACCGGATTGCGCAAGGCGAGTTGAATATGCCCTTGTGAACTGGCCAGCGTGAGCTTCTGAGCATCGTCGGGTGAAACCAGCAACGTGATCACTGGCGTGGTTTGTGGGTCGCCGGAAGCGTTGCGCTCGAGTTTTTGACCGGCAGCGATCACGGCAACATTTTCGAGCACGGTCGTGGTCTGCGCTTCGTTGCCACCGGTTGGGTTGCCGGTCAGCAGCACGTCCACGCGGGTGCCGGGAACGACAAATCCCGCGACTGCCACGACTTCATTCACGCGGACCGACACCGCTCGCATGCCGGGCGGGATGAGGGATGGGAGTCCGGAGCCGGCGTTTTCTGCGGCGAGCTTGCTGGGCAGAATGAATTCACCCTTTTGAACGGGCAGAATCACGCCCCGGCCGAGCACCTGAGACTTGTTTCGAAAGTAGTTGGGGGGCAGCACGGAGGTGGGAACCTTGACCTGGCGTATGTCACCATCCATTAATTTCGAGCCAACCTGCAGGTCGTTGGCGGCCACGATGACATCGGCCCCCGGCTCATTGTTGGCGCTGGTCTTGGACATCATATTTTTGTAGACCACGAAGCTGACGAACGCTCCGAGGGCCAATGCAAGGACTCCAATGAAAAGGAGCCGTGAACGATTCATGCCTACTCCTCAAAACATGCCGAAAAATTGCAAATGTGCGACCTCAGGTAGCACGGTGTTTTCCGAACAACCAATTTCTTACGAGCCCAGGGCCGAGTAAGCGTCAAAAATCTGCGCGCCGGACCACGCGACGGGATGCGCGCGACTGGCATTGCGGGTCACTGAATCGAACTGGCGACCTGCGAGAAGACTGTATTCGCGTTCGAGCCGATCAGGCGGATGGTTCCCACCACGATGACCAGAATGACAGCCAGCATGACAGCGTATTCGGCGATGTCCTGCCCTTGCTCATCGCGCATCAACTTGCCAATGGCTTGGTACATTCTTATTCCTCCTGCAGACACAGGCATAAAGCGAAGATGAAGGATCGGCCTGTCACGGGCGACACCCGGAGTGCTCCTGAGATCGGAACCACTTCCTTTTTCAATCGAATCAAAGATTTGAGGAGCCCGGCAGGCCCGCGCGCCGTCCGGATGCGCCTATCATACCGCGAGCGGAGCCGAGGGGAAGCTAATTTCTTGATTCCGGGCCCTCCGAAGTAGTTACTGGCAGATCACAAGGCAAGGTTTCCCCTGAGTTTGGTACATCTGCTAGCGATCCGGCGGGTAGGAGCTGAGTTCTGGGGAAGGTTTATCCGGTTCAAGGAGCCATATTTTCCTGTCCTTGAAGTAGTTAAGCAGCGGATGCAGGTCTTGGCCGGGAATCTCGCGGGCCCAGACGATCCGGGACTGGTCGATGTCGGCCGCGTTATAGACCCATTCGTGATGGACGTTGTGATTTGGCTGGTAGCGGACCACAACGAGGTGCTGGCCTGGGACCGACTGCAGAGTCCTGATAATGGAAGCCCGGCGGTTGGCCCATCCGACCATCGGGTGTCGAGCCGCCTGACCTGCCAGGATGACAGTCCAGTCGATAGCAAGCAGCACGATCAAGCGGGTCAGGAAGATGCCGATGGGCTTGCCTTGGATCTGGGCGCGGCGCAGATGCCGGATGGCCTGAACCAGCAAGACGAAGAGCGTAGCCGCGAGCGGCGCCGCGTAGTGCGGCTGGAACCAGACGACCGAGAGCAGACCCGTCGCGCACAGGGCAAACTGGCCAAGCGGCAGGCGCATGCGGCGATCCCGCACCACCCGGGTCAGCATCACGAATGGTAGCGTGAGAACCGGGCCCAGGAAGACATACCACCAGATCCAGAATGTGCTGACGGTGCGGTGCTCCCAGCCAGCCCAGGTGAGCGGATATTGGGCACGCTGCCACGTATTGAAAAACATCTCAAATTGAGGGTTGGAATAGCGCAAGGGCGCTCCCACCTTCTGCCACGCGAAGACCGGGTAGTTGAAATACTGGCGATGGTAGGCCACGTATGGAAACAGTGTTGGATGGCCGGTAACCCGTGTGTTGTAGAAGGCGAGGAAAATCAGACCGGCGAACAATATGGGCGCCATCGGCAGAAGAGCATGGCGCAAGAAGAGGGTGAAAGACCTCTGCCTGGATCGAAATGCGAGCGGCAGAGCGAAGGCGATTGGAAGACAGAAAATGAATCCTTCGACTGGGCGACTGCAAGCCAGAATGACTGCGCCGGCGCCCATCAGCAAGGCGTCCCTCGGGCGGCTTCTGCGCACCATTCGAGGAAACGCTCCTAGCACCAGTGCGGCGCCGAGGGCCGCAACCGAACCGTTGTAGTAACTATCGACCCAGTAGGTGAATGATCCAAGGTGCGCGACCACCAGGACGCCGCCAAGCAGAGCCCACGGTGGTGGGAACCATCCCTGCAGCATCCAGGTCATAGCCATCACCATGGCGGTCATGCTCAGCAGCACGCCGATCCAGGGATGGCCGAGCAACTGGCCGACCGCCATTGCTGCACCGTTCGCCGGGGGATACTTCGAGGCATAGGTCGGGTGCTGAAGGACGTGGAAGGTATCGAAGAATATCCACATCGGATGAGGCGGGTTGGTGAGGCGGCCGTGTGCGAAGGTGTCGGCGGACAGCAGGTAGCTGAATTCGTCGTGAACAGCGGGCACCGGGATGGGAGAGACCGGGAGAAGCGCGAGGCGAATCAGAATTGCCGCCACGCCCAGGCACAGAACGGTCGCAGATCTTCGCCGGGAAAAACGTGCAAGATTTTTTTCGAGGGGGCGGATCCAGCGATCCCCGGCTCCGGGCGCAAGCCAACCGAGCGCGAGCAGCGCCGCTACGATCAAGCCAAAAAGCAGGAACACCGGGCCTCCGAGGACAATGCCTTTGATAAACTCCGATGAAAACTCAGCATGTGCAATCGTGGGTGGATTTAATTTGTAGCAGAATCCCGGGAAGCGGCGGTTGGATTCTGTTCTGCAGATTCGAAGGAGCCCAGGTGGAAGGTAAAGATCGGATCCAGCACGGAGCGGCAGTGGCGGAGCTCTCGGTGGTCTTGCCGTGCTTGAACGAGGCGGAGACCCTGGAGACCTGCATCCTGCGCGCGCAGCAGACCATGCGCGACGCGAATATACCCGGGGAGGTGATCGTGGCCGACAACGGCAGCACCGACGGGTCGATCGAGATCGGAGAGCGGCTGGGAGCGCGCGTGATTCGGGTGGCGGCCAAAGGGTACGGGAATGCGCTCATGGGAGGCATCGCGGCAGCTGCAGGGAAGTACATCATCATGGGTGATGCGGATGCGAGCTACGATTTTGCGCACATCCCGCGCTTTCTGGAACCTTTGCACGGCGGCGCGGACCTGGTGATGGGCAACCGCTTTACGGGTGGGATTCAGAAAGGCGCCATGCCGCGGCTGCATCAATATTTCGGAAACCCGGCGCTGACCTGGATTGGACGGCTTTTCTTCCGGAACCGGGCGGTGGGGGACTTCTACTGCGGCTTGCGTGGGTTTCGCAAGGAAGCATACGAGCGCATGGGGTTGCGGACGACGGGTATGGAATTTGCCACGGAGATGGTGGTGAAGGCGACCTTGCTGGATTTGAAGATCGCGGAGGTGCCGACCACCCTCTCGCCCGATGGCCGCAGCCGTCCGCCGCATCTGCGAACCTGGCGCGATGGCTGGCGCACACTGCGATTTTTCCTGCTGTACAGTCCGCGCTGGTTGTTTCTCTATCCCGGGATTTTGTTGATGGTGGTGGGCGCGTTGCTGGGGACCTGGCTTTTGCCCAAGCCGCGGGTGGTGGGCGCCGTGACGTTCGACGTGCACACCCTTCTTTATGCGGCGGCGTTTGTGCTGCTCGGATTTCAGAGCATCTGCTTCGCAGTCTTCACCAAACTGTTTGCGGTGTCGGAGGGCCTGCACCCGCCCGACCCCACGCTGGACAGATTTTTCCGTTACATCACACTCGAGGCCGGGCTGGGGGTGGGCGCGGTGTTGCTTCTGGGAGGATTCGTGGCCTCCCTGATGGCGGTGGTCGGTTGGGGGATGCAACACTTTGGCCCGCTCGATTACTCGCACACCATGCGTATTGTGATTCTGGCGGTAATGCTGCTCACCCTGGGCGCGCAAACGGTGTTCACGAGCTTTTTTCTCAGCGTGCTTGGACTGCCTCGCCGATGAGTGAGCCCACCGAGTTCGACCGCTTCGCAGACGACTACGACGAATGTCTGAACGATGCCCTGGCTGCAAGTGGAGAGACCAAGGAATTCTTTGCGCGAGCCAGAGTGGAGTGGCTGGCGAAGTGTCTGGCGGAATTTGGCCTTCCCGCGCGTTCGGTGCTCGACTACGGCTGCGGCACAGGGGACACGACGGCGTTGCTTGGGGAATGTCTAGGGAGCCGGTTGGTGGTTGGACTGGATATTTCCGAGCGTTCGCTGGAGAGGGCGCGGGTGACACACGGAGCACGCTGCCGATTTCTTACGTTCGCCGAATATACGCCAGACGGTTCGGTCGACGCGATCTACTGCAATGGGGTCTTCCATCACATTCCGGTGGCGGAGCGTGCGGATGCGATTGGTTACATCGGCCGCTGCCTGCGGCCCGGCGGTGTATTTGCGCTATGGGAGAACAATCCATGGAATCCGGGAACACAGTACGTGATGCACAAATGCGCGTTTGACCAGGATGCCGTCAAGATCAGCCCGCCGGAAGCGGCGAGACTGTTGCGCAGGGGCGGATTTGAAATTCTGCGCACCGATTTCCGGTTTTTCTTTCCGCGCGCATTGCGGGCGATGCGACCATTGGAGGCTTTTCTGGCCAAGGTGCCCCTGGGGGGCCAGTATCAGGTGCTTGCGCGCAAGACTCCAGCGGAAGTCTAGCGTTGCGGATTATTCCTACTAATTCAAGCATTCCATGAAGTACAGTTCGGCGTTGCTATTTGATCAGATCCCGCTATGAGCGATTGGAAAACGGCGCACCCCAGCGAGTTTCCTGGCCGCTGTAAGTGGCTGCCGATCGCGTCGATCGTTGGACCCGCATTCTTTTTTCTGGCGTTGATTTCCTACAACTTCGTCGACATCGACCTCTGGCACCAAATGGCTTTGATCCGGGAGAGTCTGCGGGCCGGGCACCTGCTACGCGCAGACCCGTTCGCGTATACGCCGACCATCGCTCCGTGGATTGACCACGAATGGGGAGCGGGAGCGGTCGCCTATTTCGCGACGCGGTGGTTTGGCGGGCGCGCCTTGCTGGTTCTGAAATTCCTGCTTGCGCTCGGGACCGGCGCCTTGTGCTGGCGATGTTCGACCAAGCTGGGTGCGGACTACCGCCTGACCAGTCTGTGTGCTCCGATAGCAATCTTTCTGGCCTACCTCGGATTCTTTGCGGTGATCCGGGCGCAAGTCTATTCCTTCTTTTTCCTGGCGGTGCTGATTTCCTGTTGGGAATTCGATCGCCGGGGATACCGAAGCTGGTTGATCGCATGGCTGATCATCTTCCCGGTGTGGGTGAACCTTCACGGTGGATTTGTGTTAGGGATTGGGTTAACGGCGTTTTACTGCCTGGAACGAGCGCTGCGCGGAGAAAACATCCGCGGGATGCTGATCGCGCTGCTGGGCATGGGACTCGAGGTTTTTTTGACGCCGTACGGAAACGCCTATCTGCCGTATCTGCGACGTGCACTGTGGATGTCTCGACCGTTTGCCCCGGAGTGGCGTCCGGTGTGGGATTTGGGACCGGCGTGGGTGATCTGTTTCATCGCGGCGGTGGCCGTGGTGTTGTATGCCCTGCTGGCGGTTGGAATCCGTAAGACGCCGGGCATTGTTCCGCTCGCGGCCACGGTGTTCGAGGCCACACTGCATCGAAAACTGCTCCCGGTCTTTGCCGTTTTGTGGTTGTCGTATACGCCCTGCTATTTGCAGGACACCCCGGCAGGGCGGTGGCTCCTGCAATTCGCGCAGCGCAGGCGTTATTTTGCGATGGCTGCCTGGACTGCGCTGGGCTGCGTGGCCATGATTTCGGGGGTACGACAGAAACCGTGGCGGCTTCGCGTACCGCAGCCGATTTATCCCGTAGGCGCGGTGGACTATCTTGCCGATCAGCACTTCCAAGGCAACGCCATGGTTCCATTTCGGTTAGGAGCGTATGTGTCGTGGAAACTCTATCCCGCGGTGAAGGTATCGCTCGACGGACGTTATGAAGAGGTGTACTCCAACGAGGTGATGCGGCAGATTTTCGATTTCTATGAGGCACGGGCGAACTGGCGATCGACGCTCGATGCGTACCCGACCGACATCGTCGTGGTTCCGCGGGATTCGCCGATCTGTGCGAAGATGCGCGAGACGGCGTGGAACCCGGTGTACGAAGATAAGGAGTTCATTCTTTATTCCCGGCCGGGCATCTGGATGGAGCAGCGCGACAATCGCGCCAAGTCCTTCGCCGGAGTGCTACCTTAAAGACGCGACAACAAGTTTTCCATGCGTCGAATGGTTGGCGCTGAGAACAATTCTTGCTGAAAAATCCAAAACTTGGATTGCTGCTGGCGCTGGTTTGCGCGGGCGGGATGTGGTTTTACGTCAGCCATATTCTGGTGCCTTACCAGCGCGCCGACGCGGCGGCCCATGATCGGCCGCGTGGAAACCTGTCGGACCTGTATCCGCGCTGGCTGGGATCGCGCGAGTTGCTGCTGCACCATCGCAATCCTTACAGCCGCGACGTCACACGCGAAATTCAGGTGGGGTATTACGGGCGGGAACTGGACGCAAGCCGTCCGGGAGATCCACGCGACCAACAGGGGTTCGCGTATCCAGTGTACGTTGCCTTTTTGCTGGCGCCGTCGGTGGGCTTTCCATTTGATCGCGTCATGATCGCGTTCTTTTGGCTGCTGGTGGTTGTGACCGCGTTGAGCGTGCCGCTGTGGTTTCGGGCGATCGGGTGGCGGCCCCAGCCGGTTGAACTGCTCACGGTGGTGGTGCTGACACTGGGAAGCTTTCCAGCGATGCAGGGGTTGAAGCTTCAGCAACTTACGCTGGTGGTGGCGGCGGTGATCTCGGGCGCGATGGCACTCCTGGTTCGCGGAAACTTGTTCGCGGCGGGCGTCATGTTGGCGGTGGCGTCGATCAAACCGCAGCTCGTAGTGCCGATCACGGCGTGCCTTCTGTTATGGGCGGTAAGCGAGTGGAGACAACGACAGCGCTTTGTTTGGGGATTCGGCATCACGATGGTCTTGTTGTTCGCAGGGTCTGAAGTCTTGCTGCCCGGATGGTTTGGAAATTTCCTCTCCGCGATGCGCGACTACCGGAACTATGCCGGGCGCATGTCGATGCTGGATGTATTGCTGACGCCATGGTGGGGAAGAATTCTGACGGTGCTTATCGTAGCCGCGGTGGGCGCGCTGTGCTGGCGATATCGAAAACAGGCAGCCGGGTCGCGCCTGTTTTCGCTTTTGACAGCCCTGGTGCTGGCGGTCACGGTGATCATCATCCCAATGTTTGCGCCCTACAACTACATTCTGGTGCTGCCGTCCTTGCTCGTGATTATCCAGAACTGGCCGGTGCTGTGGAATCGGAGTGGGATGGCTCGTGCTGGCTGCGTGTTGAGCGTGGTCGCCGTCGCCTGGCCCTGGGTCGCTTCCATTGGATTGAGCGCTGCGTCCTTGTTCCTCGCGCCCGAAACGGTGCAGCAGGCGTGGTGGCTTCCGCTGTATACCAGCGCCAAGATGCCGATGCCGATTGTGTGCCTGATCCCGCTGAGCATCCTGCTGATCGCCACGTGGCGAGAGCACGAAACGAGAGTGCTCGAATCCGCGCCTCAGGCCGGGATGGTAGCCTGACGACAAAAAACCGCCCTTGGCCATCCGGCCCGCAATCTATGCCCAGAACTTGCATTGGGTGGTCGCAAGCGGTAGGCTTCTCAGGCAATTTTGACGACTGAAGGCTGGGAGGCCGGGATGACGCTCAAGATGGATACGCTGCTGGCAGACGGCGTGACAATCGTAGCCTGCTCCGGAAGGATCGTGTTCGGAGAGGAAGCCAGCGGCCTCCGCGAGGGCCTGAAGAAGTTGCTGGAGACCACCAAGCGCATCGTGCTGAACCTGGGCGGGGTCACCTACATCGACAGCGGCGGGCTGGGAACGCTGGTGGGGGTGTATTCGTCGGCGCGCGCCCAGGGCGCGGACATCAAGCTGACCGGTCTCGGCCAGAGGCTGCGCGACGTTCTTTCGATCACCAAGCTGGCCACCGTATTCGAGGTTTATGACACCGAGCAGGAGGCGATTGCAGCCTTCAAGGGAAGCCACTCCTGATCGGAATTACGGTCCCGAAATGTACTCGTGCGTCGCCCGCTCCCCCGGCGGGAAAGAAACGCGGTTAGCAAGCGGATGCAGCCCCTTTCCGCTGGGCCTCATTCCTGTCATTATCTGTAATCAAGAGAAATACGGCGAAGCTCGCCTATGGCGTTCCATCCCATTTCCGGCATCACGTCCGACCCAGGTTCCGGGGTCTTTCCCTCGCTGATCTACGTGCAGGGCAACGAGCAGCGCTCGATCGTGATGAATCGCACTCCGTTTTCCGTGGGGCGCAAGGTAGACAAAGACCTGGTCATTCCCGACCCTCGTGTCTCGCGCGACCACGCGCTGATCGTCGCGGAGAATGGCGACTTCTTCGTGGTCGACCAGGGGAGCAAGCACGGCACTTACGTGAATGGGGAGCGCGTCCAGCGGCAAAGGCTGCAGCGCAACGACCGCGTGGAGTTTGGGGTGAGGGACGTCGCCTACGTCATTTTCAGCCCGCAGCATGCAACTTCGAATACGGCGCGCGAGTTCCTCAGCCAGATCTCGGGTATCCAGATTTCTACCGACACAACCGACCTGGAGAAACTGACTCTGTTCCTTGAGGCGGCGCGCAAGCTCAACACGCTCGGAGTGCTCGACGAGGTCCTGGTGACGCTGGTCGACACCACCTTGAAATTGATTCGTGCCGAGCGCGGTTACGTGTTCCTCAAAGATGAAGAAGGGAACTTGCGCCTGGCAGCGGGACGGAATTCGAAGGGCGAGGCCTTGCTTGACGATAAGACGATTTCACATTCGATTCTCGAAGAAGCGATGAAATCGAATTCAGAATTCCTGCTCACCGATACCAGCCAGTCCATCGACCTGGCGGTCCGGCAGAGCATTGTGGCCTACGATCTGCGCACCGTGATTTGCCTGCCGCTCCGCAAGCCGCAGGTGCAGACTTATCGGGATGCCAACAGTCCGGCGGAAGCCGAAGTGATGGGTGCGCTCTATCTGGATTCGCGCTTTGCTTCGCGCGATATCTCGGATGTGAGCCGCGACATTCTGCGCGTCATTGCTACGGACACGGCTTCGCTGATCGAGAACGCCCGCCTGGTGCAAGCCGAGGAAGCATCGCGCCGTTACCAGCAGGAGCTTGCCATTGCGGCCTCGATCCAGCAGCGGCTGATGGCGGTCACGATTCCGGAAGTGCCGTTCGCGAAGATGCGCGGACGAAATCTTTCCTGCAAAGAAATTGGGGGGGATTTCTTCGACGTCGTGAACACCGAAGACGGGCTGGCGGTGGTGGTCGCTGACGTCAGCGGCAAGGGAGTTTCGGCGGCCGTGCTGGCGTCCACGTTGCAAGGGATGGTGTACGCACATCTGATTGCTCGGATGGAATTGCCCGACATCATGGGGGCGGTGAACCGCTTCTTTACCCAAAAGCACCTGGGCGAGAAATACGCGACGGTCATTATCACGCGCATTCGGAAGGACGGAGAACTGGAATACGTGAACTGCGGGCATGTTCCGCCGCTTCTGGTGTCGCAAGGGAAAGTCTTCCGGCCGCAGCACGGGAATCTTCCAGTAGGCCTGCTGGCCGACGCGACCTATGAAGGCGACCGCGTCCATATGAAGCCGGGGGACCGCTTCATCCTGGTGACCGATGGCGTCACCGAAGCTGAGAATGCGCACGGCGAGTTTTACGACAATGAGCGGTTGGAAGAAGTCGCCGCGAAAAGCCCAACCCTCGAGGATATCTTTGCGTCAGTATCGATGTTTTGTGCGGGCACTCCGCTAGGGGATGACTGCACGGTGGTGGAATTGGAATACACGGGATAGTTGTTGCCCCCTCACAACCTCTACTACTCTGCGACCACCGTGTAATTCACGCCCTCCCAGCGGGCGTCCTGGTCCCATTTGAATGTGAAGACGATCTCGTGCGACACGGGAACTTTGTCGGTGGGCAGGTCGGCGACGTGGACTCCCAGCCGGGTATCGCGGGTGTGGGTGTCGAGAGAAGTCTTCCAATCATCCATGCTCCAGTGGATGGTTGCGGGCGACAACAAGGAGATGCGGAGCGTCTTGCCGCAGGGCATGGTGCGTGCCTTGTTGTTGAAAATCCAGAAGAAATATTGGCAATGGCGTTTTTCGACGATGTAACGCTGCACGGTTTGCGGAGGCTGATCGAAGACGCGGCCGTCACGCAACGAGCGGCGCAG
Source organism: uncultured Acidobacteriota bacterium (assembly GCA_963735815.1). Taxonomy (GTDB): domain Bacteria; phylum Acidobacteriota; class Terriglobia; order Terriglobales; family Acidobacteriaceae; genus Gp1-AA133. Next base: position 100,456 of record CAVTMJ010000020.1, on the reverse strand, counting down.
CTTGATGTATTCCGAATGCGCCCATACCAAAGGACAGGCTGAACCGGTCGGTTTTCCCCTGAAAAGCTCGAGTTCCGGCAGGTCCTCCTGATCCCACACTTGCTCGGGGATCAGCCGGCTGGCCCCGGCGGCGGAACCTTCCATCACGCGCAAGAGGGCGTCGGCGATTTCGGGACGGCCCGCGGAAATTTCGTAGTGGGCGCGTTCGCCGGCGAGCAGCGGCCAGGGCCGACCGATTCCGGTGCCATCGAAGGGGCTACCGTCGTCATGCTCGCCATAGCCGTCGCCGTTGTAGCGGTACCAGCACGGGCCTTGCGGCAGCTTGGCGCGTAGAAGCGCGTCGATCACTTTGATGGTGTTGAGGATTCTGGGATCGTCGTGAGCGCGCAGGCCGAACCGCACCAGGGCCAGCGAATCGGGACTGATCACGGCGGTGGCGCGGGCCGAACTCTGATCGGGGGCGCGATTCTTGATGGGCACGAAACCCTGCAACGGCGACGCCGCGCCGTCGGAGTCGGGAGCGATCCGCACGTAGTAACCGTCGACCCCGATCTGGCGCGCGAGGTCGCCATCGAGCGTGTAGGTCCAGCGCTCGATGTTGTCGTTCCAGGTGTCGGCAGTATCGCGGAGATATTCCGCCGAGACCGTCTCGCCTACCAGGTCTGCCATATCGGCGGCAGCAAGCAAGGCGGCGATCTCAACCGCGAGCGTGAACGGAGAGTAGCCGCCATCTTCTTCCCAGCGATCCTGCTGGGTGACGGGTCCGTTGCGGACAATGAAACTGGCGGCATTGCGCACCATCGGCCACCAACGATGGAGATCGCCCAGCAACCCCTCCGCCTCGCGGCGCAGCAGGTCGAGCAGCAGGATCGGGAAAGCGGTCTCGTCCATCTGGATGCCAGCCCAGTACGGACGGCCATCCAGCCAGAGATTCTGCGCCCAGTGGCCGTCGGCTTCCTGGGTGGATTCGAGGTAGCGCAAAACGCGCAGGGCGTCGGCGGTAGCTTTGCCCGCGATCAACGCGCCCGCGGTTTCCACCAGATCGCGCGGCCACACCAGGTGATATCCGCCTAGATCTTCATCCCCTTTGTTGAAGCCCCAGGGGATCGACAAGCTCGCGATAATGCCGCCCACGAAATCTTTGGACTCGTGGCTGCGCAGGACCGCCATGCTGGTGCGGTAGAGATCGACTTCGCGCTTCTCCTGATCCAGAGGCAGGATGCTGTCCTGCCAATTGCGCCACTGGCGGACGAAGTGTTCGCGTATCTGGTCGCAGTCTTCGAGGAGCGAGGACAGCACCTGCTGGCCGGACTCCCAGCAATTGCGCCCGAAGCCCAGCGCGAGCACGAACTTTCCCTGGCAGGCGGCGAGATCAATCTCTCCGGTCAGGGCCAGATTGCCGTTTTCCGCCCGCGTGTAATCCCAGGTCAGGCGGCAGTGTTCCGATAAGTCCTGCCATCCGTCGGAATAGCCGACGAAGCCAACCGAGCGGGCCATCCAGGGCCTTGAACAGGCGAAGGCCAGCGTCACATGGTCGCGCCGGGCGAACAACATCGGATGTCCCTTGTAGTCGCCGGCCCAGCCCGTGTTGCCATATCCCCAGTTCGAGATGTGGGGCGCCAGCAGCGCGTAGCAACGGTAGTCCTCGAGTTTGCCTTGCAGAGGCTCGAAATTGATTCTCTGCAAGACCACGTTGCGATAGGGATCGCTGAAAACTTCTTTACGAATCCGGTAACGGCCGTCAAGGCTGGTATTGGTGAGCTGGAAGACAGGAATTCCGGGTTCGAAGGGGACGTTCTCGAAGCTGCAATGCCGCTTTTCTTCTGAGAAGTAGCTGTGCCCGTCGGTGATGATCAGTCCCAGATCGCGAGTGCAGGCTTGGTCGACGCGAGGAAAGTAGACCTCGTTCAGGATTCCGTGGCTGAGCGTATACCAGACACGGCTATGCGGGTTGAGAGCCGTGCCAATACCCGACTTGGCGCTGGAGGTCCAGCGCGGCGCGATTCCAGGCCAGCCCGGCGCGTAGCGGTCGTTCGAGTCGGACAAGTTTCAGTGATCCCCACAAGAGTGTGCCAACGCTGCCGGAGCAGGCGCAATCAAACTCCGGTGTTTCATGAGAAATTCACCAATTTGTAACAGTACTGTAACACCGCGCGCATAGAACCGAGGAGAAACTCACCCATAGGAGGGCGATCGAGTGATCCGTCGAATCGCGGTGCTTGTTCTCTGCTCAGCTGTAGCGCTACCTGCTCTGGCCCAAACGACATTGAACGGAGCCGGCGCCACGTTTCCTTATCCCATGTACTCGAAGTGGTTCAGCGAGTATCACAACGCGCATCCGGATATACAGATCAACTACCAGTCTATCGGCAGCGGCGGCGGCATTCGCCAGGTGCTGGCGGGTACAGTGGACTTCGGAGCCAGCGACGGTCCCATGACGGATGAGCAGCTGGCGCAGGCGAAGGTGAAAATTCTGCACGTTCCCACCGTGCTGGGCGCGGTGGTCCCCGCCTACAACGTGCCGGGCGTGACCGAGGAAGTGAAATTCACTCCCGAAGTGATTGCGGGAATTTTTCTGGGCAAAATCACGAACTGGAACGACAAGGCGATCGCTTCGGCGAACCCGGGCGTGAAGTTTCCCGACCAGCCGATTATCGTTGTCCATCGTTCCGACGGCAGCGGTACGACTTACATTTTTACCGACTATTTGTCGAAGGTCAGTCCTGAGTGGCATGCCGGGCCGGGGAAGGGCACTTCGATCAAGTGGCCGGTCGGTCTGGGTGGCAAAGGCAACGAAGGCGTCGCCGGCGTTGTGCGTCAGATGCAGGGCGCAATTGGGTACGTCGAGTTGATCTATGCCGTGCAGAATAAGATTCCCTATGGCAGCGTGAAGAACGCGTCGGGAGAGTTCGTAAAGGCTTCGCTCGAAAGCGTGACGGCGGCTGCCGGGTCGATGAAAGCCATGCCGGCTGACTTCCGAGTGTCGATTACCAATGCGCCTGGCAAGGACGCCTATCCGATTTCGAGCTTCACGTGGCTCCTGATTCCGTCGCAATCGAAGGATGCCGCGAAGGGCAAGATCATCTCCGATTTCCTGAACTGGATGGTCGACGACGGTCAGAAGATGACAGCGGCCTTGACCTACGCTCCGTTGCCCACCAACGTGGCGGAAAAAGTGAAGGCGGAGATCAAGCAGGTTCGGTAGGCGGAATTGGTTCTCAATTTGGCTGGTTGTCCCAGGACCCGAACCCGGATCCTGGGACTTTTTGTTGCAGAAATCCGATCCCGCGATTACTTCGATTGCGGGCTACCCGAAACTTCGAAGCCGTAGGTTCGCAATAATTCTTTGATGGCGTCGGTTTTCACAAACTCCAAAAATGCCCTGGCAACGGCCGTGTTTTTCGACGACCGCAAGATGACGCAGGCCTGTTCGATCGGCGGATAGTCCGTACTCGGTATCTCCGTGTAGCGGCCCTTGTCTTTCATATTGGGCGACAAGGCCAGCGCTAGAGCGACGATGCCGACATCCGCGGAGCCCGAAACGACGAAGGACGCGGTCTGCGCAATGTTTTCACCCAAAACCAATTTGTCCTTCACCTTGTCATACACGCCTTCGGTCTGCATGGCGGAGACTGCCGCCTTTCCGTAAGGCGCATGCTGGGGATTGGCGATCGCAATCTTCCTTACCGAGGGCGCCAGTAGAGATTGCATTCCGGACTGGACGTCTATCCGGGAATCGTTCGGTACCCAGATCACGATCTTTCCTTTCGCATATTGGTAGAAGGTATCCGGCTCGGTCAGCCCGGACGCCTCCAGCTGTTTGGGATAGTCGAGGTTGGCGGAAAAGAACATGTCGAAGGGCGCGCCGTTCTTAATCTGTTGCGCGAAGTTGCCCGACGAGCCATAGATCACTTTTATGGGATGACTGGTCTTCTGTTGAAACCTGCTACTGATCTCCTGCATCGCAGACTGGAGATCCGCAGCGGCCGCAAGCGTCAACTCCTGGGCTGCGACCATTTCGGCGATAAGCACGAAGGCAACGATCAACAGCAAACTCGATCTGCGAATACTCATGAAGAGGATCCTCGTGTCCATACTGTTTTACCCATCTCGTTGAGTGCCGGTCCAGTTCCGACATGGAAAATCACGACACGGTAATCATCGGCGAGCCGCTTTCCCGTCATGGAGTCACGGACAGTTTGTTGGAAATGCCGGTGCCTGGGGCGACGATACTGGAATTGTCGCCGACAGTGCCGAGATCAAAGAGAGTTCCCACGCAAGTTGCGGAGCCCAAGTGACTGCAGTGGGCACAGAATCCGGACTACCGGGCGCGATGGAGTTTATGTGCAATCCGCTGCACCCCGCAGCGCTGGTTCCTCGCCTGTCTTTGGCGGATCTTATTGAAAGCGGGCGGGATAATCGCTGAAGGGTTGCTCAGGGATGGCTGGAGAAATGCTATATAGTCTATTAATGTAATAGACTTACATGTGTACTCGGCCGCTAACCAGTCCGGTGTGAGAGCGACAACTGAGGAAAAAGGAAGGAAGATGAAAGCCTTATTCGCATGGACCATTGCTCTACTTCTGGCCGTGACAGCAGTTGCGCAAACGGCTAGGCCCCGATCAAAGAAACCCCCGGCGAAAGCGGCGGAGCCCCAAGTGACCGCGGCGGATGTGCAGGCGTTGCGCGATGCCCTCGCCGCCCAACAGCAACAGATTCAGCAATTGCAACAGTCGCTCGCGCAACGCGACCAAGCAGTGCAGGCAGCGCAGCAAGCAGCACAGCAGGCCCAGACAGCGGCCAGCGATGCACAGCAGAAAGTCGCGGCGGCGCAGGCTGCCAGCGCCGACAAGGATGCGATTGCGAAGCTCAGTTCCGATCTTACGGACGTGAAAGCGACGGTACAGAACGAACTGGTGAGCACCCAGGATGAGCAGAAGCGTGTGTCGCTTCTCGAAAGTTCCTTAGGCCGGTTTCGCTGGACGGGGGACATCCGGATTCGCGGGGAGAGTTTTGTGCAGCGCGGAATGGCGGACCGCAACCGTGCCCGAGTGCGCGCTCGCTTCGGTTTTGATGGCAAGTTGAACGAGGATTTCTACGGAGCAGTGGCATTGGCGACTGGTTCGCTGGGCGATCCGACGACCACCAATGAAACCTTCACCAATAATTTCGATCGCAAGACTATAGGATTGGACCGCGCCTACATCACCTACAATCCGGTGGCGCTGCGCTGGCTGTCGATTACGGCGGGCAAGTTTGCCTACCAGTGGCAACGCACCGGCGTGACGGGCGACGTCGATCTGAACCCAGAGGGCTTTAACGAAAAGCTCTCGTTCGACATTCATCGCGTGCCGAGCTTGCGGAATGTGACGTTCCAATCGATGCAATTGGTGTACAACGAGGCGTCGGGAACAGGCGGGCTCTACAAGGGACATGATTCGTTTGTGGTTGGGGGACAGGTCTCGGCACGATTGAATTTCGGGCCATGGACGAGCACTCCATCGTTCCTGATCGAGAACTGGCGTTATCAGGATGCCATCCTGAACTCGAGCGCCTTTGCGGTGCAGGCGACCAATGCCGGCCTGAACGGAAATCCCACGACCACTCCACCCGGGGGAAACGTGGGCCCGATCCCGGTTCCGGGCGAAGGTCCCGGTTGCTCAAACCCCGCGGTGACGGGTGCGGGCGGAAGCTTTCCCACTGTTCCTATCAACGTGCCCAGCTCGAATGGTTGCGTGTTCTCGCCCAATGGTATGACCAACGCCACCTGGGTCGACCTCACCAAGCCGAATGCGCCGGTGTGGCACTTCCTTTCCAACTTCCTGTACGCCGACTTCATTCTCAACAATCAGATCAAGACGCCGGCGGCACGCTTTCCAATCAACCTGATTCTCGAGTACGAGAACAACCTCAACGCTTCGGACCATCCGTTCGACAACTCAGCACGCAGCGGTTGCACTCAGGATCCGGTCACTCTGATCGTAACCTGCACCACCAGCAAGCCATCTGTCAACACGAGTTTAGGGAAGCAATCGCACGTTTACCTGATCGATGCCAGTGTGGGCCAGCAGAAGAACAAGGGCGACCTGCAGTTCGGATATGCGTGGCTCAGGCAGGAACAGGATTCGGTGATCGCGTCGTTCGCGGAAAGCGATCAGCGCGCGCCGACGAACATCCTGCAGCATCGTATCTACGCGCTGTGGAAGCTTCGCCAAAACACGGTGGCGGGATTCACCTGGTGGCACGGACGCACGCTCAACAGCAACCTCTTGAATGCATCTCTGGCGGCCGGAGTGAAAGCGGGGCAGATAGAACCCTGGCTCAACCGGTTGCAGTTTGATCTGATATACACATTTTAGGTAGCGATGTCTTGCGGGCAATGAACTTTGGGAGGCGCCACGTTTCAGGATGGCGCCCTCACTTTTCCGCTGCCGCGGAGACGTCATTACGCAGCCGAAATCCCCCTCCATTCCCCTGCCAAAGCGCGATCTCTGGAGGCTGTTTTATACTGTAGTTTCGTCATGGCGACCAGGGCTCTTACCGTGTGGGTTTTCGTGCTGGCGGCGCTTTCTACCGCTCACGGCGCCCAACGGGAATGGGTAACGGGAAAAATCCTGGGCCTGCAGCAACACGAACGCGACCGGGTTCAGCTTTACATCGTTAATACACCGATCATGAGCGAAGACCCTTACTTCACGCTTGCAGTCGACGTGAATGGAATGCGCTACGAAGGCGAATTTCTCCCGCATTCGATGCGCGAGTTTACTCCCGGCTTCTGGAATGCGGGGGAGAACGTCGTGCTGCGTCTGGACAAACATTTCATGTACCTGAAGCGGGAAGATGGGTCGGAAGCGAAATTCCTGATCATCGACAAGGCTCCTTTACACTCCCCGCAGAATCTTCCCTAGATATGGCCCGTCCATTACTCGATAACCCGACGAACTTCATTAACCGGGAACTGTCCTGGCTGGCCTTCAACCGGAGGGTCCTGGAAGAGGCTTCGGACCTCAACAATCCGCTGCTGGAGAGACTGAAGTTCCTCTCCATCTCCGCGAGCAATCTGGATGAATTCTTTGAAGTGCGGGTAGCATCCCTGGTGCAGCAGATCGAGGATGGCTACAACGAAGGCGCGGCCGATGGCTTGACCCTGGTGGAAGAACGCGACCGGATCAACCGTGAAACGCACGACTTCGTTGACGATCAATATGACTGCTGGAACGGGCATCTGAGGCCGCGGCTGGCGGAGCACGGGATCCGCGTGCTCGGTTTGCATGAACTGGATACGGCCGCCAAATCTTTTGTCGAGGCGTACTGCGAAAGGGAGCTCGATCCTCTTCTGACCCCGGTCACGGTCGATCCCTCGCATCCTTTTCCGCGGGTGATCAACAAGGCATTGTGCGTGGCTTTTCTGCTGCGCCGGCGCCGCCGCTCGGCGATGACTTACACGGGCGTGGTGACCGTGCCACGTGCGTTGCCGCGCCTGATCCGCCTGCCTTCCGAAGATACAGACGATTTCATCTTCCTGGCGGACCTGGTCGCTTTCCACGCGGCGCGGATGTATCACGGGTATGACATCGTGTCGTCAGCGGCGTTTCGAGTCACGCGCAACAGCAATCTTTACCTGGCAGAAGAAGAGGCGCGCAGTTTGCTAGAGTCGGTTCGCGCAGAACTTCACAACCGGCGTAAAGGCGATGCCGTCCGCATGGAGATTGAGGCGGACGCGGAACCGGAAATCATTGAACGGTTGCGGGGCGTGTTCGAACTGGATCCCTGGCAGGTGTTTTCCGTCAATGGTCCGGTCAACCTCTCGCGGCTCTTCAATGTGTACGAACAGACTAAGCATCCGGAACTGAAGTTCAGAACATTCATCCCTCGGGAATTGCGGTTGACGGCCAAATCCCAGGACTTGTTCGAGGAACTCAGACGGCACGATGTTTTGCTGCATCATCCGTACGATTCCTACGACGCGGTGATCTCGTTTATCGAGTCGGCGGCAGAGGATGATCGGGTTCTCTCCATTAAACAGACTCTTTACCGCACCAATGAGCATTCCCTCATCGTACCGGCGCTGATTGCGGCGGCCCCGAAGAAAGAAGTGACGGCGGTAGTCGAATTAAAAGCCCGTTTCGATGAGGCGTCGAATATTCGCTGGGCGCGGGACCTTGAAGATGCCGGCGTGCAGGTGTTCCACGGCCTGGTGGGACTGAAGACACACTGCAAGCTGTCGCTGCTGGCGCGGCGGGACCCGGATGGGATAACGCGGCGTTACGTGCACATCGGGACTGGAAACTACAACGCCATGACGGCTCGCATTTACACCGACCTGAGCCTGCTGACAGCGGACCCGCAAATCACAAGCGCGGTTCACGACGTGTTCAGTTTCCTGACGGCATACGCGGAAAATCCCAGCTACGCGCCCTTGCTGGTGGCGCCTCTGGACCTGGCCGAGAAATTGCACGGACTGATCGCCCGCGAGGCGGAGCATGCGCGGCAAGGGCGGCCAGCGCGCATCATCGCCAAAATGAATGCGCTGCTCGACAAGAAGGTGATTTTGGCGCTCTACGAGGCGTCCCAGGCGGGGGTCGAAATTGACCTGCTGGTGCGGGGCATCTGCGCGCTGCGACCCGGTGTGCGCGGCATCAGCGACCGGATTAAAGTGCGCAGCATCGTGGGACGTTTTCTTGAGCATAGCCGCATTTTCTATTTCGCCAACGCCGGCGAGGAAGAGGTCTACATCGGCAGCGCGGACTGGATGCCGCGTAATCTGTACGAGAGGGTTGAGGTCCTTACGCCCTTGAAAGATCCGATGGCGGTCGAACGCGTGCGGCAGGAGATGCTGGAAGGTTACTTGGCCGACAATCTGAAAACACGCATTCTGGCGAAAGATGGAACCTATCACCGGGTTTGGCAGACTCCCGGCAAACGCGGCGGAAAAGCGCCGAAGGGCGCCTCCGCGTTCAACGCCCAGGAATTTTTTATTGCGCTGGCAGAAGGCAAACAGCCTTTGCGGACGATTCCAGCGCCGGCAGGACGAGCCCGGCGGCGCAGCACGGTTGGAAAGGACAGTTAGGCTGAATGATTGTTTACTTCCTGCGTCACGCGAATGCGGGGGAGCGCCTGGCATCGCCGAAGAAGGATGAGAAACGCGGCCTGGACAAAGAGGGCATCGAACAGTGTGGTTACGTGGGACGGGCGCTGGCCGCGCTGGACGCGCAAGTCGACGCCATGATCTCGAGTCCCCTGAAGCGCGCCACCCAAACCGCCTCGCTGGTCGGCAACGAAATGGGTTTCGAGGGCAAGCTGCAGATCGAGGCCGCGCTCCGGCCGCAAGGGACGTTCGCCGAGTTTCGCAAGCTGCTGGATAAGTACGCGAAGCTCGAGGCCATCATGGTCGTGGGCCATAATCCGAACCTGAGCGAGTTTCTCGGGAGAGTCGTGAGCCCCACCGGATGCGAAGCCGCGATGGAATTACGGAAGGGGGCGGTTGCCAAGGTGGAATTGCGAAGAAGTTCGGGATCGCTTTCCTGGTGCCTCACGCCGAAAATTGTCCGATCGCTTTACGCCGCGGCGGCCGAGAGTTCCCGGCCGAAGAGTTCCCGGAAATAATCGCGGTCTTTTTCAATCGCCCAAAGTTCTAAATCCACCCCTACCCGGCGGCGCGACAGGAGAGTCATTTTGACGGCTCCATCGCGAACGGTGATGCGAGCCTTCTGCACGGCGCGGCTGCGTCCCAGATTCATGGACCGCGCCAGCCGCAGCAGCATGGAAGCCTTGGTGATGTATTCCTGATTGATCGGCAACAGTCCCTTAAGGCTGCTGTCTCCGGGCGTGGGCCGGGACTTGCCAAGGTAGCGGGCGATGGCTGCGATGATGCGACGCTGCTCGGGGGTGTATCCAAGGATTTCCGAATTGGAAATGATGTATTGCGCGTGACGATGGCGGCCATTGCGGTTCACGTAGTCGCCGACTTCATACAGCATGGCTGCAGCCGACAGCCACTCGCGATATTCTGCGGGCAGTTGGTGCACGGACTTCAATGCGGAAAACAGTTCCATGGCCGAGTCGCGCACTTGCAGCGCATGAGCCATGTCGACGCGGTAATGACGGACGGCCTGCTGCAGTGAATCCCAGCGTTCGGATTCGATCTGGCGGCCAGAGCGCGTGCTGCGATCATATTCGGCGGCCATCTGCGCGAGCAGTCCGTCGCGCAAGCCGAGGGGTGAATAACGGAAGGAGCGCAGCTGGCAACGTTCGACCAGTTCCCGGTACACCATGGCGCCGGCCACGATGATTTCGGCGCGCCGTGGACCGATGCCTTCGATCTTTTTGCGTTCTTCGAGCGGAAGGCGGCTGATCAGCTTGGCGAGCCGTTTCATCTCGGTTGCCGAAACCGTCAGAGTGCGGCTTTTTCCCGAAGGACGGATCAGGTGATGGGCAGACGCCGCGAGCGCCGCCGCTGTTCCAGAGGTGGCCAGCGCCACCTTGACGCGGGACGACACGATGCGCGCTGAGGCGCGTCCCACCTCGCGCGCAATGAACCCTCGCATGCGCTGCAACTCGCCTTTGCGAGGCGGATCGTGGCCGAGAAATTCATTGGTGAGCCGCACGGCGCCCAGCGGCAGGCTGACCGTGTCGCGGATATGTCCTCGGCGAGAAACAGTCAGCTCGCAGCTGCCGCCCCCCAAGTCGATCATCAACACATTGGAGGTGCTGAGGCGAAGGTTGGCGACCAGGCCGAGGTGGATCAGGCGGCCTTCTTCCAGGCCGGAGATGATATCGACCGACCATCCCGTCGCCGAACGCACCCATTCCAGAAAAGCCTGCGAGTTTCGGGCATCGCGCAAGGCGCTGGTGGCGACGACGCGAACCGAATCAGTCCCCAATCGTTGGGCGGTGCGATGGAAGCGGCGCAGCACCTTGACGGTTTCCGCCATCGATTCGGGCGACAGGAAATTGGAGCGAAAAACGCCTTCCCCTAAACGAGTCACCTCGCGGTCTTCGTGAATTGCGTGGAGGCGGCGGCCGCGCAGGCGGGCAATCTTCAGGCGGACCGAGTTCGAACCGATATCAACCGCGGCGAAGACGGGCATGGTGGAGATGCGTTCCCGATTCTAACGGAATCGCTGCTAGCTCAGAATAAAACCTCGAGCCCGCTTCGGACGCATTCAGCCGGCGCGCGGTCTGGCGGCAGCCATGGTAAATGTCTGTAGCGCAAGTGCTTTTAACACTCCTGTAACAAGCTTCTGTTAGGGTGCAGCCATGGCGAACCAAGCCCTGTTTCGCCCGCACCCTGCGGGGCCACAGCCAGTGGCAGGATCGCACCCCAAAATGCGCACGAGTCCGCTGCTGAACTCCTCCGACGGAGTGTTCGCTGACAGGGCTTTTGGATGGGTGATCTTAGGGTGCGCGTTGGTTGTTCTTCTGATCCTGGCGCTGATCGTGTGGCAACTGGTGAGCCGTTCCCAGATGTCCTGGCACGCATTCGGCTGGAAATTCTTCTGGGGACAGGATTGGGATCCGGTGAACGACCAGTATGGGGCCCTCCCATTCGTTTACGGGACCGTCGTTTCTTCTCTGCTGGCTCTGGTGATTGCCATACCCCTGGCGGTTGGCGTCGGCGTATTCACAACCGAAATGTGCCCGAAGTGGCTGCGCGGCCCGCTCTCCTTCACGACTGAGTTGCTGGCTGCGATCCCGAGCGTGATCTATGGGCTGTGGGCGATCTTTGTGCTGGTTCCGATTCTGCGGAACTATGTAGAACCATTCCTCGGAAAAACGCTAGGTTGGACCGGGCTGTTCGAGGGTGCGCCGTTCGGAATCGGAATGCTGGCCGCGGGAATCATTTTGGCCATCATGATCATCCCGATCATCTCTTCGATCACGCGCGAGGTGCTGCAGGTCGTGCCGCAGCACCAGAGGGAAGCAGTGCTGGCCCTGGGCGCGACCCGGTGGGAGATGATTCGCATCGGTGTCCTGCGCAATGCGCGCGCCGGGATTGTGGGCGGAATCATCCTTGGCCTGGGCCGCGCATTGGGTGAAACCATGGCGGTCACGATGGTGATCGGGAACCGCCCGGAAATTGCAAAGTCTCTGTTCGCTCCCGGATACACCATGGCCAGCGTGCTGGCCAACGAATTCAGCGAAGCGGCGGGCGACTTGTACCTTTCTGCGTTGATCGAAATTGGTCTGGCGTTGTTCCTGGTCACGATCATCGTGAACGCTCTGGCGCGCTTTATGGTATGGAGCGTAACGCGAGGACAACCTGCGAGGGCCCGTGCCTGATCCCGTCCAGCGGCTAACTCCGAAACTCGAAATCAGCCTGTGGAGAAGGATTGCGGATCACGGCGCCACCCTGTTCGCCGTATCGACTGTGATCATTGTGCTGACGCCCCTGGTGGCGATTTTTGCGTACCTCGTCATCAAGGGGATCGGGTCGGTGAACTGGGCATTTCTGACGCAGACTCCGAAGCCACCCGGAGAAATCGGCGGCGGCATGGCCAATGCGATCGCCGGATCGGTGCTGATTCTTTCGATTGGCAGCCTGCTGGGCGTGCCCCTGGGGATTGGGGCCGGCATCTACCTGGCGGAGTTCGGGAGCAACCGATTCGGAGACATGGTTCGGTTCGTCTCGGATGTGCTGAACGGTGTTCCATCCATCGTAATCGGCATCGTGGCGTATGCGCTGGTGGTGCTGCGGCAAAGGCATTTCTCGGCGCTCGCGGGTGGCGTGGCGCTTGCCATCATGATGGTTCCCACCATTACCCGGACCACCGAAGAGATGCTGCTGCTGGTCCCCAACGTGTTGCGCGAAGCCGCATACGGGTTGGGCGTACCGCGCTGGCGCACAACCATGTCGATCACTCTACGCACGGCGACTTCGGGCATCATCACCGGAGTCATGCTGGCCTTTGCCCGGGTGGCGGGAGAAACAGCCCCGCTTTTGTTCACGGCCTTCGGGAACCAGTACTGGAACTGGCATCTGGACCAGCCCACCGCGGCGTTACCGCTGCAGATATTCACATATGCGATTTCGCCTTACGATGATTGGCACAGACAGGCCTGGGCAGGGGCTCTGGTGCTGATTATCCTGATTGTGTCGGCGGTAGCGGCCGTGCGCTTTGCGGTGCGGCGCGGAACTCTCGGAGGAGTTGCCTAGCGATGGGAGTTGGGATCCAGGTCGAAAACCTGAACGCCTGGTACGGCAAGACCCAGGCGCTCCACGAAATCAATCTGAACGTGGAGGCCAATCACGCCACCGCTCTGATCGGTCCATCGGGCTGCGGCAAGTCGACCTTCATCCGGTGCCTGAACCGCATGCACGAGACCAGCCCCGAAGCGCGGGTGGAGGGCAAGGTAAAGATCGGCGAGTACGACGCGTACGAAGGAACCTCGGCCACCAAGCTGCGCCGCCGCATCGGCATGGTTTTTCAGAAGCCAAACCCGTTTCCAACCATGTCGATCTACGATAACGTTGCGGCGGGACTCAAACTCAACGGCTATCGCGACCGGAAGCACCTTGACGAGGTGGTGGAAAAATCCCTGGTATCGTCGGCGCTTTGGGACGAGGTGAAAGACCACGTCCACAAGAAATCGGGGGCGAGCCTTTCCGGCGGCCAACAGCAGCGCCTCTGTATTGCGCGCGCCTTGGCGGTGGAGCCCGAAGTGCTGTTGATGGACGAGCCGTGTTCCGCGCTCGATCCCATCTCGACCGGCAAAATTGAAGAACTGATTTTCGAACTGAAGGCGCAGTACACTATCGTAATTGTGACGCACAACATGCAGCAGGCCGCCCGGGTCGCCGAGTACACGGGATTCTTTCTTCTGGGGCGCCTGATCGAGTACGACAAGACGGAGAAGATTTTCACCAATCCCTCGGACAAGCGCACCGAAGACTACATCACAGGCAGGTTTGGATAATGCGTACCCGATTTCAACAGGGACTCGACGAATTGCGCCAGAAGCTGCTTCGGATGGGAGGGCTCGCCGAACAGGCGGTGGATCGCGCTTGCCAGGCGTATCTGGATCGCGATCTGACCCGCTGCCAGATGGTGCTGGAAGGCGAGACCCAGATCAACATCTCCGAGCGCGAGATCGACGAACTGGCGTTTGACATGCTCGCCATGCAGCAACCCATGGCGGTGGATCTTCGCTTTATTCTTGCCGTCACCAAGATCAATGCAGACCTCGAGCGCGTCGGCGACCAGGCAGTCAACATTGCCGAGCGCGTGATGGACATGGTCGCACTTCCGGCGGTCGATTTGCCGGTCGACATCGGGCGCATGTCGGCGGCGGTCAGCGCGATGGTGCGGCGCGCACTGGAATCATTCATCGAGGCCAAGGCCGAGCTGGCGCAGGCGGTGCTTGAAATGGATAATGTCGTTGACCGCATGCGGGATGAAGCCTTCATCGTGCTGGTGAAGACCATGAATGAGCGGCCGGAAACGACCCGGCAAGCGCTGGATGCTTTGCTGGTGGCGCGCAATCTCGAGCGCGTGGCCGATCATGCCACCAACATCGCCGAGGACGTGATTTTCTGGGTGCGCGGCGCCGACGTCCGGCACAATGCTCCGCAAGAACCCAACGGACAGGAACAAGCGGTTCAGCGCGCGGCCGGCGAAACCCACTAGCTCGCACGATTGCAAACTTATGAGCCGGTCAGAGATACTGACCGGCTTTCTGTTTTTGGAGAAGATGGTCGCGAAGGTAAGGGAGGAATCTGTGCGTACGGCAATTATTTTTACGATTGGACTGCTCCTGAGCGGAGCCTCGTCAATGTCTCAGGAAAAAACAGTCAAGGCTCCGATTCAACTTCCCACCAGCAAAATGCTCGCGGCCGACACCGGCCGGATTTCGCCGCTGAACAGTTTCCCGGCAACCATTGCGCTTAGTCCCGACGGTCACTATGCGGCGATGGTGCACGCAGGCTACGGAACGCAGGACAGTCGGGGGAGGCAGTCCATCTCGATTGCCAATCTCAGCAGCGGACAGGTAAAGGATTTTCCGGACGATCGCCTGGCTGAGGAATCCCACCAGAGCTATTTCGTGGGACTTGCGTTCAGTGGGGATGGTAAGCATCTGTACGCTTCGCTGGGATCGATTACCGACCCGACCGGTTCAAAGCCCGGTGACACGGGCAATGCGATTGCCGTTTACAGTTTTAGCGAAGGCAAGGTTGCTCCGGAACGATTAATCAAGATCGCGCCGAGCAAGCTGGCCGCGGGAAAGCGCGTCGCGCAGGGATTATTCACAACGCCGGAGGGCACGGCGATCCCTTATCCGGCGGGACTGGCCGTCGTCGCTTCCGACAAGGGGGAGCGGTTGCTGGTTGCAAATAACTATTCCGACACCGCGATCCTGATTGAGGCTGGGAGCGGACAGATCGTGCACCAGTTCGACTTGAGCACGAACCAAATGGTTCCTTCGGCGTATCCCTACACGGTAGTCGCGGCGCGCGATGGGCGCAGGGCCTGGTGCAGTCTGTGGAATGCCTCGCAGGTTGCGGAACTGGACCTGGCGAGTGGCGAGGTCGTGCGCCGGATCTCATTGCGCAAGCCGAAGTCCGATACGGCGCCCGGATCGCATCCGACCGCGCTCCTTTTGAGTCCGGACGAGAAGACGCTCTATGTAACGCTCTCGAATGCAGACCAGGTGGCGGCGATCTCCACTGCGGAAGGAACTCCGACGCGCTGGTACTCGACCCGGCTTCATGGACAGGCGTACGGCGGCACCTCGCCGGTAGCGCTGGCTCTATCAGGCGATGGAAAGCAATTGCTGGTGGCCACAGCCATGCTGAATTCGATTGCCGTATTTGACTTGACCCGGAGTAGAGACGGCGCGGCCGAGGCGCCTCAGGAAGCCGAGGGTTTCATTCCCGCCGATTGGTATCCCACGGCTCTCGCGGTTCATGGCGATGACCTTTGGATTGCGACCGCGAAGGGGCGCGGCACGGGACCGAACAACGGGCAGAACCAAATTCCGCCGGGGCGTAGGCGTCGTGACCATCCCTACATCGCGACCCTGCTCTACGGATCACTGGGACGCGTGCACTATGCCGATGCCAGCAAGAAACTCGCCGACCTCACACGGCAAGTCGAGGAAGCGAACCGGCTACATGCGGATACCGGGAAGTTCCAGTTTGCCGGCGGCGCCAATCCCATCAAGCACGTGATTTACATCATCAAGGAGAATCGCACCTACGACCAGATCTTCGGCGACATAAAAGAAGCGAACGGCGACCCATCGCTGACCATGTATGGACGCGACATCACTCCCAACGAGCACAAACTCGCGATGCAGTTCGGAATCTACGACAACTTCTACGACAGCGGGGAAGTCTCGGGCAACGGGCATGACTGGTCGACCGCGGCCATCTCGAGCGATTACACGGAAGCGAACTGGCAGGTTACGTATCGCGGGCGAGAACGCACGTACGATTTCAGCGGGTCGGTGGCGGAGGAATATCCGGCCGAGCACGGCATTCCGAATGTGGACTCTCCACAAACTGGATATCTGTGGGTGAACGCGGCGGCTCATGGAATCACCTATCGCGACTACGGCGAGTTTATTGACAGCGATTTCTGCCCGATCAAGACGCCGGATGAGTCTCCGAAGGAGGACAACCCGCAGCCGCAAGAGATTTCTTGTGAGCATGACGCGATCCGGAAAGGAGAGCCCCTGCCGGCCGGGCTGGGGGATCCCAAAGGTGGCCCGAGTCCTTATCCGTGGCCGTTGCCGTTGAGCAAGCAGACCAAGGCCACGATGCCCGAACTGCGGGAACACACTGATCTCGCGTACCCGTCCTTCAACGTCGACTACCCGGACCAGTTGCGCGCCGATGAGTTCCTGAACGAATTTCAGGGCTTTGTGCAGGCGCGGAAAGATGGCAAGGGAGAGCAGTTTCCGAATCTGGTGATCATGCACTTGCCCAACGATCATACGGGCGGCACGCGGGCCGGGAAGGCCGCCCCCACGGCTTCGGTCGCGGACAATGATCTTGCCCTGGGAAGAATCGTGGAAGCGGTTTCGCACAGTCCCTACTGGGAGGACACGGCGATCTTCGTGCTCGAAGATGACGCGCAGGATGGCGTCGATCACGTGGACGCGCACCGGTCGGTGGTACTGGTAATCAGCAAGTACGCGCCCAGTTCAGGCGACCGTCCTGTCGTTGAACATGGCTTCTTCACCACCGCGAGCGTCGTGCACAGTGTGGAAGAACTCCTTGGCTTGCCGCCGATGAATGTGAATGATGGGTACGCGCCCCTGATGGCCGGATCGTTCTCGGGAGCGGGGAATCAGGCGCCGTTCGCGGCGGACACTTCGAATCGCGAGAATGGCCTGATCTACAAAGTGAATGCGGCGGCTGCGAAAGGTGCGAAAGCGTCGTCCCGGATGGACTTCACGCGGCCGGATGCGGTGGATACGCGGGTGCTGAATGCCATCCTGTGGCGGGAACGCAAGGGCAACATTAAGATGCCGGCAGCAAAACACACCGTTATCCCGGCGGGCCTGAAGGCTGATGATGACTAGAAAGCACTTTGCGGATTTTTTTGCGAAGTCGGTGGTATCCGAAGGGCAGAGCCGACCGCGAGACGGTCGCTTACGGGACGATTGTCAGTGCCTTTACTCCGGGAAGCGGCGGGAAGGAACTGGGCGAGGCGACCCGCAAGTTAATCAGTTCCATCCGGGATACGAACCCGGCATTGCGGCAGGCGGGGAATCCAGTCAACCTGACCGTAGGCGGATGACCGGCGAAAAGCGTCGAGATGCTGGGAAACTCAGCAATCCAGGAGCAGGGCCAGGCGACGCCGGAGAGGATCCGGCTGGTGGCGGTACAAGGGAAGGGCAAGCTGATCCTGTACCTGGTATTCATCGCCCCCAACGCCGATTTTGACGTGGTTGCGGCCGACTTTTGACCGGATTTTGCGGAGCTCTACAGTCAGATAGGTATCATTCGCCAGCCCGGGCAGCGTTTTCCAATGCTCCAACCGGGTTATGTGGCTGAAATGTCGCCAAAAACTTACGTCGATGTACCCGCTTTCCAGATAACCTCCTATGTCCTTTCGGCGTCCAAGTCATCAGAATCGTTAGGAATTCCACATTCGACCGGGCGTATAATTTCCGCAAGTGGGGCCCGGGTCCAGGGCAGGAGTTGGTTATGAAGTTTCGCCTCTCACCAGGAGTAGTCGTTCTTTCGGCGCTGTTGTTTGTCGTCCCGGCATTTGCCCAACAAGATTCCAAGAACACTACCAGCGATACGGCGTCCTCGGTAAAACAAGGGACACCGGACCAGAAGGCGGAAACTCCCGCGGATCCCGCCGCTACGCCCAATTCTTCAACCCAGACATCGACTCCCGCTCCTGCCGATCCCAGCGCAAAGGCTCCTTCGGATCCCACCGCCAAAGCCCCCTCGGATCCAACAGCGAAGACCCCTGCTGACGCGGACGAGAAAGACACGCCGCCCAAGAAAGAGCCAACCGTCATCGCGCAGCCCGACGACAGCAAGGTGAAGCACGACGGCAGCAAGAACGACGTAAACGCCATCGGGAATCGCAAAGTCGGGGGCCGCGGTCTGGGTGACTGGTACTCGCTTGAAGGCGAGATCCGCATGGGCAAGCAGTATGCCCAAGAAGTGGAAGCGACGTCGAAGCTGATTCGCGATCCGGTGATTACCGAGTACGTGAATCGCATCGGGCAGAATCTGGTGCGTAATTCCGACGCGCAGGTTCCGTTCACGATCAAGGTCGTGGACTCGGACGAAGTGAATGCCTTCGCACTGCCCGGCGGGTTCTTCTACGTGAATTCCGGCCTGATCCTGGCGGCCGATGAGGAGTCGGAACTGGCGGGCGTGATGGCGCACGAGATCGCGCACGTTGCGGCGCGCCATGCCACGCGGCAGATGACGCGCGCGCAGTGGGCCAACATCGGAACGATCCCGTTGATCTTCGTGGGCGGTGGTATCGGGTATGCCGTGCGTTCCGCGGCCGGCTTGGGCTTACCCATGGGCTTTCTGGCATTCTCGCGGAGTTTCGAGTCGGAAGCCGATTACCTGGGACTGCAGTACATGTACAAGGCGGGCTACGATCCGAACGCGTACGTAGCGTTCTTTGAAAAACTGCAGGCGCGCGAGAAAAAGAAGGCCGGCACGCTGGCGAAAGCTTTTTCTACGCATCCCCAAACTCCTGACCGGATCACGAAATCACAGGAAGAGATTGGCCGCATTCTTCCGGCGCGCCAGCAATACATCGTGACCACCTCGGAATTTGCCGACGTGAAAGCCCGACTGGCGAGTCTGGAGAACCGCCGCAAGGTGGTGGATGACAAGGGCGGCAACAAGCCCAGTTTGCGCCGGGCGTCAACCACTGACAAATCCACCGATAAGAATGGCGACAAGGGCGGCGACGATGATCGACCCACTCTTCATCGCCGTGACGATTAATTCCACGAGTTTCTACAAATAGAAAACCCGGCAGCCTAAGGGCTGCCGGGTTCCTTTTCTGAACGCGAACAGGAGCAGACTTTGTAGCTAGGCGGCTTCCTTGGTCGCGAGAGAACGCATCGCACTGGCGCGGTCGCGCGTGCCGGAAACGACTTTCATCTCCTGCCAGTCGTAGGGGAATTCCTTACCGCACTCGAGACACACCACGTAGGTCCCGGTAAGCATTGCCGCCTGGTTGCGCCGCGACCCGGGCTTTAGCGTGATCGGAAAACTGTAATGCAAATGCCAACAACCGAAGAGCGCGTCAAACACCTTCCCCATTGAAACCTCCCCCAGACCCGCAAATGTTCAGTAGTGCAAGACAGCAGCCAACTCCGGACAAATACTTAGATTCGGATACCGGAGAAAAGGTTCGACTTGGATGCAGGGTTAGCTACGTCCGAAACCGAACAAAGGAAAACTCTTGCATACAATGACCTGAAATTTTGTCAGGGAAGAACCGCGGGGGGATTTGTAGCTAGATACTCTCCTGGGTCTTTTTTCGCTGCTGGCATTTCGACATGATTGCCGAGCGAAGCCGGGTACGAAGGTCGTCGGGCAGTTCGTAAAGCTCAGAGTCCCGATAAATCTCGATGGTCTTCTTGGTGGTGTCACAGACCACGTAGCAGTTGTGGC
This sequence comes from uncultured Acidobacteriota bacterium, assembly GCA_963735815.1. Lineage (GTDB taxonomy): Bacteria > Acidobacteriota > Terriglobia > Terriglobales > Acidobacteriaceae > Gp1-AA133. The sequence goes on along the minus strand of CAVTMJ010000020.1, from coordinate 80,346 downwards.
ACCAAGCCAAGTGGTCCTCGAGTTCGGATTTGGTCCGATCATCGAGTGCGCCATCTAAATAATTTGTCAGCTCTTGCAGGAATTCAGAGCATTTCACTTTTGGCCATCTCCGCTCTCACGTTTCTTGAAGTAGCGGCTGAGCCGCTCCCGCAGTTGCAGGCGGGCCCGCAACAACCTTGATTTCACCGCGGGGATGCTGAGGCCCAAAGCCTCGGCTGTCTCCTCGGTAGAAAGTCCTTCCACATCTCTCAGGACGAAAACCGTCCGGAAACTTGGTGGCAAACCCTGGATGGTCCGCGTCAAGATGTCTTTCAACTCCGCCTGCTTGTAGAGTTGCTCGGGATTCGGGCTCCAGTCCGCGATCTCGCGGGGAACCGAATCCTCCTCGGTCTTGACGTCCTCGTCCAGCGAAACCGTGCGCTCGGGTCGCCGGCGGCGCAACTTCATCAGCGCCTCGTTCACGGCAATCCGAACCAGCCAGGTATAAAACTTCGACTGCCCCTGGAATTGTTCCAGGTTGCTATAGGCCTTCAGGAATGCGTCCTGGACTACGTCTTCCGCATCTTCCCGATTCTGCGTGATGTGTTGCGCGATACGAAAAACGTTCCGATCGTAGCGCTTGACCAGCTCCTCAAACGCAGAAACTTCGCCCTTCTTGGCCGCCTGGACCAGCGCCAGTTCGTCGCTAACGGGCTCACCTATCTTTGGTTGGATGGCGCTCATTCCTGGTCCGATGCAGTATTTTGCGAGGCTCTCGCTGATGGGCGAATTGTTATTCTACTTGGTAACCAAGGTTTCTGACGAGTGCTTTTGCCGTATCCGGGCGGGTGCGCTTTACGATAAATTTTAGGGGGTTGCCGGGGACACCGGGGAACACGTCCTAAAGGCACCGGAAGTCGCAGCGCAAGTACCGTATAATCAAGGGTTAGCTGGGAAATTCGCCGGAGTCTTTCCGAGAGTTACCGAAAATTCATGACAGACGCGAACGAAGTTGGACAGATTGTCGAGCGTGTGGTCACGCAGGTCCTGCAAGGGCACCTTTCGCAGATCCGCGAAGAACTGGTGCGTCGCGTTCTTGAAGAGTTGCCGCAGGGAGCCATGGATGGGGCAGTGCACGAAGGCTCGAGTGGCACCGGTCCAGTAGATTTGTTGCGGGGCGTGGCTGCGATTCACGCCGGTGGCACACAAAAAGAAATTCTCCGCGCGTTGCTTGACAGCGTTGCCCAACATTCCGGGCGCACCGCTTTGTTCGTGATTAAAGGCGGCCTGGCAACCGGCTGGCAGGGGCGAGGCTTCGAAGATAATGATGCCGTCAAGGACTTCACGCTCGATACATCGCGCGGGTTGCCAGAACGCGTTCTGCACGAGAAAGCGCCTTTCAGCGGGCAGGTCCTTGATATGGACCCGAGATTCATCGACCGCTTTGGCGGTCCGGCTGACGATCACATCGTGATGCTGCCGTTGCTTCTGAAAGACAAGGTTGCCGCCCTGGTGTATGTGGACTGCGGGCTGGACAAGAATCGCCTGGACACGGCATCGGTAGAACTGCTGGTGGTCTCGACCAGCGCATGGCTGGAGCTGGTTTCGCTGCGCAAGCAAGCTCCGCGCGAGCCAGCGCCTTACGCGGACAGCGTTCCGACGGCTCCCGCGATGCAGGCGACTCCGAGTTTCAACGACCCGTTCGCGGGCCATGCGCCGCGACATACTGCGGCTGCGGCCACAGCGTACGAAGCTCCATCCGAGCCGGCGCATGCGGAAGTGGTATCGGTCGCAGCGGCGGCTGCCGGGGCAGATCCAGGCGCATCCATCGGCCATGCAGGCGCCGCGCTCAGCGAGGAGGATGCGGACGTTCACCGCAAGGCGCAACGCTTCGCCAGGCTGCTGGTGGACGAGATCAAGTTGTACAACCAGGCCAAGGTCGCTGAAGGCCGCAAGAACAAAGACCTGTATGACCGGTTGAAAGAGGACATCGACAAGAGCCGCGCCACTTTCAAGAAGCGTTATGGAAACACGGTGGCCGCGAGTGTGGACTACCTCCAGGCGGAACTGGTTCGCAGCCTGGCGGAAGACGATATTTCAGTGATGGGCGCCAATTTCCGGCGATAGATTGTGAGCGTGTTGTTCTCCCGTACATTCGTTTTGTGCATCGTTGCAGGGATCGGTTATGGATCTCTGTGTGTTTCCCCGCGTGCCTTCGGACGGCAAGGCGACAATGCTTCTACCTCGGAAACGCATAAGCCTGCTCCCAAGGCAGCCGGCCCAAAGTCGGGCAAGGCGCAATCCAGCAAGTCCAAGAGTACGCATGCTCCCGCAACGAAGAGGGCGGGCGCCAAAAAACGCAAGCGGCGCATGTCTCCGCGCGTGCAGCGTATCCGCCAGGCCTTTGTGGCCTCGGCGAGCCTGCGTCCCATGGCGCAACAGCTTCTTCAGGAAAGAACTCCGGCAGCCTATGCCGGCGTGACCGCGTACGCCCAGCACCACTCCAAGGAAGACGCCGGCGCGCTGGCGTGGCTGGCCATTGGATACGCGCATGTTCTCGATCATGACTATGCGAAGGCCATCGATCCACTAAATCACGCCAAGCCCAAGGCCGGCGATCTGGGCGACTACGTTGCCTACTACCTGGGCAGTTCGTACCTGCAGACGGGAAGGACGGCCGAGGCAGTCGCGACGCTAGCGGACTTCAGCAAGAACTATCCGGATTCGCTGCTCACGAAGGATGCGCACGTTGTGTATGCGGGCGCGCTGCTGGCAGACAACCGCGCTGCGGAAGCGGCCGCCCTGCTGGAAGGCGATCGCGTTCCGGCACGTGCGGATGTGGAGCTTGGGTTGGGCCGCGCCTATGCCGCCATGGGGCAGACAGCGAAAGCCGAGGCGGCGCTGCGCAACGTGTACTACCGCATGCCGACGAGCCCTGAAGCCGAGACTGCGAATATGGAGCTGAAAAAGCTGACGGGCAGTATTTCTCCATTGTTGCTTGCCGAGCGCCGCACCCGCGCCGACTTGTTCGCCAAGGGCAAACGGTACAGCGATGCGGCCACCGAGTACCGCGATCTGCTCGACGAGGTGAGTCCCGACGACCGACCTTCCCTGCAACTGGCTTTGGCGACTGCTCTTCAAAAGAGTGGGCGCAGCAAAGATGCGAAACAGGTTTTGAATTCCACGCCTGACAGCACGCCCGAGATTGCGGCCCAGAAACTTTACCTGTTGGGTGAAGCGGCTCGTGCGGCAGACGATGACGAGGGCTTTCTGCGGTTGCAGGCGCAGCTCAGGCAATCCGCACCCACCAGTCCGTGGCTGGAGCAATCGCTTCTGGCGGCGGGCAACGTCTACCTGCTGCGGCGGGACTACGATAAGGCGATTGACGCGTACCGGGAAATGCAGCAGCGCTTTCCCAACGGCGCGCGCGCATCGTACGCGCACTGGAAAGTGGCCTGGTTGAGCCTGCGCCAGGGGCGGAACGAAGAAGCCAAGCAGGAGTTCGATCAGCAGATCGCGCTCTATCCAGCTTCCGGAGAGGTTCCGGCAGCTTTGTACTGGCGCGCGCGGCTCGCGGAAGAAGACAACGAACCGAACAAGGCGCGGGCCTACTACGAGAAACTCTCGGATCGATTCAGGAATTTCTACTACGCAGAACTCGCCCGCCAGCGCCTGAAAGCACTGAAGCCCTCGACCGAGCCCGTACATTACGCGCTACTCGATCGGGTGCCTCCCCTTGACCTGTCGGGAAAACTGACTACCAGCGAGCCCCCCGCTGAAGACTTGCACGTACAAAAGGCGCGTCTACTTGAGAACGGCGGCCTTGTCGACTTTGCAGTGCGCGAGATCCAGGCGGCTCCGCCCAGCGAAGAAGGGAACTGGACGCTGGCCGAAACCGCCCGTCTCTATCAGGACAGCGGGCGTTACGATCGCGCCATCCAAGTCATGAAGCGCGGCGTGCCCAACTACTTTGCCGTGGATGTACCCGAGTTGCCCCGACCCTACTGGGAAGCCCTGTTCCCGAAGGCTTACTGGGGCGACCTGAAGCGCTTCTCGACCGAGAACGAGTTGGATCCTTATCTCGTAGCATCGCTGATCCGTCAGGAATCCGAATTCAATCCGAATGCGATCTCGCGCGCGAATGCCGTCGGCCTGATGCAGTTGCTGCCGGTTACAGGGAGAAAGGTGGCGAAAGAAGTGAAGATGCATCACTTCAGCCCCAACCAGCTCTACAAGCCTACCGTCAACCTGCAACTGGGTACACGCTACTTCAAGAGCATGGTCGACAAGTTCGGATCGTTCGAGTACGCGCTCGCGGCCTACAATGCGGGTTCGGATCGTGTCACAGATTGGCTGGCGCAAGGCAAGTACCGCGACCCGCAGGAATTCGTCGAGTCCATCCCATTCACCGAGACGCGCGAGTATGTGCAAGCGATCATGCGCAATGCGAATGTGTACAAGCAGCTGTATGGGGAGGGCAGGTGACAGGTTACAGGTCGCAGGTAACAGGGAAAGCCAAATCGGCAACAAGTTCTTTTGCTGTGACCCGTCATCTGTGACCTGTGACCTGCCCCTCCGGCGCTTTCGTAAACATGATTTCGTATACCAGCAACCCGGCGCCGATCACGATGGCGCTGTCGGCAACGTTAAACGCGGGCCACTGGTAGGAACGTACGTAGAAAAGCAGGAAGTCGGTGACGTGGCCGGTGGTGAGGCGGTCCCAGAGATTGCCGATCGCGCCGCCCAGGATTAGGGAAAGTCCGATGCCCGTAGTCGATAGCGTGTGGCTGTTTTTCCAGAGCAGCATCGAAACCACGATCAGCGCGATCACCGAGAAGAGCACCAGCGTTCCCACCGTCCAGGGCGACGATGAGTCGGCGAACAGGCCGAACGCGGCGCCACGGTTTTCCAGATGGGTGAGGCGGAAAAAACCCGGAATAATCTGGATTCCGTCGTGCAGGGGAATTTTGCGTTCCACCGCCAGCTTGGCCAAACGGTCCAGCAGCACAACGAACGCGGCGATCAAGAGGTGAAATTTTCGCATGGGGGATGAACCGCTTACTTCGGCCCGCACTGGGGCCTACTGTTCACCTTCGATTTCTCTCAACACAGCACTGCAGCGTTCGCAGACGGTCGGGTAGTTCTTGTTCTCGCCGACGTGCACGGAATAATTCCAGCAGCGCTCGCACTTCTGGCCGTCGGCCTTGCTGACGGTAACCGATACAGCTCCGGTGCCATTGCCGGATTTCTTTTCCTCGAGTGTAACTGCCGAAACGATGAAGACGTAGCGCAGTTGATCACGATAACGTGACAACACGGAATAGACGGGTTCTGCGGCCGCCACCTTCACCTGCGCCTCTACGGCCTTGCCAATCTGCTTGGCGTTGCGCGCTCCTTCCAGGTCTTTCAGAACCTGCTCGCGCACCGAACGCAGGGTAGCCCAGTCCTCGAGCTGCTTCGGGTCGTCGGGAACATTCACGGTGCCGAAGATTTCCTCTGCCTTCGGAAATAGGGCCGTATGCACGCTCGAGGGACGGCCGGCGGTCTGCGGCAGATATGCCCAAACCTCCTCGCAGGTGAAGCTCATGACAGGGGCCAGCAGGCGCACCATGGCTTCGAGGATGCGCCAGATGGTGGTTTGCGCAGCGCGGCGGCCAGGTGAATTCGGAGCCGAGGTATACAGCCGGTCTTTGAGCACGTCGAAGTAGAAGGCGCTCAACTCCACCGCGCAGAAATTCAAGACCCGCTGGTAGATCTTGTGGAAGGCAAACTCTTCGTACCAGCGGACGACGTCGCTGGCCAAAGCAACCGCCTGGCGCAGCATGTACTGGTCGAGCGCTTGCAGTTTGTCGAATGGCAGGGCATCGCGATTGGGGTCAAAGTCGTACAGGTTGCCCAGGCTGTTTTTGAAGAGATTGTTTCGGATCGTGCGGTAGTTCTCCGCGACGTTCTGCATCAGGCGCTCGGAGCCGACCACGTCTTCGCGAAAGTCGACCGAAGCTACCCAGAGCCGGACGATTTCGGCGCCCAGGCGGTTGGAGATGTCGACTGGGTCCACGTCATTGCCGCGCGACTTGGACAGTGCCTGGCCATTTTCATCGAGCGTCCAACCGACAGTCGCGACATGCTTGTAGGGCGCGTGATTCTCGGTGCCGACTGTGCAGAGCAGGGAAGAGTGGAACCAGCCGCGATGCTGGTCGCCGCCCTCCAAGTACAAGTTCGAAACCGGTGGATACTGCGGTTCGGCAGCGCGCAGGGCAAGATAGCTGGAACCGGACTCGAACCAGACATCGAGGATGTCCATCTCCTTCTTGAAGGTCGTTCCCTGGCAATGCTCGCAAGTCGTCCCGGCAGGGACCAGGGCGTCGGCCTCTGGCGTGTACCACGCATCCGCCCCGGCGCGGGCAAACAGCGTCTCCACCGCGCGGTTGACCGCAGGATCCATTAACGGCTTGCCGCACTTCTCGCACAGGAATACCGCGATCGGCACTCCCCAGATGCGCTGCCGCGAGACGCACCAGTCGGGACGCGTGGCGATCATGTTGGCGATGCGTCCTTCTCCCCAGGCTGGATCCCATTTGGCTTTGCTGATTTCCTCGAGCGCGCGCGAGCGCAGCGTTCCGCCCGCCATGGGTGTTTCCATCGAGATGAACCACTGCTCGGTGGCCCGGAAGATGATCGGGTTATGGCAACGCCAGCAATGCGGGTAGGAATGCTCGATCTTCTCCGTGTGCAACAGCACGCCGCGGGTTTTTAGTAATTCGACGATGGAGGCATTGGCGTCGAAGACTTTCTTGCCTTCGTATTCGGGGAGGCCCTCGCGCAGGATGCCGGCTTCGTCCACGCGGGAAGTGGCGTCCAGGTCGTACTTCAGGCCGGTGACAAAATCGTCCGCGCCGTGCGAAGGCGCAGTGTGCACGACGCCCGTCCCGGTATCCATCGTGACGTACTCGGCGAGCACGCCAAGAACATTGCGATCCAGGAAGGGATGACGGAAATTGACCCTTTCCATCTTGCGTCCGGGGAAGCGGGCAATCTCAGTCGCGCCGGCAAGATTGCATTTCGCGATGACATCTTTAGCCAGTTTTGCCCCAACGATGTAGACTTCGGCGCCGGATTCGAGCGCGACGTAGTCTTCGTCCGGATGAAAAGCCACCGCCATCGATGCGGGCAAGGTCCAGGGAGTCGTGGTCCAGATGATGGTGAAGACTTTCTTCCCACGCAACGACGCGTCGATCGCCGCGGGATCATCCGCCATCGCATACTTCACCCACACGGTCGGGCTGGTGTGGTTCTCGTATTCGACTTCCGCTTCGGCGAGCGCCGTCTTGTCGTAGATGCACCAGTAAACGGAACGCAGGCCCTTATAAACGAATCCGTGCTCGAGGAACGAGTAGAACGTGCGCAGCACGATCGACTCGTACTCGGGAGTCATCGTGGAATACGGGTTGTCCCAGCGCCCGAAAACACCAATGCGCTTGAATTGCCCGCGCTGCAGGTCCAGAAACTTCTGCGCGTACTTCCGGCACTCCAGGCGAACCTCGGTGGGATTGAGCTGGAGCTTCTTTTTGCCCAGTTGCTGGTCGACTTTGATCTCGATCGGGAGGCCATGGCAGTCCCATCCTGGGACATAGGGTGCATCCATCCCGCTCATGCTTTTGGATTTCACGATGAAATCCTTCAGGCACTTGTTCAGGGCGTGTCCAAGGTGCAAGGCGCCATTGGCGTAGGGTGGTCCGTCGTGCAGGACATAGACTGGCAAGCCTTTACGTGCTGCCTGGATGCGGTTGTAAATGCCCGTCTCTTCCCAGCGAGCCAGTATTTTTGGCTCGTTTTGGGGCAAATTGGCCTTCATGGGGAAGTCCGTTTTGGGAAGATTGACGGTCGTCTTGAGTTCAAGCGGCACGCGGCAAATTTCTCCTAAATGGTTGATTTTCATTATAGGGAGGGAGCGAAAGTACGTCCATCGGGGGACCTCGTTGGGGTACCTAGGTCGTGTATCAATGGGGACTTCGAAATGTACTGTCGAAGTATGAGAAAAAAAGTGTACAATTTTCATCGACTGTAGTTCTTGCCGCATCTAACCGACTGAATCGAAATGGGGAAGGGTTGTCGTGCGAAAGGCACTGCGTTTGCTCGAATTAGCGCAGTGAAGCAGGCAACTTGGTAGAGCGAGCAATCATCAGGTAAAGAAGCAGCGGTCTACCCAGCCAGCGCGAGACAAACAGAGAAACCGTTTCTCAGATATGGCACCAGAAAATCAGTTTTCCGATCATCGAGAGCCCGAGTTAGATTTACTCCTGCCTAAAGGCACGCTCGATGTGCCGCTATGGAAATCACTGTTCGCGAGCATTGATGCCGCTCTATTCCCCAAAAAACTTCCGCCGCTGGTACTGACGTCGAAGCCCGAGGCGCAAGGCGAGCTTTGGGGCGAGCGTCTTACGCGACCATGGTGGCAGTCGGTGTTCAGCAACATGCGGGACGTGATGTTCCCGCCGAAGTTGCCGCCGCTACAGCTGACTTCGACCCCGGTCGCAGGCGAGAATGCGCTGGACGACGATCTCGCGCTCCCGTGGTACCGGTCGCTGTTCTCGAATCTGAAAGACGCGTTCTTCCCGGAGAAACTGCCGCCGCTTGTGTTGACCTCCAAGCCCGCTGCGGTCCGCGATATCTGGGGCTTCTACAATTACAAGAAAAATGGCGCGCTGGCCTCCACCGGCGTGCACGTTGTGCTGATCGCATTGCTGATTGGCGGAACGATGTATGCCAACCGGGCTGTGACGGTGGTGAAAAAACAAGGCCCGGTCATGCCGCTGCTGTCGGATGCAGATATTCCGCCCCTGCCGCCTTCCAAGACTCAAGTCGGTGGCGGCGGCGGTGGTGGCGATCGCGACAAACTGGCCGCCACGAAGGGCAGACTGCCCAAGTTGGCGATGGAGCAGATCACGCCGCCCATGGTGGTGGTGCGCAACGAGAATCCCAAACTGCCGGTTGAGCCTACTGTCGTCGTTCCTCCCCAGATCAAGCTAGCCATGAACAACATGCCGAATCTCGGCGATCCGATGGCTGCGATTCCGAACGGTCCGCTTTCGAACGGCACCGGGTCGGGCGGAGGCATCGGCTCTGGGTCCGGAGGCGGCGTGGGCTCGGGTGAAGGGCCGGGCGTCGGTCCGGGGCGCGGTGGTGGCATCGGCGGCGGCGTTTTCCATGTGGGTGGGGGCGTTTCTGCACCCAGGCCCGTGTTCTCGCCCGATCCTGAGTATTCGGAAGAAGCGCGCAAGGCGAAGTATCAGGGAACGGTTGTTCTCGGGCTTGTGGTAGGACCTGATGGCCGTCCGCGGGACATGAAGGTTCTGCGCAGCCTGGGACTTGGTCTGGATGAGAAAGCTATCGAGGCTGTAAAGAACTGGCGCTTCGATCCGGCGGTGAAAGATAACAAGCCGGTGGCCGTGTATATCAGCGTGGAAGTGGATTTTCGGTTGTACTAAGATTCTGGAGCTGGTTTCGCATCAGGACCGCCGCGTGCGGTCCTTTTGCTTTTTGGAAGAAAACCTGTACCACGGAGGACACGGAGGAGCACGCAGAACACCTTAACGGGCGCGCTTCCTATTCCTTAAGATCTACGTGCTCGACCGAGGTTATGGGATGGCCCAGAAAATTGGGACCGAGACGACGGAACTTCTCTACCGAGTCGCTGGCGAAAAACTGCAGGTGGGGAGATTGTCGTTCGGGTGGAACGTCACCATGAAGGTCACGAATTTTCTGGGCGACCGCGAGCGCGGTGGAGTGTGCTGAATCGACGACGCTGACTGTGCCAGGAGCGGTTCGACGCAACACCGGTTTGATGAGCGGGTAATGAGTGCAGCCCAGCACCAGGACGTCAGCGTTATGGAATCCATCGCCAAACGCATCGTTTAAATAAATCTTAGCCACCTGTTCGGTGACCGGGTGATTCACCCAACCTTCCTCCACCAGCGGAACCAGCAACGGGCAAGCCTTCTCGCGGGCTGCGATGCCGCGACGCTCCAAAGCCTTCAGGTAAGCGTGGCTGCTGACGGTCGCCTCCGTGCCGATCACCACTACGCGACGATTCTTGCTGGCAGCGGCGGCCTGCTCGGCGCCAGGTTCGACTACGCCGATCACAGGAACTTTCGCGGCGCGGGTGATCTGATCGAGCGCCAGCGCGGTTGCGGTGTTGCACGCAATAACGAGAAGGGTCGCGGATCGGCCTTCCAGAAAATGCGTGGCTTCTACCGCGTACTTCGCGACCGTTTCCACTGACTTGGATCCGTAGGGAAGTCGAGCCGTATCGCCGAAGTAGAGATAGTCGGCGCCCGGGATCAGCGCCACCAGTTCTTTGAGCACGGTGAGGCCGCCGAAGCCAGAGTCAAATACTCCAATGGTTGGTCTGGAGGCTGGGGAAGTCATCGTCAGTTTCATCATAAAGGATGTCATGCGGATATCGTGTGCTGCGCATGGTTCGCTTGATCATCTTTGCGCCCGCGACCCAAGGACAAGGTCCATGAAGGCTGGTGCGATAGAATCATCCCGCGACGATTCCTGCGTCCGAGGTGTTCCGTGCGCATTCTCCTGCTCAGCATCGCGGTTGCGCTAGGCTGCTCCATTTATGCCGCCGCTCAGTTTGATGAGATACTGAAGAAAGCCGGGGACACGCTCGCACACAGCAACACCGCCGGCCTGAGCGACGACAAGATCATCGCGGGCCTCAAGCAGGCTCTGCAGGTGAGCACTGGGAAAGCGGTGGCGCTCACCGGCAGGCCCGACGGCTTCCTGAAGAATCAGGCCATCAAGATTCTGCTGCCACCCAAACTGCAGACTCTTGGGCGAGGCATGCGCATGCTGGGCATGGGAGCAAGAGTCGACGAACTTGAGGTCGGAATGAACCGGGCCGCCGAGCAAGCCACTCCGCAGGCCAAGCAGATTTTTCTCTCCGCGCTTCGCAAGATGACTTTCGACGACGCCCGCCAGGTGCTTACCGGAGGCGATACCGCAGCCACCGATTACTTCAAGCGCACCAGTTCCGCCGATCTCACGACCGCCTTCTCACCCATCGTCCATCGCTCCATGGAGCGCGTGGGGGTCGTTCAGCAGTACAACCAGGTGCTCGCCAGCGCGCCCGGCGGCAACGCTCTCGCCGGGCAATTCGACATCGACAAATATGTAGTCGGCAAAACACTGGACGGCCTCTTCCTCATGCTGGGAGAAGAAGAAAAGAAAATCCGCAAGGATCCTGCCGCCCAGACCACGGCGCTATTGAAGGAAGTGTTCGGAAAAAAATAGTTAGAAGTCACGACGCGATGCGCACGCGGATCGGGCAAGGCGGTTGAAACTTTCTACCGCCCGGTCTTGACTCCAGCCTGCTCCGAAAGATCGGCTGCCTCTTCTCCCAGAATCTTCCCCCCGCAGCATGGCCCCGGGGGGATGGGCGCGCCGTGCGGACACGTTTTCGGATGCCCGAGGAAAGAGCAAATCTTGTCGGTCGCGCCGGGGGAGAGGATGTGTTCGAACTTGCAGGCTTGTTCTTCGATCTCGGTTTCGCTGTCCATGGCGAGACTGTCGGTGAAGAGGCGTTCGGCGAGGCGATGACGGCGAATGATGCTGCCGGCTTTCTCGCGTCCACGCGGCGTCAGGGTGACCAGGGCGCTGCCATCGGGCACGAAAATTCCCTGCGGACGCATGGCATCGTGACATGGGTTGATGAAAGGCTTGTGCCGGTGAGATTCCGGCGGATGGGGACTGGTAATTACGAGTCCAAGCTCGGTCATCTTTTCCACGGCGATGCTGACGGGCAGGGCGCCGTGCATTTCCATGCGTCCCAACTCGGCCCGTTCCCCGTGCTCTTCCATAACCCATAGTTCTTCGAGGATTTCGTCGAACTGCTCCTCGTCGGCCAGCGCGAAGACTTCCTGCGCGGCGATCTTGCCATGGTGCAACTCGATGCGGCGGTCGGCGAGTCGCGCCACGACCGGGTCATGTGTGACCATCACAATGGTGCGTCCCTGCTGGTGAAACTCGCGCAACAGGCGCAGCACAATTTCCTCATTCTGCGCGTCGAGATTTCCGGTCGGCTCATCGGCCAGGATGATTTTAGGATCGTTAATCAGGGCGCGCGCAATGCAGACACGCTGCTGTTCGCCGCCCGAGAGTTGCGAGGGCACGTGATGGCAGCGGTCTTTCAATCCGACGCGCTCTAGCGCGTCGAGCGCCTCCTTCTCATCGGTCATGCTATGGAAGTATTGCGCGAGCATGACGTTCTCGACTGCCGTCAGGTAAGGGATGAGGTGAAACTGCTGAAAGACGAAGCCAATCTTTTCGGCGCGCACGCGGTTCAGTTCGGCAGCGGAGATGCTGGCGACGTCCTGTCCATCGAGCCAGATTTCGCCGCTGCTGGGACGATCGAGGCAGCCGATCAGGTTCACCAGCGTCGACTTGCCGGAGCCCGACGGGCCCATGATCGAGACCCATTCACCCTGGTCGACGGTCAGCGAGAAATCATCCAGCGCCCGGATGGTGCCGCCATTTTCCTCGGCCTTGGCCGGATAGAGGCGGCTGACTTTCTTAAGCTTGATCACCTTTACTCTCCCTTCAAGATGATAGCGGGTTGTACACGCCGTAGCATCGACATTGGAACAATAGCCGAGAGCAGCGCCACCGCGATGCTTCCGACGAGCACCAAAGGAAACACACTGAGGCGCGGGACGACCGGGGCATTGAAGTTGACGCGGCCGATCCAGGCCGCGATGCCGATGCCGATCAGGAATCCCACGGCCGCGCCCGCCGCGCCCAGCGCCGCGGCTTCGGCGGCGAAAAATCCGCTGATCAGTTCTTCCGATGCCCCCAGCGCTTTCATGATTGCGAAGTCTTTACGGCGATCGAAGACCCAGCCTGTCAAGGTGGCGAGCACGCACAGCGCGGCGGTCAGTACGATCAGAATTGCGGCCGCATAGAGTGTCGCGCGCGTCTTCCCCAGAACGCGGGCTTCGCCTTCGACAATCTGGCGGACAGGTCGCACGTCGGCAACCGGAAGCGCGCCGGCAAGCCGGCTGACGACTCCGTTGATCTCTTCGGCCGATCCGGTGGCGGCGATCTCGATGGTCGAGGGATGAATCCCGCTCCATGCCGAGAACTCGGCCATGGGAAGGTAGACCCGGCTGTCTTCAGCAGCCCCGGTTTGCAGGGTGCCTGCGGTCTTCAGGTTAATCGTTCGGCCCAGAAAGCTGAGATCGAACGCCTTGCCGTCTGGCGAAACCACGGAGAGGGCTCGCATTCCCACGAGCGCTTCGCCTGGACCGGAAGGCCACGCGCTCACCGACCACCAACGATTGAGCTTCTGGATGCGTTCAAAATCCGTGCCGACCACGACGACGGATTGGCCATTGGAAGTGCGCGCCACCAGGTACGCGAAGGGCACAGCCATTCCGCGGCCGGCCAGAACCGCTTCCGCTTTACTGATTGCGTCCGGGGGCAGGGAAGTGCCGTCTTTCCCTACCACGACTACATTCGCGCCGTAACTTCGAAATTCCTTGCGGAGCTTGGCTTGCACGTCGACATAAAGATTCATCATGGTCGTGGCCACTGCGGCCGCAACCACCATCGCCAACAATGCCGACGCAGCACGCCCGCGGCGCAGCACGGCGGCGCGCAGAAGCATGCGCAGAAACATCGAGGTGTGTGGCGAGGCAGCGCGCCGCTCGGCTACGCTCGGGATAACCTGCGTTGGGCTATTCATGCGTCGCCTCGCAGGGCAAAGACAGGATCAAACTTTACGGCGCGCCGGATGGCTGCCGCACTCCCCGCAAAAGTAACAATCACGGCGATCGCCATAATCACCGGAAACAACACGGGCTGAATCGTAATCTGCGCATCAAAGATCGAATATCCGATCCGGTGCGCCAGCCAGGAGCCGGTGAAAAAGCCAATCACCCCGCCGAAAAGCGCGAGCAACGTACTCTCCACGAAGAACAAGGCGGCGACTGCAAAATTGCCTGCGCCCAAAGCTTTCATCAATCCCACTTCCCGGCGGCGCTCGAAGATGGCCGTGGCCATCGCGGCCGAGACTGCCAGGGCGGATGCGAACAGGGCTGCCAGCGTGATCAGCAGCATCAGGCCCTTGATGCGCGACAGCACCGTGCCTTCGTTCTGAGCCACCTGCCGGATCTGCTCGGCATGAGAATGCGGAATGGCTTCCTGCAACTGGTAGGCAATCGACTGCACGTAGGGCGAGCAGTACCAGCGATCCCAGAGTTCGCCGCTCATGGTCTTGGGGTCGCGCCGCGCCAGAGCGTCTTCGGGCTTGGTCAGCGCGCTCACGTACACCCGGCGCACCGCGTCGGGCTTGCCGAGAAGCTTTTGCGCCACCTGAAGGGGCGCGACAATCTGCTCATCTTCGGTACCGCCGGTGGAGAGAATTCCGGCAACGCGATGATTCTGCCCGGCGATGGTGAGGGTGTCGCCGCTGTGAAGTTCCAGCCTCCGCGCGAGGTGCTCGCCCAGCAGCACATCGCTGGACTGATCCATTGGCCAGGAACCGTCGACTTTCCACCAGGGATGGGTGTTCCTAACACCAGTGGTGAACTGTTCCTTGCCGAAAGCGAGAGGCTTCGCGAAGTATGTTCCCAGCAGGGTTACGTCCTGCGTGCGTCCTGAACTAGCGATCGAAACATTCACCGGCAACATGGGCGAGAAGCCCAGAATGTTATGGCGCCAGAAGGTGCCCTTGATCTTGGGCAGGTCGGCTTCGCTGAGAAAGTTGCCATCGCTGGGTGGCTTGAGGTTGACGCCCCCGATCTCAACATCGATGGTGTCTTCCTGCGGTGTGATCAGCAGATTGGCGCCGTAACTGCGCAGCTCGCGATTAATCTTGTCGCCAATATCGGTGGCCACGGCAATCATCGCGGTCGCGACTGCGACGCCCAGGGTGATGGCGATTCCGGCCAGCAGCTTGCGCCGCTTCTGCCGGCGAAAACTTTCGTAGAGGAGCCGGGCGAACATGGGTTATTTCTGGAAGAACCTGGTCTGGGCGGCTACGTCCGCTTCCTTGATGATGACAGCGTCGGCAGTAGTCTCGGCCTTCAAGGGGATCGGGTTGCAGCCACCCGGCATGCCCACCGATTGCGGATTGATGGGGGCCGCGCAGTTCTTGCAGACTACGCCGGTCGTGCCCTTGTAGAAGCCCACCGAACCGCAAATTTCGCACGCGTCCAGAACCGTGGCAATCTTGCCGTCAGGCTTCTGATACAGCCAGAAACGTACGTCTACGCCGTTCTCGGTTGCCCGATAGAAGTGGATGTCCCCATCCGAAACCTGGTTGAGCGGAATCGACGCCTCTCCATTCTGAAATGCGATCTCGGCCGCCTTTTGCGGCTGACTCAGGCTCTTGGCGTAGATAAATTCCGCCGTGACCAGCATGATGAACAGGAAAGAGCTGACGTAGACCGATCCCATCCATAGACGCTCGCGGCGGGCCGTCCACAGCGCCTTGCGGCGCTCGGCAGGAGTGACTGCTTCAGGCGCCGGCTGGCGCGACTTCACTTCGAACAGAACCATCAGGGCGGCCAGCGCGAAAATCGTGATGAAGAAAAAAACGTCGTTGCGGACGATCGGCCCGATCATGGCCATTTCCTGTTTGGAGGAAGGCAGCACGCCGTTCTCCGACAATTCATGCAGGCCGCTGATGACCAGTTGCGCAGCGACAAACCACAGAATGACCGTGGTAACTCGGAAGAACTTCTGCAGGTTGATGCGCACGCTGCCCTTCACAAACATTACGCCAAAAGCCACGGCAGAGAGCACGCCCAGCAGGGTACCGATAAAGGTCATCAGTTCGGTCGAATTCAAAGTCACGCCGGCAAGCGTCAACACTGTCTCGACCCCTTCCCGCAATATCATGAGGAAGATGAACAGGAAGACCCCAACGCGCGAGCTTTCGCTGGCCAGCGACTGGAGTTTGCTCTCGATTTGACCCTTCATCTTCTTGCCGGTACGCATCATGAAGATGATCATGGTGATGACGAAGAAGGCGGCGGCCAGCATGACCCAGCCCTCGACGATGTCCTGGTTGAGGCTTAGCCGCGATACGAGAATGGCGACCCCGATGCTTCCGACGAAAGCGGCCGCCATACCGGCATAGACTGACCGGCGCAGGTCGGTGCGCCCGATCTTGGCCAGATAGGCGAGCGTAATGCCGACAATCAGGGCGGCTTCGACGCCCTCGCGCAAGGTAACTATGAAGGCCTGCAGCATAGAAGAGTGCCCGATACCATTTTGAAAATGAATTTCAATTTCAACTTTACTAGGATAGCGTGCGCTGCGCCGGGGCGTCAACGCATGAGATCACGTGCCGGTGTGATCTGCATCACGCGAAAGGATTTGCCGCTTCGAGGCCCCTACATCCGCCGGATAAAACTCCGGGCCCGTTCAAGTTCCGGAAACAGCTTTTCTTCGGCCTGGAATTCCGGGGGATGCACGCAGCGCCGGCTGCCATTCAGCTTCACGGGATGCCGCAGGTGCAGCATCTCGTGGTAGACGATGTACTCGACCGCGTAGCGCGGAACCTTCGGATGGTCGAAGATGCGGCTCACGATAATGGCATTGTGGGCGGGATCGTAGTGTCCCAGCAGGTTGCGGGCGCGGGCCTGGCTCCAGCTCATCTTCGGTCGCGCCTGCATGCCTCCGAAGAATCTCAGGTTCAAGCTCTCAAAAATTGAGTCCAGGTCATAAAACGATCCACGAGGCGATGCCAGCCGTTTCCATCCGCGCACCTGCCGGACCAGGTGAGCCTTCCGGCGCAGCTCCGGGCTATGTACGTACTTTCGATAACGCGCCGCATGGGCCGGAGCAATCGGCTTGCGGTACATCTTGGCGAGCAGGATGTGAGCAATCGCGCGCAGCACCGGCTCGGGAGCGCCTTCCAGCAAGTCGGAGAGCCGCACCAGCAGCTTGCCCTCGCGCAGGCGGATTGTATTGTTGACGTTGGCGAACGGGAAGAATTGCACCGTAAGGGCAGGCGGCGGAGTCTCGGGCCGAAGGTCGCGATAGCTCTCGAGGAAAATTGTGAGGATACCGTCTCTCACGCAGAGGCTAGCGTAGCACGATCTGCTGTGGATTCTGGTTGGCACATCGCCGTCCCAGGCGTTTGGCAAGAGATGTTCGCCAATCCCGCCGGCGGGCCTACGATTTGCTTTTCTTCTTGCGCTTCCACAACTCCTCTTGATCGGCCTGGAGCTTGCGATGATCGCTGGTGCTGTTATCCACGGTTTCAAGCGCATCGGACAGGATGAACTGATACTGGGCGACGTCTTCCTTGGAGGAGCGCACATCGTCCTTAAGGGCGCGAAGCTTCGCTTGAAATTCAGTATCGCCCTCCACCACCCAGCGGAGCGCTTTGCGCAGGTCCGATCTCCGGCCCTCAAAGTTGTCCAGGTTGTCATTCAACTCGTTGTAGACCGACAGGAAATCCTCGAGCATCCGATGGGTCTGGCCCGGGCGGTCCTTTACCTTTGGATCCGCTCTCATTTGCTCCAGCTTCACCAGCCGGGCGCGGGCGAACTGCACGTACAGCTTCATGCGCGGCTCCGGCTCGACCGCCGAATCACGCAGCAAATCGATTTCCTCCTGGGTGAGCGGATCGGAGCGGCGCTGCGAGCGGGCGGGCATGATCGACAGGCAGGCAAGGAAAATAAAACCGAGAACGAATCGCGTTTTCATTTCGGATTCTTTCCAAACATCCGGTTGAGCAGATCGCTATCGATTTTATCCAGGCGCTCGACGGCTGCCTGCACCGTGGCCTGATCGGCGAAGGGAAGTCCGCGCTTGATGTCGGTGAGCCGGCGCGACATTCGGCGGACCGCGATCTCAGTATTTTTGAGGCGGTGGCCCGTCTGCTCGGCGGCTTGTTGCGCCTGTTCGCTGTAGGAAACGACTTCGTGAATCGCGGCAACGGCCTCTTCCGATTTGCCGGCAGTGTAAAGCTTGTCGGCGTTCTCCACCTGCAACTCGGCCACGCGGACACTAAGCGAGGCGCGGTCGTTGGGCTTAGCGTTCTGCAGCTTGGCCTTCAGTTGCTCCAGGCTAAGCTCTTTCGCAAACCCGTAACCAATGCCTACAACTGCGAGAATCGCGAGAATCGTGCCCCAGGTTCGCATGCGTTCGTTCATTTCTTCGGCTCGATCGTGATCAAGCGGTGCCGAGCCTGCCACTCCTGATCAGGATACTTCCCATTCGCCACTTGCAGGAAAAGATGATAATTGGCCGCGGCCTGATGAAAGTCGCGAAGATGATCATAAGCGGTGGCGCGCATGAAATATCCAACCGGAATTTCCGGCAAAAACTTGGCGCGCATGTCCAGGGCCTGGATCGCCACCGGCATAGTCTTTGGCCTCATTGGCCGCGATAGCCAGATCGCCATAGGCCGCGCCCCAATCCGGCTTCAGCTTCACGGCATTCATAAATTCCTGCTCCGCCGCCGGGAACTTCTTCTGCTTCATCAGGGCCTGACCCAGCTTGTGGTGAAGTTCAGGATTCGCCGCGTTTGTCGAAAGCAACGAGCGGTACATGGCCTCGGCTTCCGCAAACTTGCCGGCCTCCGATAAGACGTCCGCCAGATCGCTTTGCGCCCCGACGTCGCCGGGCGTAATCCTCAGACCAGCCTGCAGTTCCGCCGCCGCGTCGTCATATTTCTGATCGGCAGCTAGAACGCGACCGAGTTGAACATGAGGAGCAGCCTCACTCGGGCGCTGGCTCACCACCTTGCGCAAGTACTCTTCAGCTTCCGGAAAGCGCTGGCCTCGCATGTAGATATTGGCCAGGCCCACGAGTGCATCCTGCGACGAAGGATCGAGCACGAGGGCCTGCTTGTACTGTTCTTCGGCATCGGCAAACTTGTTCGCCTTCTCCAACAACAATCCCGCCGAAAGATGGGGCTCGGGGTCTTTGGGCTGAAGGGCAGCGGCCTGGCGGAAGGCTTCCACGGCGGCATCCGGATCTTGCTCCTCGAGGAGGTGCCCAAGCCCCAGCCATGCCCGGGCGTGCCCCTCGTCCACGTGGCTCTGCGGCTTAAGCTTGGTAGCGGCTCTCAGAAAGTCCTCAGCTCCGGGTTGCTTATTCTTGGCCAGACTGAGTCCAAGGTTCAAGTTCGACTCGAACACGTCAGGTTTGGCACTGACGGACTGGCGATAGGCCTCGATGGACTCCTCGTTTCTGCCCAGCGCGTTGTAGACGAAGCCAAGATCAAACCAGGCTTGATAATTCGCAGGCTGCGCGCCCACGACTTTTTTAAGGAGCGACTCGGCGGCGGCATAGTCCTTCTTCTCGATGGCCGTCTCGGCCTGTGCGAGCTCCGGCGGCTGGGATTGATCCGGCTCGGCCACGCGATGGTGGCGCACCGTCTTGCTGCTGGAGGTTTGCGCGGAAAGGGACGCGGCGACAAGCAGGACTCCGCTCAGGATGCACCGCAATAGTCTATTTGTGGCCATTGGAACCGGACGTTCCACTTCCATTGAGCACAGCAGCGAGATATTTTCCCGTGTAGGAATTGGGAAGCTTGGCAATCGCCTCGGGTGTCCCCGCGCCTACCACGTAGCCGCCCCGTTCCCCGCCTTCGGGCCCGAGATCGATCACCCAATCGGCGGTCTTGATGACCTCGAGGTTGTGCTCAATGACGACGATGGATCCCCCTGCGTCAATTAGACGGCGGAAAGCCGAAAGAAGTTTGCTGACGTCGTCGAAATGCAACCCCGTGGTCGGCTCATCGAAGATGTAGAGGATCCTCCGCTTTCTTTGCAGGCCGCTTCCAATGGCCGATGGACGCCCGATTTCACGGGCTGCCGGCTGCAGGTGGGCCGCCAGCTTCATACGCTGCGCTTCGCCTCCGGAGAGCGTGGTCGCCGACTGCCCGAGGCGCAAGTACCCGAGGCCGACCTCCTCCAAGACCCGGAGCTTTTCCGTGATTTTCGGGACTTCGGCGAAAAACTTCAGCGACTCCTTCACCGTCAGATTCAAGACCTCATGGATGTTCTTGCCTCGATAGCGAACATCCAGAACCTGCGGCTTGTAGCGTGTCCCCTTGCACTCCTCGCACACCAGTTCCACGTCCGCGAGAAACTGCATTTCGACCGTAACCGTGCCATCGCCCTGGCAGGTTTCGCAGCGGCCTCCCGGAATGTTGAACGAGAAGTGTCCGGCGCTGAACCCGCGCTTTTGCGCCTCGGGAAGGGAAGCAAACAAATCGCGGATGGCGTCGAAAGCCTTGATGTAGGTAACCGGGTTCGAACGGGGAGTGCGCCCGATCGGAGACTGATCGACGAGCACCACCTCATCGAGATAGTCCTCGCCTTCAACACTGTCCCACTGCGCCGCGAGCGGCTGAGTGCCATTGGTCTGCTTTTTCGCGCTGCACACCGCCTGGTAGAGCACGTCATGCAGGAGACTCGACTTGCCCGAGCCGGAGACCCCGGTGATCGCCACAATCATTCCCAGCGGAATATTCAGGTCGATGCCCTTCAGGTTATGGGCCCGGGCTCCACGAATCTTGATCTGCTGCGGCCCGGGCTTGCGCCGGTTAGCTGGGAGCTGGATCCGCAATTCCTCCGCGAGGTACCGGCCGGTGAGGGAGGCAGGATTCTTCTTTATCTCGGCATAGGTCCCGGTCGCGATCACTTTCCCGCCGTTCTCGCCCGCCCCCGGCCCCAGGTCGAGAATCCGGTCCGAGGACTTCATGATGTCGGGATCATGCTCAACCACCAGGATGGTATTTCCCAGATCCCGCAGATTGTGCAGAATTTTGATCAGCCGGTGGGTGTCACGAGAGTGGAGGCCGATGGAGGGCTCGTCAAGAACGTAGAGTGTCCCGACCAACCTCGAGCCAAGCGACGTTGCCAGCTGAATGCGTTGCGCTTCTCCTCCTGAAAGGGTCGAGGCCAACCGATCGAGTGTCAGATATTCCAGCCCCACATCGTTCAGGAAGCGAAGCCGCTCGCCAATCTCCACCAGCAACTTGTCGGCAATGGCCGCTTCCTGCGGACGCAACTCCAGGGACTGAAAGAAGTCCGCCGCCTGCTCCACGGTCATGCTGCAAACCTGGCAGATATTGCGCCCATTAATCTTGACCTGTTGCGCTTCCGGCCGCAGCCGCGCGCCCCCGCACGTGGTGCACAGCGAATATCCACGGTAGCGGCTCAGGAACACGCGCACATGCAGCTTGTATTTCTTGCGCTCCAGGTGGGCGAAGAAGCCGCGCACGCCCGGGAATTTTCCTTCGCCGTCCACGACCAGCTTCTGATGTTCGGGATCTAGGTCCGACCAGGGCACATCCAGCGGGATCTTGGCCTGTTTTGCGAAGCGACGCAGTTCCGTGAAGAGTGGACGATACTTGGGCTTGGTCCACGGCTCGATGGCGCCGTCGTTCAGTGACTTCGACTTGTCGGGAATCACCAGGTCGAGATCGAAATCGATGGTATTGCCGAAGCCCTGGCAGCGTGGGCAGGCTCCGTACGGGTTATTGAATGAAAACAGGATGGGCTCCGGTTCTTCGTAGCGAATGTGATCCTGTTTGCACTCGAAGCGCTGGCTGAACCGCAATCGCCGGGGAGCTTCGCCTTCGCGGGGCGCCGTCTCAAAGATCACTTCGCCGGATTCGCGATAAGAAGTTTCGATGGCATCCACAATGCGTGCGCGAGCATCAGCCGCGACCACCAGGCGGTCGGCGAGCACAAATACGGGCGCGGCAAAGTTGATGTCGAGCAACGACTCTGGAGTCGAGAATTCATAAATCTGCCCATCCTGGTAGAGGCGATTGAAGCCCCGCGTGCGCAGGTCGAGCAGTCGGGTCTTCAACAGATCGCTGGGGAGCCGGGAGGACTCGGCGCTGGCTTTCTTGCGTCGCGTTGTCTTCTTCTCAGCCTCGGCCGGGCGGGCGTTCTCCGGCTGAACCGGGAAGAGCACCTGCAGACGCGTTTCCTCCTCCATGGCAAGGATTGCGTCTGCAACCTCGTCCACCGCGTCCTTCTTAACTTCCTGGCCACACTTCAGGCAGTAGGTGCGCCCGACCCTAGCAAATAAAAGTCGCAGGTAGTCGTAAATTTCGGTGGCAGTGGCGACCGTCGAGCGTGGATTGCGTGTGGAATTCTTCTGGCGGATGGCAACCGCGGGCGCGATGCCGTCGATCTGGTCCGCTTCCGGCTTCTCGATGCGTTCCAGAAATTGCCGCGCGTAGGCGGAAAGCGATTCGACATAGCGCCTTTGGCCCTCGGCGTAAATCGTGTCGAACGCAAGCGACGATTTCCCGGACCCGGACACACCTGTTACCACGGTCAGCGTATTATGGCCGATCGTGAAGTCGATATTTTTCAGGTTGTGGACGCGTGCGCCGCGGACAACGATGGAGTCTGTGGACATCTGCTAAAGGGACCGCCGCAAGCCCGAAGCCGGCCTGATTGCAGCCATTGGTACGGTGTACAGAAGAGGCTGGCGAGCTTACGGAATCTCTCTATTATACGGCACGCGACAGGGATGGCTCGGGGAGACGGTCGCCAGCGCGGCGGTTTTGTGGAAGTGGGATATGGGGGTGGCGAGGAGCGAAGATGAGCGCGAGGATCGCGCCCACACCATTTCCCGCGAGCAAGAACGTCATCGCGGTCGGGGCATCGTATCGCGTTTGCATGGCAACTCCGGAAATAAAGCGGCGTGCCCGACACCGTCGAGCACGCCGCGGACCTCTTAAGAACTGCCCAGCGTGGTGGGATTAGGAGATGCCCTGGATGCTGTCCACGTGGATCACGTTGGTGGACGAATCCAGAGTTCCAGTCACCTTCACCTGCTTGCCTTCGTAATCCTTCACCTTGCTGTCGTCATCAACCTTGTAGCTGACGTTGGACGAAGAATCCTTCAGCATCATCGCGCCCTTTTCCTTCACGATCGTTCCGGTGAATTCCTTCGATGTCTGGGCCGAAGTGGGTGCGGACTGGGTTGCGCCCGGCGCGGGTTGCGACTGGCTCGGCTGTGCTGCCTGCGGGTCGGTCTGTGCCGGCTTCGCGTCTTGCGCATACAACGAACCCATGCTGGCCACGCCCAAGGTAAGGGCTAATACTGATCCGCGGATAAAATAGTTCTTCATGAAACTCCTCCTGGAAGAAATTTTCCTGCTGTTTGCAGGACTGAAGTGCAAACCATGGGCCAAAGCGTCCCGAGTCGTTGCACATTGAGAAAGTGCTTTGCTTGTCGCGTCCTGCTCTGGTCTTCAAGAAATTTAAGCTTTATCGCGTGCAAAACTTTCCTGGAAGAATTTTCCACAGCAGCGACAATCTGTCCTACAGGCAGCGCAAAACTTACATAAAAACAGATCCATTGCCAGCTTCTACCGTGAATCAAGTAGCGCAAGCTTTGGCACTCGTTATGCAATGGAACGTGGGTAAGCTCATTCTTGCGCATTGGAATTCTTGCTGGCGTGGCGAGTGCGCAATTGTGCCAGGAGGCTACGAGTGGATTCCCAGCCAAGCAGGTCGGCGGCCTACGGAATTTTTCCGCTGAACGCTCGCCTTGATCAGATTGTGAGTTCGCTCAACGCGGCCGGCTTTGAAACGAGTGCCATCTGCGTCTTCCTTCCTCCTGCGCACCCGGTTGCAGATGAGGTCCGCAGCGTCAAATCGTCTGCGGGTGAATTGTCGCAAGAACACGAATACGATCGCGTGGTGGCATGGCTTGCGACGTTAGGCGGAGTGGTGATTCCGGACGTCGGCTTCTTCGTAGGGGCGAGCGGATACTTGCATGCGGTGGCCTGCGGCATCTGCCGGCCGGGCGACAAAAGCACCGGAGCATTGGCCAACCTCGGAATCCCGTCGGACGCGGCACTGCGCTACGAAGCCCGCACCCGGGAGGACGCCAGTCTGGTATTTGTCCGTTGCGATGGATCCGCGCAGTCGGAGTGGGCGCGGGAGATTCTACGGTTGCTGCGCGCGGAAGAAGTGTGTGTACTGGGAGAGCAGTTGGAGATGGAGTGCGATCCGCCGCCCACCGATTCAAATCTGATTATGTTCCGGCCAACGTAGGCGGCTCTACTGGCGTTCCCGATCGCGGCGGCGTCCGTACCGAAACGCCAGGCCCACTCCAATACTCATAAAGCTCAGCGGCGGAAGCAGCAGTACCAGCACGCCCCGGCTGATGGCGCGCTGGCCGTCCTTAGTGGCGCCGCTGGCATTCGCGTAGCACATTGCGCAACCTTGTCCGAAGGCAGGCATCACCCACAGACCCATCGTCAGGATCGAGATGGCAGCGGCTTTCTTCATTTCACTCCCAGCTGGATGATGCGGTTCGCATCCCGGAAGAAAAAGATCCACATCAACGCGAAGCAGGCCGTGACGGAAATCGTCAGCAGCCAGCGCATCGAAGGCACTTCCGACTTCAGGTGCATGAAATACATCGTGATCAATCCGGCTTTGACCACGGAGAGGACCAGCAGAACTTCCAGCATCCGCACCGGCTGCAGTACTTGCTTGTAGGCGAGTACCACTTCAACCGCCGTGAGAAGCAGGAGTGCGGCCCACACCCACAGGTAGGTGGCCTTGCTGTCTCCGTGTGCTGCAGTTGCGTCATGCATCGTAAGAGTTCTCCGTTGGTTAACTACACCTTGGTAGACATCAGATAGACCAGCGGGAAGATAAACATCCAGACCAGATCGACGAAGTGCCAATACAAACCAGCGACCTCGACGTCATTGGCGTCATAATCTTTGGGTTTCAGGAACAGCACCACCGCGGACACGATTACGCCCACCAGCAGCACGTGAATGCCGAGGTGGAAAACGCTGTCCGCCGGCGTCACCAGCCAGCCGATCAGCCACAGCCCGAGCAGCACGGGCAAAAACTTTTTCCGCAGGGCAATGACGCCCAAGTAGATCACGCCAATGGTGACGTGCAGCATGTGCATTCCGGTCAAGGTAAAGAACGTCCCGCCAAACAGCGGTACGGAGGACCACGGGTTGCCGGAGGGAGTCATCTTCTCGGCGATCAGCTTGGTCCACTCCATCCCGTGCAACACGGTAAACGCTGCGCCGAAAAACATCGTGGCCAGCAGCCAGTTTCGGGTCCAGGACTTGTCTCCGCGATTCGCGGCCATCACCGCCAGCACCATAGTCAACGAACTGGACAGCAGGCAAGCGGTCATGATGGTGGCATTGGCAATGCTTTCTTTGCCGAACGGCGTTGGCCAGGCTGGATTGGAAATTCGGCCGTAGCTGTAAGCAAAGAGCAGGGCTCCGAAGGTCAGGGAGTCGGAGGCCAGGAACAGCCACATGCCGATCTTCTTCGAGTAGGTGCCAAACAGGGAGGGTTCGAATTCGCCCTGTGCGTTATGAACCACATGCTCCACCGTTGCCATCGTCAGGCGTCTCCTTGGAGAGCTATCGAACGATCATCAGCAAAACGAGAATATAAATCCACAGCAACGCCATGAAGTGCCAGTACCACGCAGTGACATCGACCACGATTCTCTGCGCCTCGATCGGCTTGTGCATCAGCCATGCCGAGGCTCCCGCATAGACCAGCGCAACGATCCCGCCCGCCAGGTGGATCGCGTGGGTCGCAAAAAGCAAGTACGTGAACGAACTGCTCGGGCTGGTGTTTACGAAAAAGCTGTGAGAGCGCAAGACATCCCACAACACAAGCTGTCCGGCGAGAAAGCCCAGGCCGAGAATCACCGTCATTCCCAGCCAAGGGAAGCTGCGCTCATCGCCCAACGAAACGCCGGGGATCGACTTCACCGGAGCCAGCGCCGCACGCCTGGCGATGGCGCGCCGCGCGAACTCAATGGTCACGCTGCTCAACAGGAGGACGAAGGTATTGACCATCAGCAACGTCCACGGCAGGCGAAGAGTGATCCAGTCCCGGGAATACGTGTTGGTCTGCGCATCAAAAGATGGCAGCCCTTTGCGCACGAGCAACGCGCTGGTAAAGCCCACGAACAGCATGAGTACGGCGGTCAGTCCCAGCACCAGTCCTAGCCGGGCCCGGCGCAGGCGCTCGCCGTAATTGAACGCGCCATTACTGGCGCCATCGTTCCCATCACCCCCGCCGCCGTAGGACGGAGGATTCCCGCCTCCCGCATCGCGGGAGCCCGGGACTTTGATTGCAAGATTCGGAGCCAAGGTCGACATACCCGTTTCTGGTCTAGTGCGATGCTCCGATCGCCGGATCGGTTTGCATCACAAAATCGCGCGCCGCTCCCGGAACTGCATATTCGTACGGACCGTTATGCACTACCGGTGTGTGCCCAGCGAAATTGTCGTGGGGTGGAGGGGTGGTGGTCGTCCACTCCAGGGTGGTCGCATCCCAGGGGTTGTCCGTCGCTTTCGTCCCTTTGAGCATGCTCCAGAACAGATTGAAGACGAAGATCAGCTGCGCCCCGATCGTGATGAAGGCCGCGTACGTCATGAACTTCTGCACCGGGATCAGCGGATGCAGGTAGGCGAGTTCGGTCAGCTGCGAGTAGCGCCGGGGATGACCCGCCATGCCCAGATAGTGCATGGGCATGAAAATGGCGTAGGTGCCGATGAAGGTGATCCAGAAATGGATCTTGCCCATCCCCTCGTTCATCATTCGACCGAACATCTTTGGGAACCAGTAATAGGTCGCCGCGAAAATCCCAAAAATGGCCGCCACGCCCATGATCAGGTGGAAGTGGCCGACGACGAAATAAGTGTCGTGCAGGGGAATATCGAGCGTAGGCTGTGCCAGGAACGGGCCGCTCAGACCGCCGGACACGAACAAAGACACAAAGCCGATGGCAAACAGCATGGGCGTATAGAACCGCACGCGACCCTTGTAAAGCGTGCCCAGCCAGTTAAATGTCTTGATGGCCGAGGGAACGCCGATCGCCATGGTCAGCAGCGAGAAGGCAAACGCCGAGTAAGGGCTCATCCCGCTCATGAACATGTGATGTCCCCAGACCATGAAGCCCAGGAACCCGATGGCCAGCATCGCATACACCATAGCGCGATAACCAAAAATCGGCTTACGCGAGAACGTCGAAAGTACTTGTGACGCCACGCCCATGCCCGGCAGGATCGCGATGTAAACCTCAGGGTGCCCGAAGAACCAGAACAAGTGCTGCCAGAGCAAGGGCGATCCGCCCTTGTGCGCCGTCAATTGCCCGTTGATGACGTCCACGGGCACGAAGAAGCTGGTGCCCAGGTTGCGATCCATCAGCAGCAGAATGCCCGCTGAGAGCAGAACTCCAAACGCCAGCAGTCCGAGAATGGCCGTGATGAACCACGACCACACGGTCAGCGGCATGCGCATCATCGTCATGCCCCTGGCGCGCAGGTCGAGCGTCGTCGTGATGAAGTTTAGCGCGCCCATCAACGACGCGGCGCAGAAGATCGCAATGCTCGTGATCCAGAGATCCGCGCCCAGTCCCTCGCCTGGGCCCGCAGACTGAATTGCGCTCAATGGCGGGTAACCCGTCCAGCCATGCAGGGGCGCGCCGCCCGCCACAAAGAACGAGGCCAGCATGATGACGAAGGCGACAAACGTCGTCCAGAACGACAGCATGTTCAGGACCGGGAACGCCATGTCCGGCGCACCAATCTGAATGGGCAGGAAGTAGTTGCCGAAACCGCCCTGTGGGGCCGTGGTCAAAACGAAGAACACCATGATGGTGCCGTGCATGGTCAGCAGGCTGAGGTAGGCTTCGGGCGCGATATGTCCGACCAGCGGCAGATTCGCGTCTGGCCAGATCAGGTGAATGCGCATGAATAACGACAGCACCATGCCCACCCACACCGCCGTCAACGCCAGAAAAAAGTACTGGAGCCCAATCACCTTGTGATCGAGGCTGAAGATATATTTCCGTATGAAGCCCTGCGGGGCCGCGTGTGCGTGCACCACTTCCGAGGTAGCCATTACTGTTTCTCCGCCTCCCGTGCGGCTAGCCACTTGTCGAAGTCTTCCTGGCTGACGACCTTCAACATGCCGTGCATCTTGTAGTGCCCCAGCCCGCACAGTTCCGCGCAGGCAATCTCGTAGTCGCCAATCTGCGTGGGCGTGAAATGCATGTGAATGGCAAGCCCAGGCACCGCGTCCTGCTTGAAGCGCATGTTGGGCACGAAGAAGCTGTGGATCACGTCGACGGCGCGCAAGGTCAAATCCACCTGCCGGTTGACGGGGAGAAACATGGTGCCGGTCACGACATCATCCTTGGCCGCCGGATCGGCGGTGTCGAGGCCGATCGCCGCTTCGCTGCCTGAAGAAGGATCCATCAGCTTGGGATTGGTCAGCCCGAATTTTCCGTCAGCTCCCGCGTACCGGAAGTACCAGGCAAACTGCATGCCCGTGACCTCCACCGGAATCGCGGAAGCACTGGCCGGCTCAAAGCGCTCGGCTGCCCAGATCTTACTGCCCATCAGGTTCATCCCGATAAACAGGATGGCGGTCAGCACGGTCCACACAATCTCCATGGTCGTGTTGCCGTGCGAGTAGTCAGCCGGCGCCGAAGTTTTGCGGTCCCGGTACATCCACACGAACAATCCCAACGAGCATTGCGCGAGGACGAACACGATTCCCATGATGATGTACGTGTTGACGAACTGGTGATCGATGCCGGCCGCTGCCGCGGATGCGCCCGCCGGCAGCCACCACGGGTGCCAGATAAAGAAGTATGTGCTGACAAATGTGATCAACCAGATAACTGCCAGAAGAGCGAGGCCCATCTACTACGACCTCCAAGGGTCGATTTTCCGCACACCGCAGCGCGAAAGAAACACAAAACTGCGGATGGCCGGGAAGTCTATCACAGCCGTATGTGACAAACGCAAGAGCGAAGGAAGGATGCGCCGAGCAGATTCGCTAAAAACAGGTTGCAGACGACGGGATGGGTGCAACCTTGCAGAGTAATTTTCAAAGTTTATTCTCTGAGTCCTCGGCGGTAGTTCTCCGCGGACTCTGCGTTGTAAGGTTTTTCAACACCCGCGTCGAGCAACCAGGAAAGGCATCTCGGCGACCGCTGAAGTCTCCCTTTGACCTGTCCCCCAGAACCTGCCTGCAAGCTACAATCGTCCCGGTATGCCGATAAAAGCCCGTGGCCGCGGTCACGATACCCGCTATGTACGCCTGCAGAAAAATTATTGCTTCGCCTGCGGCAAGAACAATCCCGAAGGCATGCGCCTGAAGTTCACTTACGACGAAGAACGCGACTGCTTTGTCTGCCGCTTCCGCCTTGGCAAGCGCTTCACCGGGCCACCCGGCCATTGTCACGGCGGAATTATTGCTACCATTCTCGACGAAGCCATGGGCAAGGTGAACAAGCTGCGACACGTGATCGCGCTCACGTCTGAAATCACGGTGAACTATTTGAAGCCAGTGCCGCTCAACAAGCCGCTGCGTGTGGAATCCCGCGAGGTGAAAGTGCAAGGCCGCAAGCACATCAATATGGCAGAGATTCTGAATAAGAAGGGCGAGCCCCTGGCCCGCAGCAAAGGCCTCTTCATCGCGATCGACCCGAAGAAGATGTTCGCAAAGTACGTCGACAAATAGTCAGTTTACGGCGGGCGCCCTCGCCCGCCAATCGATACCCAACTCTCCAAACCCTTATCCCAGCACCCTCGCCAGCTCCTCTACCCCGCGCCGCAGTTCCCGCGGATCCACCGCCGCAAATCCCAACACCACGCCCTCGCGTCTCGAACGCCCCGACGCGTAAACGTCCAACGGAACGACCTCCACCTGCCGACCCGCGGCCAACTCCGCCACCCGTCGAGCCCGCAACCCGCGCCGCAGCCAGCCCACCGTCTGCAATCCGGCCTCTACGTTAGAAATCTCCAGAGAATCCGCAAGCTTCGTCTTCGCGCTCTCCAACAAGACCTGCAGCCGCTCCGCATAGATCTCCCGCATTCTCCGAATGTGCCGGGCGAAATGCCCTTCCGTGATGAAGTCGCACAGGACCGCTTGCTCGAGAAGAGGAGGATGATGGGTACTCACCGACTCCGCCGCCGCGAACACGTCGACCATCTCGGGAGGAACGACCAGGTACCCAAGACGCAGGGCAGGGAACAGCACTGCGCTGAAACTTCCCGCAAAAATAACCACGCCCGACCGATCCAGCCCCTGCATCGCCGGAATCGGCCGCCCCGAGTAGCGATACTCGCTGTCGTAATCATCCTCGAAGATCAGCGTTCCCGACCGTCGCGCCCACTCGAGCAGCGCGAGCCGACGGCGCAGGCTCATGGTTACGCCCAGAGGGAACTGGTGACCGGGCGTCACGTAAACGAGCCGCGGCGAGCTCCACTTCTTGCGGCCGCTCTCGAGTGCGAGCCCTTCTGCATCCACCGGCACGCGGCGAATACTCGCACCCAGCGCACGGAAAACGACGCCCGCCCCCGGATACCCCGGCTCCTCCATCCAGACCGACTCTCCGGGATTCAGCAGGATGCGCGCCGTGCGATCGAGCGCTTCCTGCGCGCCGGAGAGAATCAACACCTGGTCCGCCGCGCACTTCACACCGCGCGACGCGTTCAGGTACGCCGCGACCGCCTCGCGCAACGGTCGGTAGCCCAGCGCTTCTCCGCCTGCCAGCAAACTGGCCGATACGCGACGCAAGCGCCGTGCCGCCACCTGCGCCCACAAATCTGTGGGAAACAAATCCAGCGCCGGCTGATTCGCGCGAAATGCCCGAATCGGACGAGCGGCGGTCCCACGGAACGGCTGCAAACGCCGCGCGTAAGAAGACAACGCAATCCGCCGGTGCGGCAGCCTTTTTTCCAGATGAGGTCCGCGAACATCCAGCAGGTGCTCGGGCAGCATCTGGCTCACATACGTGCCCGATCCCGACCGCCCCTCGACGTACCCTTCCGATTTCAACTGATCAAACGCCGTAACGATGGTCGCCCGCGAAATTCGATAAGCGGATGCGAGATCGCGCGTAGCCGGCAGCCGGGACCCCGGCTTGAGCCGTCCGTCGAGGATCGCGGAACGCAGTTCTCCGTACAGCCAGCGATAAAGATTCCCCCGCGCGGGAGGGGCAGGCAGGCTCAGCGGGAATGCGGTGATCTCGCGGGGCATAAAAGTGGTATGGAAAGAATACCGTAAATGGACGGTCTAACAATACCAATCTTGAGATAGCCTATTTCATGCAGCCCAGCAGTCTCACGCAGTCAGGTGCCGAGAGCGGGGGGCCGGAGCACGCCGGGAAGGGCACGAGTTCACTCGTGCCGCAACGATTGGGTTTACGCAGCAGTTCAGCGCCTGAGGTGAGCTTCCCCCTCGCGCCACATTTTGTGATGAAAGGTTGACTCCCATGGCAGACACGAACGGATCGCGCAACGGTCACTCCACCAGCCTCCGCCTGAAAACCGGCCTGGCCGAAATGCTCAAGGGCGGCGTCATAATGGACGTCACCGACGCCAAGCAAGCCGAAATCGCGGAACGGGCCGGAGCGGTCGCGGTTATGGCCCTGGAGCGCGTCCCCGCCCAGATCCGCGCCGAGGGCGGCGTAGCTCGCATGGCGTCGCCGAAAAAAATTCGCGAGATCATGGCCACCGTGTCGATCCCGGTCATGGCCAAGTGCCGCATCGGCCACTTCGCCGAGGCGCAGATCCTCGAAGAATTAGGCGTCGACTACATCGACGAGTCCGAGGTGCTGACCCCGGCCGACGAGGCCCATCACGTCGATAAGCACGCCTTCAAAGTCCCGTTCGTCTGCGGTGCGCGCAACCTGGGCGAAGCTCTGCGCCGTATCGCGGAAGGGGCGGCCATGATCCGCACCAAGGGCGAAGCCGGTACCGGCGACGTCGTGCATGCCGTCAAGCAC
This sequence comes from uncultured Acidobacteriota bacterium, assembly GCA_963735815.1. GTDB lineage: Bacteria > Acidobacteriota > Terriglobia > Terriglobales > Acidobacteriaceae > Gp1-AA133. The sequence continues at coordinate 48,558 of CAVTMJ010000020.1, read as the reverse complement.
ATCCGCCAGATCGTGCAGGAGATGAAGATCCTCACCGTGCTGGGCGAAGAAGAGTTGTACGCCAAAGCGAAGGAACATGGCGCGCCCTACGAACTGATTCGCATGGTCGCCAAAGAAGGGAAGCTGCCTGTTCCGAATTTCTCCGCAGGCGGCATCGCCACTCCGGCCGACGCCTCGCTGGTCATGCAATTAGGGGCGGAAGCCGTCTTCGTTGGCTCCGGAATTTTCATGAAAAACTCGACTGAGTTCGCCGATCCGGTCGAAGCCGAGAAGCGCGCCAAGGCTATCGTCCGCGCCGCCACGCACTATCAGGATCCTAAAGTATTACTTGAAGTGAGTGAAGACCTGGTGGGTGCGATGAAGGGCCTGGCCGTATCAGGCTTGGACGAGGCGCACATGCTGCAGACGAGGGGATGGTAGTGCCGAGCTCTCAGCTTTCAGCCGTCAGCTCTCAGTGGAAAATTCGACATGCTGGCGGCGGTTGAGGCCTGAAAGCTCCTATGATCATCGGCGTTCTAGCAATCCAGGGTGATTTTGGCGCTCACAAGAAGAGGCTCGAAGAACTGGGAGCCGAAGTCGTCCTCGTCCGCAAGCCCGCACAACTCGACCAGATCGACGGACTTGTCATCCCGGGCGGAGAATCCGGCGCGTTCTTGAAGATTCTCGGTGAGCAGGGCTTTACCAAGCTCAAGGAGTTTGTCCGCGTCAAACCCACCTTCGGCACCTGCGCCGGCGCCATTATGCTCGCCAAGGAAGTCACCAACCCGCCTCAGCCGGGCCTGGGCGTGCTCGACATTCGCATCCGCCGCAACGCCTACGGACGCCAGGTGGACAGCTCGATTCGTACCGGAAAGCTGGGTGAGTCGCCGTTGGAAATGGTATTCATTCGCGCGCCGAAGATCGAGCATCTGGGCCCAGGGGTGGAAGTGATGGCTACAGAAGGCAACGATCCGGTAGTCGTACGAGAAGGAAAGACCATGGCCGCTACGTTCCATCCCGAGCTCAGCGACGATACCCGCGTTCACCAGAGGTTTCTGGATCTGGTCCGCAACGGAAATCACTGAGCGCCAGCGCGCCATCAGCAACGTACCACTGGGCCCGATGCTCCATGGCCGCCCCACCGAAATTTCTGCTTGACATCCAAATCACGTAACCGTACAGTTACGCATTATGTGGAACCAAACGGTTACGTATTCTCCGGAAATTACTTTCAGCGCCCTGGCCGATCCGACCCGCCGGGCCGTGCTCGACCTGTTGCGCAAAGGCCGCCAGCCCGCCGGGCGGATTGCCCGGGCATTTCCGATCTCCCGGCCGGCCATTTCGAAACATCTGCGTCTTTTGCGGCGCGCACACCTGGTCAACGAGCATCGCGAAGGCCGCAACCGCTTTTATCACCTCAATCCCGAGCCCCTGCGCGCGGTGGATTCCTGGCTGGAGCAATACCGCAGCTTCTGGTCGACGAGTCTGGCGAACCTGAAAACCTTTGTGGAAGCCGAATACGCAAAGGAAACCGCCGCCGCGCCACCGAAGGGCTCTGCGCATCGAGCACGCGGAAAGGTCAAACAAAAACGCGGAAAAATGGAATAGAGCAAAGTGGGCCAGCATGTTTGAGCCCTGGTTTTAAGTTCAAAAAAATAAGGAGCTATCCAAAAATGAATCACCTACGCATCGCCGCCTCGCTGTTATTGGTCATGGTCAGCCCGGCCTTCGCCCAATCCGGTGCCAAGTCCACCTTCGAACATCTGAAGTCGCTGAACGGTACCTGGGAAGGGAAGGCCAACAACGGGAGACCCGTGAAGCTCGTCTTCCGTTCTACCTCGGGCGGATCTGCCCTGCTGAGCGAGATCATGGGAGAGGAAGACATGATCAGCGTGTTTCACATGGACAATGACCGCATCCTCATGACGCATTACTGTGCGGCCGGAAACCAGCCCCGCATGCAGGCCAGTTCCTCGCCAGACGGCAAGACCGTTACGTTTACCTTCGTGGACGGCACCAACATGTCGAGTCCGAAGACGGGTCATATGAACTCACTGGTCATCGGCATGCCCGACGTCGACCATCACACCGAGGACTGGACGTTCGTGCAGGACGGCAAAGAAACCAAGGAACATTTCGAAGTGGTACGAACCAAGGCCGCGATGTAATCGCAGCAGTTGTTGGGAGATCTCGAAATATTCTGGAGAAGAAGTGGAGGAATGTCGTGGCCTCAACTGTGATTACACCCAACCAGGACGCGCTGGTCAGCGAAATTCACGTCGCCGCGCCGGCGGCCCGCATTTTTCAAGCTCTGGTCGATTCGTCGCAGGTCCTGCAATGGTGGACCGGGGACGACTGCCAGATCGAGTCGTTCTCACTGGAGCCGCGGAAGGGCGGCCGCTGGACCTACGACACCAGGCCGAGCAAGCTCAACCTCAACGGCATCAGCAAATTTCATTGCGACGGCGAAGTCCTCGAGTACGATCCGCCTCGCGTTTTGAGCTACACATGGATCGCAAATTGGCACGATCGGCCGGCGCAACGCACCGTGGTTCGCTGGGAACTGGCGGACGAGCAAAGGAGGAACGCTCGTCCGCGTCACGCACAGCGGTCTCGCCGAACTGCCCATCGCGCGCCAAGACTACTCCGGCGGATGGCCAGGCGTGCTGCGCGATCTCAAGAAGTTTGTGGAGAAATAGAAAGGATCACTATGGCAACCGTCGCCGTCACTCCTGACCATGACACCATCGAAGCGGAAATCTTCGTGGCCGCGCCGCCCGAACGAGTTTTTCGCGCGATCACCGACCCCACCCAGATGCCACGCTGGTGGGGACAAGCCGGCATGTACCGCATCACCGAGTGCCAAGCCGACCTTCGTCGCGGCGGAAAGTGGCACAGCATCGGGGTTCGCGCCGACGGCACCTCGTTCCGAGTAGACGGCGAATACCTCGAGGTCGATCCACCACGCCTGCTCGTCCACACCTGGTCGCCCAGCTTCAGCAATGCTGTGGGTACGGTGGTGCGTTGGGAACTCGAGCCGCGTCCGGTTCACAACCTGCAGGCGCAGGGGCCTCACAAGTCAGGCACGGGCACGGCCGTTCGCTTACGCCACTCTGGCTTCGCCGGAGATGAGAAGGGTTGCAAGGATCACGGCGAAGGTTGGAAGCGCGTGCTGGTCTGGATGCAAGCCTTTGCCGAGGCCGGCGAGACGATCGATACACGCCAGCCTCTGCAGTCAGCGGGTTAGCGCGCGCGCTGAAGTGGGATCCGGAACCAGCTACTTCACACCTTTCTCCGGATCCCACGATCCCTGCAGCTTGCGGACGAAAACGATTTGGCCGATGTGGTAGGCGTTGTGGGTCCCAATATGCGCAATGTCGGAATACCAGCCGGCCAGCTTCTTTTCGTCCGCGGCCTCCACCGCTTTCTCCCATTCCGCCATCACTTCGTCCAGCTGTTTCACAATGCTCGACCACTGCTTCGCGTCGAACTTGTCGAAGGTCTCTTCGTTGTTCCCGCTGAACTTCGAGGGCTCGGCGCCCTTAAACTTCGTCAACTCGCGCTGGTTCCAGAACACCAGGTGATAGGCGAGCTGTCCCACGGAATGGTTGCCGCTCCCATCCTTCCAGCTAGCCTGTTCCGGAGTCAGCCCGGCGACGGCGGTATTGGCATCCACGAACCAATCTTTTGTGTTGTGCGTAGTGCGTAGCTGTTCGAGGAGAAGCGTCTTCAACGTGTAAGGTTTTGCCGGAGGCTTCTGCATCTGTGCCCCAGCGCTCAACGACAACGATAAAACGACCAGCACAATCGCTTTCTTCATGAAGGTCCTTTCTCGATCAGAATTAATAACAAAAGCTGAAGCTCACCTTTGGCGGACGAGCACGACTTCCGTCGCGCCGAACACTGAAAAAACAGGGGCCGAAGTCCTTTAGACGCGAACGCACCCAAATTGCGAGCAAACCCTGCGATATACTGGACCCAGGATGGCCGCAACGCCCGACAAAAAGTTCTACCTCGAAACCTTCGGATGCCAGATGAACGTCCATGACTCTGAGAAGGTAATCGGGACCCTCATTTCCGAAGGCTACCGCCAGGTCGGAACCGTCGAAGAGGCCGACCTCGTGCTCTATAACACGTGCTCCATCCGCGATAAAGCCGAGCAAAAAGTCTTTCACCGGCTCGCCGACTACAAGAAATATCAAAAAGAGGGAAAGGTCTTCGGAGTGCTGGGCTGTGTCGCCCAGCAGGAAGGCGAAAAGATTTTCGAACGCGCCCCGCACGTCTCCATGGTGTGCGGCTCGGCCTCCTACCGCAATCTTTCGCAAATGCTGGTGCAAATCGAAGCCGGCGGCCGGCACGTTACCGGCCTCGACGACCGCCAGACCGACGAGTGCTTCGAAACCGAATTCACCTCGCGCACCAATCCGCACCGCGGCTACATCACGATCATCGAGGGCTGCGACAAGTTTTGCGCCTACTGCGTCGTCCCCTTCACGCGAGGCAAGGAACGCAGCCGAACCTCCGACTCGGTACTCGCTGAAGCCCGCCAGATGGCCGATCTCGGCTACACCGAAATTCAGTTACTCGGGCAGAACGTCAATTCCTACAGGGATCCGGCAGGGAAGAAGTCATTCGCCGAACTGCTCGCCTCGGTCGGCGAAGTCCCCGGCATTCGCCGCGTGCGTTTCACCACTTCGCACCCGCGCGACTTCGGTCGTGACATCGTCGATGTTATCGATGCCGTACCCACGCTCTGCGATCACATCCATCTGCCAGTGCAAAGCGGCTCGACCCGAGTGCTCGACGCCATGCAGCGCCTCTACACCCGCGAGCAATACCTCGAACGCATTGCATGGATGAAAGCGGCCCGTCGTGATATCAGCCTTACCACTGACATCATCGTTGGCTTCCCGGGCGAAACCGAAGCGGATTTCGAGCAAACCCTTAGCCTGCTTGACACCGTCGAATATGACGGAGTGTTCTCTTTCAAATATTCAGCGCGGCCCAACACGCCGGCCCTGCAACTCGACGACGTGATCCCCGACGACGAGAAGGCGCGCCGACTGGCTATCCTGATGGAGCGTCAGCGCGACATTCAGAAGCGGCGTAACGAACGCCACTTGGGGCAAAATCTTGAGGTAATGGTTGAAGGCAGGAATGACGCGCGCGCTCAATGGATCGGCCGCACCTCGCAGAATAAAACCGCGAACTTCACCGCGCCTGAAGGTGCAAATCCAGCCCTCGGCACCTACGTGCCCGTGCTGATTACCAGCCGGTTTCCCAACAGTCTGCTGGGAGAATTGGTGATATAAGGAGGGCAGTCGCGCTGGTGAAAGCTTGAATTCAAAGCAGGTAGCCGGATTCACGACCCCAGGGGTTTCAGGATGGAAGTAGAAATGAAAATTCGCGGCCTCATGATGGATCCCGTTACGAATATGCCCATCGTGATTCTCAAAGACATCGGCAGCGACACGGTATTGCCCATCTGGGTAGGCGTCTACGAGGCCAACGCCATCGCCCTGGAGATCGAGAAAGTCACCACGCCCCGGCCCATGACGCATGACCTGATCAAAAACGTGCTGGTCGGACTCGAGTCCCAGGTCCGGAAAGTGGTTGTCACAGAGCTGCGCGACGATACCTTCTTCGCCGTCATCTGGGTGGAGCGCGACGGCCGCATCATCAGCATCGACTCGCGCCCTTCGGATGCGTTGGCGCTGGCCCTACGCGTCGATTGCCCGATCTTTGTGGAAGACGATGTTCTCAAGTCCTCCAGAGTCGCGGCCAGCAACTCCGAACGTCTGACCCCCGAAGACCTTCGCAAGATGCTCGAAGACCTCAATGACGAGGACCTTGGGCGATACAAGATGTAGCTCCGAGCTTCGAGCCGCGAGCTACGAGAGGTTCCGTAGAAGTGCCAGTTCGCAGCTCAGCGCTCGTAGCTGGAAGCTTGTTATGGATCCCGCCGAACAACTTCAACGTATCTACCTGGCCGGCTTCGAACTCCAGACCTTCGATCGCTTTCCCAAGTGCGTTGGAGTCGTACGCGATGGCTGCATCGCGATGTTGGTGCCTGGCGTCGATGGCTTGCAGATCCTGGGCACTCCCGGCTGGCGCATGGGGGAAGCAATCGGCGTGCTGATCCAAAAGGACGGGCGCCAGGTCTTTCAGAACAAGCAGGAAATTCTGGAAGCTACACCCGAGCGCCTGGACAAGTTGCGCAACTTCAAGGAAGACTTGAAGAAGTTAATGGAGGGGCTGTCCTGATGCTTTGAAAACAGGGGCGGATTCCGCATGCCCCGCTCCATTTCTGCACAACCTTCGGGCAGCCCTCGCCCATCCAACCGCAGCCCCACGATAGGCCTCGGGTCAGTCAGGGAAACGCCACTCGCCGCGATTCATAGAGATCGGACTGCAAACAATCGAAATGGATGCGTTTGAGGGGGCGGTAGAACATCCCAGAAAACAGTCGTGGATTCAGCGACTTTCAGCTCGCAACCGGTTCCAGAAGGGAAGCGCGACGCGGGCGGCGACCGGCACACTCGAGTCGCTTCCCTCGTTCTTTATTGTGGGCCCCCCGCGTACCGGGACCAGTTGGTTGCACGAGGTCCTGCGCCCGCGGACCATACTCCCCGTGGCCACCAAGGAAACTCGTTTTTTCGATACCCATTTCCAGCGCGGGCTGGATTGGTACCTGGCGCATTATCCCCGGGCGATAGACGGGTGGCGCGTCGGAGAAGTCGCTCCCACCTATTTTGCGTCGATTGAGGCGCGGCAGCGCATCGCGCGGCTCATCCCCGAGGCTCGCGTCGTCTGCGTATTTCGCGATCCCGTGGAACGCATCCTGTCCCTCTACCGGGTGAAGCGCGCCTACGGGCTGATTCCCTGGAGCTTCGAGCAGGCGATCGTTGAAGATCCCGAATTCATGGATACGAGTCGATACAGCGAGCACTACCGGGCCTGGCAAGATGCTCTGGGGCCCGGGCAGGTGCTGGCGACCCTTTACGACGATTTGCGGGACAATCCGCAGTCCTACCTGGATAAACTTGTCGACTTCATCGGCGTGCCGCGCTTTACGCTCTCCGCGGCGCAGTACCGTTCCATACACACATCCGAAAGCATGACGCACCCGCGGAACTACACCCGGACGCGCACCGCAACCCGGTTGGCTGACTGGCTCAAGGCACAAAGGTTTGACAAGCTGGTGGCCGCGATCCGGGACTCACCCCTCCGGCAGTTCTTCCTTAGCGGCGGCCCGCCATTTACCGAGCTACCTGCTGATCTTGCCGTCCGGCTTTACGAACGCTTCCGCCCCGAGGTGGAGAATCTGGAAAGAATCCTCCAGCGGGACCTGGTGGGCTGGAAATCGATAAGCCTATAAGTGTCTGCGCTCACGGGCGCGTGCCTGGGAGCCAATCAGCGTATTTACATAATACCTGTTATCGGACATAACCAGTACTGCCGTACCCACCTACGCTTTAGAGATTCCTGACTCGCCGCATCACCCCGGACGGAACTGGTCAGTTTGTCCTGATAGGCTCTGAGGTTGATGTTAAGGACAACGCAGGCACGTACACCATCGATAGCGAGGGCCGCGGCATAATTTCACTGGACAATGGAGAGCTCGTTCTACGCTTCTACGCTGTCTCGGACACCAAGTTGCTCTTGATGCGCCCCGGCTACGACGTGATCGGAGTTGGTACGGCTGAACAACCTTCGTTTCCAGCGAACTAGCCGCATACGCTCGAATTATCCCAGCGTTGGCGCGGGAATCACTGTCGCCCCGACCGACACGACATGACCGTGAAGCCAAGAAGTGGCGACCGGATCTGACGCTCACGACTCTCAACCAGCTTGACGCCTCCCTCATCGCCGCTGCACTATCAAGGCGTCATGAGACTTCTTGCCTTAGTCAGTTCCCTTCTCATTGCCATGTTTTGTACCGCCCAGAATGTTCCCGTCCAGCGCCCGAAAATTCTCGGGGTCGCCCACATCGGGCTCCGCACCGACAATCTCGATGCTGCCCGCAAGTTTTACGGCGGCGTGCTCGGATTCCAGGAACCCTTCACTCTGAACAAGCCGCCCGACGAGGGCACCGGCCTCATGCTTACCTACTTCAAGGTGAACGACCATCAATACATTGAGGTCTTTCCCGAGCTCACCGATCCAAAACAGGATCGCCTCTCGCACATTTCCTTCGAGACTTCTGATGCCGAACAGCTGCGCGCCTACCTGGCCAGTAAAGGCGTTAAAGTTCCCGACAAGCTCGAGCCCATGCTCGACGGCAATCGCGGATTCGACGTCTTCGACCCCGACGGCCACGACGTGGAATTCATCCAGTACATGCCCGGCTCGCTGCACAGCCGCAACTTCGGGAAGTTTCTGCCCAGCACCCGCATCTCCGATCACATCATTCATGTTGGTGTTGTAGTCAGCGACCGCGCCGCCTCCGACCACTTTTACAAAGACATTCTGGGCTTCAAAGAAACCTGGCATGGCGGCATGACCGACTCCACCACTGATTGGGTCGACATGCGCGTTCCCGACGGCACCGACTGGCTGGAGTACATGCTCAACGTTCACAATCCCGATCCCCAGGAACTGGGCGTCATGCATCATCTGGCGCTAGGCGTTCCGAGTGTGAAGGCAGGCAATGAAACGGTTCTAAAGCGTGGCCCGAAGCCGAGCGAGCCTCCGCAGATTGGCCGCGACGGAAAGTGGCAACTCAACCTCTACGACCCAAACTTCACCCGAGTTGAGTTGATGGAACCCAAGCCCGTTCAGAAGCCCTGCTGCTCCCCGATGCTCGAGTAGGCGTTTCTGCGAGTGCCGACTTGGCGACGAACCGGAGCCCCCACTCAGGTTCAAGTATTACTTTAAGTCTAAGACAGTGCGCGACCGGGTTCGATGGGCTTGACATGTTCAGTCACGTAGCTTCAGCCACGGACCATCCGTTAGCCTTCGTCGGAGAAAAAGAAAGGCCCGACTTCAGTCGGACCTGCCTGCACAAGCGCACAGGTTCAGCCGGATGGGGTCAGCTTGCGGCCGGCACCGCCGGCTCGCCTGCCAGGACGATCTTGGGATGAAAAAGAGTTCCGGCGACGCGAGTAGCGATCGCAATCAACTCGGCCTGTCCGTAGAAAACTTTCACTTGCTTTGCCCGGGAAAACTCCGGCAGGTTCACCGCTCGCCCCATGCGGATGTGAGCGGCAATCTCGTCCGTCGCGGTCACCGATGGAATCTCAGGCAGTAATTTCCGCGGATGAACGCACAATTCATCGCAGTTCCCTGCCCGCCATCCCGTCTCCAACTGCTCGAGAGTGTGAGCGTCCGCGATTCCAAACTCGGCAACACTCGTGCGACGCAACGATTCGAGATGCCCTCCGCACCCAAGCACGCTGCCCAGGTCGTGAGCCACGGAGCGCATATAAGTTCCCGAGGAAACCCGCGCCCGAAACATAGCTCGCTCGTTTACGTAGGAGATGATCTCAAACTCGAAGATTTCTACCTGGACGGGCGCGAGCTTCACTTCTTTCTTTTTGCGCGCGAGCTTGTAGGCGGGCACACCCTGAATCTTCTTCGCGGAAAATGGCGGCGGAGCTTGCTCGATGCTGCCTTGAAATCGCTGGGCAAGTTGCCGCAATTGTTCGAGCGACGTGGCAGCGCTTCGCGGTTCGCTGGTTGCCGCGCCCTCCGCATCGTAGGTATCGGTGGCGAAACCAAAGCGGATGGTCCCTTCGTACGTCTTCTCCGAGGCGGTGTAGAATTGCGCCAGCCGGGTCAGATTTCCAAAGACGACCGGCAAAACCCCCGTCGCCAGCGGGTCGAGCGTGCCCAGGTGCCCGACTGATCGCTGCTCCAGGATACGCCGCACCCGGTTGACCACGTCGTGCGATGTGAAGCCGGGCGGTTTGTCGATGATCAGTACGCCGTTCATGAGAAAATTCAAGTCTACTTTACCTGATTCCTTATGTTTCCTCTTCGCGATGATCAGCCGGTTTTCAGCACGCCGTTCGTCACGTATTTCCTGATCGCCGTCAATCTGTTGATTTACTTCTTCGAGTGGCAGCTCGGGCTGCAGAGCCGAGGCCAGCTCAATGCGCTGCTCACGCAGTTCGGCGTGGTTCCCAGACTCGAAATCGGGTTGCTGACAGGCAGCCCAGTCTTCAGTCCCGGCGCTGCGCTGCTGCCTATCTTTACATCGATGTTCTTGCACGGCTCACTGTTGCATGTGCTGGGAAACATGTGGATGCTTTGGATCTTCGGCGACAACATTGAAGATTATCTCGGGCACTTCCCGTACCTGGTCTTCTACCTGTTGAGCGGAGTGGCGGCCAGCCTTGCGCACATTATGTTCAATGCGAACTCGCGCCTGCCCAGCATTGGCGCAAGTGGGGCCATCGCAGGCGTCATGGGCGCGTACTTCGTCCTGTATCCGAAGGCGCGTGTGCTCATCTGGTTTCCCCCAATCTTCTTCTTTCCGATCCCCGCGTGGTTGATGCTGGGCTATTGGGGAGTGAGCCAGTTCCTCAGTGGCGCTGTAACTGCGATTGCGGAGACGACGCAGACCAGCGGGATCGCGTTCTGGGCGCACGTCGGCGGGTTTGTGGTGGGGCTCTTGATGATCAAATTATTTCCGCAACGTCGGAACCGGTATCGCTATGGAACGTGGTGAGTTTTGACCACGTCCCAAAGTGAAACCGCCGCGAAAATATCTCCAACAAATCTGGCACTTTCCACAGACGTTCCACGTGGAACATTAAGGAATCAACAGTCATCCCGAGCGAAGTCGGGGGACCTTGTGTTTTCCACTTGAGCGGCGCTTAGCCCACTAAACTCCGTTTGACCGGTTGCGGATGAGCGACAGGAATTCCGTTCGCGTCTCTTCTTCGTGGCGAAAGCAGCCTAGCATCGAGGAGGTAACGGCGGACGAATGTTGCTTCTCGACTCCGCGCATCATCATGCAGAGGTGACGGGCTTCGATGACCACGCCTACACCTTGCGGCTCGATGACCTTCTGGATGGTCTCGGCAATCTGGGTGGTCAGGCGCTCCTGGATCTGCAGGCGGCGCGAGAACAGTTCGATCAGGCGCGGGATTTTGCTCAAGCCGATTACCTTGCCGTTGGGGATATAGGCGACGTGTACCTTACCGAAGAACGGAAGCATGTGATGTTCGCAGAGGCTGAACATCTCGATGTCTTTGACGATGACCATCTCGTCATAGCTGACGGTGAAGAGCGCCTCCTTGAGTAGCGCCTCGGGATCTTCGCGATAGCCCTTGGTGAGGAAGTCATAGGCTTTGTGGACGCGCTCGGGAGTGCGGGCGAGGCCTTCGCGGGTGGGATCTTCGCCCAGGCGGACTATCATTTCGCGCACCAGGTCTTCATAGGTTGCGCTGGTGAGGGTTGAGGTTTCGGTTGTTTTCATAAGTGCCTTTGGTTGGCGGCCATTGCTGCCGCCCCTCCGGGGGCTTGCTTTACCGCGTTGTTACCCAGCGCTTGCGCGCTGGGCTAATGAATTTCGCCGACTTCGGCGGCTGTATTCAGGACAGCGCTCTCTCCGTGCTCTTCAATCGCGAAGTTCTTTTCCTCCTGCGTAGGCGAAGGAATTCATCATGGTTTCTTCCATTCTTACTTTTTCTAGATGAGCGTGGCGGAAGCCCTGCTGCATTATTTCGTAGATTCGGATGCACAGATTTTCGGTCGTGGGTACATGGTCTTTGAATTCAGGCAGCGTGTTCAGGTTCTGGTGACCGAAGCGTTCCAGGATTTCAGCGTGTACGAATCCGTCGAGATCGGCAAGGTTGCAGACCATTCCGGTGGCGGAATCAACCGTGCCGCTGACCGTAATCTCAACGTGGTAGTTGTGCCCGTGGCCGTGGGGATTGTTGCACTTTCCGTAAGTTGCCCGGTTCCAGTCGTCGGGCATGGCAGCGCTGTGCAGGCGGTGCGATGCGGAGAACAGGTAACGGCGGGTGAGATGAGCCTTCACGCGGCCTCCCCGTAGAAGTCGACGAACAGGTTGGGCGTCTCATACAAACGAACCCGGTGGAGTTGCGCAGCCTTGAGTTTGGGCGCGAGACGCTGCCAGATGGCGATGGCGATATTTTCTGTGGTCGGAATCAGGTGAAGAAATTCCGGCACTTCCTTGTTGAGGAAGCGATGGTCCATGGCGTCGAGCACTTCACGGTTCATGACATCTTTCAATTGCTTAAGATCGACGACGAAGCCGGACTGCGCGTCCACCTTGCCCTTGACCGTGACCTCGAGCGTGTAGTTATGGCCGTGGCCATTCGGGTTATTGCACCTGCCGAAGGTGGCGAGATTCTGCTCGGGCGTGAACTGCGGATTGTGGTAGAAGTGCGAGGCGGCGAATTCGGCTTTACGGGTCAGGTAGACCATGACTCTCCATTACGAAATCGGTTTGATGCCGGCCGCGCCTGGATAGGTGCGCCCTTTCCACGCTACCGCCCCACGTGCATGGCGTAGTTTGGAGAGCAGGAGCAGGTACGAAAAGACGGGCAGGCCAAGAATTCCCAGGAAATTTGAACCCCAGGAGAAATGTGCCGTCGCAATTCTCGCGACCGTCATCACCGGCACGATCAGGTAAAACACAGCATGTCGCCAGTCACCGGCAACGACAGACGCGACACTGAGGGCCAGGCACGCCATTACTACAGAAAATTCGAGAGCGCGCCAGAGAGCGAGTGGAACGGTAGCTGGAAAAAGCAATTTGAGATTCTTGGTCCAGCCCTCGCGCATTTGCGAGAAGCCCCGGTACATGCGCGTGCGCACCGCGTCGCCGCCATAGCGGAAACGAATTTTGAGGGAGGCGTTGCGGACGGCCCGGGCGAGGGCGACATCCTCGAGTAGCGAGGGGGCAACGGCGGCATGACCTCCTACCGCGTCGTAGGCTTTGCGCGAGATCAGCAGGTACTGGCCGTTTGCGGCCGCGAGGTTTTTGGAGAAGTCGCTGACAGCGGAGGGAGGATATTTTCTGGCCAGTTCGGCGAAGATTACGGGCATCACGGCTCGTTCCCAGAAGCCGTGGACTTCCTGCTCGGGGGAATAAGATAACAAGTCAGCATGATGATGCTCGGCTTCCGCGATGGCCCGGGCGAGCGAGTCGGGCTTGTGGACAGTGTCGGCGTCGGTGAAGAGCAGCCACTTCCCTTTCGCCGCGCGGGCTCCCGCGACGACGGCATTGTTCTTGCCGGTCCACCCGGGGGGCAGTGGAGCGGGATCGATCACGCGCACCCCGGGAAAAGACTCGGCGATCGCACGCGTTCGATCCGTAGAACTATCGTCCACCACGATGATTTCGAAGGGCACTCGAGACTGGGAAACCAGGGATTCCAGGCAGGTTGACAGGGAGGCTTCCTCGTTCCGGGCGGGAACGATGATTGAGACGACCGGGCGGTCCAAAGCTGGTACTGGCATCCCCATAGGGCGAATCCTTTATTATATCTGTGTGCGACGGATCATCTTCTCTCTCGGCCTATTAGGCTTGCTGGCGATGGCGGGCTGCTATGGCGGGACGCGGCCACCGCGGATCGGCAAGGCAGCACCGGACTTCGTGGTCCAGGACGCGGAACGCAGAGTCACCCTCAGCCAGTTCAAGGGCCAGGTGGTAGTTCTTAATTTCTGGGCGAGCTGGTGTCCGCCGTGCGTGGCCGAGACGCCCTCGCTGGTGCGCATGCAGCAGAAGCTGAAGGACAAGGGCGTGGTTGTGGTGGCCATCAGCGCCGACGAGGACGACGGCGCCTACCATCGCTTCATCAACAAATACGGAATGGACTTTGTGACCGTACGCGACCCCAGCGCGAAGATCCAACACATGTACGGGACGATCCAGATTCCGGAGACCTACATCATCGACAGAGATGGAGTCCTGCGACGAAAGTTTGCCAATGCGTTCGACTGGAGCACTCCGGAAGTCACGGACTTTCTCAGCAAGCTTTAGAACTTCTGGACACTTTTTCTCTGCTTCGCCTTCGTTTTCTTGACACGACTTCCATACCAACCACACTATCCACCCATAGAAAGCCTCGGGTTCCCTTCCACAGTATCTTTACCCGGCCCTGAAAGCGAGCAGTCTGGTTCGATGGGAGGCACAGAATGAAAAAGTTGGTTGGACCCATTCTGATGGGAATCTGCATGACAGCGGCCTGCTCCAGCAGCATGCCGGGCGCGACTCCTGGGCTGACCCTGTCGGCGAGCAGCCTGATGTTTGGACAGGAAGTCGTAGGCCAGCCTAGTAGCGCCGAGCCGGTGACCTTGCGTAACACCGGGACGGGGACGCTGCAAATCACGAGCATAGTCGTCAGCGCGAATTTTCAGGCAACCAACGATTGCGGCGGAAGCCTAGCGGCGGGTGCCAGTTGCACGATCAACGTAATCTTCACGCCCAGCACTTCGGGCAGTGTGGACGGACAGATTATGGTGACCGACAATGCCGCGGGCAGCCCGCACTCGGTGCGGTTATCGGGAACCGGAAGCGTCAGCGGACCGCGCTGTACGCCGAAGGGGATGCAATGCCCGGCACAGTTTCCTCCTTGCTGTCCGGGCCTAAGCTGTGTGCCCGCGTCCACTCGGGCATTTTGCGAGTAGGTTTCGGGAAGCAGCCGGCGACGTACGCCAGAAGTTCAAAGCTTGACCGAGCGCAGGCGTAGCGAATTTGTGATGACCGAGACCGAACTGAAGCTCATCGCGGCAGCGGCCAGGATGGGGCTCAACAGAATTCCGAAAAATGGATAGAGCACCCCGGCGGCCAAGGGGACGCCCAGCGAGTTGTAGACGAACGCGAAGAAAAGATTCTGCCGAATGTTGCGCATGGTTGCCTGGCTTAATTTGCGGGCGCGCACGATTCCGGGAAGCTCCCCTTTCACCAGCGTGACGCTGCCACTTTCCATGGCGACGTCGGTACCGGTGCCCATGGCGATGCCGACATCGGCCTGGGCGAGGGCGGGGGCATCGTTGATGCCGTCACCTGCCATGGCTACGATCCTTCCCTCCCCTTGCAGGCGACGAACGATTTCAGCTTTCTGACCGGGCAGCACTTCCGCCTCGAATTCCGATATGCCCAGCTTAGAGGCGACATTCTCTGCGGTATGGCGGTTGTCTCCCGTCAGCATGACCACGCGAATGCCTTGGGTCTTGAGCTCACGAATCGCTTGCAGACTGGATTCCTTGATGGCGTCGGCAACCACGATCCATCCTGCGAAACGACCATCGACCACCACGTAAATCTCCGCTTCGCCAGCGCCCAGGTAGCGATCAGGCACATCGGGAATCATTACCTGGAGCTTCTCCATGAACTGGCGGTTGCCTGCGGCGACGGAGCGGCTTTCCACAGTTCCCTCGGCTCCTTGACCGGGGTGTGACTGGAAATTGCTTACCGGAGCGAGGGCGAGTTCTTTCTCGGTGGCCTCGGCCAGAATGGCTGCGGCCAAGGGATGCTCGCTGCCACGCTCAAGACTGGCGACGATGCGGAGCAGTTCTTTGCGCTCCAGACCAATGGGAACCACGGAAGTGACACTTGGTTTGCCTTCCGTCAGGGTGCCGGTTTTGTCGACGACCAGGGTGTCGATTTTCTCCAGCCGCTCGAGGGCATCGGCGTTCCGGATCAGGACGCCTAGGGATGCTCCTCGCCCCGTGCCGACCATCACCGACATGGGCGTGGCGAGCCCCAAAGCGCAGGGACAAGCAATGATCAGGACGGCGACCGCATTGACGAGGGCGTGCGCAAGCCGGGGCTGTGGACCGACCAGCGCCCACACAATAAAAGTTACGGCAGCGATCGCAATTACGGCGGGCACGAACCAAGCAGCAACTTTGTCGGCGAGTCGTTGGATCGGAGCGCGGCTGCGCTGCGCCTGGCTGACGAGTTGAACGATCTGGGCCAGCATGGTCTCGCTGCCAACGCGCTTGGCGCGCATGGTGAATGAGCCGGCGCCGTTGACGGTGGCTCCGATAACAGTCGCGCCGGCGCTTTTGGCGAGGGGGATGGACTCGCCCGTGATCATGGATTCGTCGACTGAACTGCTGCCTTCGAGGACATCGCCGTCGACAGGAATTCTTTCTCCCGGACGAACGCGAAGCCGATCGCCCGCCTTGATTTGTTCGAGCGGGACATCCTTTTCGACGCCGTCCGAGGTCAATAGGCGTGCGGTCTTAGGGTTGAGATCGAGCAGCGCGCGAATGGCCGCACTGGTCTTGCTGCGGGCGCGAAGTTCGAGGACCTGGCCGAGCAGAACCAGGGTTGTGATGGCGGCCGCGGCTTCAAAGTAGACGTCGGGCTGGCCGTTCATTCCGCGGAAGCCTGGGTTAAAGATTCGCGGGAAGATGGTTGCGATCAGGCTGTAGACATAGGCGACGCCGGTGCCCATGGCGATCAGCGTAAACATGTTCATCGAGCGATTGACGAGCGAGGCCCGTCCGCGCTGGAAGAACGGCCAGCCGCCCCACAGCACGACGGGAGTGGCGAGCGCGAGTTCGATCCACGGGAGCCAGCCAGCGGGCAGGGCGTGCTGGATGGGCATGCCGGGAATCATGTCGGCCATCGCGATGATGAGAAGGGGCGCTGTCAGCCCGACGCTGACCCAGAAACGCCGGGTCATATTGCGAAGTTCGGGATTCTCTTCTTCGTGCGCGGTGACGGTGCGCGGCTCCAGCGCCATGCCGCAGATGGGACAACTACCCGGCTCGGAGCGAATGATTTCCGGATGCATCGGGCAGGTGTATTCAATTTTGGATATAGGGAACGGGTTCGCGGGGTCGAGCGCCATCCCGCAACTTGGACAAGGGCCGGGCGCGGGCTGACGTACCTCGGGGCACATGGGGCAGACGTAGAAGCGCTCGTCGGCGGCTGTCGACGGCGCTGCCGGCTGGGACCCAGGCCCGAAGGCGGAAGGCGCTCCTCCGAGCTGTACAAGATTATCGGGAGGCTTCGGGTTGAGATAACGTTCGGGATCAAGGCGGAATTTTTCCAGGCATCCGCCGCAGCAAAAGTAGTACGTCTTGCCGGAATATTCGAAATGAAATTTTGCGGTCGCAGGATCGACATCCATGCCGCAAACAGGGTCGGTTTGTCTGGATGTCGTACCAGGGGTCGCTAATTTTACAGAAGATGGCGGCTTCGAAACACCGATGGTGACGAGGGAAGGCTCCGCGGGTGCGCGCAACTTCGCAATGTATTTTGCGGGATCCTCGCGAAACTTCTTCACGCAATTCGAGCTGCAGAAGTAGTAGGTCTTTCCGGCGTGATCGACCTGTCCCTGGGCGGAAGAAGGATTGACCGTCATCCCGCATACGGGATCGAGTTCTGCGGCGCTTGTGGTCGGAACGTGCTTGGACATGGAAAACTGACTACCCTCGGAGCAGCGCAGGGCAGACTCGGCGAGGTGACTCGGGTATTTGATCGTTAAACCATACACCTTCACTCGCAAAGACTGCCAGCCGACAGAAGGTCCTCCGGCTGCGGGAATATGGACGTCTTATTTGATTGCGCTAGTGGCGCGGACGATTGTTGTATCTTGGAGGACGGAGGAAACACAACGAAATGACCTACTTGGACGTCGCTTACCGTTATGGCGCCAATCCGGGAGAACGGGAAATGCGAGCAATTGATGGCATGCGCGAGGTGTACGGAATCCGGAAGGTGGAATTCAACGAGAAGGATAGGACGGTGCGCGTGGAATACGACGCTTCGCGGTTGAACGAGGGAGCGGTGGCCAAACTGTTGCGGCAGGCGGGGATCGATGTGAAAGAAAAGCTAACCTTGGCTTAATGATGGGGGAGGGCTGGGGGAACAGTCGCGAAATGCGGAACGCGACTCAACGGGCTAGAAATGCAAAGGGGCGCTCAAGAAAACCTCTGGCCGAAGTTATTCTCTAGAGCGCCCCGTTGCGCGCCACTTCGTCTGTTGATCCCTGTTGCAGCTTCGCGGCCATACCGTAAGGTGATGAAATTAAAGAGGAGTTGCTGGCAGGCACCTGGTAGGAATTTCTACCTGGCAAGAAAGAATTACGCCCGAGGTCGAAGATTTACACAAGGGCCAACGCATTTTCAGGAATCGCCGATTCCGATATAATTCTGAGGCTGTATCCTGCCAGTTTTTCCGCGCCCTTAGCTCAGTTGGATAGAGCGTCTGGCTACGAACCAGAAGGTCGGGAGTTCGAATCTCTCAGGGCGCACCACTTTTTCCTTCCCGATCCGCTGATCCCTCGGGCGCCTCTCATCGCCCTTTTCATCTTTGATAGCTTTTGCGAAATTTCCACCGAAAAGTAAAGCGGGGCAGTCCCACCTGCCCGCTTCATTGGCGCGGCTGAAGCACAGCTACGTCCCGGCCGCGCCCAGGATGCTCTTTTGATATTTCGGTGGACTGATCGGGCCGGAGGGAAGCTCCGGGGTGGCCTTCCTTGCCAACTTACAAGGGGAGGGCAGGACCGGCAGACGCTCGGTCTGTTCTTGGCGTAGGCGGGATGTTACACGGCCCTGCTCCACGCAATACCTGAGATCAAGAATTGGGGCGCACGAGGTGCGCCAAGATACTCACGACGTAATACAGATGCGGGAAAGCCGTCGAGCGGCCTCCAGGTGAGGATGAGTCAGAAAGTCCAAAACGTTTTTCTCTAGCGAGATTTTGGATACGCAAGATGCTCCTAGATTCTTGAGAGCTTGCCTAAGCATATCCACGCTTTTCTCACGACAAACAAAAAACCGTAGTGGAAATGCATCGCGAGCATGAGATTTCTGACGTCTCTGAAACCCGCGCCAACACTGGTGTTGTGAATTGCATCACTTTTGAGTTGGTCACTCACCCCTTGCACCTTTGACCCGAATCACACTGAACTTCTGGCATCTAGTTGGCGTTGGAATGGGCGCCTTAATATCGGCATGCGGTAGCTCTGAGACTGTCCAAAAGACACTATGAACGAAAGGACAGCCAGGGCGCCCAATCCAATTTCTCCCGCCGCGCGAACGCGAGTCGCGGCTTGGAAGGGGACAACATGGGGCGCTGCTCGCGTGGGGCTCGTTTTGCAGGTCTTTTTCTCCTGTTTCTCATTTCGGTGGTGATGCCGGGCTGCCTGCCGCTTTCCGGTACGGGAACTTCCACAACGGGCGGTGGTTCGTTATCCGTCGCAAGCATGTCTTTGGATTTTGGCGACGGCGTAGTGGGCGGCAATACGGAGTTGAGCGATTCGCTTACCAATCATTCTTCAGCAATTGTAACCATCTCCAGTTTCTCGTCCTCGGCGTCTGCCTTTCAGGTCGTGAGTCCGGCGACCCCGCTCGCGCTGCAGCCGGGACAAAGCACCATTCTGACGATAGCGTTTAGTCCTCAGTCTGTAGGTCAACCGAGCGGCAAAGTTGCCATTCGGAGCGATGCCTCGTCTACCGCGGAAATCGACGTCTCGGTCAAGGGCAAAGCGGTTGCGGCGGGCAAATTGACAGTGACTCCCAGTTCGCTAACCTTCGGGAGCGTGCCCGTCGGGCAAAGCCAGGCAAAATCTGGCACGCTTACAAATACCGGCGGCAGTAGCGTGACGGTTTCGCAAGACTCGGTGAGCAGCGCCGCTTTCACAGTGAGCGGATTATCCTTGCCGGTCACACTGGCGCCTGGGCAAAGCGCCGCGTTCACCGTTACCTTTTCGCCCAAAACACCGAATCCCGTCAGTGGCAGCATCACCGTGAACGGCAGTGCTTCTCTGGCCGCAAATTTGACGAATGGTTCGAGTCCCAAAAAGACTTCGGCCACCAGCGTGGCCTTGTCGGTTTCCGGCGACGGCACTGCCGCCGGACAACTGGCTGCCGCTCCAGCCAGCGTTTCGTTTGGAAGCGTGACTCTTGGAAGCTCGCAAAAGCAAACGGTAACTTTGACCAATTCCGGCGGTTCGAGCGCGACTATTTCTCAGGCGAATCTGACCGGTTCGGGCTTGACGATCACTGGACTGGTTTTGCCGCTTTCTCTAGGAGCCGGGCAGAGCGTGAGTTTCGATCTGACCTTTGCACCAACCGCAGCCGGTACCTTGAGTGGAAGCCTGACGATCGTTTCTACCGCAACCAACTCGAATCTCGCGATGGCCATTACCGGTACTGCTGTATCTTCGGGCGCGCTGACCTTCAATCCTAGCGCCATCGGCTTTGGGAGCGTGACCGTCGGCAGCACACAGAACCAGACAGGGACCGTCACCAACTCGGGCGGAAGTGCCGTGACGATTACCAGGGCTACTGCGGCGGGGACGGGGTTCAGCACCAGCGGAATGAGCTTGCCGGTGACGCTGTCGCCGGGACAGAGCGCGAACTTTACGGCGACGTTTGCGCCGCAGTCAGCAGGATCCGCCACCGGCAGCATCGCATTCACGAGTAATATCGCGACCGCGAGCGTGGCTCTGGCGGGAACGGGACAGGCGGTGGGCACACTGGGAGCCAGTCCGGCGACCTTCAACGCAGGAAGCGTGCAGGTGGGAACGAATCAGTCGCAAACCATCACGCTGACCAACGGCGGCTCGTCGAGCGTGACAATCAGTCAGGCGTCGGCAACCGGAAGCGGTTTCAGCGTGAACGGAATCTCGGTGCCCCTGGTATTGAACGCCGGGCAAAGCACGAGTTTCACGGCAACGTTTGCGCCCAGCGCCGCGGGAGCGGTCACTGGTAATATTGCGATCAGCAGTACGGCGTCCAATCCTTCTCTAAACATCGCGCTGACGGGCACGGGAGTGACGGCCGGCACGCTGGCTGCAAACCCGACCAGCATTGCTTTCTCCAGTGTTCAGGTTGGTAACACTCAATCGCAGACGCAGCGGCTGACGAACTCCGGCGGATCCCCAATTCATATTGCTACGGCGAACGTGACAGGAGCGGGATTTGCGACGAGCGGCCTGAGTGTGCCCACCACGCTGAACGCGGGACAAACCCTCACATTCAGCGTGACCTTTACGCCTGCGTCGGCGGGAGCGGTGACGGGCAGCCTGGCGTTGACGGCGGATGGATCGGTGCCCAACCTGAGCGTGGCGCTTTCGGGCACAGGCACGGCGCCGGGCCAGTTGGCAGCCAGTCCGGCAACCTCCAACTTCGGCAGCGTAACAGTAGGCACTTCGCAAACGCAGGCGGGATCGCTGGTGGCCAGCGGCGCCAGCGTCACCGTATCGGCAGTGGCGTCCAGCAACGCGGAATTTGTGGTTTCGGGACTGTCCCTCCCCCTGACGCTGACAGCCGGACAGACAGTGCCATACACGCTGAAGTTCACACCGCAGGCCAGCGGTGCGGCTTCGTCGACGATTACGTTCACCAGCAATGCGACAAATTCCCCCGTCACGCAGGCAGCCAGCGGGAACGGAACGGCGCCACCGCAACACAGCGTCAGCCTGGCGTGGACGGCCAGCACGTCAACCGTTGCCGGGTACAACGTGTATCGAGGAACACAATCGGGAGGGCCCTACGCAATCATCAACGGGTCGACCGATACCAGCACAACCTATACCGACAATTCCGTGCAGAGTGGACAGACGTATTACTACGTTGTGACGGCCGTGGATGGAAGCGGGACCGAGAGCGTGAACTCGAACCAGGCGCAGGCGGTGGTGCCAACCCCGTAGTTCGGACCAGCGTGTGCGGCGGGTTGCTTTCTTGAGGCGGCGGTGGCGCCTCGTCTTGCATCACGAGGCAGCTTCCGTGCGTGCTGAGGATCCCAGCCATCCGAAGGCTGCCCTTCCCTTTCCTGCCCCCAATTGTTCAAAATTTCCTGGTTGCTGAGAACTGATCGAAATCGAACGGGACAGTTCTGACCGAGGCCTGCTTTCGATCATTATTTGCGGCCGAGAAAGCGGATGCGCCCGGTGAAGGCCCGGCCGTTGTAGACGCTGAAGGTGGGAACCTGTCGGGCGAATCGATGTCGTTGTTGACGAAGATCCAGTTTTTGCGGCCGGTGACATTATTGAAGCCGCCACGGATAGCCCAGTAATAGCCGAAGGCGTGGAATCGTTTTTCGACGTGTGTGTTTAGCGTGAACCACGTGGGGAAACGGAGTGAGCCTGGGGGGCCGATGAGTTGCTGCTGAGCATTGACGACATTGAAGGGCACCCCGGTGTGAACCTCGGTGGAATAAGCCAGGTCGAATCCTCTCACCAGCGGGAGCAGTCCGTAGGACAAAAATCGATTGGGAGTGTCCCACGGGTAGGGCCCGGGCTGTTGCGAGCTGAATTGCGGATTGTCAATGTTGAAATCGAGGACCTGGTTGCTACGGGTGCGCGAACGGACGTAGGATGCGGCGACCATGTGGCCATTCCGAAAGGCGTGGCGTCCGCTGATCTGAACTCCGTCGTAATGATCCTGTCGTGTGTTCGAAAGCACGAAGTTGGCGTTCGTAGTGGATGGGACACTGAGATCATAAGCAAAGCCGTGAATACCACGCTTCCGGATGTACTCAACTTTCACGTAAATATCGGCGGGCAGTTTCCGTTCCAGGGCAAGACTTGAGTTGAGGACGCGGGGCGCTTGCAAGTGATGAACATCGGCTGTAAATGACGAGAAGACCGGACCAATCGGAACTTCATTCGAGTCTTGCGTTGGATGACCATTCTCGATCGAAGAAGTAATCAATGCGAGTGCCTGCACGAGGGCGGGCGATCAGAAAGATTGCTGTCGCGTCATAGAAGACTCCAAATCCGGCGGAGAGCTTGGTATTGCCGCTGTTGTCGAGAACCCAGGTGGCTGCCAGACGCGGCGAAAAACGCGGGCGACGCTCGATCTGATCCCAGTCCAGGCGAAGCCCGGTCTCGAACAAGAGACGAGAAGTGAGGAGCCAGCGATCCTGCAGATATCCGCTGAGTTCGCTGTTGAACTGGGTCAGCGCGGGCGCACCCGGAAAGATCGAATAGCGTGAGCAGGGTGAGGACATGGGTGGGGCGACCAGGCAGTCGCCCAGCGGCTGGCCTTCGCGCAGATACGAGATGGGGTTCCGGACATAGTTCGCGTCGTAGCGCAACCGGTCCAGATCAGTGCCGACTTTAAATTCGTGCCGGCCATGCCATTCGCGAGGATGGAGGTAGAGATTGGAGACGACTTGCCAGCGATCCGCCCGAGTGTGCGCCGTGAGGTAGTAGCTGCCGCCCGCAGTTTCCGGTGAAATGGAGTAAGGGTCGACGCCCCTTGAAATCTGGTTGAGATCGTAGCGATTGAAACCGAAAGCCACTTCAAACAGAGTTCCCCCAGAAAAGTAGTGCTGATCCTTCATGCCCCCTTGGTAAGCGGGCTGACCGACGGCGGGAGTCGAGGCCTGTGGATTTTGCGGCGATAGCCCTGCGTGCTGGTCGTGATACTCGTTGAGGTTGAAGCTGGTGGTGAGGATGTTGCGCGACGTGAGATTGGCCTGAACTTTGGCAAGATTTCCCAGACGAGAGATCACATCCTGATTTTGGCCGTCGGGCAACTCGGTGACGATCAAATTCTGGTAGGCGCCGTCGAGTGCATCGAAGAACCAGATCTTCCCTTTTACGATCGGGCCTGACAATGTAAGCCGCGGGTTGAACTGATCGAACTTCCATCCCTTCTTGTTCTGCCAGGAAGGAATGAAGTCGGTGGCAATGAAGCGGAAGTGGTCGTCGCCGATTCCCGTCTCCAGCAGAATCACGCCGCCCTGAGCCTTTGCCGAACTCCGCGGAGTAACGACTCGGTTCCACCCGAACGGAACGGAAGGCATCAGTGGAAACGTGCAGCAGCAGTTGCCCGTTCGAGGGCTGGGTGACGTTGAGCCCATCAAGTACTGTGACCGTCTGGTAAGTTTGCGAGCCCGCCACGTGCACCTGCGCGTAGGGATCGACAAACACGGTGGGAATGTAGTTGAGGACGTTGCGGTAGTCGTGGCTGGAGGGGTAGGGGACGTTGATGATGTCCATACCCGTGAGCCTCTCCTGGGACTGGGTTTGCGAACTCTCAATCAGGGGCGGGGATTCATGAACATCGACCGTTTCCTTGATCTCCTTTAGATGGTTGAGAGTGATTTCGATTTCAGAAGCGCTTGAGGGTTCGACCGTGGAATTCGCTGTATAGTACCCCTCCTTCTCTACGTAGATCTGGCAGAGCCCATCCGGTGTCCGCGGAAGTTCGCAGCGGCCGGAAATTCTGGTCTCGCATCGGACGGCTGCGCCCGGTGATGGAGGCTGGAGCGTGACGCGAGCACCGAGTACGGCGACTCCGTTCTCATCCAGTACGGAGACGAAAAGGCGGGGCGTAATTTGCGCAGCATGCGCGAGCGAGAGGAGGAGGGCGAAGGCCGGGACTGAAAGACGGCGAGCACGCATCGGGGACAAGACCATTGTCTCGCAAGTTCTCGTCAGATCCCAGTACACTCCTGACTTCGCTTCCAATGTAGACAGCTCATGGAGTTTCGAGGATGTCCTTCTTCTCTGTGGTCACGGCCGTGGATGGGCCGGGCACTCGAAGAGCGGATACGAATCGGCTCACGCGGTTTTCCCACAAGCATCCAGTTAGCGGTGAGGCGGCGGGGTTGAATCATCAGGAGGCTGTGGAACGGATGCGTGGTTGGTTGTGACCGGGTGTACGGTCGCATCTTCTTCGGAGATGAAATGGATCTGAGTGCTTCCACTGCGAACTCGCGGCGGTGCCGGTGCTGAAGCAAAATAGCGCACCGTCACATCGTCCCCAATGGTTTTGACACGACTGTGAGCGGCTTGCTGATGGAGCGGCGCGGGCGTTCGGGTGAAGTGGCGCACGGTCACATCCTCGGCCACGTAGTCGAGTTCGTTGCTACTTACCCTCACCCATCGTGGCGTCCTCGGGGACGTCGCCTTCGCCGGTTCGGTGGGAACGGCGACGGCCAGCGGCTTGGACTCGCCACTCGGCGAGGATGCTGCGGAACCGGAGCCCAACGGTTGCGCGGTCTGGTTCGCCCCCTGGGGTTGTGAATCCGTCTCTTTCGACACCGAATGACGATCTCTGTAAGCGATCCAACTCACAAGCACAAGCACAACGGTAACGGTCCAGCGTTTATATAAGGGTAGCTGTTTCGCTCGCTGCCCGATGATCGACCCTACGCGAACCAGTTGTCTGCGAGTTGGAAACTTGGCCGCCAAGACATGTTCCTTCCAGACTTGGCGATTGCGTGGATTATTGATTGGCTCTGACTTGGGGCCAACACCGCGGGGGGATATCTGTGGCTGAGGGGCAGCCTGTCCAACAAACTGCTCCATCGCCCGTTGTTCCGTGGCCGCCGTGGTCCTTCTTCTCCCTAAGGTGCGCCACCCGGCTCATCGCGTCTCCGACCAGGGACGCCATCAGTCGATAGGTGCGCACTTCCCTGTCTTGGAATTCGTGTGCGTCGCCAAAAATAACCTCCAGCACTCCCACCAAAGCTCGCTGGTCATAAATTGGCAAGATCAGCAGCGACCGCGCCCCGAACTGTCGACAGATGGCCGCCTCGATCCGCCGGTCGGCCTGCGCGTCCTCCACGCGCAGAATCTCATCCTTCGACTGGATTTGCCCGGAGACACTGAGCACGGCGGTCATGTTCCGGCCCACCCGATCGACTGAACTTCCACTGCCAGCCCGATAGGTAAGCTGATCTCCCCTTAACAGAGCGATGGCAATTCCTGTAGCGTTGGCTACGTTACGCGCACGATCCGCAACCAGAGTCATGGCTTGATCGACGTCGAGTTCGCCCTTCGCGATCAGTCCCTGGAGTTCGACGACGGCACAAAGAGATCGCGTCTCGATTTCACTTTCTTGCACGACGAAGGCATCGGCCAAGGCTTTTTGAAAGGGCTCAGGATCGGGGCTGGAATGAGTGCGCATATCCACGAGAATTCAAGTTCGCCGCTATGACGGTTGGATGGGATTTGCTGCCAAACCGACTAGGCAAATTTTACAGTACGGATGGGGCAGTCGTTCTCCGGGATCCTGACTTCCTACGGTGTTTCAGGAACAACCTGACAGTCGCTGGCGGAGCAGCTGCTCCCCAGACCGAGAAAAGGAGGAGGGTCACGTAATCCAATGGAAAACGTCCGACCTCCGTGATGAAGCGAACCAGGAAGGCGCCAGAAATGCCGAGGAGAATATCGGCCACTCGACCGAGTCCTTCGCCGCCTACGATCTCACCAGTAGCCCATCCGGAAAGACCTACGACCGGGAGCCAAATGAAATAAGACATACAACTGGACCTATTCTTCTTCGTGTGCGTTGAGGCCAGCGCATACGCTGGAACTTGCTGGTCTGACTGGAGCTTTTGGGTCGTGCCTGTTTCTGGTTCCCCGCTCTGGCGGTGGGTTGCTCGGAATACGGATCTGCGAGCAATGCGGGAAGAATATATCGGTCTCTTGAATAGTCAAGTGAGAATTCGAGTTCTACGCTGGGATACGCGCAGCGACTGATGAAACTTGCTACAGGTTTACCTTGAGCTCACTTCCAGATGCTAATGACAACAGCTCGGCTTCGAGCACTCAGCCCATCGGGAAACGCGAATGTCAGAAAAGAACCCCTTCATTCCCAATCCAAGTCGGGTCCCAGGTCACACTTCCGCGTGTGCGCCCTTCAACGCCTCGTCAATGGTCACGATATCGACGGGACCGGAACAACCGTAGATTGCCGGTAAGATCTCGTTCGGTGGGTGAAGGCGTCGGAGCTGAGCGACAATTTCCGTGCCTGCCCGGTAGGCCGGCAAATACATTCGACCGAGCAAAGGGTGTTGGCCCCATGCACCCGAAAGCTTATCCGCACGCTCCTCGGTGACCAGGAAGTCGCGCCGAAGGATGGCAGCCACATTCTCACGCTGCATTCCTTCTCCCCAAGTCAGGTACGACGATTGATTCTTGGCATCGTCCTGCAAAAGGGCTAGCAGAACACCAATCTGCATATCCTCATCGGGCAAGTGCTCGATCTCGGTGACTCCATGCGCAATGAGAATCGCATTGTTGGCGACACCCTCGAACAAAGTGGCCGCACGAGTGTTCATGGTCAATACGGTCGCCTCAAAACCCGCTTTACCCCGGAACCAAAGGTCCTGCAAGTAGGCGAACGTAGTGACGTGACCGGGCACGACTTCGTGGCTA
This sequence comes from uncultured Acidobacteriota bacterium, assembly GCA_963735815.1. Taxonomy (GTDB): domain Bacteria; phylum Acidobacteriota; class Terriglobia; order Terriglobales; family Acidobacteriaceae; genus Gp1-AA133. The sequence goes on along the minus strand of CAVTMJ010000020.1, from coordinate 21,517 downwards.
ACCAATTGTTCGAACTCAGGAACAGACATCCGCAGTGAGGCGTTGATCTCGTAGGTAGCCTCGTACCTGGGGCTACCATCCGGGTGTCGCGCCCGCCCGATGTAATTCATGGAGCCCGAAAACCAGGCGTCCTTTATTGGCAGAAATTTAATATTCGCTCGAGGTACCTTTCTCAGTTCCCCAGACAGGTAGGGCAACAAGTTTGTCTCGGCAAGGCGATCAAACTGCGCAATAACGGCCGCGCCCAGCGCGCGCACCGAAGCCATTGGGACCAATCGGTCCTGGCGCCATGCATCGACGCAACTCACGAGCCCGCCGGGGCCTGAGGGGGAGTAGCCGGCGCGCCCCAGCAATTCAGCAACACGCCCGTGCTTCGCTTCTGGCTTGGAAGGTTCCGGCGGCCGCCCCGTCGAGGTTTCAACACAGCGCGCGTATGGCACCGGATCGCCTTTCCCGAACACTTCCATGGCAAGATCCCACATGGTTTCCAGGCTAAGCGTAAGGCCACTGAGGTAGAGGCCGCGCAGTCCAGGGATCTTTCGCGCCTCAGCGCGAATACCTGCGATCGCCCCGGGAAGGTCGACACTTCGCAGGTAGTCCTCCACAACCTGTCGGTTGATGTTCTTGCCGGAGACGCCACCGCATCCCCTTAAGATCGCCGCTGCCGGATCGGTATATGCAGCGGGAAGGGGCTCGTCGGAGAACCACGAGTCGGCGATGAACCGTCCCGTACCCGAGGGGCACATGACATCACCGCCCCACAGGGTATCGACTCCCAGCACGGCATCCGCGACGAATCGTCCTAGCTGATCCATACAGTCTCCTTTATTCGACTCTCTGCACTGGAGTTTCCTTTACAGAGCCGAACCAAACGTACAGGCAGAGGCCTACAAACAGAAGTGCAGAAACAATCTGCGATACGGCTTCGTTAGAGTAGAAGGGCGTCTGAATCAAGTCTTCGCGATACCCCGGTATCAAACGCAGAGCAGCACCGAGGACACCGCCCAGGGCACCACCTGCCATAAGCCCCGACGCGATGATGACACCACGTTCCCGAATGGTTCTACCTCGTTCGCCGCCGGTCTTTTCGGATCGCTTGTTCAACCAATGGGAGAGGAATCCGCCAACCAATGCCGGGGTGTTCAATTCGAGAGGCAGATACATGCCAAGCGCGAAGATCAGGGAAGGTTGTCCCAACATCTCCATGATCAATGCGATCATGGCACCGACTCCGAACAGCAAGTACGCTATGGGCTGGTGGCTCATGAAGGCTTCCACCAAGGCCTTCATGATGGATGCCTGCGGTGAGGCCAGGACCGGCCGCGAATCGCCCGGCAGGGCTTCGCCGAACTGGAAGGTCCGCGCCAGCATCACGATCGTGAATCCTACGGCGACGGCCGCTGCGATCACTCCCAAGAACTTCACTTTTTCTTGTGCGGAAGGCGTCGAGCCGAGCCAGTAGCCGGTTTTGAGGTCGGTGATTGCCTGGCCGGATACCGACAGCGCCGTGCACACCATCGCAGCAATCGCCATCACAAAGAACATGCCGCTGGTGCCTGATAGCCCAAATCTGAGCAGCACAGCGCACGAAATAATAATAGTCAGCATCGTCATCCCGGAAACGGGATTGCGGGCCGTGGTAGCGATCGCATTGGCGGCAACGGAGGTGAAGAAGAAGGAGAAGACCAGGGTCAGTACCAGGCCCAGTCCGACCACCATCCAGGAAACTGGCAGGGTGCCCAGGAGCATGGCCACGCCGATCGCTCCAATCACAACTCCCAGAAAGATGGCCATCATCGATATATCACGATCGGTGCGCTCCACCACGAGAGTTTCTTTTTTCCGGAAAACACGAAGAGCAATTCCGAAGGAACCGGCCACGATCCGCAACGACTTGACGATGCCGAATATGCCCGCGGTCGCGATCGCGCCGACCCCGATAAATCGCACGTAACCGCGATAGATCTGCACGGCGGTCATGCTCGAAATCGGGGAGGCCGCCGGATAGACCGCACTGTCAAGATGACTGCCGATGAACCATATCAACGGTACCAGGACAAAATTGGAAAGGACACCGCCGGCGCAGAGGATCATGGAACTGCGCAGACCCATCACATAGCCGAGCCCGAGGATGAAGCCAATGGCATCGAAGCTGAACGCCATACGCGCGCGTTCCGAGAGAGCACGAAAAACAGGAACGAAACGGAAATCGACGAACTCCTTCCAAACCTGAAACGTCGTAACGAACAAGTCGTAAACACCCGCGATGACGGTTGCCTGCAACAGAAGCTTGGCCTGTGAGCCACCCTTCTCTCCTGTGACAAGAACTTCGGCGATGGCCGTGGCCTCCGGGTACGGGAGCTGGCCATGCATGTCGCGAACGAAATAATGTCGCAACGGGATCAGGAAGAGAACGCCGAGACATCCGCCCGCCAGGCAGATAAAGATGGTCTGCACGGGATGCGGATCCAGCTTCAAGATGTACAACGCAGGGATCGTGAAAACGGCTCCGGCCACGACCGGTCCGGCAACTCCTCCGATTCCGGTGATGATCACGTTCTCCAGCAAGCTGGATCGCCGGCGGTAGAGACGTGCCAAACCAATGGCAAGGATGGAAATGGGAATGGCCGATTCCATCACTTGCCCGACTTTCAGGCCCGAATACGCGGCAGCGATCGTAAAGACGATGCACAGGAAGATGCCCCAACCAACGGAGCGCTTTGTCAGCTCCGGCAAACTCGTGTCGGCTGACACAATCGGCGGGTAGGATTCGCCCGGTTTCAGTGGTTCGTAGGCGCTTTCTGGAAGAGACTTAGTTTCTAATTCGGGCATGGAGTGGTGAACCTCGTGAGCGGGCGAGACGTCGAAGCCCGGGTTGCGCCGCCCAGCAGCCGGGCATGACGCTATCCGTAAGTTCACCATTGAAGAGGACAAAGCCGCTAGGACGGGATCACACTGATTGGGGACCGGCTAAATCTGAAGATATGCAGAAGCCGAGCGGCCGCGTGGCCCTAAACGGTAGGTTTTCCTTGGGTGGGGGGATGGAAAAGACTTGAAGTTATTGTTTCATTCTTCGATGCCCCAGACCGACCGTCGTAAACACGGCGCACATCGCCGCGTTGCAGATACATTGTCTCCGAGCTCGCAGTGAGGCAAAGGCCAATGTCCCATCACCAGCCGTCACGAAGCGCGGTCGCGACCCGTAATTTCCTGCCGGAGCCACGACCGCATCTCCAGAGCTGCGATCTACAACCCTAGAAAAGGTTCCATAGGAACTGGTTGTACACGTCGTGGTGGTATTGCACTTCCTGCGCCTTGACGAAGGTACCCAGTAGACGTGGACAACGATCGGCGGAAGCCTGCTTCAGATCAGCGTAGCGGCCTTGCACATCTTCGCCGAGGAGCTTCGTGACCCACTCGGCCTTGCGGAAATTGGCAATGGCATCGTAGATGTTATCGGGCAAGTAGCGCTCAGCACTACGCAAGCCCTTGATCTTCGCCGTCTCGCCGTCGATACCGGTCTTAAAGATCGAATACATGACGAGGTATGGATTTGCATCCGGGGCGACGGAGCGCACCTCGACGCGCATGCTCTTCTCGTTGCCAATCGGGATACGGATCATCGATCCGCGATCCACGGGCGAGGCTTTAATCTGATTGGGCGCTTCGAAATGTGGGTCCAGACGACGGTACGCGTTCACGCTCGCGTTCAAGAGCAGGCAAATGTCGTTCCCATGAGTAAGGATCCGATCCAGAAACGCCCAGCCTGCCTTGCTCAGCTTCTCTTCTCCCTTCGAATCCCAGAAAAGATTTTTGCCGTTGCTGATGGAGACATTAGTGTGCATTCCGCTCCCGTTGACGCCCACCACGGGCTTGGGCAGAAAAGACGCAGTCAGTCCCATGTTGGTGGCAACCTGGCGGCAGATCAGCTTGTACAGTTGGATCTGGTCGGCGGCGGACACAACTTCGCCATAGCCATAATTGATTTCAAACTGCGAGGGCGCAACTTCGGGATGATCTTTCTCGTTCTGGAATCCCATGGCCCGCTGCACTTCGGCGGTTCGGTCAATGAAAGTGCGCAGTGGGTCTCCGGGCAGCGAGTGGTAGTAGCCACCGGTATTGACGTACTCGAACTTCCCGGTTTCGTGATAGCGCCGCTCGGCGTCGTGTCCCTGAAACAGGAAGCCTTCGATCTCGTTCGCCGCGTTGAGCGTGTAACCTTTCTCCTCGTAGAGTTGGTCGGCGAATCGTTTCAGGATGCCGCGAATGTCGGCGCGATAAGGCTCTCCGCCTTTATCAATCACATCCCCGAAGACAAGCACTTTGCCCGGCCCGAAAACATCCGCGGGCGCCCAGTAGAATGCACTCCAGTCGATCCCAAGCCGCAGGTCGCTCTCCCGTTGGGCCGTAAAGCCGCGAATGGACGAGCCGTCGAAGGTGAGATTGTCCCAGCTCTTGAGCAGAAACTTTTTGTCGTAATCGAGCATATGCAGGCGGCCTTCGAGGTCGCTGAAAAGGACGGTCACGGCCTTGATGCGCTTCTCGTCCGATAAATACTTGAGTCGATCCTCCTGAATCTTGTGAGCGGCAACACGATTCTTGCGCTGCTCTTTGGCTTTCAGGTTTAGCTGTTCGAGTTCGTCATACGAGAGAGCCAGAAAATCCCGCAATTCTGTGGGCATGCATCTCCTTCAAATGGGCCGGGCGCCGACATGAAGTTTTCCGCACCGGCAAGATGTGCACAGCGTATCGCGCCGCTGACCCACTGCCAATAGTTCAGACCCATGAAAAATATCAATCGAGGTTATAAGTTCCGACAATAAGAATTACCGATTGGAGTCGTTCAGCAGCAGCATCCGTTCGCGAGCGCGTCGAGTGTTGTTCGAAGCTGGAACGCCCCAACGCAGCCTGCGGTCAGCAGTCGGACTACGTGAGCATGATCACACTGTGCTTTCTAACTCAGCAGTTAGAGATAAGCCAGTTTTATCGGTGTCATAAGTTTTTGTTTTTAACAAAGCCTTCGATTCAGCGCAGCAAAAGTATGCGTTGGACTCCAGATTCGCAGACCGCTAAGTTCGCGGTGCTGACAGCGGATGTGCTCGGTCATCCGCTGATGTACCAGGGGAGAAAGCTGGACACCAAGATGAGGAGTCGCTCCCTTAAAGGGGCCATGATCGCTTTTGCCAGTCTGTTGCTTGTGCCTTTCAGTCGTGGACAGGAGCCCACTTCGGCTCCACCGTCCAACGATGCGATCGTCCACCACATGGAAGAACTGGAACAGCAAGTGAAAGACCTGCGCGCGGAAGTTGCGGCCCTGAAAGACAAGGGTAGTGACAAGTCAACGTCTCCCCCAGCTGCCGGGCGTGCAAAGCAACTCGCTAGTCAGCTCCGGGTCAACGCCGGGCACAGGGCCTGCATCGCCTCCGTCTCTCGCCGGATTGTTGGGGCCGACCAGCCTGAGCGGATTTGTGGACGTGTACTACGGCCAGAATTTCAACAATCCCGCGTCACAGACAAACGGGTTGCGCTTCTTCGATGGAGGCGCGAATCAGTTTGGACTGAACATGGTTGAGCTGGTGGTGGACAAGACTCCCGAGGTCACGAACAGTCGCACCGGCTATCACGTCGCTCTCGGTTTCGGACAGGCGATGAATGCGGTCAACGGCTCCGATCACGGCGGCCTCGGCTTCGATCAATATCTGAAGGAGGCCTACTTCTCTTATCTCGCACCCGTGGGCAAAGGCCTGCAGGTGGATGTCGGTAAGTTCGTAACCCCACACGGAGCCGAAGTCATCGAGACCAAGGATAACTGGAACTATTCTCGCGGACTGCTCTTCTCCTACGCCATTCCTTACTACCACTTCGGAATGCGGGCGAAGTACGCCTTCAATGACAAGTACTCGCTCAGCGGATTCTTCGTGAATGGCTGGAACAACGTGGTGGATAACAATACCGGCAAGACCTATGGCATTGGCTTTGGCTGGAATCCCAGCAAGAAGTTCGGGATTGTCCAGAATTACATGGTCGGGCCGGAGGAGAACAGTCTCAACAGGAATGTGCGCCAGCTCAGCGATACGGTCATCACTTATTCGCCCACCAGCAAGCTGTCATTCATCGTGAATGGCGACTATGGAAGAGGCGACCGTTTCATCATCGATCCTGTCACGAATACCTTTTCACACCCGGTGTTCTGGACGGGCGTCGCGGGCTACGTCAAGTATGCCTTCACCGCCAGCACAGCGTTCAGTCACCCGCTACGAATACTACGACGACCACGATGGGTTCACGACGGGCACTCTGGTTCCGACCCATTTCAACGAGTTCACCACCACGTTCGAAAAATTGATGGCGCACCACATCATCAGTCGTTTCGAGTTCCGCCGCGACATGTCAAATCAACCAGTGTTTCTGAAGGGGAGCAATCCGGTGATGAACCAGAACACGCTCACAGCGGGGCTGGTGTTCACCTTCGATAGCCGGGAGGCGAAATAGGTATGGGGGTTAGGAGATCGACCTCTTTGATTTTCGAGCAGCTCAAACCGGGGCGGCTCGTTATGTGGGGATCAGCGGCTTGGGCACAAACCCAACTAACCCCTGGTGTCAGCACCCTCGCCGCCCCCCGCTCCAGTATAAAACTCCGCCTCGACGGCGCAGGTAGGCAAATTTCCCGCTGGGCGAGGAAGTTTCGAGGACCCGCGCCAGGCCGCAGGAGAAAGTGCTGCTGCGGCGGGCGTTGTTGGTTGGCTTCTTGCTGGCTACCATGCGGCTCCGGCCGTACCACTCATCCTGGGCGCAAGGCGCCTCATGCTGACGTCGGCGGCAAGGCTGTGCGGCGCGGAGATATTCAGGTGCTTACACGGACTGCAGTTTGAATAGCAAGGTGCTGTGCAACAGATTCGCAAACGAAGGGAGCAAAACTAAATGGCAGCAATTCGACAGCAAGGGACGTACCTGGGGACGACTTTGGCCGGCTTTACAGCACTCGTAGCCGGCCTGTATGGCAGTGGCGGGCGGGCCACGCTGGTGGCCGCAGTAGGCGTGGCTCTTCTGCTGTATTCCGGGCTCGGCTTTTACCGGGTCAAGAGCATCGCCTGAAGAAGTTGGAAATTGAATCGTAACACTGAGGAGGAGAGATGAAACTTATCGGACTCGTGATGGTGCTCGCCGGGTGGCTGCTCCCGGTGGTGACTCTCGTACTGGCGCAGTCCACTACTGCTCGCATGATTGTGAGCCTCGTGGGACTGGCAATCTCGCTGATCGGAATTCTGGTGGTTGTGAATAAGGCCCATCTCAAACACGCAATTTGGAAAGCCTAGAGGGGAACGAAGTGGAGCGAATCATCGAGCACGGCTGGTCGCAGGCAATGGCTCCGCGTTGGGGCCAGCTTCGAAACAAATCAATTGTCTTCTAAGGAGACAGGAATGAGCAGAGTAGTGAAGCTATGTTCTCTGACCGTGATCGTATGGCTATTGTGCGGCCTTTCCGCCTGGCCACAGAGCCAAAATACTGCGAGCAGCGCATCTGCTGCTGCGGCCCAGCCGCCGGCGCCCGCAATGGATGTTCCTTTAAACATCAAACTGGCGCAACCACCCTCTGCCGACGACCTGGCCAAGGGTGATCCAAGTGGAACCAAGACCGGAACGGTCAGCGACGTGGTGGTCTCGGATCCGAACAAGGGACTCACCCTGGCAGACACGGTGAACCAGGTCGGACAGAACCGAATCGCGATCAATTTTGTCTGGACCTTGATCGCGGGCTTTCTGGTCATGTTCATGCAAGCCGGATTCGCTACCGTCGAAACCGGGCTCTGCCGCGCCAAGAATGCAAATCACACCATGATGATGAACTTCATGGTGTACGGATTCGGTCTGTTTGCCTTCTGGGTTTGCGGGTTCGCTCTGCAGATGGGCGGTTGCGCGCCTGCCGGAACTCTGGGCGGAGCCAATCCCCTGAACTCGGAGCACACCATCTCGCTCCTGGGCAAAACGTGGGGACTTTTTGGAACCCACGGATTTTTCCTGAGCGGCGCCAGCTACGACGTGGGCGTGATGGTGATCTTCCTTTTTCAGATGGTGTTCATGGACACCGCTCTTACGATCGTGACAGGCGCGGCAGCCGAGCGTTGGAAATACGTGGCCTTCGCCCTCTCCTCTGTGTTCATGGGTGCCATTACCTATCCTCTGTTCGCCAACTGGGCCTGGGGAGGCGGATGGCTCTCACAACTGGGCGTTAACTTCGGCTTGGGTCATGGCTATGCGGACTTCGCCGGCTCGGGAGTGGTGCATGCCGTGGGTGGGCTTAGCGCGCTGGCCGTTTCGATGATCATCGGCCCGCGAATTGGGAAGTACAACCGCAATGGTTCACCCAATGCGATGCCCGGTCACGACATCATGATCGTTCTGACCGGGTGCTTCATCCTGGCCTTCGGCTGGTTTGGATTCAATCCCGGCAGCACGTTGGCCGCCTCTGGCAACGGAGCGCTCCGCATCGGTTCCATCGCGGTGAACACAATGCTGGCGGGCTGCACGGGCTCCTTCGGCGCACTCCTCTATATGTGGATGCGATACGGCAAACCGGATGCGTCCATGACGGGGAACGGACTGCTGGCTGGGTTGGTAGCGATCACGGCTCCCAGCGGCTTCGTGAACACCGTATCGTCAGCGATTATCGGTCTCATTGCCGGCTTCCTCGTCTGCCTCAGCGTCGAGTTCGTCGAGCGTGTGCTCAAGGTTGACGATCCGGTGGGTGCAATTTCCGTTCATGGTACCAACGGACTCTGGGGAGTCATCTCGGTCGGGTTGTTCGCGGATGGCGCCTCCAACTATGGAGGAAGCTGGAACGGTGTGAACGGTTCCGTCCGCGGACTGTTCTACGGCGACCCCAGTCAACTGGTTGCCCAGTTGATTGGAGTAGGTACCTTGGTTGGCTTTGTTTTCGGATTCTCCTATGCGGCGAACTACGTCATTGACCTGGTAGTTGGCCAGCGTGTGTCCCCGGAAGATGAGCTTGCCGGATTGGACATCCCCGAGATGGGAGCGCTCTGCTATCCGGACTTCGTGCTCAAGCCAGACTCGGTTCCCGCCGGTGCCTCCATAAGCCCGGCCACCGATATGGCAGTCCCGTTGCGGGTTGCGCAGGAGACCGCATGACAACCGACCATGCCATGATCCTGCAGCAGGATCTCGCACAGAAAGGTGTCGCTGCATCCAGGCCTTCGCCCGCCATCCCACCGGAGGCGATGGCGTGCTTTCGCGAAGGTCTGGAGCATTTTCAGGCAGGCGACGCGCAAGCAGCGTTAGGGGCATTCGCGCGGAGTGTCCTGCAGGCGTCGGAGTTCGCGGAGGCCCACATCTTTCTTGGGCTCGCGAACGCGCTCACGAGCAACATCTATCCCGCGCTCGATCACCTCGAAAAGGCGACCGAGTTGCAACCGGACAGCTTTGCGGCGCATTTTACGCTGGCGCAACTTAATTTCAAGTTGCGCACTCCGCAGAAAGGCTACGACGCGGCCCGCGAGGCCCTGCGCTGTGCCACTACGGTCGAACAGCGCACAATGCTGACGCAGTTGCTGAAAGAAGAGCGCGCTCGAGAACGCAACGGAATCGCGCGTCCATCTTTCAACCAGCCGTGGTTTCAAAAGGGCTGGTTCAAAAAGCGATTCGGCGGACCGGGCCTGATGGTCGCGGGTGGCGGCCTGGCCGCAGCTTTGACGGCGCTGATCGCACATGCGCACTAATTGACACAAGGCAGGAGGTTGAGTTCATGCTGCGAACTGTTTTCGAGGTCGTCCGGCAGCAGCGCCTGGCATGGTCTTGCGCTGTTCTGGTCGCGATGTTCCTGGCATTCTATGGCCACGCGCCGGTCCTGCCCGTCCTGGCGGGCTGTCTTCTGGCAGTTGCCATCGCAGTTTTACGTGCCTGGCCCTCGGCGATTGCCCGAGGCCAGAAGTGAGTATCTCGCTCCAGATACTGTTGTGCATCGCGGTGGTGATCGTGACTGCCAAGCTGGCGGCTACGGGCGCTTCCCGCCTGGGGCTGCCGCTCGTTCTCGGCGAGTTACTCGCCGGGGTAGTGCTGGGCCCTTCCCTACTTAACATCTGGGGACTTCACTGGCAGGCTCCCACAGCAACCACTTCGGTCTCGGTCGCCGTGATTTTCAGGATACTGGCTGACCTCGGGGTTGTATTCCTGATGTTTGTGGCTGGTTTAGAGACCGACGTGAACATGATGCGCAGCACTGTGGCCCCTGCCTTCTGGGCGGCGACGGGCGGTGTCGTCGTGCCTATGGCGGGCGGCTACGCATTGTCGCGGGCTTTCGGATTCAATATTGCGGAATCTATTTTTATTGGGACTATTCTTACGGCCACCAGCGTGACCATCACTGCGCAGGCGCTGATGAATCTCAACCAATTGCGTTCACGGGTAGGTTCGACCATTCTAGGCGCGGCAGTGATCGATGATGTGCTCGGCCTCATCGTCCTGTCTGTCGTGATCGCGCTGGCCCCGCAGATGGCTGGCAATGGCGATAGTTCATGGAGTGGACTCGCAAAAATTATCGCGCGCATGGTCGTTTGCCTAGTCACGATGGGCTGGCTCGGCCCCCGGGTGACACGATGGGCTCTGAAGCAGGCAGCCCGCCTGCACGGACACCATACCGAGGCTGCGGTTGCGCTGGCCGTGGCTATGCTTCTGGCGTTCGAAGCCCAATGGGTCGGCGGCATGGCAGCGATTACTGGCTCTTACCTGGCTGGATTATTCGTCGCCATGACGCCCCAGCAGCAGAGGGTCAGCGAAGATGTGCGCCCCATGTTGAACTCATTTTTCGGGCCTGTGTTCTTCGTCTCCGTGGGCATGGAAGTCAATGCCTGGCACGTTGGGGGACGCGTGGGATTCTTCGTCTTGCTCCTGATCATCGCGATTCTCGGCAAAATCCTGGGCTGCGGATTGGGTGCTTATAGCAATGGTTTTTCCGGGCGAGATTCTTTGACCGTAGGCGTCGGAATGATTCCGCGTGGCGAAGTCGGCCTTATCACGGCCAGTCTAGGCTGGACGGCCGGCCTGGTAACCCACGATGTGTACATCCAGGCGGTCGCGCTTGTGCTGCTGACCACCTTAATCACGCCCGCCCTGTTGCGCTTCACGTTCCCTAAGATGACTTTGGGCGATTCGCAAAGTTCAGGCGCGATGGATGCTCTCCCGGCCACACCGCCGGTGAACTAAGCGACCCATGACAAGAGGACTGCAGTGGTCTGGCACGGAAAGAATGAAAAACAAATCCCGATTAATGCAAAGGAAAACTAATGATGACCAAGGTGGAAGCGATCATCCAGCCAACCAAGCTGGAAGCCGTAAAAGAGGTTCTCTCCGAACTGGGCATTGACGGTCTCACCATCTCGGAAGTGCGAGGGCACGGCCGGCAGAAGGGCCACACCGAGATGTACCGCGGCCGGGAATATTCTGTGGATTTGCTGCCCAAAATCAAGATCGAATCGGTCATGGACGATAACCTGGTCGACGCAGCAGTGGCCGCCATTCTGCAAACGGCAGCCACGGGCAAGATTGGCGACGGCAAGATATTTCTATACAAAGTGGACGAAGCAATTCGGATTCGCAACCAGGAGCGGGGAGTGGCCGCGCTTTAATCCCAATGGGTCGATTCGTCTTACTCCTGACGGCAGCCAATGCCCAGCCCTTAAGGAGACGGGATGACGGCCTGTACCTGCTTCGAGTACGCACTTTCGGTCCCGCTCGTGTCGACCGCTGTCACCACATAGTAATACGTTTGTCCGGACTGAACGGATCCATCGACGAAGGTCGTGCCCGGGTTGGCCGACGCAACGGCGGCGTAGGGTCCACCCGAAACACCCGCCCGGTACACGTTGTACCCTTGCAAACTTGAACTAGAACTCGCACTCCAGGAAAGGTCAACGCTGTGCTGAGTCGGCGCCACTCCACTCCCACTCAAGGGCTCCATTGCAGGAGAATTGGTGGCATTGCTCAAGAAAGAAAGACTGCCGGATGCGCTGCCTGAAGTCTGTGGCGAGAAAGTCACCGTGTAAGGAACCGATTGACCGGCGGCGAGAGTAACAGGCAGAGCGATTCCACCGAGCAGGAACTCGGCGCTGTTGCTGGTACCTGAGGAAATCGTAATCGACGAACCAGTCGCGCTCAGCGTGCCTGACAGGGTCGCCTTCGAGCCGGTGCTGACACTGCCGAAATTCAAAGCGGTGGGCGCAAGCGTCAATTGCCCGGGAGTGCTCCCGCTACCTGACAGTGCGATGTTCAGCTGCGGGTTCGAAGCGTCAGAGAGAAGCGAGAGATTCCCGGTAATCGACCCTGTAATGTTAGGCGTGAAGACCACCCCGAAGGTCACGCTTTGACCCGCTCCCACAATCGACGGCAGAGACAAGCTGCTGGCGGTGAACATCGCGCTCGACATGCTGGCTTGCGAGATCGTCACACTGGTTGTGCCAGTGTTGGTCAGAGTCTCATTCAAGGTCTGCGAGGTGCCTGGCAGGAGGTTGCCAAAATGCAGACTTGTCGGCGAGGCGGAGATCTGGCCCGCAGCGGCGATCCCTGAACCGGACAAGGCCACGGTTGCCGTCGTGGTCGTTGAAGAAGCGTACCCCCATCTGCGATGGCGTTTCCACGTTTGCGTGGCGGCGCTGATCATCACGGAGCCACTGTCGGTACCGACAGCCGGCGGAGTGAAGGTGACGTTTAGAAGCGCACTCTGCCCGGGAGAAAGCGTGAACGGACAGCTGAGTCTGCTAACGGCATAGCCAGTTCCGTTTGCACTGACGTTGGAGACGCTCAGGCTCGCGCTCCCCGTATTTGCAATACTCACCGCTTGCGTGAGACTACTCCCGAGAAGCACATTGCCGAAGCCCAAAGCGGAGGGGGCCGCCACGATCTGCTGCGAATGTGCTTGTAATGGAAGAAGAACCAGAAAAACCGAAACAAAGAGGAAAGGAGCCCAGGGCCTAACCAAGCCGAAGCTGGTCACAGTTCACACCTATGCCTGTGCGCCGAAACGCACAGCGGGGGAATGGTCGTGCTCTTTCAGTCCCCCGCTGCACCAGTCGTGATGCCAGCTAAGGGGCTGGCGTGATTCTCACCGGGCGGGAAGGTGTTGACCAGATCTCGTTCGGACAGTCTGAGAAGGGCAAGTGGACATCAGTCGGCCAGTGCGATTTCGCAAGCGCAACCCGCTACCTCCGACTGCCCTGCGGCGAGCAGCGGAGGCTTGGAACCGCCGAAGCGGTGTCGCATCAGGGCGCCGCAACTCAGCGGAAGCCACTCCTGCGCTCAACGACCTTCCGGCTTGTTCCGAGCAATGCAAGTTCCTCGGACTCAGGGAAAGTCCTAGCTCAACTGGCGTTTCGGAAAAGGAACTCTCCTGATAGCAAAAGACTTCTTGGCTTCGTTTCGTAATTTGCGGATTGCGCTTATTCTTCGAGGTTCTCCTCGCGCTCGCATCACGCAGGTATGACCACAAAGATTGACCATGGTAATAATATGTGGTTCAATAGAGCCATGAAAGAAGTCGCCATATCCGAATTCAAGGCAAAGTGCCTGGCCCTGCTCGAACAGGTGCGTCAGACCAAGAAACCTCTTCGGGTGACTCGCTTCGGCCAGCCCGTGGCTGAAATCGTGCCGCCGTCGCCGGCCGCCGGGCAAAAAAGTTGGATCGGCTCCATGAAGGAAACGATGGACATCGTTGGCGACATTGTGTCTCCAATCATCGACGAGAAAGACATCGAGGCACTGCGCGATTGAAACTGCTTCTCGATACACACGTCTGGCTTTGGGCACTCCATGATCCGTCCCGGCTCAGCCACCGCGTCCGAGATATGCTGAGGAACCCGGCCAACGAGGTGTGGCTCTCTCCGGTTTCAACCTGGGAAGCGTTGCTGCTGAATGCAAAGGGCAGGATTCGGCTCCCCGCCAACCTGTCCGAGTGGCTGACCACAGCGACCGCGCCCCTGCGGGAAGCACCTCTTACCCACGAGATCGTGCTGATCGCCCAGCAGCTCCCGCTGCCGCAACGCGATCCTGCAGATCGGTTTCTGGCAGCTACCGCTCAACTCATGGACCTTACGCTGGTCACGGCCGACGACAGTCTGCTTCGCCTGGGAACAATTCGGACGATGAAGAACTGATCGGGCTCTGGGTCTACGAAGAGGAGCTGCCCGCAATCATGGCGTCGCATCCCGTTTGAACTGCCCCCCACCTCTTGATGCTCGTGGGCTTTGCCCGGCATGCCTACTAGACCTTCAGCCACACTACGGGGAAGCCGTGGCCCAGTTTACGGAAATCGGAATCGCTGGTCACGAGCGTAGCTTTCTGCTCAATCGCGAGCGACGCTGCGAAGCTGTCTACGTAGTAGAGCTTGTACTTGGCCTTCACGTCGGCTGCTTGGATCGCCATCTGGGGCGTGGCATCCAGAACCTCGACCGGTAATGGACCGAGAGCGTTCATCGATCGCGCTTGCCTTCGGCGCGATGCTCCTTGTCCCAGTTCGCCCTCAAATCTGGCCCGTCAGCCAGAGAGCCCATCACCCGGTCGACATAGCCTTCCGTGATGGGTTGCAGGACGATGCGGCCGAACTGATCCTCCAGGATTTTGACCTTGGTACCCGCCGCAATCCCATGCTTGCGGCGAAGTTCGGCCGGGATCACAAGTTGGCCCTTGGATGTAAATGTCGCTCTTCGGTCCCTCATGCTTATGTTGTATCAAATGTAAGGCAGGCCTAGTTTCCTCTTACAACCCTTGCCCGCCAGCTAGCCGCCCCTATTCGTCCGTGGCTAGCTACGAATGCAAAGATTCCGCGCGGCGTTCAACGAAAAGGATCAAGGCGGATCATAGGGCCCAGGGGTTCACGATAGTAATCGACACATCCTCAAAGTGCGCCGTGTTGCGGGTTGCTAGCGTGGCATGGTGAGCGAGGGTGATGCCAGCAATCATGGTGTCGCGGAGGTCACCGGGCCGGCCCTTCTTTTGTCGAATTGCCATCAAATCCCCGGCCTGTTGAGCAGCGGGTGCATCGAAGGGAGCCACCCGCCGCCCGATCTTGTCGAGTAGGGTTTCAAAAGCCTGCATCAGTAGAGATTTTCTCTTGCTCGCTGGCATGATCTGCAATCCGAATCTCACCTCGAGAATCGTGACTGACGTGGTCCAGACCGATGTATGAGGCTGCCCATCGAGCCAGGCGATGACCTGCTTGTCGGGCGTTTGGCGCATCAGCGCCGACAGCACGTTTGTGTCCAGAAGAATCATGACTCGAAAGACGCCGGCTTAGCCTCATGGCCTCGCAGTTCGGGAATGTCAGATTCGAGACCAACTTTAGTGAACAAGGAAGCAATCTCCGTACCGAGCCCCTGGCGCGGAGTGTCCTCCTCGTTGACGGCGTTGCGGAGGATATCTCGCGCTTCCTCCTCCATGCTGCGCCCGTGTCGTTTGGCGCGACGCTGCAACCGCGCTTTCACCGCATTTTCAAGGTTTCGGACAACCAGCTGTGCCATTCGCCTAGCTCCTTCAGATTACGATATCATGATATCACAACATGAAACTCTTGATAGTAAAGGGAATGGCTCACCTGCTTAGTGCTCGCAAGCTTCTCTCCGACTTGCTTGCTAGACCTTCAACCACGCTACCGCAAAGCCGTGGCCCAGCTTACGGAAATCGGAATCCCTGGTCACGAGCGTGGCTTTCTGCTCGATCGCCAGTACCGCTGCGAGGCTGTCTATATAGTAGAGCTTGTACTTGGCCTTCACGAGCCAAGTTCCAGAAGAAGTTGCAATAGTACTAAGTCCATCCTGGTCTTGACTACGAGCCCCCAGCAAATCCGCGAATCGAGGTCTCCAACCGGACTGGCGTGGGTCATGCAATCACGGAGGCTCCGCGCGGCATTTTGTATCATCGCTACGCGCTGGACGACAAAGGACTGATCGTCGCCGCCAAGATCGTGCCACCCACTTCGCAGAACCAAAAACGCATCGAAGACGATCTTCGAGAATTCGCTTCTCAGTTGGTGGCTTGGCCGCTTGAGGAGGCTACCTGGAAATGTGAGCAGACGATCCGCAGCTACGATCCGTGCATTTCCTGCGCGACCCATTTCCTGAAGCTTCAAGTGGAGAGCGGCAAAGCCGAAGAGTGAGCCATGCTCATCATTGGCTGTGGGAACCTCGAGCGAGGCGATGATGGCGCCGGGTTGCTGGTGGCCGGACGGCTACTTGAACTTGGGGCGAACGCACGCCGGTGCGAGGGTGAAGCCGTGCGGCTCATCGACCTATGGGAGCACGCTGACTATGTGATCCTGGTGGATGCGGTCGTGACCGGCGCCCCCGCAGGCACCATTCACGTCTGGGATAGCCGAAGGGTTTACCTCGACAGCAAAGCGCTGGCTTCTACACACGGACTCGGCCTTGCCGAAGCCATTGAACTCGCTCGTACACTCAACCGCCTTCCATCCAGACTCGAGGTTTACGGGATCGAGGGATACTGCTTCGATCGTGGAGGCGGCATTTCAAACGAAATCCAACACGCGGTCGATGAAGTGGTTCGTAGAATTCTTGCCCAGCATTGAGCAACAGGCCGCCTGATGCCCTGACAGCAGAGCCCTTCATCGTTGCGTACGACGCTACATGGACGGAGTTCTGGATTCATTGCTCCGATCGTCTCTTTGGGAGGGTGGGAGGCGCTTCTACAGTAGCCGATGACCGTCTCGGTTGTGGTCACATCTGATTGCCGTCAACTATGCGCGGCAAGATGAGTTGGGGGTGCTTACGACGGAATCCGCACAATCTGCACGGAGCAGTTGGCGTGACGGGCTACAGCGTCTGAAACGCTGCCGAGGAAGAAGCGCACCAACCCCTTGCGACCGTGAGAACCCAGAACAATCAAGTCAGCGTGCCATTCCGTAGCATCCTCTAAAATGATGCTCCTCGCGTCACCCGTCGCGACTGACGTGGTCACTTTGAAGCCAGCAGCGGAGAGGGTTTTGGCCGCCTGATCTACAACTTCTCGTGCTTGCGGGATTTGGTCCTCGACCTCTGGATAGTACCCTGGAGACATCTGTGGAGGCTCTGAGAGACCAACCGGCTCAACGACGTGCAATACGCGGACCTCGGTACCGTGAGGGCGGAACTGCTGAGCGAGGTTCTTCGCCGCGGCTTCTGAGAACTTGGAATCATCAATGGCCAGCAGGATCTTCATGACACCACCCCACCACATGCGCGACTGTAACAGCTACGCAACTCTAGGGCAGACCCATGTTTCAGCTTAATAGTAGGGAGTCGGGCGGGGCTGTGATTTCTATCACCTAGCTAAGCGGCATCCCTGTATGTGTGTCGCATCCTACACACGGCTTGCCAAATGCACAGACCGGCGCAGGCGGCGGCTCGACCCTGCCACCACGATGTGTTGAGGATCGGTCGTGAAGTTGTAGGAGACGGTGCTTGCCCTTAACCTGGGTGCGGATGACTGCGTCGAGGAACTATTGGAGATCTCGGAAGTGGTGGCCCGCGTTGAAGGGCTCTTGCGACGGATGCCTCTTCGAAGGACGGTGGATGTTCATCGTTTTGCCGCAATCTGCATCGACATACTGATGTTGTTCAGTTTCCAGGCGCAGCTCATCTGGCTAGTTGGGCCGGCGTTTGCCCAGGCAACAACGAGAGTGCAGGTAAGCTTCCATCCGCACTCTCTGAGGGCGATTGTTTCGCTCGGTGCACGCTGGGCGTTCTCGTTGCAGCGGGTGCTGCCATCTGTTTGGCGCCCTGTGGTTCTACTCTCGGAGAGTTGAACCTGGGCCAGGCAATTAACGCAGTTACCCGAACTCGGCACTGGGCTTTTTGATTTCTCTTCCCGGAACGATTTTGACTTTGTTTTGCCTCTTGTTTTACGCGGCTGCCGCCACCGTCGTTCGGCAGCGGTTGAAGAGGCCCAAAAAAAGGCGCTCAAATCGGAGCCGATGCCGCAGTGTGCTTGAAAACATCTTGACACCGCCGACATTGTTAGAGATGGCGATTTTTCGCCAATAATTAAGACGGTTTAGGCGGCGGTTACCAAGGAGACTAGTCTTACGACCGTCTCGAGGTGTCCAATCAGACATGGTTTATCCGTTATCATGCGTTTGGGCTCGAGCTGTTTTTTGCAGCCTCGCTCTGAGTCAACACCTTAAGATCGGTCGCCCTTGTGGACGGAATCTGAATTGTAGCTATCAACCTTCTTGAGCAGCAGCCTACCGACCACCGCCGCGCACCTCGGGAATGTTACGCTCTCCGTCTATTCGCTCAAGGACTGGCCGCGGGTGGAACCTTTGTGGGTAAAACTGGCAGACAGTTCTCCCTATTCATCGTTTTACTTGAGCGCGGAGTGGATGGGCTCGTGGCTGGAAATCTTTGGAGAACTACTCCAGCCTCAAATTCTCGTCTTTGAACAACAAGGCGTTGGGGTCGGTGCGTGCTTGCTGGTTAAGAGTAACCAGCGCCGGGGGCCATTCCGGGTGCGGCGAATCTATCTGAATAGCGGGGGAGAAGATCCGGCAGATCGGGGCACGGCCGAATTCAACGGTCTTCTTTGCTCGCCTGGCTATGAGCAAGCCATCGCAAAGGCCATGAGCGCGCATTTGAGCGCTCTGGAATGGGATGAATTCGCAGTAGACGGCATGTGCCCAGGCCCATTCCTGAGCAAGCTTCAAAGGGACTGCTTCCCGGACCTCCTTCTCACCAGCATCGTGCGGCCAAGCTTTTACGTAGATCTGGACCACCTTCGACAAAGCGGTATTCCCTACGAAAGCTCGCTTTCGCCCAACACTCGCCAGCAACTTCGGCGCAGCATGAAGTTTTACTGCAACTTAGGGTCTGTCCGAACCGAAGTGGCTCGAGACCTGGCGAGAGTGGAAGAGTTTTTCGAAGAGATGATCCTACTTCACAACTTGACCTGGAAAGGAAGGGGCGAGCCTGGGGCTTTCGCCTCCGGCCACAGACTGGCCTTCCATCGCACTCTCATCCGACGGGCGTTTGCGCGAGGGGGCATCCAGATGCTTCGCGTGACGGCGGGAAACGAGACGATAGGCGTGCTATACAATTTTGTGCAAAATGGCAAAATTTACTTCAACCAAAGCGGCTTCAACTACAGCCGGGATAAACGCCTTAAGCCCGGCCTGGTAACTCACTTTTGCGCGATTCAATACTGCCTTGAGCAGGGGTTTGGTGACTACGACTTTCTGGCCGGGGATGCACGATATAAGCGATCCCTGGCAAAAAATTGCAGGCAGCTTGCTTGGGTGATCTTCGCCAAGCCCAGCACAAAACTCGCTTTGATCGAATTCCTGCGCACTGTTAAGCGCCGGGTCAAGCGCCTACCAAACAAACCTACAAAATGAGCTACTCTGCTATAACTGGATGGTGCCCTGGTGTTGACCGGGTTCAGCAGAGAGTTCTCGGCCGGAGATCCGGTCGGCGCCTTCAATGGTTCCCAATGAGTTCCACGACATTGTCGTTGTCGGAGCCGGCTTAGCTGGTGCCACTGCGGCTGCGGTTCTGGGCCAACAGGTCGGGCGAGTTCTGTTGGTGGACCCGAGACCGACCTGTCCTCCGATCTTCAAAGCTGAAAAAATCGAGCCGGACCAAGCCGAATTGTTACGCAAATTCGGCCTGCTGGATCATCTAACGTCCCACGCCGGACGCATCCGGGAAGTGCGGGCTTACTACAACGGGCGACTTTTCAAAACGGCTGCGATCGAACAATATGGGCTGCACTACAGCGATATGGTCAACGGGCTGCGCGCTCACCTCCCTGCCTCCGTCGAATTCAAGCTCGAACGAGTCGTGCAAATTGTGAACAGTCCCGAACTGCAGCGTGTGCGACTGGCTGGAGGTGAGGAACGCACCTGCCGCCTGGTGGTTCTCGCCTGCGGACCGAGTAGCACCCTTCTGTCCAGCCTGCAATTGCCCAGGACCACCATTCAGAAGGATCAGTCGGTGGCGATCGCCTTCACTGTAGCTCGCCCGGATAGTCTGCCGTTCCCCTTTGATGCGGTTACTTATTACCCGACAAGCTGCGCGGAGAGCATCGACTACCTGAGTCTGTTCTCCTTGGGTTCGACAATGCGTGCCAATCTCTTCGCCTTTCGTGCCGCAAGCGACCCCTGGCTTCGACAATTCACTCGCGAACCCGACCAGATGTTAAGGCGCTGCCTGCCTAAGCTAAGCCGCGCCATCGGAGAATATCGGGTGGTCGGCAAGGTCGAGACTTCGCGGACCGATCTTTATCAAACCGAAGGCGATCCGCCGCCGGGCATTGTGCTAATCGGGGATGCCGCTCAGAATGTTTGCCCTTCGACTGGCATGGGTTTGAGCAAGATATTTACCGACGTGGACGTGCTCTGCTCGGACTGCATACCGTTGTGGTTTGCGAGTCCTGGCATGGGAAGCGACAAGGTGACAAGTTTCTACGGCAATCCTCGAAAACGTGCCACCGATGTTAAGGCGCTGCAGAGTGCGTTCTATCACAGGCGCGCTGCGACGGACCGCTCGCTGCGCTGGCGAATCCACCGCCTTCGCACGCATCTCTCCTGGCTGTTCAGCAGATAATTACGCACGGGCTAACTGCCGGTCACGAGCGAAGACGTAAGTATTGCGGCTACAGAGCGTGGAGCAGGCGTCCATCGCACATGATTTATGACCGCCAGCAGGACGACCGCTGCCAACAAGGCAATCAGGGGTTCGCGTCACGTCGCACAGCAGTTTAAATGCCGAATCAAGGTGTCCTTTTACGATTTACTGTTGAAATTAGCGTTTACACTAAAAACCCCCGGTCGCCCCGGCCAATGAATGTAATTGAAGACGAAGCTAATGTCGGTTGACGCTGACCTCGCCATCGTTCAGTGACGTCAGCAAATCGCTGCTCGTCGCCGGCTCCGGCACTAACAGTCAGAATATCCAACCTTGGCGGGTTCAAAGTGTCCCCAGGTTGCGGGCAGAGTTGGTGCCGGGAGTCTTGCGATTCGGCCTTGATGTATTCAGGAACGGATAGCACTCCCACACACCACTCGGCGATGAAGGAACAATTCCCGTTTTTCAGGTAGCGTACTTCTACGACGGTCCAAGCTACTGGTTTGGTGTTGGGACGCGTGAAGAGTGCGGTCACGACGAAGAGCACGAGAAGACCGACGAAGAAAACCGCTCGCTTTCGGGACATGACCGCCTCCAAAGCAACGTAGCGCTTCGTAGACATTTCAGCGTAGTGCCGGGCGCGCGGCCAGAGTACGACAGTACGAGTTACCCCTCCCCGTTTGTGCCGTTTGCCAAAAACCAAGGTAAATGAGCGAAATGGCTAGTTTCGCCAACTACGATTAGGCCCCAACTTCCGGATGGCCGACCACAATCCAGCACCCGATCAATGGACCGACGTACCGTGATCGTGGTCGCGACCCGGAACCAGCTTCTGTAACTCTTGCGCGGCATCACTGAGGCCAGATGAATAATAGTTAGTACACCAATCGGCACAGTCGA
>CAVTMJ010000019.1:0-220205 GCA_963735815.1 uncultured Acidobacteriota bacterium | reverse complement strand
GACCTTACGGCGAGGTTGGGCAAAAGCGCCGCAGCTAGCCAGCATCAAACCGATAACTGCAATACGCAGAAAAGGTAGTTTCATGGAAATCGAGCAAAAAGAATTGAACCGACCTCGGATTGCGCCTGGGCCCCTCGCCACGGGGCGCTCTGATTACGGTTTCACGCCCGGAGCTCGCGTCATCAGATCAATGTACAGCCGATAAAACTTCTCTGCATCAATGTCGAACTGCACATTGGCCAGCCGTAGGTAGGGTGGAACCTGCGCCTTCGCGTCCCAAAAGATAGTCTTCCCATAGCTCGCACCGTGATCCACGTCGATGTCCATGTAAAGCTGCTTCTGCCCCGTGATGATGGAGGGATCAATCAACGCGGCGCCCGCGATTTCATCCCACATGTATCCGGGCAGCGAATACTTGTCGAGATATTTCGTGACCGGCGTCCCAGCTTTCGAGACGGTCGCCTTCATCTCGTTCGTGAAACGAGTCTTCACCGAGATATCGATGGGCGTAATCGTCATCTTCTTCCAGGGTGCCCGCAGGACGATGCGCGCCGCCTCAGGATCAAACCACCAGTTGAATTCCCGCCGCGCGTCAATTGCCCCCGCATCGATTGCGCCCTTGTCGGCGTATAGCCCCCCTCCCATCATGACGAATTCTTTCGCGAGGGTTGCCACCGAAGGATCGAGTTTCAGCGCCAGGGCGTAATTGGTCAGGGGGCCACCAGCCCACAGAACCACCTCGCCGGGATACTTGTGCACCATCTGCACAATAAACTCCGCCGCCGTTCCCGGCGCAGCCTCGATGTGCGGTTCCCCCTCCGGCATGGGAGGTACGACCTCCGGTGGATGATACGGCTGCTCGAATACCGTGGACCGTTGTGCTGCAAACTTTTCGGTCCAGCAGCCTTTGTACTCGAACTTCCCGTAAAGAGCTTCCCAGCGCTCACTTTCCTCCTTTGAATTCAGGAGCGGAAACTCAGCGCCGGCGATCACGCGAACATCGGTGCGCCCCGCGATCTCCAGCAAGCGCAGCACGTGCTGCGTCTCTTCCTTCACCCATTGATCGCCGCTGACCGTGGTGATCCCCAAAACATCAAATTTCTCCGACTGCAAAAAGACGAGGATGGCCTGCTGATCGCTGGTCCCCGGCCCGCGGGCGTCCTGGTCGACGATGACTTTGATTTTCTGCGCGGAGGCCGAGAGCGCAAGGCAGAGAGGGAGAACGAGTGCCAGCAGGGAAGTAGCTTGCCCAGAATTCATGCGGTATCCACCTCGAGACGTCTGACGGCCAAAAAGAAGGGCAGGCCTGGTAATCGGAAGATCGAACCGATACCGGGTCTGCCCACAATCATTGTCAACTGCGTGTTCTAGAACTTCAGCTTCAGAGCGAACTGCATCACGCGCGCCTGTGCGGTGCCCCCCACCGTGGTGTTGACGATTCCGAAAGTGGTGGGCGAGGCGATGTTTTGCATCTGCCCGAAGCCTCCATCCCCGCTCAGATAGAAGTTCGGATGGTTGAACAGGTTGAAGAACTCAGCCCGGAATTGCAGCCCGAGGCCTTCGCGCCAGGGCATGACAAAGTTCTTAACGAGAGACAAATCTGTGTTCACGAAGTGCGGTCCGTAGAGCGGTGCTCGCGGCGCCGTTCCAAGCTCTCCCTTGGGCGCTGACTGGAACGCGCAGGGATTGAACCACGCTGTTAAGGTATGCACCTTTGCTGGCGCAATGCAGCCGGGATTACCCGCTACCGCTCCCCCCTTATTCGGGTCGCCCACTAGATTGGGACGGTCGAAGCTGGCGCCGCTGTTCCAGACGAATGGCACTCCAGACTGGTTCCCGCTATCTACGACGAAAAGAGGAAATCCCGTAAGCGCTCTCTCGATGACGTTCACAGACCAATTGCCTAAAATCGCATTCGTAGCGCCGTTCCAACCGCCGCCAAAATGCTTGCCCTTTCCGAAGGGCAGGTCGTAGAGCAGGCTGGCCGTGAACTGACTATTTGCATTGAGAGCAGAAAGGCTCCAGTCGGCCTTTTGCATCCCGGGCAACGGCCAGTAGATCGCCCCTGGGAAACTGCCGAGGCCGTCGGGGAATCCGGAGTCGAAGGTCCGAGACCATGTGTATCCGAGCAATGCATAGATACCATGTTGTGCACTCTTGGTTTCGGCCTTGATTTGCAGCGAGTCGTAACGTGCTCTGCCGTTGTCGGTAAAGTTCAAGACATTCCCAAGGGTTGGGAACGGTTTCACATACCCGCAGCCGAGGGTGTACCCGGCAACCGGACTGGCACCGCCAGGGCACGCGTCAGGGGAATGCATATTCAGGTTCAGTCCGTCCACCAGGATGTGGGTGCTGCGCGAACCCGCATACCCAGCGGTCATGACTATGTTCCCAGGAAGTTGGTATTCCAAATTCAGGTTGTACTGCTGCACCATACCCTGTTTGAAATTCAGGTTCTGTGATAGGAAGTTTCCGGGGAACGAAGATGGATTGGGAGGTGCATCCAAAAGCGGCAAGAAGATACGTTCGAGACCGCAGTTGTCCGGAGTTGCGGAACTGGCATTGCCAAACGGGCAGGGAGCCGGGTGGAAGTTATTGGACTCGGCGAAATACGGCGGATTCTGAAACAGGCCTTGCGCGCCCTGATTCCAGGACGAGTCGTGGAAGATCGCGTAGCCCGCCCGTACCACCGTGTTTTGCCTTCCGAACGGTTTCCATGCGAGTCCGATGCGGGGTTCGAAAGCAGTTTTATCCAGCTTGATGCCGGCCGCCGCATTACTGCGGACACAAAACGTGCAGCCAGTGATGGGAATAGTTCCAGCTACTAACATCTTGCCGCTGGCGGGGTCGAGGTTTGCTTGCCGATTCCCGGATTCTGTGACCGGCGTGGTCAGAGCCCAGGCCAGCCCCAAACTGAGAGTCAGGTTGGGAGTCACACGCCACTCGTCCTCGACGAACGGACGGTACAATTTCCAGCGTCGCCCCGTGGTAGCGCCCAGGAACGTCTGGTCGTGAATGCCAATCGCCATTTGGCCAAGCAGAGCGTCTGCCGTCCCGTCCCCCGTGATCCCAAAGTTGATGAGGAAGCCATCCTGGAACGCGTTCGTCTCCACATTCATCTGCATCGCGCGAATTGAGCCGCCGATGTGGATGTTATGGTGGCCGCGAATCATATCGAACGAATCACTGACAGAAAAGACGTTGGTGCCGCCCTGGAAAGGGGCGAATCCGCGGTCGCCCAATCCCCAGTAGGCCCCCATCAACGTTGCCGTCATGCTGCAACTCATGCAGTCAGCGGACGCCTGCGAAAAGCCCGGAATTCCGTTCACGCACTTGCCATTGATATCGGCTCCCAGAATTCCAAGATTGGCAGCCTCGCAAGTGCCGTCGCCGAAAGACTTAATGTGGTTGAAAATCCGGTTAAACCCAAATGTGAATTGATTAATGTTGTTCGCCGAAAAGATGTGAGTTTCTGAAACCGCGGCATTGCGCCCGTGATTTGTGATGTTCTGGCTGCTGGCGAAGGGGCTGGGCGCCGCGTACCCCGGCGAACCACCAGGAATAAAGGAGACGGCCTGATCGTAGCTGAAGCGGGCAAAGAGGCTATCCTTCGCCGAAAAACTATGATCCACACGTGCGTCGAACTTGCCTTCGTTGAGAGTCCTGACCGGAACGCTCGAAAAGTTCGTCAGGGTCTCGTTATTAACGACATTCGTTGCCGGGTAGAGATTCAGCATACCTTGGCCCGTCGCATTAATGAGCGCTTGCGGAATCACGTTACATGGGGCTCCGGGCGACTGTCCGCCATGTCCGTTTATGGGTTCTGAAACAGGATTGGCCGAGCCCTCAGTGCCGGGCACACATTGGAATGCCGTTGGATCGGTCCCAGTCGCAAAAGGGTTTGTGAGATCACCAAATCCATTCGGATTGGTCGGGCCGCGCTCGTTCGTGCCTAGCGGATCGATCCTGTAGTCACCACCTACCATCGCTGGAGTCGGAATTAACCCATTAAATGGTATTCCTAGCCGCTGTCGCTTCCCCTCGTAATCTAGAAAGAAGAACGTCTTTTCTTTCTCCAGCGGGCCGCCGATGGCAGCGCCAAACTGGTTCAAATTGAATTTTTCACGTGAGGCTGCGAAGTAACTGCGGGCATCCAGGGAAGTGTTCCGAAAGTACTCGAATACCGATCCGTGCAGTTGATTGGTCCCCGATTTCGTAGTCAACAACACGGCCGGACCCGCGCGCGTCCCGTATTCCGCCGAGAAATTGTAGGAGAGAACCTTGAACTCCTGAATTGCGTCAATCGACGGCAAAATCCCAATTCCGCCGGAGGTGAGCTCGTTGTTGTCGATGCCGTCCAGTAACCAGTCAGTGCTGTTGGCTCGAGATCCTCCCACCGACAGCGAGAAAGTTCCGCGTGTGGCCACTTCGCTGCTTGGTCCGCCGTTTGCAAAGCTGTTGGGGTTGGTCTCCTGCGTGGTCCCAGGCGTCAGGGTCGCCAGCTGAACAAAATCTCGCCCATTCAAGGGAAGCTCGGACACTTGTTCCGAAGTAATGACTTGGCCGAGCGTCGGATTCGAGGTCTCAACCGCAACCTCTGTTGCACTCACCTCTATGGTTGACGTAACCGACGCCGGCGACAACGTGAAGTTGACGTCCAGATGCTGGTCCACCTGCAGCCGAACGTCCCTCTGTTCAGAAGTCTGGAAACCCTGCGACTCCACATGCACCGTGTAAGTGCCGATAGGCACCAATGGAATCAAATAATGCCCGGTATCGTCCGTCTTCGCTTCGCGCGTTTGCGCGGTGCCTTGCGAGGTCACCCGCACCGTCGCCCCGGCAATCACCGACCCGGTCTTATCCGACACCGTGCCCGAAAAACTGCCGGTGGCTTGCCCGTACAGCAGCGGAGAGATTGTCGAAAGGATGAAGCAACAGAAGACGAGAAGCAGCGCTTTGCGGTTCAGCATGAATCCCCCTAGAGATCCCACACCGAGTGACCAAAGGGACGCTCTCTTCCCCACACCACCTAGCGGAGGTCCCTGATCGGAGTGCGATGATATAACTGGATTTAGGCCTGTGAAGTCAAGTGCTTTGTGGAGATTTCCCCACGCAATGCAACGCAGACTCACTCACACGACGGATCGTCTGCGCTTCGCCCGCAAACCTCAATTTAATCTCGCAGAAAAATATCGATATTGCCTCTGCCTGCTTCGCGTCACGCACAAGGATTTACCGGCATCCACTTTTTCGCATCCCCAAGTTTTCTGTGGAAATCTCGTCCCATACTCCGCCACTTGCTCACGAACGCTATGACCTGCTGCGCGCGGCCCATTCCGCGTCATAACGCGCGCGATCGTAAAAGGACTTCTGCGTGCCCACACCTGTGGTCGAAAGTCCCGCGTACAAGTTGGCGCGGCGGACTGCGTCTCGTTCCGGCAACCCTTCGCCAAGAAACACGGCGAAGCTTCCTATGAACGCGTCGCCTGCTCCCGTGCTGTCCACGCTCTTCACTTGAAACGCAGGAATGTGCTCCATCCCCTCGCGGCCTGCCAGCAGGGAACCATTTGCGCCTAACGTAACTATGACCCGCTTTACGCTGCTCGCCAGAAATTTTTCCGCCACCTTCTTCGCGTCCTCCACGTCTCGGACCGGCATCCCGGCAATCGTTTCCGATTCGCTCTCGTTAGGCACGAAGTAGTCCAATCCCTCCAGCGCTTTCAGATCGACCGGTTGAGCCGGCGCAGGATTGACGATGCATCGAATTCCATTCTGCCGCGCGAACTGTACGCAGTGGTACACAGTCTCCAGCGGAATCTCGAATTGCAGCACGATACAATCAACGGTTCTCAGCAGGTCGGCAGCCGCGTCCACGTCCGCGGGCTTAAGTCGGTCGTTGGCGCCCTTCACCACGAAAATGCGGTTCTGCCCGTTGGGCTCCACAAAAATCGGCGCCACCCCGCTCGAGACGCCCTCCACTTGCTTCACATGCGTCGCGTCGATGCCCTGTTTTTTGAAGTTCTCAATGGTCGCAGGACCGAACAGATCGCTGCCCACCCGAGCGACCATGAACACCTCCGCGCCGCAAAGCCGCGATGCCACCGCCTGGTTGGCTCCTTTGCCGCCGAACCCCAGGTCAAAGGAATCGCCAAAAATCGTTTCCCCAGGCTTCGGAAAGCGGCCTGTGAAGGTTGTCAGGTCAATATTTGCGCTGCCCACCACCGCAATCCGAGGACGCTTCGCCATAGAGTTCACAAAATCAATTTGAGTGATTGCTGAAGAAAGACAAGAACGCCGAGTCTAGCCAGCGCTTCGAACCATGTCAACGCCCCGCTCGCAGGTTGACGAACGCCGTTCAAACCCTTCTCACCACAGAGTCACAGAGGCACAGAGAAAACCCAAAAGACTGAATTGTGGTTCTTATCTGCGTCGGTGCGAAACATAGATGGAAAGCTCCGAAAAGTCGGTTGCTTTGAAAGGGCTCGGCTTTAGCCGAGCCGCAAACAGAATAAAATCAACGCGGCTTTAGCCGCTGAGGTTCGATCTACGACCGACCTGCCCATCCGCCGTGACCCACGGAAGTCAAAGAGGAAAAATCTTCGCTTGTCTCGGTGTCTCTGTGACTCTGTGGTGAATTCAAGATTGAAGTCCCTCGGAAAGCCCGCATTCACGCCGTCGCCGCCCGTACCGCTTCAAAAAACCGGCTCAACTTCTCGCGATCCAACTTCCCCTCATTCCGCACGCCCGAGCACAAATCCAAGCCAAACGGCTCGACCGCCCGAATCGCCTCTCCCACATTCTCCGCATTCAATCCTCCGGCCAAAAAGATCGGAACGCTGACCTGCTCCCGGATTATGCGGCTGAGACCCCAGTCATGGCGCCGCCCAGTTCCCCCCAATTCTTTCACGGCGAGCGACGGATTTCCTGAGTCCAACAGAATCGCATCCACGGAAGGCGCCACCGCAACCGCCTCCTCCAGCGACTCGGCGCCTGTCACGTGAATCACCTGAATGATCGAAACTCCGGGCAGCGCAGCCTTCAGATCGTGAAGCGATCCGGAAGTCAGCGAGTCGCAAAGCTGAATGCAATTCGTCCGGCAGCGCCGCTGCTGCGCGACGATCGTCTCCACGCTCTGTTGGCTGGTCAGAAGGAACGAAGCAATAGGAGGCGGGATCGTGGCGGCGATGTCGGCAATCTGTTCCTCAGCGATCACGCCCGGCCCGCTCGGCATGGCCGACACCAGTCCAAGCGCCGACGCTCCCAGTTCAATCGCCATGCGGGCTTCCGCGATCGAACCGATGCAGCAGATTTTTACCCGGGGAATGCGCGTAGGTTCCATGCAGATCGGTTACTCGCCGTACGGAACCCAGATGTTTTTCACTTGCGTCGCGTGTTGCAGGAACCAGCGTCCCTCGGCATGCTTCACGTCGAACCAGTCGATCGCGCGCCCTTCGTTGGTGAAGACCTGCTTCAGATTTCCAGTCGACAGCGATTTCGCCGCGGCGGCATTCGCCTCGTCCCCAAAACACCAGATCGCATCCACATCGTCGTGCTCCGCCAGCACCTTCAGCAGCTGCGAGGAGTATCCCGTCACGAGATTGACTGCTCCACCCGGAAGGTCGCTCGTATCGAACAGTTGGTAGAGATCGCCGGTAATCAGCGGATAAGTTTCCGAAGGCACCGCAACCACAGTATTCCCCATCGCCAGCAGCGGCATCACCACCGACAAGAAATCCCAGCAGCGGCGCTTCCCGTGGACAGATCACGCCCACGGTTCCAAGCGGCTCGTGCATGGCGATCGCGATATTGCGGAACGGCGGATTGTGCACCGCGCCATCAAACTTGTCGGTCCACGCTGCGTACGAGAAGATGCGTTCGATGCCCGCATTCACTTCCGCGGTCGCTTGCGCTTCACCCACTGCTTGCGCGAGCCGCCGTGCAACTTCATCCCGCCGCTGCGACAGGTTCTCGGCCATGTAATAAAGAACCTGCGCCCGGTTGTGCGCAGTGCTCTTTGCCCAGCCGCTTGCCTTGCGTGCCGCTTCCACCGCATTCCGAATGTCTTTGCGATTTCCCAGCGGAACTTCGCCCAGCGATTGGCCGTCCGCGCCGCGCACCTCCATCGAGTAGCCCGAATCCGGGCGCGCCTGCTTGCCGCCGATGTAAAGCTTCACCGTGCGATCAATGGCCGGAATGGAAGTGTCGGCTTCATCCTCCGCCGATTCCTTGCGGGGCCGCGCCAGCGGACGGCAGCGCCGGCGCATTCTTGAACCACACCGGCTCGAGATATTCGACCAGTCCCTCGCGTCCACCCTCGCGCCCGTAACCGCTCTCGCGATACCCGCCAAATCCGCA
The DNA here is from genome assembly GCA_963735815.1 of uncultured Acidobacteriota bacterium. Lineage (GTDB taxonomy): Bacteria > Acidobacteriota > Terriglobia > Terriglobales > Acidobacteriaceae > Gp1-AA133. The sequence goes on along the minus strand of CAVTMJ010000019.1, from coordinate 211,850 downwards.
GGCCGCGTCGAACAGGTTCGTGCAATTCACCCACACCACGCCCGCTTTGATCTGCGCCGCCACGTGCAGGGCGACATTAATATTCTCGCTCCACACGCACGAAGCCAGCCCGTAGACGGTGTTGTTGGCGAGTTCGACGGCCTCCGCCGGAGTGCGGAAGGTCATCGCCGCCAGCACCGGTCCGAAAATTTCCTGCTGCGCGACGATCGATGTCGGATGCACGTTGCTCAGCAGCGTGGGTGGGAAAAACAATCCACGGGACGGCATCTGCAGTTCTGGCTGCCAGCACGTCGCCCCTTCCGCGATTCCCTGATCGACCAGTTTCTGAATCCGGTCAAGTTGCACGCGCGCCACAATGGCCCCAATGTCGATGGCTTTATCAAGCGGCGAGCCCACGCGCAGCGTGCTCATCCGGTCGCGAATCCTTGCCATCAGCGGCTCGGCAATGCTTTCCTGCATCAGCAGCCGGGACCCCGCGCAGCAAACCTGTCCCTGGTTGAACCAGATGCCATCCACCAGTCCCTCAACGACGCTATCGAGGTCCGCATCCTCAAACACGATGAAAGGCGACTTCCCGCCGAGTTCAAGCGACAGCCGCTTGTGACTCGGCGCGGTCGCGCTCCGAATGGCGCGTCCCACTTCGGTCGATCCGGTGAACGCAATCTTGTCGACGTCCGGATGCTTCACCAGCGCCTCGCCCGTCGACCCGTCGCCGGTGACGATGTTCACCACACCTGCCGGCAGTCCGATCTCCTCGCAGATTTCCGCAAAGGCTAGCGCGCTCAGCGGAGTGAATTCCGCCGGCTTCAGCACGACGGTGTTGCCCGTAGCCAAAGCCGGCGCAATCTTCCAGGCCAGCATCAGCAGAGGAAAATTCCAGGGAATGATTTGTCCGACCACGCCGCAAGCGGTGAAATCCGGAAATTCCTGGGCAAGAATTTGTGCCCACCCGGCGTGATGATAAAAATGCCGCGCCACCAGCGGGATATCGATATCGCGGCTCTCGCGAATCGGTTTCCCGTTGTCCAGTGTCTCGAGCACCGCCAGCAACCGCGAATGTTTCTGCACTTGCCGTGCCAGCGCATACAAATAACGTGACCGCGTGTGCGGGCTGAGTGCCTGCCACTTGGGAAAGGCCGCGCGCGCAGCTTTGACCGCAGCGTCCACATCCGCGGCCGACCCTTGCGCAACACTCGCCAGTTTTTCCCCGGTGGATGGATCGGACGTGTCGAAGTATCCGCCGTCCGGCTTGGCCCACGTTCCATTGATGAAGTGTCCGAACTCCCGCCCGTGTCGGTCCAACCACGTCAGCGCCTCTTTCGAGTCCTCGGGCGCCGGCCCATATTCCATGGTCGCAAATTTTTCCGCGATGCTCATGCAGTGCGCGTCCCCAAGCGACGACCCTCAGCGGCTAAAGCCGCCATCAAAATGTGGCAGTTACGGTTAAACAGTCTGCGGAAAAGCTCCGAAAAATCTGTTGCTTTGAAAGGGCTCGGCTTTAGCCGAGCCATAAAGCTAATAAATCATTTCGGCTTCAGCCGCTGAGGTCGACCTTCACCTTTGGAATGACTCTTTCAGCAAACTGAACCCGACCCCTTTTAAGAAACGCATCTCAAAATCAAGCCTTCAATTTCTCAATTCCCAATTTACGCAATCGGATGCCGGTAATCCGCGGAGTACCGGCCCGTCGCATGAAACTCCAACTGCCGCTCAATATCATTCAGCAATCCGCTCGCGCCGAAGCGAAAAAGCTCCGCCTTCATCCAATCCAGTCCGAGCTCTTCCTTCATCAGGGCCAGCCACTCGGTCGATTGCTTCGCCGTGCGGATCCCGCCCGCCGGCTTGAACCCAACCGCCATGCCGGTTTCCTGCGCGTACTCTCGGATCGCACGCGTCATCACGAAGCCCACGGGCAGCGTCGCATTCGTCGCTTCCTTGCCAGTAGACGTCTTGATGAAATCCGCTCCCGCCATCATGGCCACGACGCTTGCGCGACCAACATTGCGCAGCGTGAGCAAATCACCCGTGCCGAGAATGACCTTCATGTGCGCTGGGCCGCAGGCCTGCTTGAACGATGCGATCTCGTCGTAAAGTTCCTGCCACCGTCCGCCGAAGACATGCGCCCGCGTAATGACGACGTCGATGTCCTGCGCCCCGGCTTCCACCGATCGCCGAATTTCATCCACGCGATCTTCCAGTGGCGACAGGCCTGCTGGAAATCCGGTTGATACCGCCGCTACCCGTACCTTGCTGCCTTCCAACGCACGCCGCGCGGTCTCCACGAATCGGTGATACACACACACGGCCGCAACCTGGACATTGAGTTCCTCGACCCCGAGACGTTTTGTCAGGTCCTGCGTAAGCGGATGCCGCGCCTTGGCGCACAATCGTCGAACGCGCTCGTCGGTGTCATCCCCGGAGAGCGTTGTCAAATCCATGCAGGTAATGGCCCGGAGCAGCCACGCAACCTGCCATTCCTTCTTCACCGTCCGGCGCAACACGTGGCTCTGCGCGCGTCGTTCGACCGCGCTGGTATTTACGCGCACCTGCTTCACCCAGTCCAGATTGAGAGGAATCCCTCGGTTCGAGAGCAAGGGACGTCCGGCGAGGGTGGCAATGGGACCATGAGAAGAAGCCTGCAGCCCCTCGGCAGAAGTGCCAGGGCCGCCTTCCACGATTCCGTAACGCCTGCTTTTCTCCACTGCCATTGGATGTTCCCCGCCACCGCCTCGATTCGGCGCGACGCGCAAGCCAAACCACGTCTGATTTCAGCCGCAATTGTACGGCAGAAAGCAGAAAAGGGAAGCGCGGCCAGCGACCCGCCCGCTGCCGTGCGACCCGAACCTGGCCTGATGTAGGTCGTTTCCCTTGACACTCCCATTTGGCGCGAATAGGCTACGGCGTCAACCTTTCAGGCCCCATGAAAATCGCCCACTTCGCTGCAATCGTTCGCCCTCTGCGTTGGAATCTCTCGCCGTTGATCGTGGCCACGTTGCTCGCCGCCGTCATGATCTCTCCCGCCAGCGCCGCGAAGAAGATCATTTTCGACACCGACCCCGGCACCGACGACGCCTTGGCCCTGATGCTCGCGCTCAACTCGCCCGAACTGGATGTCCGCGCCATCACGGTCGTTCCCGGCAACGTCATCGCTCAGATGGGCCTGGAGAACGCGCTGCGCATGGTCTCGCTTGCCAACCGCTGCGATATCCCCGTGGCCGGCGGAGCCCAGCACCCGCTCTTTCAGAAGCTGATCACGGCCGAGTTCTGGCACGGAAAAAACGGCCTGGCCAACATCGAACTCCCCGCCAGCAAGTGCAAGGTTGACGGCCGTTTCGGTCCCGACCTCATCATTCAACTCGTGCACGCTTCCCCGCATGAAATCACGCTGGTCCCGGTCGGGCCGCTTACCAACATCGCGCTTGCCGTCGAAAAAGACCCTTCCATCGTTCCGCTCGTGAAGGAAGTCATCCTGATGGGAGGCTCCATCACCGGCGGCAACGTGAATGCCTCCGCCGAGGCCAACATTTACAACGATCCGGAAGCGGCGCAGGTCGTCTTCCAGGCTGGCTGGCCGGTGACCATGGTCGGCCTCGAAGTCGGCGACAAGGCCATGTTCACGAAAAAATATCTCGATCAGCTCAGCAGCACGCACGGGCCGATCAACGACTTCATCGCGGCGGTTCTCAAGTATCTGGTCGACCTTTCGGCGCAATTCGGGGAAGCTGGCACGCCGATGTACGATCCCTCGGCCGTCGCGGTGGCCATCGATGCGACCCTGGTCAAAACCCAGGACATGCACGTGGACGTCGAGACCCGCGGCGAATTCACCCGCGGCGAAACCGTCGGCAACCGCCGCGGGTACATTGAACGGAACGTCCTGCACGGCGATCGTTATGTGATTGAGGGAGCCGACAAGGTTCAGCCCAATGCCAAGGTTTGTGTCGATGTCGAAGCCGACCGCTTCCTGCAACTGTTTGTCTCAAGAATTCAAGGGAAGTAGCGTGGTCTCACACTACGTTGCTTTGAAAGGGCCCGGCTTCAGCCGGGCCGTGAGCCGCAATGAATAGCGGCTTCAGCCGCTGAGGTTCGCTGTCGCCCAACGAACACCGCAAGGAGACATAATGTTCACACCGCAAACTTTCCCCCTCGCCCTGCTGATGATGATCACCAGCGCCATCTGCTGGGGCTCGTGGGCCAACACCTACAAGGGTGTGAAGAATTACCGCTTCGAGCTTTTCTACTGGGACTACGCCATCGGCATCTTCCTGATGGCTCTCATTCTCGGCCACACCATGGGCAGCCACTTGCCACGACGCCGCCAGTCTCCCCAACAATATTCACGCGGCCGAGCACTTCCAATGTCGTCTATGCGCTGGTCGGAGGCGCCATCTTTAATCTCGCCAACCTGTTGCTGGTCGCCGCCATCGACATGGCCGGACTCGCCGTTGCCTTCCCCATTTCCATCGGCATCGCCCTCGTGGTCGGAACCGTGTTGAGCTACGCGCTGCAGCCGAAAGGGAACGCCCTCTTGCTTGCCCTGGGCGTGATCTGTGCGCTGGTGGCGGTCATCCTCGACGGCAAAGCTTACGGCAGCCTGGGGCGCGCTGAACAATCCGTTTCCCGCAAGAGCGTGATTGTTTGCATCGTCTCGGGCGTGCTCATGGGACTGTGGGCTCCCTTCCTGACGCGCGCGATGACTCAGCGCCTGGCACGCTCGGCCCCTACAGCGCGGTCATCTTCCTCACGCTCGGCGCTCTGCTGTCCTGCTTCATCTGGAATTTGTATTTCATGAAGCACCCGCTCGTGGGCGAGCCCGTCAGCTTCAGCGGATTCTTTCGCGGCCCGGCGTCCGGACACATGCTCGGCATTCTGGGCGGCCTCATCTGGGGAACCGGAACAGTCTTCAACATGGTGGCTGCCAGCCTCACCGGCGTCGCCATCTCCTACGCCGTCGGCCAATCCGCGCCTATGGTCGCCGCGCTCTGGGGCGTTTTCGTCTGGAAGGAATTCGCTGGCGCCGGCAGCCGCGCCAAAATGTATCTCGCCGGAATGTTCGTGTTCTATTGCCTGGCAATCTTATTGATCGCGAAAGCGAACGGCTAGTTACCGCGAACGCCGGCAAACAGGTTCGTATCAGGGCGCGCCTTCAGGCGCGCCGAAAGTAACTGTAAATGAAGAGGCGGCTTCAGCCGCTGCAACTCGGAATCCATGATCTCAACTCGTCGCGACCTCCTCAAAGCTGCCCCTGCCCTCGCTGCTCTCCCAATGTTGACGAACCTCAGCGCCGACACGCGCTCCCGCGGCTCACCGGAAGCCCCGTCCTCGACAGTCTTCCCCCAGTCATCGAACATTCGCGCGACGTCCACACCAACGTCGCCAAGGTTCGCGAAGTCGCATCATGGATGGCCTACGAAGACCTCCCCATGCCCGATTACCAGCTCCCTTTCGGCATCGGCCAGGGCAGCGCCGATGACACGATCGACTTTGTCATGACTGCCGACGCCGTCGATACCGCTTTCACCGACTTCAAGACGCATACGAAATTTCAGGTCGACTATGCCGGCCGCCACTGGTCCGACTCCGACGCGCTCTTCGCCTGCATGAAGCGCGCCATGGACGACGGCTTCCCCATCCTCGACGGCAAATTCCTTGCCCAGGTCACGCGGCCCGACCTCGAACGCATCTTCGCCGGCAATATCGAGATGCCCATGCTCGACGAGAAAATGGAAGTCTGGCACCAGGTCGGCGACGTCCTCGCAAAGAACTACAACGGTCGCTTTCACAATTTCGTCCGCGCTTGCCCGCCCCGCCTCTATGACAACGGCAAGGGCCTGGTTGATCGCATGGTCAAAGAATTTCCGCGCTTCAACGACGTCAGCCAGTACGACGGACACACCATCAAGTTCTACAAACTCCCGCAACTCGGCCTCTGGATTACGTACTGCGCCCTCCACAAGTCCGGAAAATTCGAGATCGAAGATCTCGACAAGATGACCGCCTTCGCCGACTACATCGTCCCCGTCGGCCTGCGCCTGATGGGCATCACCACTTACTCCGACAAGCTCGAGAAGGCTATCAATTCCTATCAACTCATCCCGCGCGACAGCGCGTGGGAAGTCGAAATTCGCGCCCACTGCATCTACGCCACCGCGTTGCTCTGCCAGGAAATCAACCAGAAGCGCCCGCCCGAAAACAAGATCATCATCCCGCAAATCGACGCCCGCTTCTGGCTCCCCTACCACACCACCTCCTGGCCACACCACTTGACCAGAACCATCATGTACTAAGCCAGCGAGATGGCTCAGGGTCGCTCCCGCCTATCAAATCCAGGTTTTCGGTGCCCGAGGTTGGACTTTGAATTCTTCCCGCAGCCACTTCATGTGCCTTAAGCCCTCACATAGAAAGCGGGATGTTCCAGCTACCGATCGACTGTAGGGTCTCCGATTGGCCGCGTGGATACATATAGCAATCGAACGAATGGTAGGTCACGGACACTCAAGTATTCCGGACAGTCCAGGGGAGCGGAGAGGAAGGAGCTTCTCTCGGGCTTCAATGGCCTACGCATCGGATCATCCACCTCCGCTGCATCCGACTGAACTACCTGGGGTCTCCGTCCGGTGGATTTTCCTGAAGGGTTCGCGGTGTTCTAGGATCATCGGGCGGGTACAAACGCTCTGCACGAAACGTGGAGTTACAGTGGAATAAAGAGGGGTCACAGTCAGTCTGCATTTCTGGTACTGACCGAAGCCGAGCTAGGCTGCCGTCAGGACGATAGCAATAGTCTGTATACGACCGTCCGTGATCGTCGCCGACCTTTTCTGTAATCGCTACCCGAGCCACCGCGTCGTCCTTGTACCAGACCAACGCAAGGGGCTTCGGCTTGCCTGCTCGTATCCACGCATCTCTACTGGAGAACTCCACCCAGTGCGAAGATAGTGCGGCCCCTGGAGGCAATTGGGCGAACAGGCGAGGTTGTTGAGAATTGGAGAAATCTTCGACCGCGTCACAATACTTCGTGAGGGTGGCCAGCGCATATCTCCCCTCCTTAATTGTGTGGGAGTCAGGTGATTGAGCTAGCAAGGGAACCAAAAATAGTACGGGCGTGAGCAGCAGCGTGAATCTGTGCATTAGGTCACTCCTCGGCGTGGTAGCCCACCCAAGACCAGCCGATAGGAAGATTGTAGCGGATCACTGCCGAAATCAGGCGTTCTCGCAAGCCTCCGCCTGTTTGTTCCCCAAAATCAGGGTCAATTGGTGAATGTCGATTTTCTCGCCAGTTAACCGGCGGGTGATCGATGTGAGCGGAAGGCACGACACTCAGAGCATTCAAAAGTTCTTCAATTCCTTGCAACTTCACCAGACAGCATCGGCTCGGTGCCCCCGGCAAGAGCCGCCAAATCGTGTGCAGAAAGAGTCCACCACAAGGGAAGGGCACAACTCCAGAGGCTGCGGAAAAACTCCGGAAAGATCTGGTGACTTGAAAGGGCTCGGCTTTAGCCGAGCCGTAAAGCTCGCAAAAGGATCGCGGCTTCAGCCGCTGAGGGCCGCTCCCGTCGATTGGCAAACTTCTGCTCCAGGCGTAAGATCGCCCGATCCAAAAGGGAGGCTTCTCATGATTCTGGGCATGTCAACCTCAACCTTTACCCTCGTTCACGTTCTGATCAGCCTGATCGGCATCGGCACCGGCTTCATCGTGGTCTTTGGCCTGCTGAACAGGAAACTACTGGCCGGTTGGACCCGCATCTTTCTCCTCTCCACGGTGCTTACCAGCGTCACGGGATTTCTCTTTCCGGTCGAGCACCTTCTGCCGTCCCACAAGGTGGGCATCCTCTCCCTGATCGTTCTCGCCGTCGCGATCGCGGCTCTGTACGGATTTCGCCTCGCCGGGAAATGGCGCTCCATTTATGTCATCACGGCGATCATGGCGCTATACCTGAATTGTTTCGTCGCGGTGGTGCAGTCGTTCCTGAAGATTCCCGCGCTCCACGCCATGGCGCCCACGGGGACGGAGCCACCTTTCCTGGTTGCCCAGGCGATCGTGCTGCTTCTGTTCATTGTGTTGGGACTTTTTACCACCAGGCGCTCTCGCGGACTGCCGCTACTGGCGACTTAAAAGGATACGCAATATCAAACCTACCCAGGCGCGATCGCGTCCTTCGGCTGCATCTGGATTCAGCTCAAAAGCGCAACCGCAATCTCATTCCATTCCTTCTCAAACGACGCCTGCGTAGATGCCTTGCCGGCTCTTCGATACCAGTAAGCGGCATTCGATCGATCGCCCTCTCTTCGATGCAGATAAGCATGCACCCATGCCCCCGCCGGACCCTCGTCCTGCTGCGCCGATTCGTGCGCCTTGGTCCAATCGCCTTTGGCATCCCACCACAAGCCAGCCAATGCCGGGCTAAGCTCCTCGGGCGGCGCCTTCCTCGACAGAGAGATTTGAAACTCTTTCAAATTCACGGCGGAAACTCCCTCTCCAATCTTCGGATGCCGTCCGCAACTCAAACCAACCAACATACCCACTGCTTCCCAATGCACCAAAAAGAAAAAGGTGCCCACGTCCCTGCGGACATAAGCACCTTTCTGCAACCGTTGCTTAGAGCGGCTTTACGTTCTCTGCCTGAAACCCTTTCGGGCCCTTCGTGACATCGAACTGTACAGTCTGGCCTTCCTGCAGGCTGCGGAATCCGCCCGCCTGAATCGCCGAAAAATGCACGAAGACATCTTCGCCATTCTGGCGGCTGATGAAGCCAAAGCCCTTCGCGTCGTTAAACCACTTCACTGTTCCCGTTTCCATTGGTGTTTCTTTTCCTAGATTTTGATTTTCTGCTGAGAAGATTCGCTGCCGGTGAGAAGGGGTGACGCTGGTTGGCGGTACCGATTTTCAACTGGAATAAACCAAACTTAGCCGATACCCATTGGATGCACCTCTTACACAAACGGCTCGAAATGTTTTCCACGTCAAATTTCCGACCGGATTCTGGTTGTTTGCCTGCAAGGTATTTGACTGCAATCGTGGTTTGAAAGGGCTCGGCTTTAGCCGAAAGGAGTGTCACTCAAATACCCCTTCGTCTGTTCATCGACTTGCAGGTGCGCGGCATCGGCCACATGTCGGAGCGCCTGCGCAACGATGACCTGCGCGAATCTACTTTCGGCACCGTTGGTGCAATCGCGATTTCTCGCCAAATCCTGCGACTTGAACAGTTCGCAACCAAGCGTGTACTTTTAGGTACCAACCTGGGACATTCGGCTTTGATCCACATCCCACCTTCCCGGTCTTCGAACGTCATTCTCTGGAGACGGTCTGCGCGTGGCGCGTGCTTTTTCCTGCTTGCCGTTCTGGGGTGCCTGCAAGCCAGCGCGCAACCGAAGCCCGCGTCACCGCTCGACGAATTTGATAGGCGATTTGCCGCTGCGAACTCGGCGAAGCAGGCGGGTGACTTGCCCGCTGCCGCTGCCGCCAGCGAGAAGATAGTCGCGCTCGGACTCCGCGAAATGGGGAAGTTGCGCCTCTTTGAAGCCGCATATCCCGAGGCCGCCAGGTTCTCCCGCAGGTCCCTCGAGTTCGAGGATGTTGCAGGTGCGCACGTCGATCTCGCTGCTGCCAACTTGTTTACCAGCCGGTGGGACGAAGCACTGAAAGAGACCAGCCAGGCTCTTGCCGCCGATCCGCGCAACGCCACGGCCTGGACCATTCAGGGCCAGGCGCAGATCAAGAAAAAGGACTACCGCGCCGCGGTGGAGTCTTTCCAGAAGTCGCTCGAGATTCGTCCCGACCGCGAAACCAGCTACAGTCTCGCCAGTTGTTTGCTCCGATTGAAAGAAAAGGAAAAGGCCGAGGCCATTTTCCGGCAGATGACGGTGGCGTCCGGTGATCGCAGCAGCCTGCATCTGTTGTTCGGTGACGCTTATCGAAAAGCCACCCTGTACGGCGACGCTATCCGGGAGTTCCAGCGTGCGCTGACACTCGATCCCAAAGTTCCCAACGGCCACTACTTTCTCGGCCTGACCTACTTGATGCGGCACGAATGGGTGCTCACGCCGGAGGCCCGTCGGCAATTTCTCGAGCAGCTGCGAGTCGACCCTGGAAATTTTTATGCGAACTATCTCCTGGGCTATCTGTCGTTCAGTTCCCACCAGCCGGAGGCGGATCACTACCTGGGGGAGGCGGCGAGATTGAATCCGTCTTCGTCAGAAGCCTGGCTGTACTTGGGACTCAATGCTTACCGTCGCAAGGAAAATCAGCGCGCGGAGCGGCTCTTCCGGAAGGCAATTGCACTCGCCGAACGTAGCGGCATAGACGCTCACAGCGATATCCGCAAGGGCTACACCAGTCTGGGCCGGATCCTCATTGCTTCCGGAAAAGCAGCGGAAGGGGAGCAATACTTCGAAAAGGCACGCGCGATTCAGCGAACCCTCCTCGCCGAGAACCAGGAAGGGAGTGGCATGGGTGATTCGGGTGGATCCGGAGTTTCTTCAGCCGATGTCGCCAGCCTTACGCAAAACGAGCCGCCGGTCCCTCTGGGAGGCACCGGCAAGGATGCCGCTACGCCGTCAGGCAGCAACGCGCTGTCGCACGCCAAGCTGACGCAGGGCCAGCAGAAACAGGCAGCGGCCCAGGAAGAATTCTTGCGTTCTGTTCTGGGCGGCGCCTTCAGTGATCTGGCCACGGTCGAAGCAATGCAGGAGCAGTACGCCGTAGCTCTCGGACACTACCAGGAAGCAGAGGGATGGGATCCCAAGGTACCCAACCTGATGCGCAATCTCGGGTTCACGGCCTATCGCGCCGGGAACCAGCCGGAAGCAATCCGGGCATTGCGAAAGGCGCTGGCACTTGCCCCGGGTGATGATGAGGCTCGCGCGCTTCTGCGAGAACTGGGGACTACTGTGCCCGGGCAGGTTCCGCAAAAGAAGAAAGACAAGAAGCCATGAACTTGAGCACGACGGACAGCAATTGAATCCGCAACCATTACTTTGCATTCGCGTCCTGCTCGTCGGCGCAGCGTGCTGCTTGCAGCGATGGCTTTGAGTCAGGAGCAGGATCCGGCCGCGCCTCCTCCTCCGAACGCCAAATGCCGCGGGAACTTCGATGTTGCTCGACCGGCCAATGGTGTTGAAGGAACTCTCCAAAACGGCGTTCTCACCAGTTTGCGCCATTTGTTCGCCCAAATCCTGCCCGGCAGAAGCGTTTAGGGACACTTCTCTTCGGCTTTAGCCGAGCAGCAGAACTGGCAAAAGCGTCGCGCTTCTGCCGCGGCGGTTGGATCTTGATGCGACGCCAGCCTCTTTCCGCAAGCCTGCCAGACCGTGCCCGCCAGCGCGATCAGTTTTTTAAACCCATCGACGGGTCGCTCAGCGCGATTAATTGTCCAACCGGATAATCTTCTTGCGTAAGAGGAGCCTCGGAAAAGGTGCTGACGATCGTCATAATCTCGCCGCTGAGATTCCCCTGGATCGTGAGTCGCTGACTCTCAACCGCGACAACTCTGTAGGTCTCGTCAAAAATTGCCATCGTTAGGCTCCTTTTCTCTATTGGATGCTGCGCGGAATTTTGTCCAGCATTACGAAAAAAGTGTCTAAACCGATACTCCTTCAATTCTGAGACGCACTTCGGTTGCCGTTATCGTTTGGATGCAAGACCCGTATGTTTTCAGCACCTCGCAGCGCTGGTTTTTCCACCCCTGAGGATCGGAGTGGGAAAGAATTGCTCGCTTAAAGCGGTTGCACTCCGGTTCGCAAAAATGAGCGCCTCCTACCCGTTGGTGTTCGAGCGCCGCAGATTCCGCCTATGCGCTTTCTTTTTCCTTAATTTGTTGGACACTCTGTGTTCGGACTGCTTGTTCCCCGAGCTGGGACTCTTCGTCTCGCTACGGGCTGCGTTCTTTTCCTGTGCCTCGGTCATTCCCTAATTTCCTTTCGGTTTTGCGTTGCTCTTTACAGATTCCGCGCAGACAGATGCCAGTGCGCGTTCAGATTGGCTCGACCACTTTTGGTCCCGGCCGTTTCCCCACACGAAGCTGTTCCGCCGTAAAAGTTTGTCCACACGTACTGCATCTCCAGCGTGCGCTCGACTTCACGGGTCTTTCGGTACCGGGGACAAGGCGGCCCACGTCGCTTGGCCGGAAAGCCATCACTACCTCACCATCGCACTGCAAACACCGTCGCATCACCATGAGTCCTGTTTAACACACACCGGTCACCCCGACTGGTCACAAGTGAACACTGTCTCGATCCGTTTGCAGCGAAAGACCGGCAGATGCGAAACGTCTGCCAGCTTGGCTTTTCCAGCTTAGACTCTCTGCCTTGATCCGTTTGTCATGAAAAAGACGAGAGAACAACGAAACTCAACAGAGCCTTTGGCCTGTCGACTCGTTCGACTCAAGTTGAATCCGCAAATTGGCGAACGCTGCTAACGTCGGTTCTAGCGAAATAACTGAGAGGTAGAAATTGGTGGAGGCGGCGGGAGTCGATGACTCGTCATAGGCCAACTGCTTTAGAATCAGTTATAACATACCTCGCAAAGCCCTATCATGACCCCATATCCGCACAAAATCCGCACACGAATCGAACGCACGATGGCCCGCCGTGGCGATTGCAAGCCCGCTGGCGAACTCGGAGCACCCGAGCGACCTGAACCGCCTCCCGCATCTGGGGCAGCATCCTAGCGAGTCCCCAACGGGACTTTTGAACCATAGGCATGACGCCTTTGATGGTTCAAACACTCGACAACGTGATTAGTGGGCTGGTCGTCTACTACATCACCATGCTCTCAAACTGGTTCTACAAACAGGTACGCCGCTACCTGCGACACACGAACAAGCAGCGGCGCGCTAGGCGGACCTGACAGAATACTTTGCAGGAGACGCACCAGCGTACTAATATCCGCGCACTATGTTGTCACCGCTGACAGAGGACGCGAAGAAATTAGCCGAGACAAGGTGTGCCGACCGTCAGAGTGTGGAGATACCATACCCCGGCACCATGTACACCGCACCAGATGGAAAGAAGGTGTGTGTGTTTGCTGTGGACAAGCCGACCTCTATGCCGCTATGGATTCAGGTTGTGCCTTGACCGCGCTTCGTAGAATACTGCCACTCACGCTGCTTGCAACGATGGCCTTAGCGGGCTGCGACCAATTCACTCAGCCGCAGAAGGCCGCGACTCCCACATCCGCGCCAAAATCCAAAACGAACCGGGTCGCCGCACACAGGTTTGTCTTGACCAAGTTTGATGGCGGAGTGGCTTTCGATACTCAGACAGGACAGATATGCAAAACGTGGGACTGGCAACCAATGGGGAAACCCGCACAAGCAGACCCTCTGACGGGGAGTTTGCCACAACGGAAATACGGCGAGTTTGCTCCTACGTGCCTGTCGCTGTACCAGCAGTATCCATCTGGCGCAGACTCAGGAACCGAAGTTGTTCTCGACGAGTCAAGTTCAAACTAACTCATACGGCAACAACTCACCACGGAAGACTTGCAGGCCATCCATGAGCGTGTGACGCTGCTTGGACAAAGCCGGAAGCTGAGTGTTCCTCAAAGGCTTCCGGCCCTAGGCTATTCGGGGTTTGACACCCCTACGGCGGTACATCTATGGTAATAATCACTCCGCAAAAGCGGAGTGTTATTATCAGCCTCTTGAGGGAACGGCGGACCTCACAGATCATGCCGTCTCCTTTCATCGTGCGCCCCGGCTCTTCGGAGTCGGGGCGTTCTGCTTTAGGCAGAAGTCTTCTCATCGGAGGAATCCTCAGCAATGACAACTGCGTCCACTTCAGGCTCCTCTTCGGGTTGCTCCTTCTCACGCTTTGAAGCGTTGATGGTGCCTTCGTCGTACCAACCCCTTAGTCCGAAACTGCCATTGGGGAGCTTGTGGAATGTCTTGGTGTTCTTTGCCAGCGAGATCGCCAAGTTCCGAAGCCGCATCTTCTCTGACCACTGCATAGGGCGAAAATCAAACCCACCGCCTTCGAGTGCGTTCAGAATGTCCTGCGCTGTAGAGGCATGTTGGAAACGTTCGAGCACCATCTGTACCGCCGTCGCCAACGGCTTTCCGTAATACATGTCACTTCGCACAGGACCGAGGCCAATCTCACCCGTGTCGGTGTATCGGTCGGGCTTGCCCATGCGTTTCAGCAGAGAATTGATGAGCTTCTTCGTGGTGCTAGCCTTTTGTAGTTCTTCTTGGAGTTGCTTCTCCAACTCCTCGACTGCGCCAATTAACGGGTCAGCCATGATAAGTCCTCCCTGATGTACTCAGACTATAGGACTCAGAATTTAAGTCTGTCAAGTCCCAGAACTGTGGAAATAAGTGCGCCCTGTGTAAAAGCCCCGCTAGGCCACTTTCCCCGCCCGTGGTAAGCGTTCTGCAAGCCCGGACGACCGAAACCCCGTCCAAGGCATCCGGGACGCTTATACGAAGTCCCATAAGTAACAGATTCTTAATGACTAGGACTAGAAGTCAAGCTAGAATACCGCCCTCGGGCGACTTTGGAGGCTGTAATGCACCGAACCTACAACCTTAACCCGTGTCCGTTCTGTGGTTCCAACTCCCGTATCGTGGACCCTGCCCAGCCCAACCTGATCCAATGCGATGAGTGCAGGCATGATGAGAAGATCGACCGATCAGTGGTGACCGAGTATGAGCGTGAGTATGAGCGCAAACGCTTCGCAGAACTGAGGCCCAAACTCCTCAGCCGGAGCGAGCTAGTTGACCTGTTCAGGGCGAACGGTCTTGAAGAGGACAGAATCCAGTTCTACTCGGAAGCTGGCGGGATACCGACGCTAAGGGCCTACGAGGAACTGTATTTTTATCGGAAACACGCTGAGGGCTGGGTAGAGGGTTTATTGGGGACTCGTGAGAAGATCGCCACTGAGCGTAGCAAAGCGAAGTTCTGCCGCACACTGCTAGGGGATGATTTCAAACCGCTGTAGCCTTTTCTGCCCGTGCGTATTGGGCAACGAAAAAAAAATGGGCAAAGTGCGCTGAGCAAGAGGCCGGGTTCCGAGCGACCGACGCCTAACCTGCCCATTACCCTTGCACATACCATCGGTTGCAGTGATAAGTCCCTTGCTCATAACCGTTTGCCCATCCCAGACTGCGAGTTTTGGGCAGCAACCGCTGGGTAACCAAGGGTAACGGTTACTAGGCAAGTGGTTCTGGGCAATGGGGTTACGTGCGCTGAGCCTGAGGTTAGGGTTGCCCAAAGCCCAGAGGTAATGGTTACTGGCGTATTACCCGAGGTTCGTAAGTCTTTTAGAATCAACTAACGTACTGGACAGAGACAACCTATGGAAAACCATAGTCTTACCTCTGGTCAGAGCAGGAACCCTATACCCTATGGGGGTGTCTCTGGTCATGGGAGGTATAGCTATAGTCTGGGAGCCTAGTGGGTCGGGAGTCTCGTGTCACAGTGTAACGTACCTACGAGTTTGGCTGATATTTCGTACTTGCTGATGAAAATCTTCAAGTTGTTGAAAACAAACGATTTTTTTATCCTCTTATGGGTCCAAAGGTTTTTTAGTTACTCCCGTGCTACTCCCTTGACACTTCCTGTCAACTAGCTAACAAGTCGCTTTTCAACGACTTGCAGTGCTTTTCCAATGGTTTACCTGTTTACTACCGTATCAAGTCTCGAATCAACAACTTCCAAGACTTTTCAACGAGTTGCCGGGCAGGTCGATGCCGTTTTCTGTCATTCAAAGTGACGAAAAATGGCAGTTTGGCCTCTGGAAATCCATTGTAAGTCGTTGAAAAACTGCGTAAGTCGTTGCAATTCCCTTCAAACTGGGTTTTCTAAAGAACTTCAATAACTTAATTGTTTTCATGTAGTTATGAATGGCATCAATCTTGCAACTTGTGAAAGTGTTCGAAACAATAACACACCCTGCAAGCCTGACACTTAGGCAGCACGGCAACGGGGTACGAAGTACCGAGTAAGCCCACGGGAGAGTGGGGAAGCTGAAGCTCCCGAGACTAGCTGAAAGGGCACAGACCTACGGACTAAGGCATCCCGAGAGGGATAGGCGTGGGAGCAGTCTCCCGCGTGTCGGACTAACTCAAGTCTCCGACTCACTCTGTAGCTACTGGCGAACGGGTGCGCAAGCATCCGGTGAGTGACTGGGTACGGGGAAGCCTGTGCCATGCCGATACAAAGGGACGGTCACGCGCTAACACGCGGAACGTTGCGCATCACGTGGTGAGTCATCCGGGTAGGCACGGCCTTAGGGCGATGCCGAGAAGCACGCGGTGACACTCACACGTATGCGATCTAGCAAGCCGCGAAGAGGAGAACTCTATGCTGAGCGTACACCCCGCGCAGGACTGACTGGCAACAGGAAACCTGCTCGGGCAGTGTGCGCTCAAACGCACAACAGGCCATCGGAGGGCCAACCACTATGACAGAGCAAGACATTCTCGCAATGAAGGCGCGCATCGCTGAACTCGAAGCACAGGTTTCGCGCAAGCAACCCTCAGCCCGCATCAAGGTTTCCCCAAGTCTGGCGGCGTGAGCTTCTACGGGGTCGGCCGATGGCCGATTACGTTGTACGTCACGGGCTGGAAGATTGTGGCTGAGAACATCGCGGAGATTCTAGCCTTCGCTGAAGCACACTCTGCCGAACTCTCCACGGGCAAGGATGATCCCCGCTTCGTGAAGGAAGACGCACAGGCCGCGACAGCGTAAGCACGAGTCGAGCGCAGGAGTATGGCAAGGGGCAACCCTTCCGCCTGCGTTCCATCGCGTGCTTCGCGCCGAGGGAGTACCAGCATGAGTGTGAATGTGATTCCGTTTCCCGTCCTACATGCGTGTCCCACGTGCGGACGCGCGTGCTGTGAAGATGAACTCTCAGAGTGTCTTACGTTGCGGACAGCAATACTGCCAGCGTGACTCTTGGGTCTGCGCCTGTGACCAGACAGCGCGAGAGATGCAACTGCGCGCGGAGTCCGTCCAATGACAGCCAACGCAGATGCTCGCCCGGATCGCGCAGCTTGGAGGAAACTCTAGCGCAGCGTGCGGCAGAGAACGCCAGAGAGCACGCGCGCATGGAAGGCAGCTCAGGCCGCAGCCAAGCACGGCGTGCGCAGTTCAGGCTCGACGCGCAGAAGCGTGCGCGCCTGCACATCACCGTCAACCGCTACAGCCGCAGTCTCTAAGTTCCCCACCTGCGCGCCAATTCATCTGCTGTGCGCAGGGCAATGCCGGGTGTCAGTTGGTAGCTGGCACCCGGTCCAATCACACCACCGCGCCATCGGAGGGCGCGTCGGCATGACCAGCGAAATTCTACCACCGTCTGAAATCCACCACCGCGCCTACGGGAGTGTCACGCAGATCACCCCGCACCGGAGCGGCGTGTGTCAGTGGCAGCTCTGCATGGACTGCGGGTTCCCATCGTCGCCAGCCGTACTTCAGTCGGGCACGCGTACGAATTGGGCGTGCAGCGCCTACTCGTGCGTGAGGAAGCCAAGCGCCGGCTCGGAGAACTACGCGAGATCGCCAGACCTACACCACCACACCGACTGTCGCAAAGAGTTTCATTCAGACCGCGACTCTGCTGGCGGAGATTGCTCTGGCGAAGTACGGGCGGAAGAAGTGACCGCCACGTCCACCTGCACCAACAAGCCAGACTGCCCCTGCGCGTTCTGCGGGAGTGTCAGACTCCTGCTCGACCAAGAGGCGCAGCGCGCACGCACCGACATCAACCAACTCGCTGAGCAGTTCATCCGGGAGTATCTCGAACGACAGGGGTAGACCATGAGCACACAACCAGAGCAGTACCGTGGCACTCACATGCCTATGGCACGGATGACAGAGGAGCAGATCGACCGATTGTTAGACGCAGCCAAGTTCGATGACCTCAGAGACTTCGTGGTGATCGACCTGTGCTACGAACTTCTCGCGCGAATCTCCGAGGTACTAGACCTTCGGGTCGGAGATGTTCTGCTCGACGAGCGCAAGATCATCGTCAGGCGCAAGAAACGAGGCGTCGACAACATTCTCCCCGTCACCAACGACGACGTATGGACCTGCATCGTCGCTGCCTGTGAGCGTCGTGGTGATCGCGCTGCACTTCTCTTCGACGGCTACTCTCGCAGAACTTTCGATTGGAGACTCAAGCGTCTCTGCTCGATGATCGGGATTCCTGAACATTTCGCGCACGCTCATGCTCTGCGTCACAGTGCGTGCCAGCACGTGATGGATCAGACAGGCAGCATCATGATCACCAAGGTTCTGGCAGGACACCGGGATGTTGGGAGCACGCTAGAATACTGCGACATGAGCACGGACGAAGCACTGGCGATCAAGGAAGCCTATGGTCACCGTCTCGCCGGGATCAAACGCGCAGCAGCGGGAGGCAAGTGATGTTCGACGACAGGTTGAAACGATTCATTCTGGCTGAGAAACCACCGTGGTGTAAGGCTGTCGACACCGCCATCATGACGTACTTCATGACCATCGCGGACGAGAAGGGACAGTCCAGTCCCACACAACCGGAAATCTCTGCGGTAGTGGGTGGTGGTGACAAGAACCTCTTCGGACTCAGGAAGAGTCTCGAACGTTTGATTGAGAACAAATGGTTGTGGCGAGACAAGAAAGCTGTGGGTCAGCGCAACCTCTACGAAGTTCATTTTACGAATCTCCCCCCGGAAAGGAGGCCCAATGTCGAAACAACGTCGAACGAAGAGCCTGTACTCTGACAAGACCAACGCGCTCACGCCTGACCTGCTGAAGCAACAGCAGATCATCCTGAAGATCGTGCCTGACACCAAGATCGAGCAGACTCTATACCGCCTGCTGGTGCAGTCACAACAACGTTACGAGCGACTGCTGAAGGCACACCGTGCGCTGCAAGATCAACTGCACGAGCGCACTGCGAAACGCAAGATTCACCGTATCACCAACGAACTCTTCAAGAACATTCTGAAGTAGACCACCCTGAAGTAAACCAAACTCACAAGGAGAACGCATGACAGACACTAGGAAACCTGCGCCCGCAGGAGTCACACTTCGTGACCTGAAGGACGTGAAACAGAAATCGCAGTTCATCACCGACCACGGCTACGACGCCTACGCCAAGCTGGTCACCGATGAAACCATTGCCCAAGCCGCACAGCGTGCGCAGGACAAGCTGAACGGCGCAGTCAAGAAATAAGTTTGCGACTCGCCTGCATCGCAGAGTCACGGGCCAATCTGCCCGCGACAAAATCCCGCAGGCACTCTAGAGGTTGTATGTCCGAAGTTGTATCCAGCAATTCCCACCACGGCAGCAGCACTGACACCACTGGCGGCATGAATGTGTCGTCTCCGGTAGCTGTCTCGGTGAAGCAGGTTGATTCGAAGAACATGGTCGGCACCAACGCAGGCACGGACACCCGTGTAAAAGCTGCTGATGCTGTCCTGCCTCCGAATCCAGGTCCACGCGGTGAAACGGGAAGCGACGGGGCCTAAACCTTGTTGTCTCCCATAGAACGCGAGCGGATCGAGTACGAAATTGAGAGTTTGCAGCGTGCCATCGCACATGAGAACGCCGTCCTGAAACGGTCTTTGACCCCAGACGAGCGCGATTACTGCATAAGTACACTGCGCCAACTCCACAATGACGTGCATTCTCTGAAGCTGAAACTCCAGCCTAAGAAGAAACTGTTCACTCGATTCGCGTAGTACCCCGTGGGACAAAACATCGTCCCACGACACATTGAGTTCCCGCAGTCTCCGATTGTGGGACGTGAGGGGCAGGTCTTTGGCTGTCATGAGCCTTTCCGCCTGCCTCTCACCAGTAAGTTCTCCGGTCAGGTTATTGACAAGTACCCAAGCCGGAGGATAGGTGGGGCGTTGTCCTAGTCAACTGCGCCCCACCCTTTCACTTTTTCATGACAAGGAGAACCACCCATGCAGATCGACAAACGTGTCCGCATCATGGAATTGCGAACGGCCATCGAGTACCTCGAAGGCAATCGCTTTCCTTCGGACGAAGAGACTGCGCTTCTCACTCAGAAGCGTGAGGAACTCTCAACCATCAACCCCGTGTCCCCACCTTTCCCTGAAGGCGGTGACGTGGACCTGCGCTGCACCCGAGCAGACATCGAAGAGGACTTGGCAAAGGCCATCAGGAAAGCACAACCTCGCCTCGACCAGATCGCCCGCGAAGAGAACCCCATGCGCAAGGCTATGCTCGAACACGACGAGAAGATCGTGTGGCTGCGCTCTGTCGAGAACAGACTGGCACGTTGGGATCAGCTTCAGGTGTGGATGAAATTCAAGGGTGAGCAGGAGGCGAAGCGTGGCTAACGACAACCGCGAGCACGAGGAGATGGTCATCCACGTCTACCCGAACGGCGATCAGGTCGCAATGTCTGTGGCTGACTCCAAGAAGCAGACTCGTATGGATCACGTCAACAAGATCGTGGCTGCCCGACGTGAACATCTCATGACCAACATCGGGTACAACCACGGAACGAATCGAGCGCAGGCACTCCGCGAGATCGAGGAGCAGTTGCAAGAGCTTCGCCGGGTGCTGCTGTCGTCAGGGGTGCAACAGTGAGCGCACAACGTGACGGACTGAAGCGACTCGCCAAGCTCAAGTATCAGCTTGGGGAGCAGATCATCGCCTGCGGACTGAAGGACGAAGCTCTGGGGCGTGCCTGCCTGATGTTCGCAGAGGCGTCCTTCGAGTGTCTGAAGGCGAGGGACATCAAGGTTCACAACCGCACCACCTACGTCTTTACCACTCGCAAGGGGTCTAGCTCCCAGCAATCGCCGGAGAAGCTATCCCCCTATGAAGAGAGTCAGAACAACCATGCGGCCAAGGCCATGTGGCAGTGGGACGGCGAAACACAGTTTGCCCTGAACGCTCTCGACGCAGCGATTGACGCGAGCACGAATCCCCGTCTGTCGGTGCGCCTACTCTCTGCCCGAAACAATCTGCTGACTCTGACCACGAAGCGTCGGAGCATCATCATGTCGGCTGCGTCTCAGAACGAGAAGAAGCCCATGCGCCCGGTCACCAAGGGTCAACGTCAGCAGCAGGAGTTCATCGAGAAGAACGGAGGCGTGATCCTAGCGGTG
Source organism: uncultured Acidobacteriota bacterium (assembly GCA_963735815.1). GTDB lineage: Bacteria > Acidobacteriota > Terriglobia > Terriglobales > Acidobacteriaceae > Gp1-AA133. Next base: position 190,784 of record CAVTMJ010000019.1, on the reverse strand, counting down.
AACAACGGGGCCACGCACATGTTCTCGAACGCAGAGTCTGCGAGTGCCTTCCAGCGCAGTAGCAAGGATCACACCACCAGCGGTGGAATGGATAGCGTCTATCACTCCGAGGGTTTCGTTTCCTACGCTGCGTTCTGTGAAAGTGCGACCCAGAATCCCGGTCTGTGGGATGAGTTCAACCAGTTCGTCTCTGAAGAGTCAGGGACCAGAAAGAGAGTCAAACGTGAAGCTCAACCCCAACCTGAGTAACTTGCCCGAGTTGCTCACCTACCAGCAAGCGGCTGAGGCTCTGGGTGTCACCAAGCAGAGCATCATGCACTACGTGAAACGTGGACAGCTTGAGACGTTCGGCATCTATCGCCGGAAGTGTGTCAAGAAGGCGTCCCTGCTCACGTTCGTCCACAACCGGGAGAACAAGCCCAAGACCACACCCGCCGAGCGGAAGGCGAGGCGCAGTAAGCAGCGGGACAGCTTCGAGCGTAACACCCTCTATCGCTGCGCCACGTTGTTCATGAAGGGTGCTCGACCGGGTTACTTCCAGTCGAAGCAGTTCATCCCTGAGTTTGTTCCGAAAGAGGGTGACCGGATCGGATCAACTCACATCTTCACGAACGGTCAGTGGAGATGGGCATGACCCCAACCTACGAGCACGCGAGAGTGTGGTTCACCCCGCTGCGCGAGATGCGTTTCTGGCGCAGAGTGGACAAACGTCAGGATGGGTGTTGGATTTGGACAGGGGCACTGACCGACTCCGGGCATGGGCGCTACGACTTCGACGGTGAGGTCGTCCGCGTCCACCGCCTGACGTGGGTGCTGGCTCGACAGAGTGATCTGTCCGATGATCTCGTGATCCGACATTTCATGTGTGACAACCGACCCTGCTGTAACCCGTCTCATCTGGTCGGTGGGTCGCAGGGAGAGAACGTCAGGGACCTCTGGCTGATTCACAAGCCTTATGCCGACTGGAAGGAGCAAGAGGCCAGAGCAGAGTACCTGAAGCACCCGTTCGTCGGTGGACTCAGTGACGGCTGGAACAACTTTCCGACCCCTGTCTCTGAGGAAGGGGCAGGAGCATCGGTAGGAATTGCTTGGGCTAAGCCTAGTCTAAGCCCTGCACTAACCATCTGACCTGACCAGCACGTTGCTTGTTTTCAGGTACTTGAGGGATACACTCTCCCCCTCTCTTGTACCTGTCTACATGAAGAGGGGTCGGAAAGCTCTGCTTAACCTCTTGAAACCCACCTGAACACCCTGTTCTGCCTCTCTCTGAAGAGCGCCTGCGATACGTGCCCGGATTCTGCTGTAGACACCGTTGTCACACTGTAACAACAAGGACAAGGTGAAAGATCGCGTGCTGCCCACACGGCTATACAATCGCGCAAGGGAGCAAACGAAATGTCATCTGGACAGCACTTGTCTTTGGAAGAGTCTGAGTTTATGAGGGAGCATCCTTGGTGCATGATGCCGCACTGGGATGAGGTCAAGGCGAAGCCAACACCCTGCGGCAAGCCCGGTGTTGCCGTGGTTTCGACCGTGAGCTTGGTGACCAAGTGGGAAGATACAGAGAACTGGCGCACATTGTGTGCTGAGCACTATGCCGAGCACCGGAAGCCTTAGGTAAAGGGTAAGAGATCGAAGTCACTCAACTCAGCCACGAAGCCTTGACCGATTCCTCCAACCGATCCGCTCTCGCCTTCACCCAACTGCTGTAGTACTTCTCGGTGGTCTTGATGGACGAGTGACCGAGCAGCCGCGCTACATCCTCGACAGGCACACCGGACAGCAGCATCATGATCGAGCAGGTGTGCCGGAACATGTGCGCGTGACAACGTTTCTTCGTGCCGTCCGCGTGCTTCAGGTCTGCCAGTACGAACAGTCGACGCAGTGCCCGCTGCCAGTCTGCCACGGCACTCTTCGGCAGACCGCGACCTGTCCAGAAGAAATAGCGCGGGTTGCTGTTCGGCAGGTTGCGCAGGATCGCGGCCACGTTCGTCTGTAGAGGCAGCATCACGGGCACCCCGGTCTTCACACGGCGCAGGATCAGCCGATCATCGTCACCGAGCGCCGATCTCTCCAAGGTCACCGCGTCTCGGATCGCCAGTCCGCTCCATCGGAGCAGGAACACCATCCCACGCAGCCGTCTGCGCTGCTCGTCTGTCTTCCCGAAGCCTTCGATGGCACCCAGAATCTTACTGAACTCCTCCGGCGTGAAGTAGTCCGCCTGATGAGTGTCGGCCTTGATGCGACTCAGCCCGAGCGCAGGGTTGTCGATCACCCACTTATTGCGCTGGCAGAAATAGAAAAAGCCGATGACTCTCTCCTGCATTTTCTTCGACGCCAGCGGACCCACGTGCCAGTCCGCGCGCCACGCTTGGAGATGAGGCAGTGTGATCTGTCGCAGGTAGGTGAGGCCGTTGAACTCACACCACGGCACGAACTGTTTTTGGAAGAGTGTGGTCAGCTTAGAGATCGTCGACGGTGCAAGGTGCTGGGATTCACGGTCGGTCAGGAACGCCTTGACCGCGCCCTCGACGGTCATCCGGTACTGGTCAGGAGTAGAACCGACCCCGCGTAGATCATCCTCGATCCGGCGCGCCTTCTGGGATGCAACGTCCCAGTCACAGGAGTCGGCGCTGATCCGGTGCTCTTTGCCTTCCCGGTGCCATGTGACCCACTTCGGACAGTCACACCGCTTGTAGAAACGTTCGCTTTTGTGCGAGCAGGAAGACCGATGGCGGTTGTAAACCGAAACGTTCAACATGTGCGGAAAGATAGCATATCCTGTCAAATCCCGCACATTATCGATCTAAGTTGTTTATTCTAAATGGTGGAGGCGGCGGGAGTCGAACCCGCGTCCGAAAATGTTACTGGTCAAGAGACTACATGCGTAGTCCAGTTCATGCCCTGGGCATTACCCCAGGACGTTCGCGGTCCGCGCTCAGAACGGACAAGAAACGCGTCCCGCTAGCCTGTGATCTTAGCCTCCCGGCCCAGACGTAGCCGGGAAGAGCAGCCCGCTGTGTGACGTCCTTCGGAGGCCCACGGGCGAAGCCTCCTCGGACGGCTGCCTAAACTAGTTAGGCTGCGTATGCCATCTGTTGATTGGCAATTATCATTTTGCCCACGATTACGGGTGTGTGCACCCCGGCATGCCTCTTGGCCGCAAGCATCTCCGTCGAAGCCGTGACGCCCCCACTGGTGGGATTGGCCTTATAAAGATCCACTTCCAGCCTAGGTCGCAACCCGCTGGAAGTCAAACACCTATTAGATGCTGGATCAATGGCTTTGGAACTATTCAAAGAAACTTCAGATCGCCGCTAAAACCGCGGTCGGCGACCGAGCTTGGGGGAATTCTGCTTCCCCTTACCAGCTCCGATCCTTGATGATCGACTGCTGTTCCTGGCGATTCAACTCGACATGCACCTGGATCATTTCGCGGAGTCTGCGTTCGACGTCATAGTCCAACTGTAAAAACCGGAAAGGCTGCTGGCTGGCAGAAACAGAAGACAGCATCTCGACCGTGCCCAGCACTGCGCCTGCGTCGGTCAGGAACATCAATCGAACCTGCAAGCCCTTATCCAGAGGGCTGGACAACCACAACAATCCGCCAGTCACGGAAACAACCTGCACTTTGCCCCGAACGCGCTGGCCATTCCCCACACGCAAGACAGCCGGCGTCGTGTGCGTAAACCGCAATCGCGGAGACCGCCAACGACTGTCGCATTGCACCTGTTGTGCCACAGTAGCCCCCATTATGTTCCCCGCCTGAGCGGTGCAGCACATTACTGAAGACCCTGCCCGGATCGACAGGCCGCTGCCGAACCTCTGAATGGTTGAATCTGAGATCAGTGGCCCAGGTTCGCGTCCGCACTTTGGACGCTAACCTGGGATCTCGAAACACGGCTGGACAATGCTCGTTTGGCACGCTTCCAGTCGTGCCGAATGGCCGCTCTTTATAGAGGAGGCCTTCAGCCGCCCAGGTTCGGTCATTATTCACTGATTCCCAGACCATCAAAACCCCCAACTAACTTGCATCCTCCCCGCACGTCTAACATCTCATTTACGGTGCTTCCGTTAAACTATGGGATCGATTGCGAATTATGAGCCCGACTGTACCCCGATCGCGGGAGTGTTGCCTGTGAAGACCCAGTGTCTCCCGTACGCGCAAATCCCGCACACCACGCGGCTTTTCCTGGATTATCTCTCCGCTTCCCCCAAGGTTCAGCAGTTTTATCCCCGATCCCCAAATTTCACCGAATGGATGTCTCAGGAGCCACCCGGCCAGCGTTATGATGCCCAGCGCCGCGCCCGCGTAAGCGAGATCCTCGAGCGCCAGAATCGCCACTGGAACGCCTCCGAGAAGACTATCGCCAACATCGCGCGCCTACGCGGCGGTGCTTCCGCCGCGGTAACCGGCCAGCAGGTTGGCCTTTTCGGCGGCCCCGTCTTCTCGATCTACAAAGCGCTTACCGCCGTGAAGCTCGCCGACGAAGCCACCACCGCCGGCCACAATACCGTCCCAGTCTTCTGGATCGCCACCACCGATCACGACCTAGCCGAGATCAATCACACCGCGCTTCCCGGACCGAATACCACGCTACAGACTCTCGCGACCGCCAGCCACGGCGTTGAAGACGCTCCTGTCGGCACGATCCACTTCGGCGAAGAGATTCAGACCGTCGTTCAATCGGCCGCAGAAATCTTGGGCGACTCGCCTGCGACCGACCTCCTCCGCGGCTGCTACCGTCCCGGAGAGACTTTAGGCAGTGGCTTCGCGCGCCTCTTCTCGCATTTGTTCGCCGACTGGGGAGTGATCCTGCTCGATCCCTCCGATCCCGAACTGCACGCGATCGCCGCTCCCATCTACGTTGCCGCCATCGAGCGCGCCGCAAAACTCGACGACGCTCTGCTCGCCCGCGGCAAGGAACTCGAACAAGCTGGATATCACCAGCAGGTCAAGATCACGCCGTCCTCGACGCTGCTCTTCACCATTAAAAACGGCGCGCGCACCCCGATTCACCGCCGCCTCAACGGCAACTCCACCGAGTTTCTTGTTGGCGACGAAAAGATTTCGCAGGCCGACCTCCTGCGCCAGATTGCCGCGACGCCGCAGAATTTCAGCCCGAACGTGTTGCTGCGCCCCGTCGTGCAGGACCATCTTCTCCCGACGCTCGTCTATACCGGCGGCGCCGCCGAGGTCGCGTACTTCGCGCAAGCCGGGGTGGTCTATCAGGAACTCAGGGGACACGTCACGCCCATCCTCCCGCGCTTTTCCGCAACGGTCATTGAACCAAAGCTTCAAGGCCTGCTCGATCGCTACGCCCTGACCCTTACCGATCTTTTCGATGGAGAAGACGCTCTGCGCGAAAAAATCGCCGCCCGCATTCTGCCCGTGGAATTGCAGAAGGCCTTCGACCGCGCCGGGGCCACGCTAAACGCATCTTTGGTGGCCGTGAAGGAAGCTCTCGTCAAACTCGACAAGACGCTGGCCGAAGCCGCCGACAACGCCGGCTCCAAAATGCAGCACCAGTTGGAAACCCTGCGCGGCCGCGCCGCCCGCGCCGAACTCCGCCAAAGCGAACTCGCCGCCCGCCACGCCCAGCAACTGAGCGTATCGCTCTATCCCAACAAAACCCTGCAGGAGCGGGAAATTGCCGCCATCTACTACGTAGCCCGCCATGGCACCGACTTCCTCAAAGAGGTCTACGATAACCTTCACCCCGACTGCCACGACCACCAGGTAATCACGCTGAACTGATCGGGCGGGTCCGCAATTCAGCGAGGGCTGCAGATTGTTCCACCACCACTAATTCTTGCGACAACTAAGCGAGCCCGCTCACTCCGCCCGGCTAACCGCCAAATAACTCCCGAGCCCAATCATGATCGCGCCCGTCGCAGTCCGCTGTGCCCGCCGGAACCTCCTGGAGGACCGGATTCGATTCCCCAGCGGCCCCGCAAACATCGTCACTACCAGATCGGCGAATGTGTTCAACGTCACCGAAAGCGCCCCCAGCGCCAGAAACTGCAGGAACACTTGCCCGGCCTCGCGATTTACAAACTGCGGAATAAACGACAGGAAGAACAATGCCGTCTTAGGGTTCAAAACCTCCGTGGCGATCCCTTGCCAAAACGGATTGCGCACCTGCCGCGCCGCCTCAGAAGGCAACTCATCTTTATCCCGCCGTGCCCCCAAGATCATGCGCACACCAAGAAAGCACAAATAAGCCGCGCCTGCATATTTCACGGTGGAGAACGCTGCCGCCGACCGCGCCAGCACCACCGATACCCCGGCCGCTGCCGCCAGCACATGTACCATTCCACCGACAAATGTCCCCAAACTTGACAGCACGCCCTCGCGCCGTCCTCCCGCCAGGCTTCGCGCCAGCACATACAACATCCCCGGCCCGGGTGCGACCGCCAGAAGCAAGGCGGCCGTCAAAAACAAAGCAAATTTATGCGGCTCCAACATGACCCCCCTCGACTAGTTTCAAATGCAGAAAGCGGAGCGCTTGGCGGCTCGAGAACCAGGTAAAGTTCTCAGCGACCCCTCCGTTCTCTGCATTTTAGGATTTTCAAGCCTACCATCACCCGACACCAGGCCGCTGCGCCGGCATCACGAGAGCATCTCGGTCAACTCCTCCAGCGACTCCACCCGGGGCAATCCCTTCTCCCGATACGCGCCACACACATCAAACAACACTGCCTCCATGCCCGCCCGCGTAGCCCCGCGATAGTCCACTGAGTAGACATCCCCGACATACAGGCTCTCCTCTGGCCGGGCACCCAGGCTCGCCAACGCTGTCTGGAAAATTACAGGATGCGGTTTCTCGTGTCCCACCAAGCCCGAATCCGTGATCGTCCGAAAACAATCTGCGATCCCGCATCCCGCCAGCAGCTGGGCGATGCGGCCATCCGCATTCGAAATCACGCCGATCGCGTACATCTCGCCGATCCTTTCCAGAGCCTCCCGGGTTCCCGGACGAATCTGATCCCAGTTCGCCGAAGTGCGGGTATTCGCAATCACCCGTTGGCGAATCGCCTCATCCTGCAATCCCAGATCCTCGAACAATTTCGTATAAAACATGTCCCAGAACCCGTGATCCGCCTTTCCCCCGTGTTCCATCACTTCGTCGAACTGATTTTTGACCCGGCACTCCATTGTGCGCAACTGCTGTTCCGATGGCCGAATCCCGCGCTCGTAAAGCGGCCAAAGCATCCGCTCGCGATTGGCGAACAGTAGCGTGCTCCCCACGTCAAAGAAGACAGACCGAAGCTTTCGTCCCATATCAGAATTCTAAAGGACGTCCCCTGTGTAGCGCGGGCGCCCCCGCCCGCGTGGCCTTGCTCTGGGATCCAGGCAGATCTGCCGCGCTCCAGCCACTGAAGTGTCGGGCAGCCTACCCTGAGCTAGTCGAAGAGCCTTCCACCCGGCATCGCAGAATTCCGCGCACCGCACCCAATCACACCCCGGTGGTCACCAAAAAGAACACCCGCTCGCAACTCTCCCATCGTGACCCGCCTCCCAAAAAAATGTAAGATTCTATTTCAGAATCTGGCCGACGAGTCGAACTCCCGGTCTCCTCAAGGGCGCACCAGCTTGCAGCTTCTAACCCTGCTCAACCAGTTCACCCGTGCCGATGCAATCGTGGCAATTGTCCTGCGCCAGCTTCCGTCCTTCACGTTCTTCACCGCCATCGCCTTATTCGAGTCATCCGACAAGAAAGGCGACGTCTACAACATCCTCTGGGCGTTGCTTTTCGGCTTCGCCACGCTCAACATCCTCAGCCTGGGCGCCAAACGTTACGAGCCGCACCACAACCGCATGAGTTTCGGAGAGGTCCTGGCGGTCGCCACCGTGGTCGTCGCAGTCTTCCTGCTGGGCTGGGAAATGCTCTACCTCTTTAAAATCCTCCCCATCCGCCTCTCGGGACGCTAATCTGCATTAAGCCCCCGACCGCATGAGAGCCCGCCGGCGCGGACATCCAGCGACTTTTTGGAGTATGATTTCGCCAGAGATGGCGAAGAATCCCAGTTCGTTCGAAGTCACGTGCCCGTGCTGCAACGCGGTCTTGAAGATCGATGCCGGCGCCAAAGCCGTCATCGCTCACACCGCCGCCGTGAAGCCCAAAACCTTCAACGATATGGAAGAAGCGGCTCGCGCCATGAAAGAGCAGGACAGCCGCCGCGACTCCATTTTTCGTCAGTCCGTAGAGGCCCAGAGAAACGCCGCCGACTTGCTGGAAAAGAAATTCCAGGAAGCTGTCCGTAAAGCCAAAGAAACCCCTGACACCGGCAAACCCATCCGCGACTTCGACCTCGACTAGTCAAGAATTCACTGGCCTCTTTTCTCCTCGGCGTGAAACTTCGCCAGTTGCAGGAACAGCAAACGTCCTCGCTCGCCGCACGCCATCAGCCCATCTACGAATGTCACTGAGCGTATCAATCCCATCACACAGATCGGTGATCCCCGCACTTGTGCCCGAGCGGGATCCACTTATGCTGGAGTGCTTTCTTTGTTATGCTCCGTGCGCCGCGCGCGAGTGTAATTAGCAGCATAAGATCTTGTCTTTCTCGCAACCCTGAAAGTTAGTGTCAACTTTCGCAACTCTATGCTAGATTGTTCCTCCCCCGATCGTTATGTGCTTACTAAAAGTGGCCCCATCGCGCTTCAGTCGTGTGATTCTATCGGGTTCGGGCCGGTTAGCCTGGTATCTCCTGCTGGCACTCATTTTCTTCCTGCCCACCGATTCCCATGGCCAATACGGAGCCCGCACCATAACTCGTGGGCTCGACCAGTTGACCGAGGAAGCTGACGTCATTGTTCACGGCTATGTAACATCCACCCGCATTGAACCTCATCCGCAGCTTCGTAACCTGAATACGATCGTGGTCTCCCTCGAAGTCAAAGACACTTATAAGGGTAAGGCCGCTAAGTCGCTTACCTTTCGCCAGTATGTGTGGGACCCGGATCCGCAGCGAGAACTAGCCGAGTATGGGAAGCACCAGGAGTTAATCCTGTTTCTGCTGCCGGTATCGGAGTATGGACTCACCAGTCCGGTGGGTCTTGAGCAGGGTCGCTTCCGAATCTACGTCGATCAGAAGAAACAGCTGGTGGCCACCAATGGAAGAGCGAATCTGGGACTTTTTCAGTCCGTGGTGACCCGTGCCAGTGCTCGCGGTGTGACGCTGAGCCCGCGTACCCTTCAAATCGCCCGGCAAACCCAGGCATGCCCCTTGCCGCTGAAAGATCTGGAAGACGCGATCCGAACCTTCGTGGGAGCTCGCTGATGCGCCGGCGACTAGTCTTATTTGCTTTGTTCACCATCGTCGTCTTTACATGCCAAGCGGTGCTTGCGGGCGGACCCAAGGTCGTGGGCGGTCCGACGATTGGAACTCGGGTCGCTTTCGGGCTCGACGGCCAGCCATTTATCTGGAATCCAGCCAAGATGCCGATCTCCTACCGTCTTGATCCAGGCCCGATGGCCGCCACTTCCAGCGGCACGGTCGTCATCGATCACGCCGCCGGCGCGCAACGTGTGCAGAATATGTTCGGAGTCTGGCAACAGGTATCCACTGCCCAAATTTCCTTTTCCAATGCCGGCCCTATCCTTCCGGCTGGCAGTTATACAGGCGGTGACCTCACCACGGCAAAGCAGTTCAACGATGTAATGGGCTCCTGCCAATCCGGCGCCCAGAGCCCCGTTATTTTCGACGCCGACGGCAAGCTCATCGCAAGCCTGGGTCTGCCTCCCGAAGTGATCGGCTTCAACTCCAGCTGTGCCTTTGACTCAGTTCACGGCTACTACGTGAGTTCGGCCATCGTGATGAACGGAAGCTTTCAGGATGGAGTCTCCAGCTCCCGCAGTCTCGAGTTGTCGGCCAACGCATTCGATGAGGCGATCACCCACGAAATCGGACACCTCTTGGGCCTCGATCACTCCCAGATCAATCTCGATGAGCTTTTGTCTTTCTCGGGTTCGTGCGATGTCGACCAGCTTGCCGGATTGCCTTTGATGTTCCCCATCTCCTTCTGCCAGGCGAGAAAAGATGCAGGCCTGCCCATCCTTTCGCCGGACGACATTTCCTGGATTTCGCGTCTCTACCCCAATACCACCACGGTTAGCGAGTTTGGAACCATCAGCGGAACCATCTTCTTTGCCGACGGAATTACGCCCGTTCAGGGAGCGAACGTCATTGCTCGCCTGGTGGATGATCCCAGTACCAGCGAGGATGAGTCTCGCCGCGTCGCCGTCTCGGCTGTTTCGGGTTATCTGTTCACCGGCAATCCGGGACAAAGCCTGACCGCAAGCATGGGGGTCGCCAATGAGAACAATACCAACGGAAGTCAGACGGGCTCGCGCACGACGTCCCTGATTGGCTACTACGAGATCGCCGTACCTCCGGGGACCTATACCGTTGAAGTCGAATCCGTCTCGAACGGGTTTGTAGCCGGCTCCAGTGTCGGTCCCCTGGATCCTCCCGTCGCGATTCCGGGAGCGCCTGAGTTTTGGAACCAGGACGAGTCAGCCTTTGACTATCCCTTGCAACGCGACACGATCACGGTTCATCCCGGCGACAAGATCCCCAATATCGACATCATCCTGAATAGCCCGTATCAGAGGTTTGACCAGTACGAAGACAGTGGCCAACTTCGCGACCTGCCCATCGCTTCTCCCCTGCAGTCTATGCAGGAGATGCCCGTATGAAGCGGCCTTGCGCGCAGCGTCTCCAGTTGGCAGCGCTTCTTCTCCTGATTACAGGCCTGGCCGCCTGCGGTGGCTCATCTTCCCCGGGCGGTTCCAGTCCGCCGCCGCCTCCTCCCACGCTCACAATTACCGACAATTCTCCCCTGCCTGGCACTCTGCAGTTTCATGCTTACAGTGTGACACTTCACGCCGCCCATGCCGTCGGCGCCGTCACTTGGTCGATTGCCCCCATTTCCAGCACCGCCAGCTTTGTCGACGGTCTCGCCATCGATCCTGCTACAGGTGTCCTGTCCGGAAACGCGAATTTCGGTGGGACGTGCGGCTTCGTGGCCAGCGTAACCGATTCGTCCTCGCCGCCACGAACGGCGCACAAAACCTTTCTCGTCAACGCCGCCAGTCCGCTCCAGTCCCCATCCCCGCAATCCTTCTCCGTCCAGCAGTTCCGAGAGGTCTTTTCCCTGCAGTTTCCTGCTCTTGCAGGCGTCCAGCCACTCGCTTACTCGGTAACTGCTGGGTCGCTCCCGCCCGGCATTCGTCTGGATAGCCAGACCGGACAGTTCACCGGGAGCGCCATCCGCCTCGGTAACTATTCCTCTACCATCACGATTCAGGATTCGTTTTCTCCTCCGGAAGTCGTCACTGGACAAGTCACCATCTCGGTCAGTCCTCCCCCCCTTCAGCTAACTAGTTCGTTGCCCGGCACGATACTTCGCGGCCGTCCCTTTAGCGGCAGGGCTGTTGCTGTCGGAGGCATTCCACCATACAAATTCATTCTGTCTGCCGGCGGCCTGCCTCCAGGTTTTAGTCCCATCGAACTCAACACAGGCCGGGTTAGCGGAACCCCGACTACGTTGGGAAGTTATTCCTTCGCCATCAACGTTTCAGACTCGAGTACTCCGCCGCAACAGACCGGCAATAATTTCTCCATGAATGTCGTGGACCCGATCGGACGCAACGACACGATCGCGACCGCTACTCCGGTCCATGACGGCGCGTTTGGCGCGAGCATCTCGCCCTACATCGATCCGCCCGATAACGCTCCCCTGGAGGCAGACAACGATTATTACAAGCTCGTTGCGGTTTCCGGCTCCACGGTCCATGTAGAAACGCTGGCTCAGCGCCTCCCGTTTGCCAACCCTGTGGATACCGTCATCGAGGTGGTCGACGGCAATGGCACCCAACAATCCACCTGCCGTCTGCCCGGAACCACCGCCAGCATCTTTACCGCTGCGTGCATCGACGACGATATCGGCGGCAATCCGTACACGCTGGATTCAGCCCTCGATTTCAAGGTTCCTGGATCCCCCAGCACTGCTACCACTTTCTATGTGCACGTGATCGACTGGCGGGGCGATGCCCGCCCAGACATGTTCTACTCGTTGCAGATCTCCGGCGACGTCCAACCGCTGGCCATCTCGACAACTTCACTGTCGCCGGGTACGCGCGGGCTCCTCTACCAGCAACCGCTATTTGCTCAAAATGCTGTGGGAACCGTCACCTGGAGCCTTGCCGGTGGAAACTTGCCTCCGGGAATCGGTCTCGCATCGAGTGGAATGATCTCTGGAACTGCTACCTCGAATGGCGCCTATTCTTTCACTGTCCAGGCCACCGACGGTAGCAGCCCTCCCCAGGTCGCCACAACGCAGGAGTCCATTCAGATCGTCGACCCCGTTAAAATCACGAGCGCCGCTACCTGGCCTGATGCGTGTGTCAATAAGCCCTACAGTTTCGCGGTCACAAAGTCCGGCGGCATCGCACCGTTTTCATGGGGTTTTATCGGCTACTGGGTGGCCATCAACCTCGATCAATCGACCGGCGTCTTCAGTGGAACCGCCGATGTTACCGGCACCTTTACGGGCACCGTCGGCGTCAACGATGCCACTGGAAATGGCGCTTCGCAGAACGTGACCTTGACGGTCAAGCAGTGTCCGTAATCTGCGCCCACCCAAGACCAGGCAAAAGCTCGGCGTGCCACACCCTGGGCGCCTCCTTTACGCAAGGTTGGGATTCCACGGTGACATCATCTGAAGGATTTTTGCCCGCGTGATTATCGAAACCTGCAGCGGATCGCATGGTGTCACCGTCCCTCCGCTAAAATCCCGACATGCTCCTCTTGGGCCATCGCGGCGCCCGCACAACCCGCACCATCCCCGACAATACCGTCGCCTCATTCGACCTTGCCCTCGCTCACGGCTGCGACGGCTTCGAATTCGACGTGCGCCGCACAGTCGACGGCCGCGCCGTTATCTGCCACGATCCTGAAGTGAATGACATTGAGATCGCACGAGCCGGCCGAGGAGATCTTGCCGATCTGCCTGTCCTCGATCAGGTCCTCGAGCGTTACCATGCATCTGCCTTCCTCGACATCGAACTCAAAGTAGCCGGACTCGAGCATGCCCTGCTGCAGTCCTTGCGCTCGCATCCGCCGCGACGCGGCTACGTCATCTCCTCGTTCCTGCCGGAAGTCCTCCAATCCCTGCGCGCACTGGATCAGAGCCTGCCCCTGGGCTTGCTCTGCGAGACGCACTCCCAACTCGCCGCCTGGTCCGTGCACCCGGCGCAATACGTGCTCCCGCACTATACATTGATAGATATCGATCTCATTCATCAGCTGCAGGCGGGCAAGCGTAAGGTCATTGCCTGGACGGTGAACAGAAAACCAGACATGCTGCGCTTTCAGGAAATGGGTCTGGACGGAATCATCTCCGATGACACGGAGACGCTGGCCGGATTGCGTGGGTAAGAATTAGTCTGCCGCCGTGGCCATGCGGACATTCGCGCGCGGCCTGCGCAGGAACGCAGCCCGCTCCATCTCCAGCGCCTCGAGATGGCCTGCTGTCTGTTCTTCGCTCCATCCCATCACCGCGCCCACGCGCAGCGCCGCCTCCCGGCTGCAGGTCTCCGACCAGCACGCGCCTAACGCGACCGGCACACGACGCAACAGCACGTCCCCGAGAGTGACCGCGCATTCGTTGCGATAGGCGCCCACGGCCTCCGCCACGATGTGTTGCGTGTGTGGGCACAGGGGCGTGCGCATCTCAAAGCTCGCCCGCGCCGTGCGCGCGATGTCCATGGCTTGCGGACCGTGCCACTCCGCTATCGCTCGCGATGCTTCCTCGCCCAGCCCGCCGGCGTTGGCAATTTCGGCTACGTACTCATCCATCAGAAGGGCGAGCGTGCCGCCATTGGTGGGCGCAGTTGCCTTGGGTTCGGCTGCGCGAATTCCAATCTTGCGCGCACAATCGCGCGCCACGCAGGCCGCCGTCGCCAGGTTGCCCCCGATCACCGAGATCAACCGCTTCACGCCGTCCTGTTCGTGGTCGTGCAGTTCATGTCGCTTCCCGGTGCTGTCGCCCGGACCCGTCGACTCGAAAGGCAGGCAGCGAATGCCTGCAAAAGAGTGTCGTATGTCATTGGCGGACACGCGTGCCTTCGGAAAGATCGCAACCAGAGAGCGCAACAGGTATTCGATCTCCTCGGGGGCCGCCTGCGCCTTGCCTGGATCTGCGCTGTCGGGTACGTGCGTCGCTCCCACCAGGATCTGCTCGTTCCACGGGATGACATACAGAGGCCGCCCGTCGACCGCCTCGCTGTACACCGCCGTACTCGGGGCGCCTGCGAACTGCGGCAACACGATGTGCGATCCGCGCACACCGCTCACCATGGGACGCGACGTTTTCACAGAAGATCTCTGGCAGACGCGGTCTACCCACGGGCCGCTGGCGTTGAGGACCCACGTGGCCTCTACTTTTTCTTCGGTGTTTTTGGTCCAGTCGCGCAGGAGCAGGCCGCGCGCGCGTCCATGCGCGACATCGACCGCCATGACCTGCGTGTGATTGCGCACCACCGCTCCGGCGGCAATCGCTTCGACCAGCCACTCGGCGACCAGGCGTTCCGGAAATTCACACTGCGCGTCTTCGTAATCAAAAATCGTCCAGCGCTGCCCGGCGTCAAGGGCGCGCTCCAGTTTCTTGCGCTCCATCTCAAAGCCCGAGGAGTCCGCCGCCTGGTCCGCCATCCGGCGGTAGAGCCACAGCGCGGTGCGCGCCGACATCGCGCTACGCGCGCTCCGCTGATTGAGAGCCATGAGGAAATGCGCGGGACAGGCGAGGTGCGAGCGCTCGCGCAGCAGCCGCGCGCGCTCGCGCAGCGATTCGCGCGCGAACCCGATCTCGCCTTGCTCCAGCGGGCGCAGCCCGCTCAGCATGCGGCTCGAACGGCTGGTAGTGCCGGAAGCAAAATCATGTTGCTCGACCAGCAGCGTGCGCTTGCCCGCGCGGGCGCATTCGCGTGCAATCGCGATACCCATAATCCCGCCGCCGATGACGGCGACCTGAAAGTGCTGGCCTGCAAGAGAGGCACGGTTTGTGCTGGGTAGCTGCATCGCTTGTCTGCGCCGGGAGCCAAGGCTCCGCGGTCGTCAGGGCATAGTGGCCCAGTCAGAGTGTGACCTTTGTGCCATGCCTCGGATAGGTAACCGTAGTGTCGAGGCGTTGGTGACGAATTTGCGAAAGGTTCCACGTGGAACGCTTTGCGTAATTGATCAGTAGTCGCCCAATATCGATAAGCTATTAAACGAATATTTAAACTGTTGAGAGGGAATGAGATAGGAAAAGTCATCGGGCGGTCCTAGTGGGGCACGATTCCCAGGGGCTGCAGCCTCAACCCTGCCGTGCCCTCCCCTATTGGTTTCGGCTGGGCTGGTTTGCTCCCGCGGCGAGCGGTCATTTAGATTGTTTGCCAATGCCTCCGACCACTGGTGACCGCTTCGAGCGCGCTGTCGCGATCATGGCCCGGCTGCGCGCCCCGGGAGGTTGCCCCTGGGACCGCGAACAGACCTTCGATTCCATCAAGCCCTACACGCTCGAAGAAACCTACGAGGTTCTCGAGGCGATCGACAACCGGGATTGGGATGAACTCTCGGGCGAACTGGGAGATCTCCTCCTGCAAGTGCTGTTTTATTCGGAGATGTCGAAGGAGCAGGGGACCTTTACGATCGACGAGGTGCTGGAGAAGCTGTCACGTAAACTGGTCGACCGGCATCCGCATGTTTTTGGCGACGTGCAGGCCGAAACGGCCTCTGAGGTGGTGCGCAACTGGGAGGCGATCAAGGCCGAAGAGAAGAGGAAGCGGCTGAGCGCCGGAGATGGAAAGGCCGCCCGGCAGGAGGAAGCGCCGGAGTCGTTATTGGGCGGAGTGTCCACCGCCATGCCGTCGTTGCTGGAAGCGCATAAACTGAGCTCGCGAGCGGCACACGTGGGCTTCGACTGGCCGAATGTGGAAGGGCTGTTCGAAAAGCTGCGCGAAGAGACTGACGAACTACGCCAGGAACTAAAGGAATTTCCCGCACCGGGTCCACGGCCGCAGGCGCGCGGGGTGGCAGGCTCGGGTCGTGTCCAGGTGCCAGAAGACTTGCGCGTACGCCTGGAAGAAGAAGTTGGCGACTTATTCTTCGTGCTGGTGAACATTGCGCGCTACCTGTCGGTTGATCCGGAATCTGCTCTCAAGAAAACCAACCGCAAGTTCAAACGCCGGTTTCAGTGGATGGAGGAGCGGCTGCGCGAGTCCGGACGCAAACCTGAGCAAGCAAGCACGGAAGAGCTGGAATCCCTATGGCAGCAGGCGAAGGAACTGGAGAAATCCCGATCGTGAAAACTGATTCCATCAAGATCCGCAAGTGCGAGGGCATCGACGAGCTGCGCGCGGCGGTCGAGTTGCAGAAAGAGGTCTGGAATTTTACCGACGCCGAGCTGGTGCCGCTGCGCCTGTTCGTGGTGGCGGAAAAAGTTGGCGGGCAAGTGCTGGGTGCTTTCCAGGGATCGGAAATGGTGGGCTTCGCCCTGGCCGTGCCGGGCGTGCGCGCCGGGCATGCATACCTGCATTCCCACATGCTGGCGGTCCGCAAGGACTATCGCAATGGAGGTCTCGGCCGGCGCATCAAGCTGTACCAGCGCGAGGAGGCGCTCGAGCGCGGCTTCGAACTGATCGAGTGGACATTCGATCCGCTGGAAATCAAGAACTCCTATCTCAATGTTGAGAAGCTGGGCGCGATCGTTCGCCGCTACACCATCAACCAGTATGGAATCACGACCTCGCCGCTGCAGGGCGGGCTGCCCACCGACCGGCTGATCGCGGAGTGGTGGTTGAAATCGAAGCGCGTGGAAGGGTTGCTGCGGGATGGCGCATTTCCGCGGCCTGATGTAACCATGCGAATTTCGGTGCCCGGGCCGATTTATGAGTGGAAGGCGTCGCCGGAGACGCGGGCACGGGCGAAGGACGTGCAGGATCACAATCGCGAGCAATTTCTGAAAGCATTTTCTGAGGGACTGGCGGTGTTGGGTTATGAAAGAGACGATGAGGGCAACGGCAAGTTTCTGCTGGGCCGTTGGGATGAGAAATGGTCGTATGCGTCGTAACTTGGCTGCTGTGGCCGGATAGACGCAAGGCTCCCTCGACTTCGTTCGGGATGACAGAGTCTAGAGCTCGAGATGACAACGGGTAGCTATGAAAATTGATGTGATTACTTTGCGGGAAGTTCAGATGCCGCTCGTTCATTTTTTCGAGACGAGCTTCGGGCGGATCTACAGCCGCCGGATTCTGCTGGTCAGCGTGGAAGGAGACGGGCTGCGCGGCTGGGGCGAGTGCGTGGCGGGAGAGGATCCGTTCTACAGCAGCGAGTGGATCGACAGCGCGTGGCCGACCATCACCCGATACCTGGCGCCTGTACTGGCAGGGAAGACGCTTTCCCAGGGACGGGAGGCGGCGTCGCTTTTGGGAAAAGTCCGGGGGCATCGCATGGCAAAAGCTGCCCTCGAGAATGCGGTTTGGGATGCGGAAGCCCGCGAGAAGAAGCAGCCGCTGTGGAAGTTGCTGGGGGGGGCGCGGCGGGAGATTGCCTGCGGGGTGTCGATCGGAATTCAGGATTCGCACGAGCAGTTGCTCGAAAAGATTGCGACTGAGATCGCGGCCGGATATCGCCGCATCAAGCTCAAGGTCAAGCCCGGATGGGACCTCAACGTTCTTGAAAAAGTGCGCTCGCGCTGGTCTGACATTACCCTGAGCGTCGACGCCAATTCCGCCTACACGCTCGACGAGTTCGAGCATCTTCGCAAGTTCGACCAGTTCAACCTGCTCATGATGGAACAGCCGCTGTGGAACGATGACGTCTATTACCACGCCCGGCTGCAAAAGGAGCTGCGGACACCGATTTGCCTGGATGAGTCGATCGAGAGCGCGCGCGATGCGGCCTGCGCCGTCGAGACGGGCGCATGCAAGATCATCAATATCAAAGTGGGCCGCGTGGGCGGCTTCAGCGAAGCCAAGAAGGTGCACGATGTGTGCCAGGCAAACCGCGTGCCGGTATGGTGCGGTGGAATGCTCGAGACCGGGATTGGCCGTGCACACAACATCGCGTTGTCGACGCTGGAAAACTTCAGCCTGCCGGGGGACGTGTCGGCTTCAAAACGTTACTGGAAAGAAGACGTGATTGAGCCCGAAGTGGAGGTTTCACGCGAAGGAATGATCGCAGTGAAGGATGACGCGGGAACGGGGTATCGGGTGCGCGAAGATTTGATTGAGAAGCTGACCGTTAAGAAGGAAGTGGTGCGAATGAATTAAGTGGCTATCTGCGTCGGCAGATCTCTCCCGATACCGGGACCCCAAACTTAACCACAGCGGACACAGAGGGGCACAGAGAAAAACAGCCATCTGCTTTGCTTGAGGTCCATGATGTTGCGATTCGATCACGCTGAATGCAAGGAACGGACGGCCGTCGCCCACTTCTGACTTAGGCCTGAGTCGGTCGCTAAGTTCATCCCTTCCCATGGACTTATTCTAAATTCTAAGTTGGAATGTCCGAGGCTTCTAAGTTAACCACCTTTGCTAGTTGACGGGAAGGGTCTCCAAGAGGACAATGAGGTCCTATCTTGGGGCCACAGGGAATCTCTTTAATTGTATTTAGCATTAAAAGGAGTGTCCCTCATGAAGCGCACACTCGTTTCTTGTCTCGTTCTTCCTTGGTTGTTCTTGCTGGGAAGTCCAGCGAAGGCCCAACCGCATCCGAAAACACCGCCCACAACTGCCTGCCCCGCAACCATCGACGGGATCAAGGATTGCCCTGATTCCGGGTGCGGCGAAAATGGCGATGTCGAATTGAACCAAGCCAAGAATCGCGATGACATCCCCTCCGCTTCGGCCGTGAAACACATGACACTATCTTCCATGCGTGCACTGAGCCAGCCCGCGCGCTGGGACACGGGCGACGATCGTTCCTCGATCAGAACTGCCGGAAAAGAAGGAACGGCAGTCGAGTTGATGGCATACGTCCTCAAGGTCAAACCGGGTAGTGGGGAGTCGTGCAATTGCGAACTCTCACGCCGGGTAGATACCGACATTCATCTTGTTCTCGTGGGCGATCCGGAGAACGACGGCGAGGAAACCTCCGTTACCGCGGAGATTACGCCCCGTGTGCGCGCCAACGGTCACTCCGACTGGCTCTACAAGAACGTGAAGGATCTGGAAGGTCAGTTTGTTAGGGTAACCGGATGGCTCATGTTGGACACAAAGCATATTCACCAGACTCACCGCTTGCCCGGCGAGCGGACCAATAAGGGAGTCGTACGGGCGACCAATTGGGAAGTGCATCCCGTTACTAAGCTCGAAGTTTGTCAGAAGTCTGCATCGGCTTGCAAAGCCAACAACGGGTGGGAAGACTTTGCCGTGCCGTAAAAATCATTTTCAGAGAGCTTGCACCCGACCACCCGGGGTTAGTGCCGTCTGCGCTTTAGTTAGCTGATGAAATCGGGCGATTCCATTCACAAGCGCGTCAATTAGCCGCGGCGTTATTCCTTGCGCGCTGAAAAGAGGGGAGCGCCCCATGCTCAGGCTGCGAGTAATGCCCCGAATAAAACGACCTCAGCGGTCAGGCAATTTACCTTTTTTGGAAACTGAAACCCCATCCCAACGTCGACCAACAGCACGACGTTAGAATGGGGATGACTCGGGGTGACGATCTGATTGTCCTCCGAGATGTTTTTACTGAGCTTCCGGAATGCCGGCTGCGAACCAGACTCCGCTGGCTCCGCCATTCCGGATGAGCAGTACCGGCGTGGTGCAGGCTTCGGTGAGGGCGGGCAAAAGCGAATCGCTGATTCTGAAATCGCCGTCGGCGTCGAGGGCGACACGATTCGTGCTGTGGGCGGTGGCGGTGGCGGCCGGGCCACAGAAGAGCGTCGCGAACACGCTCGCCCCAGCGTTGGTTCCGATGCCGTTGCCGGCGGCCAGAAGCAGTCCGCGCCCCTTGACCCGAATGTGGCCATCGGAGGTCACATCGGCATTCAGGTCGGCGATCCGCCACGGGCCGGCCGGGTTAATGCCGCGCACCACGTTGAGATTGACGACGCCAGTAGCGGCGACACCGGTAACAGGAATTACGCCGATGCCTCCCCTGAATTTCAGGTCCGTGTTTTCCTGTGCAGAGGACAGGCCGGTGATCGTCAAGGCTACCAGTGAGACCAGCAGGCCACGGAACATAGTCCGCGCCAGGCTGCCACTGAAAATATTCTTGCTGCGAATGTTATCCACACCATTCTCCTTGTTTTGGATTTCTGGAAAAAGTTCTACGAACGAGTTCACTTGCCCTCTTGCGCCATTGCTGATAGGTTGCTGGTCTGTCTTTTTACTTCTAAAACCGCGCGGTTGATGTTGTTGAGCACACAGTCCATCCCTTTCGCCGCGCCATGCATGCGGGGCAAGGTCTTCTCTGCGTCTGCTTTACTGGGTTGCTGAGGCGTTCATTCGCCTCACTAGTCTTGACGAGATGTGAGTGGAGTTTGCTTTTTGGAAGGCAAGGTTATTCGCGGGTTACTGCACGAAGTGACAGGAAAGAGACAATTCAGTCACGAGGAGCGCCCAGACGCGGCCTGCAAGAGAGGTGATGACTTCACCTTGATCCCACATTGTTCTTTCAGTGCTTCGGTGCAGGGGCGCGCATTCGGAAAGAAAATCCGCCCACTTTATAAATGACCTGGCCGGGGTCGCCAGGCGTTGGCTGGATCTTGCCCGCGCGGACAACTTCGAAGGCTACCACCAATTGCGGCAGTACCGCGGGCGAAGCGAAAGGGATGTTGTGCTGGCCCAGGACGGTCTTGACTTGCGGCGCAAGCGCGGCCAGGCGGCGGATCGAAGCGTCGTAGGCGTTGAAATTGGTCTCGGGACGGTACAGCCAGATGGTGGCGGGATAGTAAGTGTCTCCCGTGAAGAGCAGGCCGTTGGCCCGATCGAGCAGGGAGATGGCGTCAGGTGTGTGCCCAGGTGTGGCAAGGACTTCCAATATGCGGCCGCCCAGGTCGATGCGATCGCCATCGTGGATATAGGACCTGATCTTCCAGGGGCGAGTGGCGTAGGTCTTCGGATGGAACCCTTTCGGCAAATTTCCACATATCTGCCCGGGAGCAATTTCCTCTTGCGCGTCATGACGCGAGCCTTTGGCATTCTTGCGCGTGAAGTCGGTGTCCATGGCGTAGATGGTGTCGAACTGCCAATTGTCGCCGACGTGGTCGTTGTGGGTGTGCGAGTTGAGGACCACGATCGGCAAGCTGGTCAGCTCGTTGGTGACCGCTTTCAGATCGCTGATGCCCATCCCGGTGTCGAATAGCGCGGCCTTCTTGTCTCCCACAATGAGGTAGCTGATGGTCTCCTCGGATTGATGTGGCTCGTAGATCGCGAACACGCCAGTAGCAACTTTGTAGACCTCGAACCATGAATCGTTAACGGGCACGCGCTCGAGGGTCTTGTATTCGGGGCGGGGAAGAGGGCGGCACCACTCCGGCTTCTGGGCCTGTGCGAACGTGGAGAATGCGAGGGCGGAAGCCAAGGCAATGTTGACGGAAAAAAATCGGCGACAGCGGCGAAAGTGAGAGGCGCAGCGCGCCGTGGCTTTAGCGATCACATCAGGAGATTACATTAGATTTTTGTTACCCGCGCAGCTTGCATTGTCTACAGAACCGGCGACGGAAACCCTTTGAGCAAAGAACAGCATCAGACATTGTTCTTCAGAGGGAGTACGTCATGCGCAGTGCTCTTCGTTCAGTGCTTCTCTACGGTGCAGTTCTTATTTTGGCGGCCGCCCTGGGCTTCACGCAAGAGCAGCAGCCGACCGTCACTACCTCGCCCGACGCGTCTCAAGATGTGACGCCCATGGCGAAGACTCCGGTCTATCGTGTACAGGTGGTGGGCCGGACCACGCGGGCGCTCAACTACCGCCATCGTGATACCACGAATATTGAATTCCAAGGCACCAAGCTCGATCCCAACGGCAAGGGCAAGGCGAAGGTCCAGAGCCGCACGGGACGGCTGCGGGTAGAGGTTGAACTGGAGAATCTCCCGAAGCCGGCTATCTACGGTCCCGAGTACCTGACCTATGTTTTGTGGGCGATTACTCCGGAGGGCCGCGCGTCCAATCTCGGAGAGATCGTTCCGAAAGATGGCAAGGCCGAACTCACGGTGACGACAGATCTACAGGCTTTTGGATTGATTCTGACGGCGGAGCCTTACTTCGCGGTGACCATCCCTAGCGATCAGGTGATCATGGAAAATCTGATCAAGAGCGGCACCAAAGGCTGGGAGCAGCCGATCGAGACAAAGTTCGACGTTCTTCAGCGCGGAGAGTACACGGTCGATGTCAACGCGTCGGACCTGGCGTCGCAGACAGCCGACGAGAAGATGCCAATCGATCTGAAGGAAGCCATCAACGCGGTGGCGATTGCGAAAGCCGCGGGCGCGCAGAAGTACGCTGCCGATTCGCTGGCCAAGGCAGAAGACTTTCTGGCGCGTGCGCGGGATTACTATCAGCGCAAGCAAGGGGATAAGGCGATTGGCACAGTGGCTCGCGGAGCGGTGCAGTCGGCCGAGGATGCCAGATTGCTGACGATCCGGCGCAAGCAGGAAGAAGAGAAGATCGAACAACAACGTCGCACCGAGGTTGCCGAGCAACAGCGCCAGGCGGCTGAGCAACAGCGCGAAGCGGCCATCCAACTGCAGCAGCAGGCGGAAACCGATCGCGCGCGGGCCGAACAGGCTCGTCGCCAGGCCGAGCAAGCACAGCACGAAGCCGAGCAGGCGCGGGCCGAGGCTTTAGCCCAGAAACAGGCGGCACAGGCCGAAAGCGAAAAAGCGCGCCAGGACGCTCAACGCGCGGAGCAGGACAAAGAACAAACCCGTGCACGCCTGATGCAGCAACTCAATCAGGTGCTGGAAACTCGCGAGAGCGCGCGCGGCCTGATCGTCAGCATGCCCGACGTTCTGTTCGACTTTAACAAGTACACGCTCAAGACCGAGGCGCGCGAACGTCTCGCTAAGGTCTCGGGAATCCTGATGGCTTACCCGGGATTGAATGTGAAGGTGGAAGGGTACACCGATAACATCGGCAGCGAGGAATATAACCAGAAACTCTCCGACCAGCGCGCCGAAACGGTACGCGGTTTCATGGTGAGCCAGGGTGTATCGCCGGACATCATTACGGCGCAGGGATTCGGGGAGAGTCAGCCGGTTGCGTCGAATGATAGTGCGGCAGGGCGCTCAAAGAACCGCCGAGTCGAGTTGGTGGTGAGCGGATCGGCGATCGGAGACCAGGGCACGAGCGGTGCGGGCATGGGATTGGGCTCGGGCAGCACGGATACGACAACGCCCCCAGCAAACATGCCGGGGCAGCCTGCGGATGCGACTCCGGCGACGCCGCCTCCATCGGGAACCAATCCGCCTCAGCGCTGATCCAGTTGACGCTGAATTTGACGCAACGTCGCGCTCAGTACGCGCGATACTATTCTGCGCAACTTTGAGTTTTAGCCCTCCGAG
Organism: uncultured Acidobacteriota bacterium; assembly: GCA_963735815.1. Lineage (GTDB taxonomy): Bacteria > Acidobacteriota > Terriglobia > Terriglobales > Acidobacteriaceae > Gp1-AA133. Next base: position 167,226 of record CAVTMJ010000019.1, on the reverse strand, counting down.
CAGGCCGGGCGAGGTTCGGATCAAATGCCGGGAAAACCAACTCTCCGCGTGGCCAAGTGGATACGAACGGTGCCAGTGGTGGCTGCTTGCACGCACTGTGGACGCGAGTTCAAGGTGCCGATCACGGCATTGCACAATGAGGTGCAGGCGCGCGAGAACCTCACGATGCAATTCGCGAACCATAAATGTGTGTCAGGTAGCGAGAAGACCAGCAAGAAGGGCTAAGCTCTCGATACTCGAAGGCAGTTGTCGATGGAGTGAAGCGATGCTGTGCGAGAGCATTACTGCGAACCAGGCGCGAGAACTAAATTTGCGGGGATCCACTACTTGTGATCGCTTTCGCCGCGCCCATTTTCCGCCAGCGTGGCTTCCTGTCTCTTCAACAGTTCCACACCCTGCGCGAAAGTAAGGCCGGCGGGGACAGAGCGAAAATCGCTGTAGGTTTCCGTCGACCTGATGTCGATATGCTTGAAGAGCAGGATTTTGCCCGTGAAGGCGAGACCCATGCGGCGCATGTCCCAGGTTCCGTCGCCGACGTCGCCTTGTTCGACCAGGAAGTGGCCGCCTTTGTCGAGATGGCCAAGTATTCCCCAGCCGAAGCTGACTTCTTTGAAGAGTCTGCCATCGATGCGCGCGATCCGACGCCGGTTGGCATCGATCAGAAGAACGCCTTTCATGCCGGAAAGCACCTGTTCGACTCGCGAAGGCGGTTCGTATGCTGGATTGGGACGAAAATTCAGACGAATCAGCTCATCGCCTTCTTTGCCGAGGCCGGGCTTACCGGGTTCGGTGCCGGCGTATTCGTAGAGGAAGGCGTCAGGCATGGCGCGCACGATCTTGGTGACTCGCTCGGTATCTTCTTTCTCGCGCTGCCGCTTCCTGGCCAGCTCCACCGGATTGTTCATCAGCTCTTCAAGGCGCGCTTCTTCGGCCTGGCGTTGCTGGGCGGTGAGGGGTTTGCCATCGTAGGCGACCGCCATCCCTGCCATGGCGTCTTTCGTCTCGCAGTAAAGCTTGGTCTGCGAACCGCGAGCCGTTTCCTTCAGGGAGGTGAACATGTGGTGCGAAGTGGGCGCGATGGAGGCGTTCACTTCATTTTGCACCGTGACTCGCACCAACTCGCCGGGCGGCAGGGCGGGAGTTTGCCCGGCTTGCGCCAAGGTACTGAGGCAAATTACTGCGATTATCCGTTCGAGCTGAAGCAAGAAGCTGGACCGCATCATGCCGTGCCCCATTCAGCTAAGTTTACCGTTAGACGGGTCGGTAGAAGCAACTGTTGTATTTGCCTACGCACGCGGAAGGACAAATGCGGCGTTGGCCTGCTTGCAGGCATCGCTTGAGTCTTTAGGTTGTTTCGGGCACTTGCAAGAGATGCGAAAATCCCTGAGAAATGGTTTAGTATCATGGCTTCCCATCAAGTTCCCTTTCCTGGCGTCAACGGCGGCGTATAGCCGGGGCAGGAGGGCAGCAGCAAATCGAAGTTCCGCACGCCACCGGCATTTGGCCAAGGAGATTGCAGTCATGGATGTGCCCAAGACTGGAGAGTTCGCACACATTGGAAAGTCCGTTGTGATCAAGGGAGAGCTTTCCGGGAGCGAGGACCTGTATCTCGACGGCCAGGTGGAAGGCAATATTCTGCTGAAGGGCAACAATCTGACCGTCGGCCCGAACGGACAGGTGAAGGCCAACGTCGATGCCAAGGGCGTGATCATTCAGGGCAAGCTGGAAGGCAACCTGCACGCCACCGACCGGGTCGAACTGAGAAAGTCAGCCATCGTCAATGGCGACATCGCGACTCAGCGCATTGCCATCGAAGAAGGCGCCTACCTGAAAGGCAAAGTCGACGTAGGCAAGGATGGGAAGTAGGATTGGGATGGCCCGTCGGCAGGTTTACGCGACGGGCTGGAATCGAAGATTGACCATGAGAGTGTGGCGGTACCACACAGCTGCATGAAATTGTTTCGCGGACCATCGTCCGGACCAGACAAAGCTTCGTCCCCGGCACAAACCAGTCAGAAATTGTCACGGCGCTCGAGCGGCCTGGGCGAGGTCGCCCGCTATTGGTCGTCGGAAGAAGGCCTGTGCATTCTCGACCTGGGCGCCACCTCTCCTGCAAATATCCGCTACTTCACCGAACGCGCGCACAAGATGTACAGCGAGGATCTACTCACGGCCTCGACCGATCCCGCCCTCATCACCAAAGATGAACACGGCAACGTCGTGCTCGATAGCCGCCAATTCCTGGAAGATAACCTGGTATATCCGGCGGCGCAGTTCGATGTGGTCCTGTGCTGGAATTTACCGGACTACATGGATGAGAGCCTGGTCAAACCGGTGGTCGGGCGATTGTGGTCGGTGCTCAAGCCGGGCGGAATGTTGCTGGCATTCTTTCACACGCGCGATGCCGGACCGGATGCTCCCTGCTATCGCTACCACATCATGGGACCCGATGTGCTGGATATGCAGCCTATCATTCCCCAGAGGGAAGTGCGTCGCGGGCCTACGGGAGCGATTCACCGGGCGGTCGCGCCCGGCTTCCGGCTACAGCGCGTATTCAATAACCGGCACATCGAAAATCTGTTTCGGGATTTTGCTTCGATCAAGTTCTTCCTGAGCCGGGATAATATTCGCGAAGTGTTGGTGGTACGGTAGCGACGCATCTTGCGGAGTGACTTCAGTTATTGAGAACTCTCCATCCATTGCTCTGAAAACGCTGTTTCGAGGATCAGGCCATGACTCTTAGGTGGGAAAACCCTTTCGTATGGCGGGGCAAAGCATTTTTTTGTGGTGGGTTTCTCTTTTGCTTCCTGGCTGCTAGAGCGCAAGAGCTTCCGTCACCACCGAACACGAACAAACTCTCGTTTTCTGTGCAAAATAGCAGCACGCCCGGCATTCCGAATCTGAAGTTGGATGAATTTTCTCTCTTGGACAACGGCACGGCTGCGAAAATTGTCACACTTGAGTCGGCGCAAAGTGTTCCTATTCGGCTAGCCGTTCTCCTTTACTCCAACGGTGCCACCTTCAAGACGCAACAGCAGGCCGCGATTCAGATATTAGAGAAGCTACGCCCGCAAGTGGATCAAGCCCTCGTGCTAACGCAGGCGGCTACGGACAACTCGAGCTCTTGGCCGGAACATTCTCAGGCTCGTGCTTGGCCTACAGATCAGGTGGTTTGGGATTCCAATCCGTCGAACTTAACGGGCTTTGTGCGGAATCTAAAGTGGGATTTTGCGCTCATAAGGACCCCAGAAATCGTGCAGAAGATGTTTGCACTGGATCCAGAGAAGCAGTTTCGCCGAGTAGTGATTTCGTTTCGTGATCCGCGAAACGAGGCTATGGTGGAATGGGGCGCTGCGCCCTATCGTGAACTTGAAGCCGCGCAGATGAAAGAGATCAACGAATACCAGCGGGAGGGTGCTGTCGTTTATACAATTGCCATTTACACTTCTGCTGCTGGATCGATAGCAGGTACGATGACGGGAATGCGTGCTCAGTATTTGGCAAACAAGGCGGGGGAAGGGAAAGTCGAACGCCTCGCTACAATGACTGGTGGCCGATATTTTCCGATTATTAACGATGTGAAATCTTATGTAGCCCAGATTCAAGCAGACATTCAAAATCAATTCATCGCCAGCTTTCTCCCGCAGGCGGGTGTGCAACCAGGGCAAGCCCACAAAATTGAGCTCCACACCAGTCGAAAAGACTTGAAGGTCCGCAGCCAAAGCCAATACTTTCCTGTGAGTCCATAGACCTCTCTACGCTGTTTAACCAAGTGCCGTATCTCTGGATTATTGTAATGAGCAGCGTTCCACCCTGGTTCGATCGTCACTTCGAGTTCACGTTTCCGCCGGAGGTCTATCCCAACCTGTGTGCGCGTTTGCGAGGCACTTCGGCGCGTCTCGAGGAACTGCTACGGGGCTGTGCCGTCGAAGTGCTCACCCGGAAGCATGAAGACAAATGGTCAGCGCAAGAGCATGTCGGGCATCTGCTGGATCTCGAGCCGCTGTGGCTGAAGCGAGTCGAGGATTTTGTGCGCGGCGGCCCCGAACTCAGCGCCACCGACCTGAGCAATCGAAAGACGCATGAGGCCAACTACAATGCTCAGTCTCTGAAAAAGATTCTGGCGGATTTTCGGGGAGCGCGAGCCTTGTTGGTAGAGCGGACGGAAGAGTTGGACTCAACTTTGTTTTCCCGTGTTCTGGTTCATCCCCGCTTGAAAAAGCCGATGCGGCTGGTCGACCACCTGTACTTCGTTGCCGAACACGATGATCATCACTTGGCGCGGATTTGGGAGCTAATCCGGTAGCAATCCACGCTCCCATCGCCGGTCGAGGTACTTCAGTAATCTGCGGGCTGCCTATCGGGAGAATTAGACTTCTTCTGCACGATTCATGAGCCGAATTCGCGGAAACGTTTCGTAGGGAGCGATTACCTATGGGCAAGCGCCTGCTGATGATTTTGACTTTGCTGGCCGCTTTTGCGTGGAGTGCTCCGGCATTGTTTGCCGACCACGGCGACCATGGCAAGCACGGCAAACACGGCAACAAGCACGAAGATGAAGGATGGGAACGCCGGGACGGGTACGAGTACCATACCTATGAAGGCAACGAGCGGCCGCCCGGCTGGGGACGTCGAAAGAAGACGGGCTGGGGGAATTGCGGCTTGCCGCCGGGCCAGGCCAAGAAACATGGCTGCCAGGTTTACGAGTATCAGGGGCGGCAGTACTACTACCACGAGGATGATCTGGGAAGGATCGTGGTGCGGCGGCCGATCATCGAGATTCAGGGAGGGATAAGCATCCACTGAGCAGCAGAAGTCGCGCTGCGGCAGATAACCTGATCACTCACTCGCGAAGCGTGCGGGTGAGTGATTTTGTTTTTGGGAGATGGTCGCCTTCTTGTCATAATGGCGGCCCTGACCATCGGCCCAAATCCACAGCGGGGGTTACTTCATGCCTCGGGTCAAAGCCAACAACATCACGATCAACTACGATCAGCAGGGTAGCGGTGAGCCGCTCATCCTCATTCCTTACCTAGGCGCGGATCACGCGTGCTACGCGTTCCAGGTGGCGGAATACTCCAAGCACTTTACCTGCATCTCGCCGGACCTCCGCGGAACCGGAGAGAGCGATGTAACGGAAGGAGCCTATACTACCGAAACGCTTGCCGATGACGTGGCCGCGTTCATGCGAGCGATTGGCGTCGCCAAAGCCCACGTCGCCGGCTTGTCCCTGGGTGGGGCCATCGGCCTGTGGCTGGCGGCCAAGAATCCGCAGATGGTCACCTCACTCTCGCTGCATAGCGCGTGGCCGAAAACGGATGCGTACTTGAGAACGGTTGCCGAGAGCTTCCAGGTGGTCGCCAAGGCGCTGGGCGATGTCCATGAAATGGTTATTCGGGCGATGTTTCCGTGGTGCTTGACGCCGGATCTTTACGCGGCCAAGCCGGAGTATGTGCAATCGCTCGCCGATTTTGTGCGCAGCCGGCCGGCCCAGTCCGTGGCAAGCTTCCTGCAGCAGTCGGATGCGGTGATCGGGCACGATGCGGATGCACAGCTTGCGCGCATCACGGCGCCTACGCTGATTACCTTCGGCCGCCGCGATACGGCGACCTCGTTGCGCTTTGCCGACCGCCTGCAGACGATTCGCAATTCCGAACTTCTGGTGTTTGAGGAATGTTCGCACGCGCCGATTTACGAGAGCGTCGCAGAGTTCAACGAGAAGACACTGCAATTTCTGAAACGTCACGCAGCGTAAAGTCGCTTAACGGCGCCGAAACCCGCACCTCTAGCGAGTGAGGCGCACGAGCAGACGCGAGACTCCCGGCGCAGCCAGCAAATGGCCCACCGACCGGCGGATGGGTCGAGGCAGGCTGAGCAGTCGGCGGATTTTCGAGGAGTTGCGAAAGACGGGCAACAGGCATTCGCGGTAGTGCCGGCGATAAAGCGCCGCAGCTTGCTCGAGTGATGACTGTGCCTTGAAAAAAGGAACCAGCGACTCAGCCGCCAGGGCCCCGCTGCGCAGCGCCAGAGAAATCCCGTCTCCCACAAAAGGGTCCACAAATCCCGCCGCGTCACCTGCCATCAGTATTCCATCCACAATCGGCGTGGGCTCCCGAAAAACCAGCGGCGACGTCGTGACGGCTTCGCCGAGCGGTTGCCATGCGCACGAGCGCCGCTTCAGTTCCGGATTCAGGTCGAAGACTTCGGGCAAGGAACGCGCAACGTCGGAACGCACCATGGCGCAGGCGTTGACCCGTTTGCCCTGACCATTGTTCCCGAAATCGTCTTCGCTCAGCGTCACGGGTTGCACTCCGCAATATCCTCCGTCGAAAAAATAAAGGTCGACTGACGCAGGTGGGTCGGCCTCGGAGAAGTGGGCTTTCACTCCCAGCCACTTCTCGCCGTTGTCTTTGGATCCCGAGTGCGACCCGTTCACCAAGGATTGAGCCCGCAAGTTTGACCAGCGGCCAGAGGCGTCGATCACAGCGCGCGCTTTGAACCTGCCCGCCGATGTGGACAGGTGGAAAGAATCAGTCCTCGCGACGGTCTCGACCGTCGTCTGCATGATCGCGTCGACACCCGCAAACTCGGCGGAGCGCCACAGCATGATGTCGAGATCCAGCCGGGCAATGCTCGCGCCGGAGGGATCGACGGGAGTAGAAACGACGTGGCCGTCAAAGAAGAGGCGGGCTTGGGGGATGCGCGGGGCCCGCTCGACCAGATTCGTGGGCCCCAGCAGACTTGCCAGAAGGCTGATCGATTCCGACGAAACAAACTCGCCGCAAACCCGCTGGCGGGGAAGTTTTCCGCGTTCGAGTAGAAGAACGCGCGTCCCGGCGCGGGCCGCGGTGATGGCGGCGGCAGTGCCCGCGGGCCCCCCGCCGATTACGGCCAGATCGAAATTGGCGGGAGCTGTGTTTCCGGCGTGGCCGCCAGTTACGGTTTCCATACGATCACGCCCATGCGGTAGAGGAAGCAGGTATCCACTTCAACTCGCCCTGCGCCAGCCCGGCCCAGCATGCCGCGCATCTCTTCGACCGTGTAAGCCTGGCGTACCGAGGCGGGTGCATCGTTGCGAGTGATACGGCTGCGGTAGAGTGGAAAGCCGGCGTAGGAGAGCGCCAGGTGAAGTGGATCGCGGATCAGGTCGTTGATCAGAAATGCGCGCCGGCACACGCGCAAACCTTCCTGTACAAACTCTACGACTTGATCGGGAGACAGATGGTGCACGAAAAGTTGGCTGCTGACCAGATCAAAGCTGTCGTCGCGGAAGGGAAGCGCGAGCGCATCACCGACCACCGAACGCCCGCCGTTGCCCACGTGGGACACCGAGCGGTCAAGTAGTGTGACATTCAGGCGAATGTTGCGTTGCGAAAAATGTTCACTGACGGTGTGCGGAACGTACCCAGCGCCGGCCGCGACGTCGAGCCAGGAGAGCGAATTCGCGCCGGTGTCACGCGTAACCTGCTCCACCAGGCTGGTCGTGCAGCTCAGGCCTCCAAACCAGCGATTGAACATGCGCAGGTCGGTCAGGCTGCCGGCGATTTCCCGCGGCGTGCCGGCGTCGCTGTCGAGCAGTTCGGGGCTGGGTTGGCGCTTCATCTTTTGTGAAAGGAACTAAACCCTCAAGCACAGAGGACACCGACGATCACGGAGAAATCAAGAATTCCGCTGTGTATCTCGGTGTCCTCTGTGGTCATGCACTTTCGGAGCGACAGCTGGCAGCATGCCGGCCTCACCCTAAACCTCCGCCAGTTCTTCTTCCAGCAACTGCTTGTTATAGAGGTCAGTGTAGTAGCCGTCGCGCGAGATCAGTTCATCATGCGTGCCCAGTTCCACGATGCGTCCGCCATGCAGCACTGCGATCCGGTCGGCGTTGCGCACGGTGGAGACGCGATGCGAAATGAAGATGGTGGTACGCCCGCGCATGATCTCGCGCAGGTGATTCAGGATCTTGTCTTCGGTGTGCGTGTCGACGCTCGACAGCGCATCGTCCAGAATCAGGATGCGCGGATTGCGAATGATGGCGCGCGCGATGGCGGTGCGCTGCTTCTGCCCGCCGGAGAGCGTCAGGCCGCGTTCGCCCACCATGGTGGCGTACTGGTCGGGGAAGCCCTCAATGTCGGCTGCAATATTGGCAGCTTCCGCGGCATTGCGAATCGTCGCGTCGGTGGCATCCGCGACCCCGAAAGCGATGTTTTCGCGCACTGTGTCGCTGAACAGGAAAGTCTCCTGCGGAACGAAGCCGATGTTTCGGCGCAGAAACTCGATTGGAAAATCGCGGATGGGGTGCCTGTCGATGAGGACGCTGCCGGGCGTGGCATCGTACACCCGCGGAATCAGGTTCACGAGCGTAGTCTTGCCCGAGCCGGTGGGACCAACAATGGCCAGGCTGCTGCCTTCCGGAATACTCAGGTTGATCCCGTGCAGCACCGGTGTTCCGTTATAACCGAAGTTGAGGTTGCGGAACTCGATGGCCCCGCGCAGTTCCGGTTCCGGAGAACCTGCTGCGATGACGGCCGCGCTGTCGGTGATCTCCGGCGTCTCCACCATGATTTCGTTAATGCGTTTCAACGAAGCGGTTCCGCGCTGGAAAATGTTAATCACCCAGCCCAGGGCGATCACCGGCCAGGTGAGCTGGATCATATACGTAAGGAACGCGCCGAAATCGCCAACCGTGATGCGATGCAGCAACACTTCTCGCCCGCCCAGCCAGAGCACCAGCACCACCGCCAGTCCCAGCGTCAACTCCAAGGTTGGCCAGAGCAGGCCCATCAACCGTGCCAGCGGGAGACTGCGATTGATGTACTCGTTGTTGGCGGTCTCGAACTGGCGGACCTCCGCGTTCTCCTGCGCGTACGCCCGGATCACGCGGGCGGCCGAGAAGTTCTCCTGCGCGCGCGCCGAAATGTCAGAGAACATCGCCTGGATTTTTTCGAAGCGCTCGTGAATCTGGTGGCCGAAATACTGAATGACGATGCTGGCGACCGGCAGAGGCAGAAAGGTGTAGAGCGTCAGCTTTGGGCTGATCTTGAACATATAGACCAATGCACCGGCCGTGAACACGAGCGTGTTTGCCGAGTACATGATGGCCGGGCCGAGCAGCATGCGCACCGCGTTCAGATCGTTGGTAGCGCGCGCCATGATGTCGCCTGTCCGGGTGCGCTGGTAGTAGGGAAACGACAGCCGCTCGAGGTGCTGGAAGAGGTCATTGCGCAGATCGAACTCAATGTCGCGGGAGATTCCAATCACGATCCAGCGCGTCAGGAATTGAAAAATGCCCTTGCTCAGCGCGATCCCGACCATCAGCAACGCGTAGAAGCCGAGTTTGCCGGTCGACCGGCCGCCCTGCTCGAGGTAGTCAATCGCCACCCGGATGACCTGCGGGGACTGTATGGCGATTCCGTTCAACAACAACACGCACACCGCCCCGACGATAAAACCCCGACGGTACTTCTTGATGTATGGATAGAGGGGACGCAGGCTCTTGGGCAGCATTGCTAGGTAGATGCGATTCTACCAGCGGCGGGTGCAGCGAGTTGTCAGCCAAAATCCGGTCTCGAAGGGGCAGTTAAGAGCCTTACCACCGAGACACAGGGGACCACGGCGAACCAGGAATTCCCCCGTGAACCTCTGTGTCCTCTGTGGTTATCGCATCTCTAACCCGAGAGTCGCGGGTACGTTGGTAATCTTGCCGCCATCGCGGCAGGTTACATAACATCAACCAAGGCCGAACCCAGGGGAAATCTGTGGCGAGTGGGGTGTTTGTTTGCGGGGTGTTTCCAATACATCGCGACGGGGCGGCACGGCCTTGGTGCGGCTGGCGTGGGCGATGTTCTGCCTGCTGGCGATCCTGAGCCTGTCCACGTCCGCTTCCGCCCAGGCCAAAGTCGTCAGAAAGCTCGTCTACAAAGAGAACCCAGGCTATCCGCTGACGCTCCGGGAAGCGCACATCGGCGGCGTCGTACGGCTGGAAATCGTAATTTCGCCCAAAGGCAACGTGGATTCTGTGACGCCCTTAGGCGGGAATCCGGTGCTGGTGGAAGCGGCCAGCGCGGCCGTCCGCAAATGGAAGTACGTTGCGGCTGATAACGAAACCAAGACGCAGGTCGAGTTCACCTTCGACCCGAAGCACTAAAGTTCACCCTCCAACTCTCGACCTGACCGGTATTTTTCCATCCGGAAGCTTGTGCGCCAGCCCAGCGAATCGCACGTTCCCGTCCTGACGAAACACTGAAGCGCAAGCCACCACCAAAGCCAGGGTCCATCCCAGCAGGAAAAACCAGCCCATTCCCATCAGGAACGAGTAAACCATTTCGCTGTTCATGAAGGCCGCTCCGATCAGGCGGAGGCCGCTACGCAGCGTATCCATGATCCTCACCTGCCCGGTCAGCAGTGTAGCGATTGACGATCTCGCGCACGGCATTCATGCGGCCAAGGGTGGTGAGCCCGGGATCGCGCAGAGCCTGCTCAATCTGCGTCATCCAGAAACCAACTGCCCGCTCGATGCCGTCCTGCATTTCGCCGACGACCGCCTCGATCAGTGCATGATCGGTTGCGATGGTTGCCAAAGCCCTACCCAGCCTTTCTGCGGGAACCAATCCCCCACCTGAGTTGCCGGGAAAGGGGCGATTGCCTTCGTCTGGCATCGCCGGCAGCGGAATGGAAGTTGTCCGTAAAAGGATGAACGGGACGGCCCCCGCCCCGTCCACCCTGCACCAGCATCACTCGCTTGGAGGAGTTGTGTTCTGCTGGAAGTGTTTCTGGAAGCGCGCCTGGCGCTTCGCCTCAAACTTCGCCATCTTGTCCTTCTGCTCGGGCGTCAGCACAGCGATCAATTCCGACTTGATGCGCGCTTTCTGCACCATCAGTTCGGTCATGGCCTGGGTCTGCTGGCTCGCCGCCGCGCGAACCTTCGCTTCATCGAAGGTGGCAGCCTGTTCGAGTTGGGACATCTGCTGGTGGCCTTGTCTGAGCTGCTGCATCAGCGGTTGGATGGAAGGCTTTTCCTTGGCGATGATGTCCTTCATCTGTGCCTGCTGCGCGTCGGTCAGATCGAGGTAGTCGGTGTAAAAGCCGAGCATGTGACTGATGCCGCCGCGATGGCCCATGCCCTGGTGAGCCTTGACGACCGTTTGCGAAAAAGCGGCCGTCGCCATCGCCAACGACAGCACGACTGCCAGTAGTCTGAATCGGTTAACGTTCATTGAGTTCCTCCACCACCCGGGTTCTCGGCCGGGCCCTGAAAATCTCTTGCATCCATACAAACACGGAGAACAGCCGGACGGGGTAAAAACTCGGTCAAGCGAAGTAAAGTTTTGTCAACGAGAGCGGCTCCCGGCGAGTTATTGCAAATGCGCGGCGCTCTTCCCGAAACGGGGAACTTTTTCCGTTATGTCACGCTCCGTTGTGAGACCAGTCACCGACGACGGTACGGCGTATGACTAGCGTGCATCGTTGTAAGAATTCCCCCAGAGGCTCTCCCGCTGAGAGCCTGCTCCCCCGAATCGGGCCCCTAGATTGCAGATTGGTTGTCCTGGGACATTTGTCACAGGATTTCGGGTTGTGCGTCGCGCTGGACTGCTTGTGCGCGCTAGCGGTGAATTGACCGAGAGCTACCTTGGGGGAGGGCGCAGCAGGCGGTCCAGCGGGGAGTACTCCCCGAAATTTGAGGGGGCGATGTGAACTGCGAACTCTGTCGGGCACGGATGTGCACCGACGGCCTGCTCAACAACCTGCGATGTGCCGAGTGCCGCCAGATCAAGTCAGATCAGTTCCGCGATGTTGCCGCGAAGGCTTCGCTGATCGTGCTGGGAGGTTTCCTCGCCTGGTATGTCTTCCGCCTCGCGGAACGCGAAGACCTCGCTGTGCAGGAAGCCTCCTTCCACTCCGCTGAATTGACACCAGAACTCATTGCAGGCAGGCGCCGGGCCTGATTGCCGGCCGCGCCGCGTCCCATGCATTTACGCACAAACGCTTGCGACCGATCACCGGAACACGGCGTAAATCATCCCGCCCAGGAGCGGAACGAGAACAAGCCAGAACAAAAGCTTGTCCACGACCGGCCGCAGCCTGGCCCCGGGTTTTGGTCCTTCTACCGGAAACTCGTGGACCACGAAAGCCCACATACCAAAGAGTCCATAGACAAAAACGAGTGCCAGCAAGAAAACGTTGACCTGGTTCATACAGCACCCCCTGAAGGGCGAAGCCACAACGTTCCTTCCTGCCATAATTCTGCTCCGCAAACTAGCGGTCAGGTGTGACATTGATCACAGAGGCATGTTCAGCGGTCCGGGGTCGCCTGACACATGTTCGGGTGCGCCAGGTCACAGACGGCCCGGCCGACCGATTCGATCATTCCCGGCAGGCCCCGTCTTTGTTTGCGGTCTTTGTTTGCGTCCCGAGGAATGATGAAACGCAAATACGAAGGACTCCTCGCATTTTCGAAGATCAACGCCGCCGTGGCCCTCGTCATTGGTTTAGGCGTGTTCATCTTCGGCCTAAACGGATTGCCCCGCGGAACTCCCGAGCAGTTCTTGCTGCTGGGCGCCGCGGTCGGCTTTATTGGCGGCGCGATCTGGGTTTTCGCGGCGGCGGCAGGACTGGATTTGCTGTCGGACCTCGAGTGCAGCGTCGGGAAGCCCGAATCAGCGCGACCTGACGCGGGCCAGTCAAGTCAGCTGCCTCTGGCGACAATCCATCCCACGGGCCACACTCCGTCTATATAGCCACGCCCGGAGCGATCCAATTGGTGTCACAGCTGGCGTATCCTAAAGCCTTGAATTCAGACATCCAGGCCAACTGCGGGCCATCGGCTCAACTCCCCGATCCCGTTGACAATTCTTTACCCGGATTTCCGGACGCCTGTTGTACAACATGAGCAGGATGGACCGTATCCTTATTATCGATGACGACTTTGAGTTGTGTAGCCTGGTCAGCGAGTACCTGGCTCCCGAAGGCTTTCGGGTCGAGTCGGTCCATGACGGGGAAACCGGCCTGCAGCGCGCGTTGACCGGGAACTACCTGATGGTCGTTCTCGACGTGATGCTGCCCGGGATGAGTGGTTTTGACGTGTTGCGGCGGATTCGCGCCACCTCGCGGGTGCCGGTGCTTCTGTTAACCGCGCGCGGCGAGGATGTGGACCGCATCGTCGGCCTCGAAATCGGGGCGGATGATTACCTGCCCAAGCCGTTTAACCCGAGAGAGCTGGTGGCTCGCATTCGCGCCGTGTTGCGGCGGACCAGCGCCGATCCCAAGGGTGTAGGGTCGCCGCGCGCCCCGGAGATTCTGCGCATTGGAGATATTGAGCTCGATCCCGCGACTCGAACCGTGCGCCATGGCGGGCTGCCGGTGGAACTCACCTCGGTTGAGTTCAATCTGCTGGAAGTGCTGCTGCGCGAGGCTGGGCGCGTGGTGACTCGCGAGGAGTTGGTGAGCGCGGTGCTCAGCCGAAAATTTTCTCCCTTTGACCGCAGCATCGATATGCACGTCAGCAAGGTGCGCAAGAAGCTGGGCGACATCAACGGCGAAGCCGAACACATCAAGACCGTGCGCGGAGTAGGCTATATCCTGGCCCGGCCGCGCGAAAAGGTGAAAAGCGGCTCGCGATGAAAAGCCTTTTCCTTAAAATCTTTTTGTCCTTCTGGCTCGCGCAGGCGCTGATCGTGGCGCTGGTGGTGCTGGCCACGGTCGTTTTTCGCCCCCAGACCGAGTCGCCTTTCTGGGATTACATCAAGGCCAACACTGCCGATCAGTTGGTGCAGGCCTATGAATCGGGCGGACCCAAGGTCTTGGACGCGAAGATTGACCAGTTGGGAACTACCCTTCGCCTGAAAGCTTATCTGTTTGACGATCAAGGGAAGGAACTGGCCGGACGACAGGCGCCGGCGTGGGCACAGCGACTGAGCCACCGGCTCGATCCCCAGGGTGGCGGAGTTTTTCACCGGTTCTCGCCCCGGCGTTTCGTAAGCCAGGAAGTCACGACCGCTGGAGGTCGCCAGTACATCATGGTGGCGGAAGTTCCCCCCCGGCCGTGGCTACCGCTGCTGCGCCAGAAACCGCCAGGGACTGGTCTGGTCATTCTCGCGCTGGCGGTGCTGGTGTCGGGTTTTGTCTGTTATGTGCTGGCCCGCTACCTGACTTCCGACGTGCGTCGTCTGCGGGCGGCGACCCAACAATTGGCGGCGGGCGATTTGAATGCCCGAGCGGTCGCACCCAAGCGCCGCCGCAGCGACGAGATTGCAGAGTTGGTGCGCGACTTCAACACCATGGCCTCGCGCCTGCAGGACCTGGTCAGCGCGCAGTCCCGCCTGCTGAACGACATCTCCCACGAATTGCGTTCGCCGCTGGCGCGGCTCAGCGTCGCGCTCGGTCTTGCCTGGCAACGCGCCGGCACGGAGGCGGAAAGCGCACTCGAACGAATCGAGCTGGAAGCGAACCGGCTGAATGAGCTGATCGGACGACTGCTGACGCTGGCGCGGCTCGAGGGCGGCGAGGATGGCGCGGGACACACGCCGATTGCGCTCGATGAACTCGTCCGGGATATCGCCCAGGACGCCGACTTTGAGGCGCAAAGCCGGCAGTGCCGCGTTCAGTGCGTCATTCGGGACGAGGCGGTTATCTTCGGCAGTCCTTCTCTCCTGCATAGCGCGATCGAGAACGTAGTTCGCAATGGCATGAGGCACACCTCCGAAGGGACCGAGGTGGAGATCGTGCTGGCGCAAGAAGCTGCGAATGGAAAGCCGGAGGCGGTCGTGCGCGTATCCGATCACGGCCCGGGTGTTCCGCAGGAGTCGCTGGATAAGCTGTTCCGGCCGTTTTATCGACTCGACGACGCGCGTGGGCGGCAGACGGGAGGGGTCGGGCTCGGACTGGCCATTACCGAACGCGCCGTGCGGCTGCATGGCGGATCGGTACGGGCGTCGAATCGTCCCGAAGGCGGGTTGATGGTGGAGATCCGGTTGCCGGTCGAGGGGCGCGGTTCGGTCGAGAAGCAAGGGCCCAAGGAAATACCGGTTCACACGGCTTAGTTTCTGCGATTGGAAACTTCTTCCAGGCCCCGGGCAAAGCCTTTCACCGCAAAATCCACGAACCTTGTTCGTGTTCCACTCCTCCCCCTTTCGCCCGCCGGGCAACTCCGCAGCCCCCGCCAGATTCCAATAAGTCTTTGCAGCAGTTTGCTCTTCCGGGAAATTCCTGATACACAAATGAAGGTAATCAAGCCCTCAAAACTGGATGGCTCGAGGCCCAGGCGGGCCCTCGCCACAGAGAAATCAACAGGAGAGTTCATTTTGATGAGGTCTGGGTGGCTTCGGTGTGTGTTGGTGGTAGGCAGCCTGGCGATGTTTGTGAGTTGCGGTTCGTCGAGCAAATCGACGCTGGTGTACGTTGCCAGCCAGGGCACGAATCCGGGAACGATCTCGGCTTACAAGCTTAACTTGAAGAACGGCACGCTAAGTTCTTCCAATGGCGCGCTCACGGCCACCGGCAAGAGCATCAACACCGGCACTCAACCGAACTCTTTGATTTTCGATCCAACTAACACGTTCGCCTTCGCGGCGGACTTCGGAAGCCCACTCGACCCGGGAACCGATAACACCGTGAAGACCGGGGACGTAATGGCGTTCTCGATCGCCAAGGATGGGACGCTGGCCAGCGTCGGAACGAGCATCCCCATGCCTCCCGCTCCGACCGATAACGACTGCTTCAGTTCCAACCCCGTTGCCCTGGCGACGGATAAGGATGGCAAGTTCCTTTTCGTCGCGGTCCAGACTTTTTTTAACGTGAATGGCGGCGCGGCGTGCCCCGGAAATCAGCCCAACGGAACTTCCGGACCGGGATACATCACGGTGTACCCGGTTTCCTCGGGCACGCTCGGAACTCCAGTGTCCGCCGCGATCCCATTTCCTCCCGGCCCGGCGGGCAGCAACATTCCGCAACCGACGGCGGTCGCCGTCGCCAACGGCCTGAACTACGTGTACGTTACTGACGGCGTCAACAACACCGTCGTTGGTTTCGCATTCGATACCACCTCGGGCGCATTGAGTTCGGTCCCTGGACAATTCCTGGCGGTAGGCAAAACTCCCCGCGCTGTGCTCTCACCGCCCGAGGGAACGTTTCTCTACGTGGCCAACTCCGGCTCCGACGACATCTACGAGTTCTTCATTAACGCCGATGGCAGCTTGATGCCCGTGTCGAATACGACCACCAAGATTTCCTCCGGAGTCGGTCCGATTGCCATGTTGACCGATCCGAACGCCAAATATTTATATGCGTTAGCCTACGGAGGCAGCCAGATCAATGCCTATACCATTAATCGCGTAACCGGAGCGCTGACTAGCGTGGGGCCCAACGGCGGCCAGGTTTCGACGGGCGCCAACCCGGTGGCCTTCACGCTTCGCTCCGACGGCAGCACCAGCGGTAACTTCTGGATGTTTACCTCCAACTTCGGATCGAACACAATCTCCAGCTATGCCCTCAATGGATCGACCGGAGCGCTCTCAGCCCTGCCGCAGTTGACCGGACCCGTTGCGCCTTACGGGATTGTCGCGCCCTAGCCTGGTTTGCGGAAGGGCCTGGACGTTAGGTGGGAACTTTCAGAATCAGGTACGCGCCCAGCATCGCGAAGATCAGATCCGGCGACCACGCGGCCAGCGCCGGCGGAAGCTGGCTCAAATTTCCCATCGATTCAAAGAGCCGCGAGACCACTTCGTAGACTCCGGCAATCCCTACCGCGACCGCGATTCCCGTCACCGCGCCCCGCTTGCCCGCGCTCAGCGAAAATGGAATCGCGAGTACCGCCATTACCAGCGTCACCACCGGGACCGAAAGCTTTCGCTGCAGCTGAACCTTCAGCCGCACAACGTCGAACCCGCTCTGCTGCAGATCGTGGATGTAGCGGCGCAGTTCCTCGAAACTCATTTCCGACGACTGCTTCACTTCTTTCTTGAAGTAAGTGGGCGGCTCGCTGAATTGAGGGAATGCGGTGACGTCAAACTGGTGATAGCTCTCGATCGAATCCCCGCTTAACTTGCGCACCCAGCCCTGCTCGTAAATCCAGCGCTGCGTAACCGCGGACCAGTGTGCGCGCTCGGCGTACAGGCGCTGCGTGATGGCGAAGCTGTGGGGATCAAACTGAAAGACGGAAATGTCGGCAAACTGATCGCGGTCGGCGTCGAAGAACTGGTAATAGTAAATGTCGGAGTGCTGGCCGAAGATCCACTTGCGATCCGGACGCAGGTAGGTTTGAGCGGGCTTGCCCTTGATCTGGTTGCGCAGGGCGTCCTGGCGCTTGTTGGCGTGCGGCAAATAGAACTGGTCGAAAAAGAAAAGGCTTCCCGCCAGAACCGAGCAGATGACCAGCACCGGAACAACGATCCGGTAAATGCTGATGCCCGTCGCCTTGATGGCCGTGACTTCGTTCGAGCGCTCCATCAATCCGAACGTGATCAACACGGCCAGCAGCACGCCATACTGGGCGAGGTTGTAGATGAAGTAGGGGCAGACGTTCAGCAGGTAATCCCCCACCACCCATGCCGAGATGTGGTTGCGCATGATGTCGGTGAGCAACTCAAAAAGCGTGAACACCAGCATGAGCGTAAGGAACGTCGCCATGATCATGCCCAGGTAGGTGAAGAAGTCACGCAGGACGAAGTCGTCGAGGATCGTGGGAAAATCCACGCCGGAGAGTCGGCGGCGCAAGAAGGCGCGTTGGAAGGCGTCTCCCGCGCGGCTGCCCAGGCTGGGACTCCCGGTATCCGAAGCAGAGGAGCGAAACGGATTTTTCAGATTGAGCCACTGCGCCACTTCCAACGGACGGCGCTCGGCTCGCCACAACAGAAACCCGCCACCAATCAGGAATACGATGTCGGCGAGCCAAACACCGAATCCGGGTGATACGCGTCCTTGTCGCGCGAGCGAGAGCCCGATCAAAGAGGCCGAGTAGTAGAGAAAGACCAGGCCAATCGCCAGCACGAATCCCGAAGACTTCCCGCCTTTCTTCGACGAGAGACCCAGCGGGATGCCGACCAGGGCAAGCACCACGCACGCAGCCGGCAATGCGAGCCGGCGGTGAAACTCGATCAGGTACCAGCGCGCGGTAGCAGGCGGTGCGCTGCTTGCATGTTCGAGCAACTGACGCGTTGTCATCTCCGAGACGGGCACTGGTTCCACGTCCGGCTTGTTCTCTGCTGCCGGAAGCTCGATCGGGATGTCGGTCTGCTGAAAACTTGAGATCTGGTAACGATCCGGGTCCTTGGCGTCGGTCTCGTGCGTGGAACCGTTCACCAGGTGCAGATGCAGGCGGGTCGGACCCTCGCTGACGAGAATTCCTTGTTCGGCTTGCCAGATGCGCGGGGATCCGGGCGTGCTGTTGTCGGCCAGGAACACGCCTTTCCAGACTGCGGCCCGCGTTCCCCCGTGCACGTCCTGCACATAGAGCACGATCTTCGGGAAGCCCTCATAGAAGACCCGCGGCTGCACTTCAAAAGAGGCTTGCGCGGTCTTCAGGCGATCGGAAAGTTTTCCCAGCGCGGCTTGCGAATACGGCGCCAGGTAGACGCCGTTGAGCATTGCCAGCAGCCATGCGCTGAGCACAAAGATGCCGAGGATCCGCAGAAAGCTCCAGACCCCGATCCCGCTCGCGCGCATGGCGGTGATCTCGCTATCGGCGGCCAGGCGGCTCAGCCCGATCAGAATGCCGACCAGCACCCCGGCCGGTATCGTGATCGTGAAAGCGAGGGGCAGGCTGAGGCTGACGACTTTCAGCACGCTGCCCACCGGTGCGCTGTTGCGCACCACCAGTTCGAGGATGTGGCCGAGATCCTTGGTAAATAGAATGAACGTGAAAATAGCTGCGCCGATGGCGGCGTGAGACACTACCTCGCGCAGAATATAGCGGGTCAGAATCCGCATGGTTGCGGGCTTGTCGCCTGAATCGAGTCTAGCATGCTACCCAGAGCCGAACCGCTTCGTCAAAGACAGCGGAGACGTGTGTCGCGGCTTGCAGAGGTTGACTGGTTCGTCGCACAATCAAAAATCGCACCCTGCTCCGGGCCATTGGTCTGGTGACTTCAATCCCGATTTCTTGGAAGGTGTCATGAAACTGCGTCACGGCATTGTTGCCTCATTCGTAATTCTCTTTTGCGGACTGGTATTCGCAGCACCGAATAAAGAAACGCAGGAGGGCGCCGATCACCTGGCCGCCTCCATCTATACCGGCCCCGCCATGCGCACGCTGCGGGAATTGTCCGACGGCTTTGGTGGCCGCCTGACCGGATCGCCCGCTTACAACCAGGCTGCCGAGTGGGCGGCCGCGAAATTCAAGAGCTACGGTATCCAGAACGTGCGGCTGGAGCCGTTTGCAATGGATAGCGGCTGGACGCGGGGTACGGCCAGCGGGCAATTGCTCGCCCCGATTTCCCGCCCGCTGCATCTGGAGTCACTCGGTTGGTCACCCTCCACGCCTGCCGGTGGCATAAAGGGCGAAGTCATCCTTGTCGATGACGTTTCTGCCGACGCCGTGAAGGCGCTGGCCCCGAAAGTGAAAGGCAAGATCGTCATCATCGATGTGGGGAAGATTTTTGCCAATGGCTGGGTCAAGGTTCTGGAGCCGCTGGAAGCTTCCTACAAGGTATTCAAGGACCATGGGCGCCGTCGCTCTGATCTTTCCCAGCCGAGATCGCAACAACGTGCTCAGCGCGAGCGATCCCAACTGGGGTTCGTCGCTTTTGCTGATGCCCGGCGCACAGATCGGCATGGAAGATTTTCAATTGATCCGGCGCTCTCTGGAGCGCGGGCCGGTCACGATGCAGTTTGAGTTGCAGAACACCACCAGCGGGCCGATGCAGGTGAATAACGTCGTTGCCGAGATTCGCGGCAGCGAGCTGCCTGACGAATGGATCATCATCGGCGCGCACCTGGATTCGTGGGACTACGGGACGGGAGCACAGGATAACGGCACGGGCAGCGTGATGGTGCTCGATGTGGCGCGTGCCATCGCTGCCATGGGCAAGCCGCCCCGCCGCAGTATCCGTTTCGCGCTTTGGGGCGGGGAAGAGCAGGGATTGCTCGGATCGTATGCCTACACCCAAGCCCACCTGAACGAGATCTCGAAGTGTGTCGCCGTGCTGAACACCGACAGCGGCGCGGGCCATCCGAAAGGCTGGAAGGTCGAAAGCCGGAAGGATGTGAAAGACGCGATGCAACCCATCAGCGACGCCTTGCTGAAGGACATCAGCGGCGGAGCGCTATCGCTCGAGACTACCTACGATACCGATCATGGGCCGTTCATGCTGCAGGGCGTCCCGGCGCTCGACTTGTGGGTGGACATGAGCCACTATGGCGAGGTGCATCACAAATCCAGCGACACCTACGACAAAGTCGATCCCATTGACTTGAAAGCGGGGGCTGCGATTGTTGCCGTGACGGCGTGGGCGATTGCCGAAGATCTCAAGCCGATTGCAGGCCATCTCGATCACGCGGCCGTGGCCGAGATTCTCAAGAGAGCGGATCTGGATACGATATTGACCTACGTCGGGCAGTGGAAGCCGTGACTGAGGCGTCGCAATAAGAATGAAGAACTCTTTGTAACGACACCAGCCTGCGCCTCTTATTATCAAAGCACAACGACAGAACGAAATTGAATCTCCATTGAAAACAATCGAATGACAAAGCTCAGGAAGGTTCTGCTTATCGGTCTGGCAGTGATTTTTGTGGTTTTGGTGGGCGCGATCAACTTCACCATCGGATGGCGTCCGTTCCTGGGACCGAGAAAAAGGGCGACCACCAACCGCCAGTTCGAGCGCACACCGGAGCGGCTGGCACGCGGCCAGTATCTGACGAGAGCTATCTTGAATTGCGAAGGTTGCCATTCGCCGCACGCCTGGAATCAGCATGGCGCTCCCATGGCGGCCGGGATGGAACTTGCCGGCCAATCCATCGACCTCCCCGGTTTTCCCGGCATGCTTTCCGCTCCCAACCTGACGCCGGACCCCCAGACAGGCGCGGCCAACTGGACCGACGATCAGATCGCGCGCGCCATCCGCGAAGGCATCAAGCATGACGACACGACGCTTTTTCCGATGATGCCCTACCAGCTCTATCGAAACCTGTCAGATGAAGATCTGGCATCGGTGGTGGTTTACCTGCGCTCGCTTCCCTCGGTTCGCAATTCGCTCCCGCCAACCAAAATCAATTTCCCGGTCAACTACCTGGTGCGCGGCGTTCCCCAGCCCATCACCAAACCAGTTCCCGAGCCGAATCACTCGGACCCTCTGGCGCGTGGCAAGTATCTCGTGTCCCTCGGATGCGGATGTCACGATGCCAAGGAGAATCTCCACTATGCGGGCGGAGAGGCCTTGCGCGGGCCGTGGGGTAATGTCACCAGCGTCAATCTCACGCCCGATCCTTCGGGCATTGGCTATTACAGCGAATCCACGTTCATCACCGCGATGCGCACCGGGTACGTCGGCGCCCGCGAACTGAACCCGATCATGCCCTACGGCGAGTTCAAAGCCCTCACCGACGACGACCTGAAAGCCATGTTTGCGTATCTGAAAACCCTGCCGCCGGTAAAGCACCGGGTCGACAACTCGCTGCCGCCAACTTACTGCAGGCTGTGCAAAGAAAGACACGGGGCTGGGGACCAGAATTAGCTCGCGCTAAGTCTTGGATTCCCCTGTGATCTCCACTGCCCTTCACTTCTCGGTTGCGGCGATCAGATCGACCAGCCCGTTTACGATCGCCGTCTCCGCGCAGCCGGGCTTCAACTTTGATCCGAGCACCTGGAACGTATAGGCGCCGAAAGCCGTGTCATTGGGGATATATCCCGAGTCTGCTCTTCCATTCGCCAACGTTACCAGGACCGTATTGGCCATGGGCGATTCGCGTTTCAATCGTTGTCCAATCGGCGTGTAGATCTCTGCATCGACCCATGTAAGGGCAACCGTTCCAATTCGCAATGCCCCGAGGCGTATTTCGACGGGCTCTCCGTCCACATATGTGCCGGGCTTCCCCTCACGCCCGGTATCGGTGCGCTTCCGTCCGGGACACGTAACCGTGTTCTGCTGCCCGGCGATGCTGGGAGCCGCATCCAGTCGCTTGGTGTTTGTCATCACCCGGATTACTTCCTCGCCGAGCAACACACCTTCGCTGTCCATCACGCGCTCCAGTTGGTCGCGCATTCGAGGATCAAGCGGGCCTGCGTTGACCCTTTGATCGCGGATAGGCGCCTCGACCGGCTCCCGGCTCAAAACAAAGCCGGTGACCGGTACCCCGCTCCGCGCTGCCATGGCATTGGTGGCGGCTCGGAGGTATAACGGGTTCTGGTCGCCGCTCGCTCCTTGCGCAAAAATCGCGACTGGTTTGTCCTGGAAAGCCTCCTCGACGTACCGGGAAGCCGCTCCCGCAAAATCCGCGCTGGTGATACCACTAAGAAAGCCATTCACCGGGTGCATTCCATAATCCATGTAAACGGCAATGGGCTCGCCACTCGTCGCGACAAATTCCACCACCGCGACCGTTTTGTCGGAGGGGCCGTCAAGGTTGGGAGCTTGGGTCCAAAGGTGAGTCTCCGGATCGATGGCATCTCGATTTACGTTCAGGTAAGACTTGCCTGTTCCGAAGCCAACGCGCGCCGGCTGAAGTTTGGCTTTCGCTTGCCGCACCGCGTCCACCATTTGGCCAATAATCGGGGGCGGAGGTGCACTGGAATCGGTCAGCGCACGGAAACCACCTGGGCCCCAGGCACTATGGGTGTGCGTCGCCGACATGATGATGTTCGCCACCGGGCAATTTAATTCCGCAGCAATCTCCTTGGAGGCGGCCTGCCAGATCACTTCCGAAAGCCCGCCTTGGTCAGTCCCGATCAGGGCGGCGCGGGTCGCACCGTTGTCGAGAACAATCGCGCGCGCATAAAGCTTTTCGTGAGCGTACCTGCCGGAGGGTGGGTTGCTCGAATCTGGTGATGGTGTGATATCCACCCGGGACGCGCCCACGCGAAGCTGGCTTTGAGCGATGGCGTGCTGCGCCACACACAGGCAGAGAACCAGCAGAAATCTTGATCTGAATATTCGAGACTTGCTCATCGGTTGCGCTCCGTGACCATCGAGTTGTTCGATAGCATACATGCCTGGGGACGACCTTACCTCTCCCGGCATTCGTTGACTTGCCCCATCGCACCTCCTAACATTGCCGATTCGAATGATTGGGCAGACCATTTCGCATTACCGCATCGTCGAGAAAATCGGCGGAGGCGGGATGGGTGTCGTCTACAAAGCGGAGGACACGCGCCTGCGCCGCTTTGTTGCCCTCAAGTTTCTTCCGGAAGGTGTCGCCCGCGATCCGCAGGCGCTGGCTCGTTTTCAGCGCGAAGCCCAGGCCGCCTCCGCGCTCAGCCATCCGAATATCTGCACGCTCTACGACATCGGGGAGCAGGACGGTCACGCCTACATCGTGATGGAGTTCCTCGACGGCAAGACGATGCGGGAAGTGATCTCCGGCCGTCCCCTGCAAAACGAAACGCTGCTTTCGCTTGCCAACGAAATTGCCGACGCTCTCAGCGCGGCGCACTCCGCCGGAATCATCCATCGCGATATCAAGCCCGCCAACATCTTCGTCACCAAACACGGGCACGCCAAGGTGCTTGACTTCGGTTTGGCGAAGCTTTCCCCAAGAAGCTCGAATCAACCACCGGATGCCAAGACGCTATCGATTGATGAAGAGGCCCTCCTCACCAGTCCCGGGACGGCCTTGGGCACCGTGGCCTACATGTCGCCGGAACAAGTGCGTGGCGAAGCCCTCGATGCGCGCACCGATCTTTTTTCCTTTGGCGTTGTGCTGTACGAAATGGCTACCGGCTTACTGCCGTTTCGCGGCGAAACCTCGGGCGTCATCTTCGACGCGATTCTCAATCGCACGCCCACGCACCCGGTTCGCCTCAACCCCGATCTTCCCGCCGACCTCGAGCGCATCATCACCAAGGCCATCGAGAAAGATCGCGACGTACGTTATCAGCATGCTTCGGAGTTGCGCGCCGATCTGAAGCGCCTGAGCCGCGACACGGCTTCCGGAAAAGCGACCCCGTCCGGCGCCCACGAGATTTCCCAGCGCTGGTCCCGCAAATGGATGCTCGCCATCCCGCTCCTTCTTCTGGTAGCGGCCGGCGGCGCGATGCTTTGGAGCGCCCGCTCCCTGCCCGCGCCGCGCATTCTGAATACTACGCAACTCACGCACGACGGAATGCCGAAGACGCGGGTCCTTACCGACGGCACTCGCCTCTACATCACCGAAATGCAGGGCAACAAACAGATTCTCGTGCAGGCATCGACCGCCGGAGGCGAGACGTCCCAGATCCCAACTCCCTTCGGCAGTGTTGGCATCTCAGACATTGCGCCCGATCACTCCCATCTGCTTGCCGCCGACATCACCGGCACTGAGGCCGCAGAGCAGGGATGGATTCTTCCGCTTCCCTCGGGACCGCCGCGCCGCCTCGGAGAAGTATTCGGACACTACGCCGGCTACTCGCCCGATGGTCAGCAGATCGTGTTCGCGCGAGACTTCGATCTCTACCTTGCGAACTCCGAAGGACTCAACATCCGCAAACTGGTGAGCCTGCCGGGCCAGGCCTTTTATCTTGTGTACTCGCCTCGACGGGCGTCGCATCCGCTTCACCGTCAGCGATACCAAGGACAACTCATCCTCGATCTGGGAGGTGCAGTCCGACGGCAGCAATCTGCACCCGGTTCTTCCCGGATGGCACAAACCTTCCTCCGAATGCTGCGGCTTCTGGAGCAGGGATGGCCGCTACTTTTTCTTCATCAGCAACCTTCCGACCGTTTCCAATCTCTGGGTCATCCGCGAGCCTTCCGGAATTTTTCAGCGCAGTCCTTCCGCACCCTTTCAGTTGACGGCTGGCCCCATGTCGTTTCCCTCTCGCCATCGGAAGCCCGAATGCCAAAAGGGTCTTTGCAGATGGCTTCGTGCCGCGCGGTGAATTGATCCGCTATGACGGCAAGACGCGCGAGTTCAGGCCGTTCCTGGGGGCATCTCGGCAGGCGAAGTGGATTTCTCCAGCGACGGAAAATGGGTCGTCTACGTGACCTATCCAGACCGAGCGCTCTGGCGCAGCCGCGTCGATGGCAGCGATCGCCTGCAACTCACCCAATCGCCAGTCTCGGCGATGCTGCCCCACTGGTCGCGCGACGGCACGCAAATCGCGTTCATCGATACGCAAGCCGGGAAACCCGTGGAAGACCTTCTTCGTTTCTGCACAAGGCGGACAACCCGTCGAGATGTTGCCCGAACAGGAAGCCGAAGCCGATGCGCACTGGTCTCCCGATGGCAAGAAGATCGTGTTCGGCAGAGTTCCATTCCTTCCGGGCAGTTCCAAAACCATCGCCATCTATATTCTGGATCCAGCCACCAAGCAGGTCTCGATGGTTCCCGGTTCCGATGGTTTGTATGCGCCGCGCTGGTCGCCGGACGGTAAATACCTGGCTGGCATGTCAGCCGATTCGCAAGAAACTGGTTCTCTATGACTTCGCCACGCAGAAGTGGACCGATTGGGTCACAGAACCCGGCTCTGTCATACTCCCTGCTTGGTCCAAAGACGGCAAGTACATTTACTACGGCAATCGTTCGAGCGAAAACGCGGGATACCGCCGCGTCAAACTCGGCGAACACCGATCGGAACTGGTGGTCGACCTTAAGGATTTGTCCCAGTTAGACCCGGGCTGGAGTGGTCTTGATCCTACGGATACACCACTTTTCGTCCGCAACCGGAGTACCGACGAAATCTACGCGCTCGACCTCGATCTTCCCTAAATCTACGGCGCTCCCCCGAGACCCAGCCGTTACGGTTCTTCCCTGAGAACGCAACACCTCTCCGTACCCAGGGCATCCATCTGGCTGGGAGTACACAGCCATGAAATCCGCGAAACTGTTGTTTGCTACGATTGCCATTTTCCTTGCGTCGTCGGCATGGGCGCAAACCTTGCCCAGCAATACCGAGATCAAGGTTCGTACCGACACGGCCATACCGGCGAAACCGGCGCCGAATAGTCACTACTCGGCGAGCGTCAGTAATGACGTCACCGACAGCTCCGGCAACGTGGTAATCCCACGTGGATCGCGCGCGCGCCTGGTCGCCGAAGCCAACGGCGACGACACCAACCTGGATCTGCAGTCAGTCAGGGTAAACGGAAAACGCTACATGTTGACCACCGAGGACAAGAGTTCGGCGCCCGGCGGTTTGGGCGCGAATAAACGTACCGCCAAGTACGTCGGTGGCGGCGCAGCCGTAGGCGCTGTTCTCGGCGCGCTGCTCGGCGGCGGTAAAGGCGCTGCCATCGGAGCTCTCGTCGGCGGCGCGGGCGGAGCCGGAGCCCAGGTCTACACGGGACGCAACAAGGAAATCCCCGCCGAAACCGAGCTCAAGTACAAGCTCGCGCAAAACCTCGAGATGCGCCCCATCTCGGGCAACAGTCGTTCTGACCAGTACTCGCCGAACGAAAGGCGAGACGATCGAAACGACCAGCAGCAATGATCGCAGATCGACAACGACCGTCCTAAAACAACGAAAGCCGGGACAACGGAATTTCTTCCGGTCCCGGCCTTCGCTTCCTTCAACCTCGAAGTTCGCGGGCGAGGGCGCCCGCGCTACATCAGGTCGCGGGCGGGCCTCACTTCGCTACGTGAATTAGTTGGTTTTGGTGTTGGCGGCAGTCGTCGGCGTCGGAGCGCTGGTGGCTGCGTTGCCGTTGGTGCCTGTGCCGTCCGTCGTGCCCTGGCGCGTCAGGCGCGGGAAGAACGGCGTGACTTCAAACGGCATCTTGTCGCGGGCCGACGTGATGGCCACCGGCTGCGATTTCACCAGTTCCACCTTGTCGTCCCAGGGATTCAGCTTCACGCGTCCGCCCATGGGCAGCGCAGCGATCTGGTCGAGCTTGTTCCAGTCCACCTGCGGAGCCGACGTCATCAGGCTGCGCCATGCGCGTCACTGTGCCCGCCTCGGCCATGTTGTTGCCGAGGTGGGCGGTGAGCAGCGCGTTCAGCGCGCCCGCGCGGGTGTTGAGCATCTTCAGGAACAGCCCGGCGCCGTCCAGCTTCTGCGCGTAGGGCGAGTTCTTCAGCATGTCGACGGCTTTCTTGTCAGCCGCTGCTTCTTCTTCCGGAATGTGCTTGAAGCCCGAGGTTCTGGTAGGTCGATTCGTCGGAGAACAGCATGCGGTCGTTGAACGCGTACTTCGATCCCAGGTTGTGGCCCAGTACGATGTGCGCCAGTTCGTGCGTCAGCGCCATCGCCAGGCTGGACTCATCGGGCAGCGTGTCGATCAGGCCGCGGCTGATGATGATGGTGTTGCCCACGCTGAAGGTCTCGAGCGGCGAAGTAAGCAGCACGCGCGTCCGGACCGGGCGGGGCAGATCGATGTTGTTGGTGACTTCGATGTTGTTGACGACGGTCTGCAGAATCTTGTCGAGATCGCCTTCGGGAGCCAGCAAGCCGGCGCGCTGCAGGCGCTCGACCACGTTGTCTTCCGCCTGCTGCTGCCATTCGCGAGAGGCGGCCAGGGGCGAAGCGTCCTGCGCGGTCGGACTGTCGTCCTGCACGCTGTCGACGCGGATGTTGGTGAGTTCGTCGGAAGCCCCGTCTTTCTTCAGGTCATAGCCCCAGATGCGGGTCTGCGCCTTGAAGGCCATCTGATTCTTCACGCCGGCGCTGAAGTCGCCTTCTTCGCTGTAGATGAAGGCGGGCACCCAGTAACCGGGAATCAGGTTCAGGCGCCAGCTGTCCATGTGGAAGAAGTAGGCGTTGCGCGGACGGGGCGCGTAGGTCCCGTTCAGGCGCACGATGTTGTAGTCCTGATCTTCAATCCAGATGCGGCCCAGGAATCGGCCCTGGCCGCTCTTCGGCTTGGGTGTCACGTCGAACACCAGGCAGCGCACGTCGCCCAGGAATTCGCGGCGCACGTAGCGGAAGTCATAGTGCTGGCGATCGAAGTCGTTGCGGTCGGCGAAAATCATCCAGGAGAAACCGAGCGGCTGGTACTGCACCTTGAACAGCTTGCTGAAGCCGCCGAGCAGGTGCTTCTCCATGCTCTGGTCGTCCTTGATGTAGTCCTTGCGGTCGATGGTGGTGCTCAGATCCATGCGGCCGAGGAAATACTTGTCGTTCTGCGGAACCGGACCGAGCGCGGGATCGAGCGTCAGATTCTGCAAGTACGTCTCGATCACGGGCGTGCGGGTCTGCAGCATCTTGATCAGGCCCTTTTCGCGCATGACGAAGCGGTCCACCACCTGGTCCATGGTGGTGGGCTGGGGCGCGGCCTGCGGAGGCGCGGGCTGCGTGTTCGCCGGTGCCGTCGACGCCGGTCCCGGTTGTGCCGTGGCAGGTTGCGCCTGGTCGGGCGTTGGGGCTGGAGCGGACATCTGTACCGTAGCCGGCTGCGACGTCGGCTGCGAATCCGCCGGCTGCTGCGCTACCGCACTCAGCGAAACCAGCAAGGTAGCAGAGACCATCCAATTCAAGGTGCGCATAACTCTTATCTCCATGTTTCTTCAAAAACCAATTTCTTCAGTACGCCAACTGGAAAACAACGTGTACGATCGCGGTGGAATCCACCGGTTGACCATTGCGTAGAGCCGGCTTGAAGCGCATCTTGTTGGCTGCCGAGATGGCCGCTTCATCCAGCCCGTGACCCAGCCCCCGGACTACGCGATTCACGTGCAACTGTCCGTTGGCCGCAAACATGACTTCCAATAAAACTTCCCCTTCGAGCTTCAGCGCGCGAGCTTCGTCGGTGTAAACCGGATTCGGCTTGAAGGTGATCTCGACCGCGTTGGTCGGCGGTCCCGAATCTCCAAGCTGCGGCTTCGGCGTTCCGTGCGAAAGTTCCTGCTGTCCGAATGCGCCGGTGGCAACCGCCGCGTTGCCGCGTCCATTGCTGCGGCCATCTCCGTTGCCGCCGATCGCTACGCCATTGCCAAACCCGGCGCTGGCGACCGTACCCTTCATGCCTTTGGCGCCGCCGGTGCCGTTGCCGTAGCCGGGACCTTGCGGCATGTCGAACGAACCGGTAGCCGCGGCCACCAGGTGAGCGTTGGGCTTGCCTTCCCCCTTCAATCCGTTCGGATCGCCGAAGCCGCCCGTCTGCACTTTCTGCACGGGCACGTTCAGTGTGGGTGTCGCGGAACTGCCGGTTGAAAACTCTCCGGTATGAATCAGCTGCGGACGCGCGCCGCCGGAAACCTGCTTCAACTGCGGCGCCTGAAAATTGTTTACGACCACCTTGGGCGCTTCCGGCTCAGGCTCGGGCCTGGGCTGCGCGACGCGCACTTCCCGGGGGACCACCAGGTGCGGATTGGCCACAGGCACGGCCGGCAACAGCTTGGCATGCGTGATCTGCGGCTTCGGTTTCGGCATAGGCTTCGGTTCGCGGCCGGTCAACGGCATCACCGCAGTCAGGTGATAGCTGGTCTTCACCTGTCAACTTCTCCGGAAACAGCAGACCGATGTTCACGAGCAGGAGAATGAAAGCCAGTTCGATCCCATAGCTGGTGGCAAGGGTCTGCCAGCTGATCCGTTTATTCGGAAGAAGGCCGAACTGTGGTCCGCGATAAGCCGTGGCCATGCAATAGCTCCAAGTATGGGAACCCGGGCCGGGGAGAGAGCGCGGGTGGAAGCCTTACGGTAGGGGAAATGGGCCGAGGGGTAAACGTGTCTGCCGCTGGTGTACCTTGGTAATCAGTTGAAAATCAGGGTGGAACGGCATCCCAAAGTGGGCGCCAAGCGCGGCTTTTGGGTCACTTAGCCCAAACCACCCCGGCGAAAATAGTAAAAAACCGGTACACCCGCCAGGATTACCAGGCATCCGAGGGCAGAGTTCAGAAGATTGTCGGTGAAGGTGTAATAGAGCAGAATCGCGGAAGCGAGCACAAACAGCGCCGGCACAACGGGATAGCCCCACACGCGGTAGGGACGGAACGCATCCGGTTCGCGGCGTCGAAACACAAAGACGGTGCTGGCCGTGATCATGTAGAACAGCCATTCCGCAAAAATGGCCAGCGTAAACAGCTGACGAAAGTTTTGCCCCACCAGCAGTAGCGCGACCGCCAAACCGAGTTGCAGCAGGATCGCCACCGAAGGCGTCAGAAACCGCGGGTGGACCTTCGCGACGGCGGGAAAGAAGTAACCATCGCGGGCCGCCGCAAACGGCACGCGCGCGCCGCTCATGGTGGTGCCATTCAGCGTCACCAGCATCGACAAAGCCATGCCACCCGAAACAATGCTCGCGCCCAGCGCGCCCAGAACCATCGCAACCGCGTCGGAAGCAGGACGCGGGGAAGTAGCGATTGCGGACGCCGGCAAGACGTACTGCACGCCCGCGTTGACCAGGATGTAGAGCACCCCGACGATCGCCACGCCGACGATCAGCGCAATCGGAATATTACGACCCGGCTCGCGGATCTCGCCCGCGACCTGGTTCAGGTCATTCCACCCGTCGTAAGCCCATAAGGCGGCAACCAGCGCCGCCATGAATCCGGCGATCCCACCCTTCGCGCCGGTGAAGGTGGTCGCGAAATTAGTCCAGCCCGCCCCGCCGCGATATCCAAAACACATCACGACGATGCCGAGGATGATGGCGATCTTCAAGAGCGTGAAGATCAACTGGAACTCGCCCGCCTTCTTGACTCCGATGTAGTTGAGAAACGAAATGAATACGGCGGCGGCGATGGCCGCGATCTGGCCGTAGGTGATGGTCAGCGGAGCGACCACAACGGGATGCGAGAAGAAGCCGAAGGCGGGAAAGGTTCCGAGGATCAGAACGAAGCCGGCAGTGATGGTGGCGATGGAGGCGGGCTTGGAGATCAGCAGCGTAGTCCATGCGTAGAGAAATCCTCCGAGCGGTCCATAGCCATCGCGGACGTAGACATACTCGCCGCCGGCCTGCGGCTTCATCGCGCCCAGTTCGGCGTAGGTCAGCGCCCCGAAGAAAGACAGCAAGCCTGCCCACGATCCACGCAAGAAATACAAGCTTGGCGGAACCGACGGCCTGCATCATCTGCGTGGGCACGAGAAAGATACCGCTCCCGATGATGGTGCCAACCACGACCGCCGAGGCGTGGCTCACGCCCAGGTCGCGGGCCAGTTGCGGTTCGGGCTCGGACATGGAGGCCGTGCTCATGGAAGGAGTTGCAGTATACGGGAAGAGATGGCACTTGGCAGTCAGCATTTGCCGGGAAGCTTTCAACTGTCAGCTCCTAGCTTTCAGCCGAGAAGAGCCTAACTGTCCAACGGCGAGTGTCTCCGCCCGGCGGCTGCCTCACCAATGAGTCGGAGCCGCACAAGTTTCTCTGTGCTCTCTGCGGACTTTCTTCGCGCCCTCCGCGTTTTAAGATTTTGTGCTCTGTAACCATCGTTAGCTTATAGTTAACAGAAACGCATTAGAAGCCCCCAGGCCGCAAGATTGAGGGTGCAGATGACCTCAGGCTCGGCTTAGCCCCCGAAAAGGCGCCTGCGGGCCTGAGAGCGCCAGCAATAGGCATCCTGGAAAGCGTCTGAGGCGTATTTTCGAGCCTAAAATTCGCTCAAACGTGTTTTCAATGACTTAGCTACAAGCGAATCAAGATCAGCTTCCGTCCCCCAACGGCTCGCCAGTTTTTTCGGGAGGGCGAGTCAGCAGGCTTGCCGCGTATCCCACCGCGAACGTCACGAGCGTGCCGATGGCGACATACCAAGTCCAGGGGACCTTGGTCCCGAGCCACAGGTAGAGTTCGACGCTGAAGCCGAAAAGCATTCCGACCATCGAGCCGTTCTGGTTGGCGCGCCTGGTCAGCACGCCCAGAAGAAAGACGCCCAGCAGTGCGCCATACGCGACCGACGCGATCGTCAATCCAACCTCGATGACGCGCGCGACTTTGTGCAGCGACAAGACGGCCAGCCCAAACAGCAGCAGCGCCCAGAAGAATGTCGAAATGCGGGAAAGGCGAAGCTGGGTGCGATCGTCGGTTTCAGGATGGCGCCGCAGGTAAAAATCCATCATCGAGCTTGAAGAGAGGGAATTCAGCGCCGCGCTCAGGTTCGACATGGCAGCGGCGAGGATCGCCGCGATCAGCAGTCCCGAGATACCGTGCGGCAGACGCGTGACGATGAAGGTCGGGTAGATGTAGTCGGCCTTGCCGAAAGTCGATGACGGCATTCCGTAGTACGCCCACAGCATGACACCCACGATCAGGAACAACGCGAACTGGAAAAAGATGGCGACACCGCTGGTCAGCAGTGCCGTAACCGACTGCCGTTGATTACGGGCGGCCAGCAATCGCTGCACGATCAACTGGTCGGTGCCGTGGCTCGCGGTCGTGAGGAAAGCCCCGCCGATCAGCCCGGCCCAGAAGGTGTAAGGCCGCGCCAGCGTGAAAGAGAAATCGAAGACGCGCAGCTTGTCCATGCCGGAGGCGAGGTAATGAATCGCGGGCCATCCCCCTGGTACCAGGTGCAGGATGGTGAACACCCCGACCAGCGTGCCGCCGATGTAGATGAAAGTCTGCACGACGTCGGTCCAGATGACGGCTGCCAGTCCGCCTTCGAACGTATAGACCAGCGTGAGCAGGGTGATGATGGCGATGGACGCAATCTCGCCCGTGCCCAGGGCGATCGCGACCACGATCGAAACGGCGTAGACACGCACGCCTTCGGCCGCGGCGCGCGTCAGCAGGAACAGGGAAGCGGTCAGCGTGCGCAGGCGCTTGCCGAAGCGGCGCTCGATGAGTTCGTAGGCGGTGTAGAGGTCCCCGCGAAAGTAGTGCGGCAGGAGCACGAAGCTGATGATGATGCGCCCCACGACATAGCCCATGACGACCTGAAGGAACGTGAGGTTCGAGTCATAGGCGAGCCCGGGGATGCTGATGATGGTGAGCGTGCTGGTCTCGGCCGCGACGATCGAGAGCGCGATGGCCCACCACGGAATGTTGCGGTCGGCCAGGAAGTAGTCGCGCAGCGAGCGCTGCTTCTTGCGAAAGCGCAAGCCGAACAGCGTGATGCCGACCAGGTAGAGCGCGATGATGGCAAGATCGAGATGGTTGAGGCCCATGTTTGGCTTGCTTTCATTATGACGGGCAGTGGGTCGGCTTTGGGAGTGTGAGTTCGGTCACCTTGATGGAAGGTGTGGGAGCACGCCGGAAAATCTTAAAACGCAGAGGGCGCGGAGAACTGCCGCAGAGGTCGCAGAGAAGAGCGCAGCACGTCATCGGTGAAGGCATTGGGCGCGGTCTCTGGTGGCGATGACCGCGAATTCTGGCCACCGATCACTGCCCATCGACCACTGCCCACTTGTGTTAGAACTACCGCGTGGCCATCTACCTCGGCATTGACGGCGGGGGCACTAAGACTACCTGTGTTGTCGCCGACGAACAGAGAACCCTGGGCAACGCCACCAGCGCGGGCAGTAACATTACGCGCCT
This sequence comes from uncultured Acidobacteriota bacterium, assembly GCA_963735815.1. GTDB lineage: Bacteria > Acidobacteriota > Terriglobia > Terriglobales > Acidobacteriaceae > Gp1-AA133. The sequence continues at coordinate 133,770 of CAVTMJ010000019.1, read as the reverse complement.
GGGCGAGGCGCGGGTGCGCGAGGCGCTGCATGCGGCAGTGCGCGATGCCTGTAGAGCCGCCAACATCGATCCCTCAGAAGTTGAGAGCGCCTGCATCGGATTATCGGGAGCGGGGCGTCCGGAGGTGCGTGATGTCATCGCCGGCATCATGCGCGAGGTTCTTCAGGGCCGCATCGCAGTGGTTAGCGACCTCGAAACTTCTTTAGAAGCCGCGTTCGGCGGCGGCCCGGGAGTGATCGTGATCGCGGGGACAGGATCGATCGCCTATGGCCGCGACGCGCATGGCAAGACTGCGCGGGCGGGCGGATGGGGACTCGCAATTTCCGACGAAGGTTCCGGGCAGTGGATCGGTCGGGCCGCGGTCAGTGCCGTACTAAATGCGAATGACGCGGGGGAAAATCCACCTCTGCTCAAAACGATTTTTTCCCTTTGGAACCTGGCGTCGCCGGATGAGCTCGTGCGGCATGCCAATGCTTCTCCCCCTCCAGACTTTTCGAGCCTGGTGCCAGCAATCCTCTCCGCTGCCGCAGACTCTGCTGCGGAACATCCCCGCCCAAGCAGAGCTTGGACGGGGCACCCTCGGGATCCGGTGGCAGAAAGCGTTTTGCGGCGGGCGGGAAGTGAGTTGGCCGCTTTGGCGGGCAACGTAATCCGGCGCTTGTTTGCCGGGGAGGACAACGTCCCGATAGCCATGATCGGGGGAGTCTTTCGTCAGTCGGAACTGGTACGGCAAGTTTTCTACAATGGAATCACCGCCGAATTCCCGCGTGCGAACGTGCGTCCGACCGTGGTCGATCCGGTCGAAGGAGCGCTCGCCCTCGCGCGGAAGGCGCTGGCCGAACCGAGCCGGTAGCCAGCGCGGGCGTTGACCGCATGGCATCTGACGACAGCACCGGCGCGCGGCGGGCCCCCGAGCACGAAGCGCCGGAATCCGCAGCCGTCTCGTCTCAGGACGCGGGAACCGGCAACCGCGCCAGCGACCCGGCGCTCACCGAAGATCTCGCGCTCAGCCTGTTGAAGAGTCCGGATCTCACTGCTGAGGCGCTGGAACAGCTGGCGAAAAACGGCAACGCGCTCAAGCATCGCAAGGTGAAGCGGGCGCTGGTGGAGCATCCCAAAACTCCGCGCCATGTATCCCTGCCCCTGGTTCGACAGCTCTACACGTTCGACCTGATGCAGGTTGCGCTGACGCCGGTGGTGCCGGCGGATGTGAAGCGCGCCGCCGATGACGTCTTGTGCAGCAAGCTCGCGACGATCTCACAAGGAGAACGCTTGACGCTCGCGCACCGCGGGTCGGGTCGAATTGCCGAGGCGCTGTTGTCAGATTCGGAGACCCGCGTCATGCATGCGGCACTGAAGAACTCGCGGCTCACCGAATCTGCGATCGTGCGCGCGCTGGCGCGTCCCGGCTCTTCCACGGCTTTCGTAGAGGCAGTGTGTCATCACGCGCAATGGTCGCCGCGGCGGGAAGTGCGGATTGCTTTGCTCCGCAATGAGAAGACGCCGCCGGCGCGTGCGATGGCGATTGCTCACTTTCTCCCGGCTGGTTTGGTGCGGGAGATCCTGCACAGCTCGCGGCTACCCGAACATGTGAAGTTGCAGGTGTTGGCGGAGATTGACAGCCGTGTGTCCGGCAAGTCCGAGGATTGAGTTCTCAGGGGTTCCAGCCGGCACAATCCTAAAACGCAGAGTTCGCAGAGAAGGGCCGCAGAGGTCGCTGAGAATTGATTGCCGGGGTCAGAGGAACATGTTTATCCGGCAGACCAATTGGTTATCGCTGACGACCCAACTAGTCCTGGCCGCTGGCAGCGGGTTGGGCTTCTTTACCGTGCAGCAGTTTCACGATGGCTTCGTACAGATGGGCGCGGGTGGATTGGCGATCCTGCGCGCTGGTGATGTAGCGGACGTGGACTTCGACTCCTCCGCCCGTGGGGCGCAGGTTGATTGCGGGCTTGGCTGAGAAGTTCTGCACGCGGTAACGCGTGGTCGCCTTCTGCCACTCTTCTTCGGCCGCGTGCGTATTGGCCTCGGTTTCCTTGACGACCAGCTTCTGAATTGCTTCGATCACTGGATAAGGATTCTGTCCGCCCGGCACCGAGACCGTCAGTTCATCCCAGAGCCACTGGCCGGATGTCGAGAAGTTGAAGTAATGGCCTTCGATGGCATAGCTGTTGACGAACGTGACCTTGCGTCCCGTGGGATGGCCGGAGTCGGTCCAGTTGCCGGTTTCGAGCAGAGTGGTGCGTAGCAGGCTGATCTCGACGACTTCTCCACCCACGCCATTGATTTCCACCCAGTCACCGACGCGGATGCCGTTTCGGCCCATGAGCACGAACCAACCCACGAAGCCGACGATGAAATCCTTGAGCGCGACGGTCAGGCCGGCACCGGCGAGGCCAAGCACGGTCGGGGTCTGACTGGGCATGCCGAAAACTACAAACGCGATGAGCAACACGCCAACCGCTTGGGCCGCGAACCACACCACCGCGCGCAGCGTGACCAGTCGCCGCTTGTCGTGGGTGAGTTCGAGGAAGTAGCGGTCGATCAGGCGGCCGACCATGTAGACGCCAAACACGATAAGCAGAATCCATAGCGCCGACACCAGCATGCCGTGCACGGCGATCCGTTGACGGGCTGCCACCAGCGCGCCCCAGTTGCCGTAAATATCGGCCAGTTCCTGTTGATCCTGGATGCGCTTGTCGAGATCGGAAACCGCTTTCTGATCGGCGGATAAGTGATGCAGGGCGTCGAGCGCGTCCTTGGCGGCTTGTTTCTTGGATGCGCCATCGGCCGGGGCCTCGCCCTTCGACAGCCCGGTCGCCTTTTCCTTGACGATCTGCTTGGCTTCTTCCTGCTCCTTCACTCGCTGGTCAAAGGTGTCATGCGCTCGCGTCAAGGTTGGGACGTCGTCGAGGGCATTCTGCCGGGCTTGCGCGAGCAGAACCTCTTTTTCCTGGAGTGCGAGCCAGGCTCGGATTTGCGGGGCGAGATTGCGGGCCTGGTAGTCGGCGTCGGCGTTGGCTGAGGAACTGGCGGACGCAGCGGCGTCGGCATGCGAGCCGGCATCGTGTTGCTGCAGCAGTTGCTGAATCTTGCCTTGGGGATTGCCTCCTACGCGGAGCAGGTCTTCTTTGGCGTCGTCGAGTTCGTCCTGATCGAGCTCGAGTTGCGCCTTGGTGACGTCGATCTGGTCCTGGAGGTCTTCTTTCGCGCTGTCACTCGCCGATGCCATCTGCCGGGTGAGACGCGCAATCTGTGCCTGATCGGACTTGACGACGGACTCCGCTTTGGCGCTGCGGGCCATCATTTGCCGTTGTTCCGGCGTCGGCGTCGGAGGATGCTCGGTGGCCTCGCGCATGGCAGCGGCGAAGGCGAGGTCGACTTCATAGTCGGCAAGCCGCAAGGCCTGGTGTGCGAGATCCTGTTCCTCCGGTGTCGACGCCAGCGCAGAGAGTCTTCGAGCTGTCTGCAGAGGCTTCTGGTCAACGACGGGCGCTGCCGACTGCGCTGTGCTCTTTGAGGCGCGAGTCGGCAATACTGCGGGACCGCCGTCGGTCAGGAACACGCCGACGATGGTGGCGGCGACCAGCCCCAGCAGAGCCGCGACCGTGATCCAGTGGCGAAATTTCATGGGTTAGGAGTGAACGCCCAAAAGAATGTCCGCGTCCTCAGAATGTAACAGTAACCGCGCCATTCCGCGCGTGACGTGAGACGCAGAACCTAGGGAATGAACTTCCGGAGGATTGAAGAACGAGGCGCCCACGAAACGAAGGCGCCCCTGATCGACTTAGGCAGCGGGAATGCGCAGAGCCTGGCCGACTTTGATCTTGTCGGGATCGGCGAGGTTGTTGGCCTTGGCGATCTTCGGGTACTGGTTGGCATCGCCATAGAAGAGCTTGCTGATCTTCGACAGGTTGTCGCCCGCCTTCACGGTGTAAGTCTGCTCGCCTTGGGCCACCGTAATTTCGTGGGCGAGGTCGGAGAAGTTGGGATCAACGCCTTTGATTGCGTCCCACACGCGATTCTTGCTGGCTTCGGAGACGACGGTTGCCTTGAGATGAAGTTTGTCGCCCTGCAGGTCGAGAGCCTGAATGGTGGCGTCTTCCTTGGCGAGAACGTCGAGGACGGGCTGGTATTTCTGCTTCAATTGATTCAGGTCAGCCATGGTGTACTCCTTTTGAATGAATTAAGGAACCGGAAGTGGCGTGACGAAGAGACGGCGCGACGAAGCAGAGCAGGCCGGGAAAAACTCAAAATCTTTTAACAGGAACGGAATGGCGAGACGTCGCATACAAACTTCCGTAACTTAAAAGGTTGATCGGAGCCAGCCTAAAATTAAGTACAGGCAGACTTCTATGGTTGAGAACTGGACGGCGCTGTGGGAAGCACACTGGCAACCAGTGCCGCGCTGGATATTATTCGCTTGGGCAGCATTCTACGCCGTCTTCCTCGGGTATGTTTTCCACAGCCACGACGGTTTTCTTTTCATTGACTTGGCGAACCTGGTGGTCCATGAAGGCGGCCACATGCTGTTCGGGTGGTTCGGGCCGACGCTCGGACTCTGGGGTGGAACGCTGCTGCAATGGCTGGTGCCGTTTTTGCTGGCGGGATATTTCTTCACACAGAGACAGGCTGTGTCTTTTGCGTTCTGCGCGTTTTTCTTCTTCGAGAATTGGTTGTACACCGCGACCTACATGGCCGATGCGCGCGCGATGGTGTTGCCGCTGGTGACGACCGGGGATCCCGATCACGTCGAGCACGACTGGAATACGATCTTCTCGAGCTTGGGCGTTTTGCAGTACGACACTACCATTGCCGGGATCGTACGCTTCCTGGGATGGTGCGGGATGTTGGGAGTTGTTGGTTGGCTGATTTGGCGCTTCTGGAATTCGGAGTCAAAGGAAGAGACAGCGCTATCTGCTGAGGGAAGGCGCTTCTCTGAGTTCTTGGGCAATCCGAGAAAACCCGAATAGTTCTTCACTCGCCAACAAGTAGATCCTGAGACCTCACAACTGAGACCTGAGACCTGATTCTCACGGTACCCAATCGGCCATAAAGACATTCGTCTCATGCGGAACTTTGGCATTGCGCCCGGAGATCCAGACCAGTTTCTTGCCATCAGGGCTGAACATGGGGAAGCCATCGAAGCCGTCGGTGAAGGTCAGACGCTCGAGGTTCTTGCCATCGAGGTCGACACCATAGAGTTCGAAGTTGCCCATCCCGCCGGTCGATCCCACGTTCGAAGAAAAGATAATGTGCTTTCCGTCTGGATAGAACGCGGGCGCGAAGCTGGCGGCGCCCAGATCGGTGATCTGGCGCTTGTCGCTGCCATCGGTTTTCATCGTCCAGATCTCGAGGTACGTGGGGCGGATCAGGTTCTGCGCGAGCAGATCTTTGTAGTCTTTGATTTCCTGCTCGGTTTTCGGATGATGCGCGCGGTAGACGATCAGCTTGCCGTCAGGCGAAAATGTTGGTCCGCCATCGTAGCCGAGTTCGTGCGTGAGTTGCTTCACGTTCGAGCCGTCGGCGCCCATGATGTAAATGTCTAAGTCGCCGTTGCGAACCGAGGTGAAGACGATCTTCTTGCCGTCGGAGGAGATCACCGCCTCGGCATCGTAGCCCGGTTCTTTGGTGAGTTGCTTCAGCTCCGAGCCGTCTGGGTTCGCTGTGAAGATGTCGAAGCTCGGGTAGATGGCCCAAACGTATCCCTTGGAGTAGTCGGGCTTGGGCGGGCAGTCGGGGCTGCCGAGGTGCGTGGAGGCGTAGAGAATCTTCTTGCCGTCCGGATACCAGAACGAGCAGGTGGTGCGCCCCTTGCCGGTCGAGATCATGTGCTGATCGGAGCCATCGGTGTTCATGACGAAAATCTGGTCGCACTTCACAGGCTCGCGCGTCGATTGGAAGATGAGCTTCTTGCCGTCGGCAGAGAAATAGGCTTCGGCGTTCTGCCCGCCGAAGGTGAGCTGCTTGATGTTGCGGAGGTGCTTCTCGGGTTGAGTCTGCACGGGCTGTGCCGGCGGACCTGAGGCGGTGTCTTGCCGGGAAGACACTGCTAGCAACGTGAGGCCACTGAGTGTCAGCGTAGGCAGCAGCACAAAAATTGTTTTCATGGAACGATTGGGGTTAGTGTAGCAGGGGCCGCACCCGAGAAAGGCGTTTGGCAAAGGTCAGTGGGATTAATGGTCTTGGCCGGGAGAACTTATTGCGACTATCCCTGAAAGTACTCCTTGCTTGCCTCAGTGTTCTAGCGATCGTCATCAGTGGCAGCCTCTACTGGTTGTCGTTCTACTCACGGGACCTTCCCGATCTGAACGCACTCTCGAGATTCTCCCCATCAGGCACCACGAAAGTAGCTGACGCATGCTACAAAACGCCGATCACGGCGATTTCCTACGATGCTCTTGGCAGGAATCTTCGCGCGGCTCTGAACGCCGCTGAGGCGCCTGAGGTCGGACCAACGGCCTATCAGCAATTGTCGCGTGCTTTCAGCGATGTGAGAGAGCCACGACTGGCACTTTCAATGCAGGTTGCCCGAACGATGTTCTGCTCGCCACAAAGAACGAGTTCTCGGCAGCTGAAGGAGTTGAGAGTTGCCATGCAACTCGATCGACAATACTCACGGCAACAATTATTCACCATTGCGGTGAATCGCTACTACTTTGGGGACGAGTTGGTTGGAGTGCAGGGCGCCTCGCAATATTTCTTCCGCCAAGACCCGAAGGATCTCTCCATCGCAGAGGCAGCGCTCCTGGCCGGGTTGGTGAGGGCGCCACACTATTTCTCTCCTCTTAATCACCCCGACAGGGCACTCACTCGGCGTAATGAGGTATTGGACGCCATGCTCGAGAACCACACTATCAGCACTGAACAGGCAAAGGACGCGAAATCGAGGCCACTTAACGTTGCAGTCCCGTAAGATGAAGAGCAGCATTTAGAGAAAACGTTGACGCCGCTGGTGAGACTAGGGGACGCGGGGTCCTTCGACTTCGTTCGGCTGGCGCCTCACTTCGCTCAGGATGACAAAGTTGAGTTGATCTCACGGCTAGTAGCACGCAGCTCAACGCTCAAGCAGCTCATTTTCTGAAATGTCCCATGATCGCTTCGGCCTGAGCGCGCGTCACGACGGCCGACAACGCGGCTGCGTCGGCTTGCTTCACCGCCTGAACGCTTCCGAAGTGCTCTAAGAGCCTCCGCGTCGTGCTCGCGCCGACTCCTGGGATTTCCAGCAACTCTGTGGAGCGGTCGCGCATCTGGCGGCGCTTGCGGTGGAAGGTTACGGCGAAGCGGTGGGCTTCGTCGCGGATCTGCTGGACCAGGTGCAGGACGGGCGAATGGTGATCGAGGGCGACTGGCTCGTCTTCCTGTCCGTAGACGTAGATGATTTCTTCGCGCTTGGCGATCGAGGCTAAAGGTTGGTTGATGACTTCGATTGACTCCAGCGCTTGCGCGGCCGCATGCAATTGGCCCAAGCCTCCGTCGATCAGGATCAGGCTCGGCATTTTTTTCTTTTCTTCCTGAATGCGCTTGTAGCGGCGCGTCACCACTTCGCGCATCGACGCGAAATCGTCGACTCCGGTCACCGTCCGGATGATGAACTTGCGGTAGTCGGACTTTTTCATGCGGCCTTCTTCCCACACGACCATGGAAGCAACGGTCTCCGCGCCCTGGATGTGCGAGATGTCGAAGCACTCGATTCGTTCCGGGCACTCGGCGAGACCGAGCGCCTCTTGCAGCGCCTCCTGGATGGCGCGCGTGTTGGGCTTCATCACGCGGAAGCGCTGGTCGTAGGACTGCTTGGCGTTGTTGCCGGCAAGATCGATCAGGGAGCGCTTCTCGCCGCGAGACGGAACTTCGATGTGCACGCGGGTCGCCCTGGCGCCTGCGTTGGCCAGTTGCTCGGACAGAAGTTCTTCCAGATTCGGGCGATCTTCGAAATCGGTCGGAACGTAGATGCTGCGCGGAACGTACGGTTGCCCGATATAGAGCTGGCTCAGGAACGCCGAGAAGAAAGTGCCCGGATCGAAGGTGTTGGAGATCGGGATGTTGGGATTGACGGAGGTCGCCGGTGGCGCCGGGATGGCGTGGCCTTGCTCGCCGCAGGCGGTTACGTACGAGTTCTCAGTACCGGGCTGAACAATGTCAGCCACTCCGGATGTGGGTTCGAGGCGGGGCATTGGACTGGAATCGGCCTCGCTGCGCTCGGGCGCGACAGCCGAGGCGGCTGTCACTACGCGGCCCGATCGCTCGGGCGGGAGAGCCGAGGCGGCTGTCGCTACGCGGTCCGGGACGGTCGCCGCTTCGTGGTCGGTGGCCGTGCTGAACTCCGGCAGGTCTTCCCAGAAAAATTCGCGGCGGTCGACTACTTTTCCTCCTCGCATGTGGAACAGGTTTACCGCCAGCATGCCATTTTCGTAGTGATAGCCGAAGACGTCGGCATCGTCCCCTTCTACTCCGGCCATGCGCTGTTTCTCCTGCAACTGCTCGACCGTTGAAATCAGGTCGCGATACTTGGCGGCGCGCTCGTATTCCTGCGTGGCCGCCGTTTCGTCCATGCGCTTGCGGAGAGAGCGGACCAGATCGGTCTGGCGGCCTTCAAGAAACAGTTTCACGTCGCGCACCGCTTCCTGATAAGTCTCGGGTGTAGTCAGGCCCTCGACGCACGGCCCCAAACAGCGTCGGATGTAGTACTGCAGGCACGGGCGCGGGTGGTAGCGGGTCAGATCCACTTTGCACGACGGGACGAGGAAGTGGCGGTGGATCAAGTCCACGATGCGATAGGCAAGATTGGCGGGGAAGTAGGGGCCGTAGTAAGCGCTGCCGTCCTTGCGCAGGCGGCGGGTTACGTAGACGCGCGGGTAGCGTTCCCCCAGCGTCAGCTTCACGTAAGGATAAGTCTTGTCGTCGCGCAGCAGGATATTGAAGCGCGGCTTGCGCTGCTTGATCAGGTTGTTTTCAAGCGCAAGGGCTTCCTTGTTGTTGGCGACCACGATGTAGTCGACGTCAACCGCTTCGCGCACCAGCGTGCCGGTTTTGGCGTCGGTCCAGCGGCCTTCATGAAAGTAGGACGAAACCCGGCTGCGCAGATTTTTGGCTTTCCCAACGTAAATCACCTCGCCCTCGGCGTTCTTGTAGAGGTACACGCCGGGTTCGGTGGGAATGGTGCGGATTTTCTGGAGGAGATCCACGGGAGACTATTATTTTATTAGATGAGCAGGAATCGCACTCTTGTGCTGCTTGGCTGATATGGGTCAAAGACTGACAATTCGGCTTACCGATGAACTTTTGCAGTGGCTCAAGGATCGCTCGCGTCGAACGGGCATTCCGATCAGCCGGTTGATCCGGGAACAGTTGGAAAGTGACATGGCGAACGATGGCAATCGGCGCTTTCATGGTGACTGCCTCGAGTCACAGCATGGGTTACATCCGCAGATGACCGTATAAAATTTCTATCCCCTATGTTGCCTTTGCTCTACGTTTGCCTTGGGATAACTATTTGCAGCATCCTGCAACATATTGAGGTACAATGCTTTACGGTCAAGACAGGGGTTTTTGGAATTGGCATCGCCCGTGCATTAGTAGGCGGTGGGACGCGAAAGTTCATGGCCCCCGGGACTCAAAAGGAAGCTTAAGATCTTCAGGATCAACATAGAGAGGAAGGAGCCCTCCAAGATATGACACGCACTTCGTTAGTGATTCTCTTAGCGGCCGGCATGGTCGCATCTGTGGGTTGCAGCAGCAAAAAGTACGTTCGCAATGAGACCACCCCGCTCATTAACAAAACGAACGAACTCGACGATTTGACTGCGAAGAACACCAAGGACATCAAGGATGTTGATGCCCGCGCGCAGGCCGGAATCCAGGCTGTGCAGGCCAAGGCTGCCGAAGTCGACCAGAAAGCTCTGGCTGCCGGCAAGACTGCGGATGATGCGCAGACCACCGCCAACGCCGCCACCAAGCGCGTCGATACCCTGACCCAAACCGTCGTGAATCTGGATAACTACCGTCCCGTGGCCGAGACGTCGGTACATTTCGGATTCGACAAAGACAACCTGACCAAGAAGGCCAAGGAAGCCCTGGATCAGCTCGCGACCGACGTGCCCAACACCAAGGGCTACATCGTGACGGTTGAAGGCGGAACCGATTCAGTGGGTCCCTCGGATTACAACTACGATCTGAGCCAGCGCCGCGCGAACGCCGTGATCCAGTACCTGGCGTCGCAGCACAACGTTCCGGCACACAAGATTTACTTGATTGGCCTGGGCAAGGATAAGCCCGTGGATTCGAACAAGACCGCAGACGGCCGCGCCAAGAACCGCCGCGTTGATGTTCGCCTGATGACGAACACAACCGGTGGCGACAACCCGGCTCCCGCAGCACAGCCTGCGGCCCCGACGGCTAACAACGGCGCGAATCCGCCGAGCATGTAACCAAGTTCCCTCCTCCCCGGAGGATCTTCGCCAACACAGGCCACTCACCCCCATGAGTGGCCTGATTTTTTTGTGTTTCTCAGCGCTTCCATAAGATTCTTCCTAAACCAGGCGACGAAATGCGGAGTTGCCCCGCGGGACCGAAGGGATCCGAGTTTGCAATAGGCGCAGTTGGGGAGATTTCGCAACTGAGCTTAATTACATCGTATAGAGTATCGACCGTAGTTGACTCGCAGGTCAGACGGGAGCAGAATCCGGGCGTTTCCTCCGGCAGTTACGCCCGATGCCCCTGTCGAAACGTGGTTACGGTGGGGAGGCGCTCCATGAAAAGGATCCCGGTTCTGCTTGTCCTGTTGCTGGCCCTACCTGTATTTTCAAGGGCCGACACGATCAATCTAACTTCCGGCTTCGGACAGATCTATCCTTACCACGAAATCCCCGGGTTCAGTTTTGTTCTCCGTGGCGGTCGTTACAGCATCGTCATCCCGAACGCATTGGATGATTTCGGTGGCAGCCTGGTGATCTGCTTTCCATGCCTCAACCCGGCAGTCGACGGGCCCCTGTTCGACGCCTCGGGAATCCTCGGGGGGTCTGGCGACAACCCGATCGAAGGAGTCATACAATTCGACGCTGTCTCGTTTGTTTCGAGTATTGGGCCGGGCGGGGTTCTGACGGTTAAGTACAGAGCTAGTGCTTTTATTGACCTGTTTCGGCACCCCGAAGCTCCGAATCCGACCGAGTTTGTTTGGGGGCAACCCAATCAGCTTTGGTACGTCACGGCGCGGTTTGTGCCGGACAGTAGTGGATTTCCTGGCCTCTATGACTTCGCGGGGGCGAGTCTGAGCAGCACTCCCAAGTCGCCAGTTCCCGAACCCGCGAGCCTAATCTTGGTAGGAACAGGAGTGTGGCCCATCGTTCTTGCGCTCCGAAAGCGTAGATTACTGTCTCTAAAAAGGCGACTACACTTGTGACAAAACGGTTGCGAGGTAACGGCTTCCCATGAATCTGAGAGTCAGTCTGAGGGCACTCCACCGCGCGGCCTGAGCATCTTCGCCAAAACAGCCTATCCCTCACGAGTGAGCATGACTGAGCAGTTCCCGGCGGGAACTGTTACTGCAGGCTGCAGATCCTGTTGGGCGCCGTTCCACAGGCGGCGGGCACGGAGACGGACTCTTTCGGCTTCGTTAACTGATTGACAATTGCGGCGGCGAAGGGCGGAGTGCTTTTCGACTTCGAGGCGACGCTCACGCGATTCTTGCCTTCGCTTTTCGTGGTCCAGCCAAACTGTTTTCGCTCGAAATCGAAAGCCACCTGCCGGAACTGGAAGGTGGAGAGAAACCCATCGAAGGAGTAGATCGGGATCGGCCGGGCTGAAACGTACACGGGTTCTGCCCCCAGGCTGGTATCGCCCAGCTTCAGCGTGTCGAGCCGGACCTCCTGCATGACGAAGCTGCCGCCGAGGTTGGCGAAGGCTCGGCCGCGGTCGGAATGCGGGATCCAGGGCACATGAGAAGCCAGCAGAGCCAGCTTTTCAGCGCCCGTGTCGACCATCAGGCGCAGGGAGTACTGTCCAGCTTGCAGATCGACGCAGAGCTTGCCGTTCGCCACTGCAAACGGAACCGAAGAGGGCAGCGGGTCGACCGGGCCGAACGTGATTCTCTTCGCCTCGTAGTCGATGATGAAACTGCTATGGGCGAGGACGTCCAGGCCGACCAGTGCGTCGATGTGGATGCCGGCTCGCTGGGAGACATCCGACAAGTCCTGAACAAGACTGCGCACATTCGTTGCGTGGACGGGACCGACCTCGATCTCCGGCAACGTCACCGCCAGGCTGGAAACGGTTCGGTCGATGGCATCCAGTTCCTCCTTGTGTCCGGACAAAGACAGCTTCTGGGCGACGTCACGATCAAGCACGCTGGGATACGCTCCCGTGTCGATCACCAAGTTGCGCTTCTCAAGCGAACCGAGGGAGCCCTGCACAACGATCAACTGCTGTCCGTAGATCTTGAACGGCAAGACGTTAACGGGAGTGTTCGAACGTGCCCAGACAGCCGAACAGTGAACAACAGACCGAAAGACAGTGGCCAGATAATGTGTCGCCTCATGACCCCACCCTCCTGCAGCTTCTGCTGCGGGTAAGAGACGAGAAACGCTCAAGTTCGAACATGTCCGGCGTCTGGATTCTGTGGAGATTGCGCATGGCTTGCCGGTTCATGGACTGCGCCACCGACAGAAATAATTTGCAGATATTTTCGAAATAAGTTGAACCAAAGCGTTGCGGCTTTCGTCAATTACCTACAGGTGGGGACATCGATGCGGCCGGGCTTGTGTCGCGTGTTTCGGTTTGGTCGGTTTGAAGCGGACGTCCAAGCGGGAGAACTGCGCCGGGACGGCGCCAAAGTGTCGCTGCAGGAGCAACCCTTCCAGGTGCTGGCCGCCCTGCTCGAGCGGCCAGGCGAAATCGTGTGGCGGGAGGATCTGCGCCAGCGGGTCTGGCCCGAGGATACCTTTGTCGAGTTCGATCACGCGTTGAATACAGCCGTTAAGAAGATCCGTATTGCTTTAGGCGACTGTGCGAATTCTCCGGAGTATGTGGAGACCATCCCGAAACGCGGCTACCGATTCCTGATCCCGGTGGAAGTCGTCGAAAACTCAACCTCCAGGATGCAGGAGCCCGCTGCCCCTGGCCCGCGGGTATGGACGAGACGAAATCCTGTAATCGTCATGCTGTTGACCATCGTCCTGTTATCTGGCGGATTGCTTGCCAGGCATTGGCAGAGCGCCCGCGACGCTGCCCACAAGCGAATGGTGCTCGCGGTTCTGCCGCTGGAAGACTGGAGCGAAGATGCCGGCCATGCGCTGCTATGCGAGGGCATTACCCAGGAATTAATCACGCTATCGGGAAACGCCGATCCAGCGCGGCTCACAGTGGTTCCGCACGCGGCCTCGGTGGCATATCGGCATACTCCCAAAACGGTGGCGGAGATCGCTCGCGAACTGCACGCTGATTACCTGATCGAAGGAAACTTGCGAGCCGACGAGGAACGGGTCCGCGTAACGGTGGAACTGATCCGGGTCAGGGACGAGGCCCGCGTCTGGGGAGAAGACTTTGACCGGGAGCCGGGCGAGTCGTTGGCGCTTGAAAGCGAAATTGCCGCCGCGATCACGGAGAAGGCCAAACTGGCGCTCCTCAATTCTCTAGCGGTTCCCTAGATCTTTGGCGGCACAGGAGTTGGCGGGATTCTCGCGCGGGGCGGACAGGGGTAGAATTAAGGAGATGTCGCTGCGTTGTATTCCATTGATCCTCGCTCTCCTGCTTGCCGGCGCGGCAGCGCAGCAGCAGGGGAGCAAGCCGCCCAAAGTTCCAGCGAACCAGCCGCCGCCACGGTCGCAGCCGGATGCCGATGAGCCCGTGCTGAGGTCGCGACCAGGAAGCGGGCCGCAAAGTTCCAGCAAGCAAGATCCGCCCGACCTGACTCCTCCTCAGAACGACGCCAAGGACCATCCCGACAGCAATTCCGCATTGCACGAGGCCGAAGACGCCGCGGGTTTGTACGAGGGCGACGAGATCGGCGGAGTGGAAGAGTTTCGCGTCTGGAATCCGCACAAGGCGGAGAAGGATGTGGAGGTCGGCGACTTCTATTTCAAGCGCAAAAATTATCGCGCCGCTCTCGACCGCTATCGTGAGGCCCTCTATTACAAGTACGATGACGCCGTGGCGATGTTCCGCCTGGGAGTCTGCCAGGAGAAAGTCGGCGAGGGCGAGGAAGCGCGCAAGGCCTACCAGTCCTATCTGAAGATTCTTCCGCAGGGACCGTTTGCGGCAGAAGCGCGCCATGGGCTGGAGCGGCTGAAGTCGCTGGATCCGGCTGCTGAAAAGAAAGCCGAGTCGCACTGAGAGCTACGAACTGGGAGCCGCGAGCAAAAAATATCGCTAAGATTTTTCTATCCTCAAGAACTCTCCCGACGTGGCGTTCACCGCCACTTTCAGCTTGGAGTCGCTGCGGCTGGTGCCGTAGATCACATGCCACACCAGCTGATTGTTCACCAGGTCCCATTCGAGGATGTAAAGCACGGGTGTGTCGGCTTCTTTGGCCAGAAGTTTCTCGCCCCCGTGTTCCTGCGCGACTTTGAAGGCCTGGTCAGAGTCGGTCTTGAGGAAAGCGATATCGAAAGCGTGGGTCGAGGAATTGCTGGGATTGTAGGTGTCCTCAATACCAGGATTGACGCCGCGGTCGGTGCCGGATCCAGACCAGGTATAGGGCTTGGTGCCGCGTTGCATGACCGAAGCGAATCCGGCGCGCCAGATCGCCGACTTGCCATCGCGGCCATTCGAATCGGCGTTGGGCGTGGATTCGAGGCGGTAGGGCCGGGCATCCGCCCCCCAGCCGTGCGCCGAGATGTAAAGCTTTTGAAGCGCGCTGCGGGCAGTCAGGATCTCGGGCGGTTTGGGCTGCGGCTGGGCGGATTCGCCGCTTTTGGGGGCTTCGGAGGAGCAGGCTGTCAGCAGGGATAAGGCGAAAATGGCCAGGAGCAGCTTCTTCATCGCTACCATCCTGTATTAGTTTTTGAGATGCTGGAGTGCACGCCCATTCTAATCGAAGGAGCCAACCGCGCCATGGATTTCTATCTGCGACGACTCCAGAATGCTATCGGTTCGGTCACGGCCGGCATGACACCGGAAATGCTGGCGCGGCGTCCGCAGCCGGAAAAGTGGAGCACCGCCGAAGTGCTGGAGCATCTTTATCTGACTTATACCGGCACCATCAAGGGATTTGAGAATTGCCTGGCTGCGGGCAAGCCATTGGCCCGAGCCCTGACCTGGAAGGATCGCGCACGGACTGGGCTGGTGGTGGGACTGGGATATCTGCCCGAAGGCCGGAAGGCTCCGAAAAATGCGGAACCGCGCGGGTTGCCTTGCGAGCGCGTGCTGGCTGAATTCGCCGAAAAGATTGTTGCCATGGATGCGGTTATCTCTAGGGCGGAAGGTCAATTCGGAAGTGCGGCTCCGCTGCTTGATCATCCCATCCTTGGTCCGCTGCGCGCACAACAGTGGAGGAAGTTTCATTGGGTGCACGGCCGGCATCATCTCAAGCA
This sequence comes from uncultured Acidobacteriota bacterium, assembly GCA_963735815.1. Taxonomy (GTDB): domain Bacteria; phylum Acidobacteriota; class Terriglobia; order Terriglobales; family Acidobacteriaceae; genus Gp1-AA133. Next base: position 118,246 of record CAVTMJ010000019.1, on the reverse strand, counting down.
GCTGGAAAGGTTGCGGGAGAGCTTCGAGCTTTGAGCGGCGAGCTTCGAGCGGGCAGAATTCGAATTATCATCCAAGGTTGAGGCGCCGCTATCAATGATCGAACATTCAATCGAGAATGATTTGGACGACGAGGATTGCTCGCAGCTCGAGCCGCTCATTTTATTATCGGATTGCAGTGAAGAAGAAAACTCCCGGCAATGTTTGCCGGGAGCTGTGCCATAGTCCGCGATGGCGATGTGACGCAGTTTATTCGCGCACGGAGGAAGGAACTCCCGCGCGGCGGGCCTGTTCCTGCAAATCCTCGAGTTGTTTCTTGGCGTCGTCGAGCTTCTTCTGTTTCTCGGCCATCTGTTCTTTGAATTGCGTGTCCTCTTTATCCCACGCGCCGGAGTTGCGGAGGCGGTTGCCGGCGTCGGCATAGAAGGCGGCCGCACGCAAACGGTATTCCCGATTGGCCACGTCAACTTCACGCGTGAGCATGTCGATCTGCTCCTGCTGTGCGTGGAGTTTCGCTTGCCACTCCTTTAACATCTGCTGCTTCTTGGCCTGTTCCTCGTTAGCCGACTTTTTGTCATCGGCGGTGCTGGACTTCGGTGCGGGAGTGTTTTCATCCGGCTGGGCCGCTGAATCATTGGGAGTGGGCGTGGGCTCTCCGCCAGTTGTGGGGGGAGTGGCATCTGCGGATTCGGTGGGCGGCTGCCCGACCACTGACAACTTGTCATTCACCGGAAGATTGTCATTGTCGTACTTCTTTACGGCGGGAGCCTTCTGGCCCTTCTGCTTGCGGTTCTGGCGCGCGAGGTCGCCCAAGGAAGAGTCCTGAGCGACGGCGACCGAGGCCAGCGCCGCCAGAAAGATTGAGATGCCGGTAAGCCATGCGATGCGCTTCATATGCATTGTCCTCACAAATGTGGCGGCGGCTTGTGCCGTCGCCCGAATTCCTAATCCGATGTCGCTACAGCGGCTTGTGCCTTCCTGCTCTCGGCGAGAAAGCCGCCGATGGTGCAATCGAGATGTCTTGCTTCGGCTGCGATGTCAGCCGCAATCTGGGTAGCCAGTTCCGGGTCGCGATTCTTCGCCAACTGCTGGGCGTACCCGGAGATCGTGATGAGCGACGTGCGCAGCGCCAAAGCCATTTCCGCCGACAACTCGCCGCGCAATTCGCTTTGCCGGCGAATATTCGCAATCTCGGTTTGATTGTTGACGAGGCAGGCGACGCCCAGCGGCGTGCCATCCGCTGCGGGGACTCGGGAGGCGGTTATCGACAGCGTTCGGCGGTCGCCGGCCGGTGTGACATATTCAACCTCGACGCTCTGCATCGGCCTGCCATCGCGCAGAACGGCCTGAACGCTGCCGGCGAGAAGACGCGCTTCGCTTCCAGACGCCGCGCCTACCGCGGTCTGGCGAAAGACTTCCTCGGCGTTCATGCCGCCCGGCGAGGCGATGCCCAGGATGGATTTGGCGGCCTGGTTGGCCTGCCGAACTAATCCATTTGGTCCAAAGAAGAGAACGCCACTGGAAAGATTCGAGAGTACGGCTGCGCTGATGTTTTCGGAACTGCGCGCGCGCCGGCTTTCCGCGTCCCGCAGCGTGGTCAATTCGTGTTTTTGCTGCTTCAGTTGCTGAATGACTTCGTGATAAGTCTGCAGCGGAAGTTGCGAAGCGCTGGTCGCAACTGTTGGCAGCGAATCATCGTCGCTCAGGCTCCTGCGCACACGGCGCATCATGTACCACCCCAGCAGAAGCGCGAAAATGGACGCCAGCAGCAAAAGTGCCATCTTCAGGAAAATCGGATTGCTCAGAAGCTTCACAGCAGCCTCCAATACCAATCCAAAAAAGTCTTGCCGAAGAAGAAAGCGACCATCGCCATGCTGCCCAGGAAGACTCCAAAGGGCATCTCATAATGGCGGTACATGGTCTGCGCGGATTGCCAGGCGCGCTTGCGTGCTTCACCCAAGGTGAAGTTGCGGCGGCGCGCGAAGCGGCTGGTGCGCTTGATCCAAACCAGCAGGATAGTTCCGACACCGAACACCGATCCGGCGATCGAGGCGGTGAAGATCGTGAACACGGTCAGCTTCAACCCCAGAAAGGCGCCGATCATGGCCATCAATTTTACGTCGCCGAAGCCCATGCCTTCCACGCCACGGGCACGCAGGTAAATCGCGCCTGCACCGTAAATGAATGACGCGCCGACGATCGCGCCCAGCAGCGAATCTGCGAGCGAGAGCAGACGCGACGACACATCCGAACTCACCGGCAACGAAACCACGCCGGGCAAGAATTGGGATGCCAGATCATTTACCGGCACAAACAGACTGAACAGGATTCCAAGCCCCAGCCCGGTCAAAGTCATGCGGTCGGGAAGCAGCTTGGTTTCCGCGTCGGTGAAAATCAGGCCCAACAGCAAGAAGGCGAGGACGCAATATTTGAGTGTCGCCAGGGTTGCCCCGAAATACCACGCGCACGCGAGGAAGAGAACGGCAGTGAGAACTTCCACCATCAGATAGCGAGGCGAAATCCGGGCCTTACATTGCCGGCAGCGTCCGCGAAGAAGCAGCCAGCTGACGATCGGAATATTGTCGTAGAACGCGATCGGCTTTTTGCATTCCGGACACGCCGACCAGCGCGGGTTCATGACCGACAAGTCTCGCGGCAAGCGGTAGATACACACATTCAGAAAGCTGCCGAAGATCAGCCCGAAGACCACGCTCGACGATGCCAGTAAAGGATCCACGCTCTTTAAGAACGCCAATGTTGATGACAGTTGTCCCTTGATTATAAGGTCGGGATGGAGGGTCCTCCGGGACACTGAAGTCACTGTCCTTCCGGACCAAAAGCTGTAAGTGCCTGAAAAGGCTAGATCGAGAGGACAGCAATGGAGGTTGATGACGGTGGTGCTGGCGGCCTGGATGTGGCTTCAGGCGCTTTCGGGGAGGAACAGGGAAAACGTCGTACCGCTTTGTCCCGGACGTGCCGAACTGCGTACCCGAATTCGTCCATGATGCTTGCGGACGATGCCTTCCGAGAGCCAGAGCCCGAGGCCGGTGCCCGAGTCTTTCTTGGTGGTGTAGAAGGGCTCAAAAAGCCGGGCCTGATCAAGGCGGGAGATGCCGCTGCCGCTGTCGGCGAAGACCACGCGGACTCCGGATCGACCGTCGCCCGAGTACTCGCGGCCGCGGCAGACCCGCAGGCGCAAGCGCCCGCCCTTGGGCATGGCGTCGGCGGCGTTCACGATGAGGTTGGCGAACAGTTGCCGCAATTCGCCGGCGAATCCGCGGATCTCGCAGCCCTCGCAGAAATCCTTCTGGACTTCGATGTGGTTGGTGCAGAGCTTGGCGGAATACAGTTGCACGACTTCATTGAGCGTGGAAGAAACATTGAGCGCCTTGGGCTCGGAGACTTCACGCACGAAGCCGAGCGTCTGTTGGGCGATGTCGGCGATGCGCTGCACTTCGCGTTCCGCCATCTCCAGATGCTGATCCGCGCGCGCGCGATCGCGCCGCGCCAGGTAAAGAAGATTGGTGATGGCTTCGAGTGGGTTGTTGATTTCGTGGGCGATGGCAGCAGTCAGACGGCCCGCGGTGGCCAGTTTCTCATTGCGCTGCAAAGCCTGCTCGGCACGCAGTTGAGCAGTGATGTCGCGCGCGATGGCGGAGGCGCCGATAACCATCCCTTTGCGATCGCGCAGGGGAGAGACCGAAAGCAGGATGGGCACCAGCGATCCATCCTTGCGGCGGCGCTGGGTCTGGTAAGTCTCGATGCTCTGGCCGCGGGCCAGCATTTCGAAGTGGGACCGGGTCTCGTGAGTGCGGTCTTCGGGCACGGTGATGAGGACGGGCTGGCCGATTACTTCACTGGCGCTGTAGCCGTAAAGCTGCTCGGCGCCTTGATTCCAACTGGTGATGATTCCCCTGGTAGTAGCGCTATAGATGGCATCGTCGGAGGATTCGACGATGGCGGCCATCTGTTCGAGAGTCTGGTCGGCGCGCACTTCCGCGCGAGACTTCTGGCGCGCCAGGCTGGCGGCCAGCAGGGAAATGATCACGAAGACGGCAAGGCGCCCGAAGTCGGCTGGATGAACGCCCATCGAAAAACGCGGGTCGAAGGCGAAGTAGTCGATGGCGATGACCGAAACCGCCGTACCGAAAACTGCGGGCCCGAATCCCAGGAATCTCGCGATTGCCACGACCGCCAGCATGAAGATCGCAAAGGGATCATGATGCATGATTCCAGTGAGGGACCATATTGCGACCGCTGCCGTCACCGCCAACAAAACTCCGCCGTAACGCATCGGCCCGTGGAGCCGGAACGAGCGCGTGACAGGAGATGCATTTTCTGGATCGCGATTCATTCGAACGATGCCGAGCCTTTGCCCCAATGGAGATCTGAATACTTCGATGCCTGCGACCCTATGCTTGGCTGTTTGGGAGATCCTGCGTGGAATGTAGCAAGACGAAGTTTAAGAGCGCAATTGCACGAACGGGGGATACGCTCAAAAAAGAAGGGAGTGCGCAAGCTTGGCAATGCGCACCCCTCCCTAAAATCACGCCGAGGCTATCGAGCGGGTTACTTCTTCTGAATTGACTCGATGTATTGATTCAGGTTCGCGACACGTTGCTGGACTTCGGCATCATGACCCTGGCTGAGATGCCGGAACAGCGGACCCCATATCGGCATGTCCTTGCTGCCGTGAGCCGGAGTTTCGGCTTCGCCGCGCAGCACACTGGAAACGTGCATGGACGGATATTTCCCGCCATTCTTGGCGCTCAGCTCAGTGAGGTCCGTGGGAGGTACCTTCAGAGCGGACGCTGCCGGGCCCGCGCCCTTGCCATCGGTACCATGGCAAACCGCGCAATAGCTGTTGAACATCTCTTGTCCAGAAGAAGCGTTCGTCTGTTTCACCGGGACGTGCTTGATCACTTTCTCTTGCGAAGGCGCCGCCTGCTGCGCCATGGCGATCATCGCCAGGGCCACAACAGCAACACCCAGACCTAACCATTTGCCGATTTGCATGATGCCTCCTAGAAACTGCCGCACAGAAGACTGCTGCCAACTGGCTAGTGTAGGAGGGAATACTACGCCCGAATGTGAGAAATATCACATCGGCGAGTGACCATGTCACCGGGGCGTGGAACGAAAGCGGAGCAAGTCACCTTGCAGCAGCAAGCTGCGCGGATCGTGGCGGGGAAGTGGCCCTTCCCAGGACGTCCAAATCTTTGGTACCAAACGTGTGCTGGTCAAAGGGTTGGCCCAGCTGTTTCTGGCCTCCTCTTTCACCACGACGGCGCAGGAAGAAATCTCAGCGACCTCGCTGGTGGGACAGAGCTTCCATTCAAACAAAGAAGCTTCCAGGGACTCGGTCAGAGTCTCGGAAGGAAGGAGGCAGAAGATCCACTGATGCCGGGCGAGGGGAAGCCAGCTGTGCAGCGGCTGGTCGGGAGTGGAATTCTGAATGAGGGCGCCATACTCGCGGGCAATGTGGAGGGTGTGGTCGATGGAACTATGATCGACAATCAGAATTTCATCGCATGGGCGCAAACTTTCGAGCGCGCGGCCAAGATGGGGAGCATCGTTGCAGGTTTGCAGGATGGCAGTGATGGGCGGCATCGCAGAAGGGGTATCAGAACATAGAGTGGTGTGCCGGGCAACTCACGAAAAAGGGCACGGCCGAGGCCGTGCCCGTCGAAAAAGAACTGCGCGTTATGGCTGGGGATTGCTCGAATCGCTCGAGGGCTGATCCATTTTGTGACGATGCGAATCCGGACCCTGCGCCGGGATGACCGTGAGCGGATTCTGCAGCGTAAAGTTCACCACGGTCTCAGAAGGCAGTTTGATTTGTTGACCCTTGGTGGCCGCCTGCACGCCGCCGCCGAGGCCGCCGCCCGCAGCTGCTCCGATGCCGGCACCCTTGCCGCCGCCCGCGATGCCGCCAATGATGGCGCCGATGGCCGCTCCAGCACCCACCTTCTCGGCCGTGTTTTTGCCGCGCGAACTTCCCTGGCGCTTGTACTGATCGGTCTGGACGCTGTAGGACTTGCCGCCAACCGAAATACGATCCAGCTGCATGACAACCACGGATTGCCCGGCAAACTTCCCGGCGCTCTTAACATCCACCAGGTGTCCCTCGACGTCATAGCCAGCGGGGATGGCGATTTCCCCGTCCACCGACAGGGGTGAATTCAAAGTCGCACGGAAGGTTTCGCCGGCCTGGTTTCTCTCGGAGTCAATGCTATCCACCAGCCGGACGGCGAGCGTAGTACCCGCCGGGATGGTGACCTTCTGGGGCGGAGGCGGCGGAGGAGGCGGTGCGGGAGTGGGCGGCGCAAGCGACTGTGGCGAATCCTGATGATTCATGGCCATGCCTGCGGCACCTGCTCCGGCGCCCGCGGCTGCGACCTCCGTGGTATCGCGGGCTATGTTGCGCTTCTTCGGCGCAGGCTCACGTCGGCGGGTCGGAGCCGGTTTGCGTGATTCCATGGGCGCCGCTTCGGGCTCGGGCTCGGGCGCAGCCGCTGCCGTGGAAGGCGGTGGTCCCACCTGCAAGTTGTTGACAACCTGCTTTACACCAGGAAGGGAGGAGGCATAACGGGCCGCGGCTTCGCGCTGAACATCGTTATCCACGGAGCCGGAGAGCGTGACGGTGCCGTTGGACGCTTGCACGCTTAGCTGCTTGCCCTGCAAACCGGAATCGCTGTTGAACTTATCTTGAAGCTGGCTACTCAGTTGGGCGTCGTTGGGGGCCTTGCTGCAGGCGATCGTGCCCGCGAGTGAAATGAGCAGAAGAATGCAGAGACATGCCGTAATTCTCGCCTTCATAAGGCAACTCCTGGCTAGATATAGTTCGGATAATACTAGTTTAGATGCTTTGAGGTTGTCTCGCTCACAGAAAATCGTGGTGATCTTGAAGGAGTTGGAACGTTTGCTGAATACGGCGCCAAAGGTGAACCTTCGAATAGCCGCGAAAAACTCGCCTCAATAAAATCTGTAATTTAGACCCTCTTTCGACTCTCCCAAAAATAATTAATTTAAAATTCCGTTTTCATGTCGATTCGGCCGCACCCCGTTCGACGTATCAGCAGAGAGCCAATGCGAGCGAGAACAGCGATCAGTGCGCTCTCAATCTGAGTTCATCGGTAGCCAGCAAATGGCTAACCCGAAAACAAGTCACCATCGCTCAACCCAAAGGAGACTTCGCAATGCGATTCATGGTCATCGTCAAGACAACCGCAGAGTCAGAAAAAGAAGGCGCCCTGCCCGATCCACAGTTCATGGTCGAGATGGGCAAGTACAACGAAGAGCTCATGAAGGCCGGCGTCCTGCTCGCCCTCGATGGACTCCATCCCAGCTCCAAAGGCGCACGCGTCAAATTCTCCGGCAAGTCTCGTACCGTCATCGACGGCCCCTTTACCGAGGCCAAGGAACTCGTCGCCGGGTTCTCGATCTTGCGGGTCAAGTCCCTCGAAGAGGCCATCGAGTGGGTCAAGCGTAGCCCCAACTGCAGCGCCGGCGACTACGAAGTCGAAATCCGCCAGGTCTTTGAGATGGAAGACTTCGCACCCATCCTGTCCAAAGAGCAGATCCAGCACAAAATAGCGCTCCGAGCTGAACTGCCAAATCAGACCGCCAACAAATAGCCGCATTGGCATCCAGGGATTGCAGCTGGTGTGATCGGTAGCAGTGTCCGCTACCGATCCACATCAGGGGGCGCCGTCAAGATGTTTTCGAGCGCACTGCGGCATGCGCTCCGAGGCGAGCGCTATTTCGCTCTAGTTGACGCGCGGTCGCGGTCAGGCGGCTTCGCTCAGCTTTGGTGCAGGAATTTGTAATCGAGGATAGAGGCGGCCAATCCCGACCCGGACTCGGGTTTGTGGCCTTCTTTGGCCCGGATAATCTTGCCCTGGCAGAGAACGTTGCTATTCTTCTGGCCGGAAATTTCCTCGGGCATCTCAAAAACCATCTCCACCAGCGCGTTGACTGGCAACTCCGCGGAACCATTAAAAAGAACTCCCGATTGGCTGATATTCAGGATGGTGCCTTCCGACCACGTGTTCAGGTTCTTGACGCGATAGCGCATCGGCAAACTGAGCTTCAGGCGACGCGCACGGGGCACCCAGGTGGGCTTCTTCTCCCGCGGCCGCCGCCGGGTGGTTGGTTCTTCCGCGGTCAGCGCAACGCGTTCGGTCCGGCGCATGGTGGACCAGTCATACTTGTACTCGGCCGCGCACAGCAGACACACCTGGTAATAGTGACCATCGGCCGCTCGCCGCGGCCATGAAAATTCGTGGGAACAACGCCCGAGCCTGAGCACATCCATGAGTTTCTGAGGCATGATTTTGACTGCCGGTGGAACCATCCGGACAACGCTATGATCTAACGAGGGGCACCAGTTGAACAGGTTACTTTCGTGCGAGACTTGAGTGCGCCAGCGTGCAAACGCCGGTGCTTCTATCACTTGGGCTGTGAGTTTCTCGTGCTTGGACTCGCTTGTGTATCATCGCGGCATGGACGACGTCAGCGCTTTCGTACTCGCCGGCGGGCAGAGTCGCCGGATGGGCATGGATAAGGCTTTCATCGAACTCGAGGGCCAGTCGTTGCTCGTCCGGGCTCTGAACCTGGTTACTGGCATTACTCCGAATGTGCAGATCCTGGGGAGCAAAGCAAATTTTGGTGAGTTTGGCAAAGTAGTGGAGGATCAGTTCCCGAACCACGGCCCCCTGGGCGGGATTCACGCTGCGTTGCGCGCATCCTCTTCCGAACTCAACCTGATTCTGGCGGTGGATATGCCCTTCGTGCCAGAAAAGTTTCTGCGATACCTGGTGGGGATAGCCCGGCAGCACGATGCGGTCGTGACCGTGCCGAAGGTGAGCGGAAGGTGGCAGCCCCTGTGCGCAATTTATCGACCGCCTTTTGCCGACCTGGCACAGAATGCATTGCAGAAGGGACACAACAAAATCGACGCCCTCTACCGGGAGACGACGCTGCAGGTTCTTGAAGAGAGCGAACTCGAAAGGGATGGGTTTTCGTCCGACATGTTTCGGAGCCTCAATACTCCGGAAGATTTGCGGGACGCAAAATCTCGGTTGCAGCAGATCCTCCCGGTTGTTAAGAATTGAGCGAATCGCCTGCCATGCCCGACGAACCTCAAATCACGCCATACATCGATTTTCAACACGTCAACAAAGCATTCGGCGACAACCATGTCCTGGACGACGTGAGCTTCAATGTTCGTGCGGGTGAGACGGTTTGTATTCTGGGGCGCAGCGGCGTGGGCAAGTCGGTGTCGCTGCATCACATCATGGGCTTTCTGAAACCGGATTCCGGACGCGTCATTGTGGCGCACGAGGACATCACCGACTATACCGAAGTGCAGTTGGAAGCGATTCGCAAGAAAGTCACCATGGTCTTTCAGAATGGGGCCTTGTTCGATTCACTGACGGTGGGCGAAAACGTGGCCTTCCCGTTGCGCGAGCGGAAAGATCTGACCGAAGACCAGATTTATCAGATCGTGGACGGATTGCTGGAAATGGTTGGGGTGGGACACATGCGCGAGCTGCTTCCATCGGATTTATCGACGGGCATGAAGCGTTCGGTGGCGATTGCGCGCGCGCTATCGGCGCAGCCCGAATGCGTGTTGTACGACGAACCGACCACGATGGTCGATCCGCTGATGGCGCAGTTGCTGGGCGATCTGATCAAGCGTCTCAAGATTCAACTTCATTTGACCAGCGTGGTGGTGACGCACGATATGCGGCTCGCCAAGAAACTCGCGGATCGCGTGGTGTTTCTGTACGAGGCGCGGGCGATTTTCTTTGGGACCTATGCGGAGATGGAGAAGTGCCGCGAGCCGATCGTGCAGGAATTTCTGGAGTTGGATGAGTTGAAGATCGAAGCTTAGCCGCGCGCCAAGTTCTCGTTGAGGGGAAGCTACCTAGAATCCCTGCTCGACGAGCTTTTCAAGGGTGAGCGGACTGTTGGCCGACTCGCCCTTCATCATTTTCTCCACGTACTTGGCGATCATGTCGACTTCCAGATTCACCGGATCCCCGGGCTTCAGGGAACGCAGGTTGGTCATCTCCGCGGTGTGCGGGATGATCGCCACTGCCACTTCTGTGCCTTCGATCGTCGCCACGGTAAGACTGATGCCCTCAATGCTCAAAGATCCCTTGAAGATCACGTAGGGCGCAAGTTCGGCGGGGATGCGAATGCGCAGCCAGAAGTCGTCGGCCCCCGCGATGCGCTCGAGGCCAACGAATTCTCCGGTGCCGTCCACGTGGCCTTGCACGATGTGTCCGCCGAAGCGGCCGTCGGCGCGCATGGGAAGCTCGAGGTTCACCAGCGCTCCCTCGTGCATGCGCGAGAAGGAGGTGCGCTCCCAGGTTTCTTCGGCCAGGTCGAAGGCGACCGAGCGGGGAGTCAGTCCGACCGCAGTCAAGCAGACTCCACTCACCGCGATGGAATCGCCTTTTTTCAGTTCGGCGACCAGTTTCGATGCGGCCACTATCAGGCGGCGCGTGCCGCGTTCTTCCTTGATGCTGGTGACCTTGCCCACTTCTTCGATGATGCCGGTAAACATGAGTACCTCCCAGGTATTTGGCTGCTGGCGAAAAGTCCATTACATAAGCAATTGCGCATCTCAGCGGCTAAAGCCGCATTGATTTTTCGCCACGTACGGCACGCCTGGAAGGCGTGCCCTTTCAAAGGTACACCTGCGATTGAACTTTTTCCGCGGCTGCTGAAGTCGCACTTTTCAAAACATGATGGCAATCAGCCTTATTCCGCTACCTTTTCAATCGCGATAAGGATCGCGCAAATATCCCTCGACTGCGAAGTCTTCGCCAAAGCGATGCAGGCGGAGCGACTTCACATGGGCCGCGTCACTTAAGGTTCGAAATCCTGAAGTGGTAGCAAAGGGAATCGCGCCGGTTCCGGCTAGAACTTTGGGGGCGTAGTAAAAGAAGACTTTATCGACGATGCCGGAATGCAGTGCGGCCCAGTTGATCATGGCGCCGCCTTCGATAAGCAAGCTGGTGATTTCGAGTTGCCCGAGGACTTGCAGAAGGCTGGCGAGGTCTGGGCGTCCGTCGGCGGTGGCGGCAGGAAGTTGCTCGACGCGAATGCCGTGTTCCCGGAGAACCTGCTTGCGCTTTTCTTCGGCGAAGGAGCAGACCACCAGGACGTCTTCGCGACCGCTGTGAACCAGGCGCGATTCCAGGGGCAGGCGAAGGCGCGAATCGACAATCACTCGCAGCAGCGGACGCCGCCGCGGGCGCCCGCTGCGATCGGTGAGCAGTGGATCATCCGCAATGATGGTTCCCACGCCAACCATGATGGCGTCGCTTTGATGACGCAAAACCTGCACGTGCGCGCGCGCGACTTCGCTCGTGATCCACCCGCCGCTGGCTGAGGCGGATCCGAGAGCTGTCGGATTCTCGGACTCGCCTGGCGCCGGCGCGATTTTGCCGTCGAGGGTCATCGCTGTTTTCAAAGTGACCAGAGGCGTTTTGCGGCGGATGTAATTCGCGAAGGCTTCGTTGAGCCTCTGGCACTCTTCTGCCAGGAGGCCGGAGGCAACGGAGATGCCTGCCTCGCGCAGACGAGAGAAGCCCTGGCCGCTGACCAGAGGATTGGGATCGAGCACTCCGCCCACCACCCGACGAACGCCGGCGGCGATCAGGGCGTCGGCACAGGGTCCGGTTCGTCCCTGATGGGAGCAAGGCTCGAGGTTGACGTAGACGGTTGCGCCACGGGCGCGCTCGCCGGCCTCCTCCAGGGCGAGGATCTCGGCGTGCTTGAGTCCGTCGTAAGTGTGGGTTCCGGTGCCGACGACTTCGCCAGTGTCGGCCACGATGACAGCCCCGACGTTCGGATTGGGAGAGGTCAGACCAATGCCGCGGCGTGCGAGTTCAAGCGCCTCGCGAAGAAAATCTTCGTCGGTGTAACGATCTGGCATGCATCCATCGGCACTGGCGCAATCCGAGTGCTTGGTCCTTGCGCCCTCTGTGAAGTGTGGGGACTTCGTCTTGCAGCCGATCCCAGGCCTTTCGCGGCCAGAATGGGCGACTTCGAAGAGCACTGACAGATCCTCGTCCGGTTCGGCAACGGAGGCCCGTTTCGCCCCTTCGGCCCGCCTGACCGCGATCCAATCCAGCTAGTTAAACAGCGACTCTACGAACGCTTTCGGATCAAAGGGCAACAAATCGCCGGCTTTTTCGCCGACGCCTACGTAGCGCACCGGAACTCCCAACTCGCGGGAAATGGCCACCACGACTCCGCCTTTGGCGGTGCCATCGAGCTTCGTAAGCACGATGCCTGTGACGCCCGCGGCCTCAGTGAATAGCTTTGCTTGTTGCAAGCCGTTCTGCCCAGTCGTTGCGTCCATAACCAGCAGCGTTTCGTGAGGAGCTCCGGGAATGATGCGCTGCGCGGTGCGGCGCATCTTCTCCAGTTCCAGCATCAGGTTGGTTTTCGTATGCAGACGGCCGGCTGTGTCGACGACCACGAAATCAGTCTTGCGCGCGGTGGCGGCCTGCAGAGCGTCGAATAACACGGCGGCAGGATCGCCGCCCGCTTTCGTCTTGATGACTTCTGTGCCGGTGCGTTGTCCCCAGACTTCGAGTTGTTCAATGGCGGCAGCGCGAAAGGTATCGGCGGCGCACAGCAGCACATTCTTTCCCTGCGATCGAAAAACCTGCGCAAGCTTGCCGATGGTGGTCGTTTTTCCGGTTCCGTTTACGCCGACGACCAGGATGACTTCCGGAGTTCCATCCACCTTCTGAACAGGTTGTGAATTGGCGGAGGTCAGAATCGCCAGGAGTTCTTCCTTGAGCAGGCGCTTCAGCTCTTCGACATCCTTGATTTGTTTGCGGTCAGCTTTTTCGCGGAGTTTCTCGAGCACCTCGTGTGTGGTCGTGGTGCCGAGGTCGGCGCCAATGAGGGTGGCTTCGAGATCATCCAGGGTATTGCGGTCGATCTCCTTGCTGAAAGAAACCGCTTCCTCAATGCGCTCGGCGAGATTTTCGCGCGTGCGCGTGACCGCTTCCTTCATGCGGTCGAGGAAACCTGGTTTTTTCTGCTCTTCTTCGAGGCTGCCGAAAAGGGTCTGAATCATAAATGCTTCGGGTCACACGCGGAAGATTTCATTATACGGGGGGAACGGAGGTTGACGCGGAGGCGGGTCTTCGCGGGATGGTCTCTTCTTGCCCCAGAAGAGGATGTGTAGTCTTAGAAGCGAGTCGTTTCGACGGATTCGGCTGCGGACGCCGATGCGGTGGCGGCGGCCGCTTTGGGGGCGACCATCGGGGGCTCGGGCGTTGTCGCCGAGGCAGGATCGGTTGCGCTCACCGCTGCAGCCACCGGCGCTGGTGCTGGGTTCGCAACGGGAGCCGGAGTGGCCGTTTCGGGCGGCGGTACCGCTTGCGCGCGGACCAGACGCCGGACGCGAATTTCTCCTCGCTCGTATACCGCACTCAAGGCAGCAACCGCTTCCGGGTCGAGACGTTTGCCGACCAGGTTGTGAATGATGCGTAGCGCCTCCGGCGGATCGTAGGCTCGCTGGTAGGGGCGGTTGGTGGTCAGCGCGTCAAATGTATCCGCCACCGCAATCACGCGCGCCAGCAGCGGAATCTGATCGCCTTTCAGGCCGTAGGGATAGCCGCGTCCGTCGAGCGCTTCGTGGTGCAGCTCGATACCGGGCAGCATTTCCTTGAGCTGGCTCACCGGGCGCAGGATGTTGGCGCCCTTGGTGGTGTGCGTCTTCATGATTTCGAATTCTTCCGGAGTCAGCGCGCCCGGCTTCTTCAGGATGTGATCCTCGATGCCGATCTTGCCCACATCGTGCAGCTGCGCAGAGATGCGGAGGGTTTCCAGAAAGCAGTCATCCAGCTTCATCTCGCGTGCGATAAGAAGCGAGTAACGCGTGACACGATCGGAATGGCCGCGGGTATAGGGATCCTTTTCGTCGACCGCGCCGGCCAGCATCTGGATCGAGCCGATGAAGAGCGCGCGATTCTCTTCGGCAGCGCGCTGCAGGTCCTGCACGAACTGCTGAAGCTCGTCCGACATCATGTTGAAGGTGGAGGCGAGTTCGCCGATTTCGGTGCGGCTGCGCAACTCGACCCGTTTTGAGAAATCGCCCCGCGCGATGGCGCGGCTGGATTCGGTCAGAACCCTCAGTGGATTCGCGATGCGGCGCGCGGCATAGAAGCTCACCATGATGCTGCACAGCACCGACAGCAGGGCAAGCAGCCGCGCCGTGTGCTGCATCTCAAAGACGCCGCGATAGGCTTCCATGCGCGGTTTCTGCACTACGACCGCCCAATCCAATTCCGTTACCGGACTATAGGTGCCAAGCATTTCAGTGCGGTCGTTTCCGTCCTGGATCGTGAATTCCTTGGTGGCCGCGAGTTGCGCCTTGTTGCCTTCGTCCACGAAGTTCCTCACGATTTCGAGATTCTTCATGTCCTGGCCGGTCGCGTACTCGGAATGACTGGCCGCGACCAGTCGGCCTTGCGCATCGACCACGTAGGGCGTAAGACCGGAGCGGCTGACTTCTTCAAGGCGCCGAATCAGGAATTGCAGATCGACCACCGAACCAATCATGCCCAGGAAGCGTCCGGAATAAATGAGAGGGCTGCTCACCAGTACGACCGTGCGAGCGTCCTTGCCGCTGCCAACCACCAGGGCCTGCCCGTTGTAAGTGCGCTTTTCCCGTGCCGCGGCGAAACCCCGCTCCAGCTCGCGGCGCAGGAATGCGTCGGGGGCGATGCGTCCGGCGGAAATTCCCTTGGCATCGGAATTCAACAAGGTGGCATAGGCAATGTCGTCGGAAGACGAAACGAAATTCTCAAGCAGGGCCTGCAGTTCCTTACGTTCTACGTGGGCCGCACCAATGTCGCCGCCGCTCGCTATCTGGATAGCGGAGGAAAGGTTCCCGAGCATCAGGCGAAGCGATGCTTCATGTTGCGAGATGTCGTCGGCCAGCGAACGCGTCACCGTGTTCTGCAGCAGCATCTCATTGGTCTTCAACCGGTCGCGATTGATGGATTCCACCTGCGCCGAGTAGAAATACATGGGCACAACGCTGATGGCCACTAGTACGCCCAGGATCACGTAAAGGATGGGAATGCGCGCCGGAATGGACACTTTTAGAGACACAATGGCACTGTGTTTACAGGCACAGCGAAGTACGTGGGGGATTGACTGAAATTCTACTTTGGTTTGGACATAGACTGGGCAAACTGCCGTTGCGCAGAAGTTACGAAAGTATTGCTCGAACGCGTGATTCAGACGGGGTTTGGCAATGGAAAATCCGTCACGCGTTAAATCAATAGATTCAATGATATCTGCGATATTGTTAAGGTAAACAATCGCTGAGCGCGGGGATCCAGGCATGACGAATGAAGTCACTGCGAAATGGAACTATGTCGTGGTATGGGAATTCCGTGCGGCGGCGGGTGCGGAGGCGCGCTTTGAGGATGCGTACGGGCCGCGTGGTTCCTGGGCTCGCTTGTTTGCCACCGGCGACGGATTTGTCGCGACCGAGTTAAACCGGGACTTGAAGGATCCCGCCCGCTACCTGACGCTGGATTTCTGGGAATCCAGGGAAGCCTATGACGCTTTCCGGGCCAAGCACGCGGCCGAATATGCTGCGATTGATCGTGAATGTGAAGCGCTGACCGCGGAGGAGAAAGCCCTGGGGGCCTTCGAGAGAATTTTTTCCGGTTAGAGTTCCGTTTCGCTTTTTGCGCTGCGCGTCATGAGTTCATGGATGGCCTCGCGCGGCGATTTTCCCTCGTGCAGAATGGCGTGCATTTTTTCGCTGATTGGTATTTCGATGCCGCGAGCCTTGGCCAGCCCAACGGCTGCGTTAGTGGTCAACACGCCTTCGGCTACCATGCCATGCATTCCGGCGATGATGTCCGTTAAGTTGCGACCGCGCCCAAGTTCGACGCCG
This sequence comes from uncultured Acidobacteriota bacterium, assembly GCA_963735815.1. Taxonomy (GTDB): domain Bacteria; phylum Acidobacteriota; class Terriglobia; order Terriglobales; family Acidobacteriaceae; genus Gp1-AA133. The sequence continues at coordinate 102,293 of CAVTMJ010000019.1, read as the reverse complement.
ACGCTGCGATTTCTGGAGAGGCCGCCGGTGCAAGTGAGCACCAGGTCTCCTAAACCCGCCAATCCCGACATGGTTTCGCGCTGACCGCCGCAAGCAACTCCCAGGCGCGTGATCTCCGCCAGCCCGCGAGTGATCAGGGCAGCCACGGAATTGTGACCAAGTCCCAAACCGTCGCAGACGCCGGCCGCGATGGCGATCACGTTCTTCAAAGACCCACCCAGTTCGACTCCGACCACGTCGTCGTTGGTATAAAGACGGAAACGCGGATCGCTCAATTCCTGCTGAACGGTCCGGGTAAGTTCCGCGTCGGGAGACGCGATCGTGACGGCGCTGGGATCCCCGCGTGCCACCTCCTTGGCGAACGATGGACCACTGAGCGCTCCGAGCCGCGGGCGAAAGCCATTTCCGACGACCTGCGCAATCACTTCGGTCATGCGCAGCAGAGATTGTTCCTCCAGCCCCTTGGTCGCGCTTACGAACAACATGTCCGGGCGTAGCCAGGGACGCATGCTTTCGAACAGACGCCGGCAGTGGTTCGACGGCATCACGCTGATGACAATTTGCGCGCCTGCCAGGGCCTCCTCGAAATCGCCGGTGGCGACCACGTTTTCCGGAATGCCTTGGCCCGGCAGAAACAGGCTATTCTCGCGTTGCTTGGCGATCGAGCCACGGACTTCGGGTTCGTAGGCCCACAGACGGACCCGATGATTCCCTCGCCGCGCGGCGACGACCGACAGGGCCGTGCCCCATGCACCCGCTCCGATGACGGCGATCTCGCTCATTTTGGTTCCGAACGAAACTTGTTTTCAGTTCCGGCACACAGCCGGCTGAGATTGCGGTGATGCTTGGCGATGATCAGCAGGGAAGACGCCGCCATGAATGCCAGCATCGCGGGGGTGTCGTGGTAATCGTGCAAGAGGCGAGCCGCCGCCGGGAAGATGGAGGCGGCGGTGATCGAGGCCAGGGAAATGTAGCGGAACAGGGCTACCATGATCACAAAAACGATGACCATCACCAGCACGCCTCTGGGTGCGAGCGCGATCCAACTGCCCAGGCCGGTAGCTACCCCTTTGCCACCGCGAAAACGGAGCCAGACCGGAAAGATGTGGCCTACGATCGCGCAAAAGGCAGCCAACGACGCGAGAGCGTAGGGATCTACGCCGACTCGCCGGGCGAATGGGAGAGCGAGCATGACGGGCACCAGGCCCTTGAGTGCATCGAACAGCAGTGTTAGCAAACCCAACTTGGGGGACTTGCGGGAAACGTTGGTGGCGCCAATATTGCCGCTTCCGCTGGCGCGGATGTCTTCGCCTCGAAAGATGCGGACTAGTAAATAGCCAAAGGGAATCGATCCAGAAAGATAACTCAGCGCGGCGGTAACGAAATAAGGAATCACTGGTTGTGTTGGCCTACCCTTGCTCTACGAGAGCGGGAAGGCGTGCAGCTTGGTGTAACGCGAACCGGACCGCGAGAGCTGACTCTGATACAGAAAGAACTCGCGGGCGGTCATGGTACCAAACTCCGGCACCGGCATTGTTGCCAATTTCTCCTGCAGGCGCTGGAAGACCCGGTTGGGGCCGTCGTCCTTGTGGCGGCGGGGAGCGCCTGAGCCTCCGCTCTTGCGGGCCAGTGTCAGGTGAGGACTGAACGCACGATCTTCTTTCGGAATCCCGAGCTGCGCGGTGGCATCGTCGACCGCTGCGGCCAGACGCTGGAGTTCCGGGGCCGCCTGAACTCCGACCCAGAACACGCGCGCGGATTTTGCCGTCGGAAAGAAGCCGATCCCGGCATAGGTAAGAGCGAAGGGGGACGCGCTCACCCCGGTCAACTTGTTCTGCAGAGTCGACACCATCTCGGGCGGTTGTTCGCCAATAAATTTTAATGTGATGTGGAGCGACTCCAGGCGGACCCAGCGTGCGTCTGCGGCGAAGCCGCTCACTCCATCGAGGAAGCGTCCGATGCGCTGGCGAATTTCCTCGTCGATGTCGAGTGCGATGAAGAGTCTCACTTGAGCTATCGGCCGTCAGCTCTCAGCTTTCAGCCCCTACATTAATTTTCTGCGGACCATATCCAAGGCCAGTTGTGACGCGAACCAGCGTACGCGCTTGCGGTCGCCGGGAAATTTTCGCTCCTCGACCTGCGTTTCTCTTTCGCTGGCCAGGGCATGGTAGACGAGACCGACCGGCTTCTCTTCGCTGCCACCGTTAGGGCCAGCTACGCCTGTAATGCCGATGCCAAACGTCGCCTCGCAGCGCTTGCGGATCCCTTCGGCGAGTGCGACGGCGACTTCGCGACTGACAGCCCCATGCTTGGCGAGCAGGCTCTTGGGTACACCCGCGAACTCGGTTTTCAACTCGTTGGAATAGACAATCGCTCCGCCCAGAAAATAACGGGAACTGCCGCTGATGCTGGTGATGCGGTCGGCCAGCAGGCCCCCGGTGCAGGACTCGGCGACCGCTAGCGTAGAGTTCCGCATCTGCAGGTAATAACCGACGATCTGCTCGAGCGATTCGCCCTTGCTGGCGTAGAGAGCATCCCCGAGTTCGTCCTCGATCTCTCCGGCGAGGTCGTCGACGCGCTGTTGTGCAGCCTCCATCGAGTCGGCGCGCGTGAACAGGTTGAACTGAATGTCCCCGGCGCCCGCCAGGATGGTCGTCTGCACATCGGTGTAGCGCTTGTAAATGGGCGCGACGCGGGAGTCGACCAGAGATTCTCCCAGCATGGCGACCTTCAGGACACGGGTGGCGATGTAGGCCGGCGGGAGCTTGGCGCGCAGACGGTCGACGCATTGCTCCTCGAACATGGCGCGGAGTTCAAAGGGCGGGCCAGGCAGGAGAATGATCAGGCGGTCGCGGCCTTCGTATTGGCCGGTAATCCACTGGCCCGGCGCGGTGCCGTTTGGATTCGTCAGGACGACGGCTCCGGCGATCACGTCGGCCTGCTGGAAGTTGTTGGGCGTCAGCTTATATCCGCGGGCTGCGAAACGCTGCTTCAGCTTTTCCAGTAGTTCTTCGCTGCGATGCAGTTCCAGCCCGAGAGCTTCGGCGACCGCTTCGCGTGTAAGGTCATCTTCGGTGGGGCCGAGTCCACCCATGAAAATGACGATGTCGGAGCGGAAAAGGGCATGCTGCGCAACCGAAACCAGGCGGGAGCGGCTGTCGCCGACGATGGTCTTGATCACCACTTCGACGCCGAGTTGATTCAGTTTCTCGGTCAGGTAAAGAGAATTGGTGTCTTGCCGGAACGGCGTCAGCAGTTCTGAGCCGATGGCGATGATCTCTGCATTCACGCTAGAAGTTTAAATGATGGGATGCGTCTGCAAAGGCCAAGGATCTGCGGCGGCCTGGGGCTACTGGGCCGGGGCCAGTTGTCGGCGAAGACCTTCGACCAGCCAACCGATCAGGGCGTAGATGGCTGTATTCGAAAGCAGCACCCAGTACAGGGATACGCCAAGATGCAAATGCGTGCCAACCAAGACTAACGGGCACGTGAGCCGTACCAGCGTCCAGACCATGGGTGCGGTCATCGTAATAGGCGTCGGGGCCCAGGCGAGCGCATAGAGCCACCAGGCTATCGCCACCAGCAGTCCCGCACCGGCCCACGCGGCAATTCGGCGTTTCACGTTACCTCGAGTCCGGCAGGGCTTCAGTGATGCCCAACCCCACCCAACTTCTGAGAGGCCGGCTGCTATTTCGACGCTAGTCGGGCAGCAACGGCAGCCCGGAAATATTCCACGAAAGATGATGGACGGCTCCGGTCGTTGCCAGCACCGCGGAACGGCCCGGCGCGAAACACAAGCCCACCAGATTTTGGCCCGCAACTTCCAGGGAAGCCTTTCCGGCGGGCGTGATCTTGACGATGCCACGCTTGCCGGCGAGGGAAGCGGCCACATACAGATTGCCATCGCTGTCGAAGGCCAGTCCCTGCGGCCGTCCCAAGCCACGATAGAAGTTTGTGACCGTGCCATGCGTGTCGATCCGGTAAACCGCGTCGAAGCTGGAGGTGGTTGGTCCGGTCACAAAGAGATCTCCGCTGGGATTGAAAGCGAGGTGATAGGCGGAGACGCTGGGCTCAAGGGTTGCGAACACGAAGGTCTGGCGGTCGCGCGCAATTTTGAAGATCGTTCCGCTGCGGTCGCCGACGTAAAGATTCTGCTCGCGGTCAAAGGCGATGCCGGTCGCCACGCCCATGCCCTCGGCGTAGGAAGACATGGTCCCATTGGGCGCGACCCGGTAAACCGTTCCATCATGGCGCGAGGAGACATACATCTGGCCTTCGCGGTCAAAGGCAATGGAGGTGGCGTTCATCAGATTGCTGAGGAAGGGCTTTACCGCGTAGTTGGTGTCGATTTTGAAGAGGGAAACGGGGACTTGCTGGCCACGGCTGCCGGAGAAGGTGACGAAGATGTTTCCATCGCTGTCCATAGCGGGATTGGTGACGGGATGCAGATTGTCGGCGATGGGCACGGCTACGCGAACGACCTGCGGGTTGCTGATTGCGCCATTGGTGGCCACGACTACCGGCCCAGAGGTTGCGCCTTCGGGAACGCGCGCAACCACAAAAGCGTCGGAGCTGATTACAACCGCACCATCGATTTCGCCGAATTGAACGCGCGGGCGCTTCAGTTCTGCCGGGCGCAGGCCGCTGCCGTTGATTCGGATTTCGCCTCCGGGCAAGGCTGCGCCGGGCGACACGCTTTCAATGTGCGGTTTCCCGTTTACGTTTTTCTTGCCCAGCAACGAAATCCCCATGAGACCCAGCTTAACCCGGCTGTAGCTTGGATGCCGTTTGACTAGCGACCGATTAAGCCGAAATGCAGGAGAAGCTGCATGACGGCGAGGCCGTAGAGGCCAGCCGCGACATCGTCCACCACGATTCCCGTACCCTCCGGCAGGCGTTCGAGTTGCCGCACCGGCGGTGGTTTCACGATATCGAAAGCACGGAAAAGAATAAAGCCCGCCAGGAAAGATTTCGCTGTCAGTGGGGCACCAATCAGGGTGATGAGCTGGCCGGCAGTCTCGTCGATGACTACAAACTGAGGGTCTTTCAGGCCGGATGCCCGCGCGACGCGATTGGCGGCGGGAATGCCGACTGCGACTGTCAACGCCGCCAAAGCGATGTTAACCGGAACCAGCCAGCCTGTGGGTAAGAAATGAGACACCACTGCCCAGACCGCCACCGTGGCCAACGAGCCCCACGTCCCCGGCCCGGGTTTCATCCGGCCCGCTCCGAAGAATGTTGCCACCAGCGTCGCCCACAACGGGGCGGATCCGCCCTCGGTTACGGGAAGCGACGTGGAGGCGGAGTCAGTCTTCATCCGACCGATCTGCCTGGGACTCCTGTTCGAACTCGTCGGCCGTGTCTTTCAGCGGGGAAGAAATCACGTACTGTCCGCTGGCCCATTTCCCGAGATCGATGGTGCGGCAACGCTCACTGCAGAAGGGAAAATCTGGGTCGCCGCTCTTGACCGGCTTCTTGCAGATCGGGCACTTCAATTGGAGACGGTTGGCCATGTCGTAGCAAGGCGTACGAGAAATGATCTCACAATTTAGAACCACTGTTCAGCGTTTGGAGCGTGACGCAACGCTGTTTTGAGGCGGCCCAAGGAAAGGCTCTTAACCGCAAAGGCTGCCAGGAGAGAGACCCGCAAAGCACGCAAATAAGATCGATGGAGCGAAGTCGCTCTTGCTGGCGATCTTTGCCAGTGAGGGAGTGGCTAGCGCGGATTTGGGTCACGCGCTAGCAACTGCCTTCCGGGGCCTGCCTTCCGTCCTCCCGTCTCGCACCTAGGCGCTGGTTCTGGCCTTTATGAGGCGGTAGATCCAGAGGAGCAGTACGGCGCCTAGGACCGACATCAGGAAGCCCGCAGACTGCCCTTGTCGGTACCATCCGATGGCTTGCCCGAGAAAAGTGGCGCCGATGGACCCGGCGATTCCGAGTGCCATGGTAATGAAAATCCCGCCCGGATCTTTCCCCGGCATCAAGAACTTCGCTACTGCCCCGACGATCAAACCGATGAGGCATTCCCATAACAAAGCCAGCATAGACTCCCTCCCTTGACCTCTTGATGTTCAGGCCCGAATCATAGTCTCTGGACGTTCATTCCAATTTGTAAAAGTCGTTCTCCTGCCCAATCCGCTCGCGCTTCTCAAGCCGCCTTCTGTCGCTCCGCCACCTTGGCCAGAGCGATGGATAGAGCGGCGCCACCCAAAGTCTTGATCAGGGTCGGGTGCTGGGCGTAAAACGCGCTGGCTTTGTCGACGATCGATGGATCGTTTTTCTCAGCGTGAACCGCGATTTGCTGCACCAGGTCTGGTGACACCTTTTCCGCTTGATCGGGAGTGAGTTGTTTTGCGCCACCGCCCAACAGTCCTGCCAGTGCGCCGCCTCCCACCAGTTGCGTCAGAGCCGACGGGCCCACCGAAGCCAGCAATTGATTCAACATTCCGGCCTTCTGCTCACCGCTTGACTGGTTAAAGAGATTGCCAACCAGACTCCCGAAGGCGGGCGTCTGGTCAGAATGGAAGACCGCCGCCAGTCCTTCGGCAATGAGGTTTTGGGGCGCGGCCTGCGCGACCTGATCAAAATGTTCGGTGGCATTGGCGGCGTTTTGCGGCGAGCTGTCGCTGTATTGATTCAGAACATCCTTTAATGAATCCAGTAAGGTCATCGCGATCTCCTTAATTCGGAATAGCTTTGGGGGCCCATGGTCTGCGGTAAGGCTTGTGAGAGTTCGCGGGTGTCGACGCTGTGTTCGGAGGGGCACCATTATACTCAGTTTTCCACCGACCGTCCGGGGAAGGGGACGGTCGATTCGATGAAGGAGGTCGAGATTTCCTGGCCAGGCTTTTTGGACGGGGCTAGACGACCCGGGCAACCAGGTCGTAGTCGTGGGCTTCTGTGATTTCGCAACGGTAGAAGCGACCGAATTCGGGAGCTGCGTTCTCCGGGAAGTCGCTGACGAACACCTTGCCGTCGATCTCGGGCGCGTGCATGGGCGTGCGGCCCTCGAGCAACAAGTCGGTTTCCTCCGAGGTTCCTTCAAGAACAAGATCGAATTCTTTGCCGAGGAGCGCCTTTTTTCGCTTCTTACTGATCTGGCGCTGAATCTGCATCAGGCGTTTGCGCCGCTGCTCGATCTCTTTCAAGGGCACTTTCTTTTCCTGAGAGTGGGCCGCGGCTCCTTCCTGGTCCGAATAGCTGAACGCGCCCATCCAGTCGAACTGGGCCTCTTTGACGAAGTCGCACAATTCTTCAAATTCTTTCTCGGTCTCGCCTGGAAAGCCGACGATGAACGAGCTGCGCAGGGTGACATCGGGGATGATGCGCCGCATTTTTTCGATGGTGCGAAGGAAAACGTCGGCGCCGCCGCCACGCTTCATGCGTTTTAGAACCGTGGACGAGGCATGCTGGAGCGGCACGTCCACATAAGAGCAAATCTTGTCGTGGGCAGCGATGGTTTCAAGCAGGCGGCTGGTGATCTTGTTGGGATAAGCGTAGAGGAACCGAATCCAGCGCAGGTCTTCAATCCCGGAAAGTTTTTCGAGCAGGAGCGCGAGGCCGTCTTTCAAGCCGAAATCTTCGCCGTAGCAGGTGGTGTCCTGCCCAATGAGGGTGACCTCGCGGACACCGCGGCGGGCCAGTTGTTCCGCTTCCGCGATAACTGACTCAAAACGGCGCGAGCGGAACTTTCCGCGCAACTGCGGAATAATGCAGAACGTGCAGGGATGATCGCAGCCTTCGGCGATTTTGATATAGGCAGTGTGCGAGGGCGTTGCCAGCACGCGTGGCGTGGTCTCGTCGTAGAGATAGTTCGGAAGATCGGCGATGGCGCCGTCCCAGGTTTCGCGCGAGAAGCGACCCTGACTTTCGCGCGCATCGCCTTCGGGTCGAGATGTCAGAATTTTGAACGGGGAGTTTGGGCTTTGTGCGGGCGCGACTCCGGCCGCCGCCAGAATTTTTTCCAATTCTCCCGTGCCCACCACCGCGTCAACTTCGGGAATGTTTTTCTGGATCTCGTCGCGGAACCGTTCCACCAGGCAGCCCGCCACCACCAGCTTGCGAGCGCGGCCGTCGGTCTTGTGGCGCGCCATCTCGAGGATGGTATTCACGGATTCCTGCTGAGCGCTGTCGATGAACGAGCAGGTGTTCACGACGATGACCTCGGCATCCTCGGCGCGCTGCGTCAACTGGGCGCCCGCCTGGGTCAACATGCCCATCATGACCTCGGAATCCACCAGATTCTTTGGGCAGCCCAGGCTGATGAAGCCAACCTTTTTTGGAGGCGCGGCTTCTGACGCACCAGTATTTTCGCTGTCCAGCAGCTCTACAGATGTGTTTCGGTCTGTCATGCAATCTGATTATCTTAACATCCGCAGATGCACCTGCTTCGTTGCATTTCCCAACACGGTGCGGGTATCCAGCAAGGCAGCACGCGCGAGTCGTGAAATGGCGGACGCCGTGCTACCCTATCCCGAGCCATAATCCCAACAGTTCAGCATTCGCTCTGGAGGAACGATGTCCCCGAAACGGCTTTTGATGACAGCCTTGGTGACAGTAGCCATCCTGACGGCCAGCGCTCTCGCTCAGAAGAATGAACTCACGGGCATCATCGGACGCACGTTTGTCAGCGATCAGGGGGTGAAGGGCTCGAATCTGTTCAACAACGACGTTCACTTTGGAAAAGGTTTGACGTTTGAAGTGAACTACGGGCGGCATATCTGGGGCGAGGGCTTCACCAGGGTGACGTTTGAAGTGCCCGCGGTGTTTGATTTCGATGAGGACCTCAGATTCGTCGCCAACACAGTTCCCAGCAGCTACTCCTCCTTTTTTGTAACGCCTTCGTTGCGCGCAAACTTTTTTGCGACCACCGCGATCTCTCCCTGGCTCAGCGCGGGAGGCGGCTTCGGCCATTTCAATCCGGCTGACCACCTGGAATTTGGCGGGACCAGCGGGGCCAAGGGATCCACAACCGGTGTTATGCAGATTGGCATCGGGCTCGATGTGCGGCTGAAACAACGGTTTACTCTTCGCGGAGAGGCGCGGGACTTCTGGTCCGGCACTCCGGATATTCTGGTGGATACGGGCAAGAGCCGCCAGCATAACTACCTGGTGGGCGGCGGTATCGTGTGGCGCTTCGGGAAGTGAAGCGGTCTACTTGTCTTCGGCGGTGGTAATTTCTTCGTACAATTCCGGAAGCCGGCGCGCTTCGTCGGACGAATCCCCAAATCGGGCAGCTTCGTAAGCGCGGGTAAAGGATTCGACGCGCTTGCGCATGAGCGGATCTTCGATGCAGGTGAGAAACTCCTGGGGAGTCTGTACGTGAGTTTTCTTCCAACCCTGCCTCCCCAGCCATTTCAGAAGGCGCTGATACCAGAGCGCGGCCGCGCGGCTGGGGGCAACCTCGGGATGGACGGCTAGTTTTCGCTCATTCATCCAATGCCGGAAGCGCTTGAGGTTCGCGCTCACCAGCAGCGCGATGCAGACGGCAATGCCCAGTCCGCCCCAGCGGCGCGGCGATTGCGAGAATATCTGTTGCGCGTGGCGGGCGCGGTTCAACATGCGCGCGTACCAGCGTTCGGCTCGATAGCGCATCCCCTCAAGCAACGAGCGGCTGCCCTGCATGGCATCTTCGCCCAGCGACTTTTGATGGCTGGCGTCATAGTTGACCACCCACTCCCGCCAGAACGAAGCCATAGCATCAACGTAGAGGCTGAGGCGATCCCATCCAGTTGCGCTGCCGAGCTGAGTCCCGGGCGTCGGGTCGAAAGTGATCCAGCCGTATCCCGGGAAGAAGGCCTCAACCCAGGAATGTGCGCTGCTGGCGCGAATCACGTAGTTCCCGGTGACATCGTTGAATTCGGTGGTACGGAAACCATTCACCACCCGGGAAGGAATGGCAAGCGTGCGCAGCATGATGGCCATCGAAGAGGCGAAGTATTCGCAATGCCCGCGCTTGCGGACAAAAAGAAATTCGGCGAGCGGATCTTTCGGCGTTTCGCGCGGCAGCTCGAGCGTGTATGCAAAACGGGTCATGAGATAACGCTCAAGGGCGGCGGCGCGGTTGTACGAATTGCTCGAGGAACTGGTGATCTGGCGCGCGAGCTCGGGGATCCGTGGATCGAGCGCGGGCAACTGCAGGTACTCGAGCACCTCTGGAGGATTCGGGTCCGTGACCTTTTCGAGTTCCTGCGGCTTTGGTTCCGCCAACTCCGAATCCGCCTCGTAAAGGCTGATGGCGCGGCCGGCATCGAGGTTATAGACAGCTCCACCGCGGTCGACGCCGAGCGCACGATATGGGCCGGCTAGAAACCGTGCCTTCGGCGCTACAAAGAAGATGTTGGTGCCGATCGGCTCCATCAGCACCCGGTAGTGGACAGGACGGCTTGTTCTGAGATTAGATGCGGCGAGGCTGCGCCCCAACGGATAGCGGCCGTCCGCTTGCCGCACGATGGGATATTGCGTGGCCGGATTGGACCAGGTCTTTCCGTCAAAACGGCTCAGGGAAACGCCGCGCCACTTCAGATCAAACGCGCCATGCGTGTCGCCGTCGATTTGTACGTGCATCACGACCGCTTTGGACTGTTGAATCTGGCCGATGCTGCCCAGTTGGACATGATCGCTAAAGCCCGTCGTCATATCGCTGCCGGCGGCAAACGATCCCAGATAGCCTGCCGAAGTGCGCGGCAGCAGGAAGAAGATGGCGGAGGCTCCGGCGAGAATCAGCACAACCAGCACGGGTGATGTACCCGCCAGAAAGAAGGCCATGCGCCGGTAGGTCAGGCGATCGCTGGGTTCACGCGCGGGAATGCTGGCGGTCAGCGAGGAGCGGCGCATTTCCATCAGCACAAACGTCACCACGGCCATCAGCATGAAGGCTGCGAATGCAAACAGGAAGATGCTGTCGACAGTAAGAACGGCCGCGGCCAGCACCATCAGGAAAGCCAGCACCGCAAGCATGTAGTAGTCGCGTTCCTTGTGCACCGAAAAAATCCGGATCACCATGCCGAACAAGACCAGGTGGACGGTCGCCGTCAGGAAGCTTCGGGACAGCATGGTGTAGTCAGCAACGAAAAATGCCACGTAGGCCAGGGTGAGGTAATTGGTCCAGCGGGTGGGCATCTGGTAGTCGCTGCGTTTGCTGAGCAGATACCCACGCAGCAGCAGGGCGATACCGACCAGGATCGCGGTAGGAGCGTCGACCGCTCCCGTTCCAGCGAGGGTGCCGAAGCCAGTGAGGACCAGCAAATAGAGGGAGACCTGGAAGTAGCGCTCGATGGCAGCCGAGAGCGTGATGGTGGTCGAACTGGCGGTGCCTTCCGGCATGGAATCGGTCTATTCTTCGCTATTGCCGCGAGGAAGGGAAGGGTACGTTGGTTCCCGCCACGGATGGTAAACTACTGGGGGTCAGGTATCGGCCCCGCGCGACGCGTTCTCGCCAACCCCGCCAGGTCCGGAAGGAAGCAACGGTAACGAGCTCTTGCGTGTGCAGTGGGTTCCCGGTGCCTGGCTTTTTCGTTTCCGATCCCGCCCTCCGGCTCACTTGTCACCGCGCGCCAAAGCAAACCGCTTAATTGAGGTCATGCGCAAGCGCCATGCCGCTTATATAGTCGCCGCTACAGCAAATACCCGATTCGCGCGGACGGCGTTGTCGTCTATCCATGTGTAGGTAATCTCTCATTCTTCTTCGCAGCGTTCATAAGACTGGCGATTCAGGCGAAGAAATCCTTCAGAACAGATCAGGATGCGCGCGGCGGCCGGTGGTGGAGGTCGGACTGAAAGCTCGGGAAAGCGCTACGGCGCAAAAAGGGGAGGGCAAATGAAAGGCTTAACGATGGTAGGGATAATCTTGCTGGTGCTTGGACTGCTTGCGTTTGTGGTTCCTATACCCCACAAGGAAGACCATGGCGTGCAGATCGGCGATGCGAAGATCGGCGTTCAAACCGAGCACAGTGATCGGCTGCCGCCACTGGTGGCCGGAGTACTGGTGCTGGCGGGCGTCGTTTCTCTGGCTGCGGGGTCGAGAAAGGGTGCCTAACGCACGCCACGTCAGCGTTCCTGACAGGTTGCAGAAAATACTAAGAGACCGCGGTGAGGGAACGCGGTCTCTTAACATTATGGGGGAGAAGTTCGGGGGAGCGGCTGAAGTCGTTAGCCCATGATCCCAAGCGTCTGCGTTGGGAAGTTGGCGAGGTTTGGGAAGATCGATGGCAAGTCTGCCGCAGCCACACCGAACCACGAGGCCAGCGTGGCAGCGTACTGATCCACCGAGGTGGTTGGAACCCAGCGGCCCTGGCCGGTGCCGTCGTCGGGGCCATTTACGGCAAGCGTGGGGAAGGTTCCGTAGAAATCGCCGCCCTTAACGGCGCCGCCCATGATGAGGTGGTGGCTGCCCCAGGCGTGATCGGTGCCGTCGCTGTTCGGGGAGTAAGTGCGGCCGAAGTCCGACAGCGTGAAAGTCGTAACGTTGTTGGCGACGCCCATCTCCGCCGTGGCCTGGTAGAACGCATTCAGCGACAGGTTGATGTCGTTGAAAAGCGAATCCTGCTGCGCCAGTTGGCCGCTGTGGGTATCGAATCCGCCCATCGAAACGAAGAAGATCTGGCGCTGCAGGCCGAGGGCGCCGCGCACCTGAATGATCTTCGCCACTTGCTGCAGTTGGCTCGCGAAGTAGGAATTTTGGGGAAACTGCGTGGCCAAGGGAGTGCCGGTCGCGAGCGCGGCGGCCAGCGTCTGACCATTCTGAATGGCATTGCCGGTCGTGGTGCTGGCTGCCTGGATCAGCGACAAACCGTTGTCGAAAGTCAGCAGGCTCTGCAAAGCCGAGAGGCGCGCGGTCGATTCCGCACCTCCGCCGAACCCGTTCAACAACCTGGTTGGGTTGCCGTTGGACTGTATGGACTGCGCAACCACGCCTTCACAAAAAATGTTGGTGCCGGCCAGCGAGATGATAATGGGGAAGTTCCCGCCGTAAATCGATTGAATCTTGTCGGCCGTACGTCCCGCCCAGCCCGTTTCCGCAACCCGGTCGAGGATCGCGGTCTGCATCTGCGCTTCCTGGTCGGAGTGCGAGAACAAGTTCATGGGCACAGCGACCCCGCGCGTGCGGAACTGTGAGGCGGTGGTCGGCTGAATCAACGTTCCGACGTTAGCCAGGACGGCGAGGTGCTTGTTATTGAACAGGGACTGCATCGCCGCAAAGCGGGGATGGAATGCAAATGGGGAACCGATGCTCGGCGGAGTGATCGGCAACAACGAGCCTTGGGCCAGCGCCAAGCCGCCGCGCGCCGATTTATAGGCGTTGTAGCCAGTGGTGTCGTACGGGATTACCATGTTGTTGCTGTCGTTGCCACCGAACAGGAAGACGCACACCAGGGCCTTGTAATCGGTGGCATTCTGGGCAAGCGCGTTCACCAGCCCGAACCGGCTGAAACTGGCGGCTGCAAAACCGGCGGCTGCCGAACAGCAGGTCGTTTTCAGAAAGTCTCTGCGACTCCATTTGCCCATGATGCTCTCCCCTTAGTGTGCGACCTGAAACTGAGATGAACTGCCGACCAGGTACAACGCTGTCTTGGCGCGTTTGGTGTTATCCGTGAGATTGGTGACGGTGGTGATAATGGTGGTCCGAGCCCCATCGGAGAGCGGGCCATGGGTCAGCACGCTGCTGAGTGAGTCCACCAGTTCAGCCGGATTCGACGCGAGCGCCACGTAGGCCGAGATGTCGGTCTTGGTTGTGCTGCCCACGCTGCCGTACACGAGGTCGTTCACGAAGTTGATTCGTGAGATTGCGGTCGTGCTGTTGAAGATCCGGAACTCCGGCCCCAGCAATGTCGTTCCCGGGATGCCGTTGTCCGGCGGATAGAAGTTGAAGACGGTCGGCGACTCGAACGGCTCTTCCTTCATGTCGGAAGCGTAGTTGTTGAGATTCGCTCCATCCGAAGTTGCGTTAGTGGCGCGCAGCAGATTCATCATCAACAGCACAGGTTCTTTCAGATGGCCATCGCTGGACTGGACCTGCGTGGGATCGTCGCCTCGACGCGCCTCGCTATCCATCAGGATCGCGTTGACCACCGCTTTCATGTCGCCGCGCACGCCGCTGCCGTTGTCGTTGAAGACCGCCGTGACGCGCGACACGTAGGCCGGGCTCGGATTGCTGGTCACCAGGTGCTGGATCAGTTGCTTTGAGATGAATGGCCCCACGTTGGGATGAGTGAAGATATTCTGCAGCGCAGCGGTGAGGTCGGACTGCGTGGTGCCGCCAGCGCCCAGGACCACTCCATTCAGCAGCAACTTCTGGCCGGTGTCGTGGTGGCTGTCGAAGGGAATCATCGGGCCGCCGTAATACTCGCCGTTGTAGAAAGAAGGCGTCTGGCCTGCCTTGGTCGGATAAGCCCAGCCGGTGAAGACGTGGGCGAACCCGATGATCGTGTCCTGCGAATAAGAAGGAATCGGAATCCCGTTCCCATCCACCTGCGGAGTTCCGTCCGGATTCAGCTGCGAGAGCCCGACTGAGAACAACTGCAGGATCTCTCGCGCGTAGTTCTCATTCGGCTGTGCTCCCGAATTCGGATCCGGTTTATCGTTCCTTACCATGTCGAGGTAGCGGCCCATGGTCGGACTGAGCGTGACGTCATTCAACAGGGTGGAGAAATTAGCGAAGGCGTCCTTCTGCAGCATGTTCATCCACAAGGTGAACGCGCTGGGATCGCCGATCTTCTGATTCGATACTACGAATGTCTGTGCCAGGGACCAGGCCACGCGCTGCCGCAATTGATCCTGCCCAGTAAGCGCGTTTGTGAAGAAGCGCTGCTTTACGACGTTGATGTCGTCGTTCGCTCCGGGCGTCGGATAGGTCGAAGCCGTGGCCGCGTACTGCTCATTCAGGAAGGCCTGCATGCCCACTTGCTGAACATGCTGAATGGTGGCGGAAGTGGGGCCGAAGGTCGACTGCTCGAGCAACCTGGCGGCGGCAGCGGGAGTAACTCCGCTGTTTCCGGAGCCGACCTGTACTTGCAATATGTTCGAGGCAGGCGAACCCGCGCCCGGATTGATCACCTGCAACGGGATCGTGCCGGCGCTCGCGGAAGTTCCCGTCGCACTGAGGCTGGTCGACGAGACGAAGGTCGTCGGCAGCATGACGCCGTCAAAGATAATCTGGGCGCCGTTGAGGAAGTTGCTGCCACTGACCGCGATCGTAAAATTTCCGACTGGCAACGGAGCGGGGAGGGCTGCCGTGACGACGGGGAGGTTGCTTAACAGGGTGACATAGGACGGTGCCTGGCTCGATTGCGGGTCTTCCGCGCTGGGCGCCGTGATGGTGACGGTTGCTCCCGTTAGGCCAGCAGGGGCGGTATACAAGCCGGAGGTCGAAATGGTTCCCACCGTCGCATTCCCACCCGGCGCGTTGTTCACCTTCCAGACCACATTCGGATTCGTAGTTCCCGTGATGGTTGCCTTAAACTGCGCCGTCTGTGCGGGACGCAGGTTGGCTCCGCCCGGAGAAATGCGAACCACAATTCCTGATGCCCCGATCTTCACCGTCATGTTCGAGGAGGCAATCGATCCGGGATCCGGATTGGACACGCTGACCTGTACCGACATCCCATTCTGCGCGGACGTGGCCGTGCCGGTGGCGGTCAACTGAGTCGAGGAAACGAATTTCGTGGTTAGCGCCATGCCGTTGAACAATACCTTGGCGCCGTTCACGAACTTGGTACCCGTGATGGTCAGTGTGAAGTTCCCAACTGGGACGGCGGTGGGGGATACCGCCGTCACAGTTGGCACCGGATTCTCCAGCGTGACCATGACTTTGCCGGAGAGGGTTTTGTCGGACGAGGACGTCGCTTCAATGCTGACCGAATTCGGATTGGGGAGGGCGGCGGGGGCCTGGTAAAGTCCGGTGTTGCTGATGGTGCCGACGGTTGCATTTCCGCCCGCCATGCCGTTCACGGTCCAGGCAACCGTCTGATCCATAGTGCCTGTGACCTTGGCGCTGAACTGCAGCGTATCGCCTGCGCGCACGTTGCTTGGGCCGGGGCTGACGGTGACGCCCGAAGAAGTCTGACCGCTCGAGCCGCCTGTGCCGTTCATCGCCGCGCATCCCGTGAATAGCGCAATCCCAAAGCACAGGGCGAGCGTCACACCGATTCGAGTTCGTTGAACTTTGGCCATCCTCAGCATCTCTGATCCCCTTTCCAAGCGACCCCGAGTTCAGAGCTGTTGCACTCGCAAGAGGCTAGCCGAGGTTGATGATTTCGCGACAGGTCCCATGAGTCCAGAGCCGGAACACGGCTTCCGGCGCGGGATTTGCTGACATATGGCTGCAATTGGAAGAGCTATACGGCCACTGGGAAAAGGGCCATCTGCCGTGGACGTACATGTCCGCAGGTAACATAGAGTTGGACACGCCGCCCGTGCGTGCCGCACAATATTCGTTTCTTATTCCATCCCTGGAGACTACCGAGTGAGCCAGCTTGTGCGCGCCAAGATCAGCGCCCTTGGGACCTATGTGCCACCACGGGTCCTGAGCAATGATGACCTGGAAAAAATGGTGGAGACCTCGAACGACTGGATCCTCGAGCGCACCGGAATCCGTGAACGTCACCTGGTGGACAAGGGCGTGGCCACCAGCGATCTGGCCGCCGAAGCGGGACGCAAGGCGCTGGCCAAGCGAGGCATCACGGCAACTGACCTGGATGCCATCCTGGTCGCGACCGTCACCCCCGACATGTTTTTTCCCTCGACCGCCTGCCTGGTGCAACACAAGCTGGGAGCCCAGGGAGCGTGGGGATTTGACCTTTCCGCGGCGTGCTCGGCGTTTCTATATGCGTTGCAGACGGGTGCGCAATACATCTCGACCGGCATGCACAAGAAAGTCATGGTCATCGGGTCGGATGTGATGTCCTCGATCATCGACTACACCGACCGCGCGACCTGCGTAATATTTGGAGATGGCGCGGGCGCCGTGATCCTGGAACCGGCTGAAGATGACGGCGTGGGCCTCATCGACTTTGTGCACGAAGTCGATGGCTCAGGCGGCAATTCACTCTATATGCCCGGCGGGGGAAGCTTGAATCCGTCAACGCGCGAGACTGTCGAAAAGAAAATGCATTACGTCCACCAGGATGGCCAGGCGGTCTTCAAGTTCGCCGTGCGCAAGCAGACCGAGCTGTGCGAGAAGCTTCTCAAGCGGAATAATCTGAAAGGCAGCGACATCGACGCCTTCATCCCGCACCAGGCCAACCGCCGCATCATCATGGCAACCGCCGATCGGCTCGGCTTGCGGCCGGAAAGCATCATCATCAACATCGATCGCTACGGAAACACCACGGCAGGCACCATCCCGCTGGCCATGGGGACCGCCATTGAAGAGGGAAAGTTGAAGAAGGGAAGCCTGGTGATGCTGGCGTCCGTGGGGGCGGGGTTCACGGTGGGGGCGACGCTGTTAAGGTGGGCGTACTAAGGCAGTTTCGGCGGGGTTCAAGTTTCGAGTGGAACTGCACACTGAAGTCCGAACCTTTGCCGCCGACCGTTTCGATTGATATGTATATCCCGATGTATATACTAAGAACGGAGGCGGTTCATGCCAGCAATTCGTTCTCGGATCGTGAAGTGGGGCAACAGCCAGGCGGTACGAATCCCGAAAAAGGTCTTGGATCAGGCTCGCCTGCGTGAAGGCGAGGAGCTTGAAATTCGGGTTGAAGCCGGTCGCATCACTCTGGAGTCGTTGAATTCCGGGCTCACCCTGGAATCACTTGTCGCGCAAATTACGCGGGAGAATCAGCATCACGAACTGGATTGGGGCAAGCCGGTTGGCCGGGAGGTATGGTAAGTCGCAGACCCAGCCACGGCTATGTCCCGGATGTGGGACACATCGTAAAGGTCGACCTTGATCCCCGCCTCGGACACGAACAGGGTGGCTGGCGTCCCGCTCTGGTTTTATCGCCCAGAAGCTACAACGGTAAGACTGGGCTGGCCGTAGTGGTCCCGGTCACGAACCGGGCAAAAGGCTACCCGTTTGAGGTTCCGCTTCCGAGCCAAACTGAAACGACTGGTGTGATCCTCGCCGATGCAATCCGGAACCTCGATTGGCGCGCTCGTAACGCGAAATATGCTGAGACGGCGCCTCTCGAAGTGCTTCGAGCGGTGCAGGTGCGGTTGGCGGAGTTATTGGGTTTCTCGGTGTTGAGCGGCTCGAATTCTTAAGTGTGATTTCGTCTCTTGGTCCAGTCGTCGAATGGTTAGAGTGTCCACGCTGTCTTGCTACACGGAGCAGTTGATGGGCAACAACCAGGGTGTTGCCAGCGACCAACGACCGAACCTACGGCCTCGTCATCTTCTCCGGCTGTACCCACTCGTCGAACTCCTCCGCCGTCAAGATATCCCAGTTTCAGCGCGGCCGCCTTCAGGCTGGAGTGATCGACGTGCGCGGTGTGCGCGATTTTCGCGGCCTTGTCGTAGCCGATTTTCGGGGTCAACGCCGTCACCAGCATCAGGGAATGCTCCAGGTGATGCTTCATCTTGGCGTGGTTGACCTCGATGCCCTTCAGCATGTACTCGACGTAGCCATGGCACGCGTCGGTGAGCAGCGTTACCGAGTGCAGGAAGTTGTAGATGATCACCGGCTTGTAGACATTCAGTTCGAAGTTTCCCTGCGATCCGGCGAAGCCTACAGCGGCCGTGGCGCCGTGCACCTGTACGCAGACCATGGTCATGGCTTCGCACTGTGTGGGATTCACTTTGCCGGGCATGATCGACGAACCTGGTTCGTTTTCGGGGATGATCAGCTCGCCCAATCCGGCGCGCGGGCCGGAAGCGAGCCAGCGTATGTCGTTGGAGATTTTCATCAGCGAAGCGGCCAGCGTCTCGAGTGCGCCTTGCGCAAAAACAATTTCATCGTGGGCGGAGAGCGCAGCGAACTTATTTGGATGGGACTTGAAGGGCAGGCCGGTGAGTTCGGCAATTTTCTTGGCCGCCCGTTCCGCGAATTCCGGATGAGCGTTTAAGCCCGTGCCTACAGCAGTGCCGCCGATCGCCAGGTCATAGAGGCCCTGCAAAGATTGTTCCAGCCGTTTGATGTCGCGTTCGAGCAGGCTGGCCCAGCCGCCGAACTCCTGGCCCACTGTCATCGGGACCGCATCCTGCAAGTGCGTGCGTCCGATCTTCACAATCGACTCGAATTCCTTGGACTTTGCCGCAATCGCATCGTGCACTGTCTTGATTGCCGGGATCAAAGCGCGCTGCACGCGGTCGGCCGCGGCGATGTGCATGGCTGCAGGGAAGGTATCGTTCGACGACTGCGACAGGTTCACGTCGTCATTGGGATGGATCGGCTTCTTCGATCCCATCACCCCGCCCGCGAGTTCGATGGCGCGGTTGGAAATCACTTCGTTGACGTTCATGTTGGTCTGCGTGCCGCTGCCGGTCTGCCAGATGCGGAGAGGGAACTGGTCATTCAGCTTGCCGGCAATCACCTCGTCGGCGACCTGCACGATCAACTTGGCTTTGTCGGCAGGAAGTTTGCCGAGGTCCTGATTCACCAGCGCGCAAGCTTTCTTGAGGAAGCCGAACGCTCGTATGAGTTCGGGCGGCATCGTGTCGCGGCCGATGTTGAAGTGCAGCAGCGAGCGCTGGGTCTGCGCGCCCCAGTAGACGTTCGCCGGGACCTCGATCTGTCCCATGCTGTCGGATTCCATGCGCGTGCGGGTAATTGGTTCAGTGGTGGTGGCCATAGGATTCTTGATCCAGCCTGAGAATGGAGTACCGAAAAGTATATCGCGGATGAACATTCCGCTTGTGCGCCCTGACACCAGGCCTTGTGACGTCGCAAAGGGCCTTCCACGCGTGCGTGCTAGAATCGCAGATTGTAAGCATGGGCGGGACGTTGTGAGTGTCCCTCGCCTTCCAGGACCTTATCTTGGCCACCACCGACTATATTCCCGTCACTTTACCCCGCAAACAGCCACGGCATCACCCCGACAGCTGGACGGATGTGCTGGTGATCGGGGCCGGCCCCACCGGCCTGGCCTGCGCGATCGAAGCCCAGAAAATCGGGCTGAAAGCGATCGTGGTGGACAAAGGGTGTTTGGTGAATTCGGTCTACAACTACCCCACCAACATGACCTTTTTCACCACGCCCGAGTTGCTAGAAATTGGGGATATTCCGTTTGCGTGCGCTGGCCAGAAACCGACCCGGCAGGAAGCGCTTGAATACTATCGGCGCGTCACCGAGCATTTCCATCTGCACGTTCACCAGTATCAGTGGGTCAAGACAGTGACCGGCAAGGATGGCGATTTTCGCGTGACCGCCACTGACCGCTCGGGAAAGATTCACGACTACCGCACGAAGAAGGTCATCGTGTCGACGGGCTACTACGATCTGCCGAATACCCTCGGCATTCCGGGCGAGGACCTCGGTAAGGTGCATCACTACTATAAGGAGCCCTATCCGTACTACGACAGCGATGTGGTCGTGGTGGGCGGGAAGAATTCCGCAGCTGAAGCGGCTCTCGATTTATGGCGGCACGGCGCGCGTGTGACGCTGGTGCATCGCGGGGATCAGATTTCGCCTGGAGTGAAATACTGGGTGCGGCCGGACCTGGAAAACCGCATCAAGAACGGCGAGATCACCGCGTACCTGAAAAGCTCGCCGCAGGAAATCGGAAGCGATTTCGTTGTGCTGAACACTCCCAAGGGAGCGGTGCGGCTCGCCAATGACTTCGTATTTGCGCTGATCGGCTACCATCCCGACTATGATTTTCTGAGCAGCCTGGGATTGGAATTATCCGATCTACAGCACCGTCCGGTGTGCGATCCAGAGACCCTCGAGAGCAATGTGCCGGGCATCTACGTGGCGGGCGTGATCGTGGCGGGCTCGCGCACCAGCGAAATCTTCATTGAGAACGGCCGCTTCCATGGCAAGCAGATCGCCGCTCACCTGCGCCACCGGCTGGAACCTGGCCGCAACATCGCCGAAATGTAGCTGGCTCGTCGGGAGCTCCAGTACTTGTCACTACCAACCGTGACCGGCGTACTTCCGAACAACCCTAATCTGATGGCAGTTTGGTTCACGGAACAGGAGCGGCACGCCATGTGGCTAAAAGTTGCCGCAACCAGCGCCATCCTGCTGTTTGTGGTTTGACTGGTTGCAGTGCTCCAGGGCTGGAGCAAAAGCACAGATTCGGGACGCATGATCGGAATCGTGTTTGTCGTCGCCATGGGGACTCTGGCGTTGTGGGGACTGCACACCCTGATCGGAACCCATCGCTGACCGAAGGAGAGGCGGCTTGCTGCGGAGCCTCTATTTCAACTCCACGGTCTCGCCCGACTGCTGGGAAATCAGCCGTCCCATGAGAGGCTTCAATCGCTCTCCACTCTTCGCCAGCACGAAATCCTTCTCGGCGTCTGACCAATCGAGTTTAAAGCTGGTGGTGAGCGCAGAAATCCAGATCTGGCGCACGGGCGCATTCGGCGACACTACAAACCGCGCGCCATCTTCAAAGCTGATGTGCAGCGCGCCCGACTGATCTTCGACTTCGATGTTGGCGTCGTCTTCTGCTTCGAACAGCGATTTCTTGAGGTCCGCAAAAGCCTGGTCGGCGTGCTTGCGAAACTGCAGTTCGTCGAGCATGGCGACATTATACGGGGAAGCTGCGGGCACAGCTTCTTCCACAGCTCGGCGTCCTACTTCAAAAGATACTCCTTCACAAACATCACCGTGGCATAAAACTGGAAATCACGGTTCTTCTTCTTGTGGAATCCGTGCCCTTCATCTTTCGCCATCAGAAACCACACGGGAGTCTTGTTCTTGCGAACGACTGCCGCCATCTGTTCACTTTCGCTGGCGGGAACGCGCGGATCATTCTTGCCGGCGATCACGAACAACGGCTTCGTGATGTTGGCCGCTTTGTTGGCGGGGGCGATGCTCTCCAGGTAAGCGCGCGTCTTCGCGTCCCTTTCGTCGCCGTACTCGACGCGCCGCAGATCTTGCCGGTAGCCCGAGGTATGCTCGAGGAAGGTGACCAGGTTCGACGGGCCGACGATGTCGACCGAGCAGCAGATGCGGTCGTTGTAGTTGGTGGCAACCGCCAAAGTCATGAATCCGCCGTAGCTGCCGCCGGTGATCAGCACGCGTTTCGCATCCAGGGCCGGTTGTTGTCCAATCCAGTCGAGCAGGGAATTGATGTCTTTGTACGATCCGTCGCGCAGGAGCCCGTTATCGAGTGCAAGGAACGTTTTGCCGTAGCCGGTTGAACCGCGCACGTTGGGGAAGATCAGAGCCACGCCGAGTTCGTTGAGATAGTAGTTTTCGGTGCCCTGAAAGTCCGGCCGGAACTGTCCCTCGGGCCCGCCATGTATCCAAATGATCGTCGGGCGGGGTCCGCTGAACTTGACAGCAGGACGATAGAGAAAACTGCTGATCGTCTGGCCGTCCCAACTTTTCCAATGAATGATTTCGGGCTCCGGAAAGCTTGAGGTGTTCAGCCCGCCGGTTTCGCTGAACGTCCAGCGCTCCAGCTTGCCCGAGTCTGTGTCGAGTGAATACACATCTGCCGGGGAGCGAGCCCAATCGATGTCGAATCCCAGTTCATGGCTGTGACGACGCCATTGAATGCTCTCGACCAAGCCCTTAGGGAGGTTCGGGACCGGCTTCTCCGTTTTGCTGGACGCATCGTATAGATGCAGCACGCCATATCCGTCTTCGTTGGCGATGAACGCGATCTTCTGGCCGTCGTCAGAGAGATCGAATTCCTCCACGTCCCAGGGAATGGCCGAGGTTAAATAGGTGTGCTGAAGGTTGCCGAGATCGATGTAAGCCAGCCGGTGAAATTCCGAGTCCTTGTCGGTAGTGGTGTAGACGCCCTTGCCATCTTTGCTGAATTGCCCACCTTCATAGGAAACCTTGTCGCCACCTTTGGGCGTAATGAGCACCTTCTCGCCACTCTGAGCATCGACCACCCAGAGGTAGCTCTCGTTTGCGGAAATTTCTTCCAGGGCGAGAATCTTGTGTCCATCGGGAGCCCAGTCCAGCGGCGACCATCCTCCCCCCTCTAATTGCGCCACCAGATGATCGGACTTCGGGTCAGAAGGATTGACGACCCACAGGTCCACATCTTTCCCGGTGCGGCGGGTCGATCCGTAAACCAGCTTGCGTCCCTGATCCCACCAGACTGCGCTCGTGTTCCGCGACTTGCCATCGGTGAGAAGAGTGACATCGCCTGAGTCCAGATCGTACCGATAGAGTTGATAGAACTCGCCGCCACCAACATCCTTGCTGAAAACGAAATACTTGCCCTCGGTCGGCTCGTACTGGGCGCTGGTGACCGCATCCGGATAGAACGTCAGTTGCGAGCGATCACCGCCGGGCATCGCCACCCGGTGAATTTCCGGAACGTCGGCGAAACGGGTTGAGATGAGCATCTCGCGGCGGGTCGGATGCCAGCTCGTGAGATTGGCGGCGCGAAAGTTGCTGTAGCGCTCGACACTCTCCACCAGCGCAGCTGGAATCTTCGGAACTCCGTCGACGACAAGATTTTCATTCGGGGTGACTTCCCCGGCTTGTGCCGCGACGATGGAAGTCAGGAAGACAGAGGCAAGCAGACTGCGTAGAGCGTGCATAGGCGTCTTTCGGGTAGTCGGGCTTGCATCTTAGGACGGGGTGACCGGGTGCGTCAACGTGCGCCTGTGGCGCAAAAAAGAGCCCGGAGGACTAGCCTCCGGGCCGCACGAGTTTTGAGACGAGGGTAAAGTCGAAGAATCTATTTTTCGTCCGCGTAGTAGCGGCGGGTTGCCCCTGCCAGCATCACCAGCCCGCTGCCTAGCAGCATGAGCGAGCGCGGAGGATTCGGCTTCTGAAGCGGAATGAATGCCGATGCCAATAAAACCGTCGAAACAATCAACATCAAACCCTTGAGAGCTTTTGAGGTCATTTCGTGTTTCCTGTGTCGCTTCTGAATAGAGCAAGGCTGGGCCCAAACACCCGCGTTAAGCTTGCCGCAGGGGGAAGCGGGACGCGACGGCAAACCTCTGAAATGCCTATCGGTTAAGGTTCTTCCAGGAAAACTGACAAATCCTGTCATTCGTTCTGCGGTATGCAATCCGTTGCACAGTGTCCAGTTTCTTTGCCCGATTCCAGCTTCTCGGTGCGTACGGGTGAAAAGTGAGCGGATCGGTTATCTTGAAGGACTCTTCTCTGAACATGGATCCGGCGCCCGAACGCGAAACAAATTCGATCTCGTTTGCCTCGTATGTGCGGCTGCTGCGGGAGAACCGAAACTTTCGCCGGCTGTGGTTGGCGCAGATCGTCAGCGAGATCGGAGACTGGTTTTATACCCTGGCGATTTACAGCTTGCTGCTGCAACTTACCGGGCATGCGAGTTCGGTCGCGATCGCGCTGGTGTTGCAGGTTTTGCCGCAGACGTTTATCGGGCCCACCGCCGGAGTGGTGAATGACCGCATCAGCCGCAAGCGCGTCATGATCGCCGCCGATCTGATTCGTGCCGTGATCGTACTCTCGATGTTGCTGGTGCGCTCGCGCGAGATGGTGTGGCTGGTCTATCCGTTGCTGCTGCTGGAAACGATCATGGCTGCTTTTTTCGAACCGGCTCGCAGTTCGGTGATTCCGAACATCACCAGCCGGGAGGACGTGATCGTTGCCAACACGCTCGGGTCGACCACCTGGTCGATGAACCTGGTGCTGGGCGCGACGCTAGGCGGGGTTGTCGCTGCACTGCTCGGCCGCGATGCGGTGTTTGTCCTGAACGCGCTGTCATTCTTGCTTTCCGCACTCTTCATCACGGGCATGCATTTTGCCGAGCCGCATGCTGGGGCGGCGGGACCTCTGCGGGTGCGCGAGTTATTCGACTACACGCCCGTGCTGGATGGAGTGCGCTATATCCGAAGCCAGCGCGGCCTGCTGGCGACCGTGTTCGCCAAGGCGGGCAACCTGGTGATCGGTCCCAGTTGGGTGCTGTTTACGGTCATGGGGCAAAGGTATTACCCGGTGCGCTGGCACCACATGGATCCCCAGCGCGGCGCGATGCTGGGCATGAGCCTGCTGCTGGGCTCGCGCGGTTTGGGATCTCTCATTGGGCCGTTGTTCAGCGCGCCTTGGGCCGGGAATCAGGAACGCCGGTTGCGTCTCGGAATTCTTTACGGCTACCTCGTGATCGCGCTGGGCTACGCGCTGATTGGGAAGGCTGGAAACGTCTGGTTTGCCTGCCTGTGGGCTGCCGTGGCTCACTGCGGCGGCGCGACAGTCTGGGTGTTTTCCTCAACGCTGCTGCAGTTGCACACCGATGATCGCTTTCGCGGGCGAGTGTTCTCCGCGGACCTCGGGCTTTGTATGCTCACGATCGCCGCCGGCGCCTGGATTTGTGGCTTGCTGCTCGATGCGGGCATTTCGGCTCTTACCCTGGTCTCGGCGGTGGGAATCGTTATGCTGATTCCTGCCGCATTGTGGGCCTGGGCAATGTTGAGGCCTGAACCAGCGCGCCAGCCCGCGATCACGGAGTGAAGTTCGCTTAGTGATGCAGTCGCCGCTCCGTCGAATTGCGCAAAAGGGTCATGGAAAGGTAAGCGCCAATCCACGATCCGATGGCAGCAAACACCACGTACACCCAGTTCTTCGTGTAGCTGATCACCGCGAATGCCGAGAGCAGATACCAGACGCTGCTCCAGGTAGCTGCCGGGACCCGGCGGCCCGCAGAAACTGACGCATTGAACATTACGTAAACGGCGTCGATTGCTGCAGTTGATAGCAGCACACCCAACGCCAGCAGGAAATCCACTCGTCCCATCCGCGCCTCCTGCCCGGGTAAGGAGTGCCAGCCCATGGCGCCATCGATCATACGGAAAATCGCAACCGGGCAGCCCAGCCCGTGAAAAACAGACGTGCAGGTCCAATTTAGAGAGGAAATCGCCAGGCAGTGCGCCGGCTTAGAGCTCGTCGATCTTCGCGGCCAGGATGAAGTCGCTTTCGGTGAGACCGTTCACCTTGTGTGTCCAGATCGTGATGTCGGCTTTGCCCCAACTGAGGAGGATGTCGGGATGGTGTCCCTGCTCCTCCGCGATGGCTCCCACGCGGTTCACGAAATCAAGGGCCGTCTGGAAATCCGGGAACTTGAAGGTGCGCGTCAGGTGGTGCTCGTCGACCACCTTCCAGTTCGGCAGCTGGTGGCTGAGGTCGTGGAGTTGGGTTCCCTTGAGCGCAGGGACATCACCTCGGCAGGGAACGCAGGTCTTGCTGGCTAGAGTCGACATACTCTACTCCCTCCAAGGCAGCGATGATATGTGATGCCGCCCAGACGGCCAAGGCTAGAACGGGATATCTTCGTCCGTAATCGGCGACGCTCCGGCCGGCTCCGGTTCCGGGGCGCGCTGGTCGAAGTGATCGGCCGCTGCGCGCGATCCTCCGCTGTAGCCTTCGCCGCCACCACCGCCGGCATCTCCGCGCCCGCTCAGCAGTACCAGATCGTTGGCCACGATTTCGGTCATGTATTTCTTCTGGTTTGTCTGCTTGTCATCCCAGGAACGGGTCTGCAACCGGCCTTCGATATAAACCTTGCCGCCCTTCTTCAGGTACTCCCCGGCGATCTCGGCGAGACGCTGCCACAGGACCACGTTATGCCACTCGGTACGATCCTGCCAGGCGCCACTTTTATCTTTAAAGCGCTCATTGGTCGCGACGGTGATCTTGGCGACGGCCGTGCCTTGCGGCGTGTATTTTACTTCGGGATCCTTGCCAAGATTGCCAATGAGAATGACTTTGTTAACGCTTTTAGGCATGAGTGCAGGCTCCTTAAGAGGGTCACTATAGCAGAAAGGGAAGGGTGGAAATTGTGGTATCTGGACACAAGCGTTGTGACGAGTGCGGGGTGGCTTTGGAAAACGCGATTACCACAGAGGACACAGAGAAGCACGGAGGATCGACTGGCGCCTTAAGTTTGCCTCTCTGAGCTCTGTGGCCACTGTGGTGAAGAATTTCCAACCGCATACCTCGCGCGGCTGAAGCCGGGCCCTTTCAAAACATTCTCGCGCTTTTAATTCAGTTCTCTTTCAAGGCAGTTTGTCCTAGTTCGTTGGAGGAACACTGGCCCGACTCGGCTGGATCGGCTGAATTCAGGTCGTGCGCTCCGGGCCTGGTTTCACGGTATAATCCAACCACCCTATGGCTGCCGAAACCGCCGCAAATAAAGCCGCCGGGATGGTCCCGGACGAACTCAAATTCGAACCAAAATCCACGGGCCTGACCACGCCGCGCAAGAAGAAACCCAAAGAGCTGGCCGTGATTACCGAGTGCTGCACGGGCTGCGCCGGGTCGCCGGCCTGCGTCGAATATTGCCCGGTCGCCGACTGCATGTTCTGGGTGCCGGACGAGGATCACCCGCCGTTTGGCCGCATCCAGGTTGATCCGATTCTGTGCATAGGCTGCAAGAAATGCATCAGCAAAGGGCCGGATGGCTGCTTCCTCGACGGCTGCCCGTGGGATGCAATCGTGATGGTCGATACCGCCGAGGTGGAGAAAGAAGTGGGAGTGATGAGTATCTAGTCGCCAGTCACTAGTCGTTGGTCTCTAGCTCTGACGCGCGCTGCGGCGCGCGTTTCACTTTGCCAGAAATTGTGAGATGGCTCCGCGCCTTCCTCCGTGGATCTCTGTGTTCTCTGTGGTTATCCTTCTTGGGCATTTCAGCGGGCTGCAACTCGATCCCGGATCGCTTTGTCCGTTAAGAGAGCCTGCTGGCGGATGTGATCTGGCACTTCCGGCAGGTCGCGCTCGTAACGGGCGATTGCAGGAAGATCATCGGACTGACCGACCAGATACAACGCCCGCAAGGCTTCCCACACCTGATCGACCGCCGGGTCCACGGTGGCGATTTCGGCTCCCGCGTTTACCGATCCCCCGGTCTGTGCAAATAGCGTGCGGAGGCGTCCGGCGATTGGAGAGCGTACCTCGACGGTTTGCTGATCGTTCTGAAGTTTCGCGATCAGTCCGCCTTGATGGATGGCGGTACCCGCCTTGTCGGCGTCGACGACGCGTCCCGCGATGGGCGCGGTCAGAGTAACGGGTTGCAGGAGCGCGACAATCTGTTGTCGGCCAGTGGCGTCTCCGTATCGAACCAGCGATAGCGCCGCGTTGCCACGCACCAGAGGCGACGGGTCATTCAGCATCGTGAGGAGAGCCTCGTGAAATCCCTGCCCGGATGTGTCTTGTCCCAGCACCCAGGCGTCCGTGTTGCGGACTTCGTCGACCGAGTGACCTGCCAGTCGGACTAACTCGGGATACCACTGCGTAACCGCCGCGTCATGCCGTGACATGCGCTCGCCCATCTGCACCAGCGCATGCTGGATATGGCGAGGATGCTTGTCGTCGCGCAGATATTCCGCCACCTGTTTGTCCGAAAGGGTGCGGCCGAACCACGTGTTCCACCAGAACATCACCGGCATGAAGGCGATGAACCAAGCGGTAACGAAAAACAGGACGCGGTGGCGGGTCGACATGCCAGCTTTCTTGGCGGTAGATCGGTTGTCAGTGGCTGAAATTGAAGTCATTCGGTACGGTTCGATAGTAGATTCGGTCCGAGCTCTCGCTTCGCCTCGACTTCAGCGGCTAAAGCCGCGTTTTTTTGACTGCGTTCCCGGCTCGGCTGAAGCCGAGCCCTTTCAAAAGAAAAGTCTCTCGTTGTGCTTCGAACGGCGGCAATCGCGCAATATACATTAATCCACCACGTCGGCGTCGAGTACGCGTTCCTGCTCAAGGTAGTGCGAAACCGCGTATTGGGCGAGCAACGGCGTCTGCAGCGTGATCTCGGCGCCGATCCATTCCTCTTTCTCGTGCGGGGTGCCGGGCGCATGCTTGCAGGGGCCGTTGGAACCGAACTGCGGGCCGAAGGCGGCTTTCTGAATCGGGTCGAATTGTTGGAGATTGGTCCAGGCTTCTGTACCAACCGTACCGGAGACATCGATTCTGAGTCGAACGGTGACCATTGCTTAATATTCCAGTTCCAGCGTTTTCTTCACGTCTTTAACCACAGAGGACACGGAGGGGCACAGGGATTTCCAGCTTCCTCTGTGCGCCTCCGTGTACCCTGTGGTCATTGATTTCCCGGCAGTCTCCTGAAAAGTGCTCATACGGCGAACCAATGGTAAAGCATGAAGTATACGAGAACTCCGGTGACCGAGACGTAGAGCCACAGCGGAAATGTCCATCGAGCGATGGCGCGGTGCCGATCGAAGCGCTCGCGCAGGGCTCGGGTGAGGGTAATGATCACCAGCGGCACGATGGCAGCCGCCAGCACAACGTGGGAAATCAGGATCGTGAAGTACACGGGCCGAGACCAGCCAGTCCCCTGAAAACGCACCGATCCGACGTGTGCGTGATAGTAGAGATACGAAATCAGGAACAGCGTCGACGTGATCACAGCGGTAATCATGGTCGCGCGATGGGAGGCGACGCGTCCCTTGCTGATGAACCAGCGCCCGATCAGCAGCAGCACAGCGCTGACACCGTTCAGGCTGGCATTGATGACGGGGAAGATGGCGTATTGAGCAGGAATTGGCATGACTCGGGGGAGCTACTCGACAAGAGAGTGGCACGAGAACCACGATCTTTCGTCGAGAACCGTTCGTCGATAACAAATTTCACGCCGCCGGTTTGGTGCTCCGGCGATTCGCCACTACGAACGCCAGTCCGAACATGAACAGCGAAAACAGCACCAGCGTGGCCATCGCGGAGGCAAGCGAAAATTCGGCCGGGGTATTTGGATAAAGCAGCGTGCGCAACGCTTCCACGCCGTAGGTCAGTGGGTTGATCCGCATCAGAACACGGAGCCAGCCGGAGGCGCTGGATAGCGGGAACAGGGCGCCTGACAAGAGCCACAGCGGAATCAGGAACAGATTGATGATTGCATGGAACGCCGAGGTCGAGTCCATCGGCCAGGCAATCGCGAAACCCAGGGCGGTGAGCGCGAAGGAAACCAGGAAGACCGTCAGGACAATGAGCGGCAATGCGGCCAGGCTGATGTGCACTCCGGTCAGAGGAGCCAGCAGAAGGAAGATCAATCCCTGCACCGCCGCCAGGGTCGTGCCTCCCAGCACTTTTCCTAAAACGATGGCCGAGCGCGGGACCGGTGCGACCAGTACGGAAAGCAGGAACCCTTCCTTGCGATCCTCGATCACTGACATCATGGTGAAGATGCTGGTGAACAGCACGATCATGATGAGCGTGCCCGGGTAAAAGTAGTCGAGATAGTGTTCCTGGCCGTGCCCGCTGCCGGCGCGGAAAGACGATCCGAAGCCCGAGCCCAGCACCACCCAGAACACGAGCGGCGACGCGATCACTCCGACTACGCGGCTGCGTTGGCGGTAGAAGCGCACCAGTTCGCGCCACCAGAGCGTGAAGGCGGGGAGCGCCATGCCGGCAGAAGCCGGGACGCTGCGTGCGGGGAGAGTTGCGGTCTGCGTGGCCAATGCTTATCTCATTTCTTTGCCGGCGGCGGAGTCTTCTGTTTGCCCGGGATCAGGCCACAGTCGCGGCATTCCCAGAACGCATTCAGGAAGAACAATCCCGACAGGCTTAACAGGATCAGGCTCATGAACAAACCATCGACCGTCATGAGGGTGCCGTTCTTGATTGTCCAAACAATTCCCAGCAACGGGAGAATGCCGAGTACCACAGACACCAGGAGCATCATGGGCTGCACGCTTCCTCCTCAGGGGCTGATGTTTTTCGGCGCAGCGGAGAAGCAGGTTCCTCGCTGCGCTCGGAATGACTCTTCTTTCGAGAGCAGTTTTACACGAACCTCAGCGGCTGAAGCCGCGGTTCTGTTTGGTACCTTTTCGGCTCGGCTGAAGCCGAGCCCTTTCAAAGCCGCCCCCTCAAAGCCGCCCTTTCAAAGCCGGGCATTTCAATGCAACCGCATCACTCTTTTGTTTCCTCGCCCGCTTCCGTCCAGAAGCGATGGCCGGTGCGGTGAATGAACACGTCTTCCAGGCTCGGCTTGCTTACGCGAACTGCCTGAATCTCTCCCGGGAATGCCTCGACCAGCCCGGTAATGAAGCGATGGCCATTTTCCATCTCAATCCGCACCTGGCGGGCGCGGGACTGGTTTCCCATCACCGTGGCGTCGACGCTGAAGCGCGTGCTGATGCGCTGCGCCAAAGACTCGGCATCCCCAGTGACGTCGAGCAGAATCACGTCGCCACCGATTTCGTGTTTCAGTTCCGTGGGCGTGCCCAGCGCGACCAGTTTGCCCTCGTTCAGGATGGCAAGGCGATCGCAGCGCTCGGCTTCTTCCATCAGGTGGGTGGTCACAATGACCGAAACGCGCTCCTGGTCGCGCAGCATCTGCAGGTACTGCCAGAGATCGCGGCGGGCGCCCGGATCGAGCCCGGTCGTCGGCTCGTCCAGAAGCAGGACTGACGGATGATGCAGCAGGCCCTTAGCCAACTCGACGCGGCGAGACATACCACCCGAAAAAGTCTCAACCAGTTCCTTCATGCGATCGGCCAAGCCGACGCGGTTGAGAATTTCTTCAATGCGCGCCTTGAGCGCGGCGCCGTGCAGGCCGTACAGGTGTCCCTGGTGCCAAAGGTTCTCGTAGGCGGTCAGCTTCTCGTCAACGCTCTGCGCCTGGAACACGACCCCGATCTGGCGGCGAAGGGCTGCCGGCTCTTTCGCGGCATCGAAGCCCATGATCAGGGCTCGTCCCGCGGTCGGGACCATCAATGTGGACAGGATCCGGAAAAGAGTAGTCTTGCCGCTGCCATTGGGGCCAAGCAGGCCGAAAAGTTCGGCGGGGCGGACATCGAATGAAACATCGTCCAAGGCAGTGCGCCCGTCGTAGCGGTGCATGATGTTCTGCACCGAAATGACGGCGCTGGCGACAGTATCCGCTTCGGGGCCAACTTCCACGATTGCAGGGGTCTTCGAGGCCACAAGCTATTCTACGACGAGAACCGGTTCAGCATCATGAGAACAAAGAGCAAGGGGAGGTATAAGACGGTAGCCTGCAGTAACTGGCGGGCACGCTGTTTTGAACGCGCAGCGCTGACGGGGATGCGAAGCGTGGTCAGGCGTAGTCCGATATAAAGCAGCGCAACGTCGAGAACCAGGGCGCCAACAAGATAGATGCGGCCGGACATTCCCAAAAGCGTCGGCGTCAGGCTGACCGGGATCAGGATCAGCGAATAGAGCAGAATCCGGCGGGCCGTGGAGCGGCCATCCGGCTGCACGACCGGGAGCATCCGGATGTTTCCGGCAGCGTAGTCGTCGCGGTAAAGCCACGCGATCGAGAAGAAATGCGGAAACTGCCAGAAGAAGACAATGGCGAATAGCGCCAGGGCTTCCCATTCCAGATGGCCGCGAGCGGCGGTCCAGCCCAGCACGCCGGGCATCGCGCCGGGGATTGCGCCCACGAATGTGCAGACCGGGTGCACCTTCTTCAGAGGCGTGTATGCAGCCAGGTAGACGAAGGCGGTCAGCAGGGCGAGCGTTCCGGTCAGCGCGTTGAGCGTGATGTCAAGGTATACGGCGCCGCCGACCGTCATGATCATCCCGACGACGGTGGCGTGCAGCAGGCTCATCCGTCCCGTGGGCAGCGGACGTTGCGCGGTGCGGCGCATGCGGCCGTCGATGTCGTGCTCCATGACTTCGTTGAGAGCGGCCGTGCCTCCGGAAACGAGACCGATGCCGAGAAGGGTGTGAAACAGATCCCATGAAAAGGCTGGGATGCCGGACTTCAGGCAGCCGAAGTAGTACCCGCACCATGCCGTCAGGACGACCAGAGTCGTGACGCGCATCTTGGTGAGCTCCGCATAGTCGCGCGCGAGGATGGCCACGGCGGCGCGGGATGGAACGTTCCAGGATTGGCTGGCGGCGCTCATGCGGCTTGGGGCGTCCGTTCTGCGCCCGGAATCCGTTCGGCAAAGGCGACGGGCACGTGTCGCCAGATCTGAATGGTCAGCACAACCGTAGTCGCCAGCAATAACGCGCCGACCGCCACGTGCGCGACGGTCGAGATCACCATGGGCAGTTCCGGTTGCACGCTGTCCCGACCCCAGGCAACGCGCGTCAGGAAGGCGGCAAAGCCCAGGCAAAGCTGCGTAATCAGCAGGGAGAGCATCAGAATCGCCGGTCGCCGAATCGCCTCGATGTTGGAGTAGACCGACAAAGCCCGAATCGCCGTCCAGGTCAGAACGAATGCGACCACCGCGGCATGCGCGACGTGCGGCCACCAACTCATCCCGTGGTGGCGGAACATGCCTCCAAGGATCAACTGGCCGTAAAGCACGATGATGGAAAGCACGGCCAGCGTAAACAGGCTCGGCCGTCGGGTGTCGAATTCAACCCGGGGAACTTCCTCCACCCACTTGCGCCCGGTAAAGAGGGCAATGGCGACCGCGATACAGAAGAATGTTTGCGCAACCGCGGCATGTGCGGTAGAGATGGCCGGCGGTTGCAGCATCAGAACGGTCATGCCTCCGAGAATGGCTTGTACAACCACCGTCCCCAAAGCGGCAAGGGCCAGTTTGCGCAACCAGGAGCGCCGTTCCACCAGCAGCGTCCACCCTGCGATGGCCAACGTAAGAATCACAAGGGACCCGGCCACCATGCGGTGGCTCCATTCAAAACGAACTCCACCGACCAGATGGGGAACCTTAATCAGATAACCGAACGAAGTCGGCCAGTCGGGTACCGACAGTCCTGCGTCGTTGCTAGTGACCGAGGCGCCCGCCGTAATGACGAGAAAGGCGAAGCACGCGGTGAAGACCGCAAACGCGTGATGGGCGCGATTGTACTGAGTGGCGATCGCCTTCAGAACAAACTCCTTGAGCCGGTGAACCCTGCTGCGACGAACCTCTGTGAACCCCACATACCTATTTCCCGGGAGGGTCGGGGTTACCGACCCTCTCTCGAGAACGGAGCATTCTAGCAGACCGAACGGTTACATACCGCCCGCTTTAAACGACTGATCGGCGGTCTTTGATTCCTTTGGACCGACGGTCACTTTCTGAGTCTGTTCGCCGAGTTTTTCGTGCACGAAGGCGAGCGTGTAGTCGCCCGGAGGCAGGCCCTTGATGTCGTACTTTCCGTCCTTGTCGGTGACGGCATAGAACGGGCTCTTCACCACGTTGACGTACATCTTCATCCACGGGTGCTGGTTACACTTCACGGGCAACATGATTTCTTCGCGGGCGAAGTTCTTCTCGATGGGCGCTGCCTTCGGAGGTTGCGATTCGTTCCACTCGCGATTGTCCTTGGGCGTGGGGTGGATGTTGTGGGTAGTGGGGTCGTCATTCTTGATCTCTACAGTCTGGCCGGCCATCACGCCCAGCACGTGTGGATGGTAGCGGCAGCCGCTCTGGTCGAGGACGACCGGATCTTTCGGGACGTCAAAGGTCCGATTGCCAAGGCCGTCTTTCACATAAACGAACACGTTCGCGAGATTTCCTTTGTCAACGACGAGGGTTTCGGCTTCATTGGCGCCCTTGCAGGCTGGGTCCTGCGACATGTCGATCTTGGCCGGCTTGGGCGCTGCGCCGTCATACTTTACGGTTCCACTGATGGAGCCGACCGTAGCCGGATCGATCGGGGTAGCCGCGGGCGCCGAGGCCGGAGCCGAGGTGGACTGTTCGGTGTTTTCTTTCTTGTTGCAGGCCGCGAGCAGTAAAAGGCCCGCCAAGGCTAGCAGGGGAAGGAATGCTAACCGGAAATTCTTCATGATGTGTACCTTTCTTGTAGTTTTAAGTCGCAAAGCGAAAACGCTCCATTCTAGCGCGATCCCCCGCCAGCTGCCGTCTGAGGAACGGCATGGCGAGGCGCGCCTACCGCAAGCTTCTTGCTGGGTGAGGCGGTGTTCGATGCTGTCGAGCGTCCCATGGAAGCAGCTACCTTGCGCTGCTCTTCCGGCGTGAGCTGCATAATGTAATCCACCAGCAGCTTCGTGTGGTCCTGCGTGTAGCCCTGGAATGACGGTGGCGTCGGTCCGGCGAAAACCCACTGCCCATTCACATGGTTGAACAGTCCCGAAGGCATGGACGTGCCCGGGCTGATGGCTTGTGGATCGGTGATCCACCGTTCGACCCAGTCCGGCTTCAGGCGGTCTTTGGCCAGCAGGAAGTTGGGTGCGGTCGCGTGCGCGTCGTGTTGCGCGTCACCGGTCGCATGGCACTTCAGGCAGGGAGCCGCCGTGCTCGAGAACAGGCTGCGCGCCATCTCGGTTTCTTTCGACGTGAGTGTCGGTACCGTCTCCGGAATGTACGGCATGGGCTGCTGCGAGAGGGCCTGGAAGAAGCGCACCAGCTTGCGCAACTCGTCGTTGGAGAGGGAGAAGGTCGGCATGCGAACCTTGAGATAGCTTCGAACGCCATTTCGGTTGGTATCGGTTTCACTCAAAGCGGGGTTTGAGAGGAAAGTTCGCAACCATTCCGGATTGACGCGGGCACCCTCGGTGTAGAGCTTCGGGGGCAGCTGTTCTTTCCAGTCGGCGTCCTGATACTTCTTCATCTTCATCAGGCTCGAATCCTGGCCGGGAAAGAACTGGTGGCACCCCACGCAGTTGTATTTGGTGACGATCCACCAGCCTTCTTGAATATCATGGCGTGCGTCCTCCGGCCGGTACTGGTAATTGGCGGGCAGGCTGCTCTCCTGGCTGCCTAACAGAAAGGTGCTGAGGGCCTGTACCTGGTCCTTGCTGAGGTGCAGGTTCGGCATGCGCAGCGCTTCGGTTTCCGACTTGACCATGCCTTTGTCAAAGATCTCGGGCTCGGCGAGTTTATGCTCGAAGAATCCCTTGTGGTCGTACCAGGGAGTCTTGGCGGGGCCTTCCGGCAAGCGCGCGAGATCTTCCGGATTGGTAATCGGTTCCTTGCCGCCGCGCTGCGCCGATTCAGTAAAGAGTGCAAAGTCGAGACGTTCGATCGGCTTGCTGCCTTCGAAAGTCAATTCTGTTCCAATGCGCCCTTCTTCTTCCATGCCGGCAATCTCGTGGCATCCAGCACAGCCGTAATGGCGAATCCACTTCTTGCCTTCTTCCTTCAGCTTGGGGTCGTCCATGAAGGAAGCATCCGCATAGGCGGAAGGCTCCTGCTTCTTTTGCGTGAGCAGATACGTGGCGATGTCCTGGGCGTCTTCGACGCTGAGGCGCAGGCTCGGCATGACAGTCATGTTCTGTACTTGAAGTTCGTGGCCGTCGTTGGGGCACTTACTATGACGCAAGTCGAAGACATAGGGGAGATTCTTCTTGGCGTAGTCTTCCGGACCGATGTCTTTCTTCTCGTACGGGCAGTACGGCCGGGTGCGCTCGCGCGCGTTGTGAATCCAGCGCACCAGGTAATCATAGTTGGCTTTTTCGCCGACCCGGGTCAGATTCGCCGCGAAGGTCCCACCCTGCAGATCATCGCCTTCGCCGATCGAATGACAGGCCAGACAACCTCGCGTTTCGAATAGCTCTTTGCCGTGGTCCGCATTGCCCGCTTTCTGGTGGGGCAGGGAATCGGTGAACCCCGACTGCCAGATGTATGCGGAGATCGCCTGAATTTGCGCGTCGCTCAGGCGGAAGTTCGGCATCTTGGTGCCCGGACGGAATGCGCTCGGCTTCTTCAGCCAAACCGGAATCCAGTTCTTGTTCAGCTTAAGGCGGGCGTCTTTCAGATTCGGCCCGACCTTCTTGACGTCCTGCATCAGGCTGTGTGCGCGGAAATCAATCTGCTGCAGGCGTCCATCGATCTTGCTGTTGGCGACGCGCAGGCCCACCGCTTCGTCGTTCAGCCGGTTCGCCTCATCGTTGCTTTCGGCCGCGTCCGCCTGCTTCATGAGGTAGGCCGACTGCTTAATGTTCTCCCGCTTCTCGCCTTCCAGTTGCTTGGTCTGCTGGTTGAGGGACTGCAATTCTTCCGGTTCGCGATCGTAGCCCTCGTAGCGATGGCAGCCCATGCAGCCGCGCTGCCGGAACAGATCCTTGCCCTTGCTGATGGTCCAGCCGACGTCGCCAGAAACAAGCATCATGTCGGCCGCGTGGCAGGTCTGGCAGCCCGCTTCGAAATTCTGCCTGGTATAAAGCGGCCACAGCCAATGTTCGTAA
Organism: uncultured Acidobacteriota bacterium; assembly: GCA_963735815.1. Taxonomy (GTDB): domain Bacteria; phylum Acidobacteriota; class Terriglobia; order Terriglobales; family Acidobacteriaceae; genus Gp1-AA133. The sequence continues at coordinate 65,214 of CAVTMJ010000019.1, read as the reverse complement.
TTGCCGTGGGCTTTCTCAACGCTGGTGGTGGCGCGTCCGTTGCCCTGGTGGCAGGGCGAGCAACCGAACTTGTCCGGATCGTGAACCTGCAGCAGGGCCGGGTTGGGATGGCTGACAAAAGCCTTCGCGTAGTCGTCGGGAGTCTTGGCGCCCTTGGCGCTCATGGAGGCGGCGGTCAGCTTCACCGGCTCGCGAGCGCCCATGTGACAGGACTCGCAGCGGTCGACGATGTTCGCCTCCGCAACGTTAATCTGCATGATGGAAGGATCGAGATCCTCGGTCTTCTTCTGCAGACCTGCGATCTGCGCTGGCGTGAGATCGACCATGTGGTCGTTCACATACTCGTCCATGGCAGTCTTGGCCGCGGTCACGGGCTTTAGCGTGTCGCCCAGTTCCGCGCTGAGCTTGGCGCGCTGGTTTTTCAGATCGTTGTAGGTTTCTTCGAGTTTCTGGAAGGTGTATTTCTGCTTGCTGCCGTCCGGATACTCGACCGTAGCCGTTTCTGCCTTGTACTTATCGAGATCTTTCTGGATGCTTTGCTTGGACGAGGCGCTGCTGCTGGTTTCAATCTGATAGGTAAGGGCATTTACATAGGCGCGGCGGTCGGTAAATACGCTCTGTACCGCAAGAATCTTTGCGCTCAGATCGCCGATCTGCTTCTGCAACTCTCGAATGTGCGGCGTCGCTTGTTGTGTAGCCTGGTCAAGGTCCTGTTTCAGTTTCTGGTAGTCGGAACTGGTTTCAACTTCTTTCTGGGAAGCGTCGGACTTGGAATGCGCCGAGTTCAGGAAAGCCGTGTAACGCTGTTTCCATTCGTGCTGGTAGGCCTTCCACGGCCGCATCCCGAATGCTTCGTCCCACAGCGCCCAAAGCAGAGTAGCCGTCAGCAGGGCTACGGCGATCATGTAATGTGCCGCGTAAGACTTCGTGACGATCGGATCGTTGTCGCGGACTGGTTTGTCGGGCACCGCTTCCTCCGAAGTTTGCTGATGGCCTGTGGCTGATGGTCGTCGGCAAAACCGTAACGCCAGCGTTTCGCTATCGGCTATCAGCCATCAGCTAAACGTTAAACCACGGTGTAATCCACACGTACTTGATGTGCCAAAGCAGGCGCAGCATCATCTTGAGGGGCAACGCCAGCATGATCAGCAGGAAGGCCTGCGTGATCGAAAACTGCAGAATGCTCATGCGCGCGAAATCCTTGGGCATGTAACGGCGGAACAGGGAAAACACAGCGAAACCGCCCAGCCCAAAATATCCGCCCACGATGATCGCGCCAAAGATGCCTTTACCCCAATTCGAGGTAATGCCAAACAGATCCGGCAAGTCGCGGTTCACTTCGTAGATCAGCCGGTTGTGATCCCAGGTTTGCCCCGGCCAGAACCACTGCCAGCCAGGCCCCCGAATAAAGGTGCCGATGATGATCATCGCGATCCACAAGACCACGAATCCGAACAGGAAGGTGGAGATCGCGAAGCGGCGTTGCTTCCACGTGTAGTAACCGCTACCCATCGGGTTGGTATCTATATAAGGAATCACCATCAGGCCGACGATGATTAACGTCGGCATCACGACGCCCGCAATCCACGGATCGAAGTACACCAGCATTTCCTGCAAGCCAAGGAAGTACCACGGCGCTTTCGCCGGGTTCATGGTCAGGTTCGGATTCGCCGGTTCCTCCAGCGGGGCGTTCAGTGTGATCGACCAGATCATCAGGATGATCGTGACGATGATGGCAGCGAGAAACTCAATCCGCAGCAGGAAGGGCCACACGTGGACTTCTTTTTGCCAGCCCGCCTGGAAGGGCCAGGTCTTGCGGTGATGCGTCTTGGCCATCGCCGGATCGGCTTCCAACTGGGTCACCAGCTGATCGTTGGCGTGGGCCTGCTTCCAGGCGAGATAGATGTAGAAGGCGAGGAGCGGAATCAAGCCGACGATCGGAACATTGTCGGGGGCAGAGATGATTTCCCAAAGTTGACGCCAATCCATACTTGCTCCTCGTACCGTAACTAATCTTCATTCCACTGCCGAGCTGTGCTCGGCTCGACAGCCGAGGGCGGCTGTCACTACGCGCATCTATGTGCCGGCGGCCGTGGGGCCTCTTCTTGGTTTGTCAGCTTCCGATTCCAGCATCACGGGGGCCGGGCCGGAAATGCCTCCATCTTTTCGCACACGCCAGAAGTGGACGATCATCAGCACCGAGGCCACGATCGGAATGCCGATGCAATGCCAGATATAGGATCGCAGCAGCGCGTTCGCATCCACGATCGAGCCGCCCAGCAATCCGAAGCGGACGTCGTTGTACGGAGTCATGTGCAGTTGCGGCCCGAACGGTCCTTCGTGACCCAGCAGCGGGGTGGCGCGCGCCATGTTGGTGCCGACCGTGACTGCCCAGAATCCCAGTTGGTCGTCCGGCAGCAGGTATCCCGTGAACGAAAGCAGCAGCGTGAATACCAGCAGGAGAACGCCGATGTTCCAGTTGAATTCTCGCGGCTTCTTGTACGAGCCGGTCAGGAACACGCGGAACATGTGCAGCCACACCCCGATGACCATCAGGTGCGCCGCCCAGCGGTGCATGTTGCGCAGCAGCTTGCCGAACGGAACATCGTGCTCCAGGTAAAGCACGTCGCGGAACGCCTGTACCTTGGTCGGGTGGTAGTAGAACATCAGTAACACGCCCGTGAAGGTGAGCACAATAAAGAGGTAGAACGTGATTCCGCCCATGCCCCAGGTGTAGCTATAACGCACGGCGTCGCGATTGATCTTCGCCGGGTGCAGGTGCAGGAAGACGTTCGACAGCACGCCCAACGCGCGATTGCGGGGGGTGTCGTCGTGTTTGTGGCGGAAGATGGAAGTGTAGACCTGAGTCTTGGTCGGATCCTTCAGGCCATCCATCTGCTCTTTGACCTTCGCGGGCATCTCGGTCTTGAGCGATTGCACGTCGCTGGCGAGGTGGCCTTTGACCTTGTCGACGAGTCCGACTTTGCCGCCGTTTTGTCCGTTCTTCTCTTCTGGCATTGGGTCCTCTGCTGCCACAAATCTCTATCTGCTGCCGTTGAGCGAGGGCGAGTTGCTCTCGCAACTGCCGGCAAGCTGCCGGCGTGATCCCGGCTATGTCGGCAAAAATGAACCGGGATCGTTGAAGTGGCTCGGTTGTCCCTTCGGCCAGGAGTAAAGCTTGGCCACGTCGACGATGATCTGCCCGTCGGGCGCAAGTTCTACTTTGGCTCGATCCATGGGCCGCGGCGCTGGGCCTTCGAAATTGATGCCCTCGCTGTCGTAGCCGCTGCCGTGACACGGGCACTTGAATTTGTTCTCGCTGGGCTTCCAGTCCGGAGTGCAGCCCAGATGAGTGCAGCGGGCGTAGATCACGAACAGGCGGTCGGGCGTGCGATCCACCCAGATACGGAACTTCTGCTGCCACTTGGTGTCGACGCCCAGCGCGTAATCCGAGGGATATCCGATCTTGAAAGAAGTGCGCGGCTCAAACAACGTGCGTGGCAGGAAAAAACGAAAGAATGCCAGGAACCACGCGCCCAGGAAAGCCGTGATGCCGATCCAGGCCAGGCGACGGCGGCGTTGATCGACCTCCGAGTTGTCCGGACCGACCGCGGCAATTCCGCCCGCGGCCGCCGCTTTCGAAGTTCCCACCGCCGGGGTTCCGACATATTTGGTGGCCGGTGTGCCCGCAGGAGTGGACTCCTTCGGTGCTTGCGGATTCTGCTTGACCGGATCGTTCTCCGGACCCGCCATGGTTCCTCCTATACAGCTCTCGACTTCGTTTGGCCCTTAGTCAGCAGCCATCAGGGGCGCCGCAACATTCTCCTGATTTGGCGGCATCGATGTCCTCGATTCTCCCGCAGCTTCTAAAACCAGGTGAGCCAGCGCATCAATAAACTTTGGCGAACCGTTCAGTCCTGCCGTCATCTCAAATTGTTGGATGCCGAATTCGGCCGCTTCCTCACGCGCTTCGTGATCGATTTCGCCGAGGGTCTCGACGTGGTCGGAGACAAACGATACCGGAACGATGCACACGTCGCGCACCTTCTTGGCCGCCAAGTCGCGAAGGGTGCGATGCAACGATGGCTGCAGCCACTTGCTGGCTCCTACTTTACTCTGGTAGCACAGACGGTGGCGGTTCGGCCAGCCCCCGCGCTCCATCAGAAGCTGAACGGTTTCCTCGATCTGCCGCTGATAGGGGTCTCCCTTGTCAATGATGGACTGGGGCAGGCTGTGGGCGCTGAAAACAATCTCCGGCGAACGCGAAGCAGGGAAGCGGCCGAGAGCTTCCTCAATCTTGTCGATCAGCGCATCCAGGTAGCGCCTGTCCCGATAGAAGCTCTTCACCGTGTGGACCGGAACATCTCCGCGGAAGTGACGATTCCATTCGTTCAGGCTGCTGCCCACCGTGGTGCTTGAATAATGAGGATAGAGCGGCAGCAAGACAACCTCGTCACAACCAGCACGCTCCAGTTGTGCCACTGCCTCCGCAGTAAAAGGGTGCCAGTAGCGCATCGCGACGAAGCAGCGGGCATTCACTCCCATCGAGTCGAGCGCGCCTTCCAGGGCGCGTGCCTGAGCTTCGGTGAAACGTCGGATCGGCGAGCCGCCGCCAATCACGGAATAATGATGTTCCACCTTCTTGGCGCGAGTGGTGGCGATCAGTCTGGCGAGTGGACGGCGCCCGATGCGGGCGAAGGGAAAGTCAATGATGTCAGGATCGCAGAACAGGTTATAAAGAAAAGGTTGGATGGCTTCCAGCGTGTCGGGTCCTCCGAGCTGGAACAGAACTATCCCCAAACACCTCTCGGTTTGTGACATCCCCACAGGTTCCCCAGAAAGCGAACGGATGTTAACTCGTTTCCGGGCAGCGCGTCAAACGGAGCCGATCGTTGGTCGTGAGCGGAGAGTGGTATTGATCAGCGCGCCGCCTGTTGAGCCGGTTGTTCTGTGCCAGCCTTCTGCATTTCTTCAATCACTGAATCCGCAAATTCTGAGGTTCCGGCCTTTCCGCCCGCGTCACGGGTAAGTTTGTCGCGGGTTCGGTAAACCCTCTCCAGCCCGTCCCGGACTTTCTGTGCAGCCTCGGGTTCACTAATGTGGCGAAGCATCAGGAGAGCGGACCGCACCAGTGCTGTCGGATTCGCGAGGTTCTTGCCCGCAATATCGGGCGCGGAGCCGTGCACCGCCTCAAAGATTGCGCATTCATCGCCGAAGTTTGCACCGGGTACAAGGCCGAGGCCGCCAACGAATCCGGCGCACAGGTCCGAGAGGATGTCGCCGTAGAGGTTCTCCATGACCAGCATGTCGTACTGGTAGGGGTTCATCACCAGTTGCATGCAGGTGTTGTCGACGATGTGCTCCCCATAAGTGATCTCCGGATATTCCTTCGACACATTGCGCGAGCAGCGCAGGAACAGGCCGTCGGAGAGCTTCATGATGTTGGCTTTATGGATGGCGTGAATCTTCTTGCGATTGTTTTTGCGCGCGTATTCAAAAGCGAAGCGCGCGATGCGGGTGGACGCCTTCTCGGTGATGATCTTCAGGCTTTCGACCACGCCCGGCACAACCTCGTGCTCGATGCCGGAATATAAGCCCTCGGTATTCTCCCGAACAATGATCAGGTCAACATCGGGATAACGCGTGGGAATGTGCGGAAGATTGCGAATCGGCCGGAAGTTCGCGTACAGCTCGAAACGCTTGCGCAGTTCGACATTGATGCTGGCAAAACCGCCGCCAATCGGAGTCGTGACCGGGCCCTTCAATCCCACCCGCGTGCGCTCGATCGAGTCGTTCAGCTCTTTCGGAATGTATTCCTTGTATTTTTCGAAGGCCTCGGCCCCGGCCATGAAGGTCTCCCATTCGAACTTGACACCGGTGGCTTCGAGGATGCGAACAGTGGCATTGGTGACCTCGGGGCCAATGCCGTCGCCGGGTATGAGAGTGATGCGGTGCGTCATGAAGATGTCGTTCCTGCTGGGATGATTCAAGCCAGCGTTACTTTGGGCCGGCCTTGGTCGGCTTGGGCTCGGGTTCCTTGGTCTTCAACAGATCCTTCAGTTCCGACATGAATTCCTGCACGTCCTTGAAATCGAGGTATACGGAGGCGAAGCGTACGTACGCCACTTTGTCGTAGCGGCGCAGCCGGCTCATGATCAACTCACCCACCTCGCTGGTCTTGCGTTCGCGCTCCGCCGACTCAATCACAAACGACTCGGCCTCGTTCACGATCTGTTCCAGCTTGCTGATGGGTACGGGGCGCTTCTCGCAGGCGCGCAGCAGGCCGTTCAGCACCTTCTGGCGATCGAATTTCTCCCGCCGGCCGTCTTTCTTGACGACCATGTACGGAATTTCGTCGATACGCTCGTAGGTGGTGAAGCGCTTGCCGCACTTCAGGCACTCGCGCCGCCGCCGGATGGATTCGGCCTCTTTGCTCTCGCGCGAATCGACAACTTTATCTTCCAGGAACCCGCAAAAGGGACACTTCATGGCGCTTGTCGGCTGATCTGGTGTAACTGGGTCAGTACAACAAATTGTAGCAGGCGGTTGCCTGAACTTCGGAAGGGGAAGCGCGAAGGTTATCGGTTGAATGTCAGCAGACAAAAGCAGGTCTCAGGCGGCGGGACTGTCGGCGCTGGACTCCTCCGCCTCGTGACTCTCCTGCGAAAGCTTCCGCAACGAGAGTCGCTCGCGGTGAGCCAGCAGCAGCCCCACCGGGACGATCGCGATAAATGTCACCAGCCAGAGCATGATCCCGCAGCTGGTCGCCAGCTCAGGCGGAACACCGAAGATGCGGTTGAGCGTCTCAATCGTGGCGAACTGCGATCCGCCGCCGACCCCCGGAAGCTGCACCAGCGAACCCACCATGCTCGAAGCCATGAGCAGGAAAATCTGCGTTTGCGGGATCTCCAGCTTGGGCGTGTTGTAGGCGTGAGCCACTTCCTTGTAGGCAACCGCGATCATGGCCCACATCAGCACCGACACGCCGATCAGCATCAGTAACGATTTCTTGTCATGAATGGTGTTAAGTCCACCGCGAAACTCGCGGATTCGCATGGCGATGCGGTGACCGAGGTTGGAAGCGAGGTGCGCGAAACGCCGTTCTACCCAACTGGCGAGTCCCTCGCCGCTGCGATGCACGGCAAACGCTCCCACCGTCAGACCGACGACAATCACGATCAGCACGATCGCAATTTCTTCAAAAATTCCCCGAGACTGCATTCTCTTGGGCGCGGTCGCAAAGAAGGCTGCCAGCACGAACAGGAAAGTAAAGCCCCCGACATCGAAAATGCGCTCCACCGCCCACACCGCGAGCTGTGAGGAAAAGGGCAGATTCTCACGCTTGGCGATGAGGTAGGGCCGGATGAGTTCTCCGGGGCGGCCGAGAAGGGCCAGTCCCGTGAAGCCGATGACGGTGGGGGCCACCAGTCCCACGGCAGACGCCTGCGGCCGCACCGGGCGCAAAAATAGCTTCCATCGCACCGCGCGCAAGACGTAAGCCAGATAGATCAGCGCGATGCCGTGCAGAATGTGAAAGGCGCTTACGCTGCGCGTCTGCGTCAGAAATAGTTCCCAGTCGAAGTTCTTCCACATCCGGAACTGCGAATACACCAGACCCGCCAGGATGGCGAGCGCGATTCCGGTAATCGCTGCGCGTCTTCGGTCCATGAATTCGAGGGATCTCCGGCGGTGGTGTTACAGATCGGATCTGAAAGGCACAACCCAAGGTAACTGACTCGGACTTGGGGGTCAACGCGAAGGGGGCGCTCGCGATCAGTTCCCCGTGGCCGCGCTCGATCGCCTGGTGACAGCTGTCGCGGTGCGCGTCGTCTTCGTTGTCGGCTTTGAGACCCCTGGCTGCGCCTTCGCCCGGTTCTGCGCTGGGACCTTCGCCGGGGTGGCCGCCTTCTGCTGCGCCAGCTTCTTACGGTTGAAGTCGCGCACGATACTGGCCACGTACTTGCGCGTCTCCAGATACGGAGGAACGCCCTTGTACTGTTCCACGCGGTGCGGTCCGGCGTTGTAGGCCGCAAGCGCCTTGATGAGGTCGAAGTTATAACGCTCGAGCAACTCGCGCAGATAACGGGTGCCGCCGTCCACATTCGCTTCCGGATCAAAGGCGTTCGGCACGCCCAGCTTCGACGCGGTTCCCGGCATGAGCTGCATCAGTCCCTGCGCGCCTTTGGGAGAGACGGCATGAACCTTGAACCCACTCTCCGCTCGAATAACGCTGCTGACCAGATCTGGATCGAGCCGGTAACGATCGCTGGCAGCATTTACAACCTGGGAAACATCCACATGCTGAGATGCCGCAGTTGAAGCGGTCGGCAATGCCGGCCCTGAAGCCGCTGGCTTCAGCGCAGGCGCTTGCGTACTTTGATCCGCTGCCGGCGGGGCATTCAGGTCGGGTTCAATCTGAACAATTTCGGCTGTGGGCACGTCTACAAAGCTGGAACCATCCGCGGTGAGAAACAGGCGGGTTGTTTCGCCCAGCGGAGCACGGCTTTCGTGGCGGATCGTGAAGCCATTGCGCAATGTGGCGACATCGGTAGCCGAGACCTCGATCGCGGCCGCGCTCAGCAACAATACGACACCGATACTTTTAGTCAGCTTCATGGACACTGCTACCCAGAATCTCGAAGTCCGGCGTGTGGGGGTACAGCCGGATTCCCAACAGAATAAATGCCGTTACGTCTCTACACTCATACGGGCCAGAACCGGCTCCAGGGCGGCCGCCACGCCATCCTGGTCGTTGGACAGGGTTACCTTCCAGCCTCGGCTGCGCAGGTCTTCCGACGCATTTCCCATGATAACCGGGTATCCCGCAAAGGCAAGCATTTCTACATCGTTGTAATTGTCACCGATGGCCATGACCTGATCCCGGGAAAGGCCTCGAAAGGCCGACCAGCGCTCCAAAGCGTGCCCCTTGGAGCACTGCTGGTTCAGGATGTCGACAATGGACAGGTCCCGAACCGGGTATTCCGTTCTGAGTACAGTGATTTGCTCGAACAGACGGCAACTCTGAAGGGCCGCCAGCGCCTCATGCATGCGGGCTATCGGACCGCAGAACATAGCCTGAACGGGGTCGGTTACCAGGGCGTTTTCGATCGGTATCACGAAGTCGATGTACTGCAGGTTCTTTTCGAGCCACCGCCGGATGCTGTTTTCCAGGTCATTCATATGCTCCAGCACGATGGAGCCCTTGGCCTGTTTATCAAAAGTCAGGACAGTATTGCCGCGGAAGTCAATCATCGCCCCGCATAGTTCGCGGCATACCTTGGCGGGAAGCAGATCGCGGTAAAACGTCTCCCCGGAAAGCGAGCGAGTGATAGCGCCGTTCGAACTGATGAGCCATAAGTCAAAGCCAAGTTGCTGGGCGATGGGCAAGGCGAAGTCGTGGCGGCGGCCGGTCACCAGAGCAATTTCGATGCCCGCATCGTGCGCGCGCCGCAAAGCCAACAGGTTGACGTCAGAAATCTGAAATTGCGAGTTGAGCAGGGTGCCGTCAATATCGAGTGCCAGCAACCGTATGGAAGGCGAGATCACACAAGATTTTACCATCTTGGCGAGCCCGGTCCGACTGGCTGCGACGGGGCGAAATGTGCATGCTATAGTGCAGCACATTCATGGGCATTTTCAGCGCGTTTTATAGTCCGTGGAGTTTTCTCGTCATTGCGTTGGCGATCATCCACTTCATTCGCCGTCGTCCCGATACCTACTGGCTGTTCATCATCCTGTTTCTGGGACCGCTGGGTGCGACCATCTACTTACTGGTGGAAGCGTTGCCCGATGTGGGACTGCTGCGCCAATCCTTCAAGGTCTTTCCGCGCAGGCGCAGAATTCATGAACTGGAGGCCGCCGTCCTCGACAATCCCTCCGCCGGAAACTACGAGGAATTGGGGGACCTGTACATGTCGGACCGGGATTTCTCGAGAGCGCGGGCCTGCTACGACAAAGCCATTTCGTCGCGGACCGATTCGCCCGATCCGTTCTACCGGCGAGGTGTCTGCGAAGTGGAATTGGGGGATTTCCCGGCTGCCGTTTCGGATCTGGAACGCGTGGTGGGGATAGACCAGGGCTACGATTTCCACCGCGCCAAAGGATTGCTGGCGCATGCCTACGCGAATACCGGGCAACCGGCGAAGGCTGAGGACTTCTTCCGGCAAGTGACGGTGATCTCCACGTTATCGGAGACTTACTACAACTACGCCTTATTTCTTTCCGCGCAGGGAAGGGACGCGGAGGCCCGCGAGTGGGCGCAGAAGATTCTCGCCAAGAAACCGACCATGCCGGGATACTTGCGTCGCCGCGAACGTCCCTGGTTCCGCAAGGCGGCCGCTCTGTTGAAGAGGCTCAAGGCTTAGCGACCAAGCGCCTCGAGTGCTAGACTCGACCGCCATGGCTCGCTTGACGCATCTGGAATGCACACGCTGCGGGCAATCGCTGCCCGCCGACCGGCCGCAGACCATCTGTCCGAAGGATGGCGGCGTTCTCTACGCTCGCTACGATCTCCCGACCATCAAAAAGACTTTTTCCCGCGAACAGTTGTGCGGCCGGCCTGCCACCATGTGGCGCTACGCTGAAGTTCTGCCTGAGGCCCAGCCAGTTTCGCTCGGCGAAGGTTTCACTCCCATGCTGCCGAGCCGGGAATACTCAACGGTTTTCATCAAGGACGAAGGGCTGAATCCCACCGGCTCGTTCAAAGCCCGCGGGCTGTCTGCCGCCATCACGATGGCAAAGCATCACGGCGTGAAGAAGGTGGCCATCCCCTCTGCCGGAAACGCCGCTGGAGCTTTAGCGGCCTATGCCGCCGCCGCGGGTATCGAAGCCCACATCTTCATGCCCGAGGATGTGCCCATGGCGAACCGGATCGAATCGGAATACTACGGCGCGCACATCACTCTGGTTGATGGGCTCATCAGCGACTGCGCCCGCATGGTGGCCGAGCGCAAAGAAAAGGAAGGGTGGTTCGATGTTTCCACCCTCAAAGAGCCCTATCGGGTCGAAGGCAAAAAAACCATGGGCTACGAAGTCGCCGAACAATTGGGCTGGCGCCTTCCTCAAGGAATCATCTATCCCACGGGCGGCGGGGTCGGTTTGATCGGCATGTGGAAGGCGTTCGACGAGCTGGAAGAGCTGGGTTGGATTGGCTCGGAACGTCCACGAATGGTTACTGTTCAGGCAACGGGTTGCGCCCCAATTGTTAAAGCATGGGATGAAGGTAAAAGTGCCTCCGAAATGTGGGTGAATGCAGCCACCGCAGCTTCCGGACTGCGGGTTCCCAAGGCCTATGGCGACTATCTGATTCTGGATATTTTGCGGAAGAGTGACGGCATCGCGGTGGCCGTATCCGATGAAGAAATCATGGATGCATTGCGGCACTGGGCTCGTGTCGAAGGTGTCTTCGCCGCCCCGGAAGGAGCGGCTGCCCTTGCCGCTTATCGTAAATTGCGATCGAGCCGGTTCTTCAAGGAGAGCGACAAGGTGGTTCTCTTTAATACTGGAACCGGTCTCAAGTATCTGGATACTTTGGACACCAAGCGCGTGGAGCCCAGCGGTCTACCCACCAGTCGCCAAATCGCAGGAATCATCGGACCGTACTAGGCAGGGCCGTTTTGAAGGGAAGCCCCAGCGGCACAAGAATCAGCGACCTGCGCGCACCAACCGTCGAGAGCAACCAACGCCACCATCCATATAAAATGGATCGCGTATGACCGACCGCCTTTACTATCACGATTCCTTCCTGCACGAGTTCGAAGGCGAGATCACGGAGGTCGTCCCCGCGGCGGAGATCAACGCACGCCACGGTGTTTATCTTGATCGCACCGCATTCTATCCAACCAGTGGGGGCCAGGTACACGATACGGGATGGCTCTCTCCAGCGGCCGATACGGAGCAAAACCGCCTCCGAGTCACCGAGGTCGTCGAGGCGGAGGATGGAAGGGTGGTGCACTACATTGAGGCCGACAAGGCGCCCGAGCGCGGAACACGCATTCGCGGCCTGATCGATCCTGCCCGCCGGCGCGATCACATGCAGCAGCATTCCGGGCAGCATGTTCTCTCGGCTGCCTTCGTCCGTCTTTTTAACATGCCGACTGTGTCGTTTCATATGGGAGAGGAGGCATGTTCCATCGATCTCGACACACCCGGCATTCAGCCGCGGCAAGTTGAGGAAGTGGAATTGTTCGCCAACCAGATCGTGCAGGAAAATCGTCCGGTCGAAATCCGATTCGTAACCCAGGAGGCGGCGCGGGAACTCGGACTGCGCAAGCCGCCCAGAACCGATAAAGACGAACTGCGTTTGATCGACATCCAGAATTTTGATCTCTCCGCTTGCGGAGGAACGCACGTGGCCAATACCGGACAGATCGGCAGCATCTTGCTCCGTAAAGTCGAGAAGGCTCGGCAGGGTTGGCGGGTGGAGTTTGTGTGCGGACAGAGAGCCGTCACCACGGCGCGCCGCGACTATGCCACGCTGGTCGAGGCGGCGGCACTGTACTCCGGACACATCTGGGATGTTCCGCAGCAAGTGAAGAAATTGGTTGACGATCTCCGAGCCGCGAATAAGACCACCGAGCGCATCCTGGAGGAACTGGCCGAATTCGAAGCCACACGTCTGCTAGCTGAAACAGTGACCGTCAACGCGCGCAAAATTGTTGTTCGCCTCTATTCCGATCGCGATCTCGCCTTCATACGTCTGCTCGCGCAGAAAATAACACGACTGGAAGGAAACGCGGTTGCCCTGCTGGCAGCCAGCCAGGGGCAGGCCGCGCTGGTCTTCGCTCAGTCCAAGGGCGCATCGCTCGACATGGGAGCGCTCCTGAAGGACGTCGTCGCGACCCGCGGAGGCAAGGGAGGCGGCAGTCGCGATATGGCGCAGGGAGGCCTTCCCGGGGCTGAATCGCTCGCGAGCGCACTCGAAGAGGCTGCTGCCAAAGTCAATTCGCAGGCTTAACTTTCCACCAAAAGCTGGCGTCATCTCTCATCTACCCAGTGCCGTAAGTAGCGGCCTCCTCTCTTGCTTCGTGCTACATTTCCTTAAGCCATCTTCATGCCCGACCAGAAACTGATCCTCGTCAACTTGCTGGTCAAACTTGGCGTCGCTGCCGCCGTGTCCAGCACGCTGGTTCGCTCCCTGGAATTCAAGAAGCTGCTGTTTCGCGAGGAGCGTACGACCCGGCAGAAGATCTACCTGACCATCTGGTTTGGGATGCCGATCGCGCTGGCGGTATGGATTCGGTTTATCCAGAAGAGTTTCCTGGCCGGCGACCTGTCCTTCGAAACCACGCTGCTATTGGGTGTGATCGGCGGACGCATGACGGGCGTATGCGGCGGCGCGTTGATGGCTCTCCCTGCATTTCTCCACGGCGAATGGATCACGCTCCCGTTCAATGTCCTGTGCGGGCTGGCCGCCGGCCAGCTCCGCAGCCTGGCGCAGGACAAAGAAGATGTGTGGTCGTTCTCGCCCTTCATTGACCTGAGCATCTACCGTTGGGTCCGGCGCAACCTGCCCAAGCCACGCTTTGACTGGCAGATTATGTTCTTTGCGACCATCGTCAGCCTGCGCTTCCTGTACAGCGAGTTGACGCGTGTTTTCCCGCGCTCCACCTTCAGTTTGGAGAGTGCCAACCTGTGGGTAGAGATCGCGATTTACGCCACCTCCGTCATGGTTATCGGTACCGAGCTGAAAATCTTCAATGGCGTGCGCATCCAGATGAAGCTCGAGGAACAGCACCTCCTGCTTCTACAGGCACGCATGGAAGCCCTGCAAAATCAGATCAATCCCCACTTTCTCTTCAACACCCTGAATTCGGTTTCGTCGCTCGTGCGTTTTGACCCTGACACCGCGCGCGAGTTGATCATCAAGCTGGCGAGGATCCTCCGGCGCTTGCTGAACAGCTCCGAGGCATTCGTGCCTCTGCGGGAAGAAGTGGAATTCATTGACAACTATCTGGATATCGAAGTGGTTCGATTCGGCCGCGACAAGCTCCGGGTAGTCAAGGAACTAGAGCCCGAGTCGTTGGAAATGCTGGTGCCCGCGATGCTGCTTCAGCCCTTGGTCGAAAATTCCATCAAGCACGGGTTGGCCTCCAAGATCGAAGGCGGCAGCATCTATTTGCGCAGCCGTCGGGGCGCCAAAGCGCTCATCATCGAGGTGGAGGACGACGGCGTCGGAATGGGCGCTGCCCAGTTAATCGAAAAGCCGAACGGCCTCGGCGGCACCGGCATCGGCATGGCCAATATCGCCGAACGCCTGAAGGTTCTCTACGGCGATACGGCCCGCATGACCATCGACAGCCACCAGGGGAAGGGAACTCTGGTGCGTTTGCGGTTGCCCATTCTGCAGGAAGGCTCAGGGATTCCGCCCGCGCTCTACGAAGAACGCTCCAGCACTCGGCGATAGAACTGTTCATATTGCGGAATAATCCTGGTCGAGCAAAAGCGCGCCTGCGCCCATGCCCGCGCCTGCACCGCTATGGTGTTGAGCTTCTGTTCGTCGCCTAGCAGATCAATTGCATACTGCGCCATCGTATCCACGTCGCCGACTTCGGCCATAAAGCCGTTTCGCCCGTGCTCTATCACTTCAGGGAGGCCCCCAACCCGCGTGGTGATAGGAACGACCTTGCAGGCCATCGCTTCCAGTGCGGCCAGTCCGAACGATTCCAGTTCGCTGGGCAGGAGCATCACATCGGAGATTGCCAATTTCTCCTGCACCCGGTCCTGTTTGCCCAGGAACAGCACGTGCTCGTGAATGCCCTTCTGCACCGCCAACCACTCCGCCTTCGACCGGTCGGGACCGTCCCCGACTAACAACAGCTTCGACGGAATTTTCTTGCGAACCCGATCAAAAATCTCAACTACGTCGGTCAGCCGCTTCACCGGACGGAAATTCGACAGATGCACGAGAACTTTTTCATCGGGTGACGCGTATTCCTTCCGGCGCCGTGGAGCATCCGCATCGCGCACGTACACGTCGCAATTCACAAAATTGTAGACCACTTCAATTTCGTTCTTGATGTCGAATTCTTTCAGCGTAATGTCGCGTAAATACTGCGAGATTGCTGTCACCCCATCACTCTCCTCGATGGAGTAACGCGTGATCGGCAGATAAGAGCGGTCCAGGCCGACCAGCGTGATATCGGTGCCGTGCAGGGTCGTAACAAAGGGAAGCCGCCGATGCGACGGTCCGGCCGCGAGCATCTGCCGCGCCAGCAGTGCGCTCACCGAGTGCGGAATTGCGTAGTGCACGTGCAGCAGATCGAGATCGTACAACTCGGCCACTTCCGCCATCCGCGTCGCCAAAGCAAGATCGTACGGCGGATAGTCGAACAAGGGATAGCGCGAGACCTCAACTTCGTGAAAATGAATGTGCGGCTGAGGCTCGGTCAGTCGAATGGGCTGGGCGTAGGAAATAAAGTGAATGTCATGTCCGCGCTGCGCCAGTTCGAGCCCGAGCTCGGTCGCCACCACCCCGCTTCCGCCATAAGTCGGATAACACGTGATCCCGATCTTCATCCGCGTAGCTCTCCGTGTCCCGTAGGTTCGATGGCGAGTTTACATGGGCGATTCAGTTTTTGGAGAAATCTCAGGAAAGGGACGGGCGGAAGAGCGCCTTTACGGCTGCGGCGTACGCTCGAAGACATTTACCAGCAACGGGTCCACTTTGTCGAGATGGCTCTGCAGGCGCTGTTTTGTATCGGGCGTGAGTCCAGTGAATTCGACGCCATTTCCAACCCCCGGGTCGCTGGTGCGGACGATTGCAGAAGTAGAAATCTTTTCCTGGTCGATCCAAAACTCAACCCGCAAGGTTGTGCCAACGGCGAGCGGCAGAATGCTCTCCACGTAGCAGCCGTTGCCGCTGACATCGGTGGCATTCACGCGCATGGGGGTCTTTACACGTTCATCCCGCAATTCGAGCGGAAATGAGACCCGGTGGCGTGCAAATCGCCGGCGGTTGTTGGGTTCGGCAGGCGGCGTAATCTGGTCGGGACTCAACTCGCCTTTCCAGGGACAGTCCTGGTCGGTCACAATCTGCACGCCCACTTGCATTTTCTGCACGGGACCGCCATCCATGACCCAAATGACGCGGCAACGCGACTTGCGCTCCGCATATTGGATCCCGATTACATCACCCACTTTCAACTCGTGTTCGAGTCCGGTAAAGAGCGCGCCAGAAATGCTGATGTTGCGCGCGCGCACGTGCTGGGAAAATGTCTGGCCGCTGGCTGCCATCCCCCAGACTCGCACCGAGAGATCGGCCTTGACTCGAGGATCTGGTCGCTGTTCGCTCATAACCACTGCCACGGGGGGCTGCTGACTGTCATCATAGCCTGACTTCGCCGTACTGGAGATTACCGAAGTTACACGCTTTGGTTCGCAGCCTGCACGGTCCCAGTAAGGGAGGTCGTCACTGTTTCACAGCTGCCGGTAGGAAATGAGTTCGATGCCCCGCCCCTCGAGCGCCTTTCGCGCGTCTGCGGAAGTCAGCACTGCCAATTCCTCCTCGCGCTGCCTTCGCAAGCGGGTGCGCACCCCGTCCAGGTCAGTATCCACGTAACCCGGGTGGCAGACGAACTCCCAGGTCCCCTCCGGCATGTGCTCGGCGATATTGCGGAAAAGATCAGGATTGAGATGACCGGTCGCCACAATGCCAAGCGTGCCATCTGGAGTCTTGAGCCCGGACTTGCTCACCGCTCGCCGAAAAGAGCCTGCCAGTCCGCGCAGCGTTTTCACCTGCGCGTAGCGTTTCCACAAGCCATGCTGTCCTCGTACAAAATTGGCGGCGACGACTTCGAAAGGGTTGCGAATCGCCGTGATGCCGCAAGTTCGTGCCGCTCGCAGAATCCCGCGCAGGGCGGCGGGGAACATGTGTGTATGTTTGTGAGTATCGACGTGCGACACGCTAAGCCCGTGCGACTGCAATTTGCGGATCTGCGCCGTGGTCTCCGCCTCCACTTGATCAGAATCGATTCGGCCGGCAAGCGCGCGCAATGCGAATCCGGCAACGCCGTCGCGAAACGCCTGACCATCGGTGGCCGCCAGCAAACTGCGGATGCGCGAGGGGGCGATGAGCGCGTGGCCATCGAGCAGCACGACATGGCATCCCACGCTCCATTGAGAATCGCCTTTGGCGAGCCGGACGGCCTCGTCGAATGCCAGCGAGTTTGCCATCAGCGTGGTCGACGTGACAATTCCACGCTGATGTGCCTCGACGATCGCGCGGTTGACGCCCGCAGTCAGGCCAAAGTCGTCCGCATTCACAATGAGTCGGCGCACGCGTTGAGTTTAGCAGCCCGGGCCCCGCCAACTTTGCTTTTACCCAACCTTTGTTTGACCCCCGTTTTCGCCGCCCGTATACTCGAACTTCGGGTGCGTTCACGCATTTTTTTCGACCCGCCAATGCACCCTCTCTTCGCCGTCAATCGCGCGCGGGCGGTTAGCTCAGCTGGTTAGAGCGCCTGCCTTACAAGCAGGAGGTCGCAGGTTCGAGTCCTGCACTGCCCACCACTCTTCAAGCAACGCATTCCGGGTTCTCTCGCGGACCCATCTTGACCGGAATCCCAAATGCCTAAATAGGCTGAAATCGTCTGGGGTGTTGCGGGTACTGGCTCACCGAGCCGCACAACCGGGCGGGGACGATTCGTGCTCTAAGCCAAAGGAGGATGTTCATGCCAGCCAAAAAGAAATCCAGCCGCCGCCGATACAGCAAGGGCGCATCAAAAACCGTTGCCAGCGCCATGCGCCGCAAGAAGCGCGGCACTCTCAAATCCGGCAAGGGCGGGAAGGGAGGCAAGGTGAAGAGCCGCAAGCAGGCAATCGCCATCGGCCTTTCGGAAGCTCGCAAAAAGGGCGCGAAAGTTCCGAAAAAGAAATAGCGTCCGCCCATGTTCCTGCAGACCGCGCCTCGCAGGCAGCGTTCAGGATGTCTCTCGGAAATGTGGCGATTGTATCCCGCGTACATGATCTTTGAGCGGATGTTAGGGTGCGTGGCTGATGGCCCTGCGCGAAGACAAAGGCTAGATCTTAGACATCGGTTTGTCGCCACACTCAACGGCGAAGCCCGAGCTTCACGCTCTCCGCTCAACTGTAGTTTTGCATCATTGTTCTTTGAGTAGGGAGAGCTTCCATGGCTGCTGCCGATGTCCTGATTGAGAGGCTCATCGATAGGGTGTGGATGTCATCGCTGACCGCTCTCTCTGATAAAGTGCGTGAACTGGTTTAAACTCTGCCAACACCAGACCCGGGGACTAACCGTGATCCGAAAGCTCCTCTCCCAATGGCCATTGCTTCAGCAGATCCGCACCCGAGCCGACGGCACCGGTCCGGAGGCGATGACGGAACAAACGCGCACCTTGCGTCCAAAAACCGACGGTGCCGAAGTAGCTCGATCGATTTGCCCGTACTGTGGAGTGGGCTGCGGCCAACTCGTATATCACAAGGAAGGCAAGCTGATTTCCATCGAAGGCGATCCCCAGTCGCCAATTTCCCGCGGCCACCTCTGTCCCAAGGGAGCCGACACCCATGAACTGCACACCCATCCCGGCCGCCTGAAAAAAGTGAAGTACCGCGCGCCCTATTCGAAGGCCTGGCGCGAACTCGATCTAAACCATGCCATGGACATGGTTGCCGAGCGAGTTTGGGAAGCGCGGGAGCGAACTTTTCAGGAGACCCGCGATGGTGAAGCCCTCATGCAGACCACGGCCATCGCGCATCTGGGCGGCGCCACCCTCGATATCGAAGAGAATTATCTGATCAAGAAGCTCTTCACCGCCGGCCTCGGGATGGTGTGCCTCAGTAATCAGGCCCGCATATGACACAGCTCTACCGTGCCCGGTCTGGGCACATCGTTCGGCCGCGGCGGCGCCACCACCGCACAAAGCGATCTCGCCAATGCCGACGCCATCCTGATCATGGGCTCATCGATGGCCGAGAACCACCCCGTCGGCTTTCAATGGGTAATGGAAGCACGCGAGAAAGGCGCGAAGATCATTCACGTCGATCCGCGCTACACTCGCACTTCCGCGATGTCGGATATTTGGATCCCTCTGCGCGCGGGCAGCGACATCATCTTCCTGGGTGCGCTGATCCACTACGTTCTCGAAAACAACAAGGACTTTCACGAATACGTGGTTGCCTACACCAATGCCTCCACCATCCTGCGGGAAGATTTTCGAGATACGGAAGACCTGGACGGAATATTTTCCGGATGGGATGCGGAAAAGAAGAAATACGATCCGGAAACCTGGCTCTACCAGGGAGCGCCCATTAAAAGCGCCGACGATCAACCGGGCCACGACGAACAAGGGGGTGGTCACGGGAAAGATCGCGGCGGCGAGGCGCAGGACGCCGGAAAGTTCGAGTCCGATCCGACTCTGCAGCATCCGCGCTGCGTGTTCCAGGTCCTGAAGCGTCACTTCGCCCGCTACACGCCTGAGATGGTCGAACGCTTTTGCGGAGTACCGCAGGATGTCTTCCTGAAAGCCGCCGAGGCATTCACTTCGGCATCGGGACCAGACAAGACCGCAGCCATTTGCTATGCGGTGGGATGGACGCAACACTCCAAGGGCGTTCAGATCATTCGCAGCGCCGCGATCCTGCAATTGCTGCTGGGCAATATCGGGCGACCGGGCGGCGGAATTCTTGCCCTGCGAGGGCATGCTTCCATTCAGGGTTCCACCGACATTCCTACCCTGTACGACGTTCTGCCCGGCTATCTTCCGATGCCGTTCTTCGAAGCAGACTCGCACAAGCTGAAAGATTTCATCAAAAAGCACCGCGCCCGAACCGGTTTGTGGGCCGGCTTCGACAAGTATTTCGTCAGTCTCATGAAGGCGTACTACGGAGACGCCGCAAACGAGGACAACGCTTGGGGTTTCAACTGGCTGCCCCGCGTCACTGGCGACCACTCGCACTTCGGTTACTGGCTCGACATGGCGGATGGAAAACTCGACGGCCTGTTTGTCATGGGCCAGAATCCCGCAGTCGGCGCCGCGAATGGACGCCTCGAGCGCACCGCTCTATCAAAACTGAAGTGGCTGGTTGTGCGCGACATGGTCGAAACCGAAACCGCTTCCTTCTGGTATGACTCCCCCGAGGTCGAACGCGGCGAACTCTCTCCCGAGACAATTGGCACGGAGGTTTTTCTGTTTCCCGCGGCTGGAACGGCCGAGAAGGCCGGCACCTTCACCAACACGCAACGCTTGTTGCAACACCGCGAAAAAGCAGTCGACGCTCCGGGCGATTGCCGCAGCGAGTTGTGGTTCATGTACCACTTGGGTGTGCGGCTGAAAGCGAAAGCGATGTCTGCCGCCCTGGCTCGCAATGAAGGTCTGCGAGCACTCACCTGGAACTACTCGACCAAGGGTCCGCACGCCGAACCCGACGTCGAAGAGGTCTTACAGGAAATCAATGGATACTCTTTGCCGGACCGAAAGCAACTCGTCCGCATAAAGGACCTCAAAAGCGATGGCACCACCGCGTGTGGCGCGTGGATCTATTGCGGAGTCTTTCCGGAGAAGAACCGAAACCTCGCCAACCAGCGCAGCCCGAAAGACGCGTTGGGCCATGGCTGGGGATTCTCCTGGCCGAACGACTGCCGGATCATCTACAACCGCGCGTCCGCGCGTCCCGATGGCAAGCCCTGGAGCGAACGCAAGAAACTTATCTGGTGGGACGAAGAGAAAAAGCAATGGACCGGCCTCGACAACCCTGACTACGAGAAAGAGATACCTCCCGACACGCCCCCTGACTTGCAAAATGGCAAAGGCACGCGCGCATTGGGTGGAGCACGGCCATTCACCTTGCATCCCGATGGCGTAGGCTGGCTTTACGTCGCGAGCGGACTTAAGGATGGACCGTTACCCTCCCACTACGAAGCGCTGGAATCCCTGGTTGCAAATCCCCTGTATCAGCAACAAAGCAATCCCGCCGCTGATAAGAAGCAGCGTCCCGACAACCCGTACAGCAACTCTCCCAACGACGCGCGCTTCCCCTACGTGCTGACCACCTACCGGCTCACCGAGCACCACACAGCCGGCGGTATGTCTCGCCACTTATCCCATCTAAGCGAACTACAGCCAGAGCTATTCACGGAAGTCTCTCCCGAACTGGCTGCGGAAATTCACCTTGAGCACGGCGAGTGGGCCAGCATCGTAACGCCGCGTGCCACCATCGAGGCGCGCGTCCTGGTCACTCCACGCATGCGTCCACTGAGAATTGATGGCCGCACCGTGCATCAGGTCGGCCTGCCGTACCATTGGGGCTATCGCGGACAGGTGACGGGCGACGTCGTCAATGACTTGCTGAGCATCAGCGAGGAACCAAACGTCCGCATCATGGAAACAAAAGCTCTGGTGTGCAACGTCATTCCCGGACGACGTGCTCGGGGCGCCAGCCTAACCACTCAGCGCGAGTCTTTTACTGGAAGGGGCGCATGACCATTACCGCATTCTTAACCGACTCCACCCTGTGCATAGGCTGCAAAGCCTGCGAGGTCGCCTGCAAGGAATGGAACGGCGTGGACCAGGATGGTCTCGACTGGAGTGGATTTTCCTACGACAACACGGGCACGCTGGGGGCGTCGACTTGGCGCCACGTCAAATTCGTGGAGCAGGCGCCGACTCCGGGCATGGGCGGCAACGCCGTCGAGCAGGCGTCGTGGGTCTTCTCCTCCGACGTCTGCAAGCACTGCGAGAACGCCGGCTGTCTGGAAGCCTGTCCCACCGGATCAATCGTGCGGACCGAGTTCGGCGGCGTCTTCATCCAGCCTGACGTCTGCAACGGCTGCGGGTACTGCGTGGCCTCGTGTCCTTTCGGTGTGGTCGAACGCAATCCCAAGGATGGGCGCGCCTTTAAATGCACCTTCTGCTATGACCGCCAGAAAGTTGGCTTGGAACCTGCCTGCGCGAAAGCGTGCCCCACCGAATCCATCAAGTTTGGAGAGATCAACGAACTCAGGCAACAAGCGCACCAGCGCGTTGACGAACTGCATCGACGCGGCATGGAGGACGCGACCCTCTATGATCCCGTCCAGACCAGCGTCGGCGGAACCAATGCCATGTTCATCGTGCGCGGAGACCCGAGAACCTTCAATCTGCCCGCCGCTCCTGAGGTCCCTACCGTCTATCTGAAGAAGGCTTGGTCCGCGTCGGCGCTCGCCGCGGGCTTACTATTTGGCGGGACCCTGCTCGCATTTCTCGCCAACGGGAGGGACGGAAGGTGACCGATCCCACCCCACTGAAAGATCGCGGCGCTGACCGGCGCGAGCAGCGGCTCGACGAAATCCGCCGCCAGGCTGAGAGAGCGGGACAGTTGAAGGTTGTCGCTTCGCGTCCAGCCGGAGCTCCGTTCCCGCAGGCAACGCACGAAAATGGCTACTACGGCATTCCCCTATTAAAGGAGGCGCCCTGGACCTGGGAAATCCCTCTTTATTTCTTTGTGGGCGGAGCTTCGGGCGCAGCCGCAGTCATCGGCGCCATCGCGGATTACACGGGTGCCGACCGCAACCTGGTGCGCCACGCACGCTGGATTGCCGCTGCCGGCGCCGTCATCTCGCCGGCTTTGCTCATCGCCGACTTGGGCAGGCCTGAGCGCTTTCTGGCCATGCTCCGCGTGTTCAAGCCGCAGAGCCCCATGTCGGTGGGAGTCTGGACGCTGTTGGGTTTTTCCAGCGGCGCGGCGGCCACAGCCTTCGCTGAGATCTTGCAGTCGCGTTACGGCGCCTCCTTGCCGGTGCGCGTGCTCGAAAATGCCGGCCAGGCCGCAGCACTCGCGTTTGGGCTTCCATTCGCAAACTACACCGGCGTGCTGATTGGGGCGACTGCAATTCCGGTCTGGAACCGCAATGCTGGCGATCTGCCCCTGCACTTCGCGGCCTCAGGACTGGGCGCGAGCGTCGGCATCCTGGAACTCATGGGGCACGAGAAAAATCGTGCTGTACAGGCGCTCGGGTTGGGCGCCGCATTGTTTGAAACGTGGGAAGGATTGCGCATCGAAGCGCGATCCCATACTCACCTCGACCCGCTCAAACACGGAACCAGCGGATGGGTCACGCGTGCCGGCGGAGTCCTCTCCGGCCCGGTACCCGCGGCGCTTCGGATTGCCAGCCTGTTTGCATCGAAGAAGAGATCCGGTTCGCTGCGTCGCTGGGCAGCGTGCTCGTCCATCGCAGGTTCGCTGCTCACTCGTTTTGGATGGGTAGCCGCCGGTAAGGCGTCTGCCCGGGATTGGAAGCCGCAGCTCCAAGACGAAAACTCACAATTGCTCAACGACCGGTAAGGCGCTCTTGCAACGAACGAAGTAAAGAATCTTCAAGACCGCGACAACGATTTCTATCCTGAGTCATTTGTCGCTGGCGACACAGCACCGCAAGACTTCCGGGCACACACGCTGTACAGAATTCCCATTTGCTTTTACAATAGGTGGATTGGCAACCGGTTCGTAAGTGTCTGAGGTATCTGGTGTTGCGATGGGCTCTCCCGTAACGGACGAGCCATCTCGCGAATAGGCGAAAGGATTCCACTCCCAAGCCCCAACCAGTTGCTGGTTCCTTAGAAACCGGGGACGTAGTTCAGTTGGTTAGAACGCTGCCCTGTCACGGCAGAGGCCGCGGGTTCGAGTCCCGTCGTCCCCGCCATTTCGATTCAGTAGCTTACAAACCTCGCCTTGTTTGAATGAGGGTGCAGGTGGGGTGTAATTTCGGCTGCCGCTCGGGAGATGTCGAAGTTGAAGTAAATGCGTCAACCCTCTACCCAGACTTCTTTGTTGTTCCCCGGGAAATCAGAGTGACCACCTTCTTTTGCGCGGCTCGTTTGGCAGCCGTCACCGCCTGCGTGTAAGTGTCCAGAGTCAAACGAATGGTGGAATGCCGCAGCAGTTCCTGCATGACCTTCAGGTTTGTTCCAGCGTGACAGAGCAACGTGGAGTAGCTGTGCCTGAACGTGTGCCACCCTGTGAGTTTGATACCCAGACGACGCGCGACCGGAAAGATCCGCCGCCGCATGATCTGCTGTCCCCAAAACGGTCGCTTCCCGTCCGAAGATGGGCTAGCAAACACCCAATCCTCCGAGGAGCGGTAGCGAGTCTCGCGTCGCCATTTCTGTAGTCCTTCGATCAAGCGGCTATCGAGAGGGACTGGTTTCTGCGATGTCTCGGTTTTGCACCGTCCAACAACCTGATGCACGATGGAGCGGGTGACGCTGGCCTGCCTGCTTTCGAAGTCTAGATCCTTCCACTTGAGGGCAAATAACTCGCTCTGCCTTAGCCCAGTGCTCGCCGCTAGCAGGACGAGGAGATGGTTAACGCCCGTCAGTTCGGCCAACAGTGCCTGAATCTCTGCGCTGCCGAGTACGCATGGAGCCGTCCGGCGCTTGGCGCTCTGACGAACTTGGCTGATCGGATTGCGATCATAGAGATCGTGTCGGATCGCATGGTTAAACACGACGCTCAT
This sequence comes from uncultured Acidobacteriota bacterium, assembly GCA_963735815.1. Classification (GTDB taxonomy): domain Bacteria; phylum Acidobacteriota; class Terriglobia; order Terriglobales; family Acidobacteriaceae; genus Gp1-AA133. The sequence continues at coordinate 40,766 of CAVTMJ010000019.1, read as the reverse complement.
CACATTGCGGATCTTGCTACGAGTCGCTTGCGCGAGTTGCAGGGAGGAGAGCCATTCCTCCACTTCGCTAGCCCGGACGCTGGGCAGACTGTGGTCGCCCCATCGCGGATCGATCCATTTGCTGAGATAGCAATCGTAGCCTGCTTTCGTGGAGTAGTTCTTGTCATGATTGTTGGGTCGCAACTCACGCTGCCGATAGTGTTCCGCCAACTGTCCAAACGTCATCGTCGTGAACTTGACACGAAGGTCCTGGCAGTTGATTTCCCTGACCAACCCTATTGTCGCTTTTCGCGCTGCGATCTTGTTCTTGAACTGTTTTACCGTCCCGATGACCCTGCGGCGGTAGATGAACCGGCCACTGGGACCGCGCTCTCGCATCTGTAGGTCCAAACATCGGAGCCTCTCATGCGTGCGACTCTGTCTAGAACGCCATATTGCATAACAATCCTTTCGTGCCTTGAATAGGCGCGAAGATTTTCACAGATCACATGTAAATTCGGCAGTGGCCTAGGCGATTTGTCAGTGATTCGCGGCTCAAGGCACTAGATGTCGCGCAGGTTGCTGCCGCGTCAAAGCAGTAACCGCGAACCGTCGGGCCTAAGGAAAAGATGGGAACCGCTGCAAGATAATGGCATTGCTTGCGTTTCGCTCTCTATCCGAGCTTAATCGACAAAGCGTAGACGCCAAATCTGCCGGCCGCGCTACCTGAGTCGCGCGTATTCCATCTTAGCTTGCTTCAGAATGGGGATTTCAGAATCGGCATCCTTCCATCTCGTGAGGAAATCCTGATAGGCGGATTTTGCCTTCGCCATATCTCCCGATAAAGCGAACGCCCGGGCCAATTGCAAGTGCGCCAGCGCGCCTACCGGATCACTGACTAAGATCCCGCGGTGATCGATAATTTTCTGGAATTCCGCAGTGGCTTCGGCGCCTTGATGGGCAATCAGATAAGCCTGGCCGCGAACGTATACCGGATAGAGTGCGCCGAAGAATCCTTGTAGATTGCTACGTGGCGTGCCTAGTTCATAGGGAGCGGCTCTTTCCAGCACTTCGATCGCTTTGGATGGCTGCCGACGATTCAGGGCAAGAATCGCACGAAGCACGGGCAGGTAGCTAAACTTGACGGAAGTGTCTTCAGGGAAATTCTTTTCCAAGTCGTCCGCGAGAGTTTGTGCACGCGAAGAACTACCCGCAAGAGCCAGAGCCAAGGCAGCGCCGTATTCCACTTCGCGATCTTTCGCGAGTGCAAGTGCCGACGACGCCCGCTGCCTAGCAATGTTGGCGTTGCCAAAGAATGCTTCCCGCAGCGCCGATCCTGTTTCGAAGAGAGCTGCTCGTTCGCGATGACCAGCCTGCTCCGCCAACTCTACAGCTTGCGAGGACACCTTCCGCGCGTCTCGTAGTCGGCCGCTGTAAGCCAGCACAAATGACTCGTGATGTGAGAGCCAATCTTCCGCTTCCGAATTACGTTGACTCAACGACACTTCACGTGCCATCGCTGAACCGTCGGACTTTAAGAACGCCAAGTCGTATCTCACCACGAGGAAGTCCGGCATTTCCAATTTACGGTCCGCGGCCCTCTTAAGGGCCGCCTCGGCATCCCCAAAACGGTCAAGGTAAATGTAGTCGTACGCGAGATTGAAATATCCGATGGGGGCGTCGGGATCGAGTTCGATGGATTTCTGAGCCTCTTTCACAGCCCTCTCAAATTTGCCTAAGCCGGTATAAGTGAAGCCGGCCAAGAAATCGTGCGGAGTGGTGTCGCGGGGATAGGATCGTGACCACGCTTGGCAAATCTGCTGCGCCTTTTCCTGATTCCCGGTCGTCCGCCCCGCATAGTACGCGGTGATGAAAAACTTCTCCTGCTCGCTGACACGATCGCGCAATTCATAGGCTTTGCTGGTGTGGGCGGACGCAAGAGCAGATTCACCTGTGTGACCGTACATGAGGCCGAGCGCAGCATGTGCCATGGCGAATTGGGGATCGATTTCCACTGCCTGTGTGAGAAACGGGATAGCAGCTGGAGGATCGGAATCTACTAACTGCCGGCCCCGGCTGTAAGCCTTCAGCGCATCCAAAGATGGAGTCGTAGCCTGCGCTAGCGGAGTATCGTGTTGCCCCACACTTGTGAGCGATTCCCCAACACGGCTCCTGAACCTCCTTGCGACTTGGTCCAGGGCACGCAAAACATCTTCCTTACGGACTGCCTGTACTTGCTGCTCGTCAAGAATTTCGCCATTGTGACAATTGACGGTCTTCATACCCAAGACGTACTGGCTTCCAAGGGTTGCAATGGAACCGTTCAACACTGCGGCGCTTCCGGTTCGCTCGCAAACTTCCCGAGCCATTTCAGGGGTCAAATGCGCATCGGTCGGTTGGCCCATCAGCCGGAGCGTTTCGTGAATGCGTTCATCGGACACCAAACGCAGGAACGGCGATTGCTCAAGCTGCACCGATAAGCCTTGCCGCAATGTGCCATCAAAGACTGGATCACCTGTCGAGTTCGCGAAATCGGCGATCACGAGAGTGTCATTTGCGCTGAGCGCGGGGGAAGGACGATAGAACAGCCGATAGCTACCCGCGGCCACCGCGACCAACAAGATTACTGCAGCCGCGATCCAGCCCCAGGGTTTCGACTCATCCACCTGCACCTGAACTTTGGTATGACTCGCGGCGACAACGCTCGTTTCGGAGCTCGGTACCAGTTTCACATCCTCTGCGAACCGGTAGCCACGTCCCGGAACTGTGACGATGTATTGGTGGTCTTGCGGACTTTCACCCAAGGCTCTGCGCAAGAGGAAGATGTTCCGGCTGAGGTTGGCCTCTTCGACGAAGGTGTCGGGCCAGACCATCTTTAAGAGGTCATCCTTGGTGACAACCTCTTGGCTGTGACGGATCAGTACAAGAAGAATCTGAAAGGTCTTTGGCGTCAGTGGGACGGTTTCAGCGCCACGAAGCAGAAGCTCCTTCTCCGGATCAACCCGAAAGGGACCAAACTCGAAGAGTCGTTTCACTCTTTCTGTAGTAGTGGCCATTGTGAGCACTCTGCACTGAGGGGAAAGACAGGCTTGGAGGAAGATTCTAGCACGGTCCGCCGCTGACTCAGGCTGTGGTCCTTGCCTCTGCGAGCGGGACAACTCTTGTTTTTTCTGTCGGTTACCTGGCTGCGAGAAACTATCAGAAATTATCAGGGGCTTTGCAAAGACTATTCCCCTTATCTTCGCGCAAGCTGCCCGCAGGTTTCCCACGAGGTTCAATTGCACAAGCGAGCTAATGGGGCACCGCAGCAGGTGGGCAATGGCAAAGCAGACGAAGATCACGATCGAAACCGATTCCTTGCTGGTAATGCGTGGAACCGTTTCACCGCGGGGCTGGTGTCCGGAGTGTGCCGCTGAGAGCGACGTCATTCCCTTCGACGGCATCGGGGTGATCTCGAACCTGACGCCATCAGAGGTGCAGGCGTGGCTCGAATGCGAGGCCATTCACCATTCGCAGGCCCCAGATGGCACGCACGTGATTTGCCTTAACTCTCTGCTCAAACGCGTACAGAAATCCAAAACCGATTAGCGCTAATCGCGCAATGAATAAGGAGGAGTTATGAAGTCCAAAATCTTGTGGTGGGTGCAACGGGCCGGTTGTGGTCGTCCAGTGGCCAGATTCGCTCGATTGGCGTTGGTCGTCTCCTTTATATGCAGCTTGCTTGCCGCCTCTGCCAGTGCCGCACCTTTCGTTTACGTCGTCACCCTAAGCCAGCAGTTTGGCACCATTGATCTTGCTACCGGCCAATTTGCTCCCATCGGCAGCCCCACGCCCGACGGCATGTCAAACCTGGTGTGGTGGAATGGATCATTACTAAGCCTGGCAACGACGGGCGCTAATGCCGGCTATCTGGTCGAGATCAACCCTGCCACAGGGGACGAAGCAGTGCTCCGCCCCATTACGTACAACGGGCAAGCACTGGGATTCAATGCCTTCGCTCTTGCCAAAGTCCATGGAGATCTCTATGTAACCGACTTCAGCAACACTCTCTATTCCGTGGATTTCGCGACCGGCGATGCGAAACCTGTGGGACACAGCGGCGGAACGACTGGTTTGAGGCCCGATCCGAACATTCCGTTCACTTTCAATAGCGATGGGACATTCAATCTCTGCGATGAGGGTCTCTATGGGTTCGACGGAAAGCTCTATGCGACTTTCGACTCCTATGCCATTGATCCGACCAAAACTCCGCCGACCCGAGCTCATGAATATATGTCTCCGTACGTATGGCAGATCGATCCTCGCACCGGAGCCGCAACCTTCGTCGCCAACACCGACTGGCAAGTGAGCGCCATCGTGGGGGTCGACGGGAAGTTCTATGCTTTCGAAGCCGTGTTCGACGGGTTCGATTTCAATTACAACGTGCCCATCGCGCACGCCGAACTCGTAACCGTGGATCTAAGAACGGGCAAAACCAGAAAAGTGGCCGATATCGTTCCCAATCCCGGCCCTATTTTTGGAGCCGCTCCCGTACGCTAGGACAAACATCGGCCACGCGTTATCGTTGGGGCCCAGTGTGGGGGAAGAGTCTGGGCCCCAAAGTGCGACCTGCGAATGCTATGCGCGCTCCCGCTCTGGGTTGTGGGTAATCTGAAGTTGAGTTCCTTAGCACCGCTGACGCAATCGAAGGAGGCTTTATGAAATGGGGAGGCATCTCGGCAATTCCTCTGTTGTTGGTAGTTTCGTTCGCGCAGAATACACGGGTCGAGACAAAGGACGTGCAGCCCATAGTACGTTTCGAGCAGGTTATCTCGGGTCATGCCACAGAACTGAATGGCAAGTACAAATTTCGCGTCTCCGAAGTCACGTACAAACCTGGAGGATACGTTGGCGACCACAATCATGCTGGTCCTGGCGTCCGGGTCATCATGGCCGGTGAGTTCACTTACGTGAAAGGCGATAAGACAACCGTCTACAAAGCCGGTGACGCGTTCTTCGAACCAGGCGACGTGACACATCGTGCTTACAATCGCGGAAGCACGATTTTGAAAGTCATGAATATAGAAATTCTACCCGCAGACTTCACCGGGTCGGCGCTTATACCGCCGCAGCATTGAGTCGAGCGGATGAGCATTATGCAGGAAAAGCATGAACGAGGTAATCAAATCGTGAGTGTTGAGAGCGGTCGTGGGGAGGGATGATGCGCCAGAACGTCGACCGGAGGACTTTTCTGAAAGCGTCGGCGAACTCGCTTGCAGCGCTCACATTGGCACCCCGCTGCTTTGCGGAGAGTTTTCAGATTGCGCCTGCTGCGAAGCCGCAAAAGGTGATTGTCGTCGGAGCGGGAATCGCGGGATTGGTTGCGGCGTTTGAACTCATGCAAAGCGGACATGACGTGACCGTGTTGGAAGCACGTATGCGCCCCGGGGGGCGAGTCCATACGCTGAGGGATGAGTTCGCCGACGGCCTGTATGCGGAAGCCGGCGCCATCGATTTTGGTGATGCCTACATAGTCCTCCAGCACTATATCAGCGCGTTCAATTTGCCCTTCAACGAGGACGGAGCGACCGAGAAAGTCAGTGGTGCAAAAGATGTTTACTACCTCAATAACAAGCGCTACGTCGTGCCCTCCGGATCGGAACCGAACTGGCCATACTCGCTTTCCGCCGACGAACGCAAACTTGGGCTGCACGGATTGTGGGATAAGTACGTGGCTCGCGCCGCAGAGCGGATTGGGAGTCCAGCCACTGCGGAATGGCCAAGCTCTGCTGCCCGCGAGCTAGACGGCGTTACAATCAACAACTTTCTTCGAAGACAGGGCGCCTCGGATGCCGTGATTGCCGTCCTACGTATAACTTTTCTCGGCGAAGACTTCGACCACGTTTCGGCACTTCAAGATATGGTGTGGCAACCATTTTTCGACCGCAACAAGAAGTGGATGAACCTCAAAGGCGGGAACGATCTTTTGCCGAGAGCCTTCGCGGAACGGCTGGGAAACCGCATGCACTACGGCGCGGCACTTCGGAAGCTGACCCAGGACAAGGATAGGGTGCACTTGTCGGTTACCCGTGGCGGAGCACTAGAGCAGGTCGATGCGGATCGCGTGATCCTGGCCATTCCTTTTTCGACGCTCCGGAACGTCGAGCTTGATGACTCGTTTTCAGCACAAAAACGGGGCGTGATTTCCAAACTTCGCTATGACTCGACAGCGCACGTTTATTTGCAGTCGAAAAAAAGGTTTTGGATCGAGCAAGGGATTAGTGGCTTTGCCCAGACCGACCTCCCGATTCGGGTCGTTGTGAATTACACCGAAGCCCAACCCGGTCCACGCGCGATTTTGGGGATAGAGACGGAAGGCGCGAATTCTCGACTCATCGCGGCGATGAAACCAGAAGAACGGATTCGTTGGAGCCTCGAAAACGTAGCTAAGATTTACCCGGAGATGGCAGAGAACTTTGAGGGCGGCACATCGGTGGTGTGGGACGACGAGCCGTGGTCACTGGGAGCAGCGGCATATTACGCACCAGGAGAGATGACGACCATGTTCCCGCATGTCGCCAGCGTGGAAGGGCGGGTTCATTTCTCCGGAGAACACACGTCCGAGCTTTTCGTCATGGAAGGCGCGGCGCAGTCAGGTGTGCGGGCCGCACATGAGATTTCCGCGGCGCCCTGAACGGCCCCTTGAACGAATCGTATGTGCAGAACGACCATCTCGAAGGCTTGTACCGGCGCTCTAGTTTTGGCCCTGGGCCTGTGCTCGTCGACTCGTCTCGTTGCTGCGAGCAATAAAATCGCCTTCGTGGACGTGAACGTTATACCGATGGATCGTGAAATTGTCGTTCCTCATCAGACGGTAATCGTGGGGGATGGCAAAATTATCGCCATCGGGGCGACGCAGTCGGTGAAGATCCCCGAGGACGCACAGCGCATTAATGGAAATAATCGTTATCTCATGCCGGGCTTGGCGGACATGCATATGCATTTCATCCGGCCGGCGACCTCTGGCCTGTTCCAGGCGTCGGCTTCGGAACATTTTGATGAGGAGAACCGAGTCTTAGCACTTCTCTATCTGGCAAATGGAGTTACTACAGTTCGAAATCTCTGGGGACATCCGGCGATTCTTTCGTTGGCGAAGGACATCGATTCCGGACGCGTCCTCGGTCCGCATGTCTATTCGGCAGGGCCCGTGACCGACGGAAGTCCGGTGCAGTGGCCCGGCTCTCGGGCTGTAGACAGTGCCGAGCAAGCGCAAAACGCAGTGCTATCAGACAAGCAAGCAGGTTACATCGCCATCAAAGTTTACGACGGACTCTCCAAGGACGCATACGAGGCAATCGTCGCGGCCGCAAAACAGCAACACCTGGCGGTGGTCGGTCATGTGCCTGAGGCTGTCGGTTTGACTGGGGCGCTCGCGGCCCGTCAGGATTCCATCGAGCACATCTACTACATTCTGCCTGCGATCCAGCCCAGCCCGGTAGCCGAAACGAGCTCAGACAGTGACCTGCTGAAGCGGGCTGATCTGAGAAAGCTTCCGGAATTGGCCCATGCGATAAAAACAGCCGGAAGTTGGTATTGCCCGACCTTGGTTGCCTACGCTCGCACCCAACGCGACCCGGTATGGCTACAGCAACAAAAGCTAGTCCCTCCGGCAATCGTCCTTCGGTACCAGAAGGGTTTTGCAGGCTGGGATGAAGATCCTCTCGATAGTCCCGAGGCGCGTCCGGTCTATCTCAAGATGGTTGCGGCGCTGCACGAGGCGGGCGTCGGCTTACTCCTTGGGACAGATGCCTACAAACCGAGCGCGCTTCCCGGCTTCTCCCTGCACGATGAGCTGGCCAATTTTGTGGCGGCGGGCATGACGCCTTATGAGGCCCTTCGAGCTGGCACTATCGATGCCGCTCGCTTTCTACATCGCGAAGAAGAGTTCGGCAGTATTGCAGTCGGACGCCGTGCTGACCTCTTGTTGCTCACTGCGAATCCGCTCGTGGATGTCGGAAATGCGGCGAAGCGAGTCGGGGTCATGGTTCAAGGAAATTGGTTTCGTGAAGGCGAGCTGGAAAACAAGCGAAAGCAACTCGCCTCGCCGCACCCAGCGAACTGACCACATTTATTTTGGCTGATCGCCAGCATGTTCGTCGAGCTCTCGTCATGGAAGGCGCAGTCAGGTGTTCGGGCCGCCCGTGAAGTTGGGGCCGCATCCTGAAACTTTCTAAGAAGGGGAAGAAATAGTGCGATTCTTGATGGGGAGTTGGATTGCTTTCGTGCTCACCGGGGTTTTGTGCGCCCAGACTCGGGACGATCTCTCTTCCACAAAGGTGGATGAAGCCGTCGCCAAGCTCCGCCAACAGCAGAAGATTCCTGGCACGAGCCTGGCCGTGGTCCGCGATGGAAAGATCATTAAGGTCGCGTCTTACGGACTGGCCAATGTGGAGCTCAACGTCCCAGTTAAGCCGGAGACGATCTTTCCAGCGGCATCGTTGACAAAACAGTTCACCGCTACAGCGGTAATGTTGCTGGTGGAAGATGGCAAAGTCGGATTGGACGACAGCATCACTAAATATTTCTCTGAAGCTCCCGCCACATGGAAGCCCATCACCATACGACATCTGCTGAGCCACACTTCGGGGATTCGCGACGTTTGGGGAGAGACCGAGAACGACGCATTCACTAAGGGAATGATCGACACCCGACACGACTACACGGAAGATGATCTGCTGCGCATCCACGTAAAGCTGCCGCTGGATTTTCAACCAGGCGATAAATGGGACTACTGCAGCACCGGCTACGAGCTACTCGGCTTCCTGATTCATCGCGTCACCGGGATGTCGTATTTCGATTTTCTGGAGCAGCGGGTATTCAAACCGCTGGATATGAATGCCACCCGGCTCTACAACTACGTGGACGTAGTTCCTAACCTTGCCAGTGGCTACGCATTGGTGAATGGAGAACTGAAACATCCGGCGTGGATAGCGCCTTCGCTTTACGCGCTGGCCGATGGGGGCCTTCTCACCAACGTCTACGACCTTGCGAAGTGGGATGCCGCTCTCTATACGGAGAAGATCCTGAAGCGTGGCAGCCTGGAGCAGATGTGGAGTCCCATCAAGCTCAACTCCGGCAAGACTTTCCCATATGGTTTTGGCTGGCAGCTGAGTAATGCCAATGGCCACCACGTGATCTGGCATACCGGCGGGGACGACGGCTTTTTTGTCAGTATTTCCCGCTACGTGGATGACCGGCTGACCATCATCCTGATGAACAACCTGGGAGAATTTCACTCTGACACTCTCAAGATTGCTGATGCGGTTGCTTCGATTTACATTCCTGCCACATCGGGAGCGAATCCGGTGAAGGACTGGTAAAAACAATTTGCTGCCAACAGAGTGCTTGCGCGCGCTTCAGGCATTTACACGATCTCTGATCGCGCCCATCAAGGTTTTACAGCAGTGGGTGTGATCATGCTGGTGAAGGGGAATGCTTGCTTGATAGACATTGAAGGAGCGTCTTCTTGAATTTGCCTCTATCGTCCTCTTATAACCCACAGTTCGATCATCAGCGGACAGAACTGCCACGCGGTCGGCGCCTAGGTTTATTTGCCCTTGTCTGCGTGATCTATTTCACTGTCTCCGGAGGGGCCTTCGGCGTTGAACCCCTTGTTGGAGCGGTGGGGCCCGGCTTGGCGGTGCTGCTGATCGTCGTCACTCCCCTCGTGTGGAGTTTGCCAATGGCCCTCATGGTGGCTGAGTTGGCGACCTTGCTTCCTGAGGAAGGCGGTTACTACGTCTGGGTCAAAGAAAGCCTGGGAGATTTTTGGGCGGTACAGGAAGCATGGTGGACGATGGCCTACTCCATAGCCTTGGTGGCCATGTTTCCCTTGCTGTTCGTGACCTATCTCGACTTTTTCATTCGCTCGGTGGCCCCTGGCGCCGATCCCCTGCATGCTGGGATGGGGCCGCTTTCGCGCTGGCTGCTTGCGCTGGCAATTATCGTCACCGCAACGATTGTCAACCTCTTCGGAGCGCGCGACGTCGGTCGCTCCTCCAAGATCAGCGCCGTTTTTGTCGTCGGTTCATTTGCCGTGCTGGTCCTGCTCTGGGTGCTGCGGCATTCGGGATCGGCAAACGTCATCACCCTCGTCAAGCAGGATCTCGCCTCTAATCGCACAAGCGCTCTCCTCCTGGGCCTGTCGTACATTGTGTTCAACTACTCAGGTTGGGATAACGTCTCCACGTACGCCGCTGAAGTTGATCGGCCTCAGCGCAACTATCCGCGCGCCATTGCTGTAGCACTCACAGTTGTGGTCCTCGGCTACCTGCTTCCCGTCATGGCCGGCATTAATGTGACCACCGATCGTGCGCTCTGGACCGCAGACGCCGGCTGGCCGGTAATCGCCCAATTGATCGGTGGACGGTGGCTGGGCAGCCTCATCGCCGCCGCCGGACTCATATCGGTGTGGGCCTTAGTCAATGCTCAATTGTTTTACGTGTCGAGACTGCCATTGGTCCTGGCTCGCGATGGTTGGCTTCCGCCTGCACTCGCGAAGGTCTCCTCGAATTCTGCGGCCCCGAGAGCCGCTGTCGTCCTTTGCGCACTGTTCGCCGCTGCCCTCGCCGCATTCTCCTTCGGAGGCCTAGCGGTCATTCAGTGCCTCCTCTACACGGGCGCGCTCACACTTGAGTTTCTATCGCTCCTCATTCTGCGCTTGCGCCGGCCGCACGCCCCCCGCCCCTTTCGTGTGCCGGGTAGCTGGTGGGGACTGGGCTACGTCTGTCTGGCCCCATTCGCCTTCGCTGCGCTGGTGCTGTTCGCGACTCTACAGGACTGGCGCTCTTTCCGGGGGCAACTCTTGGTGGTTGGTGTGGTCGTGGCGAGCGGTGTTTTCCTGTATTTTGTGCGACGGAGAGCTGCGACTCCGTCCAGGGTTCCGGTCGAAAGACCAATATGAAAGCTTGGTCGGTCGTCGACGTGCCATCTGTGGAATCCGAAGGATTGTGATGTCTAATGTTTCAGGCATTGGGTCTAAGGGAAGGTGTTGTGGACGAAGTAACAGTAAACCGCGCGCATAGGACCCTTGCCTCAGTGCTCAGGGAAACTGCACACCGATGTGGAGGCGTGGTTCGAGAGGAGGATGGGCTTTTGCTCGTCGCGGGAAATCATCCCTGCCCAGTGTTGGTCAACAGCGCTTTGCGCACCGGCTCCATGGATGCAAAGGAAGTTCTCCGCCGATCCAAGGCCTTCTTCGGAGAACTCGGCCACGGGTGGGAGACATGGATTCGCGAAGAGGCAGACGCTGACCTTCAGCAGGCTGCGGAAACGTCGGGCTTGTGTGCTGCGCCGGAGCTCATAGGCATGGTGCTCGACTCCAGTCCGGATCTTCGCGGTGTGTCCCGCGACGTTGAGTTTTGCAGCGTAAGCGATACGCCTGGCGTCAAAGACTTTGCCAACGTGGCTGCCGAGGGTTTTCAGGAAGAAGCGCCTGGACTCTCCGATCTCATACTCTCCGTCTTTTCGGAGCCAGGCTCTCTGATCGCGCCCGACACCGCCGCGTTAGTGGTGCGCTACCGAGGGGAGCCTGCGGCCACCGCTATGACGATGGTGAAAAGAGATGTTGCCTGGATCGGCTGGGTCGCAACGCGTCCGGAGTTTCGCGGGCGTGGACTGGGTCGGCTGGCCACGATAGCTGCGACGCGCGCCGGGTTCTCGCTGGGCGCCAAGCTTGCATCACTGGAGGCCACAGCCATGGGCGTGCCGGTTTATGTGCGTTTGGGCTTTCGCGAAATTCTTCGATATCGGAACTACTGGCCGGCAGTTGACTTGAAGCGAGCGCATTATCCAGAAGGTGGGAGGTGCCAATGAGCAGTCGATATGCGTGGTTTCTAGCCGTCACGATGTTATTTCCCATGGGCGTCGTTGCGACCGATGGGCCAGTCCTGACTGCTCAACAACAAGAGGTATTAAAGGTCAGCCAAGAGTGGCGGGATGCTTACAACCGTCGCGATCTCGATGCTTTCGCTCACCTCACCGTGGATGATTTCATTGGCTCGACTGACGATGGCATCTTCATGTCGAAGGCCGGGCTGCTGAAGCGACTTTCGACGCATCCACCTGAGGCCGACCAGCGAAAGAACGTCCGTGACGTTCGTGTACGCGTGAACGGGGACACGGGAGTTGTGAACTATCGTCTCTCCTTGACCGAAGAGGGCTTCGATAACGGGAGGCTAATCTTCGAGCTCCGCCGCACCGAAGTTTTCCAAAAGAGTAAGGGCGCTTGGCTGGCGATTGCCGCTCATGACAGTCTCCTGCCGATCACCCACCGGGAGCCAGTGAAAGCCGATCCCAAAACGTTCAAGGACTATTCCGGCCAATATGAGCACTTTCGCCCGGGATTTACAACAACCTACACGGTCGAGGGCGATCACATGATCGACGAATGGAAGGGCGACAAGATTGAGGCGTTTCCTATGGGTGGGGATACCTTCTTCGAGCGTGAGGATCTGGGCTGGACTACTTTTATTCGAGACAAGCAGGGTCGGGTCACGGGATACGTCTATCATTACGCCGACGGGCAGCAAGCCACAGGAAAGAAGATCAAGCAGTAAGAAGGTCCTATGAGAAGCAGATTTAAACTGCTCACACTCATTTGCATTCTAGGGACAGGCGTTGCACGCGCTCAAAACCTGAGCGATGACGCCCTGTCAGCGAAAGTCGATGAAGTCGTCCGCGCCCAGATGCGCGAACAGAACATTCCAGGTGTGAGTCTGGCGGTGATGCGTGACGGGAAGATCATCAAGGCGACGGGATACGGCCTGGCGAACGTGGAACTGAACGTCCCGATGGCACCGCAGATGGTCTTTCACTCCGGATCCCTGGCGAAGGCATTCACCGCGACCGCCGTGATGATGCTGGTCGAAGACGGTAAAGTCGGCCTGGACGATAAGATTTCCAAGTATCTACTAGAAGCGCCAGTTGCATGGAACGAGATCACGATCCGGCGATTGCTGACGCATACTTCCGGCCTTCGGGATTACTTTGCGGAAGATGGCGACCCCAAGTACGACTTCCACCAGGACTTCACGGAAGACGAACTGGTCCGCAAGTTTGCCGCTCAGACCATGAGATTTCCGGCGGGAGAGCAGTGGCGGTACAACAACGCCGGCTACGTGATTCTGGGCGTGGTGATCCACCGCGTGACTGGCAAATTCTGGTTCGATTTCGTCAAGGAACGCATCTTCGATCCGCTGGGCATGACTACCACCAGGCTCATTGGTACCGACAACATCATCCCGAACCGGGTCAACGGATACTACCTGGTCAACGGCCAATGGAAGATCGAACCGTGGGTCGCGCCGTCGTGGTACACGACGGCCGATGGCTCGCTTTACACCAACGTCTTCGATATGGCGAAGTGGGACGCCGCGCTCTACACCGAGACACTGATCAAGCGTTCGACCCTGGAGCAGATGTGGACGTCGGTGAAGCTGAACGATGGAACGACCTACCCTTACGGCTTCGCATGGCGCGTCTCCGACGTGAATGGACATCGGCTCATTCAGCATGACGGTGTGGACTACGCGTTTACCAGTAGGTTTGCCCGGTACGTGAACGACGGTCTTTCAGTGATCGTCTTCATGAACCTCGGTGAGGACGATGAAGCCGCCATGCCCACGCGCATGACGGACAACGTGGCCGCCATCTACATTCCGGCTCTAGGAAAAGGCAACGGACAGCCGCTTCCGGCCGCTGCCCGAGAAACCGAGCAGTCAACAACATCGAATCAACCTACCGCCCAGAAGCTTTCGTCACAACAGAAAGACGTTTGGAAGGGAGAGCAAGACTCCTTCCGCTATCTGAATACAAAAGATCTAAAAGACTACATGTCAATGTGGGATGCAAACTTCGTAGGTTGGCCGGACTACAACGACCGCCCGGTTCGAAAAGCGGACATCCAATCGTCTTTAGCAGAGGAGTTCCGGAGCTCACAACCCCCCAGTCAGCCCTTACCCGCTCCGCAGCCGCAGGCGGTTGCAGTCTTCGGGGATGTCGCGGTCACACACTATTTCTGGCCTGAGGTGGATCAAACCTCGCCGACCATTTATCGAATTACTCATACCTGGCAAAAAGGGCGGGACGGTTGGCACATCATCGGTGGGATGAGTTGTCCGGTACCCCGCTCCCCGGTGTCTCGGTCGGACGAGAAGCGCGCAGTCGAAAGGACTATACGAAGTTTCGAAGCGGCGATGCAGGAATACGATTTCACCAAGGCAGATACTTTTTATGCTCCTGAAGCGAAATGGATCGAAGGCGCTGAACGTACCTACCCGGAGTTGGCCTACCCAACCGGGCAAGGGCCTTTCTGGACGGGGGTAAAGGCGAACAAGGTTCAGCTCGTACAAGAGCTGCATGACTTCGATATCCAGATTCGCGGTGACGTGGCTTGGGTAACGGTGATTAACGACACTACCTGGACTGCAAACAACGAAGAGGGACGAAAGCTCATGGCTGAATCGGAACTGGAGGAAACAGGCCGGACGAGTCCTCCCAAGCAACACGAATGGCGTTCCAGCTACGTTGAGAGTGAGGTGCTGGTCAAGATGCCGGCTGGGTGGAAGATTGTACTTGGCCACACTTCGTTACTGCCGCGTTCCGCGGAGGCCACGCCTGGTGCGACAGGGTCGGGTCAATCGTCCAAGTCGCAAGTGGCCACGTCAACTGTGCGGCCAGAGCCGGACGTGCAGCCCACATCCGCATCACATAGTGTCGAAGCGGAAGTCTTAGAACTCGACCGTGCCTGGGGGCAAGCCTATGTAAAGGGTGATATTGATGTAATCGATCGAACGCTTGCGCCTGACTGGCGGGGCTGGCTCGACACCGAAGGCTCGGATAAAGCCACTGAACTGGCTGAGTTCAAGGCGGGGAAGAATCGGTCGCTGCAGAACATCATTGACAACGCACGCGTGCGGGTTTACGGCAATACTGCGGTAGTCGAAGCTCGCGAGCGTGTCCGTTTCCGAGACGAAAAGGGCGAGCATTGGCTCACCTGGCACATCACAGATGTGTTCGTCGAGCAGGGTGGCCAATGGCAAGTGGTCGCCTCTCATGGTTCTACCATTCCGAATCCATAACTAGTGGGACCCTCGGCAACACTTCCCTTACAGGGACAATGGAAGGGTTGCTCGTCATCCCACCAAGCCCTTGAGAGAATCGCCACTACCCCGTATGTCGCCCAACGCCGTGCGCTAAGATTTATCAGGCGAGTGGTAGTACCCGCCTGCGCCTATCATGACTATCGACGACATCCGGCTGCTCTACCAGTACGACCGCTGGGCCAATAACAGAGTTTTGCAAGCCACGTCCAGGCTTAGCACTGAGGAGTTCACGCGCGATCTTGGCGGCAGCTTTCGTTCCGTGCGCGACACGCTTGTGCACATCATCGGCGGTGAGTGGATTTGGCTTAGATATTGGAAAGAGCCGCCGACCGACTCTGCCCTACTGAGAAGCTTGCAAACCGGCCGCGACCTTTTATTCAATCCAGACTCATTCCCCAACGTCGCTACGTTGCAGCTAAAGTGGGCCGAGGTCGAGAACGAACAGACCGAGTTCGTCAACGGCCTGACAGGTGAACTCCTGGAACGAACGCTCTCATTTCGTGCAATGCAAGTCAGATTGATGCACTTGATGCAACATCTGGCGAACCACTCCACTTACCACCGAGGCCAAGTCGCTTTGATGATGCGGCAGCTGGGTGCCGAGCCTGTGGCCACGGACTTCCATGTGTTCTTGGTGGAATGTTCGAGCGAAACCACTCCTGTGTAGTAGAGCCTCCTCGCGCCAGACCGATGCCGATCGTGCGACGTTTGCCACCGGTATTTCGGTCGGATTAGCGGCGATCCGGAGTGCGACGGGATAAACCTAATCTTGATGAAATCCGGGGACGTTAAGGGGACGATAAGCGGTGATGTACGGTTCCTTCTTGTATCAAACGACGTCCGCCGACACCGTTTGATTTCAATTAGTTACATCAGCCAGATTCTCTGTCACGGCAGAGGCCGCGGGTTCGAGTCCCGTCGTCCCCGCCAATTTAATTTCAATCAGTTAGGCGGACTGTGTACCCCAGATGTAACCTTCGTTTCCATGAGCACAAGAAGATCGCGCTCCCAACTGCGCTTTACATCGGCTTCCGCTCGTTCCTGACGCGCTCTCACCCAGGGCGCATAATGGCGCTCAGTTACCCGCACACTGGCGTGTCCTAGAAATGCCTGCACGTTCTCTATCGGGGTCCCGTCCAACAACAACTCGACGGCGAACGTGTCGCGGAAACGGTGAGCATGCCCCTCCATCACAAGCGGGACCGAAGGTTGCGGCGATTCTCTCGATCGTGGAAAGCTGTCCCCGGTTGAAGATTTCGGTGCGCGACTACTTGGCTTCGATTCTTTCCCGACTTGCCGATCTACCAATCCGGCGCCTCTCAGCCCTTATTCCCGCTGTGTGGGTCGCCAGGCATGTCAAGTGACGGGTTAGAAAGCCCCTGCTGCAGGCGAGTTCTAAGGCTAGCGCAATTGAGGGTACACACAGACAGGGGCATTCCTGGCTCCCCTCACATTGTGTTTACAGAGCGGCGGTCGCGCTGGTTCCTGCCGCTGCGAAGACGTCGGAGGCGTCCTGCTCAGCGATGGGAATAAAGATCTGAACAACTTCGCAGTCGAACTGGGTTCCACTGCTGTTTAGTAGGCGACGGATGGCTTCGTCATGAGGGAGGCCTTTGCGGTAGCAGCGATTGGAGACCATAGCATCGTAGGCGTCGATCACGCAGACAATTCGCGAAGCCAGCGGAATGTCGTGACCTTTCAGGCCTGCTGGATAACCTTTCCCGTCGACGCTCTCGTGATGATGTAAGGCGTAAAGGCTGGCCTGTTCAAGGCCTGAAAACAAGCGCAGAATGGACCAACTGTATTCGGGATGCCGGTTAATGACAGCACGCTCTTCCGCAGTTAGCTGCCCTTGCTTCTTGAGAATGGCGTCGGGAACCCCGATCTTGCCAACGTCATGCAGAAGCGCGGCCACTTCGACCTGATACAAGTCCTGTTCCGGGACGTTCAACTTTCGCGCCACGCGCAGCGCCCACTCGGCGAGCCGAGTGCTGTGAACCCCAGTGTTGATGTCTTTCAAGTCGAGTAGCTGGTTGAACGCGCAGATGACTGAATCGCGAAACGTGGAGTGGTGCTCCTCCAGCTCCTTCACCCGGAGCAGCAACATCGATTTTTCGGTGTCCGCGATTAAGTTGCTGCTCATGGTCGATCAATAAATGTGACAGGCTTGCACTGCGTTACGGGTATCCAACCGACCAAACCCAAGATCTGGATCCGAGATCCAGTCCGCCCGCGCCAAGCCAGCGCGCACAAGCGGCGCAGGGCAGTTGCCATGGCTGCCCATCATCAGGGCCGCGGTGCCGGCTACCAGCGGAGTACTGAACGAAGTTCCCCATCCCGCGGCATAAGTGCTCCACGGGTAAGTGGTAACGACGCCTTCGCCCGGAGCCGCCAGCCAAACCGGAGGTGCGCCGTAGTTGGTGAACGTCGATTGAATGTCATCATTTGACGTAGAAGCGACGTCGACCACTCCCGGCAGGCCACCCGGATATGTGACGGTCTTCAGACCATCGTTTCCAGCTGATGCTACCGAAATCACGCCGTTACTGTTCGCATAGCGGATCGCTGTGGCCAGTTCGGGCGAGTAACTGCTGTAGCTGAAACTCATGTTCAACACGCGGGCGCCATTTTTCACCGCGTAGTAGATAGCGCGCAGAATATCGGAGTCGTAGCCGGTGCCGTCGGCGTGGAACGCCTTCAGTGGCATGATCTTGGCCTGAGGGGCGACGAGATGTACCAGTCCGGCGGTCATGGTGCCATGCCCGAAGGCGGCGTATTTCTGGTTGTCGAGCACGGCGACCGTGCGCTGATCGAGGACAGCAACCGTTCTCTGGTTGACTGAGGTGGCTTGGGCCAAACTCGAATTCGGGGCTGTTCCGCTGACATCGGTTCGTTCCGAGCCGCCAGTTTGGTTCCGCGTAAAGTCGTAGCCAGGCACCAAAACCAGCTTCAATACTGGATGAGTGGGATCGACGCCGGTATCTATAACTGCAACAGTCACCCCTGCACCACCCACGCTGTAGCTCGAATGTGCCGCATTATTTTGAATCAGTTGAGTGGCGGGCTGCACAACATATCCGTGCCACACAGTTGTTCCGTAATAAGATGTTGGAGTCTTATCGGTCAAGTAAGAGGGGGGTGGACCGGCACTGCCAGACTGGGTATTGACGATCTGGTCGATTTCAACGCTTAAGATGCCTGCGGCAAGTTGCAGCCGCAACAGCGAGGTAACCGGATCCAGAATTTGGGGGAAAGTTATCACAAAGAGCTGTCCCTGGGGATCGCCCAAGCCTTGCAGAACCTGGCATCCTAGCAACGCGCAGGAAAGGTTAAGTCCCGGCAGTCCCAATGAGTCGCGCACGATGAGACGGGTTTGCGCCTGTGCTGCCGGCGCAGACAGCAAGCCGAACAGCAGTAATGCGCAAAGCACGAAATGTCCCCTGCGACTTGATTTCTGTGTGCATTTCATATCTCATCCCGCCCCCCAGCGGGCCGCGCTCCATGGCACGGGTGTTGAAAAATTCTACGTCTTCTGAATCCTTCGAGCTAATTACACGTGTAATCAGCTCGTAATCTCTCTAGTAACCGCTCTTGCTGTCTTCGGTAACCGAGCGGGTTACGTTAGAGGTCAGATTCAGCGGGGGAATACAAATGTACTTGTAGCTCACGATTTCGACCGAAAGCCTCAGGCGGTCCTGGGCTGCGAACTCTAAGCTGGAACTCTCCAAATTCGTTAGCCGAAGCCTGTGCCAGCGGCTGACTTGTCTCGGTCCATAACACCACCCTGACTTGCCGTGACGCGACCTTGGCTCCGTGCTTGTCAACAACCTGTCCCACCAAAGTCATCATTTGCGATTCAGGTCGCGTATCGAGAACCAGGTCCACCATGGTGCCCTCGGCGTCAAACATCAGCTGACGGGCATCAAACACTCCGGAGCGCACTCCGGCGGTCAGCGGTTGATTCAAGCTGTCGAACACCAATCGGGCCAGAGTCCGCGGGCTGGGTTCAACCAATTGTCTGGCTGCCATTTCCTGCTTGACCATCCGGACCACGTCGTCGGGAGGTGCGAAACTGGCATCGCTGGTGGCGATCGAATACACCCTCTTCCACATGCCACAGACGGGAGTACAGTCTGGGCATCCGGTCGCCAAATGAGTCTCAACCTCCAAGCTCATTTTCGGCTGGCCGATGCCACGTACGTAGTCGGCCCAAACCTGCTCTGAAAAATGCTCCATTCGCTGGCCTCAATCAGGGGATTTGCTTCTGAACAATAAGGGGGACAAGGGTGGCGAAAAATATAGGGGCAGTAACAAAATTCCTTCGGGCCGCTTACCCCTTTCCTATCAATACGAAAGGGGCCCAATAATAGGGATGCGGGTGGGAGTCGCGCAGTTTGGCCATGGCTGATTGCATGGCTAACGGCTTGGCCATACCCTGCGCCAACTGCGTATAGAAGGCAATCATGAAATCGCGGGTACTAGCGTCATGAACGTCCCACAGGCTGAGCATCAGAGACTGTGCCCCGGCTTGCAGCAGACCGCGAACCATTCCCATGAGTTCGTCGCCGGGAGTTACCGCATTGCGGCCGGTGGCACACCCGCTCAAAACCACCAACTCGGCTGGGAGCCTGAAATGATACAGATCGTACAGGCTCAAGTAGGATTTTCCGAGCCGGATGGATGAGAACATCGGATTGTCCTGGCGAAAATATCCGTGGGTGGCGATGTGCACGATCCGGCTGGACGGGCCGCGGCTTCGGAGGACCGCCTCGGACGCCGCTTCGCCGACAAACAGCTCCGGGTTGGGCAGAATCGTGCGCAGGGCTTCGACTTCTTCCAGAATCAAGGGTGCTTGCGCATCGGAGATCCCCAGAATCAATGAACCTCCAGAGACATTTGCCGTCTTCTCCCGACAGAGCGCATAAACGCTCGCGTTGGGAGCATACGAGATTGAGAATCTATCGATCAGATAAGACTTTCCGTCGTAGAGTGCGTGAAACGGAATGTGATGCATCAACCCATGGGGAGCAAACACGAGATGCTTGGCTTGTAGCAGGTCTCCGATCGGCGCGACCAGTTCCTGATAAAGGCTTGCCAGGTGCCCCTGCGCGGATTGCAGCATGGCAGCCTCAAATGCGTTCACATATTGTGGATCGAGCCGGAATTTCGCGAGCTGGAACTGAAATAGCTGCAGCAGCTTCTTGACCCGCGACTCCACAGTCACTTGGCGAATCTCCAGGCCATCTCGTGTTAAAACGCAAGCGACATCTCGATCCTGTATCCGGAAATACTCGACCACCACCGTATCGACAGGCAGGAGTGATCGGATGCGCTGCAGCGAGACGGCGCTGGGCATTTGCACACCGGCCTCGCTGGCCTCATCAAGAGTCGCTTCTCGCAAAGCTCGCATCAGGTCGTCTTCGTGTGACCGCGCCTGCTGCTCAAATTTCTGAATGCGATCAGGAGAACGCTCTTCCGGCTGCAACTGTTCGCGCTTAATCAGGTTGTAGTACCAATTGAGCTCTTCGCGCAAGTTGCGAATCGAGCGGACCAGTTCACTCTGTCCGGCATCAGACTCGGCGGGCACATGGACTGGCTGCAGCAGGCGATCCATCAAGCTGCGCGATTTCGCCATTTCGATGTACTCGAATGCTTCCTCCAATCCTCCGGTCGCGCTCAAACAGAGATCGACGAGGTTTTCATAGACCTCGAGCTTGTTCTGGAAGAAGGCGATCTTCAACTCTTCTCCGCGCAGGTTTCCGCGGAGCGTTTCCAGCGCGGTTCGCGCACGGCGGTAAGCCTGGTAGGCAAGGTCTGCTTTCCCGTTGCTTCTTTCCACCTCACCCATCAGGAACTCCGCCTGGTAGGTCAGCATGGGGGATTCCATCTTCCCAACCTGCTGGAGAGCCTCTTGGCAATTTCCGCGCGCGGCCGCAGCATCGTTCATGCGCAGCGCGATTCGGGCCAGCAACATTTCGGCCAGCACTGCCTTGCTTTGCATGGGGGAAGCGCTGAAGAAGTCACGGGCGGCGATACACTGCCGCCGAGCCTCAAACAACCGGCCCTCGTTGAACAGGACCAGGGCCTCGTACAAGTCGATCAGCGCAGGCCAAACGTGATTCTTATCGCGAATGAACAACTCTTTAGCGGTAGAGAAGAGCTTGATCCCTTCAAACGCCTGCCCCTGGCGGCTAGCGGCGACCGCGGCGAAGACAAGCGCTTTGGCAGCTTCGTATCCAAAACCTAACCGCTGGAAATGCTCATTGGCTTGCCGAGCCAGCTGTGACGCTTCGGGAATCAGGTTGACTTCGATGTAGATTTCCGACAGGTCCAGACTGCAGAGCGCGACCTGATAAGCGTCATTGGCTCTCTGGCCGCTCTGGGAAGCCTCGCGCAGCATCTGGATAGCGCGTCCGTATTCCCCTCGCAGAAAATACAGATAGGCGATGTTGTAGTCGGCATAGGCGACCAGAATCGGCATGCCTTTCTGCTGGCAGTGATGGCGAGCTCTTCGGTACATTTCCAGCGCTCGCGGAAACTGGTTGAGATTCATGTAGCACAGCGGCAAGTTACTCATGACCGCCGCCATGCCTTCGGCATCGTCGTGAGCGACCAGCTGGTCATAGGCTCGCTCGTAGCAAACGAGCGCGTCAGCGAAGCGGTCCTGCCGGTGATAGATATTTCCGATGTTGATGTCGAGACGCGCCAGGCGCAGCGCGTTTCCCTGCTTGGTGAAGAGTTGGCGAGCTCGGTCGCCGGCGGCCAGGGCCTGATCGTAGTGGCCAAGCAAGAGCAAAGGCTGGATTGATCCGCTCAGGGTACGGGCCAGTTCAGCCTCGTCGCCCTCGGCCTCAAACAGCGCTGCTGCCTGCTTGTGCATTTCGATGGCGGCAGCATGCTGGTCGAGCGCGTACAGCGCGTTTGCCTTCGCGCGCAGACTCTTGGCTAACGCCAGCCGGTTACCGATGGCTTCTGCGACAGCGGTGGCTAGATCGGCTAACTGCTGTGCGCGGGACGTATCGACGCGGACTTCTTCACGGACTCGCTCTGCGAGCGCGGTCGCGAATCCAGCCCAATCCTGCTCGGCATGCAAACGGACGAACTCCCGCCGGCGAGCATCGTCCAGCGCCATCAACTGGTCGATGGTGGCGTCGAACTCAGTGCGCGGAGCTGGCTGCACACTCACTGGAACCCCATCTTCTCGAGTTGTTTCTTGAGGCGCACCAGGCAGCGGCCGCGAATGAAGCCGATGGATCCGGTAGCCATACCGAGTTCTTTCGCGATTTCCTGGTAAGGGCGGGGCGGTGTTTCGAAGAACAACATGCGAACCATGCGCTGGCAGCGCGGCGTTAATTCCGTCATAACGTCGCGAACCATCTGCTCGCGCTGAAGTTGGGCTAGCAGTTCCTCCTGAAAGGGCACGCCGGTGCCCTCCGCAGAAATGTTTTCGGCGTCCTCACCCTCCAATTGCACCTGTCGTTTCGCCCGGGTCCGGTGTTCCAAGCACTTGTGGTAGCAGACCTGCATTAGCCACTTGGGGAGCGCGCGCGGCTCCCGCAGTTGAGGCAAGTCGGAGAGCAAGTCCACGCATACCGATTGAAAAATATCGGCGGCATCGTCGTACATCCCGAGCTTGAGAGGGATCGAGTAAATCAGGTTCTTGTACTTGTCCACCAACTCGGCCCAAGCCTGCTGATCGCCCTTGCGGCAGAGCGCAATCAGGCGGTCGTCGGACGAAGGCTTCCTCGGTTCGAGTTGTGCCTTCGCCGCAGCAGTCGTCACCGCAGGCCTGCTCTCTCAGTATTGCGAAGATAGATTTCATCTGCGTTCCACAGTGTGTAGTGGTCGAGCAATGCGGGCTGGAAGTTGCCGATCTCCGCCTTTGCCCCCGCCAGGATGTTCGGCGTTGCCAGGAAAATGAATGGCAGTTGCTCGCTGATGATCTGCTGCACCCGGTCGTACAGTTTTTTCCGCTTCTGATAATTCAGCGTCACCATTTGTTCGTTCATCAACTGGTCGATTTCGCGCTCCCACGGGGTAGAGGGCTGCGTCTCGCCCATGTGCCAGAGGTGAGTGCTGCCGTTCGAAAGCCAAACGTTCATTTCCGGGTTGGGGTCGGCATCCCCGCCACCAAGGCCCATGATCGCTGCTTCATAGTCGAAGCTCTGGAAAACGCGAGCAATCGTGGCGCGAAAATCTAACGGGACTACGTGGACCTGCATCCCCAGTTGGGCGAGATCGTCCTGCAGCAGGGTGGCCATCTTCATGCGCTGCGCGTTGGAAGAGCTGCTCACAATGGAGAACTCGACCAATTGCCCCAAGTGGTCAACCAGCTGGCCGGAGGCATTCCAGGAAAATCCCGCTGATTTGAGCAATTGACGCGCAGTCTCAAGTGAACGCTGCGGATGCGGGATGGACTGATTAACCCACTGCTTGTTGCCCGGGCCGACGTTCCCCCACAGAGCCGTTCCTCGCGTCCCGTACACCAACCGGACAATCGAATCGCGATCCACTGCGGCGGATACCGCCTGCCGAAATTTCAGATCCTGAAACCAGGCCTGCTTGCGGGTGATGCTGTCGAGCTTCTTGCCCGAAAGGTCGTTCAAGTTAAACAACAGAAAGTTGTATTCCAGGCTGGGGCCAAGATCGGCCAGCTGTAATCCGGTCCGCGACTGCTCCCTCGACAGCAGAGCATAGTTTTCAGAACTCAGGCGATTGATGAGGTCGGTCTCACCAGCCTCGAAGCGCATGACCTGCGCATCCTCGCTGCCCACGAAAAGAAAAACTATTTCGTCCAGGTATGGCAGCCGATGGTTGTCGCGATCGGTCTTCCAGTAATAGGGATTGCGCTCCAACACAATTCGCTGGCCGGGAAGGTACTGTTTCACCCGAAACGGCCCCAGTCCGACGACTTCGTTCGGCGGCGTGTTCAGCGACCATGCCTGCACTAGCTTGCCGTCGCGATAAGGCTTCTCCAGGTTGTGCCGGGGCAACATGGCAAAGCCATCAAACAGTCTCTCCGCTGCGGCGTAAGGGCGAGGCAAAGTGAAACGCACGGAGTACTGATCCAGCTTGGTCACGATCGGCGGCTTGCCATCGATCATCAACAAATCGCGTTGGGGCGAGTCAACGGCCTCGTCCAGATAAACGGTGAAGGAGAAAATGACGTCGTCGGCATCAAAGGGATGGCCGTCGGAAAACCGGATTCCCTTGCGAAGCTTGAGCGTGAAGGTGCGACCGTCGCTCGACATCTTCCACGACTTGGCCAAAGCCGGCTCGGTCTTTTGCGAAGCGCGGTTGATTTCAATCAAGTCAGCGTTCAGACGCTCGACGACCTCGCGCGAAATGGCGTCGGTCATCGTCACCGGATTCAGCGTCTTCGGCTCAGATCGCTGGCCCACGACCAGATGTCCGCCATAGCGGCCGGTCACACCCTCGACACGTGCGAGTTCTTCGCTTTGATTGAGAGGTTGAGGAGCTGGAGCGCTGGCCATGGACATGGCCGAGCCCAGACACACTACTAGGGATAGGCGTGCTAAAGCTTTCATGGTCACCCCACCCCACAGAACTCACAGCAGATTATTGAGATTTTACTGAATGAAGAGCGTCCGCCAGCATCGCGTAGATTACGGAGGTAACGACCAGGGCAGCCGCGGGAGCCAACAGCCAGACGTAAGACATTATGACACTGTATTGCTGCAAAGAAGCCAGCATATTGCCCCAACTGGGAACGGGCTCGCTGACCCCAAGCCCAAAGAACGACAAAGTCGCCTCGGCAGCAACGTAGAGTGGAACCAGCAAGGCGGCCTGGGTCAGCAGGACACCAAACGTCTCGGGAAGGATGTGCCGCCGCAGCAAGTAAAGGTCGGAGCCGCCAAACCCGCGCGCGGCGGACACGTAGTTCCGCGTTCTCGCGCTCAGAACCACGCCTCGCACCAGACGGGCAGGGCGGGCCCATCCAATCAGCCCGATGACTGCGATCAGAAGCAGGAAGGTCCCGGCAGGGCTGACGTGAAGGGGAAGAAAGGCACGAACTCCCAGCAAGAAGTAGAGCCAGGGAAGCGAGAGAAACAGCTCGGACGTGCCCATCAGCGACTCGTCGATCCATCCTCCGTAGAATCCCGACACGGTGCCAATCACTGCCGCCGTTGCCAGCGTGAGGAATGTGGCCAGCAAGCCAGCCGCCAGTGAGATTTGGCCGCCGAACAGCAGGCGGGAGAACTCGTCACGGCCGAACGCGTCAGCACCCAGAAGCATGATTCGTGCCGGGCGCCGAACACCGAACCAATGAAGATCGGACTCGATGACGCCAAGCAATGAGTAGGAGTTTCCTCTCACAAAGAATTCGACCGGGTATTCCTCGGCGGGATCCTCGCGATAGCCGTCGACATCCGCCTCTGACGCGTAGACAAAAGGACGGAGATGAAAACCAGTCCGGCCGGTGAAGTGGAGTCTGCTCGGAGGCGCGTAAGGAAGATTGCGGTCTTGCTCTTTCGCGTCATAAGGTGAAAAGAAACCTGCGAACAGCACCACCGCGTGCAGGCCAACGAGCAACAGAATCACACTTCGTACCCGGCTCTTATTGTTCATTCAGCCCACCCGTACCAATCCGCGGATCGGCGACCAACAGCATCAAGTCGGCGATGAAGTTTCCCGCAATCATGAACACGGCTGACACGATGATTCCCCCAATCACCAGGTAGACATCGCGGGCGAGTGTGGCTTCCAGCAGCAGCGGCCCCAGTCCCGGCCATCCAGTGATGATCTCCACCAGCAGTGAGCCACTCAGCAACGACGCAATCGAGAAACCGAAAAGCGAAATCGCCGGACTCGCTGCCACCGGCAGAACGTGCCGGAAAAGCAATCGCGTCCTCCCAATCCCAAGGCCGCGTCCGGCCCGCACGAAGGGAGCGTCAAGCACCTCAACCACGCTCGCGCGCACGTGCCGGATGACAATCGCGATTCCGGCCAGTACAAGAATCGCGGTTGGCAGCAGCAAGTGGCGCAGAATGTCGTTTACCTTCCCAGCCCCGGAGAGATCCTCGTGACCGATTGAGATCATCCCGCCAATGGGGACAACTCGCGAACGCACGGCAAGCGCCAGCAGGGCGAGAGCAATTACGATTTCAGGAATCGATATAAGCAACGAATTGCCGGCCTCAACCACTCTATCGAGCCATCGTCCGCGGTAGGCAGCGCTCCAAACGCCCAGTGGGACGCCCATGAGCCAGGTCAGCAGCATGGCGGTGGTCGTCAGAAGCAGAGTGTTCAGCGCCCGGCTCCACAGCAGCGGCGCAACGGGCGAGTTGTACGCGACGGAAAACCCGAGGTCTCCGTGCACAACTGATGTGAGCCAGCGACTGTATCTCACCAGAAGAGGTTGGTCCAAGCCGTAGCGGGCACGCAGGCCGGAAATGGTTTCGGGAGAAATCTGCGGGTTCAGCCGCATCTCATCGAAGAAGCTTCCCGGCGCCATTTCCGTGAATAGAAAACACAGCACCGACACGCCTAACAACAGCACTACGGCCCGAAGAGCACGCCGCGCCGCAGACTTCATAACGCGGCCCCCAGTGCGGCAAGATTTGCCTGCGCCACACGCGCAGATGCGACCAGCGCGCGGGTTTCCGAATGACTGGCGTTAGCCATCACTTGAGCCACCGGCCCCTGTTCGACAATTCTGCCGTGCGCCATCACCGCGATCATGTCGGCAAGACGCGCCACCAGCGCCAGGTCGTGCGAGATAAGAAGGTACGCGAGCGAGTGGGAGGCCTGGAGATCAAGCAGCAAGTTTGCGATCTGAGCTTCGGTCGAGAGATCCAGCCCAGAGAGTGCTTCATCCAGTACGAGCAATTTCGGCTTTAGAGCCAGGGCCCGCGCAATCGCAAGCCTTTGCCTCTGACCGCCGCTGAACTCCATCGCAGATCGATTGGCCCACTGCGGCGAGACCCCAACTTCCTGCATGAGTTCTTTGGCTCGGACGCGATGTGCCGACTTGTCGCCGGGCCGATGAATGATCAACGGCTCCTCGATGATTTCCGCTGCAGTGAATCGCGGATTCATCGAGGTAGCCGGATCTTGAAAGACCATCTGCAATTGGTGACGAAAGGGGCGCAGGTCGCTAGACCTGAGGTGCGCGATGTCGGCGCCGTGCAGCCAGACGTGCCCGGCATCTGGCTTCTCGAGCCCTGTGACGCAGCGTGCAACCGTGGATTTGCCCGACCCCGAGCTCCCCACCAGGGCCAGCGTCTGCCCTGCGAAAATTTCGAATTCGACCTCGCTGGCGGCGACGATAACATCAGTCCGGGCCCATCCAGCACCCTTACGCCGATAGCTCTTGCCTAGCCCGCGCACGCGCAGTAAGGGCTGGCGCTCGGGCATCGAAGCACTCCGGTCAGTTTCCATGTTTGAAGCAACTTACCCGGCGGGACGAGTCGTGTGTCGTTTCCTCAGTAGCGCGTTCGGTACACACTTGCATTCTTTCCGGACAACGCGACGCGAATCGGCAGCCAACGCCCAGGCCGGTCAGGTCTGGAGGCTCGCCATCGATGGCGGGAAATCGACTCCGAGTACCGGTGTTCGGCATATAGCGGGCGCACAACCGCACCAAGGCCTGCGTGTAGGGATGCAGCGGGCGGCGAAAAATTTCTTCAGTAGGTCCCTCCTCTACAATGCAACCGGCATACATCACGGCAACGCGGTCCACAAACCCTGCGAGCACCGTGGGATCGTGGCTGATCACGACGAACGCCATGCCATGCCGCTGACCGATCTCGCGCATCAGGGAAAGGGTCGCCGCCTGAATCGAGGCATCGAGCTTGCTGGTAGGCTCGTCCGCGATCACCAACCGCGGTCGACACACCATCGCTTGAGCTATGACGACGCGTTGCCGCTGCCCCCCACTCAACTGGTGGGGGTACGCGTGAGAGACCTGTCGCGGATGATCGAAGCCCAACTCGCCAAGTAATTCTTCTACGCGGGCAGCACGCTCTTTGGCGCCAATAGGAACATGCGCGCGCAGAACCTCGCCAATCTGGCAGCCGACCTGCGCCACTGGATTAAGGGCGAGTGCCGGGTCCTGCGGAATCAAGGCAATCTCGGCTCCCCGGATCCGGCGCAACTCCGCCTCAGGAAGAGTGAGCAGGTCACGACCCCGAAACCGGATCGATCCGTTCTCATACTGTGCATTGGCAGGCAATAGCCGCAAGAAGGCTGCCGCGAGCGTGCTCTTGCCCGAACCGGATTCCCCGAGAATGCCCACCATTTCGCCAGGCCGTATTTCCAGGCTAGTTTGGTTCAAAGCACGAACTGGATGATCACCATCCGGCAGGTAGGCCACTGACAACCTGTGAACGAGAGCTAGGGTCTCCATGGAAAGCTCAAGCGTTGACCTTCATCTATCTGCACTAGTTGACCACAAAGGCTGCACTAGGCGTGGGAAAGTTACCGAGGTACCTCGGAGAATACGAGGACGGCAGCGGACCCGTAGGGCCGCCGGCGCCCCGAGATCAACGGGGGATGCCGTCGAGCATCTCTCGGGCCGCCACGGGTTGATAACGGGGGACACCTGCAATCCGTCTCGCCTTCCTACGGAATCGAGTGAATGTCCGCGGGCAGGCGATTCTTGCTCGGTTACGCAATCCCGCAGAAGCGTCCAATCTCACTTCCGACTGCCTGCTGCCACCTGCGTCGTCTCCGACCGGGGTGTCATTGATATCACAATGTAGTCGCGTTCTTTGTCGTCCAAGTCCTCGACTCGAAGCCGCATGTGGTCTTTATCCATGTGAAATTGCGCCTTCTCGCCGACAGGCAGCAGGACCGGGTGTTTCTCGTCCTTGGGACGGATCCGGTACAGAATACGGTCGGTCTGCAATAGATATTCCGGGCAGAGCAGAGTCTGCATCTTCTGATGAGCCGAATCGGTGCCGAGAATCTCACCGGCAAGGCTTTTGCCACTCCTTTGGTCGGTTCCACATTCGACTGCGTCCATCTGTAGAAGCGTGCCAGACTGCGCAACTGGGTGGTCCTTGGCGTAGGCGAGAGATGTGCAAAGCACTGCAAACCAGATTGTGGTTTTCATAATTATCCTCACCTAGAAAAGAGCGTTTGTATGGAACAATTGATAGTTACGAAAGAGTGTTACTGAGGTCAGGGGTGAACCCGAAGGGCAAAAAGACCGCCACCGCGTTTTGACCCTGCCGTCGGGCTTGATCTGTCAACCATGTGCTTCCTCTGACGTTTACGTTCGAGGCTGGTCTAATCTGTTGCTCCGCATGGCAGAATTGTAACTTCGGCGTCACCTGATGGCGACCGCCAGTCTTGTTGTCGAAACGGACGATGCAAACTTGCCCACAAACCCGTCGGTAAACACAGCCGCAAACTGCTGAATCTGCGAGATCGCAAACTCCGTCATCCTGTTGCCCACAAACAGGTGATTCGCGTCCCGACTTGAAGGCCGGCCAAAAACAAGATTTGCGCAATCGCTTCCTTCAAAAGCTCTTTACGGTGGAGCCGTTCGCAGAAAAATGCGGCGATGCTGGATAGCGCGAACACTGCGGCCTGCGCTAGTTCGCCGTAGACGGGAGATCTGATCGCCTGTTTCTCCGCCCTGTATAATCGAGACCGCATGCCATCGTCTGTGACGCTTCCGGACTTAAAACCCGAACTTCCCCAATCTGGTTCAAATACTGATTGTTCTGAGTGGCGATCGATTACGGGTTCTGCCGGCTTGCTGATTGCATTATGGCTGGTGATTTATGTGGCCAGCATGTTCACCCCACCGCTGCTCGACGATGTCGACACGGTCCATGCCGAAGCCGCTCGCGAAATGCTCCTCCGCCACGATTGGGTCACGCTGTACACGAACGGGTTCCGTTATCTCGAGAAAGCCCCGCTCATGTACTGGGAATTAGCCGTCAGTTACAAGGTGCTCGGCATCAGCGATTGGAGCACCCGTTTACCGCTGATGCTGGGTGTGTTGGCGTTGGTGCTTGCAACCTACGGGTTGGGACGGTTTGCGTTTGGCGAGCGCGGCGGCTTCTATGCCGGGCTTGCGCTTGTCACGTCGGTGGGTACGTTCATCTTTACCAGATTTCTCATTCCTGATGTATTGGTAGCCCTGTGGCTTGCCCTCGGCTACTACTTCTTCTTGCGATCGCTGGAAGAGAGTTCGCCTTCGCGTTGGACGTGTTGGGGATTTGCCACAATATGCGCGCTGAACGTGTTGACCAAGGGCTTAATCGGGCTTGTATTTCCGGCCGGCGCCATCGGGCTCTATCTCCTGGCCACCGGAAATCTGCGGCACATCTGGAAGTTGCGGCTCGTCTCCAGCACTATTGTCTTTCTGGTAGTTGCTGCGCCGTGGCATATCCTGGCCGCAATTCGGAATCCTGCACAAGGACAGGCGCCAGGATTTCTCTGGTTCTACTTCATCAACGAACACGTAATGCGTTTCCTGAACAAGCGCGTGCCGCCCGGCTACGAGACTGTGCCTCTTCTTTTGTTCTGGATTCTGCTTGCGGTATGGCTGATCCCATGGGCAGTCTTCCTTCCACAGGCCTTACGAGAGGTACCGGTTCGAGTCAGCCGGATACGCAAAGGAATGGATCGCCGGCAGCGCGCAAATTTGTTATTCGCATTGTGGGCGCTGGTCATTCTCGTCTTCTTCAGTTTCTCGACCCGACAGGAGTACTACACGATCCCAGCCCTGCCCGCAATTGCCCTCCTCGTCGGGGGCTGGCTCCAGCGAGAAGAATCCAGTCAAACGGACAGCACGGAGCACAGAGCCGGCCTCATTTCGTCAACTGTGCTGCTGGTAGTTGGGATCCTGGCATTCTTTGTTGGAATGGTCCTGCTGGCAGGGGCACATAGGCCCACAGCGGGGGCGGATCTTGCAGACCTTCTGAAGAGAAATCCGCAGGACTACGATTTCTCGCTCGGACATGTGCTTGACCTCACACCCGAGGCTCTGGCTTTCTTCCGTGGGCCACTCCTGGGTTTCTCGCTATCCTTGCTGTTAGGTACAGTTGCAAACTGGTGGATGCGACGGCGCGGGCTGGCACGATGGGGTAATGTCGCTCTGACCCTAATGATGATCGGATTGCTGAGCTGCGTACATTCCGCCTTTGTGGAATTCAACCCGATTCTGTCTTCGCACGACCTTGCGGTGGCTATACAAAAGGAGTTTCGTCGGGGGGATGTGATCGTCGTGGACGGACAGTACTCTGCGGCGTCAACGTTGAATTTCTACACCGGGATTCCCTTGCATGTACTCCAGGAGCCGAGCGGAAATCTGTGGTTCGGAGCAAAGTTTCCTGACGCGCCTGCGCTCTTTGAGACTCAGGAGTCGTTCGCCAAGCTGTGGCGAGGGCCGCAGCGCGTGTTTGTTTGGACCGATCAAGACGATCCGAAAGAATTGCAGGGTTTGCCACACTTCCTGCTGGCCCGGCGCGGCGGAAAAACGATATTCACCAACCAGCAACCTTGATCTTTTTCTAATAGAACTGGTCTCATATATCTCTTAGGAGTGGCTGGAGCCTAATATCCTCATACCGCCGGTCATACGGGTGCTGTGTCGGATCGGGATCGCTGCCGCACCAGCTCCGGCCCCGTTGCAAGTACGAGCACGACCGTCACCAGCACGCTGATGCCGCACTTGAGCCACGGCATCCAGTGCGGATCCACGCCGTCGTAGAACACCATCGTGATGTTGACCATGCCATGGAAGAAAGCCGCCAGCAGGACGCTGCCGCCGGTCCCGCGGGCGATCCAGGTAAACACCAGAGCTTCGGCGATCACAGACGCAGTCCAGGGCGCGAGCGGAAGGTCGCTCAAGTATTGGTGCGGCAGCAGGAGGAGCGGCCAGTGCCACAAGGCGTGCAGGCCACCGAGGATGAGGCTGGCGGCGATCGCGCTGCGGACCGCGAGCAGGCGCGGCAAGGCAAACCCCCGCCAGCCAAGTTCCTCCCCCGCCGCAAACAGGAAGACGATCCAAATCGAAGGCAGGGTCGCACGCAGCATTTCCATGTTAATGCGCGTGAGCTTGAACGCGCCGAACGCCGACGCCACCCCGACCGCCATCAGGCCTTCTGCGATCGGAAGACCGAACGCCACAAGGTACCATTGCCAGCCGACGCGCCACTTTCGCAGGCTGCGCCCAAGCTCGCGCACGGCGGGTTCGCCCTCTGCCATGCTGGTGACCACCAGCGCGGAGAGCGCGGGCGCTAAAGCGCCGAGCAGCGGCACCCAGAAATGGAAGGTCTGAATGTAGGCGAGAGCGATGCAGCCCCAGAACCAGACGCAGGCGAACGCGAAGTAGAGCGGCAGAGAATGCTGCTTCGCGAACACTCGCACGGCTCCTCCCCAACTCCTTGAACACACAGCGGTAGCGTATCAGCCCAAAGGCTAAGAGCCAAAAGCGACTACCGGCTTAGCTCATATATGCCTGAACAGGAGCTTGCATGCAGCCAAGCTGAACCATGCCGAAGAAGTTTTCGACGTGGTACTCCCAACGGATCACCAGCCGACGAAAGTGATGCAGCCAAGCAAAGAGTCGTTCCACTCGCCAACGTCTGCGGTAGCGCCGCAAAGGACGGCCATCCTGCGTGGGTTCCTGGCGTTGACCGCGATGCGGTGCGATCATCTCGATGCCATAGCGGTCCAGCCAGATCTCGGTCCAAGCGGTCGCTGTCGTAGGCTTTGTCGCCGATCAATCGCGCCGGGAGGGTGTCGAGGAAGCTGTGCCCGAGGACGCCTTCGACGAGTTGGCTCTCATGTGGCGAAGCGCTTTCGATACTAACGGCGAGAGGAAGACTGTGATCACCGGCGAGAGCGATGATTTTCGTCCCTTTGCCGCGCTTGGTGGGCCCGACCGCGAGGCCCCCTTTTTTGCCCCGGTGAAGGAGGCGTCGATGAAAGCCTCCTCCAGTTGCAATTTCCCTCGGGCGTGCAACTCCTCCGCTAGTACGCGCAAGATGCCTTCCAGCTTGCCTTCCCGCACCCATTGCTGGAAGCGGCGATGGCAGGTCTGGTACGGCGGATATTTCTCGGGCAGTTCGCGCCACTGCGCCCCCGTGCCCAAGACCCACAAGATTCCGTTGAGCACGGCTCGCGTGTCCTGCCACGGACGACCTCGACCATCGGCCCGTCGTTTCGGTCGCAAAATCGGTTCGATCAGTTCCCACTGGGCATCGCTGAGTTCCCATCGTCCTCGCATGCCCTCCTTCTGCCTGTTTTGCTACACGCAGAAAATAGCTAAGTAGGTTCAACCACCATTTATGAGACCAGTTCTAGTCTGGTGGCTCAACATAACAACCTGTATCTATGTTGTGAGGAAATGGCGCCTGGAAGGTAG
The DNA here is from genome assembly GCA_963735815.1 of uncultured Acidobacteriota bacterium. GTDB lineage: Bacteria > Acidobacteriota > Terriglobia > Terriglobales > Acidobacteriaceae > Gp1-AA133. The sequence goes on along the minus strand of CAVTMJ010000019.1, from coordinate 7,295 downwards.
AGAGCTCGTTACAATTTCTTTGCCTTGACCAGCTGCCGGGCTTGCGCGGGCCTCGAATACCCAAAACGCGAAAGTGTTTGCCAGAAAGCTTGTGGTAGTTCACGAAGAATTCCTCCAATTCCCGCAAGAACTGTTTTCCGAGGTCATCCACCTTCTTCACTTCCGCCCAGCTGTGCGCGTCTTTTTCGACGGCCAAAATCCGGTCGTTGCGCTCTTTTGACTTCTTATCCCCCTGCTCGCCCTCAATCACGCCGATGACACGGCAACTCAGCACGCACCCCGGGAACGCAGGCTCATCCATCAGGGCCAGGACATCCACCGGATCGCCATCGTCCGCCTTCGTCGAAGGAACGAATCCGAAGTAATACGGAAAAGCTATTCCAGCGGGCAGAACCTTCTTGAGTTCGTAGATGTTGTCGTCCTGATTGAAAGCAAACTTGTTTCGACTCCCCTTGGGCGTCTCAATCACAACCCGCAAAAGTTGCTTATCATCCGAGTCGAACGAATTGAGCCGACTCGGATTGGCCAGGCTTTTCTTTTTGGTCATTTCTTCTCTGTGGGATGCGTACGGAACACTATGAGTTTGTCAGATATGCCGTAGCGCGATTCAAACAGCTGATGCTCGCTGAGGGAATCATTACACTCAGAGTCAAAGGCTGCGAGCTTTCCGATCGAGATGAGGTATTGTGGAGAAACACTGGAGCTTCTAATGGCGATCACGCGCAGAAACGTTTTGCGTCTACTGCCTTTACTGGGCAGTATTCCCGCCTGGAGTTCTTCTTCTGACTCCTTGCCAACAACCGTCCGCCGATTTGAAGACCTGCACGCCGCGAAAGACGGCCAAGCCGCCTTTCGCGCCATACTCGAGGGCCGCACACACACCGGCGACTATCTCGAAGTACACGAAACCGTGCTCGAACCGGGCGCCGGTCCTCACCCGCCGCACCACCACGTCGGGGAAGAAATGTTCCTGATCAGTTCCGGAACAGTGGAGATCACGATTAACGGGAAATCGACTCGCCTCGGACCGGGCTCAGCCGCCTTTGTCGCCTCTAACGAAGAACACGGCCTGCGCAACGCAGGAACTGGCCAGGCGCAATATTTCGTGGTCACCCTCGGTGCGAAGGCGGAATAAGTTGAAGGCCGAACATTGAGCGCAGGCCCGGGCTCGCGCCGGAGAGTCAATGAGTCAATGCGTGTAAATCGCCTCGATTACACTCATGGGCCCTCGGTCGGCCTGTCCTGCCGGAGTGCCGTTGAGTTGGCGCCGTCGGGCCGGTTGTACTGGGGCCGACAACCCTTCGCGCCGGATCGAGTTCGAATCATTGTTCCACACCCTCATGGCCCGCTCTGAAATACCCGATAACTGTGGGGAGCCAGAGTCATCGGGAATGCCGTCGCCGCGGGCTCGGCCGGGTGCCTCGGTTTATGCGCGGTACCCGCCAGCGTTTCACCGCTCACCAGATCCTTCAGCGAGGACGCCTTACTCGCGAGCACCGTCACGTTCGCCGGCTCGTCGCGAAACGATTCCACAATCAATGTGCCGTTGTCATAGGCGAATAAGCTGACCTTGGCTGGACCTTCAACGCGCACCGGGAAATCGCCCAGCACATAACTGCGAATCGCATTCAGGGTCGCGTCCGGCAAAAGATATAGGTCCGTGAAGTTATCCGGAATGGTCAGCACATACAACTTGCCCTTGCCGTACTGATTCATCAGGAGAATCGGGAACCCGTTGTTGTCGGCGATCCCGCGCACCACCGGCCATGAGTCGTTCGTGAGGAACCGCAGGTGCGGGATAAGAATCGGCGCCACGCTCTTTCCGATATCGAGCCCGGCCCCCGACCCGAAGGCGCCAATGAAGCTGTTCACGCTGACCTTCTCATCGGTGTAGCGAATCTCGGCCAGGTCCTCAACGCCCTTGCCTTGCAGCGCGCGCCACAGTCCCGACGTCATGACCACCGTTTTCCCTGCCTCCAGCTGCTGTTTGATATCGCTCACCAGGTTCGGGTCGAGTGCCGACCCTTCCGTCAGCAGGATCACGCTCGCCTGCGTCGGAAACGCCGGATACATCTCAATGGGAACCCCAATCAGCCCGAGAAAGTTATGCAGGAAGTCCTCGCCCACCGCATGCACGGGCCGGTAGCCGGCAATCCCGATCGGCGCTCCCAGCTTGCCCACGAACGGCTTGATCTGATCGAGTGCGTCCCCTGCCACGCTGGCGTAAATGGGCTTGCCTTTCGAACGCTCGACAATCTTGTCCCAACTGACATTGGTAGCCGCGCTCTTCCACGGACGATCCCCGGCGGGGGCCTCTCCAAGCAATGCGCCGTAGTTAAACAATGTCATCTCGCGCGCCTTGCCAAATACCGTGAGCCAAAGCTGCTCCGAATAACGGTCGACGTACCGGATGTCGAACGTGTCCACCCACCCGCCTCCATTGCGGCCGGGAGCGATCTGGTCGAAGTAGCGCATGATCTCGTAACTCTCGTACTGCTGCAGGTTCTGATCGGTCTGAACCGGGTCCCGGGTCTCTGTGCCTGCGTAAATTCCGTCAAAAATCTTGGGCTGCTCCGCCAGGTCGTATCCGTTTCCCTGAAAGTGCTCGTACCAGTTCGGAAACTTGATGATGATCTTCACCTTGGGATTCACCGCCTTCGCCGGCCCAACCACCAGGTCGCGCGAAACCTCGTCCATCGTCTTCAGCCGAAAGTCCGTCCAGCTTTGTTTGGCCTTGGCCGCGATGTCCGATGGCTTCTTAGTATTCGCAAAAAAGAAATCGTCCAGGATAATCTCGTCAAAGAGCTTGGCCGTCATTTCCGCGACGTGCTGGACGTACTGGCGGTCCTCCGGCTTGGTATAGGTGAATGAGGCAAACTGGCCGTTGTCGAGGTCGGAGTAGCAGATTGCGCCCGCCACTTCCACACCCTGGCCGGCAAAGAACTTCTTCACCTCCGCCACGAGCGCGGCATCGGCCAGCTTCCGGCTTCGGTAGGTTTCCAGATACACCTTGTCGACCCGCAGCTGGCTTTGAATGATCTTCCATGTCGACTGCAGCCATTGCGGATCTTTCATCTTCAGGGTGATTTCCACCGGGATGTAGACCACGGTCTTGAACGGGCCCGCGCCCCCCGGCCCCTGTAGATCGGCGGCGTGCGACGCCGAGGGGAGTTCCAGAAGAGAAATCGCAATCAGCGCGATCGCCAGACTAAACCGCCGCATCGGATTCGCGTTCAAAGAAGCCCTCCGTTAATGGTTCGCATTATAGGAGCCAATGGGCTTTCTTAGTGCAACAATTATCGATTTTGTAGAGGGGGCGACAAGCTCCGAGGGGATCCGAGGCGGTGTAGGCTGAGGCGACGCGAGTCGAGGAATCCCGGTTTTGTACGGGAGAAAGAGCATTGTTCTCCAGTTTTCGCCTGATTTAATGACGTTTCATCGTTCTGAGAAACTCCCTTCGCACTCAAGTTCCGCGTGGCAATTTAAAAGGTGAGCTCTATGATCCCGCCCCGTTTTTCCGCTCTGTTGTGCGCGCTTTTCATCGTGGTTGTGGCGATCGCGGCCGCGCCGACCGCTGCGCGTGCCAATGATTTCGCAATGCCCTTCGGTGGCAAAGGCGCATCGCAACCGGCCGCCGCCGCGTTCGCCGCCAATTCGGATGAATCCGCCGCCCCTCTGGGCGCGATCAGCTTAGCGTCGTCTTCGAACCACGAGGGCCACTCCGGTCTCGGCGGGACCTTCGCGTGGCGACCGACCCCAGTCGCCGTCGGTATGGGTGAACATGAAGACCAGGGCGGCTGGCGCCATCACGACGACGACGGCGACGATGATGGCCAAAAAACTGCCGTGCCCGAACCCTCGACCGCGCTCCTGGTCTTCTCCGGAATCACGGCTTTAGCGGGTTGGAGGGTGCGCCGCCGCAAACCGGAAATCTCCACAGCGGATCCGGCCTGAACCCACCAAGTATCAGCCTTCCCGCGGCCCCAGTCTTGCGCGTTGTTCGTGAAGATTGGGGTCTCTCTTTTTTTGGCGGAATTCGCAATTGGACCCGGCGCTGTCATTCGGGGAAGTGAACCGCTAGCCGAGCCGCGACTCCACTCGTTGCACAATGCGCTGCGTCTAATATCGCCCTTCCCGAAGCCATAACCGGATCTGCTCCTCCACCGAGAATGCCTTCTCCGGATCGACCGCGAACTTCGACTCCAGCGCAAAGGCATGGGTTTCCAGCGGCACGGTGAAATGCGCATTGGTCCGCAGAAAGGCGCGCACAAATAAATCGGTATAGCGTTCGAGCCCCAGAATATGAAACTGTGCCGCATGCACCAGTCCATGGAACAGCGAGCGCTCGATGATCAGGTCATTGAAGACAATGACGTCGACGAAAGTGAGCGACGCCATGTGAGTCAGCTCGGGCAGATTCTCGATCCCGAGTGCGCGCGCATCCAGATAAAACGGGGGAGGGGGGAGGCGCCGGCCATGCAACTCGACGGTGCGGACGCGATTAAGCAGGGCCGGCGAAAAGAAATTTTGCAGCACGTCGTTCTGGCGTGGGCCGAGCGGGGCGCCCTTGGCAAAGAACATTTCGCGGTGGTTCCACAGGTATTCGCTCACGCGCTTCACGATCTGCGCGATTTGCGGCTCGGAAAGACTGGTTGCGTCGGGTGGCATTTCATTCTGGATCGAGAGGTAATACTCGTTCAGCGTGATGGCCGTGCCGATGGCTTTGCGGAGCACGTCACGCTCGCCGTAGCGGGCCAGGTCTGCGGCTGAAAAGCGCAGACGAAGACGGTCGGTCGCGCACTGTGCGCTCAGCAGATCCAGTTGCGCGTGGCGCAGATCTGAGTTCATCTGGGCGATCGCCACGCGATCGTCCGGGTCATTCCACGAATACATCCTTCCACTCCTTAGCAGGGCAATACGGGTCTTTCCAGGAAACCGGGAAGGGGCCTAAAATTCTTGTATTATGTATACACCGTAAAGTATACACTGTCAACGATATTAAAACGCTGTAATTGGGGTATTATGAGGCTCTAAAGGAGACTACTGGATGCCCAGGCACGCGGATCCTGACTTGGAAAAGCGGGTGCTCGACGCGGCTCAGAAGCTGTGGCGCGGCGGAGGCGACAAGACTCTCAGCATGCGGGCCTTGGCCAGGGCAGCGCGCACGAACACGCCCGCCATTTACCGTCGTTTCAAAGATCGCAAGGACATTCTGCGAGCCCTGTTGTTGCGGGCGCGCACCAAGCAGGTCGAAGCGGTCCAGGCGGCGCGGTCGCTGGAAGAGGCGATCGATTTGTACATCGACTTTGCTCTGCGCAACCCGTGGGAATACGAACTCTATTACCTGCAGGAGCATGAGCAGCTGCGCCCGCCCGTGTCGAGGTCTCCGGAAATCGGTCCGGGATTCATCTGGCTGCAGCAGCAACTTGCGGAACGACTGGGCGGATCGCCCGACGAGCACGCATCCCTGGGGCTGGCCCTGTGGGGGCTCGCACACGGAACCGTGATGCTGCTCATTTCGAAAGTGGTCCCTCGGGCCCGGGCAGCCGAGCTGCGCTCCGGATGCCGGGAAGCGATCGCAGTACTGCTGAAAGGGGCGGAGGAAAAGACTCGTTGAGCCGTGCGCTCCGACACCCGATTGTTCAAAGGCTGAGGAACACGCACTAAAAAATCTTCCAATGGACGGGAGGGCATCCCCCCTCCCCCTGGTCTAGTGGAATGAGCACGTTGCGCCGGAAAATCCCGCAAGATCTTTGATGTCAAAGAACTTATCGGCAAAATATTCCGGACAAAGGACTTAGCGTCCGCCGCCACCGTCCTCTGGGGACACGCGCGGCGAGTCAGCTTCGCCTACCAAGCCTGAGGACCGCTAGGGCAGTTGTCACAGGTCAGATGTGATGGGTGAACGTTGGGAGGCAGTATCTTGACCCCCACGCAATCGGCGGGAGGAAGCGCGAGGCTTGAGCCATCCCGAAACGAACCTTGAAATTAGGGGAAAACTTGCCACTGAGACGAACCAGAGCAAGAAGCGCTGGATAATTGGATCTGCTCCGAATTTTTCGCATTCCCAGGAGGCATGATGACGAGCCGATCCCTCTCCATTGTCTTAATCGTGTGTTTTTGCTTTGAGGCTCTGTGGGCAGGCGTGGACAGCCAAAAGACGATGTACGTCGGAGGCACTGTCAGTTCAATCAAAGAGCAAACAGAAGGAGTTTTATCCACCAGCGACGAGAAGGTTTTCCTGTTTGAATACGACAAGGGCAAACTGCAGATTCCTTACGATCGAATCGAGAGCCTCGAGTATGGGCAGAAGGTTGGCAGACGTGGCGGGATTGTCAGCCGATGGGTGATCACGAAGAAGCGCAAGCATTTCCTGACGATCGGTTACAAAGACGAAAACGGCCAGCAGCAGTCGGCGGTGCTGGAGCTCGGCAAGGACATCGTTCGCGTGACGCTCGCAGCCCTGGAGGCGCGCAGCGGCCACAAGATTGAGTACCAGGACGACGAAGCGCGGAAGACTGGCAGCGGAGATTAGCGCCCTCAGACTCGGCTGTGGACAGACGCCACTCCTCGAGACAAGGCGACGATTTCCGGCTCGTCGGTTCCGCGAAAGTAACCAGATCAGAAAAACAGATTTCCCCGTCCGGATTGAAGCCGGACGGGGTTTCGTGCTTTACCGGGTCCTGGGTGAGCGCGCCGCGTCAGAAAACGCGCAGCCGGAAGGTCGCGGTCTTGGTCTGATGCTTGCCCGTGAAGGTGAAGTCGTGTCCGACGTAAGCCACGACGTCATCGATGCGCGGCCATCCGGTGTCGCCGAAATCGGGACAGGCCGGATCTCCCTGGCCGAAGGGGACTACGCCCGCGCTATGCGGCAGCGCGAAGGTTTGGGTAGAGAGCGCGGCACCGTGGCCGCCCGGGCTGAGACCGGCGACATTATTCCACGCAAAGGCGGAATCTTTGGTAGCTCCTCCCCAAGTTCAGCGTATTGCCGTCGACGTCGAAATCGGCTGCGCGCCATAAGGAGACGCTGCGCGGCCCGGTAAAGGTGATGTCATTGTTGCTGAGTGCCATGGTGACCAGCACCGAGCGGTCCTGCATGTTGCGCGAAAACGTCTGCTTCAAGGTGTAGATGAAATCGAACGTAGTGCGGGTGATGCTCAAGGGCAGCGTATTCGGCCCGTTGGGCTGCGTGATGGTGGTGTGAGCCTGAAAATCGCCGTTGGTCACGAATCCGCCGAGGTCCCAGTAGCGAAGATGCAGAGTGTGATCGCAGATCGTATAGCCTTCCATGAAGG
>CAVTMJ010000018.1:0-42435 GCA_963735815.1 uncultured Acidobacteriota bacterium | reverse complement strand
CCTTTGTATTCCTTCCCGCTATTTACAGGACATTACGGTGCGACCGGTGCCTTGTAATTACAACGTGATACAGTCCGTCGGCGCCTTTTCACGGCGGTAACACACATCCGAATCTCTGAGAAGTTTTCGCAGCTCATCGCTTCTCGCGCCGTCTCCGTGGTGCGCTATAGGAGGAGTTATCAATTTCTCGATGAAGCATCGAGTAACGATGAGCGGTGCAACGGTTGCTCACGTTTGACACGCGGACCAAATCAAAAGCTTGGCGTCGGGTTGAGGCCGATGGGCGGCAAAAGGCGCTCTACAATTCTGGGGGCGTTAAGGAGACGATCAGAAGTCGCATGCGGCTCCGTTTTGTATCAAACAACGTCTGCCGACACCGTTTGATATCAGTCAGTTACATCTCGTTGTTGCCGTATCACTGCAAGGTTCTGGCTCATGCAATCGACTAGTCGACTGACTTTCGAGGCGGATCGTTTCAACCACTCACGCACCTCTCCGCGTGACAAAAACGGTCGCCAGTGGCTAGTGGTCAGTGCCAGTGGTCGCTTGAAATGTGCTAACACCCAATATGCAATCCTTGCGCTAAGGACAGGCGGTTAGCGATTGTCTTTGTTCCTCCGCTCCCGGAAGAAAGCCTGCAACAGATCAGCGCTACGGCCTGCCAGCACTCCGCCTTTCACTGCTATGCGGTGATTGAGTTGGGGATGATTCAGCACCTGCATGACTGAATGGACAGCCCCAGCCTTCGCATCCTCGGCGCCATAAACCAGGCGCTTGATGCGCGCATGCACCAGCGCTCCGGCGCACATCGCACAAGGCTCAATTGTAGCAAACAGCTCGCAATCCCCCAGGCGATGATTACCGAGGTACGCACCCGCTTCGCGGAGTGCCACGACCTCCGCGTGGGCGGTCGGGTCACTGCCCGAGCGGTTCTGATTCCACCCCTTTGCAACAATCCGTCCGTCGCAAACGACTACAGCGCCAACGGGAACCTCTCCCATCTCAAGCGCCCGCTGGGCAGCTCGCAGCGCCTCCTCCATGAAGAGTTCGTCGGAGCGCACGGTCGAAGTGGGAATCCGATCGTCGGCAGGACCACTAGTTGTTGCTGGTGGGTCGTTGGCCATTGGAGGGAAGTCTCAGACTTGCATTGTAACGGCTTCACCCTGGCTCTTCTCGGGGGACGGGCAGCTCAGAGAAGGTGGAGTACGGCTCGCAAACTATCGGGGACGACGCCAAGCAGTCGGTGGCCCACGGTCGTTACCACCCAGTGTGCCAGAAAAAGCGCCGGAATGGCCACAACTACCCAGCGCAGTTCTGGTCGGGATGGTAGAAACGCCTTCATGGTTCGTCCTGCGCTTAGATACGCAGGCGCAAGGCAAAAGGTTCCCGCCTTCCAACGAGACGGAGGTGGATCAAAACGTAGGGTCTTAAGTCCCGTACCATGCTGGATTGTTGGGGCTTCGCGATAGCGTTTCAGTCAGCGTTTAAGGTATGCTAACGGCGTATGGGGATGCCGAATCTACTCCGCAAAATTTTTCTACTGGATTTGCTGCAGGGACTGAAAGTCACCTTCCTTTATCAGGATCCGAAGGAAAATTACACGGAGCAGTATCCACTGGAAAGGCCGCAGGTGGCGGAGCGCTACCGCGGGGCACCTCGCCTGAATGTCAACCCCGACACCGACGAGACTATGTGTATCGCCTGCGATCTGTGCGCGTTGGCGTGCCCCGAACACTTGATCGTAGTCTCCAGCGAGCGCAATGAAAAGACCCGGCGCAAGGAACTCACGAACTTTACCTACGACTTGAGCCGCTGCATGTTTTGCGGACTCTGCGAGGATGCTTGCCCGACGGACGCGCTGGAACTAACCCAGGACTTCGAACTGGCCAACTACTCCCGCGAGGACATGATCTGGGATCGGGAGACGCTGGAAAAGGGTCCCCGGCCGACGGTTTACAAGAAGTAATATTCGCAGGTCCGCCTTCAGCGCCTGACTTCTTTCCCAACAGCCAAATACAAGCGATTAACGTCTGACTGCTGGTTGCTGTTGGGTCATGCAGTGAAGAGCGCCGAATCCCCAGATCAGATCGCCCGAATAAATGGGAACAATTTCACGACCAGGAAAGACCTCGGCGAGCGTGTTGAGGGCAATGCGGTCCTTGGGATCGTTGAAAACCGGGACCAGAACGATGCCGTTGGCGATATAGAAGTTCGCATAGCTGGCGGGCAGACGACGGCCCTCAAAGATGACTGGGGACGGCATAGGGAGATCGACAATCTCAAAGGGCTTTCCGCTGGAATTCCTGGCTGATTTGAGCCGGCGAAGATTTTGCTGCAGTGGCGCATGGTTACTGTCCTTGCGACTCTCGACCATGGTCAGTATGGCGTTAGTGCCAACGAAACGGCTGATGTCGTCGACGTGCCCGTGGGTATCGTCGCCCGCTATGCCCTTGCCCAGCCAGATCACCTGCTGGATCCCGAGATAGTCAGCGAAAATCTGCTCGTAATCTTTACGGCTAAAGCCAGGGTTGCGTTGCTGGACTTTACTCAGGAGACATTCCTCGGTTGTCAGCAGGACGCCTGTACCGTTGACATCGATGGAGCCGCCCTCGAGTACGACCCGAGTTCCGAGGTGGACTGCCTGGATGTCTCGGGCGCCAGCCGCTCGTGCCATCCTCTCGCCAATTTTTTTGTCGTGGCCGTAGTTTGAATACTTCGCCCAGGCGTTGAAGCGCCAAGAGATCGCTCGCAATTTTGCCGGACTGGACCGTAGACGACGAGCAGGGACCCCCGTCCCTCCCTCGAAGAGGAACGTACAGCCGTTGTCGCGGGTCCAGACTCGATCTGTACGCCAGCGATGAAAGCGGACGTTTTTGTTAAGGGCATTCGCAAGCTGCAAGGTTTTCCGCGCACGCTTCTCGGACCTGGCATCGTTGACGATCAGTTCAACCCGCTCATTCCTGGAAAGATGACGAATGATTTCAGCGTAAACCCATGCAATCGGCTCGAATTTTCCCGGCCAGTCGCCTTGAAAATGAGGCCACGCTAGCCACGTCGCTTCATGGGATTCCCATTCAGCAGGCATGCGGAAGGCGCCCATTGGCATTAAAGCATTACTTGAGATGCTAGCGGCTTGTTGCTGTATTGTTGGCATTTGACTTGGTCGCTACTGGGCCAAATGTTTTCGTCGACGCGAATCTTTATCAATCTATCAGCCGACTCGTGATGGGCGCGTAGCTGTCGATGCGACGATCCCGCAAGAAGGGCCAATTGCGGCGAATGTCTTCAAGTCTCTGAAGATCTACCTCAGCGGTCAAGATTTCTTCCCGGTCGTGGGAACCTTGCGCCAAGACGCGGCCGAATGGATCGGAGATGAAGGATCCTCCCCAGAACTCCAGGCCGGCTCCCTTCGCCTCGTTTCCGCGAATGTTACCGGTTTCGAAGCCTACGCGATTGACAACACCGACGTACACTCCGTTGGCGATCGCGTGGGCGCGCTGAATCGTTTTCCAGGCGTCGTACTGGGCTTCGCCGAACTCCGCTTTCTCCGATGGATGCCAGCCAATCGCGGTCGGGTAGAGAAGCAATATCGCGCCTTGCAGGGCGGTCAGGCGGGCGCCTTCCGGATACCATTGATCCCAGCAGACCAGCGTACCAATTTTGCCGGCCGCTGTATCGAACGAGCGAAAACCGAGATCTCCCGGCGTGAAGTAGAACTTCTCGTAATAAAGCGGATCGTCGGGAATGTGCATCTTGCGGTAAATGCCACGCAGCGTGCCATCCCGATCGAAGATCGCTGCCGTATTGTGATAAACCCCCGGAGCCCGCTTTTCGAAAAGCGAGGCCACTAGAACGACACCTTGTTGCTTGGCGGCGGCAGCGAGTTTTTCGGTGGATGGGCCGGGAATTGGCTCCGCGAGATCGAACAGGGCATGATCTTCGCGCTGGCAGAAATACTGCGTCTGGAAGAGTTCGGGAAGGCAAACGACGTTCGCACCCTTGTTTGCGGCTTCTCCGATGCGCGTGATGGCCTTCTGAAGATTTTCTTCCGGGCTCGGGCCGCATGACATCTGCACCAAAGCCGCAGCGAACTTTTCTGGCGACAATCCAACCACCTCCCGAGTGGAACGGCAAGATAGCATAGCAAAAGTCTCAAGGTTGCGAGTTGGCTAGACCTTGCCACCTTCTAGTAGAGTAGTCCTACACATAGAAAAGGCTTTTTTGTTGGGAGGTGTCCGTGAAGCAAGGGAATCATGACAAACGTAATCATGCGGAAAAGCATACCAATGGCGCCGACGGATCCGGAATCGATCGCAAACTGCATAATCCGATCGAAGACCGCCTGATTCCGCTGGAACCGCTGGACCTCGGCAAGGTGCGTTCTATCGACGATCTCGTGCGCGCCATGTCGAAAACGGCATTCACGGGCCGGCAACTGGGGGAAGCGGCGGATGTGCTGGAAGCGATGGCACGCGACGAGGAATGCTTTGTCGTGATGACGCTTGCCGGAGCCATGACGGTGGCCAAGCAAGGTCTCATCATCGCCGAATTGATTGATCGCGGCATCGTGAACGCAGTAGTTTCGACTGGCGCCTTGATGGCGCATGGCTTGGTTGAAGCCACCGGCCGCGCGCACTTTCGGGTCAACCCGGAGGTTTCCGACGAGGATCTCTACGAGCAAGGCTACAACCGCGTTTATGATACCCTGGAGCCCGAGCAGAATCTCGACGACGTGGAAGAAGTCATGTCCGAGATTCTGGAGGGCTGGGACCATAACGAGGTGCTCTGCTCTTACAAGCTGAATCACACCATCGGTGCTCATCTGGCCAAAACCGCCAAGGACCAGCGAGGCATCCTGAAGTCGGCTTATGAGCAAGGCGTGCCGGTATTCGTGCCGGCCTTCACGGACTCAGAGCTGGGGCTCGACGTAGCGCTGAACAACCGTCTCCGCGAGTCGACGGGACGCTACAAGATTCGCTTTGACCCCTTCGTTGACCTCGAGCACTTTGCCGCGACCTTGCTCCGGCAGAAGCGACTGGGAATCCTGACCATTGGCGGAGGGGTTCCGCGCAACTGGTCGCAGCAGTTCGGGCCCTTCGTAGAACTGCGTCACCGGAGGTTGGGAGAAAACATTCCCTTGAAGCGCTATCACTACGGTGTACGCATTTGCCCGGAGCCGGTGTACTGGGGCGGCCTGTCCGGAAGCCCCTACAGTGAGGCGATTTCGTGGGGCAAGTTTGTGCCGCCTGGCGAGGGCGGGAAGTTCGGTGAGGTCTTCGTCGATGCGACGGTTGGGCTGCCAATCATTGTCGCTGCGGTGTTGGAGCGTCTCGACAGGGATAAATCGCTTAAGGGCAAAGCGAAGAAGAAAATGGCCGCCAAGTAGGAAGGGTCGGCTTGGGGCGAACGATCGCTGGAGTGGTATTTTCTAGGGGCGCCAGACATCAAGCTAGACACAGCACCGCTTGCGCATGCGGACGGACCACACTTCACTCGAGGATTTTGCGGCTCGCTACGCGGCTGCCTGGTGCAGCCAGGATCCGGCCCGCGTTGCTGCGTGCTATGCGGTTGGCGGCTCTCTCACCGTCAATGGTGGCACTCCGGCGGTGGGGCGAGATGCGATCGCAGAAGTAGCCAGATCCTTCATGGCTGCGTTCCCCGACATGCGGGTAATCATGGATGAGTTGCGCGTGCAGGGCGACGGCACCGAGTTCCACTGGACGTTGATCGGCACCAACACTGGACAGGGAGGCATCGGTCAACGGGTTCGCATCAGTGGGTTCGAGCGTTGGCAGGTCGGGGCGGATGGACTGATCGCTAGTTCACAAGGCCGCTTCGACAATGCCGAATACCAGCGACAACTGGAACACGGTGTGAACGAAGGGCGTTAGGTCAACTGCGCACAACAAATTTAAAGGGCTCGGCGAAAGCCGGGCCCTTTCCTTGCAAACACTAAAGAACTCTTCCCTGGCCGAGCCACCAGCGTCAGTCGAAGATCAACACCGCTGACGCAATCACCGTCGTCCATAGACCCCGCTTGTCGCCCACCGCCGATTGGGTGACGTTCGCGGTGCGCACGATCTTGTTGGACAGGCGGTAAATCTGTTTTTTCTCGTCCCAGGAACGGTCGGGGTCAAAATCGACGTTGAGTGTCGTGGCCAGCATCTCGGCGGCGAGTTCCTCGGCGTAATCTCCGGCCGCATCTTCTGATTCCCCGAAAGAGTGGTGCTCGCTGAGATAGCCGTACGTGTTGCGGTCGGAAGGAATGGCGACGCCAATGCTCGAAGCCAGGAGGCGGTGTGGTTCGCGAGTGCTGTTTTCGGCTACCACGGCAAAGACGACTTCACCGGGGTGCAGAAATTTCAATCCAGTTGCGCGGGGCACGAGCTTGCAATTGGGTGGAAAAATTGAGGAGACCCGAACCAGGTTTTGAGCGGCGATGCCTGCGTCCCGCAGGGCCAACTCAAAGGAAGTCAGGCGCTCGCGATGTTTGCCGACTCCCTTGGTGAAAAAGATCCGCTTCGGGACCATGTCCTTGCTCAATTCATTTGCCTCCAGAAATGCGAGAGAGTCTAGGAAAACGCAAATTTAACACGTGGATTTGTAAACATTGGGTGAAAAAGTGCTGGAGTGAGCCAAAAAAATTACGGGAGCTTCCGCGAAGCTCCCGAACTGGTATTCAGCCAAAATGGTGCGAGGCCTATTTCCCGGCGCCGACGGAGGCGACCTGAATGGTATCGCCGTTGAGACTGCCTGTCACGGTGGCTGTGGATCCGGCCGCCTTGTCGAGGCTGGCCAGGGTTGCCTTGTCGCTGGAGTCCAGCGTATAGACCTTATCACCGACCACCAGGGCGTACTTCGACCCTTTGCTGACGCAGGCGCGCGTACAGTCCGCCTCAGGGCCCGACATCATGTGATGAGCGCCGCACATCGCGTCGCTCACTTTTCCGGTGAAGCTCTGCGCCTTGTCGGCGGCAAAGGCTATGGTCGCCATCAGCATGGCTGCCAGGACAAGTCCGATTTGTTGCCTGCGAATCTTCATTCCAAGTGTCTCCTGCGTAGGGTAGGCCGCATCTTCCAGTCAAGGTTTTGGGCCTTGTATTTGGCTAGACTACCAGAGAAATGGCGTTTTTCTTGTCACGGGTCGGAATGACTAGGGCGTCAATCTTTGACCAGGGTGCCGGTGCGCTGGTATGGAGAGGCGAAATCTTAAAACGCAGAGCGCGCAGAGAAATGCTGGAGTGCGCAGAGAAAACCATTGATGGGCGACACGCCGGGCGCTTAGGAACAGGCATCAGGAAGGCGGCTTGATGCCGTAGCGCAGGGTTACGTCCACCGTTTTGTCTTCTTCGTTGATGCCTTCATGAATGCTGATCGTCCAGGTCACATCCCGGGACAACAGCTTGACGGTGTCTTCAAAGAAACGCTTCGGGTAGGTCGAGTCGTAGGGATCGCCCTCACGCAAAGTCCAGGCCTCCCGCAGTCGGTCGACGGTCTTCGGATCGAGCCCCTGAATATCCAGATCGCCCAGGTGGAAAACCTCGCCCTCGGACACCGCCAGGGTGTAAGCCACGGTTTTAGCCGCATCATCCAACCTGGCATTCGCCTTCACTGCGGCCATCATGTAGCCCCGCTTTGTGTAAAGGTCGTGAACGGCGTCCAGGTCGGTTTTGAGCTGGGGAGCGTTGGCCAGGTCGCCCGGTTTCAATCGAACCAGCGGCTGCAATTTGTCCGCAGGAAAGATCTTGTTTCCCTCCCACTTGATGTCAGAAATCTTGTATTGGTCGCCGGGGGAAACGGCCAGTTGAACCGCGACTTCGGTTTCGTCTGCGGTATCGCCCACCACCTTTGGTTGCTGGTCCGTGATCCTGGCCTTCAGAAAGCCACGGCCCAGATAAATAGGAAGTAAATTCGTCGTCGCATAAGACAAAACTGCGGAGCGCGAGTAGTCCTTGCCCACCAGTTTTTCGGACGCATCTTTTAGCAGTGGGAGTTCATCTAGTCCGGCGCCTTGAAAGGTAACGTCTGCCACCGTGAGATTGACACCAGTAACCCGGAAGTTAATGGCGTCAATCGGGCCGCCGGGCTCCTTGCTTTCACGCACGTATTCGGCGCGCGCCGAGAGGCTGAGCGGCACCAGGAGATTCTGGAGAATGTCGGAAATTTGATCCGAGAGCGTGCCTCCAATCGGCACTTGTCCATTGAAAAGGGGAAGGCGTTCATGAAGCCTGGCGAGCAACTCGGCGTCGGTGAACCAGACGAAGTTTTCAAAGTGCGCCGGAACCAGCTTCTCACTATCTGTCAGCTCCAGGTCGAGCTTGGTTCCGGTGGGCACCGCCGAGTAGCTGTAGGAAACGTCCGAGAAGAATCCGCAATCCACGAGCCGTTGGGCGGCTTTCCGAAAATCTTCTTCGTTCGCCACCGCTCCAACTTCGAGTCCGGAAGCGGCGATTACCTCCGCAGGGGAATACCGATGCGTGCCACCGACATGGACGGCGGCCAGCTTGCCAGAAACGCCAGCCGCTTTGGGGGCGTGTTTCCCGGTCGTCTGGCCAAGAGCAGCCATGCTCAACAGACACAATGTGAGGGTTCGTACGAGCTTCGTCACTACAGGAATTCTAGCTGATTGGGCGGGGGCCGGGGGTCAACCGGCCGAATCCGAGTTCGTTACCTTCCACGCTTGATGGTCTCCAGGGAGGGGTCGAGGGCCTTAATCTTCACCGCGGTATCAATAAAAACGAGTGCGGCGCGGCTGAGGGCTTTATCTTTGCGGAACACCAGGGCCAGGTCGCGACGGATGTGGGCATCCGCGATCGGAATCACCGCAAGTGTATCGGCGCGCACGTCCTCGGCAACGTTGGACCGGGCAATGAACCCGACGCCCACGTCTGCCGCAACGAAGCGCTTCAGAAGCTCGCTGGAGTCGAGTTCCATGGAGATCTGCGGTTTCATGCGCCGCTCGTGAAACAGGTTCTCAAGCGCATCGCGGGTGTGTCCGCTCTTTGGCATCAGGAGAGGGAAAGCGCCAACTTCTTCGATGGTGGTCGACTTCGACCGAGCCAGAGGATGGTTTGGCGGAGCAATCACGACTAGTTCGTCGCGGTGGATTGGAACCACGGTGAGGCGGGGGTCTGTCACCGGCAGGGAAACTACGCCGAAATCGACCGAATTGTCGATTACCGAATCGAGCGTCTTGGCATAGTCGGCGCGCTTGATGCCCACCGACACGTCGGGATAGTTCTTTTTGAATTCGGCAAAGACTTCTGGCAACACGTGCAGGCAAGTGCCTTCATTCGCGCCCACCACAATTTCACCGCGCGGGATGCGCTCGGTTTCGGCGATGGCTACACAAATCGCCCGTCGGGCCTCGATCGTTTCTTCGGCATATTTCAAAAAGAGCTTGCCGGATGCTGTGACAGAAACCTTGCCGCCGGAACGGTCGAGCAGACGCGCGCCAACTTCTTCCTCCAGCGCCCGAATCTGTGAAGAGACCGCGGGCTGCGTTCGGAAGCGCTTTTCGGCGGCCCGTGAGAATGAACACAGGCGCGCCACTTCCAGGAAGGTTTCCAGCTGGTCAAAGTCCATCGCGTTTGTGCTTCACTGGTAAAGCAGCGGAGAAACTTAATTTCGCATTCCGCCTGGTGTTTAGAGACGATGGTTCGTCGCCCACTATCATAAACGCTTCGAATCGGAAGCATTGAAACAATCGATTGGCCATCGGGACACGGGACCGGTAGCATCCCGTCAACCGAGAATGGCGTGAGAAACAGGGCTTGCGTCGCGGCCCTGCCTTCGTTCCGCACTTCGCTTCCTCCTGTTGGGAATAAACTGTGCTTATTCCCTCCATAAAAACAATCAATTTCGAGCGCCTTCGATCGACCCTCTACACTCTAGCGGCGACTTGCGAACTGACGTCTACCTCCGTTTGCGCCTGAGGTGGGTGAGATCTCGACATGGCAAGCGTTGACTGCCGTGGATTCAAAGGCAGTGTCCGGGGCCCAAGACCGATTCGTGGCCTCGCAACTTCTGGAAGGGAAGACATGGCAGATCCTGGGTTGGTGCTGGATTTCGCGAAGCGCAACGACGTCAAGATTCTTGATCTGAGATTTACGGACCTTCCCGGCCTTTGGCACCACATCTCCTACCCTATCGAGCAACTCAGCGCGGCGTCGTTCGACGAAGGCTTTGGCATGGACGGTTCTTCCATTCGGGGATGGGCCGCCATCCACGAGAGCGACATGCTGTTGATCCCGGATCCCGCTTCTTACCTGCTGGACCCGTTTACGGAAGTTTCCACGCTGGTCATGATTGCGGACGTGATCGACCCCGTTACCAAGCAACGCTATGACCGCGATCCCCGGTACATTGCCCGGAAGGCTGAAATGTACCTGAAGGCGTCCGGGGTCGCCGATACAGCGTATTTCGGCGCGGAGGCGGAATTCTTCATTTTTGACAGCGTGCGATTCGACCAGCGCGCGCAACATGGTTTTTACTTCGTGGATGCGGAAGAAGGACGCTGGAATTCCGGTAGGGCGGAGAACAATCTCGGCTATCGCCCACGGTACAAAGAAGGCTATTTCCCGGTACCGCCAACCGACCACTATCAGGACCTGCGCAGCGAAATGGTTGTCACCATGCAGAACGCAGGCATGACTGTGGAATGCCATCACCATGAGGTGGCCACGGCAGGACAAACCGAGATCGACCTGCGCTTTAATTCGCTGGTGAAGTCCGCCGACAGCATGCTGCTGTTCAAATACATCGTGAAGAATGTAGCGAACCAGTACGGCAAGACGGTGACCTTCATGCCCAAGCCCATTTACGGCGATAACGGCAGCGGGATGCACACGCACCAGTCGCTCTGGAAAGACGGCAAGCCTCTTTTTGCAGGGGACGGCTACGGCGGTTTGTCACAAACGGCGCTCTGGTATATCGGGGGGCTCATCAAACACGGACCGGCGCTGGCGGCCTTAATCGCGCCTACCACGAATTCTTACAAGCGCCTGGTGCCTGGCTACGAGGCGCCCGTCAACCTGGCGTATTCCCGCCGCAATCGTTCCGCGGCTTGCCGTATTCCGATGTACTCGGCCTCGCCCGAGGCGAAGCGTGTTGAGTTCCGGCCGCCGGATCCTAGTTGCAACCCGTACCTGGCGTTTGCCGCCATGATGATGGCAGGGCTCGACGGTATTGAAAACAAGATGGACCCCGGCCTCCCTCTGGATAAGGATCTTCATGACCTCGGCCCGGAAGAACTCGCGAAGGTGCCATCCATGCCGGCATCACTGGAAGAGGCTCTCGATGCGCTCGAACGGGACTCCGCGTTCCTGCTGAAGGGAGATGTATTCACGGAGGAACTGTTGACGACCTATCTGGAATACAAGCGGGAAAAGGAAGTTGAGGCCGTGAGGCTGCGGCCGCACCCCTATGAGTTTCTGCTGTACTACGATATCTAAAAGCCTTCCTTGTAGAACGAATAGCGACAGATTCAGGTCTCAATTCGCGGCTCATCCAACACCCCCTTAGATTTCAAGATACAATGGCGCGCTTTCCCAAAGGGCGCAGCTCACGAACTTCCAAGCGAGGGTTGATCCAGCTCGCACTGAGCCTGTTCCCGAACTTATCCAACGGAGCTTTCATGAAGCGTGTGCTGAGCATTCTGGCGGTTGTAGCAATGGCAGTAGCGGCGGCAGCGCAGCAGAAGCCATCTTCCGCCGTCGGCGGTGGACGACTTTTCTTTCCACACAACTTCATCTGGGGATACAGTCAGTTCGACATCGCCCCTCCGCACAATGAGCCTGACCCCAATTTATGTGCTGCCAATGCCGCCGACTTTGGCGGCAAGGACGCTCCCTGCAATGCCTTTGCGCGCTACATGCTTTCCGGGTATGTGGAAGTCCGTCCGTTTGCCCGCACCGAACTGCGCCGCCTGTTTTTTTTCGGCGCCCCGACTTTCCTGTTCGGCAAGAATCTTCCTCACACGCTTTACACCTGGTCGCCGGACGCGATCGGCTGGGAGCGGTCGTGGGGCGCAGGCATCACGATCGGGCGGGGTTTTGAGCTGCGGGTGACGCAGCATTTCTTGTTTCAGCGATTCGGTGCGCGCGACCGTTTTCTTGGTCCCGCAGACTTGGGAACAAACGGACCGTGGGGACGATACAACGTGATTGGCGTCAGGAAGTACTTCGGCCATCGGGACGCAGACTGAGCAGAATGGAAAAGCGTGGGTGACGCTCAGGCGCCCGCGGCGGAATGTAAAAGGCGTCCTCGTCACTGGCAGCCTCGCGGTGTTTGAACCGCAGTTTGGAAATCGTCCTAAGCAGCTCTTGCGTAGACTGGCGCCGGCTTCCGACGACGGATCAGCCACACGATGAGCGCAACCAGCCCGGCGAGGAACAGGAACGGGCTCAGCACCATCAGGTAAACCCAGACCGCCCCCTCCATTACGGTGACGTCACCCGCAACGTTGGCGGTCGGCGAGCGCCGAATTTTGCCGCCCAGAACTGTCACTTCTCCCGCAACCTTGGTGTTGTCAGCCATCCGCAAGTCCCCGAGCAGAGCCGTCACCTCGCCGCCAACCATGGCGCCGTCCTGGATGACGATATTGCCGTGAATGGTGGTGATTTCCCCGGCAACTTGTCCCTCGACATAAACGGAGCAATTGATGCAGGTGACATCGGCAGCTTTCTGATCCGCTCCAATCCTTATGTCATGGCCGAATTGAGTGATCTCAAAGCCGTCGTTCTTGGCGAAGGCCGCAGGAACTGCGAGTGCGAGAGCCAGCACCGGCAGGCAAAGACGTTGCACAAGTGAAACTGTCATGATTAACCCCTAAACAGGCTGGAAAACGCGCGTCAATAACTAAGGAAAATTCTCACCTCGGTTCCGGACGATGTCAAGGCAAGTTGATTCCCGTGTTTTACTCTTTCAATGTGCGAGCCCGTTGGCCAGGAACTTGCCGATATTGTCGTTCAAGAATCTTTCATCTGCCGGGCTGGCGCCGGCGCCAGCGGTATGTCCCCAGAGCGAGGGGATTGGCATAAGAGTAACCGTATGCATAAATGCCGCTTCGTAGCGGGCATCGCCGACCGGGAAATAGAGATCGGTTTCAGAGGGCATGTAGAGGAATGGAACATGGATGGATCCCAGAGCCTTGCCGACATCCCCTCCGAACCCGGGAGTCGCCCCAACATCGTGCTTTTCCCAGGTGCGTGCCTGCAGGATCATATCGTTCGCGTCGGCGCCGGGTATGAAATTTGTGCGGAACTCGTTCAGCGTGGACTCAAAAGTCGTGCCTGGCTTCGCGCCCTCGCGCCACAATTCCTTGCGCCACCACTCCTGGGAAAAAAGCCATGCCGTCCAGACCAGGCCGAACGCCTCCAGTCCTTTTTTCGGTGGGGACGTGTAGTCCCCGTTCTGGAAGGCCGCGTCGGTCGTCAGTGCTGCGATCTGGCCCTCAAGCCTCACAAAGCCGTGAGGATAAGTCTTCGCCGTGCCCGCGGTCGCCACGATCCGATCTGCGAAATCCGGGTAGCTTACGGCCCACTGAAAGGCCTGCTGGGCCCCCATGGAAAATCCGATGATTGCCCGCAGATGGGTGAGGTGCAGCTCTTCGGTCAGCAGTCGATGAACGGCTTCCACGTTGTCGCGGATGGTCGTAACCGGAAAGCGCGGGCCGTGGTAGGGCTCCGGCGTATTGCTGGGCGACGAGGAATGACCACTGCCAAACAGTTCGGTGGTCACCAGGAAGAGTTTGGATGTGTCGAGCGCGTGATTCGGGCCCATTAGCCATTCGTAGCCGTGATAATCGGCCATGTAGTGGGAGGGCAACAGAATAGCGTTGTCGCGCGCGGCATTAAGTTTTCCATAGGTTCCGTAGATTATGCGCGCGTGCGGCAGAATCACTCCACTTTCAGTCTTAAAGTTGGAGATGACGAACTCATGAGCTTCACTGGTTTCTGGCTTTGGGGTCTGCCCGTCCTGAGCCAAGATGCCCGTCGTACAAAGCAGAGTCAGAAACAGAGCAGTCTGGGTCTTTATGAATCCTCGCCGCATAAGAAGCTCATCCTCCCGCGTTCGCGCGCGATTCTAGCATCCGGCACATGGAACTATCCCTAACGAGAACAGTTTCCGCCCAACGCACGGTGCTGGTGGAATCCTCACTAGTCAATCACTTAGGGGAAATCGCAACTTTTTCTCTATAATGTAAGGTTTTCCACCCAAGCAAGGAGCAAGCAATGGCGGAGGCTTTCAATGGCGTGACTGTGCCCGCTGGCGGCGCGCGCATTTCCTACAAAGATGGGCAATATCACATCCCTGACAATCCGATCATTCCATTCATAGAGGGCGATGGAACCGGGCGCGATATCTGGAAGGCGTCCGTGCGCGTCTTTGATGCCGCGGTGGAGAAGGCCTATAAGGGCAAGCGGCGCGTGGCGTGGTACGAAGTTTTTGCGGGCGAAAAAGCCAAGGCGAAATTCGATGACTGGCTGCCCGACGACACGGTCGCCGCGATCCGAGAGTTCCGCGTGGCCATCAAGGGACCTCTGACAACGCCAGTCGGCGGCGGAATCCGGTCGTTAAACGTCGCCCTGCGCCAGATCCTGGACCTTTATGCCTGTGTTCGGCCGGTGAAATACTACCAGGGCGTTCCTTCGCCGGTGAAGCATCCCGAGCGCATGGACCTGGTCATCTTCCGCGAAAATACCGAAGACGTTTACGCCGGCATCGAGTGGGAGCAGGGAACCGCCGAAGCCGCAAAACTGATCGAGTTCCTCAACAAGGACATGCTGAAGGGCGGCAAGAAGCAGGTCCGCCTGGACTCCGGTGTCGGTATCAAGCCAATCTCGGTCAGCGGCACAAAGCGCCTGGTGCGAATGGCCATCCAGCACGCCCTGCAGAGTGGCCGCAAGAGCGTGACGCTGGTGCACAAAGGGAATATCCAGAAATTTACGGAAGGAGCTTTTCGCAAGTGGGGTTACGAGCTTGCGACCCAGGAGTTCCGCGACCAGGTCGTCACCGAGCGCGAAAGCTGGATCCTCGACAACAAAGACAAGCATCCCAACCTGTCGGCTGAAGAGAACGCGAATTTGACGGAGCCAGGTCTTGAATTCGCCCCGGAAGAGTTTCGCAAGTCGGTGGCTCGGGAAGTGAAAGACGTTCTGGACGCCATCTACAAGACGCATGGCAATGGCGCGTGGAAGAAAAAGCTTATGATCAACGATCGAATCGCCGATTCCATCTTCCAGCAGGTGGTTACGCGAGCCGACGAATACACCGTGCTGGCCACTCCCAACTTGAACGGCGACTACATTTCCGATGCTTGCGCCGCGCAGGTGGGTGGTCTGGGCATTGCGCCGGGAGCCAACATTGGCGACGGCTACGCGATTTTTGAGGCGACCCACGGGACCGCGCCCAAGTATGCCGATAAGGATGTCATCAACCCTGGATCGGTAATCTTGTCGGGCGTCATGATGTTTCGATTCCTGGGTTGGAACGAGGCTGCTGATCTCATCGAGCACGGCATGGAACGCACCATCGCGCAGAAAAAAGTCACGTACGACTTCGAACGCCTGATGGAAGGCGCTACTAAAGTTAGAACCAGCCAGTTCGGCGATCACATCATCGGGAATATGGACCAGGTCGTTTTGGCAGGAGTGCGCTAAGCAAGCGGTGCCCTTCACTGTTTTTGGATGTGCGGTTTCTTCTGTCTTGTTAACGCTTAAGGAGAGGACTCATACATGCGAAAGAAGGTAACGATCGTCGGTTCCGGCAATGTCGGCGCTACTGCCGCCCATTGGATTGCTTCCAAGGAACTCGCAGACGTTGTTTTGATCGATATCGTGGACGGCGTCCCACAAGGGAAAGGGCTCGACTTGCTCGAAGCCATGCCTATCGAGAAGCGGGATGCCCACATCATGGGGACGCAAGACT
Source organism: uncultured Acidobacteriota bacterium (assembly GCA_963735815.1). Classification (GTDB taxonomy): domain Bacteria; phylum Acidobacteriota; class Terriglobia; order Terriglobales; family Acidobacteriaceae; genus Gp1-AA133. The sequence goes on along the minus strand of CAVTMJ010000018.1, from coordinate 26,505 downwards.
ACCGGGATACGGCCAATTCCGACATCGTCGTCATCACGGCAGGCATCCCGCGCAAGCCCGGCATGAGCCGCGACGACCTGCTCAATACGAATCACGGCATCATGAAGGCGGTTGTCGGCGAGGCCGTGAAGTACTCCCCCAACTGCATTCTGATTGTCGTTTCAAATCCTCTCGACGCCATGGCACAAGCTGCATACAAGCTGAGCGGGTTTCCGCGAGAGCGGGTAATTGGGATGGCCGGCGTGCTGGATTCTTCGCGTTTCCGGACTTTCATTGCGGAAGCCCTGAAGGTCAGCGTCGAAAACGTGACGGCCTTCGTCCTGGGCGGGCACGGCGACACCATGGTTCCCCTGGCTCGTTATTCCACGGTGGCGGGAATCCCGATCACAGAGTTATTGGATGCCCCGACACTGGAGAAATTGATCCAGCGCACCCGGGACGGTGGCGCGGAGATCGTGAAATACCTGAAGACCGGCTCAGCTTATTACGCGCCTTCGGCGGCCGTGACCGAGATGGTGGAGGCAATCCTCAAAGACAAGAAGAAAATCCTCCCCTGTGCGGCATACCTGGAGGGCGAATACGGAATTAAAGGACTCTACGTGGGCGTTCCGGTCAAACTGGGCGCCAAGGGAATCGAGCAGATCATCGAGATCAAGCTGACGCCCCAGGAAAAAGCCGAACTCGACCGGAGCGCTGCATCCGTGAAAGAGTTGGTGGCCGTAATCGGAGTGTAGTGCAGAACATCAATTCGCGATCAAGAGTGAAGCTGGGCCGCGAAAACCACTCGCGGCCCGGAAGATCTTTGTCACGCTCGCTCAATCGTAACGGACTGCAGCACTACATCCTTGACCGGACGGTCCTGCCTGCCTCGCGCTACCATTGAAATCTTGTCAACGATATCTTGACCTTCGATCACCTCGCCAAAAATCGTGTGCTTTCCGGTAAGCCAAGTGGTGGCCGCTACCGTAAGAAAAAACTGCGATCCATTCGTGTTGGGCCCGGCATTTGCCATCGCGAGCTTGCCCTTCTTGTCGAACTTGTGCGGAGAGTTCCTGGTTTCATCTTCAAACTGATACCCGGGACCGCCCATGCCGTTTCCCGCGGGGTCTCCACCTTGAATCATGAAGTCCGGAATCACACGGTGGAAGATTGTGCCATCGTACAGGCGGTCCTTGCTTTTCTTGCCGCTTACCGGGTGAGTCCAGTCGCGCTTGCCTTCGGCAAGGTCAGTGAAGTTGGCGACCGTCTTGGGAGCGTCCTTGTCGAACAGGCGGCAGACAATCGTTCCTTCAGACGTCTGCAGCGTTGCATAAGTGCCAGGTTGGCGAGCCATGAGAATCCTTTCCTCTTTTTCGGTTAATTGAAATTGTGTGGCCTGTTCGCGTGGCCCCTTTTATTTGGGAGGCGCACTGGTCGGAGCCGACGGCTTGGCGGTTGCGGGCTTCTTCGGCACTGGCTTAGCGCCGGTTGCCGCCGTTTCCGAGCCGGCCTTGATGATCGAAATGTGATTAATCTTCACCGGGCGCAATGGCCGGTTGTCGCGAGGATCGCTGGGCATACGGGCGATTTGCTTTACCAGGTCGACCGCCGCATCGTCGCATTGACCAAAGATGGTGTATCCACCATTCAGGCTTGGATAAGGAACCTCGGTGATGAAGAACTGCGATCCGTTCGTGTCTGGACCAGCGTTGGCGTAAGCCAACCGTCCCGGCTTGTCGAAACCCAGGTCTGGAGAGGTCTCGTTCTTAAACTTGTAGCCGGGGTCACCCCGTCCGGTGCCCTCGGGATCGCCGCCCTGAATCATGAAGGCGGGGATGACGCGGTGGAAAATTGTTCCATCGTAGAGCGGTACGCCATGCTTCTTGGTATGAGTAGCGGGATTCGTCCAGTCCTTGGTACCGGTAGACAGGCCGATGAAGTTAGCAACTCCGATGGGCGCCTTCTTAGGGAAGAGCGTGCAGGTCATCTTCCCCGCGGTGGTGTCGATGATGGCGATAGGATCGGGTGCATCTTCTGCGGGAACAGGCGTAGCTTTCGTCGCGCGGTGGGGCGGGTTTGTGGTTGCCGGTTTCGCTTGAGGCCACGCCGACAAAGAAAGCACCACGAGGACGACGGCAAGCCCGATTATTCGTTGCATGCGGACTCCTTAAAACGGTGATTTTCGCGCTACTGTGAGTAATAAGAATTGTACGATACTGCCGCAGTGGATCATGTTCCGTCGAAACCCGGCGGTAGTCACTTCGGCGCCCTAGTCGATAGAGCACCATTCATCTGTGCGCTCACCCGCTCTACGTCCCGAAATACACGGAGCAGGTTTCCGCCCAGAACCTTCCGAATGTCGTCCGCAGAATAGCCTCGATCCAGTAAGGCCTGCGTAATCTTGGGCAGGTCGGCGGCTGAGTCCAGCCCCGCGGGAGTGGCCCCGCTGACGCCATCAAAGTCCGATCCCAGACCGACGTGATCGACCCCGGCTACTTTCGCGATGTGGTCGATCTGATCGATCAGCGAACTGAAAGGTGGCCGTGGAATTCTGGCGAGCCACTCCCTCTCAACGTGGTCCTCGTCGAGATAGGTAATCGGCTGGCCGGCTGCTCTTTTTTTCGCGAGATACATCTCCACTGCAGCGTCCCGCTCCTTGGCCTGGGCTTGCGAGGCTTCGAGGTACCTGGAATCGTCAAATGCGGAGAAGAAGTTCACCTGGACCACTCCGCCGTTCTTCGTGATTGCGCGAAGCATGTCGTCGCTCATGTTTCGGGGATGGTTCGCAAGCGCTCGTGCCGACGAGTGTGAGGCGATGACCGGGGCCTTGGTAGTCGCGATCGTGTCCCAGAAAGTTTTGTCTGAGACGTGAGAGATGTCGACCATCATGCCCAAGCGGTTCATTTCCAGAACCACTTCCTTGCCGAAATCCGTCAGTCCGTTGTGATGCTGAACTTTGGGATCCGTTATGTCGCCGGAAGAATCCGCCCATTCGTTCGTATTGGACCAGCTCAGGGTCATGTAGCGGACGCCCAGCCGGTAAAAATCACGAAGCAGGTGGATATCGTTCTCAATGGAATGGCCGCCCTCGATCCCCATCAGAGCGGCCAGTTTGTGCTCCTTGTGGGCACGCTCGATGTCGTCCACATCGAAAGCCATCATCATGCGATCCGGATGCCGGGCCGCCTGCTGATAGACCGAGTCAATCAGGTCCAAGGTATGCTGTGCAAAATGATTCTGGCTGATTCTGGGATCGACCCAGATCGAGAAAAATTCCGCTCCCAGATTCCCGGCACGAGCCTTGTCGAGACTGATATGTCCCTGATCCGCCGGATCGGTGCTGCCGATGTCATAACCTTCATCGAGAAACCTCTGCGGCGTGTCGGCGTGCGTGTCGACCACGATGGCAGAATCGTGAATCTGGAGTGCCTTGGGACTAACAACGGGTGGCGCAGCTGGGTTTTGAGCCAACAGGGCAGGCGAGAACAACGCCATGTTTAGAAGAGAATGGAGCAGGAATGATTTCATACGGTTTGAGCCAGGCCGGCCAACCACAAATTGTATAGGAGACTGACCAGGCCAGCAGGCGTCACCGCATAGCGGCCAGGCCCATATTGACGCATTGCTCGAACGGACCATCTGTGTCGATTATTGTCTTCGGCCGTTTGATCGGTTCAAAGCGCCGCTTGATGTCGAGGTATAGGCCGAACGTACGATTGCCCGCAGGATGTTGTCCCTCGCTCGCTTGTGCTTCCAACCTCGTCCTGGCAGTTTCGTCGGCGCACACGCACTCCAGAATCTGCCATGCCTGGCCTAGCCGCTCGGCGATCTCAATGACGCGCTCGATCTGGTAGGAGCGCGAGAAGGTACGTCCATCCAAGAAGACAACGCGGTCTGGCTGCTTCTGTAAAATTCGGCCAGCCGCTTGCAACATGACCTCCATAACGAAGTCATCCTGTTCGGTGGTGTACTCGATGTCGCGCGGAAAGAACAAGGCGTGCCGGATCCGGTCTTTGCTCAGCACTGTGCCACCGAGCCTTTGCGAAAGCGCCTCGGCTAACGCAGATTTCCCAGTGCCCGGGAGTCCGGCCATCAAAACAATCATCTTGTGCTGCGAGGACCTACTTCTGGCTGAGTTCTTCGAACGGTTCGTTGTTCCAGCGAACAACGTCCTGGGTTTCCCGCCAGCTGGAATAGCGGTCGGAAACCATCACATGGAAAACCCACTGGCGGCGTTCTTCTTCGGGTTCCACAAGTCCGAGGGCACGCAGGTAGAACAGGTAGCGTTCGACGAAGTGAATCTGCTGTTTCGACATCCCGCGGCGTTGGATATCGAGTGTCAGGCCTGCCAGGTGGGAAGAAGCGGTTTCGCCTTCCGCAGGGGCGGCATTGCGATTGTGGCGGCGAAGCTTCTTCTGTACCTTCACCGTCCGAACCGCGGAGTTCACCTGAATCTGGTCATGAAACTGGCGGTAATAGGCCTGGCTGAGGTCCTCTACGAAGTCGCGCGTCCAGGGACGGCAGAAGCGGCGGTTGGGATCCAACCGGGGATCAATCCGTAGCGTTTGACCGGTGCGAATCGCGACCAGCGCCTGGCTGGATTTCAGCGCTTCCAGTTCATCGTCATCCTGAATGCGCGGCAGGTCCAGCCGATCAATCTCTTCGTTCTGACGGAGCAGGGATTCGTGCGACGGACGGAACATCGGGTTCCATCGAACCCGGCGTACATGATGCTTGCCGAGTTTGCGGCTGCTGGAGCGTTTGGCGGTGTAGCTATGCAAGCCGAAAGCGTGGCTGCCGACCAGCAGCGTCACCAGTGCGACCAAGAATCGAAAACGTCCAGTTTCCATTCGCAACGAAGTGGCCTCGAACCGTTTCGGGGAGAGGCTCCGGTGGCCCAGAGCAGGATGCTAGTCTACCCTAGCTGTCAAGAAAGCCAATACGAAAGCAGCTTCTTGCCGTTACTAAGGGGTGAATCATCGGTAACGGGACAGCCGGTTACCATTGCTAAATCATTGGTTCGCCGTCGAACCAACGTAACTTGGTTACTTGCGGAACAGGTCGCCCACCGCCTGCTTCATCACCTCGCCGCCGACCTCAGCAATCGAAGTGGTGAGCGGGATGTCCTTAGGACAAACCTCCACGCAGTTTTGCGCGTAGCCGCATTCCTGAATGCCGCCATCGCCCATGAGGGCCGACAAGCGTTCGCGTTTGAGGACCTGGCCGGTGGGATGCGAATTAAACAATCGAACCTGCGAGATCGTCGCCGCGCCCACGAAGCCGGTGTCCTCGTTGAATTGCGGGCAGGCCTCCATGCAGCAGCAGCATGAAATGCAGCGCGAAAGCGGATACATCTGTTCTTGATCTTCGGGTGAGACCCGCGGTCCCGATCCGAGGTCGTAGCTGCCGTCCACCGGCACCCAGGCTTTCACGGCTTTCAGGTTTTCAAAGATCACGCTGCGGTCGGTGGCCAGGTCGCGCACCACCGGGAACTTAGAGAACGGTTCCAGTCGAATGGGTTGTTCCAATTTATCGAGCAAGGCAGAACAAGCCATGCGGGCCTTCCCGTTGATCAACATGGCGCAAGAGCCGCACACCTCTTCCAGGCAGTTCGAGTCGTACGTAACGGGCGTAGTCTTCTTGCCATCCCGGGTTACCGGATTGGCGGCAATCTCCATAAGCGCGGAGATCACGTTCCGGCCCGGCTTGTACGGAAGTTCGAACTCGTCCCAATAGGCTTTGCCGTCGGGAGTGTCTTGGCGTTTGATTTTTATGACAACGGAATTAGCCATTCGCTCTTAGCCTTTGCTCTCAAACTCCTGGTTATCATCAGCGCGAGGCAACGAACCTGTCGACTTCGGCGTCGCGAGCAAACAGCAGGTCCTTCGCTTCGCTCAAGATGACAACGAAATAAACGCTCTAAACTACTTTGCCGCGTCGTACTTCCTGGGTCGGGGTGGAAGCAGCGAGATATCCACCGGCTCAAATTCAAATTTAGGTTCGTCGGCGTCGGGCGCAAACGTCGCCTTGGTCGTCTTCAGCCAATTCTTGTCGTCGCGGTCAGGGAAGTCGGGTTTGTAATGCGCCCCGCGAGATTCGTCGCGCATAGCAGCGCCCTGTGCGATCACGCGAGACAGTTGCAGCATGTTGTAGAGCTGCCGCGTAAACGCAATCGTGGTATTGGCCCACTGGTTGCGATCACTCAAGTTGATCTTCTGCATACGCTCGAGAAGTTCGACCAGTTTAGCGTCGCACTGTTGCAGGTTCTTGTTGTAGCGGATGACCGTGCAATTCTTGGTCATCTCCTCGCCCAGTTCCTGCCAGATCTTGAAAGGATTCTCGGAGCCGTCCGCCTTCATCAGGCCGTCGTTGATCTCCTGCTGGCGTTTTCGCTCAGCGTCAAACGCTCCGTTGCCGTCGGACTTTTGCAGGCCGCGTGCATATTGCACGGCATTCGGGCCGGAAATAAATCCACCCCAGATGCAGGAAACCAGGGAATTCGCTCCCAACCGGTTGGCACCGTGATACTGGTATTCCGATTCGCCCGCGGAGTAGATGCCAGGGATGTTGGTGGCCTGCTTGAAATCCACCCACAGTCCACCCATGGTGTAGTGCATGCCGGGGAAGATCTTCATGGGCGTATCCCGGGGATCGTCGCCGACGAACTTCTCGTAGATTTCGAGAATACCCTCGAGCTTCTTATCGAGAATCTTGCGATCGATATGGGTCAGATCCAGATAGACCATCGGCTTGCCGTCGATGCCGAGGTGGTGCTCGTACACGACCTTGAAGATCGCACGGGTTGCCACATCGCGCGGCACCAGGTTGCCGTACTTCGGATACCACTCCTCAAGGAAATACCAGCGCTCGCTGTCTGGAATGCTCTTGGGGTCGCGGTTGTCGCCCTGCTTCTTCGGGACCCACACGCGGCCACCCTCGCCGCGCGCCGACTCCGACATCAGGCGCAGCTTGTCCTCGCCCGGAATCGACGTCGGGTGAACCTGGATAAATTCGCCGTTTGCATAAAAGCAACCCTGCTGATACAGCGCAGACTGCGCTGACCCGGTGCATACGACAGAATTCGTAGACTTGCCGAAGATGGCGCCGATGCCGCCGGTGGCAATGATGATCGCGTCGGCGGGGAACGTACGAATCTCCATGGTGCGCAAATCCATGGCGCAGATGCCACGGCACACGCGATTACCATCCAGCACGGCGGACAGAAACTCCCAGTGCTCGAACTTCTTTACCTTGCCTTCGGATTCGTAGCGCCGTACCTGCTCATCGAGCGCATATAGGAGTTGCTGCCCGGTGGTTGCGCCGGCGAAGGCGGTTCGGTTATAGAGTGTTCCTCCAAAGCGCCGGAAATCCAGCAGGCCTTCCGGAGTTCGGTTGAAGGGAACTCCCATGCGGTCCAGCAGGTCGATGATCCCTGGGGCCGCATCGCACATCGCCTTGACCGGAGGCTGGTTGGCCAGAAAGTCGCCGCCGTAAATCGTGTCGTCAAAGTGCTGCCAGGTAGAGTCGCCTTCTCCCTTTAAGTTCTTCGCCGCGTTGATTCCACCCTGCGCACAGACGGAGTGCGAACGCTTCACCGGCACGATCGAGAACAGGTCGACGTTGCCACCCATCTCGGCGATCTTGATCACGGCCGCTAAGCCAGCCAGGCCGCCGCCTACAACAATAATCTTGGGAGCTGCTGCCATCTCAATTCACCGGCCTTTCCTGCAGGGTGGCGTCGCGGTGACTGGAATTTACGATGTTGCCCTCAGTACTCGGTTGCTGGAAGCGCATCCGGAACGTGTAGAGGCTGGCCAGGCCGACTACGCTGAGCAGAAGAAAGAAGCCCAGACACACCCGAAGGAGTCTCTGCTGGGCCTTTTCGCCAGAGACGATCCCCCATTTCGCCGAGAACAACCAGATGCCGTACGCAAAGTGCCAGGACGCGGCGATCAGTCCGACGATGTAGAACAGGAATAGAAGCGGATTATGTACCTCAGCTTGCACTTTGGGAAACGACTGCGCGGCTGCTTCGTGAAGATCAACGCCCGTGAAACGCATGGTGTAGGTGTGCCACACGATGTAAACGAAGGCGATTCCACCGGTCCAGCGCTGCAGGGTGTACATCCAGTTTCCGGTCCAGGGATACTGAATGGAATTTCCGTCACCGCGATACCAGATATAGAACCCGTACAGACCGTGAAACAAGATCGGAATCCAGATGCCAAACAGTTCCAGGAAAAACACCAGCGGAAGGTTTGCCAGGAAACTGACCTGCCGGGCGTACGCGTCCGGGCCAGTGATGGCGGTGGCATTCGAAATCAGAATGTGTTCGAACAGAAACGCGCCCACCGGAATTATTCCTGTTAGCGAATGCAGGCGGCGCAACAGGAAAGATGTGCCCTGACCGGCACGCAGCGGAGCCACTCCGCGCTTGATAACCGGAGCCGCAGGACTGGCGGTTGTCGCCACGATGACCGCTCCTTATGAGTCTGGATTGAACAAGCGAACCTTTTATTATCTGGGCCAAGCGCGAGTGAGTCAAGAAAGGGTGGCAAATCGGGCAATGGGGAGCTGCCTCGTATTCCATCGGTGAGACATTGCACTCACTTCGCTCTCTTGGCCGTTAGGTCGTATCAATGTTGGTTCAAAGAGTCCAGCCAGTCGAGCGCCTTCCGGAATGCCGCACCACGATGGCTGTACTGGGCTTTCTCTTCTGCGCTGAGTTCCGCGAAGGTCTTGCGGATAGATGGGAAGTAAAACATGGGATCGTATCCAAACCCATTGCCGCCTCGGAGATGGTCAAGGATCATGCCCTCGGCTACGCCCCGAAAACTGGCGAGCGCCTGCCCGTCCCGGGCGGCCACGATGACGCAGACGAAGCGTCCACCGCGCTTCTCAGCCGGCACCCCTTTCAGTTCGCGCAGAACGCGCTCGTTATTCGCCTGGTCGTCTGTATTGTCCCCGGCTTGTCGAGGATCGACTGCAGCGTACCGCGCCGAATGTACGCCCGGGGCTCCTTGAAGAGCGTCGATTTCAATTCCCGAGTCATCCGCCAGGACAAGTTCCCCGGCAGCCGCAAGACTGTACTGCTCCGCCTTCTTACGGGCATTTTCTTCGAATGTTTTGCCGTCCTCAACGACCATCGGCAGGGACGAGAAATTCGGGAGAGCCTCGACGATCACCCCATGGCTGGCGGCCGCCCCGGCAAAATCACGGAGTTTCCCGGGATTAGAGGTAGCAATCAGAATGCGTTTCGCGCTCACAGCTTGTCGGCTCCGGCAACGAAATAGTTTTGTTCAGCAGTCTCATGCCTTTTGCATAGAAACTGCCAGCAAAGGAGCAACAGCAGGGCCATCCCAGAACATAATCCTCCGACTAACCGATCATGAGTTCTCCCAAAATGCACGTGAACGCGGTTGATGCCGGGCCCGACGGGAATCAGGATTTCCCCGGTGTCGGGCTGGGATGAGGTCTTGGCTTTTCCTTGGTTGACGTCCGCTCGCCATGCCGGATAGTTGAACAACCGGAGCCGAAGAGTCTCGCCGCCGGCAGTCTCGGTAGAAAAGGTTTTGTCCTCGGCCGTCCAGTTTTGGATGTGGACTGTCACCGGCCTTCCGCTCGTGGTGGTGATCAGCGGCGCATTCCTGTCGACGTTGGAAGCGTCGACGCCCACGGGCACATACTCATCAGTGCCTTCATACCCGGCGCCGTCTTCAATGAAGTCGTGCAACTCCTGAACGTCCGCCGCGGTATCCCACCATGGTGGCTGCACGCGGTGCCAAACCGTCCAGAGCACCGCAAACATCGCGATACAAACGACCACACGAAACACCCATCGCCGGAAAGCGACGGCAACCAACAGGGCAAACCCCACGTTCAAACAAAGGAGCCACCGCCACGGAAGTTGCACGAATCGCAGTTCCGGGAGGTATTGCCAGAAGACCAAGGTAATCGGCAGCATGAGCACCGTGGCTGCGGCTCCCCAGATCGTGAGGGTTCGCCACGCCGCCTGCGAATCATCTTGCCAGCGCCGCGACACGAAGGCTGCGACGGCGAACAGGACAACCTCGGCAGCGCCGACGATCGATACCAGGAGGTTGAAGCGATTGTGGTCCGGATCGTTGATGAATGTAAAAAAGAAATTGTCCTGCGGGCGCAAGCCGGGGGCGAGGACTTCGGCGATATTGACCCATTTCTCCTCGTACGCGGCCGGGATGAGATAAAACCCTGCCAATGCAGCTCCGAGAACTACCGCCAGGCCGCCATACAAGAGCAACTTGGGTTGTCGGAACGTCACCGCTACCACCACGATCAGGAGGGCGAGAGAGTAGTTCACCATCACCGCAGATGGAGCATTCGTCAGCCATGCCGCAGCGACTACAACGCTAAGGGGCAGAACGAAACGCCGGCCATCCGCGCGGTTGCAGAGGATCGTCAACAACAGAAGAGGCAGCAGGCATCCCGCGAGCAACTCGGCAAGAGCACTGCGCCAGTAGACCACCACCATGTAGTAGGGATTGGCGGCATAGAGAGCGGCCGCGAAAATCGCATCACTTCTGCTCAGATATCGGCGAGCCAACCAGAACATCGAACATCCAGACGCAGTCAGGGCGCACCAAACGTACGCGCCCGATGCCATCTTCCACGGCAACACATTGCCCAGCAGCGCCCCCAGTAGCCATGAAGTCGGTGGATAAAAGAGAAAGCGCGCCTCGCCGTAGACATAGTGAGCATATTCCGCCCATCGTGGGTAGATCACGCCTTGCCTCCATTGGTTCGCCACCTCCATCCAGGACAGAACGTGAAACTCAAAGTCATGTCCCGATGGATTTCCCAGGAAGAAGAAAGGCAATACCACCGCGAAGGCGGCCGCTCCGATGAACAGCGCCGGAAGCGGAAACAGCGACGGAAGGTCGGGCCCCCCGAGGTCGATTTGACGGGGCGGATTTGAAGCGGAATTGTGGTTCAGCGCGGGCTTCTCCGATCCCATGTTTCAATCGCCCTTCAATGTATCAGTGGCGCACACGGGATGGTAGCGGCGGATTTTCCCAATTGGAATTGCGGAAAAAAGAAGGGCGGCAAGCCGGGAAGCTGCCGCCCTGATCGAGAATGGTTGGTTAGCCCCGCACGGTCAGCACCGGGCAGTGCGCATGGCACATGACTTCATAGGCAATCGCCCACGGAAGGTGGGAAGATGCGCTTGGCGCGCGCTTGTGAACCCCCATCACGATGAGATCCGCGCACCGCTCCTCGGCAACTTGCAGGATACCCTCCGCAGGAAACTCAAAGCTGACCACCGGTTCAGGATGGCACCAATCCTCGGCTTCAGGAGGAATAAGAGTTTGCAGACGTTTTCGAATCGTTTCCGCCACTGCGCCCTGTTGCTGTGGGATAACCATGGGCATCACATGCAGAAAACTCAGGCTTGCCTGATTTTCTTCGGCCAGGGACAGCGCGTAGGGCAGCGCATGCAGCGATCCGGCGGAAAAGTCGGTTGCAAACACGATGTGGCGGAAGGCAGCGACGTCGCCGGTTCGGGGCTCGACGCTTGGTCCGACGGTCAGAACCGGGCAATCCGCCTGGCGGAAAATCTGCTCCGCCCCGGACCCCAGGACCAGTTTCTTCAGGCCATGTTTGCCGCGGGTCCCCAGAATAATCAGATCAATCGAGTGCCTGCGGATGACGTCATTAAGCACATTCCAAGTCTCGCCACGAGCGAGAATGCCTTGGTGGCGGGTGCCCTGCAATTCAGCCTTAGCTAAGAATTTGTTGAGTTGCGCCTGCGCGTCCTGCCATTCCGCATCAAGATCGATCGGAATCGGTTCCATTGGTATGAAAACCGGGGGCGCTGGGTTTACCGCGTGACTGACATAAATCGTGGATCCGTAGTCTTCTGAAAAAGCGCGGGCGTATGCCAAGGCTCTTTCGGACGCGCTTGTGAAATCGGTGGGTACTAGTACATTTTTGAGGGCAATACGAACCTGAGCAGTCGGCATGGTCACCTCCCGCACGCAACTGGCTAACTCCACGCTACGACGCCGTACAAAGCTAGACAGTGATGCTCATCACGCGGACAGGTGAGGCAAATCCTGCTTTCTGACAGACCTCAACCTTTTTACCGAGAATTCACCGTTCTGCAACATCTTCGTAACACCCGTCGGATAGCTTCACGGCATTGAGGTGGAACAGACCACGAGGGACTCATGGGACTGAACCAGAGACGGGGTTCAGACTTCGTGAGTCCCTTGTAATGCATCGATTTGTTTTAGGTGACAGGCTTTACGATCGATGGGCCGCTAGACAAGCACTTGGGCTACGAGGAAGCGACGGCTTCTGAATTGCGCTGGCGATGGAGTTCCGCCAGGAACTGATCCTTCGATAGAGATTGAGCGCCCCGAAGCAGGTCCAGAAGAGGATCTTCCAGATGTTCCTCGCCAGCGGGGCCCGCGGTGGCAAACTGATTCTCATCCGCCACCAGTAATTTTGGCGAGATCAGCAGTTCTGGAAGAGTACCCGGCCTGCTTGTTAAGAACTCGATAAAGTGCGCGACGGTCTCGCGCTGCTCAGTCGTCCGACTCGGGAACTCCACCCCCATGCCCGATCCCGGGTGCATGATTCTCACCATGCCGTCAGCGTGAATCTCCATGCCTCCGGCTCGCAAGCACAAATCCACGAGCGCCTGTTCAGGAAAGGGCGACTCTGTTTCGACATAACAGCCACCCAGGCTCAAGTCCGTGAGCTTGCATACCGAAACCGGGTCAGCCTCCTCAAGCGGAACGTCCGGCGTATTCGCCAGCAGCCAGGTTTTCAGCTGTTCGACCTGACTTTCGGAAAGATCAAGAAAGCGCACACCCGATTGCCCATTGGGGTTGGCCCAGGCTACCTCCGCATGAGTGTCAATCTCCGCGCTTCCATCGGGCAGGGTAAACTGCAAGCCGATCAATGCTGCCGGCAGTAGTGGCTGAGCGGCCAGGACGTCCATACCGGTCTGGCTCAGGTCGAGCATGATGCCTTCCAGCGGCTCGCCACCCTGGATGCTGATTTGCACGGGTGCCTGCACCGGGACTCGAAATGATCGACGACGCTCCCGCCGGAGCATGGCAGTGACTGCACGCAGCGTTGCGGCGGCTTGTTCCTCCACCACAGGCTTGTGCATGATGAATTTGGCTCCGCTGTGAAGCGTCTCGCGCACGTTCCGCTCGTCGCTCAACAGGGCCATGGTGATCAAAGCGCCCGGCTTTAGAAAAGCAGCTTGCAGAAGGGCGCGCGCAGTGTCGGGTTCGTCGAAGTCCACAATCAACCCGTCAAAGCGCTGCTCTCCCAGACGTTGCAGGGCAATCTCGACTTCGCTGAAGCGTTCCACCGCCACTGCAAAACCTGCCAGCACGCGGCAGAGAAGTTCCGCCGAATCATCGTCTTTGGTTACGAGCAGTGTCTGAAGAGTCATACGGCAACCTGTATCCAAACAGCGCGTCTACGGCCAACGCGGGGCCACAGGACGGCCCGATTTGGCCGGCGCGGGGCTTGCTTGCGACGCTGACGCCTTAGCTGCCATGGCTGCCGGCTGAGCAGTCTCATCGTCCATCTCGGCCAGTACCACATTGTCGTCCTCTTCGTTTTCCGCTAGTAAGGGCGCAACTTCCCGAAGCTTTTCGGCGGCCTGCTGCAGGGCTTCGATCTGCTTGGCCAGCTGCGCGTACTTCGCCTGCTTACGGCGCAAAACCTCATGGATGTCCTTCATACAACCCCCTGCAGGCGAATTTATGGTCCGGAGCGAGAGGGGTCAATATCAAACCCCTGCTGCGGGTTACGGCAGTAACCTGTGACTGTGCAAGGAGATGGAGGCAACAAGGGAACTCTGTTGTACTCAACGGGGTAGAGGTTCCGACGTTCGGAGGGAACTGGAACCCCAAGGAAGGTTACTTCGCCGAAAAGACACCGACGTCGAAAATGCGCACACAAAAGGAAAGGCCCCGTGCGCAACGGGGCCTTTCTAGCTCTAGCCGAATTATTTTGCCCAGAATTTGCGGCGCATCAATCCGGCGATTCCAAGCAGGCCTGTTCCGAGAAGACCCAGGGTGCCCGGCTCCGGGACGGAAAGGTTGGTATCGCCGCTCGACAGAGCAATCGAACCATTGAAAAGACCCTTTCCAGTATTGACTGTGATTTGCGTGGTCGCCCCAACATGACCGCTGGAGTCCACGATCGCACCGTGGAGGGTGTAGTTGTGAGTTCCATTCGCGAGGGTTACCAGCGTCCATGTCGCGTCAGAGCTGAAAGTGCCATCGAAAATGACGCCGTTCGGAACGCCGTTCGTGCCGTTACCCGTGATGGTGAAGGACCCTCCGGCTGCCAGCATTCCACCGTTCTGAGCGTCGCCGCTGATGAAGGCCCCTGTCGTAAAGCTCACAGTTCCGAGGTTCGAGCCCACTGCAGACCCAAACTTGAAAAGCGTCGAACCTGTAAGGGACAAACCCGATGCATTCCCGGTTATGGTGCCGCCCGCATTCGACACGTCGATGCTGCTGTCGGCATATGCCATCAATGGCAACGCCAATGCCAGCACCGCCAAAATAAATACTCGCCTCATAACTACCCTCCTGAACCCACTTTGTACTAATCCCACATCACCCACATCTCTATCTTTTAAATCTCGGGGGATCGAGACCCCTTCCTAGTACACAGAAAACGGCTGGGTTACTAAGAGAAGCATCTATGGTGCCAAAAGTAACCCATCAACACGATCTATTGTTTTCTTTAGCTTACACAAGTTCCCACCACCACCGTGCCATCGCAAGATGCAAAGATATGCACACTGCACCCAAACGTTTGCGGTCATACAGTGAAAACCTTAGTCACTTCCAACGACGAAAGAATTCACACCTGAAACGGAACTTCTGCACCTCTGGTGGATGCGGTACACAATGACCTCGCCAAAGATTGCAATCAAATGTCAGGCCATGGGATGCATTTTGATGGGCCTTTGCCTAGCGGAGAAGCATTTCGGTGCGTCAACAAAAGGGAGCCGTCGTGAACTGAATCTCTGGGATTCTTCCTTGCAGGAACTACGACGTGATGGAGGGGGTGAGAGCTTGTCGGATCTTTTCTTCCAAGGCTGCCGCCGTGAAGGGCTTTTGGAGCAGGGAAGCGCCCTCGGCGCTCACGCCCTGCTCATCGAGGTGCTCACCCGCATAACCTGACATGTAGACCACTCTTAATCCTGAACGCAGCCCAAGCAGTCTCTCCGCCAATTCTGGCCCGCTCATATCAGGCATCACGACGTCGGTGAGCAATACGTCGATCCTACCCGGGAAAGCGCGACAAATGCCGGTCGCCTGCTCAGGCGTCTTCGCGACCAGAACCTTGTAGCCGTCCGAGGTAAGTATGGTTTCGACCAGACTGCGCACGGCGTCTTCATCTTCGACGAGCAGGATCGTTCCCGAACCCGCCTTGCGCGCGGCGGGCGTTGTTGCAAGCGACTGCAATTCTTCAGTCCCATTGACTCGAGGAAGGTAGATGCGGAACGTCGTTCCGGCGCCCACTTCGCTATCGACCGTAATGTAGCCTCCACTCTGTTTCACAATGCCATAGACCATAGACAGCCCGAGACCAGTCCCCTTGCCCGGCTCTTTCGTGGTGAAGAAAGGTTCGAAGATATGGGCGAGAGTATGTTCGTCGATGCCGGTTCCAGTGTCTCGTACCGACAACATGACGTACTGGCCGGCCACTGCTCCGGGGTGGCTGCGACTGAAGGCTTCGGTTAAATCGGCGTTCGCGGTCTCGACCGTGATCGTTCCCCCGCGCGGCATGGCATCCCGCGCATTGACAGCCAGATTCATCAGGATGTGTTCGAGTTGCCCGGGATCCGCTCGGACCGCGCCCAGATTCGCGGAAGCGCGAACTACAATCTGGATCCGTTCTCCCAGAAGCGGGTGCAGCATTTTCTCGAGATTGCGAATGAGCGCGTTCAGACTGACCAGTCGCGGCTGCAACATCTGACGGCGACTGAAAGCGAGCAACTGGCGGGTCAAGGAGGTGGCCCGCTCGGCAGCCTTGAGAACCTGCTCGATCGAATGCGAAGCCTGAGCGTCCTCCGCGTGCTGATCCATCAAGATCTGGCTGTACCCGGTGATCACGGTCAGCAGGTTATTGAAGTCATGCGCGACTCCACCTGCCAGCTTGCCGACAGCCTCCATCTTTTGCGCCTGCCGCAGCTGATCCTCCAGCGCCTTTCGCTCCGTCACATCCTCAGCGATGACTTCAAAAACTTCCGTGCCCTCGCGTTCGTCACGCACGCCGCGGCCGCTGAGCCGCACGGTGATGACCGAGCCATCCTTGCGCCGCCAGTGGGTTTCGACACTTTCGAACTTGCCGCGACGAAGAAAGCTGGCTTGCACCTCTGACTTGGCCTTGGGATCCAGGAAAATGCTTTCTTGTCCGCCCGCAAGAAACTCGCTCGAAGAAGCGTATCCCAGCATTACGGCCAGGGCTGGATTCACTTCGAGGAACCGCCAGTCGCGCGTGGCTCGGAAAATTCCCACCACCGCGCTCTGTACCAGCGAGCGGTAGCGCGATTCCGATCGCGTGAGTCTTTCTTCACTGTGCTTCCGTTGGATGGCATTCGCGACCTGTTGCGAAACGAATGTCAGAACATCCCGTTCCCGGGCTCCGAATCTTGTGCGCGACGCATAGTGCTGAATCGCCAGAACGCCGAAGGTTTGGTCTCCGCTCTTGAGAGGGACTCCGAGCCAGTCATCTGCGGGCGACCCAGTACGCTCCACCTCACCGGCCGCAGCCAACTCGTTTAATCTTTCGCCTGTGGCCAGCAATGGCTCGCCGGTTCTCAAAACATATTCGGTCAAGCCCTTTCGAAGCGGTCGCGGAGCCGGGGCCATGTCGAAATCGTCAACGAAGTAGGGAAAGGTCAATGAGTTGGTCTCGGGTTCATGAAGTGCAATATAGAAATTCCTGGCGTCCAGCAAATGGGACACGATCCTGTGAATTGCGGGATACATCTCCGTCAGGTCGCCCGCGGTGGTGGATACTTCCGCGATGCGATAGAGAGCCGATTGAAGGCGCTCGGACCTCCGGCGCTCCGTGACGTCCTGGGTTACTACGAGGCGCGCGGGGCGGCCCTCAAACTCGATCGTGCGAGCAAACAGGGTGACCTCGAGGAAACTTCCATCCTTGCGCCGCTGCCTCCAGACCTCGCCACGGATCTCAATACCGTGTCGGGCGGCTGCCATCCTGTCCGGCGGCAAGTCAGGACAGATGTCCGCAATGGAAAGATTTAGAAATTCCTCGCGTGGATAGCCATACTTTTCGGTCGCCGCTCGGTTGACTTCGAGAAACTTCCCAGTAGTCGGGTCATAGAGACAAGTTGGCTGCGGATTATCCTCGAACAGGATTCGGAACTTCTTCTCGGCCAGCACCCGTGCGAGGGTGGTCTGCCGATCGTGGCTATGTGTCAGCAGGCTGCGCGATCCAGACAAGGCTAGCGTGACTACCACGACGATGGTCGCGAGCAGCGGTCGTTCATGTACCAAACGACTGGCCACTCCCAGAATAACCAGCGGGAGCAGCACCGACATCCAAAGCGAGCCCCAGGACTCGACTGTGGTTTCCGCACTTTCTTCTTCCGGTAGCGGCAGTGCGGGTAATTTCCAGGTACTCGCGCCTGTGATTGCGACCAGCAGAGGTAACGAAAAACATAAGTCCCAGAAGGTTCCTGAATCGACGCCCTGATACATCTGCCGGCGCGTGAACAGCGCGTCGCCGGCGCAAAACAGAAACAGGAAAGTTCCAGCTCTTGTCAGAAGAGACCATTCCACTTTCGAACGCGCGAAGGTGAGCCGAAATCCGAAAGCCAGCAGGAGAAAGACATCCCGCGCAAGCCCTACCTCCCACTGCAACCGCTCCATTTCTTGCGGGGACGGGCGCCAGTGGGACGGAAGATAGAAACAATAGAGATAAGCAGCAGTGGTCAGAACTCCAACTTGCAGGAAATCGCAGCACTGAACCCAATTGATGTGTTGCACGCCCTGCGCTCGTCTGCGCAGAAACAGAGCGAGGGCCATCGGGGCTGGAACCAGGAAATAAAGGACGTCACTCGGCCAGACGGAGTGAATGTCGGCATGCACGACGCTGTCGTAATATGCGCCCAACAGCTCCGCCGCTGTGAGCAGAGCAAATCCGCTTGCGAAAAGCCGCCAGAAAGACCGGGCATAGCGGTCGGGAGCGCGGGCAGCTACCAGCATCGCGCTTGTGGCTAACAAGGCAAGACAGACGCCGAGGACATTGGAAGCAAGACCAGCATTGAGGCGGTGATCCGCCCCGGTGAGGCACGCGACCTGCAGCCCAATCCCGAGCAGTCCGGTCGCCAGTAAGCCTTTGGCTAGCCTTGACATAACGGCTCTTCTGTCGGGGAGGCAACAGTGTCCAGAGTCTACGAACACTTCGGAAGCCGGGCAAGTTACCAGCGAGTGGGTCCAAGTACACGCCAGTGCGGAATTCCGGGCACAAGCAGCAAGATGCGACCGGGTTATTTATACTTGGCGAATGATGTCGTCTTTACCCGGAAAGCATGCCGCCACCGCCAGCCAGGGCCCGGCGGTCCCCGAACCCAACTTTGCGGAGCGCGCCCGCACGCAGCTTTACCTCGGATTGGTCGGTACCTTATCTACTGTCTCACGCAAGCAGCCAGGCTTTCCTTTTGGATCGGTAATGCCCTACGCCCTTGATTCCCACGGACGCCCAATATTCCTAATTAGCACGATGGCGATGCACACGCAGAATCTGCAGGCTGACCCGCGCTCAAGTCTGCTGGTTACCGACTTCCAACCCAACGAGGATCCGCTGGGCGCCTCGCGGGTTACGGTCGTAGGAAATACTCAAAGACTGGTCGAGTCTGATCGTTTGGAAGCGCGGGAGCTCTATCTGGCGCGCCACAGCAACAGCAAGTACTGGGTTGATTTTGAAGATTTCCACTTCTACCGGATGGATGTTGTCGATCTTTATTATGTGGGTGGATTCGGGGTGATGGGGTGGGTGGATGCTCCCCAGTACAGGCAAGCCCGGCCGGATCCACTATCGGACACCGCGGCCGAAATCATTCGCCACATGAATGATGATCATAGCGATGCGCTTATCCTCCTGGCCAAAACCTTCGCGGGCATAGAGGCGCAGGAAGCCAAGATGACCGCAGTCGACCGCTTGGGTTTCAACGTCCGCCTTAAGACGCCAGAGCGGATGCGGGGCGCCCGTATCAATTTCCTCCATGAGGTCACCAATCCCCAGCAAACAAGGGAAGTCCTGGTCCAAATGGTGCAGCAGGCACGCCAAGGTTAGTCACCAAGGTCACGCGGGGCAGGGAATCGGCTGATGGTATCCTGCCTGTACCGCAAGACTGAGGCCGTAAATTCGAATGGCGAACGAAAACACTCCAGAATTCCAAGCAGGTGTTCCCGAGCCCACCGAATCTTTTAAGGAGATTCTCAGCGAGTTCGAGCAAAGCCGCTCGCGAAGTCCGAAAGACGCCGGCAAGCAGCTCGAAGGCACAGTCATTACAGTTTCCGCCGACACGGTCATCCTCGATATTGGTTTCAAGAGCGAAGGAATTCTTCCCATCAGCGCGTTCCAGGGAAGCGAGGAGAGCGTCAAGCCGGGCGACAAGGTATCCGTATCGGTAAAGGGTCGCGACCCTGAGGGATATTACGAGCTCACTCGTTTCCGCACCGAGCAGCCCAAGGACTGGTCGTCGCTCGAGCGCGCCTTCGCCGAGAAATCCGCCATTGTGGGCACGGTCACTGCAGTGGTCAAAGGCGGCGTAAGCGTGGATGTGGGGGTCCGGGCCTTCATGCCGGCCTCGCGCAGCGGCGCGCGCGATGCAGCCGAAATGGAAAAGCTGGTCGGTCAGGAAATCCGCTGCCGCATTATTAAGCTCGATGTTGCCGACGAAGACGTCGTGGTCGATCGACGGGCCCTCGCGGAGGAAGAAGAGCGAACTGTAAAAGATCGGCGCTACTCGGAACTCAAAGAGGGCGATACCGTGCGTGGGGCAGTACGGAGTCTGACCAGCTATGGCGCCTTTGTCGACATCGGCGGCGTCGATGCCCTCTTGCATGTCAGCGACATCAGTTGGAGCCGCGTTGGTCAACCTGCCGATGTGCTCGCCGTCGGGCAAGAAGTCGAGGCCAAGGTTCTCAAGATCGACGCCGACAAACGCCGGATTTCCGTTGGGATGAAACAGCTTCAGCCGCACCCCTGGGATGCGGTCGGCCAGAAGTTCAGCGTGGGCCAGCGCATTCGCGGTACGGTCACGCGCGTGGTTGAGTTCGGTGCTTTCGTGGAACTGGAACCCGGCATCGAAGGGCTCATCCACGTGACCGAAATGTCGTGGGCCAAGAAAGTTCGTATCGCCAGTGATGTTGTGAAACCGGGCGAGACCGTCGATGCGGTCGTTCTTGCGGTCAACCCTGCCGAACGTCGAATTTCTCTTGGACTGAAACAGGCGCTTGGCGATCCCTGGGCCGACATGGTCACCAAACTTTCCATCGGATCGGTAATCGAAGGCCCGGTAACGAGCCTCCAGAAGTTCGGAGCATTCATTCAGGTCGCGGAGGGCGTCGAGGGCATGGTGCATATCAGCGACATGACCGCCGAAAAGCGCCTCAATCATCCGGGTGACATGCTTCGGGTCGGGCAAGTGGTCAAGGCGCAAGTGCTCGCGATGGACAACGAAAAGCGCCAACTGCGTCTCGGCATGAAGCAATTGGTTCCCAGCGGACTGGATGAGTACATCGCGGAGCATAAAGAAGGAGACATCGTCACGGGTCGCATGGTGGAAACTTCGGACAATAATGCACGGGTGGAGTTAGGCGAGGGCGTCCATGCGAACTGCAGTCTGAATTTGAAAGGCGGGCAGGGAAAAGCCGACGCAGCCCCTTCTTCGTCCCTAGATATGGTATCGCTGAGCGCCATGCTCAACGCAAAGTGGAAGAGCGGACCCGCGACAGGCGCGCCGAAAACCGAGTCGATCCGGGCGGGACAGGTGCGCAGTTTCCGGATCACGAAGCTGGATCCTGCGACCAAAAAGAATCGACCTCGAGTTGGCCTGATACCAGGATTTCTTTTCGGTAGCAAAATCGATATCACGACCAGGTTATCGTGTACCTGTTGCCTTCACCAGGTTATCGTGTACCTGTTGCCTTGTTCGTCTTTCCGTGAATCATCCCCTTTCCTTCGAGAATCGAATAACGAACTGGAGGCAGGATGCTGGACAAAATGGTACTCGTAACTGGGGCCGACAGAGGTCTTGGCAGGTTTGTGACGCAGGCATTCCTCGAGGTGCCACAATAGTCGGAGCATCTCGGGGGATTCAGCAGGCTGCTTTCACCCGATACCGCGCGTCTAGGAGTTCAAAATTCTTCCCAACAACCGAGGACTTCATGGCACACACTGAAGAATATCAAAAGAAATTACAGGCGCACGTAATCGGGAAAGACCCACTGGCCATGCAGTCCGAGACTCCTCGGCTCCTGGCATCCCTGATCCACGGAGTATCCGACGAAAAACTCGGCCAGAGACCGCACCCTGACAAGTGGGCGGTCACAGAAATTATTGCTCACCTGGCCGAAGACGAGTTGGTCACGAGTTGGCGCTACCGCCAGATGATTGAAAACAGCGGCTGCACGCTCCCATCTTTTGATCAGGATCGATGGGCAAGGCTGGGGGACTACCGATCGTGGAAGCCGTCGGATGCGCTCGAGATGTTCCGCCTGCTACGGGACGCCAATCTGCGGATGCTGGCACATCTCACGAATGATGAATGGGACCGATTCGGGGTGCATGCGGAGCGTGGCCGTATCAGCATTCGCGATCTGGCGCAGCACATGGCGGGACATGACATGAACCACGTAGAGCAGATCCGCTCGATCCTCAATCGTCTCTAGTGTGCAAGCTCGGTCCCGGGCGAGGTGCAAAGCGACGCCGCCTATTTCAGCCTTCCGCGGCGAGCCCGCCCAGACACCCGACTCTTCGCCTAGCGGTCAGAGTGCTTGTCGAAACCAGCATCCAACAGCCCGACATGGCCTGGGTCAAGGCACTCGACCGCGACTTCCACGCCGGTCCGCGACTGGTGAGCGGAGAGTGTTCCCTTGTGCGCTCCACTGTGCGTCAGCGCATACAGAACCAGCTCTACCCGGTTCGAGACCCCGAGCTTGTCATAGATCCGCAATAAGGACTTCTTTACGGTATTCTCCTTGACGCCCAATTGCAACGCGACTTCACGATTTCCAATTCCTTCCGCCACCAGACTTACGACTTGGTCTTCGCGGGGAGTCAGCAGGCCCTCGCCGCGAGCGTTCAGCACACGCGAAGGAGTGGAGTGATTCAGTGCTTCGACCACATAGCTCATCTGCTCGGTATTTGCCCAAAACTGTCCCTGGTGGACAACCGTGATGCAGCGGCAGAGTGCTCGAAATGGCTGGTTCGCGCGACAGAACAACCCGCGTGCGCCAGCGCGCATTGCATTGACCACCAGGTCGCGATCGTAGCTGTCGAGCAAGAGTATGACGCCGATCCCCGGATGAATGCTATGCAGTTCACGCAATTTACTGATGAGCGCTTCGTGTTCGGAAGGTCCATCGCCCAGTAGCACAACATCGGCAGGAACCAACTTCAAAGCCTGCAAACAATCCGATACCGCGCTCTGACAGCATGTGACCCTCAAGACGGCCTGACGGCGGAGAGCGGAGCTCAGTAATTGCGATTGAGTCTGGTTGGAGTCTGCTATGAGAACGCGGATGGATTCGCGACTCGCGCCAGAAAAGGATTTCATGATGCTTCTCTCCAGAGAGCAAGCATCGGGGGTGGGCGACACCAGTGTAGGCTCGGCGCGGCCTTCGGAAGGTAAATTGTAGGTAAAATATGTAAAACAAATTCCTACATTGGCACTCGCAATCAATGTTCGAGAAATGCGGAATGCATCGCGCGCTCCTGCCCGCCCATTCTGCAAGGATACGAATGGTTTATCGAGAGTGCTTAAGCACTCAACTCGATATTTTCGATTGTCAACGTCGGAGTACTAGAGGGGCTCGCCCTTTACAAAACCCGAGTAAACAATGCACTACCGCGTGGCGATTCTGCGCGTGGTGCGCTCCGAAAGCGGCAACCCAGGTCACAATTCATTGTCGCGATCCAATGACCCGCTTCGATCTGCAGTGATCCCCGTATCAATTCACTTTCGAAGGATCGGCCAACAGATGCTTCTGCGCCAGATCGACGGCACCCATCGCGAGTGGCTCTGCAACCGCAAGTGGCACTGAAGCAGCCGTCTGGTCGACTCCACGGTGGGTCAATGCGTACAAGACAAGTTCCACTCGATTGGAGACTCCCAATTTGTCGTAGATCCTCATGAGAGACTTCTTGACGGTATTTTCCTTGATGCCCAGTTGTTTCGCGATGGCTCGGTTGCCGGCCCCCTCTGCCACCAGGCTAACCACCTGCTCCTCTCGCGCCGTCAGCAGACCCTCTCCCTTGGCGTCGACAACCCGCGCCGGGAGTGCCGAGCCGATGGCTTCGACGATGTACCCTACCTGTTTCGTATCCACCCAGAACTGCCCCTCATTCACTGCTGCAATGCACCGGCAAAGAGCGCGAAAAGGTTGATGGGCCCGGTCAAACAGTCCGCGTGCTCCCGTGCGCATGGCATTGACCACGAGTTTGCGATCGCAAAAGTCCAGCAAAAGAATGAAACTGACTTGCGGATGGGTTGCATGCAGGACACGGAGCGTATTCAGCAGTCCCTCGTGATCAAGGGAACTGTCGCTCAAAAGCACAACATCAACTGAGGTGGATCGCAACGCTTGCAGGCAATCGGAAAGCTCGCTGCGGCAGCGCATAATCTTCATGCTCGGTTGGCGACGAAGCGCGCTGTTCAACACCTCCGACTGAGTTTGGTTGGAATCGGCGATCAAAACATCAATTTGCTTACGTACCGTTGAAACAACCTTCATAAATGCCAACGATCTCCAATAAGAGTCCTGGGGAAGGGGCCTGTGTCTATACTTTCAGAATCGATCCGCCCTTTGCAGTGATTTGGATCACACTAAGTTCTGTCAACCAAAGCAATTACGGCGCCCTCAAGACAGTCTCTGGACCTCAGACAGAGGTCTCGTTACAATTGCACCACGTCCCTCGTGCCCGCCACATCCATATCGGATCATCGGAGCATCGGATGGTGGCAGTTAAGTTGCCCCTGGTCGGGACTGCTTCCTGTGTGCCACCGTTGATGCACCACAAGCAGTTACCTCCTCGAAACCGGCTCGGGCCGTGGACTATTCTGCCGTCCCCGCCAGCCGTTCCGGGCTTTATGCCGGTGTATTTCGGTCGCCCACCAGCCCAGTTCTGGCCAACGGTGAGCAGATTGGGTACCTGATCGAAGCGTTAAGCTCGATACCACCTCTCCGAGCTAGACTTCGAGGAAAGGGGCTGCAAACCCAATAATGCGAGGGATTGTCGAAGGTTTGTCCTGTAAAAGCTGATCAAGATTGATCGGTTAGCGGAATAAATTACCACCGTGCTGGGAACGATGAAGTTACGGAGGCGTCCGGATGCACTTGATTTATTTCGTCAACTGTTCAAAAGTGCACAGCCACTGAACTGACAACGTCGTAATTTATTTTAAACTTTAGCGACCGAGACAGCGATAGGGAAGCACCGTCGTCGCAGTCGGGAGCTGATGTGATGCATGCATTCGGCCCGTAGTAGTCCTCTCTCGGAGGGCGTAGTCATGCAACCCCCACGCTGCTACGCCATCTCTTCAATTCCTTGATTGGGAGCATGCTGACCAGAGAGCCAGCCAGGAGGAAGCCATGGAAAACATCGCCTACTTGATGCGCAGGCTGCTTGAACTTCAAAGCGGTGAGGGGCTAAGGTGCCCCGAGCTAACCGAGGAAGATGAGCGATTAATGGATGGTCTACGAAAGGGAAATCTGGCAGGTAAGCCCCCACAATCAGTGGAACCTAGCCAGAACAGCCCGGAGCGGATGCGATTCAAGGCTCAGCATTTCCCTCAGCAGACTTTTTGCTTTTGCCGCGTCCTGCAGACCACGCCTGCTGTCCACCTTCGTTTGCGCTCAGTGACTGACGAAAGCAGCGTTTACACCAATAATCCCCGGCCTCGTCGCACAGGGGATTTTTGGGTAATGGCGCCTTTTCAACAGCTAGCTGCCTGTCCTCACGAACGTGCCTCCTTTTCGGCCGGTCTGTGCCATTCACAAGTGGGAAATCGGACGTAGTCGGGAAATCGAACGGTACTTTGGGGATGGCTGTTCGGCGATGCGTCCCAGGACTCTCGCCGGAGTCTGGGCGGTTTCGTTGTTTTGGGGTTGCTGCTGTGACCGTCCACGCTCTTGTTCCGCCAATGAGTGCGGGCCTGTTCCCATTGATGCACAGAAATATGTTGCCGCCGCCTGCGGTCAAAGCTGCAGTCCAAAGAGCTGGGTGAACGTTCGTAGGGTGTTCGCCCAGACAATTTTTGAAATGGCATGACAGTTCTTAGCCCCATTTTGCGCAATGCGAAGTGAAGGAGAAACCCAAATGCTTTCGATTGATCTCCCCGTTTGGCAGTTGTTGCAGGGCTGCGATGCGAAATGCAACTGCCCAGAGCCGGCTCTTTGCCAGATGCGCCGCAAAAATATAGGTGTGCCCGAGGTCAAGAAGGTGTAAGATCCGCGACAATTTTCCGCACTGGCGTGCGTGAGATACGCCAGGCGTCTGTCGCCATTTGGGAGTTGAATGCGCCAGTCAAGATTGGAATTTGTTCTCCTTTCCACCAGATCATAATCACGCCGTCGCGAGAGACCACCGTGGCGACGTGTCCCTGCAAGACAGTAAAAGCAATAACCGTGGCATTGAACTGAAAAGACTTTGCAGCAACCTGCCCCAGAAAAAATGAGGAACTCATGAAACGGAAATCCACTCTATCGAACGCACTTGCGATGGCAATGCTCGGGACGCTGGCCACAGCCGTTGGTTGTGGCAGCAAGGTGGAAGGAAATACTTATGAAGACAACGGCGGCGTGGTAAAGATCGAGTTCAAATCCGGCGGCAAAGCGTATGTGTCAACTGGGCCAACCACCAACACATGCAGCTATGCCGAAAACGGCAAGACCGTGACCCTAACGTGTGAGGGAGACAAAACAGCGTTCACCGTCGATGACGATGGGGCCCTTAAAGGGCCGCCCCGGCGGATTTCTACGCGATTGACCAAGAAAAAGTAAGTGCACTGAAACCGACCCAGTTTTCAAGATCTACAGAGTGTTTATCGAGGGCAAGGTGTCGTTCCGCGCTATCGCTCGTAGGTTCTCGAGAACGCCCCTATTTTGCTTTAACAACGGCTACAGTTCGCGACACACGCTGCAGTTGTTGTCGAGCCCCACATTCCGGCAGGGCACAGAACACCTTGACCCTCGCTTTCAAGAGGCATGTGCTCAACTCAATTTGCCTACCGTGCAACGAGGG
>CAVTMJ010000017.1:0-82054 GCA_963735815.1 uncultured Acidobacteriota bacterium | reverse complement strand
GGTCAGACTTGCTCCACGACTTCACGATGGCCAAATCATCCAAACCCGGATAGACCGGATAGAACGGAGTGAGCTCATCTCCGCACGGCGGCTGCGGTCCTAGCTGAGACTCAACATTAATGAGCGGTGCCGCCTGCAGCGCGGGGGGAGAAAGCTGGAGGCGATTTGCCTCTTGGGCTGAATTTATCGCGGGCAATACCAAGAGGAGCCCCGAGAGAGTTAGCGCGTCGCGGAACCGGGACAGTTTGTCCGTCACTAGCATTGCCTGCTCGAATCCGACTCCTGGGGATCGCGAATTGCTGTAGATCGTCGAAAACTCACAGACCCACAAATCTTCCAAAGGGCTATGCGCCGACGAGAGAACTTAAAGACAGAGATCCCGGACATGTCTGGGTGTCTGGACGAAAGCCAAAACCATTGTTTCGTTCTGATCTCACACCTGTCTGGTCAAAACGGAACATACGATGCGCACACCACGTTGAAGCTCTCGATGGGATTTTTGAACCTGACACACGGGACGTTCTCTCTCGGCTCAGGGTGGCCCGGCAGCACGCACCCCTCGTCGCGGAATCACCAGCGACTTCCTGGCAATATGCGAACCTTTTTGAAGTCGCTTGGCGGTCTGCATTTAGATCCCGCAGAGATGGTCAATTGTGCTCAGACCTCAGAGATCCCCCGAGATTAATAAAGAGATAGCCCTCACGCGCGCAATCCACGTTTCGCGAGGGTCGAGGTGGAATATGAACACCAGCACGAAGGACAAGCTAAAAGGCAGCTCCACGAAATGAAGGGAACGATCGAGGAAGAGGTCGGAAAGATCACGAATGACCCCGATCTGAAAGCCGAAGGGAAAGCCGAAAAGAAGGAAGGCAAAATTCAACAGAAGATAGGCCATGCTAAAGAAGCCGTCGCAGATTTGAAAGCCAAGCTAACAGAGTTGAAGACTGGATAGGCCATTCAGGTATCGGATCTGCAAAGTGGAACGAGCCATCAAAAACCAAACGAATCAACGTCGAACTTGGAGAGGAGAGAATAATGGCGCAAACAGTGCTGGAACGAACCGGTGAGCACATCGCCGAATCTGCGCGCAAGGCTTCTCGTGTGACATCGGCGGTTGCCGATGCAATTGAAGATGGCGTAGGAGCGGCGAGGCGTGTTGTGAGACAGGGCGGCGATGCTGCCGAAGAGTTCTTTGATGATACAACGAAGCGCCTGCAGCGACATCCGATTGAAACTGTCATAACGTCACTAGCTGTAGGCATGACCGCTGGAATCCTGATCGGCTGGATGCTGAAACGAAGGTAGGTCTGGCAAATAGCCAGGATGCTTGGAAGCAGGTTCTTGCTAGCCTGTCGTCGAAGCCTTCGCCGACCGAGATACCACGCGATAGCTGTTCCGGCCATTAACCTGTGGAGCGGACAGCAAGGCTGTTTGATGAGACGCAGCACGAGTTGAGGAGAACGTGGTCTTCCACAACCGGTTTGTCAGCCCTCAAGAGATGGCATCGCTAGTTGGTTCCGCCGACATCTACGTCACGCCGTACCGCTACGAGGCACAAGCCGTATCAGGAACACTCGCGTACGCCTTGGGGGCCGGGAAGGCGATCATCTCGACGCCGTACTGGCACGCTGCCGAACTCCTGGCCGATGGGCGCGGGGAGTTGGTTCCCTTCGAGGATCCAGCGGCTCTTGCAGATGTGGCAATTGAACTCCTGGACAACCAGGCAGCTCGCGAGGCCATGCGCAGACGTGCTTACCTCTATGCACGCCACATGGTCTGGGACCAAGTGGCGCAGTCCTATATGCAGACCTTCGTACGAGCTTCCGCTGGTCGCAAGCAACCTGCCCGCGCGGCGTTCCCCGTACAGACTACCCAGAAGAACGCTACAAGCCAACTCATAAATGCCTGAGTAAAGGAGATCGTGACTATGACTGAATATGTTGGAGCGATTGAAAAAGAAACTTTGGAAAACACATATTTCCGGCAGGTGTTATTCACGGCACAGCACGCACAGCTTGTCGTGATGTGTTTGCGGCCCGGAGAAGACATCGGAGATGAAGTGCATTCGAATGTCGATCAGTTCTTCCGCATCGAGCAGGGGGAGGCCAAGTTCGTCTTCCACGAGAAGGAGGCGCACCTGGTGCATGACGGAGACGCGGTGGTGGTTCCGGCAGGGACTTACCACAACGTGGTGAATACTTCGAAGACGGCACTATTGAAGCTCTATACGATCTATTCTCCGCCAAACCATCCCGATGGGACGGTGCACAAGACTAAAGCCGAGGCAGTCGCTGCAGAATTGGTGGAACACCGCTAAAACGCCGGACCCTCTCTGACCAGCGGGGGACTTTTTGTTCCCGGCTGGCGAGGCGTCGTACGAATCACCTCCATAGGATCCTGGTGCGTGGCCTTGTTCCTTGACCCGGTTTTGAGGCTGCTGGGGAGCTGTCAGATATGAATGCTCTTCTCCTATATCCGAAATGGCCGGACACTTACTGGAGCTTCAGCATGCTCTGCCCTTTCAGGGCAAGCGTTCTTCGTATCCTCCTTTGGGGTTGCTCACGATTGCTGCCCTGCTGCCTGCCAACTGGGCGAAGCGTCTCGTCGACACGAATGTCCGCGCACTGACGGATTCAGACCTGGCGTGGGCCGATGTCGCCCTGGTCAGCGGCATGCTGGTGCAAAAAGACAATCTACTCGTCATCCTGGCTCGGTGCCGTGCTCGCGGAATACGTACGGTCGTGGGTGGACCGATCGCCAGCGGTTTCGCGGAGCTGCATCGTTACGCCGATCATGTCGTGATTGGGGAGGCCGAGGACCTGATCGCGCCACTTGCCGAAGACCTGGAACGGGGCACACCAAGGCCGAAATACAAGGCTAGCAAGATGCCGTCCCTTGATCGCAGTCCGTTGCCTGATCTGAGCTTGATCAATACCCGACATTACTGCTCCATGGCCATCCAATATTCTAGTGGATGCCCGTACTACTGCGAGTTCTGCGACATCATTGAGATATACAGGCGAAAGCCCAGGACAAAGTCCGTGGCCCCAGGTCATTGCTGAATTGGAGCAACTGTATCAGCGGAAATGGAGAGGGGCAGTGTTTCTTGTGGACGACAACTTCATCGGAAACAAGAAGAACGTCAGGCAACTACTACCCGCACTGGCCGAGCGGCCCGAAGTCCCGCAGGCGCTACCCGTTTTTTGAGAGCACGTCTTTCAACGCCCGGTTATCCAGCGTCAGGTCTGCCACCACGTGCTTCAGCTTCCGGTTCTCCTCCAGTTGCTTCAGCCGTTTGGCCTCGCCGCTCTCCATGCCACCGTACTTGGCCTTCCAGCGGTAGTACGTCTGCTCGCTGATGCCGTGCTGCCGGCATAACTCGGCTGTGCTCAATCCCGCCTCGCCTTGCTTCAGGATCGCGATGATCTGCTCTTCGCTGTGTCGCGTGCCTTTCATTGCGGTTCTCCTCTCTTGGGTTTGGGAGAACTCACAGGGTCGAAAGTCTCATCATCATGCCGGGGGCCATCGCGACCTTGGCGATCTTGCGTCCGCGCCGAATGCACCATTTATTCGCTCGATTGCGCACTCCGGACCAAACATTCTATCGGGTTAAGATTCTCCAGTGAGTCCTCGATCTCGCCACTCCCAGCCTTCTGGATTATGGCTTGAGGCTGCTCGATTTTCATGGAGTTTCGCGGGCCGAAGGCCCCAATCAACATTCTAGATGGTCCAGTTTTCGGGGGTTGGGTCAATCCCAACGTGCCAATTCTGCGAAATGCGGGAGCTGAATATGAGAAGGTGCTCGCGACTGGGCAGCATCCAGGATGAGCATCACCTATCTCTACATGTCGAGCAGTGCAGATTTCGCGATCGCTCACAATTGCGTAGGATGAATCGCTGTCGTAAGATTCACCACCAGTGAATGATTCCACTTCGATCCTTGGGCGCACAATTTCGCATTACCGCGTTTTGGCAAAGCTCGGTGGTGGTGGAATGGGTGTGGTCTACGAAGCTGAAGACTTGGCTCTTGGTCGGCACGTCGCACTAAAGTTCCTTCCTGAGGACGTGGCACAAGACCCGCAGGCTCTGGAACGCCTTCGGCGTGAAGCCCGCGCTGCATCCGCACTGAACCATCCGAACATCTGTACGATCTACGAAATTGCTGAAGATAACGGACAACCCTTCATTGTCATGGAGCTTTTGGAAGGACAGACGCTCAAGCAGATGATTGAGGGGGGACCGCTCCCCATCGAAAACGTATTGGATCTGGGCTCGCAGCTTGCGGATGCCTTAGACGCGGCACACGAGAAAAGCATTCTCCACCGCGACATTAAACCCGCGAATATTTTTGTGACGAAGCGCGGCCGAGCGAAAATTCTCGATTTCGGTCTCGCGAAGCACACTGCAGTCGCTGAAGGTGCTGGCACTTCGGCAACTCCAACGATAACAGCCGCACATCTACTAACAAGCCCTGGGAGTGCATTGGGCACCATCGCATATATGTCACCGGAGCAGGCACGCGGCGAAGAACTAGATGCGCGTACGGATTTGTTCTCGTTCGGTGCAGTGCTCTATGAGATGGCGGCTGGGCAGATGGCGTTCCCAGGCAACACTGCTGCTGTGGTTCATGACGCGATCCTGAATCGAAAGCCGACTCCCTTATTGACGCTGAACCCTGATCTGCCGCCGCCGCTCGGAGGAATCGTCGACAAGGCGCTTGAAAAAGATCGGGAATTGCGATACCAAAATGCCGATGAACTTCGGATTGATCTGCAGCAGCTAAAACCCGGTTCGAGCTCATCGCGGCTGTCAGCAACAGTGAAGGCCAACACTAGCGCCCGATCTGGAAAGCCTTGGAAGCTCATCATCGCAGTCCTGGCGATCGTGATGGTACCCGCGATCCGTTACTTGTATGTCAAACGGATGCCAAAGCTGACGACAGACGACAGCGTTGTGCTGGCCGACTTCACCAATACAACAGGGGACCCCATATTCGACGATACCTTGAAGCAGGCGATTTCCGTGCAACTGGCGCAGTCGCCGTTCCTCAACGTTCTCTCCAACGCCAGGATTCGCTCCACTCTGAAGCTGATGGCCAAACCGTCGGGTACAAGGCTGACGCCGGAGATCGCGAGTGATCTCTGTCAACGCGCGGGCGGCAAGGCGTATATTTCAGGCTCGATTGCGAACCTGGGAAGCCAGTATGTGATTGGCCTGGATGCCGTCAATTGTAAGACCGGCGATCCGCTCGCCCAGGAACAGGTGACGGCCGAAAACAAAGAACACATTCTGAAATCTCTGGACGCGGCAGCGACGAAGCTTCGCGAGAGACTCGGCGAGTCCCTCAGCACGGTGGAGAACTTCGACGTCCCTCTGGATCAAGCCACTACGCCCTCTCTCGAAGCCTTGAAGGCCCTATCTGAAGGAATCAAGACTTTGCAGGAGAAGGGGAGCGCGGCCGCGATCCCCTTTTTCAGTCATGCAATAGAACTCGACGCGAACTTCGCTGCCGCTTATGGAGCCTTAGGGATTTCATATTCCAATCTCCGAGAGCCCGGTTTGGCTAAAGACAACCTGCAAAAGGCCTATGATTTGCGCGATAAAGTCAGCGAACGAGAAAAATTTCGCATCTCAGCTTCCTATTACCTTCTCGTCACCGGCGAACTCGAAAAGGCTATTCAGACCTACGAACTGTGGGCTCAGACCTACCCTCGCAACAGCGAACCTTTCGGCAATTTGGGAGTCGACTACACATACCTGGGCCAATATGAAAAAGGCATTGCTGCAAGCCTCGAAGACCTCCGCCTGAATCCCGGCAGCGCGGCAGCCTATACCAATCTCGTGGGTCAGTATACTGCGGTGAATCAGCTCGACAATGCCAAGAAAAAATATGAGGAGGCCATAGCCCATAAAGTTGACAACCCGTTTCTGCACGGGAATCGCTACGGTGTAGCCTTTCTTGAAAACGACCTCACTGAAATGCAACGTCAAGTTGCCGCGGCTAGTGGCAAACCGGGCGAGGACGTGCTCCTCTCATTCCAGTCAGACACCGAAGCATTCTACGGACGCCTCACAAATGCGCGTAAGCTCTCTCAACGCGCTATTGATTCTGCTCACGGAAATGACTCAAAAGAAACGGCCGCAGCCTGGCGGATGAATGCCGCGCTCCGGGAAGCGGAGTTTAGTAACACCGTCCGGGCCCGGCAGGAAATTGTCGCTGCGCTGGCGGAAGCGCCTACACGAGATGTGAACGTCCTCGCAGCTCTGGCATTGGCTCGCATCGGAGATATCGAGCGGGCAGACCGTATGGCACATGATTTAGCCGAGCGGTATCCGTTCAATACCGCGATAAATCGCTATTGGTTGCCTGCAATCTATGCTTTGATGGAAATTAAACGCGGCAACCCGACAAAAGCTCTTGAAGATCTACAGACCACAACACAGTACGAACTAGGCACCCCGCTTCCCCAGTTTGAGGTCGGCGGATCTCTCTACCCTGTCTATATTCGTGGCGAAGTGTATTTGCTGCTGCACAAGGGAAAGGAAGCGGCAGCGGAGTTTCAGAAATTTCTCGACCATCGGGGTGTCGCTGTTAATTCGCCGCTGGGCGCATTGGCACGCCTTCAACTCGGCCGCGCCTATGCACTTCAGGACAATAACGGCCAATCCAGGGCTGCCTATCAACAGTTTTTTGGATTGTGGGAAGACGCCGATCAAGACATTCCCCTCCTCATCGCTGCTAAATCAGAGTACGCAGAGTTGAAGTAGCGCACGATCCTCCTACTTGCCGCAAACTGGGATGAGGAGCTTTCCAACCTACAACGCGTGAATTTACAATTCTTGCTTGGGGCACAAACGCCAGGACCATGAGATGACTATGAGATCAGAAGAGCCTGCGGGTTTCCTGCATGGGCAAACTGCCATACTTCGCAGCGAGGCCGTCAAGCGCCGCCGGTTGCAGGCGGCGTCTTGCTTTCTTCTCGCCCTCTTCGCGTTGCAGGCGCCCCAATCGGGTTGGAAGGTCCAGGAAGTGGGGAACACAACGTGCTCCAGAGTCTTTCAATCAGCAAGAATGCGTTTCGCGGCTTCGGCAATCCGCGTGCGTTAGAAGGGAACCGGCGCGATGTGGACTGTGCGCCGGAGAAAACCTCGAGATCATGCGAACGCGACTGGAAGAACGACTGCCGGAACTCAAGGCAATCAACTCTCTCGGGATCGGGGACTACACCTTTGCCAAGATCAAGCACTGGCGCCGCCGCACAGGGGCCTCGGCTGTCCTCGCTAGATTTCGCCTTCAGCCACACGACCGGTGCGGTTCGACTTAAATTGGCCTTTATTACTATTAGAAAATAAATCTGAGTTTAAATATACTGCATTGATATACTAAATGGATGCGAAAAGTGTGATCACTCTGTTGTAACTAGCTTTGTTTGTAACACGTCATTCCTGATAATGGGAGGCGCGCGTGCCATATCTGAAGCCGGTTTTGGCCGGACTGCTCGCCTCGGCAATTGTCTACCTGTGCTTTCTCACTTGGCTGCACTGGAAGGTTGTCGCTCTGGTCAAGGAACAAGGAGCGACGGGGTTAATCGCTGTCACAGGTGCGCAGGTTTACGTACTGCATTCGCCGTCATTTTGGGCCCTGGCGATTATTGCGTTCGGAGTTGTGCTTTTCTTGTTTCGTAACGCATAGGCCCCCCGGGGTTGCTTTGGAACACCTCAGAGTTTCAGGTGCAAGTAATCTCGTGCGGGTTTGAACAGGGACGGCGTAAATTTGACAACAGCAAAGAGGGCCGTTGCCTCCCAAGGTACGCTGCTGTTTTTCCTGTCTCAGGGGGGGTCTCGAGAACTGGGTGGCGCGGCAATTGTCGGGTAATTGAGTCCGCCGGTTACCTGGCTTCCGGGGCAAAGCCTTTCGTAACTCTGAAATATTACGTCGGTTTTACTAAACTCAGTAGCACTATGAAACGCATAGCGCTCCCCTCGCTATTTGTGTTGTTGTCAGTCGTCTTGTGCCTTGCGCGGACCGTCTCTGATGACTACACTGCGAACGCAATCAAGGGTGTTCTTCGCCTGCAGGAAAGCCTACATGATCCCGATACCCTCCAAGTCTCTCGCGCGATTGCTACGAGCAAGGGCTTATGTATCGAGTATCGAAGCCGAAACGAATCCGGCGGAATGGGCGCAGGTTTTGCCGTCTATAAAACAGATAAAGACTTGGTTTGGGTCGACAACTCGTGGCTATGGGACCAGGTGTGCATAGTCGGGAAGTATGGCCAGCGTCGAGAGGGTAAGGACGTGACCGACGCGGTGAAAGCTGCGATTGACGGGAAACAGACGTCAGCGATCAAGATACCGCCGCCGCCAAGCGCCCCGCGTAGAGAAGACCCAACAACACCAGCAGTCCAATTGGTAGTTCCCGTAGCTCGAGTTGACACTTTGCTGAGGGCGACAATACCAGTGCCTGCCGTCTCGCCCAAAGCCGGTGTGTCAAGTCAAACAGCTCATGCGGCGCCTTTGCCTTCCTCAGTTGTGACCTCCGCGCCGACCGCCCAGACACCAGTTGCTACGGTCGCTCCCGCTCCGGCCAGGACCGTAGGCGCGACGCAAGCAACTACCGTCAATATGCCAGTTAAAACGCCTGCACCGACCGTACAGGCCTCGATTGAAGTCACAGTCGTACCCGTGTCTGTCGCGCCTACAACCGGAGTTTCGCCCAAGCCTGCGGCAGTCGCAGGCCCGGCTCCGGCGGCGTTGACCACCCCATACGCGGTAAGGGTGGCACCCATCGCATCGGCGGAACTCGGCACAGTCCGCGGCGTGACCATTGTCGATAACAGCGGAGCGCTGGAGAGGAAAGGTCCGCCGCCCGCTCCGGAATCACTCGGTGACGCTGCCCGGCGCTTAAGGCAATCAAAAAAGCGGTAGCGGTTACTTCACAAGCCCTGTCCGCGGGGAGTCTAAGTCTCTTCGCTCCCGCTCGTGAGCCGGCTCGTCATCCGTAGGCCGAAGTTTGTCGTGTGAATCGGGGCCTTCTGGAAATCCGGACCGGACGCCTGGCATACCAGTTCGTCTCCGCGGCACGTGCGGTCTCGATGTGCCCGTCACCCTTGCTGATGACCACCTCGACCCAGAACGGAATAGCTTTTCGCGGGGTAGTACTGCATCCTCGCTCCTCGGAGTCCTCCACGAACGCGCGCGGGTCGAAGTAGTGGGTCGCAGGGTGCCGCTACTCTTCAGTTGAGTAACCGGGGAACCACAAAGTTAACGCCAGAATTGTCTTGTGATGGCCGCGTCTTACGAAAGCAGTACCAGCACAGGCTCCGCCTGCCTGCGCAAAAACTCTTGCTTCGCGAAATTGGTCAATGCTAGCCTGTGCGTAGTATCCAACCTCATCCGATGTGGACGGGATGTCCACTCCGAGCCGGGATGGCTCAATCGGATGTCGAGCAAGGGCGGGATGCCCTGCTCGCTTCTAGTAAGTATAGGCCGTAGCCATTCCAGCGGGAGGCTGGGCGCAGCGGCTGAACCACACTACAACCCTTCTTGCGTGGCGGGATGCCAACGCAGACGGCTGCAGGGCGCCTTCGGGGGCCACCGTGCTGCTTACGGAGTCATGGCTTTTGGAGTCATGGCCATCGGACTCGTGGCTTCTTGACGGCGACATCCATGGAGGAGGGTTTCGCATGGTAGCGCCGCGCAATAGAAACATCAAACGGGTATTAGGAAGTTGCTGGGAAGCAAGCGAATCGCTTTCAATTGTCTACCGCAACATTGAAGAGCTCAAGGCTGATCCCGAGAATCCTCGCCTGCATTCGGAAAAGCAGATTCAACAGATCGCCCGGAGCATTGAGGCCTTCGGGTTCAACGTCCCTTTCCTGCTGGATAGCAGCCTGCGATTGATCGCCGGCCACGGACGGCTCGCGGCCTCTAAGCTCCTCTCCATTCGGCGGGTGCCAACGATTTGCCTCGAGCACCTCAGCGAAGTCCAAATCCGAGCATTCATGATTGCCGACAACCGGCTAAGCGAGAATGCGACCTGGGACGATCGCCTGCTCGCTGAGCAGTTCAAGATCCTCGCCGAGGTCAAGCTCGACTTCGATCTCGGAGCGACTGGCTTCGAGATCGGCGAGATTGACGTCATGATTGATGGGCTCACACCGGCAAGGGCCGGCGACGAGGATCCTGCTGATCGGCTGCCCGAAATGGAGTCTGCAGCCCGGGTTACTCAGGCGGGCGATCTGTGGCTGCTTAGCCGGAACCGAGTCGTGTGCGGCGACGCGTTAGACGATTCGACTTACTCGCGGCTAATGGGTGGTCGGCGTTCAGCAGCCGTGTTCACCGATCCTCTATGCAACGATGTGATCGATGGTTGCGTCACCGGCTTGATCAAACCCCGGCACTCGAGGTCCGCGATGGCGTCGGGCGGGATGAGCGAGGCCAACTTCACGACATGCCTCTCAAAGGC
This sequence comes from uncultured Acidobacteriota bacterium, assembly GCA_963735815.1. GTDB lineage: Bacteria > Acidobacteriota > Terriglobia > Terriglobales > Acidobacteriaceae > Gp1-AA133. The sequence goes on along the minus strand of CAVTMJ010000017.1, from coordinate 71,586 downwards.
CCTCTCACAGCTTGTGCGCAACAGCGAAGAAGGCGCCTTGCACTACATTTGCATTGGCTGGCGCCATATCGGGGAACTGCTTGCAGCTGCCGAACCCATCTATGCCAAGATCGAGAATCTATGCGTGTGGGTGCAAGACAGCGGCACGCAGGGATCCCTTTATCGCAGTCAGCATGAGCTCGTGCTGGTCTTCCGGAACGGCAAAATTAAACGCTCTAAGAATATCCAGCCTGGCTTGGACAGTCGCCATCGCACGAACGTCTGGCGATACCCGCTGGTGAGTTCCTCGTCTAGTCCAACCGAAGAGCACAACTTGTCGACAATCAAGCCCGCCGTCAAGCCCGTGGCTCTGGTAGCCGACGCCATCCTGGACTCCACCTCCCGTGGCCAGATTGTTCTAGATCCGTTCTTAGGTCGTGGGTCCACGTTGATTGCCTCTGAGCAAGCTGGGCGAGTCTGCTACGGGATCGAGCTGAACCCGATCTATTGCGACGTTATCATCCGCCGCTGGCAGGCCTTCACAGGTCAGAAGGCAGTTCTCGGTGAATCGGGCCAGTTCTTTGGCGAGTCCGCGGGAGGGTCACATGGCCGACAACCATGAAAACGGCTATTCGGTCGGATATCGCAAGCCGCCGGCGCACACGCGCTTCAAGAAGGGCAAAAGTGGCAACCCGAAGGGCCGTCCAAAAGGTAGCTTGAACCTGGCCACGGTCCTGGTTCGCACGCTGCGCGAGCAAGTCGTTGTCAACGAAGGCGGTCAGCGAAAGACGGTCACGAAGCTGGAAGCCGCGGTCAAGCAGTTAGCCAACAAGGCGGCCTCGGGTGATCTAGGTGCGTTGCGGCAGCTGTTCATGCTGGTGGATACGGTTGAGCAGCGATCGCAGGAAGCGGCCACTCCGATGACGTCCCTCGACGCCGCCGATCAGGAAGTAGTCCAGGCGAATGCTGAAGCGATTCGAGAACGACTTTAAGGAGAAGCGAACAAATGAAAATGACGCCTGCTGAACTCAACGCCCTCTTGCGTACAGACCTATATACGTTCATCGTTCGCGCCTTTCGCGAACTCAACCCGGAAACGAAGTTTCTCCACAACTGGCACATCGAAAAAATCGCCGACGAACTCGAGAAGTGCCGGCGTGGCGAGTGCGAACCGGCTAATTATCGTGGTGCCGCCACGCTCGCTGAAGTCTCACTCGACCTCGGTCTCTTTTCCCGCTTTCGTGCTCGGCCACAATCCCGCAGCGAAGATCATGTGCGTCAGCTATGGACAGGATCTGGCCGATAAGAACGCACTCGATTGCCGCACGGTGATGCAGAGCGATTGGTACAAGAGAGCATTTCCCTGTCGCTTAACCAACACAAGGCCGGCCCTGAGTGACTTCAGGACTACACGAAACGGCTTTCGGCTCTCGGTCTCGGTTGGGGGGCCGCTTACCGGCAGGGGGGCGGACTTCATCATCATTGACGATCCACTCAAACCGGACGAGGCACTCTCTGATACTCAGCGTAAGGCGGTGAACGATTTCTACGACCACACGCTGCTCACCCGCCTCGACGACAAGAATACTGGTTGCATGATCGTCATCATGCAGCGGCTGCACGAAGACGACTTAGTCGGCCATTTGCTCAACCACGGCGGATGGAAGCTGGTCCGTCTTCCGGCGATTGCCGAAGAGAACGAGATCCACGAGATATCGACTGTCCAGGGATTAAGGCGAGTTATTCGGCGTGCTGGAGAATGCCTTCATCCGGAACGCGAGTCTCTGGAGACTCTGGAAATGTTGCGGGCAACCATGGGCGAGTACAACTTTGCCGCTCAGTATCAGCAGACTCCTACCCCATTTGGTGGAGGCTTAGTCAAAGGAGAATGGCTCAAGCGTTACACGTCGGCTGAGATCCCTGCCAGGTGGGACTTCACCTTCCAAAGCTGGGATACCGCGAACAAACCTAGCGAGCTTAGTGACTACTCAGCTTGCACAACCTGGGGAGTCGCGGGCATGCATCTTTATCTGCTCTCCGTATTGCGCGAGCGGCTGGATTATCCAGCGCTAAAACGGGCTGTTCGAGAACAGGCTCAGCGTTTCGGGCCGACCGTAATTCTGGTCGAAGACCAGGCATCCGGTACGCAGCTTATTCAAGAACTGACATACGAAGGGATTCATGCGATTAAGAGCTATAAGCCAACGATGGACAAGGTTATGCGGTTGCACACGGTCTGCGCCAGTTTTGAGAATGGCCTTGTCCATCTGCCCCAAACGGCACCATGGCTAGACTGCTACGTTCATGAACTAATCATCTTCCCCATGGGTAAGTTTGACGACCAAGTGGATTCCACCTCCCAAGCCCTGGATTGGTTTAAGCAGCGCTATTTTGGGCCAACAGTGACATTTAGCACGGTTAGCATTTGAGGTGCCAGCGACAAACTGCCGAGCTTCTCCAGGAGGCACTAACCTAAGCCGTCAACAGCTCCGCCAGGCATCAGCAGGGTGGGTAACAGTTGGATGCGACGTAGACATTGACGGAAGAGAATCATTCCGTTGGAAGCTAGCGCGGACGAAGTTGGCAAGGGAATGTATCGCAGCGTCTAGCCCGGCCTCCTCCAAGGCTAAAGTCAGCGGTTCCAGCGGGGCAGGCGAACGAAAGAGTGCAATTGACCATGATGCATTTCGACGCGAAATGCATCAGGACCCCCAAAAGCGAAACCCGCCCATGGAGAATCAGGGCGGAGTTCATGAGGAGAATTCTGTTTCGGAAGCCCTAGCCAGTCGAGTCAGAGATGATTGCAAGGCTAGTTTGCATATTTGCCCTTGCCGAATTCACCTCGCAAATGCCGCTGAACCGTCTTCTTGTGAATTCCGAGAATCTTCGCGACCTTGGAACTGCTTAGAGTTTTGCTGAGTTCTTTGATTCTGCGGGGATTGGCACGAGTATGGGGATTGCGGCTACCAGTAACCGCTTGACTGTGTCGGATTCGCGAGCCCCGCGAGACAAGGGACCCACGCCCATTGGCACAGTTCAGGCCACCATCGTTTTCCGAACTCTTGAATTTCTTGATTAACGCGGTTTTGCGGGCTGCAGCACGGTTAGCAGAAACGACTTCAAGAACTTCAAGTCTCCACTGTGAAAGAGGAGTTTTTTGCATGGTCCGGGAAAGCAACGATAAGGAACGTTTTCTGTTCATCCAATACGATGCGAAGGCATCACTAACCGCCTGGTGGGCCGAGGAACAATCGGCACGCCAAACGCAGTAGCCGATATAGTTCTGCCCTTTGGGAGATTGGAATCTATACAAAACTCTGTCACGGCGTTGTCCATGCCTTCTGGCTAATTTTGCCGCCAGCCCGCGTTTGTGATACTTGGTCAAGGCTTAGATCTCAATTTGCGGATCCCACGAAAGGACCACGCTCCAAATTTTATAGCATGCGGAATGGATCCTCGTTCGACCGGAGGGAAGTGTTAACCAGCGCTCGGATCCCGTGTAGTTTTTCCTTATCACTCTGCCATTCAGCACCGAGGGGAGTCACGCAGGTGTATGCGAAAATAGTGTGAATCTTTATACTGTACGGAATTTATAGGGGAAACTACATTGGGCAACTCAGTTAAGGTTTTGGTCACTGGCGCGGGCGGGTTCATCGGTCATCACCTCGTTTCGTTTCTCCGGGCGAAAGGCTACTGGGTCCGGGGAGTCGACCTGAAACCTCCAGAGTTTTGTGCCAGCGACGCCAACGAATTTGAGTTGCTTGATCTGCGAAATTGGCAGGACTGCCTGCGAGCGACGGCGGGCATCAACGAGGTGTATGCCCTAGCCGCAGACATGGGCGGAATGGGTTTTATCTCCTGCAATCATGCACAGATCTTGCACAACAATTCGCTAATCGATCTTCATTGCATCCAAGCGGCAAAGCAGAACGGAGTGTCTCGATACCTGTACACGTCGTCTGCTTGTGTCTATCCCGAGTTCAAGCAAACGGAAACGAATTGCGTACCACTGAAGGAAGAAGACGCCTATCCCGCCGCGCCGCAAGATCCATATGGATGGGAAAAATTAATCGGCGAACAACTCTGTACTCACTATCGGCAGGATTATGGGCTCGAGACGCGGATCGTTAGATTTCATAACATCTTCGGCCCACTCGGAACCTGGCAGGGTGGACGAGAGAAAGCACCCGCCGCGTTGTGTCGAAAGATTGCCGCTGCACAACTCGAAGGCCTCCACGAGATTGAAATCTGGGGTGACGGTGAGCAAACGCGATCCTTCTGTTATATCGATGACTGCGTTGCGGGTTTGTACAAGCTGATGAGATCTGATTATCGCGAACCCTTAAACCTTGGCCAGGATCGAATGGTGTCCATCAACGAACTCGCGCTGATGATCGCCAACATTGCTGGGGTTCAAATGGACATAAAGCACGTGCCCGGTCCCCAAGGCGTTCGGGGCCGAAATTCAGATAACACGCGCCTCAAGGAAGTATTGCAATGGGAGCCACAAGTGTCTTTGGAGGAAGGGCTCAGACGTACCTATTCATGGATCGAAAAACAGGTCAGAGAGGTCGCCTTGGACTACAGTTTCGGTGTGGCCACCTTTCCTCGCCCTCCCCAGAAAATGTGAGCTTATTACGGTCTCTGATTGCGGGGAAGGCGCAAGTCTGCCAAGAATGCCCACCATCGAAGCAGACGCCGTCGAAATGTCGGCAAAGCAGTCGACATCTCATCACATGAAGTGCTCAGAAGAACGTTGCGTTAGGAAGGCTTACAAGCGACGATCGCGCCTCGAATACCCACGGGATATTGCGCCAACCAAGACAGACGTCCGACGACCTGCCAGCAGCAGTGTACGTTGGAGTTTTCCAGAGAACTCCGCGACACCACACTACTGAATTGAACTGGCCGCCTGTGAGAAGACACTGTTGGCGTTAGAACCGATGAGCCGTACTGTGCCGACCACGATTACGAGGATCACGGCCAGCATCACTGCGTACTCAGCGATGTCCTGGCCTTGATCGTTCGACCAGAGTTGGGCTGGGAACAACGACATGATGATTACCTCTTGGCTCGATTCTGCTTCGCGATTCATGGGTTGTCAAGCGCAGAACCTTACACGCTCCCGATTCCGTTCGGCCAACGGTTTAGCTCCTCGCCTGAACTTTCCGGTGAAGGGAGCCAGTCTGAAAGAGGCGCTGGATGTGATCGCGAAGTGTGCTCAGACTCTTTGAAGCGAGTGCCGACAGAGTGTTTCCCTCAACCTCCGCATCGCTGTAGCCTGCACCTTGCATTCGCTCGATGGCAGCCCTCAATCTCCCGGTGCAGGAATCTTCCATGCCAAGAAACCGAAACGCCTGTGCACTGGTATTCCCGTCGGCCCCGACGTGCAGAAATTCGATCTGTGCAGTCACTTTTCCGAAAACGGTTCGCAGATCCAACCCTGCTAACGTTCCTTGCGGCAGTGGCTCCTCAGTATGGATAACCGATCCACCTGTAAGGGACAGACGCTGGAGGACGCCAACAAACCGATGCTCACGGATCGTGAACAACACGCGTTCGCGATTGGGAACGCGGATGCGCGCAGGACGCTGGGGCTTGACTGATGCTGGTGACCTTGGTGCCATTCTAGAGAGCATGCAGGTATCTGCACGGTCCGGTCAAATTACCCAAGATTTGCAGTAAGCGTTACTGCTGTAATCAGCGTTAGCACTCAGAACACGGGTCGAGTGAGGCAAGGCGACTGGCGACGAGGTGTTAACGACAACGATTCGGAGAGAACCCCTATCGCTCCGACTTTCGCCGCCAGCCGACCAATCATGTGGCCGCTCCATTTCGGGGGAAATGGCCCTATGGTGGTGCGGGATTTGCACGGCGGTGCCATGTACCACTTGCACGGAAGCACCTATTCTGTCGATGAGCAGTACTCGGGGGAGGGCTGTTCAACAGAGCGTCCCATGACTCGAAAGAGTTTTGGGCGTTTTGTTTTTGCAGCACAATCGCCTACAGCGACTTGAGCAGGAGATTCTCCTATTCGGGTAACACTCAATTGCACGAGGAAGCTGAGCGCCCGTCGCCAATCATCCGCTAAGCAGCGCGAAGGCGGCGGTACAGTTCGGACACCGAGTAGCACGTACCGGGATCGCCGAGCAGCAGTGTGGGCATTCTTTTGTCGGACTCGCCATCGATGCACTCTTCAAGCGATTGACTTGTCGGATCAACATGAAAACCGCAAATGCCACAATCAGAAAATCAGACACCCGCATTGAGAAAGATTCCGTAGTTGATCGTCGCGGCTCCCGCTGCTTTGGCTTCCGACAAAGTCGCGTATGCTTTGCCTGACAAGTTGAGGAAATGAGTAGAAAAGTCAGATCGGCCCGTCAACAGGCCGATCGGAGGCATGATAATGTCGCTGACCAGGGAACTCACCACGCGGCCGAACGCCGCCCCTATGATGATTCCGACCGCCATGTCCACCATGTTGCCGCGCAGAGCGAAGTCGCGGAACTCTGTTATGAATGGACCCCCACGTTTGCTCAGCAATGCCTTCGGACTGCCGAGATGCGTCAACCCGACGCCTTCTAGAATTGGATCGTTGCTCGACATGTTCCACCCCGTTTTTCGCTGAATATTTCTGATGCCCTCGTCGTTGATCAAGAGGTAAGCAAGCCCCAAGGTCCCAGAGCGCAATAGCGTCCGGACCCAAGCGTAGGGGATACACTTCCGCGGTAAAATGAGCGAAGTCACAGGTCGAGGTGACATCGCCTCGAGTGATCGTCAGTCCATTCAGCGGGCGGATGCCCACAGGGAAATCGTGGGGAGCCAGTTCCAAATCCCCGAGCCATCTGGATTGAAGCGACAGAAGCCGGCAGCCGTTTTAGAGGCCACAGAAGAGGCCTTTTCGGAATGGGTGCAATCGCCTGTGGGTGTTGAAAAAAGTTCGTTTTTCGAAAAACAGACAAAATTTCGGGGATAGAACAATTGGTGAAATTTCGATGTTAATTACCGACCAAACTGGTATCCAATTCCGGGCACCGTGAGGATCAGCTCCGGCCGTTTGGGATCTCTTTCCAACTTTCGGCGTAGTTCAGCCACATGCACATCAACCGTACGAGTGAACCTTCCTGCCTCATACCCCCACACCTCACGCAGTATTTCGTCGCGGGCAAGAGGAATACCGGCGTGTCGCACGAAATAGCGCAAAAGCTCAAACTCCCGTCGGAGAAGAAGCACAGGTTTGCCTTCCCGGGTAACCTTCCAGCCGGGTATGTCCATGCAGATTGCGCCAAAACGATGAACATTCACCGTCCTTCGAAGAGGCATCCGTCGCAAGAGCCCTTCAATGCGGGCCACCACTTCCGAGATCTCCAATGGTTCCTGGACGCAGTCATCCGCACCCAGGTTAAGGGCAAGCACCGTCTGGGCAGTTTGGCCACGCCCGATCAGCACTAGAACGGGATTTGTCAGCCCAGCTTCGCGGATGTCTCGACAGACTTCGATACGGCTGGGGCCTGACAGCGTCGTATCGAGGATGATGAGGTCAAACGACCGGGCACTCGCCTGCCGAAATGGACGCCCGCAATTGGATACGACCTCGACCTGGTACCCCTCGTTGCGAAGACGCTCGCTTAGGATCATCCCCAGTGCTTGTTCGTCTTCCACCAGCAGGATCTTCTTGTTCATCGCTTACTGGCGATGGAGCTGGTCCAGACGTTGCACTCCTTGGGGGCTGGCAGCCCGGCTGAACCAGACATCATCCTTTCGTCCATTCGTTTGTTCTCGTGTCACACATGGCTTTACGACCGCCGGTGTAGGCGATTTCCATTAGAAGTCTCTCTTTCGCGAAAAACAGTGATGTAGCGTCATTGCCTGAGTGACGGGCGTCACTCCGATATCTGAGATGCGAAAGGGGCTGGGGTTGCCCGGGAACTACAACCAGCATTTACGAGTGAAGAAGGAGCCGACCATGCTGATTATGGGGCTGTGATTGTCATCCGGGCTTGCAGCAAATTAATATCGCAGAGCTTGGCACACGCTCGCCGCATGTCGTGCGGAGCGATCTGGTGCAGGCCCGCCTGCTCGCAACAGCTCTTCACGACTTAGGACCATATTCTTCGTGATGTCGCTGCCCCAGACCTTGTTCTTTCTCGATGGTGACTGGGGTTGGGCTTTGTGGTCTCAACGAATAATCAGGCCTTCTAAGACGTAGGCCGGTAACGCGAATCAGACATGAGCCTATTCAAATCGGCAACCAACCGGATGATTTCTCGCTGCCGAAATCGTCGGGCCGTCCACGCAGCCCTCTCAATTTCGGAGGGACGGGCATTATTCAAGTAGTCCGCATCCCAGACTTCGATGGCTCGCAGTTCGGCAAGCAATTCGCTCAAATCATTCGGCATGGCAAGTATCAACTCCAAAAGTTCTGATCGAGTTGTTTTGCAGAGCTCCGGAACTACGCTGAGTGATTTCATGAAAATCGTGCTTTCCTTTTGAGAGACTCAAAGTAACCATTTGCGAGCGTCCTAAAATGCACGCCCTGCTCCAAAGAATTGGAGTCGCCCGCTGTTGAGTCTCAGCACTTTAGCGGTGGCCTTCCGAAGGGTGGGTGCCGAATGGTCGGCGCAGGTGACGGCATGAAATCACCTCTCGTCACATCCACAAGGGGGCTCGGATAGACGGAGTTTTTCATCACCGCCGTGAGGCAACTGGAGGGCAACCTCGCCTGCACGCACTCTCCATTCCTGAATGACCACTGCCCGCGAATTTCTCCTTCTTTTTTCTAAAGTGTCTCTGACTCCAGCCGATATGCCCTTCAGGAGGCACTTTTATGGCAACCATCTTGACAGTACCTGCAGCCCAATACCTACGGATGTCTACAGACCGTCAGGAGTACTCGATGGGGAACCAAGCGGACGGCATTGCCCTCTACGCGGCAGAGCATGGGTTCTCAATTGTAAAAACCTACGCCGACGCTGCCAAGAGCGGCTTGGCTCTGAAGAATAGAGGCGGTCTCAAGCAATTGCTTCGAGATGTCGTTGAGGAGAGCACGTTCTTCAAAGCGATCCTGGTCTACGACGTAAGCAGGTGGGGACGGTTTCAGGACGCAGACGAGGCCGCGCACTATGAGTACCTGTGCAAATCCGCTGGCATTCCCGTCCACTACTGTGCCGAAACCTTTCCAAACGACAACTCAATGCCAAGCTTCATTATGAAGGCCCTGAAACGGAGCATGGCTGGAGAGTACAGCCGGGAACTGTCGGGAAAAGTTCGGGCAGGCTTGGCACGATTGACGAGAATGGGATACAAGTCGGGCGGTCCTCCAATTTACGGCTTTCGACGGATGCTGCTCGATTCCACGGGGAAGCCCAAGCAAATCCTCTATAACGGTCAGCACAAGAGCTTGGCAACGGAGCGTGTCATTTTAGTTCCAGGGCCAGCAGATGAAGTTGCGGTCGTACGACAAATTTTTTCCGAGTTCGCAAACGAACACCGCTCCCTCAGGTCGATAGCCAAACGATTGAACCAGGAGGGAAGATTTTACTTGAACGGCGCGGAATGGGATGTGAATGATGTGCGCAGGGTTCTGAAGCATCCCACCTACGCGGGAAAACTAGTTTGGGGGCGCACCAGATGCCTTCTCGGCAGCAAAGCGCAAGCCGTGCCCGCCGCACAGTGGATCACATGCAACAATGCATTCGAGCCACTGATTAGTGCTGACCTCTTTGAGAAAGCGCAAGCCACCTTTGCCGACCTTACGTGTAACTTGTCCGACCAAGAGATGCTTAATCGCGTCCGCCAGGTCTGGCACGCAGAAGGGCGGCTAACGACCGAGCTTATCGAGCGATCTTTAGATTGTCCGAGCCTCACCACGCTACACACACACTTCGGCGGCCTCCTGAATGTTTACAGGATGGTTGGCTACACTCCACCGGAGTTTGCCTTAACCTTCGCTGTTCGCCAGCGATGTCGCATCATCCGCGACAACCTGATGAAAGCCTTCGTCACCAACTCGGATGGGATGCTGCAAATTGAGCGCGTCAACGAGAGATTCCGAGCGTTGCTTCGGGATCGGAGAACGGGGCGCTTAATTGCTGTGCTGCTGGGAAGATATGAACCAACCTCAAAAGGCGAACCACGATGGATGATGAGCCCACACCCCAAAGAACACCACAGAGTCACGGTTCTAGTTTTGTTGAATGCGAAAAACTGCGCCATAGAACAAATGAGGATCGTTCCCAGTGTGAGCCGTCACAAGTTTGCGCTTCGTGAGAACACTGAACGTCTGCAGAAGGCGATTATCTTGGAACATCCGGCTAGCCTCGTGGATGGTATTCACCGGATTAGACTGTTGAGCCATTAAAGTTGAGGTAGCCCAAAATCACGACGGCCCAAGTTGCTCCGGGGTGTTTCCGCCTTCTAGGAAGACTCTCGCTACTCATTCCCCGCACCGAACGCCGCGAAACACAATTGCGGACCAAAGAAACATGGTGGTCTGCCGGTATGCCGACCGCCACATCCTGAATTCGGATTTCTGGAACTCGGCTTGAGATGGAGACCTTTCTAAAGTTGGTATTACGGATTAGGCGACGGTCGCTGGAGAGCTGGAGAATTGCCTTAGTCTTTGACCTGCCCCGCTCTTCGCTCACGAGATCATACGACACTTTCTCTTGCCACAATTTTGCTTTTAACCATCCACTTTGGAACCTCACACGAGTGGGGAACGGGAATTTATGGGTCACTGCCAAGCACTGGCGTACCTATCCAATTTGGATTAAAATACCTGCCCTTTGGCGCCTGTCAGCGCATCAATGCTCCTGGCATCGTCCTTTCGCGGGGGGTGGTATGAATCGTCCTGTGATTCAAGACTCACACGAAAATCTCCTATCTTTTCATACTGATAATGATGCAACCCGAGTAGTCTTCGACGTAGGTATGAACAATGGAGATGACTCAGCTTACTACCTGTCAAAGGGATATCGGGTTGTGGCAGTTGAAGCAAATCCGATTCTCGTGGAGCGAGCGTGTAAACGGTTTGAAAAGCAGATCTCTGCTGGGCAATTCCGAATCGAAGGAGTGGGAATTTGCGATCGAGCTGGGAAGAGCGACTTTTGGATCAACGATGAAAGGGACGTCTTCAGTTCGTTTGAGCGCGCCCGGGCAGTCAGAGACGGAATGAACTGCCACTCTATCGAGGTGGAATGCATCACTTTTGATACCCTCCTCGAGAAATATGGCGTCCCTTACTATGTGAAACTTGACGTAGAAGGGGTTGAGGCATCTTGTTTAAAGTGCCTCCAGTCGTTTCGTCTTCCCCAGTATGTTTCTGTTGAAGCGGAGAAGCTCGAGTACCTCCAACTCCTTTGGCAACTCGGATATCGCGAGTTCGCCATCGTGGACCAGGCGCGGCACAATTCAACCTTGCCGGTTTTCACCAATGAGACGATGATCTCGAGGCTGGCTAAACAGTGTTGTTGGTGTGCTGACCGATTCAAGAACAGATTCGCGCATGTGCCATTTCCAAGAGGCTGCTCGGGCCCCCTGGCGGAAGAGGCTCGATTTACTTGGTCCACGTTTGAAGAAGTTGCATACAACTGGCTGCACCTATACTTCGGATACCGTAAGAGGGGCACCTTAAATCCCTCTTCCTGGTACGATTTTCATGCTAAAACCCCAGCCTCACCAATCGACACGGCCCAGATGATTACCAATTCGGAAGTCCCTCAACGCACGCGCTCTTGTATGCGATTGCAGAATATTGCGGCTGGTTCGTTATGAATGGACGGGCTAATGGAACTCTCTCAGGTCTGGCAATTATTCGTCGTAGAGCCTCACCATGGTTGGGCCGGATTGCAAACGAACCTGCTGCCCGGCAGCGAATCATTTTGGTATCAGTCTTTGCGATTGTCGGCCTGTTCGCCCATTTTGTTTTCTTGCTGGTTTTACCCAGCCATTGGCAAACGAATCAAAGTAATGACTATGTCGGGTATTACGGTCCGGTCGCTGAGAACTTGGTAAGTGGCAAAGGCTTGGTATTGGCCTCCAAGCCAGCCTTAACTTATCCGCCCGGGTTGCCGTTGTTGTATGCCGCCACATTCTGGATTTCAGATGTGGTAGCAATCGATCGGACAGTAGGGCTGCGCATTCTGCAAGTATTTTTCGTCGTTGTCGGTAGTGTATGGGTTGGACTGATTGGCATGCTCGTGTTCAGCACGAGAGTTGCCTTGACAGCCGTAGTGCTATGGTCCACATATCCTTTCCAACTCTGGTTGACCAAACAGCCCGATGCTTCCGCAGCCCTCACGGCGCTTCTACTGTCGGCTGTACTCCTGTTTCTCTTGTGGACTCGCGATCCGCTCCATCCGACACACTATGGCCTCGCGCTGGGAGGAGTACTCGCGACGGCGGCATTGCTTAAACCATTCTGCATTGCGCTGCCACTCGTATTCGTATGTGTTGTTTGGGTGTGTGATATAGCTGGTCAGCGGCGGCCACGGTGGACTTTTTCAATCTTTGTTGTGATTGCGTATGTCTGTCTGATTTCGCCGTGGGAGATATGGGCGCGGGTTGCAAGCGGGCATTGGATTCCCCTTTGCACGAATGGGCCTAATGCCTTAATTGACGGGATTACGTTTGGTACGGTGAGGGGTCTCAAGCAAATCCCCATGCCTAAAGCAGCGCATGCCCTGGCACATGATGCTGTGGCTCAGTATCAAGACCTGAAGACGACATCGAGCATTGCTCACTTTCTGATCACCCAAGCCCGGGAGAGACCAAAATCAGTCGTAGAGCTTTTCGCGTTCAAGGCTGTGCGCAGTTGGTACGGCAGCGAGTCTCATCGCTTCGAGAAGGCCGTTGCGATCATCCAGTTGTGCTATTTGCCATTTGTGGTTCTCGGCGTGCGAAGGGCTTGGAAAGGAGGCCACAAACAAAGAAACTTCGTGATCGTGGCCTTGGGCATAGTCGTATACTTTTGGGCAATGACGGTGTTCACAGCCTTGCCAATCCTGCGCTATATGGTGCCGGCCGTCAGCCTTCTGATAATTTGCGCTGCAAGTATTCTAGATTTTTCAAACGGTCTGAGCTCACATGGCCAGACTCCTATTCCTTAATAGATCCGTTCAGTCGCTGCAAAAGCATCAAAACCACAAAAGCGGAATTGTGACGGCAGGTGAGTGGTCAGAACCCGCCTGTCTACTCAAAATCCGCCGAGTCACACCGTCACCGGAAACTCAGGCAAGGTATGCTCACAAGTTATGACATCGCCGCGGGCGCGGCAGAATATATGACTGACCCAAACTTGTTCCGATTAGTTCGACTTTCAACGCGCAAAAACTATTCGACTCCCCTGAGAGCCTCGTTCAGGCCAACGATGTCGGCACCGAGATCTTTGCCGTCCGTGCCACGATTCTTGAAGGGGCTGGCCGAGCGGAGTCGGTAGTTTCCGCCGATATTGGAACTAGCTTGCACGAAACCGATGCTTTGCATGTCATCCGCGAACATGTTGCCGACCGGCCATGACGATGGCGGATACGAAGCAGGGGCGGCGACCAGTGCATTGTTTGTGAATTTGTACGAACGGAAGCAGTTGTTCAAGCTGGGAAGAGGAACGTCTGCATACGCACAACTGGTCACGCCACCACCGGTGCTCCATACCGGGTATTTGCCCGTAGCAACAATGTTGTTAATGAAGGCGAAACCGTACATCTCTGGATTGGAGACCCAATTGTTCAGGAATAGGAACGTGCCCGTCGAATCCGGGAATCCGGTGATGTGATTGATCGTGATCGTGTTCAAGGGGTTGCTAGGCCAGGAGTTTGCCACCAAGAACAATCCGCCCCATCCAAGGTACTTTCGGTTTATGTCATCCATCACAACATCGTGAATGCTGAAGCGGGCACCTGCCTTGGCTGGTGCTGCGCCCGAAAGAGCAGTGGTTATCTCGAAACCACCACTTGCATGGGAGATGCGGGTGTACCGGATGGTAACGTCGGTGACCTCGCAAACAGGACATACGTTAGTTCCGGCAAGCGTACCCTGATTCTTGGGTGTCAGCAGTACTGCAGTGCCCGCTTCGCCTAAACCTCCCCAGACGTTCTTCGTTGTACTCCTTCCGCCACGCCGCGATCTTTCGCCGCGCATCAAACAGATTCTGAAACCAGCTCAGATTCAAACACTCTTCTCGCAACCGTCCGTTGAAACTCTCCACTCGCCCATTCTGCGTTGGCTTTCCCGGTTGTATGTGCACTAACTCGATCTCCCGTTCTACACACCACGCCAGAAAATGCCGGCTCGTCAGTTCCGGCCCGTTGTCGCAGCGAATTGCTTGCGGTTGTCCCCGCTCCGCCATGATTGCTTCCAGCACTCGCGTCACCCTCCGGCTCGCAAAACTGGTATCCACTATCCACCGCGTCGTGAACAAAGTCCAGCGCCCACTCCTGGTTCGCCGAAGTCCGCACCAGTAGCGGCTTGCCCTCGCGCACGCAGTGCTTGCGCTTCTTCCGCCGGATGGCCAGTCCAGCTTCTCTGTCCTTTTGCAATTCGCGCACAATTTTCTGTATCTGCGCGTCCCACTCACCTTCTCAAGCTTCTTCCGCCGATGGTCATCCAGCTTCTCTATACACGCGATGCAGTCTCTTATGGTTCACCTGTTCCCCATTTCGTCGCAGCAGCACGTGCAGCCGTCGGTATCCGAAGCGCGGCTTCGATCGCGCTAACTCCACCAGTCGGGTTCGCAGCGGCTCATCCGTTCGCAGCGATCGGTAACGATACGTCGTCACCGCCAGCGTCATCAGTCGGCAGGCTCGCCGCTCGCTGAAGGCGTACTCTCCCTGCACCTGCTCGATAGCTGCCTTCAGCGCTACGAGCTCCAGCCGTTTTTTCGGATCACCGACTGCAACGCTTCCTTGTCCAGACTCAGATCCGCCACCAGCTTTCGCAGCTTCGTGTTCTCGTCGCGCAGTTGCTTGGCTTCCTGTGCCTGGCTCACATCCATCCCGCCGTACTTCGCTTTCCAGGCGTAGATCGTGTGCTTTGATACCCCGACTTCTCGCGCCACGTCTTCCGCCTTACGCCCCGCTTCCAGTTGTTTCAGCGCCCCGATCATCTGCGCTTCCGTGTGCTGGCTCCGCGACATACGCTCTTCCCCTTCCTTTCGCTGAAAATCATACTCAGCTTTGTTCCAAAAGAGGGGATCAGGTCATGTCCACGCCCTGCCGGCAACATATGGATGCCCTTCGGCGTTAAGTAGCCGAGCGATAGCGCAAAAGGACATTTTACCCTCGTTAAACATTCTGTAGATCTGGCGGACGCACGCCACTTCGTCCTTCGGGCCCGGAAAGAGAATTACCCGGTCAGTCGCAATGCCTTTGCGATCACCGGAGCTCAGTTGCTGTTTTACCGTACGATCTGCAGATATCAGAACTCGGCTGTATCCATATGGAGCAGCCCCGCCACTCCTGTAGCCGAGCTGAGCGATTCGCCTTTGGCCCGCGAGAACCTTATTGCCTAGCTCACGACTGTACTCAGCTGCCATCGTTCGTTTCAAAGATTTCATTATGGAAGATGTAGCGGTGTCGTTATTTTCGAATTGCTCCGCACAATACCGAACTGGTATTCCGCTACTCTTACAAAGGAACTCGTAATGACCGGCTTCATCGGTATCCTGGAAGCGCCCCCATCGACTGATGTCGTAAACGAGAATGGTTCGATATTTGGCTACTCCTGTCGTCACATCCACAATCAACTGCTTCAACCCTGGACGATTCTTTAGCGACAAGCCGCTTTTGGCTCGATCTACATATGTCGCGATTACGGCAAATCCGCGCTCTGATGCGTATTGAGCGATGCATTCTCGCTGACACTCGAGAGAATAGCGCTGTTGGTCAGTGGAAACTCTCAAATATTCTGCTGCCAGGGCACGCTCATAGCTTGTCATGGTGGACACCCGCGCGGACGATGGGTTTAGCTGTAGCATCGTACTCCTCATCACAAGACTCTTTCAGGAGGGCCAATGCTTGGTCGATTGCCCGTCCCCGTCGCGCAATACTTGAGAGTTTCAACGGAACACCAACAGTACTCGCTCGACAACCAGCAGGCAGCCATCAACGAATATGCTGAAAAGCTCAGTTTGAAGGTTGTACACACATATCTGGATCAAGGAAGGAGCGGTCTTGCGCTAAAGCGCCGTAATGCTCTACAGCAACTCCTGGCCGACGTCGTCAGCGGCAATTGCCAGTACAAAGCGATCCTTGTTTATGACGTCAGCCGCTGGGGACGATTTCAGGATGTAGATGAAGCGGCTCACTACGAATTTCTCTGCCGAAACGCAGGGGTGAATGTTCACTATTGCGTCGAGCAGTTTTCCGAAGATTCATCTTTACCCGGCGCTCTGATGAAAACCCTGAAGAGAGTCATGGCTGGCGAGTACAGCCGTGAGCTCTCAACTAAAGTTCATGAAGGGTCAAAGAAAGTAGCGGAATCCGGCTTCAGGACGGGCGGAGAGCCAGGGTACGGTTTGCGACGGATGCTAGTTTCATCGACTCGACAACCAAAGCACCTGCTGGCAAACGGAGAAAGGAAATCTTTACAGTCAGATCACGTGATTCTCGTGCCAGGGCCGGATGAGGAAGTGAAATGCGTCCAGTCTATCTTCCAGATGTTTGTCCATGAGCACAAGTGGCCGAAAGCAATCGCGAATGAGTTGAAAGCACGAAGAATTAAGTATAGGGGAACAAGACGGGCAGACTGGTATGCCGAAGCAGTTAACAGAATTCTTAAGAACCCCAAATACTGCGGCTCCAGTGTGTTCGGACGGTCGAGCTTCCGTCTCCGCGTTCAACGCGTTCACAATTCACCTGAACTCTGGACCGTAAAGCAGTGCGCATGGCAGGGCATCGTTGACCGCGAGACATTCGCGCAGGCACAAATGATATTTCGCAGCCAAACCGTTCACAAGACCGACCAGGAGTTGTTGGACGCTCTGCAGCGAGTGCTAAAGGACCGAGGAACCCTATCCGAAAAACTGGTTAATCAGTCGTCGGATCTTCCCTCAGTAGGCCCCTATGTCCGCAGATTCGGTAGCCTCTCAGAAGCTTTTGCAAAAGCAGGCTACATTACTCGACTCCTCAATGCCACTCGAGCGAGACGCTCTACGAAGGCCATGCGGGATGAGATCGTGCGCCAAATCATCGCGATTGACCCGAATCATATCTCGATTTGTAAGCCTAACGGACACTATCGCGCTAGGCTTCTTGTTCTTGGCAGACTGGTCTCCATTTATCTATGCAGGTGTAGGGTTGATAAAAATGGTCAACTCTGCTGGCCCTTTCTGGTTGTACGGCGCGAGCGCCATTGCATTGCGTTGATCGTGAGACTTGATCGGGACAATCAGAGCATTATGGACATGTTTATCGTCCCGAATACGGGAGGACAGTCGCGGTACAATCTGACTCTCGAAGACACTTGGCTCCGCCAAGGGAAGCAAATGGCCGCCATTTCCGAGTTCATAGGCTCGGTTCAGAGTGTAAAGGAAGTCGCGCGGAGGCAGTAATGATCCATTGCCAAAATACTCTACCGATAGATCCCAGCATTGGAAGGCAGTCGAACAGTACATGATGTGCTGTCGTTGAACGAACCCTTAGAGGCGGGACAGTTGGTGAAGACTTATCAAGGATAAATCGTCAGTACGTCGATGACGATCGCTCTCACCAGGGGCCGGTTCCAGCTGACGTTACTTGAGTGCCACGGGGTCGATTAGAACCACCTCCGCTGTGCAATTCCCCGCAGGTACACGGTAACCATTCCCGAAGGCGCCACGTCCGGAAGTCTTACAGTCAACAGCAGTGTCGTCTTCCAGAACACCACCGCGACCATTTGGGCGAAATACAACGGCATTACGCTAAATAGCTTTCTGGTGCTTTACGCCTATGGGGTCTGAGAGGCCTCGCGTGATGTCTGAAAGCGCGTGACCGCCAGATCGCGTCGGGTCGCGATTGCCGTACAGTCGCACTCATTGTGGGGACCGAAGCAATACGTCTACATTCGTGCGCTCCTGCTCAGCAACCCTTTCTAATCCCCGGCAGCATCGAGCGGCGCAGGACAGTCGATCGCCAAAAGCTGGCGTTCTCCCTGTCCGGTGTAAATCTGCCGCGGACGCGCAATCTTCTGCTCGGGATCCGTCAGCATCTCTTGCCATTGGGCCAGCCATCCCACCGTGCGCGGGATCGCGAACAGCGCAGTAAACATCTCAGGTCTGAAGCCCATGGCCTGATACATGATCCCGGAGTAGAAGTCGACATTGGGATACAGCTTGCGCTTGACGAAGTAATCGTCTTCCAGCGCGATGCGCTCTAACTCGAGGGCAATATCAAGCTTCTGGTTGCGCCCGGTAACCTCGAATACTTGCTCGGCAGTCCACTTGATGATTTTGGCACGGGGGTCGTAATTCTTGTAGACGCGGTGCCCGAATCCCATCAGCTTACAGTGGCCTTCTTTGATTTTCTTAACGTAGGCGGGGACGTGCTCCTTCGAACCAATCTCGTCGAGCATTCTCAGCACTTCTTCATTTGCTCCGCCGTGCAGTGGTCCTGCCAGGGCGGCGGCGGCGGAAGCGGTGGCCAGGTAAGGATCGGTATGCGCGCTTCCCACTGAACGCATGGTGTTGGTGCTGCAATTCTGTTCATGATCGGCGTGCAGGATGAACAAGATATCTAGAGCGCGAGCCAGTACCGGGTTGGCCACATATCTGGGCTCAACCATCTTCCACAGCATGTTCAAGAAGTTTTCCGTGTAGGTCAGATCATTGTCCGGATAGACATAGGGAAAACCCAAACTATGGCGATAAGACATCGCAGTGATCGAAGGCATTTTCGCGATCAGTCGCTTAATCTGCAGCAGGCGATTGCTGGGGTCCTGAATGTCCCTTGCTTCCGGGTACACCGTCGACAAGGCGGCCACTGTGCTCACCAGCATAGCCATGGGGTGGGCGTTGTAGCGGAAGCCCTCCATGAACTTCTTCGTGGTCTCGTGCAGCATCGTGTGGTGCTTGATCTGGCTCGTCCAGTCCTTCAGTTCAGCCTTGTTGGGCAGGTTTCCGAAAAGAATCAAGTAGGCGACCTCAAGGAAGCTACAGTGTTCGGCCAGCAATTCGATGGGGTAGCCGCGATAACGCAAAATACCGCGTTCCCCGTCAATGAAAGTGATGGAGCTGTGACAAGACGCGGTGTTCATAAAGGCCGGATCGTACGTCATCAGTCCGAAATCTTCAGGACCGGTTTTGACCTGCCGGATATCCATGGCCCGGACCGCCCCGTTCTCGATCGGGAGGGTGTAGGTTCGATCGGTGCGATTATCCGTAATCGTGAGGCTATTTTGTGACAAGGTGGTTCCTCCTTTGGCAATTCGTCTGTGGCCGACGGGAAGGGATGCCGAAGAGGAATACCGGAACCGTCCGTATTCGCGTCAGCGGGGCCAAACTCTGGGCCGGCCAGGAAATACAACCCAATTGTCCGTTCTTAATGACCCGCCCGGCAGTGAGGGCGATCACAAGCGGAAGTGCGGTATGTTTCCCGCCGCTCAAAGCTGGGAGAGAGTTGCCGACCTTGAGTTGCAAGCACGACTCGTGGGCACAATCTGTTGACACGACCTCTTCATTGCACAGCCAAATCACGCCAGTACGCGTTGCCTGCCTCGTGATGAGGAATGAGGACACGCTGATAGAGACGCAGAACGACTTCCTGCTCCCGATACTCGGAGAGATCAATCCTCACATTCTCCCATTGGCGCCCCTCCGCTGGAACGGATTCGTACAATCCATCGACCAGCTTGTCGAAAACTCTCGTGTCATTCACATACACCTGCAATTGCCAGGCCCGGCCCACATCCACACCTGCCTTGAAGTGGAGTATCGGAGAAGCGCCAAGACCGACCTCCCGCCTAAGCACTACGCCGCGAACCTCATCTCGCGGGTAAGTGGCGAGAACATCACCATCGAGGTAGGTGATTCCACGAATGCCGCGCATTCCACCGCCGGCGCCACCAAAGCCAGCGCCAGCTAATGTCCAGTCCTTGTTCCAGTACTGCATCAAGTCGGCGAGTTGGAAGAGTTCGGCTGGCTGCGTCACTGGATTTTCGACAGCGATGGTCAAGTTGTTGCCGTCGTCGCGCGCGCCATGAGAGGAAACGATGTCGCTCCCGATCTTTGCCGTGCGTTTCGCGAGGTCGATGATGCTTTCGTCGACCGGCGGAGTCAGTTTCAGCGGACCCATTTCGGTGCCGACGATGCGATCGTGGAGGTCGGCAACCTGCTCGGCGGGCAGGGCCTTCATCCCGTTCAAAGCGGCGACGACGGCGACGGAGTTAGCAGCATTGCAGTCGGTGTCCGCAAAGTCAGCTGCGTGTACCGCAAGTTGCAACGTCTTTTGGTAATCGCCATCACCGAACCAGACACTGGCCGCGACGATACCGCCATTGACGACCGCGTTATTGGTCGCGGGATATTCGATTCCCCAGCGCTCGTCGACTGCGCGAAAGATCTCCTGAGGAGACCGACCGGCATTCGCCATCGAGATCACCTGGTCGAGGCACTTGCGGTAGGGAGAATCGGGATGAATCAACGACGCGGCGTTACGCACGATGGTGTGTGTATCTCTTTCGCCGAAGGCAATGCTGATCATGCCGGCTACGAACACGGCACCATCCGTGCCCTCCGCGTAGCCATTGATGTGTCCGAGATTGCGCGCGAGGGATGCGGCTAGGTTGGGCATGCCCGGCGTTAACGCCCCGTACACGTCGCTGCTGAATTGTGGTCCGATGGTCCACCAGAGCTTGTTGTAACGGGGATGGCCGGTGTCGGGCGGTTTGATTCCCCGCTTCAACAGAAGCAACGCCTGCTCGCTTGATCCCCACGATCCGGCGTTGTTCTCGAGCCACTGCTTGCCGAGTTGCTCCACCGTCAATCCGATGCCGTACTCCTCGAACGCGCGGATGGCGACCATCTCGTAGTAGTAGTCGTCATCCACCGCAGCATGTCCGTGAAGCACACTTGGCGGAGTTTGCTTCAAGACGGAAGCGACCTGATGCTCGAAACGGACACCGGTGGCTTGGGCGATCATTTGCGCGGTCCAGATCGCCTGAACTCGATCGAGATATTCCGCATGCGACAAGACCAGCGATTTGTTGAGTGGTACCTCGGATTTTGGGCGCGGGGTTTTCGTGCGAGCATCCTGGCTGGCGGCAAGACAAGACGAGAGCGAAAGCACTGATAGCAGGACGGCAGCATGACGGACGGAACACATAGGGTGTTTTTTCATGGATGACTGCTCGGCTGAACGTGGAAGCTGCGTCCCTGACGTTCGGGTCCTAGTTGAAAAATCAGCAACAGGAGCAAAATCACGACGCCTTCAAACAGGGTGAGAGCCCAAGGATAGCCCACCTGATCGCGTAGAGCGTATTCAAGCGATACGGCCGGGGACGCGACTAATACTCCAAGTTGGTAGACGAAGCCAGGAAACAGGCTGCGCGCCGCGTCGGGCGAAAGTTCATTGAGATGGGCGGGAATCACTCCGAATGCGCCTTGCACTCCCGCTTGCATGAGGCAGGATCCTGCGACCAACACGCCGAACGTAGTGCCAAAGGCCCAGAAGCGCATCGCGGCAAGCGAAACGCAGAGTGCCAACATGATGCCGTGACGGCGGCCAACACGTTCCGAGACTTGTCCAAAGATCAGGGCGCTCGCGATGGCACACACGTTGTACAACATGGCAATGTTCGAGACCGTGTCGCGCGAGAAGCCGTGCACCGATTTAAGAAAGTCGGGGTAGAGGTCCTGCGTGCCATGCGACAGGCACGACATGACAGTCATCACCAGCAGCAAGTACGAGAAGCTGCGGCGATGTCTCCACAGAATGCGGAAGATGCCTGCAATCGATTTCTCGCGATGCTCGCGCCACGCGGAGGGCTCAGGAGCCTTCAGGGCAAGGAAACATGTGAGCAACGCAAGGGGAAGGCCGACGCCGAATAGTGCGCGCCACCCGTAGTGCGGTAGAACCGTTTTCACCGAGAGCGCGGCAAGCAAGTATCCCACGGGGTATCCGGCTTGCATGAGCCCGGATAGCAGGCCGCGCAAGTGCAGCGGAGAACTCTCCATGGCAAGCGACGCGCCTGTGCCCCAGTATCCTCCCATCCCAATTCCATAAAGTGCCCGCAGAGCGGCAAACGCCGCATAATTTGGTGCGAGAGCACTAAGCAACGTGACCGAGGAAAAGTAAAGAACACAAATGGCGAGCGGGACACGGCGGCCGAATCGATCGGCAAGCGCACCGAATACCAGCGCGCCCACCGGACGCATGGCCAGCGCGATGGAGATTGTCCAGACGATGGCTTTCTTTTCGACGCTGAAGCAAATGGCAAGGGTATCGACAAGGAAGATGACAACGAAGAAATCGAAAGCATCCAGCACCCAGCCGAGAATACCGGCCGTGACAGCGAACTGCCAGCCGGGAGCATCGACGTCGAGGGTGCTTCGCGATTCGGTGGAGGAGGACATAATGAAACCGGTGCGAGCAAGATGCTCGCCGCGACAACCAGCGAGATGTGGCGCTAGGAAGCGTCCTTCACGCAGCGAAAGCCTAGAGTGCCGGCGCGATCTTTGCTGGGCCCCATCAAGAGAAGTTTGCCGTGCTGGTCGAGGCGGTAGGCTTGCGGGAAATACCAGACCGAGCCTTGCGGCTGATAATAACTGCCGCCGCGCAGAATTCCAGCGCGCGTGTGCTCGTCGGTGAATTCATCGGTCCACTGCCAGACGTTGCCTACTAGATCCTCTACTCCGAACGGACTCGCGCCGTGGGGATGCGCACCCACGGCATCGGGTCCGCGGGGATTGCGGCTCTTGTCGGGAATCGGGACGGCGGTTTCATCCCAGCTGTCGCCCCAGGGATACAGACGCTCAGAGGTTCCTTCCGCCGCGTATTGCCATTCCCACTCGTGGGGCAAGCGCTCTCCGGCCCAGACCGCGTAAGCCCGGGCGTCCTCGAGCGATACCCAGGTCACTGGTTTCTTGTCCCAGCCGGCAGGATAGGCACCATTTTTCCAGTCGTGGAGAAAATTCAAATCGTCTTTCGGATGGTAGTGGGTAGCATCGAGGAATTTCTTGAACTCCGCATTCGTGACCGGATACCTGTCGATCCAGTAAGAGTCGATGTGTATCGTGTGCTGGTGGTGGCGGCGCGGCGAATTCTCCCAGGGATATTGCACGTCGACACCGATATCGTTGAACCCCTCGATCTCGATGCCGTTTACTTTGAAAGCGAAGTCTCCGGCGGGGATGTTGACCATACCGGCAAGTGGTTGAGATGCGGGAGTGGTCTTCGCAATTGATACCAGGGCTTGCGGAATGAACTTCCATTCGCTGGAATAACTACTGAGCGGCCGAGCAGAAAGTGACTTCATCTCTGTAAGCAGAGTCTGCAGTTCTGCGTCGGGCGCGTCAGGTGTAGCCAGGATCGCGCCGAAGCCGTGGGCTTCGATCGGAAACGACAGGTAGACGTGATCACCGTGGGTTACGGGAGTGAGTTCGACCCCATGCCACAAATCGTAATAATGGATCCCGGACTGTGCCTGCACCGCAATTTGCGCACCGTCGGTGTCGGCTTGATTGCGGTTGATCATGGTCCAGAGAGTCTTGTTTTGCAGTGGCCAGCGGCTGGCATAGACGCCGTACTGCTGAGTCGGCGCATACGGTTGCCAGTCGGGACTCACTAGAAAGTCGGCAAGATTGCGTTCGATTTTCGCCACGCGGCGGAGTGCTTCGGCATCGCGTGGAACAATGCCATTCCAGATGCCCCAGATATTTTCCCAGCTTTCGTAGCCGACGCCATTGAAGAAAGCGTACTGCAGGTTATCGACTTTGCTGCGATTCCAGCGGTCGCACACGTTGACCATGTGCCGCGGTTCAAGCCACTTCAGCGCACTCACCATGGGAGCCACGGGATATTGCCAATAACCCCATGTCATCGTGTTCCAGGAGAGGTCTTCGAAGGGCATGGGCATGGCGTGTTCAGGCTCGAGGGCAAGGGGGTGCCCTGCCGCGTCGGCGGCCGTCTTGAAAGCAAGTGGCAGTCCGCGAAAGGTATCTCCGTTGACGCCGTCAGCCCCAACTTCCGCAAGCAATTTCGCCGTGGCATCCGCATTGGCGAGTCCCGAGTCATGCGTGCCCTGGTCCCACGGCATTACTGGGAACAGGACTCGAACACCACGCCGATGAAAGTCTGCGACCATCTCCTTCACACCGGCCACGCCCCCCGGCATAGCTCGCAGCATGTCGTACTGGTTGCGCGCATCGATGCCGATGTTGGGATACACCGGCCAGATCAGGACCGAGTCGATGCCGCCATAGCGCTTTTCGAGATCATCGAGATAGCGGTCGACCGTGTACCTTCCGGCCTCAGGGTCGTAGAAGTAGCGGTCCTCGACCATCATTTGCGGCTGGATGAAACTGGACTGCGTCCAGGCGAGTTCTTTGCGTTCGTATTCTTCGGGCGAAAAGCCGGCGCGGATGCGCATTTCCGAACGCCAATGCGAAATGTCGTCGAGCCAGATTTTGTAGTCGTCGGGTGTGCAGGTCCTGGGCTGGCCCTGAACAGGCTTGACGGGAGCGAGGCAATCCGGGCCGGGAAGCTGATCTCCTTCGGGAACGTAGCGCGTGGTCTGTGCGGCGATGAACGTTGTGAGTGCCAGAATGCAAAACGAGAATCCGACACCGCGAGCAAGGCGCAAGTTGCGCAACTTCATCTTCCAACCTCGGGGAAGGAGCAAAATCCGGCGGCGTGAGCCGCCAGAACGCGGGGATTGTAGCAGATTTTGAAACCTTTCAAGTATTGGGAACACGGCGCATGTCAGCCAGCGCTGCGGCCGGCGTTCGAAGTCGTTCCCTCAGTGCGAAAGTTTCTGCGATAGCAACCAGGGAACCAGTTCAGGTTCAGCGTACGCTTTGTCCCAGGAATTGTGCCCCACACCTGGATATTCGGTGTAACGCACGTTCGCCTTTGCCGCCCGAAGAGCCTGCGCCATCTTGCGTGACTCATCGACGGGGACGGTGTCGTCAGCTCCCCCATGAAAAATCCAGATAGGAGTGGAACCGATGCGCTTGGCCGTCTCTGCGTAGGGGTCGGATATCCTGGGATCGGCCGCCAAGCTGACGCGTGCGTCGGGGGTTTTCGGCGGCCCAAAGATTCCCCCACAGATCGGAACGTAAGCTGCGAATTTTCCGGGGTGGGTGGCGGTCATATTCCACGTCCCGTATCCGCCCATGGACAGTCCCGTGAGGTAGAGGCGATCACGATCGCCGTGAAATTCCTTGACCGATTGTTCCAGTGCAGCAAGGGCCTGCGATTGCATATCCGGACGTATCCAGCGCTTGTCATTGCGGCACTGCGGTATGACGATGATGAAAGGAAACCTTGAAGCGTTCAGTCGGATGGCGTGGGCAATGCCCACATCGGTGGGCAACACGCCGTCGGTCCCGCGCTCGCCCACGCCGTGAAGAAACAGAATGACGGGCCATTTCTTCTTCGAATCGAAGTCTTGGGGAACGTAGACCTGATATCGATAGATCTCTCCACTCACCGTGACAGTGCGGTCGAGAAAACCAGTGTCGCGCTTGCGGGCGAACAGCATGGCGGCGGCAGCAACGATCAGGATGACGGTTAGCAGGAAAAGGCGCGGTTGTCGTTGGTTTCGCATGGCGAGGAAGTGTACCAGCGCATGCAGATGGAGGGCGCTGCCCATCTACTTAGCTTGCGGTGATGAACGTTCGTAGCGCTGCACCAGGTCATTCAGGTGTTTCTTTACTTCGGGGCGATCGGAGGCGAAGGCGCGTACTACTTCGGCGTAGAGCAGCGCCTCGTCACGTTTTCCTGTACGGAAGTAAGCATCGCACAACAGGAGGAGCGTGTTCGGATCAGCGGTGCGCGATTTTTCCAGGTAGAGAATCGCCTCCTTCCACTGTTGCTGCTGATAGCGAAGACCGCCCATTCCGATCAAGGCGAGAGGCTGATCGGATTCCAGTTGCAATGCCGATTGGAAAGAAGCTTCGGCGGCTGTGAAATCGCCAGAGGCCATTTGCACCATGCCCAGGAAAGCCTGCACGCGTGCATCTTGCGGCGCGAGAGTCGCCGCTCTAGTCAGCACTCTTCGCGCATTCTCGCCCTGTCCCATGCTGAAATACATGGCACCGAGCAGGTAATAAGGGTAGCCGCGACTTGACGCGCTCGGCAGTGTGCCCAGGTAGTCGAGGGTTTTCTGCTCTTCGTGCTTCTCAAGGAGCGGCTTCACGTTGCGCCAAGCCCGTGCTTCTTCGGGGCCTTGCAACTCCTTAGACGTATCGATGCGATTGTTCATAGCGGCGAAAAGCCTGGCTTCGCGCTGTGCATCTTGGGTGCGACCGATTTGGCGATAGACTCGCGCGAGTTGAAAGTGCCCTTGAATCAGGGAAGGCTGCACGGAGAGTGCGTGTCGCAACGGGTCGAGGGCGGCTGCGAAGTTCCCGGCTTCGGCGGTGGCCCGGCCCAATCCATAGTACGTCGCACCGCTCGAATCGCCGTGCGCGACGGCGTATTCGTAGAATTGGCGCGCCTTTTGCCAATCTTCAAGCTTCGCGCTGGCTTCGGCGAGAAAGAATGCCGCCTGGATGTCGTTTGGATCTCGCTTGAGAGCGGTCTCGAAGCTGGCTGAGGCAGCAGAGAAATCAGTGAGATCAAACTGCGTCTTGCCGATGTCAAACTCGATGCGTTCCAGCTTGGGGGCCAAACCCTGCGCTTTCTTCAACTGCACCAATCCTTCACGCCGTGTTTCGACCTTTGCACTTAGATACTCCCCGTATTTCTGAAGAACCTGGGCGTCGTTGGGCGCGATGGCGACGGCCTGCGCAATCGTCTCGCGTGCATGGTCGAAATCGGATTCAAGGAAGTAAGCTTCGGCGAGATAGAACAAAGTTTTTGTGCGCCCGGGGACGACGTGCAGGCTCTGCTGAAAGCCATCGATCGCCTTCGGCCAGTCGTGTTGACGGAGGTGGAGCATACCAAGTTCAAAAAGGAGGTCGGCGTTGCCCGGCATATCTTGCAGCGCGGCTTCGTAAAGAGTTTCCGCCGGCTCGAATTGCCCTTCGGCTACAAGCTTCTGCCCACGCGCAATTACCGACGAGACATCTCGAGTCGACTGCGCCCAAGTAGTTGTCGAGATCAAGAAAGCCAACAGCCACACTTTCATTCATCGAGAATGCTACCACTGCAGTTTCACGCCAGTGATAAGCTTCCCCTGGAAGTAATGCCATGCGTGGGCCGATCTTGATTCTGGCAGTCAGCCTTTTCCTAGTGACAGCGTGCGCGTCATCCGAAAAAACGGAGATTCGCTTCGAAGAAGTGGCACAGAAAGCCGGACTGAACTTCAGCACCGCAAACTCACCTACCCCGAATAAAAATCAAATCGAGACCATGGTGGCGGGCGTCGCATTATTGGACTACGACGGCGACGGCTATCTGGATATCTACCTCGTCAATGGGGCCGCGATTCCGTCGCTCACCAAAGATTCTCCCGTGTACTGGAACCGTCTGTTTCACAACAATCGGGACGGGACGTTCACCGATGTAACAGAAAAAGCGGGAGTCGCGGGCGCGGGGTATGGGATGGGTGTGGCGGTCGGCGACTTTGATAACGATGGTCGGCCGGACTTGTTTGTCGCAAACGTCACCGCGAATCAACTCTTTCACAATAACGGAGATGGGACTTTTACCGACGTCACGAAGAAAGCTGGTGTCGCGGGTGCCCTTCTGGATGGCAAGAAGATGTGGTCGTCGGGCGCGGGCTGGTTCGATTACAACAATGACGGCTTGCTGGACTTGTTTGTCGTGAACTACTGTCGCTGGGAAGTGAACCGAGATCCGTATTGCACGGTGGGCGGTGGCGCTCGCGGATACTGTCATCCGAACTACTACCGGCCTACGCATAACACTCTCTATCGCAATAACGGCGACGGAACGTTCACCGATGTTTCCGAGGAGGCCGGTATTTCACAGCTGTCCGGCAAGGGTATGAGCGTCACGTTTGCAGACTACGACGAGGACGGATACATGGATGCTTTCGTCGCGAACGACACGACAAGGAATTTTCTGTTCCATAACCTCGGTGGCAAGCGATTCGAAGAAGTAGGAGAAGATGCCGGAGTCGCCTATGGAGCAAGCGGAACAGCGTTATCGGGAATGGGCGCCGATTTCCGCGACGTGAACAACGACGGGGCGCCGGACATCTGGCACACATCCGTGGAGTTCGAAACGTTTCCGCTGTACGGGAATCGCGGACACGGCGACTTCACCGACTTAACCGTAAGTAGCGGGATGGGAAGATCCACCTCGCAGATGTCAGGCTGGGGAAATGGCGCCTTCGATTTTGACAATGACGGATGGAAAGATCTTTTCGTGGCGCGATCCAATGTACTCGACAACATTTCCGCGCTGGTTCCGGAGCGTCGGTATCCAGAGCCTAATTCGATTTTTCGAAATCTGGGGCCGGGAAAGTTTGTCGATGTCAGTACCACCGCTGGGCCTGATTTCCAGAAAGAAGCGGCCCATCGCGGCGTTGCATTTGGCGACCTGGATAATGATGGTCGGATCGACGCAGTAGTCTCCGTGTTGGGCGGGGCGGTGAAGCTTTTTCACAATGTCTCCACTGGCGGGCAGCATTGGATTTTGCTCAACCTGATCGGGACGAAGAGCAATCGCCTGGCGATCGGAACGCAGATCCATCTCGTCGCTGCCGATGGCAGTTCCCAATGGAATGAGGTGACGACCGCCGTCGGTTATGCGTCTTCCAGCGACAGGCGCGTGCATTTTGGGCTGGGGACCAATCCGAAGATCAAGCAACTTGAAATTCAGTGGGCTAGCGGGGCCAAGGAAATCCTGCGCGATGTCGGCGTGGACCAGATCATGACCATCAAAGAACCGAAGAACTAGATCAACTAGCGCGCGAACCCGACCAGAATCAGAACGACTTCAACTACCTCCGTCGTATTCCACGATCAAATGAATTCGCCAGGGAAAGTTGCACCCGTCATAGACATACATTTTGAAACGTTTTATATTGCAAGCCGCATTCCGGTTCTTTTTAAGGAGCGTTTTCATGAAATTCAACTTCGCTCGTTGGATCGTTTTCGTGATCGGTCTTGCCTGCCCAATGTTTGCCCAGGATTCGCACTATCGTCCCGAGCGGCAGCAGATCCCGTTCCCGACTTGCCTCACGATGAAGGGAGCATGGGAAGGCGGGTCGAAGCCGTGCACGCAGCAGGATCATGAAGCGTGGCTTGCCGACATTCGCCACTGGCGAGATGAACGCAAGATTCGGATTGGGTACGACGGGTCGCGGTATGACAGGCCTGAGTCCAAATGGACGCAGTCGAGTTTCTTTCAGCCGCAGATGATGGTGCAAGACCGGTACTTCTTCGATCCGGTAGCCGGCAAGTACACTGTCGATCGCTATCTCGACGACCTCGAGAAGCGCTACGGCGGCATCGATGCCGTGCTGATCTGGCCTACCTATCCGAACATGGGTATCGATAACCGCAACCAGCACGATTTGATCCGCAGCATGCCTGGCGGAGTTGCCGGCGTGCGGCAGATGATCGCGGACTTCCACCGCCGCAATGTGCGTGTACTTTTTCCGATGATGATGTGGGACCAGGGCACACGAGATCCTGGCATGCCGTGGACGCAGGCGATCGCCGAACTGATGAAAGAAATCGGTGCCGACGGAATCAATGGCGACACACAGGATGGTGTGCCGCTAGCCTACTCCCTGGCGGCCGACAAGGTCGGACATCCGCTAGTATTTGAGCCTGAAGGTGGTCCCTCCGACGAAGCGCTTGCGTGGAATCTGATGACGTGGGGTCAGTACACCTATCCATTCGTGCCGATGGTGGACAAGTACAAGTGGCTTGAGACGCGGCACATGGTAAACATCTCGGACCGCTGGAAGCGCGACAAAACCGACAACCTGCAATTCGCCTTTTTCAACGGTGTGGGTTGGGAGAGTTGGGAAAGCATCTGGGGGATATGGAACGGTATTACGCCCCGCGATGCGGAGGCCACGCGCCGAGTGGCAACCATGGAACGAGCTGTGGCTCCGTTCCTCATCAGTAAAGACTGGGAGCCGCTCTCTCCTATGTTGCGGTACGGAGTGTATGCGAGCCGTTGGCCCAGCGGACAACAGACTGTTTGGACCATCGTGAATCGCAATGAATATGCAGTGGCTGGGCCGCAAGTGGAATTACCGGCAGAAAGCGGCATGCGCTATTTCGACTTGTATCACGGGACGGAATTGAAACCCGAACCCTCGCAATCGGGGCATGTCCTGCTGTCGTTTGACATGGAGGCGCATGGCTACGGAGCATTGCTCGCTACGCCGACGGCTCCCGATGCAGGAATTCAGTCCCTGATGTCAAAGATGAAAGCCATGACCGCCAAGTCGCTCGATAGCTACTCGCACGAATGGGTGGTCACGCAGCAAAAGATTGTTCCCATCGCGACAACCAAGCCTCCCAGTGGTGCCCCTTCTGACATGGTCAAGATCCACGAAAGCGATTTTCGTTTCCGTATCGAAGGCATCGAGATTGAAGGCTTCGACGACATCGGTGTAGATGTGCAGTACCCGTGGGAGGACACGCCGCGGCGTTTTCACGACCATCCCATGCATGTGAAGGCGTTTTGGATCGACAAGTATCCAGTCACTAACGCGCAATTCAAGAAGTTCATGGACGCGTCCCACTATCAACCGAAGGACGGGTTGAACTTCTTGCGCGACTGGAAGAACGGTACCTATCCCGATGGATGGGATAACAAGCCGGTGACGTGGGTGTCGGTGGAAGACGCGCGCGCATACGCAGCATGGGCGGGCAAGCGCTTGCCGCATGAGTGGGAATGGCAATACGCAGCGCAGGGTACGGATGGCCGCACCTATCCTTGGGGCAACACCTGGAAAGACGACTTGGTGCCCACTCCCGACAAGAGCCGTACCATGCGCGGTCCAGATGCGGTCGATGCGCATCCGCAAGGGGCCAGCCCATTCGGCGTGATGGATCTGGTGGGCAACGTGTGGCAATGGACCGAGGAGTTTGTGGATGACCACACGCGTGGTGGTATTCTTCGCGGCGGCAGCTACTACCAGCCGCAGGGCTCCATCTGGTATTTCCCGCAGGCTTACAAACTGAACGAGCATGGGAAACTGCTCATGACATCGCCCAGCTTGGACCGGTCAGGAGGGCTCGGCTTCCGCTGCGCGCAAGATGCCGAATAAGTCCTGTCTTTTGCGGGGAGTGATTCCCGTCGCAGCGGTCTGCGATGACAATCGTGTCTGAGCAAACCTGTTAGGCTGTTGCGCGCGAGCTTCTTGAATGAGTGTGCCGGTCACAATGCGCCAGATTGCCGATCGTGCGGAAGTGTCGATTGGCACCGTGTCGCATGTCATCAACGGAACGGCGAAGGTTCGCGAAAAGCTTCGCCTGCGCGTGCTGGAGGCGATCCGCAGCCTGGGTTACCAGCCCAGCCAGCTCGCTCGCGGGCTCCGCCGCAACCAGACCAGCATGCTGGGGATGATTATCCCCGACGTGACGAATCCGTTTTTCCCTGCAGTAGTGCGCGGCGTCGAAGATGTCGCCTATAAACGTTCTTTCCGCGTGGTGCTGTGTAACACCGACAACGATCCCCATAAAGAAATTTCCTATCTGAACGAATTGCGATCGTATCGGCCCGCGGGACTGCTTGTGATTCCGGCAGCCGAGAGCCATATTACCGCGCAGCTGCGCTCGGTAGCAGCGTCCGGACCACCCGTGGTCTGCATCGACAGGCGCCCCTCAGGCTGGAATGGGGATGTTGTAACGGTTGCCAACGAAGCCGGTTCCTACGCAGCGACCCAGCACTTGTTGCGTATGGGGCACGAGCGACTGGCGGTAATCACAGGCCCCATGCATCTGACCAACGCAGTCGAACGACTGAAGGGCTTCCGCCGGGCCTTGAGTGACGCAGGCCTCTCCATCGAACCCGAGTACATTCAGGAAGCACGTTTCAACCGCGAGAGCGGATATCAGGCGGCGGTCAGGTTGCTTCGGATGCTGCCCCGCCCAACTGCCATTTTCGCGTGCAACGACTTGATGGCCCTAGGAGTTTTCCTCGCCGCACGCGAGTTGAGATTGGCATGTCCCGACGATCTCTCGATCGTTGGGTTTGACAACCTGGACTTCGCCGAATTCACCGCACCGGCTCTGACGACCGTGCATCAACCCGGCTACCAGTTGGGCGCCACCGCTGCGCGGCTGTTGCTGGAGCGAATAGACGGCCTGA
The DNA here is from genome assembly GCA_963735815.1 of uncultured Acidobacteriota bacterium. GTDB lineage: Bacteria > Acidobacteriota > Terriglobia > Terriglobales > Acidobacteriaceae > Gp1-AA133. The sequence continues at coordinate 39,229 of CAVTMJ010000017.1, read as the reverse complement.
AACAACGGCCCAAGAAGATCGTTCTGGACACCGAGTTGAAGGTCCGCCATTCGGCTGCGCCGCCGCCTATCGGTACGGCAGTGGCCGATCGCAAGCATCCGTACACTAGCAGTATGGGTCTCCGTTAGTTCCAATCCTGGAACCGCCTTACTTCTCACTCAATTGAGCTTGCAGCGGAAGGGAAATATTCTTGACAAGCCTCCCACGAAGGGACTAGATTTTGGCCGGGTTCGGCGTTTGAAACGTTTCAAGTATCACTCTTCGGGGGCTTCCTTAGTCCCGGAAACGATGACCTCGTCCCGCGTTCTGGCACCGCGTTTGTGCCGGGAGGATCGTATGCGCAAGAACTGCATGGCATTCGCGGCATCCCTCGTTGTTCTCGCGGCCACCGGGTTGCTGGCCCAAGTCGTCATCACCAGCTCGATCGTCGGCTCTGTCACCGATCCGCAAAAAGCTGTCGTCGCGGGCGCCAGTGTGACGTTGACCAATACTGACACCGGCGTCACGAAACGCATGGTCACGGATGACTCCGGGGATTACCAGTTCCCCAATCTCTTAGCCGGCCACTACCAGATCACAGTGCAGCGTCAGGGATTCGCGGACGCCTTGACGACGTCCATCGCGCTGGAAAACGGGACGACACGCCGAATCAACGTCGCCATGACCATGGGCAAGGTCGCTGAGACTGTGGACGTCACCAGCGCTGCGGCCAACGTCAAGACCGACGACGCTAATGTGTCCGAGGTTATCGGCAATAAACTGATTCGCGAACTGCCGATTGAAGGCCGCAACTTTCTGAACTATGCGCAGATCGTTCCGGGCTTCAATAGCGGAACCGGAGACAATAGCCGCATTGCCTGGGGTCTCGCGTCAGCGACCAATACCGGAGCGCAACAGCTTAACGTCGGCGGCACAGAATACGGGGTTGGCTACTACATCGACGGCTTGAACAACAACGACAACTGGGTCGAAGGTCCCGTGACCAACGTCAACATGGACGCGATTCAGGAAGTGAAGGCTGAGGTGATCAACTACTCGGCTGAATACGGCCGGGACGTAGGCCAGATCAGTCTGACCACGAAGTCGGGCACCAATGCCCTGCATGGCACGGTATACGACTTCTTCCAGAATTCCGGATTGAATTCAAACGATCCGTACTCCATCTCGACCGGAGTGCCCCGCTCCGCGTTCCACCAGAACCAGTACGGCTTCACGGTGGGCGGCCCGGTTTATATTCCCAAGCTTTTCAACGGTCGCAACAAGCTCTTCTTTTTCGTTTCCGCAGAGTGGGTGCGCAATCGGGGAGAAAGGCAAGTCCTCGGCTACGTACCCACCGACGCCGAACGGACTGGCGATTTCAGCCAGTGGCTGCAGCGCTTCCCGGTGAACCCGGCGCAGTGTGATGGGTCAGACACTTCGCCCGCAAACTGTAGGTACGTGATTTACGATCCCAGCACATTCAGCACTGCGACAAATACCCGCACGCCCTTCGCCAATAATGTCATCACCAATCCGGATCCCATCGCTCTAGCTTACCTCTCACATTTCCCCAGCCCCAACTTTACTTCCCCGATTAGTACATCTTTCTACAACTGGTCCGGAACGAATACCGCCGGGATCGACAACAACAATTATTCCGCACGCGCCGACTACACCTTAACCAGCCGCGATAGCCTTTACTTCCGCTACTCGCACGACTACGGCAGCCGGCTTCTCGAAGGCGGGCTTATCCCCGAACTTGCACTGGGTAACGGACCCGTGCATACGACGAACACCTACCAGGTGCATTGGGTACACACGTTAGGTGCCACACTCAACAACGAGTTCAACTTCAGCGTGACGCGTGCGAAGAACGCGAGCAACCAATCGGCTCAAGTCAACAAGTTCATGCAGACCACGTGGCTGCCTGATCTCTTCCAGAACACATCAACGGGAGGCGCGGGTTTCACGCCCTATGACCTGTCACTCCTGGGTATCAAGAATGACGCCACGTTCTCCGTCGACTTCAGCAATGGCGACGCGCTGTTCAACGGCGGGAATACGAATACCGTGGGCCTGGGTGTCGGGGCGACGGAGTATTGGTACCAGGCGGTGCCCATCTATCAACTCTCCGACAATGTCGCAAAGACTATCCGGCGGCACACACTGAAGGCCGGCTTCTATTGGCAGCGCCGTGATGAACGCGACAACGATGTTATCCGATCACTGCTGATTGGCGGCAATGACGGAACTCCGTACAACTACACCAGCCATGGACCCTTCAGCAATGACGGATCGGGCTGGAATACGCTGGCCGAATTCGAAACCGGCGCAGTAGCCTCGATGAACCAGCGCACTCCGCTTACCGGCGGAGATGGCAGCCTGTGGTTCCGCATGCCGGAATACTCCGCCTACTTCAACGACTCCTGGAACGTCACACCTCGGCTCACCATGAACCTCGGACTGCGCTACGACGTCGGCGTTCCTGCTTTCAGCGTGGACAATTACTGGGGCGTTTTGGATATGAGCTACCCCGGGTACCGACTCGTGATGCCGGGGCTGACGCCAGGAACTCACAATCCACCCTACCCGGCCGACAAGAACAACTTTGCACCGCGCTTTGGGCTGGCTTATCGACTCACCGACAAGACCGTGATGCGCGGCGGCTATGGAGTCTTCTACGAGACCGGGCGCTTCAAATTTCTAGACCAGATGTTCTGGAACTCCCCCGGCTACGGCGGCATCACCTTCGACTCAGCCACGCATGCGGCTGATCCCGCCCAGGTCTTTTACAAACTCAGCGACGCGTTTCCCGCGGCGGTCCCCATCGAGAAGGGTACTTGGCCCATCCCGTTAGGTGACAAGGGTGGAGAACTCTATACCAGGCAGTCTCCGCAGACGGCTGACAAGAACAGCGCGATCACTCCCTACATCCAGCGTTGGAGCCTGGATATTCAGCATGAATTAGGTAAGTCCACAGTGGCCACGCTGGGCTATGTGGGTTCGGGAGGCACGAAACTCACGACGCAATACGACCTGAATCTTCCTGCGCAGGGCGTGTATATGACAAGCGATGACTTCTACAACGCACGCCCGCTCACAGCGATCAATACGACAGATGAGCGCTGGGATGCTATCAACGCCGTTCATCACAATCGCAGCAACAATTACCACGCTTTGAACGCGCAACTGAAAACGCAGAACTGGCACAACCTCACCAGCATCATCAACTACACATGGTCCAAGCAGATGGACACGTTCTTCGGAGAAAGCGGTGAGAGTGGCGTACAGACCATTGGTGGGCAGTGGCATCCCGAGTGGTCCTACGGCCCCTCCGACGCCAATCACACGAACCGCTTTGTCGCCGCGATTGTCTACGAATTGCCGGGACGCAACATGACCAATCGCTTCCTGCGCGAGGCCATTGGCGGATGGCAACTCAACACCATCGCGACCTTTGAGTCCGGGGCTCCAGTGACCGTATTAAACGGAGACACCTTTTCGTATGACTACATGGGCGACGTTCCCGACCGTGTGTGCAATGGCAACATCTCGGGCGGCAGCCGCTCGTACACCCATTACTTCAATACGAGCTGCTATGTAAATCCGCCGGCCGATGCCAACGGTATTGCAATCCATCGAGGCAATGAGCGGCGCAACAGCTTGACCGGCCCGGGAATTAACAACTTCGACCTCTCGCTAGGCAAGGCGTTCCGGTTCCTGGGCGAAGGACGCGAAATTCAAGTTCGCGCCGAGTCGTTCAACGTCTTCAATCACACCCAGTGGTCCAGCATTGGTACTCCCGGCTACCCCTCAAACCAAGTGGTGGACGATCGTGGTTCGAACCCTGCAAGCCAGTTCGGATACGTAAGCGGAGCACGTCCCGGTCGCCACATGCAGATCGCGATGAAGTTTGTTTTCTAGAGCTTGAAGGGAGCGCAAGCGGCGGCCCCACAGTCGCTTGCGCCATGGTTAAGCGCGAGAGTCAGTTAGTTGTTCTTATTGGCGCTGTAGTGTGCAAGAGGCGGAACATCCCCACCACAAACCAGCAATTAATTTTCACTGAGTGCGCCCCTGCGAGGGGCCGCCTGGTGGAGCGCACACGGCTATACTGGGGCAATATGAGTATTCCTTCGTGGCACGGATTGACAAATATAAGTGGCTGGAGACCCGGCACGAGGGTGAACATTTTCGAACCGTTGGAAGCACGACAAGACCGATAACCTGCAGTTTGCCTTCGTGAACGGTGTGGGCTGGGAAAGTTGGGAGAACGTGTGGTGCATCTGGAACGGAATCACTCCGCGTGATGCTGAGGCGACCCGTCGTGTCGCCCACCATGGAACGCGCATTGGCTCCGTTTCTCGTCAGCCCTGACTTGGAACCGCTGGTGCTCATGTCACACTGTGGAGTGTTTGCCAGCCGCTGGCCGTTGGGAAAGCAGACCGGCTGGACGATCGTGAACCGCAATGGCTACGACGTGGAAGGCCCGCAAATCGAGCTCCCATCGGAAGACGGTAGGCCTGCGTGACCGCGACGGGTAGCTCGTTCATTTTTGGCGCTTGGTTATAATCCTTCGCCATGACCAATCTCACCTCAGCACTCAAGCAACTAGAGCAGGAGCGCAAACGTCTGTCGTCTCGACTTGAACAACTCAACAACGCCGTCGCCGCACTCAGAAAAGCAAGTGGCACTCGGAGAGGGAGAATATCCTCCGCTGGTCGTGCGAGGATCGCTGCGGCGCAACGTGCCAGGTGGGCAAAAGCTAAAGGCCAGAAAGTCGTATCGATTGGTTTCGGGAAACGTCGCAAGATGTCCGCCGCCGCAATTGCTCGGATTCGCGCTGCTCAGAAGGCTCGCTGGACAAAATGGCGAAAGGCACAGAGACCCGCTTAGCTACGACGGCGCACGAATACAATCTCTTGCTGAATTTTCTCAGCAGACCACCAAGGCCCGAACAGCCCGTTCACCTTTGGCGGCGTCGAGAGGGTTCTCGCCCATTCACGGTCGTGGATGGTTCCTTTTGCCTCGAACTGCGCCTCAACGAAACTGAAAGAACAACTTCGGTGGCCTGTACGCGTTCGAGCATCACAGTGCGGCAGTCCCAGCCTTGAGCTCTGCGCTCCATCTGCGTTCTGTTTGTTTTTGGGACCAACACCCGGTCGTCATCAGTGTGAATTTGCGTGTTTTTCTTACGCCCGGCCATCCAAAGACAAAGGCAATCTGCGCGAGGCATGCAATTCAGTCTGGGTCTTGTCAGAGAGCAAGCGTCTTCCCTGTAAAGGTTGTAATAAATCCCTGTTCCTATAAGCCCGGGATAGAGGGCCTACCACTGCCAAATGAGTGCGATAGCTACGGGGCAGTCTGCAAGATCACGGTTCAACGATAGAGCTATTCCCAGTATTCTTCCCTGTTGTTAGGGATTTTGGGGGGACGGGAAGTTCTGCCGCCCCCCCTGAACAAATTCCACTATCCCTTACCCGCCTCTTTCACCGCCCTTTCCCGCACAAACGCATACACCAGCGCCGGCAGCGAATTGAAATCCGCTGTCTTCTTCAAGTACTCCTGCGCCTTCGCCGTATCCCCTTGCCCGCGATAAGCCTGGCTCAGCCGGTAAAGGTTCTGCGGATTCTGCTGGTTCGACTGCTCCAACTCCGCCACCGCCTTCGCATAGTCTTTCTGCGCGAGCGCGATCCGCCCGGCCAGTTCATGGGTCTGCTTGATCTGCGCGGCGTTCTTGGTGGCCTCGGCGCCTTTCCGGAATTGCTCGGCATGACTCTTCGCCCCGGCGAGATCTTTCTTCGCGATCGCCACCGCGGCAGAGTTGAAATGATGCTGCAGGGTCGCGTTGTTCTTGACCTCCTGCGACAGGCTCGAATCTGAAATCAACTGCAGCGACCGGTCAAACGTCTTGCCCGCCTCGTCATACTTGCCCATCTGCATCATGATGTTTCCCTTGGCCTGCAGATCCGCCGCCATGGAAGCCGCGTCGCCCTTCTTTTCCGCGACCGCGTATTCCTTGTCCATCGCGGCCAGCGCCTGGTCGTATTTCCCGCTGTCGGAGGCCAGCACCGCCATGCCGAAGTATGCCGTGCGCAACTCGCCGTCATTGCGCGCCGCGTCCGCCATGGCCTGCAGTTCCGCGGCCGCCTCCTGCGTCTTTCCGCTGTAGGTGAGGTCCGCCGAAATCCCGAAATGCGATGGGTTGAAGTGCGGATCGATCGAGAGCGCCTTCCGGTACTGCGCAATCGACTCGTCGTACCGCCCCATCTTCAGCAGCAACTCCGCGTACGAATCGTAAGGATTCGGATCGTTCGGAATCAGCTCGATGTATTTCTTGAATGCCTGCTCCGACGCCACGTAGTCGCCCTTCTGCCGCAGGCAATATCCCATCAGGTTGTAGACCTGCGAAAAATTCGGCGCCAGTTCCGTGGTCTTCTTGTAATGCTCCAGCGCCTGGTCGAGTTGCTGCTGTCCAAAATAATAGTTCCCCAGGTTGAACTGCGCGCGCTCGTCACTCGGATACGCCGTCACCAGTTGATCCAGATACTCCTTCTGAATTTCCGTGACTCCGTTGGCGCCCGCCTGGTTCGCCATGATGAGCAGCTTTTCCCCGTTCGAGCTCTTCGGAGCCAGCTCGACCGCCCTCTTCAAGTGCTCGAAGAATTCCTTGGCCGTCGGGGAAGTATTCGCCCGTCCCAGTTCCGCCGATGCGAATTCCGGATCCAGCGCCAGAGCCTTATCAAAATGCTGCACCGCCTCCTGCCCCAGCAGCCGTTCCGACAGGTCGCGGCCCGTTAGAAATTCTTTTCGCGCCTCGTCTGACGCAGTCGTAATCGGAACTTTGCCGCCATCCGAAGAAGCCGCCACCTTGTCGGCTTTGTTGCACGCAATCGAAGCCGCAATGCTCAGCGCGAGCATGCCAATCCACACCGGTCGTACCGATTTCGTTAGGGTCACGGGATTTTCTCCTTTGAGATGAAATCGCAGGGCAGGAATGAAACCCGCGACGCGGGAGCAAGGAATGCTCCGCTACACCTAGACGAAACCCGCCAGCTTTGGATAGCAAGCCGGAACGAAAATCCAATTTCTATGAAAAGCAGAATCTGTTTGACTGCACATAACACTGATAACAGCTAATCGCTTGCATGCAGCCTCAGAAGAATGTCATCCCGAGCGAAGAGAGGCGCGAGCCGAACGAAGTCGAGGGACCTTGCGTTCCTTACCCTCTCCCCAGCCGGGAAGGATTTCTTAATCTCCAAAGGGTGCCCGGCCCAAGCTCCGCTTGGGAGGTTTTTCTTACCCACCCCAAACCCGCCACCCGAACAATCCCAAATAACTCACCGCCAGAAAACAAAACAACGCCGTCAGCAAAAAGTGCCCCACCACGAACTCCCTCCCCGGTGGCCAGTCCTCATGAGAAAAGTAAAACCAATCCACCAGAATCCGCGCCGTCCAGTACAGCCCAGTAAACGCTGCCAACCCCAGTGCCGCCCGATCGCCGCGTAAGAGCTCCGCATGCAACGTCAGCGTCAGGGTCCCGAACGCAATAATCGTCAGCACCGTAAAGCTCCCCTGCACCCAAAGGAGTTTCCGATTGAACGGACGCAGCTGTCGCAAGTCTTCCTTCCATCCCAGCCGCGAAGGCACTTGCGAGCTGGCAATCAAAATAACGAAGTGCCCAGCCCCCGCCATCCACAGATCTAAATCGAATAGCCGCTCGAGCGCATTGCTCATATCGCCCCCAATCGCTGCATGAAGGGAAGGACCACGTTCCTCAAGAACAGAGGATGGAAAAGCCAGAACGCCGGCCCCGCCGTCAACAGCGCCATGATGAACCACCCGCGCATGCCGCCGCGCAACCCCATGCGTCGCCCCAAGCGCGATCGTTCCACTGCAACGCCCGCGCCCTGCAACACGAAGTACGCGGTAGGCAGCCCATACCCGCCGCCCGCCGGAACCGAAATCACCAGATCGTGAATCAGCCCCGAGGCCGCGAACACGAGAAACGCCGCCAACCCAACTCCGACCCTCTCGTGCAGAGGCGCAAAGATCAGCTCATGCCCCAACTGGCGAAATCCCAGATTCCACCTTCGTCCCCAAAACTCGCTCAGGGACTGAGACAACAGCGGTGACACCATGATCGGCACTGCGTCCACGCCAAACCTCCGCCACACCAGCGACACCACGTGAAAGCTGCCGAAGTGCGCGATCAAAACCATTCCCACCAGTCCGACCCATCCCCGGACGAGAGGCCAGCGTTCCGGAACCGCGCGTGCCGTGCCCCACAACAACACCAAGCCCAGCGCAGTCTTCGCCAGCGCCCACGCCCACTCAGCAAGTCGCGGCGCCGCGGTTCGTCGGCGTGCGTCCAGAAAATTCTCCGCGTCCATGCCCGGCCAGGCCAGCAGATATCCCACGGATCGTCCCCACGAAGCCGGCACCCGCATCGGAGACCGCCACCAACTGGCCCACTTCAGCGACGCGTAAATCGAGATCGCGAGCAGCCACATGAATGCCCACGGCGGCATGCCACGGTGAAACATCACCACCGCGAGCGGCGCCAGGGTCATTGGCGCAAAGGCAATCCGCGCGGACCCCGCCCGCGTCGATCGATCCCCTCCTGCAATCACCGCCATGCAACCGCTCCGCGACTAATCTACACAAGTCCGCCCGGCTTCTGAGGTTTCAAAAAACGCATACGGAACAAAATGGACGGAACAAGAGACGATCGGCCGCGCCAACCGCCACTAGCTAGAAGCTAGCCGCCAGAAGCCACCCTGTGCGGTCGCCAGCGCACCCAGTGAACCCCCGTAACCTGTGTCGCACAAGTACCCGAGGCTAGACTTATCCAAGCATGCAGGCCCTGGTTCCGAACTCGCTGACGAAGCCTGGTTGTCTGATCTGGTATGCGGGAGATCCCTGCGACCAACAGGTGCAGCAATACCACCAGGCGGTGGTCCAGCGACAGCAGCAGGAATGGCAGAACGCGCTGCGTGCGCGTTACGAAAAGCAAATCGCCGATCAGCAAAAGCAACTCGCCGACCTGCAAGCTCAAATCAAAACTCTTCAGTCCAGGCTGGATTCGCAAACTACCGAAGCCATGCGCAGCGAAGCGCGCACCCAGGCTTTCTTCGATGGCCTCGGAGGCTTCCTCGGAATCATCCTGGCCTTCCTGGTCGTAGTCGCCTTCTTCCGAAAACTAGCGAGACCTTCTCCGCCCGCTGAAGAACACCATGACAGAGCGCGAGCCGCCTCCGCGTAAAAGGGTCTGATTCGCAGGAAAGTAACCCCATGCTCCCGCTGCCTAATCGCATACCCCGTGTTCTCTCTGTGTCTCCGTGCCTCTGTGGTGAAGCTTTCTGCAAGAGCCGAATCGCTCGAAGCTCGTAGCTCGAGGCTCGAAGCTACGCCGCCACTTCCTCCGCTTCGGTATCTTCACTCGTCCGCTGCGGTTCATGCTCGTCGCGCTGTCCCGAATTCACGAGCGCGACGCCAATCAGAATCACGACCATCGCAATCACCGTGTAGACTCCCATCGGCTCCGCCGCCAGCAGCCAGCCCAGCAACACCGCGACCACAGGATTGACGTATCCATACGTTGCCACGCGCGACGGCGTAGCCACTGTATGCAACCAGGTGTAGGCCGTGAACGCGAGGATCGATCCGAACACCGCAAGATACGCCAAGGCCAACCACGACCTTCCTGACACCGCGCTCAGATGAAAGCCAGCCGTCTCGCGCGTTAGCGTGGCGGCGATCATGAGCGCCATCCCGCCCGCGAGCATCTGCATCGCCGACGAGATGACCGGCGAGTCCGGCATCTTCACGCTGCGCATGTAGATCGTGCCCGCGGCCCAGATGAAGGTTCCGAACAGCACCGCGACGGCGCCCAGCAGATCCACTTCTCCGCTGTGCCGCAAGACATCCGGGCCAAACAAAACCGCGACGCCAAGAAATCCCAACACAAGCCCACTCCATGCGCGCCCGCCGAACTTACCTTCCGTGCCCTTGATGCGGGCAAGGACCACGATCCACATCGGCAGGGTTGCCACCAGCAGCGCCGCGATCCCCGAAGGCACGTGCTGCTCAGCCCACGCGAGGCTTCCATGTCCTCCCAGAAACAGCAGTGCTCCAATCAGTGCAGGGTGCAGCCACTCGCGCAGCTTTGGCGCGGGCGTTCCCCGCATACGTGTCCACGCATACAGCGCGGGGCCCGCGCACAGATGCCGCATCCCCATCATTAAAAGCGGGGGGAGGGTTTCGATCGCGTAGCGAATTGCCAGATACGTGGAGCCCCAGATGAGGTAGATTGCTGCGAACGCGGCGACCAGGGCTGCGGTCGTCGGCCGGCGCGTCGAAGAAACTTTGCGGCCGGCGCCGATTTCCTTCAGCGTCCCGCTGCGGAGCAGAAAGCGAATTTCCGAAATCTCGTCAGGCATGGTATTCTAACCACCGAAAACAGATTAACCGGTTACAAGGAGAATAACCGCGAGTTCCATAACCAGTCAAGTTGGTTTTGATGGTTAGATTGAAGGACTTGCACCCGATTCGATGTCGCAGCCTGCCGGCAAGACACATTTCGATCTGAGCGGCGGAAATCTGGCGCTCGATTTCGTGAACACGGTGAGCGATCGTCCCAGCGCGGAGCCTACCGAGAGGCTCATCAACTACAACCACCTGGTATTTTTCGGATTGGAGTCGAACCTCTACCCGCACGCCATGGTCGACAACCTGTACAGCAAGGCGGGACGCGCGCCCGGGCTGGCGACCAACGCGCTGCAAAAAGCAATTCAGTTTCGCGAAGACCTGTTCTCGATCTTCTCCGCGGTGGTGGAGCATCGCGCCATTCCGGGCAATGCGCTTGCGCAGTTGACGTTCATGCTGCAGGAGGCGACGGCCCACGGACGCCTGGTGCAAAACGGGCGCCGCTTTGTGTGGGAGTGGGTGGACATGAACTCCTATCTCGAATCCGCTCTCTGGCCAATCGCGCGCGCGGCCGCGGACCTGCTGCTCTCCGACGAACTCGAGCACCTGCGCATGTGCGCCTCCGACGAATGCGCCTGGCTGTTCCTCGACCGAACCAAGAACCAGCGCCGCCGCTGGTGCGATATGAAAACCTGCGGCAACCGCGTAAAGGCGCGAAGGCATTACGAGCGGGTGAAGGCGAGATAAGCGCCGCGCTGTTGCTATTTCCTCTAGCGCGCTATCTGGCTGTTCGCTTCCGGACATCGACTGTCCGTGGGCGGACAGAATTTTCCGCTTGGCTTCCGCAGCGTATTTCGGTTTTTCTTTGCAACCAAGAAGGTACCCTCTGAAGCAGATTGGTCAGCCATCTGCTTAGGCAAGCCCGAACTGGGCTAGAGTTGGCCCGCGCATCAGCGTTTTTCGAAATAATGCCGCAGGGCGTGGGGAGAAGGCGATGACTGGACTGTTTCAGGATCTCCGGTATGCAACGCGACAGCTCCGCAAGAGCCCGATGTTCACCTTAGTTGCAGTGACCACGCTGGCACTGGGGATCGCCGCCAACACCGCGGTGTTTAGTGTGGTCGATCAAGTGTTGCTGCATCCGCTTCCTTATCCGGATTCCGATCGAATCGTAAAGGTCTCCCAGACGGTCGAGGGCTTACCCAGCTATGACGCCTCTCCTGCCAACTATCTGGATTGGGTTTCACAAAACCACGTCTTCGCCGAGATGGCAGCGTCTCATGGATGGCAAGGGAGCCTCTCGGTGGGAGATCGTCCGGAGCGGGTCAAAGGCACAATGACCACGCCAAACTTCTTTCCTCTGTTCGGAGTGCGTCCGATCCTCGGGCGCGGTTTCGAGGTCAGTGACGCGCGGCCCGGTAACGATCACGTTGTGGTACTCGGCTACGGCTTGTGGCAGCGCTACTTCGCGGCAGATCGCGCGATTGTTGGCCGGGACATCCATCTCAATGGAGAGCAGTACACTGTGGTCGGTGTGATGCCACCGAACTTCTCTCCAGACGACTACGGCGAGCTATGGATCCCATCTCCGTGGGGAGTGCCCATTCATCCGCTGGCGCCTGACAAGGATCCACGCCAATTCAGGAACAGAAATTATCTTGACGTCTGGGCGCGGTTAAAGCCAGGAGTAACTCAGCAACAGGCCCACGCGGAACTCGATACCATCGGCCGCCGCCTGGAGATGCAATATCCGGATTCGAACGACAAAGTCGGCGTGAGCTTTCTGCCATTGCATGAATATATCGTCGGTGACATCCGTCCGGTTCTACTGGTTCTGCTAGCTGCGGTGGCCATCGTGCTTCTGATCGGGTGCGCCAACGTTGCCAACCTTCTTCTGGCACGAGCGACAGCGCGCGCCAAGGAAATCTCGATTCGAACGGCTCTGGGAGCGAGCCGTGGGCGTTTACTCCGACAGGCGCTTACCGAGAGTGTTCTGCTCGCGTTATTGGGAGGAGTCCTCGGATGTTTGTTAGCTGTCCTGGCCGTTCCGTCGTTGTTGGCACTGAGCCCGCCGGATATCCGTCAGTTCACGCAGATTGGAATCAACCGAGAAGTGTTGGCATTCAATTTCCTGGCTTCGGTTTTGTGCGGAGTTGTGTTTGGCCTGATTCCCGCTCTGCAATCGTCTCGATCAAACCCAAACGAATCCCTCAAGGAAGGCGAGCGCGGGAGCACAGCGAACCGGGGGCGAACCCGATCCGCGCTGGTGATCGCCGAAGTTGGACTCTCGCTAGTTCTGCTGGTAGGAGCCGGGCTTTTGGTCAAGAGTTTCGAACGACTCATGGATGTTGATGCCGGCTTCGACCCGGATCATCTCTTAACCTTCAACCTTGGTCTTCCGTCCTCTACCAATTCTGTTCGTCAGCTCGCGTTTTACCAACAAGTCGTGCAAAGGCTTCAGGCGTTACCAGGCGTGCAGGCTGTAGGCGCCGTCAGCAGGCTGCCGCTGGCTGGAGGCAATAGTTCACGCAGCTTTGGCGTTCCTGGAAGCGAAACGGCCTACGACGCCGACATTCGCGTCAGCACTGCTGACTATTTCCGCGCGATGAGCATCCCGTTGCTGAAAGGCCGCGGCTTCAGCGAGAGTGACCTGAGCAGCTCGCTTAATGTGGCCGTCGTCAACGAGGCCCTGGCCCGCACCGCTTTTCCTGGACAGGACCCAATTGGCAAACAGCTCACCCATTTCGGGCCGGACAAATTGACGCTGCAGATCATAGGAGTCGTCGGTAATGTCCGGCACGTCGGGCTGGATGCAGATCCCCACGCTGAGATCTACCAGTTGCTCGGCCAGGCGCAATGGCCGTCGATGTTCGTAGCAATCCGTAGCGGAACTTCTGACCCCACGACCCTGACTTCGGCGGCGCAGAATGCGGTCTGGAGCGTAAATAAAGATGTCCCTCTCGCCAACGTCCGCACGATGCAAGAGCTCATTGCCAACTCTGTTCAGCGGAGGAAGTTCAGCATGTTGCTGCTTACGATCTTTGCTGCCGTGGCGATGCTACTTGCGGCTATCGGACTCTACGGTGTCATGTCTTACTCGGTGGCGCAACGGACACACGAAATCGGTATCCGCATGGCTTTGGGAGCCCGGCGTCCCGATGTGCTTGTACTCGTAGTGAAGCAGGGAATGGCACTGGCCCTAGTGGGGATTGCAGCAGGCGCCATCCTTTCGCTTGGAATGACGCGGCTAATCTCTGGGATGCTGTTTGGGATTACGGCAACCGACCCTGTGACTTTCGGAGGCGTTGCCGCATTACTAGGGACTGTGGCGTTCCTCGCGAACTACCTGCCAGCTCGGCGCGCTTCGAGGGTCGATCCGATGGTGGCGTTGCGATACGAGTAGACGTTTCATAGATGCCTGAGCTTCGGGCGTAAGTAGCCATCGAAGCTAAAGTGGCTAGTGACGGAGAATCTTGTCCGTAGCCACTCGTCCCGGCAGTTCTCGCGGGCTGCAGCCAAGGAACCCCTCCTGCAAAACGCAGTGACTCCTGCAAAACGCAGTGGCGGCAGGGACTTTCGTCACCTTTTCTTTCCCTCCTAAGTACCGCGTTATCAATCTTCTTCAACGTTGCCTCGATTTGCCACTGGCGTGCACTTACAGGGAGTGCAGTCGGTTGCGGCACGCCTCTCCAAGCGTGAACCAGAAACCGGCGTGGAGGTTGTCATGTCGATTCTGTTTGTACTTCTGATGTTCCTGCTGGTGATGTCGATCAGCTACTTCCGCAGCCGCGGCGAGATGCCGGCGCAACAGCCTGAAGTGTGGGCGGGCCCGCCTGCGCCGCGCCTGCAACGGGAATACGGCTTCTCCATTCCCGAAGGATATTGCTTTCATCCGGGACACACGTGGGTCCTAAAAGAAGACGGCGAGAATGCGCGCGTGGGCGTCGACAGCTTTGCGGCCAATCTGATTGGGAAGATCGATCGCATTGACGTGCTGGGCTCGAGCCGATGGGTGCGCCAGGGGCAGAGGCTGGTGACGCTGGTGAGCGGCGACCAGCAGTTTGATCTGGTCTCTCCGGTCGAAGGTGTGGTGATGGCCATTAACAAAGATGTGATCGCCGATCCCGGCTTGATTGCCCGCGATCCCTACCAGAACGGGTGGATCGCGATGGTGAAGTCGCCCGATCTCGCGATGAATCGGAAGAACCTGGTGCAGGGCGGGATGGTGGCGCCCTGGCTGCAGAACAGCGTGACCCGGCTGAACGGGATGGTTTCGCAATTAGCGCCGACCATGGCGGCCGATGGCGGCGTGCCGATGCCGGGATTGCTGATGCGCATCACGCCCGAATTGCGCGAGGTGCTGGTGAAGGAATTCTTGCTGGCGTAGTGGACTTGGAACGGTGGTGTTGCCGAGGGTTAGCGAAAATCCCCGCCCAAGCGGAGCTTGAACGGGGCACCCTCGAAGTGGAAGTAGGCGGCACGAAGGAGAACGGTATGGAACGGACGAAAGCCATCCTGGTGGATATCACGAAGTGCATCGGGTGCCGGAGCTGCGAGCAGGCTTGCAAGGAAGTGCACGGTTTCCCGAAAGAGACGGAAGCGAAGCTGTCGACGACCGCGCTGACCGTGATCGAAGAGCACGGCGACAAGTACGTGCGGAAGATGTGCATGCACTGCCAGGATCCGGCGTGTGCATCGGCTTGCCTGGTGGGAGCGCTCAAGAAGACGGCGCTCGGCCCGGTTACGTATGACGGGGCGAAGTGCATCGGGTGCCGGTATTGCCTGGTGGCTTGCCCGTTCAGCGTGCCCCGGTATGAGTGGTCGAAGCTGGTTCCGTACGTGAAGAAGTGCGATATGTGCGCGGGGCGCCAAGCCCAGGGCCAGCCGCCGGCTTGTGTGGAAGCGTGCCCGACCGAGGCGTCGATTGTGGGCTGGCGTGACGAAATTCTGGAAGAAGCGCAGCGCCGCGTTTTGAACGATGCGAAGTACGTGAAGCATATCTATGGCAGCGAAGAGGCGGGAGGTACGTCGGTGTTCTTTATTTCCGACGTTCCGTTCGAGAAGCTGGGATTCGCGGCGCCGCCGCAACAAGCGATGCCGGCCTTGAGCGCGGCCGCCTTGGGTGATGTGCCGACCGTGGTGTTGGTGGGTGGGTCGTTGCTGGCCGGGTTGTACTGGATCACGGAGCGGAGGAATCAGGTGGCGGCAGAGGAGTCGCTGGCTGAAACAAAGAACCTAAACCACAGAGGAGACTGAGGGGCACTGAGGAATTCGGCAATGCTGAGGCGATTTACAGAGACGCGAGGAGTGATGCCGGCGCTGGCGTCCGGCTGGACAGGCGAGGGCGCCTGTCCCTACGCGAGCGGTAAGGGAGCTGAGTTATGACTAGCACATGGGTTCCGAAAATTACGATGTGGCGGGTGATTGTGGCGGTTATTTTTGCGGCGGGGTTGTACGCGACGTACGCCCGCTTTGCCTTGGGGTTCAGCCAGTCGACGCACCTGACGGACCCGCAGCCGTGGGGCTTGTGGGTTGGGCTGGGAACGTTGTGCGGCGTGGGATTGTCGGCGGGCGGGTTTGGAATCGCGGCAGCGGTTTACCTGCTCGGCTTCGAACGCTACCGGCCGGTGTTGCGCACGGCGGTGCTGGTGTCGTTCCTGGGATACCTGAGCGTGATCGCGGGCATGATGTACGAGCTGGGGCTGCCGTGGAGGATCTGGCATCCGATTTTTATGTGGAACCGGCACTCGATGCTGTTTGAGGTGTCCTGGTGCGTGATGCTGTACACCACCGTGTTGTCGCTGGAGTTCTCGCCTTCACTGGTCGAAAAGATTCCGTGGAAAGGAGTGCGCGATTGGTATTTGCACCAGCAGCACCGGATTCTGATCGGGTTGGTGCTGGTGGGTTGCGTGCTCTCGTCACTGCACCAGTCGTTCCTGGGCGGGCTCTACCTGCTGACCAAGGGCAAGCTGGATCCGCTCTGGTACACGCCGTACCTGACCACGTTGTTCTACCTGTCGGCGATTCCGGCGGGGCTGGCGGTGACGGTGATGGCGCTGTACCTGTGCGTGCGCTCGCTGAACGTGAAGCTGGACACGGCGATTCTCAGCGAATTGAGCCGCGTGATTGCACCGATGCTGGGGCTCTACGGAATTTTCCGATTGGTCGATCTGTCGAGCCGCGGGGCGTTGCCCTATCTGTTCCGCTGGCGCGAGGAGACGTTTTCCTTCTGGCTGGAGTTCGGTTTGCTGGTGGCAGCGCCGCTGGTGCTGCTGAACATGGAGAAGATACGAAACAACCCGCAGCGTTTGTACTGGACCTGCAGCCTGGTGGTGATGGGATTCATGGCGAACCGGCTAAACGTCTCCATCACCGGGTTGCAGGCCAGCTCCGGCATCTACTACGTGCCGAAGTGGACGGAGTTCGCGGCGAGCTTGATGGTGCTGACCGCAGTGGTGATGGCGTTCCGGTGGGCGGTGATTTATCTGGATATTCTTCCGAAGAATCAGACGGCGCGGTGGATGGCGAAGGAAGGGGTGGCCTGATTCAACCACTCAAAATCCCACGGATGATGGGTTGGTGGAACCCCACCCTGGCGCACAGAACGCGTCAGGGTGGGGTTCCCTCGTTTGGAGAAGACCCCTAGAAATCCCCAGGAAAAGACCTTCCGAAATTCGCCTGGATCTTAGTGGTAGGGTTGCCCGTCTCTTTGTTCGCGGATTGCTATTTCTACCAGGTCGCGGACTCTCTGGCGGAAGCGGGCTTCCAGGTCGGGATCGCCGTGGGCGAACTTCTCGCGGAGTTCGTCGGCGGTGACCGCTTTCTGCACCTCGTCGAGGGTCAGGATGCCTCTTTGCAGCGCGTCGCGGACGCCATGGGTTACCGATTCCAGCAATTCCATTTCCTGGTGGAGATAGTTCTTGTCGTGAAAAGCCGGGCCGTGGCCGGGAATGATGATGTCGACATCCAATTGGGAGAGCGCTTGCAGGCTCTGGAATTGCCGGGTGGGCGGCGGAGTGATGTAGGGGATCGGATAGGAAACGGCGTCACCGGTGATCAGGATTTTTTCTTTAGGAAGGTAGAGAACGGTCGTGCCTTCGGCGTCTCCGGTGACGCTGATGAACCGAAATTCGCGGCCTCCGTGATTGAGGGTGAGTTTGTCGACATAGGTGAGGGAGGGATAGATGCGGTGCAGGGCGAGGGCTTCGTCGACGAAGGTCTTGTAGTTTTGCAGGTCGTCTTCGATCTGGCGGAGCTGTTCGGGCGTGGGAGCAGTTCCGGGCGCCGGCTGGTCTTTTTTAGTTTGGTCCTCAAATTCCTTCTGCCTTTTTTTGAGCTCGGCGCTGAAGCGGGCGGGCCACGCATTGGCGACATTGAGCATGAACTGGCGCGCTTGTTCGGTGGCGATGATCTCGAGGCCGGGAAAGGCCTGCGCATACACTTCATTGCCGGACCAGTGGTCGGGGTGCCAATGAGAATTGACGACGTAGCGCACCGGCTTGTCGGTGATTTTGCGAATTTCGGCAAGAATCAGGCGCGCGCTGGAGGGACGGGTGTTGGTGTCGAACACCAGGACGTCATTTTCATTCACGATGACGACGGAGTTGAGTTGCCGGACGTAGGCATCTCGCAAGGTCATGAACTGATAAATGCCTGGCGCAATCTCGATCTTGTTGATGTCGCGGCCGGAACTGCTCATGTAGTCGAAGTTGGTTTGTGCCAGGCAGGGGCAGAGCGAAGCGGCGGCCAGAAGGGCGATGGAAAGTTTGTGTGGGATGGATTTCATAGGAATTCGCCTTCGCGACGGGACATAGACGGATCAGTGGGGTGAATGTCACGTCGCGGAAAGGAGCGAACAATCGCCGGCGGGAGACAATCCGGTAGAGTAGGGGGATGAAGCAGGGAAACAAGGACAAGTCTTTTCTACGGAAACACTCTCTGAGCCTGTGCGCTCTCGGGGTCGTGTTGGCGCTGATTGCGCTGTACACGCGCTCGGAACCCTCCACTCACATTGGTTCGTTCTTTGGGAATGCGATTGCGGACTGGACCGGTGTGTTTGTGACCATCGTGTTGACCAAGTATCTGTACGAGAAAGGATCGCGGGAGAGCCGCCAGCCAAAGGGAAAGTTGCCGGATGCGCTGCTGGAGAAGCTGCGGGAGCACTCGCTGACGATTGTTCTGGTGATCACGGGCATCGGCTGGGTGATTGCGTTCTGGGAAATGGATCCCGGGAGCAGGTGGGGGCAGGTGGTGGGAAACATCGTTTCGGAGTGGACGCAGATTCTGGGGCTGGTGCTGATGACGAAGAAGTTGATGGAGGTGGGGACGAAGGCGTAGCAGGTTGTTGCCGCTCCACGGGCTACGGCAGCGAGATACAATCGTCCCGGAATCACATCTGCCATGCGCATTACCTCTCGCCGCAAGACGATTGCTTTCTTTCTGACGCTGGGGGTGGGGCTGGCGGCGCTGGCCCTGGCGGTGGGCAGCGGGTGGATCATTCTTAACTGGCAGGAAGGCGTCAAGGTCGTGCTGGGTTTTATTTTCTTCTGCGCGATTGCGGCGGGCATCATCCTGAACACGATTTTTCTGGTGCGGGAAATCCGGCGCAATGAGCAGCACGACAGCTTCATCAATGCGGTCACCCACGAACTGAAAACGCCGATCGCTTCGATCCGGCTATACCTGGAAACGCTGCAGACCCGGGCGGTCGACGACGCGCGCCGCAAGGAGTTCTACGGGCTGATGCTCAGCGACACCGATCGCCTGCTGGGAACCGTGGAGCAGGTGCTGAAGGCCGGGAAAGCCGCGCAAAAGGGCGCGAAGCATCAGCGGGTCGAGGTGGAGTTCGATGGGCTGGTGCGGGAGTGCGTGGAACTGGTCCGCACCCGTCATCATTTGCAGGCTGAGGCGCTGCACTACGAGCCGCCGGCGGGGAACGGCAATGGCGCGCGGGTTCGGGGCGATATGGAGGAACTCAGGACCGCTGTTTCCAACCTGATCGACAACGCCGTGAAATATTCGGGGAGCAAGGTCGATGTCGCGGTGCGCGTCGAGACCGACGAGAAGAACGTGGTGCTGCAGGTGCGCGATCAGGGAGTGGGCATTTCGACGGATGAACTGAAGCGCATTTTCAAGCGCTTCTATCGCGTACCGCATCGCTCGCTCGGGCACGTGAAGGGGACCGGGCTGGGATTGTTTATCGTGCGCTCGATCGCGCGCAAGCACGGAGGCAAGGTTTTTGCCGAGAGTGCGGGCGAAGGGCAGGGCACGACGGTGACTCTGGAATTGCCGCGGAGCGCTTCATGAGCCGGGTGCTGGTGGTAGAGGATGAATCGCATCTTGCGAAGGGACTGTCGTACAACCTGGAAGCGGAAGGGCATTCGGTGGAGGTCGTGGGCGATGGCGAAGCTGCGCTGGAGCGATTGCTGGGCAGGAAGGAAGACTTCGACGTGGTGGTGCTGGATGTGATGTTGCCGGGCAAGGATGGGTTTGAAGTCGCCACGGAACTGCGCCAGGCTAGAAATTTTGTGCCGGTGCTGATGCTGACCGCGCGGGGGCGCCCGGAAGACGTGTTGAAGGGCTTCGCGTCGGGCGCGGACGACTACCTGGCCAAGCCGTTCGAGTTGACGATCCTGCTGGCGCGCCTGACCGGGTTGCTGCGGCGCACGCAGTGGCTGCGTTCGGGGACGGGAACGAACCAGCCCTCTGCCGAAGCAAACGCGACTGACACCGCGAAAGCGGGCGAGGTGTTTTCGTTTCAAGGGAAGACCATCGACTTCAGCACGCATGAACTGAGCACGAGCCAGGGCAAGATTCAACTGACGCTCATGGAGGCGGATCTGTTGCGGCACTTGATTCGGAGTAACGGGCGCGTCGTATCGCGGAAATCGATTCTCGAGGAAGTGTGGGGTTTGAAAGAGGATACCGATACGCGCGCGATCGATAACTTCGTGGTCCGACTGCGGCGATACATCGAAGACAATCCGGCGCGGCCGCGACATCTGCTCACCGTGCGCGGGGTGGGATACCGGTTCCTGGCTGAACCCGTGCTGGGCGAGGAATAGTCTTAGGCTGGACGTGCTGGTCCATATTTCTCCTGCGCCGAATCGCACAAGCAAGGGCGCAACCTAATGCGCTTGCGCATTTGTGTGCCCTTCGAGCGGCAAGATTTTGCACATGCGGCGGAGTATCGTTCTGGTTACCTGGTTACGAATTACGAAAGGCTCAGAACCGGGGTGTTTGTGGCTGTAAGTTACTTTACAAGAACGACTTAATTTTAATTGGCCGGCGATCACTGTGAAGTAAAATTCCGTTGCCCGTTGAAGGCTAAGTCTCTTAGTATCGAAGGGATCGGTAGCCGATTCGTGCCAGTGAGGCTGGCATGATTCGTGCATCCAATTCTGTGACGTTCTGAGTACGGCAAGGGGCTCGATGTCGTTTAAGACCAGTAACATTCTCAGGCTCTTGTTGTTAGCGACGATCGCGCTGGCCACGTCGAAATTCGTCGTAGCCGCCAGCGTCAACACGCGGTCACTTACTGGCAAGTCCAAATCACAAAAATTGGCAGAGAGCGCGCGGGCGCGGCGCAAGATGACGCACCTGGCGCGCAAACGCTCGGTTACGACTGCGAGCAAGCGGACCGCGATTCATCGGCGGCGGCATAGATTCTACGAGCGGTTCTATACGAGTTCGTTTGCAGAAGACATCACGGAAGGCGACGTGACCACGGGCGAAGATCCGGTGGTCCGGCAGGCCGCGATTGACGCGCTGGGGAACATGAATGGGACAGTGGTCGCGATCGAACCGACCAGCGGCCGCGTGCTCGCCATGGTGAACCAGAAGCTGGCGCTGTCAAGCGGGGCGCAACCATGTTCCACGATCAAGGTTGCAGTCGCGCTGGCGGCGCTGAGCGAAGGGCTGATCGACAAAGATACCAAGGTGGCGCTGGGCCGGCGCAGCCGGATGAATCTGACATCGGCACTGGCGCGCTCGAACAATGCGTACTTCGAAGCGCTGGGACGCAAACTGGGCTTCGAAAAGATTCGTTACTACGCGAACGAGTACGGCCTGGGTGAGTTGGCCGGCTACAACATTGAAGGCGAACAGCTGGGAACGTATCCGGAAACAGAAATTTCCAGCAAGCTGGGCGGAGTCGGGAAGATGTGCTCATTCGGCGAGGGCATTTCCATGACCCCACTGCAACTTGGGGCCATGGTTTCCGCGATTGCCAATGGAGGAACGCTGTACTACGCTCAGCATCCGACCACGGCCGAGGAAATTGCCAACTTCCAGCCGCGTGTGAAGAGACATCTGGATATCGCCCCGGTGATTCCGGAAATCTCTGACGGGATGGCGGGTGCGGTGCTCTACGGTACAGCCCGTAGTGTTCGTTATAACTTCTCGGAAGAACAGGTGCTAGGCAAGACTGGAACCTGCTCGCGCTCGGGCACGCGTTATGGCTGGTTTGCTTCCTACGCAAATACAGATGTGGGACGGATCGTGACCGTGGTGTTTCTGCAAGGCGGGCGGCCTACCTTCGGTCCGAAGGCCGCGGAGATTGCCGGGCGGATGTACCGGAATCTATACGATCATAATTTCTTCGCGGCGCGGCCGGCGCCGACCGATACCGCTGGCGTGCAGGCGACGCCAGCCAGCACCCAATAACTTCAGAGCTAAAACCGCATTGCTGGTGGCGGATGTACGGCTCCATTGCAGTCGAGTCCTTCGCAGTTCCCTCCGTTGTGTCTCTTCACTGCCGTTCCCTGGTGAACTTACAAGAATATTGCCGAAACTCGACAATTCGGTGACATAACCGGGTTGACGCGGGGCATACCGTGATCACCTCTGCCCAAGGGGAGACGCGCCTCATTTCGCGCCGGATCGTTGATTTTCAGTTGTGGAGGGGGGATGTATGCCGATTTCAGCCGATCGCCGACTTATGTTTGCCGCCACGCTTTTAGCGTTGCTGATGCCTAGTGTGAGCAGCGCCCAGAAATATCACCGCACCGATCTGACCACCGATTCGTCCACCGTCTCGAATGCACCGAATGTCGATGGGCAACTTCTGAATGCCTGGGGGATGTCGCGAGGCAGCGGCGGACCTTGGTGGATTTCCGACAATGGTTCTGGTTTGACCACGGTGTATGACGGATCGGGAAAGCCATTTTTTCCGGGAGGCTCCACACAGCCACTGGTCGTGAAGATTGCAACGCCCGATGGCACCGGGACGGCCACTCCGACCGGAACCGTCTTCAATCCCACTTCTGGATTTCAAGTGGGCGGAGGCAAAGCGGTTTTCCTGTTTGTGACCGAGGATGGCACGATCTCGGGCTGGAATCCTGCGGCGGATTTTGCCAACACGATCATTATCAAGAACAATTCCGGGAAAGCTGTTTACAAAGGTTGCGCCATCGCGACGCCCTCGTTCGGCGCGCGGTTTTATGCGACCAACTTCCAGACCGGGAAGGTGGAAATCTATAACTCGAACTTTGTGCGCATCGAAGCGGGCAGCACAACTGCATTCAAGATCCCCGGGTTGTCGCCCGACTACGCGCCTTTCAATATCCAGAACGTGGGCGGGAACCTGGTGGTTACGTTCGCGCACCGGGCTCCGGGCAGCCTTGATGAAGACCACGGCAAGGGGTTAGGGCAGGTGGGGGTGTTCAGTCCGACCGGAAAACTGCTGCTGACGCTCCAGCACGGTCCGTGGTTCAATGCGCCGTGGGGTGTAGCCCTCGCGCCCAGTGACTTCGGGAAGTTCACGCATCGGTTGCTGATCGGGAACTTTGGGGATGGCACGATCAATGGTTTTAATCCAGTGACCGGCAAGCATGAAGGGACGATGCTCGACGATACGACCGGGACGACGCTGGTCATTGATGGATTGTGGGGATTGAGCTTTGGCGGCGACTCCACTAACGATGGGATGGCGACGTCTCTGTTCTTCACCGCAGGCCCGAATGATGAAAGCGACGGAGTGCTGGGAAACCTGACGGCATTGCCGGCGGAGCAGCCCGGCAACAGCCAGTAGACAAGAAGGCCGCTGACAAAAAGGACCCCCTTCCAAATGGGAAGGGGGTTCGCTTCAGGATCCAGGGAGATTGCTAGGCGGATTTTTTCTGCTGGTCGTCCATGTCGCCTTGCTGGCCTTGGCCGGGCTTGCGATCTTTCTGCTGATCGTGCTGGCCGTAGCCCTGCTGGTCGCGTTGGCCTTGCTTTTCCTGGTCTTTATCGCGTTGAGTGGGGTCCTGCGGGTTCGACTGCTGTCCAGTCTTTTCGGTATTCATAGATCCCCTTTCATTATTTCAATCAATTCGGACTGGGGCGCCCGCCGAATGGTTGCCGGGTGACTCAGTCCGTTCTGGTCAATCAGGTATGCTTCGCTCAACAGCAAGTGTCGTTCGGGAGACGGAACCGTCCCAATTGGACCGGACTCAACGATAGGCTTCGAACAATGGAGGGCAAATCCGGCGTTTCCGGTAGAAACGCGTGGCTCGTGCTGCATTGGTTGGCGAGCGCTGGTTTCCCGGGTGCTTCCTGTTCCTGATAAGCTCACGGGCTCCGGCGCTCGGGGTTTGGGGGTGGAGGGCGTTCGAGAAGAAAGGTCGATCAACGAAAAATGCTGCGCGCGATTGTTGCCGTTCTTCTGATTCTCTGGCTGCTCGGGTTTATTTTGCACATTGGCGGAGGAGTGATCCACGTGCTGGCTGTGATTGGCGTGGCCGTGCTGATCTATGATCTGGTGACGGGCAAGCGGCCCGGGAGCTAAGGGGAGCCCATCACTTTTTGTCGAGGATGGGGGAGAAATTGATGCCGCGTTTACGGTTGATGCGGCAGATGACTCCTTCGAGAACCTGGGCCAGACGATTGATTCCTTTGTCGGTGATGACCGAACTTTTTTCCAGATAGTCCTCGGCGCCGGCCTCGATCAGTCTTTGGCGGTTTTTTTCGGAGAGGCCGCTGACGGCGACGACGGGAATTCGCGCGGTGGCGCGGCTGTGTTTCAGACGCGTCAAGACTTCCAGTCCGCTCACCTTGGGTAATAGCAGGTCAAGCAGGATCAGGTCGGGCTGCTGTTCCTTGGCACATTGCAGCGCGGACTCCCCGTCTTCGGCAGTGATCACCTTGTAACCGGCCTTTACAAGAGCGCGCTCGTTGCTGAGCCGCAGGACTCTGCTGTCCTCAACCAGGAGAATTTTCACGGTGCTTCGCCCACCCTTCAGAGTGGTTATCGGCGATTTGGAGGAAAGAATTAGATTTCCGGTTTCGATACTGGAACCGAATAGGAATTGGTTAGGCGGGGAAAGGTGATTTCACCACCGAGGACACGGAGAACACAGAGGAATTTACGTCATCTCTGTGAGTCGGTGACCTCTGTGGTTTAAAGACTTTGCGGCGATTACCTTTTTCTCTCGTCGCCGGCGATTACGCCGTCTTTGATGAAGATGACGCGGTGGGCGTATTCGGCGATGTCGTGCTCGTGGGTGACCAGCACGATGGTGTTGCCTTCGGCTTGCAGGCGGTCGAACAGCGCCATGATTTCGTTGCCGGTCTGGGAGTCGAGGTTGCCGGTGGGTTCGTCGGCGAGAATGATCGAGGGTTTATTCACCAGGGCGCGGGCGATGGCTACGCGCTGGCGCTGTCCGCCGGAGAGTTCGTTCGGCTTGTGGGACATGCGCTTCTCCATGCCGACGGCGGCGAGCGCTCCTTCGGCGCGCGCCATGCGCTCTTCGGCGGGGATGCCGGCATAGATCAGCGGGAGCTCGACGTTGTGCAGTGCGGTCGCACGGGCAAGGAGATTGAAGGTCTGGAAAACGAATCCGATTTCCTTGTTGCGGATGCGGGCGAGCTCGTCGTCGTCGAGTTCGCTGACCAGCTGGTTGTTCAGCCAGTAATTGCCCTTGCTGGGAGAATCGAGGCAGCCAATCAGGTTCATGAGAGTTGATTTTCCGGAACCCGACGGGCCCATAATGGCAACGTATTCGCTGCGCTGAATTCGCAGATTGACGCCGCGCAGGGCATGCACCTGCTGCTCCGAGCCCATGTCGTAGGTTTTCCAGAGGTCTTCGGTGGCGATCATGCAATGGTCCCGAGGCGCCAACACTGCGGGCTGCGAAAAATTGACTACTTCAGCAGTTGCCATCTTGTTCTCCTTGTCCTGTGGGGACACTCAACTTTCTCCATCCGGACGGCTCCCCATTGGACGAGCCACCCCAACCTTTGTTAGTTGTCGAGTTGAGACGACTCGACCCTATTCATTGTCTTCCTTCTTGGCCGCCGAGTTGTCGATTTTTATGCTCGTACCCGGCTTCATGGTGCGTAGAACCTTGTAGCTTCCGGTGACGATTTCGTCACCTTCCTTCAGCCCGCTCAAGACTTCGATGTCGGTGGTACCTGTGATGCCAGTCTGCACCGGTACGAATTCTGCTTTCTTACCTCTGACTACAAACACGCCCTGCAGTTCGTCGTTGTTCTTTTTTATTTTGGACGCATCCTTCTGGGGCGCAGCTGCCTGGACGGAACCTTTTTCGGTGGAGGCCTGCAAATCCGATTCGCGCCGGATGGTCAAAGCCTGGATGGGGATGGCGACGGCGTTCGTGCGGGTGGCGGTGGTAATTTTTGCCGTGGTGGACAGGCCGGGGCGCAAATCTTCAGGAGGATCCTGCAAGGTCACGACAACCTTGAAATCCTTGGCTTCCTGGCTGGCGGAAACCGATTGAGAGGTTGCGACTCCCGTCGAGCGGACGATGGCATTGTTGCCGATTTCGGTGACGACGGCGTGAAAGGTTTTCTTGGGAATGGCGTCGATCGCGACTTCGGCGGGCTGTCCGAGCTGGACGTTGACGATATCGGTCTCGTCGACTTTTACCTCAGCGGTAATGACCGACATATCGGCAAGCGTCATGAGGGTGCTGCCGGGCGCGTTCTGGATGCCGATGACGACGGTCTCGCCCTCGCGGACTGGAAGGTTGGTGATCACCCCGGCATAGGGCGCGGCGTAGACGGTTTTCTGCAAAACATCGGACGCGCGAGTCAGGGTCGCGTCGGTCTGAGCGATATGGCGCTGGGCGGATTCGAGTTGAGCTTTGGCTTGCGCGACCCGCGCTTGGGCTTGAGCTACTCCCGCTTCTGCGGTTTGCCAAGTTGCTTTTCTGGTGTCGTAATCAGCTTTCGAAATCACTCCAGCCTTGAAAAGGCCCTCGGCTCGATCCCAGTCGAGGCGGGCACGCTCAAAGTCAGCCTTCGCGCGCGCAAGGTCGGCCTTTGCAGTATTGAGGTTGGCTTCAGCGGCGATGGCATCGGTGCGCGAAGCTTCCAGCGAAGCTCTGGTGGCGGCGACGTCGGCACTGGACTGAACGTTTTCGAGTTGTGCCAGCAACTGGCCCTTCCTCACTCGATCACCTTCCCGTACATAGAGGTGAGTGATCTTTCCGAACGCGTTGGCCCCGATGTTGACGTAGGTCTTGGGCTTGATTTCGCCCGACGCGCTCACGATGGAGGAAAGATCCTCGCGCTGAGCCCTGTCGGTTTGCACCGTGACTACGCCTTTGTTGGCCTGATGGATGCCGATCGCGACCAGGATCAGGGCGAATAGCAGCCCGCCCACGCCCATCAGCACTTTCTTCCAGGTCTTCATGCCGCGCCTCGTTCGCCCTCCGAAACCTGACTCGCCTCAATCACTTACGTGGAGGGAGTCGATGGCTTTTGTGTCCAAAAGGGCGAACCGGCTCGCACGCTTTCTAGATACGCTCGACGAGCGGCGAAAGTTCCACCCGGGCCTGCGGGAAGTGAGGAACCACTCCGGTAGGCGCGCGGGTATCCTTGAGGAGGTAAACCTTGGATTATAAAACGGTTCAGAGGGTTTCCGGCAGGGAACTGGGGTGTTGAAATATTTTCCTCCGGGAGGCAACCCCGCGTTGAAGGCGATGATTCACAATACATTCTAGGGGTGAGACTTAGCCTTGCCTTTGGGGCCCCCTTGGAACTACAATCCGGTTACCAGTGTGCCAGTAGAGGAGTGCCCCCGTCATGCGTCTGGTAGGTGTCCGTCGTTTCGTCCTGGCCCTTTCCGTTGCAAGCTTTGTGTGCCTTTTCGGGCATTTCTATGTATTTGGGCAGGATGCCAAGCCGAAATCGGATGACCAGGCCACCGCGGATTCTGCGAAAGACGAGGCAAAGCCATCCAAGGCCAAGCCGTCCAAAGTTGAGGCTGATCAAGTCGATCCGCTGAAGCGGCCGCTCGGCGAAAAAGAACGCAAGGCTAACGAGAAGCGCTTCAAGCAGGAAGTGTCGGGTTCCTACAAGAAGTGGCTCGATGAAGACGTGCGCTGGATCATCTCCGACGAAGAGCGCTCGGCATTCAAGCAGCTGTCGAACGACGAAGAGCGCGACCAGTTCATCGAAGCCTTCTGGCAGCGCCGCGATCCCACTCCGGACACCATCGAAAACGAATTCAAGGAAGAGCACTACCGGCGGATTGCCTACGCCAACGAGCATTTTCCGGCGGGCATTCCGGGATGGAAGACCGACCGGGGGCGGATGTACATCATGTATGGGCCGGCGGATGAAATCGAGTCGCATCCTTCGGGCGGAACCTACGATCGTCCCATGGAAGAAGGCGGCGGCACGACCTCGACGTATCCGTTTGAGCAGTGGCGTTACCGCTACCTCGAGGGCATTGGACAGGAAGTGATCATCGAGTTCGTCGATACCTGCATGTGCGGCGACTATCACATGACGCTCGACCGCTCGGAAAAGGACGCGCTGCTCTACACCCCGAATGCGGGGTTGACGCTTTATGAGCAGATGGGGATGTCGAACAAGACGGCGCGCTTCAGTGGCGGCGGCATGGAAAGACTCGGACAGGGCCCGTTTAATCAGGACCTGCAGACCAAGCAATTCGACCGGTTGGAGCAGTTTGCGAAGTTGAACAAGCCGCCGGCCGTGAAGTTCAAAGATCTCGAGGAAATCGTTTCGCACAAGATCACGGTGAACCTGATGCCGTTCGACGTGCGGGCGGACTTCGTGAAGGTCACCAGCGACACCGTTCTAACGCCGATCACCATCCAAGTGAAGAACCGCGACATCACGTTCCAGAACAAGGACGGCGTGCAGCGCGGGACGGTGAACATCTTCGGACGGGTAGCTACGCTGAGCGGGCGCATTGCACAGACTTTTGAAGATACGGTGCAGGTTGACGTGCCGGCGGAACTGCTCTCGAAAGCGGCCGACAATTCGCAGGTGTACTGGAAGGCACTACCACTGAAGCCCGGGCACTACCGTCTGGATGTAGTTGTGAAGGACGTGAACGGCGACCGGGTAGGGAACTGGAGCAAGAGCCTGATGGTTCCCGATTTCGGGGACGATCACCTGACCAATTCTTCGCTGATCGTGGCCGACCAGATGTATCCGGTGGCGACCAAGGATATCGGGACCGGAAACTTTGTGATTGGAACGATGAAGGTACGGCCGCGGGTGCCGCCGGCTGACGGCAAGCCGATTGCGTTCAAGCGAACGCAAAAACTGAATTTCTGGATGCAGGTCTACAACCTGAGCGTGGATGAGAAGACGCACAAGCCTTCGGCCACGTTCGAGTATGACGTGGTAAACACGGCGACGAATAAGGCCGTGGTGCACACAACGGAATCGACCGAACAGATGGGCAATATCGGCGACCAAGTGACTCTGCAGAAGACACTGTCGGCGGCGAATTTGCAGCCTGGTCTGTATCGTCTCGAGATCAAGGTCAACGACAACATCTCCAAGCAGACCGTCGGGCCCACGGCGACATTTTCCGTGGAGTGAGGTCAGGCTTGACCCCTGAGGTGGTGGAGTGATGCTGCGAAAGCTCAGATATTTCGTAGTTGTTCTCGGCCTGACGCTCTCCGCGTTAGCGGTCGATGGTCCCGGATCGATTTCGGGCTACGTGCGCAGTTCCACCGGCGTGCCGCAGATGGGTGCAGTGGTTGAAGTGTTGAGTATTGCGGCGCAGAACCTGAAAGTGTTTACCGACGATCGCGGTTTCTACAGCATCAGCAACCTGGTGCCTGGAACTTATACCCTCAAAGTCAGCGCTCCTTCTTTCCTGCCTGCCTTGCGGGATCGCATTGGCTTGCGCGCGGGTTCGGCGATGGTTGTCAACGTCACGCTGAATACGCTGTTTGAGGCGATGCAGCTGGGGCCGATCCGCGGGCCGTCCGATGATGACGATTGGAAGTGGACGCTGCGTTCGGCCGCCAACCGGCCGATTCTGCGAGTGCTGGAGGACGATGCTCAGGCGACGGAGGCTGTAGCCAAGGAAAAGAGCGAAG
This sequence comes from uncultured Acidobacteriota bacterium, assembly GCA_963735815.1. Lineage (GTDB taxonomy): Bacteria > Acidobacteriota > Terriglobia > Terriglobales > Acidobacteriaceae > Gp1-AA133. The sequence continues at coordinate 9,515 of CAVTMJ010000017.1, read as the reverse complement.
GCGAGGAACACGACCTGAAGGCCAGTCTTTCGTTTTTTGCGGGCGCTCCTTCCGAAGGTTACGGCACGGTCTCAGACATGAGCACCGGGTTTTCGATTGAGCACAAGGTGCTGGCTGAAGACGCGGTACGTTTGCAGGGAAACGTCGGGTACGGGCAGGGAGCGGGCGCGGCTATTCTGCGCACGTCGTACACCCACCATGCAGCCAACGGTTCTGAGCCGACGGTCGCGCTCACGGTACGGCGCCTGGCGCCGCCGGTGGGAAGCTTCCGGCAACAAGGGTTGCAGGCTTTCGGATTGACGACCACCGACGAGCTGCAGGTGGGCAATGTTCTGGAGCTGAAGTTCGGCAGCGAGTTGCAGACGGTGCAGTTCATGGGACGGTTTACGGCGTTCCGGCCGTTTGGCACCGCGGATTTGCATGTGTCACCCAACACCGTTCTGGAGTACCGGTTTGCGAGTTCTCGTCCTTCGGACGCCATGACCAAGGACGGGGAGATCGAAAGCAGCGACCTGGGACAGTCGGGTCCGCGCGTAAGCATCGCAAGCTTCTCGCCAGCGTTGGAGCGAGCGCGTCATCATGAAGTTTCGTTATCGCACCGCATCGGCAAGAACAACATGCAGGTGGCGTTTTATTCCGATCGGGTCAGGAACACGGTTCTGACTGGAGTCGGCATGGCGACTGCGGAAGGTGGCGAATTGCTGCCCGATGTGGATTCGGGAACGTTCTCCTACCAGGGAACGAACCTGGATACTAACGGCGTGCGGGTTGTGCTGCAGCGGAAACTCACGTCCGACCTGACCGCGACTTTGGACTATGGTTACGGCGGGGTGCTTGACCTTGCCCAGCCAGACATCGAACTGCGGGAAGCGCGGCAGTCGTTGAACACAGCGCGTCGCCACGCGGTGACCGCGAAATTCAATGGCAAGCTTCCGGGATGCCGCACGCAATGGACGACCTCTTACGGCTGGGTCAGTGGCAGCGGACTGACGCAGGTTGACATGTTCAACGCGTCGGCCGGACAGTCGGATCCTTATCTGAATGTTTTCCTGCGGCAGCCACTGCCCGGGTTCAGCTTCCTGCCGGTACACATGGAGGCGATGCTGGACTTGCGCAACCTGATGGCGCAGGGTTATGTGCCGGTGATGGGACAGGACGGCCGCACGGTCTACCTGGTGCAATCGGCGCGCTCGGTGCGCGGCGGCGTGGCGTTTACTTTCTAGTTTCTTACCACAAAACTTCTTCACCACAGAGACACAGAGTCACAGAGTAAGAAAATCAAAGGGGGTATTTTGCCTTGAGGTTTTCTCTGTGTCTCTGTGACTCTGTGGTGAACGGCTTAGGCGTATACTTCTGCGTCAATGGGGGCGCCGCTTCTTCTCGCGACTGAGCTCGCGAAACTTACCTTCCGGAGGAAACCAATGAAAATTGTGGTGCTGGCAGTATTGCTGTGCGCGGTTTTGCTGGCGGCCTCGCCCACGCCGGTTGACAACGTATTCACTCCCGACAAGATTCCTTATGGGCCTGTGCCGGCATTTGTTCCGCCCGGAGCGCAGTTGGCGGTGCTGGAAGGCGATCCGACAGCTTCGTCGGGGGACTTCACGATTCGTATCAAGATGCCGGACGGCTATCGGATCGCGCCGCACTGGCATCCGAAGCGCGAGAACGTGACCGTCGTGTCTGGGACCTTCAAGCTCGGGATGGGAGACACGTTCGACGAGGCCAAGATGGGCAGCTTCGCGCCCGGCAGCTTCGCGTACATGGATCCGGACATGCATCACTACGCGATGGCGAGCGGGGAGACGGTGGTGCAGGTACACGGCATGTCGCCGCTGGCGTTCAACTACGTGAACCCGAGCGACGATCCGAGCAAGAAGAAATGACTGGTCTCTAGTCGCCAGTCACTAGTCGTCAGCCGCCCGCCGAAAACCATTTGCCGAAGACCGACGATTTGCAGTGGCGACTATCGTCAGGATTGACGACGCCATCAGTGAACTGGAGGTCTTGGCTGAAGACTGACGACTTGAGACTGGCGACTGATTCAGGCGACGAACTTGCGCCACCACGGCTTCTTCACCGAAGCTGCCTGCTTCTTCGGAGGCACGGGCGGGACCAGTGGGGTAGCCTGGGTCTTGAGTTCGGCGGCAGGTTCGTTGCTTTTGCATTTTGTGATGCGGGCAATCAGAAGTCTGCCGGGTGTCGAAGAGGGCAGGACGATGACGGACGGTCCGGCTGCGCGCAGGGCAGCATCCACAGGACTGTTGTGCTGGATTTCGGCGGCGCCGCGACGGAGCCGGCTGACTACAGCTTCTGCAGTGTCGTCATCGAAAGCGATCCAGCGGACCATGGAACTACTCCCCGGGAACGGCCGCTTGAAGGGCTGGCGCGGCCTTAAGGCTGGCTCATTGTAGCAGGGGAATCGAGCCGGGAGGGAGTGGTTTCGTTATTGACTCCCGAGCCTTCCTTTGTTTAGCTTGATCGGCTAATTCTAGACAACCTGGCGCCCGCGTATGAAGGGTGCCAGCATACTCGATGCCCTATGACAGCCGGCAGGCGCGCTTGCATCGACATTCCCAAATGAAAATCCGCGCGTTAGCAATGTTCGACGCGCCGGATCTCGTTACGTAGCTGGACAAGGCGGGCTCGCGGTTCGACTAAGCCGTAACCTACGTGTTTCGTTATAGTTAGCTTCGATACGCTAGGCGGAAATTGTTCCCCAGGGGAGATTGGCATATGAAATTTCGATTGATTCTGGTGTTCGTCGTGTTGGCAATGGCGTCCCTATCGGCGCAAACCTTTCGGGGAACGATCCTGGGCACGGTGACGGATCCGACGGGGGCGGTGGTGGCGGGGGCGCAAGTGAAAGTGCACAGCGCCAGCACGGGCTTGGACCGGACGGCGGTCACCAGCGCTGATGGGAGCTACAGCGTTCCCGAGCTGCCCATTGGAAGTTATGACGTCACGGTGACGCAAGCAGGTTTTCAGACCTACGTGGCAAAAGGCGTTGCAGTCGACGTCGCTACCGAGCGGCGGGTGGACGCGGCCCTGAAGACAGGGGAAGTGAGTCAGAGGGTAGAGGTGTCAGGAGATTTGTTGCCGCAGGTGGAAACGACTTCGGCGACGATCGGCGGGACTTTAAGCGCCGAAGTTATCAGCAATATTCCGGTGAATGGGCGGGATTATACCAAGCTGGTGTATCTGAACCCGGGAGTGGCTGGTTCTCCAGATCAGATTTCTGATTCGGCGGGATCGTTCGGAACGTTTTCGATGAACGGGTCGCGCGGCCGGTCCAATAACTTTCTGCTCGACGGTACGGATATGAACGACGGCTACCGCAACGATCCGGCAATCAACGAGGCCGGCGTGTTCGGCGATCCGGCGACGATTCTGCCGATTGACGCGGTGGCGGAGTTGCGCGTGCTGTCGAATGGCGAAGCGGAGTATGGGACGAAACAGCGGGGCCATCGTTAACATAGTCACAAAGAGTGGAACCAACGCCTGGCATGGATCGGCGCTCGAGTACTGGCGAAGCGGTCAGTTGGGCGCGCGGAATTATTTCAACTTCGAACCAAACCCCAAGAATTCCTTTCTGAATAACCAATTCGGCGGGTCGTTTGGCGGACCGATCGTAAAGGACAAGACTTTCTTTTATCTGAACTACGAGGGACAGAGAGAGAGCGGAGCGCAATCGGGAACAAGCTGCGTGCCTGATCCGGCCGTCCTTGACACGGCGAGTCAGGAGGTGATTGCCAGCGGGGGAATTTTGAATCCGATCACGCAGGCGCTGCTTGCCAGAAATCCTTGGCCCACGCCGAATATTGCCGGGGCGGTGAGCGATGAGAGCGGCTGTGATACGCCGAACCTGGCGACGTCGACTCCTTTCAGAAATCGCGTGGATAGCTTCATCGGGAAACTGGATCACAATTTCGATGCCAGCAACCTGCTGACAGGGCGCTACTACTTCGGTGACAGTGATCAGAGTTTTCCCTTCGCCCAACTGGCGGCCGGCATTCTCCCTGGATTCAACACAGTTACACCAACAAGGGTGCAACTGATTTCGCTCTCCTATGTGAAGGTGATCAATTCTTCCCAGGTTAACGAAGCCCGTCTTGGATGGAACCGATTCGCCGAAGGATTTTTTCCGGAAGATCAGAAATTCCTGCCCTCCACCATCGGCCTGAACACTGGGGTAAGCGGGTACGAAGGGGGATTGCCGGCGATCAATGTTGGCAGTTTTTCTCAGATTGGCGCCACCAATGGCGTGCCGCGCAATCGGGTCGATGCCAACTGGCATTTTATCGACAACTATTCATGGAAGTTCGGGCGCCACGACGTGAAGTTCGGTTACGAGTTTCGCCGGACGACCATCATGCAGGTGCTCGAAAATACGTTTCGCGGAAAGCTGACATTCGATCTCGTCGACGACCCTAACAATCCTTCCTCCGATCCCAATGTGCCGACGCCCAAGCTCACACCAGTGCAGGCATTTCTGGAAGGATTACCCGTTGATGGCGGACAACGTTCCGGGTATACGCGCCGGCACACGTCCGAGAACAGCCATGGGTTCTACATCCAAGACAGCTTTCGATGGACACCGCGGCTCACCGTGAATTTAGGCCTGCGCTGGGATTACTTCGGCGTGGCGCACGAAAAAGACGGATTGTTTTACCGGTTCGATACTGCTGCGGGCGAAGAGGTTCCGGCCGGTCAGCTTTACGATAAGGACTTCAACAATTTCGCCCCGCGAGTCTCGTTTGCCTATGATCTGGCAGGGAAGGGACGGACCGTCGTTCGCGGCGGTTGGGGCGTGTTCTACGACGCTTTTGCCCAGGACATCTTTTTGGGACACTTCCCCTGGAACTGTTTCTTCTGTCCCGGCCCCGCTTATTCAGGGATCGGCCCGGCGGCCATTTCAGACTTGGGACTAACGGGCGGGTTCCTGGATCCGAATACTGCGGTGTTCTCGAGTCCGTCTGCTTCGGCGGAATTTTTCGGCGCAGACCAGAAACTCCGTACGCCGTACGTCCAGAACTTCAACCTCAATATCCAACAGGCCCTGGGCAGCCGCGCCGTCCTGCAGGTCGGATATGTGGGCACCAAGGGAACGAAGCTGTTCCGGTTCCGGGATATCAACCAACCGAGCCAGTCGCAGATCACCGCTGCGGACTTAGCTTGTGTGCCAGATGTTGCGAACGACTCCTTCTGTCCTTCGGGTTATGGGGTCCCCAGGCAGTTCCCGAACGCCTTACCCTTTTACATCAATCTCGAGGAGTCTAAAGCGGATTCGATGTATCACGCCTTGCAAACCAGTCTCCGGGTGAACGCGTGGCATGGACTGACTTCGCAGTTCAACTTCGTGTGGTCGCACTCCATCGATACGGCCAGCGACAGTGAAGACTTCATTCCAAACCAGGCGCAACCGCAAGACAGTCTGAATCCGGCGGCCGAGAAGGGGAATTCAAGCTTCGATCTGCGGCGGCGTCTTTCGTGGAATTTCGGGTACGAATTCCCCAAGATGGGTGGAGGCATGGGGAAGCTGAAAAATGGCTGGGGGATCGATGGAGTCCTGAGCCTCCAGGATGGCCAACCCTTCCATTTCAATTATCTGTTCGAGGGTGACTACTCCGGGGCGGGACAAGGATTTGATCGGCCGGATGTGATTGGTCCCGTGCATTACGGCAGTGTGCCTTTCAACTTCGTTGACCTTACGGCGTTTGCGGCACCTTGCACGTGGGGAAACACGCCGAATGACGGAAAAGCGGACGAGTCCAGCTGCGTCCCGGGCACACGACATTTTGGAAGCTTGGGGAGGAATTCCTTGCGCGGGCCAGCTTTCAAGGAATTCAATTTCTCGATCTTCAAGAACACCGCGCTCACTGAAAAAGTTGCCTTGGCTTTGCGCGCCGAGTTTTTCAACATTCTGAATCACCCGAACTTTGCCAGCCCGATATTGCCAGCTTTCGCGGCTGATATCGGTTCGCCCGATCTAGCCACGGGACGGCATAGCGGTTTCTATCCCTTGCAAGCAACCGGGGACGTAGGTATCGGCAACCCGTTCCTGGGAGGCGGCGGACCGCGGGGAATTCAGTTCTCAGCGCAGCTCAAGTTCTAGACATAAGAAATATCGATCTCGGCTCCTCCCGCTTATGCGGGAGGAGTTTTTCTTGCATCGAGTTCCCGCATCGAGTGCCGGGCAGGGACCCTGACAGACCCTCCGCCAACGTGCTGCCCCACCCGTCGTAACCCTTCCGTCACCTTGGTCCCAACTCCGAGCGATGCTACGCTTTGCGCCGTAGTGGTCCGCAAAATCTTTGTTTTCAGAGAGAATCCATGATGCTGCGCCGCATCCTGACTGGGCTTTTTGGCTTTTTGCTTCTTTCCTCGCTCGCCTTTGGTAAGGACAAGCCCTCGAAACCCAAGCCCGCGACCGGGTCTATGCCGGTGACCGCGACCTCCGCCAAGGGGCGCGAGCTTTATCAGAAGGGCATGGAGGACTACGAGAACCTCTACCTGGAGCGCTGCAACGAAGACTGGCGCGCGGCGGTGAAGGAAGATCCCAGCGTCGCGGTGGCCTGGGCGTGGATTGCGTTCAACAGCCGGAATCCGGCGGAAGTGAGCGCGGCGCGTCAGAAGGCCAAAGCGCTTTTGCCGCAAGTGACGCCCGGCGAAAAGCTGATGATCCAGTGGATCTCGAACGTGCAGGAAGGGAACTTCATTGCAGGCATCGAGGCCATGAACGATATGCTGGCGATATTTCCCAAGGACAAGCATCTTCTTTATCTGGCCGGCAACTGGCTGATGGGAGAGAACGGAAACGACCAGGCTCTGAAGCTGTTGGACCGCGCGCTGGCCATTGACAAGAACTATCCCGCGGCGCTGAACGATGCGGCTTACGTATACGCGCGCAACCGGCAATTCGCGAAAGCCTTCCAGATGATGGATCACTACGTCGTGGTTCTGCCGAAAGAGCCGAATCCGCACGATTCCTACGGCGAACTGCTGCGCATGGCGGGACACTTTGACGAAGCCCTGACGCACTACAAGATGGCGCTGAAAGTCGATCCCAAGTTTGCTTCGTCGCAAGTCGGAATTGCGGATACGTACTCGCTGATGGGGAACCAGGTACGGGCACGCGTGGAATATCAGAAAGCCATCCAACAGGCGAATAATGATGCGGACCGCATCGACTACATGATGCAGAACGCGACCAGCTGGGTGCGGGAAGCAAAGCCGGCCGAGGCGGACCGGGCGTTTGCCGAGACCGCGCAGAAGGCGCACGATCTTGGACTCGATCTGCAGGAATCCTGGGCTCACCAGCGGATGGCGGAGTACCAGAGCGAGGATGCTGCGGCTCTGAAGCATCTGGAGGCCGCCGAGGATGCCTTGAGCCATCGCCAGGAAATTTCCCAGCTTGATCGCGACGAAGAAATGTCGCGCATCCTGCGCTATCGCACGGTGCGCGCGGCGCATGCCGGGAACCAGGAGCTGGCGCAGAAATCTCTGCACACGCTGGAGACCATGGCGGCCAGCAGCCGCAATCTCGTAATCCAGAGTTCGTATCACGGGGCCGCGGGCGCGCTCCTGGCCGCACAGGAAAAGTGGCAAGACGCGATTGCGCACCTGGAAGAAGACGAGGACGATCCGTCGTCGATGCAGTTGCTGTCGCGCGCTTACTACCAGGCGGGCGCGAGCGAGAAGATGCATGAGGTGGAAGAGCGTTTGCGCGGCACCAATGTTCCGACCATTGAGCAGGCGGTGATCGTGCCGGGAGCCCGGATGCAGAAACCTTCGATGATGTAGGCTCGCGCAGCGGGAGCCGTCCTCCCAGAATCTGCACATGACCTTCACGAGATCAGGAAGCGACGCCTCTACGGGCGTCCTTTTTGTTGCCGCCAGGTTGTGTAAAACTCCACGCGCAAACCCTGCGCGCTCGTGATAGGCTCTCACTCCCATGCTGGATTCCAAGACCGACAAGCGCGCCCGATCCCGGATCGCGGTGAACGTGCCGGCGAAGGTGAGAAGCAAAGACACGGATGCCGAGGTGGCGGCGGTGACGCGCGACCTGAGCATGGGAGGCGTGTTTCTGTACACCGACCGGAAGATCACCGAAGGCAGCAAGCTGGAAATCGTGCTGATTCTGCCAGCGGAACTGGGCCTGGGTGACAAGCAATGGGCCTGCTGCCAGGCATCGGTGGTCCGCGTGGAAGATGGCGACAGGTTTGGAGTCGCCGCTACCATCGACCGGCTCGACATGTTGCCCGAAATTCCTACCTGAATCGTCTGGTCTGTCTGGATATCCCGGAGGCTGGACGCAGGCCTGGTTTAGTTAATTCCGCAGCTTGGCGGTCCGGCTGCACCTCTGATTCAATTCGGCAAGGATTTGGTTTGTCAATGCCTCACCGGAGGTGCAATAATGGCGCGCTCATTGCGGTGCTCTGGCCGCACTCGAAAAATCGGACCCCTGGCAGGCTCAGCATGTGGATCGAAAAGCTCGTCGACGGCGTGGTGCGCATCATCACGCCGATTGGCCCTCGCTATATTCGCCTTACTCTTGGGCAGCGCGCATACTTTTTGTGGATCTTCCGGCACTTCGACAAACTGCCTCAGCAAGTTCTGAGCGAGCGGCAGCAGCAGTTCATCGATGAATTATGCGTGGAGCACCGCTTCATCTCGTTGCCCTCCACCATGGACGAAGCCCCGGTGATCGGAACCTTGGAGCGACTGCCGCTCATCCAGTTGGAGGATGCTCCCGCGAAGCGTCCAGCGGGAAGCGTGAAAGAGGCTACTCCGCCACTGGCTGCCGATCTTCAGCAAGGACCGTAGAGGCTAAAGTTTCCCCGAGTGCACTTCCCGCGAACGGCCTGTTGGCTGGCGCGGGATTTTTGTTTTACGGTTTTCATGAGATTGCTGCGCAACTCGTCAGAGTGAGGAAAAAGTCGCGCCGTTCGGAGCGCGCGCCGGGTTGCGGCTTTTTGCGAGCCTAGGTTAGTATGAATGTTTGCTCGTAAGGCAGCGTCCCGGCCAGTGGCTGCGCTGTTTTCGCAACGCGCAGGCGCGTCACGCGAAAAACAAAACTGCGAGCAAATCCCGCCGAAAACGGGCGCGTAGCTCAATTGGCAGAGCAACTGACTCTTAATCAGTAGGTTGTAGGTTCGATTCCTACCGCGCTCACCATCTTTTCGATGTTTACTGGGATATAGCGACACATCTTGGCCCAACGGATTCTTGGGCGCTCCCGCGCGTCCTCCGGCACCTTCAGAAATAAATCCAGCCACGCGCCGTTCCCGGCCCGTGGCTGCCGCGGACAACCACTACAGGGAAATGAAATGAAGATGCTTGGCGTTATAGTAGCGTTTGATCCAGATTACTTCGGCCGTGAGATGGGATCTGTGACGACCAAAGGGGAGCTAGTAAATCGCGGACATCGCTACCCCACTCAATCGCAAAGTGCGCGATTGAATGGGGCACCCTCGAGTTGTGTGGGCCACCCGCCAAGTCCTTGAGATTACATTCGC
>CAVTMJ010000016.1:0-400961 GCA_963735815.1 uncultured Acidobacteriota bacterium | reverse complement strand
CCGCATCCCGTGAAGTTCGGGTCAAGTGGAGCATCGTGCTGGTCCCACGCATGCAGGTATCGCCCTGCTGCATTGGCTTGCCAAAGCTCTACCAGCGTATTGGAGACCGGTCGCGCATTTTCGTCGAGCACACGCCCGCTGACAATAATTCTTTCACCCAGCGGCGCGCCTTTGTGTTGGCGCGTGAGATCGGCAATCGGAGGGCCGACTTCCTCGGCGCTGAAGCGCGGGCCCGTGACCTCGGAGAGCGTGTGTGGAATGAAAACCAGGGGCTGGGTCGGGGCGCGCTTCACCGAGGAAGCGTAGGCCGGGTGCAAGTATTCGGGCTGCGTTCCGGGCGCGGGACGCCGGTAGCCCTGAACGTCAGCCTTGGTAGACAGGTCTTTCCCGCTGCGAGCCACTGAGCATCCTTCCCTGCTGCATATTATCGGAGTTGGTGGCGCGTCCTACAACCGATGCACGTGGTTGATTGCCTACGCTTTGCTGAGTTCATTGACCGCACGATACGCCTGGTCGATTGCGCAATCCGTGTAGGCGCTGGCGCCGGCATCGGAATTCGCAATGGTGATTCGCCCGAATGGCTTTCGCCCGATCACCCAAGGCTTCTCTTCTTCCGACCAATCCGGATCGAAAAGCGAGTTGTAGCCGTAGGCATAGCCGTGCGCCCAGCGATTCACGGTGATGCCGTCAATGTCACGAGCGGCATCGAAACCCGTTGGACCCAGCATTCTCGCTAGCTGATCGCGGATATTGCGCTCGAAGGTCGCAAACGATGTGCGCAGAAGTTCCGCACGCCCTGCTCGATTCTGGTCACGCAGAGGCAGCCCCGGCTTGCACGGCGTGCGCAGCATGAAGAGCACCATGGGCTCGTCGGGCTTGCTCGGGAACTTATACTCGCCCAAGCTGACCGGGAAATCGAGCGCCGCGTAGGTGTGATAGCTTCCCGGCGCTTCGATCTGGTGAATGCCCAGCTTCTGGAACCCGGTCCAGTTCTTGATGGCAACGTGCGTGTAAATCAATGGGGCCTTGACCAGATACGAAAGCGCTTCTTTCTGCTTGTCGGGCAGATCAGGGCAGAGATACGGAATCATGCCGTTGTAACAAGCCAGGACACAATTCTTCGCACGCACGCTCGCCAGCTTCTGATTGCGCATGTAGTCGATCTGGACTTCCTTGGAAGCGTCGTTGGGCCCGATGTGGGCTACGTGGACCACGGTACTGTTCAAACGGATGCGCACGGGCGCTCCGTCCTGATCGAGCAGGCTGTAGTCCGCGCGCGCTGTAACCACGTCTTCCATGGTGTGTCCAGGAATGGCTGCCGGAATCATGGACCGCACCAGCAATCGCGCGATCGATGCGTTGCCGTCCGGGAAATGGAAAATATAGGGCTCCTCTTTGGCTGGCTCCTGGTCGCCGAGTTTCATTCCCGCAAAGCCCGCGTAGCTGTAGCCTCCGTAGTCGTCGGGAGCTTCATAGCAGGTCAGGGCCGAGACCGCATCGATACCCACTGTGAACAGATCGTTGGTGTAACTCTGAAAGAACTTGAGCGCGTCGGGATGCACCTTGCAGATCTGGGTCAGATAATCGGCATAGCTGATCTTGGCGAGTTTCGCACGCTTCTGTTCGACGGAAAGATCCGGCAGGTAGTCCACCTTCTCGGTATAAGCGCGGGCGATATCGCGGCGGACTTCTTCCTTGAGGGGCGTCTTCGCGAGGAATTCCGGCCAGGGTGTTGAGCCCAGTCCCGGAACCAGGCGATCCTCGCCGAAGGTTTCGCGATCGAAGAACATCGCGGTGCCGAGTTTGCTGTATAGATTCTGGTCGTAGGCCTTATAAAAGCGCGATGTGTCGATGCCCAGACCCTCGAGTACACCGCGGGCCACCTCGCTGTATTTGCCCGGGCTTTCAATGGACTGGGTGCCGCCGTAACTCAACAGCATGCGCCCGCCGGAACGAAACTCATTCCGCTTGGCGTGGCCGCCAAAGTCGTCGTGATTGTCGAGAATCAGGATGCGGGCCTTGTCTCCGGCGTTCTTCCGGTAGAAGTGGGCTGCCGCCAAGCCACTGATCCCGCCTCCAACGACTACCAGATCGTAAGTCTCACCGGTCTTCGCAGGCGCTCCATCGGAATCCCAAGGCTCACCGTCCCGCAAGCGATGCGCGAAGGTAAAGGAGCCATCATGATTTCCCCGCATGCCTGTCAGCGCGGGAGGATAGTAGTCCGCCGCCTTCCGCGGCGCCCCGTCCGAGGCCGTGAGTGCGGCTAACGGATCAGGCGCCAATAACCCACCCACGCCGACCGCCACGCCATTGAGAAAATCGCGCCTCGATATTTTTCGGTCCATGCCCAGCTGACGATCCGATTCGCGAGAAGTCATTGAAGGCCCATGTTTTCTACTTTCCGAGAGTGGGAAGATTATAGAACGGGAACAGACATGCGCACTCGTGAGCGCGCGAGGATGCGATTCCGTCTCCAGGGGAAGCGCTGCAAATCGCGAAAGAGAAAGAGGAGGAGCTAGGAGCGTCTTCGCTTGCGTGCCGCGGAACTGGCTAGCGCGTTCGCTTCCCAGTTGAATTCGCGGGGTACATAGGAGATGGAGAAATCGAGCGAGCGGATGAGCTTTCGACAGGTCCAGTGGAGAGAATAAAGTCGCGCGCTGCGGCAGGAGTATTGGCCTGTCATCTGCCGCACGACCACTTGCGAATCAGAATAAACGTGAATGGCACGCGCTCTCAATTTGAGAGCGCATTGCAGCGCCTCCAGTAGCGCGAGATATTCGGCCACGTTGTTGTCCTGTCGGCCGATCCACTTGGCAATTCTGATTTTCTGGCCCTGCCGATCGTCGATCACCACGCCAATACCAGCCGGTCCCGGATTGCCCAGGGACCCACCATCGACATAGGCCACTAAATGCGACATCTGCTGTGGTCAAGATGCGCGATAAATGCAAATCGGTCAAGCGTTTTGCTAGATTCCCCCCAAACTAAGGTTTTCCCGATGACGATCTGAATTGTGAATTGTATGTGGAAAAGTTGGACGTATGGAATAAAGCTCGCGCAAGCACGCAGGATTCAATCGTTTGCAGAGCACGTGATTATCACCGTTTTATCCACACGCTGCACTGAAATGCGGCATTGACATTTTTTAACCTCCCGTTTAACTTCACTTCCGTCGACGGCTGAAAGGGTTGGCCCAAAATAAACCTTGGCCAGTCCGAAGTAGGCTGGGTGATCAGGAAGCCGGGGCAACTCGGTGGACTGCCAGACCTGAAAAAACCGACGGCTCTGCGAGGGGCAGTTGGGGTCTGGAACCGCGAAAGCGGTGATCGCATCAAGGGCTGCGACGGTACATGCATCCGGGTTGTTTTGCTCCCTCGCAGGAGCGGACAGCTGGAGCATAACCAAAGTCGCAGCCTTTTAATTTTTCCTGGCGATTTTTCCTACCCGCCGCAGAAGCCTAGCGATTCTTCTCTGAACTTTCCTGGCAGGAAATGCAGTAGCGCGTCCACGGCAGGGCTTCCAGGCGCTTGGCGCCGATCTCTTCTTCGCAAACCATGCACTGTCCGAACGTTCCGTCGGCGATGCGGGCCAGGGCGGCATCGATGCCGCCGAGCAGTCCGCGGGCGTGGGTGGTTTGCGTGAACAGGAGTTCTTTGTCGAGCGAACTGTTGGCGCGGTCCCCTTCATCGGGGCCGTAAGAGTGCTGCATCGCCCGGCCTTCTTCCTGGGTCTGAGCAATGCTTTTCAGGAGTTCCTGCCGTCTCTCCAGAAGCTGCTTCTTGAATTTTTCAATGCGTTTCTTTTCCATTGCTCACTTTCCCTGCTAATCATTGGCCGTTTGTCCCTCTATCGTACCTGAATACGGCGCAACCAGACGCACGGCAAAACGAAACGTCCCAGACTCAAAGAGTCATGGGACGCTCGCCTGAACAGCCCTCCCCCAAGTGCTGCTCGATTGCAAATTTACTTTCGAGCTTTATCGCGGGGAATGGCACGGACGGGCCATGCCTGTGGATTTCTAATCTGAGTCCACACACCACGGACGTCCGCGCGAAGGGAGTTGGGCATCCCTCAGGCAAATGCAAAGGCCTGACAGAAGATGTTTCCCGAACTTGAGTTTTTCTCCACGGGCTTTGCCGGCGCTGGAGCGGCGCCATAAAAGGTTTTGCCCGCCAGAAGAGCGTCGATCGCCCGAACCAGGTCGCGGGCTGCCTGGGATTTCAAGACGTAGCCTTGCGCACCCGCATTCCGGACCTCAACCTCGAGGCGCTCCGATTCGTGCATCGTGAAGATAAGAACCTTGCAACCAGATTTTGCCTTGGCAATCTGAGTTGCCGCCTCGAACCCGCTCATCACCGGCATGGTGACATCGAGCACCGCGATGTCCGGCTTCAGAGCTTTGACCATCTCGACCGCCTCCTTGCCGGTTCGTGCTTCACCACAGACTTCCCATTCTCGACGCGCTCGGCCCAGTAGGGTGCGAATGCCTTCCAGGACGATTTCGTGGTCGTCGGCGATCAGGATTCGAATAGCCATTTGCCTTGTCTCCCTGCTCTTCCTTGCAATGATGTCTTCCCCAGTTACGTGAGGCTCATGCAAACCTGGACAGCGGCTCTCCCACCGGAACATGGGCAGTCACAACCGTTCCGTTGCCAGTCGATTGGACCTCGAGCTTGCCGCCGAGCTGGCTTACGCGCGCGTTCATGCCGCGCAATCCCACTCCTAAAGAGCCGGCCCAGTTCTCGCCAAAGTCCTGCAGCAGCTGGGGAGAAATTCCCTTGCCGCTGTCCACAACTTCCAGAATGGCTTCTCCGTTCATGCGGGAAAGCTTGACGGCGGCGGTTGTGCTGCCGGAGTGACGATGCACATTGGTCAGACTCTCTTGGAGAATCCGAAACAACGCCAGTTCCGCCTCGGGTGTGATGCGTCCGAAAGTGGGATCCACTTCAAAAGTTGTCTGGATGCTGCTGCGCTTGGAAAAGCCGTCCAGGTACCAGGGAATCGCTGATTTTAGTCCCATTTCCTCCAGGAGCGGTGGATACAGCAGATAGGAAATAGTGCGCACCTCTTTGAGGGCATCATCGGCGAGACGTATGCAGGCTGCCAGCTGTTCATTGGCTCCGTCTACGTCTGATCCAGCTCCGGTTCCGAGCGATTCCAGATTCATCTTCAGCACGGCCAGGTATTGTCCGAGGCTGTCATGGAGATCGCGGCCAATGCGTTTTCTTTCTTCGTCCTGGGTGCGCAGCAGATGCAGCGAAAGATCGCGCAGGGACCGCTCCGAGGTTGCCAGTCGAGCCTCAGCGGATTTCCTTTCGGCAACCTCGGCAGTTAGATCTGAATTGACCAGTCGCAACGCTTCCTGTGCACGCATGCGGTCCGTAAAATCACGTGTCACTTTAACGAAGCCGGCCAAGGTTCCCGTGTTATCCCGGATGGCGGTCATGGTCACATTTGCCCAGAATCGGGATCCGTCCTTGCGCACGCGCCAGCCTTCATCCTCGACACGGCCGTCGCGCGTGGCAATCCCCAGCGTACGAGCCGGCTTGCCGTCACGATTGTCATCGGCAGAATAGAAACAGGAGAAGTGCCGGCCCAGAATTTCCGACGCGGCGTATCCCTTCAGCCGGGCGGCTCCCTCATTCCAGCTACTCACATTGCCTTGCGAGTCGAGGGTGAAAATGGCATAGTCCTTCACCGCCTCGATGAACAGCCGGAACCGCTGTTCTTCTTGCCGCAGGATGACCTCTCGGGCGTAAGCCTCGCGCGCGCTGCGCCCAGATAGTTCTCGCACCCGCAATTCGCGATTCAGCAAGCGGTAGTAGACGTACAGCAGGAAAATCGCAAGAGCAAAACTAACGACCACCGCACAGATCGCCAACATGAATCGCTTATGCGCAATCTGCGTGCGCTGCAGCAAAAGGTGATTTTCTTCTTCCCTGACGTCGTCGGCAACGGCGGCGGTCTTGGCCGCGAGCGCAACGTTTTGTGAAAGCACTTGGGCGACATCGACGCTGTGTCCTTGCTGCTTGGCGAGGATCGCCTCCTCCGCGAAGCGCTGCCGTTCTTCGATCGTCGCCTGGAGTTGTGCACTCTTAGCCTGTTGAACGGGATTGTCTTTGGTCAAACGCTGGAGTTTCTCGCACTCCTGCAATGTGCGGAACGTAGCGGCTTTGTATTCGTTCAGATCATTCTGATGGCCGGTCATCAGGTAAGTCATTCTGGACCGCGTCGCCGCATTCATAGCAGCTTCTACATCGCCCACCGCACTGCGGACCTCTTGCGTATGACTCACCAAGCGCTCGCCGGCACGAAAATTAAGAAAAGATAGATAAGTCGTGATTGCGCATAAAACGAAAAGCGCAACCACCGACAAGAATAGCGCCCGCATCTTTTCCTGTTGAGTCATCTGCAAGTTCTCGAGAACTGTTCCGGGATAACGGTTCTGTTCACTGCATATGAAGGCAAGAACGAAACGCGCGCGCGCAGGACAACGACCTCCGGCTCGGATTTCTCAAGGAGAAATTTTAGCGTTGCGCTGTGGGATGTACAACTGCCTTGAAGCCTTTTGCGTTCAGGAAATGACTCGCAGAGATGATCAAAGCTGCGCTGCTACAGGTTCCACGGTATAACTAAGCAGTAAACACCAGCGACTCAGATTTTTCAGCGTTGTTTACGGGAATTAATTCTCGACCAACGCCGGCCCGGCTTCCGACGGCGATAACGATCGGGGGCTGTCGCCAGCGGGCGCACCAGTCGACTCACGAACAATGAGCTCGGGGCTAACCAGAATTTCCCGGGGTCGGACTGCCGAGTTCGCGATTCGTTCAAGCAAGGAAACGGCCGCCGCTTCCCCCATGCGGCGAAGGGGCTGGCGCACGGTGGTCAAACGTGGATTCTGGTAGGCCGCAGTCTGCACGTCGTCGAAGCCAATCACCGATATGTCGCCGGGGATGTCGTAACCCGCGTCGCAAAACGCCCGAATGGCTCCGATGGCCGACATGTCATTGAATCCAAGCAGGGCGGTGAACGCTTCGCCCGTTTCCAGAAGTTTTGCGGCGTGCAAGAAGCCTTCCTCGGGCGTCGACGGCTCGGGGTGGCGGATTTTGCCCTGCAGTTGCACGGTAAGTTCCGGCCGAATGTCGACGCCGAACCTGGCGGCTGCGTCGCACACTCCTTGCCAGCGCGACTCGGTGTCGGCACTTCCCGGTTGTCCTTTAAAGAAGGCGATGCGGCTGTGCCCCAACTTGGCCAGGTGCTCTAACGCCAGCCATCCGCCTTTATGGTTATCGAGTGTAATGGCGGTAACGCCCTTCAAATGGCCGTGTGGGGACACGGCCACGGTGGGCACCGTGATCCCGCGGTGCAGCGGAGTATTCACCAGGATTAACCCCTCGATCGCCCGGTCCATCAGCAGTCTGGGATACTCGTCGATCAGATCCTGCCTTCCGCGATGGCTTACCACGAAATAAAAATAGCCATCCTGCAGCAGCCGGTCCTCGATCCCGCTCAAAACCAGGGCGGCATAGCCCTCGCTAATTTCGGGCACGACCACTCCTACCGTGAAGGTTCGTTTTTTGCTCAAGTGGCGGGCGTAGAAATTTGGCCGGTACTCGAACTTCTCGGCGGCCTTCAGAACCCTGGTCTTGGTTTTTTCGGGAATCGATTTGGCCGCCGGCGATTTGTTGATCACCAGCGAAACCGTGGCCGGGGAATGGACGGCCGGCCTCGAGCGTGAGTTGACTCGTGATTTGCGTCTTGACGTGAACGTAATTCAGAACCACGGCTATCACCTGCAGAGCGGATACCTGGGTGCCAATCAGGCTCGGCTGTCGGACTACACTGCGATGCTGCAATCTGGTCAGGAATGGGCTTGGGTGACGAAGCTTGGGTACAACAACCGGTCAGGCTTCGGGTGGATGGCCGTTCAGCCCTTCCCGACCGTCGCTTCCACCTGGGGCCCGCTGTTCACGGTGGGGACACCCCTCGGCAACTCCGACTACCAGTCTCTGCAGATTGCAGTCACCAAGCGCACGTCCCATGGCCTGTCCCTGCAGGCGAGCTACAACCTGTCATCGGCACACGGCGACACTGACACAGCTTTCCAGGAGCTGTGGTGGGCTGGTCCGCTGCAGGATATCTATAACCTGGAACACGAGCGCCACGCGATCGCTTCCTTTGACCAGACGCACATCGTCAAGGGCTACATCGTGTATGAACTGCCGTTTGGCAGAGGCAAATCCCTTCTGAGCAATTCTGGAGGCGGTCTCAACGCGCTGGTGGGAGGATGGACTGTCAATAGCGGCTTCCACTACAACAGCGGCAACCCATTGCGCATCACGTCCACCAACTGGTACCCGGGGATGAACAACGTCTTCCGAACCTGGTTGCCGGATGCAATCTGCATAGCGGCAGCTTCAACGGTCAGATTGGCAGCACCTACTTCAATCCGGCATGCTTCCAGAATCCGACCGACGGCACGTTTGGGAACAATCCGATTTACAACCCGAATGTCCGCGGCTTCGGCCTCGCGACCGAAGACATCGGAATCAATAAATACTTTAACTTCGGTTCGGAGGGACGCTACAAGCTGAACCTCCGCTTCGATATGCTTAACGCCTTCAACCGTCACGGCTATGCCGGACCGAGCACGGCAGTCGACGATAATTTGGGCGTCATCAGGGACGGTGGAGGAACTCCGGGAGGCCGCGTTGGCCAACTGGGGGCGCGATTCACCTTCTAAGTTGTCCGGTAATTGAACAGTAGAGAGTGGAAAAGAATAGGGAGACGGAATTCAGGTTCCGTCCCCCTGTTTTATTTGCGTAATAAATCTCAGGGCGCAGCTATCTAGGCGACCTCGTCCTTTGCCGCAGAAATTGGTGTGCACGGAATTACGGCCGTGACCACCGTTCCGGAGGCGCCGGAATCGATTTGCAACTCTCCCCCGAATTGCGCAATGCGTTCCCGGATGCCTCGCAACCCAACTCCCATGTGGCCTTTGGACATAAGTTCCTCCTGCATGTTCGGCGGAATTCCCTTTCCCTCGTCGCGCACCTCGATGAAAGCACGGTCCCCTGTGATTTCCAGGCGAATGCTGGCGGTCTGACTTCCTGAGTGGCGATGTACATTGCCCAGGCATTCCTGAATGATGCGGAAGATCGCAGTCTCCATTTCGCTGGGCAGACGATCGGTGGAGTCGTCGCAATCGAGATCCACACGGATGCCGCTGCGCTTGCTGAACTCGTCGACGTACCACTGCAGAGCGGAAGGCAGGCCGGCCTCATCCAGCAGCGGGGGGTGGAGCAGGTGCGAAATCGTGCGAATACTTTGCATGACTTCCCGCACCATGGAACCATTGTCGGCCAAAGCTTGTACGGACGGAGGGCTCAGTTTGTCCGACTCCTTGCCGATCAGGTCCAGGTTCATGGTGATGGCGGCGAGCAATTGCCCGACACTGTCGTGCAGTTCCCGAGCCAAGCGGCGACGTTCTTCGTCGCGCATCTTTAACACCCGGGTCGACAACTCGCGCAGGCCATCGTTGGCGACCTTCAGTTCCGCGGTTCGTTCGGCAATTTTGTCTTCCAGGCTCGCATTCAGGCGCGCCAGTTCCTGACGCGCGGCTTCCGCTTCCGCCGCCTGCTGCCGCGCGCGGTTCTCGGCGTTCTTCAAACGGAGCAGTGCTCCAATCGTCGCCACCAATTCAGCGCGATCGATCGGCTCCGCAAGGTAAGCGTCGGCGCCGCCCTCCAAGCCCTTCACACGATATTCGGGGTCCACAAATGTCGAAGAAACGTGAAGAACCGGAATGCTGGAGGTCACAGGATCGCTCTTCAACTGCCGGCACACCTGGAATCCGGTCATGTCGGGCAAGTTGACGTCGAGCGTAATAAGATCCGGGACATCCGCCGCAAGCGCCAACGCTTCCTGGCCCGTTCGGGCCTCCACGACGCTGTAGCCCGCCTCCTGCAGGGAGCGCACCAGCGAATAGCGCATCGCATCGTTATCGTCGACGGTAAGAATCCTGCTCCCACTTCCGAAGCCCGAGGCTGCGCTAAAGCCTTCCCACCTTACCCGTCCTTTCTGGGGATCTGGATCAGACATGCTGCACCTCTTTCCCGGACTTCAAGGTTGGTGGGAAACCGGCTTTGCGGAATGCCTCCGAAAACCGCTCGAGAACAACGTCCTTGGATTTGCTTTCTTTGGAAACAATTGCGGTGGCGTCGCGCAACAGGTCGCGATCCCGAGCATCGAGCACCTTCGACGTGTGGATAATGACCGGAATTCCAGCTGTGCGCTGATCCGCCTTGAGCCGGGACAGCACTTCATATCCCGACATGTCGGGCATCATCAGGTCCAGAATCACCATGTCCGGAAGGTCTTCGATTGCTCGCTGCAGCCCTTCCTGCCCGGATGCGGCTTCTGCGATCGCGAAATCGTGGGTCCCGAGAACGGTCCGAACCAGGTAGCGCGACACTTCGTCGTCGTCCACGATCAAAAGCCGCTTGGTGGCTTGGGCGCAACCGCGCTCCAATTCGCGGATCAGCCAGTTGCGCTCGATTGGTTTCGGATGGAAACCATCTGCCCCGAGAGCCAGAGCCTTCTCCCGGTTGTCAATCACGGTCACGACGAAAACCGGAATCGCACGCGTCGCCGGATTCAACTTAATCTCCTGCAGCAGGTCCCAGGAATGTTCGCCCTGCAGCAACACATCGAGAATGACGGCGCTGGGCCGAAACTCGCGCAATGCGCGTCGCGCTTCCTTCAAACTGGTCGCCGGCAAAATCTGGAAACGCGTCCCTTTCAGGTATTTTTCGTAGATGAAGAGCGCTTCCTTGTTATCTTCCACGACCAGAATGGGCAATTTGGTGGCATCCAGATCGCGATGGGAGTCGGGCATATAGACCGCCTCCGTCTGCCCACTAAAGTTAATGGGAATCGCGGCAAAGAAGGTGGCGCCACTTCCCATCTCGCTCCTGACATAGACATCTCCGCCCAGCAACTGCGCAAACTTCCGCGAAAGCGGCAGCCCCAGCCCGGTTCCCTTCACCGATTTTTGGAACTGTCCCTCGACCTGCGCCCATTCCTCAAAGATGCGCTCCTGATCCGCCACATCAATGCCGATTCCGGTGTCGGCAACCGACAAGACCACCGTATCATCGTGCCCTAGCGCAGCCGAGACCCGAACCTCTCCTCGCTCCGTAAATTTCAAAGCATTGCTGATGAAGTTCCTGAGAATCTGCGAAATCTTGGCCTCGTCGCTGTAAAGCTCAGGTATGTCCACCGGGTCCTCAAAAACCAGATTGACCGAGGAATTCTGGCTAAGCAGGGGGCGCAGCATGCCGCGCAGCGCAGCGAACAAACCCGAGACCTGGAAACGCTTGGGGCGAATGGTGACCTTACCGGCCTCGACTTTGGCAAGATCCAGCAGATCATTCACGATTTCGGTGAGGTCCAGGGCCGAACTTCGAATGTACTTCACCTGCTTTTCCTGCTCAGCCGACAATTCGCCATCCAGCCGGTCGAGCAGAATCTGACTGAGCGCCGTAATGGAATTTAACGGTGTCCGAAACTCGTGACTCATGTTCGAGAGGAAGTGGCTCTTTAGTTCCGAGGCACGCTGCAGAAAGTCCGCCTTGTCGTTAAGTTCTGCGTAGAGAGCGACAACTCCCCGGTTCGTGTCATCCAGTTCGCGGTTTAGTTGCGCAAGTTCTTCCTGCCGGTCCCGTAACTCCTGCAAAGTAGAGAGCAGCTCCCGGTTCTGTTGCTTCAGTTCTTCATAGGGATCGCGCGATGCGCGCTCCACGCTTGAAAGGACTGCATCGAGTTCAGGCTTTTCGAAGTGTGGCATGCGGCGAGGCAATTTCTTCCCCAGCGTCACTGCCGTTCCACGGTCGGGGCCGGTCTCAATCTGGAAGTGATCCATGAGCCTCTTTGCCCCGATGATTCCCAGACCCATCCCGGTCTGCGAAACATACTTGCCGTCCATAATCTGCTGGAGATTCTGGATGCCGCGACCCTGGTCGCAAAGAGTAATCATCAGTAGGCTCTCAGGATCACCCGAAATCTGGAACTCCACCCGGCCGCCACCGCCGTATTGGAAGGTGTTACGCGCGATTTCGGAAACAGCCGTGGCGATGCGCGTCTGATCCTGAGCGTCAAACTTCAAGGCGGCCGCAATGCTGCGCGCCTTTTGCCGGGCCAGAACAACGTCGTTTTCCAGGCGTATCTCGATTTTCGCAAGATTCAGCATCATGAAATTCCCGATTGGCGTTGTCCTGCCTTCGCGACCAGCACCGTGACGTCGTCGCGACCGCGATAAAAATCCCGGTGCAAGATGGCCGCAATCACGCTGGGCTGCTTATTCCAAATGCCGGGATAGTCCTCCAGATTCCAGTGCGTACCCAGACCATCCGAGTGCATAACCAGTATGCTGTCGGAGTTCCATGGATAGGTGAACTCCTGCAACCTCGACATTTGATGTCCCACGGTACCGTTGTGCGATGCAATGCTCCGACTCGACCCCATGGCTACGATCGAGGCGGAGATATTGCCTACTCCGGCGAACGAAAGCAACCGCTGTTCGAATTGAATCTTCGCGATGGCGAGCGCTGCTCCGCGGGTCTTCTTCAGGGCGGCATGCATATCCTGAACGATCTCGCAAACGGAATCCTGTTTCGCGCCCGACAAGACGCGCTCCGCCTCGCGCGCCGCATCTGCCGCCAGAAGTCCGTGACCGAGACCATCCACCACCATCAGCAAAGCGGCATGCGCGAACCCGCGGACCCCCCATCCGTCTCCGCACGCGGTTTCGGTGCGAACCGGCTCCGACACAACACCGATTTCCAGCGGCACCGCCACCGATCCCTTCCGATTCTCGGGCCAAAACTCCGCGCTGACCACCGTGCCTGAACCCGGAATCGAATAAAGGTCGAAAGAGTCGGAAAGCCTCTGGATGGCTCCCAGTCCGGCTCCCATGGAGCGGGTAGAGGATGTGCCGTCGGCTAGCGCCCGGCTCACGTCTTCGATGCCCGGGCCTTTATCCACGCTCATCAGCCGCAGCCCGGCTGTCTTTTCCTGGAGAATCCTCTGGACCAGAATGTGACCTTTCCCGGCGTGCTTCACCAGGTTCGTGGCCATTTCGGTGGTGGCAAGGGCGACTGCACCCCGGCTGACCTCGCCCATTTGCAGTTCGTCCGCAAACGCCATGGCCTTGCGGCGCGCCTCGCCTGCCTGGCTCGGCTCCGAAACTTCAATCAGCATAGGATCCTTATTTCCAGCGAGTGATGGTCACCCGGGTGCCTTCCCCGGGCCGTGATGAGATTTCGAAATCGCTTACCAGTCGCTTGGCGCCGCCTAGCCCGAGTCCAAGCCCCGAACCCGTGGTGAAGCCGTCGCGCAAAGCCAAATTAATGTCGGCAATCCCCGGGCCTTTGTCTTCGAAAGTGAGCCGCAGACCGTTGCGGGGACCATTCAACATTTCCATCTGCATGGTCCCACCCCCTCCGTAAATAACGGTATTGCGCGCCAGTTCACTGGCCGCCGTGACCACCTTGGTTTGATCCACCAGACTGAACCCCAGTCGAGCCGAGGCCTCCCGCACGCGGCGCCTGACCGCCACCACGTCCGGCTCGGATTGCACGGGAACGCTCTCAGTCGAGATGACTGCCATATACAAGCTTGGCGTCGTTTACGGACGCTCTCAGAAGTTCCATGCCCGCGTCCACATTCAAGGCAGTCCGCACACCGGTGAGCGAGAGCCCCAGTTCCACGAGCGTGATCGCCACCGCAGGCTGCATTCCCACCACGACGGTTTGAGCGTCCAGAACCCGCGACATAGCTGCGATGTTTCCCAGCATTCGGCCGATGAAGGAATCCACGATCTCTAAACTCGAGATATCGATCAGGACGCCTTTGGCCTCGGTGGCGGTGATCTTGTGGGTGAGGTCATCTTGCAGGGCCATGGCCAGGCGATCGTGCATATCCACCTGGATTGTGACCAGAAGGAACTCGCCCATCTTCAGGATTGGAATCTTTTCCAAGCGGTTCTCCTAACGCTGGTGGTTCGTTTCGCGGCCGAAAGTCACACCGATCCGCTGCAATGCGATCGCAAATGCCGCCGACAATGTGGCCTTGGTCGTAACGTCCATCAAGTTGATGCCGAGGTGAACGATGGTCTGCGCAATCTGCGGCCGAACTCCGCTGATGATGCAATCCGCTCCCATCAGACGCGCTGCCGTAACCGTCTTGAGCAGATGTTGCGCGACCACGGTGTCGACCGTGGGCACACCCGTGATATCGATAATCGCCACCCTCGAATTGGTCTGCACAATCGCCTGCAGAAGGGATTCCATGACGACCTGGGTGCGAGCGCTGTCGAGCGTGCCGATAATCGGGAGCGCCAGCACTCCTTCCCAGAGCTTCACCACGGGCGTCGACAGTTCGAGCAGTTCTTCCTGCTGGCGCCGAATTACTTCCTCTCGCGCCTTCTGATAAACCTCAAACGTATACAGTCCCATTGTGTCCAGCAATTCCGTAGCAGACCACATCTCGGAAGCCAGACCCTCGGCATCATTTTTATATTGCTGGCGAATTCGCGTAAACAAAGGCCGTTTGGCCGAGAAGACGAAGGAGGCGGTCTCAACTGGCGTAAATCCTTGCCTTGCCCGATTCCGGGAGCTGTCGGACAGCATCTGCCGTACTTTCTCCCAGGCCGGACTTTGAAAATTGACGCCACCCGTTTCGAGCGCCTCCTTCATCAGGTGCAGGAATTGTGAGCATTCGGCGCGCAACTCGGACTCCTTCAGAAGATCCCCCCGTCGCACGGAATCCTTCATTTCGCGCAGCCAATCGGCCAGTATCGAGTCTTCGTGGCCATTCATCATTGCAGCTAAACCGGTGGCCTTCTTCGTGGTTAGCGAAATCGTATTCATTGAATTTCCTCGGTTTGGTGGTGCGATCAAATCAGTTGGGAAACTCCAACGGCAAAAGCCAGGAGAGCGCCCTTGAGAGCCAAGTAAGGCATCCCAACTACCCGTCGCTGCAACAGCCTACGTCGTGACGGCGGAGGGACTTCCGGCACGATCAAATGCGGGTACCAAAATTAGTACTTTCCGCGCTTAGGTCTACAGGGCTCATCGTAGACCGTCAATACAGAGTTTCCTGTAATCCGGCCGGGCACGGGCCCCCTCGTGCTGACCGCCAGCAGCCTAGATTAGAGAGCCTTACGCGCAGCTCTGAAGACGGCGGCCGCCGTGGTTCCGTACACCAGGTGGGAAGCAAACCCGTACACATGCTCACCCCACGTCGCTTCAGCCGGCGATTTGGATAAGCGCAGGGCGGGTACCGCGACTTCATCGGCTCCGGCAAAGAGGGCAGCGCCGAAGCCCATGCCGGAAAGAACCGAATTCCTCCCAATGCGCCTTGACCCCAACTCCGCCGCGACGCCGTACAGAGCCCCCATCAGGGTGCCGAAGGCGTAATGCACCATCATTCCGCCCTTTTCCTTCTGATCGGTGGACAGGGACTTTCCTCCTGCCCGAGCGACAGCCTCGGCTACTTTGGCGGTAGCGTTGCCATCGTCCTGTTTCTCAGACCCCTTTTTTTCCGTTCTTTCCTGACGAACCGAATAGACTTTGGCGCTTCGTGGACCCGAAGTGCCTTCCGTTCCGGTTTGCACTCCTCTCAACTCGCCACTCAGGTCGCTAGGCGCCGAGACGTCTTCATCGGCGTTTTGCGCGCTCATTTTCTGCGCCGCTTTCTGCCATGCATTCTGAAATTGAGTCATCACAATCGTGCCAGCCAGCCCACCAATCGCACCGGCAGCCAAACCTTTCGCAACGCTCTGTCTTCGAAACATCATGACCTCTCTAATCTATGAGAATGATTTCGTGGCTGCGCTGCCAGGAGACAACAACATCCATCGATAGTAGCTCTGTGATGCCGGTCACCCTCGAGACGGATGCCTCTCAAAGCACACGGGATTCCTCCACGCTACAGACACATCGCGCGCAGTCTACCGTGCAACGCGGATAGTGAACTTGTCCGCCAGGCAAGATACTGGGTTGTTGGTAGTGGTTCTCCCGGTAACTGTCGTGCGTTCGACAAAAAAGTCGGCAAGGACGGTGCTACGAGTAAACCGGACGGTCGACCCTGCTTCAATTCCCGACCTGATCCCGCCCCACCCCGCCATTCCATCGCTGCAAGAGGCGGCGAAACATTGCCAGGCTTGCGACCTATGGAGAAATGCGACCCAAACGGTTTTTGGCGAGGGCGCCCAAAAAACCACCATCATGCTGATCGGCGAACAGCCAGGCGATCAGGAGGACCGGCTAGGCCACCCTTTCGTCGGGCCGGCGGGCAGGATTCTTGATCAGGCGCTCGCCGAAGCGGGCATCGATCGCGGTTCCGTCTATGTCACGAACGTAGTAAAGCATTTCCGCTGGACAGCCGCCGAACGCGGGAAACGCCGCATCCATAAGAAGCCCCGCGCCTCTGAAATCCAGGCGTGCCGCCCCTGGCTCGACGCCGAATTGAATGTGGTGAAGCCGAAGGTGGTAGTTTGCCTGGGAGCCAGCGCCGCCCAGGCTCTGCTTGGAAAGGATTTCCGCGTCACCCGCGACCGGGGCAAGGCCATTAAGTCCGCTTTGCCAGCACTGCTGCTCGCGACCGTGCATCCGTCGTCGATCCTGCGGGCGCAAGATGAAGAGTCTCGTCAAGACCAGATGAAGGGATTTGTGGACGATTTACGAATGGCAAAAGGACTACTCGGCGGATCGTGATCAGTCTTGCAAGCAGTTTTGCGCTTCCGCCTCACCACCGCTTGCGCAGAGAGGTCTGGAAGGAGAATCCCCCATTCTGATCGCGCACTGCGTCAAATGATGTTCGATTGTTAACGTGGTATTCCAGTTTAATGACCTGCTTTTGCGTGCCCGTCACATCGGTCGAGAACGTTACGAAGATCTTGCTCGTCACCCGTTGCTGAATCGCAACTCGCGCTCCCGCACTCTGCTGGCTGTCCCCCAGCACCGGGTCAATCGAGAGTTGAGAGATGCCCGCCAACTTTTCGATTCGATTCGTAACCTGATTGCTTACTTGGGAGGCCACAAGCGACTGCGCGCCCAGACTGCCCGAAGGAGTGGGATTTGCCGAGGAAGCTTCCGAGGTTTTTCCAAATGCGATCAAGTTAATAACGTCCGCGGGGGGCAGAGCCGGGTCGGAAGCATAGTTTGTGTGCAAGTGATCGGCCGGGCCCCAGAAGCGCATTTGAATGTCATATTGATCAATGGTCGTGTTCACCGCCATATCGAGCACCGGCTCGGTGCGCGAAGGATTGCGGAAGTCGATCGTTCCTCCCTGCAGAATGTATCGATTCCCTGAGAAGATCAGATCCCCGCTATTGAGATTGAGCCTGCCCAATAAAACCGGCTGCGCGGCTGTACCGTGAACTTGCAGATTCGCATTGCCCGCGATGCTAAGAGTGCGACTGGTCAGGTCCAGCCCTCCTGGGGTGTTGATGGCTATCTGGAGTCGAAGATCCTGAGTGAATCCCTGCGCGGGAGGAGGAGTTGCTTCCCCACCGAACTGGTTCATCAAATCCATCAGGTCGAAGTTTTCTGTGAACGAGAGGTCGTCAATCCCCACCTGTCCCTGCAACACAGCGTTCGAAAAATTTCCGCTGAGCGACAAGTTCGAACTGATGGTGGTACGCACCGACTGGTCATAAAGAATCCTTACCCCTTTCCCCGTGAGCCCCAGATCGAAGCGCAGGTCGGGACGATAAATCACGCCTCCACTCGCCGCGACGTCGCCTCCACCCACCTTGCCTTGGAACTGAGTGACGTTCAGGCGGTCTCGCGTCAGGGTCAATACCCCGTTGCCCTGCTGCAGGCCCACCGGGGTATCCACGGTCGCGAAGCTGGCATCGATGATTCGAACTTGCCCCTGCACATTGGGATCGGCCCGGCTGCCAAAGGAGTCGATATCAAATTGCACCTGGCCGCCGCTAGTGATGTCGGGACTGATCAACTGAGCCAATCGCAGGTCGAGTCCGCCTCGCAAATACAGAGAGATTGGCGCATTTTTCGCAGTTGGCACACGCGCCTGGAAGTTGATCTCAGTGTCCGTACCGCGGATGGTGGCCCTCTGCACGTCGAGCACTCCATTGGCGAAGTCGGCACGAATCGGAGAAGCAGCGGCGATTTGAATTGTCCTCTTGTAGTTCAGCGAGAGCTGGGGAATCACCAGATGCGCTTCCAATCGCTTTTTATCCTTGAGTGGACCGCGCAGGGTCGCGTGCATTTCGGTCTGGCCACTCAAGTTTCCGGCCTGCGATGGCCAATAAGCAGCCAGGAGCGGCGCGAATGGGATGGCCTGTGTATCCATGCTGACGTTTGCGTCGTACTCCCCGCTTAAGGCAATCGCACCCCGCGCGCGCACATAGGACTGCATGACTTGCGAGTCGAGCGTGAAGTTGGCAGTGTGATTGGCTGCCTTGCCTTGAAATTTGAGATCCTTGATAACTTGATCTCGAATGTTTAGTTGTGGCACCTCGATCAACGCCTGCATTTGCGGATCGCGCAAGGTGCCCCGCCCGCTGGCCGTTGCATTCAGAATCCCAGTTACCTGAAGGTTGCGCGCTTTGAGAGTTTCCAACTGGTCGAGCTTGATGCCAACTGCGCGCAGGTTCGCATCATAGGCCTGTTGCTTCGGTTCGTATTGCACAGTAGCCGTGGCCGATCCGGCACTCGGCAAATCAACCTGCAGGTTCGCCGTCAGCTTTGAGCCGTTGCCTTCGAATTTTAAATCCGCCGACCGCAACGGTTCGCCGGCGATCTGCGACTTCCCGAGTCGCACCGATCCATGACCAACCGGCGCCAACCGGGTTCCACTGGCAGTCACGTCCGCTGTGAGTTCGCCGATGATTGGAGTACCCAGGCCTGCGACCTTCGCCAAATCAGTTGCGCGCACGCGCGAAGCATTCAGCGTGGCGTTGAATTTGCTCGAGTCCTCAAAAGACCAGCGGGCTAAGCTCGTGGCGAATTCGAAGTGAATGTGTCCCTGGGTGGCGGGCTCCAGATCTCCTTGCTCAATGCGCACCTGCGAGGGACTGGCAAATAGATTTGCCCGCAGGGATTTCCACGCGCTTCCTCTGGCTTTCACATCGGTCGCCGTAAGTTGACCGGTGATCCGCGGATTATTGGTTGAGCCTTGCACCTTCGCCGTCAAAGAGGCGCGTCCGTACAGGCCAAGCGGGGCCGCGTCCGGCGGCCGGAACGCCATCGCAAGATCTTCCAGGTTGTGCAACTGATCGGTTCGCATCTCAAGCTGCAATGCGGAATTCTTGCTCACTGTTCCGTTCATGGTCAGAGATGTTCGGGGCGCGCGGAGGAAGCTGTTTTCGATGGCAAGTTCTTGTGTTCGCCCGCGATAGGTTGCGTGGATCACGCCATTGACCGGGGTGGCAGCCCCACCGTGCGCTGCCTGCACGCCCGACTGCAGCGAGGCATCGGCCCGCGCAGTGAGATCTTCCATTGATTTCCCCCAATTCGCCGACGCGGTGGCATTCACAGATCCTTGAATGCCCGCTTGCGAAGTGCTAGCAGGAGCAAACGTCCTCTGCAGTTGTGCGAGCGAGATATGGTTGAGCGAGGCTGAGAGTTGCGACTTGGTCGCGCCAGCGAGGTCACGCATCGACGCCGTTCCCGTCAGCTTGCCGCCCAGCAGATCAAGATGCAGGCCGGTTACCGTTGCGTTCCCATGAGCCAGCGAGTATTTCGCCCCCAGGTTGTGCGCAGAAAGTCGAACGTTCCCGTTCACGAAGGTCAGAATCTCACTGCTAGCCTCCCCATTCAGAGCTGCCACTTCCAGCATCGGACGGTTGCCTTCGCTCGCGTATGAAAAATTGCCGTTCAGCAGCAGCTTCCCTTCAGGAAGATTCGTATTTCGCAACGTGCGCCGCAGTTCCCCGGCGTCGAGAACCCCTTGGTACTGTCCGTGCATTTTGGGATTCGCATAGTCGGTCAGACTGGCCGACAAGGTTAACCGCGAATTGCCTGCTCTGAATTGAGTCTTCTCCAGCGCAAATTCCTGGGGGGTTGCAGAGAAGGTTGCATCAAGACTGTGCGGAAGCGGGTTCGCCCCGCTTAACTGGACATGCCCGTTGCGATAGGAGAGCGTCCCGTAATAGCGCCTGCCGGTGACATCGAAGCGCGACTGCAAAAGCAATTGCTGGAGATCCGCCGACAAATCGCTCTTCCGGTCGTTGTAATAGAGTTCACCGCGCTCCAGCAGAAAATGGCGCACTCCCAGGTCAAACAAATTGGTCTGACTCTTCTGATTCGAAGGCGCCGGACTCGGCGGCAGATTCGTTTTTCCCTGCGAGTCCACGAAGATGTGCACCACGGGATGGACGATCCGAATATCGTTCACGTACCAGCTGCGCCGGAGCAAAGATGCGATGGTCACCTGCAGATGCAACTGATCCGCTTGCGCCAGGGGCGGATTGTTGGATGCGCCCTGCACCGAGACCTGGTATACATCCACGCTTGGGCTCAGCCCCGAAAGGTGGATGGAGTAATCCCGGAACTGCACCGGCGTGTTCAGGGCCGCAGTCGCTTTTTGCTCCACGGTGCGAAGCAGGTATGAGTGCACGCGCGGGCTTCGAATCAGAAGAGCCGCTGCCATGATCAAACAAAGCAGCAAGAGCCCGAGCACGGCCACGCTCCATGCCAGTATTCTCACCCAGCGAGGATGCGGTCTCTTGAGGAC
This sequence comes from uncultured Acidobacteriota bacterium, assembly GCA_963735815.1. GTDB lineage: Bacteria > Acidobacteriota > Terriglobia > Terriglobales > Acidobacteriaceae > Gp1-AA133. Next base: position 380,195 of record CAVTMJ010000016.1, on the reverse strand, counting down.
AGGCAGAGCGGTAAGGCGATGCCGTGGAGGCCGACTGGGAAGCGGTGGTTGCGGTAATGCGCTCAAAATGCCTGCCCCAAAGTAATAAAGATTTGTGTCGCCTTGACCCCGGACTGTGGGTTCAGGTTGTGCCCGATATCCAGTCGCACCGGCCCTACCGGAGTGGCATAGCGCAAGCCGATGCCGATGGTATTGGAGTAACTGGATCCGAAGTCGCGAAAGCCGATGTGCTCGAACACGTTGCCACCGTCATAGAAGGCCGCAATCCCGAGGCCCTTCTTCAAAGGCACGGGAATTCTGAATTCGGAGTTAACAATGAAAAGTTCGCGTCCGCCGGTTGGCACCGTGATGAACGCGCAAGTGCTCGGATCAGACGGATTGCCGCAGGCTGGAATCTTCTGCTGCGGGCCCGCTCCATTCAACGGAAACCCTCGCAGCGTGCTCCCGCCGCCGGAGAAGAACAGTTCACTGACTGGAACGTGGCTGCCGGCAAAAGGCTGCTCGATCCCCATGCGCAGGCTGTTCGCCCAGATAATCTTCTTGCCAACATCTTTGTAGTACGCCACCTGGCTTCGCAAGCGCGCGAAGTTCACGCTGGAACCGAGCACGGTGGGGTTCACGTCGAATTCGGCAGTCTCATAAATTCCCTTAGTTGCGTCCAGCGGATTGTCACGCGTGTCCCGCGAATAGGTTACGGTCGGTCCCGACAGACGCACGCTCCTGTCCCCGGGCGGCACCAGAGCGGGGATCAATAGATTTGTCAGCCGAGTCTGGCGCACGCTGTACGCCAAGGTCAGTTGCCGCGTTGCATCGGGGTTCAAAGGCCTTTGCAGTTGAAAAGAGAAGTCGCCCAAGCGTGACGTGAACACCGGATTCTCGCTGTTGCGCTCGCCGGAAAGCGTGAATGTGGAATTCCAATTTGTTCCCACAAAGTAGGGGTCCGCGAACGAAGTCGAAACCCGCTGCACCAGCCGCGCGCCCAGTGCGGAAACCATCAGAGTTTGTCCCAGGCCTCTGAAATTGCGCCGGGTGTATTGCACAGTTCCGCGCGGCCCCCAGAAAGTCTTTTGGCTGGTCTTGAAGCTGTTGGGTAAAAAAACCGGCGGTAACCCGGGCACGGCTACGGTGCCGCTGGGAATGCTTCCGCCGCGATTGATGACTTCGAATCCAAATCCATACTTCAATTCGTTCCGCCGCGATTCGTGCACTTTCACCAGGACATCTTCGTCGCTTTGCGTCGTAATCTGGCGACGAGGATCAATCTGTGCCCAATCGAATATTCCAAGGTTGTACAGCCGTCCCTCGGCTCGAAACAGATCGTCCTCGCGCAGCGGCTGTTCCAGGGGCAGTCGGACCGTACGGTCAATGAGTGCTTGTCGGGTAACGCGCCGTCCCAGGGTTATGACCGAATCGACCATCACCTTCGGCCCCTCCGTAATCATGTACGTGACGTTCAGACGATGGGAGCCTTTGCTGGTAGAGCGAGCCGTCGCTCGAAAACTTGCATTCAAATAACCCATGCGCAGGTACTGCGCTACGATGTGATTACGATCCTCGTCCACCCTCTTCGTGGAGTAAGGTTGTCCCTCAACCACTTTCAGGCCCTGCGGCGCCAGCACCGATTCGTTCACGGTGTTGTTGCCGACCAACTGCAAAGACTCCACGATGTCTCTCGGCCCTTCGTTCACGCGAAACTTCACGCTGACGTTGCCATTGCTTTCCGACACTTCAGGCGTTACCTGCACGCTGCTGAAGCCCTCAGACTGATACACGCGCTTTAGATTGTTGGCACTGGTCCGCGCCAGTCGTTCGCTGAACTTTCCTCGCGAAATCAGAGGGAAACGTCCTTTCTCCACTTTGAGGTGTCCGGCCAAATCTTTGGTGGGCAGCGTCTCATTTCCGACAATCTCCACGTCTGCAACCTTCCGCCGCGGCCCCTTCCCAACGAAGTATGAAACCTGCTCTCCATTTTCGGTCTTCTCGATCTTGGAATCGACTTGCACGTTGAAGAACCCTTTGGCCTGAAAGTACGAGATCAGGTTTCGCCGACCTTCCTGGATCAACTCCGGATCAAGACCGGCTTGCTCGTAGATAGGAAGTAATTTGCGGCGGGTGCGAGCCCAGACATGGGCGCCTTGAATTTTCACGTGCACGGGTGGACCAGTCGTCACTTTGAAATGCATATCCGCCCGGTGCGTGGACGAGTCGTACTCCGCCCCTTCGAATCGGACTCTGCTTCCGAGATAATCGTGTTTGATGAGTTGCGATTCCAGATACTGCGTTGCCTTCTTCACCGCTCGGAGCGAATACGGCTTGCCCGAACGGATGGCAGCACCTCGAATCCGTGCTCTCCACCCCCGCAGATCGTGTTGCAGCGTTTCGACCTGGTCTGGGGGCGCTCCTTTCAGAAACACTTCTCCAAATTTCGCATGCCGTTTCAACGTGACGTGGAAAACCACGTTCACCAGGCCGTGTACGGTATCGGTTTGAAGGTCAGGCTCTACTTTGGCTTCGAAGTATCCGTTTTGCTGAAGGAATTTGGTTACGGATTCCTGCGTCCGGCTGACATCGGTCGCGTTGTATGCCCCGCGCGGAGGATAGTCCGAAACCTGCAGCAGTCGCGAGTATGGGAAACGTTCGCCCCCGGGAAATTCGTAAATTCCGAAGTACATGGCGGGCTGCAATACGAATATGACCCGGATACCATCCGGTTCGGGCCGGATATCTAACTCAATTTCCTTGGCCACCCCACCTTTCTTGAGCGCCTCTATACTCTGATCGACCTTCTCCTTGGAAAATGGTTCGCCTTTGCGCTGCACCAGAAACGCCAGCAGTTGGGATTCGTGGAGACCGGGCCGGCCCGCCACTTCCACCGCAGCGACGTTCTGCCCTTCATAGGCGGGTAAAACCTCTTTGACCTGGGGTGCAGTGCGGGGATGCTGCTGTTTTGCTGGAGTCGGTTCGGGAGGGTTGGGCGGAGTTGGTTTCGATTGCTTCGCGGGGGCCTGTTGCTTTTGAGGAGTGACTTCCTGAGCCCTCGCCGCGGCTGGCCCGAAGGTCGGGCAAACGATCAAAAGCATGGCCAGATATGACCGAGAACAAAGACCTCCACCCCTGTGCAACGCTCTGTTGGCAAGCATCCCGATTCCCGAGTCCGCTAAATAAGGCTTGGATGCGAATCAGAACAGCCTCATTTGCATGGGAACAGTGCGAATGGACTCACTACGCTGTTTGTGTAACGGGAATGGAGGAGTTCCTGTAGCGTTTGGTTGAACGGGAATTCAAAGACAATTCTGTTTCAGAAAAATCGCGATCAGAATTTACAGCGGTCCGCCGCGCTGAGCAATCCGTTGTTGCGGGCGAACCAAAGAACAGATGAGGACGTCAGCCATATCCGCTCCCACCAGCTCCGCAGTGCGCAATCCCTGGTCCAAATACTGAGAAGTCTGTTTCCACGAGGTCAATGATTCAACGTGGGAAATTCTGGGCACGTTGGATCCGCTGGAACCGTGATGGCGTAGCTTTCTTGGGACCGTTCGGCCAGAGTGAAGCACGACCATCCCGGCGATCGACACGGTGCTACCCGCATCGCCTTAAGGTAAAGCATGTAGAAATGGCGTATGCGGGTGTGCGTCTGCGGCGGGCCGGGACTCACGCCCGGCGCGTGAACTCAGCCTCATGCATTAAGATTTCCGGTCCCCGACTACGCACCCCGTCTCGCCTTTAGTTCGCCCAGCAACTGTTCGATGCGGTCCTCTTTCTCAAGCGCGGCCAGCCGGTCTTCCACGTCGTCGACGGCAATCTCAGACTTCGCCTGGCTGACCGCTTCCTCGCGCACGACCTTGTGCTTCATGCGATCGAAAGCCGCAGCCTTGGATCCGTCGCCCATGTTGATCTTGGCATCGCTCGCTTTGCTAACGGCCCGGGCGCGGCGATGCTGCGCGATCAGCAGATCGGCCTTAGCCTGCGCTTCAGTTAGTTTCTGATCGAGCTGGCGCAGAGCGGTTTTCAGATTTTCCACCTGCGCCTTCTGGTCGGCGACCTGCTGTGCAAAGCTCGAGGTCAGGTCGCGATAGCTTTCCACCCGCAAAAGCGCCGCCCGCGCGAGGTCGTCCTGCTTCTTGTCAACCGCCAGTTCGGCCTTGCGCATCCACTCCGCCACCTTCTCCTCGTTCTCCTTCTGCTTCTTCTCGAGCAGGTGCTGGTCGGCAATGGCGATCGCCACCTGCGTCTTCACCTGCAGAAGCTGGTTCTGCATGTCGAGAATAACTTGCTTGATCATTTTTTCCGGCTCTTCGGCCTTGTCGATCAGGTCGTTGAGATTCGCCCGGACTAGTGTGGAAACGCGCTCCAGTAATGCCATAGGACACCTCAGTTCTCAGTTCTCAGTTCTTAGTTCTTAGTTCTTAGTTCTCGGTTTGGCTATCAGCCATCAGCCATCAGCTACCAGCCATCAGCTACCAGCCGGCCGGGAGCAAGCTCATAGCTCGACACTCGTGGCTCGAAGCTCTTTACTTGCCGTTTGTCGGCTTCTCGGATTTATCTCCAATCTGGCGGACCTTGCCGAGCATGTCGCCGATGTTCATGCCGGTCAGCGTCTCGAACAATGCGGGCACCTGTGCCGCCATCTTGGTCAGATCGCCGGTGATCTTATTCATGCCGGCAGCGTCGCCGTTGCCGGTCGAGACCACGGTGATCTTGTCGACGTTAGCCAGCGGGCTTGCCAGCGCGCGGACCACTTCCGGCAATCCGGTGAGCAGTTTGTCGATGACCGCGGCCTGGTTGTACTCCTGGAAGGCTTCGGCCTTCACGTTCATCGCCTTGGCCTCGGCTTCGCCTTTCTTGAAGATGATCTCGGCTTCAGCCTCGCCCTGTTGCCGGATCGACGAAGCGTGACCTTCGGCTTCCGACATCAGTCGTTGCTTCTCGGCCTGGGCGAGCGTTTCAATGCGCTGACGCTCAATCTCGGCCTGCTTCAACACGGTCGCGATGAGTTCCTTCTCGCGGCGCATGATCTCAGCTTCCTGCACCTTGACCTGGCCTTCCTTCTCGACCTGTTGCACGCGCACGCTTTCCGCGATGACCTGCTGCTGCATGACGTTGGCCTGGATGTCATAAGCCTTATCGGCCTGCGCTTGCTGCTTTTTTGTGACTTCGAGGTATTGCGCTTTCTTTACCTCGAGGTCGCGCTGCGCCTCAGCCTGCTTGGCTTGCGACAAGGTTTCCGCCAGCACGCGTTCCTGGTCGGCTTGCGCCTTGGCAACCGCAGCTTCGCGCGTGGCAACGGCTCGCTTGATCGCCGTATCGCGCTCCGCTTCGGCCGTGGCCACGTCGGCATCGCGCTTGATGCGAGCCACATCCGGCTTGCCCATGTTCGCGATGTATTCGTTCTTGTCGCGAACTTCCTTGATCGTGAACGAAATGACTTCGAGTCCCATCTTGCTCATGTCATCGGCGCAAGTGGCCCGCATGCGGTCACCCACCATCTCCGGCTGCTTCACGATTTCTTCCACCGTGAGCTGGCCGATGATGCCGCGCAGGTGGCCTTCCATCACCAGGCGAATCAGACCTTCGCGCTCCTGGTCGCTCTTGGTAAGGAATTGTTCGGCGGCCGTTAGAATCGATTCCTGGTCCGACTTGACCTTGATCTGCGCCACGGCTTCCACCGTCACCGCAACGCCCTGCTTGGTGTACAGATCCTGCTGCGGCGCCACGTCGAACGACATCAGTTCCAGCGACAAATCCCGGCAGATCTGCACCATCGGAAACACGACCTTGCCATGTCCGACAACAACCTTCGTGCCCCCGAAGCCATAAACAATCAGCGCCTCGTGCGGACCGGCTTTCCTGTACAGCCTGGCCATCCCGCTCATCAGGAACAGCACCGCCAGAACTCCGAGCCCGACAATGACCCAAATCTCAGTAGATATCCCGAAGGACATATCACCTCTCCTCTCCCTGTTCGAACCCAACCGTCAGTTACGAATGCGTGTACTGCTTCATCATGTCCAGGTCGCGCACCGTGCGCGACGGATCATCGGTACCTAGAAAAACTTCGCCATCCGGCGTCGTGATATGAACAACCTTGTTTCCCCAAACGTAAGCGCGGGTGTTGCCGACGCCGCGAATTCCGTATCCACGCAGCGCCATCCACTTCTCAGCCTGGTAGCGGGCAATCTGCGCTTGCGGAATCGAGCGCAGGCGATAACCGAGTGTGCTGATCTCCAGTCCGGCGGGCGTGAAGCGATAGCGGAAACCACTCCATGTGTGGGCGGCAATCAACAGGAACAGGGCGCCCAGCAATCCCAAACCGGCGCGAACTCCTGCTCTGGGGACCGCAAATGCAGTCGAAAACTCGACCATCGCGAGCACGAGAAACAAAACTGCAAAAACCTTTGAGCCATGCGATTCTTCAGCCAGCGTCTGCGCCTGCGGGAGCGCTTGGCCTCGCTGCGCGCGCAGGTAGATCACGGTGAACGCTAAGATGGCCAGCGGCACGCCCAACAGCACCGGCGCGGTCACGACCGGAGCGCCCGTCAAATTGTGCTGAATAATGCTGTTGTTCACATAGAACACGCAGCCCAGCATGAGGTAAAAGAAACCCAGGATCGCGTACGCCGATAGGTCGGGCACCCGGTTCTGCCTCAAGATCACCAGCGCAATGAAGGTGAAGATCACCAGAACCAATGCGGTCAGCCCGAGTCCGAAATACAGCGCAGTTTCTCGCGACATCCAACCGTTGGCCTTGCCGTCGGCGGCAAAGTGCGTGGCCATGCGGAGCGGGAGTTCACTCCACACTTGTGCGTAGCGCACGGCCGTGAGTGGGAGTGCGACCCACATCAACGCGGTTCCGATGGTGAATGTCTTGCGATTCATAGAATCCTCAGGGGCTAAAGCCCTGTACTTAACGCAGTCGCCGTCAACTGCCGGCGCGCGCACTGCCCGCCGATCCATTGGCTAGGACTTGGTATCGGCAGCCGACTTTTCCTCGCCCATCGCTTCTTCGCCCGACATTTCCGCCCAGGGCCGCACGTACGCAATTCCTTTCTCATACCGCGTCACCACCACCTCGATCCCCTTCGCGATCGCCGAGCCGCTTTCACTGCGTGCTCCACAGGTCCGCCGCGTGCCCGCCTGCGAGTAGATAATTTCACCCGTTCCACCTTCGCGAATCGAAATCGACATGCGCCCCAGCACACCGACCATTTCATAGTCGGCCGGATCCAGATGCTCGTCCTCAGACGTCAGCACTCTACTCAGGAACCAGAACACAATTCCTCCGCCTATCAAGCCACTCAGTACTGCCAGTCCCAGTCCAACTGCAAACCACAAACCCGAGTAGCGGGTCAGCAAATAGCCGGTCCCGCCGAACCAGGCCAGGAAGGCCGTGAAGGTCACGAAGTTAAAGGGCGATATAGAAATATCGTTCGCCGCTTGCGCTGCCCCTTTTGCGATGCCGGAAGCCGTTCCGCTCGCGTCGGGAGCTTGCATGCCGACGCCGTGTGCTCCGGCGAGCGAAGGTCCATGTCCAGCCATCGGCACATGCCCCACCGCCGGAAAATGTCCCGGGCCATGCGGCAGATGGAAATGCCAGCGCGTGCCTCCACTCAGAAACGAGATCAAACTGAAAGCGAATCCGACCACAAAGCAGATCAGATAGAAGTTCGCCCACGTCATTGGACTCGCCTCCCTTCCCCGTCCTTCCGGCTGCGATGATTGCGCAGCGCATCCGGATCCAGCGCCTCGAGCAATCGCTCCGCCAGCCCCGGCGTATCGAGAATTGCGCCCAGCAGCAAGAAGCAGCTGCGCGTGTCTTGATGGCGAGCGCACTTGATGAGCACATCGCTTACCGCCCGATCGCTCACGAACCGTTCCGAACCCTGCAGCAGCCATACGTCAAGTTTTCCCTCGGTCGTGCGCAGGTCGCTGGTCAGTTCCGTGTGATAGCCCTCCGGGTCATCCACCAGAAAACCGGGATGCACCTTGAAGAACCTGGCCAGCAATGTGCGCGACGATTGCGTCATATGCCGGCGGGAGCCGCGCTCGATCTGCGACAAATACGACTGGCTGATGCTCTTGCCCAGTTCGGCCCGCACGGCGTGGGCAACTTCCTGCTGGGTCATGGGTCGCCCCAATTCCCGGAGGGAACCTTCCACTTCGCGCAAGTAACGGATTTTTTCGCCGAGTGTCATATTCCAAATCGCTATTGTTATATCGCTATTTGCAATATTAATCAAGAATCCTATGTCCCTTGTTTTCAGCTGCGTGCCCGACATTTCATGAGATCGTGCGAGCCAGGACAGAAGGCTGCACCGGTCTGGTAGATCAACATTCAGTCCCGCGATTCCCATGCTGAACAACAAGGCCCGGTCAACTTTGAAACCTGGACTTGTGACGATCAACCTTGCCGGTGGCGACGGCGGTGACATATACGGGAAGAATGCGGGATATCGTGATTCAACTGCGCACAGGGGAATACGGGGACTTTGTCAGCTTTCTTCAGGAACAGGGCTTCGAGCAGATCTTATTAAACGTTCCGGGCGCTCGTTTCATGAGCAAGCCGCAATTGTTTTGGCAGTATCTGCGCGGCATCGTGCGGCTGGCGGGGTGCGCGAGGCGGCTGCAGGGAGCGCGCCATCTTGTGGTATTTGGTCACTTCGCTTATCTGGTGAAGTTGCTGGCTCGCATGCGGCTGATTCGTTATCGCAAGCTCATCTGTTTTGCGTTCTTCGTGCACGATCCGAAAATGTATCCATTTTGCCGGCAACTGGTGCGGCTCGATCGTCGTGAAGACTTCTATATCGTCTTCAGTCAACCAGAGGTCGCGCTCTATCAGCGTCATCTCGGCATCGACTCAAAACAAATGGTCTACCTGCCCTACGCCGACTGGGGAGAGTTCACCTGGCAGACCTGCGAAACGCGGACAGGGCAGGATGGTGAATATTACATCGCTGGCGGATCGAGCAATCGCGACTATACCGGGCTCATCGCTGCATTTCGCTTAATTGCCGCGAAGCTCGTGATTGTGTGCTCGGAGTCAAACTGGCAGGAATTTCGGCACCTGAGTCTTCCCGTCAACGTAAGCGTGATGCGGGACATTCCGAGTGGTGTGTTCGAAACGCTGCTGCGCGGCGCCAAGGCCGGCATTATTCCACTCAAGCGCGACACGGGCGCCTCTGGACAAAGCGTGGCGCTGGCCCTCATGCGGAATTCAAAGGGCGTGATTGCCACCGACGCCGGCGCCTTGCGCGAGTATGTCGACGATGGAGTTTCGGGATTTCTACTGCGCGACCTCGCGGTGCAGTTGCCCGGTGTCCTGGAGCAGATGGAGAACAATTCCCTTGCCGAAATGATGGGACGGGCATCTCGCGCGAGGTACGAACAGAGATTCTCGCGGCGTGTGGCGGAGGCTGCATTTTCTGAATTGCTGCGGGCCGCATAGCGATTTCCGGAGCAATCGAAACCGTTGCAGAGCTGCACATTCTATCCGGACACGAACGTTATCCCGAGCTTACCACCTCGAAATGCTCGACCTTCGCGCCTTTCTCGATCAGGAACTTCTCATCTTCCGGGTAGTAGACCGCGTTCTCGTAGTCTTCTCCGGCGAAGGCCTTGATCGCGTCCCATGAATCCCAGAGGGTGAGCAGGATGAATTCGCATTTGCCGTCCGCAATGCGGCGGAGAGTTTGAACGCCGCGGTTTCCCGGAGTCTCGGCGTATTCCTTCAGTCCGGTCTTCAGAAGGTAGTCGTAGTAGATGTCCTTATCGGATTCGCGAACCGTGCCCCGCCAGATGCGAGCGATCATGGGGGAACTCCTGCGTTTTGAGTTTTTGCCGCCTATCCAATTCTGACGTCGTGTGCTGCATAGGAAAGCAGGTCCTTCGCTGCGCTCAAGATGACAACTTTGAGGGAAAAAGATCAGTACAAAAACGACGGCCGCGCTCATGCGACAAATTACGGGTTAGTGCGGGCTCAGCGAGCTTGGCAATGCGTTGGGGGGTTGCGGGCGCGCTGATGGCTCGTCGAGAATGTTCAAGTTTTCTTTCTTCCAGCGCATGGCAGCGGTGATGCGGGTGCGCCCGCTGGGATGGTCGTAGAAAACGAATTCCTCGATGGGGCCGGGATCGAGTTTGCGGTACTCGCCGAGTTTCAGATCAACGGCGGCTTCGCCATCGGGCTGGCGGGCGGCATTCAGTCCGAAGATGTCGGCCTCGTATTCTTCGGTGCGCGTCCAGGTGTTGCCGATGGGGGTGGTCGCAAAGAAGAAAATCGACAGCAACAGGGCGGCGAGCGGAACGACGGCCACGTCGGCGATGCCGGAGATGCCCCAAGCCTCGCCCCAGCGAGCTAGAGACCAGTTGAGGCTCCAATTCAGGAAGGCAAAGCCGAGCAAGAGGATCAGCGAGAAGAACAGGACGCTTTTGTAGATGTGGTTCAACACGTAATGGCCCATCTCGTGGCCCATGGTGGTCATGATTTCTTCGGGCGTGCAGCGCTTCAGCAAGTTGTCGTTGAGCGAGATACGCTGCGTGCTTCCGAGTCCGCTTACGTTGGCGCTGACGCGGTTGGACTGGCGCGACTGATCCACTTCGTAGACGTCGGTGGCCGGGATGCCGTTGGCACGCGCCAGGCTCAGGATCGATTCCTTCATCTTTGCGTCTTTCATGGGCGTGTAGGTATTGAACAAGGGCGCGATGTAGACCGGAGCAATGATCACGAGCAGGATCAGCAGCGCTACGCTAGTGAGCGCTCCCCAGACCCACCAGTTCTTGCCGAGGCGGCGCACGATCGCGAACAGGATCATGAGAGCGATCGCGCCCAGTAGCAGGCTGATGGCAAGGCCGACCAGTTGATCGCGCAGCCACGATCCGAAGGTTTGCGTGGAGAGTCCGTATTGATGTTCGCGGAAATATCCTTCATACACGCTCATGGGAAATTGCAGCAGGAACGTGATGAGAAGGAACGGCAGAACATAAAGAAGGGTTTGCAGATGGATATTGCCGACGATTCGCGTCGCCCAATCGCGGATGTGGGCCGAGAGGCGCGTCTGCAAGAAGAGCAGCATGACGGCGGAGAACAGAAGGAAATCCCAAAGCTGCAGCCAGTAGCCGCCTTCGAAGTAGGAGTCGGAGCGGGCTTTCTTATCGGGAGCAACGGTGGCGAGCCAGGCGTCGGTGGCGGCCTTGACGTCAAAGCTGGGGCCGGGGCGGGCGGCGGCCGGGATGTCGAGGGTCGTGGGAGTGGTTTCGGCACAGCAGACGGGGATGACACAGATTGCCAGAAGGACGAAACAGATGAGGTGGCGGGGAGTCATCGATGCTCCAGAACCTCTTTTTTGGTGCGGACACGATAGCATAGACTGCCCACCACAGAGACACAGAGTCACAGAGAAAACTCGCCCCTTGCTCTTCTCTGCGTCTCCGTGACTCTGTGGTGAAATGACCCCGAAATACAAACGCCCCCGCGAACGAGGGCGTTGTTTCGAAGCGGTTCGCTTACTGTTTGCGGCCGTTGTGTTTCTTGTTGTAGATCTGGTTCGAAACGCGATTCTGCTGGCGGTTGACCTGGCGGCGTTCCGCAGGCGTCAGCTTGCCGCCGTTGGCAGCGCGCTCCGTGCGGACTTCGTGGTTGATCGCGGCTTCCTTGTGCTCGAGGTTCGAGGCTTCGCCAGCGGTCAATTGCCCGCTCTTGACGCCCTGCGCAATGCGGTCCTGCTGGTTCTCGGCGCGCTTGCCAACTTCGCTCTTGGGCGCCGTGTTCTGTGTCTGCGCGTCGTGCTTCTGGTTGTAGATCTGCTTGGAGAGCTGGTTCTGCTGCTGGTTGAGAACCTTGCGGTCTGCGCCAGTGAGTTTGCCGCCGTCTTCACTGCGCATCAGCTTCTCTTCTTTGTTTAGATTCGATTCCTTCTTTTCAAGCTTTCCTGCTTCGCCGGCGGTGAGTTCGCCGCTGGCCACGCCGTTGGCGATGCGGTCCTGCTGGTTCTCCTTACGCTGGTTGATCTGGGCCATCGCGGGCAACATCAGGACTGCCAGGGCCGCGCCGGACAATGCGATGCGGGCATTGATCTTCATCGATATCTCCTCTGTCGCTTTTGAACTTCGGCAGCCCTACGGCCGCTCAGTGGGATTGAACACAAGGGTCGGGCGATAGTTGCGTTTGAGGGAAAATCGCTGAAGGATCAACACATGGGACGGTAACTGTTACCTGGCAGGTGTAGGCCGGGCGCCCTCCCGCGCCAGGCATTTTTTCCGCTTATAGTCCAGCTTCAATGCGCGATCGCGGGTCCAGCAAATCTCGCAAAGCATCCCCAATAAAATTAAATGACAGCACTGCCAGCATTACCGTAGCGGCCGGAAACAATACCAGGTGTGGCGCTTCAAACAGGTACGCGCGCGAATCGTTAAGCATTGCCCCCCAGCTGGCCGTCGGCGGAGGTACGCCCAATCCAAGAAAACTCATGGTCGCTTCCGCCAGGATCGCCCCGGCCATCCCAATCGCGGCCTGCACGATCACGGGCTGAATAATATTCGGCAGAATGTGGCGCACGATGACCCTCAGATCGCTCGCTCCGAGCGCACGCGCCGCTTCGACAAACTCTTTCTCACGGGTTGCCAGCACCTGCGCACGAACCAGGCGCGCGTATCCCACCCAACCACCCAGCGACAGGGCGAGCACAAGATTGAAAATTCCCGGCCCGCGAAAGGCCACGAATGCAATGGCCAGCAGGATTCCCGGAAATGACAGAAAGGCATTCATCACCACCACATTGACGAACCGATCGATCCCGCCGCCGTAGTATCCGGCGATGGATCCCACCACCAGGCCCAGGCTGAGCGAAACCAAGACAACCGAAGAACCGACCATCATCGAAATGCGCGCGCCGAAAATCAGCCGCGAACAAGTATCGCGTCCAAGTTCGTCGGTGCCGCACCAGTGCGCGGAATTGGGAGACGCCAGACGATTGGGGAGATCGATGCGCGCCGGATCGTAAGGCGCGAGCCAGGGCGCAAAGATGGCCGAGGCGACGAAGGTGACGATCAGCACGACACCAATCATGGCCAGCGGATTGCGGCGGCCCAAGCGCGGGAGCGAGATGGCGGTGGCGGACATTCCGTCTAGAAAATCTTGAACCGCACCGGAGGCGGGAAACAGCCGCAGATTTCGCAGAGACTGGCGTCTGTTCGCAAACTTTGCGATGGCTTCTCGATCTTTGCGGTTAGCGCTTTCACCAAACCTTCAAAAGACTCTAACCACAAACGACGCGAAGAAGAGACGCTAAGGGCGCCGAGAAAATCGGAACACCAGCCTGCAGGTTGCGACCATCTCTGGCAATTCACTGCCGGATCCTCGGATTGAGAATCGAGTACACCAAGTCCGTCATGAAATTCACGGCTACGTACGTCAACCCAATCGCCAGGATGCATCCCTGCACCACGTAGTAGTCGCGATTGGAGATTGCATCGATGGTGAGCCGCCCAATACCGGGCCACGAAAAGATCTTCTCGGTGACGATCGCGCCCGCCAGCAACGCGCCAAACTGCAAGCCCAGCACGGTGATCACGGGAATCATTGCGTTCCGCAGGGCGTGGCGGTAAACAACCGTGCTCTCCGACAGTCCTTTGGCTCGCGCCGTCCGCACATAGTCCTGACTTAGTTCTTCGAGCATGGAGGTGCGCACCATGCGTGTGAGGATTGCCGCCAGCGCGCTCCCCATGGTGATCGCCGGAAGCACGAGGTTTGCGAAACTTCCCGAACCAGAGACGGGCAGCAAACCCAGCTTGATGGAGAAAAGTAATATCAGAATCGGCCCCAGCGCGAAATTCGGGAAAGATAACCCAAACAGACTGACGACACTGATGGTGCGGTCGTCCCAGTCATTGCGACGCCGCGCCGAACGCACGCCCGCCGGGATGGAAAGCAGCACCGCCACCAGGAGCGCGGCCAGGGTGAGTTGCAGCGTGTACGGATAGCGCTGCACCAGCAATTTGCTGACGCTCTGGTTGTAACGCAGCGACGAGCCCAGATTCCCGTGCAGCACGCCCTTCCAGTAGTTGAGATATTGCTGGCCGAGCGGAAGGTCGAGGCCGTACGCGTGGCGCGCAGCCTGCAGGTCCGCTGCTGGAACGCCTTCTCCGAGCATCTGCAGAATGGGATCGCCCGGCACCAGGTGAATCAGAAGAAAGACGAGCGACACCACCAGCCAGACGACCGGCAGAGTGTAGAGAATCCGGGTTAGAAAGTAGCGGGCCAAGGAGCGGTTCTCAGTTCTCAGTTCTCAGTTCTCAGTTCTCAGTTCTCAGTTCTCAGTTCTCAGTTCTCAGTTCTCAGTTCTCAGTTCTCAGTTCTCAGTTCTCAGTTCTCAGTTCTCAGTTCTCAGTTCTCAGTTCTCTGTTCTCAGTTCTCAGTTCTCAAGTTCTCAGTTCTCAGTTCTCAGTTCTCAGTTCTCGGTTCATGAATTCTGTTCTTGATACTCGATGCTCGCGACTCGGTACTAGGTGAACGCGTTAGCTTAGCATTTCCGGCAGTTGATTCTGAGAACCGCAGTCATATAGGGTTTGTGCTCGGAGCTTCCTTGGAAATTTATCTGGTCGACGGGACCTACGAACTTTTCCGCCACTATTACGCCGTGCCGTCCGCGCGCGATGCCGACGGCCGGGAAGTGGGCGCGACGCGCGGCGTCCTCCGATCCATGCTCGGGATGTTGAAAAACTGGCGTCACGCACCTCGCCGTCGCCACCGATCACGTCATCGAATCGTTTCGCAATGACCTTTGGGCAGGATACAAGACCTCTGAGGGTGTCGAGCCTGACCTGCTGGCGCAATTTCCCCTGCTCGAGGAAGTGCTTGCCGCCGCGGGAATCACAGTCTGGCCCATGGTCGAATTCGAGGCGGACGACGCGCTCGCCGCAGCGGCGGCCCTGGCCGCACAAAACCCGAGCGTCCAGCGCGTGATCATCTGCACGCCCGATAAAGATCTCGGCCAGTGCGTGGTCGGCACGCGCATCGTTCAACTGAATCGCCGGACCAACGTCATCCTCGACGAGGCGGGCGTCGTTCAGAAATTCGGTGTGTTGCCGGAGTCGATACCCGACTACCTGGCGCTGGTGGGCGATACGGCCGATGGCTATCCGGGACTGCGAGGGTGGGGCGCGAAATCCATCGGCTGCGGTGCTCGCCAAATTTCTGCACCTCGAGACGATCCCGGCCGACAGCCGCGAATGGCACGTGAATGCCGCGAACGCCGGCGCGCTGGCCGACATTCTGGTGCGCGAGCGGGAGCAGGCGCTGTTGTTTCGAACGCTGGCCACGCTGCGCACCGACATTCCACTTTTCGACGATCTCGATCAACTGCGCTGGAAGGGACCGACCCCGGAGTTCGAAAAAATCGCGGCGCGGTTGGATGCCGCGGTCACCGAAGGGTCTAAGAGCAGGCGCCGAAGGCGCGCTGATCAGCGAATCCCTACGGTGCGCTTTAACGCGCACCCTGATACGAGTCTGTCGTTTACCTGCGAAGCCGTCGTTTGACACACGAGCCTGTCGTTCACAATACAACCCTGTCATTCGCAAATTGAATCCGGACTGAAGATCAATCGGCGATCGGCAATCATTTCACGAACTCGCCCTGCCCTCCTCTTGCCCATGGATCGTAATTCACGCAGAACCTCACCCGGCTGGCAATTGGAGGATGGTCATAGAAAAGGAAAACGTCGAGCGGATTCGGGTCGGGATCAGACAAGCCGACTTCGCCCATCACCTGAAAAGCACGCGCTGCTACCTGGTCCGAGTCGGGCGTAAGGCCATGGGTGACTTCCAAGCCGTACTGGTCCGCCTGGTGCTCGAGGTAACGGCTGAAGGCGGAGCCGATCGGCGTTACGACGAACGAAAAGATCGAGAGCAACAACAACAGCACGGGCAACGAAGCCCAATCGTCGAGACCGCGAATTTCCCATCCGGCGCCAAAGCGAGCGAGCACCCAGCCGACCGTGCGATACCCCAGGTAAAAAGCGATCAGCAGGAGCACGGCGAAGAAGAGCATTCCCTTCGGAATGTGTTTCAGGACGTAGTGCCCCATCTCGTGTCCGGCGACGTAAACGATCTCGGGTGTCGTCATGTCAGCGATGGTGTTGTCCCACACGACGATGCGCTTGGAAGCGCCCAGGCCTGTGACATAGGCGTTGAGGCTGGTGGTCTTTTCGCCGGCGCCCATCCAGAACATGCGCTCGGGAGGAATGTCCTGCCCGGCGCGCTGCACCATCTGCTCGAGACTCGCGACCAGCGCCGGGTCTTTCTGCTGCAGCGGCTCGAACTTGTGAAACATCGGATCAATGACGAGCGGCTGCAGGAAGATGAGAAAAGCGCCCATCGGCAGCGAGATCAGCCAGAAGTAGAACCACCAGCGGCGGGGGCTGCGGCGAATCACAAGGTAGAGCAGCCAGATCAGGATGGTCGCCGATCACGAAGGAAATCAGCTGCCCTTTGATCCAGTCCCAGCCCCACGATCCCCAGCTTTGCACCGAGATTCCGTATTTCTTCTCGACTGCTTCGCCGTAGATATCGAGCGGCAGAGTAAGGATTGCAATCGTCAGCAGCAACAGTGGTGAGAACACGGCGCTCTGCAGAAGACTCCGCCGCGAGAATCGCTCACTCCAGTTTCTGAAGTTGGGCGCGAGTTTCCAGCGCAGGATGAGCCACAACACCACGATTCCATACACGATCCCGATCAGGTTCAGACGGAAATGGATGCGGTTGCGACTGTGCGCCTTGGCGTGAAGATCAGGGGGCAGGCGGTACTCGGTGATGAGGGCGCTGGAGTGCGATGGCAGAGACGAGGCCGCCGCAGACGAGACCGACGATGGCGTCTGTGCCGGAGTGGTCGGCGATGCTGGATTCTGCTGGGCGGGCAGCGGTGCCGAGAGCTGAGACGAGCAATAGAACGATTGCCGCCAGCCAGGTTGTCTTTAACAGGATCGAGATCAGAGGACCGTCCTTCTTCTTGAAATAGGGGCCCAATCGCTCCGACTAGTCGCCCGCCTGCTGCAGCGCGGCCGTTTCGAGCGTTTCGATCTTCACCTTGGCGATGCGGTGGCCTTCCATTTCTTCCACGGTGTAACGGCGGCCTTCGTACTCGAACGAGTCCCCGACTGCCGGAATCTTCTGCAGGCGCGATAAGACAAATCCGGCAAGGGTCTCGAAGCCCGCGTCACTGGGCAGGATCAGCTGGTATTGCGACTCGAGGTCCCGAATATTGACAGAGCCTTCGAGCAGAAGGGTTGTATCTTCTTCCAGCGCAGGTTGCGCCGTGGGCGCGATGTCGAATTCGTCTTCGATTTCGCCCACCAACTGTTCCAGCACGTCTTCGACCGTAATGACTCCAGCCGTCGAGCCGAATTCATCAACCACGACCGCCAGGTGCCGCTTACGTGCCTTGAATTCGGCCAGCAGATCGGTCAGCGCCATGGTCTCCGGGACCACCAGCACGTTACGCATGATCTGGCTGACCTGCATCTTGGCGATGCGCGAACTGACCGCCTGGTTGGGATTGAGGGTCAGGCGCAGCCGCATCCAGCGCGTCAAATCCTTTGAGTACAGCACTCCAATAATGTGCTCGCGTCCGCGCTGCGGATCGTACACGGGCACGCGGGAATGTTGTTCTTCCACCACGCGCGCCAGGGCCTCGTCCAGAGTCAAGTCGGCTGGCACCGAGAAGATATCCGGCCGGGGAACCATCACCTGCCGTACCGCCACGGTATCGAGTTCCAGCGCGTTGTGGATCACTTCCTCCTGAAACTCGGGAATCTGGCCAACCTGGCGGCTGGCAGTGACGATCAGCTTCAGTTCATCGGGCGAGTGGATGGCCCCTCCCCGCATCTCGCGCGATCCGAACAGCCGCAACACGAAACCTCCGGATTTGCGCATGAAATACAAGAAAGGCTTGGCAATGGTGAGGAAAACGTCCATGGGCGCGGCCACCGCCAGCGCAACCCGTTCGGCCTGCTGCAGTGCGAGGGTTTTCGGCACCAGTTCTCCCAGGAGCACGTGCAGGTAAGTGATCAGGGTAAAAGTCACGACGATGCCGAAGGTGTGCGCATAAACCGCGGCGTGCGGAACCCGGCCGACCAGTGGGGTGATGATGTGGGCCAGCGTCGGCTCACCGATCCAGCCCAAGGTCAGACTGGTCAGGGTGATGCCGAGTTGAACGCCATTCACCACTTCGTCAAGATTCTGGTGCAGGCGCAAAACCGTGCGGGCACCCAGACGGCGCGCCTCGATGAGCTGTTGAATGCGCGTGTCGCGCACGCTCACCAGCGAAAACTCGGCGGCGGCGAAGAAGGCGTTGGCTGCGACCAGGAGCAGGATCAAGAACACCCGCAGCAGCACAAATGCAATCATGGAGACCTAATTCTAACATTCCAAAGGGATAAAGGAGCTATAAGCTGTGAGCTTCGAGACGCGAGCGAACTTCCAGGCGCCGCGATCAATTTATCGCCCGCCTTTGAGCGAGTGTAAGTGACTGTTCCTGAATCCTGCGATATTCCCAACCTCCCTGCTTTCTTTTGTTTGG
This sequence comes from uncultured Acidobacteriota bacterium, assembly GCA_963735815.1. Classification (GTDB taxonomy): domain Bacteria; phylum Acidobacteriota; class Terriglobia; order Terriglobales; family Acidobacteriaceae; genus Gp1-AA133. The sequence continues at coordinate 361,632 of CAVTMJ010000016.1, read as the reverse complement.
GTGTGGGGTCTAACCCAGGGAGGCCGTTGTGTCAGCCGGCCCATTCAGGGAAGTGACTCTCCCGTTTTTCCAGTGACGCGCATCATTCGGGAACAAAACTCATACGGGGTTCGTAAGATGGAGTGTCAGGCGAGCCCGATCCCCTTTTCCTAGAGCAGGAGGCAGACGTGAACGGCAATGGTAACGGCAGAAAGCGCAACCGGCGACTCATCTACATCGTGATTGGCGTAGTTCTGGTGCTGGGCGCTGTGATCGGAGTGATTGCTGCCTCCCGGGGCGGCACCAAGATTGACCCCTCCAAGCTCGCGAAAGTGGAACGCGGCGATCTGGCCAAGAGCGTGGTCGCAACCGGCAAGGTCGAGCCCATCACCAAGGTCGAAATCAAGTCAAAAGCCAGCGGTATCGTGAAGAAGCTCTACGTCGACGCCGGCGACCGCGTGAAAAAAGGCCAGTTGCTGGCCGAACTCGACAAGGAAGAGATTGAAGCTCGCGTTGCGCAGGCCAAGGCCCAGACCGAAGCGTCGGAAGCCAGTCTCAAGGGCACGGAAGCGGACCTGGAACGTGCCAAGGTGGATGCCGAAGGACCCGACGTTCCCATGCTGAAGCGCGCTTATGATCGCGCTGTTGGCATGGCGAAGGAGGGTGTAGTTTCCCAGTCAGCCCTCGACGATGCGCAGAAGAACTACGAACTGGCCCTCAACAAGCAGAACGTTGCGAAGGCACAGTTGCTGGTGCTGCGCGCCAAGATCGGACAGGCCCAGGCGCAAGTTTTGCAGGATCACGCCAATCTGAAGCAACTGGAAGAACAACTTGGTTACACGACCATCACTTCGCCAATCGATGGCATCATCCTCTCGCGGGACGTGGAAGTCGGCGACGCGGTGAGCTCAATCCTGGTTTTGGGATCGACCGCAACCCTGATCATGACGGAGGGCGACACCAGCGAAGTTTACGTAAAGGGCAAAGTTGATGAGAGCGATATCGGCAAGGTCTACATGGCCCAACCGGCGCGCATCAAGGTCGAGTCCTTCAAGGACAAGACATTCAACGGCAAGGTGACGAAGATCTCGCCCATGGGCGTCGAAAAAGACAACGTTACGACATTTGAAGTGCGCGTCTCGATCAACAATCCCGGCGGCGAGTTGAAGGCTGCCATGACCGCCAACGCCGAGATCATCCTCGAAGAGCACAAGGGCGTGCTGCAGATCCCCGAGGGCGCGATTCTCTACGACAAGGATAAGAAAGCCTCCGTCGAAGTGCCGGATCCCAAGGGCAAGGAAGGCAAGAACAAAGTCGCGGTCAACATCGGGATTTCCAACGGCGCAAAGACCGAAGTGCTCGGCGGCCTGAAGGAAGGCGATCAGGTGGTGCTGCAGTAGAGATTGTTCAAACCAGCAGTCCGGCCGGCGGGTGGCTTTGCAAGGCGGCCCTCCGGCCTTTGTATTTTTCGCTCACGATGGACGCGGGGCGTGGAGTTTGATAGTCAGGGCGGTGGCATAGTTTTTGAAGTCTGGATCGGCTGTGAAGATGGGCCAATCCCGCGTCGCGCCGACCGCGCAGATCATTGCGTCGACCACAGAGACGGCAATCCCTTTCGCCCGGCAATCGTTACTGTTCTTCGCGGCCAATTCGTAGTCGGATGTGTCGAGAAATTCGTCCGGGAACGATCGCAGGGTAGTACGCAACTTCTCATATTGCTCGGTGGTCTTGATTCCCGAAAGCAGTTCCTGCCGGATCACACCGAGAATCCGGGCGCGTCCCTCTTTCACCAGTTCCGCGAGTTCGGCGACCAGGATCTTTTCGGGAGCGTTCAGATCTTGCGCCCGCCTGCGTAATGCCAGCGACCAGACGGAAGTGTCGATGAGGGTGTTCACATCCGTTTCGACTTGCGCTCCCGTTTGTAGTCGTACCCTTCCTGGTATTCGATCTTCCCGAAGAGCGAGAGAATTTCCTGCTGCTTGCGGCGCTTGATGTACTCATCGAGCGCGCTGTTCACAGTCTCGCGCTTGGTGCGGTGCTTGCCCAGCTTCTGTGCAAGTTCGAGCAGGTCGTCGTCGATGGCGAGATTGGTGGGCATACCTTAAATATTGTCACACATTTCTATGTGTAGCACAATACGCCAGCTGGTGTGTGTTCCTTAAACCGGAGGCGCGGCAGCTTAGGGTTTTCTTTTCTATAATTTGCAACGTTTGGAGATCGGACATCATCTCTGTACCATGGCCAATGTGTCCAATACTTTGCGCTTCGAACGGGTGTTTGAGCTGCCCAGCCCGTCTGGGAAAATCGAACTGAAGATTCAACAGGGCGGCGCCGGGCGGTTCTACATCATCGCGTCTCTCCCGGTGACTCCGCAGTCGGGCGAAATCGTGCTGTCGATTCCCACGGAACTAGCGGACTCACTCACCAACGCCATCGGCAAAGCAGCGGACTACTCCGGCGAGTAGGTTATTTTCGAAGGCGGCTGCCTGCTGACCAACGAACTGATTGCCCCCAATGCCCGGAATGGAATTAGATCCAGGCAAACGGTCGATCTTCCCGAACATTTCCCCGTCCCCCTCCGTATAGTCCAGTAAGGGCGTAACCAAGCGGTGGTGCGCCCGTCTAAGCGGTGATAAAGAATCATTCCGCGCCGCTGAACGAGTCCCGCGCTATGAATCTGACCGAGATCCTCCGCCAGGCTATTGCGACCTTCCGGGCGCACAAGATGCGGATCTTTCTGACCATGTTCGGAATCGTCTGGGGGATTTCATCGGTCATTCTGCTGGTTGGTCTGGGGCGAGGCTTCAGCGCCGACCAGAAACGCCGCATGAAGACTCTTGGCAAGGACCTGGTCATCGTGTGGGGCGGCCGCACCAGTTCCCAAGTGGGCGGACGGGCTGCCGGCCGCGAAATCACGCTGAACATTGACGACGCCCGGCTTATTCAGAAGGAATGCTACCTGGTCAGGAACGTCAGCCCGGAATTACGCCGCACCGTACCCGAAGTGAGCCAGTTCAATTCCGCGAGCCGTGGGGTGGTTGGCATCTGGCCTTCTTATCAGGACTTTCGCTCGCTCCTGCTCGGCGAAGGACGCCTGATCACTGAGGATGATGAGCGCGACGGCAACCGGGTCGTCATCCTGGGCTCGGCGGCGCGGCGCCAACTGTTCCCCGGCCAGCCCGCCGTGGGATCGAGTGTTCTGATCAAGAGCGTGCCCTATACCGTGATCGGCGTGCTCGCGGAAAAGAAGCAGAATTCGAATTACGACGGGCCCGATAACGACTACCTGTTCGCCCCCTACGCAGCGGTCTCGCGCGATTTTCCGCCGCCGCAGAAGAAAGGCGTGGTGCGCGGCTTCCTGGACAATATTGTCTTCGAAGTCGCTGACTCCGAGGCTCACGAAGCTGCCGTGATGCAGGTCCGGCGCACGCTCGGACGCGTGCATCACTTCGACGCGAAGGACAAAGACGCGCTCTTCATCTGGGACACGATGGAAGGGGCGAAGCTGGTGGCCGGCATCTTCCAGGGAATCACTTTCTTCTTCGCATGCGTGGCGGTCGTCACGCTGGGCCTGGGCGGAATCGGCGTGATGAATATCATGCTGGTCTCGGTGACCGAGCGCACGCGCGAGATTGGCGTGCGCAAGGCGATCGGCGCGACGCGCAAGGACATCCTGCGGCAGTTCTTCGCGGAGTCCGTGCTGCTGACCGCGCTCAGCGGATTCCTTGGCCTGGCCTTTGGCGTGGGAACCTGTTTGGCGTTATCCAATCTCCCCTTGCCGGATTTCGTCCCCCATCCCATCATTTCTCCGATTTCGATCATCCTGTCGATCGTGACGCTATCGATCATTACTTTCACCGCCGGGATGTATCCGGCCCAACGTGCCGCCGACCTGACTCCAGTCGAGTCGCTGCGCTACGAATAGATTCTTTAGGAGGAAAGATATGAGGATCAGATTTGCGCAACTCACGGCTTCAGCCGCGATTCTGCTGCTGGCATGCGGGGCCGCATCGGCGCGCGAACAAGGACACTTTCAGAAGACTCTCCAGGTCAGCGGCGCAGCGGACCTGCAGATCAACACCCATTCCGGGGACATCAGCGTTCGCCCCGGCCCGGCGGGCACGATTTCGATCACCGGGAGAATTCACGTTGGCGACGCCTGGTTCATGGGACTGGGCAGCAAGCGCACCGATGAGGTTACGGAAATCGAAAACAACCCGCCCATTCAGCAGAGCGGCAACAGCGTGCGCATCGACTACGTTAATCATCGGAACATTTCCATTGACTACGAGATCACCGCGCCACCCGATACCAAGGTCAGGACCAGGTCGGGTTCAGGCGACCAGACCATCGAAGGCATGCGCGCTGGCGTCGACGTGGAAACCGGGTCAGGGGACGTGAAGCTGAATGACCTGGCCGGCGATATCCGCATCCACACCGGATCGGGCAACGTGCAGGCCCGGGGCGCCGCCGGCCCGTTTGATGCGCGCGCCGGCAGCGGCGACATCACGATCGAAGAGAAGAGCAAGGGCGACGTGCGCGTGGAGACCGGCTCCGGCAACATCGAGGCTCGCGGCGTGGACGGCGGCTTTAATGCCAGCACGGGCAGCGGGGACGTTCGCGTCGACGGCACGCCCGCCAACTCGTGGTACGTGAAAACCGGCTCCGGAAATGCGGAGCTCCAGTTGCCGCAGCAGGCCGCGTTCGATCTCGACGTCTCTACCAGTTCCGGCAGCGTGGAGGTCAATCATCCCGTGAACACCACCGTGCAGGGGCGCGTGCAGGAATCTCGCAAATCGATCCGCGGGAAAGTGAACGGCGGAGGCCCGGAGATCAACGTGCACACCGGCTCGGGAGACGTGCGGGTGAATTAGGAACCCGTCGTCGGTCGTTGGCTCGGACCGTCGATCGTTCTGTTCGCTGATAGCTCGTAGCGGGTGGCTTATGGCTGGGCTGACGACTAGTAACTGACGACTAACGACGGCTTTTATGTTCTTCAAGGAACTCATCTCGCAAGGCTGGCAAGCGCTCATGCGCAACCGCATGCGTTCCGTGCTGACCATGCTTGGCATCGTCTGGGGCCTCGCCTCCGTGGTAATCCTACTCGCCTACGGACAAGGCCTCGGCGGCGGAGTGCTGGGCGCGTTTCTCAACATGGGCAATAACGTAATTGTTTTCTGGCCGGGCCAAACCAGCATGCAGGCGGGCGGACAGCGCGCGGGCAAGAAAATTGCCTACGAGTACGAAGATGTGGAAGCCGTTCGCGACGAGGTTCCGCTGGTCCGTGCCATCAGTGCGGAGTCAACCAGCGACTTCGGATACAAGGTAGGCACTCGCGTTGTATCGATTCAGACCCGCGGGGTGGAATTTCCCTACGGCAAGATGCGCAATCTCAACCTGGCCGACGGGCGCTATTTCACGGAAGGCGACTTTCTCGATCACCGCCGCGTCGTGATCCTTGGCTACAACGCCGCCAAGAAGGCATTCCAGGGCGCGCCCGCCGTGGGCCAGGACATACAGATCGGCGGCCAGCAGTTCGAGGTCATCGGAACGCTGCGCAATAAAATTCAGGACTCGATGTACCAGGGCCCGGACAACGAAGACGGATTCATCCCCTTCCAGGTCTTTCGCGACCTGAAGCAGGTGCGCGATCCCGACATGTTCATCATTCAGCCGCAATCCGCCGAGTTGCATTTGAAGGCGGTAGCCGCGGTGCGGGAAGTGATTGCGCGGCGCCATCACTTCGACCCGCGCGACGACAAAGCGACGCCGGTGTGGAACACCATCGAGAACCGCGAAATGATGAACGCCTTCTCGCTGGGCCTGCAGGCGGTGCTTGGCCTGATCGGAGCAATCACGCTGGCCGTCGGCGGCGTAGGCGTGATGAACATCATGCTGGTATCGGTCACCGAGCGAACGCGCGAGATCGGCCTGCGCAAGGCGCTGGGAGCACGCCCGCGTCACATTCTTGTGCAATTTCTGCTGGAGGCCCTGGTACTGACCTTCGTGGGAGGAATCGTGGGCATGGGCCTCGCCGTCTTCCTTACGTGGGTCATCCCGCCCATGCCGCTCTACGGAGCGCTGTTCAAGACCACAAACCACGAAGGAGACATTTTCCTGCACGCCTCGCTGAGCGTGATGGTGGTGTCTTTCATCATCCTGTCCATGGTCGGCATCGTCTCCGGATTCTTCCCGGCGCTGAAGGCGGCCCGCATGGACCCGGTCGAGGCGCTGCACTACGAGTAGGCCGTCCCGAAGTCGTGCCATTGATATAGCCGTGGATCGCACCTTTGCGAACCTTATAACCTAGAACCCCAATTACCTCCGTGCCTTGACCTCGCTGTCCCCGGAGGTTACTTTCGAGTTAGCGGCAGATTTTTGTGCCCGGGCTGATGTGTGCCCAGGTAGCGAGGAACCCAGTGGCCCGAACCCCCATCATTACGCTGACCACCGACTTCGGACTGAACGACCACTTCATCGGCGCGATGAAGGGCGTCATCCTGGCAATCGAACCGGAGGCACAGATCGTCGACATCTGCCATTCCGTTCAGGCCTTCGACGTGCTCGATGGCGCGCTGACTATTTCGCAGGCGTATTCCTATTTCCCGAGCGGCACGGTTCACATGGTGGTGGTCGATCCGGGCGTGGGCACGGCGCGGCGTCCGCTGCTGGTCACCAGCGAGCGGCACCACTTTGTCGCACCCGATAACGGAGTGCTCTCACTCATCTACCAGCGGGAGGAGCGCCTGAGCGCGCGCCACGTCACCGGCGAACACTATTTTCTGCAGCCCGTCAGCAACACTTTTCACGCGCGCGACATTTTCTCGCCCGTGGCGGCCTATCTTGCCAAAGGCGTGGACCCGGCAAAGTTCGGCGAAGAAGTGGCGGACTTCGTGCGCTTTTCGGCGCCCAAGCCGAAAGCAGCTGATGGCAATACGCTGCGCGGCGTGGTGCTGAAAGTCGACCGCTTCGGCAATCTCATCACTAACATTACTCCCCAGGACGCGCCCATGCTGTTTGGAGAAAATCCGAGCGCGTTCAAGATTGTCGTGGGACAGCGCGAAATCCGCGAGATCAAGGATGCTTACGCGCTAGGCGCGCCTGGCGAGGTTTTCGGCATCCTGGGCAGCATGGGATACCTGGAGATCGCCGCCAATCGCGGCGCCGCGGCGCAGTTGCTGGGCGTCGGCAAGGGCACGGATGTAAACATCGTGCTGGGCGAAGCGGCGGCCGCGGGACAGTAGCGCTGGTCTCAGGTCTCAGGAAAAGATACTGCGCCTCGTGAGATCGCCTTCCTGATTTCCGGCATTGGATCGGTTCCCCTGGAACTTTTTCTGTGTCCCAAACCACGTCCGTTCGGGATGAGCGGATGGAAGAACGAGTTTCTTCCCTAGAGACTTTCATTGCGCTGGAACAATGGTGAGCGCCCAAGGCCTTTCCTGCGACCTGACACCTGAGACCTGATTACCGAGCGCCCGATTTCGGATGCGCATACCGCTCCATCTGTCCCGTCCACTTCAGAAACTGCCACAGGTGATGACGCTCCCGCCAGCTGAAGTGCCAGAACTCCAGGAATCCGATCTGCGTCATCTTCACGCCGGTGTAGGTCTCGATGCGCCATAGCAGGTACGGACTGCGCCAGGGGGCGAGATGGTGTCCCTTGGTAGCGTTCCACAGGAAGCGGATGGCGTAGCGCATGAAGTTGCCTTGTAGTATAGAGCGCTCCCGCCGGAAGGGGCTCAAAAAGCGCGTGCTAGAATCGAACCTCTCAACAGGAAACTGGGCTGCGATGTCCGACGAGCAAGCGCGCCAGACGGCCGAAGACCACTACTACGCAGCGCTCGACCTGGTGGCCGAAGGACATCACGAACAGGCTGTCGCCCAGTACCAGGCATCGCTTGCCGCCGATCCCACCTTCACCGAAGCCATGCACGGCCTGGCCCGCGCCCTGCAGGACCTGAACCGGCTCGACGAAGCCATCGCCGTCTCCAACCGCATCGTCGAACTCGATCCCGACGACGTGCTCGCCCACACCAGCCTCTCCGTGCTCTACCAGAAAAAAGGCATGATCCCGGAAGCGGAGGCGGAAGGAAACAAAGCGCGCGTGCTGGGATGGAAGCAGCAGCTGAAGAAATCAGGTGACAGGTAACAGGTCTCGGGTGACAGGTAACGACTCCTAGTTGTCAGGTGTCAGCCTAAAACAGCTAAGTCTTGGCGAGCGCTAAGAACACCTTTCAGGCGCTGAAGCCCCAGCCTCTCGCTGGATCGAACCGCCGAAGCGGATGTCCTCCCGTCACTGCAAATTACTAAAACCAATTCGTCCCAGCCCGCTTCCGCGACCTGAGACCTCAGACCTGAGACCTGTGACCTGTCACCCGTGACCTGTCACCTGCTCCCTACAGCTCGTACTTCTTCATCAAATGCCGGAACGATCGATAAGAGATTCCAAGCACGTCGGCCGCCTTGGTCTGCACCCCGTGCGACTGGTTGAGCGCAGCCTGCAACAGGGAGCGCTCGATCTGGGCTACGTACTTCTCCATGTCGAGGCCCTCGGGCAGCACTCCGCCGGAGCCGGCACCATCGGGCATGCCGGGCACACCGGCAGCGGCCGCGGCAGCCCTCGCCTTGGGACGCTCGGCCGGCAATTCGACGTGCAGATGATTGCCCGTCTCCAGCGCGACCGCGCGTTCGACGGTATTCTCCAACTGCCGGACATTCCCTGGCCACTCGTAGTCGCACAATCCCGCGAGCGACGCAGCGTCGACCCGTTCGATGCTTTTGCCCGCCGCCGGCGCGTACTTCTTCAAGAAGTGGTTAACCAGCAGCGGAATGTCCTCGCGCCGTTCGCGCAAGCCCGGCACGCGAATCGGAATCACGCTCAAACGGTAGTAGAGATCCTCGCGAAACGTGTTTTCGGCTACCTGCTTGTCAAGGTCCCTGTTCGTGGCAGCAATCACGCGCACGTCGATGGAAATTTCCGTCGTGCTGCCGACCGGACGCACTGTGCGCTCCTGCAACACGCGCAGCAGTTTCACCTGCATGGCCAGGGTCATCTCACCGATCTCGTCCAGAAAGATCGTGCCCCCGTCGGCCACTTCGAACAGGCCCCGCTTGTTCTGGTTGGCCCCGGTGAAGGCGCCCTTTACGTACCCGAAGAGTTCGCTTTCCAGCAGGGTTTCGGGAAACGCGCCGCAATTGACCGAAACAAACGGCTGGGTCACGCGCGGAGAACATACATGCACGGCACGCGCCACCAGTTCCTTGCCGGTGCCGCTCTCGCCGTAGATGAGAATCGTGCTGCCTGTGGAAGCTACCGTGCGGATCGTCTGCTTGAGTTTCTCCATCGCGCCGCTCACGCCGATGATGTTATCGAGCGAATTGCGCGAGGCCGCATCGCGCCGGTAAGCAAAATTCTGTTTGCTGAGCGACGCCTTCTCGAGCGAACGGCTGATGGCCAGCCTGATTTCGTCCACCAGCCCGGGACTCTTGCGGATATAGTCGGACGCGCCGCCCGCTTTCACAGCCTGCACCGCAGCCTCGTAGTCGTCGACCGCCGTCATCAGGATGACGGCGGAGTCCGGCGAAGTGGCATGGGCGTGGCGCAGCACTTCGATGCCGTCGATGTTCGGCATCTTGATGTCGGTGATGATGAGGTCGTAGAGCGCACCGTCGATCTTGCGTTTGGCGACCTCGCCCGAATTCGCCGTCTCCACCTTATGCCCATCGCGCCGCAGGGCGATGTCGAGCATTTCGCACATAGAGCGCTCGTCGTCACACACCAGGATGTTAGCCATGCGCTCTCCCTCCCGCGGCCGCTTCGGAAGTCGCGGCACCCATACTGGCCGCCGCCGCCAACTCGTGACCGTCGCTCTTTTTCGCCGGCCGAGGCATGCCAGTTCCCCAGCGCCGCAGCCGCAGCACCAGGGTGGTTCCCTCGCCCAGTTTCGAACGCGCCCACACCTTGCCCTCGTGCGCCTGCACGATCTGGTACACGATCGCCAGACCCAGTCCGGTCCCGCCGTCGAAACCGGACTGGAAGGGCTCGAAGATTTTTTCCGACTGCTGTCGGGTCATGCCGACGCCGGTGTCCGCAAAATTGATCTGCCAGTCGTCACCGATCGAGTCCAGCGACACCGTAAGGCTCCCACCCTGAGGCATGGCCCGCACCGCGTTCTGGCAAAAATTCCAGAACACCTGCTTGATCTTGTCGCCGTCGGCCAGCGTAAGCGCGGCCTTGAATTTGAAGTTCCGCTCGATGCGGATGCCGGTGTTTTCCGACAGCATGCGGTTTTCGAGCAGGGTCAGCGTGTCTTCCAGCAGCGGCACCAGGTCCACCTTGTCGAAGCGATACTGCTTGCCTCGCGAGTACGCCAGAAAGTCGGTGATGATGTTGTTCAGGCGCTCTGATTCCCGCGTCACAATCTGCAGGAGCTGGCGCTGTTCGTCGGTCATCTCGGTCGCGCCCGAGAGCATGCTGACCGACCCCGCAATCGAAGTAAGCGGGTTGCGGATCTCGTGCGCGATCGCGGCTGCCAGCCGTCCGACGGCGGCCAACCGGTCCTGGATGCGAACCTCGCGCTCCAGGCGTCGAACTTCGGTCAGGTCGTCGAAGGTATAAACGCTCCCCGAAGCCTCCCGCCCGGGAATGATCAGGGCCGAGACGATGACGCGAAAAGTCTTCCGAAAACTGTCCGCCGGCTGAAAACGAACTTCGCCATGCGCCCGCTCGGAGCCGACCAGGGGCAGCGGATCCATGAACAATTGATTGACCGATTTTCCTACCAGTTCGTCGCCGCAGCTGAGCATGCGCTTGGCCGCCGTGTTGATAAGGGTAATCCGGCCCTCGATGTCGGTGGTAATCAGGCCGCCACTGATGGACTGAATGATGTTCTCGTGCAGGGCCTGCAGGCTTTCGAGGGCACCGCTGGCGTCCTTGAGTTGCACGTCCACCTGGCGCAATTTGGCCGACAGCAGGCAGGCCAGGTACGCGACCGCCAGGTAGGCGAACAGGTTCACGAAAATGATGGCTTCGAGAGCGTTGGGGGTCGGATGTGTAGTCGCGTACGAGGGAATCACGCTGTAGTAGTTCAGTTCCAGCACGCACACGTAAAGAATGAAGGCCAGCGCCGACGTGAGATATGCCCACATCTTGGGAAGCAGGATGCAGGCCACGATGATGTCCAGCGGGTAGAGGAAGTTCAGCGAACTGTCCCATCCGCCGGTGAAGTGCACCACCATGCTGATCATCGCCATGTCGGTGACGACCTGCAGCACGCCCTGCACGTGCTGCTCTTCCCAGAGCGAGAACAGCAGAATGTAGAACAGAGATAAGCCGTACCACAGCAGCATCGTGTTGACGAAGGAGCGCATGGGCAGCGGGCTCTCTGCCAGACGCGCCACCGTCAACTCAATTCCGAACAGAAATGTCAGGATGAGGATGCGGATCTTGACCAGCCAACCCAGCCAGTTCCGCTCATCAAAGGTCGAATGCATCTTGCTCAGTGTCCAGACTTCCGCGCTGCCCGCCCCTGGGCCCAATAGCGTATGACTTGCGGTGCGCGTCAATGTGCCGGCCAGCGTGGCCGGATGCGCAGGCATCCGGCCTCCGTCCGGTAATTAGCCTGCCAACTTGCCGATCATGGCGAACAGCGGCATATAGAGCGAGACCACGATGCCGCCGACGGATACACCCAGGATGCCGATAATCGCCGGCTCCAGCATGGCCATCATGTCGCGGGTCGCGTCGTCGACTTCGTCTTCGTAGAAGTCGGCGATCTTCTGCAGCATGCTGTCCATGGCGCCGGTAGCTTCGCCGACCCCGATCATCTGCGTCACCATGTTCGGGAACACTCCGCTTTCTTTCAGGGGATCGACAATGGTGCGGCCTTCCTCGATCGCCTTCCGAACCTTCATCAGAGCTTCCTGCAGGACGGCGTTGCCCGAAGTGCGCGCGGTGATGGCCAAGCCTTCGAGAATCGGCACGCCAGACGTGATCAGGGTACCCAAGGTACGCGTGAAGCGGGCCACCGCGATCTTGCGGAGCAGAATGCCGATCACGGGCATCTTCAGCATCAACTTATCGGTGAAGTACAAGCCTTGGGGATGTTTGCGGAGTTGCTTGATCCCGAAGAACGCCGCGATCGTGCCCCCGATAAAGAACCACCAGAAGTGCCCGACAAACGAGCTGAGCCCCATGGTCATGCGGGTGGGGAGGGGCAAAGCGACGCCCAGTCCCATGAACAGGTTGGTGAAGATGGGCACCACCCACTTCAAGAGCGCACCGACGATCAGGATGGCGATCGAGACCACCGCCACCGGGTAAATCAATGCCCCTTTGATGGCGGATCGCAGGCGCACCGCCTTTTCGACGTAGGCCGCCAGGCGTTGCAGAATGACGTCCAGGATACCGCCGGTTTCACCCGCTTCGATCATGTTGGTCGTCAGGTCATCGAAGATGAGCGGGTACTGGCGCATGGCGTTGGCCAGCGTGGCGCCACCCTCCACGGTCGTGCGCACGCCGTTCAGGGTTTTCTGAAACGTCGGGTTCTCCTGGTTGGCGGCCAGAATCTCGAGACACTGCACCAGCGGCAGGCCCGCGTCGATCATGACCGAAAACTGCCGGAAGAAGATGGCGATGTCCTTGGTCTTGACCTTGCCGGATCCAAATGTGGGAAGGGAGAATTCCTTTCCCTTCTCGCGCACCGATCCGGGCGTGATCCGTTCGCGGCGCAGTTGCTGCAGCAACACGTCTTTGTTGGCGGCTACCCGCTCTCCGCTGACTTTTTCGCCCGCTGCGCTCTTTCCCGAAAATGTAAAGACTGGCATGTGTCTGTCTCCTGAAAATTCCCTGCTTTGCGTTTCCCGTCAATCCTGTCCGGCTACTCTGCCGGATTTCCCTTTTTTCTGCCTTAACGCTTGGTCGGGGTTGCGGCCTTGGCCATCCCGGCCGTACTGGTGGGACGGTTCATCAGGCCCGCGCCCCGATTGATCATCTCCTGCAATTCATCCTGGTTGCTCGATCGCAAAAGCGCCGTTTCGATGGTGATCTGTTTCTGGAAATACGCGGTCGCCAGCGACTGGTTGAAGGTCTGCATTCCGAACTTCTCCTGGCCGGACTGCATGGCGGAATAAATCTGGTGAATCTTGTCTTCGCGGATCAGGTTTCGGATGGCGGCATTGGGAACCATGATCTCCATGCACATGGCGCGGCCCTTGCCGTCGCCCTTGGGCAGAAGGCTTTGGCACATGATGCCTTCCAGGACCAGCGAAAGCTGGGCCCGAATCTGGGGCTGCTGGTGCGCCGGGAAGACGTCGATAATTCGGTTGATGGTCGACGACGCCGAGTTGGTGTGCAGCGTGCCGAAGGTCAGGTGGCCGGTTTCGGCGATACGCAGCGCCGACTCGATCGTTTCCAGGTCTCGCATTTCGCCGATCAGCACCACGTCCGGGTCTTCGCGGAGCGCGGCGCGCAAGGCGTCGGTAAAGCTCTTGGTGTCGGCATGCAACTCGCGCTGGTTGACCAGGCAATTCTTGTTCATGTGCACGAATTCGATCGGGTCCTCGATGGTGAGGATGTGATCGTGGCGCTCGGTATTGATCTTGTCGATCATGGCCGCGAGCGTCGTCGACTTGCCCGAGCCCGTCGGTCCGGTCACCAGCACCAGCCCGCGCGGCTTGTCGCACAGCTTGCTGACCACGGCCGGCAGGCCGAGCTGGTTGAAGGACTTGATTTCGAAAGGAATGACGCGGAATACGGCGGCCGTGGCGCCGCGCTGGTTGAAGCAGTTGGCACGGAAACGGGCCAGGCCCTTCAAGCCAAACGAAAAGTCGAGTTCGAGGTTCTCTTCAAAGCGGTGCTTCTGCGAATCCGTCATGACGCTGTAGGCGAGCTGCTTGGTCTCAGCCGGCGTCAACTGCGGCAGGTCGAGCGGCACCAGGTGGCCGTGCACGCGCACCTGCGGCGGTGAATTGGTGGTGATGTGCAGGTCGCTGCCTGACATCTCCAGCATTCTTTTGAGCAAATCGCTTAACGAAAGCGCCATAGCAGTTCCTTCCCTTTCCCCTTAGCCAAACTCAGTGAATCGTTTCGCGCGCGACTTCCTCGAGCGTGGTATGCCCGAGACTGACCTTGATCAGGCCGCTACGCCGCAGGGTGATCATGCCCCGCTCAATCGCTTTCTTCTTCAGTTCGACCGCCGATGCTCCGACCAGCACTAATTCCCGGATCTCGTCGTCCACTTCCATGACTTCATACAAGCCGGTACGTCCCTTGTAGCCTGTGTTGTTGCAGACACCACAGCCCTTGCCCTTGTAAATCTTCACGGTTTTGGCTTCTTCCGGCGTGTAGCCTTCCTCAATCAGCGCCTGGTGAGGCACGTCGACCACCTCCGAGCAGTCCTTGCAAATGCGCCGGACCAGTCGTTGGGCGCAGATCAGGTGGACCGAAGTCGCCACCAGGAAGGGCTCGATGCCCATGTTCATGAGACGCGTGATGGTTTCCGGCGCGCCGTTGGTGTGCAGCGTGGAAAGCACCAGGTGCCCCGTGAGCGCGGCCTTGATCGCGATTTCCGCCGTTTCGAAGTCTCGAATCTCGCCGACCAGGATGATGTTGGGATCCTGCCGCAGGAAGGCGCGGAGCGCGGCGGCGAAGTTCAAGCCAATCTGCTCCTTCATCTGGACCTGGTTGACACCTTGCAGCTGAAACTCGACCGGATCCTCGGCGGTCATGATGTTGGTGTCAGGCTGATTCAGACGCGCAATCGAGGAGTAGAGCGTGTTGGTCTTGCCCGACCCGGTCGGCCCAGTGACCAGCACCATCCCGTAAGGTTTGAGAATCGCTTTCTCGAACTTAACCAGCGACTCGGGTTCGAAGCCGAGCTTGGTCATGTCGAGACGCAGGTTCTCTTTGTCGAGCAACCGCATCACGATCTTTTCGCCCCACAAGGTGGGCAGTGTGCTGACGCGGAAGTCGAGTTGCTTTTTCTTGCCTCCGACCGCCATCTTCAGCATGATGCGGCCGTCCTGCGGCAGTCGCTTTTCGCTGATGTCGAGCTTCGCCATGATTTTCAGGCGGGACGTGATGGCATCCTTCAACTTGAGCGGCGGAGTCATGATCGACTGCAGAATGCCGTCAATCCGGAAACGGACGCGGAACTCCTTTTCGTAGGGCTCCATGTGAATATCGCTGGCGCCCCGCTTCACGGCATCGGTCAAAACCAGGTTGACAAGCTTGACGATGGGAGCCTCGTCGGCGGCCTTCTCAAGCTCGTTGAGGTCCATCTCCTGTTCTTCGGCCTGCAGCTCAACGTCGGCAGCGTCGAGTTCGTTGATGGACTGCATGACCTGCTCGAGGTCTTCCTCTTTCGCAGTCCCGTAAGCTTTTTCGATGCCCTCGGCGATCGAACTCTCGGACGCCACCACCGGCTCGATATTGAAGCCGGTCATGAACTTGATATCGTCCATGGCGAACACGTTGGTGGGGTCGACCATGGCGATGGTGAGCGACGCGCCCACACGGCTGAGGGGCAGAATCTGGTAACGCTTGGCAGTCTCGAACGGAATCAGCTTGACGACCGCCGGATCGATTTCGAAATAGGAAAGATTGATGGCGGGAACGCCGTACTGACGCGACAGAAAATTGGTCACGTCTTCGTCGTTCAGAAAGCCCAGCTTCACCAAGGCGGAGCCCAGGCGGCAGTTGGTCTCCTTCTGGACCTTGGTTGCCTGCGCCAACTGCTCTGGGGTTATGACCTTCTCTTTGACGAGAAGATCACCCAGCCGTTGCGACATACGTACGCTCTCCTATCAAGCGACAGAGATATAGCGCCGAACCGCTCGCCGTCTGCGCGAAACCGCTTGTTTTCAGGGGAGAGGAACTGCAGCGCGTTTCGCGTTGACACAAATTGTCACCGCAGACGCGTTACCGCACCAGTAACTTAGGTACCTGTCCTGTGCGGTCCGTGATTCGATTCATGGCAGACCGGCGCAAAATGCCGGAATCTCCACAAAATAAAGGGCTGCAGAAGCGAGTCGATTCCCGACGTACATGCACCTTCGTACAATCCTCCCGCAGTTTTGCGCAGCCGGAACAATCCGATGGCAGTGGAACGGAGGGCTCTTCCCCGCCGAACATGAGCGGTCCCGTCCGTGCTTTGTCACATCGCTCCGTGATGATTTCCCTTGGGAAAAACCTGTCGCCCGGAGACCCTGATTGCAGGCTCACACCGTGCTATTGATTCCCACGCGTTCGGTGCGCATTCTGCTCCTGGTGCTCCTCCTGAACTCTTATCTCGACGCACAAAGCCTGCGCGATCGAGCGGAGGCGCTCGGTGTATCCATCGGAGCGGCGGCGCGACCCTCGCTATTTTCCGAACGCCGGTATGCAACGACGCTGGCCAGCGAGTTCAACATGGTCGAACCGGAAGACGCTATGAAGTGGTGGGTAATACGCCCGGACCGTTTGACCTTCGACTTCACCCAAGCCGACCAGGTCGTGGGGTTCGCCGAGACTCATCGCATGAAAGTCCGCGGCCATACCCTGGTCTGGGCAGGTTCGAATCCTGCCTGGCTCACCGCCGAACCATTCACCCCACAACAACTCAGCCAACTTCTCGAAGAACACATTACGAAAGTCGTCTCGCGCTATCGAGACAAGGTCTTCGCCTGGGACGTCGTGAATGAAGCCTTCGATGAGCGCGGTGCGTTGCGACCCTCTCTCTGGTATGACCGCCCGGGCATCGGCTTTGCGGGCAAATCGACGGCCTACATCGAACAGGTCTTTCGCTGGGCACATGCCGCGGACCCGCAAGCCCTGCTGTTTTACAACGACAACGGGGAGGAAGCGATCACCGCGAAGTCGGATGCGATCTATGCCATGGTGAAAGACTTCAAGCAGCGCGGCGTG
Organism: uncultured Acidobacteriota bacterium; assembly: GCA_963735815.1. GTDB lineage: Bacteria > Acidobacteriota > Terriglobia > Terriglobales > Acidobacteriaceae > Gp1-AA133. The sequence continues at coordinate 344,750 of CAVTMJ010000016.1, read as the reverse complement.
CCCATCGACGGTATTGGCATGCAGATGCACATCTTCGACCTGGAGGCTGATTTCGCCAGCATCGAAGCCAACATTGCGAGGTTCACCGCGTTGGACGTACAGGTGCACATCACGGAGATGGATGTCGCCCTTCCCTTGGATGCAGCGGGCCATTCCAGCCCCGCGAACCTCGCCCGGCAGGCGGAAATCTATCGGAGGGTTGCGGCCGCCTGTCTGGCGCATCCGGGCTGCAGCGCCATTCAAACCTGGGGCTTCACCGACAAGTACTCATGGATCGGGTCGAAGACCAAAGGAGCGAAGGGCCAAGCGTTGCTTTTCGACCGGTACTACGCTCCCAAACCCAGCTACCATGCCCTCCAGAACGTCTTCAACCGCATAGGTGGCACCGCTCCCCCCGCATCTGCACAATAAGCCGGCCCCGCGTCCGCAGCAGCTATAATTGCGTTCTGGCACGCCTGGGCCGCTCGCCGGCGGCCGAGCTTTCGAACTCCGTGGCCAAGACCCAAGCACTTCCGGATCCTCAGCGCCGCCGCAAGCGGGTCATCATTCCCCTCGCAGTGGGAATCGCGCTGCTGTTTGGGATTCTTCTCTCCCAATCATCCTTCGATCAACCCGCGTTTCTGAATCCCGACGGAAACCAGCAGCTTCTCCTTTTTGCGGCCCTCTCGGCGTTGATCTTTCTGCTCTTCGTAGCCCTGACCTTCGTCCTGGCCCGCAACTTGCTGAAGCTTTTTGCCGAGCGGCGGCTGGGTGTTCTGGGATCAAAGTTCCGCACGCGCCTGGTAGTGACCGGCTTGCTGCTTTCTTTTCTTCCCGTAATCGTGATGTTCTGGTTCGCCTACGGGTTGATGAACCGCACCATCGACCGCTGGTTCTCGCGCCCGGTGGAGGAAGTGCGCGAGGATACGCGCGCCATGGCATCTTTGTTGGCGACTTACGCCCAGCAGAATGCCACCGCCGAAGCCGTCTCCATCGCGGGTTCACCCCTGACGGCGCGCGCTTTCGCTACCGGGGATTTTTCGGAGATCGCCAGCGAATTCCAGCAGCACGAGACCACACTGCAAGGCGGCTTCGCATTCGCGCTCCTCAAGGGCAACGCCGAAGCGAGCTTCCACGCCCCCGCGGCCTGGGATCAGATCCGCCCGAAAGCCGCGCCCGACCAGCTTTCCGGCCCTTCGCCTGCCCCGTTCACGTGGGGGCAGACGGAATATATTCTGGGCACCGCTCCGGTGGGCGATGACGGTCTGATTCTGATCGCCATGCCGTTGCCCCAGAAGTTCTCCGCCGCCGTGACCCAACTCCAGGCCAGCCAGAAACGCTACTTCGAGCTCTACCGGCAGAAGAGACTCGTGCGCCGCACCTACATGAGCCTGCTCCTGTTGCTCACTGTACTGGTGTTGTTCAGCACGACCTGGCTCGCGCTCTTTCTTTCGAAACTGGTGACGCGTCCAGTCGCCGCCCTCGCGGAAGCCACCCAGGAAATCTCCCGCGGCCGCCTTGACTACCGCGTGGAGGTGAACGCGGCCGACGAAATCGGCGACCTGGTGCAATCCTTTAACCGCATGGCGGAGGAGTTGGAATCGAGTCGCCATCAGATCGACGCTTCCAGCCGCGATCTCAGCGCCGCCAACACAGCCCTCGAGCAAAGGCGCCGGCACATCGAAACTATCCTGGAAAGTATTCCCACGGGCGTGCTTTCTTTGGACGCGCAGAAACGGATTACCCATGTCAATCCCGCTCTACTGCGCATGTTCCACCCCAGCGGTCCCGGCGATGATCCGACTTCCCGGATGATCAATTCCGAATTGCAGGACGTGTTCCCGCTGGATGTCGTAGAAGATCTGCTGGTCCTGCTGCGCCGGGCCGATCGCATGGGCATTACCACCAGCCAGACAGAAATCACACTGCCTCGCGCAAAGCTGAATGCGGCCCTCACCGTGGCCACCCTGCAGCATCAGGAAGAGCGCCTGGGCTACGTGCTCATCTTTGAAGATCTATCGGATCTGCTGAAAGCGCAGAAGCAGGCAGCCTGGCGCGAGGTCGCCCGCCGGGTTGCGCACGAGATCAAGAATCCGCTGACGCCGATTGCCCTATCCGCCGATCGCATCCGCCGCCATCTCGACCGGGGCACGCGCCCAGACCCGGCCTCGCTCGAAGTGATTCGTCATTGCTCGGAGACGATCGCCTCCTCGGTCGACACGGTCCGCACGCTGGTCGATGAGTTCTCCACCCTGGCGCGCTTTCCCGCCTCCCATCCCAGCCCCGCCAGCATCAACTCCATTGTGGAGAGCGCGCTGAACATGTTCGATGGCCGCCTCGCCGGAGTCACGGTTCGGAAGGAGTTGGCTCCCGACCTCCCCAAAGTGATGGCCGATTCGGAAGCCATCAAACGCGCCCTGGCGAACCTGGTCGACAACGCCGCCGAAGCCATGGAAGGCGCCCGGCTGCAGGAAATCCGCGTGAGCACCAGCCTTGTCACCAGCCGCGATGCGGTCGAAATCCTGATCGCCGACACCGGCCACGGCGTCACCCAGGAGCTCAAGGAGAAATTGTTCCTCCCCTATTTCTCAACCAAGAAACGCGGCACCGGACTCGGCCTCGCGATCGTAAGCCGCATCGTTGAAGATCATCATGGTTCCATCCGCGTCGAAGAGAACCGTCCCCTAGGCACGCGCTTCATCGTCGAGCTGCCGCTCGCTCCCGAACCTGCTTCTGCCCCTGTGCAACATGTCTAACATCCTGGTCGTAGACGACGAATCCGATATCCGCGACTCGTTGAAGGGCGTGCTCGACGACGAAGGATTCCACACCGAACAAGCCGAAAGCGGAGAAGCCTGCCTGAGGCTGGTCGACAAACAACCCTTTGACGTGGTGTTGCTGGATGTCTGGCTTCCGGGCATGGATGGCCTGGAAACGCTTCAAAAAATCCGCGAACTCGACAACCCTCCGGAGGTCATCATGATCTCCGGCCACGGCACCATCGAAACCGCCGTGCGCGCCACCAAGCTCGGCGCCTACGATTTCCTCGAAAAGCCGCTCTCCATCGATCGCATCCTTATCCTGATCAAGCACGCCATCGAAGCCAAGAAGCTGCGCCGCGAAAATCGCGACCTCAAAAAGCAGTTGCAGTCGAAGAACGTCATCGTCGGCGACAGTGTGCCCGATGAAGGCCCTTCGCCAGCAAACTTCCATCATGGCGCCCACCAACGGCCGCGTCCTGATCTATGGCGAGTCGGGCACCGGCAAGGAACTGGTCGCGCACGCGATCCATGCCCGCAGCCTGCGCAAGGATGAAATGTTTGTCGAGGTAAATTGCGCCGCGATTCCCGAAGATTCCATCGAGAGCGAGCTGTTCGGCCACCAACGGGGATCCTTTCCCGGCGCCACCACCGACAAGGAGGGCAAGTTTCAGAAGGCGACTGGCGGCACCCTCTTCCTCGACGAAGTCGGCGACATGAGCCTGAAGACGCAATCCAAAGTCTTGCGCACGCTCGACGAACAACGCTTCACCCCGGTCGGCGGGTCCGAGGCCATCACCGTCGACGTGCGGGTCATCGCTTCCACCAATAAGGATCTGGAGGAAGAAATTTCCAAGGGAAATTTTCGCGAGGACCTGTTCTACCGGCTGAACGTAATCCCGTTCTTCGTCCCGCCGCTGCGCGAGCGGAAGGAAGACGTTCCACTGCTGGCGCGGCACTTCCTCAAGGAATTCGCCGCCGCCTACGGGCGGCGCTCGCGGGAAATTACCGACGATGCCATCGAGGCCCTGATGCGCTATTCCTGGCCGGGCAACGTGCGCGAACTACGCAATGTGATCGAGCGCATCGTCATCATGAACCCAACCACCACGCGCTTCGAGCGCAAGCACCTGCCGCCGCTGGTTTACCGCGATGGAAGCCGCCGGTCCGCGGGCGCCGAATTCTCCAGCCTGCACCAGGCTCGCGATGCCTATGAGAGGGATTACATCCTCAAGAAGCTCGACGAGAATCACAGTAACGTGAGCCGCACCGCGGAAATGCTCGGCCTCGAGCGCAGCCACCTCTACCGCAAGATGAAAGCTTTGGGAATCGCAGCTAAGGAATGATATGTAGCGCGGGCGCCCCCGCCCGCGTTCTCTGTTCAGAGAGCAGCTAAATGAAAACCGAGACCCTCAGCGCTTCAGCATGTGAATCTCTTTGCCGTTGTTCTTGAACTGCACTTCGTCCATGAGTTCATTAATCAGGAAAATGCCGCGCCCGTGATTGGAATAAATATTCTGTCCGATGACCGGGCTCGGAATGGAGTTGGGATCGAAACCCGGCCCCGGATCGCGCACGATAATCAGCATGCCGCGAGCTTCATCGCAGACCACGTCGCATTCCACGATCTTTTTGGGATCGGCCTTGGCGCCGTGAACGACCGCGTTCGCCAGAGCCTCGCTCAACGCCAATTCAATCGCATCTTCTTTGCCGCTCGCACAATGCGTTTCGCGCACTACGTCCATGATCCCCTGCACAACCGGGTCGATGGCGTCCTTATCGGCGGCGAGAGTCACCTTCAACTTCAGCACTAACTTTTCTGGATCGAAACTACACCCGTTCGAAGGTTCGCCAGCCATGAATACCTGACCCCAAAGGTGAGTTACATCTAGACAGCACGATTTTATAGGCAGATGAGAAGAGTCACAAATAAGATCTACTATTTTCGGCTGGCGCGCCCGGGCGGCGGAGCTAGGCCCTCTAGTTGACGACGCCAATCCAGTTCATCCACGAAAGCGCGGGAATCCCGCCACCCCGGCTGCACCTTCACAAAAAGCTCGAGAAAGACCTTGGTTCCCAACATGCGCTCGATGTTAAGTCTCGCGGCGGTGCCGATCTTCTTGAGCATCTGCCCGCCTTTTCCGACGAGGATGGCCTTCTGCCCGTCGCGCTCGCAGTAAATGGTCGCCGCCACCCGGGTCAGTCTCTCGCCTTCCTCAAACTGCTCGACCATCACCGTGGTCGCGTGCGGCACTTCTTCTTTCGTCTCCAGTAACACTCTTTCGCGGATGATCTCAGCCGCCATGAATCGGGTGGGCTGATCGGTGATCTGGTCTTCCGGGAAAAAAGCCGGTCCCGCCGGCAGCAGCGCTCACAACTGCATCGACGAGAGTATTGAGGCCTTCTCTCTTCAGGGCAGACAGAGGAATCACTTCGCGGAAGCTATGCAGGCGATGGTATTCCGCAATCAGGGGCAGAAGTTTTTTCTTGTCTCCGAGCAAATCAATCTTGTTGAGGAGCAGGATAACCGGTGTTCCTGCCCGCTGCGCCAGTTTGAGTGCGAAATCGTCTTCGCGGCCCAGGCGCTTGGTCGCGTCCAGGATCAGCAGAACCAGGTCGCATCCTTGCAAGGCTTCATGGACCTCGACCATCATCTTGCGTCCCAGCGAGCTGTCCGGCTTATGCACGCCGGGAGTATCAATCAGAATCACCTGCGCTCCCGATCGCTTGCCTTGCCTTGGGGATGTTGCAGAATTCCCTGGATGCGATTGCGCGTAGTCTGCGGTTTCGGGCTGATGATGGCGAACCGTTCGCCCGCCAGCGCGTTCAGCAACGTGGACTTGCCCGCATTCGGTCGGCCAAGGATGCAAACGAAGCCGGAACGGAAAGGCATAAGAGGAATATCCAGAATTCTGTGCTTCGGAAGGCTTTCTCACCACAGAGACACAGAGAAACCCTTTGGGCAAGAATCCATTGGTACCGCAGGGCGGGGTCATACCGTTACTGAGCCCAATTTGTCATGGCTTATTTCATGTATCGGGTTTGCTTTTCTCTGTGCCTCTGTGGTGAAAGGTTTTTGCAGTCTATCACGCAGGGCTGGTAACAAAGCGACAAGACTATATCAGCTTCATCTGCCGAGGCTCGACCGTGTGGATGCGTACTCGTTCCACGCGCCGGTCGGTCGAGTCCAGCACCTCGAAGCGCAACCCGTCTTCCTCGATGATCTCGCCCTTTTGCGGAATTCGTCCCGCCAGTTCAGTTACCAGCCCGGCCACGGTGGTAGCTTCTTTCCCTTCCGGGCGCACGCCAAAAAGTTCGTCAAGGTGGTCGACGTCCATATTTCCCGGAACGATGTAGGAGTGATCGTTTTCCTTGATCACCTGCGACTTCTCATGTTCGTCGCCGATTTCGCCCACGATCTCCTCGACCAGGTCTTCGATGGTGAGCAATCCCGCGACCCCGCCGTATTCGTCCACCACGATCGCCATGCGGATGTTGTTCTTCCGCATCTCGCGCAGCAGATCGCTGCCCAGCTTGCTTTCCGGGACGAAATACACATCCTTGCGCATCAGTGACTCGACCGTGCGAACGCGCGCCTCGCTGTCGGGCACCTGCAAAACATCCTGTGCGTACACAATGCCCACAATATTATGGATGGTTTCGCGATACACCGGTACGCGCGAGAACGGCTTAGTCCGGAGCAACTCGATGAATTGCTCCAGCGTGGTATTGACCGGAACGGCAACCATCTCCGGACGCGGCTTCATGGCATCACGCACCGTCTTGCCGCTGAATTCAACCACCGACTGAATCAGGTCGCGGTCGCTGGCCTGGATGATACCTTCTTCCTGCCCGGCTTCGATCAGTGCGTCAACCGCCTCAGCGGGAGTCTCCGCCTTTTCCTCAGACGGCCTTTTCGTCAACGAGGCCACCGACTGCAGAAACCCCAGTATGAGTGTGACCGGCAGCACGGCATAAATCAGAATGCGAAGCAGCCACGCCCAGCGCACCAGCCAGTTACCTTTGGATCGGGAAAAGAAAACGAAGGGAAGAAACCGGTTAAACACGACAATGATCAGAATCAGGCTGAGCGTAGCTTGCAGAATTTCCTGAAAGCTCCAGGGCTGGTCATTGAACACCGTGAAGCCCACCGCCATCGCAATCGCCGCCATGACCAGCGGCACCAGGATCGCCATGGAGAGCGACGCCCGCGGCCGGCTTGCCCGCAGGCGGGGCTCGACCAGTTTCTCGAAGGAGTCGATGTTGTCCTGGAATTCGCGGGAAAGAAATTTTCCGATCTCGGTGTAAAGCCGGTCGACATAAGAGACCAGCGTGAGCAGGCCCACCAGCAGGAGCAGCGCAACGCCGACTGCGTAATTCATTGCGCGCGCCTCCGTGCGTTCCGGGAGGTTTCCTGCCGTTTCTCGCTTCGCTCAATCAATGCCACGGGCAGTTTGAGTTTCTCGCGCAAGCGCATTTCCCTTCGCGCCATGGTTCCGTTATCGGCTTCGTGATCGTAGCCGGCCAGGTGCAACAGTCCGTGCAACACCAGGACCTTCACTTCTTCGACCGGCGAATGTCCAAGACGACGCGCATTTTGCGAAGCGATCTCGGCCGAAATCGCCACATCCCCGGCGAAGCGGCCTTTCGAGGCCATTTCCGCCGGAAACGACAGAACATCGGTAGGCTTGTCCTTACCGCGGAAACGCTGGTTGAGACGCCGCAATTCCAGGCTGCTGGTCACAAGGATGGTCACCGCCCCGCGCAAGCCGACGGCCCGCTTCGCCCGCGTCACGAAACGCTCAAGTGCGGCTTCGCTCAGCCCGGCGACCCGCTTTTGCAGGATGACCATCCCTCTCCCGACAGATCGAAGGCGGCCACCCGCCTCCGTCCAAATAAAACAGGAGGGCAACTCACGCCCTCCTCCACATCCAATCCGATTACTCGGCGCGCGAGTTGCCCTCGACCACGGCCGAATCCTCCTGGGTGCGCAGGTCTGTCGCCGTACGCATGTCGATGGCCCGCGCGTCTGCAGCCTTGGCTTCCAGTGACAGCGACATTTGCTGCTCCGCAACCCTCACTTTGTGCTCATCGTATGCCCGGATGATGCGCTGCACCAGGTGGTGGCGCACCACATCCGACTCGTCGAAGTAGACGAATGCGAGTCCTTCCACAGGCTTCAGAATGTCAATAGCCTCGACCAGTCCGCTGCGGCGCGCATTCGGCAAATCGATCTGCGTGATGTCGCCCGTAATCACGGCCTTGGAGTTGAAACCCAGCCGCGTCACGAACATTTTCATTTGCTCCGAGGTCGTGTTCTGCGCCTCGTCCATGATGACGAACGAATCGTTCAGCGTGCGACCTCGCATAAAGGCGATGGGCGCGATCTCGATGACGTTCTTTTCAAGGTAGCGATCCACCTTCTCGGGATCGAGCATGTCATACAGCGCGTCATACAACGGGCGCAAGTAAGGATCGATCTTGTCCTGCAAGGTGCCTGGCAGAAAGCCAAGCCGCTCGCCCGCTTCCACCGCTGGCCGCGCCAGGATAATGCGGTTCACCCGCTTGGCCAGGAGTGCCGAGATTGCCATGGCCACCGCCAAATAAGTCTTCCCTGTTCCCGCCGGACCGACTCCGAATACCATGTCGTGCTTCTCGATGGCTTCCAGATAGCGGCGCTGATTCGAACTCTTGGGTTGCACGCTGCGCCGCCCGAATGAGCGTTGCTTGCCCGCTTCGGCAAGTCCGCGCAGCGTCACTTTGGGATCAGCCGTCACGACGCGCAGCATGCTGTTCAGGTCGCCGTTGTTAAAGCTGAAGCCGGCGCGCTGCAGGTGGTCATAGTCGGCGAAAACTTGCTCGGCGCGGGCCACATCGCGGGGCGCACCCTCCACTTCAACTCCATTCGAGCGGAGGTCGATCGCGACGTTCAAGCCGTCTTCGAGCAGGTGCAAGTTCTCGTCGCGCGTTCCAAACAGGGTCTCGATATTCGAGCTGACTTCAATACTCTTCTTCATTCAGGTGGTCAGTTTTCCTCTCTGGGGGCCCAAACACGCCGGTAAATCGCCGTGGGCGGCAGCCATCAAGTACCGCCCCTGCACAGAAACAAACCTATCCTCGAACCGGAAACTCCGGCGCCTGTCCGCTTTTAAACAAACGCTTATCTTGCGTAAGGGTGGAAACCAGCCGGAATGCGGGCCTCGAGGTGCAGGCAACTACCATTGCTTTCAAGCCTACCCCGGGTATTGGTGAGAGTCAATGGGAGGTCAACTGTGGGAAAACTAGATTTCCCGCCCCTGATTGGGAGCGCCCTGCAAGGAATCAGTGGTGCGAGATTGCGCGCTGGAAGTCGTCGGCCGTCGTGATGTAGCAGTGGAGCTTCGTGCTCTTGTCGCCCACTTCGGCGGCCAGCCGGTTGCCCTCGGCCTGCGCTTCGGCGTCGGGCTGCTCCCCGCCCTCCGGCCACATCATCTGCATCAACGACTCGTCGCATTTTGGATCCGGCGTGGCCCGCAACTTGTAAATCCTCGTGGTGCTCCAGTCGTACTCGGCCAGCCGCTTCTGATATGGAAGGGAGGTGTAAACCAGCTTGATGATTTCCTTCTGGTCTCCCTTGATCGTGCGCTCCGCCAGCACGACTTCGTACTTTGAGAAAAATGAACCGTTCGTCGAAGCACCCGGCACTGCAATCAGCCGCACGGGAAGATCTTCACCCGGCGCCGTCGCATTGTCCGGCATCGTGGGCGCTGATTGTGCGTTCTGCGGAACGTCCGGCAAAGGATCCATCTGCTCCAACGGACCAGTCGAGACCGATCCAGTTCCCACCCGATCGGGCGGAGATCCGGCATTCATCCCTCCTCCAGAACCTCCCGCACCCGCCCGCGCACCACCGCCTGAACCGCCACCACCGCCGCCTCCGCCAGCAGCGGGACCCACGATATTTCCTTCGCCTCCCAACGAGGCCACGCGGTTGCCGCCACCGTTTCCACCCGTGCCCGATCCAGAGATCGCCGGAGGAGGCGGAACTACTGCGCCGCCTCCGCCGCCAAGCGTTCCCAAACGGCTGCCTGCGCCGCTGGTCCCAGAGCCCGCGCCGCTCCCGCCTCCGCCCGATATCGATGGAGGAGGAGGCACCACATCCGTCCCACCCGCAGTCAGGGAGCCGCCGCCGTGCCCTCCGTTTCCTCTACCAGAGCCCGCTCCCGATATCGATGGAGGCGGAGGCACAACCGCCGCGCCACCGCCGGACAGCGAATTTCCAAAACCTCCGCGCGTTCCCGAGCCCCCGCCCGCGCCCTGCACCGAAGGTGGAGGTGGTACAACGTCAGTACCGCCAGAAGCCAGGGATGTGACTCGACCGCGTCCATTGCCGCCGCCTTGCACCGACGGAGGCGGTGGAACGACCGCCGATCCTCCTCCCGCCAATGAACCTACGCGGCTAGCTCCGCCGCCTGCCCCTCCGCCTTCGCCTCCCGGCAGACCCGGCGGTGGAGGCACGATTTTCGATGGGCTGCTCGAGAACCACGAACTCAACGTGGCCATCAGGCCGCCGCCGGTGCCTTGCACGGACGGTGGAGGAGGTACCACCGCGCCCCCCACGCCGTTCGCCGAAGTTCCTCTGCCATTACCACCGCCAATTCCCGCTCCCTGCAATGAAGGAGGCGGCGGCACCACGGCGACTCCCGGACCAGATAGCGCGCCCGCTTTCCCGGAGTGTTCAACCGATGGCGGCGGAGGCACAACCGCGCCACCACCCGATGCCAGCCCACGAGGGCCACCACCCGATCCCGCTCGCAGACCTTGTCCTTGCAAGGCGGGCGGCGGCGCAATCACCTTTGGGGCGCCCGGTCCGCGCAGAGTGTGGTCGCCTGCGATGCCCCGAGCATCCACTGGCGGAGCGACCGCACCCGCTTGTAGCGATCCCGCTAATCCTTTCCTTTCTGCATTCACGTCGGGCGGAGGAGGAGCCACTGCCGCATTCAGCCCGCCCAGCGGCGAATTCGCGCGTGCCGTTGCAGAAAGCGGAACCGATGGCATCGTCGGATCAACCGTGAGATTCGGCGCTCGTGGACCTTCCGCCAATTTCAAATCCGGAGGTACAACCAGCTTCGGAGTGCCCCGATTTTCCGGAGCCACCGGCAGCGCCTTGGCATGAGCCGTTGCCGACGCGCCCCGGCCCTTCGCGTGCGTCGTCGCGTGAGTCGTTTGTCGCGGGGTGCTGCTGCGCGCGCTCGGATAAGCTTTCGACGGCGAGTAGTAGACGGCCCCGGAAGCCCGGTAGGACGACTGGTTCACATGCGGCCTCGGCCGCGATGCCCAACCCTGGGTCAGCGCCCAAGCCGCAATCATGACCACCATGTGCCACAGCAACGACTCCTGGAACGACTTCCAGGGCAATTCCGTGGGAACAAAAACATCATGCCAGAAGGAACCGGGAGGCGAGGTGATCTTGAAAGCGGGAGGCGTCCGGCGCAGGATCGCGTCCGCTAAGTTATTGAAAAATACTTCATGTCTCGGTTGAAGTTCGAGCAGCAACCGCAGGCGGGGATCGGCCTTGGTGACAACACGGGGTTCCGTACTTAAGAGGGTCAAACCCTTTTCCATGGATCCACGCGGCGGGGGAACTTTGCCCAATTATAGGCCAGATGGCCTCAAAGCTACGCCCCCTGAAGCGAAATCGGTAGGGCACTTTTGGGTGACCAGTCGTCAGTCTCCAGTCCCTAGTTGCCCGCCGTTGAGCATCGATCGCGAACCGACCTCACCCCACTTCATGCCCGCTCGGCGCGCGCGTCCGGCGTCGATGCCGGAACAGCGCGCTGCGCTGCCCACTGCCGGAGTGCCTCGATCTCCTCCGCCCTGGTGGTCGAGAGCGGCACCGTCCCCTGAATCGCCTCGAGCAGATGCTGATCGCTGAGCTGCTGCTTCTGCGAATAAGCCGCATAGAGCGCCGTCTGCACGACCGACTCGATCTCCGCACCGGAATAACCCCGCGCCGCCATGGCCACGCGGTCGAGGCTGAACTCGCCCGGATTTCTCTTTCTCTTGCTCAGCTGGATCGCGAAAATCTGCTTGCGCTCGGCCTGGTTCGGCAGGTCCACAAAGAACAGTTCATCGAACCGCCCCTTGCGGATCAACTCCGGGGGAAGCACGCTGACGTTGTTGCAGGTCGCCGCTACAAACACAGGCGCCTTCCGATCCTGCATCCAGGAGAGAAACGCGGCCAGCAATCGCGAGGAAACACCCGCATCCGCCGAAGCCGAATCCGGCCCGCTCCCGGCAAAGACCTTCTCCAGTTCGTCGATCCACAACACGCAGGGCGCGAGACCTTCCGCCACCTGGAAGACTTTCTGGATGCGCTTCTCGGTCTCACCGATGTACTTGTCATACACAGCGGCGGTATCGAACTTCACCAGCGGCAACTTCCATTCCCCCGCAATGGCCCGCGCGCACATGCTCTTCCCGCAACCCTGCACGCCCAGAATAATTACGCCTCGAGGCGGATCGAGTCCGAACGCACGCGCCGACTCTTCCCACGACCCGCGCCGCTGCGCCAAAAACTTCTTCAGATTATCCAGTCCGCCCACGCTCGCCAGCGAGTCCGACGCCTCCACAAACTCCAGCATCTCCGACCGCCGCAATAGAGATTTCTTCGCCTCCAGCACGTCGGTGACGGTTTCCGGACACAGCGCATAGCGCGACACCAGCGCCTGCGAAATCGCGCGCTCCGCTTCTTCCTCGGTCAAGCCGCGCAGATTGTCGGCCATGACGTCGATCCCGGCGGGTTCAAGCCGCCGTTGGAGAGTATGGGTCTTCGACACTTTCACCAGCACTTCATCGATGATTTGCCGCAAACGCAGCCGATCCGGCAATGGCAATTCCACATACTCCACCAGGCTCGCGAGCTCCGGCGGAATGGAAATCTTCGGCGCCGTCAGAACAACCGTGCGACGGTTCGTGGCGAATTTCTGACCCACGTCGCGCAGACGGCGCACAACGACGGGGTCCTCCATGTGGCGGTGCAGATCCTTCAGAATGAAGGCCGCCTCGATCGAGATGCCTTCCAGATTCGCCAGCATCTTCGCCGGTTCCCGGCTGTCATAGAGTGCTTTAGCGTTTTCCGCGAACTCGTTGATCTCGCCCGCACGATAGCCTCCGGCTGGAAATGCTCCGTTATCGATAACGGGAGCCGCTGGATTTCCTCCCGACCGCGCCAGCCCGGTAGCGATCGTCCACTCGAAGGCCGCAAGGTTGAGCGCCGAGCAAGCCAGACGCACCATGCGAACCGCGCGCGTCTCCTCCACCGTCTCCATCACGACGATGGGCGTGGAGGAATCGATCAGGACTTTCAGCCGTTCCAGGACTTTGTCCATATCCGTTTGACCAGTCAGGACTTGCTCTCGTACAATAACGTATTCGGTACCCACCGGAACATCTCTCTAGTAGAAACGAAGGTAACCAGACAGCATGGCGAATCACTTATCGGCGCTGAAGCGCGCCCGTCAGACCGCAAAACGCACTGCCACCAACCGCAACAACACCTCGCAACTGCGTGGCTCCCTGCGCGAATTGCGCGAAACCATCGCCAAGGGCGACAAGACGGCGGCCGAGAAGAGTTACCGCGAAACCGTTTCGGCTCTCGACAAAGCGATCCAAAAGGGCGTGATCCATAAAAACACCGCCGCCCGGTACAAATCCCGCCTGTCCGCGCGCGTGCGCGCCGTCGGCGCGAAGTAGTTTTTCAGGGATTTTTCGAGCCTAGCCACGGCAAGCCTCTAAAGGTCTGCCGTTGTTGCTTTTGTGGGCTTTTTCACCACCGAGTCACAGAGACACAGAGAAAAATCTGCGGCTAAGACTCCAAGGGTTTCGGAGTGTTGCCGACCGCTACCGGAACTCGTTATATTTTTTAATCTTCTTATCGATTCAGGTTCCTCTGTGACTCTGTGGTGAAAGATTTCAGAGCTGCGGCTTGTCACTCACCTTCTTGCACGGATAATTCTCATTCCAAAGCAGCGCCTCGATCTTCCCGCCCTTATCTCGTCGGAACCCGACCTTCACATACAGCTGCCGGTAGAAAAACGAATCCTTCCCGGTCGGCTCCAGAGGCAAATAGTCACCGCCGGTGCCGCGCAGGTAGAGTGCCGAGCCTGCGGCTTTCACATCCAGCAGAAACGTCGGGTTCACTTCGTAAGTGCCGGCATACTCCTCGGGATGGGCAAGCGGTGCCGTCACGTTGGACCGGAGACTGGGAGTCGCCCGATCCTCTCCCAACGCAATCGCCGCCAGATCATCGGCCAGCGGGTTGACAGCCGCGTCCTCCAGATTGCCTAGCACGATCACAATCAACCGATCTTCCGGAAATAACGCAATGTGCGACGAAAATCCCGGATCGCGGCCACTCTGTTCGATGTACTTGTGCCTGCTTTTGGTTTCGCGCGCGCTCCAGCCATAGGCATGGTCCCCGCGCGCATCGAAGAACCTGTTCGAATCCATCAGCCGGCACCATTGATAAAGGTCCGCAGTCGTCGAGTACAGCGATCCCGATCCGGTAAGAATCGTTTTGTCATACGCGGGCGCGTTACGCAGGCCGTGGTCGCCGAACGCCGGCTGATACCCGGTAGCCCGGTTCGCAATGATCGCGTCATCGCGAAACGTGCCCGTATCTTTCATGCCCGCCGGCTTCAGAACCTCTTCCGCCAAAAATTGCTCGTACGGCTTCCCCGACACTTGTTCAATGATGTACGCCAGAAACGCGTAGCCCGTGTTGCTGTAGCTGCTCTTGCTGCCGGGAAGAAAATCGAGCGGCTTAGTCTTCACCCAGGCAACCAGATCCGCCAGCGTCACCTTCTGGTATTTCCGTATCGGGTATTCCGGCAGCGAATAGAAATCCGGCAGTCCCGAGGTATGCGTCAACATCTGCTCGATGGTGATGCGCTCGCCATTCAGAAAATCCGGAACGTACTTACTCAGGGGATCGCCGAGTTTGAGTTTGCCCTGACGCTCAAGCTGGAGAATGGCCGCCGCCGTGAACGTCTTGGTCACCGAAGCAATATGGAACTTCGTCTTCTCCGAGTTGGCGACGCCCCATTCGTAATTCGCCATCCCATACGATCTCTCGAACAGGATGTGCCCGTCACGCGCGACCAGCACCGACCCGCTGAAATCGCCGTTGTGCACATAGGCCTGGACCTGGCGATCGAAGCGCGCGCCCGTTTGCGCCGCGAGCCCCGAGCCCAGAACGAGGATCAGCGCCGACCGGCCGAGACTGCGCGCTACCGTTTGCAGAAGGGGATTACGCCTCAAAGGCGCACTCCGAAGTATTTCACCAGGGCGCCCTTCCACTCCTCTTCATTGTTCAGCTTCTGCTCTTCGCGATGATTTTTGACGGTGCGGATCAGCGTCAAATCAGAGAGGGTGATGCGTCCGTCCGGCGTCCGCAACGTGCACACGCGCTGGCGGGTGAAGTGCGAGTCCGGCGACGTCTGCTGGTACTGGCAGCGGGCTTCGAAGTCCTCCAGCCGGTAAGGCTTCAAGGTGAATTGATATTGCGATTTCCAGGGCTGCCCCGCGATCTGGCGCTGCACAATCATCACGTCCCCTACCGGAACAATACGGAAACGGCCGCTGAGTTGTTCCTGCTCGATCTCGGTCTTTAGACGCAGCGGCTCGAGAAATGAATCTCCAAATCCCACGTCTGCAAGCCAGGGCTCGTCCAGATCAACCAGCAAAGCCAGGTGATCGAATTCCGGCGAAGCGCTGCCATCCTCCCGCGCAACGCGCCCGGAAAGCAGGGTCACGCGAAATCCCACTTCGCGCAGCAGAGCGGCAAATGCCCCGTTGAGTTCGTAGCAAAATCCGCCCCGGCGTAGCTCGACAATCTTGTGAAGGAAGCGCTCTTCGTTACAAGTGATCTTTCGTCCCAGAGAGATGTCCAGATTTTCGAAAGGAACGGCATAAAGATGAGCAAGATGGAGCCCGCGAAGAGTGTCAGAGCTCGGATCGATCGGACCGCGGTAAGAAATGCGCGCGAGGTAGGCCGGAACGTCCATTCCTTATTGGATGAAAGTGAAGGTTTGTCGATGCCGCGAAGCAGACAAAGCTGATCAATAAATCTGGGATTTAAGCCGACGACCAACGACCGACGACTGACGACTGCCCTTCAGATCTGCAATTCGTCCTGCGACCACCCGGCCTCGGGCCGCGGTTCGCTGGTGAGATCCAGCACCAGTTTCTCCAGCACCAGCCGTTTTGTCGGAGGATTCGATCGCAGCGCCAGGTCCGCCTTGCCCACCAGCCGGATCGCGCTGGTCAGTTCGCGTTTCGACTTATACCGCCGCGCCTGCCGGATGATGTCTTCGGCGGCAAACGGGGGCACGCGAAAGCCCTGCCACAATGCCGCCCACAGCGCGCGCTGATCGCGCACATTCCGCTCCAGAATCACCAGCATCTGCCGGAAGGTTTTCGCCAGCATATAAAGATGCCCGATGGCCGCCTCGTCGCCGTCGCCGGTCGAGAGAATCGCGTCCAACACTTCCAGCGCGCGCACGCGGTCTTTCGCGGAAATCGCGTCGGTCAATTCGTAGAGCGACCGCTGCTTCGCGGCCAGCACCATGGTCTCGACATCGCCCAGCGTGATGCGTTTCTTTTCGCCGACATAAAGAATCAGCTTCTCCAGTTCATTGGAGATCATCATCATGTCGCCGCCCAGTGCGTCCACCAACTCGCGCGCGCCGTCAGTGTCCATTTTCACGTCGCGGCTGGCGCAGTATTCCGAAATCCAGCGCACCGCCTCGCTTTCTTCCACGCGCGCCAGTTCGACGATTCCGCAGAATTGTCCCAGCGTTTCGCGGATGCGTTCGTAGCGCTCTTTGTCGGTCAATTCCATCCGTCGAACGTCGGCCGGAATGCTGATGTGGTCGGCCACGAACACCAGCAATGCATCCGGGTTGGGATTTTTGCAGTACTCCTCGATCGCCGCCAGTTTCTCTTCATTCGACCCGCGGCCGAACAACGTCTTCACCCCGCGCACAAAAAACACCTGGAAGGGTGCCATCAGAGAAGGAGTCCGCGCCCGATCCAGAATTTCGGTCAGATCCGTATCCGCCAGATCGAAATCGAACAAACTGAAGTCGCGCACATCGTCGGGCACCAGATGTTCGAGAATGGCCTCGCGGAAGCGCTTGCGGAAGAAGACTTCATCGCCCACGAAGACGTACGCCGGGCGGAGCTTTTTCCCTGATACTTCCGAGACGAACCGTTCGGCCTGCGCGAAGGCCTTCATCAGAATCCCTCCAGCACGCTGCTCACCAGGGTTTGCGCGAAGTCGCGCGAAAGCCGACCCATGGCCGGCGAATCTTCCTCGAAAAAGCTGCTCGGCTCCTGCGACACCTGGTACTGCTCACGAAACACGTAGGCCGGATTCTGGAAGAGAACTTTTCCCTCTCGATCGGTGAGCGACACGCGCATGCTGACCACCACCAGAATACTTTCCGCGCGGCCGGTCTTCGAATCGTACGTCAAGGGAGACGCCGAGGTGGTCAGCACAGTTCCGCGCAAAGTGGCGTCGGCGGCTTCGTTCGCCTGGTTGAGGATCTGGTAGTGAGTGCGCGTGGTGAACTCATGCACCACGGCTGAGGTAAGCGTCTGCTCGATCCGGTAAGTCTGCGACTGATTGACGAACGCGGGGATGGCGAGCGTCTTCACGTTCTCGGGCATCGTGACCACATGCCCCGCAGTGTGATACCCGCAAGCGCCCGTCGAAACAACAAGCACCAGATTGCAGATCAACCTGGCAGCTTGTCGTCGATTCATCGATTCCTCCGCAGAAGGCCTTGCTGTCTAACGCGTGCACATTTCCGCGCTCACTGAATTTGCCCGCGCGGCCGAGTCGGCGTCATGGTCTCCGCACACTCCACGGCAGTGACTGCAGCGATCCGAAGATTATCCGCCGCGGCCCACAACCAGACACCGTTCGGATTGTTCTCGTCGCGCGTCAGCGATACAAGGATATCTCCTTGCCCGGCCGCATTCACGTTACTCGGTGAATCCTCCGCCTGCCGCGTCATCGTGACGTGCTCTCCACCCAGGGCCTGCGAGAGCGCTTCCGGCGACGTTGCCGCCTCCATCTCCAGGTAAATTGAAAACGCGTGGCCGTGGAAAATCGGCGCCTGAATCAACTGGATGGACGGCTTCGGCGCACCCGGGCCGGCGATGCGCTCGTAGTGTTTCAGGATCCGGTGCTTGATCGATTGCAGCGCGGGCGAAGAGTTGGGCCCGTAATTCTCCACCAGGTTGAACGCCACCTGCGTATCGAAGACTGTCTTCGGCAGTTCCTGGAACGAAAGCAGATTGACGGTCTGCTCGTGGAGTTCGTCCATGCCTTTCTGTCCATGTTCCGAGGCCGGCTCGAGCACGGTACACGCTAAGCGTCGAATCTTTCCTCCCTTCGCCGCGCGAGCGACGAGCAGGGCAAGCACCACCGATGCCGGATGCGCCACCACACAGGGTCCAGGCTGCAACTCCAAAGCTGGAGTCTGACCAAGCTGCCGCTCCAGCCAGGGCGAGCGGATCGCGGCCGTGGGCTCGCCTTCCAGCGCATAAGAGAGATCGACGATGGCACTGCCAGCATCGCGCGCGACTTTCCAGCTCTTGCGTGTCGAGGCCTGGTCGGAGGCGAAGAAGGTGAAATCCAGATGATCGAATTGCTCGTTCCGCACCCGCTGGATGAAGGTGACTTCATCGCCCATGGTTTCGAGCTGGCCCAGAGACTCGTCATCGTCCAGCAACTTCACGTCGACAGCTGGAAAATTGCGATCGTTCAGGACCTCGGCCACTTCCTTGCCGCGCAACGACGCCGCACCCACCACGGCGACACGATACGGCTTGGCGCGCATGGGATCAGCAGTCGTAACGGGCGTGGCTTTCAGCGGAGAACTCATGAGGGCTGTGAAGCCTCCTTGTATGCGGGCGGATCGGGAGGCGAAGGCCGGCGCCGGAAAATCCACTGCAAGCGCCACAACACTCCCGAGAACATGTAGATGAGCGCAATGGCGAAAAGGACCCAGCGCGAATAAAACCAAATCAGCGCGAACAAAGCGCTCAGCAGCACGATCAGCCGAAAGGGCTGGCGCGTGTTGAAGTGAATGTCCTTGAAACTGTAAAAGCGCCAGGTGCTGACCATCAGATAGCCGACCACCGGAACCATGCACAACCACACGGTGGAGGGCGCAACCGAAGTCAATGGCTCGCCCAGCGCGCGGTGGACAATCGCGGCAATCACGCCAGCGCCCGCCGGAATCGGCATGCCCACAAAATATTTCTTGTCCGGCCGCCCGGGATTGGAGGGCTGCGGGTTCACCGTGATGTTGAATCTGGCCAGCCGGCTGGCTCCCGCCACCAGAAAAAGAAAACTCGCAACTGCCCCCAGCTGACCAATCTTGGAACGAAATTCAGGGTCGATCGGCGGCAACAGGTGAAAACCCCACATATAAGCAAGCAAGGCTGGGGCCACGCCGAAGGTGATGACATCGGCCAGCGAATCAAGTTCACGCCCGAAATCGCTGCTGGTCTTCGTCATGCGCGCAATGCGCCCGTCGAGTCCGTCAAACAGCACCGCAAAGCCAATCGCCTTCGCCGCGAAATCGAAATGCCACGGTTCCGCCACCGTTCCGTGCATCGTCTGCAGGATCGCGTAATATCCCGCAGCCAGGTTCGCGGTCGTGAACAGCGACGGCAAAATGTACATGCCCTTGCGCTGCCGCCGGACCGGACGATCTTCCTTCCGTCGCTTCGGAATCTCGACCACCGAGGTCTCGGGCATGCCGTCCATTTATCGCGCCCCCGCAACGGTCGTTGGCACGTTCGGCGATGACGTTTCGCGAGAAACCGGAGCATAGCCAAGAATGCTCGAGGCACCTTTCACGTGATCTCCCACTTTCACCGCAACTTTCACATTCGCGGGCATCACCACATCCACCCGCGAGCCGAACTTGATCAGTCCCACGCGCTCGCCGCGCTGCACCGTATCCCCAACTTTCCTGGTAAAAACGATCCGGCGCGCGATCAGGCCCGCAATCTGGCTGAAGATGACACGGTGCCCTTCGCCCTCCACCGTGACAATGTTCTGTTCGTTCTCACTGGCGGAATGGGGAGCCATCGCATTCAAAAACTTGCCTTTTTTGTAGCGCACCTCGCGAATCACCCCGCCAATCGGCGAACGGTTCACATGGACGTTGAATACGTTCAGGAAAATGCTGATCCGCAGGTACTCGGCGCCGTTGAGCATCACGCTCGCAACGTCTGTGACCTTGCCGTCCCCGGGTGAAACAATCGCGCCCGGTGTGTCGGGTATCATGCGTTCCGGATCCCGGAAGAACCACAAACAGAACGCCGCCAGCAGGCAGGCGGGCAACGCCCATAGCGGGCTGGCCAGCCAACCGACCAGCAAGGCAGCCAGCAGCAAAGGGATGGCGTAATAGTAGCCGTCGCGAACCATGAGGACTTTTAGAATTATAGTGCAGCGGAGCGGTTGGGTTTTAACTTAACTGCAATAAAAAAAGGCGCTTACAAGCGCCGGGTTCGAGAGACATATCACCCTCGACGGCTACGCCGTCTTTCATTGGTGGTAGATTAGGCGACCTGGTTCTGAATCTGCTGCCGGAAGCCGCGCTCGATGGTTTCCATCTGATCCTTCAGGCGCAGTTTCAGCTTCTTCAGCCGAACCTCTTCCAACTTTTCGTCTTCGGTGAGATATCTTTTTTCGGTGAGTGAATCGAGGCGTTGCGCGTACGTCATGTGCTCGGTCGCCAGCCGACGAAACTCATCGTGGCTGGCCAGGAGCTGGTCTCTCGGAGTCATCCTGCAGACCTCCTAGCCGAATTGAGAATTAAAAATTAACACAGCCTTCACGGAGCGGCAATCCAATTTTCGCGTTAGGACACTCTCCCAGTCACACCTTTATGTGACCTGAAGTTGCACCAGCGCCGAGGCAATTCAGCTAAAGGATAAGCGGTAGACAATGGCATCTTCTTGTGGCTGAGTGTAGTAGCCGGGGCGCCGGCCGCTCTCCTCAAACGACCATTTTTCGTAAAGCAAACGCGCCGCGTGGTTTGACTCGCGCACCTCGAGAAACACGGCGGTTGCTCCTTCTGCGTTGGCTAGCTTGAGGAATTCTCCCAGCAACCGAGTACCAAGTCCACGCCGCCGCGCCGCCCCGGCAACCGCAATATTCTCGATCTCCCACTCGCCGGCGACTGCCTGTGCAACCAGGAATCCCTGTAAAGCTACCGCTTCCTCGATCACCAACGCCACACGACGCGGCGTTGGCTCGGCGAAAACGCGCTCATACTGCTCGCGCGACCAGTGCGCCGCGGTCGCCGAGCGAGTCACGAGCCGCATCATGGCAGGAATGTCAGCGGGCGAGGCGCAACGGAGGGTCAGGTCACAGGTCACAGGTGACGGGGTCTCAGGCATCGGTTCACGTGGGGACAGGCGCCCTCGCCTGTCCGGCCGCGGCGGGCTTTGCCGCGGCTCGCTCGCAACTCGGCGACTCGGGGCTTGACTCGCAGCTCGTGGCTCGAAGCTCTCTCACTTCTTCGCAAAAATCTCAGCATCCGAGCGTCGAACATAATTCGCTTCCAAATCCTCCGGAGAAGTCGTATGACCCTGCAAAATTCTCTTCCACCCGATGCGCGCAATGGCCACACTCGTGATCCGACCAACCTCTTCGACCTCGAATCCGCCGCCCCGCGCCACCGCCGCGACGCTGGAATCCGGCGTCACGACTTTCCATTCCCGAGACCGGTCGATAAACTCCTCGCGCGAGATCACGCGTTCAACGGCCGCCTGCGTACCATCTGTCAGGTCGTACTCACCGACGTAAATTTCGTTGCGCCCCGCATCGAGAGCCGCCAGAACGCAGCCCCTGAATTTTCCGGCTCGCGCCACCGCCTCCAAACGTGAAACGGAGGCGATCGGCTTCTCCAGAATTTCGGCCAGCGCTTTGATGGCCGCCAGTCCAACCCGCAGGCCCGTAAAAGAGCCGGGGCCGGAAGCGACGGCAAACGCGCCAATGTCTTCCTTTCGCTTTCCATG
Organism: uncultured Acidobacteriota bacterium; assembly: GCA_963735815.1. Lineage (GTDB taxonomy): Bacteria > Acidobacteriota > Terriglobia > Terriglobales > Acidobacteriaceae > Gp1-AA133. The sequence continues at coordinate 322,923 of CAVTMJ010000016.1, read as the reverse complement.
CTTCGCCAGCAAGGCCGCGATCTGCGGCACCAGTTGCGCGGAGAACGTGCCTCCCTCGAGCGGGATCAGGTCAAGGATTTCGAGTTCGTCAGGCGTCGTTTCGCGCGCCAGCGCAATGCTGCCATCTTTTCCGGAAGTGTCGATGGCAAGGAGAATCATGAGGCAGTCGTCAGTCATCAGTCGCCAGTCTTCAGCGACCCTTTCCAGAAGTTCTTTACCACAGAGTCACAGAGACACAGAGGAACCTACAAACTAATGCTCCTTCTTTGTGCCTCCGTGTCTCTGTGGTGGAAAAGCAGTTGCAGTATTGGGTGCTGGCGACTGACGACTAGTGACTAGCGACTAGTCTGCATCCTCCACCAACTCCAGCAACACTCCCCCCGCACTCGACGGGTGCACGAACACATAGCGGTGCCCGCCGGCGCCGACTTTAATCTCCTCCGACACCAGCCGCACGCCATCCTTCTTCAATTTCGCGACGGCCGCCGCCAGATCGGGCACGCGCATGCACACGTGATGCAACCCCTCGCCGCGTTTCGCCAGAAATCTAGCAATGGTCGAGTCGTCGGAGGTAGGCTCCAGCAGTTCCAGGCGGCTCTCCCCAACCGGCACCATCACCAGCCGAACCATTTCCTGCTCGACCGTTTCTTCGGGAGACACGCTCAGACCCAGCTTCTCGTAAATTCCCTTGGCCGCGGCCAGCGACTTCACCGCGATCCCGAGATGATCAATGCGAAACGTCACGACCCCGCCTTCCGGACAATCTCTTCGACCAGCGAATACGGATCGCGCTTGTGCTCTGCGACCTCCGCCGCCCATCGCTCGGCCTGTCCGTCGCCCAGTTGCGCCCGCGCACGCTCCAGCATGGCGTCACGCAGCATCTCCACCAGCCGTTCCCGCCAGTTTTCAATGTTGCGTTTCAGCACGAGATTTTCCTTCTGCAGATAGTTTTCGTAATTGCGAATCGTACCAGCCAGTTCCTCGACGCCCTTGCCGTCCACCGCCACGGTCTTCACGATGGGCGGGGTCCAGCCGTCTTTGCGCATCGCCAGCGACTGCATGGCGCGCACCTCGCGCTCCACGTTCTCGGCGCCTTCGCGATCGCTCTTGTTGATAACGAAGATGTCGGCAATCTCCATGATGCCGGCCTTGATGGTCTGCACATCGTCGCCCATGCCCGGAACGAGAATTACGATGGTGATGTCGGCCAGGCGCACGATGTCGACCTCATCCTGCCCCACGCCGACCGTCTCAATGAGGACCAGGTCGCGCCCCGAGGCATCAAGCACCGTGGCCACATCGGCGGTAGTGCGCGCCAGTCCACCCAGCGACCCTCGGGTAGCCATACTCCGGATATAAATGCCCGGGTCGGCATGGTGATCCTGCATGCGAATGCGGTCGCCCAGGATTGCGCCGCCCGTATACGGACTGGTCGGATCAACCGCAATGATGCCCAGCGTCTTGCCCGCCCGCCGGTAGTGCTTCGCGAGTTGATCGACCAGCGTGCTCTTCCCCGCCCCCGGAGCGCCCGTGAGGCCAAGAATGCGAGCGCGTCCGCTGTGCGGGAACAAAGCCTTCAGCAACTCGGCCGACTCCGGTCTGCGATTTTCGACTGTGCTGATGGCCCGCGCCAAAGCCCGCGCATCGCCGGAGCGCAAGCGCTCTATCCACGGTTTGAGGTCGGTCTTCAAACTTTTCAGTGTAAAGCAGCCAGGGCGGGGTTGGGAAACGAGCCATCGTCGCGACGAAACGCAGAATTGGCATGTCTTCAATACTGCCAACTCACCCCAGGGTACAAACTCGGCACCCGGTAAGCCCGGTACGCATACAACGGCACCGGCCCGATATCCATCTTCCACACGATCTGGGGAGTGGTGGCTTGCGTCACCTCTTGCACTTCCGATGCGAGCGTCGCGACCGGAAACAAACCGGGAGCGTTCATGTCAAACTCGATGTTTTCGTTCGGCAACTGGTTCACGCTGCCTCCCCAGATTGACAGATATCCGGGCAGGGCTTGCCAGGTAAGATCGGCGACTCTCGCGCTTTCGTCGACCTGGTAAACCTGCGCGCGCGAATAGCAAGGATTGGCAGCGCTCGCGCCCGGACTGGTGCACAAGGCGCCGCTTGCGTCCAGCACGCGGGCATCCCCGTTGTCCCACACCGCCAGAGTCGTTTGCGACCCGCTCTGGCTGACGATCGATGGAAAATGCTGGTACGAGAACCACAGGCTCGGATCGTCGCCTTGCCGCAGTGCGAAGTCTCCCTGATAACCAAGCTTCCAGAGCACGTTTCCCGAGCCCTGGCCGTGGTTGTAGTCGATCTTGATCACCCACGACTGGTGGCGCATGGAGAACAGCAGGTTGCCGTCCTCGGGAGTAAAAACCAGGGCATTGCCGTGAGTCCAGTCGGGCAGTCCGTTGAGGTGTCGGTTCACATCGAGATGGTCGAACGCCGACCATGCCCACACCGGATTCCAATTCTCGTCCAGATCCACAATACCGTCGCCCAACACTGCCGTGGTCCCCGGATAGCCGGGAAGGTCCGTAAAATTCTGAAAGAAATTTCCCAGGACGATCAAATGCCCATTGTCGAGGGGAAGCACATCATGATGAAAACCGGTAATCGCGAAACTGAAGCCGGCCCGCTGCATCCTTTCAGCCAGCTCGCCGGTATCCAACTCGCGAACCGTAGTTCCCGCCAGGTCTACTTCGCGCAGGATCGTTCCCGCGGTGACGCTGCGGGTGATGCTGAAAATCATGTGACCGTTGGGGAGCATTTTCATCGTGTATGGCGCATTGCCCTGGGCAACTCCGACATCGTAGTACCAGATGGGATGACCATCACGATCCGTGAAGAACGCCTGCTGCGAACTGTTGTTGGGCGCGAATATGTTGATCAGCTCGATGCCGGGATTTTCGTTTGAGGTCAGCGATGGATTCGGCCGCACGACCGAAATCGAAGGAAAGGGGACAGCGGGAAGCGGCCCGGTGGTAAACGTCTGATCCTGGCCGGTCGAGGTCTGGCCGGAGCACTGGAGTGTGGCACGCAAATGGTACGTGGTGGAGGCGCGCATCCCCGCGACCAGAAAATTCACCGTCCGGTGCCCGCCGGGTACGGGCTGCCACGAAGTACTGCGACCGTAGGAGGTGTCGGGCCCAAACTCAACCATGGCTTGCCCAGGACACGCCGCACTTATGTAATAACGGGCAACCAAAGGATTTTGCGTATTACCGATGGAGGTTCCGGGAGGCGCCAGCGCGAGCTCGTTGACGGTTCCGCAACCGATCGCCACGCCCGTGATCATGAATAGTGCCGCGGTGTAGAGCGCTTTCAACCGGTCTCGATTTTTCATGGTTTTGTGGCTTATCGAGAAGCCAGCCGCTTTAGACGCAAGTGGGTACCCCTACAGTTGTTCCGGTAGCCAGTACAATCTTTGCCATGCCGGACGCTCCTAGCTCCCGCCTCGACCGCGTGCTGCGGCAACTGCGGCTCTACGAACACCCCTTGCTGAGCTTCAGCGCCCAATCCAAAGGAGAGGGCGTCGAGGTCAGCATCCAGCTCATGCATTGCACGGTTCCGGTACACACCTATCTTTACGAGCTGCACCCGCGCGATCTGGATCACCCGCAGTTCGAATGGCAGTTCCAGCGCCAGCTGTACGACGCGCTGCATGACTACCTGGTCGAAATGTTTATCCGCACGCCGCAGGACCGCATCGACCGGCGCGAGCGCGGATTGTGACCCTGCGTCAGAAAATCGAACAGGAGATCCGCCAGCGCGGACCGATCGCCTTTTCGCGTTACATGGAGTTGTGCCTTTACGATCCCGAACTGGGCTATTACTCGCGCGATCGCGAAAAGTTCGGCAAGGCCGGCGACTTTTACACTTCCAGCGATGTGCACGCCGTTTTCGGAAGATTGCTCGCCCGCCAGTTTGACGAGATGTGGCAGGCCTTGGGAGAGCCGGAACAAATCGAACTTCTGGAGTTAGGTCCCGGGCGGGGATTGTTCGCGCAGGACGTGCTTGATTGGTCGGAGAAGAAACTCCCCGGCTTCTACCGCGCCCTGAACTACACGCTGGCGGAAAGTTCGCCTTCATTGCGCCAGCGGCTGAACGCACAATTTCGCGAGCGGATGGCTGCCGGGAGAGTCAGCCTGCTGGCTGAGAACACAAATTCTCGCCTTAACGAGGGACGCGAAAAGCCGACCGCCGAGGGCGGCCGTCGCTACATTGATGCGATTCCAAAATCGATGAGGTCTTTTGCCCCAGAGGTTCCCGTCATCGTGTTCGCCAATGAGTTCTTCGATGCGCTTCCGGTCGAGATCCTGTCCGACAGGGGCGCGCTGCGCGTCGCAACCCGCGAGGGGCGATTCCTCGAAGAATGGGGTCCGCCGTCACCCGAACAACTCGAATTCCTCGATCGCTACGGCGTCCATCCCGAAGACGGCATGCGCACCGAGGTCACCCTGATTGCAGTGCAGACGATGACGCAGATCGCTGCCAGCATCGAGCGCGGATTCCTGATTGCGATCGACTACGGTTATACGCGCCCACAGCAACTGGCCGGCCGCCACCTCGACAGCTTGATGACTTACCGCCAACATTCCGCCACGCCCGATCCCTACCAGGCCCCGGGCGAGCAGGACATCACCGCGCACGTCAACTTCACCGCACTCGCCGCCGCCGCGGAACACTGCGGCATGCACGTCCAGAAACTGCTCACGCAATCGCAATTTCTCATGGGCATCGGCGAAGCTACCCAATTCGCTGACGCCTTCGAAGAATGCCGCCTCCCCCAGGAACGCGCTAAGGTAGCCATGCAGCTGAAACATCTGGTCACGCCCGAAGGCATGGGAGAGACGTTTCAGGTGATGGTGGCGGCGAAGGGCGTTGAGGAATCCAAGGTGGAGCATCTCAGCGGGCTTAGTTTCGCGAAAAGGTGAGAGGTCTTCGGTCTTCGACCTCCCGTTGATGTGGTAAGCGAATGATTCGTCTCAAACTGATTCGCTTCTAGCTAAGTTACAAAAAAACGCCGGGGTTGTTCGATAGGTGCAGAACGCCCCGCAAGCGTCGCGTGGAGTGCCCGTTAAATGCGATTGGAGGGCCGCAGGGCGCCCTTTGATGGCTCGGCCATGGTTTGGGTCGGTCGGGACCCTAAAGCGCGCCTATAAGTCATCCTGACGCAAACTGTATCTTTTAGTTAATGCGACCGGAACGGTCGGAGTGTGACGGTCAGTCGGCAGCGACTCGATTGCACTCAAATCTGCAATCTGCAATCAAAAATCTGAAATTTCAGATCGCAGATTTTAGATTGCAGATTGAAAAAGCTATGCCCCCGGCGCGGTCTGCTTCTCGCGCTCGTAGGGCTTCTGGATATAGCGCCTTGCTTCATCGCCGGCGCCCTGGGTGTTGTCGTTGGTCTGCAGGGCCTGGCGGTATTCGTTCACGGCGCGTTCGCGTTGGCCGGTGATATCGAAAATCTTGCCCAGCTGGATGTGGCTCCAGACTTCGGTCCAGCGTGGCTCGCCGTCGCCATTCAGGCACTCGCGATAGGCGTTGGCGGCGGACTGGTAGTTGCGCTGCAGGAAAAATACTTCCGCGATCCGGTAATGCGCGAGGGAGGAATTCTTGTTCGCGTCAAGCGCCTTGTTGAACTCCAGGAGCGCGGCCGCCAGATCGCCTTGCTGCACCAGCGCCTGGCCGCGGGTGATAGAGGCGCGCATGCGCACTTCGCTGGAATTTTTCAGCACCTTGTCGTCGGGATCGACCGAAATGCGCCGCGGCTTGCCGAAAGTTTCGATCGTAAAGGGAGAATTCGTGCCCACCACTTCGATGCGCTTCTCTTCGGTTTTGCCGTCGGTATCGATCTTCAGATCGACGGGCATGCGGAACAGGTCGAGATCCTGTGAAATCTCGCCCACCACGCGGAATCCCTTGTTATTGCCCAGCCGGTAAACGGTGTACTTCGTCTTGAATTCTGGAGCGCCGGTGGAATCGAGCCACTGCGTGAAAAACCAGGTCAGCTTGTCGCCGTTTTCTTTTTCCGCGATGGTCTGGAAATCAGCAATACTCGCCGACTTCCCTGCGTACTGGGTGGCGAACGTGCGCATGATCTTGTAGTACTTCACGTCGCCGACCACCCAACGCAGCATATGCACGATCATTGCGCCCTTGTCGGTAACCAGGGTCTGAAACTCAGGAGAGAACACGTCGAGCTTGTTGGCGCTGGAGAGAGGCACCGTGTCGTAGGCCAGAGCGCCCACCGACATGTCTTTCACAGCTTCTTCCAGGCCTAGAGAGCCCGCGGCCTGCTCCACGTACATCGCCTCGGAGTAGCGCGAGAAGCCGTCGCTCAGCCACCAGTCTTCTTTGGTAGCCGGGCTGACCGACAATCCCCACCACTGGTGCGCGATGGTGTTGGCCAGCAGGCGATAATTGGTCTTTTCGTTGATGGCACGGCCTGCCATGCCGGCAAGTTCCGGCGCCCAGGTCGTGGGCACGGTGTCATCGGGAAGTTCGACCACGCGCAGCGTCGGCGAGGGCAGCGGGCCGAACGTCGAAATGTAGTACGTGAATTCCTTCAGCGCCGCGTTAGTGTACTCGGGCGCCAGCTTTTGGTGCAGCGGCTTGAAGTACACGTGCAGGTCAACGCCGGAATCTTCGCTCTTGGTTTCCTGGAAGACTCCCGCGATGATCGTCCCGGGAAAACTCGGCCGGTCACTTACAAATGTATAAGTCTTGCCCGCAATCGCACCCGGAGTCTTCTTCGACGGAGTGCTGTCGGCTACCGTCATCTTCCCGCTGCCAATGGCCACCATGTGCGCGGGAATGGTGATGCTGATGGTCGAGGTGAAGCGGTTAATGCCGTAAGCATTCACCGGAAACCAACGTCCCGCGTAGAGCAGGTAGCTGGTATCGTCGCCGATCGAAGCCAGCTTCAAGCCTTGCACCGGGCTCTCGTCGGCGGAATCGAGCACACCTTCATATTCGAAGGTCAGGGTCGCGCTCTGGTCCTTGGTCATGCCGGCGGCCAGCGGGATGCGCACCGACGAATCCTGGGTCACGCGCTCGGCCGAGAGCGGCTTGTTGTCCGCATCCGTCACCTTGGTCAGGCGCAAGGCATTGTTGAGCTCGAAGGTGGCAACGCTCAAGTCGTCGAGCGCGGTGAACTTTACCTTGGCAACCGCGCTGATCTTGTGAGCGTGCGGGTTCAGGTGTGCTTCAATCTGGTAGTCGTCCACGCGCAGGCGCGCTTTTTCCGCCGACCAGGCCGGCAAGGTCAGGCAAAACAGCAAAAGTACAAGGCATCGCGACAGGGCGGGGCGGAAGCGCCTACAGTTCAAAGCAATCTCCTGAGAATCAATCCTTAATCCTATGATGAAGATTCTGAACCAAAAGATGCTGGCGGTACAAGGGTTAAGGCCCTCCCACAGCCTTAACCGCAAAGTTCGCAAAGAAAAAGCCGCAAAAGGACGCCAAGAAATGAAAAATGGCAGGTTGCCGGGCCACCATATGTCGCGATCCCGCAGCCAAAATTCTTAAGCGTGGTCGGCCGCCAGGTGAAGCACCGACTCCGCAGCCCGCTCCGCGGCCGGGCGGGCGTCGCCTGAGTCCGGGGAGCGCAACTGCGCCTTTACCCGGGATAAACCTTGCAGCATGGTCTTTCGGGCGGTCCCCTCCGAGATTAACTCCTTCAACCGGGCAACGACTCGCTCGGCGGTGAAGTCGTCTTGCACCAGTTCCGGAACGATCTTTTCCCCGGCGATGAGGTTCACCATCGCAAAGTACGGCACCCTGATGCGCGGCTTGCCCAGCGAATAGGTTAAAGCAGAAACGCGATAAACCATGACGAATGGCGTCGCCATCATGGCGGCCTCGACGGTCGCAGTGCCGCTGGCGACAATTGCCGCGCGGGCGTGATGCAGCGCCGCCAAAGCCTCCGAAACAAGAGTGATGCCGCGCCCGCGGGTACTCTGTTCCAGAAGCTCCCGATCCAGCGTGGGCGCTACCGGAAGCAGGAATTCAAATCCCGCGCCCAGAAGCGCGGCAGCGTCGAGCATGGTGAGCAGATTCATGCGGACCTCCTTCACGCGGCTGCCGGGCATGATGGTGATCCAGCACTTGTTTAAATCCAGGCGGTATTGCGCGGCGTAGGCTTCCCGCGTGATCTCCGGGGGAGGCAGCTCGGCCAGAGGATGTCCCACGAAAGACGCATCGATTCCCCGTTCGCGGTAGAACTTTTCTTCGAAGGGAAAGATCACCAGCGCCTTGCTGACGTACTTTCGCAACAGCCTCACTCTCCCCTGCCGCCACGCCCAGAACTGCGGCGCCACGTAGTAAACGACCGGGACGCCGCGCTTTTTCATCTGGCGCGCCACCCGCCAGTTGAAGGCGGGCGAGTCGATGACGATGGCGAGGTCGGGCCGCCGGCGATCCGCTTCGGCGATCAGCTTGTGAAAAAGGCGGTAGATTTTGGGAAGGTGGCTGAGAATTTCGGTGATGCCGACGACGGAGAGATCTCGGGCGTCGACCACGGTATCGCACCCGGCGTGGCGCATGCGCTCTCCGCCTACGCCAAAGAATTCGAGCGTCGGGTCGCGGCGTTTGAGGGCCTCGATCAGTCCGGCGCCATACATTTCGCCGGACGCCTCCCCGGCGGAGATCAGGATGCGCACGCAGGTATTGTAACGGTGGTTGACCGCCAGCGGCAGGAGCCGCGAGTCCGGATGGTTGCGCCTCGCGCACCGCGACTGAAGTTTTACCAGGGATCGGCGAACGCCCTCGCCCGTCCCTCCGCTGACATAGCGGCTTGTTTCGAGAGCCAGGCTTTCGCCTGATTGGCGGCGCAAAAAAAGCTAGCCGAGTTCCGCTCGGGCGGACAGGCGAGGGCGCCTGTCCCTACGTGAACCACTATTAGTCGTCGGCGCTGGCGGTGACTTCGGGCGTCTTAGCGGAGAGAAACTCCTGGTCCTTGTACTGCAACTGGTAGAGCTTGTAATAGACGCCGCGCTGGGCGAGCAGTTGCTGGTGCGTGCCCATTTCGCGGACTTTGCCTTTGTGCATGACGATGATCTTGTCGGCGCGTTGCACGGTCGACAGCCGGTGCGCGATCACCAGCGACGTCCGGCCCTCGACCATGCGACTGAGCGCGTCGCGCACCCGGAATTCGGTTTCGGTATCGACGCTCGAAGTGGCTTCGTCGAGAATCAGAATCTGCGGGTTGTGGGCCAGGGCGCGCGCAAACGAGATCAGCTGCTTCTGGCCGGTGGAAAGCGTCGAGCCGCGTTCGCGCACTTCTTCGCCGTAACCGCCGGGCAGGCTGCGGATGAAGTCTGCGAGGTTTACTTCCTCGGCAGCCTTTTCGACGTCCTGGTCGGCAATCCACTCCGAGCCCAACCGGATGTTTCCGCCCACCGTGCCTGAGAACAGGAACGGATCCTGCAGAACGACGCCAAAGCGGCGGCGCAGGTCGTTCAGGTCCATGTCCTTGATATCGACACCGTCGATCCGGATGGCGCCTTTCTGCACGTCGTAGAAGCGCAGCAGCAGCGAGATGAGCGTGGTCTTTCCGGCACCCGTGTGGCCGACCACAGCGATGGTCTCGCCAGGATCGAGGGTGAATGAAACATCGCGCAGCACCCAATCCATATCGGCGGCTCCGGAGGAGCTATCGCCCGACGAGGCGCTTTCTTGCGCCTTGTGCAGAGTGTCGGCCGCGGTGCCGCGGACGCCGTAGGTGAACCAGACGTGATCGAACTCGATGCGTCCCGGGCCTTCGGGCTTCTTAGTGACCGCGGGCGATGTTATGTCGACCGGAGTGTCAAGCAATTTGAAGACACGCTCGCTCGATGCCATCGCCGACTGCAGGATGTTGTATTTGTCGCTGAGATCCTGAATGGGGCGGAAGAAGCGCTGCGCGTATTGCATGAAGGCGATGAGAACGCCGATGGTCGCGGTATTGCGGATGACGTCGCCACCGCCGACCCAGATGATGGCCGCGACCGCAATGGCCGACAGAATTTCCACCACCGGGTAGTACACGGCATAGGCCATGATGGCGTCTTTGAACGCTTCCATGTGACTGGCATTGATGGCAGAGAATTGACGGAAGGCGCGCTTCTCGCGGTTGAACAACTGCAGCACCAGCATGCCCGAAACGGCTTCCTGCAGGTAAGAATTAATGCGGGCGATGGCTACGCGAATGCGCCGGTAGGAATCGCGCACCTTTACCCGGAAGATCATCGTCGCCCAGAAGATGATGGGCAGAACCGCGAATGTGATCAGCGCCAACTTCCAGTTCATGCGCATCATGATCACGATGATGCCCAGCAGCACGAAGACGTCCTCAAAGATCGAGACCACGCCGGCGGTGAACATTTCATTGAGCGCGTCCACGTCGCTGGTCACGCGCGTGACCAGGCGGCCCACCGGATTGCGGTCGTAAAACCCGATGTGCATGCGCTGCAGGTGGCGGAAAATCTGGCTACGCAGGTCGAACATCACCATCTGGCCGGTCCACTGCATGTAGTAGGTCTGCAGGAAATCGCAGAAGAAGCTGAAGACCAGCGTTCCCACGTAGAGCGCGGCAATTTGCGCGATGCCGCGCAGAGGCTCGGAACTGAGCCAGCGGTCCAGGATCGAGTGCGAGTTGGATACGTGCGACAGGTATTTGTCGATGGCTGTCTTGGTGAGGAAGGGGCCGAGGACGTCGAGCCCGGCCTTGAGAATGATCGCGCTGAGCGCGACCACCACCTGCCACGTGTAGGGGCGCAGGTAGGTCAGCAGGCGCCGCATCAGGCGCCCGTCGTACGCTTTCCCTAAAACCTCTTCTTCCTGATTGGCCATAGCGCCGCTACTACAACAAGAGTAATAGATGGTTGGGGCAGGGGCAAAGATGGAAAAAGCTTTGAGCTGCGAGCTGCGAGCGACGAGCTATGAGCTATGAGCAAGCATTTCTCCGGGCTCCATCCAATTTCATCGATATCTAAAGCCAATCGGTAGAAACGCAAGGTCCCTCGACTTCGCTCGGGATGACAGGGGGTGAGTTCGGTAGAGCCACATTGCTCTCGTATTTCGCAGCTTGTGGCTCGTAACTCGTGGCTCGTAGCTCGTAGCTCGCAGCTCGCCGCTCAGCGCGTCTTCAGTTCCAGCTTGGGAGGCGGCAGGCAATTGTTGCGTGCGATCTCTTCCCGCAATTTCACCCGTTTCTTCGCCTTCCGCATTTCTTCCAGCCACTTGATCAGCGGGACTACGCTTTCCTGGTATGACTCCCAGGAGCCCGGTTCTGCGAACGTCAGGTTCTGCCAGTGACCGGGGCGGTGGACGCTGAGAATGACCTGCACGCTGGGGCCTGCCGACGAAGGCTTTAGCAGCTTGTCATCGTTCAAGGCCATCAGTTCGTCGGCAGAAAGTAAGTGCTCCACCTTCTGCAACTCGGGCAGGGACAGCATGCCTTCAAAGATTTCCGTTTTCTGTGCAGTCTCGCGTTCGAGGTGATACTGGCCATCTCCGCGCACCAGCACGCAATCATTCTCGTAGACGTGCGCGTGGACCAGGCGCATCAGGTAGGAAGGCGGCGTGGCAGAGCTGTCCTGGCCCCTGCATCGTGGAGACAAGTCCCACGGAAAGCACGAAACCCAGCGCGACCCCACGCTTGAACACGATGGGCGAATTTTAGCGAGGCTCGGTAGGCTGGGCTACGGTTTCTAGCGGCTTTCAGGTGACCGACGTAACACCAGGGCGGAATTTTTCGAGCCAAAGCCCACGCAGTTGCAGATGGCGTGCTCGATCTGCGCTTTGCGGCCGGCCTCGGGGACGTAGTCGAGATCGCAGTGCGGATCAGGCTTTTCGAGATTCACCGTGGGTGGAAGCTGTCCGCGCTCCATCGCGACCAGCGTCGCCGCCAGTCCGGCCGCGCCGCAGGCTCCCTGCGCGTGGCCGATCTGCGACTTCAGGCCCGACATTGGGATCGTGCGCGCTGCATCACCCAGGGCCAGTTTTAAGGCCTGGGTCTCGACGCGATCGTTCATCTCGGTGGAAGTACCGTGGAGGTTCACGTAGTCGATGTCGTCCGGCGACAACTGGGCCTCTTCGAGGGCCATGGTGATCGCGCGCGCCGGCTCCTCGGGCGAGTCGCTCATGCGCACGCGGTGAAAGGCTTCGCAGGTCGAAGCGTAGCCGGCGATCTCGGCGAGCACGCGCGCGCCGCGGGCCTTCGCGTGATCGTAATCTTCGAGCACGAACATCCACGAACCTTCGGCTAGCACGAAGCCGTCACGATCGGCGGAGAAGGGACGCGACGCGCGCTCGGGTTGATCGTTCCACGATTGCGTCAGCGCGCGCAGCAGCGAGTATCCCTTGATGATGCCGGGCGTGATGGGCGCATCCACGCCGCCCGCGAGAAACATCGGCTGAACCCCGGCCTGGATGTGCTGGTAGGCGTATCCCAGGGCGTCGCTCGAGGAAGTGCAGCCCGCGGTCACCACGTGGCTGTAGCCGCGGCAGCCGAAGCGCATGGAGACCTCGCTCGAAATTGTGCCCATGGTTCCACTCGGAATGCAGAACAGGCTGACTTGCTTGACGTGGCCGGAGTGCCAGAGCCGGTATTGCTCTTCGGAAAATTCCTGGGCGCCGCCGCCCGAGCCGAGAATCACGCCGATCTCGCGCTGCTGGTCGAGCGACATGGACGCATAGTCGAGGCCCGCGTCCTTGAGGGCTTCATCGGAGGCCGCCATGGCCAGCGGCACGACGCGCGACACGTGCTTGCGCTCGCGCGCGTCCACCCACGCCAGTTCTTCGAATTCCGGAATTTCTCCCGCGATGTGCACGGGCAGGCCGCAAGGATCGAAGCGGCGGATGCGCTTGATCCCCGATTTCCCTTCGAGCACCGCACGGGCAAACGCTTCTTTGCCGATGCCGTTGGGGCTGACCACGCCCATTCCGGTGATGACGACGCGAGTCATGCGTGAACTAGTTGAGATGGCACCGCCGGCCGAATTCGTTGTAAGGCGAGTCGGCAGGCATGCTCAAAATGGGATAATCAAGGAGCATGCCGCTCGGCCTGTATCTTTCGGTTCCCTTCTGTCGCACGAAGTGCACGTATTGCAACTTCGCATCCGACGTTTTTTCCAGCGCGGTGTTCACGCGCTACGTAGATCGCGTGTGCGCGGACATACATACTACCCTAGAGACCGCTCAAACGACGGGCGGGAGGGTCGAACGCGCAGTCGACTCCATTTACCTGGGTGGCGGGACGCCCACGGTTTTGAATTCAGCACAACTGGAGCGCCTGTTTTTGACGCTGCGGCAAAACTTCATCTGGCTTCCCGGGGCGGAGGTCACGGTGGAGTGCGCGCCCGGGACTCTGACACCTGCGGTGCTGGAGACGCTGCTACGCGGCGGGGTCAACCGCGTCAGCCTGGGCGTGCAGTCGTTTGTGGATCAGGAAGCAGCGTCGGTGGGGCGGCTGCATAAACGTGAGACTGTGCTGGACGATGTCGCGCGGCTGCAGAGCGCCGGGATTTCGAATATCAACATCGACCTGATTGCCGGGCTGCCGCACCAGACGCCGGATAGCTGGAAGGTCTCGCTCGAATCGGTGATCGCGCTGGGCGTTCCTCACGTCAGCGTATACATGCTCGAAGTCGATGAAGATTCAAGGCTGGGGCGGGAACTGATTGCCGGGGGCACGAAGTATCACGCCCATTTTGTGCCGGATGAAGATCTCACTGCAGATATGTACGAGACGGCTTGCGCGCAGCTGAATGCCGCAGGCATCGCGCAATACGAGATTTCGAATTTTGCACGGAAGGGGTTCGAATCACGCCACAATTTGAAGTACTGGACGCGGCAGCCCTATCTGGGCTTTGGCGTGGATGCGCACTCGATGCTGCCGTCGGCGGGCGATGCGTTGCAGGCGGTGAGATTTTCGACTTCCGATTCCCTGGATCAGTTCGTGGCTGGAGCGCCGTTGAATCGCACGGATGTGTCTCGTGAAATGGCCCTTGAGGAAACGCTTTTCCTGGGGCTGCGGCTGAACCGGGGCGTAGACGTGGGGCAGGTGCGGGAAGATTTCGGGATTCCAGCGATGGAAGCGGTGTCCCCGGTTCTTTCGGAACTCGATGAGGCTGGATTGGTGGCTCGGGAAGGGGACCGCGTTCGTCTCACCTCTCGCGGGCGGCTGCTCTCGAATGAAGTGTTTGAGCGCTTTATTTTGCTGGATGCGGAAGTTACTTAAAGAGGAGCTGTTCTTCAAGGTCATTGCGAGCGCTCGCTACGGGGAGCCGATATAATCCTCCCGTCAACTGGACGCGTGGAGTGCTCCATGGGTCTCTACTCGCATTACGACGGCGCCCATAATCATCCCGTCAATCGCGCGCTGCACATGATCGCCATCCCGGTCGGATTTTCGTCGCTGATCGTAGTCTGGTATCACTGGATCATCGGGCTATTGCTCATCCCAACCGCATTTGCGCTGGCTTGGATCGGGCACTGGATCGAAGGCAACAAGCCGGCCTTCCTGACGAACCCGGCGCATGTGTTCGTCGCTCCGGTGTGGATGACACGAAAACTTTTCGGAATTGATCCGAAAAAACAAAGCTGACCGCAGGCGGTGAAACGCGCCGATGCCCCGCTCGGGGGGGCACGACTGGAGTCGTGCCCCCCCGTTCGTGCTTTTACGAGAAAGCTCCGTTTTTCTCTAACCGTTCGGTCGGTTGGATCTGTAGCTGGCATAAGGTTCAACCCCAGCATCCATGCGGCTTCGCGCGATTTCTTGATTTCCCTGCGAAGGTAACTTTTCCGGACTGTCGCGTCATGCTCTAATCGATGTGCTGGCAGCACGCGGCATCGCACCCCACCCGGTCCGCCCCAGACTTTGTTTGCAGGTGCAGGAGGCGTTTTGGATTTTCAGCTCAACGACGAACAGCTTCATCTGAAAAAGAGCGTGCGCGAGTTTGCCGAGCGCGAGATTCTTCCCAACGTGATGAAGTGGGATGAGGCCGGCGAATTCCCTCTCGCAACGATCAAGGAACTCGGCAAGCTGGGGATGCTGGGCACGATCTTTCCGGTCGAGTACGGCGGCGCGGGCATGGGCTACGTCGAGTACGTCACGGTGATTGAGGAGCTGTCGCGGGTCGACGGATCGGTCGGCATTATCGTGGCGGCGCACACCTCGCTGGGCTCAAATCACATCTTTCGTCGCGGGCAACGAGTGCCAGAAAAAGAAATACATCCCGAAGCTGGCGAGCGGCGAGTTTATCGGCGCGTGGGGACTGACCGAGCCGTCCTCGGGCTCGGACGCGGGCAGCGCGCGTATGACCGCAACCAAGGCCAAGGGCGGGTGGGTTCTGAACGGCACCAAGACGTTCATCACCAACGGACATTACGCCGACGTGCTGGTCGTGCTTGCGGTCACCGATCGAGCCGCGCACACTCATGGGCTTTCTGCATTCATCGTCGAGAAAGACACGAAGGGGTTTCGTCCTGGCAAAAAAGAGAACAAGCTAGGCCTGCGGGCGAGCGACACGGCGGAACTGATTTTTGAAGACTGTTTTCTCCCGGCCGAGAACTTGCTGGGCCACGAAGGCAACGGATTCATCGATGCCATGCGCGTGCTCGACGGCGGGCCGCATCTCGATCGCCGCTTTGTCGCTCGGCATGGCCGAGGGCGCCTACGATGCCGCGCTGAACTACTCGAAGGAACGCAAGCAGTTCGGCAAGGCGATCAGCGATTTTCAGGCGATCCAGTGGAAGCTGGCCGACATGGCTACCGAGATTGAAGCCGCCAAGCTGCTCACGATGCGCGCGGCTTCGATGAAAGATGCGGGGATGAAGACGACGCTCGAATCGTCAATGGCGAAGCTGTACGCGAGCGAGGTCGCCGTGCGTTGCGCTAATGAAGGCGTGCAGATTCATGGGGGGTATGGGTTCATCAAGGATTATCCGGCGGAGAAGTTCTATCGCGATGTAAAGCTGTGCACGATTGGCGAGGGGACGAGCGAGATTCAGCGGTTAGTTATTGCGCGGCAGCTGTTGAAGGACTGAAAAACGGGTCACGGGTCACAGCTCACAGAAAAAGGCTAGCTTTGCCCCAGCCGCCGTTGCAGTGCGTTCTCGACCCGCTGGAATTGCTGGGCTTCAGAGAAAAGCAGGTCCTTCGCTTCGCTCAGGATGACAAATCTGGGGGAGAACTGCGACCTGACACCTGCGACTGACACCTGACACTTGAAACCTGTGACCTGACACCTGACACCTGACTTGAAACCTGGCACCTGTCACCTGTGACCTGCTACTCGTACCTCAGCGCCTCAATCGGATCCAGCCGCGCCGCCTTGATTGCCGGCAGCATTCCGCTCACGATTCCCACCAAACTCAAGATCAACGTCGACGCGATCAGCGTGCTGGCTTCGATCTTCAGGTGAATGTCGCCTTCGCTGGCGTCTTCCATGAAGGCGCTCCAGAGTGTGAGTGATCCTACAGACCATGAGACCAGGTAGGCTAGTGCGACTCCGGCCAGACCGCCGAGGAATGTGATTACCAGCGCCTCGGAGAGAAACTGGAACAGGATGTGCCAGCGGCGCGCGCCGAGCGCTTTTTCTACGCCGATTTCGCGCGTCCGCTGTGTCACTGACACCAGCATGATGTTCATCAAGCCGACGCCGCCGATGCCGAGCGTCAGCAGGCCGATAAAGCCCAGCAGAATCTTGATGCCCGTGGTGATCACACGCAGATCGAGCAGGTCGGCGAAAACGTCGAAGACGAAGACGGCGCGCTTGTCCTTGGGATCGAAATTGTGGTGGAAAGCGAGCGAGTCGCGCAGCGCTTTGACAACCTTGGCGTGGTCGCCTTCGTATTCCATGACGATGGAGTTGAGGTATTGCGTGTTCTTGATGTCGCTGACGCCGCTGAATGGCACGTAGAGGTGGCCGTTCAGGTTGTCATCGTTGTTATTGATGACGTGCTTGAGAACGCCGACGATCTGGTAGGAAATGCCGTCAACTCGAATGCTCTCGCCAATCGCGTTCTGCCCGGAAAACAGCTTTTTCTTGATATCAGCGCCGATGAAGGCCACGCGCGTGTGGGTAAAGTCGTCGGCTTCGCTGAAGGCGCTGCCATCGGAAAATTCCATGCGCCGCATGCGCGGATAGTTCGCGTACACGCCGCTGACCCCGTAGTTTCCGCTGCGCGTACCGTACGAGACGGTGCACTGCTTGAAGACTTCCGGCGAACTTCGTTTCAGCAGCGGCACTTCCGCCTGGATGTGCTCGAAGTCGACCATGGTGAGGCGAACTTCGGATCCGGCTTTGGTCCCGCCCACCTGCATGGAGGTGCGGCCCGGGAAACACGAAGATGAGATTGGTGCCAAACGAACGAAACGCTGCCCACAGCCCGCGCTCAAATCCGGCACCGTAGGCAAGCAGCAACACGACCGTGGCAATCCCCCACGCCATGCCCAGCATGGTGAGAAAGCTGCGCCGGCGGTTGTGGCGCAGTGCCTCGTAGGCTTGCCGAAAAAGATTGCCGATCATGCTATTCCTGCCGCAACGCTTCGACCGGGGGCAGAAGCGCTGCTTTGCGCGCGGGATAAAGCCCGGCGCTGATTCCGGCGATCGCGAGGGAACCGATCGCGGCCACCGCCGACAGCGGTACGATGCGCGGGGTGTCGAAGCCTTCGGGCGCGGGCAGCATGGCGAGCACGGTCACAAACGCTACCGTGATCGCGAGTCCGATGCCCCCGCTGAGCGCGGTCAGGAACGCTCCTTCGATGAAGAACTGCGTCATGATGCTGCGGTGCGTCGCACCCAAAGCTTTTCGCAATCCGATTTCGCGGGTTCGCTCGGCTACCGAGACCAGCATGATATTGACGATGCCGATGGCGCCTAACCCCAGCGTAACCAATCCGACTACGCCCAGGAAGTAATCCATCGCATTAAAGATCTTGCCGACCTTCTGGGAGTTCTCGATGGTGTCCCAGTCCTCGAAGGCATCTTCGAGCTTTGGATTGAAGTTGTGGCGGCGGGCGATGATCTCGTGCACTTCGGCTTTCGACGCGAGGTGTGCGTCTTTATTTAATGGGCGGTAGTTGATGAACGAGACTGCGTTCTCGATGTTTTGGCCTTTGAGCGGAAACAGCTCGCGCATGGTCTCGATGGGCACGAAGATGCGCGCATTGGTGCCGTTATTTCCATCCTGCCCTACTTTCGCCACCACCCCGATGATGTTGAAGCGAACGCCGTTGAGAAGCATGCTTCCGTCAACCGCGGGGCGTCCGGGGAAAACGTTCTTCAGAAGCTCCCACCCAACGACGGCCACGCGTCGATGCTCGGCGTTGTCCTGATCGTTGAACCAGCGGCCGGTACCCAACGGAACGCTGCGGATCTGGTTGTACTCGGGTGCGACGCCGAATACTTGCCCGGCGGTCGAGCCGTACTCGCTCACGGCGCGGATGTCTTCGCGATTGATGACGGCCGAGATTGTCTTTAGTGTGCGCGCGCTGCCTTTGATCGCGAGATAGTCGTCGTAAGTGAAGTGGTAAGTCTGCCCGGATTGCAGGCTACCTTCGACGGCGGGAATCCTGCCCGGGAAGATGAACATGATGTCCTGGCCGAGCGTGGCCAACTGCCGGACCTGCCCACTGCGGAAACCTTCGCCAAGTCCCACCAGAAGGAGCAGGGATCCAACGCCCCAGGCAATGCCGAACATGGTCAGGAAGGAACGGAGCTTGTGCGCCCACAAGGTGGCCAGCGACTGACGGATGATGTCGGTGAGCATCCTCATAGGTTGTGCCCCCAGGCACTGGGCAGCGACTGGGGGCCCCGGGTTCAAGGTCGGGCGGGGGGTCTCATGTCCCGCCCCTTGCTTCTGCTGGAGATACGTCCCCGAGGCTGCAAAAGTTCCCGCGAGCGAGACGGATCCTTCCTACTTAGACTCCGCTGAGCGAGCAGGAGTTAGCCTGGTTTTTGACTATGTTTTGTTGAGGTTGATGCCAACGGTCCGAGATGGGAATTCAGTGCAGACTGTGGATTTTGAGATTTTAGATTTTGGATTTCAGATTTCAGATTGACTACTAGTTGGGGTTGCAGCCCGGCGTTCTCGAATAGGTATCTAAACACTTTTGCTCACCTTGTTCCGGGCACTGCCGTCTAAAGGTTCCGTGCCCCCCAAGCATCCATACTGCGACCGCCAAAGTGGGTCTCGATCGCAGTCCCTACGCACAACTTTGAGGAGGACTCCCTGTGTATAAACGACTTCTGCCCGTCGCCGCCGGACTCATGGTGCTGCTTGCCGCCAGCGCCACTTTCGCACAGTCGACCCAGTTGAACATTCCCCGCGATAGCCAGCGGGCCTCGGTTACGCAACGCATCGGGATCACCGACATCACCGTCAAGTACCATCGCCCGCTTGTGAAGGGCCGCACCATCTGGGGCAAAGTGGTTCCCTACGGGCAAGTCTGGCGCGCCGGCGCCAATGAGAACACGACTATCACCTTCACCGACCCTGTGACCATCGAAGGCAAGACGCTCGAGAAAGGCACGTACGGCCTGCATATGATTCCGAACCAGGACGAGTGGACCGTCATCTTCTCAAAGGTCAACACTGCCTGGGGCAGCTTCACCTACAAGGAAGCGGAGGACGCGCTGCGTGTGAACGTGAAGCCGCAGACCGCGGAGATGGAAGAAGCCCTCGCCTACGAAATCGATCAGCCGACGGAAAACTCCGCAGTCATCACCATGCGATGGGAAAAGGTCGCAGTGCCGTTCAAGGTGGGAGTCGACGTCAACAACATCGTCGATGCCAGCTTGAAAGCACAGATGCGCGGACTTCCCCAATACACCTGGGATGGCTGGGACGATGCCGCGAACTATCTTCTCGCGCACAAGGTAAATCTCGAAGAAGCGCTGGAATACTCGAACCGTTCGGTCGGCTCCGAGCCGCGCTATGAAAACTACAACACCAAGTCGCAGATTCTTGAAGCGCTGGGCAAGAAAGACGAGGCCAAGGTCGCGCACGATAAGGCAATCGAGATCGCGACACCGATCCAGTTGCATCAGTATGCCTTCGCGTTGAAAGGCCAGAAGAAAGACGCCGAAGCCTACGCGGTGTGGAAGAAAAACTTCCAGCAGCATCCTGACATGTGGTTCACGCACTCCGGCATGGCGCGCGTGTACTCGTCGCAGGGAGACTTCGACAACGCCGTAAAAGAAATGAAGCTGGCCGAGGCTGCGGCACCTGAGCAGAACAAGGTGTTCATCCAGGCTGCTATCAAGAGGCTGGAGAACAAGGACGATATCAACAAGTAAATCGGATCGAAGGCAAGAATGGAGTAGCGGCGGCCGCGGTTGGGGGCCGCCTCTCTTTTCCCAACCACCGACATGAAAACCCTTGGCCTTGTAGCAACCCTGCTGATCGCCAGTGGCGTCCTCGCCCAATCCTCCACAACTCCTGTCCTCCCATCCTCCTCGGCAATCGATCTGCAGGAACGCGTCATGATGGCTTCACAGATCTATCACGTGATCAGCACGTTCTTTCCAGGGTTGTCGCAGGAGAAATTTGACGCTGCTTATCGACAGTACCTCGCCACTATTCTTCGAACAGAAGATCGGCGCGAGTTCGACCGGGCGACGATGGAATTCGTCGCGGACCTCCACGACGGCCACTCCTGGTTCTATGACAAGTGGCTGGACCAGACTTACGCCCAGCCCATCGGTTTTCTGGCCTACCCGCTGGCCGGAAAATGGACGGTGGTGCGCAGCGTTCTCGATTCAGTGCACGTGGGCGATGTGATCACCGCCTTGGATGGCGGCTCCATCGAAGAATTCTTTGAGCGAAACCGCCGCTACGTCTCGGCATCAAGCGACCGCGACGCAGGCGTTAGCTTCTTTGACACGCCCGTCGTGTTTCCCGAGAAATTCGTACTTACCCTGGCGGACGGCCGCACGGTCCCGATCGACCGCAGGAATGACAAGAAAACTTCACCGCCTCCAGAGATCACCGAGGGAAGATGGCTGGTCGAAAAATCCGTCGCTTAATTCAAAGTTCCCACATTTCACGGAATCCAGACGCAGGCCAAGGCGCTTGAATACCTCGCGCAGTTTCACGACGCGAAGGCGATCATTCTCGATGTTCGCGGCAACCCGGGTACGGGGTTGCCCTCTGCGTTGCAGAGGGCGTTGATGGGGCGTCCTTACCAGACGTGGACCGAATCAACCACCGAGCACGGAGGCGCGCTTCTTCGGAACTACGCATTGGGATATCCGGCGCACACTACCCTTACGTTGACCGATACCGTGATCACGCCCGGCGAAAGTGCTTACAACGGCCGGCTAATTCTGCTGACCGATCGCGTCTGCTCCTGCGCCTGCGAAGATTTTGTGATGCCGTTTAAATATTCGAAGCGAGCCACGCTGGTTGGCGAAGCCACGGCCGGGACTTTTTCCCTCACGCGACACATGGATTTCGAGAACGGAATGATGTTGAACATCGCTGCCGTTCATCACACGTTCCCGGATGGGTCGCTGTTTGAGGGCGTGGGCATCGCGCCTGACGTGCCTGTTGAGATTACAGCGGAGGATCTGCGGGCCGGCCGCGATCCGCTGCTGAAGAAGGCGATGGAGATCGCGCAGGGGCTTTAGGAAACACGTTGCTTCGCCGGTTCCATCTTCTCGGCAGGCTTTTGTTCCGGATATTCGAACACGCCTCGGCCCGACTTGCGGCCGAGCCTTCCAGCTTTCACGTACTGCACCAGCAACGGCGCCGGGCGGAATTTCTCTCCCAGCGTTTTATGCAGGTACTCGAGAATGTGCAGGCGCGTGTCGAGGCCGACCAGGTCGACCAGTTCGAAGGGGCCCATGGGATGGTTCAGGCCGAGTTTCAGGGCTTTGTCGATGTCTTCCGCGGTCGCGATCCCTTCCTGCAGCATGTAGAAGGCTTCGTTGCCGATCATGGCGTTGATGCGGCTGGTGACGAAGCCCGGGGACTCGCGGATCACCACCACTTCTTTGCCCATGCGCCGGCCCACCTCGACTGCCGCGGCCAGCGTGTCGTCGTCGGTCTCCAGGCCTTTCACGATTTCAAGCAGCTTCATCTTGTGCACGGGATTGAAGAAGTGCATGCCGACGATTTTCTTGGCGCGGTAGGTGACGCTGGCAAGTTCGGTGAGGCTCAGGGAACTGGTGTTGGACGCGAGGATGGTGGTGGGCCGGCAGATCTTGTCGAGCAGGGTAAAGATCTCGATCTTCGACTCCAGTTCTTCGGGGACCGCCTCAATAACCAGGTCGGCCTGCCGGGCCGCTTCGTCGACCGAACCGACGTATTCCATGCGGGCAAAGGCCGCGGCGGCGTCTTGGGCCGCAACTTTGCCCAACTCGACTGCCTTGTCCAGATTCGCGCGGATCTCTGATTCTGCACGACGCAGGGCGTTCGGGAGAATATCTTCGAGGACGGTCCTGTATCCACCGAGCGCGGCCGCATGGGCGATGCCCCTGCCCATCGTCCCCGCGCCAATCACCGCGATGGTCTTGATCTCCGACACTAGCGCGCGCTCTTGTCGAGTTGCTGCAGAACTTCCTTCATGCCGTTCACGGCCGAGCCCATATACTCCGACAGGCGCTTGCGCTCCTCTTCGGTCATGCCCGCGATGGAAAAGGTAATTTTGCGCAAGGTGGCGTTGATGTCGTCGACGTAGTTCATGAGACGGATGAGTTCTCCGGTTGCTGGCATATGAAGGCTCCTGCGTCCGCGGCTCATTCGCTGTCCCTGAAACAGAAACATGGAGGACAGCGGCGGCAAGCGAACCTTCCATTCTCTAGGCTCGCAGGAAATTAGTAAAGGACCCGGGCTCCGCCAAGGAACAGGTGTGCCGTGGCCTTGATGGTGACGGCGGTGTGGCCGGAACACCTTGAGGCGCCGGCGGCTGTCGACGTCAACCCGTAACTAAATTCTCATCGAGCGCGCCGAACGGTTCCCGATGCGCATGGCGCATAATAGATGCATGCTTCGCGACAAAAGCCTGGTTCCACTCTCCCGCCAGCATCAGCATGCGCTCGCATTGTGCGTGCGAGTTAATCGCGCGCCGCTGGCGTCTTTGCGCGAAGTGCAGGCGTGGCAAGCGGAAATCGAGCAGCACTTCGCGCTCGAGATTCAGCATCACTTTGCGGCGGAAGAAAAGGACGTCTTTCCCGTGGCTCGGCAGTATGCGGAACTCATTCCATTGGTGGAGGAATTGCTCGCGGAGCATGTGCGGCTTCGCGCATATTTTGAGCAGGCACGAATGCGCTCGCTCGATGGTGCGGGGTTGAGGCAATTTGCGGAAACAATCTCCGCCCACATTCGCAAGGAAGAGCGGCAGCTTTTTGAAGAGATGCAGAAAAAGATGGGGCCGGTGGAACTGGAAAGATTGGGCAGGCACATCGAGGAGAGCCTGGCTCCGAGCGTGGAAGCTTGCATCACGCCGACCGAGGAGATTCTGAAACGGTCCTAGCTTGCGCCGCGCTCGCGGGCTGATGCCCGCAACGCCGGGGTGCCGCCCCTGGCGGGGCTTGTGTAGGCTTCGAAGCTTACCCAGCGCTTACGCGCTGGGCTAATGTACTGCCGCCGCTACGCGGCTGGCTTCGGAGCGCTCTTCGCAGGCTGCGGGAAAAATTTAGTTTTTATCAGAGGCACCGCTTCGGCGGTACCGTAGCTTGCTACTTCTCAACAGCCCGTTTAGTGCGGGGTTTTACGTTGGAGTTTTTCGCAGACTCCTAGACAAGACCGTGGTGGCGCCGGAACGTCACGACGCCTTCCCGTCCCATGTAGCGCTCGAGAACCGCAGGTTCGGTCTCGCGCAAGTCGACCACGACCAGGCCGTCGAGCACGTCGGAAAACTTCCGGTCCACGTTGAAGCCGACAAACTTCCCGCCCACCTTCGCATACTGTCTCAGCAAAATCGGCAGGCCTTTGCCGTCGATCTCGACGTCGGCGATGGGCTTGGAAAGTTCTTCCACATCGCGGAGCGCGTTGCAGGCGGCCCGGCAGTCCCAGCGGCGCAGCCTTCCCGGGCGAAATGGCCGGCGCGGGCTCACTAATCCGGCGAGTTCATCCTGCCGCAGGCGCGATTCGAAGAAAGAGTAGATCAGTTCGCGCGACGCGCGATTGTAGGTGTTGCTGATACTGACCGCGCCAAACAGCACCGGGGTCTCGGGACGCAGCAAGACGAAGCGCGCAATTGCCTTCCACAAAAGCAGCAGCGGCGCATATTGGCGCTGATATTCCACGCGTACAAAGGATCGGCCTAACTCCAGGGCCGGGCCCATTCTTTCGAACAGACGCGGCTGATAGTGAAACAGCGTGTTCGTGTAGAGGCCCTTGATGCCGTGTTGCCGGATGACTTCCTGCGTATTGACCGCGCGATAGGCGCCCACCAGCTCCTGTTTGTGCTTGTGCCAAAGGAGGAGATGCCAGTAGTAGCCGTCGAAGGCATCGATATCCGTGCCCTTGCCCGTGCCTTCGCCGGTGGCGCGAAAGGTAATCTCCCGCAGACGACCGACTTCCTGCAGCAGATTCGGGACCTCGTGCCCCCTGGCCGCGTAGACCGCAAATTCGCTGTTCTCCGTGAGTCGGCGCTGTTCCGCCAGCCTTTCCAGATCGCCAAGCAGCAATTCCTGATCAGTTGCGGGCGTGATCGCTTCCTCACTCTTTCGTGGAAGCACGGAGCGAATGGCATCCGGAAATTTGCTGTGAGTTCTTCCGCGTTCTGCCAACAGGTACGTTCGCCAGCGGAGGTACTCCGTTGCGTTGCGGTCTTCGGGAATTGAGGCAATCGATTCCGCGCAAATTTGGCCGCCGATGCGCAGGGCGACTTCCCTGCCCTGTTGCTGCAGGAACTCCTGCAGCAGGAACGCCAGGCGCAAACGCGGGTGCAGCATTCCCATCAATTGGAAGCCAACGCTATTTTGTCCACAGAAGTACACCGGCAACGCGGCGGCGCCGGTCTTGCGTATCAACCGCACGGCGACGTCGCTCCACCGCGGATCCGCCACCGCTCCCTGGGGCAGCTGCCAGTGTGAGACCTCGCCGGCGGGGAAAACCGCGAGCATGCCGCCCCGATGTAGCCATTCGAGCGAAATTTTGAGTGCGATGCGATTGCGGTGCTGCGACTTCGCGGTGCGCAGCGGATCCACGAAAATACAGCAGCGTTCCAGCTCGGGCACGCTCTGAAGCAGGAAGTTGGTCATCACCTTGACGTCGGGACGCACGCGCGCCAGTAGTGCGCCGAGCACCGCGCCGTCGAGCATCCCGTAGGGATGATTCGATACCACGAGCACGGGCCCAGTTTTCGGGATGCGATGCACGTCGGCAGCTTCCACCTGGAGATCGATATCCATCTCGCGCAGCAGGTTTTCAAGAATGGAACTGCCGCTCCGGCTACGCGCCCGGCGGTACAAATCGTGCGCTTGTTTCAAAGGCAACAGCTTGCTGGCGAAAGGCGGCATTCCAGCGAGAAGAGGAGCGCCGCCAAGAACACCAAGGTCTTCCGCACGGGCATCCGCGGGCTGAAGAATGGGCATGGTGCCATTCCTACCCCGGGGATCTTGCTACAGGATGAAAGACAAATTAAATGTCAGTGAATGTGGGGCAGGAAGCGCCGAAGTAACCGGTGAGCAGGAGATTACTAAATTGAATTGTTCCTGATGTCCGTAGAACGCTACGCGGCGAAGTCTTCGGCCGGTGGTTCCGGCAACGGCTCCGGTAAACGATCCGTGACTTCCGACAACGAGGCCAACTTCTTGGCCAGATCGCTGGTGAGCACACCGGGTTGCAGGCGCCATTGCCAGTTGCCTCCGCGCTGGCTGGGCATGTTCATGCGCGCTTCGCTGCCGAGACCCAGGAAGTCTTGCATGGGAACGACTGAGAGACTGGCGACCGACCCCTGGGCAGCGCGGATAAACGACCAGTGAACGCCGTCCTCAGCCTTGCCAAAATAGGTTTCAACGTTCTTGCGTTCCTGCTCAGTGGCGCCGCTCGTCCACCAGCCGACCAGGGTGTCGTTGTCATGAGTTCCGGTATAGATCACTGTTTCCGGTGTCAGTTGCTGAGGAAGATAAATGTGTGCGCCCTTGTCGGCGAAGCCAAATTGCAGAACCGCCATCCCCGGCATCTGCAGACGCTTGCGAAGCGCATGCACTTCGGGCGTGATATATCCCAGATCCTCGGCGAAGAACGGAAGACCGCCCAGTGCCTCCTGCACCTTCGCGAATAAATCGTCTTTAGGACCGTCCACCCAGCGCCCGTTGATGGCAGTCGGCTCGCTGGCATTGATTTCCCAGAACTGCTCAAAGCCGCGAAAGTGATCGAGCCGGATGTAGTCGCAATGTTCGGTCGCGGCACGCAGGCGGGCCACCCACCAGGCGTAACCCTGCCGCTTCATCACGTCCCAGCGGTACAGCGGATTGCCCCAGCGCTGGCCTGTTTCGCTGAAGAAATCAGGCGGCACCCCGGAAACGACTTCGGGCTTGCGGTCGCTGTCGAGGCGAAACAGTTCCGGATGCGTCCACACATCGGCGCTGTCGTAGTTCAAGAAGATGGCGATATCGCCCACCACGCGCACCAAGCGTCGCGCGCAATGATGGCGCAAGGCACGCCACTGCTCCGCAAAGGCGAACTGCAAGGCACTGCGCCACACAAGTTCGTCGGCCATTTCGCGGCGCACGTGATCAAGCGCCGCGGGCTCGCGGTGGGCTAACTCACGAGGCCACTCATTCCAGTTGGTTAGCTTGTAATGCGCGCGCAGGGCGTCGAAGAGCACGAAGTCATTGAGCCAATCGCGATTTTTATGGCAAAAGCTCTCGAAACGCGCGCGGGCGTTCCCTTGCATGCGTTTGATGAAGTTGCGGGCCGCCTGCGCGAGCAGAGGCATCTTTCCAGGAAAGACGGCTTCGTAGGCGACCGGCCCATTGGCCTCGGGCAGGTTGCGAACCTCGGCAGGATCAATCCAGCCGTGTTCGGCCAGGCGTTCCAGGCTGATCAGCAGGGGATTGCCCGCGAAAGCCGAGGTCGCCGAGTAGGGTGAGTTGCCATAGCCCAGCGGCCCGAGCGGCAGAACCTGCCAGAGTCCCTGGCGAGCTGCCGCCAGAAAGTCGACGAATTCATAGGCTGCGGGACCGAAGTCGCCGATGCCACCTCGCGCGGGAAGCGAACTGGGGTGCAGAAGAATTCCTGTAGCGCGAGCGAAAGACATGTTTCTTATTCGGAGATCACCGCGTTCTTACATTGAGGAGTTAGGTTGCGGAGGAGTTCCGGGCACGCCGGAGCGTGCCCGCACTTCCGTCGTTAAAAGCCTTCTTCCCCGCCACCGCCTTGGCCCTTGGTGAGGTTCTTCATTTCCTGCTCGTTGATTTTGATCTTGCCCGATTTCTCCATCTGCTGGCGAAGGTTCGCAATGAACAAGCCGAACAGGTCCTGCTGTTTGGAGCGCAGCAACCCGTCGCGAATCTGGTCCTTCTTGGCCGCAAAGTCCTGGTCGGTGGGTTCCTGCTTCTCGACTACCGACAATACGACGCCGTTATTGCCGGCGATCACGGGGCCGCTGATTTCGCCTGGCTTCATCGAGAACGCGACCGAAGCCTGGCCCGCCATGCTGCCGATGTCCGGCACCTGTCCATCGGGCAGCACGAAGTCGCTGGTCTTCATGGTCGCGCCCAGTTCCTTGGCAGCTTTTTTCAGGTCGTGCTCGGACTTTGCCCGGTCCGACAGTTCCTGCGTCTTCTGGTTGAGCAGGATGCTGGCACGCTCGTTCTTGAACTCTCCGTCGACCTTGGAGCGGATCTCTTCAAAGGTTGGGGTCGCCGGAGGCTTAATGGCTTCTACCTGGAACACAACCGCGCCCTGGCTAAGCTGCGCCATGTCGGGCGGAGCCTTTTCACGCTCCGAGAACACGGCGTCCATGAACTGTGGAGACGAACCCAGTCCGGGCAACACGTCACTGCGACCGACGAAATCGGTGGTCACCACATTCAGATTCTTGGCGGCGGCTGCTTTCTCGAGTCCCTGGCTGCGCGCCTGGTCCAGCAGCGAGTTGCCCGCCGCCTCCATCATGCGAGCCGCCTTCTGCTGGCGAATCAGCGGCTCAATCTCGCTTTTCACTTCATCGAGTGTCTTGAGGTGCGCCTCGTGCTTGTCCTCGGTGCGGATGATGTGAAAGCCGTACGAGCTTTTCACCAGATCGCTGGTCTGGCCTTTGGCCTGCGAGAAAGCTGCTTTCTCGAATTCCGGCACGGTGCGTCCCCGGCCGATCCATCCCAGTTCCCCGCCCTGCTTCGCGCTGCCGGGATCGTCGGAATATTTCTTTGCCAGATCTTCCAGTTTGGCGCCGCCCTTCAACTGCTTCAGGACGTCTTCGGCTTTCTTGCGCGCTTCTTCCACGCCCTTCTCATCGACCTTGCCGTCGGCTCCCGCGGGCGGAGTCTTGATCAGGATGTGGGCTACCTTCACCTCATCGGGAACGCGGTACTGATCCTTGTGCTGATCATAGTAAGACTGAATTTCCTGCGGCGTAACCTGCACCTGTCCGAGGATCTTGCTCTTGTCGAGAAAGACATAATCGATCTTGCGCTTCTCAGGGATCGAATCCTTGTAGCGCGCCTGGTTGCGGGTGTAGAACGCCTTGAGTTCCTCGTCGGTGGGATGCAGGCCCTTGCGGATGTCGTCCTGGGACAACACGGCGTAATCGAACTTCACCTTGGTGTTGCGCTTCTGGAATTCCTGCCGGACTTCCGCGTCGGAAACGGAAGCGCTTCCCGTGATCAGGGTGGCAAGCTTCTGCTCGAGGATTTCATTCTTTACGTCGGACTCGAAAGCAGAAACGGTCAGATTCGCCTGTTGGAGCAAGCTCGCGTAAGCCTGCTCTCCAATGAACTTGCCGCCCGGGAACAAAGTCTGCGAGTAGCGGCCGTGCTCCAACTCGTCGCGCAGATCCTGGTCGGTGGCTTTCAGGCCCATGCGGTCAGCCTCGGCCACGATCGCCTTACCGGTGATCAACTGCTCTACCGACTGCGAGATGGCGCGCGGCATGATCATGGGCAGCAACTGTTTGCCCATGGGACCGTACTGGGCGACCTGCTGTTCCGCGAGCGCGCGGGCACGGTCTCGAACTTCCTGGGTCGTAATATCCTGGCCAGCGACTTTCGCGACCACCCCCTGGCTCGGCTGACCTATCAGGTCGGATCCCAAGCCACCGGGAATCAGCGTGATGACCATGCCACCGCAAATGATCAGCAGCAGCGAACTCAGGATAATCTTCTTGGTCGGGCCAGGGGTTTGCAGAAAGCGGATCATGGTGTTTTATTCACTCCAGAATTTTGGGGGCGGAATAGATAATTATAGACTAAGGAACCCGGGAGACGTTGCTGGTCGAGGCACCGCCCGATGGTCCGGGCTGGGGCGGGCGAGGCCGCGGAAAAACATCTATTGAAACGTATCAATAAAACGTGTTATCCAACTGGCGACTTCAAATCGCTTCCGGGCGTGCTTCTGACCCTCATTCCGAAGGGGACTCATCCATGAAACCTCGTATCGCTCTGGGCGCGGCTGTTGTGAGCCTCGTCATGCTTTCGACGGGAACGGCGGAACCTCAAGCGCGCCACGCTCGCACGGCGCCGATCACGGCCTCATCGGAGGTTACCCTCTCCGACGGCTGGATGCTGCAGTCATCGCGCAAAGTCGACGAAAAGGGCGATGTGCTGTCCAAGTCCACTTTTCAGCCAAAAGGATGGTACCCGGTCACGGTTCCCACCACCGTGGTGAGCGCGCTGGTGAAACAAAAGATCCTTCCGGATCCCACCTACGGCATGAATCTTCGTCAGATTCCGGGCGTGACGTACCCCATCGGCGCGAATTTCTCGAATATCCCCATGGCACCCGACAGTCCCTACCTCCTCTCCTGGTGGTACCGGAAGGCATTCGTGGTGCCGGCCAGCTATAAGGGAAAGACGGTGTGGCTGAATTTCAGTGGAATCAACTATCGCGCGCACATCTGGCTGAACGGGAAGCAGATTGCGAAATCGGACGATGTCGCCGGAGCCTGGCGTACCTACGAGTTTAATATCACCGACGCCGTGAAGCATGGCGCGGAGAACGTTCTGGCCGTGGAAGTCTTCGCGCCCACCGAGAACGACCTCGCGATCACCTTCGTGGACTGGAACCCCGCGCCTCCCGACAAGAATATGGGACTGTGGCGGAAGGTCTACCTGGCGGAGAGCGGTCCGGTCGCGCTGCGCTATCCGAGTGTCGTGTCGCATGTCGATGCATCCCAGAATGCCCAACTCACGGTCACGGCGCTGCTCAAGAATTCCAGCAAAGAACCGGTCAAGGGTACGCTCAAGGGCACCATCGACAAGGTCGAATTCTCCCAGGATGTGGAACTAGCCGCGGGGGAGAGCAAAGACGTCACCTTCGAGCCCGAGAAGTTTTCGCAACTGAGCCTCACCGGTCCGCGCCTGTGGTGGCCGGTGCAGATGGGCAAGCCCGAACTCTACACGCTCAAGATGGAGTTCGTGGTCGACGGCAAGCAATCCGATCACGCCGATACCCAATTCGGCATTCGCGAAGTCACTTCCGAACTCAATGCGCAGCAGCGTCGGGTCTTTTCCATTAACGGAAAGAAGATTCTGATTCGCGGCGGCGGCTGGTCGCCTGACATGATGCTGCGCGAGAACTCGCAGCGCCTGGCCGACGAGTTCCGCTACGTGCGCGACATGGGTCTGAACACCATCCGGCTCGAAGGCAAACTGGAGACTGAAGAGTTCTTCCAGCGCGCCGATCGCGAGGGCGTGCTGGTGATGGCGGGGTGGTGTTGCTGCGACCACTGGGAGCACTGGGCCAAATGGAAGCCGCAGGATTTCGACATCGCCAAGGCCTCGCTGACAGGATCAGATCTACCGACTACGCAGCCATCCCAGCGTGGCGATGTGGCTGAACGGCAGCGACAATCCGCCGCCTCCCGACGTTGAGGAAATGTATCTCGGCATCGAGAAGCAACTGCACTTCCCCAATCCGGTAGTGTCGTCGGCCACCGCCAAACCCACCACCGTCACCGGCGACAGCGGCGTGAAAATGAGCGGCCCGTACGAGTACGTGGCTCCTTCCTACTGGACCGAGGACAAGATTGACGGCGGGCACCACTGCAATCCAGGCGGTTGCGGCGGAGCGTATGGCTTCAATACCGAGACCAGCCCGGGTCCGGCCGTTCCGCCGATCGAAAGCCTGCGCGCCATGTTGCCCAAGGATCATCTTTGGCCGATCGACGACTGGTGGAATTTCCACGCGGGCGGCGGCGAGTTCAAGGATATCCACGTTTATACCGAGGCCCTCACCAATCGCTACGGCAAGGCCGACACGCTGGAGGACTATGTTCTCAAAGCGCAGGTGATGAACTACGAAGGCATCCGGGCCATGTTCGAGGCCTACAGCCGCGACAAGTACACTTCCACCGGCGTCATTCAATGGATGCTCAACAACGCCTGGCCCTCGGTGATCTGGCACCTCTATGACTACTACTTGCGGCCCGGCGGCGGCTATTTCGGCGCGAAAACTGCCATGCAACCTCTGCACCCGCTGTATGCGTACGACGATCGCTCGGTCTGGATCGTGAGCAGTCGCTACGATGACGTGAAGGGTCTGAAGCTGACCACGAAGCTCTACACCCTCGACATGGCGGAGAAGTTTTCGCAGGAGTCACCGGTGGACGTAACGGCCGACAGCACCAATAAAATCCTGACCCTGCCTGCGCTGGACGAGGCCAGCCCGGTGTATTTCCTGGTGCTGCGGCTGCAGGACGGTTCGGGAAAAATTGTGGGCTCGAATTTCTACTGGCTCTCGACCAAGCCCGAGACCCTGGATTGGGAAAAGTCGAACTGGTTCGTCACTCCCACCTCGCAGTTCGCCGACTACACTGCCCTGAACAAGCTGGAGAAAGTCACGCTGAAGACTGCCAATCGCACGGAGCGGCGCGGCGAGGAATCCGTCACGCACGTCACGCTCGAGAATCCGAGCAAGAACCTCGCGTTCTTCGTCCGGCTGAAAGTCAACAAGGGCGCGGGTGGAGAAGAAATTGTGCCGGTGATCTGGGAAGACAATTACATTTCCCTGCTGCCCGGCGAGAAGCGCGAACTCACAGCCACCTACCGCGCCGCCGCACTCGGGACTGCAAAACCTGTCGTAGAAATCAGCGGTTGGAATGTACACTGAGTGCCGCTTGATCGGCGACAGCGTCGGACACCTCGCCACCAGCGGGGATGCCCATCGCGCAATTAACCCTGAATTGCAGGTGTCGCTGGGCCGACGACTGACGATCGGCGACTAACAGGAGCCCATGGCCACTAACGCGAGCACCACCACTGCCAGCGCGCCTCGCCTTCGGCGCACCCTAACCCTGTGGGACCTGATTCTCTACGGCGTGATCGTGATTCAGCCGGTGGCGCCCATGTCGGTGTTCGGCGTGCTCAGCGATCGCGGCCGTGGCCACGTGGTCACGACCATCCTGATCGCGATGGTGGCCATGCTGTTCACCGCGTTCAGCTACGGGCGCATGGCGCGTGCCTATCCCAGCGCTGGTTCGGCGTTCACCTACGTTGGGCAGGAAATCAATCCCGCGCTGGGCTATGTGACGGGGTGGAGCATGGTGATGGATTACATGCTCAATCCCATGATATGCATCGTGTGGTGCAGCCAGCAGGCCAATGTTTTTGCTCCCGGCATTCCCTACTGGGGATGGGCGCTGTTCTTCGGAGCGGTCTTCACGTTCCTCAACATTCAGGGCATCAAGACCTCGGCCCGCGTGAATACCTTGCTGGCCGCCGCCATGGGAGCGGTGGTCGCGATTTTCTTCATGGCCGCCGCCCGCTACATCTTCAGCAACCCGCATGACGGCGCTGCGTTCTTCACGCGTCCTTTTTACGATCCCGCAATGTGGAATACGAAAGCCGTTCTGGCGGCGACTTCGATTGCCGTGCTCAGCTACATCGGCTTTGATGGAATATCCACGCTCTCGGAAGAAGCGGAGAATCCCCGCCGCAACATTCTGCTCGCGACTGTGCTGACCTGCTTTGTGATCGGAATTCTTTCGGCGCTGGAAGTCTATGCGGCACAACTTCTCTGGCCCGCGTCCCAACCGTTTCCGAATGTGGATACTGCCTTCACCTTCGTCGCCGGCCGCGCCTGGAAACCTCTTTTTGCCATCGTAGGTTTCACGCTGCTGGTGGCGAACTTTGGCTCCGGGATGGGCGCGCAAATCGGCGCGGCCCGATTGCTCTACGGCATGGGGCGCAGCAAGGCCCTTCCGCAATCGTTCTTCGGCGTCGTCGATCCCAAGCGGCATGTGCCGCGCAACAATGTCTTTTTCGTGGGTGCGGTTGCATTGGCCGGCGCGTTGCTGGTAAGCATCGGACTGTTCAGCTACGGACTCGGGGCCGAGATGCTGAACTTCGGCGCCCTGATCGCATTCATGGGCGTCAACATGGCTGCCTTTGTGCGTTATTACGTGCGTGAGGGCGGCAAGAGTCCCATCCCGCCTCTAGTTCTCACCGCGTTAGTCATCGCGCTGGTACTGTTGCCAACTTCGAATTGGGTCGTGCTAGCAATCGCCGGCGTCATGCTGGCCGTCCTGGCAGTCTGGGCGCCGCCGCTGGCTGGGTTCACAATTTGCTTTTTCCTGTGGAAGAACCTGAGTTGGAAGGCCTGGATCGTGGGCGGCATCTGGATGCTGGCCGGCATCATTTTCGGTGCCATCAAGACCAAAGGCTTCCGCGGTGACCTGGTCGATTTCGAACTGCCTCCGGAAGAGGCCTGAGTTTACTTGGGAAGAAAGCGGGGACCGGCGGAGCCCCAAACAACGGGCGCAACCTGGGGCACCCGAGTTCGGGTTCCAACCCGCACACACGGGAGGCGCACGACTTCTTGAATCAATCCTGAAGCTAACAGACATGGTAAGGGCACGACTTCAGTTGTGCCGTTTGCCGCAACAATCCGATGCGGCTTCAGCCGCCGAGGTGAGCTTTCCTGGAGTCCCCAATGTCCACGTTCCATCTTCGCGTCGTCATCTTTCTAGCTCTCGCCGCCGTCTGCGCTCAATCGCAGACTAAATCCGTGCAGGAACGCCTGGGCTACCCGCCCACCGCCCGCCTGCTCATCCTCCATGCCGACGACTACGGCATGAACCATTCCGTGAACCGCGCGATCTCGGAAGCGCTCGAGAAGCACTGGATTACCTCCGCCAGCATCCTGGTTCCCTGCCCTTGGTTCCTTGAGGCAGCCAACTTCGCCAAAGCGCACCCCGACGCCGACCTCGGCATTCACCAGGCGCTCAACAGCGAGTGGACACAATTCCGCTGGGGCCCGGTGAGTTCGCGTGACCAGGTCGCGTCCTTGCTCGACGCGCAAAACTACCTTCCGCTCGACACGCCCGACGTCGTGAAGAACGCCAAGCCCGCCGAAGTCGAGGCCGAACTGCGCGCGCAGATCGAACGCGCCCAGAAATTCGGCGTCCACGTCACTCACCTCGATACGCACATGGGAGCGCTCTTCCAGACGCCCGCCCTGTTTTCGGTTTACAGCAAACTAGGCAACGATTTTCACGTCCCCATCCTCGACGCGCGCAACGGACCGGAACACGCAGCACCCGAGGGGAAGCAAATGCCGGCGGGGAAGATCCTCGTCGATCGCGTGCTCGAAATTGGCCCCGGTGTGGACCCAAAAGACTGGACGGCATGGTACGAAAAGCAACTCGAGGCGCTCGGACCGGGGGTGTATCAGGTGATCCTGCACCTCGCCTACGACGACGAAGAAATGCGCGGCGCGACCTCCGACCATCCCGACTGGGGCGCCGCCTGGCGCCAGCGCGACTTCGACATGGTGAAGAGCGCTGAGTTCAAGAAATTTCTGAAAGACCAGGGATTCATTCTTGTCGGATGGAAAGATCTGGCGAAGGCTCTGCCGGCGGATTAAGGGAAATAGATCTGCGGGCTGTGGGCCACATTTGAGCGGCGAGCTACGAGCTGCGAGCCGCGAGATTTGGAGCTCCGGGCTACGAGCCTTGAGCGACCTTTCGCACCCTTATCCAATTGTCATCCTGAGGGGAGTCAGGCGACCGCCGAACGCAGGCGAAGGACCCCCAACGACCGCGCAACGCTGGGTGAAACAAAAAGCTTTCACCACAGAGGACACCGAGAGCACCGAGGCGTTCGAGATCCTCGTACTGACCGCTGTGTTTCTCGCTGCACGGGCCTGCGACAGCCGCGTCAAACCAGGAGAACTCTGTGTCTGTCTGTGTCCCCTGTGGTTAATGGTTTTGCGTTTCAGACGGATATCGATACGCGTACCCGCTCTCCTCATTCCCGGAAACATGCCGAGTGTTGTACTCGAGCAAGTAATTCAGGTGCTCGGGGTCCAGCGGATAGGGCTCCCTGTACGGATATCCCTTCATCGCCTTGAACGGTAGGGGCTCGACTGTGAAGCCGTCGGCCGCGTAGAAGTCCATGTCTTTCTCGTAGCCCTTCACCAGGAAGAAGTAGTCGCGCGTCCAGCCCGCAGGCAGCGCGGGCAGCTTCATCGGATCAAATTCCAGCGCGACTTCGTCTCCGGTGCCAAACACCACCATGCGATCATCGAACGACGTCAGCAGCGGCAGCACGTCGCCGTAGCGGGTGTAGTCGCCCGCCTGCCGAGCGAACGGTCCCGTTGGGCTGACCTCTTCGTAAACGTATTTCACGTTGCCGCGCGGCTCGCCTTCGATCTGTCGTGGGTGTCCGTAGAAATTCAGATTCGCAGTCGCGGGTGGAATCGTCGTGAGCTGCACCTTGCCATTCTGCGCGCTCCGGTCAATCAGGATGCTGTCCCAATAAACCTGCAGGTTGGTCGTGATGCGAATCTTCGTCGTGCCGAGCGGCAGCTTGCCCGTGAGATCGGGCGTAATTGTGCGCGGACCACCGGCCGGGAATCCCATGTCGTCGAGCACCAGTACCCACTTGCCATGTGCGTCGAGAGCTTCGACGTAGGGTGCGATGGCTTCGACTTTTGCCTGATGAGCCGCGTAGACGCTCGTCGCCGTGAAGTACTCGGTGACGCCGTGCATCAGCAGAACCAGCGGTCCGCCGCGGTACGGCTCGCCCAGATCGAGTTCGAGCGAGTGCGGCTTGGTGAATCCGTGGAAAGGCAGCAATTCGAAGTCGCCGAAATACTTGTGCGCGGCGAGCGACGGCATCATGTCGTGGCCATGCTCGTCGCGTGCCGCTACAGGCGGTTGCGCACCCTGGCTCTGGATCACGCGGAACGGCGGGAAGGGCGGATTGCTGGCGAAGTATTCGTTGGGAAACACGTCGAACGTGCTCGGGTGGTCGACGGCCAGGAGTTTCACCTCGTCGAGATAGACAGCTTCCTCCATGGGTTCCATCAGCCGGAAACTGAGCTTGCCGTTTTTCTCGTGAATCGCATTGCGATCGACCTTGATATATTCCGCCGGGCGCGGCACATTGCGCTCGTTCGGTCCCACCCAGTGGCCCACGACGCCCGCGCCAATCATGTCGCCGACTAGTTCGTATTGGTGCCCATCCCAGACAAACAGTGTCGGACACGAACTGCCGCGGCGGTCGAGTTCGAGATAGGGCTGCTCGCGGTTGGCGGCGACTTCGATTTCGTCCTGTAGCACTCCGGTCGGCCAGAGCATGCGCACGACGTCGGCCTGCTTCGCCTGTCCCAGGCCGACGGTCAGGTATGGAGAGTTCTGCCCGAGGTATCCCGACGATCCGTAGATCTCGAACTTCTGCCGGTTCGCGCCCGCGAACACTTCGACCTTGGTACCGATCGCTGATTTGTTGTCGTTGAGTCCCTTCAGGTTCAGGCGCAGCCAGTTGTTCTTGTTGCCGCCGTCGTTACGCAAGAGCACCGCCGGGCCATGATTCTGCGTAATGAGCAGATCGACGGCGCCATCGTTGTCGTAGTCTCCGGTGATGATGGCGCGCGGGTCTTTCAATTGAATCTTGTCGA
The DNA here is from genome assembly GCA_963735815.1 of uncultured Acidobacteriota bacterium. Lineage (GTDB taxonomy): Bacteria > Acidobacteriota > Terriglobia > Terriglobales > Acidobacteriaceae > Gp1-AA133. Next base: position 285,909 of record CAVTMJ010000016.1, on the reverse strand, counting down.
GGCCGACGTCGGCGGTGACGTCTTTGAAGCCGTCGGGACCGAGGTTGCGGAACAGGCGCACTTCGCCCTTGCCGTCTTTGGTTTCGCCGACGGCGACGAGGTCGACCCAGCCATCGTTGTCGTAGTCGATGGCGGCGACGCCGAAGGCGCGGACCCAGTTCGTGAGTTCGGGAAGTCGACTTGTTCAAAGCGTCTTCGCTTGATTGTTCCGCCAGAGCGTAGATGCCCGGCTCTGCACCAATGTGCGTGAAGGCGATGTCCATCCAGCCGTCGTGGTTGAAGTCCAGAAGCGGTGATGCCGACGGACGGCGACGAAGGCAGTTGGTCTGACCAAGGTTTGCAAGCTCGAAGAACTTGCCTTCCCGGGGATTGTCGAAGATGTGCGGCATCTGAAAGCCGTGACACTACGAGGTCAACTGCTCGATCGTTGTTGTAGTCGGTGCCGACCTGTCCCAGCTCGATATCGCAGGTGTCTGATAGCCCGTCTGCTTCAGTAACGTTCGGTGAAGGTGCCATCGCCATTGTTACGGTACATATAGTGCCCGTTGGCATTCTTGTCGTCTCCAAGGACTGGTGCCTGCCCTGCTTCAACGGGCGTGAGCTCCAGTGTCGGCTGACAGTACAGATCCAGATCCCCGTCATGATCGTAATCAACGAACGTAACACCGAGTACGGAGACCGTCGCTGTCTCAAGTCCTGCCGCTAGCGTTCGTATTCTTGAATGTTCCGTTCTTCTCGTTGTGTAGTAGCGACAGGACTACCCTTACTCCGGCCTCAACGACGATGCAAGTCAGCCGATCCATCGTTGTCATAGTCGCCTGCCGTGCAGCGTACGCGTGCAGCGTCGGATCGAGCCCGGCTTTCTTCGTCACGTCCTCAAACTTGCCGCCGCCCAGGTTGTGATAGAGAGCCCATCCCGCCACCGCGGTCCATCGTCAGCGACAGAACAAGTCGATGCGGCCGTCACCGTCGTAGTCGAGAAAGCAAGCACCCGCTACCAAGAAAATCGCATCAAGAATCTTCGGCCCGAGTGGGCGTACCCTTTCCCACCAACCCCGCTTCCGCCGTCACATCCACAAACTTCACCGGAATCTGCCGCCGGCACCTTCTCCACCACGCCCGCCGATTCCTCCGCGCGCGAATACTGGCCCTGCTCTCCATACGACAGACTCATGGGCGAGCCGAGTTTGTTGTCCTTGATGTACTGGAATTTCTTCAAATGCTCGCGCGAGGTGTCGGTGTTGCCCGGACTGCTGGTAGGCGCGCGAGATGCCGAACTCGGCCGAGGCGTGCAGCGGGTTCAGCTTGAGCGCGTGCTCGAACGCGTCAATCGCCTGCGGATACTGCTTGGCCTGCGCGTACGCCGTGCCCAGGAAATACCAGGTGTCGGCGTCGTTGGGATCGATCTCGGTGACGTGCTTGAAGGCGGCGATGGCGGTGTCGGTTTCATTCGTGTTCTTCGAAAGCAACCCAAGGTTGTACCAGGCGTGCGCGTCTTTGGGATCCTGCTTGGTGACTTCCTCCAGGATCGTCTTGGCCTCATCGACCTTTTGCAGGTTAAGCAGCGCGACCCCGCGATTCAGCTTCGCAATCGTCAGCTTCGGATCCTGTGCCACGGCCGCCTCAAACTGCTTCAGCGCCTTCTCGAACAACTGCTGGTTCATGTAGGCGACGCCGATATTGTTGAGGCGAGCGGCTTCGGCCGTCTTCGCAGCAGCATCAGATTCGGAAGCACGGTAAGGTGCTGCGGCAAAAATCCCGGCAGCGATCAGCAGCAGGCAGGCAAGCAAAGAGATGCGGGGTACTTTCATGATGAGTGATTGACTCCAGAATTGCGGGGCCCAGAGGTCATATCAACGCCGGCGGCCCAGTTCGAGAAGACGTTGCAGCCCCCATCCCACGCAGAAGCCGACGGCGGCGCCAAGAATTGCGCCGATCGTCTCATGAGCGGGGCTGGCTGAAACACCTCTGGCGCCCAGCGAGTACCCGACAAACGCCATGCCGAATGTCCAGATCAAGATCCTGAGTTTCATGGGCACAAGGGTCGCGGTAGGTTGTGGCACCGGCGATTCGCGACCGTCCATCCTACCGCATCCGCGACCACAAGATTCGAGGTGCGGCTCGGAGAATCTTAAGAGCGGCCGCCTTCGATGCAACAAAGCCAACCTCAGCGGCTGAAGCCGCCATTCGTCCTGCAGTGTTCGGCCCGACTGAAGTCGGGCCCTTCCCGTCCGTTGCCCGAATTGCGATGTGCCGGCAGAACCACGATTCCACCTACTTATGGAAGACTCGAAGCCTTCTCACCCGCCGGCCTCATCGCACGCTTCACCGCCGGAGGAGCCGCACTTTTTCCGTACGCACGATTGCTGATGATGCCTTTGCCTTCCTCGACCGTCACCGTCTGATCGCCTGCCACGCCGGAAAGTTTGTCCACTTGCCCGCTCGGCCACTGAATCTCTACCGTGTCAGCTTTCGTGGCAGTCCCCAGCCCAAACGTCAGGACCAGCTCGCTCTGCGACAAGATAACTCGAGCCGCTGCGCAGCATCTGCCACTGCTTCGCACCGCCCGACGTCACGCGCACGATCGCGCCAATGCCGTCGCGGTTTGATTTCGTCCCCTCCAGTTTCACGCGCAAGCTGTGATTCGTCTGGCCTTCGTTATGAAACAGCCACGGCCGCCCCCCGTTGGTGGTCACCAGCACATCCAGCGCGCCATCATTGTCGATATCAGCATAAGCCGCGCCCCGCGCCACTTTCGGACTGGCAAATGCCGTTCCCATCTGCGCCGTCACTTCCTGAAACTTGCCGCCGCCCAGATTACGGAACAGATGCGGCGGCTCGGCATAGGACACGCGCTTCTGCACGCGTTCGATTTCGTTTTCAATGTGCCCATCAGCCACGAAAATGTCCGGCCATCCGTCGTTGTCGTAATCGAAGAAGAAGCAGCCGAAGCCCAGCGTCACCAGGGTATTGCGCCCAACTTCCGAGCGCGGCGCTTCGTCGACGAACAGGCCGTTGCCCTCGTTGTGATAGAGCGAGATCATCTGGTTCGCGAAGTTGGTGATCATCAGGCTGGGACGGCCGGAGCGGTCGTAGTCGCCCGTGTCCACGCCCATGCCGGCGCGCGCCACCCCGTCTTCGCTGAAGGCTATGCCGGCGGCAACCGCCTTTTCTTCGAATGTTCCATTCTGCTTATTGAGATAGAGCTTGTTGGGTTGCGTGTCGTTCGCGAGAAGAATGTCGGGCCAGCCATCGCCGTTGTAATCGAGAATCGCCACGCCCAGGCTCTTCGAAGTCGGATCGCTGAGTCCGGATTTCCGGGTCGCGTCCTCAAACTTTCCGCCGCCCAGGTTGTGCCATACCCGCGCCGACACGCCCTTGTACGACTCGGGAGTGCAGTACGACTTGTGCGCCCCGTCGAGCGTGCAATAGATGTCGGTCTGCTGCGACCACTGCACGTAGTTCGCAACCACCAGATCGAGCTTGCCATCGCGGTCGTAATCCACCCAGGCGGCGCTGGTGGAAAGCTCGGTCGGACCCCACATGCCCGCGGCCCTGGTTACGTCGGTAAAGGTGCCGTTGCCATTGTTGTGAAAGAGGCGGCTCTGGCCGAGGGCAGTGATAAACAGATCGTCGTGTCCATCATTGTCGTAGTCGCCAACCGCCACGCCCATCCCGAACATGGAAACGGCCAGCCCGGCCTTGCGCGTGACGTCGGTGAACGTGCCGTCATGATTGTTGCGATAGAGCTTCAGGGTGGAGGCAGCCTTGGCGTGTCCGGGCCAGTCTTCGCCGTTGACCAGCAGGATGTCGGGGTAGCCGTCATGGTCGTAGTCGATGAACGCCGCGCCCGGCCCCAATGTTTCCGGCAACCACTTTTTGCCGAAGGCCGCGTTATTGTGCACAAAGTGAATCCCGGCCTGGGCCGTAATGTCGCGGAATTGCGCGTTCTGCGCCACGGCCGACACGGAAAGAACCATAACCAGCAGGCAGAAAAGCAATGAATGAGATTTGATCATGGATACAGGAGTCTACCGGGAACCATCTGAAGAAGCCGCAACGACTTTCCCCGGGTCTTTACCTTGAGTTTGTTCTGCTGACCGCTTCGGCAACGGCACGGCTTCAGTCGCGCCGGAAGCCTTGGCGCCTGGCTGGACTTTAGGCCGCGCGGGGAGCTGGTTACTGCCATATGCCTTTCCAGCGCCGGCAGCGCGTTTGTCCACGCGGTTCAAAGCAATCGAAACATGCTCGTGAATCGACTGCCGCTCGTTGTTGTCCTCGGGATGAAGTTGCCGATACTTGCCGGTGATGGTCTGCGACGCCTCGTCGGCCTTGAAACGCAGATAGCGTTCCTGGTGCTGCCTGGCTAGCTGCTCGTTGCCGAGGCCCTTGTAGCACAGCATCAGGTTGTAGTGCGCCTGCAGGTCTTCGGGATCGATCTTGAGGACAGACTCGAGCGTCTGCACTGCGTCATGGTATTTCCGCTCAAGAAACAGGATGCGTCCCAGATCATTCAACGCGACGCGATCCCGCGGATATTGCGCGAGCACTTTGCGCAAGTGAGTTGCGGCCTCTTCGTACTTCCCGTCAGCGCGCAGAACCCTCGCGTAAAAATAATGCGCGCGCGCCAGGTCCGGACTGATGGCCAGCGCCTTCTCGAGCACTGGGCGCGCTGCATCCATATCGCCTTCCTGCACCGCGGTGCGGCCAAGATTGACCCAGCCATCCGGATTTTTGGCATCAATCTCGGTGGCTTTGAGGAACGCCGCCTGCGCGGATTTGAGATCACCCTGCAGGAGGAGACCAATGCCATAGTCATTCCAGCGCTGCCAATCCTCGGCCCTGAGTTCGACCTTGGGAATCGCGACTGCTGATCCTTTTGCGGCCACCGGAAGACTTACCTCATCCTCCGCCAAGGCCACGATGGGCACATCCGGAATGCCTGGCTGCTTGGCGGAGACTCCATTCAAGCGCGCACTGAACGTAACCTTGCGATCGTCGTAGTTAGGCGTCACCAGTTCCGGATGCGCCGCGTCGGGCTGTCCTGCGAACGAAAACTGCGTGTTCCACCAGGCAAACTTGCGGTAGCACAGCCGCGCGTGCAAGGTAATTTTGCTTCCGGCGTTCTCGGGGATGCGCACGCGATAGTGCACGGTGTCGGCGGCCCCGGGAGGAATCAAGCGCACGTAAACGACAGCCCGGGTTGCCCACGCATTGCGTTTGTTGATGGGATTGCCGCGTTCGTCAATCTGCAATGAGCGGTAGAAGTGCGCGCCCTTTTCGACAGGGCCCTTACCTCCGTTTTCGGCCATCCCGCTCCAGAAAATGGTCCGCCCCTTGTCGTCGGTGCCCTTCAGTTCAAGCCAGGTGTCGTAGGCATCCACCGTACCGCCCGGGAAGAAGTGCCCGATCTTTTTCGTGCGCACCACGACATCGACGCGCACCGTGTCGCCGCGCCGTACCGCCGGCTGCACGCGATTCAAGGGCGCGGTCACAGGCGCGGCTTCCCCTCCGGCGCCGCCGGGAGCGACTTTCACTTCAGATTCTTCGCCCACCGCGAAAGTGGTGGCCATCTCGTTCTCGCCGGCGGCCGCCGCTTTGCTCACGGCTTGCGCGGGTGAGAGCGCAAAAATATCCACGCTCAGGATTCCTGACTTCAGGAAATCCTCAGTGATTTTCAATTGCGTCGCGTCTTCGTTGGCAAGGGGCAGAGCCGTGTTCGCCGCCGGGAAGCGGTGCGAGTGCACGCTGCCGTTGACGTTGCCCATGTCGTTCGAGCGCTCCAGCGGCATGTGGCAATCGGCACACTGCTGCGGCTTCTTGGGGTAGTAGAAGGAGCGCGCGCCCTGTCCGGAAACGCCGCTCGCCTGCCAATTGTCATACTCGTTGAATCCGCGGATCCAGCGGTAATGATTTACCGGAACATCCAGGTGCACCTTATGGCATGAGGAGCAGAATTCGGCGGTCTGCGTCCGCATGAATGGCTTCAGAAACGCGCGCCTGTGCGGCTCCGGATTCAGCTTCACCAGGAAGTCGTGCAGGTAGCGAATCACGGGATTCTTGCTGGCCGCCAGTTCGTGCAGTTCCGGATACTCGAGGTAAAAGTCACCCTGCCCCATGGTCGACTTCACGGCGGCAATCGAATGGCACATCATGCAACCCAATCCGGCCTGCGCGGGCGGCGTGTGCACGATCTGCTTGATGGGCGTGTCCATCAATCCGGCGTAGAGCACCGCCGGATCGTGACATCCGCCACACCACTTGGAGGGCTTGGTCCCGATGGTGTCCTGCATGTACTCGACCGATCTGCGGTACCACTGGTTGTTGAATGAAGAGAAATGGTGCGCCGAGCTGAACCACTGGTTGTAGATGTCTTCATGGCAGCGCTTGCAGGAGTCCGACTCCATGAAGAACTTGCTGGGAATCTTCTTGTGCCCATAGACCTGCGCGGAACTGGGGAAAAACGGACCCTGGGGTCCATCCCCTTCCTCCGCCATGTCGACCGGCGACATCCCGGGATTCTCAATACGCGCATGTTTTGCCCAGCGCGCCTCGCGCAGGTAACGCATCCCGGCGCCCAGCCCGGCGATTACCAGCAGACACGCCACCAGGCGCAGGACTGCCGATCCGCTGAAGGCGTTCCGCCCTGCACGCCGCGCCCAAGCCTCGGTAACCAAAAATCCAAGGGCCCCGGCGCACACGACCATGTGGGCATACATCCACTTCCATTCCGAGCGAATCGTCCCGGTATGCACCAACCAGAATCCAATCGCGGCGCCGACCAGGAACAATACCCATCCCGCTGAGGCCATCCATGTTCCCTCGCGCACCAGCCTCTTCAGCGTCGGCAGAAGCACGATGGTCGCCGCCAGCCCGACGGCAAGATGCAGCAGCACGATCACGGCATAGAAGACGTTTTGTTGCGGGAACGCGTACAGGTAGATCGCCGACACTGTTAAAAAAGCGACGAGGCCGAACAGTCTTCGCTGGCCGAAAGATCGGGACGGAGAAGTCATCAGAGGAGGAACCGGGAATCGCCCGTCGCACCCCACAAGCGCGACGAGGCTCAATCCATGATCCCAGCGAGGATAATTCCGGCCGCGTTCAGCGGTAATAGTAGAAAAATACTAGCGGGTGGCCGCTCAAGCTCCGCTTGGCCGGCAATGTCACTTTACTTCGGCAATCAAGCCAGCCGGCCTCCGAAACCCGCCACACTCGCGTTCGACCTCCGCTGCCGCCGCGAGGACGAGTTCTTCTTCCCAGGGGCGCCCCACGATCTGCACACCGATCGGCAGTCCTTCGGGCGACTGCGCAACCGGAACCACCGCGCCGGGATTGCCGAGCAAGTTGAAAAACTCCGTGTAGCTCCATGCGTCGAGATAGTTCACGGACCGTCCCTCGACCACCCAACTGCGTTCCCCGTGGCGAAAGGCCGGGATCGCCGCCGCCGGACACAGAAGGATCGGATGGGCCTGCATCTGTGCAAGTATTTTGCCGCGCAGGACGTCGCGCTGCAGCCACGTTTTGAGCAGGGACTCACCGGTGTGCGGAGGCTCGGCCGCGACCCAGCCCAGGAATTCTTTCAGCAGTGGCGATAGTTCGGACTCGCGGCCTTTGGTGAGCGGACGCAGCACCATCCCGCCCGCCGTGCCAAACAGCTTCCACCATAACTGCCGCGCTTCTTCCAGGCCTTCGGGGCGGAACGGGACAACTTCGAGCCCGGCTCGCGACAAAGCTCCCGCGGCGGCGCGGACGGCGGCGCGCGTTTCAGGCGTCACCGGCGTGCGGCCATCGTCTTCGAAGTAGCCGACGCGAACTCGCCGCAGTTCGTCTCTTGTGACTTTTCGCAGGGGCACAGGCGCCGACGAAGGGTCCCCATCGTCGGGCCCGGCCATCACTTCAAACAAAAGTTGTAAGTCGGCCACGGTGCGCGCCATCGGGCCGACCACGCCGAGCAGCGCGAACGGTCCCGCGGAAGCCGGAAAATGTCCGGCGGACGGAATACGTCCCGGGGTTGGCTTCAGTCCGCAGATGCCACTGAAGTGTGCGGGCACCCGGATCGAACCACCGCCGTCGCTGCCCACACCCCCCGCCGAACATCCCGATGCGATGGCCGCCGCTTCTCCGCCGCTCGATCCACCCGGTGTTCGCGCCGGATCCCACGGGCTGTTGGTGCGGCCATAAAGAAGATTGTCGGTCTCCCATGCCATCAGGAGTTCTGGCGCGTTGGTCACGCCTAGAACAATGGCTCCTGCGTTGCGAAGCCGCGTTACCAAGACCGCGTCGTTGACAGCAATGTTTCCTTTGCGCAATCGAGTGCCCGATTCGCAGCGCAGGCCTGCTGTGTCGATGGAGCTTTTGATGCTGATCGGAACGCCGTGCAGAGGGCCGCGCAAAACGCCACGCACAGCCTCCCCCTCCAACACCATGGCATCCCTGTGCGCGCGCTCCTCATCGAGCGCGACGAAGGTATTCAGCTTGGGATTCAGCCTGGCAATGCGCGCGAAAAGAGCGTCCGCCAATTCCACGGGAGAGATTTTCTTTTGACGGACTTGTTCCGCCATCGTGGCGGCGGAAAGGAAATGCAACTCAGGCATGAGGACATTATGCTTGAGTCGAAGAAAGACAGCCGCCGGAAGAACAGTTTTACTTTGAGTGGGGAATACGGGAGCAAATTGCAGATTGTAGATTTCAGATTTCAGATTTCAAAGTTTAGATTTCAGATTTTAGATTAGGGATCTGAGGCTTCCGCAATTTGCAGCCTGTAATCTCCAGATCCAAAATCTGCAATCAACAATCGCCCTTGACGAGCACCGCCGGTCAACTCGCCGGCACGGCTTCCAGGCGAGCCTTCGCCGCCCGCCCCGCGGCGCGCACCTTAGACAGTTTCTTCCTGTCCCGTTTTGTCAGCCATGTCTTCAAGTGCCGCCTTGCGGAAGAACTCAGGTGACTGAAGAAGATTCCGCCGCGCCCGCTGTCGTCGGCCCAGGTCACTTCGCCGCTGCCTTCGATCATGCAGCTGGTGCCGGGCAGAATGAAGCGCAGAGGCAACTCGGCCGCGGGCAAAGGCTCAGAGGCCTGCACCGACAGTCCGTCTTCGCTGATCTCCAGCACCAATGCGGGCACGGGACAAACATCGCCAAATCGCAGGTAGACCAACGACCTCATTTTCTGACGGCGGGATTTTCTTCGATCCGGGCGCATGAACGCCTGGCCTGCTCGCAGGGATCGTTCCATTTGTTCCCGAACCAGAGGCTTGTACAGGACGAAATTCGCGCCCGCCTGGAATGTGCTGCCCACGTCGGTCAGCGCGCCGATGAGCGCGAACACCACCGGACGCCGTTCCGACGGCGCCATGCGCGCCATGTGCACCAGCTGCGCCGCGCCGGGTAAATCGAAATCCACGATCAGCGCCGAGTAGTAGCCGAGCGCCAGCAATTGCATGGCTTCCGGCTCCGACCCGCACACTTCCTCGTCGATCCCCAACTCGTCAAGCGCGCCCACCAGCATGCGCAACGACTCGTGCTCGCGACACATCAACAACGCATTCAGTTCCATGGGCCGCAGCTTATGCCCGAGCCCCGCAAGGGTAAAGTAACGCCAGTAATCCAGGAATTCTTACCAACGGCGGGAATTCGCCAAGGTGGGAATACAGCAGCTTAGGTTTCGATCATCCGTTCCAAACCGGGCTTGTTCAGAATGACCAGTGTGGAACCGCGCAGCTGCGCCAGCTTCTTGTCACGGAATTCGCCCAGCACGCGGGTCACAGTCTCCCGCGACGTGCCAATCAGTTGCGCAATTTCTTCATGGGTCAGCGTGACTTTGATCCGAACGCCTTCCTTGGTAGCGTCGCCATCGGTCGACCACTCCAGCAACAGCCGGGCCAGTTTTTCCGACACCGAATGCGAGAGTCCCAGCGAGCGAATCAACTCGTACGCGCTCTGGCAATTCTTGCTGAGGTGCTGGGCGGCGTTCAGGCAGGCGTCGGCGTTGTGCTGCAAGAGTTTTAGAAAGTCTTCGCGGCGAATGAAATCCAGCTGGCACGGCTGCAGCGTTTCGGCGGTCAGTTCGTAGGGCCTGCCCGAAACGGTGGCGTGCAGCCCCAGCACTTCTCCGGCCTGCGCGATCCGCAGGATCAGGGTTTTACCATCGCGCGAGGTGGTCGACAACTTGATGCGGCCGCTGCAGATCATGTAAATACCCCGCGGCGCTTGCCCTTCGACGAACAACACCGCACCCAAGGGATAGGCGCTGGCATATTTCACCTGCTCCAATTCCTGGAGCGCCGGTTTGGGCAATTCGCAGAAATAACCATTCTGGCGCAGCTTGCACAGCACGCAATTTTCCGTGATTTGAATGCCGTAAGGAGTGCTCATAAGGTTCTCACGGCCTGCACTGTATCACCGGGTATCACTCTCGCATGTGATACAGATCACAGAAGATGGCCCGTCAAGTCACCCGAAAGGGAGTGACCTTCGATGCGCCCGGTGGCGTACTTCAGGAGGTTGAGGAGGTCTTGCTTAGAGGATGGACGATCTGTTCAAGATTTTGTGCGAACGTCAGGAAGCGGCCTTGGCTTCTTCCTCCTCATAGAACTCGTCGAGCGGGTAACCTTCGTCCTCCCAGGCTTTCAGACCGCCGGCCAGGGGACGAACCCGGGAGATGCCGATCTTCTTCAACTCCATGGCGACCTTGGCGCTGGTTGCTTCACTGGGGCAGGTGCAATACAGGACGACCTCCCGATCGAGAGGAATCTCGGCGCGGCGCAGCGGCAATTCGTCAGGTGCAATGCGCACCGCGGTTGAAACTGTGCGCGGATTCACCAGAAACTCCAGCTTGTGACGGAGATCGACGACGAAAGGACGCTCGCCCCGATCCAACGCAGCCTTCAGTTCCTGGACGGTCATGCGCGAGACGCGCAGCGACCGGATAAATTTCCGCCGCTGCACATATTTCCAGATGACATTCGCCACCAGGGCGATGATCAGCAGCACCAGCAGCGAGCCCGCCGCTTGTTCGAGCAGGACATCGATGGGAAGCTTACGCGCGGGAATGTATCCCACCAGCGCGAATACCATCGCCCAGAGAAATGAGCCGAGCCCGTTCAACAGCAGAAAGCGGCTGCGGTCCATGCCCGTCATGCCCGCGACCGGGCCCGCCAGCCGGCCTACCCCAGGAACGAACTTCGAGTAAATCAGCGAGCTGACCGTATGCCGCGCGAAGGAATCCTCCGACCGGCGCACGCAGGAATCCGGTTCAAGAGAAATCTTGCAGAGCAGTCGCAGGACCGACGATCCGTTCCTTCGGCCCAGTTCGTACCACACCAGATCGCCGATCTCGGAAGCAATCACCGTCACCAGCACAATCCCGAGCAGGCTCAGGTCGTCGCCGATACCCGCCACCGCGCCCGCCGCCACCACCACCGGCGTAACCAGCAGCGGCAGCCCGAGGCGCTCAACGAGCGCCGCCACGAACAACCACACGTAGCCATGTCGGATGATGTCTTGGACTTGAGGATTCACAAACGACCCGCAAACCGCTACCAGCCATTAGCTACTGGCGCTCAGAGCCAGTAGCCTACCGCACCTTGCTTAGATACTGATGCACCATCTGCACGGTAATCGAGCCCTCGCCCACCGCCGAGGCCACGCGCTTGATGGACGAATGCCGGGTATCCCCGGCCGCGAACACGCCAGGAATGATGCTCTCAAAGATGAACGGATCGCGCTCTTCGGTCCAGCCTTTCGGACGGTCACCGTCCTTGGGCAGCATCGTCCCGGTCAGCAGGTACCCGCGCTCGTCCATGGGAAGCATACCGCGCAGCCATGCCGTGCACGGCATCGCGCCAATAAATATGAAGAGGGCGCTGGTCGGCTCGGTGCGGATGCTTTCGGTCGAGTGATTTGCGATGGTGATTGATTCCAGGTGATCGTCGCCGTGGACCTCGACCACTTCGGCCTGCGTTTCCACCCGAATGTTCGGAATTTCACTGATCTGATCGATCAGGTACTGCGACATGCCTTTCTCGAGCGAGTCGCCGCGCACCAGCATGGTCACCGACTTGGCAAAGCGCGCAAAGTATACCGCCGCCTGTCCGGCCGAGTTCGCGCCGCCCACCACGAAAACATCTTCCCCGCTGCACAGCGATGCCTCGGTCATGGACGCGCCGTAGTAGACGCCTGCTTCCTGCAGGCGCTCAATGCCCGGAATGTCGAGCCGCTTCCAGGAGAGCCCGCTGGCAATCAGCAGGGCATGACAGCTGATTTCGTTCCCATCCCGCAGTTTCAGGAACCGGTAAGGCCCGTCCACGCGCAAACCCACCGCCTCCTGGGGAGAAAGGATTTCCGCCCCGAATCGCTTGGCCTGTGTAAACGCCCGGCGCGCCAGATCGGCTCCCGTCAATCCGGAAGGAAAGCCGAGGTAGTTCTCGATGCGCGAACTCATGCCCGCCTGCCCGCCGGGCGCCGATCGCTCGACCAGCAGCGTCTTCAATCCCTCCGATGCGCCATACACGGCCGCCGCCAGTCCGGCGGGTCCCCCGCCCACAATTACGAAGTCATAGAACGTAGTTTCCGCCCGCATGCGCAGGCCGATGCGCGCAGCCAGTTCGTCGACCGGCGGATTCGTCAGTACTTCCCCGCCCGGCAAAACCACCAGCGGCAACGAGGCAGTCTTCAAATCCACATTCGGAATTATTTGTTGGACTTCCTGGTCGGGCGTCGCGCTCTCCACGTCGGTCCACTGATAAGGAACCTGGTTACGCCCCAAAAAATCCTTCAGCTGATGACTGGCGGGCGACCAGCGCGTGCCTAACACGCGCAGCCCGTTGTAAGCCGGTCTATATTCCGCCTGCCAGTCCTCAAGCAAATCGTCCAACACCGGGTACAACTTCTCTTCCGGCGGATCCCATGGCTTCAAGAGGTAGTAGTGGACCTTGGCGGTGTTGATGGCCGCGATGGCGGCGTTGGTGTCCGCGTACGCGGTGAGCAGGGCGCGCTTTGCCTGGGGAAACAATGTCATCGACTGCCCCAGCACTTCCAGTCCCGACATCTGGGGCATGCGCTGATCCGCAAGCATCAGGGCCACGCTGTCGCCGCGTGTTTTCAGCTGCTTCAACAGATCCATCGCGCCGAGCCCTGAGTCGGTACCCAGCACGCGATAATCCTTGCCATACTTGCGGCGCAGGTCGCGCTCCACCGCCCGCAAGACTTCGGGTTCATCATCCACCGTGACAATAGCAGGGGGCGCCATTCAAAATAGTCCTTGGGTTATGGGGTCAGACGTTGCGGCGGCGACACATTGCTTTGAAAGTCTTAGACGATGTGAAGCCGACTTTGGATTCGAATATCGGTTGCAGACCCGGCAACCCGCGTCTCAACTGCCAGATTCTAGCGCAGTCCATCTCGGCTGGGAGGCTGTTCCCTAGGCTCCAGGATCCCGCAGTTTCGATAGAATACTCCGGTTGACTTGCGATTTCCCGGAGGTTGTCCCAATGGCCCCCCAGCATCCGCCCCGCTTTCTGAAGATTGTCGACGACGCCAAGCAACGGGTTCGCGAGACCACGGTCGATGAGATCAAGTCCCGTCTCGATCGTGGGGACAAGTTTGTGCTGGTTGATGTCCGCGAAGAAAGCGAATGGCAGAAAGATCATCTGCCCGGTGCCATCCATATGAGCAAGGGCGTCATCGAGCGCGACGTCGAACACAAAGTTCCCGACCTCGATGCCGAAATGGTTCTTTATTGTGGCGGAGGGTTCCGCTCCGCCCTGGCCGCAGATAATCTTCAGAAGATGGGTTACAAGAACGTCATTTCTATGGACGGCGGTGTGCGCGGGTGGCGGGACAAGGGCTATCCGATGACAAAAGGCTGAACTGCCTGACGTAAATCTAGCGAGCCGGGGTGAAGTTTCTTTCGCGCCGGCTCATTTCCTGGTCCAGCGCCTGCTTCTCTTCCTGGCTGAGTTCTCTGACCTCACCCTTCTTGATTGTTCCCAGTTCCAGCAAGCCAATGCTTACCCGCACCAGCCGCAGTACTCCGATTCCAAGGCCTTCGAGCAAACGGCGAATCTGCCGGTTCCGGCCTTCGTGGAGTACAACTTCAATCCAGGAGTTTTTGCTGCCGTGGCGAAGCAGACTCGCCCGCTGCGCGCGCAGATGGTCGCCGCCGGCGCGCACGCCCCGCGTCATCGCGGCCAGCAGCCTCTCGTCGGCCACCGCATCAATCTGCACGTGGTAGGCCTTCTCCAGGTGTGTTTCGGGGGCGGCCACTCGCGCACCCCATTCGGAATCGTTCGTGAGCAGCAACAGCCCTTCACTGGCTTTGTCGAGACGTCCCACCGGACTCACCCACGGCAAATCTTTCGGAAGATAGTCGTAAACCGTCTTTCTTCCTTTTTCGTCGGAGGCGGTCGTAACCACGCCGCGAGGTTTGTTCATCGCAAGATAAATTGGCCCGGCAGCTTCGATCCGGCCACCGTCCACTTCAACGCGGTCCCTGTCAAGCCGGACCAGTGCCCCTGGGTTGTGGGCAACGGATCCGTTCAGGCGCACCTGCCCGCGGCCAATCATCTCGATCGCCCGTGAGCGCGAACAGAAGCCCAGCTTCGACAGAGCGCGCGCCAGCCCGACGTGGCCGGATTTCTTTGGCAGGGTCACGCGATCATCCTAATTCACTGAAAATGCACGCGGTCTTACTATGTCCATTTGTCACAAAGGTTTTCGTCGGACGGTCGTCTATAATGACCATTCAACGTGCAGTCGACTCCGCAAGACTCGCGGGACGCTAACCACCCCGGAACCTCCCGGTCTTTTCCGGGCTGTGCCCGTGTAAAGAATCGATTTTCGGATCTTCGGCACCGCGATTTTTCGGAAGCATTTTTGTCTTATTTATGAAGCCACGGACCAAGTCTCCCACCATCGCCTACTTCTCGATGGAGATTGCTCTCGATCCCAACATGCCGACTTACAGTGGCGGCCTGGGCATGCTGGCGGGCGACACGCTCCGTTCCGCGGCCGATCTGGGCGCACCCCTGGTGGCCGTCACCCTGGTTTATCGCAAAGGATACTTCCGCCAGTACCTCGATCCCTCCGGCCAGCAGACCGAGCAACCGCAACAGTGGGAACCGGAACGCACACTCAAGGCCGTCGAAGGCCGGGTCAGCATCGAGATCGGGCAGCGCCCGGTCTGGATTCGCGCCTGGGAGTATGACGTGCTGGGCGTGGACGGCGACAGCGTGCCCGTCTACCTGCTCGACACCAACGTTCCGGAAAACTCCGAATGGGATCGCCAGCTGACCGATTGCTTGTATGGGGGCGATGAGGCATACCGGCTGGCGCAGGAAATCGTTCTCGGCCTGGGCGGCCTGAAGCTTCTGCAGAAGCTTGGCCACGACCGCATTCAGGGCTATCACATGAATGAGGGCCACTCTGCATTGCTGGCCCTGGGTCTGCTCGAACGCCGCCTCGATCAGAGTTTTGCGGGCCGCGTGAAGCAACTCGATATCGACGGCATCCGGCGCATGTGCATCTTCACCACGCATACGCCGGTTCCCGCCGGGCACGATCAATTTCCCAAGCCCCTGGTGAAGCAGTTACTGGGCGATGAATGGATGTCCTTGCTCGAACAGACGCAGGCGTTACACGACGACGCGCTCAACATGACTTACCTGGCCCTGCGTTTCTCCGGATACGTAAACGGAGTCGCGATGAGGCATGGCGAAGTGTCGCGCGGCATGTTCCCGAACTATGCCATCAGCGCCATCACCAACGGCGTGCATGCGCTGACCTGGACCTCGGCGGCATTCCGGGAACTGTTCGACCATTACATCCCCGGGTGGCGCAGCGACAATAACTATCTTCGTTACGCCATCAGCATCCCGCTCGAAGACATCCGCGTAGCCCATGCCACCGCCAAAGAGGCTTTGTTTGCGGAAATCCGGCACCGCACTTCGGTCGCGCTCGATCCCAAGGTATTCACCATCGGGTTCGCGCGCCGCGCCAGCACTTACAAGCGTGCCGACCTCCTGTTCCAGGATCGCGAACGCTTGCGGCGAATCGCCCGCGATGTAGGCCCGATTCAGCTGGTATACGCCGGCAAAGCTCATCCCAGGGACAATGGCGGCAAAAACATCATTCGCCAGGTGTTTGAAGGAGCGTCGGCGCTCTCCGATGTAATCCGCTCGGTCTACGTGGAAAACTACGACATGAACTGGGGACGACTGATCACCAGCGGCGTTGATGTCTGGCTGAATACGCCGATGCGCCCGCAGGAAGCGTCCGGCACCAGCGGCATGAAGGCTGCACTCAACGGCGTGCCCAGCTTCAGCGTGATTGATGGATGGTGGGCGGAAGGCTGGATCGAGGGCATCACCGGCTGGGCCATCGGCAATACCGATATCGTGGAGGATCCGGCCACCGAAGTAGCCACCCTCTACGAAAAACTGGAACACCAGATCATTCCCATGTTCTACGGCATCCCACACCGCTACACCGAAGTGATGCGCAGCGCCATCGCCCTGAACGGATCGTTCTTCAACACCCAGCGCATGGTGCAGCAATACCTGGCCAACGCCTACATGCTGCGCGATGTAGCCTCGCTCACCCCGCGCATCAAACAACCGGTCGCCGCGTTGGCAACCGAGTAGAGCAAACCCCGCGACGCGCTTTAGCGGCCCACTTCTACAACGTTGTCATCCTGCGCGAAGTGAGGCGACAGCCAAACGCAGTCGACGGACCCCGCGTTCCTTGAGGTCGGCACCACAGCGTCCAGTATTTACACCACGGAACTCAAGTTTGTGAGCGCTAAGCACCCTTCAACCTCCCCGCCAACTCTCCGCGCGCCACCGACACCTGCTCGCCCGTCTCCTGATTCTTCAAAGCGAACGTCCCGGCCTTGACCTCGTTCTCGCCGACAATCAGCACGAACCGCGCGCCCAGCTTGGCCGCCGCCTCAAAAGATTTCTTCAGCCGGAAGCTCTCATCTCCCAACTCGACCACCAGGTCCTCGCGCCGCAACTCACGGGCCAACCGCGCCGCTTCACCATTCATTCCTGAGCCCAATGGCGCAATGTATACGTCGGGTTTCTGCGCGACAGCCGCAGCCGACTCGGCCAACGACATCACGAGCCGATCCTCGCCGATGGCAAACCCGATCCCCGGCGCCGCCGGACCGCCAAGCGCTTCCGACAATCCGTCATAACGCCCGCCGCCGAGAATCGCATTCTGCGAGCCCAAGGCACCATGCGTGAACTCGAACGCGGTCCGCGTGTAGTAGTCGAGCCCGCGCACCAGCCGATCGTTCAACGTGAAGGGCACGCCAACGGAATTCAAAATGGCCTGAACTTCCTCGAAGTGTTTGCGGCAACCTTCATCCAGAAACTGGCTGATGCGCGGCAGTTTCTCGATAATCGGCTGGTCCTCTGGAACCTTACAGTCAAACACACGCAGCGGATTCGTCACCGCTCGCCGCTGGCAGTCCGCACACATCTGGGCCGTCACCGGCTCAAGCGCCGTGCGCAGTGCTTCGTTGAAGCGCGCCCGGTCGGAGGGACATCCGACCGAGTTCAGCTCCAGATTCCAGCCCCTGATCCCGAGCCGCTCAAGCAAGGTCGCCAGCATCTCCAGAATTTCCGCGTCGCGCGCCGGAGACTCACTACCAGCGGTCGAGGGGCCAATGACTTCCGCCCCAATCTGATAAAACTGCCGGTAGCGCCCCTTCTGCGGACGCTCGCGACGAAACTGCGGCCCGATGTAGTAGAGCTTGTTCAGCCCGCGATCCCAAAGCTTGTGCTCGATGTAGGCCCGCACCACGCCGGCTGTGTTCTCCGGACGCAGCGTCAGCGATTGCCCCTGGTCCGACTGTGCCCGCCCGCGATCTTCCCAGGTGTACATTTCCTTCGCGACGATGTCGGTCTCTTCACCCACACCCCGCGCGAACAATTCGGTCGACTCGAAAATGGGCGTGCGAATCTCCTGAAAGTTGTAAGCGCGAAACACCTCGCGCACCTTCGTCTCGACGAAGCTCCACACCCCAGTCTCCGGAGGAAGAAGATCGCGAGTTCCACGGACGGCTTTGATCATTCAGTTCTCTATATTGATTCGACCGCGATCAGCCATCAGCTATCAGCTATCAGCTATCGCTCTCGAGTCGGATGATTGGATTTTTCTGACAGCTGATGGCTGACGGCTGACAGCTCTTTTAAGTACTCTTCCCGATACCCCAGATAATTCCGCGCATAGCGAAGAATCATCTCCTGATCCTCCGCCCCGAGCTTGCGCCGGAACTTCCCCGGCGATCCTATCCAAAGAGATTCGGGTTCCACGACCGTCTTCTCGGGAATTAAAGTCCCCGCCGCGATGATCGACCCCGCGCCAATGCGCGCGCCATTCAGGATGATCGATCCCATGCCGATCAGGCACCGGTCTTCGATGACGCAGCCGTGCAAAGTCACCGAGTGGCCGACCGTCACATACTCGCCCAGGTAAACGCCATACTGCTGCTTCATGCCGTGCAGCACGGAGCAGTCCTGCACATTGGAATTCGCGCCGATGCGAATCTCGTGCACGTCGCCGCGCAGCACGGCGTTCATCCACACGCTGGCATTCTCGCCCAGCACCACGTCGCCGATAAGCTGCGCCGACGCATCTACAAAACACGACGCAGGAATGGTTGGATGCTTTCCCTTGAACGATCGAATCATGATGACGGCGGCACGGCGCGACCCGCGCGCAGTGCCGAAGTAGATGAACATACCACGCGCGCCGAGATGAAGGCGAGGGAGCGGAGGATGATCGGATCGGCCAGATTGTCAGCGCGAAACGGTCCAGTCAAATCGCGAGTTGGGAACCAGCGCAACCTCTAGGACCTTGAAGTCCAGGCTCGCCTGGAAGGCCCTTGGATTCCTATCAGGGCGAGATGGTTTGGGAACGAGGTCGGCTTTTGTCCCAAGTGCGTCTAAGGCCAACGCGGGCAGCGGCTAAAGCCGCATTCTCTTTTCGATCATTACGGCGCGCCTGAAGCCGAAGAGAAGTTTCCCTAAACGCGCTTCTGCCGGAAATGATTTGGGCGAACAAACGGCGCAAGCTTGTGCTATGGCCTGGTTACAACAGTTGACAATTCAAGGGTTCAGGCATTGCAAGTTCGTCGGAGACAAGCGTTCTAAAGGCGAAGACTAGCGGGGTCTCGCATATTCGCATCTGGAAGAAAACGTCGCTCATAGTGCTTTTACTGGCCGGATTCGTATTGCTCGCGGCTGCGATATTTCTCCCCTGCTACTTGACTAGGCCTCAGGAGGCTCGTGCGCGCGTTCTGCAACAGGACTTGTTCACGATGCGTCAAGTTCTAGACCAATACACTCTCGACCATCATGGACGCCCTCAATCACTCGATGACCTTGTGGCCGCCGGATACCTCCACCAGATCCCAGTTGATCCGATGACTGGCCGAAACGACACCTGGGTTTTGGAGCGGTCTGATGACCCGAAGACGCCCGGCATCATAGGCATCCACAGCGGTCATCAGTAAATGGTCAATGAGTGTAATTGCCTGTGGGTGTTGAAAAAGTCACTGAGATTAGCAACTGAGATTCAGCGAAAGCATGTTAGAAGGACTCATGCTTTGCTGGATTTCGATGGTTGGAGGCTTGCTGATCATGATGGGGCACCAGTCCCGCGGTGAGGCGTTGTTCTATTACTTCCGTCTGGAAGATCAAGTTCCCGAAAACCATCTGCTGCGGCTCATCGATAAGCACGTTAGTTTCGAGTTTGTACGGCAACAACTGAAAGCCAGCTACAGTGAGATGGGTCGGCCTTCGATTGATCCCGAACTTCTACTGCGCATTTTACTGATCGGGTATCTGTACGGCATCAGCAGTGAGCGCAAGCTGGTGGAGGAGTTGCGCATGCACCTGGCGTGGCGCTGGTTCACCGGGCTGGGCTTTGATCAAGAAATTCCGCACCACTCCACGTTCTCGAAAAACCGGCACGGACGCTTTCAGGAATCGAAGCTGTTCGAGCAGTTATTCGAACAAATCGTGCGGCAGTGGGTGGAAGTGGGACTGGTCGAGGGCAAGCACCTGTCGGTGGATGGCACTTTTGTGGAAGCCAATGCGACCAAAGAGAGTCGGATTCCACGGGAACAGTTGGGGGAAGCGGCCCAGGTCCATCACACGGTGCGTCAGTATCTGCAGGACCTGGAACAGCAGAACCCGGCGGAAGAACCAGTTCATAAGCAAGAACAGGTGTCGACCACCGACCCGGACTCAACATACGCCACCAAGGGCGGCACGCCGGCTCGACTGGGGTACTACGACAACTATCTGATCGACAACCATAGTTGCGTAATCGTGGGAGTACAAGCGACGGCAGCACGGATGAGTCAGGAAACGGTGGCCGCGCAGGACATGCTCACTCGCTTCACGCAATGGCAGGGACGAGGGCCAGAATCGGTAGCGGCCGACACGACCTACGGGAACGGGGAGTTCTTGCAATGGTTGGCGGATCGGAGCATCACACCCTATATGCGAACCCGGGACAGTATCCACCGAAAGAACAGCCCGTTCTACGGCCCCGAGCGGTTCACCTATCAACCCGAAAGCAACAGCTATCGCTGTCCGGCGGGGGAGCAACTGAACTATGGTGGCCGCAGCAGGCGGAACCGCACCTATGCCTACATCGGGACCCGCAAACGTTGCGGTGGGTGTGCGCTAAAAGCTCAATGCACCAGCGGACTGTTCCGCTTTCTTGCTATCCACATGGATGAACCAGCCCGGCAACGCGCACGAGAGTTGGCGAACACGCCAGCCTTCGCCCATGCACAGCGGCAAAGAAAGAAGGTGGAAGCCCTGTTCGCGGAACTCAAGAATCAAATGGGATTGCGTCGCCTCCGTCTGCGGAGACTAAGGTTTGTGCGGGAGCAGTTCTTCCTGGCAGCAGCTGCACAGAACATCAAGAGACTCGTGCGGTTCCTCAGCCAACCGACGATACCCACCGTGGAAGCCACCACTTAGCTGAGGTGAGACAAAGAACTCGGCCACCGCAATCATCGCAGCGAAAATACAATCCGATCACGGACTTTTTCAACACCCACGCCTGGTTTCGACAATTGACTTCCGATTAGCCCCTAATACGGGCGTAATGGAACCCGCTCAGATGGGTGACGCAAGCCAGCCTTCCAGGCAATCTTAGTTAGCGACTCTTGCCGTCACTGTCGCGACCTGTTTGACGTGTTCGTCGAGTAGGAGCAGGTCATACTTGAATTCGATGTCGCCCGACTTCTCGGGTGTGAATGTGAAGTCGTAAGTCTCGCCCGGCGCGATCGTGAATGAAGCGGGAGTTGCAACGGATTGCACTGCCGTGAGGTCAGCGCCATCTTTGGCGATGGGGATCCATTCAACAGGTTTCCCGTCCTGAACTGCCTGTATGACGATCGAGTTGTTTGCAAGAATATCGATGAACCGGAGGCGATAGCGCTGGCCGGCGCCCAATGCAAGCGGAGCCGGTGTAGTGGAACCGTTCAGCAAGAACTCTCCGTCTTTTCGTTTGCCGTTGCGCGAGAGCACAAGCACCTTGTCGCTCTCAGGGTGGAACGTGGTTCCCTCCGGGACCACGACGAGTGCACCATAGAGTCCGGAACTCAACTGGGAGAGGTCGTTCATGTGCGTGTGGTACATGAACGTTCCTGCGCGGGGCGGTGTGAACACCACGTCGAATGATTCTTTCGGCGCGATCATCGGCGTGACTTTCGGACCATCGCCTCCCCACCCGGGCACGCCGTCGTAGTAACTATCCAGTTCGATTCCGTGCCAATGCACCGATGTGGCTTCATCGAGCTGGTTCGTTATGCGGATCGCCACCGATTGATTGCGGGTGAGCACTAGGGTCGGCCCGGGGCCACCACCAGTTTGCGTTCCGTGTCCGGACTCGAGGATGGAGTAAGTATATTTTTTCGGATTTGACTTATCCTTCGCGATCAGTAGCTCGAGCTTGCGTTCCGCCTTCGGAGGTTTCTGCGCCACAATTGTGCCGTTGTGCGCCACAATCGTGATTCCCAGGACCAGGCCTGCCATGTGGTTTAGCGGGTCGACGGGCCGCCCTTCGTCGTGCATATCCTCGTGATGAAAGGCCGATGTTTCCGGAGACATGTGGGTCAGGATATGGCAATGAAAGATCCAACGGCCCGTGCGCTCTGGTTTCCAGAGCGTGGTCATCGTTCCTCCGACCCCCATGAAATTGGTGGAAACATCGCGCATCTGCGACGCGGGCACCGGGCTGCTGTGCTCTGCGTCGCCGATGCTTAACACCTGGAAGTACGAGCCGTGCATGTGCATCGGGTGCGGGTTGCCACTCGGATTCAGCCACACCCAGCGTACTTCGCTGCCCAGCGCGTATTGCAAGCGCTCGGTATACGGCCACGACTTTCCATTGATCACTGGAACATCGAACGATTCCTGCGCCAGGTGGCGGTCGCGCCACGTACCTATGACAAATACACGATCAGGAGCAACAGTGCCAGGCGGATCCACGATAAAGGCCCCGTGCAACTGGCTGTCTTCCTTGTAAGGCCTGCCCCCGAGCGTGTCGCCGCCGGCGGTTGCCCAGTAGTAGTAAGCGCCGGTTGCGCCGGTAGAAAATGTCAGGTCGCGGGTCGTGCCGGTGGTTATCTGAAAGACGTCTTGATTGTTTCCGGGACGCGAATGCATGCCGTGGATCTGGACATCCCTTGCGAGCAGGTTGTGTATGGAGACATGGATCTTGGTGCCCTGCGGAACGCGAATCATCGGTCCCGGAATCTGCAGTTGCTTGCCGCGCTCTCCGAACGCGAAAACCTGGAGGCTCGGCCCCGATTCGCCTTCCGGATAAAATGTGCCTTCGCGGATCTCGAGTTCCACTGTCAGTTCGCCCCCGGACAAGACTCCAGCAGCGTGCTGATTCGTATTTGCTGCAATGCGTGGCAACGAGGGGTCCCCGACGGCGGTTGCCGAACAGCGTCCGGCAGCGAGAAACGCTGGCGCGAACACGATCAGAAGGTAAACGACGACTTCCGAGATACGTAGATGGGGTTTCACGGAAACGCGATTATCTCTCAGAGTCACGCAAATCGGAAAGCGGGCCTGTCCGTAGTTGACGAAAAATCCCCATCTCTAACAATGTCGGCGGTGTCAAGATGTTTTCAAGCACACTGCGGCATTCGCTCCAAGCCGAGCGCCATTTCGCTCTAGTTGAGATTTGCCAGGCCAACCTTAGGCTCGCGTCTAATCGTTGCGGGTCAGGCACTCAGTCCGACCCAACCATCTCTTCGATCACTTATCGCGATCATGATTACTTCTTCGAACTCCCCGGTGAAGGGGAGCGGGATGCCCAATCATTACGACGGTGATTTACTGCACACCATGGCGATTTCCGGGCTCTCCCGCGTGCGAACCGAGCTGTTGCATCTGTTGGTAGTCCCAGCCGCGACGCCACATCCAGTACAACTCGACCGCCAGCTTGCGGGCCATCGCGACCTTGGCGATCTTACGTCCGCGCCGCATGGCCAGGTGAAAGAACTGGCTGCGCCATTGCGGATCGCTGCGCACCGTGACCTGCGCGGCTTCCACCAGCAAGAAACGCAATAGAACGTTGCCCTGCTTGCTGATGTGGCCCAGTCGTCGCCGGTCTCCGCTGGACTCTTCCGACGGAACCAGCCCGACGTAGCTGGCAATCTGCTTGGCGCACTGGAAACGATCGGGTGTTCCAATCACCAACTCGAACGCCAGCGCGGTCAGCGGACCCACTCCGGGATGTGTGCTCAGCTGCCGCGTCACGGGCCGCCGCTCCACGATCTGCTCCAGCTTTCCGTTCAGTTCAAGAATCTTCGGCGTGAGCCGGTCGAGCAGGTCGAGCAGGTCTTGCCGGCGTCGACTAGCCCAGCGCGCCAGTGACAACCCTTCCAGTTCCGCCCGGCCCGCCGGACGCCACAACGCTTTCTTACGGCGCAGCCCCTCGTTGAGCGCCACCACGTGCAACTGATTCATGACGCGCGTGCGCATCCGCAGATCCCGATTCTCCGCGTCCGGTACCCAGATCCGCGGGAAGCGATCTTCCAGCAGCAGATGCAGCAACAACTGCGCGTCCTGGCGATCGGTCTTCTGCTTGCGTACTCGTTTGGTGCGGATCGCGGCGGCATCGCCGATCCACAACTCAAACTGCAACTCGTTCAGCAAGCGCTCAAACCAGCGCGCATGCCCACTGGCTTCCATGCCCACCCGCACGGTCACGGCGCGCTGGCTGAGTTCGCGGTAGAACTGCTCGGCTTGTTCCTTGTGTTCCAGGCGTGCTTCACTCAGCTCGCCCGTGTGGGTGTTTACGTACGCAATTTGCTGGAAGCCCGGGTGATAGTCACATCCTATAATGATCATGTTCGGCTCCTTTCTCCCGAGCCTTCTTGGTTGGCTTTCGCACCACCAACTTTACTCGGGCCGGGGAGCCGACATTGTTATGGAATCATTTCACTCATCATCCGGTCAATGAGCGGCTATGGCCTGTTTACAACGATCATCGTCGAACTCAAATGCTAAATATCCCTAGAGCCAGACCGAGCGGGTTTGCTTGGATCGAGTCGTTTGACCGCGTCGTTCTTGAGCGGCTTGTTATGCCGCATCGGGGAAAACCGCAGTAAACACCCCATAAATAAGTAAAACTCCGAACGCCAAGAGCCCGACCGCAAACAGTTTCATGTGACGAATGATTATCGGACGCACTTCCTCGCCGAAACGATGGTGCCATTGCCAGGGAGTAAGGATCAACACCAAGGAGGATAAGACGATGGCCCATCCG
Organism: uncultured Acidobacteriota bacterium; assembly: GCA_963735815.1. Lineage (GTDB taxonomy): Bacteria > Acidobacteriota > Terriglobia > Terriglobales > Acidobacteriaceae > Gp1-AA133. Next base: position 261,097 of record CAVTMJ010000016.1, on the reverse strand, counting down.
ACAAACCAGAAGGCCCTCGGTTGCCACATAGCCGCAGAGCGAATGATGAGAGACGCGCCGATTAGTAGGCGGACAACTTGCTCCATGTGGTGTGCTCGCGCCGAACTCGCGAATGACATAAAAAAACGTTCAGCTACTGCTGGCTTCGCGAAGACGACGACCGTAAGACCAACCAGGAAAAGACCGAATGCAACGAGAATGGCTCCTGCGACTGCGTTCACAATAGTCATGTCGTGACGTCACTCAGCGCCATAACAAGTAATCGACGAACTCATCTGTCCGGACAGCTCCAATATACCGGACACTTTTTAGTTCGTCAGTTGCTGCTCACATCCGATGCTGAAACTCAGCGCCGTCTCCAATGCTCGCCCCAATGACTGTTGATAAATCGCCATTGCACCAACGGTACCGATAGTAGATCGCAGATCATCGTTGCGCAGGCGCTCCGACATCTTTGCCGATCCCGCGCACCTGCAAGGCGATGAACAGACGAAGGGGTATTTTAATGACACTTCTGTTCGGCTAAAGGCGTTCCCTGATCGACCTGATTCGTTACGGCACGGCTGAAGGCGCGCCTGGTACAACCCGATTCTGTTGAACCAAGGGTGTTCACAAGAAAGTCGCCGCGCCAGACTCACTTCCTGGTCAACTGATTTCATCGGGTGTTCTCTGTGCCCTCTGCGGTGAAGGAACTGGAGTTCCTGTCGCACACGCTCTTGTGCGCTTCGACACATCCCCGGCGCCCCCCGCGATGCTACAACTCTGATGTTTCCCTTTCCCCTCCCGAGCCCCATTCCAACATCAGGTGGGACTCATGTATTCCACTCTGCCCCGACTTTTCTGGATCGCCGTCGCCCTGGCCACCCTGATCTTCGCCGTCCCGCTGCGCTCGCAGGACACCTCAACCGGAGCCGTCCGCGGCACCGTGCTCGATCCCGACGGTCATGCCGTCGCCTACGCCACGATCGCCATCGTGAACTCCGCTACAGGAGCCACGCGATCTGCGGTCACTGACTCCAGCGGACACTTCGCCGTCGAAATTCTTCCCCCTGGCGACTACTCGGCGCGCGCGGAGATTCAGGGCCTGTCGCCGCAGGTCACGCCGCAGATCCATGTCGACGTCGGCGGCACAATTGAATTGCAGTTCCGCCTGAGCATGGCGGGGGCCAGCGAGACCGTCACCGTCTCGGGCGCGCCGCCGCTGGTCGAGACCGTTCCCAGTTCCGTCTCTACCGTGGTCGATGAACGAGCCATCAACGAACTCCCTCTGAACGGTCGACGTTTCACCGACCTCTCGCTGCTCGCTCCCGGCGTCACGCAGGACCCTCGCGGCCTGACCTCGAGTTCCAACGGCGACCTGGCCTTCGGAGGCATTCGCGGATACCAGTCGAGCTACCTGGTCGACGGCGCCGACAACAACAACGCCTTCTTTTCGCAAGCCCGCGGACGCTACCGCGCGCCCTACCAGTTTTCCAATGAAGTCGTGCAGGAGTTCCGCGTCTCATCGAACACCTACGGCGCCGAACTCGGACGAGCGGGCGGCGCGGTGGTCAACGTCGTCACCAAGTCAGGATCCAACCACTTTCACGGAACCGGCTTTTACTTTATTCGCGACAGCATGTTCGGAGCGCAACCGGCCTTCCTGGACTTCAAGCCCGACAATCGTCAGCACCAGTTCGGTGGCACCATCGGCGGCCCCATCCGCTCCAATCGCGTTTTCTTCTTTGCCGGATATGACCAGCACATTTTTCACGTGCCCACCGTTGTCAACTTCGCCAGCGGAGGATCGGTTCTGGTACCGCAGGCGGCCAGCGGACCGCTCCAGGCTGGTGATTACGAAGAAAATGACAAAGCCCTGGTCTTCGGGGCCGCCGCCCAACTCAACCAACTGGCCGGCAACTACCGAGCCGACCTGCTAGGCAACACCGCTTTCTTCAAAGTCGACGCAACCCTGACCGCGCGCCATCATCTCTCGGCGCGTTTTAACACCTCACGCTACTACGGGACCAACAACGTATTCTTCGATGCCACCAGCCCCGTCACCAATTCCGCGCTCAGCGACAACGGAGAAGAAAACGTCACCACCGAATCAGCATCCGTCACGCTGACCAGCGCCCTCTCCACCCGGCTCGTGAGTCATCTGCGGGCGCAATTCTCCCGCGATCTGCAATCTTCCAGCGCCAATTCCGCCGACCCGCGCACCCACATCACCAACGTGCTCGACGGCATTGGCCGCTCCACCATCCTGCCGCGCGAGACCCGCGAGCACCGCCTGCACTTCGCGGAAACCCTCAGCATCGACCACGGCCGTCACTCCTGGAAATTCGGCGGCGATGCCCTGCTCTCACGGATTTACAACTTCTTTCCGTCGATGTTCGGCGGTGAGTATTACTACGACACTATCTCCGTCGATCCCTGGACGTTCGAGCCCATGCGCTACGGGCTCAAACTCACTCCGCTGCGCGCCTATGCGCACCAGGTGCCGCGCTACTACATCCAGAATTTCGGCACTGCCGTCTCCCATCCCGACACCGACGAGTACGCCGCCTTCGTGCAGGACACCCTTCGCCTCACGGGGCGTCTCGCCGTCAGCCTGGGTGCCCGCTACGACCTGCAGACGTTCTCGACGAAAGACCTCGTCACCAACCCGCTCTGGCCGATGTCGGGCAAGGTTCCGGTCAAGGATCGCAATGTCTCCCCGCGAATCGGACTCGCCTACTCCATCGGACAAGACCGACCGCTCGTGATCCGCGCCGGCTACGGCCTCTTCTATACCCGCATCCCGCAGATCTATACCTCCACCATCGCCATCGATAACGGGATGACCTCGGCCAATCTCTTCCTCGACAACACGAATTACTACGAGCACCAGGTCTTTCCCACCTACCCGGGTCCGCTCGCGACTTGTGCGATGAAGTCGACCTTTTGCGCTCCACCGTCCACAGTCGGCAGCTACCTGAGTTCCGACGTCGCCTCCTTCGCGCCGAACTTCGTCACTCCGCGCGTACACCAGGCGAGCCTGAATCTGGAGCGCGAAATCGCCAACCGGTTCGCCGGGGCCGTCTCCTACATGTACGTGCACGGGCAGAATCTCATTCGCGCGCGCGACGTGAACCTGCCCACGCCGACCGACGTGACCTACCCGGTGTACGACGAATCGGGCGTGAACTTCCTGGGCGCTTACTACGATGTGCCGTCCTTCTCCACCTGGCAGATGACGCGCTCCATGACCTGCCCGTTCCCGCCCTGCATCAATCCTCTGGCGCGCCCAATTTCGCAACTCGGCGCCATCAATCAGTTCGACAGCGCCGCCTCCAGCGTCTACCAGGGCCTCATCGTCTCGCTGCACCGCCGCATGACCAGCGGACTCTACTTCCGCATGGCCTACACTTTCGCGCACGCCTATGACGACGGTCAGGACGCCCTGGTCGCCGGACGTCCTGTCAGCGTGCAGAACTCGTATGCGACATCCTCCGAGCGCGGCCCCAGCGTCACCGACCAGCGCCACCGCTTCGTACTCTCGGCGATCGAGCAGCCCACTCTGTTCGGGCGCGATCATGCCTTGCTTTCAAAGATCTTCAACGACTGGAAGATTGCCGGTGTTCTCACGATCGGCAGCGGCCGGCCGGTGGACGCAAAAGTCTTCGGCGATCCGAACCAGGATGGAAACACTTACAATGATCGACTTCCAGGCTATGGCCGCAATGCGTTTCTCGGTCCCGACTATGCGACCACCGACCTGCGACTTACTCGACGTCTTTACTTGCGGCCGCGCTTGAAACTCGAGCTCGTCGCGGAAGCATTCAATGCTTTGAATCGCGATAACCGGCGCGTCACGATCACCGATGACGGTTTCACGAACACCGCCACCGATTTCGTTCAGCTCGATAAGACAATTGGAATCAGATACTTCCCAGCCTACTACCAAAGGCCCGCGAACCTGGCCAAGGCGACCAGCGCCTATGCGCCCCGCCAGATCCAGTTCGCGGTGAAACTGATTTTTTAGTCGAAGTGAAGGGCGCTGCCGTAGCGTCGGCAATGCAAAATAGCCGGTGTTTCAGGCTGATTTTTGACAATTCTCCCTTGACTTGCTTTCGGAACCTTGCAATAACTATCGGGTCCAACGGGACGAGTTTGGGGGTGTAGTTTGTTGGCGGAAGTGCGGCTTCAAGAGGGCGAGTCCGTTGAAAACGCGCTGCGTCGTTTTAAGCGCAAGGTGCAACAGGAAGATCTTATCAAGGAGGTTAAGCGCCACTCCTTTTACCTGAAGCCCGGCGAAAAGAAGCGAGTCAAGGAAGCGCTCGCGCGAAAACGCAGCAGAAAAAAGGCACGCAAAGAACAGGATTGATGACCGACCGGTCGCCGCCGATTGAGGCGGGCGGCCTTTTCTTTTCCCCCGCCGTTTTATACAAAGTGCCTCGGTTGTCGATCAGGCATCTCAGGTTTTCCTCCGCTGTAGACCTGCGTGAACCGCAGGTGGGCCGAATCCAAGGGTAATTGTTCGAGGGGGGGTGCGTAACAACTCTGCGCGCAGCTTGCGCGTGGGGAAGGCGATCTGCTTTCCCCTGCGGGAGAGCGTGACCGGGGAATGGGGTGAGGGATGGAATTCCAGGACAAGATTCTCAAGTGTATCGACTGCGGTTCTGACTTTATTTTCACCGCGGGCGAACAACTGTTTTTTCACGATAAGCAGTTCAAGAACGAGCCAAAGCGTTGCAAAGCCTGTAAGGCAAAACGAATTGCGGTTCTGGGGGCGACGGTTCCAGGACAAACGTCCACCAAAACCGAGACCCGGACTACATGTTCACAATGTGGCAAGGACACCACCGTTCCCTTCAAGCCAACACAGGGACGGCCAGTGTTCTGCCGCGAATGTTTCCAGCAAAAGCGGCAGCAGGCAGCAACCGCCTGAACGCTGAGGGTCTGGCAAGCGGCCGGAAGTAAGGGGACGGAGTCACCCGGCCGGATCGATTCCAGGAAAGGCGAACTTTCCCCCTGCTTTCCTGGCGTTTTCCCCCTGAAGATTCACGGGCTCTAGGAAGCGGGTTCTCCGTGGCGGGGCGGCGGTGTGCCCGCTCGTCGGGCGAGCAGCATTTCCAACTGCTGCACCAGCTGACGCGTGCCGATGGGCTTCACCAACAGCGACTCCGAACTTTCCCCTCGCCAACTCTCGTCTGCGGGGGGATAGGCCGTCAAAATGGCGGTCGCCGGATGGTTCCGCTGCGCGCGCGCGAGCCGCAGAACATCCAGGCCGGCCTCTTCCGTCTCCATCCTGATATCGGTGATGACAACGTCGTACTCTTGCGCCTTCAATTTGTCGCGAGCTTCGGTGCCCGACGCCGCCGTGTCCACCTCGAATCCGTTGAGTTCAAGAACCGCTTTTAAGGTCAGCAGGACGGGTTTGTCGTCATCCACCAGCAGCACGCGGCGCGTCACAAAGCTTCCTCATTTCCCGAATGGAATTGAAACGCGAGTGCGCTGGGAAGGAAACTGTGTTTACTTCTTTTGCTGCCAGCACAATGGCGCGATTCGCTCCAGATGTTCTCGAAGGGCCTGAGTGCGCTGCTACTATAGTATGGTGGCAAGTTTTTACGTACAGAATTTTGGGTGCCGGGCGACCCAGGCCGACGGCGCGGCGATCGAACGCCAGTTCGAAGATCTGGGACTGGAGCGTGCCGGCGGGTTGAGCGACGCTGAAATCGTCGTCCTGAACACCTGCACGGTGACGGCCGCCGCCGATCAGGACGCCCGCGCCGCCATTCGCCGAGTCCACCGCGAAAATCCCCGCGCACAAATCGTGGTGACCGGCTGCTACGCTCAGCGTGCCCCCGAGGAACTAGCCGCCTTGCCCGGCGTTGCGCAGGTTATCGGGAATTCGCACAAACATCGGTTGGCGGAAATCACGGCGCCGCGGTCGCTTGTCTCTGATCCGACCTTCATTCCACTCTCTTCGCTGAGAACTGAGAACCGAGAACTGGGAACTGGAATCTTCGTCTCCGACATTTTCGCCCACACCGAACTCCTGGCCGCGCCGGTTTTCGATGCGGCCAACGAACGCACCCGTCCCAACCTGAAAGTACAGGACGGCTGCGACAACCGCTGTTCATTTTGCGTAATTCCGTACGTCCGCGGCCAAAGCCGTTCGCTGAAGCTCGATCAAGTCTTGCGTGAAGTGAATTCCTTGGTAGCCGCAGGCTACCGGGAGTTAGTGATCTCGGGAATCAACCTGGGACGATGGGGAAGAGATCTGGAATCGGGTGTCGAGTCTCAGGCAAGCACGGTCGAAAAATTGAGGCCAACGTCTGACGACCGACGACTTGTTTATCTGGTTCGCGCCATTCTGGAAAACACGTCCCTGGAAAAGCTCCGCATCAGTTCGGTCGAACCCATGGACTGGACCGACGAACTGATCGACCTGGTGGCGACTTCTCCGCGCATCGCCAAGCACGCGCACGTGCCCATGCAATCGGGCAGCGATGCCGTTTTGCGGCGCATGCATCGCAAGTATCGTCCCTGGCATTATCGCGAGAAAATCGAAAAGATTCGCGCCGCGATGCCCACAGCCGCCATTGGTGCTGACGTGATGGTGGGCTTCCCCGGCGAAACGGACGCGGAATTTGAGGAAACCAGCCGCCTGATCGAGGACCTGCCCTTGACCTACCTGCACGTCTTCACATATTCCGCGCGTCCCGGCACGCCGGCAGCAGATATGCGGCACCAGGTGCCGGTGCAAGTGGCGCGCGAGCGCAACCGGGTTCTGCGCGAACTGGGGGAAGAAAAGAAATTAGAGTTCATGCGCACGTTTGTCGGAAAATCAGTCGAAGCCATCACACTCGCAGACCCCGGCAAGGGTAGCTTGGGCGCTTTTGGTCGCGATGCCCGCCAGGACCAATTCACTGAGGCCCTCACCGACAACTATCTCAAGCTGCAGGTCGAGGGGAAGCATGCGCCCAATCTCTGGATCCAAGCACACGTCAATGCTGTCGAGAACTCCACGCTCGTGGCAACGAGTAGCGGTTTGTCCTAGCTTCATAAACTTCGCCCTTTGCGCTGTTCTTCGCTCGCTTGTGCGGCTGTTCTTCGCGTCCTTTGCGGTTAAGAGCTTTAATCAACGACTTTTAACCGCAAAGTTCGCCAAGGTTTCGCAAAGCTCACAGTGACCGCCGCCACACTTTCTCAGCGTTCTCCGCGACCCTTGTCCGCGCGCTCTGCGGTTAAAAGCTCTTTTCTTCGCCGCGAGGAAAATCTAGGACGCGAGTTCCCGTCCCATCGCACTCTCGGTGTCTCTCGCCGACCGCACCGGCAAGATCATCGGCACGCGCGCTTTGTACTCGGCATATTCCCGATGCGACCGCACCAGGTCACGCTCTTCGAACTGGATCGCAACGAAGATGTACGCCGAGGTAGCCAGCGCGAACACGAGGTGTGCCGATGTCATGGTCGGAGCGGCCCAGAACGACAGCAGCCATCCCACGTAGAGCGGATGCCGAATGTAGCGATACGGCCCGGGCGTGACAAATCCCAGCGACGTGTAAGGACGTCCAATTAACTTCAGCCAGACCTGTCGCAATCCGAACAAATCAAAATGATTGATGAGGAACGTCGTGACCAGAACGGTTAGCAATCCAACCGCGTACAGCACATTCAGAGCGAGACGCCCGGCCGGGTTCTCCACGTTCCAGATCACGCCCCCCATTGGCTGCCACAGCCAGAACAGCAGCATTAAGGCAACGCTCGAAAACAACACATACGTGCTGCGCTCAACCGGTTCAGGCACCAGCCTGGTCCACGCCTTTTTGAACCACGGCCGAGCCATCACGCTGTGCTGCACCGCAAACACCCCCAGCAGCAACGAATTAATCAATAAGGCCTGCAGGAACGGCACCTGCGGACCAGAATCGATGGTCTTCGGCACGCCGAAATTCCCAATGAAACCAATCGCATACAAGAAACTGGCTAAAAACGCCAGGTAGCAAACGAACCCATACACGAACGTGGTGATTCTGCTGAACATGTCTTCTCCTTCGGGACGCGCTATTCGCTTTTAAAATCGAGCCACACCAGGAAGCCGACCCCGTTGTGCTCATTAACTCGCGAGTAAGGCAACTACGTCCTTTGGCAAGACTGATTTTTTTCTGCTATTTTTCTGACACGTGGCTTCCGAGAAGACCAACTCGGTATATGAGTTCGGGCCGTTCCGGCTGGAATTGCGCGAGCATCGCCTGATGCGCGGGGACGAGCGCGTTCCCCTGACCGGCAAGGCGTTCCACACATTACGCGCTTTGGTGGAACATCACGGTGAGCTGATTTCGAAGCAAGACCTCATGGGTATGGTGTGGCCGGAAACCGCGGTCGAGGAAAACAATCTCGACCGCAATATTTCCGTCGTGCGTAAGGCGTTGGGCGACCAGGCAGGCGCTCAGGAGTTCATTGAAACGGTGCCGCGCGTGGGATATCGCTTCGTCGCCCCAGTCGCCGGTGCAGCGCCGATAACGTCCGTACCAAATCGAGGGTCGGAGTCTCCGTTACGGCAGGAGATCCGTTTCTGCGTCACTGCCGACAAGGTGCGCCTGGCATACGCCCGGGTCGGGAACAGCCATCCCATCGTTAAGGTTGCCGATTGTTTCAACCACCTCGACTTTGAATGGGAAAGTCCGATCTGGCGCCACTGGGTGCGGGAATTCGGCACGGACTTCAGCCTGGTTCGCTACGACGGGCGGGGTAACGGATTATCGGAGTGGGATGTGGCCGACGTTTCCTTCGAAGCGTGGATCCATGATCTGGAAACCGTCGTGGACGCTGCCGGTCTTGAGAAATTCGCTCTCCTGGGACATTCTCAAGGCGGTGCGGTTGCCATTGCATACGCCGTGCGCCATCCCGAACGCGTCAGCCATCTTGTCCTGTGCGGCGCCTATTCGAGGGGCGCTTACCATCGCGACCACCCCGATGCGGTCGAAGTCCGCCGCGCGCTTGAAACGCTGGTGCAGTTGAACTGGGGAAGAACCAATCCATCGTTTTTCCAGATGGTGACCGATCTGTACATCCCGGAAAAATCCACGCGCGAACAGCAATGCTGGTTCAAAGACCTGCAGGTGATTTCGGTTTCCCCGGAAAACCTTGTCAAGTACATGCGGGCGTGCGACGACATCAACGTGCGTCCGCTGCTGCCTTCTCTATCTGTGCCCACGATCGTGTTTCATAGCGATCGCGACCGGGTTGCTCCGCCGCACGAGGGCCGCATCCTGGCCGCCGAAATTCCTGGCGCGCGGTTTGTGCCGCTGGCCAGTGCGAACCATATTCTGCTGGCCGACGAACCTGCCTGGAAAATTTTCCGGGAAGAATTTGCGTCCTTTGTGGCTGGTTCCGACCCAAAGTCCGGCCGGGCCTGAATCCCTCGCCTGACTACCGATGGCTGCGGCTCGTGTGCGTCCGCTGATGCGTGGCCAGCGCACCTTTGGTCAGGCACCACTTCCCGCACTGCAGGCACCTCACTCCGAGAACCGTGCGGGACGGAAGTTTCTGCACGCTCTTCGCCGCGTGCGCCAAATCCTGTTGCGCCTGCTGGCAGTTGGCACAGGCAATTCGCACCAGAAGCTCACTCTTGCCTGAGGCCATTGCCTTCAGACATTCGGCGCAGGAATCGGACAGCATGACTGCCTCAAAACCAGAGAAGTTGCCCAACGACTGAGCAAAGCAGGCACGCCGGGGAGGGTGCGACAACCATACCTGCATTCCAATTTTTGAATCGGTGATGGTTATCACTACCGCGTGTGATAGATCAATGACTTGCAAGCCACTGGCCCGACCGGGCCATTCCCGCCCTGCGCCTACAGGAGTAAATCTAATGACAGCCCAGTTTCTCTTTGCATGCTCCCATGGTCCAGAAACCAGACATCTCCGTTTTGGGGCGCGAGTTTCCACAATTAGTGGACTCGCCCGCCTGCTCATCCCGCGGCGGACACGATGATCGACGCTGGTACCGGTTCGCGCAACTGGTGCGGGGACTGAAGGATCAAGGAGATACGCGTAGCCTCCAGGCTGCCTTCGACCGCCTTGAGCAGTACCTGAAGGGCGAAGATCCTGACCTCCGTGACTGGGCCACCGGATTTCTGCAGGCTTTACAGGATGTCGCCTCCTGGAGTTCCCAAGATGGCGAACCCTTCCTGCGGTTCATGGGGGAACGCACTCGCCATGTGTGGGGAACGCTGGACACCATCCGGCAGGATCTTGCCGACTGCTCAATCCTCGAAGCCGAAGTCTTGATGTGGCGTGTCGTTCATCCTACGCGCGCCGGCGCCACGCGCAGCTAGTCCAATGCCCAAGGGGTCCGGGCGAAATCGCTCTTCAACATAGCTTTCCGTAGGCGGCTAGATGCGGTTGGCAGGACTGGTGGTGGTGTGGCCCGGCACTTCGGCCAGACTCGCAGGGGCGACGTCCCTGGATTCAAATCCTTCCAGATCGGGCAGGGTCGTGGCGATGGCTTTCAGGGTGGCGTTCGACCGTTCCAGCACGGTCTGGAGGTATTTCTTCGCGACGGCGCGGTCGGCTGGCTGTACCAGGGTCCACCACCGGGCAATGCACTCGGCAATATCGCCCTCCGTCTTGGCTCCTTCGACAACCGCGTCCATGAGCCGGTGCACTTTGGTCTTTACCGCCTGATAAGAAACCGACAGCTCCTGTGGCATGGAAACGGGCTCCTGCACACTTAAGGAGCAAACCATCGTCCAAACTCGTTGTGATGAGATTCCCACTATTTAACGGATGTTACATACCAGTTGTTGTAGAAATGTGCCTCGGTCTATGAAACCGCATATTCCAGAAACCGTCAGGAGGTTTTGGAGATTGGTGTTTCGGATTCTTGCTCCACCTTAGTGGCGAAGGAATGCGTGGGTGCCACGCGCCGCGCTGAATCGACAGCCCAAGGGTTCTCGGCGCCCGTGCTATAATTTTTCCTCGTGTTTCTGCCGGAACCGCACGGAGGATGGTATCGATAAAAGGTTTATCCGCACGAACGACCGCATACGCGCCCGCGAAATCCGGGTGATTGACGACGAAGGGAATCAGATCGGAATTCTCGCCCCCTTCGAAGCGCTCAAGATGGCCCGCGAGAAGAACCTGGACCTGGTTGAAATCTCGCCCACCGCGCAACCTCCCGTCTGCCGCATCATGGACTACGGGAAATTCCTGTACCAGCAGGAAAAAAAGGAGCGCGAGGCCAAGAAGCATCAGAAGCAGATCGTGGTCAAGGAAGTGAAGTTCCGCATCAATGTGGACGACCACGACTACGAGACGAAGAAGAATCATGTGCTTCGCTTCCTCGACGAGGGAGACAAGGTCAAGGCGACCATCTTCTTCCGCGGGCGCGAAATGACCCGCACCAACCTGGGACGCCAGATCCTTGAGAGACTGATCAAGGACGTCCAGGACAAGAGTATCGTCGAGTTTCGCCCGCGCCAGGAAGGCAACACGCTGCACGCGATCCTGGCCCCGAAGAAAGACGAGACCGGCGGCAAGAAAGAGAAACCGCGGACCACACCGCCTCCGCAGCAAGCGAAACAGGCGTGAGAACCAGCTGTTAGCTTTTGGCTCTTAAGCTCTTAGCCCGCACGTGACGATCGCGGGCAGCATGGATGATTCGCTTGAGTCGTGTGAGGCCATCTGCGGCACACGCAGGACCGAGAGCAAAAGCCTAAGAGCTAACAGCTAAGAGCTGATTCTGAGAACTGACAACCGAGAACTGGAAACTGAATTTTTATGCCCAAACTAAAAACTCACAAAGGCGCTGCCAAGCGCTTCAAGAAAACCGCCACCGGCAAGGTAATGCGTCACCACTCGCACCTTCGCCACATGCTCACGTCCAAGGGACAGAAGCGCAAAGACAAGCTCGCGAAAGCCGTGCTGGTCTCGGACGCCGACACCCCCAAAGTGCTGCGCATGATTCCCTACGCCTGAACTATGTGGGCGCACACTGCTATGCGCCAGGATGTCCTAAGCTGTTGCAGGTCGACAGTTCTGTTCGCCGAAACTGCAGTGGAATTCAGTCGGGCAGCGACGACAAGAGGTTCGGCCCGCACGTAAGTGCGGGGTAGAACGCGGATTTGGAGCGCCAGTCCCTTCAGGGACGACACCCACATCCAGTTGTATATAGGGTGCGGGTCATCGCGCCCGGGCGTGTGAAGAGGTCAATCGTCATCGACGATCCTTACCTCCAGCCGCCAGTAAGAACCAAACGAAAAAGGAGAAAGCAATGCCTCGCGTAAAACGTGGAACCAAGCGCCGCGCCAAGCGGAAAAAAATCCTAGACCGCGCCAGCGGTTATTTCCTCACAAAATCGAAACTCTACCGCTCCGCCAAAGAAGCGGTCGAGCGCGGACTCAAGTTCGCCTACTCCGGCCGCAAGCAGCGCAAGCGCCAGTTCCGAGCACTGTGGATCGTACGCATCGGCGCCGCCGCCAAGGCGAACGGCCTCAGTTACTCGAAGTTCATCAACGGCCTGAAGGAAGCCGGCGTTGAGCTTGATCGCAAGATCCTCGCCGACCTGGCCGTGAAGGACGAGGCAGCATTTAAAAGCCTCGCGGAACAGGCCAAGAGCGCGCTGGAAGCGGCGCAGAACAGCCTTTAGCACTTAGCCGTTAGCCTTACTCAAACCAGCCGTGGGATGGGTGTATCAGCCTGCGGCAAATCGATCCGACCGAGCCGCGGAGCGGCGACATTCATTAGCCCAGCGCGTAAGCGCTGGGTAACGTCACATTGCGCCAAACCCCGTCAGGGGCGAAAGCAACCGACATGTACACCGTTCCTCAACTGACGGACTACTCGGCCACCGCGCTCGATGCGGCGTCGCGCGACTTGCTCGCCGCGCTCGAATCGGAAGCGGCCGCCGTTAGGGGCGAGAACGAGTGGAAGACCTTTCGTGATCGGTGGCTCGCCCGCAAGGGCGGTATCGCTACGCAGATCAATGAACTATGGCTCAAGGCCGCACCCAAAGAGGCTAAGCGCAATGTTGGGCAGCACGTCAATGGTTTGAAGGTGAAGGTCACAGAACGGGTCGAAGCGCTAAAGCCGAAGAAAGTGTTCTCTTATAGCGCCTCAGGAGGAGCGGTGGTCTCTGGCGGTGCCGCGGTGGAATTGGGCCGGGTCTCAATAGTGGCTGAAGGAATTGTGGAACCGCCTCTCGACATCAGCCTGCCCGGCATCCGCCGCCCGCTGGGCGCGGAACATCCCGTGATCCGCACGATGAACGAGATCGTCGCGGTGTTCCGCAATCTCGGCTACTCGGTCTCCGAAGGCCCGGAGATTGAAAGCGACTACTACAACTTCGAGTCGCTGAATTTTCCGCCCAACCATCCGGCGCGCGACATGCAGGACACGCTCTTCCTCGCAGGACAGGACAAGAAAGCCCAGCGCGAGCGGCTGCTGCTGCGCACGCACACGTCGCCGGTGCAGATCCGCACCATGGAGAGGCTGAAACCGCCGCTGCGCATCGTAATTCCGGGCAAGGTCTATCGCAACGATCCGCCCGACGCCAGCCATTCGCCCATGTTTCACCAGATCGAGGGGCTGGCGGTTGACACGAACATCACCTTCGGCGACCTGAAAGGCACGCTCGATCACGCCATGAAAGCGCTGTTCGGATCGAGCGTGAAGACGCAGTTCCGCCCGTCGTTCTTCCCGTTCACCGAGCCGAGTGCGGAGATGATGGTGAGCTGCTTCATTTGCGGCGGCAGCGGCAAACGGGGTTCGGAACCGTGCCGCCCGTGCAAGACCACGGGCTGGATCGAAATCCTCGGCTGCGGCATGGTCGACCCCAACGTCTTCGAGTTCGTGAAGCACAACGGCTACGACCCGAGGAAGGTCTCGGGCTTCGCCTTCGGCATGGGCGCCGACCGCATCGCGATTCTGAAATACGGCGTGGATGACATTCAGCTGTTCTTTCAGGGGGATGAGCGGTTTTTGAAGCAGTTTGGATAAAGCTATGAGCTACGAGCTTCGAGTCCCGAGCAAGCAGCGACAGCTCTGGTGCATTACCTGTTTGCTCATAGCTCGTAGCTCATAGCTCGCAGCTGACTTTCATGAAACTTTCTCCCACATGGATTCGCGACTTCGTTGACCTCAAGGTCGACAATGCTACGCTTGCGCACGATCTCACGTCGATCGGCATTGCCGTCGAAGGAATTACGGGCGAGGGCGACTCGACCGTGTTCGAGATGGAGATCGGGACCAACCGTCCCGACGCGATGAATCACTATGGCGTCGCACGCGAGGCTTCGGCTTTCTACGATTTGCCGCTGAAGGCGTACGCCGCCAAGCTGCCGCCATTCACCGATCTTGCCGGTATCACCATCACCGTGGAAGACGGGCGCTACTGCCCCCGATTCACGGCACGCGTGGTGCGCGATGTGACGATCAAGCCTTCTCCGGCAAAGGTCACCCAGCGACTGGCGTTGCTCGATCAGCGGCCCATCAACAACGCTGTCGACACCACCAACTATGTTCTCTGGGAATCGGGCAAGCCGACCCACGTGTTTGATCTCGATCTGCTCGAAGGCCGGCGCATCGTTGTGCGTTTTGCCCGCGCCGGAGAAACCCTGAAGACGCTTGACGGCGTGGAACGCAAGCTCACGACCGAAGATCTTGTTGTGTGCGATGCCAAGAAACCGGTCGGACTCGCCGGCGTTATGGGCGGTTTCGACACCATGATCACCGACAAGACGCGCAACATCCTGATCGAGTCGGCGTGGTGGGACCCGGCGACCGTCCGCAAGACATCAAAGCGCCATGGACTGCACACTGACGCGTCACATCGTTTCGAGCGCGGAGCCGATTATGAATCGACTCTGGTGTCCACCAACCGCGTTGCGGAACTGATCCTGAATTCCGCCGGCGGCACGCTGGTGGGCGATGCGATTGACGTGGTGGTCGGCCGGCGCGACCAGGCGCCGATCGTGCTGAACATGTCGGAAGTGCACCGCATTCTCGGCAAGGATCTCAGCGCGCAGGAAGTCGTGCGCATCCTTTCGCGTCTTGGCTTTGAAACTACGCCCGGACGCCAGGAAGGCGAGGAATTCGAAGTCACAATTCCTTCGTGGCGACTTGATGTGGAGCGCGAGATCGACGTCATCGAAGAAATCGCCCGGCTGTACGGATACGACCGCTTCCCGAACACGCTGCCCGCGTTTGCCGGAGCCGTGATCGAACTTCCGGACGCGCACAAAGATGCGAAGCTGCGCAGTTCCCTGCTCGCGCTGGGCTACGACGAGGCTGTCTCATTGACGTTCATCTCGTCAGAAGATGCGAAGACCTTCTCGCCGGCCGAGGCGATGACGCTGGCGAATCCGCTGAGCGAGGAAGCATCCGTGATGCGGACCTCGCTCGTCCCCGGCATGCTGAACATGCTGGCCTACAACCTGAATCGCGGTACCGACAGCGTGCGCCTGTTCGAGGCTGGGCATGTGTACGAGGCCGAAGGGTCGGCCTCTGCGGAACCGAAACAGATTTGCTTCGCGGCGACGGGGAGCGCGTTGCCGTTGAACGTACAGCGCCCGGCAGAAGCACGGCCTGTCACATTCTTCGACGTCAAGGGCGATGTGGAGAATCTGCTCTCCCCGTTCATATCGAAGGTCCTGCACTACGACACCGACGTCGCCGGCTACTACCATCCGGGACGCGCGGCGCGCGCTGTGCTCGACGGCTCGGTGGTCGCACAGTTCGGGCAATTGCATCCCGATGTCGCGGCGGCGCGCAAACTGAGGCAGGACGTGTTCGTGGCCGAGTTCTTCCTCGACCCTTTGTACGAGCACGAATTGCGCGAACCGCGATACCAGCCTTTGCCGCGCCATCCCGCGGTGGAGCGCGACTTCTCGTTCGTGTTCGCCGACGGGGTGATCTTCGAGCAGGTCGAACAGGCTGTGAACAAGCTGAAGCTCGGCGAGTTGCGCAGATTCGCGCCGGTGGAGATCTTTCGCGGTGGCAATGTGCCTGCCGGGAAGTACTCGATTCTATTGCGGGCGGTGTTTCAGTCGAACGAGAGAACGCTCCGCGAGGACGAGGTGGCGCAGTGGTCGGCGCAGATAATTAAGGCGCTGGAAGGACTCGGCGGCGTATTGCGCGGCTAGTCAAAGGGCGAAAGTTTCTCGATTCTGGATTCTTGCCTATCGACACAAACTGCGAACACGTTAAACCGCCGAGAGCGCGGAGAAAAGCTGCAGAGAACGCTGAGAAAGCCTTTTGCCTTGGTTTGTGAACTTGGCTAAACCGCGGACTGTGGTTTCGCAGCTCTAATCTCTTTGTCCGCTCACTATTTCCGATATACTCCCGCGGGTACCACGGAGGCGACTGCGTGCTATCGCGTAGACATTTTCTGGCGGGATTTGCAGCGTGCTCGGTTGCAGGACTAACACCCGGAGCGTTCGGGAAAAATGTATTCGCATCTCCGCTGACGGCGGCATTTAACATCGGCCTTCAGGCAAATTCGCCTGATCCACCGTTGGTCGAGCGCGCTCGCGCCCTCCTCAAACAGGCGCCATTTATCGAAACTCACAATGATCTTCCTTCCATGCTGCTCGAGCTGAGGGGCGACCTTGCCAAGTACGACCTCAGCAAAGTCCAACCGAAGCTCTGCGCTGACATTCCCCGCCTGCGCGAGGGCGGGGTGGGCGCGCAGTACTGGTCGGTGTTTGTCGAGTCGGCCACCCAGAAAACGCACACGTCACTTCACGAGGCCATGCGCGAGTTCGATGTCGCCCTGCGGATGATCCGCAGCCAGGCAGACTTCGAGCAGGCGCGCACGGCCGACGATATCGAGCGTATTCACAAGGCCGGAAAGATCGCGTGCCTGATCGGGGTCGAGGGTGGGCACATGATCGAGAACTCGGCGGCGTCATTGCGGGTTTTCTATGACCTGGGCGCGCGCTACATGACGCTGACGCACTGGGACAACATCGACTGGGCGGACTCGGCCACAGACCGGCCCGAACACTACGGATTGACCGGCTTCGGCAAGCAGGTGGTGCGGGAGATGAACCGGCTCGGCATGTTTGTAGACCTGTCGCATGTCAGCGCCAACAGCATGCGCGACGCGCTCAGCGTGACGCGGGCTCCAGTCATCTTCTCGCACTCCAGTTCCTTCGCCGTGAATCCGCATCCGCGCAATGTGCCCGACGACGTGCTGCAGCAAGTGCCGGCCAATGGCGGCGTGGTACATGTGAATTTCATCAAGGAATTCATCTCGCCGAAGAACCAGGCCTGGCAGGACCGGCGCACCGAAGCTCTGCGCAAGCTGCATCTCCAGGAGGGCACTGACGCTGCAATCATTAAAGGCCTGGAAGAATGGGAGAAAACCAATCCATTGCCGCGGCCCACGATTAGCGATGTCGCCGATCATATCGATCACATTCGGCAGGTGGCGGGCATCGACCACATCGGCATCGGGGCGGATTATTACCAGGCCGGAGGAGACTCGATGGCCGAAGGATTGGAAGATGTAACGCGCTATCCCTACCTGTTTGCGGAATTGCTGCGGCGCAAATATTCTGACGACGACATCCTGAAAATCGCGGGCCGGAATCACCTGCGCGCGATGCGGCAAATGGAAAAGGTCGCGGCTGAGTTGCAGAAGTCGGAGACGCCGCTGGAGGCACGGATTTCAGGTTCGTCCCTGGAACCGCGATATACTCTCGCAAAATCTTAAACTTCTTTCGGCTCGACACTAATCCCATCGACCCAAGCTGGTGCCTGCTTCTGGCACGTTGCGGTTTTGACTTAATTAGTCTGAAAACTTTTCGGCGGGGATGGTTGCCGAAAAAACGTGATTCAGGATGTTGTCGGCGGGTCGCCTTCTTCCGGTCCAAAATGTTCGCGTTCGACTCGGTTGCGAGATTGCTTTTCGTCCAGGAGCCGACTGATCTCCTTGACAAGTTCCATCAGTTTTTGGGGGTCTTGTTCAACGGCGGCTTTGGCGCACAACTCCCTCCACCGCTCCTCACTGTTCACCATGACGAGTAGTTTCTCCCAGTCAGGAAAGTCCAACTTGTCTTGCGTGAACATAGCCTATCTCCTCGACTCTGAAGTAGTCGGTAGGTTTCCCTACGGAATGAGCCTTATCTTACGAGACCGAGCTCGACGTTGAACTGCTTGAAAGCCGCGTAGCACTTGCAGGATTGCTGTTCCAGCAGGGCACGGTTGACTATGAAAATCGACCCGCGGCTGCGCGTGATGATGCCATCCCGCTCGAAGTCAGCCACCACTACGCTGACGGTCGGACGGTCGGTGCCGATCATCTTCGAGAGGAAGTCGTGTGTGGTGGTGATGAGGTTGGAGTCGATGCGGTCGAGCGTGACCAGCAGCCAGCGAGCCAGGCGCTGCCGGACATTGTGGAGGCGGTTGCAAGCCGCGTTCTGCGCAAATTGTACCGAACGAATCCCCAGCTGGCGGACAAGGATCCGGCGCAGTTCCGGCAGGGATCCGATGGCGCGCCGCATCACGCTGCTCTCCACTTGGAAGCCGTCACCGGGCACCTGCATGATGATGCTGTGGGGATGGCTGTCGAGGCCGGCGGCCAGCGGCAAGCCCACCATGTCTTCGCGGCCAGAGACACCTACTTCCACGCTGCGGCCGTCGTCGGTCTCGACCAGCATCGAGGCGATGCCGCGATTCATGAAGTAAACAGCGTCGATTGTCTCCTGCTCGCGCTGCAGGCAGGTAGCGAGGCCGAGATTGGTAAAGCGCAGGTGAGGCTGAATCGCCTCGAACTCATGGTCAGGCAGACGCAACAGGATTGTGTTGCGCACAGTTCGACCGTTGGCCATTCGCTCCGTAACGGTCTCGAGTTGTGGCTTTGTGCTCACACTCGATCAGATGATTCAGTCCGGGAGAATAACGTCATGTGTTCGCTGTAAGTTGCCGAACCGTGCACGGTACCAAAAACTCAGGGGAAGCCCGGAGATTTGCCGCAACAATGGGCGCCGCCGGGGATTATTCCGTAAGGGATTCGCGACGTCGGCCTGGATGGAGCGAAAACAGGTATATTTATTGCTAATTTAAAATAATGATCATTAGCCGCTCGTTATAGCTGGATCCTTCAAAAGATCGACGCCGCTCTCCTTGGTAGCCGAGTCTTATCTTAGTCGGGCAGAGAGAAAAAGTCCGCGACGGCGTTCAGCAGGAAGGCCGCTCTCTCCAACGCTAAGGAAAGCTGCTGCAAGGCTCGGCCAGTCAGGATGCAACGCAAGACGGCGCAACTGCGTCTGAGGTCTGTTCAGCACGCAACATGGGAGGAAGCATGAAGTTGTGGCTAGGGGTGTGGCTGCTGGTGGCAGGGCATGTCTTCGCACAAACTGGCAGCAATGTCCCGGCGGTGGCGCAATCGTTCGGCAACGAGCGGATTGGCAGCTATCAACCGGCCAGCGGAAGAGATCGCGCGAAGTGGTTCGTGGTATCGACGGCTGGTCCGCTGAGTCTGCTGGCGGCAGGCCCGATCAGCGCGGGCTTCGGAACGGCGATCAACCGTCCGAAGGAATACGGACCGCATTGGGAGGGTTTCGGCGAGCGCTACGGGATGCGCCTGACAGGCGTGTCGACGGGAAACGCGATGGAGGCATCCCTGGGGGCTTTGTGGGGAGAGGATCCGCGTTACTTCCCTTCCCCGCGGCGCGGCTTGGGCACGCGCGTGAAGTACGTGATCCGGACTACGTTTGTGGCGCCGCATCGCGATGGAACCTGGCATCCTGCCTACGCGCGCTACATCGGAAATGTGGGCAACAACTTTCTGTCGAATACATGGCGGGTGGATAGCGAGAACGGCGTGGGGAGCGCTTTGGTGCGATGCGTGTTGGGCGTGGTGGGGAGGATGTCAGGGAATGCGTTTGCGGAGTTCTGGCCCGATGTGCGGAAACGGGTTTGGCGGAAATCAGAGGCGTTAACCACAGAGGACGCAGAGGGGCATGGAGAAACGAGCGTTGGGATTGCTGATTTTTGATTTCATTCTGATTTCAGATTTTGATTGCTGATCCTGGATCATGGAAATATTCAGAGGATCGCGGACTCATCGCGCCGCTTTCACTCCTGTGCTAGTCTGGCGCAACTATGCCTGAGGTGGCCACTCCACAGAAACACTTTCTCAGCGACCGCGTGTCGCATTTTACCGAGTCGGTTATCCGGGAGATGACGCGGCAGGCGATGGTGCATGGGGCCATCAACCTGGCGCAGGGGTTTCCGGATTTTGCGGCGCCGGCGGAAATCAAGCAGGCGGCGCAGGAGGCGATCGGGGCCGACGTGAACCAATACGCCATCACCTGGGGAGCAAAGAGCCTGCGGGGTGCCATTGCGCGGCAGATGCAGACGTGGCAGGGCGTGAAGGTCGATCCGGAAAAGCAAGTCACTGTGTGCTGCGGGTCGACCGAGGCAATGATCTCGACCCTGATGGCGGTCTGCAATGCGGGCGACGAGGTCGTGATCTTCGAGCCTTACTACGAGAACTACGGGCCGGATTCGATTCTGAGCGGAGCCAAGCCGCGGTTCGTGAAACTGCGGCCGCCCCGCGAGCCCGGGGGCCAGTGGTCATTCAACGAAGGAGAACTGCGGGCAGCCTTTCACAAGCACACCAAGGCCATCATCGTGAACACGCCAAACAACCCTACCGGCAAAGTATTTACTCGAGGGGAACTGGAACTGATTCGCGATCTGTGCGTGGAGTTTGATGTGCTCGCCATCACGGATGAGATCTACGAGCACATCCTGTACGACGGAACCAAGCACATCTCGATGGCGTCGCTCGCGGGAATGGAAGAACGGACGGTCACCATCAATGGGATGTCGAAGACTTATAGCGTGACGGGGTGGCGCGTGGGATGGACGATTGCGCCGCCGCGCATTACGGATGCAATTCGGAAGGTGCATGACTTTCTGACGGTGGGCGCGCCGGCGCCACTACAGGAAGCGGGGGCGTCGGCTTTGAGTTTGCCGGAAAGCTACTACGCGAAATTGGCGGAGGGATATCGCAAGCGGCGGGACCGGTTGTTGCCGGCGCTGGAGGAGGCTGGATTCCGCTGCTTCCTTCCGCGCGGCGCGTATTACGTAATGACCGACATCAGCGGATTCGGATACGCGGACGATCTGGCGTTCACGAAATACCTGGTGAGCGAGATAGGCGTGGCGGCGGTGCCGGGATCGAGCTTCTACCGGAATCCCAAGGACGGAGCGCAACAGGTGCGATTCGCGTTCTGCAAGCGCGATGAAACTCTGGATGAGGCAGCTCAGCGCTTGCGCAAGGTGCGTCCCGCGAGTGCAGCACGGAAATAGCGGCCGTGGGCAACGACACGGACAGATTCTTCGTGGTGACGGGCGGGCCAGGCTCCGGCAAGAGCACGCTGATCGGCGCTCTGGCGCGGGCCGGGTTCGGGCGGTCCGTGGAGGCGGGACGCGGCATCATTCAGGATCAGGTTGCCATCGGCGGCCGGGCGTTGCCATGGGTCGATCCGGCGCTGTTCGCGGACATGATGCTGGCGTGGGAGATGCGGTCTTACCGCATTGCACAAGAGTCAGGCCAGGCGAAATTTTCTTTGATCGCGGAGTGCCGGATGTCGCCGGGTATCTCGCGGCTGATGAAGCTGCCGATCCCCAAATACCTGGAGCAAGCGGTCGAATCGTTTCGCTACCACTCCCGCGTGTTTATCGCGCCGCCCTGGGAAGAGATTTTCCAGCCGGATCGCGAGCGGAAGCAGGATTTCGCAGAAGCCGTTCGGACTTACGAAACGCTGGCCAAGACCTATACAGGCTACGGATATGAACTGGTGGAGCTTCCGCGAGCGCCGGTGGAGGAGCGGGTACGGTTTGTGCTCCGTAGCGTAGGATTCACGACCTGAGTTAGCATGCCTGTGCCGATTTGCCGCCAAGGATCACGCGAATTGAAGCGCGGGAGGCCGGGTTCACGGGATTCGGGAAGATTTTTCCTGCCCTGTCCTCATCACGCCGATGAGCCTTCACAGAGAAGGATGTTTCCAAGCTGATCTGGGTTATACTGCGAAACAAGAACGATCATTTCTCTCGGGATGAATTCGATTATGGCTCTCAAAGCAGTGGACGAGGTATCTGCCGAGGTTCCCACCGACGATTTCCAGGCGCTGGAAGACAAAGTTTATCGCACTATTGAGATGTACAAGGCCGCGCGCGAGGCAAAAACCGCAGCGGAGCGGGACGTGCAACGTCTGAAGCAGCAGCTGCGGGATCGGGAAGAAGAAACCGAGTCGCTGCGCCGGGAGGCGGTGCAACTCCGCAAGGACCGCGAAGAGGTTCGCCGCCGGGTCGAGAAGATGATGCGGCAGATCGACGCGGCGGGCGAAGAGCAGGTGGCCAGCTAGCCTGCAGTGTGGCGACCTCGGACGAGAGGAGCAACTTTGGTTATGGCAACGGCAACCCGACAAAATCCGGTGAAAGACGCGAGCAACAGCAGCGTGCGCGTGGAGATTTTCGACCAGGCCTACAATCTGCGAGGCACCGATCCGGAATACATCCTGAAATTGGCCGAGTATGTGGACGGCAAGATGCGCGCGGTCGCCGAGCAGACCAACACGATCGATACGGTGCGGTTGGCGGTGCTGGCAGCTCTGAATATCGCGGATGAATATCATCTGTTGAAACGGAATAGCCATGTGGGGTCTTCAGCGATTGTGCAGAGAACGCATCGCTTAGCCAGCGCGCTGGATGAGGTGTTGGAAGATGAACATGCCATGGTGAAGGCCAGGTAAATTTTTTCTTTGAAACAAAAGAGCCGCTTCGGCGGCTCTTTCTTTTTGGGAAAGTATTGGATTCCAAATCTTAAGACGCAGAGGAAACGCAGAGAACCGCCGCAGAGATCGCTGAGGGAAGGGGTCATGACTGCGTGGCGCTTGCACGCGCGTTGCCAGCTTTTTACATGCGGGGGCTTGCGAAACTTCGCCGGTTTGCCTAGCATCCAATCCTGAAAGCCGGCCTGCGGAGTTGGTGCGGTGGTCACCGATTTTTGAACCAACACCGAATGAACGGGGACTTGACTCGAACTAAGATCCGGTGTGCGATGCTCCGCCACGCGGAGATGCCTAAAGGGTCTCGGCAGGTTCCCACCGTCTAGGACGGGTTCATTCTCGGCCCACCGCACGGCCCAGCGGGTCGGCTTTTGTTTTGGCTGGTAGCTAATGGTCGTTGGCTGGTAGCCTCTCCTTCCGCTTCTCCTGTTAAACTGAAATTGACGCGATTCTTTCCTCGCGCATCCAATAAAACGTGTACCCACAAATTTTTCATATAGGACGATTTTTTCTGCCCACCTACGGGCTGCTGGTGGCTACCGGCGTTCTGCTTGGGCTATGGATCAGTGTGCGCAATTCCGCGCGGCAAGGGATTGATCCCGAGAAGGCATGGAACCTGGGCATTCTGGTCGTGTTGTGCGGGATCGTGGGCGCGAAGGTGCTGTACGTCGTCTACGACTGGAATACTTACCCGCACTGGACCGATATTTTCAGCGTCAGTACTTTGCAGGCGGGCGGAGTCTTCTCCGGCGGATTGATTGCGGCGCTGGTGGCAGCCGCGTGGTATATCCGGCGAAATCACATGCCGCCGCTCGGGACCTGCGACGCGTTCGCCCCCGGACTGGCGCTGGGACACGCCATTGGCCGCGTGGGCTGTTTCGCGGCGGGATGTTGTTTTGGCAAGCCCACACAGGCCTGGTGGGGAGTGACGTTCACCAATCCGGTGGCTCATGACTTGGTGGGAACTCCGTTGAATGAAGCGCTGCAGCCGACCCAGCTGTTTGAGTCGGCGGTGGAACTGGCAAACTTCTTTCTGCTGATGTGGATGCTGAAGCGAAAGAAATTCGACGGGCAGGTGTTCGGTGCTTATCTCATTCTGTACGGAGTGGCGCGATTCTTTCTGGAATTCCTGCGCGGGGATCCGGGCCGCGGATCGGTGTTCGGCGGGTTGATGAGCGGGACGCAGCTGATCGCGATTGGGCTAGTGGTCATCGGCGGCCTGATCTGGTTTTTGAAGGGCGGGGCGCGATCAGGGGTCGGACCGCAGGTGTCAGGGGTGAGAACCTAGCTTTGGGCTCTGGGCTTTAGGCTCTGGGCTCAAGGCGCTTTTCTCATTTTATTGTTTTGATCGGAACGGAGCTTGCTTCGCATTGCCATGCGCTAGACTCTGTTCGATCTCCATGTCTCAAACCTTTCCACTGAATTTTCATGTTTCCGATGAGCAGGCAGGCCTGCGCCTGGATCAATTGCTGGTCACCAAACTTGGAGATGTCAGCCGGGCGCGTGTGCAGCAACTGATCGAGCAGACGCTGGTGACTGTGGATGGGAAAGCGGGTAAGGCTTCATTGCGCTTGCGCGGTGGGGAGACGATCAGCGTGTTCGGCCCGGCAACGCTCCCGCCGCTGCGCGCGATAGCTGAAGACATTCCACTCGACATTGTTTTCGAAGATGCAGATCTGGCGGTGATTAATAAGGCGGCCGGCATGACGGTGCATGCGGGCGCGGGGGCGACCGAGGATGCGCGCAATCGCGGAACACTCGTCAATGCGTTGCTGCACCGGTTTGGAAAGCTGTCGGAAGTGGGCGGGGAAACACGGCCGGGGATTGTGCATCGGTTGGACAAGGAAACCAGCGGGCTGATTGTGGTGGCGAAAAACGATGAAGCACATCGCAAACTGGCGGCCCAGTTTGCCAGCCGCGAGGTGAAAAAGACTTATATCGCGCTGGTGCATGGGTGGGTAAAGCAGGATCAGCGAACGATTCGCAAAAGCATCAGCCGGGATCGCGTGCGGCGCGTGAGGATGACGACGCGGGGCGAGGGCGGGCGCGAGGCCATCACGCATTATCGGGTGCAGCGTCGCATCGAGTCGGCCTTCGGCAAGTTCTCGTTGCTCGAGGTGAAGATCGATACCGGACGAACGCACCAGATTCGCGTGCATCTGGCCTCGTTGGGGCATCCGGTGGTGGGGGATACGACGTATGGGGCGCCCGCGGCGATCAAGGGACATGGTGGCCCGGTTGGTCTGGAGCGGAATTTTCTGCACGCGGCGGCGTTGGAATTGCGGCATCCACGGACGGGGGAGAAATTAGCCTTCGCCCGGGACTTGCCGGGGGAGTTGGCGGAGTTTCTGCGGGGGATTGGTGAATCTTAAAACGCGGAGGGCGCGCAGAACTGCCGCAGAGGACGAGGAGGGCTTCGTCTTCGGTCGTTGAGCGCTGGTCTGGGCGCCGGTCATTGGTCTTTGGTGCTTGCTGCTTAGATCGGGATTTGTTGGTTTGGGATGGGGATCGAATGCTCTACGAGTTCGGCGGTTTCATTCGCGAGATGGGGCGGTGCGCGATTGGTATAATTGGGGCAATGGGATTCTGGAAGTTTGCTTTTTTGGGCGCTGCTTTGCTGACAGGCTTGGCCTGTCTTGCACAGGAGGGCGGTACTGCGACGCCTGCCACTCCTGCACCTGCTGCGTCGACGACACCCACTGCTCCGGCTCAGGCTTCTCCGGCGCCAACTGTGCCCGCACAAGACTCCACGGAAAATAAACCAGCGCAAGCCGCGGAGAGCCAACCGGCATCGCCAGGCTCAGCTGTGCCGGCTTCGAAATCTTCCGCCAGCAGCGGACAGCAGACGTCCACGCAGGACGACGAATCGGTTACGACCATCCGCAAGACGGTAAACGAAGTGAACGTGGTGTTCACGGTAACCGACAAGCATGGACGTTATGTGAAGGACCTGAACAAAAGCGACTTCAAGGTGATCGACGATTCCAAGCCGGCCGAAGAGGTGAAGGACTTCCGCAACCAGACCGATCTGCCTCTGCAGGTGGGCCTGCTGGTGGACGCCAGTAACTCGGTGCGCGACCGGTTCAAGTTCGAGCAGGAATCGGCGATTGAGTTTCTGAACCAGACGATCCGTCCAAAGTATGACACGGCGTTCATTGTCGGCTTCGACGTAACACCGGAAGTGACGCAGGATTTCACGGACAATACCGAGAGCCTCTCGCGGGGCGTACGACTGCTGCGGCCGGGTGGCGGAACGGCGATGTTCGATGCGCTTTATTTCTCGTGCCGCGACAAATTGCTGAAGGCGCCCCGCAGCGGGCCGCTGCGAAGGGCAATTATTTTGCTTAGCGATGGCGAGGACAACCAAAGCCACGTAACCCGCGAAGAAGCGATCGAAATGGCGCAGCGCGCCGAGGTGATCGTGTACACCATCAGCACGAACATCTCCGGCATGAAGGGCAAAGGCGACAAGGTGCTCGAGCGGATCGCGGATGCGACTGGCGGACGGGCGTTCTTTCCCTTCCAACTGCGCGACGTGGCCAATGCGTTCGCTGAAATTCAGGATGAACTGCGCAGCCAGTATGCCGTTTCCTACAAGCCGGCTGACTTCCGCCCCGATGGGCGGTACCGCACGATTGAAATCGTGGCCTCCGACCACAAGAACCTGCACGTGCGCTCGCGCCGCGGGTATTTCGCGCCCGCACAATAAACACGAATGACAGGGTATTCGGGCATTCCGCTTCCCAGGAAACTAGCGAAAAGTAATTCGGCTCGGTGCTCGAAACGGCTTCTCAAGCTGAAAACAATCGAATTTCACTTCGCATAATCGCTTCGCATCACTTCCCCGCCCTTCATCACGAATTTCACATGCTCAAGCTGCTTGATGTCGTTGAGAGGATCCCCGTCCACCGCAATCAAGTCGGCATATTTCCCGGACTCGATGGCGCCGATGTCGTCAGTCCAGCCGAGCAGGTCAGCGGCGTTTACGGTCGCAGAGCGGATCGCCTCGAGCGGCGACATTCCGTAACGGGTCATCCATTCGAATTCGATCGCCTGAGTTCCGTGTGGAAATGAGCCGGCGTCGGTGCCGAAGGCGATCTTCACTCCGGCGGCGAGCGCTTTCTCGAAGCTGATTTTGTGAATGGCCAGGCGGCTGGTTTTGCCGGCGGTCATGGCCAAGTCTCCTTTTTCGAGCGCGCAACAATAAACCTGGAGGGTGGGCACAAGATAGATGCCCTGGGCGACCATCTTGCGGATGGCGTCGTCATCCAGTTGAATGCCGTGTTCAATCGAGGCGACGCCGGCATCGATGCAATAGTGCAGGCCGGGGCCGTCATAGGCGTGACAAGCAACCTTGATTCCTTTCAAACGCGCTTCGTCGACGATGGCCTGGGTTTCCTCAAGGGTAAAATTCGCCACGCTCACCTCCTTGCCGTCGGGCAAAAAGCGATACCGGTCCGTCCCGTAAATTTTGATCAGGTCTGCGCCGTAGTTGAACTGCTCACGCACCGCTTTGCGCGCCTCATAGGGGCCATCGACCATCTGCACGCCCGTCGGAACGGCCACTTGGGGCGCATAGCCTTCCAATGCATATCCGCCGGTGGAGGAAATTCCGCGGGTCGCGACTTTCAGGCGCGGGCCCGGGATCAGCCCCTGGTTGATCGCGTTGCGGACGTCCACGTCGCTGTACATGGCGCCTTCGGTTTCGACGTCGCGCATGGCGGTGAAGCCGGCTTCGAGATCGCGCTTCACGTTCAGCGTCGCCAGGATCGTGCGGTACTGATAGGAGTCCTTCAACAGATATTCTTCGTAATGCGAGTTGTCGGTGTCGGCCAGCATGATGTGCGTGTGACAGTCGATCAGGCCGGGCAGCACGGTTGCGCGAGAGAGATCGACGACCTTCGCGCCAGCGGGAATTTGTTCCTTGCCGGCTGGGGCAACGCGATCGATTCGTTCGCCACGAATGACAATGACCTGATCCTGCAGGATCTTGCCGGAACGTACGTCGAGCAGTTTCCCGGCTCGAACGTAGGCTGGAGCAGAAGAAACCGGTTGTTGTGCGACGGGCATGGCACCGGTAAGCGGAGCGGTTTGCGCCACAACCGGTAGCGCAGCCGTCACAAGCTCGATTCCTCCGACCAGCGCTCCGATTAAGATTCGCGTTATCAAGCGGCGCATGATTTCTCCGATCATGTGTGGCGGCCTTAATAGCGGTGTGATTGTAGCCCAGCGCGTCTGACTCTACTGCAGCTTGGCGTACTCGGCCTTGGCTTCTTTCAGGATGGGCAGGTCGGGGTCGGCGTCTTTCCAGAGGGCGAGGAAGTCCTGATAGGCAGTGCGACTTTTCTGGGTATCCCCCTGGAGCGCGTAGGCGCGGCCCAGGCCAAGATGGGCGAGTGACATCAGCGGGTCGGCAGGCGAATAGTTCCGTAGGGCGAGAATCTTTTGAAACTCCTGCACGGCTTCCGCTCCCTGTTTGTTCTTTATGTAGGCGAGTCCGCGGAGATACAGCACGGGAGTAGTGGCTCGGTCATAAGCGCTCGCCGGTTTCAAGAGTTCGATGGCCTTGGCTGCGTCGCCGCTATCGAGTGCCGTTGCAGCCTGCACCAGCGGGACAAAGAGAGCTTGCACCAGCACATCATCGGGACGGCTTTTGGCGACTTCTGCTGCCAGGTCGAGTGCCTCTTTGCGGTCTCCGGCGAAGGCTAGAATGCCGGCCACCTGCAACTTCTGGTTGTAGTCCTGAAAGATTGCGAGCGAGGCATGGGCTGATTCAATGGCCTCCTTGCGATTTCCAGCGAGCGCCCGGACCGAGGCACGTTCTGAAATGGCTCCCGCCTCTGCGCTCTTGATCTCAACTCTTTTGCCGACCTGGCGCGCCTTCTCGTAGAAGTCTTCGGCCTGATGGAGCTGACCGTGTGAGGCTGCGACCTCACCATGGCGAAAGTAGGCGCTCCATTCCAGGTCCGGTTGCGTCTTGGCCAGCGCTTCTTCGCGCTCCATTGCGGCGAGATCGCCCTGGGCTAAAGCAATGGTGGCCAGGGTGTCATGCAGAAACAAGAAGTCGGAGTGGCGGCGCAGTCCTTCATTCGCAACGGCCTTCGCTTCTTCGAGGCGGTTGAGTCCCATGTATGCACCGGCTGAATTCAGGTAGCCGCGCGATTCATCCGGGTCCACTTTGATCGCGGCCTTGGCGTTTTCCAGGACCCTGTCAAAATCCCCCAATTGCAGCGCGATCGCCGACAAGTTGATATAGGGAGTTCCGTCGCGAGGGTAGGTCTGCTTATACAGTTCGTAGGCGGCGTTGCCCTTCTCCAACTGGCCGCTGTCGGCATAGTAGTGAGAGGTGATGTACAACCGCTCGCGCTCGCTGGCGCGGTCTTTGAGTTCGAACGCCTTCTTGCGATTTTGCTCGGAGAGGGCGAACTGACCGTAGTTGTTGTACACGGTGGCAAGTCGGGCGTAGGCCAAAGCGAAGTTGGGATCGAGTTCGATCGCCTGTTTGTAGAAAGGCATGGCAGCCAGATCATTGCCCGTAGCGTGTTTCTCATCCCCCAGGCTGAACGCTTTGAGCGCTTCCAGGGACGATGTGGTCGCTTCTTCCAGCGGCTTGTCGAATCTCTTGATCGACGCGAGCGACTCGCCAAGTTTTTCGCGCAGCTGGGTGGTGGCCTGGTCGAGCGCTTTCAGCACCTGCTCTTTGCTGTCGGCGCGGGCCTGCGTTTCGGCGAGCGTGTCGCTGCTCGCGGCATTGACCGCATCGAGCGTCACCACGTACTGAGTTCCCATCCCGCCGATTGATCCCACGAGCACCGCTTTCACGCCGGTGCGCTGGGCGATCTCCCGTCCGATGGCAGAAGTGATGCGCTCGTCCGCGGGCTTGCCCATCAGCGTCAAGGTCTGGCGGGCTTTTTCGTCGGAGACCACGTTCAAGAAGGGCGACTGCTGGAGATCAACGGCCAGCGCCTTCTTGAGCGTTCCGTCGAAGACTCCATCCCCGGTGGTGTTGACGAAATCAGCGAGGAGAATGGAGTCTTTTTCTGTGATGGCCTGCGCGCGAGAAGAGCGCAAGTAGATTACGCCCGCCACGCCGAGCGCAAGGAGCGCCGCGACGGGCACGAGAACTTTCCTATGGGGGTGTCGCGCCACCTCCATGACCGGTGTGCTGGGTTGGGCCGCAGGCACACGACTGGAACTGCTGCGCTCGCGAGCCGCCTGCGATGTTGAACCCGATGCGGGAGTAGAAACGCGGTTGTCGACTGGACTGGCCGGCAACTCAACTTCGCTTTGCACCGCAGCCCGCCCGGAGTCGGTGTCGCGTTTCAGACGCTGCAAGTCGGCGCGGAGATCCCCGGCGTGCTGGTAGCGCAGGTTGCGATCCTTCTCGAGAGCTTTGTTGACGATGCGTTCGAGTTCGATGGGCAGATCGGGATTCAAGCGAACCGGGGCGGCAGGCGCTTTGTGCAGGATGGAATCAAACAGAGCCGCGGAAGTCTCGCCGCGGAACGGAAGCGCACCCGTGGCCATCTCGTATAACACCGCGCCGAAGGAGAACAGGTCGGTGCGGCCATCAATGTCCTTGCCGAGAGCCTGTTCCGGCGACATATAAGCGACGGTACCCAGAGCGGTGCCCGGGCTGGTCAGGTGCTGCTCATCAACTCCGGCTGTGGCTTCCTCGAGGACCGTGTCGGTGCGGCCAGTCATTGGTGTGAGCTTGGCAAGCCCGAAGTCGAGGATCTTGGCGTGGCCGCGCTTGGTGACGAAGATGTTGGCGGGCTTGATGTCGCGGTGGACGATGCCCTCGGCGTGGGCGGCATCGAGCGCGTCGGCGATTTCAATGGCCAGCAATAAAAGAGTTTCGGTCTCGAGGGGGCGACCGGCGATCCGATGCTTGAGCGTCATGCCATCGAGAAACTCCATGGCGATGAAGGGATGCCCTTCGTGCTCGCCAATGTCGTGGATGGTGCAGATGTTGGGATGATTCAACGCGGATGCCGCTTGCGCTTCGCGTTGAAACCGAGCGAGGGTTTGAGGATCGCGGGCGACGTCGTCCGGCAGGAACTTTAAGGCAACGAAACGATGAAGGCGAGTATCCTCGGCCTTGTAGACGACACCCATCCCGCCGCCCCCGAGCTTTTCGACGACCCGGTAGTGCGAAATGTTCTGGCCGATCACCGGCGCGAATCTTACGTGAGCGAAACGGGCGAGTCAATGAGCGCCGCGTCCACAAGTCTGACGGTGACCCGTAAGAAACAAAAAAGCAGTTCGTTGCCCATAACGGAAAAACCAATCCATTGCAGCGAAAAAAGAGTGCGTACAGGTTGCGGAGATCGTGTTACGTTGCACCCTGGAGCGGTCCTGCATCGGGAGCAGATACGCCGGTAGCACGGAAGCCGGGTTCCCACGGCCTCCGTCTACGTCATGATTATGAAATTCTGCCCAAACTATGGTTGTGCGGCCTACGGACGCGTCGTCTACACACAATCGACGCGTTGCGTCTTTTGCCGGTGGGATCTGAAACCTCCGCGGATGAAGAGCGAGACGGCCGAAGACAAGACCTCCTTGCCAGCCGCGGCTGAGAGACCGGAGGGGGCTGAATCGCGCGCGCAACATCGGCGACCGGTTCTTCGGCATTCGGCGTAACCTACCTTTCGTACTCCGGTAACTTGTGACAACTGGCGGGCTGTCCTAACCTCTTGCGGAATGGGCTTCGAACCATGGCGGCCGCAGGGGTGGAGTTCGTCGGGCGAGGACTACAAGCCGGCGGATGAGGACGTGATCCGCACGCTGGCGGAGATCGAGAAAGCCTCCACGCCGCTTCCCCCCGCAACTTCCGATACACCACTACAGAACGGCATGACGGGCCCGCAGGTCTTGGGGGGCGCGCGACGACCTCCGAGTGCTACTGCAAGCAGCATCGTGGTTGCGTTGGGAGCGGCGGTCGGATTCGTGATCCTGGGACTGAATTTCTTGTACCAGCATCCTTCGACGGGACAGTCGAGGCGCGGGCCGTCGCGGGTGATTTCGCGCTCGTCGTTAGATCCAGCGTTGCAGAGCGAGGCTGAGCAATTGCTGGGCAAAGCAGCAGCGGGCGACACCGGCGCGGCAGACGAGGCGCTCTTGCAGGCGCCGAACTGGACGGGCAAGACGCATCGCACGCCGAAATCGGAGCAATCGATCGAGACAGCGCTGAATCTCCCGGACCTGCATGCCCGGCAGGCGGCCTTGCAGGCGGAATTGGCGCTGGACGGTGTGACGGCGGATGACGCAGGATTGAAGTTTGTGGAACAAGCGGTCGGCAATCCGAGCCAACGGGTGTGGGCCTTGTGGATGCTGGGCGCTCTTGGGAATCGGGGCGTCGATCCGATGCATACGGCGAAAATCCTTGGCACGTATTTAACGGACCCGCAGATAGAGGTGCGGGCAGCGGCCGTGAACGGGCTGTCGCTGGTGGGCACCGACGAGACCATCCCGCTCATGCTCGACCGTTTTCGGAACGATCCCTCGCCGGTTGTGCAGGAACGCGCAGCCTGTTCGCTGGCGGAGTCGGGGATGTACACCCATGAGCAACGTATGACGGCGGCCGGGACCTTGGTGGGATGGCTGGATGATTCGTTGTTGAGCGCGCCTCAGCACGAGTGGACGCTGCATGCGTTGCGGGATATCTCGGGGCAAAATCTAGGGACGGATTCGAACGCCTGGCGGCAGTGGTATTCGGGGTCGCAGTAAGGCGAGTTTCTTACCTGCGCCCAAGTGTCCGCAATTCATTTAGAAAGTCAGGGGAGCGGGCTGTCGTCAGTCCTTGTGCGCTATGGCGTAGTAGCCGCTGCGAGTTTGAATTTTGTATCCCTGCTTGGAGTGGACTTCAATTTTGCGGAATGACCCGTCCTGAACATTGTTGGTTGGGGTGTAGCCGACGTTGTACTGGCTGCGCAGTTCTTTGGCGATCTGGTCGAAAGCCTCCTTTAGCTTCTCAAACTTGTTGCCTACTTCGATAACGCGGCCCCCAGTCTCGCCGGCCAGCTTTTTCATTTCTGAGTCGCCAGAGTAGCCGAAGCCCCCGTAAAACCCGCGGTCGGCAATCATCAGGACATAACAAATCGAGTCGGATTTCTGCGCCGCCTCGATGGCATCTCGGATGCGCAACTGGCTGCCCTGGTCTTCGCCATCGGTGAGCAGGATCATGGCCTTCCGGCCGACCTCGTGGGCAAGCTCGTCGTGCGCCGAGAGGTAAACCGCGTCATACAGAAGCGTGCCTCGTGGGTTGCTGGTGGGTATGGGTCCTCCGCCCATACCCGGAATGCCGCCGCCCTGTCCGGCGTTGATTCGGGTCTTGTTCAGCGCATCTTTCAGACGGCGCTTATCGTTGGTGAAGTCCTGCAGCAGGTCGACGTTCACGTCAAAGCTGATCACGAAAGCTTCGTCCTTGTCCCGCAGGATGTCGTTCAGGAATGCGCCGCCCACTTCCTTTTCCATCTCCAGGACGCGCATCTGGCTACCGCTGGTGTCGATCAGAATTCCGAGCGTCAGAGGGAGATTGCTTTCCGCAGTGAAGTACTTGATGGTCTGCGGTTTGCCGTCTTCAAACAGTTCAAAATCTTCCTTCTTCTGATCGGGAATCAGTGCGCCCTTCTTGTCTTTCACGTTGAAAAACAACTGCACCACGTTGACCTGGACCTTGAGGGTCTCCATGGACTGGTCCTGGTTCTGATCCTGGTCCTTGGTGTGATCCTGCAGGGTGGGGAGTGACTGGGCAACGGCCCAGGGGGCGAGCGCCAGCCAGCACAGCAGCGCGAGGGACACAAGGAATGAGTGAGCTTTGAGCATCCGGGGAATTCTCGTGGGACTTTTGTTAGTCTATTCCTGTAAGGTTAGATGCACCAATCTAAAGGGTTTGAGCATCCGAGAGAACAGACGGTTGCCTGCTCTGGAGAAGATGACTTGGATCAGTGGACTTGGAAGGGTTTCGGCGCAGCGGCGATCTCCGCCTTGCTTCTGGCGGTGGCTGTGGCATTGGCCCAGGAACCGGGGCAAAATTCGACGGGTCAACAGGATATCCCGGACGCACCATCGGCGGTCCGGCCCACGCCATCGTTCCCGACGAATCTTCCGCCAAGCCGGCCGCAACCCGAGCCCGAGCAGCCCGCGCCCTCCAACAAGCCTTCTTCTTCCCCCACCCAGCCGGCTTCAGCCAGCGAGGGGACGCCTCCGCGGATGCCGCCGGTGAACACCGTTCCTCCGGGAAGCGTTCCGAAAGACCAGATGAATACGCGCGAAGACCTCTACACCTTCCGCGTGGTGACCAACTTCGTGCTGGTCCCGGTGACGGTGAAAGATGGATCAGGCCACATGGTAGATGGCCTGCTTCCCAATGACTTTTCCGTGTTTGAAGATGGCAAGAAGCAGGACTTGAAGTTCTTTACAAGCGATCCCTTCCCGCTGTCGGCGGCCGTGATTCTCGACACCGGGATGCCCGACACCGCCGTGCAGAAAATTAACCAGACATACTCGTCGCTGTCGGGGGCGTTCAGTCCTTATGACGAGGTGTCGCTCTACACCTACAGCACCACGGTGAGCCAGGTTTCGGATTTCTCTTCGCCGGGGCAGAAACTGACTTCAGTGCTCAACCAGATGAAGTTGGAACGCGGCCGGAACAATGGCGCTCCCGTGATGAATGGGCCGCTCGGTCCGCAGGGGCCGACGGTGAACGGGATTCCGATTGAACGCCCAGGTGCTCAACCGAACATCGCGCCCCCCAAGGACGTCCGGGTGCTGAACGACGCGATCCTGCGGGCCGCGCTGGACCTGGGAAAACGTGATCGAGCACGCCGCAAGATCATTTTCATCATCAGCGATGGGCGGGAGTACGGCAGCCGGGTTTCCTACAGCGACGTCTTGAAAGTGCTGTTATCGCGGGAAATCACGGTCTATGCCATCGGCGTCGAGGGTGCGGCGATTCCGATCTACAGCAAGCTGGAGAAGTTGCGCCTCCCGCATTACGGCTACAGTGACATTCTGCCAAAATACACGGCGGCGACCGGGGGAGAAGTGTTCAACGAACTCACCCGGGACAATATTGAAGTGGCTTACGCCCGCGCCACCGGCGATGCACGGAACCAGTACACGCTGGGCTACACCACCCGAGCTACGCCCAGCAGTGCATATCGCGATATCGAGGTGCGGGTCGCGCGGCCTGGGCTGAAGATCAGCGCCAAAAGCGGATACTATCCGCTGCCCAACCCCAAATAAGGAATTGCGATGCCAAGGCTGCCCCGAAAGTAACGGGGGTAACCTGCCGGTTGTCCGAGGGCGTGTGATATAAAAGCCAGCAGTACCCCAAGGGAATTTTTTTGCGTTGGCTCTCCAGCGAGCGGGTCGGGGTGCCTTCGCCCCAGTTTTTTCGAGGAAATTCTTGAGTTTCATCAACTTTGCAGCCCGCGAGATCAACTGCAAGATCGTGTATTACGGCGCCGGATTAGGCGGCAAGACCACGAACCTGCAGCACATCTACCAGAAAACCGCGGAACAACAGAAGGGCAAGATGATCTCGCTCGCTACCGAAACCGAGCGAACCCTGTTCTTTGACTTTTTGCCGCTGGATCTGGGTTCGGTGCGCGGGTTCAAGACCCGCATCCACCTCTATACCGTGCCCGGCCAGGTGTTCTACGACGCAAGCCGCAAACTGATTTTGCGCGGCGTGGATGGGATTGTCTTCGTCGCCGACTCGCAGGAAGAGCGCATGGACGCCAATGTTGAGGCGCTCGACAACCTGATGGACAATCTCAAGGAACATGGCTACGACTTCTTCAAAATTCCCTACGTGCTGCAGTTAAACAAGCGCGACCTGCCCAATATCCTGCCCGTCGATGCCCTGGCCAAGGAACTCCGCAGAAAGAATGAGCCGGTGATCGAAGCGGTGGCGTTTCAGGGAGGCGGGGTGTTCGAGACGCTGAAGGAAATCGCCCGACAGGTTCTCACGGAGTTGAAGCAGGGCGGGTAGGGACTCTTTCTTCCCGGTGTCGGGTTTTCAGTTTTTCCCCTTTTAGTCGTCTGCTTTCCGCGTTGCCCTGTTGACGGTTCCGTCCCGGCCGGACTTACAAGGCAACTGGTTCACGGTGACCCGCAATGTCAACGGAACCGGAGAACAAGTTCTGCCCCAGCCGTTGGGCGCAGAACATACCTGGCACGCCTCCTACTCGCCGGACGGAACGAAGATCGCGGTGCAAGCGATATCCATGAGCGCAGATCCGCGATTTGATGGAATTGTCCTGATGAATGCCGACGGAAGCAGTCCCATTTTGCTTACCAATCCCTATAACGCGGATTGCTGGTGCGGCGATGAAGAGCCCTACTTCACCTCCGACGGAACAAAAAACGTTTTCAGCCGCGAGGACTTCGCAACCGAGACGGAAGACATCTACATCCTGGGCGTCGATGGAAGTGGAGTCACCAAACTCACCGACGGCGCGGGCCTCAACTTCGACCCGATGATCGTGCGCGATAGCTCGACCAAGGCGGACCGGATCCTGTTCAGCTCGAATCGTGACAATCTGACTGCCGGCGACGCCGGCTACGAGTTGTACGTCATGAATCTGGACGGAAGCGCCCTGACCCAACTCACTCATAACAGCGTGTACGACGGGTTCAACCAGGAGAGATATGAAGGCGAGAATGCCAGCGTCGTTCGTGGGATGCAGCTACGGCATGAGCCACGCATGATGACTCAGCCGGCACAAAGGCTGCGATGGTAAGAAGTGAACGGCATGATCTGAGCACCGCGCCGCACGTTTCTTCGCGGCGCGTTTTTTTGATTCACTGCTGGGGTCAAGCTCGAAAGCATTTCTGAGTTGTGGGCAAGAGCTTCGAGCGCGAAGTTCGCGAAGGAGGCGAAGAAGTGCTCCGCGGTTGGTGCGCCTGGCGGTTGAAGGCATTGGCGCGACATCCTGGAATGCCCGTGAGGTTCATGCCCCACTCACCGAGCGTGCCAGGCGTGCTCGATCGTAGACCTTCACATACTCCTTGGCCGAGTTCGCCCAGGAGAAATCGCGGCTCATACCGTTGCGCATGAGCACTTGCCAGGAGGCTTCGTCTCGGAAGGCCTGCAATGCGGCCTTGATGGTCAGCAGCAGAGATTCCCCGCTGTATTCG
Organism: uncultured Acidobacteriota bacterium; assembly: GCA_963735815.1. Taxonomy (GTDB): domain Bacteria; phylum Acidobacteriota; class Terriglobia; order Terriglobales; family Acidobacteriaceae; genus Gp1-AA133. Next base: position 224,171 of record CAVTMJ010000016.1, on the reverse strand, counting down.
GAGAACTTAAAGCCGGTGCCCTTGCCGGTGCGCGCATCCCAGGGCTCGATGGTGTCGTCCAGGCCGCCGGTGGCGCGCACGATCGGCACGGTCCCGTACTTGAGGCTGTAAATCTGGTTCAGCCCGCAGGGTTCGTAGCGCGAAGGCATGAGGAACATGTCGGCGCCCGCTTCAATTTTGTGGGCGAGCGCGTTGTCGTAAGCGACTTTCACGGCGATCTTCTGCGGGAACTGTTTTTGCAGGCGCAGAAACATTTCTTCGTAGTCTTTGTCGCCGGTGCCGAGCACGACCATGATCATGTCTTCGCGCGCAAGCCGATCCATGATCTGGGAGATCAGGTCAAAGCCTTTCTGGGCGGCAAAGCGGGAGACGATGCCGATCACGGGAAGTTTGGGTTCGGCGCTGGTCAAACCGAACGCAGCCAGCAGATCCAGCTTGTCCTTGGCTTTTCCGCTCAGATCCGCGGGAGAAAATTTCGCAGCGATAAACCGGTCGACTGCAGGACTCCACTCCTCGTAGTCGACGCCGTTCACAATGCCAGTCACCGTGGCGGAGCGGTTTCGCAAAACGCCTTCCAGGCCGAATCCGTACTCGGTGGTTTGAATTTCCTGGCTGTATTTCCGGCTCACCGTGGTCACGTAGTCTGAGAAAACCAACGCGCCTTTCAGGAAATTGACCTGTCCGAAGAATTCCATTTTGGTGATCGTGAACAGGTCCCAAGGGAGGGTGAGCAGGGGAAGAATTTCCGCCGGAAACAGGCCCTGGTAGCCCATGTTATGAATAGTGAAAACGGTCGCCGTATCGCGGAATGCAGGGTCCTGCGCATACTGGGTGTGCAGCAGGATGGGCACCAGGGCGGCCTGCCAGTCGTGGCAATGGAACACATCAGGGACGCCGACGATTTTCGAAGTTTCGACCACCGCGCGCGAAAATAGGGCAAAGCGTTCAGCGTTATCGGGATAATCGCCAATCGCTGTCCCGTAGAGAGCTTCGCGATCAAAAAACGGCGGGTAGTCGACGAAGAAGTAGCGGACACCGGCCGGACCGCCCGCGGAGACCACGGAAGAGAAGCGGTAATGATCGTCGAAGGGGATCGTGATGCTGCTCGCTACCGTTTGCGCGTCCGTCAGTTTGGTCTGGCGGTAGCGCGGAAGGTAGACCGTGACCTGGTGGCCCAGCGCGGCCAGGGCGCGGGGCAAGGCACCGACTACGTCAGCAAGACCGCCGGTCTTGGAATAGGGCACACCTTCCGAGGCCGCAAAAGCGATATGCATGAAGCCGATCCTCCCTGGAGAAGCCGCGGACGCCGGGCGCAGGATATGATGAAGAAGACAAATTTGCGCGAGCCAATGCCCGCCCAACTGGTAAACGGGATAAGCGTTGTCAGTCTAAACGGGCCAACGAAAGAGGGTCAAACGTGCCAAGGGCGATAGCTCACCGTCCGACTCGTAAGCCGAAACTCGGGCAGCATTTTCTCGACGACGCATCTGCCGCGCGGCGGATCGTCGAAGCCCTGGGTGACGTGTCGCAGGGCACGGTGCTGGAGATTGGCCCGGGACGCGGGGTGCTGACTTCCCTGCTCGCCAATCGGGTGCGCCGGCTGATCGCGATCGAACTGGACCGTGTGCTGGCGGCGCAACTGCGCATGAAGTTCTCGCTGTACCCCAACGTGGAAATTATCGAAGGCGATGTTCTGGCTATCGATTTCAGCACCCTGTTCGGACCAAAGCCGGGCGCTTCACGGCCTGGTTTGGTGCAGACGCCGAAACCGGTTCCGGTGGTCGGAAATCTGCCGTACTACATCACTTCCGACATTTTGTTGCGCCTGTTTGAATTCCGCGAGTCCTTCAGCACAATTGTGGTGATGGTGCAGAAGGAAGTGGCGGACCGTTTGGCAGCATCGCCGGGAAGCCGCGACTATGGACTGCTCTCGGCGACGGCGCAACTGTACGCACGGGTGGAACGACTTTTCACTCTGCCGCCGAGTGCATTTTCTCCGCCGCCGAAAGTTCACTCGTCGGTTGTTCGGCTAGTGATGGCGCCGCGATTGGAGAAACTCAGGGTTGAGGAAGCGGGCTTCATCAAGTTCTTGAAGCTGTCGTTCGGTCAGAAGCGCAAGACCCTGTGGAACAATTTGAAAACCGAGTACGCCCCAAATTTGCTGAAAGAGGCATTGCAGGATGCGGGCGTGAAACCGACCGTTCGCGCCGAAGCCCTGCCGCTGGAAAAAACAGCCGCGATCTTTCGTGCGCTGGCCTCGAAGAACGGGGACCTCTCCGGTTCCGGAAAGTAGCCCCGCTCCGGCGAAGGAGACGCGATGGGCACGCCGACAATTCGGCCCGCTGCGGTCGCCGGAAAGTTCTATCCGCAGGACCCAAAGAAATTGCTGGCCAGCATTCATGCTTACATTTCCGAAGAACCGCGCCAGTCCGCGCTGGGTTGTGTAGTGCCGCATGCCGGCTACATGTATTCCGGACACGTCGCCGGAGCGGTCTATGCCCGGGTCAAGGTGGGTCGTCGGTGCATCGTGCTGTGCCCGAACCATACTGGACAGGGCACGCCGCTCTCAATCATGAGCCGAGGTTCCTGGCAAACGCCACTGGGGAATGCGGAGATCGATTCGGAGTTGGCAGATGCGCTGATGCGGACATTTCCTTTGCTGACCGAGGACTCGGCTGCGCATCGTGCGGAACATGCGATCGAAGTGCAGTTGCCCTTCTTGCTGACCTTGCGCCCGGACATCCGCTTTGTACCGATTGCGATCGGGACACGCCAGTTCGAAATTCTAGAGGGATTGGGGTTGGCGATCGCAGGGGTCCTTGCTGGAATCCATGAACCCATACTGGTGGTCGCGTCGAGCGACATGAATCACTACGAGTCCGACCCGGTCACGCGGGTAAAAGACAACAAGGCCATCGAGCGCATCTTGTCACTGGATGCGCGCGGATTGTATGACGTCGTGATGGAAGAAGAGATCAGCATGTGCGGATTCGGGCCGGCTGTGGCGATGCTGACGGCATCGTTGCAGCGGGGCGCGACGGCAGCGGAGTTGGTAAAGTACGCTACCTCGGGAGATGTTTCCGGCGATCGGCAGATGGTCGTGGGATATGCGGGCATTGTGGTGAGTTGAGGGCCGTGGCCATGTGCGTAATGTCCGCCAGGATCGAAATCTCAGGCCATGCATCCAACCAACAGGTTCCTGGGAGGTTTTGAGGGTGTAACAAATATTTGCCTGATCACTGCAAACGCGAGATGGGAGTTTTAGAATTTTGCGGGCAAGATACCATCAGCAACAATTAACGGAGAACTGACAACCGGGAACTGGGAACTGATTTTATGAGAGATGTCGTTATCGTATCTGCTGTTCGTACACCTGTGGGACGGGCTTTTAAGGGGACCCTGCGGGCGACGCGGCCGGATGAATTGGCCGCGGTGGCCATCCAGGGTGCGCTGGAGTGCGTGCCGCAACTGGATCCCAAGGAAATTGAGGACGTGATTTTGGGTTGCGCAATGCCCGAAGGCGAGCAGGGGATGAACGTTGCGCGGATCGCTTCGTTGCGCGCCGGGTTGCCGGTGGAAGTTTCGGGGTTGACCATCAATCGCTTCTGCTCGTCGGGCCTGCAGTCGATCGCCATGGCGGCCGAGCGCATCATGGCGGGCGGGGCCGATGTCATCGTGGCGGGCGGTACCGAATCCATGTCGATGATCCCGATGGGTGGCAACAAGATTTCACCGAACCCGTGGCTGGTTGAAAACCATCCCGGAGCATATTTGTCGATGGGCCTGACGGCCGAACGGGTGGGCCACCGATTCGGCATCACGCGCGAGCAGAGCGACGAGTTCTCCTTGCGCAGCCATCGCAAGGCATTGGCGGCGATTGAGGCGGGCAAGTTTGCGGATGAAATCGTGCCGGTGCCGGTTACGTTTACAACCGTGAACGGACATGGCGCTTCGGATGGGCGCGCCCGATCGTCGCACAAGCCGGTCCGGCACGAAGTTGCTTTCAAGACCGATGAAGGGCCGCGGGCGGATACTTCCCTCGAAGCCCTGCTGGCGCTCAAACCGGCGTTCCACGTGAAAGGGATTGTGACAGCGGGGAACTCGTCGCAGATGTCGGATGGGGCAGCGGCAGCAGTGGTCATGTCGGCGGAGCGCGCGAAGGCGCTGGGATTGAAGCCACTGGTTCGATACGTTTCGTTTGCTACGGCGGGATACAAGCCGGAGGAGATGGGGCTGGGGCCGGTGTTCGCAATTCCCAAGGCGCTGAAGCTGGCGGGGCTCAAGCTGGCCGATATCGATGTCTTCGAATTGAATGAAGCCTTCGCCGCGCAATCATTGGCGGTTATCAAGGAAGGCGGGCTCGATCCAGAGAAAGTGAATCCGAACGGAGGAGCAATCGCGCTCGGGCACCCGCTGGGATGCACGGGGGCGAAGCTGACGGCGAGCATCATTCGCGAACTGAAGCGACGGAAAGCCCGGTATGGGATGGTGACCATGTGCGTCGGCGGCGGAATGGGGGCGGCCGGGATCTTTGAGAATTTGAAGTAAAGAACTTGACCACAGAGGACACCGAGGCGCACAAAGGAAACCGAAACAGTGCCCTCAGTGTTCTCCGTGTCCTCTGTGGTAAATGATTTTTGCTCTGGATCGCGACGATGCATTCGGCGAATAGGCCGAAGTCTTACATCCTCTCGGCCAGCGCCGCCAGAAAGACTCCGGTATAGACCGCAATCACCAGCAGCACGAAGAATGCGCCGAACGACAGCATAGTCAGCAGGCTGAAGGGCCGCGCCACGCAGCTTTGCACCAGCTTGTAAACACCGAAGAATTCGGCGCCGACGAGAAGTGGAAACAACAGAAGCGCCCATAGCGTGGCGTGCGCAACGCTCGGGTGGAAGATGAGGCTGGTAAATGCGGGAACGATGGCCAGCGCTGGAATCAGCGAGAAGGTTGAGCCCAGATACAGCAGGCGTTCGCGCTCCCGCCACGTCATGCTGCTCTACTTTGTTTCGTAGACGGTTTTTCCGCCGACGACGGTTCGCAGAACGTGTGTGTCTAAGACTTTCTGGGGCACCACCGCGGTGATGTCGCGATCGAGCACGACGAGATCCGCAAACATCCCCGGAACGATCAGGCCTTTTTGTTTCTCTTCGAACTCGGCATAAGCGGAGCCGGTTGTATAGGCGCCAATGGCCTGGTCCATGGAAACTTTTTGTTCTGGAAAATATTCCTGTTTGCCGTCCACGCTTTTACGCGTGGTGGCGGCATACAGGCCGCGAAACGGCGTTATGGGCTCAACTGGATAGTCCGTGCCAAACGCCAGGGTTACGCCGCGCTTGAGGAATTCAGCCCATGCGTAGGAGTGCGCGGCGCGCTTTTCGCCCAGGCGGGCCTGCGCCCATTTCATGTCACTCAACAAATGACAGGGCTGCATGGAAGCGATGACTTTCAGGTCGCGGAACTTTACGATCTCCAGCGGGGTGACCACCTGGGCGTGCTCGATGCGGAGACGATAGTCTTCACCTCCGTTGGCAGCCTTGATCTTCTTTTCTTTCGCCGCTCTCTCGGCTTCGGCGAAGGCATCGAGCGCCATCTGTGCACCCTTGTCGCCGATCGCGTGAAAGCCGATCTGGAAGCCGGCCAGTATACGTTCCTTCGTCATCTCGTTGAGCTTGGGCGCGTCGTAGCGAGGCAGGCCCGAATTCTTCGGATCGTCAGCGTAGGGCTCGATTAATGCAGCGGTATGGGAACCGAGCGAACCGTCCATGAAGCCTTTGAGCATTCCGGTATGCAACATCGGATCCGAAGCGGGATGCTCCTTGCGTTTCGCGTTCAACTGATCCACTGGGTCGTTGAAGGGAAGCCACTCACTCACGCGGGCGGTCAGCTTGCCGTCTTTCTCAATTTCTTCCAGGACGTGAAAATCGTCCCAGTCGCCGGAGTTGTCCTGAACGGAGGTCACGCCCCAGCGCGCGGCTTCGGCCAGGGCGCGTTCCATGGCCGCGCGGCGCTGGTCGTGGGTGGGCGCAGGGATTGCGTCGGTGATGGCCTGGCGCGCGGTCTCGCGCAGAATGCCAGTGGGCTGGCCATTGGAGTCGCGATCGATCTTGCCGCCCTTGGGATCACGGCTGGCAATGGTGATGCTGGCGAGTTGCAGGGCGCGCGTGTTGGCCACGGCGATGTGACCATCCACACGCTCCAGAAAAACGGGATGACCGGCGGAAACCTCGTCAACGTCCCACCGCGTCGGCACAGCCTTCACCGGCCACAGATTCTCATCCCAACCACCGCCCAGAATCCACGCGCCGGGCGCCGCGGATGCAATGTTGGCGCGGATTCGTTCGCGAAATTCATCGAGCGACTTCACTCCCACGAGATTGACGTTAAGAGCCTGAAACCCTCCCTCGGATAGATGTGTGTGGGCGTCGTTGAAACCCGGCATCAGGAATTTTCCGCCCAGTTCGATCACTTTCGTGTTTGGGCCCTTGAGTTTGAGAATGTCGGCGTTTTCTCCGACGGCTTGAATGCGATCGCCACGAATGGCGATCGCCTGGGCACGCTTGACGGCGTTGAAGGCAGCCTTGTCGACAACGCCGGTGTAGACGTTCCCATGGATGAAGATCGTGTCGGCGCGAGGGGGTGCCTGTTCCTCAGCAAGAGCTGAGCAGATGGAGAGGAGTACCAGCAAGCCAGGCCACACTTTCATTCGCCGACTCCGGCCAGCACCAGCAAAGTCAGGAGAATCCGCTTTAAGCCGAGTTCGCGCCCCGTGCAGTCAAACCATTCCTGCAGGGTATGAGCACCGCCACCCGACCCTCCGCCGCCGATGGCGATGGCTTCACGGCCCAACGAGAGCGGGATATTCGCATCCGTCGAAGCGCGCTGAACCTGCGCTACATTGCCCAGGTGAGCATCGACCGCCCGCACCACGTGTAGAAGACGCGCATTGGGCTCCAGTTCTCCAGCGGGGCGGTCGCCAATAACAACCACCTCGCAGGTGACAGCATGAGTCTTGCGCTGCGATGCACTCCGATGCTCCGCAGCGTATTGCTCGGCTTCCACCGACTGGTCGAGACAAACTCGCAGCGAGCGCTCAAGACGTTCGAGTTCTGTGGAGGAGGTCGAGCGCAGGTCGACGCGCATGCTGGCCGACTCCGGGATGGAGTTGACCGAGGTTCCGCCACGGATCACGCCAATGTTAAAGGTGCTCTTGGGCGCGGCAGAAACCGGGGTCTGGCAAAAACGCTCGATGGCGCGGGCCAGGATCACGATGGGATTGGGGGCGCCGAAGTCGCTCCATGAATGGCCGCCGGGGCCGCGCACGATGATTTCGAAACGACGACTGCCCAGAGCCTCAGCCACGATGGTGTCTGATCCCGCACCATCGAGGATCAGGCTGTAGGCGATGGAATCTTTCCAGCGTGGCGTGGCAAAGATGTGGCGCATCCCACGGAGATCGCCTTCGCCTTCTTCCCCGACATTTCCGATGAACACAAATGGCATCGCATGGCGGACGCGCACCGCGCGCAGAAGGGCGGCGATCGCGAGCATGGCAGTTACGCCGGCGCCATTGTCGGAAACACCCGGGCCATACAGCCGAGTTCCCTGCTGCCGAATATTGAGTGGAGTTCCGGCAGGAAAAACCGTGTCGATGTGGGCGCTGAGCGCGATGTAACGTTTCCCGAAGCCCGGATGAACGCCAAAGACGTTGCCGACGTCGTCGATGCGCACGTCGTCGAGAGCCAGTTCGCGAAAACGTTCGGCGAGCCAGGCAGCCCGCAAACCTTCTCCGAAAGGAGGAGCGGCGATGCGCGCCATTTCCAGTTGCCACTGGGCGAGTTGCGGTTCCTGAGCGCGAAACCAGTTGAATGCGGAGCGAACTTCGGGAGAGGCGGAAAGGCGCGCGACTTCGTCCTGAAAGGTGGGGTGAATATCCGACACTTCGCCGCGGGGAATGGAAGGCATGGAGATCGTCCGCCCAGTTTACAACGGTCCGGCATTGGACCGGAGTTGCTTCTCGAGGGTCGTTGGTTACGGTCGGGTCTTAGCGCCCGAATTCGGCGGAATTGCCAGCCCCTTCGCATGCAGATTCTCGAGAGCGGGGTTTACGGCAAGAGCTTTGGTGCGCCAGCATTGTGACAAAATCCTAAAACGCAGAGGGCGCAGAGAACGGCCGCAGAGGACGCAGAGTGCCTCCGCGACTTCGATGGATTTAAGCGTCCCGATGGGGAGCGGTGACGCACTCCAGGATCTCGGCGTCGCTCAGGGTGTGGTCGGATTTCTTGGCGCGGGCATAGATGCGGTCCACGATCTCTTCGGTGGCGGGAATGCCCCGGCGTTCCAGCCAGTAATGTACGTTGGATTTCCCGCTCATTGGGCCGATGTCGATAATTTGCTCCAGTCCGAACACATGCGAGGGGACGCCGGAGTAAACCGAGTTCGCCAATTCGACATCGTTTTTCTTGAACGCTTTCACGATGGCCGCGGCATGCACACCCGTCGCTGTACGAAACGCATCCTCGCCTACTACGGGATAGTTTGCGGGTATCGGAATGCCGGTGGCGCGCGCTACGGCGATGCAATAATCCTTGATCTTGGTCAGGTCCTGCGTGTCCCAGGGAGCAATGCCCATCAACTTGAGATTGACGAGCATGAGATCCATTTGCGTGTTGCCAACTCGCTCACCGACGCCGAGAGCGGACGCGTGCACACAGTCGGCTCCCGCCACTAACGCGGCCATGGCGTTCGGAACACCGAGGCCGCGGTCACAATGACCGTGCCAGTCGACGCGAATTTTTTCTCCCGAGGGCTTTACCACCTCCTGGAGGACAAAACGGACGAGAGCGAAGGCGCCCATTGGCGTGGCATGGCCGGCGGTATCGCATATGACGATGGCACGCGCACCATTGGAAATCGCCGTAGAGTAAAGCTTCTTCACCATTGCGGGATCGCAACGCGTCGTGTCCTCGGTCACATACATGGGAGCCAGACCCAGGGACACGGCGAATTTGATGGCTTTCTCGGTGGTCTGCAGAAGAAAGTCGTCGGTCCATCCCTCGGTGAAGCGGCGGATGGGACTGGAGCCGATGAAGGTGGCGGCTTCGATCGGCAATCCGGTCTTCTGCGTGATTTCGGCGATGGGACGGATGTCGTTCTCATGCGTGCGCGCTGCACAGTTGGCGCGGATCTTCATCTTGTGATCGACGATTTCGCGCGCCAGCGCAGTGACGTGCTCGACCGCTCGCGGGCCTGCTCCCGGCAGTCCGAGGTTCAGGGAATTGATGCCGAGCGATTCCATCAGATGGAGGATCGCGATCTTGTCCTGGATCAGCGGGTCGCGGACAGAAGGCGATTGCAAACCATCGCGCAGCGTCTCGTCGTTCAGGAGAACATGGCCAGCCGGCCGCAATGATTGCGGGTGGCTCGTGTTCCAGTCGTAGATGAGGTCGGATTGCAGTCGTCAATCTCCAGTCGTGAACCGCTAGCTGCGTCGTCGGCCTTCGGTCGTCGGCCCGCGGCGTTCGCCGGGTACCCCGGCTTTTAGCAACCAGTCGTTCCCCTTCCGCGGCTAAACTTTTGCTGACGACCGACGACTAGCGACTGGCGACTACTTCTCCTTCGGGGGTACGGTCAGCCCGAAGACCGAGAGCTGGCCTTCGCCGGCAACGTTCACTCCACGAGCGGTTTCGGGGTTCGGCAGGTAGAGCGTTTTGCAGATCTCGCAACGGTAAACTTCGGCATCCGGTCCCCAGGCTTTTTCGATGCAACCGCATTCCTGCTCGATGGCGTCCGCGGTGTAGAACCAGCGCTTCAGGTGGCCCCCGCAGAATTTTCCCTTCTCATCCTTCTCGTTGCAGGCACGCTGGCCCGGCTTCTTGATCTTGACCTTGTGGTTGGGAAGCTGCTGAAGAGCGTGCGGAATCGTGGTTTCACCGGTTGCCAATGAGGAAGCCCTCGCTTTCACGCGGCGTGAGAGGCCTGCGTTCCGCCACGCAAGAACATTTTACTTGATGATCGGGAGGGTGCCAAAGTTGGGAGGGATGTCTTAAAAAACCTTAAGACGCGGAGCGCGCAGAGAATCGCCGCAGAGGGCGGCGAGGGGTTGCGCGGATGCTCAGCAGACGCGCCCAGAAACGAGGAGGTCTTCAGAGAATAAGAACACTTAAAGCTTGGGGCTTTTTAAAGCGCCAGCCGACTTCAGGACCGCTAGCACGCGGGATGAGAGTCTTCGCGCAAACTGGAAATCGACAAAGGCCTCCATTTGACGGGTGAATCTCTCGCCGTAGCCGTACCACCAGAGCTTTTTCATGCGGGGCAGGCGGTCGACGTCGAGGTACTTCAAGCGGACCATTTCTTCCAGGCCAAAGCGGCCGTGCGAGCGCCCCATTCCGCTCGCTTTCACCCCGCCATGAGGGGCTTCGCTGATACCGAAGCAGGAAATGGTGTCGTTGACCATGACGGTGCCGGCGACGATGCGCCGGGCCAGAGCTTCACCCCGACTGGTGTTGTTGGTCCAGACGCTGGCGGCTAGGGCGAAGTCACTGTCATTGGCCAGGCGGACAGCTTCCTCATCGGAGTCGAAGGGCGCGACGGACAGCACGGGCCCAAAGGTTTCCTCGCGCATGACCTGCATGTCGTGGGTCACGTCGGCAAGGATGGTTGGAGCGTAGAAATTCGGACCCAGATCGGGGAGCCGCGAGCCGCCTGCCAGCACCCGCGCACCCTGCGCTTTGGCCGCCTGCACCTGGGCTTCGACCATACGAAGCTGGCGCTCATGGATCATGGGGCCGATGTCAGTTTCGGCATCGAGTCCGTTGCCTATGCGGAGTTGCTGCGCTTTCTTGACGCAGGCGTCGAGAAAGCGTGCATACAACGATTGATGAACGTAGCAGCGTTCCACCGAGAGGCACGCTTGGCCGGCGTTGACGAAGGCGCCCCAGATGGCGGCGCTGGAAGCAACGTCGATGTCGGCGTCGTCGAGCACCAGCATGGGATCCTTGCCCCCGAGTTCAAGCACGACGGGCAGCAGGCGGGCCGCGGAGGCTTGAGCGATTCGTTTCCCGGTAGGGACACTGCCGGTGAAGATGAGCTTGTCGATGTCGGAATTGAGAAGCGCCGCTCCGGTGGCGCCATCACCGGGGATCACTTGAAAGGCCGCCTCGGGAACTCCGGCCTGGTGCAGCAGGGCTTGAAGCTTCAGAGCAACCAGCGACGTAAATTCGGAAGGCTTCAGCACCACGGCGTTGCCGGTTACAAGCGCACCGAGAGCGTCGACCGCAGGGATGGAAAGCGGATAATTCCATGGCGAGACGATGCCGATCACACCGTGCGGTTCCCGCAGGATGAGGCCGCGCTTGGTCTTCATCGCCAGGCCGCCATGGGCGACGGGTTGCTCGCTCAGGAAACTCCATGCATTGTCGATCAGGAAGCGGGCGGCGTCGAGGACCACCAGCACCTCGGTGAGCAGGGCTTCGACGTATGGTTTTCCGGCTTCTCGCGTGATGAGGGTGCCAACCTCGGACTTTTGCTCCTGCAGAAGGTGCTGAAACTCACGTACGATCTTGATACGCCGCTCGACGGGAACCGCGTTCCAGGCGGGCTGCGCTGCCCGGGCCCGGGAGACGGCGGCGTGCACCTCCGCTTCCGAAACGCAATCGAGTTCCCCTAAGCACTCCCCGGTGGCCGGATTGATAGAGGCTACTTTGCGGACGGCGATTCGCAGATCGGTGGCCATTGTTCAAGGAAAGTTTACGCGGGCGGGGGCGCCCACGCTACATGGGAATGGCGATGTCACACACATCTGTTTGCGCTGTCGGGGATTTCAATACTCGACGTTCACCAGGAATAAGCCCCTGGCGGGCGCGGTGGCGCCAGCCGCGGATCGGTCGCGAGCTTCGAGGATACGCTGGACATCTGATGGCCGCAGGGTTCCCTTTCCCACCAGGATGAGCGTTCCTACGAGATTGCGCACCATGTGGTGCAGGAAACCGGTTCCGCGCACCGTGTAGACCAATTCCGCGCCTTGCCGCTCGCAACCAGAGGAAAAAATCGTCCGCAGGTTCGAGACTTCTCCGTTTTCCTGGCCTCGTTCGGGATCGACCGCTGCGAACGATGTGAAATCGTGCTCGCCTTCCACGACTCCAGCCGCTTTCGCCATCGCATTTTCATCAAGGGGATACGGGAAGTGCCACACATAGCGCGCGAGAAACGGCGGGCAAATTGGCTCGCGATAAATCCGGTATCGATAGGTTTTTGCGCGGGCGGATTTTCGCGCGTGGAAATCGGCCGACATCTCCTCGACCTCGAGCACCCGGATGGCAGGCGGCAGAATGTCGTTCATGGCTTTGACGAAGTTCTCCGCCGGGATTGGGGAGTTCGTGGAAAAGGTCGCCACCTGGGCGAGAGCGTGAACTCCGGCATCGGTGCGTCCGGAGCCTTGCGGCAGGACGTTTTCTTCGGTCAACCGTCCAATTGCTGACGAAAGCAGACCCTGGATGGTGACTGCATTGGGCTGAACCTGCCAACCGGAGAAGTCGGTCCCGTCGTAGGTCAAGATCAATTTGAGATTGCGCGCCACTTTTAGTTGATCCGTCAGCCGAGGTCCCTTCATCTAAGTTTCTTGTTTAGCCGTATTTGTCTTTCGCTTTACAAACTTTTACCCGTTTTTGCGCGCGGCGTCACCAGGACCAGCAAAATCGTCAGATATACTGGGAAACCTCCCGGCATCCGCAGTTCGGGCCGTTCCGGCAGACCGAGGTAGCCGGAAGGAACCTTCACCGCGCGCTTTGCGTATCAGTCTGTGGGAATCGCCGTCTGGATTCTGCATAGCGCTTGCCACGAATTCATGCATTCTGCAACGAAACGTTTTCATGGACGGAGAATACGAATGGAACTGCCTTGTTTGAAGTCTGCCAGCAGAATCTTCTGCGGCCTGGCTCTGGTCACGATATTCGCGACTGCAGTGTGGGCGCAAACGAATCAGTCCGCGCCTATGCCGCAAGCGCCTTCGGCGAGCCAAACACCAACCGCACCGCCGAAACCGTTTGTAGTCGGGGAGTACTCTAAGCCGCGATCGCACTTCCCCAACCTGATCGGTCCTTATATCGGTCGCTCTGTACCTTCGCCCAGCCTTACGAACACGCCGCGGCTGGACCAGTTGCTTAAGGACGGCAAGCTGATGCTGTCGATGAACGATGCGATTGCGCTGGCGCTTGAGAACAATCTCGACATCGCGATCTCGCGCTACAACCTGCACATCGCCGACACGGACGTGCTTCGCACTAAAGCCGGATCGACCCTTTTGGGTGTGAATACGGGCGTCGTACAAGGCACACCCGGAGGCGGCGTAGGCGGCTTCGGGGGTGCAACCTCGGCAACCGGCGGAGGCGCCGGAGGAACCACGGGCGGTGGCGGTGGCGCCGGTAGCGGCACGCTCGGCATCGTGAGTTCCACGCTCGGCATTGGATCCCAGGTCCTCTCCTACGATCCGATTGTGACGGGAACCTTGCAGCTTGATCGTAACAATCAGCCGTCTACCAGTTTCTTCTCGGGCGGGTTTCAAACGACTACCACCGTAAACTGGAACTACCAGCAAGCGTTCACGACCGGCACCTTGATGTCGGTTACGTTCGACAACACGCGCTTCGGACAGGCCAACCCGGTCCCGACCGTAAGCCCCCAGCTGAATTCGAATTTCCGCCTGCAGCTGTCGCAACACCTTCTGCAGGGATTTGGCTTCACGCCAAACCGCCGGTTCATCGTGATTGCGAAGAACAACCGCGAACTCACGGACGTGGCGTTCCGGTTGCAAGTCACCACGACGGTCGATCAGATCCAGAACATGTATTGGGACCTGGTGAACGCTTATGAAAACGTCAAAGTACAGCAGGATGCCCTCGCGCTAGCCGACAAGACCCTGTCAGACAACAAAAAACAGGTCGAGATTGGCACCCTGGCGCCGATTGAGATCGTGCGAGCCCAGAGCCAGGTGGCCGCAAACCAGCAGTCCCTCATCGTCGCCAAGACGAACCTGGAGCTCCAGCAGTTGCTTATGAAGAACGCCCTCAGCCGCACGGTGCAGGACCCCGCCCTGATCGAAGCGGCAGTGATTCCGACCGACACAATGAGCACACCGACCGATCAGGAAGCAGCTGCGCCCAGCCAGGACGCCATCAACGAAGCCCTGGGCCACAGGCCGGAACTGGCCGAATCTCGGATCGATCTGAAAAACCGCGAGATCAGCATGAAGGCGGTCAAAAATTCCCTGCTGCCGAGCGTCGATCTGTTCGCTTATTACGGGGGCCAGGGCCTGGGCGGCGCGCAGAACCCCGCCAACGTTTGCGGCGATCCGCGTTCCATCCCGGGCATTTGTACGCCACCTGGCGAGGTCTTCCAGCCCATCAGCATTGGGGGAACGTTGGGACAATTGGTCGACTCCAGTCATCCCGACAAAGGCGCGGGCATCAGCATCAACATTCCGATCCGAAACCGGACCGCGCAAGCCAATAACGTCCGGTCGCAGCTGGAATATCGCCAGGCGCAACTCCGCTTGCAGCAAGTCGAGAACGAGATTCGCATCGAAGTCCGCAATGCGCAATTTGCCCTGCAGCAGAACAAGGCCAGCGTGGCGGCAGCGCAAGCGGCGGTCGATCTGGCTCAGCAGTCGCTTGATGCCGAGCAGAAGAAATATGCGCTGGGCGCTTCGACCAGCACGCTGGTTCTGCAGCAGTCGAGCGCTCTGACACAAGGGCGGTCCAACCTGGTGGCGGCGCGAGCAGCTTATGAAAAGGCCCGCGTGGAACTGGATCGCGCTACCGGATTGCTGCTCGAGCACAACGGCATCGATCTGGCAGACGCGCAGTCGGGCGTCGTCACCAAGCTGCCCTCAGTTCCGTACGTGACGCCCCGCACCGACGTTCAGGCCTCGCCGCAGAACTCGATCACACCGCAGGCGGTGCCGCCGCAGGCGCCTGCGCCAACCCAGGCTCCGCAGAACTAGTGAATCGTTCCGAGACTGGCCTCGTTTCGCCGTAAGGCGGACGAGGCCTTTTGTTTTAGAATCCCACCGGTTCGGGTACGCTTTATGAAGCTGCGGGGGATTTTTGCTCTTCGACCGGCTGAAGCCACGGGCCTTTCGAAACAGTTGAAAGCGTCAAGCACTGCTGCAGAAATAAAGCGCCCCCACAAAAGAATCTAAGAGCTAGACTTTGTAATCCTTTAAGAGGTTGGGCAAGCTTTCAGAAAGCAATCCAGGATCACAACTAAGCATCGTCGATCAGAGGACATTCGATGAAAATAGCCAATGACGTTACCGAACTGATTGGGCGCACGCCCCTCGTCTATCTCAACAAAGTTACAGCCGGCTGCCACGCAAAGGTTGCGGCCAAGCTTGAGAGTTTCAATCCATGCTCCAGCGTGAAGGATCGCATTGGCGTAAGCATGATCGAGGACGCGGAACGCGCGGGCAAGATCCAACCGGGCAAGACGGTTCTCGTTGAACCGACCAGTGGCAATACGGGCATCGGCCTCGCCTTCGTGGCCGCGGTCAAGGGCTACCGGATGATTCTGGTCATGCCCGACACGATGAGCCTGGAGCGCCGCGTGCTGCTCAAAGCCTTCGGCGCGGAACTCGTGCTGACTCCCGGGCCGCTTGGCATGAAAGCCTGCATGGCAAAAGCTAATGAGATTCTCGCGCAGACCCCGAATGGATTCATGCCGCAGCAATTCGCGAATCCGGCGAATCCCAGGATTCATGTCGAAACTACCGGGCCCGAGATCTGGGAAGACACCGACGGCAAGGTCGACATTCTGGTTTCCGGCGTGGGCACGGGCGGGACCATCACGGGCGTGACTGATTACATCCGGCCGAAGAAACCGAGTTTTCGAGCGGTCGCGGTCGAGCCCACAGAGAGTCCGGTGCTATCGGGCGGGGCGCCGAATCCACACAAGATTCAGGGCATTGGCGCGGGATTCATCCCGGAAATTTTGCGCACCGACTACATCTCCGAAGTGGTCCAGGTGGGCAGCGAGGACGCGGTCACCATGGCGAGGCGTTTGGCAAAAGAAGAAGGGCTTTTGATGGGCATATCGTCAGGCGCGGCCGTGGTGGCGGCGATTCAGGTAGCCCGGCGGCCCGAGAATGCCGGCAAGCTGATCGTGACCGTGCTGCCCGACTTTGGGGAGCGCTATCTGAGCAGTATCCTGTTCGATCACCTGCGGAAAGAATCGATGGAGATGACCGCGGTTCCAGTGGCTGTCTGATTTCGAGGCTGTCCGGTTTCGAAGAATGATCGGCTTCTGGCAATCCGTGCGCGAAGACATCGCTTCGGTGTTCGAGAGCGATCCGGCTGCGCGTTCCTACCTTGAGGTGTTGCTCTGCTATCCGGGCTTGCACGCCTTGTGGGCCTATCGCATTTACCACTGGCTCTGGATGCACGACTTGCGGTTGCTTGCGCGGTGGCTGTCGCAAGTATCACGTTTGTTCACCGGCGTTGAGATTCATCCGGGGGCGCAGATCGGGCACCGCCTGTTCATCGATCACGGCATGGGAGTAGTCATTGGTGAGACCACGATCGTGGGCGACGGCGTGGTGCTCTACCAGGGAGTAACGCTGGGCGGCACCGGCAAGGAAAAGGGCAAGAGACACCCGACCATCGGGAATGAGGTTGTCATCGGCTCGGGGGCCAAGGTGCTCGGAAATATTACGGTCGGCGACAACTGCCGGGTGGGTGCTGGGTCGGTGGTCCTGCGGAGCATTCCAGATAACTCAACCATCGTTGGCGTGCCGGGGCACATCGTGTTGCGTAACGGCAAGCGCGTGGTCATCACGGATCCGAAAGAAATCAGCGACCCGATGTCGGATGTGTTTATCCGGCTGGCAGCCGAAGTCCACCAGATCCGCGAGCAATTGCAGGAACACACCAAGGCCATATTGCCGCCCGAGCAGAATTTGACCATCGACGAGGAGTGGGACACCTACTCCGACGGCGGTGGGATTTGATGGGGCGGCCGGATTGCAGAACGCGGAGTGAACTCCAGGTTCTCGCGGGCGAGGGCGCCCGCGCTACAAAAAATCTATGACGCTTTCCGTGGCCATCGTGGCGATGGATGAGGAGGCCAACATTGGCCGCACTTTGGCCAGTGTTCGCTGGGCGGAGGAGGCCGTACTGGTTGACTCGGGCTCGAGGGACCGCACGCGTGAGATTGCCCGGGAGCATGGCGCGCAAGTGATCGAGGAACCCTGGCGCGGCTACGTTGCGCAGAAGCAGTTTGCCATCGAGCAATGCACGAAAGATTGGATTCTGCTGTTAGATGCGGACGAGGAAGTCAGCCCCGAGCTGGCCGATGAGATTCGCGCCGCGCTGGCCAATCCCGGTGACATGAATGGCTTCTGGCTCCCGCGCAAGAACCTCTTTCTGGGCCGCTGGATGCGGCATGGAGGCTTCTACCCAGATCCCAAGCTGCGCCTTTTTCGCAATGGCATGGGATTCGTGACCGGACATGATCCGCATGATCGATGCGAATTGAAGCCCGGGGTTCCGCAGCGCACTCGCCAATTCACGAATGCAATGGTGCACTACACGTATCCGACGCTGAGTTATTACATCGGGCACATGAACCGCTATTCATCACTGGGCGCCGAGTTGGCCGTTGCGTCGGGCCACCGCACCTTCAGCGTGCCTGACATCTTGATTCGTCCGCTGGCAACGTTCTTCTATAACTACATCGTGAGGCTGGGATTTCTCGACGGGCGAGAAGGACTGCTGCTTCATCTCTATCACGCGGTGTACGTTTCGTGGAAATACGCCAAAGCCTGGGAACTGGCGCGCACGAATCATGGAGCCCAGCAGTAGTCACGATAGAAGGTTTACTCTGCGACCTCTTCGGCTCTTCTACGTGTCCTCTGCGTTTTAAGGTATTTGCCCTTCCTCTGAAAAATCTTAAAACGCCGAGAGCGCAGAGAAGAGCCGCAGAGGCCGCAGAAAGAAACTCAAAGCCAACCATCCGGTCGGTTGGCGCGCACGAGCGTACCTTGTTCACCGTGGAACGCTCCTCTATCATCAAAGCAGAGTTGTGGGGAGCGCATGCCCGATCAGAAAAAACCTTATTCGAAGCCCCAAGTCGCCGACAATCCGATCGCCGAAGTGTTCGAAGGACGCCATCCATCCGAGCGCGAAGCACAATGGGCCGAAAAAACCCTGGCGCCGACCATTGAGAAGTCTCCCGAGAAACCCATCGGGGCGCCCACCGGTACGAATCTCGACGAGCACGGGCAGGCGCGCTTCAGCACGATTTCAAATGTGCCAATCCGCCGGCTCTATACGCCTGCCGATCTTCCCGAAGACTGGAATGAAGAGAAGTACCTGGGCTACCCGGGCGAAGCGCCCTATACGCGGGGCATTCACGCGACGGGCTACCGCGGCAAGCTGTGGACCATGCGCATGTTCTCGGGCTTTGCCTCTCCCGAGGAAACCAATCAGCGCTACAAGTATCTGCTGGAACACGGCGGCGGAGGTTTGTCGGTTGCATTCGACCTGCCCACGTTGATGGGTTACGACTCGGATCATCCGGCAAGCGAAGGCGAGGTCGGCAAGTGCGGCGTGGCCATCGATTCGCTGGAAGACATGGAGATCCTGTTCGACGGCATCGATCTGGAGAAAACCACAGTATCGATGACCATCAATTCACCCGCAAGTGTTTTATGGGCGATGTACCTGGTGGTCGCGGAAAAGCAAGGAGCGGACTGGAAGAAGATTTCCGGCACCATTCAGAACGACATTCTCAAGGAATACATAGCGCAGAAGGAATACATCTATCCGCCGGCGCCGAGCATGCGCCTGGTGGTGGACACCTTCGAGTTCGGGTCGAAGTTCACGCCCCGCTTCAACACGATTTCGATCAGCGGCTATCACATCCGCGAGGCCGGTTCGACCGCGCTGCAGGAACTCGCCTTCACCATTTACGATGGTGTGGAGTATGTGGAATGGGCGCGCCGGCGCGGACTGGACTTCGATGAATTCGGGCCGCGGCTGAGTTTTTTCTTTAACGCCCATAACGACTTCTTCGAAGAGATCGCCAAGTACCGGGCCGCACGCAAAATCTGGTACCGCTTGGCCAAAGACCGCTTCGGCGCCAAGAATGCGCGCACCTGGCTTATGCGCTTCCACACGCAGACGGCGGGAGTTTCCCTGCCCGCCCAACAGCCCATGAATAACATCGCACGCGTAGCCTTGCAGGCGCTGGCGGCAGTTCTGGGTGGAACGCAGTCCCTGCACACGGACTCTTACGACGAGGCGCTCGCCCTGCCTACGGAAGAAGCAGCGCGGATCGCATTGCGGACCCAGCAGATCATCGCGTACGAGTCCGGCGTGGCGCAGACGGTGGATCCCCTGGGCGGATCGTATTTTGTGGAGAAACTCACGCTCGACATGGAGCAGGGCGCTTTCGATTACTTCGCCAAGCTCGATCAAATGGGTGGGATGGTCAAGGCTATTGAGCATGGATACCCGCAGAAAGAAATTGCGGAGGCCTCCTATCAGTATCAGCGCGCGGCGGAGGCTCGTGAGAAAGTGATCGTCGGCGTAAACGAGTTCACCATTGAGGAAGAGTCACCGCATATTCTCTACATCGATGAGTCGGTAGCGCGGCAGCAGAGCGCAAAGCTTCGTGCGCTGCGCACGCGGCGGTCGACTGAGAAAGTTCAGCGCGCGCTCGATGCGTTAAAGAAAGCGGCTGCTCAGGAACCGAACGGCGGTTCGGGTGGGGGCATCTCGTCCGTAAATACGATGCCCTATATTGTCGACGCAGTGCGCGCGTATGCGACCGTCGGGGAAATCTGCGAGGCTCTGCGTGAGGTGTACGGGACGTATACGGAAGTCAGCGTTACGTAAATTCTTAACCACAGAGGACACGGAGTGACAGAGGGAAAATAATGATTTTCTTTCTTCTGTAATCCCCTGTGTCCTCGGTGGTTAAGTTCTTAATGAATGGTTCCTGCATCGTCATTTTGTTCGCGCAATCCCCTTTGCCAGCCGATAAAATTTCTTCATGTCTAAATCCCAGTCGGCCCTGGTCATCCCGGTGGAATCTCGCATTCTCGTGCTGCGCCATCAGAAGGTCATTTTGGACAGCGATCTGGCGGAGCTGTATGGAGTACCGGTGAAGCGCCTCAATGAGCAAGTCAAGCGCAACCAGGAACGCTTTCCCCCTGACTTCATGTTCCGGCTGAGTGATGACGAACAGAAAAGTCTGAAGGCTCAGACTTCAAAACCAGGGCGTGGCGGCCGCCGCTACACTCCCTACGCCTTCACCGAGCACGGAGCCATCATGGCGGCCACGGTGCTGAACTCCGAGCGCGCGGTCGAAATGAGTGTTTTCGTAGTGCGAGCATTCGTGCGATTGCGCGAAGTGCTCTCGACCAATCAGCAACTCGCAGGAAAAATCGACGAACTGGAGCAGCGTTTGGATACCCACGACGCCTCCATCCAGGAACTCATTGAGGCCATCCGCGAGTTGATGGCGCCCGACCCGGCTTCCGGCCGCAGGATTGGATTCGAGCTGCCCGGGAAGAAAAGTACTGCATAGTTACCCCATCTGTTTGCACATCCCCGCCCGACACTGGCCGGGTGTTTCGTTTTGTGTTCGCCCTGCGATATGATTCTGTGATAGAAATCTGGGCCCATGCGCAAAGCGATCTTTCACCTCAAAAAGTCGGACCCGATCCTGCGGGGCATTATCGAGCGGGTCGGGGTGTGTCGGATGGAGTACGGCGAGCCGACGTTCCATCACTTGGCCGAGTCCATCGTGTACCAGCAACTCAATGGCAAGGCGGCGGAGACTATCTTCAAGCGTTTTACCGACGTTGCCGGATCGCCAGTCACGCCCGAAGGCATTCTTAAGCTGTCCGAACATCAGATGCGGGCGGTGGGGTTGTCGAAGCAGAAGTCGTCCTATCTGCGGGACCTGGCGGCTAAGACTGAGTCTGGCCTCTTGAATTTCGAGAAGCTGCAGGGCATGCACGAAGCCGACGTCATCGAGCACCTCACACAGGTAAAGGGAGTCGGGGTGTGGACGGCGCACATGTTCCTGATGTTCACCCTGCGGCGCCCGGACGTATTGCCCACCGGCGACTACGGCATTCAGGTAGCGATCAAGAAGCACTATCGCAAGCGCAAGCTGCCCAAGCCAAAAGACATGGAAAAGATCGCCAAAGTGTGGTCCCCCTATCGATCGGTGGCTTGCTGGTATTTATGGCGGAGTCTGGATATCAAGACGGTTTAGCCACGCGGGTGATCTCGGGTGAAAATAAGGCTGATTTCGCCAAGCCGGCAGGCCAGTAACGCCCGCCGCTCCAGACCAACTGCAGTCGAAAAACGCTGCCCTACATGGCCTTCGTCCTTGTGCTCCCCGGTCCTTTGTGTGCTTAAATGGCTGTGATGGCAAATGAGCACAAGATCCGCGTCCTGGTCGCTAAGCCTGGACTGGACGGGCATGACCGTGGGGCCAAGGTGATCGCGCGCGCTTTACGCGACGCGGGCATGGAGGTCATCTATACCGGCTTGCGGCAGACACCGGAGATGGTCGTCACCGCCGCACTGCAGGAAGATGTCGACGTCATTGGCCTCTCGATTCTTTCGGGGGCCCACAATGCCATCGTTCCGCGCGTAGCGGATCTGCTGAAGCAGAACAAGATGGACGACGTCGTGCTGCTGGTCGGCGGCATCATTCCCGATCAGGATGTTGCGGGCCTGAAAAAGGCCGGCGTGGCGGCGATTTTCCAGCCGGGCACCGCCATGGACGACATCGTGAAGTTCATTCGCGAAAATGTGAAACCCCGCGGAGTTCCGGCAGGCTAAGAAAATACTGAAGCCGTTGCAGTAGTCCGGCATCTGGGACTTCAGAAACGATTTCGCCAGGGTCCCTCCCAAGCAAGCCCACTTCTCATGACGGATATGTCGGCAACGCGATTACAGGACGTCCTTGCGCACACGATTGGACCCACGCCCTGGTATTGGCAGACGTTTCCGGCAATTACTTCGGGCGCGAGGCAGCGCTTCGATTGGAACCACCAAGGCGAAGAAGGCCCCGTGGGGTACGTGGTGACGCTGGGACTGGAGCAGGAACCGGGCAAGCCGCGGCTCGCACTGAATAGCTATTGCCGGCCGTTCTTCGTCGAGCCTTCCTATCTGGGGATCTGGTGTCCGGAGGGCAGAGCCCTGCGTATTACGTGCTTTGACCCCGATACCCTGAAGGCGTTCGACCTTGCGGAACTCGCGGGCTGGTTCAAGCAATCGAGCGACCGGATCTACGCGCACACCGCGCCCATCGCGGAGTTTGAAGTGCCCCTCGATCTGCCCGCTGGGACGCACAAGATCGACGTTCCGCCTCAATTTGACGGCGTGGAGGAATTGATCGTTCCCACCAGCTACAAAGCGATGTCCAATGACGATCCGGCGTTCGCCCTATTTGTCCTTTACCTGCACGCCGGACTGGTCGAAGTGCTGCCGCAGAAGTGGTTCACAGCGGCGCAGTACCGGGTGGGGCAGCAGTGGATCACACGCGCAGCCCGCGACCCGGAGTCGCATCGCATCATCGGCGACTGCCACGGGGTGGGGACCTTTCTTTTGGAGGAGGATGGGTGCCGTTTGGAACGCTGGTTGCAGAAGGTTCACCCGTAGCGATTCCCCAAGTGGCTAGGTGCATGAAAGGCAAGGTCCAATGCGTTGTTCAGACGGTGCTGCTGGCGATCGTATGCCTGCCACTGCCGGCGGCGGCGGCCGGGATTTTCGCGCCCTACGTCCTGCATCCCCTGCGCCGGGAAATCACTCGCGAGCAGGTCGCTGAGGCGGACCGCGCATTCGCACGCGACGGCGCCACCAGGGAAGATCTGGTCGCGACCGCCCGTGACGGCGTAGTCTTGCGCGGCTGGAAGGTACGCGCCTCACACCCCAGCGGGAAATGGGTACTCCTGCTGCACGGCCGCTCGCAAAACCGGCTGTCGATGATGGGATACGCACACTTTCTTCTGGCCTCAGGCTACAGCGTACTGATGATGGACGCCCGGGCGCACGGAGAGAGTGGCGGAACCATCTCCACCTACGGTCACCTCGAGCGCTATGACGTGAGCGCTACGCTGGATGCGCTAACCGCCAGTGAAATCGTCGATCATGCCTACGCGTTCGGAGAATCGATGGGAGCGGCGGTTGCATTGCAGGCAGCGGCGGTCGATCCGCGCATCGAGGCGGTCGTGGCGGAGGGCGCTTTCCGGAATCTGCACGAAGTGATGTTTGACTACGCCGGCTTGCGATGGAGCGCCCTGCTGGGAAAAACCGTGTTTCGTCCCGTTGCGATCCTTGCGGTACACGAGGCCGAGCAACAGGGCGGATTCCGTTTTGACGACGTCTCTCCGGAGGCATCGGTGGCCAGGCGCAAGTTCCCTGTCATGCTTATTTCCGGGCTGAGCGATCACAACATTCCCAAGCGCCACGCGCAGGCAATCTACACGGCCGCGTCCGGACCAAAAGAATTGTGGTTGGTACCGGGAGCGCGGCATCAGGGCGCAATGCAGGCCGCACCTCATGAATTTGAGTTGCGGGTACTTCGTTTTCTTTCCGGCCCGCAGCTAGCGCATTAGCCGCTGTCTCGCCGAATCGTGGCAACTCACTTCCAGCTCGAAGATCAGGACAGTCACCGCCTCCTGCGTCTTACTTCAGCGGATGGGACCAACCGGCTGTCGGCCAGTTGCGTGCTGGCTCTGACCGAAGCGGTGCTGGCGATGCGCTCGACGGCCAAGCCCCTCGTCATCACGGGCGGAACGAAGTTCTTCTCTGCCGGTGCGGACCTTGCGGAAATTCAAGTGTTGACCGGCCATTCCGCCGTTGCCTTCGCCAGGATGGGACAGCGTTTGATGACGGCTATCGCTCAGTACCCTGCCCCCGTGTATGCGGCGATCAGTGGATATTGCATGGGGGGCGGGCTGGACCTGGCGCTGGCGTGTCACCGGCGTATTGCCGCGCCGCATGCCATATTCGGACATCGCGGAGCGGCACTTGGCTTGATGACCGGTTGGGGCGGCACTCAGCGTTTGCCGCAAATCATTGGCAAGGGACGCGCGCTTGCGTTGTTCGTGGCCGCCGAAAAGCTTCACGCCCGGGAGGCACTGGGAATGGGGCTGGTCAATGCAATTGCTGAGGATCCGGTTGCCGAGGCTGCTCGACGAATCGAGAACTGCGTCTCGGCCGATCCCTTGCCCTTGCAGTGATGTCGGGCAGGCTGCCTACCTCGTACTCCAGTCGCCGGTTTGCGCCTGCCTGCTTGGCTGGTATACCGTAATTTGTTTGCACTCCCCGACCCATGGCCGACCGTAACGAAGTCTCCCAATCCACGGCTGCGTCCACCCTGTTGCCCTCGAAGGTTGATCCAACCTCGGCGCGCTTCGAGGCCAACATGCGCTTCATGGCAGACCTGGTTTCGCAGATTCGGAACGAGGAAGAAAAAATCAGGGAGGGCGGCGGTTCCAAGGCGATCGAAAGCCAGCATAACAAGGGTAGGCTGACGGCCCGTGAGCGCATCCAGTTGCTGGCGGATCCGAGCACCTTCTTCGAACTGGGAAGCTACGCGGCATTTGGCATGTATGAAGAGTGGGGTGGCGCACCTTCGGCGGGAGTGATCACGGGGCTGGCGCGGATTCACACGCGGCTGGTGATGATCATCGCCAACGACGCGACGGTGAAGGCGGGTGCTTTCTTCCCCATGACCTCGAAGAAAGTGATTCGCGCACAGAACATTGCCATCGAAAATCGCGTGCCCACGGTCTACCTGGTCGATTCAGCGGGCGTCTTCCTGCCGTTGCAGGAGGACGTATTTCCTGATACGGACGACTTCGGCCGAGTGTTCCGCAACAACGCTGTCATGTCGGCGCTGGGAATCCCGCAGATCGCCGCCATTATGGGCATGTGCGTGGCCGGCGGCGGATATCTCCCCGTGATGTGCGACCACGTCCTGATGACCGACGGCAGCGGCTTGTTTCTCGCTGGCCCCGCACTGGTGCAGGCCGCCATCGGGCAAAAATATACCGCCGATGAGCTGGGCGGCGCTGAGATGCACGCAGCCATCAGCGGAACGGTTGACTATCGAGAACCGAATGACGAAGCCTGTATCGCCCGAATTCGCGCGATGGTTGAAAAATGGGGATACCGGCGGCAGTCCCCCTGGGATCGGAAGAAGCCCGAGGAACCGTCGCTCGCGGCCGAAGAAATCTACGGCATTTACGACTCGTCGCCCGGGCGTCCGTACGACATGAAGGAAGTGCTGGCGCGCGTGGTCGATGCCGGCCGCTTCGATGAGTACAAGTCTGAGTACGGGAAGACGATTATCTGCGGCTACGCCCGCATCGGCGGCTTCGCGGTGGGCATCGTCGCCAATCAGAAACTGCATGCCCAGCAAGTCGATCACGAAGGCCATAAGCGCATGGAATTCGGCGGCGTGATTTACACCGAGTCGGCCGAAAAAGCCGCGCGCTTCATCATGGACTGCAATCAGAACCTGATTCCGCTGGTGTTCTTTCACGACGTGAACGGGTTCATGGTGGGACGCGACGCGGAGTGGAGCGGCATCATCAAAGCGGGAGCGAAGATGGTGAACGCTGTCTCCAACTCGGTAGTGCCAAAGATCACCGTGATCGTCGGCGGCTCGTTCGGCGCCGGTCACTACGCCATGTGCGGCAAGGCGTACGACCCGCGTTTCGTGTTCGCCTGGCCTTCGGCCAGGTATGCGGTGATGAGCGGCGACTCGGCTGCGGGCACCCTGGTCGAAATCAAGCTCAAGCAACTGGAGCGCAGCGGCAAGAAGCTGAGCGACGAAGAGAAGAAAGAACTCTACGAATCGGTAAAACGCACCTACGACGAGCAGACCGACCCGCGCTACGGCGCGGCCCGCCTGTGGATCGACAAGATTATCGATCCGGTTGAAACGCGGGAAGCCATCGCGACCGCGCTGGAGGCCGCGGCGCTCAATCCCGATGTGCCCGAGTTTAAGGTGGGAGTGCTGCAGACCTGATTTTTAGATTGAAGATTTCAGATTTCAGATTTTTCTCCAGTGCGGGACGCCGAATTCGGAGGAGGTCTTCTATCTGAAATCTGAAAGTGACTCGCTACAAATCCAGGAATAAAGTAAGTGCCCCTGTCCGACTCCATCAAACTCGTCGAATGCCCACGCGACGCCTGGCAAGGGTTGCAGGGTCAGATCCCTGCCTACATCAAGACGGAATATCTTAAGGCGCTGATCAGCGTGGGGTTCAAGCATATCGATGCGGTTTCGTTCGTTTCTCCGAAGGCGGTCCCGCAGATGGCGGACTCCGAGGAAGTGCTGAAAGAACTCGATCCGCCCGACGACGTCGAGATCATCGGCATCGTGGTGAACGAAAAAGGCGCGCAGCGCGCGGTCGGGACGAAAGCCGTCAGCACGCTCGGATTTCCCTATTCGATTTCTCCAACCTTCCTGCAGAACAATCAGAAACAGACGCTGGAAGACGCAATTGAAGAACTTGAAAAGATCGGCAAGGTGGGCAGCGACGCCGGTCTCGACTCCGTGGTCTACATTTCCATGGCTTTCGGCAATCCTTACGGCGATCTGTGGAACGTAGGGGAAGTGGTGGAGGCCGTCGGGTTGCTTGAGTCTGAAAGCGTTCATGCCATCTCACTTGCGGACACAGTAGGCATGGCCTCGCCTGCTCTCATCAACGAAGTTGTTTCGGCTGTCCTGCGCGAGTACGACTACCTCGAGATTGGAGTGCACCTGCACAGCCGGCCCGAACATGCCGTCGAAAAAGTGCTGGCGGCGTTTGACGGGGGCTGCCGGCGCTTTGACTCGGCCATCGGCGGCCTCGGCGGATGCCCTTTCGCGCAAGACGCGCTGGTGGGAAACATCCCGACGGAAAAAGTTCTGGAAGCGCTGGCGCAACGCGGAGTGACGCCTCCGATCACGCGCTCTTTGGATACTCTGTTGAAAGCAACCGCCGGGATTGCAGCGAAGTACTCGGGAGCATCGGCTGCCGACTGACTTGCTGGCAAAGAGTGCGCTTACGCCGGTGCAAAAGCAGGTCCTTCGCTGTGCTCAGGATGACAAATCATAGAGGAGACGATGCAGGAGGTGGTTCGGCGAGCGAGCTTCAGCCCTCGCAGTGCGGGCTGTCAGTAATAGAGGCTGCTGTCGCGCAGGGGCTGCTGTCGCGCAGGGGCTGCTGTCGCGCAGGGGCTGCTGTCGCGCAGGACTGGTGTCGCGTACCGACTGCTGTCGCGTATTCTCAACTGCGCGAGTGCCGTGAGCGATGTCGCGCAGCTTGGTGAGGTACGCAGCTTAGTGAGGTACGCAGCTTTGTGATGTACGCAGCTTTGTGATGCCCATTACATCGTCCACCTTTATGATTTGTCATCCTGAGCGCAGCGAAGGACCTGCTTTTCTATGCGGCGCTACTACGTTTACATTTTGTCCAGCAAGTCGAGAGTGCTCTACGTTGGCATAACGAACGACATATGGCGGCGAGTCTGGGAGCACAAGAACGATGTGACTCCCGGATTCACCAGCAAGTATCGCGTCCATCGCCTTGTATACTTTGAAAGCTTCAAATATGTTGGCAACGCCATTGCGCGTGAAAAACGTATCAAGGGGTGGCTGCGCGAAAAGAAAGTTGCGTTGATTCACTCGGCCAACCCTACATGGGAAGATCTCAGCGATCAGTGGTTCGATGGAAAAAACGTCCGCCGCATCTCTTTTGAGGCGAAGTAAAAAGCAGGTCCTTCGCTTTGCTCAGGATGACAAGTCTTAGAGAGTTTGAAAGTAAAGAACATTATCTAGTGCCCTACAGCACCCTCCAACTCGCCTACGACGCCGGCATCGCGACGATCACCCTGAACCGGCCCGACAAGCGCAATGCCATCAGCTACGAACTGATACAGGATTTGCTGGCAGCCTTCGGGGAAGTGGCAGAGTCTTCCGCCCTAGTCATGGTTCTCACGGGTGCGGGAAAGGCGTTCTGCTCGGGCATGGATCTTGAGAATCTGAAAGCGCTGATCGGGCGCACGCCGGAGCAGAGCCTGGAAGATTCGAAGATCATGGCACGGCTTTTCCGAACTTTGTACGACTTTCCCAAGCCGACAATTGCCGCCGTAAATGGAGCAGCGGTGGCGGGTGGAACTGGGTTAGCGACGCTGTGCGACTTTACCCTCGCTGTACCCGAAGCGAAGTTCGGATATACGGAGGTGCGCATTGGATTCGTTCCCGCCATCGTGTCGACATTTCTGCTGCGCCAGGTGGGCGAAAAAGTCGCGCGCGACCTGCTGCTCACTGGCCGTCTGTTCGATGCCGAAGAAGCCCATCGCATTGGGCTGGTGAGCGAAATCGTGCCCGCCGACGACTTAATGAAACGTACTCGTGAACTGGCAGCGCAGTTGATGGAAAACAGTCCGGCATCGCTGCTGTACACCAAGCGGCTGCTTAGCTCCGCGGCCCGGGCCGAGATGGATATCCAGGTCGATGCGGCCGTTCGCGAGAACGCTGCGATTCGCGCGACTGCCGATTTCCGCGAAGGTATCTCATCGTTTCTGGAAAAGAGAAAACCGAAGTGGAGTTCGCAGCCATGAGCGACAGCACCCGTGCAATTGCCAGTGCAGCCGCGAATCCCCTGGCGGCGGTCAATGAGACCCGCATTCGCGTGCGCTATGCCGAGACCGACCAGATGGGTATCGTGTACCACGCCAATCATTTCATCTGGTTCGAGGTCGGCCGCGTCGAGTTGCTACGGCAACTGGGTTTTTCCTATAAAGACATGGAGCAGCAGGACAACTGCTTCATCGCAGTGGTCGACGCGCGCTGCCGCTACAAGTCTCCCGCCATTTATGACGACGAGATTATCGTGCGAACATGGCTCAAGAATATCCGCGAGTCGGTGATTCATTTCGGCTATGAACTGCTGCGGAGCAGCGATGGAACCGTTTTGGCCGAAGGCGAAACAACGCACATCGTGGCGGATGCGCAGATGCGCAAGACCGCCTTGCCGGAAAAGTATATGAGAGTCTTCCGGGAGGCGGTGGGGAAATGAAGAAACCCTACTTACCACAGAGGCACAGAGACACAGAGAAAGCCAAGGCAGAATTGTCTCACTCGATAACTTGAAACTCGAAACTCGACACTGGAAAGCTGTTTGCTTTCACCTGACACCTGGGACCTGACCTTGAACGCCCTGCACATCAGCGGAAACGATCTTACGCTCGAAGAAGTTCGGGCAGTCGCGCATGAACGTCGTCCTGTGTTACTGGCTCCTGATGCGCGCGAGCGCGTGAACGCTGCGCGCGCCGTCGTCGACACGCTCGTCGCCGACAACCAGGTGTCCTACGCCATCACCACCGGCGTCGGCAAACTTAGCGATGTACGCATCGCCGGCGATCAGATCCGCGAATTGCAGATCAACCTGGTGCGTTCGCACGCGGTGGGCGTCGGCGACCCGCTCTCCATCGCAGAAACCCGGGCCATGATGCTGCTGCGCGCCAATTCTCTTTCCAAGGGCTATTCCGGCGTGCGGGCGGCTGCTATTGACACGATCTGCGAACTGCTCACGCGGGGCGTCACCCCCTGGGTGCCGTCGCAAGGGAGCGTGGGCGCCTCCGGCGATCTCGCGCCCTTGGCCCACCTGGCTTTGCTTCTGGTCGGCGAAGGCGAATGCCATGACGGCAAGGGCGGCCGCATCACTGGCGCAGAAGCGCTCAAGGCTGCAGGCATCAAACCGCTGGTGCTCGAGGCCAAAGAAGCGGTCTCGCTCATCAACGGTACCCAGGCCATGCTGGCGGTGGGAACTCTCTCTTTGCTGGCGGCCGAGACTCTGGTCGACTCCGCCGACGTGATCGGCGCCATGGCCTGCGATGCGCTCAAGGGCACCGACGCGGCTTTCGACGAACGGATTCACCGCGCCCGTCCGCACAGCGGCCAGATCACCTCTGCGGCCAACCTGCGCAAACTGCTCGAAGGCAGCGCCATCCGCGAGTCGCATCGCGACTGCGGCCGCGTGCAGGATGCGTACTCCCTGCGTTGCATGCCACAAGTCCACGGCGCCGTCCGCGATACGCTCGCGCACTGCCGATCGGTGTTCGAAATCGAAACCAATTCCGCGGTCGATAACCCACTGGTGTTTCGCGATCCCAAATCGAAAGACGACCATGCCGACGTCATCTCCGGCGGCAATTTTCATGGCGAGCCTATCGCCTTCGCGCTCGATTTTCTGGGAATCGCACTCAGTGCTTTGGCTGGAATCAGCGAACGCCGCCTTGAACGCATGGTGAACCCCGCCCTGAGCGAGGGCCTGCCGCCGTTTCTCGCGCCGGGCGCGGGACTGAACTCTGGCTTCATGATGCCGCAAGTCACTGCCGCCGCCCTGGTCAGCGAAAACAAGGTGCTCGCGCACCCCGCGTCGGTTGACTCGATCACGACCTCGGGCAACAAGGAAGACTACGTCTCGATGGGAATGGGAGCAGCCATAAAGCTCAAGAAGATTGTCGAGAACACACGGAACGCGCTCGCCATCGAGGCGATGGCCGCTGCGCAAGCACTCGATCTGCTCGCCCCTCTGAAGTCGTCAAAGCGTCTGCAGCAGGCGCTGGCGGCGATTCGCGCCGTGTCGCCGAAACTTGAGAAAGACCGCGTGATGTATCAGGACTTCGCGCGCATCGCGGAAGTGATTGCGACCGGGAAGATTGCGGCGGCATTGCGGTAGGGTTTCCTTGGAGCATGTTGTCGATGGGACGATCCATTCTGTTAGTGGCAGACGCTGGCGTCCCGATGATCTTCTTGACGCTGCCCTCGATGGCAGCGCTCCTCTTGCCTATTGTTCTTGTTGAAGCTTGGCTTTTCCGGAGATGGCTCGGCCTAGATGTCTGGACAGCAATTAAGTCAAGCGGTCTGGCGAATGTCGCGTCGACGGCCATCGGTGTCCCTGGCGCCTGGGGAGTGATGTTTTTGCTTGAAGTGTTCGGATTACCGGCAGTTCTTAAATTGCCATTTCTGCGCCGCCTAGCGGAGGGCTGGCATAGTCCGATTGCAGCGGTTGTCGGTACCTTCCTTAGCGCTGCTTGGCTTATGCCGGACGGAAAGAATTTGTACTGGATGATTCCGGTGGCCTCGTTCGCGCTCCTCATTCCAACGTATTTTCTATCGGTATGGGTTGAAGGTTTCGTCGTCGATCATCTGGTGAGCTTACCTGACGGAGATCCGTCAAATCTAAATCGGCGGCGAGTGCGACGTGCCGTGCGAGATGCGAATCTAGTGACCTACGGCTTACTCGCTACCGGAATCATCGGCTGGCTTTTCTTCTCGCTTTTGAGACCTCCTCATTAAGCCGGTCAATCATCTGAAGATCGACTTCAAGCCGTCTTCGCCCCGCTCCCATCCAACCCCAACTCCCCGGCAATCCCGCGCATCGCTTCAATGCAGAAGGCAATATGCGGCTCGAGTTCCACCCCCAGGTCCGCGGCCCCATTCACAATGTCCAACCGGTTCACGCTCCGAGCGAAGGCCTTGTCTTTCATTTTCTTCTTCACCGACGGCGCTTCCACCTCGGCCAGCGACTTGCCCGGTTTCACAAGCGCGCACGCCGTAATGAAGCCCGCGAGTTCGTCGCACGCGAACAACGTTTTCTCCATAGGCGTATCGCGAGGGACGCCGGTGTACTCGGCGTGCGACATGATGGCCTTGCGAATCTCCTCTGACCAGCCGCGCTCTTTCAGAATCTCATTTCCGCGATACGGATGCTCTTCCAGGCTCGGATACTGGTCGTAATCGAAGTCGTGCAGCAGCCCCACGATGCCCCACAACTCGGTATCGCCGGAAAATTTTTGAGCGTAGGCGCGCATGCACGCTTCCACTGCCAGCGCGTGTTTGCGCAAACTTTCTGATTGGGTGAACTCAGTTAGTAACCCCCATGCCGCCGCGCGATCATTCATGGATTCTTCCCTGTTTCTCCGGTTTTTCGCCGCGTACCTTCGACTTTCGTAGTCTATGGTTCTCGTTTTCCCCAGATATTCCTTGACATCCACAGGCCATGTGCCCCAGATTACCTTGAGATTTGGAGCCTGACCACCGGCTCCGCGGAGTGCCAACGCTCTGGCTGCTCCCAAAACCTAGATGGCCACAACTCTTGCCCCGGTAGATTCCAGGGAAGTTGTCCGTTGCGACCACTGCCTGCTCGTTCAATTCCGTACAACCAATGACATGTGCCGCCGGTGCCATGCTTCGTTAGACGAAGAGGAACCGGAAATCGTAGCACCGGTTCCGATGCCCGCCATTGCGCCGGCGCATGGGAACGGCCGCGGCCACCTTAACCTCGCTGCATCGATCCGGGCGCTACGCTTGCGCAATGGCTTGAGCCAGAGGCAGCTGGCCACGCGCATGGCGGTGCCGCGCACCTACGTGTCGAAAATCGAGAATGAGAAGGCCACCCCGACCTTGTCGTCTCTGGAGCGGCTGGCGCGCGCGCTTGAAGTCACGGTGCCCGATCTGTTGACCGGCGGCGAGCGCAACCGGCAGGAAGAGATTCGCGAACTCGTGCAGGATCAGTTCGTCGCGGAAATCCTGCCCTTCATCGCGCAGCTCAATGGAATGCAGATGTCGAGCATCCTTGGCGCAGGTGCGGGATTTGACCATTCGTCCGAGGAGGACGGCTTAGCTAGGATTCAAGCGGCATAGCCCCTTGCCTCGCGCAGCAGGGATAGTGGCCGTGCCCCAGCAACGGCGGAGAGCGTCGTGCGAGGCTTGCTCACAGCTCAAAGCCCATAGCTCGCAGCTTTTCAGATTTTTATCCGGGCAACCAGCCAACTGACGCCGAGGTCTTCGGACCTCGGCTTTTTTTGCTCAGTGGCGCTCGAGCAGGACATCCAGCCAGCGGGCTAACTGGACCTGCTGGTCTGTCTTTCCTGCTGCGTCCGGCCCTCCGTCGGTTAAGGCTGCGAGTTGGTGGGCCAGCGTGTGCACCGCGACCTCGCGCGGCAGATACGTCACACCGGCAGGCAGAAGGATCTCCCAATCGCCGGAGCCGGCACGTCGCATCGTGAAACGCTGCACGTCCCGCGGTTTCTCTGACTGCACGTTTCGCCCAGCCAGCGCCACAAAGCCGCGGAAGTGAATCTGGGCCCACCCGATATTGCCCTTCGCCTTCACTTTTTGGACCTCGAAACGATCAAACGCAATGATTGGACGTTGAGCGTTCATCGGTGACTGCGCAACCGCGCCGTCAGTTGCCTGAAAGTGCTCCGATAACGCCGCCTCAATCTGCCGGGCTTTGGGACGGGCGGATTTCACTGCCACCACGGCAGGACTCGATGGCAAGGCAGCATTCGACGGAACTGGCACGGAGGATTCAGATACGTTCTCAGCAACTGACGAATCATCGATCGGCTCAACTTCCCTGGAGCTCAGGCCAGCGGGTTGCAAGGCTGTGACCCGCCGGGCGGCCAACACCGGGAATGGCCTGGCCTTGATGTAACGCAAAAAGTGTGGTTTTCCACGGCCCTTCCAGTACACCGAATCGTAGGGTTGCACTCCAAAGCCCGAGCGCAAAGCGCTGTAAAAGGTGTGCTGCGCCGGATTCACGACGATACCGGCGTGACCGGGCCAGACGATCACGTCTCCCGGCTGCGGCTGCCACACGCGCTGGAAATCTTCATTGCCGGCATAGAGGTCCGAGGAGCTCTGGTACTTGTAGGAGAAGCCGGCCTTCTCATAGATCGCATGCACCAGGTGCGAGCAGTCAGAGCGCTGCGCCGGCTTGTGGCGCGTCTCCAGAGCGGCGCCTAGCACGGCGAGTCCGTCATTGGCGTCGAGAAGTTTCGGGCCGGCTGCTCGTTTCGTGGACTCTGAAACCGCCCGGACGTTTTGCCGGGCGTGAGTCACGACCGGATTCGTCTGCGCGCACACGCTGGCAGCGCAGAAAAGCAGTCCCCACCCGCCCAGCGTAACCAGTCGCATAAGTCCTTTTGTATCGCCCGCTCCCAGGCCAGCACAGGTCACCGTGGTGCAGGGTGCGGGAGGCAAAGTTTCTCACAGTTGCGATGCACCTTTGGCCCTGAAGGGATGGGTATCTGCGGCCTTTGGGGCAACCCGGAAGGGCTGCCGATACCGCGACAGCCTGTTGGCTCGTGGTTTCTTACGGGGTTTTGCTCCTGGGAAAGCCAGGCTGAATCCCGGTTCCGGCCTGGCTCATCTATGTGCCATGCCCTTTGATTTCAGCACCGGTTTTGCTTCGTCCGCCGAAGACATCTCTGGCCCGCAAGTGAGCGCGGCAGCGAACAGCGTCCCACCCGATGACGGCGTCCTGCTTGACGCCTACTCCCAGGCCGTGACCAGGGCGGTTGATAAGACCAGCCCGTCGGTCGTGAATATCGAGGTACATCAATCTGTCCGCACGAGTCGGAGCGCGGCGTCGGAGGAGCGCCGGGGAGGCGGGTCCGGATTCATCTTCACGCCCGATGGGTTGATCCTTACCAACAGCCACGTGGTCCATGACGCGGCACGCATTGAGGTGACGGTCGCGGGCGGCCACAAGCTGCCCGCGCGAACCATCGGCGACGATCCGGCAACGGATCTCGCGGTGATCCAGATCGACGGTTCGGGACTGGTGGCTGCAGCCCTGGGCGATTCGCAGGCCCTGCGGGTCGGCCAATTGGTGATGGCAATCGGAAGCCCGTACGGATTTCAATCAACCGTGACCGCGGGCGTGGTGAGCGCACTGGGGCGGTCTTTGCGTTCCTATTCTGGGCGCCTGATCGAAGACGTGATTCAGACCGATGCGTCGCTGAACCCGGGAAATTCCGGCGGACCGCTGGTGGCCTCCGACGGACGGGTGGTGGGTGTGAACACCGCCACCATTCTGCCCGCACAAGGCATCTGCTTTGCGATCGGGATCAATACCGCGAAGTTCGTTGCCAGCCGCCTGCTGCGCGACGGCCGCATCCGCAGGAGTTATATCGGTGTATCCGCGCAGACGGCGCCGATTCATCGCCGGCTGGTGCGCTATTACGACCTGCTGAAAGAGACGGGTGTAATCGTGCTTTCCAGCGAGCCGGATAGCCCGGCCCGCCGCGCGGGGTTGCGCGAGGGTGACGTGATCGTGGCACTCGACGGCCAGCCGCTCGCGGGCGTGGACGATTTGCATCGGGTGCTTAGCGATGTACGCGCCGGCGCGCGATCGGAGTTGACCGTCCTCCGGGGCACGGAGAGACTGCGGGTGAGCATCGTGCCGGAAGAAGCCCGTCCAACCAACTAACCGGACATTCGCCGGCGCAAGCCTATCCTGCGTAGGCTGCGACCGGCGTGCCCACCGTCTTTTCTTTCGGCACCCACTCGATCGGCTCAATCGGCCCCACGACAAAAATCCACGAGAGCGCGCCCAACCACAGCATCACCGAGACGATCAGAAATGGCCAGAAGAACTGGCCGGTGCGGTCGAGCAGGGATCCGGCCACCCAAGGCGCGACCACGCCCGAGGAATTTCCCACGAACAACTGCAGGCCGCACCATCGCCCGACCGCTTGCGGACCGGCCAACCTCTGGGCAATGGCCCAGATGTTGGAGCTTCCGAAACCAAACGCCACTCCGGTCAGCATCAGGTAAGCGATCGACCAGCCGAGGGGCGCCACGACGCTGGCCAGCAGGAAGACTCCTGTTCCGGCACATCCAATCACCATGAAGGTCTTGCGTACCCGGGTGGGTGTGCCGCCCGCGCGGATCCAGCGATCGGAGCACCAGCCACATACGCTGGCCGAAAGTGCGGCCATGAAAAAGAAAGCGCCGCCGATCTTGGCCATTCCCGTCATGGATAAGTGGCGCTCCCGAACTAAATAGAACGGCAACCAGGTCACCATGAAGTAAAGGAAATAATTTCCGCAGAACAGGCAAATCCACGTTCCCCAGGCGGAGCGCTGCCGAACGATCTCGCGCATGCCGGGACCCCCCTTCTTCTCATTGGGCGATGCAAAGTCGGCAGCGGGCATCCATCGCAGCCATGGCAACAGCCACAGCAAGCACACCGATCCCAGAAGGATAAAGAATGGACGCCATCCGAATTGCGCCACGAGCGTTCCGCCGAATAGCAATCCGAAGCTCGGGCCCAACGCCAGTCCAGACGCGATGGTTGCGTTGGCAAATCCTCGGCGGCCTTCCGGGCAATGCACGGCAAGAATTTTGCCGTATCCGGGGTAAGCGACCGACTCTCCAATTCCGAGAACGACGCGCACTACCACCAGAAGCGCCAGGGAGTGTACTAATCCCGTGACGGCGGTCGCGCTCGACCATAGAAAAAAGCCTGCCGCGAACACCCACTTCACATCCACGTGGTCGACTAGCCAGCCCGAAAGAATCTGGCAAGTGGAATACGTCCAGAAAAATGCAGAGAGCAGGATCCCGAGTTGAGAGGCTGAGATCCCGAGTTCGTCTTTGATCAGCGGCGCGGCGATCGACAGGTTGCTGCGATCGACGTAGTTGATGAATACCGACAGAAACAACAACACCAGAACCCGCGAGAAGCCGGGAGTGAGCCGCGAGTTATCGGTTGTGGAAGGCACAGAGTCGGAGGGAGGGCGTCATTGTGCACTGCACATGGGAGGATTGCAAGCTGTCAGATGCAACACCTGGCACCCAGGCAAGAGACATGGCGGAATTGGGGAATTGGGGAATTGGGGAATTTTGTAATTTTGTAATTTGTAACTCGAAACAAAAGAGGCGGCGCAGAACAGCTCTTCGAGTTTCCTGCTGCCCAAAGACCCTGACTTCCTCGGTGGCCCCTGTGTCTTCCGTGGTAATGAACTTCGGGTCTGGGCGTCTCCGTGGTTTTGGTTTTTTGACAAATTCGTAAGTTTCAAAAACGCTAGCCGCCCGCTCATTGCCAACTCCCAGACCGTGTGTTAGCGTCTTGAATCAGAAGGGGATAGCGTTGCAGGCATCAATTCCCGCCGGACTGGATCGCAAGGAAGCCGAAATCTATCGCCAGCTTGATCCAGGGCGGCTCCCAAAACACATCGCTATCATCATGGACGGCAACGGGCGCTGGGCGCGCCGCCGTCACATGCCGCGCATTGCCGGACACCGTGCCGGAGTCGCCGCCGTGCGTTCGACCGTCGAAACGGCTGCGAGAATTCACATTCCTGCCCTCACTCTCTACGCCTTTTCCGAAGAGAACTGGAAAAAGCGGCCCAGGAGCGAAGTGGACTTCCTGATGCGGTTGCTGAGCCGTTATCTCAAGATGGAAGTGCCCACCCTGAACGACAACAACATTCGCCTCGAATACATCGGGCGGCAGCAGGAATTGCCCGAGTCGGTACAGGAGCGCATGGAAGGCGCTCGCCAGGCGACCGCGAAAAACACCGGTATGGTGCTGACCCTGGCTCTGAACTACAGCGCGCGATCGGAACTTGTGGACGCGTTCCGTTCGCTGGTGCAGGCGGCGGCGCGCAATGGCGGAATCGATCATTTACAGGTCGATGAAGATGCGATCGGCCGCCATCTATACACCAGGCACTTGCCGGACC
Source organism: uncultured Acidobacteriota bacterium (assembly GCA_963735815.1). Lineage (GTDB taxonomy): Bacteria > Acidobacteriota > Terriglobia > Terriglobales > Acidobacteriaceae > Gp1-AA133. Next base: position 186,609 of record CAVTMJ010000016.1, on the reverse strand, counting down.
CGGACCTGGTGGTGCGCACCAGCGGGGAGATGCGGCTGAGCAATTTCCTGTTGTGGCAGCTGGCGTATGCAGAAATTTACGTGACCCCGACGCTCTGGCCTGATTTTCGTGGTCATCATTTGCTCGAAGGCATCGCCGAGTACCAGAAACGCGAGCGCCGCTACGGCGGGTTAAACGATGAGCACTCGAATCATCACGGGGCGAAGGCGGCAAAGGGATAGGGTCTTTTCACCCACAGAAACACTGAGTCGCAGAGAGATTTTGTAAGGGCAATTTTGTAAGGAAAATTGAAACCCGAGAGCGCCGGCCGCGGTTTCGAATTCTCAAAACATAAGCATGATTGGAATCCCCTCTGGGTCCCCCTGTGTCCTCTGTGGTTAAGAATTTCGAACCTTCGCGCTAGGAGTGCGGCGTTTTGATTAAGCGCATCGCTACAGCAGTGGTCCTCATCCCGATTGTTCTGCTGCTGGTATTGCGGGCGCCGGTGTCGGTGGTCGCCGTGGTTACAGCAGCTGTGGCGCTACTGACCGTCCGCGAATTCCTGAAGCTCACCGAATCCTACGGCGTGAGTCCGCTCTACAAACCCACCTACGCAGCCGTGCTTTTGTTCTTTCTGCTGCTCGTTATCAATACCGGGCAGGAGAAGCCGCTGCTCTCCACCGATATTTTCGGAATCGTCGCGACTTTTGCGGCAACCATCGTGGCCTTTGTGTTCCTGACCATCGCCATGCGTCGCGAAAATCTAACCACCGGATATCCGGCGGCCGCGGCTTCTGGCTTTGCGTTCACCTACATCGTCCTGCCCTTGGCCATGCTCGTGCAACTTCGTCAACAATGGGCAGGAGCGTTCCTGCTCCTGTATTTGCTTCTCGTCGTCTGGTCGGGCGACATCTTCGCCTACTTCGTGGGCAAGTCCATGGGCCGCCACCTGATGGCGCCGCGTATCAGTCCAAAGAAGACGTGGGAAGGGGCGGCCGCCTCACTGATTGCAAGCATGGCGATCGGCGGGTCGCTGTTCTACCATTCCGCGCAGGTGAGCACCACATTTCTGCAATGGGGACTCATTCAGCGTCGCGATGGGATGTTTGGCCTGGAGCGACCGGCCCTGCTTCCCATTCTCGCGCTCACCGCCGTGTTGAACATTGCCGCACAGCTGGGAGATCTGGTCGAATCGCTTATCAAGCGCGGAGCAAACGTGAAGGACTCTGGTGCCATTCTTCCGGGCCACGGCGGCATGCTGGACCGCATCGATGCGCTACTCTTTGCGGCACCCGTGTTGTGGATCTGGGCTGCCTGGCGGGTGACGCAGTGAGGAACGATTGACAAAATGTGCAGTGACAAACCCCTGCCTCCGTTGAAACCTCTTCATACCGAAGAGTCACTCATCCTATCCAAGCTGCAGGAGTTTGACCGTCTCGCGACTGAGGTCTTGCTGAAATCCCTCGCGCCCGGTCAGTCGGCTTGTCTGAAAACCAGGCTGGACGGAACTATAATCGACGGGCATCGAGTTCATGTGCTTCGCAAGCGTGAAATTGATGTCGATTCACTGCCTCGCGAAGTCATCGTGAAAGAGGAGTTCCAATGAGGTGGACGGAACTGCATTGGGTATGCGGGCCTTGGGCTGGCAAGTTGGCATTGGCCCCTCGTCCCCGCGGCGGGGATTGGCTAGAGGATGAATTGGCTGCTTGGCGTCAGGAAGGCGTCGATGAAGTAGTGTCGCTCCTCACTCCCGATGAAGATGAGAGTCTAGATCTCAGGAAAGAAACGGGTGTCGTAAAGGAACAAGGTATGAAGTTTGTTTCCTTCCCGATCGTTGATCGTCAGGTTCCGGGCTCACAGTCAGAGTTAACCAGCACGCTTGAGAGGCTGGACGCGGACTTATCTTCCGGCAAGAATGTGCTGATTCACTGTCGCCAGGGTGTCGGCCGCACTGGGCTGGTTGCTGCTTGTTTGCTGGTGAGCAAAGGTTGGGATCCGGCGAAAGCCATTGAGCATATCAGTACTTCCCGTGGCATTCCTGTCCCGGAAACAGGAGAACAACGACGTTGGATCAGCCACTACGCGGCAGTTTTGGCTGGTACCGAGTGACGGACGCTTGCAAAACATCCACACCATCCACGCCGTCTGACGTTTTTTTGTGAGCCTGCCTCTGTGTCTCTGTGGTGAATTCGCTGTTTGCTCGAAACGAAAGAGCCACTTCATGGCACCATCGGGTAGCTAGCGCACCTTCTGCCGCCCGCGTAAGATAAAGATTCCCATGCGACGCATTGCCATTCTGGGTTCGACCGGCTCCATCGGCCGGAGCACTCTCAGCGTCGCCGAATCCTATCCCGACCGGTTCCAGATTGTTGCCCTTGCGGCCGGCTCGAACATCGATTCTGCGTTCGAGCAGGCGATGCGCTGGAAACCGCGAGTTCTCTCGGTCGCCCGCGAGGGCGATGCAGAAGTTCTCCGGAAAAGACTCAAATCCAAAGGCATCGGCTCCCATGCAGTTGAAGTCCTGCACGGGCCGGCCGGAAATGTGCAGGTTGCAACTCATCCCGACGTGGATTTTGTGGTCAGCGCGATTGTCGGAGTAGCTGGTCTGGAAGCGACCTACGAGGCCGTGAAAGCCGGAAAATCCATAGGCCTCGCCAACAAAGAATGCCTGGTGGCGGCCGGGGAACTCATCACGGCCGAAGCCCGCAAGCAAGGCAAGCCGCTGCTACCGATCGATAGCGAGCACAACGCCGTTCACCAGTGCATGCGCGGCGGCCGAATGGAAGAAGTGCAGCGCATCTGGCTGACGGCGTCGGGCGGTCCGTTCCTGAAAACCCCAAAATCCGAATTTCCGTCGATTACCATTGGGCAGGCTTTGAATCATCCTACGTGGAAGATGGGAAAGCGAATCACCATCGATTCGGCCACCTTGATGAACAAGGGATTCGAAGTCATTGAGGCCTGCCGGCTCTTCCATGTACCACCGAGTCAGGTGGAAGTCATTGTGCATCCGCAGTCTACGATCCATTCCATGGTCGAGTTCATCGATGGCAGCATACTTGCTCAGTTTTCGGTGACCGATATGCGGCTGCCGATCCTGTACGCCCTGACCTATCCCGAGCGCATTCAATCAGATCTCCGTTTTCCGGTCATGGACTTAAGGCAGCTGGACTTCTACCCGCCGGATATGCAGAAATTTAGATGTCTGGGTCTGGCCTATGAAGCGGCCGAAGCCGGTGGGGCTAAACCGGTCGCTCTGAATGCCGCCGATGAGGTTGCCGTCGCCGCTTTTCTTGATGGGCAAATTCGCTTCGATGAAATTCCCAGAATTATCGAAGACGTGCTTTCTGCAACAAAAGCTGGGAAAATGGAATCTATTAAACAGGTGCTTGCGACAGACCTGGAAGCGCGCCGCGCTGCCCGAGAGCGTGTAGAAGAAATTCGCGGTACTTCCCCCTTGCCGCGTGCAGCTTCCGTTTCCTGTCCGGGGGAGTAATCAACACTTTATGACGCACTTTTTCGTGACCGCGGTGACGATGGCAATTGTCTTGGGCGTGATGATCCTCATCCACGAGTGGGGACACTACGCCGCAGCCAAGTTTTTCAAGGTCCGGGTGGAGGTCTTCTCCATCGGCTTCGGCAAACGGCTGCTGGGCTTCCGGAGGGGCGAAACTGACTACCGGATCAGCGCCATCCCGCTGGGCGGCTACGTCAAGATGTCGGGCGAGAACCCGATGGACGAACGCACCGGCGATCCCGGCGAATTCCTGTCGCACCCGCGCTGGCAGCGTTTTGTGATCGCCATTGCCGGCCCGTTCATGAACATCGTGCTGGCAGTGGGCTTGCTCACTGTCGTCTACATGGTGCACTACGAGTATCCGGCGTTCGTCGACCAGCCGGGCGTGATCGCGTACGTGAAGCCAAACTCAGCGGCGGCCGAAATTGGGCTGCAGGCGGGCGATCGCATCACTCGCATTGCCGGTATTGAAAATCCCACGTGGGAGCAGATCGGGCTGAAAGTCATGCTCAGCCCCAACGAGGGATTGCCGGTCACCATCGACCGCGGCGGGCAGATCCTCGAGAAAACCATCACTCCCAAGCCCATCACCAGCTCGGAAGTTGGCTCGGCTGGCTGGAGTCCTGAACAATCCATCGTGGTCGCCGATGTCGACCCGGGAATGCCGGCCGCCAAAGCGGGTTTGCAGGAAGGCGACGAGATCATCGCGGTAGATGGCAAGCCCGTCCGTGTAATCGACGCGCTCATCGACAAACTGCAGGAAACCAAGGACCAGGTCGTCGACGTGGACGTTCTCCGCGGGAATAGGCACCTTACATTTAAATTGCAGCCGGTTTTGGCGGACGCCGAGGATAAGACCAAGCGCTATCGGGTCGGCTTTGAGAGCACCGCGCGCATGAAAGTCGGACAGCTCTCACTGATCCCTGCCTTCCAGCGCTCGCTCGAGGACAACCGGCGGTACTCGCTGGTTCTGCTCGAATTGATCCAGAAAATGGCGCAGGCCAAGGTTTCAATGAAGCAGGTGGAAGGTCCCATCGGAATCGGCAGCGCGATTGGACACGCCGTCACCGAAAAAGGCTGGACACCGCTGTTGGGACTGACCGCGGGCATCAGCTTGAACTTAGGCATTTTTAACCTGCTGCCGATTCCGATTCTCGACGGCGGCGTGATCCTGCTGCTGCTGATCGAAGGCCTCATGCGGCGCGATATCAGCCTGCAGATCAAGGAACGCATTTACCAGGCGGCGTTCGTCTTCCTGGTGCTGTTCGCGGTGACCGTGATTTACAACGACATCGCCAAGCGCTGGCCGCTGGGCAGCTAAAAAAGCTTTAACCACAGAGGACACAGAGGCGCACGGAGGAATCAAGAACTCCTCGGTGCCACTCTGTGTCCTCTGTGGTTTATGCCGTTGACTTCCCAGCCCCACCCTCTTTCCGCATGGTAAAATAGAGCTTCCCATGGCCCAAATAGTGCGTAGGAAGACAGTTACGGCTTCGATCGGTGGTGTGCGCGTCGGCAGCGATGCACCGGTCGTGGTGCAGTCCATGACCAACACCGACACGGCCGACATCGCCTCGACCGTCAAACAGGTCGCAGCCCTGGCCCGGGCCGGTTCTGAGCTTGTTCGCGTCACCGTCAATAACGAAGACGCTGCGGCCGCCGTCGCTCCGATCGTCGACGAACTCGACAAGCAGGGCATCCGCGTTCCTATCATCGGAGATTTCCACTACAACGGCCACCTGCTGCTGACGAAGTATCCCGAATGCGCCCGCGCGCTCGCCAAGTACCGCATCAATCCCGGCAACGTAAGCGTCGGCCGCAAGAACGACGACAACTTCCGCACCATGATCGAAGTGGCCGTCAAGAATCAGAAGCCGGTCCGCATCGGCGTGAACTGGGGCTCGCTCGACAGCGCCCTGCTCACCAAAATGATGGACGACAACTCCCTGCTCCCCGAGCCCAAGGACGCCCGCGAAGTCACCATGGAAGCCATGGTCGTCAGCGCGCTGAACTCCGCCGCGCTCGCGGAAAAGTACGGCCTGCGCCCCGACCAGATTATTCTGAGCGCGAAAGTCAGCGGGGTGCAGGATTTGATCGACGTCTACCGATCGCTGGCAGCGCGCTGCAATTACCCGCTGCATCTAGGACTCACCGAAGCGGGCATGGGCGCGAAAGGCATTGTCGCCTCCGCCGCCGCACTCGGCGTAGTTCTGCAGGAAGGCATCGGCGACACAATCCGCGTCTCGCTTACGCCGGCGCCGGGTGGCGACCGCACCGAAGAAGTCCGCGTCGGCCAGCAGATACTGCAGTCGCTCGGCATCCGCAGCTTCACCCCGCAGGTCACAGCCTGCCCGGGCTGCGGACGCACCACCAGCACCTTCTTCCAGGAAATGGCCGAGCAGATCCAGACCTACCTGCGCGAGCAGATGCCCATCTGGAAAGACCGCTACACCGGCGTCGAAGAAATGAAAGTCGCCGTGATGGGATGCGTTGTCAACGGCCCCGGCGAATCGAAGCACGCCAGCCTCGGCATCTCCCTGCCCGGCACCTTCGAAGAGCCCAAAGCCCCGGTCTACGTCGACGGCCGCCTGTTCACCACGCTGAAAGGCGACAAGATCGTCGCCGAGTTCATCGCGATCCTGGATGAATACGTCGACTCGCACTACGCCGCCAAGGTGGAAGTGGCCGCGAAGTAAAGAATTCTTTCACCACAGAGTCACAGAGACACAGAGAAATCGCGATTCTGCAACTCTGGGAAATTGCCATCCCAGGCGTTGTCATCCCAAAGATGCAATGTCGCCTTAAAAAGCTTGTAATCCCAATATGCATTGTCATCCTACTAGCATTGTCATCCTAAATAGCATTGTCATCTCAAAAAGCATTGTCATCCTGAGCGAAGCGAAGGACCTGCTTCTTCGCGGGCGCATGATGCGGCCGGCGACGCCCAACACCCGAACGCCCTCGGTTTTTTTCAGCGCCTTCCAAGATGTGAAAGTACGGTCAACATAAATCCTCTGCCGCGTGCACACATCTTCATCCAGTGCTAAAGTACCCCAAACCGTCTCACCTCGAATACTCAACTGGGTTTGTCGTTAGCACGCGATCGGAAGCACTGCAGCAACGTGTCATCCGCGGATCAGCAAGCCCTCCCATCAACGCCTGAACCGACACACAGGAGAAGACCGATGGACACCATTACCGTAAAAGACGGCACGCAGATTTTCTACAAAGACTGGGGAACTGGCCAGCCTCTCTTTTTTCATCACGGTTGGCCGCTCTCGGCGGACGACTGGGATGGGCAGATGATGTTTTTCCTCGAACGCGGCTATCGCGTCATCGCCCATGATCGGCGTGGACACGGCCGCTCTACGCAGACGGTGACTGGAAACGAAATGGACACGTACGCGGCCGATGTCGCCGAATTAGTCGAGAAGCTCGACCTGAGAAACGCGATCCACATTGGCCATTCCACCGGAGGCGGCGAGGCCACCCGCTATGTTGCTCGCTACGGCAAGGGACGGGTCGCAGCCGCCATCCTGATCAGCGCAGTTCCGCCGGTCATGATCAAGTCCGATAAAAACCCTGGCGGAACGCCGATGGAGGTCTTCGATCAGATCCGCGAGGGCACGGGCTACAATCGCCCGCAGTTCTATCAGGACCTCACACTTCCCTTCTACGGCTACAACCGTCCTGGCGCGAAGATTTCGCAAGGGATCCGAGACAATTGGTGGCGCCAGGCCATGATGGGCGGAATCAAGGCCCAGTATGACTGCGTCAAGGCCTTCTCGGAAACGGACTTCACAGAAGACCTCAAGAAAATCGACGTGCCCACGCTTGTGCTGCACGGAGAAGATGATCAGATTGTTCCCTTCGCCGACGCCGGACCGCTTTCGGCCAAGCTGCTGAAAAATGCGCGGACGAAGTTCTATCCCGGCTTCCCGCACGGAATGCCAACTACCCACGGCGATCAGATCAATGCCGATATCCTCGACTTCGTCTCCGGACTCAGGGCCGCAGCCGCACCAGCTGCCTGAAAAGAGCTAGGAAGAAGTCCCAAACTGCTCCAAGCTTTCATGGCCCACATATTCGCAGTAGGCGAACATGTGGGCCGATTTGCCTTTGGCTGGCAACACTACATTGTCAGGCGGACACGACTGAGTAAGCGGCATCGGGGAGCCGCCTTCTTTGATTTTTTAAGATTTCGTACGTGACGAGCGCGACAGAGTAACCGAAGAACGTTTCGCGACGAAAAACAGATCCTTCGCTACGCTCAGGATGACAAACTTGTGGGGGGGGCGTTCCCAGCGACTCAATTTCCCAATTACTCAATTCCCTCGGTGTCCCTGTGACTCTGGGGTGAACCCGCCCCTCACGCCAGCAGCGACAGATTAGGATCTGCCGCCTCATGATCCGGATCGGCGAATTTCTTGAGATCCGGATACGTGTCCAGCAACTCCGGCGGCGCCTTCACCCGCTTCCCGGTTAGCATCGACTTCAGTTCCAACGCATTCGCCCCGGCACGCGCCTCATAATGATTGTTGGTGATGACGTATGTAGTCTGCGCCTTCTCCGCGACGGCTTCGATCTTCTCCTTCCAGCCGCCTAGTTCGTCGACGCTGTAAAGATAGTTGTAGCGGTCGTTGCGGTCGTCGCTGTTGAACCAGTCCTTGTAGTTTCGGCCGTGCAGGCGCACGTAGCCAAGCGGCGACGTGACGTGTTCGGTAGGAGCCAGCGACCGCCCCAGGGTCGGCTGGTCGATATTGCAGAATGCGACATTTTGCTTCGCGAACAACGCGATGGTTTCGTCATTGTCCCAGCTGTCATGGCGAACTTCCACCACCCGCGGGTACTCAATGAATTGCCGCAACAGCCGTTCCAGGTACTCGCGGTTCAGGCTCGTATTCTTAAACGACACTGGAAACTGGATCAGCAAGGCGCCCAGCTTCCCTTCTCCGGCGATCGCGTCCAGCCCCTCGCGCGCTTTGGCCTCGTCCTCATCGGTCGGCCGGATCGACGCGGCCGACGTCGGTTCCATCACCGCAAGGGGGGAATGCGTGAAGGAGCGGTGGAGCTTTGCGGTAAAAACAAAATTCGGATTCCACGCCACCTTCCGCACCCAAAGCCGCGCCAACTCCGGCCGGATGTGCCCGTAAAACGAAGTGTTAATCTCGACCACATCGAAGAAGTGCGCAAGGTATTCGAGCGCGTGAACTTTCTTGCGCTGGACCTCCGGCGGGTAAAAAACGCCTTCCCAGTCCTTGTAGGACCAGCCGGCCGTACCAATGCGGATGTGAGGCGTGGCTTCCATAGGTTGCACGAAGTGGGCAGGGTGAAGCTTGTTGGGAGGTTAGCATAACCCGGCGCGGAAACGCGTCGCCCGCAAGCGTTTCAACCGACGGGCAAAGCAATGCTTGCTCGCGTCAAACGGCACGAGTGCGGGGCGTTCTGAAGCCTTTGGAATTCGGTAGTCAGCGAACGAGGCTGGGACTCCTCGGCTGGTTTATTTGAAATACATCCAAGCCGCGAGAGCCACCAAAACCACCGCAAGGATCCAAAGGGACGAATCGCTCATTCCAGTTTTTTTGGCCATGGCTAATCTTAACCCGATCTCCTGATTCTCTGAAACGATGAGAAGTACCGGAAACGACAACAGGAACCAAACTAGTTTCGGTTCAGAAATTGAGAGTGTACCCCATCCGGCCGCGATAGCGGCTCAGTAGAGCAACAACCCCACCCAGTAAACTCCGCTGGGATACGTATCGGTTCGCGCATAACAACTGCCGACTGCGACGCTCTTGAAGCCGCGGTTCTCGATCATCCTGGTAGCCCCAGCCGGCAAGACTTCGGGGTGCATGTTGGTATAGGAGACCACCGAATAACGCTGCGCGAGTTCATGCATGGAGCGGGTCGCCAACCGGTCCTCCTGCGCCATCGTACAAACGGCTGCACGCAGCACGGCGTCGGAAGCGCGGGTGAGTGCCGGCAGGTGCGCTGCGCGCCGCGTGCGGTTCACCGCCTCAGCAATGAAGTTTTCACTTTGTTCCGGCGTGTAGGCGGGCAAGCTGTGCCCAAAATCCTGCACCACGTAAAGGTGCTCTCCGCTGCGCATGACGGCAAAACCCGCTACGTTGTAGCTTGCGTCCAATAGATTTTCGCGATGCGGGGGAGAGCGCATCAGGCTCTGGTGAGCCCCCTCGGCGGTAGAGTTCAACGCAACATTCTCCCCGGAATGGTCCAGCAGTAGCACACTGGCTGCCGACAACCGGCGCGGTAGGGAGGGCTCGCCGTTCAATTGATGCGACAGCTGCCGCTCGCGGGCCATGGCCGCCGCGTGCGTGCGAGCGGCCTGAACCAGGCCGTCGTCAAATTGCAGGGGAGGGGCTCCTGCCTTGGCGCGAGCCTGGTTTGCCATCTCCAGGAGTTGCTGTTCGGCTTGCTGATCGAAATCCGGGGAGGGCTGGTAATCCGAGGCAGAGACACGATCAGGACTTTTGGAGGCCGCCGGTTTGATCTTGGCTTGTTCCGGCGGCGCGCTCGATCCGAGGACCAACGCCACTGTAATCAGGGCCCGTAGCATACGTTTAAGTACCCGCGCACCGACCCTGGGAGGCCGTTGGGGGAAGCCGCAATTTCTGCTTTGCTACACAGCCACTCTAGCTTCTAGAATCAGAGCGACCTAATTACCAATGGCCATCGGACAAGGGATCGCTGTTCTTCTGGGTCTGCTGTTTGGCAGTGTGCTTGCGTGGTTTTGGCTGCGCGCACAGTCAGCCGGCCGGGATGCTCGTCTGGCGTTGACCGCCAAGGATTTACTGGCTGCCCGCGAGGAGCTTGCCCGACAGCAGGAATGCCAAGCCGTGCTACGGGCACAGGCTGCGGCGCTGCAATCCACGCTCGAACACGAGCGCAAATCGGCCGCTGAAAAACTGGCCCTGATCGACCGCGCCAGCGATGAGCTGCGCCAGGCATTCCAGGCGCTAGCGGGTGAAGCCCTAAAAAGTAATAACCAGTCGTTTTTGCAGCTCGCCAAGACCAGCCTGGAGCGGTTTCAGAGCGAAGCCAAGGGCGATCTCGAGGCGCGGCAGCGCGCCGTCGAAAACCTCGTCGCGCCGATCAAGGATTCCCTGAACAAAGTCGACACCCAGATTCAGCAGATCGAAAAAGAACGCAGCCAGGCTTATGGGACGCTTACCGAGCAAGTGCAGTCGCTGATCGGAACGCAGAAGGCCTTACAGACAGAAACCGGAAACCTGGTAAAGGCACTGCGCTCTCCTTCCGTGCGCGGGCGTTGGGGAGAAATCCAGTTGCAGCGGGTCGTGGAAATCGCGGGCATGCAATCGTATTGCGATTTCGACGAGCAGGTGACTGTGAACACCGACGACGGTCGCTTGCGTCCGGACCTGATCGTAAAGCTCCCGGGCAGCAAGAACATCGTGGTCGATGCCAAGACTCCATTGCAGGCTTATCTCGAAGCGGTGGAAACGTTGGATGACAACGTCCGGCGAGAGAAACTATGCGAACACGCGCGCCAGGTGCGCGAACACATGCGCGCGCTGGCCTCGAAATCGTACTGGGAACAGTTTGAGTGGACGCCGGAATTCGTGGTTATGTTTCTTCCCGGCGAAACGTTCTTTAGCGCCGCCCTGGAGCAGGATCCGGGTTTGATTGAACAGGGCGTCAGCCAACGAGTGATTGTGGCCTCCCCGACCACGCTGATCGCGCTGTTAAAAGCGGTGGCGTACGGGTGGAATCAGGAAAAGCTGGCCCGCAATGCGCAGCAGATCAGCATGCTCGGCAAGGAACTTCACGATCGCCTGCGCGCCATGGGGGTTCACATGGACAACCTGCGCAAAGGACTCGATCGGGCCGTCGAGGCTTACAACAAGGCTGCTGGCTCAATGGAAAGCCGCGTGATGGTCACAGCCCGCAAGTTCCCGGAACTCGGCGCAGCCATCACGGAAGAAATCCCCGAACTCGGCCAGATCGAAACCACCACGCGCACTCTCTCGCTCGACTGGGGCGAAGAAACGACCGAAGAACTTCCCTTCACCCCAAAAGGCGGAGACGAAAAGTAAGTGTGACGCCCCCGCCCGCTGCAGCAATCAACTATTCAACATGAAGGGCCGTTCTCACCACAGAGTCACAGAGACACCGAGGAATAAAAAAGACCTTTTCTCCGTGCCTTGTGTCTCTGTGGTGAATGATTTTGGCTATTGGTCGAAGAACCAAGGTCTCACCTTCTCCCTTTGCTACTTCACGGCCAGTCCATGCGGGCGCGCCGGACCTGTCCTGAACGCCGAATTGAAGTTCAGGTCAAAATGACGATCGAGGGATTTCGATGTTCTCCACGACGACTCGCGCTTCCAAACCTTGGCACGTGGAGTGGGATTGCAGTAACGGGAAATAATTGGCCGGGGGTGCCTGCTTCCAACAAGTCCCGTACAAGACATTGACAAGGTTCTTTCTTGTTTTTCAGAAACATAGCTTATAGATAACTAAGATCTACTATCCCATCGGGCCGCCCTAAGCCGCCCGCAAACCCACAACCAACTCACAGAATGCCCGTTGCTGGCGATTAGAAGCCCCAGGACCGCAAATCGCGGTCTTGGGCAATCCAGAAGGTCATCCGGACCGTGGCAGCGCGCCAGAAAGGCTCTAATGCGCAAATTGTATCTAGAAGCTAATCAGGAATCTCAGCTGGCCCGTTCTTTAGTTAGCGCGCCGCTCTTGCGCGCGGCCTCGGGCAGCACTTCCCAAACCCCGTCAAACTTCACAAAGTAAGGTTCGACCGAGATATCGGGGAAGTTCGAAGTCAGCAGTTGGGCTGCGCGGTGCAGTTCAGTACGGTGATGTTCGGCTTCGGCGGCGCGGTCGCCCTTGAAATGGGCGAGGCCGCCATAGGTGGCGCAATCGGAATGGCTCATCACCAGCACGCGTTTGGTCTGGTGCAGGCGGATTGACATGCGCACCTGTTCCAGGATGAAGTCCTGTTCGAAATCATTGCGCGGCGAGGCAAGAGTCTTCGCGCCCCCCGCTACGATGATCATGTCGGGCCGCTCGATATTCTGCTTGCGCAGAAACTTCCGCACCGTCTGGCTGATGCGATGGTCAAAGCAGCACAGCACGGCGGCATCCGCGACATAGGGTTCGGCGGGAGCATCGAAATGGAAGATCTTGCGCATAGTCAATTCTCTGGATTGTAGCGGCCCTGGGCGATGGCGTCGCCGGCAAGCCTGCCTCGAGTTGAACGGGGGAATGTGGAAATTCGAGACGGAAGAGCTTCTCGAACTGCGATCATGATTACGGCTTTCAGCATCCGCCGTGAGAGCAGGTCCCGCTGTTGCAGCTCTCACTCACGCCAATCACTTTTTCGGACGCGACTCCGGCGGCACCAATCCCGCGACCCGGTAATACACCGCCAGCTGTCCGTAGTGCTCGCCCATGTGTTCGATGAATCCGTAAGCAAAATCGATGATGCGAACCTGCTGATTCGCGAACGGATCGACCACCGTGTCATTCATGCCTTTGTCGCCTTTGCTCTTGATCGCAGCCGCCCCGTCATCCATCGCCTTCTTCACGTAGGCTACGATTTCCGCCTTGTTCTTGAAGGTCGAGCGCTTGGGCTCTTCCTCGGTGGGCGGCTTCTGCCCATTCGCCAGATTGGTGAAGAAATAATCCGCGCCCGCCGCATGCAGTAGCTGCTCGGCAAAGCTGCGTTGCGCCGGGGTCGGCTTGAAATCGTATTTGTCCTCCGGAAAATCTTCCGCCATGGTGTTGAGCTTGCGGGCTACATCGTTCCAGGTGTCGAGCACGGCTTGCGACTCGCCGACCGCCGGCTTCGGCGGGGTATCTTTCTTCGCCGCATCTTGCGCCCGTACGCCCAGCGTCGCGGTCAGAATGAGTGCGAGCATCCACGCTGCTTTTGTCATCAGCAAATTCCTCCATGTGTTTTGGTTGTGCGGGACCCCCGACATCTTAGCCGGAATCGTCTTCGCGCGATACTGGGTCGACCGCACCCGCACTCCGCAATAGAATCCAAACCGGACATGGCACTTCCACCTTGCGGAACGACTTTGAATTCGCCGCCAAGTGGGTCGCCCATGCTTTGACAGAAGGTTCGTGTCCACACATCGAACATCGCAACTCTCTAAATTCAAAATACCAGTCTGCCAGCGGCAAATGTGTCCGCGCACGCTATCAAGCTCGATCCAGCCGCCTGAGTCCGCCCAGAGAGTGACCAAAAGCCCACTTGCGCGCCTGATTTCGTTGAAAACACAGTCTAACTGCGGTCAATATTTCCTGTTGTGAAAATAAACAGCGCGCGACAAATTAAGTGCAAACTTCGTTGGTCCTGTATGAAATTTTGCGCTACAATCCGTCCACAAGTGTGAGCGCGCCATCCTTCCTTTTTGGTCGTGTACCCGACGGATTGCGCGCCTTGGCCCTTCTCCCAGGAGGAAGTACGATGTATCGCCCCTACTCCAGTCCCACCGCGGGATCTGGCTCGTCGATGGACGTCGAATCGACGATTCGCGGCCTTTCCCAAGATTTCAGCATGAATTTCAACACCGGCAACTACGATCAGGTCGCCGGTCTGTTTGCAGCCGATGGATTGTTCATGGCGCCGCATTACGAAGCGGTCGCTGGTCCCAAAGCGATCGAGCGCAAGTTGCGTGACTTTGGTGAAGATGGATTGCAGGACCTGCGCCTGGAAACTTCGCGTGTCGACTACTCCGGTGATATGGCGATGGAAGTTGGAAGATATTCCGTCTCCATTGTTCGCGATAGCGGTGGCTCCACGACCGATCGTGGAAAGTATGTGAAGGTGTGGAGACGGCTGGGAGCATGGCGCATTGTGGCCGATTGCTGGAGCAGCAACCTGCCGGCGATATCGACCCGGGCAGACGAAAAAAACGTCTCGGACAAAATCACGGTAATTTCAAGCGAGGTTCCAAAGTCTGCCTAAGGAATCCGAATCCGCTGCGGAGCTGATCCAAGGGGCGAGCGCTGCAAAGGTCACTCCGCAGATGCCCTCGGTCGACCCTTCCACTATTTGTCCGAACTGCTCCGCGCCATTGCGCGGCCATCGCTGCAAGTTGACCTGCCCGCAGTGTCACTTCTATTTAAGTTGCTCGGATTTCTACTGAAAAAGGTTTTTGCCGGGTGTTTTCCGCAGCGGATTGTACGGTTTTTGCTGGATAGTTGTGCCGGACTCCCAACATTAGGCTGGATTCAGAGCAGGCGGGGCGCGGTACAGGTTTTTGCCGTTTCCTCTGTTTCAGGTCTGTCGAAGCGGAACGGCGACAGGCAGACCACGCGGCCCGCCCATCTCGATCCTCGCTGAACTTTCCACGGACTACGTTTAAGAGATTTCGCTCGAAACTGCATGCCTGGGGACCGGTCTCTTCCCCATGCCTCCCCCATTTCCCTTAACTGACGCATCTCAACCAAAGCGTCTACAATATCGGCACGGCAATTCAATCCAAATCATTTATGAGGAATCACCATGCAAAGAAAAGCCAGCGCTGTGTGGAAGGGCGGTTTGAAAGATGGCAAGGGCAGCATTTCGGCTCCGGGTGGAGTCCTGTCGAATACGCCATACTCTTTCACCACGCGCTTTGAAAACGCTCCAGGAACCAATCCGGAAGAGTTAATCGCCGCCGCGCACGCCGCCTGCTTCTCGATGGCGCTTTCTGCGCAACTCGGAGGAGCGAACCTGACGCCAGAGAGCATCCAAACGAACGTCACGCTGTCGCTCGATAAGCTCGACTCCGGCTGGACGATCACGTCGAGCCATCTCGACGTCGTTGGCCGCGTTCCGGGCGCGGATGCCGCCACCTTTCAGAAATTTGCCGAAGCTGCGGAGAAGGGATGCCCGGTATCGAAGGTGTTGAACGCGAAGATCTCCATGACGGCGAAGTTAGAGGGATAGTCAGGAGAGGTACCCGACGGCGAGGGGCAGCCAGGCTGCCCGTCGCTATCGTTGTCCGCGGAGCACTTCGCGGAGTTGGCGATTGATCTGAGCGGCATTCTGAGCGGCTTCCGCAACCAACTCAACCCACTTCTTTCCATGAGATGGTAGCTCGAGCTGACCCAACAAATAAGACGCTTGCATGATCGTTTCGATCGAGTTGCTCAGATCGTGGACAAGCTCTCGCAAGTTTTGCGCGACGGTGGGAGGAAGTTTCGGGGAGTTGGTCATGATCGATTCCGCGCAAGAGCAGATTGTCTTCCGCCATCTGATTGTAAATCTTCGCGGCGCGGGTGTTTGACAGGCCACCCATGGTCTGTAAAATAGAGGATTGTTCTTCCTGCACAGCGTCCCGCAAGGGATGTGAAGGTCCGCAGGGTCACTCGCCGAAGTGGCGGAATTGGCAGACGCGCATGGTTCAGGTCCATGTACCCGCAAGGGTGTGGGGGTTCGAGTCCCTTCTTCGGCACCAAGAGTTCTGACGCCTCGTGAGAAATCACGAGGCTTTCATTTTGGCGACGGCGCGTGCTTGCAGTTTCATGTACCCAGCATCGGTCTCTGACGACAAACTCACCCCAACTACCAGCGACCAAGTATGATGGTCCGCCCAGCATCCAGCAAAAGGAGCCCCTATGCGAAGAGTAACTCTCTCGATCGTTCTTCTTTTGTTTTCGGTGTCGCTTGTAGCGCAGACATACGACCTGGTCATCGAAGGGGGACGGGTGATGGATCCGGAGACCGGGGTGGATGCCGTGCGGAATGTAGGGATCAACGGCCGAAGCATCGCGCGAATTTCGACCGAGGCGCTTCGTGGGAAGCGCGTGATCGCTGCCCAGGGGTTGGTGGTAGCCCCC
Organism: uncultured Acidobacteriota bacterium; assembly: GCA_963735815.1. Classification (GTDB taxonomy): domain Bacteria; phylum Acidobacteriota; class Terriglobia; order Terriglobales; family Acidobacteriaceae; genus Gp1-AA133. Next base: position 170,288 of record CAVTMJ010000016.1, on the reverse strand, counting down.
GGGTTCATCGATCTGCATCAGCATGGGCAGGACTTGGAAAGTCAGCAACTCAAAGCGCTCGACGGCGTGACGACCGCCCTCGAACTGGAGATCGGGGTGCCGGACGTTGCCGCGTTTCTGAAGGACATGCAAGGGCACGCGCTCATCAACTACGGGACCTCCGCGAGTCACGCGGCGGCGCGGGCGCGGGCGTTTGGCGAGCCGTTGCCTGGCGAGACCCCGCATGCGCATCCGGTCACGCCGGTACTGGTACCGAAAAGCGGGGCCGCGACCGACCGGCCCGCAACGCCCGAACAAATTGATGCGATGCGCAAGCAGCTGAATGCTGAACTTGATGCCGGCGGGCTGGCAATCGGCATGGGGCTTCAGTACACACCGGGCGCCACCCGCCACGAAGTGCTGGAGATGTTTCGTCTGGCAGCCGAGCGGCACGTTCCCGTGTACACGCACGTGCGCAGCACGGGGCAGATGGAGCCGGGCTCCGCCGTAGAATCGATCGGCGAGGTGATTGGCGCTTCTGCCATCACCGGGGCGCCGCTTCACATCGTGCACATCAACAGCTCGTGCCTGAAGGATTCGATGGAATGCCTGCGAATGGTGGAAGGCGCGCGCGCCCACGGGCTCGATGTCACCACCGAAGCCTATCCGTACATTGCCGGCATGACCTATATCAATTCGGCATTGTTCAATCCGGGGTGGCGCGAAAAACTCGGCATCAACTACCAGGATCTCGTTCTTCCCGATACTGGAGAGCACTTGACCAAGGAACGCTTCGACGAACTTCATGCCTCCAGTGCTCCGCAGGTCGTATTGATCTTCGCGAATACGCAGGAGATGGTAGACAAGATCATTCCGAATCCGCTGGTCATGATCGCCAGCGATGGAGAAAAGAGTCATCCACGGAATGCCGGTACGTATTCGCGCGTTCTGCGACAGTATGTACGAGAGAGCGGCACGCTCACGTTGATGGACGCGATCCGGAAGATGTCTTTCATGCCCGCGCAGATGCTGGAACGATCGACGCCGGCGGCCCGCCGGAAAGGAAGACTGCGAGAAGGAGCGGATGCCGATATCGTCGTGTTCGACGCGACCAAGGTTACCGACCGTTCGACCTTCGAGAAGCCGAAGGAGGCAAGCGCAGGAATCCAGTACCTGGTGGTGGAAGGCACGCTGGTGGTAGACGAGGGGAAGATTGTTCGCAACGTGTTTCCCGGCGCGCCGATGACGGGTCCGTCAAAGGACGCCGCATCGCGTTAATCTTGATGGCGGCTTGGTCGCTCCGGGATCTGGAGAGCGTGTGGGTCGGCGGGCGAGGGCGCCCGCCGCTCCACTGACAACATTTCTCTCACTGCCATCGCTTTTCACCGCGTCTTTGACTCAGTCCGACTTTCACTGCGCAAATGCCTTCGCCGACAGTTTCTTGCCCACAGCTGCGGGCAGCCTGTGGGCTTGTTCCCGGGCTTCGGCGATCTGCTGCGGAGTCATCTCAGCCTCAAGTTTGGGAACCATATCCCGTCCGCGGTGGTCGCCTGCCATTGATGCAGAGGTCAGCCACGCGTAGGCGGCCTCGGGATCTTTCTGCGTTCCCATTCCTTCGGCATACATGTAGGCCAGCTTGATGCGGGCTCCGGTGTGTCCCTGCACGGCTGCCTTCTGGAACCAGCGAAAAGCTTCGGCGCTGTTCTGGGGAAGGCCTTCACCACGCAGATAGAGATCCGCAAGATTGTTTTCCCCTAAGGGATTGCCGGCTTCCGCAGCCTTGCGATACCAGGCGGCAGCTGTTTTCAGGTTGCGCTCGCGGCCCAGACCTTGGTCATACATGTATCCGAGATTGGTTTGCGCGTCGGGGTCGCCCGCGTCGGCGCCCTTCTGAAACCAGTGGAAGGCTTCGGCATAGTCCTGATGGACGCCTTGCCCCTGCAGGTAGAGAATTCCCAGATTGTAGTAGGCCCTTCCGAATTTCTGGCCGGCGGCGGCGTGCAGCCAGCGCAGAGCTCTCCCGTAGTTGGCCCGAACGCCCCAACCATTGATGTACATCACGGCGAGGTTTACCTGGGCAGGGGCGTAGCCGCGCTGCGCCGCTTGCTGGAACCACTTCAGGGATTCTTTCTCGTTGAAGTCCGGGCCGATGGCCAGGATGGAAGCAATGCCCAACTGGTTTTGCTCGAAAGCGTGGCCCCGCTTCGCCATGTCCTGCACGACAGTCGTGTCACACACCTTCTGTTGGCTTCCGACTAACCGCGTGACCACCGCCAGACTGCATTGCTCCGGGGCGGAGTCCTGTGCCAGGGCGGCACCGCTCAGCAGGATGACAAGACTTCCAAACACCTGGACTGCAAGCTTGCCTCGCACATTCATTCTTTCCATAACGTCCCTCCGATTCGCCTGGACTTTTGCAGTCCATTGGCTTCCTTGAGGGCCAATCCTGGGCTCGGAAGCAAACTACCTCAATGCAAGCTCAGTCACTCGTCGGTGCAAAACGCATACTTTGCAGCTGGCGAGAAGGTCATCGGGTAAGACTCTGAGCGGTAAGGAGTTACGTCGCAGGAGAGAAATACTCGCGCGCAAAAATCGAGCGAAAATGAGCTGCGAGACCAGTCATCCCGTTCAAGCCGGCCGTTTCCCTGATGGATCTAGCGAAGCGCAAGGTGGTAGGTCTAGGGGAGTTAGACACAGTATCCTTCCGGCTGGGGTCGACTGCCGACGCAAGAAATGTCTTGTTCTATCAGCCCGGGTGGGAGCAGGCGCAAGTCATGCTGGTTGATAACTTCAACTAGCCATCTTCAAGAACGATCAGGAAGAATCTAATTTTTCATGTTTCTTCCGCCAGTGGGCTACGCATAAACAGTCGCGGCTGGGTTACACTATTGCTTAGCCTCCTCTTTAGAGTCCCTCCCCTGAATTGCCTTTCACCTCGATCCGGAGCAGCGCATGAAGGCGGCAGGGGTCTTGATTCTTCTAGTGACGGTGGCCTTCACCTCCGTACTGCCGGACTCCGCCTCGCGGCAGACCCTTCCGAAGCACACGCCCAGAATTCCCTATGAAGGATTGGCAATTGTGGTCAACCCGAACAACCCAACCACGGACATCACCCTGTCGCAGCTGCGCGCCATGTTTCTAGGCGAGCGAAAGTGGTGGTCGAACCGTCACCGCGTGACGCTGGCTGGCATGCGGCGCAACACGCCGGAATGGCAGACGGTGCGACGTGTGCTCTACAAGATGGACCGGCGGGAATTGGATCACTACTACCTTTATCAGTCGTTCAAAGGGGAAACCCCTTCTTTGCCAACGACCATGCAGGCTCCCGCGGACGTGAAGAAGTTCGTGGTCAGCACGCCCGGAGCATTGGGGTACCTGCGCGCTTCTGATGTCGATGAATCGGTGAAGGTCGTGCGCGTCAACGGATTGCTGCCCGGTGACGACGGCTATCCGCTGCGATTGCGGGCCCGCCCGGCGAAGTAGGCTTCGGAAGAGAAAAATCCGTTCAGTGATCGAGCATGCCACCGACTTCCTTTCATGGTCGGAACTTGAGCAGCGCTGTGGTTGCGTCTCCCTGACAAGTGTCAGGGAACACTCCCGTATAATGAACGCTCTCTTTTATGGCCGCAGCGCTCGATCAGATAGTCGCCGCCACCCGAAGCCGTCTCGCCATGAAGCGCCGGGCGGCCGACGTGCGGGCTCTGGAGCGGAAGGCGGCCGATCACCAGCCTCGGGGCTTTCGGCGTGCGCTGGAATCGGTGGCAGCCCAGGGCGTGGCGGTGATTGCGGAACTGAAGAAGGCATCGCCATCAAAGGGATTGATTCGGGCGTCGTTTAACGCGCGAGACCTGGCGCGGGAGCTGGCAGAGGGCGGCGCGGCGGCGCTTTCGGTGCTTACCGAGCCTGAATTCTTTCAAGGTTCCCTGTCCAATCTTCGAATTGCATCGGAAGCGTCAGCACTTCCCTGCTTGCGCAAGGATTTCATTGTCGACGAAATCCAGATCATCGAAGCGCGCGCTCATTGTGCGGATGCGATCCTCCTGATCGTGGCGGCTTTGGAACAGCCCGACCTCGAGGGCCTGGCGGCCCGGGCCCGCGGGCAGCAACTCGATGTATTGTGTGAAGCACACGATGAAGAAGAATTGCAGCGTGCCCTCGACGCGGGCTGTACGCTGATCGGCGTCAATTCGCGCAACCTGCGGACGTTTCAAGTCGACCTGAACACCGCGCACCGGCTGGCGAAGAAGTTGCCGTCCGGCGTGCTGGCGGTGGCGGAAAGCGGAATCAAATCCCCCGGAGACATCGCCGAATTACGATCCGCGGGCTACCAGGCCTTTCTTATTGGGGAATCTCTCATGAAGGCCGCGTTCCCGGGAAGCGCGTTGCGCAGGCTGCTGGGGGCGGCAGCGGTGCCGGGCGGTTAATCGCGCCTGGGTGGTTTGCGGAAGGTGCGAATCAACGGATGTTTTGATGACCTGGGTCAAGATTTGCGGAATCACGAATCTGGAGGATGCCCTCACAGCGGTGGACGCGGGCGCGGACGCGCTGGGGTTTGTCTTTTATGAGAAGAGTCCTCGCAAGGCAGAGATCGAAACGACTCGAGACATCATCCGCGAACTGCCCGATCGGATCGAGAAGGTCGGCGTTTTCGTAGACGATGAACCGGAGCGGATTCGGGAGATCGCGTCTCAAGCCGGTTTGACGACGGTTCAGTTGCACGGCAGGCGAGCGCTGGAGAAGGTGTGGAGCGACGAGCGTCCCGCGGAACAGATCGTCGGAGTTTCGAAAATGATTCCGGTGATCCCCGGAGACTCTTTGAAGAACGGCGGCGTCCTGATCAACGAACGGGTTCATGACAACGTTTTCGCTCTTCTCTTTGATTCGCAGTTGAACGGCGAGATGGGCGGAACCGGCACGACGTTCGATTGGCGCGGAACACGCGCGATGGTGCAGGTGATCAGCCTCAAGCTTCCGGTGATCGTGGCCGGGGGGCTGACTGCGCTCAACGTGAGCGAAGCAATCCGGCTTCTGCAGCCGTTCGGCGTCGATGTTTCTTCGGGCGTTGAGGCACTGCCCGGCAAGAAAGATCCGGCCAAAGTGGGCGCTTTTATTCAGGCGGTGCGCGGAGCGAACAAGACCGCCTGAGGGACATGGCAAAATATGGCGACCGCCAAGCTGAACATGGAAAAACAAGTCGTTGCTTCAAAGGCTCGTGGCAAGTCTCCGAAAGCGCAGGCTGGACGCTTTGGCGTCTATGGCGGACGCTATGTCCCGGAGACGCTGATGGCTGCGCTCGACGAACTCGAACGCGCATACGACCAAGCTCGCCGTGATCCGAACTTTCAAAAACGCCTCGATCTGCTGCTGCGGACCTATGCCGGGCGGCCCACGCCCCTGTTCTTCGCACAGCGCCTGACCGAGAAACTCGGCGGCGCGAAGATTTATCTTAAGCGCGAAGACCTGCTGCATACCGGCGCGCACAAGATCAACAACTGCATCGGCCAGGGGCTGCTGGTTGAGCGGATGGGCAAACATCGCGTGATTGCCGAGACCGGCGCAGGACAGCATGGGGTGGCGACCGCCACGGTTTGCGCTCTGCTGGGGTTTGAGTGCGTCGTGTACATGGGCACCGAGGATATGCGGAGGCAGGAACTGAACGTCTTCCGCATGCGCCTGCTGGGCGCCGAGGTTCGCGGCGTCTCCTCCGGTTCACGCACCTTGAAGGATGCCATCAACGAAGCGATGCGCGACTGGGTCACCAACGTCCGCACTACGCACTACCTGCTGGGCAGCGTGCTGGGGGCGCATCCGTATCCAACCATGGTGCGTGACTTCCACCGCGTGATCGGGCGCGAGGCTCGCGCGCAAATCCTGAAGACTGAAGGCAAGCTGCCTACCGCGATCATTGCCTGTGTTGGAGGCGGCTCGAATTCGATTGGCATCTTCTATGACTTTATTAAGGATAAGAAAGTTCTATTGATCGGCGTAGAGGCCGGCGGACGCGGCAAGGAGTTGGGTGAGCACGCGGCGCGCTTCCGCGGCGGCTCGCCGGGAGTTTTGCAGGGCACCTATTCCTACGTCCTGCAGGACCGCGCCGGACAGATCGCAACCACGCACTCGGTCTCGGCCGGGCTCGACTACCCGTCGATTGGGCCGGAGCACGCGTGGCTCAAAGACATGGGACGCGCTGAGTATGTTCCCGCCTCCGACCAGGAAGCGCTCGAGGCCACTACGCTGCTGGCGCGCACGGAAGGAATCATTCCCGCGCTCGAATCGGCGCACGCGGTGGCGGAGGTGATCAAGCGCGCCCCCAAGATGAAGAAGTCGGAGATCGTGCTCGTGAATGTCTCGGGCCGTGGAGACAAGGACATTGGGATCATGAGAGAAAATCTGAAACTCGACTCGTGACGAAGAAGGGGAGCGGGTTTCAATTACCGAATTACCAAATTACTCAATTACCAAATTCTTCCGATGCCCTTTCACTTCGTCCATAAGCCTTCGCTCGTTGCCTATGTCACCTCGGGCGATCCCGATCTTGCGACCACACGCGAGATTGTGCTCGAAACAATTCGTGCGGGCGCGACGGTGATCGAACTGGGCGTGCCCTTCAGTGATCCGGTTGCTGACGGCCCTGTCATCCAGAGGGCGAGTGAGCGCGCCCTGAAACACGGTACTTCTCTTGACCAGGTCTTGAAGCTGGCCGCCGAAATACGCGAGCAGTCGCAATCGGTGGGGCTCATCATATTCACTTATCTCAACCCCATCCTGCGAATGGGGGTCGACCGGTTTTGCAGAATCGCGCGGCTTGCGGGCGTGGATGGCGTGCTGGTTACCGATCTTCCCGTGGAAGAAGCCGGCCCGTATCTCGCCGAAATGCGCAAGAACGAACTGGCGCCGATTTTTCTGGCCGCTCCGACCTCGACCGACGAGCGCCTGCAGCGGATTGCGCAAGCATCGGGCGGGTTTGTGTATGCCGTCTCGCGCACCGGGGTGACCGGCGCACGCAAGCAAATGTCAGAAGACGCGCAAACACTGGTGAAACGTCTGCGCAAATACACGAAGTTGCCGATCGCCGTCGGCTTCGGCATCTCTACGCCCGAGCAGTTTGGGGCGGTTGGCCGCTACGCCGAGGGCGCGGTCGTCGGCAGCGCAATTGTCGACCTGGTCGAGCGGAATCCCGGGAAAGAAGCGCAGAGTGTGGCAGAATTCGTGAAGCAGCTTTTAGCCGTTCGACGTTGATGATGTTTTAGCGGATGGCTGAAGGGCGAGAGCTGACAGCTCCAATGGATATCGCAGACTGGCGTAAGAAAATCGACGAAATCGACCAGAAACTGGTGGAGATTCTGAACCAGCGCGCGCAGGCCGCCCAGGAGATTGGCCGGCTGAAACGCCAGACGGAGTTGCCCATCTACGAGCCGGATCGCGAACGGATTGTGCTCGAGCAGGTTCGCGAGCAAAACCGCGGGCCGCTACAGCATCGCCACCTGATCCAGATTTACGAGCGCATCATGGACGTGATGAGGAATATTCAGAAGGACGAGATTACAGAAGAAAATGCCGCAAGCGGCGCCGAGATCGGACGAGATCAGAAAGAATAGCTGCGAGCCAGGCAGGAAGAAGCAGCTAAGAGCTTCGTTCTTATGATTGTTGCGATGCAGGACCTAGCAACGGAAGAACAGATTCAGGCAGTGATTGACCATCTGGTCACGCTGGGATTTGAAGTGCACCGTTCCACCGGCGCCCGCCAAACCGTGCTGGGCGCGGTGGGTGCGCGACCGGAAGTCGATATCGCTATCTTTGAAGTGCTGCCCGGTGTGCAGGAGGTACATCGGATCTCGTCGCCCTACAAACTGGCCGGAAGATCCTTCCGTCCGGAGGGAACGATCGTGAAGCTTGCCAACGGCGTCGAGATCGGCGGCAAGGAAGTGATTGTGATGGCCGGTCCGTGCTCGGTGGAATCGCGGGACCAGATTTTCCTGATTGCCAAGCAAGTGGCCGATGCGGGAGCCCGCGTACTTCGCGGCGGCGCATTCAAGCCGCGCTCTTCTCCTTATTCGTTCCAGGGCATGGGCGAAGAGGGCCTGAAGATTTTGCGCGAAGCCGGAGACAAGCATGGCCTGCTCGTGATCAGCGAAGTCATGGAGATCTCCCAGATTCCGCTGATGCTGCCATACGTCGACATCTTCCAGGTGGGCGCGCGCAATATGCAGAATTTCAATTTGCTGCGCGAGCTGGGCAAAGTCCGTAAGGCGGTGCTGCTGAAACGCGGAATCGCCGCCACCATCGAGGAATTGCTGCTCTCCGCCGAATACATTATGGCGGGCGGCAACTATGAAGTGATTCTGTGCGAGCGCGGCATCCGCACATTTGAAACCTATACGCGCAATACCATGGACATTTCCGCCATCCCGATCGTGCACAAGCTCTCGCACCTGCCGATGACGGCGGATCCTTCGCACGGCGTAGGCCGACGCGATAAGGTGCCGCCCATGGCGCGCGCCTCGGTCGCGGCTGGCGCGGACGCTTTGCTGATTGAGGTGCACAGCAATCCGGACAAAGCACTTTCCGATGGAGCGCAGTCTCTGTTCCCGGAGCAGTTCGCTACGTTGATGAAAGAGCTGCGCGTCATTGCGCCGGCAGTGGGCCGAGAAATCCGGTGAGGATCCTGGGCCTGGGATGTGAGGTGTGGGGTCGGAGAAGAAGCGTCGAGCTCGACGGGCCTGATTTTCAATTACGCAATTACTAAATTTCCCAATTACTCAATTCTTCCTTGTCGATTCGTCAGATCACGATTATCGGTAATGGCCTTATCGGCGGCTCGCTCGGGCTCGCGCTGAAGAAGCGCAAATTCGCCGGGCGCATCGTGGGCTGCGATCGCGCGCCCGTTCTCGAACGCGCTCAGGAAATCGGCGCCATTGATGGGGGGGCGACCAATCCTGCGGAGGCGATCCGCGGGAGTTCGGTCATCGTTTTAGCTACGCCGGTGGTTGCGATCGTTGACCTCATCGAGCGACTTGGGCCCGCGCTTCCTGCCAAGACTCTGCTCACCGATGTGGGCAGCACGAAGGGCGAGGTCGCCAAGCGCGCACAGAAAGTCTTCGGGAAAATGGCTGGCCAGAAATTTCTCGCCGGCCACCCCATGGCGGGCAAGGAACAGTCGGGCGTCGATTTTGCCGATGCCGATCTATTTCAGGGCGCGGCGTGGTTCGTGGCTCCTTTCCCCGGGCAAGATGTCTACGCCGGTCTGAGCGGCGAGTTCCTGGAGTGGGTGGAAAAGCTGGGCGCGCGCATCGCGCATCTGCCGGCGCAGGAGCATGACCAGCTTTGCGCCTGGATCAGCCATCTTCCGCAGATGATCTCGACCGCGCTGGCGGCTTCTCTGGTCGACGAATTCGGGCAGGCGCCCCTGCTCGAGGCCGGCGGACGCGCCTTGCGCGAGATGACGCGCATTTCGTCGAGCCCCTACTCGATGTGGCGCGACATCGCCATCACGAACAAGAACAACATTGCGGAAGCACTCATGAAGCTGGAGCAGCGGCTTGCGCATATCCGCGAGAATCTCGACTCCCGCGAACTGGCTGCTGAATTCGAGCGTGCGCATGAGTTGAAGAAGGAAAAACCAGCGAAAGCGTTTTCACCACAGAGACTCAGAGGCACAGAGAAAGCAAAGAAATAGAATGCGCGGGCTCAGCTGGCTCGACTCGCGCAAACTTCCGGAATATTCTGTCTCTGATCTACAATCTTTCTTTCTATGAACAAAGTCGTTGCCAGCGCCGAAGAAGCCATTCAGGACGTTTTCGACGGAGCCACCATCATGGTGGGCGGGTTCGGCTTGTGCGGCATGCCCGAAAATCTGATCCGCGCGCTGGCCCACAAGGGCGTGAAGAATCTCACCACCATCAGCAACAATGCCGGGGTGGATGGTTTCGGCGTCGGTCTGCTGCTGGCCAATGGCCAGATCCGCCGGCACATCGGAACCTATGTCGGCGAAAACAAGCTGCTCGAAGAGATGGTGCTGAAGGGCACGGTGCAGCTTGACCTGGTACCGCAGGGAACATTCTCCGAGCGCATTCGCGCAGGCGGCGCGGGCATTCCGGCGTTCTTTACTCCAACCGGCGTGGGAACTCTGGTCGCCGAGGGCAAGGAAACTCGTGAGTTTGACGGGCGCGCCTACATCATGGAGCGTGCGTTGCAAGCCGACTTTGCATTCGTGAAAGCATGGAAGGGCGATCGCTGGGGCAACCTGGTCTATCGCAAGACCGCGCGCAACTTCAATCCGATGATGGCGACCGCAGCGAAGGTGACGATTGCCGAAGTCGAACATCTGGTCGAGGTGGGCGAACTTGATCCCGACACGGTGCACACGCCCAGCGTCTTCGTGAAGCGTATCTTCCAGGGCACGATGTTTGAGAAGAGGATTGAGCGGCGGACGGTGAGGAAGATTGCGTAGTCGCCGGTCGTCCGTCGTAGGCCAAACACCGCAGCTTAGATCGCGATAAAGTCAAAACGAAACTTGGGTACCAAACGAAACTCCAGCGAGCTCTGTATCCCCTATGCCGACAACCGACGACCGACGACCGACGACCAAAGCTCCCAAAGATACCGAGAAGCGCGACCGTATTGTGAAGCGTATTGCGCGGGAATTGCGCGATGGCTTTTACGTCAACCTGGGGATCGGGCTGCCTACGCTGGTGGCGAACTGCGTGCCCCCGGGGATGCATGTCGTGCTGCAGAGCGAGAACGGCATGCTCGGCATCGGGCCGTTCCCGATCGAGGGCCAGGAGGACGCCGACCTCATCAATGCGGGCAAGGAGACGGTCAGCGAGTTGCCCGGAACCGCCTACTTCTCGAGCGCCGATTCGTTTGGCATGATTCGCGGCGGGCACATCGATCTCAGCGTGCTGGGCGCGATGGAAGTCGACGAGCACGGCAACCTCGCCAACTGGATGATCCCCGGCAAAATGGTGAAAGGCATGGGCGGTGCGATGGACCTGGTCGCCGGAGCGCGCCGCGTGATCATCGCCATGGAACACACCACGCGCGACGGACAGCCGAAAATTCTGAAGCAGTGCACGCTCCCGCTGACCGGAGCGGGCGTAGTGAACACGATCGTGACCGAGATGGCGTGCATCGAAGTAACGCCTTCCGGGCTGGTGCTGGCCGAAGTTGCTCCCGGGCTGACGGCGGAAGATGTCCAGCGGGCTACGCAGGCGAACCTGACGGTGGCGCCGAACGTAAAAACCATGGAGGGATAGGGCAGTCGTTAGTCGTTAGTCGTTAGTCGTTAGTCGTTAGTCGTTAGTCGTTGGTCGTTAGTCGTTGAGTCTCGGTCGTCGGCTTTCTAGGCCCTGCATTTCTGACCATTGCCTACCCGGAACAGATTCGCAACGAGCCATTCTTTCGACTTGGGAACCACGAAATAAGAACCGCCCTCTGTAAGGTCTTCACCCGATGTCGCTCCCAGGGCCGCTTCCCTAGACTCTGAAGGTCAATCGAGTTCACAATCAGAGGAGAGCAAAGTGAAACGTTTCATCACGTGGATGGGGCTGTCGCTGGTGATGTTGTTGAGCGTGTCGTTTGCGCAAGACAGCGCCAAGCAGGATATGAAAGACGCGGGCCATGAAGCCAAGCAGGCCGCGAAAGATACGGGCCACGCAACCAAGAAGACCGCGAAGAAGGCCGGCCACAAGGTAAAGAAAGGCACCCACAAGGCCGCCCACAAGACCGAAGAAGGCGCAAGGAAAGTCGAAGACAAGACCGCTCCGCAGTAGTCGTCAAGCCGTGAGTAGGCCGCAGTGATCGAAAAGGGCGCCGAAAGGCGCCCTTTGGTTTTGCCATCGCGAATGTCCGGTCTGCGTACCCGAACGGCAACACGTCGTTCTAGCCAATTCGAATTTTTCGATGAATCTGCACCGCTCGTAGGCGAAGAATCATAGCAAGGCAGTGGCGGGAATACCGACGCAGGAAATGACTGCCCCTTCTTGCTTATAGGTTTTTTACGCTCGCCCATTGTGCTCGCCAGTGGGTCGCATGTTGCTGACTCACAGCAAGACCGCCGCTCAGATTGTTCTTCTCTGAGGACTGCTGGATAGCTGGTTACAACGATCCGCTTTCGATCGGAATGCCTCGCTGCCTCCCGGTTCAACGGTATTACAATATCGTTTCGTACCTTCAAAGCGCTGGCTTCTATGCGCACCCCGAGAGAGCAATCCTAATCCATAACACTGTCCTTGGTGATTCCACGAACCGAGCGTGCCCCAGGCTAAAATCCGCATCCGCGGAATCTTGCAGATCTTATCGCCACTGGCCTTGTTCATAGCTCATAGCTCGCAGCTCGAAGCTAGCCTCTCAAGTGCCACAGCCAATAGTCATGAACGCGCGTAACGTAGACAGTCACAACGCTGCATACGATCGACACGACCGCGACCGCGACCGCCCCACTGTTCGCGCCTGACTCCGCGCGCAAGCAACATCCATGGCCCACCTCCTGGCATCAACAGATCGAAGGTCACGATCCCAAAAGAGGCCTAGCGTATTCCGGATTGCCTGCGAGCGACGCCGTCAGTTCCCCGTAGCGGTTCGCCTACGGACTGATCCCGTGGAATTCGCGCGAAGCTTGGCGTGACCGCCGCCAACTGGCACCACGCAGCCCAAGGCCCGATGCGGAAACTACTTCTCGTGATCCATGGAGCGCAGTAAAGATCGCCCGTTGGCACCGAACGCACACGCATGAATCTGGCAATAACACCTCCCAGTCGTGGGCCGACCATTTCCCGCTTTCACGTCGCTACCCTACCGCTTCTGCAGCGGGATATCCAGGCGCGTCTGCGGACCGGCATCGATCTGAACCCGGTACAGCAGGTTGGGGCCTTGCGAGACTTCCAGCATGTACCGACTGAGCCGCACTTGCGGGAACCGGAAGGCGCCATTCTGATCCGTGTTCGCCAGGCGCACCGGTAGGTTCGCATTGGAGGGGGGCGTGATCTTTACCTCAAGATTCTCCAGGCCTCGTCCGTTCGACGAGTCAAACACGCGTCCCTCCAAGTCAACCGCTTGTTGCGCCCATCCTGGCGCCGCCAGCACCCACCCTATCAACACGACCAAGGTCAGGGCAGGCAAAAGATGTTTGGTCATAATGCCTCCTCTACCGGAACTCCGCCGGCACGGGCTGAATCTCTCCCGCGTAGGGTGCAGGTTCAATATCGACCGGGTGGAATTCCACCTTTATCACATTGCTGTCATCCTTTGCGGAAGCCTTCTGGTAGTCGACGACGTGTCCGTTCACCACCAGCATGACCTGGTACTCTCCCTTGCCGCTGATCACGGGCACGCCCAGGGAAAATTCCTCCTCCGACCTCATCAGCGGATAGGCCGGCACCTCGGCCGCGTACACCACGGTGGAAACATTCGGCTGGACGAGCTTGCGGCCATCTTCGGAACGAATGACGCCCTGAATCTGGACGTTCTTCACCCTCTGGAATTGACTCAGTTGGGGCAATTCGTGAACCGGATAGATGAGGGGAACGAATCCCAGCGCAAACAGCGCCAAGGCGGGATAGTTACTCGTGAACTTGAAGTTTCCCGGAAGCTCTACCGTGATGGGCTGGCCGGACTCGCGGTCAATATAGATCTTCTGCTTGTAGATCAGCCACATGCCGCCGACGACCATCACGAATCCGGCGATCGCGATGAGTAAGTACAACACCATTCGGCTATCCATTGAGCACCTCCACGCAGGATGGTCGACAGAACCTTCGCCTTCCATGTGAATGGTGATGGGTGCCGCGAAAATGTTTCAAAGTCTGTGAGGGATTGCAGTGGATATATCGCTTTAGGGGTGACAGTCAGAGATCTGAACGAGGCCGACTGCGAGTAGCCGTACAGGTAGAGCGTGTGGTTCAGGTCGACGGTCCAGCGCAGGAACGAATTGCGCGAGTCCGATGGCGCGAAGAACTGCTGAAAATTTCCCAGGTAGTGTCGAGTCCAGTGGCCATCCGGGACATTCTCCTGCGTACGTGGATGGTGAATCTTAGCTCACGAATTCATTTTTGCCCGGCGCAAAGAATTCTGTCTTCCAGGTGAGGGAAAAGGCCACGAGTTTTCGCATTACCAGATAAGCGGGTTTCAAGCAGCTTCCCCTCAAGCAGGACGACCTCGTGAAGAACCTTCGCGGATGACGCGAAGCGGTCGAGGACGAATTTCTGCGCGGCTCGAGACAGCCCCCGTCGATAAAAGCTGGCCGTCGTCAAAAAAACTCAAGGAGGAGAGATTATGTATCCGCTGAAGAAGAGTATTTCGCTGGCCCTGGGCCTGGTACTGCTGGCCACGGTGGCGGTTGTCATTACGACCGGAACCGTGGGCGCGAGTCCCCGGGTAAACTCGATTGCGGCCGCACCGCCCGACGCCAGCGATTCCGGTCGCTGTAACCAATACACCGCTGCCGGTGCAGGGGACAGTCAACGCCAATGTTTCCGGCACCGTGGGCGTAAGCAGCCTGCCCGCTGTCCAATTGAGCGGCACACCGACGGTTAACCTTAACACTACGCCGGCCGCACCACTCTACGTGGACTCTGATCGGTCAGCCCGGAATGGCTTCAACACCTCATGTTTTACGGGAAACATTGACCCTACCTACGGCCAGGCATCCTGCTCTCTCTTGACGATCCCTGCTGGGCGTCAAGTGGTGATCGAGACGATCTCCTGCCAGGCTGAGCTCTATGCTGGACATGGCCCGGGGGATGTGCAGTTGATTGTCCCGAACACCCCGTTCACTCCAGGCGGCCCAGACCACGTTTCCCACTCGCTTACGCTGACCAAACAGGCCGGAGACGCGACCCTGGACATCTGGCGCATGACGAGCCCGCTCAAGGCCTACGGCAGTGCACCCGCACAAGGGTCGGTCGATGTCGGACTATTCTTTCGGGGCGATCCGTCCCTTCCGAACCCGCAGGGGATTGTATGCACGATCTCCGGTTACGAGGTGGGCCAGTAGCATCGGCGGCATTGTGACAAGGTGAATCAGCATTGCCTAAATGCAGTAAGGGCCTCCTATTCGCGGAGGCCCCTTTCTTTATTTCTAACGAAGTAAAAGTTACGAACTTTAGCTGCAACCACTGGTGCTCCCGCACGACATGCAGCGATAGCACGACCCGTTACGCGTCATGATCGCGCCGCAGTAGTGGCAACTGGGAGCGTCGCCCAGGTCGACGATGGAAGAGAGAGCATCGGAGGCATGGATCGATCCGGAACGCGATTCGGGTGTGCGCGTTTCGGCAGATCCGTGCAGGTCGCCCACGCCTTCGCTGGACGGCGAGGGATGCGGCGCCCCGCCGGCCTTCAGGCGCAGATTCTCGAACAGCATCTGCTGCTGGCCGGTCAGGAAGCGCACCTGCAGCCAGCGGAAGATGTAATCCATGATCGACTTGGCGAAGCCGATCTCGGGATTGTTGGTCCAGCCGCTGGGCTCGAAGCGTGTGTGCGCAAACTTCTCGCAGAACAGCTTCAGCGGCACGCCATGCTGCAAAGCGATCGACACGGCAAGGGCAAAGCTGTCCATCAGGCCGCTGACCGTGGAGCCTTCCTTGGCCATGGTGATGAAGAGTTCGCCGGGTTCACCATCGGGATAGAGGCCGACCGTGATGTAGCCCTCGTGGCCGCCGACGTTGAACTTGTGCGTGATGGAGGCGCGCTCTTCCTGCAGCTTGTGGCGGACCGCACGCGGAGGCGCGTTGAGGTTCTCTTCTTCCTGTGCAGCGGGCCGGGCGCCGTCTTCCTTCTTCGATAGCGCGGTGGCTGATCCGGCTGCGGAAAGGGGCTGCGATTGCTTGCAGCCGTCGCGATACACCGCGACCGCTTTCAGGCCGAGCTTCCATGCCTGGAGATAGGCCTCCATGATGTCCTCGACCGATGCGGTATTGGGAAGATTCACAGTCTTCGAGATCGCTCCGGAGATGAAGGGCTGGGTGGCAGCCATCATTCGCAGGTGTCCCGTGTAGGAAATGGAGCGCGTGCCTTTGGCGGGCTTGAAGGAGCAGTCGAAGACCGCGAGGTGATCCTCCTTTACGTTGGGCGCGCCTTCGATGGTGCCGGTGGCGTCGATGTAGCTGACGATGGCGTCGGCCTGCTCGTGCGTGTAGCCGAGCTTGAAGAGCGCGGTGGGCACGGTATTGTTGACGATCTTGATCATGCCGCCGCCAACCAGTTTCTTGTACTTCACCAGCGCAAGATCAGGCTCGATACCGGTGGTGTCACAATCCATCATGAAGCCGATGGTGCCGGTGGGCGCGAGCACGGTGACCTGGCTGTTGCGGTAGCCGTGCTTTTCGCCGTGAGCGAGAGCTTCATCCCAGCACAGCTTGCTGGCTTCGTAAATTGCCGAAGGAACATTTCCCTTGTTGATGTTGTTCACCGACGCGCGGTGCATGCGGATGACGTCGAGGAAGGGCTCGCGGTTCAGATACCAACCCGGACATGCGGCTCCCGGCATCACTGCCGAACTACGCTCGGCTTGGACGGGCGAGGCGCCCGTCCCTCCATGGCCAATGCCACTTCCGAGATTCGTTTCGGAGAGGTTCTTCCTGGTCGGCTCGGTGGCCGGGGCCAGCGGCTCGCAGAGTTCGGCAATCCGGGAGGACTGCAGGTAGGCTTCGCCGCACATGATCGCGGTGACGCAGGCAGCATAATCGCGTCCAGCATCGGAGTCATACGGCAGACCAGCGGCCATCAGCAGAGCGCCCAGGTTCGCGTAGCCGAGTCCCAGCGGACGATAGTCGTGCGAGTTCTTGCCGATCATCTCGGTCGGGTAGCCCGCATTGTCGACCAGAATTTCCTGCGCCGTGATGAGCACGTCGACCGCATGGCGATAGGCTTCGACATCGAAGGTGCCGTTGGGAGCGAACTTCAGAAGATTCAGGCTAGCCAGGTTGCAGGCCGAATCATCGAGGAACATGTACTCGCTGCAGGGATTGCTGGCATTGATGCGAGCCGTGTTTTTCGAAGTGTGCCAGCGGTTGATGGTCGTATCGAACTGCATGCCGGGATCGCCGCACTGCCAGGTCGCTTCACTGATCTTGTGCAGCAAATCTTTCGCTTTGTAAGTGGTGACGACCGAGCCGTCACGGATCGACTTGGTGGAGAAGTCGGTGTCGCGCACGACCGCGTACATGAAATCATCCGTGACGCGCACGCTGTTATTGGCGTTCTGGAAGAAGATGGAGCTGTAAGCCTCGGAGTCGGGCGAGGAGCCGTCGTATCCGGCTTGTACCAGCGACCATGCCTTAGCTTCTTCCTTCGCCTTGCACTCGATGAAGTCAACGATGTCGGGATGGTCGATGTTGAGAATGACCATCTTCGCGGCGCGCCGGGTTTTGCCGCCGGACTTGATCACGCCGGCAAATGCGTCAAAGCCCTTCATGAAGCTGAGCGGGCCGCTGGCGGTTCCGCCGCCGCTGAGACCTTCGGTCGAGGAACGGAGCGGCGAGAGATTCGTTCCCGTGCCGCTTCCCCACTTGAAGAGCATGCCCTCGGTCTTGGCAAGCGTCAGGATCGAGTCGAGGGAGTCCTTCACGGAATTGATGAAGCATGCCGAGCACTGCGGCGTCCTGTAGCCGGTGACTGAGAACTCGACCCGGCCGGTCTGTTGATTCCAATGCCAGTTCTGCGCGTCGGAGTTGGGCTCGATGCGATCACAGCCCACGTTGAACCACACCGGAGAGTTAAAAGCGGCGTACTGGCGCAGGAGAATGTGCGAGAGTTCGTCGTGAAAGACGGCCGCATCGTCATCGCTGCGGAAGTAGCCATCGGCCTTACCCCAGTCGCGGATGGTTTCGGCTACCCTGGTGACCAACTGGCGAACGCCGGTTTCACGCTCGGGCGTTCCGATGGTGCCATGCAGGTATTTCGAGGCCACGATATTGGTGGCCGTCATCGACCAATCTTTCGGGACTTCAACATCCTTCTGTTCGAAAATCGTGCTGCCCTGCGAATCGGTGATCTGGGCAAGGCGAAGTTCCCATTCGATCTCGTCGTAGGGGGAGACGCCGGGTTTGGTGAAGAGGCGGCGGAATTGCAGGCCGGGGGCCTTCTTGTTGCTGGGAATGGCTGGGGCCGCTACGGCCTCGGGGCTCGTCTTTTTTTCTGTCACTTCAGGCATTTCTCTCTCCTACATTAGATTCTTTTGACGTGTAATCGATGCTTGGGCTGCGATGCCACAGGGGCACAAAAACAGCTGAAAAGCCCGTATTCCTGGTCTCTCGAAGACTAGAAACCGGCTGGCAGTGAGGGCGGACCGCTGTCGGTCGCCGACATCTGCGATGCTGCCGGCTTGGTAGTGGGGGCCGATGGAACGGCCTGGTCGGTAATGATGCCGGTAGCCGTTTCGGCTGCGGTGACAAGCCATTGGTTCAAAGCTTTACACGCGGCTTTGCGTTGAGCGGTGTCGGCCACCGTGGCGAACCGTACAAAGCAGCGTCCTGACGACAGACGTTCCTGCAGCGGATTTCCGGGGGCGAAGTGCCGACTGAGTGCGACGCACAAATCTTCGGTCTCGCTGATCTGGAAGACTGCCACGATGCGCTTACCGCCAGTGGAAGCCACCTCGCCGGGCGCGACCATCTCTTCCGCCAGGCTGTAGATTCCCCCAGTGCTCGGCACCAGCAGCAGACTGAAGCTGGATTCGCAGCGGAACCAGCGCGACCATAGCAGGCGACGGTGGTCCAGGGATACGTCAAAGCCATGACGAGCCATCGAGTCATCGACCAGACGGGTTATTTCTTCCATTGGGGCTCCACAAAACCGGGTCTGAGAGTTCCAGATGCGCGGGTCAGTTGCTGGGGGGTCCGATGGTGGCCGGGCAGAGCGTGCAGAGACACCAAGGCTTGACCCCCTCTATCGAAATCAATGGCCAGCAATCCGTCTGTGACAGATGAACAGCCAACCGAAGTTCCATGTTTCGGAAAACCTAACCGGAACAGCGAACGACTTTAGTTTTCAAGCTGTGCGTTCCCCCAGGGGAGCCCGGTACGGACCGGACGAGGGAACGGCCACCGCACAAGCTCATCCGCCGCAAGGCGGATACCCGTTGTCGAGGCACTCGCAGTTTCAACTGCGGAGCCTCTGTTAAGAGGGGCGCCTCCGGTCACCTCGGCCACGAGACCACCCCTGGTTCCCTGACTTACCGCCGCTTGCGCGGCAGCAAATTTCATGGCTTATGGGAGTGCAACAGTACGCCCGTATGTTGGGGCTGTCAAGAGGGTAGCACTACCTATTGTATCCCAAGCAATTAACCCCATCGATGCCCCTCATTTCCACAGGCTCCCCGTGCTTACTCACAACGGGCTTAGCCCCTTTAAGTGGAATACCTTAGCTCCATCCAGAGGAATGGTCTTGCAAGCCTCCTTTCTCAGCGAAATTCAGGACGACCCGAAGCGGGAAACCCTGTTTTCCGACATCGGGAACTGGCACAAATCACGCGATGCCAGGCCGCCCCGAAGCTCGGCGGCGGGATGCCTGGTGTGAGCGCAATGTTGGAGAAAGCGGCGATTGGTGAACCGCGCCGATCGCAGTTGTTCGATATTCCGGCGACGAGGCCCCCAAGCGGTCGTCCGCCGGGTGGGGAGTGAGAGGCTCATTCATGGGTACATAAATGTCTTCAAAGATTTCCCGGGGTGCAATGCGACGGGAGCCGTCGGAGGACAGAATCAGGTAGTCGCCGGCCTGGCCAGAGTGTTCGCGTCCAAGACAATCGACAAACGTGAGGGGCTGGTCCAGTTGCCGGGCACGAACCAGGAAGCGGGTGCGATATGTCGTCCAATCACTAAGCATAGCCTTCACAGAATCGTCATCCTTCGGGGGAGGAGGGATGGTTGCGGGTTTCAATTTTCCAATGACTGATTCACCGGGACCAATGGCTTGCGGGCACTTTCAAACGCGAAATTCACCGGCTGGGTGTGGGCTCTTCGTGTTTGCTGGCCAGAATCTCTAATGGGTTTGGCGACTGTACTCGCGGGTCGGCTGAGGGTCAATTCCACATGTTTGGTGCAGTACGAGAAAAGTAGCAGAGGATTCTGTGCAATCCATGGCATGAAGCAAGACTTTCAGTCGGTATCTACAAAGCGCACTAAAGGGCAGTGTTTCAAGCGAACCGATGTCTACAAGAAAAATCTGATACACTCGCGCGCCGGATTTCCACAGCCGGAGCACAGGAAATGCAGAAAAGCGGTTCCTTCGTCGACCTCGGGCGAGGGATTTCTCCTGGCTATCGGTTATTGATGTGATTCTTTGGAGGACCGAAATGAAATTGCGTGCTGCCATCCTGATCTGGGCGACGATTGCCCTCGGTACTGCGTCCGCGCAAACCGGGACACCTTCCTCGCAGAGTAAGCCGGGCGCGATGACAAGTTATGCATTGTTGTGTGGCCACGTTTTCGACGGCAAATCGCTGGAGGCTTCGAATCAACTCACCGTGATCGATATCGAAGGCGAGAAGATCAAGGGTCTTCACGCCCTGAAGGAGGGCGAAAAATTTCCGGCCGGCGTGGAAGTCATAAACTTGAAAGACCGCACTTGTCTGCCGGGACTCATTGATACCCACACCCACGTCCTGCTGCAGGGCGACGTCACGGCGGCCGATTATGACGAGCAACTGCTAAAGCAGTCCACCGAATATCGCGCAATTCTAGCTACGGTGAACGTGCGGCGAGCGCTCGAATACGGATTCACAAGCCTTCGCGATGTGGAGACAGAAGGTGCGGGCTACGCCGACGTGGATGTGAAGAAGGCCATCAACAATGGCGTGATTCCCGGCCCGCGGATGCAAGTCGCTACTCGTGCGCTCGACGTGACGGGAGCGTATCCGCTGTTGGGCTACGCGCCGAATGTGCCGGTGCCGCACGGCGTGCAGGTGGTCGATGGCGCAGATGAAGCCCGGAAGGCCGTGCGCGAGCAGATTTCACACGGCGCCGACTGGATCAAGGTGTACAGCGATCGAGGCTACAAAGTCCGCGAGGATGGAGTGCTCGATGACATTCCGACGTTCACGCCGGAAGAACTGAAAGCAATCGTCGACGAAGCTCACCGCGAGCGCCACAAAGTGGCGTCGCATGCTATCGGAGTGCATGGCGTACACAATTCGGTCGAAGCCGGCGTCGATACGATTGAGCACGGAGATTACATTGCCGAAGAAGACCTGAAGACGATGGCCGCGCATGGCACTTACTACGTGAACACCATTTATGTCGGAGACTACGTGGCACAGGGCCGGGCCGCGGCCGGGGCTCCGGTATGGGTGAAGATGCTCTCGATCCATGAAGATACTTTTAAACGTGCGCTGAAGGCGGATGTGAAGATCGCGTTTGGCACGGATGCGGGTGGATTTCCGTGGACGGAAAATCCGGCGAAGGAATTCGCCTACATGGTGAAGTGGGGCATGACGCCGGCGCAGGCCATTCGGTCCGCCACCGCGTTTGCCGCGGAACTGCTGGGCTGGTCAGACCAGGTGGGCACGGTAGAAGCGGGAAAATTCGCGGACATCGTGGCTGTACCCGGAGATCCCCTGAAGGATATTACGACGCTCGAACACGTCGACTTCGTCATGAAAAACGGAAGCGTGGTGAAGAAACCTTAGCCTGATGCGCGAGCTGGAAGTCTATATCTCGCCAGGCTGGTCCGGATCCGGCTCCCGCACCGGCACATCCGGATTTTCCGGTCCTTCGGGTGGTGGTTCCTTCACGGGGGAAGGCATGGGCTCTGCCGGCATGCGAAGCTCGAAAGTGATTTCCATGGGTCGGAATTCCTGACCAGCCTTGGATGCCACGACTCCCCGGAAGCGACGAAAATTTGTTTGCGATTGAAAAGTACAAGAAGCGTGCCGGCGCAGGTTCGCGCCGGCGGTCTTCCCACCTCCTGCTACATCCGGGTCATCGTGAATTTGCCGCTCCCGCTGCAGCCCGGGCTTCCGGCCAGGATCCAGGTGCCGGAAATCGTGCCTCCGCTCACCGTACCAGTGAGGGTGAGCGTGTTTCCTCCGGGCGAACCCGACAAGACGCTCATTCCAAACTGGCCAGAGACGTTGCCATTGAAGTCTCCGCTGAGCGCGAAAGTGCCGCTTTCAGTTTCGCCGGAAACGAAGCAGGCCGAGTTGGTCGAGAACCGAAAGCTGTTGACCGTGAGCGTGCCACTGGAACCGGTCGCGACCAGTGCGGTGGTAAACGCGAACTCCTGAGTGCCGCTATTGTCGGTGAGACTGGCAGTCCAGTTTCCGTTGATGTTGGCAGAGTTCTTGTCAGATCCACATCCCACAAGCATCAGGCCCAATCCCAGCAATAGGGCCGCCCTGAGTTTTCTCATTGATGAAAAGACTCCTTTGTATGGTTGAGTTGTATTGGGATGGGCGTTTAGAGAGATGCGGATTGCGTGCTTTGGGCTGTAAGGGGAAACCCTTAATTCGGGGCCGCCCCGGCGCAGAGGAGCGCACGTGCTTATCTCTCACGAGGATACGAAGCCTGGGATCTACCGTGCGCCGACATTTCCGCAATTCTTAGTTGCTCGATCGCAGCTTTTTGAGCGCTTCCTGGTACGTCGGGACGTCAGATTTCGCGTTGGGAGGGACATTAGCCAGGGCGATTTCCCAGTTCTTGATGGCGTCGCTTCGATCGCCGGTCGCCGTATAGCCCTCGGCCAAGCCGAGATAGGTCCAGAATGTTTCCTCAGGATGCAGTCGCGAATTGGCCTGGAAAAGCTGGAGCGCTCGATCCTTTCTGCCTGCGGCCAGCAGAGTCTCGGCATAGAAGTGGATCGGCAACACATCCGTCTCCGGCAGATGCAGCGCGCGATCGATCACGGCGTCCGCCTCGGATTCCCGACCCATCGCGCGCAACACGGCCGCTTTGGTGGTGAGAGTGGAGGTATCTTCGCGTCCACGGGACGGGCCTTTGAAAGGCTCGTGGATCGCCTTGTCAGCCCACACCAGCGCCTCGTCCAGATTTACTTTGTGGCTGGCGCAGAACTGCGCCGCGATTCTCCAATTCTGATATTTGAAGCCGGGCCAGCCTTGTAATTCTCTTCGCATTTCCGCTGCGTAGAGATCATTGACGTTGGGAACTTCGATCTTGAATGGGACCCGCTTGTTTTCCCATTGCAGAAACGCCACGCTGGAGGCCGGACGCCGCTCGTCGAATCCGTAGGTCAGGAACTCGGTGTAGGGAGCGGATTGCGGAGTGACCGGCACTCTCAACGCGTCGTCTTTCGGATCGTATTGATAGCTGCCCCAACCCGTGGAATTGTTCGAGAATATCCACGTCCACGGCCCGTCCTTCTCAAGCTCCAGAAACAAGCCGTAGGTTCCGGCCTTGAGGTCTTTGCCTTCAATCTTCACGTCGTGCGAAACAGTGATGGTGGTAGTTTCGTTGGCGCCAGCCCGCCACGGCGTCGCCCGGGAAGGGCCCAGGCCTTCATCGAAGAATCCGTATTTCACCAGCTCGCCCCAGATGTGGCCGGTGCGATCCGCGCCCGTGCCCCCATGAACGTTGGGGCTGTGATAGTCGATGGTTACCTTGACCAGGCCAATCCATTGCGAGACTTCCGCGCGCTCATTGTTTCCATTGGGGGGAAGCGAGAGTTCCGAGAGGACTTGGGCAGAGGCTGGGAATAACCAACTCAAGCAGATCAGTGTTGTGCAACATAGACCTCTCATTCCCACCTCCACACCAGCAATGTGATGGGTTGGACGTGCCGGCCCCAACGAAGTCACAGTCGGAATGGAAAAAAGAAAAAGCCCCGGTCCGGTCCCGAGGCCTTTTACAGAGTCTTACCGCTGCGTCGTATGTGCTTACCGCCCTGCCAGGGCCGGTTCTTTCGCGCCCTTAAACACCTGGTAGCGCTTGTTGATTTCGTCCCAATTGACCACGCTCCACCACGCCTGCAGGTATTCCGGCCGGCGGTTGTTGTATTTCAGGTAGTAGGCGTGCTCCCAGACGTCGTTCCCGAAAATCGGATGCAGTCCCTGGCTGATGGGATTGTCCTGATTCGGGGTGCTGATGATTTGAACTTCGCCCTTGGCGTTGCCGGCCAGCCACACCCAGCCGCTGCCAAACTGCTTCACGCCGGCGTCGTTGAACTTGGTCTGGAAATCCTTGAAGTGGCCGAAGGTCTTGGAAATAGCTTCGGCGATCGGGCCGGTGGGCTCGCCACCTCCCTTTGGTTTCATGATCTGCCAGAACATGGTGTGGTTGACGTGTCCGCCGGCGTTATTGCGAACCGCGCCGCGAATGTCTTCCGGAATGGCAGCGAGATCCCGAATCAGGTCTTCCGCACTTTTGGATTGCAGGTTGGGATATTTTTCGAGCGCGGCATTGAGGTTTTTCACGTAGGCCGCGTGATGCATATCGTGGTGCAGGTGCATCGTTTTCTCATCGATCGCGGGCTCAAGGGCCGCGTAGTCATACGGCAAAGGGGGTAGTTCGTGCGCCATGATTTTCTCCTCCAAAGCTTTACAGATGACGGGAAGTGGAACGGGGATTCAGTTGCAAACATTATATATGGGAAGAGTTTTCGAGTTTTGAATATGTGGGGAGACTCGAGTTTCGAGTTTTAGGGGTGGAGGATTTTGACCGGTTCCGGTTTCTCTGTGTCTCTGTGTTTCGGGTGAACGCGTTATCGTCCAGCTTCGACTTCCAGTTGGTCGCCGGGCTTCAGATGAACTTCTCCGCCCTTCACGAATGCCATAAACAAAATGCTGGCGCCGAGGGCAACGAGTCTTGCCTTGCCACCGCCGATTGCGCTGTCGACGCTGTCGTCGGCGATTTTGGCAATCAGCGGCGTGCTCCCCAGAAGGATGAGTTGCTTTTTGTGTCCGGCACGAATGACGCCTTCGGGATCGGCGTTAACCAGGTGCACCGGATCGTAGAAACGCAAAAGCACAGATCCGCGGCGAAGGAACCGGCGAGCCGGCCGGGTGATCAAAGTGCCGGCGTAAACTTTTCCGGATTTGTCGACTGCACGGAATTCGCTCCCGGTCGGCATTTTGGAACTTACCGGCGTTAGCAGTGTGAGAGGTTGCGCGGCCGCAATGGCCGACAGCAAAACTACCGACGCCAGTATTCGAACTCTGCTCCACATAATTGGGATCAGCAGTCTACTCCGACCAGCGGGAGAGAAAAAGCTACGCTGTGGGACTTCCCTTAACGAGACGCGGCTGTCGTCTGCGGAGAAGTGACGTAGACCGGGTTCGCGAAGATCCAAAGCGTCCAGCGAAGCCATCCGGTAAGGCCGGGCTGGCGAAGATAGGCTTCCGTGCGATAGCGGCCGGGACCGGGCAGAGGCAAGTCGATCGACTGCGTTTCCTGCTCGGCGATTTCACGGCCGTCGCGCAACACGCGAATCATCGCCGGACCAGCGGCCCTGGGAACTCTGATGTGCAGCACTTCGCCCGAATTCCAAGCCACGGAATTGCCGGGCCCGGCAACGGTGGCGCCGGAAGAAACCGTTTGCGTAAATCCATCCGCGGGCGAAAGTGCGTCAATCGCGCAAAAAGAATTGCCCGCCTTGATGGCCGCGAGAATGGCGTCGGCGCCAGCGTGCTCGGGATCCTGATCCCGCACCAGCACGTGCTGACGCGCGAGGCTGAACACGGAGAGGTAACTCGGGAAGTGCGCCAGGCTCCAGCGATCGACGAGCACATTGGCGTGGGCGTCAGAGCCGCAGATGCCCGCAACCGGGCGCTGCATTTGAAGTTCATCCCACTTCGCAAAATTCTCATGCGGCGTGCGCGCGAGCCGCAGCAAGGCGAGGCGCGAATTTACGGGATACAGAAAAGCGGCGATGGCAATATCGAAGACAGTGTTTTTCCGCCACACCGCATCATCATTGAAAATCTCGATGCCATCGTAATCATTGGCGCCCCAATCGGACCAGCGGTCGCGCAAACCAAAAGGGTGTGCGATGAAGTTGACGGCGCCCTTCCGACGCGATGAGGCCATGAGAGCGCGCGCATCAAAACCTGTGCCGCGGTGCCAGCGGCTGTCAGAAGTACCCAGCGCGAGATAGTGTCCGGCGGCGGTGCTGACTTCTTCTCCATCAATAACGGCAAACTCGGGCGGATCGGCCGCCGCCACTTCGGCATCGGAGAGGGTGAGATTGTGATCGGTGATCGCGACGAAAGAAAGGTCGGCTTCCTTGGCAGCCGAAATCACCTGGGGAAGGCTTCCGCTCCCGCAGGAGGCATTGGTATGGACGTGAATCACGCCGATTCTCTCGCCCCGCGCCGGGGTGCCCGCCAGGCTGGGCAGCCGCGTGAACACTCCATCGAAACATATCAGGAGGGCAAACGCGCAAGGCAGCAGCGCCGCGTAGGCGAATATGCGGCGAAGAATTTTCCTTTTTATAACGATGTTGGGGTATTCTCCGGCCTCATGTTGCGATGGAGCCGAAGTAGGATTGGAGACAGGTACGCCCTGCAGCGTAGAACTCAAATTGTGGCGAGTGTGACAATACGAGTGATTCGTGTCAAGCAAAAACGAATCGCAGAGCGTGTCCTGAGTCAACCGGAGGGTCAGGCATGAAGGCATGCGGGTTACTTCTTTGCGGAATCACTGCGCTGGCGGGTGCGTTTGCGCAGGTCGCGCCGGATCCGTCATTGTTAGCTGAAATCGAGAACATCAAGGCGGTTGACAATCACACGCACGTCAGCAAGGTCGTGAGCGCCGGCGAAACTGACAGGGATTTTGACGCACTCCCTTGTGACGTGATCGAAGGCGGCGCCGACACGCTCATGGCGCGGGCCGACAATCCGCATTTTCTTGAGGCGTGGCGGGCGCTGTATGGGTACAAGTACGACGACCGCGCTCCGGAACACGTCAAAGAATTGATCGCGGCACGCGAGAAAGTCATGCGCGAACAGGGCGACAACTTTCCTTCCTGGGTGCTCGATCGACTGGGAATCGAGTACATGCTGGCCAACCGCATTGCCATGGGCCGGGGGTTGAATCCTCCCCGATTTCGCTGGGTGCCGTTCGATGACGCTTTGATGTCGCCTCTGAATCCCGATTCGCTGGCTGATAATCCCGACAAGAAAGCTTTCTACGAGCAGGAAGCGAAGATTCTGAAAACTTATCTGGCGCAGGCACATCTGACGGCGTTGCCCGCATCGCTGGATGAGTACGTCACCCAAGTTGTCACCTCCACCCTGGAGGCGCAGAAGAACGCCGGCGCTCCCGCCATCAAGTTCGAGGCGGCCTATTTACGCCCGCTGAATTTCGGCCCGCAGTCGAATTCAGGAGATGACGCCGAGGCGCGCAGGATTTACGGGCAGTATGCGAAGGGCGATGCAGCCTCGCGCTCTGACGTGCTGCGCGTCCAGAATTTTCTTTTTCGCGTCCTTGCGCGCGAAGCCGGCCGACTGGGCCTGGCCGTACACATCCATACCGGGCAGGGTTGCGGCAATTATTTCGATCTCGCCGGGGCGCGCCCGACGGAACTGGAATCAATTCTCGACGATCCCTCTCTGCGCAAGACGACGTTCGTTCTGTTGCACGGCGGAGCCGGGCCCTACACACACGAAGTCGCCGTGTTGCTATCGAAGCCGAATGTGTACGCGGACTTCTCGGAGCAGGACGCCCTGATTCCATCGCGCCCGCTGAGCGCCGTGATCCGTGAATGGCTGGAGTGGTATCCGGAAAAGGTGCTGTACGGTACGGACCTTGCTCCTGGCGCACCTCAGCAGGACTGGGATGTCATCGGCTATTCCACGAACCTGACAGCGCGGCGAGCATTGGCCATCGCGCTGACTGGGATGATGAACGACGGCGAGATCACCCGCGCGCGAGCCTCGGAGTTGGCGCGCATGGTATTGCGGGAGAATGCGATAAGGTTATACGGGTTGAAGGAGTAAGTAATCGCGTGCCGGCGGACCTTGCGTGTTGCTTAATTCCTGATCTGGAGCACACCGGCGCCCTCGATTCGACTTTGCTTCAAATCCATCAATGCTGAATTGCCTTCCGCCATTGGATAAACCTCGACCCGGGGCTGCAGCGGGATTTCGGCGGCTTGCTGCAAAAAATCCCGGCAGTCCTGGCGCGTGCTGTTGGCAACGCTGCGCAGAATCCGTTCCTGATAAAGCAACGCGTAGTTGAGGGCCGGGATCTCGCTCATGGTGATCCCGGCCAGCGCCAGGGTGCCGCCTTTGCGAAGATTACGCAGGGCCAGCGGCACCAGGGAACCGGCAGGCGCGAAAATAATCGAAGCGTCCAGATGACGGGGAGGTTGCTCATCCGCACTTCCCGTCCACACCGCTCCCAGTTGTTCGGCAAGTTCTCGATGGGCGCGAGCGCGTGTAAAGACATGCACATCGCATCCCTGGTGACGAGCCAACTGAAGCACGAGGTGCGCCGATGCACCGAAGCCATACAGGCCCAGGCTTTGTCCTTTTGCGACGCCACTTAGACGGTACGCACGAAAACCAATCACACCGGCACAGAGAAGCGGCGCGGCCTGCTCGTCGGAAAAGGCTGCCGGGATCGGGTGAACGAAGTCCGCGCCTGCGACGACGTATTCGGCGTAGCCGCCGTTGACGTGGTATCCAGTGAAGCGCGCCTGCTCACACAGGTTTTCGGCATTCCGGACGCAGTACGGACAGACGCCATCTGTGGAGTACAGCCATGGAATTCCGACACGCTCGCCCATGCGCACGTTCGCGCAGTCAGGGCCAATGGCATCAATGTTCCCGACAACCTGATGACCAGGAATGAGCGGAAGTTGTGGAAGAGGCAAGTCACCTTCCACGATATGGAGGTCAGTCCTGCAAATCGCACAACAACTCACGAGCACGCGGACTTCCCCGGGGCCTGGATCTGGATCCGGCATTTCGGCGAGGCGAAGCGTGTGCTGATCGATGGGTTTCGGCGATTCGAGGAGCAAGCTGCGCATGACGACATTCTAATTTTCTGTCCGAGCAAGCGAGCAACTAGTTTGTGAAAGCCATGTTGCATCACCGCCCGAACTTTCGGGCGCCAGAATAAAACATTCCATCCAATGAAGCCTTCCGCGGGTTCGAGCCCTTCGGATCACTTCAGTACAACGACCGTCAGCCTGTGGCCAACCTTTCAGCCGATCTTGGGGATAACCTGGAGGCCATGGCCTAGTGGAATTACCGCCAGGATCGCGAGAAATCATTCGTCTCCAACGGACCCAGGATACTTCCATGCAAAAACGCGACCTTCCGGTCGCGGTGGGCCGTTTTAAGGGAAAGCAACGGGCCCGCGTTGTCGAACTATCCGCTGGAGCGCCCGATTGCTGGCCATTGGGTATCAAGTCAACCCCGGTACTGGTAATCGAGCATCCGCCGTTTCCGTTCCTGTTCATGGGATCAAATCCACCTTAGCTCTAGAGGTACATGACCTTTCTGCAATTGAGCCGGACGGCAACTTCGAAGAGAATCTATGAGATTTTGGCGCATTTGCCGCCGGAGATTGCCCGTGTTCGCTCGAATTGGACTCTTCGTTGCCTTTCTCATGGCGGGCGGAGTTGCGCTGGCGCAGGCCAAGGACGTCGCGCTAATCGCAAATAAAGGAAGCGCCGTAACGTCGCTGGCCATGCCCGACCTGGTCAAGCTGTGCAAGGCGCAAACACCGCACTGGCCCGACGGGAAAGCTGTCACGCTAGTGATGCGCGATCCTTCTTCCTCCGAAATGCGAATGGTTCTCGAAAAAGTTTATGGGATGTCTTCGCAGGCCGTGAGCGAATTGATTGCAACCGCGAACCATGGCAAAGGAAGTCACCCGATGATCATTGTGGTGACGTCCGACGATGACCTGGTTCACAAGGTGGCGGGTACTCCCGGAGCGGTCGGGTTGGTTGACGTTTACGCCATCAATAGTTCCGTGGATGTGATGAAAATCGGCGGCAAACTGCCGTTTGAACCCGGGTATCCCCTGCACGGGAACTAGAACTTCCACAATGGCCAGCAGCGCACCCAACCCGAAAAAGACTGCGCCTTACACGCGCCGTTATCCACGCCATCCCATGGATGTGCGGATGAATGTGCAGGTATTCCGGCAGGGAGAGGTGAGCTACTTCTGGGGACGGTCGACCGAACTCGGGCTCGATGGCATTGGCGGAACCTTGACCGGCGAACTGACTCCGGGCGAAGTCGTCTCCATGGAATTTCCGCTTCCGTTAAGTCCGTATCCCCTCAAGCTTCGCGCCATCGTGCGCTACCGGATCGGCCTGCACTACGGATTTGAGTTCCTCACTCCGACGCCGGAACAGAGACAATCGCTGGACCGGGTTTGCCAGATGCTGGCAGCGGGATCGGCGGAATAGCCTCTGTACTGCAGCGCACATTTCCTGAGGTATCCTGCACCGCGTCGCACTTCCTCCCCAGAAATGCAAAGCCGCGTTCAAAGAATTACCTCGGTAACTTTCTGGTTGCGAAAGACAACGCCTAACATTCATACAAGACCAAGTAAGGGGACGCCTTGAATGGGTGACAACGTCACCCAAGCTACCGAGTCCGCAGGCTTCGTGCGCGCCAAGTATCTAAAAGAAGCGCTGCGGCGCGGTTCTCCGCCTACGCTCAGCACGCCGCAAGATTGCCTGCTTCCGGACTGGGCTACGGCCTGGGATGACGGCGACCCCATCGTTCAAAAAGCCTATCTGGATCAACTGGTAGAGTGCGCTCCCGAAGCCATCACCATCCTGGATACGTCGCACCGGGTGATGCGCATCAATTCCGAGTTTGTGCGCATGTTCGGCTTCCCGAGCGATGAAGTGCTGGGCAAGTCTTTGGCGGAACTGATCGTGCCGCCGGAACGAACAGCGGAAAGCGATTGGATCCAGGAAGCGGTGGAGAACGGCCAGAAGGTCGCGCTCGAAACCAAGCGTCAACGAAAAGACGGAACGATCCTGGACGTTTCCGTCTCGTGTGTTCCGGTGCTGGTGGGAGAAAAGCAAGTCGGCATCTGCGCGCTATATCGGGATATCGAAGAACACAAGCGCGCGCAGGCCTTGAGTTCGGCTTTGTATCGCATTGCCGAACGAACCAGTTCTGCATCGCATTTGCAGGGCTTTTATGCGTCGATTCACAACATCGTGGGTGAATTGATGAATGCGCGAAACTTCTATATCGCGCTCTATGACTCCGCGACCCAATTGCTCAGCTTCCCGCATTTTGTCGACGAGCAGGATCCTGCTCCCGCGCCCAGACGATTGGGGCGAGGGCTGACCGAGTACGTACTGCGCACGGGTGAGCCGCTGCTGGCGACGCCCGAAGTTTTCGACGAACTGCACGCGCGCGGAGAGGTGGATCTGATCGGATCTCCGTCGCTCGACTGGATGGGCGTGCCGCTGCGCGCCGGCAATCAGACGTTCGGCGTCCTGGTGGTACAGAGCTATCACGAAGACGTGCGGTTCGGGGAACGGGATAAAGAGATCTTGACCTTCGTCTCGCAGCAGCTGGCGAGCGCCATCGATCACAATCGTCACGAAGAAGCGCTGCGCCATTCTGAAGCTCGCTACCGGTCGCTGGTGCAGAGCGCTGTCTACGGAATCTATCGCGCGAGCATCGACGGAAGATTCCTGGATGTAAACCCCGCCCTCATCCACATGCTGGGTTACGATTCCGCTGAAGCGATTCTGAAGCTGGATCCGCAGCGCGAGGTATTCTTAGAACCCGCAGCCCATGCCCATCTGATGCAGGAATTCCAGCGGACAGGAAAACTGGACAGCGCGGAGGTCCGATGGAAGCGCAAAGATGGAGGCGCAATCACGGTGCGGCTGAGCGGTCGCTCGGTCGCGGCAGCCGACGAGTGCGACGCCGCGCTGGAGATCATCGCTGAAGACGTAACCGAGCGCCGCGCCCTCGAAGATCAATTCCGCCAGGCGCAGAAGATGGAAGCGGTCGGCCGTCTCGCCGGCGGGGTCGCTCACGACTTCAACAACCTTCTCATGGTGGTCAGCGGCTATACCGAAGTGCTGCTTGAGCAACTGAAGGAAGACGATCCACTGCTGGCCAAGGTACAGGCGATCCAGCAGGCCGCCGATCGGGCGACGACGTTGACCCGCCAGTTGCTGGCCTTCAGCCGCAAACAACTGCTCGAACTCAAGGTTGTGGACGTAAACGCCATCGTCGCCGATATGGAGCGACTGCTCCGCCCCTTGATCGGCGAAAACATCGACCTGACTACCAGGCTGGCGTCGAATGTAGGTCATACGCGCGCCGACGCGGGACAACTCGAACAGGTGATCATGAACCTGGTCGTCAATGCGAAAGACGCGATGCCCACGGGCGGCAGAATTCTGATTCAGACCTCGCAAGAAGAACTCGACGCCGTACGGCGCGAGCATTCGCTGATTCAGCCGGGTTCCTACATCCTGCTCTCGGTCTCCGACACCGGAACCGGCATGGACAAAGAGACTCAGTCGCGCATCTTTGAACCGTTTTTTACGACCAAGGAAAAAGGCAAAGGCACCGGCCTGGGCTTGTCGACGGTGTATGGAATCGTAAAACAAAGCGGCGGATATATTTTCGCGCACAGCGAACCGGGCGCGGGCAGCACCTTCCGGATTTATCTGCCCAAAGTCGCCGATCCACCGGGACAAACGGGATTGGCCAAACACACGCAAGCACCTTCGGGCGGCTCAGAAACCGTGTTGCTGGTGGAGGACGAGGATTCCGTGCGCGAACTGGTGCGCGAGACCTTGCAGAGCAAGGGCTATACGGTGA
Organism: uncultured Acidobacteriota bacterium; assembly: GCA_963735815.1. Classification (GTDB taxonomy): domain Bacteria; phylum Acidobacteriota; class Terriglobia; order Terriglobales; family Acidobacteriaceae; genus Gp1-AA133. The sequence continues at coordinate 137,596 of CAVTMJ010000016.1, read as the reverse complement.
TGGAAGCGTGCGATGGAATCAACGGCATGAAGGTCGCCGAAACGCATGACGGGAAGATCGACATTCTCATCACCGACGTAGTCATGCCCGGCATGAGCGGACGCGAACTGGCGCAACGGGTCTCGGCTTCGCGTCCCACCATCAAGGTCTTATATCTCTCCGGCTACACCGAAGATGCCATCATCCACGAAGGCGTACTAGATCCGGGCACGTCGTTTCTGCAAAAGCCTTTCACCCTGCAAGCGCTGGCCCGCAAGGTGCGCGACGTTCTGCACGGCGAATCTGAGTGATTCGAAACTGCGCAAGGACCGTTGAAAATACAGAGCACGCAAATCGACCGGCCGGAGCGGGAAAACAGCCGCTGGTCGGAAGCTAGTCTGGATCGCCGGCGGTTGATGGTTTAAAGCCCACCTGACTGGACATCCGAAAGCAAACGATATAAAAAGAAAGCCGCTATCAGACGCGCATGGTGCGGGCACGGGCGTCGCAGGAGAAGGTTTTTTGCTTAACGAAGAGCGGCGCAGGGCCATTCTTGATGTGCTCAAACGCGAAGGCCGGGTGCTGGTGCTGGACCTCGCCCGGCGTTTCGAAACTTCGCAGGTTACGATTCGCAAAGACCTCGAGCAACTGCATGCCCACGGACTGATCCATCGGACCCACGGCGGCGCCCTGCCGGCGCGCGAGGGCGCGCTCGAAGATCCCACTCTGCGCGAGAAAGAGAAACTTCATCACCAGGAAAAGTTGCGCATTGCCACGGCCGCGGCGCACATGGTGCAAGAAGGCCAGGTCGTAATTTTGGATTCGGGCACGACCACCACGGCGATTGCCCGCGCTCTGCGCAGTTTTCGCAATGTCACAATCGTGACGAATGCCGTGAACATTGCAGCGGAACTCTCAGGGACAACCGTTGAGGTGATACTGACCGGTGGCACGTTGCGCAAAAACTCGTTCTCGCTGGTGGGCCCGATTGCGGAAGAAACCTTGCACCGCCTGCACGCTGATCTCTTGTTTCTGGGCGTCGACGGCTTCGATGTGCACTATGGGTTAAGTACGCCCAACCTGCTGGAGGCCAAGGTTAATCGTGTGATGGTGGAGATTGCCAAGCGAAAGGTGGCGGTTTGCGATTCCAGCAAGTTCGGGCGAAGAAGCCTTTCCCTGATCGCGCCGACCTCTGTTCTCGATGAAGTTCTCACCGATCGCCGGGCGCCCAAGGCGGACGTGCGCGCACTCAAGAAAGCAGGCATCGAGGTCACCCTTGTCTAGGTTTTTCGGCAGTCCCAACCATTCAAAGAAAGCGCGCCATGCCACGATTTGATGTCACGCTAGCTGGCGAGCTGAATCTCGACCTGATTCTCTACGGCCTGCCGGCCGAACTGCCACCCGAGCGCGAACTTCTCGCGGACCGGATGATGCTGACGCTCGGCAGCTCGACCGCCATCGTCGCCCACAACCTGGCTGCTCTCGGATGCAAGGTAGGATTTATTTCGCGCATCGGAAGTGACGCACTCGGGCAGATTGCGCTCGAACGCCTGAGCGCAAGCGGCGTCGACGTCTCAAAAGTTCGGCGCACCGGGGGAGAGAAACAAACCGGATTGACCGTAATCCTGCAGCGCGCGAAGGAGCGCAATATCCTGACGTATCCGGGAACCATCTTCGACCTGACGCTGGACGATCTCGATTTCGACTACTTGACCGATTCCGGCCACTTTCATCTGTCTTCCTATTATCTGCAGCGCGGTCTTAGGCCCCATGTCGGAGAACTGTTTCGCCGACTGAAAGCGGAAGGCCTCACCATTTCATTGGATACCAACGATGATCCGGAGGACCAGTGGGAGGGTGGACTCGAGGACGTTCTTCGCTACGTTGATGTCTTTCTGCCGAACGCGCGCGAGGCGAGGCTGATAACCAAGGCCGATGATCTTGACAAAGCCGTGGCGCGCCTGGCGGAACTGGTGCCCCTGGTGGTGATCAAGCGCGGAGAACAAGGCGCGATGGCGCAACGCGGCCCAGAGCTTTTTCAAAGCTCTCCCGTAAAGGTCGACCTTCGTCGATCCCGTCGGAGCCGGTGACAGCTTCGACGCTGGTTTTCTATCCCAGTATGTGCGCGGGGCTGACCTGGCTGCTTGCCTGGCCGCCGGTAACATGGCAGGTGCGTTCTCTACTACCATGCCCGGAGGCACGGAAGCATTTCGCGATCGAAACAAACAACAACAGTTCTGGAATTCGCGCAGCTGATACGACACTCGCGCCGCGCCCTGGTAACCGTTACCGGGAAAGCGAGCCAAGAATTGTCGACAGCGCAACCTTTTCAGCAAGAATCCACTCTATATAAGCTGAGTTCGGGATGGCCAGGGCGCCGGGGCGTGGCGGTATCGTCCCAAACATTCCCTACGCGAAACTTTAACCTTCTCTTCGGGTTAGATTCGATACTTCTAATTTGATGTAGCGGAGGCGTCACCGTGTCCATCCCAAGTGGTGCACCAGGGTCTTCTTCTGCAGTCTTCCCTTGCAAGTTTCTATGTAAAGTTTCGTTGCTGACGGCGTTGGGCCTTTTGCTGTTTGCGCTGGGCTGCGGCTCGAACGGGTCGTCGGCTACTGGGCCTTATAGCACGTCGAGTCTCAAGGGGTCCTACGTCGTCCGTCTTTCGGGGAATGATTCATTCCTGGACAGCAACAACAATTTGCAGAGTGAAATGTACACCGAGACGCTGGTGATGACCGCGGACGGCTCCGGAAATCTGACGGGCGTCGAAGACTTTAACTCCAGCTTGCCGGCTGTCGGATTTTCACCAGGGACAGCGTTCACGGGGACCTACCAGGTTGCCAAAGACGGCAACGGGTCGATGCAGATCAACTTCTCTTCTCCCGCGAGCGGGCAGATCAATCTCTCATTTACTCTGGTGAGCACGGCGAAGTTCTACGTGGTCGAGGCCGATGCCTTTTCCAACTTCAGTGCGAATGCCGCGGGAGTTGGCGTGAAGCAGGATACAACTGCACTTGCTGCCGCCCCGAGCGGCACCTATGTCACACGCGTGCACCAGCCTTTAGCGGCGGTTTCTTCCGCGACCGTGGGCGCTTTGACCCTCAACAACACAACGGTGACGGGCACGACCGACGTCCTCCGCAATCACACGTTCCTGCCGCAGCTGACTTTGACCGGCACTGTGACTGCTCCGGACTCGAATGGCCGAGGCACGCTCATCTACACCGATAGCGCTTCGGCTTCGACCGCTTACCGCTACTACGTGATTGACGCGAACACTTTTTGGTTGATGGGATCGGACGATACCCAACTCGGCACCGGCGAAGCGGAAAGGCAGGCCAGCGGGAACCTGGCTCTGGCCGGGAACTACGCGTTTGGCAGCAGCGGCGACACCGACACAACCTTTGGAGCCGCACGCACTGTAGGGGTGTTTACGGCGAGCGCCGGATCGATCAATGGCGGAGGCCTCGATTCCGTTCAGGACAGCATCTCCACGTTCGACCAGGCATTCACCGGAACGTTCACACAGAATGGGGGCCGCGTCGACGCGACAATCAATCCGACCGGGTTACCGGCCGAGCAGCAAATTTTCTGGATGGTCAGTCCGTCACGCGCCTTCTTCCTGATCGCGGCCACGAACAAGGTCGAGGACGGCACCATCGACATGCAACAGCAGAACACGTTCTCGACGACCGATCTGAATAGCCAATTCGCCTATGCGCTGGTGATGGATGGATTCAGCTCGAATCTCCTGCTCACGCGGGTTGGTACTCTGTTTGCCGATGGCAAGGGAAATCTCGCTCTCAACGAGGAGGCCAATTCGTTTGAACCAGGGAATCCGCCGGGTCTTATCAACGATCCTGGTACCTTGCCGGGAACCTACCAGGTGCGTAACGACGGACGGGTGACCGCCGCGATCAGCACTCTTTCCAGCAACCTGATCCTCTACATGGTCGGTCCCGGGCAGGCATACATTCTGCAGAACGATCCGAATGTGGAAATTTCCGGGCAGGTCAGTTTGCAGACGTCCCCTTAATCCAGGGCATCCAGAAAAAAGGCCGGGCGAAGTTCGCCTGGCCTTTTCTATTTGCCTTGCACGGTGATGCCACTCACAAAGAGCGGCACAATTTCAGTGCTTCACCTCGAGTAGCAGATGATCCCGGAAATTGGCCGCGAGCTTGGTTGGCTTGCCCTCGTTCACTTGCACGTCGCCCAGGTCTTTTCCTTCGACGTAGTCGGTGACGTGATAGCTGCCCGGCTTCAATCCGCGCAGTTCCACATCTCCCTTCCAACCTCCCTGCGGCGCGAAAAAGGCGTAGTACATGTTCCCGTCTTTTTCGATCGCATACCCTTCCGGCGAGTCGTACCCGTAGGTGTACAGGTTGAGGAACGTGCCCTTCGAAAGCATCTTCTGGTTGTAGAGCGCAATCCACTTCTTCCAGACCTCGTCCTTGTGCGAGTTCAGGTTCACCGGTTCATAGTGCGGGCCAAGTTCAGGCCAGACGAACTTCGTTCCGACCACGGCGCCTGTTCCCACAGTTGAAGCAAAGTCTTCGCCATGCTCGCGCCAGTGGCTGCCCACTCGATCCATGGTCGAAAGCTCGACGTGATCGCCGTACACCGCCGAATCCGGCCCCAGCAGCGCCTTGTACATCTTGACGCGCCGGCGAACCTGCACCGCACCCACCGGATCGGCCGTCACTGCCTGATCCATGTACGGCAGCCATGCCAGCGACGGCGGCGTCCCGCACGGGCAACTCTGGGTCACGCTGTTGGGCTTGATCGAACGCGTGGTCTGAAAAATTGTTTTGTAGACATCCGCCACTGCATTCACGGAATCTTGCGGCGACTTGTGGTGGTGTGCCGGGTTGTAACACATTGGCACCGAGTAGATGTTGTCGAGCTTCGAGCCGTCGTAACCCCAGTCCCGGATAAATTTCTCCGTCAGCTGCTTGTAGTACGCCTGCACTTCCGGAACCGCCGGACAGAGCGCGGCCAGATTTCGCGTCATTCGAGCGTGCTTGCCGTTCTTGTCCAGAATCAACCACTCCGGATGCTCCTTCACGACCTTGGAAACGATGTACTTGTGCGATTCCCACTTGCCTTCGCCATCTTCGGCTCCCAGCGGCAGCCACCATAGTTGCACCAGGATGCCCTGCTTGTGGAAGTCATCGGTCATCGTTTTGATCGAATCGCCCGGGAAGGTGTCGGAGCGCGCATTCCAGTCGCCGTAGGTATCGAACCAGCGATCGTCGAGCGTGGCCCACTTGATGCCCATTTCTTTCAGTTTGGGAATCGTGCCTTCCATCATGGCCGGCGTTACGTTGAACTCGTAACCCCAGCCGCACCAGCTCACGTTGTAAGCTTCGCCGGATGGCTTGGGAAGGTTCCAGCCTTCTTTCTGCAGCACACCGGACCACATCCGCAGGGGCTCGTAAAAATCCCCACCGTACACAGACACGAAGCTTCGCGGTGTTGAGAACGTCTCGCCGGGCTTCAACGTAGCCTTGGCCGGAATATCAACGCTCGTTTCAACCCGTGAATCGCCCGCCACTTTCACCGGCAGCGACAAAGTCAGCGGAAGAGTTTCCACATGACCGATCGCCTCCCCAACGTTGGCCGTCCAGAACGCAACCACTGGAATGCCGCCGCCATAGCCGCCCTTCACCGCGGCGCCGAAAAGGTTCGGTTGCGAAGTGCTGCGCGTCAGCTTGAAGACGTCGTCCTTGCCCCAGTCGTAGCTCGCTCCCTGAAACGACCACATATCCCACGGCTGGGCCTTGGGATCCGCCAGGCTCGCGGTGAACCGGTGTCGCTGCTCGACCACCCGATCGATGGTGAAATCCGCGCTGCCGGTGTTCTTGTATTCCACGGTGGACAGCAGAAGGTTCGGAAAATCATCGTAGGCCTCGAGGGTCAGGATTCGCTGGATGTTCGGCGCGCCCGGCCCAAGACGGTGCGCCGGAATTTCAATATGTTTCCCGCGCCCCAGCTTCCCCATGGATTCGAGAACCTTGGCCTGGTCGAAGTCGAGGACAAAATGCACTTCCTTGCCGTCCTGTACCAGGTAGTCGCTCTCGTTGGGCGCGCCCGCCTTGGGCTCATCGAGCGTCAGGTGTTTACCATCGCGCAGCAGGTAGCTTTGGATATAGCCGCTGGGCGCGACTTCAAACATCGCGGCGGTAGTTGTGAGCACGAGCGGGCCGCCTGGGTTCACTTCCACCTTGATGACCGAGGGTTGCGAGGCAGGCGCCTTGGATTCGGGTTTGAGCTGCGAACGATTGCAACTCGAGGCAAAGAGCGTAACGAGTGCAATCACGACGAGTGCGCGGACGACGAGAAACGGCGATTTCACTGGGCCCCCCCGCTTGAATTCTTACCAGAGTCTGGATGGAACTGGCTGAACAGGCGTTCAGCATTTTTGTGATAGAGCTTTTCAAGGACACCGTCCGGCAAGCCGAGGCCGCTGATCTTGAAGCGTCCCTGGCCGGGCGCGCCCCAATAATCAAAATATTCGTCGCTGGTCTCAAGCCATCGGAAATTGTTGCGATACATAGCTTCTTCCACGCTATTGTCGGTGCCGAACATCACGCGGTCCTGATACTTCATGAACAAATCGCGCGTGCGGCGCGGTTGACGTCCAAGTTCGGCTTCGCGCGCGCCGAACTCCACCATTACGTTCGGATACTTATCGAGCATCGACTGCACCCAGTCGAGATTCTCCGGCCAGCCCATGTGCAAAGACACAAACCTGGTTTTTGGGTGCTTCGCGAAGACCCGGTTGCGCGCCTCGAGCAGAGACTCCAGGCTGGGATAATCCTTCCCGTAAAAGCTCCAGTCCGGATGCTCGATCAATTCCTCATAGCGCTCGTTGGTCGCGTCGGTCGGATGGAAGAACGCCTCCGGATCTCCGCTATGAATGAAAACTGGTATCCCCAACCGGCCGCACTCCTCCCACGCGGGATCAAGCCGGGGATCGTCGATCGCGATCAGTTTCCCTGACTTGTCGCGCACGCCAAGGCCAAGGTCCTTCAGCAATTTGAGGCCGAGAGCGCCGCGGGACACCGAGTCGCGAATCTGCGCCGCCATCTCCTCGCCAAATTTCGGATCGTCCACTTTGCTCCAGTCGAGCTGCGTGAACACCATGAAGCGCCCGGGATAGGGCTTCACCATTTCGTCGATTACATGCTGCAACTTGTCGCCCCAAAGCCCAGTGAGGATCACGATCGTCTTTACGTTCGTGTTGTTCATCACCTCAAGCACGCGCTCCGGCGGCATGTGTTCGTCGATCCCGGCCGCATCGTTGACATGATTGTGCACATCGATCACATAAAACCGCGCCTTGTCGACCGCATGCTGGCCGGCATGCAGCATGGAGACCGGTTTGAAATCCCGCAGCAGGAGGGTTTTCTTCTGCGCGGCGTTCGGATCCGATTTGTAGCCGATCTGATCCTGCGGCGCGGTTTGCGCGGAGATCGAGGCCAGCAGCACCAAAGTAAACAATACAGAGGAAATAAGAAATCGCATGATGTGCCCCGTTACGCCATGAGTTGCGAATACTTTCTATTTCTTACGAACCGGCAAGCGAACGTTCCACCTTGGGCGGGATTGCTCAAGCGGTTCCTGCGTGGAAACTGCTCGAACACCGTTTGTGGCAGTTGCAAGACACCACAATCTTCGCTGTCCTGTCGTGGTTTCCCAGCCCTAAGGCCGTCCCTGCGCCGGACTACGATTTGGCGCTTGACAACCCACTTGAACGAAAGTAAAAGTAAGCGTTCGTAACTATACAGCATACGCTCGCGTATGCCTCCGGAAAAAATCAGGGGGTTCCCATGCCACGTGTCCTGAGAAGGCTGTTTTCTCACGTTTGCTGGTTTGTCGCGGGGTTGCTCTTGGTTTCAGTGGCGTACGGCCAAGCCAGCTACACCGCGCAAGTGCGCGGAATCGTCACCGACCAGAGCGGCGCGGTGGTGCAAGGCGCGCAGCTCACGATTACCAATGACGGCACCGGCATCGCGACCACCTCGAAGACGGACGATCGCGGTCTCTACACCTTCACCGGCTTGCGCCCCGCCGTCTACACGCTCAAGTGCGAGGCCAAAGGCTTTCAGTCGGCCGAGCGTAAGCAGATCGTGCTGCAAGTCGATCCAGCAGACCACGCATCGACTTCTCGCTGAAACCGCCGGGAGTGCTGGCGACGATCGAGGTCACGGCGGCCGCACCTCCGCTGGACACCGAAAGCGCGGCCATCGGCACCGACGTCACCAACGAATACGTGCGCGACATTCCGCTGTACAACCGCAGCATCTTTGGCCTGGCCTTTCTGGCGGGCGGCGTAACAGAGACCTCAGGGTCTGGAATCAACGACAACTACCCATCGGGAACAAACTTCGTTTCTAACGGCCAGCGCAACGCGACCGCGCAAATCACACTCGATGGCAGTCCGATCAGCGCGCCCGAGCAGGGCGAAGGCGGCAACTCGAACGTCTACTACCAGCCGTCAGTCGAAATTGTTCAGGAATTTAAGGTTCAGAACAACAGCTTCTCGGCGCGAGTTCGGCAACAACGGCGGCACCCTCGTCAACATCGTGCTGAAGCAAGGCACGAACCAGTTTCATGGCAGCGGTTGGTGGTACGGACAAAGATCGGCCACCGACTGCACGCGACTTCTTCAACACCGGCGAAAAGCCCGATCACGTGCGTGATCAATACGGCTTCGCCATTGGCGGGCCGATCGTGAAGAACCGCACTTTCTTCTTCTTTGACTTCGAGAAGGTCCGCCAGCAGGATCCGGTCAACATCGAGGGCGTAGTGCCCACCGATCTCGAGCGAGCCGGGGATTTCTCGCAGAGTCCCGCGAATCTGTCCCGATCCCAACATCTCTGGCAGACGAGTATCGCGGGCATTTACGATCCCTGCGCCGGCAATACGGATCCGAACGGCTGTCCGTGTCCACGCACGCAGTTTTCCGACGGCGGTGTCCTCAACAAAATTCCAGCCGCAAGATCGATCCGATCGGGCAGAGCATCCTGAACCTGTACCCGCATGCCAACGTATCCGGAGCTGCATTTCCCGAATCCCAATTTCCGCAAAGTGACCCTCGACACGCATCCGGCATGGCAGTTCGATATCAAACTCGATCACCAGATCACTGACAAGCACAAGATCGGCGGCCGCTATAGCCGGCATCATGAGTCAGCGAGAGTGCGCCCACGATTGTGGGGAATGGGGACTTCAGTCGACGGAGTCATTTACACGACCGACGTGCAGAACGGTAGCCTGGAGTACAACTGGGCGATCAAGCCCACCGCGCTTTGGACCAGTCGCTTCAGCGTTGATCGCGTACACGCGCCGGGCCAAAGCAATCACTTCCCGACGTTGAGCGACGTGGGGCTGCCGGCCATTCTGAATCAGAACGGATTGGATCGAATGCCTGCCATCAACGTGGGGGACGACTTTCTCTCCATGTTCACACAATGCTGCGTGGACACCGCCTTCGCGCACACCCTGTATAGCTACTCTTCCGGGCTGCAGTGGGTGAAGGGCCCGCATTCGATCAAGTTCGGCGGCGAGCAGCGGGTCTTCTTCAACAACTTCCGGCAGCCGGACAATCCTACCGGTATCTTCAATTTCACCCGCGATGTAACCACGCAGGACCCGAACGCCGGCCTGGGTGACAACAATCAGGGTAATCCTTTTGCCACCATGCTGATCGGCTTTTCCCATCACCCGAGGACTTCCTGCACTGCACATCGTTCCGGCGGTGGCGGACAAGTCGGTCGAGACCGCTTTCTACGTGCAGGATGACTGGAAGGTCACTCCGAAACTGACCGTCAATCTTGGCCTGCGCTACGAATGGAGCACTCCCTATACGGAGCGCACCAATCAACGCCAGTTCAGCGATTTCACCGGAAGCTACGGGATTCACGCATTCCGGTGGATCGTAACAGTGCGGACCCTACCTCCCCTCGACTTCGGGCAGATCGGAAATATCATCGGAACGACCGTATTCGCGACCTCCGGACATCGCAACGCGCGCATCGATCGGAACAACTTCGCGCCGCGCCTGGGCTTTGCTTTCCAACTAGCCCCCAACACCGTGCTCCGCGGTGGCGTCGGAGTCTTCTACGGCATGAGCGTGGCAACCAACTTCCAGTACGCCGGGCCATCCTTCTCGAAGAGTGCGCCCCATCCACTTCACACCGGACAACTTCGTGACCCAATATGCAACGCTCGCAAATCCCTTCCCGGCTGGCGCTGGCGCCTCCGCAAGGGACGAACCTACGGGAAGCTGGCGAACTGGGGCTTCGACAACAGCAGCGACCTGGACACCGGAATCGCCCGCAACGCTGAGATCTACCAGTGGAACCTGGGCGTACAGCACCTGTTCCCGGGCCAGATCGTGATCGCCGCCGACTATTCGGCGAACCGCAGCACTCACCTGCCCTGGGCCGGAGCCTCGCTTTCAGCACGCGCGAGCGGAATTTCCTGCCATCCAGTATTCGCAACGCGCTGGTGGCATCCATGAATCCAACGCATGACCCGGACTAAAGCGCCGTCAGCGACTATCTCGGCACTCAGGTTGACAACCCGTTCCAATGTTTCTTTACAGCCGTTGCGTCTCCGGCGTCTTATTGTCCGGCGGCGCCTATCTTCAATGCGGCGGACGTAGCCGATTCTCAGTATGTCAACGACCAGATTCCGCAAGCTAACCTGCTGCGCCCGTACCCGCAGTTTGACGGTGGTTTCGCGGGACTGCCCGATTGATCGCCACCTCCTGGTACAACTCGCTGCAGATTCGATTCCAGAAGCGGGCCAGCCACTACATCAGCTTCGAAGGCAACTACACCTTCTCGAAAGTCACGGATGACTCCGCGGCGGGACGCAATGCGTGGATCGACAACCTGGAATTTGATAATCCACAACTTGCTCGACGATCTGAAGGCCGAGCACGGGATCAGTGCCAACGATGCCACCCATCGCCTGACGCCGCGATCATCCTTGACCTTCCGATTGGACGGGGGCGATGGATCGGAAGTGGCATGAATAGCATGTTCGACGCAATCGTCGGTGGCTGGTCCCTTGGATAGCTTCGTCACGTTGCAATCGGGACAGCCGATTGCGATCTTCAATTCCGAGTCGGCCGGCTGACCGATGGCAATCAGCGTCCCAACGTCGATCTGCTCGCAATTGACGACTGGCATTAGCATCCGCGAGGCCGCCCGAACCGGAGCAGCCCTACCTCAATCAGGCGTGCTTCGACGATCCCGGCGACAACATTCCCGGTAATGCGCCGCGGCACTTCTCCAATCTGCGCGGCGAGGGATTCAGCAACTTCGACATGTCGCTTACCAAGGAGTTCAAGATTCGCGAGCGTGCCCAGCTTCAAGTCCGTGCAGAAATGTTCAACGTGGCCAATCACCAGCGCTTCCAGTTTCCAGATGTGGGGTCGGACGACGGCAGCTTTGGGCTCGTGAACCAGACCACGAATAACTACCGCCGGATGCAGTTTGGCGCGCGACTGCAATTCTGAGAGGCGCATGGAACAACCGAAGCGTTTCCGTCTCCTCGTATCCGTTACGGCTGTCAGCTTCCTCCTGCTGGCGGCCGTCGCTCTTTCGCAAAGCTTCCCCACCAGCCAGAACTGGACCAACTACGTCCGCATCGGCGCCTACAGCCTGGGGAGGGAGCGCCCTGACAAGATTGTCGCCGACGCCACCGCCAGCAAGGTCTTCGGCATCGAGGTCGACAACGACATCCCCGGCCGCTACGAAAGCTTTCTCGACCCTACCCAGAAGCTTAACGATATCCGCGCACTTGCGGAGAAAGCGCACCGCGCCCACAACTATGCCTTCGTCTACATCGCCGGCACCGAATGCATTACTGCCGACGCGGATAAGACTTCACGCACGCTCGCCAAAGAACATCCTGACTGGCTGCAGCGCAAGCTCACCGGCGAAACGGCGATCTTCGGCGGTGGCACGGCATTCTGGATCAAGAAAGGCGACGAAGATGTCTGGATCAGCCCCTACGCAACCGAGTGGCGCAAGATCTATATGGAGCGCGTGCGCCAGATCGCGGCCACCGGCATCGACGGCATCTACATCGATATTCCCTACTGGATGACGCATTTCGATGGCTGGGAAGACTCCTGGGCCAGCTTCGATGACTACACCGTCGCCGCTTTCAAGAAGCAGACCGGGCTCGACGCCCGCCACGACCTGAAGCTCGGTGATTTTTCCGACACGAACTTTCGCAAATGGGTGGATTTTCGCATTACGACCATCACAGATTTCCTGGCTGAAATCGACAAGACGGCCAAGGCGGTCAATCCTGCGATCAAAACCATTCCCGAGATTTATCCCGGCATCGAAGAAGAGGCCACGCGCGTAGGAGCTGATGTCTACAGCATCTATCCCGTCGTCGACGCCATCGCCCACGAGTACGAATTCGGCAACGGCGATCACATGGCTTCCGGGCGCACGCCGCTGGCCTGGTTCTACTACCAGGTCGGCATGCACACGTTCCGTGCCTTTGCGGAGGGCAAGGCGACCTGGATCCTGAATTACTCCTGGGATGGCGACAAGAAGGTCGATGCGCGCGAAGCCATGCAGAACCTGGCCATGTCGCAGATCATGGATGGCGCGAATTTCTGGGATGCTCCCGGACATTCCATGGCGGGCTCCAATGATTTGCCCACACGGAAAATGATCTTCAGCTGGATCGCCGAACACCAGGCCACGTTCTATCGTCCGCGTCTGCCCATCCAGCCCGTGGGCGTGTACTTTTCCCCGAAAACGCGCGATTACGGGGCGCGGGATTTTCTTTCGTCCTACCGCGGCTGCCTGATCCTGCTGATGCAAACGCACCGGGAATTCCAGGTGGTCACCCCGCGTACCCTGACGCAATTCAAGGGGGAGGCGCTTGTTCTGCCGGACGTTCGCGAGTTGAATGACGAGGAACGAGGCGCGCTGAAGATTCTCGCGGCCGCCGGAACGCGCATCATCACCACCGGAACGAACGCGACCGGCCTTGCGTCGACGAACGTCGTCTCATTCGCCGATTGCCCGTGCCGTAAATACGAGACTTCTCTCGACGCCAATCTCGAGAAAGCAGATCCGGAACGCGCCAGGGAATTCCTGACCGCTCTGCGCGGCCAGGGAGAGATCGAAATCACCGCCTCGGCCCTGGTGGCGACATCGGTGGCCATGGTCGATGGGAAACCGCACATCTTTCTGGCGAACTTCGCGGGTTTGCGCGGCGGATCGAATCCCATTCCAACGCCGCAAAAAGATGTGACCCTCCGCCTGCGAACGCAAGCTAAAGTGCGCTATCTACCGTTTATGGGAACAGTTCAGGAACTCCGCGGCACGCGTGAAGGGGGCGTCTTCGTTTACCGCTTGCCGGAAATGCAGCGCGGAGCAGTTGCGTGGGTAGAGAAGTAGATCAGATGATCGGTATTTTCAGCATTAGGCTCGCGGCTCATAGCTCGAAGCGATTTTCCTGTCACCTGTGATCCGACACCTGTGATCTGCCTTCATCCCACTTGCCACACCGTATCGAGCACGGTGCCGTCCACCCACTTGACGATTGCGACCGGGCGATCGCCTAACTTTGGCCGGCTGGGTTTGCCCCCGCAGATCTGCTCCACCTCGGCCTTGATGTCCTGGAGGGGACGGATCGGCAGCTTTGATCCTTTCACAGCGTCGAGAAGATCTTTGCGCAGGGGATTGATGGAAATGCCTCGCTCGGTCACAACCACATCGATCATTTCGCCCGGCCCGGTCAGCGTGGTGACCTCGTCAACGATCACCGGGATACGGTCGCGAAACGATGGCAGGGCAAGAATGCTGCAGCCCGAGAACAAGCAATTTTGCCAGCCCCCGATACCGTGCAGCAGCCGTCCATCGGAGTGAGTCACGACGTTAGCGTTGAAGTTGACGTCGACTTCGGTGGCGCCCAGAACAACCGCATCGACCATGGACGCAAAATTCCCCTTGCCATGGTAGTTGTAGGACGTGAAGGGAGATGTTGCTACGTGGCGCGGATCGCTCGCCATCGACTTCACGCCGTCGAGATCGAACGTCTGGCCGTCAAGGATGTAGTCGGTGAGGCCTTCCTGCAGTAACTCAACCAGATATTTGGTCGATCCACCGCGCACGAAACGCGCCTTCACGCCGTCTTCCTTCATCATGCGGCGCAGGTAGTCGACGAAGGCGAGAGCGATGCCGCCGGCGCCGGCCTGGAACGAGAACCCGTTCTTCATGATGCCGGCTTCGCGAAGAAAGCGCGCGACAAATTCCGCGATGCGCAGGCGGTCGGGCGAGCGCGTGATCTGAGTTGTGCCCGAGACGATCTTGGCCGGGTCTCCGATCGAATCCACCTCCACCACGTAGTCGACGCTGTTGCCCTGAATCTGCCAGGGCACGCAGGGAAACGGAACGAGGTTGTCGGTGACGACGATGACGTGGTCGGCGTACGTGGAGTCCGCCAGCGCAAAGCCCAGCGAACCGCACGCTGACTTGCCATGGGAACCGTCGGCATTGCCAAACGCGTCGGCAGTCGGCGCGGCGATCACTGCGATGTCAATGTGCACTTCGCCGTCCTGAATGGCTTGCCAGCGTCCACCATGCGATCGCAACACGCCCATGCCGCGCATTTTTCCTTGCGTGCAGTAGTCGCCCAGCGGGCCGTTCATCGAGCCTTCAATGTGGTGGATGACTCCCTTTTCCATCAACTCGATTGCCGATTTCTGCGAAGGGAACGAGGCACTGGGGAACCACAGCAAATCCTTGACGCCAATCTTCGCGGCCGCCTCCAGCATCATGAGCGCGACTTTGTCGCCGTCACGCAGATGGTGGTGGTTGGAGACGACCATGCCATCACGCAGGCCGCACTTGCGCAGCGCTGCTTCCAGGTCAGGAACTCGCTTGTCACCGTTTTCCGGGTAGTCCTTGCTCGAGCGCACGGGCGGGGCCTGCTTGCGACCGCGCGGCTGGTACTTGCCAACACCGAGATACGGAATCTGCGGTCGGCCGTTGACCATGGTGGGCACGCGGCGCTGCGCGGCATTGTGGGCGAGTTCAACGCGTTCGGTCATGAGGGAGAGATCACAGTCAGTTTCACTACAGAGTCACAGAGAAAAAACAGCTACGGTCACGACACCTCGGCTTGCAACTCCAGGGTGCCCCATCCAAGCTCTGCTTGGGTGCGCTCTTCCGCTAACGACCAGCGACTGATGACCGGCGACTGCCTCTAAGCCAGCCCCATCGCTTTTGCACGCGCCACCAACTTCAGCGCGCGCTGCACCACCGGAGGATCGATCATCTTCGATCCCAGACTCACCACTCCGACTCCGCGCTGCTGAGCGTCTTCGAAAGCTCCGACAATCTTCTGGGCCTTCTCGATCTCGGCCGCCGAAGGCGCGAAAGCCGCATGGATCACGGGAATCTGGCTCGGGTGAATGCACCCCATTCCTTCGAACCCCAAGGCCCGCGAATTTTCTCCCCAGCGTTTCAGCCCTTCCATATCGCCAACATCGCTGTACACCGAATCGATCGCCTGCACTCCAGCAGCACGTGCGGCATTTACCAGCCGGGTTCGCGCATACAATGACTCGCGGCCTTCCGCGGTCTTTACCACGCCGAGGTCGGCTGTGTAATCTTCGAGGCCGATGGTTATGGCGACCACGTTATCGCTGGCCGCGGCGATTCCGGCGGCGTTCTCAATTCCCTGCCCTGATTCCAGAATCGGCATCAACCAGATCGGACGTGTGATCTGATGGCGAACCTTCAACTCGGCGATCATGTTGTCGACCTGTGTGACCTGCCCCGGGTGCTCGACTTTCGGAATCAGAATCAGGTCGGGAGCTTCCGGAATGATCTCGGCAAGGTCTTCGAGGCCGAGGGGAAGCTGGTTGATGCGCACCATGCGCTCGCATTCCCCGAAATTGACCGCGCGAAGCGTGTTGCGCGTCAGGATGCGGGCAGCGTCTTTCTCCGCCTGATGCACAGAGTCTTCAAGATCAAGAATGACCGCGTCCGGCCCATGCAGACCGGCATTGATCGCATACTTGGGTTCGGTGCCCGGCAGATAGAGACGCGAGCGGCGAAGCCGGTCCTTCGCGGAGGGCGGCGGCGGCGTGACTTTTTCCGGAAGGGCCTTGTTGTTACTGGCCAGACCCGCCCGGCGGGCCGCAGTTTCGATTCGCGCCGCAATCACGTAAGGCAGAGCGCCTTCATCATGGATCCCGACCTTGGCGTTCTTGACACCCAGGCTCTCGAGCACCTGGCGAGCCTGCGCGAGAATCGCATCGCCGTAATAAGGAGCCACACGCGACTCGAGGCCGACCTCTACGCCGCCGGAATCACGCGGCTCGATGGCGACGTGCAGGTCGGAGCGGATATCTTTACCCCAATGTCCGGCTTCCGCGGATTTGGTGGAAGGAGTCATTCGTAATTTTTCTGTTTTGAAAGGCCTGGGCTTCAACCGAGCCGTAACAGCCTTCTCTTTCAATGACGGCCGCTGGCTTCACGGCCGGGCCACACCGGGCCTTTTCCGCACGCTCGAAAGCCGTGCCGTTACCAAAGCCCGGAAATCAGACTTATGTTACGGCAAGCGTGAACTGGCGCTTCGTGCCCACTATGGTTCCTATAGCTTGGCCAGAATCGCGTCGGTCATCTGCGGGGTGGAAGCGGCGCCCTGGCTGATCGACTTCGCTCCCCCCGAAATCCGCATCATGTCGTAGGTGCGGACCTTGCCTTCCTTCACCACGTCCGCAACGGCGTTGCGAATCCGGTCCGCTTTATCGTTCTCGCCCACGTGTTCCACCATCATGGCCGCCGAAAGGATCATGGCGATCGGGTTGACGATCGGCGGATTCAATTCCGCGTACTTAGGTGCGGAACCATGGGTTGGCTCGAAGACGGCGACGCTGTCTCCGATATTTCCGGAAGCGGCGAAGCCAAGTCCACCGACCAGCCCGGCGAAAGCGTCGGAAAGAATATCTCCAAACAGGTTCGAGGCGACAATCACGTTGTAGTCTTCCGGATTCTTGTTCAGCCACATGAGTTGAGCGTCAATGTTCGTGGACCAGAGGGCGATGTCAGGATAAGACTTCTGCACTTCCTTGGCGGTCTCTTCCATCATGCCGCTGGTTTCGCGCACGACGTTGGGCTTCTCGCAGATAGTCACGCCCTTGAACTTCTTCTTTTTCGCGTACTCGAAGGCCGCGGTGACAATGCGGCGGGCTGCCGGACGCGTGATGATCCGCACGCTGGCGGCAAGGTCGGGGCCGGGCACGTTGGCGAACATCTTGAACTTGGGGTGGGAGTTCAGCGCATTGCGAACAATCTCCGGCGGATTCGTCCATTCGATGCCCGCGTACATACCTTCGGTGCCCTGCCGGAAAATGGTGCTGTCGATTTTTGGCTCATCGAAGCCGCCATCGGTGCGCTTGCGAATATAGTTCAACGGATTTCCGATAAATCCCACGCACGGCCGCATGCAGATATCGAGGTTGAACTTCTGCCGCATGGTCACGATGGGCGAATAGTAGACATATCCCTTGCCCTGCAGTTCCGGCTTGAGCTCGGCCTGAGCCGCCTTGTTCGGCTTCGACGTGATGGCCCCGAACAGGCCCAGCTTATGCTTGGTCAGAAGTTCAATCGTGCGATCGGGCAGCGCATTGCCCTGGCTGCACCAGCAATCCCAGCCGATGTCGGCGTGAATGTACTCAGCATCAAAGCCGACCGCCTTCAAAACGCGCACCGACTCGGGAAGAACCTGGTTGCCAATGCCGTCGCCCGGCATCGTGACTACGGTATGTTTCGCCATGAGAGCGGATTCTCCTTAGGTCACTGCCAAATTCGTTTCACCACAGGGGCACAGAGCGAATAATTTGTCTTCCGCGCGCAACCAGAACTATTTCAACATGCTTTGAAAGGGCAGGCTTCCGCACCGATTGCGAGCGAATCTTACGTGGGGAGAAAGGGCAAGTCAATGAAGGCCGGGAACTTGGCGGGTGCCCCCTTCGCGGTTTTGAAGGGCTGGAAGCGGGACCTCCATCCGCCGTCGCTGGATTGCCATTCCCGAAGAAATTGATTCCGCGCAAGGGTTAACCCCGCTGGCACCTAAACCGCTAGAATGTTCGTTCTTTCGTGCTTCGACCTTGCAATCATGGACAGGCAGGCATTGAACTTCATGCGAACCAGCGTAGTGCTCCTCATCAGTTGTCCCGACCAGAAAGGCCTGGTCGCCACCGTCTCGGACTTCATCTTCCGGCACGGAGGCAACATTCTCCACACCGACGAACACACCGACGCCGACTCCTCCTGGTTCCTGATGCGCGTTGAATTCGATCCCGCTGGATTCGACATGCCGCTCGACGACCTCTCCCGACATTTCGACCCGATCGCCGACAAGTTCGGCATGGAATGGCGCCTGACGCAGCCTGGCGCGCGCAAGAGGATGGTGATCATGGTCTCGAAATACGATCACTGCCTGGTCGACCTGCTTTACCGTCACAAGATCGGCGAACTGAGGTGTGAAATCCCGCTGATCCTCTCGAATCATGAGGACAACCGTGCCATCGCGGATTTCTACCAGATTCCCTTCGATGTGATTCCCGTAACGAAAGAAAACAAGCGCGAGGCCGAGCAGAAACAGATCGCGCTCATCCGCGAACACGAAGCCGACTTCACCGTGCTGGCGCGCTACATGCAGGTGCTGTCCAACGATTTCGTCGCCACCTTCCCGCATCGCATCATCAACATTCACCACTCGTTCTTGCCGGCTTTTGTGGGAGCGAAGCCCTATCATCAGGCGTTTCAACGAGGCGTCAAGCTGATCGGCGCGACCAGCCACTACGTTACCGAAGTACTCGATGACGGCCCCATCATTGAACAAGACGTGGTGCGCATTTCCCACCGCGATTCGGTCGAAGATCTCATCCAGAAGGGCCGCGATCTCGAAAAAGTGGTGCTCTCGCGCGCCGTGCGCTGGCACATCAACGATCGAGTCCTGCTCTATGGGAACCGGAAGACGGTGGTGTTTGACTAGTCACAATCCTACGACCCCGCACTAACAGGTTTATTATCATCAAGTTGGGTTCTAAGGGCCATCCGGATCCACGCCGATTTGATCGCAACCATTTCCCAGGACAGCCCCATTCCGGATTCACGCGTGGCGTCACAGCCGCATCCCACTGCGAATCAAGCAGTTTCCCCTTGAAAGTACTGGCACTGAAGTAAGGTTTCGTTTCCACACGGCTGGGTTACCCTTTGCATTACCAGTCAGTCGGTACACGAATCCTCTTCAGCGGGAGTGTGGATTTTGGTCGAGGACCAAAAGTGGGAGTTGTCGATCCTGGCGAACGTGAGCGGCTTCTATCAGAAGCTGTTGCGCGACTATCTTCAGGGCGAACTTCCTGTGCATCCCGGCCTGGAAGACGAAGCGATTCACCAGGCCAGCACCAACCTGCGGGAAATTCTTGGCAAGATGCATCGCTGGCTGCAGCTGCTCGACATGGCAATCACCCCGGCCATGGTGCGCCAGGGGCTGACCACCGACACCGATCCTGAAATTGCCGAAGCTCTGTTGCGCTATTACACGCGCAAGCGCGACTTCACCGACGCGGATCGCGACAAGACCGACCTGGTGGCGACCTTTCTCTACCGGCATCCTCGTGTGCCCGGTCAATGGGAGCAGCGCGGCTATGGGCTCGATGGCAGCCTTCCTTTGTCGCCCTTTGAAATTGCGCTGATCGAGATTCTGGCGGACTCCGACGCGCCCTTGTTGCCCGAAGAACACGTACAACTCCTTCGGGAATTCGAGCCGCTGCGGCAACAGGTACAGGGCTTTGTGAATTTCAACGCGCTCATCGACTCGGGCGTTCTTTCCCGAGTGCGCGAACTCAAGCAATCCTTCGGACGATCCTTCCATCATCCCGGGGTGCTGGCGACGATTGCTCCGTACAACGTGGCGTTCGGCAGCCGTTTCGACGAACTGTTTGCCTGCGCGATCGGGGAGATCAAGACTTTCGCCAGAGCGGTCGAAGAGCTGGGTGGCAGCATCCTGAGCAACATCGATGGAGTGGACGTAACTGTCGAGCACGTGCAGGCGCTGCAAGAGGGCGAACTGCTGAAGATCGACTACGTTGAGGCGCTCGACAAGTTCCGGCGAGTCTCGAAACTGAAAAAAGAAATCGACAAGCGCCCACGCATCCGTCGTACGGCAGCCGCGAGTTCTGTGACTCCCATGCGTTCGGGCGGAGCGGCGGCCGCGGCCAAAATGGCCCGCGAGAAATCCCGTCCGGCAGCGGTTCCCGTAAAACATGTAGCCCTTCCAGTTACGGCTCAACAGCTCTCGCTGGAAGAAGCGAAGCTGTCGCGGGTAGAGGAGTCAATCCGCATTTTCGTGCGCGTGGCCGATCCCAAGTTCCGGCAGGTCGTACCGATGCGGTTCTTTAACCTGAATCTGACGCCGGCCGAGGTGGCAGCCTATTGCGCGGACTACCTGGAAGAGAAAAGCCTCCGCGCCGAGGTGGGCCAGGCGCTGTTGCGCGCCGTAGCAGTCATTGCACGCATCCAGACTGAACTTGAAGAATTGAAGCGCTGCCAACCGGCGACTTCGTTATGGAAGTTGCGGGCCGACGCCCTGGTAGTTCTGCTGGACGTAGCTCGCTTGACTTACGACGCGGGCATGAAAGTCATTGCTACCGTCGAGAAGAAGGAACCCGCCGACGCTGAAGCCGTGCAAACTTCCATGCGCAAGTTGCGCGAACGCGCGGAATTTGTCGTGAAGACACTGGCCGGCGCGTAGCGGCACTCGTTGGCTCGTCGGTCGTCGCCTGAAAACTCTTCCCTGGTCCTAAAATCCCGGTCAATCGAGCGTAGTTTTACGCCGCCACGGGGACGACCCCTCGCGACAGCCTGCGAGAAGCCGGGGCTACTTTTGCTTGTGCTCGGCTACGAACTTTTTCGCGTAGTCGGCGTTTACGTAGTTCGGGTCGACTTCGAGTGCTTTCGCGTACATCGCGGTCGCCTGCGCGACGTCGCCTGACTTGGCCAGTGCTTCGGCCAGGCTGTCGTAGGTGTTGGGAGATTGCGGGAAGTCTTCAGTGTTCATGCGGAGAACGGCGATTGCATCGGTATTCTGGTTGTGGCCGAGGAGGTTGTAACCCAGGGCATTGATTCCCGCCTCGGAAGTAATCCTCGACTTGGGATTCGCCTTTCGCATGTTGACGATCAACTGGTGAAACTTGTCCGGTCCTTGCGTGTGGAACAGGTCGACAACCGCGGCTGTTCCCATGGCGCGCATCGGGTCGTGATCCGCGAGGTATTGCTCGGCAGCCGCGGGCTTGCTTGCCAGGTCTGACTCGACTTGCTGCAACTCCCGCTGATAAGCGCCCGGAATTTCGTCGACTCGCTTGCGCAGGTCGTCTCTCGACAGCCATTGGCCGCGAACGATTACACCCGCTATCGTGCGTGTGTTCGCAATGTTCTTCAGAGGATTTTGCTCGAGCAGAACCAGGTCCGCGCGCTTGCCCGGTTCAAGCGAGCCGAATTCGCCGGACTTTCGGAAATAACGCGCCGGAATGGCTGTTGCAGACCGCAGGACCTGGTAAGGCGTGAGCCCGTCATTCACCAGTTCCTGAAGCTCTTCGTGGATGCCAAATCCCGCCATCGGCCCGACGTCCGGAGCATCGGTGCCGACCATGAGCGGCACACCCGCGTCGAACAGGGTCTTCACAAGCTTTCTCTGGAACACGAGCGCACGCCGCATCTTCTCTGCTTGCTCCGTCGAAGTACCGTTTTTGAAACGGTTGGAAGCGGGCTCATATTCTTCCCGCGCCCACCAAGGCAAGTATCGAAGGGCGGGATTCTTCAGGAAGGCATCGAGATCCGTGGCCTGCTGGACAGTCGTTGCATACGTTGAAAGCGTCGGGATGACGTAGACACCCGAATCCGCCGTTTCCTTCACAAGCGCGGAGATCCTCGACTCATCCAGTACGACATGGTTGTTGTTGTCGTCGTGCTGTGGATTGAAATAGGTGTACAGGAATTCGTCCAGGTGCGCGATGGATTGGCCCGAGCGAACGGTGAGATCAAATCCGGCGTCGCGGGAGATATGGCCCATCAGCAGCAGATTGCGGCGCTTGGCCTCGGCGATAAGCGCGGGAAACTCTGCTTTGGAAACCTGATTGAAGACTTTGACAGCATCGTACCCCGCATCGGC
This sequence comes from uncultured Acidobacteriota bacterium, assembly GCA_963735815.1. Lineage (GTDB taxonomy): Bacteria > Acidobacteriota > Terriglobia > Terriglobales > Acidobacteriaceae > Gp1-AA133. The sequence continues at coordinate 115,377 of CAVTMJ010000016.1, read as the reverse complement.
CTGCTCATCGACCAGGCGGACCGCCTCTTCGGGAGTATGCGGACGACCAAAGATCGGACCGGTGGTAAAGATGGTCGGCCCCACGATTTCTCCGCTGGCGACCTGCTTTCGCCATAGCAGGTGCGCTGGCCGCCCATCGAGGTTGAATACTGTTGTGACGCCGTTGGCGATGTAGAGCGGAAACTCGATAGTGGAGTAAAGGTGTACGTGCGCGTCGGTCAGTCCGGGCATGAGGTATTTGCCGCTGCCGTCGATCTTTTTCGCGGAGGGAGGCACCTTAACCGACGAGGTCGGCCCGATTTCGGCGATCTTGCCATCCGCGATGACGACGGTCTGGTCATCGAGGACGCGCTCGCGGTCCATGGGTATCACGTGCACGTGAACCAACGCGATGGGCGGGGATGAATGCCGTTGTTGGCTGGCTGTCGGACCACAGACGGCCAGGATCGCAACCAGAACGGCCTGGGGCAGGCGTCTAAGGCTCATCGGTGGTTAGACGGGGCCATTGCGCAAATGGAGAGCAGAAGAAAGCCGGGCTTTCGCCCGGCTTACGCAGGCGAGGGCGCCCGCGCTACACGAATTCTCACTAGTTGATGTCGAACTGCTCTTCGTGCAGCGTGCCGTCGGATTTCACGATAATCGTGCGCTTCGTAAGTTCCTCCATCTCGGTCAGCCAGCGGCCGTTCTGGGCCTTCAGGGCCTTGCCGACTTCCGGGTTGACCCGCAGCAGGATGTCCTGACGCTCCATCTGTTTGGCCATTTTCCGCATTTCGACGTAGATCTCGTTGCAGACCGTGGTCACCGACTTGATGAAGCCCGTGGCCTCGCAATGCGGGCAGGGCGAACCGATGGTACGCTCCAGCGACTGCTTCACGCGCTTACGGGTGATGGCCACCAGTCCGAAATCGTTGAACTGGAGAACCTTCGATGGCGCCCGGTCGTTGCGCAGTTCTTCTTCCAGCGCCTGCATGACCTTCTGTCGGTTGCGCCGCTCATCCATATCGATGAAGTCGATCACAATGATGCCGCCCAAGTCGCGCAAGCGAATCTGACGGACAATCTCCTTGATCGCGTCCACGTTGGTCTTGACGATCGTGTCTTCCAGCCGCGCGGTCTTGCCGACATACTTGCCGGTGTTGATGTCGATCGCCACCAGCGCCTCGGTCTGGTTGATGACGATATAGCCGCCACTCTTCAGCCAGACTTTCGATTTAAGCGCCTTGTCGATCTCTTCCTTCAGGCCGAACTGTTCGAACAGAGGCGTGTCCTTGGTATAGAGCTTCACGCGCCGCACCAGCGCGGGCTGGAAGCGATTCGCGAAGCGGAGAATGCGCTCGTACTCGGTCTCGGTATCGACCCAGATGGCTGAGAAGTCAGACGTAACCTGGTCGCGCAGCACGCGCTCGACCACGTTCAGATCGTGGTAAATGAGCGCCGGGGCCTTCCCCTCATCCGAGCGCGTCTTGATCTCTTGCCACAGGTTCTTCAGGAAGCGGATGTCGGCGCGAAGGTCTTCTTCGGAAGCGCCTGCAGCCGCGGTGCGCACAATGAAGCCACCCTGCCCGTTTTCGCGCTCGCTGATGATGATGCGCTTCAGGCGCTGCCGTTCCTCATCGGAAGAGATCTTCCGAGAGACGCCAGTGTGATTCACCGTCGGCATGTAGACCAGAAAGCGCCCGGGTAACGCGATGTGGCTGGTAATGCGCGCGCCCTTCTTCCCGATCGGCTCCTTCGCGATCTGGATCAGGACTTCCTGCCCTTCTTTCAGCAGATCGCTAATGAGAGGAACAGGGGCATTGTTGCGGCGCGGCGAGTTGCTGCCGCCACCGCTGCTTCCCTGGCGAAAGCGGCGTCCACCGCGGCGTCCGCGGCGACGGTCAAATGCCGGCCGCTGCGCGCGCTGCGTGTAGCCAGCGGTTCCGGCGGGAGCCCGAACTTCCGCGCGCGCTTCAACATCGCCATTTCCACCAGCCTCGGCATCCAGCAGTGCTTCCGCCTCGGCTTGGGCATCTTCGATTTCCGCGTCGGCGCTATCTTCTTCGCCCTCTGCTTCAGCTTCGCCCTCGCCGGCAAAAGCTTCGCCGGCCGAGGACAGGGCCGTCTCTTCGATAGTTTGCTCACCGCTTGCGTCAGCGCTCTCGGACGCTGCGCGCAAAGGAGGTTCGCCGGTAGCGGCGATTTCCAGCGTGCGCGGCGATTGGTAGTCGGCGGCGGCGCTGGTCTCCTCTTCCATCTCGTCGAAAACAGCGTCCTCCTCCAGATCTTCTACGTAGTGCGTGATGTCGGCTTCTTCCTCTTCGATCACCTGCTCTTCCACCGATCCCATCGGGCTGTCGTAAGGAGCAGTCGGGATCGCCGGCCCGGTCACGCCCGAAGCCGCGGCAAACGCTTCCGGCTCATCCATGTCGTGCGCCGTGACTTCTTCGACGATTTCCTCGTGCTCCATAGCGGGTTCGCTGGTAAAGGCCGCCGTCAGGTTCATGCGATCCTGCAGCGCATGCTCCCGCTCCCACTCCTGGTGAACGGCTTCGTCTTGATGTTCGAGGTCGCCATGCTGCTCATGCAGCGGCTCAGTCAGGCCGGTCGCAAACAGCGGCTCATCCTCGGGAAAATTGTTCGCCACACCGGTGGGCACGTTCGCGGCAGGAACCGGCTCGCCAACAACACTGGCTGCCGCTGCCTGTGCCGGCCGGCCGCGATATTTCGAGATCGACTCGCCCGGCAGGATGATCGGCTGGTACCCCGGGGGCGGACCGTACTCAGAATCCCGCGAGCGAGACCGGGTCTGGCTGAAACTGACAGAAGGCGTTTCGCCCGCATCGGACCGGCTGAAGCGCTCCGGGCGGTCATTGCGTTCGGAACGCTCCGGGCGCTCCTCGTCGCGGCGCCCGCGACGCCGGCGACGCCCACGAAAACCTCCGCGCTCCCGCGATTGGCTCTCGCGAGGCTGCCCATCGCTATTGCGGGGCTCGGGAGCAGATGGGGCGGCAGTGGCCTGCTCCTCCTCAAAAGGTTCCGACTCGATCACGTAGGACGCATTTTCGGTCGCGGCTGACGTCACAAATTCGGGGCGCGGGGTCTGCGGCCGCGTTTCCTGCTGCGGACGGCTCTCTTGCAGCGGGGGACGGTTGGTAGGCACGACGTCGGTCAGATCGTCGTCCTGCTCCTCCAAGTCCATGAAATCGGAAACGTAGAGGAACGCGTCGCGTTCCAGACCAATGTCGACGAAAGCCGACTGCATGCCGGGAAGCACGCGGGTGACGCGGCCTTTATAGATGGATCCAGCTAAGGTGTATTCGTTTTCGCGTTCGAGGTAGATTTCAGCGAGTTGGTCATCCTCCACCAGGCCCACTTTAGTTTCGTGGGGCGTTGAGGTGACAAAGAGTTCCTTGTTCATTCCTACTCCGGATTCTGCGGACTTCTAGGGCCGCAGCGTCACCGGGGCAGAGCGAGATAGAGCAGGGGAGGATCGAGCGTCGCGATGGGTACCGAGTCCACCCAGAGGTGGACGAGCCTTCTGGAAAGCACTCCAGAAGCGAATCCTCAGCGAAAGCTTGGGAATCTTTTGCACTTATCGCAATTGTGTGCGCCGTCCCGGGGTTGTGACCGCTCTCTCCTCAGTGGGGAGGGGGCCGTTTCCCGCCCGGCAGCGCGGGCTGCAATCCTGCCCGGCCTTCACTTTCTCCTGGCCGGTGAGTGCCCTCTTCACGCGAGGGCGATCGTAATCTCGTTTAAACCGCGCCTGAGCGCGGGCACTGCCATTTTGCTGCGGGGCCTTCCCTGTGTCAGTTCACGAAACGGCGCATACGGACATTCATAACCATGCCTAGCGCTAAAAACATAAACAGGACAGAGGACCCGCCGTAACTCATCAGTGGTAAAGGTATTCCGGTGACTGGCATGAAGCCAACCACCATGCCGACGTTGACCAGGATGTGAAAGCTAAGCACAGCCACCACACCCATCACCACGAACGTTCCAGCGCGGTCGGGCGCTGTCTGAGCGTTCTGCGTCAACCGCATCAGCACAATGAAGTATAGCAGGAGCACCCCCAAAGCTCCTACGAAGCCATGTTCCTCGGCAAACGCCGCGAAAATGAAGTCGGTTTGCGGCACGGGCAGATAAGACAGATGGGTCTGGGTTCCCGTGCCTCCCCAGATTCCGCCGGAACCCACGGCAATTTTTGATTGGATGACCTGGTACCCGGAGCCCTGCTTATCCGCTTCCGGCTCCATGAAGCTGATAAGACGGTCTTTCTGATAGGGCTTCAGCTTGTGCCAGGCCAAGGGCATGATAAGGCCGGCAAGAAGCAAGACAACCAGCGCCTGCTTGGCGCGGACACCTCCGAGAAAAAGTCCCATCAGCGCGATCGGCATGTAAGTCAATGAGGTACCGAGATCGGGCTGCGCCAGCACCATCAGCATCGGGATGCCCACGATTGCCCCCGCCTTGACAAAGTCAGACCAGGACAATTCACGGTGATGCATGTCGGCGAAGTACTTCGCCACCGCCAGTATGAGGATCAGTTTCACCCACTCCGACGGCTGGAAGTGTTGGCCGCCCGGCATTTTGATCCAGCGCCGCGCACCCAGATATTTCTGGCCGAAAATCATGACCGACATCAGCGAGGCGATGGCCGCGATGTACATCCAGTGAACTTTATCGAGCAAGGCCTGATAATTGAGCAGGCTGACCAGGAACATGCCAATCAGTCCGCCACCGATCCAGTAGATCTGCCGGATATGCGAGCCCGCAAATTTAGTGTGCGCCGTGGCACTCTGAATCTCGAAAACCCCGATGGTGCAGATCATGAGAACGAAGATCAGCAGCAGCCAGTCGAAATCGCGGTATGAGACGTAGCGGGACATGTTGGTTGTCGGTCGTCAGTCTCCAGCTTGGGCTGATGGCTGGTGGCTGATCGCTGGTAGCAAAGGCTCCTTTGGCTGACGGTTGATGGTCGGTGGCTGGTGGCACAGATTTCTCGTTGTCACTGTCGTCATCCTCGGTTGTCGGTCGTCGGTGAAACCTTTCGTCGTTGGGCCATCTCTTGTCACCAGCCATCAGCCATCAGCTATCAGCCAAATTCATTGCAGCCCCGGGGCTGCGGCGGCCAGCGGTGGCTTCTTCTTTGAGGCTGCCACCAGGAAATGTCCGGCACCGAGACCGCCGTTCTTAACTCCATCCTCATCGGGTTCGGTCCACAAGGCTCCCACGTCGACCTTATTACCGTCTTTCGCCATCTTCGTGGGCTGGCGATTCTGCTTGTCGACATAGGCCTTGATGACCTGGGTTGCGAGACGGGCTGCCAATTTCCCGTGCTCGCCCCCTTCGAACAACACACAAACAATAATTTCCGGATTGCGGCGCGGAGTGAATCCCACGAACCACCCGTTTTGCGCGAATTCGTCATCGTTGGCGTGCTTGGCGCGCAGAGCCAGCGAAACGATCTGCGCCGAACCTGTCTTGCCGGCGATGTCGATACCCGGGATGTGCGCTGAAGGAGCGGTGCCTTCGGGAAGCAGAACGCGCGCCATCGCGTCGGTAATGGTGGTGTATCCCGCGCTGTCGATGGGAATGGTTTTCACTTCGGTGTAGCGCTGGACGTCAACCACGCCGGGCGGCAGTTCGGTGGGATTCACCACGTGCGGCACCACCATGCGGCCATCCATCGAAATGGCAGAGATGGCGCGCATCAACTGAACCGGGGTTGTGGCGACCGCACCCTGCCCGATGCCGACCGAAATCGTCTCGCCTGCGAACCACTTCTGTTTGAAGTTGCGGATCTTCCATTCTTCCGAAGGCATCACGCCGCTGACCTCATTGGGCAGATCAATGCCGGTCTTTTGGCCCAGGCCAAGCGCAGTGGCGTACTTCGCAATGCGATCGATGCCCAACTTCTCGGCCAGCGTATAGAAGAACACGTCGCAGGATTGATAGATGGCCTTGGTGAAGTCGACCGGGCCGTGGCCACCCTTGACCCAGCAGCCGAACCGACGGCCGTAGAAGGTCGCGCCGCCGCTGCAATGCACGTTCAGCGTCTGCGCGATGTTTTCCTGCCAACCGGCGACCGACATAATGATCTTGAACGTGGAGCCGGGAGCGAGCTGCGCCTGGATGGCTTTGTTCAGCAGCGGCTTGTCCGGATCGTTGACCAGCTTGTTCCACTGGTCGCGCGAGACGCGCACCGCGAAGTCGTTGGGATCGAAAGTCGGGCGACTGACCATGGCGAGGATCTCGCCATTGCGTGGATCCATCGCGACCACGGCGCCGTTCTTCCCGGCCAGCGCTTCTTCGGCCGCAATCTGCAGGTCGATGTCGATCGTCAATTTGAGCTGCTTGCCCGGGACGGCAGGCGTTTCATCGAGCCGCCCCATTTCCTTGCCGCGGCTATCGACCAGGGCGCGGCGGGAACCGTTCTGCCCCATCAGAATCTGGTTGTACTGCTTTTCTACGCCCGAAACTCCCACCACGTCGCCCGGATTGTAGAACTCAAATTGCGGCTGGTTGAGCATGGTCTCGGTGACCTCGCCCACGTAGCCGACCAGGTGCGCCATGAACCCGTTCCGCGGATACAAGCGGCGGTGCGCCATGATGGTGTCAAGTTCAGGCAGCTCGTTCTTGTGGGCCTCGATGAACGCGAGTTCGTCGGGCGTAATGTCGTCCTTCAGAAAAATGGGCTGATACTGCGGCATCGAGGTGAATTTGCGGATGCGGTCGCGAACTTCCTTGGCATCCAGATGCAGGCCCTGCGCGATCACCTCCGCATCGGCATTCAGGTCGCGGGTGGAATCACGCAGAAGCAGCGCCGAGTACGAGGGATAGTTATCAACAATGGTGCGGCCTTGCCGGTCAAGAATCTTGCCGCGCGGGGCCAGAATCGGCACATTCCGAATGCGGTTCTTCTCGGCCAGCTGCGCATAGAAGTCGCTCTGCATGACCTGCAGCCGCCACAGCCCGTAGGCGAGGATCATGAAGACGATGAGGATGATGTACTGCACCGCCGTCAAACGAATTGACGATACTTTTTCGTCGCGACCGAACATCAGTTCTCAGTTCTCAGTTGCCAGTTCTCAGAACCAGCGTTCTCCGGGCTCCCCCTGAGAACTGGGAACAGAGAACTGACAACTGTTTTTATTCACGTTCTTTGCTTGAACCGGTCTAGCGCAAAGAACAAGAACACTCCCACGATGGCGTTTACGAATGCTGACCATAGTTCGTGAGGCCAACTCCATTGCACGTTCAGGTTCACCAGGCCGCGGGCCACCATGAAATAGATGACTTTGTGCGTCACGCAGAACACCAGTGTCACCAGCAGGCGCGCGCCGGCGTTTTCGACATCCAGCTTCACTCCCAGCGATGATGCGGCATAACCCACGATCGTTTTCGCGATGCCGTTGATGCCGATCGGCAGATGAGTCAGCGCATCCTGAAAAACGCCAATCGCGCCGCCCGTCAACAAACCCGAAATCGGATTGCGCCGCGAGATCGCGAAAAAGATCGTGACCAGCAGCGGCAGATCGAGCATGGCAAATGCCGGGAATTGCTGCGGCAGCCAGGCCTGCAGAAATAGCGCGGTGGCGGGCACCCCCAGCGTGATCAGCCAGTTAAACCGGTATACCTCAACCTGCTCCCCGGATGTGTAAGTAATGGGCACGTTATTGTGGTCCGTCCCGGGGCGGAGGCTGAGTCCCGGCTGCGGGTGGAGATGCGGGTTTAACTTTCGGCGCACTCGTGTCCGCCGGATCCGCCACCTTTACCGGCGGCGGAGCCGGGACATGCGTGATGGCCGGCTTCAGGGCCGTGGGCGGCGTGGCGCCCGCACTCTTCGGCGCAACCACCGTTATCGAGTTCGAACCAGGATTCGCAGCCGCCGGAGATGCCTCGGCGCGTGGCGGAGAAACCGTTCTCGCGGGTTTCCCGGCCGCCGGTGGGGCCGGATTGGCAGCTTCATTCCGAACCGCGCCTTCATTGGGCTTCGCCGCTTCCGCAGGTGGCTTATCTGGAACCGACGGCAACCGTTGCGCCAGAATATCCGCCGCGCGAACCGTTCCGGTCTGGAGTTGGGTAGGCTCCTGCTCAACGAGTTTGGTCACGACCAGCACTTCTTCGAGCTTGCTGAGATTCGCGGCAGGCTTCACCCGGATCGTCAGAAACAAATCCGCGCCATTTCCCACCTTGGTCACAGTACCCACCGGCAGCCCTTTGGGGAAAATGCGATCGCCGCCACTGGTGCGCACTTCTTCTCCGGGCTGCACCGTGTTGTCGGTCATGATGTGTTCCAGGACGACTTCGCCGGCGGGAGTTCCGCGGACGATACCCTGCAGGCGAGATTTTTCGAGAATGCCCCCCACCCCGCTCGACTGATCGTCAATCAGCAGAACCTGCGCGGTGGACCCAAACACTTTCAGAACCTTCCCCACGATGCCGTCGACCGTAATCACCGCCATGTCGGGCTTGACGCCGTGGCGCTCCCCTTTATCGATGTACACGATGCGGGACTGCTCGCTGCCGCCCGATCCGATGACTTGCGCGGGCAGCGTCTGCGAGATGAACTGCTCCTTGAAGGCGAGCAGCGCCTGCAGCCGCCGCGCCTGGGCCGCATCTTCATTCAGCCGAACCTGCTCCAGGCGAAGCTTTTCGATTTGCGCTTTCAGTTCGCGATTCTCCGCGCGCACCCCGCGCAGATAGAAATAGTTGTGCCAGAGATTGCCGCTTCCGGAGTGCATCCAGTACAGAATTTTTTCGAAAGGAGTAACCGTATTGACGGCCCAGATGCGGATCAGGCGGGAGGACTCGGTATCGGTGGTGCGCTTCACCTGCACAGCAAGTCCCAGCACCTGAGCGAACAGCACGCCTACCAGGACAATCAGGTTCTTGTAACGGCCGAGGACGGATTCCATAACACCAGTTCTCTTTACTAGTCGTCAGTCGTCAGTCGCCAGTCGTGAGCGAACCTGATAACGGAAATGATCCAACGCCGAGCGTCATTCGTAGGAAGGAATATCGCGCTTGCCGGCTCGAAGCTCTCAGCTCGCAGCTCAAAGCTCTCTATTCAATCGAAATCTTGCGCAGCAGCTTGAAGTCGCTGAGCATCTTGCCCGTACCCAGCACCACGCTGCACAGCGGATCGTCGGCGATCGAAACCGGCAACCCGGTTTCTTCGCGGATGCGCTTGTCCAGATTCTTCAGCAACGCGCCCCCGCCGGTCAGCACGATACCGCGATCGCTGATGTCGGCAGAAAGCTCGGGAGGCGTGCGCTCCAGCGCCACGCGCACCGCGTTCATGATGGTCGAAACGCATTCGCTCAACGCTTCGCGAATTTCGCTGTCGTCCACCGTAATGGTCTTGGGCACGCCCTCAATCAGGTTGCGCCCCTTGATTTCCATGGTCAGCGGCTTATCAAGCGGATAGGCGCTGCCGATTTCAATCTTGATCTGCTCGGCGGTACGCTCGCCGATCAGCAGGTTATATTTCCGTTTCAGGTAATTCATGATGGCTTCGTCCATCTGGTTGCCGGCCATGCGCACGGAACGCGAGTAGACGATGCCGCTCAGAGAAATAACCGCGATGTCGGTGGTGCCGCCGCCGATGTCGACCACCATGTTGCCGCTGGGCTCGGTGATGGGCAGTCCGGCGCCGATCGCCGCCACCATCGCCTGTTCCACGAGGTAGACTTCGCTGGCCTTCGCGCGATAAGCCGAGTCCATGACCGCGCGCTTTTCCACCTGCGTGATTTCCGAAGGCACGCCGATCACGATGCGCGGGTGCACCAGCATCTTGCGGTTGTGCGCTTTCTGGATGAAGTAGTTCAACATCTTCTCGGTGACCTTGAAGTCGGCGATCACGCCATCCTTCATCGGCTTGATGGCGACGATGTTGCCGGGCGTGCGGCCCAGCATTTCCTTCGCTTCCTTGCCGACCGCCTCGACCTCCGCCGTGTTCTTGTTGATGGCGACGATCGAAGGCTCGTTGACGACGATGCCTTTGCCGCGCGCGTACACCAGTGTGTTGGCGGTCCCGAGGTCGATGGCCAGATCGCTGGAAAAGATGCTGAACAGCGACCGGAGATTGTGAAAGCGCCCTGCGCTGGAATGGAATCCGTTAGATGACATACGGTTAACTTCTCTCTCACTCAAGTCGGACGACTGCCTGCCCGTTGAAAATTGCTGCAAACTTTCGTTCAGGGGGTTACTTCTTCATTCTATGGGATATTCCCATTCCCTGCCGGACACGAAAGGTCTTGAACCCCGGTAAATCCCCCGGGCCAGACCTACTGAATGACCACCTTCTTCTGCTTGGTATTCACTCCGCCCTTGGAATTCTGCGCGGTCACCGTGATCGTGCTCTCTCCGGCCGGCAAGGGGGGAGTGAAATAGTGAAAACTGCCATCGTTGGTCACCATCAAAACTTCGCGTCCATTGACCATGACGCGCGCCCCGGTTTCGGTCTTGCCCGTCACCTCGATGACATGGCCATGCTGGCTCAGTTCGATCTCCAGGTCGATGGCCACTCCGTCCTTCCCTTTGGGCAGAATCGTGAAACGGCTCTTTTCGCTCTCCATCGATAACTTGCCGCTGGCGTCCAGCGATTGCACCATCCAGTAATAGGCCCCCGGCGCCAGTCCCGTGACGGTAACGTCCGCCGCATTCACCGGCCGGTCCACGATGGTGGAAGAAAAATACGGGTTGCGAGAGATGCGCAGCCTGTAACCAGCCGCGTTTGTCATCGCCGTCCAGGTAAACTGCACATCCTTGGTCTGGGCGGCACTGCTTAGGAATAGCGGAATCATGTTGGCCGGGGAAATCGGGGTGGGCGGCCCGATCTCCTTTATCTTGACCATCTTCTCCGACTTCGCTTTGAAACTCGCTCGCTCGTAATCGAGCAGGTGAACGGTCTCGCCGTTGCGCGATACCTCGCCGCTGCCCTTCTTGACCAGGACTTCGTGCTGATCATTCTTGGGATCGTTATGCACCATGGCAGCGCTCTCAGGACCGATCGAGACGTTCGCTCCAGCAACGCTAACCTGTGACTTGGAACCCTGGCTGTATGCTGCCGTGGAAAGGTCCACCGTCCCAGTGGTCACCGCGACCTTAACTTGGGTCTGCTGCTGTTCGTTGGCCGAGTTCTCCTCGATTACGATCAGGGAGTCCTGCTTGACCGTGTAATTCGTTCCGTCGTTGAAAACGACCTTCGCCATGCCCTCGGATCCGGTCTGCACCACGTCGCCTTTTTCCAGCGGGATGTTGTAGTCCGCGTTGATCCAGGTGCTGCTGCTCGACTTCTTGATCTTCACGGTGCCCTCAAGCGCCGTGAAGCGGGCCTGTTTTTCGGTCCCGGAGGAGGATTTGTCGGGTGGGGGCGCCATCCCGGCGATCCGCTCGAGCAGGCTAGTCGTCATATTGCCGGCCGCTTTCACCGTGTTGTCGGTGAACTGCGGGAAGGCGAAGTGCATCGCCACCCCGAAGACGAGAGCCACCGCGAGCATGATCAGGAACACGCTGCGGTAGGTAACCGTCTTCCAGGCTACATAGACGCCCGGCTTGCGCTTTGACGACACGGAGGCCACTAAACCCAGCCAAACCTAGAGAATATGGGGTAATTCCAACACTACCACAAGCCTTCCGCGGCTAAAACGGGGTAACGAGGTGGGTTCAGGTCCGTTAGAACATGTCCGATCGTGCAAACGGACCCGCCCCGTCACTGTGCGTCGAGTGGGTCGCCGGTCTTGTGTTCCCGAATCTGGAAAATGAGGAAGTCGTGGATGGCTTGCACGGCTTGCGCTGAGCCGCTGGAGACAACGATTCGCCCGCCGCTGTCCGTTTCCTTGAACTGGTAGGTGATTTCGCCTGCGCGCTTCTTCATGACGGGCACACCCGGCGGCACCTGATCATGCACAAACATTGGAATGTCGAAGTCGCCTTCGGAAAAGCTGCGCGCCACGTGGGTCAAGTGCATGCGAATCTGATCGCGGGTGGCCGCATCCTTTGCATCGTTGGCCGAAACAGCAATCACCCCTCCGTCCCGCGTCAAAAGAAAGTGATGAGTCGTCTTGGTCTGGGAAAATCCCATCCCTTTTTCTCCCCGGCCCATCATGGCCTCGTGGTCGTGGGAGGCATCATGGCCAGTACCATGCTGACAATGTGGCGCGGAGGGTTCAGGCGATTGCCCGCGCAGGGTCGGCGAGATGGAGAACATCGTTGCAGAAAGTTCGAGAACCAGAATAATAATGAAGAGGCGCGAAGTCATCGACGAATCTCCCGGGTGAGCGCGGCGTAAAAGTGGCGTGGCAGGGTAGTTGATTCCCTGGACGGACTGGCAGCAAATCCTTCCAGCAGGTTTGCCCGTTCATTTTTCGAGGTGTGTTTCAGCAATCCATCCCATTTCTCAAGCAGCGCGCGAAGTTGGTCGCGCAGATCATTCATCTGCTGGATCTGCTGTTCGAGCCCGAGCAGTTTGCCGGCGGCCAGGTCGCGAACCTTGCGGCAGGGCGTGCCACCGGCGTTCCGGATCTTCAGAATGGCGGCAAGTTCGTCGAGCGTGAACCCGATCGAGACCGCAGCCCGAACCAGGCGCACCCTTGCGACCGATTCAGGGGAATAGCATCGATATCCGTTGGTGGAGCGTACGGGCGGCGGCAACAGGCCTTTCCGCTCGTAGAGGCGCAAAGTATCGGGGCTTACCCGGACCAGCCTGGCAAGGGTGCCGGAACGAAGATACGAGGATGGGTTCGGTTTCACGCGCCCAGTTTAGACCCCGGAGCACTCTCCAGGGTCAACAGGAATCTTCGGCACACTGAAAGAACAAGGGAAATACGGCCCGTTCTGCAAGCCTGGCTCTTACTTGCCGATCCCGAACCCCGGCCTGTAGCATGGATTGTTTGGCTTATGGATGAGGAGGCTTTATGGCGACCGATACCGTGACCACCCCGGCCGAGATGGCCAGCGGCACCACCAAGGTTTTCAAGAATTTCATAGACGGCGAGTGGGTAGCGTCCTCGACCGGAGAGACTTTCGAAGACCGCAATCCCGCCGATACCCGCGAAGTAGTCGCGATTTTCCAGAAGTCGGGGAAAGCAGACGTCGATGCAGCCGTAGGCGCTGCTAAACGCGCTTTCGAGCGCTGGCGCCTGGTGCCTGCACCGCGCCGCGCGGAAATCATATTTCTGGCCGCGGAGATGCTGGCCGAGCGCAAGGAAGAATACTCCCGCGACATGACGCGCGAGATGGGCAAGGTCATCAAAGAAACCCGCGGCGATACACAGGAAGCTATTGACACCGCCTATTACATGGCGGGCGAAGGCCGCCGCCTGTTCGGGCCGACCACTCCTTCGGAACTGCCCAACAAATTCGCCATGGCCATCCGGCAACCGGTGGGCGTTTGCGGGATGATCACCCCCTGGAACTTCCCGATGGCGATTCCGTCGTGGAAGCTGCTGCCGGCCCTGGTCTGTGGCAACACCTGCGTCATCAAGCCCGCGCAGGACACGCCGCTGTCGACCTTCAACCTCGTGCGGACGCTGGTCGATGCGGGCGTCCCCAAGGGCGTCATCAACGTCGTCTCGGGATTCGGATCGAGCGTGGGCGGGCCGCTGACCGAGCATCCGGATGTGCGGGCGATCTCGCTGACTGGCTCGACCGCGGTCGGACGCACTGTGGGAACCACGGCCGCGAACAGCTTCAAGCATTGCTCGCTGGAACTCGGCGGGAAGAATCCGATGATCGTGCTCGACGACGCGAATCTTGAACTGGCGATCGAAGGCGGACTGTGGGGCGCCTTCGGGACTACCGGGCAGCGCTGCACCGCCACCAGCCGCATCATCGTGCAGAAGGGTGTGTACCGGGAATTCGTGGATCGCTATGTTGCGCGCGCCAAGGCTCTCAAGGTCGGCAACGGTCTGGATGAATCGGTCGACATGGGCCCGGCCGTCAACGAAGCGCAGCTCAAGACCGATTTGAGCTACGTCGACATCGGCAAAGACGAAGGCGCGAAACTGGCGTGTGGCGGCAATCGCCTCGACAAGGGCGCATACCAGTATGGCTTCTTCATGGAGCCTACCGTGTTTATCGACGTCGACCGCAAAATGCGGATCGCGCAGGAAGAAATCTTCGGACCGGTAGTTTCGATCATCCCGTGCGACGGACTGGAAGACGCCATCGACATCGCCAATGGCATCGAGTACGGCTTGTCTTCGGCGCTCTACACCAAGGACGTCAACAAGGCCTTCACCGCGATGCGCGATCTGTATGCTGGAATCACTTACATCAACGCGCCAACCATCGGCGCCGAGGTGCACCTGCCGTTTGGCGGGACCAAGGCCACCGGCAACGGCCACCGCGAGGGCGGCATCGGCGCCATCGACTTCTACACCGAGTGGAAGTCGGTGTATATCGATTACTCGGACAAGTTGCAGAAGGCGCAAATCGACCGGCCGGATTAGGAAGTCGCTAGTCGTCAGTCGCTGGCTTGGGGCGAAGGACTTCGCGCCGGCTGGATTTTCTCAGCGAACTCTGCGGCTGGTCTCTGCGTACTCTGCGTTTAAAAGCTTTTTAGCCCGTGCTCTTGGGTTCGTGGCGCGAAATCTTAAAACGCAGAGGGCGCTGAGAAATGGCGCAGAGGGCGCGGAAAAATCTTCTGTTTTCCTTTGCGGTAGTGCTTCGCTTCCTTTGCGGTTAAGCTTTGCAAGTCGGATTTCTTCGGAGTTGAAATGCCAGCCACTCAGTCCCGTGAAGTAGCCGCCGCCCAACGATTAGACAATGTCCGGTACGCCATTCGCGACCTGGCATGCGTGGCCGATGAAGTCGCGAAAAAAGGCCACAAGATTCTCCCGCTCAACATCGGCGACCCCATCAACTTCGACTTTCAGACACCCGCCCACCTGATCGAGGCCGTCTACAAAGCCATGAAGGACGGCAAGAACGGATACGCTCCCTCGCCCGGCATCAAGGAAGCCATTGATGCGATCCGCGGCGAGGCCGAGCGCAAGGGCATCTCCAGCGTGCAGGATATTTTCGTGACGTCGGGTGTGAGCGAAACCGTCGACATCTGTCTGGCCGCCTTACTGAATCCCGGCGACAACCTGCTGACGCCCAGCCCTGACTACCCGCTGTATTCCGCAGTGCTGGCCAAGCTTGGCATTGAACTCAACACCTACGCGTTGAACGAAGACGATGGCTGGCAACCGGATCTGATTGACGTGCACAAGAAGATCGGGCCACGCACCCGCGGGATTGTGCTCATCAATCCCAACAATCCCACGGGGGCAGTATGCTCGCGCCGCATGCTCGAGGCGATTGCGGAACTTGCGCGCCGTAACAACCTCGTCATCTTTGCGGACGAGATTTACGACAAGCTCATCCTGGACGACGATCCACACATCTCGCTGGCCTCGGTTGCGCCCGACGTGCCGATCGTTACATTCGGCGGTCTATCGAAGAATTACCTCGCGCCCGGATGGCGCATCGGCTGGGGCGTGGTCAGTGGCGACGCGGCCGCTGTCAAACCCTACGTCGAAGGCGTTGGCCGCCTCCTGCGCTCGCGCCTGTGTGCCAATCATCCGGAGCAATACGCGATCAAAGCCGCGCTCGAAGGACCGCAGGACCATCTGAAAGAAGTCGCCGTCAAGCTGCGCGCGCGCCGCGACCTCACTATGAAGTGGTGCAACTCCACCAAGCGCGTCAGCTGCGTTTCCCCCAAGGGCGCGTTCTACGCCTTTCCGCGGCTCGATATTCCCGAAGGCGACGATGTTTTCGTGAAGGAGTTGCTGGTGCAAAAGCACGTGCTGGTCGTACACGGTTCGGGCTTCGGGCAGAAAGCAGGCACCAAGCACTTCCGCATTGTGTTCCTGCCGGATGAGCAGACCTTGACCACGGCCTACGCCGCGATCGCGGACTTCATGAAGGCGCGCTACAAATAAGTCCTCCCGCCAAAGTGGCTGAACCACCCCGTGGCCAAAACGGACGCGCGCAAGCTAGAGGAGTCCGTCAGCCGCTCGGTCGCAGCTCATGGGTGTACAGGGTGGGATGGAAGTTCAGCGAGATACCCGCACCGCCGCCACCCAAAATTCAGAAATTCTGCCGTTAGTTGGCACTGACAGCGACGGCGCCTCAGTGCGCGTGCACATTGCCGAAAGTGGCCAGCCTCCGTTTTTGCAGGTCCGTGACATCCAAATGTTCCGCTTCGAGTTCGGCTTCTTCTTCCGCCCATTCCTCGGCTTCGCGGCCGGCTAGTTTTTTCATCAGTCCCGACGCGCAAGCGGTGCAGCAGAAGCCTTTAATGTAGTGGCGTTTGCCATCCTGCTGCTCGATGCAATACTCGTAGGTGAAGGCCGGCGGCTGCGCAATGCAAAGACTGCAAGCCTCCGGAGCGTTGACGTAAAGGGGATCAAAAGTTGCGAAGAAGAGGCTGTCGTTCATAAGCCACCTCGCAAGAAAATGGACTGACTACTTCTTCTCACACTTGGAGCGAATTGCGCTGTGAGCCGGGTCACGAGACCGTGTACCGGAGATAATCTCTTCCCATTTCTGCAAGAGTTCCTTAGAGGCAGGCTCTGGGCTCTGGGCTCTGGGCTCTGGGCTCTGGGCTTTGGGCTCTGGGCTCTGGGCTCTGGGCTCTGGGCTTTGGGCTCTGGGCTTTGGGCTCTGGGCTTTGGGCTCTGGGCTCTGGGCTCTAGGCATGTTGACGTTGACTCCACGATCGTGATGTTCCGAGCTTCAGCAGGTAACGCATCGCGGTCGCATGCACCGAGAGGCCAGATGAGAGCTTAAAGCTCGGAACGCAGAGCCGAGAACCCAGAGCCGGAAACCAAGAGCCTACAGCCCAAAACCCAGAGCCTAGAGCCCACAGCCTAAAGCCCAGAGCCCAGAGCCAGGCAAACCACGCCGGCTTACCCTTTCCACCGAATTCTGTTTTACACTCGAGGTGGTTTGATTGATATCCACAGCCATATTCTTCCGGAAGTAGACGACGGGCCCAAGTCCTGGGAAGTGTCGGTCGAGATGTGCCGCATGGCTGCGGCCGATGGCGTCACGCACATGGTCGCGACCCCGCACTCCAATGACCGCTATCACTACGACCACGAATACCTGACCAGCTGCGTGCAGCGCCTCCAGGAGATGGTCGGCGAAACTCCGCGCCTCAGCCTGGGCTGCGACTTTCATCTTTCTTACGACAACCTGCAGAGCGTGCTGGCGGACCCAACGAGCTATACCGTGGCGGGCGGAAACTATCTGCTGGTGGAGTTGAGCGATTACAGCATCCCCACCCAGATCGGGGATTGTTTTCTACGCCTGGGGGATCGCGGCGTGACCGCCGTAATTACGCATCCGGAGCGCAACGCGATTCTCCGCCAGAGCCCGCAACGGGTGATTGAGTTTGTCGAGTTGGGCTGCGCCGTCCAGGTTACGGCCAACGCACTCACCGGCTTCTGGGGACAGCGGGTCGCGCGCGTAGCCACCTGGCTGCTTGAGCGCGAGGCTGTCCACGTCATCGCCTCGGATGCGCACGACGCGAAGCACCGAACCCCAATCCTCTCCAAGGCGCGCGCCAGCGGTCGCAGAGATTGCAGGCGAAGACATCGCCAGCGCGTTGGTGGAGGGAAATCCTCGCGCCATTCTGAGCGCACAGCCATTGCCTTACTCACCCAAGCCTGCACTGAATTGCTAGCCGGCAATGCCAAGACCTGCCAGAGGGCCCAAGCTAGTAGCACACGTGTAGCGCGGGCGCCCTCGCCCGCGTCGTCGCAGGTCACGACCATACAACATTTACTATTAGCTAAGTAATTGAAAACCTGCCTGGAGCTGTCCCAAGCCGAAAACGACCGTCCGACCATCTTCTAGAAGGCCTTCCAGAAGCGTACAAGAGCGCCAGGATCGCACTAAGCGCCTCCGGACACCCTTTGGGATTATCCGCAGCCCGGCGATCGCCCTGAGGGCTCCGCAACGCATTTATTAACCTGTAGCTAAGGTCAGGCCCGGAATACATAGAAGATTGCGAACTCGCACATTGGTTCTGACGAACAGCTACGGCTGGGGTTGGCTGGCGGGAACGGCAGGACCCTTCCCGGCTGGGGCGGACGATGGAACCGCGGCAGCGGCGGGGGTATCAGGCATGCTGGTCATGGCGCTTTCAGGATTGAGCAGATGGTCGTGGCTCGGCCCCAGGCCCAGTTTAATCAAGGCGCGGGAGTCAGGGACGGTCTTATTCTGCCATCCGTTATCGGCCTGGAACTTCCGCAGGGCGGCTTCGGTCGAGGCGTCCCACTTGTCCGAGGGCTCGCCTTTCAGATAACCCTTCTGGATCAGAGCTTGCTGAATCTGATGAGTGCGCTCGCCGTCAATCTTCTGCTGTCCGCGCTTTTTGGAATGCTTGCCCTTGCGCGAGGCCGACGTCTTCGTGCGTCTCGCCTTGGCTGATTTCGGCTTCGTGGTGGAATGGCTGGTCGCGGACGGTGGCGTTGTCTTGCTGGCTGGCGTGGCTGACGATGCGGTCGCCTGCGTGAAGCCGATCGAACACACCAGGATCGTAACGCTTGAAGCCACTGTGCTCTTCAGCCACGATCCCGCAAATCTCATTCGAAAGCCTCAATCGCCCAGCAGAGCAGGTTTCCCACCCTCATCAGAATGGGATGAGCCCTGCCCGCGAAACGTTGTCAAGGAATATGCCGTTCGATCCTGGCACTGGAAATCATCCCTGAATCGGGAGTCCAGTGCCAGTGACCGTCGGGCGATAGACAGGTTACGGAAGTGTACCTGCGATAAAGATCGTGCCGTCCTGTCGCCCTGCCCCTCTGGGCCGGACCAGGAAGACCACGTCCTGCCCGCTCTTCAGCGAACCTTCAATACGGGTAAAGTCCTCGGCTGAATTGACGGGCTGCTTGTTGATTTCGAGAATCACATCGCCGCGATTCAAGCCGATGTCATCCGCGAACGAGCCGCCTTTGACGTCCTGGACAATCACGCCCTTTCCGGCGGGAACATCCAGGCGCTCGGCCAGATCGGCGGTCAGCGGACGCACGCTCAAACCGAGTTTGCTTTCCTTGGGCTGCTGTTCTTCATTGCCCTGCTGATCTTCGCCGAGCCGAGCCGCGAACAGCTTGGAGCGGTCCGCGATGGTGACGGTTGTTTCTTCCTTCTTGCTATTGCGCACGAAGCTGAGCTTCGCCTTTGAACCCGGCTTGCGCGCGGCAATATCGGCGACCAGTTCGTCGCCGTTCTTCACTTCCTTGCCATCGACTGCCGTGATGGTGTCGCCAACCTTCAGACCGGCGGAATCAGCCGGGCTGCCCGGAACGACGTTGGAAATTGTGACGCCCGACTGCACTCCGTAGACGCGGGCGATAGCCGGAACGGGCTGCGCTGCGAATTCCACCCCGATCGAGCCGCGCGTGACTTTATGCTCGGGCCCGATGATCTGGTTGTAGACCGAGACGACGGTATTCGAGGGCATGGCAAAGCCAACCCCCGCATACGCGTTCGTTTCAGTAAGAATCGCGGTGTTGATGCCGATAACTTCCCCGGCCATATTCACCAGCGGTCCGCCGGAGTTGCCAGGGTTAATGGCGGCGTCGGTCTGCACGAAAGACTGGAACTGGCGGCCCGGAACGATGTTGCGGCCTTTGGCGGAAACGATGCCCGCCGTCACCGTGGCCTGCAGTCCGAACGGGCTGCCGATGGCCAGAACCCAGTCCCCGACCTGCATGCTGTCGGAGTTGCCGATTTTGGCGGTAGGAAAAGCCTTGTCCGATTCGATCTTTATAACGGCGAGATCGGTTTCCTGATCGGAGCCAACCACTTTGGCGTCGTGCTGAACGCCGGGAGGATCATCCTGCAGACGAACGCGAATCCGATCCGCCTTCTCGATCACGTGACGGTTGGTGATGATGTATCCCTTGGGATCGACCAGGACGCCGGACCCAAGCGAGCGCTCCTTGATGTCGCCGCCGGGGCCACCCCCGGGTCCGCCCTGGCCACCGAAGAAGCGATCAAAGAAATCATCGAACGGGCTGCCCCCGCCCCCGTTGTCTTCGTCGCCCGGTCCCGGACGTACGCCACGGCGCTGCTTGTGCGGGTTCTTGATGGTCGATTCGGTGTTGATGTTCACGACCGCCGGCTCCAACTGCTTTGCGATCTGCGAGAAGGCGTTGGAAAGCTGTTGCGGCGCGGGCACCGTCAGTTGCTTGGCGTCGGCGGATTGCTGCCCTTCCTTGCCCTTCACTCCGTAAGAAACGACCGAGCCAATAAGAATGCCGACGGCGAGCGTGGCGAGAATACTGAGGGAGTAGAGCCAGCGTTTGGCCTTCAAATCCACCCAAAAAGCGCTTGCGCGCGGTTCCATAGTGTTAACTTCCTCCGCGAAACTTGAGACCCGCTAAATTATACCTGTTTGGCACAATCCGATAGATATGTGGCAGGTGATAAAGGCCTTACTGCTTAGACGCGGGTCCGAGGGAAAGCGTTTCATGGATCTACGAATTTCTTAGTTGTTTTCTTTCTTCTGAAGATGCCCGCCAGTCGCTGGCCGAATCCCCCAGAAGTGAGTACCATTTTGTTTCCGGAAGCGGCGAAACGAAAGTTTCCCAAACCGAAGCACCAGCGGTACTTGCGCCGCCGGCAAGCGAACGCGTATATGGTGGAAACTGCGAGGACGTAGAAAAGGGGTTTTCTGCAAATGGCAACTACGGCAATGCCCAAGTCCAAAATTTCCGGCGGATCGTTCCTGCTGGAAGAGCGCCAGACTTCGGAGGTCTTCACGCCGGAAGATTTCACCGAGCAACACCAGCTCATCGGCCAGACCACGGAAGAATTCGCAGTTAACGAAATTCTTCCCAATGTGGAGCGCATCGAGCATAAGGAATTCCAGGTCACGCGCGACCTGCTCAAGAAGGCCGGCGAGCTGGGCCTGTCGGGCGTCGAAATTCCCGAAGCCTATGGCGGGCTTGAGATGGACAAGGTGACGGCCGCGGTCATCGCCGACCACATTGCCAAGTACGCGGGCTTTGCGACCACCTGGGGCGGGCACTCGGGCATCGGCACGCTGCCCATCGTTTACTTCGGCACGGAAGAACAGAAGAAAAAGTATCTGCCTAAGCTCGCCTCGGGCGAAACGGTCGGGGCATATGCGCTGTCGGAATCGACCTCTGGTTCCGACGCGATGAATTGCCGGGCGCGGGCTGAGCTGTCCAAAGACGGCAAGCACTACATCCTGAACGGCGAGAAGATGTGGATCACCAACGCCGGCTTCGCTGACCTGTTCACCGTGTTTGCGAAGATTGACGGCGAAAAGTTCTCGGCCTTCCTGGTCGAGCGCGGCTACCCGGGCTTCTCGGTGGGCGCGGAAGAGCACAAGATGGGCATTCGCGGTTCTTCTACGTGTCCCATCATTTTGAACGACTGCCAGGTTCCGGTCGAAAACCTGCTGGGCGAAATCGGCAAAGGACACGTCATCGCCTTCAACATCCTCAACATCGGGCGCTTCAAGCTGGGCGCAATGTGCGTGGGCGGGGCGCGAGTGTCGCTTGAAAACGCCATCGGATACGCGAAGCAGCGCAAGGCGTTCAGCAAAGTCATTGCGGACTTTGGCTTGATCCGCGAAAAGATCGCGAACATGGCCGCGCTCATCTACGTCGGCGAGTCGCTGGTCTACCGCACGGTTGGCATGATGGACGCGGCCCTCAACGAAGTCGACAAGTCTGGCGCCGACGCGCTGAAGGAAACCCGGAAGGCGATCGAGGAATACGCCGTGGAGTGCTCCATCATCAAGGTCTGGGGCTCGGAGATGATCGACTACGTGGTTGACGAGACCATGCAGATCTATGCGGGCTACGGCTTCGTTGAGGAATATCCGGCGGAGCGTGCTTACCGCGACGCCCGCATCAACCGGATCTTCGAAGGCACGAACGAAATCAACCGGCTGATCATTACCGGCTTTCTGCTGAAGCGCGCCATGAGCGGGCAACTTCCGTTGATGCCGGCCATCAAGAAGCTGATGGACGAAGTGCTGTCGGGACCGAGCACGGGCGACGAAATCGAAGGCCCGCTTGGCTGACGAACGCAAACTGGTCGCGCAGGCCAAGAAGCTCGGCCTGTTCGCGGCCGGGTCGGCCACGCAGAAATACATGCAGGCCATCCAGGACCAGCAGGAAGTGATGGGGGCGATCGCCGACATGACGATTGAAACCTACGCCATGGAATCGGCCGTACTGCGCGCGCAGAAACTGGTTGAGGCGAAAGGCGAGAAGAACGCGGAGCTCGCCATCGCGATGACGCGCGTGTACTTGACGCAGGCGATGGAAAAAGTTGAGTCAGCGGCCAGGCGCATCATCGCAGCGGTGGCGGAAGGCGACATGCTGCGCACGCAACTTGCGATTCTTCGACGGCTGTCCAAGTACGAGCCGTTCAACACGATCGAACTGCGGCAGATGATCGCTAGGCGGGCGATTGAGGTTGGGAAGTATTCGCTGGCGTAAAATGTTGTTGGGGTTGAACTATATAGCGGGATTGACTGGAGCTGACTCATGCACGTTGGAACTTTCACTGCGGTGCTGCATAAAGAGCATGACCTTTACGTAGCGGAGTGTCCTGAGGTCGGCACGGTCAGCCAAGGCAAGACTGTTGAAGAAGCGGTAGCGAATCTCCGCGAGGCTACCGAGCTTTATCTGGAAGAGTTTCCGCCGGACAATCCGAGCCGCCCAATCGTCACAGTCTTCGAGGCACGCTATGCCTAAACTGCCTCGGGTTTCTGGGGCCGAGGCAATTCGCGCATTGGAACGATTAGGTTTCAGTCAGGTTCGTCAGCGCGGCAGTCACGTTGTTCTGAAGAAAATTACTGAACAGCGAACCGTGGGTTGCGTTGTTCCGTTGCACGACGAGCTCGCCACTGGCACCCTGCGCGGAATTCTCAAGCAAGCCGGAATTGACGCAGAGGATTTCGCCCGCAACCTGTAGAATCGTTCCCGCCGTTCGCCTTACTCGCAAATCTAATTTGGAATCACCCATGAAATCGGCTCCTCAGATTCTCGCCCTATACCTGCTTGCGTTTGCACCCCATCTTTTCGCTCAACCTGACAATACTCCCAAGCAGCCCTCTCCCTCTGCCAACCTCGCCCTCACTCCGCCCATGGGCTGGAACAGCTGGAACAAGTTCGGCTGCAACGTGAGCGAGGACATGATCAAGGGAATGGCCGACGCCATGGTGAAGTCCGGCATGAAAGACGCCGGTTACCAGTACGTCGTGATCGACGATTGCTGGCAGGTGTCGCGCGACCAGGACGGCAACATCGTCGCCGACCCGCAGCGCTTCCCTTCCGGGATCAAGGCGCTCGCCGACTACGTGCACTCGCTGGGGCTGAAGTTTGGCATCTATTCCGACGCCGGCTCGAAAACCTGCGCGAAACGACCGGGCGGGCTGGGGCACGAGTATCAGGACGCGCTGCAAGTACGCAGCGTGGGGCGTGGATTATCTGAAGTACGACTGGTGCAACACCACCACTCAGGACGCGCGCGCGTCGTACGCGAACATGCGCAACGCACTCGACGCCTCGGGGCGGCCGATCGTGCTCAGCATTTGCGAATGGGGTACGGCGAAGCCGTGGCTGTGGGGAAAAGAAGTGGGCGGCAACCTGTGGCGCACCACCGGCGATATTCAGGATCGCTGGTCGGGCAAGAAAGAATGGGAGCCGGGCAACTGCTGCTCCTATGGCGTGACCGCGATCATCGATGCCGAAGATGAAATTTACGCTTACGCCGGGCCGGGACACTGGAACGATCCCGACATGCTGGAAGTCGGCAACGGCGGCATGACCACGAACGAGTATCGCTCACACTTCAGTTTCTGGGCGCTTCTGGCTGCACCGCTCATCGCCGGCAACGACCTGCGCGACATGAAGCCGGAGATCCACGACATCCTGACCAACAAAGAAGTGATCGCTGTCGATCAGGATTCTTTGGGACGCCAGGGACGCCGCGTCTGGAAAAGCGGCGACCTGGAAGTGTGGTCGAAACCGCTGGCAGGGGGTGGGCGGGCGGTGATCCTGTTCAATCGCGGCGAAACGGAGAAAGAGGTCACGGCAAGTTGGACGGATCTAGATTATCCGGCCAGTGTATCGGCGGGGGTGCGCGATCTTTGGACGAAGAAGGACCTGGGAAAATTCACGGGCAAGTTCTCTGCGCCGGTGTCATCGCATGGCGTAGTGATGGTTACGGTGAAGCCGTAGAACTTAAGGGCGCTGGACGGGTCCAACTCGGTTCCCCTGCCTTCCATGCTATGCTTCCGCCGTGTCAGCCGCTATGTCGTCCGGAAATGCGGAACCTCCTCGGCATGCTGCGTTGGTGCGTATAACGTACTGGATCACGGCACGGTGAAGGACGCGGCCGCGTCTCGGTGGGATCACAATGCACAATATCTTCTAGTAGGTAAGCTTGCGGTATTCCAGAAGCATCTGTGCGCGCCAACGCAGGATCATCCCGAACGCCAGTACGAAGAACAGGGCCGCGGATTGTTGCACTGAAAGCAGCGTATCGAAGTACCCGCGCGCCAAAATTCGCACTCCTGCCAGCAGCAGGATGACGGTAAAGAACGCGCTCGAGCGTTCCATCATGACTACTTCGCCCTGCCGCACCAGGCGGGAAGTCCTCAACAAAGGATAGGACAGGCCAACCGTGCCGACCAGGAACGCGAGACCTGCCCACATCACCGGAATACGAAAGGCGGGCACGGCGAACATGGAGAATCCGGTGGCCATACCCAGGGGTGGCATGATGATCTTCCTGATCGAAATCGGAGTGCGGCCTTCGCGGACCCGCCAAACAATGATTGCGGCAAGGCCAGCCAGAGAACCGAAAATCGACATTCCACCGGGGAATTGCATAGCGTTACAGGCTCTGTGCCGACCGCGGGTGGCGGCAGGTACGGATCAGGCTATGTCGCCTTGTCACGATTCGCTGTGACCGAGATCACATGGGGGGAACAGTGCCGGGAGAAAAACACGGAGGGAGAGTCGCTAGCCTATCGCGCGCGAATCCTTCGTCTTCAACTCCTCCATCACGCTCTGGATCAGTTCCTTGGCATCGCCCAGGCTCTTCATTACCATCTGAATGTCCATCACGGGCTTGCCCGGCCAGCGCTGGCTTTGGCAATAGACGCCGTGCTGGCCGACCAGGGCCATGGCGTCGGTGACCAGATCCATGGTGACGGCGAGGCGACCACGCGGCACACCCATCATGGTCTCGAAGTGCTCAAGTTCTTCCTGCTTGTCGTCGAATACCGGCATGGGCTCGATTGTATCTTGGGCGGGCGGTGGAGGATAATTGGCGACACACAAGATGCGAGCTTCGAGCTACGGACTGCGAGCTAAGACCCCATCCCAGTTGTGTCGCATATCGCGAACAGGTAGACCTCCGCTGGCCGGCAGATTGTGTCAATTCGATCACGCAATGCGGTCTTGAGCGTCCATTACCTGAAACCTGATTACGGATGCTGAGATTCGATTGCGGCTTCAGCGAACAAAATTGCAGATCCGAGTTTTCAAATCTAACGAGGAGAATGGAATGAAGAAACGTATCGCAATCCTGATGTGTGCTGTTTTTGCTCTTTCGATGATGGCGGCCGCGCAGATGGGCGGCGGCGACAAGCCGCGTCCCAGCCCGGCGGCAAACGCGCAGTGCAAGTTTGCCGACGGCAAGTCGATCAAGGTCGCTTACTCAAGCCCGCGCGCCAAGGGCCGCAAGATTTACGGCGGCCTGGTGCCCTACGGACAGGTGTGGCGCACCGGCGCGAACGAGGCAACCACGTTTGTGACGGATGCGAATCTGACCATCGACGGCAAGGATGTTCCCGCCGGCAGCTATACGATGTTCACCGAACCCGGACAGGAAAAGTGGTCGCTCATCATCAGCAAGAAGACGGGCGAGTGGGGCACCGACTATCCCAAGGGTGAGGACCTGGGGCGCTACGACATGAGCGTATCGAAGACGGCCGCGCCCGTGGAGAACTTCACGATCGCTTTCCACGAGATGGGAACCGGATGCCATATGTACATGGATTGGGAGAATACCCGGGCTACGGTTGAGATTACTGAGAAGAAATAAGTCAAAGGCTTTTCACCACAGGGGACACGGAGGCTCACGGAGGGAAGCCCACTCTGTGTTTGTCTGTGTCCTCTGTGGTTATTTTTGCTCCGGCTTCCAGCGCAGAATAGGCTTGCGCGCGGCCGCGGTTTCGTCCAGGCGTGAGACGCGGGTCGTATGGGGTGCATCGAGCACGGTCTGCGGATCTTCTTCCACTTCCTGCGCAATTGACTTCATCGCGTCGATAAACAGATCCATCTCGGCTTTGTCTTCGCTCTCGGTGGGCTCGATCATGAGCGCACCGTGCACGATCAGGGGAAACGCCGTGGTGTAGGGATGGAAGCCGTAGTCGATGAGACGCTTGGCGATGTCCATGGTCTTGACGCCTTTTTTCGCCTGCAGTTTGTCGCTGAACACGACCTCGTGCATGCTGGGCGTCGAATAGGGCAGATCGAAAACGCCGTCTAGTCCTTTGCGGATGTAGTTCGCGTTCAGCACCGCGTCTTCGGTGGTCTGGCGCAGGCCGTCGGGACCGTTGGCAAGGATGTACGCCAGCGCGCGCACAAACATTCCGAAATTTCCATAGAAGGAGCGCACCCGGCCGACAGACTGCGGGCGGTTGTATTCGAAGCCGAGCGTACCGTCGTTCTTGGTGATCACCACCGGCGTGGGCAGGAAGGGCTCGAGCGCGCATTTCACGGCTACAGGCCCGGAACCGGGTCCGCCTCCGCCATGGGGCGTAGAGAAGGTTTTGTGCAGGTTGAGGTGCATGACGTCGACGCCAAAGTCGCCCGGACGAACTTTACCGACTAGCGCGTTCATGTTGGCGCCGTCCATGTAGAGCAAGCCGCCCTTGGCGTGCATAATCTGAGCGATCTTGTGTATCTCCTGCTCGAAGACTCCCAGTGTGTTGGGATTTGTAAGCATGAGAGCAGCCACGTCGTCGTTCATCTGCGCTTCGAGCGCGGAAACCTCGACCATGCCGCGCGAATTGGACTTAAGATTCTCGACCGCGTAGCCGACCATGGCGGCGGTCGCAGGATTCGTACCGTGCGCAGAGTCGGGAATCAGGACTTTCTTGCGCGGATTCCCTTTGGACTGGTGATAGGCGCGAGCAATCAGCAGTCCGGTTAACTCGCCATGAGCGCCGGCGGCGGGCTGGAGCGTGATCGCCTCCATGCCCGTGATTTCCAGAAGACAATCGCTGAGGGTCTTGATGATGCGCAGCGCTCCCTGGGAAATCTTCTCCGGCTGGTAGGGATGGCCGTTGGCGATGCCTTCCAGGCGCGCAACGACTTCGTTCACGCGCGGGTTGTACTTCATGGTGCAGGAACCCAGCGGATACATGCCCAGATCAATCGCGTAGTTCCACGTCGAGAGGCGGGTGAAGTGGCGAATGATTTCGATCTCGCTGACTTCGGGCATCACACCCAGATCCCGGCGCTCGGCCTTGCCCAGCAGTTTTGCGGTGTCGACTTCAGGAACGTCGAGCGGCGGGAGCTTCCACGCCGCTTTGCCGGCTGAGGACCTTTCGAAGATCAGGCCTTCGTTCTGATTGACGTGGCGGGTGGCTTTGGGAGTCGGATGCTTCATCGCACCACCTCCTCGACCGCGCGCTCGCCATGAGGTTCCTCGGCTTCACTTTCGGCGAGCATGCCGACGGCGGTGTCGATTGCGGTGCGCGTCGTCATTTCGGTGCAGCACCAGAGGGCCGCGTTCCCGAGTTCGGGATAAAACTTCTTCAAGGGGAGTCCGCCCACGATCTTGTGGCCCAGCAGGCGGCTGTTGATCACGTAGGGATCTTCGCTGGTCTGCACGACGAATTCGTTGAAGCGGGGCGCACCCGTGAACAGGACGCGGGCGTGTCTGCTGAACTGATCAGCAGCATAGGCGGCCTTGGCCAGATTCTGCTTCGCCAATTCCTTGAGGCCGACCTTGCCGTACACCGTCATGAAGATGTTGACCATGAGCGCGACCAGCGCCTGGTTGGTACAGATGTTGGAAGTCGCCTTCTCGCGCCGGATGTGCTGTTCGCGCGTGGCCAGCGTCAACACGAAGCCGCGCTTGCCGTTGCGGTCGGTGGTTTGCCCGGCGAGCCGTCCCGGCATTTGGCGCACGAACTTCTCGCGGGTCGCGATCACGCCGCAATAGGGACCACCGAAGCCTACCGGGACGCCGAACGACTGCGCTTCCATGGCAACGATGTCCGCCGGGCGGGGCGGCTCGATGATCCCAAGCGAGACCGCTTCCGCAATCGAAACGACCAGCAGCGCGCCGTTCTTGTGCGCAAGGTCGGCGATGGCGGCGACGTCTTCAATGGTTCCAAAGAAGTTAGGGGACTGGATCAAGACGCAGGCTGTGTCGGAGGTGATGGCCTTTCCCAGTTCCTGCATGTCCAGGCGTCCCGCGTCGGTGAAACCTGCGGTCGCGAGCGGCATGCCTTGATGATGCGCGTAGGTGGCAAGCACTTCGCGGTATTCCGGATGCAGGCTCCTGGCGACGACCACGGAGTTTCTTCCGGTAACGCGAACCGCCATCATGGCTGCTTCAGCCGCAGCCGTCGAACCGTCATACATGGAGGCGTTGGCCACTTCCATGCCCGTCAACTCGGAGATCATGGTCTGGAATTCGAAGATCGCCTGCAGCGTGCCCTGCGAGATCTCGGCCTGGTACGGCGTGTAGGCGGTGAGGAATTCTCCGCGCGAAATCAGCGAATCGATGATCACGGGCCGGTAGTGCATGTAGGCGCCGGCGCCAAGAAAGCTGGCGTACTCGATGCCGTTCTCTTGCGAGCGTTGGCGGAACCAGTCGACGATTTCGGATTCCGCCATCTGGCGCGGGACCTTGAGATCGCGGTTGAGCCGATACTCTGCCGGGATCGGCGCGAACAGGTCGTCGATGGAGCGCGCCCCGATCGCTTTGAGCATCGCTTCACGGTCTGCGGGTGATTTGGGTAGATAACGCATAGGAAGTTATATAGATGTAATCAGCAACCCGAACGATTGATGGGCGGCGATGTTCAGTTGCCCGGCGAGACGGCCTTCCATCGTTGATTTTGCACTGCAGTTAAAAGTCATCGAAGGCCGCTTGCAAGCGGCGGCCGGGGCCCTTTCCCGAACTTTGGAAAACGCGATCACCACAGAGGGCACAAAGGACACGGAGGAAGCCAGAAAGAGCTGCATCAGGGTTTTCTATGGCCTCTGTGGTGAAGAATTTCATTTGCAGTCACCAGCCAGTAATCGACGCTCTAGTGCCCGCCTTCCTCTTTCACAAACTTTTCGTAGTCCGCTGCCGACATCAGACCATTCAGTTCGCCCGGATTTTTGAGCGTCAGCTTGAGCATCCAGATGTTGTTGGCGTCTTTATTGATCTTTTCGGGCGCGGTTGCCAAGTCCCCGTTGACTTCGGTGACGGTGCCCGACGCCGGGGCGTAAAGATCTGAGACCGCCTTGACCGATTCTACGGTTCCGAACGTTTTGCCCGCTGTGATCTCTGAACCTGGCTTGGGCAGGTCGACGAACACGATGTCGCCCAGCGATTCCTGGGCGTAGTCGGTGATGCCGACCGTGGCGGCGGAGCCATCGACTTTGATCCATTCATGTTCTTTCGTGTACTTCAGGTCGGTTGGGTAGGGCATCTTGCTTCTTGCTCCTGGCTGCTGGCTTTGTAGCTCCGAGCTTCGAGCTCTGAGCTTCGAGCGTGCGTCTGCGGTTAGTTCTTCTTCGGTCGTTTGTAGAACGGCGTTGGCACTACCTGGGCCCCCACGCCTTGTCCCCGGATTTCTACCTTCAGCTTCATTCCAATTTCAGCAAAAGCGGGCGGGACGTAAGCCAGCGCGATGTTCTTTTTTAGAAATGGCGCGGGGGATCCGCTGGTTACGTAGCCGATCTCGTTGCCCGAACCGTCCAAAACCTTGTATCCATCGCGGGCGATGCCGCGCTCTACCATCTCCAGGCCGATCAGGGTGCGTTTCAATCCGGCGGCCTTCGCGTGCTCGAGAGCACTGCGGCCGATGAAGTCGGGCTTCTCCATCTTGATGAAGCGGTCGAGGCCGGCTTCCCAGACGTTGATGGTGTCGGAAATTTCGTGCCCGTACAGGGGTAGCTTACCTTCCAGACGCAGCGTGTTTCGCGAACCCAGGCCGCAAGGAACCACGCCGAATTCCTTGCCTGCTTCGAGGATTTCCTTCCACACCCGCGCGCTGGTCGCCTCGTCGGCAGGAATGTAGATTTCGAAACCGTCTTCGGCGGTGTAGCCGGTGCGCGCGACCAGGATGTTCTTCAAGCCGCACACCGTGCCACGCGTTACCCAGTAGAATTTTACGGCAGATAGATCGGCGTCAGTCAGCTTCTGAAGCAGGTTCACCGCTTTAGGACCCTGGATCGCGATCTGGGTGAAGTCGTCGGAAAGATGCTCGGCCTTGCAGTCGAACTTACGCGTGTTATCGCGCACCCAGTTGAAATCTTTCTCGCGGGTCCCGGCATTGATGACGAGCAGGTATTCGTCTTCGCCGAGGCGATGCACGATGACGTCGTCGACGAACGTGCCTTCGGGATAAAGAAGAGCGGAGTATTGCGCCTGCCCGATCGCCAGGCGGCCCGCGTCATTCATGGAAATGTGCTGGACGGCGGCCAGCGCCTGCGGTCCCGCGAGGCGGATGTCGCCCATGTGGCTGACGTCGAAAATGCCCACGCCGGTGCGCACTGCGTTGTGCTCGGCCATAATGCCGCCAGCCGACGGGTACTCCACGGGCATGTCCCAGCCATTGAATTCAACCATCTTGGCGCCCATCTGGCGGTGGACGGCGTTCAGCGCGGTCTTGCGGATGGTCGGCGTAGTCGCCTCAACGGCAGGCAAGCGGAACCCTCGATCTGATGCGCAGTTGGCTGGGCTGCGGAGTCGTGGAACTCATAACCCTATCACGCTGTTTTTTATGGGGTCAAACGGGGAGGGAGGTCACAGGTAACAGGTCACGGGTGACAGGTGTCAGGCCTGAGGAATTTGATGCTGTCTCTGACCTTGAGCTAGGCGTCTTGCTCGCAGCTCGAGGCTCGTAGCTCGCAGCCACTGGTTACCAACGGAACTTTCGTTGCTTTCCTTACCAGCGCTAGAGTTCCCTCATGGCGACCACTAAAGTCAAAGTCCGTTGCAGCCAGTGCGAGCAGGTCGAAGAACGCTGCGATTGCGAGAAGTATTGCGTCTTCTGCCAGAGCCAGTTGGACGTCCGGCTGTGCGAAGACGGGCTTTTCTACTGCGGCGCTTGCCGCGAAGCCTGCGACTACAAAGTCTCGATCTAGTTCTCTCAAGGCCGCGCTCGCCCATCGGTCCGACAGTCGGGGAGCCCCACAGTTCCTCCCTTGCCATATCCGCGTTCGCTGCAGTTTTTGCTGATGACGATTGGACCGTCTTTGCTGCTGCTGGCCTGTCTGGATAGGGAGAGTGTGCCACGCGGGTTAAGGGCTTTGTGGACTTTCGGCCGCGTGCCAATGTTCTTCTAGGTGCTGCACTTGTACCTCATCCACTCGTTGGCAATTATCGTGGCAGCGACACGCGGGCAGTCGGTGGGCTGGCTGCTTCACGGAGCAATTTTTGGGGAGACGCCCGCCGGCTACGGGTACAACCTGCCGTTCGTGTACTTGATGTGGATTACGGCGGTGGCGCTCTTGTACTTCCTGTGCCGGTGGTTTGCAGAGCTGAAAAGAAGGCGGCACGAGTGGTGGCTGTCTTACTTGTGAGGCCGAGGCAGCGTCAGAACGAGCGAGGCGCATTGCCTGGATGCCGAAGTTTGCCTCACGAACGACAAACCGTGGGAATGGACGACACTCGTTAAGGGCAGGCCAGGACGCGCCTCTCAACCTACATCGGATCTCTAGCGCACAGGTTTGAACAGTACGCTGCTGCCTGCCACCCGGCGCGTGACCGCTGCGGCGAGCACCTCCGCCTTCGATGGATGCGGGTTGGCCGCTTCGGTTTCCGCCGCCGCAGTGGCAGTTTCCTCCGCCGCCTTGGCTCCCACTTCGGCTTCCGCCTCGATGGGCGCAGCCTTGGACGTCGGGCGCTGGCGCCCCTTTCTCGGCTCTCTGGATTTCTACACTACCTTTCAGCACGGCGCCGTCGTCGATACGGATCCGCCGCGTGACGATCTCTCCCTGAATATTGCTTTCCGCGCGCAAGTCCACCAGGTCGCTGCAGTGAATGTTGCCCTTCACCGAGCCCATCACGGCAACTTCGCGCGCCTGAATATCCGCCTTGACCGTGCTGTTACGGCCAATGGTCACGCGATGCTCGGGACAGTGCACCAATCCCTCCACTGTGCCGTTAATAAAGAGGGGTTCGCTCCCGCTGACCTCGCCTTTGATCACGATGGAAGCACCGATGGTGGCCTGTTCGGTGACTGCTCCTGCCGAAGGAGTTCCCCAATCGTTGGGACGATATCCGGTGTTCGACAAATTCTCTGCCATGGCGATTTGCCTTCCTTGGCGTGATATGGGCGGCGGCTTGGATGACCTCTACCGCCTGTGATGGCTATCGGCAGTTCCGAGAAATTGATTAGATATGGATACCGTTTTTGGCCGGAGAGGAATGTTTCATCTAGACCACGACCGATTCTTTGTACTCGCCAAACACCTGGCGCATCGCATCGGAGATCTCGCCCACGGTCGCGTAGGCCTCGACGGCCGCCAGAATGCGCGGCATCAGGTTCGCTCCGCAACGCGCTGCGTCTTCCACGCCGCGCAGTGCCGCCTGCCATGCAACTGCATCCCGCCGAGCGCGCAAGGCCCGCAGGCGCTCCACCTGTTTGGGCTCGAGTGCTTCATCAATCCGCTGGATCGGGATCGGCCGCTCTACTTCCAGTTCGAAGCGGTTCATGCCCACAACAATGGCTTCTCCGCGATCGACCGCCTGCTGATATTCGTAGGCGGCGTTCTGGATTTCCTGCTGCACGAATCCGCGTTCGATGGCCTTCAACATCCCACCCAGCACTTCGATCTTGCCCAGGTACTCGGCGGCGCGCTTTTCGATTTCGTTAGTCAGGCTTTCGATGTAATAGGAACCGGC
The DNA here is from genome assembly GCA_963735815.1 of uncultured Acidobacteriota bacterium. Classification (GTDB taxonomy): domain Bacteria; phylum Acidobacteriota; class Terriglobia; order Terriglobales; family Acidobacteriaceae; genus Gp1-AA133. The sequence goes on along the minus strand of CAVTMJ010000016.1, from coordinate 82,257 downwards.
CAGGGGATCGACGGTCTGCGGGACACCCGATTCATAGCCAATGATCTGCTGGGTGCGCAGCGCGATTCGGGCCGACTGCTCGGTGGGCAGCGCCAGCGCTTCGTCGAATGAATTGGTGTGCAGCGATTGCGTCCCGCCCAGCACCGCCGACAAGGCCTGCAGCGCGGTGCGCACGATGTTGTTTTCGGGCTGCTGGGCGGTCAGGGTGGAACCCGCGGTCTGGGTGTGGAAGCGCAGCATCCAGGACTTGGGATTCCGGGCTCCGAAATGCTCGCGCATGATGCGCGCCCACATGCGTCGCGCCGCGCGGAACTTCGCGACTTCCTCCAGGAAATTGCTGTGCGCGTTGAAGAAGAAAGACAGCCGCGGAGCGAACTTGTCGACATCGAGCCCGGCATCGATGGCCGCCTGCACGTACGCCATGCCGTCGCCCAGCGTGAAAGCGACTTCCTGCACTGCGGTGGAACCGGCCTCGCGCATGTGGTAGCCGGAAATTGAAATCGTGTTCCAGTCGGGAACGTTCTCGTTGGTCCAGGCGAACAGGTCGGTGATGATGCGCATGGCCTGTCTGGGGGGATAGATATACGTTCCGCGCGCGATGTATTCCTTGAGCACATCATTCTGCACGGTGCCGGAAAGCTGGCGGATGTCGGCGCCCTGCCGCTTTGCCACCGCGACGTACAGCGCCAGCAAAATCGAGGCGGTGGAGTTGATCGTCATCGAAGTGGAAATCTTGGTGAGATCGATGCCGGAAAACAGGCGCTCCATGTCTTCGACAGAGTCGATCGCAACGCCGACCTTGCCGACTTCTCCCATCGCGAGCGGGTTGTCGGAGTCCAGCCCGATTTGCGTGGGCAGGTCGAAGGCTACCGACAGGCCCGTGGTCCCGTTGGCGAGCAGGTACTTGTAGCGCTTGTTGGACTCCTCGGCGTCGCCCATACCGGCGTACTGGCGCATGGTCCAGAGCCGGCCGCGGTACATGGTGGCCTGCACGCCGCGCGTGAACGGATATTCGCCGGGATAGCCCGCCTCACGTTCCTGATCCCATTTCTTGAGGTCCGCAGGCGTATAGAGCTGGTGCACCGGGATATGCGATGAGGTTTCGGGATCTGACTGGGTCTTCGACGAGGGAGTGGTTTTTACCTTTTCCGTCATAAAAACCTTAACCACAGAGGACACGGAGGAACACAGAGTACTTCACTGTGCGACACCTCGAATGCTGACAGTTTCATCGTCGCCCACTTTGGAGCATTTCCCTGAGATTCCTCTGTGGCCCTCTGTGTCCTCCGTGGTCATGTTCGCGTGTTACCCCTTCTTCCGCCGCACACGCCAGAAGGAACTCACGCCGAAATAACCAAAGGTCAGGCAAAAACATAGCGCGACCGCGAAGCGAGCAGGCTCGCCATGGCCTGCCTGGTACTTTGCAAACTCCCGGCTGAGCGCGACTCCGCCAATGGCCGCCAAGGCGAGGAAAACAAAGCCCGTAACTTCGAGCCATAACTGGTGCAGCACGCGCCCGAAAGAACGCAGCGTGATCCGCCCCGCCTGCAGGACTGCGCCCATGGTCCGGCTCTGCCCGGCGTGCTGTCCGGCCACTTGTGCGAGGATACGGAGTTTCCGAGTTAAAGCTAGGGCGGACACTGGTCGATTTTATCAATGTTCGGGGTTACAATATCCGCAATGCGAGGAGCCCGGTCACAATCCCGTGTGACGGCGACTCCCGCCAGGGGGGTTCTGTGGACCAGCAACTCAAACAGTTGATGAAAGAACTGGGCGAAGCGATCAACGAGTCGCTGGCCGACTCCGATTCCATTGCCGAGGTGGTGTCGCGTATCAAAGAGGGCGGGTACGACATCTTTCTGGTGCTGGAAGCCACGATCGGCGTCAGCAAGCAAGGCGAGAAATCCGGCGATAAGGCTTCCCTGGTAACGACCCTTACCACCAACCCCACGTTCAAAGTCAACGATCAGGACCTCAAATTTTTAAAGTCTCTGCGCATCAAAGTCGACGAAGACGTGGCGTAGCTGGTGGCTGATAGCTGATAGCTTGTGGCTCCTGCGTTGATTTTCTTCCTGCCGCTGCTTCTCTTTTGCATACTTTGCCTTGTTAAGGCGTCTCACCGTTTTTGTGCAGCCTTTATCGGGGCCGTGCACTCGAAGCGTTCGCTACCAGCCGTCAGCCACCAGCCATTCGCCGCCATAACCCATGAGCTAGCAGCCAACCGCTAGTCCTGTGCTACCATCAACCGTTTCCGCAGCCTAAGTGCCGCGGTACGAGTTTGAGTGCCGCCGCAATCGTCAGGCCCGTAGGCAACTTCATTCACCGGGAATTCGGATGAAAGATACGCTGGGAGTCCTGCTAGCTGGAGGCGCGGGCGAAAGGCTGTACCCCCTTACCCGCGACCGTGCGAAACCGGCTGTCACCTTTGGCGGCATTTACCGCATCATCGACATCACCCTCTCCAACTGCATCAATTCCGACCTGCGCCGCGTGTACATCCTCACCCAGTACAAGGCGCTGTCGCTGAACCGGCACATCCGTGAAGGCTGGAACATTGTGGCGCGCGAAATGGGAGAGTTTGTCGAGATTCTGCCGCCCATGAAGCGCGTGAGCGACAACTGGTACATGGGGACGGCGGACGCGGTTTATCAGAACATCTACTCCATCGGCTCCGAGCAGCCCAAGCACGTGCTGATTCTCTCCGGCGACCACATCTACAAGATGGACTACGGGAAGATGCTGGAGCAGCACAATCATTCGGCGGCTGATGTCACGTTGGCGACCATTCAAATCTCGCCCGACGAGGTTTCGCGCTTCGGGGTGGTCGAAGTGGACCGCGACCACCGCGTGAACGGTTTTCAGGAGAAACCGAAGCAGACCGACTTGCGCTCGCCCTGGAACTCGGAAAAGGTTGCGGCTTCGATGGGCATCTACCTTTTCAATACCGACGTGCTCATTCCGGTGCTGCTCAAGGATGCCGAGGATCCGAATTCCAGCCACGACTTTGGGAAAGACATCCTGCCCAAGATGGTTGACGAGTACCGGGTCTATGCCTACGACTTCGTCGACGAAAACAAGAAAGAAGCACTGTACTGGCGCGACGTGGGCACCCTGGAGGCGTTCTACGAAGCGAACATGGACATCGTTTCGGTGTCGCCGGTTTTCAACCTGTACGATTCCGACTGGCCCATCCGCACGCACCAGCGGCAGTATCCGCCCGCGAAGTTCGTATTCGCCGAGGCCGGAAGAACAGGCACGGCAATCGACTCCATCGTGTCAGCCGGTTGCATCGTTTCGGGCGGCTCGGTCAAGAACTGCATCCTGTCGCCCGACGTGCGCGTGAATTCGTATACCGAGATCGATAACAGCATTTTGTTCTCGCATGTGAACGTGGGGCGGCACTGCCGCATTCAGCGAGCCATTATCGATCGCGACGTGCACATTCCCGAGGGCACCACCATCGGATTCGACGCCGAAGCGGACAAGCAGCGCTACTTTGTGACCGAAGAAGGCATCACGGTGGTGACGCGGGATTACTCGCTGTTCGAGAATCCGGTGACGGTGGATTACTTTACTTCGGAATGAGGTTACGGGGCACAGGGCACAGCAAGAGACGCTGCCCTGCTGTTTGAAGATGCACGCATCTTCAAAATTTGGCATCCTGGGCGGAGTTACGCGTTAGCCGAACGCAGTCGATGGACCTCTGCATTCCGCCTGCGACACCCAGAACCGACGGAAGCGAAGCGTTAGGAATCAATTTCGAAATTGAGATACTGGCAAAGCCCTCAACACCAGAACCTGTGACCTGTGACCTGAATGCTCAACCGCCGCCAATTCCTCTTGCTTACCGCCGCGGCAACACTCGCACCCCGAGCGCTGGCAACATCACCCGAGGCCCCGACCATGCTCGATCACATCCTGCTCGGCTCCCACGATCTCAACGCAGCAATCAACTTCGTTGAAGAACTCACCGGCGTCCGCGCCGCCATCGGCGGCGTGCATCCTGGTCGCGGCACGCGCAACGCACTCCTGTCCTTGGGCGAGCGCCGCTATCTCGAAATCATCGCGCCCGATCCCGCGCAAGACAAAGTTCCGGACTTCTCCGTTCCGCTACTGCGAAAACTCAAGTCGCTCTCCACTCCTCGCCTGGTCGGATGGGCCGATCACCCGGGCAACATCGAAGCGCTCGCGGCCAAGCTCAAAGCCGCCGGCATCGCCTTCGACGGTCCACGCGACGGTTCGCGCGCGCGTCCCGATGGCCGCCTGCTCAAGTGGAGAACCCTCAACCTTGCCAACGACCACAACGGCATCCTGCCCTTCTTCATTGAATGGGACACCTCCTCCACGCATCCATCCACCGATTCGCCCGCTGGCTGCAGTCTCGAAAGTTTCACGATTGCCGACCCCGATCCCGCATCTCTGGAGAAAATTTGTGAACAGCTAGGTCTTGATGTCCAAATCGATAGCGGGAAGAAAACCGAGTTGCGCGCGCGGATCGCAGGGCCGAAAGGCAAACTTGCAATGACTTCCTGAGAGCCCGCGTCTTGAGTCTTAGCGCAAGCTGCATGGAACCGCGACACCATCCATTTCGTAATTCTTCTCAAAGATGAAAACTCTCCTGCTTTTGTCGGCCCTGACGCTGGGAACTTTCGCGCATGGAGCGTCTCCCGGTTCCTCCGAAGTGGTAGTGCTGTGCGCACTGCACCAGATGCACGAGCAAGCGCCCTTCTACACTTACGCCGATCTAAGCGCGGCCATTGAACGCCTCCACCCCGACGTCCTCGCGGTCGAGCTCACGCCAGCCGACTTGAAAGACAAGGTTGAGCAGAAGAACAAGCGCGAGTATCAGAACAGCGTGTATCCGCTTCTGCGGCGGCACAACTGGGCGACCATTGCGCTTGAACCCGAAGGTCCGCGCCGGACCGAGTTGATCGGCCTCTTGCGCGGAGCCGAGCAAGACCTGCAGAAAACTTCGCCTCAGAAAGACGAAGCCTTCGACACCTACAACGACACGCTCTTCAAATACTTGCTTTCCGAATGGCGCAGCGGCGCCGACGTGAACGCCTCATGGACCGACCGCCTGTTTGCCGTCAAGCATTCATTCCAGCACAGACTCTATGGGCCGCAGGAAGAACAGGGGTGGGAGGGTTGGAATCAGTATTTCCACGAGCAGATCGTCACGGCGGCGCAACAGAATCCAGGGAAGCGGATCGTGGTCATCGTAGGGGTTGAGCACGGCTACTGGTTGCGCGAGCATTTGCGCAAGCAGGATGGGGTCAAGCTGTTGGAGACGGAAGAACTGCTCCGGCGATGAAGTGGAGTCGGCTACGGCAAGAACCCGCCCAAGCGGAGCTTGGACGGGGCACCCGCGGGAGGCAGTGACGGGGGAATTAGCCTGATGCCAGGCCACGGCCATGTTCCCCCCTGGATTTCTCTGGCAATTCCAAATCAATCTGGCCTACACTTCTCGCAATTCCCCCGGGGCGCAGCACACCAGTCAGTGAAAATCCCTTTGATGGAGGCACCATGGCAACCGCCATTGCGCATCCCGATACGCCCGCCAAGCCGGCGTCGAGTATGCCGGGCCGGCGTTACGACAATTACTTCTTCATGGGCATGGGTCTGCTCATGGCGGCCACCGTGTTTGTCGGCTTTGCGCCCAGCTACTACCTCGCAGGAGTGTTCCGCGCGCCGCTGCCCAGCACGATCATCCACGTGCACGGAGCGGTGTTTACGGGATGGATCCTGTTGTTCATCACGCAGACTTCGCTGGTCTCAGCGGGGCGGGTCGACATCCACCGCCGGCTCGGCCCGGTGGGATTCCTCTGGGCATGTCTTATGGTAGTTGTCGGAGTACTGGCGGCCACCGATTCGCTGGTGCGGGCGGACCGCCCGGGCAGGGACCCGCTACTCTTCTACATTATTCCTATCAGCGACATGCTGGTGTTTGCGCCGCTGATCTATTTTGCCTACCGCGCACGACGCGATCCAGCAACCCACAAGCGGCTGATCCTGGTGGCCACCATCGACCTGCTGATCGCCGCCATCGCGCGCTGGCCGGTCGCTTTCGTCCATCGCAATGCGGGGCACGCCGGGATGGTCAGCTGCCTGTTTCTGCTGCTGCTGGTGGCGTACGACCTGTGGTCCATGCACAAAGTGCACCGCGCAACTTTGTGGGCGAGCGCGCTAATGATCTTCGTGTACGCGGTCCGCATTCCGATCGGGAAAACGCAGGCCTGGCACGCATTTGCGGGCTGGGTGCAATCGGTCGCGCGATAGGCACCGTTCGGATCCGGTATGCATTTCTCCAAGGGCGCTGAAGTTTTTCTAGAGCCTTAACCCTATTTACGCCCGTGGCCTGCCAGCCTAGTTTCAATCATGTCTGGGCGAGACCACGCCGTGCGCGGTAAAGTCCGCGCGGTTCTTGCGGTCTGCCTCTCCTCCGACTGTATCGATTCATGGCCGCCTCACAACCACAAGTAGTCGCGAACGGTATTCCCACGAACGGGGCTGCGCCAGACGAGGAAGTAGAACTTCTTCGCGGTTCGGTGCAAGCCGGAGTCGTCGCCCAGTCCGTGATCGCGGCGGCCGCCGCCGTAGGTCTGATTTATCTCCTGAAGCCGGTCCTTGTCACCGTACTGGTGGCTACGCTGCTGGCGTTTGCGCTCGATCCTCTGGTGGTCGTGCTGGCGCGGTTGCATATTCCACGGGCCGCGGGGGCGGCGATCGCGCTGCTTCTGCTGCTGGGACTTTCCTGCGCACTGATATTTTTCTTTTACAACCGCGCGCTCGACTTCATGGAAGAACTACCCAGGTTCTCGGCCACCATTCGGGAAGACCTTGAAAAACTGCAGGCGCAAGCCGATAAGATCGAGAACAGCACGCGGGCGGTGATGCCGAGCGAGGCCGGAAAGAAGCCGATCCCGGTGCAGGTGCAGGAATCGCATGGGATCGCCAAGCTTATCTCCACGGGCGCCAGCCAGTTTGGCGAGATCGCGCTGGCCATCAGTTTCGTGCCGTTCCTGATCTATTTCATGCTGACCTGGAAGACACACGTGCATTCGGCCACCCTGCGCGTCTTTCCGAAGGAAAAGCGGCTGGTCGCGTTCCGAACGATTGGACGAATTTCGGAGATGGTACGAAGCTTCATAGCCGGCAATCTGTTTGTGGGACTGCTTAACGCGATCGCATCCACTGCCGTCTTTGGCGCATTGCACTTGCCCTATTTTTATTTCCTCGGGGTAATCAGCGCGTTCGCAGGATTGGTGCCATACCTTGGAGTTTTCTTCGCGCTGCTGGCGCCATTGGCCGCCGGGATGGGAGTGCTGACCAAATCACAACTGGCCATCGTATTCGTAACCGTGGTGGTCCTGCATGTGCTCACCATGAACCTGCTTTATCCCAAGCTCATTGGACGGCGCCTGCGGTTGAATCCTTTGGCGGTGGCGCTGTCGCTGCTGTTCTGGGCATGGATTTGGGGCGCGTTTGGGTTGATTCTCGCGATTCCATTGATGGCAACGACGAAGATTATCTGCGATTACATCGAACCGCTGCAGGGGTTAGCGGAGTGGCTGGGGGATTGAGCGCCCCCTGACTCGAACGCACGACAAGCGGTCTCACACGCATCCACGCGACAGATTTATGTTCCGAATCTCTCTGCCGCGCGGGCTTTTGCTTTGGCGGCCTCTTCTTCCCGATTTTTGGGTGGCGCTGTGGTTTCGAGGGAGTGGAGCAGGCGCGAAGAGATTCCCGCGATCTCCTCGATGGCGGCCTGGAACGCTTCCTCGTTGGCCTTGGATGGCTTGTTGAAGCCCGTGATCTTCCGCACAAACTGCAGAGAAGCTGCTTGTACTTCGTCTTCGGTCACCGGCGGATCAAAGTTAAAAAGCGTTTTGATATTCCTGCACATGCTGGCCTCGTACTCCTAATCAGACCCGACAAGGGCGGGTTCCCTTAGCCTTAAATTTTAACAAGGGCGCGCCGCCCATTGAAGTAGACTCGCGAAAATGCAGGAGGGGATAGGAGGACACGAGACCCAATCGCAGAAGTTGCTCTAGCGCGGTTTCTTCAGTGGACTGGTATGGCTGGCCACGCACAGCCACTTTCCGTCTGTAAAAACCCAGGTGTCGGTGAACCGGCCGTAATGATCGAAGGCCTTTCCCTTGTAAGTGCCCTTCGCATGGTAGATGCCCGCTACCACGGCTGCATTTTCATAGAGGAAGACTTTCTCCTCGCTGTTGGCCATGACAGAAGGGGCGTAGGCGGGGTCTTTGTTGTCGGCGAGGAACTGCGTTTTTGTCGAGAGAATACCGTCGTTGTCTGTGCTGATGAAGTTCTCGGCAACCAGCGCGTCCAGTGCTTTTGAATCGTGATGCAGCTGCGCCTGATTCCACGCATTCTCAAGCGCAATCAGGAGAGCCTCGTTGCCGTGCGAGTTCGGAGCTGAGCTTTGAGCAAATGCGATATATGCTGTCAGGCAGAGTACGCGAAAGATAACTCGTGTCTTCATCCCAAAACCTCTTCATGGGTTGCCGGACAGACGCTTATCTCGAGGCCTGTCTAGATCGATTGAAGTGAGCTTATCACCGAACACCGGGAGGGCATCCGGCGCGTGATGTGCCCGCCGCGAGGTAATAGTTGGTTAGCGTTTCGTTTTATTGTCATCCCGCACCCAGCGAGTCTCTGCAAATCCTCGCTACTCCGCCAATCAGTGCAGAAAAGCATAAGTACTGCGCTTCGTTGCGGGGGATGCCAGCGATGGACGGTGCCCAATTTCGGGAAGCATTGCCATCTCCGGGAGCACAATTTTCGGGACTGCTACAATTCCTTCCCGCATAATGACTTGCTGGGCCAGCGGGAACTTTTGTTGGGGCATTCAACGTATGGACTACGAGAAGTCAGTCCAGGGGCGTGCCGGGTCTCGCACCGCCGTCTCCACCTAAAGCCAGAATTTCCGGGAGCGCTGGTTGGAAGACGCTCAAATCGTCAACAGTCTCGTACGGCGCTGCATTGCAGGCGATGCAGTGGCGTGGGAGGAGATCGTCCAACGGTACAATCGGCGTATCTATAACATCTGCTATCGGTTTTCCGGCTCCTCGGACGACGCGCAGGACCTGACCCAGGAAGTTTTCATCAAGATGTACCGAACGCTGAGCTCCTATGACGTGGAGCGGGGCGCCTTCATGACGTGGCTTACGACCATGACACGCAACCTTCTGGTCGATCACTTCCGTAAAACCAAGCAGGATCGCGTTACGGACTCGATAGACGCGACCACGTCGGAACACGAGGATTCCATGCCCCTCAGCGAGCAGATCCCGGACAAAGGACCAGCGCCCGACACTAAAGTACAGAGTCGGGAAACGGGCGATGTCGTGCATGAGGCCCTCCAAAAGCTGTCGCCGGAGCTCCGGGAAGCAGTGATTCTAAGGGACTTACAAGACATGGACTATCGGGATATCGCGGCCGTTCTACGAGTTCCGGAAGGAACTGTGAAATCCAGGATTAACCGGGGTCGCGCGGAACTTGCGAGGCTCCTCCAACGTATCTACAGGCAGGTGATGTGATGCCAGGTGAAACCCATAACGGTATGCAGTGCAACGAGTTCGAGACACTTCTTTTTGACGCCCTGGACAACCAGTTGAGCGGCGTGAAACAGGAGCAGTTTCGGGCTCATGCCCGCGTCTGCGCGAAATGCGGACCTCTGTTCGCAGAAGTCGAGGCGGGGCAGCATTGGCTGAAGTCTCTGGTGGAGGTGGAGGCTCCAGCCAACCTGGTGAATGACATTCTGGCCGCAACCAGTGGAATCCCGTCCTACCGGTTGCACGAGATCGCGGCCACGGTGCATAAGCCGTCGCTTGGCGAGCGAATTCGCGAATGGGCGGATTCCCTGCTGACGCCGGTGTGGAGTACAGTGCGTCAACCGCGCTTCGCCATGTCGTTCGGAATGGCATTTTTCTCGCTGTCGGTCGCGTTGAGCGTGGCCGGGGTGAAGCCGAGGGACCTCAAGCAAGCCGATCTCAGCCGGAGTGGCCTGCGCCGGACTTACTACACCACCAGTGCCCGAGTGGTGAAGTACTACGAGAACATTCGACTGGTGGTTGAGATCGAATCGAAGGTGCAGGAGATTCGGAAGGTAACCCGACCCGCCGAAACGCGAGAAGAGAAAGAGCGGGAGAGGAATCACAAGAACAATACGAGTGGAGACCCCGAGCCCAGACAGGAGAGGAATTACAGCCGCGATGAAAACCAGCCCACGCTGGCATCCGTGCCGGAAGAAACACCTGCCGTGTCGGTGACCACGATCAGGAGGTTGGTATGAACTGCGCCACGCACAACACTGTTGCCGCAGTGGCCTATTGCCGCACGTGCGGCAAGCCGCTGTGCGCAGCCTGCGCACGCGACGTGCGCGGAACGAAATTCTGCGAGCAGTGCCTCGCCGATCGTATTGGCGACGCGCTGCCCCCGCCTCCCGCGCCGGGAGCGCCTGTGCCTGGCCAGCCGGCTACAACGGAGCGGCTGCCCAGTCCGGGCCTGGCCGCCGTGCTGGGATTCATTCCGGGCGTGGGCGCCATGTACAACGGGCAATTCATGAAGGGCTTCGTGCATGTCATGGCCTTCGTGTGCATGATCTGGATGGCCGATCACTTCGGACCCATCATGGTCCCGGTTTTCTTCGCGTATTTCTTTTACCTGGTATTCGACGCTTACAAGACGGCGCACGCCCTTGAATTGGGCCAGCCTGTGCCGGATCCATTCGGATTCGAACGCATGTTCGGACCGACGCCGCAACCCCGAGCCGCTAATCCTGGCGCCTCGAGCGTAGTGGTGAGCACGAGCGCGGCGCCTGCCGAGCCAGCCCGCTACCGCAACAGCGTTCCCACTGGAGCGGTAATTCTGATTGTGCTGGGGCTGATCTTCCTTCTTGAATACGGTGGGCTTGTTCGAGACTGGCATCGACCGCTTCTGGCCAATCATCCTTATCGGATTCGGAGTCTGGTTGTTTGCCCGCAGATGGGGTCTGCTGGGAGAGGTGGATGGAACTTGCAGCTGCGATCGCTGCAAGATGCGTTGCATCATGTGGCCGGCGATCATGGTGACCCTGGGCGTGCTGTTCCTGATCGACAACCTGCACGGTCCGGGATTTGAGCGGACGTGGCCTCTGATTCTGCTGGTGATCGGCGGAGTGAAGCTATTGCAGAGCAATGCATCGGAAACGGGACACATCGAAGGTCCGGGAGCCTTGCCCCCGCCTCCACCAGCGCCGGGAGTTATGGCTTCGGAAGATCCGCAAGGGCAGGCGCAAGCCTCCAGCGAGGTGAACCATGTCTAGCCCCGTGGTCACGCCTCCCCGACGCCGGCGCTCGATGACGGGATCGGTGATCCTGATCATTTTGGGCCTGATTTTCCTGCTTGGAAATCTGCATCTCATCTCCTGGAAGACGCTGGGAGTGTGGTTTGCGCACTACTGGCCGCTCCTGCTGATCCTGTGGGGCGTGCTCAAGCTGGTGGAGCACTACAGGGCTAAGCAAGAAGGAGTGCAAGCGCCCGGCGTCGGCGCGGGCGGCATCGTGCTCCTGATTTTCCTGATCATCGCCGGGCTCACGGCGAGCCAGATGGCAAGAGTTGACTGGAACGGCGTGGGCGATGAAATGGGCATTGAGGATCACGTCCCATTCTTTGGCGAGACCCATGAATTCGACGAGCGACTGAGCCACGACTTTGCCGCCGGCGCCGCCGTCAAGATTGTGAATGACCGGGGCGCGGTGAATGTGAATGTCTCGAACGGGGACAAGATTGAAGTCAGCGCAAGCAAGAAAATCCGTTCCGACAACAAGGACGAGGCGGAGAAGTGGAACGAGCAGACCAAGCCCCAGATCACGGTGTCGGGCAACCTGGTCACGATCAATGCCAATACGCGGGGCGCAGGCGACCATCCGGTGACGGTTGACCTGAACGTGTCGCTGCCAAGAAAAGCTGCCCTGACGATTGCGGCGCAGCGCGGCGACGTTAACGTGATGGGGCGCGACGGAACGGTCGAGATATCCAACCGACGCGGCGACGTGAGCGTGGATGATGTCAAGGGAGACGTGACCCTCAACCTGGATCGCGGCTCGGTGGATATGGGCCACAGTTCCCTGCGCGTATCCCAGGTGTCGGGGGATGTTTCTATGCAGGGACGATCGGGTGATGTGACGATCTCGGACGTGCAAGGGGCGGTGCGGCTGAATGGCGATGTTTCGGACAGCTTGCGGCTCTCGAAGATCGGCAAGGCCGTGAGCTTTAAGTCGTCGCGAACCGATCTTGAGTTTACAAAACTGCTGGGCGATCTGGATCTGGATTCCGACAGCCTGCGGGCCGACGACATTATCGGGCCAGTGCGGTTGAGCACTCGCTCGAAAGACGTGACGCTGGGAGCGGTGTCGGGCGATGTGCGAATCCAGGATGAGAACAGCGGCGTTCAACTCAGCTTGAAGTCACCGGGCAATATTCAGATCGACAACCGCAATGGCGACATCACCGTGGGCGTGCCCGACAAGGTTGGCTTCAAAGTGGAGGCGCGGAGCCGGGGCGGTGAAGTGCAGGCAGACTTCCCCGGAGTGAACGTTACCAATGACGACGAGGCGGGACGGGCTCAGGGAACGTTCGGCAACGGTGCGATTCGCCTGGTTTTGAACAGTGAGCACGGGAATATCACGATTCACAAGCGCGATACCGAAAATGCGCACTCGATGCCTGCGCCACCGGCTCCGCCCAGGCCACCAAGGAAGGCGGCGCCTGCGGAAGAGCCTACCGAGAATTAGAGTTTCAGGAGCCCATGGATCATGAGGCCGTGGAATCTCACTCTGGCGCAGAGAACGTGCCAGGATGGGGCAGCGCGGCTTTCGTTTTTGATCTTGATTTGAAGTGATGAGGAATACCGCGCTAGGCCAAGCCGCTCTGGCGGGCTAGCTTTAATGCTTCGATGGCGGCGCCGCGGGCTCCGGCTGTATCTCCGTTGGGCATGACGTGGATGGGGATGTCCACCTGCTCTTCTCTCTGGCCGGGCATGGCCGCGCGGATCTCTTTCATAAACCAGCGCTGAAATTCGGGACTGGTTTCAAGCGCACCGCCTCCGACGATGAATGCGTCGGGGTCGAAAGTGTTGATCATCTCGTCGAAGAAGAGGCCTAGCGCGTGGGCCTGAACGCGGAAGACGTCGCGGCACAGCGGGTCGCCTTTGTCGGCCAGCCCACGAACTAGTTTTGCGGCTTCGTGTAAATTCAGCCCGGCGAGTTCATGACCGGGATAGCGGGGAAGAAAATACGGCAGCAGGTTCATTTCGATGGCCGTCAGCGAGCAGAGCGACTCGAGATCGCCGATGCGTCCGCAATTGCATTTCGGTGTGATCCCGCTGGTTCCCGCGATGCTCTGGTAAGGGATGAGCACGTGGCCGAGTTCCCCGCCGAATCCGTTTTTGCCCTTCACTACGTTGCCGTCAAGGATGATGCCGCCGCCGTTGCCGGTTCCGATGACAATGGAGACGGAGGTCTCGCGGCTGCTGGAGCCGAAGATCGCGTAGTGCCCCCACAGCGCGGCCGCGTTGGCGTCGTTCAAATAGGAGACCGGCTTGCCGAGCCGGCGCGCCAGCCCTTCGCGGATGTCGAATCCCGCCCACTGGGCGTGCACAAAGTTGGTGGAGCCGCGCGCGCTGAGTTGGCCCGCGGCGCTGGCCGGACCGGGAGTATCGAGTCCGATCGCGACCACATCGTCGAGGCGCAGCCCTGCTTTCTCTGTGGCGAATTTGAGGCCGTCGGCGATCTGTTGCAGGCAGACGTCGGGGCCTTGCTTGGCGAGGGCAGGGTGTTCGCACAACCCCTCCACCAGGAATTTTTCATCGCGATCGAGCAACGTGTAGTTGATCGCGGTTCCACCCAGATCGATTCCCGCCACGGCTGGCACAGTTCGTTCCCTCCGATACTTGAAGCTGATCCTGGTAAGGTTAGCAGAACTCGGAGCGAGTGTTTCTCCGCCGGCGGCTACCTATGCGCCTAAACGGAGCAGAGCTCTCCGCGTAAAACTCAGCTCTTCAGGCCGAGCTTGTCTTTCACGAGTTCAGCGACTTGATGCAGAACATCGTCCTCGGACAGATGGGTCGAATCGATGATCACGGCATCCCTGGCTGGGACAAGCGGCGACGTCGCTCGTGTGCGGTCGCGGTGGTCGCGTTCGCGAAGGTCGGCGGCCATCGATTCCGCGGAAGGGCCGTTCACCTTTTGCTGATCGAGGCGGCGCTGTTCGCGGATGACAGGATCGGCGTCGAGGAAAACTTTCAAGTCAGCATGGGGAAAAACCTGCGTCCCGATGTCGCGGCCTTCCATCACGATTCCGCCGTCTTTACCCATCTCCTGCTGCCTGGCCACCATCCACTCGCGCACGGCGGGGTGTACGGAGACGCGGGAGGCGGCCTCGGTTACATCTCGTTCGCGAATGCGCGATGAGACATCCTTACCGTCGAGCAACACGCGATTGCCGCCCAGCGTGGGCTCGAGGGCGATGCGGGCGCCTTCGGCCAGCTTGCGCAAGGCGGTGGCATCGTCGAAGGAGGCGTCCCATTCGATCGCCTTGAGGGCCAGTGCGCGGTACATGGCGCCGCTTTCCAGATTCACATAGCCCAGCTTGCGCGCCAGGCGGGAAGCGATGGTGCTTTTTCCGGCTCCAGCCGGGCCGTCGATGGCAATGATCAGTTTCCGCGAAAGCGTTTGGTCCATGGCAAGGTAAGAGGCAGTTTCCTTGAAGAGCATACAGAGTAGCAGAATCTCCAGATCGGCTGAAAAACGAATCCTCTGGAGAGGAGGACAACCCGCAAAGCTGCAGGCTGATTGGGATCTCTGCTAAGAACGGGACGACGGACTGGCGGGACGTGGCAGCTTGGGTCCTCTGTTCACGGGCGAGAACACTGCGCGCGGAGGGGCTACCTGTACCAAAGACTTGCTCCCCACATGAACGAAGCTTAGTTCGCGGGCGGCCAGCAAGGCTTTCACCGCCTCTTTCACCCGCGAGCGTGGAACGAAATTTCCGAAGAACGTTTCGAGTTCCTGCTCGTCGGCGGCTACGACGCAATCCAGATACTTGGATATCAACGCGCTCAAAGCCTCTGCGACCGAGAAGCTGATTCCCTCGCGCACCGCATCGGGAGCCCAACGATAGAGCACGTCCCAGAATGCGCCTTCTTCCGGGTTGTAGTCGACACGGGTAATGCGCAAGCGCGACCATAGCTCGGAGAGCCCGCGATCAAGTGCCGCCGCCGAGAGACTGCCGCCCAGTTTCTCACCCAGCTTCTGTTTGGAAATGGGGCCGTCACGACGAATGACCTCGAAGGCATCGCAGGCAAGCTGTGAGTATTCCGATCGCGAACCTCCCTTGGGCGCCTGCCTGGGATTGCGTTCTCCCACCAGCGCATAAAAAAAAGGAAACGCGGAGGCGCTGACCAGGAAGGCGTTGTTCTCGTCGAACAGGTTCGCTTCGAAGGCGGCGCGGTCGCGCAACAGACGAACCATCAGGTCCTGAGCATCGCGGGCGCGCGGGTCGGAGAAAGAATGCTGCCAGGTGGGGAGGCGATCATCGGCTCCCACCCAGGCTCCCACAAATGTGGGCACGGGCAACGGAGGGCGCAGGGGATAAAGCAGGCTGAATCCGACCGACTCCATGAAGGCGCGTCCCTCCTCGAGCGTGCGCACGGGATGGCCATCCAGATGCCACTTCTCGGTGCGGGCCAGTTGGAGTTCGGCTTCGGTCATGAATTGATTAGAACACAGAAAACTCTTCGTCGGTCCCCGGTCGTCGGTAGTCGGCCTGGGTTGCAGGCGAGGTTGAGGTCTTTGCTGGAGTAGCCGATGGCCGTTCGTCGTTGGTCATTAGCATGATCTTGCCGCGCCGCAGTTTGCGCCAGCCACCGCAACTTTGGTGGCAGAGCTGACGTCACGGTTAGGAACTGAAAGCTGACGGCTGAGAGCTGACAACTAGATTCTCTTGAAAGCTCTCTGAATGTCTTTCATTGAGTACCGAAGGACGACGGGTCTTCCGTGGGGGCAGGATATCGGGAACTCAGTTTTGGCGAGTTCGGAGAGCAGCCATTCCATTTTGTTCTGGTCGAGCGGCATGTTGACCTTGATGGCGGCGTGACACGCAATGGAGGCGGCGATGCGGGTGCGCAGGGCGTCGAGGTTAAGCTTCTGATCTTCCCGGGAGAGTTGCTCAAACAATTCGTGCAACATGTGCTCCACCTGAGCGGCATCGATGCCGGCGGGAGCAACTTTGACCGCTACACTGCGCGTGCCAAAAGGCTCGGCTTCGAAGCCGTTGCGGGCGAGTTCGTCGGAGATTTCGGCGAAGACGGCGAGTTGTGCGGGCGTCAGTTCCAGGAGAAGCGGCATCAGCAGACGCTGGCTCTCGACCGCCTGGAGCGCACGCTGCTTGAGCACCTTTTCAAACAGGACTCGTTCGTGGGCAACGTGCTGATCGATGATCCAGAGGCCTTCGTGATTGACGGCCAGGATAAACGATTCGCGAATCTGGCCCAGTGGCTTGAGTGTGGCCAGCGAGGGAGCCAGTTGGCTGGGGACTTCGGGTTCCTCGGCAAAGGCCGGAGAACAGCCGTTGTCGGGGATGACCTCGGCGATTCTGGCCAGAGAGACCGCCGCATTCGCTTCGACCGCAATGCCTCCGTCGAATTGAAATCGCTGGCTGATCGCGGGCGGCTCGGGCGCGCGCAGGGTGAAGCCTCCGGGAGCGGCTGTCGCGTCAAGGTTTTGCCAAGGGCCAACGCCATCCGCGGCGGCGTGTGCGCCCGGGGTAAGGGACGGACTGGCGGTGGGGTGGGCGCGGATTTCGGACACAAACTGTGGAACTGGACGGGCCTTCATCAGTGCGGCGCGGATCGAGTCGCGGATGAAATCGTGCAAGAAAGTCTGCTGGCGAAAACGGACCTCGGTCTTCGACGGATGCACATTGACGTCGACTTCCTCGGTGGGCATTTCGAGGAACAGCAGCACCACCGGGAAGACGGCCGGCGGGATCACGTTGCGGTAGGCTTCGGTGATCGCGTGCTGGACGAGGCGGTCGCGAATGAGGCGTCCGTTGACGAAGATGTAGATGGAGTTGCGGTTGAGCTTCTGGATCTCCGGCTTCGAGACGAAACCGTGGAGACGGAGTTCGCCCGGGACTTTCGGTTCGTCGTCCTCAGTACGGCGCCAGGGCGGTGGCTGCGGCAGGCCGATACGTTCGAGAGGCTGCAAGGCGGCGATGGGGATGAGCTGGTCGAGAACGTCTTTACCGAAAACCTGGTAGACGCGCTCGCCGTGTCCGGCAACAGGCGGGGCGACCAGCATTGCATTGGTCGCCGAGTGCAACTCGAAGTGCTTGTCGGGATGGGCGAGAGCGTAATGGGTAACCAGCGAGGCGATGTGGGAGAGCTCGGTCGACTCCGCTTTGAGGAATTTCCTGCGGGCCGGCGTATTGAAAAAGAGATCGCGAATCGTGATGGATGTTCCAGGCGGCAGGCCGGCTTCTTCCACTTTCAAGATTTTTCCGCCATTAATTTCGACGACCGTTCCTGAAGCTTCGTCGGGAGCGCGGGTTTCGAGGCGCAGGCGCGAGACCGACGCGATGGAAGGCAGGGCCTCGCCGCGGAAACCGAGGGTGGCAACACTGAGCAGATCTTCAGCGTTCTTGAGTTTTGAAGTTGCGTGACGTTCGAAGGCCAGCAGTGCGTCGTCGCGAACCATGCCGCAGCCGTCGTCGGTGATCTGGATCAGTTTCTTGCCGCCCGCCTCCACTTGAATGCGAATTCGCCTGGAGCCGGCATCGAGTGAGTTTTCAAGAAGCTCTTTCACGACGGAGGCGGGACGCTCCACCACTTCGCCGGCGGCGATCTTGTTGGCAACGGCTTCGGAGAGGACGTGGATGCGGCCCATAGATCAGTCGTTGGTCGTCAGTCGTCAGTCGCAAGCCGCTGATGGCTTGTGGCTGGTAGCTGATGGCCGAGCACAAGCAGCAACTCAATGGTCAGTGTCGCAGATGGGAACTGCATCGGTAAAGCGAGTCAGGTAAGCTACAGCAGTCTTATGCATGGGATATCACGGCGTGGTTTCCTCTGGCAGGCTGCGTGCGCGACGGCGACGGCCGCATGGGCTCGAAGCGCACAGGCGGCGCATAGCCTTCAATCGCGACTGGCGACCGACCGGCTGCGGCCGCAGTTTCACCTGCTTCCCGCGGCCAACTGGATGAACGATCCCAACGGGCCAATCTTTCATCGCGGGCGCTATCACATGTTTTTCCAGTACAACCCGAATGGGGCTTTTTGGGGATCGATGCACTGGGCGCATGCCACCAGTCCCGACATGATTCACTGGCAACACGAGCCGATTGCGATCGCACCCACGACCGACGGCTGGGATCGCGATGGCGTTTTCAGCGGGAGCGCGGTGCTGGATGGCACGACGCCGACGGTCATCTATACGGGAGTTTTGCCAGCGGGCTCGCCGTCGGAGATCACGCTCGACGACGGAAATCACAAGTGGCGTGAAGTGCAGTGCGGGGCGACTGCAAAGGATCCCGGGTTGCGCGCCTGGGAAAAGATGCCGGACCCGGTGATCTTGCATCCACCGGAACATCTTGCGGTCACGGGGTTTCGGGATCCGGGTGTGTGGAAGGAAGGCAAGGAGTGGCTGCTCACACTCGGATCGGGCATCAAGGGGAAGGGCGGGGCGGTGCTGCTCTACGAGTCGCGTGATCTGCGGCGCTGGACTTACCGGCACCCGTTGATCGAGGGCAAAGGCACTGGGCATCCGGCGGTAAACCCTGTCGACAATGGCGAGATGTGGGAGTGCCCGGATTTTTTCCCGCTGGGCGATCGGCACGTTTTGTTGTACTCCACGATGGGCAAGGTCTTTTGGAAGACTGGAAGCTATCGCAACCGGAAATTCACGCCGGAAAAAGAGGGTGTAGTGGACTTCGGAGCGTACTACGCCGCCAAAACTATGCTCGACGAACACGGGAACCGTATTTTGTGGGGGTGGATTCCTGAGACGCGGCCGGAAAGCGAGTACCGGGCGGCGGGATGGGCGGGCGTGATGGCGTTGCCGCGCGTGCTCTCGCTGGCTCCGGACAAGAGCCTGCGAATGTCGGTGTCTCCCGAAGCGAAAGGGCTGCGCACTCCGCACGGCGTAGTGAAGCGAGACGATCGCAATCGGGCAAAGGCGCTTGCGGGTGTCCGGATCAGCGATCTCGCTGGCGAAATCGAGGCGCGGTTTGCGGCCAAGCGCGGATTTCATCTGCGATTGCTCTCTGAGAAGGGCGAGAAGTTCACCGAAATCGCTTTCGACCCGCAACAGAAAGATGCCGAACTGAAGGTGAATGGAATTACGGGTGCGCTGGCGACCGAGTCCGCGATAACACTGCGCATGTTTGTGGATGGATCGGTTCTCGAAGTTGTTGCGAATGATATGACCGCGATTACTGCTCGCGTGTATGTGGCCCCGACTTCGCCACTGATGATCGAGGTTGCGGAAATCGACGCACTTGAATCGCTGGAGGTTTGGGGAATGAAACCAATCTCCAAAGATCGGTTGACTACGCCCGAGGGCGGTTGATGGGGAAAACACCAAGGTCCGACGGCCAGCGTAAACGGGCAGTTGAAAAAGCGTGCTACGGCAACGTTGCGCGTGGGGTGCTCTCACCACTTGTGCCGTCAGTCAAAGCCTTCGCGGAAGCGGTGGATTTTACGGCGGTCGCGTTTCGAAGGACGCTTCGCTGGCGCGGGTGTGAAGTGCATCATGGCCTTTCGTTCTTCGGCAGCTTTGCGGCGTGCCTCCTTGCTCTCATCGGTTTCGCGGTAGAGCGTCTGCGCTACCGGCGCGGGGCCGCGAACGTCGCTCAGCAGCAGGACTTCGACTTCGAAGTCTCCGCCTTCGGTACGGATCTGCAGAAATTCTCCCACTCGGACTTCACGGGACGGCTTGACCGGTTGATGATTCGCTTCGACTCTTCCTAGTTCGCAGGCGCGAGCCGCTAGGGTGCGCGTTTTGAAGAAACGCGCAGCCCAGAGCCATTTGTCGATGCGGATGCCGGTCATTGGAAGTTAAGGAGAGTTTATCTCCTCTGTGTCGGGACTCAATTCCGCTGGCGCCGGCGCGCTTTCGAGAGGCGTCCAGGTTAGGCGCAAAGAACGCGTGAACCTGGGGCGCCGTCGCTCGGAGTTGACTTACGCCCGGACCGACAGCCTGAAGCTACTTCTTTACGATCCCGATACCCAGATCGCGCAGTTGTGCTGCTGTCACTGGGGTGGGCGCGTCGACCATGAGGTCTTTGGCAGCGGCCGTCTTGGGGAACGGTATGACTTCGCGCAGGCTGTCGGCTCCGGCGAGGATCATCACAATGCGATCGAGGCCAAGCGCGATGCCGCCGTGAGGAGGCGTTCCGTATTCGAGGGCTTCCAGGAAAAATCCGAAACGCGACTTGGCTTCTTCCTCCGTCATGCCGAGCGCATGGAAAATCTTTCGCTGGATGTCCTGGCGGTGAATACGGATCGAGCCTGAGCCCAGTTCGGTTCCGTTCAGCACAACGTCGTAGGCCAGCGCACGAACCATCGCGGGATCTGATTCCAGCTTATCCATGTCCTCTTCGTGCGGCGAGGTGAAAGGGTGGTGGGCGGCGACCCAGCGCTTGTCGCCCTCGTCATATTCAAACATCGGGAAATTTGTGACCCAGAGGAAGCGATAGTCTCCGCGCTTGAAGAGGCCGTGCTTGGCAGCATACTTCTGCCCGAGCGCGACCCGGATCAGTCCGGCCGAGGCGTAGATGGCGAGCTCGGCGGGAGTGACTTTGCGTTTCTGGGCCGGATGGTCATCTTTGCCGGACTGGGTGGAGCCGACTACCAGCACGATGAGATCATCCGCGCCCGCTGCGGCTTTCTGACGAATCTTCGCGCCTGCCTCGGGGAACTTGCTTTCAATGCGCTTGAAATCCTCGAACAAGCGCGCGCCGCCTTTGGAGACGAACATGGGCTTGAGATCGTCACGTTCTTTGCGCGAAAGCTCGCCAACCCCGGGAATCCGAATGGCGATCACCGGCAAATCTTTATTGATGGCAAGCTGCTCGAGATCGCCCGGCGTAAAGCAGTCACGCACCTCGATGAACGCGGGAAGGCGCAGGTCGGGCTTGTCAATGCCGTACTGGCGGATGGCGTCGTCGTAGTCCATGCGCGGGAACGGCGACTTTATTTCGTGGCCGGCGGCCTTGAATGCCGCAGTTAGAAAGCCCTCAACCGTCTCCCACACGCGCTCCGGTTGGGGATACGACATCTCGAGATCGATCTGGGTAAATTCGGGCTGGCGGTCAGCACGCAAGTCCTCATCGCGAAAGCAGCGCACGATCTGGAAGTACTTGTCGAAGCCCGAGATCATCAGAATCTGCTTGAAGAGCTGGGGCGACTGCGGCAGCGCGTAGAAATTGCCGGGCTGCACGCGGCTGGGGACGAGATAGTCCCGCGCTCCTTCAGGCGTGGAACGAGTCATGAACGGGGTCTCGATTTCGAAGAAGCCCTGCGCGGCGAGGTAGTCGCGAATGGCCAGCGCGACTTTGTGGCGGAGTTCGATGTTGAACTGCATTGCGTCGCGACGCAGGTCGATGTAGCGGTACTTCAGGCGCATCTCTTCGTTGGCGAGCGACGTGTCGCTGGGCAAAAACGGCGGATGCTTGGCTTCGTTCAGGATCCGCAGTTCGTCGGCTACGAGTTCGACTTCGCCGGTGGGAATGTTCTTATTAATGGTATCGGCGTCCCGAAGCTTCACGGTGCCGAGGACGGCAATTACGAACTCATTGCGCAATAGTTCAGCTTTTTCGTGAATGGCGGTATTGGCCTCTTCGCTGAAAACTACCTGCGTGACGCCGGAGCGGTCGCGCACGTCGACGAAGATCAGGTTGCCGAGGTCGCGGCGGCGGTTGACCCATCCCATGAGAACGACTTTTTTGCCTGCATCGGAGGCGCGCAAGCCGCCGCACATGTGAGTACGCCTTAGGTCGCCTAGGAAGTCGAGCAAAATGAATGTCTCTTAGTTTGGAATGTGGCCCTGGGCCGAATTAGTGATTATAACGGACGAGGATTGCTTCCTCTGCGGCGGGAGGTTTTTGAGCGCAAAGAAAGATGGGCGGCCCGGAACCGTAAAACGCAGAAAATGCTTAAAACGGCGCAGAGGGCGCAGAGAAGGTTGCTCCTCGGGTGGGAATCGGGCCTGCCGGGACCTTCTTTTCTAAGAAAAAAATCTTACTCTGCTGCTGTTGCTTGCTGGAATTTCAGTCGCCACTGATCGCCCTGTTTCACCCAGATCGAGCTGATGTGCTGGTAGCGCGGGGTCTCGTCGTCGTAGTGCTCCATGCGAACGATCGCGTCGTAGGTGACGACGGCAGCGCCTTCATTCAGAGGGACGACCTGAATGTTGTAGGGACGGTATTCCGTTAATTGTGTGGATGGCAAGTCGCCAAGGATTTCTTCCCTCGGGTGAACCTTGCCATCGGTGCCGACGGATACGAAATCGTCGGTCAGGGTACGTTTGTAAAAATCACGATCGTGCCTTTTCTCCGCGTCGGGCAGGGCTTTCTCGAGCGCAATCAATTGTTCCGCCTCCGGGCTCTGCGCCTTGGCATCATCGGAAGAATGCGCGGCCAGGGGGCTCGATCCGAATAGAGAGAAAAACGACAGGCAAAAGACCACCAGAATTGCGGATATGGCAAGGCCAGAACGTTTCACAGGTCCTCCTCGAGGACTACAGACTAACACCCGGCGCACCTCCTGCTATTCTCAGACAGATCGGAAAATAAGGAGAATTGTCGCGCTTTGCCGCCTATTTTGAATGCCCGGAGCCTCGCGAAATCGTACGGGGCAAATCCGCTGTTTCAGAACGTGTCGTTCACTGTGTCGGAGGGCGACCGGATCGGCTTAATCGGGCCAAACGGTTCGGGCAAGTCGACGCTGCTGGGAATTCTTGCAGGACGGGTCGATCCGGATGACGGGGAACTGGCCGTGCGCAAGCGGGCGCGAATGAGCTACGTCGTCCAGGAATCGCAGTTTGCGGCAGGCAAGACGGTGCGACAGGTGGTTCAGGAGGCGATGGAGCGCGGCGCGGTCCCGGCAGACGAACGCGCCAACCGGATGGCGGCTGTGATGGGCCGGGCGGAGATTGAGGACTTCGATGCGGAAGCAGCATCTTTATCGGGCGGCTGGCGCAAGCGGCTGGCAATCGTGGAAGCGTTGGTCCAGGCTCCGGACGTGCTGTTGCTGGATGAGCCTACGAATCATCTGGACCTGGCGGGGATCGAATGGCTCGAGACGGAGTTGGAGACAGGGCGCTTCGCCTGCGTGGTGGTCAGCCACGACCGCTATTTTCTCGAGAACATCGCGACCGAAATGTCGGAGTTGAGCAGGGTGTATCCGGACGGCATTTTACGGGTGCATGGAAACTACAGCGAGTTTCTCGCGAAGAAAGAGGAGTTCCTGCACGCTCAAGGCAAGCGGCAGGAGGCGCTCGAGAATCTCGTGCACAACGAGATCGAATGGCTGAGGCGAGGAGCCAAGGCGCGGACTCGTAAATCGAAGGCGCGCATCGACAAGGCTCACGAACTCATGGGAGAGCTTGCCGATCTGAACACGCGCACCCGCAGCGGCACGGCAAGAATTGACTTCTCGGCGAGCGAGCGGCAGACCAAGCGGTTGATCGAATTACAGGGTGTTGGGTACGGCATCGATGGTCGGAGACTGTTTCAAGAGCTCGATTTCATTCTGACGGCTGGCATGCGGCTTGGCCTGGTGGGACCGAATGGCAGCGGCAAGACGACCCTTCTGCGCCTGCTTCGGGGCGAGGCGGCGCCGGACGCGGGGGAGATCCGGCGAGCCGATGCGTTGCGCGTCGTTTACTTCGATCAGAACCGGCCTTTGGACCTGGACGTGAGCTTGCGACGCGCCTTGGCGCCAGATAGCGATTCGGTCATTTATCAGGACCGGGTGATTCACGTGGCATCGTGGGCGGCAAGATTTCTGTTTACCGGCGAGCAACTCAACCAGCCCGTGGGGCGGCTGTCTGGAGGCGAGCGGGCGAGGGTCCTGATTGCACAGCTGATGCTTCAGCCCGCTGATGTCCTTTTGCTGGACGAACCCACGAACGATCTCGATATCCCAACGCTGGAAATCCTGGAAGAAAGCCTGCTTGAGTTCCGCGGGGCGCTGGTGCTGGTGACACACGATCGCTACATGCTCGATCGGGTGTCGACGACCGTGCTGGGATTGGACGGACTCGGGGGCGCGGAGCGGTTTGCCGATTATGCACAGTGGGAGGCGTGGCAGGCAGAACGGGTGGAGGCGAGTAAGGCAGACCCGGTGGCGCTTAAGCCACACACTCCTGCAAACTCGGCATCCATTGCTCCGACTAAGAAAAAACTTTCGTATCTTGAAGCCCGTGAGTACGCGACCATCGAGGAACGTATCGCGGGAGCGGAGAGGTTGTTGAAAACGCGCGAAGCTGTTGCTGGGGACCCCGCGATTGCCAGCGACGCCGCGGCCCTCCTACGGGCTCACGCGGACATCGAGGAAGCACAAAAGGCGTTGGATCTGCTTTACGCGCGCTGGCACGAGTTGGAGGAAAAGCAGGGTTAAGGATTTGCGAGTCCGGAGTTCCTGATCGTCCCCGGCGCCCGGGCGAAATCAATATAGCCTCGCGGCACGTCAGTTCGTACGAGTTGGGCACGCAGGCTGTCTCCTACATCCAGACCTTGCTGTCCCTGAACCAGCATGCCCTCGACGTGGGGCTTGAGGACGCGAACAAACGTTCCCTTCGAATTCGCGCCGGTCACGATGGCGTCGAAGACCTCTCCGATGCGGCCGCTCATGGCGATCGCCGACATGCGCTTGGTCATCTCACGCTCCACTTTGCGGGCGGCGTCTTCCTTTACGGTACAGTTCTTCGCAATGCCGTCGAGCTCGTCGTCGGAATATGGATTCGATTGTTTGACCAGGAAAGATTTGACGAGGCGTTGGGTGACCAGATCGGCGAAGCGGCGGTTGGGAGCGGTGGAGTGGGTATAGTCCTGCACGGCGAGGCCAAAGTGGCCAACGTCGGGATCGCCGGGCCGCTCAAGAATGTACTCGCCCGGCCCCATCAGCTTGATAACGGCGAGGGAAAGGTCGGCGAAGTGCGTTGGGTCGGCAGCCTTGCGTTGCATTAGAAAATTGTTGAGAGCCTTGGAATCGGGTTGCGCCGGGAGATTGCCACCCTGCGTTTCGGCCAATTGAACGATGCGGTCCCAGCGCTCCGGCGTCTTGACCACGCGGCGGATCGAGGAAATGTTGGCCAGCGTGCGAGCAACGACTTCGTTGGCGGCGATCATAAAATCTTCAATCAATTCAGTGGCGCGGTTCTTCTCCTGCCTGACGACGTCGGCAACCTGATCGTTGATAAGAACGGGACGGACCTCGATGGTTTCGATATTGAGCGCACCATGCTGGTAGCGCTGCTGACGTAAGGCCTGGGCCACCGTGTTCTGCAACTTGAGTTGCGACTGCAGGTCCGAGGATGCCGCCACTTTCGGCGGTGCTGCAGCCGTGCTTTCCAGCCAGGCTCCCACTCCGCTGTAGGTCAGCTGTGCCCGGTTTCGCACTAAGGCGCGGTAGAGATCGTTTGATTTGACGTGGCCGTCGCTGCTGACAACGTACTCGATGATGACCGCGGCGTTGTCCTGATTCTCGAGCAGCGAGGTCAGGCCGGTGGAGAGCGTCTCAGGAATCATCGAGAAGTTGCGAACCCCCGTGTAGACGGTTGTAGTCTGGGAGGCGGCGTGCTGATCGATGGCACTGGCTTTCGGGACGTCAGCGTCGACATCTGCAATGCCGACGAGCACCTTGATATCGCCGTTGGACAACTGCTCGGCGACTTCGATCTGGTCCAGGTCCCGGGAGGTGTCGTTGTCAATGGAGGACCAGAGCAAGGAGCGGAGATCGCGGACGTCCCGGTCGGCCGAAGGCTTGGGACTGGACTTGAGGTCGGCTAATTCCTGTTGCACCTGCGGCGGGAAGTCGGGATCGAAACCGTGTTCGATCATCACCTGGCGGGCGATGGCCTGCAAATCGACATGCGAGGGTACACCCGAAGAAGGAACGGGGCGAACGTCGTTCATGAACTCTCCGCAAACTTGATTCTCGAGCGGAGAAAGGCTATCACGGCGGATTCGAACGATCCTGGCGCGTGACGTCGGTCCACAGCGAAGGGCGTGATATCCTATTTGCAGCACTGCGTTCCCGCCTTTTGGGCAATTTTCCCGCAGTTTCCTGAGAAAACATGCTTTCAGTTAGCAATGTGTCCATGCGCTACGGCGCTAAAGTTCTGTTCGACGAAGTTTCCACGGCGTTTACGCCGGGCAAGCGCTATGGCCTGACCGGGCCCAATGGCGCGGGCAAATCCACGTTCATGAAGATCCTGACCGGCGAGATGGAGCCGCAGAAGGGCACGGTAGTGCGGCCGCGCAAGCTGGGGGTACTGAGCCAGGATCAGTTTGCCTTCGATGAGTACCGCGTGATCGACACCGTCATCATGGGCAACAAGCGCCTGTGGGCGGCGCTGGAAGAGCGCGACCACATTTACGAGAAGCCCGAGATGTCGGACGAAGACGGAATGAAGCTCGGCGAACTCGAGGGCATCGTGGGCGAAGAGGATGGCTACACCGCGGAGAGCGACGCGGCGATTCTGCTCCAGGGCCTGGACATTCCCGACGAAGCACATGAACGGAAAATGAGCGAATTGCAGGGTGGCCAGAAGGTACGCGTCCTGCTGGCGCAGGCTTTGTTCGGCCATCCGCAGGCATTGCTGCTCGACGAGCCCACCAACAACCTCGACCTGGATTCAATTCACTGGCTGCAGGGCTTTCTGAATCAGTACGACGGGGTGGTCATCGTGATTTCGCACGACCGGCACTTCCTGAACAGCGTTTGCACGCACATTGCCGATATCGATTACGAGACCATCATCACCTATACCGGCGGATACGACGACATGGTGGTCTTTAAGACGCAGATCCGCACGCAGATCGAGGCACAGAATGCACAGCGCGAGAAGAAGATCTCGCAACTGAACGAATTCATTGCGCGCTTCGCGGCCGGCACCCGGTCCAGCCAGGTGCAATCGCGGCGGAAGGAAGTAGAACGCCTGCAAGTCACCGAACTGGCGCGCTCGAATATTCAACGTCCGTTCATCAAGTTTGAGCAGAAGCGGCCCTCGGGCAAGCACATTCTTGAAATCGAGAAGCTGGCGAAGGCGTATGGCGACAAGCAAGTCGTGCGGAATTTTACGGCCAGCCTGCTGCGCGGGGAGAAGATCGCGCTCATGGGCCGGAACGGCGCGGGCAAGACGACGCTGGTGAACGCGCTGTTAGCAAACTCTCCCACCGTACCCGAGGCAGAGTTGCGGAAGACCAGTGGATACAATGGGGCGTTCGCAGATTCCGGCAAGGTCATCTGGGGACATGAAGCGGCGGTGGGCTACTTCGCGCAGGATCACAAAGGACTGATCCAGCCGGGAATGACGGTATTCGAGTGGTTGCACCAGTGGGATCCGTCAGCTTCGCATGAAGAGATCCGCGGCCTGCTTGGACAGATGCTGTTTGCCCGTGAGGATGGAAATAAGAAGACCGATGTACTTTCCGGCGGCGAAGCGGCGCGCGTCATCTTCTGCAAGCTGATGCTGCAAAAGCCCAACGTACTGGTACTGGACGAACCGACTAACCACCTCGACCTGGAATCAATCAATGCGTTGAACATCGCACTGCAACGTTTTCAAGGGACTCTGCTGCTGGTGACGCACGATCATGACCTGATCGATGAAGTCGCGACCCGCATCTGGCATTTCGAGACCGATCACAAAATCACTGACTTCAAGGGATCGTACGAGGAATACCAGACGGTGCACGCCTGACCCGTAAATGGCGCGTGCAAAGTTACGGGTGCATGCTCGCAGGCTCAAGGGTTGCCCGTGTCTCAGCAGTAGAAACCATATAGTTTAAGGAACGCATGAGAGGTCCCCAAGCCTTTTCGAGGCTTGCAATCGATTCGCTTGACAACGCTGCCCGGCCTTCTCCGGACTTGGCCGAGCGAAAGAACGAAATATCCTGACGCGTTCCCTTGGTTGATTGCCACTTCTTGCCCTCTGACTTTTCCACCTTCCTCATGTTGTCGACGCTGCTGCGCTCGACGGCGAGGGCGATCCGATTCGAATCGCTGGGGAGGCCGAGGAAATTCGAAATGCGCGCCGCTCCCGCGGATACGTTTGCCAACATATCTTCATAACGCAGCAGCAGGAAGTTGGGGTCACCGCGGCGGGTGGCGGTCCAGCTGCCTACATTTTCACCCCATGATCCATAAGGACAGACTTCCCCCTTTATGAATCGGGAAACGAAATCGTCCAGGGGCGCGTTCTGCTCCAGGACTCCACGTTTGATCTGATAGTGGTATTGCGACATGATGACGTCGCGCGGATCGCGCACTACATAAATCACTCGCTTATAGGCCGGAATAAAGGAGAAGTGGCTTTTAATGACGCGGGGCGACTTCATAGCGTCGAAGAATTTCTTGGGCTTGCCATCCACGGAAGGAATGAGGCAATCGGCATCCAGCAACCCGACAGGCGGATCCGGCTGCAACAAATTTGCAATCAGAAACCTCATCCAAGTGTTGCCGGATTTGGGATAAGACACCAGGAACGTGTCGTCGGGCCGGACCTTCAGCGTCATTCCAGGCTGGACTTGGCGAGTGAGGATCTTTACCGCAGAAACGAATTGTTTGAACATGTCTCCCAACTAGGACGCGTTTTTCGAGCAACACGATTGAATAAAGTTCGGGACTTCGGCCTCAAAACCTCGCTCCAGGCGTCGAGCGGCAAAACCACAGGACCACCGGGAGATTGGCAAAGTATATAACGGGCCGGCAGGGGTGCAGGGGTACGGTGGAACTGGACAGGGTTACGAAGGTGCGCCTCCAATAGGCGCTCAAATTGCTGATTACAAATAAGATATTGATTCCATGGTTGGGCCCGAGATGCGGTGGTCGGTCGACAGGATCAACTTGGCGCCTTGGTTTACCCTCGGGCGTTCGGGAGCAATACGCCCGCATCAATCGGCGGCGACATCGTCGCGCGGCACGCCGCAAGTTGCGTCGGCCTCTCCACTCTGCTGGAGCAACTTCGTGACT
Organism: uncultured Acidobacteriota bacterium; assembly: GCA_963735815.1. Lineage (GTDB taxonomy): Bacteria > Acidobacteriota > Terriglobia > Terriglobales > Acidobacteriaceae > Gp1-AA133. The sequence continues at coordinate 52,994 of CAVTMJ010000016.1, read as the reverse complement.
AGACCGGTCCACCCGGTTTGATGATTCGCACCCACGCCTGCTCCGGAATCACCGTGGAAGTATTCGTAGAACAGGACGAGGTCGCGCCAGTGCGGATCCGTCTGAAACTTTTCCAGGTCTTTGAATACCGGCCTTCGGCCTTCCCGGTCGCGCAGAAAGATATCATTTAACCGGCGCGACAATTCGCCGGCCACCTGCCAGAGGTTCATGAAGTTTCCTGAGCCGGTTAGGAACTCGACCGTGAAGGATTCGCCCAGATAGTGGTGAAACTTCTGTAACGACTCGATCAGCAGGAAGTTCACTGGGAACCAAACAGGGCCGCGCCAGTTGGAATTTCCTCCGAACAAAACATTACTGGCCTCGCCTGGCTCATAGTCAACGCGATGATCCATCCCGTTCACCGAAAGCACGTAAGGGTGCTCGCGATGGAAGCGAGAAACGGCGCGGATCCCGTAGGGCGACAAGAATTCCGATTCATCGAGCATGTATTTCAGGATGCTGCGCAGCTGATCCGGATTGGCAATGGAAAGCAGGCGCCGCTTGCCTCGGCCCCGGGTTGTCATGGAAGCCAGGTTGTGAGTGAGGTCGGGCCGGTTGTCGACGAACCATTCCAGGCGGCGGTGAAAATCCGGCAGGCGATCCAGTAATTCCGGTTCCAGCGTTTCCACAGCGAACAGCGGGATCAGTCCGACCATAGAGCGGATTTTCATGGGTATGTGGTCGCCGTCGGGCAGACGCAACACGTCGTAGAAGAATCCATCCTCGACGTTCCATAAGCTCATGCTGTCGTTTCCGCGATGGTTCATCATGGCATGGGCGATATAGATGAAGTGCTCCCAGAACTTGCTGGCCACGTCTTCGTAACTGGGATCGTCCTTGGCGAGTTCCAGAGCAATGGCAAGCAAATTCAGGGTATACATCGCCATCCAACTGGTGCCGTCGGACTGTTCGAGGTAGCCACCGGTGGGCAACGGGGCGCTCCGGTCAAACACACCGATGTTGTCCAGCCCCAGGAAGCCGCCTTGAAAGATGTTCATTCCGTCCGCGTCTTTGCGGTTTCACCCACCAGGTGAAATTGAGCAGCAACTTGTGGAAGATCCGCTCCAGAAACGAGCGGTCTCCTTTGCCGGTACGCTTCTTGTCAATTTTGTAAACGCGCCACGCGGCCCAGGCGTGCACGGGAGGATTGACATCGCCGAGAGCCCATTCGTAGGCAGGCAGTTGCCCGTTGGGATGCATGTACCATTCGCGCAAGAGGAGGATGAGCTGCTCTTTGGCGAACTCCGGGTCGACCAGCGCCAGCGGGATGCAATGGAATGCCAGGTCCCACGCCGCGTACCAGGGATATTCCCACTTGTCGGGCATGGAGATGATGTCGGCGTTGTAGAGATGCTGCCACTCGTGATTGCGCCCCTTTTCTCTTCCAGCGGGCGGGGCGGGATTGTCCGGATCGCCTTCGATCCACTGCTTCACCACGTAGTGGTAAAACTGCTTGGACCAGAGCATGCCGGCGAAGCCCTGCCGCATCACATTCTTCGCATCGGGGGAAAGATCGTCGGGAATAACCGTCGCATAGAACTCGTCAGCTTCGGCACGCCGCTGCGTAAAGGTCGTATCGAAACCGTGAAAGGGATTGCCGGTGCGAAAGTCAGCGTCCGCGAGACGGAGGCGAACGACCGCCGTTTCACCTGCGCCCAGTTTCAGTTGATAGTGCGCCGCAACCTTGGTGCCTTCTTTCTCCGGATTTACGGCGTTCCTGGCGCCACGCACGATGTAGTCGTTGATGCCATCCTTTACATAGGCGGTGCGGCTCGCGACCCCGTAAAGCCTTTCCGCGTTGGTCTCGTTCTCCGTAAACAACAACTCGGGAGAGTCCTCGCAGAACAGCCAGCGCGTGCCTAACTGGGGGTGCTTCAGTTCAACGACTGCGCTGGAAGAATCGCGCACCTGGCGAAGATGCGGCCGCTTGTTTGTGCGTCCCCACGACCAGACGTTGCGGAACCATGCCGTCGGCAGCAGGTGAAGTTTCGCAAGTTCAGGCCCGCGGTTGGTGATGGAGATCTTTATCAGGATGTCATCGACGGCGGCCTTGGCGTATTCGACGAGCACGTCGAAGTAGCGATCATCCTCAAAAATGCCAGTATCCATCAACTCGAATTCCGGCTGCCCCCGGTCCCGCTTGCGGTTCTCACCGACCAGGCGCGCGTATGGAAATTCCGCCTGGGGATACTTGTAGAGATACTTCATGTAGGAGTGGGTGGGGGTGTTGTCGAGGTAGAAGTAGTATTCCTTGACGTCCTCCCCATGATTACCCTCGTTGCCGCTCAGGCCGAACATTCGCTCCTTGAGGATGGGGTCCTTCTCGTTCCAGAGAGATACGGCAAAGCAGACGAACTGTCGGCGATCGCTGATTCCGGCTAAACCATCTTCATTCCAGCGATAGGCGCGGGATCGCGCGTGGTCAAAGGGCAAGTACTCCCAGGCGCTACCGTGAGCGCTATAGTCCTCGCGGACCGTTCCCCACGCTCTTTCACTGAGATACGGCCCCCAGCGCTTCCAGTGTCTTTTGCGCCGGTTGGACTCCCACAACCGGACCTCTTCCTGAGCCATGAAACGCGTTCCCCCTACCTGCCTGATTGGATGACCGGCCCGAAGGGGACGACCCTTCAAGTCTCAGACCGTCCTCCGGGCACTCTTAAGTGACCACATGGTCCAGAGTCAGTGTATTCAATCCAAACGGCGGATCGCATACACACTAGGGCGAGGCTCCGCGGCCTCTCTACCTCTCGTTCGGCTTCCGTAAACACGGTTCCCGACGATATTTCGGCAACCCTGCATGGTGTCTGGTAAGACGTCCCCTGGTCAAGTTCCTTCGCCGTTTATTTGTGGCTGGGGTGAATTGGCGTTCATCAGAATCTTGCGACTTAGGCATATGGCAACTGTAGGACTCGTAAGACATATGCAAGAGATGAGCATGCTCAAGGAGTCTTGTTTTTGGTGAAAGGAGGGAGTAACTTGCCTGTTACGAATCCGGAACAGCGCCGTTCGGACGACATTCGAAGTCCTGTCCTGGTTGGGGCCAGATCTGCTACGTAGAGGATTTTACGGATGCTAGCTGCGGGACAAAATTTGCGCACTTTACGAGAGCGCCTGGGTCTCACGATGCGAGACGTGGAGACGTCCAGCGCCGTCATTGCCATCAAACGCAAGAGCGATGAGTTTGCGATTCCGCCCAGCCGACTATCGGACATTGAAACGAAAGGTGTGGTACCCAGCATTTACCGGCTTTATTCGCTATCGGTAATTTATCGGAAGGATGCGCGGGAGATCCTGGCATGGTATGGCGTCGATCTGAACAAGGTTGCCGAAGATCTGCATATTGCGAATCCACCCAAATCTCATATGTCGGAGGCCTTGGAGAATGTGTCGTCTGTGCGCATCCCGGTGCGCATGGATCCCTGCTTCGATCCCCGTTACACAGTAAATATGGGGCGGGTAGTCGAGCAGTGGGGAGTAGTCCCATTGACTTATCTGGATCAGTTCGCAGATCGTCGCTACACCTACGGGTACATCGGCAGCGAGGACTTCACTATGTATCCGATCCTGCCGCCGGGCACGTTTGTGCAAATTGATGAATCGAAAACGCGTGTGGTCGATGGGGCCTGGCGGTCGGAGTATGAGAGGCCGATTTACTTCGTGGAAACGCGCGATGGCTATACCTGCTGCTGGTGTACTTTGCAGCACGAGGGACTGGTGCTGCAGTCGCATCCACTGTCCCCGGTCCCGGTACGCGTTCTGAAGCATCCGCAAGAGGCGGAAGTAATTGGCCAGGTAGTGGGTGTAGCGATGCGACTGGGCGAGTGGACTACCGTGGAGACCTTGCCAGAGCCAAAAGAGCGTGAAGCACTGAACTAAGATGGCGGCGGGATCCTATACTCGCATTCGCCGGAAGTGCCTGGATCTTTCTTTCCTCTAATTCTCCAAGAAATGCCACTTGGGGCAAATTCTTGCTGCCGCAAGAATCCTGTACATCGTCGAGTAACTTGCATAGCGGAGCACGCAATATCTTCGCTACCACGCTTTGGTGGGCATGACTCAGAGCTTCCTGGGCAGCCGCTTCTCCGTGAACTCTTGCCAGTCCCCAATGGGAGTAGGTCCCGTCCTCCTGGCGCAGGCTCGTAAAGTATTCGAGCTTACCCAGCAGCCCGGAAATCGCCCGTAAGGTACTCGCCTGTAAGTCCTCTTTGACTGACTTGAGCGCCATGGTTGTTACGTTTTCCGAAAACAAAGACCATTCCTGATTTCCCGGCCTGATACCCCGGTACATTGCAAGTTATCACGGTGCGAGTCCTTCGCAAAGGAGCTGCATCGTGAAAAACATTCTATGGGTTCTGGTCACAGCCGTGGTCCTTTTGGGAACAGTATCCGCCCCTATCCGCCTGCATGCTGACGGAAACCCACTTTGCCCGAATCAGAAAAGTGGATGTAAACCGCTGGATGGAGGGATGTTCCAGCCGTGAGGAATCGGTTGAGGTCCAGCGCGGAACGACGTATATTTTGTCGGTGCAATATATCGTTCCGCGCTGGGTTTACATGTATTTGTGGATTGCACCTGCCGTACTGCAGGCAGGCTTAGCGGCCATGATGATCCATCGCAAACTTGCTCGTCGGTTTCCCGTCTTCTTTCTCTACACGATCTATCAAGTCGTGTTGTGCGCGCTTCTGGTCACTTTGGACTCGATGGATTCCGTCTCCGGCAGCCAGTACGCTAACGCATACGTTGTCGGAGGAGTGATCGGGGCTGCCCTGCGCTTTGCGGTTGTTTACGAAATATTTGGGGAGGTTTTCCAGACCTATCCAGCCTTGCATGAGTTTGGCGGAATCCTGTTTCGCTGGGCCACAGCGATTCTAATGATCGTCGGGGTGATCATGGTGGCCTACACCTCCGGTCCTGACATGGACAAACTCTCGGTGACTTTTCTGATCATAAACAGAACCGTATACATCATGCAGTGCGGTCTGCTGGTTCTTCTGGTGTTGTTAGCAAGGTTTCTCAGCTTTTCGTGGACCAGCTATATCATGGGAATAACATTGGGATTTGGCTTGTTCGCCAGCGTTGAGTTGGGACTGTCTGCATTGCGTGCGCAATACGGGCTGTACTTTGCCTGGAAGGCTTTGCCAGTGCTGACAGCAGGCACCTATCACATATGTGTGGTGCTGTGGGTGGTGACGTTACTGCTGCCGGAATATAGCTCGCGCCGAACGAGCCCCACCCCCGTGCAAGAGCTTCAACACTGGAACGACGCCTTGGAGAGGGTGCTGCACCAATGACGATGGGCTTCGTGCTGATTCTTCTCGCGGCCAGTGCAGTGCTGCTGTTCGCGTGGAGAATCATTGCCCGGATCCGCATGTACGGCAACGCTGAGGATCTCAGCAAGCAGGTGCGTTCGGTCGACCTGGAAGCTTTTCGCAACCTCACCGATCCTGCGGAAGAACAATACTTAAGGGAGCGGCTATCGCCGGCGACGTTTCGAGCTATTCAGCGCGAGCGATTACGGGCAGCGCTCGATTATGTGGGCGGCGTATCTCACAACGCTGGTGTTTTGTTGAACCTGGGACAGGCTGCCCGACAGAATCCTGATGCTCAGATCGCTGAAGCCGGGCGCGTTCTGGTCGATGAGGCTTTACGCTTGCGCCTCTATTCTGTCCTCACCATCTCGAAGCTCTGGTTTCGCTTCGTTTTTCCCGACGCAGCATTTCAGCCTTCTGGCATCGTCGACCGCTACCAGCATGTTTCGGAGGGCGCCGTCCGCCTCGGACGGCTGCAATACCCGGATCGAGGCGGCCTGCTATCCCGAGCACTTTAGGCTGCGGCCGCCAGGTCCTGATCCTTTCAAGTCCTGTCTTGTTCGTTTTTCGGAACAAACTTACTAATGTTCGCGCCGGAGCGTCTCGCCAGGAATATGGTTTGTCCAGCACTTGCAGTTCACTAAATCCCGTGCCGCGCCATCCCCCCTCAAGGCTGTTGCGGCACGGGTTTGGCAAGACAGAACTTTGACGCGGTCAGCAGGCAAGTGCCTCGTCGGAACCCTCTCGCTTAATGGGGTGCCTTAGTCGGCCGCCATGCCTTGACCTATTTGCTCGACGCTGGGCGACAAGATTGACGTTTCGCCTTGACTGGTCTCGTTGCGGAGTTGCGTTTCGAGAGCCGCCAGCTGAGCCTCGATATCCTGTTCGGCTTTTCGCTTGCGGATGACTTCCTCCCGGTAGCGACGCAGGAAGTAGTCGATGGTTTCGACGCGGATCTTAATGGACCCGGACGGCTTATTTTCGTCCAGATCTTTGAAGCAGAAATAAGGTGTGCCCGATTGTTCGATGATGCCCTCGATCACCCCATAGATCGGCGCATCGTGACCGCACTTGAAGCTGGAGATTTCGAGCGCCACCAGGTTGGGGTGGCGGGCCGTGAACTTGGCCGCCCATACCTTGTGATTGGTGCTGCACGAGTAAGAATTCTTCCAGGCGTCTCCAATGTCGAGCGGGCTGCTGATGACGCCAGCGCGGACTTCGTCGCCGAACAGGCGTCCCAGCATGTCGTCATCGATGGGAAGCGTGTTTTGCGAAAAGATGGGATAGCCGAGTTTCTGGAACTCATCGAGAATCTCGTGGTTCAAGCCCGGATCATGATGATAGGGGCGGCCCAGCATAACGATGCCGATGCGATCCTCGCGCTCCAGTTGATCGATCACCTGACGGGCGCGCTTGCGGATATTGGTCTCGTAATCCTTCAGTGCGGTGAAACCAGACTCGATAGCGCGGTCATTTTCCTCGTCCGATAAGCCGAGCACGGATTGCAACGCCTGCAGCATCTGGAAAGAGAACAGCTTGCGGTCGGCGAAGTTCAGGACCGGGTTGATGTACTTGACGTGGTTCTCCGCGAAGACGTCGTTCTCTTTCGTGAAAGCTGCCTTCACGGTTTCGGGCGTGGCCGTCACCGTCGGGCAGGCGTTTGTGCCCGTGAGTTTCACCAGGGGCGAATGCAGGACGTCATACATGGGGAAGAAGATGAGGTCGAGCGGCTTCTTCCGGTGCTTCTCCTGGATCAGGTTGTAGACGTGCGAGATGCCAATTTTTGCGGGGAAACAGGGATCGATCGCTCCGCGGCTGGCGCCGGCACGATACAGATCTGAAGTCGTGTAATCGGAATAGATGATATTTTCCGGCTGCACGCCAAGGCTTTCAAAGTAGCCGTTGAAGAGGGGGGCGTAGGTGTAGATGTTGAGCACCCGCGGGATGCCGATGCGGAGTTTTTTGCGGTTCTCCATCAGGATGCGCCGTTCTTTCGCGCCCTTGCTCCAGCCGGCCCAGCCTCGCGTCGGCAGAGGATCGGCCACGTTCTTCGCGTTGGTCGGACGGAAGACTTCCTTGGACGCGACATCGACGAAATTGGGATGCGCGGCACGGATGGTGTCGAGACCGGCTTTGATCCCCTTCATGTCGTTGATATCTTCCACCGTACCCTTTTCGCAGGTGGCGATAATGAGCCGCTGCTCTCCGTGCATCAGGGGTACCTTGGTGACCTTCTGAATCGGCACAAAGCTCATGTCGTTCTTGGGCTGGGTGCGGATGTCGATGAAGGTTCGCAAGCAATCGTTCTTGCAGAAGTGGCAGCGCGTATCTTCGTTGCGCGTGGTGCGGTATTCGATCTTGCGAACGGCATCAAGGCCCACAAACGTGGTCTGCTGACCATTGCGCCACAGGCGGAGGGATTCCTGTGCCGCGCCAATGGCTCCCGACTCGCCGCAATGCTCGTGGACGATGATTTCCGGCTGCTTGCCCGTGGCTCGGAAGCTGTTGCGGATGAAATCGACTTCAGCTTTAACGACGGCCAGGTTGTTCTGGGTTCCGCCCTGCAACACGAAGCGCGACCCAAGCGCGGCGAGGTTGGGAATACTGGCAACGTAGAGGAAAACGTTCTTGGGAAGCACGGCGGCCAGGCCGGCAAGAATTTCCTCGGCGCGCCAGCCCTGGCGCTGGAAGTTCACGATGTCAGATTGCATGAACACGGCACAGCCGTAACCAAAGACAGGCATGGCCTGGGCAGCGAAAGCAAGATCGGCGTACTGAGTGACGTCGTAGCCGAAGCCTTCAGCAGTGGATTGCAGGAAGTAACCATTCCCTGCGGAACACTGCGTATTCAGCTTGAAGTCTTTCACGCGACCGTTATGCAGGATGATGATCTTGATGTCCTGACCGCCGACGTCGACGATCACGTGCGGGTCTTCGTAAAACTTCAGCGCGGACTCGGTGTGGGCTACGGTCTCGACCAGCGCAACATCCGCGTTCAACACATCGCGCAAAATGTCTTTTGCGTAGCCCGTGGTCGCAACTCCCAGAACTTCCAGTTTGGCGTTCTGTGCCTCGACCTGGCCGCGGAGGTTCTCGAACATCTCGATGGTGTCCTGGATCGGGTTGCCGTTCGAGAGCTGGTAGGACTTGCACAGAATGTCGCCGTTTTCATCCAGGAGAACAGCTTTGGTGGAGGTCGATCCGCCATCGATTCCGATAAATCCGCCAACCGTGCTTCCCTTCTGAAAAACTGCGGGCGTGAATTTCTTGCGACGGTAAGAATCCTTGAATATGTCGAGTTCCGCCGGTTGCTCGACCAGGCCTTTGCCTCCGGACTTAGCCTTCTCTTCCTGGCGGCCAAAATCGATGTAGTGGACCAGTTGCTCGTAGCCTCGATAACAACCCACGCAATCTTCTTCAGTGCGGCCAAATTCCACCGCGCCCAGCGCGGCAAAGTACTGGGCATTCTCCGGCACCTTGATCAGATCCTCCGGCTTGGCGCCATCGGGAATCGCAACCTTACGCTCCTGCCACATGCGCGGAATATTGGCCTGCCAGGCTTCGCGCATGCCTTTGATGAAGCTATTCGGCCCGCCCAGCAATAAAACATGGGGACGAAGGGTGTGGCCACGCGTCAGGACGCTGAGATTCTGGAGCACGATCGCTTCAAACAGGGACGCCATTAACTCGTCGGGAGGCGTGCCGACTTTTTGAAGACCGTTGATATCGGTTTCGGCGAAAACTCCGCACTTGCCGGCAACCTTGTGCAGTTTGACTCCGTTGTATCCCTGATTGGAAAGTTCGAGCACCGGAATCTTCAGCTTGGCATTGATTTTATCGATGACGGCGCCTGTCCCGCCGGCGCATTTGTCATTCATCGAAGGAATTTTTTTCTTGCGGCCGGTCTCGTCGTCATCTTTGAAGACGATGATCTTCGCATCCTGTCCGCCGAGTTCGATCACCGAATAAACTTCGGGATGTAATTTTTCGACCGCGAGCGAAACGGCCGTCACTTCCTGGACGAACTTGGCGCCAATCTGATCCGCGATGGCCCCGCCGCCGGAGCCGGTCATGAACATACGGGTGTTGTGACGGTCGATGCCGACCTCGGACTCCATCCGCTTGAGAAATTCCAGAGTCTTCTCGGGCTGCTTGGTCTCGTGGCGCTGGTAATCCTGCCAGAGCACCTGGTCACTCGCGGCATCGACGACAACCGACTTAACTGTTGTCGAGCCTACGTCCAAGCCGACCAGATATTTCGTGCTGTGATCGTGCGGCTTCTGGTCGTGCTGGACCTTGGGACGGACAGGTTCCAGCGGAGCAATTTGGACCAGCGGAGTTCCTTTATGGTCGTGCATCATTCCTCTTTTGTTCGACAATTCTCGTCATAATTCGAAAAGTACGAAGCGGAAGGAGCAACCGATTCCCCGAATTGCTCCTCCGCAGACCGGGCAAACTTGCATCAATCGCCGCTGGCAGCCGCTGGAGCAGTCACCGGAACACGCGTGCGTTTCCAGAAGCGGGTGTCTTTGTTGATGCGGTCGTTGACGTGAAGAACGAATTGAGCCGCCGTGCCCGCGACCCCTTCCTTGTGCGGGACATGATAGAAAGGCCGCTTCAGTTCCGGATGATCGTCGATGTACTCGCGGATCTCCGACATCGTCTTGCCGGTGGAATGGAGGCACTGCTCAAATTCCGTCTTCGCCTTCATCTTGGCTTCGCCCAGCGCCATCTGGACGCGGCTATGAGCGTTGACTTCGCCTTCGCCGGAAGTTTCGATGGGCAGGAAGATCATGTCCTTGAACTTGTTCACGACGGCCGATTGCACGCCATCGGATTGCGAGGAGGGCATGCAGCCGAATGGTTTCAGCGCAAGCACCATGTGGCACAACTTGTGAACCGTGTAATAGACGTTCTTGCCAACTTCCAGGTGGCCTTCTCCGCCGCGCGCGAACTGGTTGTAGAAAGGATGAGCCATCTCGGCCAGCTCGGTTTGCGGAACCAGGTGGTGCGTAATCCCGCCGAGGTTCTTGATGGTGCGGTGATAAAAGAAATTCCACATGTGCTGGCCGGCACCAATGCCCCATAGCTTCTTGCGCAAGCCGATGTAGTTGGCAAATTGCTTCTTCACCTCGTACCACTCGGGATTACGATGGGGACGATTCACCGGCCATTTTGCTTTGGCGTGGGCTTTCGCCTGGTACATGAGATAGGCGACCCAGGTAGCGATCGGCTCGACGATCACCTGCGCGCCTTCGCGCTCAAGGAAGTCGAACATGTGGAAGTTGCCGTCGCCTTCAGTAATTTGCGCCCAGAATTCTCCGGTAATTTTTACCATCGGCTTGACGCGGGTACGATCCACTTCAATGGAGTTCATCTTCTCGCGCGCCGTGCGCAGGGCATTCAAATAGTCCTTGCCCCACATATGTTCGTGCCACTTGCCGAAGACGTTGAAGGTATTGCGCAAGACTTTGTTGTTCTTGAACTTGGCCTTCGCCCATTCGGGAGCGCGCTCTTCAATCTCGAAGGAATCGCGATTCCTGAGGTCTTCGCAAAGGCCGTCGACGGTGTCGCGGAACACGCGATCGGTTTCGCCTTTGTTCACCTCGTAGGGACGGATCTGGTAAATGAGATCGTTGAACACGTCGCCCATGTGCATGGCGTTCAGCATGCCGAACCCGAAATCGATAGTGAACTTGAGTCCGGGCTCACCCGAGGCTGCCTTGATGCCATCACTGTCTTTGAACAGCAGCACGCGGAAGCCATCAAAGCCGGCGTTCTTCAAGGCGAAGCGGTACTCAGCCTCATACATGCCGAAGCGGCAGGGACCGCAGGAACCAGCGGTGAAGAATACGAAGTCGTCGAGGATCTGCTGGCGGGAGAGGCCCTCTTTCTCGAGGAATTGCAGATACTGGACCAGGTTGCCAACCGTAAAATAGGTCGGATTGCACTGGCCGTTGTTGCCAAACTCCTTGCCGGTCTGGAAGGCATTGACGTTCGGCACGGGAAGCTTCTCGCAGCGGTAGCCGCATCCCTGGAAGACCGCGCGGATCAGGTCTTCATGCTTCCAGGTGAATCCACCGAACAGGATGGTCACGTGCTTGCGCTGCTCGGCCGTGAAGGCGCGCTCCACCGGCCGATGAAAATGGGTCGGTTTGTCGAGCCCGGCTATCTGTCGAAGGCGCGCGCGTTCGACTGCGAGCCGCTCCTTGATTTCAGAATCGTTCTCAATGCGAACCAGATTCGTCGCCATATCTTCCTCCGCGAATGTCGATTGGAATGTGGGTGAACTGGAAGACGAGTGCACAGAAGGATGCAGGCACACAGAAAGTGGGAGCTTTCTCAGAAACTACTCGCCTGCGAACTACTAACATCCGAAACTCCCGCAAATCGGTTAGGAGGTTCGAGGTCTTACACCGGCGGAACCTGGTAGTTCCGTGGGCGCCGGATAGAGTTTAAGAGAGCGTTGACGTCCTCATGACTTCAGAATTGCTCGAGCCTAGGGAACCCAGTTTCAGTTACCAACCCTATTACTGGGAGGATTTTAGTGTTCTAGCAGAACAGAAGATTTGGTTCAAGTCTGTACGGTAGAAACCGTACCAGGTAAAGCGGTTCGACAACCTGTCGCGGGGCGTATTGTTAATGATCACACAGCGGTCGCCGTGCGCACGTCCGCGAGACGATTCTTCAGGAAATCCAGATAGTTAGTCATGCCAGCGCCGGTCTTTGAGGACAGTTCAAAAACCTGCATGCCGGGACGCACTGCCTGAATATTGCCGTACGCTGCCGTACCATCAAACTCCACCGCCTTCGCGAGATCCATCTTGGTAACGATCGCGACGTCGGCGCTGTTGAAGATGGTCGGATACTTCAACGGCTTGTCTTCGCCTTCAGTCACCGACATCAGCACGACCCGAAGATTCTCCCCAAGGTCATAGGACGAGGGACACACCAGGTTGCCGACATTTTCTATGAAAAGCATGTCCAGTTGATTGAGATCCCAGCCTTCTAAAGCCTTCTCGATCATCGCGGCTTCGAGATGGCACACGGTTCCGGTGATGATCTGCTTGACAGGCGCCTGGCTACGGGCCAAACGGACAGCATCATTTTCGGTGGCGAGATCGCCTACCAGCGCGGCCACACGGTATTGGGGGCGTAGCAACCTGAGAGTTTGCTCGAGCAATGCCGTCTTGCCAGATCCCGGGCTGGAAACGAGACTTGTGACAAAGACTCCAGCCGCGCGAAATCGTTCACGAAGCGCGCGTGCCGCAACGTCATTGGCCTTCAGCACGTTCTTGCGGACTTCGATCAAGCGAGGCTGCTGAGTCATCTAGGCCATCTCCAGTGCCACCACTTCCAGTTCTTTGCCTTGCACCACTTCGCCGGTGGGTGTTCCACACTCCGGACAACAAAACCACTGGGCGGAAGTCAACCCGCGGCGCTCCTTACATTGCTCGCAAAAAACAATGATAGGAACCTCCTGGACAACCAGCCGCGAACCTTCCAACGGCGTGTCGGCGCAAGCCATCTCGAAAGACGCGAGCAAGGCGTCTTTCACGACGCCTGAGAGCGCGCCTAGTTTGAGATGAACCGCCGCAACCTGCCCTCCGTGGCGCTGGGCTTCCTCCTCGGCCATTTCCACGATACTCATCGCGATTGAGAGTTCATGCATGGTATGTCAGTGGGACCTCGCGTCGCCCCCGCTAAAGCGGCTAAACGCTGCCAGGGCGGCTTGCCCTAGGCTAACCCCACCGTCGTTGGGCGGCACCAGGTGATTGGTCCAGATCTTCACAGGCTCATTCTCCAGCAAGGACTTGGTGTCCGCGAGGAGAAGCTCGTTTTGAAATACTCCCCCAGATAAGACGACGACCTCGACTTTGAACGTAGAACATATCTGGAGTACGGCATCTCGCAGGCCGTTTGCGATGCCACGATGAAAAGCACGCGCAATTTCGGCAGGAGATCTTCCGCGGTTACGATCCTGAACGACAGCCTGGAGGAGCGGACGAAAATCGAGTTGTTGATTCTCGAATGGGAACGGGTAGGGGTCCACGGATGGAGCTCCACGGGCAAGTTGCTCCAGCCAAATTGCCGCTTGTCCCTCGAAAGTGATCGAACGCGTGAAGCCTAACAAAGCAGCCGCCGCATCAAACAAGCGTCCAACGGATGTGGTGGCGAAGGTCCGAACATTTTTGCGCACGAGTTCTGCAGAATCTCGATAACGCCGTGGGAAGGCAAAGGGAGAGCGAGTCAGGTCGGGCAGATCTTCAATCTGAGCCAGAAATCCTGCGGCCGCTTGCACGGGATTCTGCGCTGCGGCATCTCCCCCCGGCAACGCTGCTGGCCGAAGGTGAGCCACTCGCTCGAAGCCCTCGGCAATGCTGCCGACAAAGAACTCCCCGCCCCAAATACTTCCATCATCGCCGTAGCCGGTTCCGTCGAAGCTGACACCCGCCACGCGAGTCTCGAACTCCCCTCGCTCGGCGATAACGGAGGCGATGTGGGCGCGGTGATGCTGAATAGCTCGCGACTCGCAGGCGGGAATATCCAGTGCGTGCACGGTCGACAAATATTGTGGGTGAAAATCGTGCACGACCAGAAGATCTTCCGCTGGAACCTCGTACATCGACAGGAGGTCCTGAATCGTTTCCTGAAATGCCCGCAACGCATCGTAGTGCGACAGATCTCCAATGTGCTGGCTCACAAAGGCTTGCCCTTGCACGACCAGCGTTATGGTGTTCTTGAGATCCGCGCCCACAGCCAGGATGGGACGCTCCATCGGGAGCCTTGCCACAGCACCCGGGGCGTATCCCCGCGAGCGTCGAAGTATCGTCGGACCAAACACGCCGGCGCGAGCCACGGAGTCATCCACGCGGCGAGCAATCGGCCGCTCGCCGATCAGGAACGCATCCGCGATGCCGGATAGGCGCTCGAGCGCTTGCTCGTCCTCATACGCGATCGGTTCGCTGGAGCGGTTGGCACTGGTCATGACCAGAGCGTCGGGAGCCCCCGCTGCAAACAGGAGATGGTGGAGCGGGGTGTACGGAAGCATCAGGCCGATTTCGTTGTTTGCCGGGGCCACGCCCTCTAAAGTTTCCCGGGCCGGAGCCAGAACGATGGGGCGCGCAACTGATAACAGCAGAGTTTCCGACTCCGGGGAAAGGTCGGCCAGCCGCCGGGCAGCATGCAGGTCCTTCACCATCACCGCAAAAGGCTTCTCCTTGCGGAATTTGCGTTCGCGTAAAGCCGCGACAGACGCGGCATTTCGGGCATCACAAGCCAGGTGGTAGCCGCCCAGGCCTTTCACTGCCAGGATTTTTCCGTCCCGCAATCGTTGGGCGCTTTGTTCGATCGCCGCGACTCCAGCAGCAGTCGTTGCTGTCCCCTCGCGAAGAACAAAAGCCGGTCCGCATTTCGGACAAGCGACTGGCTGGGCATGAAACCGGCGATTGCGGGGATCGTGATATTCCGAGTCGCAATAAGCATCGAGCGGCCACGGTTCCATCGTGGTGTTGCACCGGTCGTAGGGCAGCGAGCGCACGACCGAATAGCGCGGACCGCAGTTCGTACAGTTGATGTAGGGATACTGATAGCGTGGATTCACAGGATCGAAAAGTTCCTGGCGGCACTCTTCGCATACGGGCAGATCGGGCGAGATGCGAACTGTGGGATGTTCTCGCCGCTCGCTGGTGCGTATGGTGAAATCCTGCAGGCCGACAAGCTCAGCGGGCGCGATTTCAATTTCGGAGATGCTGGCGGCGGCCGGAGGGTGGACCTGTAAATCATGAACAAAAGCGTTCAGGCCATGTTGGGCGCCTTCCAGGTGAATCTCTACGCCTTCTTCACCGTTTAGCACCCAACCGGCGAGCGTGTTCGCGCACGCCAGTCTATAAACAAAAGGCCGGAAGCCGACGCCCTGCACCACGCCGCGCACGCGAATGGAGCAGGCACTGGCCATCTACTTCGCCTCGATCATGCAGGTTCTTCCCCGCCAGCCCACCTGGATGACCTTGTTGTCTTCAACCAGCACGGGCACGCTGCGTTGCGCAGAGAGGTCGAGCATACGAGCGCGAGCATTCGTGTCTTTGTCGACGTCGTATTCCACGAAATCCCGACGCTGCCATTCGAGCCAATCCCGCATGTCCTGCGTGTGCGGGCAGCGCGCCGTTCCGAATAGTTCAAGCCTGGCCACGACCCAGAACCTCCACCAGCTCACGGATGATGTGATACGAAGAAGCTTGCACTTCCTGAATTCGTGGAATGTAGTCGCACGGGACGACTACCGGGAAATCAACCAGGCCGCGGCGCAGGATCTCACCGCCGTCATATCCCAGAAGAGCGACGGTCAGCATGTTTCGCTTGCGGGCTTCTTCCAGCGCCATGATGATGTTGCGTGAACCTCCGCTGGTCGATATCCCGATGGCCACGTCCTCGGGCTGAGCCTGCGCGATTAATTGCCGCAGAAAGACGGCCTCGGTGCCAATATCATTCGCCACTGCCGTGATATTCGCCGGCTCCATGGAGAGCGAGACGGCGGGAATCGGCAGATAGCCGTCGGGAGGAAGAACGCAATCGATGGCCCAGTCGTTGGCGTCGGTGGCTGAGCCTCCGTTGCCGAAAAGAATAAGTTTGCCACCGCGCTGCAGACGATCGTGGATTGCAACCGCCACGTTGCTGATCTGGTCGGCTTGCTCACGAGCTACACGTTCGCGCAGCACAGAATCGTCGTGAACCTTCATCTGAATGGAGTTCGCCACTTCGACAATCAGGTCATCGGTCCCCTGCTTCTCGCGCCCGAGAAAGGGATAAAGAAACTCTGTCTCCCCAAGATCGTGACCTAACTCGCGGTGTTCGAAGAACACATGCACGCTTTCCCAGAGCGTGTGGTAGAGCATCTCGACCATCTCCTGATGGATGAACGCGTCTTCGGTTACAGCGGGAAGCGCGTAGGAGCCTTCGCTGCCGGGGAGTGCGAACGTCATCGCTTCTCGCGCATGGGCTTCCTGCAAAGTGGCCCACACCAAGGGATCTCCCTCAGGAGGGCCAAATCCCATCACGATGTCTTCTGGCCGGAGAATGGTTTGCAGCCACGGGCGAAACAGGATCGATAAGTCGAGAGCGGGCAGAGCGCGCTTCCCAACAATGACCGGATGCACGAATTCGACAGATACGTGCTGGGCGTCAGTTGCGTAGGGTCCGCGCCCAAACGCCAGAAGGCGCCCGCCGCGCAGAAAACGGTCCGACATTTCCCGGCAGGCTGTTGCCAGGCGGACGGATTCACGTGCAAAAAAAGCATCAAAAATCAGATTTCTCTCGAGGAACCGCTGTTCGATCTGGGTTGCGAGTTGATATCCGATCGCCATACTTAGCAAATCCGCGGCAGGGGATCCCCGACCAGCATGTCGATGATGCGGCTGCCGCCATAGGATGTGGTGACAAGAACGGATCCCGCCGGTTGATCGCACACTTCACCGATAACTTGAGCCTGCTCTCCGCCAGGAGCCAGGTTGAGTGCATTGAGGGCCGCGTCGGCATATTCGGGAGCGACAACCGCGAGAAACTGGCCTTCGTTCGCGATGTGCAGGGGATCCAGCCCCAGCAATTCGCAGGCTCCTCTCACGGCGTCGCGGACCGGAATGGACTGCTCGTGCAACCAGATGCCCAGGCCGCAATCACGGGCCAGTTCGTTCAGGGACGTTGCCGCTCCGCCGCGCGTCGGGTCTCTCATCCACCGCAGACCCGGCCCGGCAGCATGAGCAAGAGCCTCTACCAGGGGAAGTACCGAGCGCGTGTCGGAACGCAGGTCAGCCTGAATATCCAATTCCCCACGGGCTAACAGAATCGTGATGCCATGATCGCCGATCGGCCCAGAAAGGAGGACTTTGTCTCCCACGCGCACCGAACGCGCATCGATTTTCAGGCCGCGAATCGGGGCGCCGATGCCAGTGGTCGTTATGTACATCCGGTCGGCCTTGCCGTGCTCAACGACCTTGGTATCGCCCCCCAGGATTTTTACGCCTGCGCGACGGGCGGCACTCGCCATCGCACGGACTTCTGCCTCTAACATTTCACTGGGCAAGCCCGCTTCCAGAACATAAGTAACGACAAGCGCTTCCGCACGCGCGCCAGAGACGGCCAGATCGTTGACCGTGCCGTTCACCGCCAGTTCGCCAATGGACCCGCCAGCAAAACTCAACGGCTTGACGACGAAGGCGTCGGTTGTGATAGCTAGCTGCGTGCCGTTGACGGAAGTGAGGGCGGCATCGCCCAGCGGCTCGCTGGAGGTGCCGAAAAGAAGCGGCGCAAACAATCCTTCCACGAGCCGGCGGCTAGCCTTGCCGCCGGCTCCATGTGCCATCTCGATTTGCGGCTCACGGAAACGGACTCTTGGGGGAGGGTCGTCCGCGATGGCATTACGATTCAGGCCGTTGAGCTCAGGATGTTCACCATTGCCGCTTTGCGGTGTTCGTAGTTGTAATACGCTGCGCATGATCCTTCTGACGAGACCATGAGTGCGCCGATGGGATGCTCCGGCGTGCACTCGCGGCCAAACAATTTACATTGATGAGGCTTTAAAACGCCTTTCAGGACTTCTCCGCACTGCGCGGCCTTGGGGTCGGTCACGCGAACCCCGGGAACGTGGAACCTTTGCTCGGCGTCCCACTCGGCGTATGCATCCCGCACGCGCAACGCTGATTGTGAGATAAAGCCCAGGCCTCTCCATTCGAAATAGGGCCGCAGTTGAAATACCTCGGCCATCGCGCGCAGGGCGGCGCGATTCCCTTCCCAGGGAACCACTCGCTTGTACTGGTTCTCGACTTTGGCCTCCCCCGCCTTCAGCTGCCGCAACAGCATCACGATCGATTGCAGCATGTCGAGCGGCTCAAACCCCGACACCACGATCGGTTTGTGCTCGTCTTTCACGATCCACTCGTAAGGGCGGCATCCGATGACGGTGGATACGTGGCCCGGCCCAATAAAGGCATCCAGGCGCATATCGGGCGAGTCGAGGATGGCGCGGATTGCGGGAATGATGGTGACGTGATTGCAGAAGACCGAGAAATTCCGGATGCCTTCAGCTTTGGCGCGCATCATGGTCAGCGCCGTCGAGGGTGCTGTTGTCTCGAACCCGATCGCAAAGAACATCACGTGCCGATCCGGGTTCATTTTCGCCAGCTTTAACGCATCCGAGGGCGAATAAACAATGCGGACATCCATCCCGCGCGCCTTGTGCTCGAGAGGACTGCCTTGTGCCCCCGGGACGCGCATCATGTCGCCGAACGCGGCGAAAATCACGTTCGGATCCTGGGCAAGAGAGAGGCCATCATCGATCCGTCCCATTGGCAAAACACATACCGGACAACCTGGCCCATGAATCAATTCAATGTTTTCGGGGAGCAGGTCTTTCAAGCCGAACCGATAGATGGCATGGGTGTGCCCGCCGCAAACCTCCATGAGGCGATAGTGGCGGGCAGGATCCGCCAAGCGGCGAATCTCCTCGGCCGTCCTGGTTACGAGTTCGGGTTCGCGAAACTCATCAACAAACTTCATGGTCGATTTCTCTATTCCATCGAAGGCTGGGTTTCCTCAGTTCGGCTCGCTGTTTCCTTCTGCCAAGCCGTATCCCTGAACCTCCTGCATGGCCACTTCTGCTTCGCCGAGGATGCGGAGAGTCTGCATCTGGTCGATGGCATCCTGCTCGCTGATCTTGCTCATGGCGAAGCCAACATGAATCAGAACCCAGTCTCCGGGCTGCGGGCGATCGTCCTGCAACAAGCCAAGATCCACCCTGCGCCGAACACTCACCACGTCAACCAGCGCAGAATCGGGATTCTCAGCGGAGATCTCGATGATCTTCCCAGGTATGGCTAAACACATGTGGCAGCCTCCAGGCGGTGCTCCATCATCATTCTCGTCGTTCATCGAATTACCCCTGTTTGCGGGCCACGATGTCAAACGTGCACTTCAGTTCGTCCTTCAAGCGGATTGTTCCACCGGCCGCCGTTACCGGAGAGATGCCGAAGTCGCTCTGCTTTACCATAAACTCGCCCGAAGCCCGCAGCGGCCCGCCACTTACTAACACTCGAGCGGTGACCGGCACGTTTCGGGTCACACCCCGCAGGGTCAGCTCTCCATTCACGGTCACCCAGTAGCGCTCGCCATTGCCACTGCCAGTGATGCGCAAGGCCTCATAGACGATGTCCGCATAGCGATCGCTCTCGAGCACCTCATGGTGAGCTCTTCGCTCGATCTCTGCGCGATCCTTCTCGCTGATGTCGTCGACCACTTCCAGCGAGCCGGCCTGCATTTTCAGCCGCACCCGGGCGTCGTCGAAGTTTGCGGCGCCTGGTGTGAACTCAATTTCACCCTGGAAATCCCTCACCGTGAATTTGGGATCATGTCCAAACGCGGAGAGCAGGCCCGTGGACGACGCCTGCACCATGAACGTGCTGCCCTTGGCATCGATTACGTAGCGAACGGTGGCCTCCTCTGGCATTGCCCGAGCCGCATTCCCTGTAAATTGCATTTCTTCCCCTGAGAAACCATTCGCTTCGGCTGCGAATTCGACATTCGGCGTCAACTCCGCTTCCGTCCAACGACGTAAAACATGAATTTAAGTTCGTCCTGCGATTTCAAAGTACCGCCAACTGCGGAAATCTATCCGCTGGCAAAGGCTTGCACGGTAAAACGGAATCAAATCCCTCCGCTGCCTTGCTTGACTACATTGACCGCAGCTTGAGATAGCGATCGAGATCCGGCAATGCGGCTTGTGCCAGGTTGCCGATGCCGATCCCTCCCAGATAGCGACGGATCAGCGGGTTCGAGAGAATCAAGCCCGCGCCGAATACCATGAACGCCACGCCACTGAGCATGAACAGTGTGTCCCGGTCAGTCCCAGAATCAGAGTGATTGTTGCTTTCGCTCACATGAACCTCCTGGTTTCCTCAAGATGACTTCTTGCCTTCGCTTCCCTCTTCGCGCAGAGTTTTCTCGATCACCGAGACCACCATACTTACCGCCTCATCAACCGCAGACTCAACTTGTTCCGTCAATCCCAACTGCCCTTCTTCCGGTCCGAAGCTGGCAGGCTCACAACCAACCAGCAGAATCTTTCCCAAATTTCGGTTCATGGCAGCCGCCATCCGCAGGACGTTCATCGGATTCATCCCGTGCGTCTCGACGACCGCTTGTGGTTGCTCATCAAGCCTGCTGAGATCGGGCTCGACCAGCGATACCGTGCCTGGAGTCTGACCGTGCGGGTAAGCATCTACAAGAATGGTGGTCGCGTATCCGTCCTGCAGCGCATATGCCAGGTCGAAGCCGCGAATACCAAAATCGGCTACGCGCACGCCGGCCGGAATTTCGCGAGCCGATAAGCGTCGAATTACTTCGACTCCAAAACCATCGTCCCCCAGGAAGATATTTCCAATTCCAGCCACGAGAATCCGCGCTGGCGGCGCCACCGCGCGAGGGCAAGCTTCCCCTGGCGGCAGGGGCTCGACTTCCGTGGCATCAAAGAAAAAGCGGTGTCCCGGCTGCCGGAGCAAGCCCATGTCTCTTCCGGGATCGTCATCGAGCACCACGCAGACATGAATCTTGCCTTCATAATCCTGCTCGATGCTCTCGATGATGGCGGCCTGGCCTGACAAGGCAATATCCATGACGTCGCCACCTTTCCGGGGACGCAAGCGCACGCGGTCGCCCACCTTCAGTCCGGAATCGGCCACATTCAACCGATCTGCCGGAGAACGATCCTCGAGCAGTTGCCATTCCCACTCGTTCACGAGGCCTCCTCCTTGAGTGGTCGCATGCCACGGACTGCGCCATGCAGTTTCATGAATTGCTCAGCCGGCATACTTTCGGTTCGCTCCAGGATCTGGCGCGCCCGCTCATCGGAATCGCGAATCTCGCGCTTTTCATCGTCCGTGAGGGTCAGGATGCGCAATGAGAGGATCTCGTCGATTTCGGTTCCATCGAAAAGGTCGCCAACGCTCTCGGGAGCGATATGCGGATAGTCGTAAAGAATGATCGGCGAGGCCAGCAATGTGTCGCGTTCGCCTGCGTCTCCGACCAGCACAGGCCAAACGCCTACGTTTTGACATTGGGCAACGAACGGCTGCAACTCGTCCGGAGGCTCGAGCAAGGAAACAAACTCGCCCCTCTCCACACCCAGGATCAGGTGAGTCGAAACCAGTGACTGCATCAGCGCGGCATCGCGGTCTGTACTTGCCTCCGCCCGAGTCGTCGCGTTTCGCACGACGACGCTGAGCATAAACAGATCGTTGCGCAAGCGGCTGACCGCGACGTCGATTTCGCCTTCCAGGGCAGACTGCCGGCGAACGATTTCTCTCCTGTCTCCCTTGTGGTCGATCTCCGTCTCGTTGGTAGTTTGCGCTTTGAATGAGAACCGTATCGCCTGTCGCTGGCTCACTGATTCCGCCAGCCGTACTGCGGGCACGCCGATCTCGCGTTCTACGGCTTCCTGCCAGCCATCCGGCAACGATGTTCCAGTGGTCTGGGTCGACGATCCCGCTGAGCGCACGCGCAATTGCAGGAAGCGTAGTTTCAATTCGACCGCGGCGTCCGGATTGCCGAGAATCAGGCATTCGGTCCGCATGCTCGAAGACTCGTTCCCAACCTGCTCATCGCAGCAGGCCGGTGGACAAAGCACGCCAAAATTCCAGCGCTGCCGGTTTTTGACCGAGGACGGCCGGTAGGGATAGAGCATGTATCCCTCGTAGAGCACGGCTTTCGCGATCTGATCGACTCGCTCCAGATTCATGAGCGCACCGTTTCCCCGGCTTCCAGCATGCTTTCGAGCGTCTGCTCCCACGTGGGAATTCCATGGCGGACCTTGTACTGGTATACGCGCTCGAACACATCGCGTCGCAAACAGATCCAGGCGCTTCCGGGATAGTAGGTATCCATCATGTCGCGCCAGACTTTGATTGGGAGGTTGAAACGCGCCTCTTTGTCCCAGGAAATCGGCGCCACCAGCATCGGACTTCCCTGTTGAGAATAAAAGACGGTGCCGCTGAACTGCACGCAAAGCGGGACGTCGCCGTCGCTGAGGCCATAGAAATACTTGGTCGTCCCGACATTGAAATCAAACGTGCAGGGCACGGGCAGATCGACTACGGTCTCGCCTTGAAATGGCGGCACGTTTACGCTGACATGCGTCCAGAGAAGGCTGCGCAGCGTTTGACTCCAGCGATCAGGTTCTCCGAACAGATCGCGCAGTTGCTTCTGGTCCTCGGCCTTGTACCCGCGACGTGTTACCTCAATTTGAATCTGGCCGCGAAGTGCGACGGATTGAATCGTTTCCGCGGGCTTGTTATTCGTCAAACGCAGCTTGAAAGCGATTTGCGGAGCGGCCGAGAACTTGGCCACTTCGGCGCCCTCGATAACGAATCCGAGATCAGGCATGCACCCTCTCGTTCGCAACCAGCGCCTCGGAGCGCAGGTCAGAGAAAAACTTGCCAATCTCCTGCCAGACTTCGGTTCCGCCGGAGAATCCTTTCCAGTTCAGACGAATCAGTCCGACCAACTTGTAACAAGAGTCAATCGGGACGATGTAGTACTGGGCGGGAGCGTTCCCGCGCGCTTGCCCAACCCGATTCACTAACAGCGCCTCGACATCGGATTCGAGTTCCTGTAACACCGGGTTGGCCTGCACGATGTTGTTCCAGGCCGCGAGGGGCAGAAGCGATTCCGTAGCTCCAGCTGGGCTGGGATATAAAGCGCTTACCCGCGAGTCCTCACTGTTCCGGAAAAAGAACGCAAGGTTGATGGGAATCATCAGGCTGTCCCATTCGGCATCGGTCATCCGGAAGTTGGCCAGAAGCCTCACCTGGCGCGGCACTCGCCGGTACTTGGAGCCGATGCGCCCCGTGAACAGCATGGCGCAGGCCTGGCAGCTGCAAACGATTTTGCGCTTGGTTAAGTCAATGAGGTGAGGATGCTCCTGGAACAATTCCCCGCCACAGAGTTCGCAGTGCTCAACGCGGCGCTCCGGCTTGCGCGCAAATTTGCGCAAAGCGTCAAAGCCCCGCGGCGTTTCTCCGAATTGGTCGGTGTTTATCATGCCAAACGTCGGCTGTGGCGTTAGTCCATACCGTCGCTCAGACCGGCGGGTGGATGACTTAGTGCCGATGGAGCGGAATACGCGCCCAGCAGCTTTTCTACCGCGACGAACCCGGAAGCAGTCGGCTCTTCAAGCCCGTCGATGACTAAAGAACTGAGGTCGGGCGCAGCTTCGTAAATTGACTCCTCCAACGTCGCCTGAACAGTGCGCGCGGTCGATCCGCAGGAGTGAGTGTTGAGGCTTGCCCGCACGCGCACTTTCCCATCAACAACCTCCACCAAGCTGGCCTCGGCTCCCATCTTGTGCAGCTTCGAAACGATCTGCTTCAGCTTTCGCTCAACCCTGGTCTGTAAATCTTCGGGATGCAGTCCATACAGAACCAGCAGGCTGCTAACCAGCGGATCTTGTCCGACATCATCGATGATCCGGGCGCCGGCTTCGCCCGACTGGAAGACGACTTCCATGATCCGCTCCAGCCCCGCACCATGCAGGTCCATGAGCAATTGCACTAATTCCTTCGCGGCGGCCCGGGACGCGGGATCGGCAATGGTTTCCAGGTCATGGACCAGGCCGCCGATTTTCTGCATTCGACTTTGGAAATCGTTATCCTCGGCCACAATCCTCCTCTGAGAAAAAAGAGTGAGAGCTTACACTGACGGTTCTTCCGGCTGCACATCCTTCGACAGCGACGCTCTCACTTTCTCAACACAGCAACTCAACGTCAGGACTGGAGACCGAACATCGGCGAATGCCGTGTCTCCAGCGTCTTTCCATTCCCCAGGTACATGTGCACACCACACGGCAGGCAGGGATCAAAGCTCCGGACCGCACGCATGATATCGATGCCCTTGAACTTGTCAGGACCGTTCTCCTCGAAGATGGGCGTATTCTGCACCGCATCCTCGTACGGGCCCGGCGTGCCATAGACATCGCGCGGATTGGCATTCCAGGGCGTTGGTGGATAAGGGTGGTAGTTCGCGATCTTGCCTTTGCGAATTACGACGTGATGGGAGAGCACTCCGCGCACGGCCTCGTGGAAACCGCAACCGATCGCTTCTTCCGGAACCTTGAAATCGGTCCAGGTTCTGGTGCGACCGGAGTGCAGTTCTTCCATGGCTTTTTCCATGAAGTGCAACGCGCAGCAGGCAGCATAGACCTGGAAATAGGTTCGCGCGCGATCGCGTTCGATGGCATTGCTCCACTTGGGAACCTTCCATTCGAACTCGACCTCGGGCAGCGACGTGGTCTTCGGCAGATACATCTTGACGCTGTTACCAGTCGCCTTGATGTAGCCGATGTCCACGAGTCCGGCCAGCGCCGTTGCCCACAGGCGCGCAATCGGACCGCCGCCGGTATCGAGCGCCAGATGGTCACCGGTCCGCTTGTCGAACCACCGCGGCGACATAACCCAGGTGTACTTGCCGCCGAAGTCGCGTTTCTGCGGACGCGGGATGGTCGTCTGGTTCCAGGGATGATGCTTGTCGACCGGGTTGCCAAGCGGATCAGTCTTCACGAACGTTTCGGAGTTCTGCCAGTCGTCGTAGTACGAACTGCCGAGCAGAATCCGGATGTTCAGGTTGATGTCTACCAGATCGGTGGTGACCAGTTTGCCGTCCACCACCACGCCGGGCGTCACGTACATGGCCCGCCCCCACTCGGTCATGTTCTTGTAGCTGTAGTCGCACACATCCGGATTGTTGAACGAACCCCAGCAGCCCAACAGGATCCTGCGCTTGCCCACTTCCTCGTATCCTGGCAATGCCTCGTAGAAGAAGTCGAAGATGTCGTCGTGCAGGGGAACGACCTTCTTCATGAATTCGACGTACTTCATCAGTCGGACCAGATAGTCGGTGAATAGCTGAATGGTGGGAACGGTGCCGACGCCGCCCGGATAGAGTGTCGAAGGATGCACGTGGCGCCCTTCCATCAGGCAGAACATCTCGCGGGTCATGCGGCTCATCTGCAGCGCTTCCCGGTAGAACTCGCCAGTAAACGGGTTCAGAGCCTTCATGATGTCGGCAATGGTGCGATAGCCGTGCAGGTTCGCGTGCGGCGCCGCGGTCTTCTCTGCCTTGGCGTACACGCTGGGATTTGTTTCCTTGACCATCTGCTCGCAGAAATCAACGCCGACCAGGTTGTCCTGGAAGATGTTGTGGTCGAACATGTACTCGGCGGCTTCGCCCAGGTTGACAATCCATTCGGCCATCGCCGGTGGACGAACTCCGAATGCCATGTTCTGCGCATAGGTGGCGCAGGTGGCGTGGTTGTCGCCGCAGATCCCGCAAATGCGGCTGGTAATGAAGTGCGCATCGCGCGGATCCTTGCCCTTCATAAAAATGCTGTAGCCGCGGAAGATGGAGGAAGTGCTGTGACACTCCGCGACTTTCTTCTGATCGAAATCGATCTTGGTGAAAATCCCCAGGCTGCCCACGATGCGCGTAATGGGATCCCAGTTCATCTCGACCAAGTTCTTCCCTTTACTGGCAACCTCTTTGGTCGGTGCAGTAATCGTGCTCATTACGATCGCTCCTCTCAGTAGGTTCTGGGGTGATAACCAGTGGTGAGTTCAGCCCGCGGATGCCGCCACTTGGGTTCTTTGTTGACGGTTGCCTGGGTGAGCATACGCAGAGCGCTGATGGCACGGCCATAGGCGCTTACTGCTCCCGACGACACTTTGGCACCCGGCGGTTCGTCCATGAAGGGCATAAATTTGTCCGGGAATCCGGGCATGGTGCAGCCGATGCAGATGCCGCCCACGTTCGGGCAGCCTCCGATGCCGGCCATCCAACCGCGCTTGGGCACGTTGCAGTTCACAACCGGCCCCCAACAACCCAGCTTCACGATGCATTTCGGCGAACTGTAGCTTTCGGCGAAATCACCTTGCTCGTAGTAGCCAGCGCGATCGCAACCCTCGTGGACGGTCCTGCCGAACAGCCACGTCGGCCGCAACTGATCGTCCAGCGGGATCATGGGCGCGCGACCAGCTACCTGGTAGAGCAGGTAGAGCAGCGTCTCCATGAAGTTGTCGGGCTGCACAGGACAGCCTGGCACATTCACAATCGGTAACCCTGCCTTGGAAGTCCACTGCCAACCGAGGTAGTCAGCCAGACCCATGCAGCCGGTGGGATTGCCTTCCATCGCGTGGATGCCGCCGTAGGTTGCACACGTTCCGCAAGCAACTACGGCGAGGGCCTTCGGGGCAAGCCGATCAATCCATTCATTAGTGGTAATGGGCTGGTTGGTTTTCGGATCGGTGCCAAGCGCAGCCCAGTAGCCTTCTTTCTTGATTTTTTCGTTAGGGATCGATCCCTCTACGACCAGGACGAACGGTTCCAGCTTCCCTTCCCAAGCCTGGTACCAGTACTTGAGGAAGTCGTCGCCATTTTCATAAGCGAGGACGGGATTATGCAGGTGAACTTTGGGCAGCCCGGGAATGGCTCCCAGCAAAACGTCTTCAATGCTGGGCTGGGTTGCCGCGGTGATTGAAACCGAGTCTCCATCACAGCCCAACCCCGCTGTGATCCAGAGTATGTGAACCTCGGCAACGGCTGGTGCCTGTTGCGTAGTTCGACCGTACGGAACTGTTTCCGCCGCCATAGCTGGGCCTCCTTTCGGCAATGTGAACGAATTCGCGGATTGTTGAACCAGGCACTCCCAGCAGGCGAACAAAAAAGTGCTCACTGGTTCAGTGCTAGTGAACGGAGAAAAAAATAATTTATGGACGATCCCATGCGCGTGGAACGGCGCACTCGCAGGAATTACCGATGCATAGAATCAACAAAACCGAGGGGAAGGCACAAGCAGGCGCAACCTTGATTTTTGCACCACCGAAGTCCTACGGAGCGGTCAGGGTTTTCCCGGTGCAATTGGGAATCTATCGAAGAAGAAATCACGCGCTCTTTTCGCTGATGCTCCACTGAATCGCATGTTGCACCAATTCCCGTGCACTTCGGAGCGACAGCTTTTCCTTGATATGCGCCTGGTAGGATTCGACCGTCTTAACGCTGATATGCAGTTCCTCGGCAATCTGCCGGGTGGAGTGGCCCTCACCAATCAAGCGAAAGACTTCCAGTTCGCGGTCCGTAAGGTCTGCGACGGAAGAGGGACGATCGGCGCCGGGGCTGCCAATGTAGCGTTGCAGCATGCGGTTGGCGATCCGCTCACTCACATAAATTTCGTGGCTCAGAATACGGCGTAAGGCGACCAGAACTTTCTCGGTCGCCTCCTGCTTCATGATGTAGCCCTGCGCTCCCGCGCGAAGCGCGCGTTCGGCATAGATCGATTCATCATGCATGGAAAGAATGAGGACCGGCAAATCAGGGTGCCGCATTCGAATGTCCTTAAGAAGATCCAACCCGTCGGGTCCATTGAGGGAGATATCCACCACCATAATGTCGGGGTGGTCGCGGTTAACGGACTGCATCGCCGATTGCGCATCTTCGGCTTCGCCACAAACCGTGAGGTCCGCTTCGCGATTGATCAGCAGCGCCAATCCCTGACGTACGATCGGGTGGTCATCCACCACAAAGACCTTGCTCTTCTTAGCCGCCATACCCATCTGATTCATGACTGACTCCAAGATGCTTATCCCGCGCTGACCGGGAAACGACAAATCACGGTGGTGCCCTTGGGCTGCTCGCGATGCACATCGAGCTGGCCACCGATCATCCCTGCCCGGTAATTCATGATGTGCAAACCAACTCCCGCGTGGGGAGCACGCGGCCGTTCGATACCAACGCCGTCATCCTTTATTATCAGTGTTCCTTCCCGGTCGCCAGAAAAAAGACGAATCAGAATATTGTTAGCGTGGCCGTGCTTAATGGCGTTATTCACCGCTTCCTGTGCAATGTGATACAGGTGGGTAGCGGCCGCGGCGTCATGGATCAGGACCGCCATCTCGCACTGGAAGCGACAACCGATGCCGAACAGATCTTCGATTTCAGACGCGTAGAGCTGCAGGGCCGACATCAGCCCATGCGCATCCGAAACTACCGGCAACAATCCGCGCGCCAATTCCCGCGTCTTGCGAATGGCATCATTGACCAGTTGCACGATCTTGGCGGCATCGGCAGCCTCGGGAATCTGCCTTTCCGCCAATTTCTGTTCCTGTGCCTTCGTCATGAAGGCGATGCCGGTCAGGTGCTGGCCTAAACCATCATGCAGGTCCTGCCCGATCCGCCGTTGCTCGCGCTCGCTGATGTCGAGGACCGTTCTCTCCAGACGTTTGCGGTCACTGATGTCCCGAATTGCACTCGATACCAGTACGCCTTCTTCAGTCTCCAGGGGACTCAAGCTGATTTCCACCGGAAATTCGTGCCCGTCTTTGTGCAGGGCGTAAAGCTCAAGACCCGCGCCCATGGGCCTTACGCGTGGTTCTGCAAAGAAGTTACGTCGATGGGTCGGATGGTTGCCGCGAAGACGGGGAGGAACGAGTTTCTCGATTTCCTCTCCCAACAGCTCGTGCCGTTCATAGCCGAATAGCTTTTCCACCTGAGCATTTACCAGCACAATCTTTCCATTGTGGCCCACGACGACCACCGCATCGGGCGCAGCCTCCAGCAGCCCTCGAAACCTCGCCTGGGCGCGCTTTTGTGCGGTTACATCGATTCCTGACGCAATGACATAACTGGGCGTTTGTTTCACCGCCGGCAACACGGCGGCGGACCACGCAATCGTATGTTGACTGCCATTTGCGGAAATCCACGTGCTCTCGTATTCTGTGCGGGATAAATCCTCGCCAATGCGCTGAAACAGCGCCTTGAATCGATCTGCTTCCTCGGGAATCATAAAGAAATCCCAAATGTTCTTTCCGCGGGCCTGCTCGAAGGATTTTCCGGTCAACTGTTCGCAGGCACGATTGAAACGAACGATCCTGCCCTCACGGTCCAGCACTACGACCAGCGCTCCCACCGTGTCCAGGATGGCGGAGACGACGTTCCTTTCCTCCTGGAGTTCTTCTTCCGTCTGCTTGAGATCGGTGATGTCGAATGCGATCCCGTGTATGAACCACGGACTTCCGTCCGGGCGGCGAATCATTTTGGCTTCGCATTGAAACCAGATCAGCCTTCCGTCCCGCGCCATGACCCGGTAAGCGGAGCGCAGAGCTTTGCCCGACAGGAACATTTCGGAGGCTTCCACGCTCCATCGTTGCTTGTCATCGGGATGAATCTGCTGATACCACCGAACCGGATCTTCGAGCCATTCCGCCTGGGAGAAGCCGAGGGTCGCCTCAATCTGTGGACTGACGTACGCTTCCCCGATTCCACGATCGAGATAGGCCATGAAAACAACCGCGGGAAGTTGTTCTACCAGTGCCCGGTACTTCGCTTCAACATTGGGAAGTTGCGCTTCTTCAAGAGGCTTTTCATCAAGCCTCTCAAAGAAGTGATGCAGCGCGCCTAGAGAACCGACGACATCCTTCGAGTACGTGCCGGCCAGTTCCGTTAATATCGCTTCGGCATCGCTGGGCGTCAGTGGATTCTCTTGGGGCGTGGACGAGTTGGCCCGTTTGTTGTCCCCGCCGATTTCCCAGAAGGTGCTCATGACCAAACTCTCCCAGGTAGCATCCCCACGTCCCATCCTTTACTGCGCAGACTGCACCCCCGGCCGCTTCCTCCAACTGGGCTCTTTGTTCAGCGATGCCTGGGTAAATCGCCTCAAGGCATGAATCGCTCGCCCGTAGGTCTGGACCGCGTGCGACGATAGCAGCGAACCCGGGGGCTGATTCATGAAAGGCATAAATTTATCCGGGAAGCCGGGCATCGTGCATCCAATGCAAATCCCCCCTACGTTGGGGCACCCGCCAATACCGCCCATCCACCCACGCTTTCCTACATTGCACTGCACGACTGGCCCCCAGCAACCAAGTTTGACGATGCAAAGTGGGGAGCCATACTCCTCCGCGAACTCAGCCTGCTCGTAATAACCGCCGCGATCGCAGCCTTCATGCACCGTGCTGCCAAACAGCCACGTCGGCCGGAGGGCATCGTCGAGCGGAATCATGGGAGCCCTGCCGCTCGCCATATAAAGAAGATAAAGGATGGTCTCCATCATGTTGTCCGGTTGGACCGGGCACCCCGGCACGCACACGATGGGGATGCCTGCCTTTGACTTCCACTTCCAGCCTAAATAGTCGGGCAACCCCATGCTTCCGGTTGGATTGCCCTCCATGGCGTGGATGCCGCCGTAGGTCGCGCACGTTCCAGTTGCAATGATTGCCCAGGCATTCACCGCAAGGCGATCGATCCAGTCACAAGTGAGGATCGGCTGACCGGTCAGTGAGTCTGTGCCGAACGATGCCCAGTATCCCTCGCTCTTGTTTTTCTCATCGGGGATTGAACCTTCGACCACCAGGATGAATGGCCGTTCCGATGTCCCGTCAGCCGCTTCCCGAAAGGGCCGGACGAAGTCGTCGCCGTTCTCATAGGCGAGGAACGGATTGTAGAACCTGACTTTCGGAATCCACGGCAACGCGCCCGAAACGATGTCTTCGATGCTCGGTTGCGTCGCACCTGTCATGGCAATGGTGTCGCCATCGCAGCCGAGTCCCGCGGTCAACCAGAGGATGTCGACCTCGGACAGCTTTCGATCCAGTGGCGTGTTTGAAGGGTCGGCCATGTGCGTCGCCACCCCCAAGCGAGTGCCTGGGTATTCTAGCGGATTTGGACTGGAAGCCAGCAAGCAAGCGGCGTGGGGGAGCCGGTCTTTCGATATCTCGGGAGTGACGTGCCAGCTGTCGGCAAGGACTTAAGGCGGGGAATGAAGCGTGCTACTAGGCAAACTCTTATTTCGGCGTGGTGGCTTTAAGCCAGTCCTCCACGCTGTGTTCCGGCGTCGACTGCATGCGCCGGGCAGCCATGGGATCGTATTTTTTCTTCTGTTCGTCGTTCAGTACCGCGCGGATTCGCTCCACCGTCGATTCTTGCAGCATGCGAAATCGCTCGATGCGAGTGCTGCCTGAAATCGAAGGGTCTCTCCGAATCAACAGTGTCTTTTGCTGGCGCTGCTCCAGAATGTTCTTCACTTCGGACTGTTGCTCTGCGCTCAGATCGAGGCTCTTGGCCAAAATGCTGACCCGCGTGTCAATATTGGATTTCCTGGTGGGATGTTGATTCAGTGGTGGTTTGGGGGTGGGTGTCTGTGGCGCCTGCGCCAATGCAGATGCGCCATAGAACCACAGCACAAGGAGAAGGGTTCGGAGGCAGCATTTGGCAAACCTCGTGGCAGCCGTCGTGAAAATCGCGTCATTGCTGCGTGTATACGACATATAGAAGTTCATGGATGGTGTCGTTCGCCGTGCCGCGCCCGGAATACCTTCATCGCACGATGAGGCCATCGGCGCGGAAGGTACCGATGACTACGTTGACGCGGTGTCCCGGCTTCACGTACCTGCCTTTGTTCGAGAAAGCCATCCAGTACACCTTGCCCGTTTCGGGCGCGCTGCTTTGGCGCAGTTGTCCGACTTTTTCCAGTGTCGGGACCACCAGGCTCACGCCCGCCTGCGGGTCAATGAGGGCAGGCTGGTTTTTCTTGTCGTTCAGCATTTTCGCCTTGTCGGCGTCCAGTACGCGATAACTGAAGCGAATGATTTCTCCAGACTCCACGGCTTTCACCGAGAAGTCTTCAACGCCCCAGACCAAAGCATAGTACTCACGCGCCCGCTTGGGCACGGGATGTGCGCGATAGCGGTATGGAACCACCCCAGTGGAGGCCTTCGCGGCCGGGCCGGGCGGGTTTTGCTTGGCCTGCGGCGACTGAGCCGGCGCCGAACTTGCGGGGGCCGAGGTTGAGGATTGGGCCGGTGCGGGTGGATTCTGCGCAGCCGACCGCGCGTTCCCTCCTGCAACCGACAGGACACAGCCAATTGTGAGGCTTGCTGCGATTGGTAAGGACGACTTCAACATCTTGCTATCTTGCCCCCACTTCCAAACTCCGGTCAATGGAAACGGACCGGGGATTTCCGGACCCTTAGTACTTGGCCTCCTGGGCAGCCTTGCACGCTTTCAACGCATCCTGCTTGGGCGCCTTGGGCAGTTCCTCGCTGATCCAGTCATAGCTCTTTTTGTACTCGTCCGATTCGCGGACTTGCGCAAGTTCGGCTTCCGTCGCGTCCTTGGCGAGTTGTTTTTTCCGCTCCTGGTATTTCTCTGCAGAGGGCGCATCCAGTTGCGCGCAGAAATCCAGAGTGCCTTCCAGCTTTCCAAAGACCTCGTTCGTGTAAGGAACTTTCGCCAGCGCAAATTGGCAAATCAGGACGGCGACAGAGAAACCGAGAATGCGATTCATCTTCATGTTTGAATATTCCCCCCAACTTTATTTCAACACTCTGACAACCTTGCGAGACGTTCGCTACAAACGAACACTGCCCGCGAGCAAAAGTCGCGAGCAGTATCGCCTGCTTTTCTATTTCGACATTACCACTGGCCCTCGAAGCTCCTGCTAAAGCGCTTTTGGTGAACGCTGACGCTGCCTGGTTGGGCAGAGGCCAGCGTTCACTCGAAGCTACAGCCGCTAGAACAGATTGAGACCGCTCAACGACACCGTAGCCGCAGCAGGTTCGGTATCGCTGACGTTCAGGGTACCCGTACCACCGTGGAACACTCCCGACGCCTGGAATCTCACTGTTACCGTGCAAGACGCTCCCGGTGTCAGCCCACCCGCGGGACAGTTGTTACCGGACACGGTAAGCGAGACTCCGCCGGTGACCCCGGAAATTCCGACGGTCAGCGGGCCAGTGCTACCGCCACCAGCCGGAGCATTGTTCCGGATTGTGACGTTTTGCGTTGATGGGAGGCCGAAGACGGTAACGAAGGTCAAGCTCGTCGGCGAAACCGAGAGCCGAATCCCGTTACCGCTGAGCGCGACTGGTGAATTCGTTACCGGGACGTTAGCCGTGACGGTCAGCGTACCGCTGACCGGACCAGCCGCGTTCGGCGAGAACACCACGTTGATCGTGCACGAACTGAGCGCAGCCAGAGTTCCGGTACAACTACCACCCGACTGCGTGAAGCGCGTTGACGAGAACGCGAGGGTGATGCCCGTAAGGTCGGAGCCGCCCGTGTTGCTCAGGGTCAGAGTCTGGGCAGCACTGGTCGAGCCGATCGTAACATCGCCGAAGGACAGAGGTCCGCCGGTGATGCTGGCGACCGCAGGCCCAGTCGGTGCCGCGAACTCCACTGCGCCCGCATCCACCGAACCGTTGTTCTTCCTCGGATTACCGAAGTAGTCGTCAGAAGGTGCCGCACTGTACGTCACGCTGGAGTTGCTGGGCGTGATGTAACTGACGGCCGCGCCGCCTGCCAAGGCGTAGTTACCCAGAACAGTCCCCGTGACCGGGTTCGTCAAGGATAACGGGCCCCAGTTGATGTTGACCCAGTTGTTGCCTTCGTCGACCGTCGCAGCTGCTGTCAGGTTGAAGACCGGCACGGGTACGTTCGATTCGTTCGTGCCCGGAAGGGTGATATACCCCGCCGATCCCAGTTCCGGAGGCACTCGCGAACCGTTGCAGTACGGCTGAACCAGGCTCGGATTGGATGCGTTTTGCCGGAACTGCGAAGCGCCGCCGTTCCCGCCACCCGTATACAGACTCGCGTCCGAAAGGAAGGACGCTCGCGGTACGTAGGTGAATCCCGAGCTGTGATTGTTCACCGCCGTGTCGCCGCGGAAGCCGATATCCCAGTAGGTCGGGGTGGTAGCGGAGGTCACGCAAAAACCAGTTGCGGTCTGGTTCAACGACGGTACCACCGTGATGCTGGACTGTTGCGACCCCGTAGCTGGCGTTACCACGCTGATGCTGAAGGCGCGGTTATGCCAGATCACATCGTTGTACAGGATCGGGAACGAGACGTTCCTGCAGGCGCTGTTGTCGTGGTTGTTGTTGTCCGCCGTGCCCGTGTGTCCAGCCGGGCAGGTGATTGTTCCAGGCAGCGACGCCAGGAACTCTGCGCTGTGCTTCGCGCTGGAGACGCCTGCCGGTTGAGGCCTGGTCACTGGCACGCAACGGGTTCCTTGCGGGCAAGGCGTGGGTGCGCTCGCCTGGTCAGCAAAGAAGGAATCGAACAAGATTCCCGATGCCGCCGTCGAATCGTTGTCCACGATGGTGTTGTTGACCAGGTTTACGACCAGAGAATCCTGTAAGGAGACTCCAGCGCCGTCCCAGCCAGAAACGTTGTTGGCGATGATGTTGTTGGTAACGTTGACCGAGTACCAGCGATCGGGCCGGGTCGGGAACGTGGAAACCTCAATACCATTCGCACCCTGCAAACGCAGGCCGCCACCGGCGCCAGCGTCTGCCGAGTTGCCCAGGATCAGGTTGGCATTGATGGAGAGGCCGCGGCCGATACCATCGCTCACCGAACCGAAGAGCAGGTTGCAATCGACATCCGGTTCTCCCGGGCACGTCGGATCCGTATCCGGAGCGCTCATGATCAGGAGGCCGCCGCCGTTGGTGGGCGTCGTCGGGTTGGTGCTCTGGTTGAACAGGATGGCGTTGTGCTGGATGCTGCCATCCCATACGTAACCGAGCTGCGAAACGCCAGCTCCATCACCGGTGCTGAGGTTGCCGCAAACCCAGTTGTTGTTGAACTTGTAGCTGTCAGCACCCGTGCAGAAGGCCACGCCGCCCGCGCCCGACGGACTTGCCGAGAACAGTTCGTCGCCTTCGGAGGAGTTCGTCGTCACTGCGTTGTTGTGAATGTTGACGTTCACGTCGAAGCAGTACGGCAGCTGCAAATCCGTCACGTTGCTGCTCTGGCAGGAGCCCGGGGCAGCGTTATTAGCCGCTGAGGCGCCGCCGAGGTAAGCGCCAGGATGTTCTCCTTGACCCACCGTGATGCCGCCAGCCAACGTTCCCTGGTTATTGGTGACCCGGTTGTTGGAGATTTCCAGGTTATGAGCCCAGCCGTGGACGAAGATACCGCCGCCGCCCTGGGAGCTGTTTACGATCGTCAAACCGTCAATGCGTGACGGGTTGCAGTAGAAGTTGCTCGGGAAGCGGTTGCGATTGTTTCCGGTAGTGCTGGAACCGCTTCCGCAACCTCGGCTCGTGTTGTTGCTGTTGGTAAGCAGCACCGCGCTGGCTGGGAATCCACCCGCCTCGGCACCGTCGCTCCAGGGATCCCCTCCGTTGAAGTTGACGCCTTTCGCAAGCACCGTGATTCCCGCTCCTTCATAGGCTCCCAGGAGGGATGGCTCTTGCAGCTGTTCCGCCAGGTTGCCGTTCAGGCTGGCGTCCCAGCCAGTTGTCGCCTCGAGCGGCAAACGATCCACTTGCGGGTTGCCGGGGTTCGCCTGATTGAAGAATTTCCAGCCTGAGCCGCAGGCCGGTTCCCACGATTCGGGCCGGCCGTTTTCGCCCAGCCCGAACAGGCAGACCACCCGCTTGCGCCAGGGTTCCAGCTTGCCGGATGGGTGCGGATCCGCGTTGAGGATAGTGGAGGCAGCGCCGACACCTTGCAGCCGGACCGGCTTCCACATGATCAGCAGTTCGCTGTGCGTCGCCGAGGACTTCAAAGCTGTCGGAGAGCACGCAACCGCAGGTCCGCTGGCCGCCGCCTTGCAGGTCGGATCAATGATGATCAGATCGCCGGGCGAAGCGTTGTCGATCGCAGCCTGGATGCTGTCGGTGGCCGCGACGTGAGTTGGAGCCTTGCCGCCAACCGTGAGGGTGATGGCGTCAATCGACTGCTTCCCATTGTCCGCCTTCACCACCACCTGGCCGCATCGTGCCGTGCTTCCGCCGAATTGCGCTTGCTGTTGCATGGAGCACGTAGGCACCTGGCCGTTACCGTTCGCAGGCACTGTAACCGTGATCGTGAGGTCAGTCCAGCCGGTAACAGTCGCCGTTACGCCGCCGATGGTGACACTCCCGGAGCCTTGCGAAGCGCCGAAGCCATAGTGGCGGGTCACAGTTTTTTGATTGAAAGGAGCCGTCGATTGCATGGGCCCCGAGTATCCGTAGTTGTTGACGGTCTGATCCCCCAGAGCATGAATCGTGATGGGGTGAGCGGAGCCGCCGGCGCTGATCCACGGTCCCACTCCGTCGCCATCCACTTCACTGATGGCTGGAGTGAATTCGGGATAAGCGCAGTCGGGATGGTTGTAGCCTTCCGCAAAGGCGGTCGTCGGGATGACCGGCGTGTCGAAGTATCCGGTCTGGCCCGGCATGAACGGCAGTTCATAGCAGAACTGACTGTAGGACTCCTGGTAGAACGGATCGTAGGCGGTTGCCGTGCCGCGATCGTTCATACACATGACCATCATCTGGGGGATATATCCGCTCGGGTCGGGCGGGTTTACGGAGAAGCTCGAGTAGTTCAGCCCGTTGTAAATACCCCACCAATCGGAGTACACGCGCCCAACTTCGTTTCCGGCAAAATCCTTGATCCCGACCGGCAAGTTGGCGGGCGAGAACTTCTCCCCGAAGTGCGGCGAGAACGGATCGAATTCCGACGTGAAGTCGTCGGTGATGATGCCGGTAAAGTGACCGGCCACGTGAGCGGAAGTGAAGACGTAGAACTTCGCCAGCACCGACATCTCATCCTCGAGGACCACTTCTTTGCGGTCGCAGAGGTTGCGCTTGGCTCCAGCGAAGGGTGCGTTCTGTCCCGAACCAGGGAACAGGCTCACGAAGTCGGGAACGATTCGAGCGGCGCCCACGCATGGCCAGAAGGTCTCCACGCTTCCGGTGTCACCTTCGTGCCGTGGGGTGATGCCCTCATCAGTCGTTGGGATCAGAGGATTATTGGGATTGTAAGTCGCAGACACCTCCGCCTGGTCCGGCATGATGAAGATATTGCCGAAGCCGGCGAACTGCGTGGTGACTGGTGCTTCAAAAGCGTCGCCGAGCAGGATGTTCTTGTCTTCTTCCTTCACCAGCTCGTAGCCTGGAGGGACGATCATTTCAACTACGTAGCGTCCGGCCGGCAGCATCGGAGTACCGTCGGTTGGGTTCGCCACGCAGATTGTGCAATTCGTGCCGGCAACTGATCCGGTACCGCCAACTGGCGCACCGGTGGTCGTGTCTCTGCCAGCAATGCTCGGGAACTGGTACATGCCGTCGTACGGCGCCGGCTGCAACTGAACCCAGTTCTGCATGCCGTCATAGCACTTGAATTGCGAGTTGTTGGGAATCGTCGTGCCCGGATTCAAGTAGTTCGGCTGATTCAACAGTGTGAACATGAACAGGCCGGCTGGATCCTGGCCCGGGCAGCTCATGTAGGGTTTGTCGGTGCCAGGCCAGAAGCCCTGTGCCCAGTCATCCCAGCTGCTGGTCGTAGTGGTGTCCACCAAGGTGAGGGAACTGCTGCCATCCGGAGCCGTTCCTTTCTTATACAGATTGATGGTGACGTGGGGAACCATTGGCTCCCAGGTCAACTGCAAGAGCAGTGCTGGATCATCAAACGGACGAGTCGAGGTATACACCACGTGACCGTGGATACCGCCGTTCTCGCCAGGCGCAAACGGGATCTTGCCGAATTCAACGAACTGGTTCTGTCCGGCGAAGCCCTGCCACCCGTAGCTGGTCACCCAGGGCGGATCAACTCGGCCAGTGGACCCGCCAGCGTTGTCGCCGGGAGGGCAGTCGGCGTTGGCGCAATACCTGGAACCCGGGAACCGTAACGCCTCGGGCAGGGGGTAATCTTCGTGCGTTCTGGCCATGTGCTGGTAGGTGGTGGAGGTGCCGCAAGCGGGGAAGCCAGGCTGACCGCAGCTGGTGGTGCCGTCGGTAGGCCCACCGGCATCATTGATAACGTGCGTACCGGTGTTCTTGTAACGGTTTGAATCCGTTTCGAGCATGTACCAGTTGAACAGCGGGAATACTTCGTTGAACCCGGCGTTGCCTTCCAGGTCGGTGCTGTTCAGGTTGGAAATACTGCCGTCACGGAAGCGGATGTTGGTGGGTACAAACGTCAGGCCTGGCTCGTTCTCCTGGCAGATACCATCAGCGTATCCAGCGCTCCCTGGCGTGCCATTGCCCACGTCGAAGCAGGTGCGAGTGTAGAGGTTCTGCTTCCAGGCATGAACGGCAATTTCTCCCATATTCTTGTTTGTGGCGGTGCCCACTGTGACTGGCGTGGAAATGCCGTCCACAATCTGATCGTTCCACTGGTCGAAGATGGTGAGTCTCCAGTCACCTCTGGGAACTCCCGTGAGTTTGAAGGTTCCGTCGTCGGCGCATTTTGCGAAGGTGAAGTCCGCGCCATCGACGCTACCCAGACTTGCGTAGCATTGGCTATAGCCGAACGTATCGCGATTACCCGTGCCGTAGAGTCTTTCATCCGCAGGCCGGCTCATGTGCACACCCGTCACCTTTCCGGTGACGGTGTGGGTACACTGCAGTGCGCCTCTGCCGGTGCAAAGGTCGCGTCCGACAGCGTTGATGAAAGCCGGGTTAGCGAAGCCAATCGCCACGTGGTAACCCGCCGGACCGAACTCCTGGAAGAAGCTGGGCTCGCCGGTCTTCAGGAAAGCGTCGTGGGCCTTGCCACCGTCCAGGGTATTGGTCTGCAGCCACTCCTCACCCATCGCAATGCGGTCCGCGCCGGGTGTGGCTACGATGCCGTAGCGTCCGGGTGGCATGTTGACAACAACCGCCTGGCCGGCGAGAGGAGAGAGCGTTGTGCCGTCCGCTTCGTAATTCGGGCAAACGGTGATCATGCTGGTGATGCCAGTATCGCTGGCCACGCCGTCAAATCCCGTTTTCGGATCCTTGCTGACCGGGCACGCATCGACGCCGCTTATCGGGTCCATCGTCCCGGCCAAGGCATTCGACAGTGGCTGACCGAACTCGTCGTAGGTCATCTGTCCGGCAGCATCGCCCGTACCGCCTACGTTGTCGAAGATGGTGATGTTGAATCCACCCAAGCCAGGCTCATTCGGCGACAGGACGTCCAGACCGCCGCCGGCATCATGTTCGCCGTTGAGCGGGTGGTCGTCGCGGAAAACAAACACAGATAGTTTGGAGGGCTGCTGGTTCTGGGGCTCGACAATCACGTTTACAGCGGTCTGCCCGGGACCGATTTGTGCGCCACCCATCTGGTGACTGGTATCCGTATCATTTCCAGCGCCGTCGACGCCAACTGCGTCGCCGGGGAGGATTGAAATGTAGTAGTGCTTGGTCGGATCCAGGGCAACGTCGCCAGGCAAAAGAGGCGTCTTGGCGTCGCCGGGATGGCATATACCGTTACCCTCATCGCACACAGCGTTCACGTGCGCGCCGGTAGCCGGGTCCAACATCTTTTGACCCGACTCGCACGAAACAGGCCCCGTGCAACCCTGCGCCACGACTGGCATGTAGCTGCTGTGGAAGTTGACGCCGAACGTCGGCACCACGTTGCTACCCGCACCCGGGCAATGCAGGGCCGGATCGGTCGGGATCGGATTGGTCTGGCACTTGGGATCGATGAAGAAGGTACGATCTTCCTCAATGATCCAGCGATAGTCGTCATTGCCCGCGAAGGGCTTCTTGGAGCTGCCGTCAATCAGGTTCACAACCAGGCCGCTCGGCGCCGGGAAGTTGACCGTCGCCGTGTATGTGGCGGCACTGAGCGTTCCCTGCGAGTTCTTCGGCTGGAACTGAAAAGTGGCAGTGCCAGTGCCGCTGTGAGAGGCGACTTTCGCAGTGAACCCGCCGTTCGCATCAACCGTGACACCAACTCCCGATGACGCGCCGATTGTAAGCGGATAACCGGCCGCATCCTTACAGGACGCCAGCACTCCAGGTGGCTTGATGCTTAGGGTGGTGGCCACATTCGACGAGAACGAGATGGGCTGGCTGCAGGTAATGCCGTCTCCCGCCTCGATGGTCGCTGCGCCCAGAGTCACGGTTGCGCAAGCCGGACCACTCGTGGCGCCGTTTCCGCAATAGGTGAACGATCCCGCACCAGCGGTCGCTACGAATGCAAACGTGCCGTTCGAGTTCAGGGTGAGTGTACCGCCTGTGACAGTTCCAACGACCTTTGCTCCAGTGATGTTCACGTCGTTGGCGAGCACGCCCTTAGCGGGATCGGATATGACAAGAGTCTGACCACTAATCACCGAGTTGTACGTGTCCGCGTTGGCTGCTGCGGCTGCGAAACTGGCGGCCGCGGGCGCACCGGAACCATTCACGCCGAGGTAAGCCAACATGCCCGCATCACGCGAGGTGGCGTTCGCGGACAGGCCCAACGCGCGATCGAAGATCGGAAGCGCGGTGCCACCGGCAGCAGGCACGTTAATCCGCACATCGTAGGTCTTGCCTGCAGCCATGAATACTTCACTCTGCACACGGGTCACACCCGGCAGAGGATTGCCGTCTTCAGCCATCAGGCCGAAACCCGCGGCCGAAGAAGCTCCTGTCAGCGATCCCACGATCGAAGGCACGTGCATGCGTAAGCCAGCATTCACTAATCGCACCAACACGTTTCCGGTGACACCTGAGCTTGGCGCCGCTGAGAACACTGATGCACCAGAATTGGCTCTGCTGAATCCGACCCCATTAATGAGGTAGTAGAGCGGGGTATAGTTAACGGCGGGCGGATAGCAGGTATTGAAATTCGGGTTCGTCGGAATCGCCGGATTGGGACCGGGGTATCCGCAACCATCCGGAGCTTGGCCGGACCACACCTTGGTTTCGCTGAATCCAGCAGTATGGACCGCTGCGTCGACTGTAGTGTTCTGAACCGGGTCGATTTCACTGAGCAGCAACGGCAGGTCGGCGTTATAGGTCACGGCCGGGATCGCGGGAATTCCGCCAGCCGCGGGCTGTGCCGGATACGCTGTGCCCTCGGTAGCTCCCGCAGGCGCCGTCGTTACGACCACGATTCCATACAGTCCCATCGGACCCTGAATGGAGGGGTGCGTACCGGACTCAAGCAGGTAGGTACCAGGACGAAGGTTGGTCGAGGACCAGGTCAGAGCCGTGGGGCCACCACCCGCCGCGACTTCGGTGGAGAACGACTGTACACGGGCGGATTGAGTCGGTGGCGTATTCGTTGGATCTCCCGATACGCCGGCAACTGGCCAAGTGAGGGATTGCGGAGGATGGTCGGGGCTCGGTTTAGCGGATGCAGTATTACCCAACCCGCCGCCCAACTGACCTACGATCACCAGCGACGTGGGCACCGAGCCCGGGAGCTGGTTCCGGAGGTTGATCGTCAGGCTGTTGCCCGTCGGCACGATGATCAACGGCGGCTGCCAGACGTCGGGATTCGGGTTCTGCGGAGCGTAGCCGACCGTGCCGTAGTGCAAAGAGGAACACGCGGCGATCACAGAAGCATTGATACACCGCAGGCCCCACATCGGCACGACTTGCCCGTCCGGCAAGATCGCGTGTTGCGGCATGGCGGTCAAGTTGACCGTCGTCGTCTGCGCCAATGCCCCACTCACTCCGAGGAGGAGAATCGTTACTGCCAGGACCGCTGTCTTCATAGTTGCCTTGAGATAGTTGGATCGCATCACTCTTCTCCTCAGTTATTTCGACTCGTCGATAACAAATTCCCGGGAATCTACGAGCATCATCATCATCATTCCGCCCGGGAAAATATTGTTGGTGGTGATCTCGCGTTCGTTATGCGAGTGCCACATGAAGGCAAAACCAGCCTCGTCGGTAGGGGAGTTTGCGACCGTT
The DNA here is from genome assembly GCA_963735815.1 of uncultured Acidobacteriota bacterium. Lineage (GTDB taxonomy): Bacteria > Acidobacteriota > Terriglobia > Terriglobales > Acidobacteriaceae > Gp1-AA133. Next base: position 10,953 of record CAVTMJ010000016.1, on the reverse strand, counting down.
CCGGATGGGGGCGTGGTGCCGGTGAAGCCGACTGCGCGAACGGTTGCGTCGGGACCTAAGTACGGGCTCCCTCCAAACCACGCGCCATTGGCAAGGATGTTGGGATCCGGAAGTGTAACTGGACCACCGGCGCCCACATCGCCGGTTGGAGTCGCTTGCATGGGCTTGTTGTGATCCTGGCACCACTCGTAATAGTTGATCGCGGTGGTGGCGGCTGTGTTGTAGCCATTCGCATCGGGCGTGCAGGTCGCCAGTGCATCGTGGTGCCCATACGCGTCCCAGTTCAAACCCCTGCCGGTCCAGTAGTAGATCCCGTCCATTGCCAGCCCGGGAGTGGTGGTCGTGGTGAAAAGCAGAGGCCCGGCGAGATTGCTCGTACTATTCGGGCTGAGAATCAGATTTCCGTCGCGGGCCAGAACGCGCACGTGGTTGCCGTGCTCGTGGAACGGGTGTTGCCATCGCCCCTGGCCGATAACGCGCAGCAGCACCTGATCGCCAGGATGCATGTGCGGATTCCCGTTGTACGGCTGATGCGGATATTCCGGCGCGTAATTGGAGTCCATGAGGTCAGGCATGGAGCGCCCGTTAACCATGAAATAGGCAGGAACGTAAGGCTCGGTTGCTACGCTCAGGGCCGTCGGACATACAACAATCGGACCTGCATTTGGATCCGCATTCGGAACGCACGCATTAATGGTTGCGATCTGCTCTTCCGCCTGACGGTGAATCCTGGGGTCTATGGTGGAGAACTGGAACAGATACTCCCGGTCGTAGCAGCTGCCGGCCACGTGATAAGCAGCACCCGTCGGAGACAAGCGGAAGTCATCCTCGCCGTTCGGTATCAGGGTGCCAGCCTGCGCGCCGTCCGGAACCACACCCGCGTTCCTGATGTGGGCTGGACAAGTGGGAGCGTTCGTGGAATTCGGCAGTACGATGACGGCTCCATAAAGACCCATCTCCACCTGCAGGTCACCCTGCGTTCCGCTGTAGTAGGCACGCGTTCCCGGAGTATCAGCGATCAAGTGGTACGTCACCGGGTTGCCACGAGCCGCTTCCTGAGTCAGCAGTCCGGTTACGCCGCCGGTTGGGGCGCTAACTGAACGCAGGCCAGGGAACAGGATGGAAGTGTTGCCTGCCGGGACTGGCAGGTTATTGGTCAGTGTCACGTCGAATGGCACGCCTTCGGTGACGATGAGCGACGGACCGGGGACCTGCATGTTGCTGCAAAAGGCGTTCGGGATGGCAGCGGGTAGGAACGTCGGGGTTGTGCTGCAGCCGTAACCCCACGAGTACACCGACATGCCGTCTGGCTGGGTGATAAAGGCTGAATTCGCCACCAGGCTGAAGGAGGCGCCGGTTATTCCCGGAGCTGCGGCATGCGCGGTCGCGGTCAGGAGCATTGCCACCGCCATCACCAGGGGAAGCAGTCGCGTCATCGAGATCTCTGTTTTTTTGGTCATTGAATTCATGGCTGCTCTCCTAGTTGCAGGTGTTGCCAAATGTGCTGCCGCCGGATACCGTGCCGCTGCAGACGTGAACTTCGGTCATCAATCCGCCAAAGTTCTCGGCATCGTTCGAAAGGTGGTCGAGATTGGGGGTATAGAGATAGTAGGTACCCGCCGGTACGTTGCTAGCGTCGAGAATCACGTCTAGCGACTCGCCACCCCCCAAAGTGATGGAGTTGGTGTTGTAGTACATGTTGTTGCCGGCCTGGTCGCGCAGCAACTTGGCGTTGAGCGCGATGACCTTCATTGGAATTCCAAGCGAAGCCAACGTCTGAAATTCGGTGACGTCCAAATCGGAAATGCGCAGGAGTGCCTTGCCGCCGGCCGGAATATTGATGATCGCCGGCAAGGGCTGCGCGAAGTGCTTCGCGCCGTCGGCAGTCTGCGTCTCCATGGGGCCGGGCATCACCGTGTCGGGGTAACTGCGGCCATTCAGCAGGAAGTACTTGTCCTTCATTTCCGTGAAGCCTTCGGGGTTGAAGGTCATTCCAACAAAGTGGAAGTTGGGATCGAAGCCATGAATCTGCAGTGGATATTCGACGTCGTAATAGGTTGAACCATCGCCGTCGTTGTAGGCATAGTTGCCGGTGGCGGCTCGAGTTACTGAATTCGAAGTGGCAGGCAACGGGTTGCTGCACAGGATGTCAGCCGCGGAATTGCAGGCCGTGCGCAGGTCGCCCTGCTGCTGCTGCAGTGCGGCATAAAGACCGCCGCCAACCGGAACGCGGTTCTGGCGGGGACGGACATAGATTTGTCCCACCATGCCCATCTGCAAGTGTTCAGGCGGGGTGATGTGGCAATGCCAGAAGTAAGTGCCGGCATCCGGCGCCAGGTAGTAGTACGTGAAGCTGCCGCCGATGTTGATGGCGACCGACGCATCGGGCACGCCGTCGAAAAAGGCAGAGGCATTGGGATAACCGTGGAAGTGAACCGTGTGCTGCTCGAACAGGTCCGGACGCATGATCTGACCCACGTTGGTCAGGGTCAGGAAGAACTCGTCATCCTCGTCAATTGCCATCAAGGGCGCCGGGATGTTGCCGTTCATTACCCCCACGTCCATGATTGCCCGCGGATCGACGTGGCCGTTCAGGCCAGGAAGAGTAGCTGCCGTCGCGTTGGCGGGTTGGAGTATCTCTGCCAGTCCAGTCACCGAGGCCGTGTATGCAAAGCCGAAGGCCCTTGGAATTACCGGCTGCGCCGCAAGCGTGGAACTCCTCACATTAATCGCCGTAACCTGGTGAATTCCGTCGTATCCGGGGACACCGGTACTAATCTTGACTAGGTCGCCAACCTGTACGCCGAGAACCGCGTTCATCGTCACCACGACCGTACGGTTCCGGGGTTGCCCCGTGACTGTCGCCGTACCCTCAGCAATGTCGTAAATCGTGCCGATGTGCGCGACGTCCTTCATCAGACCGACCGCGCCGTTAAAGTCAAAGGGCTGGCTTAGGTCGATGGTCGTAGCCGGATCACCGGGCAGCAGGGTCCCCGAGTATTCGGTATTAAAGACGTTTGGGAACTCCGTGCCAGGCTTGCCGGCCGCCATGTCCGCTAGTCCCGACAGCGGCCCGAACGAGAACATGTAAGTCTGTGAGCCGTCGCCCATCGTGGCGAAACCATCGCCGCCCGAGATCTGCTGACACTTGATCGCGCCATTGATGTGATCCGGAGTCGAGCCGTACACTTTTCGGCCGCTGTAGGTAGGTCCCACGTAAGCAGGTTCCGAATTATTGGCGGCCGCATTAGGGTGGGTGATGGTGCTGGCCGGACACTGCACCTTAAACGATTGGGCGCTGGCACCGACTGCCGCCAGGCAGACCAGCAGGATAGGTAACCAAACTGGATACGGCTTTCTTGAGAACATGCGACCTCCACAGAGTTCTTTGGGCAAGCGATCAATTCCTTGCGTCGTGCAGGAGACTAAGAAATGGCTCGGCCATTTCTTCCGGGATTGCTGGTTTGGGAAACACCCCATGCCGTTGCGCTGTTCCCCACGAACCATGCGCAAGGGCTTAAAACCCAAGTAACCAGGCTTGTAAGGGGGGAGGGACCTAGGGAAGTCTCAGCCTGTTACTCAAAGTTTGTTAATTACGGCAAATCTCTAAAGTGCTTGAACAAGGGGAGTTATGTGTGGAGAAAACGACCGGGGGGCGCCGGCTAGAGTATCGCCGTGCAAGGCCGTCCTCTGCTGTAGTGTTTGTATCTCAGGTGGAATCTTCAGGAACATCCCCTGCAGGGAGTAGGCCGCGTCAAAAACCTCGGTAGCTCCAGAAAACCTTCGCATTTGTAAGCACGCGGACTTCGAAGGAGTCCTGATATCCGCATCCCGGCAAGAAGGCTGTTTCCATTTCGCAGGAGCTCGGCATTTACGGCGTGATGAGCTTCTTCCGCACCGCGTACAAAATGATGTCCGCGGTCGTGTGCAGGTCCAGCTTCTCCATGATGTTGGAGCGATGGGTCTCAACCGTGTAGACGCTCAGGTTCAGTATTTTGGCGACGTCCTTATTTGATTTTCCTTCGGCTAGCAGCTGAAGCGTCTCTTTCTCCCGCTCCGTAAGCAGGTCGTAAGTGTCCTGAAGTCCGCGCTGTTGCATCTGGCGCATGTAGTCCCCCACCAGAATGCCGGCAATGGCCGGACTGAAAAAGGACTTCCCGTCCGCCGCGGCTTCGACCGCTCGCGCCAGGTCAAGGTCCTCGCCGTCTTTGAGTAAGTAACCCTTGGCGCCGGCGGCCAGAGCCCGCGAAAGATAAGTGTCGTCCGCGTGCATGCTGAAGATGACCACACTCGTACGGGGATTGCGTTTCACGATTTGCGCGGTTGCTTCGATTCCGCTCAAACCTGGCATCGCGATGTCCATGATGACCACGTCGGGCTTTTCTGTCTCGGCGAGTTCCACCGCCTCCCGGCCGCCTGCGGCTTCCGCAATCACTTCAAATTGTTCCTGCTGCTGCAGCTGCATGCGTAAGCCCTTACGAACCACGCTGTGATCATCAACAACCATTACCCGGATGCGTTTCATGCCAACACGCCTCCGGGCACGGGAATTTCCAGGACGAGTGCCGTGCCCCATTGAGTTCGCGATGTCACCGACAAGGAACCGTTCACACCAGACACTCGCTCCCGCATTCCCAATAGGCCGAGGCCCCGCCCACTTTTGCTTGCGTCAAATCCGATCCCGTCATCCTCGATGACAACGTGCACAGTGCTGGCCGAGCTGCGCACGATGATCCGAATGTTTTTTGCTTGTGCATGTTTCGAACAGTTGGTGAGAGCTTCCTGAACGCACCGGTAGATGCAAGTGCGATGTGTTTCAGGAAGGTTGTCGATTTCGCCGTTGGCCTCCAACGAGGCGGCAATGCCGGTCTGCCGCGAGAATTGGCGCGTCTGCCATTCCAAGGCTGTGATCAGACTGACATCATCAAGCAATGCGGGACGCAGCCCCAGGGCCAAGTCTCGCACCTGCCGAAGTGCTTCCGCGTTCAACCGGCAAGCTTCATCCAGTTGTTCGCGCATCTGATCTGGCGGCAAGGGCGTGGATCGCAACGCTCTTAGCTGAAGGCCGACCCCGGTCAGGAGCTGTCCTACCGAATCGTGAAGTTCGCGGGAGAGGTGCTTGCGTTCCTCCTCCTGCGCTCGCCAGCCGCTCGCGGAAGGTTCTCGCCTGACCGAGAGCAACCGGCGCTTGCTCGCCTTCTGCCCGTTCCGGCGATTCTCGATCATGCGCCGCAAGCAGCCCAGGAATGCAACCGCGATCAGGGAAGCCACGAGCACGCTGGTGATCGCCTGAAATGTTGTGAAGTCGGCTGCGACGAATGCGACAAGGTCTTTGGGTGACGGTCGCAGTGCGCTCGCACACCAGATGGCGGCAAGCACTGTCGGCAACAGCAATCCATAGCGAAACCAGCAGCGTTTTCCGCTGATTTCGCGTAATGGGAGTTCTTGGCGGGCTGGACTGTCCAATGACAGCCGCAGCCCAGATGGTTCTCTGGACATAAGACTTCCGCTCCAACGTAAGTGTTTCCGGATGCGGGGGAGACAAACTACCGGTGCGTTGGAGTGAAGCTAGATCCTGAGGATGCTGGATGCGCCTGAATCCTGGGAGAATACCAATTCATCTTCGAAATGGGTGCGCTCCAGGATTGCGGAAGGACCGACTTTGGGGCCGGCAAACAGGATGGGCTGCTGTTGTACTACATTCCGCTCGAGAGAAGCAGATTGGGAACGGAGGTTGGTGATCTTAACATCGTGCACATCGAGAAGATCCACGTCCGGGTGAACCAGGACGGCAGTAAAGAGCACCGCAAAGAACAACAGCATTGCCTTTGCAAATGTTCTCGACCGAATTGCCCGATCCATCCTCATATCCTGACTGGCAAACCCCACAAGGATCTGCGCTCACTATCCCCCATTTGGGGCGGGCGGGTCAAGAAAAAATACCATCACTGCCCGACAAAGCGTCGTTTTAAAAGGGATGGAGCAACGGAATTGGGGGTGCCTTTAGTACCGTTACGAAACTATTGCAGCAATTGCCTACCCCAGTAATCACAACAATCTCCCGCCTGCGGGGGATACCCAGCCAGCGCATCGAACAGTCACAATATTCAAAGAGTTCACTAGGGTCGGCAGTCAGGCTTGGCGAGCAGGCCCTTCCCCCGTGTCCCTCCCTCGAAAGACACATTCTTAGCACCGCTTTCGGCGGAGACTTGGATATATATGCCCGCAATTCAAGACAGCCTCAAACCTCACGATTTGTGCCGACTGGTCATCGCCGAACCTGATTCCGCCCAGCGCGCGGAAGTCATTGCCCAAATGCGCAGCCAGATTGCGGAAGAGCAGCGAGTGCCACAGTCCCCGCAAGATTCCAGCTACTTGGTCGTCGCGGAAATGGTTCTCGATTTCCTGGAAGAAACCCTCAACTCCCGAGACGCGAAGAAAATTCAGTAGGCAACAGCGCCTTTCATCCGCGACCCGGCAGACCTGCAGTCACCGCTTCCGCGCAAAATTCATCGTCAGCGCAAGGCAGCCGCTCAGAGCCAGCGCGCCTCCTACAAGCAGCAGTCCGCCCTGGAAACTTCCGGTCGAGTTCCTCACGACTCCAATGATGTAGGGCCCGAAAAAACCTCCAAGATTTCCCACTGAATTGATCACCGCGATTCCGGCGGCAGCAGCGGTCCCGGACAGCAGAGCCGTGGGCATCGCCCAGAACGGCCCCATCATTGAAAAAACACCCAGCACGGTTACGCTGATCAAGGCGACCGTACCGCTCACAGAGTGTGAGTGCGCAGCGATCGCCAAAGCACACGCTCCGGCGAGCGCTGGCGCTGCAGTGTGCCATCGTCGTTCGCCCGTTCGATCCGAGTGCAGTCCTACTATGACCATGGCAATGGCGGCGGCAATATAAGGAATCGCGGAAAGTACTCCAATCTCAAGATTACTCATCCCGGAAAGACTCTTGATCAGAGTTGGCAGCCACAAACTGATGCCGTAGGACGCGGTATTCAATCCGAAGTACACCAGGGCGAGAATGAAGATCGGCCAAAACTGAAGCGCTCCAGCCCCGGGCGCGTTCAACGTCTCATCACGCTCTCGATCCAAGGTTTCGAGCAACCACCGCTTATGCTCCGGAGGCAACCACGGCGCCAGGGACGGGCCATCCACCAGGTAGATCCATGCCAAACCTCCGAGCAGGATTGCCGGGAAGCCTTCCAATAGAAACATCCATTGCCATCCCGCGATATTTCCCCGCGAATGCAGACCGAGCAAAGCTCCCGAGAGCGGACCGCCCACCACTCCGGAAAGCGGTGCGGCCGTCATGAACATCGCTACCGTGCGGGCACGCGCTCTTGCGGGAAACCAGGTCTTTAGATAAAGGATGACCCCCGGGAAAAAGCCGGCTTCGGCGGCGCCCAACAAAAAACGCAAAGCATAAAAGCTTCGCGGTCCCTGCACCAGGCTCATCGAGGCAGAAACGATTCCCCACGTCACCATCAGAACGGCGATCCACCGGCGTGCTCCCACCTTCACCAGCACCAGGTTGCTGGGCACCTGAAACAGGAAGTAACCTGCGAAGAAAATCCCGGCGCCCAGCCCATACATGGAGTCGGTGAAGCCGAGTTGCTGTTGCATCTGCAAAGCAGCAAATCCCAGATTAATCCGGTCCAGGTAAGCGACGATGTAGAGCAGAAACAGAAAAGGAACGAGCCGCCACGTGAGGACGCGCACAACGGCATGGTCCAGTTCCTGGCCTTCCCCACTCTGCCTGAGATCTGAATGCAAGTCGGCGACCCTAAACCAAATTCAAATTTACGCGGATCGAGTGAACGATGTTTTCCGGCATCCCGTTCGCATCCACCACGGTTGCGTCGATGGGCTCTTCGATGGCCTGCAACTGGCTGTCGAGCATGGATTCTTTCATGTAGTGATCGTGACGTTCCAACAATCTTTGCGACAGCACATCCCGGCGTACCTTCAGATACACGAAGCGCACATCCTCAGCACCCCGCAATTGGTCACGATAAGCCTGCTTCAGCGCAGAACACGCCAGCACAGCGCCATCCCCTGCTTCGAGCCATCCAGTGATCAAGGACCTCAGCGCCTTGAGCCAGGGCGCTCGATCTGCGTCGGTCAACGGAATTCCGTTGCGCATCTTCTCGACGCTTGCCGCCGCATGATAGTCATCGGCATCCGCGAAGTCCCATCCCAGCTGTAACGCCAACTGCGATCCCACCATACTCTTTCCGGAACCGGAAACTCCCATCACCACGATGACCATGCGAAATGTCCCCGTTTCTTGTAGAACCCATCTTATGAGCGCCCCTGAAGCCGGGTTCTGGGCTTAGTCCAAAATGATGATGTTCTACTTCGGGCTCATGCAGACGACTGGAAATATTTTCACACTGTGGGGACTACTCACAGCTCACAAATGTGAGTCTTTTTGACCAGACTGGCCGTGGTCCTCTCCATAGCATGGAAATTGTCCCTATCCTGCCGTCAAGCCAGGCATCGCAAGGACTGCCGGGCGTCCAGTTACCGACATGGAGATCTATGAACCGATTTCTTGGTAGTTTTGCCGTCCTCCTGATACTTACATTTTCTTCAATGGCGCAGGACAATACCGCGCCCGGCAATCAAGTTCCTGTGGCAGGGCAAGAGGCAGCTGCGGCTAGCAACTTTGCGGCTTGCCAGCACGCCTGGGCGGGATGCGATCGCTCGAAGCTGACGGCACCCCAATCAACTGAAATGGTGGCAATCGACCATCAACGGAATGTGTCCAACTGCCGCGAGGGCCTGCAACCCTGCGATCGAAGCAAATTGAGTGGTGCGGAGCGGACCGCACTGGCGGTCGCCGAGCACCAGGATAATGTTTCCGCCTGCAACAATGGCATTCATTCCTGCGACCAATCACAACTCACCGAACCAGAAGCGCGCGAAGCAGCCGTCGCCGGCCACCTCCGCAACATCTCCGACTGCAAGGACGGCATCGGATCCTGCGATGCGTCGACCCTCTCGGCGCCCGAAGCGGATGAGGTGCGCGCCGCGAAGCATTTGCGTAATACCAGCGACTGTCGCGATGGGATGGGGCTGTGCGACCCTTCCAAGCTCACCCCATCGGAGGCGAAGGATGTCGAATTCGCAGAACACCAGCGCAATGTCAACAATTGCAGGAATGGATGGAACGATTGCAACCGCTCAACACTGACCAGATTGGAAGCGCAGGAGGTGGAATCGGCAGAACACGATCGTAATCTCTCCGATTGCAAGGCCGGCCGCGAGACCTGCCAATATGCGAAGTTGAGTGAAAAGGAAGCTGGTGCGTTGGCCAGCGTTGAGAACACCAGGAATTACCGAGCGTGCCTCAAAGGCTTCGGATACTGCGACCGGTCCCGGCTCACGCCGGCTGAGTCAAAAGCCATTCCTGACAGATCGTCCGTGCCCCAGTAAGAATCAACAATGCGCACCTTATGGAAATTTCTAATCCTTCTGGCGATTCTGCACCCTGGCCTGCAAGCAGTCGCCGTGGCTTCGTCCGCTGATTTGACTGCGTCAGCGTTTGTCGCGCTGATCGCGATTCTGATGTTTTTCGCCGGCCTGGTGTCTCTGGCGGGCGACTTGTACCGTTGGCTTGCTGCCCGAAGACAACGGCAAAACCTGCCCGGGTGGCGTAGAGCGTAGGTCGCGGGTTCCGGCCATTACCCTCACCGGCCCATTGTGAGTGACATGGAAATAATGGGAGTTGGTCCTATCCGTGTCTGCTTTGAGCCAGACAGCCGCTGGTGATTCCCAATGTCGCTTCCAAACGACGGGAGAAAGCAAGGACCGATGGAACCCGTTCTTCTTCCATTCCGACGTCGCCTCCGCAGACGGTTAGTAGTCCTTGGGGTTGCCTGGAGTGCGGCAGGGGTCTCAATCCTGCCCGGTTTCTACCAGATCCCATCCTCCGTACCAGATATGCCAATTCACGGGGAATCCATGCCCCATGCTCACGCGTGCCCAAATAAGCTATCCTATTAGGATGGATCACCTCGAAGTGCTTCGCGAAAAAATAGGGCGGCTTCGTGCGGAAATCGCTCACATTCAAGAATTGAATCAGCAATACCGGCTCCAGGGGGGAAATGGAACCGACGCCCAAATCGCTCACGGACAGAGACACGAACGGCTCCAGGCCATTCAGCAAGAGCTGTCCCAACTCTCCGATCTCGGCCGCAAAGTGGTTTCGGTCGAGGAGATGAAAGAGAAGCATCGCGCTCGCATGCATCTGGTCAAGAAAGTTTCCTGAGCGTTCTTAGCTTTCAGTTTGTCGGGACCGACGCCTCATCGCCAAGCCCGACTTCAACCCCATTGGAACAGTCGCAACCCGGAGGCGCAGTCCTTCGTCATCTGTCTGCGCTGCGGGACGGGGTGCGTTTGCACTTTCCTCGTTTTGCGACGATGATGTTCATCGCAGGCGCACGGCGGGCAAGAGTCCAAACCTGAAAAGTGAGGTAAGACAACCATGAATCCGAAAGCGAAATTTGCCCTTGGCATACTCACAGCTTTGGCCATGTTGTTGCTTACGTTTGCTCTTCCAAGAGGAGGTGCGCTGCGCGATGCCCAATTGGCCCAGTTCCCCTTGACTGTGGGCGTGTGGGCCATCTTTGTTTTGCTGTTTGTGAAACTCAAATAGCAGCGAGGCCCCTATAGCGAACGCTACGAGAGTCAGGCATCGCGCGCGCTGTTGCGTCCCTAAACAAATGCTACTCTGCCGAGATTCTCTACTCCGGCTCATCGGGAGTTTTGCTCCACACCGTCCACATCAGTGGCGATGGCATCGCGAATCCCAAAAAGCCTACTGACACGCCATTGGTACCAGAAACGCATGAGAATGCAGCGTTCGGGTAAGAAATCGCTGAAAACCCGCATGAATATTGCTTGAAAAGCTGGTGAGCGCGGAAGGAATCGAATGTAGCC
>CAVTMJ010000015.1:0-56087 GCA_963735815.1 uncultured Acidobacteriota bacterium | reverse complement strand
GAATCCCTCCCTCTCCGCCAGACCTTAGAAGTAAACCTCTTAGCGGTCTCGTCACGATTTTGACTCCGAGCCCAGTTCCCTGTTTGGAGAGCAAGGTCGGGAACATTTCCTGGATTTCTGGGGCTTTGCTAGCCGCAGTTGGTTGTATCGGGGCCAGGGGGCGCGAGCTGTTTGGGCGCAGCTCGCGCACCGAGACAGAAAACCACCCATGTCCAGGCGGTTGTAGATGTCGTCACGGATTGACAGCGGGTTCTCGCAAACCTGCACTCTTGTTGTCATGGTTCATCGGAATCCGTGGCTTTCGGAACAATTTTGCGCCGAGACTCGGCGCAACCCTGGCTCCTTCAGGTAGGAACACCAAGTTTTGGCAGTAGCCATTGCGTCAAGACCACATAGGCGACAACGAGTGCCGCTACCCAAACCCAATTAGGCATGCTCACTTTTCTCCTATCCGCCGACTCCTAGTTTACGAAGGAAGGTCATCATCGGGCACCAGTTCGTGAATCCAGACTGAAACAGGTTCAGGCCCACAAAGGCCGTGAAAAGGTACCAGTAGGGGCTTACGTAGTGCCCCAGGGCAAGGGACAACAGAATAAAGCCGCCGGCGACCAAACGAAGTGTGCGTTCTACAGTCATAGCAGTTCTCCTTCAAAACAAGCAGGTCCTACGCAATTTCGCATTGCGGTGTTTCGCATTCGGCGACATTCTCGGGCGAATGCGGATGCATGGGTGGAAGCGAGTGTCCCCTCTGCGACAGGTAATAAAGAACCGGCACTGCCATTCGCGACAGAACGGTCGACGCGACTTCTCCCGCCATCAAGGACAATGCGAGGCCCTGGAAAATCGGATCGAACAGTATCACGCTTGCGCCCACCACGACGGCGGCCGCGGTCAGAAGCATTGGCCGGAAGCGCACTGCCCCGGCATCGACCACTGCCTGCTCCAGCGACATTCCCTGGGAGCGGCGCAGTTCGATGAAGTCGACGAGAATGATGGAATTGCGGACGATGATGCCCGCTCCAGCGATGAAGCCGATCATCGAAGTCGCCGTGAAAAAAGCTCCCATCAATGCGTGAGCCGGCAGAATGCCGACCAAGGTAAGCGGAATCGGCGCCATGATGACCAGGGGCGTGACGAACGACCGGAACCAACCCACCACCAGTACGTAGATCAAGACCAGGACAGCCGCAAAGGCGAGTCCCAGGTCGCGGAAGACTTCCACCGTGATGTGCCACTCGCCGTCCCACTTCATCGAGAAGCGGTCGGTGCGGTCGGGCATGGTGGTGCCCTTGTATTGCTTTACGCCGTAGCCGTCGGGCAACTTGATCTTGTCGATGGCATCGCTCATCTTCATGATGGCGTACACCGGGCTCTCTTCTCCGCCCGCCACATCTCCCGTCACGTAGACAACAGGCTGGAGATTCTTGCGATACACGCTGGTATCAATGGTCGTTTGTTGAAGGTTCGTCACTTCCTGGAGGGCGATCTGCCGACCGGAAGGGGTCGGGAGCTTCAAGTTGCCAAGGTCTTCAATTGCAGAGCGATCCGGGCGCGCCAGCCGCACTTCGATGGGGATGTCCTCGCGGGAACGGGGATCGTGGAGTAAACCTGCGTTGGCGCCCCCGAGTCCCACCTGCAGAGTGCGTGCCACATCGGCGGGCGAGATGCCGTGGAGGGCTGCCTTGTCCTGGTCCACTTTCATGTCGTACTTGGGTTGCGGGTCTTCGACGTACCAGTCCACGTCAACGACCCCAGGCGTTTGCTGAAAAACTTTCTTGATTTGAGCGGCCAGTTCAATTTGCCCTTTATAGTCAGGTCCATAAACTTCGGCGACCAGTGTTTGCAACACGGGCGGACCGGGCGGGACTTCGGCTACCTTGATGCGCGCGCCGAATGGCGCGGCAATCTTGTCCAACTCCGGCCGCAATCGTCGTGCAATCTCGTGGCTCTGCGCCCTGCGATCATGGCGCGAGAGGAGATTGACCTGAACATCGGCCTGATTGGGCTGATTGCGCAAGAAGTAATGGCGCACGAGGCCGTTGAAGTTGTAAGGGCCGGAAGTTCCGGCGTAGATCTGATAGTTGACCACCTCGGGCTGTTGTCCGAGATACTGTCCCAGGGCTTGCGCCACCCGAGTCGTCTGTTCCAGCGGCGTGCCATCGGGCATGTCAATGATGACCTGGAACTCGCTCTTGTTGTCGAAGGGGAGCATCTTGACGCGCACCCACTTCAATGGGACGAACGCCACCGCCGCCAGCAGCAGGATTACGACACCAGCAAGAAACATCCAGCGCCGGCGCGCATCGCGAATGAGCGGGTTCATCATTCGCCGGTACAGCCGGGTGGTCCAACCTTCGGCCTCGTGCCCGGAATAGCCGCTACCGCCCGCATGTTTCCTGAGCAGCCTCAATGCCGCCCACGGAGAAACCACGAAAGCGACAATCAGCGAAAACAACATGGCCGCCGACGCTCCCACTGGAATCGGACGCATGTATGGACCCATCAGGCCGCGCACGAACGCCATGGGCAGGATCGCACCGATTACTGCGAAGGTGGCAAGAATCGTCGGATTGCCAACTTCGTCGACCGCCTCGACCGCGACTTCAGATAAGGATCGCCCCCGGCTTTCCGGCAACCGGAAATGGCGCACGATGTTCTCGACCACAACGATGGCGTCGTCGACCAGGATGCCGATGGAAAAGATCAACGCGAACAACGTAACCCGGTTCAGCGTGTAGCCATACAGGTAGAACACGGCAAGCGTGAGGGCGAGCGTGACCGGCACTGCCAGAAGTACCACGCCTGATTCACGCCAGCCCAGCGCCAATGCAATCAGCAATGTGACCGACAAGGTTGCGATCAGCAGATGTTTGAGAAGTTCGTCGGATTTATCTTTCGCAGTCTCGCCATAGTTGCGCGTGACCCTGATGTTCAGATCACCCGGAAGCACATAACCGCGCAGGGCATTGACTTTGTCCAGCACCCGTTCGGAAATGTCGGTGGCGTTCGTACCTTTGCGCTTGGAAAGCGTTATGGTGACAGCCGGATATTCCGCTCCAGCCGTTTGTCCTGCGCCCCCGCGCGCATTGCCAAACAGCACGTAGGTGTTTGCCTCGGCGGGGCCGTCCTCCAGCTTCCCGGCTACGTCGCGCAAGTAGACCGGGTGTCCGGCGTGAACTCCCACTACAACCTGGCGCAGGTCCTGGAGACTCGTGAAAAAAGTGCCGGCTTCGACCTGAAACTCGCGATTGTCGCGCGCAAAACTACCGGCTTGGCCGCGGCTGTTTGCGTTCTGAAGTTGCTCCACGATTGCGCCGGGGGTAAGGCCGTAGCCGGCGAGCCTTTGGGTGTCAAGCACGACTCTTATTTGCCGGGGCTGTCCGCCGATGATCTTGGTCTCAGAAACGTCGTCGAGTGATTTGAGCGAATTTTCCAACTCGCCCGCGAGTTGCCGCAGGCGATAAGGGTCATAGTTCTTTCCCCACAATGTCAAAGCCATGATCGGTACGTCATCGATCGAGCGGACCTTGATGACCGGTTGCGAGACGCCGGGCGGAATGCGATCAAAGTTGGAGTAGAGCTTGTTGTAGGTTTGCACGATGGCGTCTTCTTCTCTAGTGCCAACGTAGAAACGCACAACCAGCATGCTCACGCCCGGATGACTGATGGAGTAGATGTACTCGACGCCCGGCACTTCACGCAGTAGCTTCTCCATGGGAAGGCTGACGCGCTGCGCCACCTCGTCCGCCGACGCACCCGGCATCTGAACAAAAACGTCGAGCATGGGCACCACGATCTGCGGCTCTTCTTCCCGTGGGGTCTTGAGAATGCTGAAGGCGCCCAGAAGCAGCGCCCCGACGATCACTAGCGGGGTCAGCTTCGAATCAATGAAACTGTGGGCAATGCGACCGGCAAGGCGCAGGCCCCGCGAAGATGGAATCGGTGCGTTGGACTTGTTGTCAGCCATTACTCAGCCTCAATGCGTTTGCCATTCAGATCCAGTGCACCCGGTTTGGCCACTAAGCGCTCGCCGTCCTGGAGGCCCGTCAGCACTTCGACTTCGTTCCCGGACGGCTTTCCTAGAGTCACGTAGCGCAAGCTCGCGACCCTGCTTTGGTCCAGCACGTAAATGCCCTGCAATTGGCCACGTTCGACCAGCGCCGAGCGCGGAATCAACAGTGCCTGCCGCTCGCCACGAGAAAACTGAGCCCGCCCGAACAGTCCCGAACGCAGCAGTGTGTCTGTCGGCAAATCGATCTTCACCAGGAACGTGCGACTGGCGGCGTCCGCGGCCGGAACGATCTGCGCGACCTTGCCCTTCAGCGCCTGGTTGCCCAGAGCATCGATGGCGACCGAGACCTGCTGTCCTGTTCGTACATACTGGAGGTCGTTCTCATTGACAGTGGCCTCCAGTCGATAGTGGCGCGCGTCCTCGACGGTGAAGATCGGCATGCCGGGTGAAGCCAACGTGCCGAAATCAGCTTTCTTCTCTGTCACGATACCGTCGAACGGCGCGCGGATGCGGGTGTAGTCCAGAGACGTGTGTGCCTGCCTCAAAGCTGCCTGCGCCTGGGCCTGGCCTGCCTTTGCCATGTCGCGATGCGCGCGCGCCGCTTGTTGGCGGGCGTTCACCTCGTCGAACTCTTGCGGACTCACGGATTTCTTTGCGAAAAGAGTCTGGTAACGCTGCAAGGTCGATTCCGCCAGGGCCAGGTCGGAATCCGTTCCAACCAGTTGCTCCTGGGCGGCAAGGTCGGCTGCGGTCGCGCGGTCTACTGCGGCTCGCGGCTGGGCGTCGTCGATTACGGCCAGCACCTGACCGCGCTGAACGTGGTCTCCTTCGTGAGCCCGGATCTCGACAATGTTTCCCATCATTTGGCTGGCGGCGTCACTGGTCTGGGCGGCACGTACCGTTCCCACCGCTTCCAGCAGATCGGGCACGCTGGCCTGCTGCACTGCAAGCACGTCAATCTTCCGCACGGTTTCCGGCGATTGAGCCGTGCGGGTTTGCTCGCTAGAGCAGCCGGCAAGACTAACCACCGCGATCAGTAAAAGAAGCGAAAGTCTGGATTCAGTATTCATACGATTCATGGCATCACCACGGGAGATTGCGGATTCAAGTTTCCGCTCGCCAACTCCAAGTTGGCGTAGCTGGTCTGGAAGTGATAAACGGCCTCCCAGTAGTCGATCTGGCTGCGGCGCGCCGCTTCTTCAGCACCCAACAAATCGGTAATCGTGGTCAGGCCGCTGTCGTAGCGGTCCTGGTTGATGCGCAAACTCTCCTGTGCCTGGGCAATTGCCGCTCGGGCCACTTCGATCTGCTGCCGGCTGGCGTCTGTTTCGTAGTAGGCCCGCCTCACTTCAAGGCGGACTGCGTCGCTAGCTACCTGCTGCATGGCCACGACTTTTTCTTCGCGGGCTCGCTGGCGCGAGAGTTCGGCTCGCTTTGCACCGCCTTGAAAGATGTCGAATTGCACCTCGATCCCGCCCAGCCAGTTGTTGCCCCCGCCACCTGCAACGAATGTGGGGTTATCCATTTCCCAACCTGCAAAGGCGTTCACTCGAGGGCCAAACGCCGACTTGGCCACCGAGACACTCTGCCGCTGGGCCGCCTCCTCGGAGGCAATGCGCTTCAAGTCAGGCCGATTTGTGAGTGCCTGCTTTTCAAGATCCTGCACGACTGGAATCGCAAGCGTGCGCTCCGCTAACCCTTCCGTGGGCTGGAATGGAGAATCAAGCGGCATGCCCATCACCGTGTTCAGCTGCGCCCGCGCCACTTCAAGAGTGTTCCTGGCCCGGATCACTTCCTGCTGTCGCGCGGCCATGCGAACCTTGGCCGTCAGCAAATCTGACTCTACAGTCAGTCCGCTGTCGAATCTGGCCTGGCTGCGGTCCATGATCGACTGGGCAGTTTTGGCCGACTGCCCGGCTACATCGAGTTCCTTGGCCGCCAACAGAACATCGTAATAGGAGCTGACCACCCGGAAGACAATCTCCTGATCCGTGCGGTCCAGCTGGTGTGCTGCAGCTTCGTTGATTTGTTTTGCCTGATCGATGCCGTGCCAGCTGGCGAATGAGTCGAAAAGGTTCCAGCTTCCGCCAAACCGCGTGGCGAAATTGCCGAAGGGCAGAGGTGAATTCAGTTTGTTCAGCGCGAAGTCTGCACTGGTGAAACGCTGCTGCCGAAGCTTGCTGCCGAAAACATAGACCGGATCATTACCCAGAGTCGCGGTCTCGGAAAAACTCAAGTGAGGCATGAGGAACGAGCGTGCTTCACGAACCGCGGCCGAGGCAGCTTTTGTGTCTGCGATCGCTGCCTTGCGGAGAGGATTTTTTTCCAAGCTGATCGTCACTGCCTGCTTCAGAGTAAGAGATGAAAGCTGGGCCTCCTGCTGAGCCGAAGCCGACACGCAAGGTAGCCACAGAGTAGCGATGCTTAGAACCACGTTAAAGAAGCCTTTCAACCTCGCACTCCCGCGACCTGAGTCGGCTTCAGCCACTCGGTCTTGTCTTCAACGATTTCGTAGGTTGTATGAAAACTCGCGCTCTTCTGCAGCATCGCTCCTACCGAACAATATTTCTCTTCGGAGAGACGGATCGCCTCCTCCAGCGCCGCGACGTCAAGGTCAAGACCGGTTACGACATGGTGGATACGCAATGCCGTGAACACCTGGGGCGGACGTTCCGCTTGATCGGCCTCGACCCGCACTTCGTAACTTGTGACTTTCTGGTGGTACTTCTGGCGGAGGACGGTGACAACGTCGAACGCCGTGCAACCAGCCAAGCCGGCAGCTACCAGTTCAATCGGCTTCGGTCCGGTGCCTCCGGCTGCATCGTCCAAAAGCAGAGGATGGCCGCTTCCGGTTTGCGCCACAAATTGGCGCTGCTGTTTAAGTGGTTGAGTCAGTTCGACTTTGGCCGTGATCATGATTGCCTCCTGCTCTCCGGGTCGAGCATGCGTATGAATGAATGCAAAGCGTGGAATTGTGTTACAGGGTTTTTGAGGTGGGGGAGAAAGCACGGGGATTTCCCCAGATGGGAAGCGGGATGCACAGGGGTTTCCTAAATGGGCGGGCGGCCGTCGAGCCCAGCCTTGATCTTGGCCATGTCAGCGGGCTACGGTCGAGATGTGCACACCAAGAGAGCGGGAGACCAGGCAATTACAAGAGCCACCGGCAACCTCAACCGCTCCGGAGTGCCTAGCCTTCGCTCTTGGCCATGGCCCGTTGATACTCCGACAGGAGCTGTCTCCTCAGGTTTGCTGCTTTGGCCCCATCCGGAGCCTGGTCGGGCGACTGCCGGCACTCCAAGATGGTTGTTTCCAGACTGGCGAGAAAAGCCTTGCAGGGAGCGCAACCGTCCAGATGCTTTTGCAACTCCTCGCATAAAGAATCATCGAGCCGCTCATCCAGATAGTTCGACAGTTCCGCGAATAATGCCTTACACCTGGCAGGTCTGGGTTGCTCACCTACGGGAGTTCGCAATGCTCTGGACCTAACATCTTTCTCTGGGAGCGGTCTCCCCGTCTTCATCAGCTCTTTCCGCACGAACAGGCGCGCCCGATGCAAACGAACCCTGACCGTTCCCGAGCGGAGACCGGTGATCTCCGCAACCTCTTCGTCCGTGAGCCCCTCCATATCTCGAAGCACCAAAACAATCCGATACTGCGGAGGGAGTCTCTGAATTGCCTGTCGCAACCGACCTGCCTCTTCGCTTCGGATCGCAAATATTTCGGGATTTATACTGCCGCCAGCACTGAGTCTCTCCATTTCCTTTCGATCGGGCATTAGCTCTTCCAGAGACAGATCGGGCTTCGGTGCGAACTTGCTCCTGCGGCGGCTCATCAGGCAGCGGTTCTTTGCGACTTTGTAGAGCCACACCACCAGCGCTTTGGGGCTGTCAAACTTGGGCAGGTACGGGACCGACCTGAGCAGCACTTCTTGCATGGTATCTTCCGCGTCCTCGCGCTGACCGCAAACGCGCATACTGAAGGAGAACACGGTATTTTGGAGCAGAGCCAGAGCCTGCTCCAGCGCCGCATCGTCACCCCGCTGCAGGAGTTGCACAGCTTGTTCTATCTCAGAACGCATTGCATTGAATGTAGCACTCTGTCGCCTGGCTTCACCAATTGTCGAAAACCATCTGCACTCCTGACCTCCGCTGCTTGGGTTCATCAGTGCCGGGCGACCCACACCGCGGGAACTTCCCCGCTTATCTCGTAGTCGTTGAGCCTTGTGCCCAACCACCGTCAGATAGCGATGCGGAGGAACCGCTAGACATGGGTCCACTCGCCACTATTTCGTTGAACATGCCGACAAACTAAGAAAGGAGTAACCGAGTGAACGGAAGTTATCGGTCCGACTTGCCGGCGTAGACTGGGACCGGTCGCTCTTCGCGAGCCTTGTGCTTCCCCAGCCCTCGCAGCCAATTCTGAAACGCATCCATGTACAGATAGAAAACGGGCGTGATGTACAGCGTCAAAAGCTGAGAAACCAGCAAGCCGCCAACCACCGCCAAGCCTAGAGGGCGTCGCGATTCTGCGCCCGCACCGAGGCCCAGAGCAATGGGCAGAGTACCCATGAGCGCGGCCATGGTCGTCATCATGATTGGCCGGAACCGTCGCAGTGCTCCTTCGTGGATCGCTTGCTGAGCGCTCTCGCCCGTGGAGCGCTGCCTGTCGAGGGCCACGTCAATCATCATGATGGCGTTCTTCTTGACGATGCCCACCAGCATGATGATGCCGACGAAAGCGTAAAGACTAAGGTCTACACGGAACAGAAGCAGGGTGAGCAAGGCACCCAGTCCAGCCGAGGGCAAGCCAGACAAGATGGTGATCGGATGGATGAAGCTCTCGTAGAGGATGCCCAACACGATGTAGATGACGAGGATGGCCATCGCCAACAGCGCACCCAATCCTGAAACGGAAGATCGAAACGCTTGCGCCGTACCCTGGAAGCTGGTGCTGATGGTCGACGGAAGAGATTGCAGCGCCTCCTGATTGACCGCATCCGTCGCGTCTCCGAGGGAGACACCTGGACGCAGGTTGAAGGAGACGGTGACCGCCGGCAACTGGCCGAGATGATTGATGCTGAGCGGCCCGACGTTGTAAGTAAGCTTCGCTACGGCATCGAGTGGAACCAGTTGGCCGCTCGACGAATGCACGTACAGGAGTGAGAGCAAAGAAGGATCCAGCTGGTATTGATCTTCGGTCTCGGTGATCACCCGATAAGCATTGTTGGGCGCGTAAATGGTCGAGACTTGTCGCTGGCTGTAGGCGGTATTCAGCGCATCCTCGACCTGGCCGGCGGTAATCCCGTGAGTGGATGCCTTGTCCCGCTCGATTTCCACGTTGATTTGGGGATTTGTGATCTGTAGGTCGCTGGTTACGTCTTGCACGAGCGCGCGAAACTTGGGCTCCGTACGCAGCTTGGCCTCAAACTTCGGAGCGTATTCGTAGAGCTCATGGGTGTCGGGATCCTGCAGGGTGAACTGGTACTGGCTTTTCGTTAAGTAACCGCCAATGCGAATGGGCGGAAGGACCTGGGGATAAGCCACGATTCCGGGCACTTGCGACAAGATCTGGCGCAGTTCCTGCACCAACTCCATGGCAGACTTGCGCGTCTGCCGCGGCTTCAGGCGAATAAACATCCGCCCGGCGTTCCCGCCCGCGGCGACCGACATGAAGGAATCGACCCATTCTTGTTTCATGACCAGCTGAGTCAACGCCAGTTGGTGCTTCACCATGCTGTCGAAAGAAATGCCCTGCGCCCCCTCGGTGAAGACAAAAATCTGCCCAGTATCCTCATCCGGCAGGAAACCCTTCGGCGTAATGACAAAAAGAGAGACGGTGACCGCGAGCACTGCAGCCGATACCAGCATGGTCGTAGCGCGATAGTGCAGCGTCACTTTCAGGGTACGGTCGTAGAGCCGGAACATTCCGTCGAAAAAGCGCTCTGAGGCGTTGTAAAGGCTGCCGTGGCGTTGGCCGTGCGTGGAACGGAGGAAGCGGCTGCAGAGCATGGGCGTCAAGCTTAGCGATACCAAGCCTGAAACCAGGATGGTGGTCGTAATGGTGACGGCAAACTCGTGCAGGAGACGGCCCACAATCCCGCCCATGAACAGAACGGGAATGAAGACCGCGGCCAACGACAAGGTCATCGAGATAATCGTGAAGCCGATCTCCCTCGAGCCCTTGAAGGCGGCGTCCATCGGGCGTTCCCCCATTTCCATGTGGCGGACGATGTTCTCCAGCATGACGATGGCATCATCTACTACGAAGCCCACGGACAGCGTCAGCGCCATCAGCGACAGGTTATCGAGCGAGTATCCCAGTGCGTACATCAGCGCGAACGTGCCCACAATCGACATGGGCAAGGCCAAACTCGGAATGGCGGTCGCCGACACGTTCCGCAGGAAAAGGAAGATAACGAGAATCACCAAAGCGAGCGCCAATAGCAACGTGAACTTGACGTCGCCTACTGACTCGCGAATCGAGACGGAGCGGTCGTACAGGGTCTCCAGGCTCACCGAGGGCGGCATCTGCTTGCGGAAAGTGGGGAGCAGGCGCTTGATAGAGTCAACTACTTCGACCGTATTGGTCCCGGGCTGACGCTGAATCGCCAGGACGATCGCACGACGGAGACCAGCCTGGCTGTTGTAAAACCAGCCAACCACCTTATCGTTCTCGACCCCGTCGACCACCTGCCCCAAGTCCTTCAGGCGAACTGGAGCACCGTTGCGGTAAGCGACAATGAGCGGAGCGTAGTCGGCAGCTTGGGTAAGTTGTCCATTGGCCTGCACCGTGAAGGCGCGGTGTGGACCGTACAGAATCCCGGTGGGTTGGTTCACGTTTCCGGCAGCGATGGCATTGGTCACGTCGTCGGCACCGACCTGGCGGCTGGCCATGGCCTTGGGGTCAAGCTTTACGTGGACGGCATACTTCTGCGCGCCGTAGACACTGACTTGCGCTACACCGTTAATCATCGAGACACGTTGCGCAATGAGGGTCTCCGCGTATTCGTCGACATCGGAGAGGCGCAGAGTGGGTGAGCTCAGAGACAAGTAAAGGATGGGCGAGTCTGCCGGATTGACCTTCTGGTACGAAGGAGGGTAGGGCATGTTTTGTGGCAGATCGCGCCCCGCCTTGGCAATCATGGAGTTCACATCCTGCGCGGCTGCGTCCAGATTGCGGCTCAGACTGAACTGCAAGGTGATTTGTGTCGAACCTTGCGTGCTGGTCGAGGTCATCGAGTCCAGGCCGGCGATGGTGGAGAACTGTTTCTCCAGGGGCATGGCCACCGCCGACGCCATGGTGTCGGGAGCGGCGCCCGGCAAGCTCGCCGAGACCAGGATGGTGGGGAAATCGACGTTGGGCAGATCGCTCACCGGCAACTGCCGGTAGCCCATGATGCCAAACAGCAGAATCGCCGACATGACCAGGGTGGTCATGATCGGCCGCTTGATAAAAAGGTCGGCGATGTTCATAACGGCGACTCAGGCCTGGGAAGCGGACGAACAAGAAACGCTTGAGGCCGCCCGTCGCCGGTGCCAGCCGATTGCGGGGCAAGCCCGGACTTGATGCTTACCTTCGATCCGGGGACGAGTCGCAGTTGGCCATCGGTGACCACCCGCTCGCCCGCGGCTAAGCCACTATCGATAATTACCTGGCCACTGGCGCTGCGATTGACGGTGATGGGACGCACTTCGACCGTCATATCGGACTTGATCACAAAGACGAACTGCCCTTGCTGCCCGTTTTGGACGGCTTGGGCCGGTACGACCACCGCATTCGGTTGGGTGTGCAGCATCAGCGTGACGTTCACGAATTGCCCAGGCCACAAGCGCCGGTCGAGGTTCGCGAACTCGCCCTTCAGTTTGATGGTGCCGGTCGCAGGGTCAACCGTGTTGTCGATGAAGCTGAGGATGCCCATGGCAGGGCGACTGTCTCTCTGAATGGCCGCCTGAACAGGTAATTTGCCTGCGGCGGCGAATCTCTTGATATCGGCAAGGAATTGCTCGGGTATGGTGAAGGCCACGCGAATCGGTTCGACCTGGTTGATGTTGATCAGGAACGGAGTGTCATTGGCCTTGATCATGTTGCCCTGATGAATCATCAGCGTTCCGGTGTGGCCATCGATCGGGGAATAGATTGAGCAGTAGATGAGCTGAACCTTTGCGTTCTCGACCGCGGCCTTATCGGCGCGGACGGCGGCATCGAGTTCGTCCGCGAGCGACTGCACTTGATCGTATTGCTGCTGGGAGATCACTCCGCCTTTGAAAAGACCGGCATGGCGCTCCGCATCCAGATGAGCGAGCTTGGCTTGAGCGATGTCGTGCTCCAGATTGGCTTGCTGCTTGTTCAACTCGGCTTCGAAGGGACGCTTGTCAAGGGTGAAAAGCAAGTCACCCTTGCGTACGTCTTTGCCTTCCTGGAAGTACACGCCGGTCAGTTGGCCGGTGACCTGAGTTTTTACCGAAACCGTCGAGTACGCCTCGACCGAGCCGATGGCCTGCAGCTCTACAGGCATATCCCTCTGTTCCACGGTGGCAGCCAATACTGGGACCGCCGGTGCGATTGGGGTGGCTGCTTTGCCACCGGAGCAGGCGGTTGAAACAGCACAGACGATCACCATGAGCAAGCGTAGGAGTGCAGAGGTGGTGACGAATGGGAAATCCGGAAAGTGGTGGAACACAGTTCAACTCCGGAACTGCACGACGATGCCTGATTGCAAATCAACGCCACATTTAGCATATGCGGCAAGCGGCCAAATGTGTGTGATCGGGATCACATGGGCAAGCTCAGACTGGGTCTCGCGAAAAGCGCACAGTGAATGGAATCAAATCTCGTGGCGTTCCAGCTGGCGCGGCCGCTCTGCGAACGGCCACATCGCTCTCCAGCCGCACTTCGCACCCCGTACTCTTCTGTTGTGCTACCTGAAGGCCAATCCGGTGTGCGATTGAACCATGACAACTCATGTGAAACTGCTGAACCCGCCCACGAGCCGTGGCAGCTTGCTCGTGTCGGTCTCGAACTGCGCAGCTGTACACAATCCGCGCCAGTTGCGCAGGTCTTCGGCCGACTCGCGCATGACTCACTCCGCGTTAACCGCCCATCTGCACTACGGCCGTGTCAGGAAAATCGGCAGACCAAGCTTGTGGTCGTACTTCGGGCGGTAGCGCTCTGTGTTGTACATGGATGTGATGTCCACCTTCCGCGGACCCAGTTTCGCATCGGGAATTGGGACCATTGCGTATCGGCCCTCGTTGATCGCGGTCATCAGTCCGGACTTGCCTTCTTCCAGCGCGTCCATGGCCATGCCGGCGAATGTGAATGCCACTAGCCGATCGACGAAGTCGGGGCTGCCCGAGCGCAGATCATAAGTAAGGTCGCTGACCACGGTTTCCTCCCCGGTCGCTCGCTTGATCTCATCGCTCAGGTCTTCTGCGACACTCATCTTCTTGCGGTGCCCGAAGGCGTCGGCGTCCCCGTATTCCCTTACCGTGTAGCCCTGCCACTCCGCGCCTTCCGAGAGAATCACCAGCGAGTAGTTGCTGGGGTTGTTGCGTTTGTCGTTGATAAGCAATTCGATCAGGCGTTGCAGATCGACCTTATACTCGGGAATGCAGCAGCGGATGGCGGTAACGTATGCCGTGTAGAGCGCAGTGTAACCGGCATCGCGGCCAAAAACCCGGAAGATGCCAATGCGCTCGTGCGAGCCGACCGTGGTACGCTGTCGGTCGATAGCATCCATGGCACGCGTAATCGCGGTTGAGAATCCGATGCAATACTCCGTGTTGCGGACGTCGTTGTCCATCGTCTTCGGCACCGCGATCACCTTCATGCCTTTGCGATCGAGTTTGGAGGCATAGCTCAGCGTGTCGTCGCCGCCAATGGCGATCAGATAGTCCAGGCCGAGCGCCTCGATATTGTTCAGCACCGCTGGGGTTACATCGAATACGGTGCTGGTCACACCCTTCTTGTTCGATTCTGTGGCTTCGAAATCTTGTCCCTGCAAAACCGGAGGCAGCTTTTTCATTTTTGCGGGATTGGTGCGCGAACTGTGGATGAATGTCCCGCCGGTGCGATCGATGGTGCGGGTGTTTTCGCGGTTCAGGGGCAGGACGTAGCGCGCCTTGCTTGCCGGATCCTTCAGATCGACATGGGTCAGTCCTTCCCAGCCACGGCGGATGCCGATGACGTCGCACCCGATTTCCGCGCCGCGGTACACCACTGACTTGATGACGGAGTTCAGCCCGGGAACGTCGCCGCCGCCGGTGAGAATGCCGATGCGCTTCTTTGCCATGTGTGACTCCTTTTGGCACGAACCAGGACGACAATGGATTGTGGGTCTACTCGGTAGAGCGACTGCTGCAGCGGCAAACCGTATTCTGAGAAATCGTCCGCACTCGGCAGGCCGGTGTCCACAAGTCTTATCCAGTCCTGGGCGCGCCTGCTGAATTTAGCAACTCCTCCCAGTATGCATTGATCATTACATAGATATCGTCATCAGTTTGTGGCGCACAGGTCTTTTACCTGTTTCCGCGCAGCGTGAAAGCATCGTGGCAATCGATATCGTTGACGGTCCGGAAGGAATGATCGGCATGCTCGCTGCCCCAGATGCGACGCATAAGGTCCGGGACCGTGCCCGCGCCGCCTCTCACAAACATACTGGTTGCGTTCATAAAGGCGACCCTTCTTCGCGAGTGCCTCATTGTCGGCAGGAATGTTACGAGTCCTCGCGCCAGATCACTCTGGAAAGCAGACCTTTCGCTGAAAAGCCTAAGAATGGAAGAACTTCAAATGGACTGGCTCAGGTCAGATGAAAGAGGAGAAGTTGGCAACCGCGCCATCGCTTGGTCCAGCAGCTGTACAACAGCATCGCGTGGTCCCAATTCACCTGTCCGGGGCTCGCAGAACTAGGATCATCGATAATCTGACGCTATTTGAAAGCCGCAACCGCTTTTTCCTGTTCCTGAAACACTTCGAAAAGGTTAAGGATGCCTATCATCTTCAGGGTTTGAAGCGCAAACTTCGTCGGATTTAGCAGCTTCAAGTCTCCCCCCTGCTGCTTGGCGTTGGTAAGGTAACGCACCAGCAGACCGATGCCGCTCGAATCGATCATGCCAACATCGGCCAGATCAAGGACCCAGCGATTGGAACCGTTGACCAGCAAATCCTCCAGCGTGTCCCTTAGGCGGTCTACGCCCGCTCCCAAGGTGATCCGGCCACTGATTTTCAACAACTTGACGTTCCCCAAACTGCGAGTATCGATTTCCACGGTGTCTTTTGTCCGATGTCAGGATCGACGATAACACGAGGTGTCTTGTCGTGTTGACTCTCGTCCAAGCGTCTGATAAAGTCCCGCTCAACTTAGAGGAAGCCCGGCGTTTTTGCAACTCGCAAGCCTCTCCCGCCCCCGCCGGTGCGCGTGGCACCCATGCAACACCATGAAATTCCCGGGTTCTGAGCTCGAAATTGACATTGCGGACTTTGCTGCCCGGTTGCTCGAAATTCCCGAGGCGGCGGGGCGGGCCAGAGTGGTGGCACAAGCGGTTCTGAGCCAGTTTCCGGGCGTTGCCTCCATTCTTTATGTCTTGGAAGAGGACCCCGACGGCCCCTTCTGGTCCGTGCGCGCAACCCTGGGTGAAAGCGTGGAGCCCGATCCAACCGTTGCAGCCGATGCAGGGACTCTGGGCGGCATCTTCCAGGATCCACGGACCATCGTCCTGGAAGGGAATACCCTGGTCCGCGAGGATTTTGCTCATCTGAACGTCCGGCGAACCGTGAAGAGTCTCGCCTGCGTGCCGTTGCTGTACGGGGAGACTCTGACGGGTGCGGTCGAGATCTTGAGCTTCGATGCACCCTTGCGCGCACCCCTGTTGGAGCGACTTCAGCCCCTGTTCGAAGTCGCAGCGTCGGCCCTGGCTGCAGCGCAAGCCTACGAACGGGAACGCAACAATTCCCTGAACTCACTCACCCGCCTGACCCAGTTTTACGACATTGAAAAAGTCTTCAGTTCGACTCTGGAGATGGATGAGTTGATGCCCATCATCGGTGGCAAGATGCGGGAAATGCTGGAATGCCAGGCCGTGAACGTGTGGCTGGTTCAGGGGGATGGCAGCATCTGCTTGATGCACCAGTCCGGAGCAGATCCCAGCACACATCAAGGCATAGTGCAGAAGGGCGGCGAGGGAATCGCCGGAGACGTATCCGATAATGGCGAAACAGTCTTGATCGACGATCCAGCAGATGAACGGCTCATCCGGCGCAATCAAAACACGGAGGACGTTGCGATTCAGTCCATCATCGTGGCTCCTCTGATGGACAAGGAGTCGTTGGTCGGCGTCATCGAAGCCGTCAATCGGCTCGACGAAACACCCTTCGATGAAGACGATCTTTTCGTACTCACGAGTTTGAACGAATCGGCCGCGATTGCGCTTCACAATGCGAGTCTCCTGCTGGCGGAACGCAAAGTGGAGGTTCTCGAGACCCTGGTGCGCGTCAGCCAGGAGATCACCTCTACGCTCAACCTGGAGCGCGTATTACAAACTATCGTGAATGCGCCCCAGGCGGTCATTCCGTACGAACGCGCCGCGATTGCCTTGGAACAGAACGGGAAGTACAAGCTGGCGGCGGTGACTGGCCTGACGCAGGTCGATCCTGACGCTCCCGACATTGCTCCTCTGAACGACGTTCTGCGTTGGGTCATGCTATCCGACGAGAAAGTGCACATCCGCCAGTACGGCGACGACATTGACGTGGAGCGGGAAGAGACTCGAGCAAAATTTCATAGCTACTTCCAGCTCTCCGGAATGCGCGGCTTCTACGCGGTTCCGCTGAGCGATGACACGGGTCGGGTCGGAGTGCTAGGGCTGGAAAGCGCCGATCCGGATTTTCTTTCTCCGGCTCACCTCGAGATTCTGCAGGTGCTGGCGGGCCAGGCTACCGTCGCCCTGCGCAATGCGCAGATGTACAAGGAAGTGCCGTTCATCTCGGTCCTTGAGCCAGTGCTGGAACGAAAACGGAAATTCATGGCAATGGAGAAGCGGCGGCGAACTTTGCTGGTGGCGGCCGCCGGCGCAATCGTGATTTTCTTCGCGGTTGTTCCCTGGCCTTTGCGCGTGGAAGGGGATGCCGTCGTGGCTCCGGTGCATTCGGCGCAATTGCAGCCTGAGTTCGAAGGTGTCATCAGCAAGGTATACGTTCGGGAGGGGGATCACGTCGCACGCGGTCAGGTATTGGCAGAGATGGCCGACTGGGATGTCCGAGCGAAGCTTGCGCAAGCGCAAGCCAAGTACCAGGCCACCCTCTTGCAGGTGAATCGAGCTCTCGCATCCAACAACGGCACCGAAGCCGGCGTGCAACGCGTGCAAGCCGACTACTGGAAGTCCGAAGTCGAAAGAAGCCAGGAAGAACTGGATCGCACCCGCCTGCGCTCTCCAATCGACGGAGTTGTGGCAACTCCCCATGTCGAAAACATGACGGGCCGACGCCTGCAATTTGGAGATACGTTCGCGGAAGTGGTGGACACTACGCGCGCCATCGTGGATGTTGCCATCGATGACGGGGAAGCAAGTTTACTGCGTGTGGGCGAGCCTGCCTCGATAAAGCTCAACAGCTTTCCTACCCGGGTATTCCGCGGCGACGTTGTCATCGTCAGCCCAAAGGGAACCGTACAGGGCGAGTCGCGCGTGTTCTTCGCGCGAGTGGCGGTTCCGAACCCTGATGGAGCCATTCGAGCGGGCATGGAAGGGCGTAGCAAAGTGCGCACCGGTTGGTACCCGGCCGGGTACGCATTCTTCCGCAAACCACTGTTGTGGCTCTATTCAAGAATCTGGACCTGGTTCGGAGTGTGACCAATGAATAGCAGCAGATGGACCGACGGCGCTCTTATCCTACTTGCGATGCTTTCGCTCGGGATGGTCGCTTGTTCCAGCAACCACACCGAGACCGTTGCCGCGGCTCCCGCCCCCGAGGTCGTGCCAGCCGCCGCCGCTGCCAGCCGCCCGAGCTCCGACGGCCTAACCATTACCGGCCCTTTGATCGTGGAACATCAGCTGGATGTACTCGCTCAACGCGAGGGAGTGGTTGCCAAGCTATTCTCCGAAACCGGCAAGCGAGTTCGAACTGGAGACTTGCTTGCCCAACTCGATGACCGTCAGCTCGCCGCGGATCTTGAAGCGGCCCGTGCCAAGACGCGCAGTACCGATGCCGATCTGAAGAACTGGAAGGCCGAAGCCCGGGTCCTTGAAGCGGACGCCAGTCGAGCCCAGAAGATGTGGGATGCTCAGCTCATCACGCGCGAACAGTGGGAGCACGCGAAATTCAAGGCTGAGGCGGACGAGTGGGACGTGCAGCGGGTTGAGCAGATGCTTGTTAACTTCAAAGAGGTCGAACATTCCCTGGAACTGGAGTTGGAAAAGACCCGGATCCGGGCTCCATTTTCGGGAGTGGTTGCCCGCCGCTATGTGCGCGAGGGCCAGCAAGTCACGCGGGGAGACCGCCTGTTCTGGGTTACCGCGGAAGCACCATTGCGCATGCGGTTCACCCTTCCTGAGAAGTTTCTCGGAAGTGTCAAACTCGGCCAGCAACTCGCCCTTACCGTACCCGATTTCCCCGACGAAGAGCACCGAGCCAAGGTTGTGGAAGTGAGCCCGGTCGTCGATCCCACCAGCGGCACCTTCGACGGGATGGTGGAGGTAGCTGGTCCGTCAGGCCGTTTGCGCCCCGGCATGAGCGCGGTTGTGCACCTCGACTCTCATCCATGAATCTCACCCAAGCCCTCAACGTCGCGCTGCCGGAGATTCCAGCACGTGTGATTGCACAACGTTGTCCCCGCCTGCATCCCGAGGTTGTTCACCAGGAACACATTGTGGATGGTCGGGCAACGGTGCGCGTCTACGTGCCTGGGGTGGACGCGGTCTTTAACCTCTCTCCGCAGACGTGGGACTTGGTGCGCTTCTTTGATGGCCAGCGAGGGTACGAGGAGGTGGCGGAAGCGTACTTCCAAGAGACGGGATCGGAGGTATCGCTGGAAGAACTGCATCAGGTGGCCGATGATTTGGAAGCTATCGAATTCTGGTTCAAGACGCCCCAGGAGAGGAACATCGCTCTGCTGATGCAATCCGCGGAAGAACGCCGGGACGCACTTAAGAATAAGAAAAGTAAATGGGGAGACCTGGCATTCATCAAGTTTCCCGCGTTCAATCCCGACAAATTCCTGATATGGCTGGACCAGCGGGTCGGCTTCATATTCACCTGGTGGTTTACGGTGGTTACGTTCTACGGCTTTGCCGTGACCCTTACGATTTTCGCTTTGCACTGGCGAGAGGTAAGCCGCGACACGCTGCAGTTTTTCAACTTCGCCGATAAATCCTGGGCAGATCTCGCAATCTTCTGGGGAATCACCCTTGTTCTGGCCGCGATCCATGAGACAGCGCACGGAGTTACTTGCCGACATTTTGGCGCGCCTGTGAATGAAATGGGGTTTGCCCTGGTTTACCTAACGCCCGCCTTCTTCACCGACACCACGCAAGGGGTCGTGCGCTGCCCGCCATGGGAGCGCATTCTGATCACTGTTTCCGGCGTATGGTCGGAGCTTTACCTGTGCACGATCGCAACAATCGTGTGGTGGGGAACTCCACCCGGCACTCCAGTCCACAACGTCGCCTATGTGCTGGTTCTGATGACGGGAATCGCCACCGTGCTGCTGAACTGGAATCCAATGATGAAGCTGGATGGCTACCACATCCTTTGCGATGTGATTGGAATCCTGGACCTGAAAGAGAATTCGACTGCCTACGTGTCAGCGTGGGTGAAGAAGCATATCTGGCGGCTGCCGGTGGAGGTGCCCTACGTCCCGAAGCGGAGACGGTTGGGCTTTGCGGTATACGCAATCACTTCCGGGCTTTACAGCTACACGGTGCTCTACATTCTGGCGCGTTTTGTGGGAAACATATTCCGCAACTTCAATCCGGAATGGTCTTTCGTGCCGGAGTTGGCCATGGGGGCCGTGATTTTCCGGTCGCGCATCCGTTCCCTGGTGAACTTCATGAAATTCGTTTATCTGGACAAGAGGGACCGCGTACGAGAGTGGTTTCAGTCGGGGCGCCGGCGCTGGGCTTCCGTTGGTTTGCTGGCTCTGGTGCTGCTTCTTCCTCTGTGGCATGAGTCGATCGGTGGACGTTTCGTTCTTGAGGCGTCAGAACGCGCTGTGATCCGTGCGCAGGTGCCCGGCGTGCTCACCCACGTGTATGTGGATGAGGGACAGTCCATATCCCAAGGCGCAGTTGTGGCTCAGCTTCGAAATCTTTCGCTGATGTCGCAATCTGCCCGCGCGGAAGCGGACTATCGCGCGGCTTCCTCAGAGTTGAACGCCGCTGAATCTCATTATGCGGACACTGGATCCACCCGGGCAAGGCGCGAGCAGTTCGCAGAGCAAAACCGTCTTTTGATGTCACAGACCGCCAATCTGGAATTGAAGTCGCCGATCAGCGGCATCGTAACCACGCCTCGCATCGCAGACCGGCTGGGAAGCTTCATTCCCCTGGGCAACGAAGTAGCTGAAGTTGACGACACGCGCATCATGCGGGCCCGCGTATACGTGTCCGAATATGACTTGCATAAATATCATCCGGAGGCGCGCAGCCGTCTGCAGGTAGACGGGATGCTGGGCAGCTGGGATGCCAGGAAGCTGCAACTATCGCCGGCGGCGTCAGATACTCCCTTGGCATTGATCGATCTTACGAAATTCAAGGGAATGCGCCCGCCCACCTTCTACGAGATGAACTTGTTCGTGAGCAATTCTGACGGCCGGCTGAAACCCGGAATGGTTGGTACAGCGCGCATATACGGTCGGCGCCGGAGCCTGGCGACCTTTGCCGTGGCAGAAATCGCTAACTTCTTTGGCCGCAAAGTTTGGTAAATAACAGAGAAAGGCTGCGGTAACTCCGCAGCCTTTCCAAGGAAACCCTGGTTCCAACACTTGACCCTACGCCTTGCCGGCGCGGGGAGTCGCACGGGTTACGCCGCGGGTTGCGCCCCGAGTCACGCCACGGGTTACGCCCCGAGTTACGCCGCGGGTTACGCCCGAGTCACGCCCCGAGTTACGCCGCGGGTCACGCCACGAGTGGCGCCGCGTGCGCTGGAGCGAACTTCGCTGGCCGAGGAAGCGGACTGAACGGGCTTGCTCGCCACGATCGCCTTCTTGGTGGTGTTCAGGGTGCTGATCAGAGATTTCTTTTGGATGGTCACGTTGGTCTCCTTGGTTTTTCTCAGGATCTTGATTGCATCGAACGCATAAGCATAGAGCACGAGCCGTGCCAAAGCCGGCGCCCGCGTGGACAAATTGTCCATCTCCTTGATGCGGAATGGCTTAGATTCCTGCCAGGGAGCGCCGGGAGTCTGCGGGTCCGGGGTTAATAATTCACAGAGGTAAATTTTTAATCTTTCTATGGTTAAATTTTAACCATGGTCTCTGTCTACAGCTTCAGCTTCCGGCACAGGTACTTCATCCGCTGGGGGTCCATGCGCAGCAGATGCGCGGCGGCCGTCTTTCGGCCATTGGTCCGGCGAAGCGCGGCGCTGAGGTAGGCCACTTCGATCCGCTCCATTTCGGCGTCAAAGTCAACCCCCTCCTCCGGGATCAGGATGGCCTCCTGGCTGGCCGCGCTCGAAGAAAGCAGGGCTTGGGGCAAGTGGTGGGCCGCGATTACGGGCCCATCGCTCATGATGACCAGCCGCTGGACGACATTCTCCAATTCACGCACGTTGCCCGGCCAGGAATACGCCTCAAAAATCTCCATGATCTCGGGTTGGAGCTGCTTGATGGGTTTCTTGTTGGCGGTGCAATAGAGCCGAAGGAAGTGCTCGACCAGCAGGGGGATATCGCCGTGGCGCTCGCGCAAGGGCGGCACCATAATTGGGACCACGTTAATCCTGTAATAAAGATCCTCCCGGAAGCGCCCCATGCGCACCATGGCCTCAAGATCGTCGTTGGTGGCCGTAATGAGTCGGAAATCAATCTTCTTGGCGCTCCTTCCACCTAACCTTTGAACGGTTCGCTCCTGGATCGCCCGGAGCAATTTGCTTTGCAGGCCGTGGTTCAAAGTGGTGATCTCGTCCAGAAAGAGGGTGCCTAAGTGGGCCAACTCGATCATGCCGGGCTTGGCATTGTCCGCGCCTGTAAAAGCGCCTTTCTCATAGCCGAACAGCTCGGATTCGATCAAGGTTTCCGGGAGGGCGGAGCAGTTCAGACAAACGTAAGGCTGATCGTGCCTTTCTCCGCTCTGCACGATAGCTCGAGCGACCAGCTCCTTCCCGACCCCGCTCTCGCCGCGAATCACCACGCTGGCGTTGGAACCGGCGACGGCTTCAATCGCACGGTAAACCTTACGCATGGTTTCGCTGCCGCCAATCAGCCCGAAGAATGCCGAGCGATTTTCTACCTGCTCAAGAAGCCATTGGCCTTCGTATTGGAGTGCCTTTTTTTCTATGGTCTGCAGCAGGAGCGTCCGCAATTGCTCGCCATCCACCGGCTTCAGGAAGAAGTGATCGGCACCGGCCTGGGTGGACTGCAGGGGAAGCTCAGTACTGGTGGAGTCTGTGATTGCCACCAGGATCAAGTCAGCCCGCAATCGGCGTATCTCTTGGAGGACCTCGATCGCGTCGGAAGGGCCCTCGCCGATGCTCTCCAGGTCGAGAACAATCCCGTGGATGTCGGGATTGTCGATCAGATTCTTGATTTGCTCCTCGGTCCAGGCCCGCGTGACCAGAAACGTTGGAATCAAAGGGTGGCGCATGTCGCGAAACATGTCCTCCGCCAGCGTAATGATCGCGATCGAGTGCCGGTCGGCTGCGGGGTTATTTTCGCTGGTGGGCATGCGCCTGGAATTATCGCAATCGGGCCGGATTATACGGCAAGGGCCGGTCGAACGTGTCCACCACCGCCGTGCCATGCCAGTTGCCCGTCAATTAGCAATAGCCGGCATTTCCCCCGTCCTCGTGGGATGAGGCTGGGAACTGGCGAGCGGCCCAGAAGGGTGCTCACGAATTCCAGATTCTGGTCATGCAGACGCTGACTCTTAGGCGACGAGCGTCCGCTACTGAACAGATTGGGACGACCTAATTTTGCAGCAGGTTCACGATCTCCTTTTCAAGGACTAAAACGTCAGTAGCGCCAATGTGCTTCTGATAGATGCGGCCATCCGGTCCTATGACAAAGGCAATTGGCAGCCCGAGAACTCCTCCGTAGAGTTCGCCAATCTTTGCATTGCCCATTACTACCGGATAATTCATCTTGAAGCGCTGGTAATAGTCGCGCACCGGTTCGGGTGCATCGTCCATGGAAACACCGACGATCTGCAGGCCCCGATCCCGATATTTGTTCTGCAGTTCGATGAAATGCGGTATCTCCTCCCGGCAGGGATCACACCAGGTCGCCCAGAAATCGAGGAGAACTACTTTTCCGCGGTAGTCGGAGAGCGTGAAACGCCCACCCGTCAAGTCCGGCAGGGAGAAATCGGGAGCCAGCGAGAAGTTCGCGGGAGCGGCACGCCGGTCGCCTGCCCGGAAAGGCCGCCCGTGAAAATAGATTCCGAACCCGACCGCAATGGCCACCATGCCGATCAGCAGCTGCTTCTTCACGGGAGGTCCGCGCCTAATCGCCCTTCGCCACGGGATAGCCTTTGTCGACCCAGTCCGTACCGAAATTGTTGGCGATGTACAGAACCTTCACGTTGGTGAAGCCGAGCGCGTGCAATGCGTCATCCGCCGGCTTTACGTTGGGGCAATGACCCCAGGGGCAACATCCACAATAGAGGAGGATGGCTTTGTTCCGCGGCAAGGATTCGACGCGCTTGCGCAGTCGCTGGAGACCGTCCTCGGTGCCAGCCGGGCCGATGTACTCCGAGCCAGGAATGTGCGCCTGCGAGTAAAGCACATGAGATCCAACCTGTAGCATCAGCGGCTGTTCACCCTTCGAGGTCCCGAGAAGCTTGACCAGTTCGTCGGGATTGATCAGCCGTGAGCTTGGGATGAGGCTTGCCTGATACGCAAAAGCCGCGCAGGCCAGTAGCGTTGATACCACCCAAAAGGTGAAAACCGCTTTTTGATTTTCCCGAATCCGATTCATTTCACTCCGAGCGTTTGACTTCCTCAAAGCTGAACTGCTTGTCGAGCTTTTCGTGGGGCTTGCCGTCGACCTCGACGTAGGGGTAGACGAAGTAATTGAGTGCCGGCCCATCCTGCTTCGGAGACAGTGTGATGTCGCGGCCAGTGGAGAACTGTACGCGATTGGCGTCAACGCTGCCGAAAAAATAGTCTTCCTTCTCCTTCGCTTTCCAGGCTTCTGAAATGTCGACCGGGACCCAGCCGGTCTTGGCCGCATAGAATTCAGCCCAGCAGTGGTAACCGGGAATGTCTCCTTTGTCCTTATTCTCGGGCAGAGGAAATCCGATATCGAAGCGGGCCGGAATTTTGTCGGCGCGCAGCATACCAATGAACGGAGAATGGAAGTCCGTGCAGTTGCCGTGCTTGGCGTCGCAGGCCCATAGCGCATCACCGCGTCCCCAGCCCGAGCCCGACTTGTCGTAGCGCATATTGGTGAAGAGGTAGTCGTAGGCCGCCTTGGCTTTTGCGATCGCGCCAGACTGCGACCCGGTCACGTCGATCGCCAGCGCCTTGATCTTGCCATCGGTAGGAATCAGACTGTCAGGGGCGACCAACCGGGTCATCGATGCGGAGACGAGGCTGGGCTTCTGATCTTTGCGCTGCAATTGCGCATAATCCCCGCGCGAGTATTCGCGGCGCGTGACTTGATACTCCAGAGTGAACTCTACTTTAGCCGAAGAAGGATTCTGAATCTCGGCGTACAGGATTCGATTGCCGTATTCAGGATCATGCGTCATCTGCGTTTTGGCGGGGGCCTTGACGGCCAGAACGCGCACCGCCTGATGCTGGTCCGTTTGCGGGACTGGAACCCAGACGCGCACTTGCTTTGCGCCGGCGGGAATATCCTTGACCGTGAAGTTGTAGGTAAAGCGGAAGGTGCGGGCAGGGGCGCTGAACTCTTGGGCCTTCGCAGCGTTGTCTGCGGCAAACAGCCACGCCGGGTAAGAGAGCAGCAGCAACGACGAGAGAACTCGCAGCCTCATGGAAACACTCCTTATATATTGGATCGTCGATTTGGAGGTGTGAAAGCGTCGCGCGCGAACAGAGTGAGACGGTAGAGGTGAAACCATGAGACGGAGTGGACCCTGCACTCATGGGACCAGATTCTACCAGCAACGGAGGCGAGCGATCAGGCCGCCCTAGCCGACAAAAGTCACAACTTCGTTAAAAGAAGACGTGACGGATGTGGAAGCGTTCCATCTGGTGTAGCATGCAGTGCGTTACGAGGTTCACGATGACAACGAGCACAACCTCTGTGGCAAATGAAGCAACCAGGATGGCTCCCAACCCGTGCGCAGGATGCGGCCTGGCAATCGTTCGGGTGACGATCGGTGCGATGTTGGTGTCGGTCTTCTTCGAAAATTTGGGGAAAGGCCTGTATCGCCCCGCGGGCTACGCTGGCCTTATCAACTACTACATCACGAACAGCCATTCGCCGGCGCTGTGGAAGTCGGTTATGGGACTGGCGGCAAGCCATGCATCGCTGGCGGCTCCCATGCAGGGCTTGACCGAGATCTCTCTCGGAGTCCTGCTCGTCATGGGCCTGTTCACACGACCGGCCGCCACTGTGGCTTTTCTGTTTCTCGGCAGCCTGTGGATTTCGGAGTGGGGCACCGCGTGGATCTGGGAGCTGCTGGTCCCGGTGATGGCATCGCTCGGGCTCGCGATCGGACGCGCGGGCCGAAAATGGGGTGTCGACGCGTGGCTGGCACAAGGGTGGCCAACGGCCCCGAGGTGGCTGATTTGAGCTAAGGAAACTCCGATTGAGTTACGCCTTGAAAGGGACCCACGGAAACATTGATTCAGTTACGCCTTGAAAGGGACCGCCTTCAGGCGGTCCGAAAATATGGCCCTTATTTAAGGTGGCTTTAGCCGCTGATTCCAAGCTCACGTGCGCGTATCCGTCATCATCCCTACCCATAATGAAGCTGGCGCGATTGAGCGCGTTTTAGCCGATCTCCCGTCCGATCTCACGACGGAGGTCCTCGTGGTCGACAGCAACTCGACGGACGGGACGCCCGAGATCGCGGCAAGAATGGGAGCACGCGTGGTTCAGGAACCGCGTCGCGGCTACGGGCGCGCGTGCCTCACCGGGCTGGCCGCTGCAAATTCCCCAGACGTAATTGTGTTCCTGGATGGCGACTACAGCGATCGGCCCTCTGAACTGCCGATTTTGTTGGCGCCAATCATTGAGGGGCGTGCGGACATCACGCTCGGTTCCCGATTGCAGGGGCAGAGATCTGCCGGGGCGATGCCTTGGCACCAGGCGCTTGGAAATCGTCTCGCTGCCAGTCTGATCCGGCTTCTCTATGGATTACAAATCAGCGATCTCGGCCCGTTTCGCGCCGCGCGCGCGGAGGTAACTCGCTCCCTTGCGCTCGAAGAGACTACCTATGGCTGGGCGGTTGAGATGATCTTGAAAGGCAAGCTTGCCGGGTTCCGCGTGGTGGAAGTGCCAGTGAGCTACTACCCGCGTATCGGAAAATCGAAGATCAGCGGCACAGTGAAGGGTACAGTCGGCGCCGGGTGGTTCATTCTCAGCTTGATCGTGCAGTATTATTTCCGGTACCGAAAAGCTGGAGCATCACGGCCAGCGTAAGCTCGTGTCAACTTTTCATGACATCCACAGGCGAGACGGCAGTGCGTGCGTCAGGCAGCAATCGTGTGCTGGTGATCATGGCGAAAGCACCGAGGCCAGGCGCAGTGAAGACTCGCCTGGCTTCCAGCCTTCCTCCTGCAACCGTCGTCGATTTCTACTGCTGTCTTCTGGAAGACACGCTGGCACTGGCTCGCTCATTGGGAGATGTGGAAGTGGCGATCATGTGCCCGGAGTCGGATGTAAACGATTTGGCGCAATTGGCGGGCAGTCAAGCGGACGTTATTGCGCAAAAAGGAGAAGGTCTTGCTGCGGGCCTCACTTCAGTGTTTGCGCATTTCGCTAAAGCTCATTCACGACGCATCATCGCCTTCAACAGCGACAGCCCGCACCTGCCCCGCTCAGTTCTCGAAGGCGCGTTCGAAACGCTGGCCGCACAGGACGTGGTCGTCGGGCCAACGCACGACGGAGGCTACTATCTGGTCGGGGCAAAGGCATCTCATCCTACGCTTTTCGCGAGCGACGGAATGGGCACCAGCAGCGCGCTGGACAGGCTCCTGTCGCGCGCACGAGCTCTTGAGCTTTCCGTAGGGTTTTCCGATCCTTTTTACGATATTGATGTCGCCGACGATCTGACTCGTTTAGCCGAAGAGTTGCGGCGCGCTCCGGAGCGGGCACCACGCACGGCGGCGTGGCTTAAGGTGTGGGAGCTTGCGGGGGACCAGTCACGCGCCGGCACGGAAAAATTGTGAGAGCTACCCTGGAGTGGAGAGTGTATGTGCTCGGTGTCGCGCTGTGCGTGGCACTGACGATCTGCTCACGCAACTTCGGCGATCGGGGTGGCCCGTACTTCATGATGTCTTTGACGGCCGCGGGCATCGTGTACCTCCTGGCGATCCGCGAGTTTTTTAGCACGCCACGACTTTCCCGGCGCGTCGTCATCATCGGGCTGGTCCTGGCTGCCGTGTGGAACATTGCGTTTCTTCGGCTGCCTGCGGGGCCCGATGACGATATTCATCGCTATGTCTGGGATGGGCGCCTGCAGAGGCTTGGCTACAACCCCTATCTCGTCGTCCCCAGCGATCCTGTCGCCGAGAAACTTCACACCGCGGAAACCCGCAATTTGAACAACCCAAATCTGCCGAGTCCGTATCCGGCAGGGGCACAGCTTTTTTTTCGCGCCGTCACCGCGATCCAGGAGTCCACCTTCGCGCTGAAAGTGGCATTTGTGGTTTGCGAGTTCGCGATTGTTTTCGTGGTGCTCGACATGTTGCGTCGTTCCGGGCAGGCAGCGCACCTGGTTCTGGCGTTCGCCTGGAATCCCTTGCTGCCCATTGAGGTGGCGGGCAGCGGGCACATCGACATCGTGGGAGCGCTATTGCTGGTGCTGTCGGCCGCCGCGCTGATAAGGCGATGGCGGGCGACCGCCGCCATTGGGCTTGGGCTGGCGATTGCTGTGAAATTCCTGCCGATCGTGCTCTTGCCCCTTTACTGGAAGCGGGTTCGCATTCGCGATGCCGCGCTCTCGGCTTCGGTAATGGCACTCCTGTACGTGCCATTCTTGAATCACGGGCGCATTCCGATCGGCTCGCTTGGAACGTACGTGCAGACTTTCCGCTTCAACGGTCCCGTGTTTGCGATACTCGATCGATTGGCGCCTCCGCAGGTGCTAGCTGCGCTGGCAGTGCTCGTCGGATTACTGACTGCAACCTGGTTTAGAAGCCTAAAGCCTGAATGGTCTCCGGACCAATTCGCCTGGCCCATGGCAGCATGTCTTTTCTGTGCCCCCGTTGTATTCCCGTGGTATCTTCTCTGGCTGCTGCCATTTCTGACATCGGCCTCAACACTGCTGATCGTCCTCTGGACGGTGAGCATTATCCCCACTTATATTATGTGGCACCTGCGCACACTTGGGCGTCCGTGGGGGGCGCTTCCTGGCTGGATCATGCTGCTGGAATATGGATGCTTGGCAGCGGCCGGTGCCGTGATTGCATTTCGCCGGCTCAGGCGGCCGGAACTGCCTCGATATCCGAACGAACTGGCTTAGTCAACCAATCGCATCACGACGCGACTTTTGTATCCGGAAGCCGCGAGGGCCCATCCAAAGACAACATCCTTCAACGCACTGAGGAGCAATCTATGAGAAATGCCCGCCTTTGTATAACCACGATCGGTATTGTGCTCTGCGGAGTGCTGGTGCTTGCACCCAACTCCTGGGCCCAGCAGCGCGCGCCGATTCTTGATCAAATCGCCAAAACCTACGGCATCGATTCATGGGATAAGGTTGAGGCCGTCCGCTACACATGGAACGCAGATATTCCCGGACTTTTCAAAGCGGCTCACAAGTGGGAGTGGGAGCCGAAGACGAACAAGGTCTCCTATGAGGGGACGGATAAAGATGGCAAGCCGGTCAAGGTCTCCTACGTGCGCACCGATTCCGCCGGCCAATCCGACGCCGTGAAGAACGAAGTCGACCCGGCGTTCATCAACGATAGTTATTGGGCTCTGTTCCCTTTCCATGCTTATTGGGACAAGAGCGCCAGCGCGATCGATCAGGGCAAGTTCAACCTGCCAGTGGGTCCCGGCATGGCCGAGTTGGTCCCAATTAAGTATCCCGCAGATGGCGGTTATACGCCCGGCGACACCTGGGACCTCTATGTCGGCAGCGGCAACCGCGTCGTGTACTTTGTCTACCATCGCGGCGGGGCCAAGCCGCCGAGCCGCGTCTTTGCAACGTGGACAGGCTACAAAAAGGCAGGTCCAATTCTGTTCTCAACCGAGCATCGCGGCACCGCCGACGGCAAGCCGCTGCACATCTGGCTGTCTGACGTGTCAGTGAAGCTGGCAGGATCGGACAAATGGGTCGACGCAAAATAAAGCGCGGGTTCCTATCGGGCGATCACGACGGTAGTACAAGAACTGCTCAGCTTAGGCAGGTCGCGCTTAGCGGCCATGCGGATCTGCAGCGTTGGGCGCTCGCCTCGAATAATCGGACAATAGGAGTCGGGCTCCAGGAGTGCGTCCTGCAGGCGTCGCCGTCCCGCACATCCGCCGTGGCACGACTCGCGGAACTCGCACGGCTGGCACGCGTCGGGAAGCGTGCGGGCTTGATTGAAGGGCGCGGAGTCCAGAATGTCGAGCCCTATCGAGATCAAGTCTGACAGCGGCTCTCCTGATCCCGGCCAATAGACGCAGGGTTGGGTGGTGCCCCGCGGTGTTACGCGTACCGTGCTTACGCCACAACCGCCGCGAAGTGGTGGGAGCCCCGCCATTGCGCGAACCAGCGGCTCGCCAATCGCGATTACGTCGGTGTCTGAAAACAGACGCCGGAACCCTTCCCAATACTCATCGTATGTTAAAGCGTAGATGTCGGATCGGACCGCCTGGTACACATTCACTCGCAAGGGAGCGTCAAATTGTTTGGCGACTCGCGCCACCTCCGCTAAACGCAAATGATTCGACTTCATCATGACGGCGATGATGGTTACAGGAATTCGCAGCCTGTGACATCGTTCTGCCTGCTCGTGGATGAGAGCCCAGTTACCTTGCCCGCGCTGTGCATCCTGTTCCGCTTGCGTCGGGTAATCAAGAGAGAACTCGACATCGTGGAAGGCACACAGCTCATCGCCTTCTAGAACGGCAACGCTATGACCGTTGGAAGTGATAGTGAGCTTCACGGGCTGTGTGCGCAGGTAGGCCAGGATTGCCTTGAAATCCGGATGCATCCCGTTTTCGCCGGTTCCCAGATTCACCGAACTTACGGGCAGCCGTTCCATGACTGCCTTCACTTGTTCCAAAGAAAGACGGTCGGTGCGAGTTGGATCTCGGTAGCAGAAAGCGCACGTGAGATTACATTCGTTAGTGAGCCCCAGCCCCAGCGAAATCCCCGCATTGGGCGCTACCGCGCCGCTGGTCGATGAAGAATGTGGGTTAGCGTTGTTCATGCAGCGTCCTTTGTGACTGGATCTGCGCGACGCGCCAGAAAGTGGGTGTAACGGGCGACGGCAGCGAAATCCGGCCGGCTGCCCAGTTTTCGCTCCAACGCAAAAACTCGTTCGTACTCCGCACTGAGCGAAACTCTTGGAGATAAGTAATCGGAAAGGACCCGCACGCCGCGCTCCGCAACAACTTCGAGCGAGGCCGCCGTCAGCATGGCTCGTGCCGTGTCTGATGTAAACAACCGCACCTTTCCCCCATAGAGCCCCTCATTGCCCCAGTCAGCGGTGAGGTTCTGCTCCGCGGCAGGCAAGTCGCCCGCCTGGATGGCTGCCTTGAATACCTCGCCGGCCTGGTTGCGTACGAGAACAGACAGTATCGCCGACGAATCGTGCAACGCGCCTGCCGCGCCGCGCAACACGGTACCCGGAAATTCGACAAACTCCAGGACATTGTGGATAAGAATTACATCGAATGTTCCAGGGGGGAAGAAGGTCGCCAAATGGCCGGCATCG
Organism: uncultured Acidobacteriota bacterium; assembly: GCA_963735815.1. GTDB lineage: Bacteria > Acidobacteriota > Terriglobia > Terriglobales > Acidobacteriaceae > Gp1-AA133. Next base: position 24,871 of record CAVTMJ010000015.1, on the reverse strand, counting down.
CCGTGTTGGACTTCAATTTTCTCAGCAATTCCTGCTTCCTGGGCGGCGCGCTGTGCGAGATCCAGCATCGCCGAGGAAGAGTCCAACAGGGTGACCTGGAAGCCCAGTCGAGCGAGGCGCAGCCCGTTCGCTCCCGTCCCGCACCCGAGATCCAGAGCGCGCAGAGACGATCTTGCCTGCCGCGGCAAAAATTCCTGCAGGGTAGCAAATGGCAGGTCGAGCCGTAAACGACCTTCCGGAGTTTCAAGGTAAGTGGCGTACTTTTCCACTTCGCTCTGAAAGCGCTCGCTGTCGGCATTGGCGGGGATCTTATTCATGAGACACGGGTTCGTGGGACCTCGAGCAGAGTCGTTCTCGATACTGGTCGAGGTGAGTCTCAAAGCCTATATCGAAGAATTGGTAAACGACAAGCCGGCATTGCGAGAAGGCCGGTATGCAACGATACGGCAGCGATTCCCTCTGATATCGCCCGTAGCTACATGAAGATGCGAGAAGGTACTCAATAGAAACCCCAGTTTTTCCTCAGACATTGAGCGGTTGATCGGGATCGAGCATTTCCTCCTGCATCTCCTTCCGCCTGATCCCGCGGCCATCTGGGTAACAGCGCGCTAAGTGTCTATAGATAGAAGACAATAACTAGCGTAGTATGAGCACCCATAGAATTAAAAGTGCGGCATGGCTCGGGGTAAATGCCGCGAGCCGGAGTTATGATATGGAATTCATGCGAGACAGCAATTGCAATCAATTTGTGGACGAATGGATTTCGCAGGAGATCCTGAGACATCCGGAACAGCTTGTGATGACCCTCATTAACGCCCCTAACGTTGGGGTGGGCATTTGCGACCGACAGTTTCGATTCCGGGGCATCAATGACGCTCTGGCTCGCATGAACGGAATCCCCGCCAAAGCTCATCTGGGGCGAACCATTTACGAAGTTCTGGGGGAGTTTGCCGCAAAAGTGGAACCGCTGTTCCAACATGTCCTGACCACGGGGAATCCGGTGCTGAATGTACACGTCACCGGCAACCTGCCGATGCGATCGGAGCCGGGACACTGGGTTGAAAATTACTTCCCGCTGAAGGATTCGGCAGGAGAGGTCCAGCGCCTGTGTTCAATGGTAGTTGAGGTAACTGAACAAAAGAAGCTGGAAGAGTCCTTTCATCTTTTAAGTAGTGCCTGCAAGGACGGCACTGATCAGTTAAAGGTCCTGGTCGAGTTCCATAGCAAACTGCTCGCAAAGTCTGATCCCACCGATTTGGTGGCCGCGATCACAGATTTCGTCAATCGCCGAATTCCACACGATTATGCTGCCTTGACCCTGAAGGAAGAGACTCTGCTCCGCCTGGGAAAAGACTCCACCCAATTGTCGATGCTGGGTGGGGGAGGCTGGCATCGTGCGGGGACTCAAGGGATTGAGTCCGTATACGACATGGACTTGGCGACGCAGCGGGGAGTGCTGGGGACTCTGCATCTTGCAAGCCGTCAAAAAGGCGCATTTCGAGGATTGAGTCGCGAACTGGCGGAACAGGTAGCCATTCAGGTCGCTCTGGCCCTGGAATATACGTGCATCAGCAAAGAGAACGAGACGCTCAAGAGCAAATTAACCGGACAGAAAATTGTCGTCCAGCCGCAACGCAAGCGGGAAAGCGGGTTCAGCGAGATCGTAGGCAAGAGCCTGGCCTTGGAGCAAGTACTGGAGCAAGCGCGGACGGTAGCAAGCACAGACGCCACGGTGCTGATCCTGGGAGAAACCGGCACAGGCAAGGATCTGGTCGCTCATGCGATCCACCGAATGAGTAAAAGAAAAGACCGGAGCTTTGTGAAAGTGAATTGCGCTGCGATTCCGACCGGGCTGCTGGAGAGTGAACTTTTCGGACACGAAAAGGGCGCGTTCACGGGCGCGATCATGCAAAAGGTGGGCCGCCTGGAATTGGCCGATGACGGAACACTTTTGCTGGACGAGATCGGGGATCTTCCTCTGGAATTGCAGCCGAAACTGCTGCGGGTGTTGCAGGATGGAGAGTTCGAGCGACTGGGAAGCACGCGAACGATTCGCGTGAATGTTCGACTGATCGCTTCGACCAATCAAGACCTCGCAAAGAGGATTACCGACAACCGCTTTCGCGGCGATTTGTTTTACCGCTTAAATGTTTTTCCGATCCGGATACCTCCCCTACGCAAAAGGCGAGAAGATATTCCCCCGCTGGCGCAACATTTCGTTAACAAATTCGGCAGGTTGATGGGAAAAAACATCGAGACGATTCCCAATGACCTGATGCATGCATTGCAGCGCGAAGACTGGCCCGGAAACGTCCGGGAACTGGAACATTTTGTTGAGAGATCGGTGATTATGACATCTGGTTCAGTCCTGGAAGGCGCAATCTCGGAATTGCAGGACCCCGCATCGGTAACAGTCGAACGTACGCTCGCGGCTGTGGAGCGGGATTACATTCTGCAAGTACTGAAAGGAACAAGAGGCAAACTTTCTGGGGTCAACGGGGCCGCCGCGAAGTTGGGAATGAAGCGGACGACCTTGCAGTCCAGGATGCTGAAACTCAATATAAATTCAGCCGAATTCCGGAAGGGGGCACCATAGCCGGATAGCAATCCGGTCGCGCACGGGCTCTGGCAATCATTGGCGCTTGTCTGACTGCTTTTCCTCAACTTCCTGCTTTTTTGCGTCTCCCGCTTCGCGCGCGCCATCTTCTGCCCATTGTGCAAGCGTTAATTCCTCTAAGGTTGCCAACAACTGCTGACCGCAGCGCAAGCAGCAGTAGCCGTGGCATTCATAACCTTGCTTCGTCCCGCCATCCGGTCCGGTCAATCGGTATTGGAAGATGGGTTGCTGATCAAGGCAAAGCGGGCAACATTCTGGCGTCGCGTCCGCATCCTTCCAAGGGCCGAATAGAATGGAACGGAGCATGAGAAACCCCGGGCAAACTTACAGACGCGTTCTTAGCTTGCGGATGCTCATAGAAGGTAGCACAACTCCTTCTACCAGCGAAGCATTATGAGCGACGGTTGCAGAAGTACATCAGCGACCTGGCGCTGGAATTTTGCTGCACCTGGGTTGATCATCCGACAAACGCTGACAGCCGCATCTTTTAAAAGTGCGTGAACCAGCCGGGTTCGCGGACATGTTCCTCGTCCAGACGGCGCAAGCGTGCTGCCATTATGCCGGGTCTGCCCAGATAGCCGACCACCCGCCCGGAATCGACGCTGTCCACGACGGGCAACCGACCGATTGCGTTCCGCAGCATCTTGGCCGAAGCCTCGTGCAACGACTCGTGAGGATAGGTAACCACGACGTTGCGTGTGCCGGCGTCGGCGACTTTCATCGCGCCCGATGGATCTTGATCGAGGGCCCGCATAATATCACCGCGCGTGATCACGCCGATCAGTTTGCTTTCCGGATCGAGAATGAACATTCCCTGATGTTTACAGACCACAGGATCGCGGTGGGCGATGCGCTCCGCGAGCTCGCCCACAGTCATGTCCGGCGGCAAACTGGGAACATCTCGATCCATGGTTTCCGATACCCGGACCTGGTGCATCACGTCGGCCTCGTAGTCCTGATGGATGTGCAGCCCGCGCCGCGCCAGTTTTTCCGTCATGATGGAAGCCTTGGGCATCAGCAGCATTGCGACCCCGTCTGCAATCACGCTCACCAGCATGAGAGGTAAGACCGAGTTGTAATCACGGGTAATCTCGAAGGCGAAAATAATGAACGCGAACGTCGCCCGGGAGGCTGCTCCGAAGACGGCCCCCATCGCGACCAGGGCAAAGGCTCCGGCCGACAGGTTTGCCGACGGAAAGATGCGATCCATCCCCATCGCGAACACTCCACCCAGGGCTGCGCTCGACATGAACATCGGTGCCAGCAAGCCGCCGGATGTTCCAGAGCCCAGCGAGATCACCAGTGCCGCGGCTTTAGCGACCATGACAACCAGCAGCAGCTTCCACGCCAGGTTCGCATTCAGGATGTCGCCGATGGTGTCATATCCGACTCCGAGCACGCGCGGCACGAAATACCCAATGATGCCGAGGCCCAGAGCGCCAATCGCCGGCCACCAGAGTTCGTCGACCGGCAGCTTTTCGAACTGATCTTCGGTCCAGTACAGCAGCTTGCTGAATCCCACCGCGGCGAACCCGCAGACCACTCCCAGCAGAAGATAGAAGGGAAGTGCATGGGGAATTCCGAAATCCATCGCGGTGACTTTGAACATCGGCCCCGCGCCCAGCAACTGCATGTGCACAGCGGTGGCCAGGGTGCTGGCAATGACCAGCGGAATAAACGAACGTGCCTTGAATTCGAACAGGAGCAGTTCGATAGCCAGGATCACACCCGCGATCGGCGTGTTGAATGTTGCCGACATTCCCGCCGCGGCCCCGCAAGCCAAAAGCACTTTGCGTTCTGAAGCGGTGGTATGAAAAACCTGACCTACGAGCGAACCCACGGCGCCGCCCGTCTGAATAATTGGTCCTTCGGCGCCGAACGGACCGCCCGTGCCAATTGCGATGGCGGCGGAAATCGGCTTAAGGATCGCGACTCGCGGCTGAATGCGACTGCGGTTGACCAGCACCGCTTCCATGGCTTCGGGAATCCCATGGCCCTTAATTTTGGGAGTTCCATACTTCGCCATGAACCCGACGATGATTCCGCCGATGACCGGGATCAGGATTACCCACAGTCCCAGTTGATTGTGGCGGGCGCTTATAAATTCTGCGTCGAAACGGTGATAGAAAGCGATGTTGGTGAACAGGCCGATCAGCTTGTAAAGCACGAATGCAATCAGCCCGGCCAGCAGGCCGATACCGCCCGCAAGAAATGAAACTAAAACCATCCGGAATTGCGCGGGCTCCGCAATCCGAATGTCCCCAACCTGCGCACCGGTGGCCCCTATGGTCACGGGACGTGCGCCCTTGCTCTCGTTACCGTCCGGCATGTTCTCCATTCCTTCTCGCTTGGAGTGGCTGTAGTTTCCCGCCCACGGATCGGTTGCTCGCTGAAATGCAGAAAGCGGCGGATCTGATAGCGCAATTCCGCCAGCAGCGCATATTCGCTCACCGTTGCCGTCTCTCCTTGGCCGGTCGAAAATATATCGCATCACGACAAAGTTTATACATATCGTAACACGACATGTATAGGGTCGCGTAACAAAGGCGGGGCCTGCCTGCGCAGTCGGATAGGGTCGATCTGCGGAATCCAGCGCAAGGTGGAAAGCGTCTAAATGAAGAGGTCTCCGCTGAGATCGAGGAGGGACGAGATGCGAATTTTCGTGGCGGGCGCAAGCGGGGCGATCGGAAAGCCTTTGATTCCTGTGCTGGTAAAGGCCGGTCACCAGGTCATTGGTATGACCCGGTCCCCACAAAAACGGGAACTGGTGGAATCGCTGGGCGCCCAGCATGTTGCGGCCGATGCACTGGACCCACAAGCCGTTATGCGCGAAATTGAGGCCGCTCAGCCGGACGTCATTATCCACGAAATGACTGCCATACCGCAGGACCTGAATCTGCGTCGCTTCGACCAGCAGTTTGCACTGACGAACCGGTTGCGATCGGAGGGTACTGACAACCTGCTGGCCGCGGGACTGGCTGTGGGCGCGCGGAAATTCATCGCGGAGAGCTATGCTGGTTGGCCGTACCAACGCGTCGGCGGCCCGGTCAAAACTGAGGACGACCCGCTCGATCCCGATCCACCGAAGGTATTCCGTCGCACCCTGGGAGCGATTCGGCATCTCGAAACCAGGGCCACGGGAACTCCTGAAGTGGAAGGTATTGTGCTGCGCTACGGTTCGCTCTATGGCCCGGGTACGTCCAGCGACTGGATGCTGGATCAGATTCGCAAGCATCGCTTGCCGGTGGTTGGAAAAGGAAACGCGGTGTGGTCCTTCATTCACGTGGATGACGCGGCCACGGCGACTCTGGCTGCCGTCGAGAGTGGAGCGCCAGGAATCTACAACATCGTCGATGATGAGCCGGCTGCCGTTTCTGAGTGGCTTCCCGGGTTGGCAAGAATGATTGGAGCAAAACCCCCGCTTCACATTCCGGCTTGGATAGCGAGGCTGGCCATCGGGGATGCAGGGGTGATCCTCATGACTGAGGCGCGCGGCTCTTCCAACCAGAAGGCAAGACGCGCACTAAATTGGAAGCCACGGTGGACAACCTGGCGGGACGGCTTCCAAAAAGAAGCGAAAACGGCGCGACTGCCGCTGGCCGCATGACCGGCAAGGCAGCCAGACACCAGTCACCGCAACTCCTCAAGCCGGCTTTTCACCTCGGCCCAGCAAGTATCCCGGTGACGGCAACGCTCGCAGTCGGCCGGATGGATTCGCAGCAGGGCCAGGAGGCGACAAATCCAATACCTCACAAACCCTATGACACGCGATTGCCTAAGCGCAGGTATGTGATGTGAGCTACATGGCGATGTGCTTTAGATCGCGTGGCGATTTTCCGTAAAAATGCCAACGCCAAGCTTACTTTCGTTTCAGCGCCATGCGGGCGCTCAGGCTGATTTGCCCAGACCCAGGTTATGCGTTGGACTTGAGGATCGCCTCTTCGCCAGCTCTGACATCAGGTGGAGGACGTGGCCGTTTTCAGAAAGATGAGAATTGGCCGAATCGCAAGGCGTGCCATGAACCCATCGATCAACAGCGCTGCGCTTTTCAAAATTCGGATCAACGGCGGCGCAAAACCGACAATCCCGTCCGGTTGACTGCTCAGTGCGTTGCGGCTTACGGTGATAGAAATCCATGGTGAGTTCCTTGCAGGAGTTGAGGTGCGGTTCGACGGGCACAGTATACGCGCCCACGGGCGAACGGCCAATCCGGCGTTTGGCTGACTCGTCTCTCTAAGGCGTTTCCACTATAAGGTCTAAAGGTCGCTCCGAGTTTTCGCGTACGACAGCTTCGCGAGAATCAATGTTCGCATAAATCTAGCGATGCTACCCCGCTGATCGCAGCAAGGGGGGATGTTCCAACTCTGCGCGCGGCCATCCTCCGAGGTTCGCCCCTGCCTCGTATGTGCTCTGGAGAAACTCCAGCAGAGCCTTTTCGGGATCGGTCGACTGGCGAACGTCGTCGTACATAAGAAGAAATTCTCCCAAGGGTGAATAGAATGCCTTCCCGGGTAGCACGCGCGCGGCCTTAAATCCGTTCGGTTCAGGCGCGGCATACGCATAGAAGGCCGCGCCCTTCACCTCGCCGCCACCGGGCCAGAAGCCGGCGCTGATTACTTCATGCGAATAGGCATCGCGGGTGACGGCGTCGGCCCCCGGTCGCTCAGGAGCACGGCGTCCGGAAAAGCGCGTGGAAGCCAGATCAAAGCTGCCCCAGAAAAAATGGATCGGGCTGTGCTTCCCGACAAAACCACAGCGGAATTTCTTGAATATGCCGTCCACCAGAATCAGGATGCTCCAGAATCGTTGGGCATACTCACGATCATAGGAAGCATGCTGCTTGTCCTGATCGAATCGGATCGGGTTGGGGATTTCCACCGGCATCGGCCAGATTTTGACTTTGATGCCCAGCGATTGCAGTGTTGCCAGAAACTCAGCATAAAAATCGGCTACCGTTTGTGGGCGGAGTGGGACCGATTTCCGGCGGCCGTCATTCACCGAAATCGACAGCTCGTGCTCGACAAAATTGAACTGCACTTCGAAGGTGCGCTGTTCATAGGGAATGGGCGAGGTCGTGAGTCCCCGAGCATTGACATACAGCGGGACCTCCCACCAGTGATTGATATGCGGGCTGAGCGCGAGGCGCACCTTGCCCACAATCTGAGTCCACATGTGCAGAGTCGCATATGTATCCTGCCACGCTTCCAGAGGCAATTCGGGCCACAAACTCGGTTGCAAAGAGGCACCTCCTACCTACCCGCTTCGTGCTGAACGCTGTTGAGAAATCGGCAGAATGGACGCAAACGGTCCTTCGCGCGCCTTGGATCGCCCAATCTGAGACCGGAAATTGCAAAAATCTCGTTAATACTATTCTCTTTCCCCCCTGTTTTTGCGATGATATGCGGCACTCAGGTTCTGCGCGGAGAGTCTTATGCGAGCCTTTCTTGTCTGTGCGGTGCTGTTGAGTAGTGCGACCATGTTCCCGCTCCGTTCACTCGGTCAATCTTCAGACAGCTCCCAAGCGGAAAGCGCCATCTGTGCCTTCGAAGATGGCAAGCAACTTACGGCACGCTACAACTCCATTGCAACCGCGCACAGCGATGGCCCTCCGGTCGGGAAAGTGCTGATCCCGGGAGGCTCAGCCATGACTTTCTTTACCGAGACCGACCTGCTGCTGGGCCAGACGACGATTCCTACGGGTGGGTACACAATGTATCTCATTCCCGCCAAGAAGGAATGGACACTCATTGTAAGCAGGAACACTTCTATCGACGCGAAGTATGACGACAAGCAGGATCTGGCGCGCGCGCAGATGGAAACCGGACAGCTCAGTTCGCCAGCCGAAAAACTCTCGCTTTATTTCGGACACACCGGCCCGAAGAAGTGTGAAATCAATATTGATTTCGGCAAGACGCGCGGCTGGGTCTCGTTCGCTGAAAAATAGCCCGCATACTGCAGGAAGCTTTAGCCACGTATAAGAAATACGTTGTCCTGCGCTGGTTCTCAATTCCCCAGAATCGCCAGCCTCTCGCGCATCTCGAAAAGCGCCGAGTGGCGGGGAGGCGGCATCGGCCGACTCCCCATTCGATCCTTCCAGAGCACGCTGTTCAGCAGGCCAGGATCGGAGGCGTCCGGGTGCGAAAAATCCAGGCGGCGGGACGCCTCGGAATCCTTCGCATTCACCTGGTAGATAAGTTTGTTCTCCAGATTGCGGCGGTCGGCGGAAAAGGGCGGTTGGGTTCCTGCACCAGATAGCAGATTCCCCATGAAGGCGGCACGCGCATCATTGTTGTTCATCGGCGGCAGTCCCAACAGAGTCTCCATCGTGCGCAACATGTTCACGGTCGTGTAGAACGTGGAATCGATCACCGGGGCAGTCTTGCCGCTTTCGATTTTCTGCGGAGCATACTTGCTGATCACGAATGCGGTGCTGCGATGGGCGTCCACGTGATCGGGGCCATCCTGGGCGTCATCTTCAATCACGAAGATGGCAGTGTCGTTCCAGTATTCACTGTGCGAAACCGCTTCGACTACCCGCCCGAGCGCCAGATCGTTGTCCGCAACCGAAGCGGACGGGGTCGGATATCCTTTCTTCACTCCTCCGGTGTGATCGTCGGGAAGGTAGAGCAATATGAATTGCGGCATCGTGTCGCGCCCCTGCTTCCGCGAAGTGGCAAAATCGTCGAACTCGTTCAGGAATTCGTCGGCCCGCAATTGGTCGGGATAGCTGGTTTCGAAATCGGGGAAGCGGGCATCGAAGTGTTCGCGGAGTTCCGGCTTTGTAGGGATCGAGCGCGCAAACATCGGGACCGGCCACGGGTAGGGACTGGCTGAGCCATGCGGGCTTCCCACGTTGGGCGGAAGACTCTCTCCCGGATAGATGAAACTGTTCGGACATGGATCGCCCTCGGGATGAGGCGGGCCTTCGCCAGGCAGATTCGTGCCGGGGTTTCCGTTGCACCACTTGGTGGTGATGAATTCGCCGTAAACGCGGTACGTCAGTTTGTTTTTGGCGAGATTCGTCCACAAGTAGCCGGTGGATGGTTCGTTCACATCGGGATTGCCATCTTCGAGCGGGATTTCGTTCAGCACTTCTCCCTGAAAATCGTAGGTGCGTTCGTGTCCCCGGTAGTCGAGCGGCCAGACTTTTTCGGTGTAGTCGGTTACCGTGGCCGCGGTCGACCAATTGTGTCCGTCGCCCGAGACGTCGCCGCTATCGTAAAAGTTGTCGAGCACTCCAAATTGGCGGGCCAGTTTATGCAGATTCGGCGTGATGGCTTCGCCATACATCGTCAACGAAGGGTCGCCATTCCCCACTCCAAGGTCGCCCAGGATCTGATCGTAGGTACGATTTTCCTTCAGCGCGTAGATCACGTGTCGAATTGGCGGCAATTGCTGGGCTGGGCGCGCATTTTCATTGCCCTGGATCCGGTTGCTACCCAGCACCTGCTCGGTGAAATTGGCGAGTTGGACATCCAGATTATGGAGATGCACTCGCGCTAACGAACCGTGAATCATTGGGACCAGGTAAGGATATTCTAGAACGCCGTCGATCTTTTTCAGGGGAGTCGTGATCGGGCCGGTAGTCACGCCTTTTGCCGACGCAATGAACAGATCGTTACCCACAATGGCCAGCGCGGTGGGAAAGACCTGCGTGGGAATGAATCCAGCCGCAGGCTGAGTTGCGGCTTTCGTTTGCTTCAGGTCGAATACCGCAACCGAGTCCGAGATTCCGTTCGCAACAAACAGGTGCGAGCCATCCGCACTGCAGGCGAGCGCGTTCGGAGCACTCCCCCCGACCACTTGTCCTGGAAGCTTGGTGGAGAAGTGGTCTACGACCTCGCCGCTGGTGCGATCGATGACCACGACCTCGTCTGCGTTGGAAAGCGTGACATACAGAAGTCGCTCGTCGGGAGACAAAAGCATGGCGGTCGGATGAGAACCAGGCGCAATCGGGGAAGTAGGCAGAGACAGTTCAATCATGCGCCGGACGCGACCGCCGGCCAGATCAAGTTCCGCAATCCGCGAGGCGTTCCACAAAGAGACGAAACCTGAGCCATCTTTGCTGACGACCACGCCGAACGGCAGCGACGACGGTATGCGCGGCCAAATGGAGAGATCGAAACGGGTTTGTACTTGACCATGAGCGTCGACCAGCACCGCTTCGTCGGAAAGATTGTTCGCGACCAGCAGTGAATCCCCGTCCTTGCCGGGAACGACCGCCAAGCCCGCAGGAAACGTGACGTTTTTCATGTCATCGCGTTGCAGGCGCTTGCCCGGAGGCTTCGGACGCGGCGGCATCTTAACAAACGTGCTGCCGGTGATTTTTCCGTTATCGAAGGCGTAGACAAGAATTCCGTTTCCAACATTGCCCCTCTTCTCACCCAGCGGGTCCGTCAGCGAACCCACCGACGCGTATAGATGCCGGCCATCGCTGGAAAATGCCATTCCATGAAAAAAAGTCTGCGCCGCTCCGCTCGCCATCAAAGACTCGGGGTAATCAGTGAGGCGGTTGCTGGCGAGATCGAGGATGGCAATCGATTGCTTCTGGTCGGACGTGTAAGAGCCGTATCCATTGTTCAAAACCGCAAGGTAGCGGTGATCGGGACTGAGGGCCAGCACGGTCGGCAAATTATTAGTGGCTTGCGGGCTGCCCGGAACCTCCATGAGGATGTGCCCGCTCGGCAGATGGCGAGGAGGCAAAGGCCGCATGACAAAAATAAAGAGCAAGCTGGCGAAGGGGATCCCCAGCAGCGCGATCCAGGTCAGTTTTCTCATGGGCAGGCTCTCGACACGCGCGAACATCATAAACGCGAATCGAAAAAACTGAACTGCGCTCAAGAGCAGGTCCAGAGTCCACTATTTCGGAATGTCATTCGAACAGAACACCAGCACAGAAAGGACGTAAAATTTCGTGAAATTGCCTCTCTACCACGTGGATGCCTTTACCGATCGCGTCTTTTCGGGGAACCCGGCAGCCATCTGTCCGCTGAACGAGTGGCTGGACGACCAGACCATGTTGGCGATCGCCGCCGAGAACAATCTATCGGAGACCGCTTTCTGCGTGCGGGAAGGGGAGCAATACGGGCTGCGATGGTTTGCCCCGAAATCAGAAGTGCAGCTGTGCGGTCATGCAACCCTGGCAACCGGATTTGTGGTACTCCATTACCTGCAGCCGGGCACAACGGCCGTCACGTTTCAAACGTGCAGCGGCTTGTTGAGCGTAAAACAAGACGGCGAGTTCCTTGCGATGGACTTGCCCTTGATTCCGGCCCGGCCATGTTCCGCGCCTCCCGCTTTGATCTCCGGCTTGAACCCCGTACCGCGTCGAGTGTTGGAGTCCGGCAAAAGCGCGGCCGAGCGAAATTACTTCGTGGTCTACGACAACGAGCACGAAGTTCGGAGTGCGAGACCCGATCTATCTCAATTGGAGAAATTGCACCCCGCCGGCGTCTGCATTACGGCCCCGGGACGCCAATCAGACTTCGTCTCCCGCTACTTCGCGCCCAGCTACGGAATTCCGGAAGATCCCGTTACTGGTTCCACCCATTGCACCCTGGCGTCCTACTGGTCAGAGCGACTCGGGAAAAAGGTTCTCCATGGACGACAAGTTTCCGAGCGCGGCGGTGACCTGATCGTTGAAGAGCGCGGCGAGAGAGTCATCTTGAAAGGAAAAGCCGTCTTGTACCTTGAAGGAACGCTTTCGCTCTGAATGGAAGTTATTGCAAGCTGCTGCAAACAACGGAGATAACCGATCTTATTTTGAGCGCTTCTGAAGCCCGCCGCGGCCTGCCCATTCGAATCAGAAAAGGCCGAAAACGCTGAGCCTTTTGGCTTGGGGAGGCATCTTACGGAGAGCGCTTGCTGGGGTTCATTTCCGCTCAAGGAGGCTCTCCGTAAATGTCCGTAGCGCAGAGGCAGGTTGAACTTCGTCACGAGCTCCTTGACCGCCTGGCTGAGGCGAGAGCCAATACGGATCAGCTTTTTTCGATTGTTAAGCCGGAGGCTTTGTACGATCGCCCAATTCCAGAGAGACACCGGATCATTTTCTATATCGGTCATCTTGAAGCATTCGACTGGAACTTGCTGCGCGAACGTGCGCTGAGCCTCGGATCCTTCCACCCTGACTATGACCGGCTGTTTGCGTTCGGGATCGATCCCGTGGGTGGCGGCTTGCCGACGGACCAACCTTCGGACTGGCCGACGATGGAGGCAGTCAAAGATTATGTCGGCGAGGCGCGCCAAACACTGGACGAAGCGCTGGCAGACCGGCTCGCCGATGACCAACCCGGCCACGCCGATCTGACTTTGCTCCTGCAGGTCGCCATTGAGCATCGGCTGATGCACGCCGAGACGCTTGCTTACATGCTGCATCAGTTGCCGCTCGATCGGAAGATTCGCCCGAATAGAGGTCCCGAAGCTGTTCGCAGCGCGCTTCATCCCGAAATGGTGAAGATCCCCGCAGGCCGGGTGACTCTTGGACTGAGCCGTAAAGATCCGAGCGCGTTTGGCTGGGACAATGAGTTCGAGGCTCACTCCGTGGATGTTCCCGCGTTTTCCATCGATCGCTACCTGGTAACGAATCGGGAATTCCTTGCCTTCCTGGAAGCCGGCGGGTACGACTCTGAACAGTGGTGGTCGAAAGATGATTGGGCATGGAAAACCGCCGCGTCCATCCAGCACCCGGGCTTCTGGCTTCTACGCGACCATGCATGGCATCAGCGCACGATGTTCAGCGAGATTCCGCTGCCCATGGATTGGCCGGTATATGTGAGCCAGGCGGAAGCCTCCGCTTATGCGCGGTGGGCGGGCAAAACATTGCCGACCGAAGCGCAATGGCAGCTTGCCGCTTATGGCACGCCGGAAGGCGAGGAACGGCAATATCCGTGGGGTTCGGAACCGCCATCTTCAAAGCGAGGAAACTTTGATTTCCAGCATTGGGATCCGACTCCTGTCGGAGCGTTTCCCGAGGGCGCAAGCGCATTTGGCGTTGCGGATCTTGCGGGCAACGGCTGGGAATGGACGTCCACGCCATTTGGACCTTTTCCCGGGTTCGAACCGTTCCCGTTCTACCGTGGATACTCCGCGGACTTCTTCGATAACAAGCACTTCGTCATGAAAGGCGGCTCACCGCGCACCGCCGCCAGTATGCTGCGCCGCTCGTTCCGAAACTGGTTCCAATCGCATTATCCATACGTTTACGCGGGTTTTCGCTGCGTGAGCCACTAAGCCAGCTGGCATAAAAGGGAGCCAAGCATGCTGACACACGCAATCACGGCCCAGCCCGCCCTGGAGTTTGCTTCTGACGTGCGGGCCGGTCTGACCAAGCCGCAGAAGGAACTACTCTCCAAATACCTTTACGACGATGTGGGCTCCGCGCTGTTCGAAGTGATCAGCGTATTGCCGGAGTACGGCCTTACGCGGGCGGATGAGCGCGTGCTGCAGTGCAACGCGTATGACATCGTGGAGCGCCTGCCGCTCCCCATGATGGTGGCCGAACTGGGTAGCGGAAGCGGCAAGAAAACACGCTGGCTGCTGAAAGCGTTGGCCCGCCGTCAGCACACAGCGTATTGCCCAATCGAGATTTCTCCGACCGCCCTGGCCATGTGCAAGCGCGAGTTGGGCGATATCGACGCCATCAGCATTGTGGGCTTCGAACGTGAGTACCTCGATGGGCTGGCTGAAGTAGCGGCTCGGCGGAAACCCAATCAGCACCTGCTCGTGCTTTTTCTGGGAAGCACCATCGGCAACTTTGATCGGCCGGCCGGAGTGGAATTTCTGAAAGATATTCGGGCCACTCTGCTCCCTGGAGACTCGCTCTTGTTGGGTACGGATCTGTTAAAGCCAATTCCGCAGCTATTGGAAGCCTACGCCGATCCGCTGGGCGTGACTGCAGCCTTCAACAAGAACCTGCTGGCTCGCATCAATCACGAGCTCGGCGCGGATTTTGATCTCGAGCAGTTCCATCATCTCGCGAAGTTCAATGCAAAGGCGCGCAGCGTGGAAATGCACCTGATGTCAAAACGCGCTCAAACCGTGACGATTCCCGCTGCAGGATTTTCTGTTCGATTTGCCCAAGGCGAGACCATCTGGACCGAGAGCAGCCACAAATATTCGAAGGATGAAATTTGCGGCATGGCCCTGGCGACTGGATTCCAATGCGAGGCCCAGTGGGTAGACCAGGAATGGCCCTTCGCCGAGAGCCTGCTGGTTGCGCAGTAAGCTAACGAAGGGTGAGTTCTCGCGACGCCCGGGTGGGCGCCAGCGGGAGCTCGACCCGAAAGATTGACCCCGCCCCCACTGTGCTTTCCACGGTGATCTTGCCCTGGTGCTGCTCCACGATCCACTGCGCAATAGCGAGTCCCAGACCTGCGCCGCCCATTTCCCGGCTGCGCTCTTTATTCACACGATAAAAGCGCTCGAAGACGCGGGATTGCTCGTGTTCGGCGATACCCGGGCCGTTGTCTTGCACGCTGATGATGGCGCGGCCCGCAACCTCTTCCGCCGACAGGCTGATCGCGCCTCCCGACGCCGGAGTGTACTTGAAAGCGTTGTCGAGCAGGATGTCGATCACCCGGCGAAGGGCGGCCGCGTCGCCCGACACCCTCAATTCCGCGTTCAAAAGCCGCTCGCTGAACTGCATTCCCCTGACATTCGCCACCTGGCGCCATCCCCGGGCGGTTTCCTGCAATGCTTCCCGCAAGTCGATCGGCTGGACGAACAAAGGCAGCCGGCCGGAATCAGCACGCGCGAGTGCGAGCAATTCCTCCAGCAGGGCAGCGGTGCGTTCGGCTTCCAGCAGGATTCGGCGCAGCGTCTCGCGGTATTCCGCCTCGCCGCGCGACCGGCGCAGCGCAGACTCGGCCTCCGTGCGGATCAGCGAAATCGGAGTGCGTAGTTCGTGCGACGCATCCGCCGTGAAGTTGGTCGTGCGCTTGAAGCAGACTTCCAGGCGCGCCAGCATCTCGTTGATCGTATCGGAGAGGCGCTGCAATTCGTCGCCGGTTTTCAGAGACTTGATCCGCTGATCTAGCGACCGTCCGTCAATCACCCGCGCGGCGCGTGTCACGTTCTCGACAGGAGCCAGCGCCCGCCGGCTCAATGCATAGCAGAGCAAGGCGCCGCCCACCGAGAGCACCGGCGCTAGCCACAGAAGTTGATTTCTGAAGTGCACGAGGGCGCGCGTTTCATGCAGGCTGTAACGCAGGGCGATCCACGTTCCCACACCGAAAATCACTTGCGCCAGGACGAGCAAGCCGAAGTACCAGGCGGCCAGCCGAACGCCCATGGAGATCTTCCTCACAGTGGCGCCACCCGGTTCCGGTTAAAGACTGGTGTGCAGACAGCAAGGGGTTCTCGAAGAACGGAGGAGTCGATGCGCGCGCGAAACTTGCCCATGACGCCGTTCCGGCGTACGGTGCTGCACATCGCGGCGCTGGCAGCAGAGAGCCTCAAAAAATTCTCTCCTCGTAGTTCCACATCGAGGGGGAGGCGGAAGCTTGGTCGTCTTGTGTTTACAGATAATAGCCGTGCGCGCCTGGCGAAACCCAGATGCCGAAGGTCCAATGGGCAACGCCAGGGGATAGCGCGCCGTCTAAGGACTGGAGTTCAGCGTCCATCCACACGACAGGGCCGAAGCCAGCGGCCCCGGGTGGGGATGGAATAGAATATCTCGTTCCTGTTTTCAATCCAATCCTGATTTACGCCCGGCAAACGAGGTGGTTGGGAATGCCCGGCGCAAAGGAGCCCCAAACGGTGTTGACCAGAGCAAGTCTCCTGCTTGTTGCCTTGACCGGCGTAATGTGGCTGACCGCCTGCGGCAGCGCGAAGCGCCAGACCGCGTATGTCACCACCCCTCAGAATGACGGGGTGACCGCGTTCCGCGTCAACACCGATACCGGAGGTCTCAAGGAAATCCTCGGATCGCCGTACCCAACGGGCATTTCTCCAACCGCGATCCGCATTCACCCGTCCGGCAAGTTCGCCTATGTTTCCAACGCCGGCGAAGATACGATCTCCTTCTACAAGATCGGCAGCACGGGAGAGTTGACCGAGGTCACCCCACGCGCCGTAACCGGAGATCAACCTTCGGACATTCTTCTGGACCCGGCGGGGAAGTTTCTGTTTTCCGTGAACAGCGCCGGCAACACGATCTCGGCATTTTCTATCGATTCGGGAACAGGCGCTCTCACAGTGGTGGGCACTCCCGTCTCGACGTTCGGGTTCACGCCGATTCGAGGGGCGATCGCGCCGTCGGGAAAATTCCTCTACGTGGCGAACTCCAACAGCGCCACCATCTCGGGCTACGTCATTGACGGTTCGGGCGGCCTCACCTTGATTCCCAACTCACCCATCAAAGTCGGCAACGGCCCCAATTGGATCGCCATCGACCCGGCCGGGAAGTTTTTGTATGTCGCCAATCTGCAGGACGGCACGTTTTCTGGATTCATGATCGACGGCACCAGCGGTGTCCTGCAGGCAATGGGCGGGTCCCCCTTTGGCGTGTCGACCACCACCAGCACCGTGATTCCGCTGAGTTCGCTGGTCGTCGATGCGTCGGGGAAATATCTGTACATTGCCGCCCTGAACTCAGGGAATAATGTCTACGGCTTCACGATCGACGGCACCAGCGGAGTTCCCACTGTAGCCGTAGGCAACCCGGTCGCAGCAGGCGGCGGGGCCGCGTTCATCGTCAACGACACAAGCGGAGGGCTGATCTTTGTTGGCAATCAGACCTCGAACAGCCTTTCTGGATTCAAGATCGATCCGGCAACCGGCGTATTGACGCTGATTTCAACCACCACCACCGGCTCTGCGCCGACCTCGATGGTCCTGGTGAAGTAGGAAGCTCAGCGAACGCTCTCTGCGGCGCGGAGATCGGTGTCGGCCTGCATGAAATCGACGGTTGCGTCGCTATCCATCAGGATGAAGACGTGGTCGTTGGGTATCTCGGCGGGTCGGCCGTTAACATCCAGAATGACAGAATCGGGCGTAATTGCCGCCACGCTACAGTGCCGGAGAATACGCACTTTCTTCTCCTTTTCGGCCGTCTCAATGAACTGGCGATTGCGTTCTGGACCGCGCTGGAACTGGTCTCCACGGTAGCTCAGCGTTACCCGGTTGCGTTCCGCATGGCTCAGCGCGATCGCGGCATGAATCGCGGAATCGCCTCCCCCCACAATGAGGATGTCGCTGTCGGAATACTTCCCGGCATCATCCAGTTTGTAAGAAACCTTGGGTAGTTCCTCGCCGGGGATACCCAAGCGGGATTCCGCCACCACCGGTTCCTTGGGGGGAGCGGGCGCCGCGACCGGTTGCACCAGTGGCTTGGCCGACACGGCCTTCTTCTGGGCGGCCTCCTGCTTGGCCTCTTCGCTGCCATCCTTCGTCATGTCGCGCGCACCGAAGCCGACGCCGATCTTCTTCAGGAAGTCGTTGGGCGGAGTTCCGCCCGCGAAGATCCACACGAAGTCGTTAGGAATCTCCCTTTGCTGACCCTCGACTTCGATCAGCACCGACTGTTCCTTAAACTCGGTGGGAGTCGAGTTAAACAGAACCTCAACTTTTCCGGACTTCATGCAATCTGCGATGCGCTGTGAGTTGCGCTCTTTGATCCTGCTGAACTGGGATTGCCGGTAGGAAAGAGTAACTTTATTGCCCACCTGGTGAGCCAGTCCCATGGCGGCTTCGACGGCGCTATCTCCTCCGCCCACCACCAGAATCTTCTTGTTTACGTAGTGGTCCGCCTCGATCAGGCGGTACATGACCTTGGAAAGGTCTTCGCCTTTCACCCCAAGTTTGCGGGGCGTGCCCGTGCGTCCCAATGCGAGGATCACCGCGTGGGCCCGGTATTGCGAGTCCTGCGAGCTTACGGTGAAGATTCCATCCTCGCCACGCTTGATGTCTTCGACTTTCTGTCCGGTGCGCACCTTAAAGTCGGCGCGGTGAAGAACTTTGTCCCAGAAGGCCAGCAGGTTCTCTTTTGACAGCTCGGTCTTCTTGAATTTGCCATACATCGGGAACTCGACCGGGCTGGTCATTACCAGCTTCTGCCGCGGATATTTGGCAACCGTGCCGCCGATCTCATCGCGCTCCAGGGTAAGGTACTTGAGCTTGTGCTGAATGGCGCGCAGAGAGGCCGCAATTCCTGCGGGGCCTGCGCCGATAATCAGGACGTCATATACGTCGGCCACGGTCCGGGCCGTTCCACGCGCGACAAAGCGATTCAGGATGGTGTCGACGCACTCCCGCCCCTGGTTGACGGCATTCTTGATCAGGGCCAGGCCGCCTAGCTCTCCAACGATAAAAAGATTCGGAACCGTGGTCTCGAACTCGCCGCTCAGGGTGGGCATGTCTCCGCCCATGCTTGGGCTGGCCATGACCATCGTGATGGCGCCGACCGGGCAAGCGTCAGCGCAGAGAGAATGGCCGATGCACTTGTAGCCGTTGACGATCACGGCCTTGCCGCCCAGCATGGCCAGTACATCGCCTTCCGGGCAGACCGTGGTACAGGTGGCGCAGCCTATGCAGTAGGCATTGTCGATGTGAGGATGTTGGGCCTTGGGCCCTTCGGAGAACAGCTTTCCCTTTTCAGCGGCTGCCCGGGCCTGGGCGTCCCGCTTCTTTAGACCCTTGAAGTAGTTTCGCAGAAAGAAAGCAGTAAGGGCCGCTGCGACGATGAAGGCAATCAGTGTATCCATGCCACTTCAGAGACTCTACCACCGAAAGCCCATCGAAAGAGCGAGGCCAATGTGAAACAAGGCCAGCAGCGCGAACGTGTAGCTAAACGGCTTATGGACTACGTGCCAAAGATGAAATACCTGTTCCGAGCGCTTCAGAAAGAGAATTCGCTTGGTTAAAGCAGCGTCCTCGCGGGCGGCGCCTACCGCGCGTTCGACCTCGCGATTGCCGGTACGCAGAAAGCCTCCCAGCGTGGTCACCTTGTCTCCGAAGCTCAGCGCGTGCCGGCGAAGCCGGGCCACACGAAAGGCGCGCGAAATATCCAGCGCGAACATGTAACCCAAAGCGGAAACCATGGAGAGCTGACGCACGCGCTCGGGACTGGGCAAGGTTAACAGCGCCCGCAGGTCCCGCTCCGAAACCAGCTTCTGCTGCGTCAACTGGCCCAGCAGTTTCTGGTGGAAGTCCTGCAATTCCTTCTGCGTCATTTCGGCGGCCTTCAGATTCCGAGGAATCTGCCCGTACAGGTAGCGGCCGATGATGCCGCTGACCGACACCGCGAACATGATCCAGAACGCCATTCCGGCGAAGCCCCCGAACTTAAAGGACGAGTGGAAGGCGATCACGAAAGGCGCGGCGATCCCCAGGATCACGTGATAGTCCAGCCAGTGCCGGGAGTTGCCCTTCTTCATCAACCATGACCAGTGCTTGCGCAGCGGGTACAGGAAGATGATCAGGAACATGCTCACGCCCAGCCATCCCAGTTTCAGGCCGATGGTTCCGCTGGGCCGCAGGGCCGTGAACTTGGGAGAAAACGGGCGATCCGCCGATCCCAGGGTGTAATAGTCAAACCCGTAGACCGTCAGCGCGAGAATTAGGGTCGCAAAAAGAAAATATCCAGCCGCCACCCTGGAGCGATGGCCGCGTTCACGATCGCGAACGGGCGCCACCGCGGTGGCAACAGAAGCATTCGCACTCATTTAGCAGCAACTTTCTCTTCCGTACTCACAGAGAATTGTTTGTAGTCCGTGAAGTTATGAGTATTCCGCCAGTGTTGGCGCGGGGTCTCTACCTCTATACTGGCTTGAGCGGGGAACCAGTACACATCCTTCGCATTTTTAAAAGGCACCGGCTGAAACTGAACCTCGGAGCGCATGGACTTCAAGCCGATGTCTTCCATGCTGTTGGCCAAGCCTGCATCAATTTTACCAATGATTCCGGTGGCTGGGTCGATCCAGGCCACACCTGCCAGGTCCAACGGGTATTCGCGCCCGCGCAGCGACAGCGCGGCCGGAGAGCGCATCCCCGAAATGTGCTTGAACTGCACTTTGTGAAACTTACGCCCGCCGATTTCGTCCTCGCCCAGATCTGTGAATTCAAAGCCCGATGAGTAGTAAGGATGAAACACCAGGAACAGGGTCGCAAATCCATTGCTGACCAGCATGGAGACGCCTTTTTTTGCGTCCTTTTTTGATTCCTTAACTGCCAAACGGGATTCGTCCAGGCTGATTTCGCCACCCGCATTCGTAAGAATTACCAGGTAGTCGTAGGTCGATTCTTCCTTCAATTCGACCTTGCCATCAGCCTTGAACTTCTCCTGCGTTACGTGCTCCGTGCACTTCACATCGGAAAACTTCTCAACAAACTTGGCTACTTGGTCGTTTGCGCGACCGATCATCTCCTGGAGAGGATCAGTCTCTCCCATGGAAAATGGACTAATGGCACACAGCAAAAGGCCGATTAAGAAGGGTTTCACACCAAGAGTCCTGCACGCTGGCTGCCACTTCATTGAGCCTTGGCCCTCCGAGAGTCGAAGCGGTAGCCGATGCTGAATAACCACTGGTCATAACTCTGGGTCAGACCGCGATTTACGGTGAAGCCGCCCTGGATGAAGTAGTGCGAGCCCATGTTCATTTCCATGTTGCTGGTCACGAATTTCGCGTTGGTGTTGCTGGAGAGCGGCGACACGAAATTCTGCTGCCCACCCAGCAATTCCAGCCGGAAATTGTCGCCCAGGCTGCGGGACAGAGAGACAGAGGAGTAGCTTCCATTGCCAAAGGAGCTATTAAAGCGCGCGTAGTGCCCGTCGGCGCGGATATGGACCCATGGGAGCCGGTCGAGAGTCAGTCCGTAGAGTTCGTTCAGCGAATCGCCGTTATCGCCCGAACGATTGCTCTTGCCCCAGTTTCCGTAGACCCACACCGTTTTGATCACTTCCAACCGCACGCCACCGCTGAAGCCCTGGAACAGGTACTTGTCGAGCAGGCTGGTCCCGACCAAGGTCGGGTCGAATGTCGGTAAGTCCCTCAAATAAGTGTAGTTACCGTCGAATTCGATGCGTTCGTGGGGCTGGTAGCGTACGGTCAGGAAGTTGCGCGCGACTCCGGCCCCCGGGGAACCTCCAGCGGTGTATCCGACGGGGCTATCCGCCTGCAGTGAGTCGTAAATCGCCACATATCGCTTGTAATAAATTCCGTTCTCGAAGAAGACAAAAGGGCGATCGATCTTCCACTTCAGCGTGCTCAAAGCCATGCCCGACGTACTGGTGTAGCGCAGGCTGTCGTAGCTGCCGCCCTCGAAGTTCACAAAAACTCCGCCGATGCGACGATCCGGGCTATAGCTCCATGACGTCGGGTCGGGCGTAGATCCTCCGAAAATGCCCAAGGTCGCCGAGTGACCGAGACGACGCCCGAAGTATCCACCGTCCAGGGTATCGAGGCTGGTCGCCCAGGGCAGGTACATGCGTCCGAAGCCCGCGACCCACGGCGAGTTCGGATTGTCGTAGGTCATGCTGAGGTGATAAGTGCGATTGATCAGGTCCTGCAGCGTGGAATTGCCGGAGTAGTTGTTTGCCGTGAGACGTCCGCGCCAGTAGCCGCTGGCATTCCAGTAGGTGCCGCCGATGCGCGTCATGTCGAGACGAGCGACCAGTCCGAGATCGGTGTTCGATCCGCCGGCTGACCCGCGAAACGTTGTGCCCATGTAATCGACGCCGATTCGTCCGCGTGCGCGATTCACCGACGGCATCGGCGGCCGCGGCACCTGTAAGCGCGCTTCTTCATCGAGCGTATCGCTCTCGGTGAAGGAAATCACGGTCGGATATTTGCGGGTCGCGCTGAGCGTGCTCTGGTTCACGAGAGCCTGCTCGTCGTGCGAGGACAGGTAGGCCAGGTCGCCGGCCTTGAGATCGCGCTTGGGCGTGCGCACGTCCGAGACAGCCGAGGTTTCCGCGACCGAAGTGACTTCCAGTTCCGCCACAACATTGTCGGGATTGCCATCGGCAGCGGCGACCACGGAACCGGTAGGTGTGTCGCGAACCACCAGCTTCATGCCCTCGGCGAGACCGGCGCTGCGGCCGCCATCGATGTACGCCGTTCCGGCGGCCACGTACTTCACTTTGAAAGCAGTGCGGAAGTCGGGATGCGTGGCGCGCAGCGCGAGTGCAGCCGGAATATCAGGTTCGCCGGGTTTCCCGATCATCAGGTTCTGGTCCGCTGCCGTGATTAAGGGCACTTCCTGTCCCTTCTGCGTGGTCGCTTCGGGCTCAGGGGTGACGACATCGGTTTCCACGATGGCCATTTCGGCCCTCTCGCCCGGCGCAAGGCCCAAGGGATTCGCAACCGAAGCTCCCTGAATCACCGGGGTAGACGGAGCCGGCGGGGCGGCCTGGGTTGCGACCGGAGCAGCGGCAACCGTCGCCGTCTCAGTGGCGGCAGCGGGTGTTGTCGTAGACGCGGGAGTTTCCGACGCCTGCGCTGGGGTGGCAGCCTGCGACGTACTTGTTGTCTTAGCCTCAGACGCCACAGCCGAAGCAGCGGGTTGCGTCGAATCGGGAACTTTGGTGTCGTTGGCGACCTGCGTCGCGTGCGACGTGGTTTTCGCGGCGCTCTCGCCAGGCGAGGCGGGCACGGATTGTGTCGCCGGATTCGCCACAGCCGCTGTCCCAGGTTCGGCAGCCGGCGATGACACCGTGGCCGACAGCACCTTGGCCGTGATATTGGGGGAGCCCGCGGAACTGGGTGTTGTACTCGTCGCTGCCGCACCCGCCGACGCCGGTGCAGCCTTCGCGCTGGCCTCGGTGGACGGCGCGCTCTGGTTGACAACAGGGGCTGCTGCAGGAGTCTCACTCTTGGTGGTAAGCGAGCTTGCGGGCTGAGCAGGAGCGACGCTGACGCTCATCGAACTCGGCGCGGCGGCGGATGCCGGGGCGGGCGTGGTCGGAACCGTCTTTACCGCGAGTTCCGAACTCGGCTTCGCAGCGATCGAGGCAACGCTGCCGGTCGAGGTCTGCACCGAGGGGACGCTCCCGGCTCCCGGCATACCCATGCCAGGGAAGACCGTGCCTTGCTGCAGGCTGCCGACTTTCGGGCGCGCAGCGGAAGGCTTCGCCGATGCGCTAGCGGTCACCGGTGCAGAGGTTGCCGCCTGTTTCTCAGGGAAGTTGATTGGCGGGAACTTGGGTGGAACCGGGATCGGGGCCTGGGCGGTGGTGGAATCGGTGACAGGCGCTTGCGGCTTGCGGCGGAATACGCCGAGCAAGGGCGCACTGGCCGCGGGCGCGGGCCCGACGTGTCGCACCACCACCTCAGCATTCTCGGAGGGCTGCACGCGCAGCGTAATGCTCTTACCGTCGGCGCTGAGAGTGTAAGGATGCGCGCTGTCGAGGTCGACTACCACGCGCGTGACCGGCGGGTTCGCGCTGTTCAGTCCTAAACGCACGGCGCGCACGCCGTTGGCATCGAGCGGGAAGTGCTTTTGCTTGGCGTCGGAAATTGTGCCCGGAAGGACGAGCACCAGGCGGTCCGGATTGATGGCAGTTTCGACGGTCGGCTTGACCGCTCCCGTCAGGACGACCTGAATGGTGACGTCAGAGCCATCGCGCTTTACCTGGAGTTGTTCGATCTCAGCCGCGCCGCCTGCTGTGTTCTGCGCAGCGCCCAGCGAGCCCATTAGCAGGAGCACAGAGACTAGCCGCGTACGGTTCATCCGACCTCATAACTCACGGGCATCTTCTACCCGTAGGGGGAAAGTTATATTTACTGAATACTGCTGAACCGGACACTTCCGGCCCTCACCAAGAACCGTTGCACGGTTCTAACCACCGTTGCCGTTTTTGTGACATTGGTAACAATTCACGCTGTTGTAAACGTAGCCGCCCACATTGGGGTGGCTGAATTTCGCAGCGTTGTTGTTGCCGTGGCAACCGGTGCACTGGAACACCGAGTAATCGCTGGAATTCGTATGGCAAGTCGCGCACACCCCGTTCGCGTTGCCGTGGTTCACCGGGAAGTACGTGTGATTGAACGTCGCACCCGTCCACGCCGTCGTGGTGTGGCAGGTGGCGCAGGTGGTCGGGAACCCGGCGGACGCATGATTCGGATTGGTCGTGCCGTTGTAATCGCTCTGGTGGCAACCCACGCAGGCCGTCGGCAGCGTCGTGTAGTTGTTGTTCACGTGGCAATTGGCGCAGGCCACGGTGGTGTGAGCGCCGGTCAGCGGGAACGTCGTGGTGTTGTGATCGAAGGTCGCGCTGGTCCAGTTGGTCGTGCTGTGGCAGACATCGCAGGTCGTCGG
>CAVTMJ010000014.1:0-158074 GCA_963735815.1 uncultured Acidobacteriota bacterium | reverse complement strand
GGACTCAACAAGTCTTAATCGTAGTCTCTCCTGTGGGCTAATACCTTCCCACAACCGTTTCCCTTCTCCTAAAATTATCGGGTGAACCACAAAATAATATTCATCAATCAGATCAAGCTCTACAAGTTGCGAAGGAATACTTACGCCGCCGGTAAGAATATTTTTGCCTTGTTCTTGCTTCAGTCTAAGCTGTTACCTCGTCGTGAAGGCTGGTACGAACAATTCTCGTTTTTGTGCCTTCAGGGCTGTCTAATCATTGTGAGAAAACAACAATTTTGTTGATGGCTTCAAATGCCTGGGCAAATTCGTAATCTGCTTTTGTGTGCCCGGAATGGCCTTTCGCCACATCGGGCCAGTAAGGAACCATCAATTGATAAGTTTTGCGCCCGTAGAGCAATGTGTCGACATCTCCCGTGAGGTGCGTAAAATATTCAAGCGTTTCGTCATCGGCACTGAACTTGGTATCGTCGCAGCAGCCATCTAAGGTAATGTTGATGGCGAAGATTAGATTTCTCATTTGCTTGTTCTGGCCCTCTTCTGCATCCCCCTTATGAGAGTTTGAGGCCTTGTACCGGATCGTTCATCCTATATCAAACCTTTCGTCGCAGCTTTCCTATCTGGTTAGCGCGTCGGAGCCAAAAGCTACAGACTCGTATAATCCCGAACATGCTGCTGACGATTACGACGACGCATCGGCCGGCAACCGACCTGGGCTACCTGCTGCATAAGAATCCTGCCAATTTGCATTCGTTTGACCTTTCGTTTGGGAAAGCACACGTGTTTTATCCGGAAGCGGTGCCTGAGCGATGCACGGCAGCCCTGCTACTCGATGTAGATCCGGTAGGGTTGGTTCGTGGTAAGCGGGGACAGCATGAGGATGGAACCCTCGATCAGTATGTGAACGATCGACCTTATGTACTTTCCTCTTTCCTGAGCGTCGCTATGGGCCGGGCTCTTGGGACGGCCATGTCCGGGCGAAGCAAAGGTAGGCAAGAATTGGCTGACGTCCCTATTCCGTTGACTGCAAAACTCACCGTTGTGTCCTGCAGAGCGGGCGAGGGGTTGATCCGAGAATTGTTTGAGCCTCTTGGGTACAGCGTGGTGGCCCAGCAGCACCCGCTCGACGAGAAGTTTCCTGAATGGGGCGAGGGGCCTTACTACTCGGTGACCTTGGCTGGGACGTTCCGTTTACAGGATCTCCTCAACCATCTTTATGTCCTGGTGCCGGTGCTCGACGCTGAGAAGCACTATTGGATCGGCCAAGATGAAGTTGAGAAGTTGTTGCGCAAAGGAGAAGGCTGGCTTGGCTCGCATCCTCACAAAGAAACGATCGTAAAGCGCTATTTACCACGACAGAGACAACTTGCACGAGAGGCACTCGCCAGGCTGACAGAGGAAGACAATCTCGATCCTGATGCGACTGAGGAAGCGCACGCTGAACAAGAAACGAAGATGGAGGAGCCGATCCGGCTGTGGCAACAGCGGATGGGAGCCGTCGTTGCGGTACTGCGATCAGCAGAAGCGAAACGTGTCTTGGATTTGGGCTGCGGAGAAGGAAAGCTCCTGCGGGTGCTGTTGGAAGAGAAGTCGTTCACAGAGATCGTGGGCATGGACGTCTCCTATCGAAGCCTCGAAATTGCGAGTCAACGTTTGAAACTTGACCGCATGCCCACGAAGCAAAAAGAACGGCTGAAGCTGATGCATGGTTCGCTGATGTATCGCGACAATCGCCTATCCGGATACGATGCTGCGACGGTCGTGGAAGTAATCGAACATCTAGACGCGCCGCGGTTGGCCGCATTCGAGCGAGTTCTTTTCGAAGCAGCGCACCCGAAAACGATCATTGTGACCACACCCAACGCTGAGTACAACGTGAAGTTTGACACCCTGCCAGCGGGACAATTCCGACACAAGGATCATCGATTCGAGTGGACTCGGGAACAGTTCCAACAATGGTCAGGCCGAATCTCTGGGCGCTTTGGGTATTCGGTTCGGTTTCTGCCTGTGGGAGAAGAAGATCCTCAAGTTCGGCGCGCCCACCCAGATGGGGGTTTTCAGTGCCGGGTGAGGGCTCGACTGCAAATCTGAACCTAATAGTGCCCGTTGGAACTCAGATCGTTCTGCGCGCGGATATTTACGTCCACGATTCGCAGAGTGAGTATCCGCGGGGCTCGTGGCTGAGATTACTCGCACGCCGGACGATGGCAGACATTCCTACCGTGCAAAGATGCCGGATGGCGCTGAATTCAGCGTGCGGCGCCAGGAATTCTCAATTTTGAAGCAAGTGAAGGCCGGCCCTCTCGGTGACGCTGCGCGCGTCCTTGCGGAGTACGACTTGTACAAGAATGTCATATATCGCTGTGTAGTTGGCTCGCAGGCCTACGGGCTCGAAAGGGACAGCTCAGATGTCGATCGGCGGGGTATCTATTTGGCCCCGGCGGAACTGGAATGGTCGCTGTACGGTGTACCCGAGCAACTGGAGAACGCGGAAACCGAAGAATGTTATTGGGAATTGAAGAAGTTCATGGTTCTTGCCCTTAAAGCCAATCCTAATATTTTGGAGTGCCTTTATACGCCGCTCGTAGAGACCCGAACGCCAGTAGCCGAGGAACTGTTGGCGAAGCGAGATATTTTCCTCTCGAAGCTGGTCTATCAGACCTACAACGGCTACGTCATGTCGCAGTTCAAAAAGCTTGAACAGGACTTGAGAGTTTCGGGGCAAATGAAGTGGAAGCACGCAATGCACCTGATCCGGCTGCTTATGGAAGGCATAACGATACTCAAGGATGGATACGTTCCGGTTCGCGTGTCCGAGCATCGAGACGCGTTGCTTTCGATTCGGGATGGGAACATGACGTGGGATGAGATCAATACTTGGCGGCTGTCTCTGCACCGGAAGTTTGAGGAATCGTTTGAAAACACGAAGCTCCCCGACAATCCCGACTACACAGAGGCAAACAGGCTGCTCGTACAGGCGCGACGGTCGACGATCGGAGGGATAGGCGCTTGAACGAACAATTGCTTTGGGCCGTCAAGGAACATCCGTATGCGTTGTTGTTCGCCACAATCAGCGGGGCGCATCTGTACGGTTTTCCATCGCCGGATTCGGACTACGACCTGCGCGGCGTGCATATTCTGTCCGCGGAAGAGGTGATGGGTCTGTTTCCGGACCGTGACACGATTGAGATCTCGAAGAAGGAAGACATCGAACTCGATTTAGTGACGCATGACGTCCAGAAGTTCTTCGGGCTACTGCTGAAAGCGAACGGATACGTGCTGGAGCAGCTCTACTCTCCTCTCGTTGTTCACACGACGCCGGAACACGAAGAACTGAAATCGATTGCAAGGAACTGTGTCACCCGCCATCACGCGCACCATTACTTCGGCTTTGCAGAGAACCAATGGCGACTATTTCAAAAGGAAGATCCTCCGAGAGTGAAGCCGCTCCTGTACGTCTTCCGCGTGCTGTTGACGGGGATACATCTGATGAGAACTGGGACAGTAGAAGCGAACCTGAATCAGTTGAACGAGGAATACAAGCTGCCTTACATACCGGAACTCATTGAGCGAAAGACGCGCGGAACAGAACGCCAGACTCTCGAACAAGCCGAAGTCTCCTTCTACGCAAACGAATACGATCGTCTGCGGCAACGGTTGGAAAATGAGGCAAAGCAGACGAAACTTCCAGAGTCCCAAACAGCCAAGGCTGCGTTGAATGACCTTCTGCTGAGGGTTCGGCTGAGGACCGTAAGCGTCGAGAGGGAGCAAATTCGGTGAACATAACGATCCCTGAACTCTCGCTCGTTGTTCTGATCGGACCTTCTGGATGCGGGAAGTCGAGCTTTGCTCGGACGCATTTCAAGCCCACCGAGGTGCTTTCCTCCGACTTCTGTCGTGGGCTTGTATCGGACGACGAGAACGCCCAGGCGGCCACGAAAGACGCGTTCGAGGTGTTGCACTTCGTCGCTCGCAAGAGACTTGCCGCAGGACGCCTCACGGTAGTTGACGCCACAAATGTTCAGCCGGAGGCACGTAAGCCGCTGGTCGCTCTCGCTCGTGAGTTCCATGTCTCTGCCGGTCGCGATCGTGCTCAACCTGCCCGAGAAGCTATGCCATGAACGTAACCAGAACCGACCAGACCGACAATTTGGTCCGCACGTGGTTAGAAACCAATCGCAACAACTGCGGAGGTCGCTGCGCGGATTGGAGCGGGAAGGGTTTCGGCACGTTTTCACTCTGTCCACTCCGGAAGAGGTCTCGTCGGTCAGCATCGTGCGCCAGCCACTTTGGAACAATCTGAAACACGAGCACGGGCCTTTCGACATCGTCGGGGACGTGCACGGTTGCTACGAGGAGCTAAGTACTCTACTCGGTCAACTTGGCTACAAGATCGAGAACGGACCGGACGGACCAAAGGCTACTCCGCCAGATGGACGGAAAGCGGTCTTCGTCGGCGATCTTGTCGACCGCGGGCCCAGGATTCCTGACGTTTTGCGTCTGGTCATGAGAATGGTTGCTGAAGGAACGGCGTTATGTGTTCCCGGAAACCACGACATGAAGTTGATGAAGAAACTAAAAGGCCGCGATGTACAGATGACGCACGGGCTCGCCGACTCAGTTCAGCAGCTCGACAAAGAAAGCCCCGAGTTCAAGCAAGCTGTCATCAAGTTTCTCGACGATCTGGTCAGCCACTACGTGTTCGACGACGGAAAGCTTGTGGTTGCACACGCGGGCATGAAGGAGGAAATGCAGGGGCGTGGATCGGGCAAGGTACGCGATTTTGCTCTTTACGGCGAGACAACGGGAGAGACAGACGACTACGGACTCCCCGTGCGTTACAACTGGGCTGCCGAATATCGCGGCACAGCCATGGTCGTTTACGGGCATACGCCCATTGCAGAGCCCGAATGGCTAAACCGCACGATCAATATAGATACCGGGTGCGTGTTCGGGGGCAAACTGACCGCACTGCGCTACCCTGAACGTGAGCTCGTGTCGGTACCAGCGCTGCACACCTATTACGAATCGGTAAAACCGTTCCTGGCCGAAGAAACGAGTGCGCCTGCGCTGACCGCTCAACAGCAACTGGATGATCTGCTGGACATCGAGGATGTAATCGGCAAGCGGATCATCAACACACGCCTAAACCGAACCATCACAATTCGGGAAGAGAACGCCATCACCGCATTAGAGGTTATGAGCCGATTTGCCTCGAATCCAAAATGGCTCATCTATCTGCCACCCACGATGTCTCCTTGCGAGACCAGTAGACGCGACGGATTGCTGGAACACCCTGAGGATGCCTTCGCTTACTATCTGCACGAAGGCGTGCATAAGGTCGTTTGCGAACAGAAGCACATGGGGTCGCGTGCGGTAGTCGTGATCTGCCGTGATGCAGATTCTGCCCGGAAGCGGTTCGGGATTATGGAAGGAGAGTCCGGGGCCTGCTACACGCGTACGGGGCGGCGATTCTTCACCGACTCGCTGCTGGAATCTGCAATTCCTGGAGCATGTCGCACCACGCCGTAGAAGCAGCCGGCATCTGGGAGAGTCTGAAAACTGATTGGGTTTGTCTAGACTGCGAATTGATGCCATGGTCGGCCAAAGCGCAAGAGTTGCTGCGTCAGCAATATGCTCCAACCGGGGCAGCGGCGAGAGCCGCCTTGCCCGCGGCCATCACCGCTTTGAGAGCGGCGGAGGGCAATCCTGAAATCGCCGCTCTGGCAGAACGATTCCAGCAGCGCGAAGAAGCTGCTCACCTTTATGTCGAGGCATACCGCCGATATTGCTGGCCTGTGCATTCCTTGGCCGATCTGAAACTCGCTCCCTTTCACATACTCGCCAGCGAGTCTGGCGTGCACACCGCAAATGACCACGTGTGGCATATGGAGACGCTGGCCAATCTGCGCCGCTGATTCGAGTCTTGCTTGCGACGCCGTTCCGAGTTGTGGATCTCACCGACAAAGCGGATCAAGAGAAAGGAATCGAGTGGTGGGAAGAACTGACGGCAAGCGGCGGCGAGGGCATGGTCGTAAAGCCGTTGGAGTTTGTGACGAAGGGACGGAAAGGGCTGGCGCAACCTGCCGTTAAAGTTCGAGGACGAGAATACCTCCGGATCATCTACGGGCCGGAATACACGTTGCCCGAACACTTGGAGCGGCTCAAGAGCCGAGGTCTTGGCACCAAACGATCGCTTGCTCTTCGTGAATTCGCCCTCGGACTGGAAGCACTGGAGAGATTCGTACACAAAGAACCACTCCGCCGAGTTCACGAGTGCGTTTTTGGTGTGTTGGCGCTGGAAAGCGAACCGGTTGACCCAAGGCTGTAGGATTGCGCCGGAAATGGATAAAAGTTCCAGCATTTTTCTGAAGTCTGGATGTGTAAGTCATTCCGTCACGCCGACGCCTTTTGTTACTTTGACTTATGAGACGTCGACGCCTCACGGAATCCCCTGCGTCTGCCATTAGGTCTGGATGTTATTTATTTACTTCGACTTACGAGATAGCTGGAGTCCGCTTTTGAGTCCGCTGCGTCTGCCAGTTCCGCCATCCCGGCCTGGATGGAGAACGAAGAACTCTCAGCTTAATTTAGGCTTCCAGGGTTTGCAACCGGCAGCGCAGGCTGCGACACGGCAGTTGTGAAAGCCAATGGGAAACCGCCACCGCAACCAACCACCGGCATTCCACGCAGCATCGGAGGCCGCGATTATTGCGATGTGGCCGTGGTTTCCTTGCGCAATTCGTACTTCAGGAGTTTGTAAGACAGGTCGCTGCGCGACAGGCCTAGCCGGCGCGCCGCTTCCGCTTGCGCCCCGCGCGTGGCCTGCAGCGTTCTTTCGATGAGCGACTTCTCCACCGCCGCCAGAAAACTTCGCATGTCGAGGCTCGGTGGTAAAGCTTCGATCCACCCGAGACTCAGCGGATCGCCCGGGCCGCGCTTACCGAGTTCTTCCCGCAGACGGCTATTTTCCCTGAGTAGATTCGAGCGCTCGCATGCGCGCTGAAGCACTGTCCGCAAAACTTCAGGCGCCACCGGAGTGGAAAGAAAATCAGAGAAACCTTGCTGCAGGCTGGCGGTCGCACGTTCGCACGTTCCGGACGCCGAAAGGAGAATGACACCCACACATGCATCCGTCGCATGTGACAGTGCCAGAACATCGGCGGCGGTTCCATCCTGCAGCTTTTCTTGCGCAAGGATCGCGTCAAACTGGTTGGCGCCAATCGTCCGCCCGGCTTCTTCGATTCCAGCTGCGTGCATCACCACGTGCTGGGAATTCTCCAAAGCCGAGGCTAGAAGAGGACGTTGCGGTTCGTCGCTGACAATGAGAACTCTGCCCATAAGAGTCTGGCCCCAAACTCCTCAACTACTTTGTTCTTCGAGTAGTGCCCGCCTCGGCCATCCGGCAAGGGCCCTCAGCACCCAAATCCTATGAACAATGACAGGACCTTTCGGGATTTTTTGTGCCACTGGAGAAAGGATTCCTGGGCTTCCACTATCCCGCATAGTTTTTGTACGCATGCCGACTTCCACTTCGTCGGATCCACGACGAAAACAGCACGCACATTTTGGCGAGCCGCACAGGCCTGCTGCGTACAAATGATTGAACTCTGGGACAGATCGGGATGGGCGGTCGGGCTCGTCCGCCGTTCAGGACTTGGCGGAATAACGAAAGCAGGTCACGAGGTGGTCGTTGACCATTCCCACTGCCTGCATGAATGCATAGCAAATCGTCGACCCGACAAAGCGGAATCCCCGCTTGCGCAAGTCCTTGCTCATTGCATCCGACTGCTCGGTTCGGGCGGGCACTCGGCCGGGTATTTTCCACGCGTTGCGGCGAGGGGTTCCGCCCACGAATTGCCAGAGGTAGCGATCAAAGGTGCCAAATTCACTGGCAGTTGCGAGCATCGCCTGCGCATTGCCGATCGCCGAAGCAATCTTCAGGCGATTGCGAACGATGCCTTCATTCTGCAGCAGGCTTCGCACTTTTCGCTGGTCGTAGCGCGCCACAATTTCCGGATCGAAGCCATCAAATGCGGCTCGATAGTTTTCGCGCTTGCGGAGAATGGTGTCCCAGCTCAACCCGGCCTGGGCGCCCTCTAAGATGAGGAACTCAAACAACCGTCGGTCGTCGTGAACCGGGACTCCCCACTCCTTATCATGGTAGAGAATGGCGAGTTCGTTCCGGGCCCACGAGCAGCGAATGGGTTCTGGGACTCGGCGGGTTGGGTCTTTTTTCTTCACGAGCGCCCCCTTATTCTGGACCAAAATATCCGGAATTGACCTTAAATCGCCACCGGTTGGGTCACATTTCGACCCATGTCTGGGACATTCAAGTGGCGACGCAAATTATGGATATTATGGCTCTTCCGTGCCATGACCAATCGAGTGCTCCTTTTGTAACTTGGAAGTTCCTCAGGTCTCTCCTACAGTCTGGGGTGCGGTAAGGGCCGCCAGAAGAGGCTTTCGGCCCACAAAGTGCATCTAATCGTTAGGGTGCACTATAAGCGTGATTTTGAGTGAAAATTTTGGAAATGGTGGGCATGAAGTACACGAAATTCATTTTCGCGCTGTTGATTTCAGTGTCTGCGCTTGGCGCGCTGCCCGCCGCCGGGCAAGCGCCGTCGTCGGCCTATGTGGCCCGCTCGGATAACACTCTTTCCCCATCCAGCGCCCCCGATGATCCGACAGATTCCGTTCTTACCATCCGGAAGCGTGTCGATGAAGTGAATGTGCTGTTCATCGCCACCGATAAACACGGTAAGTTCGTCCGGAATCTCACGCAGAACGATTTCAATTTTTTCGATGACCATAAGCCGGTGCAGTCGATCGTAAATTTCCGGCGCGAGACCGATCTTCCCTTGAAACTCGGGCTGCTGATCGATGTCAGCGGATCGGTGCACACGCGTTTCGCCTTCGAGCAGGATGCAGCCATCAGTTTCATGCAGCACACTTTGCGCACCGGCTTCGACAAGGCTTTTGTCATGGGGTTCAATTCCACCCAGGACTTGCGCCAGGATTTCACTGACAATGTGGAACTGCTATCGCACGGCGTTCACTCTCTTCATGATAGTGGGGGCACCGCGCTGTACGACGCGATCTATCACGCGTGCCGCGACAAACTGGCGAAAGAGCAGTCGGACCGACCGCAGCGCCGGGCTCTGATTATTCTGAGCGACGGCGACGACAACCAGAGCGAGAACACGCTGGCTCAAGCCGTCGAAATGGCGCAGCGCGCGGAAGTCATTATTTACGCAATTTCCACTGACGATAGCGGCCTGGTTCTGCGCGGCGACAAGAATCTCGAGAAACTTGCGACCGCCACCGGCGGCCGCGCCTTCTTCCCCTTCAAGATGAAGGACATCAAAAATTCCTTCGCAGCCATTGAAGACGAGTTGCGCAGCCAGTACGTGGTGTCTTATCACCCTGCAGATTTCGATCCCGATGGCCGTTACCGGAGCATCGAAATCAGCGCGCTGAAAAAAGACCTCCAGGTCCGCGCTCGTAAAGGCTACTACGCGCCTCGCCAGTAGCTTACTGACACCTTCCCAACCATGTCATCCTGAGCGGAGTCGAAGGACCCCGTGTTCCCTAATGCTGACCCGAGTTTACAGAATCTTCTTTCCTTGCCTCTTACCGGATTCCCGTGAAAATCGTGGGTAGCGCACCGCGCACTCAATCCAGATCAAAAGCCACGAACTGCAGCTTTCCTTGCCGCTCCACCTGCAGCGCCACCGAATCGCCTGACTTCATTTGCGACAAAGCGCTCCGCAGATTCTCGACCGTATCGACCGGGCGATTGTTGATGGCGTGAATGATGTCCCCGGTGGTAAGTCCGATATCGGGCCCCAGCAAGTCCGCTGCCCGCCCGAGAACGATCACGCCCGACGGCTTCCGCAAACCTCCGATTGCGGAGCGTATCCGCTCATCCACCCCGACCGCCAGAATGGCTAAGGGCGCGACCAGATTGCTTTCCGGATTCGCCAGATCCAGCAACTGATCCATCGGGTTCTTTTCTTGCAGCACGGGCACGTTGAGAGTTTTCTGTTCGCTCTCGCGCAGAACCACAAGTTTCATCACCTGATCAATCGGGTGTAGATAAAGAGCAGCTGTAAAAGCCGGCAGTGTATCGATCGGGCGGTCATCGGCCGACACGATGATGTCTCCGACTTTCAGGCCCGCGGCTTCCGCCGGACCTCCCGGGTTCACATCCGAGATCACCACGCCCCAACTTCTATTGAGGCCCAAACCAGCGGCCAGGGAAGGCGACACGGTTTGCGCGGACGCCCCGATTTCCGAGCGGTGCACGTGTCCATATTTGCGCAAGCTCTCGTAAACGAAGTGCACCACCCGCGCCGGCACCGCAAAACCAATTCCTTCATTGCCCCCACTGCCCGATAGAATGGAGGTGTTGATCCCCACCACGTTGCCCTCCATGTCGACCAGCGGACCACCGCTGTTGCCAGGGTTGATGGCCGCGTCGGTTTGGATATAGACCATCGGCTTATTCGGATCAGGCTGCCGGGCCACGGAACTGATCACGCCCAACGTGACGCTGTCCTGCAGTCCCTCCGGACTACCGACAGCAAGGAC
The DNA here is from genome assembly GCA_963735815.1 of uncultured Acidobacteriota bacterium. Lineage (GTDB taxonomy): Bacteria > Acidobacteriota > Terriglobia > Terriglobales > Acidobacteriaceae > Gp1-AA133. The sequence continues at coordinate 147,484 of CAVTMJ010000014.1, read as the reverse complement.
CAGCTGTCCCTGCCGCACCAACCGGGGATTGGCCAGCGAAAGCGCGGGCAGGTTCCTGGCTTCGACTTTCAGGAGCGCAAGATCACTTTCCTGATGGGTACCGACCACTTTCGCTTCCAGGATGCGCCGCTTTCCTTCGGCTTCGAGCAACGCATTTTCGTTGGGCGGAAGCGACAACAGGATGCGAATGCGCCGCGCCCCTTCCACCACGTGAGCATTCGTCACGATGTAGCCGCTGGGATCGACGATCACGCCCGACCCGATGGCGCGCTGCCTGGCGATGAGAGCCGTCTCGACCGAGTGGTTCTCTTCCACCGGACCGTAACCGGTTACCATGATTTGCACCACGCCCTGCGAAACTTTGGCCGCCAGCACTTCCAGCGCGGTGTTCAGCTGCACCAGGCTGTCGGGAGCCTGTGCCGTCGTGCCCGTGACTTTGCCGGGACCTTTTTCCAGACTTCCGCCCCGAGGGGTTGCAGGCGGCTGTTGAGCCGCAGTGAGCGTAACCGACAGAATCACAAGAAGAAGCGCGAAATCTGCTGTCCGGAATGCGTGCGCCCGGCTAAGCCGCATGGTCGATTCCTCCGTTCACGCCCCAGGCTCGCGGGCGGGAGTGTGAGTTCCGTATTCTGCCAGAAAACTGGCATGGGCAGGATTTCGGCTCTGGACGGGCCTTTTCCGGGGAAGGGAAAATCCCAACCATTCTCGGGGGAATCTAGTTCCTACCGGTAACTAACGAGTGATCAGGCTTTTATCAGGGGTATCATCCATGATATAACCGCCCCATAGCAGACGTTTCTGCTCCCTCAGGCAAAATGTGGTAGCGCGCGCCCGTGACCTTAAACGAGGCCGCAACGGAGGAGGGATTGTGTCCGAAGCGCGGACCGGTAAAAGATTTCCGCTAGAACTGCCGATCAAGATTCACAAAGAAAACACTGCTGGCGAAGCCAGCGGCATGACCGGGAACCTGAGTGCGGCGGGCGTCTACATTCGCGCCGATGCTTCGCTGGAAATGGGTTCGCCGGTAGAGTTTGAGATCACCCTCCCCCCAGAAGTGACCGGTGGCAAAGAAAACGTAGTCATCCAGTGTCGCGGACGGGTTGTCCGCACCGACGAGTCCAGCGTCGATCCTGACGGCACCCGTGGGGTGGCCTGCGTGATCGACTCGTACGAATTCGTACGCAACTCTTAACCTCGGAGCGGTGTCGAGATGCTCAAGTTAATTCTGGCCGATAATCAGGCTATTTTCCGCGCGGGAATCGCCAAAGTGCTGGCGGTCGAAGACGAGATGCGCATCGTGGCGCAGGCGCAAACTCCCGAACAGATGTTCATGGCGCTGGATAAGTTCCGGGCGGCCGTGCTCATCGTCGCGGGCGGATTCCAATCCGACTTCAACGCCATCGTGCAGGGCGCAACCAAGAACAAAACGCGGATCGTGGTCCTCGCCGATACGGGCGAGAGCGCGCAGCGCTACATGGCCAACGGCGCGCACGGCGTCGTCTATCGCAACGTCACCAGCCCAGCCCTCGTTGACTGCGTTCGCAAGGTGGCGCGCGGCGAGAACTGGGTACAGGATGTCGCCGTTCCCAGCGAGTTGACCGAAAACGATATGGTCGGCCTGCGCGTCCGCGACCGGCTTACCGCGAAAGAACTGCGCATTGTTGCCTTGATCGTGCAGGGCTACAAGAACAAGGAAATCGCGTCGCAACTCGGCACCACCGAGCAGGTGATCAAGAATTACCTGCGCAACGTCTACGACAAGATTGGCGTGTCAGACCGGTTGGAACTTGCTCTGTTCACCATTCACCACCGCATTCTGAATGAGGCGGCGGCGGCTACCGCGGCGACCAATCAGCCGCAGGCTGGCGCCGGCGTCACTTCGTAAATTCGCCGAACGAAATAAAAAGGCTGCCTCCGTGGCAGCCTTTTCTATTTACTCCCGTCGTCCTAAGCGGAGTCAAAGCCGGCCCTTAGCGGAACCGAAAGAGGACGCATCGACTGCGTTCGGCTATCGCTTCCGCTCGTTCAAGGACGACGCTACCGATATGTTCTTCGCCTATTTCGCAGGCGCAGCCGGTTTTCTCTTCTTCTTCGCCTGCACCGGCGCGGGCTTCGCTACCGGCTTCAGATTGATGGACTGGATCGATGGTTCCAGGTCTTTCAATCCCTTCTCGTCGGGACTCACAAACATAAACTGCAAGAGCACGGATCCCTGCATGGCCACATACTGCTTGATATGCTGCATATCCTGGTCGGTGGTCTGGTTCAGCGCGATCGTCCAAAACGGGTTGCCATGAATCGTGACCTCGGTCGGATCGCCCAGGTACTCGACCGGCATCTTCTTCTCGAGGGCCATCCGCTTCGAGTACATCAGGTATTCCTGTCCTTCATTCGGACCGTGCGTCTGCAAAAGCCGCGTGGCTATGATCTGGATCGATTTCCGCTGGGTATGTTTCTTCATGGGCGCATTTTCCGTGGTCACCAGCAACACATGGTTCGTCTGCGCCGCCTGCATGAGGGCTTGTTCCCTGGGATCCTTGCTGGGCGCCACCGGATTCTTGGCAGGCACCACGACCCAGCCGGGGGGCAATTTCATCGTGAAACCGTAGATGGCGTTGGTATAGACGTCGTTAGCGATAGATCCGCCATTGGCGGCCAGTCCCGTCGGCGTCATCTTGCTGGCCGCATCGCCGCCCTGCGGCATCGCCGGAGCTGTTCGTGGTGGTCCTGCAGGTGCTGGGTTTTGTTGCGCTTGCGAGACGGTGGCGACGCTTCCCGCAAGAAGCAAAAGTGTGATCAGACGTCGAAAAGGCCTCGATAAAAGTGTCATGGGTGGAGTTCCAACAGAGCGTAGCATTGATCCCACCTGTCCAACAATCGCATCCCCGACACCCCGTCGAACCGGGCGATCAGAACTCTCGTGGGCCACTTTTAATTTTGTCCGGGAAAAGCATTCCACGCGGGATTGGTGGTTAATGGACCGGCCAGAAATACACTGCAACTCTTCCAGGATTTTGGGGTTCAAGTAATCTTGCCTCGAGCTGCTGAACTTCGCTTCGGCCGCGTTTTGAGGCCATTCCGCGTTTTCGGCGGTTGACGTTCCCGCAAAAATCGCATACGCTTCGAGCAATCCCCGACCATCCCCGGGGGTCTCAGCCGTCCGTTGCACACCACCTCCTCTGTGCCCATCGGACGGGCATTGTGTTGTACAAGGAGACCTACCCAATGGCTGGAAAATCTCTGCTTCTGACCCTGCTTCTTTCTGTTTCTGTGATTGGAGCGCGCGCGGCCTCGAGAGACGAACTCGTGCCCGCCGGAACGCTGCTCCGTTGCACGATGGACGAACCGAACTTCTCCTCCAAAACTGTGCAGGCGGGGGATCCCGTCCTCTGCCACCTGGGACCGATCTCGAGTTTTGGGCACTCGCTGTTTCCGCGGGGCGCCATGCTCAGCGGCCACCTGCAAGAGTACAAAGATCCCGGTCACTTCGTTGGCAAAGGCTGGCTGCAACTGGAATTCGATCGCATCATCTTGCCGGGAGCCGATGTGCTGCCGCTGGCTGCGAAGATCATTGCTGCGCCGCATCTGAAAACCGACCGTGACGGCAAGATTCGCGGCGGAGGGCATCCCACGCGCGACACCGTGGAATGGATGATCCCGGTGCTGTGGCCCATCAAAATTCTGAACCTGCCGCGACGCGGCCCGTATCCCGCGCTGAAAGGTGAATCGCGGCTGACCCTTCGTTTGATGGAAGACGTGGTTGTGCCCGGCATGGCTCCAGCGCGCGCGGCCATTCCATCGCCACCCTGGGCTCAGCCGACGAAATACATCCCTTCTCCCTACGGCTTGTTGCGGCCCGCGTCCATGGTCACTCGCACCTCGGCCAGCACATCTTCTTCTCGCGACGTAATGCCGGCCAACTCCTCCGGACTGGTGGAACAGATGGAGCAGGTGCCGGCCCAGCGCTCGCCGGATGAACTCGAGCCAACACAACAACCCTCGGCGACAACGCTCGCCGGCGATACACGCTCGACGCTGGTCATCCTGAAAGGCGGGGCGGCGTTTCTATCGCGCGAGTATTGGGTGCAGGGTGGACAACTGGAGTGCGTCTCGGAGAGCGGAGAACACAAGACCTTCGCGCTCGAGAACCTGGACCTCGACCAGACGCTGCGGCTGAATCGCGAAAGGAACGTGGAATTTGTGCTGCGTTCCAGAACCGGGGTCGTGGAACAGTAGCCGGCAGCCGGCGGGAGAGGCGATTCTGCCGCCGGCTCCCCCCACCTCTGCTCTCGCACCTCAGGTTTATTCACTTATAGCTAAGTTATTGAAAACGCGCCAGAGCGATGCAAGCCGCTGAAAAAGGTCCCGCCAACGTGCGCTGGAATGCCCATTACTGGCGATTAGGAGGCCGTAGCGCGTCGTTTGGTCTGTCAGTCATGCTTGGGGGTCATCCGCCGCCATTGAGGGGCGTGTAGGTCATCCTATCGCCGTATTTAGCATTCAGCTAATCAGGAAGCGATGCGCCCCCTGGGCCTTTCTGCCAAAACCTTAAATCGCAGAGGGCGCAGAGAAAGGCCGCAGAGAACGCAGAGAAAAGATTTGCGATTTGACGCTTTTCTCTGCGAACCCTGCGGCTGTTCTCGGCGAACTCTTGCGTTTTAAGGTTTTGCCGGCCTAGATCTTTTCTCCGACCGATTTCCCTTGCGAGAACAGGTACAGGTAATCGGGGCCGCCGGACTTGGAATCGGTGCCGGACATATTAAAGCCTCCAAAGGGATGCGCTCCCGCGATTGCGCCTGTGCATTTGCGGTTGATGTACAGGTTGCCGACATGGAAATCACGCATAGCGCGGTCGATCTTGTCCCGCGAATTGGTGTAGACCGCGCCGGTTAAACCGAACTCGGTGTCGTTGGCGATTTCCAGGGCGTGCTCGAAGTTCTTCGACTTGATCACCACGAGCACCGGCCCGAAGATCTCTTCCTGCTCCAGCTTCGATTTGGGCGGGATGTCGGCGAACACGGTCGGTTGCAGGAAGTAGCCTTCGCCCGCGTTGGTGGCACGGCCGCCGCCCGTGAGCAGTCGCCCATCGCGCTTGCCGGCCTCGATGTATTCCAGAATGGTTTTCATCGAGCCTTCGTTGATGACGGCGCCCATGTTGAGGTTCTCGGCCGGATCGCCGATGGTGAATTTCTCGACGCGCGCTTTCAGCATGTCAAGAAACTTGTCGTAGACCCGCTCGTCGACGATGGCGCGGGAACAGGCAGAACATTTCTGGCCCTGGAAACCGAATGCCGCCTGGGCGACGCCCTCGACGGCCACATCGAGATTGGTGTCGGCATCGACGATGATCGCGTCCTTGCCACCCATTTCGAGCACGGTGCGCTTAATCCAGATCTGTCCCGGTGCCTGCGTGGCCGCGGTCTTGTTGATGTGCAGTCCGACCTCGCGCGATCCGGTGAACGCAATGTAGCGCGTTTTGGGATGCGCGACGATGGCATCCCCAAAGCTTCCGCCCGCCCCCGGACAGAAGTTCACGACACCTTCCGGCATGCCGGCTTCTTCCAGCAACTCGATGAACTTCGCCGCAATGGTGGGTGAGTCACTCGAAGGTTTCAGGATCACAGTGTTTCCGCAAACGATGGAAGCCAGCGTCATGCCGGCCATGATCGCGCACGGGAAATTCCACGGCGGGATGACCGCGCCCACGCCGAGCGGGATGTAGAAAAGGTGGTCGCGCTCGCCGGGCAACTGCACAACCGGCTCGGCCTTGGCCAGACGCAAAGCTTCGCGGGCATAGAGTTCGCAGAAGTCGATGGTTTCGGCGATGTCGCCGTCGGCCTCGGCCCAGTTTTTGCTGACTTCAAAAACCAGCCAGGCCATGAACTCATATTTGCGCTCGCGCAGCAGGTCGCCCACCCGGAACAGCAGGCTGGCACGCTCTTCAAACGAAGTCTGCCGCCAGGACTCAAAAGCCTTCAGAGCCGCGGTCATCGCGGGCTCGACGTGTTCCTTGCCCGCCTTCTGATGGATGCCCACGATCTGCGAGGGCTTCGCGGGATTCAGGGACTTGATTTTTTCTGCGGTCTTGACGTGCTTGCCGCCGATAACCAGGTCGTACTCGCGGCCCAGCTGGGCGCGCACTTGCTCGATTGCCGCGCGCATCTTGCGGGCATTTTCTTCCCGGCTGAAATCAACCGGTGGTTCGTTGCGAAAAGGACCTTCATGCAGGCGGACCTGCAGGCGCGGAGGAGCTTCCATGGTTGCCATCAATGCACCTCGAGGGGATTTCGAAATGAGGACTGAACCTAAGAGTTACGTTTTATTGTAGCACCGCAGTGCGGGTTCAGCGGGCGGAGGCAGCCACCAGCGGTTCCAGCCGAGCCGTGAAGTGGCGCAGGTAGGGAGCCTCGTGGCTGAGCCTTAATCCTTGAATGCGCTCGCGATTTTTCCAGACTTCCAGGATCACTTCGACCACGTAGTCGATGTGGCTCTGCGTGTAAACGCGGCGGGGGATTGCCAGTCGGACCAGGTCCATCTTGGCTGCGCTTCCGAACATCAGCGTGCCAATTTCCACCGAGCGGATTCCGCCCTCAAGATAGAGTTCGGCCGCGAGCGCTACGCCCGGAAATTGCTGCGGGGGAATATGGGGAAGAAATGCCCGCGCGTCGAGGTAGACCGCGTGCCCGCCGGGAGGCTGCACAATGGGAACACCCTGCTCCGCAATGTGATTGCCGAGGTACGCGGTAGAAGTGATGCGATAACGGAGATAGTCCTCCTGCAACGCTTCCTGCAAGCCGACCGCAATCGCTTCCAGATCGCGCCCCGCGAGGCCGCCGTAGGTCGGATAGCCTTCGGTCAGAATGAGCAAGTCCTTCTCGCGCTGCGCCAGTGTGTCGTCGTTCGTACAGAGAAACCCGCCGATATTGGCCATGCCGTCTTTTTTCGCTGACATGGTGCAGCCATCGCCGTAGCTGAACATTTCCTGCGCGATCTGCTTGGGCGTTTTTGATTGGTAGCCCGCTTCGCGCAGCTTGATGAAGTAGGCGTTCTCGGCGAAGCGGCAGGCGTCGAAGTAGAGCGGAATCCCGTGCTTGCGGCAAACCGTGCTCACCTGGCGGACGTTCTCCATCGAGACTGGCTGGCCGCCGCCTGAATTGTTGGTCACGGTCAGCATCACCAGCGGCACGCGCTCCCGGCCGACGTTTGTGATCAGGGTATCCAGTTCCTCGACGTCCATGTTGCCCTTGAAGGGATGTTTCAGGCTGGGTTGGCGGCCTTCGGGGATGAGCAAATCGACAGCATCGGCGCCGACAAACTCCACGTTGGCACGGGTGGTATCGAAATGCGTGTTGTTCGGAATCACGTCTCCCTTCTTGCAGGCTACGGTGAACAGAATGCGCTCGGCAGCGCGGCCCTGGTGTGTGGGAATGACGTTGCGGTAGCCGAAGATGTCCTGAATTGAGTCGCGGAAATGGTCGAAGCTGCGTCCGCCCGCATAACTCTCGTCGCCTTCCATCATGGCCGCCCACTGGCGCGTTGACATGGCGCCGGTGCCGGAATCGGTGAGCAGGTCGATAAGCACGTCATCCGCGGGGAGCAGGAATAGGTTGTAGTAGGCGGCGCGCAGCAACTCCTCGCGCTGCGCGCGGGTCGTCCAGCAAATGGGCTCGACGCTCTTGATTCGGAACGGCTCGATGATGGTCCTGGCGGGCATAGCGGTCCCCCGCAATAGGAGACCGCAACTGCGTTTTATAGTCTGTGACCCGGGTCACCCGAGCTTTTGTGCGGCTAGTGAAGGGTTTAGCGGAGCAGGCGTGCCTTGCCCGACACGTCTTTACGGGACCTTCACCGACTCCCGGCGCTCCGCCGGCGCTTTTACCGCGGCGGTTCGCTCAAGCTTGTCCCAGGCGAATTTCTGGCCTTCGGCAGCGCGCTTCAGCGTTTTGAATAGAACAATGGAAAACAACTGCCGGTAGGCAAAGCGCTGCAGCCAGACCTGGCTGAGCAACCAACTGTCTTCCCTGGTTTCGGGCCGGCGCCGCTCAAGGGCAAACGCGATCGCCGACGCAAAGAAGTCGATGACCAGGAAGGCCAGGAAGAAGACCACGAGTTTCTGGAAGCTGGCCGGGTCGGTAGATTCCGGGTGGAAATATTTCTGCGTGTAATACCAGGTGACGCCGACAATGAACATCACATCGATAAACGGCGATACCAGGGGAAGCAAAATTTGAAACACAAGAATGTTGGGCAGGGCAATCCAGCCCAGCACGCCCTTACGGGCGAAGACTCCGCGATGCTTATAGATGGCTTGCAGGATGCCGAACGACCAGCGAAAGCGCTGGCGCATCAGGCCGTTCGCGGTGGTCGGCGCCTCGGTATAGGCGAGCGCCTGATCTTCGTACTCGACCCGGTAGCCCCGGCGCAGCAACGCCATCGTCAGATCGGCATCCTCGGCAACCGTGTCAACGTGGAAGCCGCCCGCCTCGCGGACTGCCGAAACTCTCCAAGCACCAATCGCACCGGGCACGACGCTGACAGCGCCCATGGTATCGAGCGCGCGCCGCTCGAAGTTCTGGCTGGTGATGTATTCCAGAGCCTGCCAGCGAGTCCACAGGTTGACGCGATTGCCCACCTTGGCATTGCCTGCGATGGCGCCGACTCTGGGATTCAGGAAGTGTGGAACAAGATGGGAGACTGCATCGGCAGCAATGATCGTGTCGGCGTCGATGCCGACGAAAATCTCTTCGTCGGTAAGGTGCTCCAATCCGTAATTAAGCGCCTCGGCCTTGCCGGCATTTGGCTTGGTCAGGATGAGCACCCGGCCTTCGGCTTCTTCCTGCGCGAATGCGCGGCGCGCCACCTCAAGGGTCCGGTCCTTCGAGCCATCGTCGATCACGATCACGTGCAGGTTGGGATAATCAGAATCCAGCGCAGAGCGCACGGTGCGCTCGATCACTTTTTCCTCGTTGTAGGCCGGGATCAGCAGCGCGACTTTGGGCCTGAAGGCGGCAAGCTGCGCAGGAGTTCCAATGGCTGGCGAGCGCACGCGGTCGTAAATAGCCAGCGCGCCAATCAGCAACAGGCGGGACGTCATCAACAAATCACCCAGGAAAAATACCCAGGTGATCGACTTCATGCCGACGCCCCACAACCAGAATCCAATCCAGTTCAGCCATGCGGCCCAGCGCTCGTTGTTGGGAACAGGCGGCATGACATCCGCCTTCGTTTTGCCGAGCAACTGGTAAACGGGAACGATTTCGTATCCGCGCGCGCGTAAGCCTTCAATGATCATGGGAAGCGCGCGCACGGTTTCGACGGCGGTCGCCGCCGCCGTCGTGCAGCAGGATAATGTTGCCGCAGAGCTGATCGTTCACGTTGCAGGGTGGCAGGTCTTTCATGACCGCGGCAGTGATCTGCTCAGCGCTGCGATGCGGGTTCTCGCGCCAGTCGTTGGGATCAATGCGGTTGCCGATGGTGACGTAGCCCATGTCCTGGGTGACTTCGAGCGGCCGCACCTGGTCGGCGGTGTCGGGCTCCTGATCGATGGAGTAGGGCGGACGAAAGAGAATCGTGCGGATGCCGAGACGGCTGGCAAACAGGCGCTCGGTGAGATTCAGTTCCACCCGCATATGGTTTCTGGAGATGTCGCTGATGTTGGGATGCGTGAAGGTGTGATTGCCAATCTCGTGGCCTTCTTCGACGATTCGCCGCGTGAGCGCCGGCGAGTTTTCGGCCTGAATGCCGATCAGAAAGAAGGTGGCGGGGGCATGCTCGCGCTTCAGGACATCGAGAATCTTCGGAGTCCACTCCGGGTCAGGACCGTCGTCGAAGGTGATCGCAACCTGCCTGGGAGTCGCGCCGTAGCGAGCTACCCGATAAGGCTCGGGCAAGTCCTGAAACGTCTGATCGATGATCAGGTGGGTGGACGAATCGAGCGTGATGTCGCGTTTGCCGTCGGCCGGACGGGCTTCGATGCGCAGAATCTCGCCCTGCCCCTCCATGTCAACATCCTGACCGGGAGGAACGTCTTTAAGCTTGTCGGGCGCACCCGAGTCATTGGGAAAATCCCAGACCTTCCACAACGACCGGTCTTCTGAACCAAGCCGCCACAGGGCGAACGTCTTGATGCCAAGCGTGCGCGCAGCCCGCATTTCGTTCAACGCAGTGACGGCGTCGAGAAACCAAACGTCATGGCGCAAGTTGCTCTCGTCCATGTAGCTGAAGTGTGGATTCAGGCTGTCGTAGTCGAAGTCGATATCCTCGTCGGAATCGCGCGCGCCGATCCAGGCCTCCTGCACCGTGACGTTGGTGTTCTTCAGTCCGGGCGGAGGATTCTTCTTCGGCTTCTGGACCCAGTCGTAGCCATAATTGCCGATGGCGCAGATCAGTTTGTCGAGCGGGACCTTTTGCTTGGCGATCTCCAGGTTCCTGGTAAACCAGTCCTGGGACGCAACCGGGCCGGCTTCGTTCTCCGACTCGTGCTCGTCGTAGTTCATCAGGACCAGGCCGTCGGTCAGCGCTGCAATTTTGGCGTAGTCGAAATCCTTGTCACGCGCGGGGACGCTGACGTAGAGTTTCAGCCCCCGGCCGTGCAGGTCGGTCGAGAGTTCCCCCAGCAACGCGAGATAACCGGGTTGCGCGCTTTTCGCAAAGTCTTCGAAGTCGACCATCAAGCCGCGGTATTTATCCGAAGCAAGGAATGCGTCGATCTGCTTGCGAAACGAGGCTCGGGCGTCGGGATTCATCAGGAAGCCGGCGATCTCCGGCTTCCACTCGGTCTCGTCGAAGTTATTCACCAGGGGGAAGACTTCCATGCCGGTGTCTTCGGTCTTGAGGAAGGGCATCACTTCTTCGTCGACGGACTTCACCTTCCCGTCCTGCACGACCGGAAAATATTTGTAGGTCTGCTGATCGAGACCTTGCACGGTTCCGTCAGGTCCGAGCACATGCAGCCATTCGGGGTAGAGCAAATCGATCTGTCGGGCATACTCGCGCAGCGATGAAAAGCTGGCGGCATCCCATTGCACATAAAATGCCGCGCGGATGCCTTCATCGGCGTTGAGCGTGACTTGCGAAGCAGGCTTCTTGGTCTTGCGGCGGCGTAGAGCGAGTTGCTTGCGCTTTTCTTTTTCTTTGTCTTTATCTTTGAGCGCGTGAATGGGCCGCTTCTGGTTGGGAAGGAACAGGCCGGGGAGTTGCTCGTCGCGAATGGCGGTATAAACAAAGAAAATGACCACCAGCGTGATGGTCACACCCAAAACGTCAAAGAGCCGCCGCAGCACCCTCCAGCGGAGTTGCCCGGGATCGTAAAAAACCGGTTTCGCCATGAGTTCCCTATCAATCGTATGATGCAGGCGCAGGGGGGTCAAACCCTGTTCTGCGCGAATTCGCCAATTCCCAAAGCCTGCGGGAAACAGGCTATATTCTTAGGGTGCGCGAACTTGTGCGCCAAAACATCCGGTTCTTTGGTCTTGCGGCGGCTGCGGCGCTGGCCGTGCGGCTTTTGTTCTTCTTTTTCGTTCCGAAAGTTACCGCCGACTCCCTGTTCTACGCCGACCTCGCCAAGAACTGGCTTCTCCACGGCGTGTACGCGCGCACCTACGATACGGGCATCATCAATCCCAGCTGTGCGCGCCTTCCGGGATATCCCGCGTTTCTTGCGTTCGTGTTTGCCATCTTCGGGCTGGACAACTTCAGAGCGGCGCTTGGAATTCAAGTGCTGGTGGATCTGGCGAGTTGCTTGGTCATGGCCGACCTGGCGCGGCGCTGCATTTCGGACCGCGCTGCCAAGGCAGCTTTCCTGCTTACGGCTCTTTGCCCGTTCCTGGCGCAATACTCGGCGGCGGCCTTAACCGAGACGCTGGAGATTTTCTTCACGGCTCTGGCGCTTGACTTCGGCGTGATGGGTCTCGATGGCCTTGACTCTCGAAGCGTTCGTCCGTGGGCATGGTGCGGAGTCAGTGTGGCGGCGTGCATCCTGCTGCGACCCGACGGCGGGCTGCTCTTGCTGGCGATCGGCGCCTATCAGGGAATTCTTTTGTGGCGCGCGATCCGCGCGGGCAAACCGGCGACACCGATTGTGCGTGCCGGGCTCACGGTCGCGGCCTGCGCACTTGCGCCGCTTGCAGTGTGGGGTGCGCGCAATCTGCATACCCTGCACCGGGCCGAATTTCTGGCTCCTCGTTACGCCAACGAGTTGGATGAGTACGTTCCGCTGGGCTTCAATCGTTGGGTCAACACCTGGATCGCCGACTACACCTCGACCGAAGAGATCTATTGGAACGTGCCGGGCGACAAAGTTGACATCGGCAATCTGCCCTCGCGCGCTTTCGACACTCCCCAGCAGCGGGAGGAGACTGCGGCGATCTTCGACCAGTACAACGAGGCTTTGAACATCAGCCCGGAGCTGGATGCTCGTTTCGCCGCGCTGGCAGAGCAGCGCATTCGTTCCCATCCTCTGCGCTACTACATTGTGTTGCCCGCGCTGAAGATTGCCGACATGTGGCTGCGTCCGCGCACCGAACTACTTCCGCCCGACAGCCGCTGGTATGAGTTCGACGACGATACGAAGTGGCTGGTGCTGGCGATTGGGCTGGGAGTTGTAAATCTGCTTTACGTGCTGGCCGCGATTGCCGGTCTCGTCCGTGGCGGCCCCATCGCGTGGGTCGGCTTGCCGATTTCATATATCGTTCTGCGATCGCTGTTTCTGGGAACGATGGGAAATCCTGAGGCGCGCTATACGCTCGAGTGCTATCCCTGCCTGATTCTGCTAGCGTCCGCCCTGTGGTTCGCAAAGCGGATCACCGCCCGTCGGCCGGCAGGTCAATGAGTTGCCTCGGGGAGAGCGGAACAAACAGTTTTCACGGATCGCATGACGGTCGCTCAACCTTTTGCGCTTTGTGACTTTCGGCCATACAGGGTACGGTTCAGCGCAAGGGTGCCGTTCAGCGAGAGAGCGCTACAACTTCTCGGACCCTAAGCCGATGAAAATTGGAATTCCACTCAGAATATGGATCCGCGATCTAGCCTGCACATGGTGGCGCATGGGCCCGGCTTTTCCCCCGAGGCAGGCCGCTGCCATAGTTCTTAAATTATTACAAATAAACACTTGTAAGTTGTCGTTGTCCAGTTGCACAATAGCGCCCCATTAGGAATCCCAGGGTCTCATTCGCACTCAATCCTTGGGCCACACAACTGAAAAATGACTCCCCATCTTTGGGGTACGGGAGCTTCTGATGCGCTCAGGTTCACGAGTCGTGATTCGCCTTATCGCTTTCTTGCTTGCGGTCAGTACATTGACATTTGCTCAGTCCGGCACCTCCTCCCTGCGTGGCACGGTGACTGATCCAAGCCTCGCCGCCGTTCCTGGCGCGAGAGTAACGTTGGCCAGCCCCGAACGCGGCTTTAGTCGTACCCTGGAGACCGGGAACAGTGGCGGCTACGAATTTCTCCAACTCCAGCCCGGAACGTACCAGCTCACCGTGGAGATGGCTGGATTCCGCAAGGCCGAGCAGAAAAGCCTGCAGCTCTTGGTCGACACGCCTGCCACCGTCAACGTGAAAATGGAGGTGGGCACTGCCACAGAGGTGATTGAGGTCAACGCCGAAGCGGCCGTGATCAATACCACGGACGCCACTCTCGGCAATGCCTTCAATGAAACCCAGGTCAAATCCCTGCCCTTGGAAGGTCGCAACATCCCCGATCTGCTCAGCCTCCAGAACGGAGTTGCCTATACCGGCAACCGTTCCGACATTAATCAGAACAGCGATACTCGCAGTGGCGCGGTTAACGGCGCACGCAGCGACCAGAGCAATCTTACGCTCGACGGCGTCGACGTGAATGACGAGATCAATGGCTACGCCTTCACCTCCGTCTTGCCAGTCACCATCGATTCCGTGCAGGAATTCCGTGTAACCACCACTAACTATGGCGCCGAGGAAGGCCGTTCTTCGGGCGCACAGGTTTCGCTGGTGACCAAGGGCGGCACCAACAATTTCCACGGCGCCGCCTATGAATACCTGCGCAACACGTACACTAGCGCCAACGACTACTTCGTGAAGTCCTCTCAAACCGCAAGTGGCGAACCTAACAAAGCTCCCAAGTTAAACCGCAACGTGTTCGGAGCAGCCTTCGGTGGACCCATCAAGAAAGATCGGTTGTACTTCTTCTTGAATTTCGAAGCGGCTCGCCAGCGCGAAGAAAATAGTGTCGTGCGTATCGTGCCTAGCGCGGCTCTTAGAGCCGGATTCATGACCTATCAGTGCGCCAATCCGTCGCAGTGTCCCGCAAAAAATGTGGCGGGCGATCCAACTCCGGTTCCGGCGGGCTACAACGCGCTCTCACCTGACGACATCCAGACGAAACTGGATCCGCTTCACATTGGCGCCAATTCTGTGGTTTTGAATTACTTCAATACCTTTCCAGCTGCCAACGACAATTCCCAGGGCGACGGTTTCAACTTCGTCGGGTACCGGTTCCGCGGCGCTGCCCCGAACGATAAGAATTGGTATATCGCCCGCGTTGATTACAAGCTGACTGCCAATGGAAATCATTCTCTGTTCTGGCGCGGCGCCCTGCGCAATGACAAGCGCTCAGACCCGCCCTACTTCCCTGGGACCGATCCTTTGCAAAAGTTTACGGATAACAGCAGTGGCTTCACCGTTGGCTACACTGCCACTCTGCGTTCCAACCTGCTCAACAATTTCCGGTGGGGCTACACCCGTCAGAGTATCGGCAATCCCGGAAACACCAGCACTCCAGTTATTTATTTCCGGGGATTGAATGACAACAGTACGCCTAACAACTCGTCTCTCTCCGCCATCTACAGCCGTTCGTATGTAACTCCAGTCAACAATTTCGTGGATGATCTTTCCTGGACGAAGGGCTCCCATACCCTCCAATTCGGCACCAACGTCCGCTTCATTCGTAACCCACGCACCAGCTTTTTCAATTCATTCCCTGACGGCGTCACGAACTCCTCGGGTCTTGACACAGCGGGAATTGCAAATACCAACAGCCCGCTGGACCCAGGCAATGCTGGCTTTCCCGCCGTCGATTCCGGCTTCAATCTCAGCTACAACTACCCATTCATGGCAATGATGGGCATGGTTAGCCAGCTCGATGCCACCTATAATTTCGATAAGCAAGGCAATGCTTTACCCCTGGGTGCGCCGCTCAAGCGTCGCTATGCTGCGGACGAATATGAGTTTTACGTGCAGGATTCGTGGCGCGCCAGAAAGAACTTGACGATAAACTACGGACTACGCTACTCACTGCTTTCGCCACCCTGGGAAACATCGGGAACGCAAGTTGCCCCGACCATCAGCCTCGGGAAATGGTTTAAACAGCGTTCCATCAACCAGCAGCACGGTATCGGCTCCGGAGCCGACCCGATTGTCGAATTTGCCCTTGCAGGCGCAGCCAATAACAAGCCTGGATACTATCGCTGGGACTACAACAACTTTGCACCCCGCTTTTCCATCGCTTACAACCCAAGGCCGAATACCGTGATCCGCGCAGGCGCCAGTGTCGTCTATGACCGCATCGGCACCGGCCTGTTGAGCACTTTTGATCAATATGGTGCCTTCGGTTTGTCGACTGGCTTGACCAACTCCACCATTCCCAGCGCCTCCACGGTACCTCGGCTTACCAGCCTGACTGAAGTCCCCTGCTGCACACCGCAAGGCGTCAATCTTTTTCCGCCGCAACCTACCGGCGGCTTCCCCTTCCAGTTTCCTGCGGGTGGTACCGGCTTGGCAATTTACTGGGGGCTGGATGACTCCATCAGGACTCCTTACTCTTATGCCCTGAATTTCACGGTTGGGCAGCAGCTTTCGCGCAATACAACCCTCGAGCTTTCTTACGTCGGCCACCTGGCGCGTAGGCTTCTATCGCAGGAAGACATCGCCGCACCGCTCAACATCAAGGACCCGAAATCGGGCGTGAATTACCTGGATGCAGCCAATCGTATGTCCAGATTGGGAGCTTCCGGCGTTGCGACGGCTGATATCAACGCGAGCGTGGTCGGGCCCACGGCCGCTTACTGGCAGAATATGATTCAACCGCTTCAGCCAGGCGATCAGTATCAATTAGCCTGCAGTGGAGGAGGCACCGTTGACCCAGTGCAAGCCATGTACGACCTTTTCGGCTGCGGCGGTGGCCCCATGCTCGGTTTCGGGGATGAAACCACTCCTCTGGCGAACCTGGATTACTGGGGATCGGACTTCTCCGGCAACGCCGGAATTCTCGGGCAGAGCGGGAATTATTACCCCTCGATCCTCGGCCCGAATGCCTTCTTCAACAGCCAATTCCATTCCTTATTTGCGTGGCGCTCGACTGGGAATGCCAACTACAACGCGTTGCAAGTGACGCTGCGTCACTCGATGTCTCGCGGCGTGCAATTTGATCTGAACTACACTTGGTCCAAGTCGATCGATATCACCTCCGATGCCGTACGTGTCAACCCGAACGGCGGTCTTTCCACCGGGATTGGCGGCGTCGTGAACACTTGGTCTCCAAGCCAGCTCCGCGGCGTTTCCGACTTCGACACCACCCACCAGTTCAATGCGAACTGGATCGTGGATTTGCCGTTTGGACGCGGAAGAGCATTGGCCAGAAATGCTCATGGCTTCGTCGAAGCCGTCATCGGCGGCTGGCAGCTTTCGGGTATCGCTCGCTGGACCAGCGGCTTCCCCGTAAACATCGGCAATGGCGCAACTTGGCCCACCAATTGGCAACTGCCAGGCAACGCAACGCTGATCGGAACCCCGCATACAAAGACGACGAAGGGTGTCGACGCAAATGGTCCCTTTGTCTCGGCATTTCCAAATCCTCAGCCTGAGTTACCCAATGGTCTGGGCCTCGGTCCTTTCCGCCACGACTTCCCCGGCGAAAGCGGTACCCGCAACCAGATTCGTGGTGACGGCTTCGCGACGCTCGATGCCGGCCTGAGCAAATCCTGGAAGATGCCCTACGCCGACTCGCACTTGCTGCGTCTGCGCTGGGAGGTTTTCAATGTTCCTAACTTAACCCGCTTCGACGTAGCGTCGATCACCAACAGCCTCGATGCAGGCAGTCTTACCTTTGGCAAGTATTCCGGACTGCTCACCAACCCGCGTGTGATGCAGTTCGCTTTGCGTTACGAGTTCTAGCCAAGACAAAGCCTGTCAAAAACCAAGCGACTCCAGGGCGGACGTTAAGTCCGCCCTTTTTTATTTAGGCAAGTCTTAAAACGCAGAGTGCGCAGAGAACTGCCGCAGAGGGCGCAGAGGGATTGCGGTTCCCCGCGCGCAGGTGCTAGTCCTACCCTCAATCATTCTCATCAACCGCGTCGTCGTTTTCGCTGTGACAGTTTCTTAAATCACCGCGCTGTTCGCGTTCTATCCCTCCTCCTTCTCCGAGCACGGCACGCAACTCCGATCTGTCGCGTAGACGACGAACTCTTTGGGTCTCGCCCGTTACAACTGGACTGCTCGTTCAAGCTCTCCCCATTCAACGAGACACTACACACGTCTTGTATCCGCATGTTTGTTAAACGAAATGTGCACAACAAAAACGTGCTGACGTTTTCGATGTGCTGTGTTTCGAAAAAATTTCTTCGCAAATTTTCGACTAACTCTTGAAAGTCTTCGACGTCTCACTGCAGGATAACGCGCCATGGACGCAGGATTTCTCGCCTTTTGGAAGTCCTGAGTCAACAAAACAAATGCAATGAGCGACCTCTCGCACGAGCGCGAGGCGCGGGAGCAACCGATGCGTACAGCTTCAGGCTTCACCGCACGTCTGATGTTCTTTCTGTTGGCATGCATTTCCATGTTGGCTGCCCAATCGGGAACCACTTCCTTGCGCGGCACAGTGACCGACCCGACTTCGGCGACGGTGTCGGGCGCAACCGTGACTCTCAGCAGCCCGGAGCGTGGTTTCTCGCGCAGCGTGACTTCGGGCGACTCCGGCCAGTATGAATTCCTGCAACTGCAACCCGGAAAATATCAGTTGACCGTGGAGATGACCGGATTCCGTAAGGCGGAGAAGAAAGACATCGCTCTGCTGGTCGATACGCCATCGACGTTGAACATGAAGCTCGAGCTTGGCGCCACCACCGAAACCGTCGAAGTAACCGGCGAAGCTCCGGTCATCAATACCGCCGACGCGACGGTGGGCAATGCGTTCAGTGAGAACCAGGTCAAATCGCTTCCCATGGAGGGCCGCAATGTTCCCGACCTGCTCTCGTTGCAGGCAGGCGTCGCCTACACGGGAAACCGTCCCGAGATCAATAAGGCTGTGGACACACGCAGCGGAGCCGTAAATGGAGCGCGCAGCGATCAGAGCAACATCACGCTCGACGGTGTGGACGTAAATGACAACGCCAATGGCGAAGCGTTCAATGCCGTGCTACCGATTACCGGCGATTCCGTGCAGGAGTTTCGCGTCACTACTTCCAACTACAACGCTGACCAGGGACGATCATCGGGTGCGCAGGTTTCGCTGGTCACTAAGAGCGGCACCAATAGTTTTCATGGCGCGGTCTATGAGTACCACCGCAATACCATCACCAGCGCGAACGATTACTTAGTGAAGCAATCCCAGATTTCATCCGGCGAAAGCAACCGCCCGCCGAAACTGATTCGCAATATTTTCGGCGCGGCCGTAGGTGGGCCCATCATCAAGAACCGACTGTTTTTCTTTGCCAACTACGAAGGTGGTCGCCAGCGCGAAGAAAACAGCGCGCTGCGCGTCGTACCTACTGATGCACTCCGCGACGGCGTGATGATGTACCAGTGCGACGACCCGGCCGACCCTAGATGCGGCAAGAACGTGCAAGGACAAAGCGGGCAGAGCTACGCGGTTCCCGCAGGCTTCTTTGGGCTCTCCCCAGATGATCTCATTGGGATGGATCCGGTGACAGCAGTTCCGAAGGGTCCCAATCCGGTGGTGCTCTCCTACCTTCAGACCTTCCCTCATCCGAATGACAATTCGGTCGGCTACGGCGTCAACTTTCAGGGTTATCGTTTCAAGGGACCGATTGCCAACGATCATGACTGGTACATCGCGCGCGTGGATTACAAACTGAACGCCAGCGGCACTCATACCCTGTATTGGCGGGGTGGACTGCGCAATGACAAGCGCAACGACGTACCGTATTTACCAGGAAGGCCGCCACTGCAGAGTTTTGTGGACTATAGCAAGGGCTTTTCGTTGGGTTATTCCGCTGCGTTGAGCAACACCGTTCTCAACACCTTCCGTTGGGGATTCACACGGCAGAGCATCGGCCGGATCGGAAACGACGACACCCAAACTTTCATTTTCTTCCGCACGCTGAACAATAACGAGGTCGGCGACAATTCCGATTTGGCCGTGGTCCGCAGCAAAACCTACCAGGTTCCCATTCACAATTTCATCGACGACATCTCCTGGTCGCGAGGAAAGCACACGCTCCAATTCGGGGCAAACCTTGGCTTCGCGCGCCAGCCGCAATCCAGCTTCGTCAACTCTTTCAGCCAAGGTGTAACCAACGCTTCATGGCTGGACACAGGAGGCATGGCGGGCCAAGGGGCGGATCACATGGACCCGGGCGCGAATGGATTCCCCGCGGTCTCCGGCGATTTTGCCCAAGGCTACGATTATCCGCTGGCCACTTTGCTGGGTATGGTGGCGGAGGTGGACGCACAGTATAACTTCCAGCGTAACGGGGACGCTTTGCCAGACGGAGCAGCCGTAAAGCGCCGATTTGCACAGAACTATTACGAGTTCTACGGGCAGGACAGCTGGAAAGTACGGCCGAATCTAACCGTCACCTACGGGCTTCGCTACTCGTTATTTTCTCCGCCCTGGGAGACAAACGGATTGCAGGTCTCCCCAACCATCAGCTTAAGCAATTGGTTCAACCAGCGGCGGGCCAACATGCTGCAGGGTATTCCTTCCAACCAGAATCCGTTGCTATCGTTCGACCTGGCGGGTCCAGCCAACGGGAAGGCCGGGTTCTATCACTGGGACAAGAAGGATTTCGCGCCCCGCCTGGCTATCGCCTGGAGTCCAGAACCGAAAACCACGGTACGCGCGGGATTCGGAATCGTCTACGACCACCTCGGACAAACTTTGCTGACTACATTTGACCAGCAGGGATCCTTCGGAATGGCGACCAACCTGAGTAATGTGGGTGGAGTGCAGACGCTGGAGAGCGCACCTCGCCTGACGGATCTGCATACCATTCCGCACACCGATTACGATGGCAACCAGATTTTCCAGCCCAGCCCGGGCGGAACGTTCCCAACGGAATTTCCACCAGATGCCTTCCAGGTGTATTGGGGAATGGATGACAAGCTGAAGACACCTTACTCCTACATGCTGGACTTCTCCGTGGGACACGAGTTATCCCATGGATTAGCAGTGCAGGCCACTTATGTGGGGCGGTTGGCTCATCGGCTTCTGACGCAAACGGACCTGGCCATGCCACTGGATCTGGTGGATCCGAAATCGGGTCTGGATTACTTCAAGGCAATCCGGCCGCTTTCCGAAGCCGCTCTCAATGGCGTACTCAGTCAGAACTTCGATCCCTCGACCATTGGCGCGGCTGCCCAGTATTGGGCGAACGTGATCCAACCGTTAGTGCCGGGTGGCGCGTACATCCTGAAGCGTTGCACCGGGGGCCAGGTCCTAAGCACCACCAGCGCGGCCCAGGCCGTTTACGACCGGAACTGCCCCTTTGTCGGAGGTATTGGAGAAACGACCACGATCCAGGTTCTGGATCAATTTGGGATCCAGGACGCCAACAATTCCAATATCTTCTACAAGGGTATTGGTGCCAGCGCACCGAACGCCGACACCCAGTCGGCATACACTTGGCTGAGCCCGCAGTTTGCATCCTTGTATGCGTGGACGTCGAACAGCAACTCCAGCTATCACGCATTGCAGCTGAACCTGCGCAAGAACATGTCGCAGGGCGTGCAGTTCGATTTCAACTATACGTTCTCGAAGTCGATCGACCTGGCGTCGGACGCGCAGCGAATCCAAGGAACGACCGGTGGCTTGGGCGGCCAGATCATCAACGTCTGGGATCCAAACCAACATCGCGGCGTGTCGGATTTCGATACCACTCATCAGATTAACGTAAACTGGATTGCCGAATTACCGTTCGGCAGGGGCAAGTACATTGCGCGTGATTCTGGACGTCTGGTCGATGCCCTTATCGGCGGGTGGGAGCTTTCTGGCATCGCTCGTTGGACGAGCGGATTCCCGGTGAGTGTTTCCAACGGCAACAGTTATCCGACCAATTGGGAACTGAGCGGTTTCGCAACTACCATCGGGAAACCTAGAACCCACAAAACGATAGCGGCAGATGGAAGTGTGAACCTGTTCGCAGATCCGCTGGGGGCGGGTGGAATCGGCGCGTTCCGCCAGGATTTCCCCGGAGAAAGCGGTCAACGCAACGTGCTGCGCGGCGACGGCTTCGCTGAGTTGGACCTGGGCTTGAGCAAGTTCTGGAAAGTGCGCGAGTCCCAGGGGGTCCGATTCCAATGGCAGGTCTTTAATGTCACGAATCTCACCCGGTTCAACGTACAGGCGCTGTCGCTATCACTCACCAACTCGAACACATTCGGCAACTACACGGGCCTGCTGACCCAACCCCGTGTCATGCAGTTCGCATTGCGGTACGAGTTCTAGGCGGAAGCGAATGTCAGTGATTTGAAAGGCGGACTCCGGTCCGCCTTTTTCTCGGTTGTGGATTCGCGTTGGGCAAAAAGCATTTAAAACGCAAAGATTTCGAAGAGCATCGCGAAGTTCGCGCAAAGCAGTGCTACTGACTTTCACTTGGGCGCTTGGCGCTTAAAAACTTCTCGAAATATCTGCCGGGAATTACTTCAGCGGCGAGTCGCTCATGCGGAATCGGGTTCGCACATGTTCCGAGAGCAATTCAATGGCGGAGCGGTTGGCGACCGGGTCGGCCTGGGCCAGGTACTTCATGGCCTCGACCAGCGTGCGCTGTCCGTCCACGTAGCGGGGGTCGGACGTGCGTTCTCTCTTCCTGCGGCCCAGGTTCGGAACAACTGGAATCGTAAAGACTTTGGCCATCGAAAACATTCACCCGGTGCTTTGAAATTCAGTATATCTGCCCGACTCGCAATTTTCAGCCTTAATCTTGGACGTTTACATTCAGATAGTTAGCCCTTAGGGCCCGACATAAATTTTGTGTCGCTGGTGGTCTTCAGTTTGAAGGCGGTGTCGGAGATTTTCTGGTTAAGTTTGAGGTCGGAGTACTTGGCCAGCCGGTAATCGCCGGAAGGCTCGAAGAATTGCTGTTGCACGGAGATGCCGCGCGCCGGATCGATCCAAAGCCAGATTTTCTCGAACACGTTACGCACCCGGTCGGACTTAGGAACCAGTTCGAGTTTGACTGCGTTGACGTCGCCGATTTTCTCGGTGCTCAGATATTTCACGTCGAATGACTTCTGCATGTCACGTCCGCTGCCGCCAAAACCGAGCACCAAGAAACTCTCGACCGCTTCGCGATTCTTGCCGGCTTCGTAGCTGGTCACCCGCTTCAGTTTAGGCTCGTAAACCTGCACCTTGCCGTCGCTGAACAGGACGCTCTTGGGCGCCGGATCGGTGATGTCGGCCATCATCTGGGTATCCTTGCCCGACTTGCGATAGTAGACCGTGCCTTTCTGCGAATCGTGATCATTGACGACCTTGAAGTACTGTTCCCATACGAAGTCAGCTTGCGCGCTGTGAAAGTTCGCGGCCGCGTTGTCCATGGCAGTGAGCGCTTTTTGAAGATTGGGATCAGTCTGCGCCGCGGCATTCGATACTGCGACCCATAGCAAGCTGGACAAGAGAACAGCGACGAACCGGTTTGGCTGGCGATCTGTTTTCATTTGAAGTCCGCGACCTGGCGAAATGTGAGAGGCTATTCGCGCTCTACCCAAACTTTGTAGCTCTGCACATGCCCAGAGCCGTCCTTCACCGGCTCGTATTTCAGGATGGCGGCCGCTCCGGTAATCGGCTCGATGATGCCGAGCATCTGCTCGCGCAGGCCGGAATCGTTCTTCGCCGTAAGCTCCGAGGCCTCGATCTGGTACATGAATCCGCCCTGGCCGTCGGGCTGGATCACTACTCCGGTCTGATGCGAAAGGCGCTCAATCGGTTTGTCCTTGAAATTAATCCAGTAGGGCGAAAGAAAGACAAAGAGCAGGATCAGCGTGACCATCACATCATAGTGAAGGGAGCCGCGCTCGTACGACCAAAGGATGTAGCCCCGGATTGTCCGCCAGATCGATGTCATCGGCCGCGAAGGCGTACCTGCAATCGCCGGACCTGCTTGTGCGTGTTCCAAGTCTAGTAACTGCTCCCGCGATTGGCAACTGGACTCCAGTCGCTGGTCTCCAATCGCTAGTCGCCAGGCGTCAGTCGTCAGCCAAAAAACTAAAACTTTTTTGGCGTGATGCGGTCAGCTCCCACGTAAGGGCGCAGCGCTTCCGGAATCAGCACCGTACCGTCGGCCTGTTGGTAGTTTTCGACGATGGCCACCCAGGTGCGCCCCACGGCGAGGCCGCTGCCATTCAATGTGTGGACATACTCCGACTTGCCTTTGCCCTCGGGGCGGAAACGGATGTTCGCGCGCCGCGCCTGGAACGACTCGAAATTCGAGCACGAAGATATCTCACGGAACAGCCCCTGCCCCGGCAGCCAGACCTCGATGTCGTAGGTCTTGGCGGAGGAAAACCCCATGTCGGCAGCGCACAGCGCGACCACGCGATAGTGAAGATTCAGCTTCTGCAGGACGGTTTCGGCGTGGTGGGTCAGCTTTTCGAGTTCGTCGTAGGAATGGTCCGGATGCGCGAACTTCACCAATTCCACTTTCTGAAACTGATGCTGGCGGATGATTCCGCGTACGTCTTTCCCATACGAGCCCGCCTCGCTGCGAAAGCATGCCGTGTAAGCAGTCAATGAAACGGGGAGCCGCGCTCCCTCAATCGTCTCGTCCCGATAGAGATTCGTGACCGGAACCTCGGCAGTCGGGATCAGCCACAAATCTTTTTCGCCGTGCGGCACACGGAATGAATCCGCGGCAAATTTCGGAAGCTGGCCTGTACCGTACATGGATTCGGAGTTGACCAGGTAGGGCGGCAGCACCTCGGTATAACCGTGCTCGCGGGTATGCAGGTCGAGCATGAAGTTGGCGAGCGCGCGCTCGAGTTTCGCGCCCATGTCCCAGTACACGGCGAATCGTGCGCCCGACAACTTGGCGGCGCGTTCCAGATCGAGAATGCCCAGCTGCTCGCCGAGTTCCCAGTGGGGCTTCGGCTTGAAGTCGAATTTGGGAGTCGTACCCCAGCGTCGGACCTCAACGTTGTCTTCCGCGCTCTTGCCCACCGGGACCGAAGCGTGCGGGAGGTTCGGGACACCCTTCAGAATAGCCTTGAACTTGTCATCCGCCAGGGTGACGCGCTGTTCGTAGTCTTCTATGACAGCTTTCTCGCGGGAAACCGCTTCGGATAGCTCCGCGAGTTCTCTTTGCTGGTCGGCTGTCAGGGTTCCCTTCTTTTCAGCCTGCTTCAGCACACCGATCTTCGGGGAAAGCTCGTTGCGGCGCTTCTGCGCCGTCTCGAGCGTCGTGATGAAGGAGCGCCGCTCGGCATCGAGCGAACGAAAATCGCCGAGGACCTCCGCAGGGTCCATCCCGCGAAGGCGGAGCTTTTCTTCCACAAGGGCGAGGTTGCCACGGACAAACGCCAGATCGAGCATGGAATCATTCAGTGTACCGAAAAAGGTGGCTCCGGCGCACGCTCGATCGCGTCGTTAGTGCCTCAGTTTGAGATTTGGTTAACGCGACTCAGCGTCTCATGGGAAAGTCTCGTTCCCTGCGGCCTGCTTGTGCCGGTACCCACTGGTTCAGTCCGCCCATAAATGGCGGTCGCGGCCCCCGTCAAATCGCGCATTGCGGCATCGGCGAACCCGCTGCCGACCCGTTATACTACCGACTCATGAAAGGCTCCCTCCGAATTCTGCTTGCCGTTCTTCTGCTATGCCTTTCCGTCTCGCGCCCGCTCGCACATGCGAGCAGCTACAACGGCCACCCGAAGCTGGTCGTCATTGTGGTGATTGATCAGTTTCGCGGGGACTACCTGGAGCGCTATCGCGATCAATTTGTGGAGGGCGGCTTTCGCCTGTTTCTGGATCGCGGCGCGTACTTCACCGACTGCAATTACGACTATGCCAACACACGCACCGCGCCCGGGCACGCCACTTTACTCAGCGGCGCTTACAGCAGCGGGCACGGCATCATCTCCAATGAATGGTGGGATACGCAGAAAAAGCGCATGGTCAGTTCGGTGGAAGACGACAGCACACAGCTGGTCGGAATTCCCGGAAACATAAAGGGCGCCTCTCCGCACAATTTGCTGGCCAGCACTTTGGGAGACGAACTGAAACTGGCGACGGGAGGGAAGTCCCGTGTATTTGGCGTCGCGCTGAAGGATCGCGCAGCCATCTTGCCGGGTGGATATGCGGCCGATGCGGCGTACTGGATCGACCAGAAATCGGGCACATGGGTCACCTCGACTTACTACCGCACCGAACTGCCCAAGTGGGCCGCGGATTTCAATTCCAGCAACCGAGCGGCCAAGTACTGGGACCGCGAATGGCGCGATGGCAGCGGCGCGACTTTGCGCTCGACCGCTCACCGCAAGGGCAAAGACGGCTCGGAAGCCAGCTTCTACGAGGTTGTGGGCTCCACGCCGTTTGCGAACGACTACGAACTGGAATTCGCCAAGGAACTGGTTCTGTATGAACAACTAGGACTATCGGCAACCACCGACCTCCTGACCGTCAGTCTCTCGGCCAACGACATCCTCGGCCACCAGGTGGGACCGGACTCTCCGGAGATGGCGGCGATGGCGCTTGCGCTCGATCGGGAACTGGCGGAGTTCTTCAACTTCCTCGGGCACCAGGTAGGGCTGGCGAATGTGTGGATCGCGTTGTCCGCCGATCACGGAGTTGCGCCGGTGCCGACGGTTGCCAGCAAGCTGCACCTGCCCGCCGCCTATCTCGATATTCCGGCACTGGAAACGCAGATCAACAAGGCGCTAGCCGTGAAGTTCTCCGCGGGCAGGAGCACAGACTTCGTAAGGTCGTTCGACTATCCCGATGCGTGGCTTAACGAGGAAGCTTTCTCAGCGCTTAAGATCAAAGAAGAGGATGCGGAGCGCGCTGCCGGCGAAGCCATGAAGCAGGTGGGCTTGCGCGGATATTTCACCCGCTGGCAGCTGGCGCAAGGAGCCGCGCCCGACACCGAACTTGGACATAAGTATCTGCACAGCTATTCGCCGTACGGAGGATGGTACGTGCTCGGTGTTCCGGCGCCCTTCCTGATCGGCGGCAAGTCCGGCACGGACCACGGCACGCCCTACACTTACGACACGCACGTGCCGCTGGCATTTTTTGGCCTGCCCTTTCAGCTTGGAACCTATCGCACACATTCGGAGCCGGTGGATCTGGCTGCGACGTTGGCCTCTTTATTGGGCATTAACGCTCCCACGCACGCGATTGGACGAGTGCTCACCGAGGCGCTTGCGCCGGCGCATCACGCTGAGAACCCCGGGCCGCCAGCGGAGAAGGCACCGCGGCCTGCGCGCTCTTGGGAAGATCTAAAGCCCGCCGCCTTCAGCACCAGGGATGGAGGCCAGCGTTGAACACCGCACTGAAGAGCCCACCGGATCTGAGCGTTCGCTTCTGCGGAATTCAATTGAAGAATCCAGTGATTGGAGCCAGTGGCACCTTTGGCTACGGGCTGGAGTTTGAAGATGTAGTGCATCTCGACAAGCTGGGCGGGTTCGTGGTGAAGGGCCTGTCGCGCGAACCGATGACGGGCAATCCGCCGCCGCGCCTGTATGAGACTGCCGCCGGAATGCTGAACGCAATCGGGTTGCAGAACATTGGCGCCCGCGCGTTTGTCGACGAGAAACTTCCCAAGCTTCGAGAGATCAAAAACATCGTGGTGTTCGCGAATGTGTTCGGCTACACGCGCGAGGACTACGAGCGCACGATTCAGATTCTCAACGAAGGGGAAGGCATCGCCGCCTACGAACTGAACGTATCGTGTCCCAACACGCAGCACGGCGGCATCCAGTTCGGCAGCGATCCGCGATCGCTGGATGAAGTGATCACCACGGCCAAGCGCGTGGCGGTGCGGCCGCTCATCGTGAAGCTGTCGCCGAATGTGACCAGCATCGCGCAGATGGCGCACATCGCGCAGGAGGCCGGCGCCGACGCGATCTCGCTGGTGAATACCTTTGTCGCGATGGCGATCGATCCGGAAACGCGCAAGCCGCGCATTGCTAACGTCACCGCCGGGTTGTCCGGTCCGGCCATCAAGCCGATCGCCGTGCGCATGGTCTACGACGCCGCCCACTCCGTAAAGATTCCGGTGATCGGCATGGGAGGCATCTCGACCGCCGCCGACATCATTGAGTTCATGCTGGCGGGCGCGACCGCCGTGCAGATTGGCACGGCGAGTTACTGGGACCCGTGCGCCACGGAGAAGATGGTCGACGAATTACAGGAATATTGCGCCGAGCACGGAATTGCCGAGCTCTCGGAACTGACCGGCGG
Source organism: uncultured Acidobacteriota bacterium (assembly GCA_963735815.1). Lineage (GTDB taxonomy): Bacteria > Acidobacteriota > Terriglobia > Terriglobales > Acidobacteriaceae > Gp1-AA133. The sequence goes on along the minus strand of CAVTMJ010000014.1, from coordinate 119,878 downwards.
CCTGATCATGGAGTGATTGCCGCTCCAAGGCGCGAGAGGTCGCATACCTCAAGCTCCCACCCACTTCCCGAGAATCGCTCCCATCGCCAGGTAGCATGCCAGCTGGTATCCCGTGTTAATCAGGAAAAGCTTCATGGGACGGTTGGTGAAAAGCTTGTCAGTGAGTTGAACGGTCATCACAAAGGCAAGCCACACCGCGAATCCCACCTTCATCCCGTACAACGCTGTGGAAATGGCGAGGTGATAAATGATCTTACCCAGGATGAACGCCGACAGAATGCCTGCCAGAAACGAGATGCCGTACTTTGGCCCGGCGCTCTTCTGCATCTCGGCAATCCTGGCTTTGTCCGCAGGGTCGTAGCCCATTGCCACCATCCACGATTTCGCAAACAGCATGGGCGAATACCAGAGGAAGCCGATGACCATGGTGGCCACGGCTGAACCCAGCACGGCCCACAGATTCACGCCCATGAGCAACATGCGCCCTCCTTCAGTGCCGTCGCAGGGAGACGGATCTTAGGAAGAATGCCTCATCGTCCGTTGCTATACCAGATACTACCTGGTGACTCGTAGGTTAACCCCTCGCCCCACACGGCCTGGGTGTCCCCCTGATTGTCGATGTCCATCTCGAAATAGTCGCCGAAGGGAAACTTGAATCCGCGAGGTTCGATGTAGTTGTAGCCGGGAGAGTACGAAGAGAGCTGCACTTCCGGAGACCAGGTCGCGCCACCGTTGGTCGAACTGCGGTAGAACGTATTCCACAGTGGGCTGCGCCGCGTATCCATCCACGCGATGCGTACGTCGCCGGCCGTGCCCGCCACGATGGTCGGAAATGCGTGGCCCACTCCGTAGGCGGCGTTGGACACGCTGGTCCTCGCCGACCAGGTCAGGCCGGCGGTCGTCGAGGAGGAGAAGTAAATCCGCTCCGCTCCCTTATTGATCGGGCCAGCATTCCACAGCGCATACAGGGTCCCGGCAGCATCCGCAGTTACGGTGATCTGCGCTCCCAGGTAGGCCCACCCGCACTCGCCGGTTGAGCACTCGGGCGGCTCGCCGGAAACATCCATCAGTGTCGTCGTCCAGTTCTTGCCTCCGTCGGGAGAGCGGCTCACGTAGAGGTCCACCGGACCCTGCCCACTGTTGCGCCGCGTGTATCCGGCCCACGATAAGAATACGTTGCCCGTAGGATCGATCACCGCCGCCCCCGCCTGCGCCCAACCCATCCCAGCAGTGGTATTCACAATGGTCGGGAAGAACGAATTGCCGCCGTCATGTGAAATAGCGACCCAGATTCTGGCCGCGCGGTTGTAGGCAACATAGACATCGAGACCGCGCACGGCGAGGACCGGCTTGTCCGCTTCGGTCTCGGTGCGGGTGGCGATCATGTCGGTCCAGGTCAGGCCGAAGTCGACCGAACGCGCCACGATGATGTCGCGGCGATCATTCTCCAACCACGCGGCGTATACCGTGCGGCGGTCTACGGGGTCGACCGCGATCTGCGGATCGAACTGCGCAGTTCCGCGGTTGGCCAGGCGACGCTGTGATTTCCAGGTGACGCCGTTGTCTGCGCTCGTGACCAGGACCATGCTGGGGACCGGGCATGCGGCACATCCCGGAATACGGATGTATTGCGGATAAAGAATGTAGACGTGGCCGTAGCCATCCGACGCGATAGCCGGCTCCCATTGATCGCCTTCTTGAATACCCACACGTCTCTGCGGAGAGAAGCCGACCGCCCACATGGGCACACAGAGCGCGGCCAGGCACAGGACAGCGAATGAACCCTTCAGACAGCGAGACAAGCCAGACACTCCACTTTCGCGGGGAGGCAAAAGAGTCGTAAAGATTGGACTTTATCTGGAAAGCGAGGCACCGTCAACGACTGGGGAGCGACAGATGGCCCGTTCGTGCCAGGGCGCCTCCCGAGCCCAGCGGGGAAAGGAATGTGATTTCTCACGCCGTCAGCAGCAGCGGTTTGCCCCTGGTGATCACGATGGTGTGTTCGTAGTGGGCGGCTGGACGGCGGTCTGCCGTCTTCATGGTCCAGCCATCTTCGGCCAGAATCGCCCTACCGGATCCGGCTGCGATGATTGGTTCCACGGCGATCACTAACCCCTCGGTCAGCACCTGGCGAGCTTCCGGATCGGGATAATTTGGGACGCGAGGCGGCTCGTGAATGGTCCGCCCGATGCCGTGTCCGCCGAGCTCCCGAATCACCGAGAAGCCATCGCGCCGCACCTCGCGCTCTACGGCGCGGCCGATTTCGGAAACGCGAAAACCCGCGCGGGCCACCAGCATAGCCTTCTCGAAGGCGCGCCGGGCACAAGCCATCAAGCGCTCCGCCTCGGGCGTGACCTTGCCTACCGCCACGGTTTCGGCGGCGTCCGCCATAAAACCGTCTTTCTCGATGGTGACATCCAACTTCAGCAGGTCGCCCGACTGCAGCGCACGCGCTCCGGGAACCCCGTGAACAGCCTCTTCATTCAAGCTGATGCAATTCGATCCGGGAAAGTTATAGACCGTGGCGGGCGCCGAGCGCGCTCCATTCTCTTGCATGACTGCGGCACCAATCGCGTCGAGTTCCCCGGTCGTGATGCCCGGACGCACCTGCCGTTTCATCGCTTCCAGAACGAGGCGCACGATCGCTCCGGCAGCGCGCAGTGCCTCCAATTCTCCCGGTTCGGTAATCGACACGTTTCCTCCCGCTTAGAATCTTAAGAGAAATACCCCAGCGGACGCTAGGCTTCGACAACAACGGGCCGACGCGGCCCAAAGAATAAGAGAAGGATGAACCCTGCGATGTAGAAGGACGCGACTTGGGAAAGCGAGAATCCAATGAGGCGCAAGACGAGGCCGAACATTGCGATGGCTTCGGAGAGGGCGTAAGTCATCACGTAGCCGGCGCGCCAACGATTCAAGGTGGCCACGTCATTCGGGCGAGAGGCGAGTGTTACCGCCGATTGCAGAACCAGCGTGCGGCGCACCACCAGGATGACGCCCACAATCGTGATGGTTGCCAGCGACAACGCGTAAAACAGCGTGGGATCGCTGAGTCGAGGAATGGAGCCAACCATTTCCCCGGCCAGCACAAATATCGCGACGCTCAGCAACATTGCGATCTGAATGGCGCGAATGATCTTGATCGCATTTTCCACCGGTCCGCTAATTTTGCACTATGTTTGACCGTTCGTGTCAAATTTCTGTGCTGGTTCCTTGGTTGGCAACAGTTCTTACACGCACTTTACAAACGGTACTTAATTTCACTGGTCCGCTGGGCGATTTAGTGGTGATGCTCTGTCGCCCCGGGCCGCAGGCGCAGGAAGATGCGGAACGAAACCGGGTTCGCTCCATAGGCGGAGTCCAGGACCGCCGGCTTGCTGTAGAACGTCACATCCGCACCCAGTCCCAATTGCCATGTGTGATTCTGCAACAGGTCACGCACGCCGCCCAAGGTGTACGCGCCGATGCGGTAGGCCGGATGCACGGATGCCTCCGGAAATAACTCGTCCTTGTCTACCAGTTCCAGGCGCGTGTACGCATAGTTGCTGCGCTTGAAGTTCACCGTCGACTCGGCCAGGTAGCTGTTCAGGTTGGTGGCGGTCTCGTCCTTGTGTTTGCGGCCCCACACCACCGAGGTCGCCCAGTTTCCATCCACGAACGGCCGGTTGTATTGGATAGAGGCCGTCTGGCGCTTCTCGTTTCCCGGTTCCAGTGCCTCGGGATGAATCAGACGTCCGTAGCTGTATTGTGCCGTCCAGTTGCGGGTTACCGCGACACTGGCGCGCGCGGACCACGAATCGAAGGCCGCGAGCTGGATACTCCAACGTTCTTCGTTGGGCTCGCGCCCGTTGAAGACCGAGCCTTCCAGCTTGACGCGATCGAGTACTACACCCGTCGTCACTACGCCGAAGCTGGTGTGGGTCGAGTCCTGCAGATGATGGCTCAACGGCGCCGCCGGCAATTCTGCCGCGGACGTGCGATGAATGTAGGCAACCGGGCCGAGCGCCGGCTGGGCAGACGGGCCGCCATACAGCAGCCACGACACGCGCCTGGTCAACGGCAAGGAATAGTAGGCCGACAGTTCCGCGAACACGTTGTGCGGGTGCTGGTGATCGACCAGCGGCTCGTTATGGTAGGTTTCGCCCGTCTGAAAAATCTCCGGGAATCCGGGATGCGGCGAGGTCAACGATTCCGCGGAAAACATCTGCCGGAACATCAGCGTGCCCTTGCCCACCTTGTGCTGCTCCATCACCATCAGCCAGTTCACCGACTCGGCCTTCCCGGATCCTCTCGGGCCGCCTTGCTGGTTGTAAGTCAGGAAAATGATTCCGTGCGCCATGAGGTCCCACTGGCCGCGCTTGCTCATCCAGAGATGGCCGGGCACCGAGGCCGGTTCCCATGCCGTGCCGGAACCGGCGTGTGGGGATGGCAGCCAGGCGGGAGATTCGTCCATGTGCATGTTTGCCATGGACTGCATGTCGTGGCTAGCGTGGCTGTGGGCCGGCATTTCCTGATCAGAGTTCTGTGCCGCGCCAGAAACCCTGAAGGCACCGAGGACCGTGAGGACGACAACTCCGCACCAGATACTTGCTCGCAAAATGCAAAGTCTCCCTACACAAACAGTTAAGGAATGTTTCGACAAGAACCCATTCGCAGTTGGGCTCCTGGAGGATGGACAGCTGGACTGGAATCTAGATGCGAAGGGGCGCGAGTTCGTGCGGCACTATCGACAAAACCATTTTACTCGGGAGGTTGTTGATCGCGACCGCCGCGCACGAGGGCGCAGGCAGGCGGGTTTCAAAAGTATCCTGCCAGGTTGGCGGCGGCGCGAGAGACGCCCGCAGAATCGCCGATTCATGCCCGGCCACACAGCACGCATGATCGGAGGGCGCATGAGCGGGAGCCTTGTTGCCGTGGGTGTGACATCCCGCGGGCGGTTGATCGGGGCGTGATGCAAGAGCCAGTTGGCCAGCCTGGGAACTCGTCATCCCGGCCAGCGACAAAATGACAGCGACGAACATTGCACACGATTTCATGCTTCTATATTCAGATGCTTACCCGTTAAAGAAGTGGCGAGGTTAAGGGGAAATTTCGACCCAAAGACTCCGAAGTCACGAGCCGGTAATCTTCAGCCGCAAATCCTCGGGCAAGCGTTCCCGAATCTCGGCCGGGAGCCGATCGTGAACCCTGCGCGCTCCCATGCGCGCGACATCGACCATGGTGGTCGGCGCAGGTGTGGCCACCGCGACAATCAGCCAAAGCAGCGCCGATAGCGCAAATCCGCCCAGCGCGGCAATCTCCAGCAGCAACGCGTGGCGAGGACCGAAATGGCGAATGACTCCAAACGCCAGCAGGAAGACTCCGGCCGACACCGATGCCAGTACGATCAGTGACACATCGATAATGCGGTGGATTTTCTGGCGGCTACAGCAATGCTCGCAGGCGGAAAGATGATGCTCGTAGTCTTCGCGCATCTCGGGCGCGAGACCGGAAATGTCGTACCGCCAGCCGGCCAGAATCTTGCCCACGAGAGGGTCGATGCACTGGCTCATACTCGTATGACTTAAAGGCGGATCGGCTCCAAAGGCTCAGTTTGCGACGCCAGCATCACGCGGTTGAGAAGCAACGTTCGGCGAGGCCCCAAGGCTTTCTCCGCGGCCTTCCGAGCAATTTCCGGATGATTGTTGTGCTCGGAAAGATGCGCCAAAACCACGTATGCTGCTTCCCCATCATAGTCGCCGGAAAAGAATTGCGCGAGTGTGTCATTGGACAGGTGCCCGACCCGGCTCATGACCCGCTGTTTCACCGACCAGGGGTACGGACCGATCCGCAGCATCTCCACGTCGTGGTTGGACTCCATGACCAGCACTTCACAGCGCCGCAAATGGTCGCGCACGCTGGCCGGGACGTAGCCCAGATCGGTGGCAATCCCCACCTTCACGCCCTCGGCGCGAAAAGTGAAACCCACGGGATCGGCCGCATCGTGCGGAATGGTGAAGGGCGTAACCGCAATGTCGCCCACCTGGAAACTCTTGCCCGCGGCAAAGATCTCCAGGCGGTCAAGGGTTGGACGGGTTCCGTTTTCGTCGCGCTGCGCGCGTGTCCAGGTCTGGTGCGTGGCGCCCGTCATGAATACGGGAATCTTCAACTTCCGGGCAAGCACCGGCAACCCATACACGTGATCGGAGTGCTCGTGCGTGATCACCATGGCGGAAAGCGAGCGGGGATCTTCCCCCAGCGCTTTCATACGCCGAAAGGTCTCCCGGCAGGAAAGGCCGACATCGACCAGGATACGAGTTCGCGCAGTCTGAACCACGGCGCTGTTGCCACGGCTGCCGCTGGCCAGCACCGAAACCGACACACACATACGCTCGCAGGATACCCTTGATGCCTGTGGAACTGGGAGTAACTTTTTGGCTAGCCGGGACTTTCGTGCCGTGTCACTTGTCGCCCAAGATGTTTCCCACCGCCTGTTTCAGCATTGCTCCCCCGTAGGAGCCCACCATCCCGGGCAGAAAGGCCAAAAATGACTCATAGATTTGCGCGCGGTAGGGTCTTTGCGTCAACGCGAGGTATCCGAGAAGTTCCACGACCGGCACACAAATTCCGACGACCACCGCCCATCGCCAGGCACGATGGGGACGCATGAGCCCCAGCATCATGCACGGTGCCAGGACCAACAAGGCCGTAAACAGAAGGTCTCCGACCTTGATGTCAATCCATCCCGCAAACACTCCCGCGAAGACAGCGAACACGTAAAAACCCGTGTCGGGCCGTCCGCGCGTGTCGTTCTCTTCGGGTAAGACCTGTCCCCACGCTGTGGTCATCGGATTACTTCCACTCCTTGGGATCGGCTTTGGGCTCTGGGCTCTGGGCTCTGGGCTCTGGGCTCTAGGCTCTAGGCTTTTAGGGCCCAGGCTTTTGTTCCCATTCGCGATGTCTGCGGGCGTTCTTGCGATCAAAAGCTATGCTCTTACCCTTTCTCTTTAACATCTCTCGGAGTATCTGACCATCCTTGTCCCAGAGCCTAAAGCCCAGCGCCCAGAGCCCAAGCCAAAAGCCCGAAGCCTAGAGCCTAGACCCCAAAGCCCAGAGCCCGAATTAGTACTCATAAAACCCTCTGCCACTCTTGCGACCGAGCCAGCCGGCATCCACCATCTTGATCAGCAGCGGGCATGGCCGGTATTTCGGATCGCCCAGTCCTGCCTGCAAAACCCGCATGATATCGAGACAGACATCGAGGCCGATGAAATCCGCGAGTGTCAGCGGCCCCATGGGATGCGCCATGCCCAGTTTGAAAACTTCGTCGACCGCCTGCGGAGTGGCCACTCCCTCCATGACGGCATACATCGCTTCGTTCAACAGAGGCATGAGCACACGATTCGAAACGAAGCCGGGCGCGTCGTTGACTTCCACCGGAGTCTTATCGAGTGCCACTGCAAGATCGCGAACCGTATCGAAGCTAGCTTGCGCCGTGGCCAGGCCGCGAATCACTTCCACCAGTTTCATCACGGGCACTGGATTGAAGAAATGCATCCCGATGACTTGCGTGGGCCGCCTGGTGACGGCCGCGAGCCTGGTGATCGAAATTGAAGAAGTATTGGAAGCGAGCACAACCTCGGGACGAGCCAACTGGTCGAGGTCGCGGAAAATCTCGGCTTTCGTGTCGAACTTCTCCGTAGCCGCCTCGATGATGAAATCGCACTCCGCCAGCTGGCCGCGGTCAAGAACGGGGGTGATCCGGGCGCGCGCCTGGGCTTCCTGCTCGGCAGTGATTTTCGCTTTCGCGGTCTCGCGCGCGAGATTTTTGGAAATCGCCTCCAGCGCGCGATCAAGGAAACGCTGTTCCACATCACAGAGGGTGACCGCATATCCGGCGCGCGCGAAGACGTGCGCGATGCCGTTGCCCATCGTGCCCGCGCCCACTACGCCTACCCGCTGGATCTGCATTGCGCAGTTGCTCCCTGAATTTCTGCTGAACCGAAAAGTGTAGCAGAGCCCGAGCCCGCGCGATGAGTGCCCTTCGTAATCCATCCCGCATGTCCGGAGTCACCCATGCGTGAGAAATGAGAGAAGGCCGGAGATGGAATGGCGTGCCAGCGCATGAAACACGTCTCCTCAGGAAAAGTTGCGCGCCCGCATAAACATTGGTTCTGAAGTGACTCTCAGCATCCGCATACTGTGTTTTTGGCAGCACCCGCGAGGCATCATGCGCCCACCCTGACGCATCCCACTTGAACAGATGCCGGAACAGCAGTACCCGGCGACGGAGGTGATTATGCGGCGACAAATCAGGATGGCAGCGCTGGCAGTCTCGGTGGTACTGGCGCTGGGAACGTTCGCGCTGGCGCAGGATTGGGACGACTACAATCACGGCCGCGGCAATATAGCCCAGACGCGGCAATACGGCTACGACAGCGGCTTTCGCGATGGTGAAAAGCGCGGGCGCCACGAAGGCCGGGAAAACGATCCCTACGACTACCACACGCCCGACTGGCGCCAGGCCACGCGGGGCTACAAGAACTGGATGGGACCGGTGAACGCGTTCCAGAACGGCTACCAGCAAGGCTACGCCGACGGCTTTCGCTCGGGCTTTACTAGCGAGCGTCCAGGATATCGCGGCGATCGAGACGACCGTTACCGTGGCGAGAACTATTACCGCAACGGCTCCGGCGGCGACTATCGCTACAACAACCGCGCCGGATACGACAACGGCTACCGCGACGGCGTCACCATGGCTCGCGAAGATCAGTACAAGAACAAACCGTTCAATCCCAATCCCCGCGCACGTTTCGGCGGACGGGATGACGGCTATAGCCGCGAATACGGAGACAAGAACGCCTATAAGGACCAGTACAGCGATGGCTATCGCGCCGGGTACCAGTCGACGTTTAATGGGAGGTACTGAAGGCCGTCGCCAGTCGTTTGCTGATAGCTGATGGCTGATAGCCGGTGGCGAGACTTCGTAGCGCCAGCATCCTGCCGGCAGTCCCGAGGGCGCTACCAAAAACAGAGCCGCCAGAATTTCATCGGCGGCTCTTAGACTTTTGAATGTCCGATTTTAATATCCCCCATCACAGCAGCCAACGGCCATCAGCTATCAGCTACCAGCCGTCTTCCCTTCCTTGGCCGCAGCTTCCAGCCGGGACTTGGCGCGGGCCAGCGCATCCTGTGCCCGAGGAACGTCCACTTCCGGATCGCCGCTGGAGAGCCGCTTTTCCGCGCGTTCTTTCGCCTTCTGCGCGCGCTCGCAATCCACGTCCTCGCCACGCTCCGCGGTTTCGGCCAAGATTGTTACCTTGTCGGGCAGCACCTCGGCAAAACCCCAGGCCACGCACAGGTAATGCGTCTCGCTCCCGTTGCGATAGCTGATCTGCCCGACGGAAAGTTCAGAAATGAGGGGCGCGTGTCCCGGAAGAATCCCCAGATACCCGTTCTTTCCGGGGATCTGCATCTCTTCCGCCTGGTCCTTCACGACCATCTTTTCGGGAGTAACGATTTCGAGTTGGAAAGAGTCAGCCATTAGTCGCCAGTCGCTAGTCGTCAGCCACGTCGTCCGATCGCGATGTTTGCCAGCGACTGACGACTGGAGACCGACGACTGCTTTATGCTGCCGCCTTCATCTTCTCGGCAGCTTCGATCACTTCGTCGATCGTGCCTTTCATGTAGAAGGCTTGCTCCGGAATGTCGTCGTACTTGCCGGAAACGATGTCGCCGAAACCTTTCACCGTGTCCGCGACCTTCACGTAGCGTCCCGGCGAGCCGGTGAACTGCTCGGCCACGTGGAACGGTTGCGACAGGAAGCGCTGGATCTTGCGGGCGCGCGCCACCGTGATCTTCTGGTCTTCGCTGAGTTCGTCGATGCCCAGAATCGCGATGATGTCCTGCAGGTCCTTGTAGGTCTGCAGGGTCTTCTTCACCGACTGCGCGACGTCGTAATGATCCTGGCCGACGATGCGCGGATCGAGAATGCGCGAAGTCGAAGCCAGCGGATCGACGGCCGGATAAATGCCGATCTCGGTCAACGCGCGGGAAAGCACCGTGGTCGCGTCCAGGTGGGCGAAGGTGGTGGCCGGGGCCGGGTCCGTCAGGTCGTCGGCGGGCACGTAAATCGCCTGCACCGAGGTCACTGAGCCTTTCTTGGTGGAAGTGATGCGCTCCTGCAGTTCGCCCATCTCGGTCGCCAGGTTCGGCTGATATCCGACGGCGCTGGGCATGCGGCCCAGCAACGCCGACACTTCCGAGCCGGCTTGGGTGAAACGGAAAATGTTATCGATGAACAGCAGCGTGTCCGCGCCTTCCTTGTCGCGGAAATATTCGGCTACGGTCAGCCCGGTCAGGGCGACGCGCAGGCGGGCTCCGGGCGGCTCCGTCATCTGACCGTAAATCAGCGCGGCCTTCGACTTCGAGGGATCACCGGGCTTGATCACGCCCGACTCGCTCATTTCGAGCCACAGGTCGTTGCCTTCGCGGGTGCGCTCACCAACCCCCGCAAACACCGAAAATCCGCCGTGCTGCTTGGCAACGTTGTTTATGAGTTCCTGAATGAAGACGGTCTTGCCGACACCGGCGCCGCCGAATAATCCGATTTTCCCGCCTTTCAAGAACGGCTGGATCAGGTCGACGACCTTGACTCCAGTTTCAAACATCTCGGCACTGGTGGCCTGCTCGTCGAACGCGGGCGCGGGCCGGTGAATCGGCATGCGTTCGGTGTATTCGATAGGGCCCAACTGGTCGACCGGCTCGCCGATGACGTTCATGACGCGCCCGAGCGTGCCGTGTCCCACAGGCACCGAGATCGGGCCGCCCGTGTCGATGGCTTTCATGCCGCGCACCATCCCGTCGGTGGCTTCCATGGCCACGCAACGCGCGCGTCCTTCGCCCAAGTGCTGCTGCACCTCGAGAATGACATTGATGGGCTGCGGCACCTTGAAGCCGTCACTGACTACGCGCAAAGCCTGATAAATCGGGGGCAGGCCCTCCCGGCTGAACTGTACGTCCACCGCGGGTCCTGCAATCTGGATTACGTGTCCAATGTTTTCTGGCATATGAAAATTAGCTCTCAGCTCTCAGCCGTCAGCCGCTCCTCTTTTACCAACGAGCGCCAGCTGTCGACTTGTGTCTGCCATCAACACTGATGGCATTCTGCAAGAAATTTTGCGTACTCACGAACCAGCTGAGCGACAGACAGCTGCCTTACTGCGCCGCCGCGCCGCTGACGATCTCGATAATCTCTTTCGTGATCTTTGCCTGGCGCGCGCGGTTCATGGCGAGCGTCAGGGAGTCGATCATGTCGGTAGCGTTGCTGGTGGCCGACTCCATCGCCGTCATGCGCGCCGCGTGCTCGGCGGCCACCGACTCGAGCAGCGCATGAAAAATCTGGATGCCGACATATTTCGGCAACAGGTCGTTGAACAATTCTGCGGGCGACTGCTCGTAGATGTAGTCCACCTGCGCGCTCGCGAATCCGGCAGCCACGCGGTCAATTTCGTTCTGCTCGCTGGAACGCATGCCGACGCCCGCCGAGATCGCCGCTTTCTGGGCTTCTTCTTTTTCCCGCTGGGTCAGGTCCCGCGCCACCTGCACCTGCGAGACGCCCACTTCGACAATGGGCAACACGCGCTCCACGACCAGGCGCTGCTGAATCACCGACTTGAATTCGTTGAAGATGAGATACACGGCGTCGATCGAGCCTTCCGAATAACGTGCGATCACGCGCTCGGCGATCCTGGTCGCCAAGGCATGGTCCACCTTGTTGAGGACCCCGATCTGCTCTCCGATGACGGCGGTCCGAGGAGGATCGGCGGACTCAGCCGTTCTGGGCTCGGCCATTGGAAAACGGCGGCGCAGGAAATCGCGGCCTTTGCGGCCGATGGTTTCGATCTCAATGTTCTTGCCCGATTTCTCGCCGAGGAACTGCATGGCGGCCTTCAGGATGTTGGTATTGAACGCACCCGCCAGCCCCTTGTCCCCGGTAACCACCAACAGCAGGACGTTGTTTTCCGGCCGCTGCGCCAGCAGCGGATGCTTCGGCTCCCCGGTCTCGGGATCGTAAATCTCGGCCCGCGATACCAGCGACTTAAGCACATTGGTCAACATCTGCGCATACGGGACGGGCCGCCAGCGCGCGATCCTGCGCCCGCCGCAGCTTGGCCGCAGAGACCATCTTCATGGCCTTGGTAATCTGCCGCGTGTTAATCACGCTGCGAATGCGCCGCTTGATGTCGAGAATGTTAGCCATAAAGAACGGGCTGTCAGCTGCCTACTTTCTTGCCGCCAGGAACTGCTCCTTAAACTCCTTGAGCACCTTCGTCATCTCGGCCTTCAAGGAATCGTCCAGAATCTTTTTCTCCATAATAGTCCGCAGCAAGCCGGGGTATGCCGTGTCCACATATTTGTAGAGTTCGGCTTCGAACGGCCGCACCTGCTCGACCGGCATGTCATCCAGAGCGCCGCTAGTGCCGGCGAAGATGATCAGGATTTGCTTCGAAAATGGCAGCGGCGAGAATTGGCCCTGCTTCAGCAACTCGACCAGCCGCTGTCCTCGATTCAGCTGACTCAGCGTCGCCTTGTCGAGATCACTGCCAAACTGGGCAAAGGCCGCCAACTCGCGATACTGTGCCAGTTCAAGCTTCAACGACCCGGCCACCTGCCGCATGGCTTTGATCTGGGCGCTCCCGCCCACGCGGCTTACCGAGATGCCGACGTTGACCGCCGGGCGCACACCCGAGTTGAACAGGTCGGTTTCCAGGAAGATCTGCCCATCGGTAATCGAAATGACGTTGGTCGGAATGTAGGCCGAAACGTCGCCCGCCTGCGTCTCGATGACCGGCAACGCCGTCAGCGACCCGCCGCCCATCTTGTCGCTCAGCTTGGAGGCGCGCTCGAGCAAACGCGAGTGGAGATAGAACACGTCGCCGGGATACGCTTCGCGTCCCGGTGGACGCCGCAGCAGCAGCGAGATCTCGCGATACGACGCAGCATGCTTTGAAAGATCGTCGTAAATCACCAGCGCATGGCCGCTTGTTGTCGCGGAAGTACTCGCCCATGGCGCAGGCCGCGTAGGGCGAAATGTACTGCATGGGCGCGGGTTCCGACGCCGAGGCTGCCACCACGATCGTGTATTCCATGGCGCCGGCGTCTTCGAGAATCTTCACCACCTGCGCAATCGAGGACCGCTTCTGCCCGATCGCGTTGTAGATGCAGATCAGGTCGTTGCCCTTGTTGTTGATGATGGTGTCGAGCGCGATGGCGGTCTTCCCGGTCTGGCGATCGCCGATGATCAATTCGCGCTGGCCGCGGCCGATCGGAATCATCGAGTCGATGGCCTTGAGTCCGGTCGCCATGGGCTCGCGCACCGGCTGCCGGTCAATCACGCCCGGCGCAATGCGTTCCAGGGCAATAAATTCCGTAGTTGCGATCGGGCCCTTGTCGTCGATGGGCTGGCCCAGCGAATTCACGACCCGGCCAACCATGGCCTTGCCCACCGGCACGCTCATGATGCGGCCCGTGCGCTTGACCTCATCGCCTTCGCGGATTTCGGTGAACTCGCCCAGCAGCACCACGCCCACCTGGTCTTCTTCCAGGTTCATGGCGAGCCCGGCCACGCCGTGCGGGAACTCGAGCAGTTCGCCGGCCATCACTTTGTCGAGCCCGTACACGCGGGCAATGCCGTCGCCAAGAGAAATCACCGTGCCAACTTCGTCGACCGTGATCTTGCTCTCGTAGTTCTCGATCTGCTCGCGGATCAGCTGCGATATCTCGTCTGCCTTGATTTGTGCCATAGAAAATCAGCTCTTAGCCGCTAGCTCTTAGCCGCTAGCTTCGTGATTTCGGAATTCGTGTGCCTGCCTGCTTGGTGTCAGTCTGCTTCTGCGAACTCTGCGGTTCTTCTCTGCGATCCCCGCGTTAAGGCTTTACTCGGGTGCAATGGATGCCACAAGCCATCGGCTACCAGCCACCCGCTAGAAGCTGCCATCCGCAATCTGCTCGCGGATACTTTCCAACTGCCCGAGCACCGAGCCGTCATAAATCGTGCTTCCCACGCGGACGACCGCGCCCCCCAGGATTGCAGAATCGCGGGTATAGCGGGCGCGCACCTTCTTGCCCGTCAACTTCTCGACCTTCGCTTCGAGCGTCCGCTTCTCCGGGTCGCTCAAATCGCGCACCGTTGTGATCTGCGCTTCCGCAAATCCCATGCGCGCGTCCAGTTCGCGCCCCAACTGCTCGACGATTGCATCGAAGAAGTGCGTTCTGCGGTGTTCGAGCAGCACGGCCACAAAATTTCGCACTTGCCGCGACAAATTTTCCCGCTTGGCAATCGCATCCAGCAGCGCGCGTTTTTGTTCCGCTGAGATCGCCGGATTGTCCCACACGCGCCCCAAATCCGCATTCTCGCGCAACGTCCCGCTCAACCAATGCAGTTGCTCCAGAGTCTTCCCGGCGTCGAGCCGGCTCTTGAAGATCACGTCCGCAAACGCGCGCGAGTAGATGCTGGTCACCGAAGCCATGGGTCAGTTCTTGCCTCCATCGTCGACACTGCCCAACTGGTCCGCAAAGCTGCGCACCAGGGACGAGTCGGTCCCCGCATCCACATGGATTTGTTTCTTGGCCAGCGCAATGGCGAGATCGGCCGCGTAACTGGTCAGGTCGCGCCGTGCTGCCTTGGTGGCCGCAGCAATCTCCTGCTCGGCCGACTCGACGATTTTGCGGGCATCCTCTTCCGCTGCCGCCTTGATCCGTGCCTCTTCGGCGGCCAGATCAGCGTCCCCGGTGGCCTTGAGCGCAGAGACCTCATCACCCAGGCGCGCCAGCCGCGATTCAATCTCCGACAGCCGCCGGTTGGCGTCCTCACTGGCGCGCCGCGCGTCTTCCATGGCCTTCTGGATCGCCGCCGTTCGTGCCCGGAATGCTCCCGGCAGATACTTGCGCGCGGCCCACAGAAGCACACCGGCGATGGCCGCGAAGTTCAGAAGCATCGCCAGCCAATACGCGTGCTGCAGATTCCCGCCCGTGAACTTCGAAAGCCAGCGTACCGATGCCGACTGCTTGAACTGGGCCGTCTCGTCGTCTTCGCCCGCCGCTTCCCGGGTCTCTTTCGCCAGTTGCGCGCCAAATCCCGGGCGCTCCGGCTGGCTTTTCTCCCGCTGCTCGGAGGACTGCTGCCCGGCTGCTTTTTGCGACTCGATCTCTGCAGCGTTTCCAGGCTCCTGGGCGAGCGCTATACCGGCGACCAGCATAACCATGACGAACAGGGCGGGCAGGGCTCGAGCGACCTCCCGCAACGCGAAACCGTGTCTCCGTTTCATCGCGCCCCGCTCCCTGGGCTTCCCGCCGCCACCGGGCGAAGTACCTGGCGAATGATTTCGGTCGCCAGCCGGCTTGACTCCGCCTGAAGGCTTTCCTGGGCCGCAATCTTGCTATGCTCGATAGCTTCCCGGGCCTGCTTGACCTGCTCTTGGGCCCGGGCTCTAGCCGTCGCAAGAGCCGCGGCACGGGCCTGCAAGGCGGCCTGCCGGCGGGCTTCCTGCTGGCGGAACACCGCTACCCGGGCCTCCCGCAGGCGCTGCTCGTACTCCGCGGTCTTGGCCTCGGCCGCCGCCACGTCCGCACTCGCCTTCTCGATCGCGCCTTCGGTCTTGGCCCGCCGTTCGGCCAGAACTTTAGCCAGCGGCTTGTGGACCAGGATCGTGTAGATGGCGTAGAGCAGAACCAGCATGATCACGGTCGGAACGGACCCGAGCAGTAATCCGCCTAGTTGTCGAAGCGTCTCTTGCATGGCTTAGCTGAATGATCCGGAAGAAAGAGGGCTACAAAACCCCTAAAGTTAACATCCTAGGGAGCTTGTGTCAACGCCAGCAAAGGCTTAGCGGCCTTGCAGATGGACGGCAGGTGGGAATATTTTTCAGGCCGCAGGCTATTCTTTTGCGTTTTCAGGAAACAATTCTTGACTTCCCCGGAATCGGCGCTAACATAACTACATCACCTCCGATCCAATTCAGGATCGAATGGGCCGGTAGCCAAGAAAAGTCACCGCTTTTTGGCTCTCGGCCCATTTAATTTTGCCTGGTAGCTAACGGCCTGTGGCTGATAGCTAAACCCGGCCCTCCAAAACCAACGAGATTCTCTCTGCGCTCTTCGCCCTCTGCGGCAGTTCTCTGCGAACTCTGCGTTTTAAGATTTTTGAGAGGGCTCTCTGTGACTCGACGAATACCCAGGGGGAACGCCCGGGGGCGCACTAGGATTGCCACCAGCTACCAGCTATCGGCCAGTAGCCAGCGTCTAACTCTTCACCACAAACTCTCTTACTCGCCGCACCACCGACTCAGAGGCTTCAGCTTCCATCTCGACAAATCCGTCCCGGTACTCGCGCGAATAAATCCGCGATTGCGCGGCCAGCATGGCCAGCACCTTTCCCTCTTTCTGCGGCACGCTCAGACGCACCCGGCTCACCGGGTCTTCCTCGAGCAACTGATCGATGCGCTCCAGCGCCGTGGCGATCCCGACTCCCCGCACCGCCGAAACATGCACTGTGCGCTCATCGTCGCGCAGCGCCTCGCGCTGTTTGGGCTCCAGCAAATCAATCTTGTTCATCACGTGCAGGCGCGGCTTCTTCTCGGCTTCCAGTTCCTTGAGCACCAACTCCACCTGCGCATCCTGTTCCGCGGTAAGCGGGCTGCCCGCATCCGAAACATGCAGCACCAGAGCGGCCCGCTGCACTTCTTCGAGCGTGGCGCGGAACGCGGTCACCAGCGTGTGCGGCAGGTTGCGGATGAATCCCACCGTGTCAGACAGGAGCACTTTCCGCCGCGACGGCAACTCCACCCCGCGAATCGTGGGATCAAGGGTCGCAAACATCTGCGACGACGCCAGCACTTTCGCGTTAGTGAGCGCATTGAACAAGGTCGACTTCCCTGCGTTGGTGTAGCCCACCAGCGCCACCGTCGCTACCGGCGCCGACTCCCGTCGTTGCCGCTGCTGCCCGCGAATGCGGCGCACGTTCTCGATCTGCTCTTTGACATGCCGGATGCGCCGGTAGATTTTCCGCCGGTCGGTTTCCAGCTGGGTTTCGCCCGGACCTCGGGTCCCGATGCCGCCGCCCAGCTGCGACATCTCCACACCGCGGCCGGCGAGGCGGGGCAGCATGTATTCCAGTTGCGCGAGTTCGACCTGCAGCTGGCCTTCGCGCGTCTTCGCGTGCCGCGCAAAAATGTCGAGGATGAGTTGGGTGCGGTCGATCACCCGCTTGTGCAGGATGCGCTCGATGTTGCGCTGCTGCGAGGGAGAGAGATCGTGATCGAAGAGAATGAGGTCGGCATCGGCGGAGGCCGCGGCCCCCTCGATCTCCTCCAACTTGCCCGCGCCAATCAGGGTCGCCGGATCGGGCCGGTCGCGTTTCTGGAGCATCGCGCCGACCACCACTGCGCCCGCGCTGGTCGCCAGGGTGCGGAGTTCGTCGAGCGACTCTTCCGCGCTGAACTCCGGTATAGGCGGAGCCTTGGCGCCAGCCGAAACACTGGTGGCTGCATCGCGTGAGGCTTGTGCGCCCGCCGTCAGTGCGCGCTTGCCGCCGTCGCGTGGACGCACCCGTACATCCAGCCCGACCAGAAAGGCCCGCTCGCCAGAGGATCGCGCATCCTGTTGTTCCCGTGCGCGTTCACCTGCGACGGCGCGGCGGACCGCGTCGGACTTGCGTGATTTTTTAGATTCTGCGGAGCGCAACTGAGGTGCGCCTTAGCCTTCAGTCCCGGAAGCGCTGGTCGGAGGCACGGGTGCCGGCACCGACGTGACCGCCGTCGGTTTCCCTTCCCCGTGCGCCGCAAACGTTGCGTGCGGCACTCGCCCCATCACAACCGTGGAGATAGCGTGCTTGAAGATCAACTGTTCCTGGTTGTTGGTCTCGAGCACTACCGAGTATTTATCGAACGACCGGATTCGGCCCGTCAGCTTGACCCCACTCAGCAAGTAGATCGTGATGTTGAGTTTTTCCTTGCGGGCCGTGTTGAGAAAGGAATCCTGGATGTTTTGCGCCGGCTTGTTCTCCATCTGCCGATCTCCTTGCAAATTGGACTTGCACAGCAGCTGTGCTTCGCAACCCGTGGCGCGTACGGCTGCAGAGCCCAGGGGGGACAACCCGCGACAGTCCGGCCGTTTCAGTGCTCCGAACCCTCTTGGGCAACACTCGTACCATACGGCCTCAGGCCAGACTTTTCAACCCGTTGGACAAGAAAAGTCTGCAAAAGTACTGACAATTTTTACCCTCTTTTTGGAGACATGGGTAACCTCGAGATTGTGGTTACCGGCAGTACTTAGAACAGGCAATAAATCACCTAAACGAAACCGGTCGTGGTTGCTGTCACTGGAACCGAAGAGGTTCATTTTCCGGAGTGCGCCCGCGCTCACTGGTCCCTAGTTCGGTTTCTGGGGGGACCGTTTGACGTTCTTTCATGCACCGTTCTTGTCTAGCTGTGCTGTTGTACAATCCGCCTACCATTCGGGAGGAACTTTCATGCTTCACCTCGCAGCATCTTTGTTCAGTCCCAACATCCATCTGCCCGGCGATACGCGCACCAACGTCGAGATCATTGTTCGCTGGATCCACTTCGTCGCCGGCATCACCTGGATCGGCCTGCTCTACTTCTTCAATCTGGTGAACGTGCCATTTCAGAAAGAACTCGATGCCGCCACCAAAGGCAAAGTCGTCCCCGCGCTGATGCCCCGCGCGCTCTGGTGGTTCCGCATGACGTCGGTACTGACCGTGCTCGCGGGAGGAGCGTACTGGGGCAGTTTCATCGTCGCCGTTGACGCCCGCAACGCGCAGGCTTCCTCGGGAACAGTGATGCTGAGCTTTTTCGGGATATGGACCGTCGTGTGGGGGATCCTCTACGCCGTGCTGATCCCTGGAAAAGGTGCCCTGGACAAAGGGCCGGTGATCGCCGTGATCTACGCCATTGTTGTCGCCGTGGCCGCGTGGCTGTTCCTCAGCATCAATGACCAGGGATGGCAGAGCAATCGCCTGCTTTCAATCGGCATCGGCGGAGGAATCGGCTGGGTGATGATGCTGAACGTGTGGGGAGTGATCTGGCGCATTCAGAAGAAACTCATCGCCTGGACTAAGGACAACGCGCAGAACGGCACGCCCATTCCCGAGCAAGCCAAGCGCATGGCCCGCATGGGATTCATGGCGTCCCGCGCGAATGCTTACTTGAGCTTGCCCATGCTGTTCTTCATGGGTGCGGCCAGCCACTATCCGTTGTTCGGGAAATGAAGCGGGGAAGAAATTAACCACAGAGGGCACAGAGAAACACGGAGGAAGCCTGGGTTCCTCTGTGCTCCTCCGTGTCCTCTGTGGTCGATGATTTTCTAAAACAGCAATTTCAACCCAAACTGCATTTGCCGCGCTGAGGTTGTACCGTCCGAACGGCTGATGGTCTCTGTTGAGAAGCCGAACGTGCCCGGATCCTGGTACAGATTTCCCGGCTGATCGAATTGCGTCCGGTTAAAGACGTTGAAAACTTCCGTACGGAATTGCAGCTTCACGCGCTCCGTGATCGTCGTATCTTTGGACATCACCATGTCCCAGTTATGGTAGCCCGGCCCGAAGAAATGATTCTTCCCCACGTTTCCGGCGAAGCCGTAATCTGCAAGCGCGAACCCATCCCAGTTCACGCCCGTCTGGTCTTTCGGGTGTCCGGATGGCAGCGACGGATTTCCGGTCATGTCCAGGCGAGCGGAAAACCCGGTGTGCTCCGAGTCTCTGTTCCCGAACAGATCATATGGATGTCCGCTTTGCAGGGTCGTAATGCCCGCCCACTGCCAGCCCTCCAGCACTCTGCCCAGGAACCCGGTGCTCAGATACCCGCGGCCTTTGCCTACGGGAAGATCCCAGGCATAGTTCACGACCAGCCGATGGCGGATGTCGAATCCGGAGTTGCCGCGTTCGTTGTTGAGCGCGAAGCTGTTCCGCGGGAAGCTGCGGTTAGTCTTTTCCGACGCCACCAGCGGATCGGAAAAATCGTCGATCGCATGCGCGTACGTGTACGCTCCCTGAATCTGGAAACCATGGCCAAAATGCTTGTTCACGTTCACCTGCAGCCCGTGATACCAGGAGTTGCCGATCGCCTCATTGAGAGCAGCCTGGAAGAACGCGGTATTGTTTACTGACAGGAATCCCGGAGGCCCAAACCAAAGATTGTTGAAGGTCAGCGCGTCGGGAGAGGCGCCGCCTGCGAGATTCGCCGCTACCAGCCCCGGCTGCGGTGGATTGCCATCGACCACGCGGAACTGATGGAAGCCGCGGTTGCCGACGTAATTGACGTCAACGGTCAGGTTACGGAACAGCTCGCGCTGAATTCCAAAATTCCAGGTTGACGTGTAGGGCATCGGAAAGTGTTTGCTGATGAGAGTGGGGAAGAACTCCGAGCCGCAGGAGTCGGTAAAGGGGTCACAAGTCCCATCCATCGCGTGGATCGAAGTTTGCACGCTCGCGGGCAAAGCGACGGCCTCCGGTTGCGGAACCGGCTCGGTGAATACGGGGTTGGAAATCGGCGTCTGCTGGAACGGCGGGTTGCTGGTCGCATTGCCGAACAGGTTGCCGAAGACACGGTCGTGGAAGATTCCGAACGCGCCGCGCACGGAGGTTCTGCCGTCGCGGAACGGATCCCAGGCAAACCCCAGCCTCGGCTCGAAGTTGTTGAAGTTGTTGTCGTACAGAAGGTGTCCGGTTCCCGGTCCCACCAGAGTGAAGGTGAAGCCCGTACAAGTCGCGAAGGAAGGATTGCAGCCCGGCGTCGCCGGATCAATCACGTCGGGAGCCGGACCAGAAGCATTCTGGAAAAGGTTCGTAAGGTTGTTGTTCACTTCAAACGGCACCCCGTTGAACTGGTAGCGTAATCCGAAGTTCAAAGTCAGGTTCGGCCGGATTTTCCAGCTGTCCTGCACATAGAAGTCATACTCGTGCTGGCGGAAACGCCGCATGTCATCCGCCGTGCGGTTGCCGGCCTTGTCGAAGAATTGGCTCTGCGTTTCCGAATCCATGACCCCGAGCAGCATGTTGGTCATGTCCTGAAAGACGAAGTCAGGATTGCCGGATGCATCCGTGCCGCAGTTCCGATAGGGATCGTTCTCATCAGCCGGACCGCCGAGCCAACCGTATGGATCGCAAGGCCCCAGGGCGGGATTTGCAGCATTTGCGATGACAGTGGAATATCCATAATCCCCGAAGGGCGCCAGCGTCACCGTGCTGCGCGACGTAAAAGAATTGAAGCCATCCTCATAGACCCTGCGGAAATCCACTCCCGCTTTGATAGTGTGCGCACCTCTCACCCAACTCAGGTTGTCGCCCCAGCTCCAGGTGCCGGTCTTGCGCCACTGGCCATTGCTATCGAACAAATTCAAACAGCCAAATCCCGCGACATCGGGCAAGGAGAAATCGCGCGGCCGGCCATACGGGTCGGTCGCCCCAATGTTGAGCGCATTCAGGCCTCCACAATTGAAAGGAATATCGGCCTTGTTGTAGCCGAACTTCGCCTGGTTCACTAGCGTTGAACTGAGCGTCGAAGTCAAGGAAGCGCCGGTCACCAGCGTGTGCGCCTTAAATCCCGATGCGCCGAGGCCAGGCAGAAAGTCATCATGACTTCCATTCGGGTCCTGACTTAGATCATAGCCAGAGTGAATCGACAGCACGTGCCTGTCGCCAATGTGGTGGTCGAGCTTCGCGGTCAGGTTTCGCGCGTCATACTTCGACGACGACGGAAAGAACAACTCGCCCCGAAACTGGTCAATGGCCGGTCCGTTCGGATTCGGATACAGGCTGAGGATCTGCGCGATGGTGGGCGAGGCCCCGTAGAGCCACGTGCTGTTGGTGCTCAAATTGATGGGCAGTGTGCATGGCGCTGCGGCTGGAGCGCAGTCGGTGTCATTGTAGTCCGTGTAGTCGAACGTTCCCCCGCTCAGCATGCTCTTGAAAGCGGCGTTGGGAACAGCCGAGCGATTCGTGAGCGTGGTGCGAAAGCGCTGCCAGTCGGCATCCACAAAGAAGAAGGTCTTGTTCCTGACGATCGGTCCCCCGAAATTGAACCCGTACTGGTTACGCACGTACGGATTCTGCGCTTCCATGGCTCCGGTATCCGGGTCGATATTGTGATTGAAGTAGTCGCGCGCCCCCAGAGCGTTGTAGCGGCCGAACCAGCGTGCTCCGCCATGCCAGTCGTTGCTGCCGCTCTTGGTCACGACGTCGATGATCGCCCCGTTGTTGCGGCCGTACTCGGGCATGAAGTTGCTGGTGATGACGCGGAATTCTTCGGTCGCATCGGGATTCAGCGAGGCCAGGCCACCTGCAATTCCGGGCACCGACGTATCATTGTTGTCCGAACCATCCAGCAGGAAATTATTGTTCCGTTCGCGCGATCCGTTCACGGAAAATCCGCCGAGCGAACTGTCGGACTGAATGGTCCCTGGCGAGAGCAGAATCAACTCATAAGGATCGCGCGTCAGCAAAGGCAGACTGAGGATGCGCTGCGAATCCACGATGTTGCTGACCTGCGAGGTCTCGAGGTCGACGTTCGGCACGTCGCTGGCCCGCACCATGACTTCTTCCGACACCGTACCCGGCTCGAGCGTAATGTCGACACCCAATACGTTCGCCACCGTAAGCGCGATGCCGTTCAGGTGATAGGCCTTGAAGCTCTCCTTCTTCGCCGTGATCTCGTAGTGCCCGACCGGCAGGTTCGGAACGCTGTAGACGCCGGTTGCGCTGCTGCTGACTGCGCGCTGCGCATTGGTCTCAGTATTCCGCACAATCACGTCGGCGCCCTGCACCACGGCTCCGGAATTATCGACCACGGTTCCCTGGATCGATCCGGTCTGCGCAAACGCCGCGCCCGCAAATCCGGCGACCAGTAATAAGACGGCGAACAATCGAAGCTTCAACATGTCCCCTCCAAAACAAATCGCACATCGCGTGCGACCATTCCGCCAAACTGAAGATTTCCCCGGGATCCGGCCGGACAGAGTAAGGTCCTGTTTGTCCAGCCACCTACAGTGATATGCCATTAATTGGTCACAGGGGAAGGTTACGGACGTAATGACGTGCGTCGCCGAGACGCTTCGAGGCGGGACGCGATCAGGGCGGGCGTACCTCGTAAGGTTCGAGAGGAGGCGAGAACTTCCCTCCCGCTGACTTTCCTCCTCTGGATGCTGCCGCGGCTATGGCCGTTTGACCTGGGTCTTCGCTAAATTGTTGGCATCGCACTTCTCAAGACAACACCCTTGCAGAGAAACGGCATAACGAGTGCTCGCGCCGGCCATCGCCCGCGCTCTTCTTGACGATGACTGTAAGCCAGCCCTATAGTTTTAGCGATGCACTCCCGGCAGTCCGATAGTGTTTTGGGTGTTTTGTTCCGCAGGCTCTCCTTCCTCGCGCTGATCTTGGCGCAACTCACTTCCACAGCGATGGCGGGTGTATCCAAGAAGGACATCCAAAATCTTCCCCCCACCTACCGCAAGTGGCTGACTGAGGAAGTGGTCTACATCATTACGGACGAAGAGAAAGAAGCATTCGTACATCTTCCCAGCGACGACTCTCGAGACAAGTTCATCGAGCACTTCTGGGAAATTCGCAACCCGAATCCGGGTTCGCCGACGAACTCCTACAAAGACGAGCTATACCGTCGAATCGCATACGCCAATCAATGGTACGGGCATCAGAATGGATTAGAAGGTTGGCGCACGGATCGCGGACGGGTTTACGTCGACTCTCGGTAAACCTCAACAGGTGGGGAAGTATCTAGGCTTCTCAAACATCCGCCCGATGGAGATCTGGTTCTACTCGAACGACAACCCGGCGTTGCCGCCTTTCTTTTATGTGGTGTTCTATAAAAGGGACCCGGCGATGAAATGCGTCTGTACAGTCCGTTCATGGACGGACCAGAAAAGCTCGTTACGGCTCCTCTTCATGAGAACGATCGGGTGGGTAGCTGGAAGGTCATCGATCACGATGCTGGTCGCGAAGTTTCTCGCACGGTTCTGAGTTTGTTGCCCAGCGAACCGGTCGATTACCAATCTGCCACGTCGAGCATGGCGTCCGACATGTTGCTGAACAATATCCGCGGCCTGGCCAATCATCCGTTAAACAAGGATCTACTGCGCGAACGTAGCGCACTGCTGGAGTCGGTCTCTCATCGGGTCATCCTGCACGGTGACTACCTCGACGTTCTTACCGTCCCGCTTGTCGATGCATCGGGCGATACCAATCTGCACTACGTGCTCCGCATGAAACGTGCAGAAGACTTTTCGCTGGCCGAAGGCACGAATGGCAAGTACTACTACTCGGCCACGGTGTCGGCGCGTGTGCTCACGGCCGAGGGAAAGCTCGATCTTTACCCAGCAGCGTAAGTTAACGGACTACGTCGATGATCGAGCATTCATCAGGCTCAAGAGCCGGGTTTTTGGCTTCGAGGGTCTACTGCCGCTGCCCCCGGGGAAGTACAAAATAGAATTTCAATTGGGCGACGAAATCAAACACACCACCTTTCCCGCTCTGCGCGAAATCGTGATCCCTTCTCGTCCGACGGAAGGACTTCGGATTACCGAGGTCGTGCCCTTTTCAGAAGCCGTCGCGGGCCAACCCGCGTTCTTGCCGTTCTCCGCCGCCGGCGTGCGTTTTACCCCTGCGATGGACAGTCTCACATTACACCCGGGACAAGATCTGCAATTCTTCTACCAGTTGTGGAGATCCTCCAAGGATTCGCAGCGCCCGGCCGATGCGAAATTGCAGGTCGAGTACGCGTATGGCCGCATGGGCTTGCATGATACGAAGACTGTGAGTGAAGAACTGGCGGAAAACCAGTTTGACAGCAATGGCGGATTGATCAACGGCAAGAAAATTCCGACGGCTGATCTGCAGCCTGGCGGATATCGGTTGGCCATCACGATTACCGACCCGCTCACTCATGTTCGTTCCGTCGCAAGCTTCCAGTTCCGCGTTGCAGATACCGATGCTTCTCCGCAGAACTGGGACGTCGTCGATCCCGACGCCGCGGAGGATTTCCAGAAAGGACGTCGTGAATCCCAGCGCGCCCTTTGTTATCTTGCTCTCGGAAATCAGGAGGGCGCGTTAACTTCTTTTCGCAAAGCCTACGGGAAAAGCCCCGACGAACCGACGCGCGATAAGCTCGTGAACCTGCTCTATTCGCGACAAGCGTTCAACGAGGTCGCAGAGCTGTACGCTCGAGGGGGCGTCACCGAGCAGACTGACGAGCAAGCGATTCTGGACATGGCGGAGAGCTTCAATCGGTTGGGTCAGACCGCGAAGTCCATTCAGTTGCTTGAGTCGGCAGTGCCCTTGCGCCCGAGTTCCGCTTTGTACCTGGGACTGGCGCACTACTATCAGAAGTCCGGCCAGGCTCAAAAAGCCGCTGATATGGAACAAAAGGCGAAGGCTCTTACCACGGAACCCACGACCTAAACATCTACAATCACTCCTGTTATTGTCTATGGACCACTAAGTTTTCGAGACCTTGGCGGCATCGACACTCCCGCGTTGCAATACGACGGAAACCTGAGATTCCCAAAATTCATATAAGGGATGCCCTGATACATCCCGAAAATCGGATGTAACGATGTCTTTGTTCAGGTAACACATTTCTTTCCAAACATTTACATTTGGTTGACAACTTGCATCGTTGAACGCTGTCAACGGACCAAGTGTTAAGCAATCAAGTTCAAGTGTTTCGCGCAAGAAAGCTGAATATCAACTTTCGGACCAATCCTAAGCTTCAGTTGTACCAACACCGATTACAGCGATCCAACTTTTGAGGAGGGTAGGAGTCTTATGAAACAGACAAGGACATGGGGCCTGTTGTTCTTCGACCCTGCTTCTGGCATGCCTGCCGGTCTTTGCCCAGGATACCGCCACCAAGGGAAACATCGGTGGCCTCATCCAGGACAGTACCGGTGCGGTAGTTGCCGATGCAAAGGTCACATTGACCGGCCCGCAGGGAAACGCGGTCACGACCACCAGCAGCGAAGGCAAGTTCCTGTTCAGTGCGCTCACGCCGGGAATGTACGCGGTGAGGGTGGAAAAGCAAGGTTTCCGATCCACCGAAGCCAAGGGAATCGAAGTCGCAATTGGCAGAACCTCCTCCGTGACCTCTGAAGGTCGAGCCGGGAGCCGTCACTGAAGTGATCGAAGTCACGGGGCCGCGACCACCGTCGACACTCGTCGACGGCCGTAGGTGCCAACCTCGCAGACACCTTCTATCAAAGCGTCCCCGTAGCGCGCAACGTTGCCAGCTTGTTCTACGTGGCACCGGGTGCTGCCGACAGCGGAGGCGCAGGCCACTCCAACCCATCGATCTCCGGCGCTTCCGGCCTAGAAAACCTCTATGTCGCTGACGGTGTCAACATCACCGATAGTGCATTCGGCGGACTGGGTGTTTTCACTCGCCGTCAAGGCTCCATCGGCAGCGGCATCAACCTCTCGTTCATCAAGGAAGTTAACGTGAAGACGGGCGGATTCGAGCCGCAATATGGACAAGCGACTGGCGGCGTGGTTCAACTGGTGACCAAATCTGGCGGAAACCAGTACCACGGCGAAATCGGTGCCTTTGCTGCCCCCCAGGGAGCGGAAGGTACCTATTTGCAAACGGACGCCGTTCGCACCAACCTGGTCGGCAACTTCCTGCATCGCGCGAATTTCGACGCGGACGCGGAGTTTGGCGGGCCGGTACCCGGCTTCAAGAATCACTTGTTCTTCTTCGGCGATTTCAACCCGTCGTGGGCTCAGCAGTTCGTTTCAGCTCCGTCCACAGCCGGCCTGGCGTCGCTGGGCACCATGACACTGTTCGCACGTACCTACAACTATGCTGGGAAGTTGACTTGGAAGATCAATGACAGCAATCAGCTTGAGTCGTCGGTGTTCGGCGATCCAACCAAGACCAACACGGGCGAACAGAACTATGTTCTGAACACCCCGAATGATACAGCCATGAGCAAGTGGGACTACGGTACCCGCAACTGGGTTGTGCGCTACAACGGGACCCTGTCGCCAACCTGGCTGGTCAACGGCTCTTTCACGTGGAACCATACGCACTTCGATGAAATACCGAAGTTCGATGTGAGCCAAGTCACCAGCCGTATCGATCCCAACAACATCTTCCCGTTGCAGGGGTTCGGTTTTCTTGAGAACCACAGCACGGACAGCTACGGAATCAGCTTTGATACATCGAAGGTGTTCCATTGGGCAGGTGATCACACCGTTAGCTTTGGCTATAGCTACGGGCGCCCGAACTACACCGATGTCAAGGCCTCGTCCGGCGCACCGTTCGCCACGCCTGATACCAACCTCAACGGGGAAGCCTATCTCACCTGCACGCCCGGTGATTTTGCCTGCCCGCTAGGCACCAACTCCTATGTGTGGTCTGGTGGTTTGCGTTGCGCTATGACTAACCCGGCGACTGGCCAGTGTATGGACGTCGCGCAGACAACAGCCTTCAACGCGGCCCAGACGGATCCCACCAAGGTGATCCATATCTGTTCCCAGTGTCCGCTTGGCCCGACCACAAATAATCCAACGGGCGTCGCGGAGCCGGTGCCAATGTACGTTCGCTATGGCCGTGGAGAGTTCGACCCCTCGGTTATCCCGACCTACGGCCGTTCACATGCGGCTTACGTCAACGACGCCTGGCAGATCAACAAGTTCATCACCCTGAGCTTGGGCATGCGCTGGGAGCAGTGGAAGATGCAGGGAACCTTCTCGGGCTATACTTTCACCGACAACTGGGCCCCGCGCGTGGGTGTTGCCATCGACCCGTGGGGAGACCGCAAGACGAAGATCTACGGCAACTTCGGGCGGTACAACTATCAGACCCCGCTCGACGCTTCCATTCGGTCGCTAAGTGCCGAGCGTGACGTCCTTAACATGTCTTTTGCGCCGCAAGCCGATGCCGGCAACAACATCGTATTCAACCCAAATGGCACGGTTAACATGATTTTCGACTCCGCGCACACACTAAACCAGCTGTCCACATCCACAGGGGGAGGGATCGCCATCAAACCCGCACTCGGTGTGTCCTTCACGGGCTTCGCACCGAGTACCAAGCTGATGTATCAGGACGAGTACCTGGTAGGTGCGGACCACGAGTTCAAAGGCGGACTCGTGATCAGTGGCCGATTCATCTACCGCAACTTGGGCCGCACGCTGGATGACGTGTCCGGGGTTTCCCCCGAGGGCTACGCTTTTGGCCTGTTGGGGCAGAACTACTTCATCGCAAACCCCAGGCCGACACTCGACCTGTTCCCCAACCCCCACGAGGTTGTCGGAGACAATACTCCGGGAACCTGCACGCCCGTTCTCGATAGCAAGGGAAACCAGATCAACTACCAAATCCCGGTCGCCGATGCAAACGGGGGGACGGTCAACCCGGCGACAGGCGCACCTTGGGCCAACAATGGGATCTGCTATAACGCCAATGCTGATGGGAATTTCGGTGGTGAAGTTCACATCAATGGTTTCAACAGCTCACCTTGGCCGGATGGAGTCCCCGACGGATTTCCGCTGCCGACACATATTTACAAGGCCGTTGAGATCGAGGCTAATAAAGCCTTTTCCCATAACTGGATGCTCCGAGCCAACTGGCGCATCGCCAAGTTGTCCGGCAACTACGAAGGCGCATTCCGCAACGACAATGGCCAGACCGATCCAAACATCAGCTCCCTGTTTGACTTCACCAACGGCATCATCGGCATGTTGGGTGATCAGTACAAACCGGGCCCGCTGAACACGGATCGTCGGCACATCGTAAACATTTACACCAGCTATGTGGTTCCGAGAGGCTTCCTGAAGGCTCTTGAACTGGGTGGCGGTGTCAACATCCTGAGCGGCACTCCGATCAGCGAACTGGCGGATCATCCGGCTTACGGCAATCAGGGCGAAGTGCCCGTCGGTGGCCGTGGGAAGGATGGACGGACTCCAGTTTCGGGTGGCGTGAATCTGCATGCTGACAAGCCTTTCCGGGTGTCGGAGCGGATGAACCTCCACTTCACGGCCGACCTGTTCAACATTACCAACAGCCGTGTCGTGACCAACGTCGATCAGTTCTCGCAGCTCAACTTCGAATCCGGCGGCGAATCCTGATTTCCTGAAGGTTCAGGCCTGGAGCAACTTCGGACCCGGACCGGGCTACGTCGGCTATCAACGGCCGTTCTATGCTCGCTTCTCGGCCCGTCTCACCTTCTAACTTTGATTGCTGACCAAGGGAGGGCTCACGCCCTCCCTTTTTTTGTGCGAAAATCTCACCCACCAAGAGGTTCCCCCCATGCAATGGCGATCGGTCTTTTCGCTCATTCTCCTCGGCATCTGTCCCGTAGCCCTATGGCCGCAGGGAACTCGTAGCGCGCGACCTGTAGAGATTCATGGCAGAGTCTTGCTGTCCAACGGACAGCCCGCTCCCGCCGGTACGGTCGTGACGCTCGAAACTCCGGGGGGCGGATTCAACGGGCAGGCGCAGACCAACGGCCAGGGCAAATTCGAGTTTCCTCAGATGACTCCGGCCGTGTATGAGGTGCATGTTCGCGCGTTTGGGTACCTGCCAGAATCGCAGACGATGGACATGACCACCATGCCGTCGGCTTATCTCAATTTCACACTCAAACCTGATCCCAGCCGAAAAGACGTCCCGATTCCGCCTGGCGGTCCCGGAGCTACCGTCTCGGCACCACTTGACCCCGATGCCCCGGACGACGCCAAGAGAGACCTTGAGACCGGGCGTAGTCTCCTCTCCAGCGGCAAGGACCTCAACAAGAGCATCGAGTTCTTCAAGAAGGCCATCACACGATATCCCCAGTACTCCGAGGCCTACCTGCTGATGGGAGTCGCCTATTCCTCGCAGAAGAAGTGGGACGACGCCGAGAAGGCCCTTCAGAAGACCATTGAACTCAACAAGACCGCCGGCGGTGCTTACGTGGCGCTCGGTTCCGTGGAAAACGAGAGGAAGGAATACGCCCAGGCCGAGAAGTATCTCCTGAAAGCCGTGGAACTCGCGCCCAACTCGGCCGACGCGCATTTTGAACTCGGCCGCGCCTACTGGGGACTGCAGCGCTGGGATGTGGCCGACCAGCATGTTTCCAAGGCGAACGAGCTTCGCCCGGGTAGCGCGGGACAGCATGTCATGCTGGGCAACATCATGCTTCGCGAGCGCGACGCGGTCGGCGCTTTGAAAGAGTTCAAGCAGGCCGTGCAGGTCGATCCCCAGGGTCCGCTGGCCCCGCCCGCGCAACAGATGGTCGACAAGATCGAAGCTGCGCTGAAGCAAGCCGAGCCGCAAAAGAAGTAGCGGCTCGTCGTTTACGCGCCGTCGGGTGACCGCCGCTGTCTGATCGCGCTGTGCGACACTAAACCCGTGCACGACCGCGACGGATTTCAGCACGGCATCGCCCTCTTCAACGCCACCCATTTCTTTGAAGCCCACGAAGTCCTGGAGGATGTCTGGCGGGCGGCCCCTGAACCCGAACGCAAGTTTTTTCAGGGCCTGATCCAGGTCGCGGTCGCCCTTCATCATTATTCTACGGGGAACCGCATTGGCTGCAGATCGCTGCTGGAACGGGCTCGCCGGAACTTGACGCCCTATCCCGCCGGGCATCGCGGGGTTGATCTGGATTCTCTCCGCCAACAGGTCGACAGCTGGCGAAGTGCTCTCGACCAGGGCCATCTCGTACCCGCGCTTCCTCTTATCAGGGTCCTTCCTCCCGAATAACGCCCGTAATCCAGTGCCCATGTGATGGCCCGTGTGCAACCGCATTGACAGCGCTTGCTTGAAAAGGCTTCCCCGTCGATCCCCACAATCGCAATTCGAACCGGGATCAACCTCGTTTATCCAGCCCGACTCCCATCAACCCCGCCTGCTAAAATCTCTCATCCGTGAAATCGCCAACCATCTCGGAGAAGGGCCCGTCGGCCATGTCCTCGGGCGTCCCCATGCTCGACCTGGGCCGTCAGTATGCGGCGATCCGCCAGGACATTCTCGCTGCTATCGAGCGCGTCTGTTCCTCGCAGCACTTCATCCTGGGCGAGGAAGTTGAGTCTCTCGAGCGCGAAGTGGCGGCCTTTGTTGGTGTTTCGCATGCAGTCGGTTGCGCGTCCGGAACCGACGCGCTCTGGCTTGTGCTGGCCGCCAGCGGCGTGAAACCTGGCGACACCGTCATCACGACGCCCTTCAGCTTTTTCGCCTCCGCCAGCGCCGATTGTTCGCGCCGGAGCCCGCCCTGTCTTTGTCGACATCGACCCGCACACTCTCAACCTCGATCCGGCCAAGGTTGAGCAGTATTTGCGGGATGGCAGGCCGTCGAATCTACGCGCGATCCTGCCCGTGCATCTCTACGGACAATGTGCCGACATGGACGCGTTCACCCGCATCGCCGGAGAATTTCGTGTCACGATTATTGAAGATGCCGCCCAGGCCATCGGCGCCAGGTGGGGCGGCGCACATGCCGGATCGCTGGGCAAAGCTGCCGCTTTCAGTTTTTATCCCAGCAAGAATCTCAGCGCCTATGGCGACGCCGGCCTGACGACCACCAATGATCCCGACCTCGCCGAGCACATGCGCCGCCTTCGCAATCACGGGAGCCCGCGCCGTTATCTGCACGAGGAGATGGGCTGGAACTGCCGTCTGGATGCGATCCAGGCCGCGGTGCTACGCGTAAAGCTGCCGCACCTCGAAACCTGGAACCGCCAGCGCGCCGAGCACGCCGCCACCTACGATCGGTTGCTCACCCAGTCAGGCTTGTTGTCCGCCACAGCGGATTCCTCCCTCCGAATGCCGGTCATCCTGCCTCACGCTCATCACGTTTACCACCAGTATGTAATTCGCGCACAACGGCGCGACCAACTCCGGCAGTTTCTCGAAGAAAGAAAAATCGGCACCGAAATTTACTACCCCATCCCGCTGCATCTGCAACCGGTATTCAGCTATCTCGGATACCGAGAGGGAGATCTGCCCGAGGCCGAGCGGGCTGCCCGCGAAGTTCTTGCTCTGCCCATGTTCCCGGAATTGCGGCAAGAAGAGCAGCAGTGGGTGGTGGAGAGTATCGCCGAGTTCTACAGCTAGCAGGACTCGTCCTTTTCTAGCGTGCCGCGTGCAAATATTTCCCGATCGCATGGATCGCAGTGGGCTCACCGCCCTAAGGCGATGCCTGTAGCTCACACCTTCGTATTTCCCTAGAGGCTTCCGGCAATTTCCCGAGCAAAACCCACTCGATCGCCGTAACACGTTCACTACAAACAGTCGCAATTTGCGAGTGAAGCAGGTGCGAATAACTTGGACACTCGTGTGATCTGTTGGCCACGTGCTTGCTACAACCCGGGGAGCCGCACCAAATTCCTCGGAGGATTATGATGACCAAGCCAACGAAATCTTTCTGGATGCTGGGCACACTCGCGCTCGCGCTGAGCGCCGCCCCGCTATTCGCGCAGCAACCCGATGCCAACTCGCCGTCGTCGAGCACGCCTTCGGCTCAGTCGCAGCAGCCCGGACAGAACCAGCCGGGAACGCCGCCGTCGAGCCAGCAACCCGGCGCGACCGATCCCAGCCAGACTTCTCCCAGCCAGCAGCCCGGCGCGCAGCCGCCAGCCGGCCAGTCGCCGTCTGACGCCCAAGCCCAGTCTGCCGGTGATGGCCAGACCTTCAGCGGAACCGTTTCCAAGTCCGGCGACAAGTATGTTCTGCAGGATGCCAGCGGCAAGACCTATGACGTCGACCGCCAGGAAGAGCTGAAGAAGTACGAAGGCAAACAGGTTCGAATCAAGGGCACGCTCGACCCCGACGGCAAGACCATCCACGTGAAATAACTTTTTCACAACGGACACTGATGAAGCGGGGCCGCAACCACGGCCCCGTTTCTTTTGGCTTTCCTAATGTAGCCCTGCCGCCTTGGCCGTAATCTGATCCCTTCATCCCTTCAGCCAACCTCATTTACAATCCCCAATCGCGGACGGAAATGACCCGCTCATGACTCGTCCCCCAGACGCTCACAATCCGCAGCCTGCGACCCCCAGGGAATTATTCGCTCAGACCTTCGGCGGCTCGGCACGCTTTTTTCAAGCTCCTGGTCGCGTCAACGTCATCGGCGAGCACACCGACTATAACCTTGGCTTCGTGATGCCGGCCGCGATCGGTCTCCATTGCTCGGTGGGGATCGCTCCCCGCGCGGATCGCGAACTACATATTTACTCCTTGCAGTTTGATCAGAATGCCGTCATTGATCTCGACTCGCTTGCCCTCGCTGCGCGCGGCGATTGGAGCGACTACGTAGTCGGCACAGCCGTGGCGCTCGAAAAATCGGGCTACAAACTGCGCGGCGCGAATTTAGTCGTCAGTGGCGACGTGCCCTTGGGATCCGGGCTCAGTTCCTCTGCGGCGATCGAGGTTGCCACCGGCTTCGCCCTCTTGAGCATCGGCGGCCACGCCATCGACCGCAGGCAACTCGCGCTCGCCTGCCAGCGCGCGGAAAATGAATTCGTCGGCGCGCGTTGCGGCATCATGGATCAATTCATCTCCGCCCACGGCCGCGCCGGCCATGCGCTGATGCTGGACTGCCGCAGCCTGGAAGCCACTGCGCTGCCTCTTCCCGGCAACGTGCAACTGCTCGTCTGCAACACGGGAGTGAAGCACTCCCATGCAGCCGGCGAGTACAACGCCCGCCGCCAGCAATGTGAGGAGGGCGTGCGCCTGCTATCTTCCGAAATTGCGGGCATCCAGTCTTTGCGCGATATCGACTCGGCGCAGCTCGAACGCCACGAGGGCGCGCTTCCAGAACTCATCTACCGGCGCTGCCGCCACGTAGTCACCGAGAACGAACGCGTGCTGCGCATGGCCCGGGCGCTCCAGAAAGCCGACCTGCCGGCCATCGGAAAACTTATGGCCGATTCTCATCGCAGCCTGCGTGATGACTACCAGGTCAGCTGCCCGGAACTGGACATCATGGTCGAAATTGCCGCCGGCTTGCCCGGCGTGATCGGCGCGCGCATGACCGGAGGCGGGTTCGGCGGCTGCACGGTGAATCTGGTCGACGACCAAGCCGCAAGGTCCGTGCGCAGCTTGATCCTGGAGCAGTACGAGGCGCGTACCGGCATTCATCCAGATGCGTACGTTCTGGCTGCGACCGACGGCGTGGCCGAAGTGGTATAGATCCCCGCCACTTGGAAGAATTGCGATTACACTTGTGCCGACCATCGTCAGGCAATCGCTGGGCACCCGATGAAGCTCGACCAACTCATTGACACTCCGCACCGGCGCTTTAACCCGCTCACGCGCGAATGGGTGGTCGTCTCGCCCCACCGCACGCAACGGCCATGGCAGGGCAAAGTAGAGAAAACTCCTCTCGAAGATTCGCCACACTATGACCCAGCCTGCTATCTCTGCCCCGGAAATGCGCGCGCAGGCGGGAAACAAAATCCCGGCTACTCCTCGACCTTCGTTTTCGACAACGATTTCGCAGCCCTGTTGCCAAATCCGCAGGAAGTAACGCTCGAAGAAAGTGATCTGCTGATCGCCCAGAGCGAGCGCGGCTTGTGCCGCGTGGGCTGCTTTTCCCCTCGCCACGACCTCACCATCCCGCGCATGAGCGTGGCCGAGTTGCGCCCGGTGGTCGATATGTGGATCGATCAGTTCAACGAACTGAGCAGCCGGCCCTGGATCAACCACGTGCAGATTTTCGAAAATCGCGGGGCCATGATGGGCGCTAGCAATCCGCATCCCCATTGCCAGATCTGGGCTACCGCGCACTTGCCCAATCAGGCAATTCGCGAACAGTCGGCGCTCCTCGACTATGCTGCCAAACATCGCTCCTGCATGCTGTGCGACTATCTTCAGCTGGAAAAGAATTCCGGTCAGCGCCTGATCTGCGAAAACGATGCCTTCGCCGCATTCGTGCCTTTTTGGGCGGTATGGCCTTTCGAAACCCTGCTAATCAGCAAGCGTCATTTGGAATCCATGTCAGACTTCGACTCCATCGAACGCGACCTGCTCGGCGATATCCTGAAAAGGCTGACCACCCGCTACGATAATTTGTTCGAGGTCTCATTCCCCTACTCCATGGGATTTCATCAACGTCCAAGCGATGGTGAAACTCATCAGGAGTGGCACTTCCATGCGCACTTCTACCCGCCCCTGCTGCGCTCGGCTAGCATTCAAAAATTCATGGTCGGATACGAAATGCTGGGAACTCCCCAGCGCGACATCACTCCCGAAGCCGCTGCTGATCGGCTTCGGCAATTATCGGAAGTCCATTTTCGGGATCGCAACTAGAGGCAAGGCTGTTCGATAATCGTCCGCACGAAATTTTCACGAGTCCAACGGAGATCGGCATGAAGAGGCTTCTGAAATCCTGCGTGTTTCCAGCTCTCCTTATTCTGTTATTCGCCACCTTACATGCATGCGCAATCCGCGCCCGTTCCTTCCATTTTGCTCGGCACCGCCTGGTATCCCGAACAGTGGCCCGAAGCCCGATGGGAAGCCGACCTTGCGCTCATGCAGCAGGCGGGCGTCCACATGGTGCGGGTGGGTGAATTTGCCTGGAGCCGCATGGAGCCTGAAGAAGGCCGCTACGATCTCGACTGGCTGGAGCACGCAATCTCCGCCGCCGCGAAGCACAACATCCTCACCGTTATCGGCACGCCCACCGCGGCCCCGCCTGCCTGGCTCACGCAGAAATATCCGGAGACCCTGCGCACCCTCGAGGATGGCCGCAAAGATCAGCACGGCAACCGGCAGCAGTTCAACTGGGCGAATCCAAAATATCGCGAGATGGCGCGCAAGATTGCCGAACAGCTCGCCAAAAAATTCGGACACAATCCAAACGTGCTTGGCTGGCAGATTGACAATGAGTATGCCAACGTCTCCTTCGATCCCGCGACCAAGGCTCAATTCCAGCAGTGGGTCAAGGCGCATTACGGCACCCTCGACAACCTCAACGCGCGCTGGACGACAGCCTACTGGAGCGAGTCCTACACCGCGTGGGATCAGATTCCGATCCAGACCGGTTACGGAAATCCCGGCCTCCTGCTGAGCTGGATGCGTTTTGTCAGCGATACATGGAGAAGCTACCAGCGCAATCAACTCGACGTGATTCGCGCCAACGTCGACTCCCGCCAGTTCATCACCACCAACATGATGGGTTGGTTCGATGGCTTCGATCATTACACCGTCGCTGAGGATCTCGATATGGCGGCATGGGACGACTATGTCGGCCAAGGCCATCTCAAGCCCGGACGCAACGGCGCCGCCCATGACCTGACGCGCGGTTTCAAGCGAAAGAATTTCTGGGTAATCGAGACCCAGCCCGGCTCGGTCAACTGGGCGGAGATCAACAATTCTCTCGATAAGGGCGAGGTCCGCGCGATGGCCTGGCATGACGTCGGTCATGGCGCCGATGCGGTCAGCTATTGGCAGTGGCGCAGCGCGCTCAGCGGCCAGGAACAATACCACGGCGTGATCGTCGGAGCCGACGGCACTCCGGTTCCTCTCTTCAGCGAGGTCGCTCAGATCGGAAAGGAATTCGAAAAGGCTGGCCCCGCTCTCGCCAAAACCTCCGTGCGTTCCGAGGTCGCGATCCTCCATACCTACGACAGTCGCTGGGCAATTCAATGGCAGAAGCACAACAAGAACTACGATCCAGTGGAAGAAATCGTCAGCTATTACGAACCGATCCGCGCTATCGCCCAGTCCATCGACATCGTTCCGCCCACCGTTCCACTATCGCAGTACAAACTGGTCGTCGCTCCCGGCTTGAATGTCCTCTCCGATGCCGCGGCGAAAAATCTCATGGACTACGTGCAGAACGGCGGCCACCTTGTCCTCGGCCAGCGTTCCGCAATGAAGGATGATGACAACGCGCTCCAGACCCAGCGTCAGCCCGGCCCGCTCGGTGGGCTGCTTGGAGGCCGCGTCGAGCAGTACTACGCGCTGACCGACCCGGTCCCGGTGTCGGGCGATTGGGGAACGGGCGAGAGCTCGCTCTGGGCCGAGCTTCTCAGTGCCCGCGATCCTGACACCCAGGTGTTGTTACGTTATGGAAAGAGCAATGGGTGGCTCGACGACCAGCCTGCCGCAATCACAAGAAAGGTAGGCCGCGGCCGCATCACCTATATTGGCGCATGGCTCGATCCAAAAACAATGCAGAAAGCAGCCGGGTGGATGACCTCCACCAGCGGCGTGAAACCTGCGTTGGGCGCGGTTCCGGAAGGAATTGAAGTTTCTCCCCGCTACGGACAGCAAGGCGCCATCTTCATACTGATCAACTTCTCCAGGCAAGCGCAAACCATCACCCTGCCGCGCACCATGACCGACGTGCTGGAGGGCGGCGAGAAACAGTCGCTATCATTGCCGGTATACGGAGTAGCGGTTGTCATGGACAAGGCAAAATAGCGCTTCCCTATCAAGAACGCCGTCTATCCCCCACGCACGAAAGCCGCGAAAGCGGCCGCATAGGTAAGCCCCGCACGTAAGTGCGGGGTAAAGCATCTGATTGACGTAAGCCTCGGAGGGGCGGCACCGGAGCACAGCGGGCGTGAGCCCGCAAGCCCCGCTCCTCGAATACAAACGCACCCTACACCATGCGGCCAAGAAACAACCATGACGCGTAGCTGAACCTTTCGCCATCCCTGTCGATTCGACGCGAATTAATTGACTACCCCGCGCCCACGCACTAGGATTACGCGCGCTAACCGCCATCCCGATGGAGACGCTCGCAATGTTCCTGCAAGGCCGTGCGCAGCGCACCTGCGCCCTCTTCATGCTTCTGATTGCCGTATGCGCTCTTCCCGCCCAGGCCGACAAGTCCGGAAAAGCGACCAACCAAAAAACAGAATCCTCCGACAAGAAGAAGGAGGAAAAACTTCCCTTGAAGCCATCGCGCAAGGTGGAGTTCACCACCAGCGAAGGCACCTGGCTCTCGCTCGACGTTTCCCCTGACGGGCAAACCATCATCTTCGATCTTCTGGGCGACCTTTACACCATCCCCATCGCCGGCGGAGAGGCGAAGAAACTCACCAGCGGTATGGGTTTCAGTAATCAGCCCCACTACTCCCCCGACGGAAAGTTCATCGCCTTTGTGAGC
Source organism: uncultured Acidobacteriota bacterium (assembly GCA_963735815.1). Lineage (GTDB taxonomy): Bacteria > Acidobacteriota > Terriglobia > Terriglobales > Acidobacteriaceae > Gp1-AA133. Next base: position 81,769 of record CAVTMJ010000014.1, on the reverse strand, counting down.
GACCGCGGCGGCGCCGAGAATGTCTGGATCGCCAAGCCCGACGGCACCGATCCCAAACAACTCAGCCAGGACGAGCAAGTTGAGTTCGCAACCCCGACCTGGACCCCCGACAGCCAGTACGTCATCGCCGCCCGCGAAAGCCAGTTCCCCATCAATACGTTCGAGCTTTGGATGTATCACGTGAAAGGTGGCGCCGGCGTACAGATCACCAAGTCAAAGCCTAAGCCCGACGCCAGCCCTCGTGATTGGACCCACTCCATCGGCGCGTCCGCTTCCCGCGATGGCCGCTACCTCTACTACACGACCCGCGGTGGCTTCTTCGACAAGGTCTACAACGTCTCGTTCCCGCTCTCGCAGATCGCGCGCCGCGACCGCATTACGGGCGAGGAAGACGTCGTCACCGACGCGCCCGGCAGCGCCTTCAGCCCGGTGATTTCTCCTGACGGCAACAAGCTCGTCTATGGCACCCGCTACGAAACCGAAACCGGTCTCCGCATCCGCGACCTGAAGACCGCGGAAGAGCACTGGCTGAAGTACCCGGTCCAGCGCGACGATCAGGAATCGCTGTTCACCCGCGACTTCCTCCCCAGCTACACTTTCACGCCCGACAGCAAAGATGTCCTCGTCACCTGGGGAGGCAAGATCCACCGAGTTAACGTCGAGACTGGTGAGGAACACGAGATTCCCTTCACCGCAAAAGTCGCGCGCGATCTTGGCCCTGATCTCAACCTGGCTCTGCGTGTCGAAGAGGGTCCTGTTCAGCTGCGCATTGCCCAGTCCCCCAGCGAATCTCCCGATGGCAAGCGTCTCGCCTTCTCTGCCCTTGCCGACCTGTATGTAATGGATCTTCCTTCAGGAACTCCCAAGCGCGTTACCCGGGATCAGAATCGAGAATTCCAGCCGGCCTGGTCGCCCGACGGGCAATGGCTTGCCTATGTCACCTGGTCTACGGAAGGCGGGCACATCTGGAAGATTCGGGCGGATGGGTCCGGCTCTGCTCAACAGCTCACGCGCGTGCCCGCCTACTACCGCGATCCCGTTTGGTCGCCCGACGGCCAGCGCATCGTGGCCTTGCGCGCCCCGCGCATCGCCCACGTGGAGGAGTTCGACGAGTTCGGGCACCAGGGAGCGATGGACCTGATCTGGCTACCCGCCGATGGTGGCGATGCCAACTTCATCCTGCCCGCCCGCGGAGGCCAGCATCCGCACTTCGGTCCCGAGAAAGATCGCGTCTACGTCTACTCCGATGCCGGCCTCACCTCCATGCGCTACGACGGCACAGACCGCCGCACCATCGTGAAGGTGGTCGGCAAGCAATGGTTTCCGCAACCGCCGGAAAAAGGCGAGGGCAATCCCGCCGATGACGTTCGCCTGAGCCCTGACGGAAACTGGGCGCTCGCGCAGGTCAGCACGCAGCTCTACCTGCTGGCGGTTCCTCACATGGGCGGAGAGCCTCCCGCCGTCGACGTCTACAAAGCGCCCGTCCCGCTGGCCAAGCTCACCGACATCGGCGCCGACTACATGGGATGGTCCTCCGACAGCAAGACCATCACATGGGCAGTGGGCTCGACCTTCCTGCGTATGCCGCTCGATAAGGTCGTCTTCGAAAAGCCCAAGCCGGACGATGATAAAGATAAGGAGAAGGAGAAAGAAAAGGACACCGACGCCAAGCCCACGCCCAAGCCTCAGCCTCCCGAGCCTCCGCGAGCCAAAGAGAAAGACAAAAAGAAAAACTCCCCAGAAACCGCCACATCGGCCGATGCCGATTCGACCTCCGACTCGAAAACAGCCAAGCCCAAGCAGCCCAAGCCGGAAGAAATTGCCATCAAGCTGGAATTCCCGCGCCATCATCCTTCAGGAACTGTCGTACTGCGGGGCGCAAAGGTCATCACCATGCATGGTGATGACATCCTCTCCAACGCCGACATCGTCGTGAAGGACAATCGCATCGCCGCCATCGGCGAGCAGGGAAAAGTTTCCGTTCCCGCCGGCGCCAAGGTGATCGATCTCAGCGGCACTACCATCGTTCCCGGCTTCATCGACATCCATCCCCACTGGAGCGAGATCCGCCGCGGCGTGCTCGACCTCCAGAATTGGAGTTTCCTCGCCAACCTCGCCTACGGAGTGACCGCCGGACGCGATCCTCAAACCGCCACCAACGACATGTTCGCCTACCAGGACATGGTCGACACCGGCGAGATCATCGGCCCGCGCGCTTACTCCACCGGCCCTGGCGTTTTCCCCGACACCGACTTCCAATCGCTCGACGACGCCAAGGGCGTGGTCGACCGCTACAAGCGCTTCTACCGCACCTCGTACCTGAAGTCCTACCTGGTCGGCAATCGCAAGCAGCGCCAGTGGATGGTCATGGCCTGCAAGTCCGAAGGTGTGATGCCAACCACCGAAGGCGGCCTCGATACTAAACTCGACCTCAGCCACGTGCTCGACGGCTTCAGCGGCAACGAACACAGCATGCCCATCACGCCGCTCTACAATGACGTCGTCGAACTCATGGCGAAATCCGGCATCTTCTACACACCTACTCTGATCGTCGCCTACGGCGGCCCCTGGGCGGAGAACTACTGGTACGAAAACACCGAGGTGCACGACAACCAGAAGATCCGCCACTTCATGCCGCACAACCTTCTCGACGACCACACCCGCCGCCGCCCCATCTGGGTGCGCAAGGATGAGCAGGTCTTCCCGCGCCTGGCCGAGCAGGATGCCAAGATCATCAAGGCCGGCGGCAAAGTCTGCATCGGCAGTCACGGGCAATTCCAGGGTCTCGGCTATCACTGGGAAATGTGGTCGCTGGCCGCCGGAGGCATGGGCAGCATGGAAGTCCTGAAGTCGGCCACCATTCACGGCGCGCAGGCGCTAGGCCTCGACCAGGACCTTGGCTCGCTCGAACCCGGCAAGATGGCCGACCTGGTTGTCCTCAACAAGAATCCGCTGGACGACATCCGCAACACCGAGTCGATCCGTTATGTGATGAAAAACGGCGAACTCTTCGAAGGCGACACACTGAACGAAATTTGGCCCACGGAAAAGAAACTACCCGCGCTTTGGTGGTGGGACGAGAAGCCCTAAGATTTCAGGCGCGAAGCGGCTAAGAGCGCAGCCCGCGGCGTAAACCGTGGGGATCGGAAATCGCTCGCTTCAAGTTCCGACTCGTGCGCCCGGTCCGAGTCGTTTATGATAGACATTCTCCGGTTCGCAGCATCGGGCTTTTCCCCGTTCTGAAAAATGCTGCGTAGTTCGATATACCCGTCATACAAAATCTGGAGGCAGTGATGCGGAACTTTATTCTTGGTGTGATCGTGACTCTGGCCGTTCTGATTCTGGGCGGATTGGGCGCGGCTTTTCTCGGACTGGTCCCTACCACCGCGAACAATCAACCCCCTCGTTGGGAAAGGCACTTTGCCATGAGCGCCGTGGATGCGTCTACCGAGAAGCACGCGCCTCACATCAGCAGCCCGGTGCTACCCTCGCCTGAAAATCTCATCGACGGCATGAAGCTCTACACGATGAATTGCGCGCTCTGCCACGGAGCACTCGACAAAAAAACCTCTCCGCTGGCTGCTTCTTTTTATCCACCCGTCCCGCAACTGATATTGCATCCCCCGGATGATCCCGAATGGTTCAACTACTACATAATCCATAACGGCATCCGCTATACCGGCATGCCTGCGTGGGAGAAAGTCCTCGCCGAGCAGGACATTTGGAAGGTCACGATCTTCCTGTCCCACATCGAAAAACTGCCTGCCCCTGCCCAGGATTATTGGAAGAGCGCATTCGGCGTCGCCCCTCCAACCGGCGAAGGGGAACAGCATGAAGGGCACGAGGATCACGACGCACACTGATCTTTAGCAGCCTTCGGAATTAGTTTGATGGCATCGTACTTCTGCGAAGGGCACGACCTTCACAAGCTGCGGAAGCGTCAGACTGCGGCTCCCTCTTTGAAAGGCCACTCCCTTCACGGCTGCGGGGAAAATACGATTGCCATCGTGGTTTTGGAAGGGCACGCCTTCAGGCGTGCCGTAAGGGCCGGAAAAGCATTGCGGCTTTAGCCGCTGAGGTTCGCTCTTGACAGGACATGGCAGGCCGCCCGCCTCCTTATATAATAGGGATTTGTGCCTGGCTCGAAATTCATCCTAGTAGACCCTGCGGAAGGAAATTATGCCGACTGACGTCATCATGCCCCAGATGGGCGAATCGATCTTTGAAGGAACCATCACCAAGTGGCTGAAGAAGCCCGGCGACAAAGTGCAGCGCGACGAACCCCTGTTCGAAATCTCCACCGACAAGGTCGACGCTGAAATCCCTGCTCCCGGCGTCCGGCGTGCTTCAGGAAATCATGGTGACCGAGGGCAACACCGTGCAGGTCAATACCATCGTCGGCACGATCGCCGCCGACGGCGAGTCCGCAGCGCCTGCGAAACCGCCGCAAGCCGCCCGCCGCTCCCGCACCGCAGCAAAAAGAATCAGCGGCGCCGCCGAAGCAAGCAGCGCCCGCGCCGCCCGCGGCCACCGAATCCGAGTCCCACGATGAAGACGTCCGTTCCTCACCCCTGGTGCGCAAGATTGCGCGCGAGAACAATGTCGATCTCGGCCAGGTCACCGGCACCGGACTCGGCGGACGCATCACCAAGCAGGACATCATGGCCTTCGTCGAGAAAGGCCCGGCTGCTGCAGCCACACCGCAGATCGCACCCGTGGCTCAGGCTGACAGTACGCCGCAAGCCTCGACGTCCCAGCTCCTCGACCTCTCCGGCTCCCGCCGCGATTCCCGGCGACGTCGTCCCCCTGACCCAAATGCGCAAGATCATCGCCCAGCGCATGATCGAGTCCCGCCGCACCAGTGCCCACGTGCACTGCATGTTCGAGGTCGATCTCACCCGCATCGTCAACTTGCGCAATAAACTGAAGAACAGTTTCGAGCAGCGCAATGGCGCCCGCCTGACTTTCATGCCGTTCTTCGTGCGCGCCGCCATCATTGCCTTGCAGCAATATCCGATCGTGAACGCCTCGCTCGACGGCGACAACATCCGTTATCACCGCCACGTGAACGCAGGCATCGCCGTTGCGCTCGATTGGGGATTGATCGTTCCCGTGCTGAAAAATGCCGACGAACTGAATTTCCTGGGCCTGCAGCGCGGCATCACCGATCTCGGCGAACGCGCTCGCACCAAAAAGCTCATGCCGACTGATGTGGAAGGTTCCACCTTCACCATCACCAACCCCGGCCAGTTCGGCGCCGTGTTCGGCCTGCCCATCATCAACCAGCCCAACTCCGCCATCATGGGCGTCGGCGGCATCACCAAGCAGCCCATGGTCGTCACCGATAAAGACGGCAACGACTCGATCGCCATCCGCTCCGTCGTGCACCTGACGCTCGGCTACGACCACCGCCTCATCGACGGCGCCGTCGCCGACCAGTTCATGGCCCTGGTGAAGAAAACAATGGAAGGCTGGAGCGAAGACGTCGGCTAGCAGCCGCGCGTAGGGACAGCCGCCCCCGGCTGTCCGGCGGAGCGGAGCGACGCTGCCCAGGTTCACGTCTGTTTTTGGGACGCTAACTTAGGAGCGACGACTTGCTGGGAAATCTACTATTGGCATCGTTGGTGAAATGGGGATTTTGCAACAGCTACCCCATAAACAGATCACGCCTCAGACCCGTACCAGCCTAAAATGGACTGGCTATGACCCTCGAAAAGCGGGATTTCTGGTGGACTTTAGCCATGGCGGTCGTGTTCAGTGGCCTCGACAAACGAGGCTGGTCCCAGCCTGTTTCAGCAGCCTTGGCCGCTTTGGTTGGAGCTGGTCTAGGGTTCCTGATTTCGCGACTCACGAAGAGAGCGGACAAGGTCAAGATCTGACGGCGCAGATAGACACGGTGTCAGTAAGTGCAATGGGGATGTTACGCCAGTTGACCCTCAAGCCTTACCCGAAGTCTCGCTTGTGTGCAGTTTCCCCCGAGATTAACCATTTAGGTACTGTGTGCAATTGTGTATGCCCTATATTGACCAGCCTGGCCAGATTCCCGAGCCATATGATTTAGCCTCTTTCTCTATTGGGAGAACGGCACTCACCGTGAATTGATCGTGCCGGGGAGACAGATGGCGAAACAAACTCTCGGTTTCAGTTCCACAGTTTTCCGCAAAAAGTTCCGGGATGCGATGACTGTGCGGACCTACCGAGACAATGAGATCATTTTTGCGCAAGGGGACAGAGCCGATGCTGTGTTCTACATCCAGAGCGGAACGGTGAAGCTCACGATGGCCGCTACGCGTCGCAAAAAAGCGATAATCGCCGTCCTGCCGCTGGGTAGCTTTTTTGGCGAAGGCTGTCTTGGAGGACAATCGCTGCGGATGTACACGGCGAGATCAATTGGGCCCTCCAATATCACTCGCTTGCAGAAGGAGAGGTCGCTTCGCGCACTGAAGCGCGACCCGCAGTTTGCTGCATTGCTCAATGCGTATCTGCTTTCCAGAGTTATTCGAGTCGAGGAAGACCTGGCAGATCAATTCTTCAATTTCAGCGAAAAGCGACTGGCACGGGTTTTGTTGTTGTTTGGGCAAATAACCAAGGAATCAAAACCGGAGACCCCCCTGAAGGTGAGCCAAGCAACCCTCGCGGAGATGGTTGGTACCACCCGCGCAAGGGTAAGCAAATTTATGAATGCGTTCAAGAAGAAGGGCTTCGTCTACTACAACGGCGGGTTGCAAATAAATAGCGCCCTTATCAGCGCCTTTCTGCAAAATCGGCCCATGTCCGTTGTCAGAAGGGCGTAAACCGTCTAGATGGGGTTCCCCGCAACTGGTCTAGTTGACCGGTACATGGGGGCTTGCGATGAAAAAGGAACTCAGCCCAAAACAGTTACTCGCCCTCCGCTGCCCGACTTGCGGAGCCGCTCCGGGGGAGAAGTGTGAACTTAGCACTGGCCAACCTCGCAATAATCCGCACGTAGCCCGCCGACTGATCGCAAAAGATTGACCGCGCCTCGGCGGACCTGACCCCGTATGAGGTGGTATCCATCATTTCCCGCTCGAATGCACGTCAATTGTTGTAATCAATTGTTGTAACCAGGCCATAGCACAAGCTTGCGCCGTTTGTTCGCCAAAATCCGGGCTAGACATGGTACGCCGGGCCTTTGCCTAGTACGGGTTCCAGCGTCTAGAAACAGTTTGCAGCGGCTTTAGCAGCTGTGGTTGGCATCAACTCAACAGAAGGGGCGGTGGGCCCTAGTGCTTCCACCGCCCTCCTTCTGCGCGCAGGAACCTCTACTTCGCCACAACCGGCTTCTGCAGCCCTGCGGTCTTGGCATACTCCTCAATTGCCACGATCAGCGCCTGAATATCTGCAATGAGTTGCTGATCCAGCACGATGTTGACTCCCTTCGCTTCAGCCACGTCGCCAGCCTCTTTCACAGCCTGCGCGGCTAGGCCTAACAGCGCAAAGGCTCCCGCGCTCCAGAGCCACCGCCTGCGGGAAAAACAGGCTGCTGATCGCCTCCACTTCCGTTTCCGCCTTACCCACCTTAACCATGACGTTCGCCACTGCCCGCGCGCCCTTCACGATGTCGCCCGCCACCGTCGCAAAGAAATGACCGACATTTTTGAATCCGAATGACATGCTTTACTCCTTCCTTGAATCCCTGCCCATTTCAACGATCACCGAACATCGCACGTGTGCCCAGCTGGAAGCGTTCAGGCACTGCACCGTGCCGTCGATAATCTTGCTGAGCCCGTCTTTGAATTTCTGCTCGTCCACGATCTCGCGATTGGCCACTGACTCCGTCATTTGCAGTGCCGCCGCAACAAACGAGATCGCCGACTCTTTCTTCTGTTCCCCGCTGTGACTGCCGAACAAGCCTTCAATTGAATTGACAATGGTCGGGACGAAGGCGATCCCCTGTAGTAACTTCTGCAGGAAGTTCATGTTCTCTCCTCTTAATTGTGTGTGAATGAAAGATGTGGGCCGTTTCAGCCCTTAGGTTTCAGTCTCGCTTTTGCGCGGAGCTCGGGGCTCGGAGCTCGCAGCTCTCTAGCGCAACCCCCAATGGTCATGCAGCGCAACCAAAATGCTCACGATCGTTGCAATCAGCGCGCTGATAATCTTGTCGTAAACCCCTCGCCGGATTTCGCTTCGCTGAAATACAACCTGGTAATAGCTGCCCGTCGGAGTCGCCCCCGAATTTGGAACCAGGTCAACCGCCAGCGCGCCCCCGCTTCCGAGCGTGACACTCTTCGTCCCCGCCGCAACTGGCTTCGCATCGGAGGTGGTGAAGGCCGGCCATGAAATCAAAACCATTCCCGAGGCGGGCGTCCCATCCGCGCGGTACACGGTATCGCTCACGCGCGTAGTCGCCGGAGCACCATCGGCCGCATTCGCAGGTATCGCGATCACTCCCCACCAGGCCAGCAACACCGAAAGCAGACCAAAAAAAAGCCGCCCCATCGGGCGGCGCCGCGCATCCAACATGCCTTCCTCCTGTAACAGATCCCTCAATCCCAAATCACTAAAAAACTCGACCAACCAATCCGGAAGCTCAAAGCTCGAAGCTCGAGGCTCAAAGCTCGAAGCTCAAAGCTACTTCCTGGCGGCCGCATACCCAGTCAAAAACCTCTCCACACTCCGCACATACACATCCGCGAAATCCGCCTGCGGCCGACGCGTCTCAATCAGCCGGATCGCATCATTCAGCTTCCATCCCAGCGCGCACAACAAAGCCAGCGTCATCATGGGCGCCCGGTGCACTCCCGCCGCGCAATGGATATACAACTTCGTTCCCGGCTGGTCCAGTGCTTCAATCGCAAACTCCACGCCCCGCTGAAACACCTCGGCGGGCTTGGGTAGGAAATCGTCGTCAATCGGATTCCACAGGACTTCCACTCCGAACGGGTGCCCCAGCGGCGTGTCGTCGAACTCAATCTGCATGTCGATCACGTGCGAGATCCCGGCCTGCGCCACCGCCGCCATGTTCTCTTCGTTCCAGATCCCGCCCCCGACCGCGATCCGGCCGGTCACCCATGTCATGTCCATGCTTGCGTTCCCGCTCCCGTTTGCCCTGGAACCTTGCCGCGCGCCAGTCCTGAACTTCAAATCAACAATCTGAGATCTGAAATCTGAGATGCGTTTTCGGAGCTCGGCGCCTCCTAATTCAATCACCCGCCGTCCAGCACAGGAAGCGCTCGACCTCTCGTCCGATTTTTTCATTCTACCGAATCGTCGCCCGGCGGCGCGGCGACCGCCTCTTTCGACGGCGCGCCCGGTTCCTCGTCCGCCGGCCCCTGGTATGGAAACTCGAACCGTTTCAGCAAAACGCGGGCCAGATCGTTGCTCTCTTCGGCTTCCGGTTCTGCCGAAGCCGCCGCCGGAAAGATCCCGAGCAATTCGAACAGGTACTTCAGCTGGGCCATGTGCCCCTTGGATGCTTCGTCGGCATTAGCCTTCGTCATACCTTCCGCTTTTTCCGCGATCACCTGCAAAACCCGCTCGCGCACCTCGGCCACATTCACCGGAGCTTTCGCCTTAGCTTTGGCCGACTCCTTCCCGCTAGCCTTCTTTGCTTTCTTCTTCGTCACCGATTTCGTACCCATCCCATCCTCACAAAGATTCAAACCCCTTTGCTGGCCGTTTTCATCCTGAGCCAGGCGAAAAGCACCGCCTTATTCGGCGTCCCTCCAAGGAAAAACAATTCCCTCTGCGAACTCTGCGGCCGTTCTCCCCGTTCTCTGCGCTTAAAGATTTTTCCCCCGCAAAAACAAAAGGCGCGCTTGGCGGCGCGCCTCATGTCAATCTTAATTTTCTTACTCGCTAAATCCAGAATAGCAATTTCACCGGGGTAATTGTGACACGTTTGCGGAATTTATTTTTCCTCTCGAATCAAACGATTACGAGATTTCCCTCCTCTCCTCCCTCTTGACAAGCTTCTTCGTCACTCGCGCGCGGACCCTCCACCGGCTCAAGAATCTCAGCCGCCAGGAAAATCTCGCTTAACCGGTCCAGCGCTTCCGGAAGATTGCGCTCCAGCGTTCGTCGGCTGCATCCCATCACTTTCCCCGCCTCCTCGTGCGAGTACCCTTGCAGGATCACCCGCGCGATCAAGGTTTGCGACAGCCGGTCCAGTTTCGCGACGCACCGTTCCACATCGTGCACGAAGATCACCGCGTCCTCGAAACTCGCCACCCCGTACGAAGTCACGTGCGTCCGAAAGAATTCGCTCCCCAGAATGGACGGCAACCGCCCCACTTCCACCGACATGCGGAAAAACCTCCGCAGGATGGCCACCGTCCGCGCCCGGTACAGCCACAGATCCGGATTCGCTCCCGAATCCCACGCGTTCTCCAGCCACTCCGCAGAATCGATCGACGCCGCCAGGTACCCGATCGCGGCCGTCACGCGTTGCCGCCTTCCCCGCAAATCCCGGTCAATTCGGCCAGGCACCCTTCGATGTCATCCACTGAATTCACTGCCACCACCACCACCCGCTTGCGCCGCGGCGTCGGCATGTCCGCCATCAGCGGCACGCAACCCGGGCAATAAATTTCCGTTCCAGCTCTCTCCCGGAACCACAACCCGCCACACCGCTCGCAATACTTCAACTCCATCGGAACCAACAGATCGTCCAGACTTTCCATGATTGCCTCCTGAAGCGGGTTCAAAGTTCCCAGTTCTCAGTTCTCCGTTAGCGAAGGAATCGGCTCAATGCATGTGCAACTACGCGCCGTCCTGCCACTGAGAACTGAGAACCGGGAACTGAGAACCAAAATAAAAAAAGCCCTGCGCCGGTTTCCCGGACACAGGGCTCGTTTCTCTTACGATGACCTGCTTGCGCTATTTAGTTATGAATCCCGAACTTACTTCCGGCACTCCCTGCTTCTCAACCTGTGACCTGTCACCTGCTACTCAGGTCTGCTCCGGAAGTAGCCCTCCTCGTAACCGGATTTCAGCACGCGGCCATTCTGCACCACCACGCTGACCCGGCCCGTAAAATGAATGGCGGATAAAAGTTTCTCCAGCGAGGCCGACAGCAACTCCGACGAGCGCACCTTGCGGCGAAACTCGCCAAAGCTCCTCTCTTCCTCGAGGGGAGGTATAAATTCCATAATGACTCCGAGCAATACCACATATGAGTTATAAATGCTGTTTAGCCTATAGCTCTTCGGTTGTGGAAGTCAAGAACTCTATTTCCTTTTAGATGTTGTATTTGAAGTGCCAATATCCTCGCGCTATAAAGTGGTGGTATACTTTTCCCCATGAAATTCAAGGCTCTGCAAGAAAATCTGCGCAAAACGTTATGGGACCGGATCGAAGAGGGCGACCTGACCGGCCTTCGGCTCGCCCAGCAGACCGGATTCAAGCAGGCCCACATCTCCAACTTCCTCAACCGCAAACGCGGCCTCAGCCTCGAAGGCATGGATAAAGTGCTGAACGTGCAGCACCTTTCTGTGCTCGACCTGATCGAACCCACCGAGGTCAACAAGCGTGCCAGCATCCTGCCGCCCACCGACGACGAGTTCGATAACGTCCTGCTGGTCGACGGCGCGGTGGCCGCCAAAGAGCCTCTCGTCATGAGCATGAACGTGCGCGAGATTCTCAAGTTCAAGAAAAGTTTTCTGCGCAAGATGCGGCCGGAACTCGAGGGCGATCGCGAAAACTGGGAGCGTTTCGTGATCATTCGCGCCGACGGCCGCGAAGGTATGAGCATGTATCCACGCCTTTTACCGGGCGCGAACGTGCTCATCGACCGCCACTACAACTCGCTGAAACCGTATCGCAAGGGTGAATTCAACATGTACGCGGTCGCCAAGGACGGCGACTGCACGGTGAAGTACGTCGAAGTCGCGGGCAATCACCTGATCCTGCGCCCCCACAACCAGGCTTACCCCATTGAAGTCATGACCATGGAAGACGGCAAGAGCGCCGCCGACTACCTGATCGGCCGAGTTTGCTACGTAGGAATCGAAACGTAAGCCAGTCGCTAGTCGTCAGTTGCTAGCTCTTAATAACGACACTATATCGGCATCGCGGATTGGATTTCGTGATGCCGATTTTCCTGAGATACCTGTCATCCTGAGCGGAGTGAGGCGCAGCCGAACGCAGCGATGGACCTATGCATCATAGGTAGGCACGCTGGCCAGGCATGAACCCGGAGCAATCTTCGACCTGAAATCCAATCGCGCGCCTACCGCTGCCCGCGGCTATCGTCTTCGCTCCGCATCGGCGCCACCGCCGACCTAAACTCCAGCTTCGAATCCGGCATACAGCGCGTGACGCGCACCGGGTAGGTAACGTCGGAGTCTCTATCTTCCCGCGCCATCACGTAGGTGCGCATGGTGAAGCAGACTCCATCGCGCTCGATTTGCATGCCGTCACGCCGCGCAAATTCGCGCAGCAATGCGGGATCAAAAGCCATCGAGGGCTCTGAATTCACCGCAGGTTTTGCCGCGCTGGTCGAAGAACTCTGTGCGTAGCTGGCCGCGGAAGCGGCGAAGAAAAGCAGGATAAACAGCAGCAGGATCAGGAGGCCGGTGATTCGCATAGGGACACCTCCAACCCCCACATTATAACGCCGTCTCTTGACGGTGGATGATTACTGCCGCGCGCTATCGCCAGCTGGTGATCCTGCGCCGCGGGAGTTCCGGATGGTGGGACAGTCCAGCTTCCCTGACTTCAGGCAGGTAAATCGACGCCTGACAACTCCCGGCAGGCAGCCAGCAGCTTATCCTGGAGCGCCACCTCGCGTGCGGCGGGATTCGGTTTGCGAAGCTTCATGTGGAAGAAATACTCGCCCGTAACTTTCGCGGCGGCATCATTGCTCGTGGCCAGCCAGACTTGCGTGCGATGGGCCGCATCGAGATCGTCAGGCGCGTTCGGACCGCCCATCTTGGTGGCGACCCAGCCCGGCTCCATGGCGTTCGAGAAAACATCGGGCCAGCGGCGCGCGATCGCGAATGCCAGGATCACGTCGTGCAGCTTACTGTCGGAGTAAGCCTGCGTACCGTGCCAGCGGCGTCGTTCCCAGAGCAGGTCGTCCAGACTCGCATCGCCATTCTGATGCAGCCCTGAGCTCAGGTAAATCAACCGCTTCGGCCGATGGATGAGCGCCGTCAGAATGTACGGAGCCAGCGTGTTGGTCGCGAACACATGCGGCAGGCTATCTTCGGTCGAGATGCGTTGCCGCTCCTGGTATCCGACGGCGGCGTTATGGATGACCGCGTCGAAGGAACCAAGCGCGTTGACCTGCTCGGCAACCGCGCGAGTCTGCGCCATGCTCGAGAGATCCCCAATCACCACAGCTTCCGCGCCGGGAACAGCAGCCATCGCTTCCACGCCGCGCTGCTGGCTGCGCGCGTGCAAAACCGCCGAGTGCCCTTGCTCGATGAGAAGTTGCGCCGCCATGCGGCCCAGGCCGTCAGAGGAGCCGGTGATGAAAACTCGCGCCATAGTTCCCGCTTTCCACGTTTAAGGTTCTCTTCGCGTCCTTGCGGAAGCTCTTCGCGTCCTTTGCAGTCAGGCTTCGCCCTTTGAAGAAAAGCCCTTAACAGCCAAAAGCATCTCAAATCTTTAGATCACAGATTGCGGATTGCGGATTTCAGATTTTTGATCGGCGCATCAACCACAGACCACGAGGAACAGCAGCAATTCATGGTTCCCTCTGTGTTCCTCCGTGCCCTCTGTGTTTAGATCAGCGTGTCAACAGCACTTCAGGCGTGTGCAGGTGCACAATCTTCCACGCCCGCACCTCCGTTTCTGCTGAGGGAATCTTCGTCCTGCCAAATCGCGAGCAGAAGCAAGAATGGAGTCAGCCATCTGACATTCGGTGAGAGTAACACTGCTTAGCGCGGGGCTCGATCGTAGAGCTCTGCGCCTGGCGGTGGAGGGACGGGCGTCTCGCCCGTCCGGCGCGCTGGGAATCCTACACTTCGCCCAGCGCGGGCTTCCCGCCGCTCCAGCATGATGAAGTAATTCCCGTCGTCACTCCGCTAGTTACTTCCCGCACCTGTGCGGTTTTCGATGGCCATCGGAATGGTGCGATTGCCGGGGAGGGTGACGTACATAATGTTGTTGTGCAGGTCGACCTGAACCGACTGGTTGTCGGCGAACACGGGGGAGACGTCTGCGAATGCGGAATTATAGGCGGCCTGGTACACGACATGACCCAAGCGAATTCCGATGTTGTACGTGTACAGGTCCGCGCGCAGGGGAGCATCGGACGTGGCAGCCTCGACGGGCGTGGCCGAATTGCTTTCCACGCTGACCACGGTGGCATTCTGATAGTCGGGATTGTTCGTGGCGTGCACGGTTGCTAGAAGCGCGCTGGACACGAGCACGCACAATGCAAGAACTCTTTTCATACTTCCTCCTTAAGCACCATTCTGATTTGTTCGTGCGGCGCCCATGAGGGATAACTGAGCCGTGCGCTTTTTATTCCACGCCGGCTGGTTGACCGGCGTGGGATCAAAATGCGCACTCATCGGTTAGCTGCAACCTGAAGCGCAATCTGCACTGTGGATAGGATGCGGGACTCGCTGCTGCGATCACACACAGAAGGCCTACAACCCTCTGCACTCGTGTGGTCCACACGCAGGTCTGGCGTGCCGATTTCGCGTTCCCACGCTGCTATTTGGTAGTGTGCCCAACACTCCAGGACGCAGGACTAGGATCTACGCCGACGGCGGATGACTCATGATTAGTTCGGCGCTTTCTCGGGTACGGGTGCCTCACCGCCAGTTGCTGCCGGCTTCTCACCTTTCTTCGCCAGCGAGCGGACATAATTGACCATGTCCCAGATGGCTTCGTCCTTTACGCGACTGCCTTCGGGGGGCATCTGGTCTTTGCCCTTCTGGATGATGTAGAACAGCTCGCCGTCGCTGCGATCCTTGAGCGTGGCAGGATCGGTCTCGTCGTTCATCTTCAGCTTCATGTCGGCGGCGACGTCGCCTTTGCCGTCACCCTTCTTGCCGTGACACATTACGCAGTCGTAGCCGTACTGCTTTTTTCCGCGCGCAAGCGATTCCTCGCTCGGTTTCACGGGATTCTCCCGGCGTGCAGCTTCGACCGGTATGGTGCTGATGCCTGCACTGGCGGCCGGCTTGTCGTCGGTCTTCGTATCTTGCGCAAAAACCGCAAATCCGACGAGCAGCAGAGCGGAAATCAGAAAGGGCGTTCTCTTCATGGGGAAGCCTCCTTTGATTCGGACTGGGAGACGATGCGAGTGTACTCCAAACGCGCCGATCGCTCTCCGCTGAACTGGTCGGAGCGTCGGGAGTTGAACCCGTGTGGGAGGCCAGGTAGCCCGATTCCCAATCGCTTTACCCACTACGCGCTCCGGAGAGGTTTCGCGGGCGCTTTTTTGCGGAGGTGAGGTTCCGGAAGCAGGCCCGTGGAACCGCGGTACCTCTCAGCCTAGAACGCGAGTGCAAGGCATGGTGTGATGGAGATCACGTCGCAGGGTAACGCAGGTAACAAATGGTGCGCCCCGGATGGGCTCTTATCGCCGGGCCTGGGAGCAGCTATCATGTCCCTTCGCCGGCAAAGTGGACGGCTGGCTGGAGGTAGAGCGTGGCAGGGAACGAAGATGTCATGGCGGCCATCGAGTCAGGAAATGCGAATCACTTGAAGGAATTGCTGTCTGCAGATCGCTCCCTGGCCGGGGCGCGCGATGCGGGCGGAGTTTCGGCGCTTATGCAGGCACTGTACCGGCAGCGCAAAGACATGGTCGAGATGCTGCGCATGGCGCGGCCGGAACTGGACATCTTTGAAGCAACCAGCCTGGGGCGTCGCGATCTGGTCGAGGAGATGGTCACTCAAAATCCACGCCTCGCGAATGCGCGGTCGGGAGACGGGTTCACGCCCTTGCACTTCGCGGCATTTTTCGGCGAGGAGAGCGTGGCGCGCGTGCTACTGGAACGTCACGCTGACGCAGGCGCGGTGGCCAACAATCCCATGCAGGTCACACCGCTGCATTCGGCGGCGGCCGCGAGAAATCTGGCGATCGCTCGCGCGCTGCTCGAGCACGGCGCGCCGGTCAATGCTCGCCAGCAGAAGGGCTGGACCGCGCTGCACGCCGCCGCGCAGCATGGCGATCAGGCGATGGTCGAGTTGCTGCTCAAGTATGGAGCGAGTCCTAACGCCCGGGATGAACATGGACTGACGCCCGACGAAATCGCGGACGAGAAAGGCCATGTCGAAATTGCGGAGCGCCTGCGGGCGGCTTGAGAAGAGTTCGCATCCGACCTCGGATCGTGGAATCCCATCGCCCAGCGGGCTTTTCGAACGGGCTTGCTCGTCACGGTTGCCCTTAACGAATTGTTCGCGGGCCCACCTGCCTCATGCCGCCAGCGCGCTGGGGAAGCGCGTCTGGAAATCCAGAATGCCCACCCACTCCGGCGTGATGGCGATGCGCACCATGCTGGGGACCATGCCGCGGAGTTGCGAGATCCAGGCCTGGGCCTGCGTCTGTCCAAAGTATCGCTCGGCGGCAAGTGCATACTCAGGGACGATGCCCTCCACGGCTTCCAGGCGCGCGCGGCCGCGGATCAGTAACACTTTATTCGGAAAATCGTTGCTGTCGATGGTCAGGGAAACTTTTGGATTCTTGCGGAGCGCCTTCAGTTTGGGCGCCTTGGGCGGAGTGCCCATCACCACCTCGCTTCCGGTCCAGTGAAACCAGATGGGAACGACTCGCGGTGTTCCGTCGGTCCAGATGTAGGCCAGCCGCGCCGGAATTTTCGACGCGAACAGTTCCTGCGCGACCGGATGCTGGAGAAGGCTGAGGTCCCCCTGCTGCACGGGCATGGTGGCACTCCTTTTATGCTGCGCATTGTGCTCTCCCGTTCCCACCGCGTCAAGGGAAGATGGGTTTCGCCTGAATGATCGTGCGGGTGACCGACAATTCTATTCACCACAGAGACACAGAAGCACAGAGGCCGACAAGTCTGTTAGCGGGAAAACACAGGGAGCGTTGAGATAGAAGGGGCATGAAAGTGGCTCCGCCGCACCCGCGTCTATTTCTTTCTGGCTTCGGCTTCCGCCAGCCAGCCGCGCCGCAACCTTTCGGGCGCGATCGACGAAAGGTACGGCTTGATGTCGAGAATCGGTGTGCCGTCCAGCATATCGATGCCGCGCACGTGCAGACGCGGGCCGTCGCGATGCAGGAGTTCGACGACCGTCAGTCCGATCGGATTCGGCCGTCGCGGGGAGCGCGTTGCAAAAACTCCATGCTCGCGATCGTCGGTGGGCGGTTTGCCAACCAGTTCGAAGCCCTGTGCGCGATCAAAAAGCCAGAGGACATAAAGATGGGAAAAGCCTTCAATATCGGCCAGGCCAGCCGCAAACTCGGGCAGAATCGCAAGCACGCCCTCGGCCTCGTGCTGGGCGCCCAGGCCCCTGGGCACGTCGCGCGCCTCTTTATATGGACTCTTCACATATCCGATGGCTTGCATGGAATACACGATATAGCTCCTCGCCTGTTCTGATGGTAAATGTCCGGCCGGGATGCAGTCTTGTTTCGCAATTCAAGTTTTGACAAATGCTGGACGACCTGATGTATCTTCAATCCGAATTTTCATTCTGCATACGCTCTTCCCCCGGAGACTCCTTCTCTATGAAAATCGTACGTCTGCTTCCGATTCTTGCCTTCTGCGCGCTCAGCGTCGCCCAATCTGCTCCGCTGAAAAAGCATCTCCTGGTGCTGGGCGAAGAAAAAGGCTACCGGCACGAAGCCGTCTCGCATGCCATGGCCACCATTGAGCGCCTCGGCAATGAGACCGGCCTATGGGACACCACCATCCGCACCGACACGGAGGTCCTTACCAAGAAAAAGCTCGAATACAACGCGAAAAACTTGAGCGACTTCGACGCCGTCCTCTTCTACACTGGCGGAGAACTTCCGATGGACGCTTCCCAGAAGGCCGATCTGCTTTCTTTCATCCACGATGACGGCAAGGGCTTCATTGGCGTACACAGCGCGACCATCACCTTCACCGAATGGCCCGAATATGGCGAGATGATTGGCGGCTACTTCGATGAGCATCCCTGGGGAACCTTCGATGCTCCCATTCTTGTCGAAGACCCGAACTTCCCCGGCATGCAGCAGTGGCCGCGCTCCTTCGTGCTGAATGATGAAATCTACCAGCTGCGCAACTATTCCAGAGACAACGTTCATGTGCTGATGCGGCTTGATCCGTCGAAGCTCGACCTGTCGAATTCCAAGGTGCATCGCACCGATCGCGATTTTGCCGTCACCTGGGCGAGACTGTATGGGAAAGGCCGCGTGTACTATTCAAACCTCGGCCACGTAAAAGAAAACTGGGACAATCCCAAAATTCAGCAGATGTACATTGAAGGCATCAAGTGGGCGCTCGGACTGATAAATGCCGATGCGGCCCCGCGGCCGATACCGAAACAATAAAAGCGCGATGGCTTCATGGGTCGTACCGCTGTGCCTGAGAGTACGAAGACGATGAGTTTCGTGGTTCGTATCAGGGCGCGCCTTCAGGCGGACCGTAAAGACATCTTCATCGATGCGCCTTAAGGCGCTGCGCGTCGCTAGGATTCGATTCCGAAATGATTACCAGAAGATCATTCACGAAAGCACTCGTCGCGAGCGCCGCAATGGCCGCGTTGCCGGCCTACTCTGAGACAGCGCTGAACATCGGCGTCGGGACCTACAGCTATCACAACCTCTCCATCGACGACATGATCGTGCAGTTGAAGGCTCTGCGCATCGCGCAGGTCGAGATGTCGCGCGGCGAGTTCATGCTCTTCAGCAAGCCCGAAGAATCCCTGTTCCGCTCCACGAAAGAAAAGCTCGACCGCGCTCGCATCGAGTGTGTTTCGTATTACTCCGCCACCATCAAGGACCGTCCGGACCTTGAGAACGCTGTTCGCTTCGCCAAAGCCATCGGCGCACGCAACATCACGGGCGATGCGACCGACAGCATCCTGGACGAGATTGATCAGCGCTGCACGAAGGAAGGCCTTACCTTCGGCATCCATAATCATTACTTCAAGGGGAAGAAGTTCCCGTATGAGAGTCCCGACGATGTCCTTAAGGCGCTGGCAACTTTGTCATCAAGCGTAGGCGCCACAGCCGATGTCGGCCAGTTCACATCCTGCGGGTACGATCCAGTCGAGGCTATCCGCAAGCTTGGTCCTCGATTGAAGTTGGTGCACCTCAAAGACATTCAGGCACGCGACGGCGAGGTCAATGTGCTGCTGGGGGCCGGCATCGCGAAAATTCCTGAGGTGCTGGCCGAATTGCGCCGCCAGAGATTTCTTGGCCTGGTCGCGGTCGAGTACGAGAAAGAAGGTCCGGTCGAGGAGGATATGCGCCAGGAAGTGGAATTCGCCCGCAAGCTCGCGGGGTGATTTCGACAGAGCAACGCTGAATCTTGTTCCGGGAACGGGCTCGCCTTCAGAAACCCCAACTTGCGCTCTTCCCGCGAAAATGTTGTCATCCCATCAGTGTCTGTCACTGATACCCACGGCGCCATCGACGCAGTCTGGCGGATTGAATCCGCCAAGCTGATCGCCGGGCTCACGCGCATCGTGCGCGACGTAGGCCTCGCCGAGGATCTCGCGCAGGAAGCGCTCCTGGTCGCGCTCGAAGAGTGGCCGCGGTCGGGTGTTCCCGAAAATCCCGGCGCCTGGCTGATGTCGACCGCCAAGCACCGGGCCATTGACCAGTTGCGGCGCCGTTCCATGCTCGATCGCAAACACGAGGAACTGGGCCGCGAAGTCGCGGTGCGCGAGATGGAGGTCCCCGATCTCGAAGCCGCGCTGGATGCGACCCTGGATGCCGGGGCCGGAACGCGCATTGCCACCCAGCCCGACAGCGATGACGATTTGCTGCGTCTGGTCTTCATGACGTGCCATCCCGTGCTCTCCACCGAAGGCCGCGTCGCTCTCACGCTGCGCCTTCTGGGAGGTCTGACAACCGATGAGATCGCGCGTGCGTTCCTCGTATCGGAGCCGACGATTGCGCAACGCATCGTGCGCGCCAAGCGCACTCTCGCCGAAAAGAAAGTGCCGTTCGAGACACCGCGCGCCGCGGAACTTTCCGCCCGGCTCGCTTCCGTCCTCGAAGTCATCTACCTGGTTTTCAACGAAGGCTACGCGGCCACCGCGGGTGAGGACTGGATGCGTCCCGCGCTGTGCGATGACGCGCTGCGGCTCGGTCGCATCCTGGCCGAGCTGATGCCGAAAGCATCCGAGGTGCACGGCCTGGTGGCACTCATGGAAATTCAGGCATCGCGCGTACGCGCCCGCGTCGGACCGTCCGGAGAACTCGTTCTGCTGATGGATCAGAATCGCGCGCACTGGGACCAGTTGCTGATTAGCCGCGGCCTCGCTTCCCTCAAGCGCGCCGAGCAACTGCTGGGCGCCCGCGGTCCCTACGCTCTGCAGGCAGCCATCGCGGCCTGCCACGCGCGGGCGCGCCTGGCAGAAGAAACCGACTGGACGCGCATCGTAAACCTTTACGAAGAGTTGGCGAGCATCGCGCCGTCGCCGATCGTAGAACTGAATCGCGCCGTGGCCATCTCGATGGCATCCGGCCCGGCCGCCGGCCTGGCGGCGGTGGACAAGTTGAGAGAGGAACCGGCACTCAAGGACTATCACCTTCTGCCCAGTGTGCGCGGCGATCTGCTGAGCAAACTCGGACGCTTCAAAGAAGCCGGTGTGGAGTTCGAGCGCGCCGCGTCCCTCACGCGCAACGTTCGTGAGCGAGACTTGTTGCTCGAACGCGCCGCATCGTGCGCCCGCGGGGAAACGCCGGCCCGTTGACCGCTTTTCCAGCAACCGCTCCACTGCTTTTGCTTCGATCCTCGGCTCTTACCCATTCCCATGCTGAGACGGCAGATGTTCAAGCGTTCTAATGTGCAGGCAGTGCGGACAATTTTTCGCGGACGAGGTACCAAGAACGGCACTTCCGGGCTGGCGGGACGCCTCTAGAATGGCAACAAGGATTCAACCGCGCCACGATTTTCGACTCCAGGAGATGTAAGGCATGGCGGCCAGTCAGGTGATCCTCTATTTTGACGACCAGAAGGACGCTCTCCGGTTCGCGCTTGCAGCCGGTTCGGTGATGGCAGGTGCGGGCGAAGCAGTGTCGGACGAGCAGCGGAACCTGATTCAGGAAACCCAGCGCGCCAGCCGCATCCTGCTCGATAAGCCGGTCAACACCGGAGCCGCCTCCGAATCTGCGCGCTGATCCCGTTCCGTGGCGCCCGGTTTTCAGGCTCCGCCCTTCCCAAACCAGGGAATCAGTCGGCCGCGCTCCGGCGCACCGTATACATTTCCGCCAGGTACTGCACTTCGGGCACGCCCATGACTCCGGCCTGCCGCATCTTGTCGCGCAATTCATCCGACGACATGTAATGCTGCGCCCGCTCCATGTCATCCCACTCAAACAACAGCGTGAGGTCGTTCGGATTCCCTGCCTTGCGGAAAATCCGGCAGCTGCATTCGCCGCCTTCATGACGGAAATCGAGGGCCGCATCGAAAACCGAGCGCCAGCTCTTGTAATCGTTGACTTGGTGATGCACCAGCACCTGGATCATGGTGGACTCCTGCGTCCACATTGCAGGAATGTGGGGGTCGACGCAAGCGCGCGTATCACAATGCGGGAAGGAAGTCCCAAAACGGGAAGGCAACGCCGATCTGCTGAATTTTAGTGCCGCGGCGTCAGAATCGTCAGAATTTCCTGCAGGCCCTGCCGAATGTGCCGCAGGTTCGCCGGCGATCCGGTCATGAAAGGAAGCGCCACCTGCTTCTTGTCATGCTTGCCCTCATCGCGCAAGTGCTGGCGGGCGCCCGCGATGGTGTACCCCTCTTCGTACAGCAATTGCTTGATGCGGACCACACTCTCCACATCGCGCCGCCGGTACATGCGTTGCCCGGTGCTGCTCTTGACGGGCTTGAGCTGCGGAAACTCGGTTTCCCAGAAACGCAGAACATAGGCCGGAAGACGGCACAAGCGCGCCACCTCGCCGATCCGGAAATACAGCTTTTCGGGAATCAGGATGTCGCTCGTCTTACCCGACTTTCCGTTGCTTTTCTTTTTAGGGCTCATGCCGCCTGTGAGACGTGGCGCTCGCGGTTTGCAGGAAGGCCAGAATTCCTGACTCAGCCGTTTCTAGCAGAATGCGCGCCCGCGAACAACCCCATTTCGTGCCATAGGCAGACGCTAGTCTCCAGTCGCTGGTCGTCAGCAAAGCAACCAACGCCGCGATGCGGTCAGGACTTGCGACTCGGTCCGTGTTCCAGGGCGGAGCCAGCAATCGTATGAACCAAAGAACTCTCCCCGATAGCTCACACGCATGGAATCTCAGAAGAACGACTGGCGAGCGACCGGCGACTAGTGACTAGTGACTAAATTCAAAAGGCCTCGCAGGAGGTGCTTCTCCGGAGAGGCCTTTCGTAAAAATCCCTTGGGTCATTGCGAGTGTCGTCTCGCAGGACGGTTAGTGTTTCTTTTTCTTCTTCGCAGCCTTTTTCTTGGTTGCCATGAAGTGTTTCCTCCGTGAACTTTTTCCCTTGCAAGGTGTCTTCGGTTCGGGCGCTGCCCTATCCGACATAGCCCAACTTCTGGTATGGGCTCACCTATTAATACAAGATATTGCGGCAGTGTTACAGCCATGTCAACACATTTCTTGCATTTGCCGTGATAGGAAGAAACGGAAAACCTTCACCACAGAGGTCACAGAGAACACCGAGGAATTCAAGTATCCCTCTGTGCTCTCCGTGTCCTCTGTGGTGAATGGTTTTTCGCCGGTTTATCGACCCGCGGATTTTCAATTACACTGGCCCGCAACCCGATGAAGCGCGATCCCATCGAACTCGAAATTTTCAAGAACCTCTACCACTCCATCGCGGAAGAAATGGGCGCGGCTCTGCGCCGCACTGCGTTTTCGCCCAATATCAAGGAGCGCCGCGACTATTCCTGCGCGGTGTTCGACGCACGCGGCGAGGTCATCGCCATGGGTGATCACATGCCCGTGCATCTGGGATCGATGCCGATGTCGGTGCGTGCCGCCATCGCGCACAGCCATCTCGCCCCCGGTGACATGGTCATGTTGAACGACCCCTTCGCCGGCGGCACGCACCTGCCCGACATCACGCTGGTCGCTCCGGTGTTTGTAGAAAAGGTGCGCGCACGTCGGCAGTCATCCCCTGCTCCCGATTTCTACGTAGCCTCGCGCGCTCACCATTCCGATGTCGGCGGAACCTTTCCCGGCTCGATGGGCCTGTGCCGCGAGATTTATCAGGAAGGATTCCGCATTCCTCCCGTAAGGATCATGCGCGCCGGCAAACTGGACCCCGATATCCGGGATCTGCTGCTGGCCAATGTGCGCACCCCGCGGGAACGCGAGGGCGATCTCGGTGCGCAGATCGCTGCCTGCCACACCGGTGCCGCCCGTTTACGGGAAATCTGCGCGCGCTATGGCAAGGCAAAAGCCCAACGCGCCGCCGCCGACCTGCTCGACTACTCCGACGAGATCATGCGCGGGTTTCTGGCGAACGTTCCCCCCGGCACCTACCGGGCAGAGGATTGTCTCGACAATGATGGTGTAAGCGACAAGCCCGTGAAGATCGCGGTGGAAATCCGCGTTGGCGGGCAAAGAGACGGAGCCAAGGCGTTAGGGCGAGGGGTACGCGCATCGCGATCAGTGCCAAAGTCCACATCCGGCAAACACTCCGTCGTCGTGGATTTTTCCGGCAGCGATCCACAAGTGGAGGGAAGCATCAACGCGGTCGAAGCGATCACCTACTCTGCGTGTTTCTACGTTTTCCGCTGCCTGGTGCGGGAAGACATTCCCGCGACCGCCGGCCTGATGCGCTCGATTCAAGTCATTGCCCCTGCCGGTACGGTGGTCAATGCGCGCCCGCCCGCCGCCGTTGCCGGCGGGAACGTAGAGACTTCGCAGCGCATTGTCGATGTTTTATTGCGCGCCCTGGCACGGGCGGTTCCCGGGCAGATTCCGGCAGCCGCCTCCGGCACCATGAACAACCTGACCATCGGCGGCATCGACCCGCGCACCGGCGAGCCTTTCGCTTATTACGAAACTATTGCCGGAGCCATGGGCGCGCGTCCTACGAAAAATGGCGTCTCCGGCGTACACACGCACATGACAAATTCCCTGAACACGCCCGCCGAGGCCCTCGAGTACGCCTACCCGTTGCGTGTGCGTCAGTATGGGCTGCGCCGCGGAAGCGCGGGCGCCGGCAAGCATCGTGGCGGCGAGGGCGTGGTGCGCGAAATTGAAGTCTTGACCGACGCCGAAGTGACGTTGCTGGCCGATCGCCGCCAACATGGCCCCTGGGGTTTGCTCGGCGGGGAAGATGGCGGGGTCGGGAAAGCGTCCATCATTCGATCAGAGCGGGTAAATGAAGGTCTGCCGGGAAAATTCAACGTTCGCTTGAAGAAGGGCGAGCGGATCCGGATTGAAAGCCCCGGCGCGGGTGGATGGGGAAAGCAAGAGCCTTAGGATTGAAAATCTCCGCGCGGAGAAAGTAAGAGCATGCACACGATCAAGTCTGTCGGTGTTCTGTCGGTCGCCAAGGTCATGGGCGCGATTCATGCCGTTCTGGGCCTTTTGTTTTTGCCCTTTGCCCTGCTTCTCGGTCTGCTCGCGTCGATGGCCCCCCAGCAGAACGCACACAATCCATTTGGGCCTTTAATGGGCGTTGTGTTTGCATTTTTCGCCCCTGTCTTCTACGGCGTGATTGGTTTCGTATTTGGAGCGATCGGAGCGTTCCTCTACAACACTATGGCCAAATGGCTTGGAGGGATCGAGGTACGCCTCGAATCGGCCACACCCGTCTCGCAACTGGCTCCCAGCCAATCCTGACAGGACCACTGTTTCGCACCCTGTGGAAACGTGGCGGCACAGGAAAGCCAGACCAGTGGGAATGCGCTCATTTACAGCGTATGCAGTTCCGTAGAGCGGTTTGTCGTGTACACGCCGTCGATCGGACGCGCTATCATTTAAAAAGCTTATGGATTCCCTCGCAACCCATTACCTTGACGAAATCCGCCGGCAGCTTCGCGGGCACAAGCGCCTTGCGGAAGGCGCTCTCGCGCAATTGAATGACAACGACTTCTTCGTCGAGCTCGATCGGGAATCCAATTCCATAGCCATTCTGATCAAGCATATTTCCGGCAACATGCGCTCGCGCTTTACCGACTTCCTCACTACTGACGGTGAGAAGCCCGACCGCCATCGGGACGGGGAGTTCGAGGTCACCGGCAAAACCAGCCGGGAGGAGCTCATGCGTTGGTGGGAGCAGGGCTGGGCCTGCACCTTTGCGGCCGTCGACTCGCTCACCCCGGACGACCTGATGCGCACCATTTACATCCGCCAGGAGCCGCATACGGTCGTGCAGGCGCTCAACCGTGCACTCACGCACTACGCTTTCCATCTTGGGCAGATCGTATTCCTGGCAAAGCATTTCCGATCAAACGCGTGGAAGACCCTCAGCGTACCGCGCGGGAAATCGGAGGAATTCAACCGCATGTCTCTGGAAGAACGTCGCCAGATTGGGAAACCGCTAACTCACGAGCCCACCCCCAAGTCGTAGCTTCCTCACTTCCGGGTGCTACGATAGTGAGTTTGGCTGCTAAACCCGTCTTCATAAGGTAACTCTCATGTCCAACACAATGCTGGCCGTGGTCAAACCGGAGGCCGCGCCCGGTGCCGATGTCCGCCAAGTGAAAATCCCCTCCTTCGGACGCACCGACGTTCTGGTGAAAGTCAAAGTCGCATCCATCTGCGGCACCGATCTTCATATTTTCGAGTGGGACCGCTGGGCGCAAGGCCGCATTCATCCGCCGCTGGTGCCCGGCCACGAATTCTGCGGCGAAGTCGTTGCCTACGGAGATGAAGTCACCAGCGTCAAGGAAGGCGACTTCGTTTCCGCCGAGATGCACGTCGCCTGCGGGAAGTGCCTGCAATGCCGGATCGGCGAAGCCCATATCTGCCAGAACGTAAAAATTATCGGGGTCGATGCCGACGGCGCTTTCGCGGAATACGTCGTTATTCCCGAGTCGAATATCTGGAAACTCGATCCCGCCATCCCGCAGGAATACGCATCGATTCTCGATCCGCTGGGCAACGCCGTGCACACCGTGCTGGCCGGTGAGATTGCCGGCCGATCCGTGGCGATCACCGGGTGCGGCCCCATCGGACTGTTTGCTATCGCCGTAGCCCGCGCGGTGGGCGCGGCGCAAGTGTTCGCCATTGAAGTGAACGAACATCGCCGCAAAGTTGCCCGGCAGATGAAGGCGGACTTTACGCTGGATCCCTCGAAAGACGATGTAAACAAAATTGTCATGGAGCAAACCGGCGGCGCGGGCGTCGACGTCGTGCTCGAGATGGCCGGCCATCCCAGCGCGATTCGAACAGCCTTCGACATCGTGCGCCGGGGCGGACGCATTTCGCTGTTAGGACTGACCTCCAAACCCGTCTCCTTGAACTTCTCCGAAGACATCATCTTCAAGGGCATTACGATCCAGGGCATCAACGGCCGCCGCATGTATCAGACCTGGTACCAGATGACCGCGCTATTGAAAGCCGGCAAACTCGACCTGCACCCGGTGATCACCGACCGCATCGCGATGAAGGATTTTTCAAAGGCGATGGAGCGGTTGAAGACTGGAGAGGCCAGCAAGATTTTGGTGTATCCCAACGGGACGAAGTAGGCGCCGAAAACACCGAGTGCCGTCCCTGCGGGACTCTTCTCCTTCTGAAATCGGCGTCCCGGCACTGACGTGCCGGGCTTTCCTATTGCGTCCCTTCGGGACTGGATTCGTATCGGAGAAGCGGGTGTTCTCCGCTCGGACTTGCCTCCTTTTGCGTCGTGTTTTCCGACCTGACGTGCCGGGCTTTCCTGTTTTGTCCCTTCGGGACTGGGTTGCGATTGTGCAGCGCGCCATTGTCCGAACCTTCGAACTTTCGCGCTATGCCCCTACCCGCTCGATTCTGAAGTCGTAGCAGCCCGCCTCGGTATCCCGCACATGCAGATAGTTCACATCGGGTCGCCCCAACAATTCTTCGATGATCGCCTCAACGTCTCTGTTCTCCACATACATTTCGGTCAACAAGCGTCGTCCAGCACCATACGCAGCGAACGTAAGCCGATGGCTCCGGATATCTTCCGGAAATCCATGGCCGTCGGCAAATCTCTCACACGGGTCAGCATGAATGAAGACCGGTCCGGGCAGGGGCAAGGGCTCCATGCCGTAGAAAGGATCATAGGTGAACAGAATTCTGCGCTCCTTGCCAATCTGAAAGTCGCGCAGACAATGGCGGCAGGGACCATACCCGGTCGCCATTTCCTCGTGGGCAGGATGGCCGTAGCCGGGTGAGCGCATGGTTGAGCGAACAAGATCATCCACCTTGGTTGGAATCGCGACGACCCGGAACGACTGTGACATGCGAGCCTCTTTTCGACATTCAGCTGAGTTTCTCGCCCGAACGGCGGACGCTCTCGCCCGCCGAACTGCATCCAGCTTGCAGGCACCCGCGGTTTCTCGCTATCCGAAGCTTGCGGCCAAACTCAAATCGTCGGGCATTCCTCTAAATCCTGCGACGGTATTAGACTGTTAGGTCGATTTCTCATCGGCCCGCAAGGGCGTCGAAAAAGTCCGAGGTTCTTATATGCCAACTGCTACCCGCACCAATCCGCTCTCCTACCTCACCGACCAGATCAACGATCTGAAGGCCAAGGGCACGCACTTCAACCTGCGCGTGCTGGATGACGAGCAGGCCCCGGTCTGCACCTTCGACGGCAAAAAGGTGATCAACCTTGCCTCCAACAATTACCTCGGTTTGACGACCCATCCCAAACTCCGCGAGGCGGCGCTCGAAGCGACCCGCAAGTACGGCGTTGGATCAGGAGCAGTGCGCACCATCGCCGGCACCATGAAGATCCACATGGAGCTGGAAGAAAAGATCGCCGCCTTCAAAAACGTTGAGGCTTGCGTAGTCTTCCAGTCCGGATTCGCGGCCAACGCGGGAACGGTGTCCGCCGTGCTCGGCAAAGAAGACTTCATCATCTCCGACCAGCTCAACCACGCATCGATCATCGACGGCGCGCGCCTCTCCCGGGCGAAGATCCTGGTCTTCAACCACAAAGATCTTGCCCACGCCGAGGAGCAACTGGCCAGCATCAAGGACCAGCCTGGCCGCAAGCTGCTGATTACCGATGGCGTCTTTTCCATGGATGGCGACATCGGCCCGCTGCCCGGCTTGTGCGATCTTGCCGAAAAATACGGTGCCATCATGATGGTGGACGACGCCCACGCCTCGGGCGTGCTGGGCCGCGCCGGACGCGGCACCATCGACCACTTCAACGTGCACGGCCGCGTCGATATCCAGGTTGGAACCTTGTCGAAGGCGATTGGCGCCCTGGGCGGCTACGTGTGCGGCACCCGCGACCTGATCGACTTCCTTTACCACCGCGCGCGCCCCTTCCTGTTCTCGACCTCGCACCCGCCCTCGGTGGCCGCGACCTGCATCGCTGCTTTCGACGTTCTTCAGGACGAACCGGAACGCATCGAGGACCTCTGGGAGAACACCCGCTTCTGGAAAAAAGAACTGGCCATGCTCGGCTTCGACATCGGAGGCAAAACCACGCCCGCCAGCGAGACTCCCATCACGCCCATCATCATCGGGGACGGCGCGCGTACCATGGAATTTTCGCGCGAGCTTTTCAAGGAAGGCGTGTTGGGCACCGGCATCGCCTTCCCCACGGTTCCGGAAGGCAAGGCCCGGGTCCGCACTATCATGACGGCCACGCACACCGAGGAAGAGCTGGAGCAGGCGCTCGCAGCCCTGAAGAAGGTGGGAAAGAAGATGGGGATCCTGACGTAAGGATGCGGGCAGAGAAGGCATCTGAGCGTTTTCGTACCGACGACTGTTTGTTCCCGGTGTACCCTCGTCTTCCGGTCGTGGCCCCATGACTTCGCTAACAGTAATACTAATCGTGCTGATGAGCGCATTCCTGCTCGGCGTCAAGTTCGTCGTTGATCTGATCCGTGAGCGGCCCCGCAAGGCCCCATTGTTTCGCCGATATGTTTCGAAACGTTGAAAACTTTCTTCGGGAGCAACTCGAAGAAATCCGGGCGCAGATCTCGCCCGAACCAATCGCAAACGGCTCGCAGGCCCTGGGCAAAAAACAGAACCCACCGAGGAAGCAAGGCTTTAGTCCTCTGTGCGGTCTCTGTGTCCTCTGTGGTTAAGGTTCCTGGCGACGCAGTTCCCGCAACTCACGACTCCTCGAACACAAACCGGTCGCTCACCAGAAAATTCACGATGGAACAAGTGGCAATGGTCAGAATGTTCGCGACGAAATAGTTCAGATGCGCGCCGCTCACCAGAACCTTCATCACCAGCAGGTTCCCCACAATCGAAAACAGTCCCGTCGTTAAATTAAATTTCGCGAACCGCGCCCAGGAGCTTCCGCTAGTACGATCCGCCCAGGTAAAACGTTCATGCCAGAAATAGTTGTGGACGACCGCCGCTTCCACGGCCAGCGCGGTGGCCGTCAAGTAATCCAGATGCAACGCGGACTTGAGCAACGCGAGCGTCGCAAGTTGTACGGCAATCCCACCCGCGCCCACCGCATTAAATTTGAGCCAGCGAACTCCCGTACGCCGAGCGCTCATCGAAGCCGCTCCTCGCGGTACAGCCGGTAGGCATTCTTCGCGGTAAAGAACACGATCATCACCGTCATGCCCGCCAACCCAATCGCGCCGCCGATATCGAAAAGCCGGTAATGTCCGTGCAGCACGATCGGCCAGCGCAGCAATGCCAGGTTGCCCACCGCGAGCAACAGTCGAAGCTCCGTTGGACCAAAGTTCCAGAATGATAAGTGAAATTCTCCCAGCGTATAGGTCGCCAGATACGACTGGATCGACAGCACCAGAAATGCAATCAGCAACCCGATCGCGATCCACGGATGCATGTAACCTGAAAGCGCTAGTCCGCCCATCATCGCCACCGCGCCGAAGCTGTCGACCATGTGATCGACATAAAACCCGTACCGCGGGCGTTGTTGTTGGCGCACTCGGGCCAGGGTTCCATCGAGGCTGTCGCCCAGCCAGTTCACCGCGAGGCACGCAATCACGGCTAACAGGGAATACTTGTTCCAGCGTGCCAGGGCGTAAAAGACTCCGGCCAGAATCTGCCCTAGCAGTCCGAGCATGGTCAGATGGTCGGAGTTAATCCACGCCGGCGTCCGCTCCGCCAGCCAGACGAGCGTCTTTCTCTCGACCGTCGCCAGGAAACTCGCCTGGATCCGTCGCGCGTTGCCAACCCGCGTGCTCTCCCGCCGCATATCCTCCAAGACCCTCGGATTCGCCTGCTCACAATAATCCACCATCGGACTCGCCATAGCACCTCCCTCCGTTCGGTCCCATATTTCCTGCTATTGGACGCCGGGGGCAATGCACGGGCGGTCGGGCGGGGACAATCCTCGATCATTTCGTATGTCATTTGGAATCAGCGGGGTATGCCGAGTGATAAACAGGTTAGCGGTCTCGCGGGGATCCAAAAATCTTAAAACGCCGAGAACGCGGAGAAACTGCCGCAGAGGACGCTGAGGGTACCTGCATGGTCTCGCCCAAGGCACCCGGTGTTCTGTTGTCTACGGTTCCATCGCTGTTGGTGGTGCTGCTGGTTTTTCCACAGGAGCTCGTCGGCGGCGCATCGTCTGCGGCAGATCGGACCGTAGGATCCACAAGCCTGCGGCGACTGCTCCGGCCCATGTAATGGTGCTCATTCCCAACGACTCCAGGTCCGCCGCCCGGCTGCCGCGCAGTGGGATAAGCCGTCCGACGTGCCAGGCGATCGCTCCGGCTCCCGCAGCTACCACGACCGACTTCCCCAACTCTACCCAGGGTAAGTCCACCAGCGAAACCAGCTTCCTGCGATGCAGCAACATCGCGGCCGCCACCGTGTTCGCCACGATCCCGATATCCGATGCCATTGCCAGTCCGACCACCGAGAACGAATGAAATAACGCCCGGTACACTGCGATCGAGGCGACCGTCACCAGTGTGCATGCCACCATCGGGGTCAAGGTATCGCCGGCCGCGTAAAATGCCCGCGCGTAAAGTCCCTGCGCCGCCCAAAACGCCAGCGATAACGAGAACCAGAAAAAGTAAAGCGCCGTCTCCTGCGAGTCGTTGAACGTAAAACGTCCCCGCCGGTAAACCAGGTCGATCAGCGGAAGGGCCGCCACCATCATCAATCCCGTGACCAGGAACGACAGCGCCGAGATGCGGTACACGGAACCGTTCACCGATTCGCCAAACTCTTTCATCCGCTTCTCGCCAAAAAGCTTCGCGAAGAAGGGAAGCGATGCCTGTCCGGTAGCCTGCCCTAGAACGGCGATGGGCACTGCGAAGAGTCGCTTCGCATAATTGAGCCGCGCAATGTCGCCGATGCCGCTGGAGGCGAAGTAGCGCAAAATCCAGTCGTCGGCCGTTACCAGCGAAACGCCCAGCATCAGCGGAATCGACAACCGCACCCACTCGCGGAAAGCGCTATTGTTCCAGTCGAAGGAAGGCCGGTATCCGGTGCCAATCCGCGCCGCCCCGATCGCATTCACCAGGAAGGGCCCGACCACCGCTCCTATCAGCGCACCGTAGGCCAGCGACGCGATGCCGAACTGCCTTCCGGCCACGATCCCGCCCAGAATGATGAATACGTTGTAGAGAATCGGGCCAAAGCTTGGGAACAGGAACATCCGGTGCGAAAGCAGGACCGCGCCCACCACGCCCCCGACATAAAAGAAAATCTGCGCCGGCAAAAGGATGCGGGTCAGCGATACGCACAGCTTCAATTGTTCAGCAGAAAATCCGTGGAACATCCAGCCCGCAAACTGCGGCGTGAAAATTTCCGCGACCAGGATGCCGGCCAGAAACACGGTGGTCATCACGGTGACGATGACCGAGAACGCCTTTTGCGCATCCACCTCCCGCTTCTCGGCAAGGAAGCGCGTGTAGATGGAAATAAATGTGATCGAGGCGGTGCCGCCCGCGAGAATGTAATTGAGCCAGTCGGGCAGCGTGAATGCGGCGACATACGCATCGGTCTGCCCGCCCGCCCCAAATGCGTAGGCGATGTAGGCTTCGCGCACGTAGCCCACCACGCGCGACAGCATCACCGTGCTCATCAATAGAACGGTGGCCGAAAACGCGCTGTGCTGGTGCGAAGGACGCAGGGCGCGGAGAATGCGGGCAAACATGAGTGTGTGGGTCTCAGCGTATCAAATTGATCGCGCAGTCACGCCGCGAAGTTCGCCCCGGAACCACGAAACACAAACTCGCCCGGCAGGGCTCGACGAGCGCAGCACTTCAGACCTGGTGTAGACTGTTTCGCCTCGGTCGACCTGTTCGTCACGCTGGAGTCCTTGCTGGACCGGCCATTCAGCGTACAAATAGTTTGCGGAATTTTCACAACCCATTAACCTTGGCGCCGCCACCAGGCTTTATAGTGCGCCTCGGGTCCACCCAAACTTTCAACCAGTCCTGGAAATAGAGGAGGATTTTCCATGCAACTCCGCCGTCTTTTTGGCGTGCTCTCGATCGTGCTCGCACTAGCCACGGCTGCCGCGGCTGCGGTGTGTCCGCTGAATTCTCCCAGCAGCCAGATTCAGCATGTGATTTATGTGCAATTCGACAACACCCACTTCACTCGCGACAACCCGAACGTGCCCTCCGACCTCGAACAGATGCCGCACCTGCTGAATTTCATCAAGGGCAACGGCACTCTGCTGTCTAATCACCACACGCCGCTGATCTCGCACACGGCCACCGACATTCTCACGTCGCTCACCGGCGTATACGGCGACCGCCACGGCGTGCCCGTCAGCAACAGCTTTCGCTACTTCAAGCCCGACGGAACTTCCAGCCTCGGGGTCTCGTTCGCCTACTGGACCGATCCTCTGTTTGATCCCACGACCACCGCGCCCACCGACACGAAGTTCAACATGCTGACCGCCGACGGCAAAAATGCTCCCGCGCCCTGGGTGCCTTTCACCCGCGCCGGCTGCAACTTCGGCGCAGTCGCCACCGCGAACACGATCCTCGAAAACATTCAGACCGACATTCCCACCGTCTTCGGCGCCAACTCGCCGCAGGCGGCCGAAGTTGTCGCCAATCCCGGGCAAGCCTTCGCCGATTTTGTCGGCATCGGCGTGCACTGTGCCGCGGGAGATGCGTTGTGCAGTGCCGCAAACGGCGGCGCGGCCGATCTTCTTCCCGACGAGCCCGGCGGCTACAACGGTTTCAACGGACTCTTTGGCCACGTCTACGTTGCGCCGCAGGTCAGCCCTGGCGGTCCGCTCACCGATCTCAACGGCAACGTAATCCAGGACCCAACGGGGCACATCGGCTTCCCTGGATTTGATGGGATGGCGGCGAAGGTTTCTCTTTCGTACGTTGCCGCGATGCAGGAACACGGCGTGCCCGTGACCTACGCCTACATTTCCGACGCTCACGACAATCATCCTGCTGGTCCTGCGTTTGGACCAGGATCCGCCGGATATGTCGCAGCCCTCGCGGCCTATGACGACGCGTTCAACAAGTTCTTCGCGCGCTTGGCCGCCGACGGCATCACGCGCGACAACACCTTGTTCGTGTTCACCGCTGACGAAGGCGACCACTTTGTTGGCGGTCCGCCCAGTCCCGCTGGCTGTGATGGCGTGAACGTCCCCTGCACCTACGCCCAGATTGGCGAGATCAACACCAATCTCGCGGGCCTGCTGGCCACCGAGCAGGGCATCACAACACCGTTTACAGTTCACTCCGACGATGCTCCCACCATCTATATCACCGGCAACCCGTCGCGCACCGATCCGGTCGTGCGCAACTTCGCGCATGGGCTGGCCGCGCTGACGGCCGTCAATCCCATCACGGGCAACACTGACACGATCTCGCAGTTCCTCGCGGATCCAGTGGAAATGAAGATCCTGCACATGGTGACGGCCGACCCGGCGCGCACGCCCACCCTCACCATGTTCGCCAACCCCGACTACTTCCTTTTCGCGGGTGCTCCCAACTGCAACTCGGCCTGCGTCACGGAAAATCCCGGCTTCGCCTGGAACCACGGTGACGTGCAGAGGGACATCACGACCACCTGGCTGGGCATGGTTGGCCCCGGCGTGAAGCGGCAAGGCGTCGATCGCCAGACCTGGTCCGACCACACCGACATCCGGCCCACGATCTTGTCTCTGGTGGGCTTGACTGACGACTACTCGCACGACGGCCGCGTGCTTGCTGAAGGCATGCGGAGCAATGCGTTGCCCAGCGGAGTCCGCCGCAACCCATTGGCGTTCACCCTGCTGGCGCAGGCTTACAAGCAACTCAACGCGCCCATAGGCCAGTTCGGCCGCGCCACTCTGGCCACCTCCAACAAGGCACTCACCGGAGATGACCTTACCTATAACAGTCTGGAAAACCGGCTGGCGTCTTTAGGCGACCAGCGCGACGCACTCGCGGCCCAGATCATTCGAAAACTCGAAGCCGCCGAGTTCAGCAATCAACCGCTGAATTGGCCAACCACTTTCCAGCTGTTGCTTCAGGCCAACCGCCTGCTCGAGCGAGCCTCGGGCAACTAAAAGCCTCATTCCAGGAAGAAAAGCGGGCGCGCTTCCATAAGGAGCGCGCCCATTTTTTTTGCCGCCGGGAACCCTTGGTGCTTCCGACGGGTTAATGCGGAAGGCGGGTGCCGTTGTTTTTGATATTTCATCTGATCTCGATTGCGCAGGCGATGGGCTGGAAACGCGCGACGAGTACGCTGCCTTCAACGGTCATGCCGGGAATGAGCATGGTGTGAAGCGGGCTTCTGATAAGGGGTCGGCAAGTCGAGGTCTGGTTTCCACGTTTCGAACACGGAGACGTGGGGACACCAGGCCTCAAAGGCTTTAGGCCTGTGCAGACCCGCGGAGAACACCCTCAGGGGCTGGAGAGATAGTTAGGCCGGGCCAACCGCCATATCCGCTGGACTAACTCTTGCAACCATGAGACTGTCAAGCCCTATGAGAAAGGGACTCCAGCCAACGGGATGATCAACGGAAGGGAGGTTGTCAGGCGAATGAAGTACTTGGTCCTAGTCTTTTTGACCGTTTCATCGGCGGCTCCCCTGTGCGCACAGGAGTCGGTGACGATCAAGGAACCAGCAGAGCAGTGTTATCAGGATTTGAAGTCGAACCTGCCGGAAGCTATCCGCTGGAATGACCAACAGATGACGGTAACTAGCAGGCCGTTAGTGACGACGCTCTCAGGCAGCATACAAGTGATTACCCGAATCTTCACCGAGTTCGGGCAAGATAAGAAGACAAAGGAAAAGGTGGAGATATGTAGGATCGTCGTCGCGATAGACGCTCCAGAACGCGCCGTGGCCTGGAATGCCATGAATAGCAGTGTGCTCCTTCGGCAGGCGAGCCTGATGAAGGCTAGAATCGAGTCCGCTATGAAGGCCCGGAATAAGAAGGGTCATTGAACGCCCCAAGACACGGCGCGTGTGGAATCTCGTTCCGGCAGTGACCGACTTCGACGACGCCAGAGCCGATGCTTTCGTGTAACAGTTAGCGGAAGTGGGCGGACTGGCCCACCCTTCGCCTTAGTAGTCCTCGTAGTCAAACAGCGTCATGAAGCCGAAGTCCATGTGTAGCTGCTGGTGGCAATGGAACAGCGTCAGGCCGGGGTTGTCGGCGACGAAATCCACTTCCGCTTCCTGGTAGCCACCCAGCATGACCACGTCTTTCAGGATTCCCGAGGTGCGCTTTCCGGCGATGGTGGTCAGTTCGAAGCTGTGCCGGTGAAGATGGATCGGGTGGATGTCGTCACTGGCGTTGCGCATGCGAATGCGGTAGCGCTTGCCCTGCTTCAGGTGAAACGCGGCCGGGGTTACTTCGCCGGTCATGGGATAGGCATTGCCGTTGATGGTCCACCGGTTGAAGCCTTCTTCGGCGGCGTTGTCCTTCGCAAATGTCATCTCGAAAGTTTCGTCTGGCGGGGAGCCGACGGCAGCTGGTTTCGCGAAACGCAGATAGTTCCACTGATACGGGCCCGGCGGAATCCATTGGCCCTTGCCCTTGCGTCCGGAATATTCGACAACGACCCCCAATCCATGCCGACGATCGTCATCCGCGAGATCGCCCATTATCCAGACGCCCGGATGATTCATCTCCACGATGGCCGATATTCGTTCGCCGGTTCCCAGCCACAGCACAGGCACTCGCGCCGGATTCGGAACCGGGTTTCCATCCAGCGCGATGACGCGAAAGAAATGTCCGGGTAAGGCCAGACTGCGAGTCTCGGTTGCGCTCCCATTCAGCACGTGAAATAAGATCCGTTCGCCCCGCTTCACCTTTATCGGCTCACCGTGCCCGAGCATTCGGCCATTGACGGTGAAGGAGCCGTAACCGACTTCGTATCCGTGCGGCATACCCCTGGCGAGCGAGGCCTTCATTTCCTTTTCGCCCTGCTCGTGCAGCGCAGGGACCGTAACTGGCGGCAGAAAGTTCTGCGGCATGTCTCCGCCACGGCTTAAGGTGGGTTCGAATTCCTTGAGCACGAGAAATACTTCGCGATCGTAGTTGCCCGGTTCATGCTGGGGCTCGATGTAAACGGGACCGACCTGCCCGCCGTACTGTCCGCGGGAGAGATCGGCTCCCGCGCGATTGTGAGTGTGATAGAAGCGAAAGCCCGCCGGACCCGGCACAAAAGAGATTCTTCGCTTGCCGTGAGCGGGGATGAACGGCGTGCCTTCTTCGGACGCGCCATCGACGTCGACCGGCACCTTCTGCCCGTGCCAGTGCAACTGCTCCGGAACATCCGTGTCGTTGAAAATGTCGACTGTGACCTGCTTGCCCTCTTTGAGGCGGATAAGCGGTCCGGGAAATTGGCCGTTGTAGGTGGTCGTCGATATGATCCGGTGGGGTGCGATCTCGACTGGAGAAGCTTTAATGCGCAGCGTGTAGTCCGGGGAACTCGACTCGGATGGCGCAGAAGCTGGCACCGATGCCGGCGACTGGCCCAGAACCGCTACGTGCGAGAACAACCCCGACCCGGCCGTCACTGCGGCACCTTTCAGAAATCTACGTCTGGATTGGAGGAAGTCTTTCATCTGGAGGGTCCTTTGACGTGCTTCGGCATCTCCCTGGGCTCAGAATAGGATGCCGCTCCCGAGATTTTTCGCCAACAAAAAATTTGCCAGGGAATTTACATCGAGTCTTTTCGGATTGGCGATCGTGACGCCGGGCAGGAGGGCGAACCCGGAGCATGGTGGCACTTCTTCCGAGAAAGTCTGAGGACAATTCGCAAACGCCGCGATTCCCACCCTTGCGCAATATGCGCAAGGATGGGGCACTCAGGGAGGTCATGCGGTCTTGCGCTTGTTCGCCTGGGCCTGCAGTTCAGAGAAGCCGGCGGCTGCCTCTCCGCGGGATCTAGCTCTTCGGCCCGTCATACACCTGGCGGATTTCGCACTCGCCATCCCCTGCCAGCTTCATAAAGTCTTTCACGTGTTCGATCATTTCTGCTTTCGAGTTCGCCTGCATCACCGCGAAGCCGCCGATGATTTCTTTCGCTTCGGTGAAGGGGCCATCGGTCACGGTAAACTTGCCGTTGGAGAGGCGCAGCCTCGCGCCCAGGGCGCTGGGCAGGCATCCCTCGGTGGCCAGCACCACGCCGGATTGCAGCATTTTCTCCACGTACTTGCCCATCTCCTCCATTTCTTTCTGGGTGGGAGGAACACCTTCGGGCTTGCTTGATTTGTAGATGGATAGGAATTTCATGATCTGTCCTCTTTCAAATTGAATTCGTTGAAGGTCCGGAAGCAATTCATCCTTACCGCGCTTCCCCTTCTACTCTCACGACGAATGAACCATGCTGATCTCGACAGCCGTCGCAGCTTTTTTTATTGGGACGACGCGCAACCGTCGATCAGGTTGCGTCGCCAACGAACATTTCCCGCACAGGACACAAAGACACACCGATGGTGCTAAAGGCCCCGAGGAACAGGGCGCCGCGTCAGGCAAAGCGCGGCCGCCCGCCGCAGTTGGCTGTGTCCTCGTCATGAAGCCTGCTTCTTCGAGGTCTGCTGGCGGAGTCGGGCCTCTTGTTCGCGAAGTTCCGGAGTCAGGTTCTCCCCGAAATCCTCTGTTTCAAAAACCCGGCGCAATTCGATTTCGGTGCCACCATCGAAGGGAGCGCGCTTCAACCACTCCACCGCTTCGTCCATCGAACGCACTTGCCACAGCCAGAAACCGGCGATGAGTTCTTTCGTTTCGGCGAAAGGGCCGTCGGTAACGGTGCGCTTGTCGCCCGAGAACTTAATGCGTTTGCCTTGGGCGCTCGATTGCAGCCCCTCGCCCGCCAACATCACGCCTGCCTTCACCAGTTCCTCGTTGTACTTCCCCATTTTTTCGAGAATCTCTTTGCTGGGGAGGATGCCGGCTTCCGAATCCTTGTTCGCTTTTACAATCACCATGACTCGCATGGTCATATCTCCTTAATTTTGTGTATGAAGTCGAAATTCCCAGCGTTTTTTCCTTGCCCGCCCAGAACCGCCTTCTATGGTGACGACGAACGAGGCGCAACGGAATCGACAGGATGGCTGATTTTTATTTCTGAGGGAAAAACCCTACCCGCCCGCAATCGCCCCCAGAACGATGAAGGGCTCGGCGCCCGACGCGATGGCATCGGGCAGGATCCTATCGGGCGGATCGTGGGACAGGTCCTGCTCGCAGGCGAAGTAACGCAAGAACGGGCGGCGCTGCAGGGTCCCGTGGTCGCGGATCGTGCCGCGCAGCATGGGGTAGCGGTTCTCGAGTTCATCGAGAACCGCCCGCAACGTAACCGGACCCGTAACCTCGAGCGTCACCTCGCTTTCAACGTGGGCGAGCGTGCGCAGGTGGGGAGGAAGAACGACTCGAATCATGGCAGCGTCTGCACCTCCACCGACAAGACGGCCGGTAAATCGCGCACGATGGGATTCCAGCTGTCGCCCGCATCGGCCGACGCGTAGACCTGGCCGCCGGTGGTGCCGAAGTAGATGCCGCACTTATCGAGCGAGTCGACCGCCATGGCATCGCGCAGCACGTTCACGTAGCAATCGCTCTGTGGCAAGCCCTTGGTGAGCGCCTCCCACTCGTTGCCGCCGGTCTTGCTGCGGTAGACGCGCAGCTTGGCATCGTGCACAAAGTGTTCGGAGTCGCTCTTGATGGGAACGACGTAGATGGTGTCCGGTTCGTGGGAATGCACGTCGATCACGAAGCCGAAATCGGTGGGCAAGTTCCCGCTGACCTCGCGCCAGTTGTCACCCGCATCGTCGCTGCGCATCACGTCCCAGTGCTTCTGCATGAAGAGCACTCCGGGCCTCTTCGGATTCATCGCGATGTGGTGCACGCAATGGCCAATCTCGGCGTTCGGGTCAGGGATGTATTGCGAACGCAGGCCGCGATTGATCGGCTTCCAACTCTTGCCGCCGTCGTCGGTGCGGAAGGCGCCCGCGGCTGAGATGGCGATGTACATACGATCCGGATCCTTTGGATCGAGAATGATGGTGTGCAGGCACATGCCGCCCGCGCCCGGCTGCCACTTGGGACCGGTGCCATGACCGCGCAGGCCGGGAAGTTCTTTCCAGTTCTCGCCACCGTCGGTGGTGCGGAAGATGGCGGCGTCTTCCACGCCGGCGTACACGGTTTCGGCATCGGTGAGCGAAGGCTCGAGGTGCCAGACGCGCTTGAATTCCCACGGATGCTGCGTTCCGTCGTACCACTGGTGGGTGGTGAGCGGCGCGCCGTTTGCGTCGTAGGCGAACTTGTTGCTGTCACCTTTCGGCATTTCGCCGGGCGCTGGCGCTTCGCCCTTGGGAGTCCCCGGCTGATGCCACGTTTTGCCGCCGTCATCGGAGCGCTGAATGATCTGCCCAAACCAGCCGCTGGTTTGCGAGACATAAAGGCGATTGGGATCAACGGGCGATCCCTTCATGTGGTAGATCTCC
Organism: uncultured Acidobacteriota bacterium; assembly: GCA_963735815.1. Taxonomy (GTDB): domain Bacteria; phylum Acidobacteriota; class Terriglobia; order Terriglobales; family Acidobacteriaceae; genus Gp1-AA133. Next base: position 41,738 of record CAVTMJ010000014.1, on the reverse strand, counting down.
CAGCCCGCGAAGTGCGGGCCGCTGACTTCCCATTTGTCGCGTTTCCCGTCCGAACTCAGAATGAATGCGCCTTTCTTCGTACCTGCCAGCACTCGAACCCTGCTCATGCTTCACTCCTTCGAATGAATTTGACCGCGAGACGACCCCGTTGCATCTCTACATCGCAGCATTCTTCCACAAGCCCATCATCCGGCCTTCGGGATCGGTGAACAGCGAGAACCACCCCATGCCGGGAACTTCCTGCTGCTCGACGTGAATCTTGCCGCCAGCTTCCTGAATGCGCTTACGTGGAATTTTTCTCCAGCTTTTAACAATTGAGTACGGGCCCGTCTGGCGGCTTATCCCACCGCTCGTCCGTAGCCCAGCCATTTGCGCAGATAGCTCATCTGACCCACGTGAAAGGTTTCATGAAAACACAGCAGGGCAATCGATCCTGCGATCGTGCCATCGAGCGAAGGCCTTCCTTGCGGAACGGGTGCTGAAAGCAATTCTGGCGAGGCTTTCGACCATGCGGCATTCAGTTTCTCTGACACGTCTCGCCACGCGCGCTGAATCTCCGAAGGATCGGGATACTGGCCGGGTTCGACCAATTTTGCGCCGCGCGCAAACAACCCCTCCCATGGCGCGGACCATTCCGATCCAAGCATCTTCGCAACCAGGGCGCGATGCACGACCGCATGTCCGGCGATCCAAGCCAGGTGATTCGAATCGTTCCCCGGCTGCACCAGCCACTTGTCGGCGGGCACTCCCTGCGTAGCTTTCTCAAACACCTGCGCATTGGCCTTGAACATGTGGTTAATCTGGGCGAAATCCGTACTCATTTTCGTCTCCTTACTTTTTCGGTTGCGCCGGTTCCCAGGCTGCGCGCAACTCCGCTATCAAATCGCGGGATAAGCGGGGTGGAATCCCGTTCGCGCCAGCGGCGCTGGACTTCCGAGAGAATCTCCTCGCGATTCTTTTCCATTTTCAGGATCAGCGAGCAAGAGGCATCGGCCTGTTCATGGCGCGCTCCCCAGATCAGCAAGTCCAGCAGAATCGGAGCCAGGTCGATGCCCTTCTCCGTCAGCCGGTAATTGATCCTGCGGCCGTCGGTGGCCTCAGGCTCGCTGCTCAGGATCCCGGCGGCTTCCAGCTTCTGCAGGCGATCCGCCAGGATGTTGCTGGCGATGCCTTCGCCCGATTCCTGGAATTCCTTGAACGTGCGATACCCGCGCACCATCAAATCGCGCACGATCAACAGCGACCAGCGGTCCCCGAACACCTCGAGGCACATGTTCACCGGGCACCCGGAACGATGTTTCAGCTTGGCTTTGCCGGCCACTCTCGCAGCCTATCAAGATCACTTGCATATTGCAAGTGATAAGCGCTGTCATTTTTCCTGTATCCCTTCGGCGTATCAGGTTGGACTCCTCGCTTTCCAGTTTCGTGAGTCCAAAAATTCGAGCGTTTTCACGCACCTTTTGCACAATGCGGAGTCAGGATGGTTCCGGGAAATTCTGGTACAACCTTTGACACGTCCCGCTGGGTCTAACTCCGGGTATATTTGGGAAAACTCTGGCACCCACTTCACTTCCAAGGAGAAGAGCAGAAATGGCTTCATCATTACAGCAGTTTGTGCGCGGTGTCATGGCTGGAATGCTGGCCGTGGCGTTCATGATCCCGCAAGATGCGCTGGCCCAGAGCCACGTGGTCAGCCCCGCCGAACTGCAGAGCGCAGCGGTCGCGTCCTCTCAGGCGCGCCGGCAAAATCTGGACACCCTGCAGCAGTTCGTGTCGTCACCCACGGCCCAGAAGGCACTCAAGTCGGCGCACATGGACACGCAGCAGGTGAAGAACGCGGTTTCGCAGTTGAATGACCAGGAACTTGCGCAGTTGGCGTCGCGCGCCAGCAAGGCCAATGCTGATTTCGCGGCGGGGACCTTGAGCGACCGGGACCTGATCATTATTCTGGTGGCGATTGCGGCGCTGATCCTGATCATTGTCGCCGTACGCTGACGAGCAGAGCGAGGTCCTGTGCGCCGAAACATTGTCAACATCCTGATGCTGGTGGTGAGCGCATGCGCGCTGGTCTGCGCCGCGCAAGCTTCCGGGGTGTGGCTGGATGTTCCTTTCGTCAGGCAGGAGAAGAACGGCTGCGGCGCTGCCAGCATTGCGATGGTCATGCAGTTCTGGCAGCGCCAGCAGGGTGTCACGCCCTCTGCCGATTCCGACGCGCCCAACATCCAACTGGCGCTCTACTCCCTGAAGGCGCATGGAATCTACGCGTCGGATCTGGAGCGCTATTTCGAACGGCATGGTTACCGGGCGTTCGCGCTGGAAGGGCGCGCGGAGGATCTTAAAGAGCAACTCGCAAAAGGCCGGCCTTTGATCGTTGCCCTGAAGCCGGCGGCGAGCGCTCCGTTACACTACGTGGTCGTGGCCGGCTTGGACCCGGGGCAGAACCTGGTCTTGCTCAACGATCCGGCCGAGCGCAAGCTTCTGAAGCAGGACTTGAGCGCCTTCGAAAAACAATGGAAAGGCACAGGCAATTGGACGTTGCTGGCAGTGCCTCAAGCCACAGGCGCCCCCGCCGCGCGCTAGAACTCCGGAAAGTAGTCTCGCTGGCGATTTTCTTTTTCTGCGCTCACATCAGTTTTGGCCAAACGCGTGCCCCTTCCGAGTCTCAGGAGTCCCTGGCACATCGCATCCAGCAACTCGCCGCCCAACAACGCTGGCCCGACATCGTCCACGAACTGGAAAGTGTGCCGGACAAGGGTGTGGACCTCGAGTTCGAATACGGCAGCGCGCTTGCCCAGGTCGGGCGCCTCAACGATGCCCGCACGGCATTCCTTGCCGGACAGAAACTGGCTCCGCGCGACAAGCGGTTTCCAGTCGAACTCGCGGGCGTGGAGTTCAAGCAGCAACATCCTGGCGCCGCTGCCCGTTATCTTCGCCATGCCTTGCGCATCGATCCAGCGGACTCGTATGCCAATGACTTCCTGGGAACAATTTATTTCATCGCCGGCAATCTCGACGCCGCGCTAAAGTATTGGAACCGCGCCGGCAAACCCCTTATCGAGTCCGTGCAGCCCGATCATGCATTGCGAATCCATCCTGCCCTGCTCGATCGCGCGCTGGCCTTCTCACCTGCTGCCAAATTGCGCCTCGCGGACTATGAAACTTCGCGCGCGCGACTTGCGGGACTGGGCGTATTCCCTTCTCCGCGCATTCATTTGATCGCGCGTCCGGAAAGTAAGTTCGACGCGATTCTCAATTTGCAGGAGCGCAAAGGATTCGGGGACGGCATCTGGCAGGGCCTGATCTCGACATTCAGCGGCATTGGCTACCAGACGATTTATCCGGAGTACTACAACATTGGCGGGTCGGCGATTAACGTGACGTCGCTGATCCGCTGGGACGCGCAGAAGCGGCGGCTCACTGTCGCACTCTCCGGACCGCTGCACGGAAATCCGCGCTGGCGCTACCGGGTGGGATTCGATCTGCGCAACGAGAACTGGGATATTCGCGAATCGTTTACTGGGCCGTCGCCTTCGCTGGGCTCGCTGAACCTGCGGCGAGAGTCGGCGGGAGCGGAGATTGAATCTTTCAACAGCGGCCGCTGGGGCTGGTCGGCAGGCGCGGAGTTTTCGCATCGCGACTACCGCAGCGTAGTCGCAGGTTCGACGCTCACCTCCGGCCTCCTGCTTGAGGGCGCGCAGTTGAAGCAACTGGCGCGGGTTCATTCTCTGGTTTGGCGGGCTCCCGAGCATCGCTTCACCATCAATACCGAGGCAGTTTCCCAGATTGCGCGGATCTGGTCTCAACCCGCACAAGCCTTTGCCAAGTTGCAAGGCTCCGCCGAAAGCCGGTGGCTGCCGCAAATGCAAGGGGACGATTACGACACGCGGGTGCGAATCAGCGGCGGCGGCACAGCGGGCCAACCGCCGTTCGACGAGCTATACATATTGGGCATGGAACGCGACAACGATCTCTGGCTGCGCGGGCATATCGGCACGCGCGACGGCCGCAAGGGCAGCGCTCCGCTGGGCACAAAATATTTTCTCGTCAACAGCGAGACTGACAAGAACATCTACGGCAACGGACTGGTCACCGTGAAAGTGGGACCGTTACTCGACACCGGCAAAATCGCCGGAGGGGCAGCGAATCTCGGCTCGCGAAAGTGGCAATGGGATACCGGCGCGCAGGCCAAGCTGCGCGTGCTCGGCGTCGGCGTGACGTTCGTTTACGGGAAAGATCTGCGGACAGGAAACAACGCGTTTTACTTCACGGCCGGGCGAGCCGAACGGGCCAGCCATGCCGGATTCAGCGCAGTACCGCAGTAACCTCAACGGCCATCTTCGTTGAAAACACGGGATCTTTTCGAGTAATCACCCGTGGTGACTGGAGTACTTTGCACGGCCTACAGAGTCGGGCTAAGTTCTCATGCAGCATGAACCCCAAAGCTCTCGAACGAAGCTCGAAATCCCCACGCTCAAGCATCCTGGTCACTAACGTCAGTCGCGCTCAGTTGGGAAAACGAAGAAGCAGCCGAATGGCACTCAACGCCTCCGTCGGGTTATCCGGACAGGATCGCCAGAAGGCGCCATTTAATTTGCCCGCGCGCGCGACGAACCTGAACCGGCACGGGGGCGCCGTGCAGTTGCACCGGGACTTGCAGGTGGGCTCAATCGTGATCGTGCAAAATAAGCGGGGCACGATGGTTTCTGCCCGTGTGGTCGCGCAGTTGGCGGCGATTCAGGGAGTGCCGACTTTCGCCATCGAGTTTCTCGACCAGGACGAAAGGGTCAAGAATTTCTGGGGAATCACGTTCCCCACGAACACCACGTCGTAAGCACCCCAAAGGAAAAAGCGACGAGCCGCCATCGCGCCGGCGCTCTTATGTCGGCAGCCCACACTACAGAATTTTCCGTAAGGGCAACTATTGTTCGCGCGTGAACTCCGCGTAGTCGCGACCAGCATATAAACGGTACTTCCCGTTGGAGTTGACGACCTGTAGCGGGACTGGACGCTTCATCTCCGCATCGCGCGCTGCATCGGCCTGAAACAGGTCGTGCGCGCCCAGATCCATGACGACGAATTTGCCCTGCACAAATCCCACCCCGTAGGCGCCCGGCGCAAGTTTTTGTCCACCAATCGCCAGCGGCACCTCAGAGATGAAGTAAGCCTGATATTTCTGGCGAATGTCACTGGAATAGCCGGAATTGTCGATCATGCCAGCGAGGACGTACATGTCGTCGGCAAAGCGCACGCCGCCAGTATTGCGCATCTGGACCGAAGCTACCTGGCCGCGGAAGAAAACCTGGTCCGGGAAAATCTTGTTGGTGATGTCGGAAGACTTGAGCACAGCTTCAGTGCCCGCGGCGGTGGCCACCGTTAACCCGCACTGCAATACGATACAGCTCACGATCACGCACACGATCGATGTAATTGCTGATTTCATCCGGATCTCCCACAACAGGATTTGAACATTTGGCGGTAGCTATTCTAGCTGCTGCGAGGGCTGCGCGCTCACGGCTCATCGAAGAGGATAAGAAAACCTTGAACCGCAGAGGCCGCAGAGAACACCGGTAGAGGGGTACTGCCGGATGGAGCTTCATGATCGAAGCTGCCCGATTTCGAGGCGATGCAGCGGCTTACTCGAACTGTTTTCGAAAGCTGGCCACTTCTTCGCGCAGGTCGGACATCTCTCTCCGCAGGGCGGCAACCTCTTCTTCCAGTTGCGCGATGCGTTGGTTGTCTGCGGAGGCCTCGGCGCGCTCTTCGACTGATGGCTGGGGCGTATCCCATTCGGGCTTTTGGCCGCACAGCAATTGTGCGTAGCGCGCTTCTTTCGTGCCGGGCTGGCGCGGCAACACCTTCACCAGCGGCTCGTCACGGGTCATCAGCTTTTGCAGGGTGGACTGCACATCGGTCAGGTCTTCGAAGCGGTGCATGCGTTCGGAGCGACCGCGCAGTTCGCCCGGAGTTTGCGGGCCGCGCAGCATCAGCACGCACATAATGGCAGTCTCGCGGCGGGTGAAGTTGAAGGCTTCCTGCATGCGATGTTCGTACTTGGGGACGCGGCTGTCTCCGGCGCTGCTGGCAGTGCCTGCCAGGCCCTTTTCATTGAGAGAGTGCACGGCTTGCCGGACCGCGTCTTCATTCACGGTCATGACCGGGTCGCGGTTCGACTTCTGGTTGCACGCGTTGATCAGCGCATTCAGCGAAAGCGGGTAGTAATCGGGCGTCGTGATTTCCTTCTCGACCAGGCAGCCCAGCACCCTGGCTTCGTTGTCGGTGAGCAGAACGTTGGTGGCGCGAAATGGCATAGACCTGATCGGGCTCCGGCGCGGCAGGACGGATCCTGCACCCTGCAGAATGCGGGGGAACGCGTCGCTATACTACCGGGGAAAGGCCGGGCATCGCAAAACCACGTTGGTAATCATCCGAAAGAGAGGGAAAGCGGGTTCCGGATGTGCCATGGCGCCCCAGCGTTAGCGGGTGTATCGGCCGTAGGCGCGAAGGGTGGAGATCTCCTTGCGCAGGCGCTCCATCTCGACTTCCTTGCGGCGCAGCACCGTTCGCAGGTCGCTATTTTCGGCTGCCTGTGGCGGACGAACCTGGACGGACGCTTTCGGGGTCTCGGTGCTCAGGGGCGTCAGGAATTCGAGCCCGAAGCAGTAACCGGTCCGGTTACGGACGATGGCGGAGACGCGTGTGCGCCCGGGCGTCTGGAATTCCAGGTCCATGTAGTCGCCGGGCTTGAGAGGGACTCCCGCGTACAGCGTCATGCCCCCTTCGCTGATTTCGATTCCACGACCTTGAATGGCAAGCTTGGAATCCCCGCCCCGAGGCACAACCAGGACAGGCAACTCTACGGGATGGCGCAACCAACGGCGCGTGTTCACGGGGGAAGACATCTTTTCACACCGCCCAATTCGAGAAGGAGATGGTAATGCGGGTTGAATCGGGACGGCAAGATTACCAAGGTTTCAAAAAGTACTAGTTACGTAACCTACGCAGCATCTCGCTGCCGTGAGGGTTGAAAGCCTGGAAGACTGCCTTTGTCTGTCGCGATCTCCCCCGGCATGGCGGTTATAGAGGCTCGATCAAGCGTAAAAAATGTGCGGCGTGGCCGTCGGGCCGTCCAGATGTCCGGTCAGGTTATGTTCAAGGCCTTCACGCGCGGGCGCCACGTCTTTTCGCAGGCGCTCCATTTCCTCATCGGAATAGGGCGAGAAGCTGCGGGCGATTTCCACGTTGTGCTCGAGCATTTCCAGGTGCGGCATGCCGACCACGGCGGTCGTCACCGGAAGGCTCATCGAGTAGCGCAGCAAGGAATTGATGTCGGACTTGCCGGTGCCTTTACCCAGCAGGAATTCCTGACCCGTAATTTTCATGGCAATGACGCCGAGATTCTTCTTGTTCGCCGCGGGCAGGGCCAGTTCTTCGAAACCGCCGTTGCGCGAGGCGTTGAGCGCCATCTGCACGCAATCCAGATCATGGCGCTGGATGGCCTGCGCCATGACTTCGCCGTTGGTGTGGCTGGTCATGCCGATAAAGCGCGCCATCTTCTGGTCGCGGGCTTCCAGCAGGCCCTTCAGACAGCCGTCGGGAGCTTCGATCTTGGCGAGGTCATCGGCCTGGCCCAGGCTGTGAATGTGCACCAGATCCACATGATCGGTCTGCAGGCGTTTCAGGCTGGCTTCGAGGCGGCGCATGAATTCGTCGCGCGTACGGTCCGGGATCTTGGTGGCGAGCCAGACATCCTTACGCCGCGTCGCCATCGTCTTGCCGACGCGCGTTTCGCTTTTGCCGTCGCCGTAGGCATAAGCAGTATCGAGGTAGGTGATTCCAAGATCGATCGCGTGATTGAGCGCGGCCTGGGCTTTCTCTTCGTCTTCGTACATCAGGAAGCGGCTGCCGCACCCGAACGCCAGAATCGAGACCCTGGCGCCCGTTCGTCCAAGCGTGCGCGAAGGCAGGGAAGCTGCCGGCGGCTCGGCTTGCGCGACATCCTTCAACAACCAGGCGCCTGCGCCGGTCGCCGCACCGAGTCCAATCTTTTCGAGGAATCTTCTGCGCGAGAGGTCGTTCGTCATGGGTCCTCCTCGGGAATTGCGGCAGATATGAGAGGTCTGTACTTCCGACTCTACCGCAACCGGGGAGGAATTGGGTATCTATTCAGGAAGTGGCTCAACATGGTTTTACCAGATCGGGATCAGTCATTCCGCGCCGCGCGCCCAACCCGGAGAAGCATCGCGGCTCAGGAAACTGGTATGCTTTTCCTCCTGCACAGATCACACAACACAAGGAAGTGGAGTTGTCGAATGCGGCGTCTTTTCTGGATATCGATGTTGATGCTGTGCGCGCTCAGCGGGTCAGTGTCTTCTCTTGATCAAAAGGCACCGGGCCACTACCTCTTTGCCTGGACGGGAGATGCCGACGGCAAGGGCAAGGACTTCCTGGCCGTTATCGATGCCGATCCGGCTTCGCCTTCGTACGGACGCCTGGTCACCACACTGGCTACCGATCAGACAACCATGAGCGTCCATCACACGGAATACTCCATGCCCGCCAGCGGCATGTTGTTCGCCAACGATCATGAAGCTGGCCGAACATTTATCTTCGATGTCAACGACCCGCTGCACCCGAAAGTCGCTGCCTCGTTCACGGACATGGCTGGATACATGCACCCGCACTCCTACCTGCGGCTGCCGAACGGCCATGTGCTCGCGAGTTTTCAGCATGCGCATGAGGGAAGCGGCAACGGATCGGGCGCGGCCGGAGGACTGGTCGAAATCGACGATAAGGGGAAGGTGGTCCGTTCCGCCAGCAGTGCCGAACCCGCGTTGCCCGATGCGCTGCTCACTCCCTACAGCCTCGTGATCCTTCCGGCGCAGGATCGTGTGGTTTCCACCGCTTCCTCCATGCACCTGGAGACGATTTTCAGCGGCGTGTCGTACCAGGTGTGGCGCCTGTCGGATCTCAAGCTGCTCAAGACTTCCTACTTCGACGTAGGCGAGAACCGTTATTCGCAGATCGGCCCGCAGGAACCGCGGCTCGCGCCCGATGGCTCGGTCTTCGTGCAGACGCTGAGCTGCGGCATTGAACGCATCACCGATATCGACAGCCCCGAGCCAAAATCGAAGCTTGTTTATATCTTCCCCGGGAACTGGTGCGGCGTGCCGACCATCGTCGGCCATTTTTTGATTGAAGGCGTGCGCGCCACGCACGGGCTCGTCGTGCTCGATATCACCAACGGGGCAAAGCCTGTCGAAGTGTCGCGCGTGAAATTGACCGACACCTATATTCCGCACTGGACGGCGTGGGATGCGAAAACGCAACGCGTGGTCGTCACGGCCGGCCTGAATACCAAAGGCCGACTCTACCTGCTCAAGTTCAATACCACCAGCGGAGCTCTGACCATGGACGAGTCCTTCCGCGACACCGATGGAAAGGTGGGCTTCAACTTCGAAGACCGCGACTGGCCGCACGGCTGGAAAGGCACAGGCTTGCCTCACGGTGCGGTGTTTTCGCGGTAAGAGTAGCGAGTCTTGATCCGAGAGCCAAAGCGTCAGCGCATGAAAAAGAAATCGCTACGCAGTTCCTCTTTGAAGAAAAGCATCGCTCCCGCGACTGTGCAGGAATACATCCGGGGCATTCCCGCATCGAGCCGGAAAACGTTCGCCGAGCTGCGCGCGGCTATTTTGGCGGCCGTTCCTGCGGATGCGGTCGAGACCATCAGCTATCGAATTCCGGCAATCAGGCGGGGGAAAATTCTGGTATGGTTCGCGGCGTTTAGGGATCATTGCAGTTTGTTTCCGACCGCGTCGGTGGTTGCGTCTTTTAAGGACGAGTTGAAGAACTACTCTACGTCCAAGGGCACCGTCCACTTCTCTGTTGATATGCCAATCCCGTCCGCGCTGGTAAAGAAACTGGTCAAGGCGCGAATCACTAGAAAACAGATCTAACCACAAAGGACACATAGGGGCAAAGAGGATCATTCGCTGCGGTACAAATCGGTACTCACATACTTCAACCCTGAGTCGATTATCAACGTGACCACCCGGGACGCCGGGCCAAGTTTTGTCGCAACTCGAATGGCCGCATGAACATTGCCTCCAGAGGAGGTTCCGGCAAAGATGCCGTCCTTGCGGGCAAGTTGCCGCGCCATGTCTTTGGCATCGGCCGTTTTCACGGATAAGACTTCATCGACCAAGGCGGGATTCCACAGGGGCGGCGTGTAGCCGACTCCGATGCCCTCAATGTCGTGAGCGCCAGCCGCTTTACCGAGCAATACGGAAGACTCTTCCGGCTCCACAGCGATGATTTTGATCCCGGGGTTGTAGCGCTTGAGAACGCTGGCAACACCATTCAGCGACGCTGAGGTTCCCACCGACTGCACGAAAGCGTCGATCCTCCCTTCGGTCTGACGCCAGATTTCCTCCCCGAGCGAGGCGTATCCAATCATGGTGTCGGGGTTGCTCAACTGATTGACCCAGAAAGTATTCGGCTGCCGGCAAAGGTTTCTAGCAGCTTCGATCATGTCGAGGAACAGCTGCTTGGTCATGCCACGGCCATCGTAGGGAATGAGAGTAAGCTGCGCCCCGTACGCCACCATGTGATCCAGCTTTTCCTGGCTGAATGCCTTCGCACTCACGACATGGATCTTGTATCCCTTGGCAGCGCATACCAGCGCGAGCGAGGTTCCGGTGCTGCCGCCGGTGTATTCGACGACCGTGCCGTCCGGACGCAGCCGTCCATCGGCCTCCGCGCGGCTAATTACCGCGAGGGCCATCCGATCTTTCATACTTCCGGTGGGATTCTGCCATTCGAGTTTGGCCAGGATCTGGCCGCAGCCCGAAGGGGCCACACCACGGATTTCGACCAGTGAGGTATTCCCGATCGACTGCAGGATGCTGGTGTTCATGAGCCTGACCTCGCTATCGCGACCTCCATCTGATGCGAGCCTGTTCCGTTTCGATTCCGCTACGAACTTCGACTGCCTTTCGTTATGATCTTCAGAGAGACATGCGCTTAACGATCCTATTGCCATCTTTATGCTTCGCAGTTCTAGCCCCGGGATTCATCCACGCGCAACAGTCCGTCGAAAAACCCGCAGGCGCGCCGACCTATGACTCGGGAGTCTTCGCCAACAACACCTACACCAACGAATGCATGGGTATTTCATTTCCTTTGCCTGCGGGATGGATGGCGAAGCGTCAGGCGATCAACGGCCCCAGCAAGGCCATCCATCTGCCGGCCGGCGGGTTGAACCTGCTGATGATCGAGCAGCCCAGGCAAGGAACGTTCGGGAATATGATTACGTTGTATGCCTCTCCGGCCGTGGACGCCACGGAATCGGCGAAGGAATTCGTGACTCACGCGATCCAGACCCAGGTCACGCGCAATCCCCAGAACAATCAACTCCTTCGCGAGACGTTCGCGGTGGATTACGCCGGCAAGCACTTCTTCCGCGCCGACTACAAAACGACCCAGCCGCGCGTCTCGGTGCGGTCGCTGATCTTCACGCGGTTTCGCGACTACTACATCGGCGAAATGGTGGAGGCCGGAAGCACTGCAGAACTCGATAGTGCCGTCGATTCGTTGCAGAAAATTTCTTTCCGTGAAGATGTGCGCGATCCCAAGTGCGCTACCGGCGAGACCGCTCGGGCCCGGTGACCAGACGGTACACCTCTCGTCCGGCTGGGTGGGAATCGCCCGCAGAATCTACCTCAAATCAACCCACGTAGGGACAGCCGCCCCCGGCTGTCCGGCCGCGAAGCGCGGCTGGTTTTCCCGCCAGGTTGATTCCCCTGATTCGAAGAAGAATCCCGCCGAGCCTTCGCCCGGCAGAACAGACCATGGCACCTGTCCCTACTGCGGATATCAGAGATTCTGAGTCGATTGCTCGTGTTTGTCATCGAAGTTTAAAAGGGCGAAAGGTTTTGGCGGCGGGCAGGTCGGCAGTTTGCGCTGCTATGGGCCTGCTGAATAACCTGGCCTCGGGGTGAGCATGACATTGTCAACCAGCAAACACATTGTCAGCGCCGACGCATACGCGACGGCCGCCGACTTCGAGCGAATCTTCACCGACGACATGAGTGTTCTGTACCTGCTGTCGTTGCTCTTGGCCGGGGACCCAGAAAAGGCGGAGACCGTGTTCGCGGCTGGCATCGAAGAATGCACGAGAGGAAAGCGCGTATTCAAAGAGTGGGCGCGTTCGTGGGCTCGACGTTCTATCATTCAGAGCGCCATCCGCCTCATTCGGCCACAACCGAATTCTCAGAACGCCGTGCAAAACTCCGCAGTTGCCCACGCTCTCGAGAGACTGCCCTTAGCCTTGCAGGCAGAGGCCTCGGCCATTCTTGAGCTCGCGCCATTCGAGCGCTTCGTTTTTGTCATGTCGGTCCTCGAACGGTATTCCGACCACGACTGTTCCATTCTTCTGGCTTGCGCCCGGAAGGATCCGGCCGCAGCCCGCGCCCGGGCATTGCAGCAATTGGCAACGCTACTGAGCTTTCAGAAAAATGAGCCCGTCGCTCTGCAGTTTTCAGCGTTGCGGGAAAATTCAGGACCACTCATCGATTTCACCATCGCGCGATACTTCGCAACTCAAACGCGGAGCCTCGCCCAGGACGTACCTCTCTGGTCTTAACCTCACTTTGACAAGCGCGGGCCATGAGCCTACATTTGGCGCGCATACAGGCCAGGCTTTTTCAATAGTCTCGACCGTCAAGGAGAGGTCCATGATCAGAATTTGGACGTGGTGTTTGGTTGGCATGCTCCTGCTTGGGAACGTCGCATGGTCGCAAGGCAAGAAGGCCGGCGGCACCGAGTCGGCAGTCGCGGCCCTGGAACAACAATGGCTTGAGTCCCAGAAAACAAACAATCCCGACATGGTCGCCCCGCTGCTATCCGAAAAGTTCGTTAATACGGGGAGCGACGGGAAAGTCACGGGAAAGGCGGAATCGCTGGCCAGCGCGAAAGCGACCAAGTACGACAGCGTCGCTTACGATGACCTGAAGGTAACAGTTGTCGGGGACACGGCCGTCGCGACCGGCGACTTCAAGGCCAAGGGGACCGACCCGGAGGGCAAGCCTCTCGATGCGCATGAACGCTTTACCGATACATGGGTAAAGATGCCGAACGGGAAATGGCAGTGCATTGCGAGCCATCAATCAACCGTGAAGATGTAAGTGAGCCGTCTTGCGGGCGCGACCGAGGGCGGCCGCCCGCAGGCGCCCTCCTGCCCTTTGTCCCACTTGGCCGATTCGTGGTTAAATACCCGCCACTTCGCTTAGGGGGCCTGTCATGAAGATTGGGTTTTCCCTGCCTAACATTGGGCCCGTCGGCACCGCGGAAGCTATCACAAAGGTCGCTCAACGCGCCGAGGCTCTCGGATACAGCACCTTGTGGACGATCGAACGCTTACTGTATCCCCTCAAGCTGCAAAGACCCTATCCCGGCACGGCGGACGGACACCTGCCTGAAATCTACAAGCAAGCACTGGATCCGCTCGACGCGCTTACTTACGTCGCCGCCCAGACGAAGAAGATCAAGCTGGGCACCAGCGTACTCGACATGCCCTACCACAACCCGGTCGTGCTGGCTAGGAGGTTGACCACGCTCGACGTCCTTTCCAACGGCCGACTGCGCGCCGGTTTGGGCCTGGGCTGGAACAAAGATGAAATGGATGCAACCGGCGCCGACATGACGAAACGAGGCGCCCTGGCGGATGAATATCTGCCGCTGCTCAAAGCCATTTGGACGACGAATCCCGTCGAGTTTCATGGAAAGTTTTTTAACGTGCCAAAGTCTTACATCAATCTGAAGCCTGTTCAGAAGCCGCATCCGCCTATTTACCTGGGAGCCTTTGTCCCAGCGGCCCTAAAACGCCTGGCAAACCTGGCCGACGGATGGAATCCCGTTTTCCTACCCGTGCCCGTCATGGCCGAGATGTTCGGCAGTATCAAGCAAATGGCCAAGGAAGCTGGGCGTGATCCGTCCGCTCTGGTCATGGTGGTGCATGCCGTCCTGGAGATTACCGACAAGCCGTTGGGGAAGGACCGGACGATATTCTCCGGCTCGCTCGACCAGATCAGTGAAGACGTGAGGGGCTGCGCCAAAATCGGGGCCAGCGAAGTATTCTTTGATCCGGCGTTCGCTCCGGGCGGTCAGTCCCTTGACCGCTGGCTCTCTTTGCTGGACCAACTGCAGGGCATGATGACCGTAAGCTAGTCGCGGCTTGGTGGCTGTCTAGGGCTTGCCCCATGCCGTGATGCGCACAGGAGTAATGCGCAGGACAGGAGCATCCTCGGCGAGCATGTCCGCGTCATATTGCGGATACTTCGCTCTCAAGTGCTGCATGGCGCGCTGGTGTTCCGCTGAGGCAGAGACCAGTTCTGCTTCTCCTCGCACCAGCACATACCAGAGACGTGTCCAGTCTTCGTCGTATTGATCGACAAGCAATGCCACCTGCGGCGTCTCTTTAATGTTCTTCAGCCGCGCCAGCCGGCTCGGAGCCACCCGCTTCGGCTTGCGATCAATTGCGGAATAGAAAACCGAACCGTCAAAGGCAAAGCAGACAGGAACCGCGTGTGGCCATCGTTGGGCGTCCAGTGTGGCGAGCCGCGCGACCCGCGCCGCTTCCAGTTTTGCGCAAATCCCAGGCGAGATTAGCGAAGGTTTGTTGGCCATGGCACAAGGCAATCTCTAATCCATTCTAGTCTGCCCCGGCTTTTTCCGTTCTCATGTGGCGTATCCGCTGATCGATTTTCTTTGTAAATGCGTGCACGGCAAGCGGTGAAGTTGACGCCAGAGCAGAAACCTAATCTGCTCTCAACAGGAGGCGGGGATCGGCGGGGCCAACGTCGTGTGTTCGCAGTGCGGGAAAGGGCCGTTCATCACGCAAAGGACTTGTTAGAGTGGAACGAGGTGTTCACGATCCATTTGTCCCTGTAGGGAATTTTCCCACCGGCAAATACAGTCCTGCGTAGAGTCGCCGCTTTGCTGCGGCCCATCTGATTTTGTGCATGCAGACGGGGGCCTCAAATGAACTCGGAGAACCTACAACGCGCTTGGGAACTCATCTCCGAGAAAGTTGCACGGGAGAATGACCCTCAAAAACATCTGAAACTGATTGAAGAGTTGCTTAAGGTGATGTCCGAGCTACAGGCATCGCGCGCGGAAGATAAGAAGAAGGACAACCAGAAGTGAAAAAAGAAGTCCTGTGTGCCGAAAGAAGACCCGCCTTAGCATGCCGAGCCACAGTGGGAACCGCATAACCGCTTGATTAGAAAAATGGTCGGGACGGGCAGATTTGAACTGCCGACCCCTCGCACCCCAAGCGAGTGCTCTACCAGGCTGAGCCACGTCCCGACAGGAAGGAACCCGCGGCTTCGATCGGCCGCGGATGGGGTTGACTTCGGAATTCTATCACTCTTGGACCACGCTTGCTGAAATCGCCGCAGCCTTCGGCTAACGGCGTTTGGACCGCTTTTTTACAGGCTGCGCTTCTTCATAGAGCGCGAACTGGATTTTTTTCTCCACGGGATCGATCCGGTCCACCAGCACCTCCACGGGCTGGCCTAGGTGGTAGGTCTTGCGCGAACGCTGTCCGATGATTTCGCGGGTCGATTCGTGGTAGGTGTAGTGGTCGTCGGCCAGGGTGTTGAGCGGGATCAGTCCTTCGACGAACAGATCGTTGAGCTCGACGAACAGGCCGTACTTGGTGACGCTGATGATGAGGCCTTCGAAGAGTTCGCCGATGCGGTCCTGCATGAACTTGACCTTCTTCCATTCCATCAGTTCCCGCTCGGCCTCGTCGGCGCGGCGCTCAGACTGGCTGGATTCTTCGGCGATGTCGTGCAGTTCGTCGAGCGGAATAGGGCCGCCCGCGGGCTCGAGGGATTTCTGTTGCGCGGCGTGATCGCGGCGCTTGGACCAGGGAGAAGAGCCTGAATCACGGCGGGCTGAAGTGCGCTCGGTCTCAGCGGCCGAAGCCGCTTTTGCTTTAGGATGCTTTTCGGCGCGACTGAAGTCGTGGCCTTCCCGGCTGGTGTCTCCATCCGCTGGTCGATTGCTTCCCGCTCTTAAGTTCTGCTCTCGATTCCGGGCGTCACTGTGCGCGGCTTGTCTTGCTTCGGGCGGGACGCCTCCGCTGACCACGCCAAAAACTCCTACCGGCACCTCTCCGTCCCATCGTTCGGGCGAGGACCGCAGGACTTCTTTCAGGATGCGGTGCACGATTAAATCGGGATACCGGCGGATAGGCGAGGTGAAGTGCGTATAGGTGGGCGCGGCCAGGGCGAAGTGGCCTTCGTTCACTTCCGAATAGCGCGCCTGCTTGAGTGAGCGCAGCATCAGGTAGCTGAGGATCTGTTCTTCCGGTTTCCCGGCAATTTTTTCGGTGAGCTTCTGGTACATGCGCGGCGTGATATGGACTTCTTTGGGGATTTCGATCTGGCGAACGTTGCGGCCCGTTCCCCGGGCGGCCCGGCGGTCGGTCTTCATCTGCACGCGCTGGATCGGAAGCGCGCCGACTCCGAGCGAATACCCGAAAGTGGCCGCGATAGTTTCGAAATCGTAGACGCGCTTGGCGTCGGGCTTTTCGTGGATGCGGTAGAGCGACGCGATCCGCCGGTTCTCCAGGTATTGCGCGACGCTCTCGTTGGCGGCCAGCATGAATTCCTCGATCAGGCGGTTGGCGATATTGCGTTCCGAGCGCGTGATCGACTTCATCATTCCGTTCTCGTCAAATTCGATCACCGGCTCGGGCAGGTCGAAGTCGATGGAGCCTCGCCGGACGCGCTTGCGGTTCAGGATGAGCGCCAGGTCGCGCATTTGCTCGAACAACGGGACCAGCGATGCGTAGCGCCTGCGCAAACCCTCGTCGCCTTCGAGCACGGCGTTGACGGCCGTGTAGGTCATGCGCTCGGCGGAGCGGATCACGCCTTCGTTTAGTTCGTACCCCACCACCTCGCCCTGGTGATCGATTTCCATCGCGCAGGACAGCACCAGCCGGTCGAGATGCGGGCGCAGGCTGCAGATATCGGTGGAGAGTTCGAGCGGCAACATGGGCACGGCGCGATCGGGGAAGTAGACGCTGGTCCCGCGCAGGCGCGCCTCCTGATCGATGGCGCCGGCCTCGGTCACGTATTCCGCGACGTCGGCGATGTGGACCTGAAGTTCGTAGTGGCCGTTGTCGAGTTGGCAGACCGTGACCGCGTCGTCAAAGTCGCGCGCGGTTTCGCCGTCGATGGTCACAATCGGAAGCTGGCGATAGTCGCGGCGCTTGCGGAGTTCGCGCGCTGGAATCACATTCTCGACGCGCTGCGCTTCTTCGATGGCCTCGGCTGGAAAGTGGTGGGGGAGGTGATGCTTCCGGATCATGATCTCGACGTCGACGCCAAAATCGTCTTCATAGCCAAGAATCTCCGCCACCTTGCCGCGCGGATTTTGAGTAGGCGACGGCCAGTCGGTGATTTCGACATCGACCACTACGCCATCGAGGTCATCCCAATTCGTGCGGCGGGCGGCTTCGTCGCCGAGCACGCGGTCAACGTTCTTCGATGTAGAGCGAGAACCCGTTAGCGTCCACAGAACGGACGCGAACCTGGGGCACCGAGCTTTCAGGGACGTTGCCGGGGTATTCCATGCCCGGCGGAATCACGATTTCCTGGCGAATCTTTTCGTCGATGGGCGTCACGTAGTTGTTGCGCGAGCCGTAATGAAATGTGCCCACCACGGTCGAGTGCGCGCGATTCACGGGACGGATGATGCGCCCTTCGGCGCGTCCATCGGGACGGATGGCACCCACTTCGACCAGCACCTGATCGCCATGCATGGCGTTTCCGATGAAGGGAGGCGGGATGAAGATATCGCCGGCAAGGTTCTTGAAGCGGTCGCCGGCTGATTTCGGATCGGGCAGAACGAAACCGTAGCCGTCGCGATGCATGCTCAGCCGACCCACGATCATGTTCTTGCCGGTTGAACTCGAGGGCATGGCGTAGCGATCGGAGTCGACCTTTACCAGCTGGCCTCCGGCGACGAGCCGGTCAAGGCGGTCGTTGAGTTCACGGCGCTGCTCCCCGCGCAGACCCAGTTCCCGGGCCAGTTGCTTGAATCCGGCAGCATGTTTGGGCTGCTGCGCGATCTTTTTCAGAATGGCCGAGTCAGAAAGCATGAGAGAGAAGTCTTGCAGAAACTATCTCACAAACAGGCAAACTACTGTTCTGAGGACGGTGCCTGAGACCGCGGCGTAACCGGTGGCGACGGGTTACTTGCGTAACCGCAAAACCAAGGTGTTTGGCTCGCGCGCGGCTCAAAAGATGTTAACCGGATATACAATTTGATTATCAAACCACATGAATTCGTGGCCCGGCATCGGTGCGAAAAAAGCTCGCGAGCGGAAGTATCCGCGCGTGAAGGTGTCGATCCCTGCCGAGGCGCGCCACGTGATGGAGAATTTCCCGCGCCGCGGGCAGACGACCAATCTCAGTGAAGGCGGATGCTACATCGAGATGGTGCAGACGCTGGAACCGCCTACTTGTGTAGATGTGGTTTTGTGGTTGAACGATCAAAAGATTCAGGCCCGCGCCGAAGTGGTGACGCGCAATGCGCACTTGGGCAATGGCATCCGGTTTCTCCGGATTTCAGATGCCGATAAAGAGAAATTGCACAATTTCGTGGAGTTGGCACAGAGGAATCACGGGTTGCCGTTTCGCGGGTCGGCGAAGTTCGGACCGGCGGCGGAATAGATCCGCAATGAAGGCTCATGCGATCTCCGCACGAGCCTGCCCTCCAAAGTATCGCTCTTCGATGATGTTGCGGTGATGCAGCTCGTGCCCGGCAATGATATACGCGAGGGCGCGCACGGTAATGTCGTTCTTGTTGGCGACACCCTGGCGTTTCCAATCCCCGGCGCGCAGGTTGCGAAACAACGCCAGCGTCGCTCCGCGGACGGCTTTAAATTCCTCGATCAGGTCGGCCAGCCGGAGTTCGGAATACGGACCGTCGCGTACGTAATCGTCCTGCTCGAATCCGGCCAGCGGGGTGCTATCGTTGCGCGCAATGCGCAAAGCGCGATACGCCATGATTCGCTCGGTGTCGATCAGGTGCCCCAAGGCTTCCTTCACACTCCACTTCCCGGGCGCGTAACGCAGTTCACCGTCCTCTTCGCTACGGGCAGAAAGCAGGGCCACGGTTTTCGGGAACTGGCTGGCCAGGGTTCCAACGATGTCGGTGCCGGGAATCAGGGAAATGTAGCGATCGTAGTAGGGGCTGTACTCGCCGGGTTTTGGACGTTCAGTGGGCATCAAGCTCCTTGTACTCCTCATGCCGTGAATTGTGCTGGTTTTTAGACGCGTACCGACGGCGAAAGTCGCAGAAAGCCGTCACCTGTACAAGATCTGCCCAGGCAAATCCTAAAACGCAGAGTCCGCGGAGAAGGGCCGCGGAGCACGCAGAGGAAGGGTTAATGCAAAGTCCGCAAAGAGAGGGATGCCTCGGAGACAAAGGCGGTCAAGTCCAGTTGACTCAGGAGGCTTGCGGGGATCCAGGATTCCGACTCGCCTGTGGTAGAAGTGCCACAGGGCGGGGCGAAATTACACCGGGGCGTAACCGGGCCATGATTGTCCGAACGGGCATGGTCCGACCCACGAGTGGACGCGAAGTGAAGCATCCCTTTTGGCATCAATGAAAAAGTGAATTTCCACAGCCGGGGCTTGGTTTGGGGGAGTAGAATGCGATTTGGTCACCGAAATGCGGCCAGCGACCCTTAATCCCACAACTGGAAAGGATTTCTTCGATCATGTGGAAGCCCACCAATCAGCCTACGACCCCGGGACGGCCCGGCACTCCTGAGCCGGAACAACGTCCAGCGATGTCCACACCGCCCGCGCCCGCCATGTCGTCGGAACCGGCGGCCCCGCGTCCGATCAGTAGCACAACTACCACGGCGGATCAGGCGACGATCGGTAAATCGCTGGTTATTAAGGGCGAGGTGACGGGTTCGGAATCCCTCTATATCGACGGCCGCGTCGAAGGTTCGATCAATCTGGCTGGCAATCGCGTGACAGTCGGCCGTAATGGCGTCGTCGCCGCCAACATCAATGCCCGCGAGATCGTGGTTCTGGGCAAGGTGCGCGGCAACCTGACCGCCAGCGACCGGGTCGATATTCGCAGCGACGGGTCGCTGACTGGCGACGTCGTGGCCGCGCGCATCTCGATCGAGGACGGCGCGTTCTTCAAGGGCGGCATCGACATCCGCAAGGGTGCGCAACCGGGGCAGAAGGAAGAAGCGAAGAGCGCTTCGGCTGCGGCTGCGGAACCCGCAGTGGCTGCGAGAGCTTAAAAACAGGCTCTGGGCTGCAGGCTCTGGGCTCTGATGAAGATTTGCGGCAGGCATTCTCGCACGGCGGGAGTGCCTGTTTTAGTTTGCGGGATTGTTCATCGATGGGGGACCGACCGACCCCTTCATTGCGATGCTGCTTCTTGGATCGCGGCGCACAACTCCTTCATGGCCCACCGAATCTGTTCCTCGGTGATAACGGCGGGTGGCGCTACCAGCACGTGATCGCCCGAAATGCCATCGACGCTTCCCTGCATCGGATAAACGAGCACGCCGCGTTGCGCCGCCAGCTGGCCGACACGTCCGGCAAAATTCCTGTCTGCCGCGAACGGCTCCTTGGTTTTCTTGTCAGCAACAAATTCCACCGCCAGCAGCAGGCCGATTCCGCGCACGTCGCCGACCTGTCGCAGATCCTGTAAGCCGTCGAGCTCCTTTCGAAGCGTGTGCGCCGGGGAACTTGGGCGCTGAGAATCCGCGGCTTCCACCAGCTTGTGTGTTTTGAGATGGCGGAGCACGGCGCGGCCGGCTGCTACGGAAATGGGATGCGCGTTGTAGGTGAAGCCGTGCAGGAACGCGCCCGAGCCGGCGGCGATGGCTTCGACTATTTTCCTGCTTGCGATGACCGCGCCCAGCGGGGCATATCCGCTGGAGAGGCCTTTTGCGGCGACCAGAATGTCGGGCGCGACGCTCCAGTGATCCACGGCGAAGTTGCGCCCAGTGCGGCCCATCCCCGTCATGACCTCATCCGCGATCAGCAGCACGCCTTGGGCGCGGCAGATCTCCGCAATCTTTTGCAGGTATCCGGGCGGCGGGACGACTGCTCCCAGGGTGGCGCCGCTAAGTGGCTCGAAGATAAAAGCGGCAGCGTGGCCGTTGGCGTCGGCAATGGCTCGCTCAAGTTCCTCGGCATACTGCTGGCCGCAGTTGTAGCAGCTGTCGGTGCAATCGAATTTGCAGCGGTAACAATACGGCATGCCGACGTGCGCGAATTCCTTCACCATGGGCAGGTACATCTCGCGACGCTTGCGGTTGCCGGAGACCGACAGCGCGCCCAGGGTTGAGCCGTGGTAGCTCTGCTGGCGGCTAAGAACCTGGTAGCGATGCGGCTGGCCAATCTCGACCTGATATTGACGCGCGAGTTTCAAGGCGGTTTCGATCGACTCCGAGCCGCCGCTCGTGAAGTAGACGGCCCCGCCGCGAAAATGATCTCCGGCGAAGGCCAACAGCTCTTCGGCATAGGCTTCGGCGACGGGCGTCGTGAACTGGCTGGTGTGAACGAATTCGAGTTGCGCGGCCTGCTCGACCATGGCAGCGGGAATTTCGGGCACACCGTGGCCGATGAAGTTCACTACCGCCGATCCGGCGAAGTCGAGATACCGCTTGCCTTCGGCCTCGAAGATGTAGACGCCCTCGCCGCGCACTGCCGATGGGAAGGACTTTCTGAAAGAGCGGCGCAGGACTGCGGTTTCGGGGAGTGCGGTCGTCACTTGGGGAATTATAGAGTGATCGCCATTCCAGCAGGGTTCAAAAAACTCTTCACCACAGAGAACACAGAGGGCACAGAGGAATCAAAAGAAAACGGCGAGGCCGGGATCACTGATGACCGTCTCGCCGTTGGTTAGCTTTCTATCGCTTGCCGGCTTGAGATCGGCGACTTAAGCGACCGCGTCAGCCGGCTCCATCTCTTTCTCTTCTTCCACCTGCTTCAAGTCGTCGACTTCGGCCAGATGCCGTTTGGCGACCAGCATGTAAATGGACGGCACGACAAACAGCGTGAAGATGGTTCCGATGATCATGCCACTGACCAGCATGATGCCGATGCTGTTGCGGGCTCCGGCGCCGGGCCCCTTGGCAAGCACCAGCGGGAAGTGGCCGATGACCGTCGCGGCCGTAGTCATCAGAATCGGGCGCAGTCGGGTGGTGGCCGCTTCAATGATCGCGTCCAGCTTCTGCTTGCCGGTTTCCTGCAAGTGATTGGCAAACTCCACAATCAGGATGCCGTTTTTCGACACCAATCCCACCAGCGTGATCAGTCCGACCTGACTGTAAATGTTCAGCGTGGTCAGGCCCAGGAACGAGAACAGCAGCGCTCCGGAAATCGCGAGCGGCACCGAACCCGCCAGAATGATGAACGGATCGCGGAAGCTCTCGAACTGCGCGGCCAATACCAGATAAATCAGGATCGCCGACAGCAGGAATGTTCCGAGGAACTTGCTGCCCTCGACGCGCAGCTGGCGGGACTCGCCCGCGTAATCGACCGTGAAGCCCTGCGGCAGGATCTTCTGGGCTTCGGCTTCGAGCAAAGACAGCGCGCGATCGAGTGGCACGTTGGGCGGCACAACACCCTGAATCCGCACCGCGTTGAGTTGCTGGAACTTTTTCAGCTCACGCGGCTCGGTGGTCGTCTTCAGGCTGGCAAAGGTGGAGAGCGGCACCATCTTGTTGCCCGCTCCCGTCACGTAGATCTGCGACAACTGCTCCGGCGTCAACCGCTCAACACGTTTGACCTGCGGAATGACTTTGTAACTGCGGCCTTGAATGCTGAAACGGTTGACGTAGTTTCCGCCTAACAGGGTCGAGAGATCCTGTCCGGCCTGGCTGAGGTCGACGCCCTGGGCGCGCACCTTGTCCCGGTCGAACACCACCTCGGCCTGCGGCTGATCATACTTGAGATCCGAGTCAGCGTAGATGAAGATGCCGCTGGTCATCGCTTTCTGCACCAGCTGATTCGCGAACTTCACAAGCTGCTGCGGCTCGCCGGGGGAGGCGATCACGAAGTCCACCGGGAAATTTCCTCCGCCCGGCAGTGCCGGAGGAGTCAGTGGAATCACGCGAATGCCCGGAATCTTCGAAAGCGGGCCAGTGGAGGCCACCAGCAGTTGCTGGGCGGTTCGCTTGCGCTCGCTCCAGGGCTTGGTCACCATCCCGCCGAAACCACCGTTCGGACTGGTGATCTGGAAGATGCTCTGGCTCTCCGGGAAAGCCTTGTAAACGTCGTATACCTCTTTGGTGTAGAGGTTGGTCTGGTCGATAGTAGAGTTGGGTGACGCCTGAATGACGCCGAACACCACCCCCTGGTCCTCCGCAGGCGCCAGTTCGCGCTGCGAGAACATGTAGAACGGAATCATCAGTGCTGCCACAATCGCCCACAGCGTGAGGATGACGGGGCGATAGCGAAGCGTGCCCGTCAGAGTTTTCGAGTAAAGCTGGCGGACCTTTTCAAAGCGGCGGTTGACGATGCCCGCGAATCCACGGTCGGTCGCGCCCGGCTTCAGCAATTTCGAACTCATCATGGGCGAAAGCGTCAGCGCGACGATGCCCGACACGATGACTGCGCCCGACAAGGTGAAGGCGAACTCGCGGAACAACGCGCCGGTCAAGCCGCCCTGAATGCCGATGGGAGCGTACACGGCGGCCAGCGTGATGGTCATGGCGATGATCGGGCCAACCAGTTCGCGGGCCGCGTCTTTCGCCGCCTGCACCGGCGTCTTGCCCATGTGCAGATGGCGTTCGACGTTTTCGACCATGACGATCGCGTCGTCGACCACCAGTCCGACTGACAACACGATCGCGAGCAGGGTCAGCAGGTTGATGGTGAAACCTGCCACCAGCATCAGGAAGACGGCGCCAATCAGTGAGACGGGAATGGCCACGACCGGAATCAGCACCGATCGGAACGATCCCAGGAACAGGAAGATGACCACAATCACGATCAGCAACGTCTCGGTCAGCGTGCTAAGCACTTCGTTGATGGCGTCCTGAATATAGGCGGTGGAGTCGTAGGGGATGCCGACCTTCATGCCGGCTGGGAGCTGTGCGCGAATGCCCGGAATCTCGGCGCGCACTTTCTTGATGACATCCAGCGAGTTCGCCGTGGGGAGAACCCAGATGCCCATGAAGGTCGCGGTTTCACCGTTGAAACGCACGTCCTGCTCGTAGTTCTGGGCGCCCAGCACGACGTCGGCGATTTCGCCGAGTCGCACCACGACTCCGTTGTTCTCCTTCACCACCAGTTGCTTGAACTCTTCCGGAGTCTTCAGGTTGGTGTTGGCAACCAGGTTGACCGACACCATCGAACCCTTGGTGCTGCCGATCGCGGACAGGTAGTTGTTCTTGGCGAGCGCGTCGTGCACGCTCGAGGGGGAAATACCCAGCGCGGCCATGCGGTCCGGCTTCAGCCAGATGCGCATCGCGAAAGTGCGGTCGCCGAGGATGTCGGCACGCTGCACGCCGCTCACCGCGCTCAGCTTGGGCTGGACTACGCGCGTCAGGTAATCGGTAATCTGATTCTGATCGAGATCGGCCGAAGAAAAGCCCAGGTACATCGCAGCAAACTGGTTGTCCGCTGTCTGCAGATCAATCACCGGGGCTTCCGCTTCGGGCGGAAGATCGTTGCGCACCTGCGCGACCTTGGCCTGAATCTGCGTGAGAGCGGCATTGGTGTCGTAGTTGAGCTTCAGGTGCACGCTGATCGTGCTGAGACCCTGCGCGCTCGACGACTCCATGTAGTCGATGCCGTCGGCGCTGGCAATCACGCGCTCCAGAGGCGTGGTGATGAAACCGCGCACCAGATCGGCGTTCGCGCCGACGTAGGTCGTCGTCACCTGCACCACCGCGATGTCGCTTCGCGGATACTGGCGGACGCTGAGCGAGCGAATCGACTGCAGGCCCGCAATCAGGATCACCAGATTGACGACAATCGCCAGAACCGGCCGTTTAACAAATAAGTCCGTGAACTTCATTCGCTTTCCTCAGTTCGCATCCCGTGAGTGAAATTAGCTGTCTTGCGGCTTGGGAGCCGGACTGTTTTCGGGCTGCACCTTGTTGTTGACGGTGACAGCAGCGCCATTGCGGAGCTTGAACACGCCGGAACTGACCACTTCATCGCCGGGCTTCACGCCCGAAACGACGGCGACCTGGTCGCCGCGCGAGCCATCGATCTTGACGAACTGCTGGCGGACGCCGCGATAAGTCTGTCCTTTGGGATCCTTCAGGTCAGACAGGATATAGACCGAGTCACCGTAGGGGGCATAGTTGATGGCGGACGCGGGTAGCGTGATGGCGTTTCGGTTCACGCCATACTTCATCAACACCTGCACGTACATGCCGGGCTTGAGTTTTCCCTTTGGGTTCGCCAGCGTCGCTTGCACTTGCGTGTTCCGCGTGGTTTCGTCGATGACGGAATCCAGCGCGGTCACACGGCCGGGGAATTCCTTCCCGCCCAGGTCCTGGGCTGTGACCGTCACCTGGCTGCCTACGCCCACCTGCGTGCCTGCCTGCTGGGGCACGCCAAAATCGACATAGATCGGATTCAGCGACTGCAACTGAACGATGGGATTGCCTGCAGCAAGATACTGCCCGAGATTGACCTTGCGGATTCCGAGGATTCCCGAGAAGGGCGCGCGAATCGTCTTACGCTCGATGGTAGCGCGAATTTCGCCAACGTTGGCTTCGGTTTGCTTCTGGGAGGCAACCGCCTGGTCATACTCCTGGCGTGAGATCACGCCCTCATTCACCAGCTTCTGCATGCGGGTGAAGTTCACCTTGGCAAGATCGCGCTGGGCCTCGAGCGCCGCCAATTGAGCGCGCTCCTGGCGCGTATCGAGTTCAACCAAAACCGCGCCTTGCTGCACCGGCTGGCCTGACTGAAAATTGATGCGCGCGATTGTGCCCGGCAGGTCAGCGCTCACCATCACGCCATGCACGGCCTCCATGCTCCCGATCACCGACATGGTGGACGGCCACTGCTCCTGGTGGGCAACTACGGTAGTCACCGCCTCGGGCGGCGGCTGGAATCCAGCAGAGGCCTGGATTGCCGTCTGCACCTGCTTGAACTTCACGAAACCCAGGGTCGTCAGGACCACAACGGTCACGACCAGCATCAAAATCATTCTCTTCGCCATGGGTGCCCCTTACTCGTTGGTGAATCTGCGGTAATGCTTTTAGATTTCACACGCTGCTCGAAGGATTCGGAACCGCACTCTGAATTTTCCTCGCCGGCTGGGTTTACGAAAGAACTCCACACCAATGCTCCTGGCTCCGTCCTAACAAAACAGTTCGGGCTATGTTGTTGACGGACAAGGATAAAATCCCGAGCCAAAACCGGCTCCAAAGGGAATCCCGCTCGGATGAATGAACCTGAATTTTGGGTGAACCGCAAAAAGATGCAGCCCAACTGCCACCATCGTGGACAACCAGGTCTAATTTTCTCCCTCGCCTCTCGGTCGAGTTCTTATTCCCCGGAATGCATGTGGTCACTTTTGACCAGTCCCGGACTTGCCCTTCATCAGATACTGGGGGGAAATCTAAATGGCTCGCTCGCATAGGTAGCTCAACTGGTCTTAGGCCGAAGAAAAGGGTGAAGGCCTACCTCCGCCTCAGCTGCGCCCCGTCGCGGCTAACGTCACCGAAACCAGGGTTAAATGTCACTACCAAATACTGGGCTTCCCAAAGCAACGTTAACGATTGTCGGTCCGCAGCCCCTGAGCGGGCCTGGAATGGCACCAGTTCGTCCGAGATTGCAGCCGAAGCCATCCCTGCCCAGCCGAATTGCTGTCATTGGCAACTACCTGCCACGCCAGTGTGGGATTGCGACGTTTACCACGGATCTTTGCAGCGCGATCGCCGCAGAGTTCGGAACCGCACGATTGTTAGCCTTGCCCGTAAATGACATCGAACAAGGCTATGACTATCCCGCGCGGGTCCGATGGTCACTCGACCAGAACGAAGTCGCGTCGTATGAAGAAGCCGCTCGCTTCCTGAACTTCAACAATATCGACATGGTCTGCCTGCAGCACGAGTACGGCATCTTTGGCGGACCGGCCGGAAGCCACATTTTGCATCTTTTGCGCGGGTTGAAGATGCCTGTCGTGACCACTTTGCATACCGTCCTGCGCGAACCGAATCCAGATCAGTTGATGGTAATGGAACAAATTGCTGAGCTTTCTGACCGCCTGATCGTGATGAGCCAGCTCTCTTCGCAATTCCTGCAAGAAATCTTCAAGGTTCCCGGCAGCAAGATTGACATGGTTCCCCACGGCGTCCCCGACCTACCCTTTATCGATCCCAATTTTTATAAGGACCGGTTCGGTGTGGAGGGCAAGGCGGTTCTCCTCACCTTCGGGCTGCTCTCCCCGAACAAGGGAATCGAGAACGTGATCGAAGCGATGCCGCAGATCCTGGCGAAACATAAGAATGTCGTTTACATCGTGGCAGGCGCGACCCACCCGCATATCCTTCGGCGTGAGGGAGACAAGTATCGAGAGCACTTGCAGGCTCTGGCGAAAAAAGTGGGAGTGGAGTCGAGTGTGCTCTTCCACAATCGCTTCGTCAGTCCCGAGGAGATGATGGAGTTTATCGGGGCTGCAGACATTTACATAACCCCTTACCGTCATGAAGCGCAGGTCGTTTCGGGGACGCTTGCTTACGCCTTGGGAGCAGGCAAGGCAATCATCTCGACGCCCTACTGGCACGCGATCGAGTTGCTGGACGATCGGCGGGGAGCACTTGTTCCGTTCCAGAACCCGGATGCGATTGCTCAGAAATCTATCGAACTGCTCGATACTCCCGCCATACGCCACTCCATGCGGAAACGCGGCTACCTGTTTGCGCGCGACATGGTCTGGAAAAGAGTGGCACAGGGGTACATGGAAAGCTTCTCCCGGGTTCGCACTGATCGCTTGCTGACTCCCCACGTCCAGTTCTCGGCCCGGGTTGCGCCCAAATCGCTCAACCTGCTGCCGGCGCTGAAGTTGAACCATCTCCATCGACTCACCGATGACATCGGAATGTTTCAGCATTCGATTTTTACTATCCCCAACTATGGGGAGGGTTACACCGTAGACGACAACGCCCGTGCCCTTGTGTTCACTGTATCTCGCGCACCTGTCCTAAGACTTAAGACGGACGGTTTGGCAGCAGCTTCCCGGTCCTCGATCGATTTGTCTTCTCGTTACCTATCCTTCCTGGAGCACGCGTTTAATCCAGCCAAAGGCAGATTCAGGAACTTCCTCGCTTTTGATCGGCGCTGGAACGAAACCGAGGGCTCGGAAGACTGCCACGGGCGCGCACTCTGGGCATTGGGAACGGTCCTAGGACGATCAGTCGACGAGGGATTGCGGAGCGCCGCGGGACGATTGTTCGAGTTTTCTCTTCCCGCAGTTGTCGAATTCCGAAGTCCTCGCGCATGGGCCTACGCGCTAATCGGGATTCACGAATATCTGACTTCCTATCCCGGAGACCGGGACGCACAAAAGATTCAATCCGTCCTCAGTCGGCGGCTGCTCGAAATGTACGAGGCCGTTCGCACCCCGGATTGGCAATGGTTCGAAGACATTCTTGCCTACGGAAATGCAAGGTTGCCGCAAGCCATGCTGCTGGTGGGTGGCACATGCGCGGATGATCGCATGCTCTCGGTTGGTCTCGAGGCCCTGGACTGGCTCCTGACCCAGCAACGCTGTGAAACCAACGGCCACTTCGCGCCAATCGGATCACAAGGCTTTTATCGCCGCGGTGGCGACAAAGCTCGCTTCGATCAACAACCGATTGAAGCCGCGGGGGCGGTCTCTGCGTGCCTCCAGGCGTACCGCATAACCGGAGAAAGGCGCTGGCGTGACGAGGCCGGGTCGGCCTTCAACTGGTTTCTCGGCAACAACGACTTGCAACTCCCTCTTTATGATCCCGTCACTGGCGGCTGCCGGGACGGATTGCATCCCGACCGCGCGAATGAGAACCAGGGCGCAGAATCCACGCTATCGTTTCTGATGGCGCTTCTTGAGATGCGGTCGCTCGAAAAGTCAGAACAAACGGAAATTGCTTCGTGACAACTTCTGCCCAAAAACCTATGAGCGTTCTGAGCACGCTGTACGCGCCACTACTCCTGCGTCATCCTGCCAACCCGATCCTGTCCAGCAAAGACTGGCCATACTCGATCAATAGTGTGTTCAATGCAGGCGCCACGTTACTGTCGGATGGCTCTACTCTCCTGCTCTGCCGTGTGGAAGACCGTCGCGGCTTGTCACATCTCTGCGCCGCCCGTTCTAAGAACGGTGTGGACGGATGGGAAATTGATAAAGAACCAACCCTGATGCCCAGTCCGACAGAGTATCCGGAAGAAATCTGGGGTATTGAGGATCCTCGTATTACGTTCGTGCCCGAGTTGCAGCAATATGTCGTGACCTACACTTCGTACTCGCGCGGTGGCCCGGGCGTCTCATTGGCTCTGACCAAAGACTTCCGAACCTTCGAACGCTACGGCGTCATCATGCCGCCCGACGACAAGGATACGGCTCTTCTCCCGCGCAGGATCGATGGGTATTGGGCGTTGATTCATCGGCCCATGACCGCGCTCGGGGCGCACATGTGGATCTCGTACTCGCCGGATCTGCGACACTGGGGCCGACACAGGCTCATGCTGGAAGCGCGTCGAGGCGCATGGTGGGACGCAAACAAGATTGGCTTGTCGCCGCCACCCATCGAGACCGCCAGAGGGTGGCTTGTGTTCTACCACGGAGTGCGGCACACGCCTTCGGGGTGCCTCTATCGATTGGGGCTCGCACTTTTCGCGCTGGAGAAACCCGAGAAGTGTTTACTGCGAGGCGATTCGTGGATTTTTGGGCCCGAAGCCGAATACGAACTGCATGGCGACGTCGACGATGTGGTGTTTCCATGCGGGTACACCATGAATCCTGATGGCGACACGATCAATATCTATTATGG
The DNA here is from genome assembly GCA_963735815.1 of uncultured Acidobacteriota bacterium. Lineage (GTDB taxonomy): Bacteria > Acidobacteriota > Terriglobia > Terriglobales > Acidobacteriaceae > Gp1-AA133. The sequence continues at coordinate 11,686 of CAVTMJ010000014.1, read as the reverse complement.
GGCGGCAGACTGCTCGATCGCGCTAGCCCGCGCAAGTGTACGCGCGCTGCTGGAATGGCTGGATGCCAACGGAAGTTGCGAGCGGCGGCAGCGGGCTGAGGATTTGTGAGACTTCTGTATTGGATCATCGACTTTGCTTTCGGATGTCACCATAAATTAAGCGGCGTCGTCACCATCAGGAAGCGCACGTACCAAGTCTGCGTAGAGTGCGGCCGGGAATTCCCGTATTCCTGGGAACTGATGCGCTCGCTGGGATCAGATATCGGGAACGTTAAGACGCCGCTGCATCGCGAGCCGCACGCTGGTCCTGCCATCGTCTGACCGACCCGCCATACCCTAAGCCCTCAATCCCGGATGTGAGCTATCTTGCTCAGACACCCATTCTCAAACCTGTCATTGTCGATCTACCTGAGTGTGTAGACCGAGCCACGACAGCTGATTCGTAGCTCTCATTCTTAGGTCGCTAGGATCAAGCGACCACATCCAGCTCATCGGCATTCTTCAGACGTGCGTACGCCACGAAAACCTTGCGGCGAGCACGAGTCAAAACGAAAAGTCCGCAACGGCAATCAAGGGCTGCTGCACCTATAAGCGGATGTGGGCCGTAGCCTGCGAAGGAGAGGTTTCAAGATCATGCCTTTAATTCAACTATTGGAAGTTCTGGTCGTAGTGGGAGTCCTGCTGTGGCTGGTGAATCGCTTCATCCCAATGCAGGGATCTATCAAGTCCATTCTGAATGGCGTCGTGGTCATTGCGGTCGTCTTGTGGCTGCTGAACGTCTTCGGGCTGTTTCATTCGCTGGCCCGCATCCACATTGGGACTTAAGAGTTCTTCGTAACGAAACGTCTCAGGAAATTCGTACCTCAGACCCAACAGCGAAATACGGCAGGAATCTGCCTCTAGGAGATGCTTTGAAGAAGAGTCTTTTGTTAGCGGCCGGAATCACCCTCAGCTTGGGCGCGTTTGCGCAAACCAATTCTCAGACAAACTTCACTGTCGAGCCCATGGCTCACACCCCCACATTCCGTGTCACTGTGGTCAGCCGCAGCGTGAAAGCTGTGAACTACAAGCACCGCGGCGGAGCCACCAAGTTGGATTTCGCGGGCACGGACCTGATGCCCGGGGCCAACGGCCAAGCCAAAGTGGAGAGCAAGAAAGGCTACATCGAAATCGAAGTGGAATTTGGCAACCTGCAAAACCCAACCTCTTTCGGCAATGAATACCTGACCTACATCCTGTGGGCAATTTCGCCCGAAGGCCGGGCGGTTAACCTCGGGGAAGTTCTGGTTGGCGATAACCATCGCAGCAAGCTCGATGTAACCACGGATCTGCAGGCCTTCGCTTTGGTTGTTACGGCTGAGCCTTACTATGCGGTTCGGCAGCCCAGCAATGTGGTCGTCCTCGAAAATGTAGTCCGCGAAGATACCAAGGGGACGACGGAGGCGATGGACACGAAGTATGAACTTCTGGAACGGGGTGGCTATATTCCCACCGGCTACAAATTCGATCCGGTGGTTCTAAATACCAAGCTCCCGCTGGAATTCTTTGAAGCGCGCAACGCGTTGCGCATCGCACAGTCTGAGGGAGCTGAGACTTACGCCAATGACAGCTACCAGCACGCGGTCCAACTCATGGACAAAACAGATCAATACGCCACCCGCAGCCACATCGACAAAAAGCCTCTGATCGCGGCTGCGCGAGAGGCAGTCCAGACCGCTGAAGATGCTCGCGCCATAGCGGTCAAGAAGATCGAGCAGGAGCGTCTGGAGAACGAACGGCAGGCCGCCGCAAACGCGCAGGCACAGACCCAGGCACAAGCCGACGACGCTACCCGCCGGGCACAACAGGCTCAGTCTGACCAGGCTCGGGCCGAGTTAGCCAAGGCTCAGGCGGAGTCAGACGCTGCAAGGGCTCGCACTGATACCGCGGATGCACAGTCTGCGGCAGCGAAAGCCCGGGCTGATATGGCAGATAGCCAGGCAGCTTCGGCAAGCGCACTTTCGGCGGCACAGGCTGACGCAGACCAATCCCGTCTGGCGGCGCAGCAGTCCCAGTTGACGGCGCAACAGGCGGAAGCCGACAAGGCAGCTCATGCGCACGCGCTTGTCCGAGCAGCTGAACAAGATCCTGCAAACCCGCGATAGTGCGCGCGGCCTGATCGTCAGTATGTCCGATGTGCTGTTCGACACGGGAAAGTACTCGTTGAAGCCGGGCGCACGCGAGAAGTTGGCGAAGGTCGCCGGCATTCTCTTGGCCTACCCCGGACTCAACATCGAAGTTGGCGGTTACACCGACAATGTGGGCGGCGACGCAATGAACCAGACATTGTCGGAGAACCGGGCGAGTTCGGTGCGCGACTACCTGGTGCAACAAGGCGTAGCGACCGGTTCGGTCAGTTCGAAGGGCTTCGGCAACACATCGCCGGTAGCGTCGAACCAGAACTCAACAGGCCGTCAGCAGAATCGGAGAGTGGAACTGCTCGTGTCGGGCGAGGCCATCGGCAATCCTGTTAACGCGACGACCGGAACTCTGCGCTAATGCGAGCGGTCGCAGTCGAGTATTGGAGGCGGTGGTTATGAGAGTTATGAACATTACGAGCATCGCCGTTCTGTCCTTGCTTCTCGGAATTGCTGCTCCCGTGTACGCACAGCACGAGCAACAGGACGAAAAGCAAGGGCCATCCCGAGCGACAACAGAGCAAGCCCGAAAGAGCGAGACCCCAGCAGCACGCTCAGGAGCGGAATCATTCGGATCAGAACAAACAGCAACAGCATGCTCATCAACAATCCCATCAGAACAAGCAACAACAGCATGGCCAGCAGCAGGCCGAAAAGAACAGACAACAGCAACAGCATGCCCAGCAAAGGCAGCGGCAGGGGCAGCACCAGCAAGCGCAGCAACGGCGAGGCAATGAACAGCCCCGGCGCACCCGGCAGCAGCAGCATGTCGAGCAGGCGGCGTGGCAAGAGCACCGCGCACACAGCTGGCAGTCGGACCACCGCAACTGGCAGCAGCGAGGCGGGTACAACGGCTATCGCATTCCGGGCGACCGCTATCGAGGATATTTTGGCCCGGACCACGGCTTCCGCATCTACGGGTTGCCGTTCCTGGTCGTTGGCGGGTATCCACGCTTCCAGTACGAGGGCTATTGGTTTAGCGCTGTTGACCCATGGCCGGAGTACTGGGCGAATGACTGGTACGACACCGACGTTGTTTACGTGACCTACGTCGACAACGGCTATTACATGTTCAACCGCAGGTATCCCAATGTTGGAATCGCGGTCAGCATCTCGATGTAGCCGGCGATCAAACCTTGAGCCGCTGCCTTTGTGCGGGGACACCCGTGCTGAGGCGGCGGCATAGTTCTGGAGGAGAAAAGTATGCTTTGGACCATCTTCGTAGTTCTGGGAATTTTGTGGCTTTTGGGTTTCAGCCTTCACATAGGCGGAGGTCTGATCCATCTGCTACTCGTGGTGGCGCTAGTTGTCCTGGTTTTTAACCTGTTGAGCGGACGCCGAAGCGCAGTGTAGGCGAGGTGTAACAGAAAAGAAGTTCGTGGCGGCTCGGATGCTTTCGCCGAGAACCAAAATAAAATTTTAACTGGGAAGCAGGAGACTCAGCCCGCTTCCCAGCTTTGCTTTAACGACGTAGTTCTTCGGCGTCTGGAAGTCTTCGCACGGCGCCATCCGGCGCACGCTCCCCGGGCACGCTGAAGTGCAGCTTCCAACGACCGCGCGCGCCGGTTTCTTCGGCGCGGCCCTGATCCCTCAAGACTCCCAGAGCCTCCAAGATGGTCTGGGTGGTTTCTCTCAACCGCATCGCCAATTCCCCAACGCTCAGGAGAACCGAATGGGAGCCACTGTGCTCTTGTCTCATGCGTCCGAATTCGCGGATTGCGGTGGCGAGCTCTTCGATTCCTTGCCGACCGTATGGTTGCTCAGCCGGAGCGTGTCCAAAGATTCTTGCTTTCCACTGCCCGATGCTTTGTCGGAATTGGGTGAGGTTCACATTTCCTCGGGGAGTGAAAGCTCCGTCTCAGCCTTTGAGCGTGGGGCGATGGGCGCGAGTGGAGGTTGTTCTGCGCGGCCTGCCCAGACCCAGGCGGTTGAAGGGCCTCGCCGCTGCTGCTGTGCGGGCTGTGTGCTGCTGCTCCCATTCGACGCTCAGTACGAAGTGTATCGTGGCCACCAGGAAATGTTGCCCATCGGACTTGATCACGAAAGCATCGACGGACTTCAGAGCGTCCTCGGGAAGTTCCAAATTGTCACAGACCATCACGATGGGTATTTGTGGCTTCACTTGCTTGATTTCGGAGGCCACGACAGCACCGTCCAGCAAGCCTAGGTGGTACTCAATCACGACCGCGTCGACCGCTTGCGACATTAACAGGCGCAAACCTTCATGACCGCAGGTCGCAGTGACCAGCCGGTATCCCTTCTCCTCCAAGTGCAGGAGTTGACCGGGATCGCGGTGTATGCACAGTAGTGTGCTCTGAGTTGCCATTCTCTCTATTTATTTAAGCGACTGTGGCGGCGCAGGTCTGTTCTGAATTGCTCAATTCAAGATTTTCCTGAGGAAGGTAAATGAGCCATTATGCACAGTCCACAGTATTCCGGATGCGACCAAGTCATCGACTTCGCGTGTCAGACAAAAATCGCTGTTGGAGCCGCAGATGGTGGGGTTGCCGTGCCAGGAGTTCGAGTGGATCAGGGAAATCTATTCGTCCTAACTTTATGAATCAGCGTCGCTATCGAAACCCTCGGGAACACCGGCCAAACTAAGCGGTCCCCGGTGTGGAATGGGCAGGTGAGTAGTTCGCCGCAGGCGGTCCAGGACTTCATCTTTTACGGTTTCCCCAAAGATCGCGAACACCGCCCGCTTCATTCCAACAAAGTTCCCCCGCCAGAATTCCGATTCACGACTGGCGCCGTGCTTTTGGTGTTCTTCATGAAAAGTCTGCAGGAACCAGACCAACTGCTGAGTGAGGCGATCTACAGTCTCGGCGTTGGCAAGGCTCGGATTCGGGACCATGGCCACTCCTCCAAAGGCCTGCAAATGGACATTCAGTCGCGATTGCCGCCAATTCAGCATAGTCAAGCCTGCCGTTGAGATCTGTTCAATTCGGCTCAGCTTTTGCTGGGATCGTCAGCAGTTTAGGCCCCAGCCGACTCCTCGGTGAGCAATGTTGCTCAGACTCGCGAGCAGTACACCTGTCAGTATTTAAACGTGAATCAGCTTTGCTATCGCCGTGAAGTCTTCTGGTGAAGACGGCAAAAGGGAGACACATATGCTCGGAACCATTCTGATCGTGCTGTTGGTTTTGGCACTGCTCGGTGCATTGCCCCGGTGGGGCCATAGCCGTAATTGGGGATACTACCCGACCGGCGGAGTAGGCCTAGTTCTCTTGGTGGTCGTGGTCCTTCTGCTGCTTGGCCGTATTTGAACATCGTGAACAAGAATTGGTCACGGCTTTCTGTCCGCGCGCTGGTCGTGTTCCTCATCGTCTTGATGTGCGCGGACAACTCGTTGGCATACTCCGTCCTGACGCATGAGGAAATCGTCGACCTGCTGTGGACGGACGATATTCGTCCCCTCCTGCTGAAGCGATTCCCGAACCTCTCGGAAGACCAGATCAAGGAAGCGCATGCTTTTGCCTACGGAGGCGCCGTCATCCAGGATCTTGGCTACTACCCCTTCGGCAGCACCGAATTCAGCAGCCTCGTGCACTACGTCCGCAGTGGTGATTTCGTGCGTGAGTTGCTACTCGAAAGTGAAGATGTCTACGAGTACGCCTTCGCCTTGGGCGCATTGTCGCATTACGCGGCGGACATCGCGGGGCACCCAGCGGTCAACCAGGCCGTCGCCATCGAGTATCCGAAACTGCGAGCGAGGTTCGGCAACTCCGTTCGGTACGCGCAGGACAAGACGGCACACTTGAAGACAGAGTTTGGGTTTGACACCTTGCAAGTCGCTAAGAATCGCTACGCCTCGGAGCAGTACCACGACTTCATCGGGTTCCAAGTGTCCAAGTCCCTGCTGGAGCGGGCATTTCCCGTCGTGTACGGCGTAGAGCTAAAAGACGTGCTTACCCACGAGGACCTTGCGGTCGGGTCGTATCGCTTCTCGGTTGGCCGGCTGATTCCCCGGATGACCCAAGTCGCGCTCCAAACCCACAAGAAGACCCTGATGCGTGAGACGCCCAATTTCGCCAAACGAAAGTTTCTGTATCGTCTTTCGCGCTCCGATTACGAAAAAGCTTGGGGGAAGGATTACGTCAAGCCCGGCGTCGGCACGCGGATCCTGTCCACGTTATTGCGATACATGCCAAGAATTGGTCCCTTCAAGGGACTAGGCTTCAACAATCCGACTCCGCAAACAGAAGACCTCTACATCAAGAGCATCAACGCCACTGTCGATCAGTACCGGGCCTTCTTGGTTCAAGTACGCACGAACTCTCTGGTGCTCGCCAACTGCGATTTCGATTCTGGCCAACCCACGAAAGCAGCCGAATACTCTCTCACCGACGAGACCTATGCCAAGCTGCTGGCTCGCCTCTCCGATCGGAAGTTCGACAAAACGTCGCAGGAACTCCGCGCCAACATTCTCGCGTTCTACTCTGACCTCTCCGTGGCGATCGAGACGAAGAAGGACAGTGTGCGCTGGCAAAGCGTCCTCAAGTCGCTGGATCAGTTGAAGGCGGCGCCTGCGAGTGCGGTTGTCGCTGGCGACCTTACGCAAAGTCCCGCACTCGTGCAAACCACGGACCCTGCGCGCACGGAACCGAAAGCAATTATCATTGGCTTCGTCGGCGGGTTCATCAGCCACGACAACCTTGCACACAGTGAAGTCCAGCTCGCGGACCGACTACGCAAGGCTTACCCCGCCGGGGTTGACGTTGAGACCTTTGAGAGCTACCACGAAGCAAAGGCCCGAAAGAAGGTTCTGGATCTTTTAGACGCGAACCACGACGGAATCCTCACATCCGGCGAGAAGCAGAACGCCCAGATCATCATTTACGGACACAGTTGGGGTGGATCGGAAACCATTGCTCTTGCCCGAGACCTGGAAAAAGATGGAATCCCAGTACAGCTCACGATCCAGGTGGACAGCATCCCCAAGATTCACCAAGATGATGCACTGATCCCAGCGAACGTGGCCCAAGCCGCCAACTTCTACCAGCCCAAAGGGCTTCTTCATGGGCAGAAGGAGATTCGCGCCGCTGACCCAACGCGGACGAAGATCCTCGGAAATTTCCGATTCGATTACAAAGCGAGTGCATATAACTGCGCTGGATACCCTTGGTATGACCGCTTGTTCGTGAAACCTCACACCCAAATCGAATGCGATCCGAGTGTGTGGAAACAAGCCGAGTCTCTGATCCGGTCGGGCCTGCCGACTACAGCGGTTGAACCGTCACAGTAGCGAGTCCGTGACACTGGTTTGACGATCGAAGGGTAACTCAATTCCTGATTGAGCTGACGGTTCTTTGGCAGTAGACAGAGGGACATTTATGGCAGACAAACAATGGACAGTGAAGGACTTGATCGAAGCCTTAAAGAAGTTCCCGGCGGAGGCGAAAGTTTATTACGAGATGGGTCCCAACGGCCCTGGAGCGGTTGGGAAGGCGCAATACGTCAGGGCTTGGGGAGAGAGCGACGAACTGGGCGTGCTGCTGGATCGTTAGGGCCGCTCGACAAAACCGGGTCACCGATCGTCGTTCCAGAATTGTGCGATGGACCACATACCCCGCATCCGTTGCCATAACTGAACGATCGGTTCGATCAGCAACTCGTACAACAGTGTTCTCAGAGGATGCAGCATTGTTCCCGGGCTCGATCAAGGGCGTGTTGAACAGAGTGCTCGGCCTGATGGCTTATCTGCAGAATCGTGCGTCAGTTATCCAGCCTGACCGGGACCGATGAGGTGGTCCCGGTCGGCTGAACCATTCCTTGCAGAGGCCATACCGGCAGATCTACTTCTTGTCTTCTTTTGCTTCTGCAACGCGAGCCTGCTGGCCCGCTTCGGATACTGCCTTCATGAATGCATCCGCACTCTTGGGGGTGGACGCCTTCCCCGAAAGAATGTTGCGGAACGTCATGTTCTTGCCGTAAATCGCACGGGTCGAGTCGTTGTCCTGCTCCACTACCGCACCTTCCAGCGTCAGGCCGGCAAACACACCCTTGGAGCGGGAGTAGGTCAGCATTTCAGTGTTCATCTTCCAGTCCGTTCCGGCGGAAGCATGCCGACCGACCGGGCCCGCCGCTACCGATCCTTCGCCCGTGAGTTCAAACTTGCTGGAAAGCAGGTGCTGAAAGCCCTGATCGTTCATGACCAACATGACCAGGTCCACGCCTTCGACTCCAATCTGTAGCCCCCAGCTTCCACCGCCAACCGAAACGAATGCGGGAGCGCTCCAGCCGTCAGTAGTGCGGCAAGTGGCCACGCCGCGCCCGTGCTTGCCACCAAGGATGAAGCCGCCCTTGATCAGGTTGGGAATCACCAGGATGCACTTGGCGTTGCTCAATACTTCTTCGGGAATGCTCTTGTCGGGTGTCGACATGATCGAATGCAGAACTTCCACGGAGGACTGGAGTCGCTCAACCGAATCTTCACGATTGGAGCCGGCCCAGGCGTAGGTTCCTATCATCCCCATACAGCTCATTAACAACAGTGAAATCGTCTTTTTCATGAATTGTGCCCTTTCAGAACGGAACTAAGAGGAAAGGACTCCAGATGGGCTGACTTAGCTCAGAAACCTGAAAGAGCGAGAAGAAGAGCTCGTCTCTGCTGTCATCATCGTTCAAAACCCGAATCTTAAGTGGTCTGAATTGCTCACTTCTGTAAGCTTCGCCGGGCGAGCTGCTTAAAATTCGGACGATTAGGCAGAATTGTTCGTGCAATGTGAGCAATCGGGCACAGTATCGTCCGCGCTCGCGTGTCATGGTTGGGTATTCGCAACGTGAGGCCTTTTTGCTCGCGCGGACTTTTTTCGCGAGGTAAGCCCAAGCATCAGGCGAAAGCCGGCAGGTTAATCAATGGCACCAGTCATACTTCCCTTCGGGATTCGGATCCGCAGACGGCTTGGCGCAATCACTCGATGGCTAAGAAAGGTGCCGGCGACCCTGGCAGAGAATCGCCCACAAGTCCGGTTGCAAAGGATGTGCCCGTTCTGCGGCCTGATTACGCTACGCGCTAAAACGTGTTGCCTGGAGTGTGGCAAATCCCTCAAGCCTGCTTAAGTTCAAAGCGCTCGTAAAATCCCATGCCGAGAGATTGCCAACGCGTCGGAAAGCAAATGAACAGAAATTCCAGGAATCCCAAAAAACGACGACGCAGGCGGTGAATCCTTTCAGAGAGAGACTCCGATGAGAAAACAATACCTTCACCTTTCGGCTTATGTTTGTAATCTGTGCAATGGTCCCGCGGTGACCGGGACGCTGGCCGTCCGCGAGAATGAGATCTCCAAAGAAACCGAGATACGCATGCTGGGCGAGGTCTGTCTATCCTGTGGCCACACCCAACATCACGCAGGGAATGCGGACTTTGCCCGGCACTTTCCGCCAACTGAATGGCAAGCACGCGTGGTTCCGAAGCCGATCATTGCAACCCACGACGAACCCATCGTACTGGAACCGGCTTCACGCGGAGCTTAGGCAGGAATTTCGATTCATCCGAGAAATTAGGGGATGTCTAGCATCCCCAGATCAGTCGTGCAGCACGACATTCAGCAGCGAACTGTGAACCTGTAGCCCGCCTTCCACTCCCCCGGCGTAGTCAATGAAGCCCATTTTTCGGAACCGGTTCATAAAGAAACTCACGCGCGAACGAGTCGTGCCCACCATCTCAGCCAGAGTTTCCTGACTGATCTTTGGAACGACGGTCTCGGGCACTCCCTCCTTGCCAAAATGAGCGAGCATTAGAAGGACGCGGGCCAATCTTTTTTCGCTGGAATTGAACAGTTGGTCAACGAGATCCTCTTCATAACGAATATTGCGTGCCAGCAGGTAGGCCACAAACATGTCCGACAGAGCATGCTCGTCGTGAAGTGCATCCATCATCGCTTTCTTCTCGATCCGCAGGAGGTGGCAGTCTGTCATGGCCGCCGCCGATCCCATTCGCAGGGCCTGGCCTGCCAACGAGCCTTCCCCGAAGAAATTGTGCTGGCTCAATATACCGATCGTAGCTTCCTTCCCGGTCTTCGAAACGACGGTCAGGCGAACCTTCCCCTTCTGAATATAGAAGACCGAGTCGGCCACATCCCCCTGGCTAAAAATCCTTTCCTTCCGCTCGACCGCAAAACTCTTTCTGCCTTGGCCAATGGTGGCGAGGAACCGGTCGGGGTCGAACACCCGATCTTTCTTGCTTGCCGAAGGGGAAGTCATGCCCACCGATTATAGACCGGCAGAGGAAAACATCCTGCTGATCAAGCCTGCTGTTCTTTCCCGTGGGTCCGACCGCCTGCCCACGGAATTGTCGGACTGAGCCTTTCTGCTCAGTTTTTCAGAGGCAAATCATTGATTCTAGATGTTCAGGCGTTGAATTGAGCTCCGGGAGAAGAACGGCCCATGCCTTTACCCATACAGGTCCGCGTCGGTGCCATCCTGATTGACGAGACACCGCGGATAACCAAACTGCTCGGTTTTGAAAGCGAACCTTATTCGGAAAACTGGCGCCTGGTCAGGGCACTGTCCGGCTTCTCGCTGGAACGTAAAATCCGTACCTCAGGTTGGAATTTCTTCTTCATGGCGACCGAGGTCAAGGCCATCATTTTCGGTTCGCTTGGGGCGAACAAGATCCGGGACGCGCTCAAGCGGATTCTACAAAAAGTTCGCGGGCAACACTTCAATTCCCTGGAGGTAACCGGCATAGAGGAACGGCGGTTCCTGGGGCTGCCCTACGCTGTCGTCTCAGCACACTCTCGGCACATCCAGCAGAGCTGTTACCTGGATAGTGTAGAGATGCGGCGCACGTTTCAGCATGATCAATCCTAGGCAAAGAAAACGTGCGCGGCGGGACATGCAACTACGGACCCAAACGAAAGCCGAAGTCTTCGAGCGAATCCTTGAGTCTGCAGTGGTGGGATCTTGGGCAGATTGGATGCGCAATGCTCAAGCTGACTTGACTCAGATTGAATACGGCTTCGCTCCTGGGCATGGCAACAGAAATCCTTGGGAATCATTCAGGCTTCGCCAGTTCGTCTGTCCATTGATTCTCAGAAGCCGCTAAGCGCCGATCCCGATGTGGCTCTGTACGGGGCAGCCCAGTGCTTAGTTCACACTTCTCTCCCGGCTTAGCGCCACAGGTGGGACAACGAACCGCCAAGGCGGGTACCCGCTTGGTTTTCATAGCTGCATGATGTGCCCTCGCTCGCAAACAAGATGGTCAATTGTGAACAATGCATAGTCGGCTAGATTCAGGATTCTCGCGTGTTTCTGAGAAACCCTGTCCAGCATCCTTCTGACGGGTATCGACGGAATTCCGAAGGTTCGGATGTCACGTATGTCAGAGATTGGCCATCCAGGACGCTAACCAGCTGACGACAGTTCTGTTTCCAGAAAAGCCCGTGAGCAACGGCAGAGGGGATCCTGTTTGCGGCACTGGATTTGAACAGGATCCCCTCTTGTCTTGGCGGTTGCCCCGAATCGTGTGTTCACCGTTTCCGTTGCCTGGGCCGCGAGCATGAACC
>CAVTMJ010000013.1:0-107535 GCA_963735815.1 uncultured Acidobacteriota bacterium | reverse complement strand
GGCTTGGATTTTGCCGAATGGTGCTTGTCGTCCTTCGCACACAGACGTTCACTCTTTTGGACCCGAACGGCTTTACCGTTCCGCAGTTCCGTGCTCCAATAATGAACGTGGAAAGCGTTCGACGCCTAGAGGAGGTGCCCTCGTTGGAATCGCGCCATCGATCGATCTCTGCGGCGGAGAAGTTTAAGCTTTGTGCATGGCGCCGAAGTAATGCAATCGGTTAATTGATGTAACTTGTTTTCTATAAACTAATTGTTATATGCGGAGGGATGTGTGAGTGGTTGAAACAGGCGGTCTTGAAAACCGCTGTACGGGAAACCGTACCGGGGGTTCGAATCCCTCTCCCTCCGCCATGCATGCCCAGGTTCGAACGGCACGTATTGATGATCTTTTGTTCTTTTGCGCCCACTCTTTCCGCTGAATCGAGCCCTTATTTAGGAAATCGTTGATCCACTTCGAGGTTCAATTCCAGGACATTCACACGCGCTTCTCCAAGAAATCCCCACTGACGACCCTCGGTATGTTTTGAAACCAGTTCCCGCAACTGGTCCTCATTGATTCCGCGCGCTCTTGCAACTCGCGATATTTGGAACGCCGCAGCCGCCGGAGTAATTTCCGGATCGAGCCCGGAAGCAGAGGCCGTCACCAGGTCGATGGGTATTGGAGCGCCAGGATTTTCAGCGTGTAAAGTGGCGGTGTCGCCTTTCACTCTGTCGATTAACTTTTGATTGGTTGGTCCCAACTGCGATCCATTCGATCCAGCCGGGTCATAGTTCACCGCCGAGGGACGTGGGTGAAAATACCCTGGGCCGGTGAATGCCTGCGCAATAATGCGCGACCCGATGACTCTTCCATTGGCCTCGAGCAACTGTCCGTTCGCCTTGTTCGGAAACAATACCTGTGCGATTCCAGTGACTGCCAACGGGTAAATAATTCCCAGCAGGACAGTGGTCGCGATGGTCATCAGGATTGCGGTAATGAGATTTTTCTTCATGGAACTCCCTTACGCCAGCCCAACGCTGGTGATCAGCATGTCGATCAGCTTGATGCCGATGAATGGAATCACAATGCCGCCCGCGCCATAGATCGTCATGTTTCGTACCAGGAGTGCTGCGGCACCGATGGGACGATATCTGACCCCTCGCAGGGCTAAGGGGATGAGAGCAATAATCACGATCGCATTGAAGATCACTGCTGACAAAATAGCCGATTGTGGCGTTCGCAGATGCATAATGTTCAAAGCGTTCAGGACCGGGAAAGTGCCGGCAAACATCGCAGGAATAATCGCAAAGTATTTGGCGACGTCATTGGCAATCGAGAACGTGGTCAGCGCGCCACGCGTCATCAGCAGCTGCTTTCCGATTTCGACGATCTCAATCAGCTTGGTGGGATTAGAGTCCAGGTCCACCATGTTGCCAGCTTCTTTGGCTGCCTGAGTACCGGAATTCATGGCGACGCCGACATCGGCCTGTGCTAATGCAGGCGCATCGTTCGTGCCATCTCCGGTCATCGCGACGAGCCTGCCGCTCGCCTGCTCGCGTTTGATCAAATCCATTTTGTCTTTGGGCGTAGCTTGAGCAAGGAAGTCGTCTACACCTGCTTCGCGAGCGATCGCTGCGGCCGTGAGCGGATTGTCGCCGGTGATCATTACCGTTCGAATTCCCATGGCGCGAAGATGAGCGAACCGTTCGCTGATCCCGCCCTTGACAATATCCTTCAACTCGATCACTCCCAGCGCACCCCTGTGCCTTTCTGCAACGACCAGCGGCGTACCACCGGATCGGGCGATCTCGTCGACAGTATCTTTTACCTGATTTGGGACTTTTGCTCCCTGTTGAGTTAGGTAGGTCGCGATAGCGTCCGCAGCTCCCTTGCGAATCTCGTAGCCATCCAGATCCACACCAGACATGCGCGTTTGAGCGGTGAAGGGGACAAATTTGGCTTCGTGCGAGGCAAGCTCCCGCCCACGCAAACCATATTTTTCTTTTGCGAGAACAACGATCGAGCGGCCCTCGGGAGTTTCATCCGCCAGGGACGAAAGCTGGGCCGCATCTGCCAGTTCTTGCTCGGTTACGCCGGGCGCTGGAATGAACCTTGAGGCTTGGCGGTTGCCGAGGGTGATGGTTCCAGTCTTGTCGAGAAGCAACGTATCAACGTCACCCGCCGCTTCGACTGATCGGCCGGACATGGCGAGGACGTTGTGCTGTACAAGTCGGTCCATGCCAGCGATACCAATGGCAGAAATGAGCGCTCCGATCGTAGTCGGAATCAAGCACACGAGAAGAGCTATGAGCACCGTCACCGAAACCAGCGCGCCGGCATACGAGGAAAACGGCTGGAGCGTCACGACCACCAGCAGGAAGATCAAGGTTAGCACCGCGAGCAGCACGTTCAGCGCAATCTCGTTAGGCGTTTTCTGCCGCTCGGCTCCTTCCACCAGCGCGATCATGCGATCGAGGAAGGTCCCGCCGGGATTGGCAGTAATCTTCACCTTGATCTGGTCGGACAAAACGCGAGTGCCGCCGGTCACGGCCGAGCGGTCTCCTCCCGCCTCGCGGATCACCGGCGCCGATTCACCCGTAATGGCTGACTCGTCCACCGAAGCCACACCTTCGAGGATCTCGCCATCGGAAGGAACAAATTCACCGGCAGATACGATTACCATGTCTTCCGCCCGCAACTGCGAACTGGCGATCTTTTCGATCTGACCATTTGCTTTCAGACGATTTGCCAGGGTTTCCGACCGTGCCTTGCGCAGCGTTGCCGCCTGCGCCTTGCCACGCCCTTCCGCCATCGCTTCCGCAAAGTTTGCGAACAGGACGGTGAACCAGAGCCACGCGGCCACCTGGCCTGTGAACAGCGCCCCCGAACCCGTGCGCAGATCATTGATGAGAGCAACTGTGGTAATGACGCTGCCGATCTCCACGATAAACATCACAGGATTCTTGAACAGGATGCGTGGATCCAGTTTTACAAAAGAATCCAGGATCGCCCGGCGAATGATCATGGGGTCCCAAATCGAGATCTTCTTGCGAGCTGGAATCATCGAACCGGGGCTTGACGACTTCATACGCTGTGATTGCTGTGGTAAGGAAGTAACGCTTGCCATAGAGACTATTCTCCCTGCCTGCCTTGAGTTGGAACAGTGCCCAGCGAGTCATCCAACGCAAGGTTCAATTCCAGTACATTGATACGTGTCCGACCAAGAAAGCCAAGAGTCGGCTGTTGGGTATGCGCCTGAATCAACTCCCGTATTCTTTCGACAGAGACATTTCTGGCGCGCGCCACCCGGGGAGCCTGAATTTCGGCAGCTTGCGGTGGGATGTCCGGATCAAGCCCTCCCCCACTCGTCGTTACCATCTCAGAAGGCACTTGGCCAGGCTTCACGCCATCGAGCTTAGTTTCTGCGTCTAACCGCTCCTGCACTGCCTTGAGATGATCGGGATTCGAAGGACCGTAGTTGCTGCCCCCCGTCGAAGCGGCGTTGTAGTCCACAGCCGAAGGCCGTGGCTGAAAATATTCGTGGCGCGTGAACTTCTGTGCGATCAGCCGGGATCCGACAATCGTGCCGTCGCTGCGCCGAATCAGGCTGCCCTCGGCCTTGGAGGGAAAGAATACCCGGGCAAAGCCCCAAAGAACCAAGTGGTACCCGATGCCCAGCATTATCATCGTGACCAGCGTGAACAGCACTCCACGTTTCAATTCTGTTTTCAACATATATTTTCCCTACCTAGCGCAACATCAGGTATTCAGTAATCGGCCCGAGCACAGCAACCGGCATGAACATCAGCAGACCAAGGACCAACACGACTGACCACAGGGTGAAACCAAAAGTCACTGTGTCTGCGCGAAGCGACCCCGCCGTTTCCGGCGCGGCCGGCTTGGCCGCCAGCGAAGCCGCCAGCGCCATGGGCGCGATAATAGGAATGTAACGCGCCAGTAACATCACCAGGCCACAAGAGATATTCCAGAACGGGGTGTTATCACCCAGGCCTTCAAACCCGGAACCGTTATTAGCGGCTGCCGAACTGAATTCGTACAACATCTCTGAGAATCCATGAGGACCCGGACTCTTCAGCCACGCCAAAGTAGTATTGGGATCAGGAGTATGCACCCATACATAGCAGGCAATGGCCGTGCCGACGAGAATGAATAAGGGATGCGCCAGCAGCGCGATGCTCGCCAGCTTCATCTCTTTGGGTTCGACTTTCTTGCCCAGAAACTCCGGCGTTCGGCCGATCATGGTTCCCGCCACGAAAACCGCAACAATGACGAAAATCAGCATGTTGATGAAGCCCACGCCCACTCCGCCAAAGATGTTGTTCAGCCACATGCCGATCATCGGCATCAGGCCGCCAAGCGGTGTCATCGAATCGTGCATGGAGTTGACCGACCCGTTCGATGTGACCGTGGTGGTGACCGCCCACAGTCGCCGACAGACCCGCGCCAAAGCGGACTTCCTTACCCTCCATGGACCCAGTGGATTGGTCCACGCCCATCTTCGCGATGGCTGGATTTCCGCCTGCTTCCTGATTAACTGCAAATATCACCATGGGGATGTACACGGCCAGCATCGTGACAAAAATAACCACAGCCAGCTTGCGCCGGCCTACCATCATGCCCAGCGTCCAGACCATTGCCATGGGAATGACGGTGATGCACCATGTCTCGATAAAGTTGGAAAAGGGCGTGGGGTTCTCGTAGGGATGGGCAGAATTCGGACCAAAATATCCCCCGCCATTAGTCCCTAACTGCTTGATCGCCACGACGGGCGCCACCACACCGCGGGCGATGGTCTGTTCGCCGCCCTCAAGTGTGGTTGCCTTTGCCGCGCCCTGGAATGTAATCGGCGTACCCTGCGAGATCAGGATGGCCCCGACCAGAAGGGAAAGCGGCAGAAACACCCGGATGGTCGCGCGAGTTACGTCCACGTAGAAGTTGCCGATCTGCGAGAGTCGATTGCCGGCGAGCCCTCGAATGATGGCAATGCAGGCCGCAACACCGGTGGCCGCGGTCACGAACTGTAGAAATGTAACGAATAGCATCTGTGAGAGATAGGAGAGCCCGGTCTCGCCACTGTAGTGCTGCAGGTTCGTGTTGGTCGTGAAACTCGAGATGCTGTTGAAGCTGAGCGTGGGCTCCATGTTGGCGATGCCGTCTGGATTCAGCGGCAAGTGCGCCTGCAAGCTGACCACAGCAAAGGTTGCCAGCCACATGAACACGTTCGAGATCATCATTGAAAGCGCATAGCGCTTCCAATCCTGCTGCTCCTCCTCTTTTACGCCGAGCACCCTCAGGATGAGCCGCTCGATCGGTCCAAAGATTGGATCGAGGATCGTGCGCTTCCCGGTGAACACGCGGAACATGTATCGCCCCACCAGTACACTGGTCGCGATGGTGAAGAGAATCGTAAAAGCAACGGCAAAATATTCAGTAGTCATACGGGCCTCAGAAACGCTCCGGACGCAGCATCGCGTACGTCAGATACACACCCACCGCAACACTGATAACTAAAAGTAGGATCATCATCGTTTTCCCCTATACGCGGTCACAGGCCGCAATAAAAGCTGTCAAGGCCGCAAATGTCACAAGCCCGAGTACAATCATTCCAACAAGCATTTCTGAAGTTCCTCCTTGGCGCTGTAACCGCAAACTTCAATCTCAGAACAAGAAGCCTACCTCGATCACTCCGCGAGGCTGATTCTGGTTCGTGCCTTCCGGACCAAAGGCACTTCCCGGTGTAATGCTGTTTGCGCGAACAAACGAAAGGTCCCCGCGCGTGAAGAAGCGCCCGTATTGAAATGTCGGTGTCACCGTGATCGACCACGCCGCGCTGCCTGGACCGTATATCAGGTTGACGGAGCCTTCGTCGGCGCTCCCCGTGCTCGCTATATATTCCCCGCGGCCCGCCAGCGAGAATCCACGCGCAAACTTGTAACTTGCCAGCACAGCGCCGCCCTGCGTCGATGCCCCGCGCGTGACCCCAATACTCGGATTCGTCGGCACGTTGCTGTACTGGTAGTAGGGCTGCAAGATCCAGTTTCCCTTGGTGTATGTGTAAATGGCGCAATACATGACGCTATTGTTCTGCACCGGTGTGGCAAGGGTTTGAAACGCGGTTTGGCTAAGGTTCCCCATGCCAATGAACGCCAGGCTATGCGAACCATTGACATAAGCCAAGGAGCCGCTCAGCCAGGAATACCGGTTGGAATAGTAGCCATCATTCCAGCTGAAAGAAGCGGTGAATTTGCCGAGCGTCTGATTCAGCTGGATTCCACGATTAATGGCATTCTCCTGGTTCCATAACAAGCCCCGCGTTACGTTCATGTTCTGGAAATCGAAGGTGTACTCAGCGCCCATCAATGTCGGTAGCGCGCCAACCTGGATGGAGGTGTTCTTCGCTGGGGCCAGTTTCAGGTAGGCCACCGGCACCGGCCCGTAGAGGTCGGTGACCGCTTTATCGGTTGGGAGGAACGGCGTCCCCAAGGCCAAGATGTTGTACGCACCTGCTTGGACGTAGAACTGCCACCAGTCAGTGGTCTTCTGAATGAACACCTGGCCGTTGCTCAGAGCGGCTTGGGTCGGATTGTCACCGGGAATGTGATTGCCTTGCCAAACTCCAATCCCGCTCACAATACCATCCAGGTTGAGTTTTCCAAGAGGCCCGCCATCATAGACGATGGGAGGCGCCGCCTGGAGCGGACCGGTAATGGTGGGTGTGGTGAGTGGGGCCGGTGCCGGGGCATTGGCGGATTCCTGGCCTTGCGGCTGCGCCGATGAAGTCGACGGATCCGGCCCACTGCTGGAGTCCGTGGTTTGCGCTGAGAGGCCGAGCGCCGTCGACAATGCGAGAGCGACAAGCAAACAGCATCCCCTTGCCCTGCTATTGACGTTCTTGAAAACGTCCGGCTGAAGTGCGTACGTGTGACCAAATGAGAACATGTTGTTTTTGGTGAATCGCTGCTTGTAGAAACACAGCTTCGACAGCAACTCGAGTCGACCAACTAATTGGAAATCATTGCTCATAAAACTGGTCTAAAAAGTTCATAAAGAAGTCGTAAAGGTGCGACCGGTTCCCCGATCGGGAATGACATTTTCGGTCGCGTTTACGCCACAGAAGAAGACGTGGCATCGAAGCGATAAATAATCCACGGTTCGGTCTTGAGGTAGTGCTTGCCATGCCCGGCAGCATCGAGTTTTTTGCGCAAGGACAGCAAGACTCTCAAGAACTCGGTCTGCCGAAGTCCATTTGCCGTCCAACTTGTCGCCAACATAGTGCGTGGGGTAACCATGCGTTGGGGATGGCCGGCCAGAAACACGAGGACATCAAATTCTTCCGCGGTTAACGACAGGTTCTCACCGCGCAAGGCCACGGTGCGCGCAGCAAGATCGATTTTGAAATCCCCGGACTCGATCATTCCCGTCAGGGAAACGCCCTGCTCGGCCGTTTCCCTCTCGGCGGTCTTATTTTTCGTTTCGGCAAATAATTGCCGCAGATTCCATTTTCTGGCCATTCGAGTTCTCATCCCTTAGTCCTGAACGTGTCATCCTTCGAAATCAGCAGCCCCATTCGGCTTCACCCGGCTTCGCGAAATAGCGCCGAGAATCTTCCCTTTCCTTGGCCGTGGAGGCCAAGTCCATGAGCGCCAGACGGGCAGCAGCTACCAAACGGTTCCTTTCCTGCTGCGGTACTTGCTCCCACGCTTCATTCGGCTTCGCCGGGCAACCGAAATCAGGCGCCAAGGTTTCGTGATAATGGTGGAAGAGTTCTGCCAATTGTTCCGCGGATACTTCCTGGATCGACATTAAAAACTACCCCTTTCGTGACTAAACAACCCTTGAAACTAAGCTTGTTTGGAGAGTGGCGCGCTTTCAACGCACTCTCACGCTGCGCGCGTGACTGGCCTTTCGGGCCTCTGCAACTCCACAATCGTGGCTTCCCGAGAACCGAGTCGCAGACGCAGCCAATACCCGCTTCGACGAGGCCTACATTCCTTGCATAAGGCAAACAGGAACCGCAGATAAAATGCAACCCCTGCCGTGCACAGCACCGTCATCGCCGGAATCAACAACATTTAATCCTCCAGGCTCGGACCCCAGTCTCTGCTACATTGCTGGAATCTCTCACCCAGATCATTGGATACGACATCCCATAAAATTCGAATAAAAGGTTCATAAATTGTTCGTAAAGTGTGCACCTGCTGTCCATGTGCATACCGGTTTGATGAACTCGCAACCCGATCACAGCGTGCGGGGCAAGTCGGGCGAGGCGCTTCCTGACGGAGGAGGAGAGACGAAATATCGTGGTGGTATTTTGGCTGCCAAACTACTCGTGTGCTGGAAGCTTGCGACCAGGCTCCGCCTCATTCCAGACGCCAAAGTCGCCAACTTACTCGTCACTCCCCGGGCTCGAAGCGATAGCCGACCCAGGGCTCAGTCACGATATATCTCGGGGCGCTTTCGTTGGCCTCAAGCTTCTTTCGCAGATGACCCACGAAAACCCGAAGATACTCCGGCTGCTCCACGCTGTTCTCTCCCCAGACGGCGGAAAGCAGTGCGCGATGGGTAATGACTTTTCCCGGATGGCGCGCGAGGTATACCAGTAGATCAAGCTCCTTCGGCGTGAGGCGAACTTCGCGATTTTTCGCCAGGACGGTGCGAGTTTCGAGATCGATGCGGAAATCGCCAACCTCAATTAATTGCGACTCCGGCTCCTCCTTTGCCTTCGCCCTGCGCAGGGCGGCCCGCACTCGAGCCAGGAGCTCATTGACATTGAATGGCTTGGTCACATAATCATCGGCTCCCGCATCCAGCGCTTCCACCTTGGTTCGCTCTTCGCCTTTTACGGAGAGAACGATAATCGGGATCAGCGATTTTTCGCGGACTCGACGGCACAGTTCCAAGCCGTCCATGTTCGGCATACGAAGATCCGTGATGATCAGGTCCGGCCACCAGTCTTGCATTACTTGTAAAGCTTCCTCCCCGTCGCCCGCAGTCCGCGTTCCGTATCCATGGCTGGAAAGGGTGGTCTTCAACACGCGGGTGATCTGCGGTTCGTCGTCTACCACCAGGATGTTTCCTTTATTCGCGGGGCCTGCCATGTCTCACTTGACTTCTTGCGTAACGATATGGACATCCACCGGAGGAGCATCGCGCAGGAACCTGTGGATCGCCGACAGATACAAATATCGGCGCCATCCAGTCTGGGCGGATCGACCGAACACCACCTGCGTGATGTGCTTCTCACGCACGACCTGGGCAACCGCCTCCGCGACCTTCGAGCCTTTTGTGCGGACGATCTGTGCGCCCAGGTTGCGCGCGAAGGTAAGATTTTGTTCGAGCGAGCGCTGATCTTGCGGACTGTCATCCACTCCGATGTCCACATAGATTACGTACAGCTCGGCGTCAATACGCTGCGCCATCCTGGCCGCCCGCGCGATCAGGTATTGAGCTGCTGGGCTGGAACTGACGCAGACCGCAATGCGCTCGTGGACTCCGACGCTTTTCCCGCCTTCCTCCTTTTCCATGTACGATTCCAGGCTTCGGTCCACAGCGCGCGTAACCTGCTGCAGCGCCAATTCCCGGAGAGCAAGCAGGTTCCCGGGACGGAAGAAATTCCCCAGGGCGCGCTCGGCCCGGTCCAGCGGATAAATATCGCCCCGCCGCATGCGGGTCTGCAGCGCCTCCGGCGTCAAGTCGGCAAGCACAATCTCGCTGACCCTCTGCATGACCCAGTCCGGTACCGTCTCGCGCACCTGGATACCGGTGATGCGCTGCACCATCGGCATGAGGCTCTCGATGTGTTGCACGTTCATGGTGGAAAGCACGTCGATGTTTGCATCCAGCAGGTCCATTACATCTTCGTAACGCTTGGCGTGCTTACTGCCTTCGATATTGGTATGCGCCAACTCATCAATCAGCACAACTCGCGGCCGGCGCGCCAGGATTGCGTCCACATCCATTTCATCGAAGGATGCTCCTTTGTATTCCATGCGCCGCCGCGGTATGGTTTCGAGCTTGGCCGCCAGCTCGGCAATGCCCTTGCGTCCGTGGGTCTCGACCACACCGATAGCCACGTCTTCCCCACGGCTCTGCCGGCGGATGCCTTCGCTGAGCATGTTGTAGGTCTTCCCGACTCCTGGCGCATAGCCCAGGAAAAGCTTGAAAATCCCTTGCTCCTTCTGGGGGGCGGCTTCTGCGAGCCACTGCTCAGGCGTCTTTGGCATGCCTTCTGTGCTCCTGCGAGCAAGGATTAGAATGTCGAATCAGCTACAATCCGCCACGTGAAGAGAACGACTGACAACCAGATACTACGCTTCGCTATTAGCGTCGCAACAGTCTGCGGGATTGTCGTCGTTTTTTTCAAGTGGATCCACGTCAATCCCACCACCGTAGGATTCACGTTTTTGCTCGCGATCCTGATGGTTTCGGCCGCTTGGGGGCTTCGTTACTCGATCTTCATGGCGATTGTCGCGGCCCTCGGGTACAACTATTTCTTTCTTCCGCCGCTTCTCCGTTTCACGATTGCAGAAACGCAGAACTGGGTGGCCCTTTTTGCATTTCTTCTGACCGCTATCATTGCCAGCGAACTGTCCGAACGCGCTCGCCGCGAGTCCCTGGAATCCAATCAGCGTCGCCGCGAAGTCGAACGCCTCTATGCCTTCAGCCAGCATTTATTGGTCAGTGAGAATGTTTTTGAATTGGTGAACTTGATACCAAAACACATCGTGGATTCCTTCGGTGTGACCGGCGCGGCCATGTTCCTGGAGGCCAAGCAGGAAACATATTATCTCGATAGCAACAGCCGTCCTTTATTTTCAACCGAGCAACTGAAGGCCATCTGCGGGCGGGGCGAGCCCGTACTCGACCGGGAGCGCGGATTCTGCTTCATGCCGCTGCGTATGGGTGTCCGCTCGGTCGGAAGCATCGGCCTGGCGGGCTGCGAGTTGTCGCGCGAGACCCTGGAAGCCATTGGGAGCCTGACCGCGATCGCCATCGAGCGCGCCAACACGGTGGACCAGTTGACCAAATCAGAAGCCGCCCGGGAGAGCGACCGCCTTCGTTCCGTGTTGCTGGACTCAGTGACACACGAGTTTCGCACGCCTCTTACCGCGATCAAGGCCTCGGCTGAAACGCTCCTGTCGGATGTTGATTTGGAGAAATCTTTGCAGAAGGACTTGTTGACGGTCATCAATGAAGAGAGCGACCGGCTTAATCGCCTGATCGGCGAAGCGGCCGAAGTAGCGCAATTGGATTCTCACCAGCTCGAACTTCATTTCGATCCACATCAGATGCGCGAAGCGATCGATGCCGCCATCGAGAAATCGGCGCCAGCTCTGCACGGACACCCGCTGCAATCCACTATCCCGGACAAACTGCCGATGGTCCGAATGGATGTGCATCGCATCACGGAGGTACTCGTGCACCTGCTCGACAACGCCGGCAGATATTCCCCAGCGGGCACACCGATTCAGATCACGGTCGAACTTCGCAAAGGTGAAGTTGTAACCAGCGTGGCGGATCATGGGCCCGGGATCGACGACATGGAGCGGGACATGATTTTCGAGAAGTTCTATCGGGGGCGAAATCAGAGAATGATCGTGCAGGGAACCGGCATGGGACTGGCCATCGCCAAAGCCATCGTGGAGTTGCACGGCGGAAAGATCGGCGTCACCAGCCAAGTCGGCCGGGGATCCCTTTTTTACTTCTCACTCCCTACTGCCTAGCGGGCTCCAATGGCCGGATCAACAGCATTTCTCAATGACTCTCCCGTGGACTATGGAAGGAGAGCTGATTCTCCCTTCAGGGCACCCTCGAACCGTCTCTAAGTGCCTGATTCCTCCTCGACAATCGCTCGCCGGAGGAAGGGATCGTTTCGTTTACACGCCGCTTCTGGCCCGCCCGTGCCATCCCCGGCCCACTCGTGAGCCATTTCTCTTTCCCGCGGATCGGGCTAGAAAACGGATGAGCAGAGCTCTCGGGGGAGGGCGCTGCTCGGGCGAACGTCCAAGAGTCAGCTTTTGGCGTTCGCCCTTCTTTTTTCTGCAGAAGCTTGGGGAAAGCAGGCAGCCCCGCCTTCGTAGGCCAAATCCTATCCGCCTGTTGGTAATCCGCTAGCCGTTACCCGCTTTGGATTGCTCGCACGGAGACGATGCTCGATTCACAAAACTGCGGCGCGATTGCGCCCAGAAGTCTTCGCCTGATAGAGAGCCTGGTCGGCAACCGCCAGCACCTCTTTTTCGCTCGCGTTGGCGGTAACCGCTGTGACCCCGATGCTGATGGTCACGGGAATTTCCACCTGGTCGGCCAGCACCGGCGCGCCCGCTACCGCCGACCGGATTCGCTCGGCGCTTTGCAGGGCATGAGTGCGGTCGCAGCCCGGCAGTACCACGAGGAATTCCTCCCCGCCGTACCGGCCCAGGAAATCATAGGAGCGGATGACCTGCATAATGCGGCGCGCCACTTCGCGCAGCACGGCATCCCCTGCAAGATGGCCATAAGTGTCATTGACCTGCTTGAAGTGATCCAGATCCAGCATCAACAGGCCGGTGGCCCCCTGCGAGCGGCTGGCGCGCTCGATCTCGCGCCCCAATAGATCCAGCGTGGCCCGCCGATTCCAGATTCCTGTCAGAACATCGTGGGTGGCCTGAAAACGCAGCTCTTCACGCGCGCGGATCAGGCCATCTTGCAGAGCCAGAATGCGACGCCCCACGGTCAGGCGGGCACGCAGTTCGTGGCGGTCGAAAGGTTTTTTCAGATAATCGTCGGCTCCGGCGTCCAGTCCGGCGACCACGTCGGCGTTGTCATCTTTGGCTGTGACCAGCAGAACGTATTGATACGGGGTCTTTTGCCGGGCCCGAATTCTGTGACAAATTTCGGCTCCATCCACTCCCGGCATGATCCAGTCCAGGATCAGCAGTTCGGGCTGCGTTTCCTGCTGCAGAATCTGCCAGGCTTTTTCGCCGTCTTCGGCGAGGGTGACGCGGTAACCCCAGGTTTCGAGCCAATTCTTCAGGATTTTGCGGAACATGGGATCATCTTCTGCGACCAGGACGTTCTGATTGCCGGAAGAGGTTAGAGGCTCAGGACTTACCAGCACTTCAGCCGGGTTCATCGATTCTGCCTCCCCTCAGGCATGGCCAGACACTCTTCCGACATCGGAAGGTGTGTCCCATGTTTCTATCGGCAAATAAGGTTCGAAACTGTACGTCGCCTTCGCATCGCGTAATTGCCTTTCCTGCTACCGGTTACATCCGGTCTGCAAATAAAGGCAAACGCGTAGGCTGCCGATGGTGGCATTAGGCGGATCGCGCCCTATCCGTTGTGTAAGGATTTGCCGACGGGTCGCGTTGCCGGATTACCGTGAAAACGCTCCTCGACAAGATTGCCAAGCGCGATGCAAGCGAAGTCGCCGAAAAACCGGCGCGGTGGCACGAAGCCTCGCTCGCGAAGCAGTTGCTGTTCGCAGCCATCTTCCTGACGTTATTCCTTGTGCTGGATGGATCTTCGCAGGTTTCCCAGGCTTGGGAGGGCGCTCCTCCTTGTTACTTGCCCGTGGGAATGGCAGTAGCCCTGTTGTTGTATGGCGGCCTGCGCTATGTACCTTTGCTATTTCTCTCCTCCGTTACGGCGGCCGTGTTGAACTATCATCGCCCGCTGTTCTCCTGGTGCGGATTACCCGGAGCTACGATTTCTTACGCCGGGTACATCGTGGGAGCCGCGCTCCTGCGCTCCCGTTGGCGCATTGACCCAAAGCTGGGCTGTCTGCGCGACGTAATACGATTCGTGGTGACGTTCCTGATCGCCGAAATTTTCGGGGCCACGATTGGAATGTTGACTCTGCGTGGAGACGGGCTGGTTCAGCACCAGGAGATTGCCAAAACCGCGATCGATTGGGCCACCAGCGACCTGATCTCCATTCTTACCTTCACCCCGTTTTTGCTGGTGTATGTCGGGCCGCGCTTGAACTGCTGGTTTCGATCCGAACCCCTGCCATCTTTCCGGCGAGTATGCTCCTGGTCCGAATGCGCAGAATTGTCAGCGCAAGCCGCGTCCCTGCTGGTGATCATCTTCGTCGTCTTTGGGATGGCCGAGGCAACTCCCTATCAGCCGCTCTATCTCTTGTTTCTTCCAGTCATTTGGGCAGCGGTCCGGCGGGGCATTCCGGGAGCGACGTTAATCGCGCCGGCGGTCACTTTTGGATTAACGTTTGCCGCCTGGATCACCCAGGCGCATCGGGGATCACTGCCCAGACTGCAACTTGCCATACTCACGATTGGACTGACATCCCTGTTTTTAGGGGCGGTTGTCAGCGAACGCCGCAAAGCCGAGCAAGGGCTGCGGCGCAGCGAAGCCGGGCTGAAGGAGGCGCAGAAAGTGGCCCGCCTGGGCAGCTGGACGATGGATCCGGTGACTGGACAGCTCACCTGGACCGAGGAACTTTACCGCATGCTGGGGGCAGATCCAACGCTTCCCCCACCAGAGTATTCCCAGCTGGAGAACGTCTTCACCGCGGATAGCTGGCGGCGACTCGACGCCAGTGTGATTGAAACATTGCGAACTGGACAGCCCTATGAACTGGAACTGGAGACCAGGATTGCGGGCAGGGGAAACGGTTGGATGCTCGCGCGAGGCGAACCACAACGTGACTCGAATGGGGTCATCACCGGTCTATGCGGGATCGCTCAGGACATTACCGATCACAAGCATTGGGAGACAGAACGGCAATCCAAGGCCGCGTTCCTCGAGGCACAGGCCAACTCCACCATTGACGGATTGCTGGTGGTCGACGATCGCGGGCAAAAGCTTCTGCAAAACCAGAGATTGGTCGACCTGTTTCGGATTCCCGCGGAGTTGCTGCATGAAAAAGAGGACCGCTCGATGCTCGCCCATGTGGTTTCACTGGTCAAGGATCCCAAGACGTTTCTGACCAAGGTACATCACCTCTACGAGCATCGGGAAGAAACCGGTCGCGACGAAATTCAGCTCAAGGATGGCCGGATACTTGATCGCTACTCCTCGCCGGTGGTGGGCAAGGATGGCAAATATTACGGCCGGATCTGGGCGTTCCGGGACATCACGGAACAGAAGTTTGCCGAAC
Organism: uncultured Acidobacteriota bacterium; assembly: GCA_963735815.1. Taxonomy (GTDB): domain Bacteria; phylum Acidobacteriota; class Terriglobia; order Terriglobales; family Acidobacteriaceae; genus Gp1-AA133. The sequence goes on along the minus strand of CAVTMJ010000013.1, from coordinate 92,435 downwards.
AGGAGTTAGTGAAGGCGCGGGAACTGGCCGAGGACGCCAATCGCGCGAAGAGCGAGTTCCTGGCCAACATGAGCCACGAGATTCGCACGCCCATCAATGGGATTCTGGGCATGGCCGACCTCTTGCTCGATACCCCGTTAACCGCCGAACAGCGCGAAGACCTGCAGATCCTGAAATCGTCCGCCGACTCTCTGCTGAGCGTGATTAACGACATCCTCGACTTTTCGAAGATCGAGGCTGGAAAGCTGCAGCTGGATCCGATTGAGTTCAACCTGCACGACCTGATCTCCGAGACGGTGCGTGGACTGGCGCTGCGCGCCCATCAGAAGGGCCTCGAACTGGCATGCTCGGTCGAGCCGGATGTGCCCGTGACGGTCGTTGGAGATCCCGGGCGGTTACGGCAAACTCTGATTAACTTAATGGCCAATGCCATTAAATTCACCGACCACGGCGAAGTGCTAGTGAGCGCGATTGTTGCGTCTCGATCTGAGCAAGAGGTGAAACTGCAATTCAGCATCGCAGATAGCGGGATCGGGATTGCCCCGGAAAAACATTCCCTCATCTTCGAAGCGTTTGCGCAAGCCGACTCCAGTACAACCCGGCACTACGGAGGCAGCGGCCTGGGACTGGCCATATGCGCTCGCTTGGTGGGAATGATGGGTGGACGAATCTGGGTGAATAGCGAGGTCGGGCGAGGCAGCACATTCCGCTTCACCGCCGCATTCGGGGTAGCCGCGGAGCACCCTGCCAAGGTTCTACCCTGCATCCAGTCTGAACTCCTGCATGTTCCGGTCATCGTGGTGGATGACAATTCGACCAATCGGACAATCCTTACCGAGATGGCGACCAGTTGGGGCATGGAAGTCGTGTCAGCCGAGAACGGCCAAACCGCACTCGCCCTCATGCGTCAGGCGCAGGCCGCCGGCAATGGAATTCGCCTGGCGATCATCGACGGGCGCATGCCTGGCATGGATGGCTTTGAACTGGCCAAGCGAATCCAGGAAGATCCTCAACTGGCCGGCGCCGTCATCATGATGCTGACCTCGACCGATCAAAGCGGAGATGCGGCGCGCTGCCGACAACTCGGCATCGCCAGCTACCTTGTGAAGCCTATCCGGAAATCAGATTTGCTCTCCGCGATCCTGACCACGCTCGGACGTCCATTGGGAGCGCCGGCAACTCCTCTTGCGGCACCTGAAAAAGCGATCCAGGGTAGACATGGACTCCAGATCCTTCTCGTAGAAGACAACCCGGTGAACCAGACTGTGGGACTTCGTATGCTCCAGAAGATGGGCCTCGTTGTGGCCTTGGCGAAAAACGGGAAGGAGGCTCTCGAACGGATCGCGAAGGACAACTTTGATCTGGTATTCATGGATGTGCAGATGCCTGAGATGGACGGGCTGACCGCGACGCGGCACATACGTGCCAGTGAAAGGCTTTCCGGGCGCCATCAGCGCATCATCGCCATGACGGCGCGCGCGATGCGTGGAGATCGGGAAGTTTGCCTGGCTGCTGGCATGGACGGCTATATCTCCAAGCCCATTGCGCGTGAAGAACTGGAGTCAGCGATCCGGCAATACGCTGGCGAAATTCAGCAGAGCGCTGGCCCATCCGAGACGGCCGCTCCTCCCCCCGCCCCCACCGGTTGGGATGCTCGCCTGTTTCTTGAAAGGATTGGTGGCGATGAAAGCCTGCTGCGAGAAGTCACGGATATCCTGCTCGAGGAAACTCCTAAACTGATTGCCCGTCTTCGGAAGGCGGTCGAGACCGCCGATGCCGAAACCCTGGAAACCACCGCGCATAGCCTCAAGGGAGAACTGAGCTATCTGGGATCTTCCGCTGCTGACCATGCCCGGGAACTTGAAAAAATGGGCCGGGAAAAGAAACTCGACCGCGCGGCGGAACTGCTCACGGCGTTTGAGGAAGAAATCCGCTGCTTGATGAATGAGGTGCGAAAGGACGTGCGGGGAGACAGCGCCCACGCCCACTGATTTTACCTTCGTTACCTTTCTAGTTAATACAGAAACCCCTGTAAAGTTGCCCTTGATATCAATATTTGGGAGCAAGCAGAAGTGCTGTAGTATCGATGACAGCATCGCCGGTTCCCAATGGACTCTGGAAACGCCAAACGCGGACATAAGCGAAAGAGCACCAGATCTCCACAAAAGAGAACGAAGCCCAAAGTTCTGGCACCCGGTCGTGACTCCGGGTTGCAATCCAGCAGTTCCCTCGAAGATAGTGCGCCCCGGTTCCTTGCGAATGATCCCAACGATATGGCAATGCAGGCTTCGAGCCTGCTGACTGCCATCGTAGACTCATCGGACGACGCTATCGTCAGCAAGAATCTCGACGGAATCATCACCAGTTGGAACAAGAGTGCGGAAAGAATTTTCGGCTATTCGGCAGAGGAAGCCATTGGGTCCCACATCACCCTCATTATTCCGCGTGATCGCTGGGACGAGGAAGCGGAGATCATCCGGAAAATCAAACGAGGCGAACGCGTGGATCATTTCGAAACGATTCGCGCGCGCAAGGATGGATCGCTGCTGAATCTCTCGGTGACCATTTCTCCAGTGAAAGACTGGTCCGGCCGGATTGTGGGCGCCTCCAAGGTGGCGCGCGACATCACCGTTCGACGATTGAGCGAGAAGGCGCTGGCAGACCGCGCCCGCCAGCAACGCGCTCTGTTTCACCTCGCGGATCAACTGCACCGCGCAGAATCGATGCAGGACATCTTCGCCGCCGGACTGGACGCCATATTGGGTGCCCTGCGCTGCCAGCGCGCTTCCATCCTCTTGTTTGACGATAGCGGCGTAATGCGCTTCGTGAGCTGGCGGCAGCTTTCGGAAGAATACCGGAAAGTCACCGACGGGCATTCGCCGTGGAAGGCGGGCGCGAGAAATCCGTCGGTGATTTGCATCGATGACATCAATCGGGGCGACTTGCCAGAGGACTTGCGGGCGATGATCAAAAAGGAAGGCATCGCCTCTCTCGCTTTCATTCCTCTCGTGTCCGCGGGTGAACTGATAGGCAAGTTCATGTCGTATTTCGATGAACCCCATTGTTTCAGCAACGAGGAAATCGACTTGAGCTTGACCATCGCACGCCAGATTGCGTTCGCGATTTCGCGCAACCAGTCGAATGAGGCACTGCGCCGGAGCGAGGAGAGGTTCCGGAACCTGTCCGAGACCCTCGAAGCGGAAGTGCGCGCGCGGACCCGGGAACTGGAATACCGCAACGCACAAGTGCTGCAGGGCGCGGAGAGCCTGCGCGAACTTTCCCGCCGTATGATGCAGGTGCAGGACGAAGAGCGCCGCCACATCGCGCGCGAGTTGCACGACAGCGCGGGCCAGGTGCTGGCGGTGCTCGGAATGAATATGGGGCAACTGGCCCAGCGGGTAGGGCGAGAACTCAGGCCGGCAGCCCAGGAAATTCTACAACTGGTGCAGCAGCTCACGCAGGAATTGCGCACTATGTCGTATCTTCTGCACCCGCCCCTGCTGGACGAAATCGGACTGTCGGCCGCGCTCAACTGGTACGTGCAGGGCGTGACGGAGCGAAGCCAGATTGATATTCGCCTGACCATTTCTGAAAATCTGGGCCGCCTTCCCGCCGAAGTGGAGTTGATTCTGTTCCGCCTGGTGCAGGAATGTTTGACCAATGTCCACCGGCACTCGGGAAGCAAAAGCGCCACCATCAACGTGGCCCGGGAAGGAGACAGCGTATCGCTCGAAGTACAGGATCAGGGTCGTGGAATTCCGCCCGACAGACTGGCGGAAATTCAAACGCACGGCTCCGGGGTCGGCATTCAAGGAATGCGCGAGCGCGTCCGTCAGTTCCACGGTGAGATGACTATCGAGTCCGATGCATCCGGCACCCGGATCTTCGTGGTTCTGCCTGTGCAGGCGGGCAAGGCGGCGATTCCTCTGCGGGCCGCGAGCTAACGCTTCCTAGCGCAAGCGGCGAACGCAATCCTTCAGCATTTCACTTTCCCACGCGGGACGTTGCGGGTTTCGAGGATGGGTGCGCTCACTCGGGATTCGACCCGTCAGATGCAGGAAGACCGCGGCCGAGTGCTTGTAGGCGGGAACGGGATCGCGAAAGGCAACATTTCCCAGGTACTGCAAGGCGTCGGCGATCGCGTAGTATGCGGGGTCCTGAGCTTCCCAGAGGCGGTCACGCTCGGCGAATTTTTCAGGCGCCAATGTCGCCAGTCCGAGCAGGTAGTCGGACCCGTATTCGATCATGTCGATCCCCAGATCGTTGCCCGTATAGATGCGGAAATCCGGACGAACCTGGTCGCGCAGGGCCAACCGCTCAAACTCAATTACCCGGTCAAGCGAGGAGTGTTTCATTCCCGTGATCTCGGGAATTTCCATCAGGCGCCGTAAGGTTTCGGCTGCGAGAATCTCGCCATTGGGCGCGAACATCGAGCCCAGTTCAAAGGCAATGACCTCTCTATAACCGCGACAGACGCCCTGGTAGGCGGCGGCTAAATCCGCGCCGGGCTTGCCCTTCAAGCGCGCCGTTTGAAACAAAATTGGGGTTGCGCCGAAGCTGTCGATGGAATCGATCTGGCGACGGTAAAGTGCGACGATCTCGCCCGCCAGACCTTCGATGTAAGCTCCGGCGACAAACGGGACATCCTTGCCGAGAGCCTCGCGAGTCCAGCGCAGCACATCCTGCTTCTCGGCTTCGGACAAGTAATTCACATAGCCGGTGTCCATGTTGACTGCGTTCATGAGGCCTGAGCGGTGCGTGGCGACCAGATGCTGCTGAAAGGATTCGACGGCTACGCGGCCATCTGGTTCAAACGGAAGCAATGCCGCCGCGATTCCCTGCACCTTGCGGCCGGGCTGGCGCCTCGACGCCATCGACGAGATGTTGAATTGAGTGTTCATGCTGCTGCAAATTCCGGTCTGGTTCGCTTCATTCTCTTGAACCCCTCTACTTCGTACGATCAGCGTTTCTTCAATACCGAAAGACGCTGGGCGGCTTCGGAGTCTTTGTAGTAGGCGTCGAGCGGGTAGCACCCTGACGGCAATCCGTTGCGCGGCGCGGTGGTGCAGTCGCTGAAGGTACGGCAAATCCGCTTGTGCTGGATGGGCTCGCCGGACGATGCATCCCAGAGCAACTCGGGATAGGTCAGCACCATTCTTCCGAGGCCGACCATGTCAACCCATCCCTCGCGGATCGCAGCCTGCGCCACGTGCGGAAGAAAATCCTGCAGGTAGCTGTAGGCCGAGCCGACGATGATCAAGTTCGGAAAACGTTGCTTGAGTTTCCGCGTCATCTCCATTTGCCGGGCAACGCCGATCAGGGGATCTTCCGGAGGCTGGTAGCCGTCGGATGGAGGATAAAGCGCAGGGCGCTGCACGTGCGGGTTGTAGTAGGGACTGCCCGCGGTCAAGTTCACCAGCCGGATTTCCAATTCTTCAAGAAGCGACAAGAACTGAATGGGCTCGTCCAGATTCTCTTCCTGCGGAGCCAGCGGGTTCAGGCCGAAACCCCATCGGTACGGAATCAGTTCTTCCCCGGTAACCGGAATGCCCGGACCGGGTTTCCCGTTTGACGATCGGCCCGGGTCGGGGATAAAAGGCACGGTGTCGACGGCTGATAGGCGAACCGCAATGCCGAGTCCCGGCGCAACCGAACGAATACCTTGCACAACCTCACGCAGAAAGCGGGTGCGGTTCTCAAAACTTCCACCGTAGTTTCCGCTGCGCGTGTGGGCGCTGAGAAATTCGTGGCCCAGATAACCATGACAATGCTTGATGTCGACGAAGTCGAAGCCCAATTTCCAGGCGAGCGCAGCCGCCCGATGAAAATCCTCGATGATGGCGCCGATTTCGCCGTCAGTAAGGACAGGATAGTCGGGCGGAAGATGCATCCGAGAATCCAGCAGCGGATGGCGATATAGGATGCGGGGCTCGCTGCGGTCGTGAGCATTCGGGCGGCTGAAGCGGCCGGAATGGGTAAGCTGCAAACCGATGAGCAGTCCTGCGTCGGAGCCGGTGACTTTCTGATGCTCTGCGACCAGCAAAGCGCGCATGCGGGCAAGCGGCGCGGTTGTATGTTCAGCGGCCAGCAACTGGTTTGGATTCGCGCGCCCTTCGTGACTGACGGCGACCGCCTCCCCACCCCAGATGAGTTTCGCGCCACTGCGGCCGAAGCGTTGCCAGCGGCGGAACGTGGCTTCGGTCGGGCTGCCGTCGGGTGTACCGTCCCAACCCTCCATGGGCTGCACGGCGATCCGGTTTCCGATTTCAATCTGGCCGCGGGTGAGAGGTTTACGCAACGGCGAGTCGGGACCCGATAGCAACTCGTCGTCGCAAGGGATGGCGAGGTTCAGCAAGCGCAAGTGATCTTTGAAGCGGGCGACGTCCTTCACACTGCCCAACCGCAGAATCGGAAGAGCGTTCATGCCGCCTTCCGGTGCCGCGGCAGGGGAAGCACGGCCAGCGCACCCAACAGCGCGAAACCCACCAAAACGAAACAGGCGGACGAGTAACTGCCGGTCGAGTCGCGCAGACGGCTGATCAGCCAGGGCGAGACGGCGTCGGCGACTCCGCCCGCGGTGAGAATCACTCCCATAAGCCGGCCGAGAATCTGCAGGCCGAAGATGTCGGCAGTCATCAGTGGGATGATCATGTAATCGCCGCCCAATCCGATTCCGAAGACCACGGCAAATGTGTAGACCGCGAGCTTGGTCGTCCCGAAGAAGAGAAGCGGAATCGAAGCAGCCACCAGCAGGTAAATCAACAGCATGACGTTCCGCTTGGGATACCGATCGGCGAGCCATCCCATCAGCAGACGTCCCACGATGCTGAAGGCGAGAACCAGCGAGAGAATCTGCGCAGCCGCAGGACTGCGGATAGTGGCGGTCCAGGCTGAGGAACAATTTCAAATTCTTCTGAGTCCCGGCGACCGCGGCGATGGAGCACATGCTCCCAATCGTTAGGAGGTAGAAGTGGGCCGTCTTGAACGCCCAGCGAGCATCCGGTGGTGCGACACGGATCTGCGTTCGCGTAGGATCGGGCGATTCCTTGACGAAGAATGCAAGCGGGAAAGACAGCACGATGATCAGAATTCCAAGAATCCGGAGCGCGGCCTGCCAACCGTAATGCTCGACCAGAGCGTGCGAAATCAGCGGCACCAGCGCTCCTCCGAAACCAATGCCAAGGTAGGCGAACCCCATCGCCTTGCCCCGCGACTTGTCGAACCAGCGCGAGAGCAAGACCTGCACGGGCAGCGGGCCGCCGCATACGTAACCCAGCGCATTGAAGAGGAAGAAGAAGTAGAAAAGCCCGAGGGTGGAGATGCTGCCCAGACCGATGAGCGCGATCCCGGCCATCAGAATGCCCGCCATCATGATGCGGCGAGGGCCGAAGCGGTCCACGATCCAGCCCGCGATAAAACCGAACAGGACGGCAACGACCACTTTCGTGAAGGCGTCGCCTGACGTTACCCGACCGCGGCTCCAACCGAACTGCTGCACCATGAAGTCGTAATAGAACGGCAATCCCCAGAGCGCGAGGCCGACGATAGAAAACAAAACCACAAACGAAGTGGCGGCAACCTTCAGCCCCTCCGACCGAACCGTTGCGTCGACCGGCGGGGACGCAATGGTGCTATCGAGATCTTCGACACTTCGATGCGGATCGCTCACGTTGTTTCCCGTTTTCTACCGATGTCTCGCGCAGACGGTAAATCTGTCGGAAGCGAATGCCCAGCATACCTCGACGCCACTGCCTGTCCAGTGCGAAGGCACAGTTTTCGATTCTTCAGACGGGCCGGACCAGGCCGCGTTCGGTAGCTTCCGAATTGCGGATCAGTAACAAAGTCAGAATCATTGCGACGAAGGGAACCAATCCTGCGACCACGATGATGGGATCGAAGGAGTGTGTCCCCAAAGCCTGGCGCGCATCGGAAAAATATCCGATGAGTTTGAAAGCGACGATCGTGCCCAAGCCCGCTGCCGTCCCGCTCATGCCGGCCACGGATGCGACCGACTCGCTATAAAAGAGGTCCGACGGCAGAACGTTGGCCATGGTGGAGAACGCGGCGTAGGAGAAGGTCGCGATCCCAAAAAGCAGGGCTATAATCGAAACCCTGTTGGTGAAGATAGCCGGAATGAGCATGAGCACTCCAATACCCCCGAATACAACGACGGCTTTCCGAGCGTTTCCTAATGACCATCCTCGCTTGATGAGATAGCCGGAGACCCAGCCTCCAAAGAAATTTCCGCAGTCCGCGGCGAGGAAAGGGATCCAGATGGCGATCAGTCCAGTCCGCAATTCGATTCCCTTCGCGACCAGGTAAATGGGAAACCAGTCGGTGACGAAAAACCAGACCGGGTCGGTGAGCGCCTTCGAGACGATGGCCGCCCAAGTCTGCGGCAGCGTTAAGAGCGTCTGCCATCCCAACGGAGTTCTGCCAGAAGTTTTGAGGGATCCCTCCTGCTTGTCTGCAAGAATCATTTGCCGTTCCGCCTCGCTGATCTGCGGATGCGATTCGGGAGGGTGATACCAGCGTCGCCAGACCAGCAACCATAGGAAGCCAAGAGCGCCGGGAATCGCGAATGCGGGACGCCAGCCCCAGCGCGAATAAATCCACAGGATCAGCCATGCCGCGACCGCTCCTCCCACCGAGGAACCGCTGTCGAACAAGGCCGTTGCCAGTCCGCGCTCGCGTTTTGGAAACCATTCGCTGACTGCTTTGGTAGCGCCCGGCCAATTGCCGGATTCGCCCGCTCCCAGCAGGAAACGAAACGTGGCGAAACTGTAGAACCCGCGCGCGAGAGACGTAGCCATGGAGACGATCGAATAAAACACGACCGTCAAAGACAGTCCCCGACGCGTGCCAACCCGGTCCATGAAACGGCCAAAGATCGTCTGGCCCAGGGAGTATGCGACGCGAAATCCAATCACGATGTTGGCGTAGTCCGTATTAGTCCAGTGGTACTCGACCTTAAGAAAGGGAGCCAGCAGTGAAAGTGTCTGGCGGTCGATGTAGTTGATGATGGTGGAGGCCAGGAGAATTCCGCCGATCCACCAGCGCAGGTTGGAGATCGGACGGCGAGTGGAAGGGACGTTTGGATTCTGCAGGCCGCTTGCCGGGAACGTCATAGGCGGGCGATCCGCAGACGCAGATTCTTCAAGTCGGGACGCGACACCCGCAAGATACCCTTCGCGTTCGCACGCAACCTCTCGGTGCCGGCGGACACGCCGGGCAGAACAACTCCCGGTACCGAGGTCGCATTCAGCCCACCCAGGTTAAGTTCGTATACGGCGTCTGGCTGAAGACCGGTGAGGATGAGGGATTCGCAGGTCAGGTCGGGCAATGATACTTCAGCATCGGCGATGGGAGCGCCGGTTGCGCTAAAAAGTACCAAGGGACCATGCTCGAACGCGGCGCCCTGCATTCCGGCACCATCGAGAAGTTCCACATGACTGTTCCCGGTCTTGCCCAAATCGCCAATCTCGAACACATGAAGAAACAAGTCTTCTTCGCTGGCTGATGCGGGCGATACTTCTACTCTCCACGATCCCGGAACCACGTTCTTTCGATTGGACGGCTGAATACGGTTGAAATCCTCTCCCCAGAACAGCTTCCACATGCGGCGAAGTTTCGGATCTTCCGGAAGCGGAGCGCCTTCGGGAGGTTCAAGCGGCCAGTTTTGTCCTGAGCCCCATGCGCCGCCGTGGTCATCCCCCGGCGCATAGAACTCATTCCCGCCTCCTCCACGCCGCGTGATCACACGCTCCTTGGGCAGCAGGGAGTGCACCAGCAATTCTCCCGAGCCCTCTGCAAAACGAAAGGTTTTAGCCTGGCGAAATTCCTGCGCCCCGGCCCCGCCCTTGTCCTGATCGACGGCAGGCTGGTTCACTCCGTGCAACAGCCACGCTTTACGAAATGCTGGATTGGTGCTGACGACGCGATCAAAGACGAAAAGCAGATTCTTCCCGGGGATGTAAACCAGCTCGCGCGTAAAACAACGAAGCTTGTTGCGCGCGTAGGCGTGGCTGGCATCGCCGAGCGCATAGTGATACTGGCCGGGAACGTAGTCGATCACTCGCATGGATGCCAGATCCCACAAGTCACGGGTGCGATTCCAGTCCTCGCGGCTGCGGATGGTGTTCCAGTAGCGCGCGGAATCCATGCGCTGGCCGCCGTCGTTGGCAGCCGGCCAGAGATTGTCGGACCAGAAGAATTTCTCCGCGGGATCGTAGACCAGCACAGAATTGTGCGCGACCGTGCGCCGGTAATAGTTGAGGTAATGCGGGCTTTCCGTGTCGGTGTAATCGGCTCCGCTATCGATCGCCAAATAGCCGCGATGGTAGATGGTGAACTGATTCTGGTCGAGATGCTGGTGCTTGGCGAAGTAGGGCCCGCAGTCGAACTCAACCCAGGTAGATTCGGGAGTCCACCCATCCCGCATCACGAGATGGCCAACGCCTGGAAAAAATCTCTGGCGCGGCAGTTCCGTTTCGCTCGCGAGCGCGGGATTCCGAGGCGAGACTTCCGGATCGTCCCATAAGAACTGCAGCACGGGCACGATCCACTCCTTTCCGAAGAACCCGCTCTGACGCAATAACCATGCGGAATAAGGGTCCTTGAAGCGGTTGACGGCATAGCCGAGCACGGCGGTGTCGCGCGTATCGAGAACCGGGTATTCGTTATCCCCTTCGCGCGAGGGCGTTCCGTCGGGCAGCAACTTATAGAGGTACGTGTCGCCCACATTTCGAAAGACGGAAAGGTGCTGCGCGGGATCGACGCCGGTAGTCGTGCGCTGCAATTCCGCGAGCATCACCAGGGAAGCCCAGGTGATGCGCATGTAATCCATCGATTCGTGGTAGCTGCCTTCGGGACTGACAATCTGCGTGATGTCAAGAATGTTGGCGAGGCATGCGGAGATTTTCTCGCGCCACTGGCGGCAACGCTCCTCGCAGGATGGGTATCCCTCCACCGCGGCTGCGGGAAATGCGGCCAGGGCAAGATAACGCAGGGCGTAGTTGTGATACGACATCTGCCCGGGATCGGCGAAGTCGGGAGTGGCCAGCATGGCAGTAACACCTGCACTCAATTCCCCCGCCACTCGATCCTTCAAAGCAGCGTCGAATCCGCGATAGTCGAACAGCCAATCAAAGGCCAGGGACCAGCGAGCATAATCCACCCACGAACGCGACGGTTTGCCTCCCGAAGCAAGATGCTTGGAACGCATCTCGGCGACCGCGCGCTCCGCAAATTCGTCCTTCCCTGTAATCAACCAGGATAAGGCCCAGCCTTCCATGTCTTCCGAAGGCCGCCCGCCCGCCGCATAGCGCGCCTTCAACAGTGGCAGGCCCGTGAAGGGATCGGTTTCGGCAATCAGGAGCCGCGGCCGGCGCGGAGACGTTTGAGCTGTGGCAGGCCAGGCCCTCGCCAATGCTGAAACCGTCAACGCCGCGATGAAGTCTCTTCGTCTCATGCAGAGAACTCTTGCCGGATACGCTCGAAGATCGGCCAACTGGTGGTATTGGCGGCAGTTACGAACCCGCGAAGAACAGGGAAATCAAAGGAAGGAAAACGCAATCCGTGGCTGCCCGCTGTCATGCTAATCAGACCTCGCACCCAGCCTGCTAAATCTTGGCATTGTTGAGTTTTTCCGCTTTTCTTCTTGGCTTTCGTTTGCCTGCTATTTTCTTTCTTCTGGAGAGCATTCGCAAGTGTATAAATAGTCTGTGCGTCTTTTAGGTAGAACCTTCACCACTTCGTCGAAACGCGAGGACCAAATTCATGCGGGGACCCAAGGACTCTCGTTTGCTGTCGGAACAGCGGCGCAGAAAGATTCTGGACCTCATTGAACAACGAAGCCAGGTCACGGTCCGTGATCTGGTGGAGCGATTTTCGATCTCGGCCGTAACCGCTCGTGCCGATCTGGATGCCCTGTCGTCGCAGGGAATGGTGGTCCGTTCGCACGGCGGGGCGGTGCGGCAGGTGGAAGCCAGCCAGGACTATCCGCTGCGCTTGAAGAAAACGCTTCATCACGCGGAAAAGACTCGCATCGGACGAGCCGCCGCCGAACTCATCCAGAATAACGAAACCATCATCCTCGATTCCGGCACCACCACGGCCGAGATTGCCCGCCACCTGAAGGTCCGGCGATTGCAGTCGGTCACCGTCATCACGCACGCCTTGAATGTCGCTTACGAATTGATGGATGCCACCGACATCTCGGTGATCATGGTGGGCGGGCTGCTGCGGCCGGTGTCGTGCTCGTTTGTCGGACCGCAAGCGGAGGCGATGCTCAAGGACTTTCATGCGGACCGCCTTTTTCTGGCCGTTGACGGATTCGATCTCGAGATCGGGCCGTCCACTCCGGACGTGCTGGAGGCCCAGTTGAACAGCCTGATGGTGCGCAATTCGAAAGAGATTAATGTCGTAGCCGACTTCAGCAAGCTGGGGCGTCGCAGCGTCTCGCGCATCGGTCCTCTATCCGGCGTTCACCGACTGATCACCGACACCCGGGCCCCCGCCGAATTTATCGAGGCCCTCCGAAAATCGAAGATCGAAGTGATCACGGCGTAGATTCCGCCATGGCCAGGCGGGTGAAGTGATAGGCCAGCATGCGGTCAGGCAGCAGCAATGCATTGCGGAACCTTGTGCTGGCCTCGTCGTGGTTGCCCAGTTCCCGCGCCAGCGAACCCGCGGTGTACATCCACCAGCTCGGAAATGCACTGGTCCCGCTCCGGCTAGCTGCCTGCTCGAAAGAAGTCTGCAGGCGACCTTGCCATTGCGCCTGATCAAACCCTGGTAATTGCTTGGCCGCAAGCCACGCCCACCGCATCTGATCGGGTGCGCTGGCTGTGGCAGCAGCCTGAAACATGGCCTTCGCCTCATCGGGCTTTCCGCACGCTCCATAAATTGTACCCAGCAGGTAATTCGTGCGTGCGGATTGCAGAATGGGCTCAAGGCCGTCGCGCGTGAAGGCAAGCCCAGGTACTTCCGCTCCCAAATGCTGTGCCTGCGTCAAAGCCTGGTCGCAATGACCTGCCTTCGCGGCCAGTGCATGCTGTAACTGCACTTCAATCCACACCTGGCGCACGTTCGTCCCGCCTTCTTCGCGCGGGAAGAATCGATTGTGGAAGAGAGCGTTCGCACGGTCAAAGTTTCCAGCCTCCGCCAGGTTCAGAATCAATTCGAATATCAGGGTTGGCGGCGCGCTATCGAGATGCGGGTATTTCTCAAGAGCTTCCACGCGCTCGCGCGCTGGCCGCTTGAGCAGGCTTAGGGCTTGATCGATGCCGAGGTAGTTCGCAATGTTTGCGGGATCACTGCGCAACCCGTCACGGAAAGAAGCCAGCGCTTGCTCAGGCTCGTTCTTAATGTGAAGCAGAGCCAATCCGGTGCTGGCGCTCAGAACAGGAAGGTCGGGTCCATATTTATGCGCTTCCGACCACTCGTGAAGAGCAGGGTCGGTTTCGCCTCGCGAAAAATAAAACGTTCCGAGCAAATAGTGCGCCGTCGCATCTTCAGGTCGTGCCTTCAGCACCGAGCGTAAGACGGCAAACTCCTCCGCCGTACTGGGGAAAATGTACGCGCTGGAAAGCTTGGCTGCGGCGTTGTAATCGGCCTCCGCGGACTGGCCGAGTTTTTCCCGGCAGTAGCCTCGAAAGTAAGCAATCATGGGATGTTTTTGCAGTAAAGGGGAACCCGGCTCGCTCTGGTCAGCAACAGGCGGTGGATAATCCCGGCTGAGAACGGTCACTGCCTTTTGATACATGCCTAACCGCATGTACTGAGAAGCAAGGTTGAGCACGCGGTTCGGGTCGTTGGCAAGCTGGGCGAGATCGGGTGTGCCTAGTTCATCGCGAAGAAGGTAACTGAGCGGGAATTGCGCGATCCCATCCTGCGCCCGCTTGTGAGCATCTTCGGTTTTTCCCGCAGCACTCTGAACGGCAACCAGCTCTTCCAATGTCCGAAGGTCTTTTGGATTCACCCGGGCTGCCTCTGAGAGGTGCCGCTCGGCGCCGGCCAGATCGCCCGTGCGCGCCAGCAACTCGCCGAGTCGCAGGGCCGCCGCAGGGAGAAACGATGGCAGCCGCTCCGCCTGCTCGTATGCCGTGCGCGCATGGACGGCATCTCCCAGGCCGTCATACGCAATGCCGAGGTAGTAGGAAATCTCAGTATCAGTCGTATCGCGGAGATGCAAAGGCTCCAGCAGATTCTTTGCCTCTTCGAAGCGAAGCAATCCCGTCGCCAAACGCCCGGCCGCCTTGCCCGCGACGAAGCTCTCGGGAAACTTCCCCAAGGTCTGCCGGTATACATCCACCGCGCTGAGCAGTCTTCCGTTCAGCTCCTCTTCTTTGCCGAATTGGATCCAGTCGTCGAAGCTCCGCTTGTCCGGATCCGGAATTCGATAGCCGGGCTGAGGGCCGACCTTAATTTCCGAAGTGGGCGTCCAGTCGTATTCGCCCTCGGTCTGGCGCAGCAGGGTTGCGCCCTTGGCATCCTGGATTTCGATTGTGTATTTCGATTGCGCGTCGGCGTTCGGAATCTCGCGCGTCCAGGCGCGCTCCGGCCTCAAGTCGACCTGCTCGTGGGCAACCTGCTCTTTCCCTTTCGAGATGGAAATAGAGGCTTGAGGAATCGGCTGGTCCGCGTTGAATCCCACCAACAGGCTGTTCTGCTTGCGCAGCAAGCTCGCGACCCCGGCCAGATTCGCCCGCGAAATTCCGCCGATCTCGCGCACCGGCATCCAGTACTCGGAAAAATGAAGTATCTGGCGGGGCTCGAGAAACGCGTAGGTCTCCTGGTTGCGAAACAGTCCAGCCTGCACCTCGAGATATCCGCTCTCGTTGTCGGAAAGAGCTTTGCGCCAGTCGAGCCCGTCAGCATCCACACCCCAGGACCAGATTTTCTTTGCGGGCAGGTCTTCGTATTCCGCGAAATGTACCGTCCCCGTGTTGGTGTGCGGATTCCACACACCCATGAAATTCTCCCGGCTACCATGAACGAACATGGAGACCGGCCCTTTGGTGTGGTTCTTGAGCAGGCTGTAGTCGACCCCATCCTGATCGATCGGCCAGGGATGAATCTCGGTGAATCCATGCGTGGCCGCGAATTGCATGGGATAGACGATGCGGGAATCGTCCCAGGCTTCGACCCCGGCGTTATTCCACCAGTAGAACCGGTGCCGCGCGTCGCTGCGATTGCTGAGCGTGACCCGCTCCTCGAGCACCGTGGATTTGGGCCGCAGGATCAGTTCGACCGTCCACTCCATGCCGTAAACACGATCTACATTGCCGACCGTAGCCGAGGCGCTGCCGTCCGGGTGTTGCGCAAAAGCGAAGCTGACGGGAGACATCGTCATCCAGTTATGCGAAACCGGGAAATTGAATTCGATACCGAAGGCCGCCCACGCGCCACGATAAGCGATCGCCGCCTTCTTGATCGACGGGTTCGCATAAAACATCGACTTGCCGGAAATCTTGTCGATACAGGTGTACAGGTGCCCGCCGAGGTCCGGCAGCACGGAGCATTTCAGATATTCGTTTTCGAGGTAAATCGCTCGCCAGGCATGGTCGACACGGTTGCTGGTGAGGTTGTTGCGGAGTGTGTAGGGATAGTTGAAGCGATTGGTCGTGAACTGGTCAAACGGAGGATTGGGATCGGGCAAACCTTCTTCGTAGGTGGGCAGCGTAAGCGTGCCTTGCCACACGCGCACCTGCGCCTGACTCAGGCACGCGCAGAACAACAATCCCACCAGCATGACGCGTCCGACGATCCCCATGCTAGATTCGCAGCAGTCTTGCAGCATTCTCGTTGTAGACCTTGCGCAAAATCGGGTCGGGTAGGTTGATCCCGTAAATTCGCCAGCGTCCCTGGGGCGGAATTTTCGCGGGTGCATAGTCAAAGTATTCGTCCTCGGTCTCGAGGAAGCGATAGTAGATTTCGTAGAGCTGGTCGTTGAAGACCTGCTGCGGAAATGCATCGCCATGCGGAGTGGCATCGGTGGCAAAGAGAATGCGGTCTTGATATTTGTCGAAGAACTTTCGTGACGTAACCGGCTGCCGGCCCAGTTCCCCGATGCGCGCCGCCATATCCACGTGCATGTTGGAAAAGCGGTCGAGGTTCTCGGAAACGTTCTGCAGGTTTTCCGAGAAATTACCGAAGTGCAGCGTGACAAACTGCGTCTTCGGGTGTTTGGCCATCATGCGATTGCGCGCTTCGATCAGCTCGGCATTGCTGGGAAAATCGCCGCCATAAAAAGACCAGTCCGGATGATTGTTGAGCTCCTCGTAACGTTCGTTGAATCGATCGGTGGGCGTGAAGAAAGCAACCGGGTCGGAGATGTGGATCGCGACCGGTATGTTGAGCTGCCCGCACGCATCCCACATGGGATCGAAGCGGGGATCGTCGATCTTCACCAGCGGCCCTGACGTGATGTTCTCCCGCAGGTAAAGCCCGAGCGTCTTCAGAATTTTCAATCCACGCGCGCCATCGCGGTGTGCCTGCTCGATCGCCTGCGCCTGTAGTTGCGGATAGTTCGCTTCCTTGAAGTGCGAGTACGATGGCTCAGTAAAAGTGAGGAACCGGCCAGGATACGCCCGGTCGTATTTTGCGACCGCCTCGGCAAGTCCCTTCTCGTAGCCGCCGGTCAGATTCACCATCAACTTTATATTCTTGCGATCCATCACCGCCAGGCACTCTTGCGGCGTGCCAAGGTATTCGCGGTCGGGAGAAAGAGCAACCCCCTTTTCCGATTTGGCCGAAATTGAAATGTGGGTGTGAAAATCAATGACCGGGAATTTCGCGCGCTCGACGTGCGATTCGTGCACCTGGAGCATGCTCTTGGGTTCGTATTGCGATAGATCGAGCGGTTTCGGAGCAGGTTGGCTTTCCGGCGTCTCGGCCGCGAGCGCGCCCACCTGCATTCCGGCGCCGGCGATCGCGCCCACGCCATAGAGCCACTGACGTCGATTGATCAATTGGGGCCTCCTGATACGGCTATTGTCCGGGTTCGAGGGCGGGCGTGGCAATGTCGACCGGCTGATTTTCGCCGTTGATCGAACCGTGCCACACGCTGCCGCCGAACGTAGTGATGTAGATCTTATTGTGGTCGAGCGGATCGGGAATGACGCGCTGTCCCCACTTGAAGTTGAAGCCCGGAATGCGCGTCCAGGTCACGCCGCGATCGGCCGACCGCCAGGCCGACGATTCGAAACCCGCAGCGTACAGGATGTCCGGATTCGAAGGATCGACCGTGATGTCATAAATGTGGCGATCCTTTTCGAGGACCTGCTTCCAGGTCTTCCCGCCGTTTTCGGAAAGAAAGATCCCTCCCCCGTCGCCGTGTTGACCCGTTGCCTTGGCCCATGCGGCCAGATACAGACGCTTCGGATCGCGCGGATCCGTCGCGAGCCCGTTCGGGCCATTCGTCCCCTCGGGCAGTTTCACGGGTTGCCAGTGCTCGGCCCCATCGGTCGAGCGGTAGAGGGCGCCGTCCCCGGCATTGCCGATGCTGCCGTCCTCCGAGCGCCGCGCGATCACCGCGTACAGCGTACCGTCGGAAGCGCGCGCCAATCTCCACGCAAACGGTTCTTTTTGCGTGATGCCAGTATTCTTCAGACTCCAGGTCGCGCCCCCATCGGAGCTTTTGTAAACACCGCGGCCGAAGCCGGCCACGTACAGCACGCGCGCATTGACCGGACTGTCGGGATCGAGCAGGATGTGGGTGGCTCCAGTCTCATCCATGCCCTTGTTCGATTGCTTCCAGGTCTTGCCGCCATCGTCACTCCGACAGGCGCCACCCTTGTAGTTCAGCACCGAATTGTGGCGCCACATCTTCGGACGCGGCAAATCGTGCGTGTAACTATTCACGCTCCACATGCGGCCTTTGACTTTCGGATCGAAGACAATCCAATAGGTCGTGTTCTGCCACTCGCGCGGAACGCCGGTGATGGAACTCGTCCAGGAAGCACCGCCGTCCTCACTGCGAAAGAGCCCGATGTCGGTGTAGGTAATGAACAGGCGCTTGGTGTCGAACGGGTCGAAGTGGATGCCGTAGCTGTTCGTGACATCGAGGCCGGTGGTCGTCCAATCGGCGTCTTGCACTCTGCGGGAATACTGCGCATCCCATGTAGCCCCGCCGTCGCTGGTGCGCATGGCGCGGCCGAGGTCAGTTCCATACGCGACGTTGGGGTCCTGATCCGCAACCGTCATCGCCAACGGATTCTCGCCCCAGCCCGGCCCGAAGCGCTCGGTGATCCAGGCGTCGTGGATATTCTTGCCTGCCGTGTCCGCTTCCTTCCATACCAGTTTCCACTCGCCGCCGGAGTTGGTCGTCTTCGCGACGCCGATCCAGTTCTTGCCATCGAGCGAAAGATGGTCGTAAGAAACGTAAGCGACGTCGGGATGATGCAGGCTGGTGGCGATGGCGCGCAGCTTCGCTCCCGAGCCTGGGCAATTTACGTTTCTTTCCAGTTCGCTCCGCCGTCGGTGGAAACGAACGCACCTTTCTCAGAAGTGGTGTATACCGTCGGCTGCGCCGCCGAACCGAAGCCCAGGGACGTCTCGTTGGCGGTCGCGGGAAGGGGCAGCGATTTCACTCCCGACGGGCTCGCGACGAAAATGTCATGCGCGCTTGCCATATATAAGGTGCGCGAACCTTCCGCGGATTGCGGATCGACCCAGATACGGCGAGGACGACCGGGGACATCAACTTTCTTTTTCCAGGTCTTTCCCGCATCGGTCGACACGAAGAGCGCGATTTTATCTTTTTCGCCGGCCGTCACGTAGAAGACCTTGGAATCCGCTGGATCGATCGCCATCGCGGAAATGGTCGCCAACGGATCCGGGTCGGCAAGGATAATCTCGTCCGAATGATCAGAATTCATCTTCACGCCCTTGACCGAAGACGGCGCCGGATACACCAGCTCCCAATGCTCGCCGGCATCGGTGCTGCGCCACAACGCGGTCGCGTGCGCATACATCGTCTTCGGATCCTTCGGGTCGAAGACGAAGAAGTCCACCACCCCGCGCAGACTGAACATGCGCCAGGTCTGTCCGGCATCGTGCGTGATGTAGGAACCGGTCATGTCGCACGAGATGAGCACGGTATTGGTGTCGAACGGGCTGACGATGGGATTGAACATCGCGCCACCGCCACCCGGCCCAAGAATGCGGAAATCGCCCGGACGCTCAGCCGCGGCGCTGGCCAAGCACACTACGACGAGAATTGCGGGAAGAAAACGGAGTTTCATCGGTCCCTGCCTGATGATGTTGCAGACGGCGGAAGACGAGCCGCCGATGGTTCAACCAACGTGGAACGCGGCCGCCCGTCAATTTAGTCCATGACGAAGGCGGCCGTTTCCTCGACGGGGTGAGTTAGAACGTAATCCTCAGCCGGAGACGAATGGTGCGCCGGCTGTCGACGCCCTCCTGCGAGAAGGTCTGCAGTTTTTTTCCAAAATCGTCGTTGGGAGAGATATCGGGAATTGTGAAATTGCCGTTGTCATCTTCCAGCATATTTAGGACCGGCTTCAAGGTCGCTGGGTCTACGGCGACGTTGAAGTCGCCCAGGAACGCAAAGCTTCCGCCTCCACCACCGTTGTCGTTGTCTGGCGACCACAATGGGTGGTTGAACACGTTGTCGATATCAGCGCCAAATGTGGCAACTACGCGCTCGCCGAAGTGGAAGTCCTTGTGTATACCCAGATTGACTCCCCACGTCCCCGGCCCCCGCAGCAGACCGCGTTTTGCAATCTTGGGATTGTCGAAGATATCCGCGCCGAACGGCATCAGCGCAAACGCATTCGGGTCCCAGATCTGATTACCGTTCTTGCGATTGGGATCTCCGATCACGATTGGTCGGAACGAGGGCTCAGCACCGAAATCGCCCACAGCGTCGATAGACTCCGAGGCCAGATTGCCCGGTATGATCGTACTGCAGTTGTCGCACAGCCAGAACGGAGTAAAGCTCGTTCCGGTCTTGGCGAACATGTTGAACGAGCTTTGCCATCCGCCCACGATAGCATCGGCCCAGCGTGACCAGGACGATCCGAAATGCCTGCCGCGGCCTACCGGCAAATCATAAATGCCATAAGCCACGAAGCGATTTTTGGGAACGAATGCTTCCTGGCCATAGTCGTTGTTCGGTGCGAACTGGTTGTAAGCAACGCCACCGAGGCTGGCGTTGGCGGTGTCCAGACCGCTGGATCTCTGGTCCAGATAGGTGTACGACAGGCTCAACATCAGGCCATGAGAATAGCGGTGTTCCATCTGCGTCTGGAATGCGTTGGAACGGCCATGCCCGAAGTTCCCATACGTGAGCAAGAAATCGCCCAGGTTCGGAAATGGCAGACGCGCGAGATCTGCCTCTGAAAAATTGCAGTTGCCGGCGTCAACTGGGTCGCAAGCCATGCCAGGATTTGCGGGGTCGGCCGTGGTGGTGCCGATCGGAGTGTCACTAGGGGCGATCTCGTTCAAATCGCGGCCCGCAATCAGTCCGCTCAAAGTGCTGCCCAAATAGGAAAAGCGCAGAGAGGTATCGCGGAAAATCTCCCGCTCGTAGGTCGCGTTGTACTGCTGAATTCGCGGTTGCTGCAAACCGATTGGGACGGCATTGACCGACGGAAAGCCGCCAAATCCTGAAGCCACACGACCTCCTGTGAGAGGGCTGAAGCCGTGGCTAAATCCCGGCCAGGGATCGAGTTGTTCATTGACCGGCAGAGGGTCACCGTTCGCATCAGTATTTCTCTTCGTCAGTCCTTGGTTGAATGCGTTGGTGGCAATCGCGTCACGCATGCCTTGGGCTGCGGAGGTGGGGTAGTAGAAGCCATACCCGCCCCGGAGTACGGACTTGTCCGTCAGGCGGAATGCGACACCAATTCGCGGCGCAAAGTTGTTCTTGTCGGAGCGAATCAGTGCGCGTCCGATGCCCAGTCCCGATTGAGAGGCGGTAGCGACCCCACCCCCGTAGTTGACGATTCGTGTGTCGAGAAGCGCGAGTGTACTGGCGGATGGAACAATGAAGCGTCCATGGACGCCCGTGTCGGGATTCACAAAATTCGGGTCGAAGTTAACGAGTTGGTTATTGTCCTCAATAAACGGCGTAACCAGTTCATAGCGCAATCCGAGATTCACAGTCAGGCGCGGGCTCACCTTCCAGTCGTCCTGGAAGAAAAATCCCTGTTCCCAGTTGTACGCCTGGAGTGGACCGCGCTGCATGGTGATGTAGCTCACGCTGTCAGGCCGCTCGCCCAGAATGAATTTCGCAAACGGAGTGGTGGCGGAGCCCGTATAGGTCATCAAGCCCCGGACATTCCCGCGGTTTTTCGAAAATCCATCGGATAAAGAATTTCGTACGAAGTCCGCTCCCATCTTCAAGCTGTGCTTGCCCACCACCCAATTCAGAGTGTCCCCGAAGGTGGCGAGGTTGGAGTCCAGCAAACGGTCCGTATCGCGGTTGCCATTATTGAGGGTTGCGAACCGACCACTGAAGTTGATCGCCGGGTGACCAAACGTGCCCAGCAAGTTCGGCCCGACCACCGCTCCATACGCGTCAATGTCGGACTGGTCAAATCCAATCCCCGAAAGGAACCCTTCCAAAGAAGTGTTGCTGTGCCGGTAGATGTGCTCGCGATTAAATCCCCCTCTCGCCTCGTTCACAATGTTGTTCGTAAAAGCCCGAGTGTAGGAAAGCGCGACCGTATTGTTTCTGCGGTAATTCTGTTTCAGCCCAAGTCCGGTGTAGGGGCTCTGAACCAGGTTCTGGCTGGATGTCTGCGCAGATCCATTGTAGACAGCGAAAACGTGGTCCCGGTCGCTGAAGTCGTGATCCAGTCGGAAAGAACCTGTGTCACGAACAGAAGGCTGGGACACATTGGTCGCATAGTCAGGAACGCGGCCTTCACGGCCGCTCCGCTCGTTTATGTGGGCGCCAAGTCCGATCTTTGGAAAGTACGTGTTAATCAGATTCTGAACGGTCGGATTCAAAAACCGCGAGGGCACGGTAATGAACCGCGTTTGCGTACCCGTTACTATCGTGTCGTTGGCAAGCTCCTCCGGAGTCATTTGCGCTTTGATGTCGGGCGGCACAAGGGGCTTGGCCGTATCAGTGGTGATGAGAGAAAAGTCGCCCGTCCACATCGACGGATGCGGAAGGTTAGTGGATCGAAGTTCAAGGGGAGTAATCTGCCAATTCCTCTCATAAGCCATGAAGAACCAGGTCTTGTTCAGGTGAGGAACCGGCCCGCCGAACGAGCCCCCGACATCGTTGTAGTTGAAATAGGGCGTGGGATAGTTGGCCTGCTCGGGCGAAGGAGAGAAACCCGCCTTCCCATTTATGTCCTGAACGGTCCATGCAGCCAATGCCGAGTTCTTGTTGTTGTAAAAAGCCGAACCGTGGTAGCCCGACCCTCCGCGTTTGGTAGTGACTCGGATGTTCCCAACTCCCGAATATTCCGCGCTGAAGTCGTTCGAGAGAACGTTGATTTCACCGACGGCTTCCAGAGACGGCTTGCTTTCAGTTGGCGCACCGAAAACGCCGCCATTGGATTTCTGGCCATCCAGCGAGAAGTTCGCCCCATAACTCTGCGCACCCAGGAACTTGAAGGTGCCATCGGCATCCGCCTGCGTGATATTCGGGTTCAGGTACAGAAAGGTGTAGGGGTCCCGGCTGTCTCGCGGCAGTTCAACGACGGCCTGATTCGTGATCGTGTCGCTGATGGTCTGGTTGTCCATGTTCACCAGCGGCGCTTCTGCCGTCACATCAACCGTCTCACTCGCTGACGCGACTTTAAGCTGCACATCCGCCGTGACTACATCGGTGCCGTGGAGCACGATGCCGGTGACCTGGGTGGTTCGCATCCCGGCCAGCGAAACCGACACTTGGTAAGATCCCGAAGTCAACCCGAACACTCGATATTGGCCTTCTCCAGTAGTCTTGGCCTCGCGCTCTGCATTGGTTGCCAGGTCCCGGATCACTACTTTCGCATTGGGGACGATCGCTCCCGACGCATCGGTCACCAAACCCGTGATCGTGCCCAAATCTGTGCCTTGTGCGAATACCAGCTGGGCGCTCGTGAGAACTGCCAGCAGAGTCAGGAAAAGTGCGAAAAACTTCATTAACTTCATACGCGCGCGCCCCCGTTGCGCTGAGTTTCTAACGTTGACCTTCTTACCATACCCAAATACGAAAAGCAAAGAAAGAATAGCAAAAGAAAATATATGAGAAATCAAACGTAAGCATTCCCATTTTTGGAAGCGCCTAAACCTCTCAGATCCTTGGGAAACTACAGGGCCTTACTCTTTTGGCAAATGCAACGCGAAGGTCTGCACAACGCGGTTAATCACACCGTCTTCCGAAGGCGAATCGGGCCGTAGCCCTACTTCCATGCATCGGAAAAAAGCCAGTAACTGGCCGACAATGACGTCAATCACGGGAAGATTTTGATCTCCCAGCTCGCGCAGGCCTTTGCACTCGATGACCACATCCTCTTCGCGTACCAGATCCGCGGGAACATCCTCTCCCACAATCACTTTCAGCAGACCCAGTTCCTTCTGATCGAATTCCCGCAGCACGTCCGCCTCATACAAGCGGAGCGTCGGATCCGATGACAGGAAACAGACCACCAGCGTGTTTTCGTGGACGTAGCTCATGGGCCCGTGACGGACACCGAGGTAGGTTTCACTCATGGTGGCTACGCGCCCGGCGGTCATTTCGAGCATCTTGAGGGCAGACTCGCGCGCGGCTGCATGGCCCGACCCGCTGCCCAGAAACAGCGCACGTTTGAACGGCTGCTTGGCGACTTTCGCGAGGGTTCCCAGGTATTCCTGGATCAACCGGGCAGCGATTCCAGTCAATCCCTCGCAGATGGAGCCGTAAAGCTCCGGCCGGTCGACCAGTCCCAGGAATCGGGCGGCCAACACCAGATTGGTAAAGCTGCTGGTCATCACCAATCCCCGGTCGTTGGTCTCCCCATCCAACGTGATCACTGCAACTCGGGGATGGTTTTGATAGGTGCGCGCCAGGCTTCCGGCCTCGTTGCAGGTCAGCACCAGGTGGCCGATGGCGGGTTCGGTCTTGAGCATCAGGGCCAGTGTTCCCGCGCTCTCGGGACTGTCTCCAGATCGAGCGATCGACACCATCAAGCCCGGGCGTTGTGGCGGCAATTCCTTTTTTCCGTGCGCCAACAGGGCGCCGCCGGCGATCGCCTGCGTCAAGACTCCGAGTTCATTCTGCAGCGGCCGCCGCACACAATCGCCCACATACTCGGAACTCCCGGACCCTGTAAGGATCAGGGACGCAATCCCCGAGAAGGCAGTCCGCAGACTTGCCGCCTTGCTTTGCAGCAGTGCGCAGGTCCGCAGCCAGGTGGCAGGCTGCTGGCAGATCTCGCGCAAGGTGTGGAAGTAGCCTAACCGGCGCTGTTCCTCGGTGCTGCGGGAAAGCAACTCAGCCGCGATTGGTTGGCGCTCGGAGAGGGTTCGTAGCCACTCCGGCTCGACGAGAGACGTAGGGGACATAAGCTCGCACTGCTTTTCGGTTCCGACAAGGAAAATAACAGAAATATATAAAAAGCAAAAGAAAATATAAAAGCAAATTGTGAATTTCTCGTTATACTCTTCGTCGCTGAAAGAACCATACGGAGACCCCATGCGTCGTCGAGATTTACTCAAGGGCGCGCTGCTGTTGCCGGCCACCATGGCCGCGGATGTCCCCCCTCATTTGTGGCAGGGCTATGATTTCGGCGCAGGGCCTCCCGTCCGGGATCGCCTGAATCAAGGGCCATTCGGCATTGACCAGGACCAGGGGTGGCAGACCGTGTTGTTCACCACCGCCTCGGAGCGACCCTTAAGAAATCCCGGGCTGGGGCTGGTCGGATACGCCTGGGAGGAAAGCGGACCTTCGCTGGCGGCGCGGGCTGGACGCGAAACCCTCGAGCAACACATCGAAAAGATGTCCAGCCTCCCGTTCGTGGATGTCCTCTACATCCGTTGCGACTGGCGCAACGTGCAATCGAGGCCGGGACGGCTCGATCTGGATCCGGTGTGGCAGTTGACGCTGGACGCCGCCAAGAGCAAGGGCCTGCGGGTTGCCTTCCGTGTTCAGCTCTCGAATTACTCGTTCCAGCCGGAAAAATTGGCGTTGCCGGAGTTCTTGCTGGACAAGGTGCCGCTGGTGAAGATCGGCCGCATCCCGCATGGGGCGGGCGGCGAATTCCGCGAACCGCGCTACGATCACCCGGAATTCCAAAAAGCCTTCGCCGAACTGAACGACTTGCTGGCGGCCCGCTTCGAGGGCGATCCCATGATTGAGTGGATGGACCTGATGCAGTACGGGTTCTGGGGCGAGGGTCACACCAGCGACTATCCCAGTCCGTTCCCCGACTACTTGACCGCCGAGCGCACCTTCGTCGCGATGACAGAGCGGCAGCTGTCCAGTTGGAAGAAGACTCCTCTGGCCGTAAACACCCAGCCCGACATCAGCAACGTAGGCAACCGGACTGTCATCGACATGGCTGTCCGCGCCGGCGCGTGGTTGCGCTCCGACAGCATCATCGTTGAGGAGCCGATTCAAATCGAAGAACTTGCCAACCGTCCCCAGTGGCTCGCCGCCATTCTGGAAGATGGCTCAAACCGGCATTATGAAATAGAGAAACTCAAGACGGATGCGGCGGGAATCAACGAGCTGGAAAATTACATGCTGCACGTGTTGGACGTGCGGGCCAACTACTGGGGTCTTTGGACCGAGGCGGACAATCTTGCGCGTTACAACGAAAAGTATCCGCGAGGCTTCGAACGCCTGCGCACAAACCTGGGCTACCGGCTTCGCCCGGCATGGGTATGGCAGCGCAAACGGTATGGAACGTCGGAGCTGATTGTCTGCGTTGCGAATCGCGGGGTCGCCGGAGTTCCGGGAGTCCTTTGGCTGCAAGTGGAAAGCCCCGATGGAAAACTGAAAATGCGCGGCGCTCTCGACGCCGGGTTTCCGGTGGGCGGGGGCCTGCGGCAGGCGTCGTTCCTATTGCCGCAAGGCTACGTTGGCAAGGTGCAGCTATCGGCTCAGATCGAAATCCGTCCCGGAGTACCGAAGCCGGTTGCCTGGGCCTGCGAGCAACCGCTGAATCCCGACGGTTCCATCACCGTGAACGTGAAGCCCGCCGACGATCGGGGTTGGCGAAAGGGAGTGTGATCCGCTGCCGCACACTTCCTGCGGCCTGTTAAGGAGAATCTTGAACCGATCCCTGGGCGTGATGTTGGTCACGATCGCGTTCGCCGCGCCCCTGTCCGGGCAGCAGAACGCGACTCAGGTCGCGGCACCCGGCCCCGCACGCATGGAACAACTGGTCGAAGCCAATATCGTGGGCGTGCATGCATACCAGATTCTGCTGGCCCGTAAACAATCGAACATGGATCCGGCATGTTGGCCGGCGAGCAATCCCAAGGACGCGGATCTCGAAGCCCTGGGCGCACACCAGACTTCCCTGCTAAGTGCGCCGGCCGCGGCTCGCGCCTGGGCCCTCGGCGCGCCTTCGAGGTTTGATCCGGCAAAAGATCTTCAGCCCTTGCTCGCCGCGCAGTTGCCGATGCCGGCAAACCTGCCCGTCAATTTGTTCGCGACCTACCTGCACGGAAAAGCCCCGCAGTTTCGCAAAGAGGAGATTCGCTCCATCGCGAATCTTTACCAAACGGTGCTCGAGGTGGAACGTGATGGGGACCGCCTGCAGGAGCTATACGCGTTCTACATCGCGCTCGGATTGCCGGTGTATGTCGGTCAACTCGGATTGCCGGGCAGTGACGAGGACTTCCTTGCGACCGGCCGCACGCTGGAAGGCCACGCTTGCGCGTCTCCGGTGGGATTGACGGCCGCCGAATGGCAGATCGCCGGCCGCAAAATCTGGAACTGGGGCGAAAAGAATCTGCATGTACGCGACGCCCAGGTGCTCGCCGATGAACTGCTGGCGGAGCCGGACGTCAAGGTCCTCGAACCGCGCATGAAGACTTTGCCCGCGCAACGCATCGCGATCATCGGACATTCCTTCACGATGGACCTGCACTGGGCCTCGCCGTCCGCGTTCGTCCCCATCGTCACGGCGATGTTCGCGCGAGAGAATCCCGCCGTGCAGTTTCGACAATTTCAGGGCGGAGGCCTTACGTCGTCGCGCGCGATGAAGAATTTCTACCATGACGCGCTCGCCTGGAAGCCGGACACGGTTCTGCTCGTGCTGATCAACCGTACCGATCAGGACCTCGAAGACCTCCGCACGATGGCACGGGGGTTCAAGGCTGCCGGCGCGCGCGTCGTCATGTTTGACGACGTGCACGACCCCGACTCCAGCGATCCACAGGCACGTAAGCAGGAACTAGACACAGCGCGGCAGGCGGACATTGAGATCGCGACTGTCAGCACCATTCTGGCCGCTTCCCCCGATCGCAGCCGCTTCCCGTGCCTAGATCACGTTCACATGACCGAGCCCTACCATCGCTTGATGGCCAAGGAATGGTTGCGAGTCATCCTAAAACAACCCTTGACTGCTGATACCAAATAGCTGCAGGAGCAAGCTCCGCTCGGGAATCAAGGGCTGTTCGTCAGCCTGCAGGCGTCCGGCCCAAAGATATCGGCGTGCCTGCGCGACCGTAGTCTGCGACCCTGACGGTATCATGCCGGACCGCCCGTCGCCGGGGGTGATGGGGCCGTTTGCTATCGACATCGTTGACCGGATGGACTCCTTTGTTTGGGATTGGATCTGTCATTGCCTCATTCAGGTGAATCTGATAACGTGCGGGCCGCGACCTCCAGTCAGCCCGGGGCAGAATGACCACCGAGCTGACCAGTCACAGAATGCGAGGAACACGATGGCGTTCTGTTCCAATTGCGGCAAACCCCTTCCAGCGGGAGCAACGACCTGTCCCCTTTGTGCCAGCTCATCGCCGGGCGCGACAGTCGTGACCACCAGCGCGTCCGCTGCGCAGGGTCAGGTCGGTGGCCTCACCGAGAATGTGGCGAGCGCGCTAGCCTACGTCACCCTCATTCCGGCGGTCCTTTTTCTCGTCATCGATCCCTATAACAAAAATCGCTTTGTTCGCTTCCACGCATTCCAGAGCATCTTCTTTCACGTGGCCTGGATTATTCTCTGGATAGCGCTCGGGATATTCGGGCATCTGCCGTTTCTGGGTTGGGCTTCGCTGCTTCTGTGGCCGCTGATCGGCCTGGCAGGTTTCGTGCTCTGGCTGGTCCTGGTATTCAAGGCCTACCAGGGAAAAACGTTCAAATTACCGGTTATCGGTGATATGGCTGAGAAGCAGGCCAACAGCGTCTAGGCTTCTAACATCACCAATCCAAGGACGAATAGTCCAAACCGCCAAGCAATCAGCGTGCCTGGCCTTGGGCCACGTCCTCAGGAGCTCGTTCGCTCGCCTAGTACCGGACACCTGTACCTACGAGCGTTCAGCGTGCGCCCGCATACTTTTCACCACAAGGGACCACACAGAAACCTCAGGTTCGGGTCCGACCTTCTCACGAAGCCGACGCTAATGTTGCGGGACTCAGCAGGGACGCGGAATCCTTGTCGAGATAGACGTTCGTCTGCTCGTGCGTGCGCAAAATCGACGCGGGCGCCATCGGTGAGATCTCACCAGCGAAACATGCATGGACGGCTTTCGCTTTGCGAGCGTCGGGCACGAAGCAAATGATTCTCTTCGCTTTCAAAATCTGACGGATGCTCATCGACATGGCGCGCCGGGGTACATCCTCGAGCGTGGCAAACCATCCCTCGCCTAGCTGCTGACGGCGGCAGGCTTCATCGAGGTCTACCACCAGGTAGGGCTCCTCAGCCTGAAAATCGGCGGGAGGGTCGTTGAACGCGAGGTGACCGTTCTCTCCGATGCCGACAAACGCTACGTCGATCGGCGCCGCCGCGAGCGCATCGCCCGCTTCGCGAAGGACCAAGGCCGGATCTCGATCGCCATGCAACAAATGGTGCTGGGTGATTCCGGTCTTCTGAATCAGGCGCTCCTTCAGGAAGCGGCAGAAACTCGCGGGATGCGATTCTGGAATCCCGATGTACTCATCGAGGTGAAACATCTCCACGCGCGGCCAGTCGATGTCAGGCAGCGCGGTGAGAACATCCAGAAAGGCGAACTGGGCCGCGCCGGTGGCAGCAATGATCCGCGCCCTCCGTTTTCCCTGAATCGCCTCACGCAAAATCGACGCTGCTTCTTCGGCGGCGACTTTCGCCATTTGTTGCTTGTCGTCAAAACGCTTGATCTGCACGTCAGTATGACCTCGTAATTAGAATCTCGCGGAACTGAATCGGCCTGCCTGCTGCTCCACGGTGTTCGCCAGGTTCAGGCACAGCTGCACCGAGGGGAATACATCCTCAATCGATGGCCGCAGGCTTTGTTTCAGAGTCAACGCCCGGATGAATGCCGCCGCCTCGTCATAAAAGCCATTCACCACATCTTCGCGGGTTTGCTCCGACTCGTACTCTTCGAGCACGACCTGGTTCTCTCTGAAACAGCGAAAGCCGCGCCTGGGGCCGAACGGGCAAGTCACCACAGTCGCGAAAACCCTCGCCCATCAACTCGTAGGTCTCTTCGCGCAGGCCGGAAGTCGGAAGAATGTCGATGCGGCCAGACACGCCGCTCACAAAATCGAGGTCGATGGCATACCAGTCAGCCGCCCCGGCCTCGGGCTTTAACGTTCGTATGCTGGCGTCTGCAATGTCACCTGCAATGTAACGGAGCGCATCAACCGCATGAACCGCCGTTCCCCAAAGGAATTCCGGTTCGCTGCGCGCATGCCGGGTGAACGTGCAACGCACGTAGCGCAACGCACCGGCCTGGCGCGCCCAGTCCAGTGCGCGGTTGAGAAACGGCATGAAACGCCGGTTCACGGAAACCATGTTCGGCGTTCCGGTCGCGCGCGCGGAATCATACAAGCCTTGCACTTCGGAGAGCGAGGCGCCCAATGGCTTCTCGACCGAGCATGCCATTCGTCTTTCCAGCAGTTGAATCCCAACTTTTGGAATTTTCTCGACCGGCACTACCGCGATGCAGGCGTCGAGTTGATGTCGGGCCAGCATCTCATCCATGTCGCGATAGGCATTCTGGAAACCGTAATTCGTACAAAAGAACTGCGCCCGCTCCAGTCTCGGGTCACACGCTGCGGCCAATTCAATCTCACCTGGATGCTCGGCCTTGTAACGGGCCAGCGGGACCGCATGCCCTCCCTCGGAGTGTTCGCCGCAACCAATCAGTCCGAGACGAATCATGAAAGAAGCCCTCTAATCATGCTGCGCCGGCACGGTTACGGGCGCGGCGGCGTCATCGAGCGACGACTGGCTGCCGCGAATCAAATGCAGCGAGCCTCCCACCGTGAGCGTGAGCACGGCAAACCATAAGACGGTCATTCGTTGTTCGGGCGGCGCAGGTATCAGTAATAGCAGGCTCAGCAGCCCGATGGCAGAAATCGTCCGGCTCAGGAAACGGAATACGGGCGCGGTGAAGTCCGGCGAGTCTTTCAATTCGCGCGCGACATCCACCGGCGTGTTGAGATTCTTGAAGAGTTGCGCGCGCGCCGGAGTATCGCCTCGGTCGAAAAGCATGCTCAGGAAAAAGATCCCAAAGGAAGCCGGGATGATGTAGACAACCTGCTGAATCAACGACCAGTGATACACAAATGCGCCCAATATCCCCAGAACAAGGCCTACGGTGAAAGAAGCCAGTCCCGACCACGGCGGCGTCCGCCGCACGGCCAATCCCAGCAACGCCGGAGGCCCATAGGCCAGCGAGATCAGCGTGTTGAACGTGAGCATCACCTGAAAAACGCTCTGTCCGCTGGCAGCCATCACCGCTGCAATGATCGTCGTCGCCGCTCCCACTGAGAACGTCGAGATCCAACCCACCACCAGCAATTCACGATCGCGGGCATGCGGGCGCAACAAAGACTGGTAAAGATCTTTCGTCAGAATCGCCGACTTCAGATTGAACTGCGCCGACAGGTTGGCCATGGTGGAACTGAACATCGCCGCCAGCATGACGCCGATCAAGCCATGCGGAAGCAATGTCAGGCTGGCCACCGCATAGGCGCCCTCGCTGGGATTAGCCAACCCAGGCCAGACCGTGTGCAAGTCGGGATAAAGAACGCGCATGGCCATCGGAGGAATGAACCACAGGAATGCGCCCACGAAGAACAATCCGCAACACAGGAGCGCGACTTTTCTTGCCGAGCGCTCTGTATCCACGCTGAAATACCGCTGCGCCATCGCGCTGGTGTTGTATCCAAACGACACCATGATGGTCCACGACACCAGGTAGATCCATCCGAACTCGCCCGTAGACGTGCAGGGTCTTCATTTCCGGCGGCAGTGCGTGCACCAGCCCGCCGATTCCACCAACCCGCGCCAGCGAGGTGATTACCAGCACCAGGCAGAACGGCATCAGGATGGAAGCCTGCAGGAAATCCGTGACCACCACCGCCCACAGGCCTCCCAGCACACAGTAGAAAATGATGATGGCGCCGGCACCTAGGATCGTCCACGTCACCGGAAAGCCACAGGCCGACGAAACGAACAGGCTCAGCCCGTAGAGCGTGCTGGCGCTGGTGAACAGCTGGAAAATAATCGTGGTCCACGAAAATGTCTGATGGGTGGTGGAGTTGAAACGCGCCGACAGGTATTCCATCACCGTCGTGATGCGGCTTCGCCGCCAGCGCGCGGCGAACACGAAGTACCCGAGCAGGAAACTCAATGCGTTGCCGATGTAAAGCCCGGTCGCTGCAAAACCCGCCCGGTAAGCGACGCCAGCTGCCCCTGTGAATGTCCACGCGCTGAACCCTGCCATGAAACAGCTGAGGCCGGCCACCAGCCAGGGAACGCGACTGCCCCCGCGAAAATATTCCGCGGCGCTGCGGTTGAACCGCATTACGTAAAAACCGACCAGCACCATCAGCAGCGCATAAAGGCCGATCACCGCGTAATCGATGGAATTCACGCTTTGCATGCCAGCAAGACCGCTGGGTTTCTTATACTGTGTTAGTGAACAAAAGAGAAGCCAATAGATATCAAAGGAAAGAAAACAGCGAGAAACGATGTTAGACTGACCCGGCATGCCCCGCCCCCGCCTGATCGTATGTGCCGGCCCTGACCTTTTCGGATCCTTCTTTACGGCTGCGCAGAAACGGCAGCTATCGCGGAATTTCCAGTGGCGGCGGGACGGGGCGCGCACGCTTGCTGGCGTCAAGAACCTCGCCAATGTTCAGGCTTTGATCACAACCTGGGATAGTCCGAGTTTTTCCGAAGACCTGCTTCGCCTTGCGCCCAACTTGCGGATCATTGCGCACTGTGGCGGCGAAGTGAAAGCGCGCTTCGCACGCAAGCTGTTCAAGTCAGTTACCATCACCAACGCTCCGATTCCAATGGCGCGCGCCACAGCTGAGATGGGAGCCGCCCTGCTGCTCTACTGTGCACGGAATGTCGATTTTTATCGAGATCAACTGCGCCGCCGCTCGAATCGTATTTATCAGGATTTGCACCTGCATGGATCGACGGAATCCATCATCGGGCGCGAGATCGCAATGATCGGGTTCGGCCGTATCGGACGATCGCTCGTCGACCTGCTGCGCGGATTCGATCTGCGCTGGCTGGTGTACGACCCCTATGTTTCCAGCTCCGTCGCCCGCAGATACCCGGTGCATCGGGTCGACCTGCCGGAATTACTGAAGCGAGGCCAGCTGTTGGTGCTCACCGCTGCCCTTACCGAAGAAACTCGCGGAATCCTCAATCGCTCGCGACTTGCACGCTTGCCGGACGGCGCCGCCATTATCAACATCGCGCGCGGCGGCCTCATCGATCTCGACGCCCTGACCCGCGAAGTAAAACGCGGGCGTCTGCGCTGTGCACTGGACGTGACCGACCCTCTCGAACCGTTACCCACCAGTCATCCCTTGCGCCGCTTGCCAGGGGCGATCGTCACGCCGCACGTCGCCGCCGCAAATCGCCAGGTGCGGCACGACATTGCCGAGGTCGTGATGAACGATCTGGAAGGCTTTTTCCGTGGCCGCGGCGTCCGCAACCGCGTCACGACCAGCATGCTGGACCGGATGACCTGACGTGAAGATCTCGTTCTCCACACTCGCCTGTCCGGACTGGACGCTTATGCAAGCGATCGAGATCGCCTCCGCGTCCGGTTATGACGGGATTGAACTACGTTTTGTGGAGAACGAAGATTCTCTCTGGAAGCTGCCCGCCTTTGGCGCACACCAGTTACCCACTGCCAAACGAGCGCTGAAGGATCACGGGCTTATGATTTCCTGCGTCGATACCAGCTGCCGGTTCCATTTTCCCGACCCTGGAGAGCGGGCTCGCTGGATCGAGGAAGGCGAACGGATGGCCGACTTGGCCGCTGCGCTCGAGGCGCCCGGCATCCGGGTATTCGGCGACACAATTCAGCCCGGCGCGGATCGAGATTCCACGCGTTCCTGGATTGCCGAGTCCATGCGCAAGCTGGCGGAGAACATCCATTCGACCGGAGTTGAAGTCTGGCTCGAAACACACGGCGATTTTGCGAGTTCCGCGGAGACGGCCGCGATCCTTCAGAAGGCAAGTTATCCGAAGATCGCTGTACTTTGGGATCCCGCAAACTGCTTCATCGAATCGAAAGAGTCCGCACAGGCGGGCGCGGCTCGACTCGGCGCCTCGATCCGCCATATGCATTTCAAAGATCTGCTCATCGAGCACGGCAAATGGACGCCTGTTCTAACCGGCGAAGGCAATTTCCCGCTGCGCGCAGTACCAGCGGCACTGCGCCAGATCGACTACCGAGGTTTCATCTCGTTCGAGTGGGAAAAGAAGTGGCATCCGGAAATTCCAGACGCCACGCTGGCCCTGCCCCACTTTGCGCGCTGGTGGCGGGAGAACGGTGAGCGATGAGCAACGACCCCATCCTGCGCAAGCTCACCCCCGCGGACATCCCGGGCGCATGGGCCTTGTCGACCGAGGCCGGTTGGAACCAGACCGCGGACGACTGGCGCATGCTGATCGAGCTCTCCCCGCAAGGCTGTATCGCCATCGAAGTCGACGGCGAAGTCGTTTCAACCGCCACCCTCACCTGCTATGGTACGAAGCTCGCTTGGATCGGCATGGTGCTCACTCGGATCAAGTATCGGGGCCGCGGCTTCGCCATGCGCTTGCTGAAGGAATGTCTTCGCCTGGCCGACGAACTGGGTGTTGAGAGCGTCAAGCTCGATGCCACGGACCTCGGCCAGCCGCTCTACGAAAAACTCGGATTCCGGCCCGAGCAGCCCGTAGAGCGCTGGTGGCGCGCGGGGCGCGAGGATGCCATCGCGCCATCGGCTACCCCACCTCCATCGAACCAGTGGCAGGCTGCCGATCAATCCGCTTTCGGCGTGGACCGCTCTGCCCTGCTCACCAAGCTGGCCCGGCGCAACGCCCCCAGCTCGATCAACGATTCCTACCTGCTCACGCGCGCAGGCCGTGAGATTTCCTATCTCGGTCCTTCGGTGTGCAGCAGTCTGCCAACCGCCCGGAAGCTGATCGAGCATGCCCTGCAAAGCCCCAGCCCCGGCGGCTGGTTCTGGGATCTGCTGCTCGCAAACCAGCCGGCAGTCTCGCTGGCCGCCGACTTCGGCTTCGCTCCGAAACGACATCTGCTCCGCATGGTGCGCGGCAAAGACGTACGTGGAAATGAAGCGGCCGTCTACGCACTCGCAGGATTCGAACTGGGGTGAGGATGAAAATTCAGAACGTCGCAGAACTCGAGCAGCTGCTCTCTCGACCGCGCGACGCCGACGTCGCTGCCATGGCCGACTTGAAGGGTGATCTGCTGATCCTCGGCGTGGGTGGCAAGATGGGCCCGAGCCTGGCCGCGTTAGGGCGCCGCGCTTCCGACAAAGCGGGAGTGAAGCGCCGCATCATCGCAGTTGCGCGCTTCAGCAACCCTGATCTGCCAAAAGAACTCTCCGCGCAAGGAATCGAGTCCATCGCCTGCGACCTGCTCGAGCCGGGCGCTCTCGACCGTCTCCCCGACATTCCGAATGTTATCTTCATGGCCGCCCGCAAGTTTGGAAGCTCGGGCGCCGAGCATCTGACCTGGGCCATGAACACCTATCTGCCCGGCCTGGTGGCGGAACGTTACCGCAATTCCCGTATCGTCGCCTTCTCCACCGGCAACGTGTACCCACTGCGTTCCGCGGCAGAAGGGGGCGCCACCGAGTCAACGCCCGTCGGCCCAATCGGCGAATACGCCCAGTCCGCGTTAGGACGTGAGCGCATGTTCGAATACGGATCCTCTCGCTATGGCACCCCGGTCACAATCCTGCGTCTCAACTACGCGGTTGAATTGCGTTATGGAGTGCTCGTCGATATCGGCCGCGCGGTGTTTGAGCGACGGCCCGTGCAGCTCAGCATGTCGTACGTAAACGTGATCTGGCAGGGCGATGCCAATTCCTGGTGTCTGCGATCGTTCGCACTCTGCCAGTCTCCGCCGTTTGTCCTCAACATCACCGGGCCTGAAACTCTGTCGGTGCGCGAACTGGCGGCGGAGTTTGGCAGGCACTTCGGCGTCGAACCAGTCTTCGGACCCGAGGCGACTGATCCAACCTCGCTTCTCAACAATGCCGCGAAAGCAAACTCGCTGTTTGGATCGCCGGGCGTGAGTCCGTCGGAAATGATCGCCTGGATCGCCGACTGGATCCGGCAGGGAGGCACAATGCTGAACAAGCCCACTCACTTCCAGACGCGGGATGGAAAGTTCTGATGCAAGTCCGTGACAAACTCCGATCGGGCCTGGTGATTCCCGCCCACCCTCTGGCATTGAACAATCAGCGGAAGCTCGACGAACGCCGCCAGCGCGCCCTGACCCGCTACTACCTCGCAGCGGGAGCAGGGGGAGTTGCCGTGGCCGTGCATACCACCCAATTTGCCATTCGCGAACACGGACTGCTGGAGCCTGTGCTTCAACTTGCGCAAGATGAATGCCGTGCACGCGACGTCGTCAAGATCGCGGGCGTGTGCGGGAAGCGCCAGCAGGCCATCGCCGAATCGCAACTGGCTGCGCGCCTCGGATATGACGCCGCACTCCTCAGCCTGGCCGCCCTGAAAGACGAATCCATCGGAGAACTCGTGGAGCACGCGAGGGCCATTGCCTCGATCATCCCGGTCATGGGCTTCTACCTGCAACCCTCGGTCGGAGGGCGCTATCTCCCGTATGAATTCTGGCGAAAATTTCTTGAGATCGAGAACGTCGTCGCCATCAAGATTGCACCGTTCAATCGCTATCAGACCATCGACGTGGTGCGGGCACTCGCCGAATCCGGTCGCGCTCAAGACGTCGCGCTCTACACCGGCAACGACGACAACATTCTGAACGATCTGTGCGCGGTTTTCGATTTCAACGGCCAGCGCATCCGCTTTGCTGGCGGCCTGCTTGGACATTGGGCGGTCTGGACGCATATCGCAGTCCAGCATCTGGCAAGAGCCAAGACATCACGCGACAGCATGTCGGCTGAACTGCAATCACTGGCCCCGCAAGTGACCGACGCCAATGCCGCCATCTTCGATCCCGCGCACCACTTTCATGGCTGCATCCCAGGCATTCACGAGATTCTCAGGCGTCAGGGTCTGCTCGAAGGCCGTTGGTGTCTTGATCCGGGAGAAGAGCTCTCGCCCGGACAGATGGAAGAGATCGACCGCGTCTGCAAGGCCTACCCGCACCTGCAGGACGACTCATTCGTAAAGGAGCATCTGGATGATTGGCTTCGCTAGGACTGCATTGGCCGTGCTTCTCAGCGTCCTTCCCGCTCTCGCTGCCGGTGTCCCCACCATCGAGAGCACGCGCGCCAGGGAAGACGTTCGCCTCACCCTCGATCCTGCCGCCGACTTCTGGAAGAACGCCCACCCGGTCTTCATCGACAAGGATCGCTTCGGCAATCCCGTGCATGCCTACCGATCCGAAGTCCGTACCCGTTGGACCAAAGGCAATCTCTACTTCCTCTTCATTTGCCCTTACAAGGAACTGAGCCTCAAGCCCAATCCCAACACGCACGACGAGACCAACGAACTCTGGAACTGGGAAGTTGCCGAAGCCTTCATCGGCTCGGATTTCTCCGACATCCAGCGCTACAAGGAGTTCGAAGTTTCTCCCCAGGGCGAATGGGTCGACCTCGATATCGACCTGAAGAAGCCTCATCACGAGGATGGTTGGACCTGGAACTCGGGCTTCGAGGTGCTTGCAAAAATCGATTCCCAAAAACACATCTGGTATGCCGCCATGAGGATCCCGTACAGCGCCATCGACACGCGCCCGGCCGCGCCTGGCAACACGCTGCGCATCAACCTGTTTCGCAGCGGAGGTCCGCCAACTCGTCCTTACGGCATTGCGTGGCAGCCCACCATGAGCAAAACATTCCACGTGCCCGAGAAATTTGGCCTGATCAAGCTGGTCGAGGAGGACAAATAAGAATTCCACATTGAATGGAACGGCCGATCCGTTCGCAAGCTTGAGGGAGCGCCATCTCGTCACCGCCCGTAAGCCGCGCCCCCGTGTTGGGAACGCACAATCGCAACCCCAACTGCTGCCTGGCAGCTCAAGAAAGGAAAGTGTATGCGAACAAAGCAAGGACCTTCTGGAATACTCCCGCTAATCGTCGTCGTCCTCACCTGTGGAATCGCGTTTTCGCAATCTGGTACGTGCAGCGGAATGAGTCTCGGACAAGGCGCCAGCCTGAATGGCTTCGTCCCATTCCAGTCAACGAGTTTGTGGAATACAACATCTCCACCGCGCAGGTGGACGCCAACTCAGCCAACATCATCAACTTTATCGGGGCAACTGTGACCCTTCACCCCGATTTTGGTGCGGGCACGTTCCACAATCAGACTCTCGGTATTCCATACCAGGTCGTTGCTGGAACTCAAACCAAGGTGCCGGTCACGCTGGGCGCTTACTTTGACGAGAGCGATCCCGGCCCGGAACCAATTCCCGCCAACGCCCTCATCGAGGGTTATCCCAAACCAGGCAATGGCGACCGTCACGTCCTGGTGCTTGAGAAAGATGGATGCTGGCTCTACGAGCTCTACAACGCCTCGGTGAAGAGCGGGAAGTGGAGCGCGGACGCAACTGCCATCTGGGATATGACCATCAACGAACAACGGCCCTACACCTGGACCTCAGCGGATGCCGCGGGCCTTCCCGTCTTCGTCGGCCTCGCTCGCTACGACGAAGTAGCCGCCGGAGCGATCAATCATGCGCTGCGGTTCACAGTTCCCACGTCGCAAAAGGCGTTCGTGCTGCCCGCGACTCACTGGGCCTCGACCACCACCAGCACTAGCGCGCCGCCCATGGGCACGCGGCTCCGGTTGAAGGCAAGCTTCGACATTTCCACCTACCCGGCGGACGACCAGGTCATCCTGACCGCCCTGAAAAAGTACGGCATGATCCTCGCCGACAACGGAAGCGCAATCTTCATCAGCGGCGTGCCCGACAATCGCTGGAACAATACCAATCTCAACCTGCTGAAAAATATTACCGCCTCGAACTTCGAAGTTGTGCAACAGGGCACCATCTACACGCCCGCCAACGTGCCGACTGGTCCTTCGCCAACCATCAGCAGTTTTAGCGCGAACCCGACGTCGGTGACCGCCGGCTCCCCGGTCACACTGAGTTGGAGTGCGAGCAACAGCGCTTACAACATCATCGATCCGCAAGCCGGCCCCGTGCGGGGAACCAGCATCGTGGTCACACCGGCAGCCACGACGACCTACACGCTGTACTCCACGAACCAGTTTGGCAGAACAACGGCAACAGTAACCGTAACCGTTCACTAAAGTTGCGTCCTGCCCATTCGGGTTCTCTGTGCCCCTCAGTGTCCTCTGTGGTTAAAGCTTTTACACTCTAACCACAGAGGACACAGAGAATCACAGAGGGTCAAACGCAGCAGGACGTTCAGATCTTCAAGATTTGCTGGTGCAGGAAAATGAGCCCGGCGGCCCCCAGCACGCCGCCGTATCCGGCCACACTCTGCAAAACGACCGGCACTTCGCGGCCAAGCATCTCGCAACTGTTCCTGGCGATGGCGGCGCGCACCGGACCCAGCACCTGCTCACCGGCCTGTGCGATGCTCCCGCCGAGAATCAGCACTTCTGGATCGAAGGCGTGCAGCAGGCTTACAACCGCTACTCCCAGATACTCCAGAGCGCGCTCCAGCACGCACCGCGCGCTCTCATCTCCATGCGCCGCCGCTCGGAAGATTGCCTCCGTGTCGGGAATATTCCCGTCCGGCCCGGCCGCCAATGTCGCGGGTGCAGCGCGATGCATGTGCGCAAAATAGTCAGCCTCAATCGCTCTCGCTGAGAACCGCGTTTCCAGACAACCATGATTTCCGCACATGCACAGTCCCCCGCGAGGATCGACTGTCATATGCCCAAAATGACCGGCGATCCCAGCCGCCCCATGCAGAATCACTCCGT
Organism: uncultured Acidobacteriota bacterium; assembly: GCA_963735815.1. Classification (GTDB taxonomy): domain Bacteria; phylum Acidobacteriota; class Terriglobia; order Terriglobales; family Acidobacteriaceae; genus Gp1-AA133. The sequence goes on along the minus strand of CAVTMJ010000013.1, from coordinate 52,962 downwards.
CGACCATGGCGGCACCGCCGACTCCTGTCCCCAAAGTCAGCAGCAGCACGTTGCGGCGCCCGCGGGCCGATCCCCACAACACCTCAGCCACCAGGGCCGCGCGGGCATCGTTGTCGGCGCGCACTGGCAGATCAGCGCAGACGAAGTCCTTAAGAAAACTACCCTGCAAGAAGTGCAAGTCACCTGGCAGTCGGTTTACCCGCGAAGACTCGGCATCGATGATGCCTTTGCACGCAATTCCCACACCTTTAAGAGAGACGGTCGCCTTCTGGGTTGCGGTTCGGAAAAAATCACGGAGTTCCTCAAGTTGGTGAGGCGAAGGCGCTTGAACCTTTTCGTCCAGATCTCCGGCGGAACTGACCACGGCAGCCTTAATGGCCGTGCCTCCGATGTCCACGCCCAACGCATAGGAGGTTCCTTCTTTACGCGAACTCATTTCATTCACGGTGATTGTGCATTATACGCATCGTGTGCAATTCTACTGGGCGCAAGCAGCCGGACACTTTAGGTCGAAGCCATCCCAGGTTCGGCGAAGGAGAAAATTTTATGGAGAAGCGCGCCGCATCCGGCACGCCTTCCCCCAAGGCTGCATCGCAATACTTTGATCAGGCACTGGCGTTGCTCGAGAAACTGAAGCAAACGCAGTCAGAAGTTATTCAGCAAGCGGCCGACCTCTGCATCGAGCGGATCGCGCGCGGCGGCCTGATTTTCCTTTTCGGCAACGGCCACTCGCGCATGCTATGCGAAGAGATGACCCCGCGCCAGGGATGCTTCCCGGGCTTCGTCGCCCTGGTCGAACTGGCGCTGTCGAACCACGCCAGCATCGTGGGTGCCAACGGCCTGCGCGCGCCGTTGTATCTCGAAAACTACGAAGGCTATGCCGAACAGATCCTGCGTGGATTTCATTTCGGCGGGCACGATGCCTTCATCGTGATCTCCACCAGCGGCATCCGTCCCGTCGTTGTCGAAATGGCCATGGGAGCCCAGCAGCGCGGATTGCCGGTGATTGCGATCGTCTCCAAAGCGCATTGCGAGCAAGCCAAAGCTGCTCATTCCTCGGGAAAGAAACTTACCGACTGCGCCGATATCGTGATCGACAATCAGTGTCCCACGGGAGACTGCGTGCTACAGTTGCCCGGTCTCGACTGGCCCACCGGACCCGCTTCCACCGTGACCGGCGCCATGGTCATCAACATGATCCGCTGCGCGACCGCAGAAGGCTTGTTGCAACGGGGAATCACTCCCGCCATTCTGCCCAGTCATCAATTCGTCGGGAGCACGAGCGCAGCCAGGCAGTTGGAAGACTTTTACGAGGCTTATCGGAAAAGCCTCGTCCATCTGTACGAGTGACGTCATCAACACGCAACTTTCGGAGCCTTGGCATGCGCACTCTCGCGAAGTGTCTTGTGGTTATTTCGTCCCTGCTATCAGTCGCCCCGCGCCTGGTCTACGCCGCTGATTCCTACCCCATCGCCACCGAATTCGACGTCGAGGCCAAGATGCGCGACGGCACGATTCTCCGCGCCAATGTGTACCGGCCGAAATCGGAAGAGAAATTCCCGGTCCTGCTCGAACGGACTCCTTACGACAAACGAAACTCCGCGGGCTTCGCCGTGCGCGCCGCGGCGCTGGGCTACGTGGTGATCATTCAGGACGTCCGCGGCCGCTACAAGTCCGACGGCGAGTGGTATCCGTTCAAGAATGAATCGAACGACGGCTTCGACACCGTCGAGTGGGCCGCCGCCCTTCCCTACTCCAATGGCAAAGTCGGCATGATTGGAGGCTCCTATGTAGGCGCCACTCAAATGCTGACCGCCATCGCGCATCCCCCACATCTCGCCGGAATCTGCCCCGTCGTAACCGCGAGCAATTACCACGAAGGCTGGACCTACCAGGGCGGCGCTTTCGAACAATGGTTCAACGAATCCTGGACCTCCGGCCTGGCGCAGGACACTCTCAATCGCTCCGTGGAGAAAAACACCAACGCGCAGCACGGAATCTGGAAGCTTCCCCTCACCGAGTATCCGCTGTTCGACGTTCCCCAAGGCTCGCCGGATTCCGCCTTGACCCGCTCCCTCGCACCCTATTTCCTCGACTGGCTCGCCCACCCCAACTACGACGATTACTGGAAGCGCTGGAGCATCGAAGAGCATTTTCCCGACATCAACGTCCCGATGCTGACCGTTGCCGCCTGGTACGACATTTTTCAGGGCGGCTCGTTGCGCAATTACGTCGGCGTCAAGCAACACGGCGCGAGCGATGCCGCGCGCAAGGGTCAGCGATTGGTGGTGATGATCGGCGGCCATGCCGGTTCCGGTCGCAAGATCGGCGATGTGGATTTCGGCGCCGCCGCCGAGCGCGACGAAGACGACATCGCCCTGGCCTGGTATGACAGCCTTCTCAAGGGAGAGAGCAACGATTTCAGCAAGGCAAAGCCCGTGCGGATTTTCGTGATGGGGATCAACCAGTGGCGGGATGAGGAGGATTGGCCGCTCGCCCGGGCAAAAGAGACTCGATATTTTCTGCACTCGACAGGCAAGGCGAATTCTTTGAGTGGAGACGGCGGCCTCAGCAGCGCCGCTCCCAAAGCGGAAACTGCCGACCACTACGCGTACGATCCCGCAAATCCTGCGCCTACGGTAGGCGGACCCCTGTGCTGCGATGCCCAGCACCTGAAGCCCGGGCCGCGCGATCAGCGCGGAGTCGAAGGTCGCAACGACGTGCTGGTGTATTCAACGCCGGCGCTCGCTCAGGATCTGGAAGTCACCGGCCCGGTCACGCTTGAACTTTTTGCCAGCACCTCCGCGGTCGACACCGACTTCACTGCCAAGCTCGTCGACGTCTGGCCCGATGGCTTCGCGCAGAATCTCACCGAAGGGATCGTTCGCGGCCGCTATCGTGATTCCCGGGAACAACCTCAGCTCATGAATCCAGGGCAGACTTACAAGATCTCCCTCGACCTGTGGTCAACCAGCAACGTCTTCAAGAAGGGCCACCGCCTGCGCCTTGAGATTAGCAGCAGCAATTTCCCTCGCTTTGACAGGAACCTCAATACAGGAGAAGACAGCGCGACGGGCAGGAAGCCGGTCAGCGCGACCAACACCATCTACCACGACGCCGAGCATCCCTCGGCGTTGATCCTGCCGGTGGTCGCGGGGCAATGAGCAATGTTGTGAAAACTCCGGCCGCGCAACTTAGTGAATGTACGCTCCACCGGGCAGCAAATACTGGATCGGCCATATCTCGGTTTTCTGCTCCACGACTTCAGACCAGCGGAATGGCTGGCTATTGGATTGGGGAAGCAGCTTGATGTCGGGCAGTGTTTCCGCGATCGCGCTGGCCAGGGGCGCCGCTCCCTCTGTTCCAGCGACAAACAATTCCACGCGGGAACCTGAGACTACTCGCAAAAAGCGAATTGCGATTTCCGCATCTTCAACCGTTTGCAGAAGGTAAGGCCGCCCCGCTAACAACGAGTTGTACACGTAATCCGACAGCACTCCCGACAGCGGATTCACATACGCATGTGCCAAGTCGAGTTGCGCTAGCGACGGATCGTCCGGCGACGCTGCCTTGTACGGCATTCGCGTCTCGCCCAGCCCGCGCGGATCGAACGACAGCACGCTGTACCCCTCCTCGACGTACTTCACGACCGCAGGCCAGTCCGCGGCCGTGGCCTTGCCGTTCTCACCAAGCCACAACAGCACAGGACCCCCATCCTTGCCGGTTTTATGGATACGCAGTAGCGGCATCTGCAGATAGCGGCCGTGATGCAGCAGATACTTCTCGATAGTGGCGCCTTCGAACTGTGAGTCAGAGATTTTTTCCCAGCCAATCTCTGCATCTCCTAGAACCTCGCCGTGAAATTCCGCGACCTTCCAGGTCTCGATGTGAGGATGAAGATCGGAGAAGTAAAGCTGTTTGATCGTCTTTGCCGGCTCTTTCTTGTGAGCTCTGTAATACTCGCGGATGACATCCATGATCGAACGCGCATCTTCGAAGTCGAGCATGACCTGGCCGGTACGCGTGCACTGCACCGTCTTGTCGTCGAGTTCCTTCGCGGAGAAGGCCTTTTTCGGCGCCTGAATGCCATTGAAGTGATCCAGAAACGCCAGTGCCGCTTCCTGATTCTCCGGCGAGTACTGGTGCGCATGATAGCCCTCAGCCATCGCGATGCGGTCGGCATGATGGAACCTGCCGTACACCTCAGTCACCTCGCGCACCGACCTGCGCGCGCCCTCAATCGGAAAAAAATCGAGCACCGCCGCCGCCACGAACACCGGTCGCGGATACATCATGAGCAGTAGCCCAGGATTATCGATGTGATTCGAAATCATTCCGTAGAGATCCTGCTCCGGGTCGCTGTCAGGGTCCTGGAAAATGCGGTTGTACACGCGCATCGGCAGCGCGGTGATGTAGCAGGAAGGCGCTGCCGCTTTGATCCGGCGATCCAGCGCCGCGATGTGCGCCACCTGAAATCCTCCGCCGCTGGTGCCCGTAATATTGATGCGTTGCGGATCGACGTCCGGACGCGTGAGCAGATAATCGACAGCGCGAATGCCGTCCCAGATTTCCCAGCGCGCCAGATTTGTGCCTGCCAGGTATGCGAGGTTTCCCATCACCGCATGCTCGGCGCAAATCAGGTTATAGCGGCTCTTGTTGTTCTTCGCGTCCCAAAACTGGCTGCGCTCGCCCTGACCAACCGGGTCCCACGCGATGACGACGTATCCGTGATGCACCAGGCGCTGACACAAGACCTGGTAGTGATTTTTTCCGTTTGTCGAGTGCCCAGCCGGAACGAGAATCCCGGGGTGCGTAGTCTTACCATCCTCCGGCACATACACAAGCGCAGTCACATAGACGCCAGGCAAGCTTTCGAAAATCAGCTTTTCAATATGGAAGCCATCCATCGGGATCTTGCCCGTGATGCGCGGATGGAGGGGCGTTCTTCCTTCTGGCAAGCCGCCCAGCATGGCGAGCAGGCTCTCCTGCATTTTGCGCTGCAGGCGAATCAACTCCGCCTCGGTTCGAATCTGCGCCCACTCTTTGCGGCGCGCGTCGTCCTCCCGCCAGGCCATTTCGGTCTGGTACTTCAAATAAGGAGTGATGGTCGGCCCTTCCACGGCCGGTGGCAGCACGCGAAAGGCCTCAGCCGGAGGCCCGTCCGCAGACATCGCGGGCAAGGCACACACGACGCATAAACCAACAAAGACGAGAGCGTTTTTCATGGATTCGTATTTACCCGGACCTGGATTAAAGCGAAATGCCACGCTTCCAGGGAATGAAATCATCCTGCCCCAGAACTTCCGCCTTGGTGCGTAATTCGCCGCTGGCGACCTTTATTACCGCTTCAAGAATTGTTTCTCCCATTTCCTCAATGCTCTTCTCCCCCGAGACGACCGGCCCTGCGTCGACGTCAATGATGTCAGGCATCCGTTTTGCCAGATCGGAGTTAGTCGCGACCTTGATCACCGGAGCAACAGGATTTCCTGTCGGCGTGCCGAGACCCGTCGTGAACACGACCACGTTCGCGCCGGCTCCGACCTGCGCCGTCACACACTCGACATCATTGCCCGGCGTGCACTGCAAGTTCAGACCAGCCTTGGTGGAATATTCCGGATAGTCGAGCACCGCGGTCACCGGGGAAGTGCCGCCCTTTTTGGCCGCGCCAGCCGACTTCATCGCATCCGTCAGCAGACCATCCTTGATGTTGCCGGGCGAAGGATTCATTTCGAATCCCGAGCGTACCGCCTTCGCTCGCGCCGCGTAGTCACGCATCAGTTGGATAAAACGATCCGCAGTCGCACGGTCAACGCTGCGATCGATCAGGGCTTGCTCCACGCCGCACAGTTCAGGAAATTCAGAAAGAATCGTGCGGCCTCCCAACCCGGCGATCAGATCAGAGACATGACCCACCGCCGGATTTGCCGAAATCCCTGAAAACCCATCGGACCCGCCGCATTTCAATCCCACGCAAAGCTGCGCTAGAGGCGCCGGCGTGCGGCTATTCCGGTCCGCCTCTGCAACTCCAAGAAAAGTTGCCCGGATCGCTTCCGACAGCATGGAAAACTCAGAACTGCTTTTCTGTTGTTCGAATACCAGCAGGGGCTTCTGAAACTTGGGATCGCGCGCCGCCACCTGCTCGCGCAGAATGCTTACCTGCGAGTTCTGGCAGCCCAGGCTCAACACGGTTGCGCCCGCGATATTCGGATGATGCAGGTACCCTGCAATCAGACCGCACAGATTGTGGGAATCCTCGCGCGTCCCGCCACAACCACTCTGGTGCATCAGAAACTTGATGCCATCGACATTCTTAAAAATCGCAGGGTTGGCCGGAATGCGCGGGTGCTCGTCCGCTGGCTCTTGCTCAATCTCGCCCAGCCGTCCCTGTTGGTAGAGCGCGACCATCTCGGCAACCTGGCGGCGATAAACTTTCGGCGGGGCAAATCCCAGTTCCTCTTCGAATGCCTGCTTCAGAGTCTCGATGTTGCGGTTCTCGCAGAACACCAGCGGCACCACCAGCCAGTAATTGCGGGTTCCGACTTGCCCATCCGTTCTGCGATACCCGAGAAATCTGCGCTCGCGCCAGCAGGAAACGTCTGGAGGATTCCAGCGGTATTCCTTGTTCTTCTCTCGAAACGTTTGCGCATCGTGCCGAATATTCAGAACGTTCAGGGCCGACCCTTGCGCAATCGGCTGCGTCGCCTTTCCCACCAGCACTCCGTACATGAGCACGGAATCGCCCGGCGTCATTTCTGTCGCCGCGAATTTGTGCTTGGCGGGAACGTCCGAGGTCAGAGAAAAGGAATGCCCATCGATCTGGACCGCCTCGCCCTTGCGCAAATCCCGCAACGCAATCAGCACATTGTCATCGGGATGAAGTCTGAGGGCTGCTTTCGCCATCGGTCGTACCTACACCAGTTATACCTGATCCCGCACGGCCAAATGGGTCGGGAAGACTTTTACTCGCAGATCGAGAAGGGTTCCATCGAACAAGGTCCCGCATCGAACAAAAAGCGATGCTCGCCTCGCCATCGAACAAAGAGCGATGCTTGCCTCGCCAGCACGCTAGAGCCGCGGAGCGGCGGCATAGATTAGCCCAGCGCGTAAGCGCTGGGTAAGCGATAAAAATGAACGCAAAGCCCCCGCAGGGGCGGCACCCCGGCGATGCGGGCGTGAGCCCGCGAGCCCCGAGGCCACAGACGCGTGCATTCAACTTGTGTATAACAATACAGCGTACAAACGACCGACCATGCCGCTCAAGATCAAAGCAAGAAAAGACTGCCGGTGGGACCTGGTGAGCCTGGGCGAAATCATGCTGCGCCTCGATCCCGGCGACCGCCGCATCACGACCACCAGGAGTTTCGATGTCTGCGAAGGCGGCGGAGAATACAACGTCGCCCGCGGATTGAAGCGCTGCTTCGGCCTGGACACGGCCGTGGTCACCGCCTTCGCCGACGATCCGGTGGGCCGCCTGCTGCAGGATTTCGTCTACCAGGGCGGCGTCGACCAGTCGCTCATCCGCTGGGTGCCGCATGATGGAGTCGGCCGCGCCGCCCGCAACGGACTTAATTTCACCGACCGCGGCTTTGGCGTCCGCGCCGCGGTAGGCTCCTACGATCGCGGCCACACCGCCGTCTCGCAACTCAAGCCCGGCGACATCGATTGGGACGAAATCTTCGGCAAATTGGGCGCACGCTGGCTGCACACCGGCGGAATCTTCACCGCGCTCTCCGCTACGACTCCCGATGTGGCGATCGAAGCCATGCAGGCTGCCAAGCGTTTCGGCACAATCGTTTCCTACGACTTGAACTACCGTTCATCGTTATGGAAGTCGATCGGCGGCAAGCAGAAGGCGCAGGAAGTGAACCGTCGCATTGCCCCCCTGGTCGACGTCATGCTCGGGAACGAAGAGGATTTCTCGGCCGCTCTTGGCTATGAAGTTTCCGGCGTCGACGCCGATCTCTCCAATTTCGAAGTGGAGAGCTTTAAGCAGATGATCACCAAGGTCGTAAAGGATTATCCCTTTCAGGTTGTGGCGACCACGCTGCGCAAAGCGAAAACCGCCACCCGCAACGATTGGGGCGCGATCTGTTACGGCGATGGCGCTTTTTATCAGGCGAAAGAACGCAAGGATCTTGAGATCTACGACCGCGTGGGCGGCGGCGACTCTTTCGCCTCCGGCCTGATCTACGGTTTTCTCGCAGACAAGGGCCCGCAGTGGGCAGTCGAATGTGGCGCGGCCCACGGCGCGCTCGCCATGACCACGCCCGGCGACACCAGCATGGTGACCCTGCAGGAAGTAACTCGCGTCATGGAAGACAAAGGCGCTCGCATCGCGCGCTAGCATACATGGGAGATTGTTCGATGAACAAGCAACAGGTACGGGATCGAATTCTCGAAATTGGCGTCATCCCCGTGGTGCGGGCCGATTCGGCGGCCGAGGCTCGGCTGGCGGCGCAGGCCGTATGCGACGGCGGAATTCCCATCGTCGAAATCACGATGACCGTTCCGGGCGCCGTTGAAGTCATCCGCGAACTCCGCAAGAGCGCTGCCGCCTCGGTGCTCATCGGCGCGGGCACCGTTCTCGACGCGGAGGCAGCGCGGCGTTGCGTCGATGCCGGCGCGCAATTTCTGGTGAGTCCCGGATTAAATCTTCCCAACCGTCGAATTCGCGGTCCAGAACGGCACACTCATGCTGGCCGGCGCGCTCACGCCAACCGAAATCATCACTGCGTGGAATGCAGGTTCGGACTTCGTAAAAATATTTCCGTGCGGCCAAGTCGGGGGCGCGAAATACATCAAGTCTCTCAAGAGGGCCGTTCCCGCAGATTCCCCTCGTGCCCACGGGCGGAGTCAACCTGAACACGGCAGCAGAATTTATCGAGGCGGGAGCCGCCGCGCTGGGCGTCGGCGGGGAGTTGGTGCAGGCCGATGCCCTGAAATCAGGAAAATCCGAAGTGATCGTCGAAAATGCGCGGAAGTTCGCCGCGATCGTAAAACAGGCGCGTGCTGGAGCCGCTGCGCCCACAGCCCGTGCCGCCAGCTGACCCTCGACGCTATTGGTTTACGCCGCTGGCCAAAAAGCCGCCGTCCACCACCAGCAGATGTCCCGAGACGAAGCTTGCTGCATCGGAAGCCAGAAATACTGCCGCTCCTACCAACTCATCTAACTTCCCGAACCGCCGCATCGGCGTGCGCAACAGAAATTCGCGCCCGCGCTCGGTCCCGTCCAGCAACGCAGAATTCAACTCCGTGCGAAACACGCCCGGCGCAATGGCGTTCACGCATACTCCAAATTTCGCCCATTCCACGGCTAAAGACTTCGTGAGCGACGCCACCGCTCCCTTGCTGGCGCAGTACGCCGCCACCTCATAAAGACCCACAAACGACGCGAGTGATGCGATATTAATAATCCTCCCGTAGCCGCGCTCGACCATATGCCGCCCGAACACCCGGCATGCCCGCATCGTTCCATTCAGGTTGGTCTCGAGGATCGCGGCCCATTCCTGTTCCGGCAGATCCAAGGTTGGCGTACGCTTGGTGCGGCCCGCGCAATTCACCAGGATGTGGACGTCTCCCACTTTCGCGCGCACCTCGGCGAGCAGCCGTTCCAGGCTCGCGTTGTCGGTGACGTCGCAAGTCACAGTCAGCGATTTCCTTCCCATCCCTGCGACGGCAGCCGCGGCCGCGCGCGCTTCTGGCTCGCGACGCCCGGTGGGCACAACATTCGCTCCTGCTTCCGCAAGTCCTTTTGCGAGTGCCAGCCCGATGCCGCTCGTACCCCCGATAACCACGGCGTTCTTGTTCTTAAGATCGAGAAGAGGATGTCCCATGCGGTCTTCGTCGCTTTCTATGAATGCAGACTTGTCACGCGAATTATAAAGGCTGCGGAATCCTGGAATCGTCGTGCATGGAAGCAATCCGCACGGTCACAATTTTCGCTCACACAAAAGCGGCCGGCTGAAGCCAGCCGCCGCCGAAGGCTGATCACGCAATCGTCGCGGAGAATATTACGCTTTCTTCTTTTTCCCGTGCGAATGCCCGCCTCCATGCGACTGCCCGGCGCCTTTTGCCTGGAGTTGTCCGGCAAAGGGAGCAGGAGTCTTCAGCGGCCCCTCGGGTCCGTGAGCGTGATTGGAGTACTGAAACTGTACCGGGACCGTCCCATCCCCGTTTACCAGTTTTACCTCCTGAAATACTTTCGTGAGTGGATTCGCTTCGAACACCGGGAAGTCGCCGCACTCCTCTCCCTGCTTCGAGGTCCAGCCCAGGAAATTAACCGCCTTCGGATCATTCCCCGCGCGGATCGCATCTTCCACATCTGGATCCGTGCGCGCTTCGTTCAGTTCGTGATAGAAAGTCGCGACCACGTTCTTCCACGATTGATCGAAGACCGGAATGCCGTTGACTGTCCCGTCCGGCAGATTCTCTGAGTAGACCCCCACCGCGTAGTACAGGATCCTCGCGGAGGACGCCCCGCTCTCCACATGCACCGATCCGTGGTAACCACCGAGACCCTGTGTCGAATCTTCCTTTTCCTCCACCGGGACCCGCATCCTCACGGCTGCAGACTTTTCGGCCACCGCCGCGCCTCCCGTCGGCGCCTCGTCCGTGTTCAGAATCGTTCCGCTGGGCAACATGAAGTTGAAAACGGTCGATACGAAGTCGAAGCCCTTCAAGGTCCCCGCCGCAAAGAGTTGCTGGACCAGGTTTTCGACATCTCCCTGAGAAAACACTTTGGGTGGCGCACCAGCCAGCGTTTGCGAAGGCCGGAATGTACTGGTGATTTTGCCCGAAGGATAGTATTGCGACATCACGTTGTTGAGTTCAACGTCCGACATCGCTGCCGCCAGGCCCTTGTCGACATTCTCGATATCGCTCACTTTCCACGCCGCGCTTCCTCCTATGTAGAAGTTCGTGAAAACCAGGTCGGCGATCGTGTGCCCTCCGTGAAAAATCAGGTCGTGGGCGGGACTGGGCGGAATGCCGGGCGCGATGGCTTCCGGGCGCGGCATGGACTTGCGTCCATGAAAGGCCTTCTCCGCCTCTGTCCCAGGTCCTACAAAAACGCGCAGCGGCATCACCACCGGCTTCGACTTTCCTGATGTCATCACACTCCTCCAAATTTTCACGAATGGTGAAGGGGTTCGGCGGGCGGAGCGCCGATAGCTCACGGGATGTTCTTTGATAGTTTCGCGATCTCGCCAAGTCAACCGCAACTTTTGCAGAGCGTATCGCAATCAGCCACAAGGATTTATCGACACCGCCAGCCCTCGTTGAAGACCGATCAGGCGGATCGCGTGGCGCAGTGTCTTTCCTACAGGGAAATCGGGAGGCCGGTTTATCCAAAAAGAAAATCGACACACAACAACTTCCGCGCAGACTCGGTGTTTGTGGAAAACGGGGCCGTGAATGCTTCGCCCCAAAAGATCGCACCGAAGCCGAGCAAGCTGCGTAGATCGCGCTGCGGGCAGGTGCGGACGAAGTGCAGAACGGGTCCGCGGAAGAGTTCCGCTCGTCATCGGACCGGTCAGCACCGAGAAGGGCGTGCCAGGGGATGGGGACGCCCTTCTCAATATTTTACCTTCCTTGCGCTTCTATTTCGTGACCGTACCGCACGCGATCCGGTCCCCTGCGTTGCCCGCGGGATCGGACTTCATGTCGTCGGCCTTGGCGTGAACTACGATCGCAGTTCCACCGTTGCTAAAAACTGAATGATTATCGTCGCCCAGGGTGACGTCCTTATCCGTCACCGTGGTCTTGGCGGTACCGTCGGATCCCACCGTAAAATTCGGCATGTCTCCGGCGTGGTGTCCTTCGGGATTTTCCAGCCCGTGTTTCTTATTGTCGGGATTGAAGTGCCCGCCCGCCGATTTGAAATCCGGACCATCACATTTTGCCGTTTGGTGTATGTGGATCGCGTGATCGCCCGGGGGCAGGTTCTTCAGATCAAGGTTCAGGGTGACGCCGTTCCCCTTGGATTCTTCCAGGGTGACGGTGCCTACGCTTTCGCCTTTGGCATTCTTGAGTTCAACAGTCTTCTGGTCCGCAGCATGCAGAAAAGAAGCTCCAAGTAGCAGCGAACATAAGGGGAGAACGGTTTTAATTTTCATCCTGAAATTATAGAGGCAGGTTTTGGTCGCCATGCGATTCATGCCCTCTTGGTTAGAGAAAAAGCCCGGCAGGACGCGGGTCTGGCGCTTCCTAAAATACATGGTTCGCCGTATCGACGGGCCGTACAAGCTTCAGGCCGAAGGCAGCCCCTTCACTCTTCGTTCCAGGTCGGCGGCGATGTGCTGCGGATCTTCCGTCGCTAAGTAACGCACCGGCTGTGCGATGCGCACACAAATTTCGCCCGGCACCGCCAATCGTCGGCCCGCAAGTTTCACCTCGAAGAGTCCGTCAATGCGCATGGGAACAACCGGCACACCGAGGCGCGTTGCCAGCAATCCAATTCCCGCACGGAAGGGTCGCAGCTGGCCGTCCGTGGTGTGGTGTCCTTCCGGAAATACGAGAATGCTGTACCCGCGGTCAACACACTCCCCGGCATACGCGAAGCTTTTGAGAAAGGCCGCGGCGTGCGGCAGGGGGAAAAGATTCAGCAAGGCCACTCCCGACGCCCACTGCAGCCGATCGTAGGCGCGGGCGAAAAAGCCTCGCCCTGGCTTAGGACTTCTGAGCGCTTCGAGCGCCTCGCCTCCGGTGGCAGTTGCCAGCCGGTGACGTATTCGCGGTGGGAGCGCCGTCTGCACGAAGCCCACGTCCGCATCATCAATGTGATTGCACACCACCAGGACGGGCCCGGATACGTTCTCGAGATTCTCGCGACCCACGATCCGCGGCCAGCCCAACAGCACAATGGCCGGACGCATCAGCGCGTAATACACCAACGTTCGCACCCAACGCACCGGCCAACTCAGGGTCCAATACGGATAGTGGTACTCGACGCGTTCCGCGCCCTTCCCATTCAGGATTTGCTGCAGGTCGCCGACCGTGCGCGCCGCACTGAAACTGGCCTCGCTTAAGTCCACCTGGTAGCGATCCTCGAGCGCGCTCATCAATTCCACCCGTTCCAGGGAACTCAGGTGGAGATCGTCTTCAAGGCTCGATTCCTGCTTCAGGACAGCAACCCCACGTCCCGAAATCTTGCCGATCAAGTCCGCCAGGGGACTCGCGCCGGCAACTGCCACCGGTGCCTCCCGCAGCCCCGGCAGCGATTCCCGGATGACATTCAGGCGCGGCTTGCCCGTGGAGGTGCGTGGGAAATCCCTTTCACGCCACACAAACCATTCCCGCATCCGCTGATATTCGGCGAGTTGCTGATTGGCGCGCCGCACGGCCGCGGCAGCGTCATCCTTATCATCCCGCAGGATCAGAACCGCGCACGGCTCTTCGTTCCCACCCCGCGCCACACCCACAACCACGCAATCCCGAATCTCTGGCTGCGCGCGAAGGGCGACTTCCAGATCCTCAGGGTAGATATTCATACCCGCCGGAGTAACCAGCACGTCCTTCTTGCGCCCCTTGAAATAAAGATTCCCCTCCGCATCCAGACCACCCAGATCGCCCGTGCGGTACCATCCTTCGTCATCGGTAGCAGAAGTCGCCGGCCCCGTTGATCCGGAAGCATTTCCTTTCCAGTAGCCCGCCGCGACTCCTCCACCTCGCACCAAAATTTCTCCATCCTCCGCCAGTTTCACTTCCCGGCCCGGCAGAATCTTCCCGATCGATCCTTTGCCCAGGTGAAATGGATGGTTCACGCTCACCAGCGAAGTGGTCTCCGTGAGCCCATACCCTTGAATCACGGCGAATCCCAAGCGGCTCCAGAATTCTTCCGTATCGTGATCCAGCGCAGCGCCGCCCGAAATGAATGCCCAGAACTTCCAGCCAAATAGACCGTGCATTTGCCGGAAGATCCAGGCTCGCCGCAGAAATGGCCTGCCTTCCGCGCGCTTGAATCTGGCGGAAAAAGCCTCCACCCGCCGCGACCCTTCCAGATCTCTTTCGAGCTTGTCTTTCAGTGATTGCAGCATGCGCGGCACTGCTACCAGCACCGACACCCGTTCCCGCCGAATCGTCTGCATCACCTCGGAGGGCCCGAGGCTTTCCTGAAAAATGACAGTGCCCGCCATAATGGACGGAAGAAACATTCCCAGAAATTGCCCGAACACATGACTCAGGGGCAACAGGTTCAGGAAGCGCACCGGATGGAACCAGCGTTCGTACTTCAGATATTTCTGAATCTCGGTTTCCAGAGGCGCAACGTTGGTCAGCACGTTGCCGTGGGTGATCACCACGCCTTTGGGTTCGGCCGTCGTTCCCGAGGTGAAGATGATTTCGAGTGGATCGCCCGCCGCGACCGGCGCCGGCTCATAACGCGCCGTCGAATGTCGTGCGAGGGTGGTTCGCAGGTCTTCCAATAGGAGAACCGTGGGGCTGGCCTCGCCCTGGGCATGCTCGCGGGAAGTCACTTTCAAGCGGGCGCTCACTTCCTCGCTCACGCGTTTCACAAAGTGGACGGACGCCGCATCATCCATGGGCACTGCGATTGCGCCGCACAGAGCACATCCAAAAAATACCGCCACCCACTCGGCGGAATTCTCTCCCCAGATCAGGACGCGGTCGCCTTTTCCGATTCCGCGCTCCGCGAGTTCTCGCGCGAACTGAAATGCCATCTCGGCCACCATCCGAAATGACCAGCGCTCGGTGCGGTAGCCTCGTCGCTGAATGTAGGCGCATTCCGATCCATGCTTGAGGAAGTCACTCAGCCAGTCGCTGACGGAGACGCGCTGCATACTCACCAATGTACTCGAAGGAACTGGCTGCTTCTCGGCGCACCACCGGCGACCGGTCCCTGACCAATTTGCCAGACCGGGGCGTCTGGCGGTAGGCTGCTAGCGTCGTGGTCGCGCCATCCCCCGCGTCGGCCCGGCGAAGCAACTTTGGCGTTCCGGGCCCTCAGGACGCACTTCACACGCTCCAGCAAATTTCATGACATCTGCAGGCAGAGCCGCCATCCAGGGACGCGCACTCGCAGCCGTGCTGACCGTCCTGCTCGCGGCTTTAGCCTGCAACACTCCTCAGCCAGGCCCGTCAATGGCGAAACCCGATTTCCCCCAGCCAGGTCAAGGCGGAGGCGGAGGATCAAGCACTGCCCGTGATCTGTCGCGGGATGAATCGGCTGGTGGCCACACCCTCCGCAAGCACGTCGGGCGCACTGACGATCAACTGCGCGAACGCCTTCGGCGCGAACGCAATATTTCCGCCGCCTCCACCTGGACCGATCGGGACACCGCGGAACATGCAGTCGGAACCGCTCTCGAACAGAATCGCGGCAAGATCGAACGCTGGCGGGATCGCCAGGGCGGTCATCCCAACCTCGTGATCGATTACGACGGCGACCGATCCCAACCCGTGGGCCGTTCCCTTCGACGCGACGCGGATCAACCCGAGCCCTGCGCTCACGCGACCATCGTTCTACGCTGGACTGCCCCAAACGACTATTATGTCTTGACTTCGTATCCGGAGTGCCGCTGATGAGTTCGAATGCGTCTCACAAAGATAGCAGCGAAATCACCGCCGCCACCTTCCCCGCCTTGCGCAGCTTCCTGCGCGGCTACTTCCACGAAGACATGGCGGACGAATACGGCACGCTCGACGAGGCCGTCCGCCAGTTCTGCGAGGATGCAGACACCGCCGAGCGCAAAACCGTGTCAACCGAATGGCATCGCTTCGTCGCCCAAACCAGGGGTCAGTCGATTTCGGCCATCAACAAGATTCTCACCGACAAATTAGGCAGCGCCTGCCGCCTGCAACCCGACGACGTCGACAAGATCACCCGAGCCTTCGAAGGCCTGCCTCCTGACTAGCTAGTCGCTAGTCTTCAGTCGCTGGTCGCTGGCAAGACTACGGCACCGCCCTTTAGAATCGCCGCTCGCAAAACATCGAACACTCGTCGGCTGGCGACTAGCGACTGCCGACCAGCGACTGCCTCCAGGTAACCTGTACCAATAAGTCCTTGCGAAATTACTTCCCCTCTGCTTACAATCCGCCACACAGGTTCACTTTTGGCGAGGTAGCCTCATCGATGAGGCTTGTTTGCGAAGATTCATTCGCGGTCTCCCCCGCGCGGAGGATCGGATCAATGAGCATCATGGTTTGGCACGTCATTCGCCGTCTCCCAAGGCCCGCCCTGTTGGGAATCCTGATTTTCGTTTTCACAGCCGTGGCTCGCGCGTAAAGCACTCCGGGTTCAAGTTCACGCCTTCCGCTCTGCGCCCTATTTGGCAGTTCTCTGAGTCCCCTACGTCAGTTCTCTGCGCCCTCTGCGGCAATTCTGTGCGCCCTCTGCGTTGTACGATTTACTCCGGCCAGCTCAGTCGCCGCTAATCCAGGGATGCCTCATCTAGCGACTGATTCCCAAAGAGGTTCCGATTCCCAGGTTCCTTCCGTAACCCGGTCGTACACTCCCTTTCGGTAACCCTTAGTAACCATACGAATCCGGGTTACCCGCCTTACAATTGCGCTTGGTGAAGTCGTCCCCTCCCGCGGTGGCGGGCGAGGACTGTTCTGACCCGGCTGTCGAGGCTTCCAGGTTTCGTAAGCTGATCTTCGCCGGGGAAAGCTGGAGTCCGCATCCTTATGGCATTTGGTTTCGGCTTCAACAAACAGAAAGTTCTGAGCGCTGCGGAGAAGTACGTCCAGCAGGGCAAGCTCCAGAACGCCATTGCCGAGTACGAAAAGATCCTCAAGGCTGACCCCAAGGACCTGACGGTGCTGAACACCGTCGGCGACCTTTTCGCCCGCAATGGGGAAGTCGACAAAGCGACCGAATGTTTCAAGAGAGTGGGCGATGCCTACGCCGCGCAGGGTTTTACGGTCAAAGGCATCGCGATGTACAAGAAAATCGGCAAGCTCAAGCCCTCGCTCGAAAGTGTTCTGAAGCTGGCCGAGCTCTACACCCAGCAGGGCCTGTTCAACGACGCGCGCGCCCAGTACCTGCAGGTCGCGGAAGAATTCCTGCGCGCTGGGGAACTGGAACAATCCGTCCGCATCTTCCAGAAAATTCTGGAAATGGATCCGGAAAACGTCGCCATGCGCGTGCGTCTGGCCGAGGTCTACATCCGCCTGGGCAAGAAAAATGACGCCTGGCAGATTTTCTCCGCCGCCGCCGAAACGCTGCGCAATCGCGGTTCGCGCAGCGGCGCCGAAGAGATCCTGCAGCGCATGCTCACGCTCGATCCCGGCAACAGCTACGCACTGCTTCTGCGGGCGCGTATCGCGATTGAGTCGGGAGACGCAGCCGGAGCCATTCCCCTGTTTCAGAAGGTCCACGATCTCGACGCCCATCCCGACGGCATGCGGGATTTGTTGAAGGCATACCTGCAGACCGGACGGGTCGCCGAAGCCGGCCCCCTCGCGGGCAAGCTGCTCAGCACCCACAACGATGCGCAAGCGATGTTTGCCTACGTCGATGCCCTGCTGCAGAACAATTCGCAGGAAGACGCCGTTCTGCTCATCGAGGAGTACGCCGACCGGCTGCTGGCCAACAATTCCGCCAAAGTTCTGGAAACGCTGCGCGCGGTGATTGGCCCGCTGGGCACGAATGCCGCCGCCCTTGATAAAGTTCTCCAACTGTTTCACAAGGCGGGCGACCAGTCCCACGATTCCGAAGTTCACGAACTTCTCGCCCATGCCAGCGTGCAGTCGGGAGACCTGGCCCGTGCCCGCGACCTCTATCACGAGCTAGCCGAGCAGGAGCCGCAAAACTCCATGCACATGCAGAACTACCAGCAGGTAGTCGGCATGATGGGAGGAAGCACCGGATCGAAACTGCTTACGGTGGAAGAGGGCATCGTTCTGGTCGAAGAACTCGAGGCGACCGCGCCCCCGGTCGACCAGCAATATTCTCCGGAAATTGCCAGCGCCCTGCGAGCCGCCATCACCGACACGGAGCTTTTCGTCTCCTACAACATGCCCGACAAGGCGCTCGGCCCCTTAATGGCCGTGCTGCCCATTGCGCCCAGCGACGTCCGCCTGAACCAGCGTCTGGCCGCTCTCTACACGCGATCCGAGCGCTTCGCGGATGCTGCCGCGTGCTGTCGTACCTTGGCATCGGTTTATGGCGAAGCGGGCCTCTCTGAGGAAGCGTCCCGCTACCAGGACCTAGCCAGTCGTTGCGAGGAGCATGCTTCCACGACTCCGGGCCGCGCCGCGGCAACCTTCGAAGACGAGGCCGAGATTCCACTGGCGCCCTGGCCGTTGTCGTCGGAATCAACGCCCCAATTCCACACCGAATCGCAAGACGCCACAACCGAGGAGCCAGCTGAGTTTTCTGTGGCCCCCCACACGGCAAGCGAAATTGACCTGTCCGACGAGTGGGATGGAGCGCTTGCCTCCGACAATGTCGAGGCTTCGCCGGCGGCTCAGGAGCCCGAGGCGCCCGCCGTCGAACCGGCCATTGAAGAAATTTCCGTCGAAGCGAGCGACGCCGTTGCCGAGACTATCGAGGAGATTCGCTTCTATCTGGAGCACTCGATGGCGGACCAGGCGCGCGCCGCCTTCGTTAAGTTGCAGTCCCAGACCGCAGATTACGAGCAGTTGGCCGCCATTCAGGCGGAAATCGATGCCGCCGCTCCATCCCAACCCGCCGCCCCTGAGTTCGAGACCGTCGAAGAAGCGGCCGAAGAAATCGCGGAGCCGGTCGCAGTCCATGAAGAACCTGCTCCAGCCGCCGAGGAACCCGCGAGCTTATCCGAACACGAAGCCGAGCCGGCGACGCCCTTGCAGCAGATGGTCGCGGACCTGGACAGTTCGTTGGGCGATGGGTTCCTGCCCCACACCGTTACCCACGAAATCGAGCAGGAACAGGAAATCACGGCGCACGCGGCCACCGATCCCGGCCTGGTCAGCCACCTGGAGTTCATGGCGGGTCCGAAACACGCTCCCGCCCAGCCCGGGGAGAAAACTCAGGACGCCGGAGTTCTGGGCGAGTTCGTTGCCGATCTTGAAAACTCCTTAGGCGATGGCTTCCTCAAGGAAGCTCCGATCGCGACTCCGGAAGCGCCGAGCGCGCCCACGATCCACATTCCGCCCGCCGCTTCCGCACCGGCGGCGGCAGCTCATTCCGAATTGCAGATGGCGGCCAGCGCGGCTTCCGGTGCAACCCCGCAAACCGTGCCCGTTCCGGCGATCGCGGTGCCTCCTGCGCCGGCAGCAACCGCCGCCGCAACCCAACCATCCGGAACCGCTTCAACATTCCGGGCCTCGGTCCGTCCCGCGAACGGCGCGGGAAAACCTGATTTAACCGCGAGCGTCGACCTGGCCGACATGTTCGGCGAAATTCGCCACGAACTGGAAGAAGAGGTTGCCAGCGCGGAAGAAGATCCCGAAACGCACTACAACCTGGGCGTCGCTTTTCGCGAGATGGGACTCTTGGATGAGGCGATCGGCGAGCTTCAGAAAGTCTGCCAGGCGATCGACCACGGCAACAGTTTCGCGCAAGTCATGCAGACCTACACCTGGCTGGCGCAGTGTTTCCTCGATAAGGGTGTTCCGGAAGCGGCCATCCGCTGGTACGAAAAAGCCCTTTCCATGCCTTCCCTCGACCAGGAAACCCGCACCGCTCTGCACTACGAACTCGCCTCCTCCTACGAAACAGCGCAGGACAAGAATCGCGCCCTGCATCATTTCATGGAAGTCTACGGCAGCAACATCGACTACCGCGATGTGGGTGAGCGCATCAAGGCCCTGAAGTCGTAGAATGCTGGGATGATTGCCAAAGGGGCCACGTTCCCGGAAAAAATACTATCGTTGGAAGGGCAGGCTTCCGCCTGATGCCTGATTCCCAAACTCCTCCGGGAACCAGGCTCCCAGAGGCCTCCCCTGCGGACCTGGCGCATGTCCCTGAGCCGCTTCCTGCGGAGACCGCGACCAGGGACGACGCGAATGCCAAGGCTCCTTCGCGCGCACAGATCTGGGTTCATCGTTTGCTGGTCCTGTTGTTTGTCTTCGTGTGCGCGGCGGCGGGCGTGCTGCTGGTCGTATTGCCCTGGACTCCGCAGTGGACCGACAACACTCTCCTGTTGCGCTACCCTGATCTGCGGACCATCGTGACTCACGGATTCTTTCGAGGTCTATGCAGCGGCCTGGGTTTGCTCGATATCTGGATCGGCTTCTCAGAAGCGATCCATTATCACGAAGACCGGCTACCTTGATGCAGAATGATGGACACCACGTTTCGCGCTGAATTGAGCTGAATTCCGGGAAGCTCTCAAACGAATCTGCGACTGGAAAGTTTCCGCATGAGTGATGATCGACTGAAGTCCGCCCCGCTCGCCTATCAGAACGAACCGTTCCTCAACAGTCCCGATGGACGCATCCTTCGCATGCTCGCCGAATATAGCGAACCGTTCGCCCGTTTCCGCCGCGAGCAGATTCAGGACACGGTGGTCTTCTTCGGCTCCGCGCGTTTCCTCAGTATGGAGAACGCCGAGAGCAATCTCGCGACCATCCGGCACAGCGACGGCAAGGGCGCCGACTTCCATGCCGAGATGAAGAGGGCGCAGGCGGCCGTCGAAATGGCGCGCTACTACGAAGATGCTCGCGCACTGGCCTCGATGCTCACCGAGTGGTCGGTGAAGATTCCCGCGCGCCGGCGGCGTTTTGTGGTCACCACCGGGGGTGGCCCCGGCATCATGGAAGCCGCCAACCGCGGCGCGAAAGAGGCGGGCGGCAAGACCATCGGATTGAACATCAATCTGCCGTTCGAACAGTTTCCCAATCCCTACATCACGCCTTCGCTGAACTTCGAGTTCCATTACTTCTTCATGCGCAAGTTCTGGTTCGCGTATCTGGCCAAGGCGCTGGTGATCTTCCCCGGCGGCTTCGGCACCTTCGACGAGTTATTCGAGATTCTCACGCTGGCCCAGACCGACAAGCTCGCCAAGAAGATTCTGGTAGTCATCTACGGCAGCAAGTACTGGAACAAATTGATCAACTTTCAGGCCATGATCGACGCCGGCACCATCGCCGCCAAGGACCTGGAATTGTTCAAGATGGTGGACTCGCCGGAAGAAGGATTCGAGTTCCTGCGCGATGGACTGACCGAGCACCACTTGGGTGGCGTCACGAGGAAAGAAGGCGAAGGTCTGCCCGACATCGCCAAGACCCGGCCCTGAAGCCGTCGGGAGAGAAGAATTAGTCAGTGAAGAGCGGCGGGGTTGGCCTGCGCCGTGCGCGCTGCCGAGACGCGCCACTATCCTTCCGGCCATAGAGTATGGATGGAAGCCGGGCGTTGTGATTTATGCGCCGACCGCTGCTTTGTTACATCACCGATCGCACGCAGTTTGTCGGCGATGAGTCCGTGCGCCGCGCCCGCCTGCTGGCCAAGATCCGCGAAGCCGCGGACGCCGGAGTCGATTACATCCAACTTCGCGAAAAAGACTTAAGCGCCCGCGAACTCGAAAGCCTGAGCCGCGAAGCCCTGCGCGTTCTGCGAGAAGCCCAAACAGGAAAGGAAACTCACCCACTAAGAACTGAGTGCCGAGAACTGGGAACTGAGAACCGAGAACTGAGAACCGTTCTCCTTATCAACTCTCGCACCGACGTAGCCCTGGCTGTAGCAGCCGACGGAGTCCACCTCCCCGCCGGCGACATCTCCCCGGCAGAAGTCCGCAGAATCTGCACACGTAGCGCGGGCGCCCCCGCCCGCGTAACGATCAGCGTCTCGTGTCACACTCCGGAAGAAGTGCGCCGGGCACAGGAAGCCGGAGCCGACCTGGCCCTGTTCGCCCCGGTCTTCGAAAAAAAAGGCGCACCCAACGCCAAGCCGGCCGGTCTGGCAGCTCTTCGTCAAGCCTGCCAGAACAAAATCCCGGTCCTGGCTCTTGGCGGCATCAGCCTCCACAACGCCGCCGCATGTCTGGAAGCCGGAGCCGCCGGCATCGCCGCGATCCGTCTTTTCCAGGAAAACGATGTGGCCGGCATCGTCCGCAAACTGCGCGATCTCTAGCCCGTCGTTGTTCAAGAGACGCATCGATTTTTCTCTGCGTACTCGCAGTCCCTCTGCGCCTCCTGCGTTTCAAGGTTTTCAGAAACGTAGCAGAGTTTATGCTAGCCTCACGATTCTGCAAATGTCCGCGCTCTCCCAACCCGCGATGCATCAATTCAATCCGCGGATGGTCGTCATTCCCGCGGGCTGGTTCCTCATGGGATCGGAAGCTGGGCAGGACAACGAGCGCCCCGTGCATCGTGTCTGGATCGATTCATTTCAACTGGCAGTTCACCAGGTCACCAACTCTGCCTACTCTCAATTCCTCCGACACCAGGGCAAACTCCCGCCGCCGTTCTTTACCGAGCCCGCATTCTCGCATGCGCAACAACCGGTGGTGGGGGTCTCCTGGTTCGACGCGACCGAATATTGCGATTGGTTGAGCAAGGCCACGGGCAGCAACTACCGCCTGCCGACGGAAGCCGAATGGGAGCGTGCCGCGCGCGGCGGGGTTGAAGGGCAAACCTTCCCCTGGGGCGATTCCCCGCCCGAGTCGCTTCCCAACTACGCAGCCCGCTGGCAAAGCGGCCCCGAGTCCGTGGGATTGTCTGCTCCCAATGCCTACGCCTTATTCGACATGTGCGCCAACGTTCACGAATGGTGCAGCGACTGGTACGCCGCCGACTACTATGCAGTCTCGCCGGAGCGAAATCCGCGCGGGCCAGAAACGGGCATCCGCCGCGCCTCCCGCGGTGGCTCCTGGCGACACCACATCAAAGTCACGCGCTGCGCCGCGCGCTCCAGCATTCCTCCCCATCTCCAGTATGCGGATTACGGATTTCGTGTAGCGTGCACGGTCGACAACCGCTAAGCCCTGAAATCCTGACCAAACTATGAAGGTTTGCGTTGCGATCTTTGCGAAAACTTCGCGCGCCTTGCCGTCAAAGGCCCCTGGTTACGCATTATCAATTACTTAGCTTATAGATATTGGTATAAATAGCCCATTTCTGTCCTTCCCTGCTCAAAAAGTCCCGGCGGAGAGTTCGTGGGATGCATGTTAATGGCGATTAGAAGGCCCACGCGCGCTTTCCAGGCACGGGGCAATGGTTTGGGTCATCGGAGGGACTAAACGTCGATCCTGGGCTCCGTAACGCAATAATAAGCTTTAAGAAAAGGACTCCATTACAGGAATCAGCCGAACCCGCAATGTCCGCCCCTCTTCAGAAGAGACCCAAATCCGGCTTCGCGTCCTTGGCGCCCCTTCTTCGCAAAGTTTGCGATTAAGAGCTTCCCCTTGCCCGCTGCCACAAGTCATCGCCACGCTCCCGCTTCGATACAATTGACGGTTGCACCACGGTGACTTATGTTCCAGAAAAATCTTCTGCAAAACAAGCGCATCCTCATCACCGGCGGTGGCACGGGACTCGGTAAGGCCGCCGCGCGGCGCTTCCTCGAACTGGGCGCCACGGTCTACATCTGCGGACGCCGCCACCAAGTCCTCGCCGCCACCGAAGCCGAACTGCGCAAGGCCGGGGGCGTGATCCACTCGCGCCCATGCGACGTGCGCGACGCCGCCAAGGTCGACGAAATGATCGAGACCATCTGGCACGACGGCCCCCTGGATGTGTTGATGAACAACGCCGCCGGAAATTTCCTCGCCCGCACCGAAGAGCTTTCCCTCCGCGCCTTCGAATCAGTGATCGGCATTGTCCTGCAAGGCACGCTGCACACCACGCTGGCCTGCGGAAAACGCTGGCTCGCGGCCGGACACAGCGCCGTCGTACTGAATATCACCACCACTTACACGACCACGGGCTCCGCTTACGTGGTTCCCTCCGCCGTCGCGAAAGCCGGCGTACACGCGCTCACCCGCAGCCTGGCGGTCGAATGGGGCAACCGCGGCATCCGCATGAATGCCATCGCGCCCGGCCCGGTTCCCACCGAAGGCGCGTTCTCGCGCCTGCTGCCCCGTCCCGAACTCGAGGAACTTGCCAAAAAGCGCATCCCGCTCGGCCGCTTCGGCACGCTGGAAGAATTCGCCAACCTGGCAACTTTCCTGATCAGCGACGCCTCCACCTACATCAACGGCGACGTCATCACCATGGACGGCGGCGAATGGCTCCAGGGCGCCGGTGAATTCACCGCCCTGGGCAGAATGCTGACGGAAAAAGAATGGGACATGATGAAGCCGAAAAAGACTCAGCCCTCGAAGTGAAGTCGAAAGACAGCGGGAAGCGCAAACCGTGGGGAACTGCGGGCAGTCGGGAAACTGGGGACGGTGGGGAGGTGCGGACAGTGTGGACTTGCAGCTCCACGATTCGCAGGCCCTATCCAAGCCGAGCCGCGCAGCGGGAAGCGCAGACCGTAGCGGAACTGCGGGCAGTGGGGGAAACTAGGGATGGTGGGGAGGTGCGGACGTTGTGGACTTGCAGATCCACAATCCGCTACCCAATCCAGACCGAGCCGCACCGGAGGATACTTCCAGGTCGAGGCGCAGCACCGACAATCTCAGGTCGAGTGCGCAACGGCGACAGCTCCCGGCCCAGCCGCGACAGCTCCCGGCCCAGCCGCGCAGCGGCGAAATTCATTAGCCCAACGCGTGAGCGCTGGGACAGAAACTCAAATAAGCCCCAGCCCCGGAGGGGCGACAGCACAACCAGTCCCCCCGAACCGTCACTTCTTCTCCGGCAAGATCAGCCACTTCAACGCCATATTCACAAGGCTGAGAACAATCGCTCCCCAAAACGCCGCCGCAAACGTGTCCACGCGAAACCCCGGCACAATCGCCGACGCCAGCTTAATCACCACCGCGTTAATGATGAGCCAGAACAATCCCAACGTCACGATCGTCAACGGAAACGTAACGATCTTCAGAAAAAGCCCAAGGGTCGCGTTCACAAACCCGATCACCACCGCGGCAATCAAGGCCGCCATCGGCCCGCTGACCGCGAATCCGGGCACCAGCCGCGACACGATCCACACCGACAGCGCACTCAACAGCCAATGCAGCAGCATCCTCATAAACAGGCCTCTCAAAACACTGCCGGAGCACTATAGAACCAGCCCCGCATGAGCGCAAATGACGGGCGACGAGAACGGGAAGGGCACGACTTCAGTCGTGCCAACCACAGCCAACATTAAGAGCGCTTTAGCGCCTGAGGGACGCTCCAGGGTTGATGCGAGAATCGAATGCAGACCTCAGATGGCTAGAGCCGCGGGGGCGCGGGGCGTCTTGGCAAGGCCCCGCAGGCGGTGCATGATCGAACAGGCATTCTTGTCCCACCGGGGTTTTAAGTGCAATGGCCTGTTTTCGACAGTAGGTTGTTCGTGGGGCTTGCAACGCTACCTACAGGGCGTACATCCTTGACACGATAGACATGCGTCGCCTTCGCGGATACGCTGACTCAGCGCGAGGAATCTGATGCTCTCGCCCAAATTGAGAATTGCCCTTCTGCTGCTTGCGACAGGATGCGTACTTTCGGCCCAGGAACCTACATTCCGTAGCGAGTCGAACGTCGTACTTGTACCAGCGTTGGTTAAGGACGAGAAGGGCGGAATAGTCTACGGACTCACTGCTAAAGATTTCATTGTCGAAGACGACGGCGCTCCGCAGAATGGCGATAATGGTGTGGATGCAACCCTCCGCCAGAAGTTCGCGCCGCGTTTGCTTGCGCAAGTGCTGCAGTATGTCCAATTGCTGATAGAGTTGCTCGACTCGCCGGCGCGTTCCAGCTTCGGGAATCTTCTCCAGCCACTGGCTGCGATGGCGCGTATAGTACACATCCCTGCCGGCACAGCGGATCGCCCAACTGCGATACAGGGCTTGCAGGCGATGCATGACCCGGGAAAGATCTTTGACCACGGTCAGATAACTTCGGGCCAGCTCGCGCAGCATGCGTACCCCGGTTTCGCCGTGGTACACGGAATTCAGATCATGGAGGCGCAGGCGCTCGCGAGTTTGCGAGCATCGATATTGTCACTCTTGTGCCTTGTTTGAGCTGCGCGTTCTTGCGCGGATTGCACACGAGATCTCGAAAACATGCGGTTTGAGCAGGTCGTGAGCCAGGCTGCGCAGTGCCATTCTTCGCGGTTCAACGATACAAGCTGTCGCGCAGTCCCGCGAAGCACTCCAGAAGGGTAGCGGCGTTGCTTTGCAGGATGGATTCCAGTGACGACCTTGCCCTGGGACCACCGCAGCGAGATTGCTAAGGTCGACGACGTTGTGGCCGCTGTCGGGAATAGTAATATCGCGATCTATGCGCTGACATTTTCTCCGTCATGGTCACAAGTGCTGGATACGGAACGTGGCAGTAACAAAGACGATGCGGCAATGGACCCGATTTGCTTGCGCCGATACTGATGGCAAGACAATCGCTACGGCGCAACACTCCAAAGGCCGTTGCTGCGATGACGGGCGGAGAGAATGCAGCTGTTTGGCAGCCGAAAGGCGTTCGAACCGACTCATGACCGAATTCACCAACCATATTTACGAGCGTTACGCCCTGAGCTTCGAGCCAGAAGATCCGAGGCCCGGACTGCATCAAGTTCCCGTTCGGTTAGCTGGCGATGGCAAGAGCATCGTCCTGGCTGCAAGGGAGGAGACTGTCAGCGGTCACCCGAACTCAGTTCTGTACAAACTTCTGATCGGCCTGCACACCGGAAAGCGAGACTTGATTGATGAGGCGTACGTGATGAACAGCTTTTTCTGGATGGATTTTGCGCCCGGAGGCACGAACTGGCCTCACCACCACCAGGCCGCGGAAGAAATCTACCTAGTAATGGACGGCCAGGGCGAAATCGTGGCCGGCGGTGGGACGGACGGCGTCGAAGGCCGCTACGCCGCCAAGGCAGGAGACGCCTACTACTTTCGTCCCAATTGCACGGTGGGCTTTTACAACCAGGACAAACCGAGCGCCAAGGCCTACATTTTGGCCGTTCGATCGCGCATTCCACTGCATGAGGATGAAGAGTAGGTATTTAATCCCGGCGTGTAGAAATGCATGTCCCGAAATCCAGCCGTCGATCTTTTGTGAAGCGGGTTGGCGAAAAATCCCGATTACGCTCAAAACCCCTCAATGAGCGTTATTGCCTGGTTACGCCAGTTGGAAAAATGCAAGGCTCAGCTTCCCCAGACAGCTACTGCTGAAGTGATGAGCACGTTAGAAGTGCTGCGGCATGACGCGGCACATCCCGCGTGAAGTCTCTCGGTTCCGTGGTGGACCAAATCACGTAGCTTGTAACCTTGTCGACGCTGATAGTGCTGATCGTGGGCTCAATTTCACCGACAAGCAAAGCGGTCAGAACACCGACCGTATTCGCGACGACTTTGTACTTCTCTGGTTTGGCACCGTCGACGCTTACCAGCACTTCTTTATCGTCCAATGTGATTTCGAGTCGGTTGACTCCACGGCCAGCTTCGACAAGAAAATATTCACTGGGCGCTGGGGTGTCCTTTGCCTGTCGGATTCCGACACTGCCCTCCGATTTGCAAACCTGTTTTGCCTTCGACTCCCAGACGTGCGATTTCGGCAGGGCAAACTGTTCGCTCGGCGCAGTCTGAGCGGAAATGGTGTTAGTGGCAAAATAGAGGCAAACTGCTGCAAGCCAACTGTATCGCATGTCTTTTACCCATCAATAGTTCGGAGGTCTGAGAGGACAGCCAGTATTACACACAGCTGGGCTAATTCCGGCCTGGAGTGACAACTGGTGAAAAATCGCCATCTCTAACAATGTCGGCGGTGTCAAGACGTTTTCAAGCACACTGCGGCATCCGCTCCGAGCGAGCGCCATTTCGCTCTAGTTGAGATTTGCCAGGCCAACCTTAGGCTCGCTTCTAATCGCTGCGGGTCAAGCACTCAGTCCGACCCAACCATCTCTTCGATCGCAACCTCGATCATGATTACTACTTCGAACTCCCCTGTAAAGGGGAGCGGGATGCCCAATCATTACGGCGGTGATTTACTGCACACCATGGCGATTTCCGGGCTCTCCCGCGTGCGAACCGAGTTGCTGCATTTCGTTGTAGTCCCAACCGCGCCGCCACATCCAGTACAACTCGACGGCCAGCTTGCGTGCCATCGCTACCTTGGCGATCTTGCGCCCGCGCCGCATGGCTAGGTGAAAGAACTGGTTGCGCCATTGCGGATCGCTGCGCACCGTGACCTGCGGGGCTTCCACCAGCAGAAAGCGCAACAATACGTTGCCCTGCTTGCTGATGTGGCCCAGCCGTCGCCGATCTCCGCTCGACTCCTCCGACGGCACCAGTCCCACGTAGCTGGCAATCTGCTTGGCGCAGCCGAAACGCTCCGGCGTTCCAATCACTAACTCGAAGGCCAGTGCGGTCAGCGGGCCCACCCCGGGATGGGTGCTCAGTTGCCGCGTCACGGGCCGACGCTCCACGATCTGTTCCAGCTTTCCGTTCAGCTCATGGATCTTCGGCGTGAGCCGGTCGAGTAGGTCGAGCAGGTCTTGTCGGCGGCGGCTAGCCCAGAGGCGCCAGCGACAACGCTTGCAGTTCCGCCCGCCCCGCCGGACGCCACAACGCTTTCTTGCGCCGTAGCCCTTCGTTGAGCGCCACCACGTGCAACTGATTCATGACGCGCGTGCGCATCTGTACCAGCCGGTGGCGATGCCACAGCAGTTGCCGCAGATCGCGATTCTCCGCGTCCGGTACCCAGATTCGCGGGAAGCGATCTTCCAGCAGCAGATGCAGCAACAACTGCGCGTCCTGGCGATCCGTCTTCTGCTTGCGTACTCGTTTGGTGCGGATCGCGGCGGCATCGCCGATCCACAGCTCAAACCGCAGTTCGTTCAGCAGACGCTCGAACCAGCGCGCGTCCACTCGCTTCCATGCCTACGCGCCCTGTCATGCCGCGCTGGCTGAACTCGCGGTAGAACTGCTCGGCTTGTTCCTTGTGCTCCAGCGGGCTTCGCTGAGTTCGCCTGTGTCCGTGTTTACGTACGCAACTTGCTGGAAGCCCGGGTGATAGTCACAACCTATAATGATCATGTTCGGCTCCTTTCTCCCGAGCCTGCTGGCTCTAGCACCCACCAACTTTACTCGGGTATGGGAGCCGACATTGTTATGGAATCATTTCACCAACGATAGTAGATCAGTCTGAACCGAAGGTGCGGTCGCGCATCAGGCGGTCAGCGCGCAAGTCACTGATGCGCCGGCGCCCCGACTTCTTGGCCGATGCCGAGCGCCCGCAGGTCGAGGAACAGTCCTTGGGGCAATTTGATGACACTTATCAGCGGCTGAAGCCTCGAGACGCAAGCCGGCGGTTCGGCCCGGCTGAAGTCGGGCCCTTGCCCAATACAACTCGCGTCACTCTCTCATCCCGAGTTGACGTGTGGCGCGGGCGCCCTCGCCGCGCGTCCGCCATTCATTACAACCCTTGGCGCTTAACTCGCAGCGATTAACTCGGGGATCTCACCTCCAACCAATCGCTCCCAGTCTTCCTCTCTCTACCGCGAGCCCACCGAGGCCTTTGCCTCCATCGTCTCAAACACATCCTGCGCTCTCTGCATCGCTTCCTGCACGTTGTCGCAGATGTTGTTCTTCCCGATGACTTCCTCGAATTCCGCTTCGTGGAGCATCTTGGCGGGCTGCTCGCGGGCGCCGCATAGAATCATCGTCCGTCCGGTCGCCTGCAACGCGCGCGCAACTTCTTCAATGGCAAACAGGCCAGTTGCGTCGAGCGCCGTCATGTTCCGCAAGCGCAGCACCACGACCGGAGGCAGCGTGTGCATGTTCTCGGTGACGGCGGAAATTTTCTCGGTCGCGCCGAACAGGAATGGCCCGTGAATCCGGAAGATCGATACATAGTAAGGAATGTCTTTGTCCTGCAGGATATGCACTCGCCCGTCCTCAATGTAATCGTCCGTCACCTGTGAGACCGTGGTGGTCGCCGCCACCCGGCTGATGAACAGCAGGGCCGCCAGGATCATGCCTGCCTCCACTGCCACGGTCAGATCGGCGAACACGGTCAGGGCAAACGTCACCAGCCATACGCTGATGTCGGTCTTGGTCAGCTTCAGCAACTGGGGAATCTCTCGCCACTCGCCCATGTTGTAAGCGACCACCATCAAGATTCCCGCCAGCACCGCCATGGGGACATAACTGACCAGCTTCGAGGCGAACAGCAGCACGCACAACAAAGTCAGGGCGTGGATGATGCCCGCAACCGGCGACTGTGCTCCTGCCCGGATGTTGGTCGCCGTGCGCGCGATCGCGCCCGTAGCCGGCAGCCCGCCGAACATCGGCGACGCGATGTTGGCGACGCCCTGCGCCATCAGTTCCACATTCGGATTGTGATGATCATTGCTCATCCTGTCCGAGACCACTGCCGACATGAGCGACTCGATCGCCCCCAGCATTGCCACCGTCACCGCCGGACCAAGCAGGCTGTGAATCAAATCCACTCGAAAGGCGGGAAACTGCAGACGGGGCAAGCCGCTGGGAATCCCACCAAATCGCGAGCCAATCGTTTCCAGCGGCAGTTTGAATACGAACACGGCCCCCGTGGCCAAGAGCAAGACAACGATCGGCCCGGGAATTCTGCTGGACAAGCTTCGACATACGATCAGGATCACCACCGTCGCCACCGCTAAAAGGGTGGCGTCATAGTTGAGCGTCTTGAAGTGAGTAGCGAAAGCTTCGAGCCGCTCCAGGAAAACGCCCGGAACCTTGTCGATCTGCAGCCCGAAGAAATCTTTCACCTGCGTGCTGGCGATCAGGACCGCGATCCCGTTGGTGAAGCCCACCACAATCGGCCGCGGAATGAACTTGATGGCCGACCCCATGCCGGTCAGGCCCATCGCCACCAGCAGCACGCCCGCCATTACCGTGCACATGAACAGTCCATCGACCCCATGTGCGGCGACAATCCCGGCCACTACGACCACGAAAGCACCCGTCGGACCGCCGATCTGCGTCTTCGAACCACCGAGCAGCGAAATCAGAAATCCGGTGACTACCGCGCAGTAGATGCCCGCCTGCGGCGACAGTCCCGAGGCAATTGAAAATGCCATTGCCAGGGGCAAGGCCACCAGGCCGACCGTCACGCCGGCAATCACGTCATGCAGAAATTTGTTGGAGTTGTAGTCGCGCAGGCAAAGTACTGACTTCGGAAGCCAACGCTCTTGTGAGAAAGCAATCGCCATTTAACTATTATGACCGCAACGGAGACAATCGGGGATAACATTGTGTGCGCGGGAAGAGTGCGGTTCCCAAATCAAGAACCTTTAGTACTGGTGCCTGCGACATACCATCTGGGACCACAAGGCCGTCGCTTAGCCCTTTCATCCTTCTCCTTCAGTTCTGCTACATTGCTTCCGCACCCCAGGAGACCCCATGCTCAACCGCCTGCTGGCTTTCGCGCTCGCCGTCCCTCTGCTCGCCCCCATGGGCAATGCACAGACCTCTGCGAGCGCCACCCACGTCGACGTCCCCACCATCGCTCCCCGCCCGGATGACGTGGGCACGCTCGATGGGTTGATCGCGGCATACTATGACGTGATCTCCGGCCCGGCCGGTCCGCGCCAGTGGTCGCGCGACCGCACGCTTTACATTCCCGACATTCGCTTCGTCTCCATGTCGATGGGTAAAGACGGCAAGCCGGTCGCTCACACCATGAGCCACCAGCAGTTCGTCGATGCTTCCGACAAAGGATTGCAGGCCGGCTTCTACGAGCAGGAGGTCCATCGCACCACCGAGCGCTTCGGCAACATTGCCCACGTCTTCAGCACGTATGAGAGCCGTGTGAAAGCGGACGGGCCAGTGATCGCCCGAGGCATCAACAGCATTGAAGCCTTCTTCGACGGTAAGCGCTGGTGGATCGCGTCAGCGATTTGGGACGAGGAGCGTCCTGACAATCCGATGCCCCCCGAATATCTGCCCAAGGTTGGCGCCGACAAACCGGCCGCAAAGTGAGGTCACGTTTTTCACTTAAAGAAATCCCCCGCACGCGAGTGACGGGGGATTTGGGGGGAGGGCCGGATGGCCGAGCGTTACATTAAGGTTTAGCACCGGCTTGGGGCCAAAAATCTAAAATGCTTGTAAACAACTGACTACAGGTAGCTTACATCTAGCTTTCGTGCAAATCCCCGATCAACTATTGATCGTAGTATCCAATACAATCCAAGTGACTTAGAAGTTAACAGGGTCTCACCGCAGAAAAGCGAGACAAGGAATGCCCCTGCCTCGCTTGCGCAAAATCAAAATGCTTACCACACGCGACAGGCGTTCGCACGCACCATCGGCTGCCCGGCTTTGCATCCAAAGGCGTGCGAGAACTCCGACATGTTTCCCACCACGTTGTTAATGCGGTATCGATTGAGCGAGTGCCCCTGGGTTAGAACGGCAGTGCGAGCCGCTTCTGGCCTGTTCTCCCCGCACCAGACGTTCGCATAGGCGAGGAAGAAAGTCTGCAGTTGAGTAATGCCTCCGTCGGCCGGTGAATCCAGTTCCTTGCCTTGGGTCTTTAGTGCATCCCGCAGACCAGCGAGAGCGATGTGCACTCCGCCGTTGTCGGCCGTGTCTTCGCCGAGCGAAAGCTTTCCATTCTGCTTCACGCCGGCTTCAGGAACCTCTTGGGTGTACTCTTCCGCAATGCAGGCGTCGCGCTCATCGTAGGCCGCCGTATCTTTCGGCGTCCACCAATCTTTTAAATTGCCGGCGGCGTCGAATTTGCGTCCCTGATCGTCGTAGCCGTGAATGATTTCGTGCCCAATCACGGCTCCGATCGCGCCGTAGTTGACCGAGTCTTCCAGTTTTGCGTCGAAGAAGGGCGGCTGCAGAATGCCGGCGGGAAAATTGATGGTATTGGTCTGCGTATCCTCGTAGGCGTTTACCGTGGGCGGCGTCATGCCCCAGTGTTTGCGATCGACTGGCTTGCCGATTTCGCCCAGCCGCCTCTGCAATTCGAACCGGCTCGAACGCTGCACGTTTCCGAGGAAATCGTCGCGCTTGATTTCAACCGAAGAATAGTCCTGCCAGTGATCCGGATACCCGATCTTGTCCACCTGCGCGTCGAGCTTGATATGCGCCTTCTTTTTCGTTTCCGGCGACATCCAGTCCGCTGCATCGATATCCGCGCTCAATGCGTCTTTGATCATCTTCACCATCTGCAACATGCGTTCCTTGCTCTCGGGCGGGAAGTAGCGCGCCACGTACGCCTGCCCGACAGCATCTCCCAGGTCGATGTCGGCGTACGAAGAGCAGCGCCGCCAGCGCGGCTGAATTTCTTTCGTGCCCGACAGCGTGCGCCCGTAGAAATCAAAGTTTTCCTCCACGAACGGTTGCGACAGGGAAGAGGCCGACAGGTGCAGCAGGGAATAGCGCAGGTATCCGCGCCAGTGCTCCACTGATTCCGATGAAATCAGCTTGTCCATCCCCTTAAAGAAGTCCGGCGAGGTCACCAGGTACTGTTTGGCCATCGGTACTTTCAAGGCGGCGAAATACTTGTTCCATTTGAACGCCGGGGTCAACGCCTGCAGCTGGTCGGCGGTCATCTTGTGATTGACATTTTTGGGATCGCGCCGCACCACGATGTCCATTGCCGCCTTGGCCAGGGCCGTCTCCATCGCCAGCACCGAGGCGGCATCAGTCGCCGCCTGCTCTTTCGACTCCCCACTGAGTTCGAGCATGTGGGCGACGTGCTTGCGGTATTTCTCGCGAATCTCTTTCGACTTGTCGTCGTCGTTCAAATAAAACTCACGCGATGGCATGTTCATCCCTGACTGGTCGAGGGTTCCGATGTTCACGCGGGCGTCGTCAAAATCGGGGCCGTTGTAAATTCCAAACAGGATGCCCTGGTATTGTGCCTCGATGAAATTCAGGTTGGCCGGGCGCACCATCTCTTGCAGGCTCGCCACCAGTTCCGGCAGCTGCGACTTCTCTTTCAGTGCTGCAATCCGGTCCAAGGCCGGCTTGAGCGGCGCGATTCCCGCCTGATTGACAGCGGCCTCATTCATGCAGGAAGCGTAGTGGTCCCCCGCTTTCTGGTCGGCTGCGTTGCGGCTGGGAGAGGGCGAAGCGGCCTGCTCCAGCGTGTTGTGGATCGCTGCCACATTCCAGATCGCCAGCTTGTTGAACGTGCCCCACCCAGCCTGGTCCGACGGAATCGGATTCGCTTTCAGCCACTTGCTGCAGGCGTACTGGAAAAAATCGTTACAGGGATCCAGCGACTTATCGACCTGGTCCGGAGTAAAGCGCTCCAGATCCGGCATCGCGTCTCCGGAAGCCGAGTTGGCGGGCTGTGCGAACGTAAACGTCGAAAGCAGAACGGTGAGAGCGAGAAAAAAACGCACAGGAAACTCCTTCATGGCGGGATAACACAAATCAGGTAGACGGCAGAACATCAGAATGGTAACAAGCGGAATTGTCAATCGTCCGACAGAATGGGCCGCAGTGCGAAGCCGACACCGCCGAGTCGAATGTTCCAGAGAATCGCTGGAGCGATCGGTTATTAGCCAAGTTGCTGATTTATCAGGGCGAGGGCTTCACCTGCACCTTCGTTCCTGGCGGTGCGCTGGGGCATTGCGCGGAGGATTGTGTGGGCCTGGATTCTGACGATTCCGGCCTCAGCCCTGGTGGCTGCCGTTGTGTTTGCGATCATCCGCTGGATCCATCCCGGCGCGTGATCGCAGCTGGAATTGAAGAAGGATCGCGCCGACCCCGAAACCGGAAGCCTCACACTCGCGCCTCACGCGTCGAACTGGATTTATCTCCACAATCGTAGGCCGGTGGCGCAAGAGGCCCAAATTATCTTCGTGCCCTTCCTCCCACGACCCGGCAATCCTGGTGGCAGGCATCACAGACTCGTCAGCGCCCTCTTTGGCAGACTACGAGATGGAGATCACTATGAAGACTCTTGCCGCACTCTGCGTACTCTGCGCGTGCCTGGTGTTGCCGGTTGGACGAGTGAAGACAACTCCCCAACGTGAGGTCCAACGGTGTGACTCCCGAACTGACGATCAAGCCATCCAAACGATTTCAGAAACCTGGAAGGATGGATACAACCGTGGAGACGCGGCCCAGGTGGCGTCCCTCTATTCCGAGGACGCGTACTACCTCACCCAGCACTTCGTTTCTGGCATTGTGTATCCCCGAGACCAGATACAGGCCTACGTCCAGCGCGGCGTCGACGCGCACTACCACGTCGATTCGATCGATGTCCTGCATTCTTATTGTTCGGGAAATTTCGCCTACTCCATCACACGCTATCGTTCCACCAATGGGCAGCAGAAAGCCATGGGCGTGAACCTGGTGGTGCTGCGCAAGATGGGTGGGAAGTGGGTCATCGTCGCGCACGAGTCAGCCGTGCCCGACCCGACGAGCGCGATTCAATCCTTGACGCCAACCCAGCACTGACTCCTCGGGATCATCCACATGGAGATCTCAATCACCAGCTAGGGTTGTAGTTCGGAGGTTGCAGCGGGGCAAGAGCCGCGAAGCGGCGACAGAGATTAGCCCAGGGCGTAAGCCCTGGGTCAGCCAGAGGGCAAAGTTAAGTTCCGGAGGAACGGCATCTCGAGCCGGGCGCGTAAGCCCGAAGGCGTCGTTCCAAAAATACGCTCACGGAACGTCCACCTCGCCGTCCATTCACTGACTGTATGCGTCTGCCCATCGCCCTCCTCTCTCTCCTCATCGTCGTCCATCCCCAACCTGCCTCTCCAGCGATTTCCGACGCCGACGAGATCCGGCTGGGCCAAATCCTGGCCGACGACTTCATCGCCCAGGAAGGCATGGAGCCCACTCCACAAACAAAGAAGCTCGACGAGTACCTGCAGTCGGTGGGCGATCGGGTCGCGGCTCACGCGCAGCGCAAACTTCCTTACCGCTTTCGCTTCGACCCCAGCCCTTCATTCCGAAGCGCCGTTGGTCTTCCCGGCGGACAAGTCTTTGTAGGGTCGGGCATCCTCGCCTACATGGACAGCGAAGACCAGTTGGCCATGGTCCTGGGCCACGAAATTGAACACATCGACCTCAATCAATGCCGCGAGCGGCTGGCCAAGACTCTCGCCGACGAGCACCTGGCTCCCAGCGCCGTCACCAAGATGAAAGTCGACCCGTTCCTCCCCGGCTACGGCCGCGAAGGGGAACTCGCCGCCGATCGCGAAGGCGTGAAGTTGGCCATGCAAGCCGGCTACGCGGGCGAGGCTTCCATCCGCCTCCTGCAGACCTATATCATCCTCGGCGACAACATGCCCAACTCTCCCAAGGAAGCCAAAGAAAGCCTGGAGCGCCGCATCGCACAACTCCGCAGCGTGATTGCCGAAAGCAAGCTGCCCAAACCTGAGAAAGAGAAGCCGCTGGCGCTGCCCTAGAACGAGCGCATTCGCGGAGACATATTCTCCCGCATCCCGTGTGCCTTCATACACACCGTGTGCCCGGAGCCACGCCCCTCACCGCCTGATTACCGGAAACTTCTATCGAATCAATGGGGAGCAGATTGGCACACGCCTTGCCACTTGTCCTACCGACTGGGGGAAACCAGCAACGGGAGGACAATATGGCAAACTTTACGGAACTTCACTTGAGCAACAATCCGCAAGATCCAAAGAAATCCAAGAACACCAACATCACGAAATCTCTGTCGAAAGAAAAAGCGCTCTTCGGAGCCGGCTTGATCGCCGTCACCGCGATCTCGGGCGTCTTTCTGCTCATCACCAACGGCTGCTCGAAAGGATCGAAGGCCGCCTCGAACATCAGCGCGCCGGTAAGCCCGACGGTCACAACGCCAGCGCCGGTTGTCGCTGCCGTGCAGCCGCCGGCCATCGCACCGAAGCCTGCGAAGAAGCGGGTCCAGCGCAAAGCGCCTACCTACACGTTCAATGAGCCGACCTACGGCGTGTCGTTCAAATATCCCAGGAACTACATCCTGAAGACGGGCGACGAGCCGCAGGAGATGGACCTTGCCGGCCTCGGCCAGTTGAAGACCAACTTCGTGCAGCCTGGGGGCGTGACCGTGGCCGCGATCGAACTGCCGCGCAGCTCGTATCCCGGCACCGACTTCACGTCCGCCTACTTCGGGATGAGCGTCAATTCGTCGCTGTCCCAAGAGCAGTGCGAACAGTTCTCGTTCCCCAAGAGCGAGCATCCGGAAAACGAACCGGGATCGGTTTCCAAAGTGAAGATCGCCGGAACCGAATACGCGATGGTGGAAGACCTGGGCGGCTCCGACCAGCAGGAATCGCACCTGAAATACTTCCATCACTTCGAGAACGGAAACTGTTACGAATTCAGCATGGGCCTCGGCACGGTCGACGACACGGTGGCCGGCCTCAAGCCCGTGAACCGCTCTCTGGTCTTCGGCCGCATGGAGCAGATGCTGGTGAGCGTAAAACTGCAGCCGGTCGCCGTTCCGGAAGTCGCGAAAGACGCCGCGACGCACCCGATCGTGGAAGGCAGCAAAGAGTAAGAATCATTCGCAACCCCACCCTCGCACGGAAGGGCACCTCGGTTCGGGGTGCCCTTTCTAGTCGCTGGGCGCTTGTCGGATGAAAAAGCAATTCACCACAGAGTCACAGAGCCACAGAGAGAACCGATCAAATAATTTCACTCTTTGCAGAAACGCTTGTCTGATTCTGCAGAGCAGGCGTCCCAAACAAATCCGTTTTTTTAACTGTTTTTGCTGTTTTGTTGTTTTCCTCTGTGTCTCGGTGTCTCTGTGGTGAAAGAGTTTTCGAGTCCCTAACCTGAATCTACTAGAGCCTGTCTCATGGGAGTTGCGCTACTATGCTCGACCCATGGGGATCAGTTCATCAAAAAAGAAGTGGGCGATCCGCGCCTTCGTCGCCGTCGTTGTCCTGTACGGCGCCTATGCAAGTTACATCGTCTGGGCGATGCGGCAGCCTCCGGAAACTTTCGCGCGCGTCATGTCGCGCATGCCCGGCCCGGCCGTCTTCCTGACGATCCCCTTCGAAACTCTCTGGACGCATGAGCGCGCCGGCGAGCTCCACCCGGGCGATGCCGCTCCCGACTTTTCTCTTCTCAAGCTGGACAAAACCGATCGCGTGCAACTTTCCGCACTGACCGCGCACACTCCGGTTGTCCTGGTCTTCGGCAGCTATACTTGACCGCCCTTTCGGCGGGAGGTTCCCGCCCTCAACAAGCTGTATGACGACTACAACGGGAAAGTCGCCTTTCTGGTGGTCTACATTCTGGAAGCGCATCCCAGCGACGTCTGGCAGATGCAAAGCAACATCAAAGACAAAGTCGTCTTCGCCAGCCCCAGGAATGAAGCGGAACGCGCGCAGGTTGCGGGATCGTGCGTCCGCAAGCTGGGCATCAAGTTCCCAGCCGTGCTCGACGAGTTCGGCAACTCGACCGAGCTCGCCTACACAGGGTGGCCCGACCGCCTGTACCTGATCGACACCAACAACCGGGTCATTTACAAAAGCAAACCAGGCCCCTTCGGCTTCAGGCCCGACGACCTGCGGGCTGCGCTGGCCAAACTGGTGCAGTGATACTGATCATCTTTCACCACAGAGACACAGAGGCACAGAGAAAGACAACAAAGGAAGAAAAGATCTCGAGAAGCTCTCCGGTCACGTCTTAGCGTACGGTTTCAAATCAATCTCGAAGTCTGTCCGTGCTCGCAGCTGAAACTACTTGCGGTGGTCAATCCAGAAAGAAACCGTCCTTCGGTCTTTCTCTGTGACTCTGTGGTGAATTGATTTTTCACCAACACGCTGCCCGACGATTAGAAAAGGAAAAGCCGCGTTGCCCGCGGCTCCCTTTCACAGGTGTTTCCAGACGCTACTACTATTGCTGCTTCGACTTCGTTACAGCCTTGTCGCGCACAATGCTCCGGCTGATCCGGTTCTGCTGCCGGTTAATCCCGCGCTGCTCAGCCTTGGTCAGATGTCCGTTGTGCTTGGCCATATCAGCCTGCTCACGGTTCTGCACGGCGGTCTCGCGCTTCTCGAGATGGGTGGCTTGCTTCGAAGTCAGTGTCCCGTTGGCAACGCCATTGCCGATGCGCTTCTGCTGGTGGGCTTCGCGGCGGTTCACCTGGTTCACGCGCGGATGGCCGGGATCTTTTACGCCCGGTCCTGCGCCGGAAGTATTGTCGGTGGCGGATTGCGCAGCAGCGGAACCGACAAACATCAGTCCCCCCACCGCAAGAACTGCGAGCAACTTGCCGATTGTCTTGGTCATGCCAGTAGAAAACCCCCGGCAAAGAGAGTAGTTCCTGCCCGCCACAACCGGGAGGTTACGAAGGTGAAAAGCCCGAAGTTACTGTGGCAATGTAGCGCGGGCGCCCTCGCCCGCGGCCTTTCGTGGTTTGCAGGCCTCCCTACTTCCGGTTGTTGCTTCTCTAATTTCCCACCACAAACAGATGCCCATCATTCTGCACATACAACTTCCCATCGGCTCCAATCGAGAGCGGCGTGTAAGCCGCACCCAACGCCAGTTTCAGAAACATCTTCTGCTTGGGCGTCGTAAAGACTCCGGTATTCCCCTGCGCGATCGCGTACACATTCCCATCTTCGCTGTTGGCATATACCACGCCATTGGAATCGATGGCCGGAGCATTCACGCACCACTCGTACCCGTTCGGATGATTCGCATCGATTGTGGTGCTCTGAAATTGCCATTCAACATTCAGATTCGCGTCAAGCTGGGTGATGTAGTAAGGACCATCGGCCCGGGGCGTGCAGACGGGATCGCCCTGCGCTCCGCAATAGGCCGTCGCCTGATAGTGATTGTCCTTGATCACGATGGAATAGGTTCCACCGTGCAAATAGACGGCCGGCGTCGTGTCCCATCCGAACGGGTAGGCCGCCACAAAATTTCCGTTCGTATCGATCTTGAACAAATGGCCGCGGGCGAAGTTGTAGCGATCGACCGTTCCGAACAACACTCCATCAGGAAGCGCGGTTGGAGTTGACGAAGCCTCGTCAATCATCCGCCCGGAGCCGAAGGCATTGGTGGTTGGATCCACGCCCACACTCGTGCCGGTGGCACAACTGTTAGGCGTGGTGGTATCGCTCGCGATGGGCAGGAGCACGCCACACCCGTCCTGCAAAAGATTCTCCAGCGACCTCTGCCACTTGGGCGTCAAATCAGGATTCACTGCGACGATATAAACCACCATCGCGTCGAAATGCGCGCGGCTCACGGTGTAGATCGTTCCGTCCGAAGCAATCGCCGGGGCCACATTCACTCCCGGCCGTTGCGACCCACAGGCCTGAGTTGGAGGCACGGCGGTCGGAGTTGGAGGCCAGGGGAAGGGCGGCCGAGGCGCAAGATTGAAGAATGTTCCCGCACAGTTCGTCGCGCCCGCAGGTGGCGCACTCGGAACGAGCGAGGCATATGTCGCCATGCTGGTTGCATCCGAATTGCTCACCTTCACCAGCCACGCGCCCAGAGCATCCGATCCAACCCACGGATCGGCCGTCGCCGGATCCGCCAGCGCCAGCACGTTGTAGTACACGCTCCCGTTCGCATCCGCCGTGATCGGTCCCGAAACATACGTGTGGGCTCTATCAAGTGTCATCGTCGAGAAAGGATCGATCTTCTTCGTCGACATGCCCGAATTCTTGTCCACCTTATATACAGTTCCGCCCGCACCCGGCACGTACAGGAAGCCATTCGCCAGCACGGAATGAAACACCGGTTCCCATCCGCCAAGCCCGTCTGTCACATTGGGTTCGGGCTTCCAGTCGGAAGCGAACTTCCAGATCAAGGTCGGGGTAGCATCTTTCCCAGGTGTATCGGGTCACGTTCCAAGTGAGTTGGTCCCACGCGTTCGGTCCACACGCCGTGCCGTTCTGCCAGTCGCCCGCCGGATTGCACGATGGATAGGTTCCACTCTTGCTCTCCATGTAGAAGTCGTTGCCGTCGGTCAGCGTTGCCTGGTAGTGCGCCACCAGGTCGCCGCCGAACTCCGCCTGCTCCTGTACCACGAACGGATCGTAAACAATGTCGGCGAGCTTTTTATTGAGGCCTTGCGCCGCTACGTTGACCGCGCCCGAGTGCTGCGCGGTCGATCCCCACTGCGCCCAGAACGGACTATTCGAAGCCTGTGGCGGGGGCGGGGTGGGGGCGGAGGCGTCGTCGAATTTCCCGATCCGCCACACGCCGCCAGCAGGAAGGTATTGGCGGCAAGCCCTAAGATCGCAATCCACCGCAGCACAGAACCACTCGTCACAGAAGTCATGCACTGCTCCGCGAGCAACTTGAGGGTTTCAAAAGAGACTCCGCTGCAGGACCATCGGGATAAGCGCGCCACTCTCAATACTCCCCGTAGCGTCCCTTGACGGAATCCAACAACTTCTGGGAATCGTAGCCGACGCCATCCTTGAACACGATCTCCACATTCTCAACGTCCGCAATTCGCGCTGCCGGATTTCCCTTCACGACCACCAGGTCCGCATTCTTTCCCACGGCCACACTGCCAATCTGATCCTGTTTTCCCATATAGACGGCGCCGTTCCAGGTTGCCACCTTGATCGCCTCCAGCGGCGTGAATCCCGCCTCCACCAGCAACTCGATTTCCCGCTGGTCTCCAAAACCCGCCGCGACACCGCCATCTCCTGTGGGATCCGGCCCCGCCAGCAACAAACCGCCTGCTTTCGCGAACGCAAGTTCCAACTGCATGTCGCGCTTGATCAGCATCGGCCAATCATCGCCCGGCGAGTCCACCGGAGATGCCGCTAGCATCTTCCTTCGCCGGCTTCTCGCGACGGTACAGATACGCTTCCCGCGCCTGCGGAGTCAGAACATCCAGAAACGCCTGGCGCAACGGAGGACGCCCCGGCATGCCTCCGCTCTCAAACACCGGCAAGGTCGACGTCACCGCCACGTGATGCTTCACCAGCGTGTCAATCAGATCCTTCGCCTCCGCGCTTTCGGGAGCCATCGCCTTTAAGGTCGGCACGCCTTCGCCCTCGCTGCACACGTCGGGCTTCTTGCCGGGATCGAGTTGGGTGTTCACAAAAAAACCGTGCTCCAGGTCGTCGATCCCAATTTCAGCTGCCTCCATGTAATTCACGGAACACAGGTGCCCCGTCACCTTGATGTTCCGCTTGTGAGCCTCATCGACCGCCGCCTTCAATTCCGCGCGCGTGATGTTCATGTACGCCTTAAACGACGTCACCCCCCGGTCCGCCCAGTAAGCCACAAACTGCCGAGCCTCATCAGCGCTGCCCAGTTGATGCATCTGAATGAAGTAGCTGTCCTTGCCCTCGAGATAGGGACCGGTCACGTCGATGTGCGGCCCCGGCAAGACGCCCGCATCGATCCGGTCGCGCAAGTTCAGATCGGAATACGTCTCGACGCTGCCGGTGGTGCGCATGGTTGTCACTCCGGCCGCCAGATAAAGCCGGGGCGCCGAAAACGTCATCTGCGGTACCAGCAATGGCTCGTTTCCATGCCACTGGCTGTCGAGATTTGGCCGCGCTACGTAAAAGAGGTGATCGTGCATCCCCACAATGCCCGGCATCACGCTGTATCCGCGCAGATCCAGAACTTGCACATCCTTGGAAGACGCCACATCGGCGCCCGTCTGGATCGCGCTGATCTTGCCGCCTTCGATCACGACATTCTGATCGTCAACCGCCTGCCGGCCCGTTCCGTCGATCACGCGCACATGGGTCAACACCACTTTTGGCGTGTGCACGCGGACATACTTCAGAACTTCTTTGGAAAATTGCGCCGGCGGCTGAGCCGACTGCTGCGCATGAAGCGGAATGGCAAAGACAATGAGCGTGAGCAACCACTGACGATGGCGCATGCGGTCTCTCTCCCGGGAAAGCCGCTCATTGTAACCGAATGTTCTGAGGACCGCCGGGGAGCGGGCGCCCTGCCCGCTGCCGTTGATTCTTCGTCAGCACGACACGAGAGTTTCCCCCACTCAACCAACCTTGCGCTATCTTGAACCCACCCTACGGAGGCCACCCATGACCATCACTCGCAGAAACGCATGCCTTCTGCTGCCGATCCTGGCACGCTGCCAGCTTGGACTGCGTCCTCCGATTCGTTGCCCATTCCGCCCAATCCTTCGAAGACCTGCACACGCAGAGAAGGAAGGCCAAGCCACCTTTCGCGCCATACTCGAGGGCCGCACACACACCGGTGACTATCTCGAAGTACACGAAACTGTGCTCGAACCGAACGCCGGTCCTCACCCGCCGCACCACCACGTCGGCGAAGAAATGTTCCTGATCAGTTCCGGAACAGTGGAGATCACGATTAACGGGAAATCGACTCGACTCGGACCAGGCTCGGCCGCCTTCGTCGCCTCCAACGAAGAACACGGCCTGCGCAACGCAGGAACTGGCCCAGCGCAATATTTCGTGGTTACTCTTGGCGCGAAAGCGGAATAAGTTGAAGGGCGAGCTTTGCGCGCAGACCCTGACCGCGCCGGAGGGTTAATGCGTGTAAACGCTCTTCACCACGCAATTCTGGACTGATTCTGAGTGTCAACGCCTGTGATCGGCGGCTATCTTCTCCCATGTTGAACCACATTGAAAGTGTCCCCTTGAGACCACATTAGAAGTGTCCCCTTTAGAGTTCCTCCGACGAGGAGGAACCGCGATTGGGGAGAACGGGATTGAGCAAGAAAGAGCTGAGCCGAGTGGAAGTGATGGGGCGGGTGAAGGCGCACAGTCTGCGATTGTGCGAGGCGGCGGAGATGCTGGGGTTAAGTTATCGGCAGAGCAAGCGGATCTGGGCGCGGTATCGGGTGGGCGGAGCGAAGGCGCTGCAGCATGGCAACTGTGGGCGGGTATCGAACCGGGCTTACACGGCGGAGTTTCGAGCTGCAGTACTGAAACAGGTCCAGGCCCGGTATGAGGATTTTGGCCCGACGTTGGCTTGTGAGCATCTGGCCAGCGATGACGGACTTGCCGTGCATGCTGAGACCCTGCGGCGCTGGCTGAAAGAGGCCGGCCTGTGGCAAAGGCAGCGGCGGCGGAAACCGTATCGCCAGCGGCGGGAAGCCAAGGCGCACTTTGGCGAACTGGTGCAGATGGACGGAAGCTTTCACCAATGGCTGGAGGAACGCGGACCGCGCGGCTGTCTGATGCACATG
Organism: uncultured Acidobacteriota bacterium; assembly: GCA_963735815.1. GTDB lineage: Bacteria > Acidobacteriota > Terriglobia > Terriglobales > Acidobacteriaceae > Gp1-AA133. The sequence continues at coordinate 8,925 of CAVTMJ010000013.1, read as the reverse complement.
GTCGACGATGCCACGACGAAAGCGCTGGGCTGGTTCACGGCGGAGGAGTCGATCTGGGCGGCGGTGGCAGTGTTGCGGCGCTGGATCGAGCGCTACGGGGTGCCACAAGCGCTGTACACGGACTGGAAGAACGTCTATGTGCGCCCACCCAATGCCCAAGAGCGCATGCGCGGAGAGCCGGCGGTGACGCAGTTTGGGCGCATGTGCGCGAAGCTGGGCATCGAGATCATCGCCGCCAGTTCGCCGCAAGCCAAAGGGCGAGTGGAGCGGGCGCACGGCACGCATCAGGATCGGCTGGTGAAGAAACTGCGCCTGGCCGGAATCGCCAACTACGACCAAGCCAATGCCTATCTGGACCAGCACTACCTCGCCGAACACAACCGGCGTTACGCGCACGCCGCGGCGGCGCAAGCCGATTATCACCGGCGACGCCCGACGGCGCGGCAACTGGACGAAGTCTTCTGGCTGGAGGAAGAACGTGTGGTGAGTGAAGACTGGGTGGTGCGCTACCAGAACCGGCTGTTGCAACTGGAACGGCCCAGCCGTCCCAGGATACCGGCGAAGAGTCGCGTGCAGGTACGGGAAAACCAAGCTGGGGAACTGGCCATTCACTATCGCGATCATCGTCTGGGGTTCCGCGAAGTGAAGCCGGCTTCTAAAGAGCTAAGCGAGGGAAGGGGCGCTGCCCCTTCCCCCGCGCCCCCATCCCCGAGACCCAAATCCTGCATTCCGGCGCCTGATCATCCGTGGAGAAGAAATCGATATCAGCAAATGAAAACGCCGATCTTTTCTGCGGCTTGGTGAACCTACAACCAGGGGACATTTCTATTGTGGACAAGACGGGGACATTTCTATTGTGGTATGACAGCGGCTATCTTCTCCCATTGACAGTGCAGCGGGGCGGGAGCAAGCTTGGGTGCTGAAGATGAAACCGGCAACCCTGCTGACGGTTTTACTCACTTCCGCACTTGCCTTCGGGCAGAAGTTCGACGTGTCAGACCTGTCTGCCCCCGATAGTCCAATCTCCTTCACCGGTACAACCAGGACCCTGAAGACCGGGACTGCGTGCGTGGTGACTGCGCACAACAACTCTAGCCAGAGCCTGCTGGCCGTCAGGACCAAAGCTGAGGTGGCTACTCGCTATACATGGGATCAGCCGGTCGAGTTCCATTACGACGGTTTCTTCAAGGAGTCCGGGATCCCTCCGGGTCTGGATTTTGACGTGGTCGATGAGGGTATGAATTTGGTCGATGAAAGCACATACGTCAATGGCGTTCCAGTGGCGCCACCGCCTCGGAATTTTGTCTGCCATGCCAAGGTCAAGGTGGAGTTTATTCAGTTCGCAGACGGGTCCATCTGGGGTGACTATGAGACCAGGAAGGATGTCACGGCAAAACGGGCCAAGAGTATGGCCATACTCACGCATCTGGTCGAGGCTTATGACACCGGTGGGCAGTCAGCATTCGACGCTGCGCTAAATGAGCCCGAACTGAAAGAAAAGGCCGATCACATGAGGTACGAGGCGGAGTACTTCAGGACCACAATGATAGGACTCGCCAGGATGCGATTAGCGGCTGGGCAAAAGCATCAGGCGTCGGGCATCTTCTAACACCCGGCGCTATTCGCCCCACCTCGCCACGAGTAGTCAGCAAGATGCTGAAATCGCGAAGTTAGGCGTGCTTGGTAGGTCACGTTCGCGGCGGATAATTGCTCCACAACCTCATGGCCCGCTCTGAAATACCCGATAACTGTGGGGAGCCAGAGTCATCGGGAATGCCGTCGCCGCGGGCTCGGCCGGGTGCCTCGGTTTATGCGCGGTACCCGCCAGCGTTTCACCGCTCACCAGATCCTTCAGCGAGGACGCCTTACTCGCGAGCACCGTCACGTTCGCCGGCTCGTCGCGAAACGATTCCACAATCAATGTGCCGTTGTCATAGGCGAATAAGCTGACCTTGGCTGGACCTTCAACGCGCACCGGGAAATCGCCCAGCACATAACTGCGAATCGCATTCAGGGTCGCGTCCGGGAGCAGATAAAGGTCGGTAAAGTTATCCGGAATGGTCAGCACATACAACTTGCCCTTGCCGTACTGATTCATCAGGAGAATCGGGAACCCGTTGTTGTCGGCGATCCCACGCACCACCGGCCATGAGTCGTTCGTGAGGAACCGCAGGTGCGGGATAAGAATCGGCGCCATGCTCTTTCCGATATCGACCCCGGCGCCCGACCCGAAGGCGCCAATGAAGCTGTTCACGCTGACCTTCTCGTCGGTGTAACGAATCTCGGCCAGGTCCTCAACGCCCTTGCCTTGCAGCGCGCGCCACAGTCCCGACGTCATAACCACCGTTTTCCCTGCCTCCAGCTGCTGTTTGATATCGCTCACCAGGTTCGGGTCGAGTGCCGACCCTTCCGTCAGCAGGATCACGCTCGCCTGCGTCGGAAACGCCGGATACATCTCAAGGGGAACCCCAATCAGCCCGAGAAAGTTATGCAGGAAGTCCTCGCCCACCGCATGCACGGGCCGGTAGCCGGCAATCCCGATCGGCGCTCCCAGCTTGCCCACGAACGGCTTGATCTGATCGAGTGCGTCCCCTGCCACGCTGGCGTAAATGGGCTTGCCTTTCGAACGCTCGACAATCTTGTCCCAACTGACATTGGTAGCCGCGCTCTTCCACGGACGATCCCCGGCGGGGGCCTCTCCAAGCAATGCGCCGTAGTTAAACAATGTCATCTCGCGCGCCTTGCCAAATACCGTGAGCCAAAGCTGCTCCGAATAACGGTCGACGTACCGGATGTCGAACGTGTCCACCCACCCGCCTCCATTGCGGCCGGGAGCGATCTGGTCGAAGTAGCGCATGATCTCGTAACTCTCGTACTGCTGCAGGTTCTGATCGGTCTGAACCGGGTCCCGGGTCTCTGTGCCTGCGTAAATTCCGTCAAAAATCTTGGGCTGCTCCGCCAGGTCGTATCCGTTTCCCTGAAAGTGCTCGTACCAGTTCGGAAACTTGATGATGATCTTCACCTTGGGATTCACCGCCTTCGCCGGCCCAACCACCAGGTCGCGCGAAACCTCGTCCATCGTCTTCAGCCGAAAGTCCGTCCAGCTTTGTTTGGCCTTGGCCGCGATGTCCGATGGCTTCTTAGTATTCGCAAAAAAGAAATCGTCCAGGATAATCTCGTCAAAGAGCTTGGCCGTCATTTCCGCGACGTGCTGGACGTACTGGCGGTCCTCCGGCTTGGTATAGGTGAATGAGGCAAACTGGCCGTTGTCGAGGTCGGAGTAGCAGATTGCGCCCGCCACTTCCACACCCTGGCCGGCAAAGAACTTCTTCACCTCCGCCACGAGCGCGGCATCGGCCAGCTTCCGGCTTCGGTAGGTTTCCAGATACACCTTGTCGACCCGCAGCTGGCTTTGAATGATCTTCCATGTCGACTGCAGCCATTGCGGATCTTTCATCTTCAGGGTGATTTCCACCGGGATGTAGACCACGGTCTTGAACGGGCCCGCGCCCCCCGGCCCCTGTAGATCGGCGGCGTGCGACGCCGAGGGGAGTTCCAGAAGAGAAATCGCAATCAGCGCGATCGCCAGACTAAACCGCCGCATCGGATTCGCGTTCAAAGAAGCCCTCCGTTACCGGTTCGCATTATAGGAGCCAATGGGCTTTCTTAGTGCAACAATTATCGATTTTGTAGAGGGGACGACAAACTCCGAGGGGATCCGAGGCGGTGTAGGCTGAGGCGACGCAAGTCGAGGAATCCCGGTTTTGTACGGGAGAAAGAGCATTGTTCTCCAGTTTTCGCCTGATTTAATGACGTTTCATCGTTCTGAGAAACTCCCTTCGCACTCAAGTTCCGCGTGGCAATTTAAAAGGTGAGCTCTATGATCCCGCCCCGCTTTTCCGCTCTGTTGTGCGCGCTTTTCATCGTGGTTGTGGCGATCGCGGCCGCGCCGACCGCTGCGCGTGCCAATGATTTCGCAATGCCCTTCGGTGGCAAAGCCGCATCGCAACCGGCCGCCGCCGCGTTCGCCGCCAATTCGGATGAATCCGCCGCCCCTCTGGGCGCGATCAGCTTAGCGTCGTCTTCGAACCACGAGGGCCACTCCGGTCTCGGCGGGACCTTCGCGTGGCGACCGACCCCAGTCGCCGTCGGTATGGGTGAACATGAAGACCAGGGCGGCTGGCGCCATCACGACGACGACGGCGACGATGATGGCCAAAAAACTGCCGTGCCCGAACCCTCGACCGCGCTCCTGGTCTTCTCCGGAATCACGGCTTTAGCGGGTTGGAGGGTGCGCCGCCGCAAACCGGAAATCTCCACAGCGGATCCGGCCTGAACCCACCAAGTATCAGCCTTCCCGCGGCCCCAGTCTTGCGCGTTGTTCGTGAAGATTGGGGTCTCTCTTTTTTTGGCGGAATTCGCAATTGGACCCGGCGCTGTCATTCGGGGAAGTGAACCGCTAGCCGAGCCGCGACTCCACTCGTTGCACAATGCGCTGCGTCTAATATCGCCCTTCCCGAAGCCATAACCGGATCTGCTCCTCCACCGAGAATGCCTTCTCCGGATCGACCGCGAACTTCGACTCCAGCGCAAAGGCATGGGTTTCCAGCGGCACGGTGAAATGCGCATTGGTCCGCAGAAAGGCGCGCACAAATAAATCGGTATAGCGTTCGAGCCCCAGAATATGAAACTGTGCCGCATGCACCAGTCCATGGAACAGCGAGCGCTCGATGATCAGGTCATTGAAGACAATGACGTCGACGAAAGTGAGCGACGCCATGTGAGTCAGCTCGGGCAGATTCTCGATCCCGAGTGCGCGCGCATCCAGATAAAACGGGGGAGGGGGGAGGCGCCGGCCATGCAACTCGACGGTGCGGACGCGATTAAGCAGGGCCGGCGAAAAGAAATTTTGCAGCACGTCGTTCTGGCGTGGGCCGAGCGGGGCGCCCTTGGCAAAGAACATTTCGCGGTGGTTCCACAGGTATTCGCTCACGCGCTTCACGATCTGCGCGATTTGCGGCTCGGAAAGACTGGTTGCGTCGGGTGGCATTTCATTCTGGATCGAGAGGTAATACTCGTTCAGCGTGATGGCCGTGCCGATGGCTTTGCGGAGCACGTCACGCTCGCCGTAGCGGGCCAGGTCTGCGGCTGAAAAGCGCAGACGAAGACGGTCGGTCGCGCACTGTGCGCTCAGCAGATCCAGTTGCGCGTGGCGCAGATCTGAGTTCATCTGGGCGATCGCCACGCGATCGTCCGGGTCATTCCACGAATACATCCTTCCACTCCTTAGCAGGGCAATACGGGTCTTTCCAGGAAACCGGGAAGGGGCCTAAAATTCTTGTATTATGTATACACCGTAAAGTATACACTGTCAACGATATTAAAACGCTGTAATTGGGGTATTATGAGGCTCTAAAGGAGACTACTGGATGCCCAGGCACGCGGATCCTGACTTGGAAAAGCGGGTGCTCGACGCGGCTCAGAAGCTGTGGCGCGGCGGAGGCGACAAGACTCTCAGCATGCGGGCCTTGGCCAGGGCAGCGCGCACGAACACGCCCGCCATTTACCGTCGTTTCAAAGATCGCAAGGACATTCTGCGAGCCCTGTTGTTGCGGGCGCGCACCAAGCAGGTCGAAGCGGTCCAGGCGGCGCGGTCGCTGGAAGAGGCGATCGATTTGTACATCGACTTTGCTCTGCGCAACCCGTGGGAATACGAACTCTATTACCTGCAGGAGCATGAGCAGCTGCGGCCGCCCGTGTCGCGGTCTCCGGAAATCGGTCCGGGATTCATCTGGCTGCAGCAGCAACTTGCGGAACGACTGGGCGGGTCGCCCGACGAGCACGCATCCCTGGGGCTGGCCCTATGGGGGCTCGCACACGGAACCGTGATGCTGCTCATTTCGAAAGTGGTCCCCCGGGCCCGGGCAGCCGAGCTGCGCGCCGGATGCCGGGAAGGGATCGCAGTACTGCTGAAAGGGGCGGAGGAAAAGACTCGTTGAGCCGCGCGCTCGGACACCCGATTGTTCAACGGCTGAGGAACACGCACTAGAAAATCTTCCAATGGACGGGAGGGCATCCCCCCTCCCCCTGGTCTAGTGGAATGAGCACGTTGCGCGGAAAATCCCGCAGGATCTTTGATGTCAAAGAACTTATCGGCAAAATATTCCGGACAAAGGACTTAGCGTCCGCCGCCACCGTCCTCTGGGGACACGCGCGGCGAGTCAGCTTCGCCTACCAAGCCTGAGGACCGCTAGGGCAGTTGTCACAGGTCAGATGTGATGGGTGAACGTTGGGAGGCAGTATCTTGACCCCCACGCAATCGGCGGGAGGAAGCGCGAGGCTTGAGCCATCCCGAAACGAACCTTGAAATTAGGGGAAAACTTGCCAGTGAGACGAACCAGAGCAAGAAGCGCTGGATAATTGGATCTGCTCCGAATTTTTCGCATTCCCAGGAGGCATGATGACGAGCCGATCCCTCTCCATTGTCTTAATCGTGTGTTTTTGCTTTGAGGCTCTGTGGGCAGGCGTGGACAGCCAAAAGACGATGTACGTCGGAGGCACTGTCAGTTCAATCAAAGAGCAAACAGAAGGAGTTTTATCCACCAGCGACGAGAAGGTTTTCCTGTTTGAATACGACAAGGGCAAACTGCAGATTCCTTACGATCGAATCGAGAGCCTCGAGTATGGGCAGAAGGTTGGCAGACGTGGCGGGATTGTCAGCCGATGGGTGATCACGAAGAAGCGCAAGCATTTCCTGACGATCGGTTACAAAGACGAAAACGGCCAGCAGCAGTCGGCGGTGCTGGAGCTCGGCAAGGACATCGTTCGCGTGACGCTCGCAGCCCTGGAGGCGCGCAGCGGCCACAAGATTGAGTACCAGGACGACGAAGCGCGGAAGACTGGCAGCGGAGATTAGCGTCCTCACTCGGCTGTGGACAGACGCCACTCCTCGAGACAAGGCGACGATTTCCGGCTCGTCGGTTCCGCGAAAACAACCAGGTTCAGAAAAACAGATTTCCCCGTCCGGAATGAAGCCGGACGGGGTTTCGCGCTTACCGAGTCTTGGATGAGCGCGCCGCGTCAGAAAACGCGCAGCCGGAACGTCGCGGTCTTGGTCTGATGCTTGCCCGTGAAGGTGAAGTCGTGTCCGACGTAAGCCACGACGTCATCGATGCGCGGCCATCCGGTGTCGCCGAAATCGGGACAGGCCGGATCTCCCTGGCCGAAGGGGACCACGCCCGCGCTATGCGGCAGCGCGAAGGTTTGGGTAGAGAGCGCGGCACCGTGGCCGCCCGGGCTGAGACCGGCGACATTATTCCACGCAAAGGCGGAATCTTTGGTAGCTCCTCCCCAGTTCAGCGTATTGCCGTCGATGTCGAAATCGGCTGCGCGCCACAGGGAGACGCTGCGCGGCCCGGTAAAGGTAATGTCATTGTTGCTGAGTGCCATGGTGACCAGCACCGAGCGGTCCTGGTTGTTGCGCGAAAAGGTCTGCTTCAAGGTGTAGATGAAATCGAACGTAGTGCGGGTGATGGTCAAGGGCAGCGTATTCGGCCCGTTGGGCTGCGTGATAGTGGGAGCCTGAAAATCGCCGTTGGGCACGAATCCGCCGAGGACGCAGTAGCGAAGATGCAGAGTGTGATCGCAGATCGTATAGCCTTCCATGAAGGTACCAACCCGGATGTGTTCGACACCTGCGGGCGCTTCCAGACGAAGAACGTTGCCGTTGGCGGTAACGCAGAAGGTGAAAGCAGTCGCGCCCGAGCCGGACGTGAAGGTGGCAAAGCAGTCGATCGTCGAGGGCGGCGGTACCGTGCCTTGAGGAGGTTGCTGGGCGAGCACAGCCGATGTCGCGAGCAGTGCCATGAGAACTACAAAGCAAATTGGACGCATAAGCTGTCATGTCCTTTGAGAGTTTTCCTCAGACATACCGTGGCATATGCGAATCGTGTTGGAAGTTGCATGATCGTTGCACAGGCTGGGAGATTGTTTGTCATAAGTTGTTGACAAGGCGCACGCGAGGAATAGAAGCATGACGCGGGCGGGGGGCCCGGCCCTCCCCTCAATTTCGGGAAATGCAGAGGTGTACTGCCTTTCAGACAAGGGCCACCCACAATGGGGAGGATCAGTGTAGCGCGGGCGCCCCGCCCGCGGCCTTTGACTTTGATCGAAAACCGGTTGAGTCCGCCCGGGATCATTCACGGGCCCAGCAAAAGCATTCCGCTCCGAGCCAACGGAAGACGAGGAATCGCAGGCAGCATCGCTACCCCACTCAATCGCACACAACGCGATTGAATGGGGCACCCTGGAGTTGTGTGGGCCACCCGCCGGCCCGGTAAAGGTGATGTCATTGTTGCTGAGTGACATAGTGACCAGCACCGAGCGGTCCTGGTTGTTGCGCGGAAAACGTCTGCTTCAAGGTGTAGATGAAATCGAACGTAGTGCGGGTGATGCTCAAGGGCAGCGTATTCGGCCGGTTGGGCTGGGTGATGGTGGGAGCCTGAAAATCGCCGTTGGGCACGAATCCGCCGAGGTCCCAGTAGCGAAGATGCAGAGTGTGATCGCAGGAGATCGTATAGCCTTCCATGAATGTACCAACCCGGATGTGTTCGACGCCTGCGGGAGCTTCCAGACGAAGAACGTTGCCGTTGGCCGTAACACAGAATGTGAAGGCAGTCGCGCCCGAGCCGGACGTGAAGGTGGCAAAGCAGTCGATCGTCGAGGGCGGCGGTACCGTGCCTTGAGGAGGTTGCTGGGCGAGCACAGCCGATGTCGCGAGCAGTGCCATGAGAACTACAAAGCAAATTCGACGCATAAGCTGTCATGTCCTTTGAGAGTTTTCCTCAGACATACCGTCGCATATGCGAATCGTGTTGGAAGTTGCATGATCGTTGCACAGGCTGGGAGATTGTTTGTCATGGGTTG
>CAVTMJ010000012.1:0-32007 GCA_963735815.1 uncultured Acidobacteriota bacterium | reverse complement strand
GATGGCGGAACTGGCAGACGCAGCGGACTCAAAATCCGCCGATCTTCGGATCTTGGGGGTTCGACTCCCCCTCCCGGCACCACAGTCTTGTTCCAGGCAAAATCACTTCAGGTTAACGAGGCGGTACGCTGCCAGCTCGACACTGGCCCCGCCCAGAAGCTTTAGCGGGTCTGCAGCACACGTTGCAGGGAGGTTTTGGTTTGGCCGTCAATCAACTCAATGTTCCCGCACCAGTTGTAGGTATGAATCCCGCATACTCCACGCAAAAGCCCCGGCTCAATCGTCATCATGCGTCGTTCGGCGTAACGAAGTTTCGTCAGTTCCGTTATTTCGTTCAGAGCCAGCGTGCGGCCGTAGAAGCCGGCACAGTCCTGGCTGGGACGAACGAGTTGGGACCCGGCTTGGAAAACCCGGCCGGCATTGCGAAAGTTCCGTACGTCGGTGGAAATCGGGTTGGCGGGGTGGAAGTGCCACGGACCGGTGATGGAATGGGAATAAAACAGCAGCAGACATCCACAGCGCGAGTCCGGTTCGGCGCTGGTGGTGGTTAGCCACCAGGTGTCGTCATGTTGCCAGACCGATGTATCGACGAAACGCCCGCGCATCAGCGTGGCCTCAAGCGCCCATTGATTGGGGAAGTTTTTGCAGCGGTAGAGATCAACCGATCCTGAATCGGCCGTCTCGGGGATCATGAAGAGTTCATCTCCGGCGCGAAAGACGTGCGGGTAGGAATAGTGATGTTGATCGTCCGCCAGGCAACGGGTGGGTGAAAGGAAAGAACCATCGTCGGCGATCTCGGCGCAGGAGATGTGGGCCCGCCGGTACTGGTAGGCATACTCTTCGAAGAATGCCCATTTGCGCTGGTCCCGCTCGATCACGAACGGGTCGGCCCAGAAAAATCCGCTCGGTGGTTCCAGCCAGCGAAAGCCGCTTAAGTCGGGGCCGCCTTTTTGCTCGAATAGAAGCTTGCCGGTGGTTCGGACTCCGATCCGCCAATGCTGCACTTGGGACTTCGGAGCGAGCAGCCGGCGAACTGTTTTTTTCACCATCAGAGGCGCGAGCCAGCGAACCATTTCAAGGTTCGTCGGCGTGCGGTAGATCTTCCTTTTCCCCTTGTACGGAACGGCGGGCACCGCACCCTGGAGCAGGGAATCCCATCCGCAGCGGTGAAGTTCGTTTAACTTCCGGATCATCAGATCGCTGGCGCCCCAGTACGCTGGATACCGGTTGCGCGATACGCTGATGGTCGTTTCGGTGGCGAACAAGGACTTGCACAGCACCAGGCCATCGTCCAGGTCTTCGGTCAGCACCTGAAGAATCACACCCGACAGGGGCGCATTCTCGCAAAGCTCCCAAAAATGGGGCGGGCCGCCGCGAAAGAATTCGTTGTCGCCGTGGTGGTAGGACCATACACCGTAGCGTGCCGAGCGCAGGATGTCGCCCTTCAGGATGTTGAAGCCGAAGCGGATCAGAACATCGAGATTTTTCGCCCGAATCGCTTCCAGGGACTCAGGTGGAAATCGGTGGACGAATTTCTTTCCGATCGGCTCAACCTCGATGCTATCGACGTTCGCCAGCATCTGAGAGCAATCGACCACCTCCAGGGGGTGATTTGCAGGTTTCTTCCGCTCATCATAACGAAGATACTGTTCGTAAAGAGCGTGCTTGCGCAGATTGGGATCGGTCAAATGGCGCGCGGCTCTCGAGACGATGGAATTTGCCGGCTTGGCCGGTTGATCAGGCGTGGAGGCCTTTCGAAATACGAGCAGCTCAATTTTTGCGAAGTTGCTGGCTTGGATGTCTTCGATGATGGTCGCGAAGAACCGCGACATCTTAACGCCCTCGAGCAAGAGGCCAATGCGCAGCGGAGGATTGGAAGACGATGAAGTGCGCCAAAAGCAGCGGGGGGTCAGGGCAGTCGCATGGCCGCGCGCATCCTGTTCCGGTAAGACCATGCACCCCTCCGCGGCATTGAGACTCCCGTTGTGACAGAGCCGCGGTATTTGCGGAATTGTGCCCGCCTTCCCGGCGGCTGTCAATCAGCAGGCTTCACCCCATGAAAACTCGGACCCGAGAACAAGTCAACCAGCAGTCAAAGAGTTTTGCCGGTTCATTCTCCTTTAGAATCATGCCTGGTTCGCAACCGTATGCATGTTCTCCATGTCGCCGGGGCAAGGCCGAATTTCATGAAGGTTGCGCCGGTGATGCGAGCGCTGGAGGGGCACGGCGCGGCGCAGACCCTGGTGCACACCGGGCAGCACTACGACGCGAATATGTCGGACGTGTTCTTCGCGCAGTTGGGGATGCCGACTCCGAACGTCAACCTGGGAGTCGGGTCGGGCAGCCATGCCGTGCAGACTGCGGAGATCATGACGCGCTTCGAGCCCGTACTGCTTGAACGCAAGCCTGACCTGGTGCTGGTCTATGGCGATGTGAATTCCACCATGGCGACTGCGCTGGTGTGTTCCAAGTTGTCGGTGCGCCTGGGACACGTAGAGGCGGGATTGCGCTCGTTCGATCGCAGCATGCCCGAGGAGATCAACCGGCTGGTCACCGACCAACTCGCGGATTTTTTGTTTACTCCGTCGGAAGATGGGGATGTCAATCTCCGGCGTGAGGGCGTACCGGCCGAGAAGATACATCGGGTGGGAAACGTGATGATCGATACGCTGATGCGGCTGCTTCCGGCGGCCGAGAATCTGAACGGCATGCCGGAACGGTATGTGCTGGTTACGTTGCATCGGCCTTCGAATGTGGATTCTGGTTACCGGTTGCGGGAAATCGTCCAGGCATTGCGCGAAATCCGGAAAGATGTAGACGTGGTCTTTCCCGTTCATCCGAGAACGCGCCAACGTCTGATCGATCACGCGGTCGAGGTGGGGGAACTGCGCCTGCTGGGACCGCTGCCTTATATTGAATTTCTGGGACTGCAACGGCGCGCCGCGATGGTAATCACCGACTCGGGTGGGATCCAGGAAGAAACCACATTCCTGAAAGTTCCCTGCCTCACGTTGCGGACGACCACCGAACGGCCGGTTACCGTGTCGGTGGGATCAAATGTTCTGGTGGGCGAAGATCTCGAGAGGCTCAAGGACGAGACGGCACGAGTGCTGAATGGGCGCGCGAAGCAGGGAGGTATACCTGCGCTTTGGGATGGACATGCATCCGAGCGGATTGCAGAAATCGTGATGAAGCTTTGAACGCGGCAGACCTGCTCCGATCCGCAAATCATCTGTAGTATGCAATTTCACAAATCATTCAAAGGCCATGACTGAAATCCACTGCAGCGCTCTTCTCTTTGATATGGACGGCGTTCTGATTGACTCGACTCCAGCCGTTGCTCGTGTATGGCGCAAATGGGCGCTCGAGCACCACTTCGATCCGGATGAGGTGGTGGCGCGCGCCCACGGGCGGCCAAGTCTGACCACGGTGCGGGAACTTTTGCCGGACGCGGATCACGAGGCGGAAAATCGCATTGTCGAACGCCGCGAAATCGAAGACCTGGAGGGAGTGGTTCCACTGGCCGGCGCGCGCGAGTTACTGGAGAAACTGCCCGAGCATCGCTGGACCATCGTGACTTCTGCAACGCGGGCACTTGCCGAGGTACGTTTGCGAGCGGCGGGCTTACCTAGCCCTGCAAAGGATGGTGACCTCGAATGACATTACGAACGGAAAGCCGCATCCGGATCCCTATCTCAAGGCGGCCAGCTTACTTGGATACCGTCCGGAAGAATGCGTGGTAGTAGAAGACGTCGGCGCGGGCATCAAAGCCGGGCTGGCCGCTGGGGCGAGGGTGATTGCCCTGCACACGACGTGTCGTGCGCAGGACCTTCGAGCCGCCGGGGCGACCTGGGTGCTCAAGGATTGCAGTGAGATTGCGGTTGCCGGCACGGAGCCGGATCTGCGTCTCGAATTAAAACAGGAATGAGAGTTCCTCAGAGATGCCGAAGATAATCGGCTTACGAGCCGGTGTAGAACTGGAACGGCGCCCAATAGAACGGTCTTCGGAACGAGTCGGTCGAGTGCAGAAGCGATAGCTTGGCGGCGCGCAGAGCTTGGGCTGGATCCTTGCCTTGCTGGATGCCCTCATACATCTCATCCATCAGCCGCGGGGTAGACGAATCGCTCACATCCCATAGAGCACCGATCACGTTGTGAGCGCCCGCACGCAGGAAAGCCCACGACAAACCGACCAGACCTTCCCCCGAATAAGCGCGAGTGCCAGAGCCATAGCAAGACGAAATGGTCACGAGTTCTGCGCTCAAGGGGCACGAATAATGTCGCGCGCATAGAGCTTAAAGGAATCGCTGTCGGCGTTGCCTCGCGAAAGCACGATCGCCGAGTCGAGCGGGCTCAGTCGGCTGGCGGTGCCGTGCGCCACAAAGTGAATGTAGTTGTAATGTTCGGGATTGCTGTCCAGATAAGCGGTCGGGGTGGCGTCTGCCTGGCGAAGAATGCGCTGATCGCTAGGAGAAATCGTTTGCCAATGTTGTCCATTTCAGAGGCGGCCTGGGGCAGGGCTGCGTACTTCGGCTCCAGCCGCGACCGGGTTGCCGACCAGCAGCAGCGTGCGCTTTTGCGACCGAGGTTGCGACGCGAGTGTTCCAGCAGACGCAGCGAGCTGGCGTTCGCGATGGTGACGTCTTCGATCCAGTAATGCGGTTTGGGGCTGGGGGCGAGCAGGGCCTCGAAATTCAGTGCGTTCAAACTGCCGTCCGGAATCACGAAAACCTTGTGGCTTGCCGGGATGAGCGCCGCTGGCAGGTTCGACCAGCATCCGGTAGAGAGCGATCCCATCCGGGTTTTGTGATTCGAGCTAGGTCTCTTGGAGTTTCGAGGGCCTTGCGATAACGATGCACTGCAGCGTCGATCTCGGATGCCGGGGGTAACTCGAACAGACTCGTCTTTTGAGAAGTAATGGCCCACAGATGGGACTGTCTGGCGCCGAGCAAGTAGTAGAGAATCGGCTCCGCCCGCCCTGCGAGCGATGCGTTGCGCGTCAAGAGCTTTCGGGAGCACGGATTCGTATCTTCGGCAACTGGCCCAGGCCTTCGGCTAGGGTACGAGCGCGTGCGTGATCGGCAACCCTCAGTGCCTCGGCAGTTTTCCTTTCAGAGAGCAGGAAGGTGACGTAATCCTCGTACAGGCTGGTAGCGTTGGCAAGGAAGGGCAGCTTGACGTCTTCATGCTTGATCGCAGATCGGGCCGCTTCGAACGTGGTGAGGGTAGTCCTGTACGTGGCTTCGGCCTTGGCGGTCTGGTGTTGCTCGGCGTAGAGATTGGCGAGATCATGCTGGGCCTCCCACTTGAGAGAGGGGTCGACTTTGGGGTCGCCCGCGACCTCGGAAAAAATGGCTTCCGCTTCCGGAGCTTTTCCCTGGCGAGCGGCGACTTGTCCCTTGGTGAACAGAGGGTAGAGTTCGTCGATGCGATTGCCGTCGGTGCGGGCGGAGGCGATAGCGCCATCGCTGAACTTGCGCGCGTGGTCGAGTTGGCCTGTGAGGACGCTAACGAAGGCCAGGGAGATTTGCGCGTTCAGGATGTCTTCTTTGCTGTTGATCTTGGTGGCGAGGTCGAGAGCCTTTCGATAGGAGTCTTCGGCTGTGTCGAGTTTCCCTTGGTCTACGTAGACGTAACCGCTGGCGGTGAGCCATCGCACCTCGTCCGTCACGGCTCCCAATTCGTGAGCGCTCTTGATTGCGTCGCGGAACGCCTCCTGCGCATTTTCGACATCTCCTGTTTTGTATTCTGCCCAACCTCGATTCCCGAGCGCGGATTCATTCACCATTCGTGCGCCAATCGCGCCCGCGGCTTGAGTCGCAGAATTAGCCCACTCCATGGCTTCCTCAAAGTGCTCAGCTTGCAAGGCTGCGTAGGACAGATCAAGGAGTGCCCAGGCCTCAAGAAATTGATCTTGGTTTTGTCGAGCGGCATTCAGGGCTTGTAGGAAAAACTGGTGGGCGCGCTTGTAATCGGCCTGCTGCATTGCGAGCAAACCCTGTCCCTTGAGAACGTCGCCGAGCGCGGACTTGCTTGAGTCGCCACACGACTGCAAAGCTTGGTTGAGCCTTTGGCGAGCATCTGGAAAACGGTGCAGGTCCGCAAAGGAGAGGCCTTCCAGTACCAATTTGCGAATGCCTTCGTTGCTGTTCAGCAAAGAAGGAGGAAGGTCCGCCGTTAGAACATTGAGGACGTCTTGACTCTGGCCGCTTAAGTTGAGTGCAGTCGCGTCTAAGATTCGGAACTTCCACTCCCACTCTGGGGACTGGCGAGAATATCGCTGGGTAGCAACCTCCGCAGCCCGGTGGGCAGAGACTAAGTCCCCCCGCACCAAGGTTTGCCGAATACGACTGTATTCCTCCGAAGGGTTGGTGCCTTGCCGACAGCTTGACAGCGTCAAAAGCGTGAGCAGAGTAAAGACTAGTGCCCAGTGCCGTTTACCTTGCCGGCCGCCGCCGTAACATCCGCCTTGACTGTGCAGCCCAGCTCGAACCGTAGCATGATCAGTTCGTAGGAGTCGCGCGTCATCAACAACTCGGCTACGTGGATCAGACCGACTTCGGGAATCTTGAGAACATTGGGCTGAATGATTTCTCCCTTTAACTCTCCACGAACCAGTTCGATCCGCGTTGCCAGCGAGCATTGCAGAAGCCCCCTCACCGCGTTGAACTCTCGTCCTTTCTTCAGTTTATCGTCTTCGATTGGACTTGTCTGAGGGAATCCGCCGTTGTTTCTGCTTTTTAACAGGTCGAGCGCGAAATGAACTTCGAGAACAGCGTCATCGACCCTGAGACCGCAGATATTCGTTTTGCCAAAATCGACTCTTGGGACGTACGGGTCCTCGTTCGGATGTTCTGTAAGAATGTACGCCACTGCATTGTCGACATGCACTCTTCCCACCACATTCAAATCCTCGACCTCTGCAAGCATGCTGGTCGTGATGAGACCGTTCGGCATGGTTCCTTCGACGCGGGTGTGTGTAGCTTTTGCCGCAACAATGTTTTCGAATGCAAAATCGCCCTTGCTGGCTTCGTAGGCTCCGCCAGGGGGCGGTAACGTTGCTGGGGACTGCACCGGGATGTATTTTTCAAAGGGGCGAACGACGTGGCCGCCAATCGCGGTCGCTTCTGAATGAAAAAAATGGATTCTTCTGTTTTCGTCGAAGGACATGGCGCTCTCCTTGGTTGCGCGTGCTTGAGGAGCTCGTGGGTTCGGCCCGAAAGATTGACCAACGGCCTTGATTCCCAGCTAATCGCCCCCCGCAGGCTACTCCAAACTTAGCTCGAAGGGTTGCCGACCGATTTCCGTAGGATTGCTGCTGTCTTGCGGGATTCCGCGGATAGCTACGACATACAGACCTGGGTCCCGGAGACCGGGAACCCGCACAGGCAGCGTGTCATTGGCCATCTCCGCCGAAATCGGGACGGACCATTCTATACGTCCAGCCGGGTCATGCAAGTCCGCAATATACGAAGAAAAGCGACTTTCGGCGGGAATATTTACTAGCAACAGGAACGGTTCCCCACTCTTCGAGTGCACCGCGGGAGTGGCGCCGCTCCGGGTGGCGACATTAATCGAGACCGCCGGGTAAAGATAGGGTGTGCCGGCGGCTTGTTCCATTCCGGGGTAGACCACCAGGTTTTGATATCCGATGAACGCGATCAGCACGGCCATGACTGGCACCGTGAATGCCGGACGCAGCCAGGCCAGCCAGGGACTGGATGTTGGAGCCGGGACCGGTCGGAGGACTGGCACGGGCACTGGAGCAGCCTTGGCTAGGACGTTTTTGCTTTGTTCAAGGAACGCTGCGGCGGCGCGGACGTCGAGCGCGCATTCCTGGCAATCGAACATGTGCTCTTCGAACCGTTCGAGTTCAGCCGAGTCCAATTCGTTCAGCAAGTACTTTTCAGTCGCATTCATACGCACTGCGTCGGCGTGGTTCATCTCCACTGCCTCCCCCTCTTACAATGGGTAGTGAAACCAGAGGTGAAATCGTTTCATTGGCCCCCCGCAGCCGACAAACCTGGGGGCCGGCGCTCGATGATTCTTAAGTATTCGGACTTAAATGACATCTTGGCGCGGTGCACCAGGACCCGCAGGTAGTCGCGGTCTACTCCAAAATCGCGACACACTTCGTCTTTATCCCGTTCTTCCAGAAAGACTTCCCGAATGATCCGGCGGTCCCGCTCCGGCATTTCGTCGAGGATCTCGCGCACCTTCTCTTGCATCTGCTTAGCGGCGACCGTGCCTTCCACGTCCCTGCCCGGATCGGGCAGCTCGTTGGCCGTCTCCTCTTCAATCGACGTCACCTTGGCATTCGCGCGATATTGCTCCAGCAAAACGTTGTTGCATATCGAGTTAACGAATGCTCCCAGGCGCTCGGGCTGACGGATTCCGGTCGGGCTGCGGAGCGCCGTCAGGACCCGGGCGAATGTTTCCTGCTTTACATCTTCGATGGCTTGGATGGTGCGCAGTTTGGCCCGCAATTTGAGCTGAATCAGTTCGCTGAAGTAGGCGACAAAGTGGTCCTGGGTTCGAGGATCTCCACGGCGGAGACGGTCTACGTACGGCGCGTCAAAAGGCTGAAATTGCAACGGCTTGCCCCGGGGACAGCAGAAGTGTCGAACATCTTACACCTAAACCGGGGAATCCCCGAGCAGGCGGATGGACAGGGGTTTTCGCGGAAATGGGACACCGGGAATAGGCCACTCTGGAATCTACGGGGCATGCGTCAAAAAATTTGTTGCCGGAAGTGAAACGAAATTCCTGCACGCCGCACGATTCATGCGATGACGATGATTCGAGGTCGGCAGCTGAGGGAACATGGTTCGATCGGGAATGTCTCCGTCAAACCGGGCGAGAGCGCCGATCGATTATTTCAGCTGACCATGCTCCGTGCCTTGTTGCTTCAACCCCGGTGCCGTGATGTTTTCGTGCTGACTGAATTACACGGATACACGCTGCCTGAAGTTGCCAGAGTGCTGGGGATCAGCAAGGAAAGTGTGAAGAAACACTTAAGGCGGGCGCTGCGCGCAATGCAAAACGGCTAGACCACGAAGACGCTCGCCGATTTTTCAAGTTTCCCGAAGAGACCCTTGCACTTGGGGGAGGGCCAGGGTTTTACGACACGCCGAGGCTGCGATGCGGCCTCGGCGCTCTTCGGGAACAGCCCGCTTCCGATGTGGTTGAGATACGTTCTCGAAGTTCCTCTACCAAGTGACTCACCAGGGCGCCGTCAAGTCGGATTTCTGCTCCTTGCTTAAGGATTTTCGCTAACAGGACCTCGCCCTTCGCGCCTACAAAGCTTACTCCTGTAAGATCAAGCAGAATTTTGTGGTTGCCGGCTCGCGCCATCACGGTGCGCCAACTGCGCTCGGTTTCTGCCGCACAGGGACCGCGTAACCTGCCTTCGAGCACGAGCGTGATTCGCTGGTCGTCTTCGATGATGGTGACCTCTCGTCTCGGAATTCCCGCGCACCACCCTGATCTACCGAATGCGGCGGCTGGGAATCGAACGGCCCGAAGACTGAGCCGGACAAGGCCTCGAGAGGTGTCGAGCCATCGACACGAAAGACCCGTATCCGCTGCATTGTCGGGAAAAGAGTTTGCTTCTTAAGTAGTTCAGCCATCATCGAATAGCGTATCGCCCCTTGCCAGATGGGACTGGCAATTGCGTTGCGATAAATCATCTGGGATAGTGTCGCCACCAAAGCGTCGTTGTCGCTGTTGGAGGTGGTTGTGGCTGCAACATCATTCCTGGCGCGGTAATTCGTCCATCCATTAAGAGATCGTTATGTGGATCGTTAAGCTCGCTCTTCGCCGCCCGTACACCTTTACCGTGCTGGCCCTGCTGCTCTTGATTCTGGGGCCGATCGTGATTCTGCGAACGCCGACCGACGTTTTCCCCGAGATCAACATTCCAGTGGTCAGCATTGTCTGGAACTACTCCGGTCTTTCCTCCGAAGACATGGGCAGCCGGATCACGACGGTGACCGAGCGCGCGTTAACGACGTTGGTCGATGATATCGAGCACATCGAGTCGCAATCGCTTAACGGGATTGCCGTGGTGAAAGTTTTCTTCCAGCCGCACGCGAACATTGATAAGGCGATCGCGCAGGTCACGGCTATTTCCCAGACGCAGTTGCGGCAGCTGCCGCCCGGTACGACTCCGCCACTGGTCATCACCTACAGCGCATCGACCGTGCCGATTTTGCAGTTGGGACTATCCGGGCACGAACTCTCCGAGCAACAGCTTTTCGATTCCGGCGTCAACTTCATCCGCACGCGGCTGATCACGGTGCCGGGCGCAGCCATTCCGTATCCGTATGGTGGCAAACAGAGGCAGGTGCAGGTTGACCTGGATACGCAGGCTCTCCAGGCAAAAGGCCTCTCGCCGCTCGACGTGGTCAATGCGGTGGCGGCGCAGAATCTGATTCTGCCCTCGGGCACGACCAAGATCGGCCCGCTCGAGTACGACGTTGACATGAATGCCAGCCCGAAAACCGTCGCGGAACTGAATGATCTGCCCATCAGGACGGTGGGCAGCACCACGATCTACATCCGGGATGTTGCTCACGTGCGCGACGGCTTTCCGCCGCAGACGAACATCGCCCGCGTCAACGGGCAGCGGGCTGTGCTGCTTACGATCCAGAAAGCGGGCAATGCGTCAACGCTCGACATCATCTCGGGGATCAAGAGCATGCTTCCCGACGTGCAGAAAACGCTGCCGGCAGACCTCAACATCCGGTTGCTGGCAGACCAGTCTTTGTTCGTGCGCGGCTCCATTCAGGGCGTAGTGCGCGAGGCGATCATTGCGGCGTGCCTGACGGGATTCATGATCCTGGTGTTCCTGGGCAGCTGGCGGAGCACAGTGATCATCGCGGTTTCTATTCCGCTCTCGATCCTTACTTCGATCATCTGCCTGAGCGCGCTAGGCGAAACCATCAACATCATGACGCTGGGCGGATTGGCGCTGGCCGTGGGGATCCTGGTGGACGACGCCACGGTGGAAATCGAGAACATCAACCGCAACCTGTCGATGGGCAAGGAAGTGGAGCACGCGATTCTCGACGGCGCGCAGCAGATCGCGGTTCCCGCATTTGTTTCGACGCTGTCGATTTGCATTGTGTTTGTTCCGATGTTTTTCCTTACCGGTGTCGCGCGGTATCTATTTGTGCCTCTGGCCGAGGCGGTTTCATTTGCCATGCTGGCGTCGTATTTCTTGTCGCGAACGGTGGTGCCGACGATGGCGAAATACCTGTTGCGCGGCCACGAGGCGGAAGCAGGGCATGCGTCGACCACCAGCAGGAATCCGTTCGTCCGTATGCAGGTTCGCTTTGAGGAGGCTTTCGAGAGATTTCGTGAACGCTATCACCGGCTGCTGGAAGCGTGCCTCGAGCATCGCAAGTTTTTTTTGGCCGGCTTCTTCGCGGCGTGCGTGCTGTCTTTGGCCGTCCTGGTTCCCTGGCTTGGGCAGGATTTTTTCCCGGGAGTGGATAGCGGTCAGTTCAAACTTCACCTTCGGGCCCGGACGGGTACGAGGATCGAAGAAACAGCGCGCCTGTGCGATCTGGTGGAGCAGTCCATTCGTGAGCAAGTACCACCCGACGAGGTGTCGAGCATCATCGACAACATCGGGTTGCCCTACAGCGGCATCAACCTGTCCTACAGCACGTCGGCGCCGGTAGGCCCAGGCGATGCGGACATTCTGGTGACGCTGGCAGAGCACCATCATTCCACCGATAAGTATGTGCATGATTTGCGGCTCAAGTTAGCGAACGAATTTCCTGGAGTGACCTTTGCATTTCTTCCGGCGGATATCGTCAGCCAGATTCTTAATTTCGGACTGCCCGCTCCCATTGACGTGCAGATTGTCGGGAATGACCTGGAAGGGAATCGGAAATTCGCCGACAAGCTTTTGCAGAAAGTTCGTTACATTCCGGGCACCGTGGATACACGTATTCAGCAGGCCTTTGATCAGCCGAAACTGCACATCAATGTGGATCGAACCAAAGCGGGTCAGATTGGATTCACGGAGCGCGATGTTGCGCAGAATCTTCTGATCTCGCTGAGCGGAAGCTTCCAGACCACGCCGACGTTCTGGCTGAATCCGAAGAACGGCGTGAGCTATCCGATCGCGACCCAGACTCCGCAGTACAGGCTTGATTCCCTGCAGGGTTTGCAGAACATTCCCGTAACTGGCAACAGTGGAGCGCCACCGCAGATTCTAGGAAGTCTCGCCGCGATTCGCAGGGGTGTTGGTTTGGCAGTTGTCTCGCACTACGACATCGCGCCGGTGATTGATATTTACGGTTCGGTACAAGGGAGAGACCTGGGAGGCGTTGCGCGCGACCTCAACAAAATCGTGGATGAAAGCAAGAAAGATCTTCCCAAGGGCTCGCGCCTGGTGGTGCGCGGCCAGATCCTGACGATGCGGTCCTCCTATATCGGCCTGATTGGAGGGCTGGTGTTTTCGATCTTGCTCGTGTACCTGCTCATCGTGGTCAATTTTCAGTCGTGGCTGGATCCGTTCATCATCATTTCTGCGCTGCCGGCGGCATTGGCGGGGATCGCCTGGTTCCTTTTCATAACACACACAACGTTGAGCGTGCCCGCGTTGACTGGGTCCATCATGTGCATGGGAGTCGCGACTGCCAACAGCATTCTCGTGGTCAGTTTCGCGAAAGAGCAGTTAGAAGAAGGGAAAGACGCGATCGCGGCCGCGCTTGAGTCCGGCTTCACTCGTTTCAGGCCGGTGCTGATGACGGCGATGGCCATGATGATTGGCATGGTTCCGATGGCGCTTGGAATGGGCGAAGGTGGCGAACAGAATGCGCCGCTGGGACGCGCAGTGATTGGTGGCTTGTTGTTGGCCACGGTTTCGACATTATTCTTTGTTCCGGTGTTCTTCAGCTTGCTGCACGGGCGCCGTCAGGAAGCGGAAGCAAACCGCGGGAATTGATACGTCGTAAGATTTGGAGAAGGTAAGATGCCGGTGGATCAGGAAAACAACGTGGAGACGCGAATCGCGACAGACAATTTATCCGCACGAAACACCGAGCAACCATCGAACCCAAAAAAGGGTTGGATGATTGCGCTGCTGGCCTTCGTCGTGGTGGCGCTCGTTGTGATCTCGGGAATCGTTCCGCGTGTGCGAGCGCGCACTGCGCTGCGCAACGAAACCAATCAACTGGCGGTTCCGGCGGTGATTGTCGCGCAGCCCAAGAAGTCCGCGCCAGCCCAGGAGATCGTCCTGCCTGCCAACGTGCAGGCTTTCAAGGACGCTCCCATTTATGCGCGGACGAACGGCTACTTGAAGCGCTGGTACGTTGATATCGGTGGACGAGTGAAGGCCGGGCAACTCCTGGCGGAAATTGATACACCGGAAGTCGATCAGCAGTTACACCAGGCGACGGCGGATCTGAGCACCGCGGAAGCCAATATGCACCTGTCGGAAATTACGGCGGCGCGCTATCAAGGGCTCTTGAAGAGCGATTCCGTATCGCAACAGGACGCGGACAATGCGGCTGGTGATTTTGCGGCCAAGAAAGCCATCGTGCAGTCGGCGCAAGCGAATCTGCGGCGGCTGCAGGAACTGCAATCGTTCGAAAAGATCTATGCGCCCTTCGATGGCGTGATTACCGCTCGCAATACCGACATCGGCCAGCTGATTAACTCCGGAAGCAGCACCGGGACCAAGAGTGAGCTGTTTCACATTGCCGCTCCGGGTAAATTGCGCGTGTATGTGAACGTGCCCCAGGTTTACTCGCAGGCTACCAAGCCGGGGTTGAAAGCCGATTTGACGCTGGATGAATTTCCGGGCCGCCGGTTTGAAGGCACGCTGGTACGGACAGCCGACGCCATCGATTCAGCCAGCCGAACGTTGTTGGTGGAGATCGAGGTGAATAACCCGACCGGGGAGCTCTTTACCGGTTCGTATGCGGCCGTGCACCTGAAGCTTCCGGGCAGCATTTCCACATACACCATTCCGGTAAACACTCTGCTGTTTCGCTCCGAAGGGCTGCGGGTGGCGGTCGTCAAAGACAACAAGGCGGAGTTGATTCCGGTGACGCTGGGGCGCGACTTTGGCAGCGACGTGGAAGTCCTGGTCGGACTGAATGGAGATGAGGAACTCGTGGTGAATCCGCCGGATTCGCTGGTAACGGGCCAGCCGGTGCGATTGGCACAGAACGCGGTTGCTCCGAAGGGAGCGGCGCAGTGATGTCCGGTTCAAAACACGGAATACCGGGCTCCATTTTGAGCTGGGGTTTCGTGTTTCTGGGTATCTTTTTCCTGTCAGGCTGCGCGGTTGGGCCACGTTATGCAAAGCCAGCCGCGCCTGCGCCTCCTGCATACAAAGAATTACCACCCAACTGGAAAACTGCGCAGCCCGCCGATCAGGCAGCGAAAGGGAAATGGTGGCAGGTGTTTCAGGATGCGCAATTGGACGCGCTGGAAGAGCAGGTCAACGTTTCCAATCAGACGCTGAAAGCTGCCCAGGCGCAGTTCGAACAGGCCCGGGCTTTGGTGCGCATCAACCGGTCTGCACAATATCCGAACGTGACCGCGGGTGTGAATGCGACGCGCAGCCGACTTTCGAAGAACCGTCCCAACGGGAGGTTGTCTCCGACAACTACGTACACAGATTTGCAGCTTCCGGTAGATGCTTCGTATGAAGTGGATCTTTGGGGACGAGTGCGGAAGACGGTGGAGGCGGCGCGCGCGAACGCCCAGGCAAGCGCGGCGGATCTGGAGAACGTGAGTTTGAGTCTGCACGCGGAACTGGCCAGCGACTACTTCCAGTTGCGCGCGCTCGATGCCGAGGAGCAACTATTGAATTCGACGGTCGCGGCCTACGAGAAAGCGCTCGAACTCACGCGAAATCGCTACAGCGGGGGGATTGTGTCTCAGGTGGATGTTGCACAGGCTGAGACTCAGCTTGAGACCACGCGCGCGCAGGCTGTGGACCTGGGCGTACAGCGGGCGCAGTTTGAACATGCTATCGCTGTGTTGACCGGTCAGCCGGCGCCGAGTTTTGCGTTGCCGGCGGCTCCGCTGGCGAGTACGCCTCCTGTGATTCCGGTGGGGCTGCCTTCTGATTTGCTGGAACGCCGGCCGGACGTGGCCGGGAATGAACGCCGCATGGCTGCGGCGAACGCGCAGATCGGAATTGCGCGGGCTGCCTATTTCCCCACGATCACGCTGGGAGCCAGCGGGGGCTTTGAAAGCAACTCGATCACCAGCTGGTTCAATGGCCCGAGCGGCTTTATCACGGCCGGGGCATCCGCGGTTGAAACGGTCTTCGATGCGGGGAAGCGGCACGCCGTAACCGATGAGGCCCGCGCTGCGTACGATCAATCCGTCGCGAACTATCAGCAGACGGTGCTGGGCGCGTTTCAGGAAGTGGAAGACAGTCTCGCCGGGCTGCGATTGCTTGAGGATGAAGCCAAGACACAGGACGCAGCCGTTGCGTCAGCCCAGCACTCGCTGCAGCTCTCGACGAACCGCTATAAAGGCGGAGTTGCGACTTACCTGGAAGTCATCACCGCACAGAGCATCGCTCTTACCGACCAGCGCGTGGCCGTCGAGATTGCGGGGCGGCGCATGACGGCCAGCGTTTCGCTGATCAAGGCTTTGGGCGGAGGATGGAAGGTTGCGAATCTTCCGGTCGTGCAGAAAGACACGCGATCCCAGGCATCCAACGGGCAGTAGGAATTCGTCGGGCTCCGCAGAACACAAGGTCCTTCGACTTCGTTCGGCTGGCGTCTCACTGCGCTCAGGATGACAAATTAATAAGTTAGATATCGAGGATGAGACTCGACCCGCGTCGGCCGTTCGAAGTAATCTAGCGCCAGATGAAGAGCCGGGCCGATTCGCTGCGCGCGCTGGAATCGAATTCATTTGACGTTTGCGTGATCGGCGGGGGCGCCACCGGGGCGGGCTGTGCGCTTGATTCGCAACTCCGCAGTCTACGCACGGCGTTAGTGGACGCCGGAGACTTCGCTTCCGGCACATCCAGCGCTTCCACAAAACTGGCACACGGCGGGGTTCGCTATCTTCAGCAGGCGGTCGCCGAATTCGATCCTGGACAATTCAAGGTGGTTCGCGAGGCTCTCACCGAGCGCAGGCGCATGCTGGAGAATGCTCCACACCTTGCGCATGCATGCGAGTTTCTCGTGCCGTGCTTCAGCCGCTTTGAAAGGCTTTATTACCTCGCGGGTCTCAAGCTTTATGACTGGTTGGCGGGATCAGCGCGGCTGGGGAAGAGCCGGAATCTTTCGCGGGCTGAGGCCCTGGCGGCACTGCCGACGCTGACACGACAGCGCGTTTCTGGAGCGGTCGTCTACGAAGACGGGCAATTCGATGACGCCCGTTTCTGCGTCAGCCTGGTGAAGTCTTTCTCTGATGCTGGCGGGGAAGTTGCGAACTATCTCAGGGTGGTTGGGTTTCAGCGTGGAGAGGATGGTCGATTGGCGAGCGCAGTCGTGAAAGATGCATTCAATGGTCGCACGTTCGAGTTGCGCGCGAAAAGCTTCGTGAATGCCACGGGGCCATTCTCGGACGAACTGAGGTCGCTGACCAGTCCGGGTGTGCCGGACAGGCTGGTGTTGAGCAAGGGCGTGCACCTTCTTCTGCCTCTGGTCGGCGATATTACGACCGCGCTGCTTATACCGAAGACCGAAGACGGACGAGTGATCTTTGCAATCCCTTGGCTAGGACGGTTGCTGGTTGGGACGACGGATGACGAGGTTAAGGCCGGACAAGATGTTGCTGTGACGCGAGAGGAAGTTGAGTATCTGCTGCGGCATTTGAACCGTTATTCGAGTCTGCAATACACGGTCGACGATGTGGTCAGTGCCTTTTCTGGCGTGCGGCCGCTGGTACGGGCGGCCCATTCGCGACAAACCAAGAAGCTGATCCGCTCCCATGAAGTTGAGGTGGACGGGAGTTCGGGACTGATCAGCATTTTGGGTGGTAAGTGGACGACTTACCGGGCGATGGCGGAAGACACGGTCGATGCGGTGCAGAAGCAACTTGGAGGCTCTGTTCCCAGCCGGACGCGCGACTTCCGGTTAGCCGGCGCTGAGGGATTCAGTGCCGATCATTGGCGTTTCCTGATGAGTCTTTATGGATTAAATGAGGCGACAGCCAGGCATCTGGCGGAGAAATTCGGGACCGAAGCGGAAGCCGTGCTTTCTTTGGCGAAGAAAGACTCTCGACTGAACTCACCGCTCGTGCAAGAGGTCCCATCGATTCAGGCCGAAGTGGTTTACTGTGCGCGAACAGAAATGGCTGTCACGATCGAAGACGTGCTGGCGCGGCGCATCGGGTTGCAACTCTTTAGTTGGCAACTCGCGATGCAGGCGGCGCCGGGTGTGGGCGAACTTCTGGCCCGTGAACTCGGCTGGACTGAGAATGAGAAAAGCCGCGCGGTGGATGACTATGTCAGTAAGATAGACCGGCAGCGTCGCGCGCTGGGCCTGCAATTCGATTCCTAGGACGAAAACGTGGCGAGCTATCTCGGCGCAATTGATCAGGGCACCACCAGCACGCGCTTCATCATCTTCGATCGCGCCGGGCGAATGGTGGCGAGCGAGCACCGCGAACATCAGCAGATTTATCCCAAGCCGGGCTGGGTGGAGCACGACGCGGAGGAAATCTGGCGACGCACGCAGGAAGTCATCGCGGGCGCACTGCAGCAACGGGCCCTGCAGCCATCTGACCTGGCGGCCATCGGAATTACCAACCAGCGCGAAACTACTGTTCTGTGGGAACGGAAGACTGGCAAGCCTGTCTATAACGCACTGGTCTGGCAGGACACGCGCGTCGCCGATGAGGTGGCGGCATTAAGCCGGGCCGGTGGGCAGGATCGTTTTCGCGATTGCACCGGGTTGCCTCTTACAACTTACTTCAGCGGATTAAAGATCCGCTGGCTGCTGGAAAACGTTTCTGGCCTGCGCCAACGAGCCGAGGCGGGCGACGTGCTGTTCGGAAATATCGATACCTTTCTCGTGTGGCATCTGACGGGCGGCGTGGATGGTGGAATACACGTCACCGACGTGACCAACGCCAGCCGCACCCAGTTGATGAATCTGAAGACGCTCGAGTGGGATGCCGGAATGCTTTCCGCGTTCGACATCCCGAAAGCGATACTGCCCGCGATCAGGTCGAGCAGTGAGGTCTACGGAACTGCGACCGAAAGCGTTCTGCAGGGTGTGACCATCGCCGGAATTCTCGGGGATCAGCAGGCGGCATTGGTGGGCCAGACCTGCTTCCAGCCTGGGGAAGCGAAGAATACGTACGGAACGGGATGCTTTCTGCTGATGAACACCGGGGAGAAGGCGGTGCCGTCCAGGCATGGGCTGCTGACAACGCTCGGCTACCGCCTGGGAACGCAGCCTGCCGTGTACGCGCTTGAAGGCAGCATCGCGATTACCGGGGCGCTCGTGCAGTGGTTGCGCGACAATCTGGGTCTCATCGAAAAAAGTTCGGACATAGAGGCGCTGGCGATCTCCGTTACCGACAACGGCGGCATCTACTTTGTGCCGGCGTTCTCGGGGCTCTACGCTCCTTACTGGAAAGACAGTGCTCGCGGTGTGATCGCCGGCCTGACGCGTTATGCGGGCAAGGGACATCTGGCCCGCGCCATACTGGAAGCGACTGCATTTCAGACGCGCGAAGTGTTGGAGGCTATGGAGCGGGACTCGGGGATCGCGCTCAATTCGTTGCGAGTCGATGGCGGCATGGTTGAAAACAATCTGCTGATGCAGTTCCAGGCTGACATTCTGAATCGTCCAGTCGTGCGGCCCACCATTAAAGAGACCACGGCGCTGGGCGCAGCCTATGCCGCGGGACTAGCCGTGGGCTTATACAAGAACGTTGACGATTTGCACGCCAATTGGTCGGTCGATCACACGTGGCGTCCTCATCTTGATTCTGACAAGCGCGAAGAAATGTATCGGCTATGGAAGAAGGCGGTTACGCGCTCGTTCGACTGGGCTAGCTAGCGAAACCCAATGAAATCTGCGAAGACTCGGGAGAGGAGATCCTAAAGATGGCGTCACCGTTCTTCGGCGAGTTCATGGGTACGGCGGTGCTGATCCTGCTGGGAAATGGCGTGGTGGCGAATGTTCTGCTCAAGAAATCGAAAGGCGAGGGCGGAGGATGGATCGTGATTTCCGCAGGCTGGGCGTTCGCCGTGCTGTGCGGCGTACTGACGGCGATTGCATGTGGAAGTCACGACGCGCATCTGAATCCCGCCGTAACCCTGGGTTTCGCGGTTGTGTCGGGAGATTTCGCAAAGCTTGTGCCCTACGTGATCGCACAACTTCTGGGAGCAATGGCCGGAGCGACGCTGGTGTGGCTGCATTACCTGCCCCATTGGGAAGCAACGCCGGACCCGGCGATGAAGTTGGCCTGTTATTCCACCGGGCCGGCGATCCGGAGTTTCACGGCGAATGCCATCAGTGAAATTATCGGCACCTTCATTCTTGTCTTCGTCGTGGGGGCAATTTTCTCGAAAGCAGTCTCCGCCACAGGCTTCCCTCCTGGGTATGGACCATACCTGGTGGCGTGCCTGGTTTGGGGAATCGGGCTTTCTCTGGGCGGAACGACCGGCTATGCGATCAATCCCGCGCGCGACCTGGGCCCACGGATCGCGCACGCCCTGCTGCCGATTGCGGGCAAAGGCCCGTCGGACTGGGGTTACTCGCTGATCCCGGTGATTAGCCCGCTGATCGGCGGAAGTATTGCCGGAGTCGCTATCCGAGCGATTATGTCTTAAGCGCAAAAATCAACCGGGCAAGCGCCGAAGAAATTCCGGCGTTGCCCGGTGGAAACGAACGGGTCGGCTCACCCGCTTCAGTGTGTGAAGGTTACGTTGAGGCCCGTGGTGAACACCACGTCGTTCTTCTTTTTTCCCGTAGGCGGGTTCGTCACGTAAACATCGCCGAAAGTATTTTGCCATCCCAGCCACTTGCTAATCTTTGTGACCGTGCCGAAATCAAGCGTAGCGCGGTACTCTCCCGTGTTCTGGAAGTCGGGGAAGAAATAGGCCCGCTGCGTGATGACGGTGGACTTCGCAAGCTTGTGCATGAATTCGTCCCCGATCTGCCCGGCCACAAAACTGTGGATCAACCTGGGCAGGGGAGCTAGCTGCGTGTAGTTTTCACGGGTGTAGGCAACGCCGCCCAGCACATCGAGAGTGGTGGTGTCATTTTTGATGGTATGGAATCCGAGGCCACCGCCGTACACCTGGCGAAGGTTCAAATCCTGCAGCGCGTCGGTGGCGAAGTCGGCATTGCCAAAGCCAAATAGCCGCGGAGTGATGTCCCGATCATAGCGGGCGCCTCCGCGATTCGTGTTGGCGGTAACCTGCGTCGCCGAGGGGGCCAGATCGTTCTTCGAGTACACCGACCCAGCGTAGAGCGTCAGCTTGTCATGCAGGCCGGTACGGACTCCGTTGAAGGCCAGCGCGAGATTCTTGGTCTCGCTGTTGCCGGCCGTCAAGCCGAAGCCGATGTTCAACCCTCCCTGCCAGCCTTCGAGAAGTCCGGGATGCTGCCGTTTTTCCCACGCGAGCTGTTCCGGATCGCTACGCATCACGACGATGGATTCTTTGGGAGTTTCAACGCTGCCGGCGTTTTTAGTCGAGACCTCAATTTTGCCGTCCACGGTGGAGACAGGGCCAACCACGGTCTTGCCGTCTTTCAGGCCTACGTGCAACGGTTGCTCGGATTTGACGTCCTGAATGGCGGACCAGTCGACGGTCACTTCACCGGCGAACTCGGTCTTGATGACCAGGGACTTGTCGTCGGATTTTTCGATCTTTCCGGTAAGCCGGTCGCCATTCTTCATGACGACCTGATCGGCGAAGAGAGAAGAGCAACACAACACGAATAAAAGACAGAGCCCAACTTTCGATATACGCACTGCAGTTTCCTCCACAGAAGAGAGATGGGGCCCGTTCTCAAATCAAGCGATACCACTGTTGAATGCTGTATGGGCAGCAGGGGGCCCGGAGAACTCAAGAGCATGGGCCATAGGACAAGTCGCCACGTCGAATGGCGTGAGTGAACCTTGGGAAACAAGGCAGAAGCCAGACCTACTGTGAAGCTGGTCTACGAGAAAAGTATCTAGGCTTTGGTTTCGGTGTCCGAAGGCTTCGCAGCCGTGGTCGGCTGTTCAGTGGGTTGCTCCTTCATGCCTTCCTTTAGGGAGCGAATACCTTCGCCCAGACCCTTGCCGAGTTCGGGCAACTTCTTGGGACCAAAAACCAGGAGAGCGATCGCAAAAATGACCAGCAGATGCATGGGCTGGAAAAGACCTTCAAACATCACAGACCTCCAATGGAGCAAATACCGAACCTTAACGTTAACGGAATCAGAGCATTCCCGTCAATTGACGGGCCACTGCACAACCCAATTCATATCATTGATCCGGCGTGTTTTAGAGCACTGACGGTCGTCGGGGCGTACGGCCAACCGGACACGCATACGGTCGTATTACCTCCGTGACCTACCCGGGATTACCCGCGCAGTCTATGTTTTCTAGGAGTTGCCGCAGGACCTCCCCACTGCCTAAGGAGTCGTCGTGAAGTGTTCTCGCCTGGCTTTTATCGTTTCGTTTGTGCTGGTGGTTCTCGGGCAGTCGTTTGGGGGTGCAGTTCATGCTCGGCCGCTCGATCGCACGCAGTTGACCGCGTGGATCGTGGGTGGAATCTCGAACAGTCGTCTGGCTCGATTGGCCGCCGAACGCGGGGTGAGCTTCGTAATGACGCCTGCGGATGAGAAACAGTTGCGCACAGCGGGTGCGAATCCCGAGCTTCTCAAGGCCCTGCGTACGGCCCGTCACAACAACGTATCGAAAGCTCTTTGCCCGGCGGCCTTATTGAAGGCGGCAGAACTTGCGCACGCGAAGAAATATGAGGCGGCTGCCGGTGAACTCACGAGCCTTCTTCATTCGGATCCTGACAACGCCAGCCTGCACTTTGCTCTCGGCCAGATGCTATTGCTGCAGGAACAGCTGGATGCAGCGCTGGATGAATTCACCGAGTCGGCGCGACTGATGCCGGGTTTTCCGGAGACACACAACCGGATGGCTTATCTGTTCTACCGTTCCGATGACG
Organism: uncultured Acidobacteriota bacterium; assembly: GCA_963735815.1. Taxonomy (GTDB): domain Bacteria; phylum Acidobacteriota; class Terriglobia; order Terriglobales; family Acidobacteriaceae; genus Gp1-AA133. The sequence continues at coordinate 9,881 of CAVTMJ010000012.1, read as the reverse complement.
CGGAGAGCGCCATCGCCGAAGCGCGAACGGCACTGAGCATGGATCCCGGCAATGCCGAAGCTTACCGCTACCTCGGGCTTGGCCTGTTCGGCGCCGGAAAAAGCTATGCGGCTTTGCATGCGTATGAAGAATCGCTAGTGCGCGAACCCGAGAACGCGGATGCCTTCTACGACATCGGCATTGCACGACGTGAGATTGGAGACCTGCGCGGTGCGGTCGTTGCCTATCGACATGCGCTGCGGATCAAGAGCGATTTCTGGGAGGCGCACAGCAACCTGGGCGTAGTCCTGCACGATCTGGGGCGGCTTGACGAAGCGGTGGTTGAGTATCGCGAAGCCAAGCGGCTTGCGCCGGACGAGTCTTCGGTTCGCAACAACCTCGGGAATACGTATTGCGATAAAGGTGAATACGACGCCGCAATCAGCGAGTTCCGGGAGCTTTATCGCATGGACGCGGGCTGGGACGGCGGGCACGCCTGCATGGCCCAGGCTTTCATGGTGAAGAAGGACTACCCGGATGCCATCGTTGAATTGCGACAAACCGTTCTGCAGAATCCGACGGGAGCTTCCGAGCACCGTGTTCTCGGGCAGGCCCTGTTGCTGGCTGAGAAGCCGGAAGAGGCGCTCAAGGAACTCCAGGCTGCCGTCTATTTGAGTCCAGATTCAGCGATCGCGCACCACTATCTGGGAACGGCTTTGTTCGAAGTGCAATCGTTCGATGAAGCCGAAAAAGAATTTCGCGAGGCCGTTCGTCTTGAGCCGAGCGCGCAAAATCACTACTCGCTGGCGGCTTGCCTGATGGCGATTGGCCACAACGATGAGGCTCTGGCGGAACTGGAAAATGCTTCGCGGCTAGATCCCGCACAGAAACTCTATCGGGCTCGCAAGGAAGAACTGCTTAGGATGATGGCCCAGCCCAGCCGCCCGTAACCTTGGCGAGATCTCACCGCGCTTTCTGCTCTCACCGGGCTTCCCTTGTACTACTGGACGAGAGGGCATTGAACTCTCGTGCATCGGAATCTGTGACGATGCCTCCTAGAATGCACTCAGAAAGATTTTCGCCGGCTGGCCGGCACGGGCCAAGGGGGCACTATGGACTCGATACGTACCATTCAGACGACCGGATCTGGAGCAGCCGCTCGGACCGCCCTCTCGCCCGGCAATGGTGCGGGCAGAACGGTCACGCGTGCGCAGCAGGGCATCAGTCCTACGCTCAAGCCCACCGGCTACGGCCTGCCTTGCGTGAAGTGCCGAAAATACTATTCCGCGGCGCTCAGTGAATGTCCGGTATGTAAATCGACCGAGCGCGTTTCGCCCATCGCCACGTTGCCGTGCGCGCCGGTTGAACCGCAGCCCGCAGGCAAAGAACTGGACGACCAGAAGGAACGTTTCCTGCGCGAATTCAAGGCCAAGCTATATGCGGCCCACATGCAGATCGCTGAGACTTCTCACCGTTGCACTTACGCGGGAGAGGACGATGCGGGGCACGATTCTGCCACAGTTTGCAAGGTCTGTTACGAGCGACTGCAGGACCGGATGGACTTGTTTGAATCTGCCCTCGACATGGATCTGAAAGAGGCCTCCCAGGTCATTTATGACGCCGTGTGGGCGGATACCTCTGACCCCAACAAAACCTACCTCAACGCTGCCAAGGCCTTACTTGCCAGGCTCCGCAAGCGCGCTGGATTGTCGACGGGCTTTGGGCGGATCCAGCCGCTGGCACACTAGAGTTGGTTGGCGAACCTCAACGTTTGCAGAAGTTGACAGCCGACGGGCGGGGACGACCGCCGCTCCACCCGGTTTTGGCTAGGAATTCGCGCCTGCAAATCGCATGCGGCCGAATGCTTCTGGCACGTGAAAATTCGGCTGGGGGGTATGGGTCGGCTGCCACGCGTAGTATCCCCGTGGCTCCTGCTTACCTTCTACACGAAAGAAATTGACGCGCCAGATTGCCTTCTGATCAAACTTCGCGGTCAGCGACCGAAGCGGGATCGCTAGTTCTGCGGACCAAGTGTGAGCCTTCTCGTCCAGGAATACAGACCTCGTCATTCCGCTATTCAGGTTTGCCTTGACTCCGGGCGCTATGTCCAGGTCAATCCACATTCCATTCGCACTGACCTCGAATTCTTTGTACGCGCGCGCCTGCGCGGGATCAGGTTGCAGAAAAGCCTCCGCAACATCGCCGTCCCACAATTGATCGCGCCGGCCGTTGGGATCGGAATCGGGGAAGAGGTTCAGTTCGCGATAACGGCATTCAAAGCGCAGATAGAGCATTTTGGGCGACCAAAGGGCGCGCACCGTGGTTTGGCGATCTGGGGCGGAATGCTTACCCTGCCAGTCGCAGCAAAAGCTTACCGGCGTGGCAGCGTTCCAGGCGGGCGAGGGACGAGCGGCGTCGAGGACGATTTCGCCACTCAGGGCAGCCGCCACGATTTCAGCCCGCGATGGATTCATGTTCTAACGTTCGGAGTTTTGCTTATCATGACGCGCTCAAGCTAACGCCATCGAGGCCAGTATTGGCTTCAACAAAGATTGCCGCCTCAGCATCTTGCAGGAAAGTTGGTTTGACCGCAAGCTTTGGATAGCTCTCCGCTACGGGTGGCCGTAAGCTTTCCTCACTATGACAACGAATGCGATACTCAATGTGGAGACGGAAATCGATATGGCGGCCAAGCCACAGGACAAGTGGTGGGATGCGGTGGTTGCCCGGGACGCCACGCACGACGGGAAGTTTTACTTTGGCGTTTCGAGCACCGGCGTGTACTGCCGTCCGTCCTGCGCAGCCCGGCGTCCACGGCGCGAAAACGTAACTTTCTTTCGGCGTCCTGAGGAGGCGGAGAGCGCGGGTTATCGTGCCTGCCTGCGTTGCAGGCCGAAAGCGATCGGCGAGAATCCACAGCTTGCGACCGTGAAGCGGATCTGCCGCTACATCGAGCAACACCTGGATGAGCCCGTGACGCTGGAGCATCTGGCGGAGGTTTTCGGGCAGAGCCCGTTTCATTTGCAGCGGACCTTCAAGAAGGCTCTCGGGATCACGCCGAAGGCTTATGCCGATTCGTGCCGCATGGGATTGCTCAAGCAGAACCTGCGGGCCGGACGCAGCGTGACACACGCGTTGTATGACGCGGGCTACAGCTCGAGCAGCCGCCTGTACGAGCGGACAGCTTCGCACCTGGGCATGACGCCCGACAAGTATCGCCGGGGCGCTGTGGCTGCCACCATCCGATATACGTGTACGAAATCACCTCTGGGACGCATGCTGGTGGCCGCGACGGAAAAGGGCATCTGCGCGATTCAATTCGGGGATTCGGACGATGAATTGGCGGAAGGTTTGAAGCGGGAGTTTCCGTTTGCCATCCGCAAGCGGGACGACGACTCCATGCGTTCGTGGACGAATACGGTCTTGAGCCAGCTCGCCGGTCAGAAATTGAACCGCTCGTTGCCGCTGGATATCCAGGCGACCGCCTTTCAGCGGCGCGTATGGACTCACCTTCAGTCGCTTCCGTTTGGCGCGACCCAGTCGTATGCGCAAGTGGCCAAGGCCATCGGGAAGCCGACGGCGGCTCGCGCCGTTGCGCGGGCCTGCGCCTCGAACCGGATCGCGTTTGCGATTCCGTGCCATCGGGTTGTGCGCGGCAACGGCGAAATGGGCGGCTATCGCTGGGGGACAGGGCGGAAGAAAGCGCTGCTTGATCTGGAGCAGCAAGCCTCACCGAGGCGCGCAGCTACAGCGACAGCTCATTAAATATCCGGGCTCGCGGGCCGGACGGTCTAACGCAGAAGTTTTTCGTAGACTTTGCGACCCTGCGACAGTTGATCGAGCACGGCGGATTTTTCGGCATCCGAATTCCAATCCGAGTTGGTACGAGCGGCCGCTATCAATTGATCAATCCAGGCGATGAAGTACGACGCGTCATCGCCTGCGTTTAATTTCGAGCCGGCCACCTCGATATAAATCGGGCTGGTCGTGGCATACGGATACAGGTCAAGAATCGGGTACTTCGCCTTCTCATTCCAGGCTCGCAGCAAACACCACCCAGTCGCTGAAATCGGCAGGGTGCCTTCCACGTCGGCTGTGACGCGATTGCCATCCAACTTCAGTTCGCGCGCCACAGTTCCATTGCAAATCACCTCAAGGTGATCGATGGGAACGATCGAACGCAGCCACGCTTTAAATTTCACTTCCTGTGTGCCGGCGGGCAACTTCACCTCGCTCCCCAGCGGGTGGCCGCCCAGCGAAAAGCCTAGCAGCGGCCCATTAGTGGCGAACGTTCGACCGCGTTTCAGGTTTGCCAGCCACGGCTCGACGTCGAGTTTGCCGTCCGGAACCTCGACGTACACGCGGTTAAGCCCGACCGGCCCTCGCAGGGAAGCGAAGTTGGCCATGGCATCGGTGCCCGCGGCCGTTGGCAAGTGAAACCCGCAGTTGAGCAGGCGGTACCAGACCTTTGCTGTTGATTTGTGGTCGCTGAAACCGAGCACCTCGATGTAGTCGACTTTGTTCAGGGCGACATCGACCGGCAACTCATCAGTGAGTTTGTCCTTTGCGGGATCTGGATAGGTGTCGAAGGGGTGGACATATCCCACGACGCCCTGTTGTTCGTGCGCCAGGTCCGCGACGGCTGCGTTGGTCGGGTACAAGCTGGCTGCCGCGGTGTTGGCATACGCAGCGTAATCGGGAATGAGGAAATTCCGCGTCAGATGCAGCAGGCCAAGATGTCCCCAGTAGCTGGTATGGAACTCCTGGCCGTGCAGCAGCAAATTCCCGGCGGTCGAGGCCGGATCGGCCGTAGTTCGGAAGTAAGAAATATCCGGGATGCGCTGCTCTTTGTTGACCACCAGGTCCTGCACGATCGGCAAGTTCTCGGCGGCGGCCTGGAAGATGAGGTGGCCGGGAGTGTTGCGGTAAGCGCCGCCGTAATTCATATGCACGTGCACATCGCCGCTGACCCAGCGCGAGCCACTCTCTCTGGGCAGGTCCAGGGGCTGCAACTGAATCGTGACCTTGGCCGCCGCGTTTTCTCGAATGTCGATTGTCTGATGCGTCGTTCCGTACTCGAATCCCTTCATGACATCGATCGACGCCGGCCCGATGGGTAGTTCGATTTCATCCTGCCCGGCCGTGTGAAAGTAGTGCGCCTCAAATGGGGCCTCATGGCGGTCGAAGCTGTCGTCGGCATGCATCCAGGCATCGCGTGGGGCGTACGCTCGGCCATTGGCGTCGGCTACCGAGACGCGGGCCGCCGTCCTGTTGCCCGCCTGGTCGGTCACGATGATCTTGAGCCGGCCCATTGGCTGCAGGTAGCGCCGATCCCTGGGTTCAAGCTGGCGCTGCGCTCCGCCCGGCACGTCCTGCAGCCACAATGAGGTGTTGCCGGCGCGATTGGAGATGAACGCGATCTTGCTGCCGTCCGGAGACCAGCGCGGGTTGACGTTGTCGAAGTCGCCGTAGGAAAGCGGAAAAGGATCGCCGCCTTGCGCCGGCATGACCCACAGCTGATGCCAAGCCTGTCCCTGATAGGACGCGTACACGATGCGCTTGCCGTCCGGAGAAAAAGCCGGGCGCGATTTCCAGGCGGTCTCTTCGTAGTGAATCTCGCGCGGCTCGGCTCCCGGCTCCGCTTTCATACGCCAGAATCCACCAGTTCCGTAGATGTGTCCGCGGTTCGAGACGAAGACAATTTCCGCGCCATCGGGCGACCACGCCGGGCTGATCTCGTGGTCGAATGCGCTGTAGTAGTAGCGCGGCAAGGGACTGCGGTTCTCGCCCGTCAGGCGCTGCACATCGCGCAGTGTCCCGTCGACAAGGCTGCCGGTGAAAATGTGAAATCGCCCGTGAAACGAAGTCGAGACGAAAGCGATGCTGCGGCTATCGGGCGAAAAGCGCGGCTCGAGGTTGACCACGCCCCCGTGCGTCAGGGGATGCGTTTGCTTTGTCTGCAGGTCGATTGCCCACAGTTCGATGGCGCTCTTGTCATACTTTGCGTAAACGATCCATCGCCCATCCGGCGACCAGTCTGGCTGATAGTCGTAACCCGGACCAGCGGTCAACTGCTCGGCGGTAGCCGAGTCAATCTTCTGAATCCATAGGGAGCCCGCCATGGAGTACACGACAGACTTTGAGTCCGTCGCCCAAGCTACTGAGCCGGGTCCCGTGGTCAGTTGTGGCAGATACATCTCTCGGAAGTAGTAGGGATGAGGCACATCGATCTGTTTCAGCACAGGCTCGCGTTGGGCGAATGCAATCGCCGAAGCGAGACAGCAGATGGCGAACAACCAGGCTCGTTCGCGAATAGACAAGGATCTCCTCCCGCTGAAAGATCAGATGGGGAACGGCGCGGATTATACCGGATGGCCCGCCGGAACAGGCTCAATCGCATGTCTACCGGTCCCGGCACTTTCGGACGTCAGGGCAAAATGCGAAGCAGACACCCAGGAGAGCGGCCTGAAGGCCACGATTCTGCGGCGGCCCTGGTACATGCTGGGCCCCGGTCACCGCTGGCCCTTCGCGCTGATTCCCGCTTACTGGCTGCTGGAGTGTCTGCCGGCGACGCGGGACGGTGCGCGTCGACTGGGGTTGGTTACTTTGGAGCAGATGCTGCAGACTCTCACTAAAGCCGTTGCCTCGCCCGCACCGAACGTCCGCATCCTCGGTGTACCGTGGATCCGCAGAGGTAACACACCGACTTCGTGATATGCATTTTCCTCGCATAAAATGCGGCTGAAACCGGCTTCGGAACAAAGGTAACTGTAACTCCACGAGTGAATTACGAAAGCTCATGCCCGTGGGACATCTGTTCGCTGCGTGATGCCCGGTGAGATGTTGAGGTGTATTTTGCACGGCCCACGTATGGACAAAAACGAGTATCTCGAAAATGTTCACCTGCGCATCCTGCGCGTCACCGAGGATCTGCGCGCGATTCAGCGCGATTTGAACTGCGCCGCGATGGAAGCGCCGGGGAACCCCGAGCTCCTCGAGGCGCTGAGCACGGGTCCGGAACTGGAGTCGTTGCAGGTGCTGAAATCAGCGCTCGACCAGATGCGACATTTTTTGTGGTTCTACGGGCAGGTCATTACGAATGAATCTGAATTCGGCGACCGGCTGCGCGAGACCATCCGCCAGAAGCCATCCAATGACGGGGTGCAGCAGGCGGCCCCGACTCCTCTCAATGACCGCATTCGCGGGGCAGCGGAAGCCCTGATGCTGCAATATCTCGCCGACGGGAAAACGCGAAAGCCCAATTAAAAGCCTCCGGCAGTTCGCCCTTACTCCAGAGTGACAGATTTGACCAGGTTGCGCGGGCGATCCACGTCCAAGCCACGCTTGACCGCCATGTAGTAGGCGAACAGCTGCAGCGGGACGATTTCCAGTATCGGAGATAGAAGCTCGGGAGCGAGTGGAATCGGTATGGCGTGATCCGCCAGCTTGCGAACTTCGGTATCGTCTTCCGAGACCAGGGCAATTACACTGCTGGACTGCTTCTTGAATCCTGCAATGTTGCTGACCGTCTTGCCATAGCGCAGCATAGAGCCAGCGTCAGCAGGATCGCGAGTCGCAATAATGACGACCGGCAGGTGCTCGTCGATCAGTGCGTTGGGACCATGCTTGGTCTCTCCGGTAGGGTAACCCTCGGCATGTATATAGGAGACCTCCTTCAGCTTGAGAGCGCCGTCCATCGCGATCGGGTAGTGAATCGCGCGACCCATGAAGAGGAAGTCATTCACTTTGTGAAACTCCGCAGCAATCTCTTCACACTGCTCTACACATTCCAGTGTTCGCTTTACTTTGCTGGGCAGGTCCAGCAATTCGCGGATGTAGAACTCGCGACGGTCAGAACTCAAAGACTCTCGCGCTTGCGCCAGATACAAGGCGAATAGAAAGAGCGCCGCCATCTGCGCGGTAAAGGCCTTGGTGGAAGCAATACTGATTTCCGGTCCGGCGAGGGTGTAGATGACGCCATCGGCCTCGCGGGCGATGGTGGTTCCCGCAACGTTTGAAATCGCGACCGTCCGCGACCCTCTTTTTTTGGCCTCGCGCTGGGCGGCCCCCGTGTCCGCTGTCTCCCCGGACTGGGTTATCACGATCGTCAGCTCGCTCTGACCGATCATCGGATTGCGATACTCAAACTCGCTGGCGTAGTCCACATCGACGGGAACGTTGGCGAGGTCTTCAATCATGTACTGGCCCGTCATTCCCGCGTGACGGCTGGTTCCCGACGCGACAATGTTGATTCGGCACAACTTCTGAAGCTCCTCGCGGCGGATCGGTACTTCGTTCAGTTGCACCACTCCCTCAGGCAGCGAAATACGAGGGGCAATGGTGTCGTGCAGCCCCTGCGGCTGCTCAAAGATCTCTTTGATCATGTGGTGTGGAAATTCGCGCTTGTCAGCCATTCTGTAACTCCCCCGATGAATGCCTAGGCAACTCGTCCGCACACAATCGTCTTGACTACGTCGCCCGCCGAATTCAAAGCGACGACATCAGCCCGCGCCCCTGCCACCAACGTTCCCGCATTCCCCGGCAGCCCGGTGGCGCGCGCCGGGTTCAGTGTTGCCAGACGCACTGCGTGCTGCAAATCCCAGTTGGCAAACTTGATGACGTTCCGCACAGCCCTATCCATGGTCAGGACGCTCCCGGCGAGCCGCCCATCCCGCAGGCATTTTCCGTCTTTGACGTCGACTTCCAGAGATCCCAGGCGGTAGCGCCCGTTGGGCATGCCGGTGGCCGCAGTCGCATCGGTGACGAGCACCGCTCCGTCTGCGCCTTTGGCAAGAAGAAACAAGCGCACCACGAGCGGGTCCACATGAATGCCATCCGCGATGATCTCCGCACTGATGCGTTCGTCCATCAAGGCTTCGCCAATAATTCCGGGATCCCGGTGTTCGAGCGGCCGCATGGCGTTGAAGGTATGGGTCGCATGGCGCACGCCTGCATCGACACCGGCTCGCGCCTGGGCCAAGTCGGCGTCTGAATGTCCCATGCTCACACAGACTCCGCGACGGGTAGCTTCACTGATCACTTCACGCGCCCCATCCAACTCGGGAGCGATGGTTAGGATCTTCACTGTTCCGCGCGAAGCTTCCCAGAGCCTTTCGAACAACGCCAAGGTTGGTTTTTGCAGATCGCCTGTTGGATGAACGCCAGGCCGCGCGTGGCTGATGAACGGGCCCTCCAGGTGAATTCCCACCGGCGTGGCCCGCAACTCTTCACTTTCGCGAGCCCGTTCGATCGCGCCCGCAAGACTGTCGAGGGCGGCCAGCGTCCGGTCGATCGGGGCGGTAATCGTGGTAGGGAAATACGTCGTCACCCCATGGGAATAGAGAAGACGTTCCACGGCCGGCAGGGCATCCGGGGCGGTGTCCATGACATCGCGTCCCGCGCCGCCGTGGATGTGCATGTCGATAAAGCCGGGCACCAGGATCGCGTCTTCCAGATCAAGCACCCGGCAGTTCTTCGGGATATCCCGCTCACGCTGCTGATGGATACTGGCGATCACGCCGTCTTGCACGAGCAGCACCGGTCGCTCGATACGCTCCAGCGGCGTGTACAGCTCCTTGGCTAGTATGGCGAGATCCATTGAATCGTTTTAATGCTGAAGTATTGTACCGAAGCGCGCGCGCCCTTTTCAGAACTTCGGGCGGCGCTCGCTTCGCGCCGAGCATTCACACGCGAATGAATGCAGCGTGCTGCGAATCTTAGCAGCAGCGGCCGATCAAAATCCTGAGAATGTTATACTTTACAGGCAGTTAACTGCGGCGACCCGTGGCACGCTCGTGAATAAAGGCGGGCCTCGCCGTTTTCGTCGGGGAGTGGCTCAGCCTGGTAGAGCACCTGGTTCGGGACCAGGGGGTCGGAGGTTCAAATCCTCTCTCCCCGACCAA
>CAVTMJ010000011.1:0-158620 GCA_963735815.1 uncultured Acidobacteriota bacterium | reverse complement strand
GGGGACGACCGCCGCTCCACCCGGTTTTGGCTAGGAATTCGCGCCTGCAAATCGCATGCGGCCGAATGCTTCTGGCACGTGAAAATTCGGCTGGGGGGTATGGGTCGGCTGCCACGCGTAGTATCCCCGTGGCTCCTGCTTACCTTCTACACGAAAGAAATTGACGCGCCAGATCGCCTTCTGATCAAACTTCGCGGTCAGCGACCGAAGCGGGATCGCTAGTTCTGCGGACCAAGTGTGAGCCTTCTCGTCCAGGAATACAGACCTCGTCATTCCGCTATTCAGGTTTGCCTTGACTCCGGGCGCTATGTCCAGGTCAATCCACATTCCATTCGCACTGACCTCAAATTCTTTGTACGCGCGCGCCTGCGCGGGATCAGGTTGCAGAAAAGCCTCCGCAACATCGCCGTCCCACAATTGATCGCGCCGGCCGTTGGGATCGGAATCGGGGAAGAGGTTCAGTTCGCGATAACGGCATTCAAAGCGCAGATAGAGCATTTTGGGCGACCAAAGGGCGCGCACCGTGGTTTGGCGATCTGGGGCGGAATGCTTACCCTGCCAGTCGCAGCAAAAGCTTACCGGCGTGGCAGCGTTCCAGGCGGGCGAGGGATGCAGCGGCGTCGAGGACGATTTCGCCACTCAGGGCAGCCGCCACGATTTCAGCCCGCGATGGATTCATGTTCTAACGTTCGGAGTTTTGCTTATCATGACGCGCTCAAGCTAACGCCATCGAGGCCAGTATTGGCTTCAACAAAGATTGCCGCCTCAGCATCTTGCAGGAAAGTTGGTTTGACCGCAAGCTTTGGATAGCTCTCCGCTACGGGTGGCCGTAAGCTTTCCTCACTATGACAACGAATGCGATACTCAATGTGGAGACGGACATCGATATGGCGGCCAAGCCACAGGACAAGTGGTGGGATGCGGTGGTTGCCCGGGACGCCACGCACGACGGGAAGTTTTACTTTCGGCGTTTCGAGCACCGGCGTGTACTGCCGTCCGTCCTGCGCAGCCCGGCGTCCACGGCGCGAAAACGTAAGTTCTTTCGGCGTCCTGAGGAGGCGGAGAGCGCGGGTTATCGTGCCTGCCTGCGTTGCAGGCCGAAAGCGATCGGCGAGAATCCACAGCTTGCGACCGTGAAGCGGATCTGCCGCTACATCGAGCAACACCTGGATGAGCCCGTGACGCTGGAGCATCTGGCGGAGGTTTTCGGGCAGAGCCCGTTTCATTTGCAGCGGACCTTCAAGAAGGCTCTCGGGATCACGCCGAAGGCTTATGCCGATTCGTGCCGCATGGGATTGCTCAAGCAGAACCTGCGGGCCGGACGCAGCGTGACACACGCGTTGTATGACGCGGGCTACAGCTCGAGCAGCCGCCTGTACGAGCGGACAGCTTCGCACCTGGGCATGACGCCCGACAAGTATCGCCGGGGCGCTGTGGCTGCCACCATCCGATATACGTGTACGAAATCACCTCTGGGACGCATGCTGGTGGCCGCGACGGAAAAGGGCATCTGCGCGATTCAATTCGGGGAGTTCCAGACGATGAATTGGCGGAAGGTTTGAAGCGGGAGTTTCCGTTTGCCATCCGCAAGCGGGACGACGACTCCATGCGTTCGTGGACGAATACGGTCTTGAGCCAGCTCGCCGGTCAGAAATTGAACCGCTCGTTGCCGCTGGATATCCAGGCGACCGCCTTTCAGCGGCGCGTATGGAGCAGCTTACCACCTTCAGTCGCTTCCGTTTGGCGCGACCCAGTCGTATGCGCAAGTGGCCAAGGCCATCGGGAAGCCGACGGCGGCTCGCGCCGTTGCGCGGGCCTGCGCCTCGAACCGGATCGCGTTTGCGATTCCGTGCCATCGGGTTGTGCGCGGCAACGGCGAAATGGGCGGCTATCGCTGGGGGACAGGGCGACGAAGCGCCGCTTGATCTGGAGCAGCAAGCGGGCACGAGGCGCAAGGCTACAGCCAGACAGCTCATTAAATATCCGGGCTCGCGGGCCGGACGGTCTAACGCAGAAGTTTTTCGTAGAGTTTCCGCCGTACCCTGCGACAGTTGATCGAGCACGGCGGATTTTTCGGCATCCGAATTCCAATCCGAGTTGGTACGAGCGGCCGCTATCAATTGATCAATCCAGGCGATGAAGTACGACGCGTCATCGCCTGCGTTTAATTTCGAGCCGGCCACCTCGATATAAATCGGGCTGGTCGTGGCATACGGATACAGGTCAAGAATCGGGTACTTCGCCTTCTCATTCCAGGCTCGCAGCAAACACCACCCAGTCGCTGAAATCGGCAGGGTGCCTTCCACGTCCGGGCCGTGACGCGATTGCCATCCAACTTCAGTTCGCGCGCCACAGTTCCATTGCAAATCACCTCAAGGTGATCGATGGGAACGATCGAACGCAGCCACGCTTTAAATTTCACTTCCTGTGTGCCGGCGGGCAACTTCACCTCGCTCCCCAGCGGGTGGCCGCCCAGCGAAAAGCCTAGCAGCGGCCCATTAGTGGCGAACGTTCGACCGCGTTTCAGGTTTGCCAGCCACGGCTCGACGTCGAGTTTGCCGTCCGGAACCTCGACGTACACGCGGTTAAGCCCGACCGGCCCTCGCAGGGAAGCGAAGTTGGCCATGGCATCGGTGCCCGCGGCCGTTGGCAAGTGAAACCCGCAGTTGAGCAGGCGGTACCAGACCTTTGCTGTTGATTTGTGGTCGCTGAAACCGAGCACCTCGATGTAGTCGACTTTGTTCAGGGCGACATCGACCGGCAACTCATCAGTGAGTTTGTCCTTTGCGGGATCTGGATAGGTGTCGAAGGGGTGGACATATCCCACGACGCCCTGTTGTTCGTGCGCCAGGTCCGCGACGGCTGCGTTGGTCGGGTACAAGCTGGCTGCCGCGGTGTTGGCATACGCAGCGTAATCGGGAATGAGGAAATTCCGCGTCAGATGCAGCAGGCCAAGATGTCCCCAGTAGCTGGTATGGAACTCCTGGCCGTGCAGCAGCAAATTCCCGGCGGTCGAGGCCGGATCGGCCGTAGTGCGGAAGTAAGAAATATCCGGGATGCGCTGCTCTTTGTTGACCACCAGGTCCTGCACGATCGGCAAGTTCTCGGCGGCGGCCTGGAAGATGAGGTGGCCGGGAGTGTTGCGGTAAGCGCCGCCGTAATTCATATGCACGTGCACATCGCCGCTGACCCAGCGCGAAGCCACTCTCTCTGGGCAGGTCCAGGGGCTGCAACTGAATCGTGACCTTGGCCGCCGCGTTTTCTCGAATGTCGATTGTCTGATGCGTCGTTCCGTACTCGAATCCCTTCATGTACATCGATCGACGCCGGCCCGATGGGTAGTTCGATTTCATCCTGCCCGGCCGTGTGAAAGTAGTGCGCCTCAAATAGGGCCTCATGGCGGTCGAAGCTGTCGTCGGCATGCATCCAGGCATCGCGTGGGGCGTACGCTCGGCCATTGGCGTCGGCTACCGAGACGCGGGCCGCCGTCCTGTTGCCCGCCTGGTCGGTCACGATGATCTTGAGCCGGCCCATTGGCTGCAGGTAGCGCCGATCGCTGGGTTCAAGCTGGCGCTGCGCTCCGCCCGGCACGTCCTGCAGCCACAATGAGGTGTTGCCGGCGCGATTGGAGATGAACGCGATCTTGCTGCCGTCCGGAGACCAGCGCGGGTTGACGTTGTCGAAGTCGCCGTAGGAAAGCGGAAAAGGATCGCCGCCTTGCGCCGGCATGACCCACAGCTGATGCCAAGCCTGTCCCTGATAGGACGCGTACACGATGCGCTTGCCGTCCGGAGAAAAAGCCGGGCGCGATTTCCAGGCGGTCTCTTCGTAGTGAATCTCGCGCGGCTCGGCTCCCGGCTCCGCTTTCATACGCCAGAATCCACCAGTTCCGTAGATGTGTCCGCGGTTCGAGACGAAGACAATTTCCGCGCCATCGGGCGACCACGCCGGGCTGATCTCGTGGTCGAACGCGCTGTAGTAGTAGCGCGGCAAGGGACTGCGGTTCTCGCCCGTCAGGCGCTGCACATCGCGCAGTGTCCCGTCGACAAGGCTGCCGGTGAAAATGTGAAATCGCCCGTGAAACGACGTCGAGACGAAAGCGATGCTGCGGCTATCGGGCGAAAAGCGCGGCTCGAGGTTGACCACGCCCCCGTGCGTCAGGGGATGCGTTTGCTTTGTCTGCAGGTCGATTGCCCACAGTTCGATGGCGCTCTTGTCATACTTTGCGTAAACGATCCATCGCCCATCCGGCGACCAGTCTGGCTGATAGTCGTAACCCGGACCAGCGGTCAACTGCTCGGCGGTAGCCGAGTCAATCTTCTGAATCCATAGGGAGCCCGCCATGGAGTACACGACAGACTTTGAGTCCGTCGCCCAAGCTACTGAGCCGGGTCCCGTGGTCAGTTGTGGCAGATACATTTCTCGGAAGTAGTACGGGATGAGGCACATCGATCTGTTTCAGCACAGGCTCGCGTTGGGCGAATGCAATCGCCGAAGCGAGACAGCAGATGGCGAACAACCAGGCTCGTTCGCGAATAGACAAGGATCTCCTCCCGCTGAAAGATCAGATGGGGAACGGCGCGGATTATACCGGATGGCCCGCCGGAACAGGCTCAATCGCATGTCTACCGGTCCCGGCACTTTCGGACGTCAGGGCAAAATGCGAAGCAGACACCCAGGAGAGCGGCCTGAAGGCCACGATTCTGCGGCGGCCCTGGTACATGCTGGGCCCCGGTCACCGCTGGCCCTTCGCGCTGATTCCCGCTTACTGGCTGCTGGAGTGTCTGCCGGCGACGCGGGACGGTGCGCGTCGACTGGGGTTGGTTACTTTGGAGCAGATGCTGCAGACTCTCACTAAAGCCGTTGCCTCGCCCGCACCGAACGTCCGCATCCTCGGTGTACCGTGGATCCGCAGAGGTAACACACCGACTTCGTGATATGCGTTTTCCTCGCATAAAATGCGGCTGAAACCGGCTTCGGAACAAAGGTAACTGTAACTCCACGAGTGAATTACGAAAGCTCATGCCCGTGGGACATCTGTTCGCTGCGTGATGTGCGGTGAGATGTTGAGGTGTATTTTGCACGGCCCACGTATGGACAAAAACGAGTATCTCGAAAATGTTCACCTGCGCATCCTGCGCGTCACCGAGGATCTGCGCGCGATTCAGCGCGATTTGAACTGCGCCGCGATGGAAGCGCCGGGGAACCCCGAGCTCCTCGAGGCGCTGAGCACTGGTCCGGAACTGGAGTCGTTGCAGGTGCTGAAATCAGCGCTCGACCAGATGCGACATTTTTTGTGGTTCTACGGGCAGGTCATTACGAATGAATCTGAATTCGGCGACCGGCTGCGCGAGACCATCCGCCAGAAGCCATCCAATGACGGGGTGCAGCAGGCGGCCCCGACTCCTCTCAATGACCGCATTCGCGGGGCAGCGGAAGCCCTGATGCTGCAATATCTCGCCGACGGGAAAACGCGAAAGCCCAATTAAAAGCCTCCGGCAGTTCGCCCTTACTCCAGAGTGACAGATTTGACCAGGTTGCGCGGGCGATCCACGTCCAAGCCACGCTTGACCGCCATGTAGTAGGCGAACAGCTGCAGCGGGACGATTTCCAGTATCGGAGATAGAAGCTCGGGAGCGAGTGGAATCGGTATGGCGTGATCCGCCAGCTTGCGAACTTCGGTATCGTCTTCCGAGACCAGGGCAATTACACTGCTGGACTGCTTCTTGAATCCTGCAATGTTGCTGACCGTCTTGCCATAGCGCAGCATAGAGCCAGCGTCAGCAGGATCGCGAGTCGCAATAATGACGACCGGCAGGTGCTCGTCGATCAGTGCGTTGGGACCATGCTTGGTCTCTCCGGTAGGGTAACCCTCGGCATGTATATAGGAGACCTCCTTCAGCTTGAGAGCGCCGTCCATCGCGATCGGGTAGTGAATCGCGCGACCCATGAAGAGGAAGTCATTCACTTTGTGAAACTCCGCAGCAATCTCTTCACACTGCTCTACACATTCCAGTGTTCGCTTTACTTTGCTGGGCAGGTCCAGCAATTCGCGGATGTAGAACTCGCGACGGTCAGAACTCAAAGACTCTCGCGCTTGCGCCAGATACAAGGCGAATAGAAAGAGCGCCGCCATCTGCGCGGTAAAGGCCTTGGTGGAAGCAATACTGATTTCCGGTCCGGCGAGGGTGTAGATGACGCCATCGGCCTCGCGGGCGATGGTGGTTTCCGCAACGTTTGAAATCGCGACCGTCCGCGACCCTCTTTTTTTGGCCTCGCGCTGGGCGGCCCCCGTGTCCGCTGTCTCCCCGGACTGGGTTATCACGATCGTCAGCTCGCTCTGACCGATCATCGGATTGCGATACTCAAACTCGCTGGCGTAGTCCACATCGACGGGAACGTTGGCGAGGTCTTCAATCATGTACTGGCCCGTCATTCCCGCGTGACGGCTGGTTCCCGACGCGACAATGTTGATTCGGCACAACTTCTGAAGCTCCTCGCGGCGGATCGGTACTTCGTTCAGCTGCACCACTCCCTCAGGCAGCGAAATACGAGGGGCAATGGTGTCGTGCAGCCCCTGCGGCTGCTCAAAGATCTCCTTGATCATGTGGTGTGGAAATTCGCGCTTGTCAGCCATTCTGTAACTCCCCCGATGAATGCCTAGGCAACTCGTCCGCACACAATCGTCTTGACTACGTCGCCCGCCGAATTCAAAGCGACGACATCAGCCCGCGCCCCTGCCACCAACGTTCCCGCATTCCCCGGCAGCCCGGTGGCGCGCGCCGGATTCAGTGTTGCCAGACGCACTGCGTGCTGCAAATCCCAGTTGGCAAACTTGATGACGTTCCGCACAGCCCTATCCATGGTCAGGACGCTCCCGGCGAGCCGCCCATCCCGCAGGCATTTTCCGTCTTTGACGTCGACTTCCAGAGATCCCAGGCGGTAGCGCCCGTTGGGCATGCCGGTGGCCGCAGTCGCATCGGTGACGAGCACCGCTCCGTCTGCGCCTTTGGCAAGAAGAAACAAGCGCACCACGAGCGGGTCCACATGAATGCCATCCGCGATGATCTCCGCACTGATGCGTTCGTCCATCAAGGCTTCGCCAATAATTCCGGGATCCCGGTGTTCGAGCGGCCGCATGGCGTTGAAGGTATGGGTCGCATGGCGCACGCCTGCATCGACACCGGCTCGCGCCTGGGCCAAGTCGGCGTCTGAATGTCCCATGCTCACACAGACTCCGCGACGGGTAGCTTCACTGATCACTTCACGCGCCCCATCCAACTCAGGAGCGATCGTAATGATCTTCACTGTTCCGCGCGAAGCTTCCCAGAGCCTTTCGAACAACGCCAAGGTTGGTTTTTGCAGATCGCCTGTTGGATGAACGCCAGGCCGCGCGTGGCTGATGAACGGGCCCTCCAGGTGAATTCCCACCGGCGTGGCCCGCAACTCTTCACTTTCGCGAGCCCGTTCGATCGCGCCCGCAAGACTGTCGAGGGCGGCCAGCGTCCGGTCGATCGGGGCGGTAATCGTGGTAGGGAAATACGTCGTCACCCCATGGGAATAGAGAAGACGTTCCACGGCCGGCAGGGCATCCGGGGCGGTGTCCATGACATCGCGTCCCGCGCCGCCGTGGATGTGCATGTCGATAAAGCCGGGCACCAGGATCGCGTCTTCCAGATCAAGCACCCGGCAGTTCTTCGGGATATCCCGCTCACGCTGCTGATGGATACTGGCGATCACGCCGTCTTGCACGAGCAGCACCGGTCGCTCGATACGCTCCAGCGGCGTGTACAGCTCCTTGGCTAGTATGGCGAGATCCATTGAATCGTTTTAATGCTGAAGTATTGTACCGAAGCGCGCGCCCTTTTCAGAAACTTCGGGCGGCGCTCGCTTCGCGCCGAGCATTCACACGCGAATGAATGCAGCGTGCTGCGAATCTTAGCAGCAGCGGCCGATCAAAATCCTGAGAATGTTATACTTTACAGGCAGTTAACTGCGGCGACCCGTGGCACGCTCGTGAATAAAGGCGGGCCTCGCCGTTTTCGTCGGGGAGTGGCTCAGCCTGGTAGAGCACCTGGTTCGGGACGCAGGGGGTCGGAGGTTCAAATCCTCTCTCCCCGACCAATCTTCTCCAAGCAGTTCATTGAATTAGCGTCGTTCCCAAATTTCGGACTTCCTCAATTTGGGTCTGTTTGGGTCCAATTAACAACGCCTCCACTCTCTCCAAGGCTGCGCGTGCATCTGCCGGGAACGCGTCCCATGAGCTTGCGTTGAGCCCAGGAGAAGTTGAACCCAGGTCCATGCAGGGCTGTTAATCCGCAGGCAGGCCGCACCAGGCTACAAGAGAGTAGCGTTCATTGCATTGCGTTTCGGTCCACGCTAACATGCCGCCGTGCCATATCTGCCCGCTCGCGTCTCCTGCCCCAGGATGTCTGTATTTTCCCTGATTGGTCGTTTGACGGTCGCTTTCCTTCTTGTTGGTTCTGTTCCTGCCGCGGCCCAATGGAAAGATCTCGACCCGGTCACCGATGTCCAACGTGAGCCCGACGGAGTGCGCTTCGTGGTCAAGTCGGGAGCGATGAAGTTGCAGGTTTGTTCGGATTCGATGATCCGGGTTTTGTACACGGTCCGCCAGTCATTCCCAGACTCACCAGACTACGTGGTGATCAAGAAGAACTGGCCCGCCACGCAGTGGTCGATGCAATCTGGGGAAGACTCAGTCGTTGTTTCCACAAGTCGCTTGCAAGTGACCGTTACCCGCAAAGATGGGAACATTCGTTTCAACGACGCCGAGGGGAAAAAGCTCTTCGAGGATTATGGCCGCAGCTTCACTCCGGTCGTCGTGAACGGAGAACACACTTACCACGCCGAAATGTTCTCCAATCTCTGGGGATCATACGAGGCGTTCTACGGTCTCGGCCAGCACCAGGCCGGGGTGTGGAACTACAGGGGCGAAGCCGTCGACATCTCCCAGGACAATACCAACATCAGCATCCCTTTTTTCTTGTCGAGCAACGGGTACGCCATCTTCTGGAACAACACCTCGCGCAGCCGCTTCAACAACCGATTCTTAAGCGCGCTGTATGTTAGCTCCGAGGTTGCCGATGTCATCGATTACTACTTCATCTACGGGCCGGAGTTCGACCAGTTGGTTGGCGCGTACCGGGAACTCACCGGTTCTCCTCCCCTGTTCGGCAAGTGGGCCTATGGGTTCTGGCAATGCAAGAACCGTTACAAAAGCCAGGATGAGTTACTTGCGGTAGCCCACAAATATCGCGATCTGCATATCCCGGTAGACAACATCGTGCAGGACTGGTTCTGGTGGTACACGATGGGAGAACCGGTTTTCGACAAAGAGCGCTATCCCGATCCCAAGGGCATGGTGGATGATCTCCACGCGAACAACTTCCACTTGATGATTTCGTTCTGGCCCTATTTTCGTCCCGGCACCAAAACCTACGACGACATGGAGAAGCAGGGATTCTTTATCGCGAAAACCAAGGTGGGCGGTTTTCATCCGGTGGGCCAAGCACTCTACGACGCCTTCAACCCGGCGGCGCGAAAGTATTACTGGAATCTCATGGACAAGGCTCTCTTCAAGATCGGAGTTGATGCCTGGTGGCTTGACACAACGGAACCGGAGACCGAGGGGCAAGAGACCACAATTCTCGCGACCAATAAGACCGCACTGGGGAACGGTGCCCGGTTCGCCAACATGTTTTCGCTCATGACCACTTCAGCCGTGTACCAGGGGCAGCGAGAGGCCAGCCACGACAAGCGCGTTTTCATTCTCAGCCGATCGGCTTTTGCCGGCGCTCAACGAAATGCGGCTGCGGTCTGGTCTGGCGACGTCAACTCCGATTGGGTATTCCTGAAAAAGCAGATCCCGGCCGGGCTGAATTATTCGCTTTCAGGCTTGCCCTACTGGACCACTGACATCGGCGGATTTGTCTCCGGCAACCCAGACGATCCAGCCTATCGCGAACTGTTCATTCGTTGGTTTCAGTTTGGTACGTTCAATCCAATCCTGCGAGTCCACGGGACCCGCAGCACCGATCAGAACGAACTCTGGTCCTACGGGCCCGATGCTCAAAAAATATTGGTCAGCTTTGATCGGTTGCGCTATCGCTTGCTGCCCTACATTTATTCGCTCGCCTGGAAGACCACCCATGAGGGCTACACGCCGATGCGCGCCCTGGTGATGGATTTCCGCACCGATGTACGGGCAGCGAACGTCAGCGATCAATTCATGTTCGGGCCCGCGATCCTGGTAAACCCCGTTACCGATCCAGCGACCCAAAGCCGGCGGCTCTATCTTCCGCAGGCCAAGTGGTTCGACTTTTGGATGGGCACAACCAGCAACGGTGAGCGTAGCGTTGATGCGCCGGCTCCATTGGAGCGTATTCCCCTATTCATTCGAGCGGGATCGATCGTTCCGATGGGTCCTGAGGAAGAGTGGAGCACGCAAAAGCCTCCCGATCCAATTGAACTACGTATCTATCGAGGTGCGAACGGGGATTTCACGCTCTATGAAGACGAGAACGACAACTATAACTATGAGGGCGGAGCCTATGCGACGATCCCGTTTCACTGGGACGAAGCCGGAGAAACCTTGACGATCGGCGACCGTAAAGGTCGTTTTGCGGGGATGCTGGAGGACCGAAGTTTTCGCGTCGTGTTTGTCCGCGAGAATCACGGAGTGGGCGTGGACGCAACCGAGGAACCCGACAAAGTTGTGCGCTATTCGGGAAAAGCGATTACGGTCAAGCCGTGAGCATGACCACGAGAGGACCGGCAAGCATTACTGGGAAGCCCAAACTTAGAGCTTAACCGTTGTGCCCGTATTTGCCGCCTGGTAGATCGCTTTCATGATCGTCAGGTCGCGCAGACCCTCTTCGCCCGGCGTGAGCGGTTCCTTGTTCTCCATGACGCAGCTGGACATGTGCTCCATTTCGGCAGCAAAGTGATCGACCACGGGCAGATCCTTTTCTTCGATGGTGTTTCCGTAGTGGACGCGCATGCGCAAACCGCTGTAGGCGGTCGCCGGATCCATCTCAAGCCAACCTTCCGACTTGACCACACGGTAGTGGGACTGCCATGCGTATCCGTAACTTGACGTGCAGTTCGCGAGGATTCCGCTGGGGAAGCGCAGTTGGAAGTTGATTGCCTCCTCCACTTCCTTGAAACGCGGATCACCTGGTGTGCTGTACATCATCGCATTCACCTGTGTGGGCTCTTCGCCAGAGAGATAGCGCGCGGCTTGCAGGGCGTAGATGCCGATATCCATCAGCGATCCTCCGCCTGCCAGGTCTTTCTTCAGCCTCCACTGGTTTGGATCGCCGATAGTGAAGCCGGCGTCCGCGAGCATCACCTTGGTCTTTCCCAGCTCGTTGGACCGCGCCACACGAATGGCTTCCTGGTTGTAAGGTTCGTAGCGGCAGCGGTACGCGACCATTAACTTTCGGTTCGCCTTACGGCCGGCATCGATCATGTGCTGACATTCGGCCGGAGTGTTGGCCATCGGCTTTTCGGTCAAAACGTGTTTTCCCGCTTGCAGTCCGCGCACCGTGTACTCGCAGTGCATGCCGTTCGGCAAGACGATGTAAATGATGTCGACTTCGGGATTATCTTTGATCGAATCGTAGTTCTGGTAGTTGTAGATGTTCTTCGGATTGACTCCATAGCGCAGCGCGAGCTTATTGGCCTTATCGGGATGGCCGCTCACCAGGGCGACCACCTTTGATTTCTCGCATTGGGCAAATGCAGGCAGAATCTGATGGATGGAAAGGCTGCCCAGGCCAACGATGGCCCATCCCAGTTTCTTGCCGGGAGGATCCGGGACGACCAGCTGTGCGGCGGAGGCATGCTTCAGCAGTCCCGCAGCATTGGCTGCAACCAGACCTTGACCCACGCGCGTCATGAATCCACGTCGCGTGATTTCGTTACCCTTCGACATGGTGGACCTCCGTTATTTTGAGCTCCGCTGCTTGTGAATTTCGTCGAGCCGTTTCTTCAGATAATCCTTGTACTCCTGCTGAAGCTTCGGATCCTTGGGTGACCCGTAAATCTCGCTCGACTTGTATTTCCCTTCGTCGAATTTTTTCTTGGTCCATTCGTCGTGAATATGGATCTCGTCGGCACGATCGAGAACTTCCTTCACCAACTGCGGTGGAACGAAGTAGACGCCTTCCCGGTCGCCGACTACGAGATCTCCCGGCATCACGGTGACTCGTCCGATGCGTATCGGAATGTTGATGCCGGTGAGCATGACATCGCCGATTGGAGTCGGATCGACTGCACGGAAGTAGGCGGGCATGTCGATTTCCGAAATGCCGTCGAGATCGCGAATGCTGCCGTCAACAACCAGGCCCCCGCTGTGCGTTGCCTTCATCGTGTAATAAAAAAGGTTGTCGCCGACGATGGTCCCGTTCACTTTTTTGCCGAACAGGTCAACGACCAGAACATCGCCGGGCTGCAGCATGTCGATCGCGGTCTGATTCGTCAATTGTGGAATGCCCCGGTCCTTCGCCTTTGCTTTGGCGACGTCTTCCACGTCAGAGCGCGACGGCATGAACTGCACGGTGAACGCGCGACCGACCATGGTCTTGCCCGGATGCAGCACTTGGAATCCGTCGGCGTATTGATTGCGAAATCCCTTCTCCTCAAGAACCGCCCACACCTCTTCCGACGATAATCCACGGGCTCTTTCGATCAGGTCGTCAGGAACTTTGGGGCGGCCGTCCGCGAGCCGATCGAAGGGATTCTGCGCGGTGTAGTCGACCAGATCCTGCTTGGGAAAGGACAGGAGTTGCGCATGCATCAGCAATGGCTGCACCAGACCAGCAACAAACGCGAGCGCAACAAAGATGCAGGTGCTACGACTGACTGCCATTCGGATCATCCGGTTCCCTCCGATCGGAAAAGAATACGCTGCTGAAGAACGCACGTGGCGTGAGTTGCAGAATGCTGGGCAAGGGTGCCAGTGAAGCTCTCAAATCGCCGAACATTTGTCAAACCTGAATCCTGGTGTTACAAGCGTACAATTCAGCGTTCCTTTTGCGAGCAGGCTGCTACCGATTGAACGCAAGTGCCCGCGACAGAAGCAACAGAAGAAGTTCAATTCGATCGCATAGGCGGTCAGGAAGTTCAGACGCCAGGGCGATTTCGAATGTGCCTTGGTACCTAACAGGATGTGGAAAGGGAGGACTGACCTTTATGGATACGAAAAAACTCTTTGGCCGACGCGAGATCCTGAAAACCTCCGCCATGGTTTTTGGAGGCACACTTTTGGCCCGCGAATCCATGGAGGCCGACCCGAAAGGCGTCAACACGAACTCCAGCCCTTCCACGCTGAAAATCACCGATATGCGCGTGGCCACGATCGTGAAGCCGGGGCCAAGTCCCTGCCCCATCATTCGTCTCGACACGAATCAGGGAGTATACGGGCTCGGTGAAGTGCGCGACGGCGCCAGCGCTACCTACGCACTGTTCCTCAAGAGCCGGATCGTCGGCGAGAACCCACTGCAGCTCGACCGGGTTTTCCGGAAGATCAAACAATTCGGCGGGCACGCGCGCCAGGGCGGTGGAGTAAGCGCGATCGAAATGGCGCTCTGGGACATTACGGGCAAGGTCTACAACAGTCCGGTTTACGCAATGCTCGGTGGTGGCAAGTTTCGCGACAAAATCCGCCTCTACGCGGACACCACCGAATCAAAGGACCCCAAAATCTATGCGCAACGGATGAAGGAGCGCAAAGAATCGATGGGGATCACCTGGCTCAAGATGGACCTGGGAATCGAGATGGTCGCCGACACACCCGGCACCGTCAGCGGGCCCTCAGGCCTCACCGACTGGGAACAAAATCAACTGCCGCATCCGTTCGTGGGGATGGAAGTCACGGACAAAGGCATCGCGATGCTCGAGCAGTACGTCGCCGCAATACGCGACGCGGTGGGCATGGAGATTCCCGCTTGCCATGGACCATCTTGGACATCTGGGCGTGAAATCCATTATTCGGCTCAGCAGGGCCTACGAGAAATACAATTTAGCGTGGCTGGAGGACGTCCTCCCCTGGACTTACACGGATCTGTTGAAGAAAATTTCGGACGAAAGCCCCACACCGCTTCTCACTGGAGAGGATATCTATCTGAAAGAGCCATTCGAGGTGTTGTGTAAGGCCCACGCAGTGGGCAAGATTCAGCCGGACCTGGCAACCTCCGGGGGAATTCTCGAAACGCACAAGATTGGAGACATGGCGGAGAAGTACGGTGTGCCGATGGCAATGCACTTCGCAGGAACGCCCGTGAGCTGCATGGCCAACGTTCACTGCGCTGCGGCCACACTGAATTTCCTGGCGCTGGAGAATCACTCCCTCGATGTGCCGTGGTGGTCTTCTCTGGTGCAAGAGGGAGTGAAGTCTCCGATCGTAAATCACGGCTTTATCGATGTTCCGGACCGGCCCGGGCTGGGCGTGACACTGAATGAAGACGTGGTGCGCCAGCATCTTGCGCCCAAAACTGGCTACTTTGATCCTACGCCGGAGTGGGACCAGGAGCGCTCATGGGATCGTCTTTGGAGCTAGCCGGCATCGATCTCTATTTACCTTCGGAATTCTACCAATATCCATAGATTGGCCGGGTAGTGACCAGAATGGTAAAACCCACCGCAGAATAACGATTTTGCGCTTGACAAGACGTGTCCAGTTGAGGCTTAATCGCGTCGGTTCACGCTAATAGAAAAGTACTACCCGCCCGATCTGGACAGTCTGTCTTTGTGGGAGACAGGATGGCGTGCAACCGCAGGCTCTTACCGTTGGGGCATTCAGCGAAAGAATTGATGGCGATTCGAAGGGAGTAACGCTTCCATGTCAAACACAGTGAAGGTTACGGTGATGGTGTGTCTACTCGCGCTGCTCGGCGCGAATGCTTGGGGGCAAGCGATCTTTGCCACGCTGACTGGCGTGGTTTCGGATCCTTCGGGATCAGTGATAGCCAATGCGAAAGTCACTCTGACCGATGCACAATCGGGTTCCGCACGCGAGACCGTGACAAACGGCGAAGGATATTTCACGTTCGCTTCTGTGCCGGTGGGCGCTTACGGACTCAGAGTCGAGGCCGGGGGCTTCCAGGCCTACAAAGCCGACGGCATCGCCTTGGGCGGCGGCGAGCGGCGCAATGTCAACGTAGCTCTTGCCGTCGGTGCTACCAGCCAGACCGTGGAGGTCAATGCCGAGGAGTTTTCGGTAGCAACCCAGGACTCCGGTGAAAAGTCATTTACACTGGCCAGCAAGGAACTGCAGAATTTTATCCAAGTCGGTAGCAATGCGGCGGAGTATGTAAAAATCACTCCCGGTTTCAGCATCAATGCCACGAGCGGCGGAACGGGAAATAAGGCCAGCTATACTGGGCAGACGATTGGCATCAACGCTAACGGCGACTCGGGTAGCCAGAGTCCGCTGAACAACAACTTCTCCTATAACGGACTCAAGAACAATTCTCTGGATATCGTCGCCGACGGCGCCCACGTCTCTGATCCGGGATGCAACTGCGACACGCCAGTCAACCCCAACTCCGATTTCCTGCAGGAGTTCCGGGTTCTCACTTCGAATTTCAGCGCCGAGAACCAGAAAGGCCCGGCGGTTATCACATCTGTCACCAAGTCCGGCGGCTCTTCGTTTCATGGCAGTGCCTTCTTCTCCGCTCGAAATGCTTCCTTGAACGCAAATGATTGGCTCAACGGACACCAGGGAGTGCCGAAACCACAAAACAAGTATTACTTCCCTGGCGGCAGCATCGGTGGCCCGGTGATTATTCCGGGAACCGGCTTCAACAAGAGCCGCAACAAGCTCTTCTTCTTTGCTGGGTACGAATACTTCTACCAAGTGCTGGACACCGGGTTGCTACAAGCGACCGTGCCCACGGACGGCATGAGGGCCGGGAACTTCTCCGCCGCGGAGCTTGCAAAAGAGGGCGGTACAAACAATAAGACCGCATCTGGGAACCCGCCGGGGGTGCCGAATCCGAGTATTCTTGACGCTAACGGGAACATCCTGCCTAACCTGATCGACCCTAACATGCAGGCGTTGATGAACCTCTATCCTCATGCGAATGCTAATCCCGACCTGACTGGCGGGTTTAACTATGTGCAGGCGGAAGTCTTCAACCAGAACAACCGGCAATTTACGACCCGGGTGGACTGGAATATCAGTGACAACACGAAGGTGTTCGTTCGCTACAACTATCAGCGCGAAGTGCAGTTATTCCCGGTAGGGCTCTGGTGGCGACAGACGGACCAGGTTCCGTATCCCAGCAGTATCCAGGGTCGCAATAAGTCTGACTCGATCACCGGAACGATCACTCACGTCTTCAGCCCAACCATGACCAACGAAACGGTGGTGGCTTATACGTACATTGGCTTCCCCAATGTCTTCGCCGACTCGGGGAAGGTAGACCGCAACACTGTGGGCTTCACGTACCCAGGCCTCACATTCGCCAATGCGAAGGGTATCTCTCAGATTCCGTCGTTTGGCGGAAGCGGAGGCAGCGGTGAGGCAGCGCTCGTTTTCAATCCCGGTGGTTTCGAGGCGGGCGGCAAGGGCGCGGGTCTTTACGCCGACAAGTGGATGCCCAGCGTCAGCGACACCCTAACCAAGGTTGTGAAGACGCACACGCTGAAAGCGGGCTTCTTCTACGAGTGGATTCGCAACGCTCAGCCCGCCAACAACAATAGCAACGGTTACATGCAATTCCTTTCCAGTAACCCCAAGACGTTTGGCAACGTGTACGCCGACATGATTACTGGAAACATGTCCAGCTATAACCAGGCGAATTTCAACCGGATCAACAACATCTCTTACAATACGGTGGAATTCTTTGGGCAAGATTCGTGGAAAGCCACCAAGAAACTGACGGTTGAATTCGGATTGCGCTTAACACACTTCACGCCGTGGACTGACAGAGAAGGGTTTGGATATTCGATCTTCAATCCTTCGGCGTACGATCCTACCTGCGCCGCATCACCGACGTTCTGCGGTTTCCAATGGCACGCCCAGACCAAATCGGTGCCGCTCACGGGCTTCCCAACCAGGGCGCTGTACTACCAGCCCAGGTTCGGAGCTGCCTACGATCTGTTCGGCACAGGCAAGACGATCCTCCGTGGCGGTTGGGGCCGGTTCTACTATCACTCCGGTCAGTTCACCAACGGGTTGGATCTGGCTGCGGGATCTGCCGCTGCAAACCTGAGTCCGACGAACTGGGATACGACGGGTTCGACCTGTACCGACCCGTCCACCGCGCCCCTGTTTGCCCGCAACCTCTCCTGTATCAACGCGGCTGCAAATCCGGCCTCGCCTTTTGCGGTTGACCGGAAGGACGACAAACAACCGTTTACGGACAGCTGGAGCTTCACGGTTGCACAACAGACGCCGTGGCAAGGCTTGCTGGAAGTTGCGTACGTCGGCAATCGAAGCCGGGATCAACTGAATATCGGAGGCGCGGGGAGCAACCTGAACTTGGCCCCGGTGGGCGCGATTTTCAATGACCCCACCGTCATCAATCCGTCATTGGCCAACCCTGACAAATATCGTCCGCTGAACACTTGTTGCGATGCCAATGGCAATCCCCAGGGTTATGGCGATGTGAACACCGCCGTTAGCAATATCTACACGAACTATAACGGCCTGCAAATGACCTGGGGACGTCACGTAGGCCGCTACGTGATCCAAGCAAACTACACATACCAGAAGTCCTTGGGAATTGTGCAGCCCGGCAATCCGGCCAACAACCCCTCGGTAACCCTGAACCCGTTCAATCTTCGCGCAAACTACGGCGTGCAACCGGGAGATCGGCGGCAACTCTTCAACATCGCGTATTCGATCGACTTTGGGAATCCGCTGCACGCTCACGGCTTCCTGGGGGGTGCAACTGCCGGCTGGCAGCTTTCTGGCATCACGCAGCTACAGAGCGGAGCCAACCTCACCGGTCTCAGCAACAACACCAACTTCAACATGTCGCTGAACAACGCGATCATTCCCGGCTCACAAACAATCATTAACCCCGACGGCAGCAAGGGAATCACAATCACAAACCAATCCATCCTCGGTACGAACGCAATGCAGCTGCAGCCGTTGGTGACGTGCAATCCGAAGTCCGGACTCAGTTCACATCAGTACGTGAGTGGGGCTTGCTTCGCTGCACCAACGACGCCCGGACAAAACGGGCCGGTGTTACTACCAGTCGTGTACGGCCCGGGCTACTTCAACTCCGATCTTGGAGTGTTCAAGAACTTCTCCATAACAGAGTCGAAGAAGCTGCAATTCCGGGTTCAGGCGTACAACTTCCTGAATCACCCCTTGTGGTCGTTTAACGGCACCAACAACTTGTCCCTGAACTTCACCCAGGACCCGAACACGCAGGCAGTCACACTCAACAACAAGGACTTCGGAAAAACAACGACCAAGGAAGGCAATCGCATCTTTGAATTCGCCGTCAAGTTCTTCTTCTAACCCAAGAAGAACGTTTCAAAGCTAAAATGGGATGGCTCCGGTCATCCCATTTTCTGCGTCCGGAATCCAAGTCTGAGGCCATGTCTCGAGCGCTCCATATTGCCGCAGCCCTCGCCGTGGGACTCTGGATCGGAGTGCTTTCCGACAGTCCCAGCTTTTCGCAGAACACCTCGCCCGAGGACACGCTGCGCCACGCCGTGGAACTGCAGCAAGCTGGAGACCTCGAGGGAGCTGTACGGGGTTATCGACAGTTTCTGGCCGCCCGGCCCAAGGAAGCCGCCGTACAAGCGAATCTAGGCGTGCTGCTGGCGCATCTGAATCGCTTCGACGAGGCGATCACGGAATACAGGAAGGCTACGGCCCTCGACCCGCAAAACGGGGATATCGTCCGCAACCTGGGGCTGGCTTACTACAAGTCGGGACGCATCGCCGAGGCCACGGGCGAATTCGCAAAAAGCCATGACATGTCGCCCGATAACCTGCAGACAATTCTGCTGCTGGCCGATTGCCAACTGCGGATGGGTGAAAACCAGGATGTGATCAAACTGCTGACTCCGGTCGAGGCGGAGCACGGTGACGAGCTCGCGATCGCCTATCTGCTGGGGACTGCACTTCTCAACGAAGGGCAAATCGCAGAAGGGCAGAAACGCGTTGACCGCATACTGAGCAAAGGAGACTCCGCCGAAGCCCGGTTTCTGCTTGGCAACCAGATGTTCGCCGCCAAAGACTTTCCCGCTGCGGTCAAGCAACTGGCTAGCGCGATCGAACTGAATCCAGGCCTTCCCGGCTTGCAGTCTCTTTACGGACAGGCGCTGCTCAATACGGGCGACCCTGATGCGGCTGCCGAGGCTTTTCAGAAGGAACTCGCCTCCGATCCAAACCAATTCGAGGCCAACCTCTATCTCGCGCAGATTCTCACGGCGCGCTCGCAATGGAAGGATGCGGAGCCCCTGGTTCGGCAAGCTCTGCGCGTCCGTCCCGATTCGCTAGCCGCGGCATTGGAACTGGCCACGGTCTGCGAAGGCGAGGGCATACTGGGAGAAGCTCGTCGCCAGCTGGAAAGGTTGGAGCGGAAGTGGCCCAAGTCCGCCGCCGTGCACCAGCGATTGTCAGAAGTTGACCAGAAGCTTCACCTGACCGCGGAAGCGGCCCGCGAAAAGAAGCTGGCCGCAGATCTGAGTCCGAGTTCAGCATTGGCGGCAAGCGGACCTCGTGCAGGCCAAGCTGCGCCGAACTTTAACGCCACCAGGATGGGAACTGAGGTCCGCGTCAGCCTGGCAGAACTTCGAAATGACGGTCCGGTTCTGCTGGTGTTTGGCAGTTACACGTGTCCGAATTTCCGGAGCGCGGCCGGCACGCTGAACAAGCTTTATCCCGAGTACAAGAACCGAATCCCGTTTTATCTGATCTACATTCGCGAGGCGCACTCTACCAACGATTGGGCCAGCACCCGCAATCAGCGCGAAGGGATCGTGCTGGAACCCGCGGCGAACATGGGTGAACGCCATGACCACGCAACCATGTGCGTCCGCAAATTGCACATCGAGTTTCCGGCCCTTATTGATAGCATGGAGGGGTCGGCGGAGAAGGCATACGCCGCGTGGCCCAGCAAGGCATACGTAGTCGACAGGCATGGCAAGATCCTGTTCAGTACCGGACTCAGCGAGCAGGACTTCCATCCTGACGACGTCGAAGCCGCGCTGCGCAAGGCGGCGACTCCGGTGAAGCAATCGGGCCTGGCGCGCGGGGATCAATAGTCAGTATGCGTAGAGTCATTCTTCCTCTAATCTTTATCCTCCTCGCAGGCTCAGTTCCCGCCGCAATTGCACAGACTCCTCAGGAACTGTTCAACGACGCCGTGGCTAAGCAGAAGGCCGGGGATCTCGAGGGAGCCGTCCAGGACTACCGGCAGCTTTTGAAGGTCCAGCCTGACGCGGCGGCGATTCGATCAAATTTGGGCGCGGCTCTCGCCGGGCTGGGACGATTTGCCGAAGCGATCACCGAGTACAAAATTGCACTGAAGCACGCTCCCTCCGCTCCGGGCCTTCGCCTGAACCTTGCGCTCGCCTATTACAAAACCGGGAGAATCGCAGATGCCGTCGATCAATTGGTCCGAGTCCACGAGGAGGAGCCTGGCAATGTCCAGGCGATCCTGCTGCTCGGCGACTGCTACCTGCGCATGGGGCAGAACAAGGATGTGATTGGCCTTCTGGAACCTGCCTACAAGAAACATCCCGATGAGATGGGAATCGTGTATCTGCTGGGAACGGCCCTGATTCGCGACCATCAAGTTGAACAAGGACAGGTCCTGGTCGATCGCATCTTGCGGAATGGCGAGTCTGCAGAAGCGCATCTGATGCTCGGCGCGGCGAAAATAGAAGCCTTGGATTTCTCAGGCGCCCGCGACGAGCTGGCCAAAGCAGTGGCGCTGGACGCGAAGCTTCCCGGGGTGCACGTTCTCTACGGACAAGCCTTGCAGGTCACTGCTGGGCCGGACGAAGCACGCAAGGAATTCCAGGCGGAGTTGGCAATTGATCCGTACGATTACGTTTCCAACCTTCAGTTGGGCGCAATGCTCCGCCAGGAACAGAAATTCGACGAGGCACGACCATACCTTAGGCGCGCGCTGGAGACACGCCCGGGCGATTTAGCCGTGCGCTATCAACTGGCGGCCATCGACCTGTCGGAAGGAAAAGCCGAGCAGGCGCGGCGCGAACTGGAATCGATCGTCAAAGAATCCCCAGGTTTCACGGAGGCTCATGTGTCGTTGTCGATCGCCTATTTCCGCCTGAAGCGGCCCGCAGAAGGCAACCGCGAGAAAGGTATCGTGGAGAAGCTAACGGCTGAAGCGCAAGCGAAGCAACCCGGGGTGAAGGCGCAGTGATCGCAGGTGTGTCCGCCCAAAGGTTTCCCTTATGAAGATTTCGAGAAGAGAATGGCTGTGGCTGGCCAGCGCGTTCAGCGCGACTCGTCTATACGGACAGCGAGGGGTCCCAGCATCCGGACCGCTGTTCGCGGAGGTCCCTGCAGCGGCGAGCGGCATCGACTGGGTGCACGAAAATGCCATGTCGGCGAGCCACTATCTTCCCGAGACCATGGGTCCCGGTTGTGCCTTCCTTGATTTCGACAACGATGGGTGGATGGACATTTTTCTGGTGAACAGTGGTCCCAGCGATTTCTGGAAGCCGACCAAACCGGTGCGCAATGCCCTCTACAAAAACAACCGGAACGGCACTTTCACGGACGTGACCGAAAAGGCTGGACTCAGCGGAACGTCGTTCGGCATGGGAGTCGCGGTCGGCGATTACGACAACGATGGCTGGCCCGACATCTTCGTGACCGCCTATGGCAAGTGTACCTTATACAAGAACAATCACGACGGAACTTTCGCCGACGTGACCGAGAAAGCCGGCGTTGCCACTCCCGGCTGGACTACAAGCGCTGTCTGGTTTGACTACGACAATGACGGCCGGCTCGACCTGTTCGTCTGCAGCTTTGTCGATTATTCCGGTGAGCACAAACTCGAATGTGGGGACAATAAGATCGGCAAGAAGTACTACTGTATTCCGCGCGTCTTCCGCCCCACCGCCAGCTTCCTTTATCACAACAACGGCGATGGCACGTTTACGGAGGTGAGCAAGGATACTGACATCGCGAAGGCGCTCGGCAAAGGCCTTGGTGTGGTAGCGACGGATGTCAATGGCGACGGCCGGATGGACCTGTTTGTCGCGAACGACACGGTTCAGAACTTTCTGTTCCTGAATCGTGGCCCGGGCGCAAACGGCCGCTGGAAATGGGAGGAGGTTGGCCTGCAGGCGGGGGTCGGCTTCAGCGAGAGCGGGCAGGCGCGCTCCGGCATGGGGGTGGATGCCGCCGACTTCGATGCCGACGGATGGCAGGATCTGTTCGTCGCCAACGTCGATCACGAAATGTTTTCCGTCTACCAGAACAATAAGGATGAAACATTCCGCGATGTGGCTCAGGCGAACGATGTTGCTCAGGCGACGCGCCTGCTGAGCGGCTGGGGCCTGAAATACTTCGATTACGACAACGACGGCGCTATCGATCTGATCCTGGCCAACGGTCATCCCGATGACATGATCGACGGCTATTCGATGCAGGTGAAATACAAAGAACCGCTGCTTCTGTTTCATCAGGGCGACGATCGCCGCCTGCACAATGTTAGCGAGCGGGCTGGTCCCGCCTTCAAGAAGTTCTTCCCGGCGCGCGGCCTGGCGGTGGGCGACTACGACAACGACGGTGCTCTGGACGTCATCATTGGAAACAACGGCGGGGCTCCTCTGCTGCTCAACAATCGCGCAGCCAAGGGAAACAACTGGCTCGGGATCAAACTGGAAGGTGTGCACTGCAACCGCGACGGCATCGGCGCGAAAATTCACTGGACAGCGGGCGGAAAAAGGCGCTTCAGGCTCAAGAACAACGGCGGCAGCTACCTGTCTTCCCACGATCCACGCGAAGTCCTGGGCATCGGGAGTGCGCGAAACATCGATGCGCTTGAGATTCACTGGCCAGCCCCCAGCAAGCATATAGACAAGATCTCCACCTTGCCGATCAACCGCTACATCCGCCTGACCGAAGGAAAGGGCCTGGACGACTAGAGTGCGAGGATCCACGGCCGCGATCCCGTAGGCCCACAACGCCTTTACCACGGCAAGGCGATGAACCGGGCTGGTTGCATCCAGTATCGAACCTATCCGACACCGAGCATTTCATAATCCTTCTTAAGAGCCGACCCAACGCTCGAAGAAAGCCTGTAGTGCCGCTGGCTGCTATCCGTATTCCATTCCCAACAGGAGCGATGCGGTGAATACGGTATTGATTTCACGACATCGCGTGTCCGAAGCTGAGAATGTAGAGATGAGTTTGGTGCTGAGAAGGGCCGCTTCCTAGTCGTCAACGTGCGAATGTCTCCTCGATGGTATTGCACCCAGCAGCGCTCAGAAGGGTGTCTCTGCGTTTGTCCAAAATATCTTTCCCGTTCCCTTGAACGGGGGGCTTGGGAATCGCATCTCTAGTACAGCAAACATTGCCCGAGAAGGAGTCCATATGACTGCGGCGGATGTGCTCATCGAAACGCTGATCGAATGGGGAGTTGAGGTTATCTTTGGCCTGCCGGGTGACGGCATCAATGGCGTGATGGAGTCGCTCCGCACCCACGAGGACAAGATCCGATTTGTGCAGGTGCGCCATGAGGAAGCGGCAGCTTTCATGGCCTGCGGATATGCGAAATTCACCGGCAGGCTGGGTGTGTGCCTGGCTACCTCAGGTCCCGGTGGTATTCATCTCTTAAACGGGCTTTACGACGCCAAGCTTGACGGCCAGCCGGTGCTTGCGATTACTGGCCTTCAGTTTCACGATCTCATTGGAACTTACACCCAGCAAGATGTTGCTCTCGACAAGCTGTTCATGGACGTCGCCGTTTTCAATGAACGCATCATGGGGCCGACCCATGTAGAGAACATCACTGACTTAGCGTGTCGAACCGCTATTGCTTATCGCGGAGTGTCGCACATTACCTTTCCTGTGGATCTGCAGGAAAAGGAGCTGAAGCAGAGCCAGCGTTCGAAGCGCAACATCGCTCATCACACATCGGATGTGTACGCGCGCAGTGCCAGGCTGCCCGACCGGGTGGAGCTGGAGAGAGCGGCGGAAATTCTGAACCTGGGAAAGAAAGTCGCCATTCTGGCTGGTCGAGGCGCTTTGGATGCAAGCGCTGAATTGGAAAGAACCGCGGAGTTGCTGGGAGCGCCCATCGTGAAAGCGTTGCTTGGCAAAGCAGCGGTTCCGGACGACAGTCCCTACACCACTGGCTGCATCGGGCTGCTCGGCACGAAGCCTTCTCAGGAAGCGCTGGAGGACTGCGACACGTTGTTCATGGTGGGCACCTCTTTTCCGTACATCGAGTTCATGCCGAAACCGGGGCAGGCCCGGGGAGTCCAAATTGAACTCGATCCCAAACGCATTGGCCTGCGATATCCGGTCGAAGTAGGCTTGGTCGGCGACAGTCGCAATACTCTACGGGAACTGATTCCTCTGCTGAAACAAAAAGAGGACCGAAGTTTTCTTCAGGCAGCCCAGGCAGGGATGAAAGACTGGTGGGAGGTGATGGAGAAACGCGCCACGCGTTCTGACAAGCCCATGAAGCCGCAAGCGGTGGCATGGGAACTCGGCAAGCGACTGCGCGATGATGCGATCGTCAGCTGTGATAGCGGGACCATAGCGACGTGGTGGGCGCGACACATTCTGGCTCGTCGTGGCCAGATGCACACTCTGTCCGGCAATCTCGCCACCATGGCTCCCGGGTTGCCCTATACCATTGCCGCCCAGATTGCCTTTCCGAATCGCCAGTGCGTCGCCTTTGTCGGGGATGGCGGATTTTCGATGCTCATGGCGGACTTTGTGACGGCAGTGAAATACAAGCTTCCCATTAAAGTCGTGATCATCAAGAACAACACGCTCGGACAGATCAAGTGGGAACAGATGGTGTTTCTCGGCAATCCCGAATACGGTGTCGATTTGCATCCCATCGACTTTGCCGCGTTCGCGCACGCTTGCGGTGGCGTTGGTTTCACGCTGGAGGATCCGGCACAGTGCGGACGCGCGGTGGATGAATTCCTGAATGCTCCTGGTCCCGCAGTGTTACAAGCAGTTGTGGATCCCTTCGAGCCGCCGATGCCGGCCAAGGTGAAGGCGGAACAAGCTTTACACTTTGCGGAGTCACTGGCCCGGGGCGAGCCAAACCGCAAGAAAATTGCGCTCACCACTATATCTGATCAGGTGCGCGAGCTGATCTAGAGACTAGACCTGTGAGACGGCATCTCCGCGGTTGTGTCCTGCGCGTCTACGGAGGAACTGATCGCAAGCCCAACCTGCGAAGCAGGCGAGAATGAGGTCGATGCCTACTCTGAAGCGGAGATCCGACCAGTACAGCACCGCCATAATCGTTGCGAGATTCAGAACGATTAATGACGCGAGCAGCATCCGACCGGGTTCGATGCCAGTTTTGAGTGTCATGATCAGACCGGCAGTACCGGCGGGGAACACAAGCAGCCAGTAGAGCAACAAGATCACTCTCTCGTGCCAACCTTGCTGTCCCCGGGGGGCATAGGGTAGCAGTGTGGTCCAGAGGCGGCGCAAGGCCAGCTTCACGTACGCCAGGGGATGATTTTTCACGAACTGGAGCGCGATCCGTTTGCAAACTTGATCGACGCGAACGGCAGGAGGAGTACGCGGGTCAAAGGACTGACTAGAAAGCAGACTTTGCACCTGCTGGTTAACCTGCTCACATTTGCCTTCCGCCCAGTAGGAAACGAAGAGACTCTCGGCCGCCACGCATTCGTTATTTCCCTCGGTGAAATCAACCCCCATAATGCTCGCCACCGGAACGAACGCACGAAAGCGAACGTAGTTGTGTATCGTCCAGGGGGCGACCACGGCGACTGTCATTGCTGGAATCAAAGCGAACCGCAGCCACGTACTTAGCTTGGGCGGAGTAGCAATCAGCAGAACTCCACCCATCGCGATGAGTAGAACCAGCCCACTCTCCCGCGTCAGCATGCACAGACCCATCGAGGCCCCGCACAGGAGGGCCCACCGGACTGCCCTAGAGTCCAACCAGACGAGGTAGGCCCATATCGCGACGATGAAGAAGAAAAAGAACACATTCTCGTTGTATGGTTGAGACGCAGAATTCACCAGAATCGGATGGGCGGCCGCTCCGATGCCGGCCAACCAGGCAGCTCTTGAACTGTGGAATATCCGCAGCGTGATGAGACCGACGAACCCGGCTGTCAGACCTCCGATCAGCGATTGCAGTGGAAAAAACAATTTGAATGAGAACCCTGAAATCGCAAATGCTCCCGCAAGGAAATACTGGTACAAGGGCGCTTTGAAAAGGGCGGGCTGTCCGGCGTAGCGGATCAGCCTTGCGCCGGGCTGATCGTAGACCACGTAGCCCTTGCCCAGTAGGATGGCCTTCGCAATCAGGACGTGAAGCCAGGCGTCGTGATTCCAAAAATCTATGAAAGCGTCTCCCGAAAGGGTAAGAGTGCTTCGATATCGGACCAGCCCGTATCCGATTCTTAACCCGAAGCCCATAAGAACAAGAATCACGAAAAGGTTCGCTCTGAACAAAGGTTTCGAAGTCAGCGCCCGTTCACCCATTACATCTCCTCGTTGAACTTGGTCAGGGTTTGATGAGCATAGCTGGCTTGTGGTGGGATGCCAAGAGGCGATGGGACGCGCATGAGTTAGGCGGCAAGGAGGGCGACCCCGCCTTGAAGGTGGGAAGGCAGGGATCGCTGATTCAAATTTTCACTCCCCGCCAACATCAGGCATCCGTGAAAGTTTGGCGGCGCCGAAGTTGTTTAGGTTCTTCTTCGTTCATTCCCCGCCATCAACGGATGCCGCAGGCCTGCAAATATCAAAACGAGTATTTCAATCCAAATTGAATCTGGCGCATGGGTGTGGCTATCGACGTAATCGTGCCCGCCACGCCGGGTCCGTCATCGACGAAGTTGTCCGGTTGGGCGAAGTTCGGATGATTGAAAGCGTTGAAGAACTCTGTACGGAATTCCAGACGTTGCCTCTCGGTGATGGCGAACTCTTTGCGCAGCGAGCCGTCAAAGACATTTGAGCCGGGTCCGGTCAGACTGTTTCGCCCTGCATTACCGAAGAAGTACTGAGTGCCATCGGGAATCGGATATGCGTTGATATCGAACCACATGTCTTTGGTGCGGCGGTCGCGCGGGAGATTGCCATTGCTGATTTGATTGGGACGCACCGAGACTTGGGTACCCGTGTTCGATGGGTCCGTGCCCAACAAGGGAGAAAACGGGAAGCCACTCGCCAAAGTGTAGATGCCACCTACGTGCCATCCACCCAGCAGGGCGTCGACAGCGCGATTGCTGAACTTTGATTTGCTCCCGCCGAATGGGATTTCGTAGTCGAAGCTGAATACCCAGCGAAGCCGCTGATCGAAGTCGGCGGGACCGCGTTCCGCAGGGATATCGTAGCTGTTCTGCGGGAAGGGGGCCGCGCAGCAGATTTCCGGAAGGTCGTTGATGGCTTTGCTGTAGGTGAAGGCACTCAGGAAATACAATCCGTGGCTTAGATGCTTCTCGCCTTTTACCTGCAGCGAGTTGTAGTTCGAACTGCCCAGATTCTGGATGGAAGTGAATCCACCATAAAAAGGATAAGGGCGGCGGGGCTGGATATCGCCCGGACCCGGCACGGGAACCTGATTCCGATCGGTGACGGCTTGCAGGTGGGTACCTTTCGATCCGGCGTAGGCGACTTCAATGCTGATCGCTCCCGGCAACGCGCGCTGCACCGCGAGGTTCCAACTCTGGTAGTACGGGGTGTGGAGATTGGGGTCGACACTGGTAACGCCCGGGTTCACCGCTAGACTCGGATCCAGGGTAGGGAACCCTTGCGAGACGGTGATCACTGGCGTTACGCCGTCACTGACGAAGCTCGGTTCGTAGAAGAAGGGCAAGTTATAAGCCAATTGGAGCGGTGCCGCCGTACGAATTTCCTGACCGCTGAAGAAGATGCCGTACGCGCCGCGAATCACGGTGTCGGAATTGCCTCCCGGAGTGAAGGCGAATCCGATGCGCGGAGAAAAGTTTGCCTTGTCGGCATTGACGAGCGCGCGGGATGCGCCATTCTGGGCAGCTTGGATCAGGGTTCCCGTCGCATAGTTGAAATTGCTCTGCCGGTTATTGACTTCAACGATGGGTGAGAAGTAGTCATACCGAAGGCCCAGATTCAGCGTGAGGCGCCGAGTTACCTTCCAGTCGTCCTGCGCGAACAATGCGGGAACGTGCTGCCGATTGCCCATCTCAATCACCGTGGAAATCCCGGCCGATATCGGCAAACCTAACAGCATGTCGGCGAGGCTGCTGCCTGTTCCCTGCCCATTTCGGGTGAACTGACCGCTGAAGTTGAATCCTCCTCGCGGCGAGGCCTCCTGCGAGATGTTGAACTGGCTCCAGCGAATTTCACCGCCCAGCTTGATGGTGTGCGCACCTCGGACCAGAGTGAGTACATCGTTGATCTGGCGTTCCTGGCTGGCCAGAATGGTGGGGGCGAACCTGGGATCTCCTACGCGGCGGAATCCCCGGGGCGCAAACAGGGTTAAGCCGTTGACACGAGCATCATCGGGCACGCCTGGCACCCGAAGTTCGGGTGGGGGTAACACATTGCCGCCTGCGGGCACGCCGCGCCGGACGTGCACGTAGTTGAAGCCGACGCGAACTTCATTCACAGTCCTCGGCGTAAACGAACGGGTATAGCCCAGCGATGCGCCCTTAGTATCTTCAAATCCATTGCCAGTACTCGAGTCGCCACCATTCGCCATTCCCGGGAGAGGTGCGGGGCGAACATCGGTCCTTCCACTCATGGAATAGCGCACGAAAAATTGGTCCCGTTGCGATGGGTTGTAGTCCAGCCGGCCATCTCCCTGGTCGATCCGATCTTGCTCGATGGGGGAAATGATGAAGTTGCCACCCGAACCCGCCGTTTGATTTGGATCGGGGTAGAGGTTCATGAAGGCCTGGCTGATAA
Source organism: uncultured Acidobacteriota bacterium (assembly GCA_963735815.1). Taxonomy (GTDB): domain Bacteria; phylum Acidobacteriota; class Terriglobia; order Terriglobales; family Acidobacteriaceae; genus Gp1-AA133. The sequence goes on along the minus strand of CAVTMJ010000011.1, from coordinate 129,531 downwards.
GGTCAATGCGGGGCGTCGGAATGATGTTCCCGGCGAATGGCATTCCGGTGGTCGGATCGTAAATAACGGGCTCCCCCGCCGCCGAAAAGTTTCCGACCCGTTCCTCCGGAGTAGGAACGACAGATACCCAAGTGAGGGGCCTCCGGATACTCGTACCTTGATAGTCGCCAAACCAGAACAGCTTGTCTTTCACGATCGGGCCACCCAGCGTCCCGCCGAACTGATTCTGTTTGAATGAAGCTTTCTTCGTGGCTGGATCCTCAAAGTAGTCGCGCGCGTCCAGTGCGGAATTCCGGAAGAATTCGAAAACGTTGCCGTGATACTGATTCGTCCCCGACTTTGTGATGGCATTGACGACAGCACCTGCGCTACGGCCGAACTCGGCCGAGTAGGTATTGGTCTGTAGCTTGAATTCCTGAATTGCATCGACGTTGGTGCGGAGAACCACGCCGCCGTTGTCGTTGGAATTGTTATCCAAACCATCCAGCAGAAAATTGTTCAGCGTTCCGCGCGTGCCGTTAGCGACAAAACTGTTTTGCCCACCCGTGCTGCTTCCACCCGTATTCCCGTTGGTACCGGAACTGGTGCGGACCACCCCCGTAGTCAGTGTTGCCAACTGAATGTAGTCGCGTCCATTCAGAGGCAATTGTGTCATCTCTTTGGTGGAAACTACTTCTCCCAGAGAGGAAGTGTCGGTCTGTATGGTGGGAGTTTCTGCCGTCACCACGACGTTCTCCGACACTGACCCGACTGCCATTTCGAAATCGAGGCGCAGCCTATCTTGGACACGGACGACGAGCGTGCCCCGGGTCTGGGTTTTGAATCCGGGAGCTTCCGCGGTCACCTTGTAACTGCCCGGCCGCAAAGGAGGCGATGCGAAGTCGCCCGAACCATCCGTCTTGGTTTTCATACTTGCGTTGGTGGACGTCTCCACAAACGTCACGGAGGCGGACGGTACGCCGGCCCCCTGGCTGTCATGAACACTGCCGGCGATGGTGCCGGTGTCGACCTGGGCAAATGCGGACGAAAAGGCCACCAGACAAACAAGCAGACACAGCGAAATCCGTGGCACGTTCATAGTCCCCCCTCAAGCACGCGCGGAACCCGAAAGATTACACCACAAATAGAAAGAAAAAGAAAGCAAACTGTGTATCTCAAAAGATGTTAATAAAAAGAAAATTCCATGGTAGCGAAGCCAACCGTCGTCGAAGGAAAGCCATTGGGGGTTTGGGAGGTCGTTTCGGACAGAGAATTTCGGTTCTTCCGAGTGCTTATGATTCGAGAAGCTTGAAACTCGCACTATCGGAGTGACAAATCCTTCGGAGCAAACCCTCGCAACAGTGTGGGAATTTCCGCAAGGGCTCAACCAATGTTAGAGAGGTGAAGCGTGTTCGAAATTGCCACTTCGCAATCGAATCTGGATCTTCCTAAAGTTGTCTTGGCCATCGGCAGTCTTGGGACCGCGGCCTATGGAGTGGTCGATGCCACCAAAGGCTTTGGAGGAGGCATATCAAATCGCGGATTTGGAGACATCAAGGGTGTCATCTCAAAGTTGATCCCCCCTAACTCCGTGAATATTTCCCCAGATGCCGCTCTCAACCTTGCATCGGCCTTGCGGACGCTGCGCGCGAATTGGCTGAATGGGATGTTGCTCGGCGACCAAAAGTCGGTTGCCAAGGCCTTGATCAAGTTGAACCTGACGCCGGGCAACGCGAACCACATGGCGGCGGCCACAGGAGTCGACAAGGATGTGCTTGCGGGCATCGCAACGAAAATGGGTTCTTCCACGGCGCTTTCACCGCAGGAAACAGACGTGTACGGCCGTTTTGATCTTCTGCTGAGCGCGTTGCTCGATCAGGGGTATCAACGGGCCGACCAACGTTATCGGAATAGCGCCAAGTTGCTGGCAGTTTTCATTGCCATGTTTCTTGCGATTCTTGGAGGACGGATCGTTGTCGGCAACGCCTTCTTCTCGAATGGCAGCGAAGTCGTGAGGTCGGTTCTCGCCGGACTCTTAGCGACTCCGCTGGCGCCGATCGCGAAGGACCTGTCGAGCGCGATTCAAGCTGGAGCCAAGGCTGCTCAGTCCTGGAGCAAGTGATCGGTGACTTACTTTATCGATCTCCGCGCGGATTCGGTTGGCGGCAACCCGGTCGCCAGCGCCGATGATGTTGTGGTTCGCACCGAGGCGCAGCAAAATCCAAATCCGTCGACTCCGCTTGCGCCCGAGATGGTGCGGTCCATTCAGGGCAGGGACGTGCTGCTTGCGACCCATGGTTTTCATGTCAACCGCGCTGATGGAATCGGCAATCTGTCCCACTGGGCGAAGTGGGTGCAGCATGGACCAAATGGCCTGTTCATCGGAGTGTTGTGGCCCGGCGATTCGCGATGGGTCCCTTTTCTCGATTATCCGGTCGAAGGGAACGAGGCGATTAAGAGCGGGCAACTGCTGGCTGCCTATCTTGGCGCCAACTTTGCCGGCGCGGCCAGAATCTCGTTTGCATCGCACAGCCTCGGCGCGCGGGTGGTACTGGAGACCATTCGACGACTGCCATCCTCCATGCCAGTAAGCGCACTCATGTTGATGGCGGCTGCCATCGATGACAACTGCCTGACCGACGAATACAGGGACGCCACTGCGCGCGTTGGCAAGATCTCCGTGCTGGCCTCCCAATGCGATGAAGTTTTGAAGTGGGCTTTCCCGCTGGGCAATCCGCTCTCCGGGATCATCACGCGCGGAGATCCTTACTGGCATGCCGCATTGGGGCGCACCGGGCCGACTCCTCCGGACCAGCCTGCGAACCTGTCGAAGACACCAATTCTTCCGAACTCCTGGGAGTTTGGACACGGCAGTTACATCAACTACAGTTCGGGCTCGGCAGAGGCCGGCCAATTTCCGCAGCCCACGGTCGTACAGCCAGAAGGATCACCAAAACCGTCGACCGCTTTGAACTGGCAGCCTGCCTGGGCCGCCGGGTTTGTATCGACGCGCCTGACATAGCGACGCCCTTCCACCTCGAACTGCAGGCCCTCCCGTATGCTCCGTCATTCCGTGTGCATGTGCTACGATATGGCCTTATTCAAGGAAGCTTTTGCCTATGCCCACCAATCGAGCGCGTCGAATTAGGATTTCCATTCCGATGGATTCGCCCGCCTCGGTTGCCTGGGGAACAATGAGCTGATCGACACGCAATTACTCAAAGTTCTGAACGCCCACCACCAGAGGCAATGGATGGTGGGTTTGCATTTTTGCGATAAGTTTTCTGACCAGTCGCTGTGCGGTGATCAAATCTCAATATTGAACGGTACAACATGTCCAAACCTGAGGTAAGCCTGAATAGCATCCGCGAAGCTCGCGGCCGGATCGCTGGGGCCATCTATTTCTCACCATGCCCGCTGTCCCCCAGTATTTCCGAGATCAGCGGCCAGCCCGTGTACCTGAAACTTGAAAATCTCCAGCGGACAGGATCGTTCAAGGAACGCGGAGCGCTCAACAAGATTCTGACGCTCAGCGCGCATGACAAAGAACGCGGCGTCATCGCGGCCAGCGCCGGAAATCATGCCCAGGGCGTGGCTTTCCACGCGCAAGGCAACGGGATCGCCGCGAAGATCGTGATGCCGGTAATGACGCCGCTCGTGAAGGTGAATGCCACGAAGGGTTATGGCGCGCACGTCGTGTTGCACGGTGATGGCTACGATGAAGCCTATGAGCACGCCCGTGGCTTGGCTGAGACTGAGCATCTCACCTTCATTCATCCGTTCGATGACCCCGCGGTGATTTCCGGGCAAGGCACGCTCGGTCTCGAATTGCTGGAACAGGTTCCCGATCTGGAGGCAGTGGTTGTCCCGATCGGCGGCGGCGGTTTAATCAGCGGAATTGCCTGCGCGATCAAAGAGTTGAGGCCTGCGGTCCGCATTATCGGTGTGCAGGCCGCGCGGATGCCTTCGATGCTGGAAGCTCTGAAAGCTCACCAACCTACCGTGATCGCATCGAATCCCACCATTGCCGATGGCATCGCCGTTCGCCGTTCCGGCGAGCGCACCTTGCAGCTCATCGAGAAGTACGTGGACGATGTGGTGGCGGTTGAGGAAGAAGAAATTGCGAGTGGAATTCTCACTCTTTTGGAACGCGAAAAGATGCTGGCCGAGGGTGCGGGCGCGGCCGCCGTTGCCGCCCTCCTTCATCGCAAAGCAAAGCTCAGGAACAAGAAGACAGTCGCCCTGGTGTGTGGTGGCAACATCGATGTCACGCTGCTGTCACGAATTATCCAGCGTGGCCTTGTGAAAGATGCAAGGCTGGTGCGTTTGCAGATTCATTTATCGGATCGTCCCGGCTCGCTGCACCAGCTTACGAAAATCATCGCGGCCCACCATGCCAACATCGTCGAACTGCAATTTGATCGGGCGTACTACGGCGTCAGCCTGGGCGATACCCTGATTGACGTGACGCTCGAGACCCGAGGCAAGGATCAGATTCAGCGCATTCTCGAGGCGCTGGCTGAGTCGGGCTACAGGCACGAGCGCGTCCTATAGGCTCGGGGTCCTGGGTGCAGGAGAACAAAAGAACTTAACCACAGAGAGCACAGAGGCACAGAGGGTTTCTAGCACCTCTGTGATTCTTTGTTCCTCTGTGGTTAACATGTCTTGATTGGTTTATCCTTGCCTCCGCCCCGGAGGTCAACGTGATCGCTCTTCCCCGAATCCTACGGCATTTCTTTGTCCTTCTTGTTTGCTGGTTCAGTCTGCCTGCGGCGTCGGCGCAATCCTTGAGCCCCGAGCTTTACCAGGGGATGCGTTGGCGCATGATCGGCCCATTTCGCGGCGGGCGAACGATCGCGATCACGGGCATTCCCGGCAAGCCGAATGTTTTCTACATGGCTCCCAACAACGGTGGCGTGTGGAGGACAACCGACTACGGTCACACCTGGAGTCCGATTTTTGATGATCAGCCTACGGGCTCTATCGGTACCCTCGCCCTCGCGCCTTCAAATCCCGAAATCATCTACGTCGGTAGCGGCGAAGGATTGCGACGTCCCGATCTCTCGGTCGGAGACGGTATTTATAAATCCACTGATGGCGGCAAAACCTGGAAGCATCTCGGCTTGCGCGATGCCCAACAGATCGCGGCAATCCTCGTGGATCCGAAGGATCCGAACCGGCTTTTTGTCGCGGCAGTTGGCCATCCCTATGGCCCGAATGCTGAGCGTGGAATCTTCCGATCGCTGGATGGCGGGGAGAACTGGGAGAAGGTCCTATCCAGAAATGATGACGTCGGTGGAGCTGACCTCGCATTTGATCCTCGAAACGCACAGACCGTTTATGGCGTGCTATGGGCCTCTCGCCGGCCACCCTGGACGACGGGGAACTCCTACGGCGCGGCCGGCAGCGGCCTTTTTAAGTCAGAGGATGGCGGAACGACCTGGCGTGAGTTAACCAAGGGCTTGCCTTCGGGCAGCGATCTTGGTCGCATCGGAATTGCCATTGCTCCGAGTGATCCCAAGCGCATGTACGCGATGGTGCAATCCCAGAGCGCGGGCGGCGTGTATCGGTCGGAGGATGCCGGGGAGAGTTGGACGCACGTCAATTCCGAGGAGCGCGTCTGCGGTCGAGGAGATGACTTCGCTTTCATTCGCGTCCATCCCAACGAACCGGATACCATCTTCGTGCCCAACACCTCCTTCTATCGCTCGACCGATGGCGGACATACCTTCACCGCGATCCGAGGCGCTCCTGGCGGAGATGACTATCACACGGTGTGGATCAATCCCGAGAACCCGCAGATTATCGCGCTGGCCAGCGACCAGGGAGTTGTGATCAGCGTGAATGGCGGAGGAACGTGGAGTTCCTGGTACAACCAGCCCACGGCGCAGTTCTACCATGTCATCACCGATAATCAGTTTCCGTATTGGGTTTACGGCGGCCAGCAGGAAAGCGGAAGCGTCGGTATCGCGAGTCGCAGCGACTTCGGCGAGATCACGTTTCGCGATTGGTATCCGGTGGGCGTGGAAGAATACGGGTACGTGGCGCCGGACCCACTGGATCCCAACATCATTTATGGCGGCAAGGCAACGAAGTTCAATCGCACTACGGGTCAGACGCAAGATGTCTCTCCGGTGGTGCTGCGCACCGGCAAGTATCGATTCAACCGGACCGCTCCCCTGATATTTTCACCTGCTGATCCGCACACGCTGTATCTCGGCTCCAATGTTCTCTTCAAAACCACGGACGGCGGCAACAGTTGGCAAACGGTGAGCCCCGATCTGACCCGAGAAGACCCCGGAGTTCCCGCGACCCTTGGGCCCTTTGTCGACGCGGATCCGGCCAAGGGCAAGCATCGCGGAGTGATCTACTCCATCGCTCCGTCTCCCAAAGACAGGAATCTGATCTGGGCCGGAACCGATGATGGGCTCATCCACATCACGCGCGATGCCGGCAAGTCCTGGCAGAACGTGTCGCCTCCCAACCTGACGCCGTGGAGCAAAATCGCGCAGCTGGATGCATCCCATTTTGACGCGAACACTGTGTATGCCGCCGTGAATCGGATTCGGCTGGACGACTTGCGTCCGTACATTTACCGCACCCACGACGGAGGCAAATCCTGGCAACTGATCACAACCGGAATCGCCGGCAATGATCCGGTGAACAGCGTACGTGAAGATCCGGTCCGCAAGGGCCTGTTGTTCGCCGGCACCGAGCGAACCGTCTACTTCTCGATTGATGATGGAGACCACTGGCAGTCGTTGAAGCTGAATCTTCCGGCAAGCTCGATTCGAGATCTGGTAGTACACAACGACGATGTGGTGGTGGGAACTCACGGGCGCTCGTTCTGGATTCTGGACAACGTCACGCCATTGCGGCAACTCAACCCGCAGATCGCAGATTCCGAGGCACACCTTTTCGCGCCGCAGCTTACCTACCGGGTACGGCGCGATAATGGAACCGATACACCACTCCCGCCTGACATCCCGGCAGGTCAAAATCCGCCAGACGGGGCCACGTTGGATTACTGGCTCAAGTCGGCGGTCTCGGGCGATGTCACTTTGGAAATTGTCGACTCGTCTGGCAAACTCGTGCGCCGGTTTTCCAGTTCCGACAAGCCCGACGTGCTGGACGCAAAAGACATCAACGTGCCGACGTACTGGATTCGACCCGAACGCAAACTTTCCACCGAAGCCGGCATGCATCGCTTTGTCTGGGATCTGCACTATCCGCCGCCGCCGCGCTGGATCGCGACTACCCGATTTCGGCAATCGTTGGCGAAACCCCTCTCTATCCACTGGGCGCTCCGGTGTTGCCGGGAACCTATTCGATCAAGCTCACCGCGGGCGGAAAGACTCTGGCGCAACCGCTCACAGTCAAGATGGACCCGCGCGTCAAAACTTCTCCCGAAGGCTTGAAAGCCCAGTTTGAAATGGAAATGAAAATTGTGGAAGCCATGCAGCGCGATTTCGATGCGTTAACTGAGGTCCAGAGGATTCGGAAAGGCCTGAAGGAGATTTCGTCTACCGCGAACCTTCAATCGCAGGTCGGCGAACTCGACAGGAAACTTGTCGAGGTGGAGGGATCGGCCGGTGGATACGGCGCTCAATACTTGAGCACGCCGGCGGGGCGAGGACTGGCTCGGTTGAACAGTGGATTGAGCACTCTGCTGGCGATCGTCGATTCGGCCGATGCCGCGCCGACTACGCAGGCGGTCGCGACGTTCTCTGAGGTGGAACGCGCGCTCGACGAGCAACTGGCCCGTTGGGCTGGCATGCGAAACAAAGAGCTTCCCGCGTTCAATGGGCAGCTCAAGAAGGCAGGCTTGGAGCCGATCGAAGTGCCCATGCAGAAGAAGTGATTGCGGAGGAAGTCGGGCGTGGAAAATTTCCTTGCGGGCTTAGAAGGGAGCAAGCGACGCGTCGGTCTAAACCAAGCGAGCGAGCCTTGTGCCTCTAGCCGTTAGGCAGTCTTCTTTTCGTGCTCGCGGAGAACCGCATAGGTTGCGTCTTCGATGCGGCTGAAGACAGTTTCGCCACGAGGTTGGGCGCGGCGGTCGTCTGGGTTTCTGGAAAGCTCAATCTCGAACGGAAGTCTCAGATTGCTTGCGGGAATGTCTGCCATAAAATCGTCACCAAGCACGATATTGTGCAGGCATTCTAACGTTTGGGGAATTGCACGGCTTGATTCCCCACCCATCCAGCTGTTCCTAATCAGGAACGGCGTTCGTCAAGGTACCGTCCCAGGGCATCCTGCCACGCAGGCATTTGCAATCCGTATCGCTCCAGACTAACCAGCGACAAGACGGAATACTTCGGTCGCTTGGCAGGCCGCACGAACTTCTCGCTGGAGGTCGGCCGAACCCGGACGGGGAGTTTCGCTTGCTGGACGATCGCATAGGCGAAGTCGTACCAGGTGCAATCCCCACGGTTGGTCGCGTGCACGATGCCGCTCGCGTTTTTGCGGCATAAGTCTCTGATCGTGCGGGCGAGATCGAGCGTGTACGTCGGACTTCCGCGCTGATCATCGACCACATCCAGTTCCGCGCGGGTTTGCGCAAGTTTCAGAATTGTATCGGGGAAGCACTTGCCGCCGATTCCAAAGACCCACGAGGTTCGAAGAATGCACGCTTCAAGATGAAGCTTGCGAATTTCTGTTTCTGCGGCTGCCTTCGTTTTTCCGTAGACGGTCTGCGGCGAGAGTGGTTCATCAATCTCGTACGGCTTGTTCCTGTTTCCGTCGAACACATAGTCCGTACTGATAAAGAGGAGACGGGATCCCGTTCGTGCACACCCGCTCGCAACGTTCATGGCCCCGCGGCAGTTGACGTCGAAGGCAAGGTCGGAGTGAGTCTCGCAGCCATCGACGTCGGTGTAAGCCGCCGCCAGCACGACCCACTCGGGTCGGTGCTCTCGGAGAACTTTGTCAACCTGCTCATCCGAGCGGATATCTGCATCCGCGGAACTCAGGCCGACCACTTCGTCTCCCTGCCACTCCCGCAACAGGGCTTTGCCCAGCAGGCCGGTTGCACCAAAGATGATGACGCGCATGGAGGGATTTCCTACTCGAACTTCTCGGCATCGCGAAACAAAGTGCCCAGTTGATCCTTGTGAGAAACAACTGGATCGCCCGCGAGTTGCCAGTCAATCTTCAGGTCGGGATCGTTCCAGGCCAACGTTCGCTCTGCCTCAGGGCAGTAGTAGTCGGTCGCTTTGTACAACACATGTGCGCTTTCTGAAACCACGCGAAATCCGTGGGCGAGTCCCGGAGGAATCCACAGCATGTGTTTGTTCCGGTCTGTAAGCGGCACGGAACTCCATTTTCCAAAGGTCCGCGAGCTTTTCCGCAAATCGACAATCACATCGAGAATCTCACCCACAATGGCGCGCACGAGCTTGCCCTGGGTTTGCCGTATCTGGTAGTGCAAGCCGCGCACCACATTGAGTGTGGAATACGATTGGTTGTCTTGTACGAAGTGTTCATGAATTCCGGCTTCCGCCAGCGCACGCTCGTTGTAGCTCTCCAGAAAAAAGCCGCGCGCATCGCTGAATACTGCCGGTTCCAGAACAAAAACCCCCTCAAGTGGCGTGCTGAGCTTTTTCATGCGATGGGTTCCGAATGCCTAAAACACTTTGTCGCGCAGCAGCAGGAGCAGGTATTCGCCGTACCCGTTCTTCATGGAGCGGCCGGCGGTCTCCAGTTGATCCGCCGTGATGTAGCCTGAGCGGAACGCGATTTCCTCCGGACAGGCGACCATCAAGCCCTGGCGTTTTTCGATCGCTTGAATATACAGAGCCGCATCCATCAGGGACTCGTGCGTGCCCGTATCCAGCCAGGCCATTCCTCGTCCCATCACAATCACTTCGAGCTGGCCTCGTTCCAGGTAGGTTTTATTGACGTCGGTGATCTCAAGCTCACCGCGCGCCGAAGGCTTCAGAGATTTTGCAACCCGCACGACCTCATTATCATAGAAATACAGTCCCGTGATCGCATAGCGCGACTTCGGGTTCTTCGGCTTCTCCTCCACGCTCAGGGCTCGTCCCGTACGATCAAACTCCACCACTCCGTAACGCTCGGGATCGAACACCGGGTAGGCGAACACCCTTGCACCTGCAGCCTTCTGCGTTGCCGCACGCAGGTCCTTCGCCAGATCATGCCCATAAAAGATGTTATCGCCGAGCACCAGCGCGCACGGGCTTGACCCAATAAACCGCTCGCCCACCAGAAAAGCCTGCGCAATGCCTTCCGGCTTCGCCTGTACGGCGTACTCGATGCGAATGCCGTATTGCTGTCCATTCCCCAACAGTTGCTCAAATCTAGGAGTATCTTCGGGGGTCGAGATTATAAGAATGTCGCGGATCCCCGCCAGCATCAGCGTGCACAGGGGATAGTAGACCATCGGTTTGTTGTAAATCGGCAGCAGGCTCTTGCAGGTTCCCTGAGTGACGGGATACAGCCGTGTGCCGGAACCGCCGGCCAGAATAATTCCCTTGTATTGTGGACTGCTCTCAGCAGTTCTTGCCATCATGCACGCCGGTTCCTCTTCTCCCTATGCCCGCGACGAAGACTCTCCGCGAGTGGAGTACTGTTTCTCCATCCACTGCCGATATGCGCCGCTAGTCACTTCTTTCGTCCACTCGTCGTTTTCGAGATACCAGAAAATGGTCTTACGAATCCCACTCTCGAAGGTTTCATGGGGATGCCATTGCAATTCGCGGGCAATCCTGCCCGCATCGATCGCGTAGCGGCGATCGTGTCCGGGACGATCGGTGACAAAGCTGATCAGGTTTCTATGTGGTACCACCGGATCCTTCGGGCAGAATTCGTCGAGAAGCGAACAGATGGTCTCGACAATTTCGATGTTCGCTTTCTCGTTCCATCCGCCAATGTTGTAAGTTGATCCGGCTTGACCCCGGGCGAGAACGGTACGCAGCGCGTCGCAATGGTCGCCCACGTACAGCCAGTCCCGCACGTTTTTCCCATCTCCGTAAATGGGTAGAGATTTCCCCGCTCGCGCGTTCAAGATCATGAGCGGAATCAGCTTCTCCGGAAATTGCAGTGGCCCGTAGTTGTTGGAGCAATTGGTGGTCAGAGTCGGCAAACGATAGGTGTGATGGTAAGCGCGTACCAGGTGGTCGGCGGCCGCCTTCGAAGCGGAGTACGGACTGTTCGGAGCGTAGGCCGTGGTCTCCGTGAAAGCCGGATCCTCCGAGCCCAGCGATCCGTAGACCTCGTCGGTTGAAACCTGCAGGAAGCGAAACGCGCTTTGATCGCTCGCTTGCAGGGTGGACCAGTACGCGCGTGACTCCTCGAGCAAGCTGAACGTGCCGGTAACATTGGTGCGAATAAAGTCATCCGGACCCAGGATCGAGCGGTCCACGTGGCTCTCCGCCGCAAGATGTACGATGGCCTTTGGCCTGTGAGTGCGAAGGCATTCCGCGACCAGCTTGCGGTCACCGACGTCGCCTTGCACAAACGAATAACGTGGGTGGGAAAAGATTCGCTCGAGATTTCGTGGATTGCCGGCGTAGGTAAGCTTGTCCAGATTTACCACACGGCTGTCTTCGCGCTCGATCCAGTGCAAGATGAAGTTGGATCCTATAAATCCTGCTCCTCCCGTCACCAGGATTGTGTTTTCCACGATGAAGAAGCCAGCCTTTCTGCGTAAGGAGCCCAAAGCCCGGGATCGTAGGATCTCCGGGCCGATGCAATCCACTAACCGTGATTGTAATTGAAAACAGCCGCCGACCGTCGTGATCGGAAGCAGTGGAGGTTAAACAGCCACCTTGCGCACATGTTCCGGCGGCGAGCCCTCGTCCGAATGAATCCCCAGCATCTCATAGTAAGCGGCTTCAATTTCCTTCGTAATGCTGGGCCACAGGTAATGTTCTTCTATGCGTTTTTTGGCGGCCTTCCCGGCGGCTGTGCGCAAAGAATCTGCACGAATCAGAAGTTCGAGCATTTGTTTCAAGTCTGCCAGGTCACCGCACCGAAAGGTGAAGCCGGCACCTTCCATCAGTTCGCGATTTTCTGGAATGTCGCTAACCAGGACGCACAGTCCGGCTCCCATCGCCTCCAAAAGGGCCAGAGACAGCCCCTCGAGGTCGGAAGGCAGCACAAACAGCATGGCATTGGTCAGCAGTTCATCGAAAGGATCGCCGGAAACATAGTCAAGCAGGAGTATACGATCGGTCGCGTGCTGGCGAAGACGGAGGGCGTAAGGGTCCGAGGCGGTTCCTCCCCCCGCAAGCACCAGCTTTACGTTGGTGTCGAGCTGCTCGAAAGCTTCGACCAGCAGATGGCAGTTCTTTTCCGGGGAGAATCTTCCCAAAAACAAAATATATTGTTCGGGATCAAGTCCATACTCGCGAATTTCACGAGCCTGCTTCTTGTCTCGCAGGATCGTACCGTTGGCCACATACCGCGTGTGCGCCGCATAACGCTTGCGGTAATAGGCCTGGAGGGTTTTCGACACGACCATCGTCTCATCGGGAAAACGAATAGCGGCGTAGCCTCCGAAGCGTAGTACAGCCGATGCAAAGCGTCCCCATTTCTTGCGCTGCCAATCCAGACCTTGCACTGTGACAGCTGTCTTCTGGCCGGCGAGCTGCGGAATGAACGAAAACAGTGCCGGACCAAGCGTTTGATAGTGCACGATGTCATACGGCTGCGATAAGGCGTGAATCGAACTCAACAGTGTGTGGAAGAAAGTCTCGAAGTGCTTGGATTTCGGGGCCGGCAGCCGCACCAATCGCATGCCGTTATGAAGCTTCTGGGGAGGAGTGAAACGGTTGCGGCAGTATACCGTGACTTCATGGCCAGCGTCGGCCAGTCGCCGCCCAACTTCCTCATAGTATCCCTCGACGCCGCTGTATTTCCCGATCACGCCGCGACCCCCGATAAAGGCAACTCGCAATCGTCCGTTTCCCGAGGGAAGTGACAGCGCTTGCCTACCCCGTGTTTTTGATGCCCAATGCTGCCTCGAAGCGATCAGCCATTCGTACAATCGAGTCATTGCCTGATAGTGAGCGGCGGGCGAGTGATTGGCTCTCACAAATTCCCGCCCGGCTAATCCCATGCCCTCGGCCTTCTTTGGATGCGCACACAGAAATCGCAAGGCCTCCACCAGTCGCTCGACATTTCCCACCGGGTAGAGCAGTCCGGTTTCACCGTGCCTGACGAACTCCCGCCGTGACCCCAGATCAGACGCGACGACCGCTCGTCCCTGCGCATAGGATTCCAGTATCGTTTTGCCGAGCGTCTCGTAAGCATGTGATGGTAAAACGGTGAATCGCGCCTCGCGGATTTGCAATTCAAGTTCCTCGCGTTGCAAGTGGCCCACGAATTCCACATCCTTGAGTTTCAGGTCCCGCGCCAGTCTCTCGAGGTTCACGCGTTCGGGACCCTCCCCCGCGAGTACAAAGCGGACCCCCGGTACCTGGGTCTTCGCGTGCAGCACGTCTTCCACGCCCTTCTCGGCGGATAAACGTCCGAAGTAGAGGATTGGCGCGTTTTCAGTCGGTGCGGTCGGCGCCTCCGCCGGCAGTCGTTGGAAGTGCGACAACACGTCGATGCAGTCCCCGTTCCAACCATTTTCAATTAACTTGCTGCGCACGAATTCGCTGGGCGCCAGGAAACGGTCAACGCACTCAGCGTAGGTCCCCAGCCAGCGATGGAGGTAGGCTTCCAGCGGCAAGCACGGCGCTGTTGGCTCGGCCTCCGTGGTAGCAGCCCTCTGGAACCATCCTCCAGAACTGGCCATTCCGGCAGCGCTCGCAAGCCCTTCCTTTGCTGGTGAGGTTGTAACTCGGGCATAGCAACTTGAAATCGTTCAAGTGGTAAAGCACGGGCACTCCGCGTCGCTTAAGCTCCCACAAGATAGATGGGGAAAGGTGGTGGTAAATGTTGCGGACGTGCGCCACATCGGGACGAAATTCGTCAATCAATCCCTTGAGTCGGCGCCGCGCGTCCGGCGAATAGATGGCATGGCCTGCCAGACGTGCACGGCGCAGCAAAGAGTGATCTGTGCCTTTGAAGTCTGTGTATGGGACGAAGTAATCATCAAATGCGGTCGGCTTGCCCCGCGGGTCACGCATCGAGAACAAGGCCACCTGATGCCCTTGCTCTTGCATCATGTTCATGAGGTCGAACAGGTATACCTCAGTCCCGCTGAAGGGAAAGTTGTACTTGTTGCAATACAGGATTTTCATCGGCATATCCGCGATCGCTGCGCTCGATTTTTGCCAGGAACAAGTCTGCAAACTGCCTGAGATTCGCTTGCTTTTCAAAGTACGAGCGCACGTGTTCCCTAGCCGACCGCCGCAGCGAGGTAAGCGCGTTCAAGGATTTACAGATCTGCTCAGTGCGCCAGGAGAAGTCCTCGAGCGAGCCCGGTTCGTAAAGAAATCCGGTTTTGCCGTCAATCACGAGTTCCGGAATGCCCGTAATGGCGGGCGCAAGCACGATGGTTTCGTGGGCCATGGCTTCCATCAAAACCAGCGGAATGCCCTCGCTTCGGCTGGTGAGCACAACTACATCGGCATATCGGTAATAGCCAGGTACATGGTTGTGCGGAACGTGTCCCACTAACGTGACGAGGTCTTCGATCCTGAGTTCGTGAATGAGAAATTGAAGTTTTGAGCGTTCCGGGCCGTCCCCGACAATGAGACATCGAAACCGCAAGCCGCATTCCCGTAGCAGATAACACGCCCGCAGCAGGAACACATGATCCTTGACTGGGTGCAAGCGCCCGACTGCAAGCAAAACAGGAATCTTTTCCGAGTTACTGAGTCCAGGAATCGTGGGCGCTGGGATGTCCACTCCCATCCGGCGCAGCATGATTTTCCTTGAGTCCACGCTCGGGTAGTGCGCAAGAATGTGTCGCCGGTTGAACTGCGACACGGTCAGGCAGAACTTACAAGCAGACAATTTCGCGTCCATGTGCGAGCCATGTACCAGCAGGTCGGATCCGTGCAATGTCATGCTGAACGAGATGTCGAGGAACCGTGCCGCGACCATCGCGATCCATGAGGAGAAATAACCGTGGTGCACGTGAATATGCTGCACGCGGTGATCTCGCAGCAGCAGCGCGTAGTATGCCCCCATCAAGGTAAGAGCTAAGATCCGTATGCGCCGCTTCCGGGGCTCGCTACTTTGAAGTACGGCGTGCTCCAGCAAATCGCGGATCACGATGAACCTCGACACACACATCCAAAGCGCGAGAAGCAGAACCACCCAGCGGAACGGCTGCAGAGAAAGTGTCTGACGAGCCAGTTCCTGAAGGTCTGGGGGAAGGCTCTCCGGACTTGCCTTGCGTGCACTGCAGGGTATGACCTTCACCCCGCGTCTTCGCAGTTCCAGAATCTCATCTACGACGTACCATTCAACCGCTGCGGGAAACTCATTCGTGATGTAAGCAACTATCACCAAAGTGCCTACGTTCCAGTGCCTGTGAATTTGGACGAAATAGACTCGACCGACAAATCGATCGACGGAGAATGCGCCAACGAGAAAGGAACGCGGTCGCTGGCTGCAATTTGTCCAGCCTTGCCGACCAGAAGCACAACCACAGGAATCCACAACGCCCATGCCCAGACTCCGCGGGAGAGCAACATGAAAGGCGGCAGTAGAAACACAAAAGCCGGCCATCCCAGGTGCCCGTACGACACGGGCGCAAATCGTCTTCCGCCCGCGTGCAGGAGTGCGTATCCCCCGCACGCCGCAATCTCGGCCCATCCATAGCCGGTTATTCCGAGCCCGGGCAGCAGAAGAAGCGTTCCCGCTGCCAGTAGCATGACGTGTAACGCATATGCCCGCAGGACCAGCCACTGCTGGCCCGCGACGTAGAGGGCGGATGCCTGCAGGTTGTACACCGAATTCATAAGCACTCCCGCGGCGATGAAGGGATAAATCCTTAAACTGGGCATCCAGCGCACGCCGATCATTCGGGGAAGAATCACGGGCGCAATCAATGCGAAGGCGGACAGCATCAGCCCGAGAGACCACACCTGAAGCTTCAGTGCGTTCTCGAGGGCCGACTGAAAGCGGCGCCGATCGTGTTGCAGGCGGGATAAAGTCGCAATCGCCAGCCGTCCTGCGGCATTGCGAACGAAGCCCAGTCCCTCAGCGAAGCGGATTGCCAGCGCCACAAAGGCCACTCCCTCGGCGCCTGCGAAGCGGCCCACAATCAATGGATTTACCAGGGTGCGCATCTGCCATATGCGGAGCGACGCGCTGTATCCCAAACCAAACGACAGCATTCTTTGCGCCTCGGCCGCGTCGAAGCGAAAGTGCGGCGTGAGGTCCGCCGCTCGCAGTGCGCCCGCGGCGGCCCACAACTGCCAAGCCAGCAATCCTGCAACCGGAGCCCATACTCCGCATCCCCACCAGGCCAACCCCACCCCGACGGCTAGTGCGAGAATCTGCCCTCCCAGTTCGATTCCCGCCACCGCCCGAAAATTAAGTTCCCGTTCCAGCTTCGCGGTCGCCGGCCCGGCAAGTCCCACTAATGGCACGGTCAGCAGTGTGACGAGGAATGGCGCCACAAATTCACGGCTCCCATACCACTTCGTCAGCAGTGGGGCAACCGCGGCGCCCGAGGCCATCAGTACGATTGAAAATCCCACGACTAGCGTGTTTGCGATGTCGTAGGAATGTGAATCTGGGGGACGTTCCGAGCGTATGAGGTAGGTGTCAATCCCGCCACGCGTGAACGCGGCCAAGAAAGCAGACAGTCCCAGAGCGGTTACGAATATTCCGTAAGCGTGCGGCCCAATCCATCGGGTCATCACCAGCATGTTCACGAAGCTTACGAGGATGCCCAGCCCATACCGGAAGCCCAGATAGAGGCCACCCCTGGTCGTAAGGATCGTCAGGTCGGGAGCGCTGCCTGGGGATGGGAACTGGTTGACCGCGATGGCGGTTGCACCGTCCTGAGGCTGCGTGATCGCAGTATGCCGTGTGTGTGAACTCATCGCAGCCTCAAGAGCCGCGGGCCTGTGGTTGAGCAATGCACCGCAAGGATGCCCGCACCCGTGAACAACAATCCATTCACGAACTGATAGTTCATCACCACAAAGGTTGCGTTGACGAAATACACCGCCAGCAGCAGCGGCCACACGTTGCGAATTGAACTCACAACAGGGTCTGAATTCTGCGTCCCATTTCTTCCCAGTCGGAACAGCGCCACAATCAACCACAGATACAGTCCAAGCCCCACCGCTCCCTGCTCGAGAAGCACATCGAGATACGTGTTGTGCACCGCGAACGAGCCGCCTTGAAAGCCTCTGATTCTTCGCGCGAGCTCGATCTGCAAGTCCTGCGTCCCCCATCCCAGCAGCGGTCGCTCCAAAAACATCTCCCAACCCGCCCGATAGGCCGCCATGCGGAACTCAACGGCGCCGCTTTCCTGCAGCCGGTCCTGCAAGGCGCGTCCGCCATTGCCGAATTCGATCGCTGCCAGACTAGCAAGGGTAGCGACAACCCCAAAGCCCAGAGCCGCGTGACGAAGCCTCTTTTCCCCTATCTTCGAGAACAGCCACAGCGCTGACACCGCAAACGAAAGCCATACTCCGCGCGTTTTCGTAGCCACGATAGCCAACGGCAGGGAAGCCAGGAGCGCGAACGCGGCGACGCCGCGCAGACTCCTTTTGCGATAGCAGTCGATTGCGATCAGCGCGAGCATGTTGATCGTTACCCCGTTGGCGACTGCCTGCAGGAAAGGCCCTCGCGCACGATCCGCGTGGATGCCCATACTTTCGTTAAGAATGAATGGCGGAAATACCAACTCGTATGCGCCCACCAGGTGGGCAACGGAGACAAAGCTCAAGTACGCCAACACAATCAGAAAGAATCGCTCCAGCCAACGAAGTGACCGCACATCCCGAAATACCAGGCCCGCGATCTGGAACAAAATGAATGGTACGAAGAATTTCGCAGCCAGCACGCTCCAGGTGCTCACCTCTGACGAGTGGTGAACCATTCCGGCGATTGCCAGCACCGCGAGGCCGGCCATCGGCCAGGTCAAACCACTTCGCAGCGGAGACTGATGCAGGACCACTCCACGCAGGCCAACGACTAAAACGAGGAGACCCAACGCGATCCGGTCGACAAAATGAAATTCGAGTGCGGGGGGTCGAAACAGAAACACCGTCAACGTAGCGATGTACAGGACGGCAGGAGCGGCCATTGCAGCCTGCAACGGCGCGAAAACAACCGTGACAAACGAACCACCATAAGCAGCAGCCCGCGAGGAAGGACTCATGGCACCGGCATCGGTGATCACGCGCCCGTCCCCTGCAGGACCACCGCTACGGTGCGTAGCAGGATCTTCAGGTCCATCCACAGACTCCAGCGCTCGATGTATTCGAGATCAAGCGCCATGTTGATATGAAAGGACGGGCTGTGCCGGGCGGTCACCTGCCACAGCCCGGTAATTCCAGGCGTTACATCGAGGCGACGCAGGTGCTCCAGTTCGTAGCGCTCGAAATCGTCGAGCGGATGCGGGCGCGGCCCCACCAGGCTCATGTCGCCGATGAACACGTTCCACAGTTGTGGGAGTTCATCGAGGCTGTAGCGCCGCAGCCAGCCGCCCACTTGCGTGATACGCGGATCCCTTACGATCTTGAAAGTCGGCCCCTCGCGCCCATTGTGTTTTCGTAAGTCTTCTTTGAAGTCTCCGGCATTCACCACCATGGTCCGAAACTTGTGGCACCGAAAGCGCTTTCCTTTCCTGCCCACCCGCAGCGCGCTGTATAGCGCTGGTCCTGGTGTATCGATCTTCACCAGGCAAGCTATCGCGACCATCAATGGTCCGGAGACAAGCAGGGCGCAGCCGGACAGCACTACATCGAGAAGTCTCTTCAGAAATAATCCAGCCCGCGGCAATGTTTCCTCATGCAACGTAACCAGCGGCCCGAATCCCAGGTCTTCGATTCCTTGCTCGCGAACGTCGCATCCGTAAAGGTCCGGCACCGCCTTCACGTCGAGATGATTTCTCCGGGCTTCCCGAATCACGGTCTGTGCAATCTCCCGGCGAATGGGCGCTGCCAGGATCACTTCATCCACGAACTCGGTGCGTGCCATGGTCGCCAGCCTGGTCCCAAGGCAGGGGAGGCCGAGAGTCAGGATGCTGTCCTCAACGAGAGAGCCTCGCACCGCTTTTCGCAACTCAGGATGCTGGTGAATGTGGGCGACTACTCTCCGGGCTGCGGCTGTGGTACCTACCACCAGGACATTTCGTGCCGGCCGCTGTCTTCCACCGACCTTTCCATGCGAGCACCAGACTCTCCACCAGGCAAGTGCAGCAAAGGTCAGCAAAGCAGAGCCAGTGATCCACCCCATGGAGGGTTCGGAGGCTCCCACCAGTCGTACACAAGCGCCCACTAGAACCGTTGTCCACGCAACGGCCTTGGCCAGGATCGCGGTCGAAGTCAGGCCTCCGCCGCGCAGTTGCCGGTAGAGACCCTGCGAATATCCCAACAGTGTCATAACGAGAGCGAAGAGCATGGCCGTGCCTAGCCATCTCGTGTTGGGGACAAAATCTTCTGTGGATTGGAATGCCGAAACACCCGCGGTCCCAATGCTTCGAAGGCAGGCAAGGCCAAGCCAGCTGGTCAAAACGCACGCATAATCTGCGATCAGTGCTGGGCACAGTCCATGACGATCGTTTCCTGAGAAAGGTGTTGGCAGAAGAAATTCTGCGAGCCAGCGTCCTGGAAATGCTTGGGAATCTCCCTCGGTTGCCCGTCGAAGCGTACCGTCGGCCAGAACCGCCTGCGGGCCCATCCGTTGTCTCGGCCTGTCCAGGCTTTGTCCGGGGATCAAGCGCGCAACGCAAGCAGCTTGATCAAGCGAGGGCTGAGGTCGAATTGCGGCAACCGCCACTAGACAAACTCCCGTTCACACTCTGCGATTTGTTGACAGCGAATCCTGCGCGGATTCGATCGAGTTCCTGAAGGGGAGATTTGCTGTGGGACCTCCATCGGCGACCGCGGTCTCGTTTCAATCGCGTACCAGCTGAACTCTCCACCTTCAATCGTGGTGGTATCGAACTCTGCAATCCAGTTCATGGCGCCGACTCGTTGCCCCGATCGTGTCGCGAGCGCCTTTGCGATCGGAGGTCTCACTGTTACAAAGAACAAGTGCATTCCTGCGACGGTTAGCGTCGCTCATGACTTTTGAAGCCTAAAGTCTGCGGTACAGCCTCTCCGGAATTGGAAACGTCCGGTCCTGCAACACCACGCCTAAGAACCGCACATTCGCCGATAGCAAGTGTTCACGGATTCGGAGGGCAGTCCTGCGTCGGGTTCGATGAGCTTCCACTGCCAGGAGCAACCCGTCCACCAGACTTCCCAGCAGGGACGCAGCTTCTGATTCCCCGACCGGAGCTGAATGAATCACCGCGTAATCGAACTCGCGCCGCAATTGTCCCAGGCGGCTGCGCAGCACCGCGGGGTTGTGCAAGTTCTCTGGTGTACCGAGAAATACCACTACCGGCACCAGCCAAACACCTTTCTTAATCTGGCGGGAGGACGTTCGCACCGCCCCGGTTGCCTCAAAGCTGACATTGCCGTCGTTGCTGGTCCTCCCGTATCGCTGCTCCAGTGGCCGACCATCCCAATCGGTCTCCACCAGGCAAACATTCTGGGCGCCGTCCGCAGCCAATGTTTCCGCGGTCCTGAAACACACGTCCGCAATATCCATTCCGCCATCTGCGGCACTGAACACCACTTGCTTGGCCGGCCGCGGCCATCCCGGCGAAAAAACGCGGCGCACGAGTCCGCGGATTTGTGCTTCCGCATACCTTTTCGGATTCCACTCCCATCCCGGCACATCCACCGGTGCTGATCCGACTGCCTCCCGGTCCACGACGGCCTCTGCAGGCAGAAGGTTCCGCAATACGCCAATACCGGCAGTCATGCGGCTTCCCTCGGCAGCGACGCCAGTACCGGTGCGCGCAGGTACGTCACTATTTCCTGGGGAGTCCGAAACGCCGGGTCGACGTAGTCGACCACGAAGGTCATTGCAACGCTGGCCGTGGTCGCCATCGCCACACCCCATAGCAGCCACATCCACGCTGAGCGCCTGGGAAGGACAGGAGCTATCGGCGGCTCGGCCAGAATCACGTTAACGATGCCACGCTCGTCCAGTGCGTCACTGATCCTTGCCTCCTCGCTCTTCTTTGCGTACAACAGATAGCTTTCCTCGGCTGTTTTCATCCCTCGCAGCAAATCCTGCTGACGAATCGCCGCCTCACCCAGCTGTCGAGCCTGACCGTGTGCGATCGCCAATTGCGTACCGATGGCCCGCTCGCGTGCGCACAGCGCACCCAACTCCACCTCCGCTTTCCCGAGTTCCGACTTCACCCACTCGAAGTTTGGATCCTTCTCGGTAGTTTCCTCCCGCACTGGAGCCAGTTCCTCCGCAGCGATGGACACCCTGGCCTGATCGATCTGGGTCTGAACCTGCTCCACCAGCGGGTAAGAGGGCTGGAACTTGGTGAGCAGCTCCGTCTTCTTAAGCTGCAGTTCCAGCAGCTTGCCTTTCAGGACCTCAAGCAACTGCGGGTTATCCGAAGTGCGAATGGCCGATGTGCTGCGTTCCGGAAGCGATTTCAGCTTGCCCCGCAGTTCCTGCGTGCGTCGGGAAGTTTCCTGGATGGCGACCAGAACCTGTTGGTGGCTGTTCTCGATTTCCCCGGCTCGTTGGAGCGCGAGATCTCTTTCGAGAGCCCCTGACACGACACCTCGCTGGTCACTGAAATTCAGCAGCCGCGTTTCGGCTACGTCCAACTGCCCGCGCGAACGCTTGGTTTGCTGTTCGAAGAAGGGCAACTCTTCCGCTGATCTCCGCACGGCTTTGTGTTTTTCCAGATAAGCCGAGGCCAGGCTGCTCAAAACCCTTGCGGCGACGGCGGGATCGGAAGCGTTGTAGGTGACGGAAATCAGATTCGTTTTGCGGATTGCCTCAACTTTAAGGCGATTGGCAAGCTGTCGCACTGCCCGCGCAACTCGAACGATATCTGGATTCGCACCCAGCTTTGGTTTGTTCAGCGTAGTGGCGAGACCGTTCTGCTCCACTACTTTCTGTAAAACTTCCTGATCGCGCAAAAGCTCGATCTCGGAATTCACTTCCTCCTCGCCGATCTGCGTCCGGGCAAAAGAGACTGGCGAACTCTGCTCTGGAGTGACGACGGCATCCACCCGGCTCCGCCGCAGCAGGACCTTCATGTGGGCCTGGTAAGCGGGTGTGATCCACGCGTAGATTCCGGTCAGAACAAGCACCGCCAGGAACGTGCCTGTCGCAACCCGGCGTTGCCGGAACACAACCGCCAGTAGATCACGTAGAGTGGGAGGTGCCGGATCGCCAGGTTGATCGCGGACTGCAGCCATCTCCTCGGTCATAAGCACTCTGCATAAGCATCCCGGCGACCGCGCCGGATCAGAATCTGGCTGAGGTGGAATACATCCCCATGCTTGTGGCGGGCATGAATCGCATGATCTTGGAGATCGTACTGCGTGGAACGAACACGTAGTCTCCGGCTTGCAGCAGGGGATCCTCGTCCAGATTGTGGTGCTTCAGCATCTCCTTCACATTCAAAACGTGCGCTTCTACCAGGTCTGCATTGACGTGCCGGAAGAGCACCACCTGCGAATGCTTGGCGTGCTCGTTAAACCCGCCGGCGATTGCTACCGCGGCCGAAATCGAGATCGGGCCGCGCAACTCGTACTTGCCGGGCCGGCCCACCTCGCCTGCGGCAATGAAATAGGGACGGTCAAAATCTTTCAGCCCCACCGTGATGCGAGGATCGTGCAGCAGCTTTCCGTAGGCCGCCGCGATGGCAGCCTCCAGTTCCTCGGCGGTAAGACCTTCGGCTACCAGGTGGCCCGCGTCTCTTAAAGTGATGTACCCGTCCGGCTGGACAGTCGCTGTTTGATTAAATTCGGAGGCAAACGCAAAACTGATTTCAACTACGTCGCTCTTGTTGAATCGGTAGAGTGGACGGCGATCCCTTCCGAGCACTGGGTTTCCCGTGCCGTCCGCTCTACCGGGCTGTGAAGCCGCTGCCCCAATACCCTCCGGAACACTCGCAGCCGGAGAGACAGGTTCCCTTTGAACCCCCGGGTTCGGGCCTGTTTCCTGGGCGCCGGCGACTTCGAACACATTCATCAGTAGCACCGTAACGAAAACAGCCAGCAGAACTGGGGAAGGGGGCTTCATTTCCATACCGCGCCGCTTTCCATTACCGTGCTTCTGCAACCTACGGCCACTCGCCATTTTCAGCAAGACATAGCCTGTGTTGTCTACGTGGGTGGGCATCCTTGTTCCTATGGCACACGAGCTAGCCTTCCGAGCGCAGGGTACCCTTCCGATTGCATTTAGCATTCTGTGGAAGGCCGCAAGAGCAAGACGGAAACTCCTGCCGGGTTAACTACTCAGGTATGCGCTACTTTCGTGGACTTGCCCGACTGCGAAATTCTTCATCCAGCACCCTGCATCGGAATTGGAGCGATTGCTAACTGCTCCTCTGTGTAGCTGTTGCGAAGTAGGACCCGGCATCGGCGGTTTCAGCATTTCATCCCAACATCCAGCTTTTTCACATTGTCATTCCACTCGTCGGATGTGGGAACCGTCACCAAAACTGGTGACTACTGACCATGACTTGTATCGATATGGTCCCTACAATCGCCTCATTGTGCAAATCGCACTCGCCATGCGCCATGAGTATTAAAGAACCTATCAGTAGTCCGATCCGGGTGCTGGTCGCGGATTCCAGCCAAATGCAACTGCAACTTCTAACCAGGGCCCTCCGTCGGCGCCCTGAACTCAAGGTCGACTCTTGTGTCCTGGAGACGGAAGAGGTCCTCAAACTTCTGGCCAATTCCGCTCACGACGTAGTTCTGCTGGCCTCTAATGGCAACGGATCAACCTGGCAGGACATGGCTGTACTCCGTCGAATCCACATCACATTTCCAAAGGTGGCGAAGGTTCTGGTGCTGGAATCCGTGGACCGGGAACTGGCCGTGAATGCGTTCCGTTCCGGCGCTCGGGGCCTGTTCTGCTTTTCGATATCTCCATTCCGGGCGCTCTGCAAGTGCATACAAGTGGTTCATCGCGGCCAGATTTGGGCCACCGCGCAGCAGATCGACTATCTGATCGACCTGGTTTCCCAGGTGCCATCGTTGAGGGTGGTCAATGCGGACGGGCAAGCGCTCGTCACTCCACGCGAGGAACAGGTTGTGGCCTTGGTAGCGGAAGGTCTTTCCAATCGAGAGATCGCCCAGGAACTGGCCCTCAGTGAGCATACGGTGAAGAAATACCTGTTTCGGATCTTCGATAAGCTTGGCATCTCCACCCGAGTGGAACTGGTGCTATACGCTGTCCACCACGGCGATCATCGCGCCGCAGAATGGCTGCCGGGCACGGACTGATGGCACCCGGCATCTTCGCACTCGCAACTCGGCGGCACTCTGTCTACAATGGGGTTCGTCTTCCTATAGAACCCACTTGCCTGAACTTTCGACGAATACGTCTCGCCGTTGGACGGTGATCGCTGCCGGCCTGCTCATACTGGCCATCGCTTTAGTCGTGATTTACACCCGCGGCGCCGCCTTTCACAGTCCGATCGCAGCGGTGGTGCTGGCTGCCATCGGGCTCGCCGCTGTGCTGTTTCAGCGGCGCCTGCGCCAGGCATCTCCCGCGCAGATACGAGTTCCACAGTGGCTCAATATCATCGGAATTGTGTGCGCGCTATGTGCTCTGTTCGCCGACCGGCTGCGCCTGGGCTCAGACCTTTACCAGGTAGCAGCGCTGATCGCCGTGGGGTGCTTTGGCACCAGTAGCTTTGTTGTATTGGATGGAATTCGCAAGAACCGCATCGCACAGAAGTGACGAAGCAATTGCAGGCAGCTTCTTCTCGGTAAAAATCTAGCGGAATTCGATGGCCAGGGAAGTCTCTACTTCCAAGGGAACGCCGTTCTGCCGGTAAGGCTCAAATTTCCACCACTGCACTGCGTCCATGGCCGCGCGAGTCAATCCTTCCGGACCACTGACCGGCCGAACATTGATGACGGATCCGTCCCGCCCGATCACTGCTGAGACGACTGCCACTCCGCGAATCCGGTCAGCAGCAGGCGCCATCGGATCGACTTTGTGCACCAGCAGGCGTTGCATCACCTCAAAGCCAACCGATACTGGAGCCTGCGCCACTTCCGCGGATCGTCCGGGCAAACGCGATTCCAGTTCTTCCCAACCCTGCTGCCACTGCCACCAGCCTACGCCTCCGGCCACAATTACCGACGCTGCCAGCAGCATGAAAATCTTGCGCTTCAAATAGGCGGGCGTTTTCTCCGTGCGTGGAGAGGAATCAGCCAGGAACTTCGGCAAGGGCGCCTCAGCGCGATGAACGGGCCTGGCGGCGAGAGGGGTCTTAGGAGTAGCTAGGGTTTGTGCAGTGCGCTTCGGAACGTCGAGCGACCACGCTCCCAACATTTCTCTTTGGTCGGGCGGAATCGACAAAAACTGCAGTCCGCAACGAAGTCTTTCCTGGTAACAAACCCTCGCCTTGGCGAGCACCGGGGTGGAATCCGGCAGGCGGAATTCGACGCCCACCAATTCTCCGGGAAATAACTCTGCGGCGAGTACCGCGCCAATTCCGCCTTCGCCAACGTCCAGTGAGCGTCCGGGCACAGAGTCCGGCACACCCGACCGTAAAATCGTGACATTCAACGGAACAGCCACGTTGCGGCGCGGCGCGATCCGCCGTGTCAAAGGCTGACGCGCAGCGAAACTTTGCGGCTCTGTGAAGGCGATCGTGCTCATATCCCGCTCCCTCTGGCGAAGGTCGACACTCCGACCCGGCATCTCGGCCAGACGCGACGAAAATGGCTCAATTAGAGGGTTGTTGCAGCGGAGTATAGCACTCGGAGATTGCAGGACCTAGCAGGGAAACACTGTCGGAAGTACCTGCACGTATCGAAAGTAGCAAGACCACCGGTCGCCTTTACCGGGAATTCTCGCCTTCTTTGTACATGTACTTAATGGCCGGCTTATAGATCACCAGGTTTGACTGGGACGAGCGGTTCACCTTCAGACAATGCTTGTCGTACCACTCGATGACCCCGTGGATCTCCTCGCCGTCGCGCAGTACGATCACCATCGGGGTCTTGCCCTGCATCTGCTTCTGGTAGTAGAAGTTCTCGGCATTTGTGGTCTCGGGAGGCGCAGCTTTCTTACCGCCGCCAGCGGGGCGTTCACGTCTTTCCATGGGGGCCTGAGTGTGATTCGAATTGTGGTCGTTGCGGTTCAGGGAGGGCCGGATCAGTTTCCGGTTGGCAAACCCTTCCTGCTCGAGCGGACGTTCCGTTGGCATGGAATCGATTACATCCTTCATGGCACCACCTGCTTACACGCATCCAGGGCGCCGGCCACCACACTCCTGCTGTGTATGTGGAAATAAGGCGTGGACTTTCATTTAACGTAGCACAGGAACCGGAAACAAGACAATCCTTAAGTGATGGAGGGGCAAAGACTTCGGGCGGGTGTGGGAATAGCGGCGGCAGATGTGGAAGCGCTTATATTTGAAGGATACCCGCGAAACTTTGGCCCCGAGCACGTTACTCGTAGCTCGAAGGCCGCTGCTAAATTTCCACCGCCGTTGCGAACCCATCCAACGACAACGACCGCAGCAGATTCCGCCTCATGCCGCGTTCCACTTCTGCCAGCCGTTCGGTCGCCAGCACGATCCAGGCGAAATCGGCCGTCCCTGCAAGTTTCTGAAGTTCCCCTTGGATGTCGGTGTTGTGCACCAGTTCTGGCGCCCCAGAATTCAGAAACATTAAGTCCTGCAGCAAGGAGTAAAGAGCCCGTATAAGCTGCTCGATCTTGTCGCGTCCATCGGCGCCTGGACGATAGGTCTCGGTGACCTTGAAGAGATCACTATGGTCTCCCGTGCGCAAAGCAGTATTCAGGACGGTCATAGCGTTCGCCCGCGCGCCGCTGTACTTGGCGAGATCAAATCCACGGGCCCGGCCCACCGCCCCTTCCGAAAGGCGCGCCACCAGGCTGCGTTGCTTCGCGGTCCACTCCGGGTGCTGCTTGGCGAGATCCAGGTCGATCTCTTCCGAACTCAAAGCGCCCAGCGTAAACGTCATCGCCCGCGACCGGATCGTCGGCAGCAGTTCGCCCACGTTGTCGGTCAGCAGAAATATCGTTGCGAACTCCGGGGGCTCCTCCAGAACCTTGAGCAGAGAGTTCGCCGCCTCTTTCATGAAGGTCGAATCGGTAAAGATGTAGACGCGTTCTTTGGCTTCCGCCGGACGGTAGTAGATCGATTCAATGACCTTTCGCACCTGGTCGACCTTGATCATCATCTGCGGTGGGTCGGGCGGAATCACCAGCACATCCGGATGAGTCTGCACCAGAATGCGCGTTTCCTTCTTGTCGGTGTCGCGCAGATTTTCGCGAGCCTCTACGGCTTCCGCAAAACGGGCATCAAGATTGGCCGCCTGATCGATGCGGGCGCAATTCGAACACTTTCCGCAGAAATCCGGCAGTCCGTCGCTCACCTGTGGGTCAAGGCAGTTCATGGTCTTGGCCAGCATGAGCGCCAAAGTGTATTTTCCGGACCCGGTTGGCCCGGCCAGGATCATGGCGTGCGGAAAGTGCCCGCGCGCCAGCATGTCGCGCAGGCGATGAATGATCTCCGGATTGCCATGAAAATCGGAAAAAGGCATTCATCAAAATTACCACGCAAGCAGAGTTCTCGCAGAGCCAGCCTTGTTCGTCGCAGACCCGGCATCGCCCGCCGGTAATCTTGAAACCCCGATAGGTCCGTGTTCTGCTTCTAAGAAGTTGAGAAGAAAACTATGACGGGTCTCGACACTTACTTCTTCGAATCACTTTGGCCAGGGTTGGTCTTCTGGGGTGTTCTGTACACCTCTGATTACTACCTCACGCTGATATGTGCGCGCCTGTATCAACGGGGGGTGCGTGAAAAGATAGAGTTCGAAGGTAGCTACGAAATTACGCCGTACTTCCAGGCTGATATCGATTCTCTGCGAGCTATCAGCCCGCGCTTCATCGCTGCGTTGCTTTGGACAGAAGTTTGGTTGGTGGCCACCTGGTGGTGCTCCTGGCAATCCACGATTGCGCTTTACCAGATGGTGTTCGGCGCCATGGTGTCAGTGGAGTTGGCCATTCACATTCGCCACTTCCGCAACCTGTTTCTGTTTCGAGCAATCACGGGGTCCGTCGCTGTCCAAGGGCGAATCCAGTACTCCCGCCCGCTCAGTCTGCGAATGTCGGCGGTGGAACTCTACGGCTTCTCGGCGTTGTTTCTTGCGGTTTCCTTCTTTACGCAGAGTTGGTTCACTTTCGGCGGCGCGATGTCTTGCTTCGTGACGGCCACGAAACACCTGCGACTGGCGCGTAAAACTGCTACGGCGAGGCTGATGGAAGCCCAGCCCAAGGTGGTTGCCGAATACTAGCTTGCGAAAACCGCAATACTCTTAGCCGTTAACACAGCCTACTGAGCGATCAGTCCCGGGTGGATTCCCTCGCCCAGCACAAACGTTGCGCCTACTGCGCCCACCACTGCGGATTGCCGCGAAAGCCCCAGCCGCTCGCGGATCTGGTAGACACTTTCAATCCCGGTGCAGTGGGCGCCCACCAAATAAGACAGCCCGAACCCTTTCAACTTGTCGGCAGTCCAATCAATCTGCTGGTCGGTTGCCGGAAAAAGATGCACTCCGCCCAGGACGGCATAGACGGGAGTGTCGGGAAATTCCTTCTCGGCGAACGTCAGGATGTTTATCACTCCCGCATGCCCGCACCCGGTAACCATCACCAGCCCCTTCGGAGTATTGAGAACCAGGGATTGATCCTCCGGGATGGTATCCTCGACCAAACCGTCCGGTGTTTTCACTTTCCCCTTTACCGACCAGTTATGTTCCGGATAGGTGCGCGGAACCGGCCCGGTGAGCCACGCGCCTGGGAAAACCTCGACCGCTTGATCGTGCTCGATGAATTTGCCGCCGGTGCTCTCGTACTCCTGCCGTATGGCAACCATCGGATTGCCCTCTTTCCCGTCCCCTTCAGGCCGGCTGTAAAAGATGCCCTTCCCCACGTGTGCCACCGAGAGCGCGCTGGGATTTTTCTTCATCAATTCGCGGCGCAAGGTGAGCAAGCCGCCCACGTGATCATCGTGGTTGTGCGTCAGGATTACTTCTTTTACATCGCTGAGATCAACGTCCAGTTCGCGCGCATTCGTGAGCACAGTCTCCGGCCGCGCTCCCGTATCCACCAGAATGCGGTGGCCATCGCTCTCCACTAGAGCTGCGAAACCCCATTCGCCGATGCCTCGATCGGCCAGCATGGTCGAAAGAATCGTGACCTTGAGAGTCTTGACCTGCGTATGCGCGGGTCGGCCAGACGCCTGCGCGTCGGCTGAGGACAGGCACAACGAGAACGCAACCACGAAGCAACGCAGTGAAGGAGATAAAGACTTCCGCATAAGCATTGATTGTATCTTTCCGATGAGGTTGTCAGTGGGCCTTGGCCGGGATTCGTAGTCGTCGCAGTACCGCCTCCAGAATCTTTGTGTGTGTCTGCGCAGGGGTTCCGCGAGCATCAATCACCGCCACCCGGTCAGCCTCGCGTTTGGCGATCGCAAGATATCCATGGCGCACTCGCCCGAAGAACGCCCGGTTCTCCTGCTCAAAGCGGTTCTCATCTTTCTGATGGCGCCCGTTCATCGACGATCTCTGGTTGCGCCGCCGCGCGCGTTCCACGCTGCGTGCCAAGTCGGAGTCCATCAGGATGGTCAGGTCCGGCTGCAGGTCAGCGCACAGGATGCGATGCAGTTCGAGCACCGCCTTGCTGCCCAGCTTGCGCCCTGCCCCCTGGTAAGCCTCCGTTGAATCTGTGAACCGGTCGCAGAGCACAACCTTCCCCGCGGTCACGGCCGGCTCAATGACCTCGCGAATATGCTGCGCACGCGAAGCAAACATTAAAGCCATCTCCGCCATCGGAGAAAGTCCGGTCGTTCCCGAATACAAAATCACCTCACGAATCTTCTCCCCGGTCTCGGTCCCCCCCGGTTCCCGCGTCACCACCACCGAGATGCCGCGAGCGCGCAAAGCCTTCGCCAGTTTTTCAATCTGGGTGCTCTTGCCCGTCCCGTCCAGGCCCTCAAACGTAATGAACTTCCCGCGATGTGAATTGGACACGAATGGATAATAAAGGACTCGAAGGATGGTGTCAGTCCCGCAAAATTCTCATTTCCGGGAGTGTCCTCTAAGAAAAAGTCATCCCGCTTAGATGACGCTTTTAGAAATTGTCATCCCGAGCGAAGTGAGGCGATAGCCGAACGAAGTCGAGGAGACCCTCGCGTTTCCAGGCAGCGTTGTCGCCGCTACAAGACATTTCACTCCGCCGCGTCCGGAGAAAGCGACCCTACCGCTCCGCTCTCCCTACCCACTTCGGCACGTACGGCACTTCATAGTCGCGCAATCGATCGAGCAGTTCTGCGACATCATCGCCGACCAGCAAAAGCTCCCGATGCTCGCTCCGAATAAAGCCATCCTCCGCAGCCCGCTCCGTCAGCGCCAGCAGAGCATCGTAGTACCCTTCGACGTTGAGAAAAGCGCATGCCTTCGTCTGCAGGCCGAGCTGCGACCAGGTCAGCGCCTCGCAAAACTCGTCCCACGTTCCAAAGCCACCGGGTAAGGTCAGGAAGGCATCTGCCAGATCGGCCATCATGGCTTTGCGCTCGTGCATTGAGCCCACCACGCGCATTTCGCTGAGCCCCTGGTGCGCGATTTCCTTCTCAACCAGCGCGCGCGGAATCACGCCAATCACGCGACCGCCACCCGCCAGCGCAGCGTCCGCCAAAGCCCCCATGAGCCCGACATTCCCTCCACCATAGACCAGCGTAATCCCGCGGTGCGCCAGCAAATCCCCCAACCGCTGCGCCGCCTCCCGGTAAGCCGGACGCCGCCCGAAATTGGCCCCGCAAAAAACACAAAGTGCCCGCATGACCTTCCGATTCTACCGACTTTCACCGCACTCCCAGAAGTGTTCCTCCGAATCACGACGGCGCTCACGCCATTCCCTAAGACCTGAACCTGATATATTCATCGCTTTGCCGGCGAGTCCGCCGAGCACGCTTGGGGTCACAAGGAGCCTTTCCGCATGTCCTCTTTCCGGGGTCGTGTTGTGTCTGCAATCGCCGTGTTGATTCTGTCTGTACTGCGATCCTTTGCCGCCGGTCCAACTGTCTCCATTGCGGTCGATGCCACAGAAGCCCCGCGCAAAATCATCCATGCGAAATTGCGCATTCCGGCGACACCGGGCACCCTCACGTTGTACTACCCCAAATGGATTCCCGGCGAGCACGCGCCTGACGGCCCCGTCATCGACCTCACCGGATTGAAATTCTCGGCCAGCGGAAAGCCTTTAAAGTGGCGTCGCGATCTTCTCGATGGCTGGACCATCAATGTCGAAGTTCCTACGGGCGTAAACGAAGTCCTCGCCGATCTCGACTACCTCGAGCCCGCAAATCTGGTCGGAGGATTCTCCGCCGGTTCCTCAGCGACCGACAAACTGCTCATCTTAAGTTGGAACCAGGTTCTCCTTTATCCCAAGGGGTGGAAGAGCGACGACATCACCTACTCCGCCAGCCTGCGAATTCCCGACGGCTGGAAGTACGCGACATCTCTTTCCGTCAGCGACGCGAATGGCGGCGACCTTCATTTCAGCCCCGTATCGCTCACCATGCTGGTCGACTCTCCAGTGCTCACTGGCCAATACCTGAAGGCAGTGCCGCTCACAACCGGGCAGCCGTCTGCCGAACTCGATGTGGCCGCCGACAGTGCCGCCGCCCTCGAGCCCCCTCAGGAAGTTTGGGATCACTACAAGAATCTCGTCGCGCAAGCCGGAGCGCTTTTCGGCGCCCAGCATTACCAGCACTACCACTTTCTGTACACGCTCAGCGATCACGTGGCCCACTTCGGGCTCGAGCATCATGAATCCGACGACAGCCGCGTCGGGGAACGCGGCCTAGTCGATGAGACGGATCGCAAACTCGAGGCGAGCCTGCTCCCGCACGAATACGTGCATAGCTGGAATGGCAAGTATCGCCGCCCCGCAGGCCTCGCTACACCCGACTACCAGGTGAAGATGCAAACGGATCTGCTCTGGGTCTATGAAGGCCTCACCGAATATCTGGGCAGCATTCTCACCGCGCGCGCCGGCCTCTGGACGCCGGATCAGTACCGCGAATACCTCGCCGGCGTTGCCGCCGACCTCGACCACCTTCCTGGCCGCACCTGGCGCAATCTGCAGGACACAGCCGACGCCGCGCCCCAACTCTACTTCGCACCAAAAACCTGGTATTCCTGGCGCCGCTCAACCGACTTCTACGATGAAGACACGCTGAACTGGATGTGGGCCGACGCCATCATCCGCCAGCAATCCCAGGGCAAGAAGTCTCTGGACGATTTCTGCAAACTGTTTCACGGCGCTCCCGGCGGCGCTCCCGTGGTGAAGCCCTACACGTTTGAAGATGTCATCAAGACTCTGAACCAGGTGGTGCCCTATGACTGGGCAGGCTTCTGGATTGAGCGCCTGACCAATCACGGCCCGGGCGCACCTCTCGGCGGAATCGAGCAGACAGGGTGGAAGCTTACCTACGACGAGACTCCCACCGACTACTATCACAGCGACGAACGCGAAGACGGTCAAGTGCGCGAGATCTACACCGTCGGACTGCGCCTGCGCGAAGACGGGTCCGTCATCGACGCCATTGAAGGCATGATGGCTGCCAAAGCCGGAATCGGCCCCGGCATGAAGATCGTCGCCGTAAACGGCCGCCGCTTCTCAGCCGACGTCCTGCACGACGCGATCAAAGGCGCCAAAGGGGGAACCGACCCGATCGAGTTGCTGGTCGAGAACACCGACTACTACAAGACTTTCAAACTGAACTACCACGACGGCGAAAAGTATCCGCGCCTGGTTCGCGATGAAAGCAAGCCTGATCTGATGGCAGACATCCTGAAGGCAAAATAAAAGATAGTCGATGGAAGAGCGTGTGCGGGGAACTGCGCGAGTCCTGCGGCTAGTCCTCGAAGTCTAGTCCAGCAAACAAATCAGTTTCCAGAATGAGCTTTCCGGGTTGCGACCTGGCCGCCAAGTGAAACACTTCCTGCGGCCCGCGCGACAGGATCGTGTCTCGCACGATAGGAAATACCGGAGCCTGCGTAGTATGCGCCGCAAAAGCCTCAATCTTTGTCTTCATCAACTCCCCGATGTCAATCATGGTGGTGATCGGTGGAGGCGCGGTTGGCGGCCGGTCCGGCAGCACGAAGTTCGCGGTCACGTAGTACAACTTTTGCGAGCGATAGGGTCCTACTCCATCAATGAGTTGATCCGAGTAGCGATTGCTCCGTCCTGCCCACTGGAAAGCCAGCGTCGCGAAAACCGAGGCCATGGTGTGATCGGTATGTCCCGTAAACGCTCCCTCCGGGCCAAAGGTCAGCACGATGTGCGGGCGAAACTCCCGTATATGCCGCACCAGATCTCCGACCACACGTTGTAAATCCACTCGATGAAGCTGGCCATCCGCGTAATTCAGCACCTCCCAGCGATCGATCCCCAGGATCTCGCAGGAAGCCGCCAGTTCCTTCCTCCGAATGGTGGCAAGCTCTTGATCGTTCTTTGCCGTCCCCCGATGGGTTGCGGCCTGACCCGGCGTAAGGCAAATCAGATAAATCTCCGAACCGCGATCGTGATAGAGCCGCAGGGTCCCGCCAAACGCCGCAGCTTCATCGTCTGGATGTGCAGTGACGCAGAGTAAACGAGGCATGCAGAGATTCTAAGCTACGAACTGCCAGCTGCGAGCTACGAGCCTCGAGCCTCGAGCCTCGAGCTGAGCTATGAGCTGCGAGTTGCGAGCTTGCAGAGTATCGAGCCAGCAGTCCTGGGATGAAATTCCCAGTTTGCTGTGCAGATTTATGAGGATTCTTACGTGATTAACCATGAACTACGCAGACCCTACTAGCTTTCGCTCAAAGCTCAAAGCTCGAAACCCCTACGCCCCCACTTCCTCAACCGCTTCCGCCTCCGCTTCTTCCAGCATGAAGCTCAATACCTCCTGCGGTACCGGAGCGTTCCACACGGGTGCGAACGACTGCCGGTGCAACGGTGAGGGCCCATGTTCGCGCAGCGCGGCCAGGTGATGCGGAGTACTGTAGCCCTTGTTCGAAGCCAGCCCGTACACGGGGAATACGGGATCCCATGCGCGAATCATTTGATCGCGCTCCACCTTTGCCAGAATCGATGCCGCCGCGATCGATGCCGAGAGCGCATCGCCATGAATCAAGGCGCGCTGTTCCTGTTCGCAGTCCAGCTTGAGAGCGTCGATCAGCAGATAATCGGCTGCCGGGGTGAGTTGCGACACCGCCATGCGCATCGCCACTCGCGACGCCTGGTAGATGTTGATCTGATCGATGCGCGCCGCGTCCACCGCCGCCACCGCCCACGCAATCGCATGCTCGCGGATCCGCTCCGCCAGCACCTCTCGCCGCTCCGCAGGCAGAAGCTTCGAGTCGCGCAGCCCACGAATCCGGTACCTGGGATCAAGGATCACCGCGCCGGCCACCACCGCGCCAAACAGAGATCCGCGACCTACCTCGTCCACGCCGGCGACCAGCCGGGCTCCAGCATCCCAGGCCTTCTTCTCATACCGTAGCGTGCAGCGGAGCCGCTTCAACAGGCGCAGCTTCGCGGCCGACGCAGAAAGATTCGCGGACTTGGTTTTGACCGGCACAGGGATGTCTTTCTCCGATGTTCGCCGACCGCGCTGTGGAAGCGCAAGTGAAAGCTTCATAATCTGTATCATCCAGCGCTCAGGAAGACTGCGCCGCAAAATTGCCCCAACCTTGTGATACTGAGCTGCCGTGAGGCGAAAGCCGAATGCAGTCCAAGACCCGCGCCCGCGGAGCCCCGTCGTCGCTAGGAGGAAACCTTCACTACCGGTCCCCGGATTTCCTCAATAGCACAGTCTGGCCTCAAGGTAGCGCAACGGTAATCCGTAGTATGGGTACCGCCGTAAATTGTAGATGCTTCGACTGCTTGATACTCTCCTTGTAATCCCCCACAGGGCGCAACTGCCCCTTAGTACTCAACGCATTTGGGATTACTGAGTGACGCAATCAAAAGTGAAAGAGGCCGTCGACCGAAGCGACAAGCGCATTTCTGTCGCCCTGCCGGTTCGCGTGACCTACTACGACTCTGACTCCAAACCGCGTCTTGAGATGGCCTGCACTTACGACATCTCCGCGCACGGTGCGCGCCTGACCGGTCTGCGCTGCGTGAAAGAAGCGGGCGAGATTGTGACCATCGAGCGTGGCCGCAGCAAGGCCTTTTGCCGCGTGGTCTGGATTGGCGAAGCCAGCACCCATCTGCAGGGCCTGGTCGGAATTCAGTGTGTGGAAGCGGAGAAAACTCTCTGGTCAGCCGAATTGGGCGATATGGAGCAGGTTTACGAATCGGTAATCCGGGACGCTCGACGTCCTTCGTGGAGGTCAAGCGAGGCAGGGAACCGCCGTCGCTTCCCGCGTTTCGGAACTGGCGGCTATGTAGAGTTGCTCCACAAAGGTTCTGGCCCGGCGCATCTGGACGGAATGTTGAAAGACGTTTCCGAAATCGGCTGCCTGGTGACCACAAAGAGCCAGCTATTGCCAGGAACGGACCTGAAACTCGTCCTGAACGTCGCCAACTACAACCTGGCCTTCAAAGGACAGGTGCGGCATGCCGCGCTTGACGTTGGCCTGGGAATTGAATTCCGCGAAGTGCGCAAGGGCGACCGGGCGATCCTGCAGCACCTGCTGCGGAAACTGGAGGCGGGGAAGAAATCAATAGAAAAGGCCGACAAGCACAAGGCAAGTTCGGCCGGTGCAAACAATTAGCGATTCGAATTCCACGAATACGATCTTCGCGTACCGGGGACATCACGGGCACAGAGACCTCTGCGCCCGCAGCAATGCAATTCAACTATTTCGCCGTGACAGCCTCAGGCGTGGCATGCTCGCGCTCCACGTCCTTCAGGCGAGCTGCCTTGCCCTTCAATGCGCGCAGGTAATAGAGCTTCGCCCGCCGGACCTTCGACGACCTCAGCAACTCCACCCGGTCAATGACCTTGGAGTTCACGGGGAAAATACGTTCCACGCCCTGTCCAAAGCTGATCTTGCGGACGGTGAAGCTGGCCTGTGGACCCTTGGCCTGCGAAATGACGACGCCTTCAAACGCCTGTACGCGCTCCTTGTCGCCTTCGCGAATCTTCACGTGCACGCGAATGGTGTCGCCGGGAACAAAGTCCGGCAAATCGGTCCGCTTGGTTTTCGCCAGCAGTTTTTCAATGATGAGGTTCGACATGTCTTATTTCCTTAGGGAATTTCCAGTTATCAGTGGATATCTCGCTATCCCGCAAATCTCTCGTAGTCTCGATGCCCAAAAAAGCTTGTCATCCTGAGCGAAGCGAAGGACCTGCTTTTCCTTTGGAGATCGCGAAGCTGCAACACGAAGCCTATCTCCTACTTTTTCATTGCCGCCAGCAACTTTCGATCTTCCTCGCTCAAGTCCGCCGCATCAATCAAGTCCGGTCGATTGCGCAGCGTCTTCTGTAAAGCTGTTTTGCGCCGCCAGCGCCGGATCTCGTCATGATTGCCATTCACCAGCACTTCGGGCACTGCCATCCCACGAAATTCAGCGGGCCGCGTGTAATGCGGATAATCCAGCAACCCGCCGGAAACGCAGGTTGAACTCGGAGCATCGCCGGCCACTACTTCAGACGAAGCCGAAAATGACTCCTGCCGCGTGGAATTTTCATTGCCGACCGCGCCTGGAATCAACCGCGTGACGACATCCACGATCACCGCCGCACCCATTTCGCCGCCGCTGAGCACGTAATCGCCAATCGAAATCTCTCGATCCGCCAGATGCTCGCTCACGCGCTCATCCACGCCCTCATACCGCCCGCAGATCAGCACGATCCGCTCCAGCCCGGCTAATTCCTGAGCCAGTCCCTGATCGAGCCGGCGCCCCTGCGCGGAGAGCAAGATCACCGACTGCTTCGCCGTCTTCCCGACGCGTTCGTCGCGCGACGCTACCTTCAGCTCCTCAATACATTCAAAGATCGGTTCCGGCTTCAGCACCATGCCTTCGCCGCCGCCAAATGGGCGGTCATCCACCGTGCGATGCTTGTCGCGGGTAAACTCCCGCAGGTCGTGGACCTTAACTTCGACCAGTCCCGCTTCCCGGGCCCGCCGAA
This sequence comes from uncultured Acidobacteriota bacterium, assembly GCA_963735815.1. Lineage (GTDB taxonomy): Bacteria > Acidobacteriota > Terriglobia > Terriglobales > Acidobacteriaceae > Gp1-AA133. The sequence continues at coordinate 92,225 of CAVTMJ010000011.1, read as the reverse complement.
GAATTCCGTAGTCCAGCGGCCCGCGGAAGAAGTCCGGAAAAATTGTTACCAGATCAGCCAGCATTGAGTAATTGGGAAATTCAGTAATTGTGTAATTGAGAATCTGGGCCAGCGCGATAGCCGGTTTTCAATTTCCCGATTACTCAATCACCCAATTTCTCAATCCTTGTTCTGTTCCCGCTTCTCTTCCTCGCTCAGCGGAGCGTTCACCTCAAGCATCCCCTCGGGCAACCGCATCCGGACCTGCTTCGCCGTCAGGTCCACGCCTGTCAGGTACGCCTCGGCGAACGGAATCTCGTAGGGCAGTTTCGCCTTGCCGCGCACGATCAGCAGCGGCGCTTCACCCGCCCCGAACTCCACGCCTTCCACCCTGCCAATCTCGCGATCGCCGTCAAAAACTACACAGCCCGTCAGATCGCTGATGTAAGTCCAGCCCGGCTCCAGTTCCGCACGTTCGGCCTGCGGTACTTGCAATTCGCATCGCAACAGGGTTTCCGCGTCCGAGATCGAGTCGATCCCTTCGAACTTCAGAACCACCTGACCCTTATGCGGCCAGATATCTTCGACCTTCAACTGCCGCCGTTCGCCTTTCGAATCGAGCGCGAACAGCCGCATGCCTTCCACGAACCGGTCCGGAACGTCGGAATGCACTTCCACGGCAACTTCGCCGTGCCGCCCCTGCGTTTTCAGGACGCGAGCCAGGCTGATGTACTCGTCGCCCATCTTCGTTCCGGCAATTCGCGAGCTTTATTCCAGGATCTCGAGCGCGTAGCGCTTGTTCGCCTTGACTCCGGCCGCGCTCAACAGCGTTCGCAGCGCACGGGCGGTGCGCCCGGACTTGCCAATCACCTTACCCAGATCGCTTTCGGCGACGGTTAACTCCAGCACCGTCTCGCCGTCTTCTTCTACCTGGTTCACTGCAACCTGGTCGGGTGCATCCACCAGAACCCTGGTCACGTGCTCGAGGAGAACCTTCGCGTCGCCACCTTGCTCGCTCATTCGCGACTCCCAAATTAACCTTCGGGGAAGCTCAGAAAACTCTGATGCTTTGCCGAAAAGCTGGACCTGCTTGCTAGTTGAAAGCCCCAAGCTCTTCTGCTTTGAAAGGGCTCGGCTTCAGTCGAGCCGTCAAGGTCTGCAATACTGGAGCGGCTTTAGCCGCTGAGGTCGGCTCACCTAAGCGGCAGGTCCAGCGCTCACCGGAGTAGGCAAAGGCTTCGCGAACAGCTTGCTCACGCGTTCCGACATCTTCGCGCCCTTGGAAACCCAATAGTCGATGCGATCGCGCTTGAGATCAATATGAGCAGCGGCGCCGCGGGGATTGTAGGTCCCCACTACTTCGACCGAGCGCCCATTGCGCGCCCGCGCCTTCTCGATTACCACCACGCGGTACTGCGGTTGTTTGCGCGCACCCGTGCGCGCCAGACGAATCATTAACACGGAACTTGGTTTCCTTTCCTAATCCTTCTGGGAGGGGTAAGACAAACCATTATTATCGCGGAAGTTAGCGGGATTGGCAAGGGTGAGTCCGGGTAGTGGGCTTGAGCGCGACGGGAGCCATAGCGCCGGCGAGGGATCTCACCGGCGTCCTTTGTCGATCCCGGCGCCCCCGTACCATGCTTCCAGAAGGCCCGCAAGGAGAACAAGTCAATCCGATCCCATAAAGAAAACCCGAACCGCGAAGGTTCGGGTCTCGGAAGCACGATCAGCCTGTCCAGCTATGAGAGTATCCCTCGTAGCCAGCTTAGACCTCAAGATTACTTCGGATTGCACTGCGGATCGTTGAAACGCACAATCCCAGATTGATCTGCGCACACGTTGTCGCGGCCGTCTGGATCGCTGTCGCTTATCGGCCGAGCGATGAGCTTGTAGGTTGGATTCGGGTTTCCATCCACCTTCTGACACCCTCGGATTTCAAACGAATATCCACTTCGCTTGCCCGTCGTGGCGAGCGTTTTAATCACCTGTTTATCGATCCGCTCATCATCGACCCATCCGCCATCGGTCAGTTCGAAAAAATTACAGGTATAGCCACGCTCCGGACGAGCCTGTGCAAACTTAGCCTCAGCAGCCACCAATTCGTGCATAGTTGCGATAGCAGCATCGAGTTGGCCCAGTTTGTATAAGCCGTAAAAGTGATGGACGACTACAACTCCGAGGGCCATCGCCAAGGCCGCGATGAGAATTTTCATATATCAAAAGAACGAATACCGTTGCTACGCTTGCAGTTGCTCATTTCAACAATCCCACAATCTCCCCCGGCTCCGCCCGCTCCGCATAATCCTCATTCGCGTAAGCGAACAGCACCGTCCCATCGCGATCCACCACGTACGCAGCCGGAATCGGCAACTCCCAACTCTCATCTCCATTCGCCAGCGGCAAGTTAATAAACGCTCGCCGATAGATGCTTTCCTGATCGGGCGACACGCGGTAGACGAGACCAAACTTCCGAGCCACCTGATTCCCAGCGTCGCACAACAGCGGGAAACCCAGCCGATGCTGATCGGCCATGAAGAACGATTGCTTCACGGTCTGCGGAGAGATCGCCACCAGCGAAGCTCCGGCCTGTTCAATCTCCGGAAGCGCCCGGTTCATCGCCTCCATCTGCCCACAGCAGAACGGATCCCAGCGCCCCCGGAAGAAGCACACAACAGCCGCCCGCGACCCAACAAATCCGCGGACGAGACTACTGTTCCGTTGTGATCGGGAAGGGCAAACTCGGGCATCCGTGCGCCGACGGCCAGAGACTTTGCCGCCAAACCTTGCGCCCTCAGTTCCGCCACGATGCGTGCATGCAAGGCCAACGTCTCCGCCGGCACATACTGTGCAATCCGATCGCGTCGTTCCGCGAAAATCTCGCGCAGCGTCCGGGTCTCTGCCCCGGCATCCTTTTCTTCGAGCGATCGCCATTTCATAAAGGCAGTCGTCGGTCGTCGGCAAGGCGCAAGAACGCGACAGTCGTGGGGGGCACCCGCGAGTTACGCTGTTCCTGAGACCTGAGACCTGAGACCTGACACCTGAGACCTGAGCCTGACCCCTGACACCTGAGACCCGCTTCTTACATCCCCGGCATCTTCATCCCGGCCAGCCGCCGCGCAAAGCTCGGTTTCCCCATCTGCTTGAACATCTTCTTCATCTGCGCGTACTGCCGTAGCAGGTTGTTCACTTCCTGCACGCTGGTTCCCGAACCGCGCGCGATCCGCTTGCGCCGGCTGCCGTTGATCACGTCATGATGATGCCGTTCGTGCACGGTCATTGAATTGATGATGGCTTCCACCCGGTTGATCTGTTTCTCGTCTACCTTGTCGGCCGCCTTCTGCAGCCCGCTGAAAGGGCCGATCGACGGCAGCATGCCCATCAAGCTTTGGATCGATCCCATCTTGCGCACCTGGCGCAACTGATCGCGGAAGTCCTCCAGCGAGAAGCCATCACCCGCCAGCATCCGGCTGGCCATGTCTTCGGCTTTCTTTTTGTCGACCTGCTGCTCGGCTTTTTCGATGAGCGACATGATGTCGCCCATACCCAGAATGCGCGACACGATGCGGTCGGGATGAAACGGTTCCAGCGCATCGTATTTTTCGCCCACGCCGATGAACTTGATCGGTTGCCCGGTCACCTGCCGGATCGAAAGCGCCGCGCCGCCGCGTGCATCGCCATCCATCTTGGTGAGCACGACTCCAGTCAGCGTCAGCTTCTTGTGGAATTCATCGGCCGAGCGCACCGCGTCCTGCCCGGTCATCGCGTCGGCCACGAACAGGATTTCCGAGGGATTGAGCAGCTTCTTCAGCGACTGCATCTCGTCCATCAGCTGATCGTCGATGTGAAGGCGGCCGGCCGTATCGACGATGAGCACATCACTGCCCGTATTGATGGCCTCGCGCCGCGCCTCCTTCACCAGACGCTCTACGGTCGCGGTGTTCGCCTCCGAAACTTCGCCTTCGTAGATATTGGCCTTGATCGCATCGGCCACCACCTTCAACTGCTGCCGCGCCGCGGGACGATAAACGTCCACCGAAACCAGCAAGGGCCGGTGCCCGCCCTTCTTCAGCCAGCTGGCAAGCTTGCCCGAGGTAGTTGTTTTGCCGGACCCCTGCAGCCCGGCCATCAGCACGACGGTCGGAGGCTGCGAGGCGAACTTGAGCTTGGCCGTGTCCTTGCCCAGCACCTCGACCATCTCGTCGCGCACGATCTTGATGACCTGCTCGCCCGGTGAAAGCGCGGTCAGCACTTCCTGTCCTACGGCCTTGGCCTGGATCTGATCAATCAACTGCTTGACGACCTTGAAGTTGACGTCGGCCTCAAGCAGCGCCAGCCGAATCTGCCGCAGCGCCTCCTGGATATTCTCCTCGGTAAGCGTGGCCTGCCCGCGCAATGTCTTAAACGCGCGCTGAAGTTTTTCCTGTAGATTCTCAAACATAAGCGTAGGTGGCTATTTTAGCAGCCGAAAGGGCGGTTGACGGCTGGTGGCTTATAGCTGGTGGCTGATTGCTGATTGCTCATGGCTGATGGCTTGTCCGGACGATTCTTCGTGTTCCTCTGCGTCCTCTGCGGTAATCGGTTTTGCCGACCGAATAGCGGAGGTTACGTGCCAAACACCTCTTTCGCCGCCAACACCGTATTGCAGTGGATCGTTACCGTGTCATCCACCTTGCGCGCGTAGCCGCCCGCAAAGGTCACCATCACCGGAATCTCCCGCGCCCGTGCCACGCGAAACACCAACTCATCCCGCTTCTTCAGCCCTTCAATGGTCAGACTCAGCCCGCCCAGTTGATCCTCGCGATACGGGTCCGCACCCGCGATGTAGCACAAGAGATCCGGCTCGAACTGCCGCAGACCCGAACTCAGCGCGTTATCGAGCCAGGCCAGGTAATCGGCGTCGCCGATCTCGTCCGGCAGGTCGACGTCAATCGAAGACGGCGGCTTCCAGGCCGGGTAGTTATGCTCCTGATGCAGCGAGATCGTGAACACATCCCCGGCATGGGCGTTGCGCATTTTCGCCGGACGCGCGGCCGTAAAAGGCCCCGCTGACGGCAGGGGATCGCTCGGCACCCGCACTCCCGCGAAAATCGCTGCCGTCCCGTTGCCCTGGTGGACATCGCAATCCACCGTCATGGCCGTCCGGATCTTGTCATCTCGCTGCATGCGCCGGATCGCCACCGCCACATCATGAATCATGCAGAAGCCTTCGCCATGATCGGGAAACGCATGATGAAATCCACCGCCGATGTTGAACGCAATGCCATCGTTCAGGGCATGGTCCGCCGCCAGCATGGAGCCGCCTGCCGCCAGCCAGAACGCCCGCACCAGTTCCGGCGAGTAGGGAATCTCCATCTCGAGTTCTTCACGGGCCGAAAGCGTCCCCGTCTTGAGCTTCTGCACGTATTGCGGCGTATGCACCAGCAGGATGTCCTGATCCGAAGCCGGCCGCGGCGCCACAAAGTCCTTCGCCTCGGCCGCTCCTGTCTCTAGCAACCGCTTATGGATGCGCTGGTACTTCTCGGCAGGGAAGACATGGGTGCCGATGGGGAGGTAGTAGTCGTCGCTGTAGATGAGCTTGAAGGGCAGCATGCGGCACTCAGCATTCAATGCGCTCGGAACTCGGGCATTGAAAACAAATATCATACTCGGGTGGTTTCAAATGGGCACAAAGAGACGTGTTCATGATCGTGCTTCCAAATATGCCGAGCCCGTGGTTCTTTTCTCCCGAAAGTTCAGGAGCTGGATGACTGCAACTGCGCGGGCTACCGCAATACAGCGGTACGTGATGGCGATCACCGAGACTGCTCCTTGCCACCTGTAAGAATCGCCATTAGGGGTGGAGGGAGGAGATAAAAATGCGGCGTTGGCTCATTCCTCTGGTGCTAGCTTTTCTATTAGTTGGCGGCGCGTTTGCAGCCGAGAAGGTGATCCCGCATAACGCGAAAATCTACATCGAGAAAATGGACGAGGGACTAGACGGTTATATCCGGGCCGAGTTCGTAAAGACGTCGGTTCCCCTGCAGATCGTCACGCAGGAAGAGGACGCCGATCTGATCATGACTGGAAATGCGGCAAACCAAAAACGCAGCTGGCATGAGGGTTGGCTCTCGCCCGATCGCGATCACGCAACCGGGAACGTAACGATCGTCGAGCGTTCGACCGGGAAGTTCCTCTGGGCTTCAGAAGCCGGAGACCGCAGCCTTTGGTGGGGAGCGTTGAAACGCGGTGGCGCTCGGAAAGTCGCCGATCAGATTGTAAACAATTTGAAGGGCGTGATTCAAAGCAAGTAGGTTTGGGGCGAAAAACGGATGAGCGAAAGGTCTAATCCTTCGCAAGGTGTCCCAGGTTCGCGCCGCCCTCTGGACGCTCCAATCTGGAATCTTCTCTCGCTCACTTCGGCCCCAATGCCGCCCCTCAGACGGTAGGCTAATGACGAGTGCATGAGTGCTCGAAAGCTGACCGAGCCTACCGTTTCTTCTCGCTTCGCCCCCGGAGGCGCCGGTACCACCACCGGCCGCCGCAACGGCACAATCGCCCCCTTCGACGGATCCGCCGCCGCCGTCGCCCGGTTCAGCACTTCCTGCTGCATGTACTTCACGAAATCCTGGATCTGGCGCTGCATCTCTTCCATCCGTTCCCGCATTTGCAGGATGATGGCGATCCCGCTGATGTTCACCGCCAGGTCGCGCGCCAGCGTCAAAATGAACTCAAGCCGCTGCAGATCCTCATCCGTATAAAGCCGGGTATTGCCCTCGGTGCGTGAAGGCTTGAGCAGCCCCTCGCGTTCGTACAGACGCAACGTCTGCGGATGAATGCCATACATCTCGGCCACCGCCGAAATCATGTAGGCGCCCTTGGATTTCCGTTTCGTCATGGAGCCTTCCCCTTAACTTTACAACAAACAAAAAACGGGACAGCTTTCACCCTCCCGCCCAACCAAATCCTCCGAACTACGCGACGACCTGCGGCTTTTCCACCTGAGCCGGCGTCCACCCCTCCGGCTTGAGCAGATGGTTCACTCCATAAGCCACGACGCCGGCCGCCATCAGGATCATCCCGAAGGCAAACGAACTCATTCCGAAGACCGTCTCATGCTGGCTCCGGAAGATCGAAAAGCCGAGCATCATCATGGGAGCGACTCCGATGGCCACCGCCCCAAACATGCCTCCCGGCACGCGGAACGGACGCGGCAACTCGGGTTCGCGTATGCGCAGCCAGATTAACGCCGCGAACTCCAACCCCAGGCTTCCGCCGTATAAGAGGATGTCGATCGTCACCAGCCGCTCGAAGCCGAGCAGCAGGCACGGCGCCCAAAGGATGGCGAGCACGACAATCGCGACCCAAGGAGCGCGCGAGCCTTTCGTCTGCTTGCCGAACATCTTGGGCAGCATCCCATCCTGCGCCATCGCCAAGGGCAGACGCGAATAGCTCATCACCAGCGCGTTAAACATTCCAAATCCGCTGATCATGCCGCCCAGCGCCAGTCCCACGCGCAACAGCGGTCCACCCAGCAGGCCCGCCGCATCGGCCCAGAAGCCGGTATCCCACGCGCCCGGCGCGAGCCCGGTCATCCACATCGCCACCACCGGCACAATGTAGGTCGCAGCCACGATTGCTACCGCAATCATCATCGCCCGCGGATATGTCCGCTGCGGTTTTTTCACTTCGGCGGCTATGGTTGAAGCGTTGTCCCATCCCATGTAGTTCCACATGCAGATGAGCACGCCCGTCAAGATGTCGATCCCGGAATTGGTCGGCTTGGTAACCGCTCCGGCCAGGGCGCCAAACTTGAAGGGCGCAATGCACACGATCGCCACAAACGGCGCTGACAACGCGAAGAACAGCCACAGCGAAGTGGTCGAAACCACCTTCACTCCGGCCACGTTCAGCAGCGCGCAAAGAGCAACGACGCCCAGTCCGACCATGAGCCCGCGATGGCCCTCGGCGAACCACGGAAACAGCCGCTGCAGATAGAGGATGAACAGCGTCGGATAGATCGCCATGTCGAACACCGACGCGATCAGCGACAGCCAGGCCTCCTGGAATCCCCAGAAATTTCCCATCGCGCGACGCACCCAGGCGTAGTAGCCGCCCTCTTCGGGCAGTGTGCTGGACAGCTCGCCGATCATGAACGCGGTAGGCAGACTCCACAGGATGGGAGTCAGCAGAAGAATCAGGATGGCTCGACCGTACCCGGCTCCGTGCACGATGTCTTCCGTGCCGTATGTGCCGCCCGACACCATAAAGAAGGTGGCGGCGACCAGGGGCCATAAGGTGAGCTTGCCGAATTTCTTGTTCCGGGGAAGAACAGACAAGGATGGGGACGTGGTGGCGGGCGCGCTAGCTGTTGCCAATTTCTATGGCTTCCTCCTCAAGCGACTCACTCTCACCACCGCGTCTCCCTTGAAGTCTTTCCTCAGCGCGGCTCCCGGGTTACAGCGATTCCACGGGCATTTCGGCGAAGTTAGTTCGCAGCACAGAGAATACGGCAATTTAGATGCGACGCAATAGAATTTTTCGTTAATTTTTTTCGCGAAAGGCACGGTACGGGAGTAACGGCAGAGCAGGTGACAGGCGAGAGGTCACAGGTCTCAGGTCACAGGTCTCAGGAGTACGATGTATTTCGTCAAGGACAGGCTTGAGGGCTTTGTCTGCCTGACGTCATTTGTAGAGCGTGTCCAGTGCTCCCCTACATTGTGATCCAGAGCGAAGTCGAAGGACCCCGTGTTAGCCGGCGACGCCACCAACCCGGAAAGAATTTTGTTGGATTTTCGGCAGCGTAGAGTGGCTTAGAAACAGAGAGCTTGGGAGGCTAAGAAGAACGAACATCGCGAACCCTGTGACCTGACATCTGTGACCTGACACCTGCTCTTTAGACTTTTCCCCAAATCTCCGCCCGCGGATCCTCCGGGTTCAACGTCGCCAGCTCCCGCAACAGTTCCTTGGTCCGCTCATCCCGGGGCATCGGCACCGTCACCTTAACTTCAACAATCTCATCCCCGCGCGCCCCATCCTTGGTCGCCGAAGGGACGCCTTTCTCCCGCAAGCGCAGCTTCTGCCCCGACTGTGTTCCCGGCGGAATCTTCAGCAGGGCCCGCCCATCGATGGTCGGCACTTCGATCTTGGCCCCCAGTGCCGCCTCGGTCGCGGTCACCGGCACGGTCAGCCGGATGTCATCGCCTTCCCGGTGAAAGATCGGATGATCCTCCGTCTTGATGATCACGTACAGATCGCCGGCCGGGCCGCCATGGGACCCGGCGTTCCCTTTGCCGGCAAGCCGAATCCGCTGCCCATCTCGCGTTCCCGCCTTGATTCGAACTTCCAGCGGCTCGACGCGCTCCACCGTCCCTTCTCCATGGCAGGTTGGGCATGTCGAGATGTTCTTCCCGGTGCCGTGGCAACGCGGGCATTGCACGTTGAACTTCATCCTCCCGCCCGTCTGCTCGATGGTCCCCTTGCCATGGCACTGCGGACATGTTCCCGGCGCCTCGACAAATCCCGACCCGTGACAGGTCCCGCACGTTTCCCGGCGCGCGATGTTCAACTTCATGACACCGCCCCGGATCGCCGTCCAGAACGGTACATTAACCTGGTACTCCAGGTCCGACCCCGGCTCCGGCGCTTCCTGTGCACCCGGCCCGCTGCGATCGAACATGCTCGAGAAAATGTCCCGAAACCCTCCGCCACTGCCCGCTGAAGGCGTTTTCTTTCCCCGTCCGCCGCCTTCGAACAGATCCGAAAAGTCGAACCCGCCAAAATCAAAATGTACGCCGCCCGCACCCGCCGAGCCGGTGCCCGGCGGCTGCCCCCCGGGAAATCCTCCTGGGAAGCCGCCCGGCGTTCCACCTTGCCGGGCATAAGCCTCGGCCGTCGCCGGATCGATGTTGTCGGAATAAAAGCCGAGCTGGTCGTAAATCTTCCGCTTCTTCGGATCGCTCAAGACCTCGTTCGCTTCCGAGAGCGTCTTGAACTTTTCTTCGGCAGACTTATCCCCCGGATTCACGTCCGGATGGTACTTGCGCGCCAGCTTCCGAAACGCCTTCCGGATCTCATCCGTGGAAGCGTTCTTCTTAACCCCTAGCGCGCCGTAATAATCTTTGGTTTGAGTAGCCATTGAAAATCAGCCGTTAGCTTTTAGCCCTTAGCCCCTCTGTCCCCCCAGCGTTTGCGATTCCTGCGAAGTCGCGCAGCGACGACAGATGTTAGCCCCGCCCGTCAGTGCGGGGTAAGCATGCCTCAAGAGCGGAGTCCCCTTCAGGGGACGGCACTCCGGCAGGTCGCCTTAGTGCACCACCCGCTTCTTCCCCTCTTCCGGCGCAAACGCAAAGTGCTCCGAATGCACCGCCTCCATCTCCACCGGAATGCGAATCATGCCACTCGCCGTCGGACGAAAGACATACCACAGGCCTTCGTCCTCTACGTAATTTAGAAAATATTCCTGATTATTAATTTCGAATTGCAATTCTAATTTCCTCCTCTATCCTCACCACGCCGAGTTTTTCGGACCGTGCACTCAGTTTTTTCGGCTTCAGCCTCGCTCTTAAGAAAATCCTCTTTCACGAGCAACCTTGCCCCGAGCTTTCGATACCAGCTCTAGGTACTGTGGCTCCATCCAGATCCAGTTCAGTCCGAACTTTCTTTTTGCTTCCGGGTCACGGTCGACCTGTAATTCAACAAATCCGTATTGATCGAAACCACTAATCGTGAACCTCCTGCCCAAGCAGAAACGGAACAACTCCGCCGTCCGCATCTGTGGATCGTCTTTGTAATCCGGATCCTTGAGTTCACGGGCAATGTCGATGATCCGCACCCTGTCACCGCTTCGAAAATCGTGCCGAAGAGCGCGAGGGCCGCCCTTGCGGACAGCCCTCGGCGACTTCTTCTTGCCCGCTCTCTTACTTCTTGTCCTCAACGTCCACATACTCGGCATCGATCACGCCTTCATCCTTCTTGGCCTGACCGTTGCCGTCCGCCGAACCCGACGGTCCCGCCCCAGCCCCCGGCCCACCCTGCGAACCGGCCGCCTTGTACATCTGCTCAGCCAGTTTGTGCGAAGCCTGGGTAAGCACCTCGCGCGCCCGATCCATGCCCGCCTTGTCGCCTGACTCAAGCGCTTTTTTCGCGTCGGCGATCGCGTTCTCGACGTCGCCCCGCTCCGAACCCGAGATCTTGTCCCCCGACTCGCGCAGCATCTTCTCCATCTGGTAGACCATGCTGTCGAGCTGGTTCTTGGCTTCGATCTCTTCGCGCTTCGCCTTGTCCTCGGCCGAGTGGGAGTCGGCTTCTTTCGCCATCCGCTCCACTTCTTCCTTCGACAGGCCGGAAGACGACGTGATCGTGATCTTCTGGTCCTTGCCCGTGGCGTTGTCCTTCGCCGTCACGTTCAGAATGCCGTTGGCGTCGATGTCGAACGTCACCTCAATCTGCGGCACGCCCCGTGGCGCCGGCGGCAGCCCGGTCAAGTGGAACTTGCCCAAAGTCCGGTTCTGCGCCGCCATCGGACGCTCGCCCTGCAGCACGTGCACTTCAACCGACGTCTGGTTATCCGCCGCGGTCGAGAATGTTTCCGTCTTTTTGGTCGGAATCGTCGTGTTCCGCGGGATCATCGGCGTGGCCACGCCGCCCAGCGTTTCAATCGCCAGCGACAGCGGAGTCACGTCCAGCAGGAGCAGGTCTTTCACTTCGCCCTTCAGCACGCCGCCCTGGATCGCCGCGCCCACTGCCACGACTTCATCCGGGTTGACGCCCTTGTGGGGCTCCTTGCCGAACAGTTCCTTCACCAGCGCCTGAATGCGCGGCATGCGCGTCTGTCCACCAACCAGCACGACTTCGTTGATCTTGCTGGCATCGACGCCTGCGTCCTTCATGCACTGTTTGCACGGACCGACCGACTTCTGGATCAGGTCTTCGACCATCGACTCGAGCTTCGCCCGGGTCAGCTTCTTCACCAGGTGCTTCGGCCCGCTGGCATCCGCCGTGATGAAGGGCAGGTTGATTTCGGTCTCCATGGTTGTGGAGAGTTCGATCTTCGCCCGCTCGGCCGCGTCGCGCAGACGCTGCAAAGCCATCTCGTTGCCCTTGCCGCGCAGGTCGAGACCTTCGTCCTTTTTGAATTCGTCAATCAACCAGTCGACGATGCGCTGATCGAGGTTGTCGCCGCCCAGGTGCGTATCGCCATTGGTGGCCTTCACCTCAATGACGCCTTCGCCGACTTCGAGGATCGAAATATCAAACGTTCCGCCGCCGAAGTCATATACGGCGATGGTCTCGTCCTTACCTTTGTCGAGCCCGTAAGCCAAAGCGGCCGCTGTCGGCTCGTTGATGATGCGCTTTACATCCAGCCCGGCGATCTTGCCGGCGTCTTTTGTTGCCTGCCGCTGCGCGTCGTTGAAGTACGCCGGAACCGTGATGACGGCCTCGGTCACTTTCTCGCCCAGGTAATCCTCCGCGGCCTTCTTCAGTTTCTGAAGAATCATCGCGGAGACCTCCGGCGGGGTGTACTTCTTGCCCTGCGCAATCACGGCCACGTGGTCGCCATCGCGCTCCACCTTGTAGGGCACCATCTTCATTTCTTCGTTGACTTCGTCGTACCGGCGTCCCATGAAGCGCTTGATCGAGAACACGGTATTTTCGGGATTGGTGATGGCCTGCCGCTTTGCGACCTGCCCGACCAACCGCTCCCCCGTCTTGGTAAAGCCCACGACCGAAGGAGTCGTCCGGCCACCTTCTTCATTCGGGATAACCTTGGGCTCGCCACCCTCCATGACCGCGACCACCGAGTTGGTGGTTCCGAGGTCAATTCCAATAATCTTGCCCATATTCTGAGCCTCCTAATCACTATAAGTGCAATATAATCAGTTGCTTAAACTTATTCCTCGCAGCCATAATAAGACTTGAGTGTAACACTGTCAAGTTTTAGATGAATAAGCTTCCCAAGGGGATGCAGAGAATCGGAGATATCGGTAAGCGGATAACTGCCCTATAAACAATGGGTTGACCGGCAACGCCTTTCAGTTTCTTCGCCGCCAGCGGTATAGATTCGCGATCGCCCACGTTGCGCCCACGAATACATGTCGGTGCGGCCCGCCGTCGGTCAGTCCAACTTCGAATCCGCCGTCAATCACGAGTCGTGGGGTGACCGTGTAGGTGAGCGCCCACAGCGAAGAAACAAATCCCGGCGTCGATGGATTCAGCCGGGTGTCGCCGTAAAATTCCCCAGTGAACTGCAGCGGCCCGCGGATCAGATGCGAAAACGCCAGGTTGTATTCCTGATTTCTGTCGAACCGGTTTGTGCCGCCGACCCAAAACTGGCTGGCATTGAAATCAAAATGAATTTTCGCCACATCCTTGCTGGCCAGAAAAGTGAAGGCGTGATCCACTCTCCCACTTCCCAACCCGCCGTCTGTGCTGGCTGAAGGAATCTTTACCGCGTAGCTCACCGCCAACGCCGGCACACGCTTCGTCTGCCGGTAAAAACGGACCTGCGGCCCAATCCAGTTATCCCCGAAACTCTGCTGCGTGCCGCTGCCATCTCTCGTCTGTGAAAGAAACGATGTCGTGGTCCAGCGAAATTCGACGTCGCAGAGCATCCCGAACTTCAATAATCCGCCGACCGAGCTTTGCCGCAAGCCTGGTTCAGGCCACAGTCGGTCCCACCCGTATTCCAATTCCATGACGCCGTATTGCGTGATGTCAGCGGGATCCGCTACAGTTGGGCGGTTCGGATTCGCCGCAATCGCATCGGCATAGCACCCCGTCTGCTTTCCCATCCACTGCCCAGCCGCCGGGACAGTCAGCATGACGCACAGCACCGCGGTCAAGGGAGCAGCGCGTGAGATTATCTTGGCTGGTGGCGGCTTTGGCGCGGACCGTGGCGATCTTCGCAGAACCCTGAGCGAAACTTCCCGACCCTCGTCATCGTGAGCGGAGTGAGGCTCCAGCCGAACGCAGTCGAAGAACCCCATACCCGTAGACAGTATCCCAAACGCGGCCAAAATTCTCCAAACCGATTCCTTTCGCCCGAGGCAATTGCAAAGTAGTTTTGTCCCTCCGTGCCCTCTGTGTCCTCTGTGGTGAAGGTTCCTATCCTACCCACTGCACTGCGCAAGCCCGCTCCACAACTTCCTTGAACTCCCTCACCATCTCCTCGGGAAGGTCTGGCGCCCGGTACCCAGCAACCAGCTCCTCGACTCGCGCCCGCGCCCGGACAAAGGCATCGCTCGCTGTCTCCCCACCCCGCCCGCCACGATCGATCACTGCCGAAGGAATGTGCTGCTCCTTTCGAAACAGCGCGCGTGTCTCCTTCAACTTCAGAAACTCTCCCGAGAGACCGACCTGCGCAAACATGCCGGTCGCCAGCGTATCGCTGCCGGTTTCAATCCCGCGCACCAACCGCAACGCCGACGCGATCGACTCGGCATCGATCACGAGTTTCTCCGCGCTGTGGCAGTCCAGCGACCCAAGCATCCCCGCTCCCGAGATCATGTTGATTCCCGTCAGCGCGCCCAGCATCGCCGACCGCGCACTCTCCGCGCCTGCCTGGGCGTCCACCAGCTTCGAGTCCGTAGCCACCAGGTACCCGTGAGTCGGCAATCCAAGATATTTGCCCACCTCTGCGCAAGCCATGTTCAGCATGGCTGTCTCGATTGCACCCATCGGCGCGCCGCCGGTTCGCATGTCAAAGATGGCCGGAGCTCCGCCCCAAACCACTGGCGCTCCCGGACCCGCCAGTTGATGCAGCGTGATCCCCGCCAACTCTTCCGCCGCATGTTGGGTCACCGAACCCGCCAGCGTCACGGGAGCGGTCCCTCCCGCCAGCGGCATGGCCACAATCTCCGCCGGCACTCCGGCCCGCGCCAGGTCCAGCAGGTTGCGCGAGCCGAATTCCGACCAGTTCAACGGAGGCGAAGGGCACACATCAAAAATCGCGCGCGGTTGCCGCCGTAGTTCCTCCCGCCCTCCGCGATCCGCCGCTAGTAACTCAATCATTCCCGGTAATCCCTCGGCTGAAAACGATCCCGTGACCACCGGCTTGTTGGAATGTCGTAACACGACCCATAGCCGGTACACGTCGCCAATCTCGCCCGGCGCGTCGTTGCAGACCACCGCCGTCGACTGCGCCGCAAACTGCGGCAACATCTCGGTCACCTGCACGATCTGCACCAAGTCCCGCGTTTCCGACGGTCTCGCCTCCAGCCTGTCGCGATCCAGCACCTGCACGCAGCACGACCCCGGATCGAATTGCACCTCGTCGCCGCCGTAGTGAACGGCTTTCTCCCCTTGCCGGTTATAAAGGAAAAATTCCCGCGGCACCGATGCCACGCATTGCCGAACCAGCGCCTCCGGCAAACGCGCCACCCCATCACGCACTTCCACTCTGGCCCGCCGCAGCAGTTCAACTGGCGCCGCGGCAACGCGCACTCCCGGATCACTGAGCAACTGAAACGCTTCCCCGAGAATGCGCTCGATAAGCTCTGCACTGAGCAGCTGGATTCGGGGTCTCATGCCGGAACCGCCGCTCGCGCCATCAGAGCCTTGGCCAGCTCCAGTGCGTCGCTGGCATTGCGCGAGTACCCATCCGCGTGGATTTCTTCCGCCCACTTCGCCGTCACGGCCGCCCCGCCAATAATTGCCTTGCAGCGCGGACGCAGCCCGCATTTGTCGAGCGCCTCGATCACCGCCCTCTGCCCCGCCATAGTGGTCGTCAACAAAGCCGAGACGCCCACGATGTCAGCATCCACTTCTCTTGCCTTCGCAACGAACTGTTCCGGCGTGACGCTCGTGCCCAGATCGAAGATTTGAAATCCGCTGGCCGAAAGAATCGTAGCCACCAGGTTCTTCCCGATGTCGTGGATGTCTCCGCGCGCCGTCCCGAGCACGACTTTTCCCAGCATCGCGCGCTGCGATCCGCGGAGCAGCATTTCCGGTTCGAGAACTTTAATCGCCGCCTTCATCGCCTCGGCGCAAGCCAGCAGGTCGGGCAGAAACATTTCGCAGCGCGCGAATTGCTCGCCGGCTGACGTAATCCCGACAGCAAATCCCTGGTTCACCGCGTCCAGCGGATCGACACCATCCTCCAGCGCCCGCTGCGCCAGTTCCGTCGCACGTTCCGGCGCGCCTTCCAGAATGCTCCGGCGCATCGCCTCGAATAATGCATCCATTCGAATCTCCCTGCCCGATCGGCCCTGCTCAGTCCGATCTTGGCCGGGATTGTACTGTGCTCCACAGCCCAGAGCTGTGATCCACCGCACACCTGTCTGGCGTGTCGTCTCCTCAATCCGCCGCTCCAGATGGACTTTGAAATACAATCGCCACGCGTACCTAACACTGTGGGAAGTTCGACTTGACCGAGAGCCTGGAATGAATACCGCCTACGTACTCGTCCACGGTGGCTATGCCGATTGGGAACCAGCTTCAGCTCTGGCTGAACTTCGTCGCTCGTTCGGATTTTCGGTGCAGAGTATCGGACTCACTTCGCAGCCAGTCATAAGCATGGGCGGTCTCAAAGTTCTGCCAGACCTTCCGCTCGCGGATTTCAAGCCCGAATCCGCCGCAATCCTGATTCTTCCCGGTGGTGACTTCTGGACCCTCGGAGAAATTCCCACCGTCTCCAAAGCCGCAAAAGCCATGGCCGCCCTCGGCCGTCCCGTTGCCGCGATCTGTGGCGCCACTCTCGCGCTCGCCCACTGCGGCCTGCTCGATGATCGTCTCCACACCAGCAACGGCAAGGATTTCATCGGCCACCACGTCCCCACTTATCGCGGTCAGCAGTTCTATCGACCCGCCCCCGCCGTCGGCGATCGATCCATCATCACCGCCAACGGTCTTGCCCCATTCCCCTTCGCGGCCGAAATCTTCCGGACTCTGGCTCCCGGGCGTGAAGACGACATCGAAGTGTATGAAAAGCTCTACTCTCGAGGATTGCTCGACTGACCCTCGAGACATGCACAGCACTGACTTTTCTTCGCAAGCATAAGGCCTAAACATCCACACGGTTCTTGATGTACAGGCCGCTTTGCCTTCTCGTTGTTATCTGTTGAGTACGAATGCTGCCCACCATCCGCGTTACTGTGACCGGAAACAGGGAACCTCCGCCCGGCCTCGCTCGTATCTACCCGCATGGCGAAGTCCGTCTCCGGTTGTTTTGACTTCCGCTGCCTTGCGCCATACCATTCCTCCGGGTCGTTTCCCGCATGATTGGCCAGACCATCTCCCACTACCGCATCGTCGACAAACTCGGCGGGGGTGGCATGGGCGTCGTTTACAAGGCCGAAGACATCAAACTGGGACGCTTCGTTGCCCTCAAGTTCCTCCCGCCCGAGGTCGCTTCCGATCCGCAATCGCTCGAGCGCTTCCAGCGCGAAGCCCGCGCCGCCTCGGCCCTGAACCACCCCAACATCTGCACCATCCACGAAATCGATGAAGCCGCCGGCCAGACCTTCATCGTCATGGAGTATCTCGAAGGGGTGACGCTCAAGCACCAGATCTCCGGCCACGCGCTCGAGACTGACATCCTGCTGCAACTTGCCATCGAAATTGCCGACGCGCTTGACGCCGCCCATTCGCAAGGCATCATTCATCGCGACATCAAGCCTGCTAACGTCTTCGTGACCAAGCGCGGCCATGCCAAGGTTCTCGACTTCGGCCTGGCGAAGCTGATGCCTTCCACCCGCGAGGTCGGCCAGACCGTGAACCTCAGCTCACCCACGCTGATGAGCGACGCGTTCCTCACCAGTCCCGGCACCGCGGTTGGCACGGTCGCCTATATGTCTCCCGAACAGGCCAAAGGCAAGGAACTCGACCCCCGCACCGACCTCTTCTCCTTCGGCGCTGTGTTGTACGAGATGGCCACTGGCGCCGTGCCCTTTCGCGGCGATACTACCGCCATCATCTTCGAAGCTATTCTGAACCGCGCCCCCCTTCCTGCCGTGCGCCTCAATCCGGACGTGCCCGCCCGGCTCGAGGAGATCATCGGCAAAGCTCTCGAGAAGGATCGCGATCTGCGCTATCAGCATGCGTCCGAGATGCGCGGTGATCTGAAGCGCCTGCAGCGCGACAGCGGCTCCGGCCGTGCCACGCTAGCTCCAATCAGTGACAGTCATCCTCTGCCCGTCGTGACCTCAGCAGGTTCCGGTAGCGGCCCGGTCGCGACCAGTGTCGCGCCTCCCGCCCACACCAGTTCCAGCGTGAGTGCAGTCGCACGCCAGCACCGGGTCGGCACGGCGGTCGTCTCTCTCGTAGTTCTCGCCCTGCTTGCCGCTGCCGCTTTCGGCATTTATGCCCTGGTCACCCGCACGGGCGCGCTTCCGTTCGCGAACTACACCATTACGCAGATCACCAACAGCGGGAAAGTCGATCAAGCTGCAATCTCTCCGGACGGCCGCTATCTTTTGCACGTGCAGATGGAAAACGGACAACGCAGTCTGTGGCTCCGCAACATCCCCACCGGGAGCGACACGCAGATCATTCCTCCCGCTCCCGGCGTGTATGCCTCACTCGCCTTCTCGCCCGACGGCAACCATGTCTACTACCGCCGCTCCGCGACGATGCGTGCCAACGAATTCCATCTTTTTCGCGCTCCGGTGCTGGGTGGCGTACCCAAGCAAATCGTTCGCGATATCGACAGCAATCCCGCTTTTTCACCCGATGGCCAGCACATGGCCTACATTCGCGCCAACGACCCGGACCCCGGCAAATACCGTCTGCTCTCCGCCAATCTGGATGGCAGCAACGAAACCGTTCTGCGCATCGCCCAATCCGCGCGCGGTGCCGATCCCACCCAGATCAGTTGGTCGCCTAATGGTAAGACCCTCGCGTATTCGTACGCAGGAGCGGGCGCAACTCTCGGCTACGTTGATACCTTCGACCTCGAGCGCAAGCAGACGGCCACCCTGGCGGCCCTCCCCGAGGATCGCATCCTCGAATTAGAGTGGCTCCCTAGCGGGCGGGAGTTTCTCGTGTTGTATGCCCCCAAGGGAATCACCAACGATCGGAGCCAGATCGGTGTGCTCACCACGGATGGCAGACTTCACCCCGTTACCCGTGATACCAACCGTTACACCGGGCTCAGCCTCTCGGCCGACGCCCACAGCGTTGCCACCGTTCAGGTCAAGATCACCCGTACTCTTCTGTTGCAGCCCATGTCCGGCAACTCCCCTGCGGGTTCCTTGACCACCGTGGCTGAGATTTCCGATCCACGACAGGTGCAGTGGGCGTCGAACGACAAGCTCCTGCTCACCGAGAGCGACAAACTCCTGCGGGTTGATTCCAACGGCCAGAATGCCGTGGCGCTCGTCAGTGACGCCCAGGCGCCGGTGTTCGACCAGAGGGCCTGTGGCGATCGATACATCGTGTTTGCCTGGGCATTCCACAACGGAGGTTCGATCAACGTCTACCGCGCAAACGCTGATGGATCGTCTCCGAAGCAACTCACTTCCAGGCTGATTGAAACCAACCCGGTCTGCTCTCCCGATCAGAAATGGGTCTACTACATCGAGGGGCCGAGTGTGCCGCGCCTCATGCGCGTGCCCATCGACGGCGGCACAGCGGAAATGGTCCCGGGCAGTGACATCCCGAACCGGTTCGCCATCGAGAACATCGCCTTCATCACGCCCGACAACAAATCCATCGCCTTCAGCGTCGACATGATGGATCCGAATACCAACGATGCGGTCGCCAAGCTGGCCATCGTGAGTCTCGACAATCCCTCGTCGCCCCCGAAGATGGTTGGCCTCGATCCGCGCCTGGGCTCGTCCAACAACTCCAACGCCGGCTTCCAAAGGGTGCCCAATACAAATGCCATTAGCTACCTGATCACCGAAAACGGCAGCAGCAACGTGTGGCTCCAGCCCCTCGACGGTACTCCCGGCCGCCAGATCACCCATTTCCAGTCAGAACAAATCAGCAACTACGCCTGGTGCCCCGACGGCAAGTCCATCGCCTTCATCCGCCGCCACGACACCGCCGACGTGGTGCTCTTGAAGGAAACAAAAGAATAGATTGAAGTGAAGGCTCCAGGCATTGGCAGCGGAATCGACGGGTCCAGAGCTTTTTTTAGCAGAAACTTTGCCCGCGACTCGCATTCGGAGATACAGCTCGCGCTATTTGCGATTTCGCATGGATGGAGTGAAGGTGATTCCGAGCAAAATTCCCTCCCGGACTGATGAAACGGCTGACCGTTTGCCCCCCATGGTTCTTTCCTGTTCTTGACGAGCATCTGATGCCCTTGCGATTCAAGCTCAACAGTCTCAAACCAGGGTTTCTGCACCCAAATCAAGCGTTTGGACAGTAACTTGCGTAACGTTTTCCCGTCCTGCCCTGCGTGCTAGGCTCGTCTCTATAGTTCCTGAAATCAAGCATATCCGAGGTGGTACCTTGCGCTGGACTGCCTGCTTGCTCGTGTTCTGCGCTGCAGCGTTCGCCAGCGATGCCAAGCCGCATCGCGCGAAGCTGACTGCGACCGGTGTCACCCTGCCCGTCACCACCTCTTCGCCCGCTTCACGCAAGGAGTTCGAGCGCGCGATGGTGGATCTCGAGGCGTTGCGGCGGGCCGACGCGCTCAACGATCTTCGCGCTGCTATCAAACGCGACCCGAAATTTGCGCAGGCCCAGATCCTGATTTCGCACCTTACGCACGACCCTGATGAGCAGGTGGCCGCGCGCGTCCGCGCCGAGCAATTGGTCTCGCAAGTTTCGCGCGGCGAGCGCCTGCTGATCCGCTGGCTGGCGGGCGTGCAACAGAACAATTACGTCCCCGCGATCGCGGCCATGAACGATCTGCTGGCGATGTATCCCAAGGACCATCGCAGCGCTTTTCTTGCCGGCCGGTGGCTGGTGCACCAGCGCCGTTATGCTCAGGGTATCTTCGTGCTCCAGCACGCCGTGGCGCTGTTCCCGGATTACCCGGCGGCCATCAACGAGCTGGCCTACGCTTATGCGTTCAGCGGGAATTTCGAAAAGGCGTCGGCTCTGATGGAACGCTACGTCCAACTGCAGCCCGATCAGCCCAACCCGTATGACTCCTATGGCGAGATTTTGCGGGCCGCTGGCCAGTACGACGCGGCGCTCGATAAATACCGCATGGCGATTCGTGTAGATCCGACTTTCGGCTCCGAATTCGGCGTGGCCGATACCTACGCGGTCATGGGACGCGAACAAGAAGCCCGCGAGGAATATGCCAAGGCCCTGATGTTCGTGACCAGCGAGAGCGATCGGGTGGAGTACGAATTGCAGGCGGCGCTGACCTGGATTCGTGAAGGCAATCACAAACAGGTCGATAAGTCTCTGCACGAGGTTGCGCGGCACGCGCACTCGGTCGGCCTGGCCAAGATTGAAGCCGAAGCCAACCGCATCATGGCGATGAGCGCGCCCGACTATAAGGACGCGACGCACCACCTCAAAGCGGCGGAGCACGCGCTCGACGAAGGACATCCTATGGCCAGGAGTGACCGCGAAGAGGAACGCGCCCTGGTCCTGGCAGTAGTCGCCCGGCGCGCCGTACAGAACAAGTCACCGGAAGCGGCCGCCAAGGCCGTGACGCAGCTGGAAAGCATGGCCAGCCAGAGTCGGAGCCAGGTGATTCAACTCGCTTACCACTCCGCGGCGGGATCCGTGCTGACCGAGCAAGGCAAGTACGCGGAGGCGATTCCGCATCTGCAGGAAGACACGGAGAACCCCGAATCTCTGCTGATGTTGTGGAAGGCTTACCGGAAGGCGGGCGCGCAGGAAGACGCGAAGATCCTTGCGGCGCGGCTGGCGGGAATGAATGAGCCGACCGTAGAGCAGGCACTGGTGGTGCCGCAATTCCGGGTCGAGTTGGCCGACGAGCAGCGACAGGCGGCCAAGTAACGCGAAAATTTCATGCCCCGCATCCCGATCTTCAAACTCGGCGGCTCCTCCGATGAACTGATTCCGCCGGTGCTGATTAGTTACACGCCCTCGCTTTCGCTCGAGGGCCTGCAGGTCGGCGTCGATAATCTTCGCCACGACGTTCATCTCAGCGCCAAATTCACGGAAACGGCTCGCGCTCACGTGGCGCGCCTGATCGCCCGGCACGGCGATGTAGACGGCCTGCTGGCCGCCGAGGCTACGCCGTCGACCCCGAGGACGCCATTCCTGAACAAGCTGACCAACGTTCTAAAGCCTGGCCAGAAGACCGAGCCATCGGACTTCAAGACTCTGCTCACGGAGTTGCACGTCGGCGCGCTCAATCGCGCGAAAGCGGAAAACAAGGTTGCGATCGATCTACTGGCCCGTCTCGCTGTCATCAAGTTCCTGCGCCTGGAGCTTAATTCACAGTTTGCGCAGGTGCTCGAGCGTTGCCGCATGATGCTCAAGAGCTACGAAGGCGTACGCCAGCTGAAGGCGCTCGAGTACCGGGAACGTGTCGCTTCGTTCCAGGTGCGCAAGAAAATCATCCAGCGCAAAACCGGACAGGATTTGTTTCTCTTGTTGCGCGATATCGAAAAAGAGACCTTGGCCCGCATGCGCCGCTCGCGTTTTGGGGAAAACGACAGCGAGGGTCACAAGTTGCTTATCAACCGCCTGGTCCTTTCCGAGGATGGGCGCGATGACTACCTGTGCGCCGAGCAATACGTGATGCTGGGCAATTGGGACCGCGATCCGGACCGGTTTATCAGAATGCGGGAAATCACCTGCGAATTTCTCCGCTCCCTGGAGATTGACCTGCCCGACGAGGATGCGGAGCTCGACCCCTGGCTCAATGCACCCGAGAATGCGCAAGCGCTGGTGGGTGGCGGCACCCCAAGCGAAGCGACTCCCGAAGGCCGGTCCCAGAAAGCGCGCCTGTCGGCCTGGGTCCGCTACCTCGAAGATCAATCGGTGATGGAGTATGTGATCGCCTCCTACGAGGTTGTTCCACTGCTCTCGGAATACGCTTCCCGCATCAACCCTCAGCAGTTGAAGAATGCGCTGGTGGACCGCGCGGAGTGCGCCCGGGTGGAGCGGTTGATCGAGGAAGGTGGAAAACTTTCCGCTAACAATCTGTATGGGGCGGTTGGCCGGGTTGCAAGTTGCCGGGGCGCGGATCGCGCCAAAGTTGCCGGTCGTTTCCTTCGTGACTTCCTGCGCTACCATCGCGACATGCGGCGGCTCGAGGCTCTGAACTCGGCTCTCGACAGCATCAACCTCATTGGCAACGCCAGGCTGCGCGAACTGTCCGCAGTAAACGGCACGCTATACGAATTCCTCCTGACCGCTGAGCAGAAACCCGCCGAGGAACGCACCTTGGGCCACGTCATCATCAAGGCCGACATTCGCGATTCTTCGCGGCTGACCCGCTCCCTGATGGACTCGGGACTGAACCCGGCTTCCTATTTCAGCCTGAACTTCTACGATCCCGTCAACACGCTGCTGCCGAAGTACGGAGCGAGCAAAGTCTTTATCGAAGGCGATGCGGTCATTCTCGCCCTTCATGAAAAGGAAGGCGAGGCGGGCCTGGCGGTGAGCCGCGCTTGCGTGCTGGCCCGCGAGATTGTGGAAATCGTTCGCGGCTATAACGAACTGGTCACGAAGAGTGGGCTGCCTCCCCTGGAACTGGGCGTGGGAATCTGCTACCAGGAGGCATCTCCGCTCTACCTGATGGACGGCGAAAAGCGCATCATGATCTCCGAAGCCCTGAACGAGAGCGACCGGCTGTCTTCCTGCAACAAGCGCGCCCGCAAAGCGATGGAACCCCTGGGCAGCCCTTTCCACGTGTATGCGTTCCAGACCGTGAGCGACGCCGACGCGGGCGAGGCGGCCGAAGATTTCGTCATGGCCTTCAACCTGGGCGGAATTCGACTCAGCCCCTCGGCTTTCAACAAACTGCGTTCAGAAATTTCGCTGGAACCCGTCGACCTGAAATTGCCCGAATTGTGGGGCAGCGAGCGATACAAGCTTTACTGCGCCCTGGTGAGCGTCGACAACGACATCTTCCGCAAGATCGTGTTGCGTGAGAGCCGCGTCGCCCAGATCGATCCCCGACACTTCACGCTGCAGAAATGGACGGAGAAGTCCTACTACGAAGTTTGCACGGATCCGGCCATCTACACGGCTCTGGACGGAGAGAAAGCCAGCGCCGCGGGCCGTCCCTAACCTCATATCTGAGCTGCATTCTTACGGCAACGTAAAGCGCACGATCTTTCCCTGCGGACCCACCGCGATCGCCTCGCCGGGCCCCACAAACCTGGCGACGTTGAGATTCAAATCCCAATAATCTTTCCAGATTGCGCTCTGCAGGTTGTCGGTGTAGGCGGCGTGCGCGCTGCCCACGGCCAGCAGATGCTGCCGATTGGCCGGGTCAATTGCCACTGCGGAGACATACGATTGCTGGCGGAAGGGTAGAACCTGCCAGGTGATGCCGCCATCCTCGCTGTACGCAAGATTCGGATTTCGCTCAGGGTGCTGGTAATCGCCGCCGCCGGCCAGGGCGCGGCCTTGTCCATCCAGCGCCACAGAAAACGCGCCGGATGACGCATTGTCTTTTACCAACGGGAGATCGGCGGCCGACCAGGTGTTTCCACGATTCATGGAACGAAAGACGCGCGCCGCACTGCCCCCGGTGACGAACCAGACCTGGTCCCCTTGCGTCATGATGCAAGTCCCACTTGCGGCGAATGCGCCCTCTTGCGCCAATGAGCGCGGACTTACCGCGTCGGCCAGCGGGCCCCAGTGCACGCCGTCGTCAGTGCCGATGATCTCAAATACGCCTTCAATCGGATCACCGAGCGCAATGCCGTGAGTGCGATCCCAAAACGACATGCAATCGTAAAAGCCCTTTGGATTGCTGTTCGTGAATTGCAGGGTCCAGGTCTTCCCCGCATCGGTCGTCTTGTAGATACGCGATTGATCGCCCGGCCCGGCCGCCAGCAAGTAAGCTTCATCAGCGCTGAAAGCTTCCAGGTCACGGAAATCGAGCGTTTCAGCGCCGGGTACCTGCGCGGCTAACCATGTAGCTCCTCCATCCACTGTCCGCAGATAAGTACCGTGCGTGCCGCTCGCCCAGATTACGGAGGGCGAAACCGCGCTCAGGCCGCGCAAATTTTCGGTGCTGTTGCTGTTTTGGACGGTGAATGATTGCGCCAACGCTACCGAGGACAGCACAAGAGGCACGAGCCGGCAAAGGCGCATATCTCTGATTTTCCTACAAGCCGGCAGCGGGCGGGCGATTTTACCGTCGAAAGGGTTGCAGAAAGGGATCGGCCTTCCTAATTGCCGTTGTAGACGCGGGGTTCGCCCAGACTGCCTTTCGGAGGCAGATGGCGAATGTAGTGAACGATCTGCCAAATCTCGTCGTCGTTCAGAATGCCTTTCGACGCGGGCATGCCGGACGGAAAAATGCCGTTGTCGATCACCCATTTCAATTGTCCGTCGGTGTACTTCTGCACCGAGGCAGAGATCAAAGGAGGCACCGGGGGCGACATCCGATCCGCGAATGGCACCCCGGTGTTCTGTCCATCGAGTCCGTGACAGACCACGCAGTATTGCGAAAAATTTCGCTGACCGGCCTGGATGTTCTCCGCCGTCGCGGGCAATGGGTTCACGTCCTTCTTGCCGCCCACGCTCACGGTCCGCTTGAATTCCTGGGCGAACGCGGTTTCCACGCGTCCCGGTTGATGGACTTGGCAGCCTGCGAGCAGTCCCGCGAAAGCGATCACGAGGCTGCCGGCCCAACTTCTTCGTGCAGGAGAATTCATCACTCCACCACGATCGTCATTTTCATGTTGCCGTGGTTGGCTCCGCAAAAATGATCGCAGATGGTCGTATAGGATCCGGCTACTTCGGGGGTAATGGTGACGTCGGTCGTCTTCCCCGCCTCGACTTCAGCGTCGATTTTCAGCTTGCGCATGAAGAACCCATGGGTCACGTCTTCGCTATGCAAACGCAGGGTGACAGGCTCCCCTTTTTTCAGCGTGATCTGTTCCGGCACAAAGCCGAACCGTTTCGCTGTGATTTCCACAAGGCGTGGCTCGGCCGCATACGCCCGGCGCGTCATGGTCACGCCACCTACCAGTGCAACCGCCAGTCCAGCGCTCACTGCCCACTTGCTTAATTCGAACGTCTTCATCCTCGATCCTTTCTCCTTCTCAAATGCCCGGCTTCTCGCCAGGTTGTTCTTCAAGTGCCGATCAGGCGCCCTCGTGTGTACTTACAGCCCCGGTTCCCGAAGGATTTGTTGGACTCCGTTAACGCCCATGTATTCGCGTAACGTGAGTTCCACGTCCTGCACGGACAAGGACTGCGTTGCCGATTCGTTCACTACTCGAATGCCAAGATTCTTGAATGGATTCGCCTTGTCGAACGGGTTCGGTTTCTTGTCCGCGACCTTGTCCGGATCAGGAAACGCGAAGATCAGCGACCGCGCGGCATAGTGATGGGCATGCCCTTCCTCGTGCTCGTGATCGCGGTGGATGTGCCCGTAGAGCACGGTGACGTTCTCGTAAGGCGCGAGCACATTCATGACGTCGTCGCCGTCGCTGGTGAACCACTCCCACTCCGGCTTGAGGTCAAACAACGGACGATGCGTGAACACCACGATGGGCGCCGTCTTCGGAAAACGGACCAGGTCTTTCTTCAGCCATGCCAGTTGCTCAGGACCGACTTCAGGTTTTGCTCGAGAGACATTGTCAAGCGCGACAAAATGCACGCCGCGATGGTCGAAGGAGTAATAGGTTTCCTTGAAGAACTCCCGGTATAGCTGCCCGCCATCCAGCCCGGCGTCGTGTTCGCCGGGGACGTACATCACCTTCCCGACCTTCATGCGCGCGCTGATCTCCTGAAACTGCTTCATGCGCTGCGCGTGCACATCTTTCTCTTCTGTGTCGTGCGTCAGATCGCCCGTGAATAAAACCAGGTCAGGCGCCTTGGGCAAGGCGTTGATCATTTCCACCGCGCGTTCAAATGCCTTGGTCCCGAGCGGATCGGGAGGGCCATTGAAGCCGACATGCGCATCGCTCAACTGCACAAACGAAAAGGGCGTCACCGCCTCGCCATTCTGTTTGCCGAGCCAGCGCATCATTTCGCCCGCCTCGCCCGCAACCGGCATGGGTAGCGCCGTATAAAGAACGCCGATGCCTAAAGAACTGCCCGCAATCTTCATGAACGATCTGCGGTTCACCGCTTTTTTCATGACTCGCTCCTGTTTTGCTGATGCTCACCGGGAATAACTGAGACAGGGGACGGGTATTCCGTGGAAAGCGAAAAAATTGTCCAAAAAATAGTTTTGTGAGGTTGGAATAAATTGCGCTTTGGCCGGTTTACTCTATTGTGCGTGGCGCCACCCCCGCAGCCTGCGACGTTTGAAGAGCTGGCCATGCCGCTTTTTGAGCAGCTCTACAACTTCGCCCATTGGCTGTCGCAGAATCGCGAAGAGGCCGAAGACCTGGTGCAGGAGACTTATGCCAAGGCACTGCGCGGATTTTCGTCATACCAGCAGGGAACGAATTTTCGCGCATGGATGTACCGTATCCTGCGCAATACGTTTCTGACGTCGCGCACCGGGTTGAGCGCCACCATGACGGTTCCGCTCGAAACCGATGAGGAAGGTCCGGTCACCGTGGCCGCCGATACGCAGACCCCGGAAGTGATTTTCCTGGAGCGCTCTAACCAGGAACTTCTGCAGACCGCGCTCGACGAGCTACCCCTCCATTTCCGCGAGGTGCTGCTGCTCTGCGAAGTCGAGGAGATGTCTTATCAAGAAATCGCCGACACGCTGGGGATCCCGGTGGGAACCGTGATGTCGCGGTTGTCGCGAGCCCGCGCCGCGTTGCGCGGGCTGGTGCGCGAGAAGTTGCAGAGAGTGCAGAAAGGTTGATCAATGGCCTGCGAACAGTGGCAAGCCCAACTCGATCGCTATCTGGATGGCGAACTGTCGGCTGAGGCCATGCGTTCGCTCGATGCGCACCTGCGCATCTGCCCGGCTTGTACCGCTGATGTCCTCGCCCGTGTGCAATTCAAGCGGGCAATCAAGACCGCAGGGAAACGCTTCGTGCCCAGTGCTGAGTTCCTCGCCAAACTGCAAAAAGCGGTAGCGCCGCAGAGGCGCTGGAACTGGAATTTCGGATGGAAGCTGGCGACGGCAGCACTGGCTTTGGTGCTTTTTGCCGGAGCTGTGACTACGTTTGCGGGAAGGCAAAGTCTACGGCGGCAGCAGTTCTACACCGAACTCGCAGACTTGCACGTTGCCACCCTCGGCAGCGTCAATCCGGTCGATGTCATATCCACCGACCGGCACACAGTGAAGCCGTGGTTCCAGGGGAAGATCCCCTTCAGTTTCAACTTGCCTGAATTGCAAAACACGGATTTCACCCTGGTCGGAGGCCGGGTCGCCTATGTCGGCCAACAATCGGGCGCGCATCTCATCTACCAGATCCGCAAGCACGAAATTTCAGTGTTTATTCTGCCCGCTGGGAGTGGCGACGCATTGTTCCGCGACGATTCCAAGGCTGAGCGCAGACAGACCTTCAATGTCGAGGACTGGAGTCAGGGAGGCCTGCGCTACGTTATCTTCGGTGATGCCAGCGCGGAAGACATCCAAAAGCTCAGCGTTCTGCTGAGGGCAGCCGCGTCATAGAAGTGACCTTTCACTCGCGCCTTAGGGCGAGATGGTAAAACTCACGCTTGCCGAACTCTGCCCGCCTTGATTCATGTAAATCCCCGTACCGCCTGGGTTTTTAACAAAGACGGGCACCGTTTGTGCGGTAGCGATGTCAGCGGCAGTAATGGCGGCGGTGAGTTGGGACGCGGACACGAAGGTGGTCGTGCGCGCATTGCCGTGCCAATACACGGCGGCGCCATTCGCGAACCCGCTACCGTTTACTGTCAGCGTGAAAGCCGCGCCTCCCATCGCCATGCTATTGGGAGCCAGCGAGGTAATCGACGGGGCGCCGGCCGCCACCGTCCCGCTTCCATTGGAAGTGTAGCCGCACCCGGTTGCGAGCGAAATGAGGAGGAACAGGCAAATCGTTTTCATACATACCCTCCGGAACGAGTTTTGCCTAACTACGCCGAAGGGTAGGATCACCCGGCCGATCGAATGTCAGGTTGGTGTCAATTTCTGGTAAAGGTTTGGTGGCACCAGGTACGCTCCCCGGTTTGTCCATTCGGACGACGCAGGGGGAGTCAGGGGAGCGAGTCGTACAGCGCAGCCACCGCTTCTGCTTTCCAGACGGCACCCAGTTCCAGTGCCTGATTTTCTTCCGAATAGACGCCCAGGAATCTGGTTGCGTTGCCGGTGTGGGAGGTGCCGGACTTGCTCTGGTAGCTGCCGAAGCGCCGCGCATAGACTGGAGAGCCAGACATGCCGGAGCGCGCAGTTGCGTCGACCAAGAACTTGGCCTTGCCGCCATAATTAATGTCGAGATCGCTGGCGATTGTGCCCGATTTCCAGATGGGCAGGCCGCCACCTTGGGTTTCGCCGAACGGGAAACCGACAACGTTGACCGGATCGCCCGGGGCGAGTTCAACATCGGTATTCCTCAGCGACAGATCCAGCGGGTAGAACTGCACGCCACTAATATTTTTCAAAGGAAGCGCGACCAAGTCGGCGGAAGCGCCCAGGGTCGGATGCTCGAGCCAGCGATGGTGCTTGTTCTCGTCATAAAGGCTCTCTTCTACCCAGAACCAGTCTCCCAGGTGGCCGGCCGTGTTGTGGAGGATTTTTAGCTTGTCGGCGCAGATCCAACCGCCGACGTCATCGGTACTGGTATCTTCGGCACAGGTCAGTACCACGTGCCGGTTGGTGACCAGATAGTAGTTGTCATCCTTCTTGAGAACAAAGCCTGTTGCCCTGCCAATAGAAGCGTCGCCGTGAAAAACAGCAACTGCCAGGGAAGTGACCGACAGGCGGTCAATCGTCTGGCTATTTTGAGCGACGGCTGATAACGCGGTGCATGCGCAAAAAAGCAGCTGCGCGGCGAACTTCCCCACGGGGCAACCTCCAAGTTTGCGGGTCGTGCCGATCATGCGGCAAAGGCTCGTTCCCGCCAATCAGAAAATAGACGGCACTGGTCCGGCCGGCGGGATCGAGTACCGCCACGATAACTCCGCTTGTGGATCCCACACCTCGCCATTGTGAGCCCAGTCCGAAGCTGGAGCGAGCGCGCCCGCCTCAGTAGACCCTGATGGAAGAAATGCGATCGTTCCAACTGTGCCCCGGGCTGACCTGGAAACTTTGCAGATTCTCGACGTCATTGCGAATTTCAAGTCTCGGACCGCGAAAGCCTGCATCCTGGAACACCGTGACGGTGGCGCGGCCGTACAGGCGAACAGAGGAAATCCTATCGCTGAACCCAGGGGGGACCTGATCCATGCGGTCGCCTTTTTCCACGCAGAATTTCTCTCCACGGAAGTTCTCATCCTTGAAGAAACAGGCGCCGTCGCGATCCCAGTCCCCCTGGTTCCGCATGGAGACAACTTCGATCGAGGAGACTCGGTCGTTCCAGCTGTGACCAGGCTGGATCTGGTACTTCTGCAGATTGGGAACGTCCTCGCGCAGGCGAAGGCTCGGTTCCTGGAAGTCGCGTCCCTGGTAAACCGTGACCTCAGTGCGGCCGAAGATGCGTATCGAAGAGATGTGATCGTTGAAGCCGGGGGGGACCATGGCCACACGTTCGCCCGGCCGGACGCAGAATTTCTCGCCTCCGAAGTCGATGTCCTTGAAGAAGCAGGCACCGCCGCGCCGATATTGGTCGTCCCGGTCATCGCGCCGGTATTGGTCGTCACGGTCGCGCCGGTTCTGGTCGTTAGGGTCATAGCGATCTTGCGCGCCGAGGCGTCCGACAGTGCTGACTAGAGTCAACACAAGCAG
Source organism: uncultured Acidobacteriota bacterium (assembly GCA_963735815.1). GTDB lineage: Bacteria > Acidobacteriota > Terriglobia > Terriglobales > Acidobacteriaceae > Gp1-AA133. The sequence continues at coordinate 61,441 of CAVTMJ010000011.1, read as the reverse complement.
GAAAAGGGCGAGTGAGGTGCGGGAGAGAATCATGTTACGCCTCCTGAAAAAGTTGGGCCGTAGGCGTTCTGTGAGCCGATCGAATGATAATGCAGGAAAGGTCTTTGTGCTCCTCTGAGATCGCCGGAAAAGCAGTGAGGGTGGCGAATGAGAAGTCTGGTACGGGAGACCGTCGATCTGCGAGAGACTTGGGAACTCAGAAATTACTCCGGAAAAACAAAGCGCCCCTGACTCATTCGAGTCACGGGACGCCCGTTAAACAGCCCTCCCCCAAGTGCTGCTCGAGAACCACTCTACGTTTTCGCCCCCTCCAGTGGAATGGCACTGATGGGCCATCCGAAGGACCCAAAAAGTGCCGGGAGAAAGCCTGTAATTTCCGGCGGATTCGCCCTAAAAACGCGTTTTCCGCAGGTGTACAGGTGCTTCCGTAACCTGCTCGATTACGTATTGACGTGCGATATTCAGCATGGCGATTGAGCCAAGACCCACCGCTATCACGGACCTCCACGGGGAGCGCGGGCGAAAATCAAGGAAGGTCTCATCCATGCTGCAGCCACCAGAGAACAAGAATGCGGCGCCCTCGGCGCCGAATACCTACACACCGGTGAAGACATCAAGCGCCCCCATGGAACAGGCCACTATCGGCCGCTCCCTGGTTATCAAGGGCGACATCAGCGGAGCCGAGTCGTTGTTCGTCGACGGCCGCATTGAAGGAACCGTCAACATTCCCGAAAACCGCGTCACGGTCGGCCGCAACGGTGTGGTGACCGCCGACGTGAATGCCCGGGAAGTCGTGATCATGGGCAAGGTGCACGGCAACATCATCTGCAGCGACCGGCTGGACATCCGCAGCGAAGGCTCGGTCACCGGCGATGTGGTGGTGCAGCGCATCAGCGTGGAAGATGGCGCCATCCTGAAAGGCAGCGTGCAGGTGCAAGCCGCTTCCGAGCAGAAAAACAAGTCACAGCAGCAGTCCAAGCCTTCGAACAACGAAGCTTCCAAATCCATGGCCGCATCGGCTGGAGCTTAGTTCGCAGGAAGAATTTGCCGCCAACAAAGAAAGGGCACGAGAACCTCGTGCCCTTTTGTGTTGTGTGCCTGATGTAAGCCAACCCGCAGACCGTCTATTTCTTACCCGAGTTTTCCGGCTTCAGGTCGAGAGATGCCGAGTTCATGCAATAGCGCAACCCGGTAGGCGCCGGGCCATCTTCGAAAACGTGACCGAGGTGGGCGCCGCAATGCGCGCAGCGTGCCTCGACGCGGGTCATTCCGTAGGTATTGTCGACGTGCTCTTCAACGTTCGCCGGATCGATCGGGGCGTAGAAACTCGGCCATCCCGTGCCTGAGTCGAACTTGGTCTCCGAGGTGAACAGCGAAGTGCCGCATCCCACGCAGGTATAAGTGCCAGGCTCCTTTGTCTTCCAGTATTTGCCGGTGAAAGCGCGCTCGGTACCCGCTTCGCGGGTCACGTGATATTGCTCGGGAGAGAGTTGCGCGCGCCATTCGGCGTCGGTTTTGGTGACTTTCGGGGTAGAAGCGGTCAATCTGCCTGACATAGAAGCCTTTCTTTCGTCCGGAAAAGTTCTTTGATTGGATGCGCCGGACGCGAGAAAGTGACAGAGCGAGAGGCAGCTTCCGCAAGGAGGCAGAGGCTGAGAGATCGCGCTCCTAAAGGGGCAATCCAACCGAGCACGTTTCGGCGCCGCTGAAGCGGCGCCCTGATACAAAGCTTTCCCTTCGAACCTGGCCCGATACAACTGTGTTGCCTGTGGAGTGCCGTCCTGAATACAAGTTTGGCGTCTTCCGCGCGTAACCGGTGGCTCGTGATTTCTGTCACTCGCATCCGTGACCAGCGACCTTCCCGGGGTGTTTCCTTTAAGCTAATATATGTGTACGTCACGTTTACTTTATGGGGTGATAGGTCATGGGGGATGTAAGCAAACATTTTTCACGGAAAGAATTGAGTTGTCGCTGTTGTGGACGTTTGCAGATTGATTCCAGATTGCTGGACGGGCTGGAGGCGTTGCGGTCGCTCGCAGGCGTACCGGTGATCGTACATGCGGGCTATCGATGCGCGCGACACAATCAGCAGGTTGGAGGGGCGCCGCATAGCGAACATCTGGCAGGGCTGGCTGCGGATGTCAGTGTGCCGGGGCTGCTTTTGCAGAGAATGTACGAACTGGCGCTCGAGGTGCCACAGTTTGCAGCCGGAGGCATCGGGGTGTACGACGGAAATTTTCTGCACGTGGATGTTCGGGAGCGCGCGGCACGGTGGGCGCGGGTCAGTGGGCGATACGTTGGAATTTCCGCACTGGTGCGGGAACCGGAACTGCTTGCGGAAAAAGCGAGCGCGGGGCATGCGGGATGACTTTGACGACGATGATTCCGGCGCCAATTTTGAACCTGAAAACAGCGAAGAAGCGATGCGGGCGCTGGAGGCAGCGCCTACACGCCCTCGCCGATTTTGCGGTATTGGCTGCCAAAGAAGAGCAGAGGCTTTCCATCGCGAACGACGACCTCCTCGACCTCGGCGATGAAGATGGTGTGATCACCGGCGTCCTGCGCGGTGTGCAGGCGGCACTCCAGATATGCCAGCGCGCCGTGCAGAACGGGCGTACCGTGCCGGGTGCGCTCAAAGCCCGCGCCTGCTTCTTCGGCGGCGCGGTCATGCGTGCGTGCAGGACGCGCATAGTATTCCGAAATGGCGCGCTGATCCTCTGCCAGCACGTTCACCCCGAAACGCTTCTTGGCGTGCAGGTGGGCGTGGGTACGGGCGCGCTGATCGACACACACAAGCACCAGCATCGGATCAAGCGAAACCGAGGCGAAGGCGTTCGCCGTCATGCCGTGGACTTCGTTGTCGGAATCCAGCGTAATAACGGTGATGCCGGTCGCAAAGCATCCCAGAGCCTTGCGGAAGTCGGCCTGGCTCACACCCATAGCGTCGTATTCTGCCTCCGGCTGACCGATAAGTTAACACGACGAGGCCGTGTCAATATTCGGCCGCGTGCCAGGGCGGACGTTCCAGCCGCTGGAGAGATGCAGGTGAGTGACCGCGCTGGCATAGGCCGCTTGCGAACTCTGGGATGCGGCTTTCATGTATCATTCCTGCTACCCGGGCATTTTCGGGGTGAGTCAACCGCCACTCGGGAAATTGACGCAGCTTTGAGTCCCGCCACCGAACCTAATCCGCAGTCAGGCGCTCTGGCCGAGTCGCTTGCCGACGCGCGATCTGGAAGGCCTTTGTCGCGCGAAAGTGCCCTGGAATTTATTCAGTGCAGTGATGAATTCCTCCCGCAACTTCTTGCCGCGGCCCGCAGCGCTAAAGAAAAATTCAAGCCGGGTGTTATTACCTACTCGCGGAAAGTCTTCCTGCCCCTGACCAATCTTTGCCGCGATTACTGCGGCTATTGCATCTTCCGCAAGGATCCGGGCGATCCGGGCGCGCACACGATGACTCCAGATGAGGTTCTGGAGGTTGTGCGTCGCGGGAAAGAGTTCGGCTGTACGGAAGCGTTGTTCAGCCTTGGGGACAAGCCCGAGTTGCTGTTCCCGGAGATGCGCGAAACGCTGCGCCATCTGGGCTACCGTTCGACCCTGCACTATCTCGAGGCGATGTGCGAACTGGTGTTGCGAGAGACGTCACTCCTGCCGCATCCGAATCCGGGTTTGATGAGCACCGAATGGATCGGCCGCCTGGCGGCTGTCTCCCCGAGCATGGGGCTGATGTTGGAGACGACCAATGCGGATCTGCTTGGGCGCGGCCTCGCTCATGACAATGCGCCCGATAAACTTCCTGTCAAGCGGTTGCGCGTGATCGAAGATGCAGGGAAACAGCGCGTTCCCTTCACCACCGGCTTGCTGATCGGAATCGGCGAAAGCGTTGAGGATCGTGTCGATACGCTGCTTGCCATTCGCCGGATGTACGAACGATACGGCCATATTCAGGAAGTCATCGTGCAGAATTTCCGCGCCAAACCTGGAATTCCGATGCAGGATTGGGCGGAGCCTTCACTGGGCGATATGTTACGCACGGTGGCGGTGGCGCGACTGCTGATGCCGGAGGTAAACATTCAGGCACCCCCCAACCTGTCGGCACCCTACTATGATGATTTGCTGGAAGCCGGCATCAACGATTGGGGAGGCGTTTCGCCACTGACGCCTGACTTCATCAATCCCGAAAAACCCTGGCCGCACCTGGAACAACTGCGCCTTCGGACCGAGAGCAGGGGTTTCACTCTTGAACAACGCCTGCCGGTTTATCCGGAATTCCTGCCAATGGTCGCAGCCCGTCCGGGACTGGTTGCCGATCGGGTGCGCGCCGCGGCGGATACGCGCGGTTATTGCCGGAGGGCCGCGTGATCACGGTCCTGACGGGGGGTACGGGCGGGGCAAAGTTTGTCGACGGTTTGAGCCGAGTGGTCCCCCCTGAGGAACTCACCCTCATCGTCAATACGGGCGACGACCTACTGTGGTGGGGCCTCTACGTTTCTCCTGACATTGATTCGATCACCTACGTACTGTCGGGACTGCTGAGTCGCGAGCGCGGCTGGGGCGTAAAAGGGGACACGTTCTTCTGCCTGCAGCACATGGGGCAACTCGGGCAACCCATCTGGTTTCATGCAGGAGACCGCGATCTTGCGGTACACATCCTGCGCTCAAAGTTGCTGGCGGAGGGAAAGACCCTCTCAGAGGTGACCGCGGAGATTTCGGACAAACTCGGGGTCAGAGCGCGCATCCTGCCCATGAGCAACTCACGCGTGGAGACAAGGGTCGGCACCCCGCTGGGCGAGTTGAGTTTCGAAGAATATTTCGTGCAGCGCTGGTACCAGGACCCTGTAGAATCCATTCGCTTTGCAGGTGCGGCGGATGCGGAACCGGCTCCCGGAGTGCTCGAGGCGATCATGAACGCGGACGTGGTGTTACTGGCTCCGAGCAACCCCGTGACCAGCATCGGTCCGATTCTCGCGGTGCCCGGGGTACGCGAGGCTTTGCACAAAAGCAAGGCGCGAATTGCGGCGGTGAGCCCGATCGTGGCCGGGGAGGCAGTTGCGGGACCGGCAGGCATCCTGATGGCTTCGCAGGGGCTTCCGGTCTCGGTGGGCGGCGTGGCGCAGGCCTATCACGATTTTCTGGACATGCTGGTGGTCGATGTCCGCGATGCCCAAGCAGTTGCCGAACTGTCGAAGTCCGGGCTGCGAGTTCATGTAACCAAAACCATCATGCGTACATCAGAAGACAAGGCCGACCTGGCCAGTGCTGTCCTGTCCGCGGTGCGCGGACAGAACGCGACGGCCGTGGGGCCTGATCACTCATGATCCTCATCCCGGTGAAGAACCTGAAAGACGCGAAGCAGCGGCTGGCCTCGGTGCTCTCCCAGCCGGAGCGGACCGAACTTGCGCGAGCCATGCTGCAAGACGTGACTGCGGCCTTGGCTTCGTGGGACAAACGTCCCGAGGTCGCGATCGTGAGTTGTGATTCCTTTGCACTATCCCTGGCGTGCAAGTATGGATTCGAAGTGATCGCCGACCACCGCAACAGCGGCGAGACCGATGCCATTGAAATGGCTACCCGGGTATGTGAAGCGCGCGAACTCGATACGCTGGTGATCCCCGGGGACATCCCACTGGTGCAGGCTTGGGAACTGCAGGCGATATACGAGGCAGCACCGGGACTGGGAACTGTGCTGGTGCCGGCGGGAGACGGTCGAGGCACGAATGCGGTGCTGCGGCGTCCCGCGGCGCTGTTTCCCTTGCGTTTCGGAAATGACAGTTTTAAACCGCATCTGGCGGCGGCTCAGGCAACGGGAAAACCTTGCGTGGTTCTTCCACTTCCCGGTATTGCGGTGGATGTGGATGACCCGGCGGACCTTCAGAAGCTGATCGATCTGCCCGGCGACACGCGCGCGCAACGGCTGGCGCGCAGCTGGGATCTTCGCGACTATCCTGTTGCCGTGAACGAGTAGGCCTGCATGCAGGAAATCCGGATCATTCCGGTTCCGCTTTCTGCTGAAATCCGACCCGGAGAATCACTCGCCCAGATACTCTTCGACAGTCTTGACGGGAAACGCATCTCACTTGTGAAGAGAGACATCCTCGTTGTAAAGCACAAGATTGTCTCCAAAGCTGAAGGGCGGCTGGTCGGGTTGGACACTGTGAAGCCGTCAGCCGCGTCGCGCGCATGGGGCAAGCGCTACAAGGTCGATGCGCGGGTGATTGAGCTCGCGTTGCGGGAAAGCAAGAGCGTCATTCGGCGCAAGAACGGTGTTCTCATCACCGAAACCCGGCATGGGTTTATCTGTGCGAACAGCGGGGTCGATGTTTCCAATGTCGATGGCGGGAAACACGCTCTGTTGTTGCCGGAAGACGCGGACCGTTCTGCAAGGAAGTTGCATCGCGAGCTGCGCAGGCTGACTGGCCTATGGATTCCGGTGATCATTAGCGACAGCTTCGGGCGTGCGTGGCGGGAGGGTCTTACGGAAGCGGCGATCGGAGTCGCGGGCATGAAGGCGATCCACGATTATCGCGGCCGGCGAGATCCGCATGGCTATTCTTTACGCATAACGCTGGATGCCGTGGCCGACGAATTGGCGTGCGCCGCGGGACTGCTGTCGAGCAAGCTATCCCGCACCCCGTTTGTTATTATTCGGGGATTCCCGTACCAGTCCGGACGAGGCAGCTCCCGTTCTCTTCTTCGTCCCGCGAAACTGGATTTGTTTCGCTAGGAGGGTGTTGTGGCGCGAGCACTAGCGTTGACGAACCTGGAAAGCTTTCCAACTCTCGAATGGACGGACATCGTAGCGCGGCTTTCGCCCGCGATACGGGAGTGTCTCGAACTTACGCTGACCCGGCAGGACGGGAGTGCGCTCTCGCGCGGGCAGATGCTGGCGCTGGCCAATTGTGAAGGCGACGACCTGTTGGGCTTGCTGTTGGCCGCGGATCAGTTGCGCGCGGAACTTTCCGGAAACCTGGTGACTTACGTCGTCAATCGCAACATTAATTTCACGAACATCTGTTTCGTCGGTTGTAAATTCTGTGCGTTCAGTCGCGGGCCGCGCGAAGCCGACACCTATTTCTTGAGCCCGGAGCAGGTGGCCGATAAGGCGATAGAGGCGTGGGCGTTAGGCGCCACGGAAGTTTGCATACAGGGCGGACTTCCCCACGATCTGCCTCCTTTCTATTATCGGGATATTCTCCGGGCGGTGAAGACTGCTGTTCCCCGCATGCACTGCCACGCATTTTCGCCCATGGAGATTGTCTACGGCGTGGAACTCACCGGCATGCCGCTGCGCGACTATCTTCTTATGCTGCGGGACAACGGGCTCGATACTTTGCCGGGCACCGCCGCGGAAATTCTCGACGACCAAGTTCGAAGCATCCTGTCGCGCAATAAGCTGTCGACCAGCCAGTGGCGGGAAGTGATCACAACCGCGCATCAACTTGGCATCCCGTCAACTTCGACCTTGATGTACGGGCACGTTGAGACTACGGAGCACTGGGTGAACCAATTGTTAATGCTCCGCGAGATGCAGCAGGAGGACGGCGGCTTTACAGAATTTGTTCCGTTGGGTTTTGTGCATCAGAACACGCTGTTATTTCAGCAGGGCCTGGCGCGATCCGGCCCAACTCTGGCAGAGCATCTCAAGATTCACGCGCTCGCCCGCGTCGTTCTGGCGGGAGCAATCAACAACATTCAAGTGTCGTGGGTAAAGCTGAATCGAAACTTGTCGCAACTTTGCCTGCACGCGGGTGCCAACGACTACGGCGGTACTCTGATGGAAGAAAATATTTCCCGGGAGGCCGGAGCGACGGCTGGACAGTACACCAGTCCGAAGCAGTTCCAGTCACTGATTCTCGAGGCGGGCCGTATTCCTGCAGAGCGGAACACAACTTACACTCGACTCCAGATTAAGGCACCGGTGGAGAAGCTTACGAGAGAACAAGCCATGATTCCGGAGTTTGCTTGAGCCGGACGATTGCGATACTCGGTGGCACCGGTCCCGCTGGGACGGGGCTGGCTCTGCGCTGGGCGAGGGCAGGGGAGTCCATCATTATCGGATCGCGGAGTGCTGAGCGTGCGCGCGATGCGGCTCTACAAATCAAGGAAAAAGTGGGCGATCAGGCGCAAGTGACGGGCGAGACGAATGTCGCCGCGTGCGCGGCCTCCGACCTGCTCGCGCTGACCGTGCCATTTGAAGGTCAGGCCGGGCTGCTGAAAGAACTGAAAACTGCGTTCAGGCCGGGAAGCATTCTGATGGACGCCACGGTGCCGCTGGCCAGTGGAATCGGTGGGCGTGCCAGCCGAACCCTGGGAGTATGGCAGGGATCAGCTGCTCAGCAGGCGGCGGAACTTGTTCCCAAAGGCGTAACGGTGGTCGCTGCGTTTCAGAATTGCTCCGCCGATGTGATGAACGGCGAGGGGCCGGTCGAATGTGACGTCATCGTTTGCAGTGATGACCAGGTTGCGACCCAGACGGTTTGCGAACTGGCGGCAAAGATTCCGGGAGTGCGCGCGCTCGATGGCGGCAAACTCGAGAATGCACGCATCGTCGAGCAGATCACCGCGCTGCTGATTGGACTCAACATCCGCCATAAGGGGCACGGCGGTATTCGAATCACGGGTCTGCCTTCGGCGGCATACCGCGCCAATGGGTGAACCAGGCTGGGCTAACACGAGCCAAGAATTTAGCAAACTTCCGCCATTCCGCACATCATAAAGGTTCAGCTGTTTCACGGTTGCGCCGTCGTCCCGGAAAGCAAGCTCACCTATGAGCACTGATTCACAGAACGGTACCGTTATCGAAATGAGGAACGTGGCTTTCCGGTTTCCCGGCGGCCAGGCGCTGATTGCGGGATTGAACCTGAGAGTTCAGCGGGGAGAAACGCTGGTTCTACTCGGGCGCAGCGGTTCCGGGAAGACAACAACACTCAAACTGATCAACGATCTGGTTTCGCCGACGGCGGGTGATGTGTTGGTCGAAGGTCGTCCAACGCGGGAGTGGGACCGGATTCGTCTCCGTCGCGGCATCGGGTACGTCATCCAGGAGTCCGGGCTGTTCCCTCACTTCACAGTCGAGCGGAATGTCGGCTTGGTGCCGGAGATTGAAAACTGGCCGGCGGAGCGGATCAAGAAGCGGGTTATAGAACTTCTGCAAATGGTCGGTCTGGATCCGGCTCTGGCGTCACGCTATCCGAAAGAGCTTTCCGGTGGACAGCGGCAGCGGGTGGGAGTGGCGCGCGGCCTGGCGGCGGACCCGCCCATCCTTCTTATGGACGAGCCGTTCGGCGCGCTGGATGCCATCACGCGCGCCGAACTGCAGCGCGAATTCCTGGCTCTGCAACAGCGTCTGCGAAAGACCGTGGTGTTTGTTACGCATGATTTGCGCGAGGCGTTGCTGCTGGGTACGCGCATTGCCCTGATGGAAGGTGGAAAGCTTGTCGCCGCCCTTCCTACTGATGAATTTACCGGGTCTACTGATCCGCTGGTTCAGAAATACATGGATGCTTTTGGCGCTTGCCCTCCAACGGAGAAACGAGAGTCGGCATGAACGTCTTCCAGTTCGTTGCCCAAAACCACGGTGAGGTTCTCAGGTTGACGCTGGAACATTTGTGGATGGTGCTAGCGTCCACGCTTCTGGCAGTGGTGATCGGAATTCCACTGGGCATTCTGATCTCGCGGCGGCCCGGATGGAATAAGCCGGTTCTGGGGAGCGCGAACGTCATTCAGACGATTCCCAGCCTTGCGCTTTTTGGATTTCTGTTGCCGGTGCCGTGGATTGGAGCGCGCTCGGGACGCCTGGCGATTCTGGCGCTTGACCCTGTATGCGCTTCTACCCCTGATTCGCAACACGTACGCGGGCATCAAAAGCGTGGACCCTGCAATCGTCGAAGCGGGACGGGGGATGGGCATGACGGGATGGCAATTGCTGTGGCGCGTCGAATTGCCCTTGGCTCTTGGCGTGATCATTGCTGGAGTACGCGTGGCGACGGTCATTTCGGTCGGCCTGGCGACGATTGCGGCAGCGATTGGGGCGGGGGGGCTCGGCGAATATATTTTTCGCGGTCTCAACATGGTCAACAATCAACTCATTCTTGCGGGAGCGATTCCGGCCGCCTTGCTGGCATTGCTGGCCGACGTTTCTTTGGGGTGGCTCGAAAGGCGATTGAGCCCCATCTAGAAATCTTCAAAGCTGGTACGACTCGACATTTATGTGGCGCAAGACCCTCCTATCCGTGCTCGCAGCGTTACAACTCACGGCGTGCGGCCCGCCGCGGGAAAGCCAGATCGTGATTGGCTCGAAAAACTTCTCGGAGCAGGCAATCTTGGGCGAGATTTTTGCGCAGCGGCTGGAAGCGAAGACCAGCCTGCACATCGAACGCCGCTTTTACCTGGCGGGCACTTTTATTTGCCAGCAAGCGATTCTGGCGGGGCGAATCGATATCTATCCGGAATACACGGGCACGGCAGTCGCTGCGGTTCTGAAGGAGACTCCGCAAGGTTCTCGCCAGGCTGTGTACGATCGGGTGCAGTCGGAATACGCGCGGCGCTTCGATTTGAGGCTCGGACCGCCACTTGGGTTCGACGATACGTTTGCCATTGTGATTCGCGGCGAGGATGCGCGCCGGCTGAAACTGCAGTCTATTTCGCAGGCGGCCGCCTATACGCCACAGTGGCGGCCCGGTTTCGGGTACGAGTTCATGGAGCGTCCGGATGGATACAAGGGGCTCGCGGCGGCGTACGGGCTGCGCTTTGCGGAGGCGCCTCGCATCATGGATCTTGGGCTGCTCACGCGGGCGCTCAAAGAAAAGCAGGTTGATCTGATTGCGGGAAACACCACGGATGGGCTGATTCCCGCGCTCGACCTTTTCGTGCTTCAGGATGATCGCCACTACTTTCCACCGTACGAGGCAGTGCCCGTCATGCGGCGGGAAACTGTCTGCCCGTCATCCCGAAGTTGGGCGCGCGCTCGATGGACTGGCAGGCAAGATCTCAGATCAGGACATGCAGCAGATGAACTACGAGGTCGACGGAAAACATCGGGATATCAAAGAAGTGGTGAAAGAATTTCTGCAGCGAAAGGGATTGCAATGAGATTGGCGCACGCCAGTTCTGCTTGGCATTCTTAACGGTTCATCTCATGGAAGAAAGAATTCGAAACTAACACCTCGGAATTCGCGACCGAATACAATTGTTGCCCTGATGCCGAATCACGATCTCGACTCGACCTGGAAATATCACAACGGCACCAAGCATTCATATCTAAGCCTTCGCGCGCATCCGCATTTTCTCGATTGGGATAATAAGCCGCTGCTGTTCAAGATCTATCCGACTCTGGAAGTGACGCGGCTGCCAAAGGATTTTCGGCAGACGGGAGTGTCTGCACTATCTGCGATCGCGAGTCCGGGCATCGCCGCCAAAGGCAAGAAGATCCCCAGTTTCGATGATGTCGCCCAGCTTCTATTTTTTTCTGCGGGAGTGACGCGGAGCAAAAAGTTTCCCGGGGGAGAGACCTTCTTTCGGGCAGCCGCATGCACGGGCGCGCTCTATGAAATCGAGTTGTACTTTGCCTGCCAGGATCTTCCCGGGCCTGCCGGCCGGCATTTATCACTTCGGAGCGGCGGAGTTCGGGATCCGGCAACTGCGTGCGGGGGACTATCGCAAGGAGCTAGTCGAGGCCACGGGCGGAGACAAGGCGGTTGCGCACGCCCCATTGATATTGATTTGCACCGGCACATACTGGCGCAATGCGTGGAAGTATCGTTCACGAACCTACCGGCACTTTGGCTGGGACAATGGCACGGTGTTGGCAAATGTGCTGGCGATGAGCACGGCTCTCGGGCTCCCTGCCAAGGTGGTGATGGGCTTCGTTGACCGGCGCGTCAATGCATTGATTGACGTGGATGTCCAAAAGGAAGCTGCTTTCTCGTTGGTGGCCGTCGGCCACGTAAAAGCACAGCCACCACCAGCCGACGAGATTGCACCTCTTCATCTGCCAGTGGTGGCGTACTCAAAGGAAGAACAGGAGTATCCGGCGATGCGGCAGATGCACGAAGCCTCCAGTCTCGCCGAAGACAAAGAGAGTCGCGCGTGGCGCGAACAATCTCCGCCGATCATCCCGGCCGAGCCGCGGGGGAAACTTGTCGACTTAAAACCGCTGACCAAGAATGCCCTGCCAGCCGATACGGTTGAGCAGGTGATTCAGCGTAGAGGTTCGACGCGCAGATTTGCGCGGGAGCCAATTTCGTTTGCCCAGCTGAGCACCTTGCTCGACTACTCTACCCGCGGGGTTCCCGCGGATTTTCTGCAAACGTTCGGGAAACTTTTAAACGACGTCTACCTTATCGTGCACAGCGTGGAAGGTTTGTCGCCCGGAGCGTATTTCTTTTTACGCGAGAAGAAACAACTGCAACTTCTCAAGGAAGGCGACTTCCGCGAACGCGCGGGGTATTTAGGGCTGGAGCAAGAAATTCCCGCGGATGCGAGCGTGGATTTCTTCTTTCTCGCAGACCTGCCGAAGATCGTTGCGGCGTTCGGAAATCGCGGTTATCGCGCGACGCAACTCGAGGCGGGGATTCTCGGCGGAAAGCTGTACCTCTCCGCGTACGCACAAAAACTGGGCGCAACCGGGCTTACGTTTTACGACGATGACGTCGTCAATTTCTTCGCGCCGCATGCCAAAGGCAAGAGCGCAATCTTTCTGAGTCGCGTGCGGACGCAGTATGAAAACTTAGATGCAGGTCGCGAGGATGAAGTTGCTGATTCCAGAGAAATCAAATTGAACTGTACTTTCGCAATTCAGTTTTTGGAATGTAAAAATACGTAACTGTGAATGTCTCCAGCATTCACGCTGACACGCCCTTTACATAACGCGTTTAACTTCCTCGAAACACTCGCACACAATTCTTGACATTGAGTGGCACACACCTTGCACCAACACAGGGAGTGAGCGGAGTGTTGGTGCGTACACAAGATTTCGTAGTGCTTCTGCACGGGAAAGAGTTGCCGCGATTCGCGCGCAGAGAATCGTGGTCCCCACGCGTTGCCATCGTTGGTGGCGCGCTATCGATTGTGTTCTGCCTGACGATTCCCGTGGTATTTCAAAAGAGCGCCAAGTCAACGGACAAGAGACTTCAACCGGGGAAGGTACTCAGAAGCGCGCTGCCGGATGAGATCCGTAATGGAGAGGATGTTTCTTCAGGCTCTGCGGTGTTTCCGGTGGTGCATGCCCTGTTGCATGCGCTTACCGGCCAGCGCGTAACTGCTGCGCAATTTGAGCCCATTGCTTCTGTCCTCTACATGCGGCCGGAAGCGGACCGGGCGCCCCCAGTCTGTTAGTCAAACCCAACGAACTGCCTAACTTTCTGCCTGAAAGTTTCCGTTCCGTCGCTTCCACGGAGCAACGCCGACACACACGAGGCGGTGCGCGTTGAGGTCAACCTTTCTTTCTATTCTTAACGGAGGTTGTAATGCGTTTTCGCAGTTGCACGATCTTCTTATTGCTGGCCATGCTGCAGGTTTGGCAGATGACGCCTGCCGTCGCACAGTCGCTCACATCGGGCGATATAGCCGGCACGATTACGGACCCATCCGGAGCAGTCGTTCCGAACGCGAGCGTTACTCTTAAGAGCAACGAGTCGGGAGCGACGCAGACCCGAAGCACGAACCAACAAGGCGCCTACCGCTTCTCGTTGCTAAGCCCAGGAACGTATACGATTTCGGTCTCGGCATCGGGATTTCAGGCCACGCAACAGCAGGCCTCCGTCACGGTAGGTCAGGCCGCCACCGCAAACATCCAACTGGCTCTCGGTTCTGCCAGTCAGACCATCGAGGTTTCCGCTGGAGCGGAAGCAGTCCAGGCGGAGAACGCTGACATCTCCACGACCATCTCGCAGCAGCAGGTCGCGTTGGTGCCAAACCCGGGCAACGATCTGAGCTACATCGTGCAGACCGCTCCCGGTGCAGTCATGAACACACAGGCCGGATATGGCAACGCCTCCACGTTCGGTCTGCCGGCAACTTCGAACCTGTTCACCGTGGACGGAATGAACGAGAACGACCCGTTCCTGAATCTCAACAACTCCGGTGCGACCAATTTACTGCTCGGCAAGAATGATATCCGTGAGGCGACCGTCGTCAACAACGGCTACTCCGGGCAGTACGGGGGGCTGGCCGGCGCCAACGTCAACTACGTTACGCGCTCGGGCAGCAACAAGTGGCACGGCAATGCGGAATACTTCTGGAACGGCCGCACTATGAACGCGAACAACTACTTCAACGTTCAAAGTGATGTTCCTCGTCCATTCGTCAACGCCAATCAGTGGGCTGCATCGGTGGGTGGACCGATCCGCAAAGACAAAACGTTCTTCTTCGTTGACTACGAGGGATTGCGGGTTGTGTTGCCGACTACCTTGCCGGTAAATATTCCCAGTCCGGAATTCCAAACCGCCACGTTAGCGAACCTGACAACGACCAGTCCTCAGTCAATTGGTTTCTACCAGAACATGTTCAACCTCTGGCAGAACGCCAATGGCGCAGCCGGAGCGCAGAACATTCTGCAGAACGGTACGGACCCCAATACCGGCGCCATTATTTCCGGCCCCGGTTGCGGATCGTTCACGGGACTCGGCGACACCACCACCCCATGTGCCCTGCAGTTTCACTCCACTGCGGGGAACTTCACGCACGAGTATCTGATCACCGCCCGTCTCGACCAGAACCTTGGCAGCAACGATCGGCTCTTCGCTCACTTCCGGACCGACCACGGAGTGCAGGCGACGTATACCGATCCCATCAACCCGGTTTTCAACGCGGTAAGCACGCAGCCTCAGTACGAGGGACAACTGCAGGAGAACCATACCTTCGGCGCATCGATGGTGAACCAGTTCATTCTGAGTGGCTCCTGGTACAGCGCGATCTTCTCGACCGCCAATCTGAGCGCCTCAACGCAGGCCATGCCGTTCCGCGTGAGTCTGTCCGGAGGGGCCTTCTATCCTCTCGGTCGAAACCTGGACGTATGGCCGCAGGGTCGCAACGTCACGCAGTACGGTGCGGTCGACGATCTTTCCTGGCAGAAGGGAAGTCATTCCCTGAAGTTCGGGATCAACTTCCGCCGCAATGACATCACTGACTACTCGCCGGGTATCGGCAGCATCGGTTTCAGCTTCGGCGACAGCCTGCAGTCGTTCTTCAACGGAAACGGAGACAACTATCTGCAGAACTTCGCGGTGCGGCCGACGCAACCGGTCGCTGTCTACGCGCTCGGCTTCTATGCACAAGACGAGTGGGCAGTCCGGCCTAACTTGAAACTCACGTTGTCGCTTCGCGGCGATCACAATTCCAACCCGATTTGCCAGACGAATTGTTTCGCGCGCCTCGACGATTCGTTCCTGGCCATCGATCACTCCGTCGATACGCCGTATAACCAGACCATCCATACTGGACTGAACCAGGCGCTCGCAAACTATACGAAGGTCAGCTGGCAGCCCAGGTTTGGATTCGCGTGGAGTCCGTTCGGCTCCGGTCGCAATACCGTGATCCGGGGCGGATTCGGTCTGTTCACCGACGCGTTCCCGGCCACGATCGCTGACAACCTGCTGAACAATTCTCCCCTGAACAATCCTTTCCAGGTGGGAACAGCCCCCTTGTCTCCTGACGTAGCCGGCAATCAGGCATCGCTGGCGGCGGGGGCCAACACGTCATTCGTGCAGGGATTCGCCGCAGGCCAGACCCTTGCGCAGATTGAGGCATCGAATCCATTCTTCGTGGTGCCTTCCTTCACCAACGCAGCGCGGCGCATCATCGCTCCCCAATACCAGGAATGGAATCTTGAGTTCCAACATGGCTTTGGCCGGGCGACCACGCTCTCACTGAACTACGTCGGCAATCACGGAGTTCACGAAGCCGTGCAGAATCCTGGTTTGAACGCGTTCTGCGACGGAGTGACGCCCGATCCCGCGGATAGCTGCCTTGGCCTTCTCGGAAGCACCTCCTTCGCGGGTCTGCCGACCGCTCCGCTCGATCCACGCTTCGGAACCATCAACGAGGTGTCGACCATCGCCAACTCGAATTACAACGGCCTGACCGCATCGTTGCGCCACCAGTTTCACTCGCTGCAGGTACAGGCGAACTACACCTGGAGCCATGCGCTCGACGAAGTCTCGAATGCCGGCTTCCTGCCGTACACCTTCAACACCAACACCAGCGTCCTGACCCCGCAGGATCCCTCTAATCTCCGCGGTAACTATGGGAATGCTGACTACGACGTGCGGCACTACTTCAGCCTCAACTACGTGTGGGACATCCCGCGCTTCTGGGGTCCGCGAGCGGTCTTCGGTGACTGGACTGTCTCCGGGACCATCTTCGCCCGCAGCGGGTTGCCCTTCACCGTGGTTGATGGAAATGCAACCTCCATCCTCGCGTCGAACAACTTTGGCGGTGTCCTCAACGGTACGGGCGCCTTTGTGTTCGCCAACTATCTCGGCGGAGCACCTTCGTCGTGCGGCAAGTCGGCTGTCAACAGCCCGTGCTTCACCACGGCAATGTTCTCGCCCGCAACCGATGGTTTAGGTGTCCAACGCCGCAACCAGTTCTACGGACCGAATTTCTTCGACACCGACTTCACGGTGATGAAGAACTTCCACATCCCGCACTGGGAGTCTGGAAAACTCGGCGTGGGGCTGCAGTTCTTTAACCTGTTTAACCATCCCAACTTTGATCAGCCGGTTGGAGACGTTTCGAATCCGAGCTTCGGATCGATCATCACGACGGTTAGCTCGCCGACCTCGATCCTGGGTTCATTCCTGGGTGGGGATGCGTCTCCGCGATTGATTCAGGTCAAAGCGACTTTGACCTTCTAACCTGTAATTCTGCGCTGGGCGGTCCCGTGGCTGTTTTGGGATCGCCCTTTCTTTCCTGACCTGGTTCTGGCCGGCGTCTTAACGTCACGTGCAGCCGTGATGTGCGTCACACCCGCCTGCAACATCTCCACGCCATAATTTCATAGTGATGGGGAGTATTGTTCACTTCTTCATGGGGGAAACCCGTGGCAAAAGGTCGCGTTTCTATAGTCGTTGAGCGCTGCAAGGCCTGCGGATTCTGCGTGGAATTCTGTCCGACTAAGGTGCTGGCGCTTTCGTCTGCCTTTAACTCCAAGGGCTATCATCCGCCCCACGTGGTAGCGCCGGAGAAGTGCAGTGGCTGCGACCTGTGCGGAATGTACTGTCCGGACTTCGCTATTTACGGGCAAAAAGTCCCGCAACCTCCGAAAGCGGAGAAGAGGGCCGAGCAAGGTGAGGCGAACCATGCAAGCTGATCCAAAAGGAGTACTGACGGGCACGCATTTCATCGATGGCGATCACGCCTGCTGTGAGGGAGCCTTAGCCGCGGGGGCGCGCTTTGCGGCCGGGTACCCGATAACACCGTCAACCGAGATTGTGGAGCGTTTCGCCACCCGCGTTCCAGTCGTGGGAGGAACGTTCATTCAGATGGAAGATGAACTGGCGGCGTCGATCACGCTGCAAGGCGCAGTGTGGGGCGGGGCTAAGGCTTTCACCGTTACATCAGGTCCGGGCTTTTCGCTGATGATGGAGCACATCGGGTACGCGGCCATGACCGAGACGCCCTGTGTGTTTGTTGACGTGCAGCGTGGCGGCCCTTCGACCGGGTTGCCTACTCTGCCCGCGCAGGCCGACATGATGCAGGCGCGCTGGGGCTCGCACGGCGACTACGAAATCATCGCTTTATGCCCGAACTCGCCGCAGGAGTGCTTCGACCTGACCATCAAGGCATTTAACTTCTCGGAAGAGTTCCGAGTTCCCGTGATGCTGATGATGGACGAAGTGGTGGGGCACATGACCGAGAAGGTCGTGATTCCCGCCGCCGACCAGATTGAGGTTGTGCCGCGCCGTCACACCCGCAAGTCAGCGGATGAGTACCTCCCTTACGCCACGAATGGAGATGGCGTTCCGGAGATGGCGCATGCCGGCGAAGGCTATCGGTTCCATGTAACCGGTCTGACGCACGACGAGCACGGGTATCCCAACATGACGCCGCAGACGCAGGACAAACTGGTGCGCCGCCTGCAGAGCAAGATTCTCGATGCGGCGGATCGCATCGCGCTGGTAGAAGAAGAGGGAACCCAAGATGCGGATGTGGTCGTGGTCTCTTACGGCATCACGTCGCGAGTGGCACAGCGTGCCATTGAGATGGCGCGGGAGCGGGGACTCCGCGTGGGCAAGCTTCGCTTGATCACGTGCTGGCCGTTCCCGGAGAAGCGGATACGGGAGCTGGCGGCAGTGGCGAAAGCATTCGTGGTCCCCGAATTGAACCTGGGACAGATGGTGCGGGAAGTCGAACGCGCAGCTGGCGGAAAAGCCAAGACCATCCCCGTGGCCCATGCAGGCGGCAGCGTACACCGCCCCGACGACATTCTGCGAGCGATCCTGGAGGCTGCCCGATGAGCACTTTCGACGTGATGAACCCGGTCGAGCCTTTCCTGCGCACCGACCGCATGCCGCACATCTGGTGCCCGGGATGCGGGATTGGCACGACCGTAAATTGCTTTGCCCGGGCATTGATCGAATCGAAGATCGATCTGCAATCCCTGGCGCTCGTTTCTGGCATCGGATGCACGGGCCGGGTCGCCGGATACGTGAAGCTGGATTCCTTTCACACCACGCACGGGCGCGCGATCCCTTTTGCGACCGGACTCAAGCTGGCCAATCCGAAGCTGAACGTGGTCGTCTACTCGGGTGACGGCGATCTGTCGGCCATCGGCGGCAATCATCTTATCCACGCAGCGCGGCGGAATATCGATCTGAAGGTCATCTGCGTAAACAACCTGATCTACGCGATGACGGGAGGCCAGACAGCTCCTACAACACCGGGTCATGCGATCACGTCGACCTCGCCCTACGGAGCATTCGAGCCGGCATTCAATCTGCCGCATCTGGTCGAAGCGGCGGGCGCCGTGTACGTCGCCCGCTGGACCACGTACCACGTCAAGCAGTTGGCCCGCTCCATCAGCGAGGCGTTTCAGAAGAAGGGCTTCAGCTTCATCGAGGTCATCAGCCCGTGCCCAACGCTCTACCAGCGTCGCAATCATCTTGGCGATGGTCTCGACACGATGAAGTATTACAAAGAGCAGAGCAAGGTGAAGCACGGAGCGCCCACCGGCGAAGTGGGGCTCACCATGACCGGAGAGATCATCGTCGGCAAGTTCGTGGATCGCGATCGCCCTGACTACCAGAGCCTGTTGCGCGCACAGATGGAGGAGTCGCTGGGAGAACGTTACGTGGAGCCCTCGGAGAATTTATGCAGCTGCAGCTAACCGAACTTCGGATTGCGGGATTTGGAGGCCAGGGAGTGATCCTCTCGGCCATCGTGCTGGGCAAGGCGGCGTCCATTTACGAAGGGGCATTTGCGACCATGACGCAGAATTTCGGGCCGGAAGCGCGTGGCGGCGCCTGCAGCGCGCAGCTTCTGATCTCCGGCGACCCGATTCTTTACCCGTACGTGACGCAACCAGACATCATGGTGGTGATGTCGCAGGAAGCTTATTCGCGCTTTGTGCCGGAACTGAAGGAAGGCGGAACGTTGATTGTCGAGCAGGACCTGGTGCGGGTTACAGATCTGCCGCGCCAGACCAAGGTCTACAGCTGTCCAGCCACCCGTCTCGCTGAAGAACTTGGCAAGCGCATGGTGCTGAATTCGGTGATGGTGGGGTTCTTTACGGCAGTCACAAAGTTGCTTGGCGCAGACTCGGTGCGGCAAGCGGTTGCCGACTCGGTGCCATCGAACTTTCGCGAGTTGAATCTGAAAGCGTTTGAAAAGGGGTACGAGTACGGCTTGAAGTCGCTTGCTGAAAATCCTTCCTCGCAGGAACTGGAACACGTAAGTCACGTGGAGGACTAATGTAAGCAGTTCCGGCCGGATGTCGCAGGCTTGCACCCTCTAATCCACTACTGCACCACCCGAACCGTCATCTCCTCCGCGGGTTCTCCTCCAGCCATAGCTTGCGCGATGATCAGTTGACGAGCTTCGCCGCGGAAGACCGGAAGCTTCCTGCCGAACCAGATTGCTCCCAGAATGCTGGCTACTCCTCCAGCCGCTACGGCAATAGGAGCGCCCATGCGGTCGGCGAGCGCACCACCCAACAAGGCGCCAAACGGGGCCATTCCCATGAACATCATGGAATAAAGGGCCATCACGCGCCCGCGCAGCGCATCCGGGACCATGGCCTGAATCAAGGTGTTGGAGCAGGCCATCTGCAGCATGATGAAAAATCCCACTGGAATCAGCAGGGAAGCGGACAGCCAGAACAACTTCGAAAACGAAAATGCAATCAGGCTCACGCCAAACCCGGCGCAACAGATGGAGATCAGGCGGCCGAGTCCCCGCACGCCGGTGCGCACGGCCAGCGTCAGAGCTCCCAGCAGTGCGCCAATGCCAGTAAAGCCCATCAGGATGCCGAGTCCCTTTGCGCCCGAGTGCAAGACGTGATCGGCGAATATGGGCATGAGCACGGTGTAGGGCATGCCCACCAGGCTCACGAGGCCCAGCAAGAGAAGGAGGGCGCGGATTGGTCCAGTGTGGCTGACCCAGCGGAATCCTTCGATGATATCTTCCAGCGGGGAATCCGATGTTGATCGCCGCTTG
This sequence comes from uncultured Acidobacteriota bacterium, assembly GCA_963735815.1. Lineage (GTDB taxonomy): Bacteria > Acidobacteriota > Terriglobia > Terriglobales > Acidobacteriaceae > Gp1-AA133. Next base: position 40,786 of record CAVTMJ010000011.1, on the reverse strand, counting down.
CACTCTACACGCATCATCAGCAAGCCGATGATCACCGCGATGTAGCTGATACCGTTTGCGAGGAAGCATCCGCCCTCGCCGATTTTAATGAGCAGGATTCCGGCGATGGCCGGGCCAATAACGCGCGCGCCGTTGAACATGGAAGAGTTCAGCGCGATGGCATTCATGAGGTCGTCGCGGCCCACCATGTCCACCAGGAACGATTGCCGGCCGGGGATGTCGAATGCGTTGACCACGCCCAGGAGCGCGGCGAGAACGAAGATGTGCCAAACCTCGACGGTATGTGTAAGGGTCAGCGCGGCCAGGATGAATGCCAGAATCATCGAGGCGACTTGCGTAGCGATGACGACGCGATGGCGGTTGACGCGGTCGGCAACCATGCCGCCGATCGGCGCCATCAGGAAAACTGGAATCTGGCTGGCGAAGCCGACCGCTCCCAACTTGAAAGACGATCCGGTCTTCTCGTAGACGAGCCAGGATTGCGCGACGGTCTGCATCCAGGTGCCGACCAATGAGATCAGTTGTCCGGAAAAGAACAGCTGGAAGTTGCGATGGCGGAGCGCGCGCATGCCGATCGACCAGCGCGATTCTTTCGGCGCCGGCATGAGGGAGTCGGGCTGGTTGCTGCTCTCCGGATGGGTGGTTGCAGGCTCAGACACGATTATTTATTGGATGCCGCAGATAACTCACTGGTACCACTATAGCCGACCTGGAGAGGGTGACTGTTCTACAATGTAGGACCATGAATAGAGCAATCGTGCTTGGGCTGGCGGCAGCCGCGTGCCTGATCGGCTGCAACAAATCTTCTACGACGTCGGCGGCGCCGTCCCGGCCCGACGATGCCGTGCAGCAGAAACTGAAGCAACTCGCGGGATCGGGTGCGACCGATTGCGGCCGTCTCGACGTCAAGGCGCCCAACGACCAGTTCAAGACCGCGAGCAATTGTGCGACCAAGGCGGCAGACAGCAAGCAGCCCTTTTATGTTGCCTACGACATGCCGGGCATGACGACAGGAGTCGCGGGAAGTTCTGACGGAAAGTTATTTGCGCTGGAGTTACAGGGATCGGGCACAGGAGCGAAGTTGGAGAGCGGACCCTGCCCGGCTGCGTTGCGAATCGCGCCCAGCGGTCGCCTCACCTGCTTCATACCGGGGACGATGGGGCTAAGTCCGACCGGGGCAGACCCGCACAGCGGAATTCCCATGACGCAGGGAGCAAGTCCGCACGCGGGAACGGGAATCCCGCGACCCTTCGATACGCCGAAAGCAGGGAGTGCGCAGCCGCCTCCGAAGAAGAACTAAAACGACGGGTGGGGCTCCGATAGTGGCGTAGATGGCGTACGATTGCGCAACTTGTCCCGCCTCGGCGTCGCCGACTCTTTGTCACTGACGATTCTGGCGAAGACCTCTTTCTTAACGAACTCCCGCCAGTTCCGGTTCCGAGTTCAGTGCTATCGCGCTGCTGTTCTCCTGCGCATCCACGACCGCAATCGCAGTTACATTGACGATCTCCTCTACCTCAGCGCCACGGGCCAACAAGTGAACCGGTTTGCTCATGCCCATGAGGATCGGACCTAAAATCTCCCCGCCCCCAATTTTGGAAAGCAGCTTGTAAGCGATGTTGGCTGAATTGAGATCCGGGAAGATCAGCACGTTGGCGCCGCCCTTCAGCTGGCTGAAAGGATATTGCTGCTCCAGTTCGGTCGATACCGCGTCATCCGCCATTAATTCGCCTTCGACCATAAGGGTCGGGTCGGCCAGATGGAGCAATTCGACGGCTCGTCGCACTTTCTCACACTGCGGATGCTGTGCGCTGCCGAAGCTGGAGAATGACAGGAGCGCGACACGCGGCTCGACGTCGAACCGGCGTGCCGTTTGCGCGGTACACAGGGCAATCTCCACCAGGTCTTCCGCCGTGGGTTCGATGTTTACACTCGTGTCGCCCAGGAAATAAATATCGCCTTTGCGAGTGATCATCGCGTAGCAGCCCGAGACTTTATGCAGTCCCTCACGAACCCGGACGATCTGCAACGCGGGCCGGATGGTGTCCGGGAAGTGCTGCGTGACTCCCGATACCAGTGCATCGGAATCACCCATATGCAGCATCATTGATCCGAAGATGTTGCGATTTCCAATTTGCAGGCGGGCTTCGGTAAGGGTCATGCCACGCCGTTGCCGCAGGCGGAACAGTTCCTCGATGTAACGTTCCCGCAGCGGCGAATCCGCCGGATCCACGATGCGGACACCGCGTAGGTCGAGCCCGAGTTCCGCAGTGTTCTTGCGGATGGTCGCAGCGTTGCCGAGCAGGATGGGCACCGCGATCTTTTCCTCGATCAGGGCGTGGCAAGCGCGCAGGATTTTCTCGTTGTCTCCTTCCGGGAACACGACCGTTTTCGGTTGCGTTTTGGCCTTGTGCACCATCATGCGCGCGACTTCGTGTGCTTTTCCGAGGCGCCGTTCCAATTGCTCGCGATATAAATCGAGGTCGAGCGGCAGCTGAGCGACGCCGGTTTCCATGGCCGCCTTCGCCACGGCCACCGCTTCCCACAAAAGCACGCGGGGGTCGAAGGGTTTCGGAATCAGGTATTCCGGGCCGAACTTCAGCCGCTCGACTCCGTAAGCGCGACAAACAGAGTCGGGCACATCTTCTTTGGCCAAAGCGGCCAGCGCTTTGGTAGCTGCCAGCTTCATCTCTTCGTTGATGGCCGTGGCGCGGACATCGAGCGCTCCGCGGAAAATAAAAGGGAATCCCAAAACATTGTTGACCTGGTTGGGATAGTCAGAGCGCCCGGTCGCGATGATCACATCATCCCGGCTGGCCTTTGCTTCTTCGTAAGTAATCTCCGGATCGGGGTTCGCCATGGCAAAAACGATCGGCCGCGCTGCCATGGTGCGGACCATCTCCGCGTTCATCGCGCCTTTTACCGAGCAACCAACAAATACGTCGGCTCCGTGCATCGCGTCGCCCAGTGTGCGCAAGCTGGTTTCTTTGGCAAATCGTTCTTTGTAGGGATTCATCCCCGCCGTGCGGCCCTTGTACACAACCCCCTTGGTATCGCAGAGCGTAATGTTTTCCCGCTTCACTCCCAGCCGCACGTAGTGTTCTGCGCATGCAATTCCTGACGCGCCCGCGCCATTGAACACGACCTTGACCTGGTCGGCCGCCTTGCCGACGACTTCCAGCGCGTTCAGCAGTGCCGCACCTGAGATGATTGCCGTCCCGTGCTGGTCATCGTGGAAGACCGGGATCTTCATGGTCTTTTTCAGACGTTCTTCAATGTAAAAGCATTCTGGCGCCTTGATATCCTCGAGGTTGATGCCGCCGAATGTCGGCTCCAGTAACTGGCAGAGCTTGATCACGTCCTCGGGATCGTGGCTGTTAACCTCGAGATCGAACACGTCCACGTCCGCGAAGCGTTTGAACAGAACACCCTTGCCTTCCATCACCGGCTTTCCGGCCAGGGCGCCAATGTCGCCCAGTCCAAGCACGGCAGTGCCGTTGCTCACGACCGCCACCAGATTCCCGCGCGCGGTGTATTTAAAGGCGTCTTGCGGGTTCTTCTCGATCTCGAGGCAGGGGATAGCAACGCCGGGCGTGTAGGCGAGGCTCAGGTCGCGCTGAGTGCGACAGGGTTTGCTGGGCGTGACTTCGATCTTTCCGGGACGCTCCCCGAAGTGATAGTCCAACACCTGCTGTTTGGTCACTGCCATATTTTGACCTCCATAAATCTGCGCGATGGGTCCCTAGCACGCGGGCGGGGGCTTCGCCATGGCATCCGGACACGAGCTTATTTATTGTTCGGCGGTTAGCTTCAAAGGGATGTGACTTGCATCACCCCGGGTAGTGTTTTTAAGCACCGTCGGCATCTGTGGGCGCGTTGATTTGAAAGAGGCTTCTGCCCTGATCCTCAGGAAAGGACTGAGAATTCGCCGGGTGTAATCAGGACTTCTCTTTCACCCCCTTATTCACCGTTCTCTGTAAAGAGACTTCGCCATTATGAAAAGGTGACTTTCAACTTCTCGCAACCTGCGGTAAAGTTCATATTCGGTCTTGGAAGCTCCCGGCCAAGGCTCATTTTCCACGCCCCGAGGAAGCCATGACGACCCCAGACTGTCTTGAGCGCCGCTGTGGGCAGCGATTCGATCTACACGTGCCCGTTTCGATTAAGCTGGCCGGCTCGCAGCATGAATCGAGCGGCGTCACGCAGGATCTTAGCGCTCGCGGAGCCTTTTTTTTCACGGACTTCCCACTCGCCCAGGGCGAGGCGGTGGAAATTACGCTGGTGATGCCGTCGGAGATTACGCTGGGTGAGAGCATGCGTGTGTGCTGCCAGGGAACGGTATTACGGGTGGTGCAGCCCTCGGTCGGCACCCAACTGGGCGTTGCCGTGCACTTCAGCGGGTATGACTATCTCGCCAAACCCGAAGGCGATACCACTTCGGATGCGTATAACCGGATTTCATCGCTACATCCTCACGCTGACGAGCAGCCAGTCAAGACTCCTTCCGAGGTAAGACGGGCCTCTTAGACTCGTGGGGGCCGATTGTGAGCCTGCCTCTTCTCCAGAAGCTCTAATTCCCGCGACGGATGCCGAATTCAGCTCTTTCGGATCTTTTCATCTGCCCGCATTTCGCATAGAATGTTCCGCTGTTGGGAAACATTGATGTGGAGTTTCCCTGCCGCTCTTGCCTATCTTCTTGGCCCAGCAAACGTAGTCGCGTAAAATTGACTTGGAGTGTGTCTCGGCGGTTACAAAAGTCACTTGGCTCGGAGGTTGGTCCCCCAATACCATGCAAACGCAGAAGGATTTCAGCGAGAACCAAGCCATGCATGGCATCGCAGTCGCCCTCTTGAGCGAGGACCGGGAGCAGTCGGCAATACTCCAGAACCGCCTGGAGAGCACGAATGTCGCCCGTATCGTTTTCAGCAATGTGGGATTTCCTCTGAGCGCTACCGACCCGGTGGTGCGGCAGATGCAGGCGCAACGCGCCGAAGTCGTGCTGGTGGACGTGAACTCCGAAGATCCCCAGCGCGCCATCCGCACGATCGAACTCATTCGAGCCACCACCAGCGACATTGCAATCTTCGCGATTGGCGAGATGCGCAATCCAATGGCGATTGTCGGATCGATGCGCGCCGGTGCCGGTGAATTTATTGACCGGAATACAGGAACCGAAGGCTTGCTCGAAGCTTTCACCCGCTTCTCAGCGGCTCGCAGCAAGAGTCGCAGCACTGGGAAAGCACGCGTTTTCACCGTGATCAATGCCAAAGGCGGCAGTGGCGCCACAACCCTCGCGGTCAACACAGCGGTGGCCTTACAGCAGCACGGGCAGACCATCCTGGTGGACTTCTCGCCGATTGGTCATGCTGCATTGCATCTCAATGCCCGCCCGACTTTCAGTGTGATGGATGCGCTCTGCAAAACCTGCACCGCATGGATGCTTCATTGCTTGAAGGCCTGATGACATCCACCAAAGACGGTCTCCACCTGCTTGCCGGGCCTCAGCAGCCCTATACGACTGCTCCAGCGGCCGCGGAACTGGCTCGCCTGTTCGACCTTCTGGTGAGCCACTACCACTACGTGGTGGTGGATTGCTCGGGCCGTATGGACCAGACCACGCGCCTGCTTTCGGATCTTTCGAACGTTGTGCTCATGGTGGCGCAGACCGATGTAGTGTCGCTGTGGAGCGCGAGCCGCATCCGCTCATTCCTCGAGGAAGGCAACGGCCGCAAGCATCTGCGCCTGGTGATGAACCGCTACAAGAAGATTCCGGGTTTCAGCGAGGAAGACGTTGAACGCGCCACAAACCTGAAGATTCTCTGGAAGGTTCCGAACAATTACCAGTTGATCGCGCCTGCAATCGACAAGGGCACGCCGATCGCCGCAACCCACGATTCGCAGGAAGTCAGCCGCGCGTTTCGCTCGCTCGCCGAACTGCTGGCGCAAGCGCCGGCTGCGGCCGAAGAAGGTCTCGACCTGGTGTTCCAGGCCCAGAAGGACGCAAAGAAGGCGCCCAATCGACTGTTGATCAACCCACAACTCCGCACCGGCCAGTAGTTCGGGTTACGCTTCTTTAAAAACTTCTGCTCAAGCCAGACATCCCGTTTCCGTTCCGGCCCATCTTCATATAGCAGCGCTCCAAAGAACCTTCGTTCAAAGTTGTGCTTGCCGCCGAGGTGTCCCTGTTACGCCGCGGAGTATCACTTTCCCAGGAGTTCCGGATGTTTGTGAATAAAAGACAGACCTTTGTTTCGACGTTCGGGAAGCGGTTAGCAATCGCGGTCGGATTGGTTCTTGTTGTAGCCGCGGCCTACGCCGCGAAGCAGTCGGCAGAGCCGCCGAAAGCTCCGGCTATCGGAGATGCTGTCCTAAGCGGTACCTGGAAACTTAATCGTGACGAGAGCGACGATCCGCGCGAAAAGCTTCGCTCGGCAACGCAGGATCGCGATCAGAATGGTCCGATGGGCGGGCACGGCGGCATGGGTGGCAGTGGCGTCGGCATTGGAATTCCGGATATCGGAGGCATCGGAGGCATGGGCCGCCCCCGAGGTGGGCCCGCAGGCCAGCGCGGTTCGGGAGCCGGCTCCGAGGAGCAGCGATCCCGACTCCGTGATCTCGTGCAAGCATCGGACCAGATCAAGGTTGTTCAGAAGGGCCCGGAGATCGATATAACCGATGCGGATAGCCGGGAACGTTCGCTCTTCACCGACGGCCGAAAAATCGAGAAAGCGAAGAATGACCCCAAGCAAACCCAGGTTAAGGCACACTGGGATCACGAAACATTAGTCACCGAAGAAAAGGGTCCTGACGGAGAGAAGATTTCTCACGCCTACGAAATCACGGGCGATGGCAAGCAAATGGCCGACACCCTCACGCTCGAAAGCAAGCATCTGAATGCGCCCATTATTGTGCGTTCGCTGTACGACAAGGCTGGCGCTGGAAATGCAAGCACGGAGTAGTGGATGGCGCAGTAGCCTGGCCGGCATTCATCAGAACTGTGATCTTTTCAGAATCGGCTTGAAGGGGATCATCACGATCGCCTCGACATCGACGTTGGCGTCATTCTTCATCGCCGGGAGGAAATGCCATCTCGACAAAGCCTCGCTGGCGTAGTGGTCGAGCCGAGCGTCAGCGCCGTTGACAACACGGATGTCGCTAACCGAGCCATCCGCGCGAATAATGGCGCGTAGTGTCACAGTCCCCGAAACGTTTTCGCGCATGAGTTGCAGCGGATAGGCGGGGTCGACCTTGTGTTCGGCGACCGGGGCGATCAGTTCCCCCTTTTCGTGGGCGTCGCCGAGTTCTGCGAAGCGCATGACCCAGCTTCCGCCCGCGGAGTTGAGGTTGGGCATGTTCATGGTCATCGAATAGAGGCGGCGGTCACGGAAAATCTGGCGCTCGAGTGGAGTTGGATTTTCGACCAGGTCCGCCTTCGCATGGGGCGTGGAAGAAGTGCGCGTGTGGGGCAGATCGGCTTTCGCGATTTCGGTGCGCCCGGGAGTTTCGCCCTTTGCCGATTGCCCATTTCTCGCCGGATCCCCTCCGGCGGTCGCGGCCGTCGCGCTCCTGGCGCCCGGAGCGACGTGAAGGCCCGGAGGCGCTCCCGCAGCGGACCCACCTGATCCCGTGCCGCTCGTCGCCCCATTCTTGCCAGGTCCAAACCCGTCCGTGCCCGAACTGTCGGAGCGCAGATCGGGGGTGCCGGCCGCCCCTGCTTTCCCTTGAGGCGAAGCGGCGAATGTCCCGCGACGATTGCCTTGTGGCGGTTCGGAAGGAGGTGCGACCGAAGGGTGAATGCCAAGCGCAATAATGCGCCCGCCGGCGTCCGCGGAACGCGGGCCGGGTACGGACGGCGGCGGCGGGATCACCTGCCCCCCCGATCCCCCCGCGAGGCCTTGAACCGGCGCGGCACGAGCCGCCGATATGACCTTTCCACCGGGGGCTCCTTCCATCGTGGGCGGAGGCGGCACCACGGCTCGCCCGTTGGTACCGAGTCCCGACAACGCCCGCTGCGATGCAAGGGGCAGCTGCGGCGCCGGGACGATGACTTCCGATCGGCCGATGTTCAGGTCGCCCAATTTTCGAATGGACGTGGAGTCAGTAGCCGGTGGGGGTTCAACCACGGCCGCTTCAGGACCGCGCAGTGCGCGGCGCGAGCCAGTCACATTCGCGTCAGGAGATGGGGCTATAACGTCGACCGAGAGCGACGCCAGCGCGCGAACTCCGTTCTGAACTTCGGGCGGAGGCGCGACAATCCGCTGTTCGAGCGAAGCCAAACTTCTTGCCGGTCGTTGATCAAGCTGCGGCGCCGGCGCGACGATCTGATTCGGCAGCACGGGCACGCTCGGAGTCACTCGCTCGAGTGCTGCGCCCGGCACGGGGACACTGTGATCGCCCCAGGCAACAATATTGGGCGTATCGATATCGTGATTGATCTTGATATCGGGAGGCGTGACGATGGTCTGATGACGATTATCCGCTTCCGGCGGAACCGAGAGAATGCTTTGCCGCGCGAACTCCGGATCTCCCTTGATGATTTTCGCAAGGTGGGGAAGGCCAGTATCAATCGGCGGCAAGAATTCCGAGGGCGAGTAGTAAATGGCGTCCCGCGGATCGAATCGGCGGACTTGCACGACGTGCCGTTCTGGAGGAAGCAGCGAGGATATTCCCCACGCCAGCGCGAAGACGATCAGGTGATAAAGGACCGATTCTGCAAAAGCTCCCCAAGGCAGCCGGTGGGGAACGAACACGTCATGCCAAAAAGGGGCGGGGGGCGAAGTGATACCAATGGCCGGCGGTTGACGGCGCAGGAACATATCCCCCAAATTTCGCCAGAAGGTCCGCGCCCAAGGCTCGAGGTCAAGCAAAAGGCGGGGCGTCGAATGCACATCCGTCCCGGATCGCAGTTCCGTGGTTTCGGGGATATTTTCCAGACCTAAGAAAGAATTCATGAAATACGCCAGAAGAGGAACCGCAGTGGCTCAATTATAACGAACCAGCAGAGCCGGTTGGAGCCGAATGTACTCTCGATTGAACTCCAGAGGTCTCGTAACTCTATAGTACGATTACCCCGAAAAGAGGTTGCTCCTATGGGCACACAGTTGTTTCTGGTTATGTCTTTATTGGTGGGTGGGTTTGTGGGATCGGCCGCTCAGGAAAAGACCGCTGATTCGAAAGCGCCGGCCCGGCCGGGCGCCGAGTATTCCGGGATGTACAGCTTTTTGAAAGAAGGAGAATTCGTGCAGGTCACGGTGGAAGATGGCGGGCGCGTGACCGGTTTCGTGTCACGATTCGGCGATCTCGATAGCGACAAGGGCGCCTTTCTCGATCAGTTCTTCAAGACCGGCAAACTGGAAGGCAATGCGATTACATTCACCACCGAGATTGTCCACGGCATGGCTTATGAGTTCAAAGGGACCATCAGCCGCGGCGAAGGAAAAAATCCCGGCGATGAAGCGTATTACCAGATCAAGGGCACTCTGACGGAGAGAGTGACGGACGCCAATCAAAAAACCTCGTCCAGATCACGCGACGTCACCCTCAAAGCGTTCCCGGTTGAGCCAAGTTAGTTGAACGCAAATCGCAGGCCGAGCCTACCTCCTATTTTCCGGCTGGCCTTAAGACCGCAGTATTCCGCTCGTCGCTGGCAATGATGCGATAGAACTTCTTCAAGTCCGCCGCTCTATTGACCGGCACCGTCAGGTCCTTAATCTCGAAGCTTCGCTTATAGCTGAGGACACCCCCGGCAGTCTCTGTCTTGGAGTGGTAGCTGGCAAAGCCAAAGTCAGCGTCGACCCGAGGCGGCACATCATCCACGACGTAGCCAGGCGGCAAAGCGATTTCGAACTCATCCGTATCTCGAATCGGACCTTCAAACTCGATCGGGAACTGGCGAGCCTCTTTGGTCTCCAGCAGAGCGCTCGAATTGCTGCCAAATACCCGTGGGCGCACTAATAACAGATTCCCAGCGTTCTTGGCGTAGTTTTCGGACTCAAAGCTGTACTCGAAGCCGAAAGGCAAATCGGTATGCTCAATGTTCACGGCATCCGCTTTTATAATGACGAAGGTTGACAGGGAGCCGGCGAGCAGACTTTCGATTGGTTTTATCCGTTCATTCGCATTTGACACCGTTCGCATCGTGTAACGTTCGTAAGAAGCCCGATCACCCACGCGAGTCTCCGTAACACGTCCTGTCAACTTGCCGTTGGCGTCCAGGTTGAGCTTGGCGGTCCGCCGAATTCCGTTCATGCTCGACGGCAATTTAGGCAGTTCGACCAGTTGCCCGCCGTCGGGGGTGACCATGAGTCCGTAGTTGGCCTGAAGATAGCCCGAGATCCTGCCAAACGGGGTGAGTTCGCTAGTCGGGTCGAAGAAGAGAATCTTGCCCAACTTGGGGTCATCCACAGTTGCGCTGAGAGAGGGGTGGACAGAGAAGGGGCCAGGTTTAGTCGACGAAGGCGCATGGCGGAACTCCTTTCCGCAGTTCTAGTTCGGCCTTAAGCGGTGGTGTGGGTGGGGTAGAACCGGTGCGGGATGACGAAGAGGCCCAGCCATACCTGCTGTCGAGCACAGCTATCGGGCGCACAAATACAATTCCCGTCGCGCTCTGTCAATAAGAACCGCCGTTCGGAGACCGGTCTACGCTCTTCATTTGCTAAGTGAAGAATCTCCCTGTCGAGGCACTTAGGTGAGTTTAGTAACTTGTGCGAGGGAATGAGCAGGCTGACCCGACGGCGGGAATGTCCTTTTCCTGGGTATCGACACCGCGGCCGCAGTTTGTGCCTCTGGATTCTACAACTTGGGGCTGCCTGCTTTTGCAGGTAGAAAGCGACCACGGGGGTTACGACCATCTGTGTCCAATACCACTGGTGACAGACCTCACCAGCTATTGTGAGCGCGGTCACAGCAAGATGTTATAGCCCCCGAGACAATTGACGCACGGGCGGGGAACTCCACTATTGGGACGTACCGTCCAAGGGAGGTCATGATGTCGGATGACAAGCGCGACATACTCGAGGTGTTGAAATTTGAGCTCAGCTTTCTGGAACAAGGCGGTTATGGCCGCAGCGTGCGTACTCCGTGGAAGCCGACTTCGATATTTCAGGACTCTCCCAGTTGTCTGAACTTCAATGATCCCTCCCGCCCCCACGCATGCAGTGAATGTTTGCTTACCGACTTCGTCCCTCCCGAGGCGCGCGAAGAAGCAATTCCATGTCACTTCATCCCTCTAAACAATCTCGGAGAGACGGTTGACAGCATGGAACGGCATTCTCACCAGCCTGAATTGGAAGAGGCCTTAAAGGTCTGGCTACGTTCAGCCATTGCCCGACTGGAAGCCCAGCGCCTCGTCGAGAAGAAACAAAACTTAGGTGCTTGAGATATCGCCGACAGCGAACACCCTCCGGCCGAGCCGAGCATTCGAGGTTCGCCGGCCGCCATCCCAAAATTGCGTCTTCACACGCCTCTGGTTGACTTAGACTTCATCTTTCGGGAATCATCATCCCGGTAAGTTCATGAGAAAGCTGCGCGTGTTGATCGCTCTTCTCGCCGTCATTACGTTCGTGTATCTGGGAGACACTCTTGGTCTCCGTTTGCGGGACCAGCCTTTGGGATCGGTCATAGTCGAGCGGTACGACGCCATACCAGAAAAGAACAACAAAACCGAGTTTGCCTTCGAGCCGCCCGTTAACCAACCATGTGTACGCGCTCTATTCCCGCACCAGGGATACCAGCCCTGCTGGTACCTCCGCCGGCATTCCGAGCAAAGAATCGATTATTGAGAGCAAGTTGCGCGTGGCATCCCGGTGCTGCAGGTCCAGCGGCCAGGTCCTCGAATCAGCCGGGCGGCTGGGAGCGGACTTCTCGCTGCTAGGATATGAGGCGGGACTTCTTTGATGTTCGCCATTCGCGACAATCTGGCCGAATGTTTAAGCGCGCTGCGCGCCCACAAGCTGCGCGCCTCGCTCACCATGCTCGGTCTGACCATGGGCGTGGCCACTCTCATCACGGTCATGACGATCGTGCAGGGCGCGAACATTTACGTGGAGCAGAAGATCGCGAATCTGGGCACGAACGTCTTTCAGATCGCGCGCACTCCATTTGCGGTCACCGATTTCAATATCGTGATCAAGGCCCTGAAGTATCGCAAGATAGAACTCGACGATATGCAGGCGGTAGAGGCCGGGTGCACTAGTTGTGAACAGGTCGGCGCAACCGCTGGAGCTACCGTGCGCGCGCGCTACGGCAATAAAGAAGTGACTGACGTCAGCCTCGCGGGCCACACACCGTCCATGGCGGATATTGATACGAGAGCCGTTGATCGCGGCCGGTACTTTACTCCCTCCGAAGCGGAGCACCGCGCCAACGTCTGCCTGATTGGCGACACGCTGGTCCAGCAACTATTTTTGGGCGTAGATCCCATCGGAAAAATCCTTCGCCTCGACAACGAAGAATTCACCGTGATCGGCGTGATGGACAAGGTGGGCAGCGTGCTTGGCCAGGATCAGGACAACTTCGTCACGATACCTCTCTCCGTCTTCCTGCGTATGCGCGGCGCTCATGAAAGTCTGACCATCAATGTTAAGACCCGCGGAGATGTCTTCCAGGAGGCGCAGGATCAGGCGACCCTGATCGTGCGTGCGCGGCGGCATCTGACAGCGGGGATGGAGAATGACTTTTTCATCGGCACCAAGGAAAGCTACATGGCCCTGTGGCGCAGCATCAGTTCGGCGTTTTTTGCGGTCTTCATCATGGTGAGCGCGATTTCAGTAATCATCGGCGGCATTGTGATTATGAATGTCATGCTGATGGGCGTGACCGCGCGCAAACGCGAAATCGGCGTCCGGCGGGCCGTGGGTGCTACCAAAGTCGACATCATGCGCCAGTTCATTGCGGAAAGCGTTATGCAGTGCATAGCCGGTGGTGCGATCGGCATTGGCCTGGGTTTCCTGGTCGCGCTTGCTCTGCGAACCTACTCTCCCTTTCCGGCGTCCGTGCAAACCAGCGTGGCTGTTCTGGGTATTGGATTGAGCTCGGCGGTCGGTTTGTTTTTCGGAATTTATCCTGCGCTGCGCGCGGCTAACCTCGATCCGATCGTCGCCTTGAGGTCGGACTGATGGCGCTCATGACGACATCACAGACTCGGGAGAACTTCCTGGCGGCGGTGGCAACCCTGCGCTCGGCGAAGGTGCGCTCAGCGCTGACGGTGCTCGGCATTATCATTGGCGTTTCGTCGGTGATCTCGATGGCGGCCATCATCCAGGGTTTGAATAAATTCGTGCAAGACAAAGTGGAGTCCCTGGGCTCACGCACTTACTTCGTTTCGCGATTTCCACCCGGATCAGACCCATCGCGCTGGCCCGAAAGCATTCGCACGCGTAAATATTTCGAATATGACTACGCGAACTTTATTCGGGAGGCCGCGCCCCACGTGCAGATCATCACGACTTTCGGGACGCGCGGATTTTTCTTTGGAGACTCGAACCAGATCACCTACGGGGGGCGCAGCGTCGAAAAGGTGATTGTGCGCGGAACCGAGCCGCAGTACACGGATGCGATTCCCTTATTTTCGGTGCAGCGTGGCCGCTTCATCAGCGCCTTCGATCAGGAGCACGCCCGCCCGGTGGTCGTGCTTGGATCCGCCATCAGCGACTCGCTCTTTCCGTACGAAGATGCTGTCGGCAAGACCGTGCGTATCAACGGGCAGTTGTGCGAAGTGATCGGGGTTTTTGAGCACGATCCTGGCTTGTTCATCGGTCCCGGCGTCGACGCGTTTGCCGTCATTCCATTGAGTACCTTCAAGAAGAGCTATCCCGAGGCCAAGGAACTGATCATGGCCTTCACTGTGCCGGAAAATGTGAGCCTGGAGACCGCACAGGATGAAGTGATTCAGGCCATGCGCCGCCTGCGCCACGTGCCGGTGGACAAAGAGAATGACTTCGAGGTGAGTTCGCCGGACTTCCTAAGTAATTTATGGAATCAATTGACTGGAGCCCTGGTGATTCTGACAGGCGTGATCAGTTCCATTGGGCTAGTGGTCGGTGGCATCGGCGTCATGAATATCATGCTAATTTCCGTAACTGAGCGCACGCACGAAATCGGGATCCGCAAGGCCATCGGCGCCCGCCGCGCGGATATCCGGCTCCAGTTCCTGCTCGAGGCGGTCGCCCTCACCCTGGTCGGCGGAACCATCGGTATTCTGATCGGTGCAACCGTTTCCACGCTCGTGAGAACATTTGTACCTTCGATTCCTGCGACTCTTTCATTTTTGTGGGTGACGATCGGCTTTACGATTTCCGTGAGCGTGGGGCTGTTCTTCGGTTACTATCCGGCGAACCTGGCTGCTAACTTGGATCCGATCGTGTGCTTGCGCTACGAGTGAAGCTCTTAGACGCAAAGTTCGCAAAGAGAGGACGTACACTTCGCGGTCCGGTGACCCTTCCAAATTCCATACGTCTAAGGACCGTCGGCGGGTTGCTCGGGATCTTCTCCGCCGGCTAAAAGCGCTGTGTCCTTCATCTCCAAAATGCGTTTCCAGATCGCGTTGCTGATCATCAGCACGGGTGTATCCCCGCTCCTCTACGCGCAGCGCGATTCTGCGCTCACCAGGGACGCGCTCGGCAGCCTGACAACGCTGCAAATCCCGCATCTGATCCGGGAACCCAAGCTTGAAGATTTCACCGACATGCAGCTATCGCCAGCGATCGCGGGATCGATGCTCAAAGTCGACCAGTTCTGGCAGCACGACCCGATTGATGGCCAGCCGGTCTCGCAGAAGACGGAAGCCTATCTGGGCTACACCGACAAAAATCTGTACGTGATCTTCCTGGCTTTCGACAACGACGCCGGCCACATCCGCAATCACATGGTCCGCCGCGAGCAGATTAATGAAGAAGACCAGGTCGGAATTTTTCTCGATACCTTTCATGACCACCGCCATTGCGTTTTCTTTTTCATTAACCCCTCGGGCGTGCAGCAGGAAGGCACGTTTTTTGAAGGCCAGCAGGACATCGATCTCTCCTGGGACACGATCTGGAAAAGCGAGACGCATGTTTCGAAAAAAGGCTGGATCGGGTTTATCTCGGTGCCCTTCAAGTCGCTGCGTTTCAAGTCAACCAACGCGGTGCAGGATTGGGGCGTGTTACTGGAACGCGACATCCCCCACAACAACAGCGAGCACTCCTTCTTTCCGCACTACTCGATGAACGTGCAGGGCTTGCTTCCGCAGGAAGGCTCTCTCTCCGGCTTGAAGAACATCTCGCCCGGACGAAATTTCCAGCTGATTCCGTACCTCTCCGGCCGTTCGTACCGCAGCGTTGACCAGCGCGATCCCGTGAATCCCACTTTTGAAGCGAAGAGCTTCGATGCAAAAGCCGGACTCGACGCCAAGGCCGTCATCAAAGACAGCTTTGTGCTCGATGCCACCATCAACCCCGACTTCGGCCAGGTCGAATCCGACGAGCCCCAGATCACCGTCAACCAGAGATTCGAGGTCCTATTTCCAGAGAAGCGTCCGTTCTTTCAGGAAAACTCCGGCTACTTCGCGACTCCGATCAACCTGGTCTTCACACGCCGAATTGCCGATCCGCTCTACGGCATCCGCCTCACCGGAAAGAGAGGCCCCTGGTCCATCGGCACTTTATTTGCCGATGATCAGTCTCCGGGCGAGAGTGTGGCCCCGAATGATCCTCTATGGGGGCGGCAGGCCTATTTCGGCATCGTGCGTGTCAGCCGTGAGATCGACAAGAACGGCAGCAATATCGGACTGATCTACACCGATCGCGAACTCGACACGGTTCCCAGTACGACCTGCACCACCGATCCGTGCACCACGCGTACGAATCGCGTTGGTGGCATCGATGCGCATCTCAGGTTCAACAAGAACTGGCAGCTTGATGCCCAGGCGGTTGGCAGTCAGACGCGCTTCAACGATGGCACCTCCGCTTCGGGCGCCGGATACTTTCTCTACCTTGAGCGCAGCAGCCGCAAGCTCGAGATCAACTCGATGTATAAGGATAACGCTCCGGATTTTCAGACACGCACCGGATTTTTCCAGCGGCCTGACATCCGCTGGTTCAGCAATTTTGCCCAGCGCCGCTTCTACGTGGAAGGCAAACACCTGCTGTGGCATGGGCCAAGCATTTATACCCGCAATATTTGGGATCACAACGGACTGCGCATCGAGTACTTCACCAATGCGAATTACAAGTGGTTCTTCAGCAACCGCAACAACCTCGGACTTTATGCGAATTATGGCCGCGAGCGCCTGCGTCCCGCGGACTACTCCCAACTGACCAACAACGTTGACATCCCTCACGACCAGGTGGGTTTCTTCTTCAACAGCCAGTATTTCAACTGGCTGACTCTGAATATGGAGGCGAACATCGGGCGCGATACGAATTACGATCCCGTGCAGTGCGGTTCGACGCAGGGTGATTGTCCGATCACCGCCCTTGCTCCGGGCCCGGGCAAGTCGCGATTCGCGCAGGTTTCGGCCATCTTCCGTCCCAATAAAGGCCTGACGGTCGAGAATACGTTCTTCTATTACTCCCTGCGCGACGTGCACACCAATCTGAACTTCATCAACAACTACATTGCGCGCTCGAAATGGAATTACCAGTTTACCCGCGCATTTTCCCTGCGCCTGATCGGGGAGTACAACGGCAACATCGCCAACCCTGCCTTCACGTCCCTGCAGAACGCCAAGAGTTTTAACGCCGACGTGCTCTTCACGTACATGGTGCACCCCGGCACGGCAATTTACGTTGGCTACAACACCGACCTGGCGAACATCTACCGCCCGCTTACAAGCAATCCCAACGACTACACGGAATTGCTCCGCTCGAATCGCTACCTCAATGATGGGCGTCAGTTATTCGTGAAGGTGTCGTACCTGTTGAGGTTCTAGTCAGCAGCCTTCATGTAAATTGACCCATCTGGCAAGGACGACTTGATCACTCCAGCTTCGACCGACAGAGTGTACGAAACCCCGTCGTTACTCCGCCAGAGAGCCACATCAAACCGCTGCCCCGCGGCCAGACTACGCACGGCAATGCCGCGAAAAGTAAGAGGCGTTACGGCCTTGCAAACCTCGGGCGCCTGCGTTGATTGCATGAAGTAAGCATGGCCGGCTCCCACGACCACGGCGTGCCCATCCGGATCGAGCAGCACCGAAGTCCGCTCGTCGACGGCAATGTCGCGGATCTCACGAGCCTTGCCATCCTGAAGAATTCTCGCCATGAAAACCAGGCTGCGACCCATACGATCACGTGCCGCGAAGTGCGTATCGGTGATCACGTTCTTCAAGAGTGGATTTTTCAGAAACGCATGCACAATCGTCACCCGTGGATGATACGGATTCGCCAGCGTCTGCGGTGAATTCAGATCCTTGTCATCCGGCGCGTCGCCCTGCGCCGAGTAAACAAATTCACCCTGCACGGCCAAGCCCGGCGCTTGTTCCTCCGATCGGCACGCCGCGCTGGATGGCTTCATTGAGTGCCTGCTGCACCGGAGTATCCATCCACCAGTTGATGTAATGCGCCTGATCGCCTCCCGCAATAAACACCGCCTCCGCATGCCGGATGGCATCGGCCACGAACGGATCCTTCGCGGCCTCGCGACTCTTCAGAATGATTGTCGCCACCGAATTCAGCTTGCACAGTCCCTGGATGTACGGGTTGTAATTCTCATCGCCCGAAGCGCGCAGCACCACGAAGTCCCCGCCGCCCGCGCGATCACACATCCACTTGAAGGCATCATCCAGATCGTCGCCCCCGCCCATGAGCGCGAACCCGGGCTGCGTCTTGGTCTGCATATCATTGGCATTGCCCGTCCGGAAATACTGGTAAGGCATGGTCAGCGCCCGTAAGCGGAAGAGCCAGCGGAACTGCAACCAACACTAGAACCCGGGTGAGGTGTGCCAAGAATCGAACCAGGGTCATGAACTTGCCTTGAACATGGAATCTAAGAGGACAATGGAGATCCGATGCAGTTCGGCGAGCATTCACGAACCGAACTGCATCGGATCAGAAATCTACCAGATCAGCTTTATCCCCAACTGAATGTGCCGCGAGCCGCCCGATCCCACGACCGGGTTGGAAGCCCCTACATCGGGAGTAAATCGGACAACCCCCAGATGGTTAATGTCGAAGACCGGATCCGAAAGATCCGTGCCTAATGTCAGCCAGTCGAAATTGGTGTGGTTGAGAATGTTGAAGAATTCCCCCCGCAGCTGAAGTTTCATCCGCTCCGAGAGATTCCAGGCTTTGGTGACAGACATATCCCAGTTCTTGAAAGAAGGCCCCACAAATATGTTGCGGCCCATGTTCCCGAACTGCCCAGGCTCGGGCGGTGTAATGACCGAATTGCCTTCGACGAAGCAACCCCAGTTCTGGAGCTGGTCGATGGATGCGTGCGCTACGCATCGCGGCTCTGAGTCGCCCGGGTAGATGTACGTCGCTGGCTGGGTCACCCCCCAGTGGATATCCGAGGGCTTGCCGAAAAAATTCCAACGATCGAGCAGCCAGCCAGTGCCGCTGATGTCGTCGAAAGAATCGTAGTAATTAAAAGGCTCTCCAGACTGGAGGTTCACAATACTCGTGATCTGCCAGCCCTTTCCCATCTGCAGCGGGGCCTTGAAGCTTGGCAGATCGTAGCTCAACGAAAGAGTAAACCGATTCCGAATGTCATAGTCCCCGTTACCACGATCGCCGGCGTAGTTGTTGCTGTCCTGAGCATAGGCGCTTCGGTTGTTGGTCGCTCCGACATCAATGGCGTGACCCCAGGTGTAGCCAGCCAACAAATTCAACCCGTGGAATGACTTTTGCGTGAGCGTAACTTGCAGGGCGTTGTAGTTGGAATTCGCCTTGTTCTCCATGAAGTAGGAAAAACCAGCCCAAGGCAAACAGGGGCCACCGCCGCCACTGCCCAACGGCGCCGGGCAATTTTGCACGAAGGGACGTCCACTCTGTTCGTCTTCGTTGTAGTCCAACGCAAAGACGTTCTGATTGATATCGCGAATGCTGTAAAGCTTGACCCCGTGATTCGCCACATACCCGACCTGCAGCGAAGTTGTCGGGCCGAGCGCCTGCTGCAAGTTGAAGTTCCACGATGTGACGTAGGGGGTTGCAATGTTCCGCTTCACGCCGAAGACGTCACACGGGCTGTCGTAACTGCACGTAATGCTGGGAGAAGTATCAAACAGCGGCGTGCCGTCTGCCCACGCCTGGGTCATGGCGCCCGCCGACACCCGTCGGGAAGCAACCTGAATGTTGCCGTTTCCCTGAACCTCATTGCCGTTGGCATCCACGAACACAGCGCCGCTGGGGTTCTCATTCAGGCCACCGGTGTCAATGAACTGACGGATGGTGGGCTGTTCGTAAATAATGGCGCCGCCTGCCCGGAGTACTGTCTTGCCGGTTCCGAAGAGGTCCCAGGCAAAACCCACACGAGGGGAGATGTTGTTCCAGTCAGTGTTATACGGCGAGTCGATGCCGCGCCCAACCTGCACCAGACCGCCGCGCTCGGGGATGAAATTGGCGATCAGGTCATGCTCCTCTTTAATTGGGAGCGTGACGTCGTACCGAAGGCCCAGGTTGAGACTGATGCGCGGGCGAACTCGCCAGTCGTCCTGCACAAAGCCGCCGAACGCCGTCAGGGTGGCGTGGCGGCGAGTATCCCCGGTGAGGATGCGCCCGCGGCTGCCAATCGTTCCCTGAAGAAAATCCACGAGAGAATCGAAATTGATCTGACCGCGCCCGAAGTTGGCGCGCAGGTTGTCGGTACCGCCATAGCGGTACTCCCCGCCGAATCGGAGGTTGTGCGATCCGAATGTAACCGAAGCATTGTCACTCCACTCCCACGTCACGGTAGGAGTCGTATACAGCGGCCAATGGCGATTCCCGCCCATCGAATCAAACCCACCGATGTTGATTTGCGGGAAGCCGAAGAGATGGGGATCCGTAACCCCGGTATTCAGTCCGTACGACTGAGCGCTCTTGTTGAAGTCCAGAACATTGTCATTTTGCCAATTCCGGTTGTATCCGATGCGCGCCTCGTTCACCCATCTCACATTGGGAGTCCAGGTCCAGTTGACGCCCACAACGCCAATGTGGGTCCTGGCTACTGACAACCAATCGGGCCGCAAAGGAGTAATGTCTTCTTCCGCCAGAAAACTGTTGGTGTAGAAGTAGCGCCCTGTAATCAGGTTGTTGGCGTTGAGATGATAGTCGCTCTTGATGATGAAGTTGTCTTCGCGATTGCTATTGTTGAAATCAAAATTGATCGAGTCTGGACTGGCCAGGCCGTTGTTGCCGGTATTCGGAAGGAAAAGATCTGCGAGATGCAAACTGGTCGGACTGCAGGCATCAGGACACCCCGCGGCAACCTTGGCGTCCGCCAGGCTCAGGTCGGGATCGCCGATGGAAACTGTAACCGGACTGCTGGTGACTCCCGGATTACCCACCTTGTGCCGGACGCCTTCATAGTTTCCGAAAATGAACCACTTGTCTTTGACGATCGGACCACCCGCCGACGCCCCGAATTGGTGGAGGAGCAGAGCAGCGACCGGCTGCAGGACTCGGGTTGAAGATAGTTTCTCGCGTCGAATGCGCGGTTGCGGTGAAAATAATAAGTCGTCCCGTGAAATTCATTGGTCCGCCGATTTCAATCCGATATTCACGACAGCGCCCGGCTTCCAGCCGAATTCGGCGCCCTGATTTTCCTGGGTGTTGAATTCCTGAATGGCGTCCAGGGGGAGGTGACTGGCGGGTGTCCCCGACACTCCGGCACCATTGATCACGGTGTCTCCGTAGTACAGATCATTGTCGGTGGTGCCGTCGACGATGTAGTTCATATCCTCGCGACGGTTGCCATTGGAAGTGGTGTGCTGAAACCCGCCGCCTGGCACTCGTTGTATGCCCGGTTGCAGATCGAGCAAGTTTTGGAAGTCCCGACCCTGCAAGGGAAGATCATTGATCAGCTTGTTGGTTAACGTGCCGCCGAGAACATCGCTGACGGTGTTGACGATGGGAGCCTCCCCGCTGACATTCACGGTTTCCGTCGGCGCGCCTGGCAGGAGTTCGAAATCCAGCCGCACGTCGGTCGCGACTTCCAGGCGAAACGGCGGACGCTGAAGCCTCTTGAACGACGGGGCCTCGACCGCGACCGAGTACATGCCCGGATTCAGGTTCGGCGCAAAGTATTCGCCCGATGCGTTGGTGGTTAGCACGCGGCTGATCCCGGTCTCAGTATTTAGGATCGTGACTTTGGCGCCAGAAACAAGAGCGCCGCTCTGATCGACGACTCGGCCGGAGATGCGGCCCTGCGGACTTTGTGAGCTCGCTCCAGCGCAAAGCATCAGCAGAATCAAAACAACACAGGTGAGTTTCATTAGGGCTCCTGGCGACCTGGGCCTTGAGTTACAAGATAGTTCGGTGGGAGTGAGCCATCTGTAAAATTCGCGTGGCCTGTGTCCGGCGATCCAGCGAGAGAAGATCCGTCGGCAAACCTCAGAGGCCGGATTCGAGTTTTCCGGCGTCGACCAAGCGGGAACAATGGCGGCGCGGCGTGCACGAATTCGATCGACAGTTGGGCATGACTCTCGGAGCCCGCAAAAGGTCGCCCGCATCGTCGCAGAGCGCTTTCGTGAAGTCAATACCACTACCGGTGATTAACTGGCTGTTTTGTCTTCCACGCTGGCAGCGAGCGCATTTTTCTACGGATGCGATGCCGTGCTCCACGGCCGTCTCTGACGAGTACATCTCGCTCTTGCGGATGGTCTTCCCGTTTCCTCCTTTCCAAACGAAAAATGACTGGCCATTTTTGGCGGTCTTCCGTTCAAACGGGCATCGTCGGCGGCCACGGCCTTCACAAAATCGATCCCATTTTGTTGCGCTCTTTCTCTGAGGACCAACCCGAAATAGCGCCGGAGTCCTGCCGGCAATCGCGGGGGTGTCTCGCCTCGCCCCCGAGAACAAGGAATGTTCGCTTTCCTGCGATCGGAACCAATGGAAGGGCTGGGTCAATTCAGGCCCGTCGCGCTCACGCAAGCACGAGGCTTCAGTCAACAAGGTCTGGCTCCGGTGTTCCTAAGTCGCGGCCTCCAAGGTCTGCGACAACTCTTCCCACTCCGCCATGAGAGAACTGAGCTCGCTCCGCCGCGCTTCCAGTTCCTGCGTCTGGCGCTGCATTTCCTCCGCGCTAACGAATGTAAGCAACGCTGTTTCGGAGTGAGCGATCGCCGCCTCCACGCGCGCGATGTCTTCTTCGATCTCATGAATACGATCTTCCATCTGCTTGCGCTTGATGGGATTCAGACGCTTGCCTTTGGACGAATCTGGCTCCGCGCCGTCGGCCGGCGAATGACCATTCTCGGGAGAACTGACCGAGGCGCGATGCGTCTCTGCCCGCGACCCGTTCTTCGACGGGCCACGCATGGGAACATCATCGAGCGTCGGCACGGCGGCAACCCGGCCTTCTTTACGCCAGCGGTAATCTTCGTAGTTTCCGGGATACACTTCGACCCGGCCGTCGCCGATTTCGAAGATGCGCGTAGCCAGCCGGTCGATGAAGTAGCGGTCATGCGAGACCAGCACCACGGTTCCGGTATATGCAGCGAGCGCCTCGAGCAGAATGTCTTTCGCGCGCATGTCGAGATGGTTCGTAGGCTCGTCGAGCAGAAGAAAATTAGCAGGATGGAGAAGCAATCGCAGCAGAGCGTAGCGCCCGCGCTCTCCGCCGGAAAGCACGCCGATGCGCTTGAAGACGTCGTCGGCCTGGAACAGGAAGCAGCCCAGCAGGCTGCGCAGTTCGGTTTGCGTCGAGCGCGGGGAAAGCTCAGTGATGTCGTCGAGAATACGCGCGTCCTGATCGAGTTCCTTGTACTGGTCCTGGGCAAAGTAGTCGGCCTCGACGTTGTGTCCTACTTTGTGCTCACCGGCGCTTAGTGGTTCAGTGCCCGCGAGCAACTTGATTAACGTTGATTTGCCCGCGCCATTCACGCCCACCAGCGCTATTCGATCACCGCGTTCGATCATGAAATTCACGTCGCGGAAAACTTCTTTCGAACCGTAACTTTTGGCTACATCTTTGAACTCTGCGACGATTCGTCCACTTGGCTTAGGCTGCGGAAACGAGAAGTGGATCGTCTTTTCCTCCGGAGGAATCTCGATCCGCTCCATCTTCTCGAGTTCCTTGATGCGGCTCTGCACCTGCTTTGCCTTGGTGGCCTGGTAACGGAAGCGGTTGATGAAAACTTCAAGTTGCTCGATGCGCTCACGCTGGTTGCGGTAAGCGGCTTCAAGTTGCTCCCGTCGCTGTGTCTTCTCAGACAGATACTTGTCGTAGTTGCCGGTGTAGAAGAAGATCTGCTTGTTCCAGATCTCGACCGTCTTCTTCACGGTGACATCCAGAAAGTACCGGTCGTGCGAAATCAGCAGGAATGCGTAGGGATACTCGTTCAGATACTCTTCCAGCCAGTTGCGCGCTTCGAGATCGAGATGGTTGGTCGGTTCGTCGAGCAGCAACAGGTTGGGTTTTTGCAGCAGCAGCTTCGCGAGCGCAATACGCATCTGCCAGCCGCCGGAAAACTCATCGGTCAGCCTCGTCCAGTCCTCCTTGCGGAAGCCGAGACCGGTGAGGACTGTGCCGACCTTGGCCTCGATGGCATAGCCATCGCGCGTCTGGAATTCGTGTTCGATGCGATGGTAGCGGTCCGCGACCTGCGTATACTCAGGCGATTCATGCGACAGCTCCGACATGCGCCGCGTCAAGTCCTCCATCTCGCGTTCCATGTCGCGCAGTTGGTCGAAGACCGCCATGCACTCCGCAAAGACGGTTCGCCCGGAAAGTGTTAGCCCATCCTGCGGAAGGTACCCGGCGGAAATTCCCTTGGCGATGGTGATGGATCCGTAATCGAGCGTCTCCAGTCCCGCGAGTATCTTCATCAGCGTGGACTTGCCGGTTCCGTTGGCACCGACGAGGCCGATGCGGTCCTGCGGCGTAATCAGCCAGTCTGCGTTCTCAAACAGCAGCTTGTGGCCGAAGCGCTTTCCGGCTCCTGAGAGTTGAATCATGACGACAACTTTATCGTCTCACGGGAAAGCCCGATTACAGAAGGGGTTCAGAACGTGGAAATGCGAGGAATCGAGTGGCGCTGGACCAGAAAGCGGATCAAGAGAGCCGTGCGCCTTCGCGAGAGCGTCGGAACGTTGACGCCTCAAGGAAACGCATCAGGCTCGATTTGGGATCGAATTACCGTTTGGGCGATTGTGCCTGCATCGGATCCCTCTGTCCTGTCTGGTTCGCGACGCTGGCCCCATCCTGCTCCAGGACAGTGGTGGCTGGGGGCGATTGGGGCTTTCGGGCACGCGCCGCGCGCGCCAGGTCGCCGAGAGATGCCTCAGCCGGTTTGGTGGTCGGTGCCGGCTCGGAGCCGTCCTGCTTGGACAGCGCGACGTCCACTACGACCGGTTCCGCGCCGACATGAATCTTCTTCTGCCAGGGCTGAAATCCCGCCATGCGGACTACCAGGACATGGTCGCCGCTGTTGACGCGAAGGGTGGAAGGAGTGCTTCCCGCCAAGCGTCCATCGAGAGATACTTCTGCCTTCGGTGGAGTCGATGTGAGGTTAATGGTGCTGGTCGGACCACTCGCCGCGCGTAAGCGCGTCATATCCAGCTGCTGAGTGCCGTTCACGAAAACCGTAAGGTCCGCACCTTGCGAGATGCTGGCATCCCGTGCCTGGCTGGAGATGACGTTCGATTGGTCGTTGCGTATGGGCTGCTGCTTCGAGGAGCGAATCGGAACTCGCGCTCCGTCGGAGACGGTTATGGAGTCGAGGTCGATATCGATCCAGCCTCCCTTGACGTTCCCACCCGAGCGCAAGTTCGTGACCGAGGCGCTGGCCAGGCTGCCCTTTGCGATCACGACCACATCGCCGACGCGCACATCTTCGGCGACTTCCAGTTCCAGCGTTTCACCGACCCTGACGCTGCTTCCCGCGGCGGTCGCGCTCAAGCGCAACTTAACTGCGGTCCCATCCCGCAACACGACGTTCAAGGGTGCAGGACTGGCAGTCGCAGATGCCGGCGCAGCCGTTTGCCCGGACGCGTTCGATAAAAGTCCAGCAAGCAACAAGGTAAGCACGACCGCAGTTTTGGACATTTTGATTCTCCGCAGCCAAGGCGAGGCTTGGTTCGCTTCTATTGTTTCAATAAAAGCGTCCGCGAACATAGTTACTGGAGTCACGGGCAGGCGACCCGTGGAAGTGATGATAAACACGGGAGATGGCGTCAGTAACGCACGGCGGAACGGCCCCCGCGAAGCTCATTGCGTGAGGAGGCCTCAAACATCGCGGGTTGAATGCGCTCCAGAGCGCGGTCAATGACAGTCTGCAGCTCTGCAACGTACTTCACTTCGCGGCCCTTGGCCAGCATCTCGCGCGCGTCGGCGGCCGGAAACCAGGTGGGGTTGCGCATCGTTTCGCCAGGTCGTCGGGTGCTGGTGACTTCCATGAGGAAGGCTTTGACCACAAATTCCTGCACGCCGGAAGGCTGCCAGAAAACGCCCTTGGAATGCAGATAAAGATGGAAGTGGCGAGGCTCGATCACGCCCAAAGCGCCGGCTTCTTCCATCGCCTCGCGAGCCGCAGCCTGGCTGTGGGACAGACGCGTATCGGTACAGCCTTTGGGAAACGTCCACTTATTTCCACCATTCGTGTTGACCAGCAAGAATTCGACAGCCGTCCCGCGTCGCCGGTAGCAAATTGCGGCAACCTGCAAAGGCAGTGATTTGGCGATGCGGGTCGAGCCCATGGACTATTTTCCTATAGACAGCTTATCTGGAAAATATTTCAAGAATATGAAAGTGCAACCAAAATTGTGCAAGGCGGGTGTGACTAAGGTTATC
The DNA here is from genome assembly GCA_963735815.1 of uncultured Acidobacteriota bacterium. GTDB lineage: Bacteria > Acidobacteriota > Terriglobia > Terriglobales > Acidobacteriaceae > Gp1-AA133. Next base: position 14,881 of record CAVTMJ010000011.1, on the reverse strand, counting down.
CAGGTGCGCGGCGTCTGAGGCCGCGCGAGTGAGATTCGGAGGCGGCCGGTTTTAAAACCGATACATCCACCCGCACCTTGGGGGCATCTCCAGAGCCAGTGCGCGGCGTTCATGGATGAATGATCACCCGTGCCTGAGCATCGAAGATACTCAAGCAACGTGACTTAGGGGAATTGCATCTCTGGTGGTAAGACGTCGAGACAAACAGAAAACCGTCGGGTTCAAAGCTTCGGGGTGCAGTGGAAGTTCGAAGTTTCTAAGCGGTACCAAGCGTGTCATATTTGCGCTCCGGAGAGAACACACTTGAAGACAAAACTTTTCTTGATCACAGGACTGCTGCTTGTTTTGGGGGCCGCTGCTTATGGACAGCAAGCTGATTTCGCAATTGGTTTCAGCACAATTCATTCGGCGCCGGTCTCGAGCTCTCAGGCACAACTACAGTTTCCGCCCGTATCTTTGACCGGCGGTCTGTACCCTTCGTTCAGTGGAGACGTGTCTATCCACAAGAATCTGGCGGTGGGAGGAGAGATAACCTGGCGAGGCGGACAGGCCAACTACGATTTATCGCAACCGTACCGGCCTATCTTCTGGGACATTGACGCCTTCTACTTGCCGAAGCTCGGACCGAAGGTTCAGGGTGAGCTATCGGCGGGCATCGGGGCCGAGAGCACGCGCTTCTATACGCCGTTCACCATTTGCGGGAACTTCAGTTGTACGAACTACCAAACCAGCACACACTTCATGGGGCAGTTTGGCGGGGGATTGAAGTTGTATGCTCGCGGCGGATTGTTTGTGCGTCCGGAAGTGCACTTCTACCTAGTGCACAACAATGCCGAATACACTTCGTCTTACATCGTGCGCTACGGCGCCTCGATCGGCTACACGTTCGGCGGACGCTAGTTCGAAATAGCAGAATGGATCGAAGGGCTGGCGTGCACCAGCCCTTTTTTCTTGGAGTCCGAACCAGGACGCTTATTTCGCTGGGTTTTTGGATTGATGCCACTCGACGCGCACTTTCGCCGAGATGGTCCCGTGACAATGCCACCCGTTGATTCCGAGGTAAAGGCGTCCGTTTTCAATGATGGGCAGATCGGCATCGGGGGAAGCGAGAATCGGGTTCGACTCTCCATGAAGTTTGACGAGAAGAGATCCCGCCGGAGCGGAAGGAAGCGGCAGGTGGGCTTTTTCATTGCGGGTCTGGCCTTCGCAAGCGACGACTTTTCCGTAAACGTGAACGCGATCTCCCGACTCCAGATCGAGACCTGTGTCAGTCCAGACGCGCTCGGTCGCAACCGCGAAAGTATAGTCTTTGAGCGGCTGCTTCTTTGGGGAAGATTGGGAATTCAGAGCGGACACTGTGGCTAGCAGAGAGGCAATCACCGAAACGCGGAGACAGCGCATGTGGACTCCGAAACGTGCTCCGCGAATTCTATAACGACAAAATAAGCGACCGCGGATTTTCGTTCTTGAGGCTTGCTTCCTGCCTTTGACGCGCGTAGCATGTCCCGCGTTCCCAAACATTGGACTTCCTCGTGCTCATCACATCACCTGATGTGCAACGCGAAGGATCTCCTGTGAGGATGGGGCCTGGCGTTGGGGTGAACCAGTGGCGTTTTGCCGCGTCGATTTCCTGCCTTTCCAAGAGGCTGAAGCCGGAGCCGCTTCACAAGATGTTCTGAACCCCGCCGTGTCCGTTCCAACCCGGCAAACGTCCAAGCAAAGAACTTCACCAAGAAGTGAAAAGACTTTCACAGTTGGCCATGGAATCAGGGCTTCCTCATTGGGTCGCCGCTGCACCGCCCTGCTGATTTGCACCGGATGCCTCCTGCTGTGCGTACAGCACCTGCGAGCGTCCGATGCGAAAGAACCTCGAACGTGCGGCGCCGCGGGCGGAGCCTCCATTTCCGCTTCCACCACGGCCGATAACGCTACTCGGGTCGCTGGGAAAATCGGGAAATCCGACAAGTATGATGTGAACCGTATTGGCCAGCGCAGTGTCGGCCACGGGATCAATCTCTACTCGCTGCAAAAAGAACGCGCTCTGGGCGAGTCGATGGCGGCGACGATTGACCGGGGCGCAAAATTCGTCGCCGACCCGGAGATCAACGCTTACGTACGACAGCTTGGGCAGAAAATCGCGCGCAATTCCGACGCGGACCTGCCCTTCACGATCCGAGTAATCGATTCTCCGGAAACCAGGGTTTTCGCCTTGCCGGGAGGATTCCTCTATGTTGACAAGGGCCTGATCATGGCGGTGGATAGCGAAGCCGAACTGGCCGGCCTGATGGCTCACGAGATCGCACACATTGCGGCACGCCACGCAACTCGCTTTGAGACCCGCAGGTACGGCTGGAGCATGCTTACGATTCCGCTCGCGTATCTGAGCGGCCCGGCCGCTATCGGAACCAGGCAGATAGGCCCGCTCACCTTAAGGAAGTTCAGCCGCGACTCCGAGATCGAAGCCGATTTGCTGGGAATCGAATATCAGTATGCCGCGGGTTACGATCCCCAGGCATTTGTCGATGCTTTGGAAAAGTTGCACAGCAAAGAAACGCAGATGAAAGCCCGGATCGCCAAAGCGCTGCCGGTCTCAACCAAAGTGCCGCTGCACAACCAGTTCGCGCGCGCGTTATCGAACTACCCGCCCACCGAGGAACGCATCGAGAAAGTGCAAGACGTAATCGCCAACTTCCTCCCGGGTCGAGATGACTACATCATCGATACCAGTGAATTCCAGGAAGTGAAAGCCAAACTCGCCTGGGCTGACCGACCAATCCTTCGCCGGCACCAGCCGGGCGACGGACCCAGCAACGGCCCGGTTCTTCACCGGGGTCCTTCACATGAGTCGCAACTGCCTAATTTGGCAGGTACTTCCCCTCTTGTTACCAAAGGCCGAATGCCTGCGGTCTTGGGTTACTTGCCCGACCTTCCGTACTGAATTTCACTAATACCCAGCACGTAGGCTTCAGCACACCGGCTGATGCCTCAGTTTGCCTGGTCACTTTGGGTCGCTTGCGGTCGGAAGCCAGGTAAGAAGTGCAAATTCAGTTGGGAGGACCACAAGTAATGCGTAAATTTACGGGCTTCGCCCTGTTGTTCGGCCTATTTTGCGTGGCGGCATTCGCTCAAGAGAATGGAACTACGCCAAAGGCCGAGATTTTCGGGGGCTATCAGTACACCCGTTTCGATGGTGGCCTGAACGCTAATGGCTGGAACACAGCTGTCACGGGAAACCTGAACAATTGGTTCGGTATCGCCGCGGACTTCAGCGGAGCGTACAAGACCCAGAATGGTGTGAGCTTCCATAACTACACCTACACATTTGGGCCGGTGGTCTCTTACCGTCACAATGAGACCTTCACCCCGTTCGCGCACTTCCTGGCGGGCGGCTTCCACGATTCAGCGGCCGTGGGCGGCTTGTCTGGATCGGACAGCGGATTTGCCATGATGTTCGGCGGCGGCCTGGACGTAAAAGCGAGCCGTCGGGTTGCGCTGCGCGCGATCCAGTTCGACTGGCTCGGCCTGCACTCCAATGGAGCTAGCGACAACAACAACATGCGCATCTCCACCGGACTTCTGCTGCGGTACTAAGGAACTCAGAAACGGGCAAGGCTCGGGCGACCGCAAAAGGGCGCCCTTATTTTTTGTCTAGCGCGCTTTGTCGTTCTTCGAAAGTCGTGGTTCTGCTGCGGGGTGCGTGGAGCGGAACCTTCTGTAACCCATGTCTCCGGAACGGACAAAGAAAGAATGGTCGGGGCGATAGGATTTGAACCTACGACCCCCTGCGCCCAAGGCAGGTGCGCTACCAGGCTGCGCTACGCCCCGACGGTATGCGAGAAGGCCTGCTGCGATTATAGCCGACCACCTGCTTTGGGCTGCTGTCCGGGTCTCACGGCGCGATATAATTCTGTTCCGATCATGTCTGGTTCGCGCTACGCGCTGGTGGCCTACGTCAGGAATCCAGTCGGAGAGTTCGTGGAGCGGTTGCGCCGGGAGTTGCATCCGGAACTTCCTCACATGGCGGCCCATCTGACCCTGCTGCCGCCGCGACTTCTCCAAGGCAGCGAGAGCAGCGCGATTCAAGCGCTGGAAGAAACCTGCCGGAACCTGGAGCCGTTCGAGGTGGCGCTGGGCGAAGTCGAGACCTTCATCCCGGTGACCCCGACAGTGTTCATCCGGGTGGCTCACGCCGCGGTGCGCATGCAGGAGGCACATGACCGGCTTAATCGGGATGGCGTTTGCTGCACCGAAGAGCTTCCGTACATCCCGCATTTGACGATCGCGAAGATGGGGACCGAGGAGCAAGCCTGGAAGGCTTTTGAAATCGCCCGGCGACGCTGGGCCGCCTATAAGGGCAGCCGCCACATCGCGCTCGAGGAAGTATCGTTCGTTCGTGAGAGCGAGACCAATCGCTGGGTGGATCTCGGCACCATGACGCTTGGCAAGAGGATGGCGGCGCGAAAGAAGTAGGTACGACGCGTCAGCGGCCCTAGCACAAGAGGTGCAGGCCCCCAAAGGGCCTTGTGTCCCGGCATTTCCGGCCAAAGCCAGTTCCATGAACATCCCAAAGAGAAATTGCTTTTCATTGCCGGAAGGACATGTCCGGGTCAAAGCGGGACCTTGTCCCAACGTGCATTGCCCAGGCCGGGTAACGAGCGTTACATAAGGGCATCGAGGCATGGTGTGCTCGCGCATACGCCTCTCCCCAGGCGACTAGAGCTGCCCCTCCACTCGGGAGACGTTTCGCATGGTTGTCGGGGTCTATGGATCGGGCTACCTTGGGACAGTGATTTCGGCCTGCCTGGCTGATTTCGGCACCCCAGTGAGCTGCTGTGACACCGACAGCACGCGCATGGTGGAAATGGCCCAGGGCAATATCTGCTTCTTCGAAAAGAATCTCAAAGAGATCGTGAAGCGCAATGTGCGCTGCGGCCGGCTCTCCTACTCAACCGATGTGGAGGCCTTCTCAAAAAGAGCCCACGTGATCTTTCTGGCGGAGGATGCCGCCGACAATCTGGAAGAACTGGTACAGCGAATCGCGCGACATTCGACCCACGCCATCACCTTTGCCCTGGTCACCCCTGTTGCAGTGGGGACTGCCGGCAAGCTCGAAAAAGCTCTCAATGCGGCAAAGTTGAAAGGGACCATCGTCTCTCAGCCAATGTTCTTCACCGACGGATGCGCGGTGGAAGATTTCAATTGGCCGGACCGGATTATCCTGGGGACCGGGTCGGCCGAGGCGGTGGCCACACTGAAACAGATTTTCCATCCCCTGGTCATGCGCGGAGTTCCGGTGGTGGTGACCAATCATGAAACCGCCGAGTTGGTGCGCGAGGCGGCCACCGCGTTTGTCGCCACCAAGATTTCCTTTATCAACGAACTGTCAACGCTCTGCGAACGCGTGAATGCGGATGCGGTTAGCTTGTCGCTGGCACTGGGGCTGGACAAGAAGATTGCTCCGCGCTGTCTGCAGCCCGGAGCCGGTATGGGCGGCAGCTTCGCCGAGTCGGACATGGATTCATTGGCTGCGCTGGCGAAAGAGAAAGGCGTCGAATTAAAAATTCTGACTGCTGCGCGTGATGTGAATACCGAGCTCGCCGAGCGCCTGGTGGCGAAGATTTCCGGGATGATGAATTCGGTCCAGAATAAAGAAGTTGGCATTCTGGGACTCGCGTTCAAGCCCAACACGAATTCGGTGGCGGGATCGTCTTCGATTCGTCTTGCCCAGACTCTGCTTTCTCAAGGCGCGAAAGTGCGGGCCTATGATCCGGAGGCACTATCGGAAGCGAAGTTGCAGCTGAATGGAACGGTGCGCTATTGCGAAACGGCGTATGCGGCGGCGGAAGGAGTTGATGCGTTAGTTGTCGGTACGGGCTGGCCGGAGTTCCGCACGCTTGACTATTCGAAGATCAAGCACCTGCTGAAACAGCCAATTATCGTGGATACGAAGAACCTGCTCGACTCTGCCCGCCTGCGCGCCATGGGATTCCGGTACATGGGCGTGGGTCGCGTCTAGCGTACGATAGCTATCGTCGTCCCGGAAATCCTGCGTGAAGATCAAAGAGCCATTTCTGCTGATCACTGCACTCTGTTGGGTCGTCTTATCTCTTGTCCTGAAAGAGATTCGCTGGCGTGGAACTTATCGACGCGTGGAATGGTCGATGCGAATCGCCTTCGCGGGTATCGGTTTCGCGATGCTGCTTCTGTGGTACTCCCTGCCCGCGCGCTAATCGCAACATGCGATTGCTTCTGACAGGTCTCGCACTCAGTTGCTATAATCGAGGGCTGCAGTATCTCTCCTCGTGGTGCCTGTAGTTCAGCGGTGGAACGCCGGACTGTGGCTCCGGATGACGTGGGTTCGAATCCCACCAGGCACCCCAAAATCTGTACAAATTCTTGCCCGGTTCCTGCGCGCATTGCATCTGAGCTTTGTCGGGTCAGGGAATGAGTGCGTCCTCGGCGCGTCGCACCAAAAATCTTCTTGGGAGACGTCATCGATGACAGGTTTGACAATCGGTCCGGTGTGGCGATGGGTGCTGGGCATCGCGGCTCTTGTGGTTGTGGCGCTCGGTATCGGCCTATATTTCCTGGGGTCGCACCTCACGCCGATTGTGCGCAATCGCGCGCTCGACATGTTGCGCAGCCGCTTTGATAGCGAGGCCGAGATTGGGGAACTGGATGTCTCGGTGTGGCATGGCATCAACGTCTCGGGAAAACGTCTCCTTGTGCGCCATCATGGACGCACCGATGTGCCCCCGCTGCTTGAGATTGCAGAATTCTCCGGCTACATGGGATGGCTGGCGCTGATCGACAAACCCTGGCATATCCGTCGGGTTGAATTGAAGGGCCTGACCATTCACATCCCGCCGAAAGAGAAGCGCGATGAGTATCAAGAACCAAAAACGAAGCATCGCGATATTCCGGTCATCGTGGACGACTTGATCTCGAGTGATGGCGAACTCGATCTGATCCCCAACGATCCGCAAAAATCGATTCATCAGTTCCTGATTCACTACCTGGTGATGCACTCAGTCGGGTTGGGCCACTCTGCGCCCTTCGAGGCCAGCCTTACCAACGCCGTGCCGCCTGGAGAAATCAAGACCGCGGGAAGGTTTGGTCCGTGGCAAGCGCAGGATCCCGGGGAAACCCCCCTGGCGGCAGCCTACACGTTCAAGGATGCGGACCTGGGCGTTTTCCATGGGATTTCGGGGATATTGTCATCGGAGGGAAAGTTTGGCGGCGTTTTGGAGAAGATTGAAGTCAAGGGGGAGACCACAACTCCGGATTTCACGCTTTCGATCGCCGGGCGCCCGATGATGCTGAAAACGGACTTCGAGGCGACGGTCGACGGCACCAACGGCGACACCTTGCTGCATCCGGTGATCGCACATTTTCTGGATACCACGCTCATCTGCAATGGCGGAGTGGTCAAGGCGCATGCCGGGAAAGGTCGCGAGATTGTTCTGGACGTGACTACCGATCACGCCCGGCTGGAAGATTTGATGCGTCTCGCGGTGAAGTCGAAAGGGGCGATGATGACGGGATCGGTGCGGCTCTCGACGAAATTCGATCTTCCGCCCGGCAAAGATGAAATTGCGGACCGACTGCGCCTGGATGGTCAGTTTGGAATCGGGGGCGCTCAGTTCGCCAACGCGGAAGTCCGCGAAAAGATCGAAGGCCTCAGCCGCCGCGGTCAAGGCAAACCGAACGACGATGACGCCGGTAGCGCCGTGTCAGAATTGAAGGGAAGCTTTCTTCTCAAGGATGCCCGCATCAACTTTCGCAATCTCACTTTTGGAGTTACCGGCGCGAAAGTGAAGCTGGCCGGAGTTTACGGGTTGCGCGACGAAAGTCTTGATTTTCATGGAACGTTGCAGCTGGCGGCAAAGCTGTCGCAGACCATGACAGGCGTGAAGTCATTCTTGCTGAAACCGTTTGATCCATTCTTCCGAAAGAATGGGGTTACGGTGCTACCCATCAAGGTTACGGGTACACGCGACCAGCCGTCGTTCGGGCTGGAGTTCCATCGGAAAAAAGACGAGGCAAAGAGCGAACAACCTGGCGACTGATGTTGTGAAGCGGAGATGAACAAAACAAAAAGAGGCGGCCGAAGCCGCCCCTTTCGCTTATGAATGTGTCTAGTCGAGCACGAAGATCCGCTGCTTCGCGCAAATCTCCTTGAGGATTTTGGGCCACACGGTAACGCTGACTTCGCCCAGGTGAGCCTTGCGGAGCAAGAGCATGAGCGTTCGAGACTGTCCGATCCCACCCCCGATCGACAGCGGGATGCGGTCTTCCAGAATCGCGCGGTGGTAAGGCAGACGGAGGAAATCGGTCTGCTTGCTGAGTTCGAGCTGTTGTTTCAGCGTGTCTTTGGTCACGCGGATGCCCATTGAACTCAGTTCGTGGCGGCGCTTGGTGACCGGGTTCCACACCAGGATGTCGCCATTCAGGCCGTGCGTTTCCTTGCCGGTCTCTTTGCTGGTATCGGTCACCCAGTCGTCATAGTCGGCGGCGCGCATCTCGTGCGGATAGCCGTCTTTCAGTGGCCAGCCGATGCCGATGATGAAGACCGCGGGATATTTTTGCAGGATCGCCGTCTCGCGCTGCTTGCGCGGGAGGTCGGGGTAAAGATCCAGGATCTCTTCAGCGTGCAGGAACACGAGTTCCTTGGGAAGGCTCGGGTAGCGCGGATCCTGCAACTTCGGGAACATCTGGAGCGCGAACTCCTCGGCGCCTACGATCACCTTCCAGATCTTGCCGACAATGGCTTTCAGGAAATCAAGATTCCGCTGTTCAACGGTAATAGCGCGCTCCCAGTCCCATTGATCGACGTAGGCGCTGTGGTCGTGATCGAGGAAGTAGTCCTTGCGTACCGCGCGCATGTCGGTGCAGATGCCTTCTCCAAATTTGCAGTCGAACTGCTTCAATGCGACGCGTTTCCACTTGGTTGCAGCCTGGACCACCTGGGCGTCGAGCGGATGCTGATCGCGGTCGTTGGAGATGTGGAACTGTATCGGCGTACGTGATCCGTCGCGGTCGAGCATATCGTTAACGCCGCTCTCGACGTCGACAATCAGCGGGACCTCGACCATCAGGAGGTTCAGTTCCTTGCATAGGTTGTCTTCAATGTAGCGTTTGACGTGGAAGATGGCCTGCTGCGTTTCGCGCGGGGTAAGCGGAGAATGATAGTCGTGCGGAAGAATCTTCTCTAGTTCCGTATAGTCGCCGATGCCTGGGCCGGCCAGGTCGGCTTTTTTGTCGAGAACGACGGTGCTCATGTGGAGGTCTCCTTGGGACGAAGATCACGCCTTGGACGAGGAACCATCTATTGGAATCGCGAACGGGCGGGGAAGCAGTGCTGAGGATCACAGGGCAGGGTGAGATCGGCCAATGCCGGAGCGTTACGGAAAATTGGCGCCAGGGGCTCGTGCCGGACTAACCAAGTTCGTTGCACCCAGTCTATCCTTAAGAGCAAGGAGTGCAACATGAGTTGGTCTCGAGGGCTTCTCCTGGCGGTCGCTTTGTGTCTGGCGGCGGGCACGCTCCCCGCGTCTACTCTGCGGCAATCGCAGGCCAGCGACACACGGAAGACAAGCACGCCCTATACCGGGGATCTCTCGATCTTCGAGTCCCCGGGGCGCGACCAGAGATTGCAGATTGATCGCGTGATGGACATCCTGGCAATTGCGCCGGGAAAGAATGTAGCCGACGTGGGAGCGGGCTCGGGTTGGTTTACAGTGCGAGCCGCCCGCCGGGTGGGCGAGGGCGGTAAGGTTTTTGCCGTCGACATTAATCCGGAGGCGATCCGCTATATCGAAAACCGCGTCCAGAAGGAGAACCTGCACAACGTGAGTGCAATTCAGGGCCGCGAGGATGATCCCATGCTCCCGGCAGCGCAGGTCGACGCCGTCCTGCTTCTTAAGACTTACCACGAGGTCGCAAAACCTGTGGCGTTGCTTAAGAATCTGCAACTCGCGCTGCGCCCCCGAGCGAGAGTCGGAATCATAGACCGCAACGGAAACGGCGAGAATCACGGAGTTCAGCGCAGGGTTGTGATCGAGGAGCTGGCTGAGGCCGGATATGAGCTGATAGGTACCTATGATTTTGTGAAAGACGATATGGACTATTTTCTGGTATTCCAAGCGAAGAAGTGATCGTCCTTGCGAGTCAAAGAGCTCCGTCTCAATTCTTCACCAGTGTTTTCGCTCCCGATTGCCCGTGGTAGATTTTAGATTCGATCATGAAGCATATCGCCGATTGGGCCCTCAATCTTGCAGCCCTGCGGGGCGCCTCCTATGCCGACGCGCGCATCGTGGACGAACGCAGCCGCTCGCTGGCTACCAAGAACGGAAAGGTGGGCCACGCTTCGGACGCGGAGTCGCAAGGGATGGGCATCCGCGCAATCGTTGACGGAGCTTGGGGATTTGCCGCCTCGAAAGAACTGGGCCGTGCGGCGGTCGAAGAGACCGCTGCGCGAGCCATTGCCATCGCCAAGGCGTCCGCCCGGGTCAAACATGAAAACATCCGGCTCGCTCCGGAAAAGCCAGCGATCGCCGATTGGACCTCTCCCTTCCAGATCGATCCGTTCACGATTTCGGCGGAACGGAATCTGGACTTGCTGCTGAAGATTGACGCTGAACTGCGCGCTGTCAACGGCGTGACCCTGGCGGAGACCAGCATGAATTTCCGGAAGGAAGAATCCTGGCTTGCTTCCTCGGAGGGCGCAGATATTCATCAGACGAAGTACACGACCGGCGCCGGATACGCAGCATACGCATTCGCCGGCACGGACATCATGAAGCGGTCGTATCCGAATTCCTTCGGCGGACAGTGGCAGAACAAGGGTTATGAACTGATCGATGAAATGAGGCTGGTCGAAAACACCCGCCGGGTGGCCGAAGAAGCGGTCGCCTTGCACAAAGCCGATCAATGTCCGGAGGGTGCCTTTACCATCATTCTCGACAGTTCACAATTGGGTCTGCAGATTCACGAATCCGTGGGTCATCCGATCGAATTGGACCGCGTGTTAGGGATGGAAGCGAATTTTGCCGGCACCTCATTTCTCACGCTCGACAAGCTCGGTAAATTGCGCTACGGCAGTGACCTTGTGAACGTAGTTGCGGACGCGCGGCAGGCGCATGGGCCGGGCCTGGGAACCTTTGCGTTCGACGACGAGGGGGTCCCCGCACAATGCACCCCAATCATCACCAACGGATTGTTTACAGGCTACCTCAGTTCTCGCGAGACCGCGCATACGATTGGTTCTCAACGTTCAGGGGGGACGCTGCGGGCCGAAAGCTGGAATCGCCTGCCCATGATCCGCATGACCAATATCAGCATTCTGCCAGGCGACAAGCCGCTGACGCTCGATCAGTTGATGGCCGACACCGATGACGGCATCTACATGGAAACGAACAAGTCATGGTCGATCGACGATAAGCGTTACAACTTTCAATTCGGCTGCGAGATCGGCTGGGAAATTAAGAAGGGAAAGCGCGGACGAATGCTGAAGAATCCATCGTACTCCGGCATCACGACCGAGTTCTGGAATTCCATGGACGCCATCTGTTCGCGGGAGGAGTGGACGCTCTGGGGCACGCCAAACTGCGGCAAAGGTCAGCCGCAGCAGGTCATGGGCACCGGCCACGGGGCGTCGCCAGCGAGATTCCGTGGCATCAGGGTAGGGACGGCGTACAAGGGCAACTGATTCACCCAGAGACAAAGTTAGATCAAGCGCTTGATGTTGAACCCAGAACAAGCCGCCGACATCTTCGAACTAATCAAGAAACACTCGACTGCCGATGAGGTCGAGGCCTATTTCTACGGTGGACATTCTGCACTCACCCGCTTCGCCAACAACGTTATCCATCAGAACGTTGCGGACGAGAATTACAGTGTGTCGGTGCGCACCACGTTTGGCGGTCGAACGGCTCGCGCTTCTACCAATAAACTGGACGAAGAAAGCCTGAAGCGGGTTGTGCGGGCTTCCGAGGACCTTGCGAAAGTCCAGCATCCAGATCCGGATCTGCTTTCCATGCCGACGACGAAGGAACGGGACGCCGCCAATTGCCTGCATGGCCCCATTCCGGAGCGCTACTTCGCTGAGACCGCGGCCATTACTCCTGAACAGCGAGCGTCAGTGGTCGGTCAAATTGTAGCGATTGCAGATCGGCACGATCTCAGCAGCGCGGGCATCTACTCAAGCTCAGAATCCGTGGAAGGCATCTTCAACTCCCGCGGCTTGAGCGATTGGCACACGCAGACTTCCGCCGAGGTCTCCATCACCATGCTGGCGGGAGATTCCTCCGGCTGGCAGAAAGCAAACTCACCCAACGTGCGCAACCTCGACGCACTGGCACTGGCGGAAACAGCGGCGCGCAAGGCGACCAACTCGGCCGCGCCGACAGAAATTTCAGCAGGGAAGTACACCGTCATACTCGAGCCTGCAGCCGTTCTCGACATTGTCGGCTTCATGTTCTGGGACTTCAGCGGGCAGGCAATTCTCGATCAAAGGTCCTTTCTCAACCAACGCCTCGGCAGGCAACTCTTTGGCGAAAATATAAACATCTTGGATGACGTTTCTCATCCTTTGCAGTCGGGTGCGCCGTTCGACGGCGAAGGGATGCGGCGTCAGCGAGTGGCGTTGGTGGAGAAGGGAGTCGTGAACCGGGTCGTCTACGCGCGCGGTACGGCCGAGAGGATGAAGAAGTCGCAGTACGTGTTACAGGTGGGACCAATTGCGTCCACAGGCCATGGCTTTCTTTTGCCGAGCGAAATGGGCGAGATGCCCGGGAACATCGTATTCGGCGATCCCCCCAACTCCCAGACGGTTGACCAGATGATTGCCTCCACCGAGCGTGGAATTCTGGTGACACGGCTGTGGTACATCCGCGAGGTTGATCCTTACGAGAAAATCCTGACGGGGATGACGCGGGACGGCACCTTCCTGATCGAAAACGGAAAAGTGCAAGCCGGTGTGCGGAACTTCCGCTTCAACGAGAGCCTCCTCCACCTGCTTTCGAATGTGGAGGCTATGGGGACACCCGTGCGCGCGAGTGGCGAGGAGTCTTTTGACATGGTGGCCCCGCCGATGAAGGTGAAAGAGTTCAATTTCACGGAAGTGACGAAGTTCTAGAAACCCCAGTGTTTCCTAGCCTCGGGTCCACGTAACGCGTCCTTCGTTTTTCTTCTCTTAGAAAAATGCCAATAATTCCTTTCCGAGCAATGGCTTACGCACAGGAAGTTCCATGACTTCGGTAACTTTCAACAGTAGATTCCGGGGTGTAAGCTGCCTTCGAAATGTCCATCTCTGGTCGTTTGGGCGAAACGGGGCCTGATGACCCGAAAGAGGCTGCGAGCACCGTGTCATCTGAAGCCAGCAAAGACGGGAAGACTGCGAACAACACGGGTCGCAAACCCTACAACGATGTGCAGAGTGCGGCGCGTTTCCCGGTGAAACTGCCGATCGCAGTGAAGTCGGATGCAGGTGTGCGTCCGGCGGAAACGCAGAATATCTCAGCCAACGGGGTGCTGTTCGAAGTGGACGCGGATATGCCGGTGGGATCGCCGGTGGACTTCACAATTTCCTTGCCCGCCGATGTGGTCGGCGCAATGGAAGATGTTCGAGTCGATTGCAGAGGACGAGTGGTACGTAGTTTTGAAGACGGTGGCCGACGTGGTGTAGGCGTGGTCATCGACGAGTACCGATTTGAGCGCAGGTAGGGCGCTGTAAGGGAACCGATGGCAAGCATTCCGGTCAGCCTGGCAGACAACCTGGAGCAGCCGCACGAAGGGGACAGTAACGGCCAGTTTATCCGTGTTATTTTGGCCGATACCCAAGCCATCTTCCGCGCCGGGCTGCGCAAGATTTTTGCGCTCGAAGACGACATTCGCGTCGTTGGCCAGTCCGAAACTCTAGCCCAGACGCTGGCGGCTGCCAAGAAATTCTCGGCTGACATTCTGATCCTCGAAGCGGCTCTGACGCCCAATCCTTTGGAAGCAGTGGCCGACCTCTTACGGCAATGTCCGCAGATGAAGATGGTCGTGGTGACCCACGAACCCAACGAGGAATTGACGCTCGAACTGTTTCGCCGTGGAGCACATGGAATTGTGTCGCGCGAAGTCGAACCCGAAATTCTGGTGGAGTGCCTGCGGAAGGTTGCGCAGGGCGAACCATGGCTCGACCGGCAGGGCGTGAATTGGGTGCTGAGCGCCTATCGTAGCCAGTCCACCCGGCCCACGGGCAGCCGCCCGAAGGTGCAACTGACTCCGAAAGAATCCTTGATCGTCTCCTGCGTCACGCAGGGCATGAAGAACAAAGAAATTGCGTTGCGCGTCGGTACTACGGAGCAGGTTGTGAAGAATTACCTGCGCAAGGTGTACGACAAACTGGGCGTCGCAGATCGCCTTGAACTGGCGCTCTACTGCCTGAATCATCGCGTGGTCGAAAGTGAGAAGAAGGCCACCGAGGATTCCACGAACGGACGCGCAAATGGACCAGCTTCAACGGAAACGCAAGCGGCAGCTGCCTCGGCATCCAACGGTAAGATTTCCTAGTCCTTCACCTGTGATCTGGTCGATCCGACTTGCCGAACTTCCATTCGAAGTTCTGAGATAGATCCTCTCCTGTTCCAATTCCAGGTAGCGACGGCGTTTCCCGGCGCATGTGCAGTTCCAGCAAGGACGGTTCGAGCGTTCTGGAGCAGGTTGCGGTTCTCGGCGGTGGGCCATAGAATCGGAGGGGAAGATCGCCGCAAACCGACGATCCGATTCCTTCTGGAGTCCTGGCTTCCCATCGCAGCAAACCAGCCGGAGAGATGGCCGAGTGGCTGAAGGCGCACGCTTGGAAAGCGTGTTTACTCGAAAGGGTAACGTGGGT
>CAVTMJ010000010.1:0-116593 GCA_963735815.1 uncultured Acidobacteriota bacterium | reverse complement strand
GGCCACCATGTGTTCAATGAGTTAGAAGAAATTGTTAAACCTCACTCGCGGCGGAAAAGCGCTTTATCGTGGGCGGAGCAAGACACTCGGTGGAGGACGCAATCCACTGTCTTCAAGAGTTACCCGCGGTTGAGTTTTGTCGCTGCGGAATAGCAGACGTTAAATTCTATGGTCGATTTTTTCTTGGGTCGATATCGCTCGAATACGGGGAAATCGCGTCGGGCTGATCCAGAAGAAATGTCAGAATCACGCGCTTGAGCAACTCTGGTTGCTCGAATTGAATGTAGTGCCCCGCCCTCGGTATGTAGAAAATCTTTAGGTCAGGCAGTGTTTTGCGATAGTCGACCGCGCCTTTCCACGATAAGTAATTACACTCCGGATACAGAAGGATTGCAGGCGTGCGATTTTCTCTCAGAGACGCGTGCGGGTCACCCTCCGCGTGCTCCGTGTCTGGGATCACTTCTTGTACAACATAGGGATTGACTCCGGGATTTTCATGCCCATCGAGAACCTCGATCAGGTCCTTTGGGATCTTATTGAAACTGTCTTTACAAACGACCGTGCCTAGTGTTTTTCGGAACCAGGGCACGACGAGGATTTCCGATTCCAACTGAGGCACTAGGTTTTCACCGGCCTCCATATTCCGGTCTCTCAGGAATAGCGCTGCCAAAAGGCGGAGGTGCGGTAACCCCGAAACGGTACCGTCGGTACGAGAATAGTCGTAGTCTTCTCCAGTCTCTAGGTTCCAAATCCTAGCAGGCGCGTGAAATACGACCTTGGAAACGTGGGTCGGAAACTTCGCCATGTAACTCGCGGCCAAAGTGGAACCCCAGGAATGCCCAATTAGGATCATTTTGTCCACACCGATTTTCTGCCGTATCGCTTCCAGATCGGCCACGGAGCGGGCGACTGTGTAATCCCGCAGATGTGGCAGAAAGCCGGAGAGACCGCTTCCCGCCTGATCATAGAGAAAGACTCTAAATCCATTGGCTGCAAAGCTGCCGTAGATGTCTTGATCAAAGGGACCCTGTCGCACTCCGGGCCCGCCGTGCAGATAGACGATGGCTTCGGGCTTCACCGCGACTCCTTGTGGAGGATCGAACTCGCTGTAGGCAATTAACGATCCCGTCGACAGATGCCAATAGTTCGTGTTCGCATAAGGAATCGCTTCGGCAAAGTGAGAACCCGAAGGCCGCAGCACCACGATGTACAGCCACCCGAGAAAGATGACGGTGAGCAGGCCGGTCAACGTCGCGGTCAATCGCCTTCTATCAGTTCCCCAGCAAGAGAGTGCAAGCTTCGTACCGGCAAACGTTAACAGTGCAAATGACGCGACGGAGCTGATCGTGAGCAGCAGAATGTTTGCCGTCCGTGCCGCCAGAAAATAAGGAGTCAGCAAACCCGCAGCGAGGGCTGCCGTGATCGCAACGAGAAATATCAAGACAGCCGCTACGCGCCGAGCCCAAGATAGAATTCGTGCCTGCATCCTTGATCTCCCCATGGGTTACTGTGATCGAAGGGTGTTGCAAGTCTCACGACAAGACCGGGCTGTCATCGCTTGAGCCGGAGAAAGCGAGCGGCGTTGTTGTACAAAATGTCACGCTTTTGCCCGGAAGATAGCGCGGGATCATTCTGAATCGTATCGATTGCGGCTGAGACCGCATCCGGCCAAACCATTTCGTCAGAGCCAAACATGATGCGGTTCTCGAATCCGGCATCAATCAAACGGTGCAAGAAATCGTAGAACTGCTTGCGGGGAAAAGCGTAGTCGATGATGCCGATATCCACATAAAGTTGAGGATGGGCGTATAGCGCCGCGATTGTGTCGTCTGCCAAGGGCCAGCCGGCATGCATGGCCCAAACGCGAAGCTTAGGATGGCGCACGAGAACATCTTCGAGGGTCAGCAGGCTGGACAAGCGCATGCGGTAACTAGGCGCGACGACGTAGGGAGCTCCCGGCGGCCCAGGTCCCATGTGAATGCCGACGGGAATGTCCAGTTCTTCCGCCAGCGCAAAGTAAGGTTCCATTCGCGGATCGGTGGCGGCAATCCCCTCGTATTGCGAGCTGATTTCAGCAAACGCCATTACTCGCCTGCTTTTCACCAATTGGCGTAATTCGTCCACGCTCGGTTTTCCCGACTCCGGGTCGAACGGCAGCGCCGGGAGAATGCGGCCTTCTGATGCCTGCTTCCACTTTTCCATGACCTCGAGGTCGCCATCCGTAACTGCGACAGTCACATTTCGCGACTTAAGGTTTTCGAGCGTGCGACGCATCAGAGTCTTCGTCGCTCGTTCCGGAGCGCAGAAAAGAAGGACAGGCTGGTTTCCTCTGCAGACCGGCAAACCAGGCATGCGGATCTTCGAGAGGATCTCGGATCGGCCAGGTCAGAAAAGGTGCGCAAAGATAAAGTGGGGGTGGCCCGAGCTCATCTGCGCGCTTCGCGTGCAGATGCATGTCGATGATTGGCTCGGCGCTGGTCTGTGACCATACTGGAGATACTGTCAGCACGATCGTCAATAAGAGGCATGTGGCAACAGGCAAAAACCACCAACGGAAACATTGTTTCATTTGTTGTCCGCCTTCTCAGTGTTTTGTCGCATGGCAAATATTGCCTGCAGCATTAGAGGGTTCGATCGATCTCTTCCTGGCTGAGCGCCTCTCCTAAAAGTGTCAAACCGTGCTTCTCAAATTCGGCTTTGCGTGCTTCCCGATTCTTCGGATCTTCACTTTGCGCGACCGACGCCCATTCTGTTTCCATTAAGCCGGCGGGTGTGTAGAGATGAATTGCGCCACAATGAGCGATCCTGCGCCACACTCCAGCGATGCGGGACTTTCATCGGCATCAGCAGGGAATCGCCCGGCTTCAACCGCATGCGCTCGCCGCCAACTTCCGCGACGAATTCACCCGTCATGACATAGATCCATTCATCCTGTTGGTGATGAACGTGAAGCGGCGCACCGCGGTAGGGATGATGGTCTCCTGGTGGAAAGACAAAGATCGCAAGGCGCCCCTCAGAGTCGGAGGAGCGGACAACCTCGGTGTCGAACATCCCTGACGGCGAGGGCGCGCGCTCATCGGCGCCGTTGGGTTTACGTGTGAAACCAGAGCGAACGAAAACTGGATGTCGAATGGTCCCTTGATCCGAAGCGTGATTCTTTTCGCCCGAATCTTGGAGTGAAGATGCAAGACAGAAAGGAGATCCGGTAAGCATCACAGCTGCACCAGCGGCGAGTAGGCTTCTGCGATTCATAAATATCCCCTTCCCTCGAGTTCGCGGACTTTCAGTGGGCATCCTCGCTCCTAATCCCGTGAATGGTGACGGCCCTCTTGAGCGGGCCACCCACCTCGCCCATCTCGCCAACTTGCGTGAAGGAAGCCGCAGTAATACCCGACCAGACTTCATGCCACGTCATCTTTTTACCGTTCTGGGGGAAGCCCATGTCGATCGTTAGTTGTTTTCCATCCCAGTTCAGAGAACTGTTGGAGTAGGTGTTGAAATCGCAAGCTGCCGGACCGGAATTGTTGCAGAGCATTCCGCGGAGGCTTTTCGTGGTCTTGTCCCACCAGTGCAGTGCGATAAGAAACATTTCCCCAGAGGGACCACGTACGTGCTCTTCCTCCATCAAGACGTATCCACCGGGCCCGGTTCGCCAGTTTTCTTCGCCCGTGCCTGTGCCTCCGTTGGGAGACATGCCACCGGGCGCAAAGTCATAAGATGTGGTCCAGTTACCGGCGAGCGCTTTTTCGAGACTCTGCAGTTCCGGCGCTGGATCTGCGGCGCTCGATGCGGGGTGGTGCCCGGAGTTGGCCGCATGAACGTCGTTCTCGCTGCGCGTTGTCGCGACTCTGGTTGCATGAATCGTGAACAACCGCTTCCTGGGCCCGCCTGGGTCTCCATATTCCCCAGTCTGAACGAATGACGTGGGAGTGATGTCAGACCAGACCTCGTGCCAAATTGATTTCTTTCCAGACGTGGATGTTTCGACTTCATCGATGACGAACTGTTTACCATCCCAGTTCATCGTGATGTCCTTCTGTGCGCCCTTGACATCACAGGTGTAAGGCAGCAGGTTTTGACATTCCATGCCGTGGAAACTTTTGGTTTCTGTATTCCACCAGAGGATCCCGAGAAGAAAAACATCTGCTTCGGGCATACGCAGGTGCTCCTCTTCGAGCAGCGTGAAGCCTCCGGGTCCTGGTCGCCAAGTCTCTTCTCCGGTATTGACTACGCCTTTGGGTGCTGAAGTGCTAGGCTCAAACCTCACACTCAGCGACCATTCCCCAGTAATGGCTTTGGTCAGGCTCTCAATTTCAGCCGAAGGATGTGGCGCAGATGTCAGTGACTGCGCTTTTGCGCGAACGATGGACATTCCGTACACCATCAGAAAGCCAAGTGTAATCAAGGCGGTTCTGCCGACTGTCTTCATGTTTGGCTCCCTGTCATCAACCAAGTGTGTGTTGAACAGTTCCTCTTTGCTCGACTCGCGAATTCAATTACCAACTCTGGAGCTATCTAGCCGACCGTACTTGCGGCAAAACGTTGCCAGCTTGGCGTGAGACTACCGAGGTAAGCGAGATATAGAAACGCCACGGTCAGCGTGGCACCGAATCCGAACGCTGGATGCAGCCGGCCGCTCCTTATCGAATCAAGCACTACGACCGCGGCGACCAACAGGGCCCATAGAGTCAGAATCATGATGTTGCTTCCAAATCCCATCCAAACAAATAGCCGGACGATGGGATTCGGAAGCATGCAGAAAGTGCCCAAGAGCATTAAGCGTTTGTGGTAACCGGGTCGATTTCTCAGCCCGATGCCCGACCCAACAAGGGATGCAAACAGAGCCATCTGCGTGAGTTCGAGCGCAAGCACGGTCAGGACGCTGGAAACGGACTCAGAATGCGCCCGCACTTCGCGTCTTGCTGCGACCAGGGTTGCCATAGTCCCCATCAGAACGACAAGTACGGCAAAACCCGCTCCCAATGTCCCCAGAATTCTGTGTATAGGGATCCGGCTCGAAGTGATGAGGAAGGTTTGAACCGCAAATAAAACGATCCAGCCAGTCATCACCGCACCGTGAAAATGCAGAAACCTTGTAAGAGCCGGCATCCCGAACAATGAGTGGAGGTAGTACGTGCGGGCGAAACCAACGAAAACAAGAACTACGATCGACCCCGCCAACCAGGCAAAAAAATAATGGTCGGCTTCCGGGGACGACGCCCGCCGTCTCGAAAAATATGTTGAATGTGCTTCGGTCACAATTCCTCTCGAGGTGTCTCCTTAATCCAAACTCACCCTGTTTTCTCCTCTCGGTGCTGCCAGCGCATTTACGGCTAGACCCTGTACAGCCTTGCCACTCCGGTGACAAAACATCCCTACAGCGCGTGTCGCAGCTTTTCGGGGAACGGCTCAATAATCGCAGCGTCGGCCGCACGTCGCGAAGGCCCAGTGCTCGGGAGACCAGCACCACGTCCCGCGTGCCGCTTTCCCGTCAGGGATATCTCGTGAGAGCGACGCGTGTTCCTGGTTTCTCCTCGCCCGATTCATCGTAGAAATTCGCTGAGATCTGGATTCTTAAGCCACGGCTCTTTACGGACCAGGTATTTCCCCCTTCGCTTTCCGACCATGCGCCGTGGACGCGGGCTTTGTACCACGCCACCACCGTCGACAAGTGATCGGTCGTCGCGATCCCGTACATCTTCGGGATGACAGGGCCACTCGAGGGGAGGACATGAGGGTAGGCAGGAACAACGGCTGCGGCCCAGTCGGGATATGAAGGCGCGGCGCTATCCGCCGCGCGTGCTGTCACGGCCTGCCCCATCACGAGTAATGAAAGGACGAAAAGCGTGAAAGCGTAATTGCGAAACATGAAGTTCTCCTTATCAAAAATGATTCTGCTATTTCTTCTTCGCGCTGCCAGCTCATTCATGGCTCGACCTTGTACAACGTGACCATTCCCGCATCCATGTGGTCATCGATATGGCAATGGAACATCCATATGCCAGGATTGTCCGGAACCATGTCCACCGTCTCCATCTGTGCCTGCATCAGCGGCACAACGTCGGTACGTTTACCGTCGTGCAACACAACATTGCCGTGCCAGTGGGGCGTGTGCACGCTGAACTGTTCCCCAAGTGCAACCAGATACCAGCGGACGCGTTCGCCTTTTTTCATGATCATCATCGGGCCTGTTCCGTAGATGTAGCCATTTATCGCGAACTTGGCGTTAGCCACGGTGAATCCGGAACCAAGACCCGAGAAATTACCTTCGTTATCTACGGGAGCGAAATCCAATTTCTTCACGCCTTTTGGGTCGCCAGTAAAAGTCTGGATGTTGTGGTCGATATACCAGCTCACGTTTTCGTCGAACAACAGAAATAGGGAGACGAATTCGCGATCCACATCTTTCGGCTTGCCGTCCGCATCTGCCATGCCGCGACGGGTGATTATCATCGCGCCGACCAATCCGCTCTCTACGTCCTTTAGTTCACTGGTATGAGAGTGGTAGAGCCATACGATCGAACTGGGATCGTTGGGCCCGGGGCCTGCACGTTCTGGAACCTTCCATATGTAGGTATGAGTTTTGCCGGGAGGCACGGCATCGTCTTCTTTGTCTGGTCCAGAAGTTCCGTCATCGTAAGGCGCGCCTTCGGAGTCTTTGTCATAGAACACTCCGTGCGGATGCATGCTGTAGGGGCGCGTGGCATTGTTCTTGAAGATGACTTTGATTGTGTCGCCGACTTCGGCACGAAGGATCGGACCCAGAATTCCAGCGGTCGCCCACTCAGCAGGCCGCGGCTTCAACTGTCCAAAAGTCTCGTCTGTGTACTCACGATAGATGGCTTTGCGATACACCGTCCCGATGCGATGCGGACCTTTTTCGGTGAACACTTTCGAATAGCCATCAAACTTCATGCCCATCATCTTGTTGATGCCGCCGGGAGCGTAGTCCCAGTCCAGTTCATCGGCGGCGATGTAGTAGGTGCGCATCTTCCCAGGAGACTGCCCGAAGGCAATGGATGACAACAGGACGAACACTGCCGCCAGCTTGAAACATCGAGTCATTTTCTCTCCTCTTTTATCCCTGCGAAACGGACCGCAAGTCACAGTCTTACGCCGGCTCGTTCCGCGGCGAATTTACCCACGATCGGCAACCTGAAAAGTTTTTGCTGATAGGCCTGATACATCAGGAAAATCCAGATTCCAAAGCCGGCGACGGTAAAAATCAACATTAACGGCACAGCAATTAAGCCAAAGACTCCGGCCGTCAAAGGTGTTAGCACAGCCGAGAGAATCATCCAGATAATGCAAAAGGCGACCCATGCGAGGTTGAACAAGATGGATTGGAAAGCGTGAAATCGAACGAAAGAGTTCGACTTATAGGGGTCTAGGACAAGAAACACAATCCCGGTGACGAACCCTGCAAGGTACGTGAGCGCTCCCACGACGTTCGTGTCCATAGTTTTCGATACCGTCTCGGCGGGTGGAGGCATTTCAGCCACACCAGCCGACTTCCCGAGTGCAGGCGCAGAGACATCGGTCCTGAGATTTGCCGGAGATCCACAGGACTGGCAAAATCGGGTGTCATCGGCTAAAGCAGCACCGCAAGATTGGCAAGCGCTCATATCTCCATCCTCAAAATTGAACTTGCTTGATGGGCTGCAACGACGGGAATTTGCTTGCAATCGAAAGAAATAGCAAACCAACTGTGGGCAAATTGGGCGTTAACCGCTAATTCTTTCTTTTCTGGGAGCTTACGAACGGTGATTAACTCGATTTAGCCCGTTTTCGTGCTAAACTCGACGCTCAAAACCTCGCCCTGGCGTATGAAGGCCTCCGCTACAGACAATGCACCTGCCCCGGAAATGAGCTACAGTTTCGGACTTTACGTGCTTGACCCGGGCGGTGGCACACTGACGCGCGACTCGGTACGCGTGCGCGTGCAAGAACAGCCTTTCCAGCTATTGCTCCTACTGGTGGAACGCGCCGGACAGATTGTTTCGCGGGAAGAGATTCGAAATCGACTTTGGCCGCAAAATACTTTTGTCGAATTCGACAAAAGCTTGGGAGTGGCGGTACTCAAGGTTCGAGAAGCTCTTGGGGATGATGCCGGCAATCCCAGATTTATCGAGACCATCCCTCGGCGCGGCTACCGGTTCATCGCGCCCGTTAAGGTCGAGACCCCACACTTTGTTGATTCCACCAACCCAACTCCTGAGGCGCCGACTGGGCCCGTGCCCCACCGAAGTCTCAACGCGACAAAGCACGGGTTGATGATTCCTTCTCTCGTATTGTTGTTGGTTGGCGTGACGTTTTATGTTCTCCACGGGAGACATGGGGCTTCGCGTTCCACAGCCCAGGCCGCGGCCTCAATTCCTCGAATACACGTGCGTCGTTCGCTTGCAGTCCTCCCCTTCCGCAATTTGCCTGGCCGGCCAGAGGACGATTGGCTCTCCTCCGCTTTCTGCGAAATGTTGAATACAGAACTGGCCGCAGGCGGAGAATTCCGTATGATCCCAGGAGAGGACGTGGCGCGGGCCAAGAGTGAATTGCCCCTCCGCGGCGAAGATTCGCTTGGCAAATCTACCTTGCAGCATTTGCGAACCAACCCAGGGGCGGACCTGGTCGTCGTAGGCTCATATACGATGATTCCCGCTGACCCCAAACGTAGGATTCGGCTTGATGTTCGCCTTCAAGACACCAATGGTGGAGAAACGATTGCAGAAGAATCGGTCTCAGGTGACGAGAACGACCTCTTCAACTTGGTATCGGATTTGGGGGGTAAGCTTCGGCGGAGCCTTGGCGTGGCTGCACCTTCTGAAAGTACCGCAATTGCCACGAGGGCAGCCCTTCCGTCTAATGAAAAGGCAGCACGGCTCTACGCCGAAGGTCGAGCTAGATTATGGGCATTCGACTACTTTGCGGCGCGTGATTTGCTGGATAAAGCAATAGCAGCGGATCCTGACTTCCCGCTCTCCCATGCCGCCCTATCGGACGTGTGGTGGCATACGGGCTATGACGCCAAAGCGCGCGTGGAGGCTCGACGAGCGCTAGAACTCTCGAATCATCTTTCACAAGAACAGCAGCTTCTGGTCGAAGGTCAATATCAAAGGACTGTCGAAGAATGGTCGAAAGCCGTTGAGACCTATCGCTCTCTGTTCCGTCTTTTCCCGGACAATCTCGACTACGGGATCTTATTCGCTTCCGCACAAATGCATCTCAGTCCCGCAGACTCACTGAAGACGTTAGCGGTTCTGCGACAACTCCCACCGCCGCTCGGCGATGACGCGCGAATTGATATGACGGAGGCTTCCGCATGGATGCATACAGATTTGACCAAATCTCGTGCCGCCGCGAAACTAGCCATCGAAAAGGCAACCGCACAAGGATCACCGGTGATTGTCAGTCGTACGTACGGTTTTCTTTGCCAGCAAGGGCCGTCCATAGGTGCATCCGCAGAGGCGTTCAGTGACTGCAAGAGTGCCCTTGAAGGGAGTATTGCTGCTAAAGATCCGAACGGCGAGGCTACGATGCGCACCGATCTCGCCGCGCTCTATTATTACCGGGGCGATCTCACACAATCTGCAGAAATGTTCCAGCAGGCAGTGAAGAAGTTTCGCCAGGTTGGTAATAGGGATGGCGTTGCCACCGCACTCAGCAATTTCGCCGACACTCGCTTTTCTCAGGGCGAACTGATGGAAGCGAAGAAGCTTCTGGAAGAGTCTATTCCCGAATATCAAGCTGTAGATGACAAGGAAGGCGTTGTCCTTAATCTTGACGCCTTGGGGGATATCTGGAGGCAAAATGGTGAACTCGACAAAGCCGACACTGCGTACCAGGAGGCGGAAGTTATCGCGCGGAAGATCGAAGATAAGAATGCTACTGCCTATGTGTTAAGCGGGATGGGGGATGTCGCTCTGGATCGCGGTGATCTTACGTTGGCCCGCAAGCGATATGAAGAAGCTCTGGCGCTTAGAAACCAAGCCGGAGAAAAGCAGGCTGCAGCGGAGAGCCGCGTGTCTTTGGCGAAACTTGCCATTGAAGAAAGCCACGCGTCGGATGCGGAAACTTCGGTCCGTGAGTGCAAAGAACAGTTTCAGAGGGAGCAACAAGCGGACGATGAACTCAGTGCAGGCATTGTACTGATCGATGCGCTACTCGCACAGGGTAAACAAGCCGAAGCGCAAAAGGAAATGGAAGCGGCTCAAGGGCTCGGAAACAAGAGCCAGAACCGCTTTCTTCGTTTACAGTTCGAATTAGTCTCAGGCCGAGTCTTGCTGGCCTCAGACCATCCAGATGCGTCACGCCCGCTATTTCAGCGAGTAGCCGGTGGCGCACACCGCTATGGATTCGTCGGTCTCCACTTTGCGGACGACCTTGCGCTAGCGGAATTTGCGAACAAAACAAGGCACGGTTTGCAGGCCCAAGTGGAGTTACGTGCTTTGCAGAAGTCAGCCAGTTCCAAAGGCTTCGGATTGATTGCGCGCAAGGCATCCCAAGAAAACTCAGTTCTGAGGAAGTCCATTGGCGCGATGTGAGCTCAGCGATCCAGACCCAAAGGCCGCTTTGGATCCGCGCGTCGGAGCACAAAATCATGTATCTCAGACAAAAACCGGAAGCCGAGTAGCTTCTGTTATTCGAGCAAATGTTTCTTGTGTCTCGCTCGAAAAAGCTCGAAAAACATCCCCACAATTTCTCAGTTCATTGCCGACGCTAGGCGAACATCGGCGCTGGTCACAGAATGGTCACAAAACTGGGGGCACTCTGCAAAGTTAAGTTGTTGAAGGACAAGGGGGATACGCTGGTAGTACGCAGCCCTGAAAAGGCTGGCGTCGGCGGTTCAACTCCGTCCCTGGCCACCATTTATTCTAAATAGACTTAGAATCTGGGTTGGGTTCGCCATCCGCAAGCAACCAGCAGGACATGCAGCGGGCGATCTGCACCGTTACTGTGCCGCGCAGGAACTTAGGTCGTCGGTGAGTGGGTCCAGATTCTCGAATATCGTCTCATTGCCAACTGGCTGGGTGAGCCAGTGAGTTCAGACGCGTAAGGCGCAACCAATCTTTGGCCGGGAGTTTAAAATCGCGGCGAACTTGCTTGGTCTCATGATCCACATGATCTGATTGATGCCTTGCGCCGAGGCATCAATGGTTGCGAGCGCCACGGAAACGCCATCGCGCGACATGAGAACGGCCGCCTGTCCATTTGTTTCGACCCAGGCAAGCGTCACGCCCTTCCAGAAATGTGCGGCAACGGCGGCAATGAACGTCGCGACGCGCTTCCGGCCAAAAACCGGAACCCGCGCCGCGCGTACAAGCCCACCTCCATCTGAGTAAGAGACAACATCCTCTGCGAACAGAGCTTCCAGTCCAGACAGGTTTCCCTTTTGGGCAGCATCAATAAAGGCCTCCAGAATGCGCCGCTGCTCGTCCGAACTGACGGACGTGCACCGGCCATCTGCGATATGTCTGCGGGCACGGGAGACGAGTTGTCGGACGTTGGCTTCCTCCATTTGCAGGATGTTCGCGATCTGCCGGTGGGTGTAATCGAAGGCTTCGCGCAGAACATATGCGGCACGTTCGGTGGGAGAGAGTCTCTCAAGGAGCAGCAGAATGGCAAGCTTCAATGCCTCTCCGCGTTCCGCGCCTAACCCGGGATCGCTGCTCGTGTCCACCGGTTCGGGAAGCCACTGCCCGATGTAGGTTTCGCGGCGCGTGTGGGCGGACTGGGAGACATTGATACACAATCGTGTGGTCGTCGTCGCCAGGTATGCGGGCGGGTTTTCAACCGCGCTCCGATTGGTGGACTGCCACCGCAACCAGACGTCTTGGACGATATCCTCGGCCTCCGCCGCACTTCCGAGCATGCGGTAAGCGATGCCGAACAGACGCGGACGCACGGGGACAAAATCTGAAAGACCATCATCGTGGGGACGAGCCTGTATTTCAGAGCGAAGGGACGGAGCGCTTTGCGGTAGAGGTTTTCCTGCTGCCATTAACACATCTCCTTTCTGAATTCATCCGTGTGTTCGGCGTTTTCCGGTTTGATCTCTTAGATCTTCAGGGAAGGTTTACGATTTCGGATAGAAACCCAGGTCTTGCGTTCCGCCTGGGTTCTCCAATTCAAATTGAAGGGACGAAGCGTCGACGAAGCGGCTTGCGGTAGAGGTTCTCCTGCAGTTTTATGATACATCTTCTTTCTGAATTCATCCGTTCGTGTGTCCGTGTTTTCCGGTTTGATCGGTTAGGTTTTAAGCGACCGCTGACGATTTCGGACAGAAACCACGTTCTGCGTTCCGTCTGGTCGATCCAGCCCTCGATCAGGCCGGCAGTAGCGAAATCATGGTGCCGATCGCAAACTTCATGCGTGGCCCGGAGGAATCGAATGAGCTGCCTATTATCCGCGCACAATTCCTGCAACATGTCTCTGGGCGCGATACCTTCCTCATGGTTGTCTTTAAGGCGCTGGTGCCGGGCGATATCGCTGATGGAGAAAGCTGAATGAAGACCGGACGGTTGGAGGCTTTCAGCGATGGTGTGATCGCGATCATCATCACCATCATGGTGCTGGAGATGAAGGTGCCGCACGGAGACCGCGTGCAAGACTTGCTGCCGCTGTTGCCGACGTTTCTCAGCTACGTCTTGAGTTTCGTGTATGTTGGCATTTACTGGAACAACCATCATCACATGCTGCATGCGACCACTGCGGTAACCGGCGCAATGCTCTGGGCCAATTTGCATCTCTTGTTCTGGCTCTCGTTATTTCCGTTTACCACGGGGTGGATGGGGGAAAACCACTTCACGGCTGTGCCCACCGCGCTCTATGGAGTGGTGCTCTTGATGGCCGCGCTCGCGTATTTGGTGCTTCAGCAGACCATCATCCGCGCGCAAGGCAAGGAATCAATCTTGAAGGAAGCAATCGGGCGTGATTGGAAGGGCAAGCTATCTCCGGCGTTGTATATCCTGGCGATCGTTGCCACTTTCCGCTCCTCGTGGATTGCGCAGATGATTTACGTGATTGCCGCGCTGATTTGGCTCATTCCGGACCGGCGTATCGAAAAGCGTCTTGTCATGTAGGGCGTTCGCCGGAGACGGTCTCAAACAAACCGAGTCAGAACACCAAGGACTGGCGGCCTCAAGAACACTTATTAATTTGCTCGCCTCCCAACGTCGAGCGAAAGTTCCTTGCGCATCAATGCGATCGCAACGGACATTTGTAGCCAGTTGTCCCAACCAGCAGTGTTCTCTTCGGCTATGCGGCGCCTTCTCCAGCGCGAACGAAGGCAGGTTGTCACAAAATCCCACTCAGTTTTGTCATAGCGGGTATAAGGGACCGGTGGGGTCTGAAATACATTGAACCATCATGAAAGGAGACAACTATGAAAATCGTAGTGATCGGCGGTACTGGACTCATTGGATCGAAGCTCGTCCAAAAGCTTCGTGAGCAGGGGCACGACGCGGTAGCGGCAGCGCCCAACACAGGCGTCAATACTGTCACAGGCGAAGGACTGGCCGAAGTGCTGAAAAGCGCTTCGGTGGTCGTTGATGTGTCCAACGCTCCCTCGTGGGACGACGCAGCCGTACTGAAATTCTTCGAGACATCCACTCGCAACCTCCTGACCCAGGAAGCGGCCGCGGGCGTGGGACATCATGTTGCGTTATCGGTAGTGGGAACCGACCGGCTGTCGGAAAGCGGTTATTTCCGGGCCAAGATTGCTCAGGAAAAACTGATCAAAGCATCTTCAATCCCCTACACCATCGTACATGCGACGCAGTTCTTCGAGTTCCTCAAGGGCCTTGCCGATATTTCCATGGTTGGCGACAAGGTGCATTTGCCTGCTGTGCTTTTCCAGCCGATGGCGGCCGACGATGTCGCGAGTGCGGTGGCCAGAATTGCAGTCGGCCAGCCGGTGAACGGCACGGTCGAAATAGGAGGCCCCGAACAGTTTCGCGTGGATGAACTGGTCCGGCGCCGCCTGGCCTCGCTCAAAGACCCCCGCGAAGTCATCGCGGATCCAAACGCGCATTACTCTGGGGCGAAGATCAGTGAGAGAACACTGGTTCCAGGCAATAACGCCCGACTCGGCGAGACGCGTTTCGAGACCTGGCTCACGCAGTCCACCGCACAAATTCCGAGTGCCGCATAGTCAGCTCCCAGGCAGCGCGGTAACGGTACCTGGGTGCACCAACTCCATCGCTCAAACGAAAGGCATGACGGTGACACGGCACAAAGCGGGTTGCGGCAGCCATTCTGATCGCCGCTTTGTGTGTGGGGCAATTCGTGAATTCGCGGTGCCCTCCGGTTCGTCGTCTCTATTCGGCTAGAATATCGAGCGGGAGGAGATTGGCGTGCTTGGTCGGCGTCCCGTGCGTGTGCTACTCGCATTGAGCGGCGTTGTAGTCGTCACGTATGTGTGCTACCGCCTGATTCCGGTCAACGCCACAACGGTCGGGTTCGCATATTTGCTCCTGATCCTGATCGTCGCCAGTACCTCGGGATTTCCTGAGGCTGCCCTGTCCTCACTCCTGGCCACGCTCCTGTTCAACTTCTTCTTCTTGCCGCCGGTCGGGACATTCACTGTCGCCGACCCGCAAAATTGGGTCGCACTATTTAGCTTTTTGGCGACCTCCTTGATCGCCAGCCGACTATCTACGACAGCCAAGACCAGGGCATCGGAAGCCATCGAGCGCCAGAGGGATCTCGAGCGCCTCTACTCGTTTAGCCGGGCGATGTTGTTGATCGACAGGGGCGCTCCCTTTGCAAAACAGCTTGTCGAGAAACTAGTGGAGATCTTCAGCCTGGAATCCGCCCTGCTCTACGAACGCCATACCAGGGAGTTTTATTGCGCCGGAGTCCCCGGCCCCGCAGGACTTGAGGACGAGCTTCGCAGTGTGGCTCAACCCGATGGGCCCTCTACGAAAGGCCATCATCCCTACGTGATCGTCGGCGTCCGTAGTGGGTCGGAACCGGTAGCAAGTATTGCCTTGGATGGCGCGACCATGCCCAACTCCGTTTTGCAGGGCGTCGCGAACCTGGTCGCTATCGGCCTCGAACGGGCGCGAGCGCAGGATCTAGCCCAGCAGGTTGAGGCAGCGCGGCAGAGTGAACAACTGAGAACAACGCTCATTGATGCCATGGCCCACGAATTAAAAACTCCGTTAACTTTGATCAAGGCGGCCACCACATCACTGCTGGCGAATCCGAACGTACCCACGGAAAGCAGGCACGAACAGCTCACGATCGCGGACGAGGAAGCAGAACACCTGCGAGAGTTGATTGACGACGCAATTGAGATGGCTCGTCTTGATACCACTCGCATCGAACTTCATTCAGAGATGGCAAACCTGCACGATACTCTCCAGGATGTTGTCGCTTCCTTGCGGACGGAGATCGATGAGCATCCGGTTCGCATACTCTGCCCGAGCCCGCTGCCGGCGATGGCCTTCGACAAGCGCCTTATGAAGCTGGCCATCCGGCAATTGTTGGATAATGCGCTGAAATACACGTCAACAGAAACCGCAGTCGAAATGGGGGCACAAATGCAAGACGGTGTGTTGAGTGTGGAGGTCACCGACTACGGTCAGGGTATACCAATTGAAGAGCAAACGCGGATTTTTGACAGGTTCTACCGAAGCCCCGCGATAAAGCACCAGATACCGGGTTCGGGTCTTGGTCTCAGCATCGCTCATGGCATTGTGCGCGCCCACAATGGGGAATTAACGGTTTCGAGCAGGCCAGGACTGACGATCTTCCGAATCACCCTGCCCGTGTTCGAGCAGGAGGTGGCTTGAGCGCGGGCCGCATCATCGTGGTCGACGACCAGCCGAAGATACGCCGGTTCATGCGTACAACTCTGGTGGCGGAGGGCTATGAAGTGGACGAAGCCAAGTCCGGCGAAGAGGCGCTCGAAAGCATGCGAGAGCTGCGACCGGACCTGGTGGTGCTCGACATGAATATGCCCGGCATGGGAGGTTTGGCAGCGTGCAGGGCCATTCGCAAGGACAGCGACGTAGCCATCGTGATGCTCACGGTCCGAAATTCCGAAGATGATAAAGTGGCGGCGCTTGATGCTGGGGCCGATGATTTTGTGACCAAGCCGTTCAGCACCCCGGAGCTCATGGCGCGCATACGCGCCGCCCTGCGGAGAGTGCCCAGCGCGCAGTCCTCGCCCAGAAAGATTCGGGTGGGCGAAATTGTGATCGACTTCGGTGAACGCACCGTGTCAAGAGAAAGCGTGAGCACGCACCTGACCCCGAAAGAACTGGATCTGCTGCGCTACCTGACGCAGCACGCCAACCAGGTTTTGTCTCATCGCGAACTCCTGCAAGCCGTCTGGGGGCCTGACTACGGGGACCAAGTCGACTACCTGCGCGTCTTCGTGAAGAACTTGCGAAAGAAGATGGAACCGAATCCTGAACAGCCGCAATACATCACAACCGAACCGTGGGTTGGCTATCGTTTCAGGGGCTCGGTGGAATCTTTATAAAATCTTCATGCCTTATCCAGTACTTCTTTAGGTCTTTTCGCCCATCATTGGGATTGTAGGACCCGAGGATAACTGGTCTATGATTGCCTACGCATTTGGTCTGATTTTGGCTCTTGGAATTCCGTTTCTCCTCTATTGCTTGTGGAATTTCTCGCGCGATCTCAGGCCTCGCACGTCCGCCTCAGTCTTATCTTCCAGACGCCACGTCAGGTCGCGCTTAGCGACCTACCGATGTCCCGGTTCAGAAGCCGATCGCACACCCTCCAGCTGCCACACCAAGGTCGCACGGCTTCGTAATCTCTTTTTCCGAACTTGCCCTGGTATCAGTATTGTGGGATTGTAATTTTGTCAGCAATGTCGCCGCCGACCACGAGATCGGCAATCCAGTGAATCCTCATCAGATTCATCATCTGATTCCGAACCCACAGAGAAAGCTTTGATCGGGGCGCAAAGTAACCGGCAAAACGCAGCGCAGCCTGCTGTTTCTTGAGAACGAAGGGGCCAAACAATTCCTGGTATCTCCGGAAAGCGAGTGCGTAGTCACCTTGGGAGCGGTGAAGCTCACCCGCCAGAATATAGGCGGCTATCATGGCTAGCGCCGATCCTTGTCCCGCGAGCAAAGAGACACAGCAGGCCGCATCCCCTACGAGGGTGACCCGCCCGCGTGTCCATCGACCCGGTTGTGAGTCCATTCGAATCTGGCTTACACGGTCGAAATAGAGCTCGGGGCTGGCATCCAGGGCATTCAGGATCTGGGGGCACTCCCACCCGGTACTTCCAAAGCGCTTCCGGAGAAGAGCTTTTTGGGCAGGCAAATTGCCGTTTCCCCGGTCGAGCGATTGATCTTCAAAAATGAAGAGGAACATGGTGCGGTCGCCGCGCATCGTGAAACGTGAGACCTGTTGTCCGACCTCCGTATACATGAGGTAAGTGAGTTCCTCTCGCGGTGTGTAGCCTGGGGCATCGAAGGCTGCCACTTTGTATCCAAGATATTTTTCGAATTGGCTTTCCGGACCGAATGCGAGTTCACGCACTCGCGAGTGAAGGCCATCTGCACCCACCACAAGATCAAAGTCGCGGGCGGATCCCTTTTCGAAGGTGACGTTGACGGATGCTTGCGATTGTTCGATTCTGGTGATGCTATCGCCAAAGATGGTCTCGATCTTTCCCCGCACACTGCCGAAGATGGAAGCGGCCAGGTCGCCTCGTGGAAGGCTGGTGTAGCGACCTCCAGCTGCGCGCGAGAAGGTCTCGGCGGGAAATCCGGCAACCCGTCGGCCCTCCCGGTTTACGACCCTCACTTCCTGTACCTGATAGCCCTTGCTGAGCAGTTCTGGGAGAAGACCCATGCGTTCCGCAATCTCAAAGCCCGCGCCGAAGAAGTCAATTACGTAACCACCTGTGCGCAGCGTCGGTGTCTGCTCGATAATTGTCGGCTCCATGCCGTACTGCGCCAGCCAGTAGGCGAGAGTGGGTCCTGCAATACCAGCACCAGAAATAAGAATCTTCATCTTCGTTTAACGCCGATCGATTGTGATGAACATCTCCGCGGCCTGTAGCCGCAATTACTCACCTCATTCCCGTGTGCCCGCAGGCGCTGCGATCTGCGGAGCCATGACTGACGCGACGGGAAGAGAGACGCTAAGCTTGGTACCGGCTTTGCTGGATTGAAGTTCCATGTGGCCGCCCAGTTGATGGACTCGTTCCCGCATACCGGCGATGCCCACGCCCAGCTGTCTGCCGGGCTCATGCACTTGCGCTAGTTTTGTCTGCTCGATGCCGCTTCCGTTGTCTCTGACCTGGAGTTCAAGTCGGCCCGGATGCATGGTCAGGGTGACGCTTGCGGTTGATGCTCCGGAATGGCGATGAACGTTTGTGAGGCTCTCCTGCAGGACCCTGAACAATACCAGCTCACATTCTTTCGGAAGCCGTTCACAGTGCCGCGGAATATCGCACTCGATCGCGATATTACTGCGCTTCGAGAAGCCTTCAACAAACCATCGGGCAGCCGAGGCAAAGCCAGCCTCATCGAGCAACGGGGGATGCAACAGGTATGACATTGTACGTACCTCCTTCACCGCTTCATCCGCGAGCGCGTTCAAGTCACCAATGAGTCGTGCGACTCCGGGCATGCCGTTGACCGAGTACTGAAGGGCCGCCACCGTCATTTTCAGAGCCGACAGCGTTTGCCCGGTGGTGTCGTGAAGATCGCGAGCTATGCGACGACGCTCGTCATCCTGCAATGTCATCAAGCGAACAGAAAGATTCCGCAGCTGGTTTTCCGCCTCTTTTCGAATCTCCATTTCAGATCGCAGCATCGCAAGTGCTTGCGTGAGTTCGGTTGTGCGCTCCTCCACGCGCCGCTCCAATTGCTCGTGGGCATCACAGAGCCGCGCTTCCGCCTGCCTGCGATGAGCCGCTTCTGTGATTAGTTCAGCAATCGATTGATTCAATCTCAGCTGCTTCCTCCGGTTTGCATCGCCGAGCAAGATAAGGACGGCGCACACGAGCGAAAACCCAACGATGCCATGAATCTCTGCCGGACGGTCGACGGCGAGGGAGTGGCGTGGATCGACGAACCAGTAAAACACTCCCAGGAAGCCCAACAGAGCGCTCAACAAGGCAGGAGCAAAGCCGCAAACGATCGCGGAAAATGCGACTGCAATGTACACCGTGACGTAGAAGGCAACGTGCCCCAGGACTGGATCCAGCAGTTCCCGCATTACAACCGCGACGACAGCCATTGCGCAGGCAATCACATAGCGCTCGATCACTCGAACCTGTGGCAGAGGGGCGAGAAGCGCCCGTACACTTCTGGGTGTTGGGTCTGTCATCAAGCACCACCCCAAAAAGAATCAGGAATCAGATCGAAATGAGAACTGACTGACAAACTTCAACCAACCAATGTGCTCGCTCGCACCGAAGGTTTCAACAGAGGAGGGGAGAACGCAATGAAGGATACAACGTGGAACAGGCTCCCAGCAGAATATGAGAAACAAGACCGACCTGAACTGGAGGTGCTGGTCGCCGAACCCGGTGAATTCGTGCCAATGCAATTGACAGTAGGATCAATTGCATGCTTCGGATGGCCTTGAGGGCCGTCGCAGGTCCGTGAGATGCGGTGTACGGGCCCACGCTCATTGGAAACAGGAAGACTGAGATGAGACTGAGAAGGCACACTGCACAAAGGGCGAAAACGCCCTTGGGGCGCCACGGCACGAACACCGTCGCGTTTTGTGCATCAGTCATAAACGAACGCTACCCATATTCCACGATGCTCACATTCGAGGCGGAGTTGCTTAGAAAGTTTATCCCGCAGGTCCATTCCCAGAAAGTATCGTGTCGAGCCCATCGCGGCATTGAAATTGGACGCAGAGGAGGCTAGATTAAGAAGTTCGGCGTCGATGTCAAAAAGGTCCGCGCGCCTGACGCCAAAACACAACTACCCACGTAATGACCGAGTCTCCCGTCAGCGAAGACAAGGTTTATACCTTTGTCCTCGATCAGATCGAAACTGTTCCTCACCTGGAGGCGCTGCTGTTGCTTTGGAACAGCCGGCCTCAGCCTTGGACAGTAGAGAACCTGGCAAAACGGCTTTACATCTCAACGGAGATCGTCAACGCGCTCCTCGAAGACCTGGTGAGACGTCGCCTGATCGTGTGCGTCCAGGGCGCGCCGGACGGATATCGGTATGAGTCCTCATCGATTGCACAAGACCAATTACTCTCAACTCTCGATTTAACCTATCGCCGCGAGATGGTTCGGATTTCGACGATGATCCATTCCAAGCCGTCGTCGTCAATACGCGAGTTTGCTCGGGCCTTTCGGTTTACGAAGGAGCGGGAGTGATGGTGGGAGCGATTGTCTACGTGATAGGCGCTTGCACAAGCGCAGCTTGCGCTACGCTGCTGATGCGCGGCTACCTCCGGGGACGAAAGAGGCTTCTTCTCTGGAGCGGGCTCTGTTTTGCCGGATTGGCCGTCTCCAACCTGCTAATTTTCGTCGATCTGGTGCTGATTCCGAATGTCGATCTTTACCGTTATAGGCTCGTTACAGCCGCCACCGCTATGCTGCTACTTCTCTATGGCTTGATTTGGGAAAGTGAGTAAGCATGATCGAAGGATTTCTGCTTGGGGTGGTCGCTACTGCGTCCTTAACGGCAGGGCTCTTCTTTCTAAGGTTTTGGAAGACGACTCGGGACCGCCTGTTTCTTGCCTTTGCTGCCTTCTTTTTTATTGAAGCAATCAATCGAATCCTTCTGCTGTGCTTTGAACACCCGAATGAGGGTAGCCCATGGATTTATCTCATTCGCCTCCTGGCTCTCGTCATTCTGCTAGCGGCCATTCTGGAGAAGAACTACAAGCGAAGCGGCTGATTGTCCGGAATCAGTCTGGATTGCACCATTCTAAGCACAACTACTCAGGCGCCCTCGAGTGGAGATGAATTACCCGATTGACGAAAGGACATCATGTTCTCGCATCGTAGTTTCCTAGTCATGGTGAAACTCGGTGGCGTCATGGTGACGCTTTTCGCGGTCTCGAGCTCGTACGCGCAAAGTCCCACGACCCCGACCGTGTCGGCCGA
This sequence comes from uncultured Acidobacteriota bacterium, assembly GCA_963735815.1. Taxonomy (GTDB): domain Bacteria; phylum Acidobacteriota; class Terriglobia; order Terriglobales; family Acidobacteriaceae; genus Gp1-AA133. The sequence continues at coordinate 95,523 of CAVTMJ010000010.1, read as the reverse complement.
CCCTGCGACCATCGATGCGATTTGGCAAAAGGCCAGCAGCAAATATGACAAGCAACGTGCCGCTCTGCTGAAACAGGTCGACGCCGGCGAACTAGAAGGGCCGTTCCGCGCGGACTGGGAATCGCTGCAGAAATATGAGGTTCCGGAGTGGTACAAAGACGCGAAGTTCGGAATGTTCATTCATTGGGGCGCCTATTCTGTCCCGGCCTACGGTAACGAGTGGTATCCCCGAAACATGTATTTGACCGGATCGGACACGCCGAACTACACGCCCGAAGATTTTCGGTTCACGATGAAAGGCGACGCGCTATACGTGATCGGACTTGCCTGGCCGACCAGCGGCGAGGCGGTGATTCACTCGCTGGTCGACATGGTTGGCAGCCAACCCATACACAGTGTTGCCTTGCTAGACAGCGATGCGAAATTGCAGTTCAATCTGCGTGCGGATGGGCTGCACGTGCAGCTCCCCGTTCAACCCGCGGGTAAATATGCCTACGTGATTCGGGTGACCTTCGAACATTCGGCGCACTGAACTCCACTTCCCCGGTTCAATCGGCATGAAGGGAACCCAAACCATTCCCTCTTCGTGAAGGCACCAATTGCCAGTCGCAGAAACATCATGTGACGAACTGGAACTGGTTCACGAGGAACCGAAATCTTTGTCGAGGAATTCGGTGAACATTATCGTTGACACTTCATAGAAGCCACGAGTAATTTCGTTAACGCTTACGGTCCAGATCCCCGCCCCAAGCACCTATGAAAACCGGCATCGGCGGTCGGCTTGCGGGCCGCCCCGTCAGAACTGGTCGATACCTTCGGCTAGTCCGCAGTGTCGGCACAATCGCGCAGGGAGGAGGAAGTTATCCAGTTCCTCGGCATCGATGTTGGCACCAGCGGCACGCGCGCTCTCGTCATCGATGAGCACGGCCGCGTCATAGCAGCCGCTTCGGAAGACCACGCACCCTTCGCGTCGCCGCAACTTGGTTGGGCGGAGCAGGACCCCAACGACTGGTGGCGAGCCTGCACCGTGGCCGTCCCGCGCGCTCTCGCGGCAGCGGGAATTGCCAAGGATCAGATTGCCTGCATCGGCTTTTCCGGACAGATGCATGGCGCGGTCCTGCTCGATCGCCATGATGAAGTGATCCGCCCAGCCCTCATCTGGTGCGATCAGCGCACCGAGCCTCAGGTCCGCGAACTTTCCCAGCAGCTTGGCACAGATCGTCTCATTCAACTCAGCTGCAACCCCCCGCTCACCAATTTCACCCTGACCAAGCTTCTTTGGGTGCGCCACAATGAGCCGCGCAGCTGGGAACGCGTCGCCCACGTTCTGTTGCCCAAGGATTTTGTCCGCTTCCAGCTCACCGGCGAACGCGCCATTGACATGGCGGACGCTTCCGGCACACTTCTTCTCGATGTCGCGCACCGCCGCTGGTCTGCCGAACTCCTGCGCGCGACTGAGATCGATCGGCAACTGCTTCCGACATTAGCGGAATCGCAAGAAATCTGCGGACGAGTCTCCGCCCGCGGCGCCGAAGCCACCGGCCTGCGCGCTGGAACGCCCGTCGTCGCCGGCGCGGGCGACCAGGCCGCGGGGGCGGTTGGCATGGGAATTGTTCGTCCCGGATCCGTAAGCGCCACCATCGGGACCTCGGGAGTAGTCTTCGCCGCCACCGACCGGCCCGCGCTCGATCCCAAGGGAAGAATTCACACTTTCTGCCACGCCGTGCCGGGCCGCTGGCACGTCATGGGAGTCACGCAGGCCGCCGGCCTCTCGCTACGCTGGTTTCGCGATCGCTTTGGAGTTGCAGGCACACTGGATGGCGATTCCTATGACCGGCTCGCCGCCGAAGCCGCCGCGGCGCCGCCCGGCTCTGACGGCGTCTTCTGGGCTCCCTACCTGATGGGCGAGCGCACCCCCCACTGCGATCCCAACGCCCGGGCCGCGCTCCTCGGCCTCTCCGCCGCCCACACCCGCGCCCACGTGATCCGCGCTATTCTCGAAGGAGTTGCCTTCAGTCTGCGCGACAGCTTCACCATCTTCCGCGAGCTGAACGTCCCCGTCGATCGCATTCGACTGGGAGGAGGCGGCGCCCGTTCTCCGTTATGGCGGCAGATTCAGGCCGATGTCTACGCACACGTGGTCGAGGTGCTCGCGGTCGAAGAAGGAGCAGCCTACGGGGCCGCCATCCTGGCCGGAGTTGGAGCAGGGAACTGGCGCTCCGTGGAAGAAGCCTGCGACGCCGTGGTCCGCATCGCCAAAGAAGTTTCCCCCAATCCCCGAGACGCCGCTACCTTGGACCGGGCCTACCGCGCCTACCAAAGAATCTATCCCGCCCTGCGGCACATCGCGACCGAACGGCCCTCGGACTCGACCGGCCCTCCTCCGTAATCGCTGTCCCCAAAGCAAGACGCATCTCACTCCCGAAAGGCTTGCGATCTTAATCCACGGCTCTCGCCTTTCCCGGATTGGCTCACCGACAACTCCTCTTCGAGTCAACGTGCCTGCTATGGTTGGACTGGCAACGAATCTGCGCTTGGCGGCTCGTGGTTGTCCTTCGAAGGCTGGTAACGACAGTCCTTACGAACGACAACAGCACTATTCAGATTTCCAAAGCCGTCAGGCACCTTGCGCGGATTGTGCGGATCGTCAAGCCAACGTTGGCCGTCGAGCAGGAACTTGTAGGCGTGCTGTCCGACAGGAAGATGTAGCGCTGGAGTTCTCCAGAATCCCGGTTCGATGGACCTGGCAGGGATGCCCGGCGAACGCCAGTCATTCCAGCTTCCCAGGACTTGCACGCTCGTTGCAGCATGGTCGTGCAGCAAAAATGAGATTCCTTCAGGCGATGCGTAAGGGGAGATTTGCCGTCTTGCAGTACTCCTGTGCTGCTCTGCCAAAGCGCGTGCCACGGCCTGCCCGGGACTCAATGCACCCGCGCCCTGGCGTTCGCGATCTGCGCCAGGAACGGTATGAGCTGTCTCCTTCAGCACATCCCTGACCAGGAGCGGAGGAAGGGTGGGATTGGCTTCGAGCATGCACGCGATTGCGCTGGCGACAATCGGTGCCGCAAAACTGGTTCCCTCCACGTGCTGGTAGTGGGGAGTGATCAATTTCAATTCTGCGATGCGGCACTCAACATTTGAATCCCGATGGGGACGACGGAGAAACAGGTCTTTTGCCTCGTTGGCCACCGAGGAATTGGGAAGAACGGGCGCCGCCACCCAGATACTTGGCGCCACCAGGTCGGGCTTCGGTACATCGTTACTGGCTGACCCGTAATTGCTGTGCCATAGGGCAATTTCCTCGTCAGTGAAAGTGTTTTTGTCGTCAATTCCGCCCACCGTTATCGCAAGCGGAGCGGTCGCGGGCGGCAACAGGCTCCGTTGACCGTCATTGCCAGCGGCAGCCACTACGTTGATACCCGCCTCCACGAGTACGGAGACAGTCTCGTCCACAACGTTTCCGGCCAACGAGCTAACTGGATCCCCGCTCACAGACAGGCTGACAATGCGGACTCCGAGAGCAGGACCATGTTTCAGAATCCACGTCAGTGCCCGATGGATGCTGGCGCTGGAAATGTGTCCAGCGGAGTCCCGCACCTGAATGAGCACCAGTTCGGCCGCGGAGGCTAACCCGGAGTAAAGGCCGTGACTCAGGAAGCCGTTGCCGGCGGCCACTGTGCTGGTCATCGTGCCGTGCCACTGCCAGTCACGCGCGCTGGCTGAATCGGGCCAATTAGGCGTTTCCCCTGGCTCAAAGTGAAAGACAGACACAGGATCGTGGGTAGCGTCTGCCCAAACGCGAATGCGATTTTGCGGTTGCACCAAGTCAGGATGGGGATAGAAGCCAGCGTCCACCACTGCGATCGTTACGCCTTTGCCGGAGAACCTAGGATCAGCGTGCAGGCGCAAGCGAGTCGGTAACACTCCAAAAGCGGCTTCTGCGTCCAGAGGCCATTTCGTCTGGATCGCTTCATGCAGGGCCGGGTCTCCTCTGGACAATAGAGTCTGGAGGAGATGCTGCTGAACGCAACCCGGACATGCTCCGTCTTCACGGATCCAGAAGGGGTACCAGTGGGCTTCAGCCAATGCAGCGGAGCTCGCGGAATTGCCACACGCGGAACATTGCCCGAGTGCGCCCGCAAATTGAGGTTGTGCATGCATCGTGCGATGAGATTCGCGCAGCGGGAGATAGTTACGTCATGGGAGGAGATAGTTCTAACATGACGTAACGTTTGGGGAGTACCCGACTCTTATAACCTGCGGGAGGACTCATTGGGCCGGGTGTCGACCATTTGTATCAGACGCGCTGAGTTGTCGGACTACGATCAAGTGCTGCGCATGCGAGAGGCCCTGTGGCCGAAGACTCCCGCCGAGGAGCATGCCCGCGAACTTGCTCAAATTCTTCAAGGCAAGGCTGTTGTAACGATGCCGCTCATCATTTTGGTCGCCGAGGCAAGCAATCGAATCGTAGTCGGTTTCCTGGAAGTCGATCTGCGCTCCCATGCGGATGGCTGCAGTCCGTCCCGCCCAGTGGGCTATGTCGAGGGGTGGTACGTGGCCGAGGGCTATCGACGTAAGGGAATCGGTAGGAGTCTTTTGGCCGCGGCAGAGGACTGGGCACGCAGCCAGGGGTGCATTGAGATCGGGTCGGACACTTGGGTCGACAACGAAGCATCCCAACGCGTGCACGAGGCGCTGGGGTACGAGGTGGTGGACCGGTGTGTACATTACCGTAAGACGCTGTGACATGGACCCGAGGCCACGTATTCTGTCAGCGCAGAGCGGTTCTCATCGCTGAATATTCCTGACACTGGATTTCCTGCTTGACGGGCGTGCAGATCGAGCACACTTGCAGATAAACTTTGGGGCGAGTTCGCCTGAAGATGCGCTCGTAACCTTTCCGTAATGTCGGAATCTGAAGGACATGAGATCGGAGCACGAGATGAAGGGTAAGGTTGTAGTTGTAACTGGGGCAGATGGTGGATTGGGAACCTATGTGACGAGGGCATTCCTCGACGCGGGCGCGACGGTCGTCGGCACATCGCGGAAGATACAGCAGTCTGGCTTCGATCACCCAAACTTCACCGCGTTGCCAGCGGAGATCTCCACCCGTGAGGGCGCCCAAGGCCTCGTCGATAAGGTCGTTGCGCGTTTCGGAAAGCTTGATGTCTTGGCGCACACAGTGGGCGGCTTCGCGGGCGGCCAATCAATCGTGGACACTGACGACACGACCTACCAGCGCATGTTTGACCTCAATCTGAATTGCGTGTTTCACATGCTGCGAGCGGCAATTCCGCTGCTGCGAAACACTGGTAACGGTCGCATCATTGCTATTGGAAGCCGAGCCGCCCTGGAACCTGGAGCAGGTGTGGGAGCCTACAGCGCTTCGAAAGCGGCCATGGTCTCCCTGATCAGAACTGTGGCTCTTGAAAACAAAGACGCCGGACTGACCGCGAACGTAATCCTGCCGGGCACGATCGATACCCCGGCGAACCGCAAAGCGATTCCGAACGCTGATGTCAGCAAGTGGGTTCAGCCGTCCTCGATCGCGGAGTTGGTGGTCTGGCTCGCCAGCGAGGCTGGGAAGGACGTCAACGGATCGGTGATCCCGGTCTACGGTAAAGATGCTTGAGATCCTCGCCAAAGCGATTGTTTATACGATGGCGGGGTACGCCGGCCTGGGATTGGTGTTTGCGGCGCCATTCGTGTGCTTAGGAATTCAGCGCCTGGATTCCGAAGCTCAGGGATCAGGGGTTGGCTTTCGGTTGCTGATTCTGCCGGGCGTCGCCGCGTTCTGGCCAATGTTTCTTTACCGCTTAGTGCGAGGGACCGTTGGGCCTCCGGTCGAAAAGAACCCACACCGCTTATTGGGCAAGCCATGATTCAACCACTCAGACTCGCCCATCGCAGAGCATTCGTGGGGCTGGCAGTCCTGCTGCCTGCGATCCTGCTGATCGGCCTTGGAGCGCGGAGCTCAGGGCCGGGCTTTGGCGCGCATTTTGCGGACGTGCCGGCCACCGCGAGTGTCGTGAGGAAGTCGAGCAACTTATGGCAGAACCACACCATTGACTCGACGTTCTATCGCAGGTCCGACCGTCCCCAGGAGATCGATGTAGTGCTGCAATCGGCGCAGGACCTGAACGCGCCCGACTTGTTGCTCTATTGGACAGCCAACGCACCACAGGGAAATATTCTTCCTGGAGAGGCGCGACTGGTGGGCGATTTTAAGATCGGCAAGGCTTTCCTCATTCCCTGGAGTGAAAAGCGCACCGGATATCTGGTCTTGTTCAGCTCAGCGCATCAGAGCGTGTTCGACACCGCGAGAGTGGAGCAGTTGCCATGAGCGTTCAATACGGCGCAATCAGTTGGAACCGACAGAAGAAGGTCTACGACCTCACGTTCGTTTCCCTGGTCGCACTGTACCTCGCCATGTTTGTGGGTTTCGGTGCCTGGCGAAACCCGAGCGCGACAGCTGAGACGCTGCTGATTCGCGCACTGGGAACGGCTGCATTCCTGCTGCTGAACGTCGTGTTGTGCATCGGCCCCCTGAGTCGATTGGACCGTCGCTTTCTTCCGTTGCTCTATAACCGCCGACACCTGGGTGTTACGACGTTTCTATTGGGACTGGCCCATGGGGGATTTGCGCTGGTCCAGTTTCATGCGCTCGGGAACGTAAACCCGCTTGTAAGTTTGTTCATCAGCAATCCGCGGTACGGCAGCGTTGCCAGTTTTCCGTTTCAGGCATTGGGTTTCATCGCATTGATCATCCTCTTTCTGATGGCTGCCACGAGTCACGATTTCTGGTTACGCAATCTTTCCGCACCGATGTGGAAGCGATTGCACATGCTGGTGTATTTGGCCTATGCGCTGCTGGTGGCCCATGTGACTCTGGGGGCGTTGCAGTCCGAGAAAAGTCCGTTGCTGGCGTCGGCCCTGATGGTGGGAGTAGCAACCGTTCTTGCGCTTCATCTTGCGGCGGCGTTGCGCGAGAGACGAGTGGACCGCGCGCGGCAACAGGTGGTTGGCGATGGGTTCGTCGAGGTCTGCGAGGTGGATCGTATCGCCGAGAAATGCGCGAAAATCGTCTCCCTCTCCGGCGAGCGCGTGGCGGTATTTCGCTATGACGGCAAGGTCTCGGCGATCTCAAATGTCTGTCAGCATCAGAACGGACCGTTAGGCGAGGGTCGCATCATCGATGGCTGCGTTACCTGTCCGTGGCATGGCTATCAGTATCAGCCAGAATCTGGCGCTGCCCCGCCGCCGTTCAAGGAGAAAGTTCCGACCTTCCGTGTCAAGGTTGTCGAAGGAACGGTCTTCGTGCATCCGCGTCCCAATCCGCCTGGAACCCGTGTCGAGCCTGCGAAAAGTGAGTCTGTCCAAGTTAAGACCGGGGAGGCGCGACCGCGATGAGCGACTTCTACGTAGGCTACCTCCCAAAGGCGCCCACCGCGCTGGCTCGCTTTGTACGAAGGGTCGTTATTGCCCTCGGCCTGCTCGCGGTGACCGCAGCTCTGGTATTGCTCGTTGCACAAATGCCGTTTGCCAATTCGGTATTTGAATACGGCAAGGTGCGCAGCTTTGAGGGTGTGGTCGTGACTCGGCCCTTCCCCATGCTGTTAGTCGTGCGCCCGGGAGACGTCGGACCACAGGACAAATACTCGCGCTATCTGCTGGTTGCTCCCGGAAAACATGGAGCCGACGATCTCGTGGCCAGCGTCGATGGCAAACAGGTTCGCCTGCAGGGACAACTGATCTATCGTGAAGGAGAAACCATGGTGGAAATCACGCCTGGTTCCATCGTTGTGACCAATGCCGCAGCTACGGTTCCAGAGTCGATCCACAACTTGGGAACTGTGACGCTCACCGGCGAGATCGTAGACAGCAAGTGCTATCTGGGAGTAATGAATCCCGGGCAGGGAAAAGTTCACCGCGACTGCGCGGCACGCTGCATCAGCGGGGGAATTCCGCCGATCTTTGCTTCGAGGGACGGCGGCGAACAGTTCCTGTTGGTCGGCTTGGATGGACGTGCCCTGGAACGCGACGCGCTAAGTGAATTCATTGCGGAGCCGATCGCCATTCACGGAGAGCGGCTGGAGACAGGGTCGATGCAACTGCTGAAGATCGATCCGAGGTCGTTACGTCATAGCCCGCACGGGATCCAAACAGCATCGAAATGACCTGCTGAGTGATCAGGTCCCCAGGAATCGACGATAAACACGCGGATGCAGAGCTTCCAGGTCGATTAGCGTGAGGAAGTCAATCGTCTTAAACTCTCGATCGATCGCGGGCGGTCCACAGATCTTCGCCCCCACCGCCAGGTACGCACGCAACAGCTTCGGGACCTTCTCGCTGGCACTCTCGGATGGCATCATCCTCATTGCGAAGGCGGCCTGCGGTATGGTTCGCAGTTGGGGGGGCGCCAGGTACTCCTGCAGGGATTCGTAGACCGCTGTACCATGCGCTGGATCTTGTGAGGTCAACGAGGAGCAACCGATCAGGTATCTACCGCCATGACTCACTGCGTATTGGGCGATGCCACGCCATAACAGGTAGAGCACGTCCGTGGACCGATGATCGCGATCCACGCAAGCGCGTCCAAGTTCGATCACTGAGTTGCCCAGTTGTTCATAGGGCGTGAAGTCGAATTCCCGCTCACTGTAGAAACCGGCATTCGCCGCAGCCATCGCACCCGTCTGCAGCCGGTAGGTTCCGACGATCTTGCCGGTGGTCACGTGCTCCACGATCAGGTGGTCACAGATGCGGTCGAACTCGTCCGTGTCGTGACCAGTTGTGTAAGAAGATTCCAACCCTTCGTTCAATTCCAGGTTGAATACCAGAAAGCGCAGCCGGAAAGCTGCCAGGCGGTCCGACTCGGACGACGCCATTCGTACCTGATACGGACCAGCTCCGAAAGCGAAGGGGCGATCCGCGGCCGTGCTGCCGGCGACCAAACCGTTGTGCGCTATCGGCGCCGCTAGGTCCATAACCTCAATCTCGGTTACACGCTGCAGATTTAAACCTGTATTGGAACTAAGCGTGAGATGCATGAGCCGATGAAAGGTGACACAGGGATTGTTGCATGCACTGACGACTGCTTTGTCACTTCCGCCGTTCTGGTGAGTCTCACGGTGTACACGGGTTCAAAGTCCGAGAAATGAGAACACTTGACATGAGGAAATTGTCTTACGCGTTTGTACTGTTGGCCGGCCTGTCAGCCTTGGCCGGGGCGAAGGAACTGCAAAATCTGGATCGGGACGGATTGGCCATTCAAGGCTACGACCCTGTTGCCTTCTTCACCGATCACAAGCCGGTTAAGGGTAGTCCGCAGTTTCAATCGGTCTACCACGGCGCGAAATACTACTTCGCCTCTGCGGATCACAAGGCCTCGTTCGAGAAGACGCCGGCGCAATACGAGCCCCAATTCGGCGGCTATTGCGCGTACGGCGCCAGCCGGGGAAAGACCGTTCCGGTCAAAATCGAGACCTGGGAGGTCCTCAATGGCCGCCTCCTCCTGCAATACGACCTTGATGTCAAGAGCAAGTTCGACCAAGACCCGCAAGGGACGCTTCAAAAGGCCGATCAGAACTGGCCGGGCCTGGTAGAAAAGTACGGCAAGTGAAGGAGCGCGTCATGAGCACCCAAGTCCTATCGAATACGAGCCGGCCAATGACCACTCAAATGTCGGTCTTCAGTTGGGCTTGCCGAATTGTCGCGGCCATCATCCTGCTGCAGACACTCTTCTTCAAGTTCACAGCGGCGCCGGAATCGGTCTATATCTTCACCAAACTCGCGACGTTCTTTCACAACCACATTCCATTCGCTTCCATCAGCACAGTCGAAGTGTTGGGGCGCGTTGGTTCGGGAATTATGGAGTTGATCGCAGCTGTACTGTTGCTGACGCCGCGCTTTGCTTGGGCGGGAGCAGTTCTGGCGATGACCGCGACAGGCGGGGCTATCGTGAGCCACCTGACCTTCTTGGGTTTCGAGGTGCAGGGGGACAAGGGACTTCTCTTCTTTCTCGCCATCGTGGTGTTTGTAACCAGCTTGCTTGCTCTGATCTTGCACCGCGGGCAGATTCCGGTTCTCGGGAGAAAGTTCTGAAATGCTGCGATCGCTCAATAGTGCGGTTCGAGATGTCCTTGGGCAGGGCTGCCTCTTTTTAGATCTCATCGGTGACGAGAGATACGCTCGCCCGACCGAAGACCAAGGGGAAGGCAGGCCCTCGGCGTCTTTGGGGGCCCACTACCGGCACGTGCTTGACCATTTCCTCTGCCTGGCAGAAGGGATTCGGACTGGACAGGTTAACTACGATCAGCGACGCCGTAACCCGCAACTGGAGAACTCGGTGGCGTGCGCCCGCCTCGTAACCGAAGGCCTGATTGACGAACTGGGAGGACTTTCCCGCGAAACGCTTCAGCAAGAGTGTGCAGTGACGTACAGCGTGGCCTACGGAGAGAGCGAAGATGGGGCAGTCCGTTCCAACCTGGCTCGGGAGATGATGTTCTGCGTCGGACATGCGATCCATCACTACGCCATTCTCAAGCTGCTATGTGCCGGCGTCGGAGTGAAACTGCCCTACGAATTTGGTATTGCTCCTTCCACACTGAAGCATCTGGAAACCGAAACGGCGGAGCGAGCTTAAAAGCATGCTTCCCGCGCACTCACTCTCGGATACGCAATCTGCACTGGCGCTCTCTATCTTTTTCGCGACGTTCCTGTACGAAGATGGTGCGACGCTGCTCGCCGCCACGTTGTCGGCCAGTGGAAGTTTGGATCCGCGAATCGGACTGCTGAGCACATTCCTGGGTATTTGGGTAGGCGACATGGGCTTGTACGGCTTGGGCTCCAGTCTCGGCCGGCGCACAGTGCAGTGGCGCTGGCTGCAGAAATACTTGCGGCCCGAAGCACTCGTCAAGGGTGAAGCATGGCTTGCAAAACATGGACCGTTCGCCCTGGTCATGAGTCGCGCGATTCCGGGCAGCCGTCTACCGCTTTATGTAGCCGCCGGCGCCTTGCGCCTTCCGGTTCGACTGTTTGCGAAGACGACAGCAATCTGCTCGGCCGTCTGGGTCTCTGCGATTTTTGCGATCTGGCGGTTTGTTCCCCACGCGTCATCCGGCTATCCGAAGCTGCTCCCATGGCTGCTGACTGTTTTGCTGCTGTTCGCGCCATGGGTCTTGATCAAAACTGCCACAGCACTCGGTGGGCGGATTCGAATGCGGAAGAGCGCTCGAGACAACAATGCGGCCGTGGGTTTATGTGCACTTTAACTGTCGTGACCAATAACGAGCGCTACCGCATGGCGATGAATCGCGACGAGAAGATCACGCGCAGTGCGGGACTGCCTCCGGAGATCGATGAATTGGGCAGTGCTAAAGCCATCTATCCCGGCGACGGCAGCGGCGGAACCTGGTTTGCCACCAACGAATATGGCATCACGCTGGCATTGTTGAATTGGAATGCCGTCGCTGCGCCCGGCACTCCCCACGGCAAGACGCGGAGCCGAGGGCGAGTGATCCCCGCGCTCATTGGCTCGCGATCGCTCTCGGACTTGCATGAGGTTCTCCGCTCTTCAAGCTTCGTGGGAATGCTGCCGTTTCGGCTGGTTGGAATATTTCTGTCCGAACGAAATATTTGGGAATGGCGTTGGGACTCGACGCGGGTCGAGGTTCAGGTTCATGGCTGGGAATCGCGCCACTGGTTTTCCTCCAGCCTCTCAGACGAACGTGCCGAAAGGTTGCGCGGAACCGCATGCTGCAATGCCGAGCACGAACCAGACGTGGGTTCCGTGCTCTGGCTGCGCAGATTGCACTCATCCCACGCAGGTGGTCCTGGGCCATTCAGCTTGTGCGTTCACCGGGACGATGTAAAGACTCTGAGCTACAGCGAGGTGATCGTTACACCCGGGCTTATCGAGATGGCTCATTTCCGCGGCAGCCCTTGCACGATGGAAACGATTCAGGCAGTTGCAATGGAGAGAACTCCAGCTCGAAAGTTCGGCCTTAGACATGTCGGCACGGCGGTGATTTGAAATCATGCCGGTCGCTGCGGAATTCGATGCGGTCCAGCTTGTAAGGCCATCCACCAACGTCTTCGACTATTGGCTCCGCAAACTAGCGGGTTGGTGGGGGCGTTGGTCTCGCTGGGAGTTCTGGCCTCCTTATTTGTTTTATCCGCCAGTGGTTGCTTACATCGCTTATCTCGGAATCAAGTTCCGAAGTTGGACGCTGTTTACGGCAGCCAACCCGGCGATTCCAGCAAGCGGATTCGTGGGCGAGTCCAAGCATCAGATTTTGGAGCAATTGAAAGAGGCTGCCCCATGGCTGCCGTGTTCCACCCTTCTTGCATGCGGTGAGCCCACCCGACGCGTTGCTGACGCGGCGGAATTCATGCGACTGCATGGATTACAGCTTCCAGTCGTGGTGAAGCCTGATGCCGGGCAGCGTGGTTCGGGTGTCAGCATCGTTCGTTCGTTTGCGCAGTTGCAGGAATATCTGACGCGCGCGCCTTACCCGGTCATTTTGCAGGAATATATCGCCGGCGAGGAGTATGGAGTTTTCTATTACCGCTACCCATGTGATCGCTGCGGCCGTATTTTCTCGGTGACCGAGAAACGGATGCCCGTGCTTCTTGGTGATGGAAAGCACACGTTGGAGGAGTTGATCCTGGCGGACGACAGGGCGGTGTGCATGTCCGACTTCTATCTGCGCAAGAATGCTGAACGGATTCACGAAGTGCCGGCGCTTGGAGAAGAAGTCCAGTTGGTCGAGATCGGGACTCATTGCCGAGGGGCGATATTTCTCGACGGCGGCGACGCGAGTACCCCAGAACTGGAAGCAGTCATCGACAAGATTGCCCAGACTTTTGAAGGCTTTTTCTTCGGGCGCTTTGACATTCGGGTTCCATCGCGTCAGGACTTGGTGACAGGTCGCAACATCAAAATCGTCGAATTGAACGGCGTGACCTCCGAAGCAACTCACATCTACGACCCGAAAATGAGTCTTGTGGATGCCTATCGCGCTTTGTTTCGACAATGGCGAATTGCGTTTGAAATCGGGCACCGAAATCGCGCGCGCGGCTTTCGGACTACACCAGTGCGTGAATTGCTCCATGCCGTATGCGAGTATGGCCGCATGGCACAGAACTATCCGGAATGACGCAGGATCAGTCCTGGAGACTCAATGAAGAGGAGATTTGATCGCCAGCAAGGTGAGAGGCACGGGTTGTTTCGAGCTCAATCCCTTTATAAACAGGCTGGGCTTCCGTGTTCATGATCGGATTCCGATGAGCAAGATGTTGAGTGCCGGCAGCGGTCGAGGCCGTTCGGAACGCTCGCTTGAGGAACAGGACCTTTAAAACCTTACGCGGTAGTCCACCCGAAAAAATGGGAGCGCTTTCCTCAGAGATGAAGGATCGGACCCATGGCAGGCTACTCGATATGCCTGGCCCGGCTTGAGCATATCCCGGTGCTCTCAGCCATCGAACTGGCGGCAGCCCAAATGCTCAAAGGCTGCGCGCCGGATTCGGTGCTGGTGGAAACTACGGACGGCTGTACGTTCGCCAACGCCGTCCGTGATGGGCGCCTGTGGGTGGCATTGACTGGGAACTAGGCCAGTAGGATTCGCGTTAGTGGAGATGCTTGCTGATGATCTACCGCATCTCGAGGAGATCGACGTCCTGCCAATTCACGGTCGCCGCGGATTGGGAACCGCTCTGGTGCGAGCGGTGTGCGAGTGGGCGGTGGTCTCGGGATACCCCATGTTGACCCTGACGACATTCCGATCTGTGCCCTGGAACTACCCGTTTTACGCGAGACTAGGATTCGTAGAGCTCTCTGGTGAAACGCTACGTCCTGAACTGGCGGCTGTAGTATCCGACGAAGCGGATCGAGGGCTCGACCGTGAAAGCCGAGTCGTCATGGGGTATCGATGTGTGAGAACTCGGATCTAAGAAAGACAATTATCTCCGCGCGAGAGATATGAAACTCAAAGGCCTGATGACGAGTCTTCAACCTCGCGTTCCGGTCCTTGAGAGTTTGGGCTCAGCCTGAGCCGCGGGTCGCTCTTTCGTCTGCGCAGGAACTGGCACTGGCTGGGACTCGCTGGGCGCTGCTGGGCGAATTCCCACCACGTCCTCAATATACGTGCGCAGGACTTCAGCCACGCTCCAGGCTTGTGCGACGCACCCAACCGGCCGCTGAGGGGCGTCGCCATCGAAAATTTCCGAGATGTGTCCTAACCCTGCATCTGCGAGGTGACTTCTTAACGGACTCAGCCATTCGGCGGCTTGTCGACGGGCGGCATCGCTGCCTCCGTTTACCTTGACATATGCGCTGAGGAAGGGACCCATCAGCCATGGCCATACCGTGCCCTGGTGATAGGCACCGTCGCGCTCCCTGGGACCACCTGTGTATCGACCACGGTACTGCGGATCAGTGGGCGCCAGGCTCCGCAAACCATAAGGGGTGAGCAGATGCTCTTGGACCTTTTCGACCACCATCCTCGCGCGTTCGGGCGACAACATGCCGTGTGGCAGGCTCACGGCAAAGATCTGGTTGGGACGGATTGAGGGATCCGGAGGCGCGCCATTGGTGACGTCGTACAGGCAGCCGGTGTTCTCGTTCCAGAAGAGACGATTGAAACTCCAGCTCGCAACCGTTGCCATGTTTCGATACCGCTTCTGCCCCGGCTCGTCGCCGAATCTGTCTGCCAAATCCCCCATGATGCACAGCGCGTTGTACCAGAGCGCCTGGATTTCCACGGGCTTGCCGCGGCGTGGGGTCACGACCCAATCACCGACCTTGGCGTCCATCCACGTGAGCTGAACGCCTTGCTCCCCCGAAGACAGCAGACCACTGGGATCTACCTTGATTCCGTAGCGTGTGCCACGTACGTGCCAGGAGATAATGTCGGTCAACACGGGATAAAGCTCGCTACGGACAAAGTCCAGATCGCCGGTGTAGGCAAGATAGGCGCGAGCAGCTTCGAAAAACCACAGCGTCGCGTCGACTGTGTTGTATTCCGGGATCTCGCCGGCGTCGGGAAAGCGGTTGGGTAACATGCCCTGGTCCACGTGTTGGGCAAAAGTGCGCAGGATGCTCCGCGCGACTTCATGCTTGCCGGTTGGCAACGTGAGGCCGGGCAGAGCGACCATGGTGTCGCGGCCCCAATCGCTGAACCAGTGATAGCCGGCGATGACCGTCTTCTGGTCACCACGGGAAACGATGTACTGGTCGGCAGCGTTGGCCAGGTCCCGAGCGAATGCATCGTGGTCTATTACAGAAGTGAGCGGCGACGATGCGGCTACATTCCTTCGGCGAGTGATCTCTGCCTGCAGATATTCCGTTGCCTGGGCAGCGTCGCGTTGCCCTGTCGATGCAATCACTGAGGCTTGCCGTCGAAGGCGCAAGTCGAAGCGCAAGAGGCAGGGATTGAAGAGATCCTCGGAGAAATCGAGCCCGCGCTCCCGCTCCGCGTCGTACTCAAAGTTTCGGTACCAATCGCCAGTTTTCTGCAGCGCGACGGCGTTGTGAGCCAAATGCAGCGCAGGTAACCCCTCATAGGGGGCGATAGTAGCCATCCCGGGATGCTGCTCTACCGCCGGATTGATGGCGCCATTCTCGTGAGTAGTGCTGTGATAGTCGCGGAAGGCGATCAGCGTCCTGAGTTCCAGGCGCAGATTCTGGATGCGCTCCGGATGATTGTTCCTCTTCACTTCGTACTGCACCACCGTGCTGTTTTCACCATGGATCATAAACACGGTCTTCTCGATCTCGATTCCTTCGATTTCGTAGGTGAAAACCGGAAAGGGATCAAGGCGGAATTGCTTGAGATAGTGAAACCCCTGCGGGTGAACGACACCGGGATAGCGGTTGGCGGAAAGATCGAAAGGCTGGTTTTCGATAAAGAGGGTCTCTTCCAGCTTGGAAAGCATCACAACCCGGCCGACTGGCGGTTTCGTGGCGGCGACCAGCAGGCCGTGGTAGCGGCGCGTGTTCAGCCCGACAATTGTCGATGAAGCAAAGCCGCCGAGTCCGTTCGTCTCCAGCCACTCCCGGCGGAGTGCGGCGTCCAGGTTGCCACAGGTTTGTTTATCGAACTGAATCATGGATCGCCGCTCCTACATTTATCCTGCTCTTTGGTAAGACGCAGTTCAGTCGGGGAAGTGACAAAAACACAACGGCATGCCTTGGCATGCCCCCGCTGTTATTCACGCCACCTCGCAATATACCTTGATGGCTCCCTTCGGCGAGGTCAGTTTCTGGAACAATTCCGTAAAGTTTTCCAAGCCCTTCACGGGATCGGTGAGAAGTTTGCTGAGCCAGCCGGGATATTCCGCCTCGGCCTGCGCCATGTCGCCCACGCCCATCTCGAAGTACTCCCGATTCGCATTCACGGTTCCGACCATCACCTTATTACCTAGAACAAATTCAAGATTGATGCGGTCCGCGGGGATCTGGATCATCTTGTCTCCGCCCGTCACGCTCGCGAGGACCAGCACTCCGTTCTTTCCAAGCGCCTGCATGCTGTCGAACACTACGGCAGAGTTGCCAGTACCTTCGAAGATCAGATCGAAGGGCCCGTATTCCCTGGCCGCTTCGGTTATAGCCACATCCTTCGTCGACAGGTATCGGGCTCCCAGTTCTTCAATCAGATCTGAGTTCAAATAGGGTCTGTCAGTTCGGCCAAACGTCGTGACGTCCAGCCCCTTCAGGCGCAGAACTAGCGTCGCCAGCAAGCCGATCGTGCCGGCCCCCATCACCGCAGCTTTACGCGGACGCCACACTTTCAACCGACGCTGAATCTCGTAAGCCTGGTGGATGCCTTTCTCGACGACAGTGGTGGGCTCGAGCAGCACGCCGACGTGCTTGAGGCCTTTCGGGACCTTAACGATAAACTCGGCATCATCGACGTAGTATTCGGTCAAATATCCGTGACGCAGATTGATGCCGCGCTCGTAGTAAGTGTCGTCGGTGGTCATGTCGTTGGTGCCGATCAGGTCATAAATGCTCTTGCCTGGCCGCCGCACCGTGGCTACGACGTAATCCCCGGGCTTTACTTCGGTGACGTTGGGCCCGACAGCCTCGACTTGGCCGAAGCCCTCGTGGCCGATGACCAGGAAGTCGTATCCCGGAGGCGCTGCGCCGTACTCGGCGGCATTGATTTCTTTATCCGTGCCGTCAACCCCGACGCGAAGAACTTTGACTAGCACGCCACGGCCGTTGGGAATCTGATCCAGCGATGGCTTGGGTAAATCGGCCACATGGACGCTGTTGGGTTTTCCCGGGAATACACTGATCGCTTTCATTTCCATTTCTCCTTAGGAATTCAGTCTGCGGCTACCTCGGCAACTACCGGTTCCGTATTCGTTCTTCGACCCGATCGCTCGCCGGACTCTCCGCTCTGTTGCATTAACTTGGTGACCACGCCGGTCCATCCCGTCTGATGGCTGGCTCCCACTCCAGCCCCGGAGTCGCCGTGGAAATATTCGTGAAACAGGACCAGGTCGCGCCAGTATGGGTCGGTCTGGAACTTTTCAAGATTTCCGAACACCGGTCGGCGGCCGCCCTCATCCTGAAGAAAAATGTTCGTCATGCGGCGCGACAATTCTCCAGCTACTTCCCACAGGGTCATCATCTTTCCCGACCCGGTTGGAAACTCAACCTTGAAATCGTCGCCAAGATAGTGATGGAACTTTTGCAGCGACTCGACCAGCAAATAGTTCACCGGGAACCAAATGGGGCCGCGCCAGTTGGAGTTGCCGCCGAACAGTCCGGTCGAAGATTCACCCGGCTCATAGTCAACGCGGTGTTCCATGTCTTGGGCCGTTAGCTTGTAAGGATTGTCACGATGGAACTGCGACAAGGCCCGAATGCCGTAGGGCGAGAGGAACTCGCGCTCGTCCAGCATGAACTTGAGGATGCTTCGGAGTTGGTCGGCGTCAGCGATCGACAACAGACGTCGCTCTCTCATGCCTTCGGTGCGCATACAGGCCAGGTTTTTCGTGAGATCCGGACGGTTGTCGATGAACCACTCCAGACGTCTTTTGAAATCTGGCAACTTGTCGAGGACATCGGCTTCCAGCGTCTCCACGGCGAATAACGGGATCAATCCCACCATGGAGCGGATTTTCATGGGAAACTGCGTGCCGTCGGGCAGTTTCAGCACGTCGTAGAAGAAACCATCTTCTTCGTTCCACAGCCCCATGCTGTCGTGTCCACGGTGGCTCATGGCGTTGGCGATGTAGATGAAGTGTTCCCAGAACTTGCTGGCCACGTCTTCATAACAAGGTTCTTCTTTGGCGAGTTCCAGTGCGATGGCCAGCAGGTTGAGCGTGTACATCGCCATCCAACTGGTGCCGTCCGATTGTTCGATAAAACCGCCGGTAGGCAGCGGGGCGCTCCGATCGAACACACCGATGTTGTCCAGTCCCAGGAAGCCGCCCTGGAAGATGTTCATGCCCTCGGCATCCTTGCGGTTTACCCACCATGTGAAATTGAGCATGAGCTTGTGGAAGACGCGCTGCAGGAATGCGCGATCGCCTTTCCCCTTGCGCTTCTTATCGATCTTGTACACGCGCCACGCAGCCCAGGCGTGCACCGGAGGGTTGACATCTCCGAACGCCCACTCGTAGGCGGGAATCTGCCCGTTGGGATGCATGTACCATTCGCGCAACATGAGCGTGAGCTGCTCTTTCGCGAAGTCGGAATCCACCAGCGCGAGTGGAATGCAGTGAAACGCAAGGTCCCAGGCCGCATACCACGGGTACTCCCACTTGTCGGGCATGGAGATCACGTCCGCGTTATACAAGTGAGTCCACTCGTGATTGCGGCCTTTCCTACGTTCTGCGGGCGGGGAAGGATTGCCTGGATCGCCTTGCAGCCAGTCCTTGATCACATAGTGATAGAACTGTTTTGACCACAACATGCCCGCAAAGCCCTGGCGCATGACGTTCTGCGCGTCCGCCGAAAGGTCTTGCGGTATTACCGTTGAGTAGAACTGGTCGGCTTCGCCTCGGCGCAGAGCGAACATCTTGTCGAAGCTGGCAAAGGCGTTCTTGCCCTTGAAATCGGAGTCGGCCAGGCGCAAGCGGATAACCATGGTCTCGCCTGCACCAAGCGTGAGCTGGTAATGGGCAGCAGCTTTGGTCCCGGTACGCTCTGGATTCACTGCTTCGACGGCGCCGTGAACGATGTAGTCGTTAATGCCGTCTTTCACGTAGGGTGTGCGGTTCTGGCCACCAAACAGACGGCGGAAGTTGGTCTCGTTTTCGGTGAAGAGCAGTTCCGGAGAGCCTTCGCAATGCAGCCAGCGGTTGCCTGGCAGGTCATGATTCAGTTCGATCACCGGGTTCGGAGCCGTACGTGCCTGGTGCAACTCCGGCCGGCGCTCACGCCCTCCCCACGACCATGTGTTGCGGAACCACACCGTCGGCAGCAGCCGAAGACGAGCGGCTTCCGGCCCACGGTTTGCGACCGTGATCTGGATCAAAATGTCTTCGGTATCGGCCTTGGCATATTCAACGAACACGTCGAAATAGCGGTCGTCGTTGAATATTCCCGTGTCGAGCAGTTCGAACTCGGGCTGATTCTTTCCGCGTCGCCGGTTCTCTTCCACCAGCTGACCGTAGGGAAATTCCGCCTGGGGATACTTGTAGAGGTACTTCATGTACGAGTGCGTAGGCGTCGAGTCGAGGTAGAAGTAGTACTCCTTTACGTCCTCGCCATGATTACCCTCGTTGCCGGTCAAACCGAAAATCCGTTCCTTCAAGATAGGATCGCGCTCGTTCCATAGGGCCAAAGCAAAGCAGATGTTCTGCTTCCGATCGCTAATGCCAGCCAGGCCGTCTTCGTTCCAGCGGTAGGCGCGCGAACGAGCCTGATCATGCGAGAAATACTCCCAAGCATTTCCGTACGGGCTATAGTCTTCGCGCACCGTGCCCCACGCACGCTCGCTGAGATAGGGGCCCCACCGTTTCCAGTGTTTCCGGCGCACCCCGGACTCTGACAGTCGGATCTCTTCCTGCGTCATAAGAACTCTCCATCGCAAATCAGCTTTACCAAACAAGCAAACTCATCTGAGAGCTGCAAATCGCCACGCTGGGGGCGAAGGCCGGTATCGTTTACCGGGTCGTCGATGCCGGGGTCGGCCGCCAACAATGCAGCCGGCCTATCACAAGCAAGATCGAAGTGCCAGTCCGGCGTGGGCATTGCGCGTTGGACGTTGCTAGCGCTCACATCTCCTCCTACCGCTCTTCAATTTCGATAGCGTGGCCGTCTGGATCCCGTACTAGAAGGGCTTTGCTGAATCCCAGCTCTCGAGTTTGATTCGCAACCACCCCAGAAGACACAAAGTTCACACTGTTACCGCGTAATTGACGAGCTGCGGCGTCGGCGTTTCGGCCCACCAGCACCGTCTGCCGATGAACCACATCGTTTGCCTGCTCGTCCGATGGGAAAGGCCGTCCGTCCCGGGGTGCCAGATATTCCAGCAATTCAATCCCCGGTCCATTTGCCCCTCGCAATGCAGTGATGCGCAGGTGGGCGCCAAAAACGTTGTTCAGATGCTCCTGCTCGGTTCCGTAGTTCTCGCTCTCTCCGGCCACCTGCATGCCGAGCAGGTCGCGATAGAACTTGAGGCTGGCGTCGGTGTCCCACACCACGATTGCGGTATGGTCGATGCCGAGAAACAGCTTGTCGCTGGAATGGGGGCGGTGCCACTTCTCCAAGCCCTTGTCCGGAGGAAATTGCAATACCTCCACCGGGTGCTCATCCGGATCCTTGAAGTAGAACGCCGAGATGCCCGCCGCGTTCTCGTTCCAGTCCGGAAGGCGTTGTGGTCCCGAAGAAGCGTGTTCGACCTTGTTCTGACGCAACCAGGCATAGGCCTTATCCATGTCGGTAACAATGATCGCGATGTGTTGAAACCACCGATCATTACTGCGTGAATCAACTGGGATCGGCCGACCTTTCGGCGCGAGATACTCGGTGAGTTCGATGAATTCGTCGCCAAGCCTCATTCGTACCACGCGCATCCGCAATCCGAACACACCTTCGAGATGCTCGTAGCTCTCGCCGGCGACTTCGGTGTCCGACACCTTCTCAAAGGTGAGGACCTTGGAATAAAAGTCCACCGCTCGATCCATGTCGGAGACCGTGATTCCAATTGCATCTACGCCCTCAACCAGAGCGGGATGCTGTTGAGCCAGGGCGTGCTGGGTGAAGAGCTGGGGAACAGCCAGTACCAGCGACACTATCCAGACGGCGAACACACTCTGGGAAAGGCGATTTGGTCGAATGAGTCGCTTCATGTCTCGATTACCTGCTCACTGCAAGTTCCCGGTCCGGCTGCCGATTCTGTTCGTAGGTCGTCTCGGACACGCCCAGGCGTTTCAGCAAGTGGTCGCCCACTCGAAGAGCGTTGGCCATGATAGTGAGCGCCGGATTGACGGCGGCGCTTGAGGGGAAGAAACTGCCGTCCACCACGTAAAGGTTGTCAACGTCATGGGCTTTGCAGTTCACGTCGAGGGCGGAAGTTTGTGGATCGTGCCCAAAGCGGATCGTTCCGTTCTGGTGAGCCACGCCGGCGAGTGGAATCCGCTGCCCGACGTACAGATTTCGCCCAAACAGCCCTTGATGGCAGTCGTGGCCGTGCATTGCACAGTTCGTCTGCTTCATCGCCTGCTTCAGCTTGCCCTGAAGCCTTTCGTGGGCCTGCAGATTGTTCGGCGTGTAGGTGAGAACGATCTTGCCGTCACGACCGATCGTGACGCGATTGTTCGGATCGGGCAGGTCCTCGGAGGTGAGCCAGAAGTCCAGCGAGTGTTTGGCCATCAGCTCCAGCGTGAAATTCGGAGCGATGGCGGGCGCGCCGGCTTTTAGGGTGATCGCGTCCAGCTTGCCAACAAACGAAATGTGCCCCATGGGGTACTCGAAGTCTTTCGAGCCGAAGTAGAAATCATTGACCGCCAGTGTCTTTTGAAAAATGGTTGGATTGGGGCATTTTGAGATGGCCATCATCACCGAATTGGTGTGTCCCATGTAGTGGCGGCCAACGATGTCAGAGCTGTTGGCCAGTCCACGTGGATGCTTGTCATTGGCGGAGCGCAACAGCAGTGCCGCCGAGTTGATCGCGCCACACGAGACGACAACCATATCCGCAGAATAGTTCTCCAGGGCACCATTGCGTTCCACAACCACCTTGTTCACTTCGCGCCCCGACGAATCCGTCTCCAGCCGCTTCACCAGCGAGTTCGTCAGAAGGGTAACGTTGCGATGCTTGATTGCCTCATCAATACAGACAACTTGCGCATCGGACTTGGCGCCCACCAGGCAGGAAAATCCATCGCAGGTATTGCAGCGGATACAGCGGCTCTTGTGCGGATTCTTCTCGTCGAGCATGACTCCGACCGGCACATGGAAGGGCTTCAGGCCCGAACGGGCAAAGTCTTCGGACAATTGCTGAATGCGCGGCTCATGGCTGACGGCAGGCCAGGGATAGGGAGAACTGGCCGCAGGCTCGGTCGGATCTTCTCCGCGGTTCCCGTGCACCTGGTAGAGGTTTTCGGCGTGCGTGTAATACGGTTCCAGCTCGTCGTAGCTGATCGGCCACGCGGGTGAAATGCCGCCATGGTGGCGCAATTCGCTGAAATCTTCTCGGCGCAGGCGGAACAGGGCGGCACCGTAAAACTTGGTGTTGCCGCCTACGTAGTAGTTGGTGTGCGGATGCAATTCCTTGCCATCCTTATCGAGCCAGGATTCCTTGGCGTTGTAGTGAGCGTCCACATTGACGACCTGCGGGTCCCAGTTTGCTTTCTCGCGGGGAACGTAGTCGCCGCGTTCAAGAATTAGGATCCGCTTTCCGGACGGTGCCAGGTGGTAGGCGAGCGTTCCGCCGCCCGCACCGGTTCCGATGATGATCACGTCATAGCGATTGTCAGTCATGATGCGAATCCTCCATTGGCTCCGCAAAAAATGCAGCGTTTGTCATTGTCGTGGTGGAGCTTGCAGCACTTCACTGCCTGCCGGCCTTTACGCCAAAGATAAAATTCGGCGGCAAAGAGCATGCCAAGCGGGGGCGCAGTTACATAAACCCAGAGTCCATCCCAGATCATCGGCGGTAGAGCCGAGCCGAGGGTACGGGCCGGATTCATGCTCATCCCGGAGAACGGGGCTTCCAGCGTGATGTAGGTAGCCACCAGCAACCCGGCAACGAGACCGGTGTATCTGGCGAACCGGTGATGATTTGAGAAATACAAGACGGCCGACATCAATATGGTTGCGATGACGAATTCCGCGAGCAGCGCTATCCATGGTCCATTAGGCCCGGGTGTCGTGACGACGTACCGGACGGCCGGGTCCGAGACCGCCTTCCCCAAAAGAAGCGCCACCAGGGCTACGCCCGCCACCGCACCCGCAAATTGCGACGCTATATAGAAGAGCGCGTCCCATTTTTGAATTTTGCCCAGCCGGAGAAAAGTGAGTGTGACGGACGGGTTTATGTGAGCGCCCGACTGCTTGCCCCACGGGGAATAGATAATGACGACCGCAGTCATGCCCATCGAGATTCCCATGAGAACCCGTCGCGGGAAGCTCGACATAATCGCTTGGTGGACCGGTGAACCTGGAAACTCGTAGAGCGCACCAAACGCGCATGCCGCAACCATGAATGCACCGAGCAGGCCGGCTTCCATCAAGTACTCGGGCCAGTGAAGGCGAAGAGACTCGAAGGCGCCCGGTTGAGGCGCTCCTGAACTCGGCTGGGAAGAAGGAATCGCTGCGATCGCCAGGTTCGGCGTTTCGATCAGCGGATTGTGCTCGGTGGCATTCATGGACTCTGCTTTGCTGTGATTCGGAAGTTCTGCAGAAGTGACAATTGCAGCTTGCCGAAGCGGTCTTTGCGCCGAGACCTAAAAGGGACGTTGCTTCCAGATCAGTCTGGTTGGTAGTCAACCGGCGCTAGCTCGGCGTGGAGGCGATCGTATAACCGCTGGCTGAAGCCGGCCGGTAGTTCGAGCACGCGGTCGCCGCCCAGCAGTCGCACGACATTCTGCGAGCCTTCATAGACCGCTTTGCAATGGGGGCACTCTCTCACGTGACGATCCACCCGCTCCCGCATCTCTGGCGTCAGGTCGCCGTCGATGTAGCTGGTGATTTCCTTAAAAACGTCACGGCAGTCGAACTCTACGAGTTGTTGTTCTCTCGGCACAATCGTTTCTGACCATGCGATGCAGCCTGCGCTTAAAGGTGACAGCCAAAGATTATTTCGGCGAGTGACTTCCAGAGGGCCAGTTCGCTTCCACGTGAAACCTTCGTAAGAGTTCCGAATCAGACGGGGCACGTGAGCAGCCTGGCAGGGCAAATGAGCCCACACACAAAGCCGGGTTCGCGAATCGTTAACGATTCATCGCGCCTAGCGCGGGCTGCTTCACGAAATCAATCGCAAGCAAAGGGAATGCAAATGAATAAGGCGATGCAATTTCTTCTCCGGGCGCTATTGATGACGGGCGTGCTGTTCGCCGTCTCGGCGGTTGCCCAGGATGCACACACCACCGGCCAGTTCCAGGGGCCGAAGGCCAACAAGGGGCACGTGACCCACAGCACTCGCGATGGCAAGAGCGTGCTCACTCTCTCCGATGACTTTGTCGTGCCGGACACTCCGGATCCGCACTGGCAGGTCGTGGACTCCGATGGCCAGGTCTATCTGCTCGACAAACTCAAGAAGAAGGCCCTGCTCGGCGACAAGTACCAGAAGGAAATCGTCCTTCCCGGCTACGTGAAGGATGTTTCCAAGGTCATTATCTGGTGCGCGTGGGCCGAAGCCAATCTGGGCGAGGCCAGCTTCAGCTCGCCGGTGAAGTAACTCAGGCAGAGGGCGCGAGCGCTTCGAACTTGGACGCCGCGCTCTTCCAACAAATTCAAACGAGAGGCAAACGCCGTGAACTGTCAAAAGAAACTTGCTCAATACGCTGTAATCATTGCTGCTCTGCTGGCGGTGGCAAATGGCCAGACCGCTCAAAAGAAGACGCTCACCTTGCAAGGGGCCGAGCAGGTTATCGCCGCGGCCAAGAATGAAGCGACGAAACTTCACGCACCCGGTGGTGTGATCGCCGTTGTGGACGACGGCGGCAATCTGATGGCTCTGGAGCGCCTCGACGGAACATTCTCCGCCGGCGCCAACATTTCCATCGGCAAAGCAAAGACCGCCGTGATGTTCAAGAAGCCGACTCGCTTCTTTGAAGAGTTGATCAACTCCAACGGCAAAGGTCGTACGGTGATGACCGCATTGGAGAACTTTACGCCTCTCATCGGAGGCATTCCGATCATGGTGGACAACCAGATCGTTGGAGGGGTGGGCGTGAGCGGTGCTGCCACCGCCGACCAGGACGAGCAACTCGCAATTGCTGGTTCCAAGGCGTTTGATTCAACAACGAACGCCGGAAGCGATCCGGCGCCGGCAGTGTCTTACTGGGCGAAAAGCAAGGTGGACGAGGCATTCGCCAAAGGCGCCATATTGTTCGACGGAAGCGATGGACGCAACTACATGGTCCACGCCAGCCGTCGCGAAAAGCCGGGGCAGGCCGAGATCCACAGCAAGGATGCGGACGTGATCTATGTGCTGCAGGGTTCGGCAACATTGGTCACCGGCGGCGAAGCCGTCGACGCGAAGACCACCGCTCCCGATGAACTTCGTGGCAGCAGCATCCGCAACGGCGACACCCGGGAAATCGCCAAGGGCGACGTTGTCATTGTGCCGCATGGTGTTCCGCACCAGTTCCTGACCGTGACCGATCCGTTTCTTTATTACGTCGTGAAGGTTCGCTAAGCGAGACACCAATGAAAAACGAATTCAAGAACAATCGGCGCCTGAACTCGATTGCTGCGCTTTTGACCGCGATCCTGGCGCTCGGAACCCTTCGGGCGCAGGGCCAGTCAATCCAGGATCCTCCATTTGGCCGCCCAGATGCGATCGTCGACCTGGCCTCTCGGGACGGAGTCGCACTCGTCAAGGGGCAATGGCGCTACCACGACGTGAATATCGTAGAAGCCGATTCCCGAACAGTTGGCCCGGATCTGAAGCCGAGCGGCGTTCCAAGCAAGACATATGACTACGAGCCGCACGCCGCTGTTGCCGACTTCGACGACTCGCAGTGGGAGACCATCGATGCCGCGACCCTCGATCAACGCCGCTCGACCGCGAAAGTCTGCTTCAACTGGTACAGAATCAACGTCACGATCCCGGAAAACGTGGGCGGCCTGAGCACGGCTGGTTCCACGGTCGCATTTGAAATTGTGATCGACGACTACGCGGAAGTCTGGGTGAATGGCAAGATGCCTCGGGTTTTGGGACAGCCGGGCGGACCTGTCATCAAGGGGTTCAACGCGCCGAATCGCGTGATCCTCACCAGAAACGCGCAGCCCGGCCAGCGCATTCAGCTTGCGGTCTTTGGTATCAACGGCCCAATCTCCTACAGCCCGCAGAATTTCATCTGGATCAAGTCGGCAACCCTCGACTTCTACAAATCGCCGAAAGTGGCAATCAGTGAAACCGCGGCGCAGGTTGCGCGAAAAGATCCTGCACTCGATGAAATCGTTCCCCAGGATGCGAAGATCGAAAAACTGGCGGGCGGATTTCTTTTCACCGAAGGCCCAATCTGGGTGCCGCGAAGTGAAGACACCGATGGTTACCTGCTATTCAGCGATCCCAACAACAACGTGATCTACCGTTGGACCCAAGACGGCCAACTCTCGATCTTTATGACGAAGTCCGGCTACCGCGGCATGGACGTCGGCGAATACGGCCAGCCCGGCTCTAACGGACTGACGCTCGACAAGCAGGGCCGCCTCACCATCAATCAGCACGGCAACCGGCGCGTAGTCCGCATGGAGAAGAACGGCCAACTGACCGTGCTGGCTGATCGGTTTGAAGGCAAACGACTCAACAGCCCCAACGATCTCGTCTACAAGTCGGATGGAGCACTGTATTTCACAGATCCGCCGTTTGGCCTCCCCAAGTTCTTCGACGATCCAAGAAAAGAGTTGCCGTACAGCGGCGTCTTTCGCGTGTCTCCAGATGGCAAGGACATCCAGTTGTTGAGCAGGGAACTAAGCGGCCCGAATGGGCTCGCATTCTCACCCGACGAGAAGTACTTTTACGTAGACAACTGGGACGAGAAGAAAAAGATCATCATGCAATACGAGGTGAACCCGGATGGAACGTTGTCGAACGGCAAAGTCTTCTTCGATATGACGTCGGCAGAAGGTGAGGACGCTCTCGACGGCATGAAAATCGATCAGAAGGGCAACCTCTACGTCTCAGGCCCCGGTGGTTTGTGGATCATCTCTCCAGAAGGGAAACACCTGGGAACGATTGTTGGCCCGGAGCATCCGCATAACTTCGCATGGGGCGATGACGATGGCAAGACGCTGTATCTTTGCGCGAAAACCGGACTATATCGAATCCACCTGAATATTCCCGGGATTCGTCCGTAGAGCATTGTCAGGGTTGAGCGGGTGCTGGAGCTTCTTGAGAGGCGTTTCCCGCATCCGCGCCCTCACCTTCACCCAGGGCAGCCTTGATCTTTGCATTGTGGAAGTCGGGCACGGTGCCCAATCCGAAGGCAACGGTGTTGGCAAACTGCGCGAAACCGACGATCACGACGGCCTCGAGTATCTGCTGTTCGGTAAACCCATAGGTTCGCAATGCCTCGATGTCGTTTGCCGTAGTCTTGGACGGCTGCTTGTTGAACTTGGCGCAAAAGTTTAGCAGCGCCTTGTCGGCCATCGGGATCTTGGCATGGACGTGATCGATCGCAATCTGCTCCGGGTCGGGCCCTTCGATCTTGAGCATGCGGACCATTTCGCAGTGCGCGGTCACGCAATAAGTGCTCAAGTTCGCTGCCGACGCGACCAGGAATATGTACTCTTTTTGCCGGCGCGAGAGGCCTCCGTCCTTCAGCAAAATGGCGCCCATCAGCGCAACTTCGGCTTCAATCAGATCGGGCCGGGAGGTTTGCGCGAAGTAGAAATTGGGCAAAAATCCGATCTGTTCCCGCATTGCTGCGAAAGCGGGAAAATCTTTTTCGTCGAACGGGAGATTTCGCAGGTAAGCCATGTTTCACCCCAAGCGAAACAGTATTGGGATTATAAAGCAATGGTCCCAAAAAGGTGTGTCAGGGGCTTGTTATGCGGGGTTCCAAGGGGCGCCACTGAGCGCCGGTTTGTGAGATAACCTGAATGGCACTGTCTATGCCTGGGGCGCCACTCAACAAGAGCATGGTCGAAGCAGAGCGCGAGCTGGCAACCGCGTATGGCTTCATTCCAGAATTGTTTCAAGCCCAGGGTGTCCATCCGCTCATTGCTTCGGCAGAGGCGCGCCTGCTGGCAGTTTTGTTGTCCGAGAACCGCTTGGCGCGTCGGCAAAAGGAAGGTTTACTATTTGTCGTGGCTCGCGCCCGGGGCAATGAATACTACCAGCGATTCGACGTCCGGAACTTTCAATCTGACGATAACCAGTCTCCTGCGCTTACTGATTTTGCCGTGCAGCTGGCGTGTCGCAGTCTCTGGTTTTCGGCCAGAGATGTTGAGCGTCTTACTCGCCACGGATTCGATGACCAGGCGATTCTCGAAGTTGTGGTCATCACGGCCCTTGGTCAGATGCTGTGCATCCTGGCCGAGGCCCTCGAATTCTCCAACTATCCCAAACGCGCTCAGTCGGCAGTGCTTGAAATCGAGAGGCCATCTCTCGATAACGACTGGCGGCAGCCTGTGGGGCCGTACCTGAAATCTGAGCCCGAGGCCTCGCCAGAGCTTGCGCCCTTTTCTTTTCTGCGGGATCAGCTGGGTTTCATTCCCAAACTCTTCCGTGCCCAGGCGTCGCAGCCCGATCTGGTGGCTGCGCAAGTCCATTTTCTGGAGCAGATTGTGCATGCAGAGGAACCCCTCGGCCGCATCCAGAAGGAAGAAATACTCTTGGCGGTTTCGGCGTCGAACCTGAACACTTACGGCGTGGCATTGCAGCGGCAGATACTCGATGGCCTGGGTGTGGCTTTCGAGGAGTCGGATGCGATCATAAAGGACCTTCCTTCCGCGTCGCTTCCCCCCGCTGATAAGGCGCTGCTGGACGAAGTGAGCAAGTTGAACAGCACTCGCCCTCGCGCCGAAGGCTGCTTTCGGCCCGAGGCCCTCCAAAACCTGGGATTCTCTAAAGCGCAGATTGTGGAGGCCATCGCCGTCGCCGCTTTCACCAATTTTATCAATACTTTGCAGATTGGCCTTGGTGTAACACCTGATTTTCGGCCCGCCCGAATTTTCACCCCAAAAGATTTGTATCTTCCCACTAGGGACGTCCGTCCTACCTCAGACGGAATCCCGGTTCCCGACCCCGACGCCGATCTTGTCAGGCAAGTCCAGGCCGGCAACGTGGATGTTTTCGAAGAACTTGTCCGGCGTCACTCGGGGCGCGTATTCGGAGCCGTCGCCGGAATCGTCGGAAACCTTGAAGACGCGAGGGATGCTACTCAGGATGTGTTCCTGAA
The DNA here is from genome assembly GCA_963735815.1 of uncultured Acidobacteriota bacterium. Lineage (GTDB taxonomy): Bacteria > Acidobacteriota > Terriglobia > Terriglobales > Acidobacteriaceae > Gp1-AA133. Next base: position 65,988 of record CAVTMJ010000010.1, on the reverse strand, counting down.
GGCATTTGAGAACATCGCGCGGTTTGAGGGGCGGGCGAAGTTTTCCACTTGGCTCATGAGCATCGCGATAAATAGGGGTATTGAGATGCTGCGACAGCGCAAACGCGGCGAACCCCTGGGAACTGTTGACGACGACGAAGACTTTCGCCCGCGGCAGGTTCAGAAGTGGGCAGAAGATCCCGAACAGATTTTCTCCAGCGCGCAGCGAAATGAGTTAGTGCGCGACAAGATCCTGCAGTTGCCGGAAAAGTATCGGGTGGCGCTTATTTTGCGGGACATCAGTCAATTATCGAGTGAAGAAGCGGCCGCGGCGCTTGAAATCGGCGTGCCGGCGCTCAAGGCGCGCGTGCTGCGCGGAAGATTGATGCTCCGTGAGCGGCTTGCTCCTCATTTCGCGCGCGACCGGGAACGGGACGATGCTTAGCTGCGCCGAATTCCTTACCGAATTTGGGGAGTACCTGGAAGAATCAGCGGAGCCGCAACTGCGAGCGCGTCTCGAAGAACATCTGCATGAGTGCAAGACCTGCCAGGTAATTTTCGATAGCACTCGCAAAACCATCCAGTTTGTTACTGAAAGCGATTCGTTCACCCTGCCCGGCGATGCCGTCGAGCCAATCGTCGGCCAGGTGATGGCCCGCATCCGCACCAAGAATAACCAAATCGCTGCTCAAGCCGCGGCCGAAGTCAGCCAGGCCGTCATCATGGGGGCCGCCCAGGGAATCATCCTGTATGACACCGAACTGCGCTACCAGCTTTTCAATCCATTCATGGAGCGGCTGACTGGAAAGAGTGCCGACGAAGTTCTGGGCCGTGTCGCGGGCGATGTCTTTCCCAGACTGCGCACCAGCGGGGTGGAAGACGTGTTGCGGCGGGCCCTGGCCGGTGAGACCGTAGACGTTCGCGACTTCATGGTTCCGAAGCATTCCGCAGACGGACGAGACGTCTGGGAATCCTGTATCTTTGCGCCTCATCGCGCCCCGGATGGCACGATCATCGGGGTGGTGGGACTAGTCCGGGATGTAACCGATCGACATCTCGAAGCAGAGCGTTTCAAGTCGATCGTGATCGGCACTGCATCTGCCACCGGCAAAGATTTCTTTCCGACGCTGGTGCGCCACATGGCCTCGGCGCTTGGGACGCGCTATGCGTTTATCACGGACTGCGCCGACCAGAAGCGAGCAAAAGTTCTGGCCGTCTGGACCGGGGACCGCTTTGGCGACCTCTTTGAATTTGATATTGCCGACACCCCCTGCATGAAGGTGCTGAATGGCGAAGTCTGTCATTACCGAGACGACTTGCAGGTTCTATTCCCGCTCGACACCGGACTGGTGGATTGGGGAGCACAAAGCTATCTCGGTGTCCCCATGCTCGATAGTGAAAGCCGAGTCATCGGCCACATCGCCATCCTCGATGATAAGCCGATGGAGCGCGATCCCCATGCCATCGACCTGGTCAAGATTTTTGCCGCAAGAGCCGCGGCAGAACTGAAGCGCCAAAAGGCCGAGACGGATTTGCAGGCGGCCCTGGTTCGCGTCCAGCGTCTTGAACGGAAGAATCGCACGCTGCTTGAGATCACGAACACCCTTATCACCAGTTTGAAGCGGGAAGAGTTGCTGAGCGGGATTTGCAAGGTATTGAAGGATGTTGCCACGTTCGACTTTGCTGGGCTGGCGATTTATGACGCGGAGGTGAACGATCTGCGAGTGTTCGCTCTTGAGGGCGGATTTCAATCCGGCCATCTCTCCGTTGGGCAGCTCCTCGATTGCCAGGGCAAACAGTCCGGACAACGCTGGGATTTTAGCCGCCCTGTGCTGCGTAAAGATCTGGGCACCGAGAAGCAGTACTCCTACGAGCACGGTCTGCACGCCGCTGGTGTTCGATCGCAATGTGCGGTCCCGCTCGTGGTGCAAGGGCAAGCAATCGGCGTGATGGGCTTCGGCAGCACCAATCTGGGCGCGTATTCCGCTGATGATCTTTTGTTCTTCCAGGAGGTTGCCAATCAGATTGCGATGTCAGTCGCGAATATGCAGGCCTATGAAGAGATTGCCACCCTCAAAGCGCGCCTGCAGGAGGAGAACGTCTACCTTCAGGAGGAAATCAGCAAAGAGCACAATTTCGAGGAGATTGTCGGCAACAGCCACGTCCTTTTGGAGGTTCTGCGCAACGTCGAGACCGTGGCGCCCACCGACTCGACCGTCCTCATTATGGGCGAGACCGGCTGCGGCAAAGAGTTGATTGCCCGCGCCATCCACAGTCGCAGTGGACGAAAGCATCGCCCTCTAGTGAAGCTCAACTGCGGCGCGATTCCCACTGGCCTGGTCGAGAGCGAACTGTTCGGTCACATGAAAGGAGCGTTCACGGGCGCGCTCGAGCGCCGCGTGGGCCGCTTCGAACTGGCGGACGGAGGGACACTGTTCCTCGACGAAATCAGCGAATTGCCCCTGGACACTCAGGTCAAGCTATTGCGGGTTTTGCAGGAGCATGAGTTTGAACCCCTGGGCAGCAGCAAGACGATGCGCGTCAACGTCCGCATTATTGCGGCCAGCAATCGCGACTTAGACAAAGCCATACAGGAAGGTCGGTTCCGTGCCGATTTGTACTACCGATTGAACGTCCTGCCCATGATCCTGCCGCCGCTCCGCCAACGACGGTCCGACATTCCGCTGCTAACCTCCTTCTTTGTCGAGCGCTATTCCCGGCAACTCGGCAAGCACATTACAGGCGTGGCGCAGGACACTATGGAGATTCTTAGCCGCTACGACTGGCCCGGAAATATCCGGGAGTTGCAGAATGTGATCGAACGGGCAGTGGTGCTTTCGCGGGGATCGGTCCTGCGGCTAGGCCGAGATCTCCTTCCGTTGACCCCCGAAGCGGCGATCAACGATGATATCGTGGTCCCCTCGGGCCAGCCCTCAAATGGCGAAGCGTATTCGCTGGAGCAGATCGAGAAACGACACATTCTTGAGGTCCTAGCCCAGACCAAATGGGTCATTGAAGGCGCCAATGGTGCAGCCAGAATCCTTGACCTGCACCCGAACACCCTCCGAAGCCGTATGAAGAAATTGGGCCTGGATCGGAAGTCGATGAGGGACTCATCTTCCGATCACCCCCCTAGGTCGTAATTTTCCCGAAACATTTCCGCAGGCTCCTCGCGAAGCCGGTACCACACCCTGCTCCGAACCTTGCTCTGCCCACGAAATTTCGTGGCCACGAGACCCTGGAGATGGCAAGCCACGAACCATCGTGGTTTCTGGTATCTACGCTCTCCGTGCTGAGTTGGTAACACGCTGTATTTAATACAGTTAGATTTCGACGTCGTGGGGTGTGCGATTGGGCTCGAGAGTGCTTTAGCCAGTGTGTCTTTCGGAGGAACCCAAGCGGTGCTCAAGATATCAGTAACCAGTCAGTCGAGCGAAGAAACCAGTTTTCAGTTAGAGGGCAACCTTGTGGGTCCCTGGGTCGAGGAACTTCGGCGGTTGAGCTATGCAGCTCTGGCCAGAAGGGAAGCGGTTAGCCTCGACCTCGAGAAAGTCTGGTTCGTGGATGCGCAGGGGATATCCCTGCTCAGAGACTTGGCGAAGCAGAAGGTCGCTCAGCTCAATTGTTCCCAATTCATCAGTCAGCAGCTGAAGGAGAGAGCGTATGACGAGCGCATTGGCTGAAAGCATGATCATGTTTAGCAGTTCGGCGGTTCAAAACGACACGCAGACCGCCCCCCAGGCGCAGGGCAACGTGTTCGAGCAGCCTCTCATACGCCGCGTGCAAGCCGGGGACGCGGAGGCTTTCTACGAATTGGTGCGGCCCTACGAGCGCGCCGTATTTCTTGCCGCTTTGGCGATCGTGAAAAACGATGCCGACGCAGAAGAGGTCGCTCAAGAAGCGATCCTGAAGGCATTCAAAGCCCTGGCGCGCTTTCGCCAGGAATCCAAGTTCAGCACATGGCTCATTCAAATCGCCATCAATGAAGCGAAAATGAAGCTTCGGAAAGACCGGCGGCACTTGTACGAGTCCATCGAGCAGGGACAACAAAGCGACGAAGGCGAATACATCCCCAAAGATTTTGCGGACTGGCGCGAGATTCCGTCGCAGGTTTTGGAGCGCCGTGAACTCCGTGACGCGCTCACCAAGGCTCTGGGGTCCCTTCCGGAAAAATACCGGACGATCCTGATCCTCCGCGACGTGAACCATCTCAGCATCACGGAAACCGCCCATATCCTGGGGCTGTCGGAAGCCAACGTCAAGACCAGACTCTCACGAGCCCGACTGCAAATGCGTGATGCCCTGGCAACCCACGTTCATTTCATGAAGTAAGTCGCGGTACGGCCACACTGCTCTCGCCCGACAAGAAACCTGTGAGTTGCAGCGCGACCGCCGCAACCCACAGGAAAGCACTCAGAGGTCAAAATGCGGCGATCCCGTTGAATCCACTGAGTGGTGACACACCGTCGGCGGACCCTACATTCAGCAGTGTCCCATCCTTCTGCACAGCAAAGATTCCGACAGTACCGGCCACAGAGTTTAGTGTGTAAGCGAACTTGCCGTCCGCCGTCACCGCGATGTCGAGGTTGGTCGATCCAGCGGGATTCGTACCCACCACGGTTCCCGGAAGCGCAGTCAACGCTCCTGTATTTGCGATCGCGAATCCGGAAATGTTCGACGTCCCGGCATTGGAAGCGTAAACGAACTTGCCATCGGGGGTCACAACATTCCAGCAGTTCGCTGCGCCTAGCGTCGGAATGCTGGCGCTGATCGGGATCAGCGCACCATTGCCTGCGATCGCATAAGATGAGATCGCCGATCCATTGGGCACGCCAGAGGGACCGGTTTCGGAGACCAGGGCCGCTCCATTCGGAGCAAAAGCGACCGAGAACGCGCCCGGGCCAACGCTCGGATTCACCACAATCGGGGACAGAGTGTTGTCGCCGCGGACGGTGAATACGTCAATATCGTTGGTCAAACGCTCCACCACAACCAGGAACCGGCCGTCCGGACTAAACGCCAACCCCCCGCGCCCGAATTGTTGGTTGAGAGAAACCGGCTGGAATTTGGGATCTGCTTTAGCTTGTCACCCTGCAATGTGAATCCGACGACATTGCTGCTGCCGCCTACATTCAGAACATAGACAATGTTGCCGTGTTGTGCCACAGCGTTTGGCTCGCTGCCGCCGCTGATTACCTTGTCCACCAGCGACAGAGTTGAGCGGTGGACCTTGAAAACAGAAACAGTGCCGCTGCCGGCATTGACTGCGAACAGCAGCGAGTGGTCCTGGCTGAGCGTGAGGGAGCCTTGAGATTCCAAGGGATCGTTGTTGCCTCCGCTTCCGCGACCACCGGTTGCGAATCGGCCCTCTTCCCGCAGAGTGCCATCTGCGGCACGCCGGTAGGCGATCACCTCATTCTTTTTGACGGAGTTGGTCATGACGAATACCGCCCCGGCGCCGTCCTGTGGATCCAGATCCTGCGCCAACGCATGCATCGACGACATCAAGCTGATCGTCAACGCTCCCACCCACAGCAAATGAATTTTTCTGTACATCCTGGTCCTCCCAACGATTTATTAACTTGCACGGCTGCCAACTGTGAACACACAACAGCCAACCGCTGTCTCTTCAGGCAGCATTGCGTGCTGGATCAGAGAGTCGAGCTACCGGGAAGTTTCAGCCGAGACAAAAATATGACATTTGGATCGGCAAACAGCCCGACTGTGCCCTCCATATTTCAGCCGGCAATCGGGGACCAGGCCGCCTATGCGGCTCTGGTCTGCGTGCTTAGGGTGCGGCCGAGGAAATCCTTGATGGCGCCCGCGATCTCCTGATGGTGTGTTTCCAGAGCGAAGTGGCCCGTGTCATAGAAACGCACCTCGGCGGTCGGAATGTCGCGCTTGAACGCTTCCGCTCCTGGAGGCAGAAAGAACGGATCGCTGTTGCCCCATACCGCCAGCAGAGGCGGTCGCTTCGCGCGGAAATACTCCTGGAACTTTGGATACAGCGCGACGTTGCTCGCGTAGTCCAAAAACAAGTCGAGCTGGATCTCGTCATTGCCCGGCCGAGACAGCAGGGCGGAGTCGAGTTGGTACGCTTCGGGCGCCACCATGGTTTCGTCCTTGACACCGTAGAGATATTGGGACTTGGTCGCCTCGGGTGTGAGGAAGTCGCGCAGGGTCGCACGATTCTCGGAAGTGGGTTCCTTCCAGTATTTTTGAATGGGGTTCCAGCCTTGACTCAGGCCCTCTTCATAAGCATTCCCGTTCTGCGAAATGATGGCGGTGATCCGGTCCGGATGCGCTAGCGCCAAACGAAACCCCACTGGAGCGCCGTAGTCGAAGACGTAAATCGCATAGTGCTCAAGTCCGATGGTCCGAGTGAACTGCGTCGATGACCTGGGCCAAGTGCTCAAACGTATATCGGAACTGCTTGCGGTCAGGCGCCTCTGAGAATCCGAATCCCGGCAGATCCGGCGCAACCACGTGGTAGCGGTCTGCCAGGGCTGGAATCAAGTCACGGAACATGTGCGACGAGGTCGGGAAGCCGTGCAATAGGAGGATCGTTGGAGCGGTTTTGGGACCGGCTTCGCGGTAAAAGATCTTGTGGCCGTCCACTGTGGCATGCTGGTAGGTAGTCATTTCTGGTCTCCTCAAGAGAGTCGTGCCGAGTTGAACGGCAGTCCAACCCGGCGACGCTATGTGCATTCACAGCATCAGATGTACTAACCGGTGAAATGATTCATTATCGGTGTTATAATGGACCGACAACATGAAGCTGGCCAATAACCTTCACACTTCCGACTGGAAAGATGGATTCCTCTTCGTCGGCAACCATCTCGCTTTGGATTTTGTGAACACGCGTCCTGTCCAGAACGACGAACCTATGGAACTGCTCCCAGATTTCAGCGCGCTATTGCGCTGGTTTCAGGCAGCAGATCTGCTGAGTACTCAGGATGCAGCCAGTCTTCAGCAGGAATGGGGGCAATCCGCCCGAGCTCAACGCACCGTAAAAGCGTTCCGGGATTTAAGAGAGGAGCTCAGAAAGGAAATCCTGGCTTGGGAGGGTGGGAGCGTCGTTCACAACTCCACGGTAGATGAACTCAATCGCCTCATGGCGGACTATCCGATGCATACCAGGTTGAAGTCGAGAGGCTCCGACATCGAGTTGTGGTTCAAACCCCGGCAACCGGAAGACCTTTTTGCTCCGCTTGCGCACAGCGCCGCGACATTGTTCGCCGACGAGGATCGCAACCGGGTCCGCAAGTGCGCACGGTGCGTACTGCAGTTTCGAGACACGAGCAAAAAGGGTACAAGACGCTGGTGCAGCATGAAGTTATGCGGGAACCGTTTCAAAGTCGCAGCCTACGCGGCCCGTCAGCGGACGCCCCGTCGCAAAATGACGACCTGACCCGAGCGCACGCGCCGTGCTGGACGGCGCGTGCGGGGTCGTTCCTCATGCTGAATCGGATGTTCAAACACGACGACTGCGGCGTTTGCCCGTGGTGTCAGAGAGCGCAAGGATGCATTAACGGCGGTCTCCGAAACGAAAGTATGTTCCCGCTAAGCTTCGCTGCACCCATTAAACCTTCAACCCATCCAGGTATTGGTAGCTCATCTTGACGGCTTCCAGCGGCGGGACCTCACAGTAATCCTGCTCCACGTAGTAGTGCTCCATGCCACCAACCTTGGCAGCCGCAAAAATGCGCTTCCAGTCGATGCTTCCGCTTCCAACGGGCGCGAACAATCCCATCTTCGCGTCCAGTTCCTGGGTGGGAGCCGGTTTATCTTTCATGTCCTTAATATGCAAGAGAGGGAAGCGCCCCGGATGCTTCTTGAAGTACGCCACCGGATCCTGGCCCGCATGCGTCACCCAGAAGCAATCCATCTCAAATGCCACCAGCTTCGGATCCAATGTCTTCAGAAGATAGTCGTAGGGCATCGTATCGCCAAATTTCCGGAATTCGAAGTTGTGATTGTGATAGCAGAACTGAATCCCCGCCTGCTGCGTGGCTTCACCGGCCTTGTTGAACAACTCTGCCAATTGTTTATAGTCGTCCAGCGACTTGCGCTCTTCCTCTGGAAGAATCGCGATCACCATGTACTGTAGCCCCAGCGTTTTCGCGTCCTCAATCCGCGCACTCCACTCGGACTTCACCGCCGGCAAGAGGTAATGCCCGCTTGAGGCGGTGATGCCGTTGTCTTTCAGCATCCGCCCGAATTCTGCCGGAGTCTTTCCATATAAGGAGTAGATCTCTACATCTTTGTAGCCAATCGCCGCCAACTGTTGGATGGTTCCAGGCGCATCCTTTTCAAGCTGATCGCGCAATGTGTAGAGTTGCAGCCCAATCGGTTTGCCGTAGGGACTGGCAAAGAGCGATTCCGGCAACTGAGTCAATATCGCCGCACCTGCCAGGCCTACCGTTGCCTTGCGAATGAAGTCACGACGCTTCATGCTGAATCCTTTCACTGGCATGAATTAAGCATTCTTGATCTTGTTGGAACCCGCGTCCCAAACCGCGATCGTTTTGTTGAAGTAGGAATGGTTCGACATATGACAACCCGTCAGCGCTGCGACATTGCCGAAGCCTTCGTTTTCAACAACCGGCTTCCGAGTGCGCACCGCCTGGAAGAAGTTCGCCAGGTGATCAACCAGATCGCTGTATTCCGGAGGCGCAACGTACACTTCCTCGCCCGATTCCAACTTCGCCTGCCCCACCGCAGGCCCAGGATGTTCGCGCTCCCATTTCTCCAAGTACTCTTCTTTCTGCGCTTCTGGCCACGAACCCGTCGAATAGCCTTCGGCCGTCTGGTACGGCGGCTCTGGAACAAACGATAGCGATCCTCCCGCACCCAAGGCCTGGGGTGCACCCGCTCCGCGAATGAACATCGTTCCCTTTTTCCCGTAGAACGCGAATTGCTGATCTTGGTAGCGATTGTTCTGGTTACAGCGCAGAATCACTTGGAACTTGGGGTAGTCGTAGATCGTCCACTGCAGATCGCCAAATTCGCGCTCCTTGTAATGGTAGATTCCCCCCGTAGAGAATGCGCGAGCCGGAGGCGCATTCACCCCTGTTATGTAGTTAATGCCGGAAATCAGGTGCACAAACAGGTCGCCCGGCAGACCCGTTCCATAGTCCTTGTAGCATCGCCACGAAACAAAGCGCCGGCCATCGAACGGCCGCTTGGGCGCGTCCCCCAGCCACGTGTTCCAGTCAATCGTTTTTTCATTCGCATCGGGGGGAATCGGAAACATCCATGCGCCGCTGTCGCTGTTGCGGTCCCAGACCGCCTCAATCGTATCGACCTGTCCCAGCCTCCCGGAGTCCCAGATTTCCTTCGCCTTGGCGTACATGATCGAACTCACGCGCTGGCTTCCGATCTGGCAGATTCGGTTGTTCTTCTTCACCGCATCCACCATCGCGAAGCCATCCTCCGCGCTGTGTGACATCGGCTTCTCGCAATAGACGTCCTTACCCGCTTGCGCCGCTTCCACCACTAACCTCCGGTGCCAGTGGTCTGGCGTCGCCACGATCACGGCGTCGACATCTTTGCGATCGAGAAGGTGCCGATAGTCCTTCGTGGTATCAACATCCTTCTTCAATATGGTCTTGGCGTTTTCCCGCCGGGTGTCGTAGAGGTCTGAAACAGCCACACATTCTGCGCCCGGTACTCTCAAGGCATTCCTGAGCAAGTCGCATCCCTGAGTTCCCGTTCCGATAATTCCGAATCGAACCGTGTCGGACGGCGCCGGTGGTTTGGCGGCCCAAAGCATCTTCGGCTCCAACAACGTAATAGAGCCGCCCGCGACTCCGGCTACCACCGATCCAGCGATTCGGACAAAACCACGTCGAGTTATCTCTTTCATGCGAGCTCAGACCTCCTGGGGAAGAATCGTCAGACAGCTTAATGGAAGAACGCCGGGTCAGGGCAAGAAAATCGGTTTGGGAAGAAATAAATCCCCTTGGAAGCTCATTTTCGACCGGCGCGGTTAGCCCTCACATCGTCAGAACGACACGGAATTGTGCATTGCCGCTCATCATCTGCGCATATTTCGTTACTGACTGAGTCATGCATTTCCGTCCGCGGTCATCCTTGGCGGTAAAACGGGGAAAAGGGCGAAGAAGTGCCTCGTTTTCCATCAGTTAAACTAGACACAAGCGGTACCAGAGAAGGATGACGTCGGGTTCAACTCTCTTAGTCACGACCACATTCTAGAGCAACCCGGCTTCAGATTTTTCCGTAGCACGTCATCCACTATTATTGCGTGTCTTGGACCGATGCTGCGAGCGACGCGCGTAGGTCGCCTGAGACGATCGATCATGCGAGAGCCGCGGGAATCAAGGAAGACGGCTGAAAATCGGATACGTCCATATTGGCGCGCTGTTCTTTTTCTCCTGAGCCTGGTGACGCCTGCGAGTTTTGTGTTTGCCGGGAATGGTCTCACCGTCGAAGGAGTTGTGCGTGATTCCACCGGCGCTGCTTTGAAGTCTGCCGACGTTCAATTGCGCTGCGGCTCATTCCTGACATCGACCAAAACGGATGAGAGTGGACGATTCGAATTCCGAGCGGTCCCGATGGGGAAGGGAACCCTCTCGATTGACAAGGAAGGCTTCGCTCCCGTGAACGAGCCATGGAGCAGCGATGGAGATGTGGCCATACACCTGGAAATTACCTTGCAGCCGGCGCCGGTAAAGGAACAGATCGTCGTTTCGGCGGCGCGCTCGGAGATTCGATTGGCCGACACCCCCGGCAGCGCGATCCTGCTTTCGGCCCGGGATGTGACGGCGATCCCGGCCTTGCGCGTCGATGACGTGCTGCGCCAGGTCCCGGGCTTTTCGTTATTTCGCCGCTCGGGCAGCCGCACAGCCAATGCATCGGCGCAAGGGGTTTCGCTGCGCGGCTTAGGAGGGAGCGCGTCGAGCCGCGCACTTGTGATGGTTGACGGCATCCCGCTGATCGATCCATTCGGAGGCTGGGTGTATTGGGATCGCGTACCCCGCGTCGCTCTTTCTAGCGTGGAAGTATTTCGTGGAGGGAGTTCGAGCTTGTACGGGAGCTCGGCTTTGGGCGGCGTTGTGCAACTGATCACACGCCCACCGGAATCTCCCGCGATCACGCTCGAGGGATCTTACGGGAACCAACAGACACCGGACATTTCCATGTGGACGGGAAGCCGCTTGGGGCGCTGGGACTACTCCGTGGCCACCGAAATGTTCCGCACGGATGGATTCGTGCTGGTCCCCAACTCCGTCCGGGGCAGTGCGGATACGCCCGCGAACTCCAAGGACGCGACCGTGTATGCGCGGATCGGTCATACACTCGGCGACCACGGAAGCATTTTTGCGCGTGGCAATTTCTATACTGAATTCCGCAACAATGGCACGATCGTTCAGACCAATGACACGCGCATTGGCGAAGGGGCGGTCGGGATCGATAAACAGTTTGGGCAGAATGATTCGCTGACATTCCGGCTTTATGCGGATGCGGAGCAATACAACCAGCGATTCTCGGCGGTGGCTTCCGATCGCAATAGCGAAACCCTTACTGATATTCAGCATGTTCCTGAACAAGTGGTGGGCGGCGCAGCGCAGTGGGCGCACGTTCTCGGCAAGTCTCAAACGCTGAGTGGCGGAGTGGACCTGAGCGAGGTCATCGGCGCGAGTGAAGAACTCCTCTTCACAGGGCCGAATCAGAGCCGGAAGGGCGGCGGACGACAACGCACGCTTGGAATTTTCGGAGAAGACATTTTTCATCGCGCGAAATGGACTGTTCTGTTGGCGGCGCGCGTGGATGACTGGAGAAATTTCAACGGAAGCCTGGTGACGGCCCCAATCTCAGGCCCTCCGAACACCACAATCTATGCAGCGCGGAATGATCTCGCCTTTAGTCCCCGGCTCTCAGCGTTGCGGACCTTGAACGAACATGTTTCCCTCACTGGGTCGGTATACCGCGCGTTTCGGGCCCCTACATTGAACGAGTTGTACCGGACGTTTCGAGTCGGAAATGTTGTGACGCTCAATAACGCCGCACTCAATGCCGAGCGGCTCACGGGTGCGGAGGTCGGCGTCAATGTCGCGGGTTGGAACGGGCGGCTGAGCGCGCGAGGCACAGTCTTTTGGAGCGATATTGTCGATCCGGTGGCGAACGTGACGCTCTCGACCACGCCCACCCTGATTACGCGTGAAAAGCAGAACCTGGGACGGACCCGATCGCGGGGTGTGGAACTGGACGGGACCATTCCCGTGAGCAATGCGCTACAGATCTCGGCTGGTTACGTCTACACGGCCGCGACGGTGGTGAGCTATCCAGGAAATCCCGGGGGCGTCAGCCTGGTTGGTCTGGACGTTCCGCAGGTACCGCGTAATGTTTTCACCTGGCAGGCGCGTTACTGGAATCCGTCGCGGTTGTTCGTCAGCGTGGCGGGGAGATTCGTGGGAGAGCAGTTTGATGATGACCAGAATCAGTTCAGGTTGGACCGGTTTTATACCATGGATGTCCAGGTGGGACGCGCCCTCACGCGGCATCTGGAGTTTTTCGGCGCGGTGGAGAACGTCTTCAACCAGCGCTACCAGGTTGCGCGCACTCCGGTGATCAACCTTGGACCGCCGATATTGTTTCGGGTCGGGATGCGCCTGAATTATCCGCAGCGATAGGAGAGCAGGGCAGGGTGAAAATCCTGAAGGCGTGGTCACCACAGATGTGACGCGACGGCCCTTCCCGCAGGTTGAAAACATTCTGATCACCACAGAGGCCACAGGGAACACGGAGGCTGCAGGACGGAAGTGTCCAACGTTTTCCGGTTTTCTCTGTGAGCCTCGGTGTCCTCTGTGGTGAGGTTTTGTGCGCTTCAGAGGGAAATTTGAAATGTAGCTGGATTAGGCGGCCGGCCTCGTCGCAAGTAGCGTTGGCGATTGTCCATATATTCAGTGCGCTGCAAGGAATAGCGAAAGTCTTACATTTGCCTACAGGGAAAATTATCTATCGATTGTTTAGCTCGAATGTTTAGCTCGAACCTCGCTCCGAAAGCGATGCCTTCCGACGACCCACCCGGGTCAGGATTCGGCGAACTTTCTTGGGCGACATCGACAGGCGAGTGGCGACGCGCGATACTTTGCGGCCTTCGCGTTCCCACACCTGCGGAATAATCAACTCGGCGAATTGCTCGGTAATTTCCTGGAAGGTCTTGTCGCCGATGGAACCTTGCGACCAGGCACGCAGCAGGGGATTGACCCGGCCGCCGCGCAGCACTCGCGTCTTCAGTGTTTCGAGGTCTTCCCAGGATCCGTCCGCATGAATTCCTTTTGACAAGCTGATGGCCTGATCGTAGGAATGACGGGCGGCATCGGGATCATCGAAGAATCGGTTGCAATAGGTCAGGCCTTGCCAGATATGGGCATCGGCCAATAAGCGCCGGTTCTGCGTGTGTCGGGCCAACTCGATCGCTTGCTGTGCGCAATCCTGCGCCAGTCGGGCGTGGCTTTCGGGTTCGGCAGTCCCTCCGATTTCTTCCTCGACGCGGACATTTTCCACCATGCATTCAAGCAGGCGCGCGCGCGCCATAAGAATGTGATCGCCTTTTTCTTCGCCCAGGCGGAAAGCGATTTTCGCTTCGTTATCGGCATGTTCGAGGTCGCCATTGTCTAAATGCAGGTAACCGTAATTCAGGTGAACGCTGCCCAGGCCGTGGTGGTTTCGGTACTCCTGGTAGATGGCGGCAGCTTCTCTCAATTCGGCGAGAGCCTCCTGGCGGAGCTGCTCAAACCGGGTGCGGTGTTGAGGCGTGCCTGATTCATCGCGGGCGCGTCCCCGAGTCGCAGCTTTCCGGCGGCGCGCGGCATCCGCGTCGATCTTGCGGAGCAGGTGGAGGGCGATGCGTCGTTTGGAGGAAGCGAGGTTGGTGAGGGTACGTGCCACGTTGCGATGACGAGGGTCCCGCCGCCGGTAATACGCGATCGCGACCGTGAAGTGTTCGATCGCATGCTGGTAGCGTCCCTGGCGGCGGGCAATCCGGCCGTAGGACGAGTGAATATTTCCCAATGTCAGATAATCGTCGGTTGTTTTGAGGGTGGGCTCGGCTTCCTGCAGAATTTGCGTAGCCTGCTTCGCATTGCCCTTCTGGAAAAAGAGCCAGCTTTCCAGAACTCGCATGACAGCGGCCATGGGTGCGTGGCCGAGCTTCGTGGCAAGTTCTCGCCCTTTTAGGGCGAAGGCAAGTGCCTGATCGTACTCGCCCTTCATGCGCAAGCAGCGCGCCTTCCAGAAGTTGGCAATCGCCAGCAGTTCCTGATCGTCAGTCTGCTCTTCAAGGCTCAGCACGAAATCGAGATGAGCGATGGCATCCTCGGTCGATTCGGCCGCCATGGCGATCATGCCCTCGGCGAGTCGCAGGTAAAGATAATCCTGTAATGGCAAACGCGAACGGATTGACTTGCTGAAGCGGGCTACGATTTCCTTGACCAGGGCAGGACGCTGGAAGCCGATGTCCACCCACTGGGCCAGATATCCCGCGAAACGAGCCGCGTTTCTCTGTTCAGGATCGAATGAGTTGAAGAGATGCCGGTGATCCTCGAGGCGCGCCATGCCGCGCTCCACGCGTCGGCATACCAAATCTTCTTTCAGGTGCGCCAGAAAGTCGTCGCTGATCTCACGCGGGTCGTGGCTCATTGCCCGAGGGGACGGTTCGGCACGTCTCAGTCGATGTAATCATAAGCCACCAGCGTAAGGAAGTCTGCGAAATCTCCTTCGGTCATCATGTGTTCGAAGATGTCGGCGGCCTCATCCATGCGGGCACCCTTGAGTTTCCCCTTTTGGGCAGCGATCGTGTCTCGCACCATTTGCCTGGTAATCATGCGGCCATCATCGCTCAGTTTCGCGCCGTGTTTGACCCACTGCCACACCTGTGCCCGGGAAATCTCCGCAGTAGCCGCGTCTTCCATGAGGTTATAGATCGGAACGCAGCCACTGCCGCGCAGCCAGGATTCGAGATACTGCAATCCGACATCGATGTTCCACTTGAGCCCTTGTTCTGTGATCTTGCCTTCGGTTACCGCCAGCAAGTCCTGCGCAGTGATGCGCAATTGCTCCAGCGGCCGCCCGATCTGATTGGGCTTCTTCATGTGCGAGTCAAAGACTTCTTTCGCAACCGGCACCAATCCGGGATGCGCTACCCAGGTTCCATCATGACCGGCGCGCACTTCTCGCAATTTGTCCTGGCGGACTTTTTCAATCGCCTGCTGATTGGCGGCTGGATCGTTCTTGATCGGAATTTGTGCCGCCATCCCGCCCATGGCATGGATGCCCCGGCGATGGCAGGTTTGAATCAGCAGGTGGACATAGGACTCGAGGAAGTGCTTGTCCATGGTCAGGGTCGAACGATCCGGCAGAACGAAATCGGGGCGATTCCGGAATTTCTTGATGAAGCTGAAGATGTAGTCCCAGCGGCCGCAGTTGAGCCCGGACGAGTGATCGCGCAGTTCGTAAAGAATCTCGTTCATCTCGAACGCGGCGAGAATGGTCTCGATCAGAACAGTAGCGCGGATGGTGCCGCGGGGTACGCCGAGCCGGTCCTGGGCGAAGCAGAACACGTCGTTCCAGAGGCGCGCTTCCATGTGACTTTCCATCTTGGGCAGATAGAAATATGGGCCTGTGCCTCGGCTGATCAGTTCCTTCGCATTATGAAAGAAGTAAAGTCCGAAATCGAAGAGTGAGGCGGAGATGGGTTTGCCGTCTACTTCAAAATGGCGCTCGTTCAGGTGCCAGCCGCGCGGACGGACGAGCAAAGTCGCGACCTGGGGATTCAGTTTGTAGCTTTTGCCCTCCGGACTCACATAGCTGATGGTCTTGCGGACGGCGTCGCGGAGGTTGGCTTGTCCCTCGAGATTGTTCTGCCAGGTTGGCGAGTTCGAATCTTCGAAATCCGCCATGAACACGCTTGCGCCCGAATTCAGTGCATTAATGATCATCTTGCGATCCACGGGCCCCGTGATCTCAACACGACGATCCAGTAAATCTTGCGGGATAGACGCAACCGTCCACTCCGATTCACGAATGGCGGCGGTCTCGGGCAGGAAGTCGGGCAGCTTGCCGCTATCGAGTTCGTTCTGGCGGAAGCGCCGGCGCTCCAGCAGGTGCTGTCGCCGGGTCTCGAAATTCCTCGCCAGCTCCGTGAGGAACGAGCAGGCTTCCTGGTTCAGAATCAACGATTCCACTTCAGATGAGGGTAGTGCGGCAGTCGTCATAAATCTATCGTATCGCTTTGCGCGATGCTTCATTGGCCTCTGGGACAAAACGGACGACTTGTCCGAGGCGGACTGGCCGGGTTGTTGTCGCCGCGCGAAAGGCGTGTACTGCCACTGGGAACTGAGCCCAGGAGGCAAAGAGCAACATGTGTGCATTAAGCGCAGCAGAATTAGAAAGACAGTGGCAAGCCGAATCACGCTGGAGCGGCATCCAGCGCCCCTACAATGGCAGCGACGTTGTGAAGCTGCGAGGCTCGGTCCAGGTCGAACATACCTTGGCGCGGTTAGGCGCGGAGCGCCTGTGGCAGCTTCTGCACCAGGAATCGTATGTGGCAGCCCTCGGCGCTCTTACCGGCAATCAGGCGGTGCAACAGGTGCAGGCCGGGCTGAAGGCCATTTACCTGAGCGGCTGGCAGGTGGCAGCCGACGCCAACGACGCGGGCCAGATGTATCCCGACCAGAGTCTTTATCCTGCCGACAGCGTTCCGAACGTGGTTCGCAAGATCAACAACTCTCTGACGCGTGCCGACCAGATCCATCACAGTGACGGTAAGAATTCCACTTACTGGTTCGCGCCGATTGTGGCCGACGCGGAAGCCGGCTTTGGCGGCACCTTGAATGCCTTCGAGTTGATGAAGGCCATGATTGAAGCGGGTGCGGCCTGCGTGCACTTCGAGGATCAGCTTTCTTCGGCGAAGAAATGCGGTCACCTTGGCGGGAAGGTTCTGGTCCCGACCTCGGAAGCGATTCAGAAATTGGTGGCAGCCCGCCTCGCGGCCGACGTGCTGGGCGTGCCGACCTTGATCATGGCGCGCACCGACGCCGATAGTGCGCATCTTCTGACCAGCGACATCGATCCTCGCGATCACGAATTTGTAATAGGGGAGCGCACTTCCGAAGGATTCTTCCGAATTCGCGGCGGCCTGGATTCCGCGATCGCGCGTGGCCTGGCTTACGCGCCGTTTGCCGACATGATCTGGTGCGAAACTTCGGAACCGAATCTGGAAGAGGCGCGCAGATTTGCCGATGCGATCCACGCACAGTACCCAGGTAAGCTGCTGGCCTACAACTGCTCTCCGTCTTTCAACTGGAACAAGAAGCTGGATCAGGCCACCATCGCCAGCTTCCAGATTGAGTTAGCGAAGATGGGATACAAGTTCCAGTTCGTGACCCTGGCCGGCTTCCATGCGCTGAACCTGAGCATGTTCGAGTTGGCGCGCGGCTATCGCGACACTGGGATGACGGCATACTCACGCTTGCAGGAAAAAGAGTTTGCCAGGGAAGCCGCGTACGGCTACCAGGCCGTCAAGCACCAGCGCTTCGTTGGCACCGGATATTTCGATGCCCTGACGCAGGTCATCGCGGGAGGATTGTCGTCGACAACTGCGCTGGAAGGATCCACGGAGCAAGCTCAGTTCTCCGAAATCAAAAAACAACTTCGTCCCAAGCACGGGCCGGATGCTGGCTGCCAGCCGATTCTGGGCGATTGCCCGACGCTGGTACAGGAGATCATGCCGACGGATGAAGCGCTTTTGCCTTCAGGCGATTGAGATCTGTCCCAGGTTGCTTTCCCTCTCACAAGGGGCGGGCTCACTGTAGCCTGCCCTCTTTTTTTGGTTGAAAATCTCCGATTCCCAATTGGTCGTTGACGATTGAGAGATTCCTCGAGCCTGGTTAGACACCCCACAAATCATCTTCCTGCTGTTCCATGTCATGCTCGCGCAGATGAGCGATGACCCGGCCCAGCTGAGTAGCTGCGCCTTTCGCCAAATACGCGAGAGGGAACTGGCTGGCAAGCGATTCGGGACCTTTGCCTCCGTGGACATCGCTTGCGGGCGCTGCGGTGTCGGTACGCGGGTGCATGTTTCGGCCTTTTCTCACCAGCTCCAAGAGTTGATGGTCCTCGACCGTCTTGTGTATTTCTGCCAAGGTTAGGAATTGCCGGTAGATGAGATCGAGTTCACGTTTCTCCAGATGAAAGCCCATGCGTTCGCAGTGCACTCCCAGTGCATGCCGGCCTGAGTGTTTTCCCAAGACCAGGTTGTTCCCGGGAACACCGACCGACTCCGGCGTCATGATCTCGTAAGTCAGGGCGTTCTTGATCACGCCGTCCTGATGGATGCCCGCCTCGTGCGCAAAGGCGTTTCGTCCCACGATCGCCTTGTTCGGCTGCACGCCGGCGCCCGTGATCTCGCTCAGCAATTGGCTGGCGGGAAAAATCTGCCGACTATCGACGGAGGTGCAATAGTGATAGCGGTCCGAACGAACGCGCACCGCCATCACAAACTCCTCAAGCGAAGTATTGCCGGCGCGTTCCCCGATTCCGTTTACCGTGCATTCCACCTGGCGCGCGCCGGCCGCGACGGCGGCCAGTGAATTCGCGGTCGCCAGGCCGAGGTCATCATGGCAGTGTGCAGAAATCACCACCTTCTCAATCCCGCGCACCTCCCGCCGTATCCTCGTGATCAATTCAGCGAATTCACTGGGAACGGTATAGCCGACCGTATCCGGGATATTGATGGTGGTAGCGCCCGCTTCGACGACTGCCTCCAGTACTTCGCATAAGAACTCCGGAGCAGTTCGAGTGGCGTCTTCGGGAGAAAATTCCACGTCTGCGCAGAATGATTTCGCGAGCCGCACCGCGTCGCGGGCCTGCTCGAGGCATTCGCTGCGCGACATCTTCAGCTTGTGTTCCAGATGGATGTCTGATGTTGCCAGGAATGTGTGAATGCGAGGCCGCGCCGCACCTTGCAGAGCTTGCCAGGCGCGTTCAATGTCCTCGCGCCGGCTGCGCGCCAAGGCAGCAATCACCGGCCGGCGTATCTCGCGCGCGATTGCCTGCACTGCTTCGAAATCGCTGTCTGAAGAAATGGGAAAGCCGGCTTCGATCGCGTCGACGCCGAGGCGGTCCAGTTGATGCGCCATGCGGAGCTTTTCTTCCGCCGTCATGCTGCAGCCAGGGGATTGTTCCCCGTCCCGCAAAGTAGTATCGAATATCCTTACCTGCTCGCGCTCCGACAAGTTGTTTCTCCCTGCCCGGTTAGGCTTGTTCGCATTTCTTCCCAAAACGTCAAAGGCCATCATCCGTATTCGGATAATGGCCCTCGTGGAAATCTTTGTGTTGTGATGGCTACATCATCCGCTGAATCCTAGGGGTGCAAGCACCAGGCCAAGAATGGCCGTGCTAAGGGCGAGTAGACGCAGTCGCGCCTCTCTTTCAATCCGGTTCGCATTGTTGGCCAGCGGATTCATCGCAGCGTAGGAATGTTCCCCTAAGTGAACAGTACTTTAGAAGATAAGGAACGGCGGGTCAACGGCGGAATGAGAGCGCTCGATCGAAAGAAGTGCTAAGTGTTATCAGGATTTCAGATCGCTCATTGTTGTCTTTTGCAACAGCGGGTTACGCAGCCCTCTTCGCTGAGCTGCGAGGCGTTTCTGACTCGAGCTCGAGCATTTCTTTTTGCAGTCTCACGTTCTCCGCTTCCAGTCGCTCGTCTCCCTTCGACGTGTATCCCATCCACATGTTGCAGACAACCATGATCAATTGGCCGACGACTACCAGCGTAATCAGCGCCGACATGAGGAAAATGCTCCAGGCGATGGCGGGCCAGAAGTAGTGGCGAAGGTTTGGCTGGAACGCGTACGTTGCAGCCAGGGCGAGGACCAGTAAGACGGCTCCGCACGTACGCTGTGTGCTCATGTGCAGAGCGTAACGCCGTTGGAGACGCGTGATCATGAGAAATCACGTTCTTCGAAAGGGAGCGTTCCGAAACGGAACTCAAAAGATCAGTGAAGTTGGCAATCGTTTGCTGTGAGGTGGGCCCGTCGCTGCGTTGGTTTCAGGGCTGCAGTATGATTCGGCGGAGGTGCCGGGTTGCTGGTGAAGAGTCTGAATCAGGCGTACTCCGCGCGGTCTACTCGCCGCCGGTATGAAGCGTGGTTCCTCCGCATGGGATTGTCGGACGGGAGCGGCGCGTGGTGGTTTCGTTACCTTTTGCTGAATCCCGCACGGTCCGGTTGTCCTCGGCAAGAGAAGGGAATGCCGGTGCAGGTTTGGGCGACCTGGTTTCCTGCACAAGGACGACCTCTGACGTTGATTCAGGGCTTCCCTCTGGAGGAGCTGAGCTTCAGCGGGAAAGGCGCGCCGTTCAGGCTGCAGGTCGGCGAAAACAGTATCACCGAAAATTCCTGCAGAGGATCATTGCGGGTGGACGGGCACGCTGTTTCATGGAACCTGGGTTACGAATCGACATTTCACGCGACGCTCAGCGCCAAGGGCTGGATCGGCTTCACGCGTACTCCGCATTCCGATGCCCGCTTTTCCGGAAGTATTGTTCTGGATGGAGCGCGCTTTGAGAGCAGTCCGCTGGGCTTCGGGGTGCAAGGGCACAACTGCGGATACCGGCATCGCAAGTTCTGGACCTGGACGCACGGATATTTCTTGCGCTCTAACGCCCGGCCTAGCACGCTCGAAGCCCTGGTCTATGAAATGCCTTTGGGCCTTGTTTTTCGCAAAGCCATCCTTTGGCATGACGGCGTGCGGCATGTATTCCGCAAGATCGAAGAGACAACAAAGGATCGCAAAGCGTTTGCGTGGTCGTTTCACGCCCTCGCGCGCGACGGGATCGAACTGGAAGCAACCATCGATGGCTCCGGCCCGTCGATGCATGTTTTGCCCTACGTGAAGACCGACTGCACGGGAGTGTTTCAGGTGAGCAACAACAGCCGGGCGAGAGCGAGCCTACGGCTGACGAGGCCGGACGGTCTCACCGAGATTCTGGAAACTTCCAACGCAGTGTTGGAAAAAACCGGAGGCTACTGAAATTCCCGCGCCTTGGCAAGCCGGTCGGCGACAATCGCGTAGGCTGCGGCGTTAAACGCCATCCCGATGTGCGTCCCCGGAACTTCGAAATCGACTTCTTCATTGCGTGTCATGCAATATCGCCAGTCGACGATGCCGTCGTGCCGGGTGTAAATTGCCGTCTCCATCACCGAATCCGGAAGATTACGGCTCAGCGAGTTGATGAAGTTGCAGGTGCACTGCCCGGTATAGCAATCGGGGAGCACACCCCGTCCGTGCTCCTGGAGGATGCGGACGCGGACCGCGTCGGCTGCCTGACGCACGGTCTTGTTGGTCACGGTGCCGCGGAAAGGTGAAGCCAGCGTGATCACCGAGGCGATGTCGCGGGGCCGCTGATGCGCCACCGAGCGGGCGATCACCCCTCCCAGGCTGTGTCCAATGAGATGAATTTTTTCCCCGGTCTCAGCCCGCGCGCGGTGGATGGTCTCATTCAGATGCCTCTGGATGAGAAGGTTGGGGCAGTCGGCGTTGAGCCCGATCCCAGAAAAATAAGGCTGGTAGCCGATTCGTCCCAGCCAGCCGTGAAGTTCCATCAGGTAGAGGTCAGTTCCCAGAAATCCAGGAATAATAACGACGCCTGAGCCGTCGCCACGCGGGACGCCGAATCCGTAATAGACCGGGGTCGCGTGGAGCAGGAGGACCTCCGCCGCAAACAAGGCTTCTGTCCATGGGGATAAAGGGGTTTCAAAAGGGGTGCCTGGTCTTCGCTGGCGCCCGTGCGACTTCGTTCGGGTCGTCACTTTTTTCGCTTTTAGCAAGGTTCGATGTGGTCCTCGGGATCCCGATTTGCACTCAAGAAAGCATAGCGAGCCTTCAATCCGTGGAGATTATACTGCCACGTTCACGCGGCTCCATACCACATTCCTTGTAAGGTACCTAACAAATCCATTCTACGATTCGAAAACGGACACATAGGTGAATTTCACAACAACGGCGCACTGGGACTCTGAATTCTGTTTAGTTCCGCCTTTTCTTCTTCGTCTTTGCGCGCGCGGGCTTTCCCAAGCGTGCTTCCAATTCCGCGACTCGCTTCCGCAGCGCCTGCAACTCCGTCCCGCCTTCCGTTCCCGGCCGTACCGGCGGAGAAGACCCCAGAAACTTCGCCATCATCTCGACCGGCGAAAGGATCGCAGACTGAACCTCGCCCAGGCGGCTCTGTACCGCACCCTGGACTTTTTCGTACGCGTCGAAGGCAGACTTCAGATACCACATTACGAACTCCTGCCGCACCTCATCGGAAGCAACCACCAGTTGGCGAAGCAGTTCGAGCGGCAAACCCGTAGGCTTGTCCTTGGCGTCTTCGGTAATGATTTGCGTCAGTGTGACACGGGTTAAGTCTTTGCCGGTCTCGGCGTCGACGATGCGGACGTCTTTGCCCTGACGGATGAGCCCGGCAATCTCGTCGAGATTCACATAGCGGCTGGCGGCGGTGTCGTAAAGGCGCCGATTTCCGTATTTTTTGATAACCACCGGGGCGGGTTCCATTTTGGTCCTGAGGCCGCATATTGCGATGCAACATGGCCGAAATAAGATTGACACATTTCCAATGGCTTCGTACAGTTTAATCGATGCTGCAGTGCAGCAATTCTCAGGCTTGGAGGTGTTCTATGCCGGCAGCCGAAAGATCCGAGTCTTCCCGGACTCATCCCCGTGAAACCTCATTTGTATCTCTCCTAACCGGTTGGGCCCAGCAGGGCGTGCAGAGCTTTTTCTCTATGCAGCGCATTCTACTGGACCTGGCCATGAAGCAGAACGCAAGCATCGTCCACTCGGTTCGGGAGCAATTGTCGGACCCGAATCATTCCCCGGCCGCTATTCTCGGCGAAGCTGCGGGAGGCGGTGTGAGCAATTTTATAGAAGCCCAAAAAGTACTTCTCGATCTGGGCCAAAAACAGAATGAAATCCTGATGTATGGCGTTCAGGAAAGGATTGGTGACTGGCCCGCCGCGCAGGCAGCTACAGAACTCATGCGGCGTGGCGTGGACACGTTCATCGATATGCAGCAGGAATTTCTGAAGATCGCCGGCAAACAGACTCACAACTGGCTCGAGGCTGCCAAGGCCGGAAAGCCCTATCGGAGCGAGGAGCTGGTGGAACTGGCGCGCGAGGGCATGGAAAAATTCGTGGAAGCGCAAAAGCAATTCATGGATGTGATTGCCCAGGAAACCGCGAGAGCCACCGGCGGTAAGCACAGCAATGGAGCCCGCAAGGTCAAGAAGACCGAAATGTCGGTTCGGGCAAGAGAAGCGACCGAGTCGTTTATCGAGGCCCAGAAAAAGCTGGTTGACGTAGCTGGGCAGCAGATGAATGCCAACGTAAAGACCGCGGGCAAGGCGCTCGAACTGCTGAAACCTTTTCCATTTGTTCCGCTGGCGGATCTGACTCGGGAAGGCGTGAAGAGCTATGTCGACGCCCAGAGAGCGTTGATGGATGCGATGGTGAAACCGACCGTCGAACACAAACGTGTGCACAAAGTTCGGCACCCGGGCAAGCACGTCGGTCGCACAAAAAAGGAGAGGATGACCGCAGTCAGCGCGTGAACATCGTCCCCTATCGGACCAGCCAGGCTACCGACGTGAAGGGATATGGCCCGCGCTCGCCGCGGGCCATTCCAGAAAACTGACGGCCTTCGTGCGGATTGATGGTGCGACTTGCTACGAGTCCGCGACTGCGTAAGTGTGCGAAGCGAGCCGTCTCCTGGTCTTCGCCCGTTAGTCTGCGCTGCAACCCTCAATCCGGAGCCTGACGCACTAACAGAAAGCCGTTCCGACCTCGGCGCTCGTGTCGGCGCGCTGCTGACAGACCTCCGGTTGGTCATGCGATTCACCATATCCAGGGAGGCGGCCGCAAGGCAGCCTCTTCCCGTGAGGCGCATATGAACATTCCCCTGACTCCTGTCCGGTTTCTTCGTTACGCCCGCGATCAGTTTCCCGGAAAGGTCGGCGTCGTGTGCGGCGACCAGCGTTTTACGTATGCGCAGGTTGCCGAGCGTTCGACGCGTCTGGCTGGGGCCCTTCTGACTGCTGGCGCCATGCCCGGCGATCGGATCGCGTTCCTTTGTACAAACTGTCACCGTCTGCTGGAAGCGTATTACGGCGTTTTGGAAGCAGGGTGTGTCCTGTTGCCGCTCAATGTCCGCCTCGGTGCTGAAGAACTCGCATTCGTGTTGGCGGACGCACAGGCCCGTTTCTTGTTCGTTGAGCCGCCTTTTATTCCACTCGTAAAAGTGCTCCGGGCTTCGGTCCCGTCGCTGGAGTGGATTGCTTCCCTGGACGGTAAACCTCAGGAAGACTGGCTCGACAAACTTAATTACGATGAACTGCTTTCGGAAGCCACTCCCTTTGAATCCGATTTCATGCGGATTGATGAGGACTCCATCGCCGAGATCTTTTACACCAGTGGCAGCAGCGATCGCCCCAAGGGCGTCGCGCTGACTCATCGCAACGTGTACCTGCATGCCTTATCTGTGATTGCCGCAGGCCAGACCTGCCCCACAACCCTTGTCGACATGTCGTGCCGATCGGTGCTGCTGCATACCATTCCACTTTTTCATGCGAATGGGTGGGGAACTGCGCACACCATCACGGTGGTTGGCGGCACCCACGTCATGCTCCATCACTTTAATCCGGCGGAAGTGTGCCGGACGATCGAGCGAGAGCGCGTCACCACCTGTGCCATGGTACCCACCATGGCGATTGCGCTGCTGCGTTTGCCTGAGCGGAAAAAGTACGACTTGAGCAGTTTGCAGATGATCATCATCGGTGGCGCAGCCTCGTCCCCAACGCTCGCCAAGGAAATCGAGCAGACCCTGGGTTGCACCTGCATTTCCGGGTACGGATTGACGGAGACTTCTCCCACGCTCGCCAAATCGGCGTTGAAGGCCACCCTACATTCGGAAGGCGAGCAGCGTTATGCCCGCCAGGCGATGACCGGGTTCGCGATTCCCGGCGTAGAACTGCGCGTGCTCGATGCCGATGGAAAGGAAGTTCCGCACGATGCGGTCTCCATGGGCGAGATCGCGGTCCGAGGTGACGGCGTGATGCACGGATACTGGGGGCAGCCTGAGGCTACGCGCGCGGCCCTCATGGACGGCTGGCTTCGCACCGGCGACATCGCAACCGTGGATGAATACAACTACCTGCACATTGTGGATCGGAAGAAGGACATCATCGTGAGCGGGGGAGAGAATGTGGCCTCCCTGGAAGTGGAGAAGACCCTGCTAGCCCACCCGGCCGTGAGCGAGGTGGCTGTCATTCCGGTTCCGGACGCGAAATGGGGCGAGGCCCCCAAGGCTCTCGTGGTCTTGAAATTGGGAGCACAGACTACGGCCGCCGAATTAATCGATTTCTGCCGCTCGCGACTGGCGCACTACAAATGTCCGCACACCGTCGATTTTCTGGAAAGCCTCCCCAAAACCGGAACGGGCAAGCTTTTGAAACGCGAACTGCGGCAGAAATACTGGACAACCCAGAAAACCGTCGTCTCCTAGTGAGCGGCGAAATCAAAGTTCTTCCATCAGGTTCATAGGAGTGACTTATGGCCACGGTTACTACACAGCCTCATAGCAAAGTTGCCGGCGGCAGCTTCCTGATTGAGGAGCGCTCGCCTGACCAGGTGTTTACCCCCGAAGATTTCACCGAGCAGCATCTGCTGATTGCGGGAACAGCGGAGGAATTCGCCAACAAGGAAATCGTACCCAACATCGAGAAGTTGGAGCGTAAAAACTTCCCTTTATTGCGCGAACTGGTGCGCAAGGCGGGAGAACTCGGGTTAAGCGCCGCTGACGTTCCCGAGCAATACGGCGGCCTGCAATTGGACAAAGTGACGTCGGCGCTGATCGCCGACCGGCTCGCCAAATACGGTGGGTTCAGCGCAACCTGGGGCGCCCACACCTGCATCGGTACGCTTCCCATCATCTATTTCGGAACTGCGGAACAGAAGGCTAAGTATTTACCCGGCCTGGCGAGCGGCGAGACGATTGGAGCCTACGCGCTGTCCGAATCGTCTTCCGGGTCAGACGCCCTGCAGTGCCGCACCCGCGCACGGCTCTCGCCCGACGGTCGTCACTACATTCTGAATGGCGAGAAGATGTGGATCACCAACGCGGGCTTTGCCGACCTCTTCATTGTATTTGCGAAGGCCGAGGAAGATAAATTTACGGCCTTCATCGTTGAGCGAAACTTCCCCGGATTCTCGGTGGGCGCCGAAGAGCACAAGATGGGCATTCGCGGCTCTTCGACTTGTCCTCTTATTCTCAATGACTGCCAGGTGCCGGTCGGCAATGTGCTGGGAGAAATTGGCAAGGGGCACCTGATCGCCTTCAATGTGCTCAACGTGGGACGCTTCAAGCTGGGCGCAGGATCGGTCGGCGCGGCCCGGCATTGCATCGAGAGCGCCATCGCCTATGCGAAGCAGCGCAAAGCATTTGGCAAGACGATCGCCGACTTCGGGTTGATTCGTGAAAAAATCGCGGATATGGCAGTCGGAATCTACACCGGCGAAGCCATGGCGTATCGCACGGTTGGGCAGATGGATATGGCCCTGGCTGCCTTGGATGATGCCTCTGACGACATGGTGCAGGTGCGCAACGTGATCGACGAATACGCGGTGGAATGCTCCATCCTCAAGGTGTGGGGATCGGAGTTCCTCGATCAGGTGGTCGACGAAATGGTGCAGATTTACGGTGGATACGGCTTTGTCGAGGAATATCCGGCCGAGCGGGCGTATCGTGATTCGCGCGTCAACCGCATTTTCGAAGGCACGAATGAGATCAACCGGCTGGTCATCACGGGGTTTCTCTTGAAGCGCGCAATTTCCGGGCGCCTTCCCTTGATGGCGGCGATCAAGAAGCTCATGGACGAAATGCTTTCCGGAGTTCGCGACGACGCCTCAGACGGCCCTCTGGCTGAGGAGCAACGCCTGGTTGGTTCCGCAAAGAAGATCGCGCTGTTTGCCGCTGGAGTCGCCACTCAGAAATACATGCAGGCTTTGCAGAACGAACAGGAGATCATGGGCGCGATCGCGACCATGAGCATGGAAGTCTATGCCATGGAATCGGCTCTGCTGCGCACTCGCAAGATGATCGCTCGCAACGGAGATTCGGCCGCCGCGCTGCCCATGGCGATGACTCGGGTCTACCTGACGGGCGCGATGGAAAGACTCGAGAGCTCCGCGAAAACCGTGCTGGCTGCGGCGAGCGAGGGTGACATGCTGCGCACTCATCTGGCAATCCTGCGGCGCCTGTCGAAGTTCGATCCCTTCGACAGAGTCGGGCTGCGCAGGCTGATTGCGCATCGCGTGATTGAAACTGGAAAGTACGTGATGAACTAGTTGTGCTGGATCGATTGCCGACCTGGACGATGCGGACGGGCCTGTCCCCCAGAGGCCGCACGCTCGCCGCGACTGACGAGCGTCAAGGTCCGCATCGCAAGAGACGGATCCTGAACGCAGCTGTCAGCTGCTGGCCGTGAGGGGTCGCTCAGGATCCGTCCCTCCTTGTCTGTTTTTTATCGTGCCTTACCGTACCAACGAAAGGTGATCTCCGGCGCAACCACCCAGCCTCCATGTCACGCGATAGCGTGACCCACGCCACCGAACTCTGTCCACAATGATGTTTAAGTTGTTCAAGGTTCCCAGGTTGACCAGAACCCCGAGACATTCCCATGAATTTGCGCGAGTGGTCCGAATTCGAAGTTGAATACGGTCGGAAGGTTCTGACATCTGGGCTGGCGGGAGCACGTTCCGGGCGAAAAGCATTTCTGAATGGAAAACCCCTCACTCCTTATTTAGAACAGATAGTTCGAGACGCATCCGTGCCCGCTGCCGCAGGAGCATTTGTCGGTATGCTGGGCGGCCTTTCCGGAGGCCATCACAACTCCGCCAAGAGGGCGCTTGTGTTTGGTTGTCTCGGTTGGGCAATCGGACTTGGCATGGGCATTGCGTGGCAGACCCGGGGTCTAACAGCATGCGCAGCCAATACTGCGTTGAAGAATATTGGTAGGGCACGCGATGAGCACTGGCTGGAGACACACCCCATCGACTACGCGTAGATATCCATGCCAGGCTGCACGCGATGAAAAGGGTAGATGTTGCGCCCTGTTCATGATTCCAGAGTTGAGAGTCCAGTAAGAAACGCTTTCTGAATGCGTTCCCGCCCTAAATCCCAAAGGGGGCGGACATGGCCACAAGCGAAGCGCTGCAACACCAGGTTCAGATACCCCCTCCACCAAATCAGCTCAACGAAGAGCGAATCGCGTACCTGGAAGATCTGCTCACTCGCGCTCGCAATGCCGCGGCTGCGTTCACCCAATACACACAAGAGGACGTGGACCGGATCGTCAAACCGATGGTAGTAGCCGGCCTGGAGCAGGCACAGCACCTGGCTCGCTTGGCAGTGGAAGAAACCCGGCTCGGCGTGATGGAAGACAAGGCCCTCAAGAACATGGTGGCCACCGAGTTTGTCTACAACTACGTGAAAGACAAACGTACGGTTGGGGCAATTCGGGAATATCCAGAAAAGGGATTGGTGGAGGTCGCCGAACCAATCGGGATCATCCTCTCGCTCACCCCGATCACCAATCCCACCTCGACCGTTCTCTTCAAATGCATCATGGCCATCAAGACACGCAATGCCGTGATCTTCAGCCCGCATCCGAACGCTTGGAGCTGTTGCTATGAAGCCGTGAAGATCATGTATGAGACGGCGTTGAAGCATGGCGCGCCCGAAGGCGTCTTCAGTTGTCTGGAATCGCACGACCTTCAGGACAATGCCTACCTGATGCATCACAAAGATATCGGGCTGATCGACGCAACCGGTGGGCCAGGCGTTGTGCACGCCGCTTACAGTTCGGGCAAGCCCGCCCTGGGTGTCGGGCCGGGCAATACGCCTGTTTACCTCGAAAAGACAGCCGACCTGAACATGGCGGTGGTCGACATCCTCACGTCCAAGACCTTCGACAACGGAACCATCTGTGCCTCAGAGCAGACGGTAGTGATAGATGACGAGATCTATGACCTCACCCTGAAAAAGTTTGCGGACCTGGGCGCGCACATCTGCAACGAAAAAGAAACCGGAATCCTGGAGCGTACGGTAATTGATCCCACGACTGGCTGCATGCAGCCACGGGCGGTCGGGCAAAAAGCCACCGACATCGCCCGCATGGTCGGTATTTCCGTAAAGCCCAACACCAAAATGCTGATTGCGCCGATTCGCGGAGTTGGCCGCGAGCATCCCTTGTCGGTCGAGAAACTGTTCCCGGTTCTCGCCGTCTACCGGGCCAGGTCGGTCGACGAGGCGCTGAAGGTGTGCGTCGACGTGAACCATGCTGGCGGACTCGGGCATACCGCGGTCGTTTTCTCACGGAACGACGAAGTCATCCGCAAGTTCAGCGATGTGATCAATGCCGGACGAATCATCGTGAACTCCCCAGGCTCGATCGGAGCTTTCGGCGGCGTTTACAACGACATGGTGCCTACCTTTTCCTTTGGCTGCGGTACCGGGGGCGGGAATAGCACTACCGATAACGTCAACGTCTATCACTACCTGAATATCAAACGCGTGGCCCGGAGGACACAGGCGCATATGTGGTTCCGCGTTCCCAACCAGATTTATTTCAACATGAATGCCGTGGAGAATCTGCGCCGCCTCCCGTCTGCCTCCACCATCATCATCACGAATCCGGCGATGGAGCAGATCGGACACGTGGACGTTGTCCGGCGCCACATTCCTCCCCAGACCCTGGTCCACGTTTCGGTCATTCCGGATGCGGAGCCCGAAGTGAAGACCATCCTGCAGGGCGTGGAGGCGCTGAATTTTTACGAGGCGGACCAGATCATAGCGCTGGGCGGCGGATCGGTGATCGACGCCGCGAAAATCATGAAGCTGAAGTATGAATCTCCCGACGCGGATCTGGAGGAATTGGCTGCGCCCTTCATGGACATTCGCAAGCGTGTGGTCGAATACCCGACGGAAAAGATCCATCCCACGCGCCTGGTCGCGATTTCGACCACCAGTGGGACCGGCAGTGAGGTCACACCGTTTGCCGTTCTGTCCGACAAGGAGCGGGGCCGCAAGGTCACGCTCGCAGACTATTCTCTGACCCCGGACGTCGCCATCGTCGATCCGCAGTTCGTGATGTCTATGCCGAGGGGACTCACGGCCGATACCGGCATTGACTGCCTGACCCACGCACTCGAAGCTGCGGTCTCGATTTATGCCTCACCCTACACCGACTCCAATGCCATGCAAGCGATCCGGCTGGTATTCAAGTACCTGCCAGTCGCCTATGCGAGCCCTCACGACGAAGAAGCACGCAGCATGATGCACAACGCCGCGTGCATTGCGGCAATTGCATTTTCGAATGCGGCCGTAGGCGTTAACCACGCATTGGCGCATGCATTCGGTGCGCGCTTTGGCGTTGCGCACGGGCGCGCGAACGCCCTGATGCTGCCCCACGTCATCGCTTATAACGCGTCGGTGCCCACCAAGTTCATGCCTTCCCCGAACCAGCGCGGGTATGTGGCCCACAAGAAGTACGCGACCATCGCCGACCTGCTCGGTCTGGGTGGCAGCACGATCGAGGAAAAGGTGAAAAGGCTGGTTCGCGCAATCGAACAGCTGCTCGACCAGCTGGCCATCCCACGCTCGATCGCCGCCTTGGGAATCTCGCAAGAGCAGTTCCAGCAGGCCATGCCCGACCTGGCCAAGATCGCTTTCGACGATCCTTCCTGGCGCTCCAACCCCCGAATGCCCCTGGTCAGCGAACTGGTCGAGTTGTTCTGGGAGGCCCATCGCGGACGAAGCGCTGCCGACACAATTCCTCCCGATCAGAAAAAGGCAGTGTGACGAGAAAGTTATGACTACTTCCAGGAGTTCTGTGCTTCTCAAAATCGATGCCGGGCGAGTCGCCGACTCCGTGCAAGAAGCTTGCGCGAATCTAAACAGCGAGCAGGGCGAACTCAGGTTGGATTTCAGCGGCGTGTCGCGGATCGACCCGGGCGATCTGAGAGCCCTGCAAGGGTTGGCCAGCATTGCGGAAGACAAGGCTGTGAAGGTCGGCTTAGTGGGTGTGAATGTCGGAATCTACAAGGTCCTTAAGCTGGCAAAGCTCGCGCCGCGATTCTGTTTTCCAGCGTGAGAGTGCAAGCGTAGTCGACGGATTAAAGAGAGGAACTGTCATGCGGAGCCATTCGAGCGGGGAGCGGCTGTCCTGGGGGGACACCGTTTTTCTAAATCTGGAACGGGCCGGCATGCCGCTGAACGTGGCCTGCATCAGCATTCTGGAAGGCGATATCGAGTTTGCCGACTATCTGCAGTTCGTGGAGTCGCGCTTACCGCTGATTCCGCGATATCTGATGCGGGTCGTACCTTCAACTTTAAATGCCGGGCTCCCGAGCTGGGATTACGATCCGGAATTTGATATCCGCAATCACGTGCGCGAGGTCACGCTCAAGCATGGCACGGACACGGAGCTGAAGGCACTGGCGGGAAAAATCTTCGGACAGGTCATGGATCGTCAGCGTCCGCTGTGGGACCTGACCCTGGTGCGCAAATTGAAAGGGAACCACACAGCTGTCATCGCCCGCATGCATCACTGTCTGGCCGACGGCATTGCGGGAGTGGGCATCATGAACGTTCTCATGGATGCCAGTCCGACGCCGCCTCCTCTTCCAAAGCGCAAACTCCGGTTTCGGCCCCGGCCACCCTGCGACCCCATGACTTCTCTGATGGATGGCTTGACCAGTTCTTATTCAAACTTCAGCGATCGCATTCTGTCGGCGTGGGCGGACGTCCTGAGCATGACGGAGCGGACGCTGGCCAGCGCAGGAAGTCCTGCAAGCGAGGAATTTTCACGCTTGCTCCCGGAACTTACCTCGCCCACCGAGCGCCTGTGCTTTAACGTGATTTACCGCGGCCCGCAGAAGTTTGCCTGCACCGAAATTTCTCTGGCAGACGTTAAGGCCATTCGGCAGGCCTGCGGCGCCAGCATCAACGATGTCTTGCTGGCCCTGGTTACATCAACCATCCGGTGCTACGCAGAGACCCATGGCGACCGCATCAAGGGACGCCTGTTGCGGATCATGGTCCCCGTTAATCTCCGCGAAGCCACCAGCACGGGAGAGCTGGGCAATCGCATTTCCCTGGTTCCGGTCACAATTCCGCTCGACATTCGCAACCCGAAAAAATTGCTGGCGGCTGTCCATCGCAGAACGGAGTTTCTGAAGCGAGCGCATGCGCCCGAACTGGTTGGCCTGGCCGGCGGCCTGGTCGGAGTGTTGCCCAGCGCGATGCAGGCTTTTGTCGGACCCATGATCAGCCAGTTGCCCATTACTCCCTTCAACCTGGTGTGCACGAACGTGCCCGGGCCCCAATTTCCGTTGTACGTACTCGGGCACAAGATGCTGCGCTGGTATCCCTATGTTCCGATTGGCGGGGAACTGGCGCTGAACTGCGCGATTCTCAGCTACGACGGCATGGTCTATTTCGGCTTCAGTGGGGATGCGCACGCGGCGCCCGATATTCGACAGCTGGAAAAGTTCCTGAAATTGAATTTCATCGAATTGCGTGCCGCCGCCGGGATTCAACCAGAACGCCCAAAATCGCCGCGCAAGCCAACGCGGAGACCCAAACCGCCTGTCAACAGCAAGGAAGCAGCTCTTTCAAAGGCATCGCCGGAAATGGCGGTACGCATACCCATTCCAATTCCTAAAGCGCCTTCCGCACTGAAGTCGGCCGAGGCTGCGCGAACCATCGTGAAAGAAAAACCGGTCCTGCTCCAAGAGACCGCTTAGGTAGTCCCAGCTGGCAGATCGATCATGGAAAGTGGCCCGGTAATCTCGCAGATGACCTCCGTTCTGGAATCAGGCCGTTACCTTTTCCTGCTTATTCACATTCTGGGTGTGGTGTGCTTCGCCTATATCGTTTGGCGCCGGGTGTTGCCGCTGGCGCGTGCCCAGAGCGACTTTCGTTTTGATCGTCCCCTCGATCGGCTGGGAAAAGTAGCGCAGTTCTGGTTTGGCCAATGGAAGCATCCCCGCTATCCCGGCGCAGGGTTTCTCCATATCGTGATCTTTGCGGGATTCCTCCTCCTGGTTGTCCGTTCGTTTTCTACGTTGCTGTTCGGAGTTTCATTCGCGAAGCCATCTTTCTTCGGAGCTGCGGGCCGCGCTTATGACTTCGTTACCGACTATGCGGTCACCGTCGTCTTTCTCTGCATGTTAGTGGCCATCGTGCGCCGGTTGGTCTTCAAGCCAGCGCGTTATGCAGTTCCACAGAGATACGGAAAAGCGCATACCGCCGACGCGATATTCCTGCTTGCACTGATTGCCGCGCTGATGGCAGCCGATAGCCTCTTTTCGGCAGCGGAGGCAGCAGGTCAACTGAAGGCCGGCCTCGCCGGTGAGACTCTGGCGCCCCTGTCTCTACCCTGGGGCTTGCAGGCTGTGCTTGCTTCGGCTTCGTTGCCTGCGGTTGGCAGGATTTACTTCGGTGCCTACCTCCTGCACGCGCTCGCGTTTTACTTCCTGCTCTGCTACCGGCCCTTTGGAATCCAGTTCCATGTAGAGACTTCGCTGTTCAACGTGTTCTTCGCGAAGCTTGATCGCGGCACCATCAAGCCGGTGCGCTGGGACGTCGCCGACGATCAGCTCGACCAGGCGAAAACTTTCGGGGTGAAGACGTTTGAAGACTTCACCTGGAAGCACATGTTGGACTTCTACTCTTGTGCGGATTGCGGACGCTGCTCCGATCAGTGTCCCGCGAACGCTGTCGGCCGCCCGCTCTCGCCACGCTTTCTGGGCCTCAAAGCCAGGGACTACGCCTTCCAGCATTACGGCATGTTCGGCAATACCAGCAATGGCAAGGCCTTGGTTGGCAGCCTCTATTCCGAAGACGAGATATGGTCCTGCACCACCTGTGGTGCTTGCGAGGAAGAGTGTCCGCTGCTGGTGGAATACATCGACAAGATTGTCGATTTGCGTCGAGGTCTGATCGATGACGGGAACGTGCCACAGTCTCTGCAGAAGCCGCTCAAAGCGCTGGAGAGTCGCGGCAATCCCTATGGCAAGCTCGAGAAGAAAAGATCCGACTGGGCCGCAGCTAAGGATTTCCAGTCAACCTGCCGAGTCAGAACTCTCGAGAAGAACGGCGCGAGCACACTCTACTTTGTAGACAGCATTACTTCCTACGACGACCGCATGCAGTCGATCGCGCGCTCGACCGCGCGGATTCTTGACAACGCTCACGAGAATTTCGGAATCCTGGGGCCCGCTGAGAAAGACAGCGGGCACGAGGTGCGCCGCTTTGGCGAAGAAACGCTCTTCATGGCATTGCGCGATCACAACGCCGATGCCATTCGCGCTTCCGGCGTTAAGCGGATCGTGACCTCTGATCCTCACGCCCTCAACGCCCTCAAGCACGATTACAGGAATGTCCCGCCGGTGGTGCACATCAGCCAGTTGCTGGCTCATGAGGTGCGCGCTGGAAACATTCAATTCAAGCCGGTAGACAACGCTGCCGACGTCTACACCTATCACGATCCCTGCTACCTGGGCCGGCACAACCAGGTCTATGACGATCCACGCCTGGTGCTCGACGCCATTCCCGAACTCAAGCGGGTGGAAATGGCGCGGTCTCGTGATCGCTCGTTTTGCTGCGGTGGCGGCGGCTTGATGCTGTTTTACGAACCGAAAGAAGAGCAGCGCATGGGCGTCAAGCGTGTGCAGATGGCGGCCGCAGCAGGCGCCAATGTAATCGTGACCGCCTGCCCGTTCTGCATGGTCAACATGGAAGACGCCATCAAGGTTGCGGGCCTGGAAGGAAAGATGACGGCTATCGACCTGGCCGAACTGGCCGATCGGCAAATGGTGCGGCGGGCGCCGCGCCCGGTGGCAACCATTTCTTTGGGAGGTTGAACGTGGAAATTCTAGTCTGCGCAAGAAGAGTGCCCGACACTTCGGAAAATGAGATCGCGCTCAATGCCGCCGGCAATGACATCGAGCGCGACGAACTGGTGTATTCGGTGAACGAGCCGGATAACTACGCGGTTGAAGAAGCGCTTCAGATTGCCGCCAAGGTGGGTGGAAACGTCACCGTGGTGACCGTCGGCAGCGAAGAAGACGAAGAGATCCTCCGCCGGGAAATGGCCATGGGCGCCAATCACGGCGTGCTGATTTCCGATTCTTCCTTCGACGGGTCAGACGGGCGAGGCATCGCCACGATTCTGAAAGCCTTCATCGCGAAAGGGAACTACGACCTCATCCTCACCGGCGTTCAAGCAGAAGACGGCGCCGCGCAGGTCGGCGGAATGCTGGCCGCCATGTTGGATTACCCGTTTGCCTCTCTCGTGAATGCGATTGAAGTTCTCGACGGCAAGAAGCTGAAAGTGAGCCGCGAAGTCGAAGGCGGAAACCGGGAAGTCAGCGAGATTGATCTCCCCTGCGTGCTTTCGATTCAGACCGGCATCAACGAGCCGCGATATGTGGGCATGCGCGGCATTCGCGCGGTCGCTTCAATCCCCGTCCCGACGTACGGTGGGTCGGACCTTGGTGTTGACCCGAACATGGTGGGTACAGCGGGAGCAAAAGTGACCCGGTTGGATTACTTCATGCCCTCGCTGGGTAAGGGAGCGGAGATGCTCGCCGGCAGCCGGGAGGAAAACATCGACCGGCTGATCGAACTGGTTGCGGCTAAGGGAGGATTAAAGTAATGCCTCAAGTATTTGCCTACATCGTTCACAGAGATGGCGTATTAGACGACTCGGCGTCGGAGTTGCTTGCGGCCGCGTCCAAGATTGATAGCGCAGCACGGCCGATCGCGCTGGTCGCTGGTTGCGGTGCAGAGCTCGACCAGGTTTGCGAGTCGCTCCGTTCCTCGTACGCAGAAGTTTGGAAGATTGCAAACCAGGACCTGGCATATCCCAACGCCGAATTGATTCGCAAGGCGCTGGTGAAAATCCTGACTCCAGGAAGCATCGTGCTGGTCCCGCACAACCATTTCGGAATCGATCTGGCGCCGGGACTCTCCATCAAGCTCAACGCGGCATTTGTCTCCGACGTGGTCGAGATCGGCGCGCTGCAAAACAGCGCGCTCAACGTGGTCCGCCAGGAGTTTGGCGGGCAGGTTAGCGCTCACGTGCGCTGCGACATCTCCTCAGGTGCAGTCATCACCGTACGCCCGGGAGCATTCAAGCCGCCTGCGGTCAACTCCACACCAGGTTCCGTGGTCGACAAATCAAGTGCGATCGGTTCGCTCAGCGCAGGCCGCCGCTATGTGCAAACCGTAGTCGCCGAAGCCGGTGACGTGGATATCACCAAGCACAACGTGCTGGTCTCCATCGGCCGTGGCATCCAGGAAAAAGACAACGTGGCCATCGCGCAGGAACTCGCCGACGTCCTGGGCGCGGCCGTGAGTTGTTCACGCCCGGTTGTCGACGCCAAGTGGCTGGAGAAGTCGCGCCAGGTCGGCTCGTCGGGAAAAACCGTGAAGCCCAAGGTCTACCTCGCCTGCGGCATCAGCGGCGCGTTCCAGCACCTGGCCGGCATCAAGGGAAACCCGTTCATCATCGCGATCAACAAGAATCCCAAGGCGCCCATCTTCCAGGTAGCCGACGTTGGCGTCGTCGACGACCTGCTGGAATTCCTGCCTGAACTGACCAACAAGATTCGTGAAATGCAAACCGTTTCCGCAAAGTGAGGTCCGCCCATGATTCCGAATAAGACACTGAAGCTCAGTCTCAAATCGCTGCGCGAGTTCGCCAAGAAACGCTTGCCCGACCAGGAACTGATCGACCTCGACGCGCGCGACGAGTGCCCGCTTGAAATCGTGCGGCACATGTGCAGCCCCGACAAGCTGGGCATTCAACTTCTGTTCATCCCGGAGGAATTCGGTGGCATGGGCGGCGGTACCTTTGACGTGTACTGCGTGTGCGAAGAAATGGCGCGCATTGATCTGGGAGTCGCCACGGCGGTGCTCGCCACATTTCTCGGCAGCGATCCGATTACCGTCGGAGCCACCCCCGAGCAAAAGAAGCTCTGGCTGTCTCGCATCGCCGACGAGGGCATCCTCTTTGCCTACGGCGCGACCGAGCCGGAAGCCGGAAGCGATCTGGGGGCACTCCGCACCACAGCCGAGCCAGTAATCAAAGACGGCCACACCGTCGGATACAAGATCACCGGCAACAAACAATGGATCAGCAATGGCGGCATCGCCGACGCCTACACCATCCTGGCCAGCGCCCCCGCCGGTCCGAGCTGGTTCGTCGTCGAGAAAGGCGCGAAGGGCTTTACTCACGACAAGCCGGAAGACAAGCATGGCATTCGTCTCAGCAACACCGCGGCGCTGGCGTTGGATAACGTCTACGTCGATGCCGACCGGTTGCTCGGCGGAGTGGAAGGCCAAGGTCTCATTCAAGCGCAAGCCGTGTTTGGCTACACGCGCTTGATGGTCGCGGCCTTTGGTCTCGGCGCCGGGTGGGCTGCGCTCGATCGCGCCATCCCTTATTCCGTGAAGCGCATGCAGGCAGGCACGCCGCTCTCGGAAAAGCAGGGCTACACCCACAAGCTCATCGTCCCCAACGTGGCCAGGCTGGAAGCTGCGCGCTCCTATATCGAGGAGACGGCCGAACGCATCGATGCCGGCGAAGGCAGCCTCAACACTGAAGGTGCGATCGCGAAATACATGGCCACCGAAGCGGGCAATCTGGCGGCCGATGCCAGCATCCAGGCGCTTGGAGGCTATGGCTACACGCATGAATACATGGTGGAGAAGATCAAGCGTGATGTCCGTATCACCACGATTTATGAAGGCACTTCCGAAATCATGGAGATGACCATCGCCCGCGATCGCTGGCAGCTTCATTTGAAAACACGTGGTCAGTACTACCACGAGCAAGCTCAAAAGCTGGAAGCATTGCACACCTCTCATACCGATGTGGGCGCAGGGATCGCAGCCCTCGCGCTTCACGGACTGGCAGACGTCATGGAGCGGGCTCGCATCGCGCGTCTCACGCGCTACCAGCACATTCTTCTTCGTATTGGCGAATGGATCGCCTATGCCGAATGCGCTGGCAGTCTGGCTCGCCGGGCGGCCGCCATGAAGGAAAACAAACTGAACGAGAAGGCCAACCGCCGCTTTGACGCGACTGCGCTGGCGGCAGTAAGCCGCATCTTTGCGCGCGAGGCCGCGATCAAAGTGGGCGAGGAAGGGGCGCGCTGGATCATTGGCGCCGGCGGCGTCAGCGGCGCCGATCTTCCCGCATTCGAGAAGAGCCTGGGACTACCAGCCATCCATCAGGCGCAGGCGGAATTGATTTCGGACATGGATTATGTGGCAGACGTGCTGTACGGCCGCGTCGACAAGCGCGCGGAGCAGGCAGCGTAGGGCGAAACGCAAGAACGCTGCAACACAAGGGTCACGGCGGTTATGCGCTCGTGTTCTCTCATTACTTCTTCATTCATAAAGAGGCGTCATCATGGAAAGCACTTCCAATCGAGCCATCGCGATCGTTGGAGTAGGAGCCATCCTGCCCGACGCACCCGATGTTTCGACCTTCTGGGAAAATATCAAGAGCGGACGGTACAGCATCACCGAAGTCGAACCGGACCGCTGGAACCCGGCACTCTACTACGATCCCGATCCGCACGCACCCGACAAGACTTACTCCAAGATAGGCGGATGGGTGCGCAAATTCACGTGGGATCCGATGAAGTGGCGCCTGCCCATCCCGCCTCGCGTGACCGATGCGATGGACGGTTCGCAGAAGTGGGCCATTGCCTGCACCCGGCAAGCGCTGGAAGATTACGGCTATCCCGATCGTCCCATGGATCCCGACCGCACCGCGGTCATCCTCGGCAATGCCATGGGTGGTGAGAAACATTATTTCACCGTGTTGCGCGTGTACTTCCCGGAGTACGCCCAGGAATTAATGGAGAGCAGCAGCTTTGCCGGACTTCCTCCGTCGGTGCGTTCCGAGATCATGCGCGAGTTGCATGAGCGGATGGGCAAGCATCTGCCCGAGATTACCGAAGACAGTATGCCCGGCGAACTGGCAAATTGCATTGCGGGCCGCATTGCGAACGTCTTCAACTTTCACGGGCCCAACTACGTTTGCGACGCGG
This sequence comes from uncultured Acidobacteriota bacterium, assembly GCA_963735815.1. Taxonomy (GTDB): domain Bacteria; phylum Acidobacteriota; class Terriglobia; order Terriglobales; family Acidobacteriaceae; genus Gp1-AA133. Next base: position 26,793 of record CAVTMJ010000010.1, on the reverse strand, counting down.
CCTGCGCGTCCGCCATGGCGGCTATCAGTGCGGCTTCCGAAGGTCTGATCCAGAACGACTACGACCTGGTGGTGACCGGTGGTATCGATCGCAACATGGGCGCTTCGACCTTCGTAAAGTTCTGCAAGATTGGCGCGCTCTCGGCGACCGGCACGCGTCCTTACGCCGAGGGAGCCGACGGCTTCGTCATGGGCGAGGGCACCGCGCTCTTCCTCCTAAAGCGCCTCGCCGATGCCGAGCGCGATAAGGACAAAATTTACGCGGTGCTGCGCGGCATGGGCGCTTCCAGCGATGGGAAAGGGAAGGGCATCACCGCGCCGAACCCGGTGGGGCAGAAGTTCGCGATCGAACGCGCCTGGAAAAAAGCAGGAGTGTCGCCCGAAACCGCTACCTACATGGAAGGGCATGGTACGTCGACCCGCGTAGGCGACGTTGTCGAAGTGCAGAGCATGGCCGATGTGCTCAGCAGCTTTCAGCTGCCGCTGCACTCGGTGGCGCTAGGCTCGGTCAAATCGAATTTCGGGCACCTCAAAGGTGCGGCCGGAGCGGCGGGATTGCTGAAAGCATCTCTGGCGCTGCATCACAAGATGCTGCCGCCCAGCGTGCACTGTGAGCACCCCAATCCCGACATCGACTTTGCCCACTCTCCCCTTTATGTGAACACCGAACTGAGGCAGTGGGACGTTCCCCCTGGTGGCGTGCGACGAGCTGGCTTGAGCGCATTTGGATTCGGTGGAACCAACTTCCATGCTGTGCTGGAGGAGTACATCCCGCATCGGCTCAACGGGAATGGCAAGCAGACAGTGGCGGTGAGCGAACTCCCGCAGAAAGAAGCAGAGGTCTCTATGTCTGATGGAGCGAAGGGCGTCCTCCAACCGGAGCAGAGCGCCACGCAGGGCGCATCCGCAAACAATTCCTCCTCCAACACCACCGGCGCAACCGGCAAAGCTCCACTGCGAGGCATCCAGCTGCTGGGCGCCACCTCCAACGCAAGCCTGGCGGAGCGCCTGCAAACCGTGGCCATGGACGCGAAAGAAGGCCGTGCGCCTGTGCCGCGTGCTCCAGCCCAAGCAGACTTACGGGCGCCCGAACGCCTGGCTATCGATTACGCCGATGCCGCGGAACTTGCGACCAAGGCCGCCGCTGCCCTGAAGGCAATCGACGCCAATCAGCCCGCAATGTGGAAGGCCTTGCGCGCGCAGGGAATTTTCCGCGGGCATGGTCCCGCTCCCAAAGTCGCGTTCCTCTATCCGGGACAAGGCTCGCAATACGTGAACATGCTCCGCCCATTGCAGCAAATCGAACCGATCGTTGCCGAGACCTTTCTCGAGGCCGATCAGATCATGACGCCGATTTTGGGCAAGCCGCTCAGTGAGTTCATCTTTGCGGATCGCGCCGACGAGAAAGCGCTCGCCAAGGCTGAGGATGACTTGCGCCAGACTGCGATTACTCAGCCGGCAGTGCTGACCGTCGACCTGGCTCTCACGCGACTGCTTGCCGCCTATGGCATCGAACCCGACTTCACGATGGGCCACAGTCTCGGCGAATACGGAGCCCTCATTGCGGCGGGCGGGTTACCCTTTGCCGACGCCCTCGAAGCAGTAAGTGCCCGCGGTCGCGAGATGACTCGCTTCTCTCCCGCTGACAAAGGTCGAATGGCTGCCGTGTTTGCGCCGCTGGAAGAAATCGAACGGATTCTGAAGACCATTGATGGCTACGTCGTTATCGCAAACATTAACAGCGAGCACCAGTCCGTAATTGGCGGCGCCAGTACCGCGGTTGAACAAGCCATGGCCGCGCTGCTCAACGCCGGTTACGACGTTTCCGCCCTGCCAGTCAGCCATGCATTTCACACTTCGATCGTGGCTCCCGCGAGCGAACCCCTGCGGGCAGTGCTCGAGCGCCTGCGGCTTCAATCTCCACGGTTGCCCATTATCGCGAACACCAACGGCGAGTTTTATCCGACCGGCCCGAACGTTGTGCCACAGATGCTCGACATTCTTGCGCAACAAGTCGCCGCTCCCGTGCAATTCATCAAAGGACTTCGCACTCTTTACGCTGCCGGCGCGCGTCTGTTCGTCGAGGTAGGTCCCAAGAAAGCATTGCAGGGATTCGCCGAAGATGTACTGGGCTCCTACGGGGACATCGTTTCGATCTTCTGCAATCACCCGAAGGTCGGCGACATCGCGGCGTTCAACCAGGCGCTGTGCTGTCTGTACGCGGCAGGATTGGGAAAGACCGCATCAGAGCCTCAGCAGAAATCCTCGCCAATCTCCGTGCAGGGTGTTATGCCGGCGCCAGCGGCAGAGCCTGTGAAGTTGTCGTCGAAGATCGTGGCGCCGACGATCCCAACCACACCAGTGAATGGAGACCGCTACTCAGAACTCGGCCGCTTGTTTGCCGGGGTACTGGAACGTGGCTGGCAGATTTATCGTGACCACGATACCCCAGCGCCGTCTCAACCCGTAACGATTACCGGCGCAGCCCTGGGACTGCCTGGGACGGATCACATCTTCGACGATGACAACATCACCCGCATCCTGCGCGGTGATCAGTTCATTGAGCCCATTCCACCCCACTTTCGCCAGGCCATGCTTGACAAGCACATCACTCGCCTGGTGAAGAGCGATAACGGGGATCCCCGGTTTGAAACCATTAATAATGTGGCGGACGTCATCAAACTGGCGGGCCGCGGCGGCGCTTTCGACCTGGAAAAGGACTTCGGCATATCCGCCGATCGTCTGGCCGCTCTCGACCGCGTCACGCAACTCGCCATGGCCGCCGGGCTCGACGCCTTACGCGACGCCGGGATTCCCCTGGTCTTGCGCTACAAGACCACCAGCAAAGGCACTCAACTTCCTGATCGCTGGGCCTTGCCCGACACGATGCGCGACGACACGGGTGTGATCTTCGCCTCGGCGTTTCCCGGCCTGGATTCCTTCGCCGGCGAAATGGGGCGTTACTACACTGATCATGCCCGCCGCGAGCAAAAGGCCACACTGGAGAGTTTGCGCGTCCAGGTCGCCGAGAAGAACGGCAACGCTGCGCTGGCAGCAGAAATTGATCGGCGAATTTCAGAACTACGTGCGGCCATCGAGAAAGAACCCTACGTATTCGAACGCCGCTTCCTGCTCCGAACCCTGTCCATGGGACATTCGCAATTCGCCGAATTCATCGGTGCTCGTGGTCCCAACACGCAGATTAACTCAGCCTGCGCGACCACTGCGCAAGCGGTAGCGCTCGCCGAGGACTGGATTCATGCCGGACGTTGCAGCCGCGTGATTGTCATTTCTGCCGATGATGTGACCTCCGACCATCTGATCGATTGGATGGGAGCGGGCTTCCTCGCCAGTGGAGCGGCTGCAACCGATGAAGTCGTCGAAGAAGCCGCCATTCCGTTCGACCGTCGCCGTCACGGCCTGATCATCGGCATGGGCGCGGCTGCGCTCGTTGTCGAGAGCGATGCCGCTGCTCGCGAGCGCGGGATCCGGCCCATCTGTGAAGTGTTGTCCACAGTCACGGGCAACAGCGCCTTCCATGGCACGCGTCTCGATGTTCAGCACATCGGCCAGGTGATGGAAAATCTGGTCGCCCAGGCCGAGGTCCGCAGCGGGATCTCTCGGCAGGAAATTGCGCCGCACACAGTCTTCGTCTCCCATGAAACCTACACGCCGGCGCGCGGCGGCAGCGCTTCTGCCGAAATCCATGCCCTTCGTCGCGTTTTCGGTGATGTCGCCGACCAGATCGTCATTGCCAACACCAAGGGCCTGACCGGCCATGCTATGGGTACAGGCATAGAGGACGTGGTAGCGGTCAAGGCTCTGGAGACCGGTTGTGTTCCTCCGGTCGCCAACTTCAAGGAGATTGACCCAGAACTGGGATCGTTGAACTTGTCGAAAGGCGGCGCCTACCCCGTCGAGTACGCAATCCACCTCGGCGCAGGCTTCGGGTCGCAGATCAGCATGATGCTGCTGCGTTGGACGAAGACCAAGGATGGAGTGCGTCCCGCTCCCAACGCTCTCGGCTACGCCTATCGCGTCGCTGACGATACTGCCTGGAGTTCGTGGCTTGCGAGAATCTCAGGCCATCCCGCCGCGTCCCTGGAAGTTGTTCATCGCACACTGCGAGTACAAGAAAGCATTAAACCGGCAAAGGTTGCGAGCGACGCGGTTCAAGCGAAACCGCAGGTCGCGCCCACGCAGCCGAAACTCGTCCCAATGCCGCTCGCCGATCCGAAACCGGTCTCCCTGCCGCCCGCCGCAATTGCTGAAGCCGTGACCAGACCGCAAGTCGTTGCCCCGACTCCAGTGGCCCCGCCGCAACCGGTGGACGGCAAAGAGCCAGTAAAAGAAAAAGTCCTCGCGCTGGTTGCCGAGAAAACCGGTTATCCGGTCGACATGCTGGATCTCGATCTTGATCTCGAAGCCGACCTCGGCATCGATACCGTCAAGCAGGCCGAGGTCTTTGCCTCGATTCGAGAGCTCTATAACATCCCGCGCGATGAGAATCGCAAGCTCCGCGACTACCCGACTCTGGCGCACGTCATCCGCTTCGTGTACGACCAACGCCCCGACCTGGCGGGCGCGGTTGAACCCATCCGCGTGCCCGACGAAAAGGCGACCACCCGCGCGACAACGGAAGCGGTGGCCTCTGCTGCACCAAACGCCAGCGGTGACGATGTGAAGGAACGTGTCCTCGCCCTGGTAGTCGAGAAGACTGGGTATCCCAAGGACATGCTCGACCTTGATCTAGATCTTGAGGCTGACCTGGGCGTCGATACCGTGAAGCAAGCAGAAATGTTCGCTGCGATTCGAGAGATCTACAGCATTCCGCGCGACGAAAATCGCAAGCTGCGCGAGTATCCAACGCTAGCCCATGTCATCCGCTTCGTGTTCGAAAAGCGTCCTGACCTGGCCAGCCCCACTCCAGTTCCCAGCACCGGACCTATCGACCTTGCCGCTGTGCCTATTAATGCTGTGGCCATTAATAAAGAGGAGATCGCGGCCCAGCCAGTTGCGCCACCGCAAAGTTCGCCGCGAGAAAGCAACGCAGATTCTGTCAAAGAGCGAATCCTTGCCCTGGTCGTCGAAAAAACCGGGTATCCCAAGGACATGCTCGACCTTGATCTCGATCTGGAAGCTGACCTTGGTGTCGATACTGTGAAACAGGCGGAGATGTTCGCTGCGATTCGCGAGATCTACCACATCCCGCGCGATGAAGATCGCAAGCTTCGCGACTACCCGACCCTGGCACACGTGATGCGGTTCGTGTTCGAGAAACGTCCCGACCTCGCTTCCGAGCCCACGACTGCCATTCCCGAACAACCAGTAGGTCAAGCCGCAAATGCCATCACCAACGAGTCGATCAAGGAAAAGGTGTTGGAGATCGTTGCGGAAAAGACCGGGTATCCAAAGGATATGTTGGACCTGGATCTGGATCTGGAAGCCGATCTCGGCATCGACACAGTAAAACAGGCAGAAATGTTTGTTGCCATTCGCGCCGCATACAACATCCCCCGAGATGAAAGTCTCAAGCTCCGCGAATTTCCAACCCTCGCGCACGTAATCAAGTTCGCGCAAGACCGTTCGAAATCAGAAGCACCGTCCCTTGCGAAGGAACCACAAGGTGCTCAGAAAGCAGCCGACGTCTCGAAAGCCGTAGTTCCAGCCCTGCCGAAGCAGCGGCCGGCTCTCGCCAGTCTGGATCCAGCCAATTCCATTCCGCGCCGCGTTCCAATTCCCGTCGTGCGCCCGCCACTCTCCATCTGCAAGGCGACCGGCGTCACGCTCAGCCAAGGTCGCCGCATCGTCATCATGCCGGATAAGACGGGTGTTGTTGCCGATACGCTTTCGAAACTTCTGGAGACCAATGGCGTGGAAGTGCTCCGCATTCAAAGCGTCTCCGACGCTGACGTCTTGGCAAATCGTCTCCAGGGCTGGCTCACTGCAGGTCCGGTGCACGGTATGTATTGGCTGCCTGCTCTTGATCCCGAGGGGGACATCCGCGGCATGGATCCTGCGACATGGCATGACGCGGTGGGTCTGCGTCTGAAGTCGCTTTATTCCACGATGCGTACCCTTTTCGGGCAGATTGCGAACTCGGGCACTTTCCTCGTTTCTGCAACTCGTATGGGTGGCCAGCATGGTTACGACGATGCGGGCGCCGTTGCTCCACTGGGAGGCGCTGTCACGGGATTCACGAAGACTTATAAGCGGGAACGTCCCGAAGCGCTCGTCAAGGCAATCGACTTCGGACTCGAAGCTACGCCAGAAGAAATTGCAGAATGTCTCGTCGACGAAACTCTCACCGATCCGGGAGCGATCGAAATTGGCTATAAGGATGGGCTACGTTGGACGGTTGGGCTCGAACAGCAACCCGCGGCCAATGGCCAGCCTGGGTTGACGCTCGATGAGAACACAGTCTTCGTCATTACGGGCGCCGCCGGAAGCATCGTGTCCGCCATCACCGCCGACCTGGCTGCAGCCTCGGGTGGCATCTTCTATCTACTCGACGTGGTGCCTGAGCCGGATCCGAACAATCCCGACTTGAAGCGCTTTGCAGCCGACAAAGATGGCTTGAAGCGTGAGTTGTTTGCCCGCATCCAGGCGCGCGGTGAGCGTGCCACGCCAGCGCTCGTCGAGAGGGAGCTCGCCGCTCTCGAGCGTGCTCAAGCTGCGTTGGCTGCCATCGAAGCTGTACGCGCTGCTGGAGGCACTCCGTACTACTTCAGCGTCAACCTGACAAACAGCGAAGCCGTTTCCAAAGTGATAGAACAAGTTCGCCGGCAACACGGACGCGTCGATGTCCTCCTGCACGCGGCCGGACTCGAACGCAGCCGTTCGCTTGCCGACAAGGATCCCGCGGAATTCAACCTGGTTTTCGACGTGAAGTGCGACGGCTTCTTTAATCTGCTCCACGCTATCGGCGATATGCCCCTGGGCGCGACTGTAGCTTTCAGCTCGATTGCCGGCCGCTTCGGTAATCCTGGACAGACCGACTACAGTTCCGCCAACGACCTGCTTTGCAAGATCACGTCGAGTTTCCGAACTACACGCCCGGCCACGCGCGGCATTGCAATTGACTGGACCGCGTGGGGCGGAATCGGCATGGCGACCCGCGGCTCGATTCCGAAAGTGATGGAAGCCGCCGGCATCGATATGCTGCCGCCAGATGCAGGTGTCCCGTTGATCCGCCGTGAACTCACCGCGGGAAACACGCGGGGCGAGATCGTGATCGGCCAGCGTCTGGGTGTTCTCCTGAAGGAGTGGGATGCGACCGGCGGCGTCGACGTCTCCGCCCAAACCATTGTCGCCGAACAAGGCCTGCGCCTAGACGGCCCCATGATCGGCAAGATCGCGAGCATGGGCATCTACAGCGGCCTGACGATCGAGACCACGCTCGATCCCAAGGTTCAACCCTTCCTGCACGATCACCAGATCGACGGTACGCCGGTGTTGCCGGGCGTCATGGGAATCGAAGCCTTCGCGGAAGCTGCCCAGCGCGTACTTCCGGGATGGCACGTCCAGGCGATCGAAGACGTCGAGTTCCTTGCTCCGTTCAAGTTCTATCGCAACCAAGCGCGTACCGTGACCGTCGAAGCCACCATCCGTCCACGCGGCCAGGAAATAGTTGCCGACTGCAAATTGATCGGTCGCCGGTCGCTTCCGAACCAGGCCGAGCCGCAGATCACAACGCACTTCACTGGGCGCGTGCGACTCGCGAAATTTCCACCCGAATTGTCGAGAATGTCATCGCCGCCGGTGTCCTGCGGACTGACAATCGAAGCCGCACAGATCTATCGACTCTACTTCCATGGACCGGCTTACCAGGTCCTCGAAAAAGCCTGGTGGGATGGGAACCGAATGATCGGGCTGTTAACGAAGAACCTGCCCAGTAATCATCATCCGTTTGAATTGCCAATCTTGATGCAGCCGCGCCTGATCGAACTCTGCTTCCAGACCGCCGGACTCTGGGAAATGGGCGCGCAGGATCGCATGGGATTGCCGCACCACGTGCAGTGCGTCTCCACCGCGAGGATTCCAGATTCGCCTGTCCGGCTTTATGCAGTAGTCACGCCCGATCCTGCCCACGGCGCCTTCGATGCCGAGGTCGTGGACGACGATGGTCGCCGTTATGTGCATCTCGGCGGCTATCGCACGATTGCTATGCCCAGCGCCGTCAATGCTGACCAGGTGAAAACCCTGCACGCAATGTTGTCGCCGACACTGGTCGCAGCCTGAGGCGATCCACCGACACCAGTGGATGCCTTCGATCGGAGATGTCATGAATCACGAGTTTCAGCGCGTGGCGATCATCAATCGGGGCGAAGCCGCGATGCGCTTCATTCACGCGGCCCGCGAACTCAATCAGGAACAGGGCACCACACTCCGCACCATCGCCTTATTTACTGACCCTGACCGGAATGCCATGTTCGTTCGTGAAGCCGATGAGAAAGTTTACCTTGGCTCCGCAAACGCCCTTGACCTGAACACGGGCCAATTCAAGAGTCGATACGTTGACTATGAGAGTCTCACTCAGGCGATGACATCGGCGCACACTGATGCGGTGTGGGTAGGGTGGGGATTTGTTGCAGAACATGCCGCGTTCGCCGATCTTTGTCGCGAGATGGGCATAGTGTTTATCGGCCCTGACGGAGACGTGATGCGGCGGGTCGGCGACAAGATTGCCTCCAAGCGTCTCGCCGAGCAAGCCCAGATCCCAGTTGCTCCCTGGAGTGGAGGGTCGGTTGAAACGCTTCCTGAAGCTCTACACCACGCAGCTACGATCGGCTATCCGCTGTTGATCAAAGCGGCTGCCGGCGGCGGGGGACGTGGCATTCGCGCAGTTCATTCTCCGGAGCAATTGCCTCGAGCCTTTGACGCGGCTCGCGCTGAAGCCTTCAAAGCTTTCGGAGATCCCACTATTTTTCTGGAGCGGCAGATCACCGGGGCCCACCACGTCGAGGTCCAGATCATTGCTGACCACTTCGGCACGACCTGGGCCGCCGGCGTGCGCGATTGCACCATCCAACGGCGCCACCAGAAAGTCCTCGAAGAGGCCCCTTCTCCTCTGCTCAGCGCCGAGCAGGATTTGCTCTTGCGCGCGTCCGCTGTTCGACTTTGCCAGGCCGCAAACTACCAGAATGCCGGCACGGTTGAGTTTCTCTGTGAGCCCTCCGACAACCGGTTCTGGTTCATGGAAATGAACACTCGTTTGCAGGTCGAACATCCGGTGACGGAATGCACGACCGGCATCGATCTGGTCAAACTCCAGATCCACGTTGCTCGCGGAGGCCGCCTGACAGGAGAGGCTCCCCGCACCACCGGCCATGCCATCGAAGTGCGCTTGAATGCGGAAGACCCTGAAAACGGGTTTGCCCCGGCGCCGGGAACGATTCAAAGGTTCCGCATGCTGACGGGGCCGGGCGTGCGCATCGACACCGGCGTGGCCGAAGGCGATTCCGTCGCGCCCGAATTCGACTCGATGATCGCAAAGATCATTGCCCACGGGCAGACCCGCAAGGAAGCTCTGTCACGCTTGCATCGCGCCCTGCGCGAGAGCGTAGTCGTGATCCAGGGAGGGACAAGTAACAAGCCATTTCTGCTCGAACTCCTGACTCGCGAAGAGGTGCAACAGGGAAAAGTCCACACCGGGTGGCTGGATGAGTTGGCTGCCAATGGCAACCATCTTTCGCAGCGTTATTCCCATGTCGCTCTGGCGCAGGCCGCCATCGAAGCCTACAACGCGGAACTGGCGGTGGAGCGCGCCCAGTTCTATGCTTCGGCGGCCCGCGGACGTCCGCAGGTTCGAAGCGACATCGGTCGCAGCGTGGCTCTCCGGTACCGGGGCAATCCCTACTCCGTAAAGATCTGCCAGGTTGGTCCGAAGGGATACCGCCTGGAGCTCAATGGATCATGCATCGACGCGGTCCTCGATCGGTTCGGCGAGTTCGAATATTGGCTTACTGCTTTCGGTCAGCATTTCCACATCGTATCGGTAGCTCAGGCCCGCGATTATCGCATTGAAGTAAATGGTGTCTCCCACCGCGTCGAGCGGGACGATGGAGGTTTTGTGCATGCTCCATCCCCAGCCGTGGTGGTCTCGATCAATGTGCAACCGGGCGACATGGTGTCGGCCGGGGACCGATTAGCTGTCCTCGAAGCCATGAAAATGGAGATGCAGGTCGTTGCCCCCTTTTCCGGGAGAGTGCGGAAGGTGCTCACCATGTCGAATGTTCAAGTCGACACGGGCGCTCCACTCCTCCAGATTGAACCTGCCTCGGAAGAAGGTGCGGTGGCGGAAACGGCGCGCATAGATTTTGGCGTCAAAACCGCTGAAGATCCAACGAAAGAGGTCAGCCCGTCCAGTTGCCGCCGCAGCCTGGAAGATCTTCGTCAGCTCATGTTGGGTTTCGATATCGATCCGAAAGACAGCACCAAGCTTCTCACCCAATGGGGCCAGACCTGCCCGGCAGACAGCGACGACATTCGGCAAGCGGAAGACGAGATTCTCAGCATATTCGTCGATGTGTGCACCCTGTTCCAGCGCGAGCCCGAAGTGAACGAGGTGGCGAGTTGCGAGGAGCCAACCGCCGAAACCTATCTGTTTGCGTATCTGCGGATGCTCGATACCCGTGGCGAGGGTCTTCCCACAGTCTTCGTAAATTCGCTGAAGCGAGCACTCTCGCATTACGGCATTGCTACTCTCGACCACTCACCCCAACTGGAAGAAACTCTGTTGTGGATCTGCAAATCACATCAGCGGATCGAGCAGCAGATTCCGCCGATCATCGGGATTCTTGAGAGACGCCTGCAGCGGGCCGTTACCTTTGCTCCGCGCGTCGAGGAGAGCTTCAGGGCACTTCTCGACCGGATGATCTCGCTGACCAACGGGAATTTCGTGGCGCTCAGCGATCTCGCCCGTGAGGTTCGCTACCGCTACTTCGACCAGCCTCTGTTTGAGCGCGCCCGAAAGCAAGTCTACGAACAGGTAGAAGGCCATCTGGCATACCTGGCCGCCCATTCTGACGCCGCCGATCGCCACGAGCGATTGCGCGCCCTGGTTGAGTGTCCCCAGCCCCTGGTAACACGCTTGTCTGGCCGCTTCGCGTCTGCGCATGCCACCCTGCGAAAATTGATGTTGGAGGCGATTACCGCGCGCTACTACCGCATTCGCCCTCTAACCAGCCTGCATTCTCTTGAAGTCGATGGCCAATGCTATGCCACCGCTGAGTACCTATACGAAGGCAAGCACATCCACGTCTTCGCCACTCATTCCGAATACAGCCGTTTGGCCGAGGCCGTGGCGGCCATGGCCCTGCTGCTGGTGCGGGTTCCGCCCGCACACGAAATTGTTTTGGACTTTTACACCTGGCACAACGGAGCGCTCGACGATGCGGAGGCCAAGCAGCAGGAGATCCAACAACTGCTCAGCCAGGCTCCGTTTTCTCGTCCCAACCGGCGGATCGTAGTGACAGTTGCCGGTCCGGGACGTGGCGACGGGATCAGCGGAATGCTTCATTTCACCTTCCGTCGATCCGAGGCCGGCTACACCGAGGAGAAGTTATACCGCGGCCTGCATCCCATGATGGGGAAGAGGCTCCATCTCTGGCGGCTCAGTAATTTCAACCTGGAACGGCTGCCCTCGGTCGAAGATGTTTATCTTCTCCACGCGGTGGCGCGTGACAACCCCAAGGATGTACGCCTGTTTGCCTGCGCCGAGGTGCGGGATGTGACAGCGGTACGGGATCAAGCCGGCCGGGTCGTGCAGTTGCCTCACCTGGAACGCATGCTGGCCGAGACTCTGGCAAGCATCCGCCTGTATCAGTCGCGGCGCAGACCGCAGGAGAGACTGCACTGGAACCGCATATTCCTTTATGTCTGGCCCCCTCTGAACTTAGGGCGCGATGAACTGGAGTCGATTGTGCGCCGCCTTGCTCCATCCACCCAGGGTTTGGGATTGGAACAGGTGGTCTTGCGGGTCCGCATCCCGAATCCGGCAACCGGCGAATTGCGCGACATGATTGTCCGCATTTCCACTCCGGCCGGAACCGGCATGCTCATCACATTCCGGCCCGCCGACAAACTGCAACCCATGAAACCGCTTGCGGAATACGAGCAGAAAGTTGTCCGCATGCGCCAGCGCGGACTGATTTACCCCTACGAAATCATCCGCATGCTGACTCCCGCTCCCCACGAAACTCGCGCCGAGTTCCCGCCGGGTGAATTCATCGAACATGACCTCGATGAGAACCATCACCTGGTTCCGCTGCTTCGCCCTTATGGCTTGAACAAGGCGAACATCATCGTGGGTGTGATTCGCAACTTCACCGAAAAATATCCAGAGGGCATGACCCGGGTTCTCCTGCTCGGCGATCCCAGCAAGGACCTGGGCGCAATCGCCGAACCGGAATGCCGTCGCATTTTGGCGGCTTTGGATCTGGCGCAACAGATGCGCGTTCCCCTGGAATGGTTCCCCGTATCTGCCGGCGCCAAGATTTCGATGCAAAGCGGCGTAGAGAACATGGACTGGATTGCCCGTGTCCTGCGCCGGCTGATCGAGTTTACCCAGGCCGGATGCGAAGTGAATCTGCTCATCAACGGCATCAACGTCGGCGCTCAACCTTACTGGAACGCGGAAGCCACCATGCTGATGCACACCCGCGGAATCCTGGTCATGACGCCCAAGGCCGCCATGGTGCTGACCGGAAAACGCGCGCTCGATTATTCAGGCAGCGTCTCCGCGGAAGACAACCAGGGAATTGGCGGGTATGACCGTATCATGGGCGTCAATGGTCAAGCCCAATATTGGGCGCACGACATCGATGAAGCCTGCCACATCCTGCTCCGCCATTACGATCACACCTACATATTCCCCGGCGAACGCTTCCCGCGGAAGGCTGTGACCATTGATCCTCTGAACCGCGACGTCCGCGACTATCCGCATCCGCAGCACGGCGAAGAAGGGTTCACGCGGATCGGCGACATCCTGTCCGATGCGACCAATCCGGGAAGGAAAAAAGCCTTCGACATTCGCAGCGTGATGATGAGTGCGATCGATCAGGATCATGCGCCCCTGGAGCGCTGGGCCGGGATGCGGGCGGCCGAAACTACCGTCGTCTGGGATGCGCACCTGGGAGGCTATCCGGTTTGCCTGATTGGAATCGAGTCGCGGCCGGTACCGCGCTTCGGATTCGTTCCCGCCGATGGTCCGGACCAGTGGTGCGCCGGCACACTGTTCCCCCAGTCCTCCAAGAAAGTTGCGCGCGCCATTAATGCGGCGAGCAACAATCGTCCGCTCGTGGTTTTGGCCAATCTTTCCGGCTTCGATGGTTCTCCGGAATCGATGCGCAGGCTGCAACTGGAATACGGCGCGGAAATCGGCAGGTCGGTGGTGAACTTCAAAGGTCCCATCGTGTTCTGCGTAATTTCCCGTTATCACGGCGGAGCCTATGTCGTCTTTTCCCGCGCCCTGAACGAGCAGATTGAGGTAGCGGCGCTGGAGGGAACCTACGCCTCTGTCATCGGCGGAGCGCCAGCTGCGGCAGTGGTCTTCGCCGGAGAAGTGGAGGCTCGCGCGAAGAAAGATCCGCGGCTGCAGGCCCTCACCGAGGCCATGACCAAGGCCTCCGGCGCCGAAAAGGCGCGTCTGCGAAAAGAGTGGGAGGATCTCTTCAAGATCGTCCACTCCGAGAAATTAGGCGAGATGGCCGCCGAATTCGATCGCGTCCACAGCGTGCAGCGCGCTCTCGAAGTGGGCGCGCTGAATCGCATTATTCCTCCGGCGACCCTGCGCCCGTACCTGATCGACGCAATCGCGCGTGGAATTGCCAAAGAAGAGGAAATGGCTTTTACGAAGACGGAAGAACAAGCAGCATAGCGGCGAGGTTGTTCGCATGCGCGTCTACTGGCTGGAGCAAAAAGAACGAGACGTGCCGTCCGACAACAGTTGGCTGTCGCCGGCGGAAGTTGACTGCTTGGACAAGTTGCACTTCGCGAAACGACGTGCCGACTGGCGCCTCGGCCGTTGGACCGCAAAGCGCTCCATCGTCGCCTGTTTGAACTGGCCAAGACATCCGCGAATCCTGGCCCGAATTGAAATCGTCGCAGCTACCTCAGGCGCCCCTGAAGTTCGGCTCCCGCATCTGGCCACGCCGGTCACAATTTCCCTCAGCCATCGGGCAGGGGTTGCGGTCTGTGCCGTCACGTCCGCTGGGGTCAAGCTGGGGTGCGACTTGGAAGTGATTGAGCATCGCAGCCCGGCGTTCGTAGCTGACTACTTCACTCCACTGGAGCAGGCCCTGATATCGCGGGCAAGCCCACCCCAGCAGCCAGCTCTTGTAACCCTGCTCTGGAGCGCAAAAGAAAGTGTTCTGAAGGCTCTTCGCGAGGGCTTGCGACTGGACACTCGCAGTGTGATCGTTACTCCTGAAGTCGGAGCGCCAGACATGTGCGGCTGGAGCTCGCTCCGCGCTTGCCATAGGGATGGGCAAGGCTTCCAGGGTTGGTGGCGAACGAAGGAACGCATGATCCACACCGTGCTCGCCGATCCGAGACCGGATTGTCCGGTCCTGTTGGAGCAAGATGAGTATATGCGGCCGTTTGACCCGCGCATTGACCTGCAGGGCGGAACGCAGGTGAGCACGGAACTATTCCCAATCGCAGCCCGATAGGTTTCGAAATGTTGGAAGAACAGTTTGATTTCGATTTTATCGTTGTCGGCTCCGGCTTCGGAGGTAGCGTCTCCGCCCACCGCCTGACCGAAAAAGGCTACAAAGTCGCCGTTATGGAGATGGGCCGCCGCTGGACGCCTGACTCGCTGCCGCACAGCAGTTGGTCGATTCATCGCTGGTTCTGGCGACCACGGCTCGGGCTGCGCGGGTTTTTCAACATGCGCTTCTTCCGGCACGTGACCATCTTTCATGGCTGTGCCGTCGGCGGAGGATCCATCACCTACGCCTGCACTTTGCTTAAGCCTCCTGCCAAGGTATGGGAGACAGGCACATGGACAGGCTTGGCCAATTGGCAAGCGGCCATGCCGCAGCACTACCAGACGGCCTCGCGCATGTTGGGGGCCACCGAAAACAAGATTCTGGGACCCGCCGATCTGCTATTGAAGCAAACCGCCGAAGCGATCGGATGTGGCTCTACCTTCTACGCTACCCAGGTAGGAATTTTTCAGGCTTCCGATGGAGCGCCCGTTGACCATACCGTCCCGGACCCATATTTCGGAGGCGAAGGGCCTCACCGAACCACCTGCCTGGCATGCGGCGGTTGCATGATGGGTTGCCGATTCGGCGCCAAGAATACGCTCGATCTCGGTTACCTGTATCTGGCGGAAAAGCACGGAGCCCGCGTATTTCCGGAAACGCAGGTCATGGACGTCAGGCCGCTGTCGGGCGTGAAAGATGGCAGCGCCGGATACGAAGTCTCGACCCGGGCTTCCACCGCCTGGATCCGGCGCCATCCGCAGAAATTCACCTGCCGCGGAGTTGTGTTCTCCGCGTCATCTCTGGGCACCATGGAACTGCTCTTCCGGCTACGCGAGAAACATTCGCTGCCCTTCATCAGTTCGCAACTCGGGAAGCACGTGCGCACCAACTCTGAATCTCTGATTGGCGCGCGCATGCCGGGTTACGCCGAGGACCTCTCGCTCGGCATCGCCATTGGTTCGGGCGTTTACATCGACGAGCATACCCACATCGAGGCGGTTCGATACCCAAATGGCTCCGACGCCATGGGCCTGCTCACAACCATCTTGACCAATGGGCGGCCGGGCCCGCGCCGGATTGCCCTGTGGTTGCGCAACGTTTTCGTTTCCATGCTCCGCCATCCCATCAAGACTCTGCGCGTGCTGCAGCCTCGCGGATGGGCGCGGGAATTCGTCATCCTGCTCTGCATGCAGGCCCTCGACAATCAGATCGAAATGCGCTGGCAGCGTCCCTGGTTCTGGCCGTTCCGCAAGTTCCTGGTCAGCTGGGGAGCCAAGGTTCCCACCTACATTCCGAAGGCCAACGAATTCGCCCAGAAATTCGCCCAACTCACCGGCGGATTTCCCATGAGCATGCTCCCCGAAATACTCTTCGATATCCCGGGCACGGCCCACTGCATCGGAGGCTGCGTGATCGCCGACTCTTCGACCCACGGCGTCGTCGACGAACGCCATCGCGTCTTCAGCTACAAGAACATGTACATCTGTGACGGCTCGGTGGTAGCCGCGAACCTCGGCGTCAATCCCAGCTTGACCATTACCGCCTTGGCAGAACGCGCGATGAGCTTCATCCCGCCCGCGAGCAACAACACCTGGAGTGATTCAGCAACTGTTTGTAAGTAGGAAACGTACTACCGCGGTTTTCGCGTAGGGGCAATCGCCCCCGTCTGCCCGGTCGTGCGGTGCGCGACGACTTCCTTTGATTGAGGTCCGATGGTGGTCGCATTTGTTTTGCGACAAGCAAGGACCGGCTGGTCGTCAGGCCGAGGCTGCAGACTTTGCTGAAGGACTTGGCATCAACCGATCCAGGAGCAATTCCTCGCACCGCATCCAGAAGCGCGTGGTGTAGAGCAACGCCGAGCACTGCAGCGTGACCCAGTCCTTGGCCGTCAGTGGAGAGCGGAACGCATGACGATCGCTCCGCCAATGCCCCGCCAGCTGTCGCGCGATCGCGAAACCAATGTTGCTGCTCACCCCGCCTATATCAGTCAGAATTCCATCCAGCGTGAACATCACCTTCGACAGCATGATCAGCGAGCCTGGGAAGCGAACACCCTTCATGGCCAGCGATTCCAGCAGTCGCATCACGTCCACCATGCTGGGCAGGTACGCGGCGGGCAGTTCGTCGAAAAAGTCCCCGACGGTCTCAGAAACTATCTTGCCCCGGGGCGACGTAGCGCGAACGCGGCGCTGGCTGAGCGCCAGCACTTCCTCGCAGGCACCGACCCGATCGCGCAGGCCCACCATGGCAAACAGCAAAGCAAGATGGCGGCGCTGGTCGCGGCTCAAGCGCTCCCGCAAGGCCCAGTCGATAATCGTCAGTTCTCCTGTGCGGTTGTTGTACAGAAGATTTCCGGCATGCGGGTCGCCATGAAAGATGACGTCTTGTTGAACGGAAAAGAGAGGGTAGGCGACCAGCGCTTCGATCAGCTGCTCGGCAACATGCCGGCGTCGCGCGGGCGGCAGGCGCATTGCGGCGTTCGTCACCTTAACCCCTCGTTCCTGTGTAAGGGCGGTGATTGTGCTTGTGCAAAGAGGTTGAATCACGCGCGGTATGCGTACCCCGGACAAGTTGCGATAGAGGTTCCATGCTTCCAGCAGCGTCTTCTGCTCGCGCACAAAGTTGACTTCATGACGCAGCAATCGGCGCACTTTTTTGAAGGTGTCTGGAATCAGGTCGGCGGGAAATCCATAGTTGTGGTGCTGGTCGGAGAAGTATTCTGCCAGCCCTTGCAGGTAAGCCATGTCTTCGGCGAAGTATTCGGGAATGTGCGGTTTCAGCACCTTGAACACGCCGCGCTCGCGCCGTGCACTCTCCGGATTCCGCCAGGTGAAGCGCAGAACAGCGCTGACGCTCGCTTCCGACAATAGCCTGCTGTCGATCCTGACGTCGAATCGCTTGCAGCGCGGTCCGAGCTCCCGCTCGATGATGGCGACCATTTCTTCCGGCTTTACATCCCGAATCCCGTTTTCCAGGCGAGCCAGGGCATTGCGCAGAGCTGGCCGGAGATGCCGGTTGCGGGCGATGACTTGCCCGAGCTTCTGCAAACCCGGCACCTTCGCGATCAATCGCAGCAATCGCACTTCCGCCGAGGTGTTCTCCGGAAGCTCAAATTGTTCAAGTAGTTTTGGCGCCAGGCGGGCTGGAGAGAGTCGCGCGACCACAAACATCATGGCATCCCGCACTGGAGGCCGCCATTTCAGATACGCTTCAGGCACCAGTCGGGTAACGGGGACGATGCCGTCGACGATCCACTCCGCCATCGCGTTGCGCATGGATTGCCCCGCAATGCCACGCAGCACGGCTTCAATAGCAGCCACGCGTTCGGCGTGGGACCCGGTTTTCGGCAGAAAATGCGCAATGGCTGTGCGTAGTTGTTCTGGCTTGGACTGGCGAAAATCAAGAAGCGCAGATGGATCCGGCATGGGACCCTTCCCCTGCAAACTATAACTCGTCTACAACAGTCGTGCTGTGATTCGAGTCACCAGCCACAGGTATTTTCCAGATCTCCCCAGCCGGAGTCGACGATGAGAAGTACCAGCACGCGAGTTTTGCGGAGCAGGTTTATCGCGCATAGTTGGTCAAAACTGACCAGTGTAATGGCCCGCAAACGAGCACTCTGAACGCATGAAAGCCGTTAGAAAAAAAGCGCTCGCGGTTCGGTGTCCTGCCTGTGGGGCAAAGCCGGAAGAGAAATGTGAACTCAGCAGCGGCCAGCCGCGTATGGAACCCCATCTTGACCGGCGGGCCGCCTCGGAAAAGTGATTGTTCTCCGCCCCGCGAATTCCACTCGAGTCACTCAGCAGGCGGCGGTCATGGGTTCGGGCAATCTGGCGATGCGGCGAGTCAGAAAGACCCTTGTTTTTGCAGGGAGCGGCTAATTGCTCACGCCGCGGGGACTCCGATCACGGGCGTGTTCCGGGGGTGGTGCCGCGGGCTAATGGAAGGGCGGCGGTGATTTCGTAGCTCTGGTATTCGATGGTCAGAGAGGCCTGTCCACCCAATCTGATTCTGCTGGTGCTTCGGTTTACAAGGGGAAGCCAGAAGCCGTCGATTTTCGAGTAAACCTGCTCGATCTTGGTTTCTTTGGTCCAGAACGAGGGACTTTTTGCAGGCACCGCCTCGACCCGCATCACCGCAAAATCCTCTGCGTCGACCCAGATTCGACCGCGGTACAGGAACTTGTTGCTGCTCTGGGGCTCAACCCCAAGAATGTAGAACGAACCCGCTGGGCTACTCTCGTAACCCAGGAGAGCAAAGCGATAGTTGTCCGCGTTAAGCGCTACGCGGGTTTGATTTTCCTCGCCCAGAGCTTCTTTCTCACTCTGTAACAACTTCTTCAAAACCCGATCAATCAGGAGCTTGGAGCCACTTTGCGAAAGGATCGTGAACTCTTTCGTTCGGGGCGATTCGTACTTCATGTCCACCGCCATCTCCGCACTTCTGGAACCCCCGAACCCCCGATATTCGAGCCGATACAGGCGCATGCCCCGGTAGGCGGCCAGCGCCTGGGCACGCTGCCCGTTCATTTCCACCATCCTGGTCACAACTTCTTCCAGTTGAAGCGGGGCGCGCACCTTCAGTGCCCCTGCATCCGGGAGTTCAGTTATTGACATATGTCCCGTTCCCAGCGCGGTAAAAAGGGCGAGGAGTAGACTGGCGCACTGGAAGGAAATTCCCATCGATCAACCTGTTATCCTCACCTTAACGCTAACGATTTTTGAACTGTGTTCAATTTTGACCAGTTTTGTCGATATTGCATTGTGACAATTGCGCAATCCGCCCTTCCGATTTCGACAGTTTCAAGGCATCTAACGTCGGTTTCGTGCGCGCTTGGCGGATTGGCAGTACCCATAGCCCAAGGAGGGCAAAAGCGTGCGTGTTCACCTCATCAATCCAAGTGATGTTTCGTTTGGGACCGCGGTCATTACTCCGCGCTGGTTGTATGTGCTGGCGGCGGCGACGCCCAGAAGCTTTGGCGACCCCTGCCTCGTTGACGAGACGCTTACCGCGGTGGATCTGGATCAGATTCAAGCTGGCGATGTGGTCGGCATCAGCGTCCACACGGCAAATGCTTTGCGCGGCTACAAAGTGGGCAAGTTAGCTCGAGAGCGCGGAGCTTATGTAGTGTTTGGGGGAATTCACGCAACTCTGTACCCGCAAGAGGCGCATGAACTCGGGGGTGCGCATTCCGTGGTCAAGGGCGATGGCGACGTGGTGTGGTCTACTGTGCTGTCGGATTGTATGCGCGGGAATCCTCGCTCCATCTACGAAGGCGGGCGGATTGAGGCCTCCGAATTCGTGGCTGCGCGCTGGGACCTCATCCCTAGAAAAAGCTACATGTGGGCCTCGGTTCAAACTGTGCGCGGATGCCCCAAGCACTGCTCCTTCTGCTCGGTCTGGAGAACCGATGGCCAGCGCCCGCGGCAACGTTCCTCCGATGTAGTCATCGAGGAGATCGTGCAACTCCGCCGACTGGGTTTCCGCTTCATCGCTCTCGCGGACGACAATTTCTACCCGGTTACCCTTACAGACCTTCGCTTGGCGGAGGAGCAGAAGAACACTGCGCGTCTAAACGAGCTCAAGACAATTCGCGCGGAGCGCTTTTCATTGATGGAGCGCCTCGCCCAACTGCCGTCCGACACGATTTTCTTTACCCAGATCACAATGGAAGCCGCGGAGGACCCGGAGTTCCTCAAAGCGATGCAAGCGGCCCACATCAAGGGCGCTCTCGTCGGAGTCGAATCCGTGACTCCCGAGGGCTTGAAAGATGTGTACAAGGAGTTCAACTGTGCGGGGGAAGAACTCGTAAAACGCCTCAGGACATTCCGCGAGAACGGGGTTTACGTGCTCGGCTCCTTCATCTTCGGCCTGCCCAGTGATCGCCCGGCGACGTTTGATGCGACTGCCGCGGCTGCCGTCCAGGCAGAAATTGCGTTCGCTCAATTCGTGATGATCACGCCGTATCCCGGAACTGTAGATTTCATCCGATGGGAAAAACAGATGGAGGCGGCGCCCGTGGAGGTGGCCGGCATCCCCATCACGCGCCGTTGGCTGATTCCGCAAGCGCTGCGGCCAAAGCTTTACTGGCCGCACCCGACCATGTCGCCGGAGGAAGTTCGCTCCCGCACCCAATCAGTGTGGGATGAGTTTTATGGGCTTAGGGTCATTTGGCAGCGCTCCCGGTTCATAAAATCCATGCGCGCTCGCCTCGCCTTCGTTCTAATCTCCAAAATCTACCGGCAAATGTATGCGGACACGGGAATCGCCACCGACAGCGCTCGCGTCTCCCGATCCGCGAGATGGGCAAGCCTGTTGGCCAAGCCCTGCCAGCGGCTGTTCGCAGGTTCGCCCATGCCGCACCTGCAGGTTCCGAGGGGTTGGAGACCGGCCTCCTCAGACTTTGTGGAGATAGCCTCGGCCAATGATTGAGTCTGCCTCAACGGCGGAAAATGCCCATGAAACTCTAGTAACAACGACGTTGAGGCCTCTTCTGCTATACTGTTTTTGACGCTTTTGCCACGGTTTGCTCGTCACGCGGTGGTCACTGTTTAGACCAGCTTCATCTCCGCCTTTCCTGCCCGCCGTTTAGTTAAAGCCAAATCTAAATTCAAATGTAAGCGGCAGGGCAACTCTTGACGTGTGTCAGAGTGTGCGTGACACCAGCCTCTTCAGAAAGATAACAAAACTAGAATGTCCACCTTTACGGAACTGCCCCTGTCTTCTGCATTGCAGCGGAAGCTGGCAGCAGCTCAATTCACAAACCTTACACCCATCCAGGAACGTGCAATTCCCCCAGCCATAGAGGGCCGGGACGTCATCGCCACTGCCCAGACGGGCACAGGCAAGACCCTGGCGTTCTTAATCCCCTTGATTCAGATGCTGCAGGTGGAACCAGCCGGGAAGACAGTTGCGCTGGTATTGCTGCCCACGCGTGAACTCGCCATGCAGGTTCACGAGCAATACGAGCAGCTGCGCAGCAGAGAAATGCCGAAAGCCGCCCTCGTCATCGGAGGCGTATCGGAGAAGGTCGCAGATCAAGGGCCTCCGCGCCGGTTCGGGACTGGTCATCGCCACGCCCGGACGCTTGCAGGATCTGATGAACCGCAAGTTCGCGGACATGCGCCACATCAAGATGCTCGTTCTCGACGAGGCCGATCGCATGCTCGACATGGGATTCCTGCCCGCGATCCGACGCATTGTCTCGATACTTCCGAAGCAACGCCAGACACTGTGTTTCTCGGCTACCCTGGAACAGTCGGTTGCTGGACTGGTGAATGACTACATGCGCGAACCGGTGCGGGTTGCTCTAGGTTCGGTGCTGAAGCCGGCCGAAAGCGTTCAGCTCAAGGCCTATGAAGTTCGTCCGGGAGAGAAGCTCGATTTGCTCCGCCGTTTGCTCGAGGCCGAAAAAGGGCAGACCCTGATCTTCACGCGCACCAAGCGCGGCGCGGACCGGCTGGCTCGCGAACTCGTGCGGGACGGCATCAGCGCCGCCGTGATTCACGGGGATCGCTCACAGTCGCAGCGCAATGGAGCGTTGAGCGGATTTCAGGAGGGCAGATTCCAGGTGCTGGTCGCGACCGACATCGCATCCCGCGGCCTGCACGTCGACGATGTAGCCCATGTCGTCAACTACGATGTGCCCAAGATGGCCGAAGACTTCATCCATCGCGTGGGACGCACCGGACGCGCCGGATCTCAAGGACACGCTTCAACCCTTGTGGCCGGTGCGGAGGTAATGGAGTTGCGCCAGATCGAGCGCACTCTCAAGCTCAAAATAGAACGTGCCCAGATGGTTCCATCCACACTCGAAGCACGACGCATCATTCACAATACGCTTGCATCGCGAACACTGACTGCTTTGCCAGGGGAAGTGTTCGTTTAATGCGAGGACGGATTTAATCGAGTGGGCTAGCGCGGCTAAGATCACCGATGCCGCGCCCGCCCTCGATTGGATCGGTACTACTCAAAAGGCTTCTTGTCCACCGGAGAGGGCCCTAGCGAGCCGGGCTGATCGGATGCCATATCGAACATGGCCGCCTGCGCTGCCGCGTGTTCCCGCAACTCAGCCATCTCATCAACGCTGCCTTCGGCAGGCTTTTCCTGCTTTCGTTGATTCCTGCGCTCGGCCTTATCCCGCTGTTTCTGCTGCCGGCTCTGTTCTTTGCGCCGTTTCTCAAACGTTGATCCGCCTCGTGCCATAACCTGTCTCCCGAATTGTTTTTTGTTGATGTCTGGCCCTTGTGATTGCTAGGCCTCCCTTATTGCATCAGTGCAAAGCTACCAGCGAGGTTCGCGGGGCTGGCGAGCGTGGCCGCGATAGTCGTCGCGTCCGCCCCGGCCGCCTCCACCACCAAAACGCTGGCCACCCGACTTTGGACGGTCCGTCTTCGGCTTGGCTTCGTTGATCGTCAAGGTGCGGCCGCCAAGGTCGGTTCCGTTCAACGCCGCAATCGCTTTATCAGCAGCGCTGGCATCGGTCATTTCGACAAACGCGAAACCTCGCGAGCGTCCCGTATCCCGATCGGTCACCATGCTGACTTTGTCTACGGAGCCGTGGGCCTCGAAAAGGTTTCGCAGCTCAGATTCCGTCGTGCTGTGCGGCAAGTTCCCAACATACAGATTTTTCATTGCATATCCTTTCGTAACAAGTCATCCAGAGTTCGGGCTTCGGCTGTCCTAGCCTGCCGTGGACTGAGATCGCGTGGGGGTGTTGGCCGGTTCCGTATTGCTTGTGTCCGGGCGTTAGAGGCCGAGCGAACAGCGGAGATTCGGCGCGAGGCTTCCAGAATTCCCCAGCGCTGCGGCAAATCGTTGACGTCGATGGAAACTGCTGCCGTTGCCTCCCCGACCGGGATGTCTTCCTCATTTTTGTCGGTAGCGTCCAGGCTCGGCGAATGCGAAAGGTATTCCGGCTTGCCCACCAGAAACGCAAATCGCTGGCTGGGTGCGGCCGCGCGGATATCGTTACAAAATTTGTCGCGGTGGCCCTGGTTGTTGTGAGTGTTGACCATAACCAGATCGTACAAGTCCGCCTTCCACCAGGAACGGGCCTCGGTGATGTCTGCGGCAGAATCGACCTCGATGCCGACTTTTCTCATGATCTCCGCGCGCAGTTCACGTTTGTGCGCGGACGTATCGAGCAGGAGTACTCGCTTCTTTCTGAGCGGCTCGGAGAGAGAACCGGAAAGAGGCGAGGCGACTGTGATCGCGGTCATGCTCCCACCGCTTTCGGCGTTTTCCCGCTGGCAGAGTTTCCGGTCTTGGGTTGCGTCGCGGCCAGTTTCAGAAGCTCCCGGGTTCGTGCCCGCTTCGCGATCTTGTGCTTGCGTTCCCGGTGAAATCTGGACTTGTCGCCATTGATGGAAGACATAAAAGGATTCCCCTTCTCCGAGCGCTTAACGAGCCGCTACGGCGGCCGCCAGTGTTGCGGCCATGTTGCTTAAGTGGCTCTGTATTGAGAAGAGATGGAGCGAGTTTTCGGAGAAGAATTGCTGCTGCAAACACGCCTCTCGATCTCTCAATCGTCGAAGGCGCAAGATGCTATTGCTGACGTGTCTTCGAGGTTAAGTAGTTCTCAGTATACCCTGTTTGTTCGTATTTTGGTGAACCGCCACGTGACGCCGCGCTCTCCCATCCCATGCCGCGTTGGCTGGCTATGTTCATGGATTTCGAAGGGTTCCAGGCGCGGATGCGGCGAATCTCCTTGCCAATTCTGCGTTGTCCGCATACGATTGTTATGTGCGTTAGACCGAATCGGTCGTGAGCAGCTCTTGCCTCAACAGCCAGTAACCTGCGCAATTTCTTCCGACTCCCTCCAGCGTAACTCTACAAAAGGAAACAAAACAAGTATATGGAGCAAGGAACAGTAAAGTGGTTCAACGACGCCAAGGGCTATGGATTCATCAGCCGTCAAAATGGCGAAGATGTTTTTGTGCACTTCTCGGCGATCCAGGCGGGTGGTTTCAAGAGCCTGCAGGAAGGCCAGACCGTACAATTCTCCGTGACCAAGGGACCGAAGGGCTGGCAAGCTGAAAACGTTCAGGCGATCTGAGCCGACGAGTCGTTTCAGAAGGCGATTTCTATCGAGAGGTCGCCTTTTCTGGTTTTTGCTTGCTTCTATATAAATGTTAAATGGACTCTTTGTGACCCGCGACGATTCTAGCGCCTCCTATGCCATCATCCGTCACAACATCCGCACCTTC
Source organism: uncultured Acidobacteriota bacterium (assembly GCA_963735815.1). Classification (GTDB taxonomy): domain Bacteria; phylum Acidobacteriota; class Terriglobia; order Terriglobales; family Acidobacteriaceae; genus Gp1-AA133. Next base: position 1,875 of record CAVTMJ010000010.1, on the reverse strand, counting down.
CGGTCGGCGGGCGTCGTAAGTGTGGTGAAGGGCAAGCAGAATGCCGAGTCCCAGGTGAAGAAGTTCGAGGAGTCCCAAAACCCTGCGGACCGTCACGAAGGCTGGCGTTACTTCATCGAGAAATCCACTCTCAAGGCGGGCACGGATCCCACCGCAGCTACCCACCAGCGCCAGGCCGAATTGGAATTGCGAGAATCGAAAGCAACAGAGGAACTCAATTCTTCGAACGACCCATCCCCGGACCCTCACCGCTAGAAATTCACAGAATTATGCAACCACAGTTCGATGGAACATGAACTGTAGAAGCCTGCCGCCTCTTATCATGGTGACTTCAGGGGGAGGCTATGATCACGTTGTCGATTCGCTACACAATCAATCCCAACAAGTCGAGCGACTTCAGAACTTACGTGGAGTCGGAACAAGAGCCAATCCGTAGAAGCGGTGGCCGGATTCTCGGGTATTTTCTTCCGATTGACTTCGCCCGATCTACCAGTGAAGCACTGGGCCTGATCGACCTGCCTACACTCGCAGCTCTCGAGCAATATCGGGAGACTCTAGCGAATGACTCGGACCGCAAAAAGAACATCGCACGTCTGGAGCAAGGTGGCGCCCCGTTTGTCCATGAACCGTTCGATCATCGAGCGCGTCTAAAGTCGAAAGGTTCGGGCGCCGAGGCCATAGCAGCCTGAATGAACGAGGCTTAGGCCGCGATCTGCAGTTCCAGAATTTCCTGGTACAGTTCCACAATGCGATCGCGCCGGGCTTCGTATTCGCGCAATTCCGGCTCACTCACCACGCCAAAAATTTGCTTTTCGAGTGAGGAGAGCTGCTGGTCGAGCAGGGCCACCAATTCGTTTTTGGGGTTTGGGGATGTCATAAGGCAGTCTAGCAATACGGACAGCCATGTCCATCCACCCAATGCCCTAGGGCTTCCGGTCGACGGATATCCCCTTCGGGGTTGCTGGCAGACGCTCCTTCCCTCGAGTCTTATGTTGAAAGAAATGAGCAATTAGGCAAGAAAAGCCATTTGCGTCGTCCTAACTACACTTAGTTTAAAAGCAAGAAACGGGGTGCGGGGGATTTCATCTCTGGCTTAAGCTTGTGGGATGAGAGTCGCGACCAGCCTGGTAAAGAACATACCTCCAGCCAAATCTATCCAGCCGCCGGCGCGGATTCCGGAGTTCGACTGGCAAAGCGTTGCCGACGACCTTGATGCTTTTGGCTGCGCCCGCCTCGAAAACCTCCTATCCCCCGGCGACTGTCGGCAATTGGCATCGCTGTATGCGGACGAAGCACCATTTCGAAGCCGGGTGGTGATGGCTCGCCACGGCTTTGGCAAAGGCGAATACAAATACTTCAGATATCCGTTGCCGACCCTGGTGGCGCAACTCCGCACCCAACTCTATCCAACGTTGGCCAACATCGCCAACCGCTGGAACGAAGCCATGAAGAACGACGTGCGATATCCGGAGCGGCACGACGAATTTTTACGCCGATGTCACGCGACCGGGCAGGACAAGCCCACGCCTTTACTCCTGCAGTATGGCGTCGGAGACTATAACTGCCTGCATCAGGACTTATATGGGGAGCATGTCTTCCCGATCCGGTAGCCATCTTGTTATCAGAGCCGGGAAAAGATTTTAGTGGTGGAGAATTCGTGCTCACCGAGCAGCGACCGCGAATGCAATCCCGGGTTGAGGTCGTGCCGCTCCGTCAAGGAGACGCCGTAGCGTTCTCCGTTCATCACCGCCCGGTGCAGGGGACACGAGGAACATATCGCGTCAATATGCGGCATGGCGTGAGCCGGCTCCGTTCCGGCCAACGCTACACACTCGGTATCATTTTTCACGATGCGAAATAGAACGAAGTGAACCA
>CAVTMJ010000009.1:0-546871 GCA_963735815.1 uncultured Acidobacteriota bacterium | reverse complement strand
CAGCAGACTTAAGTTGATCCGAAACCGAAAAGTTTTACTCATCTCTCAATGAGTGCCAACTGGTAGCTTTAAGTTGACGGGTGTGATGCAATGAGGCGATCGTGTGTGTGCTGAAATGGGGACCGGGCCGATTCCTATTGCAGCTTAGGAAAGATAGCGCGGTCGATGGCAGTCTTGAACACAGTATATTTGAGCCCTCCCGCAATGCTACACAGGGCAAGTAAGGTTGCGAGGACGGGATGCGAAACGACGACAGCAGCAGACATCGCCCAAGTCACCAAAACAAGTGCAAGGGTTAAACCGCGCATCCAGGGCGCCAGTCTCTGCACCTCGCGGGGAAGACCGCTGGAGTCCAACGCAAGGGTGTATAGGAGGAAACTAAGCAAAATCGCTATGAGAAGGATGCATGCCATTTGGACGAGAAATAGAATGAAGCCCCATCTGCCCCCAGCAGATGCCGCAAATCTCCAGCCCAAATAGCAAAGGAGCATACACCACAGGAACATCCGCAGGTGCATGATTTCCCATCGGCGCTGGGGAGTGGCTCCGAAAAGAAAAAAGAAACGGCGTAAAGGGCCAGCCGCGGTTGCTGGGACTTCTGTGACGGGCGGCAAAGCCAAATTGCGGCGGAGATCACGAAGATCCACCAGCAACTCTCGTGTCGACTGGTAGCGCTCGTTCGGGTTCTTGCGCAGGCACTTGAGCAGGATGCGGTCGAGTTCGGTGGGCGCGGCAGGATCTTTTTGACCGAGTGGCGGGGGCTCTTGCTTCAGGATATTCGCGATAGTCGAAGGCAGTGTCCTTCCCACAAACGGATTCGCCCCGGTAGCCATTTCATAGAGAACCAAGCCAAGAGTGTAGATGTCGGTACGTGGGTCCGTTGGCCGGCCCTCGAGTTGCTCAGGGGCCATGTAGGTTATGGTTCCAACCAGAAGCCCTGGCACTGTTGCAATCGAGATCGTCTCGGCCCCACTTTCAGTCCCGGCTGAGAGCAGTTCGGGGCGCTGCTTGGCTAAGCCAAAGTCGAGAATCTTAACTCGCCATCGAGAGTGATCATCCGGCACCAACATAATGTTCTCCGGCTTGAGGTCTCGATGGGTAATACCGCGGCTGTGGGCAGCGACTAGCGTATCCGCGAGTTGAATGCCGACCCCAAGTACATCATCGATTGTGAAGCGGTCATGCGCAAGCTCATCGCGTAGCGTGTGACCATCGATGTACTCGTACACAATGAAACTATCTGTGCCCTGCTCGACAAAGTCGTACACAGTGGCGATGCCCGTATGGTTCAAGGCAGATGCGGCACGCGCTTCGGCCGCAAAACGGCGAAGCCTGTCGGGGTGGTGAGTAGCGTCAGGCGGCAGAATCTTAAGGGCAACGGCGCGATTCAAGCGAGTGTCAAAAGCGCGAAGGACGATCCCCATCCCGCCCCGCCCAACCTCTTGCTCCACCCTGTATCGGCCATCTATGAGATCTCGCAGCATAGGTTCTCCACGCTGCTCTTAATTTCTGTGCACCGGGTTTGAGTCCGAGCTTAGCACGTCACAGAGTCTCGAATCGTCCCACGACCTTGAAGTCACATTACGCTTCGGCCCGTTGTGCGCCAAAATTACAGGCTCAGAAAGAACAGGGCTGTGGAGTGAATACGAACACTCAGTCTGGCCCGGCGCGCACAGTCCCCATGCCTGTGAAGGCCTGTCAGTAATAGTTGGAGCCAAATCCCGATTTCAACTACACGATGCATGCAGACCGTCCGAGTTCCATCTTCTACACTAACAACAACCCTCATTCCACCGAGACAAATTCCGCCTCCTCAGCTAGAAAGCTCCCTTGTTTCCCATGCGCCGCACGCTCATAGCCTGGTCCGTTCGCCTCAGCGGTCTCTGATCCGCGCCATCCGCCATAATCCTGCGCGTCCAATTTCATCTAGCTTGCTAGAAATAAGAGGCCATCCGCCAAGCAAGTTATCTCACTGAAATCATGACAGATACTGAAACGGCTGCCTTGTGTGGCGATTTGCCACACAATGATATTTACATGTGTGGCAAACTGCCGTACACTGTCAATTCAAGGTGGTGAGCACGATGCCGACTGAAACAGCAGCCTTAAAGCGTACGGAAAGACTGGATGCGCGCGTCACGAAGGAAGAAAAGCGCGTAGTGGAAGCAGCCGCCCATTTGCGCGGCATTTCTGTCACAGATTTGATGAGAACTGCCATTACCGACGCTGCCAACAAAATCATCCGTGAAAACGAGATTTTGACTCTGTCTGAGCGTGAGCGGCAAGCTTTCGTTCAAGCGCTTGTGAACCCGGCCCCACCCAACGACGCCGCTATGGCTGCGGTTCGGAGGTATCGGCGCGAGGTTCGCTAATTGACATCTAAGTTCAAATCAGAGCCGCTCGATAGAACGAAACACAATCGGGCGGCTTTTTCGTGCGAATATCACGCCCTCACCGAGTACATCAGGCAGCAAGCCTCGCAGGATGTGAAGAAGAACGTCGCGGCCGTATTCGTTCTGACGCCTGACGGGGTCACCATCTCGGGCTATTACACCTTGTCCCAATATGGAGTGGACGCAGGCGACATACCGCAGGAGCTCCTCGAGCAGTTCAAAATTCCAAAGTACCCGCGCCTCCCCGCTACGCTGATCGGTCGTCTGGCGCGTCATATTGATCTCAAGGGCCAGGCTGTCGGCGAAATCTTGCTTATGGACGCGCTTCGCAAGGCACTGGGGGCAACGAGAACAGTAGCATCTGTAGTCGTCGTCGTCGTCGACGCCAAGGATGAGAACGCCGTGAAATTCTACAAGCGTTATGGTTTTCTCGCGATGCCAGATCATCCTGATCGACTGTTCATCCCAATGGCGACAGTAAGGCAACTGTTCGTCGTGAATGACGAACCTAAAGACAACCGTTGACCCGACACCGCCGATACCGACCACGTTAGACTATTTCCTCAAGACCAATCCTCAATCCCCGCGCGACAAATCCCCCCCCTCAGCTAGAATGCTCCCTTGTTTCTCATGCGCCGCACCCTCATAGCCTGGTCGATTCGCCTCAGCGGTCTCTGATCCGCGCACACTGCGCACTTCTCCGCCTTCGTTTTTCATTCTTCTACGACCGCTCGCGGCTGCTCCGGAACCGGCTAAGAGCTAAAGGCTAAAAGCTAATGGCTACCAAATACGACGTCATCGTGATCGGCGGAGGCCATAACGGCCTCGTCAACGCCGCCTACCTCGCCAAGGCGGGCAAAAAAGTTCTCGTGCTCGAGCGCCGCCACGTGCTCGGCGGCGCCGCCGTCACCGAAGAGGTCTACCCGGGCTTCAAGTTCTCGGTGTGCTCTTACGTGGTCTCGCTGCTGCGCCCGGAAATCATTCGCGACCTCGACCTGCCGCGCCACGGCCTCGAAATCCTTCCGCTCGACGGCACCTTCACGCCCATGCCCAGCGGCGACTACCTCTGGCGCGTGAACGACCACGGCCGCACGCATCGCGAAATCGCGCGCCACTCCAAGGCCGACGCCGAGGCCTACGACGAATTCGGCAAGGCCATGCAGGCCATGTGCCGCTTCGTGAAGCCCATCCTCGGCATGGTCCCGCCCGACCCCGCCACGCTGAACCCGCGCGAACTGATGAAGCTGCTCTTCATCGGCCGCCGCTTCCAGGACCTCTCCAGCGGCGACAAGTACAACCAGGTGCAGCTCATGACCATGAGCGCCATCGACTTCCTCGACCAGTGGTTCGAGACCGACGTGCTCAAGGCCACCATGTCGGCGTCCGGCATCATCGGCACGTTTCTTGGAGTGCGCTCGCCGGGAACCGCCTATGTCCTGCTCCATCACTACATGGGTGAAATCGACGGCGCCTTCCGTGCGTGGGGATTCGCGCGCGGAGGAACGGGCGCGATCTCGAACGCGATCGCAGATGCAGCCCGCGAAGCTGGAGTGGAAATCCGCACGCAAGCACCGACTGCAAGAATCATCATTAAAGAAGGCAAAGCGAAGGGCGTCGTCCTCGCCAACGGCGACGAAATCTACGCCGACATCGTTTCCTCAAGCGTCGACCCGAAACACACCTTCATCGACTTCATCGAGCCCGGCAACATCGCCGACGATTTCCTGGACGAAATCCGCCGTTACAAGTACCGCGGTTCTTCCGGCAAAGTAAATCTCGCGCTCGACGGCCTGCCGAACTTCAAGTGCATGCCGGGCGAAGGCGCTCACCTGCGCGGCGCGATGTCGTTCTCGCCCAGCGTCGAGTACATGGAACGCGCCTACGATGACGCCAAGTACGGACACTTCTCCCGCCGCCCCTATATCGACACGGTGATTCCGTCGCTTACCGATCCGTCCGTCGCGCCTCCGGGCAAGCACGTGATGTCGTGCTTCGTGCAGTACGCGCCCTACAAGCTCGCGCCCGGCCTCGACTGGGATACCGAGAAAGAAAAATTCGGCGACACCGTTATCGACACCATCGCCGAATACGCGCCCAACATCCGCGACATCATCCTGCACCGCCAGGTCGTCACGCCGCTCGATCTCGAACGCGAGTTCGGCCTGACCGAAGGGAATATCTTCCAGGGCGAGCTGTCACTCGAACAGCTGTTCTTCCTGCGCCCGGTCGCGGGCTGGGCACAATTCCGCACGCCGATCAAGAACCTCTACATGTGCGGATCGGCCACGCATCCGGGCGGCGGCATCATGGGCGCACCCGGACGCCTGTCGGCGCTCGAGATTCTCAAAGACGTCAAGGGGGCTGCGTAATGGCCGACAAGCGGGACGTCGTCATCATCGGTGGCGGGCACAACGGCCTGGTCACCGCCTTCTATCTCGCGAAGGCTGGATTCAAGCCGCTCGTGCTCGAACGCCGTTCGCAGACCGGCGGGGCGGCCATCACGGAAGAATTTCATCCGGGCTTCCGTTGCTCCACGCTGTCGCATTCCGCTGGACCGGTCCGCCCCGACATCGTTCGCGACATGCAACTCGAGCAGCACGGCCTGAGACTGATCACGCCCGAGACCAGCGTCGTCTCGTTGACGCCCGACGGCCGCGCCCTCACGCTTTACAACGACACACAGAAGTCCGTCAAAGAAATCTCCGCCTTCTCGCAAAAAGACGCGGCCAAGTACCCCGAGCTTCAGGAATCGTTGCGCAAGATGGGCAGCGTGATCGCCGACGCCCTGAAGATGACACCGCCCGACATCGACAGTCCAAGCCGCACCGATCTCTGGGGCATGCTGCAAACCGGACGCGCCCTGCGCAAGCTCGGCAAGAAGGATCTCTACCGCCTCCTGCGCTGGGGACCGATGGCCATCGCCGACCTGGTCGCCGAATACTTCGAAACCGACCTGCTGCGCGGCACCATCGCCGCGCGTGGTATTTTCGGAACCTTCCTCGGCCCGTGGTCGGCTGGCAGCGCGCTCGTACTCCTGATTCGCGGCGCAGGCGACGCGCACCCGGCTGGCTCCGCCAACTTTGCCGCAGGTGGAATCGGAGCCATCACGCAGGCGATGGCATCCGCCGCGAAAGCTGCCGGCGCCGAAATCCGCACCAACGCCGAAGTCGCGGAAATCCGCGTGAAAGACGGGGTCGCCGTCTCTGTCGTCCTCAAATCCGGCGACGAGATTCCTGCAAGCGCGATTATCTCCAACGCCGACCCGAAGCGTACTCTACTGCACCTGGTCGACCCGACTCATCTAACTCCAGGCTTTGCCGAGAAACTCCAGCACTACCGCATGATGGGAACCGTGGCGAAAATCAATCTCGCTATCGACGGACTCCCCAACTTTACAGCCATCAAGAACGGCAGTTCGGCCGCACTCAAGGGCCGCATCCAGATCAGCCACGGCATCGACTACCTCGAGCGCGCCTTCGACGCATCGAAATACGGTGACTTCTCGAAACAGCCGTATCTGGAAGTTACGATCCCTTCGCTGAGCGACCCCACCCTCGCCCCAGCCGGCAAGCACGTGATGTCGATCTACATGCAGTACGCGCCCTACAAGCTGAAAGGCGACTGGAACGCACAGCGTAGCGCCCTCGGCGATGCAGTCGTGAACACGCTCGCCGAATACGCGCCCAGCCTCCCCGGCATGGTGCTCGAAGGCCAGATCATCACGCCCAAGGACCTGGAGGACACTTACGGTCTCACCGGAGGCCACATCTTCCACGGCGAACTGGCGCTTGACCAGTTCTTCACCATGCGTCCGCTGCTCGACTGGGCGCGATACCGCACGCCCATCGCGAATCTATATCTCTGCGGGAGCGGCACGCACCCAGGCGCGGGCCTGACCGGAGGCTCAGGCGCTAATGCCGCGCGGGAAATTCTGAAAGAACTAAAGAAGTAGCAACGATCGGGAAGGAGCCGACTTCAGTCGGGCCGACGGGGCGCCATCCGGCGTAGTGGTCGAGGTTCTTCATTGGCCGAAGCCAATATCCTTCTCAATTAATTCAAACCCAGGCGCTTCGCCACCAGATTTTCCACGCCTTCGGCAATCACCAGAGATTGCGGCACACTGCCCAGCGCTGGAAATGGGAACTTCTCTCCTCGCCACGTGATCACGCTGGTTGTGAAATCGATGTCGATTTCATCGCCCGGAACGATGGTCTTCTCCTTCGCGCTGATTTCTTTCGCAAATTGCTCGCGCAACCGCTTCACCAGCTCTGGCACTTCTACGCACAGGAATCCATTGTTGTAAGCGTTGCGCAAGTATGTCTGTGAGAAGCTTGCCGCGATCACCAGCGGATATCCCTTCGCCTTCAGACACGTCACAGCCTGCTCGCGGCTGGAGCCGGTGCCGAAGTTGAACCCGCCAACGATGACGTCACCTGCCCGCGTGCGCTCGCCGAATTGCGGATCGTAATTCTCCATGACGACCTTCGCCATCATTTCCTTCGTCATGTCGTCGCGATAGGTGTAGTCCTTGCCATAGATGGCATCGGTGTTGACGTTGTCCTGCGGCATGAAAACCAACCGCCCTTGGACGCGACCGGGAAAGCCTTTCAGAATTTCCACTTTCTCCGCTCCCGACGCGCCATTCGCGGCAAACTCCGTATATTTTCGTTCCGGATTGCGATCCGCGAACTCGTGCGGACCGCGAATATATCCGGCCACCGCGGAAGCCGCAACCACCTCGGGACTTGCCAGGTAACACTGGGCATCGCGCGATCCCATGCGGCCTTTGAAGTTGCGGTTGGTGGCGGAAATGCCAACCTCACCTTTCTCGAGCAGCCCAACTCCAAGCCCGATGCACGGACCGCATCCAGCAGGCAGCGGGTGCGCCCCTGCATCCATCAAGGTTTGCCAGATGCCGCGTTTCTCGGCTTCCTCCTGCACCCACTTGCTGGCCGCACCGAGATAGAACTGCACGCTCGAGGCGACCTTCTTCCCTTTCAAAACCTTTGCAGCTGCATCCAGGTCTTCCAGCCGCGAGTTCACGCACGAAACCAGATAGGCCTTCTGAATTGCGACTTTCTTCCTCTCCATTTCAGCCAGCGATTGCATGACCTGCACGGTGTCGGGTCCGGAGACATGCGGCGTGACTTGCGCCAGATCAAGCGTGATCTTCGCGGCATAAACAGCCGCCGGATCAGGACTCGGCGGATTCTCCGACCATCGTTTCAGGTCGGACTCCGGGAAGCGCTCGATACCCTGCGCCTTCAGTCGCTGCTGAACACCGCGCAGGTACGCAATCGTCACCTGATCGACCGGAAACCATCCCACCAGAGGTCCCCACTCGGTGGTCATGTTTGAGATGGACAGCCGCGCGTCCATCGACAGCGAAGCCACCCCCGGCCCGGTGAACTCGATCGCCGCGTTTAGTACCTCGTCGTGGTTGTATAAGCCGCACAGCGTGATAATGACGTCCTTGCCCGTGGCTCCTTCGGGCAACTTCCCTTCCAGTCGCACCCCAACCGAACGTGGAATCTGCCACCAGAATTCCCCCGTCGCCCACACCGCAGCGGCATCGGTCCGCACGATGGGCGTGCCGATGGCCCCAAGCGCCCCGTACATGTTGGAGTGCGAGTCCGACGCCACCACGAACGATCCGGGAACCACGTAACCGCGTTCCACCATGATCTGATGGCCAATCCCCGACCCGGCGGGATAGAAATCGACTCCGTGCTCCTTCGCGAACGCTTCAATCGCGCGATATTTCTTCTGGTTCGCTTCGTCCTGATTCTGAATATCGTGATCGAGGGCAAACACCAACTGCTGCGGATCGTGAATCTTCTTCGCGCCGATGCCCTTGAACTTGCTCATGACCGCCGAGGTGTTGTCATGCGTCATCACCCGATGCGGGCGAATCGAAAGAAAATCTCCGGTGCGCAGCGGCCGCGAAGGCCCCTCCGCCATGTGCGTCTGTGCGATTTTTTCAACGATGGTTTGAGGCATACAATCTCCGGTCTCAACGAATCGAGCAAGCGCTCCGTCGCTCACCGAACCACGTAGGCACAGACGCCCTCGTCTGTGCAGGCGAGCAAAGCTCGCCTGGTCTTGCAGCGACCACGAACACCCGCCTTGAAGTCACCGCCGCTTTTTTGCTTTTGTCCGCGGCTTGCTCTTGTTCGAAAGCTTCTTCGCACGCACGTCCGCTTTCATCAGCGCCATCAACCTCGAAACCGATCCAACCTTCTCCAGATTCCAGATCGCATCCACCAGCTTCTTCTGCGCTTTCGCCGACAGAACCCCCTCCGACAGCGCCGCGAACTTCTCCTCGATCTCCTGGTCCGTGAGCGGATTCCGTGGATCTCCCTTGGGATAGTCCAGTTGCTCGGTGAACGATCGCCCGTCGGTCGTGGTGATGGTCACGATCACGCGCTGCAATGCGGGAAACACTTTCTCGATCTCCGGGTCGGCAACAACTTCGACTTTCTTCAGCTGCTCGCGGATCTTCGGATCCATGATCTTCGCCATCTCGAACTGCGCCGGAGTCACTTGACGGTCGACCAGCGCCGCGGCGATCACGTAAGGCAGCGAGTGATCCGCCGTCTCCTTCGTATGCGGATCGTACTTGCTTGGGTCCGAAAGGATGTCAGCCGCTCGCGCCAGGGAACGAATCTGCACTTTCGCCACCTGATCAGGGTGAAGATCGTTCTTCTTCACCAGGTCAAGCACGGCGGAAATCGGCGCATGCGTCAGCGCTTCCGTCGGAAAGAATTTCATCCCGCATTGCGTGATGCGCCACGAATCGCCCAGCCCATCGGTCAGGATGTTCTGCTTCCACTCCGGCCCGAAGCAATGCACCAGCCCTTCCTTACCGTCAATCACATGCTCCGGCCCGGTATACCCCTTTTCGGCGAGCAGCGCCGCGAACATGCCACTCTGCGTCGCCATCGGGTCCACGGTGTTCTTCATCATGGTAAGTTTGCCCGCGGTTACCGCTCCCAAAGTGCAGTGCCGGCTCGCCGAGATGCCCACCGCGTGTTGAATCTGCTCCCACGACAGACGCAATCCACGGCCCGCGACGAATGGCGACACAAAAGCCGTCAGTGTCGCGTGATGCCACCCGCGTTCCCGTATCCCGGGGAACGCCGCCTCGCAAAAGCGCATTTCGAACTCATGCCCCAGCACGAACCCGATGATCAGTTCCTTGCCACCCGACTTCTTCCGTTCGCAAGCCGCCATGGCCGCGGGGAAAATATCGGACGGATGCGACGGGTCCTGCTTCCAGTAAATATCGTTGTAATCCATGCAGCGGATCATCAGCGCGTTCGCCAGCGAGGCAGACACCGCATCCACACGTTTCCCGGTGCCAATGACAGTTGCCGGGCCGCGTGCCGCGATTTCATCCAGCACCGCCAGCGCAATCTTCACGTCGTGCTGTTGATATCCGCCTAGCGCGCAACCGACAGAGTCGAGCAAGAAGCGTTTCGCCTGGTATACGGCCTCTTGCGAGAGTTGCTTGTATTCAAGGCCCGCAGCCCAGCGCGCCATTTTAGCGGTGATGGTTTCTTTTCCAGCGGTTACTTGTTGAGCTGACAAGGCGTGTTCTCCATGATGGTCGTTAGCTGACACTGATAGCTGATGACTACCTACCCAGCATCAACTTCGCTTTCCCTTAACATTCTTCGGATTCTTGAAAGGCAGGTACGCCATAAAATCGGCGTGATGGACCACATAGGCCTCGGTGGTGCGCTTCACCTGGTCCCCTTCCGCCGCATGCGCCGCGATGATGTGGCAAACATCGTCCGGGACACCACACTCGAGCGCCAAAGCCACTCCCGTAAATGGATGCCGCAGCGCTTCTCCGCGCTCGCTCTGCCGCGACTGTCCATCCGGCCCGATTTCGTATTCCAGAAGCTTCCCTACATCCGCCAGAATCGCGCCGGCAATCACCGCATCCACATTCACCGGCAGCGCGCGCCCCATAAATTCGTTCATCGACTCCGCGCTCTTGCGCGCGATGTGGACCACGCACCGCTTATGCTCCATGAACGTGATGGGGCAGCCCGGGATGAGCAGCGTGAAAGGAATGCGGTTGAGATCATCGGGCTTCAGCGGGCTGCGCTCAAGGGCCTTGGTCCAGGTGAGGGTCACTTGATCGCGCAGCTTCGCGTCCTTGATCCAGTCGATCTCGGGCCATAGTTTTAGGACTGCTTCCCGCATGCGGGAACCTCCTGCGTTCCAAAAACTATCTAGCTTAGCGCGTGAATCGACTGGGCGTCGAGGACATAGGTCCCTCAGCAGCCACCGTCGCGCTCCAAAAAGGGAATATGGACTCCGAAGTCGGGTGACGAACACGGCAAGTGCGTGACACTCTCTGTGTAGCATAATCGAGGTGAGTGCTTACCGTTTGCCCCCGTGGAGCATCCAACCGGGTCAGAAGGTTGCAGAGGGATAATGCCCGTTAAGTGTAAACTTCAAGTCATCGTTCTGACCTCGCTGCTGGCGTGGATCGCATCGGCCCAACAGCCCGCCGACCTAACGAACCTTTGGCTCGACGCCGTCAGCCTTCCAAAAGCGTCACCCCGACATGAGTACAAATTCCAGTTTCAGGCCCACGGCGGGATTCCGCCCATGAAGTACTCAGTCTCGGAAGGTAAATTACCGACGGGAATGAAACTCGCCGACGACGGCCTCCTCAGCGGCACCCCCACCACGGTGGGTGAGTTCAAATTCACCGTTACCGCGATCGACAGTTCGAACCCTCCGCAGAAAGCGTTTCGTTCCTACATTCTTCGTGTTCTCCAGCCCATGGTGATGGAGTGGAAGCGTCACCCACGCGCTGTCGGAAACCGGATCGATGGGTCCATTATTGTCAGCAACAACACCGAAGACGACTTCGACTTCACCTTCATCGTGCTCGCGGTGGCGGAGAACGGCCGCGCTACCGCCATCGGCTATCAACATTTCCCCCTGAAGAGGGGGGTCGACTCGCAGGAAATTCCTTTTGGAGAGACGCTGCCAAAAGGCGCTTACGCGCTTCACCTGGATGCTGTGTCCGAGGTGCCGGCGAAAGATCAAATCTACCGGGTCCGCCTGCAGACCAAAGACAAACTGCAGATCATGGTCGGCCCATAAAGGCTGCACGGAGACGGCAACAAAAAAGAGACGCGGGGCGATCCGCGTCTCTGTCCAGGAGGTTCGTGTTTGGCCGGGTTGTTACTCAGACACTTGGGGGAGAGCCTGCCTTGGCAGCCTCGAAAGGGCGCCACGGCCAAACAATAAGAATCCCGAGGTGATGTTGATCTCGTTCGTCTCGGCCAGTAGCTCGCTTTTAGACCCTTACCGACCTGCTCTCGTCGCTTCCTTGCGGGTTGCAACGCGCGATCTTAGTTCGGGCTCCGGGCTCACCGCCAACCGGATAAACCAGTCCAACGCCTCGGGACTCTATCTTGCCTTCAACGGTCGTTCCTGTTCTCCTCGACCAGCGCTTTGCTATAGACCCTTGCTTGCCTTCCTTCCGATTTGCGCAATCAGAAGGTGACTTCGCTTGAGCCCCGGACGCCGCACCAACCGGCAAAACTGAGAACGTGTTGAAGAACGAGTGTCTTTTTACTCCTTCTATTTCTGCAGTCAATCAAAACTGCACTCTTTTATCTATTCTGGTTTCAATGGGATGCAGGCCGTTCACAGGCAAATGACCGCTTTTTGTGCACCTTTCTCCGCATCTTTTACTGATTTCGGCCGAAATCACGGCACTCCGCGGGTTTCAGCAATGTAAATCGATCGTTTCCTGCAAAAGAACGATTTTCCATCCTGTGGAAATTTCGTCACAATTCAATAACGGCGCGGGTAGTTGCTATTTACAACGGTCGCCTCCCACTGGGCCAGTTCACGCCCTAACCGCACCTAAGCACGAGTTCTCAAGCCCAGTCTTGCCTCTCCTGCCTTCTGTAAACCACTTGCCCGTCCCTGTACAATTCGCATTCCCCAAGGAAAGCGCAAAGTGGACATATCCGCAAAGCTCCACCATCTCGCACTGTTGCTAAGCCTTAGCGCGATCGCCGCCGCGCAGAGCGCGGAGCAGCGCACCGCGATTCACCTCGAATCGATCCGGAAGAATCGGTCCCTGCTGGTCGCCTTTCTGCAGTCCATGCCCAAAGGAGGCGACCTGCACAACCACCTTGCGGGAGCCATCTATGCGGAGAGGTGGATCGACTACGCTGCCGAAGACAACTTGTGCGTGGACCGCGGCACCTCGACCCTGCTCCCGCCGCCCTGCGACGAGTCGTGCGCGAACCATTCCTACAAACCCGCGGTGCGCTGCGCTTACGCCGACCACGTGCTCTACAACCAGTTGATCGACGCCTGGTCCATGAGGAACTGGACGCCCGGCGAAGGCTCTGGACACGACCACTTCTTTGCCACCTTCGACAAGTTTCTTCTCGCCGAAATCAATAGCGTCGGCGATCAGCTGGCCGAGGTAGCCTCGCGCGCGGCTGCCGACCGGTTGCAATATGTGGAACTGATGCACACCGCCGACAACATGAGTTCAGCGCAACTCGGCAGCAAACTGGGCTGGGACGATGACTTCGCCAAAATGCGCGACCGCCTGCTGGCCGGAGGCTTGAAAGAGATCATCGCCGCGACCCGCGCGCAACTTGACCGCAACGAAGCCCGCAAGCAAGAACTTCTCGGGTGCGCCACCGCCCATCCCGATCCCGGCTGCCAGGTCACGATCCACTATCTGTACCAGGTGCTCCGCGGTCTGCCCCCGGAGAGTGTATTCACGCAGATTGTGCTGGGCTTCGAACTCGTGCAAGCTGATCCCCGCTTCGTCGGCCTGAATCTGGTGATGCCCGAGGACTGGTACGTGCCCAGGCACGACTTCCAGCTCCACATGAAGATGCTCGACTTCCTGCATAAGGCATATCCCAAAGTGCACATCAGCCTGCACGCCGGCGAACTCGCTGCGGGACTCGTACCACCCGAAGACCTCCGCTTTCACATCCGCGAATCCATCGAGCTAGGACACGCGGAGCGCATCGGCCACGGCGTTTCCGTCATGCACGAACATGATCCCCTCGGCCTGCTGAAAGAGATGGCTGCCAGAAACGTGCTGGTCGAAATCTGCCTGACCAGCAATGCAAAAATTCTGGAAATAGAAGGCGCGAACCATCCGCTGGCGACGTATATGAAGTACGGCGTCCCAGTGGCGCTTGCCAGCGACGACGAGGGCGTCTCCCGCTCCGACATGACGCACGAATACCTTCGCGCCGTTGAGACGCAGGGCCTTTCCTACATAGAACTGAAGCGTATGGCGCGGCAGAGTCTCGAACACAGCTTCATTCCAGGCGAGAGTCTTTTGCAAAAATCGTTTCGAATGGTGACGGCCTGCGCAAATTCAACCAACAGTGCCAAGACTTCACCCGCATGCCAGAAGTTTCTGGACGCCAACGAAAAAGCCCGCGTGCAATGGAAACTGGAAAACGGGTTCAAGCAGTTCGAAAAGGCATACTGACTGCCGAAAGGCAAGCGTTCAGGAAATCCGTTTCAAGAATCCGGATTTGAAAGGAATCTTGAATTGAAAGAATCTGGATTTGATAGGCGTCTGGATTTGAAAGGGCCCGGCTTCAGCCGGGCCGTACAAGCTGTGAATAAATCGCGGCTTTAGCCGCTGAGGGGGGCAGTTTCTCAAAGCTCGCCGCTCGTTGCTCGAAGCTCTTCGCGAGGTCATAACGACATGAACGATCTATTCACCCGCGCCGACGCCGCCGCGCAATTCCTCCTATCCCAAACCGCGCTGCGTCCCAAGATCGGCCTCATCCTGGGGTCAGGCCTCGGAGCCTTCGCCGATTCGCTCGCCAACGCAACCCGGGTTCCCTACGCCCAGATCCCTGCATTCCCCCGTTCGACTGCGATCGGCCACGCCGGCCAGATGGTCATCGGCAACGCGGGAAACATCCCCGTGGCCGCGATGCAGGGACGCGCCCACCTCTACGAAGGCTACTCCGCACCGGAAGTCGCCTTCCCGATCCGCGTCTTCGGACGCATGGGCATCCGCGCCGTCATCCTCACCAACGCCGCCGGCGGCATCAACCTGAAATACCAGCAAGGCGCGCTCGTGCTGATTAAGGACCACATCAACCTGCAGGGACACAACCCGCTCGTCGGGCCAAACGACGACCGCTTCGGCGTCCGTTTCCCCGATATGACCCATGCCTACACGAAGGCTTATGCCAGGGCTGCCCAGGAAGAGGCCGCGAAGCTCGGCTTGTCACTCGAAGATGGTATCTATGCAGCTTTGCTTGGCCCCAGCTATGAGACGCCCGCCGAAATTCGTTACCTCAGAACCATCGGCGCCGATCTGGTCGGCATGTCGACCGTCGCCGAGGTCATTGCCGCACGGCACATGGGAATCAAGGTCCTCGCGATCTCCTGCGTCACCAACATGGCCGCCGGCATTCTCGACCAGGTGCTTTCTCATCAGGAGGTGATGGAGACCGGCGAAAAAGTTCGCGGCCAGTTCGAGGCGCTGTTGCGGGCAATCCTTCCCAGAATATCTGCAGACGTGGCCGGTTAAGCGCTTGATCAACTGGCCGCCGAGCGCCTGGAAATGCTGGCCGGAGCCAAACGAAGCAGGACGCCATTGATCAGGATGGTAATCACCGAGGCCGCGAGCACGGCGTTATACATGTCGTCGCCCACAATGTGAGCATCGCGCGCGACCCGTACCAGCACATAGGAAAATTTCCCGATCTGCGAAGCTCGAAGCTCCCCTTTGGAAAACTATTCACAGACACGTTACAAGCCTTTTACGGAAGCGAAATAAACACCCACTACGCTGCCCCTACCTTCAAAGGAGGGCTGTGAAATGGTGTCAAGGCAACTTGTCTCCCTTAAGTCGCGTGTAGCTGCTGTTACAGGCATCGCGACTCTGGTTGTACAACTGATTTCACCGGCGATCGCCGCGGCTGAGGATCACTCGCGGCAAACCAGAACTCCCATCCAGCACGTGATCGTGATCATCGGCGAGAACCGCACCTTCGATCACATCTTCGCCACCTACAAGCCGAGAAAAGGAGAAAGCGTCGACAACCTCCTGTCGAAGGGCATCGTCAACGAAGACGGAACTCCTGGGCCGAACTTTGCTCTGGCCGCCCAGTCCTCCGCCATCGATAGCAGCGACGACGGCTTTCGCCTCAGTCCCTCCGGTAACACCCGCTATTCTGTTCTGCCACCGGCACTCGCAGGCGGATACTCGACGGCTCCGTTCCCGGACGTCGCAACGGCCAAAGCCGTCGAAAACGGTCTGCCCGACGATTACTACGTATATCTGACCACGGGCGGCACGGGACTCGCGCATGGCGCGCTTGACACGCGCATCCCGAATGCCGACAAACTGCCGAACGGGCCGTTCCAGTTGACTTCCGCGACCCACCCCTACGACACCTACGACAACAGCCCGGTCCACCGCTTCTACCAGATGTGGCAGCAGTTCGACTGCAAGGCATCGCGCGCCACGCGCAGTAATCCCAGCGGATGCAGGAACGACCTGTGGCCCTGGGTGGAAACCACGATCGGCGCAGGCTCCAACGGCAAGACGCAGCCTTCCGGTTTTAATGACACCAGCACCGGCGAAGGCTCCACGGCGATGGGCTTCTATAACATGCTGCAGGGCGACGCGCCCTACTTCAAGTTCCTCGCCGACAACTATGCGATGAGCGATAACTTTCACCAATCGGTGATGGGTGGAACGGGTGCCAATCACGTGATGCTCGGGACCGGCGATGGGATCTGGTTCAGCGACGGCCGTGGACATGCTCGGCGCCCACCGCACAATGAAATGGTCGCGGCGGGCAGTCCCAACGCCGGCGTGGTCGATGAAATTGAAAATCCGAACGCACAGCCCGGGACCAACAACTGGTACACGCAGGACGGATACGGCTCCGGCTCCTACGGTTCCCCCTCGTCCGGTGGCGGAACCTACAGCGAGTGCGCCGATAGCTCCGCGCCCGGAGTCGGCCAACTCGTCCGCTATCTCCGTTCGTTGCCAAAGCCAATCGATCCCAATTGCGAACGCGGCCATTACTATCTGCTGAACAACTACAATCCCGGTTACTACGGCGATGGGCGCGATGCCTATGCCGACATCACCAATCCCAACCAGACCGTGTTTACCATCCCACCGTCCACCCTGCGCAACATTGGCGATGCCCTCAACGACAAGCACATCTCGTGGGCGTATTACGGCGATCAATGGAATACCTACCTCGCCAACCCTGACGGCAACTACGTCACCGCCGACAACACCTACTGCAACATCTGCAACCCGTTCCAGTACGCAACGTCGATCATGACCAGCGCCTCCGGCCGCGCGCATAACCAGGACACCACCGCCCTTTACGACGGCATCAAGAACGGAAGCCTTCCGGCGGTCTCGTTCGTGAAGCCGGATGGCTGGCTCGACGGGCACCCGGCTTCCTCGAAGCTGAATCTGTTCGAAGGCTTCGTGAAGAAAATCGTCGACGGCGTGAAAGCCAATCCAAAACTCTGGGCCAGCACCGCCATCATCGTGACCTTCGACGAGGGCGGAGGCTACTGGGACTCCGGCTTCATTCAGCCCCTGGACTTCTTCGGCGACGGCACTCGCATACCGACCATCGTGGTGTCGCCTTGGACCAAGCCCGGCCACATCTCTCACTCATACACCGACCATGTTTCCATTCTGAAGTTCATTGAAGCCAACTGGGGATTGTCTCCGTTGACCAAGCGCAGCCGCGACAACTTCCCCAACCCGCACGCCAGCCGAAACAACCCCTACGTCCCGCTGAATAGTCCCGCCATCGGCGACATGATGGACCTGTTCAACTTTCACCGGGACTAACAGGCAAGCACACGCGCACGAGGTGAACTAAGCAGGGTTGGCGTCAGCCGTTCAAGGACGGTTGACGCCACTCTGTTTTAGTCGTGGCAATGGGTCCTCTCCTTTCCGAAATGCTTCTGGTGCAAGAGCGTTTCTCCTTTGTTGGGGACGGGTGCTCGTGTAGAGTTCAATCCGTTTCCCGGCCAAGAGAAAGACTCTTACATTTCACGCGGAACAATCCACCGCAAAAGGAGCCCACCATGAAGCGCAAGCACTGGCTGTCAACGTTGGGGATCGTCTTGTGTGTCGCATGTTCGCTCGGAGCCCAGGAAAAACCCGGAACGGTCGCTGCTCTTGAGTTTCAGAAACCGAAGAATGGAATGGTGCCGCAGTACGAGGCTGGACGAAAGCAGAAGGCAGCCTGGCACAAGCAACAAAATGACCCTCTTCCCTTGTTCGTATGGGAGACAGTCAGCGGGGAAAATACCGGAAATTACATTGTCGGCCGGCTGGGCCAGCACTGGGCTGACTTCGACAAGCCCGCCGTTTCGGACGAGGCCGACCTCGCAGAATTCCAGAAGGTTGTTGGAACCTACGTGGATTCCGTCGTCGCTCGCTACTATGAGTTCATGCCCAAAGTCAGCAATCCCACCGACGCCAAGATGCCCTCCAAGTTTGCGGACATCATTACTTTCTACGTGCGCTATGGGAAGGAATCAGATTTTCGGTCAGCAATTGCCAGGGTCTATGACGGTACTCTCAAAACGAAGTGGCCCGTCAATTACGAATGGTACGAGTTAGCCAGCGGCGGGCCAACGGGTGTCTTTGTGCTCGTCCTGCCTCGCAACTCATGGGCCGACCTCGAAGAAAAACCAGAGGTGAAGCCTTTCCGCGACATGCTCAAAGAGGCCTTTGGACAGCCGGAAGCCGACTCCATCGTGGACCGGATTGATGGTTCCGTCCAAAAGGAGACTAGCGAAATCATCCGCTTCCATCCGGAATTGAGCTACCTCCCCAGCAAATAGGAGGGGGCGTTCCCACCGAACGAATGCCTCTCTCCTACGCAGAGAGCACACGAGGGTGCCCCGTCCAAGCTTTGCTTGGGCGGGGTTGTTGTCAAAGAGGACAGCGATCATGTTCGCCTCTAAATTCTCGTGCAGTGTTTAAGCGTGCTCCCAAGCTTCAAGAACTGGAACCGGGAGCCAAAAACCAGAATCCCCAATTTGGAGTCCTGCGCGAAAAATGGTGTAACGTATTGGACCGAGGCCCCATGGCGAGCACTGGAAGCGGGAAAGGACCCTGGGGAGCACCCACGCTGCTGGGTGTTCCACTCGACGAAAACTCCTCCTACAAGCGAGGCGCAGCCGAAGCTCCTGCCCTGATCCGCGACGCGTTGCATTGCGACGCCTCCAACATGTGGTCGGAACTCGGCGTCGACGTCGGCGCTGAAGGGGCGTACGAGGACGCCGGCAACCTCGACCTCCCCGAGAAAGACGCATTCCCCGCAATCGAGCAAGCCGTTGACGCCTTGCTCGAAAAACGCCGGCGGCCCATCTGCCTGGGCGGAGATCACTCCATCACCTACCCCATCGTCCGGGCGTTCGCTAAACGCTTCAAAGATCTCACCATCATCCATTTCGACGCGCATCCCGATCTCTACGACGACTTCGACGGCAACAAGTTCTCGCACGCCTCGCCATTCGCCCGCATCATGGAAGAGAAGCTGGCCAAGCGGCTGATCCAGGTCGGCATTCGCACCATGAACGCCGCTCAGAAAAAACAAGCCGCGCGCTTTGGCGTGGAAGTCTTTGGGATCGGGCACAAACGCGCCCTCGAGGAAGTGAAGACCTGGTGCCCGGTCTACGTCTCGTTGGACATGGATGTGCTCGACCCCGCCTTCGCTCCCGGCGTCTCCCATCGCGAACCGGGCGGCATGTCCGTGCGCGAGGTTCTGGAGCACCTGCACTCCATCACCGCCACCATCGTCGGCGCCGACATCGTGGAGTACAACCCCAGTCGCGACGTCTCCGACCTCACCGCAACCGTAGCCGGCAAAATCCTCAAGGAACTCATGGGCAAAATGTTGATGGCCTGTAATTGTCCGTAGTTACGCACTGATAAGGAACAGCCATCTCCGTCAAAGCCCGCAACACTTTCTGCGACCGTCCCACTTGCTCGCCTCTCTAAGCACGCAGGAGTTCACTATGCCCGACGCCAAAGACGGTCTGATCCACACCGCGAGTCCCTTCTCGGTTGAACAAACGCTGGAAAAACTCCAACTCATTCTTCATGACAAAGGCATGACCACCTTCGCGCACATCGATCACAGCGCCGAAGCCGCAAAAGTCGGCATGGAAATGCGACCGACCCAATTGCTGCTCTTCGGCAACCCCCGCGGCGGCACTCCGCCCATGCTGGCCGCGCCCACGCTCGCCATCGATCTCCCGCTGAAAGCTTTGGTCTGGGAAGACGATCAGGGTAAAGTCTGGGTCACCCACAACAGCGCTGAATATCTGCAACGCCGGCACGGCTTCGCGCGCGAATTCCTCCAGAATTTTGCCGGTGCCGCCACGCTGATTCAGAAAGCTGTGGAATAATCATCCGGCATTTCCGCCGGCATGACTGACAACGCCAACCGAGCCCGCGATCACCTCGCCAACGAACGCACATTCCTGGCCTGGGTCCGGACCGGCGTGGCTGTCGTCGTATTTGGTTTCGCTATCGGCCGCTTCTCGATTGCCATCCGCCAATTCAGCGTGCTGCAGGGCCACGAAGTCCGTACCAGTGGCATGTCAGTATGGTTCGGACTGCTGGCCATCGTGGCTGGCGTCGTATTAACGGCTGCGGGCCTGGTCCGCTATCGTCAGACCCGCAGGCAACTCGATCGCGGAAACTTCGAGCCGGCAGGATTCATCATCGACCTGGTCGCGATCCTGACGGCGATCTTCGGCCTGGGACTGGGCGGCTATCTTCTCTATATCGAAATGGGGCTGCGTTAAACATGGCCAATGATGCGGAAAAGGAAGCGGCTGCGCGAGCGAGCCTGAAATACGTTCGCGACGGCCAGGTGGTGGGATTGGGCAGCGGCTCGACCGCTACCATTGCCATTCGCTTGCTCGGCGAGGGCGTCCGCGCCGGCATGAAGATTCGCGGGATCCCAAGCTCGATCGCCTCCCGCGACCTTGCCAATCAATTGGGAATCCCGCTAACGACCTTTGACCAGGTGCAGGAGATCGACGTCACCATCGATGGCGCCGACGAATTCGACCCTGCACTCAACCTGATTAAGGGCGGCGGCGGCGCCATGCTCCGCGAAAAAATTGTCGCTTCCGCCTCGAAGCAGCTGATCATCGTCACCGACTCCTCCAAACAGGTACCGATTCTGGGGAAGTTCCCGCTGCCTGTAGAAGTCATCGGCTTCGCGGAACCGCTCGTAGCCAGGAAAATTTCTGACCTCGGCGCCCGGGTAGTCCGGCGAATGGATTCGTCCGGCAAGCCCTACATGACCGATGAAGGCCACCACATCCTCGACTGCCACTTCGGCAAAATTCCGGATCCGGCCACGCTTGCCCGCACGTTGAGCGAGATGCCCGGCATCGTCGAGCATGGCCTCTTCGTGGGCATGGCCACTGCGGTCGTAATGGCGAAGGCAGGCGAGGTCGAGGAGTTTCGCCGCTCGTAGAAGGTCATGGCATCCACCGAAGTTCTGCAACGTTCTTCTACGGAATGACGCTGACGTCGTAGTTCGTTCAAGCCGCGACAATCTCGCGCAGCGCAGCCAGCAACCGGTCGACTTCCTCGACCGTGTTGTAGTGAAACAGGCCGATCCGCAGGAATCCGCCATCTTTCTCTACGTCCAGCTGCTCGGTCACGTTAATTGCGTAGTAATTGCCGTCCCACGTGAAGAATCCCCGGTCGCCCAGCTTGGTCGCGAGTTCCAGCGGGGTGTGTCCCTTGGCACGTAGTGCGATGGTGGGGCAGCGGTGATCGAACTGGGCCGGATCAGTAATTCCGTACACTTTCACTGTGGGCAGCGCCGCAATTCCCTGCAACAGCCGCTCGCACAACCTGCGTTCATATTTCACAATTTCCCCATAAGCCGCTAGAATCGCCGCCCGCCGCGATGGCAACGTCCCCTTCAACTTGTGTCCGATGCTGGCAATGTAATCCACACATGCCGTGATGCCGGCGATGCCTTCGTGATTCAACGTTCCCCACTCCCAGCAATTGGGAATCTCATTGGTATTCGCCCGAACCTTGTAAGGCTGCAGTCTCTTCAGATGTTCCCGCTTGCCATAGAGCACGCCCATGTGTGGCCCGAAGAATTTGTAGCTTGAGCACACCAGGAAGTCGCAATCGAGATTGCGCACGTCGATCGGACCATGCGGAGCGTAATGAACGGCGTCGATGTAAGCGAGGGCTCCGACCGCGCGCGCTAGCCGCACCACCTCTTTCACGTCATTGATGGTTCCCACAGCATTCGAAGCGTAACCGACAGCCACGACTTTCGTCCGCTTGTTAATCTGCTGCGCCAGGTCCTGCATGTTCAGGGTGCAATCGGCTTCGCGAAACGCTACTCGCCGGATGACCACTCCACGCTCTTCCAGCGCCTGCCACGGCGAGAAATTTGCATCGTGATCAAGCAGCGTAAGAACGATTTCATCGCCCGCTTTCAGTTCGCGCCCGATCGCCCGGCTCATCGCGAAGGTCAACGAGGTCATATTGAAACCGAAAACGACCTCTTCGGCATCGCAGCCGAAGAAATCGGCCATGGCCGAGCGTGCATCCGCGATCACCTGGTTCGTCCGCCGACTGGTGAGATACGCGCCGCACGTGTTCGCGTTCGCGTGCGCCAGGTACTCGCTGATGGCATCGATCACGCGCTGGGGTACCTGCGTGCCGCCCGGGCCATCAAAGTAAGCAGCCGGTTGGCCGTTCACCTTTTCAGCGAAGGAGGGAAACTGGCAGCGAATCCAGGGGAGGTCGAGCGCGGTTGCGAGATCTTCTTGAGTAGTTGGCATGTTTTCCAGGGTACCTGATCAGGATTTCCTTACCGCCCGTACGAAATCCGCCAGCATTCCGTACGCCGTCGCATACAGGCCCGGATTCACCTCGGTGATGCAAAGGCCCGGAAAGATGTCCGTTTCAAAATACACGATGGACGACGTTCCAGCGACCCAAGCCAGCGGATCATTCAAGGGGAGGCGTTCCGGCGAAACCCGAGCCACAATCCCACTCTCAGTCCGGCGCGCACTGCACACCAGCTTGATCGGAGTGCCGGCGGCCCGAGCCGCGCGCACTTCTTCCCCAGTCAACTCGCCGATGCCTTCGCGTTGAACATCCGCCGGACGAAGTTTCTCGCCCATCAGCACCACGACCAGCGCCGTTACCTTCACCGCCGCATCCCACCCCTCGATGTCGTGGCTGGCATCGGTCTCAGCTACCCCAATTTCCTGTGCCCGAGCAAGAGCGGCGTCAAAACTCAAGCCTTCTTCCATTCCGGCAAGAATGACGTTGGTAGTCGAATTCAGGATCCCGCGAAAGCCCTGCAGATGGATAAGAGGCAGATTCTCTTGAAACAAGGAGAAGATCGGGATGCCATCGAGCACAGTCGACTCAAACAACAGCCGTTTGCCGCGTGCCTGGGCCAGATCGTGCAGCTGGTGGTAGGCGTGAACGATCGGGCCCTTGTTGGCGGTGATCGCGTGCGCTCCATACTCAAGTGCCGCCCGCAGATGTTCAACCGCGGGCTGCCCGTTGTCGACGTTCAACGAAGTCGCCTCAAAAAGCGCGTCCGTACGAGCAGCCGCCAGCCACTCCCGAACGTTGCCGCTCCTGCATAGGGCTTTGGGAAAGTCTCCGGCCACCAGGCTCGGTTCACGGCTAAGCAAGCCCGGATCAATCCCATTCGGGTCAGCAATCCAAGCCAGTCGCCGCGACGCCACGCCCGTAATCCGCCATTCGATGCCGCCTTGGCGCAGCTCGGCTGCGCGATCCACCAGCAGCCGCACCAGCGCCCGGTTCACGTTGCCGAATCCCAGCAGGCTCAGATTGTAGGATGGAATGAGCTCTTCTCCGGCCAGTTAGCCCATCGTGGTGGTGTGCTCGGGCTTGATCTTGTAGATCACGCGCACCTCGGTCGCCTGCGCGTACGGGTACTTGTCGACACCCAGATACTTTTTTGCCATCTTGTCGATATGGGCATCCGCACCCTGTTCGGTAATTTCCACGACCTTGCCTCGAACCTCCAGATACCGGTAAGGATTTTCAGGATCGATGACTGCGAGTGAAACACGCGGGTCGCGGCGCACGTTGCGGTCTTTTTGCCGTCCCTTGGCAGAATTAAAAAGAATGTGTTCCCCGTCGTAGTCAACCCACACCGGCGTTACCTGCGGACGACCGTCGGGCATTAGAGTTCCGAGACTCGCGAAAGCGCGCTTCTGGAACAAATCGGTGTACTTCTCGGGAATCGGACCAGCCATGAAAGGCCTCCTGGAAGGTATACAGCGGTCTCGAATGACGAGGCGCGCAGAAGATTATAGCCGTGTCAGGCATAGCTTGCAGTATGGTGGCTGTCGACGACACCATATCTTACCGCCGATGCTCTGCGCCTACGCCAGCCAGCTTCTTGCGCACGCCCCGACAAGTCGCGAAACTCTGCACGCTTCCGCTAAAATAGCGCACTCACTGAAATCATGCAGGGTTTCTTGCAAGGGGCCAGCACGCCCTGGCCACGAAACCCCATTAGCAGACTCTCAGGAGACGGAATTCCTCTTATGCAGAAATCGAAATCTTTCTGGCACAAATACCCGCCAGTTCTAGCCGCATTCCTGATCGTACTCAGCGCGGCCACCGATGCCCCGGCACAGACGACCGTCGCTACAAAGTATCCGCAAACTATTGTCTTCATGACCGATTTCGGCACGCTCGACGATTCGGTTCCGATCTGCAAAGGCGTGATGTACGCGATCATGCCCGACGTGCGTATCGTCGACCTCACCCACCAGGTCACTCCCTTCTCGATCCTCGACGGCGCCCGCTTCCTCTACGGCGCGACCCCTTACTACCCGGCCGGCACCGTCTTCACCGTCGTGGTCGATCCAACGGTCGGCAGCGCGCGCAAAGCGGTCATCATCAAATCGAAGCGCGGACAGTATTTCGTTCTGCCCGACAACGGCCTGATCACGCTCGTCGCCGACCGCGATGGACTCGAAGCTGCCCACGAGATCACGAATCCCGCATGGATGATCGGCAAGGCGCTCTCCTCCACCTTTCATGGCCGCGACATTTTTTCTCCCGCCGGCGCCCACGTCGCTCGTGGCGATAACTGGTCCGAAGTCGGACCCGTCCTTGACCTTAAAGCCCTCGTCCGTCTCGACCTGCATGCTCCCACGGTAGACGACAAGGGTCTGCGCGGCGAAGTCATCGCCACCGACGGCCCCTTCGGCAATCTGGTAACTAACGTGGATGCCGGAGAATTCCTCAAACTCGGCTACCAGCGCGGCGACACGGTCCCCCTCATGCTGGGCGACAAGAAAATCGAGCTGCAATTCGTGAAAACATTCAGCGATGTCCCGTTGAAAACGCCTTTGATCTACATCGACTCACGCGGACGATTCGCCCTGGCCGTCAACCAGGCCAGCTTCGCCGAGATCTACGGGATCAAGCCGCCCGTGAAATTCACAATTCCCCGCAAGAAGTGAGGTTCACGCGCGGATCCAAATCCCCGAACCCGGCGCGAGACTTGGGACATCTCTTAGCTTTCTGTTGCACGATGTGGTAGCGATTTCAGGAGAAACCCGTTCATGCGCAATTTCAGACCGTTTCTATCACCCTGGGCCTTGCTTTTCGCACTCGTGCTCATACCGGCAGTTCTCTGCGCTCAGAGCTTTCGGGGATCCATCCGCGGCAGCGTGAAAGACGCCAGCGGCGCCTTGCTCGCCGGCGCCAAAGTTACCGCCAAAAACAACGCCACCGGCCTGGTTCGGGAAACCAAAACCGGCGCCGACGGGAGCTATGTTATGGCGGAGTTGCCCGCCGGTGTGTACGTGGTCATGGCTGAAGCCGTCAACCTGTCCCCGACAGCACAGAACGTGGTTGTCAACGTGGGTCTCGATACGACCGCCGACTTCGATCTCACGGAAATCCAGAAACACGTTGAGTCCCTGACGGTGGTAGCCGAGAATCCAGTCATCGAGACCACGCGCGACGTGCTAGGGGAGGTTGTCGAACAGAAATTGGTAACCGAGCTTCCCCTGAACGGACGCGACTTCGGAAAACTCGTGGCCTTGACCCCCGGCACCACTGTCGATCCTTCAGGCGTTGCCGGCACGCAGGGTGGATTCGGACAATTCAACATTAATGGCAATCGCGATCGCTCCAACAACTACACCCTGGACGGCACCGACAATAACGATCCATTCTTCAACAACTCCGCGCTGAACCAAACCGGCATCGGCGGAGCTCCCGCTTCTCTCTTGCCCATCGACGCCATCCAGGAATTCAACCTGCAATCGCAATTCGCCGCCGAATATGGCCGCAACAGCGGATCCGTGGTCAACATCGTCACTCGCTCGGGCACAAATCACTTCCACGGTTCTGCCTTCGAATTTCTTCGTAACAGTGCTCTCGACACGCGTAACTACTTCAACACCGAGACGCGCAAGTCTGTTTTTCAGAACAACAACTTTGGCGCGGCTTTCGGCGGACCGATACTCGAAGACAAGACCTTCTTCTTCGCCGCCTACGAAGGACAACGCGAACGCGTTGGTTCCGATTTCCTGCTTCAGGTTCCGACCAACACGCAGAGAGCCACGGCTCGAACCATCGCCGAAGGGCTGCTTCTCCAGCCCGTCAATCCGGCGTTGGATGCAATCCTGGACATCTATCCGGCAAGCGATTCGCCGACCATCCCCGGTGTTGTCCGTGATAAGAACGACGGGAACAATTTCATCGTCAAACTCGACCATGCCGTTTCCAACAACGAGCAGATCACTGCACGCTACGCGTTTGCGCAAAGCGATCAGGTGTTCCCCTTCGGCTCGGTCGGTGGCTTTGGAACGGGATCACGGTTGGCGCAGTTCGCGCAAACGTCGCCGGCGAGAGTACAAGTATTTTCCGCCAGCCTTCTCTCGACCGTCAGCTCTTCCAAGATCAACGAGGTCCGCTTCGGCTACAGCCGCTACCGGACTTCGTTCAGTTCGCTGAACGCCAACTTCGATCCCACGTCTATCGGCCTGAACTTCGGCACCGGAAAGTTGGGCCTTCCCGAGTTCGATTTCACCGACATCGAGAATCTCGGCGCCATCGGCTTCAGCATCCCCCGCGGTCGCACCAGCCAGACTTACCAGATCCTCGACAACCTGACCTGGCTCCGAGGCAAGCACACCTTCAAGTTTGGCGGAGAATTTCGGCGGGCCGCTATTCAGAACTTCAACGACAACGTCGAACGCGGCATCTTCCAATTCAGCGCGGGCAATAAGTTTGACCCCGATAAGATCGTAGACTCGCTGGTCAACTTCTATACCGGCGGAAAGTTCGACGACAACTTTGATTCCTTTGTTTTGGCGGCGACCGGCGATACCCACCGCACCACTTACAACAACGGCTTCAGCTTCTTCGCCCAGGACGACTTTCGCGCCGCACCCAATTTCACGCTCAACCTTGGCCTGCGCTGGGAGTACTTCGGTCCCATGAGCGAGAAAAATGGCTTGCTCTCAAATCTCGCTCCCGACGGTACACTGGCGCTGGTCGGCACCCACGGCTTGCATGGGCTCTACGATCGCGACCTGCACGACTTCGGCCCGCATCTCGGCTTCGCCTGGAGTGTGCGCCCCAACACCATCATTCGCGCGGGATACGGAGTCTTCTACGACTACGTTCCCCAGCACCTGATGATTGCCAACTTCACGTCCTCGGCGGGAGTGGCGACCAATCCCATCGGCCCCAAACCCGTTCTACCGATGGATTACGACCCCGAAGCATTCAACGGGACTAGCGGCGCCGTAAATCCTCCGATTCTTACGCCCAACACGACCGGCCCATATTCCGTCTTCGTCACACCGAGAAAATTCCATTCCCCCTACACGCAGAACTGGAATTTGAATGTGCAGCAGAAATTGGCGCAGAACGCGTCGGTCGAAGTGGGATACGTGGGCAGCAAAGGCACAAAGCTCGTCCGGCTCACCGATCTCAACGAGCCCGACGGCAGTGGCAATGGCATTGTTCCCAATCCAAACTTCGGCACCGTCGACGAACTCCTCCCCGGGGCCTCGTCCATTTACCACGCCCTGCAAACGATCGTGCGCATTCAAAACACGCACGGCGTCTCGGGATTCGCAGGTTACACCTTTGCCAAAGCCATTGACGACGCCTCCGACGGCATTGATTTCGCTCCCGGAGTCGCATTCCCGCAGGACCCGGGCAATCTGAACGCCGAGCGCGGACCTTCGAGCTTCGACACCAAGCACCGCTTCACCGTCGCCATCAACTACGATCTGCCCACCTGGAAGTCCGCCGGACGCTTCGGTTCAGGATGGCAACTCAACTGGATCGCCAGCCTGCAGAGCGGCCGTCCGATCCCCATCGCAAACTCCAGCGACTCCAGCGGACGCTTCTACTTCAACCAGCGGCCCAACATCGTACCGGGCGTGAATCTCATTCTTCCGCACTGGACTCCGTTCACCGGCTATCTGAATCCGCTCGCCTTCATCCAGCCCGCCTTCGGCACTTTTGGCAATCTGGGGCGCAACTCGATTTACGGGCCCGGGTACCGAAACCTCGATTTCTCCGTCACCAAGAACACTCGGATCAAAGATCAACTCACGCTGCAATTCCGCGCCGAATTCTTCAACATCCTGAATCA
Organism: uncultured Acidobacteriota bacterium; assembly: GCA_963735815.1. Lineage (GTDB taxonomy): Bacteria > Acidobacteriota > Terriglobia > Terriglobales > Acidobacteriaceae > Gp1-AA133. The sequence goes on along the minus strand of CAVTMJ010000009.1, from coordinate 518,757 downwards.
TCCGAACTACGCCCAGCCGAATCACAACATCATCCCCGGATTCATCGACAACGGCAGCCCGGGAAGCCCGCAAATCGATCCAAATCCTTCCGCCTATCAGGATGGTGTACTGCAACCCATGGGCCTGATCACGCAAACGCCCGACGTAGCCCAGACCAACCCCGGCCTCGGCGGCGGAGGTCCGCGCGTTATCCAACTGGGATTAAAGTTGATGTTCTAGACAGCTTGGATTCGCATTGCTCTTGCCCGGCGGGCCCGACTCTAGCAATATTCGGACACTGTGGTGCGGCCTAGCCTCCGCGCCGCTGCGGGGACCTGCTCGTCTATGCCCTCATGGAGCCGTTCATCCTAACCTACAGTTAACAATGTAGATTCAAGCGCAACGCTTTCGTGATACAGGTACACGCATTCTGGCCTGCACCCAGAGGCTCGGCGAATTGCACGCTCGGTGCAAACTGCGTCCGAAGATACTCTCGAGTATGAAGATTGCCATCTTCTGAACGCAAACCATAGCGAGCACGAATGAGCACCAAAGAAAAGGTCAACATCCTCATGGTGGATGACCAGCCCGCCAAACTCCTCACTTACGAAGTGATGCTTCGCGAACTGGATGAGAACCTTATCAAGGCAACTTCCGCGAGAGAAGCTCTGGGAATGCTGCTAAGAATGGAATGTGCCGTTGTCCTGTTGGACGTCAGCATGCCGGAAATCGACGGCTTCGAACTGGCACGCATGATTCGACAGCACCCGCGCTTTCAGCAGACGGCGATCATCTTCGTTTCCGCCCTGCATGTAACCGACCTTGATCGTCTCAAAGGTTACGAGATGGGCGCCGCCGATTACATCTCCGTCCCCGTCGTCGCTGACTTGCTCCGCGCAAAAGTCCGCGTCTTCGTTGAATTGCACCGGAAAGCGAAAGAGATGGACGATTTGAACGCGCAGTTACAGCAAGTCTCCAGCCGCTTGATGCGGGTACAGGATGAAGAGCGCCGTCGGATCGCTCGCGAACTACATGATGGCCTGGGTCAGGAACTAGGTGCGATCAAAATGATGCTCGCCCGGATCGTTGAAGAAAAGCTGGATTCTTCCAAAGACAACCTGGCGCTTGAGGTCAGCGACCTCGTCGATCACGCGATCCAGCAGGTCCGCACCATGTCCTATCTTCTGCATCCGCCCTTGCTGGACGAAGTCGGCTTGGCCTCGGCTCTGCGCTGCTACCTGGATGGAGTAAACAAGCGCAGCCGAATCGACATCTCGCTCGATATCCAGCCGCAACAATTCCCCCGACTTACCAGAAACGTGGAGACCACCATCTTTCGGATCGTGCAGGAAGCCCTGACCAATGTCTTTCGCCATTCGCAGGCCAGCAAGGGTTGGGTCGTCGTGAGTCACGAAGAGCGCGGAGTCGTTGTCATGGTGCGTGATGACGGCAAGGGCCTCCCGGACGAGGTCGCACACTTGCGGCCGGACAGTGTCGGAGTCGGACTTGAGGGGATGAGACAGAGATCCAAGGAACTGGGCGGAGAATTTCGCATAAGCAACGCCCGTCCCGGAACATTGCTCGAGGTGTTCATTCCTCGCGACCGTATACACATCCTTGACACAGGAGCGGCGGTATAACCAGCGGTTTCCTTACCTTTCCGAGTTACCCACGAGTTTATTCAACAGAAGCTTGAATGAGCCGCAACCAACGGTCGCACCTTCCATCTGGCGCGAGAGGTGAGAAGCGCGCTGCTGCTCAAATGAGCCGAAATAATCACCGGGGTTCCCTCCTACGAACATTTTCAACCCTGGCAGGCTTGCTGGTGGAGTGCGACGCATTCAGGGATGAGAACAGGTCCGCGGTCGTTGCCCCCTCGACTCGGTTCCGACCCTTTTCCTTGGCGCTGTATAGCGCCTCGTCCGCCAGGCGAAGAAGAGTTGAGGGATCCACATCCCATGCGTATTTCGTTGCCGCCACCGATCCCATGCTCACCGTAACCGAAATTGGGCCAGCGCTGGTGGTGATGGGCTCTTGTGCCACACTCTCCCGCAGTCTTTCAGCGCTGGCTAATGCGCCGGCAGTATCGCAATCCGGCACGACAATCAGAAATTCCTCTCCTCCGTATCGTCCCGCCGAGTCGTAGCTGCGCAACGTGGTGACCAGACGGCGGGTTATGCCGCGTAATACCTGGTCGCCAACCATGTGACCGTAAACATCGTTGATCTTCTTGAAATGATCCACGTCCGCCATAATCACACCCAGGGGCTGCCCGGTTCTCTTGTGGCGTTCTAGTTCTCTCTCCAGACAGGCCAGGATAGCTCCACGGTTGGCGAGTCCAGTGAGCACATCATGGGTCGCCTCGAATCGCAATACCTCCTGTGACCGAATCAGCCGGCGCTGAATGATTAGCATTCGCAGGCCGACGGCTGCGAAAATTATGCATCCAATACATGATTCCAAAGCCCGTTTCGTACTTTGCATCTGCGCAATCAGTAACAAGCTCACAAACGGGTAGACCAGGGGAAAGAATTGATTGACTAGCGCATATTGCGGAAAATTGTCTCGGGTAGCGTAGTCACCGTGCACAGGATTCCAAGTCGTTGCCGTGAACAGCGGAATGAATAGAAGACCGCTCCAGATCAGGTCAAGCCATGAACCTGACTCCACCTTATTCGGCGCAAAACTGAAATACGAGTCCGCCAGCCCCGACAACAACAGGTATAGGGCCATCAACCCAAAAAACTGTCTCACTTCTTTGCTGCGAGCGGCGGCCGCTCGAAAAACAAAAGATAGGGCCAGGACACCATTGAAAATCAGGCTGGTGCTCCAGCCGAATGGTCCCCAGTTCGTTACACTCGGGTTTTGTCCCTTGGAAAAATACAGGTAGACGCAAAACCAGAATCCGCACACTTGCAGGAAGTCGATCAGATGAAGTCGATCAAACTCATCGTTCTTCTGATCCGAGTCGAGAAAAAGCAGCATCCCAAATGGAATGCCGGACAGGAAAAACAGGAGTTCGTCCAAAGCGTCCAAAGAACGACTCCCCGTTTGATCAATGTAGACTCCAAGCAGTTGCGCGCCGACCCACATGGCAAACGTCGCCGTCATCCACTGCCAGAAGTGACGCCAGCCACCTCTCGAACGCCGCAACGCACGGAACGATTCCCAAACACATAGTGTGCCCAGCGCTAACTGGGCAGTGTCGGAAAACAAAATCGCAAGCCGGCTGCCACCCAGAGTCCCGAGTGTAACCCCCTGAAGTACCAGCAGAATGCAGGCGCCAAGAATCGAGTAAAGCCGTTTCATAAGTCGACCGAGAAGGTCTTGCTAAGGCGCCGCACTGCGCATACTCTCTTCTCCTGCTATCGGCAATCGCACTCGCCTTCTTTAGCACCATCTCCGTCAAAATCGTTGCCTGCGTGCCCAACTTCTCTCCTCTGCCTCCTGAATGCAGCCCTGGCTTAAGCCCCTTGAATCTCGCCGCCGCACCGCCGCATCCGTTATTCTAGTAAAGACATCTATGCCTTCCCGAAATCCTAAGTCTTCAAACTCCGCCCTCCTGGAAGCCCCCAGCCTCGAACGCGAGCGCGTTTTCGACCTTTTCCGGCATTGGGGATACCTCGAAGCGGACCTCGACCCCCTCGGCCTGTTCCGCCCTCAGCCTCAGCCGGATCTCCAAATCGATGGCGAACTCGCCCGGGAAGCGCGCAATGCCTACTGCGGCACGATCGGCGTCGAGTTCATGCACATCACCGATCCCGACCGCCGCCGCTGGATCCAGGAACGGATGGAAGGCGAACCCGGCCCCGTCGACCAGCAGCGCATTCTCGACCTGCTCATCCGCGCCGACGTGTTCGAGACGGTGCTCCAGCAACGTTACCTCGGCACAAAGCGTTTCTCGCTCGAAGGCAACACCGCGCTGCTTCCCCTGGTTGACGAAATCCTCGACCGAGCCGCGCAGCGTGGCGCCGTCAATCTGGTCATGGGCATGAGCCACCGCGGGCGCCTGAACGTGATCCTCCACGTCGCCCGCCGCACTCCCGAAGAACTCTTCGCCGCCTTCGAAGACGTCGACCCGCGCAGCGTCCTCGGCTCCGGCGACGTGAAGTATCACCTGGGAGCAACCGGAGAGTACATCACGCGCGGCGGCGCCAAGGTCAACATTCACCTGGTCTCGAACCCCAGCCATCTGGAAGCCGTCGACCCCGTCACCATCGGACGCACCCGCGCCAAGCAGGACCGCTCTGGCGAAGGCGGACGCGAAAAATTCCTGCCGCTCCTGGTCCACGGCGACGCCGCATTCGCCGGTCAGGGCATTACCGCCGAGACTATGAACTACGCCGATCTCCCGGGCTATTCTGTCGGCGGCACCGTTCACATCATCGTGAACAATCTGGTCGGCTTCACCACCAACTACCGCGAAGAGCATTCCGAGCGTTTCTCTGCCGACCTCGCGCGCCGCCAGTCGATTCCCATCTTCCACGTGAACGCCGAAGATGTGGACTCCGTGGTCCGCGTCGGCCGTATGGCTCTCGACTACCGCTACACGTTCGGTACCGACGTGGTCATCGACATGATCGGCTACCGCCGCCATGGACACAGTGAGGTGGACGATCCCACCGTCACTCAGCCCCTGCTCTACAAAGCCATCAAAGCTCATCCGCCGCTTTGGGAGATTTACGCGGAAGACGCCGGCATCGACGCCGAAGCCAAGGTCGCCGAAGTGAAAACTGAGTACGAAACCGGCCAGAAAAACGCGGGATCGATCACCAAAAAGCCGACCATGCGCGACCTGCCAACCTACTGGGATGACTACTACGGCGGGCGCTACAAGGCGGAATACGAAAAAGAAACCGGCCTCTCGTCGGAACAGATCGCTGAGCTGACCGAAAAGCTCACTACCTATCCGTCCGGCTTCCACATTCATCCGAAGGTGAAAAAGCTTCTTGAGCAGCGCGCCGAAATGGGCGCGGGCCAGCGCGATGTTGATTACGGCATGGCCGAAGCACTCGCTTTCGCCAGCCTCGTGAAAGCCGGCATACCGATCCGCATGAGCGGCCAGGACTCGCGCCGGGGAACCTTCAACCAGCGCCACTCGCTGCTGCTCGATATCGAAGACGAAACCGAATACGTCCCGCTGCGCAACATCGCCACCGGTCAGGCGCGCTGCGACATCTACAACTCGACCCTATCCGAAGCCGGCGTCATGGGCTTCGAATACGGATACAGCCGCGACTATCCCGAAGGGCTCGTCCTGTGGGAAGCTCAGTTCGGCGACTTCGCCAACGTCGCGCAAGCCGTCATCGACCAGTTCGTGTGCGCCGGCGAAGACAAGTGGGGCTTACTGTCTGGCCTCGTCCTGCTTTTGCCGCATGGCTACGAAGGCCAGGGTCCGGAACACTCCAGCGCCCGCCTTGAGCGCTTCCTGCAACTCGCCGCGCGCGACAATTTACAGATCTGCCAGCCGTCCAACGCAGCGCAATATTTCCACATGCTGCGTCGCCAGGCCCTCCGCCACTGGCGCAAACCGCTGGTGGTGCTGACGCCAAAAAGCATGTTGCGCCATCCCGATGCCTGCTCCCCCATCGAGGACTTCACGCACCAGCGCTTTCTGCCAATCGTCCCCGACACCGGCGCCCAGAACGCCACGCGCATTCTGGTCTGCACCGGAAAAATCGGCCACGAGCTGCGCGTCGAGCGCCAGCGCCGCAGAGACACCAGCACCGCCATCATCTTCATCGACCAGCTGTATCCGTTACACGAACCTGAACTGAAAGCCGCCATCGATCGCCACCCGGAGGCTCGCGAAATCGTCTGGGTGCAGGAAGAGCCCGCCAACATGGGCGCCCTCTTCTACATGATGCCTCGCCTCCGCCACGTGGCCGGAAACCGAGCCGTTCTCTCCGTCAAGCGTTCCCCCAGCCCCAGCCCGTCCACAGGCTCGGCCGGCGCCCACGAGGTAGAACAGAAAACGCTGATCGCCTTAGCCCTGACAGGTGGGAAGACCTAGTTCGTGTAGATACAGCCGACGTAGCGGCAGGCGCCTCGGCTGCCCAGCCGAGTAAAGTTCGACGCCTTCGTCTGGGAGTCGGAAAGTCCCCTTCGCGCCCTCTGCGGCCTTTCTCTGCGCCCTCTGCATTTAAAGTTTTTGATTTTCTCTATGCGGACCGGCCAATCTGTCCGCTTTTTTGCTACGACCTAGGCAGAGATTTTAGTCATCATCGGATTCCGCAAACCCGGCCACCCGAGCGTCTGAAATGCTACCCTACCCTTCCACCAAAATCGCATGCCCCACCGCCCCTCCACTCTCCGCATCGCCATCGACACCGGCGGCACCTTCACCGACTGCGTTTGGATCGACGGCGGACAAGTGCGCCTGCTGAAAGTCTTCTCCACACCCACAGACCCGGCCCAAGCCATCGCCGAAGCGATTCAGCAAATCGCTCCCAACGCGGCCGTCACTCTTCTTCACGGAACCACCGTCGGCACAAATACAATCCTCCAGCGTAAAGGCGCCCGCGTTGCGCTGGTCACAACCAAAGGTTTCGAAGACGTCATTGAGATCGGCCGGCAGGCCCGGCCCAAGCTTTACGATTTTTTCTTCGATAGGGTGGAACCGCTGGTCCCGCAGTCCCTCCGCTTCGGAATCGCCGAGCGCACCGACAACGAAGGAAAAATCCTCGAGCAACCCACATCGCAAGAACTCGAACATCTCTCCGAAACCATCCCTGCCCAATCTCCCGACGCTATTGCCATCACGCTGTTATTTTCATTCGCGAATCCAGCCAACGAACTCGCTGTCGAAAAGACACTGCAAGCCCTCAGCCTCCCACTCTCTGTCTCACACAAGATACTTCCGGAATTCCGGGAGTACGAGCGCACCAGCACAGTAGTCGTCAACGCCTACCTGCAGCCCGTGATGCAGCGCTACTTGGAAAGCCTCGACCAGCGCCTCGCCGCTCGCCCCACGTCCGCATCAAACCGGATTTTCGTGATGCAATCCAGCGGCGGCATCACCACCCTTGCCACAGCAGCCCGCCAACCCGTCCGTACCGTGCTCTCTGGCCCGGCCGGTGGTGTCGTCGGGGCCTCAGCCGCCGCACGGCGCAGCGGATTCCGCCAGATCATCTCCTTCGACATGGGAGGCACCTCCACCGATGTCGCACTCGTCGACCAGGAAGCCAAGGCCAGCAGTCACTCCGAAATTGCCGGTCTCCCCGTCGGCGTGCCCATGCTCGACATCCACACTGTCGGCGCCGGAGGAGGTTCGCTGGCCCGCTTCGATGCCGCCGGAGCCATGCGCGTAGGTCCCCAGTCTGCCGGAGCCGATCCCGGCCCCATCTGCTACGGCCGCGGCACGCTGCCCACGGTTACCGACGCCAATCTGCTCCTCGGCCGCCTGCAGCCTGATCGTTTCCTGGGCGGAAATTTCCAATTGGATCTTGACCGCACACGCCAACTAACCCTTGAGTGGCTGAAAAAACGGAACGTCAGCCTCTCGCTCGATGAGTTCGCCGCCGGCGTGGTCCGCGTCGTCAACGCCACCATGGAGAAAGCCATCCGCGTGGTCTCCATCGAGCGCGGTTACGATCCCCGTCATTTCGCGCTTGTCGCTTTCGGCGGCGCCGGAGGCCTGCACGCCTGCGAACTCGCCCAATCCCTCGGCATCCCGCGTGTTATCGTGCCCGCTTTGCCCGGAGCCCTCTCGGCATTCGGCATCCTCGTCAGCGACGTCATCAAGGATTACTCGCGCACCGTCCTGTGGCGCACCACCGCAGACCTCCCCATGTCCAAACTCAAACGCGAGTTTCAACAGCTCTCACATAACTCGGGCAGGGATTTCCGGTCAGAGGGCTGGAAGGGCAAAGTTCACGAGCAACTCAGCATCGACACACGCTACCGCGGCCAGGGCTATGAACTCTCCATCCCGTTCTCGTCGAAACTAATTTCGGATTTTCACCGCACCCACGCCCAGCGTTACGGCTACAGTCACCCCGACCGCGAAATCGAACTGGTAACCCTCCGCCTCCGAGCGACCATGAAGTTTCCACCCGTCAACTTCGCCACCCGAAGCGAAGCCCCTCGCGCAGCCGCCCGGCAACGCCTCAAGCCTGAGCAACGACGAGTCCTCTTCGACGGAAAGAGCCAAGCCACGCGAATCTACGAACGCGACCAGTTGGTTCCGGGTAAAAAGTATTCAGGCCCGGCCGTAGTCACCGAATACAGCGCCACCACCATCATCCCACCCCAAACGCAATTCTCAATCGACCAAGCCGGCAATCTTCTAATCCACGTACGCTAGCCGTTAATCAACGCAAAAATCTGTTGCTTTGAAAGGGCTCGGCTTTAGCCGAGCCGTAAAGCGGATAAAATCAATGCGGCTTCAGCCGCTGAGGTCCACTCTTGAAAATTCTCTACGACAGAGGACGCAGAGATCAAAGACAAACACTAAAAGCCTTCGTGTCCTCTGTGGTTAAGGTTCCCCACTCTTTGTTACAGGACTGTTAAAGAACAAGGCACCCAGCCCGACTCCAGCTACAATGTTTTCGTGAAACCGTACATCTCCGTTGTCGAAGATGATCCGGACATCTCCCGGCTCGTGCGCCATCATCTCGAGGGCGCCGGCTTTGCCGTCAAACTCTACCCGACCGGGAACGCTATCCTCGCCGAAGCCGAGCGCCAGCGTCCCGCGCTCTTCCTTCTCGACATCATGGTCCCCGGCAAAGACGGCCTCGAACTTTGCCGCCAGATTCGCCAGACCCAATCCCTCGCCATGATTCCGGTCATCTTCCTCACCGCCAAGAACAGCGAGGCCGACCGCGTGCTCGGTCTTGAGCTGGGCGCCGACGATTACATCCCCAAGCCGTTCAGCCCGCGCGAACTGGTCGCCCGCGTGAAAGCCGTGCTGCGCCGTTTCGAGCGTCCGCTCGCGCCCGGCCCCGTCAAAGTGGCCGGCATCGAAATCGATCCCTCGGCCATGACCCTGCACGTCGAAGGCAAACTCGTCACCACCACTGCCACCGAGTTTCGCCTGCTCGAACACTTCGCGCGTCACCTCGGCCGCGTATTCACCCGCGATCAACTCCTCGATTCCGTTTGGCGCGACACGTCGTACGTCACACCGCGGTCGGTCGATGTTTACGTGCGCCGCATCCGCGAAAAGATCGAGCCCGACCCCGAAAATCCGCGCTATCTGAAAACCGTGCGCGGGGCCGGCTACCGCTTCGAGGCGCCGAAGTGAGAAATCGCATCTTCTTCAAGATGCTGGCGGCTTCCGCCATCGTTGTCGTGGTCGCCGCGATCACCATGGACGTCACGATCCGCCGCGGCTGGGAGAGCTCTTTGCGCGACGAGATCCAGCGCGGCCTGACCGCGCGCACCCGGCTGTTCGCCAACCGCGTCGAAATCGACCACCAGCGCTCGCTGCAGGACATCACCTCGCAGGAGGCGCTCGCCGCTGGAGCTCGCGCCACCATCATCGATCCCACCGGCCAGGTGCTCGCCGACTCAGAAGCTGCTCCTGCTTCGATGGAAAACCATCGCACGAGAAAGGAATTTCAAGCCGCCCTGAGCGGCAATATCGGGGTCGATGAACGCCGCAGCCACACCATCGGCATACCGTTCCTCTACGTCGCGGTTCCCATCTCTGGGGGCGCCGTCCGCCTCGCTTATCCGCTCTCGGATGTCGAAGCCGCGTCCCAGCGAGTCCATCGCGCCCTGCTGCTCGGGTCAGCCATCGCGTTCGTCATCGTGATGCTGCTTTCTGTCGTCGCCGCGCAATACACCGCGCGCCGCCTGCAGCGCATTGTCACCTTCGCCGACCGTATTGCCACTGGCGATCTCACCGCCCGCATTTCCGCCACCTCGGTCGATGAGATCGGCCAGGTCGCCACCGCCCTAGACAAGACCGCTCGCAAGCTCGAAGAGAGCTTCCTCGCCGTGCAGACCAGCCAGCGCCAGCTCGAAACCTTGCTCAACTCCATGCAGGATGCCGTCATCGCCGTCGGTCCCGACGGCCGCGTGCAGTGGGCCAACCGCGGCATGGAGCGCCTGGTCCCGCAGCGCGCCCGCCTCAATGCTCCCGTGGTCGAGACCGTGCGCGATCCCCAATTCCTGACCGCAGTCCGCGAGGCCACCCAGGGAAAGAAAATCGCCTCCACACGCGCCATCTCCATCGTTCCCGGGCGCACCTTCGATGTCACCGCCGCTCCCCTGCCCGGTGGTGGCGCGGTCGCGGTGCTTCGCGACCTCACCGAAACCGAGCGTGTCGAAAAAACCCGTCGCGACTTCATCGCCAACGTCTCCCACGAATTACGCACGCCACTTACGTCTATCCAGGGCTACACCGAGACACTCCTCGACAATCCCTCCGATAACGGACACCTTCGCGAATTCCTGGAAATTGTTCGCAAGAATGCCTCCCGCATGGCGCGCCTCACCGAAGATCTGCTCACCCTCGCGCGCGTCGAGTCCGGTGAGCAGCGATTCGATGTCAAGCCCACCACCCCGGCCGAACTGCTGAACGACGCGGTCGAAAGCTTTCGCGATATCGTCCGCGCACAAGGCATGGAACTCACCGTCGAGGAAGTCTGTGACTCGCCCGTAAACGCCGACCGCGAAGCCATCCACCAGGTATTTTCGAATCTCATCGAGAACGCAATGAAGTATGCGGGTTCGGGCAAACGCATCGTTCTAGGCGCGCGCGCTGCCGAACGCGGCGTTGAATTCTATGTCCGCGACTTCGGCCCTGGCATCGCATCCGAACACTTGCCCCGTTTGTTTGAGCGTTTTTATCGCGTCGACAAAGCTCGCTCGCGCGAGTCCGGCGGCACCGGGCTCGGCTTAGCCATTGCCAAGCACATTACGCTGGCTCACTCCGGGACCATTCATGCCGAAAGCGAGCTCAACCACGGCTCCGTATTCCTTTTCACCCTGCCAGCCACCGTGGCCGTCTAGAATGGCCTTCGCAAAATATAGGTATGCAAAGCACAAAACAGCCCGAGCCGCGCAGTTGAACCACGGGTCCGCCTTCCTATTCATACTTCCCGCCGCAGTGTCCGTCTAGAATTGCCTTTACAACTAGAATTGCCTTCACAAAATGATGGTGCAAAGAGCGCCACAGCCCAGCCGCGGAGCTGCGACATGTAATAGCCCAGGGCGTAAGCCCTGGGTAAGCCCGGAATAGAACGCGAGCCCCGGAGGGGCGGCACCACGGCGCAGCGGGCGTGAGCCCGCGAGCTCTCCTCCCTCGCCTATTGAAAACTGGAACGCGTCCAGCCCCGCTGCACCTTTTTCGCGGCAAAAATTCACTTGCTTGTAACCCGCGTACCTCAAAAACAACCTATCTTTGTGCCTTGGCGATCTATCTATATAAGCGGAGCAGGAAACGCGGCGAGACCTCAGTCGCGCGGCCCCGGAGGAAAGCGCTCATGAGCACGGCCCTCAAGCAACCCTTACCCGAACCGCCGTATGGGCACCTGGTTCGGCTCACCGTGCAAGCCTGCCAGGTGGCGAAGGAAGCGGCCGGAGCCGCTGCTGAAGGCATCGCCACCGGCTCAACCGTTCTGCTCAATTCCCTTCGCGTCCGCGAAAAAGAACTCGACAAGCTCGACATGGAAATCGATAGCGGCGTGACCGACGCCATCACCCAGGTCAGCGCTCCCGAGGCCCGCGAACTGCTCGCCTGTATGAAGTTCATGATCAGCCTCGAACGCATTGGCGACCTGCTTCTTAGCTTCGCCAACAGCGCGCACGCCGCTGGCGCCCGCCTCGATCCGCAAGACACCCGCGAACTGACGCAGATGGCCACCGTCCTCGAAAAAATGCTAACCGACGTCGGCGACTCGTTCTCCACTCGCGACGTCAAGAAGGCCATCGACGTCCTCCGCGCCGACGCCGAAATGGACCGCCTCCGCAACCTGATCTTCCTGCGCCATATCGAGAATCCAGAAAACATCGCCCGCCAGGCCAGCCTGCAGGTCATCTTCATGACACAATCCCTCGAACGCGCCGGTGACCATGCCAAAAATCTAGCCGAGGAAGTCTGCCACTTCGTCAGCGGCCACACCGTTCGCCACGTCCTGATGGCCTACGACAAATCCGTAGAGCAGATGTTTATCGACTGGCTGCGCAACAAGGAAGACGAAGGAAAGTAACGCGTACGTCCCATCTTTCGGGCCACATCGTTAGAGCCAGCAGAAAACTTCGGGTGGTCCAGTTCCTTAGTACTTTTGTGTCCTCTGTCGTCTAAGTGCCGGCATTTCCCCACAAACGACTGATTTCAGGCTCTCCCTGTTCTCCCGCACTCCACCCCGTGACGTGAATCACAGCCTTCTGAGACATTCCCATGCATCGTGGTGTTGCATGGGCACACTCGTCTACACTGCGCAAAATTGCTCGGCCAGCGCTATCGTGTTCCTGCCCGACGTCTTCAGGATGGAACGCCTCCTCTCGGTGTACGTCCTGCCGCTCGCCGTTGCCGCCGCCACGGTGATGTTCGTCATCTTGCACATGCATCGCCATGACGTCGCTACCCTGAGAGCCGAACTCGCCCGTTCTCGCGCATTGGTCGAACAGCGCGAACACGAGCGGGATCTGGCGCAGGAAGAGCTTTTCCGCCGCCTTTACGAGGAACGCGAGCTCAACAAGGACAAAGTTCAATTCCAGTCCCAACTCGCCGAATACGAAAAGTACGCCGCCCTCGCGCAACTCGCCCTGGGAGCCGCCCACGAAATCAACAATCCGCTGCTGGGCATCCTCTCGCACCTCGAACTCGAATTAAAGGTCACCACCGATCCCGAGCCGCGCCAGGAAATCGAGCAATGTATTGCGGGCGCCAAACGCATCTCCTCCACCCTCCACGGGCTGGTGAACTACGCGCGTCCCGGCCCGCTGGTACTGAGCAAAATCAGCCTGCACCGTCTGGTCACCGATACGCTCGCTTTTGTCGAGCACCAGCCCATGCTGCGGGGTAAGCACCTGACCAACGACGTCCCGCGCGATCTCCCTCACATCCGCGCCGACGCCAATCAACTCTCGCAGGTCCTGATGAATCTGCTGCTCAACGCCGCCGAAGCCACGCCCGAAGGTGGCAGCATCCACATTGAAGCCAGCAAGCTCACTTACGTCGACAATATTGAAATCAGCGTCAGCGATACCGGATGCGGCATTCCTGCCGATATCCTCGCCCATGTCTTCGAGCCATTTTTCACGACCAAGCGCGGCCGCGGTACCGGCCTCGGCCTCAGCATCAGCCAGGCCTACGTCCGCAGCCATAACGGCGAAATCCGCGTCGATAGCGTGCTGAACCACGGAACCACCGTGACGCTAACCCTGCCGATCCGGCAGGAAGAATTCGATGACGACAATAAGGAGGAGTCAGAAATTGTTGTGTAGAAGCTGCGAGTCTCGAGCGACGAGCTACGAACCGTCGACTGAGACTTATTCGTTGCCTTAAAACTGGCAAGCAGGCAGGTTTGAACTCGAAACCTGAAACGCAGAGCTCGTAGCTCGAAGCCTGTAGCTCAAAGCTTTCTTTATGTCCTACTCCGTGCTAGTAGTCGATGACGAAGACTTAACCCTCCGCACCGTTTCGCGCGGCCTGCGTCAGGAGGGCTTCGAGGTCTTCACAGCCGCCTCCGGCGAAGACGCTCTCACCGTCTTTGCCGAGGAGAAGCCTGATCTTACCCTGCTCGACATCGTCCTTCCCGGCATCGACGGCGTCGAAGTCCTCCGCCGCCTGAAGGAAAGCAACCCTGCCGCCATCATCCTCATGATGAGCGCCTACCACATGGTCGACCGCGCCGTCGAAGCCATGAAGCTGGGCGCCTACGACTACCTCATCAAACCCTTCCACCTCGCCGACATGATCGCCACCCTCAATCGCGCCGGCGAGATGCTCGCGCTGCGCGTCCGCGTGCGCGACGACGTGGAACAGGCTCGCGGCCGCTACGACTTCGGCAAAGTCGTCACCCACAACGAAGCCACCTCGCGCATGCTCGAAGTCGCGCGCAAGGCTGCCGAATCAGACCACACCACCATCCTGCTGCAAGGCGAAAGCGGCACTGGAAAGAGCGTCTTCGCCAAAGCCATTCACTACGCCAGCCCGCGCGCTTCCATGCCGCTACTGGAGTTAAACTGCGCCGCCCTGCCCGACAGCCTGCTCGAAAGCGAACTCTTCGGCTTCGAACCCGGCGCATTCACCGACGCGCGCCGCCGCAAAGAAGGCCTGCTCGAACGCGCCGACCGGGGCACGCTTTTTCTCGACGAGATCGCCACCATGACCGCCAGCGTCCAGGCCAAGCTGCTGCGGGTGCTCGAAGAGAGTTCCTTCATGCGCCTGGGGGGCACCCGGCCCATCAAGATCAATGTCCGCCTGATCGCCGCCACCAACGCCGACCTGAAGGACGCCGTCGCCCGCGGCGCTTTCCGTGAAGACCTCTATTACCGTCTCAACGTAGTGCCGCTTTTTCTGCCCCCGCTGCGCGAGCGCATCGAAGACATCGTCCCCCTGGCGCTCGAACTCATGCAGCACTTCAACCGCGAGCTGAAAAAGAAGTTCACCGGATATACGCCCGGCGCCGCCGAACTCCTCCAGCAATATCCCTGGCCGGGCAATATTCGCGAACTCAAAAACGTGATCGAGCGCACCATGATCCTGACGTCTGAAGGCGACATCGACGCCGCCGCCCTGCCCGAGGAAATTCGCGATTACGCCCGCGCCGCAAACAAAGCCGCCCGCCGCGACACTTCTGACGGAAACATTGAAGTCGCCCCCAACGGCCACGCGCTCATCACCCTGCGCGAACTGGAAGACAACTACATCCAGGAAGTCCTCGTCGCCACCGGAAACAACAAAACTCAGGCCGCAAGAATCCTCGGCATCCATCCCACGTCCTTGCTGCGAAGGCTGAAGAAAGATCAATAACCACTCTGGGCCAGGTTTCAAGTTTCAGGTTTCAGGTCCCAACTCTCACATCCAGCTCGCAGCTCGCAGCTCGAAGCTCGAAGCTCGAAGCTCATACGTCGCAGCTCATACCTCGCAGCATTCACCCGCTACAATATCTCGATGTCCACTCTCACTTTCCGCGACGGCGAACCGCGCGACCTCGGCGCCATTGTGCGCCTGGTCAATCGCGCCTTCGTTGCCGAAAGCCCCTACGTGGAAGGCGAACGCATTAATACCGACAATGTTCGCGAAATGTGGACCCGCGGAAAATTTCTTCTCGGTGAAGACGACGGCACGCTCTCTGCCTGCATTTTCATCGAACCACGCGGCCAGAGTGCCCACCTTGGCCTGGTCTCGGTCGAACCCGCTCGCCAACGCGAAGGCCTCGGCGCGCAACTCATGGCCGCCGCCGAATCCCAATGCCGCGCCGCCGGATTCCATGAATTGGAGCTCCGCTTCATCAATCACCGCACCGAACTCGAGCACTTCTACACGCGAATGGGCTTCGTCCGCAGTGGCGTTACCGAGGCTGCGGTTGCCGCCCGGGTGAAAGTGCCCTTCCACTTCGTGCAGATGACAAAACTCCTTCGCTGAGCCGGCAACTTTACCTCGTCCTGGATCAGAATCCGCGCCAGTCAGAATCCGCGCCGCTTGACGACGCCCTCGCCGCGTCCTATCCTCCCCGCGGAGGTGTCCATGCTAGGCAACCGCTCCTGGGACGACTGGATCGCGCAATACTCAACCAGCCATCAGAATCCGGTCAACCGCATCTGCCACACCATCGGCATTCCCCTGATCATGCTTTCGCTCGCCTTCCTCATCGCGACGATCTTCATTCATCGCTTCTGGACGGTCGCGCTTGGACTCTTCCTCGTAGGATGGATCTTCCAGTTCATCGGCCACGCCTTCGAAGGCAAGCCCCCGGAATTCTTTTCCGACTGGAGATTCCTGCTGGTAGGTACGCGCTGGTGGGCCGCAAAAATACGCGGAAAAGTCTGATAAAAATCGTCTTCTCTTAACCGCTGTTCATCTTGACGAGTCGCAAATCCCCCACCAGGGATCCAAGCCTTCCCCTGTGACCTCTGTGTCCTCTGTGGTAAAGGTTTTCCCCAGACTCAAGAAAAGACTTCGCGCCGCCCAAAACTCATCACAGCCGATCCCGCAGACCCAACACCACCTCCGGCGCAGGAGCCGCGGTCAATCGACCCAGGTTCGACCGCAAATGTTTCTCCTCATACATCGAAAGCAATACCACCCCGTCTCGATTGCTCGCCAACGCGAAATCAAGCAGGAACGCCGCAGCCATTTCCGCTGCACTCCCTCGATAACCCGCGCTCTCCAACAGCCTGCGCTCGGCCGGCTGCTTTCGAATCGACTCGGCAAAGCTCTCCAGGGGGCCAGCATGACCGAAAACGCTGTGCCCGACAAAACCCAGCAGCGTATCTCGCCCCAACTCCCGCTTCGCCCGTTCAATGTTCGGAGAAAAGAAATTGTTAGCCACCTGGATAACGCGGATCCAACTCGACAAGGAAATCGCGCGTAACGCTACTTCAACATCACCAGCCATCGAGATGCAGAGTGCCTGACCGCCGTTCACCGCATCTTCTAATGCCCGCAAAACATCCTCTCGCTGCATGTCCGCCAAGCGAGCATCGTGCAGCGCGAGCACATCCACATGGTCGGTCCGCAGTCGTTTCAAACTGTCCGCGATACTCGACTTGATCAATGCCCCAGTGAGCGCCGCCTGCACAGACTGCGCGTGAGCACTCGCCGCCAGCCCTCGCAATTGCGGGACAACTTTAAGAACCTGCTGCGCCGCCGGCTTGAGCATGCGCGCAACCAGACCAGGTCGGCCGGGAGCCTTCCCTACCTTGGTGCACAAAACAACTTGTGCGCGCTTCCCGACCAGGAATTCTCCCAGGATCGCTTCAGCTTGCCCGTCTCCATACGAGGGCGCAACGTCAAACCATGACACTCCCGCTTCGTATGCCCGCGCCAAGGCCGCTGTTCCATGCCTGGCATCGACCCGGGATCCGAGGGACGCGCAGCCGAATCCAATCGCCGACACGCTGCGCACCAGCGGGGGAAAATTAACGAGACGCATGCAGGTCCGGTTCCCTGGCGTCAGTCGCTGGTTTTACCTGGAGATGATGCGCAAGCCGAACCGCCAGCGCGACCGCGAGAAATGTAGAGTTGGCTTGCCCGGTCGTCGGAAACACGCTGGAAGATGCCACGTAAAGATTCCCCACGTCGTGCGCTTTCAGGTCCGCATCCACCACGCTATTCCGTGGATCTCTTCCCATCCGGGTCGTGCCTGCCTGATGAAAACCATCCGACGCCTGCGCCAGCACGCGAGCAACCCGCTCTTCTTGCGAATGCCAATACTCCAGTCGTCCCACTGAACTGTTTCGCAAGGCTGAGTCGAGAACCTCGTGGCTGCGGACAACGCTCGACGCGTCGTTCTCCGTAAAGCGCAAATCGATCGAGACCCGTGGCAGCCCGAATTGATCCTTTTCAGTTGTCAAAGCAACCCGGCTCTCAGGATTTGGCTCTTGCTCGGCATGGTAGTGGAAAGCATAGCGCCCTTCACGGTTCCGAACCAGAAACCCCGGCTTCCGCGGCTTGCTCAGAAAACGATCGCGCACGATCTCCGACATCACCAGCGCTCCTCGTGGCCCGTCCAGAAGGACATTCCGCAAGTGAGCGCCGAAATGACGCGCCCCGCCCCCGACATGCGCCTGCCGAATCGCTTCCGGAAGGATCCGTCGCCCAATCGGACCAACCGCCAACGCCAGGAAAACCGCCGAGAGCACGCTGCTTCTGTGCCGGGCATCGTGGAACGGCGGGTTGTCGGGAAAGAACGACGTATTAAACACTCCGTGTCGCTCTTGCGTTCCTGCACTCAGCGTAAAGCGCCGCCGGACATAGGTGCCCGTCGCATCTTTTTCGAAATCCAGATCTGCGATGGCCTCCGGTTGGTTCAAAACAATATTCGCGATCTTCCCGGAGATGTGACCCATGTAATACCGGCCCAGCGGCCCGTTGAGCCCGCCGAAGTGTTGCGGCCACCGCCGCTGAACAGCCAGCAACAACCGGGTCGTCTCGATGCCGCCGGCCGCAAGAATCACAGCGCCCGCCTTGATCCTGTCCAGGCCCGCGGGACCACGTACCACCACTCCTTCGACCACCCCTCCCCGCTCACCCAGTTCGAGATCAACGACGGTGCTGTTCAGGCAGACCGTAATCCTCTGCGATTGCTCCATCCGGTCGCGGTGCGCGAGTGCCAGTTGCGCCTCCGACGACCATCGTTCCAGCGACGACACGCTGATCCCCTCGCCAATCTCTGGAAGAAGGCGCGGAGCAGAGAAGAACGTGTCGTTCCCGCAGCGCAAATACTCTGCAGCCTGCAAGTACCAGGGCTGAATGTCCTCATGGCGAATCGGCCAACCGGAATTCGGAACATAAGCTCGCGCTTCGAAATCCACATCATCAAACGCTACACATCGCCCTCCCCAGGTCCACGAGGTGCCACCCAGAGCCCGGCAAACCGCCATCTCCATCGGAGCATGCCGCCGCGCATCCGCGATGTCGGCCCGCGACGCGTCGGCGAGTCGAGCATTCACCCTGCTCCCTCCCGACTCAAGAACCACCACCTTCCGCCCGAGTCGCTCCAACTCCAGCGCCAGAGCCATCCCGACCGGCCCGGAACCGACGATGCAGATGTCACACGTCTGTTCTCGTGGAGAAACGCCATCGCGAATCATGAAAGCAAACCCATAGCAGGA
This sequence comes from uncultured Acidobacteriota bacterium, assembly GCA_963735815.1. GTDB lineage: Bacteria > Acidobacteriota > Terriglobia > Terriglobales > Acidobacteriaceae > Gp1-AA133. Next base: position 500,042 of record CAVTMJ010000009.1, on the reverse strand, counting down.
GGTAGAACCAGAGTCAGCGGGAGCCAAGCCGCATAGTGAAGTTAGCTAGATTGTCAGTGGAGGTCAATCGGGGCGCATGGATCACCGAATCGGGTAGCAACCACGCATTACGTTTCTGTCTTCGACTCGCGCATCCCCCAGACGCTCGCTACCGCAAACAGCAAGTAGCTGGGAATGAACCAGCGTTCCTGATAATTCGGCAAAGCCACGTAGTGCAGCACCGCGTATGTAAATCCAACCGCCACCAGCCCAGGCCATTTTCGAAAGCCGATGAGTCCGAGCAGCGCAAATGGAAGCATCAAGCTTTCCAGCATCACAGGAATTCCTTTCCGGAATGCAGCCAGGTATTGCTGGGACGAGAAGTGCACGGGCACCTCCACTGGAAGCAGGGGCTGTCTGACAAAATTGCGGTAATAGAGCATCTGCATGCCGTAGTCGCCAGCCGAGTGATTGATGGCCAGCACGACAAGAACCGCCAGCACTCCCAGCGTCGCAGCCGACCGCCAGTTGATCTCGCCCTTAATCCAAAGCAGCGCGAGAATGGGCAGCACCAGCAACACGCTGTCGGTCCGCGCAAAAATTCCCAGTAGCAGCAAGACCAATCCCGGCAGCAGCTTCTTCTTTTTGAAAATCAGGTACACGCCGCTCATCGTAATAAGCAGCGCCAGTCCGTCGCCATGGTCGATCGCCCAATGCTCAGCAACGGCCCGGTGAGCATCACCAGCAACGAAAACAAAGCACTGTCAGTCCAGGTAAACAACAGCCAGCCGACAAATAAATACGACGCAGCCGAAATGAAAACCGCCGCCCTCGACATGCCCATCGGCGAGAGGGCATACAGCACTGTGTTGTAGGCCGGACGTATCGCAAAAAATGGTAGGAACTCTCCAAAATTCTCCCAATGTTCGTATCGCGCACGCCGCGATGCATTTTGCTCTGCATCCGCACTTTCCCCCTCAAGCGCCTTCGCATTCGGCCATTTGCTGACTTCGGCATACACCTGCTTATGAATGGCGGGCACGTCGTTGGTTCGATACAGCAGGGCATTCCCCATGTATCCGAGCAGATCCATGTCGTAGACCGGCGTGCGATACAAATGGATCGCCACCATTCCCAGGATGATGGCAAACAAGGTTCTTCTCAGCATGGCGGGAAATTCTAGCATTCGCATTTTTCCGAGCCGAACGATTTACCTGCAGTTGGTTCGTGATCAGCGGGCCGGGGTCGCCGACGTGATTACCAGGCTACCGACTCGTTCCCGTTCCTTCAAATCCATGTAAGAGCCGAGGCGCGCGTCCACAAAAGTGGGATTTGCAGCGTCCTGCACAACCCAAATCCGCCGGAAGCTTTGGAAGTATTGCCTTATGGCCGGGTCTCCGCGCTCGACCTGTTCAAAAAGGGGGCGCATCTCAGCTCGAACACCCCGGACCTGCGTGTTGAGATCTTCTCCAGTTGCGCTGGTTTCATAGTAGAAACCGTAGCGTTCAAATTGCGTCGTGTGTTCGAGCCATTGACCATCCTTGCCAATGAAGTACAGGTACAACACCTCTCGGAGGCGTTGGACATCGCGGTTCTGTTCTGGCGCCAACAAGCATTGCGCAACACGACAAAACAGCACCCGTGACGGTGACAGAAGAGGAACCCAGGTACAGGCTTCGTCGCGGGCTAGAACCAGATCTTGCGGTCCAACCTTGCCGTTTCCAAGCCATATTCCTATGTCAGCCTGTTCAATATTTCTCGGCAAGTACGCTTGGTAACTGGCTTTTGCAAGAAAGAGCCCGGTCACAAGGTAAATGGCAACGACTGCAATCTCAGCCCATGACAAGAACGCCGCCACCCCTTCCCTTCGCGGAGTGTGGCAGGAGACGAGAAATACAATCAGAATCACGATCGTCGGGTGGACAAAGTAACCAGCGTGGTCGGTCAGGAAGAGCACGCGCTGGGGGACTACCGCGTCCCCGAACAGGAGAAGCATCGTCGACAGACCCAGTCCCAATAATGGGTATCGCACCTCGGGCTCTAATTTGCGAGTCACAGCCGTGGCGATCACGAGGATCGCCATGAGCACCCACAGTTTTCCGATGATCAGGGGTAATAGTGCCGGTTGAAAGTGTATGAACGATGACTGTCCCGGCGTTCCGGTGCGGAAACTGCCCTGCCCATGCAGTAGGAAAACAACATCGGCGCATGCGCACAATAGAAAGTAAGTGAGAAGCACACGCCAAGCCCGCTTGCTCGAATCCGAAAGCAGGTACCACATTCCCGCAACCGCGGTTACGCCCACCATGATCAACGTCGCATACGGAAAGGCGGCAAGCGCGAAAAACTGCAGAAAAGCCATGCCAACCCAATCCAGCGCGCGTTTCTTCTGAAGCGCGCGAATTTGCAGTCCTAGGTAGCAAAGCAAAAGAGGTACTACAATTTGGGGTATGAACGGTCGAATGTAAGCCAATCCAAATTGTTCAAATCCTGACAATGAGGGAAGGTGCATCCACGCAGGGATCAGCACCCTGATTTTGCTAACCTCAATCAGCGAGAGCAGCGCGGCGCCAGCGAGCACGAGTTCAACCGAAGCTCGGGGCAGAAAACGTTCGAATAGCCAGATTGCACTTAAGCACAAGAATCCCCACCAGAATATGTTCCACACGAACAAGGCAGGCCACATTCGTCCACCAAACAAGTCCGTAAGTATTCCGAAGAGAATCGGCCCCAGCCGAAACTTGAAGAAGCCTGCGGCATTGGCTGGCGCGCGGAGACCATAATAGGGTTCGATAGAAGTACCGCCGGCATCTTTCTCGATCCTGCTCAGGCTCAGATATAACCCCAGATCCTCAGCCGATACCGAAGGCAGGCGCCTCGATCCTGTCGCGTGAGCCGTGCGCAAAGCCGGATAGGAGTAAATCGACAAAATTGCCGCTGTCAGAGCCAGATATGCAATCCACCGCCTGGTTTCGAGAAGAACTGGCAGTTTCGGCGGATGGAAACGGATTTTTGGGGAATCGGCCGCCAAAGTGGCGGAGACATCAGACATGCTGCGTCAATCCTTAGAGTGGCTTGGAAGTGGACTACGACCGGACCCGCAAGTTAATCCCAAGTTCCGACACACCACTGCCGTTGGATTTTAGCGCATGCGTGCTTATCGATGCTCGGGTGCCCGATCTTAGCGCGAGCGTGGGATCCCGAATCCAACAGCATCCCACGCACTTCAATTCCGCCGTCCCCGCTTCCCTAGATACCCTTCCTCCCCTTGTGATAACGTAACCCTTCACCAGCAAGCATTCCGACGATTTCAGCATGGCCATCTCTCTTTTCTGGAGACGACGCGCGTGACCCTGGCGGGCTTTCTCCTTTTGTTGTTGACGGCGGCCTGCATGGCTGTGGCCAACGTCCTCATGAAAAACGGAATCGCGCAGGCCGGCGGCTTCTCTCCCTCGATCTCTGCTCTGTTTTCCCTGCTCGGTCAGCCGAGATTCGTTGTTGGTTTTCTTCTAAGCGGCGTCGCCGCCCTCATGTGGTTCCGCATCCTCGCCACCCAGAAACTCTCCACCTGCTACCCGCTGTTCGTCAGCCTGACCTACCTCCTGATCACCGTGGGCGCGTTCTACTTCCTGCACGAAAAGATCTCCGCGCAAAAGCTGCTGGGACTTGCCATCCTCATCGTTGGCATTACCACGGTAGCGCGTGGGTAGCCGGCCATGAGCGTCGACTCGCAAATGATTCTCCGGTCTCCCGCGGACGCACGCAAGCCCTTGCCCGGCCTCTCCGTCGTCGTGCCCGTCTATCGCAGCGAGACTATTCTGCCGGAACTTGTGCGCCGCCTGGCAGAAGTGCTGCCCACTCTGACCGACCATTACGAACTCGTGCTGGTCAACGACAGCAGTCCCGACGGCAGCTGGGATGTCATCTGCCGGCTGGCCAGCCAGCATCCCTGGATTCACGCCATCAACCTGATGCGCAACTATGGCCAGCACAATGCTCTGCTCTGCGGAATCCGCGCTGCGCAATACGCCATCCTGGTCACCATGGATGATGACCTTCAGCATCCGCCTGAGGAAATTCCCAAGCTGCTCACCGTGCTCGATCAGGGATACGATGCCGTCTATGGCACCCCCGCGCAGGAGCAGCACGGCTTGTTGCGCGACCTGGCATCGCTGACCACCAAGCTGGCCCTGCAAAGTGTGATGGGCGCCGAGATCGCGCGCCAGGTGAGCGCCTTCCGCGCCTTCCGCGCCGAAGTGGCCGGCGCGTTCAACCACTACGAAGGCGCATTCGTCTCCATCGACGTACTGCTGACCTGGGGCACCAATCGTTTTGCCGCCACGCCCGTGCGCCACGAACCCCGCAGCCAGGGCACTTCCGGATACACGTTCCGGAAGCTGGTCACGCACGCGATGAACATGATGACCGGCTTCAGCACCAAGCCGCTGCAAATCGCGAGCCTGATCGGCTTCTTCTTTACCCTGTTCGGATTCGGCGTGCTTCTTTATGTGCTCATCCGATATTTTCTGCAGGGCACTCCGGTACCGGGCTTCCCGTTCCTCGCATCCATCGTCGCATTGTTTTCGGGCGCGCAACTGTTCGCTCTGGGCATCATGGGCGAGTATCTCGCCCGCATGCACTTCCGCAGCATGCAGAAGCCGCCCTATGTGGTACGTGTGGATGCGGGCCGCGGCCGGAGCAGCCGTCCATGACCATCAGCATTCCCTTCAACCGCCCCTGTCTGACCGGGAACGAGTACAAGTACATTGCCGAAGCGATCGCCAATGGTCACGCGTCCGGCGACGGCCCGTTTACGCGCCGCTGCCACGCATTGCTGCAGAAGGAACTCGGCGTCCCCCAGGCGCTGTTGACCACCTCCTGCACCCATGCGCTCGAGATGGCCGCCATCCTGCTGGACTGCGGCCCGGACGATGAAGTGATTCTTCCCTCGTTCACCTTCGTATCGACCGCCAACGCGTTCGTGTTGCGGGGCGCCAAAATCGTCTTCTCCGACATTCGCCCCGACACGCTCAACCTCGACGAGTCGAAGCTGGAAAGCCTGGTCACACCGCGCACGAAAGCGATCGTGCCCGTTCACTACGCCGCCGTCGCCTGCGAGATGGATGCGATTTGCGCGATCGCCAAGCGTCACGGTGTACGCATCGTGGAAGACAATGCGCACGCCCTGTTTGCGCGCTACAAGGGGAAACTAACCGGCACCTTCGGTGCGCTCGCCACGCAAAGCTTTCACGAAACCAAGAACGTCACATGTGGCGAAGGCGGGGCGCTGTTGGTGAACGATCCTGATCTGGTCGAGCGAGCCTTGATCATTCGTGAAAAAGGCACCAACCGCAGCCAGTTTTTCCGTGGACAGGTCGATAAATACACCTGGGTCGACATCGGCTCGAGCTACCTGCCTTCCGATCTGTTGGCCGCGTTCCTGCTGGCGCAACTCGAAGGCCGCGACGAAATTCAGCGCAAGCGCCGCCGCATCTGGGAAAACTATCAGCAGGGGCTGGCCGCGTGGGCGGAGGATCGGAGAGTACGCCTGCCCGTCATTCCGGAGAACTGCGAGCAGGCGTACCACATGTTCTACCTGATCCTGCCATCGCTCGACTGCCGCCAGGCGCTGATCGCTCATCTCAAAGCGCAAGGCATCCTGAGCGTCTTTCACTATGTCCCGCTGCACTCATCCGACATGGGACGCAAATGCGCGGCGCGCGAGACGGCTTGCCCCGTAACCGAAGATCTCAGCCTTCGCCTGCTGCGCCTTCCCTTCTACAACGACCTGGCCGAGGGCGACCAATCTCGCGTGATTGCAGCCGTGACCTCCTTCGTGTGCCGCTCGTGACTCAAGGGAATACTCCGGACGCGGTTTCTCCGCAAGCCTCGGGAGAAATCTGCACCTACCTGGATTGGGATTCAAATTTCTTCGATCGACGCATCGCGCGCTTGAACCATTCCCGTCTCGATGAATTAATCGTGGCCGAGGCGCTTGACTGGTGCGCGGCCCATCGCATCGACTGTCTCTATTTCCTGGCCGAATCCGACCACGCTCTCACGCCTTCTCTAGCCGAGCAAAATGATTTCCGCCTCACCGACGTGCGCGTCACCTTCGAAAAAGCAATCGCATCAGATGAACCGCTCAAGCAAGACCCCGCCGTCCGGCCTGCAACCGAGGAAGATGTCCCGGCCCTGCGCAAAATTGCCAGCAGCACGCACCGGGACACCCGCTTTTACTTCGACGAGCATTTCGACCGCGCCAAGTGCGACCAACTCTACGCAACCTGGATCGAAAACAGTTTTCGAGGCTTCGCTCAGGCCGTGCTGGTCGCGGACACCAACCAATCACCTGCGGCCTATCTCACCTGCCATCTCAAGGGCGACGAAGCGCAGATTGGCCTGGTCGGAGTTAGCGCAAAGCATCAGGGCCAGGGCCTGGGAACAAAACTGGTGCAGCAATTTCTCGCGTGGTCTCGCCAGCATGATGTGAGGCGGGCAACCGTGGTAACTCAGGGACGCAACCTCGCCGCCCAGCGCCTCTACCAGCACAATGGCTTCGTCACCGCCTCGTTACAACTGTGGTATCACCGCTGGTTTCCGCGGTAAATTCGGCAGACTCTGATTTTCTAAAGGTCTTATGCAACGGACCTCGAAATCGCATAGTATTCCTGTCCACCTGGAGTTAGAATAACTGCGGTTGCCGAAATCATCCCTACCTCATACCAGCAACCGGCACAGCACCTCGAACTCATTTCTCAACGAAATATCGCGGAGCACAGCTCGTCCGAGGAGGATCCATGTCGATCCGTTTGCATCGCACCCTTACTCAAGCCCTCTGCATCGCCCTCGCAGTACCCACCGTCCTGCTCTTCGCCCAGGCCGGACCGCCCAAGTACGACGTCGCCACCGAAGCGAAATTCAAGGTCACTGTCCAGGACATGAAACTCCCCGCCAAGGGCAAAGAAAAAGACGCCGCTCATCTCATGGTGACCAGCGGCGCCGACACCATCGACATTTACCTCTGTCCGAAGGCGTTTCTCGACGACATGGGCGCCACCTTCGTCAAGGGTGACGAAGTCACCGTGACCGGATCGAAAATCAAACAAGACGGGTCCGACCTTATACTTGCGCGCGAAGTTGTGAAAGGTACCGACACGCTGATGCTTCGCGACGACAAGGGCAAGCCCATCTGGAACTGGCACAAGTAACGCACCCGCCGTCCGACCAGGAAGACGCCGATTAGATCCTGGGCGTGAATAGTCTGGTCGTAAAAATTGCCTGCTCGCGAAAGCAGACCCTGGTCGCTAAGACAACCTTGGTCATGAAAACAACCTTCATCATGAAAACAGCCTTGGTCATGAAAGGGACGGCCTTCAGGCCGTCCGCAAAAGTTGTGAAAGCCTCGCGGCTTTAGCCGCTGAGGGACGCCCTTTCCCACGCTGCGGGAATTTCCTTAGAAGCACAACACAACCCCTGTCGACATCCGGGATTTATTCGGCGTCGTCCAACGCAAAGCAATGGCGCTCGGGGAGGTGTGGACGTCGAATTGAGCTGACGCCTGCGAAATCCTCGTAAGCCTTTGGGGTTCAAATTACAAAATTTTCCAATTACTCAATCCCACTCTGCCCCACCACTGGCAACTCAATATAAGAAGCCATCCCTGGCGAGCAATAAACCCGCTGCGTGGCCTTCACAAAATCACCGGCCGCGGCCTTGTAGATACTCGGCACAAACTTCTGCGGATTGCGATCAATGATCGGAAACCACGTCGACTGGATCTGCACCATGATGCGGTGCCCCTTCAGAAACACGTGGTCATGATCGCGCAACGGCACCTTCCACTCCGTCGGCTTGTTGGGCACGAGCGCGTGCGGCTTCTCGTAATTGGTCAAATACCGCCCGCGTCGCACCTCCATCGCCACCGGCAACTGGTAGCCGTTCAACGACTGCGCATATTGCCCGGGCTTGGGCCCATCGTCCGCATCCCAGGTATCTTTCTGCGCGTTCTCCGGATACACATCAATCAACTTCACCACGAAGTCGCTGTCGGTCCCTGAAGTCGACGCCATCAGAGTCGCCGCCAGCGGCCCGGTCACCGTCAGATCATGATCAAGCGCTTTGCTGACGAACAACAGAATATCCGGCCGATGGTCGACGAAGCGCTGATCCGCCGCCTCCCAGGTCCGCCAATCGCCTCCTGGATAGGTTGGCGAAATCGGCCGCGCTCGATACGGCACCGGATTCGCCGGATCGGAAACATATTCACGATATCCCTTGGTTCCGCCCGGAACCGGCGGCTTGAACGAAAGCGAACCGTCCGCATGCAGGTAGAGTCTGGTCGGCTTCGCCTCTTTCGGCGGCCACACGGCATACGTCTTCCAGGTATTCGACCCACTCTGAAACATCGTGGCCTGCCACGACGGCTTCTCCCCCTTGCCATGCAGGTAATACCGGAAGAATGGCGCTTCGACGTTCTCCCGAAACTCGCGCGAGGTTTCATGCCCGCCAAACGGAATCAACCCGATGCTCTCCGCCTTCGCGCTCTGCCACTGCCCGTGAAACCACGGCCCCGCCACCATCAGGGCGGTGTGCTCAGGATCGCTCTCCAGAGAATGCCGGAAAATCTGCCACGGTCCCCAGGGATCTTCCTGATCCCAGAAGCCCGCCACGTTCAGGTTCGGCACCGTCGAAGCATGCAGTTGGCTTACCCATGCTTCCTTTTTCCAGAACTGGTCATAGTCCGGATGCTCGATGTTCGAATTCCAGTAAGGAATCGATCCATGCAGATATTTGTCGTTAATATTCGACACCGGCCCGAGATCGAGATACCACTGGTAAGTGTCGTAAGTTTCAAATGCAAAGTGCGTGTTTTTGTTTTTATCCGCCTGCTCCATCACGGCGTATTCGAAGTTGTAGCTCTCGCGCAGCGCCCCATAACGATGATCATCGTCATTCATCCACTGATCGACCGGCGACGCCTGTTCGCTGATCGCCTTCAGAGCCGGATGCGGCTTCAGCAGCGTGAGCGCCGTGGTCAACCCGTCGTACGACACGCCCATCATCCCGACCTTACCGTTGTTGTTGGGGACATTCTTTACCAGCCACTCAATCGAGTCGTAAGCGTCGGTGGTCTCATTGGTAGCCTTGGGATCGTTTCGATCAACCCAGGAGGACAGCAGGAACTCGCCCTCCGACTTGAACCGACCGCGCAGGTTCTGAAACACCAGGATGTATCCGTCCTGCATCAGTTCTTTCAGATAGGACGGCATCTTTGCGTAGGGCTTGTCGGGAACCCCGTAAGGCGTGCGCTGAAAAAGAATAGGCAAAGGCTCCGTCTGGCCCACCGGCGTCAGAATGGCAGTCTGCAGATGCACCCCGTCGCGCACCGGAATCATCACTTCCTGAAGGGTGAATAGCGGAGGCTCAGGAGTGATCGACTGCGCCGAAGCCCTCTCCGCTGGAGAAGCAGGCAAGGACGGTTGCGCCTGCAGATTCTCACTGACAGATCCCCACGCGAAAATAGTTAACGCCCAACCTATCGCAATCCGATGCAAAGCCCGTGATCCAGGAACCCAGGATGAACGCACCGATCCTCCAAAGGCTTTCGCCTTGCGCACCAACAAGATTTCCCACAAATCCTGAAGCCCGCGAATCTTACGGGCGTCGCCGAACCAAAGTCAACGCGACGCCATACCCCCACCTCGTCGCCTGACACTTGGCACGCAAGACTCAAGATCGGGGCCCCCACGCGCAAAAAGCGGCCGAGGAAGCCCGCCGCTCCACCGTCCAAACAAAAAAGGCGGCCTCCGCGGAGGCCGCCCCTCTCAAAACCTGCAATGCTTAGTCGGTGAACTGCGGGACAATCAAATTCCCGTTTGGCGCCGCGACCAGGCCCTGCTCGATCTCGGTCAGATTCACTTTCTGAATCTGCCAGGCCAAGCCAAGCTTCTTCAACGCCCAGATGCCGTACCAGTTCAAATCAATTTCGTACCACTTCAGGCCATGCCGCGCCGAGGTCGGATGGGCGTGGTGATTGTTGTGCCACCCTTCCCCGAACGTCAGAATCGCGACCAGAAAATTGTTGGTCGACAGATCGCGGGTCGAGAAGCGTCGCGAACCCCACATATGGGTGACCGAGTTCACTGCCCAGGTTGCGTGCAGCCCAACCACGGTGCGCATGAAGATTCCCCATAGCAGGAACGGCAGGCCGCCGATGGCCAGCAGAATCACCCCCAGCACTGTCATGGGAACATAGTGATACTTGGTAAGCCAGACGTGAACCTTGTCTTTGGCAAGATCGGGTACGTAGCGCGCCAGCGTAGTAGTGTCATGGTGCATCGACTTGCCCATGAGGATCCAGCCCATGTGCGCCCACCAGGTGCCGTCGATCGGAGAATGCGGATCACCTTCCTGGTCGGAATACTTGTGATGAATACGGTGTGTGGCCACCCAGAAAATCGGGCCGCCTTCCAGCGCCAGGGTTGCGCAGACCGTCAGAAAATACTCCACCCACTTGGGCGTCTTGTAGCCGCGGTGCGTAAGCAGCCGGTGATAGCTCATGCCGATGCCGAGCGAGCCCGACACCCACCACAGAAAGCAGGCCACAAAAAATGCTTTCCAGGTAAAGAAGAAGAGGGCGGCAATGGCGCCCACGTGAAACAGGCCCATGAAAATCGCTGTGACCCAGTTGATCTGATCGTCGCCGGCGTGGTTGCGTGCGATCTCTTCCAGTTCCATTGAAGTTTCCCCGTGTGGACTTTATATCCGTAAGGTATCAAGGGAACGGGCCCGCGCTCTGTAATACTTGTGTAATAGCAAGGACTTAGGGCATTACGAGGGTAACGGGCAAACACCTGATGGGCCATTGCGGATTTCGAATTGAAGGCCTGGCGAGTTCCCTGCAGCGCCGGGAAAAATTGGAGCCGCGCGCGGATGGTCGGTTTCTTAATTCACCGCGTACGCTGCCAAAGTAGATCACGTTGTCCACTACTAACGGCGACGCCAGAATGGCGCCCACGGGCATCATCTTCTGCGCACCGATGACGATGTCTTCGTATGTTGTTCGTTAGGAAACAGGGGGCGTCCGCTGTCCACAGGGATATGGAGACACAAAACATGCGCCGAAACTGGACCCATAGAGCCCACAGAAAAATTCAGCAGAGGTCGCTGGGAATGGCCTCCCTGCCCGCTATCCCTGATAAAGAAATCGCACTCCGATCAGAATGAGCACGCTGCCCAGCACTCGCCGCAACACGGGCAGCGGAAGATGCTGGGCCCAGCTCGCCCCGAAGTAGCTGCCCGCACAAATGCCCGCGGCTATCAGCAATCCAAGTTGAAGATCGAAGTGGCGCGCTCGCGCGTATGGAATGAATGCGATGAACCAGATCGGCAGCGACGAGATCATCAGCGCGGTGCCCTGCGCCCGCAACTGCTCCATCCGAAACACGTAGATCAGCGCCGGTATGACAAAGGCGCCCCCTGTTCCCGTAATTCCGACGAGAATTCCGACCAGCGCGCCCACCAGAAGCTGCAGCAAGACGTTCATGCAATTGGACCTATCGAAAAATTGCCGGATCTTTGGCGGCAGCCATTCTAAACAACTCGGCCTGAAAGGACGTCGTAATCATTAAAATCTTATAGTTATAGTTAAAAACGTCCACCAATTGGGCCACACCACCCTACACCCGGGTCTCGACAGTCTCCAGGATAGGCCGCCAATGCGCACAGAAGCGCGCAGGCGCATACTTAGACGCCGGGACAAGTAAAAGGGTCGTCCAGCGCCCCGCGTGACAACATAAAGGCTCGCAACGCGCGTTGTTGTCTTTAAGCTAAGGAAGCGGGGACTTTGTCGATCACAGTCCCGCTTGGAACCAGAAGAACTCAGCGGCGAACTCTGCAGCGCTCCATCTTGCCTTTACGGACAAAACACGGGGAATCGCTTTCGGAAGGTCGTATCCCTGCGTCAGGTCGTAAGTGACGTCCGACGCCCGACTTCCAGTGCCATCCAATCGGCATACAGCGATTAATGTATTAGCTAACAATAACTTGCAAGCGGCGCCGAGTAACGGTTACCTTGGGTTACTTTGGTACATTGATCCGTCGGGCAGAACTGTTAAGTTTAGATGGCCAAAAAGCCCTCCCGGGGGCGTTAGCCCGTTTTGGCGCAGTTGCCTGTTACCGGTAGTACGAAGATGATGAGTCCGAACGCCAATCTCGCGTACTACGCCCTCTGGTTCGCGCATCCAGTGTTGGAGGCTGGACTGGCGGGCATCCTGATTTGGCGCAAGCTGTACCGGACGTTTCCCATCTTCTTCGCTTACGTGGCCTTCCAGATCCCCGTGTTCGCGTTGCTGTTTTCCATGCGCGGGGAGCGGTTTTACACCATTTTTTACTATTCCTCGTGGGGCACTACCGCGATCAGCGTTGTTTTGGGTTTCTTCGTCATTCACGAGCTCTTTCAAGAAGTCTTTCGGCCTTATCACACGTTGCGCGATCTCGGATCGGTGCTGTTCAAGTGGGCTTTACTGGTGATGCTTCTGGTGGCAGGCGTGGTCGCGGCTTCGACGGCTTCCGCGACGGAAGAACCTTTGCGTATGGGAATCATGACCCTGCAGCGCAGCGTGCGCGTGGTGCAATGCGGCTTGATCCTGTTTCTGCTGGTTTTTTCGCGCTATCTCGGCACCAACTGGCGGCAGAAAAGTTTTGGTATCGCGCTCGGCTTCGGGGCATTCGCCAGCGTCGAACTGGCCCTGGTTGCGATCAATGCCGCGACCGACAATGTCTTCAACCAGGTGCTCACCAATTTCATCAACATGATCGCCTACGATGCGTCGATCCTGGTTTGGATCGGGTACATGGTCGCCAACAGCCCGGTGCGCGAACCGGCGACGCATATGCTGCGCCCGCAACGCTGGGAGGACGGCCTCAGCGCGATCCAGCATCCCCAGTCCGGCGATTCGCTCATTCCGATGTTCGAGACAATGGTCGATCGCGCATTGTCGAGATCGGGGTCCGAACCCGAGCCTTCCACAACCAACGTCGAGGAATTCACGCTGCCCGGCAGTGGATCCCGGCGGGTCACCTTCGAATACCCGCCACTTACGCAACGCGCCGCCTCCAAAGGCTAATTCCCGAGCTTGCAGTCTGCAGGAAAGCGACTTGATCGCAGGTTCGCCATCAATGTCGCCGGGTTGCGATGCGATCCTCAGGCCAATCTAGTTTCCGCTGCTTCTGTCTACGATCTCTGTACCCGCTTTCACGATCTATGGCCTTCAACGGTAATTTCCCTATTCAACCGGGTTATTTCGTGGGGAGCGGCAGCCCTCCTCACGTCCTCTCGTCTTAAATTGAGACACGACGGTCCACAATCTCCGGCACCTTGGGCTTTCCAGAGCTGGGACGCCCAAAAACAGTCTGCAATGATGAATGTGCGGTCCCGAACGTATACCAATGTGGGAACGGGCAGGATGCCGGTCTTACGGCAAAAATACAGAATTTTCTGTAGGGGACTTGACTGAGGACTGTATAATTCGTCGCGCGTGACAGGTGACTTTAGTAACACAGACATCTGCCCCGCAAGGAGAGACCCCAATGAAACGAACCGTCAGGGCATGGTTCCTGATGCTGGCATTTGTGGCTACTTACGTAGCTGCCGCCGCCCCTAGAGTTGCCGCTCCGGACGGCGGGCCGCTACCGTTGTGTCCACCTCGCAAAGGACCCAATTGCAGCTTAAATTTAAACTAGCAAACAGCAAGGTCACGAAAGTAACCTGCTGGTAACCTGCTGAAATCGAAATTTTGGGAGCTGTGGGCTGATTCGAGCCGAATACTCGTTTCGGCCCTCTTTTTTGGTCTACGCAGTTGTTTTGCGCCTGTTCCTCACTTAGGCTGCCGGGGAATTGGATGCCCGCAGCAATTGCTGCAGCTGTATGGGATCGGTTACCGGGGGCTGGCAAGCGTTGCCTGAACACACCACCGCGGATGCCGCGCTCCCGCGAATCGCGGGTAACGCCGGGATCGTGGTTCCCAAGACCGGAGGGAGATTGGCGGCGACGGCTTCATTGGGCGTCAGCTTGATGGTCGCTTTGTTAAACGCGAAACTTGAAACGGCTGCCGCGTACAAAGGTTGCGTGTCGTCTCCTTCGCCGATCACGACCACTTGCGTGTGCGGCTGCAGAAAGTGGACACCGGCCGCGGCGTAGGTCGCGCCAAAGATACCGAATTGTTCCGCCACACCCGCAAACACTTCCAGCGTGTCTTCGGCCTTGTCGCGATAGCCCTCTTCGCCAGTGTAGCCATGCATGCGCAAAAGCGCGATCGCGGCCATTGAATTTCCGGCCGGTGTCGGAGAATCCTGAAACGGTTTCCGGCGGGTTGCGAGGACTCCCAATTGCTTCTCGCCCGCTTCACTCTTCTCGGTGTCGAAGAAGCCTCCCGAAGTCGGATCGTAAAACCTGTCGATCATCGCGTCCGTAATGCGCCGGGCAAATTTGAAATAGGAGAGATCCGCGCTGGCCTCATAGGCATCGAGACATGCGATGGCCAGGAAGGCGTAGTCGTCAAGCAGACCGCGCACGTCGCGCCGGCCGGCTTTCGGATCGGAATACGCAATGACGTGCAGCAGGCCCTGCTCCGGACGCCATGCTTCCGACAGAATGCGGTCCAGCGAACGAAGCGCGAACCGGCGGGCATCGTCCAGCCCGAGCGCCTTCGCAGCCTCCAGGTAAGCTGAGATGCACAGTCCGTTCCAGCCCACATAAATCGTCTTGTCAACGTAGGGAGCCAGCCTTTCCAGGCGGGCAGCGTACATTTTCTGTTTGGCGGCAGCCAGCAGTTCCTGAACTCTTTCCGGCGCCAGACTAAGGCGTTCGCCGATCTCGTCCATCGAGGCACGCAGGTACAGCACATTCTTGGCGGGATTGTGGTGCATCTCGCCGACTTCGTTGATGTCGTAGCACAGCAGGGCAACCTGCGCTTCTTCCGGTGTCAGGACTGCCGTGGTTTCCGCCACCGTCCAGGTGAAGTAATCGCCGTCGTCGTCCATGGAATAGTCGGCATCCTGGGAAGCATAGAAACCGCCGCGCTCGCGGTCGCTGAGCCACTCGTCCATCCAGCGGATGATGTCCCGCGCCACGCCTGCGAAGAACTCAGTGCCCGTCACCTGGTACGCATGAACATAATTCTTTAACAATTCGGAATTGTCGTAACACATCTTCTCGAAATGCGGCACCACCCAGCGCTCATCCACCGAGTAGCGGTGAAATCCGCCCGCCAGTTGATCGTAGACACCGCCGTCGGCCATGCGCTCGAGCGTGGTGACGAACACGTTCCGCAGTTCCTCGATCGCCGGTGCGCGCGTACCGCTCGATCAGCAGGTCGAGCGTGCCCGGGTGCGGGAACTTGGGCGCCTGCCCGAAACCGCCGTTGGTCGGATCGAACATGGTCATGGCCGACTTCACAACCGCGTCAATCGCATGCGCGGAAAAGCGCGCGCTTCGTCCCGTGAAAGATTCCGCTTGCGAGATGGCTTGTTCGACCAGTTTGGACTGCTCGGCCACGTCCGCGTGCTTCTCGCGATAGGCGTTCGCGATGGAGGTCAGCACGCGCTTGAAACTTGGCCGCCCATACAAATCCTGCGGAGGGAAATAAGTGCCGCCGTAAAAAGGCTTGCCTTCCGGCGTAAGAAACGCGGTGAGCGGCCAACCGCCTTGTCCGCTGATGGCGCTGACCGCGGCCTGGTAGCGGCTGTCGATATCGGGACGCTCGTCGCGATCGACTTTCACCGCGATGAAATTGTCATTCACGATCTGCGCGACTTCAGGGTCGTCGTAGGACTCGCGATCCATGACGTGGCACCAGTGACACCAGACCGCGCCGATATCCAGCAGCATCGGTTTGTTGTCGCGCTGTGCGGCGGCAAAGGCTTCTTCGCCCCACTCGTGCCAACGGATCGGCTGATGCATGGCGGAGCGCAAGTAAGCCGACGAAGCCTGCGCCAGGGAATTGGGGGATTCAGAAGACATGACTCCCAGTCTAAAGCCTCAGCGGCCTTTGTGACTGGAAGCCTGGTCGTTTCTGGGAAGTCGGAAGTTGCGGCGATATTCGGCACCGTACTTACAAACCTTAACCACAGAGGACACCGAGGGGCAAAGAGGAATTTTGAGGTTCTCAGTGATCCTCCGTGTCCTCTGTGGTTAAAGGGGCGATCGGAGCCTGCCCGCGCCCGTGGAACTATGCGCCCAGGAACTCCACGTGAACGTACTCGCCGGTGCGGACGTTGTAAGCCAGATACCAGCCCAGGTGATCGGGATCTTCGTAGAGCACTATGTCGTCCGAGTCCCAGAGCCAGTCGCCACAGTAGGGAATGTCGTACGGTGCTACGGCAAAGTAATATCCGCTGAACCAGAAGCGCTGCGGGTTGCCTCCAGCCAGCCGCCAGCGATGTTGCGGTCCGAAGCCGCCCGTGAAGTGCCCATGCTGCCAGGGATGATCCAGGTGATAGTGCACATCATCACGACCGGTAGCGTGTCCGACCCATTCCCCGTTGGGGTGGACATGCGGGGCATCGGGATGGCCTTCCTGATCGCGGTAGTGTCCGCGATCCTGCGCGGCGGGGTGCTGTTCGGGAGCATGCTGCTCCTGCGAACGACGTTCCGGCGCGCGCTGTTCCTGAGGATGCTGCTCGGGTCCACGTTGTTCCTGAGGACGCCGCTCGTCCGGATGCGGCGCAGGCGCCGGTTCCGGCCCTCGGTCGGGAATATGCATTCCAGCGCCGCCTTGAGGAGGCCCTTGATGTTCATCATGCTGCGCCAGCGCCGGCAACGAGCAAACCATACCAACCGCAAGAAAAACAATAATGTTCTTCATCACTTCAACCCTCCACGATTCGAGTCAGCGAGTGTTCTGAAGAACTGGATGGTCGGCGCGTCCCGATGGTTGGCAAGGATGTCGCCGTAGATCAGCGTTTGGACAGGAGTTGGCTGGTAATTTTGCAGTACAACTCGATGGCATCATTCAGTTGCTGCTTCTCCACATATTCACCGTCGGTGTGCGCGACGTGAATCGATCCGGGACCGATGAGCAGCGGCTCTCCCCAGTTCGTCAGAGCAGGGATGTCAGTGGTGAAAGCAGCCACCATGGTGGGGAGCTTGCCGACTTCGCGAAAACGTATGAACGGAATTTCGAGATAGAAATCGACCTTGGCCAGATCGCCCACGGTTTTGACGATGTGCTGGCGCAGTTCCTCCGAGGGGCCAACCAACCGGTAAAGCAAGTGGGCCTTCGCGGAATCCGGAATCACATTGGGCGCACGGCCGCCTTCGATCAGTCCGATATTGAAGGTGCAGGGGCCGACGTCGTCCACGGTGGGTAGCGGCATAGCCCGCAGTTTGGTCAGCGCGACCACGAGTTTGTCGATGGCCGACTCGCCCAGTTCCGGATAAGCCGAGTGCGCCATGCGTCCGGATGCCGTGACCTCCGCGCGCAGCGTACCCTTGGAGGCCAGGGCCAAACGGTTTTCGGTGGGCTCCCCGTTGATCAGGAAGCGCGATCCGATGGGTTGCTCGTTCGCTTTCTTCGCCCCTGTGCTGTCGCGCTCTTCGCCCACCACGAACAGCAATCCCACGTGGATGCCCTGAGTCCGCAATCTTTCCGCGGCGGCAATCTGGATGGCGATGATGCCCTTGGCATCGCACGACCCGCGGCCATAGATGCGGGTGCGATCTTCCGAGGAGGGAATGAAGGGAGGAACGGTGTCCATATGGGTGGAGAAGACCACCGCCGGTCGGGGCTCTTCCGGGGAAGTAGCGAGCACGTTGAAGCGATCGCCCTCGACGGGCATGCGGCGGACTTGATACTTCAGGGCGGCTAATTCGCGGTGGAGCGTTTCTCCGACAGCGGCTTCATGGCCGGTGATGGATTCAATGTCGACGAGCTGGCGCGTGAGGGCGACGACGTCCATGAAGAAAGAATAACGCAGTTTGATTTGGCGGTGGGCGGTCCGCCTCGGCCGACTCGACTCGAAGCAGGCAGCTTGGCCATTCGCGGAGCACGCGCGAAAGTCTGGTCTTCGTTGTAACCTATTGTCCGTGCCCGACGCGTCCAGCGCCATTCGCTCTTTCTTTCTCGACGGCTCCGCCGGTCAACTGGAAGCGCTTCTCAATGCCGGCTCGCCGGCAGCAACGCATGCCGCCCTTGTCTGCCACCCGCATCCGGTTTATGGCGGAACCCTTCACAACAAGGTCGTATTCCATGCCATGAAAGCGCTCAACAATCTTGGCCTGCCAGTGCTGCGTTTTAACTTTCGCGGCGCCGGACTGAGCCATGGCGAGCACGATCAGGGCGCGGGTGAAATCGACGACGTGCGCACAGCGCTCGATTGGCTGGATCGCGAATTCCATCAGCCGATCGTGTTCGCGGGATTTTCGTTTGGCGCTGCCATCGGCTTGCGGGCCGCTGCTCCCGACCCACGGGTGCCAGCTCTCATAAGTTTGGGCACGCCGATTTCGCCGGTCGACAATCGCTCCTACGACTACGACTTCCTCGCCGCGTGCAGGAAGCCGAAGCTTTTCGTGAGCGGCTCGCGCGATCAGTTCGCCAGCAAGGCGAAGCTGGAATCGCTGGTGCATTCGCTGGCTGACCCAAAAAAGCTTGTGATCATCGAGGCTGCGGATCATTTCTTCGAGGGTCGTTTGCGCGAGATGCGCGAGACGGTCGAGCTCTGGACAAAACAGACGCTCCACCTCTAGCCCTATATTCGGCGAAAACCTCACCACAGAGCCACAGAGGCACAGAGACACAGAGAACCGGGAGGGCATTCTGTCATCTTGAGCAAAGTGAGGCGACAGCTGAACGCAGTCGAAAGATCCCGCGTTTCGAAAGCGACATCAGAAGGCGTGTAGCTTTTGGTACCGAGATTTGTGTCTCGAAATTCTCCTCCGGGGCCCTACCCTCTTCGACTGCCGCTCAGGGCTCTCTACCGACCAACACGCGCAGGGGCGGGGCACTGTTTCGGAGAATTCTTCTTAGGGTTTGCCCGTTCAAGTGTTTCTCTGAGACTCGGTGTCTCTGTGCTGAATTGGGTCCACCTGAAATTCACACCACCCACCTGATAATCTCAACGAGCATGCCTTCCACGCGCGACACCGCCCGCCGAATCTTTCAGCAGGCTCTCGAACAAGCTTCGATCCCCAAGGCCTTCGCCCGGCACGTGAGCTGCGAGCGGGGAATATTACGCGTTTGCGAAGACCTCTACGACCTGAATGCGTACTCCCGCGTGTTTGTGGTTTCGATCGGCAAGGCCGGTCACACTCTGGTCGAAGCGCTCGAGGCGCAGGTGGGCAGCCGGCTGGAGGGCATTGTCGCGACTTCGGTCGATCCGGGCTCGCAGGTGCACGGGTTTCGTTACTTTCGCGGGGGACATCCCACGCCCAACGCCGACTCGGTGCGCGCTGCGGAAGCGATTCTGAAATCACTGAACGCGCAGACGGCTTCTTCGCTGGTGATCTTCATGCTTAGCGGTGGCGGGTCAGCGATCGCCGAAAAGCCAATCGACGATGAGATCTCGTTGGAAGACCTGATTTCTACCTACCGGGCTCTGGTCCTGTCGGGCGCGCCCATCGCCGAGATTAACGCAATCCGCAAACATCTGTCGGCCGTCAAAGGCGGACGGCTTGCGCAAGCCGCATATCCCGCAAAACAGGTTTCGCTGATGATTTCCGATGTGCCCGACCACACGCTGGACGCGCTCGCCTCCGGCCCTACCATGCCGGACTCCACCAGCATTGCCGACTGTTACGCGATTCTGGAGAAGTATGCGCTGCTCGAGCAGTTTCCGGCCTCGGTGCGCGAGTTGTTCCAGCGTCATGCACTGGAAGAAACGCCGAAGTCGGACGATCCGGCATTCGTGCATGCGCGATGGTGGCCCGTGCTCTCAAATAAAAGCGCCGTAGAACAGGCAGGCATTGCGGCTACCGCGCAAGGCTATGCGGTGGAGACCGACAACAGCTGCGATGACTGGGATTACGAGCGCGCGGCCGATTACCTGTTGCAGCGCGTGCGCGAGTTGCGCAAGAAAGTCTCGCGCGTCTGCCTGATTTCAGGGGGAGAAGTCACGGTGAAAGTAACCAACGGCGGCACGGGCGGCCGTAACCAGCAGTTCGCGCTGGCGTGTGCGCAGAAAATTATTGGAGAGAATATTACGGTGTTGAGCGCCGGCACCGACGGGATTGACGGCAACAGCCTGGCGGCCGGCGCGGTAGCGGACGGCACAACTTTTCAGAGAGCGCAGGGCGCGGGCTTTGATCCGGCCATAGTCCTGGCGACATTCAACGCGTATCCGCTTTTCGACGCGCTGGGCGATGCCATCGTCACGGGCCCAACGGGCAACAACGTCCGCGATCTGCGGATTTTGCTGGCTGATTGAGATTCTTCACCACAGAGGACACGGAGGGCACAGGGGAACATCACCCAATCTGAGCTTCCCCTGACAGTATCATCCCTGACAGTAACAATGGAGCAGCGGTGTTCTCGCCACCACTCCACTGACAATTAGGAATTCTGTTCTCCGTGCCTCTGTGCCTCTGTGGTGTAAGCAATTACGCCGTCTTCTTGTGCGGCATTTGCTTGGCCATCTCAGCCTGCGCTTTCTCCATTTCTGCCGGAGATACATCGCGCACGTGCGTGGCCAGGGCCCACTTGAAGCCATACGGGTCGACAATCGTTCCGTAGCGATCGCCCCAGAATTGATCCATGAGGGGCATTTTCGCAACGGCCCCGGCCGCAATGGCCTGGGGAAAGATCTTGTCGACATTTTCCACGTACACGTGAATGGCGAACCCTGGCGCCTCACCGCGCGGTGCGGTGGCTCCGCCCCACTCCGGGAATTCATCATTCAACATGAGGATGGAGTCGCCAATCTTCAGCGAGGCGTGCATGACCCTGCCGTCGGGCATTTTGCTGACGTGCAGGATCTGGGCATTCAGGGCTTTCTTGTAGAACTCGATGGCGCCAGCGGCGTCGCGTACGGTGATGTGAGGAGTAAGACTGTGGAAGCCTTCAGGAATGGGTTTTACTTTATCGGGCATGGAAACCTCCTGAGAGAAAATTTCGATTGATTCGAGGCAGGAACTGACTCAAAAAGTCTACGCCCAGGGCAAATGGCCTTCAAGAGGAAGAGAGGGCGAAGAGAATGTCGCGAGAGCGAGCGTAAGGATTTTCACCACCGAGGCACAGAGAAAACAATTAAGGCTTTATTAATCCTTGCTGACGATTGCGGGTGGCCAAACGCCAATGGCTAACGGCCATTAGCTACCAGCTGATTCAAAAAAACTTCGTCAAGCCTTCTTCCAGCACGATCACCCGATCTTTCACTCCCGCCTTTTTCGCTTCCGAATCCAGAAGCTGCAGGGGTTCGTCGATGGGTTCGTGGGAAAGACGAAAAGAGCCGTAGTGCATGGGCACCATCCAGCGGGCATTCAGATCGAGAAAGGCGCGGGTGGCGTCTTCGGGACTGGTATGCACGGTACGAAACGTCTCGGGATTGTAAGCGCCGATAGGTAGCAGAGCGACTTCGGGTGAGAGTCTCTTGCCGATTTCGCGGAAGCCGGAAAAATATGCAGTGTCGCCGGCATGATAAACGGAATGCTTGTCCGATTGCAGTACGTATCCGCCGTAGCCGCGATGCGAATCCTTCAAAATTCGCGCGCCCCAGTGTCGCGAAGGGACATGCGTCACGGTGAGCGCGCCGTGGCGGTAGTGATTCCACCAGTCCAGTTCGATGATCTCCTCAAAGCCCAGATCGGACACCAGATCAAACACGTGGTGCGGCACGACGAGGGTGGGCGCGCGTCCGGTCAGACGCCGGGTCTGCTGCACGATCGCGCGCAGCGACGGCCGGTGCAGGTGGTCAAAATGAGCGTGCGTGACCAACACCAGGTCGATGGGCGGCAAATCGTCAATCCGCAATCCGGGTTTGCGCACCCGCTTCAGCAGAAACAGCCAGCGCGCGAAATTCGGGTCGATCAGGATGCTCTGCCCGCCCATCTGCACAAAAAACGCGGCGTGTCCGATAAAGGTCACGCCCAGCCCGCCATTGCTCACGAGCCTTGGTTTGTAAGTGCTGCCGGTGCGGGGAGTGACCGCTGAGTGGCGGACCAACCGTCCGAACTGCTGTGCCCGCTTGCGCAGGGCTGGATTTCGTAGAGTCGCTTTAATCATGAATCACGGAGCCCACTGCGCCGGGAATCTGCCCCTGATCCCGACACTTCATTGGATGCTCGGTCCGAGGCGAAAGACCCCTTTTCCATGGCCGCATCCGGCAGAATCCTGAATGTAGAAAACAGTACCTGTATTTTACGGCAAGTCCATGCCAGATTGCTTGACCGTCGTTACGATCGTCATATCTAATTCGGATACTTGCACTAGCGGACAGACGGGCTTTGCCCCGTCTTATTTTTTCTGCCTGGCGCCCCGGCATCCCGTGCCGGGGCATAACCGGAAATGGGAGACTGCGATGCGTGTTGCATTTTTGGGACTCGGGATCATGGGGCGGCCGATGGCGGCGAACTTAGTCAAGGCCGGGAACGAAGTGGCGGTCTGGAATCGCACGCCGGGTAAAACCGTGGAAGGCGCACGCACGGCGGAATCGCCCGCCGATGCGGCCAACGGCGCCGAGGCCGTCTGGATGTGCGTATCGGATACGCGCGCGGTGGAAGCGGTGCTGTTCGGCCCGCAGGGCGTTGAATCGACCATCGCATCCGGCGCAATCGTGGTCGATTCGAGTACCATTTCGCCCTCCGCCGAGCGTCAGTTCGCTGAGCGTCTGCGCGCGAAGGGCGTCGACTATGTCGATGCCCCTGTAACCGGGTCGAAAGTTGCCGCCGAAAGCGGGAATCTCATCTTCATGGCTGGCGGCGACGAAAGCACGCTCGGCAAACTCAACCCTCTATTCAAGGCGATGGGCAAGCAGGTCTTCCGCATGGGCGAAACCAGCAAGGGACAAGCCGCCAAGCTTGTGATGAACCTGCAGATCGCTCTGATCTACGAGGGTTTCGCCGAGGCCCTGACGCTTGCCGCCAAGCTGGGCGTGAATGTGGACGCATTGCTGCCCCTGATCCAGGCGTCCATGGTGAAGTCGGGCGTGGTGGAGTACAAGGCTCCGTTCGTCCTGAAGACGCGATTTCACGCCGAACTTTCCCTTGCGCCTCATGCTGAAGGATATTCATCTCGCGCTCGATGCGGCCAAGGAAGCACGCGTGAAATTGCCTGCGCTGGAAACGGTGGAAGAAATTTACGAGATGGCCGCCGAAGATGGACACCAGGATCTGGATTACGCCGCTACACTCACCCTGCTGGAGAAATGGGCGGGCGTGGAAGTGAAAGGGGCAGCGTAGCGCACCGTCGCTGGTATCGTCAAGCACCAGAACTGATACGAAGTCGTTCTCAACTGAGAACTCGAACGAACCTTTCCGACCTGTTAAACGCTCCCGAATGAATTACGGAGTCGAGTGAATATAGGCGAGCATCATGCGGACCTCGTCGTCTTTCTCGGAAAGGTCGTGCAGGAGGATGTCGCGCATGGAAACCATGCCGTGCAGTTGTTGGCCGTCGACCACCGGCAGGTGACGGAAGCCGTGTCGGCGCATGAGGAACTTGCAGGTTTCCAGGTCAGCATTGGGTTGCACGGTCAGCGGATCCGTGGTCATGACGTCACCCACCTTGGTACGGGCAGGGTCGCGGCCTTCCACAACCACGCGACGCATCAGGTCGCGTTCGGAAAAAACACCGGCTAAAAATCCATCCCGCAGCACAGGTACGGCTCCGATGTTGCGCTCGACCATGGCCTGGGCCACGGCCAGCACAGTTTGCTCGACGTCTGCGCGATAGGTGTCCTGGTTTCTAACGAGATCGTGGATGCACGACATGGTGCGACCTCCAGAGCGAAATTGGGAAGGCGACAGCTCCGGCAAAGCGGCGAATCGCAGGCCGGAGTATACGACGAAAAAAGCCCTAAAGAGCAAGGAATCAGGTTAACTGGGCAAGTATCTACAGGAAAATCGGCACGAAACCATGGGCGGACGACCATGAGCGGAAGCCGCAACTCAAACGCCGCCAACGACTAGCGACCACTCGTCGGTCCGCTCGTTTCGCTTTATCTCCGCGTGCGCAACAACTTTTCTGGTACCCGTGTTTTCTGGGTTCGCTGCCCGGCCAAGTCTTCCCCGAGAAAAATCATGTACGAGCGGTTCCACAAGGCCGTGGGAACGCTGCCGCGCGGACGGCACGTGAGCACGATGTTGTAGTCGGCCGTAACCGGAAGCGTGTCAATCACCGAGTTGCCGGGCTTTGGCTCCAGGAGAGCCAGGTAGGCAAGTATTTTGTAGATGTCGGGTTCGCCTTTGTAACCCTGCGCTGCGAACGAGAGATCGGCATCTTCGCTCGCGAAGTGCCATGCCAGCGACGCCGCCAGCGAGATGGCGTTCTCGTAGGCGTCCGCGGGAAGCACACCCGGGCCGGGGTTGTCGAACACCAGTCGCAGCTTGCGCTCGTCTTCGCGGCTGAACTCGCGCACTTTGAGCGAGCCGGATTTCGCGGTGGCCTTCCAGTCCACGTGGCGCGCGGAATCTTCCGGCATGTATTCGCGAATGCGGTAGAGGTCGTAACCACGTCCGCGAACGAAGGACTCCACTTCGCCGGTGATCATGGGTAGCACGTCAAGGAATTCGTCAGTGGGCTCAACCGCCGGGTAGACAAGAACAGTGCGCTTCAAGGGAACCCGGCGCGTCTTGGTGAGGAAGGCGAACGGAAAGCGCGTGGCCAGGCCGAAACTGTTTTCGGAGTATCGGCCGCGGCGCTGAAAGCGCAGTTCCAGATCGGCGGAGAGTTCGGTCTGCGGCGCCACATACGGGAAGTAGGCGGAGCCATCGAAAATTCCGCTGGCCATCCCGTCGTGCACTATGCGGCGGACGCGGCGATCCGGCAACCGCACCCACTGCTGCTCGGGCGGACGCTTGGGCGGAAAGCCGAAGGTTGCGGGTTCCCATAGCCACTTGGTGACAGACCTCTTTTTCTTCGACGGAACCACGTGGATGGAAAACGACGGCAAATAACGGCGCGGGTTGCGCAACTGGATCCGTCCGAGAACAGGCCGCCCGGCAAACACGTGTTCGGGCAGGCGCACATCCAGTTCAAGGTCGCGCAGCACGAGGGCGGAAATAATGCCGGAAACAAGAATCGCCGCCAGCATCGCGGCCACGACGATGTAGAGCAGGTTGTTGCCAGTATTCAGCGCAGCGATGCCAATCAGCAGCGTGCCTATAACGTAAATGATGCCGGCGCGGGTGACTTCATAGTCGACCGCATCGCGCAAACGCGTGACGACCACACGGCGAGCAAGGTGCGGGACCGTAGTCAGCCCGACTAGTGTGGCCAGGATGAGCGCGGCCGACGCCAGGACCAGCGTCGCCCAGACATTGCCCGATTCGCGCGAAATCGTGGAAAACAGCGCTGCCGCAAAAGCCAGCGCCAGGCCGACCAGGGCCAGCAGGAACTTCATCCAAAGGTCGGCGTGCTCGAGACGCGTGAGCGCCACCAGGCGCTGGAATTGCGAGGTCTCGTTCTTGGTGGAACTGCTCATCCGGAGGGACCAGCCACGAGCCTAGCACCGGGGGAGATCAGGGGCAATCGGACGGGTAGAGGGTGAAAAGCTTTCGTAACCAGTCGTCGGATATCAGTACCGCATCGCCGGATCGAAGACGATGCCCGCTACGACCGCCGCCGCCGGCGCCACCACCACAGGACTACGATGCCGATGCCGACTGCGATGAGGATCGCCACGTTCAGGCGCTCGACGTATTCCATCAACAGGTCCCAATGTTTGCCGAACTTGTAGCCCACCAGCGAAATCACGGTGACCCAGAGCAGGGCTCCCAGGAAGTTAAATACGGCGAAGCGTTTCCACGGCATACGCAGCACGCCGGCCAGGGGTCCCGCAATCACGCGCAGGCCGAAAATGAAGCGGGCGAAGAAAATGGTGAGCGCTCCGTATTGTGCGAACGTGCTCTCGCCGCGGGCAATCGTTTCCGGCTTAATGCGAAAGACATTGCGATATCGATCGAGCAAAGGGCGACCGCCGCGGTAGCCAAGGACGTAGCCCAGATTGTCGCCAAGGGTCGCGGCACACACGCCGATGAGGATGATGTATGGAAGACGCAACTCGTCGCGCGAGAATGCCAGGAAGCTGGCCAACAGCAGAATGGTTTCACCGGGCACGGGAATGCCGGTGTTTTCGAGAAGAAGCGCAGCACCTACGGCCCAGTAGCCATACTGGGCAATCAAGTTGCGCAAGAAGTCGAGGATGTCTTGCCCCATGCTGGAAATTACTTTCGGTATCTTATCGCGGCTCGGGCCGAGGCTGCAGAAGATGACGCCAAGAACCTTGACGGCTAACCCCGATTCGCGGGCTTGAAACTCCCTGCAAATTGGCGTATGCCAGCACAAAGGAGGTTCCTGCGATGTCAACGTCAGAACTTAAACTAACGTTTGATGCCGTGTATTACCAAGTCCGAGACATGGAAAAGTCGGTTGCCTTTTACCGCGATATTCTTGGATTTCATCTCACTTCTCGGGATTATGTCGCTCGGTTCGACTTGGGGGGTGTGCTGTTCGAGCTTGTTCCCAATCCAGCCGACAATGCGCTGCCGGGTACCGGCAACGCACGCCTGAGCCTCGGGGTCACTGACATCCGTCAGGCAACGCGCGAGTTAAACGCGAGGGGAGTGGCGACAACTCCCGTGAAGGAAGAGCCCGGAGGACTGCTGTCGTTTTTCAAAGATCCAGACGGCAACGAGCTTTGCCTCTGGCAATATGTGTAACGGCGGAACATCGCAGCCAGACGCTGCCGACTTCAGTACGATTGCGCCAGAAATTCCCAAAGAGTCGGATCGGCTGATAGCGTCAATGCAAACAGCTCTCAATTTGTAGACATCGCGGAAATGTTCATTTGCCGGCTTTTGGCAAGGAAACGGCACACCGCAAACGCTAGACGCTGAACGTCAGTACCTGATTGATATTGGCGATCCTGTCGATGTGAACCCTTGAAGGAGTTTCCTTAATGAAACTGTTCAAGGTTAGCCTGTTCTTTGCTGTCCTTGTGGCACTCTGTCTTCCGGCCGTTAGCCAGACGCAGCTGCTGGTGGACGTTCCATTCAATTTCGTCGCAGGTGGCAAATCTCTGCCTGCGGGGGAATATCGGGTATCACGAGCATTTGTATGGGATGACGGTGGATGGCGTATTCGCGGCAGTAAAGATTCGGCCGCAGTCATGACCAACGAAGTCGAATCGCTACACAAGGCACATCGACCCAGCATGGTCTTCGTGCAAACCCGCGACGGCTACTCATTAGTGCAAATCTGGACCTCTGAACATGAAGGCCACCAATTGCAGCTGATGCCGAGCGTGAGAACTATCATTTTGACGGAGGAGAACAAAACCATTCGGAGTCTCCAATACGTGGAAATAGCGAGTAAGTAAGCAACCTTACGTATTACAGGACCTGCTCAGAATTGGGCGGGTCCTGTAGTTTCTGCTACGCCCCGCCATACTCCAGCGGTAGATTCAGCTCTCCAGGGGTACGTTCAGCGATTTGATGTTCCCTTTAAAAACTCCAGCACCGTGGCATTGAACTGCTCCGGCACTTCTTCGTAGGGCAAGTGACCGACGCCCGGATAAACGACCAGTTCGCAACGTTTGAAATGTCGGCGCAGTTGCTCGGCGGAATGTGCATACACGGCGGGATCGGCGCTTCCCCAGATCAGCAGCGTGGGAATGTCGGCCAGCTTGGGAACGGTTCGTTCGAGTTCGCGAAGATCGCTGGTCCAGTGACGAACAATGCCCACTGCGTACTCAAAGCTGCCGGGTAGGGAGACGGGCGCTTTGTAGCCTTCGAGCGTTCCGGGAGGAATGCGCCTGGAATCGCCATACAGGCGAGCGAGCCAGTACGGGAACGTCCAGCGCATGTAGTTCACAGAACGCAGGAACAGGGTGGAACCCAGCGGACTACCGATAAATGGCGCGAGGCGGCTTCCGTGAGCAGACCAGGGATTCACGGGCGCAACCAGGATCAATTTCCGCAAATGAAGATGGGGCCGGCTCGAGAGCATCGAGGCGGCCATCATGGCCACCGCGCCGCCGTGCGACGTGCCAAGCAGGTCGAAGGAAGAAACCCCGATAGCATCCAAAAACTTGAAAAGCCGATCGGCAATCGCGCACAGCCGGCAGTCCAGTTGCGCAGGACGATCGGAAAAACCTGTTCCCAGCTGGTCCGGCGCATACACGGTTGCGTGGCGCGCCAGCGCTGGGATCGTGAAGCGCCAGGAAAACGAGTAGCCCATCAGACCGTGAAGCAGGATCAGAGGTGGGCCGGAACCGGCCTGCAGGTAGCGCATGCGGGCGCCGTCGATGGTGACAAACCGTTCTTCTGCTGCGATGGCCGGAGGCGACGGAAGATTTTGCTCGATGGTCGAATTCACGATGTTTTCTTCGGGATTACTGGACAACTCTTTAGCACGTCCCGGAGTCTATGTATGTGATATCGCCTCTGTCGCTTCTGAGTAATGGGGAGCTTCGGCTCCCCGTTTTTTACGCCGCCTTGCGACGCTTTCTGCCCAGAAACTTACGCAGCACGCGGATGCCCTTGTCGACGTGCTGCTCCTGCAGCAGGAACGGCGGCAGGAAACGCACAACTGTGTCTTGTGTGCTGTTGAACAGGACGCCCTGCGCCAGTCCCTGCTCGACGATGGGACGAGTCGGGATCTCCAGATCGATGCCCTTGAATGAATCCGCGGCCGCGGACTTCTTTCGCCGCGGCATAGCCGTCGACCAGTTGCTGCAGTTCGTGCTGCAGGTAAGCACCGACTTTGGAAACATTTCCGAGCAGGTTCTCGTCCTCGACAATTGCCAGGTATTCGAGCGCCACGCGGCAGGCGAGCGGGCCGCCTCCGAAGGTCGTGCCATGTTGTCCGGCGGAAATGGCCGAGGCAAATTCTTCGCGAGCAATGAAAGCACCGAGCGGCAGTCCTGCCGCGATTGGTTTGGCGATCGCCACAATGTCGGGTTTCACGCCAAAAGTCTGGAAAGCAAACAGGTTGCCGGTTCGACCCAGGCCGCACTGGATCTCGTCGAAGATGAGCGCGACTTTGAAGCGGTCGGCGAGCGCCCGGCACTCTTGCAAGAATTCAACGGAGCACTCGAGTATTCCACCTTCGCCGAAGATCGGTTCCAGCACGATGGCGCAAGTCTGGTCATTGACGGCGGCGCGCAGTGCTTCGAGGTCGTTGCGCGGAACGAAAGTGACTTCTTCGAGGAGAGGCTCAAATCCCTTGCGGTACTTGTCCTGCCCGGTCAGCGACATCGCGCCGAACGTTCTTCCATGGTAGGAACCTTCAAGCCCGATCAAGCGACTCTTCTCCAGCCCACCGATCCGGTGACTGGCCAAGCGCGCCAACTTGACCGACCCTTCGATGGCTTCGGTGCCGCTGTTCGAGAAGAAGACCCGGTCCAGACCGGAGAGCGTGGCCAGTTTCTCGGCGAGTTTGCCCTGATATTCGTGGCAATACAGATTCGAGACGTGGATCAGGCGGGCGGCTTGCTCGCGAATGGTCTTCACAATGCGCGGATGCGCGTGCCCCAGCGCGTTCACGCCCAGGCCCGAAACGAAGTCCAGATACTTCTTGCCCTCGAAGTCGAAAAGGAAAACTCCTTTCCCGCGCTCGAAGGCGACCGGGTAGCGGTTATAGGTTTGGAGAAGATAACGGCGCTCGAGGTCGATGATCTGTTCGAAGTTTGTCATGGAAATCAGGATTCTACCCGAGAGGCCTGTGGACGCGGGAATTCGCAATGATTTGTTATGTCTACCCTCGTAAATACCAAAAGCGGAAGGACATACAGAATCCTAAAGAAACCTTCCAAAATCTGTATTCTCCATCCGGTTAACCACCTATAATGATGGAAGTCGCTGTGAGCAAGCCAGTTAGCCACTTGTGGAAGATTGAAATCATGGCAGCGAAGTTGCAGATACACCTGAGGGGAAGCAAAGACTCGTCGCGGCTGGACGCGTCGGTGTCTCCCCACGGGTCCATGGACAAGGACTTCCAAATCCGTTTTACCGCCGGCCTGCTGTTCCTCCTGACTGCCGCCGCCTGCGTTTTCGCTTGGATTAACTTCCAAAAAGAGCACAGCTTCCAGATTCCCACTGACGGCGCGTGGTGGGTGGAACATGGCGGGCGCCTGATCGCGGACAGGGTCGATCGGAATGGCCCGGCGGACAAGGCCGGCATCCGGCGCGGCGATCAGTTGACCTCGATCAACGGTCGCGAGGTCACCAACAGTCCAGGTTTGGAGCGGCAGCTTTACGCCACAGGTGTGTGGTCGAAGGCAGCGTACTCGGTCGTCCGGCATTCGGTTCCCGTCGAGGCAGGGGTAATCCTGGCTCCGGCCGAGCGGCCGTTGAATGACTGGCTGCGGCTGATTGCGCTGATTTATCTCGGCATCGGTCTTTATGTCC
Organism: uncultured Acidobacteriota bacterium; assembly: GCA_963735815.1. Taxonomy (GTDB): domain Bacteria; phylum Acidobacteriota; class Terriglobia; order Terriglobales; family Acidobacteriaceae; genus Gp1-AA133. The sequence goes on along the minus strand of CAVTMJ010000009.1, from coordinate 469,501 downwards.
TGCTGCGGCGCTGGACTGCGCCCAGTTCGATGCATTTCTATATTTTCTGCCTGGTCTCGTTCATCTTCTACTCGTTCCACTACACCGGAAAACTGAACGCATTTGACTGGAGCATTTACTGGTGCAATGTCGTCGCCTGGATGCTGCAGCCGGCGCTGTTCCTGCACTTTGTGTTGACGTTTCCGGAGCGACGCAACTTCGTCAAGAACCATGCCTGGGCCGTTCCGTTGGTTTACACACCCGGACTGGCACTGCTGGTCGTCCACATATTTACGCTGCGCTTCGTGCAGGCCAATGAATTGCGGCGCTGGAACCTGGACCGGTTGTGGTGGGCTTACCTGGGACTGTACTTCGTAGCATCGGCGGGAGTGCTTTGGTACAGCTACCTGCGAGCCAGCACGCCGATTCTGCGCCAGCAATTGAAGTGGGTGACGCGTGGAACGATCGTCGCCATCGCGCCCTTCACGCTGTTTTACATCCTGCCCTACTTATTCGGCTTTGTGCCCACGGTCGGAATGCAGGTTTCGGTGCTGTCGCTGGGCCTGCTGCCACTCACGTTCGGATACGCGATCTTCCGCTACCGCCTGATGGACGTGGACCTAATCTTCAAGCGGGGCATGGTGTACACGCTGGCTGCGGCTGCCGTCGTGATGTTGTACTTCGCGCTGGTAGCAGGCGTGGCGGAACTGGTCCACACGCGCATTCCGAGCACCGGACCTTATGGCCTGATTCTGGCGATGGTGGTTACCGCGCTGCTGTTTGATCCAGTGCGCAAGTGGATTCAGGACGGCATCGACCAGTTCTTCTATCGCACGCGCTACGACTACCGGAAGACGCTGATCGAGTTCGGACGCGAGTTGAGCGCGGAAACCGATCTCGACGAAATGCTGAGTTCCGTGGTGGACCGGCTGTCGCGCACCCTCATGGTCGACCGCCTGGCGATCTTTCTGCAGACCGGCGAGGCCAGCGATCACTTCGTGATTGCGAAGTCGTTTGGAATGTCGCAGACCAGCGGGCTGGATCTCAGCTTCCTGAGTTCGCAGCGCCCGGAGATGGAAGCCGGGCACCTGTTCTTCGACAACACGCACCAGGTTCCGCGTGAAAATCCTGCGGCGCAAACCAGCATCGCGAAACTCGACCTGAACTATTACATCCCATGCCGGGTGCAGCGGAAGCCGATCGCCGTGCTGGGATTGGGCAAGACGATGGAAGGCGACTTCCTGACCAGCGAAGACGTCGAGTTGCTCGAAACGCTGGCCGGCTACATCGGAATCGCGATCCAGAACGCCCGGCTGTACGCGTCGCTGGAGCAGAAGGTCGCCGAGTACGAGCGGCTCAAGGACTTCAACGAGAACATCGTCGAGTCGATCAACGTGGGCGTACTGGCGGTCGATCTGGCCGACCGAATCGAGTCATGGAATTCGCAGATGGAAGTCATGTACGCCTTGCCGCGCTGGCAGGCGCTGACCCGCCCGTTGAGCGAAGTCTTCCCGGCGGAGTTTGTCGAGGAGTTCTACCGGGTCCGGCAGAATCCCGGCATTCACAATCTCTACAAGTTCCGGTTGAACACTCCGGCCGGAGAAGTGCGCACCATCAATGCCGCCATCGCCCCGCTGGTCACGCGCAAGTTCAACGTCATCGGGCGGCTGATCATCATGGACGACATCACCGAGCGCGTCGAGCTGGAAGCGCAGCTCTCGCAGGCCGACAAGCTCTCGTCGATTGGATTGCTGGCGGCGGGCGTCGCGCATGAGGTCAACACGCCGCTGGCGGTTATCTCGTCGTACACGCAAATGCTGTCGAAGCAGTTGAAGTCCGATCCGCAGAAGGCCGGGTTGCTTGAAAAGATCACGCGCCAGACGTTCCGCGCGTCCGAGATTGTCAGCAACCTGCTCAATTTCTCGCGCACCAGCGGGACCGAGTTCGGAAACGTCGATGTCAACCGGGTCGTGAAGGACACGCTTGCGCTGCTCGAGCACCAGTTCCGCACTTCGCGGATCAATGTCGAGGACGAACTGGCGGACCATTTGCCGCCCATCGAAGGCAATACCGGGCGGCTGCAGCAGGTGTTCCTGAATCTGTTCCTGAACGCGAAGGATGCCATGCCAGCCGGAGGGACGCTGCGGGTTGCGACCTCCAATGGCAATGGCGTTACGGTGAGCGTTACCGACACCGGCAGCGGCATTGCGCCCGAACACATTGCACGCATCTACGACCCATTCTTTACTACGAAAACTGCTCCCAACGCAGGCCAGAAGCGGGGTACCGGACTCGGCCTGTCGGTTACATACGGAATTATCCAGGAACACGCGGGCAAGATTCGCGTGGAGAGCCGTCCCGGCGAAGGAACGACGTTTTACCTGGATTTCCCGCTGACCAGGAAGGCCGTCAATGTCTGAAGCCGCCGTTATGCCGCACAAGCTAGCCGATTTTGATTCCCTGGCGATGTCCGGGTCCGTTCTCATCATCGACGACGAAGCCGAAATCCGGGAGTCGTTGCAGACGCTGCTCGAACTCGAGGGCTACGAAGTCGAGACCGCCGCGACCGGGATGCTGGGGCTGAATCGCATCGGGCAACGCACGTTCGACCTGATTCTTCTGGACCTGGCTCTACCAGATCGCAACGGATTGGACATTCTCGCGGATCTGCACGCACAGGACCCCGGGCTTTCGGTGATCATGATTACCGCCTATGGCACCGTCGAGAACGCGGTGAAAGCCATGCAATCCGGCGCGGCGAATTTTGTTCAGAAGCCATGGGACAACGAGAAATTGCTGGCCGACGTGCGCGCCGCGATCGCCCGTCATCGCGCGGAAGAAGAAAACATTCAGCTGAAGCGCGCGCTGAAGCAGCGCTACAACTTCGAGCACATCATCGGCAAAAGCGAGCCTATGCTGAAGATCTTTGACCTGGTGGCCCAGGTCGCTCCCAGTCGCTCGACCGTGCTGCTGCAGGGCGAAAGCGGAACCGGCAAAGAACTCATCGCCAAGGCCATCCACCTGAACTCGCCGCGGAAAGATCGGCCGTTCGTCCCCGTAAATACCGGCTCGATGCCTCCCGATTTGCTGGAATCGACCTTATTCGGGCACGTCAAGGGCGCGTTCACCAGTGCGATCGCATCCAAGAAGGGCTTATTCGAAGTTGCCGATAAGGGCACGCTCTTCCTGGACGAAATCGGCACGATGACCATGGACACGCAAAGCAAGATTCTGCGCGTTCTGCAGGATCGCAAGTTCATGCATCTGGGCGGCATTCATGAACTGCAGGTGGACGTGCGGATCATCGCGGCGACCAACGTGGACCTGCGCCAGCAGGTGCGCGAAGGCAAGTTCCGCGAAGACTTGTTCTACCGGCTGAACGTCATCTCAATCGACCTGCCGCCCCTGCGCCAGCGTAAGGAAGACATTCCGCTGCTGGTGGATCACTTCCTGAAAAAGTATTCGCAGGAGAACGAACGCGAGTACCGTCGGATCACGCCCGAGGCCCTGCGGCCGCTGGTGGCGTACTCATGGCCCGGGAATGTGCGCGAACTCGAAAACGTGATCGAACGAGCGGTCGTGCTGTCTTCGGGCGTCGATATCGGCAGCGATTTACTGCCAGACCAGATGGTGGGCCGGGGAACGGCGTTCCCGGTGATCGATCATCGGCCGGACGCGTCGTTGTTCGACATTTTGGAAGACTGCGAGCGGCGGATCATCACCGACATGCTCGAGAAGTGCAACTGGAACCAGACCGAGGCTGCCGAGCGTTTCCGCGTGCCGCTGTCAACACTGAATCAGAAGATCAAGCGGCTCAGCGTGGAGATTAAGAAGAAGGGCCGGGAAGCGTAGCATTCCGGCGGTCTATGACTTTTTGGGGGCTCGGCTTCAGCCGAGCCCTTTGCTTTTGGCGGGGTGCCATTTTTTAGCTCGAAGCTCATAGCTCGTAGCTCATAGCTCCTGTTATAGTTCCGCTAGGTCCCCAGGGAGCGAGGCATGGCGGCTGGCGATTTTCTCAGCAGCATCGAATTCATTTCACCGGTGGATTTCGCCAAGAGAAGGATTCAGTCTCTGCAGGAATATTCCGTGCTGTCCGCGCAATCGGTGGCCAACCTGTTTCGGCGGCCGATTTACGGCGCCGACATGATGCAGCAAGCCGACTCCATCGGCTTCGGTTCCCTTCCCATTGTGCTCGCGTCTGTGTTCTTCACGGGTGCGGCCCTTGCCCTCAACAGCGCCACTACGCTGAGCCGATTTGGCGCCACCACCGTTATCGGGCAGCTGGTCTCGATCGGCATTGTGCGTGAACTGGGTCCCGTGCTGGCGGGCCTCGTGGTCGCGGGGCGCAATGCTTCGGGCATGGCCAGCGAGTTGGGGTCGATGATCGTCACCGAGCAGATCGACGCGATGCGCGCCCTCGGCACCGATCCCATGAAAAAGCTCGTAACCCCTCGGGTTGTCGCCAGCGTGGTGATGCTTTTCTTCCTAACCATTCTCGGCGACTTCATGGGACTGCTGGGCGGAAGTGTGGTGGCCGGAATCCTGCTCGGCATGGACTCGCATGAATACTGGAGCAACGCCTGGCAAACGCTGGTATTTTCCGACGTCTTCATGGGCCTGATGAAGCCTCTGGTATTCGGATTTATCGTGGCCACAGTCGGCTGCTACTACGGGCTCACAACCAAAGGTGGCACGCAGGGCGTCGGACGCTCGACCACCGAAGCCGTGGTGGCTTCGATGATCCTGATCATCGCGGTCGATGTGTTCGTGACGCGACTCCTGATGGTGCTGCTGGGCTCCTGAACGATGCCGATTCCTTCCCTGCCGGTTGAAGAACGCGCGCCCGAGACCCAGGACCAGCCACAGGATGTGATCGTCTTCGACGACGTGGCCATTGCGTTTGAAGACAATGTTGTGCTCGACGGCATTTCCTTCCGGCTCCCGCGCGGCGAAAGCAAGGCGCTGTTTGGCGTAGCCGGTTCGGGGAAAAGCACCATCCTGAAACTGGCGCTCGGCTTGCTGAAACCGGATCGCGGTCACATCTACACCCTCGGCGAAGATGTCACGCAAATGCCCGAAGAACAACTCTTCGACCTGCGGCGAAAAGTGGGCATCGTCTTCCAGGAAAGCGCGCTGTTCGATTCGCTTACCGTACACGACAACGTGGCCTTCCGCCTGATGGAAGAAGGCGAGGTGCCAATCGAGCAAATCGACGAACGCGTGCGCGAGGTTCTACGCTTTGTGGAGCTGGAACATACGGTCGGCATGTTTCCCTCGGAATTGTCGGGCGGCATGCGGCGCCGGGTGGCGATTGCGCGCGCCATCATCACGCAGCCCGAAACGATCCTCTACGACTCGCCGACCGGAGGGCTCGATCCCGTGACTTCGACCACCATCGTCGAGCTGATCGTGAAGCAGCGCGACGTGTATAAGAGCAGTTCGCTGCTGGTCACGCACCGGCTGCAAGACGCCTTTCTCATGGCAAGCCACATCTTCGACTCGAAGACCAATCACATGCGCCACGTGGAAGCAGGCGGGCGCGTAGAAATCCCTATGACTTTTCTGATCTTGCGCGACGGCAAGGTTCTCTTCGACGGGGATCTTCCCCAGCTCGTACAAACCAAAGACGAGTACATCCGCGAGTTCATATCCTAGATGCCGCGGGCAGCGCCCATTCCGCGCCTGGCGCGGCCGTTGGTTCCGCTGATTTCCTGGATGACAGCGCGCTACATCGCGCATCATCGCCGGCGCCTTGGGGCCCAAGGCACTTCCATTCCTGGGGAACTGCTGACCTCCTTGCAGCAGTATTTTCCTCCAGCCGTGCTGGCGGAAACCCGGATCGTGCAGGCAACCATGCCGGAGCCTTTGTTGTATCCCCTCGTCGGGCTATTCGGCATCAAAGGATTGCTGGATATGTCGTCGATCGGTGCGATTACTCTGGTGGACGTGGTGGCGTATCCCGACGAACTCGACTGCCAAACTCTGTTTCATGAACTGGTGCACGTCGTGCAGTATCGCGTACTCGGATTGAAGAAGTTTGCGCGGCTCTACGTGACCGGCTTTCTGAAGGGTGGCGGGTACGAGGGAATTCCCCTGGAGCGGCAAGCCTACGAACTGGGAGCACGATTCGAGAGAGATCCGGAGAAGGTGTTTTCCGTGGAGGAAGATGTGATCCGGCGGCTCGAGACGTGCCGGCTGTAAATCAGACTCGAGCCGCGCGGTCTTCACAGCTCAGCTGGCCTTGGCCAGGTTTTCGGCGCGTGCCTTGCGCATGTTCTCGACGTTTTTGACCATCACCTTGTACCGTTCCTGACCCTTTTCTGATTTGACGAGTTTTTCCAGGTTGACGAGCAGCATGGGATTTTGCAGCTTCTCGCGCAGGTCTTTGAGATAGGGCTCGACCTTGGCGTAGATGAGGAACATCTCCCCGCTGCAGCTGGGTTCAAGAAACAGATCCTCATTGAGTACGCCGTGACTTACGAACGAACCAGCCATGCCCCAATACCCGAGGACCATGCGCAGGAAAGTGTTTTCCTGCGAGCCCATCGAGCGTATGACTTTGATGATGTCGTCGGCGCTTTCCGGCCAGAAGTTCGCAGTCCACCACTGCCGGGCTTTGCGGATCTCGGGTTCGCGGCGGGCTTCGTAGAGTTTGAGGATGAGTTCGGCATCGGCGTGAGTCGGTGTTGCCATGGAAAATCCTCCGTTGAGTTGAACGGCTGCGATTTTAGATGAGAGGGAGTGGACAGAAGCGGCAAAAGGTTAGAGACAAATCAGAATTGACCGATGAAGCGACTTGCGGGCACGCCCGTCCAAATTGATATCGATGGACGAGCAGCCTCGACGGGCGGGGACGCCCGTCGCTCCACCGACAAAATGTCTTAGCTGCGACCTTCGCCGGCAGCGCCTGCTTCCGCGGCTCCCGCTGGCGGTGGCGGGCGCTTCGCGCTCGTAATCGCATTCTTTGTTGGGACACGCGATCACCGGACCGTCTTTCAGATTCTTCTCGACCAGGAATTCGTTTCCGCAGCTCGGGCACTTTTCGGCGATCGGCCTGTGTGCCGAGGTGAACTTGCACTTCGGATAGTTCGAGCAACCGTAGAAAGTGTTCCCCTTGCGCGCCTTCTTCTCGACCAGATCCCCATCCTTGCAGTCCGGGCACTTCACGCCGATGAAATTCTGCTTCACGAATTTGCAGTCGGGGTATCCGGAACAGGCCGTGAACTCACCGTAGCGGCCGTGCCGAATCATTAAATTGCGTCCGCATTTCGGGCACGGCTCATCGAGCGGGATGTCAGGAACGCGCTTGCCTTGATCCAGGCGGCGCGTGGTCTTGCAGTCGGGATAGCCGGTGCAGGCCATGAACTGACCGAAGCGTCCGCGCTTGAGCACCATCACCCGGCCGCAGTTCTCGCAATATTCTTCCTGCGCCGTCTCCTGCATGTCGGCGGAATCGAGATCCGGCAAGTTGATGGGATTTTCCTTGGTGAAGGTGCAGCTTTCGGGATTGTCCTTTTCGTACGAACTGCACGCGTAGAACGATCCGTGCTTGCCCCACTTGATGACCAGCGGCGAGCCGCAGCGCTCGCATTTCTCGTCGGTGGGCTTCTCCATACGCTTGATGTTTTCCATGTGCTTCTCAGCGTATTTGAGGTCCTTCTGGAACTTCTTGTAGAACTCGGCGAGCGCGTCGGTCCACTTCTCCTTGCCGTCTTCGACTTCGTCGAGTTCTTCTTCGAGACGCGCGGTATAGGCGACGTCGAAGATGTCGCGGAAGTTGTCCACCAGCAGGTCGGTGACGACCAGGCCGATTTCGGTGGGCGCAAATTTTCCGCCCAGCTTGGTGACGTACTGGCGTTCCTGAATCGTTGTCAGAATCGTAGCGTACGTCGACGGGCGGCCTATGCCGCGTTCTTCGAGTTCTTTCACCAGCGACGCTTCGTTGTAGCGCGGCGGCGGTTCGGTGAAGTGCTGCTCGGGCTTCAGTTCGCGCAGAGTCAACTTCTGACCCGGTTCGAGCGGCGGCAACTTGTGCTTCAATTCCTCGTCTTCCTCGTCTTTGCCTTCCTTGGACTCTTCGTAGACTTTCAGGAAGCCGTCAAACTTCAGGACTGAACCGGTCACGCGGAACCAGTAGCTGTTGTTGCCCTGCTTGGCGTCGATGTCGACGGTGGTCTGATCGAAGACCGCGGGGTTGATCTGCGATGCGACAAAGCGCTGCCAGATAAGCTTGTAGACCTTGAACTCGTCTTCTTTCAAATACTGCTTGAGCGAGTCGGGATTGCGCATCACCTCGGTGGGACGGATCGCTTCGTGCGCTTCCTGCGCGCCTTTCTTCGATTTGAAAGTGTTGGGCTGTTCCGGCAGGTATTGCGGGCCGTATTCCTTTCCAACCATCTCGCGCACTTCAGCGAGCGCTTCGTTCGAAACGCGGGTCGAATCCGTTCGCATATAAGTAATGAGGCCGACCAGACCTTCTTCGCCCAGTTCGATACCCTCATAAAGGCGCTGGGCAATCATCATGGTGCGCTTCACGCTGAAACGCAGCTTGCGTGACGAATCCTGCTGAAGCTTGCTGGTGGTGAAGGGCGGCGCGGCATTGCGGCGGCGTTCCTTGCGATCGACCGAACGTACCAGCCAGTCGGCTTTCTCGACGAAGGCGCGAATCTTTTCGGCTTCGTCGCCATTGGGGACTTCGATCTTCTCTTCGCCCTTGCCGACGAAGCGGGCATCAAACGCGGGCGGCTTGGAGGCTGCCAGGTGGGCATCAATGGTCCAGTATTCCTTCTTTTCGAAGGCTTTGATTTCACGCTCGCGTTCGACGATCAGGCGCAGGGCGACGGTCTGCACGCGTCCGGCCGAAAGACCACGGCGAACTTTGTCCCATAAGAGCGGCGAGACCTGGTAGCCGACCAATCGATCGAGCACGCGGCGGGCCTGCTGGGCGTCGACCAGATTCTGATCGATTTTGCGTGGATGCTCAAAGGCTTCCCGTACGGCGCGCTGGGTGATCTCATTGAAAGTCACGCGCTGAATGCGCGGCGCGTCGCCATCCTTATCTTTATCTTTATCTTTCTTGGCAGATTTCTTTTTCTTCTTGGCGCCGTTGGTGTCGAGCTCATCGGCCAGGTGTGCGGCAATCGCTTCGCCTTCACGGTCCGGGTCAGGCGCCAGGAAGATGTGGTCGGCCCCCTCCGCCAGCTTCTTCAGCTTGGCGAGCACCTTCTCTTTGCCGGGGATAACTATGTATTCGGTATCGAATTCGTTGTCGGTATCGACGCCCAGCGTGCTCTTGGGCAGATCCTTCACATGACCCAGTGAGGCCTCGACCGTAAATCCCTTGCCGAGATACTTCTGAATAGTTTTCGCCTTGGCGGGCGACTCAACGATGACTAAACCTTTGGACAATGGTTCCTCTTGTTTTCTGTGGTCTGGGGTTGAAGCTAGCACGAAGCTGGCGACGGGTACAAGTTACGGGGCAAAGCTATGAGTTGCGAGCTATGAGCTTCGAGCCCGCGAACACCAGTTTTCCACTCGAAGTGATGAGCCTCGACTGACGGGCTGCACTCGCTGAATCAGGCTCGTCAACATCCTCTGAATTTCATCCACTTGTCGCTCCAAAGCAGTGAAACTTGAGGCGGGCAACAGTTCCAGATCGCGCGCCAACAGCAGATGGTATTCCAATTCAACGGCCGACCCGCGTGCAATGTGAAGAAAACGGGACATCTCACCGTCCGACCTTCGACCCGAGCCTTCTGCGATGTTCGCCCCCACGGAAGATGCTGCGCGGCGAATCTGAGATGTCAGCCCGTAAAGTTCTTCCCGAGGAAACTGCCTGGTCAGCCCGTAAAGTTCGAGTGTCACCTGATGCGCTTTGTTCCATACTTTAAGTTCCTTGAAATCCTTCAACACCCACTTCCTTCTCCCCACATCTTCGTAGTGAATCGCTCAAGGCTCGCAGCTCGTAGCTCGCAGCTCAGAAGCTTTTTACAAAATTCTTCCCCGGCAACTGCCTCACCTTCCCCGCGAGTTCCAGTTCAAACAAAGCTGCGAAAATTTCGGACGACGACATGTCTTGTTCCAGGCGCTCCACGATGGCATCGATTTGCGTGGCTTCGTCCGCTTTGAGCAGGGCGTAAATCTTGCGCTCGTGCGGGCTGAGAGGATTGTCGGCGCTTGGAAATAGAGATGCGGTTTCTTCCGCCGGCGATTCATCGGGCTTGGCAGGGGCCAGCGCAAGTCGCACGTTCTCCGGGAGTTCCTCCCAAACGTCTTCCCAGGTCGCGACCAGTTTGGCGCCCTGCTTGATGAGAGTGTTGGGCCCCCAGGAATTCTTGTTGGTGACGTTGCCGGGAACCGCGAAGACCTCGCGATTCTGCTCGAGGGCGCAGCGCGCGGTGATACGCGTACCGCTATATTCGGCGGCTTCGACAACCAGCACGCCCATCGACATGCCGCTGATGATGCGATTGCGAATCGGAAAATTCTGAGGAGCGGCGAATGTGCCCAGCGGAAATTCGGAGATCAGTGCGCCGCCTACGGCAACAATCTGTTCCGACAGCCGCGTGTTTTCCTTTGGATAGGACACATCGACACCGGTACCGAAAACAGCCACTGTTTTGCCCTTGCCCGCGATCGCGCCCCGGTGGGCGGCCGTATCTACACCGCGCGCCATGCCGCTTTGGATAATCAGGCCGCGCGCGGCGAGATCAATCGCAAGCCGCTCGGCCATGCCGGAACCATAAGGTGTCGGATGGCGTGTGCCAACGACCGCAATGCCGGGCTGGGCGAGAACGTCAATCGCCCCGCGCACGTACAGAATCAACGGCGGATCGTAAATTTGCTTCAGGCGCGGCGGGTACGCCGGATCATCGAGCGAGACCAGTTGAACGCCGGCGGCTGATGCTCGCGCAATCTCCTCCTGCGCCAGGTCCATCGCTTTGCCAGTTCCCAGCGCCTGCGCCGAAACAGATAGCAGTCCGGTGGCTTCCAACTCGGTCAGAGAGGCGCGAAAGACATCCGCCACGTTGCCAAAATGCTCTACCAGCCGCCGGGCTCGCGTCGGGCCCAGCCCGGGAGTCAGCGTGAGGGCGAGCCATTGGAGGGTTTGTTCCTGAACAGCGCGGTCCGCTGCGGCCATCGATGTAGACACGGGTGCCTCCCTTTTCCGGTCTACCGACCTCAAAAGACCCTGTCAAGGGAGAGCCGCACAGGCCTTTGTTATCATCAAACATAGTGCATATGAGCCACCTTCGTATTTCGGCAATATCCTTTTTAAATACTGTGCCTTTGATGTGGGATTTCGAACATGGAACCGCGGGCGCAGATTTCGATATTTCTTACACCTTGCCGTCTTCTTGCGCGACCCAGCTGCAGGCCGGTCGCGCGGATATCGGGATCATTCCGGCCGCGGCCTACACCCAGATTCCCGATCTTGCCATCCTGCCCGGAGTCGCGATCGCGGCTCGCCGGGCGGTTCGCTCGATTCTGCTGGTCAGCAAGGTGCCGGTCGAGAAAATCCGCACCGTTGCGCTCGATACGTCCTCGATGACATCGGTGGCACTCACAAAGGTTCTGTTCGATCGCTGGCTGGGTGGCGGCCGCAGGTTCACGCCCATGGCCCCCGATTTGGACGCGATGCTGCGCAATCACGATGCGGGCCTGGTGATTGGCGATACCGCACTCAAGGTCGACCGCCTCAACTATCTGACCATCGACCTGGCCGAGGAATGGATCCGCTTTACGGGCAAGCCGTTTGTGTTTGCCTTCTGGGCGGTGCGCCGGTCCGCACTGGCGAACGCTTCCGCGGATCTGGCTGCGCTTTTTCAGGCATCCCGCGATCACGGATTGCGGCCCGAGAGCATTTCGCAAATCGCAAAAGAATGGGCGCTAAAAATCAACCTTTCCGAGGCCGATATTCGTTCCTATCTCACCGAGAACATTCATTACCAGCTCGATCCCGGATGCCTGGAGGGATTGCAGTTGTTCTATCGCTACGCTGCCGAGTGTGGCGCCCTGCCCAAGGCGCCTTCGCTTCAGTTTGTGGAGGTTCCGAACCTCGCGGCGAAGTAGTGCTTGCATTAAAGGTCTGCATCGGATGGGGCGCGAGGATGTTGCGTCGTTGCATATATCCTTCGCTTCATTCAGGTTGCCAAAAAGTTAACAACGATGTCGCTTGGTCTCATTCTCGCTTCGAAGATGTGGATCTGGATCCGTCACATGGGCGGCCCAGGACTCGTGCTGTTAGGGCTGGCCGACAACTCGCTCATCCCCATGCCGGGCAGCATGGACGTGCTGACCATTTATCTGGCCGTCCACAACCGCAAGCATTGGTACTACTACGCGGCCATGGCGCTGGCGGGCTCAATCCTGGGCGGATACATCACCTATCGACTGGCTCGTAAGGGCGGTAAAGAGATGCTCGAACATCGCATGGGACCGCGACGGACCAAGTCGATCTATGCCCGCTTCGAGCGTTGGGGTTTCTGGGCGATTTTCGTTCCCGCGATGTTGCCTCCGCCAATTCCCTTCGTCCCGTTTCTTCTGGCGGCGGGGGCGATGCAATATTCGCGGCAGAAAGCGCTCGCGGCAATTGCTCTTGGACGTGGGCTTCGCTATGGCGTACTCGCTTATCTGAGCGTGCTCTATGGCCGCCACTTCCTGCGCTTCTTTAACCGGTATACCAAGCCGACGGTTTACGCCCTGGTAGCCATGTCAGCAATTGCCGGAATCGGCGCGCTTGTGGCCTACCTTCGCTACCGCGGTCAGGGGGGAAGTGCCAGCCATGCCGCCCATCAGCCAGCACGCTGATAGGGCCTAGCAGATTTTTGATTAGCTTAACAAAATCAATTACTTACGCGGCATTCACGATATATTTACTAGCCTTTTCGCACTCCACTCTATCTAATGATTTATATGGAAAAGCTTAAATCCGCTAAACGTTACATATTTGCCAGTGATTTTGACCAGACGCTTAGCTACAACGACACCGGCTACGTTCTGAGCGAATTGCTCGGGATTCCGACCAAGGAATTTGAGCGCAAAGCCGAAGGCATGGCGCGCCTGAACCTGGTGCAGCAGGGTGGCGAATTGTCCTATCTGTTGTTGCACGATCCGGAATTTCATGATCGCGTGCGTCCGGAACACCTCCGCGAAGTTGGCAAGCGCATTCGCCTGAAAGAGAACATCGACTTCCTGAAGCGGGTTCTGGATAAAGGGATTGCGGGCTACCGTTTCGAGTTCTATGTGCTCTCAGCGGCACCGGTGGAAGTGATTCAGTCGGCGCTTGAGGGCATCGTTCCGGCGGATCATATTTTCGGAACGCAGTTTCGCTACCATGCCTCCGGAGAGATTGCGGCCATCGAGCGGGTGACGGCCGGATACGGCAAAGTCGCGGTGCTCGATCGCATCCAGAATGAGGTGCAGATCAGCTCGGACCGCATTGTGTATGTGGGCGATGGCAGCTCGGACGTTCACGTGATGCTGCACGTCAACCGGCGCGACGGGTTCACCATCGCCGTCTCGGAGAACAAACACCTGGCTCCGATTGCGCGCCGCACCGTGCTCAGCACCAACGCGCTGGGCGTGTTGATTCCGATTCTTGAGGAAATTGTGGGCTGGGATCGCATGCAAATTCGCGGGTTCCTGGAAACCCAGGGCTTCGTCATTCAGGAGTGGGACAAAGTTTCAACCGACGTAGTGACCATTCTCGACAGCAGTGCGGCAAGCCTGAATATTGCAGTGCCCAAAGCGGAGGGCGCGCGTGTCTGATCTGGTGGGATGGCTGGCTACGGCGATCTTTGCGGTTTCCTATTTTGTGCGTAACCCGGTAACGATGCGGTGGGTGCAGGCGGCTGCGGCGCTGTGCTGGATGACGTACGGAATCCTGCTGCACGCCGCGCCGGTGATCGTGGCAAACTTGATCGTGGCGGGGTTGGCCGTGTATTCCTCGTTCCGGCCGGTCGCGCACCCCGAACGCACGCAGGGGTGAACGCTCGGCGGTTCGGACGCCGGCAGTTCGTTGGTTTGGAGAATAGCCAGGCTCGCCGTTAAAATTGAGCGTTGGGTACCAGCGCTTCTTCTATGTCCCTGACCAAACAACAAGCGATTGAGATGTTCCAGTCCGATGACCTGATCGGCATCGGGATGGAAGCGGACGCGGTGCGGCGCAAACTGCATCCGGAGGGTGTGGTCAGCTACATCATCGACCGCAACATCAATTACACCAACTTCTGCACCGAATATTGCACGTTCTGCGCCTTCTACCGGCCGTTGAAGGGGCCGGCTGCGAAGGAAGGCTACATCCTTGACTTTGAGACGATCTACGACAAGATTGCCGAGACGGTGGAACTGGGCGGCACCGGCGTCCTGATGCAGGGTGGACTGCATCCTGATCTGAAGATCGAGTGGCACGAACAGATGCTGCGCGGGATTCGCCAGCGTTTCCCCAAGGTGCATCTGCATTGCTACTCGGCGTCGGAAATCCTGGCGATTGCCGAGTACAGCAGCCTGACCTTGCGTGACACAATCGCCCGGCTGCGTGATGCGGGACTGGATTCGATTCCGGGAGGCGGCGCGGAAATTCTGGATGACGAAGTCCGTTTCAAGATTGCTCGACTGAAATGCCTCACCGAAGACTGGATCAGCGTGCATCGGACTGCCCATCAACTGGGCATGCGTACGACGGCTACCATGATGTTCGGCGTCGGGGAAAAGATCGAGCACCGCGTGAACCACTTCCAGCGGCTTTACGATCTGCAGGAAGAGACGGGCGGATTCACCGCATTCATCCCGTGGAGCTTTCAGCCAGCCAATACGGCGCTGGGCGGGCGGCACTGGGACGAAGCCACCGCCGTGGAGTACCTCAAGGTGCTGGCGATTTCGCGCCTCTATCTTTCGAACTTCCTGAACGTGCAATCGAGCTGGGTAACCCAGGGTTTAAAGGTCTGCCAGATGGGCCTGCGCTTTGGCGGGAACGACGTAGGCTCGGTCATGCTCGAGGAAAACGTTGTGCGCGCCGCGGGCGTGAACAACTGCACGACCGAGGAAGAATTGCGGAGAATCATCCGCGACGCCGGATTCAAGCCGGTGCAACGCGACACGCTGTACCGAACGTATTTCCTCAATTAAGCCCTCCCTGCGGTAAAGTCGAATGCGAATGAGATTGGCCATCCTGTGCGCCTACGTTCTCGCGCTGACGCTTGCTGCGTCTGCGCACGGGCAGACGACTGCTGCCGATCCCAAGGCACCTGCCAAGGCATCGCTCCAGGGAAGCGTGATCAAGGAACCCGTTGGCGATCCGCTCAAGAAGGCCATCATTGAAGTGATCGCGGAAAATCAGGAAGAAGGCGGCAACTACACAGCTACCTCGGACCAGGACGGTCACTTCAAGATCACTGACATTCAGCCTGGTCGTTACAGAATCTTTGTAGAGCGCACAGGATACATCGAGGTAGACGAAAAGCGGCGTCGTTCTGAGGGCATGGTGATTTCCCTCGATGCCGGACAGGATTTGAAGGATCAGACCCTCCGCATGCTCGCCGCCGGAATTTTAACCGGGCGCGTCCTGGACGAAGATGGCGATCCGATGGCGAATGTCGAGGTTACGGTGCTTCGCCGCAAGGGGTCGGCGTTTGAATCAAGCGGATCGGCCCACACCAACGATTTGGGCGAGTATCGAATTGGAGGCCTGCTCGCGGGCAAGTATTATGTTGTCGCTACCCCGCTTCCGAATTTTCAGACACTCATTCCTGCGAAGCAGGATTCCGGCGATACCGCAAATGCAGCGCCGGCATTGGCCTATGGGGCGACCTACTACCCAAATGCTGCGGACCGCGGGCAAGCCTCTCCAATCGAACTGCATGCCGGCGAAGAGATGCCCGTTGACTTTTCGCTGACGCGGAGACATTCGGCGCGAATCCGTGGGCGGGTATCAGGATTGGGCGCTTCCCCGAGCGCGGTTATGCTGCGCGGCAAAGATGGCAACCCGATGTTCAATGCGGGCGAGGTTGGCAAAGATGGAAAATTCGAGATTTCGAATGTTGCCCCGGGCAGCTACACGCTCACAGCGATGACGGTCGGCGCGGAAACCCCGCTCATCACCCGGCGGACCATCGAGGTTGGCACCGCAGACATCGACGATGTGCAATTGACGCCCCTCCCTCCCGCAACCGTTCGAGGTCAAGTCCACTTCGGCGGCAAGTTTCCGAAATCGGATGCATCCCAGACGATCGTCTACTTGCATCCGACCGAGGGCGACGATTCGTACGATGGCGTCACGATTGATGGCGACGCGTCGGCCACATCTTCGAACTTCGTCAAAGTCAAGCCCGATGGCAGCTTTGAATTAAAGAATGTCGCTCCCGGAATCTATGAGATCGATGTCTCGGGCGATGCGAAGGCGTTTGGCAACGCTTACGTCGAGTCGCTGGCGGTAGGGACTAAAAACTACGTTGATACGGGGTTGAACGTAAGCGGAGGAACAATTGCCGTTGATGTGACGGTGAGTGGGGAGGCGGGGATCATTGATGGCACCGCGACCTCCGACAAGAATGAACCCGTGGGCGAGGCCGTGGTAGTCGCCGTACCAGAGGCGCGATTTCGCGCGCAGGCGTCCCGGTATCAGAGGGTGTTGGCAGACCAGACGGGCCGCTTCACGCTGCGCGGCCTTCGTCCGGGAACGTACACATTGTTTGCGTGGGAACATCTGGAAGGGGACGAGTATCGGGACGCCGATTTTCTCAAGCTATTTGAGGGGCACGGGGTCGAAGTCAAAGTCGAGAAATCCAGCCACCAAACAGTCCCCCTCAAAATCGTTGCAGCGCCTGCCGACCAACCTTAATAAAAGCCGGAATCATCCTAGCGGTCGGCCCTCATCCCTGCTTCAGGTAAAATGAAGGGTTTAAGAAGCGGACGCAGATCCGTCCGTGTGGAGCACCTGGCCTGACTAGCTTGTTCATTGCGAACCTGGCATCGTTTGCCGCCGTCTTTGCCTCCAAGGGGATTGGCTCGTACATTCGCCAGCATTTCCTCGACCGCACCTTTCAGGGCCTCTATCACGCGAACGGCTTCGACATTGCCCTGCTCATCCCTTATTTCTTCGTATTGATTCTGCTGGCCTCTTACGGTGTGCACCGCTATATCCTGGTTTATCTCTACTACAAGAATCGTAAGAACCACACCAGCGAACCGGCGGCGCACTTTGAGGACTTGCCGCGCGTCACCGTGCAGTTGCCGATGTTCAACGAGCAGTTTGTGGCCGAGCGCCTCATTGACTGCGTTTGCAAGCTGAAGTATCCGGTGGAGAAACTGGACATCCAGGTGCTGGACGACTCGACCGACGAAACCGTCGATGTCGTGCGGAACCTGGTGGAGCGGTACGCGGCCCTGGGCCATCCCATCAGCTACCACCATCGCACCAACCGCGAGGGCTTTAAGGCGGGGGCGCTGGCCGAAGGCATGAAGACCGCGCAAGGTGAGTTCATCGCGATCTTCGATGCGGACTTTCTGCCGCCCGAGGAGTTCCTGCTCAAGGTGATCCACCACTTTACCGATTCCAAGATCGGCATGGTGCAGACCCGCTGGACGCACATCAATCGCAACTATTCGTTTCTGACCGAGGTGGAAGCGATCCTGCTCGATGGGCACTTTGTGTTGGAGCACTCCGGCCGCGCTCGTAGCGGGGTATTTTTCAATTTCAACGGCACCGCAGGGATGTGGCGGAAACAAGCGATCGAAGAGGCCGGCGGCTGGCAGCACGATACGCTGACCGAAGACACGGATCTTTCCTACCGCGCGCAGCTGAAGGGATGGAAGTTCATTTACCTGCAGGACGTCGAATGCCCCGCAGAACTTCCCGTGGAAATGACGGCCTTTAAGACCCAGCAGGCGCGCTGGGCCAAAGGCCTGATCCAGACCGGCAAGAAGATTTTGCCGCGTGTAATGAAGAGCGACGCGCCGCTACACACCAAGATCGAAGCCTGGTATCACCTGACCGCCAACCTGAGCTATCCGCTGATGATCGTGCTCTCGGTGCTGCTGCTGCCGGCCATGGTCATCCGGTTCTACCAGGGCTGGTTCCAGATGCTGTACATCGACCTGCCGCTGTTCATGGCTTCGACGTTTTCCATCTCAAGTTTTTATCTCGTATCGCAACGCGAACTTTTCCCGAAGACCTGGCCCCGGGCGCTTTTGTACCTGCCCTTCCTCATGGCGCTCGGAATCGGGCTCACCATCACCAACACGAAAGCCGTTCTGGAGGCGCTGGTGGGCCAGCAGAGCGCTTTCGCACGCACTCCGAAGTACGGTGTCGAACGCAAAAAGCAGAAGGTGCGTGCGCACAAATATCGCAAACGTCTCGGCTGGATTCCCTGGGCGGAATTGCTGATCGGCTGCTATTTCGCTTCGACGGTGTATTACGCGCTCGACAACGAGAACTACATTACGGTACCTTTCCTCGTGCTTTTCGTCGTTGGCTACTGGTACACGGGGCTCATGTCCCTGTTGCAGGGACGATTTTCAGGCCTCGCGCTCAGTGCCGACACGCATACCAAGCCGTTCCCGGTCGGAGTCTGACGCTCCACCGATTTCCAAAATTCCTGCGCGTAGGATGCCCGCGCGCCACGGGCGAGGTCCTCATGAAGAAGCTTGCAATCGTGCTGCTGTTGCTGTGCGCGAGTTGTGTCGCCTGGTCGCTTGAGCGGCAGCCCAATGCCGACTATCACGCGCGGCGCGAAGCCCTGTCGAAAAGAACCAAAGGCGCGGCCGTGCTGATGTTTGCGCCCATGGAGTCGGAGGGGCCAAATGCCGTCTACGGGTTCCGGCAGGACGACAACTTCTACTACCTGACGGGATGGGTCGAGCCCGGCGCGGCGTTGCTGATCGTGCCGGCGGCGGAAGCGTCCGGCAACACGCCTGCCCGGCCATATACCGAGATCCTGTTCCTCGCCGCAAATAATAAGGTGGAAGAAAAGTGGACGGGGCCGAAATTGAACGCGACCGATCCGCAGGCTTCCAAAGTCACCGGCGTTGATCATGTCGAGTTAATGGACAAGTTGCGGGACGAGTTGAACTCCCTGCTCCCCGAGCGCCCCGTGGTCTATACCGACATGCCCGCCTACGGCCACGATTCGCCTTCCTCCAGCGGTCTCGATTGGCTGAAGCGGACAAGTGCCTTCATCCCGTTCGCCACCTATCAGGATGTCAAGCCTCTCGTGGGCTCGCTGCGCACATTCAAGGACGAACGTGAAATCGAACTGATTCGCAAAGCCACGGATGCGACCATCGCCGCGCATATGGCGGCAATGCGAACCATCAAGCCCAAGGTCACGGAACGGGAACTCTCAGCGCTCCTGCAATACGAGTGGGGCAAGCGGGGCTGCGAACGGCCCTCCTACGCGCCCATCGTGGGTTCGGGCTTCAACTCGACCGTTCTGCACTACTCCGAGGACTCTGCAACGGTTCAGGCGGGCGATGTGATCGTGATTGACGCAGCGGGCGAGTACTCGATGTACGCGACCGACATCACGCGGACCTACCCCGCCAACGGCAAGTTCACGGCGCGCCAGCGCGAGATTTACGACATCGTCCTTGGCGCACAACAGGCGGCCATCGCGGCCTTTGTATCGGGCAAGTCGTCCTTACGCCGGGAGGATCCTGACGGCCTGTTCAAAGTCGCCTACGACTACATCAACACGCACGGTAAAGACCTTCACGGCGACCCCCTTGGGAAATATTTCATTCACGGGCTCGGGCACTACGTCGGGCTGGGAGTCCACGACCCGGGGGACTATACGGTCCCGCTGGGGCCGGGCGCTGTGTTCACGATCGAGCCGGGCATCTACATCCCGGAGGAAAAGCTGGGCGTGCGCATTGAAGACACGCTGTATGTCGATGCAAACGGCAAGCTGGTCAACCTGGGCGCAGCACTGCCGCACACCGCCGACGAGGTGGAGCGTGCCATGGCGGGAAAGTAGTTGAGGGGAAAACCGCCGATTCAGTCGATTCCCTTCATTGTTTTGATATCCTAGCTTGTCGTGCGGATGACCTGGTGGTTCATCGTCCTGGGTTTTAGTGCGCTCGTGGTGGTGTGCGTGGCCATTGCATTATTCCTGAGGGTACGCCGCCACATGAGCCCAGAGAAACCAGCCTCGCCGGACGAATCAGATGCAATTGATCCGAACCACACCGGGCCGGCGTGATCAGTCTGCCGTCGGAAAGAAGGCACTTATATGTCCAAGCTGGAAACACACGCAATCCATCTGCCGCAGGAACGCACTGCGGAATGGGCGAAACAAATTGCCATCGTGGTCGGCGCGAGCCTTTTTGTGGCACTTTGCGCCCGAGTCACGATTCCTCTGCCGTTTACTCCCGTACCTTTGACCCTGCAGAATGCCGGCGTGATCCTGGTGGGCCTGCTGTTGGGTCCGCGGCGCGGATTCGCAGCGCTTGCGCTTTACCTTTGCGAAGGAGCGGCCGGGCTTCCAGTCTTTAATCCAATTGGACTCGGCGGGATCGCGCAACTCTTTGGCCCGACGGGCGGATTCCTGATGGCGTATCCGTTAGTGGCGGGGCTGGCCGGCTATCTGATGGAACGCGGGCGCAAGACGTTCGCCGCGGCTGCGGTCTCCGGGTTGCTGGCGGAAGTGTTGCTGTTTGTCGGCGGGTTGAGCTGGCTGGCCATTCTCACTGGTTCCGTGAAGACCGCGGTCCGATTTGGCCTGTACTGGTTCATCTTCGCCGAGGTGATCAAGATTCTCCTGGCTGCTGGCGTTGCGGTTCGTCTGCGTGGCACGCCCAAGGCGCAAGGATGACGTCTTCGAGCACTTCAGAAAGACTGGCATCGACCGCAGCCGGCGACGCGGCGACTCGCGAGATCACCGTTGCGCATAGTCCGGACTCCGACGACGCGTTCATGTTTTACGGGCTCGCGACCAACAAAGTCCGCGTGCCCGGCCTGCGCTTCACCCACACCCTGTGCGACATCGAGACCCTGAACCGGAAGGCGCAGGAAGGCGTGTACGACGTTACCGCGATCTCCTTCCATGCGTTCCCTTACATCCAGGATCATTACGCCTTGCTGCCGAGCGGAGGCAGCGTGGGCGACGGATACGGCCCAATGATTGTCGCTCCCCGTGCCTTCACCCAGAGCGAAATTAAAAAGAAGAAGATCGCCGTCCCCGGCAAGTTGACCACGGCATACCTGGCGCTGAAGCTTTTCGCGCCCGGAATCGAAACCGAGGTCGTGCCCTTCGATCAGATCATTCCGCAAGTGCTCGAAGGCAAATACGAAGCGGGACTCATCATTCACGAAGGCCAGCTGAGCTATATAAAGGCGGGCCTGCATCGCATCGTCGACATGGGCAAGTGGTGGCTGAAGATGACCGGCCTCCCTCTGCCACTTGGCGGGAATGCGATACGGCGCGCGCTGGGCCCGGAATTGATGCTCAGCGTGGGAACCGCACTCCGAGACAGCATTCAGTACGCGCTCGACCACCGCGAGGAAGCGTTGGCGTATGCCATGCAGTTCGCGCGCGATCTCGACCCGCAATTGGCCGATAAATTCGTGGGCATGTACGTAAACGAGCGCACCCTCGACTACGGCCCCGACGGGCGCGAAGCCGTGCGCCGTCTGCTCGACATGGGGCACAAGGCTGGAATCATTCCGCAGGCTGCACGGGTGGAGTTCGTTGGAGAAGCGCTGCCTACTTCACAGTCCGCTTGAAGGCGAACACCGGATCGACATCCACCGGGATATCGGATGTCTTCTGCTTGAGCGCGGACTTCAATTCTTCCGGCATCGTCCCGTATTTCTGAAACCAGTTCTCGGCGCGCTGCCGATCCCCGGTGGCTTCGATCTCCAGCAACTCCTTGGCGAGATCCGCAACCGCGTCGGGCATCTTCTGATAGTTGATGGTGTAGCGTCCCGCTGAATCCCGCGTCACTGCCCCGCGGGAGTTCAGGTAGTTGAACTCCATCATTTCAGCTTGCCCGTGAGCTTCGGCCACTCCAAAACGCACAGTGCGGAACATGCCGCCCACATAGGAAGCGTAGCACTCCTCGAGCTTTGCCTGCGGAAGCGCGTCGTGATCGACCAGCCACTTCAATCCGAACATTCCGACAACATCGGCCTTGGCTTCCTCGAGCCCGCTGAAGATGGGGCCTACCGATTCGCGGATGCTCATCTTGCCAGTTGGAGTTCTGGCAAATGCGGGACCGAGGCCGTGCGCAATTTCGTGCATGATCGTTCCCAGCAGATATCCGTCGCCTGAAACCTTGGCGGCCTGGTCGGTGCGCAGCATCTGGCGCGCGACTGGAATGATCACGTAATTCACGCGCGCGTCCATGAAATTCTTGAAGAAAAGCTTCTTGCTTCCCTTTTGTTCGTGCACGCGGGGATCGTTGGGCAGGTTGTCGGCCACCGCCTGGTAGCCGTGGGTCAGATCGGCCGAGCGAAACGGCGTGTCCATGACCTCCATCGGCGTCTCCAGCCCCTGCTTGGAGGGGCGATCTTCGGCGGCCAGCGGCAACGCGTCCTGAATCTGCGCCACGTACTGGCGAAACATCTCCAGCTTCTTGCTCTCCTTTTCGTTGCGGATCATGACGGCACCGCCGTACGTGGCCTTCACGCCCAGCAGATCGTCGGAGTAGGTTTCGTAGGGCGCGAAGATGATGTCAAATTTCGGATTCTTGAGATCGAGCCACGCCAGGTCGCTTTGGAAGTAGTCGTCGGTAAGCAACGCATCGGCGCGCAGGCGCAGAAAATTGGCGAACGCTGGATCGGCGCTGAGCGCGGCCGCATCCCGCAAGGCTTTCGCCGCGGGTTCGAGAAACGAGCGATAGGCGATATGGTAGGGCAACGATTCCAGTTGACCGCCGTGCCAGCGCACCACAGTGGTCGGACCATAGAGTTCGGCTTTTTTCTCCGGATGCTCCTTTACGAAGGCTTCGACTTTGTCCCGGGTGAGCCCCTGCGGATAAAATCCTCGGCCCGGAGACATGGTTTCCTTGCCGACGAACGGCTTGTTGTCGTCGATTAAATCAAAGCGCGAGGCGTTGATCCAGAGATAGCGCCGCAACTGGATATCACGCGGATTCTTGCTGCCCTCGAGCGACTGATACAGGGCAAGCGCCTCGGGATCAATCTGGCGCCAGTAGATGCTTTCCAGATATTCACAGGCTTCCGCCAGCTTGCCCACCATTTTGCGCTCTTTGACCGTGAGTCCCGCCGGCAAAGGCATCTGCACGGAACGAAACCGGGCCAGGCGGCGCGCGAGGTCGGGCACAACCTTGACGTTGGCAGGTTCCGCTTTCTTGGCCGCCGAGCCGATCATATATTCCCGTTTACCTTGCGCGAGTGCTCTTCCGGGCATGAACAAAAGAATCAGGATGGAAAAAAGTGTGATGAACCTGCTGAATAGAATTCCCATGAATTTTCATTTTGATTTTAGCAGAGCGAAACCGCCCATCCGCGACCTCCACCCACCTCTATTCGCAGAGAAAACAAAACCGTTATCATGGGAAGCATGGGGATGGAGATCGATTCCGGTTCCAACGGAGCGCTGACGCTGCTCATCGATGCCGACGACACGCTCTGGGAGAACAACATCTACTTCGAACGCGCGATCGCGCGCTTCATCTCCTTCCTGAATCACCACGAATATTCTCCGGAGCAGGTGCGCCAGATTCTGAACGAGGTGGAACGCGAAAACATCGTGACCCACGGTTACGGCCTGCACAGTTTCGCGCACGCGTTGGTGGCATGCTTTGAGCGCCTGTCGGCGGATCC
This sequence comes from uncultured Acidobacteriota bacterium, assembly GCA_963735815.1. Classification (GTDB taxonomy): domain Bacteria; phylum Acidobacteriota; class Terriglobia; order Terriglobales; family Acidobacteriaceae; genus Gp1-AA133. The sequence continues at coordinate 445,737 of CAVTMJ010000009.1, read as the reverse complement.
GGTCACTCCCGAGCTCCATGATCGGATTCACAGTTTTGCGCATACCATTGCCGATCATCCCGTGGAAATCCTGCCAAACGTCCCTGAAACGTTGCAGCACCTGGCGAGCCGCCATCACCTGATCCTGATGACCAAGGGAGCCTTCGCCGAGCAGTCAGGCAAAGTCGAGCGAAGTCGGGATTGAAGGACTACTTCGCGGCGGTCGAGATTGTTCCCGAGAAAGATGAGCAGGTCTATCGCGCCACCGCCGCGAAGTACGGGCTCTCCAATGACACAACCTGGATGATTGGCAACAGTCCGAAGTCCGACATCAATCCCGCTCTGGCCGCCGGACTGAATGCGGTGTTCGTGCCACATGGCGATACCTGGATTCTTGAACACGATGAGATCGCGGTGCCCGATCCGCCCGGCCGATTGCTTACTGTAGAAAACTTCGGACAACTGCGGAAACACTTTTAGCGCGCCTTCCTGCGAGCTAGCCCGGTTTTTCTGCACCAAACTAACTAACATGCGCGCTGCGCGGCGATTTTGCTGCATGGTACTCTCAAGGTGCTCTGGTTTTTCGCTGCCCCCGTGGCGGTGCCGAACACAAATTTCCGGCGTCTGTTGCGCACGGTTGAGACGCTTTCCGACCTCGGTCCTGAACTGACGGCGGAACGCGAGTTCTCCCAGACCGCGCAGCTTATGCTTTCCGCGCTGATGGAAGCCGCCGCGGCGCGCGAGGGAGCGCTTTTCACTTTCAGCGACAAACCGTCGCTGCTCAGTTCCGTGGCAGCGCGTGGATTTGCGCTTCTTCCCGACCCCGCCGTGGTTCCGCTGCTCCCGAAGCATGTGCATGCCCTCACCGCCGCGCGCGGTCCGGTCGTACTGAATGAATCGACCTATACGGTTTTCTTCAGTTCCAACGGCAACGTCGCCCCGGAACTGTTCAAGTGCATCGCACCGCTGAAGGTGAATGGCAGACTCGCAGGCTTGCTGGCGCTGGGACGCCGCGAAGGCGATGCCCTCTACGATGACGACGAACTCGATGCGCTGGGCCTGCTCACGAGTTACGTAGCGCTCGCCGTTCAAAATCACACGCTGGCGCAAACCCTGACACAACGCGTTTCCGAAAATCTGCGGCTTCTGGCTTCCCTGCACGGCTTCTACGACAACGCGCTAGAGGCTTTCGCGACGGCGATTGACGTGAAGCACGTCAACATTCACGGCCATTCGCTGCGCGTGGCCCGCTATGCAGCTGCAATCGGCGAAGCCCTCGGACTCGATCAGAATGAAGTCGCTGCCCTGCGCTCTGCGGGCTACCTGCACGACATCGGCAAGGTAGCGGTCGACAAGTATCTGTTCGGCAAGCCCACCGCCCTCGATCCGGAAGAATTTCGAGCCATGGCCGATCACACGACCGTCGGACATCAGATCGTCGCGGGGATCACTTTCCCGTGGCCCATGATTCCCGAAGTCGTACGCTGGCATCACGAGCGAAGCGACGGCTCGGGATATCCAGACCGGCTGCAGATGGATGAAGTGCCCATGCCGGCGCGCATCATCGCCATCGCCGATACCTTTGACGCAATGACCAGCACGCGTCCCTATCGCGAACCGGTATCGGTGGGCGGCACGTTGAGCGAAATCGTTCGCCTGTCGCCGCAGAAGTACGACCCCAACGTCGTGCAGGCTTTGCTGATCCAGGTGCGCCGAGATGCCGTGGGCAGCAACCGGATTCCGCTGCTCGACGACCGCATGGCTCCAAACATTGCGCCTGCGGATATCGATCAGATGGCGGCGGGCCTGCAGCACAAAATGAACCGCAACCGGCTCTACCTGACACCGCCAACTTCGTAACTGTCAGATAATACAATAGTTATATCTGCGCATTCAGGCGGGACAGCAAGCAACTTTTCCGCCTTTCCGGGTTCATAATTAACAGCACGCAGCCACACCCCGCGGGGTCCGCCCAATGCCATCTCAGCGTCGAACGTACTTTTGGATTGCCGTTTCGTTGCTGCTCTCACTCGTTGCTTTCACGGCGTTCGCTTCCAGAAAAAAAGAGAAGAAGGCCGCGGATGCCACGCAGATGGACGAATCCAAGCGCGCTATGCACGCGCTGCAACGTCTGACCTTCGGTCCGCGGCCGGGTGACGCGGAGCGCGTGGCGGCGATGGGCGTCGATAAGTGGATCGACCTGCAACTCCATCCGGAGAAAATTGACGACAGCAGTCTTGAAGCGAGGCTCTCCGGTTTTCGAACACTTCGCATGGATACCCGCGAGATAGTGGAGAACTTTCCTCCTCCACCTGTCATCAAGGCGGTGATGGATGGGCGGAAGGCAATGCCCTCCGATCCCGTAAAGCGCGCCGTGTACCAGGCGCAAATCGAAAAACTCGAAGAGAAGAAAGAACGCAAGCGGGAAACGGCTGCGCCACCGCCGCCGGCCACACCTCCGGCGCCGGATTCGAACGGGAACCAAACACCCGAAGACCACCAGTCCAACACCGATATTGCTACAACGACGAAGCCTTCCGAAAAAGACTCTGAGAAAGACGATCGCATTGCCAGGCACCGGGAAGACCGCCTGTATGCGGATCTGAAGGCGCAAGAACTTCTCGACCTTCCGCCCGACCAGAGGATGAAGCAAGTTCTGCAGATGTCGCCCGACGAGCAGCGCGCGTTGTCAGCATCCCTGAAGGGGCAACATGGCGACGACTTCATGGAGGGCATGAACCCCAAGCAGAAGGAAACGCTGAAGGCCCTGAACAATCCCAACCAGGTGGTCGCCGACGAACTCATCCAGGCCAAACTTCTGCGCGCTATCTACAGTGAACGGCAACTGGATGAAGTGATGACCGATTTCTGGTTTAACCACTTTAACGTCTACCTCGGCAAAGGAGCCGATCGTTATCTCGTCACCAGCTACGAACGCGACGTGATTCGTCCCCATGTATTGGGAAAGTTTGAAGACCTGCTGGTCGCGACCGCCAAGAGTCCAGCGATGCTCTTCTATCTCGACAACTGGCTCAGCGTCGGGCCAGACTCGGACCTGGCGCGCGGCATTCGCAAGAATCCATATCCGCGCCGGCGCCGCGAACGCTTCCCGCCTCCGCCGCAGCGCCATGCCAAAGCCGGTGGAAAGCGGAAGAACGGACTGAACGAAAACTATGGTCGCGAGTTGATGGAATTGCACACACTCGGTGTCAACGGCGGTTATACGCAGAACGACGTCACCGAAGTAGCGCGCGTATTAACGGGGTGGACCATCGATCAGCCGCAAAAGGGCGGCGGCTTCCAGTTCGAAGAGCGCATGCACGAGCCCGGCACCAAGGTCGTCCTCGGCCACAAGATCAAAGAACATGGCGAGAAGGAAGGCATGGAAGTGCTGCACCTGCTCGCGCACCATCCCGCAACTGCTCACTTCATCTGCACCAAGCTGGCGACTCGGTTCGTATCCGACAATCCGCCTCCCGCCCTGGTCGAAGAGATGGCGCAGACGTTCCTCAAGAAAGATGGCGACATCCGCGAAGTGCTGAAGACGATGTTCCATTCACCCGAATTTTGGCGTGGCGAAACCTACCGCGCCAAGCTGAAAACTCCGCTGGAGTTCGTCGTGTCGGCGGTGCGAGCCACCGGGGGCGACGTTTCCGACGCGATGCCACTAGCGCGACAACTGAACACGATGGGCATGGCGCCGTACGGGATGCAGCCGCCCACCGGCTACTCGATGAAGTCGGACGCCTGGGTAAACTCTTCGGCCTTGCTGGGCCGCATGAATTTTTCGCTGGCACTGATGGCTGGCAGAATCAAAGGCGTGCAGGTCGATGCCGATCGACTGGCAAGCACAAACCCGGGAGACACGGCGGCGGCTGCGCCCGATCCGCAAAAGGCTTTAGCGATGCTGGAAACTTCCCTGCTTGCCGGGGACGTTTCCAGGCAGACGCATGACGCCATTGTGAAAGAAATGGAGACCCAAAGTGGCGAGCAGACTAGAGTCCGGCCGGCGCCCGCCCGAAACAATGACAAGCCGGGGTCCTCGGCATCGAGTGCCGTGACGATTGCCGGCTTAATCCTGGGCTCGCCAGAATTTCAGAGAAGGTGAATCCGCTATCAGCTCTCAGCTGTCAGCGTAAGAATGCAGTTCCAGAGTTACTGAACACCGAGGCCTTTCCCCATGTCGATTACTCGCCGTGTTTTTCTTCGCAACAGCGCTCTGGCGGTCGTTGGCACCACGGCGATTCCCAGTTTCCTGACCCGTGCCGCATTCGGCTCGATCGAACCGGGCACGCGGCCGCAGCGGCTGGTCGTGATCTTTCAGCGCGGCGCGGCTGACGGTCTGAACATCGTGGTGCCGCACGCTGAGCGTGCGTACTACGCGATGCGGCCAAGCATCAATATTCCACGCAAGGATGTGCTCGACCTTGACGGTTTCTTCGGCCTGCATCCATCGATGGCGTCGTTGCAGCCGATATGGACGCAGGGACATCTCGCCATCGTGCACGCAGCCGGCTCGCCCGATCCCACGCGCTCGCACTTCGACGCGCAGGATTTCATGGAGTCGGGCACGCCCGGGATGAAGGCGACCAACGACGGATGGCTCAATCGGACGCTGCATTCCATGCCCGCGCCTGCCGATAAATCCGCCTTCCGCGCCATCGCGCTGGGCCCGGCTCTTCCCCGCATTCTGAGCGGTCCGGAACGAGCGGTCGCGGTCAACAACGTTCAGGAATTCGGCGTAGGTGGGCGAAATCCGAGCGCGGTCCCGATCGCAAATACGTTTGAGGCAATGTATGCGCAATCGGTCGACACCGTTTTGCACGGCACCGGGCAGGAAACCTTCGACGCGGTGAAGATGCTGAAGGCGGCCGACCCGTCGAAGTACAGACCGGCTCCCGGCGCCGACTATCCGCGCGGCCGCTTTGGCGAGAGCCTCCGGCAGCTCGCCCAGTTAATCAAGGCCAACCTGGGCGTGCAGATCGCGTTCGCCGATATTGGCGGCTGGGATCATCACGTCAACGAGGGCAGCACCCAAGGCCAAATCGCCAACGTGCTGCGTAGACTTTTCGCAATCTCTATCCGCGTTCTGGACCGATCTCGGCGACCTCGGAGAAGACACCGTGGTGATAACCATGTCGGAGTTCGGGCGCACGGCGCGGGAGAATGGCAATCGCGGCACCGATCACGGGCACGCGAATGTGATGTTCGTGATGGGCGGTCCGGTTAAGGGCGGCAAAGCCTACGGACAGTGGCCGGGACTTGAGCAGTCACAACTTTATGAAGGACGCGACCTCGCCGTGACGACCGATTTCCGCCGTGTACTCGGCGAAGCAGTGGCGCGGCATCTGGGAAACACGCAGTTGGACCAGGTATTCCCAGGGTTCCAGAATCCGGCCGGGAATTTTCTGCGTTATCTGGGATAGAGGCCCCATCGATCCGAAAGCGGGCAGCCAGCCAGCTAGACGTCCACCAGCACGTCGCCATTCTCGATTTTCAGGGGATACACAACCAGCTTGGCAGCGGGATTGTGGACAGCTTGCCCGGTTGAGGGATCCCACGCCCAGCCGTGCCATGGGCAGATGACTTTCCCTTTCTCAATGACGCCCTGACCCAACGGTCCGCCGCGATGCAGGCAAACGTTGTCCATCGCGGTGATTACGCCGTTCACATTGGCAACGCAAATGGTCTTATCGCCACACGGAAATTCCTTAGCTTCGTTGTTGGGAGGAAGCTCGGCTTGAATCGCGATCCTGACGAAGGTCATGGCTGTTCAGCGGTGCGCTCCTACCAACAACAACTGCCCCTGCAGTTGGAAAAGACCTGGAGGGCCGAGAACGCCGCCGCTCCACCGGCTAAGGAAGCTACCCGCTATAGGCTAAAAGCTAAGAGCTCTTTTACTTCGGTTGCAGCGTCTGCGCGATCATCACCTGGCGCTTGAAGTTGTCGACCATGTTCTCCTGCAACCGGACCTCGGTGGGCTTCTTGGCAAGCGTCATGGTGTCGATTTTGTCCTGCAACTTGAGCAGCGCGTAGAACAGATTCTCGGGCCGCGGCGGGCAGCCGATTACGTAGACATCCACCGGCACGATCTTGTCCACACCCTGCAGCACGGCGTAGGTATTGAACGGGCCACCAACCGAGGAGCAGGCGCCCATCGAGATCACCCATTTGGGATCGGGCATCTGATCGTAGATGCGCTTGACCACCGGCGCCATCTTCAGCGTCACGGTTCCCGAAACGATCATGAGGTCTGACTGCCGAGGGCTGGGGCGGAAGACTTCGGACCCGAAACGCGCAATATCGAACCGGGCGGTCGACGAGGCAATCATCTCGATGGCGCAGCACGCCAAGCCGAAGGTCATGGGCCAGACCGCCGACTTGCGGGCCCAGTTGAAGACGTAGTCCACCGTCGTGATGAGGAAATTCTTTTCGAACTTGTTCTGCAGCCAGCTCATGAGCCCTCGTTTTGCGGGTGCCGGATGACGCGACATCAGTCTAGGTCGCGGCGGAAGCCGGTGTCAATGAGCGGGTGGGACGTGGATGTTGATGCATTTCGCATTCATCCATTCATTCCGCTCGGATGAGAACGCGGTTATCAGCGTGAACTTGTTCGGGTCAACGTTGAGCGGACATCCAAACCGGCAGAATTGCGGAAGCATCATGAAATTGTTCGGGCGCGTGAGCGGCCCCTTGGCAAGGTTTTTCAATGCATGATGCGGAGTGCTTAGCGTCAACTTCATCATCACCGGAAGATCAAACCATGCTGGCTGCGTGCGCTCCAATCCGAGAACTCCACGCATGATCCAGTCCCAGGCCTCGAATATCCATTGCGGAATTTCGTGATTCCATCCTTCGGGCGAATCCTTAGGCGGATAGAAATAACCCAAGCCGTGCGCCTTCGGTTCCACGATCTCAATATCGTTTGCGGTTTTCGTGTAAAGCGCGTATCTCTTCGCAGCAATGCTGTAACCGAATAACTGCCTTCGCTGTCTTATCTCGATCCCAATTCAATTTGTGAATCTTCAGAATCGACCCTGGGATCAACTTGCGATCATACGGGTTAAGAGACTCAAATTTATCAACGATCCTTTGGACTTCAGCCCAAGAGAGCGCCGTGATGGGTTTCGCTCCGTTAGGCATGGGAATGGGCTGTTTATGCTGCGCTGAGACAATGGCAGCGCTATCCGTGTCACAAAACAAGAATGTTCCCCCGGCATCCGCGATGCACCTTTCGAGCATCGCCAGAAGTAGACGACCACCGGACGTTATGAGAGATGCAATGTGCGGGCGCAAACCACTTTCCCGGTTCTTCCAATACATCCGACGTAGTTTCAAAAGACTCTTCACCTGAGAAGACCTTGAGCTTTGCCGTGTCGGACTCGCTCGGGTTAAGTTCGACAAACAGCCCATACGACCCGCTGTTGGCGAGAATCTTTAACCAATAGTGGAGCGCAGGTTCCGACTCGTGGCTGCTCGCTGTTCGATGACATGCTTGAAGAAGCTATTCGTATTGGCATCAACTTTAACCATGCCGCGAAGCGAGGTTGCGCCCATACCCGACTGTTTGCCGCGTGGCACTATGCGGATCGCCTTCTCGATACGCGGAATGTTTCCGGTTAAGAGGAATGGACGCAATGATGTCTGGCCCCGCAAACCAGATTGGTTCTTTGCTCGTAAGGTAGTTGATTCCGATGTTCTGAGTTGCGCCGTTGTAAACAGTACGCACCGGCAAGATGTCGTTGTCTGGTTGAACGAGTGCGAAGAACTTGAACTGTGGCCAGAGATCACGATCAAAACATCGTTCTTGCGTGATTTGTGAAAGTAATTCTTGCACCTCCGTTGTGGCGTCCGCGAAGCTCACGCCCTCTGCCGTGAGAACAGCCCAATTGTCCAAGAGTTCGTTCACCGTCGGATATTGCGACATGAAATCCACGGGGCAGACGGGTACCTCCCAATTGCGAATTCGGCATTCCGCGCGCCCGCCGAAGTAGCTCTGCATGAAAATGCCGTAGGCCGTATCCGCGTCTTTAACTTTCTCGCTCGGATGCGCGATGTGCAATTCTTCGAGATAGCTTTTCGCAACGCTAGCCGGGCTAAACATTCGATCGGGACCGAGTGGGAGTGGATGCAGGTCGTACTCCTCTTTCGCCCAATTCAGCAGGCCTACGGTAGCTCGCACATCCTGCCTGCAATATTCGATTTCTTCCAAATTGACACACCCGCTTGGCTTATGGTCCAGTTTTCCGGGAATGTTGAATTCCTTGCATGCTGATTTCAGGGAATACGATTTGTTGCGTAGTGCCCAAAGCAGAGTGCGCGCGTCCAGGAATCTCGCGGCAGGCCAGAGCTTCACTGGGTCACCTTTCTTGCGCGGTTCGGACATGGGTGCACGGGTGGAATGGATTATTGCCGTTTTGCTATTCAAGGCCTTGATGACAATACGCGGGAAGAATTTGTTCGCCTTCAGTTTCTCAGTTTTCGGATTCCGCCATTGCGACAATATGAGCGACCAGCCGCCGTTCTCGGCGGTCTCCCAGTCCACAGCAAGCCTGCTCAAATCAAATCCAGCGTTGAAACACACGATGAGTGCCTTGGCCTGAATCGCCATCCCGAAGACTTCCTGCAGAAACTTTCCACGGGAGTACAAATGCAACTTGTCACACGCATCTCCGGCGGTATCTGGTTTCGTGGCTTTCGTGTATTTGCGAAGCAAATTGAATTCTTCAGCGCTCAGTGCATTCTCGTCATGGAAAATCCCTTCCTCCGTGCATACATATTGCTTTTCGCGTAATTCACAAAATCGCCAAAAGCCGAACGTTAAAGTTTGGTCAGCCGTTATGCGGCTTTCGCAATCGAAAACGAGAGCATAATCAGGCCATTTGGGTTCGGTAGCCCGGAAAACGTTGTCCTCCGATTTCGATTTATCAAGCTGCACAGCGTAGGCGCGAACATAAATGTCATGACTCATCTTGATTCTCCAGCAAGCTTGCCCATTTGCGGTATGACGATGCCAAGAATTCAAAAAGCACAGCGGAGCTTCGGAGTAGATGCCGTCTGGTTTTTCCCTGCTTTTGGCTCGCTCATACCACAGCCAAATGTTGTGCTCACATATGTGGGCTCCGAAAGCCGTCACGAACAGCTTGTACAGCACATCCAGGCTCACCTTTATCAACCCTCCCCGTACCCCGGCAAAGGACCAAGCCCAGAACAGCTCAGCACAATGGATTTCTATCTCGATGCGAGCACTTTGTTGCCTGTGGCCGTTACATTCAACGCCCATCCTGACAGCGACGCTAGTACCAATCTCTCGGTGGAGATCGATTACTTCAACTATCAATTGCTCGGCGGCGTCAGCGTTCCGACGCACGTCCAGAAATACCTCCAGGGCTCCCCGATTTTTGACATTGAGTTGAGCGGGGCAGTTTTCAATACAGGCCTCTCACTTGCGACTTTCACAATCAATTGAGCCGTTCGGAGGACGAAAACCAGTGAAGAACATTCTTGCGTGCGCCCTTCTACTACTTGTGTTGGGTTCCCGTCTTCTACCAGCTCAGGTTGCCACTGGTACACCCCCGTTTGCGACTCTCGCGGGTGGTCCGATCGATGCTGTCGATCTGGCAAACTTGAATGTGCATGTCACCATTCCCGTGCTACGCAAATCGGGACGAGGTATGCCGCTTTCCTATGCCCTAGGTTGGGATAGCAGTGTTTGGTACCCCGCGGCCTCGGGTCCGAACACTGTATGGACGCCTGTGGCGAACTGGGGTTGGGGCGGAACGGCCAATGGCCTGATGGGCTATTTTTCAATTGGCTTCAGCAGCGCAAATCAATGCAGGGGGCGTAACGCCACCGGAAGTATCTACACGGAATCGGGGTACGTCTATCACGATCCGGGCGGCACGGCGCATGCTTTCCCCGGGAGCACATCGGATTCTACTCAGTGCGATCCTCCCATAACCCCCAACCATCGAGATTTGCATGCGACGGCAAGTGACGGCTCTGGTTATCACCTCGATGCCGTTTTGAATGGCATCTGGACATACACGATCACATCAGCCTCAGGTACTGTCATTGTGCCTCCGATTGATACTGGATTCGATGGAACGATTACAGACTCGAACGGCAATTACATTTCGGCGAGCACTGCTGGAGTCTTCACAGATACCTTGGGAACGACTGCTTTGACAGTCTCGGGATCTGGCACATCCACAAGTCCAAGATTGTATAAGTACACGAATCCACAAGGCGGTATTTCGACCATTACGGTCAACTACACGAACTACAACATTAAAACGCACTTCGCATGCGGCACAGTTCAGGAGTACACGAGTACCTCCGCTGTGCCACTTGTGACCAGCATCGTGCTGCCAGACCAGACCCAATATAGTTTCGCGTATGAAGATACCCCAGGTTTTAGCGGATATAAAACAGCACGGATCACATCGGTAACCACGCCGACTGGCGGCAGTATTCAGTATCAATATTCAGGAACGTACTCTTGTGGCAACTCCCAGCTCACTCGCACGTTGACGCCCGGCGGAACTTGGTCGTATCAGAACAGCGTCACCGGAACATCGGGATCGACTTACATAATCGATCCAGTCTCAGCGCCGACCTCGACCGTGAACGTAAACTTCCAAGGCATATTCGAGACCAGCCGTCGCACCTACAACAACGCCAATGGTCTCACGCTAGTAGAAACCGATGTCACTTGCTACAACGGTAATACGGCAAACTGCGATACCACCGCAGTCACCACACCCATTTCGCAACGCACCGTCACGAGGCAACTCGCTGGTGGGTTGCAATCGAAAGTCAACACGCTTTACAACGGCATTGGTCTCGTGACTGAAGTAGACGAATACAACTGGGCTACTGGTGCTCCGGGCGCTCTAGCTCAGAAAACCCTGACAGCTTACGCTGCTTTGGGAAATAACATTCAGGATCGTCCTGCATCGATAACTGTTCAGGACGGCGGAAGCCACGTTATCGCAGAGACTACATATGCCTACGATGAGACCGGGTATCCGCTGCAGCCTACGACGGGCACGCCTAATCATTCGATCATCTCTGGGTCGCGCGGAAATCCAACGACTGTGAACAAGTTTGTTACGGCTGCGACGTCAATCGGAAGTCATTTCAAATACTACGACACCGGGAATCTCTACCAGGTGCAGGATGTGAATGGAATCTGGACACCAACCTACACCTACGGGGCCTGTGGAAACAGCTTCCCAACGAATGTTGCATTTGCTGGGGGACTATCTGAGGCCTTCGCATGGAATTGCAATGGTGGAGTGATGACCTCGTCCACAGATGAGAACAATAAGCAGTCTACGGTCACATTTGGTGACGCAAACTTCTGGCGAGCGACGAGCAACTCCGATCAGCTTTTGAACGTCACAACGACCAGCTATTCAAGCCCGATTCAGATTGAAAGCTACATGAACTTCAATTCCGGGCAGTCGACGATTGATAGGTTGAACACGATGGACGGGTTTGGACGGGCCCTTTATAGTCAAAATCGCCAAGCTCCTGGTTCAAGTAGCTTCGATTCAGTCCAGTCCGCGTACGATGCTATGGGGAGACCCTACCAGGCGACCGTGCCGTATGTTGGAACGAGCCAACAGCAGCCGCCGCCTGGAACTGCCACGAGCAATACCTCGTACGATAGCCTGGGCCGTATTGTCCAAGTGCAAGATGGCGGGGGTGGCACGGTAACGTACAACTATCTTCCGAGCAATGTATCAGCCAATGATGTACTCATTACGAGGGGCCCTGCGCCGACGAGGTCGAGCCAGTTGGAGTACGATGCACTGAGTCGTCTTGCGTCCGTATGCGAAATTACTGCCGCCAGCGGAAGCGGACCCTGCGGGCAAAGTGTAGGGCAGACTGGATTTCTCACTACCTACATCTACGATACCACCACAATAAACACTGTTGTGTACAACCGTTTGACAGTTACGCAGAATGCTCAGTCAAGCCCTCACCAAACGCGAACATACGTTTACGATCTTCTCGGTCGATTGATCCAAGAAACCAACCCTGAGTCAGGAACAGTGTTGTACTTTTACGACACGGCCCCGAGCACGCCTGGAGTCGCGTGTTCTGGACCCTACAACGGAGATCTCGTCAAAAAATACGATGCTCAGGGAAATACGACTTGTTACACTTACGATAACTTGCATAGACTCGCAAGTGTCACCTACCCTGGTGGTCCCAACTCGGCGAACACGCCAAAGAAGTTCTTTGTGTATGATTCAGCGAGCGTAAACGGCTCTAATATGGCGCTTGCAAGTGCTCGATTGGCTGAAGCTTACACCTGCACTGGAAGCTGTACGTCAAAGATCACCGATTTGGGGTTCAGTTACGATGCCAGGGGATCAGTCCTCGATGTTTACCAATCAACGCCACACTCCGGTGGCTACTACCATCTAACAACAGCACAATACTATGCCAACTTCGTGCCATCCGGCTTAAGTGGACTTCCGGGGCTGCCGACTCTGACCTATGGACTTGAAGGACAAGGACGCTTAAAGACGGTAACCGCAGCGAGCGGTCAGAACCCGGTAACAGGGACGGTGTACGATCTGACAAATCATAAAACCACTGTAACGCTCGGCTCTTCCGATTCGGATGTGTGGAATTACGATCCAAACACCGGCAGAATGAGCAAATACACATTCAACGTCAACAACCAAGCAGTCACAGGAACTCTAAACTGGAATTCTAACGGCACGCTGGGTAGTCTGACCATCGCTGACCCATACAACATTAACCAAACCTGTACATACGGTTACGACAGTCTTCTTCGGGTCGCAACCGACAGTTGTACAGGATCAGGATGGAGTCAGTCCTTCAGTTTCGATTCCTTCGGGAATGACACAAAAACGGGTAGCATCTCATGGGCATGCCCAACTTGCTACGACACAACTACGAACCGGTACAACAGCACCTTATCTCCACTAATCAGCTATGACAACAACGGAAACCTACTTAATGACACGTTTCACACCTACAGCTGGGATTCCGAAGGAAGGCCAGTCACCGTAGACACTGTTGGTCTTACATACGACGCCCTGGGAAGAATGGCCGAGCAGACGCGAGGCACAAGCTACACCCAAATTGTTTACTCTCCCTGGGGAAGCAAGCTGGCTCTGATGAATGGTCAGACTCTGCAGAGAGCCTTCGTCTCACTGCCAGGTGGCGATACCGCTGTTTACAGTGCAGGTGGACTTGCGTACTACCGACACGCGGATTGGTTGGGTAGCTCACGGTTTGCTTCTACTCCAAGCAGGGCGAAATATTTCGATGTGGCCTATGCGCCTTACGGGGAAGACTATACTAATTCCGGCACCGCTGATCTAAGCTTTACAGGCCAGAATCAGGACACCGTTGCAGGAATATACGATTTCTCTTACCGCGAATATCATCCGCGTCAAGGACGATGGATCTCGCCTGACCCGGCGGGCCTAGCGGCTGTGGACATGACCGATCCTCAGACCTGGAACCGCTATGCTTATGTGTCCAATTCCCCGCTCACCAGCACAGATCCGATGGGCTTATGCGACAGGGGCAAAAGGGGCGAGAATGGCGGTTGTGCAACAAGCGGGGGACTTGGGGGGCTCGACTGGATCATGGTGGACGGTGTACCCACCCTTTCAGCTTTCGTCACGAGTATTGCGGAAGCAGGAGCCTACTGCGTAGGCTCGTGTGTTGCTAATTCGATTTCTGCTCCAAACGGCAACGGGTCTTACTCCCTCGTAGCAACAGCGGGCGATCCTATCTGGACATACACGAATAAGAACGGCGATACTGTGGAACTTGATAATCCGCCCGATGCACTTCAAGGTCCGACGAGCGGACCTTCTGGACCTTACATTACTCCCGGAGCCGCTTCGGCGCGGGAGAGTATTCTGTCGATTCTGTCGTCCCAGAACGAGTGCTCAAGCTACTTCAACGGCGTAACAGCTAGATTTTCAGGCGGCGCAGATCCTTTGGCGGCGAGCTTATTTGGCAACATTGATCTTCGGCTCAACCCCGGTCCTGCCACAGTGGGGGCTCAGTCCTTCGAAAATATCGGATGGGTTGCACCGATATTTATCAACCCAAACGGTCCATTTTTTATATCAATACCTGGTACCCGGACGTATCAAGTTGGACCCTATCGTGGAGGTACAACCCAAGCACAAGTGCTCATCCTCTTCCACGAATTTGACCATACCATCGGCGGAATTCCGGCCGATGGCGAGGCGCTCGGCGGGTTGGGTCGTTCGAATATTGGCGCGTCGGGAGCGAACACAAATGTTGTGCTATCCCATTGCGTATCTCAGATCAATTCAGCGGGGCACAAATGAAATCGATTCAACTTGGGTTCTTTTTCCTGGCATTATGTCTGGTATCGTCACACGGCCAGATTGCAGGCAATCAGACTGGAAAATTGACGGGCGACGTTGCTGACGTAGTCGAAAAAATCCCCATTCCGCGCGCCTTTGTCTACATCCACGGTGGTGGTATCGGCAATCCCGTGATCGGCCTTGATCGCCGGGGTCGGTTTGAAGTTGCACTTGCACCAGGCTTTTACGATGTGTTCGTAGCTGCAGATGGGTTTGTCCCAAGTTGCAGGAAAATAAGAATTCGTTCTCAAGAAACGGTCACTTTTCAAGTGCGCTTGCAAGCTGACACGGAGCACGCAGAGGAGCACTCAGCAACCCGAGAATAGCGGATTTCTTCGTTATTTTGATCAGACTAGTCTCAGTGTGGCAGTTTTCCCCTTTGTATAGCTATCCCCCAGATATCAATGACCCTCAATTCCCCGCTACCCCTAGAATGCTTGAATCTACTGTGGGCATGGTGTTTGCGCTGACGCAGGTGATGGAGCGTCTGCCTATTGGAGCCCGAAGCCCAAGTCCGTGCGCAGTGATCCGCGAACGCCCGCACGCCCCCGCTTGCACCTGCTCACGATCCCCGTTTCCGGCCCGCCAGGGGGTGGGGGTGCAACTTTGGATCGCTCTACCTCCTATCCCGACAACCTCCTAACACCCGTTTCTGGGCTATCTTATCAAGGGCGAATGAACGCCGAATAGCCTGGAGGTGAAAACGCTTAATCGGGACCGATCAATCTGTAGCGCGGCTCTCGATCCAGAGCCGCCCTCAGCGCCCCCCTCTTACTCGCACGCGCGCCCCCGCCCCAAAAACCCGCGCGGAGCGCCTGCAGCCCGTCACCTGCGCACAGCGGGGGTGGGCGTAGTCATAGTGGTTCATCATCTCTCAGCACATACACGTCTCTCTTCGTCTAAACGGGGTTAATTGTGTAATTCTGTAATGTCGTTCAGATTCATCACGTTAGCGCATTACACATTTTTTGCATTACACATTCGATCTGTAATGCAGCAGAGAGGGTGCTCAACATTTCATGTCGTCGTCTAATACCCCGTCAATGAGCGGGTGCGGGGACGGCATATCCAAGGGAATTCGCGGCTTTCGATTCTCAAATTGAAGTGAAAAATCTCAGGCTAAGAAGTGCGAATTTTGCATCTAGGGTTTTTACGCCGCCTTCCTTACAGATGAAACTGTACGAATGTAAATAGACTTGCGGGCGAAACATGTTGCACATGGGAACAGCGCTCGGACCTGAGATCACCGTCCTCCGCTTTCACAACTTCGTCAAAACCCTTGTGCAGCGGGGCTTTTGGAGAATCCACAGTGTTATGCCCACGGCTTGTCCGCTTGGCACTCGAGGTGCTCCTTCGCATCCAGGAGACTCCCCCATGCAATGTCGGCCCCCGTATCGTGCGATTCTGACCGGAGCGTTAACCCTCTTTCTGGTGGGCATCTCAGCCGCTGACACCTGCAATAGTTTCGCTTCCTTCACCTGCGACAACGGTAATCCCAACGTCGCGCGCCTGGGAGGGGGTTCCCCCAGCGGCCAGTCGGTTGGTCTGATTCTCAATGGCAACAACTTTACGATCTACACCGCCAACGGCAAGGCAGCCTCCGACGTCATCATTGTGGGCGCATCGGTAACCGCCCTATCCGGCACGCTGAACGGAATGTCGTTTACCAGCCTCAGCGATTTTCCGGAAGGCGGGGCGACGGGGGCGATCAGCAGCAGCCTGGCTGGGCTCGGCTTCTGTAGTGGATCCTGCAGCAACCTCTCATTTGGGTACGTTGACCTGCACAGTGCGCTCAGCGCAGGCGGGACACTGAATGTTATTGCGGAGGGCGTTCCCGCCGGGGCGGCTCTCTACGCCATGATGGTGGTGGACGGAAAAATCAAATTCATTACGCCAAACTCCGAAGCCTTGATCGTCGCAAAAAGCTCCGCGGCCATACCCGAGCCCGGAACATTCATTCTGACGGGAAGCGGATTGATGGGCTTGGTTGGCGTCGCGCGACGCAAGCTGGGGATCTAGAGCGCCAAGTCAGCGGCCACGGGAACTGCCTTCAGACGCCCATCGGTATTCTTTGTGGGATGGAAGTTCCCGTTCTGTTGCCGGCAATGTTTCTTGCCGCCTGGGCGCTCGCCGCAACGTTCTCGGCCGGCACACTCCATAGATACATGGTCGCGTAGGCACGCCAGGGCCGCCACGCCTCGGAGCGGCGCTCGAGTTCAGTAGAACTCTTCAAGCCCAGGGCGCGCAGCAATCCAATGTCGCCCGAGGGGAATGCGTCTGGCTCGCCCAGTGCGCGCATGGCGATGTATTGCGCGGTCCACGTCCCGATACCGGGAATTTCGCACAACCGGCTTAGAAAATCTTCGGGGGCAACGATTCCTTCAAACCTGACTTTTCCATCGCAAACGGCCCTGGCGAGCCCGCGGATGGTCGCCGCACGCGCCTTCGTCAACCCGATCGCAGTAAGATCGGCCTCCGCCAAATCTTCCGGGCGCGGGAATAAGTAAGCAAGTCCATCGGGAGACGGGAGAGCGCGACCGAACTTTCCCGCAAGCGTACCTGCAAGAGTAGTCGCGCCCTTCACCGTGATCTGCTGTCCGAGAATCGCCCGAACTGCCAGCTCAAACCCGCTCCAGGCGCCGGGGACGCGCAGTCCCGGCTGAGAATCCACCCGCTGGCCGAGCGCCGGGTCCGATTTCAAGCTGGGAGCAATGGCAGCCCAATCGGCATTCAGGTCGAACATCGCTCGTAAGCGCTCGACAATCAGAAACAACGATCGCGGATCCCCAAACTGTACACGCGCCAGCAGCGCGTCGTTGTCTTCGTCAAGCGAGACATCGACGTAGCCGTCGCTCCCATTCAAGGAGATGGAGCGGCGGTAATGCCCATTCTCCACAGACTCGACGCTGGGAGTCGCCCGGACTGCGAGGAAGCGCAGCATTCCTTCCCAGTTGTAAGGCGGCCGGTAACGCAGGCGAAACAGATACTGGTTCTCAGGTTGCGATCCCGCCTGCCGGGACAGGCGGCGAATCTGCGTCGGCGTGCGTTTGTAAACCTTGCGGATGGCCGC
The DNA here is from genome assembly GCA_963735815.1 of uncultured Acidobacteriota bacterium. Classification (GTDB taxonomy): domain Bacteria; phylum Acidobacteriota; class Terriglobia; order Terriglobales; family Acidobacteriaceae; genus Gp1-AA133. The sequence continues at coordinate 428,289 of CAVTMJ010000009.1, read as the reverse complement.
ATTGAAACGGCGCACGCATCCAAAGCCGGAGGAAAGGGCAACTTCGCTCATCGGCAGATTGGTTTCGTCGATCAGCTTCTTTGCAAAGTGCAAGCGGCGCGTCTGCGCGACCGCGCTCGGCGTCGCACCCAAGTGCTGAATAAAAAGCCGGCGAAGATGCCGCGAACCAACTCCCAACCGGTCGGCGAGTCCTTCGACACCGCCATCATCGAGTCCGCTCTCGGCGATCAACCGCAAAGCGCGCGATACAGTGTTGGGCGTACCGAGCCACGCTGGAGTTCCAGGCGAGCATTCCGGCCGGCAACGCAGACAGGGACGAAAACCAGCCTCCGCCGCGGCCGCCGCGCTTGGGAAATACCGGACATTCTTCTCCTTCGCAGTGGGCGCAGGGCAGATCGAGCGGCAATACACCCGGCTGCCGAGCACTCCAATAAAAAACTTTCCGTCGAAGCGCGCATCGCGCGAGAGCCGCGCCCGGGAACAAACTTGCCAATCGAGTTTCATACCGTTCGGAATCCATCATAGCCGCTTTCTGAAACCCCACTGGACGTTTTCGGACTACGCTCCGGAGCGTGTCCGTTGCGAGATTTACACTGCCGCATTGATTCTCGATTGGAACTGCGTCCGCAAACGTCCAGAGTTGTGCCGCCCAGCGTCCTATCTTGTTAGACGCTCTTATGCCCGTGCATGTTCGGCGCTGCGTCGAATGTCCGAAGTGCTCCACCCGCTACCTGCTCGGGTTCAGTCCGTATCGGAACGGGGCTTATCTTGTGCCCACGACATACGGCTCGTCCGAGGAATACACCCTGTACTGTTCCTGTTGCCGTCTGTCTCCGTCAATCCAATGGAAGTGGAGCGACATGAAGCCGTATGCGGTCGCAAAAGCTGCTCACCAGCGCGGATACGGAAGTTGCCATGAGATCGTTGCTCTCGGAGAACGGCGACGACCGCAAACCGCCACGACGCACGAAAGAGTGAATCCGCCCAAGTTTCAGGGAAGGAAAACTTCTTAATGAATCGCAGTGAGTGGTGGAGAGCCCTCATTTTCACGCTGTGCGCACACGCGAGCATCCTGGCAGTGCTGGGTAACGCCGCACAAACGACCCCATCCGCAAAGACTGCCTCATGCTCGGCCGCTGAATTTCATCAACTCGACTTCTGGGCTGGGGATTGGGACGTCTTCGATGTCGATCGTCCCGCTACGCAAGTGGCTCGGGTTAAGGTCGACCGCATTCTCGATGGGTGCGTGCTGCGCGAGGACTACCAGGACACAGCCGGACACAAGGGACAGAGTTTCAGCATCTATGACCCGAGTCTCAAGCAATGGCACCAGAGCTGGGTTACCAATCGCGGCCAGTGGCTGCTGCTCGATGGCGGCCTGCACGGCGACGAGCTGGTCCTCAGCGCAACCGAACACCTGGCTGACAGGAAGAGCAAACTGATCCGCGGCACGTGGAAATCTGTTGCCGGCGGGGTCCGAGAAACCGCGGTAACTTCGACCGACGGCGGCAAAACCTGGAAGCCTTGGTTCGATCTGATGTTTCGTCCACACGGCGCGGGCACATCCGGCTCCGAGGCGGCGTCCACCGACGACCAAAAAATCGTAGCCGCGCTCGACACGCAGTACCAGGCCGCCGTTAAGGTGAATGACGCAGCAACCATGGATCGCATTCTTGCCGACGACTTCGTGCTCTCAACCGGCTCCGGCAAGAAGTACACAAAAGCTGATCTGATTGCCGAAGCCCGTGGCGGACACGTCCAGTACGAGCACCAGGAGGACACCCAACAGACCGTCCGCGTGTGGGGAGACACGGCCGTGATCACGGCCAAGCTGTGGGAGAAAGGGACCGACCACGGAAAACCCTTCGACTCTACCGTCTGGTTCAGCGACACCTACGTGCGCACTCCCCAGGGATGGGTGTACGTTTTCGGCCAGTCTTCCTTGCCGCTGCCCAAGGCACCCCAGTAGACAGAAGCAAGCTAGAATTCAGACGTTCGCTTCTCGAGCAGGCGCTGCATGGCCTCGCGCATATGCCGGATCTGCAGGGCGCTCCGGCGCAAACGATCGATCTCTTTTTGTGTGGCGCGCAGGTAAGACTGGTGGCGCTCGATGAAAAGCGCGGCCAGGGCTTCATCCGCTGAAGCCGCTTCCGCCTGTTCCGGACCGAATAAGCCGCTGCCTAACCCGGCGATGTCGAGTCCGGTCCATGGGGTGAGCGCGTCTTCTGAAGAGAATTCCAGAATATTCTCGGGGTCGATGTTGCTCGCCATTGCCCGCAGAAACTCCAGCCCAAAGCAATAGCCGGACCGGTTGCGCACAATCCCCGTGACTCGCACCCCGCCCGAGGTTTTGAACTCCACCTGCATCAGGTCGCCGGGTCGAAGGGGTACGCCGCCGTACACTTCCATGCCGGCGCGGCTGAGCGCGCTCACCATTCCTGGAATCGCGATTTGCGAGTCGGCGGTTTCCGCGGCGATCAGTACGGGCAGATGGACCTGGAAACGCGGCCAACGCCGGGTATTGATGACCTGCCGCGGGCTGGGATTCGATCCCATGAGGGTCCCCTGGGCTACTTGAGAACTTGGAGATGGCGCAGATAGATGGCGCTGGCGAGTCCGAGGGTAATCAGTCCGGCCGCCAAGGCGGCCAGACGGACGCGCCACTTGCGCGGCTCATACCGATGATCGGAAGCAGTGCGCAGCTTCTTCATCCAGGTCGGCTCGGCAATGTCGTCGTACACCGAGAGCGGGATGATGGCTTCGAGTTTGCGGCGGTCCTTCTGCCCAAGCGACACGAAGCGAAAGGGCTGAAGCGTGGTACTGACCGGATTCAGCAGTTCTGCTCCGGCCAGAACTGATCCCGGGCGAATCAGGAACATCATTTTCACCTGGGATCCCTGGGCCAGTGGGCGGGGGAGAGACAGCAGTCCCCCGGTCAGAGAGACTACTTGCAGTTCGCCCGAAACACTGCTCCCCCCTTCAAATCGAAGGACGACAGGAGTGTTGTTTTCCAGGTGAACACGCGGAGTGCGTGGGACGGAATGATGTTGGGGGAGGGCGCTCATAGTCAGGCTAAAGTATGTCCCGAGGTAACCACGAAAAGAAGGTTACGGAAGGGCTTGTACGGGACGAGGACGGTATCGTACCGAGAGTTACGCCTATGACGCGCGTGGACCCGTCTATTTAAGCAAAAGGCAAAAAATCGGTGGAGGGGTTTGGCGTCTCGCCCGTCTTTTGCCCGCTTGAACCGCTGCCGAAGCCTCTGACCCGTCTTCAGACTGCGGAAAAAAGCGGTTTCGTGTCAGGGCGCCGCTTTAGCAGCGCCGCAACCGGCCTCTTCTCCAAAGGCTCTTTAGGGGCGGGGGCCTCATCGAAAGTGCCTCAGTTGGTGGACACCTGGTACTGCTCGAGCTTTCCATCTGGCATCTCATAGGTCCAGGCGCGCAACTCTTGCTGGTGGAATTTGATCCGGTAAACACGAAGCGTCATGCCTCCCCGCAGCCCTTGCCGCGTTTGGACAAATTCAAGGGGTGTACCTAGCGGGCCAAGGCTGCTGGCAAAGTCCTTGAGCGCTTGCTCGCCGAAATAGCTGTTGGCGTTGTCGGTAAAGAGGGCGCGATCCACGGTGCCATGCTGCAGACCTTCGAAAATCTTTCGCGCCTGTTCGGTCTTGGACCGCGCCGATGCGTCCTCGGTCGTAAAGAGCAACGCTGATATCCGGCGCGCCAGTTCGCCCGACGCTCGAGCCGCATCCTGATTGGTGAGGACGATGACCGCCGCACGATCGTCGGGAAACACGTTGTTCTGCGTCGTGAACCCCGAGACTTCTCCTCCGTGGGAGAGCATCCGGTGGTCCGAGAACGATGTAACATCCACTCCCAAACCGTACTGCGTTCCTAAACCGTTTTTCAGCCGAACTTCCGTCTCCATTTGCTGGTAGGACGCAGGCTTCAGCAGTTTCTCGTCCATCATCGAGATGTCCCAGCGCGCCAGATCCGCGGACGGCATAGCCAATTCCCCGGCCGCGAACAGCCAGCCCTTGCCCTCTTTAGGCGCGAGGCGCGGCGGGCCGAGCGCATAGCGCAGGTAGCCAGTCGCGTCTGTATCTCCCAGTTTCTCCTGGTCGATGTTGGCCACGCTCTTCATGCCGAGCGGAGTGAACACGCGCGTCTGCAAAAACTGCAGCAACGGCATTCCGCTTACCTTTTCGATGATGACTCCCGCAATCACGTAGTTGGTGTTGCTGTACTGCCAGCGAGTGCCGGGATCGAAGTCGAGAGGCTTGCGCGCCCAAATGTCGAGAATCTTTTCAGAGGTGATGGCCTGCTTCATAAACGGCGGAACGTAGTCCTGCGGCCAGTAATCCTGGTACCCCGACGTATGCGAAAGCAGTTGACGGATGGTGACTTCGCTGGCCCGCGTCAGGTTGGGAAGATATTTGCCGACCGGGTCGTCGAGCGAGACCTTGCCATCTTCCTGCAGCAACAGCATCGAGGCGGCAGTGAACTGCTTGCTGATGGACCCGATGCTGTACCGCATATCGGATCGCGCCGCCGTCTTGGGCTCGAGACGTGCATCGCCGTAGGCTTGTGCGTAGACAATGCTGCCCTCTTTCACCACTGCGACGGATGCGCTGGGGACTCCGGTGTCTCGCAGGACCTCCCGCGCTGCGCTGTCGATCTTGCTGGCCAGGTCTTGAGGCAGCGCAGCCTGCGCCTCGCATAATCCAGCGCACGTTACGATCATGAAAGAGAAAAGGAAGACGGCTCGTCCAAAAGAGAGGGCAGCAATACGACGCATAATGGCTCCTCGTAACGAAATTGGCGGCACTATAGCATGCCGCTCTGCAAAATCGCCTGCTTTAGAACCTGCCCGATTGGCGGATGCGCGCGTTCGCGGCACGCGTCATCCTAAAGCTGCACCTCAAGTTTTATAGGAGCAGGAGAACGAGTCATGGCGACATCTGTACTGGAAACTTTGTCGAACGAGTTTGCGGCCGCCGCGAGCACCGCGGGAGCCTCGGTAGCCGCGATCTATGGACGACACTGGATGCCTTCGAGCGGCATCCAATGGCAGAAGGGCGTATTCGTGACGGCGGACCACACCATTCGCCGCGAAGAAGACATTCCCGTATTCGTAGAAGAAGGAAAACCGCTGAAGGCAAGGCTGGCCGGACGCGATCCGAGTACCGATCTGGCGATTCTCAAGGTCGCCGAAGAAGGCGCGCCGCCGGTGCTGCAGTTCGGCGACAGCAACAACTTGAAAATCGGCCACTTTGTGTTGGCCCTGGGACGGTCGCGAGGCTCGAAACTGGTGGCAAGCGCCGGCATCATCGGAGGACTGGGCGGAGAGTGGGAACCGCGCCGTGGCGGACGCCTCGATCAGCACATTCGGCTCGACCTTGAACTCTATCCAGGATTCTCGGGTGGACCTCTGGTGAACACGCAGGGCAAAGTCATTGGCATCAACACGCGTGGGCTGGCGCGGGGACGCGCGGTCACCATTCCGATTGCCACCGTAAATCGCGTGGTGACCGAACTGCTCGAGAAAGGCCACATTGCACGGCCCTATCTTGGACTCGCCATGCAGCCGGTGGCGATCCCAGAATCGCTGCGCAGCAAACTTGCGCAGGCGCAGGGTAGCGCGCTCCTGGTGATGCACATCGAGCCCGGCGGTCCGGCTGAAAAAGCCGGGGTTTCGCTGGGCGACCTGGTCACCCATCTCCAGGGGACAATGCTCGAAGACACCGCGGACATCCAGCACCTGCTCGGTTCCTCGAAAGTTGGGGATACCGTGCAAGCCACATTGCTGCGTGCGGGAGCGCCACAGAATGTCTCCGTGACGCTCGCAGATCGGCCTGCCAGGTAATCCGAATGGCGAGTAAGAATGGCGGCAAGACACAAGTACTGATCGTCGCCGCCTCCGCCGCTCGCCGGGCCGAACTGGAGCGTATTGTCGGCGAGAATTCCTCGCTTCAGGTTGCAGGGTCCATTTCTGGATTATCCGGGCTTGAGGCGCGCGCCACTTCATCGCGTCCGGACGTCGTTCTTGCAGACTTGGCGGAGCCCGATCCACAGTTCGTGTCAACCTCCGCATTCCTGCATCGAGCAGGCATAGCGGTCGTCACGCTGGTAGACGAACCGGGCGCCGGTTGGATAACGCGAGTGCTGCGCGCCGGAGTACTGGGCCTGCTGGCTAGAAGCTCTCCTTCCATCGAAATCCATTCCGCGATCCAGGCTGCCAGTCGTGGCCTGCTTTTATTGGACCCCGATCTTGTCCGCGAACTGTTCCGGGCCGACAGCGTCCGTCCCCATGAACACGACGTCGCCCCCCTCGAACAACTCACGGCTCGCGAAGTGGAGGTGCTCCGCATGCTCGCGGAGGGATTTGCGAACAAGGAGATTGCCTCGCGAATGGGAATTTCTGACCACACCGTGAAATTCCACACCAGCTCGATCCTGGCCAAGCTAGGCGCATCCACCCGCACGGAAGCCGTAACCCTGGGCATCCGCAAGGGCTTGATTCTGCTGTAGCTACAGAGGTACAACATCAATCGGCCCCGGGCGTTGCAAGCCCGAAGTCCGACACTCACCAAAAGCCGCCTGTTTCGTCTAACCCGCATCCGCTGCTGAAGGAGGCCGTATGAGAAATTTCCCGAAACGCGCGACTTGGAGTGGCGCAGTTCTCGGCGCCCTCGCTGCATTCCTGGCGTTTACCTTGCAAGCCCACGCGTGGGACGGCCTGGAGACCGAGGAGTTGCACCAGACTTACCCTCTGACCTCCAATGGCAGGATCGAACTCGAGAACATCAACGGCCCGGTCCAGATCAAGGCTTGGGACCGCGACGAAGTCAAACTCGACGCCATCAAGCGGGCGGGTAGCAAACGAGATCTGGACGAAGTGCAGATTGAAGTCCGGTCCGACAAAGATTCTCTTTCCATACGCACAAAGTATCCCAAGGGCAATCACACCTGGACGCGGGATAATCCCGGCAGCGTCGACTATGCGCTGATGGTTCCGCGCAATTCACGGCTCACCGATATCAATCTCGTGAATGGTAATCTCGATGTCGAAGGCGTGAATGGCGACGTGCACGCCTCGTGCGTGAATGGACAGCTTACGGCGCGCAATCTCGGCGGTCGCACGGAGCTCTCTACCGTCAACGGAAGGCTGGAGGCAAGTTTGGACCGCCTCTCCTCCCCGGTGGAAGTTTCCTCGGTGAACGCCTCCGTGCTGCTTACGCTGCCTTCGGACGCTAAGGCAGATATCGAGGCCAGCACAGTTTCTGGCTCGATCTCGAATGACTTCGGCATCCGGGTCGCGAAACATCAGTGGGTGGGCCACGAATTGAGTGGCGAGTTAGGCGGCGGCGGAACCCGCGTACGGGTCAGCAATGTGAATGGCCGCATCGAAATCCGTCACGCGAATGACAATCGCCCGCTCAGCCCGGCAAAAAGCCGGAACGGCGATCGCGATGATGACAAGGACGACGAAGACTCGATCTGAACGAAGTCGAGGTCGATCCAACGGTTTTGCAGGCGCAGAAATTGTCGTAGGGACAGCCGCCCACGGCTGTCTGCGGAGCGAAGCTCCGACCGCCCCATTGTCAACAACCGGCAAGCAAGGGGATCGCAGTGGGAAGGAGTTTTACTTTGGCTTAGATTCCAGAAGGCTTCAAAAGGCGGACAGCCGAGGCGGCTGTCCCTACGTGATTTTGCAAGGTGGAAGGTCTCGGCCCGACTGAAAGTCGGGCCCTTCCGAGTTGACACAAAGATTTGCCAGGCAGCGACGCTAGTACACGGTGTATCCCGGCGCCGGCGTGCGGAAATCGGGCTTCGACGCCATCAGCAAGAGCGCCCCCATCCGCTTGAACGCTTTCAAATCATCCAGGCTGCGAAAAGACTTCGTGACGTAGTCGTCCGGCGTCGGCGTGTCGTCGGGAATCAGGGCGTATTCCACATTTTCAAACATGTGCTTCTTCAGCAGGTCGACGTACTCCGCCGCCGAACGCACGTGTACCGGAACCTTCAGCTTGTCGACCCACTGCAGCGAATACGGATTGTCGCGATACAGGTTGATCAAAATGAACATGCGTCCGCGCGGCGCCATCACGCGAAAAAGCTCGGCCAGCGCACGATCCTGATCCGGATAGTAGTAAAACGATTCCACCGACAGCATCTTGTCAAAGAAATTCTCTTCCCACGGAATCTGGGTGGCCGATCCCCAAACGTACATGATGTTTTCGAACTCTTTCGAGGCTGCGCGGGCCTGGCGGATCATTTCATCCGAGATATCGACCCCAACTACCTGGCCGAAACCCTCCGGTCCGTCCGCGACCAAGCGCGCGATGAGCCGGGTCGCCCAGCCTGAGCCGCACCCCAGATCCAGCACGCGCTCTCCGGGACGAAGGTCCATGCGGCGAAGGGTTTTCTCGGTGATGTCGAGATGATGGTTTTGCATCTTCTCGCCTTCGCCGGCTTCCGCCCAGCGGTTGAATTCCTGTTGCAGGTTCTCGTCCGGAGTGTGCGATTTGTCGGGCATGCAGGTCTCCTGGGAAGCTGCGAGCTTCGAAAGCTCTGGGCTCTAGGCTCTAGGCTCTGGGCTCTGAGCTCTGGGCTCTAAGCTCTGGGCTCTAGGCTCTAAGCTCCGGGCTTTGGGCTCGTAGCTCGCAGCTCGTAGCTCGTAGCTCGAAGCTCCTCTCCTATGCTACATTTGCGATCCTCATGACACCAAACGAGCCGGAGGCTTCGAAATCGGACTCCCAGCCTCCCGGGCTTTACTGCCCGCAGTGCGCTCGCGAGGTAACCGATCCTCTGACCTGCGGCGATTGCGCGGCCGTCATCTGCCGGCAGTGCGGTTCTCCTCTTGAATCTTCGGACGAACTCGGGATCGGATAGCAAATGGACCCTTCCAGCGTCGCCACGGAAAAGAACCTCACGGATCCCACAGCGACCGACGCCAAGCCGGGCCTCGTCCGCGGCTTATCGCTCCTCGACTCAGTCCTGCTGCTCGCGGGCGGCATCATCGGGTCCTCGATTTTTCTGACCGCGAAAGACATCGCAGGGCCTCTGCCCCATCCCGTTCTGTTCTTCCTGGTATGGCTGATCGGCGCCGCCATCTCAATGTGCGCGGCCTTTGCGTTCGCCGAACTCGGCTCGATGTTTCCTGACTCGGGCGGCCAGTACATTTATTTGCGCGAAGCTTTCGGCGATCTCATCGCTTTTCTCTACGGCTGGATGCTGTTTGCCGTGGCCAATGGCGGCACCATTGCCGCACTGTCGGTCGCGTCCGCGGCATACCTGGGTGCAATCTTCCCTGCCATCTCCGAGCAGCACGTGATTTTTTCGGCGGCTGGCATCACGCTGACGCGGGTTCACGTGGTCGCGCTCGCCTCGGTTGTCATCGTCACCTGGATCAACGTCGTCGGGTTACGCCGGGGCGCCATTCTGCAGAATGCCGCAACCTGGGCGAAGTTCGTCGCGATGGGCGCGTTCGTGATCCTGGGATTCGCCTTCGGCAAGGGACACTGGAGCAATTTCACGCAACACGGAGGCAGTGCTCCGGGAATCGCCATGGGAATGACCGCAACCCAACTGGCGTCGGCGCTCGGCATCGGACTGATTGCCGTGTTCTGGGCCTATGACGGATGGGTGTACATCACTTGGGTCGCGGGCGAAGTGAGGGAACCGCGCCGCAACGTGCCCCGCGCGATGGTGCTCGGCATTATCGTTGTCGCTGTTGTGTATCTCGCGATGAATCTCACCTACGTCTACGCCATGCCCCTGACCGAAGTGGCGAAGCATGAAACCATCGCGGCATCGGCGGCCGAGTTCCTGTTCAACCCGCGCGCGGCAAACTGGCTCTCGGCGGTGATTGCGCTCTCCTGCTTCGGCGCGATGGCAAGTTGCACGCTGTCGGGCGCGCGTGTGTATTACGCGATGGCGCGCGACGGGGTCTTCTTCAAACGCATGGCCGACGTGCATCCCAAATGGCGCACGCCCGCGTTAAGCCTGATCGGGCAGGCCGTCTGGGCGAGCCTGCTCACCCTCAGCGGCCGCTACGACCAACTCTATACTTACGTGATCTACGGGATGGTTTTGTCCTACACACTGACGGTGATCGGACTGTTTGTCCTGCGCGTGAAGCGCCCCGACGCCGCGCGTCCCTATCGCTGCACAGGTTACCCGTGGCTGCCTGCGATCTACGTCTTACTGGGAAGTTGGTGGACGATCAACACGATCGTCACTCGCCCTAAAGAAGCCTTGGCGGGAACCCTCATCGTGCTGCTGGGCGTTCCGGGATACTTGTACTGGAAGCGCCAGAGTCGAAAAGCACGAACGTAGTCCTACTGCGGCAGTCCTCCACTACCCAAACGCACACGCAGTTTCACCGCGCCAATCTCATGGCCACCAGCATCGGCACGGCAACCCACTTCGCTGATTTGATCGGACTTCTTCGCGGGCGTCGTAATCTCAATCTCCATCGGAAACACGTCGCCCGCGGCAAGTTTGTAGTGAGGCAGCGGGGACTTGAGTGCCCAGCCGTCCGGCAGCGTCATCGACAATGTAACCTCTGCGGGTTCCTTCTCATCATTGCGGAGCACCACGGGCAGTTGCAGAGCCGACCCCGCCGCAACCGAGATTTCCGGAACCGCGGCCTTGGGCAAGTCCGGCAAATCATGGGCCGCGCGGAAATCCTCGTAGAAGGCCCACGGGCCGCCGATTTCAATCGATAGTCCTTTATGTTCATGCGGATTCGGACTGGGCAGCCGGTCGAAAGCAAGCGGCTGCGCCTGTACCCCCTCGAACACATCGCCGGTCGGTGTCCCTTGCGCCAGAGACTTCCCGAAGACCAGTTCCACGGGCGTCGACCAGCTATCCTGATCCGCGCCCGCAAGCTTCTCGAGTTGCTCATCATTCAGGGATTGAAGCTTCTCGATGTAAGTCCGGTACTGCGTGAGGTGAAAACGGAACACGTCCATCGAAACGCGCCAGTAGGCAGCGTGATGGCTGGGAGAAATCCCCGTGGTTGGATACTGCGGCCCCTTCCCCTTGATATTCTTGTCGTCGCTGGCATCGGAAAAGAAATAAATCTTCTGCGGCTGCCAGGGCTGAAGTCCCTCGAGCAGAGTCTCGTTGACCTTGCGCGGCTGCGCCAGTTGGGACGGGTACACCGACGGGTCCCCGGCGGAATCGAACGCCTCAACCGCCAGGACTCCAGCCGCCTGATGGTCGCCATGATTTTCGCCGATGAAAAATCCCGGCAACCACGACAGGATCACCTCTGGACGAGTCAATCGGACAATTCGCACTACATCCGCTAGATTTTCGCCGTGCCCCCAATTTGCGAGTGACTGCAGCACGTCCTGGGTGGGCGTATCCTTTCCTTCCAGGAACCAAACGTTCTGCACTCCCAGTTGCGCCATGGCATGGCGCAATTCCATTTCACGCACTAAGCCCAGCGACGGTCCGCGCTCGCGCCCCATGTTGTTGTGCCCCGCCTCGCCGTGCGTCAGGTAGACGGCCGCCACGCGCTTGCCCTGATCGAGCAACTGCGCCAGGTACGCGGAGACGCCCGTCTCGTCGTCAGGATGCGCGACGATCAGCAGCAGATCCGCCTTGAAGCGAACGTCGGCCTTGGGCGCCGTGCGTGGCTGTTCGGGTGGTGGCGGTTGAGTTTGCCCCGCCGCTTGTAGGTAAAGAACGAGGAAGAGCGCCAGAATGCGCCGAATGTTCATCCATTCTCCGTGAAAAGTGAGACCGATGGGTATTGGACGGCAGGCAGCAAAATCGGTTTGCACGTCCCCGCACCCTGATTTTAATAAGTATAAGGGGCGGACAGGCATCCGGTCTGAAAGCACCCGCAAAAAAAAGGCGCGGCCGTCTTCCTCGCGACGGCCGCGCCCCGAATGCTGCCGGCGTCTGTTCTAGTTGCCTGCTTTCTTGTCGATGCCAGCGGGCGGGGCCAGGTCGGGCGGGGGCCCGATATCTGCCGGCAGGGGACCATTCAGCGCGTCCAGAAATTGCAGCAGATCATCGCGCTCATCAAACGTGAGGAAATCGAGCGCCTTGATTTCCTTGTCCAGATGATCGTTCATATTCCCCCCGCCGATATAGTGCGCGAGCGCGTCCTTCACGGTGGGAAAGCTTCCATCGTGCATGTAGGGGCCGCGGTTGGCGAGGTTGCGCAGGGTGGGCGTTTTGAAGCAGCCCTTGTCCTTGTCTTCCTTGGTGACGGTGTAGCGGCCGAGGTCGTTGAGATTGCCGCGCGTGTCGGCCCCGATCCCCAGGTTGTGGAACTTGTGGTCGGTGAACATCGCATCGGTCTTTCCGATGGTGTGACAAACCGCGCAATTTCCTTTCTCCGGATCCGTAAACAAGCGGAACCCGCGCTGCGCGGCCGGTGACATGGCTTTCTTGTCATGACCAAAGTAGTAGCGGTCGAACGGAGAGTTCCCGGCAATTACCGTGCGCTCGAACGACGCAATCGACTTGGCAACCATCTCGATCGAGATGCGATCGGTTCCCCACGCCTCCTTGAAGAGCTCACGATACCTGGAATCGTTCTGCAACCGGTTGACCACGCCGTCGAGCGAGTGCGCCATCTCGACGGGATTCGCAATCGGCCCTTTGGCCTGATCCTCCAGCGATGGCGAGCGGCCATCCCAGAATTGATATGCATTGTAGGCCGAATTGATCACAGTGGGAGCATGCCGGTTACCGGTCTTGCCGCCCACTCCGAGCGAGAACGGCCGCGCGTCCGCAAAGGCAAACTGCGGAGCGTGGCAGGACGCGCAGGAGATCGTGCCGTCGCTGGAGAGCATCGGATCGTAGTAGAGCCGGCGTCCCAGCGCTATGGTTTCGCGGGTCGGTGGATTGTCAGCAGGAATAGGCACGGGCCGAAGGCCCAGCGGAGTCTTGATGGTGACGGCCTTGCCGACGGGAAGCGCGCTCGCAGGCGCGCCCGCCTGGACGACAATGGCGGTTGCGATCACCAGTAAAACCACAACGAAGACAAGCAACGCGATACGAGTGCGCATCGTCATAGGGACACCTCGGTGTGAGAGGAGCTTAACAAGGCAGGAGGAGCAAATTCTGTGACGGATGACACAGATCGATGCCCAGATGGGAATCCGGGGGGTCCTAAGCTTCGACCGCGTTACTGCAGAGCCGCATACTCGCTCTTAGCTTGCTTGAGAATGGGCACGTCGGGATCGGCGTCTTTCCAGGTGGCAAAGAAATCCTGATACGCCGTGCGCGCATGGGAAGTGTCTTTCTGCAGCGCGTAGGCGCGCGCCGAACCGAGCTGCGCCAGCGGGTAGAACACGCTGAGCAAATCGACTCCCCGGTGCGTCACAATCTTTTGGAATTCCGCGAGAGCTTTTACCCCATCGCCCATCTTCAGGTAGGCTTCGCCACGATAGTACTGGGGAGTCAGGTTCGCTGAAGCAGGCCCCGCCCCCATTTCGTATGGGATAGCGGGTTCCAGCAGTGTGATGGCCTGCTGCGGTTGGTTCTTCTGGATTGCAAGTATGGCGCGGTTTCTGGGAACCAGCACTTTGCTCAACAGCGTATCGTTTGGATACTGCGCTGCCAGTTCGTCGTTAAACTTCTGCGCGCGTGCAAAATCTCCAACCCGGGCCAAGGGATCTGCCACGATGGATTTCGTATCCCGGGTCAGCGCGAGTTTAATTGCCTCTTCGGCTCGTTGCTTTGGCTCCGCCCTGTATCCGAGTTCAGCCTCGATCAGCGCTTCCCCCGCCAAGCCAATCGCGGCCAACTCGGGATTGCCCTGTTTTCGGCACAGTTCAACCGACTGGGCAATCAATTGGCGCACTTCTGAGACCCGTCCTGACACACTCACGCCCCGCGCTCGCTGCAGAAGCATGAGAGGCTCGTCCGCCGAACCAGCGGCTTCGGCCGCGATGCGTTCTTGCGTGGCGCGATCCCCGCGAAGGAAGGCGAGCTGGAGTCTTCCGAATCGTGTGGTCCGCGGCTCCATCTTGTTGGCTGCAGCCTGATCGTAAATCGCCTGGGCCTCATCGAACTTGTTCATGGAGAGGTAGGCGTCGCCCAGATTCTGGTAAGCGTAATTGTCCTTGGGATCCAGGCGCATAGCTTCGGCAGCGTTCTGAAGAGCTTTGTCGGGCTGCCCGAGCGCTTCATATCTCAAAGCGAGGTTGTCCCACGGTAGAGTCTCGCGCGGATAGGTCTGCTTCCACTGTTCGTATATCTCGACGTTCTTGTCGGCGTTCCCATCCACCTCATCGTAATAGTGCGCGGAAATATAGAGTTTCTCGTGTTCGCTCGCGCGGTCTTTTAACTCAAACGCTTTCTTGATTGAATCCTGGGACTGTCTGATCTGCCCGATGTTTCCCGACGCGACGCCTAGCTCTGCCCAGGCGATGGCGAAATTCGGGTCAAGCTCAACCGCTTTCTTGAAGTAGGCGATCGATCCATCATCGTCAAAGTGCTGGTGCGCGCTGTGCCCCTTGCTGTACGCCTGCAACGCTTCGAGCGAGGATGTCGTTGCCTGCTCCAGCGGCGTGGCGTACTTCTGCACCGAGGGCAAAGACTCACCCAACTTGGTGCGCAGGCTGGTGGCGGCCTTGTCGAGCGACTTGAGAACCTGCTCTTTACTCTCGGATTCCGCCTGCTCGCTGGCGATGGAATCTCCCGTCTGCGCGTTGACGGCCGCGAGGGAAATCACATAGTGGCTGCCCAGCGACGCGATCGACCCGGTCAGCATGGCCTTCGCGTTCTCGCGCACACAGATTTCGCGCGCCACATCGCTGGTCACGCGCTGATCCTCAGGCCGTCCCATAAAGCGCAGCGCTTCCCGGATGCGGGACTCAGGAAGCAGGTTCAAATACGGAGATTGCTCGAGCTGCGTGGCCAACGCTTGCTTCAGGGTGCCGTCGAAGACGCTGTCGCCGGTGGTATTCACGAAGTCAGTCAGCAGGACGGCATCTTTCTCGGTGAGTTTGGCCGACGAACGCGACCGGAAGTACAAAACTCCAGCCGCCACCAGAACCAGCAGAACGCCAGCCGCGGTGTAAACGGCCTGGCGAGACTTTTTTGCCAGAACGGCAGGAGGCGCGGAGGTCACAGCGCTGACCGAATGGGAGGAGGCCGCAGCTAGCGCAGCCGCAGAGGAGCCGGTGGCCGCCGGCGCGTGGGATGAACCCGAAGGCGGCGGCACCAATTCCTGCGCAATCGGCACAGACCCTGAACTCTGCGCCACGGCTCGCCCGGTATCCGTATCCCGCTTCAACCGCTGCAGATCAGCCCGGATGTCAGCCGCGTGCTGGTAGCGCAGGTTTCTATCTTTCTCGAGCGCCTTGCTGATGATGTCTTCGAGCTTGACCGGCAAATCGGGATTCAGCCGGATCGGCGGCGTCGGCGCGCGATCGAGAATGGCCTGGAAGATCAGCGCCGATGTGTCGCCGCGGAAAGGCAGCGCGCCCGTCGCCATCTCGTAGAGCACCGCTCCGAAAGAGAATAGATCGGTGCGCCCATCGAGTTCCTTGCCCTTGGCCTGCTCCGGAGACATGTAAGCGACGGTGCCGAGCGTCGAGCCGGGGCTGGTGAGATGCTGCTCGGCCATCGCCGTTTCCTGCGCGGTGGGCCCGGCGGGCTCAACAAAGGAAGGACTCAACGGCGACAGCTTGGCGAGACCGAAATCCAGAATCTTGGCATGCCCGCGATTCGTGACGAAGATATTCGCGGGCTTGATGTCGCGATGCACGATGCCCCGGGCATGCGCGGCGTCGAGCGCGTCGGCGATCTCGATGCTCAAGGCCAGCAGCGTGTCGAGTTCCATCGCCCGGCCCGCGATCATGTGCTTCAGCGTCGCGCCGTCGAGGAACTCCATTACGATGTAGGCGCGGCCATCCTCTTCGCCAATGTCGTAGATGGTGCAGATGTTCGGATGATTGAGCGCCGACGCGGCCTGGGCTTCGCGCTGAAAGCGGCTCAGGGCCTGGGGATTGCGCGCCACTTCGTCGGGAAGAAACTTGAGTGCGACAAAACGGTGAAGGCGGGTGTCCTCGGCCTTGTATACCACGCCCATGCCGCCGCCCCCCAGCTTTTCGACAACCCGATAGTGGGAAACGGTCTGGCCGATCATGTGGAAGTACACTTCCGCCGGAATGCAATCTTATGGGCGTACGTAGCGGGAGTCAATCCGAGCGCCAGTGATTTGGCGAGCCTCCCATCGCCAAACAAGAGGCGGTTAAGCAACGAATCGAGACGAACTGTCTTGGCGGGCTGCAGAGAAACTCTGACGATCGGTCGTTTTGAACGGCCTCGGCTTTACAGTCTGCGGAAAAACCCCGAAAAATCCGTTGCGTTGAAAGGGCTCGGCTTTAGCCGGGCCGTAAAGCAAATAAAATCAATTCGGCTTCAGCCCCTGAGGTCGAGGTGGGAAACTTGCTTGAGATCACCTCCATTCGTTAAAGGTAGGGATGTTTCGCCAACTGACAAAGTCAGGAGGTGCTAGTGGGCGGAGTGCCACAATCGAGCAGCCAGCGCTGGGACTCTTGTTGGGACGAATTGCGGCCGGATGATCTCACCCAGACGGTACTCCCGCAGGCACAACAGCAGGAGCGTGCAACCTGCGAGCATAGAAAGCGAAGACAGAAGAGCTTGCAGGAGACCAGAATGGACACGTAACAAGATGAAATCCGCGATGGGCGTCCCGATGGAAACGGTCACCAGCGCCAGAGCATAAAGTCGAACCTTCTGACCTCGTTCTCTAGATTGCACCCAAGCATAGACCAGCGGCAGCAGGACCAGCACGAAGTGATGCCGCCAAGTAAGAGGAGAAATCAGTAAGCTGAGAAGAGCGGCGACCGTCAACTCTTCCGACAGCCCAACCTCATCCGGGTTTCGTTTCTTCCAAAAGTAGTAGAGCACACCTGCATACAAAGCGAAGCTACCGAGCCTGATCAGCAGATTCCAGGACGACGGCACTTCCCACGAGTCCTTTGGACCGAATATTACGCGCCGCCAGTAGATGTTTCGTACTACTGTGCCGAGCGACTTCGGTAAGTATCCCCCCATGCCCGCAGACATCGACGGAAGCACTTCAGAGATATAGAACCTGTGAGCTTCCCATCCGATCCGCCAAAGCGAGAGGGCGAGCAAGGCCGCGCTTGCCGCGACGTAAGATAACAACCATTTCCATTGCCGACGCAGGAGCATTATCGGAACCACGATCGCAGGCGTGAGCTTTATGGCGGTCCCTATCGCGAAGCAGGCTGCTGAAATAGCGATCCTGCGGGTCCGCGTACAGTAGAATCCCATCGTCCAGAGAAATAAGACTAAACAACTGACTTGACCCTCATACAACGTCTCTGCGAAGGGAAAAAAGGAAAGCACTCCCACGGTCGCAATGAGAATGGCGGACAAATCCCCTTCAAGCTGGAAACTCCGCAAAATCAAATAGGTGGAAAGAAGCAACATCGCAAGACTGAGGCCTCGCCACAGAAAGTATGCTTCTCTGGGCTGCATTCTCGATAAAGGTGAGAACAGCACGGCAAAAAAAGGAGGGTAAATGTAGTGCATCGTCGTCGGGAGTCCAACTGCGCGGGAAGCAAGCCTTGACCAGGCAGTATCGGAGGGAATGTTGCCTTGCAGTATCTCCCTGTTGCGAACTGTTTTGTTTCCCGTTGGACAGTAGTAGAGCCGTCCCTCTCCCTCGCCTAAGGCAACTCGACCCGCGACATAATAGACGGCAAAGTCGCGGCCCACCGGCGTCGGTGCCTCAGTTAGTTGGTGGAACAACTGATATTCGCGTTCCAATGTTGTGTTGGCGAACAACACCAACACCGTCGCACACACCCAAATTTTCCATGTCGCAGGAGTGGTGCTGCCCATGCCTTTCCACAGCACCTCTGACAAATAAAGGGAACGGCTCATTACCACAACCTTCTAAGTCGGACGGAGTCGAACCTAAGTCGATGCGTTATTTGGGACGCTGACGATGCAGAGGGGACGCAGTCTACCTCGAAAACTTCAAGATGTCCAGACTCGAATGCGGCCCGTGTAGGAGTCACCGCAGTGGGCGTCCTCCATAGAACCGGGTCAACACCTGACGAAGGTACAGAAAAGGTTAGGAGCAAAAAATTACGGGCAAGAACTTAGAGACAAAAACTTAGGGACAGAAGGGACGCATCCGCTTCCTGCGACGGTCGTCAATCAGACCTGGCGAACGCCGTCGTCCCCTATTTTCTTTTTCAATCGCGGCCGCATGATGAATCCGAGATCAGAGAGGTTAGCAACTCTAGCTCTCCAAGAGCCGCCGCAGCGAGCTCAGACCCAGCCTAAAAACCAATCCTCGAAATCAAACTCTGGAACCGCGCATCCGGCCGCAGCCCATCCACCATCGGTTCCACGTTCAGGAGGGTCAACCCATCAGCGCGCTCCTTATAAGCCCGCTCCAGCCACTCGAACGCAGATTCCGTATCCCCGAACCCAGCGTGCAGAATTCCGATGTAAGTCGCCGGCACATACCGCGTCTCTGCATCCCGATGGAGCTGTTTCACCACCGCGCGGGCCTGCGCCTTTCGCCCGGAGACAGCGCACAGAAGTCCGGCCGCCATCGCCATGAGGGAAATCTTGCCTTGGCTCTCGCCGATCTTTTTCAGGACCGCCCCTGCCTTCTTAAGAGCCCCCTTGCGCGCATGCGCCCGAGCGAGCAGGTAGTGAAGCAAGAAGTAATCCGGATCAAGCTCCATCGCTTCGAGGCACTCGCGGATCGAGCGGTCATACTCACGCGCAAAGTAAAGTGCGGCGGCTCGCGTAGCCCGAATTACGACCAGCAGGTGCGGATCGGTCTCCTGCGCCGTCTGCTGCGCAAGTTCTATCTCGCGATGCGCATCCTCCACACGCGAAAGCGAGAGCAATAGCCAGGCATAGCGCAAGCGCGCCCCCGGGTACTCGGGATTCAATTCGAGCGCGCGGCGATATTCCTGTTCCGCGCCCCACCAATCCCAGTCGTAATGGTGGCGCACCACGGCCAGCGCTGCGTGCGCCTCCGGAAGGGCCGGGTCAAGTTCAAGAGCACGGGTGGCAGCGGCGCGCGCCTTGGGCATGGCTTCATGCGGAGGCAAAACGTCGAATGGAACCATCGCCAGCAATGCCAGGGCATGCGACAGGCTGGCATAGGCAAGCGGAAATGCCGGATCCTTTACAATCGCGCGCTGAAACCATGCCACCGATTGCGCCAGCGCTTCGGGATGCGGCCGATTGAGGTGGTAACGCCCGCGCAGATAGTCCTCGTACGCCGCGGGCTGAATGGCTCGCGTAGTTACCAGCGTCTCCTTCACCTCGGGACTCAATGCGAGATTGATTTCATTGGCGATCGCGCTGGCCACCTCCTTTTGCAGAACCAGAGCGCTAGCCAGATCGCGGTCATAAGTCTGAGCCCAGTGATGGGTCTGATCGCCGGCGTGAATGAGTTGCGCCGTCACCCGTACGTTGGACCCCTCACGCCGCAGGCTGCCTTCGAGCAGGTAGTCCACCTTCAGTTCGCGGGCAATTCGGTCCGCCCGCTTGCGGGTGCCTTTGTAGTGCATAGCCGTTGCCCGTGCGATTACGGCCAACCGATTGGGTTGCAGCCGCGCAAGCTGTGTAATCATCTCCTCGGTGAATCCGGCGGCCAGATACTCCTGGGCCGGATCGGCGCTTAGATTTTCGAACGGTAGCACCAGCAACCGCATCCTGCGCGCAGAGCCGATCGGAATCGTGGCTGCGGTTTTCGGCGCCAAATCGGCGCTGCGTGATTCCCACCACGCTGCCACCTCCGACTTCAAGGCAAACACAGAACCAAGCTTGCGGTGTTGGTGACGCCGGACAGGAAGGCTCTCGGTCGCCTCCCAGCGCTGCACCGTGCGAACGCCACGGTTAAGAAATGTCGCAATCTCCTTCCAGGAGTCGAGGCGATCTTTTGAACTAATCGTCATGGAGTGGACCGGGAATGCGATTGTAGCGCCACCCCTTCACCGTGCTCTGTGCCGGACTCGCAACACCCCGCGCCAGAGCGCGCCATACCACGTCACCGACCAGTACTACGCGGCTTGTCGCTTGTGAGGCGTTCGACTGGAGGCTAAGTTCACACCGTAATTCTACGGGAGAAACCTATGAAACTGCTCATACGGATCGTCGTCACTGTGATGTGCCTGGCCGGAACCGCCTTGTCTCAGGCCGGGGAAGCGAAGACGCAGAGGATTTCTCCGCACACCATCCACCACCGTTCCCGCGGGCACTCACGTGCTCATGTGTTTAACAAGTCCCCTTCACACGACTTCGGCGCGGGCGGGTTCGGGTGTCTACCTGGAAACCTCGTGGCCGGTTGTTCAGAATGGTCAGGTGGTAATCCCTGCTCACAGCCGCGTGTTCGGACAAGTTGAACAGGAGCGCCGCCCGGGACGCATCAAGGGCCGCGCACAATTCCGGCTGCGCTTCACCAGCCTGATTCTTCCCGACAATCGCGTGATGACGATAGCGGGAGGACTGCAAAGCCTTCCCGGGGACGACAAGGTGCGCCCCAAAGACAAGGAAGCCACGATCGAGCCTGTCGATCAAATCGACGCTGACGTCTACCGGGTCGCCGCAGGAACCATGGCAGGTGGTCTGGCGGGAGCACTCACCCGCACTGGCACCGGCGCAGGAGTCGGACTTGCAATCGGAGGTGGCCTGGGACTGGCAAAAACGCTGTTCATGCGAGGCGACGAGATTCACTTGCCAGTTGGCACCAAGGTGGAAATGGTGCTCGAGAAGCCGCTGACCCTGGACGAACAGTGAGATTTCGGGAGTAATGACTCACAGGACAACAATGGTGATGCCGAGATTCCGCTTGCCCAGGTCCGAGTCCGTCTTGAGCGCGGGCTGCGACTTCAGCAGATCCCAAGTCTGCGCATCGGAGGCAGCCCAGTCCTCTCCGAAAATACACGTCCGGATTGCGCCCTGGTCCTGCATTTCCCGCACCCGCTTCTGGACAGCGATGCGAATGTCGCCACCTGTGCCGCTCGAGCCGTATCCGTGAATCAGCTTCACCAGCCGGCAGCGCTGCTGCCGGGCGAGCGCGAGTTCGCGATCCAGCTTTGTAAGCGCCTCATGCACAAGCGGCATGCCTGCCTCAAGATTGACAATGCGAATCGGCGACGGCTTACGCGATGTGCTCATAATCAACCGATTTGCCTTACCCGCGTGGATTCCCGGGCCTCCGCGCGTCCGCGAAGGAGGTATCCGCTTTCTGCGACCGTCGGTCAACCATATTCTCCCCCATATTTTCATATTCTCGAGAGTAGGTTTGCTCACGAGCAGTGGGAGCACGCCCTTCCACGAATCCCTTCCAGCCCTTCTTTGAGGATGATTGGCGTCATCAGCAGCCCGGCCACCGGATCAGCCCACCACAGGCCGAACAGAGCATTGAGAAGCAGCCCACTCAAGAGAATCGCGGACAGGTATACGCAGAAATCGGTCTGTCTGGCATCGGCGTGCATTGCGGCACTTCCCAGGGCGTTGCCGACTGTCCGTTTCGCACGCGAAAGCAACGGCATCACGACCAGCGAAACGCAAGCGAGAACAATGCCGGGGATACTGTGCTGAGGAGCTTTCTGTCGAATCAAATCTCCCAGCGATTCATACGCGACGAAGGCCGCTAACCCCAGGAAGCAGAGGCCAACAATCCGGAGAGCAATCTGCTCATTTCTTTCGCGGCGCTGTGCATCCGCATCGACGCTCATACGCCACAAAAGTGCAGCCCCGGACGTCACCTCTATGAAACTGTCAATCCCAAAGCCGACAAGGGAGATGCTGCCTGCCACCATTCCAGCGATGACGGCAACAAGACCTTCCAGCATGTTCCATCCGATTGTGAAGTATTCTAGTCCCCGGCCTCGACGAGACATGCTGGCTCGATCACCGATGAGTGCTTCGCCCATGGTTATCCGCTTGCGACACCCATAATCAACCGATGTTTGCCTTACCGGGTGGATTCCCGGGCCTCCGCGCGTCCGCGAAGGTAGTCGCGCCAGCTGGCAGGCAACGCTGCCAGATTGACCGCGCGGCTCAGGAGTTCCACGCTGCGCGACGTTCCGTAATAAAGATGATTGATGTCGTTGACCGAAACGCGGTCCGGATCGCGGCGCACGATCTCGACCGCCGAGCCTGCCTCCACCTCGCCCTCTTCGACCACGGAGAAGTAAAAACCGCTCGTCCGGCTCGCGATGAAACGCTTGATCATGTCGTCGCGATCGAAGCGAATCGTCAGCTTGTAGCAAGGCATGCGTGGCTGGGTCACCATCAGCAGCGCAGAGCCCACGCGCAACTGGTCGCCCACGTAAAGCTCGTCTTCATTCAAGCCCTCGGTGGTCAGATTCTCTCCAAACGCTCCCCACCCCAGTTCGGCCTGCGGAAGTTCGCGTCGCCAATACGCATAATGCTCCGAAGGATAGCCGTACACTGCTTTATATGGCCCGCCATGAACGGTGAGATCCGCCTGCTGATCGCCCCGCAGGTTTAACTGCTTGATCGGCACCAGGCCTTCCACCGGACTCTTGAAAATGCCGGTGGAAACGGATGTCCCCTTCCACGCGATTTCCCGCGGCAGCCCAACATTGACCGAGACAATCTTCATCTTCGATGAGATTCGCGAAATCGTTAGAGGATTCGGCGCCCCTATTCTTTGTTCCCTTCCGCATAACGCCGGAAGAAACTGTCCGCCTTCCATTGCGGACGCCGGTCGTCGTTGGCGACCCGCACCATCAGTCCACGGGCAATCTCCTCGTATTGCGCCGCTGCGGAAAAATCGATGGGCTGGGCCAGGTCATCCGAAGGCGCGTGATACCGGTTGGTCAGCCAGTCTTTGAAGATCTTCTTCTGCTCCGCCGAGTTCGGGTCGGGAAACACGTTCATGGCCAGCGCCGGGATCCCGTGGCGAATGAAGTTGTACTGGTCACTGCGGATGAACAGGTTGCGCTGCGGCTCGGGATCGGCCACCACCTGCACACCTCGCGACTGCGCCACCTCACGCGCCAAGTCCCCCAGGTCCGATTCCGCCAATCCAAAAACGACCATCGTTTTTAACGGGATAATCGGCAGGAACATGTCGATATTAATGTCGGCCACCATCGACTTCGGATCCACCGTCGGATATTGCGTGAAGTACTTCGATCCCAACAGACCCTTCTCTTCCGCGGTGACGAATACGAAAAGAAGCGAGCGCTTCAATTTCTCGGGCGACCGTTTGAGCGAGGCGGCGATGTCGAGCAACGCGGCGCTGCCCGACCCGTTGTCCATCGCCCCGTTGTAAATTCGATCTCCATTCACCGGCTCGCCGATCCCGATGTGATCGATGTGCGCCGACATGACCACGTACTCGTTCTTCAAGGCCGGATCCGAGCCCGGCAGTTTCGCAATGATATTGGCGGAGTCGACGTCTTTCTTTTCCAGCTTCGTCTTCGCCCGAATCGAAACCGGCAGCGCGAAATGCGGCAGCGGCTTGCGCTCTTTCCCCAGCTCCGCAAGATCGGCAAAGGTGTGGCCCGTGCCCGCGAAAAACTTGTCAGCCTCCGCGGGATTGGCGTACATGGACAACTTCTCGCCGGCGGTCTCGTCAAACACCGGATCGGAAAGCTCCATGCTGGGATGCGCGCGATTCAACGCAATGCGCGACCACGGCACATCCATCGAGGCGGGATTCGGAATGCTGATCGCGCCCACGGCTCCGGCCGCGTGCAACGTCTTCCAGCGCTCGGCCGCCGTCTGGTAGTGCGACGCCATCGGTCCCGGGATCTCTGCCGGCGAGCCGTTTAGAATTACGACCACCTTCCCTTTGAGATCGAGGCCGGCGAAATCGTCGTAGTTCTTTTCCGGAACCTTCAGGCCGTACCCTACAAAGACCAACGGAGCCTCGACTTCGGGCGCCAGGTCGATTCGCGACGAGAAGATGATGTCATCGCCCAGCTTGAGCGGTTCCACCTTTCCATCGCGGATCAGCGCGGCGCTGCAACCGCTCTCGATGATCTGGCGCGATTGGAACTTGACGGGCTGGTAGTAGCCTTCCTTGCCGGCGGGCGCGAGCCCCGATTGTTTGAGCTG
This sequence comes from uncultured Acidobacteriota bacterium, assembly GCA_963735815.1. Classification (GTDB taxonomy): domain Bacteria; phylum Acidobacteriota; class Terriglobia; order Terriglobales; family Acidobacteriaceae; genus Gp1-AA133. The sequence goes on along the minus strand of CAVTMJ010000009.1, from coordinate 404,182 downwards.
CTCCACGACGTAGGCTTCCGCCTTGCGCAGGCCTTCGCTGCCGGTATCGCGGCCCTCCATCTTGTCGTCGGCAAGAACCTTGACGTGTTCCCACCACGTTTTGCCATCAAAGGTATTCTTGGTAGCAGTTTGGCACAGAGCAGGAAGCGCGACGAGCGTGCAGATGGCAAGCAGCAGGATTTTCTTCAACATGAAATCGAACCCCTGAATTCGGCGTTAGGCTGAATAGTCGCCTTATGACGGCGGCGATCATTCTTACATACTCTGGAACCTTCTGGCCGCCATCGAATCTCACGTAACGCGGGGAGGCCTTCGTGAATACTGCTGAAAAATATGACGCGATCGTGATCGGCTCGGGACAGGGTGGCACACCCCTTTGCCGCGCGCTGGCCGAGGCGGGTATGCGGACCGCCCTGGTGGAGCGTCAGCATGTGGGCGGAACCTGCATCAATGAAGGCTGCACTCCCACCAAGACCATCGTGGCCAGCGCCCGCGTTGCCTATCTCGCGCGCCGCGCCGCGGACTACGGTGTTCACACTGGAGACATCCAGATCGATCTGAAGCGCGTACGCCAACGCAAACGTGACATCGTGGACAGCTTTCGCAACGGAAGCCAGACGCGAATCGAGAACACTCCGAATCTGGATCTCATTTTCGGAACAGCCGGTTTCACCGGCCCAAAAACCATCACCGTTCTCGGAAACGATGGCCATCAACGCTCCCTCACCGCCGAGCTCATCTTTATTAATGCCGGCACTCGCACCGCAATTCCGAAACTCGACGGACTCGACACCGTGCCCTTCCTGGACAACGCTTCCCTCATGGAATTGGATGCGGTGCCCGAGCATCTTCTGATTCTCGGCGGTGGTTATATCGGACTCGAGTTCGGGCAGATCTTCCGCCGCTTCGGCAGCAGAGTCACCATCGTTCAGTCCGCCAAACAGCTGCTGGCGCGGGAAGACGCCGACGTCGCTGATGAAGTCGCGAAGATTCTGCGGGAAGATGGAATCGAGGTCCTGCTGAATGCAAAAGCACAGCGCATTTCTTCCTTCGCTGGCCGCATTCGCCTAGAAGTCAGTACCAGCGACCAGAAGCGGACATTCGATGCCTCGCATTTGCTGGTCGCCATCGGGCGAACCCCCAACTCCGACACCCTGAACTTGCCTGCCGCCGGCATCGAAACCGACGCGAAGGGATTCATCAAAACGAACAGCCGTCTGGAAACGAACGTTCCCGGGGTCTACGCGCTGGGCGACATCAAGGGCGGCCCCGCATTCACGCATATTTCCTACGACGATTTCCGCATTCTGCGCTCGATTGTCATCGAAAAGAAAAGCGCCTCGATCGACGGCCGCCTCGTGCCCTACACCTGCTTCATTGATCCGCAACTGGCGCACGTCGGCCTGAGCGAAGAAGATGCGCGACGCCAGCAGCGTAAGGTTCGCGTCGCCAAAATGCCGATGAAATCCGTAGCGCGCGCCCTCGAAATGGACGAAAGCCGCGGCTTCATGAAAGCCATCGTCGATCCCGAAACCGATCAGATCCTGGGCGCCACCGTGCTGGGCATCGAAGGCGGCGAGATCATGGCAGTCTTCGAGGTCGCGATCATGGGAAAATTGCCCTACACCGCGCTGCAGAACGGAGTCTTCGCGCATCCCACGCTGGCAGAAGGACTCAACAATCTATTCTCCTCCTGGGTGTAAGAGAAAAATCTTCGAAGACTACGCATTTCGCTAGCCTGGGAATCTACTCCGAAATTCCAGTCGACGCGGCAGCCCGTCCTGAGGCCGCACGCCTTCTGAGGCTGCAGATTTCCCAATTTCCCATTGACCCCTTCCCGCCCCCAACCTAACATTTAGCCCCAATCGAAAGATGCGAACGTTCGCAGGCGACGACGTCGCCGGAAACGAGAAGTCGATGAAATCAATCTGTAACTATAGTGTCCTCGCTATTCTTAGTCTGTCCTTGATTGCGTGCAGCAAATCAGACAACAAGAAAATGGCCGACGACGCGAAAGCCGCCGCCGACGCCACCAAGCAAGCCGCCTCCGACGCTGCGGATGCCACCAGGAAGTCGGCCAATGAAGGGGTCGATAAGACCAGGCAAACGGCAAGTGATGCAGCCGATACCACCAAGGACAAGGTCAGCGAAGCAGCCGACTCCACCAAGAGCGCGATGAGCAAAGCGGCCAATGCCGTCGGCAAAGACTCCAAGCAGATGGCCTCGGACGCCTACCAGGCCACCGCCGACAAAACCAGGCAAGCGGCCTCGGCTGTGTCAGCCACCACGAAGAAGGCGGCCAGCGCTACCGCCGACGCCGTCAAGCAAGCCGCCCAAAAGACCAAGGAAGAACTGGGAAAGACCGCCGTCCCGACGAAGACGGCGAAACCGTCAGCCGGGAAGCCGAAGAACTAGGTTTCAGCTCACCACGAAACCTCGTCTGCCTCCGCGACCTTTCATGCCGATTGATACATTCAGTACAACCGGAACGCCACCTCGATACTCACCAGCACGGAAACTGGATGGTTGTCCTTGGTACCGGGCGCGAAGCGCCACTTCCCGACCGCGTCCAGCGCCTTCTGATCTAACCCCATACCCACCGAGCGCAGAACCCGCAAGTCGCGCGGCCTGCCATCCGGACCGATAATCGCCGAGAGCATTACGGTTCCCTGGAATTTCGCCTTGCGCGCTTCTTCGGAGTACTCGGGGTCGGGATCGTAAAGTGGCCGCGGCGCCGATACCCCTCCACCCACGCGGAAGATGCCACCGCCGATGCCGCCCCCGTAGCCTTCCCCAATGCCCGGCCCCTTCCCGGACCCGATGCCACCGCCTTCTCCGCTACCGATGCCGCCTCCGCTGCCGGGTCCATTCGATGGCGGGTTGAGGATATTCGCCATCGGATCGCCTAACTTGTCGGATTGCGGCAGCACGAGATCGGGCGGCCCCACCAGCGTCGGCTCAGCCGGCAAAGCTGGATTCTGATTACGAACCACGGCCAGCGGCGGCGTGAGTTGTTGCGCAGTGAACCGTGGAGCGGTGCCGTGCGAGGCATCCAATTTGTCGTGATCGCCGCCTCCGCCGCCTCCGCCGATTTTGCCAGGCGCCACCGGCAGCACATAATCGTCAGTCACCGGAACAAGTTCTGCGACCTTCATCCGCACAACCTGACGATTCTCAACCATCCACCATCCGGAAGTCCCGATCAACGCTAACGCAATGACGTGCATTCCAAAGGATAGGGCCAGGCGCGACCCGCTCATGGGAAACGTAAGCGAACCGCTGGCGAACGTCGGAGGGACCACGGTATTGCGATTGCCAGGGATGAAAGAACGTGTCTTGGTCGCGTCCATCAAAGAGGCGCCTTCGTCGCGTTCTCTTCGCTTCGACGCCGGCGCCTCGGTGGCCAAAGATATTTCGGCAGGCTCGGGACGGGCTGCCCACCGCTCCACAGAACAACCAAGTTCCTTCTGCAGGCGAATCTGAAATTCCGGGCTCGGCAGAAGCGCCACTTCTTCGGCGATCTGCGTCAGTTCGCGAAGTGCCAGATCCACTTGCGGTTCAGGCTCGTGCCCTGCGAGCAGGGCGTCAACGTGCTCGTCGAGTTTTTCAATCAGGAACTCATTCATGGCGATCCTTCACCTGGCTTCTCAACGTCTCAAGGGCCCGGAACTGCAACTGCTTGATGGCGCCTTCGCTGCGCTCCATTTCCTGCGCGATTTCCCGAATACTGCGGTGCTCAAGGAAGCGCCGTTCGAGAACGTGGCGCTGGTCTTCGGGCAAGCGCTTGAGCAATTGCGCAAATAATGCCTGCCGCTCGGCGTCTGCGGAGTTCGCGGCTAACTCAATCTCGTCGACCGGCACCGCTGGCGGCGCACCTTTCCAGTGCCGTGCAACCAGGTGGGAAGCAATCCCCAGTAGCCACGCAATCAACGGCGTCCCCCGCCACTCGAATCCGCCCAGTCCGGCCAGGGCCTGCTGAAAGACTTCCGCGGTTACGTCCTCCGCCTCTTCGCGGCTCTTCACCCGGCGTGCCACGAATGCATACACGCGTGGGAAACTCGCCTGATAGATTTCGGCAAACCGGCCGGGGTCGCGCTGCGCCGCCTCGATCAGGCGCCGCTCGTCGGCTTCGTGCTCGGTCACTTTCAAATCGGTCTCCGCGCAACCCCTACTACTTATCTAATGATGTGGGCACGGGATTAGGTTACGCCCTGCCCCGCGATTATTTTGCGCCCTTTCGCCGCATCCAGTCTGTGACTGCTATCCTGTGCGGGCAAAAAAAATGCACGCCCTGTCTCCCGCCGCCCTGTCCGACGCCCGCCTTTTGGCGGCCTACATCATCTTTCTCGCCAGTTACGTGGTGTTTGCCCTGGGCAAGTTCCCCGGCCTGAAAATCGACCGCACGGGCGCGGCCATCATCGGCGCCGTCTGCATGGTCGCCTTCCGCATCGTGCAGCCCGCCGACGCCCTCCAACACGTCAACTTCTCCACCATCGTCCTGCTGTTCTCGATGATGCTGATCGTCGGCACCCTGCACCTGGTCGGTTTCTTCGAGTGGAATGCGGAAGCCGTGCTTCGTCGCCTGAAGCCTCACCAACTTGCTGCCGGCGGTAATTTTCACCTGCGGATTCCTCTCCGCCTTCTTCGTCAATGACATCGTCTGCCTCGTCATGGTGCCGTTCGTGCTCTCGATCACGCGCAAGATGAATCTGCAGCCGCTGCCTTATCTGCTCGCGGTGGCCACCGCGTCCAACATCGGCAGCGTCGCCACCATCACCGGCAATCCCCAGAACATGCTGATCGGATCGTTCTCCGGAATCCGCTACCGCGATTTCCTCGTGCATCTTGCACCTGTCGCGCTGGTCGGACTTTTCATCGATTGGGGCGTGCTGCACTGGGTCCACATGCGCAACCTGGTGCTGAAGGCGGAGGAGCGCAGCGAGATCCCCCTGCCCGCGCTCGATCTTTCGAAACTCACCAAGCCGGTCATCGTCGCGTCGGCCGTGGTGGTCGGATTCTTCCTGGGCGTCGACCCGGCTCAGATGGCCGCGTTGGGAGCAGCCGTCCTGTTAATTACCCGCACCCTCGAACCGCAACAGGTCTACAAAGAAGTGGATTGGGGATTGCTCGTCTTTTTCGTGGGACTTTTTTTGATTGTGGGCGGTGCCGAAAATGCCGGCATCACCACGCGCCTGCTGGATGTCGCGCGGCACTGGAACCTGCAACGCACCTGGGTCTTTACCCTTTCGGTGGCCGCCCTGTGCAACATCGTGAACAACGTCCCGGCCGTGATGCTGCTGAAAACGATGGTGCCCGGCTTTGCCGATCCCCACAAGGCATGGCTGCTGCTGGCCATGGCATCGACCCTCGCCGGAAACCTGACCATCACGGGCAGCGTCGCCAACATCATCGTGGTCGAAACCGCCAAGCCGGAAGTTGAGATTGGCTATCGTGACTACCTGCGCGCTGGAGTCCCCATCACGCTGCTGACGCTGACCGTGGGATGGGCGTGGTTGACATTTGCTGGCTTGTAGCTTCTGGCTGCTGGCTCGGCTCGGGAAAGGCCTGACTTCAGTCGAGCCGAAAAGTGCCAACTCCGGCGCCTTCAGCCGCTGATAAGTGTCATCAAATTACCCCCAAGGCTGTTCATCGAGCTGCAGGTGCTCGGCATCGGGCGAGATGTTGAGGGCACTCTACTATCGGCAGCGTTGGTGCAATGGGGATTTTTCGACACTTACCGGCCTTGTACCTCAAGGTGTAAACTTTGCAGGGCTAAAAGCAGCATGCCGACCTTTCTCACAATCGGGTGGTGGGTGGCCTTCATTTCGGCCATTGTGGTGTGGCTCTTCGTTGCTGAACAGATGGCGTCTTGGCAGATGGCGATAGGGATGGCGGTGATAAGTGGCGCCTTCGTGCTGCTAGAGAGAACTATCAAGAAGCGCAACACTCGCTGAACATTTCCTCCCTTAGGCACCCGGCGAAATTGTCAACTGTCGAAATCAGGCCTTATCACCAGCTTGCGCCGTTTGTTCGCAATAATCGAAGCGAAATCGCAGCGTTCTCTTCAGCCACTGAGGTAAGCTTCCTTCGATCTCGGAGAAACATTCATGAACCTTGCCGCGCATCAACCAGTGAAAACGCTTGTCCTCGTCGTCGCCTTCGCAGCCTCCGCCCATGCACAATCGGGCAACGTCGTGAAATACCAGGGCGCCCTTAACAACGTGAAGTACGTCTATGCCACTGCGGAGCCGGTGGCCCACCTCAAGCCCGGCGACATCCTCGACACCAACACCCTCGATTGCTTCGGCGACGCCATCAAGAAACCCGGCGACACGCTCAGCATGGCGCCGGGGGACAACCCGCTCACGGGGCCGTTTTTCATCGAAGGCGCGGAGCCCGGCGACACGCTGGCCGTCAAGATTCTCGACCTCCAGATCAACGGCGATCAGGGTGTGGGCGCGCTCGGCCCGGGCTTCGGCGCGCTCAACGCAACCAACTACACGCCCATGCTGCATCCACCCCTGCCGGAAAAGATCTGGTTCTATCCCATCGATCATGCGACCAATACCGCCACCTTCAAGGCGCTCGACTCGAAGTTCGAAGTGAAGATCCCCTTGCACCCGTTCTTCGGTTGCATGGGAGTCGCGCCCGCGGGCGGTGAAGCGCGCAGTTCGATCGTTCCCGCCGAGTTTGGCGGAAATATGGATTCTCCCGAAGCCTCGGTCGGCAACACCGTCTATTTCCCGGTCAACGTGAAAGGCGGCCTGCTCTATCTGGGCGATGGCCATGCCGCCATGGGAGATGGCGAGGTTGCGGGCGCCGCCATTGAAGTTCCTCTGCGCGCGCGTGTCCAGGTCAACGTCATCAAGGATCACAAGATAAATTGGCCGCGCTTTGAGAACGATGACGCGATCATGACCGTGGGAGCCTATCGTCCGGTCGACGACGCCCTACGTATCGCCTTCACCGAACTGGTCGGCTGGATTCACGACGACTACGGCCTCTCCCAGCTCGACGCCTACGAACTGCTCGGCAAGGTAGCGAAGATCCGGCTGTCGGAAATGGTCGATCCCAACTACGTGGTGGTGGCGTCGATCGAAAAGAAGTACCTGCCGAAGAAGAAGGAGTGAGCTTCGAGCTTCGAGCCTTGAGCTTCGAGCCTTGAGCTTCGAGCCTTGAGCTTCGAGCCTTGAGCTTCGAGCCTTTGAGCTCCGAGCTTCGAGTTTCAAGTTTCAGGTTTCAAGTTTCGAGTTTCAAGTTTCGAGTTTCAAGTTCCGACCTTCGAGGTTCGGGCTTTCATAGGCTATGGAAAAAATCTGTTTCGTATCAGGGCTCCGCTTTAGCGGAGCCGTAACTTGCTTCTTCTCAACGCCCCTTTAGGGGCCGGCGTTCCGCAGCCTTCAGTTCAACTGGAAATCCCTTACCCTCCCACGAAACTGGGCCGTCAGCACCTTCGGGATAGAACCACGGTTGGGCTGTGCGCTTGACACCCAGGTACGACGGGCGAGAAGCTTGAAGATCACTAAATCGCCCTTTGCGGTAGGCTTGTACAAGCTGACAGCTGAGAGCTGATAGCTAACAGCTGAAAAACTGAGGGCTGAAAGCTGAGAGCAGCCAGAAGCTAGAAGCTTGTTTTTATGGATCCTCATTTCATCCTCGACAAAAACGCTGGCGAAGCGCCGCATGATCCATCGGATGCAGCTTCGGCGAACGGCCAGGATGACGTGCGCTTTCCTGCCGAGGACGGTGGCAAGTCGCTGGCCGAGATGGCGGAGCGTGATCTGACGGCTACCCTGCAACTCCTCGCCGAGCGTGCTCAGTACATCACCGGCGCCACCGGTGCAGCCATCGCGTTACGCGACCATGAGGAAATGGTTTGCCGGGCCAGCGCAGGATCGTCTGCGCCCGAGGTCGGCGCGCAGCTCCAGGTGAATTCGGGCCTCTCCGGCGAAAGCGTCCGCACCCGGCAGACCCTGCGCTGCGATGACGCCGCCACCGACACGCGCGTCAACCGCGAGAGTTGCGAAGCTCTGGGCATCCGCTCGGTAGTAGTCATGCCACTGCTGCGAGGCGACGAAGTCATCGGCGTCTTCGAGTTGTTTTCCGACCAGGCCAATGTTTTCGAGACCCGCGACCTGGCCGCGCTCGAACGCATGGGCGCGATGGTCCATACCGCGCTTGAACATTCCGCAGCTGCCCTGGGGCTCGACCCCCTTCCCGACGACCAGCTTACCCGGCCGCCGCTTCCTGTGTCAGGCAACGGGAATCGCGAAGAAATACCAGCAGACGACCATGGTACGGGCATCGGCTCGACCCTGGCGCCTGACGAAACGTTCCCGTCCCATGCAAATGCGAGTGCGGCAATGGGCGCCCCCTCGCCTTCCCTGAATTCGTCTCCCGGCATTGCGTTTCACATGAAGATGCCGCCCACGGCTCCGCCCCCAAATCCGACTTCAACGCCCGTGGAGGTCGCGGCACGTCACTCCTTATCGTCTGTCGATTCAGTCACCGAGCCGGTAACGGACGAGCTGGACATCCTAGAAGAACCAGCCGATCTAGCACCGCCTCCCCCGGCCGTCGACCCGGCCGATGACATGCTGATCTCCGAGATGGAAGCCTCTTCGCAGCAGGCGGCAAGCGATCGAATCGGGGTTCCCGAGCCGCCCACAACTCAGCCCGGCCAGCCCGAGCCACAGATCGCCGCGGCGCCCGTTTCGCGCGGCGCCGTCGCAAGCCTGCGGAAATGCCAAGCGTGCGGCTTCCCGGTTTCGGAAGGACGCCAGCTTTGTCTCGATTGCGAGAAGAAGAAAGCGCCTGCACAACCTGGCCCGGCGGCCCCTTCTGCGGTGTCCGCAGCTGTCTTAACGGCACCGGCCCGCCCTGCTTCTCAGCAAGAGCAGGTGGTAAGCGACGCTCCGAACTTCCTGGGCGGCCAGGAGGAAGAAGAATCATGGCTTGCCGCCCATAAGCTCATGGTGATTGCCATCGTGTTGGCTGTTATTGCAATCGTGGCCGTCGTGTTCCTGCGCTAACCCGCATCCAACCAACGCTTAAAACCTTCCCATTGCGGCCCTTCGCAAAATAGGGCTTGTTTTTCACAGTGGATGCGACTTTGTCACTCCCTAGAACCTTGACAAACCACTTTCACGCTGCCTAGAGTGCGAATCAGTGCTCTAAATTGAAAGAGCCACAGGTGCCCAAAGATATGAAGAATGTTTATGAAGTACTTCGGCAAAAAGAGCTGGAACTCGCGCGCTTGGAGAAGGAAGTCGAAGCGCTGCGGGTAGTGGCTCCGCTGCTCTCCCCTGAAGATGCCAAAGACTTGGGCGGCGAGAGTCCCAAGCCAACACTGGCGACGCAGACCACCCAGCAGCCGATTCGCATTCCGCAGCAGGCGGCCGTGAACCAGAATCCCCAACCCGCCCGAGCCGCCGGTTGGGAAGACACCGCCAAACGCTGGCCCTAGCCTTTAATTCAAGATTTAAAAGCCCGGCCCGGGAGCAATCCCGGGCCGTGGTGTTTTTGGGCTAGTCGTCAGTCGCGAGAAACAGTCATCAGTCGCTAGTCGCTGGTCGTCAGCAAAAACCCACATCGTCGGCAAGGAGCAAGATCGAAAAGCGGCACAAACCGCGGGGTGCCCCATCTTTGCGCGTTCTTTGCGCAAAGGTGGGATTCCACGACTGCCATCTTCTTGGGCTCGCCAACGACCGATCCTGCAACCCACGACCGAAGAAAGCTAGCGACTGGCGACTAGCGACCAGCGACTAGAGCTTCGGCAGCACAATCCCCTTCTGCGACTGGTACTTCCCCTTCCGATCCGCATAGCTCACTTCGCAAACTTCATCGGACTGGAAGAAGATGATCTGGCACAGGCCTTCGTTCGCGTAGATGCGGGCCGGCAGCGGCGTGGTGTTCGAGATCTCGAGCGTCACGAAGCCTTCCCACTCGGGCTCGAATGGCGTGACGTTCACGATGATCCCGCAGCGCGCGTAGGTCGATTTCCCCACGCAAATGGTCAGCACGTCGCGCGGAATCTTGAAGTACTCGACCGAGCGCGCCAAGGCGAACGAGTTCGGCGGCACAATGGCTACATCCGATCGCACGGTGACGAACGATTTCTCATCGAAGTGCTTGGGGTCGACAATCGACGAGTTCACGTTGGTGAAAATCTTGAACTCGTCGGCCACGCGCAGGTCGTATCCGTAAGACGACAGGCCATACGACACGACGCCCTCGCGCACTTGCTTCTCCGAGAACGGATTGATCATGTCGTGCTCTTTCGCCATCTTGCGGATCCAGCGGTCACTCTTCAACATGGAGCTCCCTTTAGAAGAAATTGGGGAATTGGAAAATTTATCAATTTCGTAATTTACAGCCATCGAGCCACTCCCGACACTTGAGCCCTTTGGAAAATCACACAATTCCTCAATTTTCCAATGACTCAATGAAAACTGATGTTCTGGCTGGAACAGCGGCTGGAATTTCCTTGCTGTCATCTTACGAGACACTTGGTCCCGTTGACAATCTCTGATATCTCCCTTAGCATCAAGCACTTGGTGGTATTTCCGCAGACCGCCAACGGGAGCCGACCGTGATCAAACTTGACATCATCAACGAAGTGGTCAACAAGACAGGCATCACCAAGACCAAAGCCGAACTCGCGGTGGAGACCGTATTTGAGAGCATGAAGAAGTCGCTGGCCAAGGGCGACCGCATCGAACTGCGCGGCTTTGGCGTCTTCAACGTGCGTCCCCGCAAAACCGGTATTGGCCGCAACCCGCGCACCGGCGCCGAAGTCTCCATCCCGCCCGGGAAAGCTGTCCGCTTTAAACCCGGCAAGGAACTGCAGTCAATCGACTAGCAGAGCCATAAGATTCTTCCCCACAGAGGACACAGAGGGCTCAGAGAAACCTCAGCCAATTCTTTCTTCCTCCATGTACTCTGTGCCCTCTGTGGTAATCGGGTTTTCTTCAGGGAATCGGGTTTAGGGGAAGGGCCCCGACTTCAGTCGGGCCCATCGGCGCTGGTACTCAACTAAGTGGACCGCTGAGGTCCGCTTCTGCTGACTGCTCAGTGCGTACCGCTTGGCCTCGTCAACTGCTCACGTACGTGTTTCGAGAGTTTTTCCATGCGCTTCAGCCTCTCCGCCAGGTCTTTCGACACCAGACCTTGCTTCAGCCCATCCATATCCTCTCGAACCGAAGCGCAAATCTCCGCCAGTTCCTTCGCGTCCCTCTGAAGCTGAGCATCCTGCATCCGATCCCGCAGGTCTTCCGGCGAAGCGTGCCTCTGCGCGTCGATCTCTGGCGGATGCATAGTGTTGACGCCCTGCCCTTGAACGAAAACAGCGAAAAGCAGGCTCCCTAACCAGAGCCCGACGCGGTTGGTGAGTTTCATACAGACCTCCGAGCGGTGGCACATTTGCGCCCCGAAGCATTGACGACACAGGCCCTAATAGATCGAACCGTCGCTTTGCGTTGAACTCAAAGCCCCTGCGTTGGCCGACACCGTGTACGTAGTCCCACCCTTCCCTTTCCAGGTCGAAAGATTGAACGATCCGCTCGCGTTGATGCGGTAAACGGCGATGTTCTGATAAGTCAGCGGAACGCCTGGCTGGCATACCTGCGGCGCGCCGGGCGCACGCAGGAAATAAACAGTGCTCGAACCCACGACCGTCCCGCTGCCCGACCCGTCGATCAGCAACGCCGTCTTCTCGTCAATCGAGATATCGCGGGGTGCTGGAGACCAGCCGTTCGTGTACACCCGGCACATAAATGCCAGATCGCGGCCCATCCGGTCTCGCGTCACAAAATGCGGATCATCGATGATTCCCTGCAAGATGGAGATGCCGACAAAATCCCGCACCAGGGTGATGTACTTGCTGAACGGGTTAGCCAGCGCGTCGCTCGACGTAATGGCTTGGCTGGCCTGCGCCGAGTAGATGAACTGCGCCAGGACATTCATCCCGGCGCTGGTGCCTCCGATGGGTACGCCGCGGGAAATCAAAGTGTTAACAGCGTCCTCGACCGGAGTTCCCTGCCAGTAATTGATGTAGCTAGACTGATCGCCGCCGGCAATCCAGAGTGCTTCCGCGTTTTGAATGGTCGCGATCACGAACGGATCGCTGGCCGCGGTACGGTTGGGGATAATCAGAGTGGCCACGGAGTTTTCCGCGGGACAAAGCTGCTGGATGTACGGGTTATAGGCATCGGTCCCGGTCGCCCGAATGACAAGAAAGTCGCCGTTGCCGCTGCGCTGGCACATCCACTGGAACGCGGCATCCACATCGGTACCCCCGCCCATCAGAACGGTGCCCGGCGTGGTGGCAGTGGTGACATAAATGGCGCTGCCGACGCGGAAATAGGAATACTGCTTCGCCGAAAAGGCAGGACTGACGGTACACAACAAGAACACAACAGCTGCGATGCTTTTTATGTGATCCCCCACGGAGAAAGAAGCTTACTTTGGCGGGTGGTGAACTGCAACGTTAATGGCTGTAGCAGCGATTCTCTAAATAGTCTCCCTCGAAGGCCCAGAGCCCAGAGCCCGAGCTCGAAGAGCGCTGGCGCGGAACTACCTGAACAGATGCGCTCCACCCCTGGACTCCCCGCCTGCCTTACAATCAAGACAGCCGCATGTCCGATCCAACACGAGCGCTTCCCCAATCCACCGTCGACTACTACGCCCCGATGCCGGTCTTGCTGGCGCCGCCGCGACGCCAACGCTACTGGCTGCACGCCCTGCTATTGCTCGCGACCATCTTCACGACGCTGGTGGTGGGATCGCACTTCCAATACAACTTTGACCAGGCGCGGCCCGCGCTTGCGGATGAGGAAGACAGCTACTTTCCGCTCTTTCCAATCGACGTGATTTGGCATCATCCCTCGCGCCTGTTGCTCGGGATTCCTTTTTCCGCCAGCCTGATGCTGATTCTGCTGGCGCACGAAATGGGGCACTATCTCGCGTGCTTGCGCTACAACGTCGACGCGACCTTGCCTTTCTTTATTCCATTTCCATCGCTAATCGGCACCATGGGCGCGTTTATCCGCATCCGCTCGCCGATCCACTCGCGGCGGGCGTTGTTCGACATCGGGATCGCCGGGCCGATTGCCGGCTTTGTGGTGGCGTGCCTGGTACTCGCAATCGCGCTGGTCTTTTCGCGCGTTGCCCCCGTAATGCCAGCGCCCACCGAAGCCCTGCTGATTCACTACCCGCTGATTTTCAGCTGGGCGCAGCACGCGCTCGTATCATTGGGACTGCTGCGCGGCGCCGCGGCCTTGCCGCTGAATACTCTGTTGCTCCATCCTATGGGCTTTGCGGCGTGGGGAGGCATGTTTGCCACCTCGCTCAACCTGCTGCCCGGTGGCCAGTTGGATGGCGGCCACATCGTGTTTTCCATAGCGCCGAGGGCCCATCGCACAATTTCGCGCCTCACCATCTTGTGCCTGATTCCGATGGCGGTGTATCTCTGGGCCGGATGGCTGATCTGGGCGATCCTCCTCGAGATCAGCAGTTTCCGTCACCCGCAAGTCGCCGAATTTCCGAAAGTGTCGGGCAAGCGCCTCGTTCTTGCCCTATTTGCCTTGCTTATTCTCGCCGTGACCTTTACACGTAAGCCCGTCACCACCATCGACGAAGGCCGCGATCGGACGTCGCTGAAGGGACTGATCCAGAGACACTGATCCGCCTCACGGATCTGCAGCTAATGCGTTGCGACGATGATCGGGGAGTCCTCATTTGTGGCGCACGACGGTGAACGGTCAGGCAGGTTCTATACGCGATGCCCGCGCGTGCGCATCTCCACATCGCTCCGGCGTCGCACGACCTTGGAACCCGCTTCCTGCTTAATTCGCACCCGCGGCCTGCTCTGCGGCCACGAAATCCGTCATCACCGACTTCCGCAACAAATCCGGCGGCAACAATCCTTGCGCAAGAATAAAATCGTGAAACTTCTTCTGATCGAACTTCGCACCCATCGCTGCCTCGGTGTCTTTGCGTAGTCCGAGTAGCTTGGTGTAGCCGTAGTAGTAGCTGTTGGCCTGGCCGGGCGCGCGATAGGTGTAGCGCTCCACTTCCTCTTCCGCAAATGCCGGGGACTGCACTACGTCGTTCTCCAGCACCTGCTTGGCCTGCTCCGGAGTCACCTTGCCCGACTGCAGCTCCGGGTCGAGAAACGCGCGCGCCGCGCGCAGCAACCGGTAGTCGAGAGAAACAAGCTGTCCTTCCAGCGGCATGAACGGCCGGACCAGGTATTCGGAATACAATCCCCAACCCTCCACATTCGTGCTGTTGAAGGCGTAGCGAACGCGCGCCACCGACACGCCGTGCTCCACCATGGAATCGAATTGCAATTCGTGTCCCGGGCGCGCTTCGTGAGCGGTCAGAGTCCAAGCCGCGGCGTCAAAGGTGAAGTCGTCGTACTTCTGCGCCGGCGCTTGCCCTTCTCCGGCGGGAATGTTGAGCGGCAAAACAAACTCGCCCTTCTCCCCGGTGTTATGCAGGAACGGCGGCGGCGACATGTGCGGCGCGGGTTGCTGCGCGGTCTCGGCGGCCGTCGCAATCCGGATGCGCGCCGGGCGATCGGGCAGCGTCACCAGGTTCTGCTTCCGGATGATGTCTTCAATCTGCTTCAGCCGGTTCTGATAAAACGGCAGGATCGCGTCGCCCACCAGTTGCTGCTTTTTCAATTGACGAATGACATCGCGATAGTCGCTCGATGGCAGCTTGCGCTGCTTGGCGATCTCGGCAGCGATCGGCTTCATCTCGGCCTGAATCTCGTCGAAGCCTTGGTGCGCCAGCGCGGCCATTTGCGCAGGCGGGATGTCGATTCCATATAGCTCGAGTGAAAGCGCGTACTCTTCGGGCGGCAGGCGGAAATCCACGCGGGCCTTGGGTAACACGGTCGAACGGATCCACGCATCGTAGTCGGTGAGCTGCGCCTTCAGCCTGGCGAAAGGCTCTTCCCATCCGGAGAGCTTGTACTCCTTGCACAGCGAGGCGATGCCTTCGAGGTAGTGGGAATTGCGCGACATCTCGGTCTCGAGCTCAACCCGCGCCGGATACACCACGCCCGGCTTGGCCATCTGCTCGATCACGCGCTGCTTGAGAATTTCGGTGAGCGCCTTGTAGGCGGGATCGAGCCCGGCATATCGCCGCAGGCGAGTCACTGCCGCCGGGCGTCGCGCCGCGGGAGTTTGCTCGTCGAGTAGCATCCTGACGCCGCCGAACACCAACGAACTGGCATTGGTGAACGGAACATCGTGGGCGCGCTGATAGTCCTGCAGCCGGAAGTTCAGCTCGACGCGCCGGATGATGATTTCCAGATCCTGCGCCACTTCCTTCTGCTTCTGCTGCGGAAGCGCAGCCTTGAACCTGGCGAGGACTTCTTCCCTCTCCTTGCGCTCCTGGTCTTCATCAGCCAGCGTCGGCTGCGACACCAGTTCGTCATACTCGCTCAACCCCTGCCGCGAACCGTTTTCGGGATCGTGCTTATTCTCAACCTTCACCAGCTGCTTGGTGAACTCGTTGCTGGTGGAGATCCAGGATTGTGCGGCTTTGTCTTGCGCTTCGCCGACGACCGCGATGAGGATGCTAAGAATGATGGAAGAGGCAATTCGCATTTTGGCTCCGGGTACGAACTTAGGTCACAGGTCAGACGAGTCTATGTTGCGATCGTTAGCGATCAATGATAATTCGTGAGGACGCTGAGCGTGATCCGGCACTCGTACAGCGCCTGAAGCCGCACACAGGCTTCGCTGCGCTCAGGATGACAATGCTTTTAAGGCTCCCCAACAACCGGAGAGAAGGCGACAGCATCGCGAGAACTGAGAACTGAGAACTGTCACCTGTGATCTGTGACCTGTCACCTGCGTTCCCTACATCAGCCACAGCGCATCCACATCCACAATCACCTGCGTGCGGGGGATTTTCTGCGAAGCAGCATACGCAAGCATGGTCCGCAGCAGCGTGTTGAGTTTCTCGCGGCTCGCCGATTTCAGCACAAAGTGATAGCGGTAGTCCTGTTTCAATCGCAGGATCGGCGCAGCCGCTGGACCCAGCACGCGAATGCCTTCGTGGCGCGTCTTTTCAAACCACTTGCCCAGGATGCCCGACCATTGCAGGGACTCATCCAGCCGGTTGCTGCGGATCAGTACGTTCGCCAGGGCGGAGTACGGCGGGTAGTGCATCCAGCTGCGGAAGCGTAGTTCCTTTTCGTAGAAGCCGATGAAATCATGCCGCGCCGCATACTGGACGGCATAGTGATCGGGAAAATAAGTTTGTAGAACGACCTTGCCCGGCGTCTGCCCGCGCCCGGCTCGACCCGCCACCTGGGTAAGAAGCTGGAAAGTGCGCTCGGCGGCGCGGAAGTCGGGCAGCCCCAGCGCGATGTCGGCGCCGACCACGCCCACCAGCGTCACGCCGTGCACGTCGTGTCCCTTGGCGATCATCTGCGTGCCGACCAGCAGATCGAGTTCGCCCTCGTTCAGGGCAGCCAAGGCGCGCTCGAAGTCTTCCTTGCCGCGCACCGTGTCGCGATCCAGTCGGCCGATGCGGGCGGTGGGAAACATGCCGTGCAGGAGTTCTTCAAGCTTTTCCGAGCCGGTTCCCAGGAAATAGACATACTCACTGCCGCAGTGCACGCATTTCTGGGGTACGGGCGCGGTGTAGCCGCAGTAATGGCATTCCATTTTGCGGGCGCGCTTGTGGTGCGTCATGGCGATGGCGCAGTTCTTGCACTCCAGCGTCTTGCCGCAGGTGCGGCACAGCGCCACCGGAGAATAGCCGCGCCGGTTCAGCAGGATCATCACCTGTTCCTTGCGCGCGAGCCGCTCGCGGATTTCTTCCGCCAGCTTGCGCGAGATGACCTGCTCCTGCCCGGTCTCCTGGAATTCCTGCTTCATGTCGATCAATTCGACTTCGGGCAGCGGGCGCTGCTCCACGCGGTCGGGCAGTTCGATGAGCGCGTACTTGTTCTTCTTCGCGTTGTAGTAGGACTCGAGCGAGGGCGTCGCCGAGCCCAGCACGACCACCGCGTTCGCCATCTTGGCGCGCATCACCGCTACGTCGCGGGCGTGATAGCGCGGAGTTTCTTCCTGTTTGTAGGAGGAATCCTGTTCCTCGTCGACGATGATGAGAGCCAGATCGCTGACCGGAGCGAAGATCGCCGACCGCGTGCCGACCACCATGCGCGCTTCTCCGCGTTTGATGCGATGCCACTGCTCGGCGCGCTCCTGATCCGTGAGCGCCGAGTGGAGGATGGCGACTTCATCGCCAAACACCTGGTGCAGATCGGCGGCAACCGTAGGTGTGAGGCCGATCTCGGGAACCAGCAGGATCGCAGAGCGGCCTGCTTCGAGCACCGTGCGCATGGCGGCCAGATAAACCGCAGTCTTCCCCGACCCGGTCACCCCATGCAGCAGCATCCCGCTGAACTTGCGCGTCGCCATGCCTTCCTGAATCCGTTCCAGAGCGTGCTTCTGCGCAGGATTGAATTCGAATTCAAAAGGCGACTGGCGCGCCTTGGCGCGGGAAACATGGAATTCGGCAGGCTCTTCGACGATCTCGACAAGGCCGCGTTTGACGAGCGTGTTCAGAGTGGTGCGCGGCACGTCGAGCGCGTGGAGCGCATCGACATCAGCGCGCCCGTTCGATTCAGCGAGTGCGTCCAGCAAAGTCTGCTGATTCGCATTGAGCTTGGCCCGGCGGGCAACTTGTCCGGAGCCAGTCGATAGGTCCTCGCCCGCCGGCGCAGGCGCGGCGCGCTCGGCTTCGGTCCGTAGCACCGCTACTTTCACCGTACGCGCCGCGTCGCGCGCGCCAGAGACGTCCTCGCGCTCCAGCCATTTCTTGCGAACCATGCCGGCCAGTACCGCGCGGCTTACGCCGGTCGCGCTGCGCAGGCTCGCCTCGCGCACTGCTTCTTCCCGGTTGGCGAGATAGTCCAGCACGCGAAACTCGGCCAACTGCTCCTCGGGCGTGCGCCGCGCCCGCGCCGACGATCCCGACATGCCCCCAAGATGCAGCGCCATGTGTCCCTGCTCGCTGATCCGGTACAGGATCGTGCGCCGGAACTCCGCGCTCAGCGGCAGCATGGTGCGGAAAACTTCGCCCAGCGGCGCCAGGTAGTAATCGGCAATCCACTTTCCCAGACGCATCAACTGCTCGTCAAGCACAGGAGCCGAGTCCAGCACGCTGACCACATTCTTGGTGACCACCGAAGGCTTGCGGTCGTGCAGATTGACCACAATCCCGCTCATGCGCTGTTGCCGGAAAGGGACGAGCACACGACCGCCCACCGCCGGCGCCATTCCATCCGGCACGCGGTAGGAGAACGCGGTGTCGAGCGGCACGGGCAATGCGACATCGCAGAATTGGAAGGAAGGTGTCAGGTGTCAGTTCTCAGCTCTCAGCTCTCAGCTATCAGCTATCAGCGACCGCTGAGTTTAGCGTATCAGTTAGTCAAGTGCATGCTTCGGGACACGCCGACTTTTCCAGCCGATTTTCTCAGCCACCTTTGCCAGCGCCTTTCTCTGCGACCTCTGCGGCATTTCTCTGCGTTCTCTGCGTTTTAAGAATTTTTTCCGTTGTCCCGAAAACGAATTCCCGTCATGAGGATCCTAAGACCTGACACCTGCCCCGCACAGTGCCTTTCTGTTACGCTGATAACAAGCTAGTATCCGCCAACGTGACGGCCCGCCTCGCCATCCTCGCCGATATTCACGCCAATGTCTGGGCGCTCGACGCTGTTCTGAAACATGCCAAGAGTCGTGGGGTCGATGGATTCGTCAATCTCGGCGACTCGCTCTACGGGCCGCTCAAGCCGCATGCCACTTACGAGCGGCTCATGCAGGAAAACGTTCTGGTCACGATCCAGGGAAACCAGGACCGGCTGATTTATGAAGCCAGCGAGCGCGACCTCGCCTATATCCCGACCCTTTCTTACGTCATTCGAGATCTAGGCGAGGAGCCGATTCACTGGCTCAGTGAGCTCCCGCGCACGGCCGTGTTCGAGAACGACATTTACCTGTGTCACGGCGCGCCGGGCAATGACACCATCTACCTGCTCGAAGACATCATGGACGGGTTGCCTGAAGTGCGGTCCGAGGGCTCGATCCGCGAACTGCTGCAGGGAGTTCACCAGCCGGTTGTGCTTTGCGGCCACACGCACATCCCGCGCGTGGTTGAACTGACACACGGTCAGCTGGTTGTGAACCCGGGCAGCATCGGCGTGCCGGCTTACGACGATGTCGACCCGGTCCGCTACCGCATGCAGACTTTCTCTCCGCACGCCTGCTACGGGATTCTCGAAAAAGACAGCGCGGGCTGGAACGTATCCCTCGAACGCGTGGCGTACAACCATCAAGCCGCCGCCGAGTGCGCGCGCGAGCGCGGCCGCGACGATTGGGCGCAGGGAATCGCTACGGGACGGATCGGGTAGGAATTCCGTGGTTGGCTGGGAGTGTTTCGTGCGGAAAATGTCGGCGGCAAAAGGCGACTGTCCTGGTCGCATTAACTTAAAGATAACTTTTCGCATTAGAACGACGGTGACGCGCTCCCAGACCCTCGGATGACCTTTGAGGCCGCCCCGCCCTCAAGTCGCTGCCTGAGGGCTCCTAAACGCAATTACAGGGCGTCCCAGGCGATGATCACGGGGTGTTTTTCGCATTGAATACCCCTTCCACGAACTTTCAACAACTTAGCTGAAAGTGAACTTGGTCAAGGGTGCACGAGGAAATCGATTTCCGATTTTAGATTTTAGATTTTAGATTTCAGATTTCAGATTTCAGATTTTAGATTGCCGACCTGGCTGATCGACCTGAGGTCTGCACAACAGAGCTGCGATCTCAATTCTCAAGTCTGGAATCCCCTTCCTACTCTGCCGCCTTCGCCGGCGCCTTCAATCCCAGTTCCTTCATCACCATCTGCAGATCTTTCCATGCTTCTTTTTTCTGGCGGGGATCGCGCAGAAGAAATGCCGGGTGGTAAGTAACAGCGAGTTTGGCGCTGGTCCATGAGGGATCGTTGCTGCGCGCGCCGGCCGGGCGAAACTCGTACCAGCGGCCGCGCAAGTTTGACATGGAGTCGTTAATCGCCAGGAGCGTTTTGGCGGCAACGGCGCCCAGGGCAACGATCACCTTGGGCTGGATGGTGGCTATCTGGCGCATCAGGAAGGGCGAACAGGTTTCACATTCATCGCGCTCGGGCGTCCGGTTGTTGGGCGGGCGGCACTTGATGATGTTCGCGATGTAGACCTGCTCGCGCCCCAGGCCCATGGCCTTGATCATGTTGGTGAGCAGCTGCCCGGCGCGCCCAACGAATGGTTCGCCTTGCTGATCCTCGTCGGCGCCCGGCGCTTCGCCGATAAACATCAGGTCTGCCTTGGGGTTGCCGACACCAAACACGATCTGCTTGCGGCCCTGTTTGGCCAGCTGGCAGCGCGTGCAGTCTCCGATATCTTCGCGGATGAGTTTCAGCGCCTTCGCCGGATCGCTCACTCCGGATTCTGGCCGCGACTGAACGATCTCTAAAGCGCTTTCTTCCTGCACTACAGACGCAGCAGCTTTTCTTGGAGACATTGCCTCTCGCTGTTCTGGCTGGATCACTGTTTCGGATGGAAAGGATGCTACGGGCTCGCCCGCGGCTGTCGTAGAAACTTCGCGGCGATAGAAATCGTAAATGCCCAGTTCGTTGTAGTAGCGAAGCCTCGCGGCGAGTGCCTGCTTGAGTTCCGGGTCGAGCACGCGCGCCATCAGGTCTTCACCACGATCTTGTGGCGCTTGCGCAGCTTGACTACTTGGTCAAGCACGCGCTGGGCCACTTCCCACTTCGTGGTCTCGGGGACTTCGATCACTTCGTCCTGGGTAAGGATCGTCACCGCGTTGCGGTCGGAATCAAAGCCGACGCCCTCCCGCGACACGTCATTGACGACGATCGCATCCAGTGATTTCTTGCCCAGCTTCTTGCGCGCGTTCTCAAGGACGTTCTCGGTTTCCGCGGCAAAGCCAATGATGAGCTGGTTGGTTTTCTTGGCTGCAAGCTCGGCCAGAATGTCGGAGGTGGGCTCAAGTTCGAGCGCCATCGGTCCAGTGCGCTTCAGTTTCTGAACGGCAGGCGCTTTGGGGCGGTAGTCGGAAACCGCAGCCGTCTTGATCACGATGGTCGCCTGCGGCAGCAGCGTAAGAACCGCATCGCGCATCTGCTCGGCAGTTTCGACGCGGGTAGTTTGCGCTGCGTCAGGCGGCAAAGTCGCAGCCGGGCCGCTGACCAGCAATACGTGTGCTCCGCGGCGCAAAGCCGCTTCCGCCAGCGCATATCCCATTCGCCCGCTGGAACGATTGGTGATGTAGCGGACGGGGTCAATCTTCTCGCGGGTGGGGCCGGCAGTGATCAGCACAGTTTCACCGGCCAGATCCTGCGCTGCCCCCAACGCCTCGAGCACGGCAGCCACAATGGCTTCGTTCGCAGCCAACCGTCCAGCGCCGATCATTCCGCAGGCAAGATATCCGCTGTCCGGCTCGACGATCTTCACGCCACGCTTGCGCAGGATTTCCAGGTTCGCCTGCGTTGCCGGATGATTCCACATGTTGACGTTCATGGCCGGGGCGACGATGACCGGGGCGGTGGTTGCCAGATAAAGCGTGCTCAGGAAATCGTTGGCGATGCCCTGCGCGAACCTGGCCAGAAGGTCGGCGGTGGCAGGGACTACGACCAGCGCATCGATGGATTGGGCTACAGCAATATGCTCGACCGCCGAGTCGATGTTCGGCTCGGCATTGCCCGCTTCGAACATGCCCGTAATGACTTTTTCCCCGGAGAGCGCGGCAAAGGTAAGCGGGCGCACGAACTCCTGCGCGGCCTGGGTCATGATGACCTGCACGCGCAGGTCGCGGTCCTGCAGCAGGCGCAGAACTTCTGCCGCCTTATACGCCGCAATCCCGCCGCTAACGCCGAGAGCTACCTTCATGAGGCCTGTTCTTTAGATGACGGCAGAGGAACTGACGAATGTACCAGTCAAGCGAGGGCCGGATGGGCCTTGGCCTTCGCCGAAGGCTAGGCGTCGGTCTGGCCGCCCTGGTCCAGCGCTTCCTGGGCGACATCGACCGCCGACTTGGGGGTTTCGGTGATCACCCACTTCACCTTGCCGGCGCGAATCTCGTCCTGCGCGATGCGGCAGGGCTTGCGGGAGCTGGTTTCCACCACCGGGGGAGCGCCGCCCTGGAGCTGGCGGGCGCGGCGGGCAGCCACGAGAATGTAACGGTAGTTGCTGTCGAAGCCTTCGATCAACTTCATAAACTATTCTCCCGTCGCCTAGCACTTGACTCGGTCGTCGCGGAACGAATCGAAGATGGGTTTGATTCGCTCTCGAATGTTGCCCAAGCGACATTCGTTTGCGACGGCAACCTGAGCTTCGTCCTCGGCGGTCAATGGGCGACCCGAGTGTCGCAGCCGTTCGGAAAGCACGATAGCCTTCAATTGGCCGACGGACGGTTCCAGGCGGTCGTTCACTAAAATATAGTCGTACTTATCGTAATTCTCAATCTCCCGACGGGCCGTGACCAAACGGCGACAGATCACCTGCTCGGATTATCGGAGCCGCGATTGCGCAAACGCCATTCCGAATCTCGCGATTGGGCGGCAACACGAAAATGCTGGGCGCGTCCGGAATCTTGCCTTGAATCTGGGCCGCTCCCTGCACATCGATGTCGAGCAGCAGGTCTGTGCCTTCGTTCTGCGCCTCGCGCAGAAAGCGGCGAGCCGTCCCGTAGTAGTTCCCGAGACGTCGGCGTACTCCAGAAACTCGTCCTCGCCAATCATGGACTCGAACTCCGCGCGCGAGATGAAGAAGTATTCGCGACCATTCTGTTCGCTGCCGCGCGGGGCGCGGGTCGTGTAGGAGATGGAAAAATTCAATCCCACTACCTGGCTGCGCAGCTCGTCGACGATCGTCGATTTCCCGGAGCCCGATGGGGCCGAGATGATGTAGACAGTCGTCATTCGACGTTCTGCACCTGCTCGCGCGACTTCTCGATTTCCGACTTCATGGTGAGGCCCATTTCGGTAATCTTCAGGGCGTCGCCCGCCAGGCCCGAGGTCTTGGAAAGCAGCGTGTTGGCCTCGCGGTTCATTTCCTGGAGCAGGAAGTCCATTTTCTTGCCAACTTCGCCCTTTTCGTCGAGCAGTCCGAGGAAGTGCTGGATATGGGTCTGCAGGCGGACGAGTTCTTCCTGGATGTCGCTGCGGTCGACCAGCAGCGCCGCCTCCTGCAGCAGGCGTTCGGGATCGACCTGCGCGCCGATGAGTTCCTGCATGCGCGCCCGCAGTTTCTCAACGTAGCTTTGCAGGATGGCATTGCGGTGGCGCTCGACGCCCGAACTGGCTTTCTGAATATGCAGCATGCGCTCGCGCAACTCGCGTTCGATGCCGCGCCCTTCTTCCTCGCGCATGCTGTTGAGGCGGGCCAGCGCTTCCTCTATGAGCGGCAGGACAGCAGCTTCCAGTTCGCCCTCGGCGGCGCCGGTGGAGGTGTCCATGGCCCCGGGCATGCGAAGAATCACGTTGAGATCGGGCTCGGCAGCCAGGCCAAACTCGGCGGCCCCCGCGCGAAACGCCTTGATGTAGCCGCCCACCAGTTCCCTGTTCAGATTGAAACCTTCACTGCCGCCGCGGTCCAGGCTCAACGTAAGTTCCACGTGCCCACGCGCGATTTTTTCCTTCAGCAGGCGGCGCAGCTTCATTTCGAGGCCGTCGCTTTCGGAAGGCATGCGGAAGTGCAGATCGAGAAAGCGATGGTTGACGGACTTCAGCGACAGACTAAAGCTGAGTTTGCCATTGATCTGGCCTTTCACTTGCGCGAAGCCGGTCATGGAGCGAAGGGGCATAGGAGTTCAGTTCTCAGGTCTCAGGTCTCAGGTCTCAGGTCTCAGTGTCTCAGGTTCTCAGGAATTCGATCTTGATTGTTCTTTTTCGTTGCATCTTCTCGCTGTTATTCTTCGTTCCCACTTTCTTTCGGCCGCCATCGGTTCGTTGACTGGTTGAAGAAGACTCCACGCGTTTATGGGTTCTTCCTGACACCTGAGACCTGAGACCTGACACCTAAGATCCCTCGCTCTTCAATCGCCTACCGGCGCGGCTCTGGGGTGATCGACTTCCAGAAACTGCAAATCGTACAGCCGGCGATAGGTGCCTAGCTTCTTCATCAATTCTTCATGGGCTCCCACATCGCTGATGCTACCGTTTTCCAGGACAACGATCCGGTCTGCGCGGCGCACCGTCGACAGGCGGTGCGCGATCACGAACACCGTGCGACCGACGACCAGGTTCTGCAATGCCGACTGCACCAGTGATTCCGACTCGCTATCGAGGGCGGACGTCGCCTCATCCAGAATCAGGATGGGCGCGTTTTTCAGGATGGCACGCGCGATGGCGATGCGCTGACGCTGTCCGCCCGAAAGCCGCACACCGCGCTCGCCGATGATGGTTTCGTAGCCTTCGGGCATCTCCATGATGAAGTCGTGGGCGAGCGCGGCGCGGGCGGCGGCTTCCACCTCTTTTTTGGAGACGTGCGGCTGGCCGTAGGCGATGTTGTTGCGCACCGTGTCGTTGAACAACACGGTTTCCTGGGTCACGATGCCGATTTGCGCGCGCAGCGATGCCAGCGTGACGTCGCGCACATCGTGTCCGTCGATCAGCAAGCGGCCAGAAGTCAAATCGAAGAAGCGCGGCAAGAGGTGGACGAGAGTGCTCTTGCCAGCGCCGCTGGAGCCGACGATGGCCAGGACCTCCCCGGCCTTTACTTCCAGCGAGATGGAACGCAGAATGTCGCGAGAACCCTCGGCGTCGCGGTCATACGAAAAGCTCGCATTCTCAAAAACGATCGTATTGGCAAATGACGGCAGACGCTTCGCGCCTGGCTTCTCCGGGACATCATCCTCGCTATCGGTGAACTTGAAAATTTCCGACGAAGCCCCCACCGCCTGTTGAAAGCTGTTGTTGAACAGAGCGAACTTGCGGATCGGATCGTAGAGCTTGAAAACCAGCGCGATGAAGGCGAGATACGTGCCGGGCGTGAAGGAACCGTGGCGAATCTCGTTACGGCCGAGAAGCAACAGCAGGGCAATCGCAATCGCGCCGAATGTGTCCATCAGCGGCGAACTCAGGGCGGCGGCGGCCACCGAGCGCAAGTTGGCACGCAGCAGGCGCTTGGCGGCGCCGCGAAAGCGGTCCACCTCCCAGGACTCCATCCCGAACGCTTTCACAATGCGATTGCCGGTGATGGTTTCGTGGAGGATATTCTGGATTTCCGCGAGTTTGTCCTGGCCGCGGCGGGTGGTGGTGCGTACTCGCCGCCCGATCTTGTTCGACGAAAAAATAATGGCGGGCAGGAACAGAACCAGGACCCAGGCTAGCTTGCCACCCAGCATCACCACGGCCGCCACCGTGAACAACAGCGTGAAGAACTGCTGCAGGAATTCTCCCAGCACGCTGGACAACGAAAACTGCACGCGCTCCAGGTCGTTGATGAGCGTCGAGAGCAGCGTGCCCGTGGTGTGCTTCTGAAAGAAGGCCGACGACCTGCGCAGAATGGCGTTGTACATGTTGTTGCGCAGGTCGGTGATCATGCCGAAACCGGCATAGCTGACCAGATAAGTTCCGGCGTAGTCGAAGATTCCCTTGATCAGGGTCGAGGTGATGAGGGCGAAGGCGACAATCGCCCACGGATTCTGAAAGAACGACGGGACGAATTGTTCCAGATGAATGGAGTGCGCGCTGCCCGGGATAGGCAGCAACTTCATTTCATGCGTAGGCGGCCCGGGATTCAATACGCGATCGAGAATGGGCCCGATCAGCAGGAGCCGGAATGCGTCAAGAAAGCCGACGGCCGCCATCAGGACGACTGACAACAGCACCTGCCACCAGTAGGGCACCGCATACCGCAAGAGGCGGGTCAGTTGCCGCATAGACCGTCCCGAAGAAGGGGTGTCCGGCGCGACTGGGGCCGGAGTGTCAGGATGCCGTGAAATGAGTGCAAGGGGGAATTTTACTGGAATTCTGGGGAAAAGGCAGGTGGGCGGAAAATCGTGCGAAAAGTTGGCCTAGTCCGTGGTGGTCGATGGAGTACAGGGGGTCATTCGACTGCCTTCGGCTGCCGCCACAATTCGCTCGGGATGACAAGCGGCGAGAGGTCGGAGAAGTTAGCTGACAACTGAAGACTGAAGACTGGCAACTGCTTCTAGCTATCCCGGTGGACGACCTTTACGCGATATCCGGCTTTGCGCAGGTGCTTGCCTACGTCTTCAGCGATCATCACGGAACGGTGCTGGCCTCCGGTACAGCCGAAGCTGATGGTCAGGTAGCTCTTTCCTTCGCGCACGTAATGGGGCAATAGATAAATCAGCAGTTCTGAAATGCGGGTGATGAACTCCTGCGTCTGCGGGAAGGAGCGGATATACTTCGCGACCTTGGGGTCGCGCCCAGTGAGCGGGCGGAACTCGGGAACGAAATGCGGGTTGGGCAGAAAGCGCACGTCGAAGACCAGGTCGGCATCCTCGGGCACGCCGTGCTTGAACCCAAAGCTGACGCACGAGACCAGGATGTTCTTGCCGGTGGATTTCTTCTGAAAGCGCTCGGTCAGGTGCGCGCGCAGTTCGTGTACGTTGAACTTCGAAGTGTCGATCACCCAATCGGCAATGGCGCGGATGGGCTTCAGGCGGCGACGTTCCGCTCCCACTGAGGAGCGCACCGGCGAGTCGGCGCCGAAGGGATGTGGCCGGCGCGTCTCGCTATAGCGCCGGAGCAGGGACGCGTCCGTGGCCTCCAGGAAGATCACCATGGTCGGGATCATCCGGCGCACCGACTTCACCAGGGCAGGAAGCTTCTCCAGCTTGACGCCTTCGCGAACATCGACCACCAGGGCGGTGCGGCGGGTCTCAAGCGACTGCACCGCCAGTTCGGCGAAGCGCGGGATCAGGTCGACTGGCAGGTTGTCGACACAGTAATAACCGAGGTCTTCGAACGCTTTCAGCGCGGATGCCTTGCCGGACCCGCTGAGTCCGGTAATGATAACCAGTTCGGGTCGCGGACGGTCTTCGCGGACGGAGACGCGACGACTTTTTTTGCCGCCGCGCTTTGTCTTGGCATGGACCTTCGCTGCCATTCAATCCGGATGGTAGCAGAGTTGATGAGGCGGGTTGAGTGCCTAGCGTGGTAGCGTCTTGGATGTTTTCCATGGGCGGTACATCAGTGGTGTCGTAACTGAATATTTTGGTAGAGCCCGACTTCAGTCGAGCCGAAACTGAAGGTTTTGGAAGGGCGCGACTTCAGTCGAGCCGTAACTGACGCAGAAAGCATGCGGCTTTGGCTGCAGACAGCTGTCATTGCACCGCCCCAACGGCTTTTCATCGACCTGCGGGCGCTCGGCATCGGTCAAGATGTCGGAGCGCTCGCGCAGCGATGATCTGCACGATCTACTATCGGCACCGTTGGTGCAATAGCGATGTTTCGCCAACAACTCAACGTTTGACCGTCCCAGACACGCGCACTAACATGCTACCCCGTAGAGTGGAGGTGCTTATGTTATTCAAGGGAAAGAATGCGCTGATCACGGGTAGCTCGCGGGGAATCGGCCGAAGCATCGCGCTGAAACTAGCAGAAAAGGGAGCACGTGTTGCGGTTCACTATTTTGGTAATCGAGATGCGGCGCGGACCACCTTGGACAAGGTGCGCCAACTTGGGTCAAACGGATTTCTCGTTCGGGCCGACGTTTGCCGGCCGGAAGAAGTGAGCCGCATTTTCCAGCAGGTCCGATCAGAGTTCGGCTCGCTAGATATTTTCATCAGCAATGCACGCACCGACGCGCGGACGTTTTACGAGTCCCCAATTGGAGATCACGCTGGATAAATGGGACACTGCGGCTGATTCGCAAGCTAAAGCATTCTTGCTTGGAGTAAGCCAGCCCGTTCCCCTGATGTCGGACGGAGGACGGATTGTCGCCATCACGTTCGCGCCGGGCGGACGGTTTGGAAGCTGGCAGCCTTGGGTTGCAGTGGGGTCAGCGAAAGCAGCCATGGAAGTGTTGGTGCGATATTTCGCGGTCGCGCTGGCGAGCCGTGGCATCACGGTGAATACCATCAGCCCTGACTGAATTGAAGACAGCGTGCTGAACAGCCTGCCGGGAAGTCTTCCAGACCGATCTGCGCGAGTGGCAGGAACGCGGTTGGACTCCTATGGGCCGGTTGGGAACAACTGCGGACATCGGGAATGCCGTGGCCTTGATCTGCTCGCCTGAGGCGAATTGGATCACCGGTCAGCTGGTCGAGGTGGACGGAGGTGCCTCATGGATGGATGCGCATCTGCCGCTAGAACTCCAGGGAGTACCGAAACCGAAAAAGCACAGGCGGCATAGGAGTACTGTTCGCGGGTGCCAGACCCTAATCTGGATTGTCAGTGATTTTAGCGACAGTTGACCATTGGTCGCGGGCTACACTTCAGTAAAAAGGCGGGCCAGCCCCTCACCGGCCCCCCAAGACTTCAACGTGCACAGAAACGCTTCTTTCCGATACTACCGGTGGCAAGGGTTCCCTGGTTTCCACCGGCACTGACGACCACGGTGTCAATTTCGCAACCGTTGTCCACGACAACAAAGTTTGCAGCTACAGGCGGTCGGCCATCGGTGAAGGTGATGGTGAAGGTTCCCGTGCAATCGCGGTTCACGGAGTAGGCGCCATTGGCGGGGGTGTGAGTGAAGTCAGCGACGACCTCGCCATTGATGGTTACCGTGTCGGTTTGTGTGAAGTTGCCGTGTCCATCGAATTCAGCCATGGCCACGCCCACCTGCGGACCGATGAACCCCTGGCCCGCCAACTTGGTGCCTTGGATGGTGAATCCATAGTTGCCTTTAAGGAGCGCGTTGGTGCAGACAGGTGAATCGCTCCGCCCGTAAGCTGGAACCAGCGCCCCGAACGTGAGCAGAACGAATGCCGCTGCTATTGTGAATCGATTTTGCTTCATAACTCCTCCTTGATCGTCGATTTGATTTGTTCCGCTTCTTGCCTCAGCCAGACCGCCTGGGTATGTCAGCGTCCCCACCCTGCCCGGGACATAACTGTCCGTATAGGCCCGCTCTGGGTAGAAAGTCTTCCCAAAACCTTGGAATTTTCTTGATAGAATCTTCTAACTTCTAACCTCCCCGCCCGAAGTCTATGTTTCCTGGGCACAAATACGAGTTTGGCGAATGGCGCCTTGACCCCGCCGAGCATTTGCTGCTGCGAAATGGGAAGCCGGTTGCGTTGACCCCCAAGGTCTTCGAGACGTTGGTCGTGTTAGTCGAAAATGCCGGCCGACTGGTGCAAAAAGACGAATTCGTAAAGCGGGTATGGCCCGATACGTTCGTTGACGACGTAGCCTTGGCGAAGAATATCTCCCAGCTGCGGAAACTAATCGGAAACGGGCATGGTCCCGCGATCGAGACCGTCCCCAAACTGGGCTACCGGTTACTGGTTCCGGTGCGCCTGGTCAGCGAAGCTCCCGAGACAAATGGTCACGTCAGCATAACGGAAACGCAGCCGTCCTCTCTAAAGCCCAAGGTGGGTTTTGCCTATTTCCGCCCTGGAAGATGGGAAAGCCTCGCAATCGGCGTTATCGCGCTGATGGCTCTGGCGTTAGGGATTTGGTACTACGTACACTCCAGGGCTGCCGCATCCGCTGGGCCTGGGATCCACGACGCCATCGTCATTGCGGATGTCGTTAACGAAACCGGCGACCCTGTTTTTGATGACGCATTGAAGCAGGCGCTGACCATACAGTTGGAACAGTCACCGTTCTTGGGAGTTCTCTCCGAGCAGAGAGTCAACGGCGCGTTGCGCTTAATGAGACGCGAGAACGGCCGACCGCTCACGGTGCAATTGGCGCGAGAGGTATGTGTAAGGACAGGCTGTAAAGCAGTGGTAGCCGGCTCCATCGGTCATCTGGGTCGTGACTACGTCGTCGGATTAAACGCCTTCAATTGCGGGACGGGGGATGCTTTCGTTAGAGAGCAGGCCGAAGCAACCAGCAAGGAGAACGTTTTGTGGGTGCTTGGTGTCGCCGCGCGGAACCTGCGCGCACGGCTGGGGGAATCCCTCAATTCTATCCAGGCGTTCGGAACTCCGGTGGAAGAGGGGACTACGTCCTCGCTGGATGCCCTGAAAGCGTTCAGCATGGGCATGAAGATACAGTCTCAATCGGGAGATGCGGAAGCGATTCCGTTCTATCAGCGGGCGGTCGAACTCGACTCAACTTTCGCAACGGCGTATGCCCGCTTGGGGGCTACCTACGGTAACCTCGGGCAGCCCACTCAAGCGCGAAAGTGCCTCGCCAAGGCTTATGAGTTGCGGAACGGGGTGAGCGAGAGGGAGCGACTCTATATCACTGCTGATTATGCCTGGGTGAATGGGGAACTGGAGAAGGAAACGCAGACGTACCTCCTGTGGGTGCAGACCTTTCCCAAAGACTTCATACCTCATGTCGGTTTAGCTAGCAATTACAACGCCCTGGGACATTACCACAGGTCGTTGCAGGAATCCTATGAAGCGCTCAAGTTGGAGCCGGATTCCTTAGCGGCCTATGGAAACCTGGGCGTCGCCTTGCTCGCTCTCAACCAACCGGACGCCGTCGTCGACCTGGTAAAGCGAGCACAGGCTCGCGGCGTAGACGGTCTACGGGAAATCGCCTATCTTGCAGCATTTCTGCGAGGAAATTTCCAGGACATGGCGGCGCAGCTGACTTGGACTTCTGGAAGGCCAGGGGAAGAGGACCCACTGTTGTCGCTTCAGTCCAACACCGAAGCTTACTATGGGCGCTGGCGGAACGCGCGCGACGTCTCCCGTAGAGCCATGGATTCTGCTCTTCGCGCTGACTCAAAGGAAAGAGCTGCGCTCACAAAAGCGAATGCCGCCTTGCGCGAAGTGGAATTCGGCAACCAGCATATTGCAACGGAGGATGCCGAGGCCGCCCTTGTACTAAATACCGGACGCAACGTAAAAATCATCGCAGCCTTGACGCTTGCGCGTGCGGGCGAGGTGGCGCGTGCCCGGGCGATTGTTCGGGAATTGCAAACAGAGAATCCCTCCAACACACTGTTGAAGGTTTACTGGATTCCCACGATAAATGCAGCGATCTGTCTTCATCTCGGACGCCGGATGGAAGCCCTGGAGTTACTGCAGACTGTGGCCCCGTTCGAACTGGGTATGTCAGAGCCGGTCGGTGGCTTGTATCCGATCTATTTGCGAGGGCAGTCGTTCTTGGCCGCACAACAAGGCGAGAAAGCCGAAATTGAGTTTCAGAAGATCTTGGATCACCCAGGGATTGTGTTGAATTCGCCACTCGCACCACTAGCCCGGCTTGGGCTCGCGCGCTCGTATGCTCTGCAACGGGATTCCAGCAAAGCCGCGACTGTCTACCAACAGTTCTTGGCGACATGGAAAGACGCCGATCCCGACATCCCCATCTTGAAGCAAGCCAAAGCCGAATACGCGAAGCTGCGGTAGCAGCGTCGTAATCCTTAACCTACGCCCAACTTGTGTGCACAGTGGTTGTCAAATTGACGCTATCAGGCCTTAGCACAAGCTTGCGCCGTTTGTTCGCCCAAATCGTGCCCGGCAGAAGCGCTTATCGTGACACTTCTCTTCGGCTTTAGCCGCTGAGGGGCGCGCTTAAGTCATCTGCCGGTCGAGGTAAAGATTTGCTGGTGGAGGGGCGGGCGTCTCGCCCGCTGCGCCGTTATATCCACCGCGTTACTAAAACAAGAAACGGGCGGCCCTGACTGGCCCGCCCGTTGCGATTTCGGAAACGCTCTTTTAATTACCGGCGGAAACGATCGCGATCCCGGTCGCGATGCTCCCAGTATTGGTGGCGCTCGTAGCGCTCATGCCGCCAGTAAGGGCGATTGTAGATGCGCCGGTAGACGATCGGCCGCGGGTAAACGTACGGCCGGTAAACATACGCGGGGCGCGGCACGGGCGCGACGTACGCATATGGGTACGCATAGACGGGGCGCGCATACACCGGCCCGCCGATGGTTACGCCAACCACGACACCAGCATGCGCTTTTTCAGGCGTTGCGAACGCCAGCACAGCTAATAGTCCAAACACCGCTAGAAAGCTTTTCTTCAACATTTGCCACCTCCGTCCTTGGAAGATGAAACCCGGAGGGAACAGAAAAGTCGCGGTACGCGGCAAAGTCCTGGGCGCTGATCAGGTTGCGTGATCGACTGCCAATGCGCGGAATATGGGCGAGTCGGTCAATGCGTAATTGCAAGGGACTGGACGTCTCCCACTTCCGTGTTCGTGATGAAAAAGAATGAGTTCGGGACGTCGGTCATTTTTCCCGTCGTCGCGTCCACCTGGAAGGTTTCGACTCCTCGGTCGCAGTGGAAACACGAAGACGGCGACGTGGTCAGTTCCCAGATAAATTGCGAAGCCGGATCGAAAACCGCCCAGGTGTCGAAGGGGGAAAGAGGATCGGCGAAAAGGAAGGTGAGCGCGCCGCTGGATGCGTCGATCGAATACATCCCGCAGTTGGCTGCGAACAGGAGTTTGCCGCTGGCAGGAGAAGTGAGATTGTTGGTGTTGCTGCAACTCGATCCGAAGGGGGAACCCGAGATCTCGGTGAGAGCTCCAGTGTTGGAATCGATTTTGTATCCACGGATGGGGGCGGCACTGCTCCCGATGGCTTCGTACAGGAAGCCGGTGGATGGCGCCACGATCGCGAACGCTTCTCCTGCGCCTGCTCCAAACGGCGAACCTTGAACCATAGTGAGTGTGCCGGTAGTCGCGTCGATCGAATAGGCAAAGATCCCTGAGGCTGTACCTACGAAGAGAAACTTGTCATCTTGCGAGACGGCTATCCGTTCGCCAGGGACTGCAAATTGCTGGCCGGAATCCGCGGCGACGAAAGGTGAGGTTGCAATCGGCGAAAGGTGTCCGGTGCCGGCCTCGATACTGAAGGCAAACACTTGCGTGCCGGCGTAAGCGTAGACAAACTTGCCCAGCTGATCGACCGCCACGCCGACGAATCTTTGCGAGTTCTCGTACGGGGAGTCCGGCATCTCCGCCAGATTCCCGGTCTGGCGATCAATCGTGAACGCGGTCAGGCCTGACCAGTCGGCTTGATAGAGGAACGAACCAGTCGGATCGATCGCGCCGACGATCGCCATTGGATTGGTCTCGCCCACGGCATTGGTGGTTGCCTTCGCAGCGGTGACCGTTCCGTTCGCGCCAATCACCGTCGGAAACGGAGTCGATCCCGGAACCTGCGCTGCAATGAGGAAGTGCGCCGCGCTGTTCTGCCCCGCTCCTCCAATGCCGGCGGCAAATCCCCCGCTGCTGGGCGAGCCGGGTGGCGGCGGGCTGGATCCGGGAGAAGTAGGGGAACCCGGGGCGGCGGGTTTCATGTTGGATTCGCCACAGGAAACAGACAGAATTACCAGTGCAACAATTCCGGCCAAATACCAACTAGTTATACCCCGCACCTTCATGACAACCCTCACGCTTCGAACTCAAATTCCGGGCGTAGGATGTCAAACAGAGAAATGTGGTTTTGCGGCTACGGAATGGCATGTATCGAAATGTTTCGCCCCTCGAGTTCTTTCCCTAAGGTCGAGGCCCCAAAAACAATCTCGAATTTTATTTCCGGGTCTGAGGTTCGTCGGGGCTCGTCAGTTTTGTTATCGCCCATGCAGCGCTCTCTGCGATCACCGGATCCGCATCATTGCGCAATCGTTCCAGCGTTGGAACGAAGTTGCGGTTGCGGCTGTTGCCCATCGCAATGATGGCGTTCCGCCGCAGTCCGCTCCGCTTCGCCCGGCGGACCGGCGAGCCTCGGAATTTCTCTCGAAACTCCTCGGCCGGGATCTCGACCAGCCACTCCAGCGCAGGATTCACCAGCCCCTCCCTCGGCTGAAACTCGGGCGCCGTGCTCACGGGTGCCTTGCGATTCCACGGACAGACGTCTTGACAGATGTCACAGCCGAACACGTGCCGACCCATACCTTCGCGCAATTGTTCGGGAATCGCTCCGCGCTTCTCGATGGTGAGGTAGGAGATGCATTTGTTCGCATCGAGTTGGTAGGGACCGAGGAAGGCATTGGTGGGGCAGGCGTCGAGGCAACGGGTGCAAGTGCCGCAGCGGTCGGGCGCGGGCAGATCGGCGGCCAGTTCCAGAGATGTGAGGATTACGCCCAGGAAAAGCCACGAACCCAGCTTCTGATTGAGCACGCAAGTATTCTTGCCGATCCAGCCAATGCCGGCGTGCTTCGCGTAGACGCGCTCGACGATGGGCCCCGTGTCGACGTAGCACCAGGTGCGGACAGCGGGCTTGATGTGGCCGTCGGGACTTGCGTTTGTATCAACGGAGCTTCCCTCCTGCTCAAGCGCGCTCACCGCATCGGTCAAACGACTTTCCACTGCGCGCAGTTTTCGCAGGACGGCATCGTGATAGTCCTCGCGTCCCCAGGCGTAGCGGGAGATCCAGCCGCGTTGTGGGTCGTCGATCTCGGTGGAGTAGGGCTGGGCGGTGTTGTAGTTGATGGCGCACACGATCACGCTGCGCGCCCAGGGAGCGGCCACGCGCAAGGATTCGCGCTTGAGGCGGCCCAGTTCGTCCCGGGCTTCGAGGTATTTCATTTCGCCGGCGTGGCCGGCTTCGATCCATTGCGGAAAGTAGGCGAGTTCGTCGAACTCGCGGACGGGCGCGATGCCGGCAAGTTCGAAGCCGGCATCGTGCGCGGCGCGCTTGACGATTTCGGTGATGGAAGCAATCGAAGGCATGTGTTGCCAGTGGGAGACTAAAACCTCGCTGCGGAAGCCTCTGGTACGGCACGGCTGAAGGCGTGCTCTTCCGAATCCTAAACTCTTTTGGGGCGGTTGCGCGCTTGTTAAGTGCGCGACGGCGCGGTAAGGGTTCCTTCGCGTTCTCGCGGGCCAAGCGCTTCCTGAAAAATCCTAAAACGCAGAGTGCGCAGAGAACTGCCGCAGAGGACGCAGAGAAATTCTAGAGAAGAGCTTAGGCGGAGATCTTGCGAACTGGGAATTAGCCAGAGACCGACGACTGACGACTGCTAACTGACGACTGCTCCTAGATTCCCAACTTCTTGACTTCCTCGTTGTAGTACTTGCGGTAGAGGATGTCCCACTCCTGGCTGCCTTCGAGAATGGTGCGCTTCTGGCTTTCGATTTTCTGGCGGGCGGACTGGTCGATGCGAGCTTCCTGCATGAAGAGCTCTTCCAGGATCTTGCGGACTTCGAGGCGGATCGTGTTGCGGTCTTCGACGAAGTCGGCTTCGGGCGTTTCGGCCAGCGCGTCGGTCACCACGTGGGCCAGCTTATTCACTTTGTCGCGGCTCAGGCGCAAAAGCGTTTACCTCGGAAAATCAAAAGCTTTGACCACAGCGAACACGGAGCAACACGGAGGAAGCTTGGCTGAGATTCCTCCGGCGCCTCGATTTCAGATTGCAGATTTAAGATTTCAGATTGAAAAGCCAGCAAAACTGTAAGGTTGTTGCAATCTGAAATCTGCAATTTAAATCTGAAATATCCTCACAACACGGCCTTGTATTTTCGAACCAGTTCGCTCTTCACTTTGCGGAACATTTCCTGATAATTGGCGCCGCTGCGGCGCATTTCGTCGGAATACGCTTCCAGGATGACCCGCACCTCGTCGTTGATGCGGTCCTCGAGAGACATCTCCTCGAGCATCGCCGTATGGACGCGCTCGGTCACGGCGGGCGCATTCTTGGTCTCAATGAACTCGCCGGCGATCAGCTTTTTTGTGAGTTCGCGGGCTAAGTAGCCCACATATTCTTTGGAAAAAAGCATTGTGTCGTTCGGGGGACTGTTGTGAAACGGATAGTTTAGCACAACGATCACCGCAGGCTGCTCTGCGCTGCCAGTTTTTAACCGCGCGCGAATCCGGCAGCGCACGGTGACTATTCTCCACCCGCAAAAAAGGCTTACAATGCCCCATTAACGAGAGCCTTGAGAATGACCTCCGCTTCCGACGATCTTTCCGGACTGAAAGACGACATGATCGCCTTCATTGAAGGCCATGGTCTGCGCCGTTTCCACGGGTATGTCGACTACGAAGAGGTGCAGTGCGTCATGTGGAAGAGCGGCGAGAACGTGGATGGCTGGAAGGACTTTGTGGAACTGGCGAAGTCCTCGGGCGCCTCGTTCCTCACCATGGATTCCTGGACGCTCAAGCGCGACGAGTTGGAAGAACTGATCCAGCGGCTGAGCACCGCCGAATACACCAACGACGAAGACGTTGAAGATGCGCGCTGGCTAAGGACCTACACTGGAAAAACCGGCTTTGTGCAGTTGGGCTGGGCATTTCAGGGCACTCTGTTCATATACGAAACCAGTACGGAGTGGTATGAGCGGTACCAGCGGCTCATCGAGATGTCGGACGATTTTGGCGGCATTCCGATCGACGGAGCAGGTCCGGACGAGGAAGAGTGATAGCTGATAGCTGATAGCATTGAATGCTAAATGCCAAGTGTTAAATTCCAAGTGTTAAGTGCAGCGTTCGAAGCGTCCAGCCTTATTCTTCTTTAAACTCTCCAACTGATGCAGTGGGTTACGAAATCCGTTGTGCAAGAGCAAGTGGACGCGCTCGCGCAGGAGCTGCTCTCGGCTCCCGCTTTGAAACTACGCGGCGATCTTCGCCTGTCTGCGACTCTCGCCAGCCTGCTGGTCATGCGCGGTATCCAGGACGCCGCCGCCGCACAGCGCTTTCTCGCTCCGCAACTCACTGACCTGCACTCGCCCTACCTCATGACGGGAATGAAGGCGGCCATCGAGCGGCTGGACGCGGCGATCGAACGCAAGGAAGGCATTCTGATTTACGGGGATTACGACGTCGACGGCACCACCGCCATCGTGATACTGAAAACGGCGATCGAATTGTGCGGCGGAGCGGCGGACTTCCATGTGCCGCACCGCATCCGCGAAGGCTATGGCATGAAAGACGACGTGATCGAGCGGGCCGCGGCGGCGGGGATTCGGCTCATCATCAGCGTCGATACTGGTATTCGCGCCTTCGCGGCTGCCGAAACTGCGGAGCGGCTGGGCGTCGACCTGATTGTGACCGACCACCATCTGCCGGGAAGCGATGGCGTTCCCAAGGCACTGGCGGTGCTGAACCCAAACCAGCCCGGATGCGAATACCCATGCAAAGCACTGTGCGGCGCAGGCGTAGCGTTCAAACTGGCGCAGGCGCTGATGGAGAAGCGCCTTACAGGCAAAGATCAATCGCGGCTGCTGATGTCGTTCATGAAGGTAGTGGCAATCGCAACGATTGCGGATGCAGTTCCGCTCACCGGGGAGAATCGCGTCTTCACGAAACTAGGTCTCGATGCCCTGCGCCGGGCCGTGAATCCGGGCCTGAAAGCGCTGCTCGAAATGGCGCAGATTCCGGCCACGCGGCCGCCCACCTCGGGCGAGATCGCCTTCCGCATCGCGCCCCGCTTAAACGCGGCCGGTCGCATGGACGTCGCTCGCGACGTCATCGAATTGTTCAGCGTGAAGGACCCGGTGCGGGCCCGCGAGATTGCCGCGCGCCTGGACCAGCTAAACGCCGAACGCCAGGAGGAAGAGCGCAAAATTCTTGAGGCGATCGACCAGCGTTTCGAGCAGGAACCTGACCTGCGCAACGCATCCTGCGTGGTCATCGACGGAGACGGCTGGCATCGGGGTGTGATCGGCATCACGGCCACGCGCGTCGTGGAGCGCTACGGACGGCCAACACTCGTGCTCTCCCACGACCACGGCGAAGCGCATGGATCTGGGCGATCGATCCGGGCGTTTCATCTTCTCGACGCGCTGGAATCGTGCCGCGAGCTGTTCACGCGTTATGGAGGCCACTCGCACGCCGTTGGATTTTCCCTGCCCTCGGCGCGCGTACCCGAATTGCGCGCCCACCTGGACGAGTATGCGCGTGTGCGCTTGACGCCCGCCGACTTTGAGCCGGTACTCGATGTCGACGCGGAACTCGACCTGCTGGAGGTGACGCCTGATCTGTTTCAGGCGCTGGAACGGCTGGAGCCGTTCGGACAAGGAAATCCAGAGCCGGTATTCTCGGCGAGGGCTGTGCGCATGATGGCGCCGCCAAAAATTCTCAAGGACAAGCACGTGAAACTGAGGCTGGCCGCTGCAATTGCGCAGGCGCAGAAGAAAGCGTCCGAGGAGTTAACCGCAGTTGCGGTGCTCGCGACCCCGCGTTGTGATCCCGACGGCTCAGCAATCAGGCGTGAAACCAAGTCAGCCGCGGCCCAAGATCTGAGAATTGAGAACCGAGAACTGAGAACTGAATCTCCCGCTTGGCGCCGCAACCTTACCTTCGACGCCCTCGGCTGGCACATGGCGGAACGCCTGCAAGCGGCCAAACTGCTGGCGGGCGATACGCTCGACATCGCGTTCTGCGTCGGTCACAACGACCATCCGGAGTACGGTGGCCTGGAGTTGGCGTTGCGAGACTTCCACCCGAACACGTAATCGGGGCTAATGCGATTTTGAGGCTACTTCCACAGGCGTCACTTCGCCTGCATTCTTTTCCCTTCGCCATTCTGCGTGCATGCGACGCAGCACTCGCTCCACGCCAGCGACCGTCTTGACCACATCCTCGTGCGAGGTTTGCCAATTGCAAACGCTCACGCGCATGGCCCGGCGGTCTCCCGACGTCGTGGTGCCGGAGAAATAAGCTGTGCCTTCGGCTGCGATAGCCGCAATGACCGCGTCGTTCCATTGGTTTGAAATGGCACCCGACGGATCGGTAAACGACACCAGGCCCTGGTTGATGATGGGAGTGTGCAGAACCGTCACGCCTCTTAACTGTCCCAGTCCGGCGAGCAATTCAGTAGCGCAATCGCAGCAGCGTTCGACCAGTTCGCGCACGCCCAGGCTGCCCAGCTCGCGGAGCGCGGCGTAGCTGGCGAAACCGCGCGCCCGGCGCGAGAACTCGGGGTTCCAATCCATGGGGTCGCGCGCATCATCCTGATGCGTCAGATAACTGGCCTGATAGCTCAAGGAGGCGCGGTGCGCTTCCGGTTCGGCGACGAAGGCGTAGCCGCAGTCATAGGGAACATTGAGCCACTTGTGACCGTCGGTGGCCCACGAGTGCGCCAGTTCCACGCCCCGGGTGAAGCGATCAAAGCGCGGACTCGCCGCTGCCCAAAGACCAAAGGCGCCATCAACGTGAGTCCAAGCGTTGTACCGGCGGGCGATGGGGATGATGGCCTCGAAATCATCGAAGCTGCCGGTATTCACGTCTCCAGCCTGCAGCAGCACGATCGCCGGTTGCCCTTCGAGATTGCGCAACGCGGATTCGACGGCCGTTGGGTCGAGCGCGCCGGCGCTGTCGACGGCAAGTTTGGTCAACGAGGCAGAACCAAACCCCAGCAGACGCAGCGCGCGGTCGATGGTGCCGTGGCGCTCGCCGCAGAACACGTGGATTCGCGGAGAGCCGCTCATTCCCTCGGCTTCCACATCCCAACCCCGATTTTTCAGAAGCCAGTGCCGCGCGGCGACCAGGCATGTTGTGTGCGCCATCTGGCAGCCGGTTACCAAGCCGAAGGTCGCCGAAGCGGGCAGGCGAAACAGAGTCTTGAGCCACGAACCCACGGCCTCTTCGACCACAGCCGACGCAGGGCTCACGCTGTAGAGGCCGGCATTCTGGTCCCAGGTCGAGGTCAGCCAGTCGGCAGCGAGCGCGGAAGGCAGAGACCCGCCGATCACCCACGCGTAGAAACGGGCGTTCACCGAGTTGTTGAGACCGCCTTCGACGTCGGCCACCAGGTCGTTGACCACGGCATCGGCCGGAATCGGTCGCTCGTTCCACTCCTTGCGCAGCCTTCGGCGCAAGGTCTCGAGAGAGGCCGTGGCGCCGACGGGACGCCGATCGACGGTTTCCAGGTACTCGACCGCGTGGTGCATGGCCGTTTCCAGGGCGGGGTGAAAGTCTTTTCGCATTGTGGAAGTCTGATCCTTTCTACGAATCCAGCGGGTGCTTCTTACGAGTCTGCCGGCGAAGCGTCGCCTGCCCGCCCATGCTATTAACGATCAAAAGGCGGCTCGGCGTCCTTTGGCCGGGCTGACTTTTTCCTGCGATTTTTCTGACACGTGTTGGACCCACAGGGGAACCCTCTGGATTCTGAAAAATGCCTAGGTTTTCCCAGAAGGAGTGTTATGTGGACCCAAGGTTCACGCTGATGACAGAGCGCTGAAAACAGTACACGCAGCACCATCGGATTGCGCTCCGCATCAACTACACTAAACCCACATGCCCATTCAGATTCCACGGGTCCGCCGCTGGCTGGTGCTTGCCGGGGTCGTGTTGTGTCTGGCGGTGGCGGGAGCTTACGTTCACCGGCGGACGCAGGCGCGCGAAGTCTACAAGCAGATTCCGGCGAAGATGAATGTGGACATCCAGCAGACAGCGGAAGGGTTCAAGGTCTCAAAGTCCGAACAGGGTCGCACGCTATTCACCGTGCAGGCCAGCAGGGCAGTGCAGTTCAAGACCGGCGGACGCGCCGAGTTGCACCATGTCACGATCACGCTGTATGGCCGGGATGCCAGCCGCTACGACCAGATTTATGGCGACGACTTTGGCTACGACCCGCAGACCGGTGACGTGACCGCCAAGGGCGAAGTTCGCATCGATCTCGAGGCGAATCCCGAAGGGCTGTTCAAGCCCGATCAGTCCAAGCCCGAGGGGATGAAGAATCCCATTCATCTGGTGACGCACGACCTGGTTTTCAATCAGAAGACGGGCAACGCGTTCACCCGGGGGAAAGTTCAACTGCGCATGCCGCAGGCGACCGGCTCTGCTATGGGGATTCACTACACGGCGAAAGATAACGTCCTGACGCTGGACTCGCAGGTAGATCTGGCCTTGTCGGGCGCACGCAGCGGAACCCTGCAGGCCACCCGGGCGGTCGTCACAAAAGAGCCGCGGCAGGTAGTTCTTGAGGCGCCTCGCCTTGCGAACGGCGAACAGAAGTTCCAGGCGCGTAGAGCCACCCTGTTCCTTCGCGATGACAACACGGTCGATCACGTGGTGGCCAGCGACGACGTGCAGATGCAGGTGACGGGAAAGGCTCGCGTGCAGGCCCGTGCCGCCGAAGCAGCGTTCACCGTCAACCAAGCCCAGGACGGCCTATCCCAAGCCATCCTTCACGGGGATGTGCAGATTGAATCTGGAGGCGAGCGTCCGCGTCGCATGAATGCGGGCCGCGTTCAGGTGGATTTCTCGGCACGCAACCAGGTGAGTAAGGTTCACGCCGAAGAGAATGTAAAGCTGGTAGAGGGAATCGCGCCGCCCGGCGCAAGCGCCGCTGCCGCCGGAAGCATCGCACCTAACGTCGTCAGTGGAGCAGCGGGCGTCCCTGCCCGACGGAGCGGGCTCGACGCCCGATCCTCCAATGCTTCGCAGGCAATCGAAATCACGGCGCCCGCAATGGACTTCTTCTTCGTTGCCAAAGGAAGAGGCCTGGATCGCGCCGAGACCGCCGGCGCGGCGAAGATCACAATCGTGCCAAGCAACGGAGGCGGGTCGTCCACCATCGTCAGTGCCGGAAATTTCCAGGCGAAATTCGACAGCGACGGCCGCTTAGCCAGCGTGCATGGGGCGCCCAACGCCAGGGTCGTAAGCACGACGCCTGCCCAGCCTGACCGCACCAGCACCAGCCAGCAAATCGACGCAACTTTCGGCCCGACCAGTGGAATCGACGCTCTCGTGCAGCAAGGCAATTTCATGTATTCCGACGGCGAGCGGCAGGCCCGCGCCGACCGCGCCCGCTACACGCCCGGCGATCAGATGCTGGTGCTCACGGGCTCGCCCCGTATTACCGACAAAGGGCTGGCGACCAGTGCGAACACACTCCGCATGAATCGCGGGACCGGCGACGCAACCGCGGAAGGCAACGTCAAGACCACCTACAGCGATTTGCGGGAGCAGCCGAACGGCGCCCTGCTCGCCGGCGCATCGCCCATCCACGTCACAGCGCGCACCATGACCGCGCACCGCGATTCCGCCATCGCGTCGTATACGGGAGATGTGCGCCTCTGGCAGGACGCCAACGTGGTGGAAGCGCAAAACATCGATTTTGACCGCGATCGGCGCTCCATCGTTGCGCGCGGCAACGGGCGTCCGGTCTCGACAGCGCTGGTTCAAGTCGACAAGAGCGGAAAAGTCACGCCGATCTCCATCACCTCCACTGGGCTGACCTACACTGACGACCAGCGGCGGGCGGAGTTTCGGGGAGGAGTGACCGCGCGCGGGTCGGATGTGACCGTGACTGCAGATCACGTCGACGCTTATCTCGCTCCGCGTAGTCAGAACACCTCGAATCAGGTGAAGGGCCAGGGACAACTCGACCGTCTTATTGCAGAAGGCAACGTTTTGGTTCAGGAACCGGGGCGAAAGGCGACCGGCAACAAGCTGGTCTACACGGTGGGGGACGACAAGTTCGTTCTGAGCGGCGGAACTCCTAGCATTTTTGATGCCGAACGGGGCAAAAT
Organism: uncultured Acidobacteriota bacterium; assembly: GCA_963735815.1. Classification (GTDB taxonomy): domain Bacteria; phylum Acidobacteriota; class Terriglobia; order Terriglobales; family Acidobacteriaceae; genus Gp1-AA133. Next base: position 361,633 of record CAVTMJ010000009.1, on the reverse strand, counting down.
CAGGGGTGATTCGTTGACTTTCTTTAGACGCGATGATAGGGTGCTCGTGGAAGGCAAGGATAGCTCTCCTACCGTTACGCAGACGCGAGTGGCACGTTAAATGCACTCATTGGCCACTGACGAAATCGGAAAAACTTACCGTAGTCGCCGGGTTGTGAAAGGCGTCAGTCTGCGTGTGGACCAGGGCGAAGTTGTTGGTTTACTTGGCCCAAATGGCGCCGGGAAGACCACCTCCTTCTACGCCATTGTGGGTCTGGTACCCCCCGATACAGGCCGGGTGATGTACGACGACGAAGACATCACCGACGTTCCCATGTATCTGCGGGCACGCCAGTTTGGCATCAGCTACCTGCCTCAGGAACCTTCCGTATTCCGCAAGCTGACGGTTGAGGAAAACATCCTGGCTGTATTGGAAGCCCAACCCATCTCCTGGCACGAGCGCCGGGAAAAGATGGAAAAGCTGATCGAGCAGCTGGGGCTGGATCACATCCGGCAGAATCGCGGTTATGCCTTGTCGGGCGGCGAGCGGCGACGGGTGGAAATCGCACGCTGCCTGTGCATCAACCCGACGTTCATCCTGCTGGACGAGCCGTTTTCGGGCATTGATCCGATCGCCGTGCTCGATCTGCAAAAGATTATTTCCGATCTCAAGGCCAGCGGCATCGGAATTCTGATTACGGACCACAATGTCCGCGAAACATTGTCGGTCACCGATCGCGCCTACATCATCAATGAGGGGCGCATTTTTCGCGCCGGTACGCCGGAGGCCCTGGGCAGCGATCCCGAGGTCCGGCAAGGTGTACCTCGGAGAAAGCTTTTCGCTGGTGTGAGGCATCGCTGACGAAACGAAGTCGAACGAAATTAACGTTCCGAACGTTACGGCTGTAACGTAGCCGGAATATGAATTTGCTTTGATACTGAGACTTGGGGCCTTGAGTTGCCAGCAACCGGCGGGCTTCAGAACCGACGAGAGCGGTTGTGATGGAAGTAGCTGGATGTCAAAGCGTTAGGAGCAAGTTAGACCTCGCATGGTAATGCTGCAGCACAAGTTGAACGTCAAGCTGTCGCAGCGGCAGATTCTGACCCCGGGCCTCGTGCAGATGGTGTCGGTCCTCGCGCTCAACAAGATCGAGCTCAAGGACATGATCAATGCGGAAATGGTCGAGAATCCGGTTCTGGAGGAGCTGGAGGATTCGGTTCCGCTGATCGATGAAGTTGGCCGACGCGAGGAAGAGCGCGACCGGGCCAGTTCCGCGGCGACCGCGGAAGAAGCTCCCGTCCCAGCCGAAGAAAAGAAAGATCCCTTCGACGAGATCGATTTCGGCTCGTTCTTCCAGGAGTATCTCGATCCCGGCTATCGCAGCCAGAGCGAGATGGAAGACATTGAGCGGCCTTCCTTTGAGAACTTTCTCTCCAAGCCCACAAACCTTACCGATCACCTGATGTGGCAGGTGGGAGCGCTATCGGTGAGCCGGCCAGTACGCGAGGCGGCCGAACTGATCATTGGGAACCTGAACGAAGACGGGTATCTGATCGCGACCGACGAGGAATTAATGGGGGTCGCGGCTCCTTCTGCACCGGAGGTAGATGCGGCGGTTCAAGAGAACCTGATGAAAGAGGTCGAAGCGCTCGGCATGGGCGCGGAGATCGAAGGCGAGGGCGTCGACAGCGCACGTGAGTTCTCGGCGGACTGGGATGGCTCCTCCGGCTCGGTTTCAGAACTGAGTGGAATATCCGCCGCAACGGCGGTGGCTCCAGCCCACGAGGCTCCGATCGAGCCCGCAGCCGCGCCCGTCAGCCGGCCTCTCTACAAGCCGAGTTTTTCGCTGAATCAATTGCACGAGGCGCTCGAACTGGTTCGCCAGCTCGATCCGCCCGGGGTCGCCTGTCGCGATCTGCGGGAATGCCTGCTCTACCAGCTGCGCTACATCCAGCAACAGCATCTGCAACAGAAAAATGGCAACGGCACCAGCCAGGTCCTGGCCGACGCGATCGCGATCGTCGACCAGCACCTGCGCGCCGTGCAGATGAAGCAGCACAAGGAAATCGCCAAGGCGATTGGTCGTCCGATTGAGGCTATTCCTCCCGCTCTGGAATTCATCAAGACGCTCGACCCGCGGCCCGGCCAGCAATACAACAAGGCGACCACCCGTCTGATCGAACCCGACGTGGCTTTCATCAAGCACGGAGACGAGTGGCTGTGCCTGATGAACGACGACGATGTTCCCCAGCTTCGTCTGAACCCGGCCTACAAACGTCTCCTGACCAAAGACACCAACGACAAGGACACGCGCAATTACGTCAAGGAGCGCTACAAGAGCGCCATTCAGCTCATCAAGAACATCGAGCAGCGCAAGCAGACCATCACCAAAGTCTGTTACTCGATCGTGGCGCGGCAGCAGGATTTCCTGGAAAAAGGCATTGATCAGCTGAAACCGATGATGATCAAGGAGGTGGCCGAAGAAATCGGCGTCCATCCGTCCACCGTCAGCCGCGCGGTGGCGAATAAATACGCTCACACTCCACAGGGCGTATTCGAATTGCGGTACTTCTTCTCCGAAAGCGTGCAAGGGCCGGAAGGCGGCAACACTTCGTTGCTGATCCTGAAGCGCCGCGTGAAAAAGCTGATCGAGGAAGAAGATCCAGCCCGGCCGTTGACCGACGAGCAGATCACCCGCATCCTCCAGTCGCAGGGTATCCAGGTCACTCGCCGCACGGTTGCGAAATACCGGGAGGACATGCGCATCCCGAGTACCCACCAGCGCAGGGTGAAGAAGTAAGCTTTGAAAGGGCATGGCTTCAGCCATGTCGGAGAGGCAACTTGAAAAGGGGCTTCAGCCCCTGTCACCTGCAGCACCGGTTGTTTGAGCCCAGATCGTGGAGTCAAGAATCCCAGGAGGGTGCTCAATGAACGTGGAATACACCGGCAGGCAGTACGAAATCACACCCGCCATCCGCAAGGAAGTAGAAACCGGCCTCGCAAAAATCCGCAAAATTCTAGGCGACAAGTTTGAAACCAAGGTCATCCTGGCCGTCGAAAAACACCGTCATAAAGCAGAAATCACCATCAGCCCGCGCAACGGTCCGATCGTCGGCCTGGCCCAGTCCACCGACATGAAACTGGCCGTCAGCGAAGCGCTGGGTCATATCGAGAAACAGGCCGTCAAATACAAGACCAGGATCATCTCGAAGAAACGCAAGTCGCATAAGAAGTGGAACGGCGAGGCCAAAGTCGACGGAGGCGAAGTGCAGGCCGCGGTTGGCCCGAGCGAAACCACCACCGTGCCCGTGGTCGTGCACAAATTCCCGGCCGTCGCGAAAACCACCGAAGTGCACCTCACGCACTCCTCTGACGCCGTGGCCTTGCGGCCCATGACGCTGGAAGAAGCCATCAAGGAATGCCACTTCCGTGACCGCGACGTTTTCGTGTTCCGTGATCCGAAGGGGAAAGTGATGGTCTTGCACCGGACGCGGGATGGGAAGATGGAGTTGATTGAGGCGCCTTGAAACCAGCTGTCAGCTATCAGTCGTCAGCTTTCGGCCAACACAACCCAACCATGGGCACGCCCCGCGCGTGCCCTCTTTTCTGAATCACCCCGAAAGTTTCGACTTCTCCAGAGCGGAGCTCTGTCGAGAGCAGAGGGGAGTCTTCGGAAGACTTCTCCGGCGGTCATGGCAGTCCGGCGGGAAGTGGTGACGGGAGGAACACGAGACGCAGCAATTCCCGGGCAACCCGAGCCTCATTCCAATCCGGATGCTCTTACCCCAGCCAGTTCTCTCGCGAACAAGCTCATATCCCAAGCCAGCAAGAGCCGCTGCTCGCCCGACATGGCGGACTGAATATGCTCTTAAATCGCTTGAGCTTCGGCGCTCGTATCAGAGACGGGCACAGCCAGATGTTAGCAAGCAGAATTCTGACGGGTATATTCGTACTCCGGGGCCGGGCTTATGGCAGCGGGTTTGTCCAACGCAGGCCGGGGAAGCGGGCGAAATCACGATCGGTAGTGTAGAGCACGCCACCGCATTCCATGGTCAACGCCGCCAATTGCGCATCGCTGGTTAAGTCACCGGAGGCTTGTCCTTCCACGAGCATCTGACGAAAAAGCGGCCAGTGTTCGTCTCCCGGCCCGAGCGTGTGCACGTTCGGCTGCAGCAGCCAGCGGTCGACCAAGCCGACCACCTCCTGGATCGTGAACCGGTCTCCTGGGAGGCGCCGATTCGTCATAATGCGAGCGAACGCGCTGATGCTTTGCCACGGCAGGAGAACGGGTTCCGATCCGGAAAACACCTTCTCAACCCAGGCGCGAGCTTCCGCATGCCGGGGGAATGCGCTGTCGTAGGCATAAAGCAGAAGGTTAGCGTCGACCAGGATCACCGGTGGAAGGGCCCTTCCAGAAACTCAATCACCTGCTCCACCTTGTCGTAGTCGAAACCCGGCGGCAGCCCGAGATTGCGAGGGGTAACCACAAAAGGCTTCCGCGGCCGCTGGCGCGCAGCAGCCATGCCCAGACGCAGGAACTGGTTCACAGCGTCCTTGAGGGACTTTCCGGAGCGCCGGGTCTCCTGGCGCAGCAGCCGGGCAACATCCTCATCGAGGGTAAGGGTGGTTCGCACATCATGATGCTAGCATAAAGACATCATGATGTCAACCTCCAGACATCATGATGACCAGCCATTTGGCCGACTACCAAACGACCAGCAACGACTCCGCCCGGCTTAGCAACTGACGACTAGCTGCTACCTATCAGTATCCCGGTCACGAACACCAGCGCCCCGCCCAGTCCCACCTGCAGCGCGGCTGAGGGAATGGGCGTGTCCATGTAACGATGGCGGATCCAGGTAATCGCCCCCAACTCGACCAGCACCACCGCGATCGCCAGCGCCATGGCGTAGCGGAAATCCTTAATCAGAAATGGAAGCGTGTGGCCGACTCCGCCGAGGGCTGTCATCGCGCCGCAGACCAGCCCGCGAATCCAGGGATGCCCGCGGCCGGTGAGGCTGCCGTCGTCTGACAAAGCCTCGGCGAAGCCCATGCTGATGCCCGCGCCGATCGACGCGGCCAGGCCGACTACGAAGGCGTCCCAGCTATTGCGCGTGGCCAGCGCAGCCGCAAACACTGGAGCGAGTGTGGAGACCGAACCATCCATCAGGCCGGCCAAGCCGGGCTGTACGATCTGCAGCACGAACAGGCGGCGGTTGGCTTCATCTTCTTCGGCTTTCACGCCGGCGGTCAGCTTTTCTTTTTCGAGGGCGTCGGCGCGTTCTTCATGGTGGCGTTCCTCATTGGCCAGATCGTCGAGCAGTTGACGGACGCTGGCATCATGCGAACGCCTCGCGGCTTTCTCGTAGAAGCCGCGTGTCTCCAGTTCGATGGCGCTGGCCTGGCGGCGCACCGTCTCCAGCCCCAGCGGCCGCACCAGCCACACCGGCTTGCGCTGCACGAAGCCGCGCACGTCCTGGCGGCGAATCAGCGGAATATGTTCTCCGAATTTCTGCTTGTACAACTCGATAAGCCGTCGCCGGTGGCCCGACTCCTCTTGCCGCATGCCGTCACAAACCGCGGCGGATGCAGGAAACGTCTCGCGCAGACCTTCCGCAAAATCGGCGTACACGCGTTCGTCTTCTTCTTCCAGCGAGATGGCGAGGGCAAGAACTTCTTTTTCGGAAAGGGCTTCGAAGCTTTTCATGGCCGGGATAGATTACCAAGTACCGCCAGCCGCGGCCTACTGATACGATCCCGTGCAATGAATCCGGTTGTCCTGGACTTTGCCTCCGGGGAGTCGCTGTATGCGGGCGCCGCTTTGGTGTTGCTCGCCGTTTCTTTGTCTCCCTGGGTCACCAGTAGCCGGCAGCGCATCGCGCGAAATGTCACCGCGTGGTTGGGACTCGTGATGATCGTTATGGCAAGTCCACCGTTCCCGTGGGCGGTCGACGGCGTTTTCCTGGCTGTGTTCCTTTTCTGGATCATCATGACGAATCGTGCAGAGCTGCAAGGTATATCAGCAGCGATCCTTGTGGGGTTGTTGCTGCTTCTTTGCGCCCTGGAACTTCGCCATCGCCGTCGACCTGTCATCTCGGGCGGATTGAGCAACCATCTGGTGGTGATCGGGGATTCCATTTCTTCCGGCATCAATCCGCAGGTTCCATCTTGGCCCACCGTGATGCAGCAGATGACGGGGCTGCCGGTGAAGAATCTCGCCCTGCCTGGAGCGGATACGGCTCAAGCGTTGACGATGGCTGCGAAACTCACTCCCGAGGATCACCTGGTCTTGGTTGAAATCGGCGGAAATGATTTGTTATCGGGAGTGTCGTCTGAAGAATTTGCGCATCGACTGGATGTGCTACTCAGAAGCGTTACGTCGCCCGGTCGGATCGTGGTGATGTTCGAACTACCTCTCTTGCCATCCTGGGTTGGGCATGGCCGGGCGCAGCGGCTTTTGGCGGAGAGGTATGGCGTGTTCCTGATTCCAAAGCGAGAGTTTGCTGCGGTCATTAGCGGAGGAATCGCCACGCTGGACGGTCTTCATCTCTCCGAGGGCGGCGCGCATCGTTTGGCCAGTCTGGTCGTCTCCACCCTCTCAAATCTGCTGCAAGCGGCGCCAAAGTCGTTTTCTCAGGGCGGACCGTCGGCAGTTCGCTCGAAAGCATAGGGAGCGGTATCGGGTACAGGTCATTTTCGTCAACGGGTGTTTGGCTGTGCCTGTCGAATCCCTGAACCAAGGTTCTCGCGCCCAACTTATTTTTCTGACCGACGCCGGGGCCGTGCTGGGCACAACAGAACTGTTGTCGTCCGTTTCTGATACTCTGCAGCCTTTTCGATTCCTTAAGATTAATGATGACCACGAGCAAAGGCTTCGCGCTGTGAGTCAGTTGTCGGTCAAGCGGAATCGCTTGGATCAACGCTTGATCGTCAATGACAGGGCTTGGCGACGTTAGCGGCAACGAGTCGAGCGCAGCACCGATGAGTGAACCTAAGATGCGCCGGGGATCTATTTCTCGGCTTCCCCGTTCCCTGTTCCCCCCACCACGTCCATGACCAGTTCCCGACGCCGTTTGCCGTTGGGATTGCGGGTCTCCAGCACGCGCACGCGGCGGGCTGCGATGCTGACGGGGTGAATCTTTCCAATACGGCCGTCGCTGACTTCGGCGCGGAAACGAAACCAATCGGTGCGGAATAGCCGGCCCCCCACATAGAACGTGATCGACACTGCCACTACGCCTGCGTAGTCCTCGCCCGTACAATCAAAGAAGCGCTTGCCCAGTTCGTCCACCCAGGTCGTCCCGCCCACCAGCGGTTCATTGAGAAAATATCGTGACGAGGGCACGCCCATGGAGAGCTTGCGCAGTTGCACCATCTGCAGCAGCACGGAAATCTTGGCGAGATTGGTAACTACGAGTTTGGCATCGTGCGGCGACTCTCGTTCGAGCTTAATGTGCAGTTCCGGCGACCACTCGCGCTCGAACTCTTCGCGGGCGAGGGCGAGACTTTTGTCGCTAGCCGCCGCATAGCGCAGCGTCGCACGCGCCAAGACCAGGCTTAGCAGCGTTGTCACGACGGTGGCGATCAGCGGGATGTACGCAATCAGCAGCGTCAAGATGCTGTGCTGATTGAACCATTGCACCAGATTCATGCGCGACCGGTCCTCCTGCTGCGCCGTGATTGAGGGGATTTAAGGAGTTTAACGAGGATGGGCTCGGGAGCACAGTGGCCGAAGGGCTAGTCCGGCGGAACTGGACTTTGGTTACCTGGCAGTGCCCCACGTTCGCGCGTTCTGTGCGCTAACGTGGGCCTTCCCGCAGGTCTCGAAGCGGCATGTCGCACGCGCCAGTGGTAAAACCCAGGTTAGCGCCCAAAGAGCGGGCGCGAACCTGGGGCTCCATCCCTGGGGCACCATCCCTGGAAATCCCCGCCCTTTCAGGCCCTGCGGTCCCGCGCCTCGGGCTTGCAGGCGTGGTAGCATCTTTTTATCCTCATGCGTTTCCGGCGAACCGTGACACGCTTCCCGTATTGCCGATTTCTTGTTCCCTTCCTGCTTCTCCTTGCAACGATCGGGCTGCGACCGTCGATTGCCCGTGCCGCCGAGCCGCAATGGCAAGAGTATCGTTCGGCACACTTCACAGTCGTAACCGACGCCGGTGACAAGAAAGGCCGCGAGTTGGTTCTGCGATTCGAGCAGATGCGCGCGGTGTTTGCCGAGCTGCTCGCCCGCAAGAAGGTCGTGATGCCGGTGCCACTGACCATCTATGCACTCAAGGATGACAAGCGCTTCTTCCAGATGGCGCCCCTGCATAATGGCCAGCCCCTCAGCGTGCCGGGATTTTTTCTTCCCGCCGAGGACCATCAGTTCATCGTGCTGAACATGTCCGAGGAAGAACCGTGGCGGGCGGTCGCGCACGACTTCGCGCACCTGATGCTGAATTACAACTATCCGCCAACCCAGGGATGGTTTGACGAGGGCTTCGCGGAGTATTTCTCGTCGATCCGGCTCGACAACAAGCAGGTCGAGATGGGAAGCGATCCGGAACTGGCATCCGCCTATACCGAAGACCTGCTGGGCAACCAGACGGAGGCCCGAAATCCCCCGAAGTCTTTGACCGAATTGTTGAGCAGCTGGGTATGGCTGTCGATACCTGACCTGTTCGCGATGAAGCACGATACCTCGAAGTACCAGGAAGGCACGCATCGCACGCTATTTTATGCGCAGTCGTGGATGACGATGCACTACCTCCTGAACAAAGACAAGATGAGCGAGACGGGCGCCTACTTTGGCCTGGTAAAACTGCAGCACGTACCGGTCGAGGAAGCCATCCAGCAGGCTTACGGGATGTCCGCGGCGCAGTTCGACAGGGCGGTGAAGGACTATTTCCACTCGCTCACGCAGCTGATTGAGAATCAGGATGCCACACGCCAGCCCGGAGCAACCCCGAGCGCGCCCGGCCTGTATCGTGTTCCAGCGCCTTTAGGGCCGGACGACATTGCCATTAACGTCAAGCCGGTGTCGGAAGCCGACGCGGATGCGCAACTGGCCGAGGTGATGGTGCGAATTCCAGAGCGACGCGAGCAGGGATTACGCGAGATCGATCGCATCCTGAAGTTGACCGACAAGAACGGCGCGCTGATCGACAACGAGGTCGCGCATCGCGCGCTGGCCTGGGCGCATCTCGACAAAAAAGAATTTTCGCAGGCCGCCGAAGAACTGGGCAATGCCGCGGCCCTCGATCCGCACGACGTTTGGAATCGCTATTACCTGGCTCTGCTCAAGTACCGGACCGCCCAAACCAACCATGAAGAGATTGGGGGCCTGGCTAACATGATGATCGATCTGAAGGTCGCGATCGACTGGTACCCGGACTTTGCAGAAGCCTTCAACATGTTGGCTATGGCACGCATTGAAGGCGGAGGAGCGGCGTCGGCCCTGGAATCGATGAAGCAAGCGATCGCACTCAGCCCGCGGAACGAGCAGTACGTCTTGAACCTCGGACAGGTCCAGGAGGCCGGCAAGAAATGGAGTGCGGCGCAGGAAATTTTTGAAGGGCTGAAGTCGAGCAACAATCCGCAGATCGCGATGGCCGCCAAGCATCAGTTGGATGAGTTGCCGACGCTCCGGAAATATGGAATTTCTCCCAGCGCGCCCAAACGTACGGCGCAAGCCTCGCCTTTCGACGAACTGGAGCAGGAGGCGCAAAAGCGCGCACAGGCCCCCGACCCTACGGTTCCCGATAAGCGGCCAACCGAGTTCCGTAAAGGGATCCTGACCAGCGTGGATTGCTCGAAGGCTCCGGTGGCGACTTTGACGGTGAATACGGGCGCAAGATCGATGAGGCTGCGCACGAGCGACTATAAGTCTCTGCTCTTGATCGGGGAAGATCAGTTCTCGTGCGATTGGCGCAACCGGAAAGTCGCGGTGAACTACCGCGCGGGCGGCGCAGCGGATGGAGATATTATTTCGCTGGAAGTGCAGTAGTTCAAGGTTTCAAGGTTTCAGAGTCTCTCGGTCTGCCTCTCCGTACCGTCTTGAAACCTTGAAACGTTACCACCTTGAAACTCGAAACCTGAACCCGGAAACCTTGAAGCTTTCCCCAAAACAAAAACCCTCCTGGGGGAAGCCAGGAGGATTGGGGGAGGCTTGCAGGAGCGGATTAAAGACGAGTAACGTTCGCCGCTTGAAAGCCCTTGGGGCCCTTGAGCAAATCGAACTCTACGGTTTCACCTTCATTGAGCGTGCGATATCCGTTCTCTTGAATGGCGGAGAAATGGACAAACACGTCCTCGCCAGTGGAGCGCTGGATAAATCCATATCCCTTTGCTCCGTTAAACCACTTTACAGTTCCCTTCTCTCTCACAGAGAAACTCCTTTCGCCTGATCGCGAAGAATTCATCTCACCGATCCCCCGTCTGAAGCCGTCGGGAATTTCCGATGGCCCCCCCTCAAAGAATCGGAGAGACAAGGTCGCGTTACCGCCGACGCTAGAAATCTTCACCAAACGAGAAAGAGCTCCCGAGTACGAGATCGCAGTGAAACTGCGCCCTCAAGCTCTAGAGCCCACCATCGCCGGCGTGAATTTCGACCGCCTAACACAGAAACGTCAACCCAATTTGAACTGGTATGCCTGCCGAAGTTCCGGCAGTGCGCCAAGATAATATTCAGGTCGCCGGATATTGGCAAGGAAAGAAATTCAAGCAACTCTCTTGTAGTCAGGAGCTTGCATCCCCTAAGGGTGGTAGTTGACATGACCTTCGGTCAAGAGCAAGGCCTTGTCCTTTGGAAACCACGCGTAAAACATCGCCTTTGATAGGATTAGGGCGTATCGGTGTCCAGCCCCACGACAACCACGGTCGCCACGCCTGCTGAAGCCTTGCGGGTTCGGTCCCGGGAAGCATCCACGTCCAGCCTGGTGATTTCCACCATCCGCTACTTGATGCGAACCGAGGTGCACACTTTTGCATTTTCGGTGGCGGCGAACGCAATTTTGTCCTTCTTCCCCTTTGTTGTGCTGCTGATGACCCTTATCCGGCGCGGATTCCACTCGCCCGGGATGTACGAAGTAGTCCTGCAGCTGCTGCGCGACTACATTCCGGCCGGGCAGGATTTCGTCATACGGAACTTGAATGCGATGGCGAGCGCGCGGCACCCGGTACAGATCGCATCGCTGGGGATATTGCTGGTCACTTCGAGTGGGATTTTCCTGCCCCTGGAAGTCGCCCTGAACCGAATTTGGGGATTTACGGAAAACCGTTCGTACCTGGGAAATCAGTTGATCTCGTTAGGGCTGGCGTTCTGGTGCGGTGTGCTGGCGATGATTTCCATTGGCATGTCAGCAGGCAATGTAGCCCTGATGGGATTCCTGTTGCACGGCCATGGGACCATGTTTGTGCGCGTGGTGGGTTTTCTGGTGATGAAGGTGTTTGCGATCGGAGCCAGCATCGCGATCTTCTTCCTGGTCTATTGGGCGCTGCCGAACGGCAAAGTACCGGTGCGGGCGGTGCTGCCGACGGCTGTCATCATGGGCTTGCTGTTTGAGGCTCTCAAGTATGCCTACATCCTGGCGCTACCCTGGCTGAATTTTGCCGAAGTATACGGGCCCTTCTCTCTTTCGGTGACGCTGATGTTCTGGGCATTCCTGTCCGGATTGCTCTTGCTGACAGGCGCGCACTTGTCGGCGGAGGGGCATGTTTCAAAAGCAACCCGATAGTTGCCGACAAGAATTCCAAGTTCTCGGCTGGGGCCGGAATCGACTATTTTTCCCAAGAGATAACCCGATTCGGACGGCTCCGTTATCACTCAGGTTTGTGACCATCGGCACCGTCGCCAGCACACCGCCCGCGTAGGATTTCATTTCCCGGTCTTCCCGTTTCCCTTCTGAGCAGATCACGAATCCAGGCAGGTGCATATGCATTCGACCTTCCTCCGGTGTCTGCTCATTCTTCTCTTCTTGACGTCCATCTTCAGGGTGGACGCTCAAGTGCGCACGACGGTTCCGTTGCGAGCCCTGCCTCCCGACCTCAACGAGATTACACGTCGAGCCGGAATGATTTTCGCGGGAACCGTACTCCAGATCGAACCGGTACGCGCGCCTTCGTCGGATCAAGTGGCGAGCGTTCAGATCACGATCCGGGTGGAGCAAGCGGTGCGGGGAGCGCGGAGTGGAGAAACGCTTTCTTTCCGGGAGTGGGCGGGTTTGTGGACGCCAGGCGCACGCTATCGCGTTGGCCAGCGGTTGATGCTGTTCCTGTATGCGCCGAGCACACTTGGACTCACCAGCCCAGTCGGCGGGCGCTCGGGAGAATTCGCCGTAGATCGCGACGGGCGCATCGTTCTCAGTCCGGGACAACAGCAGGCGATTCGCGTGTCGCCGAAGCCCATTTACCTCGACCTCAACCGGCCCGTTCCTCTGCGGGAGTTCACGCGGATGGTCCGCCGCATGCGAGAGGAATGAGCCCATGAAGCGCATGATTCACTTCCACGTCCGCCCGATGGAGCAGGCGATGAAGCCGCCGTCCGCCTGCGCGAAGCTGAGGACTGAACGTCCCCCACAAAGCCGACGGCGCCCCTGGCGACTGGTGGCATATATCGCAGGGGCGATTCTGCTCTTTCTGATTGCGCTGGTGGAAATTGCGCGCGCGGGCGGGCCGCAGTACATCGCCGGCGTGAGTTACTTCGACAACGGCCTGGCGGGAACGCCGGTCACCTGGGCGAACGGCGCGATCACTTACTACACCGATCTCGGAAATCTCAGCCCGCTTCTGGCGGGTAGGGATGCCGACGCCTTTGTGGCGGATGCCTTCTCGCGCTGGACGAGTGTTTCGACGGCCGCGGTCTCGGCGGCTCGCGGCGGCCAACTCGCCGAAGACGTCAGCGGCGCGAATGTCCTTTTCAATGCCGACCGCACCATCAGCATGCCGATCGACATCCAGCCGAGCGCAACCAACAAGCCCGTCGCGATCGTCTACGACGCGGATGGGACGGTTACCGACGCGTTGATCGGAACAGGCGCCAGCACGGATTGTTTTACGAACGCCACGTTTGGCGGAATTGATGCGTTCACTACAGACGGCCACTTCGCCCACGCACTCGTCATCCTCGATGGCAAGTGCGCAACGACGTCAAGCAGTCTGCCCGACCTTAAATATCGACTGGTCCGCGTGCTGGGCCAGATCTTCGGCTTGGGCTGGTCGCAGCTGAACGTTAACGCAATTACGGGCACGCCGCAGCCGACGGCCGACGATCTCGCCGGATTACCCGTCATGCACGCGCAGGACCTGCCGAGTTGCGTGCCGATTTCGCGATGCTATCCGCTTGCGGATCAACCCAAGATGGATGATCGCGCGGCCCTGGCGCGGCTCTATCCCGTCACTGATGACAATCTCCCCGCGTGCCCGGGCAAACAGGTATTCGCAGAAAGCACTGGCCGCATCCGCGGGTCGGTTTATTTCACGGATGCCAGCGGAAACCGGACGCAGCCCATGCAAGGCGTCAACGTGGTCGCGCGCTGGGTGGACCCCGGCACACACCAGCCATCGGGACGTTACGCAGCAGCTTCCGTGTCGGGCTACCTTTTTTCGGGCAATGCTGGGAATGCGATCACCGGGTTCAACGACGCGCTGGAACAGCCGTATAACAAGTTTGGATCGAACGACCCCGCGCTGGAAGGCTTCTTCGATCTCGCGGGCCTGGAGATTCCCGGCGGCGACAGCGCGCAGTACCAACTTTCGGTGGAGCCGCTCGATCCGTCCGTATCGTGGCGCGTCGGTCCATACGCTCCTACGACGGTACAACCCTCGGGTTCGATGCAGTCCATCATCATCACCATTGAGCCCGGCACCGACATTCAACACGACATATTGATGACCGGGAGCGCGGTCGAGACCCCGGAAAGCGGAGAAAACGAAACCTTCGCTTCTCCGCGCGCTCTGCCCAAGACCGGCAGTTGGATTGGAGCCCTGACCGGCTACGGTGATGCCGACTATTTCATAGTGAACGGGCAATCAAACCGCACCCTGATCGTAGAAGTCACGGCCCTTGATGACAATAACCAGCCCACCCTTCAGAAGGCGCAACCCGTGATTGGCATGTGGTCGCTGACGGCACCCGAGGGAACAGTCCCGGGGGCATACACATCGTCACCCTTCAACTCGGCCGCCCCTGGCGTGACACAATTGAATGCGCAGTTGCTGACCGGCACACAATTTCGGGTGGGGATCGCAGATCTTCGCGGGGATGGCCGACCGGACTTTCGCTATCGCGCACGCGTGATTTACGGCGACTCGGTGACGCCGGCCAGGATCAGTGTGCGCGGCAATACTCCATTTGAAATCGAGGGAATGGGGTTTCAAGCAGGGATGACGCTCATGGTCGGCAACGCTGCGGTTACGCCGCTGGCCGTTTCAGTGAACCGCATGCTGGCAATCGCGCCGGCGCTGCCCGACGGTGTGCAGAACATCGCGATCACCGATCCTGCCACCGGAAATTCCACAACCTTAACCGGCGCGCTGACACTGGGTGCGGGACCGAATGATGTGCTGAAGCTCGCGCAAGGTGGGAATTCGCCCACCCCGGTCGGCATGACCGCGGCAACCCCGATTCGGGTGCTCGTCACATCCGCCGACGGAATCACGCCTGTGAGCGGCGCCACGATTCAGTGGACCGCCAACAATGCGGCCACACTTTCCGCATGCAGCGGCGCCTCCGCCTGCTACGCCTTTACGGACGAAAGCGGGCAGGTCGAAACGCGCGTCACGGTGGGTGCGATCGGGACGGCGAATATTTCAGCGACGCTGGCTCCCGCCTCTTATACCCCGCCAAAACTGGTACAGGCCTCGGTAAGCGGTACGGCATCCGCGAAGGATCTGGCGCTGGTCTCACCGAAGGTCTGGGTCGTTCAGGGAGCGACGGTGGACGTTCCTCTCAGCGCGCGCTTGCTGGCGAATGGCCTCCCGCTCAGCGGGCAAACGCTGAATTGGCAGGTGGGCATCGGATCCGGAACGGTGACCCCGGTCAACTCCACGACCGATGGAGAAGGCTATGCCCGCTCGAGCGTGCATGTTTCGAACCTCACCGCGGACGTGCAGGGCACTGTCTGCCTCGCGCCGGGAAACAATCCGTGCCAGACGTTTTATGTCGTGCAAGTGGCGTCGTCGGCGCTCAAGCTGCAACCAGTCTGGGGCGGCTTGCAGACAGTCCGAGTCGGGGATACATTTCAGCCGATCTGGGTGCGGGTCACAAATTCCGCGACGCCTCCGAATCCGGTGATGGGCGCGCGCGTGACGTTCCAGAGCATGATGTTTTTGCCAGATGCCCCAATGCCGGTCGATACCGATGGCGATAATGGCAGTGCGCACCATCCCATGAAGGTTCTCCTGGGGTCCGCGGAGACGACGCCAACGACCGACGCGAATGGCCTCGCCACGCTCTCGCCGTCGGTGGGGGGTCTGGCGCGTCCTCTGCAAATCGAGGTCATGGCGAGCGCAGGGACGGCAACTCCACTGCAATATGAATTGTCGGTGCTGCCGCTTCTATCACCCGCGACCGGAGCGAGCACAGGGATGGCCCGCCGGACGACGCTTGAATCCTTGCGCTACATAGATGACGCGGATCCTGAGACCTCGGAAGCCGGCAAGGAGCACGCGCGCCGGGTGTATCGATCGGATCAGCGTTAGTGCCCGGCCTTGCCTGCGATTCCGCGCCGCGTAACCAGGTAGACCGCGAAACTTCCCAGCCAGTGACCGCCTTCATAGTGTTCGCCGGTAACGGCTGCCAAACCGGCGCGTCGATGGGCGTCGGCCGCGGACTTGATAGCCGGCAATCTCGGGTCACCCTTCGCAAGTCCCGCTGCAATTCCTTCCAGCATCCAGGCACGACTGAGATTGAGTCCATCCAGGTGAGCGAGTTTCGGATCACTTGGGTCGGGCGAGACTACGGGCTGCAGCCATGGCTTGCTTGAGGCGGTGGAGATTTGGGGAAGGAAAGCCTTGAGCCACACTGCGAAATCGTGGGTCGGCAGCACCCGCCGCATCAGGTCGGCTTCGCCCAGGCAGGGTGAGAGGAAGTCTTCTCCAGAAGGCTCATAGTTCAGCGGGCAGTTCTTGTCGGTGAGAAAGAACTGCCGAGCCTTGGATTCGACAAGGGTGGCGAATTTTGGATCGCCGGTCGCACGGGCATAGTCAAGCATGAGGCCCATAGCGAATGCGGTCTGATCGTGTTCCCCAATGCGCACCGGGTTGGCGAGTTTTGGCAGCCACGCATTGAGATGTTCCAGGGCAGCTTCTTCGAGCGGTTGAAGATTGGCTGCCATTTCTTGCGCTTGCGGATCTTTCCACTCTTTCAGCTCCGCACCGAGTTGCAGCAGCCAGGCCAGCCCGTAGGGACGTTCGAAGCTGGCGCGGCCTTCGGCTCTCAGGTAGGCCGCTTCCCTCGCGATATTTTCCCTGGTCAGGCTCTGACGCAGCGCGTCGCGTGCCGGCTGCGCAAAATCAGCGTCAGGGAAGGTGCGCGCCAACCGTGCCAGCAGCCAGTGGCCATGCACGGAGGAATGCCAGTCGTAGCAACCGTAGAAGGCGGGCGTCAGCTTCCGGGGAGGTGCGACATCGGCATCGCTGGTCAACGAATGGCTGAGCTTGTTGGGATACTCCTTGTGAACACAGGCCAGGGCCAGGCTGGCGAAACGCTGCGCGGTTTTGATGTCGAACTGGTCAGACGCCTGCCCGATGGTGGATGCAAAAAGCAGGCACAGCACAACGGCAGTGGGAGCTTTCATCGGCCATTACTTTATCGAAGAATCAGGCCAGCGGCATCCAGGAATGCATACGAAGAAGGCAAGCGCAGCCATATCTTTGTAATATCCGTCGACGGTTGTGGAGGGACAGCCGCCTCGGCTGTCCGAGCCCGCAAAGCCGGGCAGCCCACGTCCAATGCCGGAGACAAGAATAATCGAGCTCCGCTCGATCGGACAGCCGAGGGCGGCTGTCCCTACGTGGGCGCAGCCCTGGACCCACCCCCGGCGACTTCGACGCGCCATTCTCGCTTGGCGGACAGGACAACTACGCGCTCTCTCCCGACGGGCAGGAAGTCTGCTATGCCTTGAATCTCGACAAGGTTCGAAGCCGCATCGACGAACAACGATCTGTGGCTGGTTCTTGTAGCACTTGTCGGAAGTTAAATTGCAATTTCTTGACATCTTGAAGACCTGCGCGATTTTTTCCGCCGCTACGATAAAGGGATGCACGCGAAATTGATCTCCGCTCCGTGCGGTGAGCCATGGTAACGGCGGCCAGCTCACCAGCGATTGCCAAGGTCAGCGCCAAAACCTCCTTCATTCCCGCGCAGGCTTCGCGCCTGGTGTCGGTGGATGTGTTGCGGGGAATCGTCATGATTCTCATGGCGCTCGATCACACGCGCGACTTCATGTCCTACCAGCGGTTCGCGCCGGAGGACGTGGCGCAGGCGTCCGCGGCGCTGTTCTTTACCCGCTTTATCACGCACTACTGCGCGCCCGTATTTGCTTTCCTGGGGGGAACCGGGGCATACCTCTCGACTCGCCGCGGAAAGACACTCCCACAACTCTCGCGGTTCTTCGTTACGCGGGGTTTATGGCTGGTGTTGCTCGAGTTCACGATCGTCGACTTCGCGTGGGGCTTCGTCCCCTGGGCGCATGGGGGAGTGATCTGGATTCTGGGTTGGAGCATGGTGGCCATGGCGCTAATCGTGTGGCTTCCGGTGCGCTGGATCGCCGGGCTGGGATTGGGCATGATCGCCACACACAATCTGCTGGATCGCATCAATCCCGCTTCGTTCGGAAAGTTCTACTGGGTATGGATCTTGCTGCATTCGCCCGGACGGATCAATGTCACCGATCATTTTATGTTCCCTGTGCGGTATGTCCTGATTCCATGGGTCGGGGTCATGGCCGTGGGATTCGCTTTCGGAACCGTGCTGCTGCGGCAGGATCGGCGCAAATGCATTCTGACGCTCGGGATCACCGCGACGGCTCTGTTCTTCGTGTTGCGCGGACTCAATCTTTATGGAAATGGGATCGCTGGACTGCCGTTGCGGTACGCGCATTCATCTGGACCATGGAGTGTGCAGCCCACGCTGGCGGGAACCGTGATGTCATTCTTCAACGTGCTCAAGTATCCGCCTTCGCTCGACTACCTGCTGATCACGCTTGGACCGGCGCTTATTTTGCTCGGGTTGCTGGATGGGGCAAAAGCGGTGCGTGGGCTGAGCCGCATTCTGCTCATTTATGGGCGCGTCCCGTTGTTCTATTACGTGCTGCACATCTATCTGCTGAACATTATGGCAAGGGTGGCGTCACTCGCATTCCATCAGCCGGTCTGGCATGAAACGGTCATCGGGGAGTTCGCGCAGCGGCCGGTTGGATATGGGCATGGGCTGCCGTTCATCTACGCCATGTGGATTTTAGCGGTGGCGATTCTTTATCGGCCTTGCTTGTGGTTCATGGAATTCCGGAGCAGTCATCGGGACTGGGGCTGGCTGAGCTATCTGTGACGGGAGCTTTGTTCTCCTGGGACGGCTCGGGTCATAGCGCGTCGCGGCGTGCCAGCGGGCGGGGACGCCCGCCGTTCCACTGACAGATTCTTGCTGTCACTCGATGGCGAAGTCTCGCTACACCGCCCCTACTTCTTCGTCCACTGATCCACCCAATCGTTCACCGTCTTGTACCAGAGCTGCGAATTTTGCGGCTTCAGCACCCAGTGGCCTTCGTCGGGGAAGTAAAGCATCTTCGATGGGATGTTCTGGCGCTGCAGCGTGGTGAACAGTTGAAAGCCTTCGCTGACGTCCAGTCGGTAGTCGAGTTGGCCATGGACGACCAGCGTCGGCGTTTTGAAATTCGTGGCGTACATGTGAGGCGACCACTTGTCGTACATGGCGCGGTTCGTGTAGGGCGTGCCTTTGAACTCCCACTCGTTGAACCAGAGTTCCTCAGTGGTGCCCCAAGCCGACGTTGAGTTGAACATGCCATCGTGCGTCACAATGCACTTGAAGCGCGTGGTGTGCCCGAGAATCCAGTTGGTCGCGTATCCGCCGTAGCTCGCGCCCATGGCGCACTCGCGGTCTTTGTCGATGAAGGGATAAGTCTTTTCTGCGTAGTCGAGGCCTTTCATTAGGTCCTCGAACGGCGCGCCGCCCCAGTCGCCGTTGATCGCGTCGATGAACTTCTGCCCGTAGCCAGTCGAGCCGTGGAAGTTGATCATGATGACCACGTACCCGCTGGCGGCGAACAGTTCCGGATTCCAGCGGTAGGACCAGTCGTCTCCCCAGGCGCCCTGCGGGCCGCCGTGGATGAGGAACTTCACGGGGTATTTCTTGTTGGGGTCGAAGATGGGAGGCTTGACGAGGAAGCCTTCGACTTTGTCGCCCTTGGCGCCTTCGAACCAGTAGGATTCGAGGTTGGACATGGAGACTTGGGAGAGGACCGAGTCGTTGACGTGGGTGAGTTGCCGGGCTTTGGACGTTGCGCATGGTGGCAGTGGTTCTTTCGACTCTCCTAGCAAGATCGCTCTTGTCTTTTCAAGACCAATTACACAGTTCCCCGGTTCGGAGACGAAAATCTCTGTCGGAGCTTCCAGAGACATTCGGGTGAAAAGAAGAATAGGCTCCCGATAGTCAGTTCCCTTCGGAGTCTGAGCTGAGATCTCAATCGCAGAGATGTCGTCGTTGAATCCGTCGACAAGCTTGATGGGATGGCACCCCACAAGACACATTTCTGGATAAATGAAGTAAATCGGAGACTTCCCCTCATCTTCCGCACTGAAAGCAATGTCATGTCCCGCTGCCCAGCCGAATGTCCCGACCCAACGGTCAAAGTTCTCCGTCAAATTGGTTTTCTTCCCCGTCTTTCTGTCATACAGCATCAGCCGAAATCGATCGCTCTCATATCCCGGACGTTGCTGCGCGCGGTAAGCGATGTACTTGCCGTCCGGCGAATACAGCGGTGTCGAGTCGCTCGCGGGATTATCTGCAGTGATGTTCTTCGCCGCTCCGCCCGTCACCGGCACGATCCACAAATCGTTGTTCGTCGAAGTCGCTTCCACCTTGTCGTGGTTCGAGGTGTAACAGACTTCCTGCCCATCGGGTGAGAAGGCGTAGTTGTCCTGGCCGCCCAGGGAGAACACAGGCGCGTCGTAATCACCGGGAGTGAGGTCGCGCGGGCTCGCGTAGGGACAGCCGCCCTCGGCTGTCCGGTCGAGCGGAGCTCGATTAGTTTTGTCCGCGGCATTCGATGACGACTGCTCGGCTTTGCCTCGCTGGACAGCCGAGGCGGCTGTCCCTACGCAACCGTTGACGGGAGCCACGAATATGTGGCTGCGCTTGCCTTCTTTGTAGGCGTTCCAGTGGCGATACAGGAGGCGGTCAAAGATCAGTGCTTTGACCTTCGACTTCTCGTGCTCTTCAAGTTTTTTTGCGTTGCAGGCCTGCTCGTCGGCGGGTGCGCCGTCGCATTCGGGATAGACGTCAGATGTAAAAAGAATGTTTTTCCCGTCAGGCGACCAGAGTTCGCCGCTGGCTTCGGTGGCGATGGCGGTCAGCTTGTTCACGCCGGTCACAGTGCCTGCCGCGCTGTCGAAGTCTGCGATCCACACTTGCGATCCGCCCTCTTTTGTCGAAATGAACGCGAAGCGTTTGCCGTCGGGAGCCCAGCGCGGACGGTCGCCATCCTGACCGGCGATCAGAACGCGCTCCGCCGACGCCGACGCAGAGCCTGCCGAGCTTTGCTCGGCTTGGACGAGCGAGGCGCCCGTCCCTACACCATTCAAGGGTACGATCCAGATGTGCGGCGTTTTCTTGTTGGAGGCGAGATCGACATCGACGGCGCTGAAGAGCACCCACTTGCCGTCGGGTGAAGGCACCGGCTCGGCGACGCGCTTCAGCGACATCATGTCTTCAAAATTGAACGGGTGTTTGGCTTGAGAGAAGGAGGGAACTACGTAAAAGACTGTAAAGAGCAGGATGAGAACACGGCGCATTCGATCCTCCGCGGACAAACGCAATAGTGTAGAACAGCGGGGACGTTTGAGACAGTGATGTGCGAAACAGCTGTCAGCTCTCAGCTTTCAGTTCTCCTTGGTCTGGCCATGAGTCGGCGTTTGAGATCTTCTCATCGACTTGCCGGGTTTGTCTCCTATGCAACAGGTTTCAAAGGCCCGTACCCTCACACCCAGGTCAGGAATTAAGGCTGACAGCTGATGGCTGAGAGAGTTGAGAGCTTTAACCAGCAACCCTTGAGCGCGAATTGTCGTCTAAGAACACAGGCAGAAACTGCAGTCTTCCTTACCCTCCGGGCTCCCTGAGCGGAGAGGGTCCGGGGGTAGGAAGGCAGCAGTTCCGCCCGTTTTCCCACGACATTTCCTCTACACTATTCCTATGAAATCTTCCCTCCATCGAATGGTCGCACTCGCATTTTCCCTCGTCCTGCTGACGGCATGGGCCGCCGCGGATGAAGGCCCCCTCGACAAGTCCGAGCCCAAGGGCATTACGCCGGAAGAAATCATCAAGCGTTTCGCCGCGAAGGAAAAAGAGTTCAAGGAAGCTCGCGACCAGTACACCTACCGGCAGGATGTGAAGGTGCAGGTGCTCGACGGCGACACCGTGAAGGGCCAGTACCACGAAGTATTCGATGTGCTTTTCGACAACAGCGGGAAGCGGCTTGAAAACGTAGTGTTCGCGCCGCAGTCCAGTCTGGATCAGGCTGGGCTTTCGATGGACTCCGGAGACGTCGACGACATTCGCAACCGTTTGCCCTTCGTGCTCACCAGCGATGAAGTCGGGGAGTACGATATTCTCTATGTTGGCCAGCAGCAGGAAGACGAACTGCACTGCTACGTATTCGACATCGCGCCTAAACAGATCGTCGGGAAGAAACGATACTTCCAGGGCCGCATCTGGGTGGATGATCACGACTTCCAAATCGTGAAGACGAATGGAAAGACGGTTCCCCAGATCTACGCAGGCAAAAAGAAGAACAAAGAAGAACATCTCTACCCGACATTCACCACCTGGCGCGAACAGATCGACAAGGTGTACTGGTTCCCCACTTACACCAAGGCCGACGATACGCTGCATTTCATGACGGGTGACATTCATATCCGCGAAATCGTGAAATACGAAAACTACAAGAAGTTCGGCTCGAAGACGAGAATCACTTACGAGGGGAAGGAACTGCCGCCGGGCGAGAAGAAAGAGCCGGAGGGAAAGCAGCAACAGCAGCCGCAGAAATAGCTGAGGCGCAAGCTATGAGCTTCGAGCATTCCAAGACATGCGCTCGCAGAACGGCACTCGGTGGCGGGTAGATCTGGCAACAAGCTGTGGTGTTTTGACCTCTGTTTGAAGGGCGGGCATCTTCTCTGTAGTTTAGTGTTCCCAGAGCTTTTGGTTGCTCGCGGCTCGAAGCCCGTAGCTCGCCGCTCAATAAAACAAATACTTCCTCCACTTATCGTCCGACCGTCCCATCAAGCGCATGATGTGGCGGCTGGTGTGGAGGGTGAAGGCGCGGGGCTCGCGGGCGAGTTTCATGCCGGCTTCGATGGGCGTCTGGTTGCCCTTCCGGCGGTTGCAGGGATGGCAGCAGGCCACCAGGTTCTCCCAGGTGGATGAGCCTCCGCGCGAGCGCGGAATCACGTGGTCGAGCGTGAGTTCGCCGGAGGCCAGCGCAAGCGAGCAGTATTGGCAGGTATTGCGGTCGCGTAGCAGAATATTCTTTCGAGAGAGCGCCCGCGTCTGGTGCGGGATGCGGCGGTATTCCAGCAGGCGGATCACTGACGGGACACGCATCGCAACCCGCGCCGCATGCAGGAAGTGTCCATTCTCTTCCTCGGCCATGGCGACGCCCTTCAAAACCAGCACGATCGCGCGGCGAGCAGCGCACACGTTGATCGGTTCGTAGGATGCGTTCAGCACGAGCACGGGCGCGTGCAGCGCGTGGGCGTTGCCATAAGTTCCGGTCGCCACCGCGATCACTCCGGCCGCCGATCTGCCGATCATGCCGCGCATCGAGTTGTCGATCTTCCCCGCCATAGATCCAACTTATCCGTGAGCCGCCATGCTGAGATTCTTGTCGTCCTCGGGTTCCAGGCGCATAGCCTGCACTTCCGCCTTCAAGGTGCGGGCGACGGTCGCCACCCAAACGCGAGCTGCACCTGCGCGCCGCAACACCCGGGCGCATTCGGAAGCAGTGGCGCCAGTCGTGAACACATCGTCGACCAGCAGAACTTCGCGACCTGACAGTTTGCCGCGATCCTGCACCCGAAACGCGCCCCGCATGTTTGCG
Source organism: uncultured Acidobacteriota bacterium (assembly GCA_963735815.1). GTDB lineage: Bacteria > Acidobacteriota > Terriglobia > Terriglobales > Acidobacteriaceae > Gp1-AA133. Next base: position 338,347 of record CAVTMJ010000009.1, on the reverse strand, counting down.
CGGCGCTGGTGGGGAGTCAGGCCGATCTGCGATTGCGTGTCGCGCGAGCGTTCGAGGGCGCCAGTTGCGAGCGCATAGCCGCCTCGCGATGCAATCAGCTTGAGTGCGGTCCGGGCGATCAACTCCGCCTGGTTGAACCTGCGCGCGCGAAACTTGGCAGAGCTTAGCGGCACCGGAATCACCAGTACGGGTGCGGGCGCCCAGCCGGCTTCCAGGTCTGCGATGGCCTCAGCCAGCATGCGGCCCAGGACGTTGGCAGCCGGACGCACCCCCTGATACTTCAGCATGTGGATCAGGTCGCGCAGGCCGCCCTCGTAGCTGCCGTAAGCGGCGGCCTTGGCGAAGGGCGGTTCCAGGCGGCGGCAAACACCGCAGAGGACTTCTCCTCCAGGCTCCTGCAGGGCATATCCCGTCAGGATGCGTCCCCCACAAACCGAGCATCGGGCCCCCGCAATCGGGTGGATAGAGTCCAGGCAGGCTGCGCAAACAGGAAGGCGCGAGATCCGGATCAAAGGTTCGCCGCAGATGCGGCAATCGGCAGGAAACAACGTGGCGAACAGACTATCGGCGAGTTCCGTCGCCCACGAAACAACCACAGGCCCTTGGGGTGCAGCAGTCTTGGCCTGCATAGCCCGAGTTCGGTCCCAGCTACTGCTGAAGACGACCTCCTGCTCATCCGGGCGACGGGAGCGGTGCGTGCCTCGGATGAAATCCCCCTAAGTATAGCGGTCCGCAATGGCCTCACGCAATGCGCTTGCAGTCTTTGGGGTGGGACAGTGTTTCTTTGTCGGCTTCCCCGCTATCCGCCGCCCGGGCCGAGGCAACCATCGCCTCAGCATCGAAATGCATAGGTTCCTTCCGTGGCAACAATTTCACCGATATCCGACGCCATGTCCTGCGGTAACAATCTCCGCACCGGGCGGGTCGCAGACCAATGACGGGAAGAAGGAATTTTTCCAGGGCATTGCGCGGACGAGATTCATAGCCAGCATCACTGCCACATTGTCGGCAGCGAAACTCTTTGGAGAGACGAGCCCATGAACCGGAGCCGGAAAGCGCGCACATGGCAGTACATTCCCCTAGGGCTCACAAAGGACAAAAAACCGATCTTCCACTTACTGATGTTAATTCTAACCCCTTTTGTTGCCAAAAGTTCTCGAGAAGATCGAAGACTGGGGTGGGCTCATGCCCATGGCGCACAGCCTCGCCATGCGCATGCACTTGTAATCAGCAGCCATCGCGTGCTAACGTGCGCGGCGGTAATATCCCGGTATATCTAGCTGGACGAACTACTTGCGAGGGTCTCATGAGCACTCAAACTGCCGCACCGCCTGAAAAGAAATACCGCCCCTACGTGCCCGAAAACATGGAAATGAAGGAGTTCACCTTCCGGGCGGTGCTGATCGGGCTAGTCATGACCGTGATCCTGGGCGCCGCCAATGCTTATCTCGGACTCCGCGCGGGCATGACCATCGCGGCCACCTACCCCGCGGCGGTCATTGGCATGGCCCTGCTTCGGCTGATGAAGGGATCGTTGCTGGAAGAGAACATCGCTCGAACGGTTGGTTCGATCGGCGAGTCGGTGGCGGCCGGAGCTGTGTTCACGATTCCGGCCTTCCTGATTTCGGGGGCGTGGTCTTCGTTTGGATTCCGTGATGCTTACTGGAAATCCGTCGCACTGATGGCGGTCGGCGGGTCGCTCGGCATTTTGTTCGTGACCCTGCTGCGGCGCGTGATGGTCGAGGATCCGGAGCTTCCTTTCCCGGAGTCGGTGGCCGCGTCGGAAATTCATAAGGCAGGACAGCAAGGGGCGGGAGCAGCCAAGCTCCTGTTCGCTAACATGGGGCTGGGCGGACTGATTTACCTGCTGGGCGCATTTCAGTTATTCAACGCGAGCAAGGCATTCGTAATTCACATCGGGCAGATAGGCAGCAGCGCGTTGCGGCTGGGAAGAACGGCCGCCGCACCCGTCCTCAACGTAGGTGGAGTGACCACGTTCCAGGCCCCGGCGATCAGCCCCGCGTACTTGGGTGTGGGATACATCATCGGCCCGCGGTTGGCCTCCCTCAATTTTGCCGGCGGGGTGGTGGCGTGGGGATTGTTGGTTCCGCTGATCATCTACTTCCTGGGCCCGACGCTGCAGGCGAATCTGGCGCCCGGTGCGGAAGGAAACCTGGCGGGGGCGGTCTGGTACAACATCGTCCGGCCTGTCGCCGTCGGCGGCATGATGGTGGGCGCTGCGTGGACGTTGTTCCGCATGCGTAGAAGCCTGGCGATTGGAATGAAACGCGCGGTTTCCGACCTGAAAAAGTCAGCTGCTGTCCATGCGGCCACCAACCGCACCGAGCGCGACCTGAACGGCAAGGTTGTCTTCGGCGGGCTGGGCGCTGCGTTCGTCTGCATGATCGTTCTGTATTACCACTTCTCGGGGACGATCGGCGGGGCTGTCACGGCTGCGTTGGTGATGATCGTGGTTGGATTTTTCTTCGCGGCGGTGTCCGGGAACCTGGTGGGCATGATCGGCTCTTCCAATAATCCAGTGTCTGGACTGACCCTGTGCACGCTGATAATCGCGGCCCTGCTGATGGTGGCCATCGGCGTTTCGGGCATGAGCGGAGTGGCGGCGGTGCTGGGAGTGGCGGCAGTCGTTTGCGTGTCGTCCGCCGTCGCGGGTGAAATGTTGCAGGACTTGAAAGTGGGGCACATTTTAGGAGGCACGCCGGCCAAGATGCAGTTGGGCGATTTCCTGGGCATTCTGGTGGCCAGCCTGGCCTTGTATTTTCCGCTGCTGGTTCTGCATCAGGGAAACATCAATCGGGGAGGAATTGGCTTCGGTGATCCGCAGTTGTCGGCACCGCAGGCTGGCTTGATGGCTTCCCTGGCCCAGGGCATCGTCGGACATAACATGCCCTGGCCTCTGGTGGGGGCGGGCGTGCTGATGGGCCTCGCCATGATCATGCTGGAAGTGAAGAGCGTGATGCTTTTCGCCGTTGGTATGTATCTGCCTCTGGAGACAACCTTCGCCATCTTCCTGGGCGGCGTAATTCGCTGGCTGACCGACCGGATGCGCGACAAACGTGGATTCAACGATGCTCAGAAAGCTCGCGTGGAAAATGCCGGAGTGCTGACGGCTTCGGGCATGATTGCCGGAGAGGCGATTCTCGGATTGGTGGTGGCCGCCTTCTATTTCTTCAACAAGCCATTGCCGGTAATTTTCGAGGCGCCCGCGACTTACTCGGGATTCATTGTGCTGGTGATCATTGCATTCGTGATGGTCCGCATTCCGCTAGCCAATGCGGGGCGCCCGGATGAGCCTGCGCCGCCGACGGCCATCATGTAGAGGCACAGTTGAGAGTGGCAAATCTCGAGGGCGTGCATTCCGGTGCACGCCTTTCTTCGTGGTACCGTGTCCCTCATGGTCTCGTCTCATGTCCATCGCTGAAAATATCGCCCGGGTGCGCGAGCGGATTCGAGTTGCTGCGGTGCGCGCGGGACGTGATCCCAACTCGGTCACGCTGATGGCTGTGTCGAAGACCTTTCCGCCCGAATCGATTCGCGAGGCCTACGCCGCGGGCGTTCGCGTGTTCGGGGAGAACCGGGTGCAGGAATTCGCGGGCAAGGCAGATGCCCTGCGTGATCTGGCTGACGCACGGTGGCACATGATCGGGCACCTGCAGAGCAACAAGGCCGGCAAAGCGGCGGACTTGTTTCACGCGGTGGACTCAGTCGACTCTTTGAAGCTGGCAGAGAAATTAGACGAAGCGGCGCGGACGGCGGGCAGAAAGCTTGGCGTTCTCGTTGAAATCAACGGCGGCGGCGAAGCGGCCAAGACCGGGATCACGACCGAGTCCGCTGAATTGGATCGACTGCTCGGGCAGATGCCGCGGCTTCAGCATCTCGAAGTGCGAGGGTTGATGACCGTGCCGCCCTATGCCGAAGATCCCCAGGGTGCGCGGCTCCATTTTCGGCGATTGCGCGAGTTGCGCGATCAGATTGCGGGACGGCGTCAACCCGGAGTTGGCATGGAGGAGTTGTCCATGGGAATGTCGCATGACTTCGAGGTGGCAATTGAAGAGGGATCGACTTGTGTGCGCGTAGGGTCGGCAATTTTTGGACGTAGAACAAAAGCTTAACCACAGAGGCCACGGAGGAGCACGGAGAGGAACAGGTCACGCCTTATGATCCCCGTTCATGAAACTTCGCTGGGTGTGACATTCGCGATCAAAGTCCACCCTCGGGCGAAGAAGAATGCCATCACGGGCGAACTGGGCGATGCTCTGAAAGTCGCTCTTGCCGCTCCCCCCGTTGACGGCAAGGCCAATGAAGCCTGCATCGAATTCTTCGCAAATCTTTTGAAGGTGCCGCGATCCTCCGTTACTATTGCTGCCGGTCAGACAAGCCGTAAAAAGGTCATTCGGGTGATCGGCCTGACCGCAGTGGTCCTTCAACAACGCCTGAACTCAGGGAGGCCCGCTTGACCTTCGCCGAACGCTTGCAGGAAATTCGTACCGGCTTCGAGCGGCCGTTCTGGGTCGCCAACATAAGCGAAATCTTTGAGCGGCTGTCGTACTATGCGGTCTTCGCCGCGCTGGCGCGCTACCTGCACGAGGCTCTGCAGTTCCCAACCGACCAGGCCTCCAGCCTGAGTGGCCTGTTTGGCGGGGCGGTCTGGGTGATGGCCATCTTTGGCGGAGCGCTGGCCGACCGCATCGGCTTCCGGCGCGCGCTGTCTCTCGCTTATTTCATTCTGAGCTGCTCGTACTTTCTGGTGGGCGAGATTGCCGCGCCCTGGCTGGGCCCGGTTCGCTCGGTCCTCCCGCTTGGAGTGATGGTCGGCATCATCCTGTTCCTGCCAGCACTCGGCGTGGCCCTGGTGAAACCCAGCGTCGTTGGAACCACCGCGCGGGCTTCCAAGGAGAACGTTCGGTCCATCGGGTACTCGATCTACTACACGCTGGTGAATATTGGGAGTTTTATGGGCCCCTTCCTGGCAGGGTGGATTCACTCGCGGATGAGAGTGGAAAACGTTTTTCGGCTGGCCGCGCTGAGCGTTTTCCTCATGTTTATCGGCGTGCTCATATTTTTCAAGGAACCGAGGCGCATCGACGAACAGCAGACCACCTCGATCGGGCAAGTCGTGCGCAATCTGCTCACCGTTCTCGGGAATGGACGCTTCGTCCTGTTTCTGCTGATCTTTTCCGGCTACTGGATCGTGTTCTGGCAGCAATACCTGATCCTGCCCATCTACATTCACGATTACGTGGATGCAAATGCCAATACCGAGATCATCCTGATTGCCGATCCGTTGGTGGTGATCACGCTGACGGTGGCGGTGAATGCGCTCACTCGCAGGATTTCGTCGTTTGGAGCAATTACGCTGGGAACGCTGATTACCGGGGTGGCATGGCTTGTTCTCGGCGTGCACGCCAGCGTGTGGAGCGCGGTCGTGGCCCTCATCATCGTGGCGTTGGGCGAGATCACGCAGCAGCCGCGATACTACGAGTATATTTCCCGGCTGGCTCCGTCCGGGCAACAAGGTACGTACATGGGCTTCGCGTTTCTTCCGATCGGGATTGGATCCCTGATTGGCGGACGGTTTGGAGGATTTCTGCTGCACCATTTTGGCGAAGTACAACACCGGCCCGAGCGGATCTGGTGGACGATTACGGCGGTGGGGCTGGTGACAACCGCTGCCTTGTGGATCTATGACAAGGCTCTGAATATCTCCGGTACGACCAGCCACTAACGACCTTGCGCGTTCGCCTGAGATCACTGCATTTTTTCGCGAACTGGTGTACTCTCCGGCGCCGGGCTCGTCATTATGGCGAAACGACGGATCACTCCTGAATATATTGCCGCCCACATTCGGCGCGTCCTGAAAGATGGCGGCACGGCGCCGCATGCGGAAGGCGTGCAATGGTTCTTCAAGGAAGAAATCAAATCGCGGGGCTGGTACACAGGGGAACTGCGCAAGGTCGCTGTGCGCTTTCGACGCACCATCCTTCGCGAGCAGGACATGGGGTTTCTCTTGAAGGTGGCTGACCGGCTTTTTCGGGGCCGCGTCCTCGAGGAAAGGATTTTCGCCGTGCTCCTTCTGGAAAAACTTACGGATGAGTTCGGCGATGCGGAGTTCTCGCTGTTCGAATCATGGCTTGGACGCATCAGCAGTTGGGCTGACCACGACGCACTGGTCCATTATCTGATTGCGCCCCTGGTCGCCGGCAAAACTGCACGCTCGCAAAATGTTTTTGTGTGGGCGAAGTCGGAGAATCGCTGGCATCGCCGGGCGGCTTGCGTCGCGCTGATCCAGGGAACGCGGCAACAGATGTTTCTGCCTGAGATCAAGCGGCTGTCAAACCTTCTTCTTCGCGATGAAGACGAGATGGTATTGAAAGGGCTAGGTTGGTTGCTGCGGGAGACGGCGAAGCACGCGGCTCCGAAGACCATCCCTTATCTTTGCCGGATTCGCCAGCGAGCGCCTCGGCTGGTGCTGCGAACGGCCTGTGAAACATTGCCGGCTTCAGTGCGCAAGAGGATTCTCGCGGCATGAGCGGCTTGAGCCTGTTCGGGCTTTTCGCAGTCACGGCCATGCTCATCTTTTACACCCTGGAGAATCGCAGTCCGTGGTTCATTCTGGCATTCGCGGTGGCCTGCGCTCTCGGATCCGCCTACGGATTCCTGCAGGGAGCATGGCCATTCGGAATTGTTGAAGGGGTCTGGGCATTGGTGGCAGTGCACCGCTGGCGGCAGGCGGCACAGCTTTCCCAGAAATAAGCGGAGTCGAACTCGCGGTTCGCGCAAAGGCGCGGCCTTGTTTACAATAGAAGTTTGCCATGAACCTCCCAGCCATTCAGTCTACCCTGCGCGAGCGCAATATCGATGCGTGGCTCTTTTACGACCATCACCACCGCGATCCGATCGCCTACCGCGTGCTTGGACTGCCTGCATCGCTGATGGTCACGAGGCGCTGGTTTTATCTGATCCCGGCACAGGGCGAACCCTCGAAGCTGGTGCACAAGATTGAGGCCGGGCACCTGGATTCACTTCCCGGGCCCAAGCGCGTCTATTCCGGATGGCAGGAACTGTTCGCGCAACTCAAGACATTCCTTGGCGACCACAAAACGATCGCCATGCAGTATTCGCCCAACAACCTGGTGTTCACGGTGTCGCTGGTGGACGCGGGCACGATTGATCTGATCCGCAGCATGGGCAAAAACATCGTGAGCGCCGCCGACCTGATCGCGCAGTTTGAAGCAACCTGGACGGATGACCAGATCCAGACACACTTTGCGGCGCGCGATTCGGTGGATAAGATCACTGCCGCAGCTTTTGTCGAGATCGGCCGGCGCGTGCGCAACGGCGGCACCAACGAGCATGCCATCCAGCAATGGTTGCTGGAGGCGTTCCAGCGCGAGAACCTAGTGACCGACGATCCGCCCGTGGTGGCGGTCAACGCCAACAGCGGAAATCCGCACTACGAGCCTCACGCGGAGAGTGCCGCTCCCATTCGCGAGGGCGACTTTGTGCTGCTGGATATCTGGGGGAAGAAAAACACGCCGGGCGCGGTGTACTACGACATAACGTGGACGGGGTACGTGGGCAAGGCGCCGTCAGACAAACAGCGCGAGATTTTCCAGATTGTGCGCGATGCGCGCGATGCGGGCGTGAAGACCGTGCTCGAGGCCAAGGCGGCGGGACAACGCATCGCGGGCTGGCAAGTCGATCGGGCCACGCGCGATCACATCCAGAAGTCAGGCTACGGCGATTACTTCATTCACCGTACCGGGCACTCCATCGGCACCGACGTCCATTCCAACGGCGCGAACATGGACGATCTTGAGATCCACGACGAGCGGCAAATCCTGCCCAATTCCTGCTTTTCGATCGAGCCGGGAATTTACCTGCCGAAGTTCGGGGTGCGCAGTGAAGTAAACGTGCTGGTCCGGCCGGATCGGGCGGAAGTGACCGGCAAAATCCAACGTGAGATCGTGATCATCTGAATGGCAAACTCCTCCTCTCCGAAAACGAAGACCGCGGAACCCCTCACCGACGCTCCTCCAATGACGGCGATGTCCGTGCTCGCGCCGGCCGTGGCCTGGCTGATCCCCGGAGCCGGGCACCTGATCCAGAAGCGCTGGGTTCGCGGCGGCCTCCTCATGTTTTCAATTGTCATGATGTTCCTGCTGGGGCTGGCCATGCAAGGTCGCGTTTACAAGCCGAACGGCGGCGACATTCTCGACATGCTGGGCTTTGTCGGAAACCTGGGCGGAGGCGGGTTGTACATTCTGACCCGCGCGCTGGACTGGGGACACGGCGCAATCGCGCACGCGACTGCTGACTACGGAACCAAATTCCTCATTGTGGCCGGCCTGCTGAACTTCATCGCGGTGGCGGACGCCTACCACATCGCCATCGGGAAAAAACCATGACCATTCAGCTCTCGCACTTCAGCAGCGCGATTCTGTTCGCCGTGTTTGCGTCGGTGGTGTTCGGCATTACGCAGCGCAACACGCCCCGCGATATGATCCGCTACGGCCTGTACTGCTTCGCCATGTTCACGGGCGGAGTGATCCTGGCAGGGTGGGCCATGTGGTTGATTCGACGTTAGCTGATCGCTGATAGCTGATGGCTGGTCGCTATCTCACTTCTCTTCCCAGACGAACGCATCAAATACCCGGCGCAAATCAAATCCCAAGCGCCGGTAAAGATCCACGGCGCGGGTATTCGCTTCGGTCACGGTGAGCGATAGCAGCGAGAACTTGCGCTTGCGCAGAGCGTTCGCGGTGCAGGCCAGCAGCGCTTCGCCCACGCCTCGCGAACGGTATTCCGGCAAGATACAGACCTGGGTCACGTGTCCGACGTCGTGGCGCACGCGCGAGCACAGGATCAGCCCGGCCATGTGGTGGGTGACTTTGTGCTGCACGACGAAAGACGCTTCCGCATCAAAGAATCCGCACCCCGGAAAGCGCACGATATTGTTCAGGAAGCGCAACGATCCGCTTAGCGTGCGGTACTGGTCATTGATTTCAGCATCGACATGGGTACGGTAGGCGGCTGTGATGACGGCGGCGGCGGATTGATAGTCGCTGTCTTGCCAGCCTCGAATCTCGAAGTCCGGAAACACGGAGGGCGCAGGGCGCGATGGCCGGCTCAGCGGCAGGGCCATAAAGAGACGAGGCTGGCGCCGGAATCCCTGATCCACAAATGGACGTGCCAGCACGCCCGCGTCGTGCACGAGCAGTTGCGCTTCCACCCGATGAACGCCCGGGGACTGCTGTAACGTCTCGATCACATGGGTAAGCAGGCGGCCCTCAACGTCGCGCGAGTCGGGCAAGCGATCGCCGTCAGCGACATACAAATCGCCGATCACGCCCTTGCTCCCCTCATATACAAAGAAGGCGTAGCCGAAGATTCGGCCGCGGTCGACCGCGGCATAGCCGGGCAGGATCTTCGCATCGACGTAGCGCAGGATCATATCGGCGGAACTGGTGTAGTCCCAAGAGAGCAGGCGCGACCAGACCTGGGTTTCGTCCTCCAGCAGGGGACGCAGATCAACGGAAGAGAAGTGCCTGAGGTCGAGGATCTCCACGGAACTCCGAGAAATGCGCCCTGGCCGGAACCGGCAACGAGGGCGCGAACCAAGCAGTCTAGTGCTTCAAGCAGCCGGAGGCAAACAGGCGGGAACCGCAGTCATTGGCGAGGGAGGTTCTCGGATTACATTCACGAGCCAGGCGCTGGCCCGCCGTCGAGATCCACGTTGGCCGTTGTGCCGCTCGTGTAACCGGGTGGCGACGCGATACCTCTCCGCTGACAAAGATCGGGCTTGGAAGACTGTGCGTTATTTCGTGGGCGTCGCTGCTGCCACCCAATAGAACTCCAGATGCTGTGGAGGGAATCCTCCCAGATACGCCACACGCCGGGTGCCCACGAACTGTGGAATCGCTCCGCGTGCGCCTTCCGGCGCAAGCAGCAGATGCTCATCCAGCGGGACTTGGCGGCGCTCATAACGGCTGATGCGCTGGTTGCGGTAAAACTCCAACCCGTATTCGGTCTCGCGTCGGACACCCAGCACCGCGAGGGGAAGCGGCTTGATCTCCATGCTTCCAAGTTGTTGTGCAACCGGTCGTGCGGAAAGCAACTCGTCCGCTACCGGGGCGCCGATTTTGAGCAGCGCCGCCACGGCCAGCACAACGGGCACCAGCGTCACAAAGTAAAGAACCCGCAAGCCAAGTTTGCCGGAGAGCGTGATCGCGATCCCAATAGCCACTGCCAATGCAACTGCGGCAGAGACCATCGTTATTGGTACCCAAGGCAGGCGATGCTGAACCAGAATGTATCCGATGCCAAGGGCCGGAACCAGCGGCGCAGCCGCTACGATGGCATGCGCAATGATCACCCAAGCGGACGGGCGATCGCCATTCACATGACGGCGCACATACTCCACCACCAGCAACGTTCCGGCGGGGATCGCAGGCAGAATGTAGCCCGGCAGCTTGGAGCGCGACAATGAGAAGAACACGATCGGCACTGCCAGCCACACGAGCAGAAAAAAATTCAGCGCATCGCCGGTTTCGAACAACGCTTTGCGTTCCGCCCACCAGGCCTGTAACACTTCCAGCTTAGCGGCTCCTACGAACGCTACCCACGGGACCAGCGCCAGGATGGCGACCGGAATGTAAAACCAGATCGGCTGCGAGTGATGGTAGAGATCGCTCCCGAATCGCGCGAGATTGTGCTCAAGGATGAATACCCGAAAGAATTCCGGTTGGCGCAATTGGACAGCTACGAACCACGGCATGCTCACGATGAAAAACAAAAACATTCCGGGCAGCCAGAGCGACTTGAGGATGATCTGCGACTTCCCTGCCCCCACCGCGAAAAGAACAATCACTGCTCCTGCCAGGACAACGGCGACCGGTCCCTTGGCCAACACCCCGAGCGCGAGAAAGAAATAAAACCCGTAGAGAAGTTTCTGCTCGGAGGTCTCCCACCACGCGTACCAGCAAAGCATTGCCAGCGAGAACATGGCGGCCAGCGGCATGTCGGTGGAGGCCGAGTGCGCGAATCCGACAATGCCGGCGGCGGACGCGGTCATCAGGGCGCCGTCCAGATGAAGCCCCGGGCGCAACTTGCGCAGAAAAAGATAAACGGCCAGGACGATCAGGGACGCGTCAATCGCCGAAGGCACTCGAGCCACCCAGTCGCGCACGCCGAAAACGCCATAGGCAGCCATCGCCTGCCAGTAATACAGCGGGGGCTTTTCGAGCCAGGGCATTCCGCTCAGAGTGGGCGTGATCCAGTCGCGATGCGCCAGCATTTCCCGGGCGACCTGCGCGTAGCGAGGCTCATCCGCGCCGACCAGACCGAATTGTCCGAGCCCGTAAAAAAAAAGAAAGACACAAAAGCCCGCGAGCAGCAGCCATTCGCGGATGCGCTGCTTCACAGAGACGCTCCTGCATCGGCCGGACGGAGTTCGCGTGACTGCTTCTTTATTGCCGCGCCCCAGGCGGCATCGGAGCGAAAAGCAAGCTCTGCCGCGGAGTAAATGTTCACGCTTGCGCCTGCGGCCGAACTAGAGCGTAGATGCTAATCAGCGTCCACGTGACTTCCAGAACGACGAATCCGACCTGGAACGGGTGGAAGGCAATGTAGCCGAGGATCGCCGATCCGACGGCGTTGAGAATGTTGTAGGCGGCCCGGCGCGGATTCATCCAGCCCATCTGGTGGCCGGCGTACGCGACGAGGATCAACATCGCGCCCACGAAGGACGCAGACTGTCGCCACATCGAGATTTCCATAGGGGAGTTATTCTACCGGGATTCGGGACGAACCTTCTCGAGGATGCGAGCCACCGCGATCGAGAGCGGGCCATCCATCGAGCAACCGCTGGCGCATTCATGTCCGCCGCCGCCGAATTCTTCTGCGATCTGGGCCACATTCAGCGAACCTTTACTGCGCAAGCTTACGCGGTACCGCCCATCCGCCATCTCGCGGAAGAATACAGCGACCTCGACATCGCCGATGGAGAGCGCGTAGTTCACCAGGCCTTCGCAGTCTTCTTCCTTCGCCTGGCTGCGTTCCATCTGCTCGCGCGTGATCCAGATCCAGGCGAGCGGCCCCTCGCGATGCAAGTTCGAAAGTGCGGCGCCCAACAGGCGCATCTTGGCGGTGGAGTGCGCGAAGTAGATGTTGCGCGCGCAGTGCGCCGGGTCCGCGCCCGCTAACACTAGTTCTCGTGCCAATTCGAAAGTGTGTTCATTGGTGCCGCGAAACATGAACGAGCCGGTGTCGGTCATGAGCGCGGTGTAGAGGCAGGTGGCAATCTCAGGAGAAATGGTCACGCGAGCTTCGCGCGCCAGCCGGTATACGAGTTCGGCAGTTGCGGTCGCGCACGGGTCGATCCAGTTAACGTGGGCAAACGGGCGGCCGCTCAAGTGATGATCAATGCTGATGAGGAAACGATTGTCGAGGCCCTCCAGGCGGGTGCGCTGGATGCTGTCGCATTCCAGGATGATGGCGGCCTCGTAGTTGCCGTTAACGCGGTCAGCCTGCACTACGCGGTCGGCAAAGGGCAAGGGCTGGTAAATACGAGGGACGGGGTCATGGAGCACGACGTCGGCATCCTTGCCGAGACGTCGCAGAACTTCGCAGCAGGCCAGCGCGGAACCGATTGCGTCCCCGTCGGGGCGCGCGTGCGAGGTCAGCACAAAGCGCTGCCGGCGTTCGATGTGTTCCAGGACTTCCCTCAGCATAAGCGTTTACGCTCGACGAACACGAGGGGAGCCCGGTTTCTTTTTCGAGCGACCCAGCAATTCGTCGATCCTCGACTTGTATTCCTGCGATCGGTCTTGAATGAAGATGAGTTCCGGCGCTCGCCGCAGGTGCAAACGCTCAACCAGTTCCCGGCGAACAAAGCCGCAGGCCGCCTGCAGCCCTTCCATGGTTTCCTCGGCGGCGGCTTCGTCGCCTTCGACCACCACCATCACGCGTGCGGAGCGGGAATCGGGAGCGAGGTGGACTTCGCTTACATTGGCCAGCCCGATGCGCGGATCGCCCAGCTCGCCTTCAAGGATGGTCTCGATCTCCTCGCGCAGAGCTTCACTGAGCCTTTCCCTGTGATACTTTTGGCCGCGCCGTTCCAACCAATCACTCCAAGTAAAACGGATGAGAATATCAGAAGTTGCGCTGACTCGGGGAGGGATGACAAGAGGCAGCGGAATACAAACTTCTACAAAAACTCCACAAACGAATCGGTCAGCTCCGCGCCGCCATTGTTGGCGATACGTGCCGCGAACCGTTCCACATTCTTCATCAAGCCGTCGAGATAATCGCGCGAATCGGAGACGCTGACCACGCCAACCGTCGCCCGGTTCCACAAATCGCTGGCATCCAGCTCAGCCACGGCTACGTTGAATCGTACGCGCAGCCGGTCTTTCAGGCTGCGCAGCACCTGCCGCTTGTCCTTGAGGGAGTGCGCGGCTTCGATGCTGAGTTCGAGCGTGAGAAAAGCAATCATGGTCGTTGGCTAGTGGCTGTTGGTCGTTAGCAAGAACCTGATGCGCCAACGACTAACGACCACAAGCCAACAGCTAAGCAATTACTTCCGCGGCGATGCGTTCGGTGACGAACGCCTCGATCACGTCGCCCACCTTGATGTCGGAATAGTTGGCGATCGCGATGCCGCACTCCATTCCATTGCGGACCTCGCTGGCGTCATCTTTGAACCGCCTCAGCGAAGCGATCTTGCCTTTGAAGACCACCACGTTGTCGCGTAACAGGCGGACTTCCGAATCGCGCTTGATGAGCCCATCGCTCACCTGGCAACCAGCAATGGTGCCAACCTTGGGAATCCGGAACGTATCTTTCACATCCGCACGGCCCTGGTAGGTTTCCTTGATGGTGGGCTCGAGCAAGCCGGTCATGGCGCGCTTGATCTCATCCTGCAGCTCGTAAATGATCGAGTGCAGCCGGATGTCGACCTTGTCCTGATCGGCGAGTTCCTGCGCCTTGCGCTCGGGCCGCACGTTGAAGCCGATGATGATGGCGTTCGACGCCGACGCGAGCAGCACGTCCGACTCGGTGATGGCGCCAACTCCGGCGCGCAGCACCTTCAGGCGCACCTTGTCGTTCGAAAGCTTCGCTAGCAGATCGGTCAGTACTTCGATCGAACCACCCACGTCGCCTTTGAGAATGATGTTGAGTTCCTTGGTTCCGGCAGTTTTGAGCTGCTCTGCCAGGCCTTCGAGAGAAACGCGCGAACTCTTGGCCAGCTGAGCTTCACGGGCCTTCTGCTCACGGTACTCGGAAATACCGCGCGCTTTGTCGCGGTCGGCCACCACCACGAACTGGTCACCCGCCTGGGGCAGGCCTTCCATGCCGAGGATTTCAACCGGCGTGGAGGGCGGAGCTTCTTCCATCTGCGCGCCGCGATCGTCGAACATGGCGCGCACTTTTCCGTAGACGTTGCCCACGACAAAGTTGTCGCTGGTCCGCAGCGTGCCGTCCTGCACGAGAACGGTCGCGACCGGACCGCGTCCGCGATCAAGCTTGGCTTCGAGCACTACGCCGCTGGCGGAACGCGCCGGGTTGGCGCGCAGTTCCTGCAGGTCGGCGACCAGGCAGATCATTTCCATCAGCAGGTTCAGGTTAGTTTTCTTCTTGGCCGAGACGTCGACAAAAACGGTGGTGCCGCCCCAGTCTTCCGGCATCAGGCCGCGATCGGCGAGTTGCTTTTTCACGCGATCGGGCATGGCTTCAGGCTTGTCGATCTTGTTCACCGCGACGATGATGGGAACTTCCGCGGCGTGCGCGTGATCGATAGCTTCGAGCGTCTGCGGCATCACGCCGTCGTCGGCCGCCACTACCAGCACGACGATGTCGGTGGACTTGGCGCCGCGGGCGCGCATGCGCGTGAACGCTTCGTGGCCGGGCGTATCGAGGAACACGATCTCGCGCCCGTACGCGGGAGACTCGGTGTCCATGACTCGAACTTTGTAGGCGCCGATGTGCTGCGTAATTCCGCCGGCTTCGCCTTCGGCAACGGCGGTTGAGCGAATGGAGTCGAGCAGCGTGGTCTTGCCGTGGTCGACGTGTCCCATGATGGTAACCACGGGAGGCCGCGGAATCGCTTCCGCAGCGCCTTCGTCGCCTGCACCGGCGGCATCGGCGATCTCTTTCTGCGCCTGTTCTTCGAAGCTGATGACGTTGGTCTCGGCACCGAAGAAGCGCGCCATCTCGCTGGCGAGCTCGGCGTCGAGCGTCTGGTTGATGGTCGCGAATACGCCGCGGGCCAGCAGGCGCGCGATCAGATCCTTCGCGCGAATATCCAGCTTCTCGGCCAGATCTTTCACGCTGATGCCTTCGGTGATGGTGATATTCCGCGTGATGGGCTGCGGCTCATTCGAAAGCGAAAGCCGCGGCGGCGGAACATAGCCCTTCATCGGGCCTTCCTTCACCCCGCGCGGAACGTAGCGCTGTCCGGGACGTCGCGATGGACCACCGGGACGGCTGCCGGGACGGGTTGGTCCCGGAGGGGCCATGGGCGCGCCCGGACCGACTCCGAGTGGACGCGCGCCGGTAGGCGACTGGCGCGTCGGATGCATGGGACGCCGCTCACCGGGTCGCAACGGTGGACGGGGACCTCCCGGAACTTGCGGACGCGGACGCTGAAAAATTGGCTGGCCAGGTATAGGACGGCCGGGCACAGGACGGGATGCGATCGGCACACCGGGCTGTACTGGTTTTGGCGGCGGCGCCTTGTAAACAGGCCGCGGCCCGGTTTGCGGAACGATCATGCGCGGAGGCGGCGGCACAGGCGCGGATGGCTTGGTCGGGGCCGCCGCGCTGGGCGAAGTTGCCGAGACCGCAGGCGGCGGAGGTGGGGCTTGGGCCATGATTTCCGGTTGCACGCTTGTGGGCGGCGGAGGCGGAGCTACTGGACGTGGCGGTACCGGCGCCGGCGGAGCCGCGGCGGCGGGCGGAGCAGGCTTCGCAGCCGGAGGCGCGGGCGGTGCCGCCGGTGGGGCGGGCACTTTCGCCACGGGGCGAACAACAGTCTGCGGCGTGATGAAACGCGGTGCCGGCGGCGGCGGGCGCAGGCTTCGCTGCGGGAGGCGTTGCGGACGGCGCCGGCGGTACTGCCGCTTTGATCTCTGCAGGTGGCGCAGGTGGACGCACGGGCGGTGGTGCGGGAGTCGCCGCTGTTTGCTGCTGCTTGGTGATCAGCTTGAGCACATCACCGGGCTTGGAGATGTGCGAGAGGTCAATCTTGGTCTTGATTTCGTCAGCTTCGCGGCCGGCGCGCGACTTGGCGGGCGCAGCTTGGGCTTCAGCGGCACGGAAGTGAGCCCGCACCTTTTCCGCTTCGTGTTCCTCGACAGAACTGGAGTGCGTTTTCTTCTCCGTGACACCGACTTCGACCAGGACATCAAGAATCGCCTTGCTCTTGACTTCCAGTTCCCTGGCCAGATCGTTGATTCGAATCTTACTCATCCGCCCTTTCTTGGCCCCGCCACCGCTCCCTAAGTCTTCATAGCATCCTCACGGAGTCAGCGTTGCGCACCGCCCCATCGCTTGCGCGACGAGCGCGGAAAATCGTGATCATTCCTTTGGTTCGGCGGAGGTGTCTTCCTCCCCGCCCTCGGTCTGTACCGCCGCATCGTCCGCAGCCGGTTCGCTTTCTTCGGCTGCCGCGGCCACTTCCTGAATTTCGCCCTCGACCGGCGCTTGGTCTGCGACGGCCTCGCCCGCTGCTTCTTCAGAAGCAACTTCCTGGGCCTCGCCCTCGGGCACCGCGACCTCTCCGCCTTCCAGGGTCGCGAAGTAATTATTGACCGCCAAGCTGATTTTTTCCACCGTTTTGGGACCAATGCCCTCGATGGCTTCGAGTTGCTCCGGCGTCATATCAGCCAGTGCTTCGACTGTCGGGATTCCCGCGGCTGCGAGTTTCTCGATCAGCCCTTCACCCAGCCCAGGCACGCTCTCCAGCGGCGTGGCCGTCTGCGAAGTGAGCGCCGACATCTGCTGCTCCACTTCCTGCCGCTTTTCTTCCTCGCTCTTGATATCAATCTTCCAGCCGAGCAGCTTCGCCGCCAGCCGGACATTCTGGCCCTTCTTCCCGATGGCGAGCGAGAGTTGCGTGTCGTCGACTACAACTTCGAGATGTTTCTCGGCGGCATCCACCACGGTGACGCGGCTAACCTTGGCGGGCTGCAAAGCTTTCTCCGCGAACGTGACCGAATCCTCGTGATACTCAATGATGTCGATTTTCTCGCCGCGCAGTTCGCGAATGATTGACTGCACGCGCATGCCTTTCATGCCAACGCATGCGCCCACCGCGTCGACGTCCTTGTCTTTCGACATGACGGCGATCTTGGTGCGCTCACCAGCCTCGCGCGCGATGGCGCGGATCACGACCGTTCCGTCGTAGATTTCTGGAACTTCGGTCTGAAACAGGTTTTGCACCAGTTCCGGCGCCGCGCGGGAGACCACAACCTGTGGTCCCTTGGAGGCCTTCTCGACGCGCGCAATCACGACCCGCACGCGCTCGCCGATGGCAAACGACTCCAGCCGCGACTGTTCCTTGCGAGGCATGCGCGATTCCGCCTTGCCGATGTCGAAGATCACGTCCGGCCCTTCGACCCGCTTCACGGTCGCATTCACGATCTCACCGACGCGTGAAATGTACTCGTTGTAGACCGTATCGCGCTCGGCCTCGCGCACTTTCTGGAAAATGACTTGCTTCGCGAGCTGGGCCGCGATGCGTCCCAGAATTCCTTCCGTCACTTTTGGAATCTGCAGCTCTCCGCCGATCTCGATGTTGGGATCGACCTTGCGCGCGTCTTCCAGCGTGACCTGCAGAATGGGATCCTCGATCTGCTCCGGAGTCTCCACCACAGTCTTCACCGCAAACGCGCGAATCTTGCCCGTATCCTTGTCGAGCTCCGCACGGAGATTTTCCTGCGTCTTGTAGTACTTGCGGGTCGCGACCACAATCGCGTCCTCCACCGCACTGACTACAATTTGCGGATCAATCCCTTTTTCCCGGCTCAGCGCGTCGATCGTGTTATAGAGCTCACTTGCCATAAAGAAGATTCCGATTCAACCGTAACTGTCGTGCCCTGAAACTTTACTTCCTAAATCTCCGGCACCAGATTCGCTTTTTCAACGTTCGCCAGCTCGATTTCCAATTTCTGCGGGGCATCCTGCTTGGGGCGATGTTTGCCGCGCGCCTCACTCAGGTCCAGTGTCAGTCGACCGTCGCGAAAACTTTCGAGACGCCCCTCAAAATGCCGGTTGCCGTTTACCGGCTCCCGCGTCATCAACTTCACCTTGCTGCCCGCGAATCGCTCGTAATCTGCCGCGCGATTCAATTTGCGGTCCAGGCCCGGCGAAGAAACCTCCAGCACGTAGCTTCCACCCGGCACCACGTCCTCGACATCGAGGATCGTTCCGAACTCCCGGCTGAACAGCGCGCAGTCTTCGTGCGTCACGCCGGCGGGCTTATCGAGGAAGACCCGGAGCATCCGGCTCTTGCCCCCTCCGCGCAGCTCGATCTCGACCACTTCCAGTCCGCTGGTGGCCGCCACGCGCTCGGCAATTGCTCGCACGCGGTCTTCTTCAAATGCCATGAATTCAATGAGTTACCAGCATTCCGACGGCTTCCGCTTAGCCCCAAACTAAAAAGTGGGCTTGCGCCCACTGGTGTGCTTCGCCAAATGCTGGTACTACACAACAGTTTCCAATACCTGAATATACGCTGGTTAAGCTTAAAAGACAAACCAGCAAAACCTGCCTTGGCAGGGCAATCCCGTGGCTTTTCTGGGCCTGAAAGTTTCTCTGCAACGGATGCGGCGAGTGAAGAAACGGTTGCGGTCGGGACTACTGGAAGTTCGAGATCAGCACGACGTTGCTATTGAAATTTCCACGAGTGAGCACAAGTTGTTTGCCATCCAGCGACCACGCGAAGTCGAGGATGAGGTCGGTCTTGAAATGGGTAAGTTGCCTGGCGGGTCCGCCGGCCAGAGGCTGCTCCCAGAGATTGGCAACGCCTTCCCGGACCAGGCTGTACTGCAAGGCCTTGCTGTCGGGCGACCAACCAGGCCCGAACAACGCAGCGGGCGCGTCAAACCGGAACAGAGGGTCACCGCCCTCCGCTGGCGCTGCGGCCAAGACTGATGGGCTGTTTGGAGTTTTACCCCAGAGATGAACAGCAATCATCTTCCCGTCTCGTGAAATAGCAACCCGCGGTCGATCAAGATTGTCGATGAGCTTCCTGAGCGGTCCTCCGTCGATTGGAACTCTCCAGGCAGCACCGCCTCCCCCACCCGGATTGGGTCCCGAGAAGGCTACCCACTTCCCATCGGGAGAACAGGCAACCCCAGAATTGACGGGGTCCACCGTACCCGTTTTCGTGATCTGCAACGGATTGCCGCCATCCGCGGCATCCACGCGCCAAAGATCTGTCGCTGTTCCTGTTCGCGACACATATACCAGGTAGTGCCCATCCCCGCACGCAACCGGCAAGGACGCAGGCGTTTGCCGCAACGTCAAATGTGCGGGGGAACCGCCTGGAGCCGTAGTGAGGACTCGGCCGTCGGCACTGCTGGTAAGAAGCTTGCCGTCGGCGGTCCAGTCCGCGAACGTATGGGTTTCTCCCGAACTGATCTGCTGGGCGTTGTCTAACGCGCCTGCCTGCGCAAGCCACAAGTC
Source organism: uncultured Acidobacteriota bacterium (assembly GCA_963735815.1). Classification (GTDB taxonomy): domain Bacteria; phylum Acidobacteriota; class Terriglobia; order Terriglobales; family Acidobacteriaceae; genus Gp1-AA133. Next base: position 318,637 of record CAVTMJ010000009.1, on the reverse strand, counting down.
AGCAGTGGGATTATTCTGCATGACGGCCAAAGTCTTACCGTCGTGGGTCAGTCCCAGACAGCACGTGGAGTAGTCGGTCGGATCGTTGGTAAAGCGGCGCACTTCTCCGCTGGGATAACTGACGTACTGTATCTGTCCGCGGGATCCAGGCGCGCCGGCGAGCACGGTAATCAGCAAACCGTTGCCGTCCGGAAGCCACACGGGCGGTCCGAGCGAGGACCCCGCCTCGGGAGTGTACAGCGTTCGCGTTTTTCCGTCGGCAACCGAAACCAGTTGCAGAACGGCGTGCGGTCCGCCTGCGGGATCCCACACGGGCACAGCAATGTTTTTCCCGTCGGGCGACCAGGCAGGCCCCGCGATGAAATTCGCACTGACGACGGCGCGTAGTGCGGCAAGTTGATGTTCGCCGCTACCATCCGGGGCAGCGACCAGCACCGCCCAAACATCCTTTTCCGGTACACCGCGCAAGTAGGCAATTTGTTTTCCGTCAGGAGAGAAAGAAACCCCAATATCCACATCGCGGGCTAACTGGGTCGCGGCACCGCCTAACGACGCCATTCTGTACAGATACGAAAAGTTAAAGGTGCTCTTGTCGGAGCGGACGAAGTACAGGTAGTTTCCATCGGGCGAAAAACTCAACCCGGTCACGGGAGCTGCCTCAGGCGCCAGAACCTGCACGTCGGTTGCGGTCGCCACTTGCCGAACCCACAGGCTCTGCTTCTCGCCCTCCCGAACGATCCATGCTACATATCGTCCGTCGGGAGAAATGGCGAGATTTGCAGCCTTCCCATTCTCTGTAAGCGGAGTGATCTGCATATTCTGCAGATTGAAACTCGTCCTGCTTGCAGGGGTGGCGAACTTATAAATTCCGAAGGCCGCGAGCGCCGCCATCAAAACTGCCAAACCCACCCAGACAGCCTTTGGTACGCGGCCGCTTTTCGCTGGCAACGACACTTGTGCGGCCGAGGAACTTCCTGACGGAGTGCTTGCCATCGCTCCCGTGGAACTGGTGGCGGTGCGCACCTTCCCCGAAGTGGTGTCGCGCTTGAGCCGCTTCAACTCGGCGCGCATCTCGTTTGCGCCCTGGTAGCGCAGATCGCGATCTTTCTCGAGCGCCGTTCGAATGATTTCGCCCAGCTTCGCGGGCATCGCCGGATTGATGTCTGCCGGCGCGGGCGGTTCATGATTCAGGATCCCATCGAAAATGAGCGCCGAGGTTTCGCCCGCGAAGGGCAAGCGCCCGGTCGCCATTTCGTACAGCACCGCGCCAAACGAAAACAGGTCGCTGCGGGCGTCCAGTTCCTTGCCTTTAGCCTGCTCGGGCGACATGTAGGCGACTGTCCCGACCGCTGTTCCGGGGCTGGTGAGATGGGGCTCAGCTCCCCCGGTCATGGTCTCGTCCTGCTGCCCACCCGCTGCCTCAAGTTTCGCCAGACCGAAGTCGAGCACCTTCGCGTGCCCGCGCTTGGTGACGAAGATATTGGCGGGCTTGATGTCGCGATGAACGATGCCAGCCGAGTGCGCGGCGTCGAGCGCGTCAGCGATATCGATGGACAACGACAACAGGGTTTCCAGATCCAGCGGCCGGCCGGCGATTTTATGCTTGAGCGTCACGCCATCGAGAAATTCCATGGCGATGAACGCCTGGCCATCTTCGTTGCCGATGTCGTAGATGGTGCAGATGTTCGGATGGTTCAGGGCGGACGCAGCCTGCGCTTCGCGTTGAAAGCGGGCCAGCGATTGGGGATCTTTGGAAACCTCCTCGGGCAGGAACTTTAAAGCGACGAACCGCCGCAGCCGGGTATCCTCGGCCTTGTAGACGACGCCCATACCGCCGCCGCCCAGTTTCTCGATGATTTGATAGTGCGAGATGGTCCGGCCAATCATGGCTGTGCCTCAGGGCCAGCGCCCCGAGGCAATGGAATGGTAGTCGGAACCGGGCGGGGCGTCAAAGAAGTTGGTGACCGAGCAGCATAATCGGTCTACTGCAAGGCTGCCTGCGTAGCCTTAACAATATTGTGGCCGGTCTGAGACGTGAAGTAGACGCTGGACGCCTCGGCGGCGACATTATTGTTGTCGACTGTGATCGTACCGGTCCCGCCGGATGCGTTCAGGATCACGTTGTTGATCGTTGCTGCCGCCGGAAATCCGGTCGTGATGTCGAGCGACCTGATACACCCGCTGCCACCCTGAACCTGGCATGCCGCGCTAATGCCCACGAACAGAAAATCTTTTGCCAGTCTCGAGTTGTAGAACTCTGTAATCGGCGAAGCCAGAGCGCCGGTGGTGTTTCCGGCCGAGAGTACAAGTGGGGCGTTCGCGAAGGCTGTGTTCAACTTGAAAGTCGAGTCGAATCCGATGTTGAAAAGAGCAGGCCGCAGTCGATTAGAGCTGTCATTGCCAACCACGTAGAGAAAAGAAGCAGAAGACGCGCCGCCGCTATAGTAAGCATTGTTAAAGTCGCCTTCGAGGACCGCAGGCCCGCCGCTGCCTCCGATAGAAACAACCACGCGGCTGCCGGCCGTCAAGTTTGTGTCGCCCTGAGCGGCAACCGCAGTGTTCCCATTCTGAAAGGCGTACACCTTCTGGCGGCTGGAATCCACGACCACTGGGGCAGCGGTCCCACCTGTCGAGAAGGAGAATGTCTGCGAATGCACCACCGCGGGGCTCACGGAGTCATCGATGTAATCGATGAATCCGTCGACGTCGGTTACGAAAACATGACGAGAGACATTGTCATACACCGGCGTCGAGACGCCTCCAGTGCCAGCAATGGTCGCAGGCCAGCCTCCGGTAGTGACTTCGGCGGGAGTTCCAAGGAAAACGCCGCTAAACTTGTGAACAACGTTGGTTGTGGTCACGTAGGCCACGTCATGTGAATAATCCACGAAGGGCCCCGTAACCGAAGTTCCGGTCAAAGGCAACCTTACATCGACCGCGCTATTACCGGCACCCGGAACAGCAGGAGCCGTGGCCGAGGTGCCGTTGCCCGCTCCCGTCTTGAAGGTAAGCACATGAAAGTTCGAGGTAGCGGTATTGTTTTCGCTAAACGCAACTTTCTGCCCGTTGAGTGATAAGGCCACGATGCTGGGCACCTGCCCCCCACCCACGTTGTACGCGAACATCACCGCGGGGGCCGTGCCGGGACAGAGACCTGTCCCCCCGGGATTGGTGTAAAGGTTATTCAATCCAATGATATTGGCCTGGTTTGCTGCTCCATTGACCGAAATGCCCGTGACTACGAAATCGGCCGTGCAACTGGGGGCTGCGGTCACATCAGAGACAAATTTTGCCGGTCCCGAGATCCGCCCTCCGCTTCCTCCGCCCAGCGAGAAACTCCAGTCACGCTGGCTGGCCGCCCTATGGTGCTTCCGGTGATGCTCACCTCGATCGTCATCATCGACGCGACCACGTCCGCGTTGGTCTTCTCTGTCGTCATCCCGGCGCCAGGAGGGATCCGGATGAGAAGCGTGCCGGCGAAGGTATTGCTGCCAGAAGCGAGGCTCGGCCAGAACGGCTCCGCGGTTCTCGCGGGCCACATCTTCGGCAAAGATCACGTGGCGCGTGCTCCAGTCCTCCACCACGCTCACCGGGATGTGCCCATTCTCCTGGGCGGCAACCAACATGAGTCCACCCCATATCACTGCACACCCCACCAGGATTCTCTGCTTCACTCTAGCCATTCTCCTGCTTGATGAAAGAATTTGATTTCCGCGCCGTGCGGAACGTGAGGAACTTCGTCCGGCGCGCTGCTGCCGCAGGCGATGCTTGTCTTCCGCCAGGCTAGATCCGGTTGTCATGATAGTGCTCCGGAATCAGTACTAAAAGGTTACTAGAGTGACCTGTTGCCCGGTTTCATCGGGTTGCGGACTCAAGGTCACGAAAATCCGCTCACGAAGACTTCCGGTTGAAGCGGCATTGCACCTGAGATGGGCTGATCTTTCCGCAGGCCAGCGCCATGGTCTCGAATGCGCGCTCGAACCGGAAATCCGGCTTGCGATAAGGCTTTCGTCGGGGTTCGGCTCCGGTTTTTGTTTCTGGCGCGCGCACCTTTACGGCGTCACCCATGCAGAGTGCCTTCCCCCCTGGCTGTTCATTCTAGGGAGTCGCTCCCGAAATCCCGAGAACCCTTTCGAAAAATACGTTAACCTGCAAGGTACTCCCATCAATACCTGAGATAATCCGCGAGAGCGCTGCCTTTGAGTTGGCGTGCAATTGTGCGGGGAGAATCCAGTCAGAACGTGAGCAATTCGCGGCGATCGATGAGCGTGTCGCGCGCAATTTGCCACTCTGCTCTCATTCTCCCTAAAATAGAGAGATACCCCGATCGCGGTATCAAAATATGATTCATTTTCCCGTTCCTGAGGCGCTTACCTTCGATGATGTGTTGCTGCTGCCCTCCCGCTCCGACATTGTTCCGGCGCTGGCCAACACGCAGACGCAACTGACCCGCAACATACAACTCAACATTCCGATTGTCAGCGCCGCCATGGATACCGTGACCCAGTCTCACATGGCTATTGCCATCGCACAGCAGGGCGGCATCGGCATCATCCACCGCAATCTCACCGTTGAGCAGCAAGCCAACGAGGTCGACAAGGTGAAGCGCTCGGAAAGCGGCATGATCGTTGATCCGGTCACCATGTCGCCGGACGCCAAGGTTTCCGACGCCCTGGAAGTCATGCGGAAATACAAGATTTCCGGCGTGCCCATCACGCAAAAAGATGGCCGCCTGGTGGGAATTCTTACCAACCGCGACTTGCGGTTTGAGACCCGCTTCGACGTTCCCATCCGCAACGTCATGACCAAGGACCACCTCATCACGGTTCCGGTCGGCACCACTCTCGAAGACGCGGAGAAGATCCTGCACGAACATCGCGTCGAGAAACTGCTGGTGGTCGACGACAAGTACATCCTCAAAGGCCTGATCACCGTAAAAGACATTCAGAAGAAGCTGAAGTATCCCAATGCCGCCAAGGATTCGCACGGCCGGCTGCGGGTGGGCGCGGCCCTGGGGGCTACGGGCGACTTCCTCGAGCGTGCTGAGGAACTGGCGAAAGCAAAAGTTGATGTGGTGGCGATCGACAGCGCTCACGGGCATTCGACGCGAGTGCTCGAAGCCATCAAGGCGGTGAAGTCGAAACTGCCGGAAATCGACTTGCTCGCCGGCAACGTTGCGACGTTTGACGGAGCTTGCGAGCTCGCCAAGGCTGGCGCCGACGGGATCAAAGTTGGCATCGGACCGGGCTCCATCTGCACCACCCGCGTGGTGACAGGCGCGGGCGTGCCCCAGATTACGGCGATCGCAGAAGCCTTCCGCGCCACCAAAGATTCCCACGTTCCCATCATCGCGGATGGCGGCATCAAGTATTCCGGCGACATCACCAAAGCGCTGGCGGCGGGAGCCGGCGCCGTCATGATCGGCTCGCTGTTCGCCGGAACCGACGAGAGTCCTGGAGAACTCATCCTGTACCAGGGCCGCACCTTCAAGTCGTATCGCGGTATGGGTTCGCTGGGCGCGATGGCGCAAGGTTCCAGCGAACGCTATTTCCAGAGCACGGATGAAGCTTCCACTGCCATTCCGGGCGTCAACGAGGGCGATGGAAATCGTCTTAACAAGCTGGTTCCGGAGGGTATCGAAGGCCGCGTCCCCTACCGCGGGTCGGTCGCGATGATCGTGCACCAGATGGTGGGTGGGCTGAAATCGGGCATGGGATATTGCGGCTGCGCAACCATCGCCGAACTGCAGCAGAAGACTCGCTTCGTGCGCATCAGCGGGGCGGGACTGCGCGAGAGCCATGTGCATGACGTCATCATCACGCGCGAGGCGCCTAATTATGCGCTCGAATAAAGTGCGCGGCGGGAATCGATGATCGGGCTGTTGCTGTTTTGAAGGCTTCCGAGCGCACGAATTCGACCGTCTGGAAGACATGGCTGGCCGCCATCTTGTGGCTAGGGCTGATCGCGTTTGAATCCAGCAACGCTCTCTCGGCTGAAAAGACCAGCGGCATTCTCTATCCGCTGTTGCACTTCCTGTTTGGCTTGGACCCGCTGCGGTTTCTCACCTGGCACGTCGTGATTCGCAAAACCGGCCACATCATTGGATACTCGGTTCTCAGCCTCTTATTTTTCCGCGCGTGGAGAACAACGATCCAAGTGCGCGGAGATCCGCGTTGGTCAATCGTGTGGGCGGGCGTCGCGTTCGCAATGACAGCTCTGGTCGCCAGCCTGGATGAATGGCACCAGACATTTCTGCCTTCGCGCACCGGAACGATTCGAGATGTGGCACTCGACAGCGCGGCTGCACTCGTCACACAAGTGCTCATCTATGCCTGGCTCCGCCGAGGACGGGACGAAGATCCCTCCTTACCGCAACCCAGTCACTCCGTGCTCCGGCCAGAAAGGCAGGCGAAGCGGATTTCCCCTGAGTCGACCGAGGGTTAACTGGTTCGGAGTGTTTGTTTGCTGAGAACTGACAGCTGAGAGCTGAAAGCTGTGCTCAGTACAACGCGTCGTACTTCGTTACATCCCACTGTCCGGACTTTCTCTCGAGCGTGACAGAAAGCAGCCCGCTGTAGGCGGAGCTGTCGCCGGGTGCGTTGAGGCGTTTGCCGCGATAGTGCAGGATCCGCAGGGGCGGGTCATCTTCCCAGTCGACCAGTTGCCATCCGATCAGCGGATGTTTGTCTTCCGAATCGCAAATGAACTTCGCATATTTCTTGCGGTAATCGTGCTCCCAGTCGGAAAGTTCGTCGCGACATTTGCCGTCTTTCATGGCGCGCATGAAAACGGCTGCCGCTTTCTCGGAAGAGTGATCGCGCAGCGGGTTCAGGCGAATGGAGTTCGGTATCCCTGTCAACGAGTCGCGATCCTCTGACTTGGCCAGCACCGGGCCTTGGTTATTAAGCCAGGACAAATAGCCGAGGAATATCGCCACCAGCAAAACACCGGCGCCGACCGCGATGTATATCTGATTCCTAGTGAATTCCATGGGCTGTGCATCTCAGTGTAGGCATGGATTCCGGGAGCAACAAGGTTACCCTCGTCAGGCTCTGGGGTACATGTACTGCCGGGGAGGGAGAGTCAGCAAGGCTTGCGCCCCACAAAAAGAAACGCACCCAAGGGATGGGTGCGTTGCTGAGTCATCTGAAACTGGAGGGCGAAACCAGCCGCTTACTTCTCGTCTTCCTTCTCTGGTTTCCCGCCGCCTTCGACTCCGCCCTGAGCCTCGGCTTCCGCCTTGGCCTGGGCATCGGCCTCTTCCATGGCTTTCTTGGCTTCGGCGACCCGCTTGGCACGGGCTTCTGCACGCTTTTCGCGCTTTTCGTCGAGAACCTTCTCGCTGCCCAGCAATTCGACGAAAGCCTTCTCGGCGCCATCGCCTTTCTGCCATGTGGTGCGCACGATGCGGAGGTAACCGCCGTTGCGGTCTCCGAAGCGGGGAGCGATCGTGTCGAACAGCTTGGTCACCGACTCGCTGGTCATCAGGTAAGCCGTTGCCAGGCGGCGAGCCGCCAGATCGCCGCGCTTGCCGAGCGTGATCATCTTCTCTACGTGAGGACGCATGGCTTTCGCCTTCGGAATCGTGGTTTCGATCCGCTCTTCAATGATCAGCGAAGTCACCAGGTTGCGCAGCAACGAGCGTCGGTGCGCGGTGTTCCTTCCAAGTTTCCATCCAGCTACTTTGTGACGCATGGCAAAACCTCAGGTTTCAGTTCTCAGTTGCCAGCTCTCAGTTTCTCGCAACGAGACCAAATCATGTCCTCAGTTCTCGATTAACCCAGTTCCAAGTGCTGAGAACTGAGAACCGAGAACTGAGAACTGTTTCCTACAGTTCGTCGTCCGCGCCGTATGCCGACGCCGGCAGCACCTGGTTCGAAGTTGGTCCGGGCACGGCGTTGCCATGCTCGTCGATCTTCATACCCAGGCTCAAACCCATCGAGGAGAGAATCTCCTTGATCTCGTTCAGCGACTTGCGGCCAAAGTTCTTGGTCTTCAACATTTCGGCTTCGGTCTTCTGCACCAGTTCCCCGATGGTCTGGATGTTTGCGTTCTTCAGGCAGTTGTAGCTGCGCACGCTCAGCTCGAGTTCTTCCACGGAACGGTTGAGGTTCTCGTTCTTGATCTCGGGCTTGCGGTCATCGGAGGAAGCTGCCGTCTCGATCTCTTCCTCAAAGTTGATGAAGATGTTCATGTGATCCTTCACCAGCTTCGCGGCCAGGCCGAGCGAATCTGCCGGAGTAATGGATCCGTTGGTCCATACTTCGAGGGTCAGCTTGTCGTAATCGGTGATCTGTCCCAGGCGCGCGGCTTCCACCGTGTAGTTGCACTTGCGAACCGGCGAGTGCACCGAGTCGATTGGAATGAAGCCAATGCCCAGATCCTCGTCGAAATTCTTGTCAGCCGCCACGTAACCTCGGCCGCGCTTCAGCCGCATCTCCATATCGAGCTTGCCGCCTTCGCTCACCGTGGCAATGTAGACATCCTTATCCAGCACCTCGACGTCGCCGTCCGCTTCGACCATTCCGGAAGTCACCACGCCCGGCTGATCGGCGCGCAGGTAAATCGCCTTGGGCGCGTCGCCCGCCAGCTTGAACGGAATCTGCTTCAGGTTCAGGATGATGTCGGTCGCATCTTCCACTACGCCCGGGATCGACTGGAACTCGTGCAACACGCCCTCAATCTTGACGGCGGTGACGGCCGCACCTTCGATCGAGCTCAGCAGCACGCGCCGCAGAGCATTGCCGATGGTGGTGCCGAATCCCCGCTCAAATGGCTGCGCCCAGAACATGCCGTACTTGTCGGTGAGTGAAGTGGTGTCGGTGGCGAGGCGTTTTGGTTTTTGAAAACCCTTCCAAAGCATGTGTTTCTCCTTCGGCCATTTGGCTCAGTGCTGGCTCCCTGAACAGGTCCAGGTTCAGGTCAAGTGCCGGCAAAGGCGGATCTGGCACGAAAATGGGACCGAAAACAGCCGTCAGTCTCTAGTCGTCAGTCGCCGGCAAAGAATTGCGTAGCGACTGAAGACCGGCGACTAGCGACTACTTGCTGTACAACTCGACAATCAGCTGCTCATTGACCGGCAGCTGAATTTCTTCGCGCTTGGGCAGCGACAGAACGCGGCCTTTGTAGTTATCGCGATCGATCTCGAGCCACGTGGGCGCGGTCTGGTGACTGGCGAAATCCTTCGCCGGCTCCAGCATCGGCAGCTTGCGGCTACCATCGCGAATCGTGATTTCCTGTCCCACGACGACTTCAAACGAAGGGATGTTCACCTTGCGTCCGTTCACCGCAACGTGCCCGTGGCGCACCAACTGGCGCGCCTGGCGCCGCGACATGGCAAACCCAAGGCGATAAACAACATTGTCCAGCCGGCGCTCGAGCTGCTGCAGCAGGATCTCGCCGGTCACCCCCCTGGTACGAGCGGCCTTCTCAAAGTAGTTGCGGAACTGCCCTTCCTGCGTGAAATACATGCGCTTGGCTTTTTGCTTTTCACGCAGCTGCAGACCGTAGCCAACGATTTTGGCTTTGCGGTCTTTTCCGTGCTGTCCGGGAGCAAAATTACGTTTTTCGATGGGGCACTTGTCAGTGAAGCACTTGGTGCCCTTCAGGAATAGTTTTATGCCTTCACGACGGCATAGACGGCAAACTGCATCGGTGTAACGTGCCAAGTTCCTTCTCCTTAGTTAGATGACCGGTTTACAGGTTTGGCTTCACCCTTCGTCCCGGACGGTAAAACAGTCGTCAGTCGCTGGTCCTCAGTCGATAGCAAGAAGCCTAGTCCGACAACTTGTGATCGATCGCAGCCCTGCGAAAGAAGTCCTGCAACCTCAAAACTTCCTTACTACACGCGGCGCCGTTTCGGCGGCCGGCAGCCATTGTGCGGAATCGGCGTAAAGTCCTTAATGGAACGGACCTCAATGCCGGCTGCCGCCAGGGCTCGGATTGCGGACTCGCGTCCTGATCCCGGGCCGCTGACGCGCACGTCGACCGAGCGCACGCCATGATCGCGTGCCATGTTGGCGGCGTTCGAGGCGGCCTGTTGCGCGGCGAACGGGGTGCCCTTACGCGATCCGCGGAAGCCCAGCGATCCAGAACTCTTCCACGAGATCACATTGCCGGCCATATCGGTGATGGTCACGATGGTATTGTTGAAAGACGCCTGCACGTGCACCAGTCCGTGAGGAATGTGCTTGCGCTCCTTCTTCTTGAACGTCTTCTTCTTGCCCTTTTTCTCGGGAGCGGCTGCGCCGCCCGCTGCTGCTGGTTTCGCCATAAAACCTCGGGTCTCAGGTGTTAGGTCTCAGGTCTCGGGATGGCCGGTCCAGGTTTCCCTGAGACCTGACACCGAAGACCTGACACCTGTTTCTTAGGTTTTCGCCGCGGCCTTTTTCTTATTGGCCACCGTTCCCTTGCGCGGTCCTTTGCGGGTGCGCGCATTGGTGTGCGTGCGCTGTCCGCGGACGGGCAGGTTGCGGCGGTGACGGTATCCGCGGTAGGAACCGATTTCGATGAGCCGCTTGATGTTCATCGAAACTTCCTTGCGCAAATCGCCCTCGACCATGCCTTCGGCTTCGATGACCTGGCGGATGCGGTTGACCTCGTCTTCGCTCAGGTCCTGGACTTTCTTGTTCGGATCAACCTTGGCCTGCTCGAGAATCTTCGCCGAGCGCGGGCTGCCGATGCCGTAGATGTAAGTGAGCGCGACATTCGCGTGCTTGTTACGCGGAAGATCGACGCCTGCAATACGTGCCATGTGTTTCAAACCTCCAGATACTGCTTGCCTAGCCTGAGCTTCGAGCTATGAGCTTCAAGCAATCAAGCTGACCTGCTTGCTCGTGGCTCGTAGCTCGCAGCTGCTTTATCCCTGACGCTGTTTGTGTTTCGAGTTCTCGCAGATCACACGCACCACACCTTTGCGGTGGATGACCTTGCACTTGTCGCAGATTTTCTTTACCGATGCTCGTACTTTCATAACCCAGCCTTCAGCTGTCAGCTATCAGCTTTCAGCAAAAACTTTTATTTGTAGCGATACACGATACGGCCGCGATTCAGGTCGTAGGGCGACAGTTCCACCGCAACCTTGTCGCCCGGCAGAATGCGGATAAAATTCTTGCGCATCTTGCCGGACACGTGCGCCAGCACCTGGTGCTTGTTCTCCAACTCTACCTTGAACATCGCGTTGGGCAGGGGTTCAATCACCACCGCCATTACTTCAATCGCGTCTTCTTTGCTCATGCACTCCCTATGGAGCTTTCAGCCATCAGCTGTCGGCCCTCAGTCTTGCCTTCAACATCATCTCAGCGTTCTTGACTGAAAGCTGAGAACTGATGGCTGAAAGCTTCTACTGCGTCAAAATCACCGGCCCGTCGATCGTGACCGCTACGCAATGTTCAAAATGCGCGCTGTAGCTGCCGTCGGCCGTCACTGCGGTCCACTTGTCGCTCAGCACGCGCGTTTCCGGCTTGCCGTAATTCACCATCGGCTCGATCGCGAGTACCATGCCTTCCCGCAATCGCGGATTCGGGCCACCCGACCGGTAATTCGGAATCTGCGGCTCCTCGTGCAGTTTCGTTCCGATTCCGTGTCCCACAAATTCCCGCACCACGCTGAAGCCCGCAGCCTCGACGTATTCCTGCACCGCACCGCCAATATCGCTGACCGAGTTCCCGATGCGCGCCTTCTCGATCCCGCGGTAAAGGGACTCTTCGGTAATCTTCATCAACTTCTGCAGTTCAGCGGTGACTCCATCGCCCACCGGCACCGTGATGGCGGCGTCGCCGTAATACCCGTCGAGCACCACGCCGCAGTCGACCGATACAATGTCGCCCGCGTTCAGCTTGCGCTTATCCGACGGGATGCCATGCACGATCTCTTCGTTGACCGACGTGCACAGCACGCAGGGATAGTCGTAATAGCCCTTGAAGGCCGGCTTCGCGCCCAGGTCCTTCATCTTCTGTTCGGCCGCGCGTTCCAGATCCATGGTGCTGACGCCCGGCGCCACCAGCGTGCGCAGATGATCGAGCACCTGCCGCACGACGCGGCCGCTTTGCCGCATCTTCTCGATCTCCGCCGGTGATTTGCAAACGATCGCCATCCTAAACTTGGTTATCAATAATGCAGAAAATCTGCGCGGTCACCTGGTCCATGGGTAGATCGCCGTTCACCGTCATGAGCCGTCCCTTGGCCTGGTAATAGTCCGCCACCGGCCGGGTCAGCACGTCGAACTCGTGCAACCGTTCCCGAATCACTTCCTCGCGGTCATCGTTGCGGATGACAAGCTTCGTTCCGTCAACGTCACAAAGCTCATCTACCTTGGGAGGCTGAAGGTGAACGTTATAGGTGCGGCCACAGGTAGGACAAGAACGACGCCCGGTAAGCCGGCGCAACAATTCATTATAGTTGACATCGAGCCGGATCACAATTGGCAACCTGTTGCAGCCGCTTGACTTGTCAAAGAACTCATTTTCCAGGAAGGCATCGAGCCAGCCTGCCTGCGCCGCCGTTCGCGGAAACCCATCGAGAATAAAGCCGCGCCCGCAATCAACTTCGCGGAGCCTCTCAGCCACCATGGGACAAACCAGCTCGTCGGGCACCAACTGTCCCCGCTCCATCACGGCGTTGGCCGCACGGCCCAGCGGGGTTCCGGTTTTCACGTTCTGCCGCAGGATGTCGCCGGTCGAAATCTGCGGAATGTTGTAGTGCGTCTCGATCCGCTTACTCTGTGTGCCTTTGCCGGCTCCCGGCGGGCCCAACAGGATCACGGGTCCAATGGTGCGCGAGGTTTCCTGGGCCATCGAGGTGGCCACCTCCCTCGATTTCTGTTTCACCCGGGCGCCTTGGCCCAGGCCGTATTTAGCGCGAGCCATCAGAGCATCAGCCCGCAAGCGCAGCGACTGCTACCACCGGCGACCCTTGATGCGCCCACTGCGCGGCGTGAACCCATCATAGTGGCGCATGATGAGTTGGGCCTCGATCTGCGTGACGGTGTCCATCGCAACACCCACCACGATCAGCAGCGACGTTCCGCCGAAGTAAAAATTAACGCCCAGGCCGTGGGTCATCCAGACTGGAAGCTTGTCGAAGAACGAGCCTCCCAGCCACCACGGCAGGCTGTTCAAGTGAATGCCCGTAATCATCCACTCCGGAATAAACGAAATAATGATCAGGTAGAGCGCGCCCACCAGCGTGATGTGGGTCAGCACCTCGTTGATGTAATCCGCGGTCCGCTTGCCCGGCCGGATGCCCGGGATAAACCCGCCATACTTCCGCATGTTGTCGGCAACCTCGCTGGGGTTGAAGACAATCGATACGTAGAAGTAAGCGAAGAAAATGATGCCCACGGCGTAAAGCACGGTGTAGAGCGGTTCACCCCAACCCAGCGCGTGAATCAAAGACCCGAAGTAGCGGTTGTCTTTGAGCCCGTAGCCGACCGTTTGAGGGAGGGTCAAAATTGACGACGCGAAGATGACCGGCATCACGCCGCCGGCGTTGACGCGCAGCGGCAGGTGGGTCGACTGCCCGCCCATCACCTTGCGGCCGACTACACGCTTGGCATACTGCACCGGAATTCTTCGTTCGCTGCGCTCCACATACACAATGAACGCCACCACCACAATCATGACCGCCAGCAGCATGGCGATCGCCACCGGCGTAAATGCGCCCCACGCGTTGGTCTTGACCTTGTCGTAGAGATCGGCAACGCCGCGCGGCAAGCCGACCACAATGCCGGCAAAGATGAGCAGCGACATGCCATTGCCCACGCCGCGTTCAGTGATCTGTTCACCCAGCCACATGATGAATGCGCTGCCCGTGGTCAGGGTAAGCATGGTCATCAGGACGAAGCGGGGGCCTGGAGTCAGAACGAAATCCTGGCTGCCCTTGGTAAGACTGAACGCGATGCCGAACGACTGCAGTGCGCTGAGGATGACGGTCAGGTAACGGGTCCAGGCCGTAATTTTCTTACGTCCCAGCTCGCCTTCTTTCTGCAGCTTGGCCAGCGGCTCGTACACCACGGTCAACAACTGCAGGATGATCGACGCCGTAATGTAGGGCATGATGCCCAGGGCGAAGATGGTCAACCGCCGCAGCTGGCCGCCGGAAAACAGGTCCACGAATCCGAGGAAGCTTCCCCGGTTCTGTTCGAAAAATTGTGAAAGCTTGTCGGCGTTGATGCCGGGGGTAGGAATGTGGCCGCCCAGCCGGTACACCGCCAGCATGGCCAGCGTGAACAGAATGCGTTTGCGCAGATCGGGGATGCGAAATACGTTGGCCAGTTTTTCGAACATTACTGCAAGACCTCGAACTTGCCGCCGGCCTTGGTGATCTTCTCCTGCGCCGACTTGGAGAACTTGTGGGCGTGCACGGTGAGCGCGGTCTTCAGCTCGCCATCGCCGAGGATCTTTACGGGATGCTTGGTCTTGATCACGCCCGCCTTGCGCAACACGTCGGGAGTAATGGTGGTCTCGCCGATTGCCTCGAGAGACTCCAAGTTCACGATGGAGAATTCCTTGCGGAAAATGTTCGTAAACCCGCGTTTCGGCATGCGCCGGTGCAGCGGCATCTGGCCGCCTTCAAAGCCGCGCATCATGCGGGAACCGCTGCGCGAGCGCTGACCTTTGTGGCCGCGCGCCGAGGTTTTGCCCATGCCGGAGCCCATGCCGCGGCCCACGCGCTTTTTCTTTTCCGACGACTTCTTTGGTGCTCGGACGTTGGATAAATTCATGAGTGTTCTCAAGTTTCAGGGGTTTCAAAGTTTCCAGGTTTCAAAGACCTTATCTCACTCTGCAGTGCTTGCCCGTCTTTGAAACTTTGAAACCTAGCTCTCTACTATCTCGACCAAATGCGGCACCTTCTTCACCATACCGCGAATGGCAGGTGTGTCCGGCCGCTCGATGATCTGGTTAAGGCGTGTGAAGCCCAGTCCCTTGACTACCAGCTTGTGCTTTACCGGGGCGCAAATGGCGGACCGCACCCACTTGATGTGCAGCTTCCCCGAACTTGCTTTCGATGTTGTTTTGCCAGCCATCACATTCCTCAAGAAGCCGTCAGCTCTCAGCTGTCAGCCCTCAGTTCTTGGCCCTCAGTTCCATCTCACGAACGCTCTCACTGAAAGCTGAGAGCTGATGGCTGAAAGCTCGTCCTAAAGTTCTTCCGCGTTTTTTCCGCGCAGCGCGGCGACCGCTTCCTTGTTCTTCAACTTCTTCAGCGCGTCGAACGTGGCCTTGATCACGTTGTGCGGGTTGGTGGTGCCGATCGACTTGGTCAGCACGTTCTGCACACCCGCCGAGGTCATCACCGCGCGCACCGCGCCGCCCGCGATCACGCCCGTTCCTTCGGGCGCGGGCTTCAGCAACACGTGTCCCGAACCGAACCGGCCGAGCACGAGGTGCGGAATCGTGGTCTGGGTCAGATTCACCTTGACCAGGTTCTTCTTGGCCGACTCAATCCCCTTGCGAATGGCTTGCGGCACTTCCTTCGCTTTGCCTGAGCCATAGCCCACGACGGCTGCGCTGGGATCGCCGACTACCACCAGGGCCGCGAACGACAGGTTCTTGCCGCCCTTCACCACCTTGGTAACGCGGTTGATGGCCACCACCTGGTCTTTCAACTGGTAATGTCCTGCATCGAGCTTCTTGATTACGCTTGGCATCAAAACCTCAAGTCAATTTGGTAATTGTGTAATTTGTAATTGTGTAAATTGAAAACCAAGCAATCGATTCTCAATTCCCCAATTACTCAATTTCCCAATTACTCAATCCCTATAAATTTCCCAATCTTCTCTAGAACTGCAGTCCGCCCTCGCGCGCAGCGTCGGCCAGTGCCTTCACCCGGCCGTGATAGATGTACCCGCCGCGGTCGAACACAACCTTGGTGATTCCTTTCGCCTTGGCGCGTTCCGCAATCGCCTTCCCTACATCCTTCGCGGACGCCACGTTCCCACCGGTTTTCTTGCCTTCACCCTCGGCGCTGCTGGCCGAAACCAGCGTCTTGCCGTGCAGGTCGTCGATGACCTGAACGTAAATATGGTTCAGCGAGCGATACACGTTCAACCGCGGGCGGTCCGCCGTACCCTGCAGTTTCTTGCGGATCCGGTCATGCACGCGCTGCCGGGTTGCATTCTTTCCTGGTCTGTTCAGCATCTTCGAAGTCCTCAGTCGACAGTCGTCAGTCGCTAGCAACAATACTCGAACGTCAGCGACCGCCAAAGGCGACAATCCAATTTTTCAACGTTAATCGCGCAGCTTCAGTCACGCCGGAATTTGGCTGACGACTGAAGACCGCCGACTAGCGACTACTTCGCTCCCGTCTTTCCAACCTTCTTCTTCAAGCGCTCGCCCGCATAGCGCACGCCCTTATTTTTGTAGGGATCGGGCGGACGCAACGCGCGCATCTCCGCGGAAACTTGTCCCACCTTCTGGCGATCGATCCCGCTCACCGTCAGCTTGGTCTGCTTGGGATCAACGGCCACGTCGATGCCCGAGGGCAGCGGATACTCGATGGGGTGCGAGTAGCCCAGCGTGAACACCACCATTCCCTTGCCCTTCATCTCGGCGCGGTAACCAATACCGACGATTTCCAATTCCTTCGTCCAGCCTTTGGTGACGCCTTCGACGGCATTGTTCAACAGGGCGCGCGCCAGGCCGTGCACCGCGGCTTGCGAATCGTTCTCGCGAACCGCGAGCAGATGTCCATCCTTCTGTTCCATCTTGATGCCCTCGGGCAGCGGCGTATCCAGCTTGCCCTTGGGCCCCTGGATGGCAACCACGTTGCCGTCCAACTTGATCGTCACACCCTTGGGGATGGCGATCGGCTTTTTTCCAATTCGTGACATATGTTTGCCCGTAGCTCACGGCTCGTAGCTGATAGCTAGAGCCTTCGTTACCGTCTCTTTGAATCCTTCGCTGGTTTTGCCAAAGCCACCAGCCATCAACTATCAGCTGCTACCACACCTGGCAGAGCAGTTCGCCGCCCAGGCCCTGCTTGCGCGCCTGGCGGCCGGTCATCACGCCCTTGGGCGTCGTCAGAATGTTGATGCCGAGTCCGCCCAGCACGCGGGGAATCTCAGTGCGGCGCACGTACACGCGACAACCGGGGCGCGATACACGTTCGACATTCGAGATCGCCGCCTCGTTGTTCGAGCCGTACTTCAGGTACACGCGAATGACCTTGTGGCCCTCTTCCTCAGTAGCCTTGTAGTTGGAGATATAGCCCTCTTCCTTGAGAATGCGGGCAATCTCCACTTTCAACTTGGAGGCGGGAATATCCACTTTCTGGTGCCGGGCGTTGATCGCATTGCGAATGCGCGCCAGCATGTCTGCGACCGGATCGGTCAACCTCATCGTCTGCTTCTCCTCTGCCACCCGTTCGCTCCGCGCATTGCGGAGAACCTGCAGCGGCTTGCTTTCAAACTTGCCGTTAGACGTTGTTCCCTGGTCGTCGGCTTTTCAAGTTTCTCGCCAGCGACTGAAGACTAGCGACTAGCGACTGCCTTCCTACCAGGACGACTTCGAAACCCCGGGGATCTCTCCCTTAAGAGCCAGCCCGCGGAAACACAGCCGGCAGATGCCGAACTTGCGCAGGAAAGCGCGCGGGCGTCCGCAAATCTTGCAGCGGTTGTGCTTGCGCGAAGAGAACTTGGGCTTCTTTGCGTCCTTTACTCGTTTTGCTGTTGTCGCCATGCAATCCTTTTCTCGAAACTTGAAACCTGAAACTTGAAACTTTCTACGCTCTGAATGGCATGCCCAGATGCTTGAGCAACGAGCGGGCCTGGTCGTCGGAACCCGCCGTGGTCACGATCGTGACGTTCATGCCTTTCAGCTTGTCGACCTTCGCGTAGTCAATCTCCGGGAAGATCAACTGGTCGTGCAGGCCGATGGTGTAGTTGCCACGTCCGTCGAACGACTTGGTCGATACGCCGCGGAAATCGCGAACGCGCGGCAGGACCACGCTCACCAACCGGTCGAGAAACTCGTACATGCGGTCCCCGCGCAGCGTAACCATCGCGCCGATCGGCATGTTCTCGCGAACTTTGAACGCCGCAATCGACTTCTTGGCGCGCGTAACCACCGGCTTCTGCCCGGTGATCTGTCCCAGTTCGTTTACGGCCGGGTCGAGGATCTTCGCGTTCTGCGTCGCTTCGCCCACGCCCATGTTCACGACGATCTTGTGCAAGCGCGGAACTGCCATCGAATTCTTGAGGTCCAGTTCCTTCATCAGGGCAGGAGCAATTTCCTTCTCAAACCGCGAGCGCAGCCGGGGACGCTCTTTCGCGCTGTGCCGCGCGACTTGCGCGATCTCCTGCTTCTCTGGCTGCTTGCCCTTCTTCTCTTTATCTTTTGCCATCTCAGTTACCTTCTCTCACGGTTTCGGAAGAGCTCCGAGCTCTGAGTCACGAGCCTTGAGCAATCTGTTCCGGTGCGTGAGCACCTTCTCAAAATCTACGTTTCGCTGCTTGCTCGTAGCTCACAGCGCGAAGCTCGCAGCTATTTATCCAGCGTCGTGCCGCACTTCTTGCACACCCGTACTTTGCGGTCGCCACGGACTTCGTGTCCGATACGCACCGGGCCGCAGGTCGGGCAAACCAGTTGCACGTTCGAAATCGCTACCCGGCTCTCCTGCTCGGCGATGCCACCCTGGATGTTGCGCTGCGGATTCGGCCGCACGTGCTTCTTCACCATCATCACGTGCTCGACCAGAACCTTTGCGTCCGCCGGAAACACGCGGAGCACTCGTCCCTGCTTCCCTTTATCACGGCCGGTAATAACCTTGACCGTGTCATTCCGCCGGATGTCCACTCGAATGTGCGCAGTGCTCACTACTTTTGGCATAACTTTGAACCCTTAATTTTTGCTTGCGTCTTTGAAACCCTGAAACCTCTGAAATTTTGAAACCTTTTGCTCACAATACTTCTGGCGCCAGCGAAACAATCTTCAAAAACTTCTTTTCGCGCAGCTCGCGCGCAACCGGACCGAACACGCGGGTTCCGACCGGCTCGCCGGTTTCGTTAATCAGCACGGCCGCATTCTGGTCAAAGCGGATGTAGGTTCCGTCGCGGCGCCGGTGTTCCTTGCGGGTGCGCACGATGACGGCCTTCACCACCTTGCCCTTCTGCACCTGTCCATCGGGCGCAGCCTCTTTCACGCTGGCGGTGATCACGTCGCCCAGGCCAGCCCGCAGGCCGGTCGAGCCGCCCAGCGGCAGGATCATCTGCAGCTTGCGGGCGCCCGAGTTATCGGCCACCTCGAGCATCGTTCTCATCATCACAGCCATAACGAATCTCCCTGTCTGTTCCGATGCCGCTACTGGGCGTCGTTGACTCCGGCCACGGGCGCCACTTCGGGCACCAGCGCCGTTTTGCGAATGATTTCCTTCAAACGCCACCGCTTCAGCTTGGAGAGCGGGCGGGTTTCCTCGAGCCGCACTACGTCACCCACGTGGGCTTCGTTTTTCTCGTCGTGCGCGTAGAACTTCTTGTCAGTGGAGATGACGCGGCCATAAAGCGGGTGCGACTTCTTGCGCGTCACCGCGACCACGATGGTCTTCTTCATCTTGTTGGAGACGACTTCGCCCACGACTTCCTTGCGCCGTCCCGCCGCCTGCTGTGTGGCTTCGGTCATTACTTCTTCTCCGTTGTGGCCTGCGCGCCGCGCGAGCGCTCGCCCATGATGGTCTTCACCCGGGCAATGTCCTTGCGCAAGCCGCGAATCTTTTTCAGGCTCTCGGTCTGTCCCATGTTGAGCTGGAACTTCAGCTTGAATAGCTGGTCGGCCAGCTGCTTTTCCTGATCCTGCAACTCCGCATCGGTCTGGTTACGAATCTTTTCCGCTTTCATAAGTTCTCGCTTCTCGATTTCTCAGTGCGCCGTTTCGCGCTTCACGAACGACGTTCGCAAGGGCAGCTTGTGCGACGCCAGGCGCATCGCCTCGGCCGCTTCGGTCACGGTCACGCCTTCCATCTCGAACAGGATCTTGCCCGGCCGCACCACGGCGACCCAGTGATCCGGCGCTCCCTTGCCCTTACCCATACGGGTTTCAGCCGGCTTCTTGGTGACGGGCTTATCCGGAAACAATCGAATCCAGATCTTGCCGCCACGCTTCACGAAACGGGTCATGGCTACGCGGCTCGCTTCGATCTGCCGGTCGGTGATCCAGCCCGGCTCGAGCACCTTTAACCCGAAATCTCCGAAAGCCAGCTGACTGCCGCGCCAGGCCTTCCCGGTCATGCGGCCGCGCTGCTGCTTGCGGTACTTCACCTTCTTTGGCATCAACATAAAATCAGCTCTCAGTCGTCAGCTATCAGCTGTCAGCTTTTTCTCGTAGCTCGCGGCTCGAAGCCCGCAGCTTCGCTAAAACGCTCCGCTGGGTACCGCGCTCTGTGTCGCCTCACGCTTTTTCGCCGTGAGGATTTCGCCTTTGTAGATCCACACCTTCACGCCGATCACCCCGTACGTGGTACGCGCTTCGGAGAAGCCGTACTCGATGTCGGCGCGCAACGTGTGTAGCGGCAACCGCCCCTGCAGGTACCATTCGGAACGCGCGATTTCGTTGCCGTTCAAGCGGCCGCTCACGCGCACCTTGATTCCCTTGCAGCCGAAACGCAGCGCCGAATCCACCGACTTGCGCATGGCACGGCGGAAGCCCACGCGCTTCTCCAACTGCAGCGCGATTGACTCCGACACCAGCTGCGCGTCGAGTTCCGGCTTGTGCACTTCCTGGATATCGATGAAGACTTCCCGGGACGTGCGCTTCTGCAACTCGCCCTTCAGCTTGTCGATCTCGGCGCCCTTGCGGCCGATGATGATGCCCGGACGCGCGGTCTTGATGATGATCCGGATCTTGTTGCCCGGACGCTCGATCTCCACTGCGCTGATGCCGGCCGACTTGAGCTTGTCCTTCAGCTCCGCTTTCAGCTTTACGTCTTCGAGCAAAAGCTTGTCGTAATCCCGCTCGACAAACCAGCGCGACTTCCACGGCTTGGTGTAACCCAGCCGGAAACCATAAGGATGGACTTTTTGACCCATCGTTCCTCTTATCTGCTCCGGGTTCGCCGGAGCGAAAACTATTTCGCCGCCGTTTTCTTCTTCTTGTTCTTGGCGGATGACTTCTTTGCCGATGCTTTCGCCTTGGCCTTCGATTTCACCGGCGCCTTTGCGGAAACCTTGTGATCCTCTTCGCCGACCACGGTCGCGACCGACTGGCCATTGCGGTTGCGCTCCGCCAGCACGATCTCGAGATGCGAGATGCGCCGCACGTAACGGAACGCGCGCCCCATCGGCGCGGGCCGGATGCGCTTCATGCGCGGACCATCGCTGGCAATTGCGTTCTTCACGTAGAGCTGGTCCAGATCAACATCCAGATTCTTTTCCGTGCTCAGGAAGTTCGCGTTGTCGATGGCCGACTGCAACAGCTTCCCGACCGTTGCCGCCACGCGCTTTTTTGTGAACAGCAGCGTGTTGCGGGCGTCTTCCACCCTCTGGCCCTTGATCAGGTTCAGCACCAGGCGTGCCTTCTGGGGCGAAACGCGCATGTACCGGGCTTCAGCTCGAAATTCCATGATCGCGTGTCTCCTTTACGCCTTGGGCGCCGCCGGCGCCGCACCCGCTGCCGGAGCCGGGGCTCCCGGTCCGCCAGGAACGCCTGCCGGACGCGCTGCCGCTTCCGTCGCCGCCTTCATTGAGTGTCCCTTGAAGGAGCGGGTGAAGCTGAACTCGCCCAGCTTGTGGCCCACCATGTTCTCGGTGATGTACACCGGGATAAATTTCTTTCCGTTGTGCACGGCGATCGTGTGGCCCACCATCTCGGGGATGATGGTCGAACGCCGCGACCAGGTGCGCAACACCTTCTTCTCGTTGCGCGCATTCATGCCGTCCACCTTGGCCTGCAGGTGGGCGTCAATAAACGGGCCTTTCTTGGTTGAACGTGCCATAAATTCAGCTCTCTGCTTTCAGCTCTCAGCCTTCAGGCTGGAGCGTTGTGCTGGCCACTGACCACTCGCTACGATTTCTTCCTGCGCCCGACGATGAATGAGTCGGTGCGCTTGTTGTTGCGCGTCTTGTAGCCGCGCGTGGGCTGCCCCCACGGGGTCACCGGATGCCGACCGCCGGAGGTCTTTCCTTCGCCGCCGCCATGCGGGTGATCGACCGGGTTCATCGAAACGCCACGATTGTGCGGGCGACGTCCCGCCCAGCGCACGCGACCGGCTTTGCCGATGGTGACGTTCTCGTGATCGGTATTACCCACTTGCCCGATCGTCGCCATGCAGTCTTGCAGCACCTTGCGGGTCTCGCCCGAAGGCAGTTTGATCAGCGCGTAGTCGCCTTCTTTCGCGACCAGCTGCGCCGAACCGCCCGCCGAGCGCACCATCTGCGCACCCTTGCCGGGCCGCAGTTCCACGTTGTGGACCGTCGTGCCCGGCGGAATATTGCGCAATGGCAACGCGTTGCCGACCAGAATGTCCGCGTCCGGACCGCTGACGATTTTCTGGCCCATCTTCAGTCCATCGGGCTGAATGATGTAACGCTTCTCGCCGTCCGCATAGCTCAGCAGCGCAATGCGCGCCGAGCGGTTCGGATCGTACTCGATCGAAATCACCGTCGCCGGAATGCCGGCCTTATCGCGCTTGAAATCAATCAGGCGCAGCTTGCGCTTGTTCCCGCCCCCACGAAACCGGCTGGTAATATTGCCCGAATTCCGCCGCCCGCCCGTCTTGAGCTTGGGCTCGACCAGCGGCTTGTGGGGCTTGTTGGTCGTGATGTCGTCATTGACCAGCGTCGTCCGGTAGCGCAACGTTTGCGTCGTCGGTCGGTATGTCTTGATTGCCATAATTGCTCTCAGCTCTCAGCTTTCAGCTCTCAGTAAGTCCCGTCCAGCCGCCGCTTTCACTGAAGCTGACGGCCGACAGCTGATCGCTGCCTTACAGATTCTGCGCGTACTCCGGCATCTTCTCGCCGGCCTTCAAACGCACGTACGCTTTTTTCCAGTCCGGACGGTACCCCGCGAAACGTCCGCGGCGCCGCTCTTTCCCGGGGTAGTTCGCCGTGCGCACCGAGTCGACCTTCACTTTGAAAATCGATTGCACGGCTTCCTTGATCTCAGTCTTGGTGGCGGCCTTGGCTACCTGGAATACGAGAGTGTTCTCGTTTTCCTTGATGGCCAGGCCTTTTTCCGTGATCACCGGACGGCGAAGAATTTCATAGGCCGATTTCATTACGCCACCTCCGCCGCTTTTTCATGCCGCGTCCGCCGACGGGGCAGCCGGGCTGTCTTCTTCTCATCTCCACCGGACTTCGCCTTGTGCTCGCGCTTCGACGAAGACCCGGTCAGCGAAACCTGCAGTTTCTCGATCGCCGGCTGCGTGAAGATCACGTGGTCATAGCGCAGCAGGTGATAGGGGTGAACGACATTGCTCTCGACCAATTCCGTTCCCGCCAGATTGCGCGAACTGAGTTCCAGGTTGCGGTTGCCATGCCGCGGCACTTCCACCAGCAGAGCCGTCTTTTCGATCTTCAACTTGTCGAGCGACTCGCGGAACGCCTTGGTCTTTACTTCCTTCAGATCGAACGCGTTCACCACGGTCAGCTTCCCGTCCGCCAGCTTCGCCGCCAGAGCCGAGCGTAACGCACCGAGCAACTTCTTCCGGGGGAAGGTGTAATCGTAGGAGCGGGGCTGCGGCCCATGCACCGTGCCGCCATGCCGCCATAGCGGGGAACGGATCGAGCCTACGCGCGCCCGGCCGGTGCCCTTCTGTTTCCAGAGCTTCTTGCCCGATCCGGACACCAGTTTCTTGTTCTTGGTCGCGTGCGTTCCGGCCCGCTGCGCCGCGCGGTAATGCTTCACCGCTTCCCACAGCAGGTCTTCGTTCACCGCGCCAAAAACTTCGTCGGCGAGATCGAACGTGCCGACCTTGGCGCCGTTCAGGTTGTAGATATCGATAGTTGCCATTGTTTTCTCTCAACTGCTGCGAGCTTCGAGCTACGAGCCTCGAGCGATCCTTCCGTCGCAGCCGACCGTCAGTGTCGAGGTACCGGTTTTGCCCAACGACCGGCGACCCACGACTGCTTTACCCCTTCTTCGCCGCGCGCTTGGCTGCCTTCAACGGATCGACCGTGGCCGCACCCGCGAATCCACGCCGCTCTCGGGGTGGCTTCTTGGCGCGCGTGATCACAACGTATCCGCCGTTTGCGCCTGGGACGCTGCCTTCGACGACCAGCAGATTCTCTTCCTTGTCGACGCCCAGAATGCGCAGGTTGCGCGTCGTCACCCGATCGGTGCCCATGTGTCCCGACATGCGCATGCCCTTGAACACGCGGGACGGGAAGGCCGACGAACCGATCGAACCCGTGATCTGAAACATCGAACCGTGCGACTTCGGACCACCGCCAAAATGATGGCGTTTCACGACGCCTGCAAAACCGCGGCCCTTGCTGATGCCGACCACGTCGACGAAGCGGTCGCCTTCGAAAATATCGACCAGCACGCGCTGGCCAACCTTGAGGCCATTGGTCGCGGCGTCCTCGGCGGCTTCTTCGATTTCAATGGGAACTTCACGGAGGAACTTCATCGGCGGGAGATTGTTCTTGGCAAAGTGGCCGCGCATCGGCTTGGTGAGTCGCTTTTCTTTCACAAACTCGACCAGCCCGATCTGCGCCGCTTCATAGCCGTCGCGGGTCGCAGTCTTGTGCTGCGTAATCACGCACGGACCGGCTTGCAGCACGGTCGCCGGGCGAACTTCGCCCTTGGAATCGAACAGCTGCGTCATGCCGACTTTCTTCCCGAGGATGCCTGATACCTTTGCCATTTCCTTCTCCGTTCCCAGCATGGCTTCCGCTATTGGCTGGGGAGCTTCGGGCTCACGCCCTCGCTCATTTGTGTCGTCCCTGCGGGACTCGATCTTGCTTTTCGGCTCCACCCAGGGCTTACGCCCTGGGCTAATGTCTGTCGCCCTTCGGGCTTGTTTTGCCCAGTTAACCGGCTGCTCAGAGATCGACGTTCAAAGTCGAGAGTCTGCAGCCAGAACCTAGAGCCCAACGCCTAACGCCCAGAGCCTACTTGTGTTCCTTCCCAAACGCCTTGATCTCCACATCCACTCCGGCCGGCAGATCGAGCTTCATCAGCGCGTCGACTGTCTGCTGCGTTGGCTCGAGAATGTCGAGCAGGCGCTTGTGCGTCCGAATCTCGAAAGCCTCGCGCGATTTCTTGTCCACGTGCGGCGAACGCAGCACGCAGTACTTATTCTTCATCGTGGGCAATGGAATTGGTCCCGCGATCTGTGCGCCGGTGCGTCGCGCGGTTTCGACGATCTCACCCGTGGACTGGTCCAGGATGCGGTAGTCGTAAGCCTTCAGCCGGATGCGAATTCTCTCTTTTCCAATCACGTTTTCACTCTCTCGCCTCTCCCGGCTCATCCGGGAGAAAAGAACTGGCGGCAAGTTGCAGGCCGCTTTTGTTTGTGTAGCGCGGGCGCCCTCGCCCGCGGCTCCTGCTTGCAAACCTTGTGCGGAGCTTCGCTCCGCCGGGACAGCCGAGGGCGGCTGTCGCTACGCGGTCACTTCACAATTTCCGCAATCGTGCCCGCGCCCACCGTGTGGCCGCCTTCACGAATCGCAAACCGCAAGCCCTTCTCCATCGCGACCGGCGTGATCAGTTCAATCACCAGGCTTACGTTGTCGCCCGGCATCACCATCTCCGTGCCCGCCGGCAATTCCGCCACGCCCGTCACGTCCGTCGTGCGCAAGTAAAACTGCGGACGGTATCCCTTGAAGAACGGCGTATGCCGCCCGCCTTCTTCCTTGGTCAGGATGTAGACCTCGGCCTTGAACTTGGTGTGCGGCGTGATCGAGCCCGGCTTGGCCAGCACCATCCCGCGCTCCACGTCATCCTTGCCAATACCGCGCAGCAGCAGCCCGGCGTTGTCACCCGCCATGCCCTCGTCCAGCTGCTTCTTGAACATTTCCACGCCCGTCACCACCGTCTTGCGCGTGTCGCGGAAGCCGACAATTTCCACTTCCTCGCCCACCTTTACCTTGCCGCGCTCGATTCGGCCCGTCACCACCGTGCCGCGGCCCGAGATCGAAAAAATGTCTTCGATCGGCATCAGGAACGGCTTGTCCAGTTCTCGCGCCGGCTGCGGCACGCTCTTGTCCACCGCTTCCATCAGCGCATCAATCTGCTTTTCCCACTTCTCTTCGCCGTTCAGCGCGCCCAGCGCCGACAGCCGGATCACCGGCACGTCATCGCCCGGAAACTGATACGACTTCAGCAGCTCGCGCACTTCCAGCTCCACCAGGTCCAGCAACTCGGGATCGTCCACCGCATCGCACTTGTTCAGCGCCACCACGATGTACGGCACGCCCACCTGGCGGGCCAGCAGTACGTGCTCGCGCGTCTGCGGCATCGGACCATCGGTCGCCGCCACCACCAGGATCGCGCCATCCATCTGCGCCGCGCCCGTGATCATGTTCTTGATGTAGTCGGCGTGACCCGGGCAGTCGACGTGCGCATAGTGCCGGTTCGCCGTCTCGTACTCCACGTGCGCCGTGGCAATCGTGATCCCGCGCGCCTTCTCTTCCGGCGCGTTGTCGATCGAATCGAACGAGCGGAACACGATCTTCGGGTTGTGCTTCTGCAACACCTTCGTGATGGCCGCCGTCAACGTCGTCTTGCCATGGTCAATGTGACCAATCGTCCCTACGTTGCAGTGCGGCTTATTACGCTCAAATTTTTCCTTCGCCATATCTCTTTGCCTCTAGCTCCTAGCTCTTAGCTCTTAGCTTCTAGCTCAAAACCAAACCTTCTTCGCTTCCGTCTTCAAATTTCTCGTAATAAGCGCCGAGAAATTGTTCTCTTGCAATCAAGCCTTCGGAGCGAATCCACTCTTCAAATCGATCGAACTCCGCATGAAACCTAGCACGAAAACGCTCGAAGTCTCTATGCCAAGCCCAAAAATCTCTCACTCGATACTGCAGAGATTCCGGAGCCTCGCACCAGATCTCGGTTCCCAGATACCCGGGCGCCTGGTACAACAACCGCGCCCAAACTCCATCGGTGCCAAAAACTGATTCAAAATCCGCTCGCCGCCTGTCGCCAGCCCACAATCTACGGTCGACAACAAACCACGGACCTTGCAGTCACTTCGCGGTTCCCTGCACCTTCGCAATGATTTCCTCCGCCACCGAGCGCGGCGCTTCTTCATAGCGCGCAAAGTGCATCGAATATTCGGCGCGACCCTGCGTCGAAGAACGCATGTGGGTCGCGTAGCCGAACATCTCTGACAACGGCACGATCGACTTGATGACCTGCGAACCGGCGCGATGCTCCATGCCTTCGATCCGTCCGCGGCGCGAACTCAGGTCGCCCATGATAGTTCCGGCGAAATCCTCCGGCGTGACCACTTCCACCGCCATCACCGGTTCGAGGATGACCGGGCTCGCCTTGCGCGCAGCTTCCTTGAAGGCCATCGATCCGGCGATCTTGAATGCCATTTCGTTCGAATCGACGTCGTGGTAGCTGCCATCGTAGAGGGTCGCTTTCACATCGACCATGGGATAGCCGGCGAGCACTCCGCCTTCCATCGCCTCCCGAATGCCCTGGTCGATCGGCTTGATGTATTCCTTCGGAACCGTACCGCCCACGATGTCGTTGATGAACTCGTAGCCCTTGCCCGGCTCGTTCGGCTCGAGGCGAATCTTCGCGTGACCGTATTGTCCGCGGCCGCCAGTCTGCCGGATGTATTTGCCTTCCGCTTCCGACGGCCTGCGGATGGTTTCGCGATACGCCACCTGCGGCTTGCCGACATTCGCTTCGACCTTGTACTCGCGCATCATGCGGTCGACGATGATTTCCAGGTGCAACTCGCCCATGCCGCTGATGATGGTCTGCGCGCTGTCGGGATCGGTGTGAACCTTGAAGGTCGGGTCTTCCTGCGCCAATCGGCCCAGCGCCATGCCCATCTTTTCCTGGTCAGCCTTGGTCTTGGGTTCGACCGCGACCGAAATCACCGGCACTGCGAAGGTGATCGACTCGAGCGTGATGGGATGCCGCTCGTCGCAAATCGTATCGCCCGTCGAGACGTTCTTCAATCCGACGGCCGCGCAGATGTCGCCCGCCAGAATTTCCTGGATGTCTTCGCGCTTGTTGGCGTGCATTTTGAGCAAACGTCCAATGCGCTCGGTCTTCTGCGTACGCGAGATCAGCACCGACTCGCCCGACTTCAGCTGTCCGGAATACACGCGAATAAACGTCAACTGGCCGACGAACGGGTCAGCCATGATCTTGAACGCCAGCGCCGAGAAGGGCTCCTTGTCGCTGGCTTTCCGCGTGATGTGTTCGCCGTTTTCGGGATTAATGCCCTGCGTCTCGGCAGTGTCCAGAGGCGAGGGCAGAAAGTCCACCACCGCATCGAGTAGCGGCTGCACGCCCTTGTTCTTGAATGCCGTGCCCAGCACAACCGGAAACAGCTTCAGCGCAATCGTCGACTTGCGCAGCGAATTCCGCAGCTCTTGGGCGCTGATCTCTTCGCCTTCCAGAAATTTGTGCAGGATCTCGTCGTCATTCTCGGCAACCGTTTCGACCAGCTGGGTGTGGAAGGCTTCCGCTTTCTTCTGTAGTTCGGCCGGGATCGCCTCGGTCACGTATTCCGCGCCCATGGTCTCGTCTTTCCAGACGATGGCCTTCATGTTGATCAGGTCGATGACTCCCCTGAATTTGTCTTCCTGGCCGATGGGAATCTGGATGGCTACGGGCTTGGCGTTGAGGCGCTTGCGGATAGTGTCGATGGCATGCTCGAAATCAGCGCCCATCTTGTCGATCTTGTTGATGAAGCAAATTCGCGGGACGCCGTACTTATCGGCCTGCCGCCACACTTTTTCCGATTGCGGCTGCACGCCGTGGACGGCGTCAAATACCGCGACCGCGCCGTCGAGCACGCGCAGCGATCGCTCCACCTCCGCCGTGAAATCGACGTGGCCGGGCGTATCAATAATGTTGATGCGAATGTCGCGCCAGGTGCAGGTGGTCGCTGCGGACGTGATGGTGATGCCGCGCTCTTGCTCCTGCTCCATCCAATCCATCGTGGCCGTGCCTTCATGGACCTCTCCGATGCGGTGCGTTCTGCCCGTATAGAACAGGATGCGCTCCGTCGTAGTGGTCTTGCCGGCATCGATGTGCGCCATGATGCCGATGTTCCTGCAACGCTCTAATGGGACGGTACGTGCCACAGTGTTCTCAGCTCTTTCTTAGGGTCAAAAAACGGTAATTTTGTAATCGGGTAACTTGGTAATTGAAAACCACAAACTTCGCGTCGGCGGAAATCCAAATTACGAATTCCCCGATTACCAAATTACAAATTCCCTACCACCGGTAATGCGCGAACGCCTTGTTGGCTTCCGCCATGCGGTGAACGTCTTCCTTCTTCTTGATGGCCGCGCCGCGGTTGTTGGCGGCATCCAGCAATTCGTTGGTCAACTTCTCGGTCATGCCCTTTTCGCCGCGACCGCGCGCGTACGTGATCAGCCAGCGAATCGCCAGCGATGTGCGCCGGTCGGCATTCACTTCAACCGGAACCTGGTAGTTCGCGCCGCCCACGCGGCGGGTCTTCACTTCCAGCAGCGGCTTGGCATTCTCGACCGCCTTCTTGAACAGCTTCAGTGCCTCGTCGCCGCCCTTGGTCTGCAGCTGGGTGAGCGCTTCATAGAAGATGCCCTGGGCCGTCGACTTCTTGCCCTGCCACATCATCGAGTTCACAAACTTGGTCACCAGATCCGATCCGTAAACCGGATCAGCGGCAACTCCGCGCTTTGCGATATGTCCTTTACGAGGCATGTAACTTCAGCTCCTAGCCGATAGCTGGTAGCTCTTAGCTTGAGCCTTTACCAGTGCGGCGGTTTCGCGTCGCCCTTCAATTTCTGCAAACTCTCGGTTTTGCCAACGACCAACGACTATCGACCAATGGCCGTCCTTGCCACCAGCCAACGACTATCAGCCATCAGCCGAATCTAGGCCTTCTTCGGCCGCTTGGCTCCGTACTTCGAGCGTCCCTGGTTACGGCCCGCAACGCCGACCGCGTCCAGCGTTCCGCGCACCACGTGATAACGCACCCCCGGCAGATCCTTCACGCGGCCCCCGCGGATGAGCACAATCGAGTGCTCCTGCAGGTTATGGCCGATGCCCGGGATGTAGGTCGTCACTTCAATTCCGTTTGTGAGCCGCACGCGGGCGACCTTGCGCAGCGCCGAGTTCGGCTTTTTGGGCGTCTGGGTATAGACACGGGTGCAGACGCCGCGCTTCTGCGGGCAGGACTGCAGTGCCGGGCTCGCCGTCTTGTAACGGGGCTTCTTCCGGCCGGAACGCACCAATTGATTGAACGTAGGCACTCTTCGCTACTCCTTCGCACGCTGCGTGTTCGGCGCGCCCATCCGGTGCACCCGCACACACTTGCGACGCTTCTGCTTTTCCCGTTTCCGGGTCTGACTGGCGCACGTTCGTCCAGCCATATTTCTCATCGGGCGCAACCTCTCCCGAGAGAAGATTTGTAGTTTCCCGTTCAGACTAATGCCGACGACGGTGGCACCAAGCCAACTTCGGAGGTGCTCCGTTTCGTCAACCTTGCTTCGCATAGCTTCTCGACGGGCGAGAAGTGAGCGCGAAGCATTTCAGCGAGGAAGCTTCTGATCGTTGTTCCGATTCAGAAGCACATGTTTCCAAAACTCAGCCAATCTTCGGAGGCACCGCGCGTACACACACAAAAAAACGCGCGGCGTGTGAACCCACCGCTTCCAGGCAAGCCAGAATTAACTCGCGGAACCTTTTAAATATAACAATCTCCTCCAAACATCGTCAACACCTTAGCTCGCATCTGACAGCAGGCGCTGGGAGCAGGGCCAGCCCTTGCTCAAAACCGGGTTGGCCTCTACACTGAGGGTTTTCCAGCAGATACATAGACTCGCCGGACGGCTAGCGTCTCGGCGGGGAGGATGCATGCGTCGGTCGGTTTCTCGGATTCTTGCGGTCTTTTTCATAATTCCTGGCTTTGTCGCCCTCAATGGCTGCGGAAGCAGCAATCCCGTTGGCACCTCGGTGACGCCAACCCCCACTCGCGTCGATTTGACCCCATCTACCACGGGCAGCGTCGACCTGGGAGGGACCCTGCAGTTTAGCGCCATCGCAAAGAACGGTGCGGGGAATCCCATCACCGTTCCTCTTGTCTTTACCTCGAGCAATCCCTCAGTTCTGACCTTCGTTCCGTCCGCCGGAGGACTCGCCTGCGCAGGAAAATGGGACACCCTGGGCCGGGTTTGCACACCGCAGGGTGCCGGATTCACCGAGGTGACGGCATCGGCCAATGGAGTCACGAGCGCGCCCGTTCTGGTCTACGTCCATGAACACGTTGACCAGATTACGTTGGAATTGATCAACCCGCCCATTCCTCAGCCTGATTGCATTACTTTGGCCAAAGGCCCTGGGATTCAGAACTATCTCGACTTTCAGGCGCGCGCGTTTCGCTTAACCGGTGGCACCCCGGTGGAAATTACGAATACGGTAGGAAATTTCACCTTCTCGCAGACCAATAACAACGTGGCCACGCTGAACACGTCCGATCCTGCCCTGAACAACAACAACGGCAACCAGATTACGCAGGCGCGTTTCACCGCGGCTGTCCCCGGACGTACGCAGATTTTCGCCAGCGTTGCCGGGGTCACGAGCCTGCCCGCGCAGATTCCAGATGCGATGGGCCAGAAGCATCCTTACTTCGAAACCTGCCTGGTGCAGTCGGTGAACTTGCAGGTAGGCAACGCTGCCACGAACACGACGTTTGCCATCGGCAATAACACCAGTGGCATCACCATTACACCCACGGTCATCGATCGGCTGGGGAACGATTTGCAAAATCCAGTTCCGGCGCTCACCTTCATCACTTCTTCCGCTCCCAACGGGGGTGTCAGCAACACCGGGGCCGTCAGTACGAAGGCGGTGGGAGGGGTCAGTATCACGGCCGAGTGTTTCGCTCCCACCTGCAATGTTGGCGTTCAGCCGGTTCAACCCGTGTATTCGTCAACCATTGCGCCAAACGGGGACCATGTGGGCGACCCAATCGTCGGGCTGATCACTGGTAGTCCCGCCAATGTCGGCACCGTCTACGTGACAACGACCGAATGCGATACCGCCGCCGGTGTGCCGATCAGCGGATGCCAGCCCCTGCTATTCCCCATCGATGTCAAGACCAACGCTCCCGGTGTCAGCACGACACTGCCCAGTTCGCCCAACTCGCTTATTTTCTCGCCCGTCGCCGCCACCGGAACAAGCGCTTCAGGCGGCCTCCGGGCATATCTAGGGAGTTCGTCGGGCCTGATGATTTTCACTCCCGGCACATCGACAACGGGAGGAACTGTCGTGCAACTCAGTGACGTGCCTGGCAAGGTGCTGGCCGTTTCTTTGGATGGGGATAAAGCGATCATCTCTGATACAAAATCAGTCCCCAATCAGGTCTACATCGTTTCCGGTGTGCTTGGCACGTCACGAACGGTCGTTCCCCTGCTGCTCTCCGGCGTTACAGCAGCATCGTTTTCTCCGGACGGCCTGAAGGCCTTCCTGGTTGCCGGCAACACGATGTATGTCTATTCCAACTCGCTGGCGCTGAAGACCGTGACTTTGGCGGGGCCCGAGACCGCCGTCTCTTTCTACGCGAACGGATCGTTAGCCTATTTGGCGGGACCTGACGGGGTCACCATGCGCAACGCGTGCGATACCACCTACGCGCAGGCGGCCGCATTTCCCGCGGGCCAGCCCGTACTCTTCCGCGCCCTGGCAGACGGAGTTCGGGCTTTGGGCGTTGAATCGCCGGGCCTCGATGTGTTCACCGTGCGCGTCAAAGCTCCCGACCCGGCAACACCGAACACTCCTTCAAGCACGATTTGCCCGTTCACCGTCAGCTCTCCCGATACCAGCTTCGTGAATCTGGGGCAAGGTGCCTTCACCCCATTAAAACTGCTGGTCGCCCCCGATAATTCACGCGCCTACATCCTTGCGAGCAACCTGGGGAGCGTGTTCGTCGTGGATCTGGGCGTGAATGCCGTCTCTTCCATTTCCCTTACCGGAAACCCTGTCCCGCTGGACGCCAGTATCACCCCGGACGGATCAGTGATCTACGTCGGCGCCAGCGACGGATCGGTGCACGTGGTCAGCACAATCTCGGGCGGAGATCTTCAGCAGATCACTTTTTCAGGCAGCAACAACAGCAACAAGACCAGCCTGTGCAGCAACATTCCTCAAACCTGCAATCCGGATCTGGTGGCGGTGCAGCCGTAGGGTTCTTTCTGTTTGTGAACCTGAGCGCAGAGAAGGACCTGCATAATCCGCGGCATGACGTCGCCTTGCGGAAGGAGCTGCATCCGAAGAGAAAGTTTGCGCAATCGACTCAGGTGCGTGCTTTTTCCAGATCCCGCCCTACGCTATCGAGCACGCCGTTGATGAACTGCACCGACTCCGGACTGGAAAATTTCCGCGCGATCTCGATGGCTTCGTTGATCACCACCGCGCGCGGCGTTTGCGGGTAACCCAGGAACTCAGCTACTGCACTGCGCAGGATGTTGCGATCCACAGCCGCCATGCGCTCCATGCGCCAGTGCTCGGCGTGGCCTTCGATCAGCTTATCGATATCGATGGTGCGGTCGGTTGCCGTGCGGAACAGATCGTCGGCAAACCCGCGGACGTCCTCGCCAACTTCCTTGCGTTCCGCCCAGAAAGTCTTCCGGACCGCGTCCGGCACCTGTTTGCCCATGTCCGCCTGAAACAGCATCTGCAGGCACAATTCGCGCGATTTTCGTCGGGTACCCATAAAAACAGTCGTCGGTTGTTGGTCTCCACATCGCGGATCGCTGATGGCAGGTAGCCGGTAGCTACAGCAATCTCGCGGCTCGACCGGAGTAGCAAATGAACCTCAGTTTACAGGAAAGATTCAATCAGGAACGCCTCTTGGGTAGTGGAGACCATCGATGCTCAACGACGTCGCTTCTGGCTCCTCTTGGCAGGACGCCTCGATCGTGGAGTATTGCTTCTCCTGGTGACGGACGACTGGCGACTGGCGACTGTCTTCACCCCCGCCATCTCCACCGCCGTGAAGGCCGCTTCCAATCCTTTGTTGCCCATCTTCAGCCCAGCGCGATCGATGGCCTGTTCGAGGGTATCGCAAGTCAGCACTCCAAAGGCATGCGGGACCCCAGTTTCCTGTGCCGACTGCCCGATGCCGCGCGCACATTCGTTGACGATCACGTCGTAGTGCGCGGTGTCTCCGCGCAGCAGGCAACCCAGACAGATGATGGCATCGAACTTTCCGGTTTCCGCCAGCATGCGCGCCGCCGATGGAATTTCAAAACTACCCGGCACGCGCATGATCTCGATGTTTTCTGGGCGAGCTCCGGTCCGGCGCAACCCGTCGAGCGCGCCTTGCAACAACCGTTCCGTGATGAACGCATTAAACCGGCTGACAACAATCGCAAATCGCTTGCCCGCTGCATTTAACTCTCCTTCCGTGCCGGCAGGCAGTTCTTCGGGTTGGCCGTGAACCGTAACGATGATCTCCCCCGGCAGCGCGAGCGAGAAACTACGCTCCCCGTTTTTTTGAGAGGCTGAATCCATCAACACTTTCAGGTTCTGCTTCTGCGCGATCGCAAACACGTCATCGGGGTTGCTGACTTCAAGCACGATCAGACGATTGATGTCTTTCAGGTGATCGAGCACTTCCTTGGGATACTCGGACGGCAACGCATTCACGCTGAGCAGGCCCACGGGCGCGGAGAAAACGGCCGAGCGCTTGTCTGTTTCTGCAAAACGCCGGAACCCGATCGCCTCTAGGAAGGTTGTGAGCGCGCGCAGATCCTCCGGCTTGGTGACATAGCGCCCGATATGGAGGGACTTGAGCATGGATCAAGGTTCTCACCACAGAGACCCAGAGTCACAGAGAAAGCATTTTAAAGCTTGTTATCCTGAGCGTAGCGAAGAGCCTGCTTTTGCTGTCGCAGCCTTAGAGAAAGCCCCTGCCCTTCTCTGTGTCTCTGTGACTCTGTGGTGATCGAGTTTACCGGCCTTTGAAAGCGGCCGCGCGCTTTTCCAGGAAAGCGGTCGTGCCTTCTTTCTTATCTTCGGTCGCACAGCATACGCCGAACAGCGTCGCCTCGAGATACAGTCCTTCAGCCAGCGGCAGGTCGAGCCCGTGGTTGACGGCCTCCATCGCGTACTGGATGGCGAGCGGCGCGTTGGCGATGATCTTTTGCGCAATCGCCTCGGCACGGGGCATCAGCTCAGCCGGTGCGACAACTTCGTTGACCAACCCAATCCGATGCGCCTCCTCGGCTGGAATCATTTCGCCCGTCAACACCAACTGCATCGCGATGCCCCGCCCAACCAGGCGCGGCAACCGCTGCGTGCCGCCGTATCCCGGGATGATCCCGAGCTTTACTTCGGGCTGGCCGAGTTTCGCATTCGAACTCGCGAGACGCATCGTACATGCCATGGCAATCTCGCAACCGCCGCCCAGCGCAAAGCCATTGATGCACGCAATCACAGGCTTGCCCAGGCTCTCAATCAGATCGAGGACGGACTGCCCGCGATGCGTGTACTCCTTGCCCGAGACTGCGTCGTGCTTCGACAACTCGCCGATGTCGGCACCAGCGATAAACGCTTTCTCGCCCGAGCCGGTCAGGATAGCGACGCGGATCGTAGCGTCGTTCTGGATGTCAGTGAACGCCGCCCGCAGTTCTTCCATGGTCGCCATGTTGAGTGCGTTGAGCACTTTGGGACGGTTGACGGTTACGTAGGCGATTGAGTTTTTCTTTTCGAGGAGTATGTTTTCGAAAGTCATATGATTCCTGCGGAGTTCTACGATGATCGCAGATCAAAACCTACTACGGAGCCACCGAGAAACTGCGATTCATTCAGCAACCTCGTAAGCCACCAAGCCTATTCTGCCATCCGAGAAAACATGCTCGCGACACCGAACGCGCGCCTTAGGCGGGAAAGCCCAACGCTCGTCATTGGGATTGCTTGATGAAATCACGTAAACATCGTCGCAACATGCAAAGCCTGAACAGGGCGCCAGCACTCAGTCCCTTCATCCAGCAACGATATGTAGATAACTTCTTGAATGCCCTTCTCCGTGCCTCAGTGCCTCCGTGGTAGGTGTTCGATGGCAGCGCTTCTGCGATATGCATCGTTGATCAAAACTTCCCGGCCACCGGATTTGCCGGGTCCGCGTAATCATAGAACCCTCGGCCCGACTTCCGCCCGTACCAGCCCGCCATCACCAACCGCTTCAGTAGCGGAGGCGACGCGAAGCGGCGCTCCTTGAATTCGTCATACATTACATGCGTGATGTAGTACGTCGTGTCGAGGCCAACGAAATCAAGCAGCGTAAACGGCCCCATCGGATATCCGCAGCCCAGCTTCATCGCGTTGTCAATGTCCTCGATCGAGCCCACGCCCTCTTCGTAAGCCCGAATCGCGTCCAGCATGTACGGCACCAGCAGCCGGTTCACGATGAAGCCGGTTTTGTCGGACGTTCGCACCGGGACCTTGCCGAGTTTCTTTCCGAAATCGTAGGCGGTGTCGTAAACATCAGGCGCGGTGGCGATGGTCTTCACCACTTCAACCAGTTTCATCAGCGGCACGGGATTAAAGAAGTGCAGCCCGATAAACCGCTCCGGCCGCTTCACCGAAGTCAGCAACTCGGTCACCGAGATCGACGATGTGTTCGAAGCGAAGATGGCGTCTTTCTTCACGATCGGATCGAGCGACGCGTACATTTTTTTCTTCTCTTCGACGTTCTCAATGATGGCCTCGATCACGATGTCGCAGTCGGCCAGGTCCTGCTTCGAGGTTGTTCCCTTCAGCCGCGTGCGCACGGCCTGAGGCGTCTCCTTGATGGTGCCCTTCTCTGCGAACTTCGCCAGCGACTTCTCGATCCCCGCAAAACCCTTGTCGAGGAATTTCTGCTCGACTTCCAGCACCGTGACGTCAAACCCGGCCATCGCCGCAACCTGCGCTATACCGGAGCCCATGAGACCGCAACCTAGAACGCCTACTTTTTTGATTTCCATGTGAGTCCCTTTTCTAACCACAGAGGGCACGGAGCAGCACGGAGAAAGATCAGTCTGAATCGGTCGGTTCCGGTACCATCAAAAGCAGATCCTTCGCTGCGCTCAGGATGACAATTCTTAAGGGTCTGGGCGCTCCTCTGTGCCTCTGTGTCTCTGTGTCTCTGTGAAATCCTGTGCCCCTCTGTGTCCTCTGTGGTCGATAGGTTTACTGGAAACTCTCCACCACCATAGCAATCCCCTGCCCCCCGCCGATGCAAGCCGTGGCAAGCCCGTACTTTTTCTTTCTCCGCTTCAATTCGTAGAGCAGAGTGATCACCAGCCGCGTGCCGGTCGCGCCCAGCGGATGACCAAGCGCGATTGCGCCGCCATTCACGTTGACTTTGCTGCGATCGAGCCCCAGTTCTTTCTCGACTGCGAGATACTGCGCCGCGAACGCTTCGTTCACCTCGATCAGATCGATGTAATCCAAAGTCAGCCCGGCGCGCTGCAGAGCGAGTTTGGTCGCCGGCACAGGGCCACGCCCCATCAGTTTGGGATCGACGCCCGCAATGCCCCAGTTCACGATCCGTCCCAGCGGATTCAAATCGCGCTTCTGCGCCTGCTCCACTGACATCACCACAACCGCAGCCCCGCCATCCACAATCCCGCTCGCGTTCCCGGCTGTCACCGTCCCGCCTTGACCGAAGGCCGGGCGCAGCTTTGCCAGACCTTCGATTGTGGTCTGCGGACGCCGGTGGTCATCTTCGGTCAGCATCTCTCCGCTCAACTCGCGCTTATGATTGCGCAGCGGCACCGGCACTAACTCTTCCGGCAACCGTCCTTCTTTGTAAGCCGCGTCCGCCATCTGTTGCGAGCGAAACGCGAATTCATCCTGCATCTGCCGCGTGATCCCCTGCTGCTCGCCATACAACTCGGCGGTGTTGGCCATGTATAACCCGCAATAGGAATCCAGCAGCGCCACCATGAGCGAGTCTTCGAGTTTTCCGCCGGGCGCCAGCGTGAAACCATCCCGCCCCCGAATGACGAAAGGCGCCTGTGACATGGCCTCCATGCCGCCCGCCAGCACCATCTTCGCCTCGTCGGTTTGAATCATCTGCGCCGCGTTGACAATCGCCTGCATTCCCGACCCACATAGCCGATTTACGGTTAAAGCCGGCGTCTCGATCGGCAACCCGGCGCGCAGTCCTACGTGACGGGCTCCATATAGGGCATCACCAGAAGTTTGCTGCGCGTTCCCAAATACCACGTGATCAAACTCTTTCGGATCGATCCTCGCGCGCTCAATCGCGCCCTGCGCCGCAACTGCGCCCAGTTCCTGCGCAGTAAAGTCCTTGAGTTTGCCGCAGTACCGCCCCATAGGCGTACGCGCGCCACTGACAATCGCAATGTCACCCGGTTTCAACATGAAGTCCTTCTAGAAAGAGGCCAGATGTAAGTAGCAAACCTTTTAGTTTACCAAGAAAAGCTGCGAGCTTCGAGCCACGAGCCACGAGCTTCGAGCGACGAGCTACGAGCCTACGAAGGCGAGGGATTCCGGGACATCCTGCTCTGATAGGGAAAGAGGCCTCTGTAAGATTGCTGCATTAGATGATTTATCGCTCGCGGCTCGTAGCTCGAAGCTCGAGGCTTCTAAGCCACCGCAGCCGACGCCAGATTCGGCGCCAGCGACAACACGCTGCCTGCGCCCTGGGTGAGGGCGTCGTGTAACGCCTGTTCGGCGCGGTTGATCACTTCGGTGACGATGTCGACCGGATCAAAGGAAGAGCGCATGACGGCCTCCGCGAGGCCCGCCGTGAACGGCAGCGGGTGATCCTTCCCGGGCATCCGCACGTCGCTAACCAGCTTACGCAGTTTCTCGACCGCCAGCAGCGCTTCTTTTTCCGCAGTATCGCCCAGAATGATCGCCACCGTGGTCGTGTCATAGCGGAAGGCAAGGTCGTTCGAACGGATATTGGCCGTGAAAAGTTGCCCCACCTGCTCCATGGTCGCTTCCACTGCCGGCTCGCCGAACTCCTTGATCATCGCCGCCCCGCGCCCAAAGTGCATCAGCAGGATGCTCAACGGCGTCGCTTGCTGGGAAGCGCGCTGCGCCTCGGCCAACACCAGGTCGAGATACGACGCGCGTTTCAGCAGCCCCGACTTCTCGTCGGTTACCGACAGATTGCGCACCAGCCTCCGCAGACCCGCATTGTTGAGCGCGATCACAACCTGCTCCGCCAAAGTCTTCAACACGACGATTTCCGACGGATGCCAGTTGCGCTCCGAACTCTGCATGCAGATCAGCACACCGATGTGATCTTCGCCGTCGACGAGCGGCAAAGCCAGCAGAGAGGTTATTCCCAACTCCGCCAGAGCCCGCCGTATGGGCTGCACCTCGGCCGCGGTCAAGGTGTCGGGAATATTTAACGTGCCGCGGGCCACGGCCAGATCCTGACAAGCGGTCACTACCGATGCCAGCGCCGCCGCTTCTCCGCTGCCCGTTCCGTCGACATGAAATTCCTGCAACGCGGTCGGCGGCAGTCCCGGACGCCGCATCGCGGCCACGCAGCGCGTCACCTTCCACTGCTCGCCGATCTCGTTGGCGGCGGTCGACAGCACCGAGGTCGCATTGTTCTGGTGATAAAGCTTGCGCGTGATTTCTGCCACCCGCGTAAAGCTGCTGACATCGGCCTGCTCTCCATGAACCGCCGCCGGCACACTCAGCGACTGGACGGACGCGGAAGGAACAGCGGGCGCAGGGGGTACGGGCGCGGCCCCGGCGTAGCGAGGTGTCACCCCGGCCGCCAGATAAAGTCTCTGCAGATCCTCGTTGCGTTCTTCTTCCCGGGGGAAGAGTTCCTGAATGCGTTGCAGGCGCTCGACCGCCTTGGTTCGCATCCCGTACTGAACCAAAATCTCCGCCTGCAGCATCAGGTCCTGCAATGCCGCCGCGCCCAGTGTGGGCTCCTCCACGCGAGCCGATTCTGGAACCGATTTGTTCATCTGGCTCAGGCGTGAGGCGATCACCCTGAACCGGTCGTCAGGAATTTTCCCTTTCAGTATGTCCAACCGCTTCTGATGTCCACGCTCGTAGGGATCGACGTCCGCCGCCCGATCCAGGCACTCCCCGGCTTTTTGAAAATTTCCCGTGCTCACGTAAAGATCAAAGAGTTTCAGCAGGGTCTGGCAATAGTCATTTTCGCGATTGGAGGAGTTGAACAGCTCGCTGAGAAACTCAAGCATTTCGGGCGACGAGCGGTGTCCGCCAACCAGGTCCTGCATGGTGGCGACGAAGGCCCGCCGCTCTCCCCGCTTGCGTTGGAACAACTCCAGTTTGCGCGCCAGCGCGACCGCCTCGGCATCCTGCTGGCTGTCGATCATTTTTCCGATCAGGTCCACGACCTGTTGCATGCGGCTCGGATTCTGCTCGAACAGCTGCCATACCAGCGGTTCGGCCTCGGCCAGACGGTTTGCCGCCAGCAATGCCTGGCTATAAAAATCGCGCAGCTCGGGCGAGGTATTCCCACCAATCACGTGGGGCTCGAAAATGAAGATCGCCGCGCCAATCTGTCCCTGCGTCAGCAAGCTCTTGCCATAGGCCAGCGCGATGCGCGGATCGCTCGCATCCTCCGAATACGCGCGCTCGAAATATTGCGAGGCATCGCCGCCCGCTGCCTCCGCCAATTCCGCAGTCTTCAGGAACGCTGCTGCGGAAGTTTTGCTTTCCCCCAGTTGCGAGCACAACTCCGCCATGCGCAGATAGTTGGCCTGCGTCGGCTCCAGGGTCACGATGCGGCTCAGCACCTGCAGCGACTCGGCTTTCTTCTGCTGTTTGGCGAGATCGTCGAGCGCATTCTCGTAGGTGCCGACCGCCAATTTCTTGTTGGAATTTTCCAGCAGTTGTCCGAAGCGGAATTTCTGTTGCCAGGTGGGACTGCCATGGCGCGCCAGCTTCTTGTAGGTGAGGCTGGCCCGGGTGGCATCGCCGAGTGCAATCTGCCGTTCGAAAAGGTCGCCCAGCAGCGAGACCGCCTCCGCCGTACGGTTCAGCGAAAGGCACAAGTCCGAAGCCATCGATCGAACGTTGTCATTCTCCGGATCTTCCAGCAGGACTTGGAGATACTCCTCCAGCGCATCGCTGGTCTTGCCCCTTTGCAGAAGCTTCTCCGCTTGCGCGACACGTTTCGCGATTTCAGCTCGATCCGACATGGATGGTAATTGCGGAGTAACCTGCATGGTGATTCTAGGAGCAGGGTTTAACAGCAGCAATGCGGTAACGACCGCCCGCGGTTACGAAGGTCATTCTCAACTTGAACTCTTGGGACGTTGCTTCCATTTCTGGTATACGTTCCTGATGCCCGAGACCCGCAACCCCAACGAAGAACAGGGACTTCGTCACGAACTCAGCGCCGGGCAGATCGCCATGGTTGCCGTGGGCGGCTCAATCGGCACGGGCCTGCTGCTCGGCTCGGCCAGCGCGATCGGACTCGCCGGCCCAGCCGTCATTCTCAGTTATCTTCTGGCCGCATTTATCAATTTCACAGTCGCCTGCGCGCTGGGGGAATTGGCCTGCGCCCACCCTGCCGCCGGATCCTTCGGCGTGTATGGCGACCTCTACCT
Source organism: uncultured Acidobacteriota bacterium (assembly GCA_963735815.1). Lineage (GTDB taxonomy): Bacteria > Acidobacteriota > Terriglobia > Terriglobales > Acidobacteriaceae > Gp1-AA133. The sequence continues at coordinate 276,954 of CAVTMJ010000009.1, read as the reverse complement.
CAACGACTGGGCTGGATTTCTCTCCCGCGGCGGATATTGGGCAGCCATCGCGGTCTCGATCGGCACGGAACTGGTTGCCTCCGGCATCTACATGGGACTGTGGTTCCCAACCATCCCGAGGATTGTCTGGGTGGCCGGATTTTCCGTTGCCCTGCTGCTCATTAACCTGATCGACGTGGGCGAATACGGCCGCTTCGAATTCTGGTTCGCCATGGTAAAGGTCGTTACCATCGCCGCCTTCATCGCACTGGGCGCGTTGCTGCTCGCCAAGGGCCGTGTCGCTCCGCAATACACCGCACAAGGGGGATTCTTTCCGCAGGGAGTGCTGGCTCCATTTCTGGCGATGACTTTCGCAATCTATGCCTTCGGAGGAATCGAGTTTGTGGCGGTCTCCTCGGGCGAGGCGCGCTCCGCCAACGAAATTGCGAAAGCCATGCGCATCACCTTCGGCATGCTGACCATGCTCTATCTGGGCGCGATCGCCATCCTGGTGGGTGTGATGCCGTGGAATCAAGCCGGAGTCAGCGAAAGCCCATTTGTTACCGTCTTCCGTTCGGTGAATATTCCCGCAGCCAGCCACATCATGAATTTCGTGGTCCTGACCGCCGCGCTTTCCGGAGCCAATGCCGCCCTCTACGTTTCCTCGCGCATGCTTTTTTCGCTGGCTCGGACCGGATGGGCTCCCGCGGCCCTGGGAAAACTGAACCAGCAAGGCTCTCCGAAACTCGCCGTGCTGGTTTCGTCTTATGGAATCGTGGTGGCGCTGGTCATGGAGCGCTGGGCCCCCGGCAAGGCGTTCGAATACATCCTGCGGGCTGCGTTTTTCGGCATGATGCTCTCCTGGATCGTCTCCCTGGCCGCTCACATTTCGTTTCGCCGCCAAGCCAGCCCGGAGCAAATCCGCGCCTTGCCCCTGCAATCGCCTCTGCGGGGCTGGGGATCCATCATCGGCTTCACGGTTGTGTGCGCCGTGATTCTCAAGGGCTGGTGGGATTCGCGCGTGAACTCGATTAGCGGCGTGTTGTACTTGCTGCTGCTGACGGTGGCATGGTGGCTGATCAAAACCTCCCGACGAGGAAGTGTCTAATATCACTGTGGATGCTGCGCCGTGACACGAATCTGCCCCTCGCTGTACCAGCCATCTGGATCTCTTCCCGCGATCGCCAGGCGCACCGCGGGTTTGCTGGTCCGAGGATCGAGCATGGCAACGCGGAAATCGTACGTGCCTTCGGGCAACGTCTCAGGCACGTATAGACTCCCATCGAAAACAGCATCGCCCGGGAGCCACTTCCTCACGTCCACCGGGACGTTGATCACCGCACTGCCGTTCGCCGAGCGCAGCTGCACGACCAGCGGGTAGTTGGTGTAGGCGGGAGCCACGCCAGCGTTCAGCCACCACATGTGGACCGCCATCATCGACCCTGCCGCCACGGTCTTAGGATATTCCAGCCGCCGCAGAAGAAACCGGTATCCAATCTTCTTCTGAAAGTTTTCAAACTCGGGCTTCCAGTCGTCCGGGATTGGGGACGATTTCAAATTCACCGACGTCACGTGCCAGCGCAGCGCTTGTTCCAGAATGTAGTTCAGATCGAAATGATCCCTCTTCCACTCTGAAACCGTGCCGCACACCTCAAGCGACACCGGCCGCCTCTGCCACACATCCTGAATCCCGGACCGGACCACCTGCTGCGGATAAACATCCAGCATCTCCGGCTCGAAATACGGATTGTCGGACTTCACGCGCAGATCGCCGAGACAGTCCAGCCGCCAGCCCGCCCCCCGGCTGGTCCCGTAAGTCAGGGCCTGGGGCTCGTCAAAATTCATCAGCAGCGTGGTCGTCGGAAATGCGTCGAACCAGATGTCGATCAGCGCCTTCTGATACGGAAATGCGGGCATGTACGGACTCCAGCCCTCGCCCCAGTAGCCGACCGAGGAGATGTCCACGCTGTCGAGATAAGGATTGCCGTCGTAGCGCTTGCCGGCCTCGGCCACGACCTCGCCCCAATACTTGAGAAAGAGCGGATCGGAAAAATCTGGCTGCCAGATATTGCCGTCCTTGTCGGTGGACTTGTTGGCGCGCCGCGCGCCCGAGTTCTGGTACCACTCGGGCAGCGGATCCTTGTTGGAATAAGGCATAAGGCGAATCGCCAGGGTCTGCCCATGAGCGCGCGCTTCGGCAAGAGCAAGATCGATGATGTCCCAGCGGAATTTCCCGTGCTCCGGTTCCAGCGCCGTCCAGTACCAGCGCAGATACGCAATCGTGGTGTCAGGAAAATCGGGTTTCGTCGCGGCCTGCGGAAGCTTGGTCACGGGACCAAGCTCCGACCACTCCATCGGGGGATTGGTCGCCTGCCCATTGAACCGGTTGAAGGTAGTGACCCCCATGTTCGGATTGAGCAGAACGTCGCTGATGGGCGCCGGACGCACAATCACAGTGTCGCGCTGCGCGTAGCAATAACAACTGGACAACGCGATGACCAGCCACCACAAAATGGTCTTCATGGATCTCCTCGGTGTAGGCCGTAAACGTACGCAAGAAAAGATAACAAAAAGAAAGCCATCCGGCGCACAAATGATTCACCATGCCAAGCTGAAAATCTATTTCTCTATGTCTCTGTGGTGAATCAAGCCTCGCTGCTCCCCACTGCAGCTGACGCCCGAAATCCCTTACACTATCTCCATGCCCGACGCTCTTCTGCGCTTCCGCTCCGAGTTTCCCATTCTTGAGCGCACCAACTATCTCAACAGCAACTCGCTGGGAGCCATGCCCCGCGGCGTCTACGACGCGATGAAGGGTTACGCCGACACCTGGGCAACGCCGTGGCGTGCGCGCCTGGGAAGAGCGTTGGTGGATGCTCGCCGCCCAGGTGGGCGAGGAACTGGGCGCGCTGATGAACGCACCCAAGGGAAGCGTCTCGACCCATCAGAACGTCACCACCTGCCAGGCCGTGATCGCCTCCTGCCTGGACTTCTCGGGCAAACGCAACAAGGTCGTCTACAGCGACATGAATTTCCCGTCGGTGATGTACTTCTGGGAGGCGCAGCGGCCGCTCGGCGCGCGGGTACACATGGTGAAGACCGACGGCATCAGTGTCCCGACCGAAAATCTTCTGGATGCCATCGACGACCAGACGCTTGTCGTGCCGATCTCGCACGTGCTGTTCCGGAGCGCGTATATCAACGACGCCGCCGCCATTATCGAGAAAGCGCACAAGGTCGGTGCTTACGTCGTGCTCGACACCTATCACTCACTTGGCACCATGCCGCTCGATGTGCAGAAGCTCAATACCGATTTCGCCTGCGGCGGCGTTTTGAAATGGCTATGCGGGGGGCCAGGCGTCGCCTTCCTCTACGTGCGCCCCGACTTGGGGAAAAAACTCCAGCCGCGATCTTACCGGATGGCACGCCCACCAGCAACCGTTCGGCTTCGAAGCCGGCCCCATTCACTACACCGATCCGCCCTACCGTTTCATGAACGGAACCTTGCATATTCCGTCGCTCGAAGCGGCCCGCCCCGGCATTGCCATCATCACCGCCGCGGGCATCCCCAACATCCGCGAAAAATCAAAACGTCAAACTGCGCGTCTGGTCGAACTCGCCGACCAGCACGGCTGGCGCATCAACACGCCCCGCGATCCCGAGCGCCGCGGCGGCACCGTCTCGATCGACATGCCCGACTCGCAGGAAGTCGCCCAGGGACTGCTCCGCCGGGAAATCATCGTCGACTGGCGTCCGCAAGCGGGCGTGCGCATGTCTCCGCACTTCTACACGAAGGATGAGGAAATCGACGCGGCCATCACTGCGGTTGAAGAAATTCTGCACGAACGAGCGCCCGCCGCCAAATAATCCGATGGCAGCCAAGGACCTGTGCATTTTTATTCCCCCGCGATATTCTCGACCCCATGATCAGCCGCTCCCACGATTATGTCGAATACTGTCGTGAGACCGCGCGCAATCTCCGGAATCTCCAGGACCTCGCCCTGCGGGGAAAAAACAAGCAGGCCCTCACGCGCCGTGTGCAGGAATACATTATGCGCGAAGTCGCTCTCACCCCCGATGACGATCTGGTGGACATCGGATGCGGCGACGGCACGCTTCTGCTTTTCGCCAAAAAAATAGGCGTAGACCGCGCTACCGGCTTCCACGCAACTGAAGAAGAAGCTGCCATCGTGCGCAAGCTCGGTGTTGATGCCCGCCAGGGATTCACCCATTGCCTTCCCTTTCCCAATGAAAGCGCCTCGGTCGTGGTCTGCAACAATGTGCTCTTGATTGTCCCGCGCGAGAAGATTCTGGCCAGCCTGCTCGAGTTCTACCGCATCGCCAAGCCCGGGGCACGCGTCTTTATTGGAGAAATTCCTTTCGAGCCCGGCCCGCCTCCGGAACCTGAGTTCCCCACCGCCCGCGAAACGCTGGCGTACCTCTACAGCAAGTACGGAATGCGTACCTTCCTCGGAATGCTGCGCCGGATGATTTACTGGAAAGTTACCGGTCAGCCGATGACCATCCGCAGCGGGAGCCAGGTCTCGTTTTACGCGCAGCCCGAGGAGTTCGTCGCCCTGGCCCAATCCGCCGGCCTTGAACTGGTGCGCAGTTGGCAACACGAAGATCCCAGCAATCGCTATAACTACCTGTTTTACAAAGCGGCGCAACCCGCGAAGGCCGCGCCGGAGAACGCAACCGACCCTTCCCACTCAGCGCCGTAACGTTACTGACGTAAGCGTGGTTCCCCCTTTTCGCTCCCGCTTTCGGTTCTGCCCTCGCTATGCTCAAACCCAGGCACGGCGCGGCGTTTCGCGTGTGCCCGGACGCCACAGGTTTGAATTTCTCGCTGCCATTTTCGTTGCATTCGAGCGACGTCGTATTGATCGTGGCCGCCCTCGGCACGATCGGCGGATTGTCTCTTTTCTTTCACGGATTCTCTCTTCTCCAGCAACGTTGGCCAGTGCCGGCCTATCGCCCGGCAAAGTTGGCCGCGCATGCGGTCACGCCCACAGCCGTAAGCACCGCTGAGACTCCGGGCGGCCCGGGTGATACGGCTCGCGAATCGCGCACGCGGGCCGAAATCATCAAGCTCACTCCTCACGACGCCACAGAAATCAGTTCGGCGTCCATGACCCAACAGGGGCGGATCGCGGCGGCTCTCTTGAAAGCCGGAGTTCCAAGCCCGGCCACCTGGTCGACCGAACCCGTACAGACAGCTACTCCTGTGGAGGAACCACCCGCAAGCACTCCGACCTCGATCGCGTCCGATGCCGAAGTCTCGCGTGTGCTGCAGCAAAGCGCGAGCGCTTCCGCCGTCCGCATCGCTGGCCTGAACCAGTCCGCAACGGGCCACGCCTCCAACTGGAAACCGTCCCTTATGATCTGGGGTGGCCCCGCACTGACTCTTGCCTGCATCTACGTCCTCGCCTCCCGGCTGGGGTGGCTGTAGGGAGCAACCGTTAGCTGATAGTCGTTGGCAAACCCGTGGAACTCCGCTCCGACCCGAATGCACGCATTCACACGCAGTCTCCCGCAGCTTAAATCGATACTTCTCACATGCGCCTACGACATGGGCTTTTGCCAACGACCAGCGACTAACAGCCAACGACTGGTTTATCGCCTTCTGTCACCTTCCTTCTAACCCGCCCGCCGCGATTCCCCCGTTGCTCGCACCCCGGGTTATTTAGAATGGCAACGTGTCTGACACCGTTCGCATAGGAATCATCGGGGACTTTAATAAAGAATTTCCTTCTCACCAGGCGACCAACGAGGCGCTTCAGCATGCCGCCGGCAAGCTGAAGCTGAAAGTCGAGTCCGAGTGGGTGCCTACCCCGTCGCTGGCCGAACCCGCGGCGCGCAAAGTACTGGAAACTTTCGATGGCCTCTGGGCCGCGCCTGGCAGCCCCTACAAGAGCATGGACGGCATGCTCAAGGGCATCGAGTTCGCGCGCACCCGCGACTGGCCCTTCCTCGCAACCTGTGGCGGCTTTCAGTACACGGTGATCGAGTGCGCGCGCAACGTGCTCGGCATGAAAGATGCCGACACCGCCGAGAACAATTCCGGCTCCCAGAACATCATTATTTACCCGGTTGCGTGCGCGGTGCCGAACCGCGCCGAGGGCGCGCCGAAACTCTCCGGCAAGATTCCCGAAATCCGCATTCGTCCCGGCTCTTATCTCGAGACGTTTTACGGCGGGAACGTCACTGAGGAAGCATTCTTCTGTAATTTCGAATTGAATCCGGAATACGAATGGTGCTCGATTGAGGCCGGATTTCCGATCGCGGCCCGCGGCCCCGGCGGCGAAGTCCGCGCCATCGAATCCCCCACCCACCGCTTCTTTATCGCAACCCTATTTCAGCCGCAGATGAGTTCGACCACCAAGAAACCGCACCCGCTGGTAGTCGCCTTCCTGCAGGCAGCTGCCGACTGGGGAAGAAAGAAGCTGGACGACAGCGTCCTGGAATAGTCGGGTTCAGCAAAGGGCTTGTGCTGCGCAGCGACTGCTCGTGGCCAGGGAACGGCTGTTCCTCCGTGCCCCTCAGTGTCCCCTGTGGTAAAGGTTTTGGTCGTTCGCGCGCCGAACCGACTTCGGCTATCCTGTCCGAATCCATGGCCACAACCGCCCCATCGCCTGCAGGCAGCCGATTCCTCTCAGGCGGAATGCTGGTGGTGCTAGCCATGTCCGCCGCCCTGCTGGTCATCCACTGCTACCTCAACAACCGCTACGACTTCTTTCGCGACGAGTTCAACTATCTCGCCTGCGCCCGTCACCTGGGCTGGGGATACGTTGACCAGCCTCCGCTGATTCCCTGGCTCACGGGCCTCTCGCTTGCGACCCTCGGAGATTCACTCCGTGCTATCCGCTTCCTGCCCGCGCTGTTCATGTCGCTGACAGTTGTGCTCACAGCCGAAATCGCACGCCAACTCGGAGGCCGCGCTTTCGCCCTGATCTGCTCCGCCGCCGCCGTCATCGCAGCCCCGTCCTACCTCAACGACGGCGCCATGCTCACGACCAACTGCCTGGAACCGCTGCTCTGGAGCGGTTGCGCATACTTCGCCATCCTTGCCGCCAAGCATGATGAGCCACGCTACTGGCTCTGGTTTGGCGTGGTCGCCGGCATTGGCATGCAGGAAAAATATTCAATCGCGGTTTTCGGGTTCGCCGTGGTGGTCGGCCTCTTGCTGACCGAACAACGCCGCGTGCTGCTCAACAAGTGGATCTGGCTGGGCGGGCTGGCCGCGGTCCTCATCTTCCTGCCCAACCTGCTTTGGAATATTCATTACGATTTTCCGTTCATCCAGCTGATGCGCAACATCAAGGCCGAGGGCCGCGATGTCATTCTGAGCCCGCTCGAGTTCTTCCTGCAGCAATGCCTGCTGATTCAGCCAGTCGTCGCGCCGCTATGGATCGCGGGCGTCTGCGCGTTCCTATTCTGGCGCCCGTTTCGTCCGTATCGTTTCCTCGGCTGCGCTTATCTCGTCAGCCTCGCGGTCTTCATTGTCTTGCACGGGAAAAACTACTATCTCGCGCCGATCTACCCGATGCTGCTGGCCGCCGGCGCCGTCCTCTACGAAGATGCACTCGAACGGCCCAGGCTGCGCTGGCTCAAACCAGTCTCGGTCATCATCATCCTCGCCGGAGGCGCGTGGATCGCGCCAGTCGCTATGCCGGTTCTTCCGGTCGATAAATACCTTGCTTACCAGGAGAAACTTCCCTTCAAGGTCCCGCGCAGTGAGCACAGCCACATGGCCGCGGCCCTGCCACAACATTTCGCCGATCAGTTCGGATGGCACGAGATCGTGAGTGAGGTCGTGGTGGCGTGGAACCGTCTTCCGGCAGCCGAACGTCCCGACTGCGGCATCTTCGCGCAGGACTACGGCGCCGCCGGCGCGATCGACTGGTATGGGCCCGCCTACGGTCTTCCGGCCTCGCTCAGCGGACATCAAACCTGGTTTCTCTGGGGACCGCGCGGCTACTCTGGGAATTGCCTCATCGTGCTCGACGACTCGCGCGCAAGGCTCGAGCAACTTTTCAACGACGTAGAATTCGTCGGCAACTCTCCTGACAATCCCTATGCGCTGGAAAAGGAGTTACCGGTCTTCATTTGCAGGAGAAAGAAATTCGACAAGACATTCGCCGAGGTCTGGCCCGGACTCAAGAAGTGGCGGTGATCCTGCAATCGTCGCGACGGGAGTGACCATGTACAATTCCGTCGCCTGCGTCTCACAAAACAATCATGAACTGTCTTCGTCGATGTCTGCATTTCCTCGTGCTGTGGATATTTGCGTTCTGCCTGCTGCTGCCCTCAGCCTTAGCCGCCGATCATATTGACCGCATCTTCGTAAACGGCAAAATCTGGACCGGAGACGACGCTCACCCCTCAGCCGAAGCCTTGGCGATAAACGGCGACAAGATCATCGCGGTGGGCACGAATGCCGAGATCAAAAAGCTTTCCGTTGCCGACACGGCGGTCGTCGACCTGCATGGCCGCTTCGTCACTCCGGGCTTTCAGGATTCCCACCTGCACTTTCCAGGTCCCTCGATTAACGAAGTCGACCTGGTCGGGGCTGCCACACTGAAAGACTTTCAGACCCGCATTGCAGACTTTGCGAAAGCCCACCCGGCGGTCCCCTGGATTGCCGGGAGCGGCTGGGGTTATGCGATCTTTCCAGGCCAGGCTCCGGACAAGAAATACCTGGACGCCATACTTCCCGATCGCCCGGTTTACGTGACCGAGCGCGACGGTCACATGGGCATCGCCAACTCGAAAGCCCTTGCCATCGCCGGCGTCGACCGCAATACTCCCGATCCACCCAATGGCCGCATCATGCGCGACGCTCAGGGTGAGCCTACGGGTGAATTCAAGGAATCCGCGCAGGATTTGATCGAAAAGCACATTCCAACCGAGACTGCCGACGATCGCTACCAATCGCTTCTGCAGCATATCGACGAAGCCGCAGCCGTCGGGTTGACCTCAGTCCAGAATGCCACCTGGAATCCGAAAAATTGGCCTCTCTACTTGCGCGCGGCTTCGGAAGGAAAACTCAAGCTGCGTTTTCGTTTTGCTCCCATCATCCTTCCGAAAGATGGCGGCGCACCTCTCGAGCACAAACTCAAGACGCCCCTCACGCACGACGACCTTGCATACTACCGCGAACTCCGCAACACCTTCCGCGGTCCTTACCTGCAATTCGGCGCGATCAAGGGCTTCCTCGATGGCACCATCGACGCGAAAACTGCCGCCATGTTTGATCCCTATGTCGGAGGCGGAAGCGGCATTCCGTTCTGGGATCAGGATGATCTCAACCAGACGGTCGCGCTCTACGATCGCGAAGGCTTCCAGATCATGCTGCACGCGATCGGTGACAAAGCCATCCACATGGCGCTCGACGCCTACGAGTTTGCCGCGAAAACGAATGGGACTTCCGGCCGCCGCCACCGCGTCGAACACGGCGAACTACCCAGTCTTGCCGACCTGCCGCGCTTCAAGCAGCTGGGAGTCATTGCCTCCACCCAACCCATGTTCGCCAGCCCTGATCCCACGGCCCTGCAGAATTTCGCCGTGGTTCTTGGTCCCGAGCGCGCCTCGCGTGCCGACGCTTTTAACCTGTATGACGATGCCGGAGCCGTGCAGACCTTTGGCAGCGACTGGCCTGTCTTTCCATTCAACCCGCTAGTGGGGATTTATACCGCCGTGACCCGCATGACCCCGGAAGGAACCCCGGCAGGCGGTTGGTATCCGAAGAACCGTATTCCGGTAGAAGCCGCCCTCCGCCACTTCACGCGCGACGGCGCCTATGCCAGCTTCGAGGAAAATATTCGAGGCACCTTAACGGCAGGAAAAATGGCAGACCTGGTAGTCCTCTCCGCTGACATTCTGACCATCCCGCCAGAGCAAATCGCCAAAACAAAAGTGCTCCTCACCGTAATGGGCGGCAAAGACACCTATCGGTCTCCGGACTTCTAGCAAAGGGAGCAACAGCCGGGGCTTTGGAGTATGTGAATCGGGAGAGAGGGTAGATAGGCCGTGCTGCTTTTGCAGATTACTTCTTCACCAGGCTGGTGTGGCTCGCCACGCACAACCACCTGCCGTTTTCGAAAATCCACGTATCCGTGAATCGCCCGGTATGCTCGTAAGCCCGCCCGCTGTAAGTTCCCCTGGTCTGGTAGATTCCTGTGACCACGGCGGTATCGCGATACAGATTGACCTTCACGTCTCGGATATTCATCAGGCTGGGCTTGAATTCCGGATCTTTGATATCGGACAGGAACTTGTCCCGATCGCTGACTTCGCCGTCGTATTCGGTGTTGACGAAGCGATCGGCGATCAAAGCTTCCAGCGCGCGCGAGTCCCGGTGCACCTGCGCGTCATTCCACAGGCGCTCCAGCACCACGATTTTCGCTTGTTGCGCCGCGCTTTCCGAGGTACCACTCTGCGCCAAAGCGCAAGCGGTGAAAAGCGCCGCACACAGCCCCACCTTCACCATGATTTGCTCGCCCTTCCCTGACACAAGGGACAGATGTTCGCGAAGATACCAACCGGATCCCGCTTTTTAGCCTAAAAAGAACAATCGACCATTACGAATGTCACCAATGAGGACATCCGCAAATGGCCGAAATCGTAACCAAGGAGTGATGCCCGTGAGCTTTTTCTCTTATCTGACCCAGGGCATTCAACCAGGCTCTATTGTGGCAGTTTCAACTCAACCTTCTCTCCGCGAAGGGTGTACTCCAAGGTGAACGTGGCATTCTTCTTTCGCGTAACTGGAAAATAAACATACCCCGATACCGGAGCCGAAGCTGCGCCTTCGGGCAAGCCTTTTTCGCTGAGTTCGGTCTCCATAGCCGCCCGGTCTTTGTCTGTGGACCCAGACTGCGGCCCACCTCCACCGATCCCCACGCCTACGCCAACCTGCTGGTAGACGCCTCCGGGCGCCCGCGTCCCGGTTGCCGGATCGTATCCGCCGCTTCCATAGCCCACGCCCACCGATGGGTACACCGTCACATCCTTGGTCGAGGCCGCCTGTTTCTGCAGCTTGGAGGCCACCACCTTCGCGCTGGCCGGCTTCTCTCCGACTTCCGCGCCGTTTTGCCGCAACACCAGATCATTCAGCGAGACATCGAGCTTCCCATTTTTTGCCGGATACAGCGCCACTTCTACCACCACGCAGCAATGGTTGACGCCGGAGACAAACTGCTTGCGAGCTTGCTCCGGAGAAAGCGTCACTACGCCGATGCTGAATCCGTCGCGCACCGCGTGGAGCGCGTATTTTTCCGCGGACGATCGCGGCACCGTGCCCTTCGGTGCAGCCAGCACAAGCGAAGCCGACGCCAGGACTGCCGCCACCCACCACCTTCTCCCCTTCATGGCTGCTCCTTCGGCGACTCCGGATCGAGCTTCGCCGTAATTTTCAGAGACTTCCCGCTCAGCACGTAAAGCCGCTGGTGAAACGGTTCGCGCCCTCCCGCCGATACGGTCAGGTCATACGCGCCCGGATCCAGCCACATGCTCTTCAGCTTGTCCGCAGTACCCGCATAGCCGCCGTCGATATAAACCTCGGCCGCTTTGGGATCCGCCATCAGACGCACTTCCCCGCGACCATCGCCATAACCGAACGCGCCCGGACCGTAGAAAGGGTAAACGCTCGATACCGGATACCAGTACGAAGCAGCCACCCAGTCGCCGGGAAAATAGCCGAAGGGCGCGTACGCGTATGGATACACATAGGGGTAGTAGTAGGGCCCGGAAAAATGGGAGTAGCCCGCTCCGACCGACACTCCACCCAAGCGAAAATGAATCTTCCGTTTTTCCGGTGTGGCGTCGTTATTACGGTTGTCAGGCTTCGCTGCATCGATAGCAGGCGCGGCCTGATTCGAACGATCGCTGTTCGGGGAATCAGACTCAGGCGACTGCGCCAGACTCACGCAGCCCAATGCGGAAAGAAGGGTCACCATGCAAAGTACGCGGCAATACATACAACACTCCCTGCCTGTCGGATTCTACTCCGACCAGCAAAGTTGCCTGTGCTTGAGAGGAAGTACGCGGCCCAGTTCGATTCTGGACTGAACGCAACGGTGCGCTACTGCGTCATCAGCGACCGCTTCTCGCGCTGCGGGAGGCATTGGCGACGTTCGTTGATCGCCTGGATCGGTGAGGTAACAATCGGCGTGCTGAAGGAAGGATGATGGAATTCCAGACGCATCCCGCGCCCTACGAAGCGCGACTTCAACATGCTGCCGCCCCAGGTCGAACCCACGATGGAAACCGATACCGGCCGCGGGCAGAACTTCGGGTGTCCCCAGATCAGCGCCTGGTTGTCCCGAACAAAAACGGCCGTATAACAGTGATGCTGCGTCTGAATGAACAAGATGGTGCGCGGTTCGAGGTCGCTGAGGAACACGCCCCCTTCAATCTCAGACTGCACAATATTGGAATTGACCCGGTCGCAGAGGTTGGCGTGGGGGCGGAACATCCCAGTTGGCAGGTCTAGACTCACGCTGGTTCCCACTCCATAGACGTCTGCATTATTCACCGGTAAGCGGGCGAAGGGAAGTAATTTCGGCAAATTACAGACTTTCGTGCAGACCGCTCCGTCCCCCGGCGTATGCCTTTCGGCTAGGTTTCGCGCATGACGGTCGACTCCGCCAGGATGCCGGCCGCCATCTCCAGTTCATGCAAGTCTTCGCGACTGAAATCGGCGCCCGCAAACGAAGCTTCCGAGCCTTTGCGTGAAATCTGGATCACGCCCAGCACTTTGGAATTCTCGTCGATCACCGGCGCCGACATCAGCTTCTGGATCGGCAACGGCTGGCTGTTGTCGATGCCTTCAGACTCGCCCAGCTTTACCGTCTCAAATATGCTGGCATGCTTCACACGCGCAAAATTGTTGAAAATTTCCGACTTCTTGCTGATCGCCGTGTGCGCTGCAATCGAGCTGCTGGAAACAGGAATCGAACCCAGCGTGCGCAACTCCTCCGGGTAAATAAACTGCAGCAATCCCCGATCCAATCGCAGCAAAGCAACTTCGGTCTGTTGAACCTGAAACATCTTGGCCAGAACGCCGCACACCTGCCGGGGCGTCACATCCTGATCCAGGAGGTGCTCCAGCGGCGACAAGTCGGGGATCAATCCCGGACTTTTGGGCGTATTCGAAAATTGGGAGCTCATATGGGGTCAAGCCTCACACTTACAACCGAGAAATTCTCCGCAGCTTTAGCACCAGACGGAACACCCCGAAGTCACTCCCGACGTGACGACATAAGTACCTTATTTTCAATCGAAATGACGCTTTCTGGCAGTTCGCTTTCCCGGGATTTCCTCCGCCTTGCCGCTTTTCCGCCCACCAAGGTTGACAGTTTCTGTCAATGGCCATCCCGACTCGGGCGACGGGAACAGCCAGCTTTCGCATCGGGCATCCTGACGCTCGCATTTGTAACTTTGCCTTCCCCCGCTCATCCACATACCATCCCCTCGGATCGAGGTTCAGGAAGAACATGCTTCGCTACGCAGTCCTGCTCGCAGGATTTTTCATCGCAGCCATTCTGTCCGCCGTACCGCACTCCACGTCCACTCCCAGCGGGCCGGTCCCAGTCGTCGTCGAACTATTTACATCGGAGGGTTGTTCGAGCTGTCCGCCCGCCGACGCCCTTCTCCAGAAATTCGATAAGCAGCCCTACCCTGCCGCCGAACTCATCGTTCTCAGCGAGCATGTGGACTACTGGAATCACATTGGCTGGACCGATCCGTATTCCGCGCACGTTTACAGCGAACGGCAGAGCGCGTACGGAGATCGCCTGCAGCTCGAGAGCGTTTACACGCCGCAGATGATTGTGGACGGCACGACCGAGTTCGTCGGCAGCAGTTCTCACGAAGCCGAAAAAGCATTCGCCCAGGCCAGCGCGACCGCAAAGATTCCTGTGCACATCCGTGACGTAAACCTGGAGGGCAATCTGCTCCATGCCCATATCGACGCTGGCGCACTGCCGGCTCAATCCCGTAAGGCGGACATCATCGTGGTCGTCGCCCTGAATCACGCCGAATCGCAGGTCGCCGCCGGAGAAAATTCCGGGCGCCGCCTCACACACGTCGCCGTAGTTCGCGCGCTGGTAAAGGAAGGCTCGGTGGCGCCCGGCCTATCCTTTTCGCAAGATGTCTCCGTGAAATTGGAGAAGGCAATCGATCCAGCTCAGGTGCGTGTCATTGCTTTCGTGCAGGAGCCGGGTCCGGGCAGGATTCTGGGGGCGGCGCAGGAAAGACTCTCGAAATCAAACTAGGTTTGTCATCCTGAGCGAAGCGAAGGATCCGCTTTTTGGAGGTCGCCCATGAATGTGTTCGAAGATCTGCGGCTGACAATGGAGCAGAGTCTACTCTGCTTCCTTCTTCCCCCGCTCGCGCCATCCTTCGATGATCAAATAGAGCACGGGAATAAAGAACAAATTCAAGATCGTGCTCATGATCATCCCGCCGAAGACGGTTGTACCCACCGAGTGCCTGCCTTTTTCTCCAGCACCGGTCGCAACCACCAACGGAACGACTCCCAGGATGAATGCGAGCGATGTCATCAGGATGGGCCGCAGGCGGATGCGCGCTGCCTCCACCGCGGATTCGATCAGCGGCATCCCCCGATGTCGCAGCTGTTCGGAAAACTCGACGATCAGAATGGCGTTCTTACTGGAAAGTCCAACCAGCATTACCAGACCGATCTGGCAGTAAACGTCATTCTCCAATCCGCGACTCGCCTGCGCGGTGAGAGCGCCCAGCAGCGCCATCGGCACCGCGAGCAACACGATGAAGGGCAGCACGAAGCTCTCGTACTGCGCCGACAATGTCAGGTACACCACCAGCGTTCCCAGGCCGAATAAGATGAGCGTCGTCGATCCCGACTGCAACTCTTCCAGCGACAATCCGGTCCACTGGTAGGCGTATCCCTGGGGTAGCACTTTCGCACTCAGCTGCTCCATGGCCGCGATGGCCTCTCCGGAACTGAACCCGGGCGCGGCCGAGCCGTCGATTTCCACCGAGCGAAACAGGTTGTAGTGGCTGATCACCTGCGGCGTGGTCGTTTGCGTTACGGTGATCAGGTTGTCGAGCGGAATCATCGCGCCGCTGTCGGAGCGCACGTAAAACTGCCTCAGGTCTTTCGATTCGCTGCGGAACTGCTGATCGGCCTGCACGTACACGCGGTAGGAACGGTTGTTGAAGTCGAAATCATTCACGTAGGCCGACCCCATGTAGACGCTGAGGGTATCGGTAATCTGCGAGAGGGGGATGTGGAGGCTTTTGGCCTTTTCGCGGTCGATGGTCACCAGGAACTGCGGATCGCTCGCGTTGTAGTCGGTAAACAGTCCCGTCAGGTCTTTGCGCTGGCCGCCTTGCCGGATGAGTTCATGCGTGACCTGATCCAGTTCTTGCAGGGTGTGCCCACCCTGGTCCTGCACTTCAAACTGAAAACCGCCGAACTGGCCCAGTCCCTGCACCGCGGGGGGCGCGAATGGAATCACGATCGCCCCGCTGATGCCGGCCAAATCGCGCCGGATGCGGTTCAGAATTGCGTCCGCCTTGTGCTGGTCGCCCTTGCGCTGCGAATAAGGTTTCAGCGGAACGAACGTCAGCCCGCGGTTCGGTGCACTGCCCCCAAAGCTGAATCCCGACACGACGAACGTCCCTTCTGCCTCCGGGACCTTCTCCATGATCTTGTTGATCTGCTCGCCGATCTTCTTGGTGTAGCTGAGCGAAGCTCCGGTGGGCGCTTGCATGGCAACGATGAAGTAGCCCTGGTCCTCATTGGGCACGAACCCCCTGGGCACACGCTGGAAAACCACCCAGGTCAACCCCAGCCCCACGAAAAACAGGATCACGGCGAGCCACCGCAGTTCCAGAAACTTGTGCAGCCCCCGGCGATATCCCTCGGTAATCTTCTCGATCAGCCGATCGACCATGCGAAAGAAGAAATTCTTTTCGCCGTGGGTCTTGCCCAGCAGGAGGGCAGACAGAGCCGGCGTGAGCGTCAGCGCGTTGAAGGCTGAGATCGAAATCGAAAACGCAATGGTCAGCGCGAACTGGCGGAAAAGGATTCCTGTCGTTCCCGGAAAAAACGCGACCGGCACAAACACCGCCACCAGTACCAGCGACGTTGCAATGACGGCGCCCGCCACTTCGCCCATCGCCGCCGATGCGGCCTTGTGCGCATCGCCCTCGCCCTCCTGAATATGGCGCTCGATGTTCTCGATCACCACGATCGCATCGTCGACCACCAGTCCGGTCGCCAGGGTGATGCCGAACAGCGTCAGCGTGTTCACTGAGAAACCCAGAAGCTTTACGAATGCAAACGTCCCGATCAGCGAGACCGGAATGGTCACCGCCGGAATAACCGTCGTCCGCCAATCCTGCAGGAAAATGAAAATCACCAGCACCACCAGCACAATCGCCTCGACCAGCGTGCTGAGCACGTCGCGGATGGATTCGCCCACCGCATCGGTCGTGTCGAAGGCCAGTTGGTATTTCATGCCGGGCGGGAACCGCTTGGAGAGCCGTTCCAGTTCCGCAATCGCATCCCGGTCCACTTCGAGCGCGTTGGCATTCGACAGTTGGGTGATGCCCAGCCCCACCGAATCCTTGCCGTTGAATTGCAGATCGGAGCTGTAGTCTTCCGCTCCCAGTTCCGAGCGGCCCACATCTTTCACGCGCACCAGCGTGCCGTCATTGTTCGTCTTGAGAATGATGTTGTCGAACTGCGAGGCTTCCGACAGGCGTCCAATGGCGCGCACGCTGATCTGGTATTCCTGGCTCGGCTTCGCGGGGGGCTGCCCGACCTGTCCGGCCGCCACTTCCACGTTTTGCTCTGCCAGCGCGTTCACCACGTCGCCCGCCGTCAGTCCGCGGCTCGCCATGCGCACCGGGTCAAGCCACAACCGCATCGAGTATTTGCGCTCGCCGAAGATGATGACGTCCGCCACGCCCTTCACGCGTTTCAACGAATCTTTCACATACACATCGAGATAGTTGCTGATGAAGAGTGGGTCGTAACGTCCGTCGGGCGAAAATACGGCGGCGCCGAATACAAAGTTGTTCGACGCTTTCACGATCGAAATCCCGTTGGCCTTGACGGTGTTGGGAAGGCGTCCCTGCGCGGTGTTGACGCGATTCTGGATGTCGACCGCCGCCAGATCAGGATCCCGGTTCAGATCAAAGGTCGCGACGATGCCGCTGGAGCCGTCATTCCCGCTCGACGACTGGATGTACTTCATCCCCTCGGCGCCGTTGATCTGCTGCTCCAGGGGTGTGGTCACCGCGGACTCGACCGTCTGCGCACTGGCCCCTACATAAAAGCTGTTCACCGAAACCTGCGGGGGCGCCAGCGTCGGGAATTGCGCGACCGGAAGCGTGGGAATTACAACGGCGCCCGCCAGAATAATGAGCAGCGAGCACACCGTGGAGAACACCGGACGTTCTATGAAGAAATCAACGAACATGAAATGAGGCCAGCTGCGCAGTACCGGGCCCTACCGCGCTAACGCACCACAGAGACACAGAGTCACCGAGAAACCGATGCCCTGTTTTCTCAGACCTCCGTGACCCTGTGGTAAATCAACCGTGCGCCATACCTATGAACCCTGCGGTGTCACCGGCGCACCGTCCACCAGGAATTGCGTTCCGGAGACAATCACCTTGTCCCCGGGCTTTACGCCGTCGAGCACGACATAATCGTTGCCTACCATCTGGCCGACCTTCAGCGGCTTCTGCCGCGCCACAAAGCCCTTGTCCGATTTCTCGGCCACGAACGCGAAATACTGCCCGCCAATGCGCGACACGGCCAGCACCGGCACTACCGGGCTTTTCTGCGTGCCCCAGATGACGCGCGCCCGGATGAACTGCGACTGCCGCAACTTGTCCTTGCTATTCGCGATGCGAGCCTTGACCAGAACCGTCTGCGTCGAGCTATCGACCTGCGGCGAGATGAAACTCACGCGGCTGCCGGCGAGCACGTTGCCTGCTCCGTCCAGCACGTCCACCGGCATATCCATCTTGAGTTGCGGCGCGCGCTCGATCGGCACGTACACGTACACCTCAAGCGTCCCCGGTTTATCCACCGTGGTGAGCACCGTCGTGGTCGTCACCCGATCGCCCACGTGCACGGGAATATCGCCCACGATCCCCGACCACGGAGCGGTCACGCTGTAGTAATGAAGCTGAACCTGCTGCTCGCGCACGTTGGCTTCGAGCGCCTGTACCTGCGCTCTGGCGTTATCCAGAGCAGATTTGGTCTGATCGAGTTCCTGCTTGCTGACCACGCCTGCCGAAAACAGACCGTTCGTGCGCTCGTACTGCTGCTGGGCAAACTTCAAATTGGCTTCCGCGGCCGCGCGCGTGTCTTCCTGACTCCTGACAGTGGCTTGCTGTTTCAGCGGATCGATCTGCATCAGGAGTTTTCCGGCCTCAACCCGTTCGCCGGAATGAACCGCGATCTGCACGATCTGCCCCTCCACCTGCGGCATGATGACGGCGGAGTTGCGCGACTTAAGGGTGGCGACGTAGTCGCTGGTGTCGCTGACGGAAACGGCGTGCGCCTCTTCGACCTTGACCGGAAGCGGCCCTTGCTCCTGCTGCGCCGCACCCGATTTTTTGCCGCAGCCCAACCCCATCAAGGCAACGGACGCAAGCAGCGTGACCGGAACGAGGCGCAATGCGGGAAGCTCTCGCGAGTTCGACATGCCTTCCTAAATCCGGTAGTACCCTATCATGCAAACGCGTCCCGCATCTATGACGGCGCCGATCCCGAGCGGAGTGAGGTGGAAGCCGAACGCGGTCGAAAGCTTGTTCTGAGCGGAGTCGACCGCCCCCATCCTCTCCTGCCCCGTCTGCTACTCTGGACAACCTATGAAGCCTCTGCGCAGCTTCGCCAGCGACAATAACGCCGGCATTCATCCCGAAATCCTCAAAGCCATCGCCATGGTCAACCAGGGCCATGTCGTCGGCTACGGCGCCGATCCTTACACCGCGCTTGTGGTGAACACGTTTCGCGAGCACTTTGGAGACGACGTGGAAGTCTTCCCGGTCTTCAACGGCACCGGAGCGAATTGCCTCAGCCTCGAGGCCCTGACCAAGTCCTACCACGCGGTCATCTGCGCCGCCTCGGCCCACATCTACACCGACGAATGCGGCGCCCCCGAAAAATTCACCGGCTGCAAGCTGATTCCGATTCCCACGCCTGACGGCAAGCTCACCGTCGAACTGGTGCGCCACGCCTATCACGGCATCGGCGACGAGCACCACGTACAACCCAAGGTGATTTCCATCACGCAGGCCACGGAGATGGGTACGGTTTACCGTCCGGAAGAAATCCGCGCCCTCGCCAACTTTGCCCACGAACGCGATCTCTACCTGCACCTGGACGGTGCCCGCATCGCCAACGCCGCGGCCAGCCTGGGCCAGAACTTGCGCCAGGCCACCCGCGACCTGGGCGTCGACGTTCTTTCCTTCGGCGGCACGAAAAACGGAATCATGGGCGGCGAAGCGGTCGTCTTCTTCCGCCCGGAACTGGCGCAAGACTTTCTATTCCTGCGCAAGCAATCCATGCAGTTGGCCTCGAAAATGCGCTTTATCTCCGCGCAACTCGGGGCCCTGCTGACCAACGATCTCTGGCTCGCAAACGCGCAGCACTCCAATCGCATGGCGAAGTTGCTGGAAGCTGAAATCCGGCAGATCCCGCAACTGAAGATCGTCTACCACGTCGAAGCCAACGGCGTGTTCGCAAAAATCCCCCATGACGCCATTGAGAAGATTCAGGAACGCTACTTCTTTTACGTGTGGAACGAGGAGGAGTCGGTCGTGCGCTGGATGTGCTCATTCGATACGACCGAAGAGGATGTACGAGACTTCGCCCGGTATGTCGCTAAAGTGATCAACGGCTAAGGCCTGCCGGTGCGGCGCATTTCCAATCTTTCAAGTTGCGGTCGCGGCTGGATTGTTACTTGCAATTTGGGCGGGCTTTTACTAAATTGACGCCACTCGCACACATTTTTGGCAAATGGGATTCAGTTCCCCTGGAGTATTGATGCGGAAGAAGATGTCGGCCCTGGTGGGGTTGTGCGTAGCCCTGTATTTGCTGGCGAGCTTGTCGGGCTGCGGTCATGAGCAGCAATTGGTTGGGATCACGGTGGTCCCCAATGTCGAAACATTCGGTGCACCCAGCATCCCGGTGAGCGCGAATGCCGGCTCGAAAGTGCAACTTCGGGCGTTGGGGTCCTACATTCATCCGCCAGTTACAAAAGACATCACGAATCAGGTGGTCTGGACCTCCAACACTCCCGACATGGTCACCGTGGATGCAAACGGCCTGATCACGGCCACGGGCAATGCTTGTGGGGGTACGATCATATCGGCGACCGTCACCACGAACCACAGCAGTGGCAATGTCTCCTCAACCGGCGCACTTCAAACGGGAAGCATGACCGCCAACGTGGTTTGCTTCGCGCCCTGACGCGCTAATCCTCCTCCAGGAGTCTTTCCAGCGTCGATTTGTGCTTTTCTTTTTTCCTGCTTTTTGGGCCAGGTACTACCTGCGTAGGACGGGGCGTACCGATCCGCTCGCGCGCCATCTCCTTGACCGCGGTCACCACCCGAAATTTTTTTATCTTCTTCTTTCTCGCCATTCCCTATCGAGTGTAGCGCGAGCCGCAAGACTCTTGCCGACGCACAATCGCGGGCGAGGGCGCTCGCCACCCGCAACTTGTGCAATAATTCGAAGGGTCAGGTTGGTTTCGCTGGCGGCTAGCGACGGACCACTGACGACTGCCCTATGGAAGAGCGCGAATTTTTCGACGAGAAACCCGACAAGAAACCCGCCAACCTTAACTGCCCGCACTGTCACCAGGCTGCGGAATACGAAATTAACTGGCTGGTCCGCACCAAGAAAAAAAGTCTTCCGCCGCGCGCCGACGACCGTGATCGCGCCCGCTTCGCCAAGGCCCGTTCTTACATGCTTCGCAAAGACGACGTGATGATGTGCAAGAACATGCGCTGCCGCAAGCGTTTCGACATCACGTCCGTCCAGTCGGTCGCTTTTCTCGACTGAATTCCCATAATTGCACGAAGACGCGGGCATCCCTTTCTGAAAAAAGCTTTTCACCCTTCCACGTTGCGAGCCGACATCCGTGACGGAAGTATTTATAATAACCAGTTTGCTTATACATGCCGGCGACGCCCGGGCGGACGACGTCCGTTTCTAAAGGGAACCACCTCGCCGGCGGCAGGAGTCATCCGTGAAAATCCTGGTATGCATGAAGCAGGTCCCGCAGAAAGACGCCCCGCTCAAGTTGAACGAGGCCGGAACCTGGATCCGCGAAGACGTTTCCTACGAAGTCAACGAACCCGACGCCTACGCGCTTGAAGAGGCCCTGCGCCAGAAAGAAAAGCACTCCGGCGAGGTGGTGGTGATCACCTCCGGCCCGGCGCGCGCCAGCCAGGTTCTGCGCGAGGCGCTCGCCAAGGGCGCCGACCGCGCCATTCACCTCGAAGACAACGCCTTCGTCGGGCTCGACGCCTACAATACCGCGCGCGCCTTCGCCGCCGTCATCAAAGATGAGAAATTCGACCTGATCTTTACCGGCCTGCAGTCCGACGACTACGGCTACGCGCAAACCGGCGTGATCCTCGCCGAACTGCTGGGCTGGCCGCACGCCACCATCATCATGCAGATCGAAAAGCAGGACAGCGGGATCCGCGTAAAGCGCGAACTCGAAGCCGGTTATTTCCAATTCGTCGACATGCCGCTGCCCGCGGTGCTCACCATCCAGTCCGGCATCAACAAACTGCGCTACGCGACCCTTATCGGCATCAAGCAGGCGAAGAACAAGCCCATGCGCAAAGTGACGCTGGCGGAAGTGCAGGCAGCGATTGGCGAGAACCTGCAAAAAATCGAAAAGCTCTACATCCCGCAAAAGACAAAGAAGACTGAGATGATCCAAGGCTCTCCGGGAGAAATGGCGAAGAAGCTGGTAGAGAAACTGCGCAACGAAGTAAGAGTGCTGTAACTTGTGTAGCGCGGGCGCCCTCGCCCGCGGCCGTTGCTGTTCGAAAAATGGACCAACGCAACAGCCATGAGCAATCTGAAACCGAGAACCTGAAACCGAGAATCAGAAACCGAGAATCAGAAACTGAGAACTGGCAACTGGAAACTGCTCTTATGATCCTAGTCATCGTCGAACAGCGTGAAGGCAAACTGAACCGCGTTTCCTGGGAAACTCTCACCGCCGGCCAGGCAATCGCGGCCGAGACTGGTTGGCCCCTTGAGGCCGGCGTCGTAGGCGGAAGCGTCGCCTCCATCGCCACCGAAGTTGCCGGAAAGAAAGTCGGCAAGGTGTATGCCATTGAGAATGCCAAGCTCGAACCCTACACTCCCGACGCCTTCGCGGCCGCGCTCAAGCAGTTCATCGCGTCGAAGCAGCCCAAACTTGTCCTGATGCCGCACACCTACCAGGTGCGCGACTTCGTGCCCAAGCTCGCCACCGCCATGGGACGGACCGTGGTCAGCGACGCGATCGCCTACAAAAAGGAAGGCGACAAGCTGGTCTTCACGCGCCAGATGTTTCAGGGCAAGTTCGTCGCCGACGTAAGCTTCTCCGGCGACGCGCCCTGGTTCGTCACTTTCCAGAACGGCTCGTTCCGCGGTGACAAGGTCGAAGCAGGTGCCAGCGCAGCGCCGGTCGAGACGGTCGCTGTCGATATCGCCGATGGCGTGGTCCGCAACCAGCCGCAGGAAGTCTTCAAGGAAGCCAAGCAGGCCGTCGACCTGACACAAGCGGAAGTGATCGTGGCCGTGGGCCGTGGAATCAAAGAGCAGAAGAACATCGACATCGCCAAGCAGCTCGCCGAAGCGCTGGGCGGCGAACTGGCCGCCTCGCGCCCTATCTGCGATTCGGGGTGGCTTCCTATGGATCGCCAGATCGGCTCCTCCGGCCAGACCGTCGCGCCCAAGCTATACCTCGCGCTCGGGATCTCCGGAGCCATCCAGCACATCGTCGGCATGAAAGGTGCCCGCACGATCGTGGCCGTGAACAAAGACAGCGAGGCACCGATTTTCGAAATTGCCGACTACGCGCTAGTTGGAAATCTCTTTGAAATTGTTCCACCGCTGATCGAGGAAGTGAAGAAGGCGAAAGCGGGGTCTTGACGTGGCGGGCGTTCGTGCACCCCAAAAGTAGAAATGGGTTTTGGCTAAATGCTAAAGGCTAAGAGCTAAATGCTTGTTTTCCGCACTCCTCTCGAAAACATCGACCGCCCGCAGATGGAAGCCGACGTGGTCATCGTCGGCGGCGGGCCCGCAGGAATGGCTTGCGCGCTGCGGCTTTCGCAGCTCATCGACGAGCACAACGCCAAAAATCCCGACACGCAACTCAGCAAGGAAAACATCTACGTCCTCGAGAAGGCTCGCGAGATCGGACAGCACTGCCTCTCCGGCGCACTGCTCGACCCACGCTCCATGCGCGAACTGCTGCCCGGCTTCGAGAAGGAAGCCCCGCTTGACGCACAATGCAACAAAGAAGGCGTGTACTTCCTGACGAAGAACGGGAAGTTCAAGCTCCCCATCACGCCGCCCCCGCTGCGCGATCACGGCAACTACGTCATCTCGATCAACAAATTCGTGAAGTGGCTGGGCTCCAAGGTCGAAGAAACCGGCATTACGGTCTTCACGGGCTTTGCGGGATCCGCAACTTCTCTATGAAGGCAATCGCGTGGCCGGAGTGCGCACCGACGACAAAGGCATCGATAAAGAGAATCACCCCAAGTCGAACTTCGAACCCGGCTACGATCTCAAAGCCAAGGTCACGATCCTCGCCGAGGGCACTCGCGGATCGCTGACCAAAGAGCTCATTAACAGATTCGATCTCGCGAAAGGCCGCAATCCTCAAACCTACGGGGTCGGCGTGAAAGAGCTCTGGGAGGTGCCCTTCGGCCGCATCGCCCAGGGGGAAGTCATTTACACCATGGGCTGGCCGCTCACCATGAAGGAATATGGCGGCGCCTGGATCTACGGCTCCAAGGACAACCTCGTATCGCTCGGCTTCGTCATCGGCCTCGACTATCCCGACCCGCGCCTTGATCCGCAGCACGTGCTGCAAGATTTCAAACAGCATCCGTTCGTCGCGAAGCTGCTTGAGGGCGGCAAAGATGATCCGCTACGGAGCGAAATCGATGCCCTACGGCGGATGGTGGGCCGTCCCGCCGATTGCAGGCGATGGCTGGATGATCCTCGGCGACTCGGCCGGACTGGTCAATTCGCAGCGCCTCAAGGGCATTCACCTCGCCATCAAAAGCGGCATGCTGGCCGCCGAAACCGCGTTCGAAGCCATGAAGAAGAACGACGCTTCCGCCGCCGTCCTCAGCACGTATCAGAAGAGAGTCGACTCCAGCTGGATCAAAGACGAACTCTGGAAAGTCCGTAACTTCCACCAGGCATTCGAAAAAGGCTTCCTGAACGGCATGTTCCACGCGGGCCTGCAGCAATTCACCGGAGGCCGCGGCCTGTGGAACCGCTACCCGGCCCATGCCGGCCACGAGCGCATGGAAAAACTCGCCGAGTTGCCCGCCGACGGAGGCGCTGAAGCCCACCTGCTCGGCCCGGCGAAGGGAGACGGCAAGCTCACCTTCGACAAGCTTACCGACCTCTACCACTCCGGCACCAAGCACGAAGAAGACCAGCCCTCGCACCTGGTCATCGCCGACACCAACGTCTGCAACGCACGCTGCGCGCAAGAATACGGTGGCCCCTGCCAGAACTTCTGCCCCGCCAACGTCTACGAACTAGTCGACGACGCCACCCAACCGCACGGCAAACGCATCAGCCTGAACCCGGCAAACTGCGTCCACTGCAAGACATGCGACATTGCTGATCCGTACCAGATCATCAACTGGGTTCCGCCGGAAGGCGGTGGCGGGCCGAATTACGATGGGATGTGAGAAGTGTAGCGCAGGCGGC
Organism: uncultured Acidobacteriota bacterium; assembly: GCA_963735815.1. Lineage (GTDB taxonomy): Bacteria > Acidobacteriota > Terriglobia > Terriglobales > Acidobacteriaceae > Gp1-AA133. The sequence goes on along the minus strand of CAVTMJ010000009.1, from coordinate 251,993 downwards.
CTAGCCCGAGTAAGAGTGGGAATCTGCAGGCAGACCGAAATCAAAGCGTCCTGAGTTTCTGACTAGACCAATCTAACTACTTTGCGACGTCTTCACTACTCGACGCATGCGCAGCGCTCGAGAATAGATACAGGCCGAGTACCACTCCAAGCCAAACAGCAACGATGGCTGTCAGCACAAGAGTCACAGAGTCCCCCCACAAGATTCCGGTAGGGAGTGGAGTTGCATCCAGATGAGCTTGGCTGATAACACGATTGATCAGTAAGGCCACAAGCAGGCTGACTGCCGGCTGTGTTGCCCCGATGACCGCGTCAACCCCCACAGCTAGCAGGAACGCAACCAGAATTGGAGCAACGAGCATGCGAAAGGCTGCGCGGAATGTTTCAGTTGCCGACAGAGTCATGCTCTTGTTTCCGATTCGCTTGGAGAGTCGTCTTCGATTGATGGGTGGACACTCTCGGACGCAGTTGGATACAGCCATCGGAGCAACCCGTACGCGACTGCTAGATACAACACCGCCCCCGTTCCTCCCATTAACGCGCCCTGCCACGGAAACGGGACCTGACGAGGGGGAGCATTGAACAAAACACTCTGGCTCTCAGGGTTGCGAAATTCGAGATACCAGCGCAGAGGAATGGTTGCAAGATTGACGATCGCCGTCAGACCCTGGGCGGCAACGAGTGCAATCGTGATCGCCCCAATGTACTGCGTCAGGAGAATCTCGCGGATGCGATTCATTAGGCACGTCCAATCGGCGGCGATTGTCCCACAAACGAGGCTTTTGTCAACGCTGTTGTCGCCTGCCCTCAATCGCCCGCGTTGGGGAGGCTTTGTCTAGAAGACAGCGTTTGAATGTGTAGAATGTCGATCGACCGGAAAGGAACCGACATCATGCGACGAAGGCTCATCGTGTTGGGCGTTCTTTTTGTTTGCGGCACCTTCGCCCTCGCCCAGCAAACCGCTCCCGCTGCGCCCGCACAGCCCGACCCCGACCAAGTCGTTTTCCCCAAGGCCACCACCAAACTCGAGCGCTACCGTCAATCCAGAGTCCTCATCTACATGAACGACTACGGCCAACTCGCCCGCTACCGCGAGGCCAACGCCGCACTCAAGCCGCCCGCCGCGGGCGAGAATCGCATCGTCTTCTTCGGCGACTCCATCACCGACGGTTGGAAGCTCGCCGATTATTTTCCCGGCAAGCCGTACGTCAACCGCGGCATCGGCGGACAGACCACTCCGCAGATGCTGGTTCGTTTCCGCGAAGACGTCCTCGACCTGCAACCCAAAGCTGTCGTTATTCTGGCGGGCACCAATGACATCGCCGGCAACACCGGCCCCATGACCCTCGAGCAGATCGAGGAGAACTACACTTCGCTGGCCGAACTGGCTGCGGCGAATCACGTGAAAGTCATCTTCTCCTCGGTGCTGCCCGTGAACAATTACACGCCCCAGGCACAGGAGTTCTTCGCTGATCGCCCGCCCGCCAAGATTCTCGAACTGAACCGCTGGCTCAAGAGTTACTGTGCCGATCACGGCTGCGTTTACCTCGACTACTTCAGTGCGATGGTCGACGACAAGGGCCTGCTCAAGAAAGAACTTGCCGACGACGGCCTGCATCCCAACGTGGCCGGCTACAAGGTCATGTCATCCCTTGCAGAAGCCGCCATCGCGAAAACCCTGCAAGGCGCCGCGCACTAATGCCTACCCCATTCGGAAAGGCTTGTCATCTAGGAAGGCCTTGTCATCCTGAGAGAAGCGAAGGACCTGCTGTTCGCACAAGCACAATGCCGGCGGTTTTGGGCGCGCTCAAGAAGAACAGCGCGGCCCGCCCGCTGATACCCCTTCGCCACGGCCTCCGTCTTACGCTCATGCCCTTTGTCGCGCTGCTTCTTTGCCTGCTCGCCATCCCCGCGGCCGCGCAGATTTCGCCCGCATCTTCCGACCTCCCAGCCGCTCCCGGCGCGCGAATCATCAAGCTCACGCCCAAGCCCGGAGGCTTCACCGAGCCCTCCATCGCCATCAACCCCAATGATCCGCGCCAGCTCGTCGCCGCATACCAGGTCAATGCCTCGGCCTCCTACTCGCGCGATGCGGGCCAGACATGGACCCCCGCCGAAGGCACCGCTCCCGCTGACTACAGAGTCTCCGGCGATGTGTCGGTCGCGTACGACCATCAGGGCCACGCCTTCCTGTGCTACATCGCCTTCGACAAGCTGGGTACGGAAAATTACTGGGCGCACGGCGCCACCCGCAATGGAATCTTCGTCCGGCGCTCGCCCGACGGCGGCCAGACCTGGGACAGGGACGCCAGCATCGTGATCGCGCATCCCAGCGATCCGGGCATCCCCTTTGAAGACAAACCCTACATCGTCGCCGACGCCACCCACTCGAAGTACGCCGGCAACCTCTACATCGGCTGGACAGAGTTTTCCCTCGACAAGTCGATCATGCTGTTCTCACGCTCGACCGACGCCGGCAAGACCTGGTCCAAGCCCATCGAGATCAGCACCCGTGAAGGCCTGCCGCGCGACGACAACGGCGCCGTCGAAGGTTTCACCGGGGCGGTCGCCTCGGATGGCACTCTTTACGTCGTCTGGTGCGACATCACTGGCGTCGTAATGACGGTTTCCAAAGACGGAGGCCGCAGCTTCTCGCATTCGCGCACCATTATTAAGTCCGGCCCGTCCTACTTTGACCCCACCTCAGTCGGCCGCGGCAATGGCTTCCCGCAGATCGCCATCGATCCGCGCAACGGGCAGCTGTTTGTAACCTGGGGAGACTTCACCAACGGCGATCTCGATATTTTCTCTTCGACTTCGAAAGACAAAGGCAAACACTGGTCCCAGCCCGCCCGCGTGAACGACGACCCGCTGCACAACGGCCGCGACCAGTTCTTCCAGTGGCTCGCAGTGGACCCGGTCGACGGTTCGGAAAACATAATCTTCTGTGACCGCCGCGCCGACCCCGACAATCGCAGCTACGTCATGACCCTGGCCCGATCCACCGACGGTGGTCTGACTTTCAAGAACTACGCGTGGAGTCAACAGCCCTCCGATCCCAAAGACGTCTTCATGGGCGACTACATGGGCATCGCCGCATACCGAGGCAAGGTCTACGGAATCTGGGCGCGCACGGCGACAACGGAAGAACAGCCGACTGCCCAGCAGGCCGACGTCTCTGGAAAAGAAGATTCCCCCGAGGCCAAGCCGCAGCAAAAGCCGGAACAAGAAGCCGTCGCACCGCAGTTGCCGAAATCCAAAGGCCTCTTCGTAGAAGTGGGAGTGGCCGACTTCTCGAACAGGCACTGACCCCAGAAAACTTTGAACAACGGGTCGCAAGCGCAACCCTCGAACGGGAGTTCCTCGGCGCCCTCAGCGGCTCTTCTCCGCGTCCTCTGCGTTTTAAGATTTTTCTCTCCCAGGCCAAAGCATCTTCGCTGTCATTTACACGCAAGCATCCCGCTCCTAAAACCTCTATAATTAGTGGGAGTTTCCGATCTCCGCCGCCCAAGGGCATAACCCCGGCGCCGGAGGCAAGAGAAGGTTTTCTTCGCTTCTCAAGGGTGCCGGTGGAAACGCCGACGCCTCCCGCGCTTTGAACAGGCGCATTGGAAAGGAGACACTCGCCGGCGCATTCGTTCCGGATGCGTGTCCTTTTCCGAAAGCATTTAGCAATTAGCACTTGGCATTTAGCAGCCCGGGATTGCGCCAACTGCAAAAACGCTAAGTGCCATCTGCTAAGTGCTAATGGCTGCTCTTTCCGACAAATTCGGCCGCCCGATCACCGATCTGCGCATCGCGATCACCGATCAGTGCAACTACAAGTGTGTCTACTGCCGCACCGGCAATGAGGGCGCGCTTTACGGAGACCTGCCCTTCGCCGACTACCTGCGCATGGCGCGCATCCTGGCCGGACTCGGGATCAACAAAATTCGTCTGACCGGAGGAGAACCGCTCCTGCGCCGCGGCATCGTCGACTTCGTCCGCGACCTTGCGCAGCTTCGGAGTTCTGACGGCAGCCGCCTTGACATCGCCCTCACCACCAACGGCCACCTGCTCGCCGACCTGGCGCAGCCACTCAAGGATGCTGGCCTCAGCCGCGTCACTGTCAGCATGGACGCCGTCGATCCCGACCGCTTCGCACGTATTACCCGCGTACCCGGAGGCTACGACCACGTGCTTGCGGGAATCCGCGCCGCCAAGCGCGCCTGCCTCGAGCCCGTAAAGGTGAATTGTGTCTTGTTGCGGGGATTCAACGAGGATCAGATCATTCCCTTCGGCATGTTCGCGCGTGAGGAAAGCGTTGTGCTGCGCTTCATCGAGTTCATGCCGCTCGAGGAAGATCGCACGTGGACTCCCGAGGTAGTCGTCACGCTCGACGAGATTCTGGAGCGCATGGCGGAATATCGGCCGCTGATCGAAATTCCGCACGCGCGCTCGGAGACCGCCCGCCGTTACCGCTTCGACGACGGCCTCGGCGAGATCGGCATTATCGCGCCGGTCTCGCATCCGTTCTGCGGCCACTGCAGCCGCATCCGTATCACATCCGACGGAAAAATCCGCACTTGCCTGTTTTCCGTCTGGGATCATGACCTGCACGCCCAGATGCGCCGCGGCACCAGCGATCAGGAACTGGAAACTTACATTCGTGGCGTAGTCCAGCAAAAAGAACAACGCCACCACATCGGGGAACCCGATTTCGTGCCCGCGTCAAGAACCATGGTGCACATCGGGGGATGAGAACCCAGTAGTCAGTCACTAGTCGTCGGTCGTCAGCCAAGAACAAACTCGCCGTCGCCCAATCCTAACGGCACGACCTTTGAGACGTTGGGGGATTCACAACTGTCGAGTATTGTGCTCTTGCTGACGACTAGTGACTGACGACAAGCGACTCTTCACACCTGCCCCAGTCCGCCGTCCACGTTAATCTCGACACCCGTGATGTACGATGACTCCGGCGTCGACAGAAACAGTACCGTGTCGGCCACTTCCTCGGGCTTTCCAAAACGCTTCATCGGCACCTTGCTCACGATCCCGCGCGCGAAGTCATCGATGGCCTCCTGGGGGAGTCCCGTGCGCCCGAAAATCGGCGTGGTGATCGGCCCCGGGCTGACTACATTGACGCGGATCCCGCGATCCACCAGTTCGGTCGTCAGGGTGCGCGCGAACGAACGGACCGCCGCCTTAGTGGCCGAATAGACGCTTGCTCCGGCCACACCCGACTCGCTCGCCACCGACGCATTGATAATGATCGACGCTCCATCGTTTAACAAAGGCAGCGCCTTCTGAATCGCGAAGTACACGCCCTTCACGTTGACATCGAACGTCTCGTCGAACAGGGTCTCGGTGCTTTGCGCGAATGGAGCGAACTTCGCGATGCCCGCGTTGGCGAACAGCACGTCGATCTTGCCGAACTTTTCCTCAACGGTTTTATAGAGCTTGTCGAGATCGGCGAGTTTGGAGACATCGCCGCGCACGGCAATCACATCGCCGCCGATCGTCTTGACCGCTTCGTCCAGCGTCTTCTGATCGCGACCGGTGATCACAACCTTGGCGCCTTCGGCGTGAAATCGTTTTGCAGTCGCCAGGCCGATTCCGCTGTTACCGCCCGTGACTACCGCCACTTTCCCTGTAAGTCTCGCCATAATATCCACCCCTTCCTGGAACAAGTCCTCGTGAATCGCGCGGGAAAGTGGGCTGCTGACGCATCCCATTGCCTTCTCGCCCGACTTCGATAGTTTGATGACTATCGAAATGCAAAGTTTCAGCATTTACGCGCTGGCCTGTGCAAAACGCATCCAACCCACGAGAACACCGGCTATCCGCTAGAATTGAATGGACTAATCATGGATACGACGGAAGTCGCTAAAATCTCGAAAGCCCTGGCCGACCCCACCCGGCTCCAGATCTACGAGGAAATTGCCGCCCATCCCGACATCTACTGCGGCGAGATCATCGAGAAATATGAACTTTCGCCGGGTACGGTCTCGCACCACCTGAAGATCCTGCTGGAAGCCGGCTTGATCGATTGCCGCAAGGACGGCCAGTTCGTGCACAACCGGGCGCTCGCCGAAACCATGCGCGAATACACCCAGGCCCTCAATCGCCTCTCGCGCGGAAAGTGACAATCGAGGCATCAAGTAACAAAATCCAAAATCTGAGATCTACAATCTGAAATTGGGTCACACACATCTTCACCACAGAGTCACAGAGAACCCTTTCTTCGGTTTTCTCTGTGTCTCTGTGACTCTGTGGTAAAAACGCTCGTTACTGTCGCCCCGTACCGTATGAAATCCTCCCCGCCCAGGACGCTCTTCTTCGCCACCCCGGCAGACTTCCGTGCCTGGCTCGAGAAAAATCACGCTCTCCACACCGAACTCTCGGTCGGCTTCTACAAGCGCGCCTCCGGCAAGTCCAGCATCACATGGCCCGAATCAGTCGACGCCGCACTCTGCTACGGCTGGATCGACGGCGTGCGCAATTCGATCGACGCCGTCAGCTACCGCATCCGCTTCACCCCGCGCAAACCGACCAGCACCTGGAGCGCGATCAACGTGAAGCGCGTGGCCGAGTTGACCAAGCTAGGCCTGATGCATCCCGCCGGTATCGAGGCCTTCGAAGCGCGCAGAGGTGACAAGACGGGCATCTACGCCTACGAACAACGCAAGACCGCGAAGCTTCCACCACCATACGAAAAGAGGTTCCGCGCCCACAAAAAGGCCTGGGCCTTCTTCCAGAAACAACCGCCGTGGTACCGGCGCACCGCTAGCTATCGCGTCATCAGCGCGAAACAGGAAGCCACGCGCCAGAAACGCCTGGCACAACTGATCAAAGATTCGGAGGCGGGCGTAGCCATTAAGGAACTCCGGCGGGCGGACAAACGCCCCTGAAGGTGAATTGGCAGATGGCGTCCGGCGAGCCCGGGTCGAATCGGGCTGCCGAATTTTTTAACGGCTCGGTTTTCGGTAACGTCCCTATCGTCACCAAGCCTTCCCGGCGCCCATGCATTAGAATGAAATCAGATATGGCCTCCCGTACTTTCACCCTGCAAGATGCGCAAATTCTGCTTCCCACGCTCGAATCATTGCTGCGCACCGCAATCAATAGCAAGAAACTGATCGAAGAAGTTGACGCCGAAGTTCAGGACCTCGCGCATCGCATTTTTCTGAATGGCGGAACTCTGGTAAACGTAGTGGCCGTCGCCCGCCGCCGGGCCGAACGGGAACGCGCCGTGCAGAGGGCCAAAGACGCGGTGGCAGAAATTCATGCAACTGGCGTGCAAGTCAAAGACATCGACATCGGCCTGCTCGACTTTCCGTGCCGCGTCGAAGGCGAAATTGTCCTGCTCTGCTGGCAGCTGGGCGAAGAAAAGATCACCCACTGGCATTCTCCCGCCGAAGGCTTCGCCGGGCGCAAGCCCATCGACGAGCGCATCGAGCGGGCGGGGAAAAAGAAGCGCTAGGCAGTCGCCAGTCGTCGGTCGCCGGTCATCAGCGAAACACCAATCAAGCGTGTGGCCCATCCTTGTGTACAGCCCTTTGCGCGACAGGGTGTAATTCCACTGCTGCCAGTTCTAAGATTCTTTCCAACGACCAACGACGGGTTTCCACCGACGACATGACGAACGAATGGAACGCCGCCCTCTACCACCAGATCTCCGCACCACAGGTCAGCTGGGGGAAAAAGGTTCTCTCACGCGTCTCGCTGCGCGGCGATGAACGCCTGCTCGACGCCGGCTGCGGCACCGGCCGTCTCACGCGCGATCTGCTCGAAGCGCTTCCCAAAGGCCAGGTTGTCGCACTCGACGTCTCGCAGAACATGCTCGATGAAGCGCGGTCCTACCTCGAGAGCGACTACCGCGGCCGTGTCGAGTTCGTGCGCTGCGATTTTCTCGACCTGCGCTTCGAGCGCGCATTTGACGGCATCTTCAGCACCGCCTCGTTCCACTGGGTACTGGACCACGACCGCCTCTTCCGCAATCTATATCGTGCGTTGAAGCCCGGCGGATGGCTGGTTGCTCAATGCGGCGGCGGAAACAACATCGGTCGCCTGCTCGGCCGTGCGCACCGCTTGATGGAGAGTCCGACCTACGCACCGTATTTGGCGGGTTATCAGTCTCCGTGGGAGTATGCCGACGCAGAAACCACCGCGCGGCGGCTGAAGATCGCTGGCTTCGAGCAGATAGCAACCAGCCTGGAAGAAGCGCCGACGAAATTCCCGAACGCCGCCGAATTCCATCAGTTCGTGGAGAACGTAATCCTCCGCCATCATCTGCAGCGAATTCCCGACGCAACGATCCGCGAGCAATTCATGACCCAACTCACCCAGGAGTTTGCAAGCGACGATGACCCGTTCTTGATCGACTACGTGAGGCTGAACATGAAAGCGCGGCGGGGGGAGTAGTCGTAAGTCGCCAGTCGTCAGCCACGTCTGAGGCTTGAGCCGACGACTGACGACGGTTTTACGGTTTCCCCCCGGGCTTCCATTCCGGCTTGAAATCCGAATTCACCAGCCACTCGACCGGCGCAATCAACGATCCGATCGCGTCCGTCATGTGCTTGAAGTCGATATGCGCGATGTCGTCGGTCGGCTGATGGTAGTCGCTGTGCATGCCGTAGCTTGATGCGGTTTGCGCCACCACGCCTTTCTTGGCCAGAACATAATTGTCCGAGCGCATGAAAAAATGCTCTTCCGGACGCGCATCCGGCACCAGCTTGGCTCCGTGCGCGACCAACGTCGGACCAAGGTTCGAGCGTTCCCAGCCGCTGAGCCACAACGAGTCTGCGGGATATTTCGGGTCGGGGCGGCCGATCATTTCAAATTCCAGGTTCAAGGCAATATCCGCCAACGGCAGCGGCGGATGAGCCCGAAACCACGCGGACCCCAGCCCGCCCGGCTCCTCGCTGCCAAAAAGCGCGAACAGCACGGGCCGCTTCGGTTTCGGCCCGCCAGCCAGGGCGCGGGCCAATTCCAGCACAGCGACCGTTCCGGACGCATCGTCGTCGGCACCGTTGTAGATGGAATCGCCGTTCACCGGCTTACCCACGCCAAGGTGATCCAAGTGAGCGCTCAGCAATAGCGCGCTATTCTTCAACACGGGATCCGTTCCCGAGATCTTCCCGACGGCATTCCAGGTGTAGCTCTTGGTCGGAGGCCCTGTCGCAGATTCCATATCCACCAGTGTGCCGTCCGGAATTCCAGTCAGCTTGGCGAGAGCTGCTTCGCTCACTGCGAAAACGTTCCCATCGATGCCCAGGCCGGCATGGCCGCCCCCTTCGAGCCGCAGAGGAAGCTCCGGCATGGTTTTGCCGCGCGCTTCCCATTTTTCGACCAGTTGCGGAGGAGCCGGTTCCAGCACTGCCACGGCGCCCTCGTTCAAAGCTTCCTGCACCGCGGCACGAATTCTCTTGTGATCCTTTCCCGTAACCAGCACCACGCTTCCCAGCAGACTGGTCCCAGCGGGCGGAACACCCGGATGCTTCGGGGTTTCCTGCCCGGCCGCCTGGTCTGCGTCCATGCGTTTCAGGTTTCCCCGGAATTTCGGGTCGCTCAGCAAAAGAGTGAGCATCTCCTTGCCGTGCGTCCAGACGATGTTCCCAGCGGGAGTGCCGCCAGGAGCCGCGAAGCGTAGCTGTGGCGGAGCGGTCACGGTCTGGCGGATAAGCGTGGCGCGCTGCACGTAAGTCCCATCATCCCCCGCTGGCTCGACGCCGTATTGCTGGAGTTGCGCGCCCACGTAAGTCGCGGCCGCCAGCTCGTCCTCGGTTCCGCTGCCTCGTCCACGCAGAGCGTCGGACGCCAGAAAATTCATGTTCGCCCGGATGCACGCTGCGCAAACCTTCTCCACCGCGGCCCGAGGACGGACTGAGGAAGACGCGTCAAAATTCGGCGCGCGATTTTTCGGCTCCGGCCTCTGGGCTGCCCGATGCGCCGCGTTTGCCGCAACAGCGGAAAGGGTGGGAGGAACCACCAGGACCAGACAGGTGAAAACGATAAGGAATTTTTGCAAGGTTGAGAAAAAGAGCCGTTCTCTCATGGGGATAGTGGCTGCGATTATAGCGTTGACAGGCAGATGCGAAGCCAACGGGGTCTCGAAACTGCACAGCGTCGCGCTCGAACCACGGTCCCCGCCATTTTCGAGGATTCTTTTGCGCCCAACATGCCCGCCCCCAAGCGGTAACCAGCAGGTCGAAGCCTGCTGGTTACCCCTAGGTCCCTCCGATTCATGGAGATGACCCAGGTCGCGGGCGGCGGTCTGCTACAATTTGCTCAGCCCCCAAACAACCCATGCGGGTCTGAGTACGAGGGTTTTCCGTTTATGCCGAGTTCCCGTCGCAAGCTCCAACTGGTTGCTTCGTTTAGCCTTCTCCTGCTCATGGCCGTCGTGGGCGTGGGTTGTAATGGGTTTTTCGTCGATCCTGTGCTCACGGCCATTCAGGTCGGTCCGTCGGGCCAGGGCATCCTCGTCAGCCATACCCTCCAGATGGCCGCGCTCGGAACCTACGACCAGGGTGGCAATCCCAAAGACATCACGGGCAAAGTGCTGTGGAGCACTAGCGATGAGACCATTGCTACTGTTTCTGCCGGCGGAAAGGTAACCGGTACCGGAGTAGGGACGGCGACCATCACGGCCAGTAGCGGAGCCATCAGCGGCACGGCCACCGTTACCGTCTCTCTGACAGGCGTGACGTCGATTGCTGTAACGCCGTCATCGCAATCCGTCTCCGCGAGCGGAGGCATTCCCTTCTGCTTGCAGGCGATTGCAGCGCCGTCGGGAACGGACATCAGCGCCACGGCAACCTGGACGTTCACGAACAACGCGGGCGGTGGAACTGTGAGCGGCATCACCAAGACCACCGCCACCGGATGCACGTTCGGTCAGGGTCAGGCTTTCGCAATTGGGACGTTCTCCCCGGCTGCTCCGATTACGGTCAACGCGACGGCATCGGCTCCGGGAGGGAATGGAACCGTGACCTCGAATGCGGTCGCGGTGAATATCACTCAGTAGTCGTGGCGAAGATTTCTATCATTCGGGACGCTGCTGGCGTCCCGAAGTTTTTTCTGTCAGGGAGGATCGGGTCTTCATGCATCCCGGCCGCCGCGTCTCATTTTGATTCACTATGAGCTAAGGTGCTTAAATTCGCGCCGGCCTCGCTTTGGGCTCAAAAAGCGTATGCCGACAGCTTCCAAAATGCAGTTTCCAAGCGTTTAGAAGCGATATGGGCGCACTTCGGGAACGCGCTCATGGCTTTCCTCGGGCAGCCTCCCAAACGCGCCCCCTGGGTCTTCTCATTTAAATATTATCTTAAAGATAACACAGCTTGGTGGAGTGACAGGCGTCGCTCCCGCCCAAGGTAGATGGATAGCAGCTGAGAAAATCCAGTTGCAGGTTCTGCGAGATGGTTTCCCGACATGGACGATTCGGAGAGCCAGTCGCGCATCCGGGCCGGCACGTACTTTCGAAACTCAAACTCTGCCGCTCCCGCGCTATAGTGTTACCAGAACCCTGTGCAAGATTCTCGATCACGATCCCGCAAGTATGTCTGGATGATTCTGCTGGCCCTTGCCTTGACGCCTGCGTGCGGGCGCGGCCGGGGACGCTCGCGCGAAATCATGTACGTCACGGCGCCACAGGCCTTTCTTCGCGACCGCGTGGCAGCCGTTTACAGCAAGACTGCCACCCTGAAGAATGGTGACGCGGTCGAAGTGCTCGATCGCGAGAAGCGCTTCGTGAAAGTGCGTACCTCCTCGGGCGCCGAAGGGTGGATGGAACAACGCTACCTGATCTCTCAGGAGGTGTTTGATCGTTTTTCGGCTCTGACCCGGGAACATCAAAACGATCCAGCCCAGTCCACCGGAACTACACGCAACGACACGAACCTGCACATTGCGCCCGGGCGTGACACGGATCATCTGTACCAGCTGCCGGCCGGATCAAAGCTGTCGTTGCTGGCGCGCGGCATGGCCGAGCGTTCGGGCGTGGTCGCCGCTCCGGCGCCGTCGAAGAAGAAAGACAGCCAACCTGCCGGACCTCCGATGGAAGACTGGTGGCTGGCGCGCGACGCGCAGGGCCGAGCCGGCTGGGTGCTGGCCCGCATGGTTGATCTCGATGTACCGCTCGAAATTGCGCAGTACGCCGAAGGCCAGCGCTTTACGGCTTTCTTCGTGCTGAACGAAGTACAGGATGGCGACAAGAAAGTCCCGCAGTACCTCGTGTTGATGACCGATCCCAAGGACGGACAGCCTTACGACTACGATAAAGCCCACGTCTTCACCTGGAACGTGAAGAAGCATCGCTACGAGACTGCCTACCGCGAGCGCAACCTGAACGGCGTGCTGCCGGTGACCGTAACGCACGAAGACTTCGGCAAGGAAGGCGTCTTGCCGGTATTCATCCTGCGCGTGAAAGACGATGCTGGCAACGTGTCCGAGCGGAAGTACAAGATGAACACTCCAATCGTACGTCGGGTGCTCGCTCCTGGAGAAGCGGCTCCGACAAGAACCGTTGCGGCGAAAAAGAAGCGGCGGTGAGAAGAGTTTCAAGTTTCAAGTTTCAGGTTTCGAGTTTCAAGTTTCAAGTTTCGAGGTCCGGGTTTCTGGCCTGGGCTCAGGCGTGAAGTCCGGGTTCTCAGGCCTGCTTCCGTCTTCGCGAGCTAACCTCTCAGTTGCTCACACTGGACTTTCGTTTCCCTCGCATCTCACTTCGCGGCCTTCCGTACGTCTATAATGCGGCGCTGTCTTTCCTTGTCATGAGAGTTCACCTTCTTTTCCCCGGAGAATTCATGCGCACGTTGGTTCTTTTGTTCCTGCTTGCTGCTGCGCTGTCCGTTGGTTCGCTGGCTCAGCAACCCGACACAACCAAGACGCCCGAGGCGCCGCGCTCGAGCGAAAAGAAGAAGCCCGAGGCGCCATCCTCTACGCCTGCCTCTCAAGCCAAGACACCGGAACAGCCGGCTGCCCCGGAAACGAAGCCCGAGGCGGGCAAGGATTCTGCCGAGGAACATTACGAGATGGCAGAGGTGGCGCCCATCGTCACGCGCCATCAGGTCACGGTCGACGGCAAGGTCTTGCGCTACACGGCGACCACCGGGCGTCTGCCCATCAAGCGCGGCGACGGCAAGATCGAAGCCGAGATGTTCTTCGTCGCCTACACGCTCGAGGGACAGGACGCGGCCCGGCGTCCGCTGACGTTCTGCTTCAATGGAGGACCGGGATCGGCCACCGTCTGGCTGCACATGGGAGCAGTGGGACCGAAGCAGGTGGTGCTCGAACCGAACGGCTTCATGCCGGCCGCGCCCTACACGATCACTGACAATCCGAACACGCTCCTGGATCGCAGCGACCTGGTGTTCGTCGATGCGATTGCCACCGGCTTCAGCCGCGCCGCCAACGCCGAAACCACCAAAAAGTTCCTGGGCGTGAAGGGCGACATCGAGGCTTTCGGCGAATTTGTGCGCTTGTACGTGACGCGTTACGACCGCTGGCCGTCGCCTCTGTTCATCCTCGGTGAGAGCTACGGAACGACGCGCGCCGCCGGAATCGCCGCGCATCTTGCCGGCCGGGGCATTTCATTCAACGGCATCACGCTGCTTTCCACCGCCATGGATTTCGGAACGTTGGAAGGGACAAAAAACAACGACACTCCCTACTTCCTCCTGGTGCCGACCTTCACCATGATTGCGGCCTATCACAAGCGCCTGGCGCCGGACCTGATGCAGGATCTTGCCAAAACGCGGCAGGAGGTCGAGCACTGGGCGACCACCGACTACGCGGCGGCGCTGCTGAAGGGCGATGGGCTGGCGCCCGAAGAGCGGCAGAAGATAATCGATGCCTACGCGCGCTACACGGGGCTCGACAAGAAGCTGATCGACAACGCCAACCTGCGCATCGACGTCCAGCAGTTCACGCACAACCTGCTGCTCGATCAGAAACTCCGCGTCGGGCGGCTGGACGGACGGTTCACGGGAGTAGATCCGGAAGGCCTGCTCGACCAGCACTTTTACGATCCGACCAGCGCTGCGATTCTCCCGCCCTATACCGCGGTCTTCAACAACTACGTGCGCACCGAACTGGGCTACAAGGTCGACATGCCTTACAAAGTGTTCGCCTGGGATGAACCGGCGTTTCAGAAGTGGGACTGGGGGGAGGCCGACAAAGGCTTTCCCAACACCGCGCCCGGCTTGCGAGCGGCCCTGGTGGAAAATCCTTACTTAAGGGTGTTAGTGATGGAGGGCTATTACGATCTCGCCACGCCGTACCTGGCCGCCAATTACTCCATCGACCATTTGAATCTCGGCCCGGACTATCGAAAAAAAGTCTCGTTTACGACCTATGAAGCAGGACACATGGTGTACATCGACAGCGCTTCGCACGCGAAGATGAAGAAGGACCTGGTGGAGTTTATGGGGAAGAGTTTGCGGTAGCTGCGAGTTTCGTGTTTCGACCTACCAATGGCTTGACCAACCCTCACCGCCTGCCTCAATGGCGCGCAGGATCTGCGACGCCGGGTGCTTGAGCTAAGGAATACGTGCCGGCAGTTTTCGGAGTGCCCGTGAAATTCAGCGAAGTAGTGTTGCTCGATGGTTTCGCGGTGACGCCGGGGGGCAAAGTTCCAGACGTGGCCCACACGTACGGAGTGCATCCCCCACTTGCCTTGACCACGGCCCAGTGGGCGGTGCCGACGATTCCGTTAGGCACGGTTGTGGTTTTAATGCCGACCGACGAGGCGAAGCAACTGGTCGTGATCAGCAGCAGAAGCAGGGAGAAGGGTCGCATCCCTTCATGTTGCCGGGGCCGCATGTTCCACCGTCCCGCCAGTTTGCAGACTTCTGAAGACTCGGAAGTTCTCGGGTAATCGCCTTAGATTCAGTTCCTTGGGCCTCGCCTTGGGGCAACCACAAAGGGCTGGCCTTCCCGCAGACAAATCGGCGAAACTTTTAGGCAGGGTAAGACTCCAATCCATTGTCGGATGGCAAGCGTTCTAAGGAAGGATGGCCATGACGAAATCATTGTGGGTTCGTGGATTTACTGCGGCATTGCTGGTTGGGTTCGCGGTCTCGCTGGCTCTTGCCAGGGGATCGAGTCAGGGCGAGGTTCCTGCGCCTTCTTCAAATACCGCCTTGGCCGCTCAACCAGGCGAGGAGTCCGTCGTATTCTCGGGCGGATGCTTCTGGGGAGTTCAGGCCGTATTTCAGCACGTAAAGGGCGTTATCAGCGCGACCTCGGGATATTCGGGAGGAGCGGCCAGCACCGCACAGTATGAAGAGGTCAGCACGGGCCAGACTGGGCACGCGGAATCGGTGAAGGTGGTGTATGACCCGTCGCAGGTCACGTATGCGCAGTTGCTGCACGTCTTCTTTTCGGTGGCGCACGATCCAACGCAACTGGATCGTCAGGGCCCCGACGAGGGCAGCCAGTACCGGTCGGTGGTCTTCTTCACCACTCCAGAACAGCAGCGTCTTACCAAGGCTTACATCGAGCAACTGGACGGCGCCCACGTCTTCAAGCACAAAATCGTGACGCAGGTGGTGCCGCTAAAGGGGTTTTTCCCGGCTGAGGCCCATCACCAGAATTATGCGACTCTTCATCCCAACGATGGCTACATCCGGTTCAACGATGCCCCGAAGGTCGAGAATCTGAAGAAGGATTTCCCGCAACTTTATCGGGGATCGCCGCAACTGGTGGCGGTGAAGTAAGGTCGAGAGAGAACGTCGGGAGTGAGATTCATGTTTGATTCAGATCTGGATAGCAATGCGCGCAAGGTGCAGCGCAGGACATTCCTGGCCTTAGGCGTGGGAGCGATCGCCGGCATCGCGTTGTCACACCTGCGCAGGCCGGCGGTGCTGGCCGCGGCATCAGCGCCTGCTGGAGTACCGGGCGAAGTCACGATCGTGCAGTTTTCTGACGACGGCAAGCGGCTCAGGAAAATCCACGTGGCCAAAGTAGTAAAGACGGATGCGGAATGGAAGGCGCAGCTTTCTCCGAACGCGTTCGACATCACCCGCCATGCTGATACCGAGATGGCGTTCACGGGGCAATACTGGAATCTGCACGACAAAGGCATCTACCGCTGCATCTGCTGCGATAATGCCCTGTTCAATTCCGACACGAAATTCGAGTCAGGAACGGGCTGGCCGAGTTTTTGGGCGCCAATCGCGGATGAAAACGTGCGGACGGTGCGGGACACAACCTTGGGAATGGTCCGGGACGCAGTGAACTGTACGCTGTGCGATGCCCACCTGGGGCACGTATTCGATGACGGCCCGAGGCCAACGGGATTGCGGTATTGCATGAATTCGGCTTCGCTGAAGTTTGTGAAGAAGGCTTGAAACCGGGTCCCAAGGGCACGGATTGGCGCAAGCCCGGTTCGCGATATATCCTCGGGGCGTGCAGGGCTCGACGGTGCGGTCTCCGACCGCGGGGCTTTTTCTCGGACTGATCATCACGCTGGCGGCGGTCGTGGCTTATGCCTGGTACACGACGCAGCAGATTTCCGGGCTGCGCGCGCTGCAGAATAATCTGGTCGACCGCAACCGCCGGGACTCGCTCCAGCTTCTCCGCATTCAGAATGACCTGAACTCGCTCGGGTTGGGCATGCGCGACATGCTCGATAACGACGAGCCCTATCCGCTGACGGCCTGGTCGGCTCAGTTTCAGCGAATCCGTTCCGATCTCGATGCCGCGCTTCGTGCGGAAGAACAGCTCGCGCCCACCCACCGAACTCCCGAGCAGAAGCAATATCTGACGGCGTCGCTGGCGCAATTCTGGGATGCGGTCGATCGCACGTTCGCGCTGGCCCAGGACGGAAAGGCGGAGGAAGCGCGCGGGCAGATCCGGCTGACGCTGCAAGCCCGGCAGGCAGCGCTGAGCACAGCCGTCGCCCGCTTGCTGGTACAGAATAACGAGAGCGAAGAGCAGGCCAACCAGCAGATCCGCCAGACCTATGATCGGGTCGAGCGGCGCGGGTACCTGTTTCTGGGCGCGACACTGACCGCCATCCTGCTCACCAGCCTGTACGTGATCTATGCCAACCGGCAGCTGTTCGCGCAGCTGGCCATGCTTTCCGAGCAGCGCAGCGATCTGGCGCAGAAGCTGATCTCGACGCAGGAGTCGACGCTGCGGCACATCTCGCGCGAATTGCATGACGAGTTCGGCCAGATTCTTACAGCCGTCGGCTCGATGCTGGGGCGAGCGGAGAAGCATACGCCGGAAAATTCGCCGCTCCGCACGGAGTTGAAGGAAGTCCGCGACGTGGCCCAGACCACGCTGGACACGGTGCGCAGCCTGTCGCAGGCGCTTCATCCGGTTATGCTGGATGAAGCGGGCCTCGAGAGCACGATGGACTGGTACCTCGCTACGGTGGAAAAGCAGACCGGGACTGACATATCCTACGAGAAATCCGGCAGCGCGTTTCCCGTGAGCGGCGGCGCAGGAATTCACGTGTATCGCATCCTGCAGGAAGCTTTGAATAACGTGACGCGTCATTCCGGAGCGCGCGCGGCCTGGGTACGGCTGCGTTTTGCAGCGAGCGATCTTCAACTCGAAGTAGAAGATCACGGGAAGGGTTTCAGCGTAAACGGATCCTCCCCGGGGATCGGGCTGGTGGCGATGCGCGAACGCGCCGAGTTACTGGGCGGCCGGATCGAATTCCTGCAGCCGCCGGCGGGTGGAACGCTGGTGCGCCTGCGTGTTCCGCGGGAGAGAGCAGAGGCACATGCCGAATAAGATTACCGTCCTGCTGGTGGACGATCACAGCCTGGTGCGCCGCGGCTTCCGGCGCATGCTCGAAGACGAGCCCGATATGAGCGTGGTTGGCGAAGCCAGCGACGGCACGGAAGCGATCAAGCTGGCCAAGCAACTCAGGCCCAAAGTCATCGTGATGGACAGCGCGCTGCCGGGCACCAGCGGGCTGGCCGCCACGCGCAAAATTCTGGAGAGCACTCCCGAGCAGATCATCCTGATGTTGAGCATGCATTCGGAGGAGACGCTGGTCCGGCAAGCGCTCGAAGCCGGCGCTCGCGGCTACGTTCTAAAAAATGCCGTGGACCTGGAGTTGCCGGCCGCGATTCGGAAGGTGGCGGAAGGCCAGGTGGTGCTCGATCCACAGGTCGCACGCCGGGCTTCGCTGAAGGGCGAGCGCAATGGCGGTCTCACTACCCGCGAACTGGAAATCCTGCAGTTTATTGTCGACGGCAAGTCGAACAAGGAAATCGCCGACCTGCTCAATCTCAGTGTGAATACCGTCTCCGTGCACCGGGCGAACATCATGGATGCACTCGGCATCCACAAGACGGCCGAGCTGGTGGTGTACGCGATCCGCAACGGGCTGGTGAACATCCCTTGAAGCGGCGAGAATTCCTGC
This sequence comes from uncultured Acidobacteriota bacterium, assembly GCA_963735815.1. Taxonomy (GTDB): domain Bacteria; phylum Acidobacteriota; class Terriglobia; order Terriglobales; family Acidobacteriaceae; genus Gp1-AA133. Next base: position 233,633 of record CAVTMJ010000009.1, on the reverse strand, counting down.
GGGGCATGGCGGGATGGGCCGCGGCTGCGGGGTTGGGCGCGGAGGCATGGGGGACGCCGCCGCCTGCTCCGAATCTGGGATTTGCGCTAACCGACGTGACTACCGCGGCCGGGCTCGACTTCCATCACAACAGCGGCGCGTATGGCGGCAAGCTGCTTCCCGAGACCCTCGGGTCGGGCTGTGCGTTTCTCGACTACGACGCCGATGGCTGGCAGGACATTCTCCTCATCAACGGAATGGATTGGCCGGGTCACCAGCGCCAGCGCAGCACGCTGAAACTCTACCGCAACAACCGCAATGGCACGTTCAGCGATGTGACGAAGGCGGCCGGGCTTGATCTCGAAATGTATGGCATGGGCGTCGCAGTGGGCGACTACAACAACGACGGATTTCCCGACCTCTTTATAACGTGCGTGGGCCAGAACCGGTTGTTCCGCAATACCGGCAAGGGCACGTTTGTTGACGTCACCCAGAAAAGCGGGCTGGGCGGGAAGCAAGCGCTGGGCACGTCGGCGCTATGGTTCGACTACGACCGCGACGGGCTACTGGACCTGTTTGTCTGCAATTATGTGCGCTGGTCGCCGGAGCACGACGTTTTCTGTTCGCTGGACGGCAAGCACAAGTCCTATTGCACCCCTGAAGCATATCGCGGTGAGACCTGCTGGCTGTTTCACAATCGCGGCAACGGAACGTTCGAGGATGTGACGGCGCGAAGCGGGGTCTTTGACAGTAGTTCGAAGGCGCTGGGCGTGGCGATGCTCGACTTCGACCGCGACGGCTGGCCCGATCTCCTGGTCGCCAATGACACGCAGCCCAACAAGCTCTACCGCAACCAGCAGAATGGAACGTTTCGCGATGTCGGCATGGAAGCGGGCATCGCTCTGAGCACCGAGGGCAAAGCGCGCGCCGGGATGGGCGTGGACACGGGCGACTTCCTGAACTCAGGCGGACCAGGACTGGCGATCACCAACTTCGACAACGAGATGATCGGGCTGTATCGCGAGTCGAAGCCTGGTGTTTATGAAGATGTGTCAATTCAGTCGGGCATTGGGCCCGCGTCGAAGAACAGCCTTGGGTTCGGCTGCGCTTTCCTGGACGTGAATCTCGATGGGTGGCTTGACCTGGTAGTGGCCAATGGGCATATCGACGAGACGGTGCGCAACATCCGGGGAAACGTTGGCTACGCGCAGCCTCCGCAGCTGTTTCTCAATAATGGGAAAGGAGCATTTCGCGATGTGGCCACCGATGCGGGCGCGGGATTCGTGCAATCGAAAGTGGGGCGCGGAGTGGCGTGTGGGGACTTTGATCGCGACGGCGACCTCGATTTGCTGATTACAACCAACAACGGCCCGGCCTTCTTGTATCGCAACGATCAGAACGGCGGGAACAAGAGCGTACGCTTTCGGCTGGTGGGGACCAAATCGAATCGCGACGCAATCGGAGCGGAAGTGAGGATTGAGTCTGGAGGAGTCATTCAGTCGCGGCTGGTGAAGAGCGGGTCGAGCTATCTTTCGCAATCCGAACTGCCGGTGACGTTTGGGGTGGGGAAACGGAATGTCGTCGAGCGCGTTGTTCTTCTCTGGCCCAGCGGGCGGACCGAGGAGTTCAAAAATATTGCGAGTGGGAAGACGTACGAGTGCGTCGAAGGAAAAGGGATTTCGGGACAGAGCGGATTCTAGCGCCAGTTTCTTGTACCCAGCAATTTCCCCTCGCTAATACTTTTGCAGTATTGTTCTCGCTTTCCAACCTCACTAAAGTTCCGTGCAATTCAGCAGTCCTCTTTGGCGCTATCCCACGCACGCGCTTCTGAGGCACCCCTAGAGAAAACCGGCAGGAGCACACTGCCGGGGAGATTTTCCCCAGCTGGTTGCACGGCCAGCTGGGGTTTTCAGGTTCAGGTCACATTGGATATCAATTCTGGGATGTGGGGGATCACATGAGAAGCACCGCTGCGGTGGTCATGAGCGTCGTTCTGGCGGTCGCGCTCTGGGGCGCCGACACCTCCGGCAAATCCGAAACCGTCCAAGGCTACGTGTTGGACTCGGCATGCGCCTTCACCAAAGCACTCGACAAGCCGATCAGTCGTGATTGCGCACTCGCCTGCGCCAAGGCCGGGTCGCCGCTCGCGATTTTGACCTCCGACGGCACAATTTACTGGCCGATCGCTGCGACCACGCCCTCGAGCGGACAGAATGACAAGCTGCTTCCCCTCGCCGGCGAAAAGGTGACGGCCAGCGGGAAAGTGTTCGAACGCAAAGGCTCGAAGGCTATCGTGATCGACAAGATCGAAGCTGCGAAATAACAACTTCACCACAGAGGACACGGAGGAAACACTGAGGGTCTTGTGTCCTCGCGATTTGCGGGCTGGCCAACTTCTTTCCAACAGAGCAGCGGGGAGTGAACCATGGGCGTGTTCCGGAAGTGGATTTATGCGCTGATGATGATGGCGGCGGCTAGCGCAGCCGCGCAGCAGATTACGGGCAGCATTCGCGGCACGGTAACCGACGCAAGCGGTGCCATCGTGCAGTCAGCCGCCATTACCGCGCGGCATGTGGATACCGGACTGACGCGTACGGCATTCAGCGATAGTGCGGGCACATTCGTACTCGTTGAACTGCCTGTCGGTCACTACCGTCTGACCGTTGGCGCGAAGGGCTTCCATGAATATATCCAGGACGGCATCACACTCGACGTGAATGAGACGGCCAACGTGCCGGTCCGGCTGGCGGTGGGCGCGGAGACCGAACACGTCCAGGTCATGGCCGATGCGCAGCTGATCCAAACGACCGCGACCAGTCTGGGGTCGGTCGTCGACCAGAGCGAACTGCTCGATCTTCCGCTGGACGGGCGCAACTTCTCGCAGCTTGGCCTGCTGCAAACCGGGGTTGCTCCCTTGACGCCAGGCCTGAGAGAAGCGGGCGGATCGTTGCGCGATGGGCAGGCGTACGCGGTGAACGGCCAGCGTCCCGAATCGAACAGCTTCCTGATCGACGGCGCCAACAACACCAATTCGGTGGATGCGGGCTTTGTGCTCCGACCCCCGATCGATGCAATCGCCGAGTTCCGCATTCTGACACACAACGCGAATGCGGAGTTTGGCCAGAACACCGGCTCGACGACCAATATCGTCACGCGCTCGGGAACGAACTCGTTTCACGGCGCGGCTTGGGAGTTTCTGCGCAACGATGCCATGGATGCGTCGAATTTCTCGACGCACAGCGTGCAACCGCTAAAGCAGAACCAGTTTGGCGCGACTCTTGGCGGCCCGATCGTCAAGGACCGGACGTTCTTCTTTGCGTATTACGAGGGGTTTCGCAATCGTCAGGGAGAGACTGTGCCCGCCACCGTGCCGTCCCTGGCAGAACGAACGGGTGATTTCGCAGAACTGTGCCCCGCGAATGTGGGATTCGATGCTAACGGATTCTGCAATGACATGGGTACCAATCCCTCGCACCAGCTCTTCGGATTCTCATTCGCGCCTCCACCGCCTCACCCTGTTCCCATTCCCTACAACAAGCTGACCGGCCCTTTTGATCCGATCGCGCTAAAGATCCTTGACTTCTATCCGTTGCCCAACAACGGTCCGACTTCGTTTGTGACAACGGAGTCGCTGAGTGTCAACAACGATCAGTTCGGTTTGAGGTTCGACCAATACCTCTCGGTCAAAGACAATCTCAGCTTTCGGTATATGTACAGTGGAGGGCCCACCACGGACCCGCTCTCGACCTCGGGCGCGAACGTACCGGGATTCCCCGTCGGCGAGGAGGATAGGGCGCAAAACTTCGTAGTTCAGGAGACGCATGTCTTCTCGCCGGCGCTTGTCGGCGTGGCACGATTCTCGTTTCTTCGGAACAAATTCCTTTTTGACCAGCATTTGAATCATCAGCCCCCTTCCAGCCTGGGCTTTCTCTATGACCCCAGTTTGCCCGAAGCCGCAGGTCCCCCTTTCATTCAAATCGGCGGGAAGGCTTCGGTCGGCGATCCCATCACCGGGCCGCGTAACACCTTTCAAAATACATTCGATGTATCGGGATCTCTGAGCTGGGTTCGGAGCCGCCACGAAAGGAAATTCGGCGGCGGGTTCCGGCGCGATCAGATCAACGCGCTACAAGGGATTGCCACGAATGGCTTCTTCGTCTTCGTCAATTTCCCGTTCAGTGATCCCTTCGCCAGCTTCCTCGAAGGGCAACCGATTGTATTCCTGCAGGGTGGCGGCGACTTTGGCCGGCACATCCGCGGCAAGGCGTTCAACCTGTACGCGCAGGATACGTTCAAAGTGAACTCGCGGCTTACGCTGAACTACGGCCTGCGCTACGATCTACCGTTTCCTTACACAGAAACCCACAACCGACAGAACCTGTTTGTTCCAGGAGCGCAGTCGACGGTCTTCCCCACGGCGCCTGCCGGACTTCTGTATCCGGGCGATCCGGGAGTTCCGGCCGGTTTGATTGCGACACAGAAGACGGCGTTCGCGCCGCGCGTCGGACTCGCTTACGATCCGACGGGAGAGGGCAAGTGGCTGGTCAGTGCGGCGTACGGCATTTTCTACGAGCCGTTCTATAACGGACAGGGAGGTCCACTACAAGACCCCATCAGCGCTCCCCCGTATCTGGCGACGCCGCAGCGGCCTTTCCCTGTCAATTTCGCCGATCCGTTTAACGGGAGCGACCCGTTCGATGGTTCGTTTTCGAAACCCATGACGTTGCTGGTGGTGGATCAGCATTTGAAATTGCCATATGCGCAGCACTGGAACCTGAACGTGCAGCGCTCGTTTGGACGAGACTGGCTGGTGCAAGTCGGATACGTGGGAACCACCGGCGCACATTTGCCGCGGCTCATCGAGGGCAACCCAACGATCTATTATCCGGGGGGAGTCTCCACGGCAGACAACGTGAACCAGCGACGTTTGTATTCAGGATGCACGCTGGCAGCGCCGGACGACTGCACTTACGCCTCGGTCGGAAAGATCGCTGGCATCGCGAACTCTAACTATCACGCGCTCGAAAGCAGCTTGCGCAAACGCTTCGGATACGGGATTTCGTTTCTCGCTTCGTACACATATTCGAAGTCGATCGACGACGTATCGTCTTTCAACATCAGCGGCTCGGCCTCGCAGCAAGTTGCGGGAGAGAACGACCTCGCGCAGAATCCATTCGATCTCGCGGCCGAACGCGGACGGTCAATGTTCGACTCGCGCCACCGGCTGGTGCTGAGCTATCAGTGGGCTCTTCCCTTCTGGCGGAACGGGCACACCTGGTATCAGTATGCTCTCGGCAACTGGCAACTCAACGGAATTGTGACCCTGCAAAGCGGCACGCCTTTTACAGTGTTCGATTCGAACGACGTTTCGCTGCAGGGCAGCGCGCCGGAAATTTCCGGATTCTCCAGCAATCGGCCGGATCTCATCAGCGATCCTTTCCAGGCTGGCCCCGTTCCGTCAAATACCGATACTGGTTGCGCAACCACGATCTCCCAGGGTGGGCGGGCTGCAGACCGCACGCGCGTTCCCGGATCCTGGATCAATCCGTGCGCATTCCAGAAGCTGACACCCGATCCAGACGTGCAGGTATTCGGCAACGAAGGACGGAACGTGGTACAGGGTCCCGGCTATGCGAATTGGGATTTTGCCGCCGTCAAGAATTTCCGCGTGAGCGAGGGCAAAGAGTTTCAGTTCCGCGGGGAGCTCTTCAATTTTCTTAATCACACAAACCTTCGGCTGCCGAATAGCGATATTCAGTCGTCCAATTTCGGCGTGGTGCAGTCGGATGTAGGGCCGCGTGTAATTCAGGTGGCTTTGAAGTTTTTGTTCTAGTCAGAATGGCATCGCGGTACCATCGGGTTTATGAGCGACGGGAAAGAAGAAGTGCTCCGCGGAACGCAGGGTGACGGGAAGAAACCCGACACCAAGATCCGGATTACAGAGGATCGGGATGCGACCGGGGAGACGGCGGCGGCCTACGACTACTGGCGCGCAGGCTCCGGACGCACGCAGGTGCCCGGCATCATCAAATGTTTCGGCGCACGGCCGGACTTTCTGCGGCAGGTGATCGATTTTTCGAACACCGTTCACTTCTCCGAAGGACATCTCACCCGTCGGCACAAGGAGATGATCGCCAGCTACGTCTCCTACCTGAACCGGTGCCCGTATTGACTTGATAGTCATGCCTACTTCCTGCGGGTTCAGGGAGCCAGCGATCAATGCGTCACGTCGATTCTCGAAGGCAAACTCGATGAAGCGGGTCTGACAACGGCCGAGCGCGCACTGTTGGACTATGTTGAACTCGTCACCCATGCCGCCAGCCGTACCACTCACGAAGATGTCCAAAGGCTGCGCGATGCAGGTTGGTCCGAGAACCAGATTGCTGAAGCCGTGTACGTCACGGCGATGTTCGCTTTTTTTAACCGCGTGGCCGATGCGTTTGGCGTGCCCTCGCAGGATTACCTCACCATCGGGAAGCTAACTCCTTAGAGACACGACCTGAAAGCAAACCGAGGACTGCAGCTCTTGCGGCGATTGAGGGGCGGCAGCGAGTACTCGCTAAACCGATTTAGAGGCTTGGAACCACTCTCGCCGCAAGCTTAGCGGTTCCCGTTTCCCAACGGCGATCCCGCTTGCCTCCAGCGATAGCGATATGCGAGACTGCGCACCGTGAGTGCGAAGAAGAAAACCCTGTCCGCGAATGGGCGCCGCGGCGGCAAGCCCGCTGCGCGCGTCAGTTTGAAGGTGCTGGCCGATGAGCTTGGCCTGTCGCCCGCCACAGTGTCGCTGGTAATGAACCGCTCGGCGGTCGCCGATTCTATTCCTCAACAAACCAAGGATCGCATCTTCGCGGCGGCCCGCAAGCACAACTACCGGCCAAACTTTTTCGCCCGCTCCCTGCGAACCCAGCGCAGTTTCACCATCGGCGTCATGGTGCCGGAGGTCAGCGAGGGCTACGCCACCCTGGTCATGAGCGGCATCGAAGATCACCTGCTGCAGGAGGGTTATTTCTATTTCGTCGCCAGCCACCGGCACCGCGCCGACCTGATCGATGAGTATCCGAAGATGCTGCTGGCCCGCGCCGTCGACGGGCTGATCGCGCTGGATACACCCTGGACCCACTCCGATCTGCCCATTCCCGCCGTCACGGTATCGGGACACAACGAGGTCAAGGGCGTTACCAATATTGAGCTCGATCATCGCCGTGCGGCCGAGCTGGCGCTCGGACACCTGCACCAACTGGGACACCGCAACATTGCCTTCATCAAAGGGCAGGAATTCAGTTCCGACACGGAAGTGCGCTGGAGCGCGATTAAGGAGACCGCCGCGGAGTTGGGCATTCCCATCAATCCCAAGCTCACCGTGCAGTTGGAGGGAGATCTGCCTTCGACCCAGCTGGGATATTCGGTGACGAAGAAGCTGCTGGCAAGTCACGAACCTTTCACAGCACTGTTTGCATTCAATGATCTGTCGGCCATCGGGGCGATCGGGGCTCTGCGCGAGAAAGGGCTGAATGTGCCCGGCGATGTCTCGGTCGTCGGCTTTGACGACATTCAGAGTGCGGCCTTTCAGAATCCGGCCCTCACCACGGTGCGGCAGCCCTTGCGGAAGATGGGCATGATCGCGGCCGAAACAGTGTTGCGGCGCATCGCGCGGCCCGGGATGGACGCCGCGACCCCGCGGGTGATGGTCGAGCCGGAACTGGTTGTGCGAGAGTCAACAGCCACGGTGGGAAAGAATCGCAGGCTTTAAGCTTTGGGCTTTGGGCTCTCGGTCGTCGAAGATCGGATGATTGTTTTGCTAGCGCCTAGAGCCCAGAGCCTAGAGCCTAACTTCACTTCCACTTCCCTTCCCCTTCGACGATCGTGATGTAGCGGCCCACGGGAACATTCGTGAAGCGCTCCACCCGTCCGCTGGGTTGCGGCCACTTCACTTCGAGCCAGTCGATCTTCGTGCGTTTGCCGATGCCGAGCACCATGCGCGGATCGTGAGAGGAGAGATAGCTGCCTCCGCCTACTTTCATACGACTACGCTTCAGGTCGCCGGCCTGATAGGTGATGCGGGCGCCGATCGCGTCGGGGTTGGCTTTTTTGCCGATCAACTTCAGTCCAAGCCACTGATTCTGAGCGCCGGCATTGTTGCGGAGCAGGAGGGGGGGCCCGTCGTTGTTGGAAATCAGGACATCCACCGCGCCATCGTTGTCGAAGTCGCCCGATCGCCAGTCCCCGGCTCGCCATTGGGCGCGTGAAGACCGGCCCGCTCTCCTGCGCTGACATTCTTCAAACCCGTGCCCGTGTTGTGAAAGAGCAGGAGAGGCTCGCGGTACGTCACGGTGGGATAGATTTTTTCGATGAGATCATCGGGATGACCGTTGGCGATGAAGAGATCGAGATTGCCGTCATTGTCGTAGTCGAAGAACTTCAGGCCCCAGCCGCTCATCAGTTGCGTGGCGCGGGCGATGCCGGTGGAGGCCGCTATGTCATCGAAGGTCTCGTCTTCGCTTGTTCTGGTAGATCGCGTACAACTCGTGATCCAGTTGGTGACGAACAGATCCATCCAGCCGTCCTGATTGAAGTCGGCCGAGTCGACACCCATGCCGGAGCGCGCTCTTCCCTGTTCGCCATAGGCCACGCCCGCAGTGAAGCCGATTTCCTCGAAGCGCTTTCCCTTGCGGTTCGTGAACAGAAAATTGGCGACCGTGTCGTTGGCGACGAACAAGTCCATCCAGCCGTCGTTGTTGATGTCGGTGGCGACCACGCCCCAGGCCTTGCCGGGATTGTCGCCGATGCCGATTTTCTGGCTGACGTCGGTGAAGGTTCCGTCGCCATTGTTGTGAAACAGCCAGCTGGGCATGGGTGCGTAAACGCGTGGGATAGCAATATTCGTTCATGCCGGCCAGCGCGGGGATGTTGGGCGCGCCGCAGCGTGTGATGCTTGGACTTGTCGAAATCGACGAAGCGGCATACGAAGAGGTCGAGTCTGCCGTCGTTGTCGTAGTCAAACCAGACCGCGCTGGAGGCCCAGCCGGGGGCGGCAACGCCGGCCTTTGCGGTGACGTCAGTAAATGTGCCGTCGCCGTTGTTGTGGTAGAGAATGCTGCGGCCGTACTGGGTCACGTAGAGGTCAGGGAAACCGTCGCCGTTGTAGTCGCCCACGGCGACGCCCATGCCGTAGCCGCCCGCTGACCGAACCCGCCTTCTCGGTGACGTCGGTGAAGGTGCCATCGCGGTTGTTGCGGTAGAGCGCATTGCGCAGCGGATTTGGTGGGCGTGAAGAAATCGCAGGGCCCGCTGTTGACGAGATAGATGTCCATCCAGCCGTCGTTGTCGTAGTCGAGGAAAGCGCAGCCGGCGCCGGTGGATTCAGGCAGATATTTTTCCGGCGAACTGCCCGCGGTGTGGACGAAGCTGATGCCGCTCTGGGAGGCTGGAACTTCGGAGAAGGGGTAGACGGAGCATCGACGGCGCCGCCGAGGCGCGGAAAGCCGGGAAGGCGGCAGCACCGGCCACGAGCTTCAGAAAGTCGCGGCGCGCGATGGGACGGGCTGCGGACAGGTTGTTGCTCGCGCTCTTCGTCGAAAACCCATAGGGTGGATGGCGTGCGCTATTGTGGCGGAGCCTGGGGCCGCGCGCCGGGATCGGGCGCCTTCTGCTGCTCGAGTCCTTCGGCCACTTTCCGCTTGACCTGTTCGAGGCTCTCGGCGGTCTCGCGCTGTAGCGCGGCCTCGCGGTTGGCGTCTTCCTTGCGTCCGACGCCAGTGTACGCCAGAGCCAACTGATAGTGCCCGGTGGGACTGTCGGGCGCGAGTTTTTCATAGGTCTCGAGCGGAGGGATGGCTTCTGCGAAACGCTTGGCGGTGACCAGTGCTGAGCCGAGTCCGAGATAGGCTTCCGCGAAGCCGGTGTCGAGCTTCGTGGCGCGAGTGTAGTGGCGAATCGCCGAAGCGGAGTCGTTGGCCCGGCTCGCAAGTTCGCCGAGGACGTATTCAGCAACTGCATTGTTCGGATCGATCTCCAGTTCCTGCTCGAAATTCTTCTTGGCTTGCTCTACATCGGCTTGCGAAGGCTGAGGTTTCGAGAGAAGCGCGCGCCCCAGGCGGGCATGAATCCCCGGCAGCAGCGGATTGATGTCGAGAATCTTGCGATATTCAGTGGCCGCCTCGTCCCATTTGCCTTGGAGCTCGAGGGCTTCGGCGTTCAGCAGATGGACCTGGTAGGAGAACGGCGCCTCGCGCGCCAGGTCCTGCGAGGCGTGCAACGACAAGATCCGAAAAGGCGTGGGTCGCTGGCGTAGAGAACTTCAGGATCGCGGGGAAAATCGCGAATCAGCACCGCCAGAAACTCGAGCGAATCGTATGGAGCGTTGTGGGTCATGGCGCAGTGCACGCCATCGAGACCGATGTCGCTTCTTTCAGGTCTCTGTCCGTCGTCTGGCGAATCGCTCTCTTTAGTAGAGGCATGGCTTCCGCGCAGTGGCCGCTCTCGGCGAGAGTTATGGCCTTCTCTGTGCCTCCAGGGCCGGTTGCAGGTGACACGCCTTCGTGCCCTTGGGCCACGGACAGCGCTGGCACGCGGACTGCAAAGAAGGAGAACCGCAATAGCGGAAAGAAAGAACCGGATGTCGGACCTGACTGATAAGGCAATTATATAAACGGAATGTCATCCCGAGCCAGGGATCTTGGCGCCGGAAGGGTCAACATGATCTGCAAGAGCAGATGGCAGGCGCTCGACGCGCCTGCCATCGACTTGCGGTCTCGAATTCCACGACAAACTCAGAAGTGAAACTTCAGTCCCCAGCTTGCACGTTTCGAGCGATCTGCGATCGCTTGGAAAAGCTCGGCCAATCATCCGGCGCTTTGCTGGATCCCGGTCGAAGGATCCGGAGGCCGGACCTCCGAGAAGGTCAGAACCCGATGGTTGAACGCGTTCACCGCTTCCAAGCGGAACTGCAGTCTCACTTGCTTTCGGTGAACTGGAAGTCCTTGTGCAGGCTCAGGTCGACGTCGGCGAGGCCTGGGCCACGGCCATTCCCCACCGAGCAGGTTCCGAAGGTGTTCGGCGCGGCGTCAGCCACGTTGGCGGTATCGAACCACTGAATGTAGCCCGGCCCGGGTTCGAAGAGTTCCGTCGCCTGGAACGTATTTGTTGACGGTGTGCAGCGAACCACTGCAGTTCGGCCGATTCGCTCAGGAAGTAAGTGCCGATTCCGTTGGTTCGGAGGGATCACCCTGAAAGTTCCCCAGCCGCCGAACTCGTTCAGTGTGAGAGCATTTCCAGTGTGCAGGGTGATGATCCCGCCGATCTCCCAGTTCCCCACCACGGCGTTCAGCGCCGGGATTCATATCGTGACCGAACTGCTTGCCGCGACCGAATGGTAGCTGGTAGGTGACATAGCTGGTGAGGATGTGCGTCTGATCCCAATAGCACGGTCCCCAATCGGCCCGGCCGTCGTAGGAGTTCTGCCATCCCGGCTGGCCACCAGAACTCAGCGCATTCGTGCTGCCCCACCCGGTGCCGAAGTATCCCGGCGAGTTGCTCATGCACTTGGAGTAGGTGTACGCCACCTGCGCCTGCAGCCCGTTGCGACATGCGCTTTTGCAGCACGGCCTGCAACGCGTCGTAGCGCTGGCTGGAGTTCGACACGTTGGCCCCTCCAATATTGTTGGAACCCCCCAGTGCCGAGTTGTCGGCTGCAAATAGTGAGCCCGGTGTGCATCCACCAAGATACGGCCCGCCACCGTGGATACGATCGGCTCACCCGGCTTAGCGACCTGCCCGGCTGCCGTTTAGACCCACCATCTGCGTGGCGTCAAAGAAGTTCAGCAGGTGAGTTCCGTGCTGGCCCACGTAACCGATCTGGAAAGTGAGTCGAATTGCTGAACTGGTGTTGGATGGTGAAGTTCCACTGTTGGGTCATGGCGGGCCGGAAGTTCTGATCAAACCCGCGAATTCTCACGCCTGCATAGCAGGAGAACGAAATGGTACCGCCGCAAGGACGGGATCGAAGGACCAAATCCGGCGCTAGATGTCGCCCGCCGGTGCTTGCTCGGCATGCCCCATAGAACGGCGGATTCTGAGTAAGTTCCTCGTTGCGCCCCTCCTTCCAGGTACTGCGAGACGGCGTAGCCTCCGCGAATCACCGTCTGCCCATTGAACCTGCGGTGACCAGGCGAATCCGAAGCGCGGGATTGCCAGTCGCCGATGCCGAGATAGTTGTTGTAAAGAGCCCGGTTGCCAACTTGTGTCCCGGCACCATGAGTGTAGATGCCCCGGTGTAGAACCCGAAGTCCACCGCCCGGTTCTTGACTTCGTAAAACGGCGTGTGGTCTTCGAAGCGAATGCCCAGGTTCACGGTGAAGATTGCTGCTAACGCGCCAGTCGTCCTGCGACGTATGCACCGAAGATGTTGCCGCGAAGCCCAAAAACTGGTGTTGCTGAGGCCGTCGCGGAAACCTGCCGCCGACATTCCCCAGCCAGAAGTCGGCCAGTCCGGCACCGGTGCGCAGTACTGATGCTGAGGGACCCAACTGTCCATTGTTCCCGCCGTAGTTGTAGTCCTGCCGTTCACGCCAGTACTGGAATCCGCTTTGATCGTGTGGCGGCCGCGGGTGATAGATCACGTTGTCCTCGATCTGCCCCTCCGTGGTATGGAAGACCTGGACTGCCCCGTTGACTCCCAGCGTAGGATTGCCGCTTCCCTGCCCCACCATCTGCAATTGAAGCATGCCAGCCGCCTGCGCATTGCCCCCGGAAATCCCCAGTTGCTCACCGAAATTCCCCAACGAATCGGTTGAGTGCCCTGTCTGCGTCGTAGTGCACGGCGCCGAACCCGATGCGGAATTCGTTCAGCAGACGTGGAGAGAAGGTGTGCGTCCAGTTGAGCACCGCATTCCTGATGTGGGTCGTTGATAACCTCCACCCGCCGCAAACAGAGTAAGATCCAGAGAAAGTTGGATTTCGCAGGTTCATCTGTGACCAGCGGCCGAATACTGATCCTTGTCCGACAGCGACGTAGTCGATCTTCACGTCGCCCTGATCGTTGTTGAGGTCGTTGCCGCTGTTGAAGAAGTAGTTGTTGCCATTGACCGGTCACCGGATCGATTTGCGGGGTAGGGTAGTACTTCGTGTTAAATAGGTTGGCTGCCACGGCGCTTAATGTGACCTGAGCAGGCTGGTCGTTGGGAGGAAGCCCCAGCCATTTGGAATGTAGGCCGCCAGGTCATTGTTCGGATGCGGTGTGACTGAGCGCGGGGGTCGAACCCGCTGGGCTGGAGATGTCGCCGAAGTTGCCCGCCCGTTCCCGGGTTGTAAGCAGCTGCGCGCCCGTCGCGCCAAAGTTCTTCAGTCGCTGTCCTTGATAGTCGACAAAGAAGAACAGCTTGTTCTTAATGATCGGCCCGCCGAACGTCGCTCCGAACTGGTTGTACCGGAATACGGGCTTGTTGACGGAGCCATCCGCATTGTGCCCAAATGCACCCTCGAAAGCAGGTACCCCTTGGTCATTCCGTTCCATACTTGTTGGCGTTCAGCGCGTCGTTGCGGAAAAATTCGAACACGTTGCCGTGAAATCTGTTGGTCCCGGACTTGATGGTCGCGCTCACCACGCCGCCCTGGTAGTTTCCGAACTCGGCGGAGGCGTTCTGCGTGATGAGGTTGAACTCCTGGATCGCGTCAGGACTGGGTTGTAGGCGGTCTCGTTGTTCTTGCTCTTCGCTGCTAAGGATGGCCATCCAGCAGGTATGCGTTGGCCTGCTCGCGGTTACCGTTGATGTATGGCCGACCAGAATTGAGTCATGTGTTGCGGCAACGCATGCGCTTCGGGTTCACGTTGGTAGTTCCCGGGGCCAGCAGAGTCAGCTGCAGATAGTTGCGCGAAGCCAGCGGGAGGCTGACGTTTGTGTTGGCGTCGATGAGCGTGCTGACTTCTGTGGACTGCGTCTGCAGTAAGGGCGCTGCTCCCGTGACTTCCACGGTTTCAGAGACTGCACCCACCTTCATCTGCACATCCACGCGCGCTGTCTGATTGAGCGCTAGGGTGAAGGGCGTAACACTCGAGGTCGCGAAGCCCTGCATTTCGACTTTGACGCGATAGTTTCCAATCGGAATTCTCAGGATACTGTACCCGCCCGACTCATTCGTCTTCGCGGTCCAATTTGTTCCGCGATCCACGTCGGTCGCGGTGACCATGGCGCCGTTGATGGGCGCTCCGCTGGGATCGGTGACCGTCCCCACGATTGCGGCTGTTACTTCCTGTCCCCACGCAGTCACCAGCAAGCTGAACGGCGCAGCCAGGGCGATCACCAGAAATCCGCCTCGCAACATTCGCTTCATCACAGAACCTCCCACGCGCTTTGAGTTACGGTGTCCCCACAGAGCACAATCACGAATGGCATATGCTATATAGCACCATGCACTCCGTGGTCAAGAGAAAAATTGTCAAAACTCGCCAGACCAGGAAACCAGGCGCCGGGGAAACTACTGCATAGCACTTGCCGACGGCTAGGCAGGCCGCGCCATCCATCCGGCAATATGAAAATCGGGACACCCCGGTTCCGCTACTCCTATTATTTATGGGATTGAGCCATTTCTTTGCCGTTGGTTTGGGTTTTCTTCTGGCGCAAGTTTCGGCAGGAGAAACCCTTCCTAAATAGGCCAGAATCAGTGCTATAGCACTTAGCTGCTATATAGCGATCGTCTAGAAAATCGATGCAGCTCTCGGGCTGGCACGCAAACTGCGCTTTACGTGGCTCACAAATGTGTGCTATATAGCGGGGTAACGCACGAACCGAACTGCCTTAACGAATCGGTGGAGCCCGGGCAGATACTCCATTGACCAGGTATCTGGGGATGAGGATGCGAGCAAGCCGAAACGGAACACCGGCGTACAAGAAAATCCAGAACGTCATCCGCAAGCGGATCGAAGGTGGCCAGCTGAAAATTGGCGACTCGGTCGACTCGGAGCGGGAACTGGCGCGGATTCATGGCGTGAGCCTGATGACGGCGCGGCATGCGCTGGCCAGCCTGGAGCGCGAAGGCGTGGTCGAGCGGCGCCGCGGTTCGGGAACCTTCGTGGCCCCGCCGAAAATTCACTTCAACCGGCTGATGAGCTATACCGAGCACATGTCGAGCCGTGGACTATCTCCACGCTCGCGGGTGCTGTCGGCCAAAATTATCGAGCACCAGGCAGAAATCGCGGCGCGGCTGGCATTGCCCTCGACCAGCGACCTGGTCAAGATCGACCGCCTTCGTCTGACCGGCGAAGAACCCTTTGCGCTCGAAACCGTATACCTGCCGTGCCCGGAATTTGCGGCGCTTGCTTCCGCGCCCCTGGGCAAGAGTTCCCTGTTCGCGACCTTGCAGCACGACTACGGGGTAGAACTGGCGTACGCGGACGAAGAAGTGGACGCCACGGCCGCCGACGCGCACCATGCGGAACTCTTGTCGGTGCCGCGCGGGGCGCCGCTGCTCCGGATCCGGCAGGTCATCTATTCGACCTCCGGCAAAGCGGTCATTTACGCACTGGGATTTTATCGTTCCGAGCGGCATACTCTTTTCATTCGCAGATTCCGATAAGAAGTTTTCGCGGGGCGGGACCGGCCGCGCATGAGGTCGAGCACGGCCAACAGGGAGAACTATGCCACTTACTTCGACCGATTGGCTGGTCATTGTCGGGTACCTGCTGGCCAACCTGCTGATCGGCTTCTACTATCGGCGGCGCGCCAGCGGCAACACCGAGGAATTTTTCATTTCCGGGCGCGATGTTTCCTGGTGGCTGGCCGGAACCTCAATGGTGGCGACAACGTTTGCGGCCGACACACCCTTGCTCGTAACCGGACTGGTCGCGCGGCAAGGGATTGCCGGCAATTGGATCTGGTGGGGATCATGCGTCGGTGGCATGCTCACCGTATTCTTCTTCGCGCGTTATTGGCGGCGCGCCGAGATTCTCACCGACGTGCAGTTGGTCGAAGTCCGCTATGGGGGCAAGCCTGCCGCCTTCCTGCGCGGGTTCAAGGCGGTTTATCTCGGACTGTTCATGAACTGCTTCATCCTGGGCTGGGTGACGCAGGCGATGGTCAGCATCATTACGGTTCTGCTGGGACCGGCGATTGCGCAGGGCCGCGTGATCAGCCTGGGCGGTTCCATCTCCTATACCTTGGGCGATCCGCGATCGACCGCGCTCATCATCTGCGTGTTCGTGCTGATTCCCTTCACCGGCCTCTACACATTTATCGGCGGGCTGTGGGGCGTGCTGGTCACGGATCTGTTCCAGTTCGCACTGAAGATGGCGATGATCATCGTGCTGGCCTGGGTCGCGGTCGCGAAGATCGGGGGCATGGGGGCGCTGCAATCGCAACTGCATGTGGTGGAAGAGAGCACTCGCGCGTCCGGCACGCCGATTTCCGATCCAACCGCGTTCTTGCCCGACTTTCATCTCGGCCTAACGACGAACGCGTTGTGGACGCTGCCGGTGCTGACTTTCATCGTTTATCTGGGCATGCAGTGGTGGCTGGCGTGGTATCCGGGAGCGGAGCCGGGCGGCGGCGGCTACGTCGCGCAACGCATGTTCAGCGCGAAAGACGAAAAGAACTCGCTGGGCGCTACGCTGTGGTTCAACATCGCGCATTATGCGCTTCGCCCCTGGCCGTGGGTCGTCACCGGACTGGTGGCGCTGGTGGTGTATTCGCCGCACGGCGGATTGCATCCCAGCGAGGCCTTTGCGCAAAATCCCGAGCAAGGCTACGTCATGGTGTTGCGTGACTATCTGCCGCCGGCATTGCGTGGGCTGATGGTGGCGGCGTTTCTCGCGGCCTTCATGTCGACCATTGGCACGCAGCTGAACTGGGGAAGCTCGTACCTGGTCAACGATCTCTACAAGCGCTTCTTCGTGCGCACCGCCACCGAAAAACACTACGTGCTGATCAGCAAGATCTTCACCGTGTTGCTGGTGCTGGGCAGCGGCTACACGGCAACTCGTCTGGCCTCGATTAATCAGGGATGGCAACTCGTTCTGAATATCGGCTTCGGCACCGGCGCCGTGTACATCCTGCGCTGGTACTGGTCGCGCATCAACGCGTGGAGCGAGATCGTTGCGATGGCGGTGGCGGCGCTGATGACCATCGGCCTGAGCCGCGTTTCATTCACGGGCAGCGATTCTTTGGTCTACGCGAAGACCGCGCTGATCACGGGACTGGTCACGACCATTGCGTGGGTGATCGCAACCTTCGTCACGCGGCCGGAGTCGGACGAAACTCTCATTGGCTTTTACAAACGAGTGCATCCGACGGTCTACGGCTGGAAGCGCATCGCCGAACTCGTGCCCGAGATGCCCCAGGTACGCGATGTGGCCGCCAATGCGTTCAACTGGGCGATGGGCGTCATTCTGGTGTACGGCTGCCTGTTTGGAATCGGGAAGATTGTCTTCGGCCAGTGGGGATGGGGCTTGTTCCTGCTCGCCCTGTCGGCCATTGCCGGGTATCTCATCTTCTGGGATCTTTCCCGGCGCGGTTGGAGCACGTTCTCAGGAAAAGAAACAACGGTAGAAGTTCAGGCGGTCGAGGGGGATTAGTTCGCGCATCAATGTAGCGCGGGCGCACCCGCCAGCGAAACAGAGTCCATCAATCCAGTTCGACGATTTCAAACCGGAAACCCTTCATCTCCCTCTGCTGCAAAGCATCTAGCAGTCTCTTAGAGGTGATAAGAAGTTGATGCGGGCGAAACAGTCCTTGACGGCCCCCCACGTATACCTCGGTCCGACAGATATCGGAGCCATCCCAACTCGCTGCATTCACCGATAGCGGAGTGAGTAATCGCGACCCGGCGATCGTCCCGGCGCCGCAATGTTGATAGCCCGTTCGCTCACTATCAAATGGTGTGGCTCCAAATCGGACCTCCTTGGAAACTTGGAGAGGCCTCGATCGGACAACGAGTTGCGCGAATTCGCTAGTCGTGCTCGTTGGATGACTTGCCCGTGCGGCATTGGAGGTAGGCAAGAATCCGGCTCCGGAAAACTTGCCCTCGTTCACGAGGGTCCCAAAGCGCCTGGAAACGATGATTTCACCGCCCCACAGTCGGAAGATATCGTTCCTGTTGCCTAACTTTCGGTACGGAAGCCTAAGTTGGTCAATCTGCTTCGAGAGGAGGCTACATGGCAGCTTTCGCCGGCTGACCCGGAACTCGGTGCCTTCTACCCACTCCAAAACTCCCGTCTCGTGTTCACATTCATTCGACTGCTCGTACTTTGTACCGTACTCTTCTGCAGAAAGATGCTTGAACGGGATATTCAGTAAGAACAAACGTGCTCTTCTAAGCTCTTCTGCGTTATAGCTCCTCTTGATTTCCCATCCGGCAAATGCCGATCCTTGCCGAGATGCTTGCAACTCCTGCTGGAGCTCACCGATGCGGGCGAACTGAGGATCGCCGACTATACCGCGCAGAGTTGTCGCGACAAATCGGACCTCGCTGGAAGGCGACGGCTTCCCTGCAATCAGTGGAAAATATTTTGAGAACAATTGAATCTCATACGCTTCCCGCATTTAGGATTCCTCGTTAGATCGCCCCTTCAGCCCGCTAACCCTCCCCCATCCACCACTAAACACGTACCGGAGATCCACTCCGCCATCTCGCTCGCCAGGAAGAGCACGGCATTCGCGACGTCCTCCGGACGTTCCCACGCGGGCCAAGCGGACGGTGCGGCGGCATCTCGCAAAACGACGCCGGGTCCGCGCCAAGTTGCGCGCATTCGCTGCGCAGCATCGGCGTGTCTACGTCCCCGGGGCAAACGCAATTCACCCGGATATTCGATTGGCCGTGATCGATAGCCATGGCTCTGCGTCAGATTCAACACCCCCGCCTTGGCTGCGCAATAAGCATGCAGCCTGCGGCCCGCCTTTCAGAGCCCAGCCCGACCCGGTGTTGATGATCGCGCCTCCCCCGTTCTTCATCATGTGCGGGATCGCCTCGCGCGATAGAAGAAAAATCCCCTTCAGCGTGACGTCGAGGACTACATCCCATTCTTCTTCCTTGAGGTCGACGACGTTTTTGCGGACGATCACGCCGGCGTTGTTGCACAGGATGTCGATCCGGCCGAAAGCGGCGATGGCAGTTTGGGTAGCACGACGGCAGTCGTTGGCGGAACGCACATCGCATTTTTCGAAGAGAGCCCGGCCGGCGCGCTCGGTGATCGTGCGGACCGTAGCCTCGCCTGTTTCAGAATCGATATCGAGAACGACGACGGCGGCGCCCAGTTCGGAGAGGCGGAGCGCGATACCCCGCCCGATGCCCGAACCGGCACCAGTAATTACGGCAACCTTGCCCTCCAGGCTAAGCAAGCGGGATGCGGTTTCGGAGATAGTTGTCATCGGGTCCTCGTCGGAATTGTCGAGGGCAGCATGATGCCATAGATCGGCGGGCCGCAAGGCAAGCGGGAAGGCGCGAGGCTGGCCGCCCAGCCGGACAGGCGAGGGCGCCTGTCCCTACACGCGCGGGGAAGACTATAATGCTCGCCCGCAAGCCAAATCTGTTTTACGTCGAGGTGAGGTGTGCGCACTGCTCTCTTTCTTCTCCTAAACGCTGGTCTGCTGATCGGCCTGGCGACGGTTCCTTCATCGGCGCAATCGGGCGAATGGAAGCAGCTTTTTGACGGCAAGGATCTCACCGGCTGGAAGCATGTCGGGCCCGGTGGCATGACCGTCGAGGACGGATTGATCCGCACCCATGGTGGCATGGGTCTGCTTTACTGGACCGGCGGCAAACTTGGAGACTGCGTGATTCGCGTGGTCTTCAAGATGCGCGACCACAACGACAATTCTGGAGTTTTCATTCGCATCCCCATCGAGCCGCGCGAAGAGTGGATGCCGGTGCACTACGGCTATGAGGTACAAATCGACAACGAGCCGGAAAAATCGAACGAAGATGATTATCACGTCACAGGAACGCTGTATTCGTTGACCAAGCCGCTGGCCAAGCCGGGAAAACCTGGACCTGAATGGAACACGATGGAGATCACCCTCGACGGGCCGAAGACCGTGGTTGTTCTGAATGGAGTGAAGGTCACCGAGTACACCGAAGGCCAGCCCGTGCCCGAGAGGAAATTTGATTTTGAACCGCACCGGGGCACGCGCCCCAACGATGGCTACTTCGGGTTGCAGAATCATAGCGACAACGATGTGGTGTTTTTCAAGGAAGTCGCGATGAAACCTCTGCCCAAGTAAGCGCAGCTCTCACTTTTCATTTCGCTGGAGGAACCATGAAGCGTGATTTTTCTCGCCGGGAATTTCTGCAAACCAGCAGCGGAGCATTGCTCGCCGCCAACACCATCCTTCTTGATACGAAAAGCTTCGGCATGGCCAGGCCAGTGCCGGCAAGCGACCGCTTGCGCTTCGGGATCATTGGCGTGGGGATGCAAGGATCAGGGCTGCTCGCCACGGCAATCACCCTTCCTGGCGTGGAGTGCATCGCGGCCTGCGACCTGTACGATGGGCGGCAGGAGCTGGCGAAAGAGATCGTGAATTCCAAATTGCCGACCACCCGGCGGTACAAGGAACTTCTCGATAACAAGGACATCGACTGTTTGATTGCGGCGGTTCCCGATCACTGGCACAAACAGATCGTGGTCGACGCCGTGAGTGCCGGCAAGGATGTGTATTGCGAGAAGCCGATGTCGCACACGGCCAGCGAAGGCTTTGACATGGCGGCCGCTCAGCAGAAGACGGGCCGCATCGTGCAGGTCGGCTCGCAGCGCGTAAGTTCGCAGGTTTACGCAAAGGCCAGGGAAATTATCGCGTCGGGCGCGCTGGGCGACATGTGCCTGGTGGAAGGAACGCTGGGGCGCAACGATCCGACCGGCGCCTGGGAGTATCCGCCGCCGCCGGATCTTTCCACGACCACGCTTGATTGGGACACCTGGCAGGGCACCGCTGCGAAGCGCGGCTTTGATCCTCTGCTGTACGCGAGATGGCGATGCTGGAAGGAGTACGGCACGGGTGTCGCCGGAGATTTGCTGGTCCACCTGGTGAGCGGCATTTTGTATGCGATGAACCTGAACGAAGCTCCCAAGCGCGCGATGGCTATGGGCGGTATTCTGCGCTGGAAAGATGGCCGCAATATGCCGGACGTGCACGCGGCACTGTTCGAGTATGGCGATCTGCCGGTATACACGCGCCTCAATCTGGGCACGGAGAGTCCGGAAACCGTGCGCTTCCAGGGTTCGAAGGGGTATCTCGAGGTCACGGAATTCGGGATGACTCTGGTACCACAGCCGGGCGTCGACACGTCGCCGAGCTACTACGCCGCTTCGTTCCCGAAACCTCTGCGCGAAGCGTACTACAAGAAGTGGCACGCGGAGCATGACTCCGCGCCGGGGAAAGATGTTCTGGCGGCTTCGACCACGTATCGAGGAATTTCGTATGACGACGTGAAGCCGCACTTGTGGACCTTCTTCGAGGCAGTGCGATCGCGCAAGCCGGTCACGGAAGATGCGGTATTCGGGAACCACGCGGCGCTCGCCTGCCACATGGCCAACGAATCGTATTTCCGGAAGACTGCAGTGGCGTTCGACGCGGCCACCAGGAGCATCAAAAGCTAACCATCCCAGGGGACTTGCAAGCGCGGAATGCGCTCCGTTTATTTCTGCTCGTTGGCAGGGTAGTCGCTGCCCGGAGCGTCGTAGTCGCGTCCATATTTGTTCTTGTGGGGAGGAGGCGGGCCGTCTGTCACCACCCGAATCACGCCCAGCGATTGGTCCCGCTCCGAAACCGTAATGGTCCGGGCAAGGGTCTTTAAGGTTTGAAGGCCGGCGGCCTCGGCCCAGACCTGCATCGTGTACCGGCCCGCGGGTACATGAGGAATGGAGATTCTTCCGGACGCGTTCGAGATGCCGTAGTAAGGGGTCTTCAGAGCGACCACGACCGCATTCATCTCGGGGTGAATGTTGCAGAAGATGTAACTGATGCCAACCCGATCGAAATGTACCAGCCTGGTAGTTCCAGCTTCATACAATCCCAGATCAAAACGCTTCCCTTCGAACAGCGAGAACACGTTATGGAAGAAGGGATCGTGGTTGGGAAACTCCACCGCCGTCCCGGCGGGAACGACGAGCAGGTGCGGAATGAATTTTTTGTCTTTCTGCACGAGCCGCGTCGGCTGCGCCGGCGCGGCGCCGGAAACCGCTCGCAAAGCATGGTCGTCCAGCGGGTTGAGCCAGATAACGACGTTGCTGCGATCCTTCTTGTTGCTGCGCGCCTGTCCTTCGCTGACGATTTCAATTTGAGCCGTTACGTTAAAATCCTGCGCATGCGCCGCCAGTGCGCAACCCAGCAGAACCGCGCTCAAACATGCGAGACAGCAGCCGCCCGACGACCTAAGTGAATTGAGAGACAGAGCTTTCAGAACAGTATCCCCATGACCAGGTTGAACCGGTCGGCGGTATATCGAGTGTTGTCGATCTGGAAAGTGGAAGTGTGTCCGTACTCGGCAGACAACACCAGATCCGACCTTGGCCGATAGATGACATTCATCAACCCGCTCTGATTGCGCACGGCGGGCAGATGACCGCCGCTGCTTCCATAGGCGGAGAATGGGTAGGCGCGAATCTGGCTCGCGAACGGATTATCCTGTCCGCCCGCGAAATTGAACTCGACCTTCGCCGACGGGCGCAATTTCAACTGCGCCCAGCCGCCCAGCGAATCCAATCCCCGCACGCGGCTGTTGGGATCGGCGGGACTTCCGCTGAACAGCGCGCTCTGGTAAGAACCTCCTCCTAAACCGCCCAGCGCCAGGCCGCGGTAAAATTCGCCGCTGAGGCCAAGCAATCTCCCGAAAGGAATATTCCAGTCAAGCGTGCCAGCCCAGGCATCGATATTACGGTCGAATCCCCAGTTTTGCCGGCTGTAATATCCGCCGGCGCCAAAACTCAGCGGCTGCCCGAGCACGGTATGTGACCAGGCGACGCGGCCTGCGTATCCGGGCTGCCGCGAATATTCTCCCGCCTGCGCAGTTCGTCCATAGCCGTAAACTGGAGGCTCTCCGGTCAGCCCGTCGAGGATCCCGCCCTGCAACAGAAAATTCGAATTCTCGGAAATGGTCAGACGCCGCTCCACTCTGATCTGCGGAATCCACATCCATAGATTTCCAGCATAGGACAGAGCCGGCTCTGCCAGAGTTGCGAACGACGTCGGCGACAGGGCGGAGAAAAATGGGGCATCCTGTCCGGCGACAATCGAGGTGTGCGCCCAGTCCAGGTGCATGGTCGCAGTGCGGAGCCGGAACAAGCCGAGCGCGATGCCATTCGGTGCGTACTGGAAGCCTCCGGCAAAATCAGCCTGCAGGTCGCCGCGGGTCTTCGCGCCCGCCAGTTCCGGACCGAACACCTCCAGCCCGATTTGCGACTGACGCAGCGAGAAGCCGGTGCTGCTGGAACGACCAAGCAGGTCGGCATCATCGACCTGGCCGGGCACATCAGTGTTCAGCATCCTTCCCCGATTCGAAAACAGGTCCATGAGCACGAGGCCGGACAGCCGCAGCTTGTATTTCGAACGGCTCTCCACCTTGGTCTGATACTGGTCGTCGACTTTGCCCGTGAGCAAGTCATACTGCTCCTCGAGTTTCGCGAGTCGCGATTCCGGCGCCGACTCAGGAACTGCGTTCGGAGCCTGGCTCGCGTCCTGATCACCTGATTCTGCCGCAGCCTGCGCCACCTGCACGGTTGCCGGCTTATTCGCACTCGACCGTGCGACAGCGGAATGCAGTTCCTCGCGGAGTTCTCGAGTCTCGGCGCGATACTGCTCCGACTCGGAACGAAGGTCGGCCACAATCGAACGCAGCTCTTTCACCTGTTCCTGGAGCTGCTGGACGGTTGCCACCAGTGAAGGATCTGGCGCAGCGCTTCCGTTGGATGTACTTTGCGCGCTGCATTGCCTGCCACTGAACGAGGCAAGGGTCAAGGTAAAGCAAACAAACGACCGCTGGAGCAGCATAGTCTCCCCCGAAACAAGCGAATCTTCATGGTTGATGTGATCAGCGCATTTCAGCTGAGCAGAACCCTGTGGACGAGCTTTCAGCTCTCAGTCGGCTGCTTCGACCCGCACACCTGCCCGAACAACTCCATCCCCAGTCGCGGAAGCAATGGGCGTACCGCGAGTGCCCGGCAGCACGATCAGGAAAACCGTGCCTTCCGAGCTGGTGCTCTCGACTCTGACGTCTCCGCCATGATCTTGAACGATCTTCTGTACAACCGTGAGACCCAGGCCGGTGCCGTTTTCCTTGCCCTGGCTCACGAATGGTTCAAACAGACGCTCGCGCACCAGCTCGGGAATGCCGTGGCCGTTGTCGGCAACGCGCACCTCGATGGTGCTCTTGTTGGCATGAATATCGATCCGGATGTTACCTTGTTCGGACGTCACCGCCTCGCACGCGTTCACCAGCAGATTCTGAAACACGCGCTCGAGCTTGCGCGAGTCGAACCAGCCGTCGGTGGCGCCGTCCTTGTGAACGGTCATACGCACGGAATGATATTCAGGATGCGCGCGCACGTTCTGAATCGACCGCTGGACAACTTCCTCGAGGTCGCCATAGGTAAGGCGCAGCGACTCGCGGGTTCGCGAAAACTCCAGCAGCGAGTCGATCAGGTCGGTCATCTGGTGCACGGCCAGCAAGACTTCATGATAAAGCTCCTCGCGCTCGACCTTGCTGCGATTGCTGTCGCTGAGAAATTCGGCGTTGGCCATGACCGCGGCCAGACTGTGGCGCAAGTCGTGGGAAATCGAGCTTGCCATCCGCCCGATGGTCGCCAGCCGCTCCGAGTCGATAAGCTTGCGCTGGGTCTCCTGCAGGCCAGCACGCATGCGCACGAAAGATGCAGTCACTTCGGCCACTTCATCGGACCCGCGAGCCGCCAACGGATACTCGTAGTCGCCACGGCCAAGGGCGCGCACGCCTTCCACCAGCGTGCCCAGCGGACGGGTCAGCGTGTGCGAGAAGATGAACACCATGCAGCTGCCCACCACCAGGGCAGCCAGGCCGAGAGCGATCAGCAGTCGATTCAGGTGCCCCAGAAACGCGGTCGCCTGATCGAGAGACTTCAAAACGCACAGCTGCACTGGAGGTTGAGCGCCCGGTGTCAGGTCGACCCGTGTGACAAGGAATCGTTCCTGCCCAAGCTGAATTTCAACAGGCTCGGCTTTGCCTGCGGAGCTCAGCACGGAATGCTGAATCAGGTCCGTCTCCTGCAACGGTGACAGCGTACTGCGAACCAGCGTATTTCCATAAAGGAAGACGACCTGGCTGGCGGCGACCTGGCTCAACTCACGAGCGACGGCGTCGTCGATTTCGTAGCCCAGAACCGCATAGCCTTCGATCAGGCCCTCCGCCCGAGTCCCAACATAAATCGGCTGAATCGAGACTTCGAACAGGTGCTTGCCGCAGAACCACCAGTGACCGTTCGGCTCACTGGAGAGAGAATCGGTCAGTGATTCCTGCGCCGCTGCTCGGTCGAAGTCCGCCGCCTTCGAATGCAGGGCCACAACTTTTCCTGTCCGATCGGCGAGGACGAGCAAGTCACTGCCGGCCAGAGTCCACTGATCCCGCGATGCATCCTGGATGGTCGCGGTGTCGTGCGTGGTCATCTGCGCTTTCAGAATGGGAAGATCGGCCAGCAACTCGGCCGAGTGTGTCAGGGAAAGCTCCCGCAATTGCTGGACGTTATGAAAGGTGTAAACGGAATTGCGCAGATCCTGGTTGATCTGCAGCCGAACCTGCTGTTCGGCAGTCTGGCGGGCCACTAGCAGGGCGCCGACCGTCAAGCCGACGCCGACCAGGATCAGCGAAAACAAAAACTTCGTCCGTAGTCGGAACTTCCCCATTCCTGCCGCGCTCCCCCCTGCTTACGCCCGTACGCGTGCGACTACGGTACAAATTTGTACCCGACGCCGTGCACGGTCCGGAAGTGAACCGGGTTGGCGGGGTCAGTCTCAAGCTTTTGCCGAAGTTTCAGAATGTGATTGTCCACCGTGCGCGTTGTCGGATAGTTCTGATAGCCCCAGACATCGTTCAGCAGTTCTTCGCGCGACACGACCCGGTTCGGATTCTGGGTCATGAACTTCACGATTTTGAACTCCTGCGGCGTCAGGGCGACTTCCGCTCCATCGCGCACCACCACCATCTTGGTGAAATCAATGACGACGCCATTAAAAGAGAACGTCTCGGCGGCGACCGGGCGGCTCGAACGGCGCACGGCGGCGCGCACTCGCGCCAACAATTCTTTGGGACTGAACGGCTTGGTGACGTAATCGTCAGCGCCCAGTTCCAGCAGAAGTACCTTATCCATAACGTCGGAGGCGGCACTCAGCACAATGACTGGGACGGCCGGAGCAGTGTTCTTGATCTCGCGACAAACATCACGACCCGGCATTCCGGGAAGCCGCAGGTCTAACACTACGGCGGAAGGTTGGGCGCTGCGAAAGGTTTCCAGTCCCGACTGGCCGTCGAACGCAGCGTCGACGGAGTACCCCTCGGGCTCAAAGAGTCGCTTCAGGGCCCGGTGCACAGCTCGATCGTCTTCGACTACCAGTATTCTTTCCATTTTGTTTTGTAGAACGCGTCCCGACGGCTGACCCTCGAAAGGGCTGATGAAGAAGTCCGTTCACGGTACCACCAAAGTCTCGGTCCGGATACGGCGCTGGGGTCCACTTCCCCGACCGCTTGGGCGGCCTCAACATTGTTCGCCGATGTCTTCGCGTTGTCAAAATCCTACGAAATGAGGGTATTACTAGTTGTCAGCAAATTGTCACGGGTTTGCAATTTGTCGCTAACAAACAGAATCAACGGGGATAAGAGACGGCTGCCACTCAAAGAGCCTCGAATCACGAGCGCAGCCTTCCAAGAACGCCGTCGTCCTGTACCCCGCGAGAACTGCCGGTCGCCGATGGCGCATCTGCCCGAAA
The DNA here is from genome assembly GCA_963735815.1 of uncultured Acidobacteriota bacterium. Lineage (GTDB taxonomy): Bacteria > Acidobacteriota > Terriglobia > Terriglobales > Acidobacteriaceae > Gp1-AA133. The sequence continues at coordinate 206,718 of CAVTMJ010000009.1, read as the reverse complement.
CAACTGCAGTTCTGCATAGACGGATATTCGTTCCGAATGGGGAACTGCAGCTCTGGAATGGACGAATCCTGATTCCAAAATGAAGGAACTGCAGCTCTTAACGAACAAGTTGGCAGTTCCCGAGCCGCGGAGCGGCGCCAGGTATTAGCCCAGCGCGTAAGCGCTGGGAAAGAGCCCCCTCCGAGCGAGCCCCGCAAGGGGCAACACTAAAAGTCGAGGGCGTTCGTCCGAAGACTACCCACCTCAAAACCCCACCCGCACCCTTCTCCGCGTTCACCACAAATCTTTCCACGCCTTTCCAACCCTTTCGCCCTCACCAACGTTCCAAAGTCCGGCAAATGGGATGCCACCCAAACGATTAGGCAGACAGGCCTGTCCAGACGCCGCGTAAAGCTCTTGACGGTCATCGTGAGTCCGTGCTATACACAGCGGCATCTACTTGGATAAATCGATTTAGCGTCGATTTAGTTACTGAACTTATAGTCCAGCAATCAGGACTGCTACAGGTTTGATACCGGCGCAAAATTTCGGCGAAAAATTAGCCACCCGCACTCTGAGGAGCTAGCTCATGAGCTGTTCTCGTCTGTTTCTCCGCACACTCCTGGCACTCGTCGCTTCCCTCACTTTAAGCCTCGTCGCCCAGGCGCAATACCGCGCCAGCATTCAGGGCGTGATCACCGATCCCCAGGGAGCCGTCGTCGAGGGAGCGACCGTCACTTTGATCGACACCCAGACCAATCGCACGGTCACCTCGACCACCGATGCCAATGGTATCTACAACTTCCACGCCCTCCCGCTCAGTACGTACACAGTGACGGTAGAGAAGAGCGGTTTCAAGAAGAAGACAATCGACAACTATGTTCCCATCGCCGATCAGCCGAACGGCCTGAACCTGGAACTTGAGTTGGGAGGTGCTACCGAGACCGTCAACGTTTCGGCCGAAGACTTACCTCCTATCGAAACTCAGACCGCCACCATTAGCGGGACGGTGAACAGCAATTCGATCCAACATCTGCCTTCGTTCGGGCGCGATGTCTTCCAACTCATACAACTGGCGCCGGGCGTCTTTGGCGATGGCAGGCAGGGGGGCGGTGGCGGCGGCGCCAACCTTGCAGGGACTCAGGGCCCAGGTGCAACCGGCGGCAGCGGAGGAATTTTTCAAACGGAGAATGGTCCACAAGCGCTGGCCGCAGGGCAGCAGTATGAGAACAACAGCATCAGCATTGACGGCATCAGCACGACCAGCGCGGTATGGGGCGGGACGACCATCATTACGCCTTCGGAAGACTCGGTTGAGAATGTAAAGGTCGTCTCCCACGGCTACGATGCTGAGAACGGTCGCTTCAGCGGCGCGCAGGTTCAGGTCACCTCCAAGGCTGGCACGAATCAGGTTCATGGCAGTCTTTTCTGGACGGCGCACCGGCCCGGCCTGAATGCTTATCAGAGCTTCAACGGGGAAGGCAACAAAGTATTGCGAGACAGCAACTTTTTCAATCAGATCGGCGGCAGTGTCGGCGGTCCGATCTGGAAGAACAAGATCTTCGCCTTCTTCGCCTACGAAACGGTTCGAGAACCCAAGCACCCTAGCCCCGACAATGGATGGTTCGAGACGTCGGATTTCGACGCTCTTGCGACCTCTGCCTCGGCAGGTCCAATAGCACAGACCTATCTTAGTTTCCCCGGTGGAACACCCATCGGCGGCACTATTAACACCACCGCCAACTGTGATACGGCGGGTTTCATCGAGGGCGTGAACTGCGCAACCATCGCTGGCCAAGGGCTGGATATCGGCTCCCCATTGACGACCGGCTTTGGTAACCAGGATCTCGGATGGGTCGATAAACAACACCCTGGTGTGGGTGGCGGTCTCGATGGCATTCCAGACATCGCCAACTTCCAAACACAGGGTCTCAGTAAGTCTTCGAAGTCTCAATACAACGGCCGTCTCGACGCAAACATCACGGAAAAAGACCGGATTGCCTTCACCATTTACTGGGTTCCGCAATCCTCCGACTTCATCAACGGCCCGGCCCGCCAATACAACGTCTTTCATCACTCGCAGATCAACGAAGCCTTCTCTGCAATTTGGAACCACACCTTTTCTGCGACACTCCTGAACGAGTTTCGCGTGAATGCCGCCGGATGGCACTGGAACGAAATCACGTCGAACCCGCAGTCGCCGGTTGGGTTGCCGCAGGATCGAATCGATCACATTGGCGGCATCGACCTTAAGAACTTCGGTGCCAACCCCGGCAGCATCCTCAACCAGTGGACCTACAGCTATAAAGACGTTGCCACCAAGGTTTTCGGACCACACACCGTCAAGTTTGGTGGTGACCTTACCCGCCTCTTCTATTTGAATCAGTGCGTGGGTTGTGGCATTCCCGGATACGACTTCTTCAACATCTGGGACTTCGTCAACGACGCACCCCACAACGAGAGCGGCAGTTTCGACTCGCATACCGGCTTCCCGTCGAGCTTCCGTCAGGATGACCGCACCAATCTCTGGGGCCTCTTCGTGCAGGATGACTGGAAGGTCCGCAGGAACTTGACCCTGAACCTGGGAGTGCGCTGGTCTTATTTTGGCGCGCTCTACGCCAAGCAGAGCAACATGTATCGAGCGATCCCGGGCGCGGGCGCCAATTACATGACGGGCCTGGTGGTGAAGAAGCAAAACTCCTGGAATCCCGAGAAAGGAAATTTCGGACCGCAAATCGGTTTCGCCTGGAGCCCGAGTAAGTTCAACGACAAACTGGTGGTTCGTGGCGGTTACGGCTTGAGCTACAACCAGGAAGAGATCGCCATCTCTGCCAATATCAACACCAATCCCGGGCTATTCATTTTCCCGACGCTCAACATGCCTGCTCCAAACTCTAGCCAATCCCGGCATCGTCTATGCCACCTCGTCCGATCTGCACTCCAACTTCGGCTACCCGTCGAATCCGAATACGATTGTAAGTTTCGGCCCGAATGGATTGCCGACCACCGGTTCGGTAAACGTCGGCATCTTCCCGCAAGACCTTCCCACCATGCGCGTGCATCACTACTCGCTCGACACGCAATATGACCTGGGACATCGGGTTGTTGCCATTCTGGGATATCAGGGTAGCCTCTCCCGCAACATCTACTTCCACGAGAATCCCAATGCGCTTCCCGCTTCCCGCGGATACACTTTAAACCCGCAGATCGGCGGCGGAGACTACTGGGGTGTTTCGGGACGTGGTAACTACAATGCCTTGCTCGCGGAAGTGAAACATGACTTCTCCAATCAGTTCATGGCGGATGCCCAGTTCACCTGGTCCAAGAGCATGGACACCAGTTCCGGGCCGTACTTCGAACAGCCGTACGTCTACAACCTCGACCTCGACTACGGACGTTCGGACTACAACGTTGGCAAGGCCTTCAAGCTCTTCGGCATGTGGCAACCGGTCTTCTTCCACGGCGACAAGAAATGGGTTGAGAAGATCGCCGGTGGGTGGTCGATCAGCGGCATCCTTAATATCCACTCGGGATTCCCGTGGAGTCCGATCGTCAGTGTGTCGAACCCGAATCCCACGGACCCCGGCGGCAGCCTCTACTGCGATACATGTGGCTATACCTCGCTATTCCCGGCCGCCTATCTCGGCGGAGCAGGCTCCAGCACCAGCAACGATCGCTTCAAGACTGTGGCCAACGGGAACTTCCCCAATGGCGGAGCCGCGTATTTCACCACGCCTGCCTACACTGCCTACACGGGTAAGCACTACGCCAGCATTCGGCAACTCGCTTCCGCAATCTCCCGGAGTTCGCCGCAATTCGCTGAACGGTCCCGGATACAAAGGCGTGGATATGACCCTAACCAAGGCGTTCGGGTTGCCGACGATGCCCGTGCTCGGCGAAAGCGCCAAACTCGAATTCCGGCTCGATGCTTACAACGTCTTCAACAATCTCAACTTCAAAACATCCGATCCCAACGACATTGCCAATAACATCGGCGACTCAAGCTTCGGCCGCGCCAGATCAGCGCTGGCTGCCCGCGTCGTCACACTGGGACTTCGTTTCAACTTCTAATTCATCAACCCTCTCACAGGCGCGCCTCCTCATGAGGCGCGCTTTTTTTGTCCAAGAAACACGCCTTACGGGAATCGTGGAACATCAGAAATCATGCATTCCCGTTTCGGGAAAGGCGAAAGTGTGTGATAAGGCGCCCATCTCGTGCCGCGTGCTCGACCTAGGCTAGCTCATTCGCAGACAGGCACTTCCCCGGAATATACTTAGCTTAAGGATATTTAATGAATTCACAAAATAAGCGAAAGTGTTCCACATGGAACATATCGCCGCTTTCTAGAAGATGCTTGCTCGCTTGCTCGAGGCTCGTAGCTCGAGACTCGTAACTCTCAGCTCAAAGCTACACGGACTTGAATCCCACCAAATTCATCGCTGCGCGCGCTTCTGGATTCTTCATGAAGGTCTGCCACACCAGACCGGTGCGATGGTTCTCCGCCATCAGCATCGTGATGCCCAGGTCGATGCCGAGCACGTCGGGGTCGTACCAGCCGGTCAGCGGATTGAAGGCGTCGACGAAGCCGTAGCGCGCCCACGCCTTGCCGTACTTCGTGCGGATGTTGCGCAGCACGCGCATGCAATCGTCGAAAAGAAATGCCAACGACCCGCCGGTCGCACAGGGCACGACGCTGCCGTCGACCGGGCCCATGAGCGGCGGGCCGCCCCACGCCGTGTAGCCTCCGACGTAATCGGACGCGCAGATCCCCCAAAGGTTGTCGGCGTAGTCAGAGAACTGGTTGCTTAACGACAGGCAGAAGAGTTTGTGCGCGCGCGTCGCGTCGATGGAATTCTGAAAGTAGTTGGCGTGCGCGTCGCGCTGGTTTCTGAAATCGAACCAGGCGTGCGAATACTGATGCGCGGGGGCCAGTGGATCGTTTCCTGAGATGTAAGTGATGCCTTGATAGGTGATGGTTGGCCTCGTCCAGGCTTCCCAGCTCGACGGGGGAATCGGGTGCGTGGGCGAGCCGATCGCCAGCAGGTAGATCATCATCAGCTCGCAGTAGTGCTCCCAGCGGGCGGGAAGAAATCCGGACTCCGGTGTCCAGCCCATCGACAGCGTTGAGGCGCCGTTCAGCATCCACGGCCAGTCCACGCGGTTGTAGATGGTGGTCGCGAGGTCCTGAATCTCGGCGTCGTTGAAGTACTGGCGGGCGGTGAGGACGCCGCACAGCAAGATGGTGGTATCGACCGACGAGAGCTCGCACTTCCCCACGCGCGCGCCGGTGTTCATGTCGACGAAGTGATAGAAGAAGCCGTGCTCGTGCGGGAGTTGGTTGGCGATGAAGCGCAGCGTCGTGCGCACGCGCTCCTTAATGTCGGCGGAGCTTCTGTAGCCGCGGCTGTCGCCGATGCACAGGGCCGTGAGCCCGAAGCCGGTGGCGGCGATGCTTGCCATAGTGCGCGTGTCATTGCCGGCGGCAAGAGCACGATCTTTCACTTGGCCGGTGGCGGAGCCTGCCTCGGTCCAGAAGAAATCAAACGAGGCGCGCTGGATTTCGTCGAGCAACTGGTCGTCAGTCTGCGGGGAGCCAGGGCTCTTGTGAAACCGGGAACAGGCGGGAAGCCAGCCTAGCGGTACGGCCAATGCCCCAGCCTGGAAGATACGTAGAAGTTCTCTGCGGGTGAGATTGCGGGAAGCCATCGTAACTTTTTCCTACTCGAATGCAGGAAGTTCCTGCGTGGATGGCGCTCCCAAAATCTTAAACCGCAGAGGGCGCCAGAGAACATCCGCAGAGGACGCAGAGAGCCGCTGTTTACTTCACCGTGACGACGGCCAGAGAATATGACGGCAGCGTCAGAGTGAGTTCCCCGTTGGCTAGCGCGCGCGTTTCCGGAGCCGCCAGCTCTGACGCCTTTCGCAGTTCTTTGATCTGCGCCTGGGTCGGATACTGGGGCGAGCCCATGGCTTGGTAGGCCGCGCGCACGTCGCCGTGCTGCGGGTCAACCACCGACACCATCGCTTGCGCCGGAGCGGCGCCCTTGAACTTCAGGGTCACGGTCTTGGCGGCGCCTTCTTTTTCGGGGGGCGCGTAGTTCCAGACAGCGAGCACGAGCGACCCGTCCTTCTTGCGCGTGACCAGCGCGCTATTGGAATCGAGCGCGATCCGCTCTTCTCCGAGCTGGTGCAGCAAACGGAAGGCATTGAATGCGGGCTTGGGAATTCCCCCGGCGGCAATCAAGCCGAAGCCGCCGTAGAACGGGGTCTTCACGACGCCCTGTTCTTCGAAGACATCGGAGAATGTCCAGTAGGACATGAGGTCGACGATGCCATCGCACTGGCGGATGGTGTCGGCGAGCCACGGTCCCATGTAGGAGCGATCGGTGACGTCGGGCTCGTTCATGTAGCTGGCGTTGAACTCGCTCCAGATGAGCGGAAGATTGGGCTGCGCGGACGCCTTGATCTGATCGTGAACCTTCTTCACGGCGCGGCACACCATCTGATCGCGCGGGATCGTTTCGTGAGTGCCGAAAACATCTTCCGACTTGTCATTGCCGTAAACGTGCGACGAAACGAAGTCGACGGGGACATGGTTGTCGGTGCAATGCTTGATGAAGGCATCCGCCCAGCCGGCTTGCGCGGTGGAGGGGCCGCCCACGCGCAGGCTTGGGTTCACAGCCTTGAGCGCGCGCACGGTATGGTCGTAGAGCTCCCAGTAGCTTGCCTGGCGCGGATCGCCCCCCCAGAAATCAAGGTTGGGCTCGTTCCATACTTCGAAGTACCACTGGCTGACTTCGTCTATGCCGTAGCGCTCGATCAGATGTTTTGCGAACTGCGTGATGAGGTCATCCCACTTCGCGTAGTCCTTGGGCGGAGCGACGTTGGGCTTGTACCAGAAGGCGTGCAGCATCTCACTGGCCGCGAGCTTCTTGGGCATGAAGCTGAGTTCGACGAACGGACGGACGCCGGCGGCGAGCAGTCCGTCGTAAATCTGGTCGACGTAGGAGAAGTTGTACATGGGCTGTCCCTGCGCGTCCTCGTCGTAGACACCGACTTCGTCGTGAAAGATGGCGTGGAAGCGGACGTAGCGGAAGTCGGTCGACCTGTTTCACCTCCCGCAGGTCGCGGCGATAGCTGTCGCGCAGGCTGAGAATAGCGCGCCCAGAGCCGAACATCTGCTCCCAGAAATGCGGGAAAGGGATGGGCGGTCGCAGAGGGGTCGACGACGATGGTTTCGGAGGTCTGAGCAAGGGCCGCCAGGGAGAGCGCAAGCAATCCAGTGAGGAGAAGCACTCGGATCAACAGGTTTCTCATGAAAGGGCTACCATGTTCGCGCGTGATTAACTAAATCGGTTTAGTGTGAAGTTTTATAACATGAGGAGGGTGGAGAGTCAAGAATTTCGGCGCTTGGCGGAAACGCATTTCGCGGAAGCGTCCCGAACAGAATCGCTCCCCAAAAAAAGGATGCTGTTCGTGAGATTACGAGCAGCATCCCTTTGTCGAGGAAATGGGCGGGTACGTGAACCGCCCATCCCTCTTTTATATTCCCGTGCCGGTCAGGGCGACCGTCTGGGGGCTATTGGCTGCATTGTTCCGGATGGTGAGCGTCGCGGAACGTGCAACTCTCCGATTCGGTTGGAACGTTACGGTGACGTGCAGCTCGCGTTGGGCGCGAGACCCGCGCCGCCGATCGGGCAGTTGTTGGTCTGCGGGAAGCGGCCCGGATTGAATCCACCCACCGTAATGCTGGTGAAGACCAACGGTACGGTTCCGCTGTTGGTCACGGTGACCGATTGGGGCGTGCTGATCGTGTTGATCGGCACGTTGCCAAACGCCAGGGAGGCCGTCGAAAGGGTGACCACCGGGCGAACGGTCGTGCCGGTAAGGGTTACTGAGCCAGAGACCGCAGGCGCAGCAACCAACACACGAAGCAACGCCGACCTGGCGGTGTTGTTGTTGGGGGTGAAGGTCACGTTGACGGTGCAGTTTCCACCCGCTGCCAGACCCGTGCCGCCGATCGGGCAGTTATGAGTGAGGCCGAAGCGTTGCGGGTTTGCACCACCAAAATTGATGGCTGTGATTCTCAAGGGCGCGCTGCCAACATTGGTCACCAGCACGGACTGAGCCGGAGTTGGAACGTTGATCGTCGAGCTAAACGTCAACGCCGTCGGAGCCAAGCTAAGGATTGGACCACCATTGGTGACAGTCAATGTGACGGTCGCGGTTGCGGTGTTGTAATTGGCGGTGTCGGTTGGGTTGAAGAGGACCGACAGCGTCTGGGTCCCACCGGGTAAGATCGTGCCGGCGGGAGGCGTGTACACGAACGAACCAGCTACGGTTGTGGTCGCGTTCAATTGCGTGGCGCCCAGTGGCGTACCAAAGGCGATCGGTGCAGGCGCAGGCCAAGTGATGACCGGCGTTGCCTTGTTGACCACCAATGTGACGCTAGCCGTGGCCGTGGTGTAGTTAACGGTGTCGGTCGGGGTAAAGACGACCGATAGAGTGTTGCTTCCCGCGTTCAGGACCGCGCCGACGTCAGGCGTGTACACGAACGTACCGGGTACGGACGCAGTCGCGTTCAACTGCACACCGCTAAGGGCAGTGCCGTAGACGATCGGTGCAGGCGTAGCCCAAGTGATGACGGGCACGGTCTGTCCGACCACCAGCGTGACCGAAGCGGTCACTGTGTTGTAGTTGGCGGAATCTGTTGGAGTGAAGAGCGCCGACAGAAGCTGGGGCCCGACTGCTAAGACTGTGCCGGCGGCCGGCGTGTAGACGAACGTGCCGGGTACCGACGCAGTGGCGTTCAGTTGCGCGCCGCCAAGTGGAGTGCCGAAGGAGATGGGCGCAGGCGTAGCCCAGGTAATGACGGGCGTAGCCTTGACGACCAAGACGTTCGACGGCGAATTACCCGCCGCGTTGAATGCTGTGACGCGATAGCTGTACGGCTGGCTTGGGACTGCCGTCGTGTCAGTGAAGGTGATTTGGTTGGCAAGGGCCGTCCCGATCACCGAGAAGGTGATGCCATCATCGGATCGCTCCACACGGAATCCGATTTCGTTCTGCGGATTTCCCCAAAACGCAGGGGCCGTGTAGTCAACGGGCGTTCCATCCGTCCAGTTGAGGATGGCGGGACCAGTTGAGCCAAGCGACAAGACTGGCGCATCGGGAAGCAGACGCGACACGTTCGCGACCAGCGGACGCATCATGTCCATCTCTTCGTGGCCGAGGATATGGCAGTGCCAGACGTACTCCCAGCCGAAGTCGGTGAGTGCATTGGCGATTGGCGTGGTGAGTCCATTCCCGTTCGGGTCTGTGTTTTCGAAACCTCTGGTGTCGCCGAGCGGCATGGCCGGATTCAGCGGTCGCATACTATCGGGCACGCCGAACGGAGCCTTCGGAAGGATCGGACGCAGAGCGACGATCGTGTCCTCGAGTGGGCTTACCCGGACGGTGTCTTTCCAGCCGAGTTCGTTCGGATCGGGCTGGAGAATGCGGCCGTCCCAAGTCACACGGTTAAGGAGTTGCACGTTGAACAGGTGGAAGTGGATGGGGTGCGTATCCACGCCGTTGTGCGTGATCTTCCAGATCTGGGTTCCGTCAGCCGCCGAGGCGATCTTGTCGACCTGGAGGTTTCCAGCCGTCAATTCGATCGGATCGAGGTCATCGCGAGCAATGAAGGCTTGCGACGATCGGATTGGCGGATTGATGTAAGGATAGAGCACGACATTCTGCGTGCCCGGGATGGGATTGGGGAATTCAAAGCCGATGTTCGCCGTCATTCTTCCGTATTCATCGAAAGTGACCGCGTTCATCTCATCGTGCATGCCCTTGGGCTGGAAGGGGATTGTCAAGGTGCTGGTGCTGCTGTTGCCAGTCAACAGGGTGTTGAAGGTCAACGAGGAGTCAGCGATCCTGGCAAAGCCATCTCTGGGCGCCGTAAAGCGGAAGTTCGTGCCGTAGGCAGAGTTGTAAGCGCCCTGAGCAACGATGATTGGATCCATCGAGGACTCGAAAACACCCGCGGGTTTGCCATTCGCATCGAGGTGGTGCGCGAACGCAGCCTGAAGGTTAGCGAGCCTGGTCGGGTTCACGTAGTCGGGGGTGGCAGTTCCCGAAGCACCCGTGACGACGACCTGCATGATGGTCCGGGTGTTGGGGCCGTAGCCGGGCTGGGTGGAAGGAGCTCCGCCCGCGTCGGTCTGGTCCGGACTGCCGGTGTAGTAATCGTAGGTCGCGACGCGCGCCGGGAATGCCGCCGGGGCGTCGTTGTAGAGGATGAGTGTCTTGCCCGCGAACGGCGTGAAGTCAACGACGACGTCGGCGCGCTCTGCAGGAGCAACTATAAGCGAGTGCTTGTCGACGTTGCCGACATCGAAGCGCGTCGGATCAATGATCCACGTAGTGGGCTGGTTCGGAATGACAACCGGAGCCGGCAGGAAGCCGCCTTCGGTGCCAATCTGAAGCCAGGCCGGCCCCGCCGGACTGATGGCTGTGTCGGGTGTCGGGAAAATGTTCGGGTCGATCTGTGCAGCGGCCACTTCAGCCGCCTTCAGTGCAACCTCTGTCCCCGAAGGATCGGCGACGTACCACTGCAAATTGAAGAAGCGGTCATTGGCCGCGTTCAAGATGCGGAAGCGGTACTCGCCCGCGGGCAACGTGATCGTGGGATACGCCGTACCGTTGACGATCGGAGTGTCATTGAAGGCTTCCTGCCCCACCGACAGATTCGGGGTTCCGGGGATCAGCGGTGGCTGACACCAGCCTTGCGCGGTCGGATCGGGATCACAAATCGTGAGGTCCGAGGTGTAATAGGGATTGGCGATCGGTCCGAACGGCGGGGACGCCGGCGGCCAGAACCAAGGCCCGTACATCCACCTTCCGAAGCCGCTCGTACCGGTAACGTCACCCGGGTTCTGCGCCGGCATGTAGACGTGAGGAGCCCAGAGGCTGCCGAGTCCGCCCCAGCGAGTCATGTCCCAGGTAGGATCTTCGGTCGCGAGTTGATCGACGGTCGGGACGAAAGTCCGATCCTGAATGACCAGCGGGATGCCGTAAGGAATCGGATTGCTGAGGCCGGAGAGTGCTCCTCCGGGAGCCATCAGAGCTTGCTCCGCCGCGTCGGTCACCAGATAGCCGGCGGCCTCACCCACGTAAACGTTCAGGCGAGTGATGCCCCAAGCGTGATCGTGGTAGAACATCAGCCGCGCGCTCTGCTGGTTGGTGTAGAAGAACGTCTGCGCGCCGGGGCCCGGGTCGGGCATATCGGGCACGTTGACCACGCTGACGCCTTCGTTCTTGAGATGAGGAAGGGTGGAATCCGGGTACGGAATCTCGCCGTCGGGAGTAATCCACTGGTGAGGAGTTCCGTCGCTGATCCAGGGAGTCATGCCGCCATGCAAATGCAGGGTGGCGCGGTTCTCCGTGAAGCAGATCGCGGGCTTGGGATCAATCCCGCAAACAGGATTGCGCGCGCCATCGGTGGTGAGACCGAGATTCTCTTCCACCATGCCGTTTGCGTCCGGGCCGATGCCCGAACCCATAATCGTCGTATCGACGGGAAGGAAGAGATTTCCGCCTTGCCCGGCGGGCAGCTTGTTGCGGAAGAGGATGCGAACCGGCCGATCCTTCTGCGCCAGAATAGTGGGACCAAGGAAGTGCGGAACTGGATCGGGAACTATGGTGTTGTCGGCAGTCGTGCAACCGGTCGCGGGACAAGCGACAGTATTGGTGCCGTTGTTGAGTTGAACGTAGCCGCGCATCTTGGTCGCGGGAAGATCGGTATGCATCTTCTCCGCAAATTCGACCAGGGCGATCTCGTAGTAATCCGAACCGGGATAGGTCGTGATGTCGGGTGCGCCCAGAGGAATGTACTGGCCGAGGTTATTTTTTCCCGCTGGCGTAAGACCCGGGAGAGTATCAACAAATTTCCGGATGCCGCCGCCGGTTATCGGGCCGCTGCAGGTGGCCGGGTTGGTCGGCACCGTGGCATCGGCGAGCATCGCGCACTCGAGGTCGCCGTAGCAGGCGGTCTGGGCGACGTCGGAACAGCTGCGCTTCGGGAGCGGGCTGCTGGCGTAGTTGCCGCAGCCAAAATAGTCAGGCGCGTCGTAGGGTCCGGTGACAGAGTTGGTTGGCCATTTCGCACTACGTCCAGCCGGAGTGCCGTCGGAGTTATAGACCGGAGGAGGCACGCACTGACCAACGGCCAGGGTGCTAAGGAGGAGCAACAACGCGAAACCAAGAATCTTTTTCATTGCTTCACCTCGGCCTGTTTTCTATTCGCGGCGGCCTGACGCAGGGCCTGAAGGCGGTGCTGAGCCGCGGCCTTGCGCTGAGCGTACGTGATGCGTTCGTGGCGGACGTGAACGCGACCCGCAGCATCGGTGATGGTTTTTTGTCCACCATGCCAGCGTTGAACTGGAGCGGTCGTTGGCGGTTGTACCGGCTTGGGAGGCTGCGCAGACTTGGTCTGCGCCAACCCCTGAATTCCTCCGATACAAACAGCAATGGCGAGGAGGAGCCAACGCGAGAACCTGAGAGATGCTTTAATGTCCATGATTTCTCCTTAAATTTGGGCACACGTGGAACCGGACCGATGACATGAAGCCTGGGCGCAAACTTCGACTACTGATGTTTTTGGGGAGGGGCCTAACTGCTATCCGCCAAACGACCAAGCAGATGGATGGTTCGCGCTCTCGGGGTTCCTGGCTAAAAGTGAGTCCGCATTCTGGGGGGAACGGGAGATCAACAAGCCGGCGGCAAACCGCTTTTGGGGGTCAGCGTTTCGCTTCGCCTGGACCTAGGAGCAAAATTCTCACTAACAGCGACCATCTGCAGTGCGTGGTCTTCGTAATAAATCCGATCGCAGTTTCGCAAACCGATGTTTCAGGCGTCTGTGTTCTATGTCACGCGGGCGATGTTCGTTCGTCACGTAGGCATGTGAGAAGGACCTAAGTGGTCGTTTATGGGACCGAGGAAAGCCTTCTCCCCTAAACCTGGTAGTGTCGGCTGTAAGTGAGTTACGAACAAGGATTCAATATTCGCGTCGGTGGAAATGATCAGCGCAGCAAACCGCCATGAGACAAATTTCAGTAGCGGTCCCTGGCCAAATTCCTTTTCCGGGAATGGAGTCGGACAAATGTTTTGATGGGCGATTCCTCATGCGCCGGATGTACTTCCGGACATCTTGACGCCCGATCACGATCAAAAGTAGAGTTCCTCGCAATCTCACTTGCAGTTAAAAGTCAGCCCAGCTCTGCGGCAGGCGCCACGCCTCACGCGGTGATGGTGTCGGGGTATGCCGACACGAAGGGTTCGCCGTGCTACCAGCGGGCGGGACAATTGGGGAAGACTTCGCGCTAAGCCTCCCATAAATCCACAGATCCAGAACCTCGCGGGAGTGTGTCTGCTTCCGCCGAAGGAGGGCCCAAGTGAAACGCGAGAACGTTTTGATGGTGGTGGTTTGCCTTGTGGTTTTGATGGAAATCGGTCCCCGAAATGTGTACGCACAATCAGACCCCGGTCCGCGAATCGGCACAGCGGGAGCGGGAGGCGCGTACTCTGCGCTGGGCGCTGGAGAGCAGGCGCTGTTCACGCAAGCGATGCAGGCGTTCATGGAAGTCGACTCGGTGTCGGGAGGAATTGACGGAGAAGGCGGCACCGGCCTGGGCCCGGGATTCAATGGCAACAGTTGCGCGCAGTGTCACGCGCAACCGGCGATGGGAGGCAGTAGCCCGGGATCGAAGAGTCCACAGAATCCAATCCCCAATCCGCAGGTGGCGCTGGCGACACTCCATGGCGCGACCAATAAGGTGCCGCCTTTTATTACTCCGGATGGGCCGGTGCGCGAAGCGCGCTTCATCATGACGGTGACACAGCAGGGAGCAGTGCCGGACGGAGGAGTCCACGATTTGTTCAGCGTCACTGGGCGAAGTGACGCGGCAGGTTGCACCATGGCACAACCCGACTTCGCGAAGGAGTTGGGCCGCAGCAATGTAATTTTCCGGATCCCTACGCCCGTGTTTGGATTGGGGCTGGTGGAGTCGACTCCGGACAGCGTACTGCGAGCGAATCTGGCGGCGAATGCGGCGCAGAAAGCTTTTCTAGGAATTCGCGGAAGTTTTAACACGAGCGGCAATGACGGAACGATTACGCGATTCGGATGGAAAGCACAAAACAAGTCGCTGCTGATATTTTCGGGAGAAGCCTACAACGTCGAGCAAGGCGTTTCGAACGAAGTATTTCCTTCGGAGCGATCGGCAGACGGCGGGTGCGCGTTCAATCCCTCCCCGGAAGACTTCGCCGGAGGAGACGCGGGGGAGACTACAGCCGATGTTGCCAAGTTCGCGATGTTCGCGCGCTTGTCAGCTCCGCCGACTTCGGCCGAGCCTACTGCTTCTACGCAGAATGGGGCGGCACTGTTCGACAAAGTGGGATGTAGTTTGTGCCACACCGCTTCTTTGACGACGGGTCCCTCGCGGTACACGGGGATGTCGGGTGTGACCTATCATCCGTACTCTGATTTTGCCATCCATCATATGGGGTGGGGACTTGCGGACCGCATCACGCAGGGAGCGGCGGGACCGGATCAGTTCCGGACGGCGCCGCTGTGGGGTGTGGGGCAGCGATTATTTTTCCTGCACGATGGGCGGACGTCGGATTTGCTGCAGGCCATTCGCGCTCATGATGGGCGAGGGTCGGAAGCCGCGGGAACGGTGCACCGCTTCAATGGATTGTCGACATCGCAGATGCAGGATTTGCTGAACTTCCTTCGCTCTTTGTGAAGAAGGTGAGGATCGGCAGGCGGCGGGCGAGGGCGCCCGCCCTACACTTACTGAAGATTTCGCTCGGTCCTGGCTGGGCGATTGTCTGAGAGCCTGCGTGGGGGAAGTGCGGGCCTCAGACCTTTACAGTTTCTTCGGTTATAAACGGGAGGTGGGCGGCTTGCCACGCGTCGAAGCCGCCGATCACGTTGACTACGTTGCGGAAGCCCGCCCGCTGCAGGAAACTGCATGCGATGGCGCTGCGGTATCCACTTTTGCAATGCACCGCGATGCGGCGATCGGGATCGAGCGCGGGCAGATTGTGCGGTAGCGTGTCGAGCGGCGACCAGGTCGCGGCTTCGATGTGAGCTGCCTTCCATTCTCCTTCCCGTCGAACGTCGAGCAGCGTTGCTTCGCCCTTGTCCAACCAGGCGCTGACTTGATGGACTTGAACTTCCGGCAAATCGGCGACTGGCATTCCGGCCTGCTTCCAGGCGGTCATGCCACCCTGCAAAAATCCGCGCGCATCCTCGATACCCACGCGCGCGAGGCGCAGGCGCGCCTCCGATAACTGCTCGTCGTTGTCGGCGATCAGCACCGGGCGGGACGAAAGACCGAGAACCGATCCGGCCCAGGAAGCGAATTGGCCGGAGAGCGCGATGTTGATCGAACCTGGGACATGACCGGCGGCAAATTCATTGGGCGGGCGCACGTCGAGCGCGACGACTCCCTCGGCGACCAGGGACTGTAGATCAGGGGGAGAGATGGGTTTCAGATCCCGCATTTCAGAAAGCGGGGCTGCGCCGTCGCGGTTAATCTCCGCATCCTGGAGGAAATAATCGGGGCGGACGGGCATCTTGGACGTCAGTTCGTGGATGAACTCCTCGCGGCTGCCGATCTGGAGAGCGTAATTCGTCATTCGTTCGGTGGCGATGGTGGAAGAACGCTCGGCGCGCATGTTGCGTCCGCATAGCGAACCTGCTCCGTGCGCGGGATAGACCAGCGTATCGCCGGGCAAGGTCATCAGCTTGGCGTGGAGACTGTCGTAAAGCAGTCCAGCCAGTTCGGCAGGCGTGTGGGAGGGCGATAGATCGGGACGGCCGACGTCTCCTATAAATAAGGTGTCGCCGGTGAAGGCGGCCCAAGGCTTCGGAGATTTTTCTTCGTCGGTGACTACCAGGCAAATACTCTCCGGTGTGTGTCCGGGAGTGCTGAGGACATCGATCTTCAGCTTCCCAACCTGCAACTGGAAGCCATCGCCGACTTCCACCCGGGCAAAACGAGCGCCGCCATGGGGACCGATGTAGATTTTGGCGCCGGTGCGTTCGGCCAATTCTTTGTGGCCGGAAACGAAGTCAGCATGGAGGTGAGTTTCGAAGATGTGGCGGATCTTGAGGCCATTCTCGCTGGCGGCAGTGAGATAGATTTCAACATCTCGCTGAGGATCGATGACGAGAGCCTCGCCCTCTGAAGCGAGCATGTACGACGCGTGGGCCAGACAGCCGAGGTAGAACTGTTCGAAGTACATGGCGCCCTCCGAATTCAGTCTATCGCAGTATTTCGTTCAGGCCGGGTCTATAGGGTAGCGGTAGGCGGCCCCTAAAGGGGCTATCTCTACGGAGCTTTTACGGCGCGCCTGAAGGCGCGCCCTGATACGGAGCATTGGGACCTCAGCGGACGTTGGTATTGGGATTTCGGCGCGGCGGTGGGGATATGGCGCGGGGCGGACATGGCGCGGGGTCGATACAAGGACCTGAGCGCATGTTGATAAGAGCCCAGGTTAGCGTCCAAATGCGGACGCGAACCTGGGGCACCGAAGTTTTGTGGGAAGTTTATTTCTGATCGGAGTCAGGGGGTGCGGCATCGGGGCCTTGGTGGCGGTTTTTGACCCACTGTTCGCGCCGAGCCAGCAGTTCATCGAATTTCCTCTGCTGGTCTTCGTTTAAAAGCGCGCGCACCTGGTCGTTGGACGACTTGTGGACATCCATCATTTTCGAGCGACGGTCACCCTGTGAGGCCGACGCGTCGGCATGAATCTTTTGCATGTCGGACTTCTCAGACATGAAGATATCCGTCACTTTCGTTTTCTGATCCGCGCTTAGATTCAGTTTCTTGGCCAGCATATCGGCGCGCCGGTCGGGATCGAATCGACCCGGGCCGCGGCCATGTTCCGGAGGAGCGCCCGTGGGCGCTGCCTGCTGGTCGCTGCTGGGAGCATCTTGCGCGATAACGGCCGGAGTTGCTGCGCATGCCAAGCCGCCCAACATCAAAGCCAGTATCCAGTTCTTAAGCATTGAATCTCCTTCATATACACGTCTTTAATTTCCCGGGTAGAGGTATGAACCCGATTATCCACGGCGAGTTGTCACAGGCAGACGGGGTTTACGAATCTTTACGCGGGAATCCTGCTCCTGGACGCCCCAGTTTCGTATACACGGATTCCCGGGTTCACCCTACACAGGTCATCCGATGGCTAAAAGAAGCGGGATTTTCTAAATTGGGAGAATCAAGGTTAACCGAGGTCATACGATGACAAATATGTTTAGAAACAGGCGCACGAAGGATTGGGCGAGGCTCGCCATGCGAGCCGGTCTGCTGCTGACGGACGCGAAGTTGTGGTCGGCGGTGCAAAACCAGATGCGCGATCGCACCGACGAGATGAGCGATGCCATCAACGAGAAATATGAAGACGCTTCGAGTCGTCTGGCGAATGCGAGTGATGCATTACGAGGCCGGAGCCAGTGGCCGAGTTGGGGCAGCTTTCTTCTTGGTGTTGGAATCGGTACGGGGATCGGAATTCTCGTTGCCCCTGGAGCCGTGGATAAAGTGCGGAACGCACACAACGAGCGGGCTGCCGCTTAAAAACCACGCGTACGGCGTGGCTGAATCAGCCGCGGGACAGACTCGTAACGGAGTCTGGTTGGTGTCCACGCCGTAGTCGCGCTCAGGCTCCCCCCTGTGGTGTTTGCCGGGATTTTTTCGCGTCCAATTTTGGAATCGATCCGATACATCCCTCTCAGAATGATTCGCGTCGGAATTGGATGGCTCTCCAGTCGTCGCAACGGATCATTGTAGTTGCGATTGCAGCAAATCTGGCAATCGCGGTCTGCAAATACCTTGCCGCCGTGGCAACCGGCAGTTCCGCGATGTTGGCCGAAGCCTTCCACTCCACGGCGGACCTGGGAAACGAAATCCTGCTGCTCGTCGGAATCAAACGGAGCACGCGGCCTCCGGACGAACTCCACCCATACGGGCATGGAAAGGTCCTGTACTTTTACTCCTTGCTGGTCGCAGTCTACATTTTTGGGATTGGCGGAATGTTGGCGCTGCACGAGGGCATCTCGCATCTGCGTCATCCCCATCCTACGGGACATCCAGGGTGGAACTATGCGGTGTTAGCCCTGACGGCGGCGTTTGACTTCTACTCCTGGCGGATCTCGTATCAGGGATTGGTATCGCAAAAAGAGCCGCACGAAAGCACGTGGGACGAAATTATCGGGAGCAAAGACCCCACTATTTTCACCGTATTTCTGGAAGATTCTGCAGGACTGGTGGGAGCGGCTCTGGCGTTTCTTGGAATTTTTCTGGGGCACACGTTCCACAATCCAAAGTTTGATCCGATCGCATCGATACTAATCGCGGGTGTTCTGTCGGCCGTCGCGGTGCTGTTAGGGCGTGAAAGTGGGGCGTTGCTGGTGGGAGAGAGAACGAACAGGGCGAGGATACGCCAGGTGCGCGACGTGATCCAAAACGATCCTGCCGTGGAACGCGTGGGCGACCTGCTGACCATGCAGCTAGGACCGGAACAGGTGCTGCTCACGGTAAACATCCGATTCCGTCGCGGGCTGGATGTTCAGCAACTGGAGTCGGCAATTGCGCGTTTGGAAGAACGGATCAAGGAGAAGGAACCAACAATCGAGAGGATGTTTATTGAAGCTGACTCCCTCAGGCAGCCGGGAAGCGCATCGCAGGCAGCGTAGTTGGGCGGTTATCGCTAGCCATTGGATAGAAGAAGTGCGACGTTCGACCAGTGCCGCGCCTAAGAACTACCAAAAGGAACAAGCACACATCTTCCGTAGGGTTTGGGGGGGAGGGATCCCGCTACGGAGGCTTTTACTTGAGAGCCTTGATCTCGTCGACCAGCGCCTTGATCTGCTCTTGCGTCAGTTTGTCCTTGAAGGGGGGCATCTTGGGAGTCTGCTGGTCGTTGCCATCTTCAATCTGCTTCGTCAGTTCAGCAACGGGCTTGCCCGCCTTTTCTTTCATGGGCGGCGTTTTCATTTTTTCTTTACCTTCGGCTGCCGCACCATGGCACATGGCACACTTCGCTTTGTAGTTGGGATCGTCAACCAAGTCATCGGCAAGGCACATCGACGACAAGATGGGTGACATCACTAAGATTGCGAGAACAAGCTTCTTCATCTTTCTTCGGTCTCCTGTTTCGTATTCTTCAGATTTCGCCTGTCCGGGAAAGGGGCCCGAACAGTCGTGTTGTGAAACCTGGTTTGCTGCTGTGTTTATTACTTCGCGTCGGTCTCACGATATGAGCGTAGCGTGCTGCTTCGAACGAAAGAACGTAGCACGCATCGCAACTGGATACGAGCGAAAAGCAGATCCTTCGCTCCGCTCAGGATGACAAACATTGGTCAGGATCACAAACAAAAAGTTGTGACCACCAACAACAGAGAGCACGCGCGATAGTGTCAATATTTCTCGCTATACGCTCGCTTTCGGACGCCGGAGCGCGGGGTTGAGCGGGGTGGGGGTCAGATCATGGGGGTGACCATGACATGTCAGACTGCAAGAATTCGATGAGCGGCTATAGGCAATCGGGGACCCATTGTTGGACGCCACCACATTCGCGTCAAAATTCACCATTCTCTCGCCCGAGATCGTACCCGCCGGCCCGCCCATGCCGTGTGCGGTATGGCAGGTCGAACACGAAAAGCCATCGTTGATGTGGCGGGCGTGCTCGCTGAAGCTGGTGTTGGCCGACAACTACTACGCAGACAGTAGTACGCGCTCGTAAGTCGCCGTGACCTTGCAAAGAGTGTCGACAGTTACTCAGGGTGAGTTCCAAAAGTAACGAATGACACTGAAGATGGGGAAGCCTGAAATTTGATGGAAAGTGGACAACGAAGTCCAGTTTTGGAGATATCGTAACCGATTCCAACATTGGGTTTCGGTACGCGTAACGCCCCACTCGCGAATAGTTCACGCACGCCACACAGTCGGCACTCATGCATCTGGGGATGCAGAATTGTCAATCCGGGATATTCGGGCGTGGGCTAGCCCGGATGCGGTCTGGGGAGATGTGGGTCAAGCTTGAGCAAAGCTCATCGTACAGGACGCGAGCGTAAATCTCTTCTCTGCAATCCGCCGTAATAGAAACCGTGTGTCTTTACGAGTCCCTGTTCAGGATTACTCAGCTCACGGCTACATCGATCGCAGAGCATTTACTGGTTCCGCGGAGGCGGCGCGAGTTGCGGGAAGAGTAGATGCGAGTAGTGTCATCAGCACCATGATGGCGACAGCTGCGAGGAAAATCCGCGGGTCCGTCGCACTCACCTCGAACAGAAATGAGCTCACCAGCCGCGACAAAGCCACTGAACCTAGAACTCCGAGTCCGCAGCCGACTAACGCCAGCTTTGCGCCTGAAATGAGCACGAGTCGGGCGATGCCGGCTCGTTGAGCTCCAAGCGCCATCCTGATGGCAATCTCTCCGGTTCGCAACGAGACCGAGAAGGCAACCACCGCGTAAATTCCCGTGATGACCAGCAAGAGGGCACCGAGAGCGAAAGACGTGATGAGGCTGGTGTTAAAACGTCGCGGGGCTTCGATGTTGACGATTGCTTCCTTCATGGTCTGCACTTGCTCGAGCGCCAGCAACGGATCGACCTCCGCGATGCTGGCGCGCAGAGTTTGGATCATCTGCTCCGGCGGCAGCGCGGATCGGAGCACGATGAATCCCCCGGCTGCGTCGGTCAACTTTCCCGATGCGGTGGCATTGGTAAGCGTCGTGGGTTGTTCCACGGGCGTATACCACTGATCGTTGCTGGGTTCATCGGGAGAGCCCATCTTGGTGTCTGCGACCACTCCGACCACGGTTGCCCAGGGCAAAGGTTTCTGTGGATTGCCAGCATGCATCCGCTTGCCAATTGCCCGCTCGCCGGACCAGCAATGTTTGGCCATCGACTGGTTGACGATGATGACCGCAGGCGAGTCGACGCCGTCGTCAGCAGTGAAGTAGCGGCCCTCGATCAACGGTATCCGCATGGCCTGAAAATAATCGCCATAGGTGGTCGCAAACGCCGCAAACCTTATTTTCCAGGTGGCCGCTGTCTGACCCTCGAGTGTGTAGGTAGACTGGCCGAACTGGCCAGAGGCAGGTAATGAACTGCTAATGCCCGCCGCTACCACACCGGGTTTGGTCGAAACCCTGTCGATCACGGCGTGGTTGAAGGTGTGCGACGTGGCAGCTGTCGGATAGTTCGGGAGAGGCAAGCGAAATGCGGCCGTCAATACATGGTCGGCGCGGAAGCCGGGATCGACGGCGCGCATTTTCTGGAAGCTGCGCATAAAAGCGATCGAAGTGGTAAGCAGCATCAACGCGACAGCGATTTCCGCCACAACCAGCGTGGATCGCAACCATTTGTGGCCGGTGGTGCCCGAGGCGTTCGGTCCTCCGGACTTGAGGCTCTCGATCGGGTTGGCACGCAGTGCTCCAAAGGCGGGTGCGAGACTACAGATCACGCCAGTCGCCAAAGACAGAAAAAGAGCAAACGCCGCCACTCCGGCATCGATGGTGATGGAGTTAATGCGCGGCATGGATTCAGGAAGCAGGTGCAGCGTCGCTCGGATCACAATGGCGGACAAGGCCAAACCTAAGCCGCCGCCGGCAATGCCCAGGACCAATCCTTCGGCCACGCACTCGCGAACAACAGCGCGCGCACTCGCACCCAACGCAAGGCGCAGTGCGTATTCACGCCGGCGGCGGATGGCACGAACCAGCAGGAGGCCGGCGACGTTGGCGCTGGCAGCCAACAGTATGACGGATACAGCGAGCGACAGAATCCGAAGCACGGGCCGGACTTCGCCAACTCCATACTCAAACAGCGGAATGACGTCGCCGCGAATGTGAATCGCCGATTGGCTGGCGGGGAAGTCGCGCATGATTTGCTGGGCGACGCGGTCGGCATCCTGCGCCGCTTGCTTCAGGGTGACGCCCTCCTTGAGGCGCGCCACCATCTGATATCCCCAGAATCCGGCGTGCTCCTCAGCAAGTTCCTCGGGCGTGAAACTCATCGGGACCCAAAGTTGAACCTGGTCGAGGCGGCCGTCTTCCAGCGGAAACTCAAAATTGCGAGGCATCACACCGATGATGGTGTAGGGTCTGCGATCAAGCGTGATGGAACTGCCGAGAATCCCGGGATCGCGCTGATAGCGCGTCAACCACAGGGCATAGCTGATGACAGCAAGCGACTGGTGGGCATCGTCCTCCTGCTGCGTGAAGACCCTGCCAAGAATTGGACGGACACCCAGCGTCGGGAAGACGCTCGCCGTAAAACGCGCGGTATTCACTCTCTCGGGAGTCGCGCCACCTGAAATCTCATAGCCGATGGGGATGTAGCCACCCGTCGACGAGAAGGCACTGCTTGCGGTCGCGTAGGTGCTGATTTCGCGGGCAGTCACCGATGTCCCGAACCCGTCTCGGAGATGATCGCCCAGCAGAACAAGCCGGTCCGGATCATCGAACGGCAGAGGCCGAAGCAGGATGCCTTCTACCAGCGAGAAGATGGCGGTCGCCGACCCGATCCCAAAGGCCAGTGTGAGAACCACGATGAGGCTGAAACCGGGCGCCTTGCGCAGCCGGCGAAATGCAAAGCGAGCATCTTGTGCAAGCATGTTGATGCGTTCTCCTCAACCGTAAATCTGGGGATCTTCTGCTTCGCGAATGCGAGGTAATTTCACACGGACTTCACAACCGCTGTTTCCATCTCGGTTTAACAATTCGATCGACCCGCCATGCGCCTCGGCAATCTGGCGCGAGAGAGCGAGTCCGATGCCGCTGCCTGCTGGCTTGGTTGTGTAAAAGGGGACGAATGCATTGCTGGGATTCATGAGTCCAGGCCCGTTGTCGTCGACCATCAATACAACGTTCTGATTCTCAATTGCCCAACGGACGCTCACCTCCGGCGTCCCGGCCTGGCCGCCCGGCTTCGAATGGCCGTTTGTTTCGAGGGCAGCTTCCACGGCGTTGCGGACGAGATTGATCAGCATCTGTTCGATCTGATCGGAGTCAACGGCCAGCACGACTTCCGGCCCACTCGAAATCACAACCGGCAGGCGAGTTTCGAGCATGGCAACGCGCTCGACGATTGGGCGCAAAGGCACGGGCTTCTTTGCGGGTGGGGGCATCTGCGCCAGTTGCCGGTACGCCTGCAAAAACCGGTTGAGGGAGGCGGTACGCGCTTCGATAATCGCCAGACCTCGTTCAAAGTCGCGCCGATGTTCGGGACCTAAATCGGCCTCGGCAAGGCGTGCGCTCAAGCTTCCAGCAATGGATTTGATGGGAGTGAGAGAGTTGTTCAGTTCATGTCCAAGCACGCGGATCAACCTTTGCCACGCCGAGCGCTCCTCTTCGCGTAGAGCACGGCTCACGTCGGAGAGCACAACCAGCGTGTGCGGCTCGCCCTGCTCGCGGAATCGGCTGCGCCTCACTACCCAGCGAGCGCTGGACCCATTGACGGGCAGAGCCATTAGTCCTTCATTCGGCGTATCCAGGCATGTGGCAAGACCGGTTTCGTCGGCGCTGCGTCCGAGCAAACGGCTGGAAGCTTGCCGCAGGAGCTTCTCCCCGGCAGGATTCACCAGCTTGATGGTCCGTCGCGAATCGAAGGCGAACAAGGGAGCATCGATCTCTTCCACCACCCGCCGGAGCACAGCGGTCGCTTCGATGGCACGCAGGCGTTGATCAGCGAGCAAGTCGGCGAGAGCATTCACTTCGAGCGAAAGTTCTCCCAAAGCATCTTCAACGGCGGCCCCGCGCGCGCGGAAGGAATAGTCTTCCTCCCTGAGCGCCGCAACCACGTTGGCGAGGGTTTGGATGGGACGAATCGTTTGCTCGTGTAAAACTCCCGCAAAGATCCACCAGGCCAGAACGATCGTGAAGGAAAAGATCAACTTCGATTCCATCGACCAGGGTTCCAGCCAGATGAGGATCACGCCAACCAAGGTTCCAGGGAGCGCAACGAACAGGGCGTAGAGCCAGATGCGATGCTCGTACCGCAGACGGCGCTTGCGAGGAGTTCGTCGTGTTGCCGCCTTGCCGCTGATCTGCGGACTAAAGGCCATGCTTCTCCATGCGTCGATAGAGGGCGCCGCGGCTCAAACCCAGAGCCTCAGCGGCCTGGCTGATGTTTCCCTGAAAACGCTGCAATGCCTTGCGGATAAGAACCGCTTCGACCGCTTCCAAGCTCAGCTCTTCGAGGTTGGCGGCTTGTGGTCGCTGAAGGTTGAGGCCCAAATCGGCGGGCTGAATCTCGCGGCCGCGACACATCAGGACAGCGCGCTCGATGGTGTGGTCCAGTTCGCGGACATTCCCGGGCCATGCATACTGCGCCATGACTTGCAGGGAGAGCTTGTCGAAACCATCGATCTCCCGGCGGTAGCGCGACGCGTAGCGATTGAGGAAGTGCAGGGCCAGGGCAGGAATGTCTTCGCGTCGTTCGCGCAAGGGTGGAACTCGAATCTCGATGGTATTGAGTCGGAAGAGTAGATCCTCGCGAAATTCTCCGGCAGCGCAAGCAGCCTGAAGATCGGCATTGGTAGCGGAAATTACGCGCACATCGATTTTTCGCGAGCGGGACGATCCCAGCCTCTCGATTTCGCCGGTCTCCAGCACCCGCAGCAACTTGGCCTGTTGCCGGACGGGAACGTTGCCGATCTCGTCGAGAAAGATTGTGCCACCGTCGGCCAGTTCGAAGCGTCCCATGCGATCCACCCGGGCATCGGTAAATGCGCCTTTCACGTGGCCGAAGAGTTCGCTTTCAAAGACTCCT
Source organism: uncultured Acidobacteriota bacterium (assembly GCA_963735815.1). GTDB lineage: Bacteria > Acidobacteriota > Terriglobia > Terriglobales > Acidobacteriaceae > Gp1-AA133. Next base: position 181,909 of record CAVTMJ010000009.1, on the reverse strand, counting down.
TCCGCCAAGGCGCCGGTATTGACCGCGACCAGTGGACGAGAGGAACGATGAGAAAGCGTGTGCAGAGTTTGAGCAACGACTTCCTTGCCGCTACCGTGCTCGCCCGTGATCAGGACGTTGGCATCGGACGGCCCGACTCGTGCAATCGCGTCGAGGACAGGCTGCATGGCAGCCGCGGCAGCAACGAATTCTGGGCGTCCTTGCAGTTGTAGAATGCGGTTCTCGGCTGCGAGGCGCTCGGCATTCTGCAGGGCTCGATGAAGCTCGACCTGCGTGCGCAAGATCGCAAGGAGGCGTTCGTTTTCCCAGGGCTTCTGAACGAAATCGCGTGCGCCGCGCCGCATGGCTTCGACGGCCAGCTCCACATTGCCCCAGGCCGTCATCACGATTACGGGGAGACTGCTGTCGACACTGATAATTTCGGAAAGAAGATCTAAGCCCTCCTGACCAGACGTCGTGTCCCTGGTGTAGTTCAGATCAATGAGAACGGCATCGTAATACTCGGATGCCAATGCTTCGCGGACCTCCGCGGGCGACTTGACGGCGTCGACGCGGTAGCCTTGAGGACGAAGCAAGAGAAGAAGCGCTTCCAGGACATCGGGCTGATCGTCGGCAGCCAGCAAACGCGCGGGATGGCTCAAGCGCTGTTGTTCTGGGGCGGGCGCGACCGGATGCGGCTTGGCCGAAGTCGGCATACGTTATGGGGATGCGGCGGAAAGAGTGCCGGTCACCGCATCCTGAATCAAGACTCCATTATGTTCCAAAGTCGTGCCGGTCGCGCGGTCAAGTTCGACGCGGGCTTTCTGGTGGGTGGTCGAAGCGGTGACCAGGTCCAACTCCGCCAAAGCCAAATCACGCTGTGCCGTCATGGTCTGATAGGTAGATCCGGAGCCCAGTTCCTGTTCTTTTTTGGTGATCTCAAAGGTCCGTTGAGCCAGGTCGCGGGCTTTGCGGGCGGCGTCAACCCGGGCACGGGATTGTTCGACGGAGTACTGAGCGTTGCGGACCTCGATGCGAATCTGTTTGCGCAGTTGCTCTTTGCGAAGCTCAGCTTGGCGGTACTCCAGTTCGGAGCGGTACTGGTCCGCCTTCGCTACCCGATTGCGAAACGGGATGTTCACGTTGAAACCGAGATAGTAGTCCGGGGAAGAGTTGTTGAAGGCATTCTGCCAAGCGCCCGTCAGATCGGTGGGCACGCTGGCGGTGTTCCCGGGCGTTACGATTCCACCCAGCCCCGAGCCGCCGTAAAAGCCGGTAAGCGAGAGCGTGGGAAGGAGGGCGTTGCGTGCGGCCTTCCGGCTGATCTGGCGGTTGACCAGATCGATATCGGTTTCGAGCAGTTCGGGGCGATTTCGCTGGGCCTCGGCGATCAGATCAAGGATCGGCCTACTCGTCTCATCGCTGCTGGGTTGCGTGCGGTCCGTAGGAACCACGGGCATCTCTTCCAAAGCGGGATCGTCGAGGCTCTTGGTCAGGGCGTTCTTCATCAGCGATTCCTGCAGTTGCAGCGTGGTGCGGGCAACCGTTAGATCCTGGTCGCGCTTGGAGACTTCAGCCTCCGCCTTCATCACATCGAGGGCGGGAATAGCTTCCAGTTGCAGCTGCTTCTTCGCATTGTCAAAAGTCTGATTGGCAAACTGGAGGGACTGCTCTTTGACGCGCGCCTCTTCGTAGGCACCCACCAGATCCCAGTAAATGTTTTCGATCTGCGTAACCGTGGCAATCACCTGATCCTTGAAAGCGATGTCGGAGATCTTCTTGTTATTGCGCGCGATGTGCAGGTAGCGCATGTTTGAAGCCAAGCCGAAGCCAGCAAGAAGCTGTTGCTGAAAACTGAACCGGTAAAAGCTGTTGAGGGCGGGCGACAGGATCGTAAACGGCGAGTTGGTGGTTTGCCGGTTGTTCTGGAACTCGAAGGTCAAGGTTGTGCCGGTCGGGAAGGCTTGGGTATATCCGACATTCACATTCGCAGTATTGAGCTGCAGGGAGGGTATGCCATAGATCCGTTGATTCGAGAGCGGAGTGGTCTGATGTTCAATGCCCAGATTCGCATTGAGTGCGGGATCATAAGAAGAGACTGGCGCACCTGCACCCAAGGTGGATTGCACCAGTCCGGAAGCACCCGCGCCAGCGCCACCCGCGCCGCTCGTGGTACCACCAGCACCCGCACCTGGCGCTCCCGCGCCGTAACCGCCTACCCCGCCGCCGGGTGTTCCCTGCACCACGCCCGTATTTACGCCGCGAAAGAAGCCGCCCGCCCGGGTACGGAGGAGATCGGTATCTGCGATCGGCATGTTGTAGCGGGCGATCGCAAGGTCGAGGTTGTTCTCGAGTGCCAGGGCGATCGCGTCGTTAAGAGTTAGATACAATTTGCCATCCCGCACCAGCTGATCGAGGCGAGAGGAATTCGCGAGTGGAGGCTCGGGCACCTGCTCGGGGGAGTAGGGCTTGATGGGGCTGTAGGAGTGCGGCATCTCCAACGTTAGTGACGTTCGTGATTGGCACAGAGCCAACACTGAAAGCAGCATTCCGAGTCCCGTGATTGATAGCAACGTCCGTCCGATCCCGAGAAAGCGCTTTATCATCGCGACCCCATGGCAGCCTGCGGAAGGGATGGGACCGAGCTGTCACTCGCCAGCCACCCGTCGTGCAGCTGCACCACTCGGCTTCCGTAAGCGGCATTGGTTTCCGAGTGCGTTACCTGGATGATGGTCGTACCTTGCTGATTGAGTTCGCGGAAGAGTTCCATGATCTCCTTGGCCTGGGACGAGTGCAGGTTACCCGTAGGTTCATCGGCCAGCAGTAGGGCGGGTTTATGCACGACCGCCCGCGCGATCCCTACCAACTGCTGTTGACCACCGGAGAGTTGGCTGGGGAATAGATCCTTCTTGGCGACGATCTGAAATCGGTCTAAAGCGTCTGCGAGCAGGCCCTGGCGCTGTCGCGAGGGAAAGTCTTTGTAGGAAAGCGGAAGGTCGATGTTCTCGCGCACCGTGAGATCGTCGAGCAGGTGATAGCTCTGAAACACGACTCCGATATTGCGCTTGGCCAAGGCGGCCCGGTCTTTGCGCTTCAAGGAGTGCACTGGCTGTTCTTGAAGCCAATATTCCCCGGCCCATCCGTCATCGAGCAATGCGATGACGTTCAACAAAGAGCTCTTCCCTGCCCCGGACGGGCCCATAATCGTGACAAACTCTCCTCGCTCGATTGTGAGGTTGATGCGACGCAGGACCCAGGTCTGACCCGCTCCGGATTTATAGCTGCGTTCGATGTTGTTTAGTCGGATCATGACGTGTGTTCCCTCGATGCAATGTTGCCTCACTCGTAGTGCAAAGCCACAATGGGATCGACCCTGGCTGCTCGAAATGCGGGGATCATGCTGGCCAGCAACGCAACCATGCCGAGCGTGAACGCCACCGCGAAAAACGTCATCGGATCGGCCGAACTCACCCCGTATATGAAGCTCGACATCACCCGTCCCAGCGCGAGCGCGCCCGCCGCGCCGATTGCAACACCAAGCAAAGTCGGCTTCATGCCCTCCACCACGATCATGCGGAACACATCGGAGAGTGTGGCTCCGAGCGCCAGCCGGATGCCGATCTCCGGGACGCGGCGCCGCACGCTGTACGACAGCACGCTGTAGATCCCGATGGCAGCCAGCACAAGCGCCAGCGCGGCGAAGGCTCCGAGCAGCAGAAGGTTGAAGCGCTGCTGCGAGAGGGAATTCTCCACCAACTCTTCCATGGTGAGCACATCGCGCACCGGAACTTCGCGATCCACGCTCTGGACCACATTCGCCACCGGCGCGGTCAGGCTCTTTGGATTGGAAGCCGATCGAATGACCAGCGTCATTGGACCCGACTGGAATTCCCCCACCGCGGACGGCCCGTGTTGCGCGAGCGGGTAGTAGAGCATCGCTGCGGGACGTTTCTGATCGAGACTGTCTCCTTTTACATCGCCGATCACACCGACGATTTCGCGCGGCGCTCCTTTGGAAAAGGTCAGGCCGATGTGCTTTCCGAGCGGACTTTCATTCGGCCAGAACTGGTGAGCCAGGGACGAGCTGATCAGCGCCACGGGCGGTCTGCTGGCGATGTCGGAATTGTTCAGATCACGCCCGCTCAGAAGCGGAATGCGCAGCGAATCTACGTATCCCGGGCTGATGGCGCGAACGTCGACTTCGGGCTGCTCCGACATCGGCAGGGTAGGATAACCTTCCACCGCGATGGGTTGATGCGAACCGCCGTCACCGAGCGGAACGTCGTCGATGATGCCCGCGGCCACCACACTGGGAAGAGTGCGCACGTTCTCGAGCACCCGGTCGAAGAACGCAACTTCCTGTTGAATGTTCGAAAATTTCACACGTGAAACACCGACGGTCTGTGTGAGCACTCCACTCGACTGGAATCCTGGATCCACCTCGCGCAGGACCTTGAAACTGCGAATCAGCAGGCCGGCGCCGACGAGCAAGACCAAGGACAGGGAGACTTCCACCACCACCAGGATATTGCGCGTGCGATTGCCGCCGGAATCCGTATCGGTTCGTCCCAAGCCCTGTTTCAGAGCCTCGTTCACATTCGCGCGACTTAGAGAAAGTGCCGGAAGAATTCCAGCAATTATGCCGGTGCCTACCGAGACCAGGACAGTAAAAGCGAGAACTTTCAGGTCCAATCCAACGTCGACCGAATGCGGCACTCTACCGGCAAGGAACGCCATGATCAAGCGGACACCGAAGTGAGCGTATGCCAATCCAAGGGCGCCTCCGAACAGAGCCAGCAAAACGCTTTCCACCAGCACCTGGCGCACCACTCGGGCAGTTGACGCGCCCAGCGCAGTCCGTATGGCAATTTCCTTTTGACGGCTGAAAGTCTTCGCGAGCGAGAGATTCACGATGTTCACGCACGCGATCAGTAAAATGAATCCCACAGCTCCCAGCAGAAACAGCAGGGCCGGACGAACGTCGCTGACCAGATCATCGTGCAACGGAACGACCAGTGCGCCCCAGCCTCGATCATCTTCGGGATATTGCTGCTCCAGGCGGTTCGAGATGGTATTCATCTCGGCTTGCGCCTGTTTCAGTCCAACTCCGTCCTTGAGACGACCGATCACCAGGTAGTGATGTTCGCCGCGAATAGATTTCTCCTGGTCGGTCCAGGCCATGGGCGTCCACATCTCGGCAAAGTCGGGCAGCCGGAAGCTGGCTGGCATCACGCCTGCAACAAGGAAGCTGGCGCCATCCAGCGTGATGTAGCGGCCCACGATGTCACGATTCGAAGCAAAGTGGTCCTGCCAGAAGCGATGACTGAGCAGTACGACGTTCGAATGGCCGGGCTGATCTTCGTCGGAAGTAAAGCCCCGCCCGATCATGGGCTGCACGCCCAGCGTGGAGAAGAAGTCTCCCGAAACCGAGCTGGCATCGACCTGCTCCGGTTTGTCGCCACCCGTGAAAGTGAAGGGATGGTAGCTGAAGATCGTCATCTTCTCGAAGACGTGGTTCTGATTGTGCCAGTCGATATAGTTCGCCGCAGAGACCGAGAATCGGGTCATCCCCGGGAAACTCTTCTGCGGCGGCACGTGCCACACCGCCATCAAGCGATCCGCGTTGGGGAAAGGCAACGGGCGCAGAAGAATTCCATTGACCACGCTGAAGATCGCGCTATTGGCGCCGATACCCAGGGCCAAGGTGATGACCGCGATGGCGGTGAATCCCGGGCTCTTGCGCAATTGTCGTAGTCCGTAACGGAGGTCCTGCCACAGTCCATTCATTTCGATCCTCACACGTAGGGCACTGCGGTCATGGCATTCATCCCGCAGTCGCATGATGCTCAGCCGCAAAGTTGATCAGCAACTCCCCGCCAGTTCATGCACTCGCCTCCTGCATCAGCTTCTTCAGTTCTTCTTCGGCCACGACCTTGCCGTCGAATAGATGGACTTCCCTTTGCGCATGTCGCGCGAATCGGGGATCGTGCGTCACCATGCAGATCGTGGCTCCGTCACGGTGTAGTTCCTGCAACAGCTCCATGACGGCCTCGCCATTGCGGGAGTCGAGATTGCCGGTGGGTTCGTCCGCCAGCAAGATGGAAGGCTTGCCGCTAAGCGCTCTCGCGACGGCTACGCGCTGCTGTTGTCCGCCCGAGAGTTGCGAAGGATAGTGGCGGACCCGATGCGCCATGCCTACGCGTTCGAGCGCTTCCATCACTCGATCCTTGCGTTGCGCCGCGGGCATCTTCTGGCGGTAGGTCAGAGGCAATTCGACGTTTTCATAAACGGTGAGATCGCCGATCAAGTTGAAGCTTTGGAAGATGAAGCCGATCTCCTGGTTGCGAATGCGCGAACGCTCGGCGAAATCCAGATTCTCAACGGTCCTGCCGTTGAGCGAATAGCGGCCGGAACTGGGCGTGTCGAGCAGTCCGATGATGGACAGCAGCGTCGACTTGCCGCAGCCCGACGGGCCCGACATGGCGACGTATTCACCCTTGGCAACCGACAAGTGAACTCCGGATAGTGCATGGGTCTCAACTTCATCGGTGTAGAACACCTTGGTGAGTCCCTCAATCTGTATCAGCGCCTGTGGTACTTGGTTCATGCTGGCTCCTCGTGTTGCCTAGTCGAGACGGACACGCTCGTTGCTGTCCCAGCGCGACATGTCCGACAAAATCACTGTGTCCCCTTCTTTAAGCCCCTCGATGACCTGAATGGAATTTACCGATGCCCTGCCCACTTTCACGGTTACACGCGAGGCTTCCTTCCCGTCCGGGGTGAGCTTGAACAGGCTGATGCTACTGTTCTCCTGACCGACAGCCGGGCGCCCGACGTATAGGATGTTGTCCAACTTCTCAAGATCAATCGTGCCATCTACGCTCAGGTCCGGCCGCGCCCCCTTGGGTAGCTCCCCACTTAGCTTTACGTCAACCGTGACGGTTCCGTTCTGTACGGCCGGGTCGACGCGCATAACCGTGCCGGCAACCACTCCATTGTGCGTGTCAATCGCGGCGGGCTCGCCGATTTGGACATCGCGGGCCTGGGTTTCGGCGATCTTCAGAGTGGCCATGAGATGATCGGGTTCGACAACTTTCGCAAGCATGGCGCCAGGCGTTACGTGTTGGCCGACTTGCAGCGGAAGATCTACCAGCACACCGTCGATTCCCGCCCTAACCTTCAGCGCATCGAGTTGCTTTTCTTTGAGCCGGGCCAGAGTCCGCATCTGATCGACTTTTGCCTGCTGCTGCGCCATCTGTGAGGCAATCGCTTTCTGGTTGGATGTCAGGCGCTGGTTTTCGAGATCGTTGCGAGTGGTCAGCTCATCCGCTTTTTCTTTCGACGACTTGTAGGCTAAGCCTGAGATCACTCCCAGGTCGTACAGAGCTTTGTCGGTTTCAGCCTGGCGATGCGCCTGCGCGTGGTCCGCATTCACAGTGGCGGCGCCAGCCCTCTGGTTCATCAAGTCGCTCTCGAGCTTTGCGCGCAGGCTCTGGTATTCCGCTTCCGCGGCTTTCAATTGAAGGCGCGCATCGACTGCGGCCTGTTCCGTCTGCGGGTTGCTCATCTCCAGGAGAATTGTGTTTGCCTTCACCTGCGAACCCGGGAGCATGCGAATGCGGACGACGGTGGCTTCAGTCTCTGCGGGAATCTGTCGAACTGAGTCCTGGCTGGGTATCAGGGAGCCTGGTCCGCGAACTTGCCGAAGCATCGATCCGTGCTTCACTGTATCGGTCCACACGGTGCTTCGCTCAACGGATGGCGCGGCTGGCTTGAGCCGCGAAACCCCTAATCCAACAGCCCCCACGCAAAGGACAACCACCGATCCGATGATTGCCTGCCGGCGTCGCTTCTGTACTTTAAACTCGGGCCGAGCGATGTCCATCGCAATCTCCGTGGCAATCACAACACCAACTTCCCGAGCACGTGTAAGTCTCTGAAAATACTTTCAAACCCGGGCGAGCCACGCTTCCGCTGGTGAGCGATTGATGTCCCCAGGTGAACGATGGTGTTCGGAAACGAACAGCTTTCGATCTCGGCGATGTTCGGGCCTTGCGGCACTCGATTCCGCGGATAACACCTGTCGAATAAGCAGCGACCGGCGCCAAGATTTGAAGAGTGCGTCGCTATTCCGACCTTAAGGCTTGCGCCGGATCAATCGATGCGGCACGGCGGGCCGGATTAATTCCAGCGACACAGGCGGCCGCGACCAGGATAAAGACGGCAGCCAGAATAATGCGCGGGTCGACACTAGTGATTTCGTAGAGCTGGGTCTTGACGAACCGTACGCCGAGGATGGCGACCGGCAGTCCGATGGCCAGGCCAACCGCGATCTGGATAATCGCGCCGCGCAATACCATCGCTACCACGCTGCGGCGCTCCGCTCCTACAGCCATGCGAATGCCAATCTCGGCAGTGCGACGCGCAACTGTGTAGGCCGTCACCCCATAGAGTCCGATCATTGCCAGCAGCAGCGCCAATCCACCAAACAGCATCGTCAACCGCGCGATCATACGTTCTCCGTTGAAGCGCTCGGCAATCTGCTGGTCGAAGGTCTGGAACTTCACCAGGGTTAGATTGGGATTAATGGACGAGAGCTTTGTACGCACGATCTTTTCCATGTTGTGGAGCGGACGCGCGGTTTGAAGCACGATCGCGCCTGCGTACAACGAGATATCTTGCTCGATCGGCTCTTTCGATGAGGCGGGCCGTTGCGTCATGGGTACGAAAAACATGCTGTGATTTTTCCAGTACACGCTGGTATAGGCCGTGTCCTCGACTACGCCCACGATTTCGAAGTCTGCCGGAGAGACCGGGCCGGGGGTTCCGAAATGCTGCCCGATCGGATCGACCCCCTGCTTGAAAAACTCCTTCACAAACGACTGGTTCACCACGGCTACGGCCGGTTGCATGGAAGTATCCTCGGACCTGATTCCCCGACCTCTCACAACGCGCGTACCCACCGCGTCGAAGTACTCGGCATTTCCTCGCACCCAGGAGGCGGATTTATCGGAGAGCGGTTGTCCGAGAATCTGAATGCCCTCGCCCCAGTTGTTGTCTTCCATGGGCGTATAGGTGCAGATGCCGACCTTTTGAACTCCGGGCAGCGCGTGAAATTGCTGCTCCATTGTGCGATAGAGCGCTTCCAACTGGGTCTGCGAATACCCGGCTGCCTGTGGATTGATGTGCGCGATATAGCGGTTTCTGGAATCTAGTTTCAGATCGGTCGCCTGCACCTTATTCAAGCTTTGCGAGAACAGACCGGCGCCAACCAGCAGCACGAGCGAGAGCGCAGCTTGCAGGATCACGAGGGATCGCTGCAGACGGGAGGCTCCACTGGCTGTGGTTCGCGCTCCACGCAGGGCCTCAACAGGTTGCGAACGGCCTGCAATCCAGGCGGGCGCGATGCCAAATACGATGCCGGTAATAATTGCGAGCCCACACGCAAAGCCGATTACGGGCAGCGACGGACTGGCATCAATCGGGAGGTTGGCGGCTCCGGCGAACGCGAGCCTGAGCAGCATCTGCGCTCCGGCATAGGCGACAGCCAACCCGATGAGGCCGCCCATGAGAGCCAGCAGCACACTTTCGGTGAGCAACTGCCGTACAATCCTGCCGCGCATCGCTCCCAGCGCTACGCGTACGCTGAGTTCCGCGCGCCGGGCCATGCCGCGCACCAGAAGCAGGTTTGCGATATTTGCGCAGGCGATCAGCAATACGACCCCGGCGATGCACATTAGCAATTTCAGGTGAGAGGCGTACTGCTCCTGCATCTGCTGAATTCCGCCTCCGCCCGCGGACAAAACCACGTGCACCCTTGCCAGTAGAGGCTGGCCTCGCTCGGTTTGGTATTCCTTGTTCAACTCAAACGACCGTCGCACGACCGCGCTTACCTTGTCCTGCAGAGGCGGCAGGCCGACGCCGGGTTTCAGGCGTCCCACGACGTACAGCCACATCACGCTCGGGTCGTGGACATAGGGAGCATTCGAGAGAATCGGCATGGTCTCGATAGGCAGATAGAAATCCGGGGGAGTGCTCGACATCCGGTCCCCGTAAAAACCTTCGGGTGCGATTCCCACCACGGTCACGGGTTTCGTGTTCACCCAGAAAGTCCCGCCAATCACGGATGCATCACCGGCGTGGTCGCGCTGCCACGCCTGGTAGCTCATGACCGCGGTCATGGGAGCGCCTTTGCGATCATCCGTGTCCGTGAGCAAGCGACCCGCACGCGGTTGCAGGCCGAAGGTACGGAAGTAGTTGCCGGAAACAAATTCACCCTTTACGGAGCGCGCCTCCGCCTGCATGCCATCGCGCCGAACCGTAATGGTTCGAAAGCCGAATCCCGCCTCCATGGCGGCCAGTTCCTCAAACTCCGGCACGCTCGCCTTCAACTTTTCGTAGCTCTCGGTCGGGAAGAGCGAGATGTTACCGTCGTCACTGGTGCCAGAGTTTACGCAACAGTCGTTCTGATCGCCGAGGCGCACCAATGATTTCGGATCGGCGACAGGAAGGCTCTGCAGCAGAAGCGAGTGCACCAACGTGAAAATGGCAGCGTTGGCTCCGATGCCGAGGGCCAGGGTTAGCAACGCCGTGATGGTGAATCCGGGAGTCTTACGCAGTTGGCGTAAGGCGTAGCGCACATCTTGCATGAGGGTGGTCACGAGGAACTCTTCCGATTGGACGGTTTCCGGCTTTGGACGAAAGCACTTCCGAAGTTACGATGCAAATCGCGATCCAAAACCAGATCGAGGTTTTTCCCAACAAATCAGCCACTTAATCACGCTTTTCAACGCGTGAAGTGTCCAGTCACGGTTGCCGCTGTTCAAAAGCGGACACTGCCTGACCGATAATTGGATCGCCTCCGTTTAGCCCGCGGGAGTGGACCTTGTCATTTTCTGGGATGGTGACGACGTCGCTAATCTTTGGAAATGGGTAGCTCGACTGCGATGCGAGTTCCACCGACCGCGGCTGAGCATGCCCCGATCGAACCGCCATAACGTTCCACAAATCTCTTGGCAATGGCGAGTCCAAGACCGTAGCCTCCGCTGTCGCGGGACCGCGACGGATCGCCGCGATGGAAGCGCTCGAATATCCTGGGGAACTCCGAGGCCGGAATTCCGGGGCCGTTGTCCTCGACGGCGACCGACACAAACCCGTTCCTGCGACTGGCCGTGACCTTCACTTCGGAATTGGGCGGCCCGTAGCGGATCGCATTCTCAATGAGGTTCGCCCAAACAATCTCCAGGTCTTCAGGCTGGGCTCGAACCAAAAGTGTATCGGTCGGCACGATAAGCGAAATTGTCGTTCCCCGACCCTGCGCAAGAGGCACGAGCCGCGCGATGGCACTCTCGCAGGTGCCGACAACGTCCGCGTTGGAAAGCTCGGGCAGAGCGGCTCCGCCGGGCTCCAGATCGGCGCGCGCAAGCCGAAGCATGGAGTGCAAGAGCGTTTCGAGCCGGTCAACATCAGATAGAGCATCCGTTATTCCCGCACGATAATTCTCATCGGTACGACGCTCCTGCAACAAAGATTGGAGAGTCGACTTCAAGATGGCCACGGGAGTCTTAAGCTCATGCGCGGCATTGCTTGTGAAATCACGCTGCTGCTGAAACGCGGCATGCAGGGTGTCGATCATTTGAGACAGGGCGCGCGTGAGCGGAGCGATCTCGAGTACGGTCGTTGCAGAAGGAGAAAGCTTGAGATCCCAATTGGTAGCGGAAATGGTATTCGCGCTGGAGGCAAGCTCCACCAGGGGAGTCAAGCCTTTCTCAATCCAGCGGATGCTGACGTACACAGAGATCGCGAGCAAGGTTACGCCACCCAAAAGCATGGTGATGAACGAGCGCACCAGAGACTGGGTCATATCCTGTATTCCAGCGGCGTAGGTGACAACCAGGTCGATTCGGTCCTTGGGAGTATCCTCCTCAGAATCCAGAAGCGGGACATTGGAAAGACGCAATGCCCGATATGGAGTTCCCACCTGGTCGAAGGTCCAGGCTCTCTCTCCGTGTTGGCTGGTTACCGGCAGTGGGGGCGAGGGTACCGAAGAGGCGAGGACGCGCCCATCTTGCATCTCGATGCGGTACAGGTCTGGGACACCGTGGGTCAATGGCGGCGGCAGAGATGTTCCATCGAATTGCAGCTCGGGATGAGGCCCCTCCGAATAACGAATCAGGGCGGCAACGCTCATGGCGCGTCCACGCAGCGCAGCATCGAAAGAACGCAGCGCATTTCGACGCATCTGAAAGTTCGCCAGGAATAACAAGGACACTACGAGAATGAGCTGCGTCGCGATGACGGCGACAACGATCCGGCGTTTGATGGAGAAAGAAGCCATATCATTCCCGAAGGAGGTAGCCGCGCCCCCGTACGGTCTGGATGACACTTGTATTGTCTCCATTGTCCAGCTTGCGACGAAGTCCCGAAATGTAGACCTCGATGACGTTACTGAAACGTTCCCAGTTGAAATCGTAGAGGTGTTCGAGCAATTCGGTCTTGGTAACGATCGCACCCTGGCGGTGGGCGAGGTACTCGATGACCCGGTATTCCATTCCGGTGAGCGGCACGTCGCGCCCGGACCTTCGAACAACGCGATCCGAAGTGTTGATCTCGATGGGACCAAGACGCAGGGTGGTGGCGCTCTTACCCTTACCCCGGCGAATCAGGGCCTTGGCGCGCGCGATCAGTTCACCCAGATCGAAAGGCTTGCTGACGTAATCATCGGCGCCGTCATTGAGCACGCTGATGACGGTGTCCTTGTCATCGCGCGCGGTCAGAACGAGGACGGGAACCGTAAACCCTCCCGAGCGCAGGCGGCGTAGGATGGTTTGGCCGTCGATGGATGGCAGCATGAGATCGAGAATAACGAGATCATAAGGGTTGGACTGCGCCATGTAGATGCCTTCAGCACCATCGGGCGCATGGTCAACCGCATAGCCGGCACTCTCGCGCAGGCTGCGAATAATGTTGGCAGCCATACGCTTTTCGTCCTCAATAATCAATACGCGCATGGAGAAGAATCATCCCAGGGTTTGTCGCGGCCCGGGTGGGGAACGAGAGTATCCAGCCGTACCTTAAGGTTGGCTTAATGTCTATTCTTGCAGAATTCAGGATTGTGCATCGATCGTTTTTTGGGAGAACGAAAATAAGGCTCCAACTGACAGGCTCTGCGGCCGGTGGGGCCGTCCGGGCCGGGGCGTTTATCGGCTGCATGTTGGCATGCTTCAACTTATGGAGTCCGTCTGCCGCCTTTGGGCAGCAAACCCTCGATCTCCGGGGTGTGCTGGCCGCCGCTGAATCAGGGAATCTTGAACTGCGGGCAGCGCGACAACAGCGTGCCTTGGCCATTGCTGGATTGACGACTGCGCGTCAATTGCCAAATCCGACCGTGAGCTTTACAGCGGCACGCGATGTCCCGCATGAAGGCGTCTCGCTCGATGTCCCGGTTGAACTGGGTGGCAAGCGCGGCAAGCGTATCGCGGTCGCAAAAGAAGAGCAGAAATCCACCGAAATCGACATAGCCGTACTGGCGCTGCAAGTTCGCCGCCGGGCGCGCGAGGCGTTCTATCGTGCTCTGTCAGCCCGTGAGCAGACCGCGCAGGCCAAGACGGCGCTCGATCTTTCCAGCCATACCCGCGATCTGGTAGAGCAACGATTTGAGGCGGGAGATGTGGCGCAATTGGAGGTCTTGCAAGCGGACGTGGAACTCGCGAAATCGTCGGCCGATTACGAAACAACCGAGCAAACACAGAAGGCGGCAGATGTCACGCTGGCTGCCCTGTTGAATCGTAATCTGGAAGAGACTCTTTCGTTGCAGGGGCAATTGGATGGGATTCCATCCCACCCCGGCGCTCCAGGAAGTGACCGACCGGGCAATGCAGAGTAATGGGGATCTGCTCAAGAGCGCGCAGGACCTAAGGACTGAAGAACGCCGCCTGGCGCTGGCGAATGCGCAGAAAATTCCAAATCTCGACCTCTCGGCGGGCAGCGATTTCAACTCTCCCCCAGACTTCCGGGTTGGCGCGAAGGGCGGTATTTCCGTCGCGTTGCCTCTTTTCAACCATGGGCAAGGTGACATTGCTCTTTCGACCGCACGCTTGGAATTGCTGCGATTGACGCTGGCGTCGCAGCGGAACAACGTTTCTGCACAGGTCGCTGCCGCCTTTTTCGATTACATGGCGAAATTGCACCAGGTGCAGCAATATCGCGACAGCGTTTTGCCGAAGAGTATTCGGCTCGAACAAATGGCAGAGGACAGCTATCAATCGGGCAAAACGAATGTTCTGACCCTGCTGGATGCTCAACGAAGGCTGAATGATGTGCGCGTTGCCTATCTGGGCGCGTTGTTCGCGGCGCAGAGTTCATTCGCGGCACTGGAGGAAGCTGTGGGAGCGCCCCTTGACTGACCCGCTCGTAAAGTCCGCCGTTGTCGTACTCTTGGCCGTTGCACTCGCCGGATGCGGCAAACACAGCGCGGACGATGAAGAATCGAACGCGGCAGCGCCGGTACCCGATGTTACCGTCGCGAAGGTGGAACGGGCGTCGATCGCGCAGAATCTGATTGTCAGCGGGAATATGGCTGCCCTTCCCAACCGTGATGCCAAAGTCGCGGCCCTGGTCCCGGGGCGCATTGCACGGGTGATGGTCGTGGAAGGAGATCCGGTCAAGCAAGGTCAGGCACTCGCGGAACTCGACGCAACCCTGTTGCGAGACCAGGAACATCAAGCGGCGGCGGCGGTGGCCCAGGCCAAGGCAAACGTGGACAATGCTCGCTCTGCGGCACAGCGCGAGGAGGGTTTGCTGAGCCGTGGCATTTCGTCGCGTAAAGAAGTGGAGGACGCGCGCACTCAATTGGCCGTGAATACGGCCACGCTGAACCAGGCGGAAGCGGCCTTGGCAACCGCCAAGTCGCAGGTATCGCGCGCAGTGGTGCGAGCGCCGTTTCCGGGCACGGTGGTGAAACGCTTTGTTGCCGCTGGAGAACAAGTAGACGGAACGTCGGCGCAACCGGTGGTCGAAGTCGCACAGATCGCGACTCTGGAATTGATGGGGACGGTGCCTGCAGGTCGCCTTTCGGAGGTCAAGACGGGCGAGCGGTTTTCGTTCGAAACCAATGCAGCGCCCGACAAGAAATTTACAGCACGAGTCGTGTCGATTCTGCCGGCCGTCGACCCCGCGACCAATAATGGCACTGTCCGGATTCGGATCGAGAACGAAAAGCGCCAGCTCAAGTTGGGCCAATATTTGTCGATCGATCTCCCCGTCAAACAAAGTGGCGCACGACTGGTGGTGCCGAGAACAGCCGTGTACCCCGATGAAACCGGAAAACCGCACGTCTATAAAGTGACCGGCGATCAGGCCGAGTCCGTGCCAGTCAAGGTGGGCGTGCAAGCCGGTGACAAGGCCGAAATTCTGGAGGGAATGCAGGAAGGAGATGTGGTCGTTGTCAGCGGTGGTTATGGGCTACCCGAAAAAGCAAAGGTCCACGTGAAGCCATGAACCTCGTTCGGGCATGCCGCAAGAACAGCCACGCAGTGTTTCTGCTGACGGCTGTGCTAACAGCTGCCGGGATCTTCGCACTGTTCCGCCTCCCCAGCAATATCTACCCTGAACTGAACTTTCCACGCATCGTGGTGCTCGTGCATGCGGGAGATCTGTCGCCTGACACGATGCTGCTGACGATCACGCGACCAATCGAGGAACAGGTCAGCACGGTGCTGGGAATGCGCCGCGTTCGGTCACGCACGATCCGCGGCGGGGCGGAAATCTCGGTCTTCTTCGGCGACAACATGGACATGCAGCAGGCGCTGCAACTGGTACAAGCGCGGGTCAACGAAGCGCGAGGCTCCCTGCCGCCTGATACCGAAATCGAAGTAGAACGGCTGAGCCCCACGGTGTGGCCCATCCTGAGCCTGGTCTTGAATGGAAACGTGCCTGACGCCGACTTGCGTGATTATGCCGTGTACAACCTGCGTCCAGCCTTTAGCCGCGTTCCGGGCGTGGCGCGAGTAGAGGTGGATGCGACCGACACTCGTGAGATTTCCGTGATCGTCGATCCGCAGAAAGCGCTCGCGCATCGGCTCAGTTTGCCCGACCTAGCCGACCGGCTCAAAGCTACCAATACCGTGGCCAGCGTTGGGCGACTGGACGCGAATTATCAACAATTCCTGGTGCTGACCAACTCACAGTTCAAAGGACTTGAGGACATTGCGAATGCGGTCGTCGGCGGTGATCCAGGAAATCCGGTACGCCTGAAGGATGTCGCCGAGGTGCGCGAGGGTACCGCCGATCGCAGAACACTGGTTACCGGCAATGGCAAACCAGCCGCGATTGTGAACGTCACGCGGCAGATTGGCGGCAATATTAATTCGGTGTCGCAGCAGGTGAAAGAAATCGCCTTTCACTCGCCCAATCTCATACCAAACACGCTGCACCTTACAACGGTTTACGACTTGGCAGAGTTTGTGCGGGAGTCGATGGCCAGCGTGCGCGACGCGATCGTGATTGGTTCCCTGCTCGCCGTAGTCGTGCTGTATGTCTTCTTGCGGAATACGAGCATCACGACGGTTGCCGCGGTCAGTCTGCCGCTAACCGTCGCGGGCACGTTCTTCTTTGTAAAGCTGCTAGGCGGCACCTTGAATCTGATGTCGCTGGGCGGGCTGGCGATCGCCATTGGCCTGGTAATCGACGATTCGGTGGTAATCGTTGAAAACATCTACCGGCATATTGGAATGGGAGAGTCCGCGGATGAGGCGGCGGAAAAAGGCACGCAGGAATTGCTCGGCCCGGTGATCGGCTCGACCCTGACGACTGTAGTGGTATTTCTGCCCCTGGGGTTGCTGCAAGGCGCGGTGGGAGAATTCTTCGTCGCGCTTTCGATCACATTGACGGCTGCGGTTTTACTCTCTTTGCTATTCGCGCTGACCCTGGTGCCGCTGCTGGCGGAATACCTGCTCGCCAAGTCCAGCTTCCAGCATTCATCGGCGCGCTTTATTGAACCAGTGAATCGGCTATACGAGCGGGGCATCCGATGGGCGCTCGGACGCCGGGTGATCATCGGCGCGGTTACCGCCACCATGATATTGGTTGCTTATTTCGCATACCGGAATGTTGGAAGCGGATTTCTGCCGGAAATGGATGAAGGCGGTTTTGTGTTGGACTACCTGACGCCACCGGGAACTTCTCTCAGCGAAACGGATACCCTGGTCCGGCAGATGGAGGCGAAGGTCGACAAACTTCCGGAGAAGTCGGCGTATTCGCGACGAACAGGTGCGGAGTTGGGACTATTCGCAACTGAGCAGAACAAGGGCGATATCCTGGTAAAACTCAAGCCCGATTCCCAGCGCAAGCGTGACATCGAAGAGATCATGAGCGACCTGCGCGGACAGATTACGAAGAGCATTGCCGGGGTCAACATTGAGTTTGTGCAGATCCTGCAGGACATGCTGGGAGATCTGGAGGGCTCGCCCGAGCCCGTTGAGATCAAGATTTTTGGCAATAGCACGGAGGAACTGAATCACGTCGCGGCAGATCTGGGCGCAAAGGTCAGGAATGTTAAGGGTATCGTTGACTATAAGGGACCCCAGCAAGGGAATCCGGAGCTCGTGATTGACGTGGATCCAGCGCTGGCGGCGCACGTGGGCCTGACGGTTGCCCAGGTCGCGGACCAATTGCAGGCCGGACTGCTCGGGGATACCACCACCGATTTTCGGCTCAGCGATCGCCTGATCCCGATCCGCGTGAGATATCCGGACACGTTCCGGGGACAAGAGAACAACATTCGCCAGTTCCCGATTCTAGCGGGGAGCAAGCAGGTTGTTCTGCTTGAGTCCTTGGCGAGGATTAGCACCGTCCGAGGTCAGAATGAACTGTTGCGTGAAAATCAGCGGTTGATGGTCGTATTAACGGCTCGACTTGAGGGCCGTGATCTAGGCAGCGCGATTGCGGACGTAAAGAAGGTGCTGGCCGAGTACAAGTTCCCGGTGGGCTACACCTATGAGATCGGCGGGCAGTACGAGAGTCAACAGAGTTCCTTCCACGATCTGCTGTCCGTTCTGGGATTGGCGCTCGGTGCCGTATTCGTAGTGCTGGTCATCCAGTTCCGCGCATTCCTGCCGGCGCTAGTGATCATCTCGGCAGCGCCGCTGTCATTGATTGGCGTGTTCCTGCTGCTATTGATCACGGGGACGCCGCTCAACGTCTCTTCGTTCATGGGAATTATTCTGATGGTTGGCCTGGTGGTAAAGAATGGAATCATCCTCTTCGAGTATTACGAACGGCTGCACGGGACGATGTCGGTTACGGATGCGCTGGTGCAGGCGGGTCGAATACGGCTGCGGCCTATCCTGATGACGACGCTGTGCACGCTCTTTGGGCTGTTGCCCCTCGCACTCGGGTTCGGCTCAGGCGCCGAATTACAGAAACCGCTGGCGATCGCGGTGATCGGCGGCCTCACCGTTTCGACGATCATTACCCTGGTCGTGATCCCAGTCTTTTATAGTGCCGCACGGCAATTGGGTTCGCATGAGAAAGCTACAGAATAGAGGACCTCTTTATTATGACGAGACCACGGCGCACGTTCTTGAGCATTCTGCTTCTTCTGACCGCTGCGATGGGGCAGGCCTCACCGCATTTATACAAGCAGGTCGACAAATTCCAGATCGGGGGCGAGGGGGGATGGGACTACATCACATACGACCCGAGTTCCAATCGACTGTTCGTCGGCCACAGTATGGAAATTACCGTAGTGGACGCAGCCACGGGCAAAAAGACCGGGAGCGTACCTGCGAACGGCGCTCACGGTGTTGCGTTTGTTCCTGAAAAAAATCTAGGGTTCAGCACGAACGGCCGTGGCGGTACGGTCACCGCATTTGACCTGAAAACCCTGCAGCCCAAACAAGAGATCAAGGCGGGCGAGAATCCGGATGCCGTTATCTACGATCGTTATTCGAAGAGAGTGCTGGTGATGAACGGCCGCAGCCATGATTTGATGGCTATCGATCCGGACTCACTGAAGGTAGTGGCTACCGTTCCTCTCGGAGGCAAGCTGGAATTCGCGGCTACGGATCCAACGCACGTGTACGTTAACGTGGAAGACACCGGCGAGATAGCGTCGGTCGACTCCCATACCTGGAAGGCAGGACAGCGTTGGAAGTTAAACGGCTGTGAAGAACCCTCCGGACTCGCCATCGATGAGAAGTCTAACCATTTGTTCACTGTCTGCGGAAACAAGAAAATGATGGTGGTGGATACGAAAACTGGCCAGATCATTTCCGCGCTCGACACTGGAGCGGGAACTGACGGCGCGGCGTTTGACCCGGAACTGGGCTACGCGTTCGCGTCCAATGGCGGCGACGGCACGCTAACCGTTGTAAAAGCCGGCAAAGACGGAAAGTACTCCGTGGTCGAGAACGTACCCACGCAACATGGAGCGCGAACGATCGGGATAGACCCGAAGTCTCACAAGCTGTTTCTACCGACGGCGGAGTTCGGCCCGCCCGCGGAGGGACAGAGCCGCCCGAGCATCAAGCCAGGCACCTTCGTGATTCTGGTGTACGCACCTGGGAAGTAACCCCCTTGGCATTTGCCGAAAGCGTTTCAGCACGGTCCGACTGTGAGGAAGCGAACACCCTACCAAGCCCCCTAAAATTCTGCACATCCTTGTCTTGGATTAAGTGCGGGCCGGCGGCGGGATTCGCGCCGTCGTCATACCGTTTTTGTAGTGGTTCCTGGGGGAGCCCTGAAGAAAGCTGAATCTGCCTTTGGCTATACGGATGACGATTTCGGCGAGATGGGAGGCACTACAACCGAGGCCGAAATCGGCAAGGGTACGAATGGGCGATGAAACAGGGCGGGGGACAGATGCCCGGATGGGAAACGGTAGCCACCTGCGACGGTCCTCCGCTCGAATTTTGCATGACAATTGGACATGAATCGTTTTAATATGCCGCCGACGCCGGGCATGGTTCAGCCGGAATGGTCCGTTGCAAAGGGGGGCAAATGTCTTCTACTACTTCGAAACATGACGCTCATTGCTGTCGGCTTCTTGCTGGGATTCTCCTTATAACAAGCCTCCTACTCTTTCCTGGCCTGCTTTTTGGCCAGGGATATTTCGGGACGGTGACCGGTGTCCTGACCGACTCCAGTGGAGCCGTTCTTGCCCATGCCAACGTGGTCCTGGTTGATCAGGAAAAGGGGTTCACGTTCAAGACGACCTCCGACGCAAACGGATCGTATTTGTTCCGCTCGGTGCCGCCGGGCGTGTACACGGTGACGGCGGAAATGTCGGGGTTCGAGAAGACCGTGCGTCGAGACATCAGGGTGAACGTCAATGACAATGTAACTGCGAACTTGACGCTGAAGGTGGGGGCTTCCACGCAGACGGTCGAGGTGCAGGGACAGGCGGAGGGTGTGGCCACCGAGGACGCTGAAACCGGGCAGGTGGTCAATCGCCGCTTCATCAATGATCTGCCGCTGATCAGCCGCAACGTCGTGAATCTGACTTCCCTGGCGCCGGGCGTCACGGAAATGGACGACCAGTGCGGCGCCGACTGTACTGGCACGAACTTCGTCTCCAACGGCAGCCGCGGGTCGACTGCCGATATTCTGACTGATGGGGCCTCGGTTACCAACTCCGAACCGAATGGCGGGATCACTTCGGCGACATATCTTCCCTCGCCGGAAGCGGTGGAGGAGTTCAAGGTACAACAGACGAACTTCAGCGCGGAATATGGTTTCTCCGGAGCGTCGGTGGTCAATTTGATCACGCGGTCAGGATCGAACAAGTTTCACGGAAGCGTATACGACTTCTTCCGCGACGACAGCCTGGATGCGAACGACTGGTTCGCCAATCGGAACGGTGATCCAATTCCACCGCTACGCCGAAACAATTACGGTTTTACCTTCGGTGGTCCGCTCATCAAGAACAAGACGTTCTTCTTCGTCGATTATGACGGTTTGCGGTCTTCGGGGTTTGAGCACGGCAAACGCAGGTGTTCCCACCGATCTGATGCGGGCGGGCGATTTTGGCGAGGTCTGCGCGGCCAAAGAAGGCACCTTCGATGCGAACGGCAGATGCAGTGTGGACGCTGGCCAGATTTGGGATCCCTACTCCGGAACTTTCGATGAGAATGCGGGGGGAGCCGTACGTAGTACGCTTCATTCCGTTCAACAACCTTGCCACGTACATCAGCCCGGGGAGCCCGAACTTGCCGGCAAATCTTCAGCCAGCCCCGGGCGTTGCGGGGAATCTGATCGATCCAGTGGCGCAGAAGATGATGAGCCTGTTTCCGGCGCCAAATCACGGACGGAGGCCTCTACAACAACTGGTTCGGCTCTGGTTCGAGCAACAAGCTACAACGACCAGTTTGATGTCAAGATTGACCATCGTTTTACCCAGAACGACATGATCTCGGGGAAATTTGCATACCAGTACAGTCACAGCACGAACCTTGATTGTTTCAAGAACTTTCACCGATCCCTGTGCAGCCGGTCCGGGTTGGACCAACGCCCACCTGTTTGCGGTCAACTACGTGCACACATTCAGTCCGACCTTGCTGATGAACCTGACATTGGGCTTTACTCGCGGGGTATGGCACATCGACGCCTATAACCCTCACGGCGAAAAGGATCCCGCTTGGCACTCTAGGATTTCCGTCATATCTGCAGAGCAACGGATTCAAGGGCGTACCGGCGATCTTCATCGATCAGTACCCGCCGCCGGGTACACCAACATCGGCACCGATCCCTACGGCAACTACCGCCTGGGCCAGGACACGGGACAACTTGCGGCCACGATCGACAAAGTTCATGGCCAGCACGATTTCAAATTCGGCTTTGACGGCCGGATTCACCAGATCAACTACATCCAAACCAACGCTCCCGTCGGCTTCTTCAGCTTCAACCGTGATGGTTCGTACGGTGTCCCGGGGACAGACGGCCACACTCCTGACGACCTCATTGGCTGCGGCGGCGATTCCATGGCGAGCTTTATGATGGGCCAGCTTACGCAGGGCGACGCTGAGCAATGGGAGTGGCTCGTACTTACGAAATTCAGTACCGCCCGGCCACCACGAACTACCAGTACGGCTTTTTCTGTCAGGACAACTGGAAAGCCACCCCGAAGCTGACCTTAAACCTGGGGCTTCGCTATGACGTCACGCTGCCGCGTACGGACCGCTATAACCGCCAGAACTGGTTTGATCCGAATGTCGCGAGTCCATTGAATGGTGGCAGCCTCACCTACGACGACGCTGTCACCGGCCAACCCGTCTCGATCTCGCTGCGCGGAGGTGAAGTCTTTGCCTCATCGAGTCAGCGCACCAACTATGTGACCGACTGGCACGACTTTCAGCCACGCATCGGCTTCGCCTATCAGGTCGTCCCGAAGATGGTGCTGCGCGGAGGCTACGGCATCTACTACGGGCAATCGCGATCAGGGGTCACGGGTGTTGTCCCGTACGGCAGCGCGGGTTTCAATCAGTATCACCAACGTGGTGACCACCTTTCAGAACGATCAGGCCACTCCTTACCTGCACCTGAACAATCCGTTCCCAAATCGGATTGATCCAACCCGCAGGCAATTCGCTCGGGCCTGATGAACGATGTTGGCTTCGACGCGAATGGACCGTTGCGCACGCCGGGCTGCGAACCAGACGCCCTACGAACAGAGCTGGAGCCTTGGGATCGAACGCGAACTGCCCAGCAACATCGTGATCAGCGCACACTATATCGGCAAGAAGGGGACCCACCTGCCTTTCACCGGACAGCCACCGGCGTAATTTTCTGGGGCCGTGGGTGGAGAGTCTGCCCACTCAAGCTGCCGACCCAGATCACCCCATGCCAGACGCTGACCTGTCACCTTGCCTCAACAGCCCGGTGACTAATCCGTTCGCCGGGCATCATCACCGACCCGAACAGCACCCTGGCAGGCCCGCAAGTTCAATACTTTCAGTTGCTGCTTCCCTATCCGCAATTCACCGGAGTCAGCACGGAACCTCAGCTCATCGCCAATTCCATTTATCACGGATTGCAGTTGATCGCCGAAAAGCAATACTCGAACGGTCTGCAATTTCTGGCCAGCTACACCTTGTCGAAATCGATCGACGACTCTTCCAACGCGGACCAGAACATCACCTGGCTGGGCAGCTTCGACAGCCTGCAGGATCCCAACAAGCCGTAGCTGGAGCGGAGTCTCTCAACCTTCGACATTCCCTATGTGATTCAGCTCAGCTACAGCTACGATCTGCCGATTGGGCGCGGGCGGCCATTTCTGGGGAACATGCCGCGCTGGGCGGACTTGATCATCGGTGGATGGAAGACCAACGGCATCTGGCGTATCGCTGATGGACGTCCGCTCTCCTTCTTCCTCGACGACGGTGGACAGCCGCTGCCCACATATGGTGACACAGCGACCGAATATCGTGGGAATACCCACGGCGTAACCATGGTTCGTCAGACTTGGGTAGAGCAAGTACTTCGCGGCACACCCCTGACGATCACCCCGTTTCGTGCGTCCTGCCCCTTTTACTCTGGGGAATGCTCCGCGAGCGCTGGGCAGCGTCCGTTCACCGTTGTCCTTCACGGCACGAATCTTTCGGTCGGCAAGCAATTCCGACTACGCGAACAGATGAACTTCGAATTCCGGGTCGAGGCGAAGAATGCCTTTAATCATCCGGTATTCGGGACACCGGATACCACTGTGGGCGATGATACCTTCGGGAAGATCTCGTCCACTCAGCTATTCGGGCCGCGCGAGGTGCAGTTGGGCTTCAAGTTTAACTTCTAAGTGCGTACGGAGCGAACGCGGCTCTCCAGTTCCCATCCCCGCGAATCCGGCTAAGGACTAACTCTCCAGAGCGCGCTGCTACGGATGTGGAGGCTCGAGGGGCCGCGCCCTGCCGTCAGGCACCATCTCCGGCTCCATCAGCAGAACTGGAATCATGCCCTCGTTGTTAAAGCGGTCGAGAAAATCACGCAGCACAAATGGCTTGCTTGCGAGATCCTGCTGGTGGCCATATTCCATGATCAGGCGGTCCACTAGCAGCTTGCCGGTGATGTAACAGCTACCGTAGCCCGGCTGCCGGAGATACAACAATTGCTCGAATGCAGTGAGCGAATCCCCGGATTTGGCCCAGCCTCGGGGCGTCCATTCGGCATGGAACCGTCCTGCTTGCTCCAGGGTAAATTGATTTGCTTGTACGTAGAGCGAGGCCAGGCCACGGGCGGCGCGATTGGCGAGCATAATCCAGACGAGCTCGCGAGCACGTGGATTGTCGTCGTACAAGCCCGCATGCATCATTAATTCCTCAAAAGCGGTGGCGAAACCTTCAGCACGGTTGTCCCAGATGTTGGAGAGCAGGGCTTGACGGCGAATAGGACTTGGATTCGGTTCGTCCCGCATCCGTCCCAGATCCATCCAGTGATAGTCGTGGGAGAGAAGCAGCATGGGCTCGCGGTGTGTGACGCGGGTGAAGAACACCCTTTGGTCCTCCGGAACGAATTGCCCGAGTTCTTCGGCGAGTGCCGGCTTTATGTAAGCTTTATCCGGAATAATCTCTTGTTTGATAAGAAAATCGACGAACTTATCCAGCCGATCGTGCGTCATCTTGTCGAATGCAGCGGCATCGGCGGCGGGTTCCAGTGGAGGGAGATTGCGGTTGCGGTGCTCCTCGAGACGCAAAGCGGACTGTGCGCGTTCCAACTCGCGCCGTAGCAGAACAACTTCTTCGTCCCAGTTGTAGGGAATGAAGTGCACATTCTGCTGATACCAGGTGTAGTTCTCCTTGCCCACTCCGGATGGTCCGGTCTTGGTGGGGGCCAGTTTCTCTAACCAAGCCACGAATTCGTCGGTGGCCTTGCGGGCATTGGCTACGGCGGCATGTAGCTCGGGGCTCGTTCCGTTCAAATCGGCCTGTTGGTGTTCGGCTAAGGTGCGGACCGTGAGTGTGCCCGCTTCGAACGACTGCAGGGTGCTCGACTGATTCCGCAACTCTTGCTCGCCATAGACCCAGAGATCGCGCGCATTGCTTGCCTTTAGATTCTCCTTCGCCTCCGAAAGAAAAGCCGGGATTATGCCGATTTTGCCGGCCAAGTCCGTCTGGGCGTTGGCATCCAGCGGAAAGTGATAGTTGTAGAGTTCGATTTCGGGGTATGGGACAGGACCTTCACGCCAGGGGATATCACTTCGAGATGAGAAGACGTTCACATAGAAGGCAGGATCACGAGCCCAGGGACGGAGCACTCTCAGATTGAAGTCGAGCCCATTCATCTCGGCCTTGACCAGCTTGTAGTCGTTCTGCTGTTCAGTTGGCCACGATTTGGGATCAATTGCCTCCAGGCGCTTACGCCATTGCTGCAGCGCTGCGGCCTTGGCTGCCATCGCGCTGGCGCTGTAGTCGGGGACGTTGTTCCTCATTACCGGATGCTCGAATTCTCGCCATTGCTGAAAAAGCTTAACCAATGCGAGATAACCATCCGGCTCCTTTGCAGTTTGGGCCGAAGAATTGTTCGCCGTCGTGAGGAAAACACCAGTGATTACCGTTGCGACGCAGAGAAGCCGCATGCTTGCCTTGCAAAGCGTGCGATCGAGGTTGTTCCTCACATGAATGTCCTCACTATGGAATGGAGCGCCTTGGACGGAACAAGCGAAAGAATTACTTACCTTGCGCGGCTGGCCTCAGCGCCGATTGATGCAAAAGCCCGACGAATCTATCACGTTTCTATCCCGTCGGCCCCTTTTTGAGGGCGCATTCATTTTGCAATAGGCAGTAAAGCATCCGGAAATATGTCAAAACAAACTGGCGGAAGCGTGTGCGAGTCGAATCGGCACACAAATGTCAATACAACAACTTGCAGAGCAGCGGATGACAACTAAGACCACGAAAAGCAGCGTTGGGCAAACAAACAGAGCGCAGACGGAGCGCAGAGGTCAATTCCCTGGAAGTTCTGACAGGGGGGGATCCGGTGATCGCCCTGCGTAAATTGGACAGCGACATCTTCCGTATCAAAGGTCCGCGCTCGGTATTGACGTTCAGCAACACTGGCAGCCACCTTTGACGTTTGAAAGGAACAATCGGGACCCGACATTGGACCCTGAACCGACCTAGGTTCGACGTGATCATCGCTGGCTATCGGCCCTTGCGACAAGTCTCTCGAGAGGCCGCCAGTATTTCGTACAAATGCAAGAATGTTATTTGGCTGGTCTTCCCTGATGTAGGCATAGCCCGACGAGGTCGGAGATATTTGATTCGCCCATGCACATGACCGTGTCTGCGCCTCCCCAATAGAGCTTTATGGTTCCATTGGGCTCCGGAACGGCGCCACAGGTGAAAACCACATTGTGAACATAGCCAGTGACTTCCCAGGGATCTTCCGGCTGCAAGATCCACGAGTCACCCACTCCGATGATCTTCGCTGGGTCTCGGAGGTCGTGAAGAGCAACGCCTAAACGATAAATCGAGCCATCCATCGTTCGGAAGACTCCGTGATAGATGGACAACCACCCCTGGTCTGTTTTGATGGGTGGCGCACCCGGGCCGATTTTCATTTCATCCCAGTGATAGGGCACAGGCCTCATAATCAACTGGGATTCTCCCCAATAGCATAGATCCGGAGAATAGGAAATCCAGATTGACCAGGGGGCAATTTCCGAATGAGGGCGATCCAGTCGGGCAAAGAGCCCATTAAACTTCTCGGGGAAAATGACCACATTCCGATAATCCGCTTCGGTGATTAGCGAGACTCTTTCGACTCGGGCAAAGTCCTTCGTCTTGGCCAGAGCAATCCGTACTCCATTTCGCGAATATGCGCTATAGGTGATGATGTATTCGCCATCGAGCTGGGTCACGCGTGGATCCTCCACGCCGAACTCTTCATAATCGGCGAAAGGGCCGTCCCGGTCAGGAGTCAAAAAAGGCTGCGGATCGGCGGTGAAGCGAAATCCGTCAGGACTGCGTGCCAAACCAATGATGGATCGTCCAGTGCGAAGATGGGAGCGGAATAGCATGATGTATTCGTTCCCGTGCTTCACGACCGCCGCGTTGTGAACGGTTTCCACTGGATAGGGAATCTCGGCCTTGGTGAGGATGGGGTTGTGGCGGTAGCGCCTGACAATGTCCGGCTTCATGATGGTCTCCTCGCCTCCAGTTCAAAAATCGTTGAGTAAACCCGCTCGTATGCGTCCACCATGGTGTCGATCGAAAAGTGTTGCTGGACACGCCTCCGGCAGGCCCGACGGTCGATTTCAGAAATTCGGCCAAGGACTCGAACCGCTTCTGCGACATTGTCAACCAGAAATCCGCTCTCGCCGTCCTTGATCACTTCACGGCAGGAGCCAAGGTCCATTGCGATGACAGGGACACCAGCGGCATTCGCTTCCACCAGGACAAGCCCGAATCGTTCTGGGATGGTGTTCAGGTGCAGAAGAGCTCGGGCTCGAGCAAATAGTTCGTTCTTCCCCTTCACGTCCACCGGCCCGATGTAGAGGATATTTTGACCGTTGAGATGGGGCTTGATCTGCTCCCGAAAATACGCCTCATCCTGAATGATCCCGGCAATGATCAACCGCATTCCGCTCAGCCGGGCAACTTCGATCGCCAGATGAACACCTTTGTCCGGGTGGATCCGGCCCAGGAAGATCAAGTCTTCGCCAATAGAGTCCTGAAGGGGATACAACGAGAGATCGATGCCGTTGTAGACGGTCGCCAGGTAATTCAGGCCTGTGGCTCGATCAGAGTCGCTAACGGAAACGAAGTACCCGTCGCGATACTTGTGATAGATGGGCAGGATTTGGGGGGAGGAGAACCCGTGGATGGTCGTTAGGACTGGTGTTCTAATCAACTGGCTGTAGGTCAAAGCCATGAAGTCGCAGTGGCTGTGGATGAGATCAAATTCGCCAGCTTGCTCGAACGCTTCGGAGATGTGAAGGTATTCGGCCACTTTGGGGTCGACGGTGGCATCCTCTTCATATCCCTTGTCCACCACTGCGTGCAGGTGAGCGCGGGTCACGGAATCCTTGCTCGCGAACAGTGTCACATCCCAGCCACGAGCAACGAGCCCTTCGGTGATATTGCTGGCCACTGTTTCCCATGCGCCGTATTGCCGGGGAGGAGTTCGCCAGGCGATAGGAGACAGCACAGCGACACGTTTGTTGGGCTCTCTCATGCTGTTCGACGACACCCCCTACTGCATGGCCGCCAGCACTTCATCAAGTGGAACCGTAGCGAAACCGGTGGCGTGATCGGCCATGCCATAGGGGATGATGAGTTCGCCATTGTGGACGAGAGCTCCACAGGTATAGACGACGTTCGGTACATAGCCTTTACGCTCCTTTTGATCCGGTTTGAGCAACGGTTCCCGGAGCCGGCCGATCACTTTGCCAGGGTTGTCGTGATCGAGGAGGAAAGCGCCGATGCAGTAGGTTCGCAGAGGGCCAACGCCGTGGCTGAGGACGAGCCAGCCGGCTTCGGTATCAATGGGAGACCCGCAGTTCCCAAGTTGTATCAATTCCCATGGAAACATGGGTTTGAGGAGAGCCTTGCTCTCGTACCAGAAATGGACATTGTCTGAAAGCATGAGGTAGATGTTCTCGTTGTCTTGACGAGAGAGCATGGCATAGAGACCGTTGATCTTCCGGGGGAAGAGCGCCATGCCTTTGTTCTTGGCTGCCGGACCGTTCAGGGTAATGAACCGGAAGAGGAGGAAGTCAGAGGTCTCCACCAACTCTGGAAAGATCACCTTGCCATCGAATGCGGTGAAGGTGGCGTAATAAACGTAGCTGCCGTCATCGTTCTGAAAACGGACGAACCGGGCGTCTTCGATGCCGTTGCGTTGCGACGGCGTGGCGGGAAAAAGAATGCGTTCCGACAATGGCTGTTCTGGTTGAAATTGAACCTCGTAATTGGACCGGGCTAGCATCAAAATTCCGCGGATCGCCTCCTGATCCGACGAACGCGACTGTGTCATTTCGACTTCGAGATTTGCGCGCAGTTCTTCAAGTGAAAACCGTTCCCCATACTTGTCCATGATCCGGCGCGTGAATCCGCTAGTCAGACCCAACTCAAAGAGTTTTCGCTCGAATAGCGCTTTCTCGTAGTGGGGATTGGGGATCTGACGCGGCTCGGTAAGGAAGCCGGTTGGAGTCTCGACCTCGATACGGTTATCAGCGTGGATGACACCTGTCCGAAAAGTGATGGAGGAAATGTGGCCCTCCCCCGTGGCCCGCAAGCTGAGGATAAAACGTAAAGCGCCGGGAGGAAGGTTGGATTGGTCAGGGTGCGAGACGATGGATGGATTGAACAGGGCCGCAGATTCCAAGGAGAATTCGCAAACGAAATAGGCACCGATCAACAACTTTCTCTGTTCGGAAATTTCCTCATCCGTCAACAAAAGGTCGCGGACCTGTTCGAACCGTTCCAGAAAGGATCTGTGGATTTGCTGGTGTCGTTGCGAAAATTCAGCGGATACTGCGTCCAGAAGTGGCCCGACCTGGTTTTCCGGGAGCGACATGATCCTGGCGATAATCCTGCTGGCTCGCTCCGGCGTCTCTGGGATGAACGGGCGCAGAAGAACGCGGGACTGGTCAGGGCGCAGGATCGTGGCCGTGCGTTGGACATGCATTGAAGTGGTGATCATGGAATGGCGATTCCTGTGACACGCCACCCGAAGCCGCGGTTACTAAGAATGGCGATCGGTTTGGGTATCGAGACGCTTGCGCGTTCGGAGCAAAAAGTGATCGCTTCTGACCATACGGCAATAGGAATACGGCGTAATCTAGTTTCGCATGCATATGGATGAAGCCTAGGCCGCGAACCTGCGGCCTTTCTTCTTGTTGCCGGCCACGCATCCTTGTAGGCAAAGGGGAACCAAAAATGACACATGAAAAATTCACTCAAATCGTCAGCAAAGTAATCGAGCGCGGAACGGATCAAGACCAAGGCAAGGGCGCTGTGGAGCAAGACCTGAAGAATCAGGGCGGCAATACGAGCATGAATGGTCAATTAGGTCACCGGGACGAGAATGCTGAGTTGAAAAACGCTGACAGCCATTTGTCCGGCTGAGAGCGCCGTGCACCACTGCCTCGCCTGGGAAACAGACACCGGCCAGCGCTCTTGCTTCCGGCGTTCCTCGTCCGTTCATCTTGGTCTGGAATGGCACGGACAGATACAACCTGGCAAACTGCAATCACTGTGTCTCGTTTCGTATGTTGCACCCTCTTTGCAGAAAGAAGATGTGATCGGAGGCCAGACGCCAAGTGCGTATCCCGGGCAGGAACTCTCGGTTGGTTCTGGTGACGTTTCTGGGTAGTGCCTTACGATGGTCATGCCGCTAGCCTACCGGTCTCAACTCAAGGCTGACTGTTCGATATTGCTCAGAGATACCGAGTCTTATCGCAAAAGGCTGACGGAAGTGCCCGCTTACTGATGTTCCACACATTGAGCAATATTGAGCAGACTCAAAAGCGCGGCGATCATATCTTCTATGGCAACGAGACGGGGAACGAGCACGCGACTCCATTGGGTCGGCTCTTCCCTGCATGTGGCGCAGCCTCGGTGAGTAAGTTCTAACACTTACAGCCCCAATCGCACCCGCTGCGCCGCATCCTCTTGCATCTACATTTCACAAGTGGCGCAAACCGTGGCTGTGCGCCCCCGGCCGGGGTTGGCAGGCGCCGGGCACTTACGACTCTCCTTTGACCTCAAGACCCCACAATTCGAGCAAGTTGGATGGCACGTATTTGTGATCCTTGTTCTTTCTGGCCCAATCCTTGAGCTGAACTGAATTCCCGTACTGCTGAGGGGACAGGCACAGTCGCTTGGCGACCTCTTCGAACGAGGTGGCGCCCGTGTAGGGAACCGTATTCAATTCCGGCTTACCCCAGTTCGGATTGCCTCGCTTCTTTGCCACTCAACTCTGCTCGCCTTTCTTTAAGGATGTTTACTCCTGGCCCTCTCACTTTCAGGTTTGTAGACGCACACCAGCCGATGCTCTTCCAATTCGCTTTTGGCGCGCTCCATTTCGACATTTTTATAGGCAGCCAGTTCCGTACTGACTCGGTAATACGCACCCGATCGAGCCTCAACGTATTCGCTCTGCCTGGATTCGCAAGCTTCTTCAAGATCCTTGCAGGTTCGGCAATTCGTTGCCATTCCTCCCACGCTTTCGCATCCCAACATGACGTGATGTGCTTTCCTTATCGCTGATGATTGAGTATCTCCTGCTCGGCGCGGAGCCAATCCTGTTCGTCTTGGCCGGGCTCACGACCACGGCCCTCATACAGGTCATATGCCCGCGCCCGTATCCTTTTCTTCCAAGTGGGCAATATCTAGCGTAGCCGCCACCTCTTCGGGGAATCTCTTCGGTTCGGCGACAGTATTGGGCTTCGGCTGTTTACCAGCCTTGAGATCGACCATATTTGGACATCCTTAAGTGATACGGACTAAGGGGGAACGTACTTCAGATAAGCTGACTTAGTTCAGAGGATCTGAAAGAGGAGAGAAGTACTCACTCACTCTTAACCATACTCCCGGACACCGGGCACGTCCACCAGCATATCCACGCACGTCCTTCCGCGACTCCCAAACCACTTGCTGTCCGTCGCAGCTTGACAACGGCTCTGCTGGCGCCTAACATTGAAATTGAGTAAGCCACGTCTTTCTTACCCTTTCAGATTTCCTGAACTAAGTCAGTCCATCTGAAGTTAGTCCTCTTAGCTTTCCTCTGAAGGAGGAACCTCCGTAATGACACTATTGACCCGTTGGGAACCCTTACGCGAATTTTCCGCCATGCAAGACCGAATGAACCGTATGAATCGTCTTTTTCGGGAGTCGTACAGCCCGGAAGCTGCCGAAGAGGCCTTGACAACCACCAGTTTTGCACCGCCGGTGGACATCTACGAAGATGAACACGCCATTGCGCTAAAGATGGAAGTCCCGGGCATCGACGAAAAAGACATTGATGTCCGTCTGGAGAACAATACGCTCACGGTTCACGGCGAGCGCAAGATTGAAAAGGAAGAAAAAGAAGAAAACTTCCGCCGCATTGAGCGGCAATACGGAAGCTTCACCCGCTCCTTCACGCTGCCCAGCTCCGTGGATCCAGGGCAAGTGACCGCGAACTATGACAAGGGCGTGCTAAAGATCACCCTCGCAAAGAAGGCCGATGCCAAGCCCAAGCAGATTAAGGTGAATGTCGGCAGCGAGAAGACTCTCGATGCCAAGGTTCACGCCAAGACCGCAGCATGAGAGACTGGCTCCTGGTCGTCAGGCGTGGCTAGTGCAAAGTGGGGGCGACTGACATGTCGCCTCCCTTTTCGGCGCGGAGCTTTCAGTTCCCGATTGTGAAAGACACCGCTGGGCGAGATCATCGCTCTAGCGGGAACCGGGTCTCCCCAATATCAAGTCCTTCCAGCACGTTAGCGTACCTGAAGCTGGCTCTCTTTTCTCACTGTACTCAGGAGGTCGCTTGATTCTTCCCAAATTTAGCAGTCCAACACAACACGCACCCCCTGCAACCATGGACGCCCTCAAAACTCATGCCAATGGCCGATCAGCTGCCGAGAAGTGCGCAAGGGTAACGGAGCTCGGCTTCATCGCGTCCAAGCACATAAGAATGTATGGTGAGCGTTTTCAACTGATTTCGGATCCCTTTGTTGACGGTGACTTCACCACCGTTTATGCGATCAGTCTCAATCATCCCGAAGTGCGTGAACTTCGGCTTCCGGTTTCAATTCTCGTAGGTTTGCCAAACCTATTTCGTCATCGGGAAAAGATCACACGATGAGAGGTTTATAGTTTCTTGTGAATACCCCCGAGGTGACTGGCTTGCCATCGGGGCGAATGATCAATATTGAACAGCCTGGTTCCTTGCGCTTCCGGTATGGTTCCACTTCGAAACTGGTCTTCTGTAGATCCCCAAATCCGCAAACAGAAGATCGCCAGTACAACTGGTTTCATCGAGGTCGGGCATGTTCTATTCCACTTGGCTACTCGCTGCAGCAGTGGCTGGTTGGGCTACTGGCAAGATCACAGGAAACAACGGATTCGGGACGGGCGCCGACCTTCTGCTCGGAATCACGGGAGCATTCGTAGTTCGCTGGTCCCTGGAGAACATGGGTATCTCCCTCGCCAACGGGTATCTGCTTCTGTTTTCGATCTGGGGAGCGGCGGCCTTGCCGGCCGTTGTGAGGCTCGCAATCCGACGCCATAAGCGATTGAAGACGCGAGCGCGACTTCAAAACAACTAGTCACGGCCCTCGCTTCATCGTCGAAGGGCCGGGTTCCTACCTACTGGGGTGGGGCAGGCGATTCGGTGTAGTAGCCGGTTCTCGTTCGCACCCGAAGTTTGTGGCGGTTGGTATCGTTGGCCTGGACCTCGATTGAGTGGTAGGCGTGGCCCAACATTGGGTTCGAGGACTTGTACCCGATAACGTACTGATCGCGAATGTCCGATGCAATGGTTCTTGTGATGGCATCGACCTGGCCGAGATCCTTGGGAAAGTACGCGGTTCCTCCAGTGTTCAGGCTGATCGCTTGCAGCGCGCGCATCGTAGAACTCGCACCCTTGGTTTCGTCAAGAAAGGCAATTACATAAACCACAGGCCCGTCTTCCCGTTGTAGTTGCTGGACGGTTTCCTCGAGAGATTCCTGGCTCGCATTGTCTTTGCCATCGGTTACCACCAGAAGAACTCGCTTCTGAATTCTCGCGTCCTGCCTTATATGCCCGGCGGAGGCCACGATCGCGTCGTACAGGGCAGTACTCCCCGAGGTCTCGACCTTATCCAGCGCGGTTTGCAGCTTCGCGATATCGTCCGTGAAATCCTGGTCCAGGTAATAGTTTTCCCCAAAGTTCACGACAAACACTTCGTCATTCACGTTGCTCGAGCGAACGAGATTGAGCGCTGCGTCGTTCACCTTCTGCCGCTTGGGTCGCATCGAACCTGAATTGTCAATCAGAATGCCTAAAGCAAGCGGCACATTCTCGTGACGAAATGACGTCATCCTCTGCAGCTTCCCGTTCTCATAAACGCTGAACGCATCGCGATTCAAACTCGGCATCAAATGGTTCTGCGGATCGACCACAACTGCGTGCAGGACAACCTCCTCAACTTTCTTTCTGAAGACAAATTGCCCCTCTTCCGGGTGCGGCTGAGGAGACGAGGCGGCGTCCTGGGAAGTCATAGTTGCGCTGGTCGCACCAGGGGAAGCGGGCTGTTGAGTGGACACCGGGGACGCGGACGGTGAGACTGGGCGACTGTACTGTGCCACAGCACCTACCACTAGGGCTCCAGCTACCGCCAGGCGGACAACCCCCAAGACACCTGTCCATGCGACCTGCCGAATGAGCCTCGACCGGTGAAGGACTTTGCTGGGTTTTGAGGGTTTCATACACGCGTGAGCGGCTTGGGCAGAATGAATTCTCATTTCAGGCTCCGCCACAAAGCTCGAGCCTTATGGACGTCGCATGGATGATGAGCGCCCACCCTGAGGTTGCCTGGAGGGCCACGGCCAGGTCAACTGGGGAGCAGTAGTGAGTTCGGCGAAGTGCCAATGCCGGTCCTCGGTGTCTGTTTTGTGGGTATTGCCCGAACGGCTGCCGCTGCCGCATATGTGAGATGCCAGACACGATCCCCGCTAGCGATCCTCCGTCAGAAGCAGGCGGTTACCGGTGCGGTCTGCCCGGAAACTACCTGGTTGAAGTACGTGGTGTTGTCGGGTGGATTGTATGTTCCGTTTGCTCCCATGCTCTGATGCTGCCACTTCACGAGGCCATAGGGCTTCGCGAGGTGAAACTCCTCCTTATCGCCGCAGCTGGTGAAGT
Source organism: uncultured Acidobacteriota bacterium (assembly GCA_963735815.1). Lineage (GTDB taxonomy): Bacteria > Acidobacteriota > Terriglobia > Terriglobales > Acidobacteriaceae > Gp1-AA133. Next base: position 147,115 of record CAVTMJ010000009.1, on the reverse strand, counting down.
TTGCGTCGCAGCTGTAGCGGTAGCTCACGACCAGCGTTTCCAGGTTCGCCGGAAGCTGTCCGCCCAGCGATTCCTTGTACGGTCCCCAGACCTCATTGATGACGCGACCCAGATTCTTTGTGACAAACGAATTGCAATCAGAGTGGATCTCGTAAGTCGAGTCGCTGATTTTGATGGTCGACCCTGGATATCCGCCTTTGGCGAATCGCGGAGCAAACGGTAGATTGAATTTTCCCAGCTTCGGGCTATTGAATGCTTTGAAGGTGCGTGGATTTTGCCAATCGAGTTCTGTAACCCACAGGTACACGAAGCTTTTGTCGTAAAGCTGAATGTCCCACGGGTAGCCGCCACCGGTTTTCGTCCAATAGAAACGATCCGACACGACGGTTGTATACAAGGGATTGGCCGTTCCCGCCATGTGATGCGCTGCCCTGATATCCGACCGCAGGGTCATCCATGCGAGCATGTCATAGGTCATTGTCGCAGTAGAAGTTGAGGTTCGCGATAGGTTGGGCTCGGCAGAATTACTCGGATTCACCCCGCAGCCGACAAGGCACACGAGGAGGGTAAGAAGGACAAGGGAATTCCTCATGAAATGATCCTTATTAGGACAGATTAGGTCGTGCCGAAGCGCAGAGTAGAGGAGCGGATGTCAATAGACAAGGTTACTTATCACAGCAAGGAGAAGTACCTAGCAGCCCGTGTCTAAAGTGCCCTTTTTGCGCCAGGGGCTTTCTGTTGAGTTGCACTGGTGATGCGGCATTCGGTGGGAGATGACAGCCGGGAGTGAGCGCGCCAGTTTGTTCACGACGTCCATGGCCGAGATGCGCTGCAAAAAAACAAGTAGTAGATGTGCCACTGCGTCCTGCATTGCTCGCGGCGTTCCCACTCCAACCATCTTTCGAAGCAGCAGCGCCAAGTTGCACGCGGCCGCTTGCAGTAGAAGCCGCTTCTGCACGTTCTCTTTTCCGCGTACGTGCAATCGCCGTAGTGCTCCAGTCTCGTAGGCATGCGCGAAAGTTCGCTCAACCAGCTCACCCCGCCGCCTCAACAATTCCTTGCCTCGATGGCTGCTGATTCGCCGCCGATTTCCGTAGACTGCCGCTTGCTCTACTCGCTTGCCCGCCCACTTACGCCGTCCGCGATCCGGTTCTGCAATGTAGGTCCGCACCGCAAGTCCCTGCAGATCCACCAACACGTCCCCGGAGTGGTAGCCCTTATCCGCCACCAACTCTTCGACGCCCTTTGCGTTCACCTCGAACTTGCCATTCGTGGTTGGTTCTGCGATGTGTTCGGCAACCGCTTCTCCTGCCGCCGGCAGGGTCTCTCCCACCGAGGTGGTATCGCCCTCCGCGCCGCCGTGTGTGGTCACCGCCACAATCGCTCCGGTGTCCATGTCCACCGCATGCTCTGCCTTGTACGCCAGCCCGGTGCGGCCATCCTTCATGCGGGTGATTTCCGCTTGTGGATCATGCGGATTTACCCACTCCTCATTCGAACCCTTCTTCTTGCGTCGCCGGTCCATGCGCCGCAGTGCCGCCTCATCGGTGGCTTCCAGCCCGGCGGCTTCCGCTAAACGCTTCAGATAATCGATGTAGCTCTCCTCGGTGTCACGCCGTACAATCGATTTCATCGCGGCATTCGCTTCCAGCGTGGTGGCGTCGATGCCGACCGTCTTGCCTCTCAGCAATCCCGCTCGCGCTACTTGTCGTAGCACCAAGCCAAACACTTCCTGATGTGCAGTCTCGTCCATCAGTCGGCGTGTGCGCGAGATGGTCACATGATCCGGCGTCCGTTCATCCAGTCCGATCTGCAAAAACTCCCGCAAACACAACGAATCTGCCACCCGCCATGCGATGCCCCGTTCGCTCTCGATCCCCTCAAAAAACCCGATCAGCATCACTCGGAAATATATCCCTGGGGCCAGCGACGGACGGCCCAGCTTTTCGTGATAGAACTTGTGGCAGCGTGCCTCGCAGAATTCATCGAAGCCTGCCTGATCCAGCACTTCGTTCAGCCGCCGGTATCGATGGCCCGCTTCCGCATCTCCGGTACAGCTCCTCGAAGTCCTTCGTCATTCTGGCCAAGACCGTATCCACCAGCTTCCTCACCCCACGCAGCGGATGATCCGCTGGAATCCGTGCTTCCAACGCCACATAGCTGAACATCCCGGTTTGCAAATGCTGATCGTCTCCTCGCATCCCTGCTTCTTACCACAGTTCTTCTCGCTACCGGCAGTGGCTTTTTCAACAAGCTCCTAGGTCTGAAGAGTATCTTTAAGGGAATACCCGTGGTGTCCCATGGTTTTTGCGCAAGGAGTGGCGATTAGGGATCTGTATGCCGGCCGAGCGGCAGCGCGGTGAGCGGCCATCGCATCCGCCCGTGCCCTGGAGACGTAGAACTCGAGATGAGCGACCGTGGGACGAGTCGTTGTAAGGCGAGGATTTACCAGTAGGTGAACGTCACCTTGTCCAACCAGATCGAATAGGGTTGCTGCTTGTAGTTGCCGTCCTGCTGGTAGTTGATCGTGATGCCATACCAAGTTGTAGGAGTTGGAGTCTCGTAATAGTTCAAGGTTGCAGTCTGACCGTTCAACGAGATCGATTGAAACAGAAGATGGTTGTCAGACGTTCTCTGTGCCTGAATGACAAGGTGGTTCCACGAGTTGTTCACGGGATTGCACGGTATCCCCGTCGGATGCCACTTCTGTCCTGGATTATCCCAGATGTCCCATTCATTTCCTCCGGCAATCCGGCATTCGTGTCCCCAGATGAACGATTGACCATTGACGAATTGATTGATATCGAACTCCAGCGCCTGGGAAGCGCTTATGTCGGTCGCGTAGAAATAAACTTCATAAGTGAAATTGTGGACGTTGGGAATAATGGAACGATCAGTATCGGGCAGACCTTGCGATGAAAAATCTCCAATCAGGTGGTTGTTCCAGAGCACGTCCGAATAAACAGTTTGACCTCCCACATCCATGCGGGTCGAATTCCCACTCATGGCCGGCGACGAAACGCCACGTGTCATTGCCCAGGAGGTCTGGGGTCCGGCGGGCACACACGACGGGCAGATGTTATAGAGCGGTGGAAGCAGTGCATAACCTGTCCACCCCGACTGCTGCTGCAGGTTCGCGAAGGTGCCGGAATGGCCGACGGACCCCGCGGTTAGCACGATAGGAGTGGTCGCGGCGCCCCCACAGTTGTCCCATTCTTGCACGACGGCATGGTAGGTTCCCGGCTTGAGGGTCAACAGAGTATTCAACTTCGCTCCACTGACCTTGTACGCCAGCACACCGGGCGCCGTGTAGATACCCATTGCTGCCACCCCGGCTGTACAGTTGGTTGTGGCAGAGGCAACAAACTGGACGGTGGAGCTCACTGCACTATTATTCGTCGGCGCTGTCACCCGGACAGAGCCGCCGGATTGGGATCCAACAACAGTAATCGCGACCGGAGTTTTCGTCGATCCGCCGCAATTGTCCCACTCCTGGACTACTGTATTGTACGTACCCGGGCTGAGTGACAGCAGCGTGTTGAGCTTACCGCCGCCGACCGTGTAGGCGAGTACGTAGGGAGCCGTGTAGATGCCCATTGCGGAGATCCCCTTCGCGCAGGTCGTGGTGGCGGTGGCCACGAACTGAACGCTGGTGGCAACATTACTATTGTTGAGCGGGGCCACGACAGACACTGCTGCTACCGCTGGCGTTGCGATCGCCAGCGCCGCGATCAGCGGCAATATCTTCATTGGGGAGGGGCCTCTCCTGCCAGGACTGCGACAAAGAGATTGTGGGGACAAACCGTGGTGATTCTAAGGTGTCTTCCCAGCGAACCTCAAGGGAATACCGGACCCCAAATTACTCAGAGGTTGTAGAACCTCTCATTCGTCTCCGTCCCTCACTCACATCCGGCACGGTCCAATGCCAGGCCTCCATCCTCCCCCCAGCACCCTCCCGCAGAGGGTCGCGGTGGCGCTGCAATAGAGGTTGCCAAACCATGAGCGTGACGAAAAACCTGAGCCTTCCTCCGAGCGAAACCTTCAATAAAAGTCGACGTTGTCGAAATGGTCATCGTCGCCACGGCGTTTTGCCGGTGATCCTGCGATTCACCTGGACCTGTTCTGTGATGGCCTCACCTGAAAAGTCCCACTGCGCCCTACGGGAAAGCACCTAAGCGAACGCGGGTTGAACCGAATACACAGCTCTGGGTGAACCCGCTTACGCTGTTTCTGGCTAATAGTCAGCCGGGAGAAAACAGACGTGAGCATGGGTGCCGCTGCCATCGAAGACTACAGTTCCGATCTCAGTATCGTCCGCAGAGCCTTGAATGGTGACGGAGACGCATTCGGCTCGCTGTTCCACTTACACAAACACCGGGTCTATGCAGTACTCCTTCGCATGACAAAGAACACAGCAGAGGCGGACGATCTTACCCAGGACGTTTTCATTCAAGTGCTCCGCAAGCTTTCCACGTTCCGCGGAGAATCTGCTCTCTCCACTTGGCTGCATCGCATCGCCGTGACCACAGCCCTTATGCATTTTCGAAGACAGGCGCCGCGTCAAGCCTCATTGGACAACCCCCATGACCAGGATGGCGTTCCCATCACAAAACAGGAACATGGTCGGCATGATGATCGGCTCCGCTGTTCCCTCGATCGCATTGCCCTCTCGCGCGCCTTGGAGGCGCTTCCTCATGGCTACCGGACCATTTTTGAGTTGCACGAGATCAAAGGCTACGGACATCGAGAGATTGCAGGACTTCTCCACTGTTCGATCGGAAACTCCAAGTCGCAGCTGCACAAAGCCAAGGAACGAATGCGTGAATATCTCACTCTTAAGCAACAGCCGACCCTGCCTCCACGAAACTCGCGCAGAAGACTGGCTGCAATGTACGAGAAAAAAGCTCCCATGGTGAACACCCTTGGTTCTGGTCAGATTAAAAGTCCGGCCATTCGACGTGACGTGACCGGCCCGCGTACTCAGGCGATTCCAAAGATCTTGCTTCTCACGTCTTCAACTCAGAGGCTGGCTGAGAGGGCCATGTAACACAGGTGAAATCGACGTGGAAATGGGAGCACTGATAGTTGCAGCGGCTGGCGACGCAGGAAGCGCAATTCACGGTTCCGGTTTGTGGACCCCCGCATGGCCGGTTCTGGGCAAAACCGTTCTACAGAGATGGATCGAGAGGGTGCAGGGCCTGGGCGTCGGGCTGGTGTCGGTAGTGGACCGAAATCCCCGGGAACCGAACCGAATTCACACCATGGTCGAGTGGGCCAAAGAAGGCGTTGAGCAAGTCCTTCTCATCGCTCTCGGCTCGTATGCGGAAATCGATCTGCCGGATTTGATTCGTTTTCACTCTGCAGGACAGCGAAAGGTGACTCAGGTATTCGACCAACAGGGCCCGCTGGGCATCAGCCTGCTCGACCGTGGTTGCATGCTCGCGAACCAAGAACCCGCGAGTCAGGATAGCGACCTGCCCTCCTCCCGATACGATTTTCTCGGGTACGCAGTCCGCCTGTCGTCCACCGGCAAGTATCGACAACTGGTGGAAGATGCACTGGAGGGACGTTGCGGAATCCACCTCACAGGATCGCAAACTCAGCCGCGTGTCTGGATCGACGACACAGCTCAGGTGGATGCTTCGGCCACGATCGAGGCGCCCTGTTACATTGGCCCAGGAACCAGGATTAAAGCGGGAGTTACTCTCAGAGGCTGTTCGTCAGTCGAGCGCAATTGTGAGATTGATCTCGGAACCACACTCGATCATACGAGCATTCAGCCCAACACCTACGTTGCTCCGGGCCTCTATTTTCGTGAATCGGTGGTCGACGGAACGAGGCTGGAACATCTCGCGCACGGTGTGACCGTCGACCTTGGTGCCGCGGGACTTTCGGCGCGGATAGGCACACGGGCCAGACACGCTCATCGATCACCGAAACCCGCTCACGGGCCCGGGTTGTCCTGTCAGGATGCCATTAAAGAGTAGGAACACTGCCCATGACGAAAACACAACCCATGACGGTGAAGCTCTTGCCCGAGCCTCGTGACAAAGCTTCGCGAAGATCGTTCCTTCGTGAAATTAAGGGATTTGTCGATAGCTCGCACCGGCCACGCCTCATCTTGGACCTATCGGCGATTGAGCAAATAAGTGCGGAGTCTATTGATCTCCTGCTCGAATGTGTCGGCCACGCGGAGCATGGTGACGGTGAGGTATCTGTCGCGGGAGCCTCTCCTCAAACCAGCGTGATCCTGGAAATAACCCAGGCGGCGTCTGTCCTCAACATGTTTCCTTCTGTTCTGGAGGCCGCAAATGGCAGACAAGTCCATGCTCTTGAGTTCCGGAAGCCGGATTACACGGACGATCGCGCAGCTTAGTTAGGTGGAGTTCGGCGGGACGGGTAGAGACTCACAACGAGGCGCTATGAACACGAGAATTTGTCGATTTCGCAATGCGATTCTGGTCGGGCTATTGACGGGAGCAGTCAGTCTGTCCGCGGAGGCTGCTCCGCAAAGCACGCGAGAACCGGTCCAGACTGAACCCTCGCAGGTGCCTGATGATGCGCAGAAGCCGCTGCGGACAACTGTAAACGCGACTCCGAGTGAACTACCGGATGCTCCATCACAAGCTCAGCCGGCTCCGCAAGAACCGAGCGATCACGATTCTGCGCAAACCCAAAACACTGACACGGTTCCCTCCGGGGCCGCCGGCGCGACATTGCCGCATCCGAAAGGCTCCCCGGCCGCTCGGCCGCTCGGTGTCGCAATTGCACCTGCGAAGCAGCGCGGCAGGCGTTCCCTGCTGATCAAAGTCGGCATCGTTGCCGGGGCTTGCGTCGCTGTCGGCTCTGTTTTTGCTTTGTCAAAAGGGACTTCCGCAAAACCGCCTGGTACACCATAGAAAAGAATAACTACGCGCCGACCGGGCTTGCGGCGCGGTGTGGAGGTTCGGAACGCCATGACTCGTCATGCTACACAGACTGTCACTTTTTCAGGGATCGATGGCGCGGGGAAAACCACGCAAATCGACCGCATCTCGGCGCACCTCGTCGATCAAGGATACTCCGTGTCGCGCGTGAGCTTTTGGGACGATGTCGCCTTTATGTCAAAGGTCAGAGCGGGTGTAAGCCTCGCAGCGTTGCGGAACCAACCCCAGCCACTCAGACACGGCACACTTCGAAACGACAAGAACGTCCGAACCTGGTATTTGACGCTCGTACGAGCCATCTTTTACTTCCTCGACACTTTACGTCTCCGCTCTGTACTTTCGCAGTTACGCGCTGCAAATAGCGACTTCGTTATCTTTGACCGCTACTTATACGATCAGCTGGCCCAGATTCATTCCCGGAGTTGGCTGGCTCGGGCCTACATTCGACTGCTGGTAAGTTTGGCGCCCAAACCGGACTTCGCCTTTGTACTGGACGCCTGTCCGGAAGAAGCATTCACAAGGAAACCCGAATATCCTCTCGACTTCATGCGGGGCTACCGCGGAGCGTTCCTCGGGCTGTCCACTTTTGTTCCTCAACTCATCGTGATCGCCCCATCGACAGTCCAACACGTTGGTCGCCTGATTTTGCGGTCCCTGTCAGAAGGACTGCCTGAGTTCTCAGACTCCTCTCGGCTAGGTCTTGGGCCGAACCCACGGTTCCCACAGAAACTCGAAGAACAACACGTAGTAGTACAAACTCTTTCACACCGGGACAACTGATCCTCGACTTATGCCATCTCAGCTTCACCTTCAGAAGAGCGAATTATGAAAGTTGATCCGGACTTACCCTATCCCGATTCCGCGTCGCCCAATGGCCTCATGGTGCGAATCAAGGGCAAGCCGCGGCTCGAGCTCGGCGAACCGGGAAAGCGCATGAACGATAGTGGCCTGGTCCCTGCGGTCGAGAATGTTGGCGGACCCTTCGACCGCCCAGGTGAGCCGGGCGTCGATAGCCATGTCACGGACAACGGCAAACCGCAGACAAAACAATCGTCGCGTTCCACCCACAAGCATCCGAGATTTCGCATTAATGCTTTCCTCTCAAGGCCTGGGATCGGAAGGACGATTGTGTATGCAGCCGGCAAGCAAGTTCTGTTTGAGCAAGGCAAATCCGGCAATGCGGTTTTCTACATCTTGTCAGGTACTGTGAAGCTCACTGTGGTCGCTAAGGGTAAGGAGACCACAATCGGTTTGCTGGGCCCAGGGAACTTCGCAGGCAATGAATGCATCGCCACGATTCGCCCCCGACGGACGACGTCAGCCATGGCGCTCACAAATTGCACCATAGTCAGGATCGCGCGCAAAGAAATGTTGCGGGTGATCCAGCATGAAAAGACCTTTACCGCATTCTTCCTGGATTACTTACTCGCGTGCATCGGCCGAAGCCAGGAAGTTATCGTGGACCAACTCATGAACTCCAGCGAAAAACGCCTGGCACGAGCTCTTCTTTCAATTGCTAGCTTCGGCCCCGGGGGCGAACCGGAGGAGGTCGTTCCACAAATCCATCAGGAAGAGCTGGCCGAAATGGTTGGCACCACGCGGTCGCGAATCAGTTTTTTCCTGAATCGCTTCCGAAAATTAGGCTTCATTGCCTACAAGGGGCAAAGCTCCATCACCATCAGTACCGCCAAGCTGGCAAAGTTCGTAGTGGCCTGACTTCAGTACTGAAGTTCAAACATTCCACCAGCAATGCGCCGAAGAAAGGAACTCTCGGGTCAGTATGCAAAATCTTCAGCGCGATACGTTTGCCTTAGTTGTGCCCACATTGAATGAAGCCGGAAACATCGAAACTATTCTCCGACGAATTCAAATTGCTCTCGAACCTCTATCTCTCCCCTACGAACTGATAGTTGTCGACGACGGCAGCACGGATGAAACCGCCACCATTGTCCGAGCACGCTCTGCCTCGGACAGTCGGCTCAGGCTGATTTCCAGGCCGAACGAGCGGGGGCTTGCGGGCGCGATTGTGCATGGGTGGCATCATTCGAACGCGAGCCTGCTCGGCGTCATCGACGCTGATCTTCAGCATCCTCCTGAATTGCTCCCAACACTTCTCGAAGCTATGTGCCAGGGGTGCGACATTGCAATCGCCAGCCGCTACGCTGGCAAGAACGGCGTGCAGGGCTGGAATCCGGTGCGCGGCGCCATCTCCCGCGTAAGTACGTTGGTCGCCTTGCCGCTGCAGCGAAGAGAGCTGCGGATTGAGGATCCGATGTCGGGCTTTTTCATCGTACGGCGGGAGGCTATTAATGGCCTCAGTTTTGAAACCAAGGGTTTCAAGCTCCTGCTCGAAATCCTGGTGCGAGCTCGTCTTGGTTCGGCTCGAGAAATTCCCTATCACTTCGGTGTCCGGAACGCTGGTAAAAGCAAAGCGGGCGCCGTGGTCGCCTTACGATATCTACATTTGCTCGGAAAACTGTCCAGGGACCTGATCCTCAGGCCGAGCCCACAATGAAGCTCGCACTCGTAACAGCATTTCCACCGAGTCGCAAAGGCCTCAACGAGTATGGATTTCACGTTGCGGAGGAACTCCGACGCCACCCGGGGCTCGAGCTTACGATCCTGGCTGACTACCTGCCTGAGCCGCAGCCGGAGTTGACGGAATTTTCCGTGGTGCGTTGCTGGGGATTCAATCATCTCAGCAACCCAGTCTCTCTCTTGCGCGCAATCCAGCGGCTGAAACTGGATATTGTCTGGTACAACATCGGACTCGCGAGCTTTGGCGGAAAGCCCCTACCGGCTTTTTTCGGGCTGACCATCCCGGCACTCACCCGATTCAGTTCCTGCTATACGCACGTCACGTTGCACCAGCTCTTTGAGACCGTCGATTTGGCCGATGCGGGCGTAAAGTCGCCCATGCTATATCGCGCCGCCGGGCACGTGGCTACCCACATGCTCTTGTCTGCGAATTCCCTCTCTGTCCTGCTCCCCGCCTACCACCGAACTCTGCGAGAGAAATACGGCCGCGGTACCGTGAATATTCGTCACCACGGAATTTTCGCAAGTTGTCCAGAGGAGCCCGATCTCACCGCACGCGGAAACCCTGTGCAGCGAGTGCTCGCGTTCGGAAAATGGGGAACTTACAAGCGACTCGAGTTGTTAATCGAAGCCTTTGAGCAAGTCTCGGCCAGCATACTGCCCGCGGAGTTGATCATCGCCGGTGGCGATCACCCCAAGACTCCTGGTTATGTGCAGTCGGTGGCGGAGCGTGTGAAGGACAATCCGCGGATACGATTCGTTGGGTACGTTCCGGAAGAGTCGATTCCGGAGCTCTTTAGGACAGCTAGCCTGGCAGTAATGCCTTACACCTCATCTGCCGGTGCGAGCGGGGTTGCCCATCTTGCGTGCCAGTATGGATTACCCATACTTGCCTCCGATATCGAGGACTTCCGAGAGCTGGCCGAATACGAATTTGTCTCGATGGAGCTCTTCACTCCAAACGATGTCGTAAGCCTCGCCAGTCGCCTTCTCAGCTTGCTGCATTCCCCGGAACGGCTCGCCGCAATGGCGCGTCAGAACTTCTCGGCCGCCTTACAGATGAGCATGCCCCAAGTCATCCGGCAATATCTCCGCTCGTTCGACGTGCACCATCGTCTGAAAATGCTGCGGAGTTTCTCGAAGTTACGAAATACCCCTCGCTGGATGCCAACGCGACGGCTCATGGCCAAGCGAGTGGAAAGAAAACTCCGGTCATGGCGTTCATCCGGCATTTGAATCTTTTCCGCACACTAAGTTCAAAATATGATCGACCCGCTGTTCCGCCCGCATTGAGCATTCGAACAGCTCAGTTAATGGCGCTGAGAGGGATCGTCTGCGCCGCCAATCTGGAGGTGGGGGATGTCACCGAGGCGGGAAGTTGAACGTGAACAATTTCGTTCCTCACCGCATACAGAACCAGTTCAGCGATCGAATGAAGCCGCAGCTTGACCAAGAGATTGCTTCGATGGGTGTCGACCGTCTTAACTGCCACATTGAGGATTACGGCGACTTCCTTGGACGTTTTGCCCTCGGCCACTAGCTGTACGACCTCGCGCTCCCGAGGCGATAATCTGGGCGCTTGAGCTGCAGTTCGGCCCCCTCCCTGTCGTTTCAGGTAACAATCCATGATCAGGTCCGAAACTCGCGCGCTGAAGCTGGACCTGTTCCGTTGCAGCGCTTCCACTGCTGCCATTAGGTCGTCGGTTCCGTCAACCTTGAAAACCCACCCGCGAACTCCCGCGTCCAAACAATCTCGAACCACCTGTTCCCCACGAACGTCGGTCAGGACCAGGATTTTCTGGGCCGGATTATTCTTCATGATCTGCCGGGCTGCGTCCACGCCGTTGAGGGTCGGCATGCAAATGTCCAAAATCAGAAGATCGGGTTTTAACTGCCGGCACTTTTCGACGGCATCTCGCCCGTCCGCGACCTGTCCGCAGATCTCCCACCCTTCATGAGATCCCAGCAGCGAGCATACGCCGAACCGGAATACCGGATGATCATCAGCCACCAGAATACGAAATGCACTCATAGGCCCTCCTCACATTGAGAAGAAAACTTATCAGCCCAAATAAAAGCCGTCTGAGCAAAATTGCTCAACTGCACTGCGCAGTCCTGGAAAGCTTGTTCTAGATTCTCCTGAATAATCGGTTGATGGTCTTCCTATGTGGCGCAATCAGCCTGTCACCAATGAAAGAATACTGTTCAAGTGTGTTCAAAAGTGACCATAATTTCGAACCTGATATCCGACATACTTTCAACGACGCGGAACTCAACTGAAAGATACCAGCTAGGATACGAGCTAGCGATCCGGCCCATGCGAAAGAAGACCAGACCATCCGGCAATCCAACCTACTGAGCGCGAAAAACAAAGCGCCTGTCCGAGATTGTCCGCACAAAGGCTTGGCGCGGCGCAGTCAAAAGCGAAACGGCGCCGCGCAGGCACCGGCGAATATGTCGTGAGGAACAACTGACGAGGCTTTGGAATGAATGCGAGACTTGCTACCGCAGATGAAAGTACTTTGGCCGCTGCCGCGGCGGCCATTACGACCGGCGATGAGGGCGTGACGCAGCAGGGCAATGGCGATCAGTCACACGTGGGAACCATACAGTTCGGCTCCGGATACCTCTCCCCGTACTTCGTCACTCACCCCGAACGCATGGAAGTTGCTTTCGAGGACGTCTACATTCTCATCCACCGAGGCAGAATCAGCTCCAAGAAGGACTTGCTTCCGCTTCTCGCCCAGATCGCAACTAGTGGCAAACCGCTGCTCATCATCGCAGAGGACGTTGGGGGCGAAGTCCTGGCTACTCTCGTTGTAAGCAACCTGCGCGGACCGCTGCAAGTGGCGGCCGTCAGCGTGCCCGGCATTGGAGACCAGCGTAAGAGTATGTTGCAGGACATAGCCCGACTGACAGGTGGAAAAGCCATCGGAGAAGGCGTTGGCCTACAGTTGAAAAACATACAAGTCTCCGACCTCGGTCAGGCCAGCCGAATCTCAATCGACAAGAACAACACAGTGGTGGAATACAGGGCTCGCAACGATAAATCTACTTTTAGCTTGCGGCCTCCACTACAAAATGAGGGCTTCGAATCGTGTGACCGACGATATTCAACCGGGGGCCACGGAGAAATGGCCAAGCCCTAATGTTCGAAATTGTGTCCCATGACTCACCATGTGAGCCATTCTGCACAGTATTGCGTTCCCACTTGCGCGAAGCTAGGAATGCTTCAAGAGAGCGGTTTGCCCCGTCAAACCAGGCGGCCCGATCTTCTCTCTTGAAGCGGTGCGATCTTTGTACCGGACCCGCGTCGTGGACGGTCGTTTGCCCTGCAAGACTCCCAGCCGTGGCGTCTAGTGAAAGAAACTGTTCGTTCAGTGATCGACGCGAGTCATCCATCCTCAGATGCTACAAAAAGCCACTTTCAACGTGGAAGAACGAATGTTACGAGCCGGCAAAGTCGCATCGATAGGCATCATCCTAATCTTGCTGGGAGCTGGAGTCTCAGGACCACGTCCACCATCTCTTGCTGTGACAGCTACCGGCGTTGCAGGAGCTCAGGCGGCCGCGCTTGAGAGCGAGGTCAAGAAAACGCAGCAAGCCCTGCGCGATAGAAAGCACTATCGAGGTAAGGTCGACGGCTCGTTCGGTCTACGGACCCGAGCTGGCATTCGCGCGTATCAAAAGGCAGAGCGTTTACCTATCACAGGGCAAATCGATACCCAGACTGCAGCCGCACTCGGAGTCAGAGCTGAACGGACCTGGAACAATTTGCAGCGTGAGCGAGGGGTTGCGCACAAAGACAAGCCCTCAGCCGGGACTGCGCGTGTCGAGAGCAGGGCAAGCAGGACTCGGCGTAAGGACATCGCTCAAGAGCATTTCCCTTCTGGCATCGCGAACAGCCCCAGCCAGAACTCCAGCAAATAGCAGCAGTGCCACCAGCAAACTGGACGGGCACATCAACCAGATAGTGACCGTTACTGGTACAGTCACCCGCGACACGAAGGCCGCAGACAAAAAAGCGGGAGAGGTCGAGAATGCATCTGGCAAACAGGAGTATGGAGATCTGCTGGTCAGCAGCGTGACCATGGTCAGCAAAACTTGCAGCAAGTGATTTTGATAAGGGCCAGTGATGCTTTGCTGGCCCGCTTTTTATTGGATGCGGACGGCAGCCTCGTTGTCGGGATTGATCCGGCAATGCATTGATTCGGAGACTGCGGTCTACTTCTGTCTCATCATCCTGTGGGTTAGCGCCCCTGGCCGGGAAGCCGACTGCAAATGTCGTGGGCGATGGTTACTGCACCGGTAACGGCAACGGCTGCTCCTCATGATTTTGTGAGCTAGCGTTTCTGCGCATTATTCCGTGTGCCTTCTCATCATGCCCGATCAATTCTCCAGACTTTGGCTGCTTCTTTTGCTTGCGATCACTGAGGCTTCACGGCCGTTTGTATTCCATCGAGCCCCGGGCCGGGGACTAACCTGAGCCGCACGCGCAAGACGACGAGGCCTTCACTTTCTCCTTGGCTGAATGCTGGGAAGGAGTGGCCTCCGGGCGCGCTCTCTGTCGGGCGGCCCGCCGGGTTCGGAAGGTGGCTCGAGCCCTTTGTTACCCTGCTCAAGTGAGGCCTTGGTCTCACTGTTCACGCTGGCTCCGTCGTCATCATGAAGAACAACGTTCAGGAGCGTGCTGTGAACGTGCAGATTGTCTCCTACGTCGTAATTGATGAAGCCAAGCTTCCTGAATCGGTTCATGAAGAAACTGACTCGCGAACGGGTGGTCCCGACCATCTCAGCGAGCGTCTCCTGGCTCAGCCTGGGGACCGACATTTCGGACACTCCTTCTTTTCCGAATTGCGCCATCAGCAGGAGAACCCGGGCAAGCCGCTTTTCGCTGGAGTTGAACAGCTGATCGACTAGATCGTCCTGATACCGGATGTTTCGCCGCAGCAAGTACTTCAGAAAAACGGCCGACAATTTTGGCTGCACCCCCATCGTCGTCATCATCGCTTTCTTCTGGATGTGCAGCACGACACACTCAGTCGTTGCGATCGCGGACGACATGCGTAGCAGTTGACCGGCGAGACCACCTTCCCCAAAGAAATCGCCTTCGCCCAAAATGCCAATAGTCGCTTCTTTTCCGGCTTCCGATACCACGCTGAGCCGTACTTTGCCTTTTTGGATAAAGAACAGTCCGTCAGTGGAGTCACCTTGGACAAAAATCACATTCTTTTTTTTAAAAGAAAGCATTTCCCGGCCTTTCCCAATGGTGGATAGGAAGGCGTGGGGACTGAAGTGTGCTTTCTTCCTCGGGCTTGAGACTTGCTTTACCACTGGGGGCATCCTGACGGGTGGAGCGTTCACCAGTGCCAAGTATGCGCGAACCAGATCCGTGTGCGCTGATCAGTAGAGCTCACAAAACAGGAAGTCACGCGACGTCTCTTCGTTGGACAATAGCCGGCTCCGGCGCCTGCACCAGTTCGTCAAATAAAGAGTGATAGTGAACCATTGCCGTCCTCAGATCTTCTGTGTTTGCTTCGTCTTTCCCTACACGCAGCGCAATTTCATGCGCGGATCGGTAGTTCTCCATTACGCGGGGATGGTCCACAGAAATGTCCGCGGCACGCTGGTCGAAGTCGGACACAGGATAGCCACGGGTATTCATCAGCGCAGACACCAGGTCATCGGCTTCCGCAACCGCGCCTTTCGGAGAATCCACAAAGCCAGACTGAACGTATTTCCATTCTTCCAAGTAACGTTCACGCTCCATCGGGTCAAGATCGCGAAGGTTGAGCTTTTCAACCCGCTTCTCGCGGTCCACCAAAGTTGCCTCCGCTTTTCGTTCGGACCCGTGCACCAGAACAGCACGTTCGTACTCAGGCCCGAATCGCTTTCGCAAGGCTGCAGTCGTATTCCTGCGTTTTCGCACGTACAGCACTGCCGCGATCCCGATAATCAGAAGGAACACGGCTACCAGCACAATCAGCTTCGGATCCGACAGATCTAGGTTCATTGAAAACTCCCTGCATCGAGAATGTTCGCTCCAGCGAAGTCGTTCATGACGTCCGCTTCAGTCGTCAAGCATTTCATGAGCCCCCAGTATCAAGCGCTGGACTTCGGAAAAACTGATCAGAATTGATCGTCCTATCGATCAGGAGCCGCGCACGCCTCGCTTCAAGGCGCGCGTGCCGGGAGAAGAAGGCATGGGAAATGCCGGGCTCATCCAGTGGAGACAAGGAGTCGCTTAGCGAAAAGAAGACAGCCGCAAGTCCCCGCGGAACATTCAAAAAACTGGACAACGATTCGTCGAGTCCCTTCTGATTCTTCCGCTGAGCAATTTTGATCAGACTCAGTGGAAGACCGGATGGCAGAATATTGAAATTCCGACCGAGGCAGAGTTGTTCGATCCCCGAAATTTCAGGAGGGACTTGTATGTGGAGGCTTACGAACGATTCCAAAGAGTTGACACACTCTGTGGTCCACCTTGAATCGGTGATCTCGGAGCGCACCGCCCAACTGCAGAGACTTTCCCAGCGGCTTCTCAAGGTGCAGGACGAGGAACGACGCAAGCTGGCTCGTGACCTGCACGACAGTACTGGGCAAACATTGGCGGCGCTCAAATTAAGTGTTTCGCTCCTCCAGGAAAAGTGCAAAGGGAACCCGTCCATCCAAGCTCTTTCCACCGACGTTGCAGGATTAGCCGATCAGGCGATCGAGGAAATTCGCACCATGTCATACCTGCTGCATCCGCCCTTGCTGGATGAAGTGGGTTTCGCCTGCGCGGCGAATTGGTACGTGGACGGTTTCGCCAAGCGGAGCGGGATTCGCGTGCAACTGAACCTTGCAGCAGACCGTGAGCGGCTGCCGATGGAAATCGAGACTGCTCTTTTCCGCGTGCTGCAGGAGAGTTTGACCAACGTGCATCGCCACTCCGGAACTTCCCAGGTGAACATTTATTTTCAGAACAAGCCCGAACATGCAGTCCTGGAAATACGAGATTTCGGGCGTGGCATACCGGCTGGACAATTGGCCCGGCTTCGCGCAGGCGCGCAGGCCGGCGTCGGTCTGGTCGGAATGCGCGAGCGCCTGGACGAGTTGAACGGCCGGATTGAAATCGAATCGGACGGCCATGGAACGACCGTGCGGGCAACGGTTCCTCATCCTGCAATCGTTCGACTTCCTCTCACCGGAGATTGCGCACAGGGTGCAGCCTCCGCATGCGCCTGCACTTAGGCGGGCAATGCGAATCCAGGGAACCGTAGGAGCGAGCCCGCAAGGCGACCAGGATGCACTACAGCAGAATCGCTCACGTGCTATGATGCAGTTGAGGTTGTACAACCCTCTCCTCTTTCAGGTTCTCTGAACTAAGTCAGCCTATCTGAAGTTCTCTCTTCTTAGGCTCTCAAGAAAGCTGGCTTGCCATGCCTTCGAGCGCCATTTTGAACGAAGCTCAGCAACTCCACAAAGTAAGTGCCCGGCTCGACTTCCTGGCGGACAAACATCCAACCGTCTCCGAGGCGCTAATCACCATCTCCGGAAGCGTTCGCAATACTGCGACCCTGTTGGAGGTGCTGGTGGCGACGAAAATGAGGTCATCGCTCGGGCTGGATCCAGCGGAAGCCTGATCAGCTAGCCTCTATCAGTGAATTGTTGGGATTCAAGTTTGACGCTGGGGCTAATCGTGAAGAACGACATTCAGCAGAGAACTATGCACTTGCAGACCGCGCTCGCCGTAATCCAGGAAACCTAGCTTTCTGAACCGGTTCATGAAGAAACTCACCCGCGATCGGGTCGTGCCGATCATCTCTGCCAGGGTCTCCTGACTGATCTTGGGAATTACGATCTCCGGCGCACCTTCCTTGCCGAAATGAGCGAGCAACAGCAGGAGCCGAGCGAGTCTCTTTTCGCTGGAGTTGAAGAGTTGATCAACCAGATCCTCTTCGTATCGAACATTCCGCGCGAGCAGATAGGCGACGAACAGGTCCGAGAAGGTGTGCTCCCGGTGCAGCGCCAGCATCATTGCCTTCTTGTCAATGCGCAGAAGCTCGCAGTCCGTCAAGGCGGTTGCAGACCCCATGCGCAACGCTTGTCCTGCCAGGGCGCCTTCTCCGAAGAAATCTCCCGTATTCAAAATGCCCAGAGTGGCTTCTTTGCCAATCTTGGAAACGACCGTGAGGCTGACCTTACCTTCCTGGATGTAGAAGACTGCGTCCGCCGAATCTCCCTGGGCAAAGATTGTTTGTTTTCTGGTGTGGGCAAGTACCCTCCTGCCCTCGCCGATCGTGGCTAGGAAGGTCTTCGGTTCGAATTTACGCTTCTGCTTGGCCGATGGGGGTCGTGCCATGAATGACTTCATCTTGTGCACCTACAATCATGGCAATCTTGTCAAACTCTGGCAGTTTAAGATGTTCCTTTTTGCACACAATTGACGAAAAATCGGTGGCTACCTCACCCCGGCCCTTCAGCGCAGCTAATGTCCTTTGATTGAGCAATATTGAACAGCTTTTCGGCATTGGAACGTTGCAAGATATGGCCGTGAAAGTCAGAGAACTCACTCCAAGCCAGACATTATCCGTACCTTGTCCCACTTGTGGTGCGGCAACTGGGGAAGTTTGTGAATTGCATTCAGGCGCCCCGCGCACCGAGGCTCATCGAGATCGGAAGCTTACGGCCGCCGATGCCATCGAAGCGAAGCTCCGGCAAAAAAAACGACCGCCCGCAAGCCGCGTGGAACTCGTGCAGGCCATCGCTAAAATGTGACATCCGTTGCGGTCTCGATAAAGAATCCTCCCATCGTGCGCTCCCGCTCTCCTGTTGCCTCGCCTCGAATTGTGAGCGCTTTGGAACAGACGCTCCGATTTCTACCAACTAAGGTTGTGATGTTTCACCTGGATGCCCCCAAGCTCCCAAGCTGGAGTCCGGCACACGCGCGGGACCTGCTGCGAACACCACCAGTGCACCTGCTGCCGCTTCGGGTGTAGCTGCTGCGACGGCCACCACGCCTGCTGCGGAAACTGCCGCTGTCATGCCCACTGTGGCTATGGCTGCCGCCGCACCTGCTACAACCGTCCCGCCTGCTGCGGAGGCCGCGAGCACACTCGCTGTCCCCGCTATCGCGCCGAATGCGGCTGCACCCGCTGAGCCTGCCGGCCAACAAATCGTGGCCACGCCAGTTCCCGCCGCAGCTGCCCCAGCACCTGCCGAGACTGTGAGCGCGTCCGCTGCCGCTGCCTCCATGGCGCCCAACGCGACTGTAGGTACGGAGACTGTCGTAACACCAAAGGCAGCCGCTGCTCACCGAACCCGAGTGCCAGCCGATCATCCGAAACCGTCAGAAACACTCGCTGCCGCCGCGCCACCTGCAGAGACCACAGCGCTCGTCGCCGACGCTGCCAAACCCACTGCTACTGACACCGCGCCTTCGCAAACTGCCGGCGCGCCGGATGCAGGCGCCGCCACACATGGCGTAACTCCCAAGAAAGGATCTCCATGGCTCTGGATTTCGATTGCCGTGGTGGTACTGATCATGGGAACACTAGTCCCTCTGATCAACCGGTGGAGAAAACGAAGACTCCTGGCGCAGTCCGCCGATCAAAATCTCGCCTTTTCGCATCGGACAGATTCCGAACCAGGCAATAGTGACAAGCCCACAACGCGCAAAGCTGCTTAACCGACGCACGGAGTCATGATGCCCAAGCTCCAGTCGCCGGTGGCAACAGCTACCGGCGGCGACTCCTGCAAGGTGAGGAAGTGCCCGGCGATTCGCAGGTCGCAGGAAAGGTAAGCTGCAGTGAGATAGAAAAGGGGAGACGCAGCCGCTTCCCAGTTTGTTCAACGAGACTAGTTCTTCTGCCCTTCCGACTTCCCCAATGCTCTGTCCTAACGTCACCTGGTCTAAGGGTCTGGCCCGATTGACAACATCACTGTCGAAGATTGCGGTCGTTAGGTAGCGATATCGTATTGCGCTTCTTTTCAGATTCTCTGGACTAAGTCAGCCCATCTGAAGTGCTCCCCTCTTAGAAACCTCGTCGCCGAGGCGGTTTCCCTACGTACCAGGCGTACGTCCCGCAAGCCTCTATCGACGACTTCGATTCCGAAAACCACCTCAGGACCGCGATAAGGTCCCACGATCAACAGAAAGACAATCGATCGGACCGTGAGATTACCCAGCAGATACGCTGCGCGATGGCGGAAACACATTCACGCCAATCTCGTCTCCGCTGGAAAGGATGGAGGCGCGTTCGATCAGGTTCTTCAACTCGCGGAGCAGGATTGCCGCTTTGGCCCTTAACGGCACGCAACCAGCACGCGGCGACGCCTAAGTTGTTGAAAGTGGCGGAAGCGTGTGCGAGTCGAACGCACCGGCGACACCAGAGGTGCCGCCCGCCGGTTTTGAAGACCGAGAGGATCACCGGACCCCATGCGCTTCCTTGTTGTTTATTATCAATTGCTCACATGCTACACCTTGGCATTGCAGCACCTTGCTTGCGCACTAGGCGTGCGGTCCATTGCGGCCAGCTCCATAGGTGCCAAGGTGGTCTAATTGCGGCGCTGGTTCTATTTCTTCGCGGTACCTGCATCGACTTCGACGATCGTGGTGTCACGGCTGAGCGGAACGATGAAGGCGCCTCTCTCTGATTTGAACGACTCAACGAGGTGGTAACAACCGGCCCTGCTCTGCGCCGCTGGCTGCTCAATACGCAGCACTGCTACCGGCGTGTTCTGGCTTGCGGGGGCTAGGCCTATTTTCACTACACCTGTGCTTGGATTGAATTCAACACCGGCGATTCTGCCGGCTTCGAGGGTGATCCATAGACCGAGAGGTGCCAGATAAAGGCGCGATCTGAATGAATCCAGAGGGGTCACCCGGACTGTGTCGCTGGTGGTGCTGAGGTTTCCCCCAAATGCCAACCAGCCAAAGTCAGGGTGGTCGATAACATAGGTGGCTGTATTCCAGGCATGCCCGAAGAAATTTGGCCCGTTGTCTCCCGACAACGGATCCCAGCGGAGCATGTCGGGAAAAGCATGGAAGGCTGCGGACTTCCAATCCCCGGCATTTCAACGTTGCGCGGGTCTGTCACGATGGCCTCGCGCAAGGTACGCACCGCATCGGGCGTATTGCCGCTTGCTTCATAAGCCAAAGGAAGCGGTGGCGACCCTGACGCCCCTGCTGCAGGCGAATCCTCACGACGAGAAGGTCTTTCGGCTGGCCGCTTCTGAATTCGCTGGCCGGGCGGCAACGTCGCCCTTACCTGGACAAAGCCCGAACGCCCATGCTCGAGGGTGGAGGCACTCCAGTGCTTGTCGGGAACGCAAGATGGATTGGGCCGGGTGGAGAATCCGTACTCCAGCAAAAGGACGGCGATCTTATCGTCTACCACGCGTATGGCGGAAAAACTGGAGAACCATGGCTGCAGATCTCGACGATTTCCTGGAAGGACGGATGGCCGCGTGTGGCGATTGAAGGAGGCGCTGCACCGAGCAACTGATCCAGCCCGTTTTCATCTTCATTTCGAGTACGCGCAGTTCACCCGAGCGCAAGCACAAGCTTGCTCACCGACGCAGCCGGGAATGTAAACGTAACTGAGCGTCCTTTTCCTGCAAGTGCCTTGGTTTCTGGGCTCACGACGTTTCTCTGATCAAACGAATTGTGCGCGTGAATGTCGCTGTGGGTAAGCGTCGTGACCGTACCGGATTGAATGCTGGCCCCGCGCACAAAGATCTCCGTTTCGCGGGCAGCCCCGACCTCAGGATTCACGACCGTCAATACCAATTGCTTGTCATGCAGTGAGGCAGAACCTCTTAAGCTCCAGAACCGAGCCCTCTTTCCGTCGCGGTCATAGGTTATTTCAGGAGCAGAGAAAATAGTGCGCAGGCCCTGGCCGCCCTGGTGATCGGCATACATCGCAAAAACATGACCGACTGGGGTCACGCAGAACTTGTCCTCGTGCGCCAGATACAGGCTATTCAGGCAATTGATGAGCTGGGCGCAATTAGCCATCGCGACCTTTTCGGGATGCCGATTGAAAATGTCCAGCGTCATGCCGCTGAAGACTGCGTCGCGCAGTGTGGGAATTTGTTCCAGTTGATTGGTCGGGGTTGCCTCGCCTCCTCGACGATACCAGGGACCCCATTCGTCAACCACGAGCTTGATGTGATGCTCGGGATCCAGTTCGCTCATGATCTGCCAATGGCCGGTGATGAGGCCTTCCATCCGGTCGCCTTCGCGAAGCAGTTCATACCAGTCGACCGCGTCAAATTTAAGCGCATCGCCTTTGCCTTTCACCCAATCGTTAGTGGCGCCCCGGCTCAGATTCCATGCATAGTGATGGAGCGCCAGGCCGTAGATCGAGCGTAGTTGCCCTCTTCCCTTCTTGAGGATCTCTTCCAGGAAGCCACGCGTCCAGTTCCAGTCATCCACGTTCGGACCCGAGGCGATAAAGGAAAGCTCCTGGTGGTAGTGCGGCACCCAGGTGGTCCAACGGCGAAACTCGACGGCGTATTCCTCTGGCGTAAAATTCCCGCCGCATCCCCAGCTCTCGTTGCCGACACCCCAATAGTGAACATTGAAGGGCTCCGGAAACCCGGTTGCCGCGCGCATATCGGCGAGCGTGGTGCTGCCTGCCGGCGAGTTGCAGTATTCAATCCAGCGATAGAAATCCTGGGCCGTCAAGCTGCGCACGTTGCCCGCCAGATAAGGCTCGCTCCCGATCAGCTTGCAGAAACGAACGAATTCGTTGGTGCCAAACTGGTTGGGATCATATTTGTGGCTCGCAGGAGCGCTGGGGGATTCTTCGTCCTCCCAGAAGTTAGTGCGGCGAGGACGCTTGTCGGCGGAACCGACGCCGTCTTTCCAGTCGTAGCTATCGGCAAAGCAGCCGCCCGGAAAGCGCACCACCGACGGTTTGATCTTGCGCATTTCCTCGACGAGTTCCTTGCGGATGCCGTTGATGTTGGGAATCTTCGAACTCTCTCCCACCCACATGCCGTCGTAAACAACCCCGCTGAGGTTTTCCGTGAAGTGTCCGTAGATGTTGGGAGAGATCGTGCCCAGTGGTTCGTCCGGCAGAACTTCAATGCGGGCGCCCGTAGCCGCAGAGTCGACCCCCGCCGCAAACGGGACGCAGCGGCTGGCCAACCAGGCGCCGCCGCCTACGAGGGTATTGCGAAGGAAGTCTCTTCGCCGAATCATGCCGCGCCTCCACGATTGGGTTTCGCGAGAATTGGACTCCAGCTTTCACTATGCCGGACTCAACCCACGATGGCTTCGCCCTTCAAAACCCTCGTGACCAGCAGGTCTGCTTCTAACGGGTCGAGAATTTAAAGACAGTCGTAGTGGAATAGGTCTGGCCCGGCTTCAGCGTGGTTGAGGGAAACTTGGGATGATTGGGCGAATCCGGAAAGTGCTGGGTCTCCAGGCAGAATCCGTAGCGATGGTTGTAAACTTTGCCGCCCTTGCCCTGAATGGTTCCATCGAGAAAATTCCCACTATAGAACTGAACGCCTGGTTCGGTGCTCAGCACTTGAAGAACGCGTCCACTTTTGGGATCGTAAGCTTCGGCCACCAACACCGGAGACTTGGCCCCATGGTCGTTCAACGCCCAGTTGTGGTCGTACCCTTTGCCAACCTTCAGTTGCGGATCATCCTGATTGATTCGTGCCCCAATCGCGGTGGCGTGGGTGAAATCGAAAGGCGTCCCTTTGACCGGCCGCAGTTCCCCGGTCGGAATTAAGGTCTCGTCGACCGCTGTAATGTGGTCGCCTTTGATCATCAATTCGTGACTCAGAATGTCGCCAGTTCCCTGGCCGGCCAGATTGAAATAGGAATGATTGGTGAGATTCACCACGGTGTCTTTGTCGGTAGTGGCGGAATACGCGATGGTCAGTTCATTCTGATCGTTAAGCGTGTAGACAACCTTGGCATTCAGGTTGCCGGGGAAGCCTTCCTCCCCATCGGCGCTCAAGTAAGTCAGCTCCAGCGCTTGTCCCTTGGTGGTGGAAACATCTTTTGCGGTCCACAAGCGCTTGTTGAATCCCTCCGGTCCGCCGTGCAGCGTATTGTCGCCATCGTTCTTGGGCAGATTGTAAGTCTGCCCATTTAGCGCGAACTTGCCGTGGGCGATGCGATTCCCGTAGCGTCCAATCAAGGCGCCAAAAAAAGCTTTGTTGGTGAGGTACCCATCGAGGCTGTCATAACCCAGCACCACGTCATCGAACTTGCCGCTCCGATCCGGGACCTTGAGGGAAACAACGATTCCGCCGAAGTTGGTGATCGCAACTTCCATACCCTTCTTATTGGTCAGGGTATAGAGGTCCACCGGACGCCCGTCGCTGGTTTTTCCGAATGATTGCTTCTTCATAGTCGATTTCGCCTCTGCGTTGGCAGGCCAACTCCCAATCGTAATCGTGCCGGCAAGGAATAGTGCAGTCATCAACAAGCGAAGTTTCACGGTTTCCTCCCTAAAGTAGGTCTGTCGCAATCCTCTGAATTTCTAACCAGATCGTTCACTGGGACCTGCCCTCATTCGCTTGAACAGATGAGACCCCGTACAGCACTACACCGTGTGCTGGCACTGTTGCCATAACCCCAGTGGCGGTTCCCAGGTCGCGTCTCTCCCACAGGTCCCGAAGCTTGTAGTTCGACCCTTCAAAACCCAGATCCTTCCACGAGTATTGCAGTTTCGACGTACTGTCGCTCAGATTGAAAATTGCCAGGTACTGCAGACTGGCAGATGTCGCGCTCGACACCCACACGACAGCCTTATCGGTGCTGATGACGGGGTGGGCGGAAGTCGAGTGCTGGTCGACGGAAATCACCTCTGGATTGGTCAGCAGCGAGGTCGTCCATGCATCGCTTGAGGGGAGATCGCCCCCAATCATCAGCGGCGAGCGAAACATGGACCAAAGGGTCAGCAAGGTACGTTGCTCATCGTGTGTGAAGCGCGTCCACCGCGGCTTCCCCCAACCGGGAGCAGGCCCAAGATAGCCGAGCGGCAGCATGTCCGCGTCAGGCCAGTGTCCCGGTTCCGAATAGGCCGCCCATCTTGCGACCCGCGGAAACTGGTCACCCAGACCCTGCGGATAGTCGACTGTACTGTGCCAGAGATCCCAGACGTCGTCGGAGATTCGCCACATCTGCGCATACTGGCGCATTTCGTCAACTTTCTCGATCGGCGCCGCACCTGGAGAAAGACTTAGCACAATTGGGCGCCCCGTTTTGCCGATGGCGAGACTGAGCATCCGAATGTCAGCGCCCTTATAGGGGCGGCTGCTGATGCAATCGGCCTTGATCAGATCGACTCCCCAACTCGCGTAGAGCTGGGCAATCGAGTCGTAGTATGCCTGGGCTGCGGGCTTGCCGGGGTCAGTCCCAAAATTGTCGGGATTCCAGGGACAAACATCGTGCGTATCAGCGGCATCCGTGGCGCGGTAGGACGAGCCTTCGACGGGAAGATTTTGTTCGACAGCTTTCTTCGGAATTCCGCGAAGAATGTGGATTCCAAACTTCAGGCCGAGCCCATGCACAAAATCAGCGAGCGGCTTGAAGCCCAGCGCCGCCAGCCGCAGACGGAAAGCGATTGATCGCCGGTGTATACCGTCCATAGTCGTCCAGGCTGAATTGGGATTTGGTGGAGTTCCCTTCCGGCAACGGGTTGGTGACGAACCATTCCATGTCGATAACGACATACTGCCAGCCACTCGACTTCAGATGATCGGCAAGCCACTGGGCGTTTGCCTTGAACTGTCGTTCATTGACGGTCGTGCCGTAGGCATCCCAACTGTTCCAACCCATGGGCGGAGTTTCGGCCAACCTTGTGTTTTGCCCAACCTTTCCTTGCGAAACGCATCGTCCGGGCGCGCTTATCAGCACCAGAATCGCCACGAATACCGCTCGGCAGTGAAACGCAGCAAAGTGCATCGACCAGAACCTGCTTGCCGTGTTCCCCAGGGCGACGGCTCACGCCTTATGAGCTGATTCCGCAATTCCAATCAGTTTCGGCAGCACGTTTGCCAACGGATTCTTCCCCGGCTCGCCGAGCGCAAAGTAGAGATCGCGATACAACGGGTAGAGTTCGTTGTACACGCGCTGCGCTGCATGATCCGGCTCGTAAGTCTTATAGGACGGGCATATCTTGTCCTGCGCCTCTTCGATGGATTTAAATGTTCCCGCCGCAAGAAAAGCGAAAATGGCCGAGCCCAGGCTGACGACGCTTTTCGACGGCACCAGGACGGGACATCTCAGGACATTGGTGTAAACGCGGTTGAGGACGTCATTCTTCTGCGGAATTCCGCCTGCATTGATGACCCGCTTAATGTGAACACCGTTACCCGCCATGCGATCGAGAATCACTCGGGTGTGGAAAGCCGTGCCTTCGATCGCCGCGAATAATTCATCCTGTGCAGTGCTCTGGAGGTTCCATCCCAGCGTAACGCCTCGCAGGTTCGGATTGACGAGGACAGTCCGATCCCCGTTATCCCAGGTAAGCCGCAGCAGCCCGGTCTGCCCTGGCCGGTAATTCTCCAAGCCCTTGCTGAGCGTTGGAACATCGGTGCCTGCGCGAGTGGCGATGGCGTTAAAGATATCGCCCACCGCGGAGAGTCCAGCTTCGATTCCCGTGCGCTTTGGGTGGACGCTTCCCTGTACCACGCCACAGACGCCCGGCACCAGATTCACGGATGGCGTGATGCCGATAATGCAGGTGGAAGTTCCAACCACATTCACCATATCGTCGGTACGGCAACCGGCGCCGATGGCGTCCCAGTGGGCATCGAAGGCTCCTACCGGCACAGGAATTCCAGCCTTCAGCCCCAACTGTTCGGCCCAGAAACCGGAGAGAGTTCCGGCAATCTGATCGGAAGTCGCGTACTGCCCATCAAGTTTTTCGCGGACGCCCGCCAGCAGTGGATCCACCTTTACGAGAAATGGCTCGGGTGGCAGGCCGCCGAGCGAAGCGTTCCACAGCCACTTGTGTCCCATCGCGCAAATGCTGCGCTTTACTTTTTTCGGATCGGTGATACCACAGAGAGTGGCAGCCACCATGTCGCAGTGCTCGAAGGCAGAGGCAAACTGTGATCGCTTGTCGGGGTTGTGGCGCAACCAGTGCAGGAGCTTGGAAAAACCCCATTCCGACGAGTAGACGCCGCCGCACCACTGAATCGCCTCCAGTCGTTCGCGATGCGCGGCTTCGGTGATCTCGGCGGCTTCACCTTTCGCGCGGTGGTCGCACCACAGGTAGTATTCACCGAGCGGTTCAAGGTTCTTATCGACTGGAATGACCGAGGAACCGGTCGTATCCAGCGCGATGGCTTGCACCTGGTCGCCGGAGATCACCGCGCTCTTCACGGCGTCGCGAGTGGCGGCGGCCAAAGCGCGCATGTGATCCGCATGGGACTGGGTGGCGTACTCGGGATCCTCCCGCTTGCGATGAAGCGGATACTCGGCAACTGCCGAGGCCAGCAGCCCTCGCTCGCTGTCAACAATCGATACGCGAACGCTGAGGGTCCCAAAGTCGACACCGGCCACGATCGCCATCAGCAGGCTCCGTTGGGACCTTCGTGCCAGTACATATCCCAACCCAGGTATCGAGTAGCGGCCTCATGGACTGAGGCGGCGACCGTAGATAGGTTCGCTGCCACGTGATGTTCAAATCCATTCGCGCAAATAAAGTGCAGCAACTTCTGCATTCTAGGAATTTCGACCACGCCTGCGCCACCAAAGGTGTTGAGCGGATCATCGGTGAACTTTCCTTCGCCCACGTAACCGCGCATTTTTCCTTCGGTGTCGTCGGTGGAGAAGCGCGCGAAGCTCATCTTCTCGGGCTTGATCAGTCCTACACAGGTTCCGAAGGTGTTCTCTTTTCCCACCGTGCCCGCGATGATCTCCTGAAAGTCCATCTTCACGGAACGGAAGAAATGTTTGGGCAGGTTGGAACAGTGGAAGCACACGGCTTTGTCGGGATCGGGTCCGTAGTTGTTGTTCCAGTCCAGCAGAGCAGAGGGAGTACCGGAAGCCAGCCGGAGAGCGTGCATGCCGAGCACGCCGCAGATGTCGACCTCGCAAGCGCTGGAAAGCAGGCTGTCGCTCATCATGCTCATCACTGTGCACGGAACGACGCCCAGGTTTTCCTCGATGGAAGTCCAGCACTGCACGGCGCTGATGGCAACTTCGGTATCCGCCATCCATCGATCCACGACGGCACCCAGCTTGGCCATCTTCAGCAATGCCGCTTCTGGAACCGAAGTGGCATCCACGTACTTTTTGATTGCCGCCAACTTGGCCTGGGCCGAATCGTCCTGGTCCTTCATGCGCTCGATCCTGCCCAATACTTCGGACAAATCCAGAGTTTCGATCGAGATGCCCTGCGATTCCAGAATCTTCTCGCTATAGCGCACAGTGTTAAATGCCGTGGGACGGGCACCAATTGCACCAACGCGCAGGTTCCGAAAACCGTTGGCCACGCGGCAAGTGCCAGCGAACCATTCGAGGTCCTTCGCGAATTCGGGGGAGTCGGGAGCTTCGGTATGAAGGGTCGTAATCGAGTACGGAATCCCGTATTGACGAAGGTTGTTGCAGGCTGACATTTTCCCGCAAAAACTATCGCGGCGGGAGGCGATGGTCATTTTCTTCGGATCATCGGGCGTCGCTTGTATCAATACGGGGACTCGCAAGTCGGCCAAGCGCAGCGTGTCGGCAATGGCTCGCTCCTCTCCAAAGTTAGGAAGAGTCACAATGACGCCGTCGATGCGATCCCGATTTTTCCTGAAAAGCTCGGCGCAACGCCGGGATTCCTCACGCGTTTCGACCGCGCCGTATTTACTTTCCTCGGGGGTGAGCGCGACAACGTCGATCCCGGCAGCGTTCAGCACGCGCAGCATTTCTTCGCGGCCGCTCTTGGCGAGATGATCAGGGAAAAAACCACGATTCCCCACCATCAAACCCATCGTCATTTTCCTATTCGACATAAATATCCCCGCCACAATGATGAACCGTGCTAGGACTGCCTCTTGGGAGCAAACTTCACGCAGTAAAGCAGACCCAGGAGGAGCAAAAGCGCTCCCCACCAGACATTGGCGTGATACTGGAACAAAACCACACGATCCACCGGCGGAGAAATCACTTCCCATATGCCGGCGGCCGTAATGAGAATCCCGTTGACTAGCAGAGAAATGCCGATGAAGAACCAGATCGAGATTCCGTGATCGTGCATTGCTTCGCTCCTGAGCCGCCCTACCAGAAGATGATGTTAAGAATTACAAAGATGCTCGCCACTACGACCGCCCAAAAAATTGGACGCTGGTAGAGCGGCACTTCGGGCTCATGCGGAATGGCAGTAGCACCGTAGACAAGGCCGTTGAGTTCGCTATCCGGCCTGGCCTTGGTGGCGTAACTCACGATTATGGTGACCGAAAAGCAAACCAGACAGGACCAAAGCGCGCGGTACATGTTCTCCGCCATATCGCGGGCATTGGGAGAAAGTGCCACGTAGCGCAAAGCGGTGGGATCCAGTTTTACCCAAGCCCACATTCCAATAGAAGATAGCGTCCCAGCCAGCAGTCCCCAAAAACCCCCGGGACCGGTGGCCCGCTTCCACAACATTCCAAGCACCACCGTGCCAAACAATGGCGCGATGAAGAAACTGAAAAGTGCCTGCACATAGTCCATGATGCTGGCGAACTGCATCACCAGGTAAGCAGTGCCGACGCTGATAAGGACACCTACCACTGTCGTCCAGCGACCCATGCTCACGTAATGCGAATCCGGGGCATCCTTGTGGATCAGCGCCCTGTAGATGTCATAGGTCCAGACGGTTGTGAAGGCACTCACATTGCCCGCCATCCCCGACATGAAGCCTGCGATCAGCGCCGTAACGCCGAGCCCGAGCAGACCAGGACCGCAGTAGCGGGCCAGCATCAGGGGAAGGACTTCATTGTAACTGTGGCCGCCACTGGCAATTGCCGCCGTCTCCCCGGTAAGTTTCACGGGCAGAACCGCCAGCCCGAGCAAGCCTGGCAGAATGACAATAAATGGGACCATCATCTTGAAAGCCGCGCCGATGATGGGAGCCATCTTCGCAGCGCGCAGATCCTTGGCCGCCAGAACACGCTGCACCACGAGAAAATCCGTTGTCCAGTAGCCGAATGAGATGATCGCGCCCAATCCAAAAACAATGCCGGTCCAGTGAATGCCCATCGGGTTGTTGTTAAACGATCCCAAGGTCGACCATAAATGAACGTATTCATTGGACGCGTTGTGCGTAATCTGGGCCTTTAGATTGCTCCACCCACCGGTTTCGATAAGTCCCATGATGGGGATGAGGGCAGCGCCCGCCCAGATCAGTATGAATTGCAGCACTTCATTGAAGATCGCGGAACGCAACCCGCCCAGTGCGACATAGATCGCAACCGTCACCGACGAGACCCAGATACTGAAGTGAATATCCCAGCCGAGCACCACTTTCATGACCAGAGCCATCGAGTACATATTGATGCCGCTCATCAGGACGGTCATGAATGCGAAGGAAACCGCGGAGAGGGTACGGCTGGATTCTCCGAAACGAAGCTTGAGATATCCCGGCACGGAGTGGGTTCGGGAAATGTAATAGAACGGCATCATGACCAGCGCCAGGAACAGCATGGCCGGAATGGCACCAATCCAGTACCAGTGAGTGGCAAGGATGCCGTACTGATACGAAGCCGCGGCCCAGCCCATCAGTTCCAGCGCACCCAGATTTGCGGAAAGGAAGCTGAGACCCGCGACCCAGGCGGTCATCTCGCGGCCGGCCATGAAGAAATCTTCGCTGGTGTTCGCTTGGCCCTTCAGGTAAAAGCCGATCGCAAGCACCAACGCGAAATAGAACACCACAATGACAATATCTACCGGAGACAGATGCACGAGCCGGTCTGCGACAAACATGGCCAAAGTTGGTGTCATTTCTGTTCCTTTGCCTGCCCGTAGTATGCGTTCGTACCGTGCTTCCTCAGGTAGTGCTTGTCATGAAGACTTCGGCCCACCGGTTCCGCTTGCTCATTGATGCGGAGCGTGAAGTATGCCATGCGCGCCACCCTTTCGAGAATCGCTGCGTTATGCGCCGCAGCCCCGGCATCCGACCCCCAACAGAAGGGCCCATGATTGGCCACCAGCACTGCCGGGATAGCGGCATAATCGATATTCTCGAAACTCTGGACGATAACATGCCCGGTGTTAAGTTCGTAGTCCGAAGCAATCTCG
The DNA here is from genome assembly GCA_963735815.1 of uncultured Acidobacteriota bacterium. Classification (GTDB taxonomy): domain Bacteria; phylum Acidobacteriota; class Terriglobia; order Terriglobales; family Acidobacteriaceae; genus Gp1-AA133. Next base: position 116,422 of record CAVTMJ010000009.1, on the reverse strand, counting down.
GCATCCGCCATGCTTTCCGTTACCGGCACTGGCCCATGGAAATAGTCGGCATGTGTGGTCCCGAAGCAAGGGATGGGGCGACGAGCCTGCGCCCATGCCGTGGCATATTCAGAATGCGTGTGAGCAACCCCTCCGATCGTGGGAAATGCATTGTATAAAGCTAGATGGGTCGGTAGGTCCGAGGAGGGGCGGAGGTCGCCTTCGACAATCTCACCGGCAAGATCGGTCACCACAAGATCAGCGGGCCTCATCGATTCATAAGGAACGCCACTTGGTTTGATGGCCACCAAGCCCTCTTCGCGGGCGATGCCGCTGACATTGCCGAAAGTAAAAAGCACGAGGCCCTGCCGGACCAACTCCAGGTTGGCCTGCAACACCTGAGCACGCAGGGTGGGCAGCAGCATGAGGAAGATAAGTCCTTACGAGGGCGAAAAAAGCCTCGGTAATCGTTTACCACGCCCCGTGACGGTAGAGCAGGGGCCCTGCATTTGTCAATGGCGCACCCAGTTTCATGCCAGCAGTAACAATCCTTTAACCTTCGCGCGGCTCCCAAGCAACGGTCGAGTAACAACCCGTCGCTCCAGGTTCGGCCATCCTTCCGGGAGGGAACGTTTACCATGCTAAAATTCCGGTCGACCAAGAGCGATGCATGGACATCCGGGAAATCGCGAAACGAGCGCGCGTCTCCACCGCCACCGTATCACGCGTCGTCAATCGCGTTCCCACCGTCAATCCCCAGATGGCCAAGCGGGTATGGAACGTCATTGAAGAGCTCGGATATTACCCGAACACCCAGGCGCGTGCGCTGGTGTCGGGCCGAAGCCGCATCTTTGGATTAATCATCTCCGACATTACCAACCCATTCTTCCCGGAGATCGTGCAGGTATTTGAGGCGATCGCTGTCCAACACCACTATGAAATCCTGCTTAGTTCGACCAGCCATGATCCAAAGCGAATGGAGAGTTCGGTCAGGCGAATGATCGAAAGGCGCGTCGAGGGGGTCGCGGTATTGACGTTCGGCATGGAAGAACCTTTGCTAGAGCACCTCCACGTGCGCGAGGTACCTTTAGTCTTCGTGGATGTGGGACCGCAGCGTCCATGGGTAAGCAACATACGAATCGACTATCACCATGGCATCCGCCAGGCGGTGCAACACCTGGCCGCCTTCCGGCACGAAAAGATCGCATTTATCTCGGGTCCTCTGAAACTCAAGTCTTCGCTGGCGCGGCAGCAGGCCTTCCTTCGCTCGACCAAGGAGATTGGATTAGACATTGACCCCGCCTTGATGATCGAAGGCGATCATACGATGGAAGGCGGCATGGCGGCTTTTGCGAAACTGCTGGACCATCGCCTGCGACCCACTGCCGTAATGTGTTCGAATGACATGACGGCGATCGGTGTGATGCGAAAGAGTCACGAAGCCCACATCTCAATTCCGCAGGACTTGTCGGTAATTGGCTTCGACGATATTCGGCTGGCGCAGTTCATGATTCCGCCTCTCACCACTATTCAGATGTCGCAGGCCGAGCTGGCTCGGCTCGCATTTGATGCGCTGATGGCCGATGTTGAGCGAGAAAGCCCCGCACCAAATGGTACCGAGTATGTACTAAAAACCAATCTCGTCTTGCGGCAATCCACCCATCTGAATTCTCCGAACTCGAACCCACGGCGACCGGTAAAGTCCGGAAATTAAGAGGGAAACGGGAAGCAGCCGTGGGGATAGCTACTTTCTAACTTGATCGCCGAAATCTGTTGTGGGGCGGGATATATCTCGCGGTAAGCTGAGTAGGCTGCATTGAAGACGGCAGAATTTCTCGGATTTGGCTCGACTGCCTTGGCGGTCTGAACGATCGCACCGCAGGCCGGGTCGACAGAGCGCTGACCTACCATCCCAGATGCGCGTGTACCGCCGGTCCCCACATCGATCCCAAGAAACCTGATAATGCGTCAGATTGCTCAGACTGTTCGCGATTTGTGCGAGACCTTAGCGGCCTTGTCGTTCAAAGACTTCCGGCTTGGCTCCGATGACTGGGATTAGATCGAAAAGTATTGCACCCCCAAAGTACGCGCACAATGGCTCGCATAGCTTTGGTCTCTAACGCGGCAGTCCTTTGGTCCCGTGGACGGTGAAGTCGATTTCTGACTTGCTGGAAGTCTCCCCGGGCTGCGCACTTCCAACACTGAAGTGATACATTCCCTGCAGGATCGACCGCTCGCCGTGGTCATCGACGCTGGAGAGCGAACGCGGATTCACTTCGAGCGCAACCTCGCGACTCTCACCCGCGGCCAGGTGGAGACGTTGGAATGCCACCAGCGAATGAATGGGGCCATTCGGCTGCGGCGTCTTCAAATAGGCTTCGATCACTTCATCTCCCGGGATGGAACTGCGATTCGTGACGGTGACGGTAGCGATCAGGGAATCACCCGCGGTTATTGAAGAGTTCGAAAGCTTCACCGGCCCATAGCTGAAAGTCGAATAGCTCAATCCGTAACCAAAGCCCCAAAGTGGCTTTCCAGAAAAGTACCGATAGGTGCGGTTCTTGAATGAGTAGTCAGCGAATGCAGGCAAGTCATTTGTGCTTGCGTAAAACGTGACTGGCAACCGGCCTGCCGGATTATTCAGGCCGGCCAGCGTCCTGGCGATTGCCGTTCCACCATTCCCGCCCGGGTACCATGCCTGCATCACTGCCGCTGCGTGCTCATTGGCCCAGGTCAGCGCAACCGCACTGCCGGTCAGAGAGACGACGATGACGGGTTTGCCGGTCGCGGCCACCGCCTCGAGCATCGCCTGCTGGGTGGCGGGTAACGCGATACTCGTGCGATCGCCGCCGTCGAAGCCCTCGATTTTGATCGGCATTTCTTCGCCTTCGAGTTGCGGCGATAGTCCGACCAGAGCGATCACCAATTCGGACGCCTTCGCAGCGGCAACCGCCTCCTCAAGTTGTGCTTTTGCCGGTGGCTCCCACGACAACGTCACACCCCCACCGGCCCGGTCTCCAGAGTGGCTGTAATCGAATCGAAAATCGTGAGGCTTGCTGTCTGGCATCGTAACCTCAATCCGCGCGGGCTTCCGTTCGGCCATGATGGGCGGAGCTGTGGGCGAGGCACCCTCTGCGAACTTCAAGTCGGCGGGATTTCCGCTACCCTCTGTGAGCCCACCTTCCGATAGCACTTTGCCGTCGAGTACGAAACGATAAGTTTCCCTCGGTGAGTAGGGAAAACCACCGCCGGATTGAACGATAAAGGTGTAGGGACCGGCGGCCGGAACCTGAAGGTGGCCGGTCCAGCGGACCGAATAGTCGTGGGTCTCGATTTCCGGTACGGGGGCGGAGTCGCGCCAATCGTGCTGAATCCCTGAATCGCTTCGATTCGCCACCGGCACTCCCGTCCAGTCCGGGGTCGCGAAATATTCTGTGTGCAGGCCCTCGCCGAAAGCCGTGCGCGGCACAGGCACCCGGAAGCTCTCGGCAAGCGTGGCTCCCTGCGCGTAGTGAATCACCGACGAATTGAATTGCTGCTTGATACCGTCGAGCGGATACACCGGATGCAACGGCTGGCCGTTGTAGTTCCCTTCGAGCGCACTCAACAACTCCGCAGTCGGCCCGATGACCGCGATATCGCGAGGAACTTTGCTCAACGGCAGGATGCCGTTGTTCTTCAGCAGGACGATCGATTCTTCCGCGGCTTTCAGCGACACCTGCTCGTGTTCCGTCGAGGCAATCGCAGTGGGCGGAATTTTATCCCGTACGCCATTTCCAGGAGGGTCGAACATGCCCAGTTCAAAGCGTGCCGTATAGATACGCTCAGTCGCCTGGGTCACGAGGGCCTCCGGCACAATTCCCTGCCGCACGGCGTCGCTCAGCGTACGGAAACCCTGCGACCAGATGCTGCAGGAAAGATCGGTCCCGGCCTGCAACGAGATCGCCGAAGCGTGGAGAATGTCGGGCGCGTTGTGATGTCCGCCGGCAACGTCCACGATGGCGCCGCAGTCCGAGACGACGAAGCCCTTGAAGCCCCATGCGTCGCGCAGATGGTCCTTGAGCAACATGGTATTGGCGCACGCTGCCCTGCCGTCGATCGCGTTATAGGCGCACATTACCGACTTAACATGGCCATCCACCACAGTAGAACGGAAGGCCGGCAGGTAAGTCTCTTCGAGATCGCGCGGGCTCACATCCACATTGGCGACGTGGCGGGTAGACTCGGGCCCGCTGTGCACCGCAAAGTGCTTGCTGGTTGCGACTGCAATCGGGTGATCGGGATCGGGGCCCTGAACGCCGCCCACAAATGCCACTCCCATGCGCCCAGTTAAGAACGGGTCTTCACCGTAGGTTTCCTGGCCGCGTCCCCAGCGCGGATCGCGGAAGATATTGATGTTTGGCGACCAGAAAGTTAGGCCATAAAAGATGCGATGGTTGCCCCGGCGTTGCGCTTGATCGTACTTGGCCCGCCCCTCGCGCGAGATGACCTCCCCCATCCTCTGTACGATCGCAGTGTCCCACGTGGCAGCCATTCCTATGGCTTGCGGAAACACCGTCGCGTAGCCCGAGTTGGCTACGCCATGCAGTGCCTCGCTCCATGTCTGATAATCCGGAATCCCCAGGCGCGGGATAGCGGTTGCATAGTCCTCGAGTTGGGCTGCCTTCTCATCGAGCGTCATTCGCGAAACCACATCGTGTGCGCGAGCGGCTGCCGACAGCTTCGCGTCCAGATAAGCTGGAGGGTGGGGTTGTGCGGCAAGATGCGCCGCCGTGAGGATGAGGACCGCCACCACAAGACATTTCATGGACAGAGCTCCGCAATGATTTTATAGCCGGTCGATCAAGGCTGATGTTCGCCTGGCGTGCGCGCCCGAGTGATGGGTGTCCATTTGTATCAGATCGGGAGGCTGCCGGAAAACCAAAGTCTTTACATTCGCGGCCGTCCAGCCGTGCCTCCGATTCTGTGCGATGCCTTATCTCGGCTGACTGACCACACGGAGGTATGGCTTGAGGGTCTTCCAACCGCCGGGATACTTTTGTTTCGCCTGCTCCTCTGACACCGACGTCGGAATAATCACATCATCGCCTGGTTTCCAATTCACCGGGGTTGCCACGTTATGCTTGGCAGTCAATTGCAGGGAATCCAATACGCGCAGGACTTCGTCGAAGTTGCGGCCGCTGCTCATTGGATAGACCATCATCATCTTGATCTTCTTGTCCGGTCCAATGATGAACACTGTGCGCACCGTCGCATTGTCAGCTGGAGTTCGACCTTCGCAGCTATCGCCTGCCTCGGCGGGAAGCATGTCGTAGAGCTTCGCGACCTTCAACTCCGGATCGCCGATCATAGGATAGTTCACCTTGTGACCTTGTGTTTCCTCGATATCAGCGGCCCATTTACCGTGACTCGTCACCGGGTCCACACTGAGCCCCAGAATCTTGGTGTTGCGTTTCGCGAATTCTGGCTGCAGACCCGCCATGTAGCCCAGTTCGGTCGTGCAGACGGGCGTGAAGTCCTTCGGATGCGAAAAAAGAATGGCCCAACCTTCCCCAACCCACTCATGAAAGTTAATCTTCCCTTGCGTTGTTTCCGCCGTAAAGTTCGGTGCTTCAGAGTTGATGCGCAGAGACATGTCACTTCCTCTCATCTTCAATTGTCTATTTTCTAAATGCGGATGACTCGTCGCGATCCAGGTTTGTTTGAACCGCTTGACCAGCCCCGAACAGCAAGCCCGCAGATGATCGCTTTTGGTCGCCCTCTATGTTATCGCACGTGCCGGAAGCTGTGTGGAGTCCGGTAGAATTGTTCCATGGCCAAATCACGACCATTGGAAATGGTCCAGATCGACGTCTTCACAGATCGAGCCCTGGCGGGCAATGCACTCGCAGTCTGTCTCGATGGTCGAGGACTGACAACCGAGCAAATGCAAGACATCGCCCGCGAAACGAACTTGTCCGAAACAACATTTGTTCTGCCGGGCGACGAGGCTGCTGAGCGGCAGAATGCAGTGCGAGTGCGTATCTTCACGGTACAGGAAGAACTGCCATTTGCCGGGCACCCCACGCTGGGCACAGCATTTGTGCTGCGAGGTTCCAGTGCAACTCCCGAGATCAGGCTTCAACTGAACGTAGGAACGGTCCCCGTTCGCTTTGAAGATACCCCTGGTCAGCCGGCTTTTGGAGAAATGACGCAACTGGATCCCAAATTCGAAGTGCAGCATGATCGTGAAGCGGTGGCCGCGGCTCTCGGGCTGTCCATCGGCGACCTGGATCCGAAACTTCCAATCGAGACAGTGTCGACTGGAGTTCCATTCACGGTCACGCCAATTCGATCGCTTAAAGTACTGCAGAACCTGCGTATCGATCCGGCCCGCACCAGCGAATACCTCACGCAGAGCGGGGGAAAGTTCTTTTACTTTGTCTGTCGTGAGACCACCAATCCGGCGACCCGGTTGCACGCCCGCATGTTGTTTTACGGCGGCGAAGATCCAGCCACCGGTTCCGCCGCGGGATGCGCAACGGCGTGGATGGTGGCGCACGGCGTGGCGCACCCGGATGAGCGCGTGCTGATCGAGCAAGGCGTCGAAATGAAACGCCCAAGCCGGATTTTCGTACGTGCTTCCAAATCTGATAACCGGGTGGTTAACGTTCGCGTCGGAGGGAACGCTGTCGAAGTGATGCGCGGCCAGATGTTTTCGTGAACCCCACTCCCTTCTCCGCGAAAAATCGCAGCGCGAACGCGCCGCGGAAAAGTCAATAGCAAATATTTCCCATTGGCATCCACGACACTTTACAGCACCAGCATCCACAAGTAGGATTTTTGTCGCTCTCAATTCTCCATGAACGCGACTATTCATTCTCTAGAAAGTTTTCAGCTTGCCACCCGAGGGCGGCAACTACTCGCTCGGGGTCTTCGATGAAACCAAAACGCACGATCCTTTGTGTCGACGACAACGAACAGTCCCTTTCGATTCGCAAGGTCCTGCTGGAGACTCGCGGCTATCGCGTGATTTCCTGCCAGAACGGTGAGGATGCGCTGGCCCGGTTCAAGCGTGGCGGCGTCGATTTGGTCCTCACCGATCTGATCATGCCCGGACTGGACGGCGCCAAGCTCATCGAGGCAGTCAAGGAGATATCTCCTCGTACTCCCGCCATTCTGCTCTCAGGGAAAGTCCGTATATACGACCGTGACACACAGGCGGATGTCTTCCTGCCCAAGGGCATGCATGTCCCAGCCGAACTGCTGGAGCGGATCCGTTTGCTGCTGATCCGGAAACGAGGCCCCGGCCGCACTACAACTCCGCAACTCGGCGCTGCCTAACCGGCGCCGCCGCGCGCCTGCTGAGCTCTTCTGTAGTATCGTTATTTCTGCATGCCTTTCATTGAAGCGGTGAACCTGCGAAAAACCTACCACGTGGGCAAGGTCGAGGTTCCTGCACTCCGGGGCGTGACATTCAGTGTGGAGCGCGGGAGGTTTGTCAGCGTCGTTGGCCCCTCGGGTAGCGGCAAGTCAACCCTCTTTTATCTACTGGGAGGCCTCACCCGGGCCGACTCGGGGCGCATCGTGATCGACGGAGACGATTTTTCGCAAATGTCCGATGCCGAACGAACCCGCATGCGCAAAAGCAAAATCGGATTCGTTTTCCAGAAATTCAACCTGCTACCCACGCTCGATGCGCGTTCCAACATCGAAATCGCCCACGACATTGCTGGCGACAAGGAATTTGACAGGACTCATTTCGACCGCATCACGGATCTGCTTGGCATAAGCAAGCGCCTTATGCACCGGCCATCCGAACTTTCGGGTGGGGAGCAGCAACGGGTTGCCTTGGCCCGCGCTCTGATGAACAAACCCGCCCTCGTGCTCGCCGACGAGCCTACCGGCAATCTGGATTCCAAAAACTCCTCCGTTGTCCTGGGCATGTTGCGCCAATCGAATCGCGAACTCGGCCAGACCGTTTTAATGATCACGCACAATCCGGAAGCCGCTGAATACGGAGACCAGATCATTCACATGCGTGATGGCGAGATCGTTGCTCCCGAGCAGGACCCGCAATGGACGGGACACCATGAAGAACATTCTTCCCGGCCAACACAGCCCTAGCCCGGGAACGGTCGTCAACATCAATGGATGAGGCACCCCTTCGGAAACGCTTGAAACGCAAGGTTCTAATGGAAGTCGGTTACCTTCGAAGGTTTGCCGGGCTGTGGCCACTCGTTTATAATGTTCGCTGCTGAGCGGGAGTAACTCAGTGGTAGAGTGCGACCTTGCCAAGGTCGAAGTCGCGGGTTCAAATCCCGTCTCCCGCTCCATCGATTCGGACGCCCAGCCCTCGTTGCGAGGGCATTTTCCTTGTGTGCTCTCGCAAACGGAACGATAGACTTTTTGAGGATCTGGCGCTAACGTAGATTTCAGGGCGCGGTACCCAAGTGGTAAGGGAGAGGTCTGCAAAACCTTTATGCGTCGGTTCGATTCCGACCCGCGCCTCCACTCTGATTCAACCACTTTGCGGCGATAGGCGATGATTTCGCCTCCGTCGTGGCGTGCCACGATGCGCTCAAACCTTCCCATTAGGCCCGGGTCGAAGGCCAGCCAGCAACCACGGAGCGACAGGATAAGAACTGAGTCTTCGGAAGGGGCGCCAGCGAGCTGCGGAACCGACCGACCACTTCAACTCCTTATATATCCACATTGCCGACAATATTACCGATGAGGTCCGCACCGCCGCACGAGAGGAGCGGAGGCCCGTGTGCGTGAAAACTGCATGCATTTCGAACGGAGCGAGGGTTTTGTAACTACCAGATGAGCTTAAGAGCGAACTGCAACTGACGATTACTGGCTGCAGTGCTGCTGATCGTGTTGAAAGAACCGATTTGCGTGATGTCAATCGGACCTACCGGAAACCTGCCGCTCGGATCGTATTGCGGATACTCGTCCACAAACGGGCTCGGCATGGAGAAAATAGGGTGATTCAGGAAATTGAAAGCTTCGAATCGAAACTGTAATTGCAGACGCTCCGAGATCGCGATGTTCTTCACGGTCACAAAATCCAGGTTCACAAATCTCGGCCCTCGCAAGACACCGCGGTGTGCACTACCAAATACTTCGTCATCCGTTGGTTGCGCGAACGCAGAGAGGTTCCAGAAACCAAGGATTGATTTCGAACCATTATTTGGGTTGCCAAGGAGATCGCAAAAATCTTGTTCGAAGTTGACGTTGTTTACAGCCGCATCGCTGGTTGATAAACACGAAGCCGCGAAGCCACTGCGAACCGTGCTGATACCCCCAATCTCCCAGCCTCCAAGCAGTTTCTCGCCCGGCCCAGACCAGCGGTTGCCCCAGCGCCGCCCCTTCCCAAAGGGAAGCTCATAGAGACCGCTAGTGACCCAGTTGATCTTGGCATCGAAAGACGATGGGCCGTAATCGAGCCTGAGATTATAGAGGTGAGGCGTCGCCTGGCCATAACCGCCGTCTCTCGTTGCCGAGGCTGTATCCAGGCTCTTGGACCAGGCAAATGAACTCAGGAAGGTGAAGCCGCCCGAGAAACGTTTCTCGACCTTGCTCTGCAAGGAATTGTAGTTCGCGGAAGTCACGTTCTCAAATACGTTGTAAAAATTGCCCAGTGATTCGTATTTCTGTGGCAGGTATGTGATCGGCTGCACCACCTTGTCCCCTTGCATTACCGGGTAGGTCTGGTTGGCATCAATTATGTGAGGTAGGTGCGTAGACGCCGAACCTACGTAAGCGAGCTCAATGACCAGGTTAGTCGCCAGTTCTTGCTGCACTCCGAAGCTCCATTGTTGAATCCGGGGAGTTTCAAGGTGCGGATTTACCGTGAACATGGATGGTTGGATGATGACTTGGGATGTGTCGCTGAAGATCTGATCGACGACGGAGAACTTCCCTTTCCGGATGAACTTGGCTGCGCGCGGCGCATTTCGTGCAAAATCGAACCAAGGATTGGCATTCATAGATGAATAGAAGATGCCTGCGCCGCCGCGAATCACCGTTCGACCGTGGCCAAATCCTGGAGACCATGAGAAGCCGACTCGTGGTGCAAAGTTGGTGCGGTCGGTAAATACCAGATTGTGGCCCAGCCGATTGTCCCGAACGTAGGGCAGATAGGTGGGTGAAGTGGGATCCGAATCAAATCGCACGGGAGGAAAGTCTCGATAAGGATCGCCGCTTCCCGGCCTTATTACGACGGGAACGGGTCCGCGGAAATCCACATTAACCATGGCATCGTCGAGATCATGCCAATAGGGAGCGACCTCATATCGTACACCGAGATTCAAAGTTAAATTCCGGGTGGGTTTAAACTCGTCCTGCGCATAATAAGCCTGAGTCCAACGGAACAGATGTACGTGGGAATCACCCGAAGCAACTTCGGAATCGTTGCTAACCCCGAGAAGCATCGATGCAAGCGACAAACCGCCGGTCCCGTCCAGTGCTCCGGTAGCAATCGCAGGCGACGTAAATGCTCCCCGCGCAATATTGTGGGACAGCAGGTTCAAGTTTTCATGGCGGAAGTTCGCTCCGACCTTAAGCACATGGCGGCCTTTGATTATTGAGAAATCATCGCCATATTCATAGGTTGACTGGATCTTCCGCAGGGGATGCCCGAACGGATCTTCACCGAGATCCAGGAAGTCGTCGCCCGCCCCAAAGAAGCCAGGAGTCCCAAAATCAATCGGATCGTTGGAAGCTCCCGGAATACCGAGTTCCGCAACAATGTTGGTCGTGCCCGCGTGTGGACCCACACGCCTGGAGTTCACGCGCAACCAATTGATCTTGGCCTCATTCACCATGGCGGAGCTAATGGTCCAAGAATAATGTATGGTTGTGGTCTGAGTCTTAACCGCTTCGAAAAGGTTCCTCACCGGCTGCACATTATTGGTCATACTGTCCTCCCGGCCCCACGAATACCTTCCCCACAATGTTGTTTTTGGGCTGAGGATGTAGTCAATCCTGCCCGCCGCCTGGTCGAAATTTGTGGGAAGACTGACCACACCGGTCAAATTGTTCAGGAGACCTGACCGGTTTGGCTCGGGCACATACGAGGAAGACATGAACTTTGACGTGGCGGGATTCCAGCACTGCTGAGGGATCGCCATCCCCGGCCATGGGACATCGGTAGGATTAGGATTGAAGCAGCCATTCGGTAGCGTGTTCCCAGGCCGAAAATCTGATGGGTGAGGCATAAAAATTGGGCTGCCGTATTCGGAAAAATTGCCGTTCCGGGCATTCAAGGTCGGCACGGTTGCCGTTTGCGCTTCGTTGGTGCGATCCCGCAAGCCTTCAAAACTGCCGAAGAAAAAAAGCTTATCTTTGATGATTCTTCCTCCAGCGGTCGCGCCGAATTGGTTCCGATGAAAGGGCGGTTTGGGTGCGCCGGGAGAGCTGTTAATGTCATTAAAAAAATCCTTTGCGTCCAGTGCCTGATTGCGGAGGAATTCGTAAGCTGTGCCGTGAAATGAATTCGTTCCGCCCCTGGTAACGGCATTCACTTGGGCCGCGCCACGACCGAATTCGGCGGTGTAGGAGTTGGTCTGGACCTTGAACTCCTGAATCTCGTCGATCGAGGGAACGGCTCCAAAGGTGTTGAAATCCGGAGCTGTATTCGTTGCACCATTCAGAAGGAAGTTGGTGTCTTGAGTTCGCGCGCCACCCAACGAGTACTGATTGCTGACACGTCGGCCAACGTCACGAACCTCCTGAAAAGCGGTTACGCTGTCTTTAGTGAAAGTTACGCCGGGGCCCAGTGTGGCCAGATCGAGGTAGTTGCGGCCGTTCAGCGGAAGGTCGACTACACGCTGATTGTCAATCACCTGGCCGACGCTACTCGACTCGGTATCGAGGAGGGGCGCCTGTCCCTGAATGTTAACGGTCTCAGTCACCTGGCCAATTTCCATTTTTACGTCGATACGGGCTCTCTGGTCTACCTGTAAATCGAAGGGCGGGACTGCGCCAGTTCGAAACCCGGTATGTCTTACGGTAACGGAATAATGTCCTGGCGTAAGGCCAGTGACAGCATAGCTGCCAGTTTCAGTCGTCCGTGTGTTATGAGGAACATTGCGATCGACATTCGTCACAATAACTTCAGATTTTGGGACCACGGCACCGCTAGCATCGGTAACCAACCCCGTGACGCTGCCTGTCCCGATCTGCGCCAGGCCGACGCCGGGAATCAAGAGCACTGCGGCAACACATGTGATTCGAAAAGCAGTTCTTTCGACGTGAATTCGATTTAATGTGAACATGGGTTGCTCCTCCCGACAGGGCACTCTCCGAGTCTTGCTTGCGCACTACCCCTTCGTGCTTATCTTCAAGGCTATTCAACGCCAATCACATTCCGACATTCTGAAAGTGGGGCTGCTTCGTCGGCATTAAGGTGGAAGGCCAACGCGATGCAGCAGGCTCTTAAACCTTGGGTCAGAACGAAGTGGATTCCAAACGTTATCCCGCTTGAGAAACGGAATACACCAATCACGTTGCTCGACTGCTTTGTCCAACCAGGCGAATGCGCGATCATTGTTGCCTAGGCTGCTGTAGGTGAAGGCCGCCATCCCAACGTGCAGATCGTCGTGCTGTTCTGAGTATTCCTCCACGGTTCGCATCCACTCTTCTAGCGCGAATCTCGGCCCACCGGTGTCCTCCGCCTTACGGAGAACGCTGGCAAAATCGGGCCGCCCATACAGTGTGAGACACCGCTCCCACATTTCCACCGACTCCTTAAACCTTCCGGCAATGCCATAGTTTTTGGCCATTATCATGAGGACAAACGGATTGTTAGGTGTGCTTTCCTCAAGTATCTGCCTTTGTTGTTCCAAAGTTCGGTCAGTTCGTTGAAGAACGGCAAAATGATCGTTGAAGTAGTCGTGCGCCGGACTGAGCATTTGGGCAAGTTTCAGTTCCTTGTCAGCCTCCGTGGTGCGCCCAACGTTCGCCAGGTATTCAGAATAGGAGAAATGCGCATACCCTGAACTGGGATTCACTTCAAGGGCTCTTTTGTATTCTCTTTCAGCGCCCGGCCAATCGTATTCATAACGCATAAACAGCTTGGCCATCGCGATGTGGGCTTCCATATCCTCCTCGCCCAGTTGCAACCCCTTTATCAGGCCTGCCTTTGCTTTGGGCAGATACTCAGCTGGCGACGCTGGGTCGGCCTCATCCATCGCTTCAAAATAAGCCAGATATGCCGGCCTATAGCTGGAGTCTTGCTCGACGGCCTTATCCAGGTAGGAGAATGCTTTTTGGAGTTCGGCCTTTCGGGTCTGTCCTCCTTTGTCGAATTCAAATTTGCCGGCTCGGTCGATGTGGAGCCGCGCCTGTAAATATTGATCCAGCGCCTTCGGATTCACCTGACGGGCTTTCTGCAGAGTGGTCTGCTCCACAGGCGCCACTTTAGCCTGGATTTCGCGGGCGATCTCGCTGGCTACAGTGCTCTGCAGCTCCAGCATGTCCTTCGCGTCGTACTCGAAACTCTTGGCCCAGAGATGCTGATCGTCGGGGCCATAAATCAGCTGCGCGGAGATCCGTACGTGATCGCCGGAGCGCTGCACAGTTCCCTCTACAATTCCGTCCACATTCAGCTCGCGGGCAATTTGCGGGAGGCGCTTGTCAGTTCCCCTGTAGCGCATGGCGGTCGTTCGTGAAGCTACTTTCATGCCGCTGATTTGAGCGAGGTCGGTAATGAGGGCATCCGTAACGCCGTCAGCAAAATATGCTTGCGCCAGATCGTTAGACAAGCTGCTGAGCGGCAAGACGACAATGGACCGAATCTGGAGGCTGCTATCCCGGTTGAAAAACCGGCGCCAGGAGACGGGCCCATCGGCAAAGAGCACAAGGAGTAGGACTACTACCATCGCGCCAAGCCCCACCCCAATTTGCAGGCTGCGCGTCGACAACATTGGTTCTTTAGCAATATTGGAGGTGTTGGAATCGCCCCCAGCACGGTCTGCAGGTCGCTTCACTACCTCCACCGGCGCAACCAACCGGTAACCCCTTTTAGGGATGGTCTGGATGAACTTCGGCTCGTGTGCATCGTCCTCGAAGGCACGTCTTATCTCGGAGATAGCCCGGACCAGGACGTCGTCAGATACAAAAGTATCCGGCCAAATTGTTCTGAGAAGTTGTTCTTTTGGCAGGGTTTCGCCAGCGTGATGGGCCAGGCATACCAATACCTCCATCACCTTGGGTTCAAGTTGCCGGCTGGTGCCGTTCTGGGAGATGGTGTTCAGGCCGGGCTGGACCAACCAAATCCCGATGCGCAAGTCGCCGTTCATGTTTCCCCCGGGCGACGACCCAAAACGTGGCAAGCATTATAGATCAGGTTGCCAAATCCTTGAATCAGCGGCGCCTCGGCAGAACATCGCCCAAATCTCGCCAATTCCTCAGGACTTCCCCCCTCAACCTGTAGCAAAAACCCCTTGCACTGAGTAGTGGTGAAGCCGAGCGGGGCATTGAATGGTGCTCCCGCTTTTACTCTCGTTTCATCACGCCGCCAAATGACATTAAAGGGGGATGTCCATGAAGCAATCTTTGCCGCAAAAGTTGTTCCTGCCGGCTTGTCTGGTGCTGGTCCTGGGTGTGACCCTTACGCCGCTCGAGGCTCAAGGCGCTTCGTGCTCGACCGCACGCACGGCTGGCAAGTGGGCATATACCTACACCGGAACGCTCTTCACCGCTACCGGTCCCATCCCGATCGCGTCGGTAGGTCACTTTGCCCAAGCTGTTTCCGGCGACATCAGCGGCAGTCAAGCCCGGAGCGTCGCTGGAAGTTCGGGCACAGAGGATATCGCCGGGTCAATCACAGTCAATCGAGATTGCACGGCTACTGCCACCATCGCCGTATACGTAAATGGACAGCTGCAGCGAACAGCCGCGCTAGCTGTTGTCTTTGATAACAACATGAACCACGCTCGCGGGATTTTTCAGTCTCTGGTGTTGCCGGACGGTACCAACGTCCCCGTAGTGATCACCTCAGACAATTCGAGACTATTTTCCAAGGAGTGACCCCGGAAGAAGATGCGAAGTGCGATACAGGATCCGGACTGTCGTTGCCGTCGCTCCAGTTGCACGGTGCGAAAGATTGTCATCCACGGGCAATCTTCGAAACCGTGAGGCCGCCTGATGGCACCAAGGTTCCGGCGGTGAACCGAGCCCCGGCGCCGGGATCTCAATGGCAAACTACAAAATCGTCCCGTCGGTGAGAAGGAATTGCGCTGAAGTCGTCGCCGTGCCGATAGTTCGATGCGGCCGGAGCAAAGGAGAGACTTGCCATGCGCAGACCACAAAAGAGCGGTTCGCTTGGATGGATAGGCATCGCATATCTCATGGCGGTGATGCTCGCTGGCTGCGGCGGAGGAACAAGCACACCACCTCCGAAAATCTCAGTCACTTTTAGCGGGGGCAACTCGCAGACGATCGGACAAGGGCAGATCATCACGATTACCGCGACGATTGCCAATGATCCATCGGCTAAGGGCGTCTCGTGGGCCTTCGCCGGGCCGGGCTCGCTAAGCAAAAGGACAAGTACCTCCGTTGAATATGATGCACCGGCCAGCGTGGTGGCCAATGAAAGCGTAACAATCACAGCCACAGCTGTCGCAGACACGACCCGATCGGCAGTCTATACGGTGAATCTCGCGACCAGCGTAGTCTCGGTATCGCCCGACAACGTAAGCGTGGTCGCGAACACGATGCTGACGTTTACGGCGACCGTGCAGAACGATGCCTCGAACGCCGGCGTAACATGGACAATCTCTCCGGCCTCCGGTGCGGGAACGCTCAGTGGTGCGACCAAAACATCCGTGACCTACAATGCGCCAGCAAGCCCGCCACCAAACGATTTGGCTGTAACCATCACGGCTACTTCAGCAGCCACTCCAACGCAATCGGTCTCAGCAAATGTTGTGGTACCGGCGATCATGATCTCCGTCGATCCGAACGGCGCGATTGTGGTAGCCGGCACCAAACAGGTTTTGACGGCTACTGTGACTAACGATCCTGGCAATGCGGGGGGAGTCTGGAGCATTTCACCGGCGTCCGGAGCAGGAACGCTGAGCGATGTAACCAAGACATCTGTGACTTTCAATGCTCCGGCCACTACGCCGCCGAGCGACGTAGTGGTGACCATCACGGCCACCTCGGTAACGGATGCCACAAAGACCTTCCCGGCAACCGTGACGGTCCCGGCTATCGCAGTTTCCGTCTCGCCAAACACGTCTGCGCTCGTGCCGGCCAACACCACGCAGGACTTCACGGCAACCGTCAACTATGATCCGGGCAATGCAGGCGTTACCTGGAGCTTATCTCCGGCAACAGGTGTGGGTTCGCTCAGTAAAGCTACGAGCACATCAGTCACATACAGTGCCCCAGCGGATACACCAGCAAGCAACCTGACTGTGACGCTTACAGCCACGTCGGTGACCGATACGTCGAAGTCGAGCTCGGTGCAAATCACAGTACCGGCCATCAGCGTTGAAGTTTCGCCCACGTCGGCGCTGATGCCGGTGAATGCTACGCAACAGTTCACAGGAAATGTGAACTATGACCCTGCGGGCAAGGGCGTAACGTGGGCACCCGTTCAAGGCGGCGCTTCTTGCGCGCCGGTGTGCGGCACGTTTTCGCCAACGTCCACGGATAGCGGCGCGGCTACAACCTACACGGCGCCTGCGGCTGTGCCCACGGTCGCGGGAGTGGATCTCACGGCGACTTCGATCTCGGATACGACCAAGTCGGGAATCGCCACGATCTCACTCACGAATGGGACTGTCAAGCTCGTCCCGGCAAAATTGGAATACGGTCACGTCAAATACCGAAACCCCTTCAATCACCGACTCATCTCCAAGAGCTTGCAGCTCACACTAACCAATGTGGGGAGTAGCACGCTGAACATCAGTAGCATGGTCCCGACAGCACATTTTGCGGAGACGAATGATTGCGGAGCGAGCATGGCGGTAGGGGTCTCCTGCACGGTCACCGTCACGTTCACCCCTGGCATGGTGGGTATTTTCACTGGGACGCTCACGATCAGCGACAGCAGCCTGGACAGTCCCGCAGGTTGTGCCGCTGTCTGGTCAAGGTGTTGCGGCACTTGGAGCCTCGGTGCCCGCTGCTATCGCCGCCGAACAAACGGTATCTGCACCCGCTCCGACAGGTCCGAACGGAGTCGGCACGCGGGTCGCACATTTCGTGGACTCCACGCGGAAGGATCCGTTTGCCGGAAACGGAACCAAGCGAGAATTGATGGTACGGTTTTGGTATCCAAGCGGTGTTACAAGCGATTGCAAACCGGCGGACTACACCTCGCCAGCGGTTTGGAGTTACTTCTCACAGCTGATGGGAGTGCCACTCCCTGAGGTGAAGACAAACAGTTGCGAGGATGCAATTGTGGCAAACGGCGCGCATCCGGTGGTTGTTTTCACACCGGGATACACAGGCACTTTCACCGATTACACGTTCCTGTTCGAGGACCTCGCCAGCCGCGGATACGTGGTCGTAGCGTTGAATCACACCAACGAGGCTACGGTGACGGAGTTCCCGGACGGACGAATGGTGGAGTCCATCTTCGGCAGCCACCTGGGGATGCGACTGAGAACGGATGAAGAGGCTTACACGTCTTCCGTGATTGCTCGATTGGGCGATCTGAAATCTGTGCTGAAGGAACTGGATCGCTTGAACGGGACACCGAAGGGGCCGTTTGCGGGTCGATTGGACATGTCCCGAGTGGCCCTCGCGGGACATTCGCTCGGAGGTTTGACTGCTTTGATGGGTGTCGAGCGGGAATTGCGATTCCGCGCAGGAATCAGCATCGATGCCGCCTCGCCCGAACGTGCGGCGAAGGTGACGGAAACGCCGATCTTGCTGGTTATGACAGGAAGCGAACAGTGGAGCGTGGAGGAGTGCACTTTGTGGAGTAACTTACGTGGGCCGCGTCTCGCTTTGAAGCTCCCTGGCGTGGAACACCTTGCACCGTCAGATGCCATCTGGCTGGCGCGGGGCGCCATCAAAACAGGAAAAATGAGCCCGGAGAAGATGATCGACATCCTGCGGAACTACGTCGCAGCGTTTCTGGACGCACACCTTCGTGGCCAGCGGCCAGATGCCTTGCTGAACACGCAGTCTCCGGATTTTGCGGACGTTGTTGCTACAACGCAATCGCAGCTGCCGTGCGGCAAGCCTTAGTTAGGCAACGGCTTCAATAGGCCTGCGGTGGGATTTTTACCAAGGATATGGCCAACCCAGCGGATAGAGGTCAGTCGACCTTTGCACAGCGTTGTGCTGCAGGGCACCCACACAATAGGCTTCTGGCCGGGTGTGGACGATGCTCTCTGGGAGATGAACAGAGGCCGATCTCCGACTATCCGGCAGACTGATCAACAGATATCAAAAGCCGAGTTTAAGCGGGTGAGAAACGCTTGAGAAGGCCGCTCGCCCGGCCAGCGTTGCAGAATTAGAACAACTCAACCAGACGAACATCTCGAATATAATGTTTATGGTCTGAATAGGGCACATTATGTAGAACGAACAAACGATGAACATGTTAAGAGCATATGACATTTTGTAGTCATAGATCACTCTATCTTGTGATTAGTAGGCTATGATCGGACAGTCCTCTCTGCTTGCCAAAGGTGCGCTGTCGTCAAAAGTTGGAGAATTACGATTGCCGATATGTCGGCACAACAGAAAGGGAATGGTCCAGCCTATAACCGCTCACCAAGAGATGATGGCTACGCACGGCACCCACAATAACCGAGGTGCGATTTGTGAAGCCATAATCCGGCCTCCAGGTTTCACAGTACGCGAGAGCGAAGCGATGACGAACTTGTTAAAACAATGTGACACTTTGTAGCCATAGATCACTCTATCTTGTGATTAGTTGGCGATGCATAACAGAGTCCTTGACACTTCAGCGAGCAGAGCCTAGCCTGCTAAGCACGTTGGAAGCAAACAACCTTCGCGAGGGATGTGAAGCCACTTCGCTTTGGTTAAACAACCGTAATCTCGCCTGTCTTGCATTAGAGAGAGCGTTGTTTGTATGGGCAGTGATAAGTCTGCAGTGTGCGCATTCTTGTTGGCGGACAACCGATTGCTCCTCGACGTATTTGTCCGCCTGCTGGCTAGAAAAAACGACATCGAAGTAGTGGGCGCTAGTCCGTTTACGCGTCAAGCTATCCTGCAGGTCGTAGCCGCCAACCCTGAATGTAGTGCTCTGTGACCGCTAGCCTCG
This sequence comes from uncultured Acidobacteriota bacterium, assembly GCA_963735815.1. Lineage (GTDB taxonomy): Bacteria > Acidobacteriota > Terriglobia > Terriglobales > Acidobacteriaceae > Gp1-AA133. Next base: position 97,206 of record CAVTMJ010000009.1, on the reverse strand, counting down.
GCTCTGTCTGGCGATGATCTACTGCTGGAACTCAAGCACAATCTTCCCAATGCGAAGATTCTCCTATTCGGAATGGACAGTGACCCGGAAAAGTTCCTCATTGCCGTGGAGCGCGGAGTGACTGGTTATGTACTCAAGGACGCTTCTGCCTCAGAAGTTGCGAACGCGATCCGAGCAGTGGCGCAGGGGCAAGCCACGTGCCCTCCCACGTTGTGCCGAGTGCTATTCGATCATGTCGCAAACTCTGCTTCCTGGCAGCCCGGCGTTCAGGTACGGCAGAATCTTGGTCTCACTCGTCGCGAGCAACAACTGGTGCAGTTAGTAAGCGAGGGCCTGACCGATAAAGAAATCGCCACACGCCTTTATTTATCTGACAGACCGTCAAAAATCATGTACGCCGAATGCTGCGCAAAGCTGGAGCTGCCGACCGCCTTGAAGCTGTTCAGCACTGGCGCGAACGTGGGTTCTGGAACTGATATTCTCCGGCAAACTGTTGTCTGACATACGCTGCCTCTGATGCAGTTTCATCCACCCCTCGCCATCCTCGGTATTTGACGATTGCGTTAATCCTGTGTTGCTGGCCCCTTCTAACCGGCAGGGTCGCACATGAATCACCAAAAGTAAACGTTTGCCTATTCGCACGTTCGCTCGTCGTGAGTTACTAACCTAGTCCTCTATTAGTACTTCGCACACGCACAATGGGTACTGAGAAAGGAGTCGAAGTAGAGCCTTTTCGTTTGCCGCGTACAGCACGATACTCAGCACCCCGGAGGTCCAACGGCGGACAAAAATAAAAGTGATCGTAGCAAGCCGGCCCCGACTTATGCGCGAGATCGTTCTTGAAATAGTGTCCGCGCAACCAGATATCGAGGTGATGGCGGAAGTCCAGGACGACAGCGCAATCGCTGAACTCGTCGGGCAAATGCATCCTGACTGGGTCGTGATTGCGCTCGAAGAGCCCGACAACAAACCGGGGATCTGTGACCTTCTATTTGGCCGCTATCCAGACCTCAAGATCCTGGCATTAGATTCAGGAAGAAATAACTGCATATTTTATCGCGCTACGATGAGCATTCGATCGAGCCGCGTGGAGTCGTCGGAGAAGGGAATCCTCGACGCTCTGCGCGGGCGACGCCCAGTAAGTTCCGGGGCTGTTGAAGTACCTGGTAACACGAAGGTGAATTGAGCGTCGAAAAGTCCCCGACGTGCGGCTAACACAATGTTGCTTATGGCCTTACCTCACAAATGCCGATGTAAGTGAGGTGGCGAAGCTATGAGTACGATGGCCATTACAACAACCACCGTTCGAACCGATCTCTCCGCAGTTCCGCTGCAAGTTTCCCAGATCACGCAAACGCCCTGGTACGCGGCGTACACATTCGCAAAACATGAGAAGCGGGTTGTGCAGCAACTGGACGAACGCCGGATCCAATCCTTCCTTCCGACTTATCGATCGGTCCGTCGATGGAAGGATCGGAAGAAAGTCTCGAGTTGCCTCTATTCCCAAGCTATGTGTTCGTTCAGATGAGCGCAAACAGCCGCCTTCAGATTCTGAGTTTGCCGGGTGTGCTGGGTCTAGTGTGCTTTCAGGGCAAGCCAGCGCCGGTCGATAGTCTCAGATCCAAAACCTGCGCCAGGGTCTAGCCGACCGAACCGCCCTTCGTCCGCACCCTTACCTCAAGGCCGGTCGCAAAGTGAGAATCCGGACTGGCGCCATGGCTGGCGTCGAGGGAATCCTTGTGCGCAAGCGAGACAGTGCCCGATCGTTCTTCCATTTCTCTTCTGCAACGCTCCGTATCTATCGAAATCGATGAAGCGGATGTTGAACCGATCTAGGAATCCAGATTCTCTCGTGAATATAGAAATCATCGTGGGGCGAAGAAGCAGGTGGTGCTCGGTATGACGATCAAATCGCGAGCAATCTTAACTCTCGGCGTCGGCTGGATCTTGTTCTGTCCGGCTCTGCAAGGGCAGGTGAACGATCGGGGCGGCGACCGGGACCGCCATCCAGTCAGTCTACGCACCGGTGCGCCGGCCCGATGCATCGGAACTCGCCAAAGACAACTACAGTCGCGTGGCTGCCTCCTCTGTGCAGATCCGCGCCGTACTAGTGCGGGACGCCGGATTGGTGGTCGAACTTAAACGCTGGGTGGCAAAGGAAGCAACGGACAACGGGAGGATTGTCGAGGACTCCGACCTCAGTGACCAGGCGATTTTTGAGCGGTTGGATCGCGATATTGTTTTTCGGTCGGTCACCACTCGACTGCTTCAGCGTTATGGATTTCTGATGCCGGCGACCAATCCGGATTCGAGTTTTGGCAAAGAAGAGGAGTTCATTTTAAAGGAACGTGCGCGGCGCCTGGTGGCACTGGAGAACCGGGACGACACGAATCCTCCACGCATGGAGAAAGAGGAAGGAATAGAAAGCGGTAGAGCGAGTTGCGATCCGCGCCAGAGAGTTGCGACAATCCAGCAGCGCGACGGCCACGCATCGAGCGCATGGCACCCAATACTGGCCCATCTCTGGATGTGCCTCCGAGTATTCCAACGAAATCCTCTTCCGGATTTCTCGCCATCTCCTTCGCGAACACTGAGAGCAGATTCGACAAGTCGCGAGAGTGAATTCAATCCAGTTGCGATTGGCGCCGAGCCGGAACTGATGCAGAGCGCGCTGAAATCAGGTGGAGACTCACTTCCGAATATTTCAACTCCGAATTTGCAGGTTCCGCAGGATGGCTTGGCCAACCGGCGGTTGGACTCGTGGAATGACCGCAACTCGCAGACGCCATCGGGTGCAAGGGATGGCTCAACATCGCAGGGTATGCAGAGACGAGAACGCCGTTACGATCGATATGGCTACGAGCGGCCCGACCTGGATGTCGATGCGAATCCTGTGAAGATGGTGCGGCCGGCAAATCCGTATGCCGACGTGCCGTCGCTATACGACATGTATGTCCAGGCTGCAGCATGGCAACGTCCCGCACAGCAATTCGGTCTCGAGATATTCCGCAACACCGTCAATCAGCCCGACATTATTCCGATGGACCTGCCCGTTGGCCCCGATTACGTGGTGGGACCGGGAGATAGCCTTTCGATCGATCTTTGGGGCGGGGTTTCTCAGCGCATGGTGCGCGTAGTGGATCGCGAAGGACGGGTTTCGCTCCCTGAAGCCGGGCCGGTGTTGGTCAGCGGGAAGAGTCTCGGCGAAGTGCAATTCGCGGTGCAGCGCGTGATGCGGACCCAGTTCCGCGACGTGTCCGCAGACGTTTCGATCGCCCGGCTTCGAACGGTGCGCGTTTATGTGGTAGGAGAAGTGGCTGCGCCGGGAGCGTGCGACATCAGTTCCTTATCAACGCCGTTGAACGCGCTGTTTGCAGCTGGCGGGATAGCGGCGCGAGGCTCGCTGCGCTCGCTCGAACATTATCGCGGCAAGCAACTCGTGCAGGAAGTGGACGCCTACGATCTGTTGCTGTATGGAGTTCGTTCCGACGTCCAGCAACTGCAAAGCGGCGACACCCTGCTGGTTTCACCTGTGGGACCGCAAGTGACGATTGAAGGAATGGTTCGCCGTCCCGCAGTTTACGAATTGCTACATGAGACCTCCCTGTCGGATGCGCTTCAACTCGCCGGCGGCATTCTGCCTACCGCGGCGTTGCGTCATATCGAAGTACAACGGCTGGTGGCGCACGAAAAGCGGACCATGTTGTCGCTGGATATCTCGACGGCTGACGGTGACCCAGGAATCAACCGGCAATTGGAAGCGTTGAATATCCAGGGTGGCGACGAAGTCCATATCTCCCCGATCGCCTCTTACAATGAAGCCTCCATTTACTTGCAGGGACATGTTCTGCGCCCGGGGCGCTATTCCTACAAGCAGGGCATGAAGCTGAGCGATCTGGTTGGTTCCTATAGTGACCTGCTGCCGGAGCCGGCGCCGCACTACGGAGAGATCGTCCGTTTGAACGCACCTGATTTCAGGCCGAGCGTGGAGAGCTTTGATCTGGCCGCAGCCCTTGCCAACCCCGCAGCCGCGCCGACGCTGAAGCCCTTGGATACGGTGCGAGTGTTCAGTCGCTACGATTTCGAGCCTCCTCCGGATGTATGGGTGGGCGGCGAAGTGCACACGCCGGGCAAGTATCGCACTGCAGGACAGGCTCACCTGGTGGATGCGATTCACCTTGCCGGTGGAATCACCCAGGACGCGGCTGTAGATTCGGCGCAATTGTTCCGTACGCAGGCGGATGGGACTTTGAAGATCATGAGCGTCGATCTGCAGAAGGCTCTGGCGGGCGATCCCATCGATAACATTTTGTTGCAGTCACGAGACCGGATTCTGGTGCATCGCAATGTAGCGCGCGTGGAACCGGCGACGGTGTACATCAAGGGAGAAGTGGCGAAACCGGGCCGTTATCCGCTGGCGACGAACATGCGTGTAGAAGACCTAGTGCGAGTGGGCGGCGGCTTGAAGCGCAGCGCTGATTCGGACCTTGCCGATTTGACACGCTTCGCAGCGAGCAATGGTCCGGGCGGAGCCAACCAGCGCATGGAAGTGAAGCTCGCAGCGGCTTTGACTGGAGACGCTAACGAAGACGTCACCCTTCGCGACGGCGATGTGCTCACCATCCGACAAGTGCCGCAATGGAATGATCTGGGCGCGACGGTCGTGGATTCGGGGGGAAGTGCAGCATCCCGCCGCGTATGGCATCGAGCCTGGTGAGAAGCTGAGCTCCGTATTAAAACGCTGCGGAGGTTTTACAGCACAGGGTTTCCCATACGGAGCCGTGCTCGTTCGCCGCGACGTCCGTGAGTTGCAGATGAAATCTCACCTGGAACTGGTACAGCGAGTCAAGGCACAGGAAACTTATCTGAAGTCGCTGCCCGAGGCCGATACGGATCAAAAGAATGCCAAACTTACGGCGATCGCGCAAACCCAGACGACGCTGCAACAGCTAGAGGCCACGTCGCCAATAGGGCGCGTCGTGATTCATCTCCCCGCCAATGTGAGAGACCTGGACAACTTGCCCAGGAGTCATGCCGACGTAGTGTTGCAGGATGGCGATCAACTCGTCATTCCTAAGAAAACAAACTACGTAATGGTCGGCGGACAAGTGTATAGCCCCACAGCGGTCAGCTATCTTCCGGGTAAAAGCGCCAAGTGGTATCTAAGCCAAGCTGGCGGAATGACTCAAATCGCCGACAAGAACGCCACGTTTGTTGTCCGGGCGGACGGGTCGGTTCTGTCGTCCAAGAATAATTCGACGTTCTGGTCGGGTGATCCCATGAGTGCCGTTCTCAAGCCAGGCGATTCGATCGTTGTGCCGGAGAAAGCGCCCAAGATTGGAGCACGGAATTGGGCTCCGATCCTGCAGGCTGCGCAAGTTGCTTCCTCGGTGGCACTCACGGTGGCATACATCCATCCATAGTATTCCGGGATCAAGGGTGAAGAAGAGATTTGTCTTCGTGGGTGCTCTTCTGGGTATCGTCGTGACTCTGGCCACGTCGGGTTGGTCGCAGGACAGCGGGGCGAAAGGGAGCCCTGCGCAAGCCGAACCAACGAAAGTCGCACGCCCCAGCGTCAACTGGCAATTGAAAAGTCCGGACGCTGGCGGAACAAGCAGGGTTCCCCAATTGTTAGTGGACTTCGCACAGGATCAAAAGCAGATCTGGACCAGTCCCGCCCGCCTACGTTTTGCGGATACAACCTGGCTTGTTCCTTTGGGTGGAATTACGGCTGGCCTGCTCGTGACCGACCAGGATCACAGCAATTCGCTTTCACACCAGCCATCCACTCTGAGCCACTACAACAAGGTCTCCAATGTGGCTCTGGGCTCGCTAATCGGCGCTGGTGCTGGCATGTATCTGCTCAGCTTTCCGAAGCACAACGATCATTGGCGTGAAACAGGTTGGTTAGCGGGCGAAGCTGCATTGAACAGTTTAATTGTGACCGAGACGTTCAAATACTCTTTGGGGCGGCAGCGGCCTTTCCAAGGCACCGGCGCCGGCTCGTTTTTCAGAGCGGGACGTCGTTTCCCTCCGAGCATGCGGGTGCGGCCTGGGCGGTCGCTGGCGTAATCGCACACGAATATCCCGGAGTTCTTCCCAAGCTTTTCGCGTACGGCGCGGCTGCGGCAGTCGATTACTCGCGAGTGCATGCACGACAGCATTTTCCATCGGATGTGCTGGTGGGTAGCGTACTGGGCTACCTGGTGGCGCAGAGCGTGTACCACCGGCGACACGAACCAGAGCTGGGCGGTCGCGCCTGGGAATCGCCGGGCGAGTTCGTGAGCGAAAAAAGCATACACTCGCCCGCAACTATAGGGGCGCCATACGTGCCTTTGGATAGCTGGATTTATTCGGTCTTTGACCGCTTGATTGCCCTTGGGTATGTCCAGTCCGCCTTTCTCGGGCTTCGCCCCTGGACGCGCGCGGAGTGCGTTCGATTGTTGGAGGAAGCGGAAGAACACAGTGAACCGAACCAGACACCCGAGGCAAAAGCGATGTTGAACGCTCTGCAACAGGAACTCTCGCAGGACATTGGTCTGACGGACGGATCGGTACGAGCAGCCGCGCGCCTCGACTCCATCTACACACGGACTGCGGTAATCTCAGGCTCGCCCTTGAGAGACGGCTTCCACTTTGCTCAGACCATCGTGAATGATTACGGTCGACCGAATGGGAAAGGGTTGAACAACATTACCGGGATCTCCGCACATGCCCTCACTGGTCCGTTTTCTTTTGACATTCGAGCTGAATATCAGCACGCCCCCGCCATGGCGTCCGATCCCCTAAATGTTCTGCAGGCCACCGCTGAAGTCGACGCCACTCAGCCCCTAGCGAATGGACAGAATGAAGCAAATCGAGTTCGTCTGCTAAGTGCGACAGTAGGCTTCGCGTTTCGTAATATCCAGTTCACGGTAGGCAAGCAAAGTCTGTGGTTTGGCCCGGGGAATGGTGGGCCATTCCTATTTAGCAACAATGCTGAACCGCTTCTGCTCGCGCGCATCAACCAAGTATCCCCCAGTCACGTGCCGGGTATCTCCCGGATCTTCGGTCCGATGCGTACGGAGTTCGCTTTCGGCAGGCTCAATGGGGCGCACTGGGTGTTTGCCCTTGGCCATCTTTATGGGCCGAACATAAGCAATCAACCTTTTATTCACCTTGAAAAGTTCAGCTTCAGGCCGACGCCCAACTTTGAGTTCGGCATGGGCTTTAGTTTTGTATTCGGCGGCCCAGACTTACCCGTCACGTTTGGAAACTTTTTCAAGACCTTTGATCCGTTTGGGCAAAACACGGCGCTACCTGGCACGCCATCCGATCATGGGGATCGGCGTTCCACTGCGGATTTCATTTATCGAATGCCTCACCTGCGCGACTGGGCGACACTATACGCCGATTCCTTTGTCGATGACGAAGCTTCGCCGCTCGGCTCGACCCGGCCGGCCATACGGGCCGGGTTGTTCCTGCCAAAGCTCCCTCGCCTCAGCAGGCTGAGCGTGCGTGCCGAATCGGTCTATACCGATGCGCCCAATACCGCTGTTCTAGGGAACTTCTACACGAACGGCCGTTATCGCTCGGGCTACTCCAATTATGGGCAGATCCTAGGTAGTTGGATCGGGCGTGCCGGAAAAGGGGGACAAGCGTGGGCCACTTACTCCTTTTCCCCCCGCAGCACTCTGGCGTTTAGTTACCGTCGTCAGGTCCTGAGTGAAAAGTTTCTTCGCGGTGGAGGACTCAACAGCTTTGGCATACAGGCCGCGCTTCAGGCCCGTTCCGACCTCTCCTTGCAAGGTTTCGTACAGTACGACACATGGAAATTTCCGCTCCTTGCACCTGGACCGCAGTCCACTGTCACTGCCTCGCTGCAGGTCATATTTTCGCCCAATTGGGGACTCGCCAAATAGGAACCTGCCATGAACCGCACACTCTTTCAGGAATCGCATGTGAGACAGGCAAGCACCAAATCCGAAGTTGACTCCTCACAGTCGCCGCTCAACGGAGAACGTTCTGCTGCGAAGGATATTCGCATGGCCCCCATGCTCATCGGGTATGCCAGAGGGGTTTGGGAAAAGCGTGGGTTTGTCATGAGGGCTATGGCTGTCGGTCTAGTGGCCGGCCTTCTCCTGGCCTTCCTGCTGCCGCAGAGATACGAGTCTAGAACTCAACTCATGCCACCTGACAGTCAATCGAGTTCAAAACTGGGCATGTTGGGCTTGATGGCTGCGTTCACCAACAATATTGGAGGTACTGTAGGCAACCTCGCCAGTAATGCCCTTGGTCTCAACAGCTCTGGAGCATTATTCATCGGAATTCTTCGCAGCCGCACCGTTGAAGATCGCCTGGTCGATCGTTTCGAGTTGCAGAAGGTTTATGGCGAGCGCTTACAGCAGGAGGCGCGGCTGAAACTGCAGGAGAACACTGCCATTGGCGAGGATCGCAAAAGCGGAATTATCAGCATTACGGTGACCGATCGCGATGCAAAGCGCGCGGCACAGATGGCGGACGCTTACGTTGAAGAACTTAATCGCCTGGTCGCTGAGCTGTCGACCTCATCAGCCCATCGCGAGCGTGTCTTTCTGGAAGAACGCCTCAAGAATGTGAAGCAGGACCTAGATGATGCATCGCTTGAGTTCAGTCGGTTCCAAAGTAAGAATGGAACGCTCGATATCAAAGAACAAGGCAAGGCCATGATGCAAGAGGCTGCCACCGTCATGGGTAGTCTCATTGCAGTCGAATCCGAGCGACAAGGCCTTCAGGAGATTTACACCGAGAACAACGTACGCGTTCGAGCAGTCGATGCGCGCATCGCGGAACTTAAACGGCAACTGCAACAGCTGGGTGGCAAAACCGACGGCGACAATGCTTCTGTCCCCATCACCCAGGCCTCCATGTATCCGACCATCCGACAACTCCCAATGTTGGGTCTCACTTATGCGGATTTGTATCGCAGAACCAAGATTCAGGAAATCGTTTACGAAACTCTGACCCAGCAATATGAGTTAGCCAAAGTTGAGGAAGCCAAAGAAACTCCAAGCGTGCGGATATTGGATGTGGCCAAGGTCGCTGAAAAGCGCTCTTTCCCACCCCGGCCACTGATTCTGCTTCTCTGTGTCTTCCTCTGCTCCGCTGTCTCCATCGCATTGATCGTAGCGCGCCTGCGGTGGCTAGAAATCGACGCGTACGACCCGAGCAAAGTGTTCGCCCTGGAGGTCTATCGCTCCATGAATGCGCGAATGCCATGGTCGCCGCCAAATGGATCACAAATCCACGCCCTCTCACACAAGATGTGGATGAAGGCCAAACGACTTCGCAACGAAAGTTCCGAGACATTATAGACGCCTACCAGCGGAATCCCGGCGCTTCCTCGATTCAACACTGTGCCTATACATTCCAGAGAGAACAGCGCCGTTGCTGCTACCGATCCGTCGATCATGGATTCGAACTCCACGATGGTTTGCTTCCCAGCTTCGAAACCACCTGAGTCCGTGAACCGGCAGATACTCCGTGCAAGCACGGTGATCGCTGTTTTCACCCTGGTTGCAAAGAGCGGAACAGCTGTAAAGGATCTGGTAGTTGCGCATACCTTTGGCAGGAGCGATGCTATTGATGCTTTTCTTATCGCCTATCTTCTGCCTTCCTTCATGCTAAGCCTCGTCATGGGCTCGCTGGGCTCAGCCCTCATTCCCACTTTCATGGAAACACGAGGCAAGCAAGGGCACCAGCAAGCACAACGGCTATTTTCGAACGCGATGTTTGTCAGCCTGCTCGCCTTGGGCGCTTTGACTTTGCTCCTTGCTTTCTTTGCATCCTTGTATTTGCCAGTATTGGCGTCGGGCTTTTCCGCCGAGAAGCTGAGGTTGACCCGCACGCTACTGTTTGTTTTGCTCCCATTTGTGCTCTTCAGCGGAATCTCGACGTGCACTTCGGCACTTCTGAGCGCATTTGAGCGGTTTGCGCTACCATCCCTAATCCCCCTCCTCACGCCCGTTGTCATGATCGCATTTGCCATGGGGCTGAAACGCTTGGGCGTATTTTCGCTCGCGCTGGGAGCCGTAGTCGGAACTTTCTGCGAGGCCACTTTACTGGTGTGGCTGCTTAAGGCGCATGGCATCAATCTGTCGCCAAGATGGAGCGGCTTCACACCAGAAATTGTCACCGTTCTGCGTCAATACGTACCGGTACTGGCAGGATCCTTTTTGATGGGAAGTGCCGGAGTAGTGGATCAGTCGATGGCCGCCATGTTGTCGAAGGGCAGCGTCGCCGCGCTTGCTTACGCTAGCAAGATTGTCGCCCTTTTCACCACGGTTTGTGGAGGAGCATTGGGAACGGCGATTCTGCCGTACTTGTCGAAGATGGTGGTCGCCAGCGATTGGACCGGCTGCCGCCGGACCATGAGTCGCTATTTCTTTCTGTCTTTGGCAATTACCGCCCCGTTAACCATTGGCTTGATCGTGTTTGCGGAACCACTGGTTCGGCTCCTATTTCAGCGTGGAGCGTTCACCAATACGGACACTCAACTGGTGAGCCATGTGCAGCGTTTCTATGCAATCCAGATACCGTTCTACGTCGGCGGCTACGTCTTTGTACGGTTCCTGTCGTCGGTGAAGCGGAATGACATTCTCATGTACGGTGCGGCGATTAACCTGTTCCTGGATATTGTATTGAACCTAATACTGATGAAATTCTGGGGTGTGTCAGGAATAGCGTTGTCGACCTCTCTGGTCTTCGTTGCGTCCTTCACCTTCCTTGGCCTCTACTCACTCAAATTGCTGCCGGCGGAGCCATCTGCAAATTCACTCGCTGTGGCAGCACGGCGATCGCCGAGTCCCGCAGGAACCCGATTTGAACCCATTCCGGATCGTGAGATGTTCGACTAACCAGCGCACCTGCAGGTTATAAATGAGGCTTGGAACAACCGTTTCCGTTCTTGAATCGCGGCCACTACCAGCTTTTGGTTTCAGGTAGCTCTCGGAGAGCAAACTACGGTGACAACACAAATTGCGGTCGCTACCGGTGGGAATCTAGCAATCGATGATTCCTCCCGCCGGTTCGCATTTGGCGAGAACTGGCGTCGTTTCTTGAACCGTGTCGATGAGGAACGAATCGTAGAAGCACAGAAGTCCTTGCAGACGATGCTTGGAGTCATGACCTTGCAGGGCAAGTCGTTTATCGATATCGGTTGCGGGAGTGGCTTGTTCTCTCTGGCGGCGATGCGACTGGGTGCCGTGGCTGTTCACTCTTTCGACTACGATCCTCATAGTGTCGCCTGTGCGACGGAATTGAAGTGCCGCTATTTCTCAGCTGCTCCCAACTGGACCATCGAACAAGGCAGCGTTCTGGACATGTCTTATCTGGAGCATCTTTCTGCGTTTGATATTGTCTATTCATGGGGTGTGCTGCACCATACCGGGGACATGTGGCAAGCCATTCGGAATGCAACCAGCTTGGTTCCTCCACACGGAAAGCTTTTTATCGCTCTATACAACGAGCAGGGCCTGTTCTCGCCCATGTGGAAAACGGTGAAGGTGCTTTATAACCGTGGCATGCTTTTTCGTGCTGCCATTATCCCGGCCTTTGCCACCGGATTTGTTGCGAGGGGCTTCGTCAAGGATGTCTTTGTTCTGCGGAAAAACCCCCTGCGCCGCTATCGCGATGTCAAGCACTCCAGAGGAATGGCATATCTGACTGATCTCCTCGACTGGCTGGGCGGTTATCCGTTTGAAGTGGCCAAACCGGAAGACGTTTTCCATTTTCTCCGGGATGCCGGATTTGAACTCGTGAAACTCAAGACTGCCGGCGGTGGGCATGGGAACAATGAGTTTGTGTTTGTGAAGAGATGATCAGAACCTTAGCTCTGCCCGGACTCGGGGGCTAAGCCGGGTACTGGGTTCCTATCCATTGTTGCCTGAGACATTTCCTTTTACACTATGTGCGGTATAACCGGTTTTATAAGTCGTGCCAACGATCTTAGGTCTGATCTGTACGGTACGATAAGCGCAATGACCCAACGGCTCATTCACCGTGGTCCGGATGATTCCGGCATTTGGGTCGATCGTTCGATGGGTATCGCTCTGGGCTTCCGCCGCCTCGCCATCCTCGATTTAACTCCCACAGGTCACCAGCCCATGATGTCCGCTTCCGGCCGCTACGTCATCGTCTTCAATGGTGAGATTTACAACTTTCTCCAGTTACGCGAAGAACTGAAAAGCAGAGTACAGTTCCGGGGCAGTTCGGATACCGAAGTTATGTTGGCGGCGATCAGCGAATGGGGTTTAGAGAAGAGCTATACACCGGTTCGTCGGAATGTTTGCGTTTGCTCTTTGGGATGCGGAGACACGCAGCTTCCACCTCGTCCGGGATCGGATTGGCATCAAGCCCTTGTACTACGGATTCAGCAACCGGACCTTTCTGTTCGGCTCGGAGCTCAAGTCGATTATGGCGCACCCAGCGTTTGTCGCGGAAGTGGACCGCGAAGCGCTGGCTCTCTTTTTCCGGCACCAATACATTCCTCATCCCTATTCGATTTATCGCGGAATCAAGAAATTGGCTCCCGGATGCTATCTGACCCTGAACGTCGAGCATCCTAGTGATGAACCCAAAGTGCGTGCCTACTGGTCGGCCAAAGAAGTGGCAGAAGACGGTGCCAGGAATCCCTTCGACGGCAACGATCAGGACGCGGTTGCTGAACTGGAATACCTGCTGAAAGAAGCCATAGGACTGCGGATGATTGCCGATGTGCCACTGGGAGCCTTCCTCTCAGGAGGGATTGACTCTTCGGCGGTGGTTGCGCTCATGCAAGGGCAGAGCACCAGGCCGGTGAAAACTTTCACAATCGGTTTCTCCGACGATCGCTATGACGAGGCGATACACGCTAAGAGGGTCGCGCAACACTTGCGCACTGATCATACCGAGCTTTATTTGACAGGCGACCAGACACTGCAGGTCATCCCCCGCATATCTCATCTGTACGACGAGCCCTTTGCCGATTCCTCGCAGGTTCCGACACTATTGCTCTCGGAACTCGCTCGTCAACACGTCACCGTGATCCTTTCCGGGGATGGCGGCGACGAGTTGTTTGGCGGCTATACTCGCTATTTTCTCGCCCAGGCCCTATGGCGCCGCCTGCGATGCCTACCTCAATCTGTTCGCCATGCGAGTGCGCGGGCCATCCGCGGAATACCTCTCGAAAGCTGGAGCACCATCTTCGACCAACTGCGTAGGATTCTGCCAACCCATGTCGGTAACACTCTGCGGGGTGATCGCGCGCATAAATTTGCCGACGTTCTCTCCGCGAAACATCCTGAGGATTTCTATCGACTCATGATGTCTTGCTGGAAGAATCCCGCCGAACTGGTAGTCGCCACCCGCGAACCTGCAACCGTTTTCACCGATCCGTACCAGTGGGCCAATTTACCTTCATTTTATCAGCGCATGATGTTTCTAGACATCGGATCGTATCTTCCTGAGGACATTTTGGCGAAAATCGACCGGGCGAGCATGGGAGTCAGTCTGGAAGCGCGGGTGCCCCTGCTTGACCATCGGCTCGTCGAGTTTGCGGCGCGGATTCCGTTGCGCTTTAAGATCCGGCGGGGCCAAGGAAAATGGCTCCTGCGGCAAGTCTTATATCGCTATGTCCCTAGAGAGTTGGTGGAACGAAAGAAAATGGGTTTCGGCATCCCTTTAGGTGCATGGCTGCGTGGGCCCCTGCGAGACTGGGCGGAAGACCTCCTCGATGAAAAGCGAATGTTTCAGGACGGATTTCTTCAACCTGCCCTTGTGCAGAAAACGTGGACCGATCACCTGTCCGGTATCCGCGACTGGGCTCCCTATATCTGGACGGTTTTGATGTTCCAGGCCTGGCGTTGCCAATGGCTCAAGAAGCCAATTTCCGACAACTTGCCAATGTCGCAGGCCGTCCTTTAATGAACTCTCAGCCGAGAAAAATACTGTTCCTGGCGCCTTCGCTCTCAGGAGGAGGTGCGCAAAGGGTCTTGTCAACGCTGTTGCGACATCTGGATCGTGACAGGTTTGTGCTACACCTCGGCCTCCTGCAACGAAGCGGACCCTACCTAGAGGACATTCCATCAGACGTGGTCATTCATGACCTCAAAGTCTCACGGGTTCGCTTTGCACTGCCCGGAATCGTGAGACTCGTGTGGAGCGTCAAACCACACGCAGTTCTGTCCACACTATCTCACCTCAATGCATTCCTCATCCTGTTTCGGTTCTTGCTGCCTCGTAGTACGAGGCTGCTGGTACGAGAGACTACAACGGCCAGTGTGATGTTTCTGCAGCAGAACCCACACAACCCGAGGATTTGGCATTGGCTTTACCGGCGCTTCTACAAAAACGCCGATCGGATTGTGTGCCTCTCGGATGCGATGGTGAGTGATCTCGTCTCACACTTCGCGATTCCCCAGGAAAACTTATCCGCATCTACAACCCTGTGGACATCGAACGAATTCACGCATTGGCCAGCGTTTTCCATAGTCCCTACCGCGGTGCAGGTCCTCACCTGGTTGCGGCGGGGCGGCTCTCCGAGAAAAGGGTTTCGACATTATTACGGCCGCGATGCCCTCCGTTCTTGCTCGCTTCCCGGATGCATGTCTCACAATTCTGGGAGAGGGGGCTTTGCTCGATCAATTGATCGACCAAGGGCGCCAGCTTGGCATCAGTAACAGAGTTTTCTTTATCGGCTTTCAACGGAACCCATGGCCTTACCTGAAGCACGCAGACCTATTTGTCTTGCCTTCACGCTACGAAGGCCTCCCTAACGCTTTGCTTGAGGCTCTTGCGCTAGGAGTGAGTGTGGTCGCTACGAACTGTCCGAGCGGTATTGCCGAAGTGGCTGCTCAATATCCTGGTATCAACCTAGTCCCGCCGGAGGATGCAGACGCGCTGGCGGCCGAACTTATTACAGTTCTTCTGAAGACAGGTTTGCTCGAGAAGGGGCAACTGCCGACGCGAATGACTGACACATTCGGGCTGGAGCAAGCGATTACCCAATACAGTTCTCTGTTCTCGAGCTAGTCACAACTACAGCGCAGCAAAAATGACGCCATCTCTCTTAGTGGTCGCCTTTACACTCGCCATTCTCCTAATGGCGTTTAGCCGTTACCGTATCATTATCTTGTGCGTATTTTACATCTGCTACGGATTACTGACCGTCATGAATGATGATGGCACGCCGTTGTGGGGGGGATTCAAGGCTTATCGGCTGGTCTATCCTGTACTCTTCTTTGTCGGTCATCGTTCGGGCATTGGGGGATCATGATTTCGGGTTACGGATTCGCCGTTGGCCTCTGATCTCTTACTGTGCCCTGCTGTTTGTTCTGCTTCTATCTTCATTCTACTCGCCCTCAAACTCTGTATTTTCCTTGGAAAACACCGCGGGTCTGTTCGATCGTGCTTTTGTTTTTTCTCTTTTTTGGATGGCTGCTTCACAAATACAGCGAGAATCCGACTTAATAATCTTTGCGGCAACCAGCAGTTTTGTATCAGTGGCACTGGCAGGATGGGTTCTATGGAATGCTGCTTCCTTGGACTTTTCCGCCTATCGAGGCGGCACCTCGGTAAATGAGAATTATCTGTCCATGGTTCTTTTCACGGGTGTGGCCCCCCTGGTCTATTGCCTGTTCACAGGTCTAGGTCGAATAAGCAACGGATTGTTGTTGTTGCTATTGGTGATCATGTCGGCATCCCTCATTCTGGCATCGCGAGGAATACTGTTTGCTGGCGCGGTAGCGTCCTGGTTATAGCGGTGAGCGCCAGTTCAATCATGGGATCGGACATTGGAAAATGGCCGTGATTTTGGCGTCCATTGCGACTCTTATCGCCATAGTGGTCGTTTTTCTTCCCGTGCACAACATCTCACCCGGCTGGAATCCGCGGACTTAAATACATTTAACGGTCGCACCG
This sequence comes from uncultured Acidobacteriota bacterium, assembly GCA_963735815.1. Taxonomy (GTDB): domain Bacteria; phylum Acidobacteriota; class Terriglobia; order Terriglobales; family Acidobacteriaceae; genus Gp1-AA133. Next base: position 81,291 of record CAVTMJ010000009.1, on the reverse strand, counting down.
CCATCTGGTCCTACTCTTGGAAGTGTTTTCTCGACAGCAGTGCTTTTGAAATTATTTTTGGAAGAAGGTTGGCTTTCACCACACATTTCCTCACTCCGGCGATACCTGAGTTTGAAAATCTGCATAATACCTACTTGCTTTGGCTGATGGAGCAAGGGGTTGTGGGTCTGCTGGTCTTTGCGAGCTTTCTTCTTACCTCAGGGCGGTCTGTTCTCCAGTCACGACATCCACAAAAGGCCGTGCTATGTTCGTTGGCTGGTGTTGCTGTTGCTGGGTGGTCTGTCAGGAACTGTATCCGACGACCATGGATTCTGGTACTTCTGGGAGTCTTGGCGGGTGCAGGCTCTTTCCGTCCTGAGGATGCCAACTACTGTGTGGAATTACCGGGAGTACCAGAACGATCGTCGCCATTGACATGTTCATACTGATCCACAATCTTCGTGCGCGGATCATATTTAACGCGGAGTTAACGCGAAATAAGCGAAAGCGCCAAGTGTGCCGATAAACTATCTTCATAGTCGTCTCCATCGGGTAGAGGCAGGATGAATCGATTCCCCACGATTACGCCGAGAGTTACGCACGTGCGGCGTGGTGCGCGATGGCGAGCCTACCCTGGGCCGCATCGAGTACCCCTTTATCGGGGGTCTGTCGGGTAAACGGGTTCTCGATTTAGGAGGTGGTGCCGGACAGTACGCCGCGCTCTTCGCAAGGCGTGGCGCCCACGTCACTTGGCACGATATCAGTCGCGAATATCAGCGGATCGGCGGTGAACCGGGCAACTTCTCAGGGACTTTCCGATCCATTTCTCCCTGGGCTATCTGGAAGACGCCGCCAAGTTCGGCCAGTGCGCTTTCGATTGCGTGTTTTCCAGAATGAGCTGGTACTACTGCAGAAATGATCGCCAGTTCAGCAGGCTGCTCTATTCGTTGCTGAGTCCTCGGAGGCGTCGGATACATCGAGTGCAACACGCCGAAATTTGCAAGGCTGCGCGGTGTTCGAAAGAGCGGAGTCCGCCCTAAATGCCTGGACGGGGTGGAAGATCGGCCATCCCTTTCCCGCGCACGGACGGATTGCTGCCTTGATTAAACAGTATCCTCTTGCCCGTCTGGAGATCGACTACTCGTCGGATTTAAAAGATATTGTCATTTTCATGAAAAACCGACTAATCGCCTCTGGGCTGTAGGCGCGCCGGTCGAACGCGCACATTCCTGAACTGGAAAGACCAGCATTTTGAAAGCTCAATACCTGATTCGGTTCGATGATGTCTGTCCAACCATGAATTGGGACATCTGGTATGGCGTGGAGGGTCCTTCTCGATTCCTCGGTGTGTCCGATACTTGCAGTGGTTCCTGATAACCAGGATGACGCGCTAAACGTCGGAGCGGTAAACCCAAAATTTTGGCAGGAGGTCCATGTCTGGCAAGCACGCCATTGGACAATCGGGTTGCACGGATACCAGCATCATTACACAACGCGCAATTCGGAGCTGCTAGGGCTAAGTAAACTCAGCGAGTTCGCTGGGCTCACAGCACGCGAACAGGAAGAAAGACGGATCGGAAAGGCGATGGGTATTCTTGAACGGGAAGAGGTCGCGGCAGACATCTCGGTTGCTCCCGGTCACTCTTTTGACGCTACCTTTGCGATACTGCAAAGTGTAGGATTCGACGAGACTAAGCGATGGCTTTTCACTTTACCCGTGCCTCGATCCCGAGGGCATGCTGTGGATTCCACAACAACTCTGGCGCTTTCGAAGTATGCCCTTCGGGTTATGGAACAACATGCCTGCACCTCAATCGATGGACCCGCAGGATCTTTACCGCTTCCGGATGCAAGTAACGAGATTCAAGCACGCGATCACCGACTTTTCCTCTTGTGATTTCGCGCTATCGTGACCGCCAGTGGAGTGGAGTATTCGATGTTTTCTTGCGCTTACCGGAAAGCATTCACGGGTAAACGTAGGCTGGCAGCTAGAACTCAAGTGACCCCTGTGTTGATTTGTCACGTCATCACCGACCTTAACCGCGGCGGATCTGAGACCCAGTTGCTACAACTCGTCTCCAGCTCTAGTAACCAACAATTGCGTCATGTCGTGATTTCACTTCTGCCGGGTGGAACGCTCGTCCCTGCCCTTCGCGTGGTAGGAATTGATGTTCATACATTGGGAATGAGCCGCCACATATCCGGCATAACTGCATTAATCCGCTTAGTGCGCCTCCTGAAACAGTTGGCGGCCAGATGTTGTTCATGGCTGGCTCTATCATGGCTGCTTGATCGGTTTGATTGGAGCACGGTTGGGTGGAGTCCAGGGTGATCTGGGGTTTCGAGATCTGCTAACGCTCGGCTTCGAGGATATAACCTCTGGACGCGGGCCGTTGTGCGCCTCTGTGCCATGCTCTCATTTCTTCCTGAAACAATAGTCGTGAATTCGACAACCAGCCGACAGGTCCACCAGCGTTGGGGCTACAAAGGGTCTCGGATGAAAGTGATCGGCAACGGAGTCGATCCTCATCATTTTTGTCCGGGGACCTGCCCACGCGACTCGCAATTCGCAGCGAACTGAAACTTGATGAGCAAACAGTTCTCGTTGGTATGGTGGCACGCTTCAGTCCGATGAAAGATCACCGGACCTTCCTTCGCGCCGCAGGTATCGTCCATCGAAGAAATCCTTCCGTGCGCTTCCTTCTGGCCGGCGAGAACATCGACCGCGAGAATTCCACATCCATGCGGATGGTCCATGAGAGTGGACTCGAACAGGCGGTACACATGCTTGGTACCCGCGACGACATACCGCAACGTGGGGGCACTCGACGTTGCCTGTCTGTCTTCATGGAGCGAGTCGTTCCCCAATGTGGTCGTGGAGGCTATGTCTTGTGGTGTGCCCTGTATTGCCACCGATGCTGGCGACGCTGCGGTGATTCTGGGAAGCACTGGATTGATTGTCCCGGTGGAAAATCCTGATGCGCTTGCCCAGGGTTTGCTCCAACTCGTTCTGTTCGATCCAGTCGAGCGGCAAACATCAGGTTCGCGGGCGCGAGAACGCGCATGCAATGGTATCCTGGGAGCGCGTGCTGCACGCCTATCGCTCCCTGTATCTCTGTACCTGTCCCGCGTCAACCGGTAAGGATCCGAACAGTTTGTCGAACTCATGGCCGCCCAGGGTGTTCTAGCGTGAAGAATCAACGACCATTCACCATCGCCCGAGTCATTGCCCGATTGAATGTCGGCGGTCCCGCGATTCAGGCGATTCTGATGACCGTCAGTTTCTTGACTAAGGGATACGCGCGCTGCTGATCACCGGTGAGGTAGCTCCGGGCGAAGCCAGCATGGAATACTTAGCTTCCGAACACCATGTTACACCGATCAAGTTGAACCGTTTGTCACGAAATGTCTCCGCCGCCAGCGACATCAATTCACTCTGGCAATTGTTGCGCCTGTTCTGGCGAAAACGGCCAGTGGTGGTACATACACATACAGCAAAAGCCGGTACTTTGGGCCGAATCGCCGCGATTTCTCACGCGCGTCCCTGTTCTGGTTCATACCTTTCACGGTCACGTGTTCAATGTATTTTCGCCAGTTACTCGAGTTTTTCTCGCTATCCAGCGACTCTTGGCACGTCGCACGGACTGCATCATCGCGGTGAGTGAGTCACAAAGGAGAGACCTGGTGGAGGTGTATCGGATCGCACGGCCTCAAAAAGTGGTTACCATTCCGGCGGGTTCCGACTTAAGCGCTTTCTCACAGTTAACGGTCACAACGGTTCTTTCCGTACGTCTCTTGGTTGCCCCGCCGATGCGCCGCTCATTTGCTGGATAGGGCGACTCACGGCTATTAAAGCACCGGATCTCTTTTCTAAACGCTGCAGCTCTAGTCTTGGCGGTCTACGGCGAATCGCCGGTTTGTACTGGTCGTGACGGTGAGTTGCGCCCTGCTTGCGAAACTCACATTCTTCAGGCTGCGCCTCAAGAACACCATCACGCTCACAGGCTGGAAAAGGGAGCTCGTCTTCTGTTTACTCTGACCTCGACCTTTTATTGCTCACCTCCATCAACGTAGGTACGCCTTTAGTTCTTTTGGAGGCAATGGCCTCGGGGAGAGCATTCATCGCCACCGATGTGGGTGGTGTGCGTGACCTCATGACAGGTGTCGGTCATAAAGAAAACAATTGGGAGCGATTCGATAACGGCATCCTCGTGCCCCGAGATGCCCAAACAATCGCGCACGCCACCACCTTCCTGTTAGACCATCCTGAACTCCGGCGAAGGATGGGAAATGCCGGGCGCAGAATTCGTGCGCAGCGCTGCCCCCACGAGCGACTCGCTAGTGAACTCGAACAACTCTATGCTGCTTGCTGCGAGAAAAAGGATATTGGCAGGGAAATTGGCAATGTTGCCCCCACCATCGACTCTTGCAGTGACTTAGAAGTTTAACTCAACCAAATTTAAAGGAGGCATAACTGCATGCGTGCCTTGATCACTGGCGGTGCCGGCTTCATCGGTTCCCATTTGGCCGAAGAGTTACTCGCAAACGGCTGGGAAGTCGTGCTTGACGACCTCTCCACCGGATCCATCACCAACATACGTCATTTAAGAGATAAGCCCGAGTTCCAATATGTCATTGACAGCGTAATGAACCGCTCGCTGCTGGCTGAATTGGTGGATGACTGCAGCGTCGTTTACCACTTGGCGGCGGCCGTCGGCGTGCGCCTCATTGTCGAGTCGCCTGTCCGTACGCTGCATACCAATGTGCGGGCGACCGAACTGGTCTTGGACGCGGCCAGCAAGAAAAAGAGAAAGGTCGTGATGACCTCTACGTCAGAGGTTTACGGAAAATCCGAACGCACTCCCTTCCGCGAATCGGAAGATCTGGTTATCGGTCCTCCACATTGTGGACGCTGGAGTTACGCGTGCTCCAAGGCAATGGACGAATTCCTGGCCATTGCATATCACCGCGAGCACCACGTCCCGGTTGTGATTGTTCGACTCTTTAATACTGTTGGGCCACGTCAGACCGGCACCTATGGAATGGTGTTGCCGCGTTTTGTGAATCAGGCCCTTCGTGGCGAGCCAATAACCATCTACGGCGATGGGAACCAGACTCGCTGTTTCGCTTGGGTAGGGGATGTGGTGGCTGCACTCGTCAAACTGGCGAATCACCCTGCAGCAGAGGGCTGCGTCTTCAATATCGGTTCCGACGAGGAGGTTTGCCCATCAATTACCTGGCAAAACTCGTAAAGGAGGCGACTGGCTCCAGTTCCCCACTTCGCTACATCTCCTATGAGGAAGCTTACGACCAGACTTTCGAAGATATGCCTAGGCGAGTACCGGACCTTAGTCGTATCCGTGCGGCCATCGGCTATGCGCCGACCAAGAAACTTGATCAGATCGTAGATGCGGTTGTGCGCAGTTCCACGATGAAAATGGCCGTTTCCGACAAGCCGGTCGCATATCCAGCCTCGTGCCATTACCTCAATCTGTGTGACCAGTAATCCACTTATGTTTCGTGTTGTCAATCTAGGCGGCGGTGTAATGCTGTTCCTCATAGGGCTTACGCTCTGTGGTTTACTGGTTGCTCTAACTGTCAAAATGTGCCGAGCATATGGCTGGGTTGCCCAGCCACGCGCGGATCGCTGGAACCAGAGGACACCCTGTTTATTTGGTGGGGTACCCATTTGGCTGACGTGCGTTGTTTTGAGCCTGGTATTCCTCCCATCCAGCAATCGGCCTTTGCTCGTGATTGTCGGAGCGTCCTCGCTGATGTTCTTGCTAGGATTTGCCGATGACTTCTTGCACCTTCGACCGCTCACTAAGCTGTTGGGGCAGTTTGTCGTGGCGCTCGTGCTGGTGAAATCGGGAATTGTCTATCCTCTGCAACAGAATGGCATGGTAAATGTGGTCGTCTCTATTCTCTGGATTATCGGCATTACGAACGCTTTCAACTTACTGGACAACATGGATGGTCTGGCGGCGGGAGTCGCACTCATTTCGGCGATCTATCTGATCTTTTTCTTCGTCAGCGGCGGATATCGCGAACAGGCCACACTCATGGCGATAGGCGGAGGTGCCATCGCCGGTTTTTTGATCTTCAATTTTTATCCAGCTCGCATCTTCATGGGCGATTCGGGGAGTCTTTTCCTAGGTTTCCTGCTCGGTGCCAGTTCACTTCTTGAAGTCACGCACATTTCTGGAGTTCCAGCTTTTGTTCTGGGGCCGGTCGTAGTTCTAGCCGTTCCCATATTTGATACGTTATTCGTCTCCGTGACTCGCCGTTTGCGCGGACAGCCAATCTCGCAGGGAGGCACAGACCACAGTTCTCATCGTTTGGTTCGCATGGGTTTGGAGGAACGGCGGGCTGTGCTCCTGCTGTACGTATTGTCTGGGGCCTCAGGTGGGATTGGCTTGTTTGGTCGTCATTCTCCGTCGGCAGCGGCTCCCGGCCTGATCGGATTTTGGTTCTTCTTGCTCCTGTTGTTTGGTGTTCATCTTTTTCAGGATGAAGGTTCTAAATCTGATGTCGCCAGTCCACCCTGAATCGCATCTTGTCACGGGACATGCTGGTTCTGGTGCTGGATCCAGCCGCCTTGGCGCTTTCCTACTACCTCGCCTACGCCTTTCGCTTTGCTACGGACATACCGACTTCGGACAAAGCACTGCTTTGGAGTTCCATGCCGTTGGTCGTGGTCGTGAAACTGCTCGCACTCTGGATATGCAAGACTTTTCGGCATTCTTGGTGGCGAGGTTCAATAAATGATATCTATCGACTAGGCGTCGCCACAATCCTGGGCGAGGTGGTATCGGTGACGGCTGTTACCGGCATCTATCGCTTCGTAGGCTACTCTCGAGCGGTCTTTCTCGCGGACGCCTTTATCACCTGGTTGCTGTTAGTCGGTGTTCGGCAATCGTTTCCGCTATTTCGTGATTCCATATACCACTGGCGCACTACGACGATATCGCCTCGGCGTGTTTTCCTTTTAGGAACATCCGAGCATGCAGACATGGCACTTCGATTCTTAAGAGGGAAGAAGATTGAATGCGCGGGATTGATTGACACCAATGGGGGTGCCGACCTGCATCGTTACGTCTTCGGGCGGCCGGTTCTTGGTCGATTAGATGATCTGACGTGGCTAGCGGTGCACCATGGTATCTCCGAGGTGGTCCTGCCCGAAGGTGAGGCGATTCCAATATCTCCGGCGGATTTTGAGAATTATTGCCAGCGCAGCCAGTTGCGCCTCACAAGACTCGGCTTCTACTCCCACTGGACGCAATGAAGAGATCAGCCCGGCGAACGGCAACACTCGACGTCTTTCGTCATTCAACAGAGTCTTCGACGGCGGCAGTTGTTCGTAGATTAAAGTCAGGTTGTAACCCTCCTACCCGAATCGGAGATCGCCCTTCCACCAACTCGTATAAGAGTTCAGATTCTCCCGCCTCTAGTACTACCCCGCGCCTACCTTGCACAAATACCATCCTAGGTTTACAAATCTTGTTTCCCTCTCTGCCTCGCTCTTTCGCTCTCAGGGCAGGATCTCGCTGATCTTCGTCAGCACGAACAAAGCGCGCTTCTTGTTCAGCGTAGGTAGCGTCGGCGGATTCCTAGAAATCGAGCCCGTTGATTCAACCAAAGAGTGACTGAGGTTGTGTTGGGGCAGCTTGCGGAATCAAATTCCTAGTGCTTTAAGCGTATGCCACCTGTGTATTACCCAGCGGCGGAATGCTCGTTGGCATGGCAAGAACTGCAGAGTGTGATCAGGTTTTCTTCTACGTCATCGCCCTGCTGACTTCGTCGTTGCACGTGGTGGACCTCAAGATTTCGCAGATTCCCGCAGTTTTGGCATCGCCAGCCGTCCCGCCGGAGTATCCGCTGGCGGAGTTGGTGGTAAGCGCCAAAAGGAAGCCTTAGCCGGGGCGTCTTGCTGCGAAATCGGATCATGACATTTTTTCGCTTACCTGCTTCAAGAATGCCTGCCTTTCCTGCCCGGGCAGAAGCTTGAAAGGATCTCTGTCTTCTCCCTCTCTAGGTTTGCCCCAGCTAGAAAGTCGGCGCAGATCATCTCGAGGCAGTAGCCGCGCGATTTGTCGGTCCCCAGCATCAGGCCTGCGGTTTCCAGCGCCTGCTCAATGACTGGAATCTGGCTCTTGTAGATCTTGAAGTAAATGATCTCGTGCGCTTCGGAATCCCATCCCGTCAGTTCCTTCTCTACTTCCCGCTTGAACTCTTCCTTCGGCATCTCTCGAGCCTTGTGCAACCAGGTTGCACAATCGAACTCCTCACCCTCCGCCCGCGCCACCTTCGCCAGTTCTAACCCCTTCGTCCATCCCACTTCCTTCAGGTCCTTCTTCGCTTGCGGCGGCAGGTGCTCGTGTATGGACATCAAGTAGTACGCTTTCCTTCTCGACTCTGGGAACCGTCGTTCCAGAAACTCATCGAACGACTTCAGATTCTCCAGCCTCCAGTACTGCCCCGCCCGCACCTCGCACAGATACCTTCCTAGCTCCACGAACCGGGTATCCCGCTCCGTCTCACTTCGCTGCTCCCAAGCCAGAATCTCGTCGATCTTCGTCAGCACGAACAAAGCTCGCCTGTTGTTCAGCTTCGGCAGCATGGGCGGATTGCTAGTACGTAAGCTCGTCAAACAGACCAAGATCGCCTCCCGGACGGCGTACCAGAGTGGCATCGACAATTTCTTGTTGTCCCAGGCAGAGGCCGACGTAGGGGCAACTGGTGCATGGATTCTGAGGGAACCGGACGCCGCTGTGCGGTAGGAACTGTGCTGACTCGATCCGCCGGATGGTGTCGTCGACCAGCCGACCGAATTCCTCGCGCTGCTCTTCGGTGATGGTGGCATGGAAGTACTGGATCTCGACCAGCCGTTTCCGGACGAAGACTACCTCGGCGACGTCAGAGATACCAGTCATCCACGAGTAGCAGACGAGCTGAGGATCCAGCATCAGCAGTCCCTGTGGTTCTTCCGGATACCGGCTGGAAGTGGTCTTCCATTCCAGCAGGCAGCGCTTACCGTCCAGGTGTCCGATCGCGTCAATGTAGGAGACGAAGTCGTTACCCTTCGGCAGAGACCGCGTGAATTTGATCTGTAGGTTCTCCCTGGGCTGGCGGACACGGATGCGGTCGTCCTGAGCAAAGCGCTCCAGCAACTGGATCCCCTGCTGCAGCGTGCGGTCCCACGTCGCACCATTTGAATACTCAAGCTTGCCGTCCTTGTGGGCGGCCCATTCGCGGAACAGCACCGCTGCGGGATCGTCTCCTTGGAAATAAGCGGACAGGGCCGGCTCGAAGGCGCGGCCGAACAGCATCGCTGCCCGGGTATCTTTCTCCTTCCAGCCGTCCAGGTAGCGATAACGATAGCGACGCGGGCAGCTGAGGTACTGGCGGATCTGGGTGTAGCTGTAGATCATCAGGCCACCTCAGATCCGGTGCCCTTCGAGTAGCAAGCCGAAGACAGTTCTGCCCACTGGCTTGCAGGAGCGAACCCGTCGAAGTTAAGCAGGGCTGTGCCGTTGACGGTCGTATGGCTGATTTTCACCACGCCGCGCAGTCCAGAGAGAGCTTTCTCGTCGACTTCATCGCGTCCGAGCAGGTCCGCGTCGTAGAAAAAATCGCGCAAGAACCAACCGAGCTTCCACAGGGCTTTCGCCGTGCAGTACACCCGACCGGTGATGACACGCCCGGCGAGTTCCTGCGGCTCGAGGACGAGAAGACGCAAGATGTAGAAGGGCTTCGCCGGATGCCAGCGATACTGGGCACGGTCGACGCGCACAAGAAACACGCCATCGGGCACAGTATGGGCCACGGCCTGGGTCGTCTCACTCAATCCTTGGATTCGACGTTTCACGCGGCACCTTCCTTCTCTTTACGCGCCAGGTAGCTGTTGAGCTGGCACAGCAGGGCGTTGCGATCCTTGTCGGCCCAATCGCCCAGGTGCACGACGAAGTTCTCGACCTGTTCGCGCGTCGCCTCGCGCAGACTCTTCACTCCACAGAAGTCGGTGGCGTAGGACTTCACCAAGGTGGCATCGAGCTGGTGCTGGCGAATGATCTGACAGAGTCGATCACGAACCTTGGGACTGCCGTAGTTTCCGTTGGCGGGTTGCGGCGGTAGCTTCTTCGATACTTGAGGAAGTGGCTGTGCAGCCAAAAGAACCGATCTCCTCCACCGAGCAGATGCCGATACCATAAGCCTTGCGGAGAGCTCGGTTGACAGATCTGGTTTCGGCGACGCGCATTTCCGATCCATGAACGAGAGTGGAGACGTTCGAGGGATCGGCATCTCCATACCCGATGAATCCCTTGCATAACCGAGACTTGTACACGGTTGCTTTGAAGGTCCAGCGATCCGCAGACTTGTCGCAGAATTCTTCTACAGCCTGGACCCGAATACCACAGCAGCGCCGACGATTAGAGATCCTAAGCAAGCCAGAATGTGTGACATACCAGGCTCCGTTGAGGTAGCGAATGTCCCCGCTCACAATAGAAATCGCGTGCCGCTGAATCAGGTCCCTGAGCGCTCGCAGGGCAGTTTTTGGCAAGTCCCTATATAGTGACTTTGCGAACCTCGTTTCGCGTGCGAGATTCATTTTAGGTGTTGTCATATCAGCATCTCCAAGCCTTGGATATATCTCTATAACGCTATTTTAGCTCTATTGATATGCGCGTGTCAATGAAAAGATCTACCGGCGATGTTCGAATAGATCTTCGTGCAATAGGCCGGAGAATACGGGAACTGCGCGGATTCGAAATGACGCAGGCTGAATTTGCGAACCGAATCGGAGTTGCTCAGAGTTATCTGTCTGCATTGGAACGAGGGCAGAAGGAACCAGGAGCCGCCGTACTGTTAGCGATCAGCCGCCAGTTCGCTAAGTCTGTCGATTGGCTGCTAACCGGGGAGGCGCCAAAGTAGCTTGCCAACACAGTAGTCCCCCAAAACACGACTGTATCCTTACTTTCGGCACTAATGTTTCACTCCTCTGAGCTCTCCCGTTATCGCGGTGAGATAGAAGCCAGGTGGCCTGACCTTGACGCACGACTAAGACGGTTCCGCTGCAACTGCACCGACGTCAGCTTTAGCGCGAAAAATCCCGCAGCATTACTCAGGCTTGGCAAGGCGAGAAAAAAACAAAGAATGTGGCAAGCATGGGAGTGGGGGCTCGCTTCGTGAGGTCGGCAGGCCCTACACGCCTGTTACCAATTAACTCGCGATCTGGTGGCGCACAAGTCGCACGGCGTCTTGACAGCAGACGCGAGACAGATTAGACTTAACGGCAAATAGAATATTCCTTCAAGCTTTTCCGTTAAATGTCTGCAACGTGATACTCCAAAATTCCACAGAGCCGGTGTGCAGGGCTGCCTGCTGGGTGACCTGCGCCCCACAGAATCGGCGTCATGCGCTTGAACGTGAAAACACCGGGTGGAAGGACTACCGGCCCCGCAATTACAACGGCTGGGCAAGTTTTCGCCGATGGGCGACTCCTTGAGATGGTGGCAGACGCATCCTTAGAGAGAGCAAGGTTGCTTTCCTACAATGCAGGTAGGTCGATGGTGGCGGAGCACTTCATCGTGAAAGGCACGTCTTACGTGCCTCTGTCGCTCACTCCCGCTACCATGCGAGCCATCCGTTTCCCGACTCGATCCCAAAACTCCGGTGAACCGCGCGAGCTGTTTGGCAAGCTGATATCGGTGCTTCAGGAATACCTCGCTTTGCTGGAGCGAGACGCGCGTCTCGTGGCGCACTGGGAGCTGGCCACTTGGTTTCCTGACATTCTGGCCATGATTCCTAGCTTGGTTGTTTCATGTTCGTCTGCCGCATTGGTGGCGTCTTTCTTTCGGCTGATACGTTCTGGTTGCAGGCGGGGTGTGAGGCTCGCCGAGCTAAATGCACCTGCCCTCCGTGCGATGCCCATGCAGCTGCAACCCACGTTGCTCGTCGATCAGTTGGGGTTCACACGCTCAATGCGCGGACTTCTCCGGGCATCCAGCACGGGCGGTGTGTACTTTGCGCACTCCGGCGACTTCTTCGATCTACGCTGTGCCAAGGCCCTGTTTTCCGCCACGAACGGCCTTGATTCCACTCTGACGGAAACTATGGTGCGGGTGGCGTTGGTGCCAGGGGAGTCGGGCACCAAAATTCCCACCGAGCAAGACGCTGATAGGGTCGCCGCAGAGCTTCAACCCCTTTTGCTCGATTACCGTCTGCGAAACCATCGCGCCGTTAGCCAGTCCACATTTGATGTCCCTGAGTTCACCCCAGGATTGCGCGAACTCGCGCGCAGCTTGGGCGCAGCGGTGGTTGGCGATGCTGATTTGACTCGCAGTGTCATTGCTTTGCTAACGCCTCAGGACGGCGATGCCCGTGCTCGCCGTCGTCTTCTGCCGGAGGTCGCCATCGTCACCGTAGCGCTTGCGCTCGTTCACGAACATAAGATCAGAGAGGTCTTCACCTCTGATTTTGCGAAGTTCGTCAATGTCGCTCTGCGAGCGAACGGGGAAATCGTCGAGTATTCCGCGGAGGAGATCGGTTGGCAACTCAGCAAACTGGGTCTCTTCACGCGACGCATGGGGGGCATGCGAGGGCTGCGCCTCGACCGCGAGTTTAGTCGGCTCGTACACGAGCTAGCGCGACGCTTGGGAATCACCATTTCGCCTGGGTTCCCTCAGTGTCCGGATTGCGGTCCGAACTCAAAAGTCTCTGAATCGATGACAGTTTGGTAGGTTTGGGCGGTTTGGGATGTTTTTCGAAGGGATCGCCCTCAACGGAGAGAAAACATGCCGAGATCAAGATGGACGTTAACCCGACCGGAGAATTCGCAATACAGGAAGATTGTGGAACGTTTGCGCGCCGGGGGTGCGGTGTTGGACCTGTCAGCCTTCGGCATAGTTGACTTTCCTTGGATCAAGGTAACCCACTTTCCAGCCGCTAGCCTGGTGCGTACCCGGCCGGGAGCCTCGGCATTCATTATTCACCTCCGACTGGTCTCGTTAGCGCCGAGGGTGATCATCCAAGAGGTCACACTGGTGAATCTGCAGCAGGAACTCGGTCTCTTTTTCCCCAGCATTGAGGACTCACAGGATCAATTGTACCGCTTGTGCGACGGTTCGGTCTTTCACCCAAGCGAGGTCCTGAATCACCATCTCGAAGGTGACCATATCATTCATCGTGGCGACACGCTTGAGGGGAAGCTTCTTGTCGAGTGCCTCGAGCCTATCCCGAACGATCATCCGGACAAAGGCTTTATTCCGATCCAGTTGGCTATTACCAACCAGTTCGACGAAGTCCACCTGACCGCGGTCGACCTGCAGATCGAGCGTATAGCCAACGGCATTCAGCGCAAACCGTTGCTTCAGAGCACGCTTTATGATGTTGTGGGTGGCTCACGAGTTTTCGCGGAGATACCAGCACCCGTACCCCGACATCTCATGCCAACGCGACTGTCCCGAGGGCTAGAACGGGCGTAATATCGTGATCCGGTATCCAGCCAGAAGCTCAGGTGCCGATCGAGCGCTGACTCCCAGAAACGAGGGTTTCATCCTCGGTATTTCTGGAGGAGAAACTGGCGGTGCGCTTCCTGCGGGATCAACGCATCGCGTATGCAGGCTTCCCCGACACAGATGATTGCTTCACTTCATGTCGGACAGTATATCGTTAAACGATATAAATCGAAATACGGAACAGCCTCCTCGAGACCAGAGACGACACCGATGGAAATTACGGAACGAACCCAATAAGTGCCTTGTTATGATGGTCAACTTGGTCTCGCGGGATTCTGAATCGCTGACTGGGATACGGATACGTTAGTTTTTGCCAACGAGCACGATCCAAAAGGCGCGGAACCTCAGTGCTCAAACTGCCGGAAGTCTGACTCGCGAAAAGGTGGCTATAACGATCTCGTGGATGTCACCGACCTTTCGATCGCGAATCAAAGCGATAGCCAAACGTAAACAGCCACTGATCGTAGTTTTGACCCGCGCCCCGGTTCCAGGTGTAACCGGTCTGCACAAAGTATCTTGGGCCGAGCGAGGCTTCGAAATTTCCGGTCACGAAGTGCGAGATGTCCCGGGTCGTAGGGGACGCGAAGGATTGCCTTCCACCTAGTACTTCCCACCGCAGGTTGTCGTTGAAGTTCCGCGAGAACGAAGCCGATGTGTAGGATCCGCTTCCGAAAGAGCTGGTGAACCTCGAGTAGTGCACGTCTGTGCGGGTGCGGATCCACGGCACGCGCCCTATCGTAATACCATAGAGCTGATTCCAGGATGCCTTGGTGTCGCCCGACCGGTTGCTACGCCCGAGCAGGTTGTAGGCCCATATATCCTTCACGACCTGCACACGCACCCCGCCGCTGAATCCCTGGAACAGGTACTTGTCCAGCAACCCAGTGTCAATGAGGGCCGCGTTGTACGTGGGAATGTCGCGAAAGTAAGTATGGTTCAGATCGAATTCAACCCGTGTAGATGGCTGTACCCTCACCGTCAGAAAACTTCGGCTCACACCTGCTCCGGGGGCTGCGACCTGTGGGTTGCCGCGGGGACTGTCCGCCTGCAGCGCATGGTAGATGGAAAGGTAACGCTTGTAGAAAATTCCATTCTCAAAAAATACGAAAGGGCGGTCGATGTTCCACTTCAGCATTCCAAGACCGAAGCCTGACGTGCTCGTGTACCTTACATTGTCGTAGGTCCCCCCCTCGAAGTTGACGAACGCACCTCCAATTTGCCGATTGGGATCGTAATTCCACCCCGTCGGATCCGGACTGGAGCCTGCAAAAATTCCCGCCGTCACGCCTTGCGTGAGTCTCCTTCCAACATATCCTCCGTCGATCGTGTCGAGGCTGGTAGCCCAAGGCAGATAGAGTCGGCCAAACCCGGCGACCCACTTCGAGTTTGGATTGTCGTATGTGAGTCCAATCGTATAGGTTCGATTGATAAGGTCCTGAATCGTGTCTTGTCCGGCATGCGAATGGTTGTTGATCCGGCCTCGCCAGAAGCCGTTGAGATTCCAGTAGGTGCCGTTGATTCGCGAGATGTCGGTGCGGATGATCATCCCGGCATTCGAACTCAATCCGCCACCCGCGTCGTGCGAGGAAACTCCTGAATAGTCGAAGCCGATTCTTCCGCGAGCGCGGTTGATCTCAGGCAACGGCGGTCGCGGGATCACAACTCGAGCTTCATCGTCGAGCGTATCACCCTCGCTGAAAGCGATCACCACGGGATATTTTCGCGTCGCGCTCAGCGAGCGCTGCGCGATAAGCGTTTGCGTATCCTCCGAGGAAAGATAGGCCCAGTCTCCGACTTGCACCGGTCTCGTCAGATCGTGAATTTCTCCCACCGCTGACGACAGTGCCACCGAGGCCACTTCCAGCCTTGCCACGGGCTGCGCCTCTGCGCCGCTCTTGGCGGTTACCTTCTCGAAAGGATCAATCGCCTTCACCTCGAGTTTCATTCCCTCGGCAAGCCCCTCGTTACGCCCCCCTTCCAGGTAGGCAACTCCTTCCGCCACATATTTCACACGAAAAGCAACGTGGACATCCGCGTTAGCTTGGGGAGCGGTCGTATTTAAATCCGTTCCCGGTTCGCCGACAGCTTGGACTTCTTCGTATGGGGCCGCCGGTTCCGCGCCTTGCGGCAAAGGCTGCGAAACCGTGGCTGGGGCAGTAGCGGTTACACCCGACTGCACTTGCGGGTCGGTTGTCAAGGGATTTCTGTTTTCTGCAGCCGAAGGAACCGCCTGAGCGTTCGGCGCTGACGGTGATGTTGCCGTTGTGGCGTCTGTTTCTTGTGTCCCGCCTGCCGTCTGTTGTGCGCTCGTGTCCGATTTGCGATGAATGCGAGAAATCAATGGGGCGGATGCAGCCGCCACAGCGCCTTGTCTCTTCTTCGTTTCTCCCGCGACCTGCACGGGCAGAAGTGTTAAAACAATTTTGTTTTCGCCGGTTGTAACGACGTAAGGTCGGGCATCGCTCAATTCCACAACCAGGCGGGTATTCGGCGTGTTATGGCCGTCGCTGACGGATGCACGGACCTTCTTTACTCCGTAGCGGCCGACTTCCAACGCCTCCCAACCTCCGGGAAGAACTCCAGGCAATACGAGTAAGATGCGGTCTGGGTTGGTAAGTACTGTGACCTCAGGCGCAGGACTTGGAGAGGACAGACTAAGCTCGACACTGGTCTTGCCATGATCGTCGAACACTGCGATTTTCGAAATTTTCGCGAAATCAGCTGCCGACTGCGCCCACGCTCCCGTGGTCAATGCCAGCACGATTCCAAGATGTTGATAAGACTTCACGCCTACTCCACCCCTGAAAGATAACAAACCGCTGGAAGAAGTCTTCTGCCTACCCGCCTCCACCGTTGCGATGGCACTGGTAGCAGTTCACGCTGTTGTATACATAGCCGCTGACGTTCCGATGATCGCCATCGGTGTTGGACTTGGTGTGGCAATTTGTGCACTGGAAAATGCTGTAGTTCGATGAGTTCGTGTGGCATGTCGCGCAGACGCCATTCGCATTGCCATGATTCATTGGGAACCATGTGTGATTGAAAGTCGCCCCTAGCCAACTGGTGGTTGTATGACAGGTGGCACAAGTGGTCGGGAATCCGGCCGACACGTGATTGGGATTATTCGTTGCCTGATAGTCAGTTTTGTGGCAGCTGAAACAGTCGGTGGGGACTGTCGAGTAATTGTTGTTCACGTGACAACTCGCGCAGGCGACCGATGTGTGCGCGCCAGTTAACGGGAAGCTTGTGTTGTTGTGATTGAAACTTGCAGGGCTCCAGGCCGCCGTACTGTGGCAGACTTCGCACTGTTGGGGGAAACCCGAAGAGACGTGGTTCGGGTTGTTCGTAGCCTTGAAATCATTGAGATGGCAACCAACGCAGGCCGTGCTAGTAAGGTTGTAGTTCCCGTTCGTATGGCATTGGCTGCATTGTAGCCCGGAATGAGCGCCCGTCAGTGGCCATCCGGTCGTGGCGTGGTTGAAAGAAGTTGCGTTCCAGTTCGAAGTAGTGTGACAGATCTCGCACTGCTGCGGAAACCCGGCTGTGGTGTGATTCGGATTGTTTGTACCTTGAAAATCCTTCAAATGGCAACTGACACATGTCGTGACGGCCAGATTGTAGTTCCCGTTAGCATGGCATTGCGCGCACAGCACGCTGACATGTGCCCCCGTCAAGGGGAATCCCGTCTTCGAGTGATCGAACTTGGCCGGCTGCCACGCGGACGTGCTATGGCAGACTTCGCACTGCTGCGGCAATCCAGCAGTGGTGTGATTCGGATTGGTCGTTCCCTGAAAGTCTTTCAGGTGACAGGAAACGCAGGCAGCCGTGGTCAAGTTGTAATTTCCGTTGGTGTGGCACTGCGCACACTGCACCTGCGCGTGCGCACCAGTCAGCGGAAATGCTGTCTTGGAGTGATCGAAACTGGCGGGCTGCCAGGCAGAAGTCGTATGGCAAATTTCGCATTGCTGCGGCATGCCAGCTGCGATGTGATTCGGATTTGTAGTTCCCTGGAAGTCCTTAATGTGACAGGAGACGCAGGCGGTCGTCGTCAGGTTGTAATTGCCGTTGGTGTGGCATTGGTCGCACTGAAGCTTCGCATGTCCACCCGTAAGAGGAAAGCCAACCGAATCGTGATTGAAACTCGCGGGTTGCCACGCGGCCGTGGAGTGGCAATTCTGGCAGGTCTGGGGTAGACCAAGCGAAATGTGATTCGGATTGCTCGCTTTCTGAAAGTCCGGCAGGTGGCAGCCCACGCAGGTCGCGGGCGTCTTCGCGTAGTTCCCACCCGCATGACACGCCGTGCAGTCCAGGGTTGCATGCATTCCCGTGAGCGCAAAACCTGTGAATTGCAGGTGATCAAACTTAGCGCTCTGCCAGTTGTTTATCGTATGACATTGCTCGCACTGCGTTGGAAATCCCGCGGTGACGTGATTTGGAGATGTAGCCTGCTGGAAAGTTCGCTGGTGGCAGGAGTAACACTGTATCGAGAGACCCTGAAACTGTCCGACCGCTTCACTCTTGTGACAGTCCGCGCAGTCGAGTCCGGCATGGCCGCCTACTAGCGGAAAGCGGTTATCGTGTTCCTTTACCCGCTGGGTAATGATGTTCCAGCCCTTCACGGTATGACACTGCTCACAATTGGCACCCATCTGGCGTCGATGAATGTCGGCATGACAGTCAGCACAGTTCGTTCCAGTATTGGAGAACACCGGCTTGGCATGGCATTGGGTACAGGAAACACCTTGGTGCAACCCGCGTAGCGGATACCGCGTCGTGTTGTGATCGAATTCTGGAACGGCTCGGATTGGCTTCCATCCGACCGAGGTATGGCAGTTTTGGCAGGGAATGGTCAGGTTGCCATGGGGACTTCTGGAAACCGAGCCGCCGGACTGGCTGTTTGCGCGAGGTACGGATGCACTCGCGACCAGCCATAGGCAAGCCGCAAGAAGCCAAACTGTCGCATGTGAAACCTTGGGGGCCAAGTTCCCTGCGCACCTCGTCTCAAACAGAGAAGCACTTGAAATACCAAGCCCAGAGCCCGTTTCATCATTAATTTGTATGGGGGAAACCGTACTGCAAGTTTATTTGCGACGCCACGGGTGTGTCGTTATGACCCAAATCGGGCGCGCAAGAGCCACAGCGCTGGAAAATGCCGCAGCATACGCAAGAGATTTTTTGGGGCGTCAAGGCTTCCTTTGCAAAGCCTTACCCATGCGCACAGTTTTACTCCTCGGGATCGTGATCATGATCCGGAGTATTCGGATTTTGAGGCGTTGTGTGGGTCCCGCTTTGCCGCTCCCGGTCTCGCTCCTCGTCGCCGCGCCCTCCCGGAGGCCCCGCCGGGTTCCATCGATTTTCATTCTCCCGATTCTCCATGCCATGTGGAACTTCAGGATCATGATTGTGCTCAACCCCTGTCGAGAATCCGGGTCGGACCATCACTGGCGCCCCGTGAAGGAATCCGCTGACCTCGACCAGTCCTTCGTATACCTCGACATGCGTGCGCTCCTTCTTGTCGACATCAACGGCGAAGCGCGTTCCTCTCACGGTAATTACGGCTGTGGGTGTCCCCATGCGGAATGACGGTGCATTCCCGAGCCGCTTTTGAACCTTCGCGCTGATCTTTCCCAGCAGCAGTTCGAACCAGTACCCCTTTCCCTGGTTCGGAGCTTTCAGGACGACATGGCTGTTTGACTTCACCAATACCTGTGAGCCATCCTCCAGATTCAGGAGAACGCTTCCCTTGGCGGTATCGATTTTGCTTTCCGCGGCAAGCACCGTTCCCCGCTGGGCAGCGACCGCATCCCCTTGCGGGGAGTGAACTTCTACCTCACCCTTCAAGTCTGAAACCGTTGCCGATCCCGTTGGCAGCGCCGTCGGCTGGGGGGTTTGGCCGTTCGCGCCGGCGAGCACGAGGATCAACAACCATCCTGCGCATAAATGCCGTGTCGCGCTCATTGTGTCTCCTTGACCACCATCGCCGGCTCCATCCTGGCTGGCAGGCGGATCTCAAAACGTGTGCCGGAGGCCTGGCTTTCAGCTCGTACGGACCCACCGTGCTTTTCTGCGATACGTTTGACGAAGGCCAATCCCAGGCCCCATCCGGTCTTGCTCTTCTCAGCGTTGGACGCACGAAAATAAGGATCGAATAGTCGAGCCATTTCGTCGGGATCCACGGGCTTCCCGAGATTATGCACGCTGATAATAGCGTCTTCGTTACTTCGAAAACAACGTACTTGAATATCGGCCCCGGGCTGGCCGTACTTGATGGCATTGCTGACCAGGTTCAGAACGGCGCCACTAATCAGGGGGCCGTCACCAGTTACCGTAGCCCCTTCGTCGGCTTCTAACACCAGGCGCATCCCTGCCGCACTCGCCAGCGGTTGTAAGATGTCGAATACTTGGCGCACGATGCCCGGCAACTCCACGCGCGAGGCAGAAACAGCTTTCGCCCCCGCATCCAACCGAAGCACATCCAGATAACTGCTGATGAGGGCTAACAGGCGCTTCGACTCTCGGAAAATCGTCTCCGGAGCGGCGGCGCAAACTGGTGAATCGGGATAGCTCATCATCAGCTCGGCGAATCCCTGAATCGATGCCAGCGGCGTGCGGAGTTCGTGAGTAATAAAGCCCAGAGATTCGGCCCGAGCCCGATCCCGCTCGACCCTGGTCCGCAAATTGGTGAGCGTCACGATTGTCCCACCTTTTGGCGAAAGGCTGGTCGCGGGTAAAGGCAATACACGGACTGAATATAGCTCCTTATTGAGTGTGACTTCTCTTTCTTCCGGATCGCCATCCAGTTTGGAGGTCCCGCCCTCGCCGCGTAGCCAGCGCGCGCGCGTCTGATCGAGTGTGAAAGATGAATTGGAATGCAACTCGTAAGCCTGGGCGAAAGCGCGGTTCTTCAGAAGAAGGTTCCCTTGTTCATCGAAGATTGCTACCAGGTCTTGCGTGGATTCGAGGAGAGCGCTGTGGAGTTCGTAGAGCGACCCCAATTCCGTCTGCAGTTGCTCGAGCAGACTCAAGCGCCACGAGAGGTCCTCCCTTTCACTTGTTCCCGTTTCCTTGCCGCGCAGCGCGAGCCAGGACTTAAGCCCCAGAAGCTGCTGAGTTACACTCCGTTCTACTAAGACGAAATCTGCAGTGTATACGAGCAGGGGAGCCAGAGTGACCGCAAGCAACATCGGGCCAGCCGGCAGAATGCGCGAAGCCAACACAAAGCTCACGAACCCTACGGCATAAACAGCGCTGGTCATCACGGCGAAGACTCCTATGGCCGCGAACCCTCGCCAGCTTCGAAATAGAGCAACAGCTAAAACGCAGGTGGTCAGCAAGAGCAGCGCATCAATCCACAGCGGAAATCGATGCAGGGTCCGGCCCGACAAGATGCCATCAAGAATCTGCGCGTGTACTTCAACACCCGGCGTGGGAAATTCAGGGTGTAACGGCGTACTCAAGCGATCCCCTATCTCGGTTGTGCCAAACCCGACCAGCACCGGTTTACCGCGGACGACAACTGGATCCCGCCCCTCCAGAATCATTCGAGCCGATATGGTCGTAAAAGCGCCGCGTTGAAAAGGAATCGGCACCAGGATACTTTCCGCAGTGATCACGGAGGCGTGATCGTCATCACGCAGACCGTAAGAAGCGAGAAAATCGGAAGTCGCCTTGGCATCCACCCGCCGCGCCACTTCTACGGCAAACGCCCATCGCGATCCATCGAGTGTCAGTTCCCGCACGGGATAACGTCGACATACACTGTCGGCGTCGAGAGGCGCCTGCGCATGTCCAACTGCGATGGCGGCCTGGGAAAATTGCGGAAGAGGTTCAATCCACTGTGGACCGCTAGCAATCTTGTCTACGATGACCGCGTGTGCCGCCTGTAATGCGTCCTGCAAGGCTTTGTCCGCAGCCGGGGACTGGGGCTCGGAGAGCAGGATATCCAGGCCCACGACGCTTGCGCCGGATTGCGCCAGATTGTTCGTGAGTCTCGCCAGCAGCGTTCGGGACCACGGCCAACGCCCGTAGAGTTGCAGGCTAGCATCATCAATCGCTATCACCACAACTTTCGGTTGTCGTTGAACCGTTGGTGACAGGCGAAAGAACGTATCTGTGATTCGTGCCTGCCCATCGCGAATAAGAGGAACCATCGAGAGCAGGGATGCTAGAACAAAGAGGAGTGCTGCGAGCCCGCCCAGTTGGGCCCATGCTCGACGGCCTGCTCGCTGGCTCTTCATTTATCGCCTGCTGCCTGCAAATCAATCCCGAGGCGCAACGCTTTCCGGTACAACGTCTTTCTTTCGATTCCCAGACGGCGCGCAGCTTCGGACCTGTTCCCGCCGGTTTGCTTCAATATCTGCAGGATGTGCTGTCTCTCAAGTTCCATCAGGCGATCCGGAGCCGCGGGTACCCCCGCTGCATCCTTCTCACTCTCCGGAGTTCGCTGCGTTTCTGCCTCTACGTCTGACAAGGTAATCTCGCCGGTAGGCGCGAAGATCGCTAGCCGGTTCACGGTGTTTTCCAATTCGCGAACGTTGCCAGGCCATCGCATCTGTTCCAATAGCTGCACGGCGGCAGGGTCGATCGTCACGCCCAGGCCGTTCTTCTCGTTGAAGCGGCGCAGGAAATGCCGCACCAGCAGCGGGATATCGTCTCTCCTTTCTTCCAGAGAGGGTAAGTCAATCCGCACCACCGCCAGCCTGTAATAAAGGTCCTCGCGAAACTGGCTTTGTTTTAGCAGTTGCGCCATATCGCGGTTGGATGCCGCCAGAATCCGAACGTCCACTGGTGTGTACTTGTTCGAGCCCACGCGGCGAACCTGCTGTTCCTGAATCACGCGCAACAGTTTCACTTGAAACGACAAGGTGGTTTCAGTGATTTCGTCGAGAAACAGTGTCCCCCCGTCGCTGGCTTCGACTAATCCGAGATGTGCGCTGGCCGCACCCGTAAAGGCACCTTTTTCGTGGCCGAATAATTCACTCTCGAGAAGAGTCTCTGTGAACGAGCCACAGTTCACCGGCGTAAACGGACGAGCCTTTCTTTTGGAATGTTCGTGAATCGCGCGCGCCACCAGTTCCTTGCCCGTTCCGCTCGTACCAGTAATTAGCACGCTGACATTGCTGGCGGCAACGCGCCCGATCGCTTTATAAACCTCGAGCATTTTGGGGCTACGTCCAATAATCGCCGAGTCCTGCGGTTCGTCAACTTCTGGAGTTCGGAATTCCTTCTGCTGCGATCGAAATCCGTCCGCACGGGACGCAATCACTCGAATCTGTTCGACGGTGAGCGGTTTACTGACATAATCGATCGCACCTTCCGAGAGCGCTCGAGCCGCCGTCTCTACGCTGACGTTCGCAGTCATGATGACCGGATAAATATTCGGCTGCTGAGCCTTTAATCGCTGCAAGAGGTCAATACCATTTAGTGTGCCCAGGTACACATCGACCATTACCAAATCGGCTGGGCCGGTGGCCAGATACTGCTCCCCTTCCTCCGGACGCACAAAGGTGTGACAGCTGTGCCCTTCCGCTTCGAACACGGTTCGAAGGAAGGTGCACGTGTTTACTTCGTCGTCAATAACGACCACCCGAAGTGCTTCCATACGCTCGGATACTAGCTTACTTCAACTGCCAGCAGCTGATAGAGCAATTCCGGGGCTAAGCAGAGAGGTGGAGGGAATACACAACGTGCGCCAAGGGCAGCCAAGTCGCTCTGGCTTCGCCATTTAGGACCAGTCGCGCCGAGGCTAGTAGGACTTCGGGGGGAGGAGAGGGACACTTGCCCCCAGGTAGGCCCTTAGGCTCCCAAGGTCAATCCTTTTTATCGATACCGCGACAGCGTCTCCTGATCTTAGTACCCGCTGCCCGACGGCTTTTGTGGTGCCGCCGCCTTTGTCCCCGACTTTTTTGCCACGTCATTTTCTACACTGCGCCGCCGCGTTTGCAAGGTTCGCAGATAGTGCACCAGATCCCACGCATCATTGGGCTGAATTACATCTGCAAACGAAGGCATGGGCGTCCCGTCCACGCCGGTCATGAAGATCCGGTAGAGATCCTGATTCGTCGTGCCGCACTTGAAGCGGGAGTCATTGCCGGCGTCGGCAAAGTTATACGGACGAATCGGCTGATCCTTGCTATCGGTCAGGGTCGGAGCGGAGGGACCGTCCCCGCGCCCCTGCTGCCCGTGGCATTTCCAGCATTCCATCTTCTGGAAGAGTTCGCCTCCGTGCGCAATGCTCTGCTCGGTGACGGCTGGTTCGGTGGGGATCTTGATCGGTTCACCCGCCTTTTCGCTCTGCCATCGTGGTGAGAATGTCTTGATGTAGGCGACCAGGTCGATTCTGTTCTGCGCAGGAAGTGCATCCCAATGCGGCATGTTGGAATTGGTGAAGCCGCGTGAGATCGCATTGTAGAGGTCTTCGTCGGTGGGCAAAGTCCCAGTGGGCGTAGAGCGGCACTTGAAAGTGGCGCCAACGAAATCCCTCGGCTTGGGTTCAATCCAGGGAGCGTTGTCGCCGTTTCCGTCACCCAATGCCCCGTGGCACCCTATGCAGTAGCGACGGTACAGTTTCTTGCCATTCGCCGCATGACCCGTCAGGTCCTCGACATGAGCTTCCTGCGCCATGGAAGGTATCGCAACCGCTAGAGCTAGAACGATGCTGCCTAGATACCGCTTCGAGACCATGCTCATAGAAGTTTCACCGTTTTCAGAATCGATCCGTTGACTTGTAACCCGGTACCCGGACCTAACAGCGCACACCCTCAGTAATCGAAATCAAAACCCAGCATCAGACTGCGATTGATAAGGTCGGTACCGGAAGGAGCCAGGTTGCCCATCTTCGATTGCGAGTATTCGTTATGCATCGCGAGCCCGGCACGGCTTAACATGATGGGATACCAGCGGTATCCAATCGTAAAGGAGTCGACGTTTCCGAGATTCGGCGTTGCCGCCAGATCGGGATTCGCCTGCCGCGACATGCGCACCGTTTCGTACCTTCCCGTCAAGATAAATTGCGGATTTACCGTGTAGTGTGCCTCGACAAAACCACCATTCCAAGTAGGTCCGACGGCACCCGGCGGTAATCCATTGGGATCATTGACCGCAACTCCGTTTCCAAGATAGACGTTGTCCTGGCCGTGCATGTAGAAGGTCTCAACGTCCAGGTCCTTGATAAACCACCACCCAAATGCCCCAACCCGGGAGAAGCTGCGGTTCCCTTTCGCCTGGACCGGCGTCCCATCACTGGTCAGGTAATAGGTGGGATTTTGTCCAATGTAGGCATACGCGCCAATCCGCTGCACACCGAGACCCTTAACCGCGAAGCCCTGATTAACGTTGATGGCGACGTCGTAAGTCCGCGCCGTGTTGGCGCTGGGTTCTCCCGCAACCGTCGTCGTGAGGCCGGGATTCCCGTCCACGCTACTCAATAGAGCAATTGAATATCGGGTATAGCTATTCTGGTTGTGGCCTGCGAGCTCGATACCCAACTGGTTGTCTCCGATGCCGCCAAATCCATTGCTGTCGCCCTGAGGCAGGAAGTGGTAGTTGAACCATGCTCCTCCCACGCCGGACAAGGTGAGGAAGCGCTTCTCGGAAAGCATGTTGTCCAGTTCGAATTTGCCGACCTTCACGTTCAGCCACGGTGAGTGCAGCAAGTTGTCGAACCGCACCCACGCCGATTCGAAGTGGAACCCGTCTCCCTCTTCCATCGACGGCAGAACCTGGAAGGAAATGTTCTTGGACAAGGTTCCGGCAGTCCAGATATCGAGCCCGGACAAGTCAAAACCATGAGTAGTCACGCCCTGCTCAGTCCCGGTCTGATCAATGAGCACCTTGTTCGTGTTTTCGACGTGAAACTGCGGGGTGACCCTGAAGGTAATGGGGAAATACGCCGGGTTCTGATAGATCGGAGAGTCCTTATCGTTTCCCAGTTGGTAGCCGTTGTCTTTGAAGGCGATGCCGAAATTATTGAGAAGCGGCCATCCAATATGGCACGCTGAACAGGGCAGTCCATATTTTCTGGCAAACGCTGGAATTGCGTAACTGGGCTGACTGGTGAGGCTGACAAATGAACCGAGCAACAGGGTGAGTATCAAGAAAGAGTTCGAAAACAAGGCAATCGTCTTCCGCTGGGTCCCGGGACGAAGTCGCATGCAATCCTCCCTGCAATTTTTGAAACACACACGTTGGAGCGCGGCCGCGCCCCGAAGGAATCGCGGCCGCGATGTTGTCTCTAGTGTGCTTTGAAAGTGAAATCCAGAGCCTTGGTTTCGCCTGCGGCAACCGTGATCTTCTGCGTCATGGTTCCTAGCTTTTCGTGCCAGGCTTCCACCGTGTATTCCCCTGGCGGAAGATTCGGCAATTGGAAGCTTCCGTCCTTGCCGGTGACCGCGAAGAAGGGATGCTTGAACACGGCGACATAACTCTTCATCCAGGGATGCACATTGCACTTTACAGGGATGGCGATCTCTTCCCGCGGGAAGCTCTCTTCCATAGTCATACCGGCAGGTTCCGCCTTATTCCACTCGCGGTTGTTAGCAGGCAGCGGATGGATGTTGTGTGTCGTGTTGTCGCTGTTCACCATTTTCAGTTTCTGGTTAGCGCGCAGGGCGACGACGTGCGGTGCATATTCGCAGCCCTTCTGCTCGAAGGTAACCGCTTCCGCCGGCACGTCGAAATTGCGACCGGCCAACCCATCGGAGATAAACACAATGACGTTGCCCAGCGTATTTGCACTTCCGGTGACAAAATCCTGGCTCATGGCCGGGCCAGAGTGGAGTTTGGCGCAGCTTGGATCTGCGTTCATGCTGAGCTTGGAGGGTTGCGGAACTTGGCCTGTGAACTTAACTTTGCCTACGACCGATGCACCTGAGCCGGAAGGCGCAGGATTCGCGGCACCCGCCGCTCCATTGGCGGCTAGAAGACTTGTGCTGCCTGCCAGCAAAACCGCCAGGCCCGTGATCATTTGAAACTTACGTTGCATCTTCATATGAAAACACTCCTCCACCAGCATGGACCTCTTTAGATCCGCGCCCCGTAATTGAAGCAGCCATGACGGCTGCGATTTAAGAGAACTCTGGGACGGCCTTCTGGCCGCTGCTAGTTCTGGCTGATCGTCTTAAGCTCTGCGCTTTCCTGGGGCACGTAATAGCCTTCTTGGTAGCCGTTGGAATACGCATCGCGGTAACCTGCGCCGCTCTCCGGACGCAGGTAATTTTCTGTCTTGCCTAACTGAAACGGCTGCGACGCCCGGCGATGACGAACTCCATCGGACACCCCGTCGCGATAACCCGCAACTTCAGCGGCCGAAGCTTCTGTCTTTCCCGATTTCGCTTCGGTAAGAGCCTTGTAGCCCTCTTCGTAACCGAGAATGAACGACGCGCGGTCCTGGTCCGTGCTCCAGCGTCCGCTGGAAACATGCGCCTTGCGCCCGCGATCGACGTCGACCTTCGCCTGGTACGCGCCGTCCCGATATGCGGCATCCGCTTGCTTGACGATAAGCGCGCCACGCATCCCATGACTGGCTACCACCACCAGGCCCAACCCCACACACAGCACCACGGTCACTACCAACACTGATTGCTTCTTCATTTACGGTCTCCTCTTTCGTGAGCACTCACTTGAGTCCGCTCACGAGGGAACACTCGGCCTTGAAACTGAACTCCCTGGGTACGCATTCCCGAACAAAGCCAGTCACAAGTGATTCAAGGGCGAAGTACGACCTCTCTTCGGCGCACACTTCACCCGGATCGCCTGCAGCAATCTTTGTCCGTCACCCACTTCAGGGGGACAGCCCGGCGGAACCGATTTCTCGTACGAAACCAGCCGCCTGGCGATTCAGCGAGCGTTGTTTTTCCCGGAGCAGTAGCGGCTTGCGCGATCAAGCGCGTCCGCCGAACCTAGTTAGGAGCACTATTTCCAGGGGCCTGGGTTTTCTTGTGCTGCTTACGGAACTGGGGGTTTCCGTTTTTAGGGTCGTTCTACTCAGGGTCTTTTCAAGAACTACCGTCTTCGTTGGTCGGGGGACATCCTTGACGCTGCTAACATAGCGCAAATTCCCCGGATACCAGCCATCAAAACGAAGGATGTTCTGTAAAACTTCACTTTACAATCCGCCCGATTTGCTTTGATGGCTTTCCCTTCACGCTTGGCTCGAAGCCGCTTCTGGAGCTCTGTTTCAGGGTGTTCGGTCGTTCATCATAGTTAGAACATTATTCCCACCCAATCGGCATGTTGTCACGCATCCGTCAATTCTTTGTAACTCGGCGTATGAAGATTCTTTTCACCTCGATCACGTTCGAAGGTTGTCTGCTCCCGAGTGGGAACATTTTCGCAGCTTCGGGGCAACGCCTTTATCCCTTTCGGACTACTCGAGGGGGATCCCAGAGATCACACGGCGATGTGATCTTGGACACAGCTGTTCACTTTCTTTGGTCGCAAAGTGAGGCTAGAGGGCCTGGTTGATTTCCCAGAGAGGCGATACGACTGAGCACCCTCCTCTGTAGGATTTCTGATGCTCGTTGATGCTGCCATCTTTCACAGCAACCGTTATCATGCCGAGGCAACCTGCGAGCATTGCGCTGGGGTGATTCGTCACGAAAGTTGGTGCATCACCTGCAATCCACAGGTCTTTTATGCTTACGAGGTTGTGTTTGATCCAGGGAAAATGCAACTCAGGGATCGACTGATATTGCATGCGCTGGGCGTCAATTGGACACCCGGGGAGTGCTGTCCGCAATGAATGGTCTACTGCCTAAATTGAAGAGGGGATTGGCGCTCCTGCCTTTGACCCTGTAAAAGTTATGTCTCTTTGCAACAGTCGCGGCGGCATTTGAATCATAAGTAAATGTTGCATCTGTGGGGCCCTTGCTTCATGCTGTCGGCTGAGTCCTGAAGGCCAAACCTTTTTTGCGGACGGTTCCCCCTCGTGACCGCTCTATTTTCGAAATCCCGGCGCCGTGTTTCTTTCCTGTTTACGCTCGTATTGGGCGTACTTTCATTCTCCGGGGTGGCAACCACCGCAACCAACTTGGAACCTGCAGGCCTGGAAACGGGCTATCGTCAGATGTACAACTTGGATTTCGACGCGGCCCACCAGACCTTTACCGCTTGGGAACATGCCCATCCGGAAGACCCGCTGGGACCAGTCTCGAATGCAGCGGCCTATTTGTTTGCGGAATTTGACCGGATGCACATTCTTGAGTCGGAACTTTTTATCGACAACGTGAAGTTCGAGCACAGAAAGTCATACGTGGCCGACGTACAGGTCCGAAATGCTTTCGAGAATGAGCTTCAGCGTGGCGAGCAAGCTGCGAACCGAGCGCTCGAACGTTCACCAGACGATCACTCCGCAATCTTTGCGAAGGTGATGGTCGGTGGTCTCCGCGGCGACTACCTGGCACTAGTGGAAAAGCGGAATATAGCTGCCCTCACGACCATTAAGAATTCCCGGGCACTCGCCGAGAAACTGCTATCGCAAGATCCGTCGTATTACGACGCTTATCTCGCGATCGGCGTGGAGAACTACCTACTTAGCGTCAATTCGGCTCCGGTGCGCTGGATTCTCCGCCTGACTGGCGCGCGCACAGATAAGGAAGAAGGTCTGGCGAAGTTGCGCTTGACGGCACAGCGCGGTCGCTTTCTGGCTCCCTACGCCCGCTTGCTGTTAGCGGTTGCGGCCCTGCGGGACCACGACAGCAGCCAAGCCCGCTCCTTGCTCAGTGGACTGGCCGACGAATTTCCCCGCAATCCTTTATATCGCCGCGAGTTGGCACGTATCGAGCAGTGACCTACCTGGGTTAAACCGACATCCGAAACACCCATCACCCCACCGCGCTCCACTCGAGTCTCTCTGCAAGTTGGTCATGATGCAAGCATTCAAGATCAAAGAGCAGATCCGAACCGTTCCCCCCAGTCGTCAGGCGCACCCAACCGTAGCGCCCGCATCGAACGATTTGAATCTGATTGGCGGACAGACGGCCTGCATAGCTTGCTGTGATCCGAGCCATTTCGGCCGTGCCTGAGGTTTGGTTGAAAACCTGTACGCCTGGTGCCCTCCAGGACGATTTCCTCTCGATCCAACCATCCATCTCATGATCGCTGACCAGACAAGGTACAACGTGGCAGCGAAGCATCTGTTCGATCGCCAAAAGTGCAGCGTGGTCAATGCCCTCGCACAACGCAATATAGACAAGACCCGTGGATCGAATGAAGCGCACCGGCATCATGCGGAGAGACTGTAACAACTTCCAGGGAATCATTTCCGTGCAAGTAAAGTCTGGCGGCGTTTGCAGGGCCAAAACGGGGCACGACCACTGCAAGCTCAGCGCGGTCAAAACTTGGCGTTCCGTCGCGAAGTTGAGCCTCTGTGCCCAATACCCAATTTTTCCCTGGCGAGCCTGCCGTTGGGCCGCCAAAACTGTCTGCAATTGTTCTTCGCTCAAGAAACCACGGGCCAGCATCAGGAGGCCGAGGGGCACACGGTGACGCGCGACCGGCTCCTTCGGCATGCTCATATGCTCAAAGGCGGTACGCGCCTCCGCCTCCATGCATCGTGCCGAGCACAACCATCTGTCGTCCATCTGGATCATCGGAGTTCTGTGCCAAATGAACGACCCCGACACGCAGTCGGCTCGAGTGCAGCGAGGTGGAAAGATTCTGCGCCAGACACTGCTCGTCCAATTGCGCGACCGCTCCCCCAGCACCCGACCTCCTTCAGTTTCCCGCACTCGACAAAACCTCAGTGATTCTCAACCCGTACGCTACGTATACGTCCACGAGATTGGTCGCGCTGTCGAAGGAAAGATTCCACACATGTTCGATGATCATGGCGCGCGTCACGCGCCGGCCCGCATTTCGCATCAGATACTCGAGGAGGGCAAATTCCTTGGAAGTAAGTTCGATCTTTCGAGTCCCACGCGTCACACGCCGTTCGATGCGGTCCAATTTCAAGTCCTCGACTCTCAGCACCGACTCGGAGGGCACCCGGATTCTTCGCGAAAGAGCCCGAATCCGCGCCGATAGCTCGGAGAAGGAAAATGGCTTGATGACGTAGTCGTCGGCGCCAGCGTCCAGGCAAAGCACCCGGTCGTCCACGCGCCCGCGAGCCGTCAGTACCAGAATCGGAAGATTTGGCTTTTCAGCGCGGACCCGGCGCAGAATGCTGACCCCATCCAGCCGCGGAAGATTCAGATCGAGGACCACCAGGTCATAGTCGAGTTCCGTCGCCAGGGCACGGGCCTGCTCGCCATCGTTGGACACATCTACCGCGTAATGCTCCGCCTCGAGCCCCTTGCGGACAAATCCCGCCAGTGCCGTATCATCTTCCGCGATCAGAATGCGCATTTGCGGCGCCCTTCGGGATACCGCCGTGATCCTCGCCAAGTTTAAAAAATCAAGCCACTTCCCGGCTGTGACCACTACCCAAAGGTGTTGTGACCAATGACCAAACCTCGGCCTGCTCCGAACCCTGAAGATCATTCACGTTTGGACTGCTTGCATAGATAATCGAGGAGACCCAAGTCGGTAGGGGTGAGGATTTTCTGTCGTGACTTTTCGCCGTGATGGCCTGCTCAAGTCCCTGGTGATGCCCGGAGGCCTTCTCCTGGGGATTGCGGCAGGGCTCATTCAAAGCGGCCTGCTTCGCGGTTCGGCGGCTGCAGTCGACTTCTGCTACTACAGTGCTTTCGCCGTCGGTCTTCTGCTGGCTTGGAGGTTTCACTCCAGTCATGTAGTTTCTGCGCTAGTCGTCCTTTTCCTCGGGCAACGGGCAATCGAATTCTTTGCTCAAGGACGCGTTCCCCTGGCTGCCTCCGGACTCACGGCTTTGGAGGCCGTCTCGTTTCTGGTGCCGCTAAACTTCGCCCTTCTGGGGGTAACCCAGGAACGGGGTCTCACCATTCCAGTAGCCGTGCCTCGTTTGGCAATCCTCTTTATACAGTCTGTTTTCGTAGCCGTAATCTGTCGCCCCGCACCGACGAATGGCTCCCACCTGTTTCACGGTGCGATCCTCGGTCGCAGTTGGTCGGCATGGACACCAATCCCGCAGATCTCATTACTAGTCTTTTCAGTCGTGCTGGTGTTTCTGGTGACGCGTACCGTCTCGCGGCCCAAGCCCGTCGAAAACGGATTTGCCTGGGCTCTGCTCGCTCTCTTCCTTGCCTTCAATAGCGGAGCGACCGGACTCATGGCAAGAGCTTATGTCGCGTCGGCCGCCATTATCCTCGTTGTTTCGATTGTCGAGACTTCGTATGCGATGGCCTACCATGACGAGCTCACCGGTCTCCCGTCGCGCCGCGCTTTCAATGATGCAATCTTGCGTTTGGAGGCCCCTTACACCGTAGCAGCGGTTGACATCGATCATTTCAAGAGCGTCAATGACACCTATGGCCACGATAGCGGAGACGAAGTGTTATGCATGGTCGCAGCAAATCTGGCCCGCGTTACCGGCGGCGGGCAAGCGTTTCGCGTCGGCGGAGAGGAATTCACCATCCTCTTCCCTGACAGGCATGCTCAGGAAGCGATGGACCATCTCGAAAATCTGCGCAGCACGATTGAAGAAAGTCCATTTCGCCTGCGCATCAAGGCCGATCGACGATCGGCACCCCGCGGTGCAGATCGCCGCACGTCTGCGGCCCGCAAGAAGACAGTACGCCGCAAAAAGAAAGCAGCGCTTTCAAGGGGAAACCTGCAGGTCACAGTCAGCATCGGAGTCGCTGAACCCCCGGACGAGCAGACTCAAATAGCACGCGTGCTCGATTTGGCGGACCAAGCTCTATACGCAGCCAAACGTGGCGGACGAAATCGGGTGGAGATTGCGTCAGACGGACCAAAACGGTCCCCCAAAAAGACTGCTCAGAACATCGCTTAAGCGCTACCCTTGAAATCTCAAAACTGGAGACCGACCTTCCCACAAGTCGGCTTCCAATTTCAAATCAGAACTCTCAGCTATCGGGCCAAGTTCGACGACATCACGTCGACAGGCGAATGCCTTGGCCAATCCTCGTGGCGGACTTACCGACCTACGGTAGCCCAAACGCATATAACGAACTACCCGCTGCAATCGCGATGTATTCTTTCCCATCTACTGCAAACGCCATTGGGGAAGCGTACACAGCGCCACCCATTTGAAAGTGCCATAGAGGATGTCCCGTGGCCGCATCCAGAGCGATAAAGTTTCCTTCCGCATCACCGGTAAACACCAATCCCCCCGCGGTTGACAACACTCCCGACCAGGTCGGCGAGGGATGGCGGAATTCCCACTTTATCCGTCCGCTCGCCGGGTCAATCGCGCGCAGGGCTCCCCAGTATGGTTCCGCTTCGTCGGACGGAAAATACGCACTACCATAATAGGCATGACCCGCTTCATAGGGTTGGGGCGCTGTACTGAAAATGTCGCATTGCTCGCGTGCGCTCACATAGAAGAGGCCGGTCTGGGCGTTGAAGCTGGGTGACATCCAATTTGTGGTACCCAACGCTCCGGGACATACCGTACGTCCCGTCGGAGTCGGCGAGCTGTCGCTGGTTGCGACTGGCCGGCCCTCTTTATCTTTACTATTGCTCCATGTAATCCTGCCGTACGGATTGGCCGAGAGCAGCTTGCCAGTAGCGCGATCCAACACATAAAAGAACCCGTTGCGGTTGGCTTGTGCGATCAAGTGCCTGCCGCCTGACTCAATCATGATCGGCACCTGCGTGGCGTCCCAATCATGCTCGTCGTGCTTGGTGAACTGAAAATACCAGTTCAATTTCCCGCTATCTGCGTTGAGTGCCAGCAGGCTGTTACTGTAAAGGTTATCCCCGGCACGTCCCTCTCCGCGGTTGGACGGAGAAGGATTGCCTGTCGGCCAGAAGAGCTGGTTGGTTGCTGGATCGTATACGCCCGTCATCCATGCGGGCGCGCCACCAATCTTCCAGGAGTCGTTTTCCCAAGTGTCGTGGCCCGGTTCGCCAGGTCCAGGCACAGTATCAAAACGCCACTTTCGCTGGCCAGTATCGGAGTCATAGGCGTCAATGAATCCGCGGATACCGTATTCACCGCCCGACACGCCGACAATCACAAGGTTCTTCACGACGAGTGGCGCTAGCGTAAAGCTGTAGCCTTTTGTGTAGTCAGCGGTGGTAACATCCCAGACAAGGTTTCCCGTCTTAGCGTCGAGCGCGATCACGTGAGCGTCGAGCGTTCCCAGAAAGACCTTGTCACCCAGAATGGCCAGTCCGCGATTCACTCGCCCGCAGCACGGTCGTATGTCAGACGGCAATTGACGCTGGTACATCCAGACGGGACGGCCGGTACGAGCATCCAACGCAAAGGCACGATCGTCCTGTCCAGTCGCGTACAGGATGCCATCCACCACCACCGGCGTCGTTTCAAATTTGCCCGTAGCGCCGGTTTGATAGACCCACTTCGCGACGAGCGACCGCGCGTTCGCGCTGTTCACTTCGTTTAGCTCGCTGAAACGACGGCCGGCGTAGTCACCGGAGTACGTGAGCCAGTTCTGCGGTTCTTTCGATGAATTGAGCAGCCGATCGAACGTGACCTGTCCAAAGGTATTGACTGCTAGCAAGAATGGACCCAACCAAGACATGGCGGTAGCGAGCCTGTACAGCATCCGCGTCATGTCGGCCGCCCTCATTTCTCAGCTACATCCTGAAGGTAAGTAGTGATGTCGTTCAGATCCTGGTCGGTCAATGTGCTGCTGTTGTAGGAAGGCATCAAGGACTTGCGACTCTTGTTGATGGAACGGAGTTTGTCCTTCTCAAATAAATGAATCTGTTCCGCTGTGTCCATTACTTGCAGGCTGAAACTGTCCTCGTTCAGGGTTACGCCCTTGATCTCTTTCCCGTCCGGGGTCACCACCGTCACCATTTCGTATCGCTGGGCGAACTCTTTCGTTGGCTCTGTGAGTCCCCAGGCCAGCCGTTGGCTTGGATTCCGAACGGATTCCATCAAGGATTCTACTGTTCTCGATGTTCCGACTGACGTCAGATCGGGCCCCACGCGGCCTCCCTTGCCTTCGACCATGTGGCACGTCGAACAATTGGCGTCTCCGTAGAAGAGTTTTCTGCCGTTCGCGGCGTTGCCAAGTTTCTTTGCGGACGCTCCCACTTGAACACTGCGGAGATAAGTGATGATTTGCCAAATCTCTTCATCGGTCATCCCTACGCCTTGTCCATTGGTTCCGTTGGCCGGCATGACAGTCCCCGGAATTCCCTGGCTGATGTTTCGGAACAGGTCGCCGTCCGAATCACCATGACGCTTGTGGGCTCGCGTAAGGTCGGGGCCGCGGCCACCGCCGCGCGCACCCAGCCCATGGCATAGAGCACAGTTTATGCGGAACTCAAATTCACCAGCCTTCGCTGCTGTTGTATCCGACGAGTATGGATTTGGGGTTTGCGCTGCTATCGGATGCGTCGTAAGGATGAGGAACGTTGCCACAGATGAAATACTAAGGATACGGTTCAACCCATTGAGCCAAGAACCGAGCAAGGACATACGCCTGCGAGACATGTCGTCCTCCTAACCCCGGTCAGATGAATGCCGCAAGTAACGAAGTGTGGCGCATGATAGCACAGCATAATCGAAGGAAATCTGGTCATATTCTCAATACATAAAGACGCGCCACCATATTCCTTATAGCCCCACTCCTTCGCACAGGACCAGACATTCCGGAGGGAAATGTGATCGACCACAGGGTTTTGCAATGACACAGTAGGGCCCCTCTCCCCGAACGAACGGATGCTTAAGCAAGTCCCGAGGCGTTGGTGTTAAACTTCTGGGATTGTGCCGAAATATGTGATTGAACGCGAAGTTCCTGGGGCCGG
The DNA here is from genome assembly GCA_963735815.1 of uncultured Acidobacteriota bacterium. Classification (GTDB taxonomy): domain Bacteria; phylum Acidobacteriota; class Terriglobia; order Terriglobales; family Acidobacteriaceae; genus Gp1-AA133. Next base: position 45,973 of record CAVTMJ010000009.1, on the reverse strand, counting down.
AGCATTGTCGGATGCGCAGGTCCGTGAGTTAGCCTTACGTTCCCTGGAGACATTGAAGGAGTTGGGCCCGCAGATTCAGTGGCTCCACAGCTACGTCACTGAGGATAAGGTCTACTGTGTCTATCTAGCGCCCGACGAGGACATGATCCGCGAGCACGCCCGCAGGGTAGGGATCCCAGCCGACCGCGTCTCCGCCGTTCGACGTCTCATTGATCCTGCAAACGTCTCGTAGAAGGCTCTTCAAGGGAATACCGGATCGATTGTTCCAGGCTCATGGCAGAACCTTCGGTCCAGGCTTGCTTCCCCTTCGCTGCGCTGAGAGACTCCCACGCAGGAAGCAGATCCCGATCGAGTTTCTGCTGCTCAGCCTGAGGGAGTGGAGCGCCGACCATTTGCCGCAAATGCGCAGCAGCAGCGGCTAACGTCAGTGCGCGCACTGCGTCCCCCAAGACCAGAGCCAAGCAAGCGAATCCTTCCAGCGCCCGCGCTATGCCACGCTGGTGCCCGACACTTGCGAACATTTCCAGGGCTTCGCGGAACGCCGAGCGGGCAGCGAAATGATCCCCCTGTTCGCAGTCGATATAGCCGAGATCCGTGAGCGACCTGGCTGCGCCCCATGGGTCTCCAACTTCCCGAAACGCGTCTAGCGACTGTTGATACAGTTTTTGTGCTTCCTCCATGCGCCCCTGTTCACGCTCGATATCGCCCAGCTGGTTAATCGACCAGGCGGCCCCACTGCGATCACCAAGTTTCTCGAAGATTTCGATCGCTTCCCGGAGAGCCCATCGCGCACGCGGATAGTCGCCACGTACTTTGACCACATTGGCCAGGTTGTGGAGACAGCGCGCGATGGCTAGTCGGTCCGGCAGCAAACGCCAGCACGCGAGGCTACGCTCAAAATTGCTCTGCGCCGAGGCATAGTTGCCTCGATCACGCGCGGATACAGCCAGCGCGTTCAATGATGCGGCAATTCCCGATTCATCGCCCAAGTCTTCATAAAGGGAAAGACTTAGCTGCAGGTGACGTTCGGCGGCCGGGTAATCCCCTTGCGCGGACGCCAGAGCTCCAATGAATAGCGAAACAAGGGCTCGGTCTTTTGTTCGGTCAGTTCCTGCCAGGCCCAAAATCGTCTCCAGCCTGCCACGGCCCTCAGTCAGGTGTTCGCGCATGTCCCAGAATCGAAACAGAGCGAGGCAGAGACGCAGACCCCAATCCACATCGTTGGTCTGAAACAGCCAGTCAAGGCCGAAACGGAGGTTATCGATCTCCACGTCACATTGTGTCAGCCAGCGAGTTCGATCCGCAGCGCTGAGCTCCGGATTCCCTTCCTCGGCCAGTACGAGGCAGTACGCCGCATGCGCGCGTCGCGTGGCCGCCAGTTCGCCAATCTCCGTAAGGCGTTCGAAGGCGTACTCGCGAATCGTTTCAAGCATCGCGAAACGCGGTTCGGCCTCGGTCCGGTCGACACGCTGCACCAGATTCTGGCCCACCAGGGATGAGAGGCCTTCAAACAGGTCAATCCCGAGATCACGAGTCGTGTTGCAGACAGCTTCCGCAGCTTCCAGGGTGCATCCGCCGGCAAATACGGAAAGCCGGCGAAACAACTTGCGCTCGGTCTCGTTCAGAAGACCGTGGCTCCAGTCAATCGTGTTGCGCAGCGTATGGTGCCGGGCGGGCAAGTCGAGAGCGCCACCGGTCAACAATTGCAGGCGGCTTTGCAGCCGGTCCAGAATGGCGCTGGGAGCAAGCACTTTCGTTCGGGCAGCTGCCAGTTCGATTGCCAAGGGCAGTCCATCCAGGCGTGAACAGATCTCCTGGATCGTCTGTCGGTTCTCCGAAGAAATCGTGAAATCAGGCCATACCGCTGCTGCGCGCTGCGCAAACAACTCAATGGCCGCGTTCTCTGCGAGTGGCGTCACGGGAAATTCCTGCTCTCCGTAAATCCGCAGGCACGACCGGCTGGTGACAAGAATCTTGAGTGAGGGACATGCGTCCAATGTCTCCGCCAGCACAGTCGCCGCCGGCAGCACCTGCTCGAAATTATCCATCAGAAGCAGAAAGGGACCCGAGTTTCGCAGTTGATCGCCGATGAGTTGGGGGATGCTGCGGGTGGCGACTTGCTGAATTTCGAGCGCGTCGGCTAGAGCAGTTGCCACCAGGTCCGGGTGCGAGATCGAAGCCAAGCCCACAAATTGGGCACCTGCCGTGAACGTATCTGCGATTGCGAAAGCTACAGCCAGCGCCAACCGCGTTTTTCCCGCACCGCCGGGGCCGGTCAATGTCAACAGCCGAACATCCCGGCGAAGCAGTAACTCGGCAATTTCCGCCACCTGTTGGTCCCGTCCGATCAGCGAGGTGCGCGGTACCGGCAGCCCCTGTCGCTTCCTGGCAATCCTCGACGACGACACCTTCCCGACATCCGGCAGGTTAAACGCGGTGGTCGCAGAAATATTTTCCGGCTTCGTCGAAGCCTGGATTACCTCGGCTGTGAACAAGTATCCGCGGCGTGGGACAGTCTTCAGCAACTGCTGGTTGCGATCATCCAGCGCGCGACGCAACTCCAGCGTGCATTGCACCACCGAGTCGTCGGTGACAAAGGCATCCGGCCACACCGCCTGGATCAATTCCTGTTTGCCGATCAGCCGTCCCGGGTGTTCTACCAGGTACTTCAGGGTTTCATAGACCTTCGGACGAAGCTTGATCTCCTCTCCTGCCTTGAGGACACATCCTCTAGCGACATCCAGTGTGAATTCGCCGAATTGGTAGTGCTGGGGACTGGTCTCCAAAGGGTCTCCATTGTCGCAGATGCCCAGGCAGGCTTTGCGTCATGATTTTGGCTTTTCTTTGGCGTTGTTTCGTTACTTCTCGTCCTGGTGGTTGTTACTTTGCACTTGCGAGACGAGGCCCACCACCCTGGCACGCGGTCCTCGAAAGCAGACCAAGGATGCCGCTACATAGAGCGGATTTTAGCAAAAATGGTTGCCGAGAGCCGTTAGCAATAGCAGCAGCGGGAGAAGAGCCCAGACCGCGAAATCGCAACATTCTTGGAGAACTTATGAATCGCAGCGCAAGCATCTTGACCACATTCTCACTTGCCCTTCTGTTGTTCGTATGCCCGGCTCATGCCGAACGAAGGATAGCCGCAAACATTCCCTTTGAATTCACCGTCGGAACGATATCGTTCCCGGCGGGTCATTACGAATTCGTGCGTGCTGGGGACTGGTTAGTCCAGGTGCGCGATGCAGACGGTCGCAGTCTGTTCACCATGGCCTCTGCTCCGATCCAGGAGAGGGGCGCCCCTGAAAAGTCAACACTCAAATTCGCTACCGTGGGCGGACGGCACGTTCTGATCCAGATCTCGAGTGAACGTTCTTCGAGTGGGTACGAATTCCCCTACGGACACGCAGAGGGAATTACCCAAGCCCGAACCATTAGCGGAACCACAACCAGTCGCCGCTGACTCACAAATCGAACACCAATTCAAAATAAGGAGATAGTTCAATGAGCATAGTGCAGATTCCCGCTACGAACCTGAAGACCAAACCATCCGTATCGTCGTTCTGGCGCTTCATCGTTGCTTTTGCTTTTGTGAGTTCTTGTTTTCTGGGCGCTGTCGCGCAAGAAGGGCACTCGCACGCACAGACGCCAGAACAGAAGAAGAAGGCCGGTGCCCTGATCAAAACCGTCCGTGACGCGACCGAGCGCTTCAAGGATGTAGAGGAGGCGAAACGCGAGCACTACGCCCTGATATTCGGCTGCGTGCAAGGAGATGACGTTGGAGCAATGGGCCTCCACTTTTTGAACGGGGACCTGCTGGATGAAGTAAACAAAACCGGCGTCTTTGATGCTACGCGTCCTCAGATCGTGCTCTACGAACCGAACTCAGATGGGAGCCTGCGACTGACCGGCGCTGACTTTCTGGTATTCGCCGACGCTTGGAATGCGAAACATCCCAATGATCCCCCGCAACTCATGGGACAGCTTTTCCATTTCTTCGACACTCCGAATCGCTTCGGACTTCCGGCGTTCTACACACTGCATGTCTGGGCGTGGAAGGATAACCCGGACGGCGCCTTTGTGAACTGGCATCCCGATGTGTCGTGTCAGGCATTTGCGGGCCAGAACAATTGAGACGAAGCGGAAGGATTGCAACCTTCCGGCATACGTGATGGGCCGGAACAGCCCCGTGATCGCAGCGAGAGATAAGCAACATTTCAGAAAAGGAGACAAAACAGTGAGCGCAACGCACGTTCCTATCATCGATACCGACAAACTGAACGCTTTTATTGGGCAATTCGTAACCGACCTCGGGGCTGCGGTTCATACCGGCATGGTCGTGATTGGCGAGAGATTGGGACTGTACAAGGCCCTTGCCTCTGGCCCGATGAGTTCCGCAGAACTCGCCGCCAGGACACAGACCGACGAACGCTATCTACGGGAGTGGCTGGCGTCGCAGGCGGCCGGCGGATACATCACCTACGACAAGAGCACAAACAAATTCAGTCTCAGCGAGGAGCAAGCTTTCACGCTGGCGTTTGAAGACAGCCCGGCCTATCTGCCAGGAGCATTTGAACTGGCACTGGGCTCGCTTGCCGCTGTCCCGCAAATCGCGGATGCCTTCCGCACCGGCGCGGGTATGGGCTGGCACGAACATGTTGACGGTGTCTTTCACGGCTGCGAGAAATTCTTTCGTCCAGGCTATGCCGCGAACCTGGTGAACTCGTGGATTCCCTCGCTGCAGGACGTCAAGGCAAAACTGGAGGCGGGAGCACGCGTGGCCGATGTCGGATGCGGGAAGGGCGCTTCCACCTTATTAATGGCCAAAGCATTCCCGAAATCCCAGTTCTTTGGCTTCGACTACCACGCGAAGTCCATCGAAGGCAGCCCGCGAGTCGGCGCAACGGGAAGGCCTTGTCCGATCGGGTCACCTTCGAAGTGGCGAAAGCAAAAGAATTCCCTGGCCGGGACTACGACTTCGTCGCGGTCTTCGACTGCCTCCACGATATGGGGGATCCCATCGGGGCCGCGGCCCACGTCCGGCAGTCCTTGGCTAAGGACGGAACGTGGATGATCGTTGAGCCGTATGCCAACGACCATTTGCAGGACAATCTGAACCCCGTCGGCCGCGTGTACTACTCATTCTCGACGTTGTTGTGTACTCCTTGCTCGCGATCCCAGGAAGTCGGACTCTGCCTGGGCGCACAGGCGGGTGAGGCGCGAATCCGGAATGTCGTGACTTCGGCTGGGTTCAACCGCTTCCGGAGGGCGACCGAAACACCATTCAACATCGTGTACGAAGCACGGCCGTAATTCGACGGGGGTGAGGGTCGAGCAAGCGTGGCGGCGTTTGAATAGTCAGCCGTGCCGTCACGCTTACACGGCCCAATGCCCTGCTCTTTGCCGGGGTGTCTGAGGATGACCGGCATCGACACTGGTCGCATCAATCGCAGAACCGAAGCGAAGGATCTGTAGATGTACAATGTCGGAAAATTTGACCGTAGCAGGAGAAGCCTATGACCCCAGCTGCCAATGCAATTGCTTCCAACGAGCACGAAAGCGCGGACCGCGGCTCGCATGACGGAAAAGGCGGGAATGCTTCCTCGCCGGTGAAGTCTGTCCTTACCGATGAAATGCTTGCGCGCTTTACATCTCGGGCCGCTTCTTATGACCAGGAGAACCGCTTCTTGCAGGAGGACTTCGAGGACCTTCGGGCCGCGGGCTATCTGCTTTTGCCAGTACCTTCGGAGTTCGGCGGTCCCGGCCTGACGCTTGCCGAGGTGTGCCGTGAGCAACGGCGGTTAGCTTATTACGCGCCCGCAACTGCTCTTGCGGTAAACATGCATCTTTATTGGCTGGGTGTTGCAGCCGACCTTTGGCGCCGCGGCGATACCTCACTGGAATGGATCTTGCGCGAGGCAGCCGCCGGCGAGATCTTCGCAGCCGGACACGCGGAGAGTGGCAACGATGTGCCGGTTCTTCTCTCGACCACCCAAGCGGAACGTGTCGACGGCGGCTACCGGTTCACAGGACACAAGCACTTTGGCAGTCTGACTCCGGTCTGGACCCGGCTGGGCGTACATGGGATGGACCTTAGCAATCCCAGCCAACCGAAAATCGTTCACGCATTCGTGCCACGTGATGCGTCAGGGTACACAATCAGGAAGACGTGGGACGTCTTGGGTATGCGAGCAACTCGTAGCGACGATACGGTTTTGGAAAACGTGTTCGTTCCCGACCGTTACATTGCGCGCGTCGTCCCCGCAGGCGCCGCCGGAATGGACTCCTTCGTACTCGCAATCTTTGCCTGGGCCCTGATGGGCTTTGGAAACATTTACTACGCTTTAGCCAGGCGCGCATTGGACCAATGCATCGCCGCTGTGAAAAGCAAAGGGTCACTGGCGCTCTCCCGCTCGATGGCCCATCACCCAGAGGCCCAGCACAGCATCGCCGAAATGGTCATCGAAATTGAATCGATTGGACCTCATCTGGAAACGATCGCGCAGGATTGGTCGAATGGCGTCGATCACGGCGCCGATTGGCCCTGCAAAATCTTCGCGGCCAAATACCATGCGGTGGAGGGCTCCTGGCGCGTGGTGGATACCGGATTGGATGTGATGGGAGGCTTCGGGATTTTCCGATCTTCGGGCTACGAGCGTTTAGTCCGCGATGCTCGACTTGGCCGGATCCACCCGGCTAATTCCTTCCTCACACATGAAGTGGTAGCGAAAACCGCACTGGGTATCAGCCTGGATGAACAACCGCGCTGGGGCTAAGTGAACTGTGTTTGAAGGCAATACGGGGCGGTATTTTTCCTGAAGCCTTTGCGCGACTCGGAGCCTGCCATTACTGGGCGTCAGTCATTGAGCAGGGCCAGGCGATTGGGCACTATCGCATGCTTCCTCCGTCGGACAGCGGCCCACCAAGCAGAGCACCATTTGGCCAAGGTGTGGCCTAAGGCTTGACGCCATTCTTCAGGGACTGGGCTCGCGCGCGTTCGGCGGCGGCACTCTGCGATTCACCGACCTGATCGAGGCCATCGGCGAGGAAATCGTGGGGCTCGAAGTTATCGGGCTCCAGGCTCGCCGCCTCCTTTAAGTAGGGCAGCGCCTCGGCGGCCCGGTGTTGCAGTGTAAGAATTCGACCTAGCAAAAGATTCGCGCGGAAGTGTTTAGGATTGAGTTGAAGCACGGTGTGCAGCAGGTCGACGGCCTCAGAAACGTGCTGGGTGCGCGCGTAGACGGAGGCTAGAGAGTACTGAGCATCGGGCCACTTCGGACGCTTCTTGGCAACGAATTCGAAATAGGGCACCGAGTCCTTCCACGCACCGGTTTCGTAAAGCGCCAGTCCCAATTCGTATTGCGGCTCGATGGAGTCGGGCAGCAGAGTGACGGCTTTTCGCAAAGCGGTTACGGCTTCCGGGTAGCGCTTGACGCGTGCCAGTGCAATCCCCAGTTGCGCCTGGGCCGCGGTGATGTTCGGACTGTCTTCGAGCACGTGCTGGAGTAGAGGGATCGCTTCTTTATACCTTCCATCCTCGACCGCAATCATTCCTGTGTGCAGAACGTTGGAAATTTCGATCTTGTCCTTGGGATCAGCACCCTGGAGAGGATCGGCCGAGGTGGCGGCCGAACTCGAGCCTGCATAACCCAAAGCTGCCAGCTTCTCGCTTTGTTCCGCGGTAAGGGGCTGTTCGGGCTTGTCACCCTTGTAGCTGCTGGTTTTCTCTCGAAAATCGTTCAGCTTTGAAAGCAACGTATCGGCAACTGCGGGGGAAGATTGGGCGAGGTTCCTCTGGTCATTCTTATCCTGGGACTGGTCGTAAAGCTCGACTTTTGGAGCACGGACAAACAAATACTTGCCTTCGCGCAAAGAGCGCACGGCACTCCATCCGAAGGCCCGGTGCGGATAGTCGGTTTCTGAGTACGCCGGCAGATCCGTGGTGGCGGTCTTTGCGCTAGCTTTCATCAAAGGCACCAGCGATTCGCCTTGGAATGTCGGCGGCAGGGGAAGACTGAGCATGCTGAGGAGAGTTGGAGCAACGTCCACCAGGCGAACCCTGCTGGAGACGCGACGTCCGGCAAGGACCGAGCCCGGGAGCTTGAAGAGCAAGGGGACGTGAATGGTTTCGTCGTAAAGAAAGATGCCATGCATGGCTTCGCCGTGGGCTCCGAGAGATTCACCGTGGTCGGACATCATCACGATGAGAGAACGATCGTAGAGGCCGTGCTGCTTGAGGTAGGTGAAGAGCATTCCGAGCGAGGCGTCGGCGTAGGCGACTTCGCCGTCGTAAGGATCTTTAAACCGGGTATCGAAGGGCGGTGGAGGGTCGTAGGGGGCGTGCGGGTCGTAGAGGTGGATCCAAATGAAGAAAGGTGATGAGCGAGTTTTGCTGAGCCAGGTGATCGCGCGTTGTACTACGTCGCCGGCGCGGCGCTCGACGGTATCATAGCGGCCCTCGTCGGGACCGTGCTTGGGGTGGAACCCGGCTTCGAAAACGTCGAATCCCCGGTCGAATCCCGGGGCCATGCTGGCCTTGGGATCCAGGATGAGTGAACCGATGAAAGCGCCGGTGTGATATCCGCTCTTCTTCAGGATCTCGGGTACGAACGGCAATAACGCTGGCAGGGGATGGCCGAAATCCGTCACGGTATGGAACTGGGGATAGGTTCCGGTAAAAATCGTGGCATGCGAAACCGGCGTCAGCGGGGCCTGCGAGTAGGCACGTTCAAAGACCACGCCTTGACGGGCGAGAAGATCCAGATTCGGCGTGAGGCCCAGCTTTGAACCTAAAAAGCCCATGCGGTCGGCGCGGGTCGTGTCGACGGTAATGAAGATGATATTGGGTGCTTCGGCGTGGAGGAGCCGAGGGACCGACAACAAGAGGAGGAAGATTAGGAGAAATGAACGGCGCATAAATAAAAGGGGAGTTTACCATGCGGTAAACTCCCTCAGCGCCAAGAGGTTTGGCTCAGAAAGAAAATCTAAGGCCGAACTGCATGTTGCGTTGCGCCCCGGTACCGAGGATCGGGTTGAACCCGAGACCGACATCTGGCGTGGCGAAGTAGGTTCCGAAGCCGGTGCAATTATTCGAGTCCGGAGGGTCGCAATTTCTGCTTCCGATATCACCTGTGTTGGCGGCGAACATCGAATGATTGAGGACGTTGAACACGCTCCAGCTGAACTGGACGGTATAACGTTCCTGGAACTTGAAGTTCTTGAATACGCTCATGTCCCATTGGGAAATGCCGGGCTGGCGCAGCATGTTCCGTCGGGCAGTGCCTACGGTCCCATCCGCCGGGCTTGAAAAGGGGTTCACATTAAGGAATTGGTGGATGTCGTCGTAGGCATAGTTGAGTGGGCTGCCGTCATAATCTGCGTAGGTGTTTTTTATCCCCTGGTGCGACGGGTCGGCGTGGACGTAGGCGCTGAAGGGGCGGCCCTTTTGAGCGCGGAAAATGGAGTTGAGCTGCCAACCCTCTCCCACGAGTCTGGGCACGCCCTGCAATCTGGGTATTTGATAGACAACGGTAAAATTAACGTTCAGCGGCGTATCGAAGTTGGACGGCGCGTAGTTGGCGCTGACTCGGTAAGGATTCTGGAAGTTGGACAGCAAGTCCCCACCGCGATTGGCCGATCCAGTGTCGAATGCCCTCGACCACGTGAAATTCACTTGCCCTGTAAGTCCGTGAGTGTCCCGCACCTTGAACGCGGTCTGCAGGCTGTTGTAGTTGGAATAGCCATCATTGTTAACCTGCATGATGTGCCTATACTGCGGGAAGGTGGCGCCGAAGGGCTGACGACCGGTATTACAGGGGTCGGGACTGATCGGACAGGCATTGAGGTCGCGCCAGTTCAACAGGTTGCGCCCCGCCGTTCCGACATAAGCCACCATGAAAGACACCTTATCGGTGAGCGCCTGCTCAACCGTCAGATTGTAGGCATGGTTCATCGGCGTGCGAAAATCGTGCAGAACCTGAACGACATTGAAGGGTGGAGAAGGAGTTGAACTCTCGGTCGTGCCAAATATGTTCACACCCGTCGCCATGCAAACAAATACCGTGCACAGCAAGTTGTCCTGCGTACCAGCACTGTTGAAAATATCCTGGTTACTCGTGGGGGTGGAAGCGAACACATCAACCGCGTAGATACCCTCGGCGAACTGAGTAAAGAAGCCGGACCGCGTGCCGCTCCAGCTGCCGCCTGGAAGATAAGTTTGGGGAGCATGCAGAGCACCGAAGTTCGGCAGGTCATAGTTCAGGGAATACCCGCTACGCAGAACGGTTTTGCCGTTCTTAAACAGGTCCCAGGCGACCCCTATCCTCGGTCCGAAATTGTTCTTGTCCACTCCGTAAAGCGGCTGCTTGGAGAGGCTGACAAATCCATCTGAATCGGCTTTAGGATTTCCGGGCAGGAAGTTCGCACCAAGATTATTTTTCTCACCCAGGGCGCCCGCAACATCCCAGCGCACGCCCAATTCCAGGGTGAAATTAGGTTTCACTTTCCAGCTATCCTGCACGTAGAGCCCGAGTGAGTTCTGGTAGATGTGACGATTCGTTTCTCCAAAGGAGCGAGCGACATCATCGGTCAATCCCAGAAGTAGTTCGTTCAAGGCTGCGACGTGATTAGTTTGCGACGCGCTGCCAAACTCGGAGGGACACGGCCCGTAGGTTGCGCAATAGGAAAACCCATAAGAATAAAAACTAAGACCAGTGCGGGCACGATCGCGCCGGGTCTTGGTGGTGGCCCTTTGGAATTGACCACCAATCTTAATGGTGTGGTTGCCCTTAATTTCAGTAAAGTGTTCCTGCCAGTCGTAGCTGGCGTTCGGGCGAGTGATGATGGGGTATCCCTGGATGCCCCCGACTACCGGATAAGCGTTAGCACTCGGACCAAATTCTCCTAGATAGTAGACCGCCGGCACACCGAAGTTCTCCGTGTCCTGCGGACCAGCGCCGAGCGGGCCGGTGTTAATCCCTAAAGCATTGGGGTCGATGTTGTTATTGACCCCGATGCGCTGAGAGAAGCGCTGGTAGCCCAAGCGGCTTTCCAGAACCTTGTTGGTACTAATCGTCCAGTTGTAATTGATTCCGATAAGCTGGGCTCGCGAGGGGGCAACGGAGTTCCACATGTTTTGGTTTGTGGCCAGGGGGCCGACCGTTTGCGGTGTCCCCGGAGACGCCGGCTGATTATTCAGACTGTCTCCGAAGAGGTATTTAACCGACACGCGATGATTTTGATTGAAGATGTGATCAAACTTTACGTGGAAGTTGGTGACGTCCAGCTTATTCTGACCCGATATGTTCAGTAGCCCAGTATCCGAAGTGGGAATGAAAGACAGCAGATTCGCTCCAATGGTGCTGACCTGGCCATCGTCACCATTCCCAAAGATTTGGTCGGGCCCTGGCCCAGGTTGGCCCTGGTTCAAACACAAGGGGTCGCCAGCGGCGTTGACCACCGAGCCTCCCGAGGTATTGTGGTTTGTGCCCGTCATGACGCATTCGGTTGCGTCGGCGATCTCTGCGGGTGTGGGTACCGGCTCGACTGCGGGGAACACACTTTTGAGATGGAAGCCCTGAAACGACAAGTAAACGAAGTCCTTGTCTTTGCGAATGGGGAACCCGCCGGAAGCCCCATATTGGTTGAGGCGAAAAGGAGTCTTCTCGGCAGAAAAGTAGTTGCGCGCGTCAAAGGCATCGGTGTGACGGTCCCAAAAGACAGTTCCGTGCAGTTGATTGGTGCCGCTCTTCAAGCCGATGTCAATGACGGAACCGCCTCGTACGCCGTATTCGACGCCAGGATTGGACTGCACATTGAATTCGGAGATGCCATCCAGAGGAATCAAAGCTGCCGCGGTGCCCGCGATGGCTGCCTGCCCTAATGAGGACTCGCCGTAATAGCGATCATTATTAGGGATGCCGTCTACTGCGAAGTTGTTGGAGGTGGCGCGCTGGCCATTGATATTCAGGCTCTGGAACCCGCCGCCCGGGCTGCGTTGCACGCCCGGCACACCGTCCAGAAGATTGTTAAAGTCACCGCCGTTGTTGGGCAGGTCGGCCACCAACTTGTCATCAAACAGAGTGCTGAGCCGATCTTCGGTGGTTTCAACCAGCGGGACAACACTCTGAACTTCCACCGTCTCAGCCCGGGTACCCACTACCAGCAAGAAGTCGGATTGCGTGACCAGGGCAATGCTGACGGTGGCCTGGCGCTGCATGCTTTTGAACCCCGGGGCCTCGACGCTCACGCGATATTGTCCCGGAGACAGGTTGAAGATCCGATAGAAGCCGGTGTCGTTGGTGGTGGCAGTGGCTTTCTCATTGGTGCCGAGATTCACGGCATTGACAACGGCATTGGGTACGGCCGCGCCGCTCGGATCCGTGACAGTCCCGGAAATGTCGCCAGTGATTTTCTGAGCAAACAGAGGAATGCTTGCGATCAAGCTCGTGAGAAGGAGAACAAATGCCCCACGCAGAATACGGTCCACTGCCATCGTACCCCCTCGGATATTGCTAGTGAACGGCACCCGCTGCCAACAAAAAAAGTTAGGCGGGATCGTCAATGGAGACAGGCTATTTAGTCAAGCAAAATGTGAGAGGAAATCCGAGTGACTCGCGGTCAAATAGCAGACAGCACACGCGAAGACAGTGCTGTCAGTCGCAGATCGCTACTGGTCTCCGATCGAGCAAGGACCATGCAGATCTCACTTGTCTGACGCCGCGATCATGCTAGTCTGGGCCGCATGCGTGCCCTTTCAATCCTGACACTGTGCGCGCTGACCGTGATCAACGTGACCGCCGGGCAGCAGGCAGGGAGCCGTGGGCAGCAGCCACCGGACGTGTACCTGATCACGATCGACACTCTTCGCGCTGACCATGTCCACTCTTATGGGGACGAGGACATTCAGACTCCCGCCCTTGATGACCTGGCACGGCACGGAGTCCGCTTCGCGCAAGCCTTCACACCCAGCCCCATCACAAATAGTTCTCATGCCAGTATTTTGACTGGCCTGTTGCCAAGCAGCCACGGCGTGACCGATTTTGCCAGACCGCTGGTGTCTGAGAGTCCGACCTGGGCAGAATTTCTCAAAAAACGCGGCTATCAGACGGCGGCATTTATCGGTGCAGTCATCCTTGACAGCAAAGCGCTGGCGCCAGGATTGGATCGTGGGTTCGATTTTTACGACAATTTCCCGGAACGCTCGCAGACGAAGTCACGCTGGGGACGCGTCGAGCGTCGCGGCACGGAAGTTGTGCGACGCGCGGAAGCCTGGCAGGACGCGCATCCCAGGGGCTCTCACTTCGTTTGGGTTCATTTGTATGATCCCCACGATCCGTATGAGCCTCCTGCGCCTTATTCCACGCAATATAAAGACCGGTTGTATGACGGCGAAATTGCCTTTGCCGACTCCGCGCTGGCCAATTTTGTAGGCCATCTTAAGCAGCGTGGCTGGTACGACAACTCGCTAATAATCGTCGTCGGAGACCATGGGGAGGGACTCGGCGAACATCACGAACAGACCCATGGAATTTTCCTCTATGATTCCACACTCCATGTACCGCTAATTTTGAAATTGCCCGGAAGAAGCACCGGTTCGGTGATCCAAAGTCAGGTTCGCACCACGGACATATTACCCACCGTCCTGGACCTGCTCAGCATTCCATCACCCCAAACCCTTGATGGTCAGTCGCTGAAGCCGTATCTCTCAGGGAAGGAGTCCGTCAGCCGGACCCTCTTCGGGGAGACGGACTATCCCTTGCACTTTGGCTGGGCGCCGTTGCGCGCGGTTCGGGCCGAAGGGTTCAAATTAGTCGAGGCGCCCCGACCTGAGTTGTATGACCTGAATACCGATCCCGGCGAGCTGAAAAACACCTATGCACCCTGGGATGCCACTGTCCTAAAGCTCCGCAAAATATTGGCCGACGAACGCGCCCAGAAGCCTCCCATGGCGCCTTTGGGAGCATCCGTTGGAGTTGGCACCCTCGACGAGCTGCGAGCATTGGGCTACCTCGGGCCCGCCGATTCTGGCAGCTCGACGAATGTTCCGGAGCCTTCCCTGTTGCCCGATCCCAAGGACAAGATCGAGCAACAGAATCTGTTGCACTCAGCGATGATGGCGGCGGACGATGGACGGTACTCCGATGCTCAAGTTGCTCTTGAGAAAGTTCTGGCGCTCGATTCCAGTTCGCAGACCGCCCTCATGCAGCTGGGCGAAGCTGAACTGCAAACAGGCCAGTATGTGAAGGCGGCGGAAAATTTGAAGCGCGCCCGTGCGCTGCGTCCGGAAAACCCCACCGCAGCGTTCTACGAGGGCAAAGCATTGCTAAAGGCCGGCAACCTGACGGCAGCCCGCGATGCTCTGCAGGACAGCATACGACTGGCTCCGGGCCAGTCCGCCGACGCGCGCGTGCTGCTCGGGCAAGTCTTTGTGGGGCTGAAAGACTACAAAGCAGCCGAAGACCAATTCGAAGCTGTTCTTTTGTTACAGCCGGAAAGTGTGGATGCCCAGATAGGAATCGCAAGGACGCAGCTTGCCGATCAGAAGTTTGCGGATGCGCTCCGGCAACTTGCTCCCCTGTCGAAATCGCAACCACGAAATGCGGATGTATTCACGCTGTTGGCGCAGGCTTATTCCGGACTGGGCAGAAAACTTGAAGCGAGACGGGCGGAGAGTCGAGCTAACTTTCTACTCGGCGACGTGAAGAAGACCGGGGATGATAAAAACTAAACAGCGGAGCGCCTCCCAGGCGCCCCGCTGATCTCCATTTGAATGGTGCTTGTTCCCGGCGAATAATTACTTTTGCGCAACTTTGCCGTCGGAATTCTCAAAAATCTCACTCAGCACTCGCCCCCGCATCTGCTTCGATGGATCAATCCCGTACAGGTGCAAGATGGTCGGAGCAAGATCGTAGACGCTGACCTCAAGGCCCATCAGACGAAGGCCTTGCTTGATGCCGGGGCCCATGGCGAAAAATGAACCCGGGACATCATCGCCATCGGCGAAATCGTGTTTTGCAATCACCGGGGTGGTCTTTTCATGATCCATGTGCGCATGGGGATCGGTTTGTTCAAACTCGCGTAGCGGCTTGATGCCGTGATCGGAAACGATAAAGACGTAGGTCTTGTCATCAACGTGTTTCAGAATGCTGCCCAGAACGCCATCGAAGCCGATGTATTGGTTCGGAAAAGCATCGGTGCGGACCGCATTGATCTTGGGATTGTATCCGGCGTTGTAGGGAGCAATGGGATAAAGCCAGTGTCCGGTCCGATCTTCGCAGGACTGCGCCAGCCAAGTGAAATCGGTTGGGTGCGTATCTAAGAGATAGTCGAACAGCTGAGTCTGTTGAGCGCGAATGACGTCCACTTTTTTCAGCCACGCCTCAATCACTTCGGGCTCGTGGTCTTTCAGTTGTTCGGCCGACGGCATGCGTTCGCAATCGATATAAAAATCTCCCACGTTCTTGATCAATTCCGCCTTCAGGGCAGGTGGATAGACCGCTTCTCCCCCTTGCACCTCCGAAAGCTTGGGTGCGCACAGCACGCCATCCTCGCAATTTTTGCCGCGGGTCAACATGCCGCTGATCATGTATCCGTTTACGGGCATCACGGGAAAAGTCGCGGGTACGTTCGCCATTCCTACCGTGATGCTGTTTTTGGTGAGTATCGACCAGATGGGCTCTTCCTTAAGCATGTTGGTATTGGCAGTGATACCCCCAACAATGAAGCCGCTGACACCGTGTTCCTCGGGACGAGTACTGGTGAAAAGTGTGCTATAGACGCGAGGGCAGTTGGGCGCAGAGACGGTGCGCAACTTGCCGTAGGTTCCCTTTTTGATGATGCCGGCGAGGTTGGGCATCTTGCCCTGCAGGATGAGCGGACGAATCACGTCCATCTCCATACCGTTTACACCAATTACGATTACGCGGGGCCGGGGCTTGGCAGTGCTTTGACGCTGTCCGAAAAGAGCCGATGGTGCTAAGCAAACGAGCAGCACGAGTGCGAAGATCGTCTGGGGAACCTTGGAAATGCGCAATGGATTGCTCCTAAACCGTTATTCTGTGCCGTCATTATATGACAGGCTTGTCTTCAGTTGTCGGAGCGCATTCTACAGGGTACCGAGCATCCCGGCTGTCTTAAGATGACGAGGCTCAGCATCGACTTGACACTGGCCGGGCACACACTCGGCGGCCAGCTTTACGTCAACCTCCCATTATAACGATTCGACTGTGCCAGTAATCATGCAGTTGCAGTTGATCTGCCTCCCGCTTCCGTTCACGGGATGACACGACAAGTTAGTTCAACATTGTCAATCGCATCAGTAGTCGGAGCTGTGGGAAAATGGGAAACGCCGGAGTCGCATGCCGAAGTGTTTTCCAAGGCGGCCTTTTCGCCGTCTTTTGCATAGCTCCTTCCGCTGCCTGCTGAGCAAATTCTTTCGGTGTCCGGTATCCCAAACTGCTGTGTGGTCGTTCTTCGTTATACTCCTTCCGCCAGACCGCGATTTTCCACCGCGCATCGAACAGGTTTTGAAACCAGGTCACGTTCAAACATTCTTCCCGCAGCCGTCCATGGAAACTTTCGACCCGTGCATTCTGGATCGGCTTGCCGGGCTGAATGTGCAGTAACTAGATCTGCCGCTCCACGCCCCATGCCAGAAAACGCCGACTCGTAAGTTCCGGCCCGTTGTCGCAGAGGATTACCTTCGGTTATCCTCCCTCAGCCACAATCGCATCCAGGACTCGCGTCACTCTCCAGCTGGCAAAACTGGTATCGACTTCCAACGCCAAACACTCCCGCGTGTCAGCAGGATGCCGCTCTTCCCCACCATTGACGACAACCCAGTCCGGCCGGAGGCGGACGTTGCCAAAGTGTGCTGCCAAATGAAGCGCTCCTACATAACCGGAGCAGCGGATCCGTCTGACCACCTGCCCACGGGAACGACAAAGACGTCGACGGGTTGCGTCCCTTTAAACTGCGGATTCAGCATTACCGGTGATTTCGGCAGATCGGCCCCCCACGCCCTGCCGTCGAGCGGAGGCGCATAAAACATCAAGTGGGCAAGGTTGTGGTCATCGCGATCGGTGAGATACCCGTCCTTCGACATCATGTAACTCATGGCGCCGGGTTCGAGCGGCGGCAGTTCACCTTTTTCGAATGCCGCCTTGTTGCCCTCGATGATCTCAGCCATCGTATGCCCTGCTAACACCATCTCTGTTCTTTTGTAAGTCGCCGGCAAAACGGATCTCGCGGCCGGTGGATTGAAACAGATGGGCCCCCGAATTTTGGGATTCCAAAACTCCGGAGCATCGGCGGGGGACATCCAAGCCCGCTCCACAACACACACAAACCCGTTCTTCCCCTCGACCGCAGTTTCGTAGCCGTGGCGCCCGAGGACCAGTATTTTTGCATCGCCCGAGATGGCATCCGGTGCGGCGCTTCGAGCCAAGGCAATCTCGCCATTTCGGTCCGCCATGAGGTACTGTTCGAGCGGTGCCATGCTCGGATAAGCTGTTTTGGGCGCTTGCGCCTGCGCTGGCGCCCTGATGAGCGCCAGGATCAGAGTGAGAGTTAGAGACGCCACCACTGCCAATCTTTTTCGGTTCATCGTTTACTCCTGAGTTGGATCACTGCCGTTTCCGGAGCACATCCTTCTTCAAGACCTGCCGCTTGCTCTACGCGATTGACGAGGCGCGCGGAGAGATCGGAGCCATCCCACGATATTTCTGATTCCCACATTCCAGACTCTCGGGTCTTGAGCGTTCTTCACTAACGCGACGTACCCCTCGTACATCGCGACTAGAAAGCCGGCAGCGTCTTCTGCATGCAGGTCGCGGCGGACTGTTCCCTGGGACTGCCCTCTCCGCAACGCTGCGGCAATTCCTTCGATCCATTCGCGGAAGATCTTTTCCAATCGCTTGCGGAATTGTTCGTCCAAGGCAGACATTTCCTGCGCCAAGTTGAGAAGTGGGCAGCCCCCCTTTACGTCTGCAAGGCGAACTGATGTCGCCTGGACAATGCTGATCAAAGTATCGATAGGGTTCTTGCCCTGCCGCAGAGGAGCGATCCACTTGTCTTGGGTGAGTTTCGCGACGATCTCTTCGATAATTGCGTGCCCGAGATCTTCCTTGCTATCAAAATGATGATAGAGTGCTCCCTTGGTGACATTGGTGGCAGCCAGAATCGTATCGATGCTGGCACTCTGGAATCCCGATCTGTATACCTCCCGAAAGCCGGCTTGCAGCAAACGCTCCCGCGTTCCCTCTGGATCACGGAACCGTGGCTTTTTCTCGCTCACCATACCGACTAGTCTGTATGTTAATCGATTCGAAGTCAATCACAATTATCCTCCCGACTTCGCGGCGGACGTTCTTAAATTTCGTAACCTCTGGCCAAGGGGTATGAAAAGCTGGAGAAACCGTCGCTCCAGCCGTTCTGTGATCGTTCCAGCAGTTGTTACTCCGCCACTCGTTTTCGAATCCTGAAATGTTGCGCTTGTCATCTCGCCGAATCGTCGTAAACGTGGAACACCACATGCTTCCTCAGTCTGTCACTGGGCAGGAATTGTAATGTTTGGGCGCCAATTCGGCTCTCAATAAACTTAAGCTGTCCGAGCGCCGACGGCACCTGACGCAAATCGTCAGTCATCTCGGCCCACAACTCTACCGGAGGAAAACAAGAGATATGAGCACGTTTAGACGGTTACGAAATTTCTGGATCCCGGTATGTCACGACGATGATTCTCGTTTGCTTCAGCAATGCGGTCGCTTAAGCCAGCTACAAAATTGCCGACTTGGGCGCTGAGGGGAATGACAATCTGGGTTGTGCCATGTCGTCAACGATCAAGGCTGGACGGAGATCATGGCGCGAACTTGCCGCCGGGGCAGCACGATATCATATTCGGGCAACTCCTAAACGGACGCGCACTGATCGACTTCGGCGGACTCAAGCTCGACCTCGGCACGCTCGGAGGGCAGAACAGTTGGATGACCTGGCGAGAGATCAACAACTTCGGGCCGGCGGTAGGTAGGTCCGAAACCAATCTCCCAGACCCGAACGGCGAAGACATTTGCGGCTTCGGCTCGGTTTTCTCCTTAACGGAACGCACCTAACCTTTGCAAAACTGCATTGTCGCTCATCCAAAGACGAAACAGGCCCTGCGAGTGGCTTTAGAATTCCAAGCAACTTGTTTATTTTGAATAACTTGGCAGAGAGAGTGGGACTCGATTCCCGCCATTTATGCGGCTTTCAAGCAAATTTCCAACTTCCGAGCTGTTGCCTCCGACGACTCCCAACGACCTCAATTGACCACGAAAACGGTATCACCGGTATCATTTCGGAATGGTGGAGAGTGAAGGTCTCTCTCCGATGTTTTCGCCGGTATCAGCGGTATCACCGAATGTCCCCGATGGAGGAAGTCTCTCCAATTGAACCAGACCTGAGGTATCCCGCCTTCACAGAAGGTTATTCCCCTTGGGGAGAACCTGCGGGCGCTGCCCCAGTCTCCCGTGTTCGTTGAATGCAAATATCCGTGCAGCCGATCTGTGGTCCGCCTCCGGGACATGGAGTTCTCCCTTTTTGCACGCGCGCGGGTCTAATTTTCCGATTTCGGCCAGCGACATCCTGACGGTGGCGACGTCTTGTGGTCAAAGATCTTCAGCGGGCGAGCCGCAATGGCTGGAGACGCAGGAGAGCATGGAACCGTGTATAGCCGCTGTTCATAACCCTACACAAGGCCGGGCTTTCTCCTTCGGAGATGGAAATCGCTCGCGTGAAAGCGAGCCAAATGCAGCCAACCGCCGACTTGCCGAATTGTTGGGACCGAGGCAATCCAAGGATAACGTTCGTGTTTCAGCTCGACCATGCCATAACTCAAGCCTGCTCGCGAACAACTTCATTACTAAGGTAGCGGCTAATGGCAATCTCCAGATTAAAATGCATGGCTTCACGTCTCAGAATCTGACCCAGCGGTGATCGTTGTACAACCGCCAACACTCGGGGGCTCATGCCAATCAGCCACAGTTGAGTGCGATGCTGACTTTGATTTTTTGCAATTTGTGCGAACATTTTCAAAGCGGTGTACTCCATGTCGAGAACTCCGCTCGCGTCCACCGCGACGACCTTCGGTTGCGTCTCCCTGATCAACGGCTCGATCTTGTGGGCAATCTGGGCCGCATTAGCAAAGAAAATTGGACCCTCCGGCCTCAGCAGCAAAAGGCCCGGGAAACTCTCGTCATCGGGGTGTTCCGGCGATTGGGGCCGGAATACGTTGGTTCCGAGCTTGCGCCGCAGAACATACACTGGAGGATCGGCTACCTGGTGTGCCAATGTGACCAGAGAAACTATGATGGCGACGATGATTCCTTTCAGGGTGCCGACGAACACGACGCCTGCGAACGCCACGATCGCCCATGAAAATTCGGTTCTGCGAATTCTAAGAATGTCATGAAACTCGATCGGCTTGATGAGTCCGAAAGAATAGACAATCACCAATGCTGCCAATACACATTGCGGCATCTTCGCAACCAGTGAAGCGAGCAACAGAGTGGTCACGAGGGCCATCGCGGCGGTCACCATCTCCGCTAATTGCGTGCGAGCTCCCGCGTGGACGTTGACTGCCGTTTGCGTCGTGCCGCCGCCGGCCGGCATTGCACCCACGAACGCGCCTCCGATATTGCCGAGTCCTGTCGCAAGCAGCTCTCTATTTGCGCGCGGAGCAGCCTCGTCATTTCGTGCGAAGGCTCTGCCTGCCGCAAGCGTCTCCGTGAAACTCATCAAAGCAATCCCCAGAGCTCCAGGCCATAGCGTGGTTACCAACGAAAGGTCCGGCCTCACCAGCGAAGGCAGTCCTTGCGGTATGTGGCCCACCAGTTCGACACCCCGCCACTGCAGATTCAGCAAGTATGAGCTCGCGATTGCCGCAGCTGCAGCCATCAGCGGCGCTGGGAGCTTCGGCATGAAACGCTCCATGCTCATCAGAAACACGATTGTCGTGAGGCCGATGGCCAGTGTAGCTAACGACGTTCTTGGGATGTTGTGAACCGTTGAGAGAACGTTATGAACAAATGTCCCTCTTGAGAAATGAATGCCGAGAATTTTCGGGATCTGGTCCACTACAATGACTAGCCCGATGCCAGCTCTGAAACCAACCAGCACCGGCTCTGAGATAAAGTTCGCGACGAATCCCAGGCGCAGGAGGCAGGCCAGCACCAGGACGGCGCCAACGAGAAGCGCTAATGTCGCTGAGGCTCTCAGCAAGGCTGAGGGGTCGCCGGTGGGCACCACCTGGCCTAGCTGAGCAGCGGTCAGGACCGCCAAGGTTGTGGTGGTACTGACGCTGAGTCTTCGCGAGGTGCCGAGCACCGCATATATCACCATCGGCACTAGGGCGGTATAGAGGCCTACCTGCACCGGCAGCCCGGCGATCATCGCATAGGCCATTGCCTTGGGGATGATTACTGCCCCAGTGGTCAGACCGGCGACGACATCCGCCTGCAGCGCACCGCGCGCGTCCGAGACAACCCACTCTGGTAAGCGACGAAACCACCGATGCGCTGACATGCTGGCTACCAGAGCTGCGGGACCGATCGACGCGTCTGCTTCGGCTCTACATACCCTTTGCGTTTTTGTCTCGGCGGAAGCTTGGGAGCGGTATAAGGAATCTCCTCATACGGAATGCTGCTGAGTACGTGCGCGATGCAATTCAGGCGCGCACGCTTTTTGTCGTCTGATGGCACGACGTACCAGGGCGACGCTGCCGTATCAGTGGCTGCAAGCATTGCATCGCGAGCGCGTGAGTAGTCGTACCAACAGCGGTGCGATTCCAAGTCCATAGGGCTAAGCTTCCAACGCTTGGTAGGATCTTCAATACGCGCGAGGAAGCGCTTGTGCTGTTCCTTTTTCGACACTTCGAGCCAGTACTTCAGCAGGATGATGCCCTGACTGACCAGAAATCCTTCGAACGTTGGACAGTCCCTGAGAAACTGCCTGTGCTCTTCCTTGGTGCAAAAGCCCATCGCGTACTCAACACCGGCACGGTTATACCAGCTCCGGTCGAAGATGACGACCTCCCCTCCGGCGGGGAGCTCTTCAATGTAGCGCTGAGCATGGAGCTGTGTTTTCTGCCTTTCGGTCGGCGCCGGAAGGGCGGCCACTCGAAAAATCCGCGGGCTGACACGCTCCATGATGCGCTTGATGACTCCGCCTTTACCCGCAGCATCCCTTCCTTCGAACAGGATGACAACTCGGGCGTTCTTCGCCTTCACCCACTCCTGAAGCTTCACCAGCTCAACTTGCAGCTTGAAAATTTCGGCCTCGTACTCTTTTTTGCCGATCTTCGGTGGGCCGTCGACGCCTGATGGTTGCGTGTTGCAGTTCAGACTTGATTCTTGTTTCTTTTTGTTTTTGTACTTTTTGCCCATTGCTTTTTGCTGAGCCTCCTGGATCGGTCCTGCCGGTTTAGGGACAGGCTTGTATTCCTGCACGCTGCTGTAAGAGTGATCCAGCGACACGGTCGCCAATGGATTCAGCGATATGCTCCTCGTGCAGTGCCCGTAACTTTGCCCTGCTTCATAGCACTGGCAACTTGATAGCCAAACCGGGACAGACTACTAACTGCTCCCTAGCAGCGGAGAACTGCCCTCACTGAAAGCTTAGTGTGCCTTAATGCGGGCTTTGTCCGAATGTAGGCACCGCATTCTGGTCTTCTTACCCTCGATCCGTTTAGCACTTCGGAAACCAAAAAAGACATTCGAGATAGCATTGGATGCTCCTAGTCCTTGGACGCAACCTTATGCGTAGCCACCACTATCTGTTGAGGACGAAACTATATTTTCTGATTTTGGGATAGCTGCCTAGAAGAGACGGTGGTACTGCGTGGGCACCTGAACTTCAGCCGAGTGATACGAGAGAATAACTCTTTCGAAGCACGATAGGGTCGAAGCTGAACGAGACCAAGTGAAACTCGCCTTAGGACCGCGAGGCATTGCTGGCATAGGACTGTCGCCGTGAGGGTCAGTAACGTTCCGAGCGTGTGGACCGAGGGACCCTCGGATTTGTACTTGAGGCTAGTGCTCTGCCCTAATAAGCTGCGTGCAATAAAGTCCTCGCCCGCCTGCATCATGTGCTTCCACATTTCGAACGCGTGTCCCTGTTGATTGAGAAACGTTAGCGCTTGCTTGCGGCTAACAAAGCAGTGATGTTCATTCGCCAGTCGCAAAAGGTGAGAGAGTGTGATTTCTGCTATCACCCGGTCTCTATCCTTCCGTTGCGTCATGAGTTGCACCCCATTGTCTGAAACGTCAAGACTCTCGATTCAGTTCTTGCGCGTACATAGCTGTACCCTGATCAACTTGGCTAGTTTTTCTCGCCACATTCTGTTGTGCGACGTTTCTGTATTTGCCGCCCTGAGGCGTGTTTTCCGAACAGCTTCAACCGCGTACCGGGACAGTAGCTGTCAGACTCTCCGCTTTCATCAGAGGCGGAGGGTCTATTTGCTGCGTCCCGGAGGAAAACCCTTCAACAGTTTTTGCGCTCCCTTATTGAGTCTTTCCTGGTTTTTCTCCGGTTTCTTGCTGGGTTCAATCGCATGTTGGGCACCACCGATCCAAACGAGCTTCTTTGCCGTCGGGTCATACATCCCAATGACGAAAGTCCCAATGTAAGTGCTGGAAGTACTTGCCGAGAAGGAGCTAAAGCTGCCTCCCCCCCAAGGGCCCCAGCCACCAAAGCCACCCCAGCCGCCCCAGCTATCCCCAAACCCGTTGATCTGCTTCTCCTGATCGATCATGAGCTGGTAGCCCACGAGCAGATCCGGTTTACCGCCATCCGCCACCTTGCTAATGCCCTTGGCGGCCATTTGGGCATCGATGGCCTGTTTGACCTGGGTGTCCAGGATCTGGTCGGGACGCCCACCTACCGCGGGCACGCCTTGCACCTCATCGACCCATGCATAAGTGCGATATTTGGAAAAATCAGTTCCCGGCATATAGTTAGTTCTTACGTCCTGTGCGTACGTCAGGGAGCACCCGACGAGCGCCAGGACTAATGCCGCACCAAACCTTGCCGTCCAGTTGCGAGATATTTGCTGCATCGTTTTTCTTTCTCCTTTGAGTTCCTTGCAGTTTTCATCGTCAGCTCCGCCTTAGCGGACTACTAGCGAAACTTTGTATTACTTCGAACTCGCGGTACGAGCCGGCGAAATGCCCGGCACTATGTTGTCTCCGGTATTGGACATGGCTTTATGCGCCAGATCTCTGCCGCATATTCGGCAATGGTACGGTCGCTTGAAAACTTTCCCGAGCCCGCCACATTCAAGATCGCCTTGCTCGCCCACTCGTCGGGATTGGCATAAAGTGCGCACAGCCGCTCGTCTGCCTCAAGGTATGACTTCAGGTCCGCCAGGTGCATGTAATGGTCGCCGTGCGTCAGCAACATTTCGCGCAAAGGCTCGAAGACGCCAGGCTCATATCGGTTGAAATAATCCGAGAAGATCAAGTCCAGTGCCTGACGGGTCTCGGGTTCGTGTTCGTAATGCCAACGCGGGTTGTACCATCCCCGACTGGCGATCACCTGGTCCGCGGTCAGACCGAAAAGAAAGAAGTTTTCTTCCCCGGCCTCGGCAGCCATCTCAATCGTCGCGCCGTCACGCGTGCCGATCGTCAGTGCGCCGTTCATCATGAACTTCATGTTGCTCGTGCCGCTGGCTTCATAGCCTGCGGTCGAAATCTGGTTGGAGACCTCGCTGGCCGGGATGAGGTGCTCCGCAAGCGACACACAGTAGTCGGGCAGGAATACTACTTTTAACCGCCCACGTACCGCCGGATCGGCGTCGATTACCGTAGCCAGTTGATTTATGAATTTAATGATTACTTTGGCGAGCCGATACGCAGGCGCGGCTTTGCCGGCGAAGAGGAACGTCCGTGGATGCATGTTTAGCCCGGGGTCCTGCCGTAGCCGGTTGTAGAGCACAACGACACGCAGTGCGTTGAGGAATTGGCGTTTGTACTCGTGGATGCGTTTGACCTGGCAATCGAAGATCGAATCCGGATCGAGGGTCTGCCCCGTCGACCAGCGGAGCCAATCGCAAAATTGGCGCTTGGCGTTTCGCTTGGCTTTGCGGAATTCATCACGGAAGCCATTGTCTTCGGTGAATGCTTCGAGCTTGCTTAGTTCGGTTAGATCACCGACCCAGCCATCTCCAATGGCATCAGTGATGAGTCCGGAAAGCGCAGGATTGCATAATTGCAGCCAGCGTCGGGGCGTGACTCCGTTCGTCTTGTTGTTGAAACGTTCCGGAAAGATCTCTGCCAAGTCTTTCAGTGTCGTTTCGCGCAACAGCTTCGAATGAATCTCTGCGACCCCGTTGGTGCTGTGCGAACCTACGACCGCCAGATTTGCCATCCGAACCTTGCTACCGGGGCCATCTTCGACAAGGCTCACGCGCTGAATGCGGTCTTTGTCGGCAGGAAACCGCCCGCGAACATCGCCCAGAAAACGGCGATTGATTTCATAGATGATCTCGAGCTGCCTGGGCAGCATTTCTTCAAACCAAGCCACCGGCCATTTTTCAAGCGCTTCGGGCAATAAGGTGTGATTCGTATATGCCAGCGTGTTCTGTGTGATATGCCAGGCTTCGTCCCATTCGAGGTGCACTTGGTCAACAAGGAGACGCATGAGCTCCGGAACTGCGAGAGCCGGATGCGTATCGTTCATCTGAATTGCCACTTTGTCCGCAAATAAGCGCCAATCCGAGTTGGTCCGTCGGAAGCGCCGCACTGCATCCGCCAGCGAGCAGGCAACAAGGAAGTACTCCTGCAGCAGGCGTAGCCCTTGCCCCATTACTCTTGAATCATCGGGATAAAGGACGCGGGTCAGGGTTTCGGCCCCAAGGGTCTGAGTAAACGCTTCTACGAAATCGCCATGCGAGAACTCTTCAAAGTTGAAGTATTCGGGCGCTGCGGCCGCCCAGAGTCGAAGCGTGTTGATCGTCGAACCACCGTACCCGATCACGGGACGGTCAAATGGGATGCCGATCAGAGTCGTTGGGCGCCCCGCTACCGGGCGCAGGGTACCTCCGCTGAGCTCGAACGAGCAGCCCACGTTGACTTCCACCTTTTCGTTCGGACGGGCAATCTCCCACGGGTCCGGAGCACGGAGCCAGTTGTCCGGTGTTTCCTGTTGCCATCCGTTCTGGATGGATTGTTTGAAGATGCCGTATTCATAGCGGAGTCCATAACCTATGGCCGGGAGCTGCATGGTCGCGGCGGATTCAACGAAGCATGCGGCCAAGCGTCCCAGACCGCCGTTTCCTAGGCCGGCGTCGGGCTCCTGCTCCAAGATCTCGATCAGATTCAGTTTCTTGTCCTGGATAAACTGGTCTGTGAGTGGCGAGAGCAGAAGATTCACAACGTTGTTTGCGAGCGAGCGACCGATGAGAAATTCCATCGAAAGGTAGTAGAGTCGTTTGGGATTCTTCTCCTCGTATGTCTTCTCGGTCAAGAGCCAGCGCTGAGACAGAACATCGCGCACGGACCGGGCAAGCGCTTCGAACTGGTCGCGCGCCGTCGCAGCCGCGACATCGACGCCACTGTCGAAGAGAAGATGCCGTTCATACAGCGCTTCATCCCTTCCGGAGAAGTGCACTGGACCACATCCGTACTTGGCAGTAAGCTCTTCGGTGACGGGTATTACGCGCTGCTTTGCAGCCTTAGAAATCATGATCAATTCCTCTCCGATCCGCGGGAATGGGTGTCGGCGGGTGTGCTTTCATCAGGACAACTTAAAGTGACCCGCAAAGGTTGTGGTTCGCACGTGTTGCGACCCCCCAAAGGCCGCAGTCCATAGCCATGGTTGCTAATCGCTCGCTTCATTTCTTTTCGTAAGGCCACTTCCAGCCGCTGATCTCAGGGCTGTCGATTCCGTATTCGTAGGCATAGCGGCGGCAAGCAATCTGGCAATCACGGAATTCCTCTTTGGCATGCGCCCCAATTCGTTGCAGTTTCGGGATGCGGTCGATAGCATCGATGGCGAGACTGAACCGGTCCGTCTGGTTATTGATTGCTAATTCCATTGGAGTATTGATGTTGCCCTTCTCTTTGTAACCGCGCACGTGCAGGTTTTTATGGTTCGTGCGGCGGTAGGCGAGGCGGTGAACCAGCCAGGGATAGCCATGGAAATTGAAGATGATCGGCTTGTCGGTCGTAAACAGAGAATCGAAGTCCGCGTCCGTTAAGCCGTGCGGATGTTCCGTGCTTGGTTGCAGCTTGAACAGGTCAACGACGTTGATGAATCTAATTTTGAGGTCCGGGAAGCGCTCCCTGAGCAGCGCTGTCGCAGCCAGAGCTTCCTGGGTAGGGATGTCCCCGGCTGCAGCAAAGACGGCGTCGGGTTCGGCACCTTCATCATTGCTGGCCCAATTCCAGATCCCAATGCCTTTTGTGCAGTGAGTAATCGCGGCATCAATGTCGAGATACTGCAGATGCTTCTGTTTGTCCGAGACAATGACGTTGATGTAGTTTTCCGAGCGCAGGCAATGATCGGCTACAGACAGCAGACAGTTGGCATCCGGCGGCAGGTAGATGCGCGTGACCGCGGCGCTTTTGTTGAGTACTACATCCAGGAAGCCAGGATCCTGGTGCGTGAAGCCGTTGTGATCCTGACGCCATACAGTTGACGTAATCAGCAGATTCAGAGACGCGATCTTGCGCCGCCATGACAAATGACTGCAGATCGACAACCATTTGGCATGCTGGTTGAACATCGAGTCGATCACGTGCACGAACGCCTCATAAGACGATAGAAAGCCGTTGCGACCAGTAAGCAAGTAGCCCTCGAGCATGCCCTCCATCGTGTGCTCGCTCAACATTTCGACAACGCGTCCGTCCGAAGACAGTTCTGTTCCATCACGGTCCTCGGGGAAACTTTCAGCGATCCAGAATTTCTTCGACACCTCATAAATCGCATCAAGCTTGTTGGACGTGTTCTCGTCTGGCGCGAACACTCGAAAACTGTCCATGTTCCACTTCATGACATCGCGCAGAAAACGTCCCAGTGGCGGGACGTTCTCTACTTCGGTATTTCCTGGGCGGTCGATCTTGGCGGCATAATCGCGGAACTCGGGCAACCGCAGTTTTTTCCTGAGTTCGGCGTTCGCGTGAGGACTGGCGCTCATGCGGCGCTTACCTGATGGCGCGATTTCGGCAATCTCCGGTCGCACCTTCCCGCTTTCGTCGAAGAGATCCTCAGGCTTAAACGATCGCAGCCAGGTCTCGAGCAGGCGCAGGTGCTCTGGATTACCCTTCACGTCGGCCAGCGGGACCTGATGCGAACGCCAGAATCCTTCCAGCCGATGTCCGTCAACTTCCATTGGGGCACCCCACCCTTTTGGCGAGCGCAATACCACCATCGGCCAGCGCGGCCGAGTTGCAAGTCCGCTCTTCCGACACTCCTGCTGATGGCTTTTAATTTCCGCGATGCACTGCTCAAACGTGGCGGCCATTGCCTGATGCATACTGTCGTGATCGGATCCTTCCACAAAGTAGGGATTCCAGCCATATCCGCGTAACAAATCTTCCAGTTCTTCGTGAGAGATGCGCGCGAGCAAAGTCGGATTGTTGATCTTGTATCCGTTCAGGTGTAGTACGGGCAGAACGGCGCCATCGCGGATTGGATTCAGAAACTTGCTGATGTGCCATGAGGTCGCGAGCGGGCCAGTTTCGGCTTCGCCGTCGCCCACCACAGCCGCCACGATCAGCTCGGGGTTGTCGAAAGCGGCTCCGCAGGCGTGCGATAGGACATAACCCAATTCACCGCCTTCGTGAATGGAACCGGGCGTCTCTGGGGTGCAGTGACTTCCTATACCGCCAGGAAACGAAAACTGCTTGAAGAATTCTCGAAGGCCCTTTTCGTCCTCGCTCTTTTCGGGGTAGATCTCACTGTACGTGCCTTCCAGGTAGACAGGACCTAAGACTCCCGGAGCGCCGTGACCAGGGCCTGCGAGAAAGATCATTTCGAGGTCATCTCTCTTTATGAGACGACTCAGGTGGGTGTAGATGAAGGCGAGGCCCGGGCTTGATCCCCAATGGCCGAGCAGCCGGCTCTTGACATGTTCTGCTTTCAGGGGTTCCCGTAAGAGCGGATTTGCCCGAAGATAGATCATCCCTAAAGCCAGGTATTTGCACGCACGCCAGTAAGCATCGATCCTGCTCAGTTCATCTGGGCTGAGCGGCGCACCCGCAACGGTTGACCTTGCTTTCCCTTCGGCGCTCAATGATCCGATTAATTCTTCACTCTGTGTGAGCAATGTCATATTTCAGTTTCCTTACCTCGTCATTAGGCACTAGCAAGAATGGCTATTCCGGTAGGAGGTTCGATAGGTGCAGTGTCTTCGCATGGCCGAACGTCCACCGTA
This sequence comes from uncultured Acidobacteriota bacterium, assembly GCA_963735815.1. Taxonomy (GTDB): domain Bacteria; phylum Acidobacteriota; class Terriglobia; order Terriglobales; family Acidobacteriaceae; genus Gp1-AA133. The sequence goes on along the minus strand of CAVTMJ010000009.1, from coordinate 16,569 downwards.
AAATCTGCTTGCTTCTCTCAGTTAATGGTTGCAAAGCCCCAATTTTGCGCTCCGCCTCTGCGTTGCAGCTCCCGTTGAATTTGTTCGATTTCCGCTGCATCACTAGCAGTGATGGCGACTTCGCCGGCGAAGATCATGTACAGCATGTCAATGAGTGTGTCAGTCGGGATGTTTGTCAGTTCTCCCAGCATGGCCAACTCCTTGGCGCGAACTTGAAGATCGCAATTTGTGGTCGCAATCCAGGGGCCACACCCGAACACGCGGAGGTGGATGAAAACACTACTACTCAATCAGCTCGACAAATCGAACGCAGGCCTTGCATGACATGCCAAGGGCACTGACCGAATTAGGGCAGCAAAATGATGTTTACCGTTTGTCGATTGGCTGCAGAGGTGGCGACACACATCGGTGAGTGTTGTTTTATTTCGGTTGGTCGGAGGGCGCTTGCTGAATATGAATGGTGGGAATCCGATCCGATTTCGTCGTATCAACCGAGACTATGCCAAAACCGCCGTTCAAATCGCGCCCTCGAATGGTTACGGTGGACTGTTCTCCCGAGGGGCCGGGCACGACCTTGTCGTTAACCAAAACAGATACGCGAAGACCTGCGGCGGGATCGCCGGCATTGAGCTGCTCCACTTTCTGTTCAGTGGTCCATGTGCCACTTGCATTGCTCTGGCTGGATGTGCTTACACGCTCAACCAGGTGAAGGTTCCCGTCCCGAGTAGTCCCCGGGACATCTATGGAATAGGCTTCCACCGTGTTGCGCTTTTCCCCAGTGGAGGTTTCGGGCTCCTTTGTCACCATTCGAGAGATCTCGCTTAGCTTGCCTTCGGCATCGAGCCGTGAAATCCGCTCTTCAGTGATGCGGCTATCGCCCTCCCGCATGCTTGTCGTTTTCCGAATTTCATTCACTTGCCATCTCCCGCCGCCATCAGCAAGGAGTATGGCTTTTTCAGAGTGAACTGTATCGTTAGCGTTTCTCTGTCGGATTTCGCGCGTCTTCACCGCGGGAGCGAGGCCCCCATTGATGCTCAACAACTCAACCGTTGTCTGAGTTTCTTCCACATGTTCAGCGAGCCTCTTGCTCTGCGCGGTGTCTCGCTCGCTGACTTGAAGCTTGCCGTTCACATCAGGATTTGAGGTGATTCTTACTGTCTTCGACTCGCCACTGGGTAGAGTACGCTGCTCTTCTTCTGTTATCTGCACCAGCGCTTTCGCTTTATTCACATCTCGAGCGAACGTTCGCGTCGTTGTGCGCACTGTGCTGCCGTCTACTTGTACGGTTTCGCGTTCGATGTCCTGATAAGGTTGGAAAGTTCCATCGGTCCCGCGGATTTCAACCGATCGCTTGTCCAGCCTCCGCCTGCCATTTTCGCTGTGGCTTTCGATGATGCGCACGGGCGTACGCTCGGGAGCTAGATAGTCGCTCTTCAGGTCTGTCGTGGCTGCCCACGACTTGCTCGGCTCCTCCGCTGTTCGGGAATCCGATGTCTGGGCAAATGCGCTCGGACAAAAACAATATGCGCCGACCACTACGAGTACACAGCTGAAAACAACAACACCTGAAGCGCTATACCTGTCGTCGAATGGAGGAGGAGAAGCCGAGTTCATCTTTAGTCCTACTTCATACGCGGGAACGTGGAAGCGAAGGACGCTTCAGCTGCTGCCTTGCCCTTCGACAGTTCGGTGTCGATCATCGATGCAATCTGTTCCCAGACCAGAGGATCATTCTCGATTTCGTGATGTGGTTTATTCAGGTGGCGCGCAATCCAGGGATAATTGTCGCAATTGATTCGACGATCCTGATACGTCATCTGGAAGTTGCCAATGATGTTCGTGCGTCTGGGATCGACCGGACGAATACTCGGCCGCCCGTGGATAAGACCTTTTGTCTGGTAGAAGTTGATGGCATTGCGAACGTTCGGCGGAATCACCGCATCGTCGTGGCCTGGTTTATGGACGCTGTCCACCTGGATCGTCAGCGACACTGGAACGCCCTGCCGTCCTAATTGCCGTGCCAATGTGACAGTCTGCGAACCACCCCAACTGTGCCCATAGATAATGATGCTTGCTTGTTCCTTTTCATCGGCCGTGAGAAGGCCATCGTGATTCGCGTCCAACAGCTGCAGTACTCGCCGCAGAGCGTTCTTTCCGTCGTGGTTCGAGAACACTTCCGCATGCACTGATGGGTATCTCTCGCGCAGCAATCCGGCGAACACCACCTCAGGATGCCTTACGTCATCGTGCCTCACGAATCCTCCAACAAAGCCGATCACCATAACGTTGCTCAGCGTGATGTCTTCCGCTCCGAGGCGCTCTCTAAGGCAAACCAGGCGAAGTGCGGATGCCACCGGCTCGTCAGATATGCGCTGTCTGCATGTCGACTGACGTGGAGAGTCGCCGACCTGGATGTCGGCCTCTCCGCTCAACGCATTTGACTGCCACAGAGCGGCACACGGATGAGCTAGACCCATCGCAGCCAACATCAGCGGTACCGCTACGAGTTTCCTGTATCCCCGCACATAATCTCATTTCTCCGGTGCTTGTTGTTACATAAGGGCACTTCCACGAAACACCGGTCCCTGCATAAGTGCAAGGCAGGCGCCAAAGAAGAATGGTCGTAAACCGCTTCGCGTGAGGGAGATGAACGAGGCTACGAGGCTTACGGCGTGCCCATATTCGGGCGTTGACCTGAACTGGGCAGAGCACCTGTCACAAAGATGATTGCGGCTTAAGAGTGTCAGGCACTTAGACAGAAACGCACAGTGGCATACGACCTGCAGCGTCCTGGGTGTCAACCATGACAGCATCGGCCATGTTCAAAATCACACAAAACGCGCTCTGCGGCTTCACTCTTGCCGAAGTTCTACTGATGGCTGCGATGAATCAACTCGAAGCGAAGAGCAAGGCTTTTGGAAAGTTGGAAAGCCAGCGTAGTCGTCGCCCTTACCGTGCGGAAGCGGCTTAGCCGAGCCTGTCTCGCTTGGCAGATTCCACGTGCGTCCATGGGACAAAGGCGTCAGTTAGGAGCTATCGATGACTACTGACCAAGAAGACAACGCCGAAGCAAGGGTCTCTGGAAAATCACGTGGCTGAATTCATCGACTCTCGTACGCGCACATTATCGTTCGGCTTCAGCCTATGCGGCTCTCAACCGCCAGCCTGGCACACTCATCATCTTCCAACATCGTAAGCACGTGTCCAAATTCTTCCAAGCCGGTTACAAGCTCATCGCCCCACTCGTCCGCGAGAAACACCGCTAGCGATGGTTGCAAGCCTTGCGCCTTAGTCGTGAAGTTCTGAATGTCCAGCGTATCTTGAGCACAATCCATCACGAGAACATCAAAGATTTGTCTGCGCATCAATTCGAGTGCGTGGGCGCCGCTGCTCGCGGTCGTCACATCGTGTCCTTGCTGCCGGATGATGTCGACGTACTTGGCATGAACAGATTCTGGATTGAAATATAGAATCTTCGTAGGAAACCACCTCCAGATTTTCGAGCAGAATCGCTTTCAGCCTCAGAACCGTCGGAGGGGCGTCGATGCGTGTGGCCTCTTGGCGCGATGGGGGAGAGCCAGGCCAACGCGCATCGCAATTTTCGCCCCTTGTCACCACTTCCGGCGGGCCGGCATAAACTCGTTGCAGCGGCGGTCGATCGCTGATTGCCGAGAGTCCCGAAGTTAATGCTTACCCCTGCTTGTAAATTTGTCGAAGATGAACTCCTGAGCCAGACTGCCAACGACATGCAGACCCAGATCTATCCCAAAAGTCTGGAATACATGCCCGGCAGTACGATTTGAACTAGGGTAGTAGGCGGTAGAAATGGAATATGCAATTAAGCTGCCGCCCAACTGAGAATAATTCGGCTGCCATGCGCCGTTATCTCCCTTGCAGATGAGTGGCGCCAACATGGCATGAAGAGCCCGAGACTTCTTTGTGCCGGTACCCTGGTAGAAATAGCGAGGATCCTGATGCAGAAGCGATGGCAGAATAGCGTTGCTGATCAAGCCTCCGGTAACGCCGTCAGCGAAGCCAGCTCCCAACCGTTTGCTATATCCTTTCGCACCTTGCTGCCATTCACTGGGATTGTCACGAGCCTGTTGGACGCCAGCCCACGCGACCGTGCGTCCGAAGAAAAATGCGTTGGTGAGGCTTTTGTATGCCAGGTGGAACTTCATTCCCGTGGTGAGAGGCTCGGGATGGGGTTCGTAGGTCACAAAAAGATTCGGTATAAAGCCGAGAACGCGTTGCTGCTCTTCAGCTTTGAGCTGTTGGGTAGCAACCTCTTTTGAGGAGTAACTCACGGTGACTGCCCGCTGCACAGCCAAGATGCGAAGTCTAATCTCGGGTAGCGTCTTGTTTTGACCCGGTTCGACCGTAATGGATGAGTTCCAGTCTGCAAATCCTTCGGCGGTGACGGTGATCTGATAGGCGATTCCGGCCGGGGCCTGGTCGAAGGCAAAGCCTCCATCGTCTTTGGTGACGGCCGTGACACGGTCGCCAGCCGATCCTTGAAGAACCACGTTGGCGCCGGGAATCGGATCGTCGCTGGTGTCAACGACTGTACCGAGGATGCTGCCTGTTTTCGTGTCTGCCGTTGTGAAAGACTGCGCAGAAATGGGTACCACAAGGATCATTCCACTGAGGACGAACAGCAGCAATAGATGTGGCCGCTTCAGGGGCGATGCCAAACGTCGGTTGGGTGAGGTGTGTCTATTTTGCAGCATTGTGGATACTCCTAAGCTCCCGTCAGCGTGAAATTAATCGTGATTCGGGAGTCAACTTCAACCGGTTCCCCGTCTACCAGGTACGGTTTGTAACGCCATTGCTTCACCGCTTCGATAGCGGCCTGTATGAGTATTGGTAAACCATTCTCGACCCGTACATCCTTCACGCTGCCATCAGTGCCGATCACGGCCAGCAGCACTACGGTTCCTTCAATGCGCGCCCGGCCAGCCTCCGGCGGATACTGCGGCGCAACGTCGTGAATCAGGTTTGCTTCAACTACCCGGGAGGCGACCCGAATTCTCTTGACCGGCGGGGGATCGAACGTTTTCACCGGGACAGGCGCGCTGCGCGTGCTACTCAGAGCTTCGCTAAGTCCTCCACCGGGAATCCCGCCGACCACTCCGCCAGGAACTCCCCCGACGACCGCGCCCGTTGGGCCGACCGTTGGTGGTGGCGCTTCTTGGGTTTTATGTACCGGAGCGGGAATGCGGGTGCTTGTCGCGCTCAATATCGACGGAGACGGAGGTGTGGGTGCTCGAAGCTTCGTGGCACTGCCGGCCGCGAGCGGCGGCGCCTGTAAGTACAACATTGTCAGCGTTTCTCTTTTGGGGAGTGGATCCGTGTGAAACAGTGGAACAACAACTACTGCCAGCAAGATGAGACCCTGCAGGGCCAAAGCGCCTGCTCCTGCCCAGGGATTTCGTTTTAATTTCGCGCCCGGTTCAATTTCGCGAAATAAGGAACCCTCTTCTATTTCTTGCTGACTGGAAGAGACCGGAAGCTGCTCGTCCCCTTGCGCCGGCAATGATGCAATCCGCCGATCAATTCGCGACCCAAGCCTCCGAACGCTCGGGTACGCAATCCGATAAACTAATTCCGAAGGCTGGTCAAAGGTTGCCATCTACATTGATCCCTTTCCAAGCAGCACCGCTCTCCCTGTCATTAATTGCCAAGTGGATCAGGGCAGAGCCTCAAGGCTTGGCTCCTCAACGCATCTAGTAAAAGCATCTTGCGGGCCAAGTGGAAGTCGTTCCAGGAAAGGGACATGGACCATTGAAATCTCGCCCCCGTGTGCCCGGATGAGGGCAGCTGCCAGCAAAAGGTCATCAGGAGATACGGCTTGGGCACAAGGGATACGCAAAATCGGGTGCGATAGGTGAGACATCAAGACGGATGGCCGGGGAGCAAATTTCCTGAACAGCCCTCGATCCGCCCCCGTTATGCCATTGATTGACGTCGTTCTCAATTGTGTCAGCAGAGAGATGGATAGTCAGCGCATTCTCAGCGCTCCGCCAGTTCGCTTTCCGAGACGGTCCGAAGATCGCCATAGGCGCGGACCAACGTCCGATTACGAACGGTTGGTGGGACTGCCGTGGTGATCGTTAGGCGCCGAACCACGAATGCCACAAATGCAGCGCACGTGGATGTTCTTTTCAGAACTCTTCGGCTACTGTAGCTGCTAGTGCTTCGCTATGGGGCGGGGCTTCGGTTGCGCCTCCAGCCTGCGTGATCCGGTAATCGTGATATTCAATTCTTAGAACCGCCGTGCCCAAGACACGGACCTTGGTTTCGCTCTCGTTCGATTCCGGCAACCAGAAGTCACCGATCTTCTGGTAGCTGCGCGTGAAATCAGTTCTGACGGTCCACCAGGAAGGGTTGACCGCTGGCTGGCCCTCGACTCGAGTTATGGCGAAGTCTTTTGCATTCACCCAAATTTGGCCCCTAAACAAAAACTTGTTCTTGCTTCGCGGCTGGACATCGAGCACGTAGAATTCGTCGGTATCGGTCTTCTCGTACTCAGACATTTGAAATGTATAGTTCTCGGGCGTTATGGCGGAACGCTGCTGATTCTCGGCTTGCATTGATTCTTGTTCCGCCTCCAGGAGTTTCTTGAACACACGGTCTCGCACCGTGCCAGAGCCGCTTTCTGACACGATAGTGAACTCTTTTTTATTCGGTGCCTGGTAGTCGGTGCGTACAACCATGTCGGCCTTCTTGTGTGACAGACAGTGGCACTCCAGGTGATAGCTGCGAACACTGGAATAACTCCCCAGCGCTTTGGCACGCACTTCGTTCATCTCTACTACGCGTCCCATCACCTCATCAGCGGTCAGAGGTCCAGATACATTTGCCTGCTGTGCAACTACCGGGATGCTGATAATGAACAAAGCGAATGCACGCACAAACCAGCGCCCATCAGATTTCCTCGCGTGGTAAAGCGGAGTCATTGTGAAAGTCTCCTGGTGAGATCTGAGAATTCAAACCTGCTCGTGTTTGTCGATGCGGTTTCTTGAGCATCGTGCTCGAACCGAGGTGGTGTGGCGCGCAAGCGGGTTAGCGTGAACTCTTCTTTCCCGCTCTTTGATCCGGGCACGGACGGATCGAAGAAATAGATCGTGCTCGCCGAAACCGGTCCGACGCGGATTTCACTATGCGGCATCCCAGAGTTTCCCAAAGCGTCGAAAAATCGCTGTGTCTCAAAGAAGCGACGCGAAGGCTCAAGCACGATCAGATCTCCGTCCCGCGGTGCATAGTGCGTGTCGTAGAGGGGCACAATCTGAAGGTCCGCGCGCCCGCAGGCCTGCAGGTAATAGGCCATGCTCATCGGTCTTGCGGTTGCTACCGTCGTCGCAACTGGGGCGAACGGACACACTGTTTGCGCTACTTCGCGCGTATCAAACTCGGAAACTTCATCCGGTGCAAAGTAGCGTGTGACGTTCTGTCTGTCTCCGCCAATTGAGTTCAGGTAGAACGAATAGTAGGGGGCCCAGGACTGTAATTGAAGGAGCGGCCATCCAAGCAAAATGACTGCGGCAGGAGCCACAAGAGCCTGGGACAGGACTTTCCCTTTCGCGGCCTTCAGTGTTTGTTGCACTGCATATCCGCCTGCCAAGTAGAGGAAGGGCAGGAGCGGAAGCGAATATCGGATCCACTTGGCTCCGCTGACAGACAGTCCGATTAATTGAACCAGCCCGAGCGATAGAAAAAAGCACGACGCGAGTGTCCGGCGATCTCGCAAAAGCAGTGCGGATCCCACAATGACGGCCATGAGGATCGGAATCGGTGTCTTTACCACCACCAGCCAGAGATAGTAGAACCACGGCACTCCAGCAAGCAGACGCGAGGGGAAGTTCACATACAGCCTGCCGTCGAAATCGTATCCACTATGCTTTACCCCCTCATGATGCAGCCAGTGCACGATGGCATTGAAGTTTGTCGGAGAGAGAATGACCGGGTTGACCACAACAAAGATAAGAAACATCACGAAGAAAAACCGTCTGTAGCTGAATTGAGACGGCTTCCGATTCAGCCCCATCCTTCCGGCAAGGAGCCAGGCAAGTCCGTTTAAGCCAACAAGGTGAAGAATGTACTGCGAGGCAAGGCCCAGGCCAAAGCTGATTGCGCTCAGGTCGTACCATCGCCGTGCACTCTTGTCCACACCTGCCTGTTGGGCGCGACAGTAGAAGTAACAGGCGAGCAAGGTGAAAAAGGTGAGCGGCGTTTCTTCCTTGGTGAGTCGATTCAGCGCGACTGGCAGTGGCGCAATTGCCCAGAAAAGACTCGCCGCAAAAGAGCCGACAACACCCATCATTCGACGGCAAAACAAGAAAAGAATTGCCGTGGTGGCGGCACCGAGCAGCACGTTGGGCAGACGAAGCCAGCCCTCTGGCTTCAGCGAAGGCCAGTCATGCACGGCGGCGACCCGACTCCAGCGTTCCCCAGCTGTCAGGCTCGCCCAAGCAAGCACTTTTGGCAACATCGGATGCTCGCTATTGACCCCGGCAAAGTGTCCGTGTCGATACTCTTGAACGGCCGCCCATTTCGCCGACTCGTCCTCCGACAGACTATTGAAGTCAACCCGGTAGACACGAACTGCGAATGCCAGCAACGTCAGCAGGAGTATAATCGCCGGCTCCCGATAACGTCCAAGGCAACGATATTGGACCTCACTCAGCACATTTGCTCCGGCTTACGATGCGAATGCGATTGGATGATTCCGTTTTCGATGGATTGAGCTTTTTCGTGTTCCGCGCATCGCGACGTGTGCTCACGAATTCACCTCCCATGCGGTCCCCGCCGTCCGATTGGCGGGCTGATCAAGCACCTCCGAGACAGCGTAAGGCCTGCGCTCAGATCGATTAAAGTACTGCCACACCCCCAACTCACCCAGGAGTCCGAGCGCTATTAGCTGAAGCCCTACCAATATCAGAACGGCCGCAAACACCAGCAATAACCCGTGTTGCTGCACAACATCAATTCCCGTAGCAACTTTCCAGATCAGGAGCCAGAGTGCGATGGCCGAGCCCAAACCCATGTTGATGGCGCCCAGCCGGCCGAAGAAATGCAGCGGCCGCGACATGTAACGCAGGAGGAATCGAATCGTCATGAGATCGAAAAACACCCGGAAGGTGCGCGAAATGTTGTAGTGCGATTCGCCGTGTTTCCGATGGTTGTTTTGAATGGGTATCTCACAGATTGAGGCTCCGTAGAATGAAGCCATAGCCGGGATGAACCGGTGCATTTCACCATAGAGCGGCAATCCTCGAAGCAGGTCGCCGCGGTACGCCTTGAACGTGGTTCCAAAATCGTGAATATTGACGCCGCTGAGCTTCGCCATCAGCCAATTGGCACAGCGGGAAGGAATCTTTCGGAGCAGCAAATTGTCGATGCGATGGCTGCGCCACCCGCTCACGATGTCGTAGCCCTCTTCGATTTTTTCGAGGAACCCAGGAATCTCCGCAGGATCATGCTGCAGATCGCCATCCATGGCGATCACGTAGTCGCCCGTGCTATGCGCAAATCCAGCCGCCAGCGCTCCGGTTTGACCGAAGTTTCGGCGCAACCGAACGACCGTCACGCGGGGATCGATTACTGCAAGTTCCTTCAGAAGTTTGTATGTGAGGTCGGTGCTCCCATCGTCTACAAAAACGAGCTGGTGATTGCGACCAAGGGCCTCCATAACGGCGTGCAATCGCCCATACATTTCGATGACGTTGGGTTCTTCGTTATGAAACGGCACGACAATGGAAACGCTCGCGTGAGTCTTGAGATCAGACATGCCGCACCTTCCTGAAGGCGCGATCCATCGCCTTTAGCCATTTCCGATCGTGCTCAGTTAAAAAGATGTGTGGATCGTCTTCAAAGGAATTGAGCAAATCGCAGATCTCATTCGCAAACTCCCAATTCTCATCCCAGACGCCCAGGACATTGTGCCCGTTTCGCTGGATCGTAGGAACGCCATCCAGAGATGTTGTTGAATACATCTCGACTCCTTCGTCGCTTTTGTGCTTCAGCACGGCAGCGGCTTGCGCAACAGTTCGTACAGCCGTGCAATCGCACTTCGCTCGCCAAAGGCATAACGTGGCAAATCATTGAATTGCCGGAGCATGGACGAGCATCAGGCCCAGAGATCGGTGCCCACATTGTGGCAGTGCCCTCGAACGGTCAGGACAGCCCGCGCGGGCAGAATGCCGGAATTACACCAGAACCAACGGCTTAGGGACACGCCTGAAATGGTGGGCGGCCTGCAGTGTCAATTCAGCTTCGTATCAAGGGAGTCGGGCTTGTTGGTTGACTTTCACATCTGGAAAAGGCGCTGTTCGACGTTCGCAAGGGATCGCGCGATCCAACAGACGCCCAACTCGAAAAGAGGAGTTTTATGGCAATGCTCCTAGCTATCCTTGATTTCCTGTTTGGGTGTCACCACCTTCACCTCAGTCGCGTGTTCACGCTGCACGGCGAGACCTACCGAGTGTGCTGTGACTGCGGCGCGAGATTTGCATATTCGCTGGAAAGCATGTCGATTGAGCGCCGCCTGCCACTCACTCCTATCTTGATCCGGTTTCGAATTGCCTGAGGGAAAGAGAGTATGAAAACACACAGAGCGAATGAGAATGAAGTAGAAGGCCAATCGACACGACAATTGCGTTTAGGTCCCAGCTTCAGGAGCCGCTGGTAAAATGCCAAAAGGAAGGTACCCACCTCGATAGACCTATCCGAGAGCGGCGAGTAATGGATTCAAATGCAAGTCCAAGAGCCGTACGAGTTCACGGAGAGGTAATCGTACTTCATTGTTGGGCATGCGGAACTGTCCACTGTGTGGATGGCGTTTTTCGAGAGAGCCTCGGCAGATCAGCTAGGCGGTAGCGCCTCTTTTGCGGTTGGCAATTGACATGCTCATTATCGGGCATAACGGTCACATTAAAATCTCAGCTGACCACTCCCCCAGTGGCGGGCTCCATGCCCGCCACTTCCTCATCTGAAGCGCGCACGTGTCGCCGCGCTTTTCGTGTTCACTGTGTGAGACCCTAGAGATGCGTCGGCACGCCAGTTTGTCTACGTGTCGCTGGGACTCCCATTGGGGACTGAGCGTGACAGGGCCCATCCAGCCATTCCCCCCTTCCGGAGGTCTTTTCTATATCCGGAACATGTTCAAAGCGCTCCCTTCGGCCGTTCACTCCATCGGCTCACTCAACGACCTCACCTGCCCGCATGCGGACACTGACCGAGTTGAGACAGATTGGCCAAATTCATTCTTGGTACCAGGCAAGTCCCATCAATCAGATAACCGCTGCAGCATTGGCATACAACTTGCGTCGCGAATGGGTAGGGAAAGCAGGACAAGGCGGCCCGAGGCTAAGCAATGTTTCGCGCAGAAATGCTGTGGTTGGCAAATGGTCCGACTCTGAAGATGGAAGGCAAGCTTGTCGGTGAGTGGGCCGAGCAGGCCAGGTGCCTGGTCACTGCTGACGTTGTGCCGAAAGGATTAATCGTCGACCTCACGGAGGTCAGCTATATCGATTCAGCCGGCGAGCGTTTGCTGAGTTGGTTGGGTAGTGTCGGTGCAGTATTTGTCGCCCGCGGCGTCTACACAACTGACGTATGCGAACGTCTGGGTTTATCGCCCGTACGGAGAATACCCGTACGGCGATATGGGAGTAAGGAGAAGAAGCCGTCAATTATGCATTTCCATGCAGGTTGATTGCCGGTCCTAGGCGGCACCGCAAAGTGGAGGAATGATGTCCTGGTTTCATGCGAGCACAACGGCTACAGATCCTCGCGATCATGCATCAGCAGCCGAAATCGTGGCCTGCTTTCACAATGACACAAAGCTTCTGGATAGGCTCGCGTTCTTCATTACGGCGGACCGAACGACAGCGGAACAAGCAGTCGCACAGGCCTGTGAGACCACGCTTCAGGGAAACAGTCCTTTCCGGAATTGGCTTCTCGAGTGGGCCAAGGCTGCGACGATTGCCCGCGCAATATCGCTCCAAGGACTGGCGATTCGCGCGTGTGAAGCGATGTACAAAGAACGACGATGCCCGCATGTCGATCATCTATGCCATTTAGATAATGAGGGACGGGCAGCTAGTCTTGCTCTGATTCTTCGAATGGATGCCCAGAAAATCATCGCGGAGCTGGATCCGCTCTGCCGCGCAATTCTGGTGCTCAGAATTGCGATCCGGTCATCCATCCAGGACTGCAGTCTCCGCCTCAATGTGTCCCGCGCGGTGGTGCTCGCCGCAAATTGCCTTGCCATGACTTGGCTTGACTACCAGCACATGAAGCCATTGGAAGACGACCACAATGCTTTGCACGCCCTCTAGAAACAATTCGCCTAATGCGTCTTGCGTCTTCTTGCTGTGGGGCAGTATTGGCTTAAGGATACGAGGATGTCATGACCATCGACCGCGACGATCACGAAGCTCGGTTGCTCTATGCGGTCGTGCTCGAGCGGCGCAGGAACACTTCAGCTATGCGACACGTCGGAAGTAGGCGATAAGTTTGTGCAAGCAGGCGGCGAGATCCGCGCGTCCATCGCCAGCCGTGCCCAATGCACTATTGGCAGTAACTCGCCTTCGAAATCCCCAAGCGACGAATCTTGTTTTGCAGGGTAGTACGCTTCAACCCGAGACGTTCGGCCGCTCCCCCCTTGCCTGCAATCCTTCCCGATGCTGCTCTCAAAGCGTCGATGATTACACAGGATTCGGCTTGTCGAAACGTGGAGGGTGTTCCCATAGCAACGCTGATCTCGGATGACGTGGGAAGCTCGGAAACCGGTACGTCCAGCTCATGACCACGTGAGAGAATGACAGCACGTTCGATAAAATTTGCCAATTCCCTGATGTTTCCCTTCCACGGACAATTTGTCAGAATTTCCATAGCGCGTTCGGGAATGGACTTTATCTGTCTCCCCATGCGCCCGGAGAACTTCGACACAAAGTAGTTCACCAGCAGAGGAATGTCCTCGCGCCGCTCGCGAAGAGGCGGAATCTCAATCGGGAAGACATTGAAACGATAGAAAAGGTCTTCGCGGAACTTTTCGTCTCGAATCATGGCTCGGAGATCGCGATGAGTGGCGGCAATCAGCCGCACATTGACCTGGATCGTCCGTGTGCTTCCCAGACGTTCGAACTCCTGCTCTTGCACAGCCCGCAACAACTTCGGCTGAAGCTCCATGCTAATGTCGCCGATCTCATCCAGAAATAGCGAGCCTCCGTCGGCAGCTTCGAATCGGCCCTTTCTTTGTATCAGCGCTCCGGTGAACGCACCCTTCTCGTGCCCGAACAGTTCGCTTTCCAGCAGCCCCGAGGGGATCGCGGCGCAGTTCATGCGCACATAGGGGCGTGCGCGTCGAGAGCTAAGGTTGTGTATCGCGCGTGCAATCAACTCCTTTCCGGTGCCTGTCTCCCCGTGGAGCAGGACGGTCGAATCCGTGGGTGCGACGATCGCGACCTGTTCCAGAACTTTCTGCAGGGCTGTGCTTCTGCCGATAATGCCTTCGAAGCAATACTCAGGGCTGATTTCTGGTTCGACATGAAACTGCTGGTCTCCGAGCCCGCTCACGCTCACAAGGTCTGTTGCTGTGAGGTCTCCGAGGTCTGTGAAATCCATAGTCGCGCACCCCATTGTCTCCTCCTACCCTTTTTACACTTCCAGTGCTTTACGAAACTCTTATACGAACAAAGTGACTAGCAGAGAGACATCCTCTCTGTGTTCCAGTATTCCTTGCTTTCCTGTGGAATCGGTTCCAGACGCGGCGCGGGATGGCACGGTCGCAGGTCGGGATAGTTCGGGAAGATGAGCCGCAACAGCTTCTCGGAATCTTCCAGACGCATAAAGCCGGTTTGTGTAGGAATGAACTCGAACGTCATATTTCCTCTCAATCCGCGAAAGGTGAGTAGCAGCTAAGCTGATCGCTTCGTGTGTGCGCAAAACTCAATGATTTTTCCGGGTCGCGGCTGAGCCACCGCCCTTAACGATTTCCGAAAGTTCTTCGGTATGTAAAACTCAATTACTTTTGCCATGACAATCTCCTGGATCCTAGTGAATCTCGGTGCGTGCGGCAGCGCCAGATCGTTCGCTCGCCTTTGTCGGTCGCCATCAGTACGGGTGCAACATTCATTGCAGCCATGTTTAGGACTTCCTGTAGCGTGAAACCGTGAATTGTGATCTTCCACATACGCGCCTCCCGACCTTTGCACCGGTTGTCGCAATGACGGAGCTATTGTCACCCCAGTTCTTTTTGCGTACAGCCCCACATCGGGGCAAATCGCAGACTCTTGGGGAGCGAATGGCAGCCTTCTTTTGAGGCAAGAAAGTTTGAGTCGTTGGAGCAGTCTATGAAGGAGAGTTAGAAGTATTGTTTGCGGGGCGGAGCTTCGATGCGCTTCCATCCGAAAAGGCGAGCATCGATGGACCACAGACCCGGTCCTAGCATTGCGAGAGCGGCAGCGGCCGTTGCTAACAGCAGCCACACCCATTTGTCCCCGGCTATCGTAAGCATCTTCCAGATTTCAATCAACGCGACGGAAGTCCCCACGATTGGAGTCCATAAACCTACAATTAGCAGTATTCCCGCTCCCATCAAGAGCATAGCGGGAATTGTCACATTCATCGGTGGCAGATCGCTCCACAACTTCAAGCCCGCGCGCGCAATCAGCGCGGAGCCGATGACCACACGCATGAGAAGCAATCCTGTGCCAGGCCAACCGCCAGCGAATGTTGAATAAAGCCGCCGCAATGATCACCTTTCCGTACATAACTAGACTCCCCCGTTTCGGGGCCAATCGATACCCCAATTAGAGCTTTGATCGTCACTCTTTAGAGTTCTGCATTTGTCTGAGGCGGGCAGGCAAGGTGGCGGAAACTACAGCTCGATGATTCCTCTCTTCAGGCCGATCATGGCGGCGTGCGTTCGATCGTTAGCGCCTAATTTAGAAAGGATGTTCTTGACTCGACTCTTAACGGTCTCCTCCGTGATTGAGAGCTGATCCGCAATCTGCTTGTTCGCGTTTCCAGCCGCGATCAGTCTCAAGACAAGGATCTCTGCTGGGGTCAGGGCGTCATCCGTCGCATGCTCTGCGATCTGGTACGAGGCTTCCGGGGAAATGGTCTTCCTTCCAGTATGGACGGTGCGGATTGTCTCCAGTAATTCCTTATGCAACGTATTCTTGAGCAGGTAGGCCTGAGCACCGGCCTTGAGCGCACGCAGAATTTGCGTATCGCCTGCGTATGTCGTCAGCACAATGACCTTTGCGGTGGGAAACTCATTGCGAATCGCAATGAGCGCATCGATACCGTTCATCTCCGGCATCTGCAAGTCCATCAATGTGATGTCCGGTTGGTGCGTCCGGAATTGCTGAATGGCATCGCGGCCGTTGGATGCCTCGCCTACCAAAACCATATCGGTCTGAATGCCAATCAGACCGGCGATCCCCTGGCGCACGACTGGATGGTCGTCAACTGCAAGAATTCGAATTTGCGAGATGCTGGTGCTCATGAGCTCCTACTTCAGGCCTTCGCCTTGCGTGAAAACCACGAACGGCTTTGTGCGGTCGCGTAGGCGGAGCTAGCAGGAATGCGCAGTTCCACTTCCGTGCCAGCATCGACTTTGCTCCACACCACTAGCTTACCTCCGACAAGAGTGGCGCGTTCCCGCATCCCGGGCAAGCCGTAGTGTCCTTTACTGCTTTGGCTGGAGAGAATCGCTGGATCAATGCCTTTTCCATCGTCCCGCACCCGTAGTCGGAATTGCTCATTGTCATAACGGATTTCAACCTCGATCTGCCGTGCCTGAGAGTGGCGAAACGCGTTGCGCAGCGCTTCGGCAGCAATTTTGTAGATCTCGTCTCGGAGGATGGGATGCAGATTTCGCGCCTCGCCCTCGACGGCGAGCCGGAATGCCGGTCGGTGATTGGCTGAGTCGGTTCCGAGTTCTTGCCCCAGAGTGCTTATGGCCAGCGCGAGATCATTGCCTTGTACCGTGGAGTCCCGCAATCCCTGCACCTCATCCCGGGCTTCTGTGATGAACTCCGCGGTCTGGTCGATGGCATTGTCCAGCTTCTCTTTCGCTTCCACCGGGCGGTCCGGCAGCAACTGGGAAACCGTTTGGAATCGAAGCAGCACCCCGTGTGCGCTTTGCAGCAGAGTGTCGTGAAGGTCCCGTGCAATCCGGGTGCGCTCGCCCACACGCGCATCCAAGGTCATGTCGAACTGATGATGCAATTGTCGGACACGCAACTGGTAGGCCGCCACAGCATGCCAAAAACAGGTGCCGCGCAGAGAGCGCGAAACCAATTCGTCTGGTAATACGCCGGCGCAACCGAGAACTCCAGCGAATCACCCTGCTCATTCCACACGCCGCTGTTGTTGCTCGCGATCACGCGAAAGCGGTAGGGACCCGGACGAAGGTTCGAATATTGGACCTCGCGATCATTGACCACCTCTCTCCACTCACTATCCTGGCCCTCCAGCTTGTACTTGAAGTGAACCTTTTCCGGTGCGACAAGGCTCAAGGCGGTGTAGTCAATCGTGAGGTCGCGAATCCGCGGCGGC
>CAVTMJ010000008.1:0-221964 GCA_963735815.1 uncultured Acidobacteriota bacterium | reverse complement strand
ACGGACCTCGTGGCATCAATCAAAAACAAAAGGCACACCCGAAGGTGTGCCCTTGCCCGAGCTTTCATCCAGCGTCAACGCGCAGATGCAATCACGGGAACATCATTCGAGCGCAGGCGTGCCGATACTTCGTTCTCGTAGGAACTCTTCGGGAGTTGCCGTCCTCGATTCTTGCCCTGCACCCAGATCTGGTACAGGAAGCAGTGTTCCTTGCTGTCGTAGCAGTGAAACACCAACTTGGTATCGGCGGAAGGGTTCAACGTTTCCGCATGGTTTGGACTGAACAGTTGGACGGTTTTCCTGTCCTGGCTTTGCAGCAACAGCGCATCGCCGCCGACGCTCGAGATTCTGTACTCGCCCGCCGGCATCGTGGTGCGATTCACGCTGAAGCCGAACGGGACATTTGCCACGATCGTATTCTGCGCCAGTGCCGACCCCGCGACCAGCAACAGGCTCAGCACGCCAACCAAACAGAGCACTTGCTTTTTCATATTCTCCTCCTCTGTGAAACGGCGGAAGCTCAGCATTGCTGATTTCTTCTCTTTTCCCCGAACCCATGTCCGGATAGGCCGCCCTCACTGCCCCACTGCGGCTTTGCCAGCCGCGTTGTTCTGGTAGAAGCACGATGGGGGCCAATCGCGGAGAGACCGTTCGTGCAATGATTCCCGGGGACGTAACTCTCTGAGAAGGCGATGATTCCCGATGCAAGCCGACCAGCTTGGCAGATAGTTTGTAACGATTCCCGGACCCGCTTCACTAACTCATCAGTTAGCGTGTACTCGCTGTTTGGTTAGGCTTGAGGATGGCGGGTCTGGAGACAAGTGTGCTGGGCTGGGCGGAGTTCGACAGGGAGCATTGCGCGCGCCAGGAACCGGTTTCCCGATGCGTGCCCGACGTCTTCGACCGCAAACACGAGATTGTGGGTACGAGCAGCAAATTGCGCGAACTGCTCGAATTGATCGAGCGAGTCGCCGCCACTTCGTCTACCGTCCTCATTGAGGGAGAAAGCGGGACGGGGAAGGAACTTGTCGCGCGCGCCCTGCACAATAACAGCCCGCGTTCGGACCGGCCACTGGTGGCCATCAACTGCGCCGCGCTCACTGAATCTTTATTAGAGAGCGAACTCTTCGGCCATGAAAAGGGAGCGTTCACTGGAGCCATCTCGCGCAAGAAGGGCAAGATCGAGATGGCCGAAGGCGGCACGCTGTTTCTCGATGAGATCAGCGAACTTGCCCCTGGCATGCAGGCCAAGCTCCTGCGCGCTCTGCAAGAGCGCGAATTTGATCCCGTGGGCGGAACCCGGTCGGTGAAGGTGAACGTGCGCGTGATCGCCGCCACCAACCGGCACCTGTGCGAAGAGGTGCAGGCGGGGAAGTTCCGCAGCGACCTCTTTTACCGGTTGAATGTCGTGACCCTGACCACCCCGCCCCTCCGGGAGCGGCGCGAGGATATTCCGTTGCTGGCGGCGAACTTTATCGCGAAGGTTTGCGAGAAATATGGGATGCCCGGTCAAGACTTTGACGAGCGAAATACTCACCCTGTTGATGCAATACGATTGGCCGGGAAACGTGCGCGAGCTGGAAAACGCGCTTGAGCGCGCGGTGGTCCTGGGAACCTCGGAAACGATTCGCGCGGAAGATCTCCCGGTAGCCGTGTTGGAGCCCGCACACGCGGAAAGCGCCGACGCCGGATTCCAGGGCGCGGTGAAGGAGAGCAAGAAGCAACTTGTCCTGCAGGCGCTCGAGAAGGCGGGTGGTCACTACGTGGATGCCGCTAGGATTCTCGGACTGCATCCGAATTCGCTGCTGCGGCTGATCAGGACACTGGGGTTGCGATCGGTGGGGGGAGTGTCCGGTCAGGTGGGACGGCAGCCTGCCTGAAACCTCGAGAAAACCCTTTACCACAGAGGACACGGAGGGCCACAGGGAAAAACTTAAAATTCTTTCGGTGTTCCCCATGGTCCTGTGGTGAACATCGGCTTTTACGATGGTTTCCTAAATTGCGCCAACAGCATCCGAATCTTTGGCCGGTAGAAAATCGCCACCCCGATCAGCACCATCAATCCGGATAGGCCAACGATCTTTACGACGGCGAGCAGCTTGTTGGGTTCGTCGGGCGGCGGCAATATCGAAATCGCGATGGTTACGGTGGTGGTCGCCAGGCCAACCAGCGCAACCAGTTTCGCCACCGGTTTGCCTCCGGGCACGCGGATGATGTCAGCACCGGCAGGTTCGGATTGCAGCTTGAACATCGCCGCAAACAGGTAGAGGTAGGGGATGAAGTAGGTAATCACTCCCATGCTAACCAGCACATCGTAGGCGCCCTTCACGCTGGTGCCCGCCTGTCCGAGAAAGATAAAGAGGACGCCAAAGACGAACTGCGTCAACAGCCCGACCCATGGTGTTTTCCAGCGCGGATGCAATGCTGCGAATACCGGCGGGAGGTAGCGATCGATGCCGGCTACATAAGGCAAGCGCGCCACGGCCGCCAGATAAGCTCCGGCAGCGCCGACATTGCTCATCATGATCAGAAATGCAGCGAAAGGGATCACCGCTTCCCAGTGAACTTTCTGGGCGGTGCTTGAAATCGCCTGCATAAGGCCCGGCAAATTCCCAACTTCCGAAGAGGGCAGGGCAAACAGGATCCCAAACGTGCCCAGGACATAGCACAAGGCGACGGTAATGCCCGCCAGAAACAACGCCCAGGGGATCGTGCGGCGTGCATTCTTGATTTCGTCACCCATCAGTGACGCGGTCTCGCATCCCGCAAACGCATAGATCAACACGGACCAAAACACGATGTCTTTAATCTGCGTGCTGGGAATCATCGTGTGGACACTGAAGACTGTTGCGGAACCGAATCGGTGGAGCGCGATCGCGCCCATCACGATGACGATGAGCGCGGGAATCCACATGGCCAGCGCGCCCAGGTTGTGAAGCCAGGTGCCCACGTCGAGGCCTATCAGGTTCATCCAGGTCGCGATGGCCAGCGCCACCAGCGCGAAGACGATGTAGAAAGTCGGATCGTGCTCAAAGCGGCGGAGAGCATCGTGCCGCATGTAAAGGGCATTGCTGGCTGCGAAATAGAGCACGGCAGGGAAATAGGGCAGGTTGCAGGTCCAGTAGCACCATGCGGTGATGAAGCCGGCAAAGTCGCCGAAGGCATGCTTGGTCCAGACGTAGATGCCGCCTTCGCTTGGATAGCGGGACGAGAGTTCGATCACGGAGAGCGCCAGGGGTGTGTAAAAAGCCAGCCATGCGCCGATCCAGATGACGATGGAGCTGGGGCCGGCGGAGGCAGCAGTGGCGATCCAGCGCAGGCTGATGCCGGTTACTACGTAAAAGAGCAGCAAATCGCGGAAGCCGAGAGCTTTGCGCGGACGATTCGGGTCTTCCGCTTCCGCGATGGAAACTCCCGGACTCAGCAGGGATGCGCTTTGCGGCGGTTCCGGTGTCAGGGAGTCAGCCAAGGATGTGTCCCAGGTCGCGGCGGTGCGTGCGAGGGTGCAAAACAAATACCATCGGGGACGAACCAGAGCAAGGTAAAAGGCTTTTAGCGGGAACGGCACGAACCCGCGTCTCGATCAAACGTGGCGCACACACTGAACTATCCTGCATTGACAACGGGAGGCGCTCGAAATAGCGTTCCTAGTGAGACGATCTTTTTCCTATGACATTGTTCGATAACGTTCTGCATTCAAAACGGATGCGAGCGGCTGCGGCGCTTGCCTCAATCCTGTGCATTTGTGCGACTAGCCTTTGCGCCGATCCCGCCCAACAAAGCGTCGGCAACGCCGATCAGGCGCGCTATCTCGACGATGTAAAGGCGCTCACCGCGCCCGCCATGGAAGGTCGGGGAGACGGTACCAAGGGGTTGACGCTCGCCGCGCACATGCTGGAGAAACGCTATCGCCAGCTAGGATTGAAGCCGGCCGGTTCCAATTCTTACTTTCAGCCCTTCACGGTGATCACTGGCGCCAAGCTCCGCTCGTCGCGCAATCGTTTTACGGTCGACGAAGCCGCACAAAAACGTGAACTGAACTTGAATCAGGATTTCGTGCCCTTCAGCTTCTCTTCTTCGGATTCCGTAACGGCGCCGGTTGTTTTCGTGGGATACGGAGCGACGGCCGAAGAATTCGGTTACGACGACTATGCCGGCGTCGATGTAAAAGACAAAATCGTAGTCGCTTTGCGATACGAGCCTGCCGGCTTCGCCGAGAAAGCAGGGAATGCCGGCCTCACGCGCCACGCCCAGTTGATCACCAAAGCCATCAATGCGCGCAATCACGGCGCCAAGGCGCTCGTGCTGATCAACGGAAAGCTGGGCGACGGAGAGGAAGATCTGTTGACGCGCTTCGGCAGCGTCAGCGGTCCCGAAAACACTGGGATCGTCCTGGTGCAGGTGAAGAACGATGCGGCGGATGGCTGGTTCAAGAGCGCAGGCAAGTCTCTCGCAGACGTGCAGGGGCAGATCAACCACTCCACCAAGCCGCAGTCGTTCGCTTTTCCCGATACGCTGCACATGACCATCCACGTCGACATCGAAACGACGCGCGCCACCGTGAACAACGTCCTGGCTTATTTGCCGGGAAAGACCGAGGAGTACGTCATCGTGGGCGCCCACTACGACCACCTCGGCCGTGGAAACTACGACTCGCTGGCACCTTCGCAGATTGGGCAGATTCATCCTGGCGCCGATGACAATGCGTCCGGCACCGCCGGAGTACTCGAACTCGCCCGAATGTTTGCGCCCAGAAAAGGCGAACTTCAGCGCGGAATTCTTTTCATGTCGTTCGCGGGAGAAGAGCTTGGCCTCTTGGGGTCCGCTTACTGGGTGCAGCACCCGACCCTGCCGCTCGACAGAGCCGTCGCCATGCTGAACATGGACATGATCGGCCGCATCAAGGACGACAAGGTGTACATCGGCGGCGTCGGCACTGGATCGACGCTGAAGGCGGTCATCGAGCAGGCGGCTGCCAAGCAAAATTTCAAAGTCGAATACTCACCCGGTGGTTACTCGGCCAGCGACCACACGTCATTCGTGGCCAAGCATATTCCGGTGCTTTTCTTCTTCTCCGGACTCCATTCTGACTACCACAAGCCCTCCGACACCTGGGACAAGATCAACGCACCATCCGCCGCGCGTCTGGTGGATGTAGTCGGCGACGCCGCCCAGCAACTGGCTTCGGCCCAGGAGCGCCCGACCTTTGTGACGGTGATGGAGGACAAGCCTCTGTCAGGAGTGGGCGGCAGCGGGTATGGTCCGTATTTCGGATCGATTCCCGACTTTGGTCAGGTGGAGAACGGCGTGAAGTTCTCCGACGTGAAGCCCGCCTCCCCCGCTGAGAAAGCCGGGCTCAAGGCGGGCGACATCCTGGTGCAATTCGGCGACAAGCCGATCAAGAACCTCTACGACTTCACCGACGCGCTGCGGCGGAGCAAAGTCGGCGACATAGTGGAAGTCACGGTAATGCGGGATGGCAAGCCGGTGAAAGCTACTGTAAAACTGGAACAGCGAAAATAAAGTCTGGAAAGATTTCGGGAAAAGGAACGTTCAAGTCTCTCCGATTGCGAGTCGCCCCGTGTACCTCTGTGTCCTCTGTGGTTATCTTCTTTTCGGGTCGCCTTGCCGGACAATCAAATCCCCGAAAGTCTTTTCAGAATGGATATCGAGATATTGCCCAAGCCTCGCTGACGCGAAGACCGGGGAGACTCGGTTCTCGATGACCCAGACCTGCGGGAATTGCCGCAAGAATTCGGTCGATGCGGGATCATGGATCTCAATTCCCTCCAGCAACGGTGTCAACTGGCTTCGAATGTGTTCCACCTGCTGAGTGAGCAGCGATCCGTGGTACGACGAGACTTCTCCGTACATGCCGAAGGTCTCAAACTTGTGAACGTTCGTGGGGTCTGCGGCAATGCTATTCATCCATTGCCGGTCCTTGCCCATGAAGTACAAATACCAGGCCTCCCGCGGGCGCTGTAGTTCGCGATTCTGTTGCGGGGAAAGCATTGCCTGTGCGTTCCTGCAATACAAAATTTGTGCGCTGCTGACAAAGGGCACCCACGCGCACATGTCGTGCTGCGTGATGATCAGATCGCCCGGCGCCACCTCGCCGCGCTCGAACCAACGCACCATGTCAACCTGCTCGCGGTTCGTGGGAAGGAGTTTTCGATATCCGGTTAACGCCAGCATAACGCCGTTCAAGCAGAAGAATGCGGTGGCCATGAGGCAGCAAATCCGGAAGAACCTTCCACGGCTGGCAAGCCCGGAAGCCCAGTTGCCGACGGTAAACGTGAGCAAGATAGCGATGGTTGCGTGCTCAAAGTAGGACGCGTGGTTGGTCAGGAACAGGGGTGGCCCGGGCACGAATGCGTCCCCGAGCAGCATCAGCATGTTGGCGAGTCCAAGACCCACGAGCGTCCAGCGGACCTCGGGAGTCAGTCTCCGACTGAGCGCAACGACGACGCAGAGCGCGCCGATTAAGAACCACAGCTTTCCCATCTGAATCGGAAGCACGGCAGCCTGAAAATGAATCAGCGGCGCCTCGCCGGGCAGGCGCGCCCCAAAAGCAGGCGACCCTCGCAACATGAAGACGGAATCAACCAGCGCGCAACACAACCCGTACAGGAGAACCGCACGCCACGCGGACTTATTTCCGTAAAGCAAAACATGGCAACCGGCCGCGATCGTCGTTACACCCGCCATCAACAAAGTCGCATAGGGAAAACTGGCGCACGTGAAAAGTTGGAGGCCGGCCATCATCACCCAGGCGAGCGGCTTTCGGTCACGCAGCGCAACGATCTGTAGACCCAGGTAAAGCAACAGCACCGGCAACGCAATTTGCGGCGAGAAAGGGCGGATATAAGGCAGGCCGATCTCTTCAAAATAAGTCAGACCCGGAAAATGCAGCCAAGCCGCAATCTGTTCTCTCATTCCCCCAAAGTTGAAGAACATCAGCATCGCCATCCCCGCCAGAACCAACTCCCAGGACACCTTGGGAAGGAATCGTTCGAACAGCCAGATCGCGGCAACGCATGACATGAACCACCAGATCAAATTCCACACCAACAAGCTTCGCCACAAGTCACCGGATAGTAAGCGCGTCAGCCAGTCGAACAGAATCGGGCCCAAACGAAATTTCAGAAAGCCCGCCCCGGCTGAGGGGACTTCGATGTGGTAGTAGGGGTTCACGACGACCCCAGGGCGCGGCTTCTCCAGCGTGCTCAGGCTGAGATACAATCCCAGGTCGGGAGCCGTGATCACCGGCAGCCTCTTCGTGTGCGGTGTCCGCAGGGTCGAGTACGAGTAAACAACCAGCACACAAAATACGGCAAGCACGTAGATCAGAAGGCGGCGCATCGAGTAGGGTGATCTCGCGGCTGACTGGTTGATCGCGCTTAACATTGGGTCAACCGATAGCCCGGCGCAGGATCTGGGCAACGTTGCTGATGCCGATCGCCGAAGCGGCCGCCATAATCGGACTCGCCACTCCCAAAATCCACAGAACGCGCTTGTCCTTGGGGATCCAGCGATCGAGAGCAAGCAGGACGAAGGGAATAATCGGAATTGCAAAGCGCGCGAAGTTGCCGCGCGCCCAATGCGGGTAGTTGTAGGTATAGAGAGTCCAAAGATAGGGGATCAGAAAGATGGTTTCGACGACGTGATTACGCGCATATTCGCGGAATCGCGCGCTTCTCACCATGACCACGATCGCGACCAGAACGAGAAAAATCCAGCCAAAACTCAGAACAAGATTGGTCAGCGGCGCCGGTTCGGTCAACGTGCCCTTGATGATGGCGTAAAAAGGGAATCCGAACAGCCAGCCACCTTGCCACTCGCGACTGTGATAACTGTTCACAGTCGCCAACGGATCGCCAAAATGCTGCGCCAAGGGCAGCGCATAGAGTGCTCCCACCGCGCCACCAATCAAGATGGCCAGGAGAAGAGTGCGGTAGCTGCGTCGCCAAAACAACGCCACGCCAATTCCAAGGAGCGCGAATATGCCCAAGGGACGTACGATTGTCGCCAGGGAGGCGAGCAGTGCGGCGATCAACCAACGCTCCTTTCTCACTGCGAGGAACGAGCCGAACAGCAAAGCCGCGAACAGGGGCTCGGAGCCGCCCAGGTACGAACGCTGCAGCCAGTCGAAATTCAGGATGGCGAAGAAGCCGGCGATCCAACCGCCCCAGAGTCGCCACGCGATGGCCACCGCGGCGAAGGACGCAATCACGCTAATGACCAGCAGAGAGGTACGATCCGAAATCCGGGCCAACGTCGAGACGACCGCCATCGCGTAGGGAAGTCCCCAGAACTGCTTGACGACGATCCCGCGAAAGTCCCAGTGGCGAATCGCGGAAGCCAGCGTCATGTAGGCGGAACTGTCGCCGAAATTGTCTACGGCTGCGGAGTAGGCGCGAAAGAAGCTGATAAAAGTAACAAAGAGCAGGCCTGTCAACGAGCACAACAGCAGTAGTTCGCGGATCGATGGCTCAGAATCACACTCGCTGTGTGGCGGACGTACCGCATGGCGGGTTGAGTTCATGCCGGCGGGTTCGATTGAACTGGATGTTGACATGAAACAAGCAGTGTAGCGCGGTCCGATACAGTAGCGGGACAGAATGCGCTTCGACTGCGACCGAGGATCGTCAGTAAACACTGTGCGGCGCACCTCGCTTATACTTCCAAAGAATCGATACAGACATCTCGCGGTCAGGGACGCAAGCATCACCTACCCTTACAACCGAGAATGCCATGAAAGTTCTGGTCACCGGCGGCGCAGGATACATCGGCAGTCATACGGCGCGCGTGTTGCGCAGGCATGGCCATGAAGTCATCCTCTACGACAATCTTTCCACCGGGCACGACTTTCTGGCGAAGGGATTCGAACTCGTGGTCGGCGACATCGGCGATGAAGCCAAGGTTCGCCATCAACTGGGTCGCGTCGAGGCGGTGGTTCACTTCGCAGCCCATGCCTACGTAGGCGAATCGACGGCCAACCCACGAAAATATTTTCGCAACAATGTCGAGGACGGGCTCACGTTGCTGAACGCCGCACTGGATACCGGTGTTCGAAAATTTGTCTTCTCGTCGACCTGTGCCATTTACGGAGCACCCGCCAAAGTGCCCATTACAGAAGATGCGCCCAAACAGCCGATCAATCCTTACGGAGTTACCAAGCTCTTCATGGAGCGCGCGCTCGAGGCCTACGATGCCGCGTACGCGTTGCGCTACGCTGCTTTGCGCTATTTCAATGCTGCCGGTGCGGACGAAAGTGGCGAGATCGGGGAGGTTCACGATCCCGAGACTCATTTGATCCCTCTCGCGCTGGGGGCCACAGACAAGGCATCCAGTCCCCTGCAAATTTTTGGGACCGACTATCCCACAGCCGACGGCACTTGCATTCGGGACTACATCCATGTGAATGACCTGGCCGAGGCCCATGCGCTGGCGCTGCACCGGTTGTCAAATGGCGAGCCATCGTTCGCGGTCAATCTTGGCACGGGGAATGGGCATTCGATCCTGGAGATTCTGAAGTCTGTGGAACAGGTGACGGGCAGACGCGTGAACCGCACGGAGGCCCCGCGTCGTGTCGGCGACCCGCCCGCCCTGGTTGCAGACCCTTCCCGTGCCGAAAAGTTGCTGGGCTGGAAGGCAACTCGCTCGCTGCGCGACATCGTCTCGACTGCATGGAATTGGATGCAGGCCAGTAACTCGCGCAAGCCCTAGGCGCGCAAAATGAGGAAAACCGCTCCCCGTGCAACGTTATACTCGATGGGCTAGACTGAGGGAATCACAGCCGTGTGCGGAATCGTGGGGATCCTGGCGAGAGGATCCGAGGTACCAGAGGAGTTGCTGGAGCGGGCCACCCAGTCGCTCGCTCATCGCGGGCCCGATGATCACGGTACCGTAATTCTGCGTGAATCTATTCCTGACCCAATCGAACTGGGGCTCGGAAACCGCCGTCTCGCCATCCTCGATTTGTCGCCGCTAGGCCATCAGCCCATGCGGGACGAATCCACCGGCAACTGGCTGGTCCACAACGGAGAGATTTACAACTTCCGCGAAATTCGCTCCCGGCTCGAAAGCGAAGGCGCCCGGTTCAACAGCCAGTCCGATACGGAAGTCATCCTGAAAGCGTACGCGCGTTGGGGTGAGAATTGCGTGACTGAGTTTCGCGGCATGTTTGCATTTGCATTATGGGACGCGCAGCAGCACCGCCTCTTTATTGCGCGCGATCCGATGGGGATCAAGCCACTCTATTACCACCAGAGCGATCGGCATTTCCTGTTCGCATCCGAATTAAGAACATTGCTGAAAACCGGACTTATCCAGCGAAGTCTAAGCCAGGCTGCGCTGCTGAATTACCTAGCCTTCGGTTCGGTCTACGAGCCCGACACCCTGATTGAGGGCGTCCACGCGCTTCCACCAGGGCACTCTCTGACTTGGGAGCGGGGAACAGTCACGACGCGCCAGTACTGGGATCTGACCTTTGAATCTAGAGGAACGATAGAAGCAGGGAACTCGACGGCCGACCATGCTCTGCAGGAAAACCGTGTGTATGCCCTGTTGGGTGAATCCGTGCGCATGCAGTTGGTGAGCGATGTGCCGGTGGGCGTGTTTCTTTCGGGCGGGATCGATTCCAGCAGCCTGGTGGCCATCCTGAGCCGTAGCGGTGTTCAACCCAGTACCTTCTCCATCGTCTTTCGTGAGGCTGCCTACTCGGAAGCTGAACACTCCCGCACAGTGGCGAGCCTTTTCAAAACCGATCATCATGAGCTGACGGTTACGCAGCAAGACGCTTTAGCCACGATTCCCGACGCGCTTCGCGCCATGGACCAGCCCACCATCGATGGGGTGAACACGTACTTCGTTTCCCAGCGGACCCGAGCCGCTGGAATCAAAGTTGCGCTTTCTGGTCTTGGAGGCGATGAAATATTCGGTGGGTACGGAAGCTTTCATGCCGTTCCCCGCATGGAGCGCTTCGGAGCGCTGTGGGCAAACGTCCCCGGTCCGGCGCGTAAAGCTCTGTCGGGAATGTATGAGATGCTGGCGCCCACCAGCGACCAGAATCGAAAGCTGGCCGCACTGGTTCGAGGCAATGGGCGAGTGGTTCATCCCTATTTTCTGTCCCGGATGTTGTTCGCGCCGAAACTGCGTGCGAAGCTGGCACCCGTGCTCTCCGATGAAGTGGTGCGCAAGGCGGACCTGTCGTTGCGCGAAACCCTGCAGCGAACGCAAAATCTCGACCCGATCAACCGGGTTTCTTATCTCGAGTCGCGCTGTTATATGCTCAACACTTTGCTGCGCGATTCAGACGTCATGAGTATGGCGCATGGACTCGAGTTGCGTGTGCCTCTCATCGACCATCAGGTTGCGCAGCAGGCCATGGCAATCCCGGGTGCGATGAAAATGAGTGGCTCATCGCCAAAGCAATTGCTCGTAAATGCTTTGCACGGGGCGCTGCCCGATACCCTGGTTCAGCGTCCCAAGCGGGGATTCACGTTGCCCTTTGAGCATTGGATGCGAGACACGCTCAAGGCCGAGATCGAGAGTACTTTGCGTAGAATCGGCACCGGGCCTTTGAACGGGCTGTTGGATTCCCACGGTGCCCGCGAGGTGTGGGCGGATTTTCTGAAGGGGGAAACTTCCTGGTCTCGTCCGTGGGCATTGTTCGTTTTGCAGCGATGGTGTGAACAGAATGTTTAGCGAGAGTTTGAGATGCAACAGGTAGAACAGAATCCAAAGTTGCGCAGCCAGAACTCTCCGTCCGGCAAGCTGCCGGTGACGGTGATCATTGCTGTCCGCAACGAAGCCCACAATCTGCCCCGTTGCCTGCGTGCTCTGGGCGAAGTCGGGGAAGTCATCGTCGTCGACTCGCAGAGCAGCGATGCCACGGTGGAGATTGCACGCGAATTCGGAGCGCAGGTAGTTCAGTTCCACTACCAAGGGGGCTGGCCAAAAAAGCGGCAGTGGGCCATGGACACTCTGCCGCTAGCCCATGATTGGATCCTGCTTCTCGATGCCGATGAAATCCTGACTCCCGAGTTGGCCGCCGAAATTCAACGTGCTATTCAGAATCCTGGCATCAACGGCTACTACATCGCGCTCCGGATCTACTTTCTTGGCCGGGTGTTGCGCCACGGGGATGCCCGCTTCTGGAAACTGTCTCTGTTCCGGCGAGGCAAAGGCAAGTACGAATGCCGGCTTAGAGATCAGGACGCTTCCATGGCGGACATGGAAGTCCATGAACACGTCTACGTCGATGGACGGACCGCGCGCCTCGAGAATCCTCTTATCCACCACAATATCGAGTCTCTCTCGCGTTACATTCAGAAGCACAACGAATATTCCAACTGGGAGGCGCGGGTCTTATCACAAAAGGACACTGGCGACGAGATTTCTGCCACCCTGTTCGGGACGCAGGCCCAGCGGCGACGCTGGCTCAAGCAAAAACTCTTCGCCATTCCGGGCTCGCCCGTCCTGCTCTTCGTCTATCGTTACGTCTTCCGTCTCGGCTTTCTTGATGGCGTTTCGGGGCTGATTTACTGCGGTTTTCAGGCCGTACAGATGTTTCACACCAAATCCAAAATCTACGAACTGCGCTCGAAGAAGGAATAGTCGAGGAATGTGCGGCATCAGCGGCTTGGTGAATTGCGGGGGCAGGGAAGTGCTCGCCCGGATGACGCACGTGCAGGCTCACCGCGGGCCCGATGATTCCGGCCTGTGGGAGCAGCGCTTCCCGGACGGCACCTATATCGGACTGGGCAGCCGCCGCCTTGCCATTCTCGACCTCTCACCCAGCGGCCACATGCCCATGGCGAATGCGGACCGTTCTGTCTGCATTACTTACAACGGCGAGATCTACAACTTTGCCGAACTGCGTCGGGAACTAGAGGGCAAAGGCTACCGGTTTGTCTCCGACACGGACACCGAAGTGGTGTTGCACCTCTACGAAGAAGAAGGAACCGAGTGCGTTACGCGCCTGAACGGGATGTTTGCGTTTGCGATCTGCGATATGCGGTCCGGCACTCCTGTTCTGTTCGTCGCCCGCGATCATTTCGGCGTAAAACCCTTCTACTACTGGTATCGCGGCCGCCAGATGGCTTTCGCGTCCGAGGTCAAGGCGCTGCTGGAGGTCCCGGGAATCAGCGCTGAAATCGATCCGCAATCTCTGCATCAGTACCTGACATTTCTATGGGTGCCCGACCCGAACACGATGTTCCGTGGAATTTTGAAGCTGCCTGCCGGCCACTACGCCATCCTGAAAGCCGGGGAACTTGCCATCACGAAGTATTGGGATCTGACGTTTCCCCCTAAGAACCACGCGTATCCACAATCTGAGAAGGCGCTGGGGGAGGAGATTCGCGAACGTTTCCGCCGCTCCGTCGAAGCGCAGATGGTGAGCGACGTGCCGATTGGCGCATTCCTTAGCGCCGGGCTCGATTCTTCGAGCATCGCTGCCATGATGACGCAGGCGACGAGCCAGCCGGTAAGGACCTATACCATTACTTTCCCGCCTAAGTACCGAGTCGGCGAGAACGCGCTTGACGATCCCGCAGTCGCAAAGCGCCTGGCGAAGCATCTGGGATGTGAGAACGAGCAAATTGTGGTTGAGCCTGATGTTGCTTCGCTGCTGCCGCAACTCACGTGGCACATGGACGAACCAACCGCGGACCCGGCGATTATTCCGGCCTATCTGGTCTGCCGCGCGGCACGGAAACAAGCCACCGTGTTGCTTTCCGGAGTGGGCGGGGACGAGCTTTTCGCCGGCTACCGCAAGCACGTCGCGCATCGCTGGGCAGAACAGTACCGCAAGTTGCCAGAGTTTATGCGCAACCTGGTTGAGCCGTTCATCCTGAAGCTGCCCAGCCTGCGCGGCACATCGATGAAAGGCGCCGCGCGCCTGGCCAGAAAGATGGCCCGCAGTGCATCCCTGGATCCAAGCGACCGCTTTGTGGTGAATTGCACCTATCTTGACGGCCAGCAGAAGTCCTCGCTGTACGCGGAAAACTTTGTGACGGAAATTCCCGGGGCCGATCCGGCCGCGCGTCACTACAGCGCCTTCGGAGAAGTTTCACACGCCGATTTTCTCAACCAGATGCTGTACCTCGACACGAAGATCTTCATGGTGAGTCTGAATCTCACCTACAACGACAAGATGAGCATGGCTTCTTCTGTCGAGGTGCGCGTCCCATTCCTGGATCGCGAACTGGCGGAGTTTGTGGCCTGGAACGTTCCGCCCAACCTGAAGTTGAAGGGCTTCTTCCGGCCGACGACCAAGTACATTTTTCGGAAAGCCATGGAGAACGTGCTGCCAGCGGAAGTGTTGCGCCAGCCGAAAGCGGGTTTCGCCGCTCCGGTAGACTATTGGTTGGCACACGATCTAAAGGAAATGGTCGACGACCTGCTCTCCGTCTCGCAACTGCGCCAGCGTGGCCTGTTTCGGCCCGAGAGGGTGCGCGCCATGATCGATGAGCAGCGGCAGGGCGCCAACGATTGGTCCATGCAGATCTGGCAATTCCTGACACTGGAGTTGTGGATGCGGATGTTCCTCGACGGCGGATCGCAAAAACTTGCAGCCGACCTCATCCAATCGCAGGCGGCGACCGCATGAAACAGGTTCTGCAACAGCCCAGCACGGGCGAGATCTCTGTCGCAGAAGTTCCCGCGCCGCAGTTGCTGCCCGGCTGTGTTCTCGTGCGCATTGGCGCGTCGCTGGTTTCGGCCGGCACGGAACGCGCATCCTCGGAGTTCGCTCGCAAGAGTCTTCTTCAGAAGGCTCAGGCGCGACCTGACCTCGTTCGCGAGGTGATCAACAAGGTTCGGCGCGATGGAATTCTTTCGGCGGTGCACGCCGTCCGCAGCCGCCTCGACCAGCCCAGTTCGCTCGGCTACAGCAGCGCCGGTATCGTGACCGGTGTCGGCGAAGGGGTGGTCGATATTGCCGTTGGTGATCGCGTTGCTTGTGCAGGCGCTGGTTATGCAGTGCACGCTGAGGTGGCATGCATCCCGCGGTTGCTGGTTGCGAAAATTCCCGAAGGCGTGCCGATCTCTTTCGACGAAGCTGCGTTCACGACGGTGGGAGCAGTTGCCCTGCACGGAATCCGCACGGCCGAGGTGAAACTTGGGGATGTCGTCGCCGTCATCGGTCTCGGTCTGGTCGGCCAACTCACGGTGCAATTGTTGAAGACCGCTGGCTGCCGAGTGTTTGGTTTCGATATCGCAGCCGATCGGGTGGACCTTGCGATCCGGCTGGGCATCGACGCCGGAAGTTCAACTCTCACTGAGTTTGCTGACCTGGTTTCTCAAAACACTCGAGGTTTTGGAGTGGACGCGGTTCTTATCACCGCCGAAACTCCCAGCAGCGAGCCCGTGAATCAGGCCGCTCAAGTCGCGCGCGATCGCGCGATCGTTGTTGCCGTTGGTACGGTCGGCATGGAACTGGAGCGCCAGCGATACTACGAGAAGGAACTCGATTTCCGCGTCTCGCGCTCTTACGGGCCCGGCCGTTACGACGTTGCGTACGAGCAGAAGGGGCGCGACTATCCCATTGGACAGGTGCGCTGGACCGAAACCCGCAACATGGAAGCCTTTCTGCAATTTCTCGCCGAGGGCAAGCTTGACCTGAAACCGCTCATCACCCATCGCTTCGCGATCGATCAGGCGAAGGAAGCCTACGACCTGATCTCCGGAGCAACGCGCGAGCGGTCATTGGCTGTCCTGTTCACTTACGCCGAATCATCAAATCTTAGCCAGCGTGTCGATCTTATCCAGCGAGAAAGTTCGCAAATTCCCACTCCTGAGACGTCGATGAAAGTCGGTCTGCTCGGCGCGGGCAGTTTTGCAACGAGCACGCTCTTGCCGGCACTGCGGGAAGCGAGTGGAGCGGAGTTGGTGGCAGTGTGCGCCGCGACAGGAGCGCACAGCCGGCATGCGGCCGACAAATTCGAGTTTGAATTCTGCACTACCGACGAACGCGACGTTCTCAGCAGTGACCGGGTCAATACCGTGGTGATCGCAACCCGCCATCATCTGCACGCGAATCAGGTTCTGGCGGCGCTGGCGGCCGAAAAACATGTCTTCTGCGAAAAGCCGCTGTGCCTGAATGAAGGGGAGTTGTCGAGTATCGTGCGGGCCTACTGGTCGTCGCAGGACAAGAGGCCGCTGCTAATGGTCGGTTTCAATCGCCGGTTTGCCCCGATGGCTCTGCGTATGAAAGAATTTCTCGCCATCAAGGAGCCGCTGGCGCTGCACTATCGCGTGAATGCCGGGACGCTGCCGCAGGATCACTGGATCAACGATCCAGAAATGGGCGGAGGTCGGATCGTCGGAGAAGTCTGTCATTTCGTTGATTTCCTGTCCTTTCTTGCCGGAGCGGCGCCGATCGAGGTGCAAGCCCGGCCGCTGTCCAATCCTGGACTGTATAGCGACGACAACATTCTGATCTCGCTACGATTTGAAAATGGCTCGGAAGGCACGATTCACTACCTGGCCAATGGGGACCGGGCATTCTCCAAGGAACGGGTGGAGGTTTTCGGCGGCGGAGCGGTTGCGGTGCTCGACGATTTTCGCAAGCTGGAGATGACTCGCTTCGGAAAAACATCCTCTATCTCGACCCGCTGGCGGCAGGATAAAGGGCATCGCGGCGAGTGGCAGGCCTTTGCGGAAGCGTTGCGCTCCGGCGGCGCCGCACCCATTTCGCCGGAGTCGATTGTCAGCACCACGCTCACGACATTTTGCATTCAGAAGTCGCGCGCCTCCGGGCAACCTGTCATGGTGGATTCGCAGGCCTTCGTGCGGGCCGCACTCCAGAACGATTCGCAAAATTAGCTCTTGGGAAGGATGGATCGCAGTTCATGCTGATTCTGGGCCTCAACATGTTTCACGCCGACGCCTCCGCCGCCATCGTGCAGGATGGAGAGATCGTGTTTGCGATTGCCGAAGAGCGCCTGAATCGCAAGAAGCATTACGGAGGCTTTCCGGCCCTCGCCGTGAAAGCCTGCCTGGACGCCGTGGGCGCGAAGATTACGGACCTGGAGCACGTCGCGGTCGGCCAGGACAGCGACGCCAATCTCGCCAAGAAAGTTCAGTACGCGCTCGCCAATCCCGCGAAGATTCTGAACTTCATTCGCATGCGCCAGCGCAAAGAAGCCATGCGCGACGTGCGCACGCTTCTGGCCAATGCATTCGAGATCGAGCCCGCCAAACTGCGATTTCAGGAACATCATCTCGAGCATCACATCGCGCACATTGCCAGCGCGTACTACTGTTCACCCTGGGAAAAGGCCGCGGGCTTCAGCTATGACGGTTCCGGCGACTTCGTTTCCACGATGATGGCGCGCTGCGAAGGCAACGACATTGAAGTGCTGGATCGCGTCTTCCTGCCACATTCCCTCGGCAGTTTCTACACCATGATCTGCGAGTTCATCGGGTACAAGAAGTACGGGGATGAAGGCAAGGTCATGGGGCTGGCGCCCTACGGGAAAGACAAATACTTCGACACGATCCGCAAGATCATCGGACTGAAGAACGGTTCCTTCCAACTCGACCTGAAATACTTCAAGCCGCTCGGCAGCAATCAGGGAATGGAGGTACTTCCCGACGGAACGGTGCGCCTGGCGCGGCATTTCTCGCAGCGCATGGAGAAGCTCTTTGGCAATCCTCGTGAACCGCATGCAGAAATCACTGCAGCGAGACATGGACCTGGCCTTTGCCATGCAGCAGCGTTTTGAGGAAGTCCTCTTCCACCTACTGAATGAGTTGCACAAACGAGTGCCATCGAGCGACCTCGCAATGGCCGGAGGCTGCGCTCTCAACAGCGTGGCCAACGGCAAGCTCTTCGCGATGACTCCATTCCGGCGCACCTGGATTCAACCTGCGGCTGGCGACGAGGGCTTGGCGGTAGGAGCGGCTCTGCATACTTATCACTCCGTCCTGAAGCAGTCCCGACGGCACGAGTTAAAGCACTCTTATCTGGGACCGGAGTTTTCCGACAGTCGCATCGAAGCCGACCTCAAGCACGCGGGCCTGCGCTATCAAAAACTGGAACGCGAACCTCTGCTGGAGCGAGTCGCAGAACAAATCGCACAAGGCAATGTTGTGGGATGGTTTCAGGGACGCATGGAGTGGGGACCGCGAGCGCTCGGAAACCGTTCCATCGTGGCGCATCCCGGATTGCCCAACATGAAAGACGTCCTGAACGCACGCATCAAGCATCGCGAATGGTTCCGTCCGTTTGCGCCTTCGATTCTGGTAGAGCACCAGCACGAGTATTTCGAGCATGATCATCCCTCGCCTTTCATGCTGCACGTCTACAAGATTCGTCCGGAAAAACGGAAGGAATTGTGCGCGGTCAATCATGTCGACGACACCGGGCGTCTGCAGACGGTAGCGCGCGCGGAAAATCCACTGTACTACGACCTGATCAAGGCGTTTCAGCGCAAGACGGGCATCCCCGTGGTGCTCAACACCAGTTTCAACGAAAATGAACCGATCGTGTGCGCGCCCGAGGAAGCGATCGATTGCTTCAAGCGCACCAAGATGGACGTTTTGGCGATTGGACCGTTCCTCGCACTCAAGACGGACAACTGAATTCTCTATGCCCGCGGAATCCGCGACATCCGCGCAGTCCCAGCCTGACTGGAGCCTCAGTCTATTTGATCGCTGTCCCGGAGTGCGCGTGCTGGCATGGCACGGCGAATCCTTGTACGCTTCCCGAGGATACGAGTTGTTGCGCGGGTCGGTGCTCGGTGAACGGATGGAGTGGCAAGCGGTGGGCCATTATCGTCCACCGGCCTGGCGTGCCCTCACTTCGAAGAACCGGCTCACGTCCCGACTGGTGCGCGATGGTTTTCACGCCTTAGCCGTAACAGCCGACGGGCACCGAATAGCCGCGGTTCCCGGCGCGATCATCACGCTCGCACCCGGTCAATCCGAGTTCAGAGTTACTCACCGCATCCAGCGAGGAACGCGCCCGCTTCACATTACGGTCGGTCCTAACGGCCACGTGTTCTTCGGTGAATACTTTGATAATCCACACCGCGATGAAGTCCACATCTACTCGTCGCAAAGTCAAGGGAACACATGGCGAATCGCATACACATTTCCCAAGGGTTCGATCCGGCACGTGCACAATATCGTTCACGACCCGTGGGGAGACTGCCTCTGGATTTTTACCGGCGATTACGGCAATGAATGTCGAATCATGCGGGCATCGTACGATTTGAAGTCCGTTGAACCCGTGGTCGCTGGCAACCAACAGGCGCGCGCAGTCGCAGTCGTGGCTTCTCCCGAAGGCCTGTACTACGCTTCCGACACCCCGCTCGAAGCCAACCACGTGTATCGCATGGATCGTAAGGGGGCAGTTTCGGCGCTGGCAGCCCTGGACAGTTCCTCGATTGAAGGCTGCCGCGTGGGCGATATTATCTTTTTCACCACCATGGTCGAGCCCAGCGAAGTGAATTCGTCGCGGCTCGTTTCTCTCTACGGCAGCCGCAATCAAGGTTCATGGCGGCGCGTCGCTGAATGGAAAAAGGATCGTTGGCCGATGCGGTTCTTTCAGTACGGCAACGCGTTTCTCCCCACCGGGGACAACCACACCGACTGGTTCGCCGTGACAACAATTGCGGTCGAAGCCAATGATTCGGTGACCACAATCTTCAGGGTGACGGGTCGATCTGATTAACGGTTCCGCTGGCTGTACGGTCATTCGCCCTTCGTCCGCACATGTTATATTTCCGGTCGTCCACCAAACCTGCCTCCATGTGCCTTTTGTGAAACGTCTCCACTATTACCAGCGCATTTTCCGCGCCTACCTGCTCCCCGGGACCAGTCAGCTGACTTTCTGGCACGACACGCCACAGGCAAATCCGCGGGCAAGCTTCGATCGCCTTGGCGAGTACTACATGAATTTCGCGGGCAAGGCGGACTACGTCGGACAGTATGACGACGCCGGCATTCCCATGCTCGACTATCACGGACAGGTCGGTTTGCAGTACAACCCGATCGCCATTGCGCAATATGGCCTCGGAAACTACAACCTGTTCGTCCAGGAAAAGAAGGAAGAACGCCGCAAGAAGTTTCTAGTTGCTGCCGACTGGCTAGTCGCCAAGCTCGAGCAAAACGCGCACGGCATCTGGGTCTGGAACCATCATTTCGACTGGGAATATCGCGATACCCTGAAAGCGCCCTGGTATTCCGGTCTCGCGCAGGGGCAAGGTGTTTCGCTGCTAGTTCGCGCGCACAGTGTGACGCGGAAATCGCAGTACGACGAGGCGGCCCGGCGTGCTTTTGAGAGCTTCCAGCGTTCCGTGGATCAGGGCGGAGTTTTATTTACTGACAGCCGAAATGACGTGTGGATCGAGGAATATCTGGTCGATCCTCCCACTCACATTCTGAATGGGATGATCTGGGCGCTGTGGGGAGTATACGACTACTTCCTCGCGACCGGCGATCCATCCGCACAGCAGTTGTTCAACAAAGTGGCACAGACTCTCATTCGCAATCTCGCCAGATACGACCTGGGCTTCTGGTCGCTCTACGAGCAGTCGGGAACTCGTCTCAAGATGGTCGCAAGCCCCTTCTATCATCGGTTGCACACCGTGCAGCTCAGCATTATGCATCGGCTAACCGGCGCTGACATTTTTCGGGAATATGCCCATCAGTGGGAAAACTACGAGCGCAGCCGAGTCAGGCGCGCCGCTGCGCTCTGCTACAAGGGCGCGTTCAAGCTGTGCTACTACTAGGTACGCGTGAAGATTCTCTACGTTTCACAATATTTTCCACCTGAAATGGGCGCACCGGCGGCCCGGGCCGTGGAACTTGCGCGCCATTGGGTGCGCGCTGGGCACGAAGTAACCGTGCTCACTGGATTTCCCAATCATCCGACCGGCGTGGTGCCTCTGGAATGGCGGTCCCGGCTCCGCAACTTCGTCTATTACGAAAATGTCGACGGCATTCGGGTAGTGCGCACGTGGCTGCTGCCGCTACCCAATCGCAAAGCATTTGAGCGCATGCTCAACTACGGGTCGTTCTGCGTTTCAGCTGCATGGCGTGGAATGGAAATCCCCCGCCCGGATGTCGTGATCGCCACTTCTCCCCAACTTCTCGTAGGACTTTCCGGATGGTGGATCTCCTTCTGGAAGCGAGCCCCCTTTGTTTTTGAAGTGCGCGACCTGTGGCCCGAATCCCTCAGCGCGGTTGGCATGGGTGGAGAAAATTCATTTCTGCACCGCATGCTCGGGCAAATTGCTGGCTTCCTCTATCGCAAAGCAACGCGGATCGTGGTGGTGACGCCTGCGTTCAAGCAGCATCTCATTCAACATTGGCGCTTGCCGGGAGAAAAGATCTCCATTGTCGAGAACGGAGTGGAGAGCTCACTGTTCTCGCCGGGCGCCACTCGGGAACCTTTGCGAACTCAGCTTGGCCTGGCAGGTAGATTCGTCGTGGGGTACATCGGCACCATGGGCATGGCTCACGGACTCGATACGCTTATCGAGGCCGCAAAAGCCCTGCAGAGCAGCGAGTCGAAGATAAGCTTTCTTCTGGTGGGCGAAGGTGCCGACAAAGAGCGCATAAGCGGCGCGATCCGTGCGCGCGGCCTGAGCAACATCTGCATCGTTGATCAGCAGCCGCGAGAAGCCATTCCTGCATATATATGTGCAACGGATGTCTGCCTGGTGCTGCTGAAGAAAACCGATCTGTTCAAGACGGTGATTCCCACGAAGATGCTCGAGTTCATGTCGTGCGCAAGGCCCGTGATCCTGGGAGTAGACGGTCAGGCGCGCCAGATTCTGGAAGAAGCTCGCGGAGGGGTTGTAATCGAGCCGGAGAATGCCAGCGCGCTCACCGATGCAATCAAGACATTGGCTGGGGACGAGTCACTGCGCCGGGCACTTGGTGCCAATGCCCGCGCTTATATCGTGGACCGCTGCTCGCGTGAACAGAGCGCGAAGAACTACATCGCGCTGTTAGAAGAACTAGTACGAGATTAGGGATGCACTGCGTAAATCGTGACCGCGGTGGTCAGGGCCATGGCCGTTTCCATGGCACGGGCGGTAGCTACCTTCGCACCACTGACCGGCACAAACAGGATGTCATTGGCCTGCAGCGGCAGGTCAGGCGCCTTGGCCTGCAGCATCTTTTTTAAAGGCACGACCGTCTCGGTCATTCCGTTCGGCCCGTTGCTTTTGCGGATGATGCGCGTACCATTCAGTTTCGCGGTGCGGTTCGGTCCACCGGCGAGGGCGATTGCCTGCAAGACCGTCAGGCTGCCGTTATCCACCAGCAATCCGCTCGGCCGCCCGACATCGCCTACGATGTAGACAATGGGAGCGCGAAAGATTTCAATCGTATCCCCCGGCCGCACTCTGACGTTGCTTTCAGGCTTATCGGTCAGATTTCTTGCCAGGTGTACAAGCTCCGGGCTCTCGGGATGATTTCGGCGGGTGATCGACACGGTGCGACTCGCTCGATCCGTAAGGCCGCCCGCCGCTGAAAAAAGATCAAACAGCTTGCGATCCCCGAGCACTGGATAAATTCCCGGCTTGCCGATCTCCCCCAGCAAGGTCACGCCCTGCGAAGCATAGTCATTCACGAAGATCGTGACGTGCGGATTTTTGACGAACCCGCCGTCATCGAGTCGCTTCTCGATCAGCTTCTGGGATTCTTCCAGGCTCAAATCGCCGACGTGGACGTAATCGATGAGGGGAAGGTACAAATCTCCGTCATTGCTCACGCGCGCTTTCGTCGTGAGTTCGGGCACGCCGTACACGCTTACTTCTACCAAATCTCCGGGGCCAAGCTTGATGGCCGAACCCTGCGACTGGTCGGCCGGATCGCTCTCCTTGGCGACCGCCTTTGTTTCGCCACCGATCACCGGGGTCTGCGGGGCGGTCGCCTGGTCGGGGCTCTGTGGAGAGAACGGGACGGCATCCTGAGCAGGAGGCTTATGGGTCTGATCTTGCGCGAAAGCAGCAGACACGAGGAAGCAGGCGATCATAATTGCAGCAATCGCTGGTCGTTTCCTCACGCCAGATCTAACGAACCGCATACCGCTCCCTTGATCTTGTGCGAAAACCGAGTCTAACACAGGGCTACGGCGCCAGCGCCGTGCTCCTTCATGTTCAAAAAGGGAAACACGATTGCAAGGAATCTAGATGTTGATTGCTAGTTGCTTTTCCACCCTGTAATATTTCCGAACGTTATCCGCCACCTCGAAAAATTGCACGTTCATTTTTTTAAGTAACCCATTACCTGATTGCGGTGCTCGACCCGCGTCGCATCGAGGACTACGCAGTTGACTGTTCTTTACCTTGGGATCTTTGCGCTGGCGCTGGGTCTATCGTTCATCCTGACTCGAGCGATCAGGAATCTTGCAATCGACCGTGGCTGGGTGTCTGCACCGTTTTCGGAGCGCCATTTACACGCTGCGCCGCTGCCGCGACTGGGCGGGGTGGCAATCTTCGCGGCATTTGTTCTCAGTCTCGCGGTCGCGATCTCGATCTCCTCCTACCATCCCAGACTTCAATTCGGATCCTCGCTGCAGGTCCTCGTCACCATCCTGGTGCCGGGCTGCCTGGTTTTTCTGCTGGGCCTCTACGATGATGTTCGTAGCGTAGGTCCGTACGTAAAGTTTGCCGTGCAAGCGGTCGCGGCCTTCCTGTTGTGGCTGGGCGGTCTACGGATTCTTGACCTGCCTGTCCTGTTCGGGAACCGGCAATTTCCCTGGTTCGTTGGATTGGCGCTGACCATTGTGTGGGTGCTGGGGATTACCAACGCCTTTAATCTGATTGATGGCCTCGACGGCTTGGCCGCCGGTTCGGCTCTGTTTTCCACTCTGGTGGTTTTTGTGGTCGCTCTGTGGAGCCACTCCGCGCTGGTGGCCTTGATGACGGTCGCTCTGACGGGGGCGATCCTGGGCTTCTTGCGGTTCAACTTCAATCCCGCCACGATTTTTCTGGGGGATTCCGGCAGCCTCTTTATCGGGTTCCTCCTGAGCGCGCTGGCCCTGGAGGGCGCGCAGAAGGCGCCCACCGTCATCGCCGTCGCGATTCCGGTTGTATCTTTCGGCCTGCCGATTCTGGAAACTTCGCTCTCCGTGCTGCGCCGCCTGATCGGCGGGCGCCCCGTATTCACGGCAGATCGCGAGCACATTCATCATCGACTCCTGCAACTCGGGATGTCGCATCGCCAGGTAGTAATCGTGTTGTACGCGGTTTCGGCGCTGTTTGCGCTCTTGAGTTTGTTTCTGCTGTGGCCAACCGGGAGTTCGCTGGGCCTGGTGCTCGCCGTCGTCGGCACAGGCATCTGGCTGGGAGTTCAGCATCTCGGCTATCCTGAATTCGGTGAAATCCGCCGGGTCGCCCAGCGCACGCTCGAGCAGCGGCAGATTGTGATCAACAATCTCGCCATCCGCCGCGCTACTGCCGAACTGTGTGTCGCTCGCGACTACCAGCAAATCTGCCGAATTCTGACCGCTGCTTTTTCGTCCAATGACTTCGATGCGTTCGAGCTGAACATCAAGTTACAACTGGAGGAGTTTCCGGTGCTGGAGCATTTCCAGACTGTGCCTCTTAGCCACGGCGAAATTCATTTTCGCTGGAACCGCCCGGGAACTCTTATCCTTCCGGGTACGGCCGGGACGTGGGGGGTGACGCTCAACCTGGTCACCACCTCGAACCGCCGTCGCGGCGCCCTCTCAGTGCACCGCCTCTATCACGAGCAACCCTTGCATCTCGACGTGAACCTGCTGATTTCGGAATTTCCGGCGGCACTGGCCGATGCGCTCGATCGCGTCATTAGCCACGCCGTAGAAGCGGCCCCCAAGACCAGTGGGCCACAAGTCCTGGTTGATGCGCCGGTCGAAGCACAGGCGGGCTAAGCGTTCGGGCCATTTGTCCAATTTCCCCCTAGGCTCCAAAAAATCCAAGCGAAACGCCGCTCAAGCCCTCGAGTCTGCATCAGAACTCCGATGCGCTTAAAATAATGGACTCTCGGCTTTGCGGCCGGTTGATGTGATTTCTCATGAATGATGCGTGGAAACAATGGGAGGGCCATGTCGTTGACGGCCGGTTCACCCTGCGTGATTTTCAAGGCAAGTCCGACCACAGCGCGGTTTTCAAAACGGCCTACGGTCGCTATGCCCAGGCAGCCGCGCTTAAGTTCGTGGAATGTGCTCCGGCGAATGCGGCAGCCCAGCTTGCCCGCTGGGAACGAATCGCCAAACTCGAACATCCCCACCTGCTGCGCTTGTTCCATTGGGGACGTTGCCAACTGGGCACCGCGCCCATGCTGTATGTCGTGACCGATTTTGCGGACGAGAACCTCGGACAGATTCTGCCCAGCCGCGCTCTAACGCCGTCGGAAACGGAATACATGCTACGTTCCGCGCTCGAAGTGCTCGGTTATCTGCACAATTCCGGCTTCGCGCACGGCCGCGTCAAGCCCGGCAACATCATGGCGGTCGGGGATAGTCTTCGCCTTGCGGGCGACACCATCCGCCCGGTGGGAGAGAAAGACATCTGTCCTCATCTGCCCGCTCCCTACGACGCTCCTGAGACTGTAACCCCGGGCAGTACGCCGGCGGGAGATATCTGGTCGCTCGGCATCACGCTGGTGGAGGCACTGACGCAGAAAGCCTCTCCCGCAGACGCCATGCGCCTCGGGGACCCAGATCTTCCCGATACCATGCCCGCTCCATTCCTCGAGATCACGCGCCAGTGCCTGCGTCTTGATCCGCAGCGCCGGTGGACTGTGCCCGACATCGCCGCCCACTTGCTTCCTTCGGCGCCGCCCGCCCGGAAGTCCTCGCGCGTGCCCTATGGGATAGCAGCCGGCGCGATCCTGGTCGCAGGCCTGGTCATCGGACCGAAGCTCCTGCACCGCACTTCCGCACCCATAACACCATCGAATTCCGCCCGGGTAGCGGAC
This sequence comes from uncultured Acidobacteriota bacterium, assembly GCA_963735815.1. Classification (GTDB taxonomy): domain Bacteria; phylum Acidobacteriota; class Terriglobia; order Terriglobales; family Acidobacteriaceae; genus Gp1-AA133. The sequence continues at coordinate 196,032 of CAVTMJ010000008.1, read as the reverse complement.
CCGGACCGTGATGCTTCCGGCCATGCTCCAACCGTCCAACCGAGCCAACCCGCGCCGAAAGTCGCTCCGGAAGCAGCCAGGCCTACCCATACCAAGCCGGCGGAGTCGACGACTGGAAAGCCCACCCTCGCCGGCCCGGCCAGCAATGCCGCGATGAAAACTTCTGAGGGAGCCGTCGCCGATCGCGTTCTCCCCAAAGTTTCTCAGCGCTCTCTGAACACGATTACGGGGAAGGTCAAGGTGACCGTAAAGCTGGCCGTGGACCCAAACGGAAAGGTCACGAGTGCCGCGTTGCAATCAGCGGGGTCCAGCCAGTATTTTGCGAAGGTTGCTCTGGACGCTTCACGCCGCTGGAAGTTCAACGCGCCACAGACGAGCAGCGGCCCAGTTCCAAGTCAGTGGCTGTTGCGATATGCGTTTGGCAGAGGCGGAGTCGAAGTACAGCCGTCGCAGGTTTCCCCCTAGCGTCGCCAACGCCAAGGGACCGGAACCTCTCGCGAGAACTAATCCGCTGTGAAGGTTTATTGCTGCGCCGGAGGTTGATGTTGCTGCTGCATCATCTGCCGGCGAGTCTCGTAAAGATCCTGCAGCACCTGCGCGGGAGTCTTTTCCCCGGATCCATTTCCGGCGCGCGGCGTTTCTGCCGGAGGCGGCTCGATAGCAGCGCCTTCAGACGCTCCGCTGCCGGTTGCCGCAGTGGGAGCGGCCGAATCGCTTGCAGCCGCAGCCGGTTCCACCGGCGTGATGGGCTGCTGATTCTCCGCGGCTTCCTGCTGCGCCTGTTGCTGCGCCAGCATTTCCTGATAGGGCTGCATGACTGCCGCTTGCAGCGCGGTACGCGGCTGCACCATCGGCCGTCCGTTCATCATTACCGGGTTCGACCCAGCGACGACCGGCCCGCTGTCAGCTTTTCCGCTTTTCGTAGTTAGAACCACGCGCGCCACCGCGTTCGGATCGTTTTCCGTCCCTACCATCACGTAATTGAAATGCGATCCGTTCAGCAGCGAAGCCATTACGTCGCGCGGAAGCCCCGGACCCAATTCGCTTACCACGCGCTCATTCGCATTTTCAGGAACGTCAATGGCCGCTCCGGTCTTGGCGGCGATCGCTCGCAGAATGTCGCCCAAGGTCGAGTTCTTCGCTGAGATGCTCAGCTGGCCATTCAGATAAATCACCAGCGGCGCCGCGGCCGGTCGCTGCTCCGGCGTCAACGGCAATACTTCCTGCGGAGCGTCCACCGGGGTGTTGGCGGTGACCTGCACACCATTGCCGGTCACGCACGCAATCGCTCCCGGGCCGGGTGTCTGGCCGTCGGTGGAGCAAGGCGTCTGCTGGGCTACTGCAAGGAGACTCGAGATGCTGAAAAGGGCACAGAACGCGATGGACTTTGGGCCGAAGTTCATAAAAGCCTTCCAGGGGAGCCGGGCGGCCGCTGTGAGAAATCGTTTGGAAGAACGCTTCCCACTCGCGGAAGGGGAGGAAACGATGGTACTACGACCTTCGGCACTGTTCAATCGAAATTCGTTACCCGATTTCAACGAGCTTGTTGCCGCCCTCTTTATCTGTAACTAACTCCACCGCAATTGGTTAAGCGTGACAGCAACCCGGGTACCAACTCTTTAGTAACAGTTACTTTCCACCTCTATTCCGGCTCCTTTTCCGGTTCATTTGGGAGTGGTTTTTCGATTGGTTTGCGCGGGAATTTTTGCTCCCGCATGGCGGCGTTGTACACGAAGCTGGCGACGATGACGGCCGCCTGTTTCAGATCGTCCGGTTGCAGGCGGTCGTAGACATCCATGTTCGAGTGATGGGTGCGCGTGTCGTAATCGAGAGGGTCTTGGATGAACTGGAACCCCGGGATGCCAACCGCGTCGAAGGACAGATGATCGGTGCCGCCCGTGTTACGCATCGCAAGCGTGGTCATGCCCAAATCCTTGAACGGCTGCATCCATGCCTCGAAGATGGGTGCCACGGCTTCGTTCTCCTGCAGGTATACGCCGCGCAGTTTGCCGCTGCCGTTGTCGACATTCAGATAGACCGATATCTTCGCCTGTTCAGGTTTCACCGTGACCGGCCCCGCCTCGCGCCGCAGCAGCGTCGGCATGTCTTTCATCTCCGGATCGTTGATTGCGGGCCGCGATCCGAAGTGTTGCTGTACGTAGAACTGCGATCCCAGAAGCCCCTGCTCTTCGCCCGTCCACAAGCCAATGCGAACGGTGCGCCGTGGTTTCGCATCCACAGCTTTGAGAATGCGCATCGCTTCCATCATCACGACCGTTCCTGCTCCGTTGTCGGTTGCGCCGGTGCCTGAGTGCCACGAATCCAGGTGAGCCCCGACCATCACGACTTCATCTTTCTTGTCGGTGCCCGGAATCTCGGCGATGGTGTTGTACTGCATGGGATCGTTGTCGTAGAACGTGTTGGCAACATTTAATTCGAGTTCCACATCCTTCTTCTGCTCCAGCAGGCGCGCCATGCGGTCCCATTGCTCCATGGCGATGGTCACCGCCGGAAAAGTAGCCGTCTCTCCCGTCTTCCACGCGCCGCCCTGAACAAACACCGTGCCGCCGCCGTACGAGCCAATGCCGTGATCAACTACGGCGAGAACCTTCTCGTCTCCAAGAAACTTGTTCAGTTCTTTTTGGAAAGCAATTCGCTTTCGGTACTGGGCAACCCTGAAGCCGGGCTTCTCATTGGGGATCGGATACTGCTCGATGTCGGCAAGTTCCTTGTCGGTGAGCCGTTCAAACAGGGGTTGGGAAACGGGTTTCACGTTAGGATCAGGGCCCAGCAACACGATCATCCCGGCCAGTTTGCCGCGGTACTTATCGAAATCTTTCTTGTCCTCGATCTTCACGCGGATGCATTTTCCCTTAAGCACGCCATTGGTGCCCGGTGTCCACGCTTTCGCATAGGCGATGAGGGGCGAAATCTCGGGCGTAAGCATGCGCGCACTGACGAATTCGTTCGACCATCCCCGCCCGAATGGTCCCCAAGATTCCAGGTGCGCGTTGGCGAGGCCGAACGAGGTCAGTTGGGCGCGCGTCCATTCATTGGCGCGCTTCACATTCGGTGATCCGGTCAGACGCGGCCCGATCCCATCCATGAGTCCACTGGCGATTTCCATCACCTTGGAGTTCCGGAAGCCTTCGTAACGGATGCGGCTGATCATCTCGAGATCGATCGATTCCTGGGACCATGCCGGAAGGATTGCTGCCACGCTCAGAACAACCAGAAACAGACAGGGAAGGGCTTTCTTCATTTCAATTCTCCGTGCGGGATGAGACCAGCGACCGACCATACTACGCCAGTCCGAGGCCGGACCAAAGCTAACCACAGGGGCGCAGGGAGGAACTCAGGCTCTGTAGGAGCGTCTGTGAGGTTGTCGACAATCAAGCTGTCGTGCGTTTGAACTAACCTGTGTCCCTCTGTGTCCCCTGTGGTTAAGGTTTTATGACGGATCCGATCGGGGAGGGTAGTGAACTTCGCTCCGGTTGTGTCGTGTCCCGACCTAAGACCGCCTAGCTCTCGGGGACTCGCGGGCAGCCGGGGAAATCCGGCAGAAACGTGTTGCCGATGTACTGCAGGTCCTTGATTCCGATTTCACTCGTGTAGAAAGCATCGGTCGTCAACCTGCGCGTGAAGGCGAAAAACTCGACCCCCGGGCCCATGCTGCTGTCGTCCACCGCGCTCTTCCGGAAAGCAATCAGATCGAAAACCTGCTTCCTTTGGGTTGCATCGCAATCGAGAAGCGTCTTTCCGAACGTCTTGTTGCAGTAAGCATCGAGCCAGTCGAGGCCGTGTACGAGGGTGGCCTGGTACGCCTTGTTCTCACTGGTCAGAAGATCGATGAATTCAGGCGCGCCCGCCTGCACAGCTCCTCCGCTGTGCCCATCGGGCGGGATGATTGAATCGCAAATTACCGCCAGGGTCGCGTACTGATGCGCATTGAAAAACTTTGGCTGGTACTTCCCGGCCGGCGTCTGACGCCTTTCCGCCTGCACCATGCGGTGTACGTGCTCGGCGGCTTCGAGCGGGATCACCTGCAGTACCGAGCCCCCCACGGCTCCCATCGCCAGAGTTTTAAGAATGTCGCGGCGGCTGATCGAATTCGAGGGCATACCTATCTTCTCCAAAATTGATCCGGCTACAGATTTCCCTTTTTCGCTTCTTCCAGCAGATGATCTGACGCGCGCCAGGACAGCGCCATGATCGTCAGGGTCGGATTCTTGTCCGGATTGGTCACGAAAGTTGCTCCATCGGTGACATAGAGGTTCTTCACATCATGGGCCTGGCAATATCCGTTGAGCACCGACGTCTTCGGATCCGCTCCCATGCGCGCTGTCCCGACTTCGTGAATGATCACGCCCCCATCGAGGATGCCGTAGGGGTTGTCGCCGTCCGCATCCGTCTCCGTGGTGTATGTGCCTCCCGCCGCTTCGATAATCGACTTGAAAACTTCCTGCATATCCTTCGCCATCTTGATTTCGCTGTCGGCCCACTTGAAATGGAAACGCAGCACCGGGATTCCCCATTGATCAACCAGGGTGGGATCCAGTTCGCAATAGCTGTCGCGGTTCGGGATCATCTCCCCGCGCCCCGAGAATCCGAGATAGGTCCCGTACTCCTTGCGCAGGCGTTGCTTCAAGCTCACGCCATAGCCCTCGCCGTCGTCGCAGGAGTCATGGAACATGCCCACGCCGGGCATGTCGCGGCCACCCCAGAGTTCGATGTGGTATCCCCGGGGGAAATCGTTCTTGCGATCGAACTTCCACCACGGTACGTACATATGCAAACCGCCCACGCCGTCGTGATTGTGGGGCTTCACCTTCTCCATACGCGGGACGAAACCGCCGCCATCACTGCCCACCGAATCCATGAGATTGCGCCCGATTGCCCCCGAAGAGTTCGCCAGGCCGTCGGGGAACAAAGTGGATTTTGAATTCAGCAAGAGCCGAGCCGACTCGCAAGCGCTCGCCGCGACCATTACGGCCTTTGCCATCACCCGTTGTTCTGACTTCGATTTCTTGTCGACATAGGAAACCCCCTCGGCTTTGCCGTCTTTGCCCACGAGAATCTCGCGAGCCATGGCATTGGTGATCAGTGTGAACCTGCCGGTTTTTTGCGCGGGAGGAATCATCACCTGGCTGGAACTGAAGTTGCTCGCGCGCTTGCACCCTCGACCGCATTGCCCGCAGTAGTGGCAGGCAGGTCTGCCGTTCAGGGGACGAGTCAACACCGCCAGTCGCGAAGGCACGCACAGAATGCCTAGTTTGTCGCAGACCTGCTTCACCACCACCTCGTTACATCGTGGTTTTGGTGGTGGCTGGAATATGCCGTCTGGAGCGCTGGGGATATTTTCCTTGCTGCCAAATACCCCGATGTAGGATTCCACCTTGTCGTAGTAGGGCGCGATGTCTTCGTACGTGATTGGCCAATCGTCGCCCAGCCCGTCGCGCGTTTTGGACCTGAAATCCACCGGAGCAAAGCGAAGCGCAATCCGGCCCCAGTGGTTGGTTCGTCCTCCAACGATGCGCGACCGGTACCAACGAAATTTCGATCCGGGGGCGGACGAATAAGGCTCGCCTTCAATGTTCCAGGCACCCGTGGGCGCGATAAATTCGTTTTCCAATCCATTGCCGGGCTCCAGCGCGTGCCCGCCCACACCTGCCCCGCGGTGCGCCAGTTCGTAAGGCCAGACGTGCTCTTTGAAGTCCACTTCGGGGTTCAACGGCCCGCCCGCTTCCAGCATCGCGACGTTCAGGCCGCCTTCGCTAAGAATCTTGGCCGCGGTACCTCCAGCCGCCCCCGACCCCACGATGCAGACGTCATAAACCTTGGGAGAACGATTCACCTGCGCCATGAAACACGTACCCTCATGAGTTGGAATGAGCGGAATGCGGATTATAGACCTCGCGGTCCGGTCGCGGAGCGCCTTTTTGAACTGTAGTCCTTGCGCTTAAAATGTCTGCGTGACCAATCCCATCAATGTAGGACTTGTAGGGTTCGGAATGGCAGGCCAGGTTTTCCATGGCCCGCTCATCCACGCCAACCCAAATCTGCGGCTGACCCATATCCTGGAACGCAGTGGTAATGAAGCTCAGAAGAGATATCCGCAAGCGAAGGTTGTCCGCGATCTTGACTCGCTGCTGGGTGAATCTTCCGTCGCACTCATCGTCGTCGCCACGCCCAACACAAGTCACCTGGAAATCGCCACGAAATCTCTGGAAGCAGGAAAACACGTGGTGGTCGACAAGCCTTTCACCATCACGTCGGCTGACGCGGACCAGCTCATCGCGCTGTCGAAAAAAGTGGGCCGCCTGTTGAGCGTCTTTCAGAATCGCCGCTGGGATGGAGACTTTCTCACCGTGCGGCAGATCCTGGACCACAGCCTCCTGGGCCGCCTCGCTGAATTTCACAGCCGCTTCGACCGCTTTCGCCCCGGCGTGCGGCCCGATGCCTGGCGCGAGCAGTCCGGGCCGGGTTCCGGCGTGCTCTTCGATCTAGGGTCGCACTTGATCGATCAGGCGGTAGTTCTGTTCGGGCGGCCCACGGGAATTTATGCCGACCTCCGCATGCAGAGAGATCGAGCTGTTGCGGTCGACAACTTCGAAGTCCAACTTCAGTACTCAAATTTGAAAGTTACGCTCCACGCAGGATCGCTCGTGTGCGAGCCCAGCCCCCGCTTTCTGCTTTACGGTACCGCGGGCGCCTATCAGAAGTTCGGACTCGATCCGCAAGAAGAAGCGCTCAAGCAGGGAAGTATCCCCGCTAAGCCCGGCTGGGGCGAAGAAGCGGAAAGCGCGTGGGGCACAATCACCCACTGCAGCGGGGAGGCGGTTCGCCAGAAATATCGTACGCTCGCCGGAAACTATCCCGGCTATTACACGAATATCTACCGCGCGATCACGGGACAGGAAGAACTGGCGGTGAAGCCCGAGCAGTCCCGCAACATCATCCACCTCATCGAACTGGCGGAGCAGAGCGCGAAAGAGAAACGAACGGTCCCTGTGCCGGATGCGAGCTAGCTCGCCTGACTCGACCTTTCGCGAGCAGGTTATCCAAGTATCTCGGTCCGAACGTTCTTCAAAACGTAAGCAGCGCGCTCCACTCCGACCTCGCCCGACAGGATGGGATCTTCATTCTCAATGCTGAACATTCCTTCGAAATCGACATCCATATAAGCCTGCAGAATCGCCTTCCACTGCCCGGCGCTGTGCCCGTAGCCCACGGCTCGAAAAGTCTCCGAAGCCTCGGGCAATTCTTCCGTCGAAAATGCAAAATTCAGAACGCCGTAACGATTCACGTTCTCTGGATAAAAAGTAGTGTCCTTCATGTGCGCGTGAAACAGAGCGCCGTTGTTGCCCAACAGATGGATGACTTCGACCGGATCGCATCCCTGCCAGAAAAGATGGCTCAAGTCACAATTGGCGCCGATTTCCTCGCCGACTGCTTCGCGCAGCCGCAGGAGCGTCTTCGGGTTGTAGACCACAAAATTCGGATGCATTTCGAACGCCAGCTTCTTAATGCCGTGCTCGCGCGCAAACTTGGCGGCCTCTTTCCAGTAGGGAACCACTTTCTCCTTCCACTGCCAGTCAAGCATCTGTCCGTACTCGGGCGGCCAGCGGTAGGTCACCCAGTTCGGCATGGTGTCGGTCGGAGTTCCTCCCGGGCATCCAGAGAAGCCCACAATCACGGGCACCTCTAGCCGCTCCGCCAGCAGCACCGTGTGGCGGAACGATTCCGCATCCGTCGCCGCGTGCTTGGGATCGGGATGGATCGGGTTCCCGTGGCAGCTGAACGCGCCGATGCGGATATTCTTATCCTCGAACTTCTTCTTCCACGCCTTGGCTTTCCCAGCGTCGGCTAACAGCTCGGCGACCGGGCAATGGGCAGAATTCGGGTAGCCACCCGTTCCGATCTCCATCGCCTCGAGGCCCAGGCCGGAAACCTTCTCAAGCATCTCGTCCAGCGACAGCTTGGGATAGGCCGGATCAAAGACGCCAATCGGAATTTTCTTCTTCTTGTGAGGTGTTTCGCCAGGCAAGGGACTCGAGGCGGCTGATGCCTCCCCCTTCACGGCGGGAACAGTTCCTGCCGCGGCCGCAGCTACCACGGCACTCGCCGATCCAAGAAATCCCCGCCGGCTTACACGGGACGCCGTCTTTTCACCCATGCCCTTCCTCCCTGCCCCTTTTTGTCAAATTAATTTACGTCTCGACAACACTTGCCTTGCAGTGTCGGAGATTATACGCATCAACGCATTGATTCCCCGCGAATGAAACGCCTGTTCTTCCCCTGCCACTATCAATTTCGAAAGCCAAACCTTGACTTTCGGGTCGGGCAAGGGCACAATTCGGACGCCGTGTAATGGATAGCCAACAGCTCAAACACGGCTTCTGGCGGGCTTTTTCGACAACGGACCAAAACCGGCTCCGTTAGCTGTCCGAAAAAAGTACCCATGCGCACTTTGATTGTTCCGGTTCGGCGTGATCCCCCCATCACGTGACCCCGACGGCGGAAAGTTCTTGTTCCGTCGAAAAAGTACCCGGTTGGTTGGTTCCCCTATTTCCAGGTTCGAGCTTTGTCGGAGGACAGCTCTATGGCATTCCATGATTCATTGTGCGCTCCCGAGAAAAACAGCGAGAGAAGGATGAGCATGAAGACCCTCGTGTTCACGATTGCGTTGCTTGCGGGACTGGTGGCTCGCTGGAACCACTGGCGCTTGGGCGCAGTGTCCTGCGTCTCCGGTTTTTACGCCAGATTTCAGTGGCAATCAGGCTTGCCTGACGCTGAACGGCAGCGCTGCATTCTTCACACCAGCGCCCATCTTGGAACAAACGCTCACGCCGTCGAACCCGCCTGTGCCTCCAACACAGGGCACGGTGCTGCGGCTGACACCAAATACGATCTTCGTGTCGGGCTCTGCCTGGTGGAATACTCCGTTACCGGTCAGTGGACATTTTTCCACCACTTTTACGTTTCAAATGAGTGGGGCCACCACGGACCTGCCTGGAGATGGCATCGCTTTCGTGATCCAGAACTCACTTCAGGGCCTGCATGCCCTGGACGCTGACAACGGGGCAGATGGTTGCAGCATCGGATTCGGCCAGGCTGCCAATGGCAGCTGCACCCCCAACGCCGGTGGCATCCCGAACAGTCTCGCGATCGCGTTCGATGCCTATCGAAACACTGAAATCGGTGACCCAAGTGCCAACCATGTTGAGATCCAAAGCTGTGGGACTGGCGCAAACAGCGTGGATTCCGGATGCCGCAAAGACGATCACGATCTGACCGGCGACGAGATCAATTTGGCCGACGGCCACGTTCACACTGCGACGATTACATATACGCCGTCCTTGTTAACGAACTGCGACGGTCCGTGCCCTGGCGTCCTCGATGTGATTTTGGATGGCATTCACTTGTTTCCGAACGGAGTGCACTTCGACATGACCAGCCTGGGTCTTGGCGAGGGGGGAACCGCCTATGTTGGATTCACAGGGGCGACCGGCGGCGCGGTTGACAACCACGATATCCTGAGCTGGACCGTTCAGCCAGACCATCACGCAGCCCGCTCCCAAGAACACGACGACGACCTACACGTTCGGCACTTATCTCTACAAGGTGAAACCCGATCAAGACATCGATCAGTTGGAGGTAACGGCGGTTCTCACCGACCCCGCCACTTTCGCGGCGGACCGGGCATCGAAGCAGGATTTCCCGGGGGCCGAGTGCATTGTGTATGACACCACGAATGGCAACTGCGTCGAGTTCCATGCTGCCTGCAACAGCGCCAATGGCGCATGCACCAACGTGAACTACGACGTGGCGACCAGCTATGATGTGCCGGTTAACAGCCCACGGATTAGCAATCCGGGCTTTCTGAAGGCGACGAACCAGGAATGCGAGCCAGGAATCACGTTTGACTCGAACATCATCACCGAGTTCCTGCAAACCCGAAACGATCCCACGACGAAAGGTTCAAGCAGGCCGAGTTTCTCCTGCTTTGTTGCCGTGAGCAATGTCACCTACGGGCCGGCGGATCTGGACATCGTGAACCTTGCCAGCTCGAAAGTGAAGCAGTACGCGAACCTGACCTACGTGGCCACGACGACGAACTTCGGTCCGTCGGGAGCGCAAGGCGTGGCCATCAGCAACATCATTCCCGCCGGGAGCCATGTACCTCAGCTCATCCCTGTGTTCGCTGAGCGGCGGCTGCTCCAGCAATTCCTGCAGCTATGCTGCGGGCACGGCTAAGTGCACCGTGGGCAATCTGGACAAGTTCGGGTTGGAGTTCATGCTGGTAACTGTGACAGTGACTGCCAAACCGGGCACCATCCTGAGTGACAGAGCCTTCATCAGTAGCTTGAACCCAGATCCGGATCGAGTTCCAGATCGTTCCTGGACGATGAAGACAACAGTAACGAAGTAGGAAAGAAGTTATCGGAGTGGTGATCGAGTCGGGAGTGTTGCTGACGCGACACTCCCGATATGTTTTCGCACCAGCGAATATATCAATGTACAGGGGTAGACCGAAGCAGGCGGGCGTCCCCGCCCGCCAATGACTGTGGAGGGGCAGGAACCATCTTCCCACCACGAAGTATCCAGCAACCGATCGCGGTTCCCTAAGGGCTGTGGAGAAAGAACGGTCCGGATCAGGGCATTGCTGCACCGGTGCCTAATCTGCTTCTTCTTCAGCGCCCCTCACGGCCGCCTTCGACTGTGGCTTTTTCGCGCCTTCTAGAAAACGTGCTTGGCCGTGTCGCCGCGGAACACCAATTCTTGCAGCACTCTCTCGTTTCCCGCGTTCACCTGGTAGATCTTTCGGTCCTGATTCGCCTTCTCCGTTAGCGGGACCAGCGTGCACTTCACTTTGATCTCTTCTTTGCTGCCGGCGCGTTGGAACACCATGATGTGTTCCTCGCCTTCCATATTGTGACGGACTACATATTGTCCAGCTGGCAACAGGGTCGCTCCCACCCGAATCGGCGTATCAAAGGAGATGTTCCGAACTTCGCGAATGCCCATTTTGTTGGCCGCGCCCAGAGCGATCGACCCCAGCACCAGTAGGCACAGAAGCACCCCAAATACCTTAGAAAAACGCATACCGTCTCCTTCCAGAATAATTCCGTGTGCCCAGGGAACGACGTCCCGGGGCCACAATCAGTTTAGAGAATGGGTGTCCCATGTGAATGTGTGCTGCGGCACCAGGCGGTGTGACGGACGTCCGTTTTGTCCTGTTTGTGCTCGAGTGGGGAAAGAGGACGCCCGGCTCCACCGGCCAAGCTGCCGACGGAGTTGTTCTGCCGGGACTGTCGATCGGGAAGAGTCCGGCTTCGGCCGGGCGGAACGGTTGCGACTGCCCGGGGGCCTTCAGCCGCTAAGGTTTGCTTTCAGCAATCGCTGCTCGCGATGTCAACTACTGCGAAATGATTGCCGCACCATCCGCGGAGATCTACTTCGACGCCAGCTGAGTCGCTTCCGTAAACATAGCGCTCAGGTCCGAGCGCTGCAGAACTTTCTCCGCGCCCTTTTGCTTCGACATCGGTTCGAGCAGGCGCACGACTTGCTGTGCATGATCCTTGGCGTCCGCGGAGTTTCCCGACGCGCGCGCAATCGTGGCGAGCAAGAAGTGTGCCTTCGCCGAGAGCGGCTGCAATCCAAGCTTGTCGGAACGAAGCAGAATCTGTTCCAGTTCCGGTTTCGCGTGCGCGTAGTCTTTGATCTGCACCATCGCTTCGGCCATCAAGAGCGAACACTGCACGGCGACGTATTTCAGTCCCAGGGTTTCTGCTTTCTGGGCGAGCGGCTTCAGGGTCGCGATGGCCTCGCGGCTGCGTCCCGCCTGCACCGCCAGCTTGGCCAGATTCAGTTTGGCGATGAGTTTCTTGTCGGGCTCGGTGGTGCGCTCCGCCGCCTGCGTAGCCCGCTCGTAAAGTCCCTTGGCCGTTTTCAAGTCGCCACGGTAAAAGGCGGCGTCGCCCTGGTATCCCAACGTCTGCGCCGTCATTCCATCGTTCTTCAATTCCCGCGCGAGGTTCAACGCATCCTCAAGATACTTGGCCGCCTCGTCTCCCCGGCCCGACTCAATCAGGACGTCGCCATAACCGCCCAGTATTTCGACCATCCAGAACGTACGATCTTTCAGGTCCGTGAACGTCTTCAGCGCTTCTTCCTTGGAATTGAGTGCCGCGCCAAACCGTCCCTGGTTCTGGAACAACGTGCCCAGGCTATACGACTCAATCGCGCCTCCGCGCTGGTCGCCAATACTGCGGCGCAAATCCAGTGCGCGCAGGTATTGGGTGACCGCCTGGTCGAATTGACCCATCTTGGCCGACGTCTCAGCGACGTTGTGCACGCTGTCCACGATGTCTTCCGGCACCTTGGCCTTTTCGCGGAGCTGCAAGGCCTGCTGGAAATAAGTCAGCGCGTCTTCGTAATCGCCCTTCGCGAAACGCGCATTGCCGATGTTGTTCAGGCAAATCGCCTGCATCCCTTCATCGCCGATTTCGCGCTCGATCTGCAGAGACTGCTTGTAGTAGTCGAGAGCCTTGTCGTGGTCGCCCTTGTCGTCGTAAAGATTCCCCAGGTCCAGCAAGGTGCCGCCCACCCCGCGCTTGTCGCCAATCTCGCGCCGGAGGTTGAGGGCCTCGGTGTAGCTCGCCAACGCCGACTTGGCATCGCCCATCTGCGCATTGACCTTCGCGATTTCGTTCAGGCTGACGGCCATCCCGCGCTTTTGACCGATACGCCGCCGGATAACGAGTGCCTCCCGCAGATTGCGTAAGGCCTCGTCGGGCTTGTTGAGCTGCTCATAGCCCACGCCCAAGGCGTGCAGTGCGGCCGCATTCTGCTCCTGGTTGTCGGTCTGAATCGCGACACTGCGCGCCCGTTCGAAATACTCCAGGCCATTCTGCGCATTGCCGCTCATCACCTCAACGCGTCCCATAGCCAGCAGCGCGTCAATTGACTTCGGATCGCGCTGCAGAACGAAGTTGTACCGCTCCCGCGCCTTGTCGAGGGCCAGGTTCGCTTCGTACAAGCCGCCTAGATTCATTTCGACGTCCAGATCCTCGGGCGACCCTTTTGCCAGGTTTTCGTAGGACTCGATCGCCTTCGCGCTGTCATGGGTGACGCGCGACCGGTTGGCGAGGATCAGATACCGCTCCCGGGCGGGCAGGTTGTCGCTGAGTTCGACTGCCTTGCGCGACGACTCATCCGCGTCATTGTCATAACCCAGCGCCGCCTGCGCCTCGCTCAGCTTCGAAAACGCCAGCGCGAATTGTGCGTCCTGCCCGGTGGCCGATTGCAGCGGCTTGATCGCTTCCAGCGTCTTCCCCTGGCGCATGAGCTCCACGCCTTGCGTGTAGTTGCGCAATGCCTCCACCGAGCTGGTCGAAGGCTTGAAGGACTGAGCCTGCAATTCCTTGATCAGGTCCGACGACAGCGCCAGATTCTTGCGGATCGAATCGGCCAGTGTATCGATCGCTGCCGGCAGCCCCTTTTCACTGGTCTCCGCCTTCAGCGTAGTGGTCTTCCCGCTGGCCAGGCTCTGAATGTTCGCATCGATGCGAATCTGATCGCCGAACTTCGCGTACTGCCCCCAGATCACGGTATCGGCGTTGCTCGAATCTCCAACCCGGCGAAGAATGGTGGGATCGACTACCGTGTCGGCGCCGATGCGCAGGTCATGCAACACCTGGTGCAGCCGATCCGGAGAAACCATGCGCAGATGCGCCGACTGGCCAACATCGGAGCTGAGCATGTCGGCCAAGGTCGCGCCATACCAGTCCAGCGAAGGATCCTGCGACGCATTGCGGAAGGGAAGAATCGCGAGCGCCACTTCCGGCTTTGCGTTGGCCGAGGGCAGCTTTGCCACGCTGCGCAGCTTGTCGCGGAACAGGAAGGCGGCCAGCGTCAGAATGATGACCGCGGCGATGCCGCCGATCCAGTGCCAGGGAATCGTCTGACCCCAGGGCCCCACACTCTGCAGCGCGATTGCTCCCGCCGCACGCTTTCCCTCCCACGCTTCCAGATCAGCCAGCAGTTCCTTGGAGTTCTGGTAGCGATTCGCCGGGTCGCGCTCCAGGCACTTGCTGACGATGTTGCTGAGATTCTGCGGAAAGGACGCGTCATACTCGGAAATCGGTTTGGCGCGTTCCTGCGTTCGCCGGATCAGGCTGGCCAGCGCGCTGTCCGCGCGATACGGCGTCTGCCCCGTGAGCAATTCGTAAAAGATCAATCCCGCGCTGAAGATGTCAGACCGCTGATCCAGTTCCTTGGCCAGCGCTTGCTCGGGCGACATGTACTCCATCGTGCCGACCAGGGCGCCGGTCTGGGTCATGCCGTCGCCCTCCAGCGTGCGCGCCAGTCCAAAGTCCATCACCAGCACGCGCCCGGCCGCATCCTGCATGACGTTCTGCGGCTTCAGGTCGCGGTGTATCACCCCGACGTCGTGGGCCGCGTTCAGAGCCTGGCACACCTGCTCCATGATCGCCACCGCTTCTTCCGGCGGAAACTTCTTGCGCTCATGGATGAGGGTGCGGAGGTCTTCGCCCTCGATGTACTCCATGGTGATGAACTTCACGCCATCACCTTCGCCGAGATCGTAAATGCGGATAACGTTCTTGTGCGTGACTCTCTGGGAGAGCCGCAATTCCTGCTTGAAGCGGTCGATGATCGCCGGGTTCTTCGCCAACTCGGGGCGAATGACTTTCAGAGCGACCAACCGGTCCACTTCGAGATCCCTTGCCTTGTACACGGCTCCCATGCCGCCTTGGCCGAGGGTCTGCAGGATCTCGTATCGTCCTGCAAGGATCGCGCCCGGCTGCAGCACAGACTGCGGCACCCGCACGGCGCGGGTCGGGGCTCCGGCCGGGGCGGTGGCTCCATCCGCTAAGGTCGGAGTATCGGAGGGGGAGAGGCCCGAGTTCGGCAGAATCGTGGGTGCGTCTGGCCCATATCCTTCAGGGGCGATTGTCGGTGCGTCAGAAAGGGGGGAAAGGTCCGGGGATGAGCTTCCCGTGCTCGATGGGGAACGAACTACGGCGCCGCCGTCACCTTGTGTCGGTGAATCCTGATCGCGCCGGAATCGACCTTGATCTCCCATGGGGTCCCGATGGCAAAGGGAAGCGAACTTCTCGCAAAAAGGGGGGAACCTGGGTCGGCTGTCCCCATCAGCCGCCCACGCGAGAGGCTAAAAGTATATACCGCGCTCCCAGCCATGTCAGTCGACTCAAGCGCCCGCAGGTACCATTCTGACTCCCTTGCCAGGGCTCAAAACGGCCTGTCTGTAGTGTCTGCCAATAGTGTTGCGACGTGCCGCGGCGTTACATCAAACATTGTGGCCGATACGTCCCCGCCCTTAATGTGACGCTTTATCCACAGCCCTGAACCTCTCGTGCCACTTCTGTCTGCCGCCCAGCACATTTACGTTTTCCGGACGCCACTGAACGTGGAGAGAGCGAGAGTCATGTACCTGGGTTGGGTGACGGCTCAAAAGGCAAATTTTCTGTCCCTGCAAAGCGCGGTGTTCTGCGCCGAATGCGAATTGATCAGCGAGAACACCACCCCTTATTGCCTGGCCTGCGGCAGCAAGGCCATGTTGAGCCTGTCCCGTGTTTTGGGTGGATCGCTGAAGGGAAAGGAAACCGCGCACCTGATCGCCGATGTCGAACTCGACCGCCTGGTGCGCGACCTGCTGCGCTCGGTGCCCGAGCCCATCGAGTTTCAAGAGAGGATGCCGGCGGCTTCGGTGGCCATGCACGCCGGCCGCCACCACCTGCGCACCGTCGGCATGTCGGACGGCTTTCGATCGCAGGATGAACTCGCTGATCCGGTCATTCATCCCGGTGATCTGAATCTTGAGCCCGGTATCAACATCATTGCCGAACGCGCCCAGTCGCTAACGGGCGCCACCGGCGCGGCAATTGCCCTGCGCAACGGAGGGGAAATCGTCTGCCGGGCGCGCAGCGGACGAACCGCTCCTGACCTAGGCGTTCATCTTCAGACCGATTCCGGCCTGTCCGCCGAATGCGTGCGCACGGGGGAAATCCTGCTCTGCCACGATGCCGAGACCAACCCGCGCGTCGATCTGGCAAGCTGCCGCAGACTAGGCGCCCGTTCGATCCTGGTTGCCCCGCTCCGTCATTTCCGCAGAACGCTGGGGCTGTTCGAAGTCCTCTCCGCCACACCGTACGCTTTCGATCAGCGCGACGTCGCCACCATGCAGTTGTTATCCAGCGTGATGGTCGCCGCTATGACCCGCCAGTCCGTGACCGGCCCCCGCCGCCATAAATGGCCAGCTTAGCAATGCCAGGATTTCCCCTGTGGCCTCTGTCTCCTCCGTGGTTAAAGACTTTCTGGCCCAGTAACCCGGTGACCTACCCGTTCACCAATTTGACACTTTTTGCCAACCTGTACTTCCGAGTGTGATCGGAAATACTTTTATTCTTCCGCGATCGGGGTAATATTAGGTTTCCATAGGGAACATGCAACCAATCGGGCCTCAGTCCGCGTCCCCCAACCGGCAACTGAAGCCACTTCCGCGCAATCGCCGGCAGTCTGTTCGTCAGCGGGTTCACTCGCCCGCCTACGCCAGCCTCAACGGAAACGCTGACGACATGGTCCTCGACCTGAGCGAAGTGCTCGACATCAGCGAGCAGGGCGCCGCGATTCAGACCTCTTCCGCGTGGAATATCAATCGCGTTTTGAACCTGTGTCTGGATCTCTCCGAAACGCAAACCTATCTCCACACCACCGGCTACGTTGTCTGGTCCGACAATAAGGGACGCATCGGCGTGCGCTTTCCGGAACTGCCGGCTGAATCGCGCCGCAAGCTTAAGGAATGGCTCTTTCTGAACGCGATGGTCGGAGCAGCCAACTACGTCGCGCGCCATGGCGACGTGCAATCCGAGGTCGATCGCTGGAATAATACCGCCGTCCCGCAGCACGCTCCGGTCCCAGCCGAGCAGACACGGGCCGACTACACAACAACATTGACCGCCTTGACTGCCGTGCGTCGCGAGGTGGAAGCGTACGGCCTGAACCTGACCGCCGCTCTTCAACTCATTGCCGAACGATGCCGCACCTTCACGCTCGCCGATGGCGCCGCCATCGCACTTGCGGAGGACGGCGTCATGCTGTGTCGCGCCAGTTCCGGAGATGCCCCGCCGGTCGGCGCTACGCTTGAGATTGGCTCGGGCTTTTCCGGATACTGTGCCCGCACTGGTTTCCTGCAGCGTTGTGACGACACGGAAATGGATCCGCGCGTCGATCGGGAGAGTTGCCGGATGTTGGGAATCCGCTCCATCATTGCCGTTCCCATCCGCCTGGGCGATACAGTGGTCGGACTGCTCGAAGTGTTTTCGTCAAAGGCTCACGCTTTCAATGATCGCGATGGCACGATTCTGCAGCGCCTGGCCGATACCGTGCTAGCGGCCAGGAATCGAGTGATGCGCGCTCGCATGGCTTCGCCTCCTCCGCCGCAGCGTCCTCCGCAACCGCGCGTTCCGCAACCGCGAACCCAGCCAGAGAATCGAAGCATAGGGAGTTCGGTCTCGTTCGGACCGCCCTCGCGAGGATCGTCCGGTTCGTACCCGTTCGCTTCCGCGCTCAAGGAATCAGAAAAAGAGGGACGTGGAATTCGCTTTCCCCAGCGCCACCTGGTGTTGTTGCTGGTCGCCGCCGTCTCGATCGTAACGGTTCTCGGCTACCTGCTTGCGCCCTGGGTCGGCGAAAAGCTGCATCCGACCAGACCGACCACGGTTGAAGCCGCACGTCCCCAGCCGCCAGCCGCCGCAAAACCCAACGCTCCTGCTCTCCCACCCCTTAATCTGGATGAAGTGCGCAAGCGCGCCGAACTTGGCGATCCCTACGAGCAGGTTGCCCTCGCCACCCGCTATGCCACAGGCGAAGACATGCCGCAGGACTACTCGATGGCCCTGCGTTGGTTTTTGAAAGCTGCCGAGCAGGGCCACGTCGGCGCCCAAGACACACTGGGCGCGTACTTCTACCTCGGCCGCGGCGCTCCGAAAGATGTCATGAAGGCGTATTTCTGGTCCCTACTCGCTCGTGCCTCCGGCAAGTCGGCGAGCAAAGACCGCGTTGCCTTCATGACTTCCCAGCTGACGCGGGGCCAGGCACAGGCCATCCAGAGAGAGGCCAATAACTTCCTCAAACAACACCCCCCGCTGATGAACAGCGAATCCACGTACTGACCCCAATCAGGTGTCAGGTGTCAGGTGCCAGGTCTCAGGTGTCAGGAAAATCACCGAGCCGCCAATCGTCTAATCCAGGGACGCGAGGTTGACAACAGATTTCTTTTTGCCTCGCGTAATCCGGGTTGACAGCAGAACCTCACCATCGCACCCTCGCGCCTGACGCCTGACGCCTGACGCCTGACGCCTGAGACCTGAGCCTGAGACCTGAGCCTAACACCTGACGCCTAACACCTGACGCCTAACACCTGAGACCTGCCCCCGGGAACCGCAGTAAAATAGACCAAGAGGCCCAGCCATGCCGACCCTTCGCGACTTAGTCAACGAACGCGTCCGGGAAGGCGACTTGTACAAAAAACTTGATCGCAACCGCGTACGCTGTTTCGCTTGCGGACACTGTTGCCCGATCCCCGAAGGCCAGCCCGGCGTCTGCAAGGTCCGCTTCAATCGCAATGGCACCCTCTATGTCCCCTGGGGATACGTCGGCGGCGTCCAGTGCGATCCCATCGAGAAGAAGCCCTTCTTCCACGCCTATCCCGGTGCGCTCGCCTACAGCTTCGGTATGCTGGGCTGCGATCTCCACTGCTCCTACTGTCAGAACTGGGTGACGTCGCAAGCGCTCCGCGATCCGCAAGCGATCTCGCCAACGCTGGAAGCCTCGCCTGAAGCCCTGGTGCGCGATGCGCTGGAGCAGGGAGCGCAAGTGTTGGTCAGCACCTACAACGAGCCGCTCATCACCGCCGAGTGGGCCGTCGCCATCATGAAGGAAGCCAAAGCGGCCGGACTGGTCACCGGATTTGTCTCCAACGGCAACGGCACTCCGCAGGTCCTCGAATACCTGCGCCCCTGGCTCGACCTCTACAAAGTGGATCTGAAGAGTTTCGACGAGCGTCACTATCACGAACTAGGCGGTCGCCTGCAGCCCATCTTGGACACCATCCGCCGCCTGCACGAAATGGGCCTGTGGGTCGAGATCGTCACGCTGCTGATTCCCGGCTTCAACGACTCGAATGATGAACTGCATCGGTTGACCGAATTTGTTGCGAGTGTCTCGGTCGACATCCCGTGGCATGTCACGGCCTTTCACAAGGACTACAAGATGACGGATCCCGGCGACACGCAGCCCGAAGACCTGTTGCGTGCGGCGGAGATCGGCGCCCGCGCCGGCCTTCGCCACGTCTATGCCGGAAATCTCCCCGGCTACGTCGGGCACCTGGAAGACACGCGCTGCTCCCGTTGTTCCACCACGCTGATCGAGCGTGCTGGCTACCGGATCCGGTCGTACCGCATCAGCCCGGAAGGGAAGTGTCCGAAATGCGGCGAAACGGTTCCTGGGCGCTGGGCGGCGAAGTTCGGCGGCCAGGCGATCACCCATCCTTTCCTGCCGCATCGCACCTCGGGTTTGGTTACAATCGCAAGTCGACGCTAATCCCGGTACGTGCGATTCCGTGTGTTGATGAGAAAACTCTGCCTCGTCGCGGTGTTGCTCTGTTCGCTAACGGCCTGCTCGCCGCGCGACTTCCTCACGCGCCGCCTCGCCTCTACCCTCATCGCTGGCTCTGACGTCTTTACCGCCCAGCAACAGTTCTGGCTGCGCATCGGTCCGGTTTCCGGCAAGGATTTCTCCTCTCCGCAGTACACCGTGCTGCAGCATCATGGATGGATCATCGGCGCGCCTACTCCGTGCCCGCCGCAGGTTACACCTCCGCCCTGTTACGAAGTCGCCCTCACGCCCGCAGGCGTGGACACTTTCCACGATCTGATTCGCGGCACCGAAACTGGCAAGGAGTACTTCAGCATTCCGACCGCGCGGAGAGAGCTCATCTCGATTACCGGTATCAGCAAGAGCGACAACCTAGCCGACGTCGACTTCACCTGGAAGTGGGTGCCGCTCAACGAAGTTGGGTCCGCGTTGAACGTGGGCGGCCTGCAATACAAGTCCACGGTTTCGATGAAGCACTACGACGATGGCTGGCGCATGATCGAGGGCCCGCCCAAGACCAATCAATCGCTCGACGACTCGCTAAAGAACGCCGACCCGGTCCCCTGACCTCACGTCACCTGACCCGGGATCACGCCGTCGCGCATCACCTATTTGCGCCCCAGCCTCGCGAATGATATCTCTCTAATGCACGGTTCCCTATGACTAGATCACACGTTTTCCTGGCTGCCCTTTTGTCCTTCGGAACTTTCGCGTCCGCCGCCGACAAGCCGAAAATCACCCTCGACGAATTCTTCAACTACGTCGAATTCGATGCCGTGCAAATATCGCCCGACGGCCACTCGGTCATCGTCGGCACCGAACGCGCCGATTGGGATCGCGAGATCTTCCAGTCCGATTTATGGCTCTATCGCGAGAGCGGTCCGGATGCTAACTCCCTTACCCGGTTCACACAATCGGGACATGACTCCTCGCCGCATTGGTCGCCCGACGGCCGCTGGATCGCCTTTTTGTCGGAACGCCGCGCTCCCGGCAACAAAGGGCGCGACGAGGATTCGGACAGCGACGATAGCAAAGACGATTCCAGCAAATCCGTCGCCCAGGTCTATCTAATCCATCCGGATGGCGGCGAAGCCTTTCCAATCACGTCCGGCGAAGAAGAAGTGCACGCGTTCGCCTGGTCGCCCGATTCGAAGACCATCTACTTCGCCACCCGCATTCCGTGGGACAAGAAACAACGCGACGCCTACCGCAAGCTCTGGAAAGACACCGTGCAGTACCGCGCCGGAGAACGCGGCGACGTCATCTACAGTCTCGACCTTGCCGCAGCCATCGAGAAGCAAGCCGCCAGCGGGACCACCGAGACGCCCAAAGAACAAAAAGAGGCCGGCACCACCGCCACCGCCCGCCAGATTAGCAGCACTCCATGGCGCATTCAGCAGCTGGCCGTCGCCCCCGACGGCCGCCGCCTCGCTTTCGTTACCACATCAGTATCGGAGCGCCAGGAAAAAGTGGACGAATTCGAAATCTACTCGGTCGACTTGTCCGCGAACTCCGGCGAAGTGAAGCCCAAACAGCTCACCCACAACGAAGCCTTCGAGCAAGATCTCACTTGGTCGAACGACAACCGCCACGTCTTCTTTGCTGTGCAACAAGGCTCGGTAGAAGGGAAGTACCGCGATTACCAGGAGCGCCTCTACTGGGTGGACGCCGATAGCGGCGACGTTCAGCGCTGGGCCGCCGATTTCGAAGGCTCCGTCGGACGCCATGCGCTGCTCGCCGATGGCCGCATCCTGTCCGCGGCGCGCCTCGGCACCGAAGTGCAACTCTACTCGCAGGAAAATCCGAAGTCCGCGTTCCAGAAACATGCAGGCTGGGCGGGAACCTACGCATCGATCTCGACTGCACGCAACTCGCCGCGCGTCGCGTTTGTGCATTCCGCGCTCGATCGCCCCATGGAGGTTTATGTCGCCGACAGTGTCGACAAACTTGAACATGCGCATCCCATCACCGCCTTCAACAAGCTTTTTACGGAACGTGATCTCCCGCAGGGTAAGCCCTTCCAGTGGACCTCCGATGACGGAACGAAAGTGGAAGGCATGCTGATCTACCCGCCGGGCAAGTTCGAAGCCAGGAGCCTTCCGATGTTGACGCTCATCCACGGCGGCCCCGCCGACGCCGATGGCAACCACTTTGAAGCCGACTGGTACCAGTGGGACCGCTTGGCCGCCACTAACGGCTGGCTCGTGTTCGAACCCAACTATCGCGGCTCGACCGGCTACGGAGACAAATTCCTGATGGGCATCGTTCCCGAAATCGTCTCGCGCCCCGGCAAGGACATCCTCACGGGAGTGGATGCGCTGGTGAAAGCCGGCATCGCTGATCCCACTCACCTCACCGTCGGCGGATACAGCTACGGCGGCTACATGACCAACTGGCTGATCACGCAGACCGACCGCTTCAAGGCAGCCGTCACCGGAGCCGGAGCCGTCGAGCACGCCGGCAACTGGGGCAACGACGACATGACCGTTGACGACGCCTACTTCCTCGGCGGGCGCCCGTGGGAAGCCTCCAAGCGCTATTACGACGAGGGCGCCTTGTTCCAGATGAACAAGGTCCGCACACCCACGCATCTGGTCGCGGGCGGCAACGACATTCGCGTGGCTGTGTCGGAAGACTACTTGCTCGATCACGCGCTGCATTCGCTCGGCATTCCGAGCACGCTGCTGATCTTCCCCGGCGAAGGCCACTCGCTGGCCAAGAATCCATGGCACGGAAAGATCAAAGTACGTGAAGAATTGAAGTGGCTGCAGAAGTACGGAGGCGCAGGCAATGCGCCGGAGTAAGGAATTCCGCGCAGCAGACGAAAAACCATAAAGGCGTTCCTTTTCGCTAGGTTGGCGATGTGAGCAAATCACGCAAAAGTGGGCGCCTTCTAATATTGCGTGCAATGGAGATTTCTCGCCAACAGATTCGTCGGCACTTCGCCAAGGCGTCCACGCTCATTGACTTGCCATGGCTCTGGACCTAAGATTTCATCCCAAATCGGCCCAACAATAGCTCACTACCGCAGTTTGAAACTCGGTCCCAAGCCAACGAATTTATCTTCAGTTCGAGAGGAGATCTCATGGGCGCATCCAGCACACCTATGACCTCATCCACCACGTACAGCACTCCCGCATTCTGGGAACGCTTGTGGCGCACGGGCGGCCTTCAATCCCTTTTGTGCTTCATCATCGCCTACCTCGTCTACGGCAATCAGCCGCAGGTCGGTGCGTCGCCCGATGTACTCACCGCGTTCTACGACGGCGAGCGTACACGGATCCTGATCGCTGCGGTGTTCTGCGGGCTGGGGACGCTCAACCTGATGTGGTTCGCGGCGGCGCTCCGGACCACCTTGGCGGATGCCGGGCAAGACGGTTGGGGTTCGGCGGCAACCGCCTCCAGTGCAGCGGTGGGAGCGCTTTTCCTTCTACTGATCACGCTGGTCGCAGCCCTCGCTTACTCGATCGCCGGCTCCGGAAATCAGACGCTCATGTCGGGACTGAACGACTTGGCGTGGGCCGGCGTCGTGTTGACTTCGTTCCCGCGGGCCATGCTGATCATGTCCGGGGCATTCGGGCTCTGGCGCGCCCGGCTGATTTCGAACGCGCTCTTTGCGGCGGGGGTCGGAGGCGTCGTGCTCGTCTTGCTGGGCGGCACCACGTGGCTGAGCGATGGATTCTGGTCACCGTACGGTGTCTATTCGCGGTTTGTCTCGCCCCTCATCGGCGTCGTGTGGGTTGCGGTCGTGAGCCGCGTCCTGTTGACCCGAAGTCCCGCTACGCGTGCGGGATGGTAATGCCGACGCTGGCCCGCGACTTCGAGCGTGAGCGAGGGAAGTCGGAAGGGATCTTCGCTCCTAGCTAGCACGAGCGAGGCGGAATTCTTCTTCCTGTTGCTGACGAATCTTCGCCTGCAGCTTGACGGTCAATTTGCGAAGACGTTCGTTTTCTAAATTTCTTTCAATCTGGCGCTGATGAAGTAGCCTTTGCTGGATGTCTTTCGGCGGCGTCTGATTAGGCTGGATTGGATTCATGATGAGGCAAGTCTAAGCGCGGCTCCAAGACAGCGTCAAGGACGTGAGTCACGCCAACTGGTCCGAACAGATCTACACACCGGGAGGCGCAGTCCTGCCAAAACCGTTGATTTATAAGCCTTGTGGGAATTTGCGCCAAAATCACTTTCTGGCGGACGGCTGATCAGGTTTGTGGTTGCAGGTGTTTCTGGAGCGTTCCTCTCCCCTGTATCTCAGCGCCCCAAAGCAGGCATTTCACCGTCTGCTGTACGCTCCGACCTCAAACGCTCGCAGTTCTACTGCCCCGCGCTCGGCCCCGCATTCGCCGCCATCTTCGCCCGGTGCGTCGTCGCGAAGTGCTCAATTCCCTTGTACAGCGCTTCGGCAATCTGCTCGCGATACGAAGGATTACGCAGGCGTTCTTCATCCGCAGGACTGCTGACGAAAGAAATTTCCGCCAGCACCGACGGCATCTCGGTTCCGGTCAGCACCACGAACGATGCTTCACGCACGCCGCGATTCCGAATCGCCGAATTTCCCGTAGCCAGCGTCCCATGCAACGCCTGCTGCACGCTGGCCGCAAGTTTCTTCGACTCGTCGACTTTCTCTTTCAGCGCGCGCCCCGAAAGCTTCGCCTGCGTCATCACCGTGGCCGTGGCGTTCTCGCGATATTCAATCTCGCGCGCTTCCGGCGGCGAGAAGAAGCTCGAGTAGTAGGTCTCCACTCCACGTGCCGAGGTTAAGCTGCTGTAGTTGGCATGTACCGAGATGAACAGGTCGGCCTGCGCCCGGTTGGCAATCTCAGCGCGCTGTTCGAGCGCGACGTAGTTGTCGTCCTTGCGCGTAAAGATGACTTCGCATCCCAGTCGATTGGTTAGCAGGATGCCCAAGGTCTGCGCTACATCGAGCACGAGATTCTTTTCGAGCAACCCTTCGCGGCCCACCGTGCCCAGGTCCCATCCACCGTGACCAGCATCGATGACCACGCGCAGCTTTTGCCCGTGCAGGCGCGACTGCGGATCTTCGATGATCGGCGGCGTGGCTGACTTGGCTTCCGGGCGCTTTACCTCCGGCGCGACTTCGGTCGGCGCCACGCTGGGCGTTGCTTTCGGTTCCGATTTCACAGCCTCAGGGCCGCGCACTTCGATCGTGAGCCGGTTCGGATTCTCCTGCACGGTATCCCAGAAACTCGATCCCGAGTTCGTCTCCAGCACCACCCGCGTCACGTTCTCTGAGGGCTGCGCGATGCGGATACGGTTGATCAGCCCATCTTTCACCTCGGTGATCTGCCCGTTCAGTCCCGGAGCCAGCGAAGTGTTGAGCAAGTCGAAATAAATTCGCTCCGGATTAGGCAGCCGATTCTTCCGGTATTGCACTGGAGCTTTCAGATCGATCACAACCGTGCTCACGCCGTTGGCGTTGAAATGGCGCACACCGCTCACCAGCGCTCGGCTGGATGCGGGCACAGTTTCCGCCGGCACCGGTACAGGCGGAGCCGGCAACGATGCCGCGCTCACCGGAGAACTGGCACTGGCAGCCTGCCCATTAACCGGCGCGCCCACGTTCCGCGCATCCGAACTGACTGCGGCGGCATGAGCCCCGCGCCGGAACTTCACCCAGAGTCCGCCGGCCAGCAGCAATCCCAGGATGGCCAGGCCGGCGATGACCGTCTTAAAGCGCCCATTCGCGGCGCCCTCCTGATAGAGATCCGGCGCAATATCTTCCTTTGAAAATTCGAGAGGAACATAGTCCGCCACACCCGTGGCAAGCGGCGCGGGTGGCGGCGCAGTCATCGGAATCTGCCGCAAAGTTTCCAATTCCGCCGAGCGCAGCTCCGCCGCTGCCACCTTGGCGGCGCGCACAATGCGATCTTCATCTTCCGGCTTCAGCGCTGCCAGAATTAATTCCGCCAGAAGGTTCAAACTGCGAACGTCGCCGTCGTTGAATCCGAAGGGCTCGGTCGAAAACGCCTCGAGCAGGCCAATCACGCTTTCCTGTCCCTGCAGCGGCACCGCCACCATCGAGCGAGTGCCCAGCCGGCGGCAGGCTTCCAGATTGACTCGCGGATCTTTTTCCGTGTCATCGCAGCGAACAATTCTTCCCGTACGGAAGCAGGCTCCTGAAAATCCGGCCTTCGAATCCAGCCGGACTCCGCGATCTGGCGCCATCGTCCCGGCCGACGCGCGACAGATAATTTCGTCGCCCTCGGCCAACGCAATCGCGATTCCGTCCGCGCCCGTGATGGCTTGCGCGCGTTCTGCCACCAACTGCAGCACTTCGTCCAAAACAAATTGTTCGTATTGCCAGGCGTCATCCGTGGTGTCTTGACCCGCGGCATAGGCGCGCGCTTCCTCAGTTCGCCGTCGACGAATCTGTTCGTGCAAGGTGGAAAACGCCAGCAGCGCTTGCAGTGCTTCGCGCTGATCGGGCGAGCCAACACCTGGTGATGCAGCGTCCGGCGCCGCCATGGTTTGAATGGTTAGGGTTGGGTCCGTGTTGGACGGATTGGTCGCCATGCAGGGGTCTGCGTAGAGAGCTCGCGCTCTTGCCAGCCAGTGTGTTCGAACCGCAAGCCCATGTCAATGAGCCGCTTTTCCCATTACCGAAGTTCCGGCTACTTAGGGTTTCGCCCGCGTCATGCTGGCTATCTCTGTAAGTTACCCGGCTTCTTTCCGGGTTGCAACGTCACGAATGCACCATGGTCACCTGTTTGCTCGGATTCCCGTTGTGGCCGAGTCGCGCCCCTTTTTGGAGCATGTAAACAATTCATTTTCGACGAATTAAGGCTTTTCGGATACAAATCGCGGCGTCTTTCGCAGTCGCGTTTCTGGCCAACACTCGAAAGGACCGACCTGCAAAGGCTGATTCTATTCGGGAAGATCGTGAAGTCGAACAAAACGAAGGTACTACCGGCGTCCTCAATCCGAAAAGGGGCCTCAACGGGAATGTCTGACGTGTCATCCCCCCATTGTGTGATTGCCCTCTACCCGGAATCGTCATATCCTGCAATGTAGCTAGACCCGAAGGTTTGTGGTGGAAACAGAGCAGTCACAAGAACCAGGCCTGAATTCGAAGAAAACCAAGCGCTCCCGCTGGCTGTG
This sequence comes from uncultured Acidobacteriota bacterium, assembly GCA_963735815.1. Lineage (GTDB taxonomy): Bacteria > Acidobacteriota > Terriglobia > Terriglobales > Acidobacteriaceae > Gp1-AA133. Next base: position 169,215 of record CAVTMJ010000008.1, on the reverse strand, counting down.
GCCCATGGGTTTGCTGGCCACCGGCATGGCTGGAGCCGCCGTCATTTTGCGCGGCTGCTGGCACAGCAAGATGAGCTGGCCGGTCCGCTCCCAAGGCTGCGCCTATCAGGTCTGCACCGGATGCGGAATCAAGCGCCTGTTCGATGAGGATGCCTTCCGCGGGTTCGGTCCCTACAGCTACGATCTTCAACGTTTGCTTGCCTACGAGCGGGCCAGGCGATTGAAAAATCAGCCCCAAGCGCCTTCCGACGAGCAGCGTAGCGCCTCCTGAAAAAAAGTCCGCTCCCTGCGGAACCATGCCCGTTACTGCGGGGTTCCTAGTCTTCGAGGCTAAGATTTCCCCATGCAGTCTTTTTCCGGATTGGCTGCCTCACCGGCCCTTGCAGCCCCAGCTCCCAACCAGCGCGTCCACTACCGCCACCCGATCCATTCGCTCGTCTATGTGATTCTGGACGAAGGCAATGGCGGCATTATTCGCAACCTCAGCCAGAGCGGCGCCGCCATCCAGGCGGTCGGTGCTTTGCGTGAAGGCCAGTCGGTCCGCATGCGCTTCGACCTGCTCAACCCGCGCTCGCGCATCGATGTGCGAGCAGTTGTGAGTTGGGCGAATCCTTCAGGACAGGCCGGTGTCCGCTTCCTCGATATGCCGCGGCAAACCTGCCGCCAGTTGAATGATTGGATCTTTGCGAACCTCATGCGTGGATTGGAACAGGTGTCCCCAGTGTTCCCGCTCCCCGGCGATCCCGATGACTTGATCCTTTCCAGCTTGCCACGGCCGGCGATTCGCGTGGGGCTTTCTGCCCCGCCCACAGTTGCGCTTCCGCAGAACCGTCCAATCTCGCTCCCCTGGTGCCCGGTGCGCCTGCGGTCGAGCACCCTGGCGAAGATCATGGATACCCTCATCCTGTTCTCAGCCAGCCTGATGTTCTTCTGTACTTTCATGGCCGTGGCGCGTGTGCTGCCGGCGTGGCCTTTGACGGTGCTGGTGGGAATTGGGGTCTGCGGATTCTTTACTTCGCTGTATCTCTGCCTGGGAGCATGGTTGGGATGCGGGACACCCGGCGCTCAACTGGCCAGAATCGCTATGCACGACTCTGACCGGCAGCCCGGCGAGCAACGGGCTCGCTTCCGCTAAAGGTTTGCTTGAACTTTTAGGAATTTCGCTGCGCGCTAGCTGAAGACTCTGCGCTAATTGGCGAAGTATTGTTGCGCCAACCACAGTTGCAGGCTGCGCTGCAGCCGGTCCGGCAGATCAAGAAAGCGAATCCCCGCATTGCCCTGCTGATCGGTCCAAGCGATTTCCCCGCGTGCCTTCACTGTGTAGCGCGTGCCCGGCAACTTGAACGATAATTGGATTGACTGGCGCACATCGAGATCGCGATCGATACGCACTCCAATGCCACCCTGGCTTAAGTTCACGAGCTCCGCCTGCAGCTTTTTCTGCGGACCGCACAGCAATGACACCGGGACGTCGATGGTCTGCCGGTGATAGCGCAGTCTGCCATCGAGAATCAGGTTGCGCGCCGCGGACAAAGTCCGCACCGCTTGTTCCACGGAAATGGGTTTCTCAAAACTGAAGAGCGCACCGGTTGCGTCAATGATCTGCCGCTGTCGGGGTCCGCTCATCACGACCAGCGGCGTGCTCACCGGAAAATGGGAGTTGCGCTGCAGGTGGCGCAGAAACTGATCCGTGCCGCTGAGGTCGCAGTCGACAATTAGCGCATCGACCTTCGATTTGGTCAGCTTCACTTGTGCTCGTTCAGGATGCGACTCAACATCGCATTCAATGTGAAGACCACCGAGGATACATTCCAGAACACTGACTTCCTGCCAGTCCCGCGAAACCACCATCGATGAAAGTCCCATGGGTTTACTCTATGCGCGCCAGTAACACCTCCCTAGATCACGAAGGTAATGGAAGGAAAGTGGGCAATGTGAACTCCGGGCCGGACACACGCCGTCACTGGACCGCTGCCAAAACCTCGTTGGAAGGCGCGCTTAATCCGCAGGTATTCTTAGCGTAGACGCGTATATAGTACGAGCCGGCGGGTACGTTCGAGGCAACGAGTGTCAAGGTTGTGCTGTTGGTGTCGAAGTTGGCAAGATTCGACTCTCGGGACTGGCTTCCGGCTTGTATGACATAGCTTGTCGCGGTGCCGGTGTCCGGCGCCAAGGGCAGGGGGGGATTTCCATCGTTCATACCTTGGCAACGACGCGCATATACGCCGCCTCGGCCCGCTTGACGCGTGCGGCCAGACTGCGGTACCGCTCTCCATCGAGTGTTTCCCGCTGCTCGACATAGCTCAGCAGACCTCCGCGGGCAGCATTCAACCGCGCTTCAGCAGCTTCCACCTCTTCGATGTCGATCATGAAGTTTCTCGCGCTAAGAAACAGGCACTCCATAGATGCTGCCATCTTGAACACGAAAGCGCAGAGTTACGCCCCCGTCCCCCTCCCCTGCCCGCGATACCACTCCACCGTGCGCTTCAACCCCTCTTCGAAGTTCACACTCGGCTTGTAGTGGAATGCCTTCTCCGCGCGCCTGATGTCGGCCAGGGAGTGCTTGATGTCGCCCTCGCGCTCCGGACCGTACTTCACTTGGCCGGTGAATCCTGTCAGCTTTTTCAGCGTTTCAAACGTCTGGTTCAGATCGACGCGCGTCCCGGTCGCGACGTTGAACACCCGCCCCGCCACCTGCGTGGCCGGTGCGTGGGCGGCCAGCAGATTCGCGCTCACGGCGTTATCGATGTAGGTGAAGTCGCGGCTCTGGCTGCCATCGCCGAAGATAGTTGGCTGCTGGCCTTCCAGCATCTGCGTGATGAACTTGGCCAGTACGCCCGAGTACGGGGACGTGGGATCCTGCCGCGGCCCGAAAATGTTGAAGTATCGCAGGCTCACCGTCTCCAGCGCATAGCAGCGGTAAAACGAAATCATGTAGTGCTCGCTCGCCAGCTTCGCGACCGCGTAAGGCGAGATCGGATTGGGCATCATTTCCTCGTGCTTGGGCAAAGTCGGCGTGTCACCGTAAGCCGAAGACGACGCCGCATACATCACGCGCCGCACCTTGGCATCCCGAGCCCCCACCAGCAGGTTCACCGTACCGTCCACGTTGGCGCGATTGCTGCCCACCGGGTCGAGCACGGATTTCGGTACCGAAGGAATGGCTGCCTGGTGAAAGACGTAATCCACGCCCAGGCAAGCCTTTTTCATCGCTTCCGCATCCAGCAGATCGGCTTCCCGGAAGTCGATGCGGTTCGCGATCTCGGCGATATTTTCCCGCTTGCCCGTTGCAAAGTTATCGATACCGCGGACTTGCTCGCCCTTTTCCAGAAGCGCGCGCGCAATGGAAGAGCCGATAAAACCCGCAATTCCCGTAATTAAATGAAGAGCCATAGGTTCTTCATCATAGCGAAAGTGGAAGAATTTGCGGACCTCCGAGAAAAGTACGACGGTAACCGGCCCGACAACCCAGATCAGCCGAGCACCACCGTCAGAACACTGTCGCAGGAGTTGCCGGCGGTGAAGTTAACCCGCACGTCGCGGTTAAGAGGAAACTGCATCCTTTGGTCGCCGCAGAAACTGTGGGTGCTGGCCATGCCATTGGAGGTTAATGTGATGACCGTGATCGAAACACCGTTCCCGGAGCCTGCGCTGAATTGCACGATGCTGACCAGTCCGCTAGCCGACTGAGTATTGATCGCGCCGCGCACGAAAATATCTCCGCAAGCCACTGTCGTCAGAAGAAGAAGCACAACGAGGAGGAGGCGATTCAAAGAGGCACCTCCAGCACCGGCCGCTCGCGCCGGTCAGGAATGAAAGAAGTCTACACCCAGAGCCCAGAGCCCAGAGCCCAGACCTACAGTCCCTGACTTTTGCGGAGCAGACGGACGAACTCCTCTTTGCTGAGTTGCACATGACCTTCGAAGAATTCAGCCAGAACCTGCAGGGCTGCCGCGGCATTCACGATAATGGGCATGGAACTGGCATGGGAGACAGGCTCCGCCTCGGCTGGAGGCGGAGGTCTTCGAATCGAAGGACGCACCGTTTCGATCATGGCGTCGACCTGCTGCCGACTCTCCACGGTCATATCCCGGAACGCCACGCCCATTCCCAGGAATGGATAGCTTACGCGCACTTCGCCCTTGACCTGCGCGCGCACGCCATTCAGTTCGAGTTCCAGGTCAACCATGGCCCCCACCGGAAACGTGGCCTTCAATTCGATATAACAGCCGCCGATGCTGAGATCGGTAAAGGTGCCCCAGGTGCGCACGTCGGTGCCCTGCACGCGAAAGGTTGCGCTGCCTTCGCACTTGTAGCGCGGATTTCTGCGCCGTTCCCCGGGGTCCTCCTCGGGTGCGGCTGATTCCGCCGGTGACTCGGGAAAGGGACGCGCTTGGCCCTGATCCTGTTTCAGACGCCGGAGATAGTCCGCGCCACTGGATTCGAAACTCATGCGCCTTCCCGTAGTTTCGCGAGACACTCCCTCGCTCGAGGCACCTCGGCCTCCGTGCCAGGCCCGGCCTGCAAACAGCCTACTCACTAACGTTATCGGGAGAACGTGCGGAAGCCTCGGTCACCAAGGTCAGTATGTGTGGGTCGGATGGCTGGCATTGTTCAATCTTGGGAAGCAGTCTTTAAACGGGAAGCCCGCTGCTCCTCCGCGGCCTTGCGAATTGCCTGCCACACCTCTTCCTTGCCGGCCCCAGTCTTGGCCGAAAATGGCACGACGCGCGCCCCCGGATGCCGGTCCCCCAAAGTCCGCAAGGCATTGTTCAACTGATTGCCGGAAAGCCGGTCGCTCTTGGTGGCCACAATGAGGAAATGCCGCGCGGTTGCCGTGAGGAAGTCGAGCAATTGCTGATCGCTCTCCTGGGGAGGGATGTTGGAATCCACCAGCGCCACGCACAGCGCCAGCGTGGGCCGGTCCTTCAGATACGGATCGATGAAACTGGGCCACTGCGCCGAAATTTCCCGCGAAATTTTCGCATACCCGTAACCGGGCAGATCCGCAAAAATCAGCTCCGGCTGCGGCTTGCCCGCAATTCGCAACTCGAAAAAATTGATCGCGCGAGTTCGCCCCGGCGTGGAACTGGTCCGCGCCAGCTTGGTCCCCACCAGCGAATTGATCACGCTCGATTTCCCGACGTTCGACCGCCCCAGAAAAGCGATCTCCGGCAACGTCGGAACAGGGAAGTGCCCCACATCGGTGGCCGACAGCAAGAATCGTGAAAGGACGCGCACACTCCAGTGTAGCGCGGGCGCCCTCGCCCGCGGGAAGACTCCGCGTAAAATTACTCACCCCAGAGACACAGAGTCACAGAGGAAGCGGCGAGGTGAAAATCGATTGCGCTCGTTTCTAGTATTCCTTCTGGTGTTGGAAGTCCGTTCGATTGGAGCCGCAGCACCCGCCACGGTCGATGCGGAAGTAAAGGTCGTCCCGGACTCACTGGGCGCGTGATTCTGTTTAATCAGGGGCATTATTTCTCTGTGCCCCTGTGGTGAAAAGGTCCTCAGAGATGCTACTGATCCAGTCCCAGAGGATGCTTGTTGTCGTGTACGTCTTCGCTCTTTACAGGCTTGTACTTGTACCAGAGCTGCAGAAGGCCGAAGATGGCGATGCCGAGCAGCACGCTGATAAGAAAGAACACACGATAGGCGGGAAGGGCGATGAGCAGCACCGCGACCACGGCAATCGCCGCGATCAGGCCAGTTCTGCCCGGAAACATGCTCGCAAGACGGTTGCCGGCAGACATGGGAAAATCCCTGCCACTATTTTACCGCCAGCCCAAATGATTTTGCCGTCAGCCGCCCGACAAAAAGGAAGACCGCAAAAAAAGCCCGCCGAAGCGGGCTGATACCTTTAAGCTTTTCCCCAGAGCCCAGAGCCCAGAGCCCAGAGCCCAGAGCCCGCTACTGATGCGTTGCCGGACTCTCCCCCGCCTGCGGAGTGATGGCCGTGATGGTCTGCGGCGTTTCTTCCAGAATCTTCGGCAGAGGCCCTTCCAGTGCGACTTTCAGCACCTGGTCCATGGTCTCTACGAAGTGCATTTTCATTTCCTTGCGAAGGTTCTCGGGGACTTCCGCCAGGTCCTTCTCGTTGTCCTTGGGCAGAATGACTTCAAACAGTCCCGCGCGATGCGCCGCCAGCAGCTTTTCCTTCAAGCCGCCGATGGGCAAAACCTTCCCGCGCAGAGTGATCTCGCCAGTCATCGCCAGATCGCGCCGAACTGGAATTTTGCTGAGCGCACTGGCAATCGCCGTCGCGATGGTGATGCCAGCCGAGGGTCCGTCTTTCGGAATCGCGCCTTCGGGCACGTGCACGTGGATGTCGAGGTTACGGTAGAAATCGCGGGGCAGGCCGAGCCCGGCAGCCCGGGAGCGCACATAGGACATCGCCGCCTGCGCCGACTCCTGCATGACGTCGCCCAGTTTCCCCGTCAGGGTCAGCTTGCCCTTGCCGTCGACCACCGTGACTTCCGTGGTCAGGATGGAGCCGCCGACTTCCGTCCAGGCCAGGCCGGTCACGAGCCCAACTTCACTCTTCTCGTTGGCCAGCGTGTCGCGGAACTTGATCACGCCTAGGAAGTCGCCAATATTCTCGCCTGTAACGGTGATCTTGTACTCCGGACCTTCCTTGACGACCTTGCGGGCGATCTTGCGGCAGACGTTGCCAATCTCGCGTTCCAGGTTGCGCACGCCGGCTTCCCGCGTGAACGACCGGATGATTGCCGTGATGGCGTCGTCGGTGAACTTGATGTTCTTGTCGGTCAATCCGGCCTGTGCCAGCTGCTTGATCACCAGGAATTGTTTCGCGATCTCGACTTTCTCTGGTTCCGTGTAGCCGTGCAGCCGCAACACTTCCATACGGTCCTGCAGGGCGGGCGGGATAGTGTGCATCACGTTGGCGGTCGCCACGAAGAACACTTGCGACAGGTCGTATTCCACGTCGAGGTAGTGATCTACGAACATGAAGTTCTGTTCGGGATCAAGCACTTCGAGCAGCGCCGCCGATGGGTCGCCGCGGAAATCCATCGACATCTTGTCGACTTCATCCAGCATGAAGACCGGGTTCTTGGTGCCGGCTTTCTTCATCATCTGGATAATCTGGCCGGGCAGCGCCCCGATGTAGGTGCGCCGGTGACCACGGATTTCAGCTTCGTCGCGCACGCCACCTAGGGACATGCGGACGAACTTCCGCCCGGTTGCCTTGGCGATCGACATTCCCAGGGACGTCTTGCCGACGCCAGGAGGTCCGACAAAGCAGAGGATCGAGCCTTTCGGATTCTTTACCAGTTGGCGCACAGCCAGGAATTCAAGGATGCGCTCCTTGATTTTCTCGAGCCCATAGTGATCTTCGTTGAGAACTTTTTCGGCGCGGCCGATATTGCGGATTTCCTTGGAGCGCTTCTTCCAGGGCACGGCCAGCAACCAGTCGAGGTAGTTGCGCGAAACGGTGGATTCGGCCGACATGGGCGGCATGGCTTCCAGTTTTTTCAGTTCCTGGACGGCCTTGTCCTTGACTTCCTTGGGCATGCCGGCGGCTTCGATCTTCTTCTTCAGTTCGTCGAATTCGCTCTTCTCGCCCCGGCCCAGTTCCTTCTGGATGGCCTTGATCTTTTCGTTGAGGTAGTACTCTTTCTGCGCCCGCTCCATCTGCCGCTTCACGCGCGACTGGATGGTGCGGTCCATGTTCAGCTTCTCGATCTCGATGTCGAGCACGTCGGCAATGCGGGTCAGGCGCTCGGCGGGATCGAAGATTTCCAGCAGTTCCTGCTTTTCTTCGATGGACAGCTGCAGGTTGGCGGCGATGGTGTCGGTCAGCTTCGCCGGATCTTCCATGCGGACGGCCGCAATCATGGTCTCGTAGTTCAGGGACTGGCACAACTTCACGTACTGCTCGAACAGTCCGGTAACCCGCTGCATCCCTGCTTCAATCTGCGGGCTGGTTTCGGTCGCGTAACGCGCCACCCGCACCGAGGCCTGCATGTAGCCGTCGGTATCGGTGACCTGCAGGATTTTGCCGCGCTCAATGCCTTCGACCAGGACTTTAATGTTGCCGTCGGGCAGCTTCAGGCTCTGCACGATGTTAACGATCGTGCCGACCTGGTAAATTTCGTTGGCCTTGGGTTCGTCGATGGACGCGTCGTGCTGGGTGGCCAGAAAGATCTTCTTGTCCGCCGCCAGCGCTTCTTCCAGCGCGTGCACGCTCGATTCCCGGCCCACCACAAACGGGGTCATCATGTAGGGGAAAATGACGACATCCCGAATCGGCATCATCGGGAGTTTCTTGGTTTCGAACTTTTCCTTCGACTGGGTCACTTAAAAAATCAGCTCCTGGCTGTTAGCTTTTTGCCTTCAGCTCCAATCCTAGTTTACCAACTCAAGCACTGTTTCCTGGGCGCTGTTCCCGCCCGGCAGTACATCTTGCGGCCGCTGACGCTAACAGCCACAAGCTAAAGGCTAAAGCTAAAAGCTGCCCTACCCCGCCTTGTCCATCATGGCAATCGAGACGTCCCGCTTCTCCACCATCTCGCGTGTCACTTCGAATTCCTTGACCTTCTTCTGGCTCGGCAAGTGATACATCAGGTCGAGCATCAGTTCTTCCAGGATCATGCGCAGCCCGCGCGCTCCTACCTTGCGCGCCATCGCCTGGCGCGCAATCGCCCGCGTGGCCTCGTCGCTGAACTTCAGCCGCACGTTCTCAAATTCAAACAAGCGCTGATACTGCTTGATGATGGCATTCTTCGGACGGGTAAGAATTTCGATCAGCGCATACTCATCCAGATCTTCCAGCAGTCCCACCACCGGCAGGCGGCCCACAAATTCGGGGATCAGCCCGAACTTGATCAAGTCTTCCGGTTGCACGTCGGTCATCAACTGAAACTTGGTCTTGCTGCCGTCGACGTTCTCGGCTTCCGCTGTTTCCTCGCCCGTCTTAAAGCCCAGCGACTTCTTGCCAAGCCGCCGCGAAATAATCTTGTCGAGTCCCACAAACGCTCCTCCACAGATAAAGAGGATGTTAGTGGTGTCGACCGGGGTGAATTCCTGGTGCGGATGCTTGCGCCCGCCCTGGGGCGGGACATTGGCGATTGTCCCTTCCAGAATCTTCAACAGAGCCTGCTGCACGCCTTCACCGGAAACGTCGCGCGTGATGGACGGGTTCTCATCCTTGCGTCCGATCTTGTCGACTTCATCGATATAGATGATGCCGGTCTGGGCGCGGCCCACGTCGCCTTCGGCTGCCTGCAACAGCTTCAAAATGATGTTCTCGACGTCCTCACCCACGTACCCGGCTTCGGTTAGGGTGGTGGCATCGACGATGGCAAAGGGAACGTCCAGCATGCGCGCGAGCGTCTGCGCCAGCAGCGTCTTGCCCGTGCCGGTCGGACCGATCAGCATGATGTTCGACTTGGTCAGTTCGACGCCGTCGCCGGTCTTCTGGCGATTCATGAAGATGCGCTTGTAGTGGTTGTACACCGCCACCGCCAGCTTCTTCTTGGTCTGCTCCTGCCCGATGACATACTCGTCGAGGAAGGTCTTTACCTCTTGTGGCTTGGGAAGCTGGTTTGGAGTGGAGGACTCCGGCGTTGCCGTGCGGTCATCTTCCAGGATGGAATTGCAGACCGCGACACACTCGTCACAAATGTACGCCCTGGGATAGTCGCTGGGGGACGAAATCAGTTTCGCGACCGCGTCCTGCGATTTGTGACAGAACGAACAGCGCAAAATCTCGTCTGTGCCCGACCGGTTTTTCACTCGGCTCTACTCCTTCGATTTCATCCGGATTTGCCCGCCCCTTGGCTTCTTTTGCCCGGTTTGACCGGCAACCGCTTCTCGCCGAGACCTGCAGTAGAGCTGACCGGCGAACGCCGATCATAACTCTACTTCGTCTTGTAGATGATATCGTCGATGATTCCGTATTCCTTGGCCTGCTGCGCGTTCATGATGAAGTCGCGCTCTACATCCTTTTCTACCTTGTCCAGCTTCTGGCCGCTATGTTTCGAAAGTAACTGGTTCGTAATTTCCCGCATCCTCAGGATTTCACGGGCATGAATGTCGATATCGGTCGCCTGTCCGGACAGCCCGCCCATCGAAGGCTGGTGGATCAGAATGCGCGAATTGGGCAGCGCCAGCCGTTTTTTGGCCTCCCCGGCCGCCAGCAGCAGTGCCGCCATGGAGGCAGCCTGCCCGATGCAGATCGTCGTCACGTCGTTTTTTACGTACTGCATCGTGTCGTAAATAGCCATTCCGGCCGTGATGGATCCGCCTGGAGAGTTAATGTAAAGCTGGATGTCTTTCTCGGGATCCTCCTGAGCCAGGAACAGCATCTGCGCGATTACCAGGTTAGCGATGTTATCGTCGATCGGCGTTCCGATAAAAATGATGTTATCGCGAAGCAGGCGCGAATAAATGTCGTAGGCGCGCTCGCCCCGTCCGGTCTGCTCGATCACCATCGGCACCAGCATCATCTTTGGATCGTTCACGTTCACCTGCCACACTCCTGTCTCAACTACCTGTTTCGTATGCGAGGGAGAATCGAAAGTGGTCCGTCTTACGCGGACTGGTGATACAAAAAGTTGAGGGTCTTCTCGTTGCGGATTCTGTTTCTAATCCTATCGAGCGCCCCATCGCGTGTCAATCTTGCCCGCACCGCTTCCGAAGTCTGTTTCGTCTGCGTGGCGAGCGCTTCGATCTCACGATCGATCTCCTCGTCGCCGACCTCGATCTTCTCTAGATCCGCGACCCTGTCCAGCAGCAGGGAAGCCTTGACCTCCTGCACCGCCTGGTCGCGCTGCCCGGCACGCAAGCGGTTCAAATCCATCTTCTTCATATCCTCGGCCCGCATGCCTTGCGACGCCAGCGCGCGCAACCCGCGCTCCAGCCGAACATCAATCTGCCGGTCCACCATCGCTTCCGGCACCTCAAACTCATTCCGCTTCACCAGTTCAGCGACCAGCTTGTCCTTGGCCTCGTGTTCGGCGGTGTGCGTCTTCTCCGCCTCCATGTTTTCGCGGACGCGTTTCTTCACGTCGTCGATCCCGGTGAAGTCCCCGAGTTCTTTCGCGAAGGCGTCATTCAGTTCTGGAAGATTCTTGTGCTTCAGGGACAGCACCTTCACCGTATAGTCGAAGGTCTTGCCCGCCAGCCGCTGATCCTGCGTGTCGTCCGGATACTTCACTTCGAACGTCTTTTCCTCTCCCGGCGACGCACCACGCAGGTGCTCGTTGAATTCCGGCATCGTATTCTTGCCGCCGATCTCCACCAGCACATCATCCATGTGGACGGGCTGTCCTTCGGCTCCCTCCTTAGGCCTGCCGTCGAGCGCGACCTGAGCAAAATCTCCGTCAGCAGCAGGCCGACCCTCAATCGCATCGAAGGTCGCATGCTGCTCCTGCAAATGATTCAATGCCTGATTCACTTCCTCGTCGGTGACTTCGATCACAGGCTTGTCGGCGCGGAGTTCCTTGTAGCCCGACACTTCGATTTCCGGCAGCACCTCGAAGCTTGCCTTGAAACGTAACGGCTCGCCGTCGTGAATGTGCAGGTCGCTCACGCGTGGCTGCGACACCGGCACCAGTCCCTGTTTATCCGCCTCCCGGCGGAAGTAACGCGGCACCAGCGTCTCCACGACTTCGGTCTTGATATCTTCCGCGAAGCGCTGTCGGATGATCGACGGGGGAACGTGTCCCTTGCGAAAGCCGGGCAGCCGCGCCAGTTTTTGATATTTCTGAATGAGAGCGTCGGTCTCGCGCTGAACTTCGGCGGCGGGAACCTCTACCGAGATTTCCCGCTTGGTGCTTTCTTTGGTCTCTGTGGCGCTCACGATAAGCCTTTCAATCCACGCTCTTCCGGAGCACCGGCCGATCGAGCCAGCCGGCTGGAAAGCGGGTTTAACCCAATTCTTGAGTGTAAAGACTGGGAGAGACGACCGTCAAACACCGAAGAGCTGCTGGCAGCGCCGGTCACATTTCCTTCCGCAGAGTAATCAGGCTGACCTTAGGCGGACAAAACAGGCGGACCGGCGGATCGATCACGCCCACCCCATGGCTGGTAAACACCTGCAACCGCCCGACCCGGTTCAGGCCGGTGTGGTACTTGTGCGCCAGAGCCGGCAGGATGATCGGCCCTATGCCCGGAATCTGCACCTGCCCGCCGTGGGAGTGCCCGGACAGTTGAAGGTCCACCGGAAAATGGGCGACGTGATCGGCGAGGTCGGGCTCGTGCGCCAACAGAATGGTCGCCTCCGTTCGCGGAATTTTTGCGATGGCTTGCGCCACGTCGGCATGACCCTCGAGGGCATCATCGATGCCAGCTATCCACAAGATCTGTTTTTCGCGCTCAATGGCCTGCGCAGCATTTCGCAAAACCGGAATTCCGCGCTCAGTTAAGGCTCCCGCCACGCGGTCCGCGCCGTTCCAGTGATCGTGGTTCCCCAGGATCGCGATCTTCCGAACTCCCTGCCACCGTGCGAGCAGGTCGGCACAAGGCTCGGCGTTGCGCGCGCCTTCGATCCCGTTGTGCCCAAAAATAGGATGAGAGACGAAGTCGCCGGTGAGCGCCAGCAAGTCCGGCTGAAATCCCTGCGCAATGCGCACCGACCGCTCCAGTTCGGGCTGGTCCATGTACGGGCCGAAATGGATGTCGCTGATCTGCGCAATGCGAAAGCCGTCAAAGGCTTCCGGCAGTCGCGCCAGGCGAACCTCGATGTATTCGGCGACCGGATGTTGGGGTTCCCGGAAAAAGCCTTCGACGGCGAGTGCGGTGCCCGAGAGCGCCGCCAGTCCTACGACTGACCGGTATACGAATTGCCTGCGTGTCAACACAGAGTGTGCTAAAGCAAGTTTAACATCCGCGGCGTTCTACGCTGGGCGCAGCGCTCCCATAAAATGAAGGTGTGGGAACTGCGAAAAGTGTCTCCCCTAATTGGCTTGTCCAGCTGAACCGCGAGGTGATCAGCTGCACAAAGTGCCCGCGGCTGGTGACCTACCGCGAGATGATCGCGCGCGAAAAGCGTCGCGCCTATCGGGACTGCGAATATTGGGGCAAACCGGTTCCAGGATTCGGCGACCCCAAGGCCCGCGTGCTGATCCTGGGGCTCGCTCCCGGCGCGCATGGCTCGAATCGCACCGGCCGCCCCTTCACCGGAGACGCTTCCGGCAACTTCATGTATCCGGTGCTGTACGAAACGGGCTTTGCCAATCAGCCGACCGCAACCGCCTGCGGCGATGGCCTTGAGTTGTCCGATCTCTATATCACGGCCGCTGCCCGCTGCGCACCTCCTGACAATAAACCCTTGCCCTTGGAACTCGCCAACTGCGCGCCGTTTCTCGATCGCGAGGTCGAAGGCCTGAAGAGGTTGAAAGTGGTGGTGGCGCTGGGCAAGATCGGTTTTGATGCCTACCTGAATTTCATGCGCCGCCGCGGCCTGCTGCAAAGCAAAGCAGCCTATGTATTTGCCCATAGCGCGAAATACAAGCTGCCCGACGGCAAGATCCTGCTGGCTTCCTACCATCCTTCGAATCAGAACACGCAGACCGGAAAGCTGAGCAAGTCAATGTTGCTCAACATATTCAAGCAAGCGGCCCGTCTGGCCGATGAGTAGATTGGCGGGGGCCGTCAAAACCGGACCCTGAGCCATCTCCGGAGCGTCTGTGGTTTCCACCCACAGCCGGGACCGGGACGGCCTCAGCCAAATCCCAACTGAACCCTGAAATAGGGTGCCCCGCGTCTCGCGCGTTTCGAGATGCGGGGGTTTTTCTTGGCCGACGACTGACAGCCGACGACCGACAACTGCTGTTCAGAACCCTACCATCACCGGCTCGATCTCCAGCCGCACACCCCATTCCCCTTCGACCCGCCGCTGAATCTCGTCCTTCAACGCGACAACCTCCGCCGCCGAGGCTCCGCCGCGATTCACAATGGCGAGTGCGTGCTTGCTGGAGATTCCCACGCGTCCTTTCGTGTATCCCTTGAGGAATCCCGAATGCTCCACCAGCCACGCCGCTGAAATTTTTCGCTGCGCCTCGAGCGCTGGATAGCTGGGAATTTCCAAGCCGCGTCCCGCCGCTCTTTCCTTCAGCGCATCGAACTCCGCCGTCGACAGCATCGGGTTCTTGAAGAACGATCCCGCGCTTCTGGAGTCCTCATCTCCAGGCGTGATTAACATGGCCTTGCTGGCTCGAATCTGGCGCACTGCTGCTCGAACTTCAGCCAGCGTCGGTGTGCCGTCCTTTCGGATACCCGTGCTGGCCGCGAAGTATTTCTGCAGATCTGCGTAGCGAATCTGCGGCTCCCCGTCGTGCACCAGGGCGTAGGTCACGTTCGTGATCAGGTAGCGCCCTTTGTGAGTCGTGTTGAAAATGCTGCTGCGATACGCGAATCCGCAGTCTGACTTCTCGAATTCCTCGCCCTTGCCGGTTTCAAGATCGATTGCCGCCAACCCAAAGATGGTGTTGGCAACTTCCTGGCCGTAGGCGCCGACGTTCTGCACCGGCGTTCCTCCAACGCTGCCGGGAATGCCGCTCAGGCACTCGATCCCCGCGCAATTGTGTTGCACGGTCATGGCGACAAAGTCATCCCAAACCTCTCCCGCCCCCACGTCGAAGTAGGCCGTCCCGCGCCCGTGCCGGTGATTGATCCCCGGGATCGCAATCTTCAAGACCAGGCCGGGCCAGCCCGCATCCGAAACCAAAAGATTGCTCCCGCCGCCCAGAACGAAAAGAGGAAGGTTTCGGGACCTGGCGAAGTCAAGAGCCTCGCGCACCTCGGCATTATTGAGCGCTTCCACCAAAAAACGCGCCGGCCCACCGACGTCGAGGGTTGTGTACGGCGCCAGCGGCAAATTTTCCCGGATCTCCATGGATAGGCAAATATAAATGAGACGGATCGTTGGAGCGGCGAGCTGCGAGCTTTGAGCGCCCGCCGCGAGCTAGAACCTGAGAACTGAGAACTGCTCCTCTACCCCCCGCGTGCTAGGATCAAGGCAACGCCCTTCCAAGGAGTCCAACCATGTATCCCGAACTCATGCTGATCCCGATGCGCGAAGAACTTACTAAGGCCGGCGTCCAGGAATTACGCACCGGCGCCGAAGTGGACCGAGCCGTCAGCGCGCCCGGAACCACCATGATCATCGTGAATTCGGTCTGCGGCTGCGCCGCCGGCCGCATGCGTCCCGCGGTGCGCATGGCGATGCAGCATGGCACGCGCCCTGACCACGTTTACAGCGTGTTCGCCGGTCAGGATAGGGAAGCCACCGACCGCGCCCGCTCGTACTTCACGGGATACCCGCCCGTCCTCGCCCTCGATCGCAATCCTGCGCGACGGCAAGCTCGTCTACATGCTGCAGCGTCATCAGATCGAGACGCGGGAGGCGGCCGCCATTGCCGCGGATCTGACTAGCACCTTCAATACCCTGTGCGCCACCAGCGCAGCCAGCGACTAAAGGCCTGAAGCCTCGATATCGGAAACTTGATACCCTAGGCTCTGCAGACCAGTGCCGAGGTGGCGCTCGGCTGGACAGCCGAGGGCGGCTGTCCCTGCGTGGGCATTTCCTCGTCCCGTACCGACATGTTCTAATGCCGACGCAATGTCCAAAAACTCCAGACTCGTTCTCGCTACCCTCCTCTGCTTCTCGGCCAGTGCCTTGGCCGCCGAGCCCTGGCGCTCTCCTTCGGCCGGGCAGATTGACGCCATCTACCCGCAGATGCGCGCGCTCTACGAAGACCTGCACCGCAATCCCGAGCTCTCGCTTCACGAAGAAAAGACCGCAGCGAAAATCACTGACCAGCTCCGCAAGCTTGGCTTTGAAGTCACCACCGGTGTGGGCAACACGGGTGTCGTCGGCGTATTGAAAAACGGCGCCGGCCCGACCGTGATGATCCGCGCCGAACTTGACGCGTTGCCGGTGCTGGAGAAAACCGGATTGCCCTATGCGAGCCATGCCACTACGCATAACGACCAGGGCATCGAAGTCCCGGTGATGCACGCCTGCGGCCACGATCTGCACATGTCGGCAGGCATGGGCACGGCCGCGCTGCTCGCGCAGAACAAAGACCGCTGGCACGGAACGTTCATCTACGTCGGCCAGCCCGCCGAAGAGCGGATCCAGGGCGCCACCGCCATGCTCAAGGACGGCCTGTTTACGCGCTTTCCCAAGCCCGACTTCGCGTTCGCCATCCACGACACGTCATTCGCGCCTGCCGGAGCTGTCTACTACGTCAGCGGATTCGCCATGTCGAATGCGGACTCGCTGGACGTTACGATCTTCGGCAAAGGTGGACATGGTTCGGCACCCGAAGTCACAATCGATCCTATTGTCATCGCGGCCCGCACCATCCTCAGCTGGCAGACCATCATTTCCCGCGAAAAAGATCCGCAGGATCCCGGGGTCATCACGGTCGGCACGATTCATGGCGGCACGAAAAACAACATCATCCCCGACGACGTGAAGCTTCAACTTACCGTCCGCTCCTATACCGACGCAGTGCGCCAACAGTTGCTGACCGCTATCGAACGGGTCGTCGATGGGGAAGCAGCCGCCGCGGGCGCCGGGAAAAAGCCTACTGTCACGCGCACCGAGGGAGTCCGGGCAGTGTACAACGATCCGGCCGTTACAACTCGCGTCATTGGCGCGTTGGAGTCTGTGCTCGGCAAGGGCAATGTGATCCTCGGACGTCCCAACATGGCCAGCGACGACTTCGCCGAGTATGCCCACAAAGGTGTGCCTTCGCTGATGCTGAATTTGGGCGCCGTAAATCCGGCCAGATTTGAAGCCGCAAAGAAGAGCGGCGAGACCCTCCCTGGCCCCCATTCTTCGCTCTTCGCGCCCGACGAAGAGCCCAGTTTGAAGACCGGGATCCTGGTGGAAACCACCGCTGTGCTGGAATTGCTGGGCAAGTGAACAGGTGTGTATCACCGGCGCACCCTAAAATTGATTGCCCGCCATTTCGGTGACGTTGAAGTGAATACTGGGTTTCAGCACGAAACCCGATCTTCGGCTAAGCGTCTTCCGCGGTATCGATTGGGACTTCGAGATGGCGAAAGAACTCCCCCGTCACCGCTATGCCGTTCTCCGCAATGTCCGTAGATCGGGCTCGATCCATTCCGACCTGGCTGCATCCGACATCACGCGATCACGGGTGTAGTAGGAATACAAAACATCTTTGCTGGCGAAGCGCTCGACCGTGCCATTTACTTTGCTGGTGATGGTGGATTCCCCCGAAGGCTGGCACAAGTAGTTGCCCAGCAATTCCATCCAGAACCGAGTGATGGTTTCGTGATACCCCTGCTTTTGATGATGGGCGATAAACCCCTGCAACGCGGATCGCATGCGCCGCAACGCTTGGTGGCGGGGCAAGGTGCACAGATACCAGCAAGCCACCGTCAGGTGGCGTGCGTGCGTGAATTCCTCCAGAGTCAGTTCACAACGCTCGAATTTCTCGACGACTTCCCGAATCTCGCATTCATCTGCATAGGTCAGATGCGCCATGCCGCAGCTCCTTTTGAGCAAAAAAAATCGCCCGCGCGCAAGCTGCGCACGGGCGTTGTGTTCTCGAAAAGTCAGATTACCCGGTTATCAGGCCCTTGTAAAGAGTCTTTGCCGGGAAAAGCTTTGGATTTACTTCCGCGCCATCCCCCCAACCCGAAACGCTTTGACGACAATATTCCTCGGCTGCATTCCCACCGGAATCATGGTGAGAAGCGAGTACTCGCTAGGCTCCAGCTTTCGCGGCTTACGTTTCTGGATGACCGTCACATCTCCCGACTGTGAATTGAGCACCAGCAGATAGTTCTGGCTCTGCGACAGGGCCAGCCCGTCGGGTCCGCTTCCCACCGGCATGGTGGCCACGAGCTTTCCGATATCGATGTCGTACACGGCCACGCTGTTCGATCCGAAATTGCTGACGTACATGCGCGAATTATCCGCTGATACCATCCCGCGTACCGGTTTGGTTCCGATCAGGTAGCTGCTGGCCACTTCGTCGGTGGAAGTCTCAATGATCGAGATGCTGTCGGCATCGAAGTCGGTCACCATCAACTCGCCGCCGTCAGGCTTCAGCGCGAGATCGGACGGGGTCGGCCCCACGTCCAGCAGCGCCAGCACCTTGCTCCGCTTCAAATCGATGGACGCCACCTGCGCCGACCCGCTGCAGGCCACGAAGGCCTTCGTCGAGTCGGGCAGAATCGCAATATCCTCCGGCTGCTTGCAGACCGGCAGGGTAGCAATGACCGACAGATTCTGAGCATCCAGAAGCGATACGGTGTCATCGCCGCGATTGCTCACCACCACGACAGCGCCTGAAGGCGAAACTCGTGCCAGCCCCGGCGCCGCACCCACCCGAATGCTGGCGACTACGATGCGCTTCTCGAGATCGATCACCGACACATTCGCCGATCCCGAGTTCGCCACGTACCCGCGCTTGCCGTCGGCCGACACGTCGATAAAAAACGGATGTCCGTGCACCCCGATCGCCGCGACGACCTGGTTCTTTTCAGCATCGATCACGCTGATGTTGTTCGACCCGGTGTTGACGACGTAGATCTCATTCTTCTTCGGATTGGCAGCCACCCCAGTCGGCTCGCTGCCCACCGTAATCGTCTTCGCCGGCTGGAACGTGCGCAGATCGATCACCGTGACCGTGTTGCTCTTGCCATTGGTGACGTATGCATACTCGCGATACGTGGGACCGTAGTCGGGGAGCGGGCTTTCGGAGAAATACCACCAACCCACGCCTGCCACCACGGGAAGCAGAACTGCGATGAAGAGGATCTTTCTCAAAGAATGGCTTGGCCCCGGAGGAAGAAGATTACGCTACGGGTAGAGTGGAGATCAATAAAGGCGGAAGGCCACGTCGACGGGAAACAGCGTCACCTCGCGGGCGTAGGCTCCGCCCGCACAACTTCTCGGGCCCCAATCCCCACAATCTCCCGCCCCACCACCGCCGCGATCTGGCGCACCTGGGCCATCAATTCCTCAAATTGCTCCGGATACAGCGACTGCATCCCGTCCGATAGCGCCTTGTCGGGCTCGTTGTGGACTTCGACGATCAACCCGTCGGCGCCAACCGCCACCGAGGCTCGCGACAGGGGCGTGACTTTGTTTCGTTTCCCCGTTCCATGACTGGGATCGACCACGATTGGCAGGTGACTCAGCCGTTGCACGGCGGGGACGATGCTCAGGTCGAGCGTATTGCGGGTGTGATCGGCAAACGTGCGCACGCCGCGCTCGCACAGCACGACGTTGTAGTTGCCTTCGCTCATGATGTACTCGGCGGCCATGAAGAATTCTTCCAGCGTGGCCGACATGCCGCGCTTCAGCATCACGGGCTTTTTCGCCCGCCCGGCGCGCTTCAGCAAGGAGAAGTTCTGCATGTTGCGGGCGCCGATCTGGATCACGTCCGCATAGGCTTCGACCAGGTCGAGCGACTCGTTGTCGATGGCTTCGGTAATAATCTTCATCCCGAAGCGGTCGCGGATCTCGGCCATGATCTGCAGTCCCGCCTCGCCCATGCCTTGAAAGGAATAAGGAGAGGTCCGCGGCTTGTAGGCTCCGCCGCGAAAGAACTGCGCTCCCGCCCGGGCCACCGCTTCGGCTACAGCGAACGCCTGCTCGCGGCTCTCGATGGCGCACGGTCCCGCGATGATCGCAAGGTTTTTCCCGCCCAGCGTAGCTGGCGTGCCCGGAAAGCGGATGACAGTGTTTTCCTCTTTGACGTCGCGGCTTACGAGCTTGTAAGGTTTGCTGACGCGGATGACTTCCTGTACTCCCGGCATGTCGTCAAGCGTGCCCTGCTCGACTTCTCCCTGGTTTCCGGTGATGCCAATTGCGGTGCGCGTGGCTCCCGGCATGGAGTGCGCGCGATAGCCGAGCGATTCAATCCTCTGACAAACGGCGCGCACCTGCTCTTCGGTAGCATGCGCCTGCATGACAACCAGCATGACCCCACCTCAAGTTCGAAAGTCTATCAAAATGCCGCACGGCACGCGGCGTGGGTAATCCGGCGAAGGGATAGCTCTCGGGTAAGGGAGTTCAGGCGCGCACTCTCCATCTCCGAATTTCCTCTGTTACTCTGATGCAGAATTTCTTTCAGCGCGGAGTCGCCAGCATTGGGATTTTTTCGCCGTAACAAAGCCCGCAGTCCCCGGATGGCCAGCCTGCGCCCGGTCGGCCGCCTGTGTGCGCTCGTCCTGGTCGCGGCCATCCTGCCGCTGCACTCCGCCGACGAGAAGCACATCATGATCTACGCCCCCAGCACAAGCTTTTCGCTGGCGGTGAGTGATCGCGATGGACGCGAGTATGTCGGCCTGCTCGAAGCCATCGAGCCGCTGGGTACGGTAACGTCGCGCGCCGACGGCACTCGCTGGAAACTGCGCTACAACGATGCCGACTCCGAATTTACCGTGGGCAAGAATCGCGCCAGGATCCGCGGCAAGGACATAGACTTCCCGGGAAACTTTCTCCTCGAAAACAACCGCGGCCTTGTTCCGCTGGTTTCGCTGGGCACGCTTCTGCCGCGCATCTTAAACACCTCTGTGAGCTTCAATCCCGTGTCACGCCGGCTCTTTGTCGGCAATGTGGCCACGCACCTCACCGCGCAGCTCAGCCACACTACGCCGCCGCGGCTGGTGATGAATTTCACAGCCCCGGTGAATCCCACGATTGCTACTGAGCCCGGCCGCCTGCGCATGAGCTTCACGCGCGAGCCGCTGGTTGCCCCCGGCACTCCTACGCTGACTTTCGGTGACAAGGCGATCCCATCCGCGACCTATGCGGAAAACAACGGCGTCGCCGAAGTCACGGTGAACGGCACGGTACCGCTGATGGCCAGCTTCAGCAATGACAGGCGCACCATCACCGTTGCGCCGGTTCCGCAGCCGGTCGCAGCGCCGCCCCAGCCGCCCCCAACTCCGGGACAACCAGCCGCTATACCAGCGGCAGGAAACACACCCGCGCAGGCACCGCCAACCGCACTCCATTTTTACGCGGTCATCGATCCCAGCCATGGGGGTGACGATCGGGGAGCGGCCCTCAGCGATGCGTTCGCCGAAAAGGATGTCACGCTCGCGCTGGCACGCCGCCTGCGCCAGGAGTTCGAATCGCGCGGTATCCCGACCCTGGTTCTGCGCGACTCCGATGCGAACATGGCCCTCGACGATCGCGCCGCCCGGACCAACACCGCCAATCCCACAATCTATGTTTCGTTACACGCCGCCTCCGACGGCAAAGGGGTTCGCCTTTACACCTCGCTGCTCCCCGCCGCCGGCGAGAATAACGGTCCGTTTGTTGCCTGGGAGATGGCGCAGACCCGCTTCGTTCCCATCAGCAAAGCGGCCGCTCAAAACGTCGCCGCGGAATTTCAGCGACGGCAGATTCCGGTTCGCATATTGCAGGCTCCCTTGCGTCCTTTAAACAACGTGACCAGCGCCGCTATTGCGGTCGAAGTGGCGCCCCCTGCCAACGATGTCGTCGACCTCACCCTGCCCGCCTACCAGCAGAACGTCACGGGCGCGATCGCGACTGCCATCGCCGCCATGCGCAATCAACTCGGAGGCACGCCATGATCCCGCGCCACCTGCAGATTGCCGTGGTAATCCTGCTGCTCGCGGTGTTGGGAATGGGCTTCTACGTGGGGCGCATTCGCGGTCGCGCCCAGCAAACCGGACCGGCCGCTGACGCGCGTCCGGTCGCGCCGCCCGCCGCTGGGCCCACCGAGCGAGTCACGTTGTACGTAGCCAATGACACGAGTGGAGTTCTGCGCGCGCAAGGAGCGAACATCCCGCTGCCCTCCGCCCGACAGCAACGTGCCGAAGAACTCTTGCGCGCTCTGCTGGATATCTACCTCTCCAAAGATTCGCCGCATCCGCTGGGCCCGGGTTCGGAAGTGCGCGCCGTTTATCTCGTAGATCCCGGTCTAGTCGTGATCGACCTGAACGCCGCCCTCGCCAACGGCCACCGCTCTGGCGTGCTCGAAGAGGAATTAACGATGGCATCGTTGATTCAGACGCTAGCGGCCAACATCCCCGACATTTTGCGAGTGAAGATTCTTGTGGAAGGCAAAGAACGCGAAACGCTAGCCGGCCATGCAGACCTCTCTGCCACGTACGACACCACTGCCGTCAGCCAACTGGTAGCGCAGATGCAATGAACTCTGCTTTTAATCGTGTCATCTCGAGCGAAGTGAGGCGCCAGCCGAATGCAGTCGAGAGACCCTGTGTTTGCAGGCATCTTCACGAGCGCTAACACTCATAGCCACCACGAGAGTCGGCCTGCTGCCGGAAGCCACCCCTGAATCGGTTTCGCAAACTCGACAAAAAAATCCGCAAATCTGAAATCTCAAGTCTGCAAAGGCTAAACTACGATTCAGATGTGATGTATCAATACTGATCTCCCGTCCAGAGTCGCTCCAAGCCTCTAAGCCGAACACCTGAGCCCCGCGACCCAAATCCTGATTTACAATCCCCCCAAATGGTCTTTCGCTCCGACAACCGCACCCCCGACCAACTGCGTCCTGTCACCATCCTCCCCGACTTCATCCACACCGCGGAAGGTTCCGCGCTGATCGAAGTCGGCAACACGCGCGTCATCTGCACGGCCTCGGTCGAAGAAGCCGTGCCCGCGTTCCTGCGCAACAGCGGCAAGGGATGGGTCTCGAGCGAGTACGGCATGCTGCCTCGCGCCACCCTCACGCGCACGCCGCGCGAAGTCAGCAAAGGCCGGGCGAGTGGGCGCACGCACGAAATCCAGCGCCTGATCGGACGCTCGCTCCGCGCCGTGACGGACCTCGAAAAACTCGGCGAGCGGACCGTCTGGATCGACTGCGACGTGATCCAGGCCGACGGCGGTACGCGCACCGCCTCGATCACAGGCGCATTCGTCGCGCTCGGACTCGCGCTCGAAAAGCTGGTCGAAGCCGGAACGCTGACCGCAGTCCCGCTGCGCGACTTCGTAGCCGCCATCAGCGTCGGCATCGTCGACGGCGAGCCGCTCCTCGACCTCAACTACGAAGAAGACTCCCGCGCCGACGTCGACATGAACTTCGTCATGACGGCAGGCAAAGAAGATGGTCGAAGTCCAGGCCACGGCCGAGCACCGCGTCTTCGACGAGCAGCAATTCGCCCAGATGCTGGCGCTCGCCCGTAAAGGCGTGGACGCCTTGATCGCGAAGCAACAGGCGGTGATGAGCACGCTGACACTGCGGCAATGAAGGAAGCGGAAGAGCCTCAATCCGCCGAGAATCCAAGAGCTTCGTATCAGGGCGCGCCTTTAGGCGCGCCGTAAACCGAAAAATAGGCCGGCTTTAGCCACTGTCTTCTGCTCCGAACACGCGCTTCGTGATCGCCATCACTGAACTGTTCTTACCCCACAATCTACAAACAGGAATGTCGTACCCGCACCGTCACTCCGCCCCAGACAATATTGTCGCCGGGGAGCGCACGTTCTTCGTCACGTCTTCAACCTGGGGACGGAGATGCCTTCTGCAATCGGAACGCTCTGCTACGCTATTCATCAAAACTCTTCGCGACTATCGCGCCACCGGAAGATTTCGCGTTCACGCTTTCGTCGTCATGCCCGATCACTTCCACCTACTGATCACGGTTGGTTCAGACATGACCATCGAACGCGCTATCCAACTCGTAAAAGGCGGCTTCGCCTTTCGAGCAGGGAGGGAACTCGGCCTGAAAGCGCCCGTCTGGCAAAAAGGCTTCTCCGAAATCCGCGTCTTGGAGGAGCAAACATTTGAGAATCAGACCGGCTACATCCACTGCAATCCAGTGCGTGCACGATTAGTGGACAACGCGGAAGCATATCCGTATTCGTCGGCCTGCAATCCGTCCGACATCGATCCGCGCCCGGCGTGGTTGAAGCCCGCAATGTCCAGCGCCTGAAGGCGCACAGGGAACGCCACGAACGGCGCGCCTGAAGGCGCGCCCTGGGTGCCAGCGATGTATTCTCGGTACAAGACGCGCCAGGATCTCGCTTTGTATCAGGGCGTTCCTTCAGGCACGCCGCACCGACTCCAATACGAATGCGGCTTTAGCCGCTGCGCCGTTTCCCCGCCCAATGTTCATCCGTCACACGCCCTCCCACCGGCCCGTATTACAATGAAACTTCGCCCAATCTAGCTCCGCGGGCGGAGTGTTTCCGTCTCAATCCCGCACTCATTTTTGGAGGAAAGAACAATGAAGCTCACCCCCGGAAAACTTGCCGGACTCAAGAAGGTTTCCAATGACCGCGGCGTCATCGCCGCCGCCGCCATGGATCAGCGCGGCTCCCTGCAGAAGTCTCTCGCGAAGGAAAAGGGCAGTGACGTTTCCGACGCCATGATGGAAGAATTCAAGTCGCTGGTCACCGAAGTTCTGACCCCGCACGCCAGCGCCATCCTGCTCGATCCCGAGTGGGGACTGCCCGCCTCCAAGCGCCGCGCCAAGAATGCCGGCCTGCTGCTCGCTTATGAAAAGACCGGCTACGACAAGACCGGCCCGGGCCGCCTGCCCGACCTGCTCGATCTATGGTCCGCACGCCGCCTGAAAGAAGCAGGCGCCGACTGCGTGAAGATCCTGCTCTACTACACGCCCTTCGATCCGAAGAAGGTGAACGACCAGAAGCATGCCTGGGTCGAGCGCATCGGCGATGAGTGCCGCGCGAATGACATTCCGTTCTTCCTCGAGTTCGTGGGCTACGAAGAGGGCGCCGACGAGAAGGGCCTCGAGTACGCGAAGAAGAAGCCCGAGATTGTTACCGGCAGCATGAAGGAGTTCAGCAAAGACCGCTACGGCGTCGACGTGCTGAAAGTCGAAGTGCCAGTGAACATGAAGTTCGTCGAAGGCACGAAGTCATTCGCTGGACAAAAAGCCTACACGAAGAAAGAGGCCATCGACCTGTTCCACCAGGCCGCCAGTGTCGCGACCAAGCCGTTCATTTATCTGTCGGCCGGAGTCAGCAACGCCGAATTCAGCGAGACGCTTGAACTCGCCGGCGAGTCGGGCGTGAAATTCAATGGAGTGCTCTGCGGCCGCGCCACCTGGAAAGAAGGCATCCCGGTCTACGCCAAGCAAGGCGCGGACGCATTCCGCAAGTGGCTGGAGACCGAAGGCGTGAAGAACATCGAGAACGTCAACGGCAAGCTGAAAGCCGCGACTTCATGGCACTCCATCTACGCGGCCGAGCCCGCATTGGTGGGCGCGTAGAAAGACACTGTGCATCGATTCAGAAGGATTCCCCATCCGGACGTGTAATTGTGCGCCAGGATGGGGATTTACGCAGCAACTCCAAAAACCAAAGCACTCCTTACAACGCCATACTCAGCGCACCCGCCACTATCCCTAGCGCCACCACCGCTCCATAAACTCGCGCGGCCGTCTTCCAGGACATCGTTCGCCCCACAATGAACATAGGATAGATGCTGAAAGCGCCGAGCGTGCACAGCAGCGTGACGACATAGGGCATGGGGACGCCGCGCGACATCAGGATGAAGGCGGCTGCCACATCGAATGCCATCGGCACGGGAAGGAAGGCTCCGGCGAGAGCAATGAGCACGATCCCCACAAGACTAACGTGCGATGGAATGACCTGCGCGGGAACCATTTCGGCCACGATGGCGCCGAGCAGCGCGGCCAGGATCATGAAGGGGATCGTGGTAGCTGCCAGGCGTAGAAAATTCTTCACGTACTGCTTCACAGTTCCAGTCGCTGGTACCAACCATCCTCCCGCAGGAACCGGAAACGCAACCTCGACGGACTTCGTTTGCCCGACCAGCCACGGCACCAGGGCGATGAGCACGATGGGCACCGCCACGCGCAGCAGCGCTACGCCCGGCGGAAACAGCGCGAACACCATGGTCAGCACCACCACGTTCAGCATGGGCGACGAGATCATGGTGGCGAGCACAGTTGCGGAACTGGCGCCGCCTTCGTACAGGCTTTGGCCAATCGGCGCCACGCAATTCGCGCACACGCCGAGCGGCACCCCTGTGATCACGCCGAGCGCCGTGTTGGCCGCTGGGCTGGCAAATCTCCGTCGCGGCAGCAGAGGCAGCAGAGTCAGCACGGCCGCGCCGAAGAACAGGCTGAACGTCATCCCGACGCGGTTCGTCCACATCCAGTTGACCGTGGTGTGCTCGATGCGCATGGCCAGTGGCATACTCGCCGTGACCGGCATCTTCGCGTCGAAGCTCAAAACGCCGCTCGTCTTGATAGCGGTTCCGCTGTGCAATTTCTTCAGCAGCGCTGGATAACGGGAATCGATCCAGAAATAAGAAGCGATGCCGAGGGCGAGCAACGTGGTGATCATGATCGGCACGCGAAGCGATCTGTGTTCCGATGCGGTAGCAGCGAGAGAAGTGCTGGCGAGAGTAGAAGCCATAGCCACCCCAAAAAGCTAAGGTCAACGACAGGTGCCCGGAACGTTAAGGGATGGGCAGGGAGGCGGCAATAATGAAAAAACACTACTCTGTGCGGCGGACGTTTTGACCGCGAAAAGTATCGAATCTCCGCAGTAGAGGCCGTAAGAATCCATACAGATGGGGTCTTGTACCCGGATTCTAAGTCGCCGGCGTGTGCTCAAACGGCAGCTTCGAGTACTTCGCCTTGTCGAATTCGATCACCAGCGCGACGCGGCCTTCGGGATCGCGGAACGGAAACGGCTTGCCCGTGTACTTCTTCGAGATGACATCCATGTAGTGGAAGTCGCGATCGGGGCGGCGCTCCACGACCCGCCCGCGCAGTTGGACTTCTTCATACGGGTTGTGGAAGTCGACGACCGACAGCGCGACGCGTGGATCGCGCAACGTGTTTCTCGCCTTGAGCGAACCTTCGCCGGTACAAATCAGCACTCGGTCGTCTTCGCGCCCGATCCACACCGGCACGCTTTGCGGCGAACCATCGCTCATGAGGGTTGCCAGGTGAGCAAAATTTGGCCGGTCGAGCAGAGATCTGATGTCGTTGGAGAGTTCGACACCCATGACAATGTTCCCTTCCTTCGCAAGGACGATGATGGCCCGTCGATTTGTTATTCGCGGTTGTTGCTCCGCAGAAAATGCATGCCCATCCAAGCCCCAAGCCCTTCGGTGATGAGCAATCCGTAAGCTGTGACGACGAATGCCTTCCCCCACGTGGCGGGAGGCTGCGAATGTACGTGATCGGCACTCTTAACCAGGAAATGATGGTAGAGGCCGAACAGCAGCGAGGCGAACATCGATGCGGCGAACAGTTTAAGCCCGAAACGCTGCCGGGAACCCCACGCCAGCCCCATCGCCAGAACGGGCGCTATCACAACCACCAGACCAACGAAAAGATTTTCTGGCCAGCCTAGTCCGATCTGCAGTTCGCGATGCGCGGCACCGTGCGCCACCGTGATCACTAGATGCACAAGCACAAGAAAGGTTACGTAACGCGCCGGCCGGTTCATCGCTCTTCATCAACTTAGCACGAATCCAGATCGCTCAAGTCCACGCAAAACGGGCGCTGAAAAGATTTAGAATGTCGGCGCATGCCCAACCATCAGACCGTCCTGATTACCGGAGCCTCAGCCGGGCTCGGCTTCGAATTTGCGCATCTGTTCGCCCGGGATCACTACAACCTGGTGCTGGTGGCGCGCAGTGGGCCGAAGCTGACGGAACTGGCCGAGCAACTGCGCCAGCGGCACGATGTCCAGGTAAAGACCATTCCGCTCGATCTCGGGTTGCCGCAGGCTTCGCAAACGCTATTCGAAGAAACGCAGCGCGCCGGGATTCATGTGGACATTCTGGTTAACAACGCGGGCTACGGTTTGTCCGGAGAGTTCGCGGGCATTCCGCTCGAGGAGTCCTACGGACAGATTCAGCTCAACGTGATGGCCTTGACGCTGCTGACGCGGCTTTACGTGCGTCCCATGCTGGAGCGGCGATCGGGCAAAATCATGAACGTGGCCTCGACGGCGGCCTTTCAGCCGGGACCTCTAATGGCGGTGTACTACGCGACCAAGGCCTATGTGCTTTCTTTTTCGGAAGCGCTGGCGGACGAGTTGAGAAATAGTGGAGTCCAGGTCACGTGCTTCTGTCCGGGTGCGACGCTGACGGAATTTCAGAAGCGCGCCCAAACCGAAAATTCGCGGCTGTTCAAGCAAATGTCGCCGATGGACGCGAAGACGGTGGCGGCTGACGGGTACGCGGCGCTGCTGGCGGGCAAGACGCTGGCGATTTCTGGATTCAGGAATTGGCTGGTGGCCGAGTCGGTGCGCTTTGCGCCGCGAAAGTGGGTCACGGCGATTTCGCGGTGGGTGGCGGAGCCTGCAAAGTAGCGGGCCGCGCCGTTCGCAGGCTTGACAAGAAGAACTTTCACCACAGAGCACACAGAGGATCACAGGGCCCGTCTTAAAATCGGGGAGTCTTTGAGGTTCTCGTGTAGCGTGTTGCTGTTGCGAAAATCGATTGCCGGGGCGCGAAGAGAATGCCGACTCTGATTGCTCAGCCCACGCGGATTCAGGCCGCGGGGAACAAGCCGAAGCTTATCGATGAATACGTTGGACGGGTCAACTCGAATACGTCCGCGGCCAGCGTGGCTCACATGCGCAGTCCGCAGGGCTGGGTGGAACCGGGACAGAGTCCGGAGTTCGACGAGTTCACCATCGTGCTGAAAGGGATGCTGCGCGTGGCTCACAAGGCGGGAACGCTCGACGTGCGGGCTGGGCAAGCAGTGATTGCGCACGCGGGAGAGTGGGTGCGGTATTCAACTCCCGAGGAGGGTGGCGCGGAATATATCGCGGTGTGTTTGCCGGCGTTCTCGATGGAGACGGTGCATAGGGACGAGAAGTAGCGGTTCCGGATTTCATCCGTGCCCCTTGTGGCGTGCGCATTTGCCGCGTTTGAGAGACGATGATGTCGCCCCTGCCGGGGCTTACCATGGTTTATGCGGCATACCCAGCGCTTACGCGCTGGGCTAATGAATGCCGCCGCCTTGGGCGGCTGGATGAGTTTCTACTCCCACTCAATCGTTCCTGGCGGCTTTGATGTGATGTCGTAGACTACGCGGTTCACGCCTTTGACTTCGTTCACGATCCGGCTGGAAATTGTTTTCAGGACTTCGTAGGGCAGTTGAACCCAGTCGGCGGTCATGCCGTCTTCGGAGTGGACAGCGCGGATGGCGCACGTATTGGCGTAGGTGCGCTGGTCGCCCATCACGCCGACCGACATTACCGGCAGCAGGACCGCGAACGACTGCCAGATTCTCTGGTAGAGGCCGGCTTTCTTGATCTCGTCGACGACGACTTCATCGCAGTCTTTCAGGATTCGCAGGCGCTCTTCGGTGACTTCGCCGAGAATGCGCACGGCCAGGCCAGGTCCGGGGAAGGGCTGGCGCTGCAGAATCTCTTCCGGCATGCCGAGGTCGCGGCCGATGCGGCGGACCTCGTCCTTGAAGAGTTCTTTCAGGGGCTCAATCAGCTTCAACGACATTTTTTCGGGCAGGCCGCCCACGTTGTGGTGGCTCTTGATGACCTGCGAGGGTCCGCGCACCGAGCGTGACTCGATCACGTCGGGGTAGAGCGTGCCCTGTACCAGCCACTCGACTTTGCCTTCTTCTTTTTCGATGCGCAGCGCTTCCTGCTCGAACACCGTGATGAATTCGTTGCCGATGACCTTGCGCTTGGCCTCGGGATCGGTGATGCCGGCGAGGCGGGTGAGGAATTTCTTGCTCGCGTCGACTGCGACCAGGTGCAGGCCCAGCTTGTCGCGCAGGGTCTGCTGCACTTTTTCGAATTCGTTCTTGCGCAGCACGCCGTTGTTGACGAAGACGCAGGTCAGCCGAGTGTCGCCGGACTTGTCTCGCATGGCGCGATCGACCAGCACAGCAGCTACGGAGGAATCGACCCCGCCTGATAGAGCACAGATGGCACGGCCTTTGCCGACTTGCTTGCGCACTTGGTCCACGGTGGCATCGATAAAGTGCTGGGCAGTCCAGGTGGACTGGGCGCCGCAGATGTTCAGGGCGAAATTGCGCAGGATGTCTTTGCCGAGCGGGGTGTGGTGGACTTCGGGATGGAACTGCACGGCCCACATGCGGCGCTCGGCGTTCTCGATCGCGGCGACGGCATTGGGAGATTTCGCGGTCAGCTTGAATCCGGCGGGAAGTTGCTCGGCTTCGTCGCCGTGCGACATCCAGACGGACAGATTTTTCGGGAGGCCCTGAAACAGCGCGGAGTTGCCGGCTTCAATGGCAACTTCGGCGTGCCCGTACTCGCGCTTGTCGGCGGGACGCACTTTGCCGCCGAGATTGAACACCATGTACTGGAGTCCGTAACAGATGCCAAGCACGGGCAGTTTCAGATCGAAGATGCCGGGATCGGTGACGGGCGCGTCCTTGTCATAGACAGACGACGGTCCGCCCGACAGGATGATGCCGACCGGCGAATAGCTGCGGATTTCCTCGAGCGACGCGTTGCAGGGAAGGACGGCGGAGAAGACGTTGAGTTCGCGGATGCGGCGCGCGATGAGTTGCGAATATTGCGCGCCGAAGTCGAGGACAACGATTGATTGAGTTTCCACGGATGAGTTTCTCAGAAGCAGGGAACAGTGTAAAGGGAGAAGCGGATCACAGGGAACGGGTGACGGGTCACAGGGAAATATACCCGCGCGTCGCGAATCGCGGTCTTCAATCTGAAATCTGCAATCCAAAATCTGCAATCGCTTCTTCCCAGCAAATTTCAGATTGGAGATTTCAGATCTCAGATTGTTTGGTCGGATCGATTTGGGGAGCCGGAGCCTGGTCTTGGGGCGCTAATCGGGGTTGCCGTGTCACTCAAGATGGTTTCATTCTGGTCGACCATGGCCGAGTCGGGCGGAACGGCCAATTGCGGACCGGTGCTCAGCGACATTATCGGCGGCGGAGGAGGAGCAGGCGGAGCTTCCAGGATTGCTACGTAACCAGCCAGCCGTCCGATGTAGAGGGCGTCGACTATCGCGAAGTAGGCCAGCGTTAGGAACAGGACAGCGCTGAAAACGATCAGCGGCGGTATGAAGCTGGTGAAGGCGAGCGGGAACATCACGACGGAGCTGGCGGTGATCAGGAGAATCAGGTGCGTGACTCCGAACCAGCTGCCCACCGAGATGACGGGGCCGGGGCGGCTGCGAAATAAAGTAGCGGTTTCAAGCAGGGCGCCAAATGTGCCCTTGCCTTCACGGATCACGAAGATTGGGGCGGCCGCCAGGAACCAGCTCAGCGAGGACCATAGGGCCCAGATCAGTAACAGCATTGTGCTGGCCAGAAAAAAGACGAGGCCGGGGCGCGGGTCTGACTTCGGGGACGCCATGCCGGCGAGAATCATCGCGCCGAGGCTTGCGGCACAGGCGGCGACTCCCAGCCCTACGCGCAGGAAATGCAGTCCGGCGAGCGAGCGCAGATGGCTTCTAGCAACAGCCTGGTTGGACTCGAGGTGTCGGATCGGAATGGCGGTCTCGCCAGCGGCATGAGCGCGGTCGCGAATGTAGGCCAGCAACGGGCGCAACGTGGCGGTGCGGCCGACCGATGCAATCACGATCCAGAGAAATGCGAGCGCCGCAAAAAGAATGAGCCCGGCCAGCAGTGCGCGCAAAGCACTCCCATGAAAAATGTCGCCCATGGCCCGCAACATCAGGAATGGGTAGCCGGTGCGTAGCATGCTCAGGTCGCTATTCGACACCGGCAGCGTGTCGAGGTAGACAATCAGCGTCATGCCGCAAAGCACGCACGCGGCCGCGCCAAAGCTCCAGCGCCAGATGATCTCAGCGAGAGACAAAGACGGCCGGCGAAACATGGCGCGGAAGCCTTCGAGTGTGGGAGACCAGCCAGTCATCACCGATTGAGGATAACCTAGGTGCGTGGTGCCGAGAAGACACGCGGCCTTAACAAGAAATTTACGCGCCATTCACATTGATTGCTGCTTTTTTTCCGCGACCGATTCGTTTCGCGCTCATCTAATTTGCTAAACAGAGCTCTGAACGGCAAAAGTCACTAATCGTTCACGCGCGGCGCGGTGTGTCCGCTGTCGCCCTTCTATCAGAATTTTCTAAGGAGAAGAGAATGAAGTCGATGAAGAACTTTGCGCTGCTCGCATTTGTCGCCACGCTGACACTGGGCGCGTTCGCCAAGGACCAGAATGAAGGCAAGTTCACCCTGAGCGATAACGTACAGCTGGGTTCCACGCAGCTAAAACCGGGAGACTACAAGGCGACCTGGGAGGGTACAGGATCTGAGGTACAGGTGAAGATTCTGAAGGGCAAAGAAGTTGTTGCAACCAGTCCCGCAAAGCTGGAAGACAAGCCGTCTGGCCAGAGTTCCGTATCGGTGGGAACCGCGAACGGAGCGAAGACGCTAGTGGGCGTTGACTTCGGCGGCCTGCACAAGGGGCTGGTGTTTGATTCGACGGTGACGGCTCAGAAGTAGGGTTAGCTGCTATTGAATGATGAGGCGGGCTGCGTGCCCGCCTTTTTTCTTTGTCGAAATTCAAAGGCTTTACCACAGAGAACAGCGAGCTCACAGAGATTGCTCTGTGACCCTCAGTATTCTCTGTGGTTAAGGGTTTCTCGCCAATCAGCGCACGACCAGGTTGAGCAGTTTGCCGGGCACGAAGATGACCTTGGCGATCTGTTTGCCGGCGATGGCGGTTTTTAGTTTTTCGTCGGCGAGGGCACGCTCTTTGACGAACGCCTCGTCGGAGTCGGCGGGCACGAGAACGCGGCCGCGCAGCTTGCCATTCACTTGCACTGGAATCTCGACTTCCTCTTCTTTGGCTAGAGCCGCGTCATGCTTCGGCCAACGCGCCTTCAGAAGGTTTTCTTTTTCGCCGAGCGACTCCCACAGCTCGTGCGCGAGGTAGGGTGCGAACGGCGCGAGCAGGAGAACAAACGTACGTTGCACGTCGGCGCGGAAAGCTTTGGGCGCCGATCCTGGGGTATCGGGGCGGAACAAGGCCTGTGCAGCATTGAGTTCGTTCAGCAATTCCATCAGCGCGGCGACGGACGTGTTGAAGTGCCAGCGTCCTTTGAAGTCTTCCGTGATGCGGCGGATGGTCTGGTGAAGTTTTCGCAAGACGCCGCGTGCGTCGGGCGATAAATCAGTGGGCGCGTAACCCGGCGTAAAGGTTCCGGCGAGCACCGGTTCCTGACGGAAGAACGTATAGACGCGGCCAATGAAGCGGCGAATGCCTTCGATGCCGGAGTCCTGCCAGTCGAGGTCGCGATCGGGCGGGGCGGCGAACAGGCTGTAGAGGCGGGCGGCGTCAGCGCCGAAACGCGCGACCATGTCGTCGGGCGAAACGACGTTGCCCAGATTCTTGGACATCTTGGCGCCGTCCTTGATCACCATGCCTTGCGTGAAGAGGCGCTCCACCGGCTCGTCGTTTTTCACCATGCCCATATCGCGCATGACCTTGGTCCAGAAACGCGAGTAGATGAGGTGGAGAATGGCGTGCTCGACTCCGCCGATGTACTGGTCGATACCGCGATCTCCGAACCAGTAGGCGGCGATCGCGTTGTCGAAGGCTGCGCGCTCGTTTTTCGCGTCGGTATAGCGGTAGAAGTACCACGACGAGTCGACGAACGTGTCCATCGTGTCGGTTTCGCGGCGCGCCGGGCCGCCGCACTTGGGACAGGTGGCATTGACGAACTCGGGAACCTGGGCGAGCGGCGAGCCACCGGTTAGAGAGACGTCCAGGTTGTCGGGCAGGATGACGGGCAAATCTTTTTCCGCGACCGGAACGATGCCATCCCTCTCGCAATAGAGCATGGGGATGGGTGTGCCCCAGTAGCGCTGACGAGAAATTCCCCAGTCTTTCAGACGGAAAGTCACGGTTGCTTTGCCGAAGCCATTCTTCTCGGCGAATTCGGCCATTGCCATCAAGGCTTGCTGGCTGCTCAGTCCGCTAAACTGGCCGGAGTTCACCACCAGGCCGTCTTCGGTCACGAATGGGAGCGGCGGATCCATGACGGTTTCATCGCCGTCGCCGGTGGAGGTGGGAAGGACCACGACCCGGATGGGCAACTTGTATTTCTTGGCGAAGTCGTAGTCGCGGTCGTCGTGCGCGGGGACGCTCATGATGGCACCCGTGCCGTAATCCATCAGGATGTAATTAGCGACCCAGATGGGCAGTGGTTCCTGATTGAAGGGATTCTTCGCGTAGCGGCCGGTGAAGACGCCGTGCTTTTCGATGGCGCCGATGTCGCCCACTTCTTTGGCTTTGCGCTGCTCGCCGATCAACTGGTCAATTTTCGGGCGCAAGTCGGGATTTTTGGCGATCATGTCGGCGACGATGGGATGCTGCGGGGCGAGTTGCACCGAAGTCGCACCGTAAATGGTGTCGATGCGCGTGGTGAAGACTGTGATCTTTGAGCCGGCGGGGCCCACGCTGCCGCCGAGTTCGAAGTCGACCAACGCACCCTGACTGCGGCCGATCCAGTTGCGCTGCATGGTGCGGACTTTTTCGGGCCAGTGGTCGAGTTTTTCCAGGTCGCGGAGCAGTTCGTCGGCGTACTGCGTGATACGCATGAACCACTGTTCGAGTTCGCGCTGCTCGACGGGCGTGTCTTCGTGGCGCCAGCAGTTGCCGCCGACCACCTGCTCGTTGGCGAGCACGGTCGCGCACTTCGGACACCAGTTCACCAAGCTCTTCTTGCGGTAGACCAGGCCGCGCTCGTACATCTTCAGGAAGAACCACTGGTTCCACCGGTAGTAGTCGGGCAGGCAGGTGGTGACTTCGCGCGACCAGTCGTAGCCGAAGCCGAGGCGCTTCATCTGCGCCTTCATGTTGGCGATGTTGCCCAGCGTCCACTCGCGGGGCGGCGTGTTGTTCTTGATGGCGGCATTCTCGGCGGGCAAGCCGAAGGAATCCCATCCCATCGGGTGAAGGACGTTGTAGCCGTTCATCCACATGTAGCGCGCGAGGGCGTCGCCGATGGCGTAGTTGCGCACGTGACCCATATGCAGCGCGCCCGAAGGATAGGGAAGCATCTCGAGCACGTAGTACTTGGGCTTGTTGGAAGTGGACTCGGCGGCGTAGAGGGCGGGGTCCTGCTGCCAGCGATCGAACCACTTCTGCTCGACGCTTTGGGCGTCGTAGCGTTCGTCGCGGGCCAGCGTTTTGTCTTCGGAAGACATAGGTTGGGAAGTTCGTGTAACGAATAAACCTATATTTTACAACGTGCGGGGAAAAGGAGCGCGCCAACACCGTTCAAACAGCGGTAACGCTTGCCAACCACGGTTTCCAGGTAACGCGGCGAGGCGGAGTTGTCGTCCAAGGCTTGCCGCGGGGGCGAACGCTTCAGGGCTCATTCTTTTTCCAGCATTGTCGAAGCGACTTGCTAGTTGTTAGTCCAGCGCGTAGATGGTCAAGCCGCTTAGGAGCTTGGGGTAGAAGTCAGTGGATTTTTGCGGAAGCACTTCTCCGGCGAAGGCGATGTCGCGGACCTGGCTGATGCGGCAGGGATTCATGAGGAAGGCGATGTTGGCTCCGTCGGTGCGGACCGCGGAAAGGGCCTCTGCAGCATCGCGCACGTAAGACAGGTTCTGTTGTTCGCGAATCGATTCCTCCGACAGCTTCAGCACGCCCTCCAGCAGAACCTTGTGCAGCTGAACGACGTCGAGCCCCTGCTGGCGAATGGAGAGGTTCGGGAACATGGAAGCGGGGGCTTTGGGAGTGTGCAGCAGGCAAACCTGGGAAGAGGTGGCGGCGAGGATGGCGGTGCCGACGTGTCCGGCTTCGCGAAGGATGGCAGCCGCACGGGGGGCGTCGACGGAGGGATCAACTTCTTCGACGTTGAAGTACGCTCGCGCGGCGGAGGCGAACTCTGTCGGAGAGAACGACGAGAGGCCGCTGACTACGCGATGTGTGGGCAGAATCACGAGGCCGGGACTGTTCATGTTTACGAACGTCATCATGACCAGGTCGTAGGGCGGGGCTTCGG
Source organism: uncultured Acidobacteriota bacterium (assembly GCA_963735815.1). Taxonomy (GTDB): domain Bacteria; phylum Acidobacteriota; class Terriglobia; order Terriglobales; family Acidobacteriaceae; genus Gp1-AA133. Next base: position 133,306 of record CAVTMJ010000008.1, on the reverse strand, counting down.
TCTCGAGCGTGCGGAGCATGGTGACGCTGCTGCCGCGCTCACGCGGAGCTCCGACAGGCTGGGGTTCGGCGGCGCGGCGTTCGTTGCGGTAATTCAGCGCGGTCTCGTAACGATGATGGCCGTCGGCGATGATCAGCTTCTTGTCGCGCATCTTGCCGCGCACCAGCTCGACGAGACTCGGATCAGAGACCCGCCACATGCGATGGCGCACGCCGTACTCGTCGGTGACCTCGGTGGTGGGCGCGGAGTCCTGGGCGAGGAGGGTGTCGACTTCGCTGCCGTCGTTGTAGAGCATAAAGATCTGGCCGAAGTGGGAACGGGTTGTCTGCAGGAGTTGGAGTCGGTCGGCCTTCGGCTTGGCCAAAGTCTGCTCGTGGCGGAAGACGATACCGGCGGCGTAGTCTTCGATCCGGCCGAGGGCGATGAAGCCCCGGCGTTCCACTTCCGACTTGGTGCCGGGCACCATAAACGACTGGGAGTAGACATAGATCGAGGGCTGCGCGTCTTGCAGAAAGATGCCCTGCCGCCGCCACTCGCGGAAGAAAGCGGAAGCGCGGGTGTAGACGTTGTTCTGATCGTTGTCGCCGGGTTCGCGTTTGCCAAGGATCAGGCGAACCAGGTTATATGGGCTGGCCGCGTAGTAGCGCTCCTGGGATTGGGGTGTGATCTTATCGTAGGGCTGGGTAACCACATCGGCCGCGGTTACTCGCTCGGGATCGTATCGCAGGGCGCGAAAAGGGTGGATGGAAGCCATGGAAGGCAGCTATTTTAACAGTCCGGCGGACCGCGCGCAGTGCCGTACGAACGGGCGCTGGCCGGGCGTTTCCCGAGACCGGTATTCCTTACAAAATGATGACAAAATACCGGATTTCTCCGAGTCTGGCCCAATAAAACTGTGATACGATCCGATTCACTGAGGTTGGGGTATGCCCCCCCATCGTGGATGCTGGTCTTTCTCCAAGACCAAAGTTCGGAATCGCCACTCGGTCCATTCTAAAACCGGGATCAGAACGATGCTGTGCTCAAAGCATTTCCCTGTCTACCTTTGTCTGGTTGCCTTGTTGACGATGCTGTTCGGCCTGCAAGTTCCGCTGGCACAAGCACAAAACACCGATGATGATGTTCACATCAAGCCGCGCATCGAGCCGAAACCAGCGAGCGACACTGCCAACATCAAGGAACTGGAAGCGAATTTCAGTCCACACACCCGACCGCTGAAGGCTTCGGCAGAACTGGTCCTGGTTCCGGTCACGATCACCGATCCGATGAACCGCCTGGTGACGGGTCTGGATAAAGATAACTTCACGGTTTTTGAAGGCAAGAGCCAGCAGGAGATCAAGTCGTTCTCGAGTGAAGATGCGCCCGTGTCGCTGGGCGTGATTTTTGACATGAGCGGCAGCATGAGCTCGAAGATCGAGCGCGCCCGCGAAGCGGTGGTGGAATTTTTCAAGACGGCGAATCCGCAGGATGAGTTCTTCATGATCACCTTCGCCGACAAGCCGGAAGAAGTCAGCGATTTCACCAGTTCGATCGAAGACATCCAGGGCAAACTGGTGTACACGGTGCCCAAGGGGCGTACGGCGCTGCTAGACGCGATTTACCTGGGCGTCAATAAGATGAAGCACGCCAAGTATGCGAAGAAGGCGATGCTCATCATCTCCGACGGTGGCGACAACCACAGCCGCTACACCGAGGGCGAGATTAAGTCGATGGTGAAGGAAGCCGATGTATTGATCTACGCCGTCGGCATTTACGACCACTACTTTCCGACCGAAGAAGAAAAGCTGGGTCCGGCGCTGCTGAGCGATGTCACGGAACTGACCGGTGGGCGCGCGTTTACGATCGATAATCCGAATGACTTGGCCGACGTGGCGACCAAGATTGGCATCGAGCTACGCAACCAATACGTGCTGGGATACCGTCCAACCAATCCGATAAAGGATGGCAAATGGCGTAAGATAAAAGTGAAACTACTTCCGCCAAAGGGGTTGCCACCTCTCCGGGTTTATGCGAAGACGGGATACTATGCACCTGCGGAGTAGCCGGACTTTTCTGGCCGCTCTGTTCTTGATTTTCCTCGCCGCGAACGCAGCACCCCAGAATGCCGCACCTGCGGGCGATGCTTTCCCTTCAGGAATTGCCCACCCTTCGTCTGCACCGCCTGCGCGACAGGATCCAGCCAAACCCGATCCGGCAAAACCAGATTCACCGAAACAGGATCCGCAAAAACCGGAAACGCCGCCTCCGGCTGCATCCCAAGGACAGTCCACGCCCACGGTGCAGGAGGAAGAAGGCGGATTCCGGTTTCACACTTCCGTGGAAGAAGTGGTGCTGCACGCGACGGTAGTGGACGACAAGCAGCGCATGGTGACGACCCTGAACAAGCCGGACTTCACCGTGCTGGAAGACGGCAAGCCGCAGAACATCGTTTCGTTCCGGCATGAAGATATTCCGGTGGCGCTGGGCATCGTGATCGACAATTCGGGCTCCATGCGGGAGAAGCGCGACAAGGTGAACAAGGCGGCCATCAACCTGGTCAAGGCGAGCAATCCGCAGGATGAAGTGTTCATCGTCAATTTCAACGACGAGTATTACCTCGACCAGGACTTCACCGCCGACATCGGGAAAATGAAAGAAGCGCTGGAGAAAGTGGATACGCGCGGGGGGACGGCATTGTACGACGCGGTGGTGGCGTCGGCCGGACACTTGAAGAAGAACGCCAAGCTTGAGAAGCGCGTGCTGCTGGTGGTCACCGACGGAGAAGATAACGAGAGCCAGGAAACCTTGGAGCAGGCGATCCGGCGACTGCAGGAAGAAAATGGCCCGACGGTGTACGCCATCGGACTGTTGGGAGAAGAGAAGGCGCGGCGCGCGCGCAAGGCCCTGCAATTCATTGCGGAAAAGACCGGCGGGATGGCCTTTTTCCCGAAGGGCTTGGACGAAGTCGATTCCATCACCCGCAACGTGGCGCACGACATCCGCAACCAGTACACGCTGGGGTACAAGCCAACGAATCCGAAGAGCACGGGCGGCTATCGCACGATTCGCGTGGAGGCCAAGGCCAAGGGTTACGGAAAGCTGACCGTGCGAACCAAGAGCGGGTATTACGCGGGGCAGGATCGCGCGGCGGCGGACGCCGATGTTCAGAAAAAGCCGGCGCACTGAAGTGACATTGACGCTGGTATCCCGGTTTCCTTAGTCTGTACTGTGCGAAACGCAACCACGATTTCACGCCTGCGTGTGGCCGACGACATTACCCAACTGGTCGGCGAAACTCCCATGCTGCAACTCACGCGGCTGGTTCCCGCCGGGGCGGCCGACGTGTTTGCCAAACTCGAGTATTTGAATCCGGGCGGCAGCGTGAAGGACCGTGCCGCGATCGGCATCATTCAGCGGGCGGAAAAGGAAGGGAGACTGCGCCCGGGAGGGACCATTGTAGAGGCTACGGCTGGCAACACGGGGATCGGCCTGGCTTTGATTGGAGTGAAGCGCGGATACAAGGTAGCGCTGTTTGTGCCGGAGAAGTTTTCGGAGGAGAAAGTGATCATCATGCGGGCCCTCGGCGCCGCGGTGACTCGCACCCCGGAGGCCGAGGGCATGGCGGGCGCGATTGCCCGCGCGAATGAATTGGTCGCCTCCACGCCTGGATCCTTCATGGCCGGGCAGTTCGAAAATCCCGCCAATCCTGATTATCACTACGAAACTACGGCACGCGAAATCTTTGAGCAGATGGATGGACAGATTGACGGGCTGACCCTCGGCTCGGGGACTGCGGGCACCTTTACCGGCGTGGCGCGCTTTGTGAAGGAACGGCTGCCGAAGGCTGTGACCGTGCTGGTCGAGACCGAAGGGTCGGTGTATGGCGGCGGCGAGCCGGGGCCGCATAAAGTGGAAGGGATCGGGGCGAGTTTTGTTCCGAAGAATTTCGATCGGTCGGTGTGCGACGAGATCATGATGGTCACCGACGAACAAGCGTTCGGCATGGTGAAGGAATTGGCCGCGAAGGAAGGAGTGCTGGCCGGGTCGAGCGGCGGGGCCGCGGTCTATGCGGCTTTGACCCTGGCTCGGAGGCTGGGAGCGGGGAAGCGCGTGGTGACGATTGTGCCCGACTCGGCGGAACGGTACTTGTCGAAGAAGATTTTTGAGGGTGGGGTCTAGAACAGCAGTCGCCGGTCGTCGGCCAAAAAACCTTAAAACGCAGGGGGCGCAGAGAACTGCCGCAGAGGGCGCTGAGAGAGTCTTACTTCTGTGTTTATGTTCGCAGTCAGAGATCGCAGAGGGATTTCTACTTCTGTGGTTTTTGTCCGCAGTCTCGAATGACGTTCTCTTCGACCTCTGTGGCTTTTCTCTGCGCTCTCTGCGTTTTAAGATTTTGTCATTCCCAGAAAACGCCCGATCCTTCGCTGCGCTCAGGATAACAACTCGCGGGATTAACAATTGGGGCATCATCTATATATGAAGACGAATAAAACGCCAGGCTTTGCAACACGCGCCATTCATGTTGGGCAGGAGCCGGATGCCTCGACGGGAGCGGTGGCGCCCCCAATTTATGCGACTTCGACCTACGTGCAAGAGGAGATTGGCAAGCACAAGGGGTACGAGTATGCGCGCGTGTCGAATCCGACGCGGGACCGGCTGGAACAGAATCTTGCGGCGCTTGAGGGAGGGACTGCGGCCAAAGTCTTTGCCAGCGGCATGGCGGCTATCAATGCGATTGTTACGACGCTGAAGGCCGGCGATCACGTGGTGTGTGGCCACAATCTTTATGGCGGCACGCCCCGGCTGTTCAACCAGGTTTGGGCGGATTTTGCCCTGGAGTTCAGTTATGCGGATACGTCGGTGCCCCAGAACGTCGAGCGGGCGATCAAGAAAAATACGCGGATGGTGTTCATCGAAACGCCGACCAATCCGCTGATGGCTTTGACCGATATCCGGGCGGTGAGCGCGATTTGCAGGAAGAAGAAAGTGGACCTGGTGGTCGACAATACCTTCATGTCTCCGTATTTCCAGCAGCCGATTGCCCTGGGCGCGGACATGGTGGTGCACTCGACTACGAAGTTTTTGAATGGACACAGCGATGGGTTGGGCGGAGCGGTGGTTTGCACCCGGCCGGAACAGGCGGAAAAGCTGGCGTTTCTCCAGAAGGCGGCGGGCGCTATCCTGTCGCCCTTTGAATGTTGGCTAATTTTGCGTGGAGTGAAGACTTTGGCCGCACGCATGCGCATTCACGATGAAAGCGGGCGGGCGGTGGCGGCGTTTCTTGACGGACACAAGAAGGTGAAAAGGGTGTTTTATCCCGGACTTGCGGATCATCCGCAGCACGATTTGGCGAAGCGGCAGATGTCGGGATTCGGGGCAATGATTTCGTTCGAGACCGGCTCGTTGTCGAACGCGAACAAAATGCTCCGCAAGGTGCGGGTTTGCTCGCTGGGCGAATCGCTGGGCGGAGTCGAGACGCTGATTTCGCATCCGGCCACCATGACGCACGCCGCGGTCGGGGAGAAGGGGCGGAAGGCGATCGGAATTACAGATGGGCTGGTCCGGATTTCGGTTGGGATCGAGGACGTCGAGGATATTATTGACGACCTCGATCAGGCGCTGGGGGCGATCTGAACTCCAGGCCTTAAAAGCTCTGACCAGTGCAGGCTTGTTTGCGTGCTATCCTCCCGTGCATGTCTGCGCGGCGCTTCATTGTTGCTCTTCTCGCAGTTGCTACGTTTCTTCCCCCGCTCTGTCTCGCTCGCGTGACACGCGTCAAAATTACTTCACGCCGCGATGTGCTCGGCGGTAAGACTTTTAGCGAGGCCGGAGCCTACGAGCGCGTGGCTGGGCGCGTGTACTTCTCCATTCCCGTAGCAAATCAGCACAATCAGCGCATTGTGGATCTCGCGAATGCGGAAAACCTGAAGAACGGGGAAGTCGAATTCTCCACCGACTTCGTGGCGGTGCGTCCCAAAGATGTTCGGAAGGGAAATGGTTCGATGCTGCTCGAGGTTCCGAATCGCGGGCACTCGCGCATCCTTTCGCTGGTCGACGGCGGGGACGAAGATCTGTCGAAGGATGCCGGAGATGCATGGTTTCTGCGGAATGGATTCACGGTCGTCAGCCTGGGCTGGCAGTGGGATGCGGCCGATGCCGATGCACTGAAGTTATACGCGCCGGTCGCGAAGGAGAACGCGAAGGCCATCACCGGTTTGCTGCGCGGCGATTTCATGCTGCCGAAGAGGATGGATGACGTTCCGTTGGGACACTACTTCGTCGGTCGGGTTGGTGGACGCGAGTATCCGGTATCGGCGCCGCATGATTCCCGCAATACGCTGACGGTCCGGGATACCCGGGAAGGGCAGCGCACTACGGTTCCGCGCAATCGATGGGATTTCGCGCGCACGGTGGACGGCAAACTTGTTCCCAGCAGCAGACACATACATCTCAAGGGCGGATTTCGGCCCGGGAGGATTTACGAGTACGTGTATGCCGTGTCCGATCCGGTGGTGGCGGGATGTGGGTTTGCGGCGATTCGTGATTTTGCATCGTATGCCAAGCACGCGCGCGATGCGCTCACTCCCGCGGCCCGCGTGTACGGCGAGGGTATTTCGCAGAACGGACGCTTCCTGCGCGATTTTCTGTACCAGGGATTCAATGCCGACGAGGACGGCCGGATGGCGCTGGATGGCGTGCTGGCGCATGTGGCGGGCGCGGGCCGGGGAAGCTTCAACTACCGCTTTGCGCAGCCCTCGCGCGACGCGCAGCCGACCTCGTCGGTCTTCTTTCCGACCGATATCTTTCCGTTTACAGATGAGCCGGAAACCGACCCGGTGAGCGGAGAGAGGGCCGGGCTCCTGGATCGTGCCGGGAAAGACGAAGTGGTCCCGAAGATTTTCTTCTCAAATACTTCCTATGAATATTGGGGACGCGTGGCGGCGCTGATTCATGTGAGCGCCGATGGCAAGCGCGACGCGGACGTGTCGGAGAATGTCCGCATTTATCACCTCACGGGGCTGCAGCATTATTCGGGGCCGTTTCCTCCTGCGAAGGGTGAAGCCGACACGATGGGCCAACTTCTGCAGTCGCCATTACCGGTCAAGTACTTCTGGCGGTCGATGATCGCGAATATGGACGCGTGGGTCCGTAGTGGTGCGGCGCCGCCAGCGAGCAGCTATCCGAAGATTGCGGATGGGACGCTGGTTCCATTGGGCGAGTTAGCGTTTCCCGAGATACCCGGGGTTACTCGGCCGCGCGAAGCGAACGCCGCCTACCGTCTGGACTACGGGCCTAAGTTTGAGCAGGGCATCCTCGAGACGCAACCGCCGAAAGTAGACGCAGCATTCCCGGTGCTGGTGCCGCAGGTCAACGTAGATGGCAATGAACGCGATGGTGTGCGCTTGCCGGAACTGGCCGTCCCGCTTGCAACTTATACGGGGTGGGGTTTGCGCGATCCGTCGATTGGCGCGCCCGACCAGCGATGTGCATTCGTCGGTTCATTCATACCGTTTGCGCGCACGGTCGAGGAGAGGAAGAGGTCCGGCGATCCGCGGAAGTCGATTGCAGAGCGGTATGCGGGTCACGAAGATTACATGGCGCGCTTCGCGAAAGCTCTCGACGAGTTAGTTGCAGCGCGCTGGATTCTGGCGGAGGATCGGTCGGCGATGCTGCAGTTGGGAGAGCGGGAGTGGGCAGAGGCGACGAAGTGATGCGGATTCTGGGTTTGAATTACGCCTTTTATCAACAGCGATGAAGACTCTAGGAACATTTTCGCTGTTACCGGGGACTAAATAGTTGTAAACCTACGTCACGAATGAAAAGAACCCTCAAGATTCTCAAATGTTCCATTGTCATTGTTCTCATCGGCGTAGCAGGGCTCTATCTCGTGCTTCTGGGAATGCAGGCGTATTCACGGCGTCAAGCCTCACACCTTCTTGATCGAATCGAAGCACTTCGGCTAGGTGATCCCGAAACGAATTTCGACAGCGCAGTCAAGGGACTCCCGGTCAAGAAAACCTCGTCGGAAACGCTCTGTACAGTGACCTCTGGAGCATACCGATTTGCGGCACTATGGCGTGTCATCTGGAAGCTGCCGGAAAGACCGGGGAGTTCAATCTGGACATTCTGTAATAGAGCTGGGTTGCGCTACTGGCGTTTGGATATTTCTTCGTCTTCTGAAAGCGGGCGCGTTCGCGGTCTCTGGGCTGACTTATATGTGGTCGGACGTTACGAGGCGCTTGGAGCAGAATGGCGGATTGCTCCCACTGTGCCGCCGCCTTATGACAAACGCATCCGTGACCCTTATGACCAGCGAACCTACATGACTTGGTATCACATCACAAGCAGGCCGAGCGGTGAGGGATTCGCAATCTACGCAACGCCTGCGAGCACCGAGAGGGAATTGCTGGCTCGGCAGATCAATCGCATGTGCTTCCTGTCCTTTCGGGGCTGCGACGGATTATGTGAGCTACTACCACATGCTATTCCCGTGCTCGATGATCGCCATCGAGACTGGGGTGGTGGTACCTGCGTTCCACGATCACACTGCGATTTCGAAGAGAAATGGAATCCCTGTGGGGAGATTTACAGCCCGGTCGTCCCTCCTGCGAATCATTGATTGGCGTAACATCGCGATTACACTCGTTGAGCCCGCGGCCCTTCTCAGTTGGTGGGAATGATCGATTTCAAACTGGAATAGCCGGGACTGACTCGCTGAGCGCTGCCACGCGACCCCAGTAACAGAAACTGCCTCAGCTCACGGAATCGTCGATCCACTTCAAGTACGCTTCACTGCCGTCCTCCACGCACAACGCGATACATTCGGGGACGTCGTAGGAGTGGAGTTGCTTAATTTTGTCGCGGACGGCCGGGAAAGCTTCCGCCGTCGTTTTGATCAGCAGCAGGTACTCCTGCGCTTCTTCGACCTTGCCCTCCCAGCGGTAGACGGATTCGATCTTCGGCACAATGTTCACGCAGGCTGCCAGGCGGCTTTCCACCAAAACGTGGGCGATCTTCTTGGCTTCTTCGAGCGACGCGGTGGTGGTAAGGACGAGACGTTCGTTGGTCATATAGAATCTCGGGGCATTCCGGCGAAGGCAGCATCACGTGCTGGTGGTCAAGTCATCACAGCGGATACAGGTGCAGGTTCATAATATGCAAGTTGCGGTCGCGGCGGAAAGCGTGCGGGTGGGGGAGAGCCTCACCAGAGAAAGTCCCCGCCCAAGCGGAGCTTGGACGGGGCACCCTCGCGGCTAGGCATGGGAATGAGGACAGCAACTCAGCATTACAGGATTTGAATCATGACAACCCAGATCAAGTTCGGGACTTCGGGCTGGCGGGCGGTGATGGCGGAGGAGTTCACGTTTGCCAACGTACGGCGCGCGGTTCATGGGATTGCGCGCTACGTGGTGTCGCAGAAGCCGAAAGGCGCGAAGGTGATTGTGGGGCGGGACCCGCGCTTTCTGGGCGAGACGCTCTGCGCGATGGCTTCGGAAATTTTGTCGTCGTACGGGGTCACGCCGCTGGTAATCGCGGAGGCCGCGCCCACCCCGGCAATTTCTTACGCCGTGATTCAGGCGAAGGCGGACGGTGCGATCAACTTCACAGCCTCGCACAATCCGCCGGAATATAACGGCATCAAGTTCTCGACGGCCGACGGTGCGCCGGCGCTGCCGGAAGCAACCAAGAGTGTGGAAGCAGAAATCCTGGCCTTCGATGCGTCGGGAGAAAATGGCGCAGGCGCAAAGGGACCTGGGTCACAGGCGCTGGATCCGCGGCGCATGTATCTGTCCCGCCTGCGCGAGATCGTGGACTTGAACGTGATTTCCAAGGCGGGACTCCGCGTGGTATTCGATCCTTTCTGGGGCGCGGCGCGGGGGTATTCCGACGAACTCTTGCGTGAAGGCGGGGTGGCAGTCGAGTGCGTGCACGATTATCGGGACGTCTTGTTTGGCGGGCATGCGCCCGAGCCGGACGATCACCTGCTCGAGGACTGCCGCAAGAAGATGCGCGAGACCAAGGCGCACATCGGGATCGCGACCGATGGGGATGCGGACCGGTTCGGCATCGTGGATCAAGATGGAACGTTCTTTCAGCCCAATTACATCATTGCCCTGCTGTTCGACTACCTGGTCGAAAGCCGCGGGTGGAAGAACGGCGTGGGGAAGTCGGTCGCCACGACAAACCTGATCAACGCGCTGGCCCAGCATCACAAGGTGGAATTGCACGAGACCCCGGTCGGTTTCAAATATATCGGGGAGCTCATCAAGGAAGACAAGATTTGCATTGGCGGGGAAGAGAGCGCGGGATTATCCATCCGACACCATGTACCGGAGAAAGACGGAGTGTTGGCCGGGCTGCTGTGTTGCGAGATGGTGGCGAGGCGCGGGAAGTCGCTTGGGACACAATTGCAGGAGCTATTTGCCAAAGTTGGTTCCTTTTGTCCACAAAGAGAGAACTTCCGCTTGACGCAGGAAGTGAAAGAGAAGTTCACTGAAAAGCTACGGTCTGAGCCACGGGATTTCTTCGGCCGCAAGGTCGGAGAGGTGGTTCGCAAAGACGGCCTGAAGCTGGTGTTTCAAGATGGTTCCTGGATTTGCTACCGCTTGTCCGGAACCGAGCCCGTCGTGCGAGTCTATTCCGAAGCTGCGAATGCGGCTGAACTCGCCAGGCTGAGCACGGCGGCCAAGCAATGGATTTTCGAGTAAATAAGTTTCCCCAGGTCCGGCCCTTTCTGAAGCCCGAAGACGGCCTGCGCGCCATGGTGGACAAGGTTCCGTTGGCGGAGGCGCTGGCGGAGCGCTGGGTAGAGAAATCGCGGCCCATCTGGAGCGTACTGCGCGCTGAGCGCCGGCGGCTGGCAACGGCCGGCGTTGCCTTGCTGGCCGCCTGGTTGTTTTTGCATGTTATGTTCGGCGCCAATGGCATGGTGATCTACCGGTCGAAGCGGGCCGAGCGGCAAAAGCTTCAGGCTGAGATCGATAAGTTGCAGAAAGAAAACGACCTTTACACGCAGCAAATCCGGTCATTGCAGAACGATCCGAAGGCGATTGAGAAGGAAGCGCGCGAACAGTTGCACTATGCGCGTCCCGGCGAGGTCGTCTACGTGGCGCCCGTTCCGCAAAGGCCTGCCAATAACGCGGCGCGGAAGTAAACCTCCGGAGCGCCTTGTTGCGACATTCTCAGGGTGGAGGTGTGGTAGCATTCTTCTCACGCCCCGTCTTCAAGATCCCAAGATCAGGTTTGAGCCGCTGGGGGAGCGGTCTCTGGCTGCGCGTATAAGCTCGCTTTAAAGCACTAGCGTCAAAACCAACGATTCAATGAGGAGGACTCAGTTCGATGAAGAAAGTATTTTCGCTTTGTCTGCTGTTTTGCCTGGTTCTGTCTGTTGCATCATTCTCGTTCGCGGCCGACGATAAGGCCGACACGGTGAATGGCTGGATCAGCGACTCGAAGTGCGGGGTAAAGGGAGCCAACGCGGGAGCCGCTGCCTGCACCAAGAAGTGCCTGGACGAAGGCGCGAAAATGGTAGTGGTGACCGACGGCGACCAGAAGATCCTGAACGTGGAAAATCCCGACGCGCTGAAGGGCCACGAGGGCCATCACGTCGCGGTTAGCGGACACGTCACGGGCGACAACATTCACGTCACTGGCGTGAAGATGCTTTGAGACAAATGTGTGAATGATGCGAAAGGCGGCCTTGGGCCGCCTTTTTGCTTTGGGCTTTCGTGAACGGCCTTCTTTACCACAGAGACACAGAGGCACAGAGAAAGTCAGGTTCAGTCATCATGGGCTGACCCCTCTGCGGTCCCGGCGACGGAACTAGCGAACCACTCCTTCCAGCGGAGAACTGGCGGTCGCGTACAGTTTTTTCGGCATGCGTCCGGCGCGATACGCCTGGCGGCCGGCTACGACCGCGTTCTTCATGGCTTCGGCCATCAGCACCGGATCCTGGGCTCCGGCGATGCCTGTGTTCATGAGCACGGCGTCCGCCCCCAGTTCCATGGCGACCGCCGCGTCCGACGCTGTGCCTACGCCCGCGTCAACGATGACTGGAAGGCTGGTAATCAGTTCCCGCAGAATGCGGATGCTGGCCTGATTCTGAATTCCCATCCCGCTGCCGATGGGAGCGCCGAGCGGCATGACGGCGGCCGCGCCAGCCTCGACCAGGCGTTTTGCGAAGACGATATCGTCAGAAGTGTAGGGAAGGACCGTGAAGCCCTCCTTTACCAGGACGCGAGTTGCCTCAAGCGTAGCCTGCACATCGGGATAGAGCGTAGCCTGGTCGCCGATAACCTCGAGTTTCACCCAATCGGAGAGGCCGACTTCGCGCGCAAGCCGCGCGGCCCGGATGGCTTCCTCGGCCGTAGAGCAGCCGGCAGTGTTCGGGAGCAGGAAATACTTTTTCGGGTCGATGTAATCGAGCAGCGATTCCTTGCTGCGGTCGAGATTCACGCGGCGCACAGCGACGGTCACCATGTCAGCGCCGCTGGCCTCGAGCGCGCGCGCCGTTTCTTGAAACGACCTGTATTTGCCCGTGCCTACGATCAGGCGGGACTGAAAGGGGCGTCCGGCGATGAGCAGGGAATCCGACATATCTTTATTGTAATGAAACAGGCGGCCGCGGGCAGGAAATCGGATCACCCGCTAATGTGACCGACCAGCGGGGCGGCTTCGGCGTGGGCATAGACGTCTTCGATCACCTTGCGGTAGCGCTCTTCGACGGCGCGGCGGCGGACTTTCATGGTGTGGGTCAGGGTGCCGTCGGCGGGGGTAAATTCGTCGGGCACGAGGATGACTTTCTTCAGCTTTTCAAAGCGGGCGAGATTGCGGTTCACGTCCTCGACGATGCCGTCGTAAAGTGCCTGTACTTTGGGATGCGTGACAAGTTCGGAACGCGATTGGAAGGCGACCTGATTATTGCGCGCCCAATCTTCCAGCAAGGTGAAGTATGGCGAAATCACGACGGCAGGGAACTTGCGCTTGTCGCCGACAATGATGGCCTCGGCGATAAGTGCATTGTGCTTCAAGGAGTTCTCGATGGGCTGCGGGGCAATAAATTTTCCGCCGGAAGTCTTAATCAGATCTTTCTTGCGGTCGGTGACGGACAGAAAACCCTCAGCGTCGAGGTTGCCGATGTCCCCAGTCTTGAACCAGCCATCGACGAAGGCGTTGGCAGTCTCTTCCGGCCGTTTCCAGTAGCCTTTGAAGACGGAAGGGCCGCGCACCAGAATTTCGCCGTCGTCGGCAATCTTCACTTCCACGTTGCCGAGCGGCCGACCGACTGTGCCCAGTTTGTGGTCGTGCGGCGTGTTGACCGCGATGACGGGCGAGGTTTCCGTGAGGCCGTAGCCTTCATGAATGCGAATTCCAATCCACGAAAACCATTCGGCGAGTTCACGACCGAGCGGAGCTCCGCCTGAAATAAAGACTTGCCCTCGACCGCCCATGCCCGCGCGCACCTTGGAGTAGACCAGTTTGTCAGCCAACCTCCATGCGGCGGCGTGGGGGACCTTGCCTCGGAGAATTTCGCCCGCGTGTAAGCGCCCCACCCAGAGCGTCCAACGGAGAATCATGTTCTTGGGAAAGCCTCTGGCTTTCAAGTCGGTCTGCGCATGGATTTTCTCGTAGACACGAGGCACGGAAACGAACATGGTGGGCTTGACTTCGAGGAGCGCTTGCGAAAGCTGATCCACGAATGGGCAGTAAGCCAGTGTGACTCCGTTGAATAGCATGGCGAAGTCCACATGGCGCGCCGTGATGTGGGAGAGCGGCAGAAAAGATACGCTCACATGTTCGCCGATGAATTCGAAACCTTTCAGCGAGTACTCGATGTTGGACGTGAGATTGCCGTGCGTCAACATCACACCCTTGGACACGCCCGTAGTCCCCGAAGTGTAGATGAGCGTGGCGAGGTCGTCGGCCACAATCGCGCGGGCGCGGGTGTCGAGTGCGGTATCGCGTGCAGTGGGCCCTTCGTGCATGAGGTGAGCCATGCTGAAGGCATGAGCCGTTTCAACGGGATCCATGACGACTATTTTTTCGACAAGAGTTTGCGGCTGCGCGGCCTGCACCTTGCGCAATTGTTGTTCGGAAGAGACGAAGACCGCGCGACACTCGGCATCTTTCAGAATGAATGCGGCCTGCTCGGTAGTAAGGGTGGAATAAATGGGAACAGAAATTACGCCCAGGAGTTGGCAGGCAAAGTCCGCGGTAGTCCATTCCGGGCGATTTTCGCTGAGAATGGCCACGCGATCACCCTTGCCAATTCCCCACCGATCCAGTGCGCGGGCGACTCCCACGACATTCCGATACAGCTCCTGCGAGGAGATCGACACCCACTGGATGGCTTGGCGATGCATCATCACGCGCTCGCGGCCGCGATCGACAATCGCAAAGAAAATGTCGTTGAGGGTGGCGAGGCTCATCCCCGAAACCGAGCTCCTGAGGCGCGAACCATCGGCCGGTTGGGATGTGAAATACCTGCTCTGGGTTGCAAGTGGCCGGAGGCGCGAAGAGAGGCGTGGATGGGAGGAACTCTCATCTCACGGCGATTGCGATCAAAATGAAAGGAAGGGTTCGTTCTTAAAATGTAACGGCACGAAGACGGTCGGCGCAATGCGAAATGTCGCGAGGATGTTGTAAATCAAGCTGCGCGGGATCAGGGTGATGCGAGACATTCCGCAGGAACGCGGTCGAGAAGGCAAGCGTAGTGAATTGCATCACGTGGCGAGCCAGATAAGAGCAAACGCAGAGGCTGGCGGTTTGACGCGTAGTGGGGTGGTTGTTATGATCAATGCGCGGGGTGGAGCAGTCTGGTAGCTCGTTGGGCTCATAACCCAAAGGTCGGTGGTTCAAATCCACCCCCCGCAACCAACCACTCTACTGAATCAAAAGACCTTCCACGTTCTCGTCCAACCGTTCCGTTTCCAACCTGGGCACATTAGGGCACAAAATTTCGCCCAGTTTCTCGGACAGCAGCCGGTCATCCTCGCTGACCAGATGCGTGTAGGCCATCGTCGTGTTCGCCGCGAAGTGGCCTGGCCTCTCCTGACGAACTTTCAGGGAAGCATTCATCTGGACGAGCGCCGTGGCGTGGACATACCGGACAGCATGTAACGCGCCATCGAGCCCGAGCTTGTTGAGGATCGGCTTCAACTCCCGCTTCACAAAGTTGTCGGACTGAGCCGCTTGCGAAGCTGCAGTGTATGGAACGAAGGGCAGTGGTGGTCGTTGGCTATGAACACAATCCGGCGAAAATCGATCTCACGCCTTTGGCTGCGGCATTCGAGGTGATCGCCAAGGAAGTGGCAAGGATTAGGTTGTCATCTCGGGTTGAGTGTCGACGCCATGGTTTGATACATCCTGTTCACGAATGTCTGCGAGTTTTCGCCTGGGAGGTTAGCGGGCCTATCGATCCATAGCGGATCGTTCCTGACCATTTTTTCAGCGGTCCTTATGGGACCCTATTACTCAAACCCCTTCCTCAAAGACGGTAGCCACAGAGAACTGATGGTGCGCTTCTGGTACCAGCAGAATCAACTTTACGGGTGGACCCGGTGCATTCGGCATGGCAATTCGAGCTGAGCCTAATCGGGTATTGGAGTGTTGCTCCACAGGTAATTGATGACGAATACTGAGCAATGGACAGTAAGGGTGTTCTTGTTGGCAGAAACGCGGAATAGATCCGGGATTGGAAGCTGCGAATGGAAGAGCTTGCTCAACCTACCAGGGGCGTCCACGCTGCGCCCTCGCGACACCGCCGCCGCCGTTTGAATGCAGCAGGAACGGAAGTGATCAGCGCTGGTCACTGGCTGAAAGGTCGGCCTTTGCCGAGAGTTCGTTTACAGCCGTGACCCGCTCCAGCACGTTGCGGGCATAACTTGCAACCATCTGCACTCCAGCTGCATATTGAGGATTGGGGTTACGCGGTCCTCCATTGTAGGCGCCCACTGCATTTTCGACATCGCCACCGAACTGATCCAGGAGGTCGCGAAGCAATAGCCCCGCGTAGGTGGTGAGCACGTGCGCATCTGTCACATCCAGTTCCAAAGCGTCCGGCGGAACCAGCCGTTCCGGGAGCTCAGTGTAGTCACGCTTGATCCTGTCCTTGAGATAAAGCGAGTGAGCATAGCGCAGCGTTTCGCGCGTAATTTGCCACACTCCCAGCGAGTAGTTGCTTACCAGAACCCGATGCCTTCTGCGTTTCAGAATGATGTCATCCTTCGCCGCTTTGCGCTTCCAAATTGAATGGGTGATGTCGCCTCGAATGCTGAGGTAATTATTTTCCATCGCGCCGATACCTAGGAATACATCCAGAGGCAAATTGTAGAACTTGGCGACTGCAATAATGTCGGCAGCAAGGTCCGTCGCCTCCTGCCGATCCAAGGCGACAATGTTTAATCCAGACGGTCCGCGCACGCGAGGGTCCGTCCGCGATTTGAAAGAAACAAAGCGCGCGATGCGGGACAATAGCTGTTTGGCGTTAAGCTTTTCAAGCGTGTTTGCAACGGGCCTTTTGTAAGCTGCGATGAAGACGTCGGTCTGCTTGCGACTGTAGGCAAGAGGAACCGGGCTGGAAAACGCGAGGTCGAATCGGGGAATGAAGCCTTTCGCCTCCAGACCTGCAAGATACGGAATCGCCGTAAGAGCATCGTTGGGCAAGACTATCTGTATCCGGTAGATCGGGGTTCCGTCCTCTTGCTCGGTAACGACCAGTAACACTTGAGAAGCCTCTACACCCGGCCGACCACGTAGATAATCGAACCAAAGGTAGGCCGAGAGTTCATCATCAAACCGGCTCACTTCAGCAAGGAGAACCTCTGTGGGGAAAGGGACAATCGTCCGGTCAGACTCAAATCGTACCGATGGCCAGGGCTTCGCTGAAAACCTAAGCTGCCGTGGCCACGTTCGGAAGCCAATCCATGCCGACACGCCGACGATGGCAAGGAACAAGAAAACAAGCAGTGTCCGAAGAAAAAGCCTGATAAATCTCGCTTGCACAGTATCCGGGTCCGCAGGAGGGCTAATCGTTACGCTCTCGTCGGCACGACAGCTCTCGATCTGATCCTATTCTCTCTCTGCAGGGCCTGAGTCGGTGAAATTAATCACGCTCATTCGCTAGCTCTCGATCCTTGACCTTCGTCATAGTTGTGGTTTGCGCGGCGCACGCCGCGCAGTCTCTATTGACCGATCGCTCATTTCTAACTCTCAGTAAAGCACAATCGCATACTTGGGGGATGACATTACCGACGAAGATGCCTTTTGTGCGCTTGAAGGCTCTTACCGCTGAATTGTCCTCGTGCGGCCGGGATGGCGAGAAACCAAGGCCCAATCTTGGATTAAACCGCCTCAGGACCTGTCGGAGTTCCCGCATCGATGGGGCGACTGTTTCGCATTAGTAATGATTTGCCTGCGATTAAAGACCATGCTTGACCCAGTTCGCTCCGGTCATGATTGCCCTGTACGGTCGTTCAGTGCAGCCGGTATGCCTCCGAGAATCAATAAAGTGATTGCTGCGCGCCAACCCTCATAGCGTTCGAAGGCCAGGAAGTCCTTGACTTCGCAATACTTTCGTTATATTACGATTTGTTACGATTTTTCCCTTTTGTATGGCCGGACGTGAGAACGCTTCCAGTAGGCCGCAGAAATTGACCCAGAACCAGAAACGCGAGGATTCGACGGCCCGGTTGCGGGACGTTCTACTCAACAATCGCCAGTCAGGGCAAGGCGGCATATTTGCAGTATGTTCCGCTCATCCTGCGGTGATCGAAGCCGCCGTTCACCAATCGCTAGAAGACGGTTCGATATTGCTTGTGGAGTCGACTTCAAGCCAAGTCAACCAGTTCGGCGGTTATACCGGACTGACACCTGGGGATTTTGCGAAGTTCGTCCATTCTGCCGCGAGAAGCGCAGGACTTCCAGCAGAGCGAGTCTTGCTCGGCGGGGATCACGTGGGTCCATTCCCATGGCGGCAGGAAGCATCGGCTTCCGCACTGCGAAAAGCTGGCGAACTGCTGCGCAATTGTGTGCTTGCGGGGTACAAGAAGATCCACCTTGACGCTAGCATGGCTTGCGGGGACGACGAGCAGGAAAGCCTCATGGAGCAAACGATTGCCCATAGGGCCGCTGTTTTGTGCCAGGCTGCGGAGAAAGCGTATCAGGAATTACCGCCCGACTCTTCGCGACTCGTTTATGTGATCGGAACCGAGGTTCCCGCGCCTGGCGGAGAATCTGTCGACGCGCATTCCCCTGCGGTAACAAAGGCCGAAGATGCTCATCGAACTCTCGAAACGTTCCGGCTCGCGTTTGATGAACTGGGAGTGTCGTCAGCTTGGGAAAGGGTGATCGCTTTAGTCGTTCAGCCGGGAGTAGATTTCGGATCTAATTCAATCTTCGACTACGACCGTGGCAAAGCACGGTCGTTGTCTGCCGCACTGTCAAAGTATCCCGGGATTGTCTTTGAAGCGCATTCCACCGATTACCAGTCTGCCCAAGCCTTAGCCCGGATGGTCGAAGACCATTTCGCGATCTTGAAGGTTGGTCCATGGCTGACCTTCGCCTTCCGGGAAGCGCTTTTGGCCCTGAGTGCCATTGAGCGGGAAATCCACGCAAGCCGGTCGGAGCAGCAGATCTCTCGCGTGCGTGAAACTCTGGAAGCGGCAATGTTGCGTGATTCCGCTTACTGGCGATCTTACTATCACGGTGATGAAGATGAGGTGCGCCTCGATCTTACATACGGCTACAGTGATCGCTGCCGATACTATTGGAACCGGCCTGCGGTCCAGGAAGAGATCTCCCGTCTATTCGAGAATCTTGGGG
Organism: uncultured Acidobacteriota bacterium; assembly: GCA_963735815.1. GTDB lineage: Bacteria > Acidobacteriota > Terriglobia > Terriglobales > Acidobacteriaceae > Gp1-AA133. The sequence goes on along the minus strand of CAVTMJ010000008.1, from coordinate 114,505 downwards.
AGAGACCGATTCCTCTTGCCCTCCTTAGTCAGTATCTGCCCCTGGAATACGAAGCAATCCGGAGCGGAGAACTGCAGGCTGTTCCCGAAAGGTTGATTGAATATCACATTCGCCGAGTCCTGCGCGTGTACGCGGACGCGTGCTCAGTAGAACAGCGTGCTTAACGTTGTCCTTCGCACGAGTCCACTGGCTGGACACGCATGGATCGGAATCGCGAAGCTGGCGGGTATTCCTTACGACACACTCCTGGTAGAGGAAATGCCCGATGATTGGGAACGGCACGAAAGGAACTGCAAGGAGGCCCTATGAGATCGAAGCTTCTAGTCAGACACGCATTCCTCATAGTTATCACATTGCTGGTTACATTCGCGCAGGAGAAGCCCGGAACCTGGAAGCCTGACACTGACTGGGGACATTGGCGACTGGGCCAAAAAGCCGACATGGAATTCCTGAAGACCAATAACATGACTGTCACATTTGGAAGCGGCGCGCCCAGCTTCGAGGATGTGACTCGCGAAGAGTTCAATCGCGGGATGGAGCAAGCGAAGGCCAATAACCGCACTCTCCACGACAAAGGCTATATCGTTCTCCGATATCTTACGAGTTCGATCCACGGGCGTTCGGGGTCGAACAACGACGAACCGCAAAAAGATCAGATCCGGATGCTGCAATTCTGGCGCGAAAAGTGGAACGAGTACGAGGACTACCTGGGCCCCAAGCCAGCAGAAGACCCGACGACGTGGATCACGGTTCGGCCTGACGGCAGTTTCCCGCACTATCGCTATGCTCCCTACGGTCAGGAAACAACCAGCGAGTTTGAAACCTGGGGCTGCCCTAACAATCCGTACTTCACTCGCTTGATGGAGGGGCGGATACGTGCGCAGGCGGAAACCGGGATCGACGGCTCCTACATCGACTGGACGCAGATCGCGGGGGGAACCTGCTACTGCGGATACTGCAAACGGAACTTCGCAGCCTATCTGAAGAAGAACCTTCCCGCGAAGGTGGCGCAGGCCAAGTACCACACGGACGACTATGACAACATCGCCCTGCCGAAGACGCGCGGTGAACCCTTCTGGACAGAATGGAATACCTTCCGCGGCTATTCCGTAGCAGAATTCCATCATCGGCTGCGCGAAGTCGCCCGGAAGTACAACCCCAACTTCATGATTTCGGGAAATGTGTTCGGCGGCTTCGGCTACGGTCCGATCGGCTATGACGCGGCTGGCAACATGGAGATGCTTGGCCGCGATGGATACGACGACTTCGTCTATTCCGAAGTACAGGAACGCCTTGACTCGGCGCCACGCAAGGACGAGCATGGCACGAAAATCACAAACAGTCCGGCGTTCAAGTTCCTGGCCGCAGCCACGCATGGCAAACCGGTGATCGTGTATGCGACAGAGATCACGCCACCAATTTTTCCTCATCCCACCGAGAACTGCTTGAATGCCATGTCTCAGATCAACATTGCAGAGGCAGTGGCGAATCGCGCTGTCTTTCGAGAGAAGCGATTGACCCCCGCCGGAGCCACTGAGATGTACCGGTTCCTGGCGGCGAATGAGGAGAGTCTGCGCAACGTACGACTGCACGCGAACGTCGCGGTGGTCGCCTCGTTGCGGCAGTATCTCGCGGATGAGTTGAGCTTTGCGTTTAGCGCTTCGCGCGTGCTGGCTGACAACGGCATCGCCCATGTCATGCTGACCGAAGACGACCTATCGAGCCCGACGATCAACCAATTTGAAATGCTGGTCGTTCCATATCTTCCGCTGATGAGTTCGGAAAATCAGCAAGCGCTTGTGCGCTATGCCAAGGCTGGTGGCACGCTACTTGTTCTGGGTGCCAGTGGACACAAGGATGAGTATGACCTCGCTCAACTCCAGATTCCTTTGGCGCAATCATTGGGCAAAGGACAATATCCCGCGGCAGAGGTTGCCCGGAGAGTCGGCAAAGGGCAGGTTCTGTTCGTTCCCATCCGGATTCCCCCATCCCGCTTTCTGATTCCGATGAAGTCACATGGGGATTACACAACTTTTGGTCCGACGATGGGTGACATCTTTGCGGACATTCCCGAGGGCTACACGCGAAACCACATCGACCCCGAGTTGCGCAAACCTCTGGAGCGAGTTACTGACAAAGTGCGAGACAGTCTCGGAACACGCCTAACGCGCCTGATATCTGCAGCGCCGTTTGTGGAAATTACGACGATGATGGAAAAGACCGATCGATGGATGCTGCTCCACATTGTTAATTACGACGTGACGGTGGAGGGTGCGATCACGCCTGCGCGGCACCTGAAGGTGCAAGTGGCAATACCTCGCGGAAAGGCCGCTCGAAGCGTTACCTGGAGTGGAACGCTCACCGAAATGAAACCCATGAAATACACAAAGGTGAACAAGGCGGGGCGTCAGATGTTGATACTCGACCTCGACGAAATAAACATTTATGGGCTCGCGAAGATCGAACTCGAGTGACATCGACAGGAAGCGGGTGTGCTGTGCCAAGCATGCCATTCGAGGCGCGGAAGCGGCGCAAAAATCAATTCATCTGGCCACCTGGAGACGATGCTGTTCCCAGGCGCCAGGCCTCGCGAATTTCCACGCGAGCTTGAATGGCAGTCGCATCTCGAACTCATTCGCAGGAACCGCCAGATCATGAAACAGTCCATTCTGCTGGTCGAGGAGCGAGCCTGCTTTGAGATCGGCTGCCGTGGGCGCATTCTATGAGCCCAACCCGCGGACTGCGTCTCCGGCGCCGCTGAGGTCGGCAAGCCGCATCTCGGAGTACTTGCGAGATAAAATCACGCCTGGTGCGCCAGCGCGGAATGCCGCCAGGACTGCTTCCTTGACGCTTCGAGGAGTGCATTTGCTGTTATGGGGCTCGGTCGGAATATCGATATCGATGCCCGGCCAGATCAACGTTTTCGTGCCAGCGACCCCTTCCAGCGCGCGTTTGGTCTCACGGTACACGTAGTCCGCCGAAAGCCCGGTGTGAGGAATCTGATCGTAGCTGCCCTCCTTGAATCCCATCAGCGCGTAGTTGAAATCGATGAGGCTCGGTTTCGAGAGATCGGCATAAAGCGTCTGGCCGATATTGTCGGCATATAGCGCCATGCGCTCTCCACCGCAGTTGTTGTACATCACGACCTTGATGAAGTCCGAATACGCCGACAGCTCATGAAGGTCTTGCTCGGCGCGGTAGATCGGATTAAAGGAATTGTTGTGCCAGATGTGCCAACCCACCGGCACGGTTTGCTTAGCTGTCTTTACGGTTTTGTAAATCGCGGAGTAGGTTTCGCGAAGGCTATCGGTCCAGAGCATTTCCCAAGCGGCCAGTTCGGGATAGCGCAACAGGATGCGCCAGAACTGAACGAAGTAGCCGTCCACGGGGCGCCTGCCGCTGCGCGCCGCGCGAACGAATTTTTCAAGCTCAAGAAATCCTTGCCGCGCATGCTCCACGTTGATGCCACGCTCTTTCGCTTTGCTCTGACAAAACTCACAGAAGCAGGTCACATTGCCGGGATCGACTGGCGGCATGTCATGAGTGGCGCCTAAACTGTCGCAAAGAGCTCCTTGCCGCTCGGATCCCCACATGATTCCGTCGATATCGTAGGAACGGGTATAGTCCTCAACCAGACCGGTCAGGAAATTCCGGTACTCCGGATTGTTTACACACAGCGTTTCGGCATTCCGGCCATACAGATCCCGCTCCTGCAGTCTGTCGATGTTCGGCAAGTCCGCGCGGAACACGTCCTCCAGCCAGCAGATGACTTTCATGCCGCGTTTCCGGGCAGCTGGGACTACTTCGGCCAGGATGTCCAGGCTGCCGTGGTCGGGCGCGCGAGTGTCCTTGAGAATTGTATTTTTGTAGTACTGGGGATGAGGCGTGGCGAAGTTCCCGCCGTGAAAGTTGAGATCGTATTCCTGTTTGCCATGATCGGGCAGCGGCTGGCCCGGAATCTGCCTCCCTGCGATTCCACGACCGTAGGTGAATACGGCCAGAAAAAGTGTGTTGACGCATCCCCGCTCCTGAAGCACATCAAGGACTTTTTCAGTGCCTTCATCGACAAACGAAACTGCTCCGACTTGAATGCCGATCATTTTGGCGGAGACATCGGCGTGGGCTGGAATTGGCATCGCCAAGGCGGCACCGGCGCCAGCAGCGAGCTTCAGGAAATCGCGGCGATTTACGTCTGATGTCATGCAGTGCTCCTGGGTGTCTCTATCACGGCTTTGCGCGAGCCGCGCACGGCGATGTACGTCTTAATCCGAATCCTGCTTTGCGCAGCGAAACTCATCGATGAACTTGGTACAGCCGATAAAGTCTCCGATAGTTTTGTACAATCCAGCGTTTTGTGGCAATATTCCGTGCTCTGCCTGATGAACGATTCCCACTCTACACTCTGGAGACAGTTGGCCTCTCCCTGCGAGCGGAAATTCGGCTTCAAGCGACGCATTGCCTTGGCCGTAACGTTTTGCTCTTTGACTTTGCTCCCCTTGGTTGCGCCGCTCGCAGCAGGCTGCTTCGACAAAGCCCGTCGTCGTACAACCAGGTGCGCCGGGAATGCCCACCAAAACACTACCACCCTCGACCAGGGCAAGCCTGCCGCCCCGGTCTGCAGCGGACGTGGAATTCATGCAAGGCATGATCCTGCACCATGCCCAAGCGGTGCAGATGACGGAAATGCTCCCATCGCACACTGCAAATAAGAGTTTGCGTTCGCTGGGTGCGCGCATGCGCAGCTCACAGTACGACGAAATACAGTTTATGAAGCGTTGGCTGAAGGTTCGCGGCGAGTCCGATCCGAGCACAATTCCGGCAATGCCGGGAATGAACATGTCGCGGGCCACGATGCCGCGTATGGCCGGGATGCTCACCCATGATCAGATGGACGCACTAGGAAAGGCAAGGGGCAGCCAGTTTGACCACTTGTTTTTGTCGGGAATGATTCAGCATCACAATGGCGCCTTGACAATGGTAGAGAATCTATTCTCCACGGCGGGCGCTGGACAGGACGCCGATTTGTTTGATTTCGCATCCGATGCAGATAATACGCAACGGGCCGAGATCCGGATTATGGAAACGATGTTGAAAAAGATGCCTGAGGAGAAGAGATGAATCGTGCCACCGTCTTGTGCTTTCTGCGGCGGGGATCCTGCTGACTTTTTGTTTCGGTATCAATCGACTCCAGGCACAAGCAAATCAACCCCCAGTTTCGCCACAGGTCCAAGCGCCGGCGCCCGCAAATACGCCTTCCCAACAAGAGGCTGAGGACGAAGATGAGAACATATTCACGCCGCAACCCTCGCCACCGCTCCCGCCGGGGATGGCCGGATCCGATGTGAATGATCCGCGCGCGAAACTGGCGCCGGGACTTTATGACGCTGGCGAAGTGTCGCTCGGCATCAAGCATCTCTTGTTGCTCAAGAAGCCCGATGCGTTCCAACTAGGGACTGCGGATCCCAACGATCCCAGGGTCGAGAAAATGGTCGGGGTTCTCGGCATGCAGCACAATCGGAAGATTCCCAAGGCGGCGCACCTGTTAATTGCGCAACTTGCTTTCGCCAATTCCGATCTCGCTTTCCAGGGCAACCATCTGTTTATGGGGAATTTCTACGGCATCAGTATCTATGACATTTCCAACCCCGCAAAGACACAATTGCTGACGTCGATGGTATGTCCAGGTGGGCAAGGGGATGTGTCGGTCTATAAGAATCTGATGTTCATGTCGGTGGAAATGCCGAACGGACGCTTGGATTGCGGCATGGAAGGATTTCCGTCAGACCCTCCGCCGACCGCGGACCAGGAAAAAGACAAAGATAAAGACACGGACCAGGATAAGGCTGAGAAAAAAGAGCGCCCGATCCCGACAGCGCAAAAAGATCGCTTCCGGGGCGTGAGAATCTTCGATATTTCGGATGTCAAGAATCCGAAACAGGTAGCCGCGGTGCAGACGTGCCGAGGCTCGCACACTCATACGCTGGTCATCGATCCGAACGACAAGGAGAACGTCTACATTTACGTTTCCGGTACATCATTTGTGCGTCAACCAGAGGAACTGGCGGGTTGCTCGCGTGAAAAAGCGGACAAGGATCCGAATACGTCTTTGTTTCGCATCGATGTGATCAAAGTCCCGTTGGCTGCGCCCCAAGAGGCGAAAGTGGTGTCCAACCCACGGCTGTTTATCGATCCGCGGACCGGCGCCCTGAATGGGCTTTCCAATGGCGGCACCCACGGCAAGAAAGGTCCGGAGAAGCCCTCTGATACGGATCAGTGCCACGACATTACGGTGTACTCCGCAATCGGGTTGGCGGCGGGCGCGTGTTCCGGCAACGGCATCCTTCTCGATATCAAAGACCCGGTTCATCCCAAGCGGGTCGACGCTGTGAATGATCCGAACTATTCCTACTGGCATTCCGCTTCGTTCTCAAACGATGGGAGCAAGGTTCTGTTCACGGATGAGTGGGGGGGAGGTTTGGGGGCGCGCTGCCGCGCAAACGACCCCAACAAATGGGGTGCAGATGCGATCTTCCGTCTGAAAGGCGATAAGCTGAGTTTCGCCAGCTACTACAAGTTGCCGGCGGCACAAGGCGACTCGGAGAACTGTGTTGCGCACAACGGATCTCTAGTACCGGTTCCTGGCCGAGACATTGAAGTGCAGGCCTGGTACCAGGGCGGGATCTCCCTGATGGACTTCACTGATCCGACGAAGCCTTTCGAGATCGCTTATTTCGATCGCGGGCCGATTGATCCGAAAGTGCTCGTGCTGGGAGGGGATTGGTCTGCTTATTGGTACAACGGTAACATTTACGCTTCAGAGATAGCGCGTGGCTTGGATGTGTTTGAACTGACCCCGACGAGGTTTCTAACACAGAATGAAATCGATGCAGCAAAGACGGTTCGGTTTGCTGAGCAAAATGTGCAGAACCAGCAGAGAATCGATTGGCCCGCACAGATTGTTGTGGCCAAAGCATACCTGGATCAGCTAACACGATCGCATGCCTTGCCTGAAGGCCAGCTTGCAAAGTTGCGGAAGGCGCTGCAAAGCGCGGAGAGTTCGCACATGAGCAAGAGCAAAACAGCGAAGCTCAAGGGTATGGTGCCTTCTTTGGAAAAGAGTGCCTCAACGGCGAAGATCGCGGCGGACTCGATTCGGATGCATGCCTTGGCAGACGTGCTGAAGCATATCTCCATGCATGCATAAGCGGTTCTGGGTTACACGAGGCTTGCGAAATCCCGGTTGGAAAAACCGCTCCGATTACTTGTCCGTGGAGTCGCTGCGGATTTTAGACCCGCTGCGCTTTGCGGTCCCTCGCCGAGGCCGGCGGACCGCCCTGACCTTTCCACTTTTTCCTCCACCGCAGAAGAACCGATCGCTCCCATCAGATTCGAGCCCCGACACGCCCGCTCCGGGCGGCATCTCGAGGCTCTCCAGAACCTCTCCGGTTTGAGGATCGACGCGCCTCAAATCACTTTCGTCCCCTTCCCAGGTGGCGTGCCACAGTTCTCCATCCACCCAGGTGACCCCGGTGACGAAGCGGTTGGATTCGATGGTGCGAAGGATTTCCCCGGTGTCGGGATGGACTTGATAGATCTTCCGATTTCGATGGTGCCCTACCCAGAGCATGCCTTCGGCCCACGCAAGCCCCGAGTCACCACCGCCGCCAGGTGCCGGGATGGTGCCGAGCACGCGGCCGGTTTTCAGATCAATCTTCTGGATGCGATCCTCGGCGATCTGAAACAGGTGCCGGCCATCGAAAGCTGTGCCGGCATGCGCCGCAACCTCAATCGAGCACACCAGCTTTCCGCTCGACGGATCGAAGGCGTTCAGTTTGTCCCCGGAAGCAAACCAGACTTGCTGACCGTCATAGGTGACTCCATTCACCCTTTCGGCGCTCGGAAAGGGGCCATACTCGCGAACGATTTGGGCGGCTGATCGCTTCATGCGTCCATCCTAGTCGCCCGGCAGTGGAGCGGGGAGTAACAAAATCGTCGTGAATCCCGGCACAGGCGGAGTGATCCAGCGACGGGCTCGCGCTCGACCAAACGACTGCACCTTGCCTGCGCTTGCGAGGGAGTCCAGTGTCCGCTGCACGGTGCGCTGGCTGGCCCCAAGCGCAAGTGCCAGCGCCGAACTCGACCATGCCTCACCGTCGGCGAGGAAGGCGAGCACGGCCGCATGCTCCTCTTCGACGGGCCGCGCCAGGACAATGACCTCACGAGCTCTGTGCGGTGCAAGTGCAAAGCCTCGTTTCGTCGCGCCAATGGCGGCCAGCGGTCGGAGCATCCGGCGGAGGCGCCCGATTTCCACGCGCAACCGCGCACGATGCGATTCATCGGTGAACCGTGCTCCGAATGCCCGCGCCAGGAGCAGGTCCCTCGGCACATCTCCCGGCCAGGCTTCGCCCAGCGAGCGGGCGAGCGCAAACAATACCGGACGGGTTGCGAGCGAAACGACGGTGCGTGCGTCCCGCACGACGTGGCGGCATGCGTCTACGACGAGCGCTTTCGATGCGAGCAACGCTTCGACGTCTTCGAGCAAAAGGAGTCGCTCCTCGCCATTCCCAACCAGGCGGGCAGCCGGCGTAATCAGGAGGCGGAATGTACTCTCGACCTCCGCCGAGAGCGCCGGGATACGCGCCTGTTGCGCGGCGTGCCTGGCCCGGACCAGCGCTGCGCGGGCGGCTTTCGTTCGGAGGCGCCGCATTGCGATCCCCGAAACGACTAGCTCGTGGGCGGCCCTCGTTGCGGGTGGGAACGGCGTAGGATCTAGCTCGGCGAGCATATGCTCGGCCTCGTCCAGGCGCCCCATCAGCAGTAAGCGCCGCCCCTCCAGATAGCGAGCGAATGCTGCGTTCAAGCGATCACCGTGGAATTCGAGCGTCGCCCGCGCCGCGTCGAGCGATTTCGCAGGCCAGCTCAGGTCGCGCGAGGCGAGAGCGATCTCGGCTGTGGCGACGATGCACCTCGCGTGCGCCACGGCTTCTTTCGGACTGAATGCGCGTGTAGCCCTTCGCAGAAGTTCTTTCGCGCGCGGGAAATCGCCAAGCTGCGCCATCGCGATCCCGCGCAGTGCGAGCGCCGGCGCATCCTCGCGAAGCGCGACTCTCTTGAGTGCCCCAAGAGGATCACCCGTGGCGAGCGCGCGTGCTGCCGCTGTGATCAGAGAGTCCATCGAAATCCCGCCACACTTGTCACTCCCACTCGTTCCACACTCCGCGCTAAATATAGCGCATGGCCGGGAACGAACCGGCCATTAAGAAATGAACAAAACATTCGACAAAAGAAAAAAAACAATGACAACTCACATGACTGGAACCTGCGACCAATGGCTGAAAGCGCGGGTCGCGCTGCTCAAGGTGGAGAAGGAACTCACGCAGCGCAGCGACAAACTGGCGCGCCAGTTCAACCATGACGTTAGCGCCTCATACTGAAAGGGGACAAAGATGTGTCCATTCTGTGTTTCAACCATGGGACTAATCGTTGGCGGCGCGCTCTCTACCGGAGGGTTGGCAACGCTGGCCTTGAAAGTGTCCCGCAAAAAGGGCAGTTCAACAGAAAACGTTCCGACCTCGAATGAAAGGAGCAGTCAAGATGTCCGCTAACAAGAGTGTCATAAAGACACCCCCGATCGTATCCCCGCAGGAGTGGGTGGCGGCGCGCCAGCAACTGCTCATCAAGGAGAAGGAACTGACCCGCGCGCGTGATGCAATGGCCGCCCAGCGTCGACGCATGCCGTGGATGGCCGTGGAGAAGCAGTACAGCTTCGCTGGGCCCACGGGCAAGGTCGGTCTTCTCGATTTGTTCGAGGGCCGCCGTCAGCTGATCATCTACCGCGCTTTCCTCGAGCCCGGCGTGCACGGTTGGCCAGAGCATGCCTGCATGGGCTGCTCCCTGGGGGCCGACCAGGTCGCGCATCTCGCCCACCTGAATGCGCGCGATACGACCCTCGTGTATGCCTCGCGTGCGCCGCAGGCCGACATCGCGCGCGTGAAGACGCGGATGGGCTGGGACATGCCCTGGTACACCATCACTGACAGCTTCGACGCCGACTTCGGCGTGGATGAATGGCACGGCCACAACGCGTTCATCCGCGACGGCGAGCGCGTCTTTCGCACCTACTTCATCAATGGCCGCGGGGACGAGGCGATGGGTACCACCTGGAGCTACCTCGACATGACGGCGCTCGGGCGGCAGGAGACGTGGGAGGATTCGCCGGAAGGTTACCCCCAGAGCCGACCGTACAAGTGGTGGAACTGGCACGACAGCTACGTCCCCGACGCCCCGCCCGATCCGAAGTGGGTCGAGGTGTCGGACGCGGGCGAAGCTGCCTTTCGGAAGCGCGACGGCTAGTCCGCCGAGGCTCGGAATTCACCGCGATGGCAACCCGCACGGCTGTTCGGCGCAATCGCCGAGGGTGCGGCTGCCGTCGCGAGGTCCACTCCTGCGGTCTCGGCTTCACCGCGCTGACGGGCAGGTGAAGAAACGCTCGCGGGGAGGCGCTCGGCCGGCGCGTGTCATTGACATCCAAGTTTTGATTCTCAGTAGAGGAGCTCAAATCCAGCCCCGAGACGAATTTATAAATCGTGGCTGTTGAATTGTTCAACACTTGACAGATTGAACATTCGGAGCCAAGATGGCGCACTATTTTTCCTTCCGCATCGATGGAGCGTTCACAAATTCACCGCACCAGCGTTGCCGACCAGGTGGCCGGCATTCTCAGGCAAAGAGTCCTGAATGGTGAACTGCGTCCAGGCACATCTCTTCAGGAAATTCCGCTCGCCGAATCGCTCGGGGTGTCGCGCAATACGATGCGGGAGGCGATGCGAATTTTGTCGCTCGAGGGCCTGCTGAAGCGCAGCATCCACCGGGGAATTGCGGTTGCGCAGTTATCGCTCCGGGATGTGCAGGAGATCTACCACGTGCGCCGGGTGCTTGAGATCTCGGCCATCCATGCCGCCAAGTCGCCCGCGCCTGAACTGCTCCGCGAGTTGCTAGTCGCCCTGGAACAGTATGAAGAGGCGGTCCAAGCCCGCGACTGGGTTAGCGCGGTTACCCACGACTTGCACTTTCACAGCCTGCTGATCCGCTTTCTGCGAAACAAGCGCCTGGAGGCCTTCTACCAGAAGACCATTGCAGAGTTGCGAGTGGGGATGGTGCTGGTTGACCAGCGGCATGACCATCCCGGAATCCTGATTCCAGTTCACCGCAAGCTCTACCAGTTGTTGACCGCTGGAAAGTTGAAGGAATGCGCCAAGATCCTGGTCCAGCACCTCGATGACTCAGAGTTGCGTTTGTCGAGAGTAATGGACAATCACCAACTGGCGAGACCAGTGGGGCCGCCAGCCTCAAGAACGAAGACCGGCTGAACAGAAACCTTGCTCAAGTTCACGACGAAGGAGACGACGATGGAGTCGAACCGCAGTCCACTCACCAGGAAGCCTTTTGCAAGCGCGTTAACCCATGCAATTTGCGCCGTCATGGTGTTGATGGCTTCTCTTCCGGTCGCGTCGCAGGTTGTGACCGTGACTGTGCAGGGGCGCGTGTATGACTCCAGCGGTGCCGCGATTTCCCAGGCAACGGTTACGGCCCTGAACGCTGCGACCGGGCTCAGTCGCACAACCACCGCCAATGCAGTAGGCGACTATCAGGTTCCTCTGCTGCCGCCCGGAGACTACACGGTGACGGCGGAGAAGGCTGGCTTTCAGAAGTCGGCGAAGAAAATTCACCTCGATATCGGCGCGGCCGGAAGCCTGGATTTCTCGCTGTCTCCCGGTCAGGTAATTGCGCAAGTCGAAGTGCAGGACATCGGGGAACTGGCGGAGCCGACACGCACCATGGTGAGTTCGGTGATTGATGAACAGAAGATCGAGAACTTGCCGGTGAATGGGCGGCAATTTATCGATTTCGCCTTGCTGGCGCCCGGCGTGACGATCGGAGACACGACTTCGGGCAGCACAGACGTGATCATTGAACCCGTGACCAAGCTTTCCTTTGCCGGACAAAACATCCACTACAACTTCGTGGCCATCGACGGCGCGGACAACATGTCCACCGCCTCCGGGATTCAGAAGACCACGCCTTCGCAGGAGGCGGTGCAGGAATTCCGCGTGATCAACAGCGATTACAGCGCGCAATTTGGGCGTGCGGTGGGCGGGATCGTCAACATCATTACGAAGAGTGGATCCAATCGCCTGCACGGATCGGCCTACGAGTATTTCCGCAATGATGCGATGGACGCCAAGAACGCATTGGCGGCCGGGTTCAACAAGCTGCGTCAGAACCAGTTCGGCGGTACCCTGGGCGGGCCGATTCGGAAGGATAAGACTTTCTTCTTTGGCAACTATGAGGGCCAGCGCCACGTCGAGTCACCGTTCTATAACTCGGCTGTGCTGACCAACCTGACCGACATCAACAATACGAAAGTAAACTTCTTTGGCCTGCCCGCTGAAAATCTCCAGGTGAACCGAACGATTAACTACGACAACCTGCTGTTTCGCGTCGACCACACCTTCAGCGACCGGGAAGTCTTTTCCGCACGCTACTTCTTTAACGACCAGCGGGGAACCAACCTCTCTCCGCTGAACGATGGATTCGACCTGCCCTCTGGTTTCAAGAACAACACCTTCCGCGATCAGTCCATGGTCGGAAGCCTAACGTCGATTTTTTCGTCCTCCCTGGTGAACGACCTGCGCGTCCAGTATGCTCACCGGAATTTTGACTTTCCCACGGTGAGCACGCAACCCCACCTGGAAGTCTCCAACGTGTTCACGATGGGTGTGAATCGCGGGAATCCCGATCTGTACACCGAAGGGCGATTCGAGATCGTGGATAGCTTGACGAAAACCTTCGGCCAGCACACGTTGAGCTTTGGAGGCGACTTCAATCATGTGAACACGACCGAGTCGTTCCCGTTGTTCTATCCCTTTGAGGCGGATTTCGGGAGCCTGGCCGAATTTGAGGGAAAGGTGTTTGGAGCACCCAATCCGTTCGTAATTTTTTTCGAGCGATTTGATGCAGCTTCCGGTTTCAATGAGCCGACCTTCAACACGTCGGTCTATCAGGGATCGGCAATCTCTCAGGCGGTGCGCAATCAGGCCAAGGGAACTCTGGGCCATACCTACGAGGGATTGTTCGTTCAGGATAAGTGGCGGGCGACCAGCAACCTGACCCTCAACTACGGCCTACGCTGGCAGGGAGAAACCTGGCCCAGCGCTGCGCTCAACAATCCCCTGAAGAACTTCGATCCTCGTGCTGGCTTCTCCTATGCCATTCCCGGCAGCCACTCGGTAGTGATTCGCGGAGGTGCCGGGTTATTTCACGGCATGATTCCGTCGCCATTGCTGATGTGTCAGATCCCCTCGTGCGGTGGGACGATCGGGAAGTTCCCGGGGCGCGAAGACAAACAGGACGACTTGAATGCCAAGACACGGCTTTCGGCATTTGGATCGGACCCTTTCACGATGATGGCAGCTTTGTCCGGACTGCTGGGTCCCGCATTGGGAGACACGGCCACCTATCCCGGTCCGTCGCTGGACGCGGTCATCGTCCGCTTCGCGAAAGATCACAAACCTCCCTACGGCGCCCAAGCCAGCCTCGGCGTCGAGTTCCAACCCTTCAAGGATGCGGTTCTGGACATCACCGGTCTGCATGTGCGGGGAATTCACCTGGGCAGTTTCTACAATGTCAACCAGCCCAACCCCAGCGGCCAACTGCCCTTCCATGATTCCCGGGGAGGTGTCGGCATGAAAGACATGTATTGCGCCAACTTCCCCTGCGGCCCCATTTTCCCTGCCTTCATTAGTCCCGGCGTGCGCTGCGCAGTCTTCACCGGGTGTCCGGTGCCGGCAGGGTTCCTCGGGTTTCGCGGTCGATTTCGAGGCAGATTCCAAGTGGGATTCCCAGTGGGACGGCCTGCTGGTCACCTTCAACAAGCGGATGAGCAAGCACGTCGGTTGGGGCGCGAGCTATACCTGGTCCAAGGGAATCGACAACGGGCCCAATCCGAGCTTTGTCTTGATTCCGCAGGATTCGACCTCGTTCGAGAAAGAGCGCGCCCTTTCCGCCGATCACGTCGCGCATCGCTTCGTGGGCAATGCGACCTTTGAAGGTCCGACTCACATGAATGCCCTGGTCAACGATTGGCAATTGGGGATGATCGTGACTCTACAGACGCCCCACTACTTCACCAAATTCGCCGGGTTTGATGCGAACGGCGACATCTTTGGAAACAACGACCGGGTTGGCATTGAGGGACGCGACACGTTCCGGGGAGACACCTACCAGAGCGTCGACCTGCGGCTGTCGCGCACATTCCGGCTGACCGAGGGTTTGCACCTGCAGGCAATGGCGGAAGGATTCAATCTGCTGAATACCCTGAACGTGAATTACTACAATACAGCGTACGGTGCCTCCGACTTCTGCCCGGCGGGCGGTCCAGCCTATTGTCCCGCGGGACCTCTCTATAAGGAAGGCTCGCCAAACAAAGACTATGGCACACCGCGCTCCCTTTTTAACCCGCGACAGATTCAGCTGGCACTGAAGCTGACCTGGTAGGACAACTATGCGATTTGGCATCTACTGCGAAATCCAGACACCGCCGGGCAAGTCGCACTACGACATGATCTGGGAGATCATGCGGCAGATCGAGCACGCCGATGACGCGGGCTTCGACGTCTATTCCGTGATCGATCATCACTTCTTCCAGAAGTTTTCTATTTCTGCGAATCCGCTGGCCATGTTCGCTGCAGCCGCGCAGCGAACCCGCCGGATTCGCTTTCGAACTGCGTTGCATACGCTGCCGCTCGAAAACCCGATGCGGTTGGCGGGAATGATCGCTGAAACCGACATCCTTACTAATGGCCGGCTGGAATGCGGACTGGGGCGCGGCCATGCGTGGTTGTTTGGTCCGTCCTCGCTGCCTTTGGAGGAAAGCCGTCCGCGCTACAACGAAGCCATCGACATCCTGGAACTTGCTTTTACGCAAGATAGGTTCTCGTACAACGGCGAGTACTACAAGGTGAAAGATGTCAGCGTTGTGCCCAGGCCGTTGCAGAAACCGCATCCCAAGTTCTATACGGGAGGCACAAGCGACATCACCTACCAGATGGCAGGCGAAAAAGGTTGGGGGATTTTCGTGCCGCCGCTCTTGCCCTGGAGAGTGCTGGAGGCGCCGCTGAACATCTACAAAAAGGCGTGTGCGGAACACGGGCACACTCCGGACATCGTCTACATCCGGCCGGTTTATCTCGACGACAACGAAGGTGCGATCCGACGCGAGGTGGAGCAGGCGCTGCTGAATTTTCTGGCATTCAATGCTTCGCCGGTGGATTCCTTGCAGGATGAAGAGAAGAAGAAAGAGCTTCGCGCCAAGGGTTACGGTTTTTACGCGAGCGGAGCCTTGGAGTCGTTGACGAAGCTGACCTACGACGAAATCGTCGATCAGGAGATCGCTTTTATTGGGACGCCGGAAAAGGTGGTCCAGCAGGTTGCGAGCTTGCAGGCGAAAGGCGGCATTGGGGAACTGGCCATCGTCTCCAATTTTGGCGGACTTGAAAACTGGAAGAGCATCAAGACGCAGCAGCTGTTTGCGCAACGAGTGATTCCCGCGTTTCGCAGTTCACGCAAAGATGTAGCCGCAGACTGAAAACTGGATCGGGATACCGCAAACTTACAACAATGTCCACCCAGGCACTGTCGACTAACATCGCTGAAACGTTTGCGCCGATGAGCGCGCGGCGGCTGCTGATCTTTGGCGGCATTGCCCTGATTGCGGGCGGCATGTTCTTTGGCGACATTTTTGCCGTTTTTGTTCTGCATCAGAACGGCGGACAGACGGGTCAGGCATTGCTGGCTGCATCCGAGGCGGCGCGTGCCGGGGATCCGCTGGCCGTAAAGGAAATCTTTCAACGAGTCGGAGGCTTGCTCGAGGATCGTGGCACGAAAGTGGATGCGCACGTCCATATGACCGATGCCGGCTATCTCGCACTGCTTCTGGCTCTGGTCCAACCTTACGTCGCGCTTCCCCCGAGACGTAGGAAACTGCTGGCAGGACTTTTCGTCATCGGCGGATTGTGCCTGCCAGTAGGCATTTTTCTGATTCATTACGTGGGCATGGCCTATAGTCCGTTCGCGGTTATCGGCTGGGCAAGCGTGCTCGCGGATTCGGCTGGAGCGCTATTGATTTTCGTGCTCATCGCGGAGGCTTACGGGATTTGGAAGTTTCTTCAGCGGGCCGGCAGCGGGGAAGAGTCCGCCCTGCCCACCAACCGTACCCGGGAACGGCGAACCCTGATGAGTGGAGGAGCGCTCCTGATTCTTCTCGGCTTCGCCTATGGGGCTTGGTATGCAGGTGTGGATCTCTACCGGCACGAGGCTCGCGAGACGGAAATCTTGAAGAATATGCTGGACGCGGCGGCCGGCGGAAACGGTGGCACCGTGGTCGAGGTCGCCAGCTACGGATCGCTGGCGGCTGAGCGGGCGGTCAAGATCGCGGCCCATTCGCACATCATCGAGTTTGGGCTCCTGGCGATGTTGTTGTCATTCGTGCAGCCCTATGTCGGCCTGAGTGATCGATGGAAAAGGCGCTGGGTGATTGTGCTGCTCGCCGGATCGGTCATTCTTCCGTTGTTCGTGCTGCTCGAATTGAACCTCGGGCTCGTGGCGGGAGGCATCGCCGATGTCGGGGGCTTGCTGGTGATCGTCGCCTTGATCGGGATGCTGGTAGGAGTGCTCCGCTACAGTGGCCGCCTGGACGCCGATTCGGGAGCCACCGTGTGAGTACGGGGCGCAAAGTCCTTTTGATTGGAGGCCTGCTCCTGGCATTGCTGGGCATGCTCTACGGACTGCACTATGCGGTATTCGTGGAGCACCAGACGCTGGATCGGATGGGCGGATCTCTGGCGCAGGCATTTGTGCACGCCGCTGAACGAAATGCCGCGGAGGCGCACAACGCCCTCAACAGCTATGCCGCGACCAAGTACGATTACGTCCGGCAGGTGGATATTCACTCCCACTGGATCGGGCTGGCAATGCTGCTGATGGTGCTGGGCGTGGTCTTTGACAGCGTCGCGTTCAGCCCGCGAACTCAAACCGGGATTGCAGTGGCGTTGGTGACGGGGTCATTTGTATTTCCGCTGGGAGTGATTCTGCAAACCGTTAGCCGTGGAGGAAATTTTGCCTCTGCGCTGGCGATTGTTGGGTCGGCAACCGTCACGATCGCGCTGGGAGCGGTAGTATGGGGATTCGCACGTTCGGGCAACTCACCGTAATTGGACGAGTCGAACCCTGCAGGGAATCGACAGAGAGAGACTGAAACACCTGGAGCAAGGATGTACCCTCGACCCTTTCACTATCACCGGGCAGCTTCGCTGATCGACGCGGCCACCATGCTCGCGCAGTTGGGAGACGACGCCAAACTGCTCGCCGGTGGTCAGAGTCTGATTCCGCTGATGAAGCTGCGCTTCGCGAATCCCAGTCATCTGGTCGACTTGAACTTCGTGCCTGACGCCTCCTATATCAAGGAAGAGGGCGGCGCTCTGCATTTTGGGCCCCTCACTCGACACGCTGAGATCGAAAATTCCAGCATGGCTGCTCGGGTCCCGATTCTTCATGACTGCGCCGCGGGCATTGCGGACGTGCAGATCCGCAATCGAGGCACCATCGGCGGTTCCCTGGCGGAAGCCGATCCCAGCGGAGACTGGGCCGCAGTTCTTCTCACCCAGAAAACTGAAGTCCACTGCCTGGGCCCGCGAGGCGAACGCACGGTTCCGCTGGCGAATTTCATCAGCGATGCCTACACCACGGTCCTGGAGCATGACGAGCTGGTGCGCGAGGTCGTGGTGAAGACTCCGGACAAAGGGAGCGGGGGAGCGTATCTGGCGTTCAAGCGCTCTGCGCCCGTGTATCCCACGGCCAGCGCGGCCGTTCAACTATCGATGGAAGGCGACACCTGCAAGGATGCAGCCATCGTCCTGGGCTGCGTCGGACTGGTTCCGGTGAAAGCTACTGCAGCCGAGGGCGCTTTACGAGGTAGCAAGGTCGATGACAAGGCAATCGGCGCCGCCATGGAGGCCGTGCGCACAGCGGTCGACCCGCAGCCCGACATGCGCGGCTCGGCAGAATATAAACGAACGTTGGCCGCAGCACTGGTAAAGCGCTCGATTGCGGTGGCGTTACGCCGCGCACGCGGCGAGCGGGTCGAGGTCAGCCACATCTATGCCTGATACGTTCGACAAGATCGCGATTCAACTGAAAGTAAATGGCAAGCCGTATTCGGTCAGCGTGGAACCGCGTCTGCTGCTGGTGGAACTTCTTCGCGAGGAATTCAACCTGACAGGCACGCATGTGGGTTGTGACACTACCTACTGCGGGGCCTGCACCGTGCTGATGAATGGCGCGATCGTGAAATCGTGCACCATGTTTGCCGTACAGGCGGACGGAGCGGAGATTCTGACAGTCGAGGGACTGGAAAAGGACGGAACGCTGCATCCGATCCAGAAAGCCTTTGGGGATTCCTACGGACTGCAGTGCGGCTATTGCACGCCCGGGTTGATGCTTTCCACCTACCAGCTGGTCAGCAAGAATCACGAGCCGAGCGAAACAGAAATTCGCAAGGCGATCGCGGGGAACACCTGCCGTTGTACCGGGTATCAGAACATCTTCAAAGCCATTCGACTGGCTGGGCAGAACATGAAGGGGGCTTAAGAAGTGGCCATCAAATTTGCCGGCGTGTTTGATGTGCGACGCACTCCGGAAGAGGTCTATGACTTCCTCACCGATCCGAACAAGTTTGCTCCGCTGTTGCCGGAGTTTCGAGGCGTGTCGGTGGAAGATGCCGAGCACTTCACCGTCAAAGTGAACGTGGGTATTTCCTACATCAAAGGAATCGCGGACGTGAAGATGCATTTGTCGGAATCGAACCGTCCCAAGCGAGCGCAATATAAAGGACAAGGCAGCGTGGCCGGGGGAAACGTTTCGATGGTTGCCGCATTCGACCTGGCGGTCGCGGGAGAAGGCACAAAAGTGGTCTGGGAGGGAGAAGCGCAGGTCTTTGGCCGCTTAACTTCTGTGGCGGGCGGGTTGCTGGAGCCACTGGGCAAGAAGCAGGTGCAGAAGTTGATCGATGGCCTGCAGGCTGCCTTGCATGCGGCCAAAGGGGGTACGTTGTGAGCGGGGACGGCAAGAAGTGGGTCGGCAAGGCGGTGCCGCGCAAGGAAGAAGAGCGCCTGCTGCGGGGGCTGGGCAAGTTTGCCGACGATATCAAGCTGCGCGATATGCTTTATTTGCGCTTCGTGCGCTCGCCGTATGCGCACGCCAAGATTGTCAGCGTCGACACTTCCGAAGCTGAGAAGATACCGGGCGTAATTTGCACGCTCACCGGAGCGGAAATCGCTTCCCAGACGCAGCCCTTCATCGAGATCGCTCCCGACGCCGGCGGCAAGATTCGCGACTTTCCGATGGCGGTATCGAAAGTCCGCTACCAGGGTGAGCCCGTGGTCGCGGTCGTGGCCGTGTCTCCGGGAATTGCCGACGACGGCGCCGAAGCCGTGCAGGTAGAGTATGACGCGCTCGATCCAGTCGTCGACGCCGAGCAAGCCCTCACCGATGCCAGCATCCTGCATGAGGACGCCGGCACGAACAAAGTCTGGAACGGCGTTTTCGAATACGGCGACGTGGACAAGGCGTTTCGGGAAGCTGCATCGGTGGTCACAATCGACCGCATGCACTTCCACCGTTTTTCGAGCACCCCGCTCGAAAATAACGTAGTCATCGGACAGTGGGATCCGAAAGACGAACGCATCTACTACTGGTGCAATAACTCGTTTCCATCATTTGCCATCCAGTTTCTGGCGGCGCACCTCGACGTGCACATCGATCGCATTCGTGTGCAGACATTCGATATTGGCGGCAGCTTCGGGATCAAGATTACGAGCTATCCGCAGATGTCCGTATGCGCGCTGGCTTCGAAGAAAGCAGGTGGCCGGCCGATCAAATGGGTCGAGACGCGGTCAGAACACATGACCTCGAGCGCACACGGGAACGAGCGAACCTTCCGCGACACCCGTGTGGCTCTCGATCAGAACGGGGTCATTACTGCGATTACATCCCGCCATATTGACGATTGCGGAGCTTATCCGCGGTATGAACCGCTGGGGTGCGTGATCTGGTCGCAGGTTTTTCCGGGCGTCTATCGATTCAAGAACGCGCGCATCGACTTCAGCCAGGCTGTCACGAATAAGTGCCCGGTTGGTCCGAATCGTGGTTACTCGCGCATGCAGCATCTCTGGTTTCTTGAGCGCGTGGTCGATATCTGCGCGCACGAACTGGGAATTCCGGCTGACGAGATGAGGCTCCGCAACTACATCCGCCCGGAAGAATTTCCATACACCACTCCGAATGGCTGCATCTACGACTCGGGCAACTATCCGAAGATGCTCGAGGTCGGCAAGAAGTTGATCGGTTGGGATAGTTGGAGGAAGAAGCAAGCGGAGGCCCGTAAAGAAGGTCGCATGGTTGGAATCGGCATAGGCACGACGCTCGATTCCGGGACCAACAACTTCGGCCAGTCCCAGATCGTGAATCCGGGAGCTCCTTTTTCCGGCAACTCGCAGGGAGCGAACTGCAAACTCGATATTTACGGAGAGGTGGTGGTGGCGGTCGGGTCCTGCCCGCAGGGTCAGGGTCACGAAACGACCGCGGCACAGGTAGTCGCCGATGTGCTCAACATCAGCCCCGATCTTGTCACCGTGCGCACGGGCTTTGACACCGAGCGCAACGTGCACACAGGATTCTCCGGCACTTATGCCAGCCAGTTCGCGGTCTCGGGGCTGTCGGCAGTCCACGGCGCGGCGCAAAAGTTGAAGGCGGAGATGACGCGTCTCGGCGCTTTTGTGCTCGAGAGCAAGCCCGAGGACATCGACTTTGGCGTCGGTGCGCAGGGACCGGAACTTCGCTCGAAGTCCAATGAGAAGTCCATCAATTACTGGGGACTGGCGAACATTGTTAACGTCAACAGCGCAGTCCTCTCGCCGGAACTTTACGAGGTTACCCTGAATTGCCGCTATATCTGGCGTGCGCCCTTCAAGGTGCCGGACACGAAGAAGAAATACGGCAATCTCACCATGACCTATGCATCGCAGTTGCACATCGCAGTGGTCGAGATCGATCCGGAGACCTTCATTCCGAGGATTCTTGACTACGTTGCCGTCGACGACTGCGGCACGGTCATCAATCCGCCGATCGTGGAGGGACAGGTGTACGGTGCGACGGCGCATGGGATTGGCGCTGCCTTGCTTGAGAACTGTGTGTATGACGCCGTGGGGAACATGCTGACCAGCACTTTTAGCGATTACATTCCCATCACGGCGATGAACATGCCGAACGTGAAGTATGGGCATATCGAGACGCCGTCGCCCCACAGCTACAGTGGCGCGAAAGGCATGGGGGAAGGTGGCGCGGCGCCGATCCACACAATTTCTGCTGCGTTGCAGGATGCGCTGTTCGATAAAGGAGTGTTTATCGAGGATTCGTTCAACAACCCGGACAGCTTATTCCGCGCGCTCAATGGCGAGATCGGCAAAGTGGCTGACCTGGTGAAGGTGGAGCGGCGAGCCTAGCGCGAGCGCATGAAGCGAGTTTGCATTATCGGCTGCGGCGCGATCGGGAGTCTCTACGCTGCCCACCTGGCCCGCGTGTCTGAAGTTTGGGTGCTGGTGCGGAGGAAGGAACAGGCTGAGGCTTTGAATCGCGACGGGCTCCGGGTTTCGGGTACGCACGATTTTTCTGTAAGGCTGCGTGCAACTGACGATACGCGTGAACTGCCGGACTTCGATCTCGGGATCGTCGCTACCAAGGCGACGCAGGTGAAGGAGTCTATCGCTGGAGCAGGGAAGAGATTTGACCGGGGAGCGTTGATATCTGCCCAGAATGGCCTGGGTAGCGAGGAAATCATCGCGGAGCACACCCGTGGGCACATCATCCGTGCAACGACCTTCATGAGCGGAACCCGGCACAGCGACACGCATGTCCAGTACGAACTGAACACGGCGACCTGGCTTGGACCCTTTGAGCCGCGAAACACGCCGTTTACCGTGGTCGAGGAAGCGGCGGATCTTCTGGTGCAAGGCGGACTCAAAGCAGAAGCACTACGCGATGCGCGGCCGGCGCAGTGGTCGAAATTGATTTTCAATGCGTCGGTGAATGGCGTATCAGCCTTGACGGGCCTTCCGCACTCGCCCCATTTCGCGGCGGAGGCAGAGTTCTCGGACCTGGGGCACTTGCTCCATAGGCTGATTGAGGAAGGCAAGAGCGTTGCTGCCGCAGCCGGAATTGTGCTCCACGAAGATCCGTGGGCGATGAACAAGATCGGCGCGATGACGAATCATCCACCATCGATGCTGGCGGATGTGCGGCACCAGTCGGCGACCGAGGTGGATTTTTTGAGTGGCGCCATTGCGCGCGAGGCCGAGCGGGCACATGTCGAGGCTCCTCTGCATACAGCGATTTATCTGCTCATTAAAGGAAAGGAAGCGGGCTGGGCCTTCGAGGATGAGAATCGGCCCGTAATCGCTCACGAAGGAGCGGGTACACATTGATGCGAGGCGATTGAGGTGTCGTCTCGAGGAATCCGATCATGTCTTGGCCCAAGGATGAGTCGAAGCTGAACCGGGTGCGCGCCCTGATGAAAGATCAGGACGTCAGTGCTCTGGTCGTCCGCGCGCCCGACAATGTCCTGTACCTCACCAACTATTGGTGCATGAAGGGCTATGACGCAGTAGTTTTCCCACAGGAAG
Source organism: uncultured Acidobacteriota bacterium (assembly GCA_963735815.1). Classification (GTDB taxonomy): domain Bacteria; phylum Acidobacteriota; class Terriglobia; order Terriglobales; family Acidobacteriaceae; genus Gp1-AA133. The sequence goes on along the minus strand of CAVTMJ010000008.1, from coordinate 91,712 downwards.
GCGATCCAACGCTGATCGTTCTCGAACCACAGTTAGCGGACGCGCAGCGCAATTCGTGGACCAAAGATCTCAGGCTTTTCAAAGGTTACGACGAGCACGATCCGCGACCCGCTCCTTTCCGATCCCTCGAGTTGGCCCTGGAAACGTTGAAGCAGCGCGGCCTCACCGACAAGGTCGCGGTTGAACTCAACATGGGGACGCAGAGCGCCGATCGCATGGTGGGCGAGCCCACTACTCCCACGCAGCTGTTCTTCGACGCCTTTCGCAAGGTTTCTGGTCAGGTTGTGGACGCGACGCCTTTGTTGAGCGAAGCCCGCGCGATCAAGACGCCGCAGGAAATCGAGCGCATGCGTCTGGCCAACGAACTCGCAGCCCTGGCAATGGACTATACCCGCGAGCGCATGAAGCCGGGCATGAAGGAAAGTGAAGTCGGCGGTATGTACGAAGCTTTCGTTCACGGGCTTGGCGTCGGGTACAAAGGCAAGGTCGAGATGGCGCGGGCCTTCACGCTGGTATGGTCCGGGAAGGGAATTGCGACGTTCACCGCCACCGGCGACCGCCCTGTGCAGGAGAATGAGCCCACGCTCTTCGAAATCTGGGTATGCGTGGATGGCTACTGGACCGACCTCACCAAGAATGCCTGTCCGGGTACTTTGACCGCTCCTTATCAGAAACTGCTCGACCTTTTACTCAGCGTGTTCAACGAAGCAGTGAAGTTCGCGCAAGATGGAGCGAGTTTCCCGGAACTGGACCGGATGGTCCGCGCGCGAATCACCGAAGGCGGTTATCCCGGGCAGCCATCGCATCCGATCTGCCACGGGGTGGGCGCGCGCGCACACGAACCGCCCTACGCTCACCAGGCTGGAACCGGCACGATCAAGAAGGGAATGGTCCTGGCGATCGAGCCTGGCATTTACTGGCCGGGCGGCGGCGGACTCCGACTGGAAGACAATTTTCTGATCACCGATAGCGGCAACGAGAAACTTTGTTCCGATCCCGACGACTTTCGTCTGGCATATCGGCATTAGGAAGAGGTCAGCAAAACATTGTCCACACCGACGAAAGCCCGTAAGACTGATCTGAATCCTGACCTGGTGGAGAAGATTCTGGCGCAGGTGAAGGAAGACGAGATCGTCGCCATGTCGCGCGACGTGATCAATATCCCTAGCCCCACGGGCGAGGAATTGCAGATGGCGCAGTACATGCAAAATGCCCTGCAGCAGCTCGGCTTGCATGTCACGTGGCAGGAGGTCGAGGAACAGCGTGCGAACGTCGTGGGCCGGTGGATCGGAACCGGTGGCGGCAGGAATCTCATGTTCAACGGCCACATGGATACGTCGAACACTGGGCGCGAAGATTTTCTTACTGGCCTGGGATACAAGCCGAATGCTGTCGTCAAGAACGGATTCCTCTACGGGTTGGGCATCTACAACATGAAGGGCGCCCTGGTCTGCTACACGCACGCAGTGAAGGCATTGCAGCGCGCCGGGGTGCGATTGAAGGGCGACGTTATCATCGCGGCGGTGGCCGGCGAGATTGAAAAAACGCAATGGGGCGAGTTTAAGGGAAAAGAATACCGCGGGTATGGCTTCGGGACGCACTACCTGGTGAATCACGGAATCCTCCCCGACATGTGCATCCTGGGCGAGCCCACCGACATGCACGTCGTGCTCGAGCACTTCGGCTCGATGTGGGTACGAATCTCCTGCACCGGCATCTACGTGCACACGGCATTCTGTGAGGGCAGGGAAGAGATGAACTCCATCCGGCGAATGCACGGGCTGATGGAGCCGATCCTGAAATGGATTACCACGTGGGAGAACAAAGCTTCCTACGGCGGCAAGAAGGCAATTGTGAATCTGGGCGGAATTCGTGGCGGACATGCATGGCGCGCCAGTCGCACTCCTGAGAAGACGGATCTGTTCCTCGACGTACGCGTTCCGCCCACCATTCCCATGAGCGAAGCGCGCCGCGAGATGCAGCAGCTTTTCCTGGACCTCGAAAAGCAGCATCCGGATTTCGGACTCGAGTTTGAAACTTATGTGTCGGTGCCAGGAGCTCGAATCGATGAGGGGCACGAGATGATCCGGGCCATCGACGCGAATCATGAGCGCATCATGGGCAAGCCTCCGGAAAGAGAGGTCGTCACCTGGTGCTCGGATGCGAGCGTGCTCAGCCGCTATGGTGTGGAGACGGTGAACTACGGTCCGTCCAGCGGCCCGCGCGATAAAGAAGGGGAGAAGGTAAAGATCCAGACACTGGTGGATATTACGAAGATTTACGCATTGACGGCCGCGGAGCTATGCGGAGTCGATTCATAGCGGGCCAATTCGCCCTGAGGTCACACTTGCCAAGCCAGAAAGAAATTGAACGGCGGTACAAGAATGTCCGCGCCAACATGGAGAAGGCGGGACTGGACGCACTGTTAGTGTGCGGGAACCAGTACGCAGGATTCGAAGGCGCCGTTTTTTATATGTCTGGATTTGAGATCGTGCACCGGTATGTGTACGTTCTTTTCCCGCTAGTGGGCGAACCCACGCTGGTGTTTCCGCGGGAAGCCCGCTGGATCGGCGACAAGGCAAAGCCGTGGGTGAAGGATCACGTGTGGCCCGAAATCCCCGGCCAATGGATCCGGGATATTGCCGCTGAAAAGCATTGGAAGCGGCTGGGCGTGTACGGCCTTAATTTTGTAATGGCCGTGCGTGACTACCGGGAACTTTCGAGTGGATCGCTGGAACTCGTTCCCTTCGACACCGAATTCGATATGTCGCGCGCGGTCAAGAGCGAAGAGGAACTCGCCGAAGTACGCGATGCCATGGACATCATCCTCGAAGGATTCTGGGCTCTGGTCGCGGCCTACGCGCCCGGAAAAACCGAGGCCCAGATCATGGCCCCTGCCGTGGAGCGGTTTTTCGCCCGGGGTGCGGGGCCCCGCATGATGAACATCCTCTTATCCGGCGCTCATGGCGAGGCGGAAGCGTTTTTTAAAGTTCCGGGAAAGCGAGTCGTCGAAGCGGACGACCTGCTGCTGTACTCGCTCGAAGTAACGGGCGCTGGCGGGTACTGGGTCGAGTTCTCGCGTCCCTTGCTGCGTGCGAAGCCCAGCGCGGTGACCCAGAAGATGGCCGATGCCTATCCGCTCGCGCTGGAGGCTGCGCGTAGGCAAATGCGCGCGGGCGAACTCGCCAGCAATGTTCACCGAGTGGTGGCGGAGACCTTCTCGAAGCACGGTTTCGCGCTCGGACACCTCTCCGGACACTCCATCGGTACCACCATGCTTGAATATCCCGCGATTGGCGCCAAAAGCGAAGTTCCTCTCGAGGAGAACATGATTTTTTCCCTTCATCCCCAGGTGGTTGATCGCGATGGCAAAGTTTGCCTGTACACGCAAGACACGTATCGCATCGGCAAAACCGAGGGTGAGTGCCTCGCGAACGTTCCGTGGCAGTTCTTTGCGGGTCAGGAGACGCCGGCAACTGCGACGTAGCGAAAACTCAGACGAAGAGCGGAAAAGGTCCTGTCGGATGAAGATTTGCATCGTGGGTTGCGGAGCAGTAGGCAGTTTGTTTGCCGCCCACTTGGCCAAGGGCGGCGAGGTCGAGGTGTGGGCGTACGACGTCTGGAAAGAACATACCGACGCGATACGCAACCATGGCCTGAGAATCTCAGGCGCCGCGGACTTTACCGCCAGTCTTCATGCGACCAGTGATCCCAGGGAATTGCCACGCTGTGACTACGGCATCGTTGCCACCAAAGCGATTCATACCAGGAGCGCAATTGAGCAAACGGCTCATGCGTTCGGCGATACCTCGGCTGTCTGCTCCGTTCAGAACGGAGTTGGGAACGAAGAAATTCTCGCGGAACACGTGAAGTACGTGATTCGCGGCACGACTTTCCCGGCTGGCCACCCCATTGCTGCCGGCCATATCGGCTACGACATCAAGGGCGACACGTGGATCGGCCCATTCGAGCCAACTCACACGCCAATGCGCCGAGTCGAGGAGCTGGCGGGACTGATGACGCGCGCCGGCATGAATACGGTGGCGTTGCCCGACGCGCGCGGAGCTCAGTGGACCAAACTCATCTTTAATGCTTCGACCAATCCTGTGGGTGCATTGACGTTGCTCCATCACGGCGCCGCCACGCGCTTCTCGGCGACCGGCAATCTGTTCGAAGAGCTCATCGCGGAAGGCGAAGCGGTCGCCAGAGCCCTCAAGATCGAGTTGCATGGCGATCCTCGCCAGATGGTCCAGAAAGGCGCCAGCGCTCCCGGCAAACACCGAGCCAGCATGCTGCAGGATGTTCTTGCCAAACGTCAGACCGAAGTCGATTTCATGAATGGAGCGATTGTGAAGTGGGGCGAACAGGCCGGAGTTCCTACTCCTCTCAATCGCGCACTCTGGGAACTGGTCAAGGGATTGGAACATTCCTGGACCGATCCAGACTGATCCGCCAAGTTTCGTAATCACCGAGGAGTCAATCGCACAACTATGAGCATCCCCTTCAACATCGGCGTTCTACAACTCAGTATGGAACCGGTACGCGAGACGGTTGCCATGGCCACGGCCTGCGAGCAGGCGGGATTCGATGCCTTTTGGATTGCCGAAGCGTATCCCTGGTGGCGGAAACACGGATTCGAAGCGCGTTCCTCGACCGCCGTTCTTGCCGTGATCGCGGCGGCCACGAACCGTATGCATCTGGGCTGGGGAATTATCTCTCCGTACACGCGCCATCCGGTGCAGATTGGCATGGAAGCGCGCGTCATGCAGGACCTGGCGGGGGATCGCTTCATGCTGGGACTCGGAGCGTCGAAGATTTTCATGAAGGAGATCGGAGAAGGCGAAGGGGAGAAGGTGGGGCCTGCCACGGTGATGCGCGAGAGTATTGAGATTGTGAAGGGCGTCCTCGAGGGCGGCGCATTTCAATATGAAGGGAAAGTGTTTCAGGCAAGTGTGCCCCCGCTGAAGTCGGATGCGCACACGCCGCGTGGCATCCCACCGATCTATGTAGCGGGCACCGGTCCCGTCCTGCAGAAAATGGCGGGGTCCATCGGCGATGGTCTGCTGACCGCCAGCATCACGACTCCTGCCTTCGTGCGGTATTCCCGCAAGAATCTGGAGGAAGGGGCGCGCAAGGCAGGCAAGGACCCAGCCAAGCTGATCCTGGGCTCGGTGATTGTAGGCAGCATCGGACGTGATTCGGTGAAAGGGAAGCAGGGAGCGCGCGAACAGGCAGCCATGTATCTGGCGAACAAAGTTCAGAACATCAAAGGCTCCGCAGATGTGTTGCTGCAGAGCGCCGGCTTGACGTTCGAAGAACTACAACCCGTTGCCGACGCGATGGAAAAGGGCGGCCGGAAGGCAGCCGCGGATGCCGTCACCGACGAAATCCTTCGGAAGGTGTGCGCCATTGCCGGTACGCCGGACGAGTGTATCGCGCGTCTGGAGGAGTATCGCGATGCCGGCTGCACTCATATCATGCTGGAGATCTGGGGGGACGACCGCGCTGGGCAGGCAAAATTGTTTGGCGAAGCGGTGCTCCCGCACTTCAAAAAGTAGTCAGCGCTTCACCGCGCCTGCTAACTCGTCCACGATCCGGCGGAATTCCTCGTCCGACAGCAGGCCCCGCTTGGCGATCGCCCGCTTCTTCACCGCGGCCAGGATCGGCGCGCGCTGGTCCTGCGGGAATGCAAGCCCCAGTTCCTTCGCCTTGAGATCGATGCTGTCCAGACCGCTCTTCTTGCCGAGTACGATGTGGCGCTCCGCGCTCACGAGTTCCGATGAGTAGGGCTCGATCGCCTCCGGAATGTGGAACTGGCTCGCTACGGCGCCGCTCTCGCGCATGAAAAGGTTCTCCCCCACGAGTGGCTTCCATGCTTCCAGGGTGTAGCCGCTCGCCTTCTGCACGACTTCGGAGACTCCTCGAACCTTCGTCAGGTCTAAAACAACCGGTACATCGTAGAGGCAGCGAAGCGCCAGCGCGATCTCGCAAATGTCCGCGTTGCCAGCACGCTCTCCCATTCCATTGATCGTGCCTTGAATCCACGAGGCGCCGCCCCGCACTGCGGCTACTGCGCAGGCGGTAGCCATTCCAAAATCGTTATGCCCGTGGAAATGGACTGGGACCTGCGGTCCGACCCACTCGCGAGTCTGCCGAACCAGGAACTCCACCGCCTCCGGTCCGCAAGCGCCGATGGTATCGACAACCACAATTTCAGCGGCACCCGCTTCGAGTGCCGCAGTGTAGACCTTTCGCAGGAACTCGAGTTCCGTGCGCGTCCCATCGACCGCAAAGAAGGCAACGGTAATCGCATTCTGTTTTGCGAAGGATACGGCTTCCGAAACACGGCGAAGCACCTCGTCACGCGTGATGCCGTAGGCCTTCAGCTTAATGTCGCTGGTGGGTGCTTCGATTACAGAAAAGCGCATACCCAGCCGGATGAGTTCTTCGACGTCGGCCTTGACCGCGCGGGAGAATCCCCAGAGTTCCGCTTTCAGGCCCGCTGCTTGCATGAGTTGTATGGCTTCGCCATCCTCCGCGGAAACGCGTGGGAAGCCTGCTTCGATCCGACTCACGCCCAGTGCATCCAGGTGCCGCGCGATTTCCAGCTTCTGTTGCGGCGATAGCACGACCCCTACGGTCTGCTCCCCGTCGCGCAACGTCGTGTCATAGAAACGGACGGGACTCTTCGGGAACGCGGAGCGAATTTCCGTGCGCGCGTTGAGTTCGCTGACCCAAACTTGATCTTTGATTGGCGCGTCCATACGGAAGTCCCTTACCTTGAGCTTTCCTGCGTTGCCATTGTTTCCGGCTTATGCCCGTAAGCTTCCTGCCAGGAAATAACCCGATTGCGCAGGATGCCGATTTTCTCAATCTCGCACTCCATCACGTCTCCAGGCTTTAAATACCAAGCCTTTGGATCACCACTGAATGCTGCTACTCCCGACACTGTCCCGGTTGAAACGACATCTCCGGCGCTATAGCCCATGGGCGAGTAATGCGACAAGATCTCGGGAATCTTCACCGACATTTTTCCGGAATGCGACCGCTGCCGTGATTCGCCGTTGACGCGCAACTCCATGGCCAGGTTGTGCGGATCGGGAATTTCGTCGGCTGTTACGATCCATGGCCCCAACGGACAAAATGTATCAATGCCCTTGCAGAAGCTGAAAACGCCCGACTTCATCTCGCGTCGCTGGATGTCGCGCGCAGTGATGTCGTTAAAGATCACGTATCCGCCTATGTGGTTTCTGGCCTCCTCCGGGGTGAAGTGCTTGCCGCCCTTCTTCAGCACCACCGCGAGTTCCAGTTCGTAGTCCAATTCTTGCGTCAGGTGTTCGGGGTAAATCACCGGCTCCTCGTGGCCAATGATGGCGTCCACATTCTGGAAGAAAACAATCCATGGCATGACCGGATGCGAGAAGCCCGCCTTGGTCGCCTCCTCGTGATGCTCCCGGAAATTTCCCGCCGTATGGAAGAACTTCTTGGGAACGATCGGCGCCCTCAGATAGAGATCGGCGCGGCCGTAGAAAACAGGCTCGCCGCGCACACCAGACGAGCCGTTGGGCAGGCTCAGTGCGTACTCGAGAGCGGTCCGAGCCGCCTCGAGACTGGTGTCGCCGCCCTCGAACAGGGCGCGCATATCGGCGGGCACCATGGCATCCGCCAATCTCGAATAGGCCCCTTCCTCGTGAACGTCGCGCAGGTAGAGAGCATGCGCGGAATTGAGGTCGACGATCTGATCATTACCGGTCAAGGCGCCAATGCGCGATTGCCGAACGGAATTCTCGAAAGTAACGAGTCTCATGGGAAGTTGTGGATTCGCGGCAGGCAGCGAATCCCTAAGAGTTTATTGCTCCGGCGCGGGGGTTGTCCATGCGCCGGCGCCCGGACGAACCCCGAAGAGCTCGCCAGTGATACGATTTCCCGGGGACCCATGTGGTGCCAAAGGAACTCGAACCTGGCATGAATAAAACCGAAGAACTGCGTAAACCCATCCTTCCCGGTCAAGGAGCCTCCGACTATGAACGCTACTTGCGCACCGACGAACTCCTTGCCTTGCAGAAGAAAACGGAAGCGCTGCTTCACCCGGATGAGATGACATTCCAGGTTGTCCATCAGGCTTCCGAACTCCTGATGAAGGGCGCCGCCTTTGAACTGGAACGTGCTCTGCAGTGTGTAACTCAAGGGGACTTTCTGAATGCGGCCCGGCTGATCCGCCGTGCTAATACGGAATTGGAGTACCCCATCTCTATGCTCCACATCCTTGAAACCATCACTCCCTACGACTACCACATCATTCGTGGCGGTCTGGGGCATGGCAGTGGGCTGGACTCTCCGGGATTTCTCGCCCTCCTGCATATTGGGCCGCGTCTGGGCCAAGCCTTTGATCAGCAACTGCAGAAGAGCCACCTGACAGTCGATGACGTTTATCGTCGTCACACGGAGTTGTTCGGCCTCCACGACGTGGCCGAACGGATGTTGGATTTCGACGAACGCATGCACATTTTCCGCTTTCATCATTTGAAACTGGCGCAGCGCATCATCGGGGGCGGAGTGATCGGCACCATGGGAACCCCTGTCGAGGTCCTGCATCAACGGATGGAGCATCTCTTCTACAAAGAGCTATGGGACGTTCGCAATCAGATCACGGCAAAGGCGAACGAGGCGGTCTGATGCGCTGCTGACTGGACCGCGCCCCGCGAAGACAGGTCCAGTCACTCGCTGTCTCACGGGAATGCCGTCCCAGATTCTCTATTGTTTTCTGCGGATCGCGATCAGCGATACCTGCTCGAGATCAGGATAGTGCCCGTCCTTGTCCTCTTTACGGCCTGCCGGCGCAATCTGCTGAATGATGGTTCGCGCCGGCGGCGAGGGACCAAAATACTGGGCGTACACCTCATCGAAGGCAGACAGGTCCGAGAGATTGTCCAGGTAGACGTTGCTGGAGACGACCTGGTCGAAATTCATCTCCGCTTCTTCAAGATTATCGAGAAGGTTCCGCATGGTCTGCCGCACTTGATGGGGAGTGGTCGAGGCATATACCCCGCCGTGCGGTCCTGGGATGAAGCCGCTCTTGGCCGAGCAATACAAAGTATCGCCGGCAAAGACACAGGGACTGGCCGTGGGGCTGGGCGGCATGTTCTTGGGGCGAACCGCTTTCCGTTGCTGAAGGTCGCGTACGGCAACGCCCGTGTACTCGATATGAGCGCCATTGGGGAGGCTTGAGACCTCGATCGTGGCACGGGCCGGGGTGTTGCCGAACTCGAAGCGGCGGGCGTAGCGCTCATTCATCACGCGCGACGGAATCGCCGACGTCAGGTAGGGATTCACGAAAACCATGTGGCTGAGGTCGAGGCCTGCCGCCTTGGTCACTGCTTCCACTCCGTCCAGCGCCAGGTCCACCTGCGCCGCCGGGTCCTCTGGAATCTTGCCGCTGACGGGATCTCTGCCCTCCATGCTGGAGACGAAGAGGCGATCATGAGTAAGAATGCCGGGCGATGCTGCTTTGTCTCCACGATAGTTAGGCGGGGAGATTGCTCGCCGATCTTTTAAATCGTGCACTGCGACTGCGTTGATTTGAATCGGCGGATCAGGCACGCGGGCAACGCCCAGGACAGCACGGGCGGGCGGTGTCTTCGGAAAATACTCCGCGAAGACCGCATTCATTTCGTCGTACTTGGTGATGTCCTCCAGATAGACCTGGGTATAGACGACGTGCTCCATCGTTAAGCCGGCTGATTCGACTACCGCTTTGACGTTATCAAGCGCTTGGCGTACCTGCCCGCTAAAAGTCGCCGGGGAAGCGCCACCCGGCTGCCGAGGTCCTTGTCCTGAGATGTAGACATAGTCTCCGGCATCGACGGCCGGCGAGTAGAAACGATTCGCAGCCGCTTTCGAGGAAACGGAGGGAAGGGCTGGCTGCTGCGCCAGAAGCGTTGACGAAAGCAGGCATGCAGCGAACACCCATTGCCAGCGCCTCTTCGCATCCATGGTTCTCAAGTAGTCCCCCTTGGCCTACGCCGCCGCCTTTTTTTGAGCGGCGCCCAGAATTGCGCGTAGTCGTTGGCCCACGATCATTTCTTCGCCCGGCTTGATGGTCATGGAAACGATTTCTATGTGGTCGGGAATCCTGCGCTCTTTTCGCGTCGGATTGCCCTCGCGAACTGCCTTCACCAGGCTCGGGTTGTCGATGCCGACCACTTCAATGATTGGATCTTCCGCTCGCAGTTGTTCCACGCAATCGGGAATACTGAATTTCCACGCCTGTTGGTCCCACGACACTTTCAGAGTGGGATAGCGGTTTCCATCGTCGGGAATGTAGATTTCGGTCTTCACACCGGGAACGGTATCGACCAGCTTCCGGATGCGATCCACGCGAGCATTCCATTCGGCATAAAGTTTTTTGTCATCCAGTTTCAGCCACGTTTCGAGGGCGGTAAGGCAACCAATGATTTCCTCTTTCCCGACTTTCATCGGGCGGCACACCGCCCCTTCTCGCGGACTGCAGTTAAGCAGCGCGGCTTCGATCAGATCTTTTCGGCCCAACAGCAAGCCGCTGCATTGGGGTCCGCAAAGTCCCTTTCCCCCGGAGAAGCAGTAAAGATCAAGGCCCATTCGAGCATAGAGCTTGGCATTGTCGGCGGGCGGGATGCCGGCGGCGTCATCGAGCAGCATCGGGATCTTGTGGCCTTTGGCGATCGCCAGGTCTCGCTGCAGCTTTTCACCCAGGTCGGTGGTGTAGATCATCGCCGTGTTTTCGTTGATGGCGCTGGCGAGTTCTTCCGGCGAGTAAGTCAGGACCAGCTTCGCGCCGGTCAGGCGGATCGCGCTGTCGAAGGCGCTCCGGCCTCCCACCATGATCACTTCATGCTTAAGGCCCGTGGTATCGGGAAGTTGCCAGATGTTTTTGTCATCGGTCCCGGCCATGCATCCGGCGGTTGCCGCGGCCATCGCGCCAGCGGCCCCGGAGGTGATGATGCCAGACTCGGCGCCGGTCAGCTCCGACAGGCGCTTGCCGACGGCGCGCTGCAGGTCCAGCATGTTGACGAAGTGTTGCGCCGCTTCGACCTGTGCCTGGCGAACTTCGGGGAATTCAAGGGACCCACTCAGATAAGTCCAGGTGCCCCGGCAATTGATGACGGTCTTAACCCCTAGCCGGCTGTAGATGTTCTGCCGCGGGTCCTTGCCGACAGCCGCGGCGGCTTGCGCGTAGAGATCGCGCGCTGCAATCTGGCTTAACAGCGGGGCCGCCGCCAGGAACTTCACGAAAGACCGCCGGCTGGAACTGCGGATGCGCACGGACGCCTCCTCTGAAAACTTGCGCGGTGATTTCAACCCTTATGCATCGGCGAAAGTGGTATACCACAGAATCGCCTGCCCGCAAATCGAAAGCTTTCGGTTTATTGGGTTTTCTTTCGTTTGTGATGCGAACCGTTTGAAGATTTCCGCCTGCGTGGTACGCTCGACCGCTATCAACATTGTCTAAGGACGGTCCATGACACTGCATCTTCCTGCCGGGTACCGGGTGCGATGTCTCTCTTTGGTTCTTCTTCTAAGCACGACCGGAATAACGCAGATCCTTGCCCAGACCGGGCCTCCGGCGAAGGCGGCGAAGGGTGCAGAGTGCCGCGTGGAAGCGGTCGACTACAACGGGTGGCACGCTGAACAGGTCTCGAATCGGTGGCTCCAGTTGATCATCCTCCCTCAGAATGGAGGGCGCGTCATTCAGGTTAGTTTCGCGGGCCATCCCTACCTGTTCGTCAATCCCAAGTTTGCGGGAAAGTATCTGCCGCCGACCGAGGCGGAATGGTTCAACTATGGCGGCGATAAGCTATGGCTCCTGCCCGAGGGTAATGACGACGAACAGCATTGGGTAGGGAACTCTGATTTGCTGGATGATGGGGCATTTTCCTTTCGAAAGCTTTCGGAAGGGCAAGCTTGCGAGATCGAGCTCACAGGCCCCGCGGATCCCCATACCGGAATCCAGTTTCAGCGTACGATCCATGTGGATGCCGACTCTCCCCGCATCCGCTTCCATGCCTCCATGAAGAATGTAAGCGGACATACGTTGGAATGGTCGATGCAGTCAGTTTCCCAATACAACACCGGGGCGCGTGATTCGTCTGCGTCGGGAACGAGCGATCCGGCGCGTTTCAACCATGATTTATGGACGTTTACGCCGGCAAACCGATCGAGCAGCTATCTCAACCGGTATCACGTGCGCTTCGGCCCAGCGGAGAACTCTGCAGTTTCCGTGAGGGATGACGGCCTCTTCGCCGTGCATTACGTGTACATGGCTGCCGAATTGTGGCTCGACTCTACAGAAGGGTGGCTGGCGGTAGTGGATGGCGGCAGCCGGTACGCGATGGTCGAACGCTTCCAGTACGAAGAGAACAAACCGTACCCGGGCAAGGCCTCCGTTATTTTCTGGACCAACGGTCCGGAGATGAAGTTGAGCAGGGATGGAGTTCCGTCCATGAGTGGGGACTCGGAAGCCGGGCCTTATTACCTCGAGGCCGAGATCAACAGTCCGATGTGCCGACTTCGTCCTGGGCAAGCCTGCTACCTCGATACGGAGTGGTTCCCCACTCGAGCGGGCAGCGAATTCCATGGCGCGACCGAAGCGGGGATCGTGAGCCACCCACTTCGAGCAACTGTTCTGGAGAATGGGAAGGTCAAGCTCTCCGGATCCTTCGGCGTGTTCTTCTCGGGACATTTGGTCGCGCGCTTCTACGATGAGCATGGACGGAGTCTCGGAACTGTGCCCGTCGTGGACGTGGATCCGGCCGAACCAGTTACGCTCGAAACGGAAATTTCTCCTGCCGGAAAGCCCGCACGAGTCTCACTGCATCTGGAAGACGAAAAGGGACTGGACCGCGGTTCTCTTCAAGAGGTGCGCGTGGGCGCCGGGGAGAATCGCTGATATGCAATGGCGGACGGCCGCATCTATTCGCAGCTTGCTGGCTGCAATCTGCATAAGCCTGCCCATGACGGGGCAGGAAGCGAAGCCTCCGGCGCCGATCGACCTCCGTGTGAGCGCAGACGATCTGCGGGCGCAGCCGGTGGGCGCGAATTGGACCTCGTACAACGGAGACTACAGTGGACGGCGGTTCAGCAGCCTGCAGGAGATCAACGTCTCCAATGTCGCGCAGCTCCGCGCCGCCTGGGTGTTTCATCCCGGCAACTCGCAAATGCTCGAGGCGACGCCCGTGGTCGTTCGGGGGATCATGTACTTGACTTCCGCGAATGATGTCTTCGCGCTGGACGCACGCACGGGACGAAGCGTATGGCATTACCAGCGCCCCGTGAGTTCGGGCCTGCTCGATGATGCCGCCGCTCACAAGAGTCGCGGGGTGGCTGTGTGGGAGCATTTTGTCTATTCGGAAACCGACGACGCCCATTTGCTCTGCCTCGACGCACGTTCGGGTAGCTTGTTGTGGGATGTTCAATACGCGGATAAGGCCAAGCATTATGGCGCTACCAGTGCTCCGCTGGTGGTGAAAGACGAAATCATCGTGGGCACTTCCGGAGGCGACTCCGGCGTGCGCGGATTTGTGGCGGCATACGATGCGCGGAATGGAAAACTGAAGTGGCGCTTGTGGACGATTCCCGCGCCCGGAGAGTTCGGATCTTCCAGTTGGCCGGGTGATTCTTACCTGCACGGAGGCGGCACAACCTGGATGCCCGGGACCTACGATCCGGAACTGGATACGTTGTACTGGACTACCAGCAATGCGGCCCCCGATTTTGTAGGAGATTCGCGGCCGGGCGACGACCTTTACACCGCCTGCGTGTTGGCGATCGATGCCCAGACCGGCAAATTGAAGTGGTACTTCCAGTTCACGCCCCACGACTTGTATGACTACGACGCCAACGAAACCCCTGTGCTGGTGGACACCGAAGAGAACGGTGTCGTCCGTCGCTGGCTGGTTCAGGCCGACCGAAACGGTTTTGTCTACGTTCTCGACCGGACGAACGGAAAGTTTGTACGCGCGACTCCCTTTGTCGAGAAGCTGAACTGGGCGAAAGCTATTGATGCTTCGGGAAGGCCCATCCTTTCAGGCCGCATTCCCACGGCCGAGGGCACCTACATTTGCCCGGGAGTGGTCGGCGCCACGAATTGGTTCTCGCCTTCTTACAATCCCACCACGGGCCTCTTCTATGTTATGGCTCTTGAGGGTTGCAATATGTACTTCGCAAGTCCCAGGAAGTTCACCAAGGGTGAGACTTTCTACAATACGGGCACAAAGGTTCCCTCCGGAGAGCACTTCCAGAAAACCTTGCTCGCGCTTTCGATCGCGGATGGAAAGCCCGCATGGCGTTACCCGCAGGTAGGCCGCGGTGACTCTTGGGCGGGGACGATGACAACCGCGGGTGGTCTGGTTTTCTTTGGGGATGACGGCGGGTCCTTGGAAGCAGTGGAAGCAGCCACCGGCCGCGCGCTCTGGCATTTCAATACCGGCCAGAACATGCATGCCTCCCCAATGAGCTATGCAGTGGATGGGGTGCAGTACGTGGCAATTTCTGCGGGAAGCGATGTTTTCAGCTTTGCGCTTCCTCACTGACGCGCGGATTCTGTCCCTCAGCGTTCCAGATACGGCAAAAAGCCCTGCGTCTTGGTTTCGAGTCGATACACCGAAGTGGTTGCCGTGATGTAGAGCGTGCGGTAATCCATGTCCCCCCACGTTAAGTTGGCCGGCTGTTCGGGCATGACAATCGTTCCCAGATGATTGCCCTTGGTATCCCAGATCCAAATTCCCTTGGGACCGGTGACGAACAGGTTGCCGCTTTTGTCCACCTTGATGCCGTCGGGAACGCCGTCGTCTTTTCCGCCCGGCTGCTTGCCGAAAATACGCCCGTTGCTCAGGGTCATGTCGGGCGCAACATCATAGACGTGGATGTCTCTGCTTTCGTCGTCATCGACGTAGAAGTGCTTGCCATCCGGGGAAAAGGCTAGTCCATTCGGTTGCGTCAGGTCCTTGGTCAGCAGGCGCAGGCTGCCTTTTTCATCCAGCCGGTACACGCCCTGAAAGGGAATCTCTTGCTTCCCCCCTTTCACGAGATCGAGCGTCGGATCGGTGAAGTAGATGGCGCCGTCGGGCCCAATGATGACGTCGTTCGGGCTATTAAGTTTTTTCCCTTCGTAACGGTCCGCGAGAACCTTGTACTTCCCATCGGGAGTGACATGAATAATCGCCCGCAACACGCTGGCACAGTCGATCAAGCGGTGCTGGCGATCAAAGGTGTTGCCGTCCGGATCGCCTAATGCGATGACTTCCTCTTTCTTGCCATCGGGATACACGCGGAAGATTTTGTTGATGGTTTCGTCGCTGACGTAGAGAAATCCGGCCGGATCCCACATGGGGCCTTCCGTAAAGCCGAAGCCGGTCGCGACCTTCTCGAGCTTGGCGTCTCGATCCATCAGATCCCAAAACTTGGGAGAAAGCGCCTCCAGCCCAAAAGTGCGTGTCTCTTGGGCAGACGCTGCAAGGAGCGAGACCAGCACAGTCATCAATGGAAACAGAATTACCCGCCTGGCTTTCATTCAGTGGAGTCCCCTGTCCTGGAGGGATCTTGCGTCGCCTTGGTCGTCGTAGGGCCGGAGTTCATCAGATAACTCACGAGGTCGTTAAGTTCGGAAGGGCTCAGCCGTTCACCGTAGTAGGTCGGCATCAGCGATCGCTCAAGGTGCTCCACGCTCCGCAGGTTGGATTTTTGGAAAAAGTGGAAGCCGCCATCCTTGGTCTGGAGCTGCACGGAGAAGTTGTCTTCATTGCGAAGAACCCCTTCCACGCGATTGCCGTCCTGGGTAACAAGGGCCGCCGAGCGGTAGCCGGCCGGTTCTACCCGGTTGGACTTGACGATCTCGTCGCGAATTGTTTTTGCCGGCAGATCAGATCCATAAGTTGAAAGATCGCGACCAGCAAATCCGCCTTCGCCCGACATTGCGTGGCAAGTGGAGCATTCGCCTTTGCCAAAAAATACTTCTTTGCCACGTGTCGGGTTGCCGGGAAGGGTGCGCGCCTCAAGCCTGCCTTCGAGGAGTCGGATGTACCCGACGATAGCTCGAGTTTGCTGCGCACTGAAGCTGTGGAAGGCGGGCATCCCGGTTCCAGGAATTCCATCCGAAATAATCCTGGATACTCTAGCGTCAGAAAGATGCCGTACGTTCCCGCTAGCCGCGATATTGGGGCCCTTATCGCTGCCACGGCCATCTAACCCGTGGCAGCCAGCGCAGTTGGTGTTGAAGGCGTGTTGGCCCGGCGCCGGTGTCGTTTTGGACTCTTCACCCCAGAAATCGTGTTGTTGAGCGAGCGTTTGCGGGCACTCAAACGCTCCCGCATACAACACGAGTGAGAGGCCAAGGAATAGAAAAAAACCTTTGTGCCCTGAGATCATGAGCCGACGGCGTGTGAACAAGAGGCTACAGAAGTCGCGCGTTTAGACGCAAGGGTTATTTCCCGGAACCCATTTCTCCCGCCGCGAACCTGCTCACCCGAACGATTACGGCTTTCACTTCTTTACCGCGATCGCCGCAATCTCAACCCTGGCATCGTTGACCAGAGCAGCTGCCTGAATGGTCGCGCGCGCTGGTTTTGGATCCGGAAGAACTGACTTGTATACCTTATTCATCTCCGGAAAATCGCGAATGTCGGCCAAATATACGGTCACGGAGACGACATCCTTCATTTCATAGCCCGCGGCTTTGAGCACTTTCGCAATATTGTCGAGCGCCGCCTTGGTCTCCGCGCCAATGCCTCCGGCTGCCAGCTTGCCCGCATCGTCGGTTCCTTCCTGGCCCGCAACGTACAGCGTCTTGCCAGCGACGATTCCATCGCTGAAGGGGAGCCCTCTTGCAGACGATAGATTAATGGCCTTGTGTTCCTGAGCGTGGCTGACTTGGCGGGTGGAGACCACCGTAAATGTCAGCCCCATGAGCACCGTGAAGAACAGCATGGTTTTCGATTGCATTCTCTTCTCTCCTTCTAGGCAATGATGAGCCTTCCATCCAGGGTACCAACGGTGTTAGAGTCCGCGGACATGTATACAACCAGGAGCAGGGAATGAACAAATTTCACCAGTTCGTGAAAGGCCGCAGACTCGCGATTATTTTCATGGCATTGGTCCTGATACTGTTCGTTGCCCGTCAGGCCGGAGTGGTCCGGGCACAGTCCAGTTCACCAAACTCCTTGTCCGACACCGAGTTAATTGCACAATTTCGTCGGGTCGAGGTGGCTTCGGTCTCCGATGCGCTCGAGCAGCTTACCGGCAAGCGCATGTACATGAGCCATCGCATGCAGCCGATTTTTACAGCCAAATTTGCGGGCTTCGCCCGGACCGTCCAGCTCAAGAAAGATGAAGGAAACAAAGATCCCGAGGCTCTGACCGGGATGCTCGAGGCCATTGACGCGGGATCGACCGATTCGGTGTATGTGATGGTGGTCGAGGACGGAGAGGACATTGCGGGCATGGGTGGCTTGATGGGGACCGCGATGGCCGCACGCGGCTACTCCGGCGCGGTCATTGATGGCGGGGTTCGAGATGTGGCGTATCTCCGCAAGATCGGCTTCCCGGTCTTCGCCACGGGCATTGTCCCGTCGACCTCGGTCCATCACTATCGTTTTGCAGGCGCGCAAATTCCACTGGTGTGCAACGGGGTTTCCGTCAATCCGGGCGATATTGTGGTGGCCGATAGCGATGGCGTGGCCGTGGTGCCCAAAGCGCAGGCGCAGCCGGTGCTCAGCCTGGCACAGCAGATGGACTATAAGGAACACTCCATGTATGCGGTGATCGAACAGCTGAAATCAATCGTCGCCGCCGTGAAGAAATTCGGCCGTCTGTAGTCGAAGATCGCGAATCTGGAAAAACAGGCTCTTACCGCATATTTAACGGTTTCATTAGCGGGGAAATGCCATTTTTCAGTTCTTGGGTTTATGATGTCAGGCCCGAAGTCTTAACGAAAGGAGCAGTCATATGAATCTCACTCTTACGCGCAGGATGTTTGCGTCACGTCTCACCTCTATCCTCTCGGCGGTGGGGATCACTGCCGCCGTCGGGGCCACCCGCGGAATGGCGCAGACTGCCGGTGCACAGGATGCAATCCGCAAGCTGAACAGCGAAGGCAAACCTGGTGGCGAAAAGGACGTCATCATGCCTGTGATTGTCCACAATGGGTTGATTTACGTGTCCGGACAGGGCGCACACGATACCCGAGATCAGAAGGAGTGGACCATCGAATCGCACACCACCATGGTCATGGACAAGGTAAAGAAGCACGTGGAGATCGGTGGCGGAACGATGGATACAGTTCTTCAGGCGAATGTCTTCCTGGTGAAGATCGAACATTGGGATGGAATGCACAAGGTGTTTGCAACCTACTTCCCCCATGGCGGGCCGGCGCGCACGACTGTCGCGGTAGCTGCTTTGCCGGGAGATTCGCTGGTGGAAATCAATTGCATCGCGGCAGTCGCGCACAAATAAGGGACAAGGGGCCAGCGTATGAAACTCAGCAGGGACTGGAACCGGCGCGGATTTCTCGGCACGGCAGCCGCCGTTGCCGCGTCTATCCTGGCGCCACGCAAACTTTTCTCAACCCCGGCTGGCGGGAACGCCGACGTCAGCGGATTTGGGCAGACTGGCAATCCCTACGATGAACTCGGCGTTCCCACCGTGATCAACTGCGAGGGAACGATGACGGTGCTGGGCGGCTCGATTCTCCGGCCGGAACTGGAAGCAGTGATGGCCATGGCGGGTCGTCATTTCGTGAGTATTCCGGATCTCGAAGTCGCGGCCGGCAAACGCATTGCAGAAATGCTGAAACTTCCCGAGGGCTACACGGCACTGGTAACTTCCGGGGCCGCAGCCGCAATTCAGTCAGGCCTGGCGGGGATCCTCACGGGCGATAACGAAGCTTTGATCCGCCAACTTCCCGACTTGGCCGGCATGAAGTCCGAAGTGATTATTCAGAAATCGCATCGCAACCCCTTCGATCACCAGTTGCGGTCCACGGGTATCAAGCTGGTTGAGATTGAAACCCGCGATCAACTGCGGCATGCCGTCAGCGATCGCACAGCGATGATGCACTTCACGAACTTTGCCAACGCGGCTGGTCAAATCAAAGTTGACGAGTGGGTCAAACTGGCCAAGCAGTACAACCTGCCTTGCATGAACGATGCGGCAGCCGACACGCCTCCGGTTTCCCATCTCTGGGACTACACGAACATGGGATATGATCTCGTCACATTCAGCGGTGGCAAGGCGATGCGGGGGCCGCAGTGCGCCGGCTTGCTGGTCGGACGCAAGGACCTGGTTGCTTACGCTCTGCTCAACAACAGCCCGCACGAGGATACGCTGGGCCGCAGCCAGAAAGTTGGCAAGGAAGAGATCATTGGCATGATCAAAGCCCTGGAGATCTATCTCCGGGAAGACCACGATGCGTTGTCCAAAGAGTGGCAGGATCGCCTGGGCAGAATTTCTGCCGAACTGACGAAAATCCCCGGAGTAAGTACCTCTTTCTTCACTCCGGATATCGCCAACCACGTGCCCCACATGCAGATTTCATGGGATGCCAAAATCTCCGTCACGCCGCAACAAGTCTCAAAAGCGCTACGCGGTGGCAAGCCTTCGGTTGTGATTGGCGGCGGAGAGGGCAGGCCGGGGTTGACCATGTGCTCGTTCATGCTGCAACCCGGCGAAGACAAGATCGTTGCGGAACAACTGGCGCGCGTTTTGCGAGAGCACTCTGCGTAGATAGGGCCACAGTTTGCCGGCAAAGACGTTGGCACGGATGCTTTTCCGAAAAGACGGGCAGCAGGCAGGACCATCGACTTGCCGAGTGCGTCGGCATGCGAAGTCTCGAGCCTTTCTACTCCAGCCCGAGGTGTCTTCATGCCACACCGACCAAATCTGGATTTGGATTCGAGCCTTCAACCTGGTTGTGAAACCCCGCGCCCTGCAGAATGTCCCACGCTTCGTCTGCGGTGACATCTTTCAGGCGCGCCAGTACGGCATCCGACGCGTTGGGACGTCCGTCCGGAAATCGGTCGCCGTGCCAATCCTCGGTGAATGCAATGCGCTGAGCCAAGCTATCGGATGCGCGCCGGGGAATTGCCAGTGATGCCGGAAAAGACAACGCACGTTCGGTGGTTTCTCGTCTTCTGGCTGTTTGTGCTCAGCGCCGTGTCATATCTCGACCGGGTGAATATTTCCATTGCCGGCGGCGCGATTGTCGATGCTTATCATTTGACCGATGTTCAACTCGGAAAAGTTTTCAGCGCGCTGGTCGCCGGATACGCTCTGTTTCAGACGCTGGGTGGCCATCTCGCGGATCGCTTCGGTCCGCGACGGGTACTGACCGGTGGCGTTGTGTGGTGGGGCGTGTTCACAGCCTTGACGGCTCTGGTCCCCGCTAATGTCCCCTACGCCCTCTTGCTATTCGTCGCAGTGCGATTTCTGCTGGGGGCCGGGGAAGCGGTCATTTATCCCGCGGCCAACCAATTCGTCGCGCGTTGGATTCCCGTGCGCGAGCGAGGCATCGCCAACGGCTGGATTTTCGCTGGGGTCGGCGCTGGGGCCGGCCTTACGCCGCCTCTCATTACATATTTCATGCTGCATTACGGTTGGCGCTCGTCGTTCTGGGTATGCGCGGCCGTAGGACTTCTGGCGGGTGGCGTATGGTTCATCGCGGCGCGCGACACTCCCGAGCAACATCCGCAGGTGTCTCCCTCGGAACTCACTGCGATTGAGTCCGGCTTGAGGATATCGATGGGGGCGAACGAACTTTCTCCGGAAGCAGAGGCCGCTAATAAAGACCTCGTGCCCTGGACGCGAGTCGTACGCAGCCGCGAAGTGTGGGCGCTCAGCCTCAGTTACTTCTGCTATGGGTACGTTGCGTGGATTTTTTTCAGTTGGTTTTATCGTTACCTTTCGAAAGTCCGCGGACTTGATCTGAAGGCAAGCGGTTTTTATTCCATGCTGCCTTTCCTGGCGATGCTGGTCTGCTGTCTGCTGGGAGGAATCATCAACGATCGGCTAACAAAATGGCGGGGGCCGCGTCTGGGTCGCTGTTTCCTGGCAGCATTTGCGATGGCAGTGGCCGGCGTTTTCATTGCTTTTGGTTCGCAGGTGCAGGGAGCTCGCGTCGCCAGCATCGTGCTCGCCGGTGGCGCTGGGGCGCTTTATTTGGCGCAAAGCTCCTTTTGGTCAGTGACCGCAGATATTGGAGGAGGTTCGGCCGGTTCGGTGTCAGGATTCATGAACATGGGTGGTCAAATCGGCGGTGCTGTGACCGGTTCGCTCACGCCGTGGATTGCCGCACGCTACGGCTGGACAGCTTCTTTTCTGGTGGCATCGGCCTTGTGTCTGGTGGGTGCGGTGAGTTGGATTGCGGTGAACCCGCTCAATCGTCTCACGGCGGTTCGTGACGCCTTCGGTCAAGCTGAACGCGATTACGTCGGAGCGCGAAATGGAAAATAACTATGCTGGCCGCATTCGTGAGCACTCCTTCGCCCGTCGCGGCAGGAGACCATACGCATGAAACGAAGTCATGCGCTTTGGTTCTTACTGTCCGGATTCCTCCTCGCGGCATCGTTGCTCCAGTTTCCAGAGACTCTTGGCGCGCAGGTCGCACCAGCATCAAGCACGAGCGACATCATTGTTCAGCACGACGTGCCGATGAAGACGCGCGACGGTGTGACGCTCTACGCCGACGTCTATCGGCCCAGCTCTCCCGGCAAGTTTCCTGTGATCCTCATGCGCACGCCCTACGACAAGAGTGTGAACTGGGCGGTCGCACCAGTCTTCAAGATGGTGCCGCGAGGCTACGTGGTCATTCTTCAGGACGTGCGCGGCCGTTATACGTCGGAAGGCGAGTGGTATCCGTTCAGACACGAGCAAGCCGACGGTTATGACTCGGTCGAATGGGCTGCCGCGCTCCCTTACTCCGATGGCAAGGTTGGCATGATGGGCGCTTCCTACGTGGGCGCAACCCAAATGCTTGCCGCCATTGCGCGGCCGCCGCATCTGGCAGCGATCGCGCCCAACGTGACGGCCAGCAATTACCACGACAACTGGACGTACCAGGGGGGCGCTTTCGAGCAGTGGTTCGATCAAAACTGGACGTCACAGCTGGCGCAGAATACCCTGCAGCGCCTGATCGGAGAAAACACGAACGCGCTGGTCGGCACGCCCGTCCTTCCGCTCGCCAACTACCCAGTCTTCAATTTCGGCCAATTGCCCGCTGACGAGAGGCTCACGGCTTCTATCGCTCCCTACTACCTGGACTGGTTGGCCCATCCCGACTATGACGACTACTGGAAGCAGTGGTCCATCGAGGAGCATTTTTCACACATTGCCGTCCCCATGCTGCAAGTCGGCGGCTGGTATGACATCTTTAACGGCGGGACGCTGAAAAACTACATGGGCGTCAAAGCTCACGGCGCCACCGAAGCGGCAAGGACCCGGCAGCATCTGCTTATTGAAATCGGCGGCCATGCCGGTTTCGGGCGCCGTATCGGCGATGTCGACTTCGGCCCTCATGCCACCGAGAACGCCTACACCGACGTTATCCTCGATTGGTACGACTTCCTGTTCAAGGACATCAAGAACGAATTCGCTACTGATAAGCCGGTGAAAATCTTTGTTATGGGCGCGAATGAATACCGTCAGGAAGATGACTGGCCTCCGCCGCAAGCGCAGCGCACGAAATACTTCCTGCATTCAACCGGCAAGGCGGACTCGCTCCGTGGTGACGGTTCGCTTTCGACCTCGGCGCCGAAAGCCGAACCCGTCGACACCTTCCTTTACAACCCCGCGAATCCCGTGCCTACCGTCGGAGGTCCGCTTTGCTGCGACGGCGAACATATGGAGCCTGGTCCCCGCGACCAGCGATCCGTTGAAAATCGCGATGACGTGCTGGTCTACTCAACCGGCCCGTTGGCAAGCGATTTGGAAGTGACCGGTCCCGTCACTGCCGATCTCTTCATCAAGTCTTCCGCGGTGGATACGGACTTCACGGCAAAGCTCGTGGATGTAAGTCCGGATGGATTCGCGCAGGATCTCACCGAAGGCATTCTTCGCATGCGCTACGCCGCCTCCAGGGAGCATGTAACCCTGATAAACCCAGGGCAGATTTACCAGATTACCGTCGATCTCTGGGCAACCAGCAACGTCTTTTTACGCGGCCACTCGTTGCGATTGGAGATTTCCAGCAGTAATTTCCCGCGCTTCGATCGTAATTTCAATACTGGCGAAGACATCAAGTTCGCGCGAAACTTCGTTTCCGCCACCAACACGATTCTGCACGACGCACAACACCCATCGGCGCTCGTGCTCCCGGTGATGCCGGTAAAATAATTCGAAAGGCTAGCCTGGAAGAGTCGACAAAACGGACATCCAACTTCGACGTAGAGTCGAAGCATCCAAGTCCGCGCGAGGATTTGCCATGAGCGCGATTTCCCTCAAAGTAAATGGCAAGCTGCATACTCTGGAACTCGACCCCACCACACCGCTACTCTTCATATTGGCAGATGAACTTGGACTAAGAGGTCCGAAGTTTGGCTGTGGAATGGCCCAATGCGGAGCCTGCACGGTGATCGTTCGCGGCCAGGCAGTGCGCTCCTGTGTGCTGCCTCTGAGTGCCGTGGGAAACGACGAGGTGACGACCCTTGAGGGAATTGGAACGCCTGAGAAACCTCACCCGATTCAGCAGGCCTTCATCGACGAGGGCGCCACTCAATGCGGCTTCTGCCTGAGCGGCGTAATCCTAACGGCTAAGGCCGTGCTGGAGGAGAAACCCGGCGCGTCCGATGAGGAAATCAGCGAAGCCCTGGGCGGCGTGCTGTGCCGGTGTTTCGTTCACGTTCGCATGCTGCGAGCGATTCGAAAATATGCCGATGCGAGGAGATCATGAGCGTCTCCCGCCGCGAATTCCTGCAAACCTCTGGCGCCCTGGTTGTGAGTTTCAGCGCAGGATCGGTGTCCGGGCCGTTGGCCTTTGCGCAGGGTCCATTCGACACCCATCGCTCGCATATTGATCCCACGAAACTTGATTCATGGATCGCCGTTGCTGCTGACGGCACGGTCACGGCCTACACCGGGAAGTGCGACTTCGGACAAGGCATGTTCACTGCTCAGACGCAATTGGTAGCAGAAGAACTGTGTGTGCCCATCGGGCGCGTAAAACTGATTCAGTGCGACACCTCGGTTTCACCGGATCAGGGGACCACTTCCGGAAGCCAGTCGACGCCCGCCAACTTCAACTCCGACAATCTCGCACAGGCCGCCGCAACCGCCCGAGAGGCACTCATGAAGATGGCGGCCCAGAACTTGCGGCAGCCACTGGATGAACTCACGGTTGCAGAAGGAGTCATCACGGCAAAGTCTGGAAGCCACGTTGGGTACGGAGAACTGATCGGAAGCAAGCGCTTCAACATTCCATTGAACTCAACTGCTAAGCGTCGACTGCCTTCGCAGTGGACGATTCTCGGCAAGCCCGTCCCTTCCCTCGACCGCCCTGCGTTGATGACGGGCCAGTTTGAATTTGTGCATAACGTGCGCGTGCCGGGGATGCTTCATGGCCGGGTTGTGCGCCCACCAGAAGTCGGCGCAACCGTCGCCGGCGTGGACGAGAATTCAGTGCGGAACATTCCCGGAGTTGTGAAGGTAGTCACGCGCAAGAACTTCGTGGGAGTGGTTGCCGAGAAACAATGGCAAGCGGCGCAGGCGGCGCATCACCTGAAGGTAACGTGGAGCCACGGCGCAGTCTTGCCGCCCCAGAAGACGTTTTACGACAGCATGCGCAAGCAACCGTCCCGTGACACTCTGATCGTCGATTCGAAAGATGTCGAACAGCAGATTCGGGCGGCGCGTACCGTGATGCGCGCAACCTATGCCTATCCATTTCAAATGCACGGGTCCATCGGCGCATCGTGCGCCGTAGCGGATGTCAAGCCAAAGCAGGCGACGGTATGGTCCGCGACGCAGTCGGCGTATCCCACCCGGAGCATCGTGGCAAAGCTGCTGGAATTTCCGGTCGACAGTGTGCGCGTCATCTACGTTCGAGGATCGGGTTGCTACGGGCTCAACGGCGCCGACGCAGTGTCGTTCGATGCGGCGCTGCTGTCGCATGCGGTCGGTAGGCCGGTCCGAGTCCAGCTATCGCGTCAAGATGAGATGGCGTGGGAAAACTTCGGTTCTGCATTCGTCATCGACCAGCGTGCCGGCATCGATCAAAACGGAAACATCGTGGCGTGGGATTGCGAAAGCTGGATGGCGTCGCGCGGGAATCGGCCTGATTACGACCAGCCGGGAAACGTAATCACCGGGTTCTTGCTCGGGTACGAGCCGGAACAGGTCACTCCTGCTCCCGCAACCGAACCGAAAGAACAACTCAACAACCGCAACAACGCAGCACCATCGTACATATCCGGCTGCGTCCAGGGTATCTGTCGCGGCGCCGGAAACATAAAGAGCGAGCGCGTTCTCGCGCACACGGTGGTTGCCCCGTTCTTCACCGGCCCCCTGCGTTCCCCGCAGCGGATCCAGAATACCTTCGCCCACGAGTCCTTCATGGACGAAATCTGTGCGCACGTGAAAACGGATCCGTTGGAGGCGCGATTGAAACGTCTTCGCGATGAACGGATCATAGCCGTCCTGAAGTCCGCCGCAGACAGTGCCAAGTGGAACGCGCGCCCTTCGCCGAAACGGGACCGCCCTCGAACCGGAGTGGCCACGGGACGCGGCATCGCATGCGTTGCCTACGAAGGCAACAATGGCTACGCTGCGCTGATTGCAGATGTTGAAGTGAATGCTGAAACCGGACAGATCAAACCGAAGAAGTTCACCGTGGCCGTGGATTGCGGCCCCATTTCAAATCCTGATGGCCTCCGGAATCAGACCGAGGGCGGCATCCTTCAAGGTATGAGCCGCGCACTCCTCGAGGAAGTAACGTGGGACGACAAGCAAGTTACCTCGACTGATTGGAAAACTTATAACAGCCTCTATCTTGGATTCGAGGTCCCGAAAATTGACGTCGTCCTCATCAATCGCACGGGTGTGCGCGCAACCGGGGCTGGTGAAACTGCCATCACCATTGTTGCCGCAGCAATCGGCAATGCGATCTTTGATGCGACCGGCGCCCGCTTGCGGGAAGTGCCGTTCACTGCCGAACGCGTAAAGTCTGCGCTTGCGAGCGCGAAGTCCTGACAGCGTAGAGTAGAAGTCCGGGTGCGAACTCCTGTAGCTCACCAGCCCAGCCTTCTCAGGCAGCCTTCTTTTCATCGCACAGTTGCTGGTAATATTCCCGCCCGCGTTGGTAGCCGCGCGTGAAGGGTTCCTCGACGTTCAGGCCGGGATACTGGCGCTCGAGTTCTTCGACCCGGTTGGCCATTTCGGCGGCGACCTGGTCAAACTCCATGCAGCGCGTACGCGCATGGAGAGCCGATTCGAAGCCCAGGCGGTAGAACTTCTCGTCGTCGTTGAAGTGCCTTCCGGATTCCGTGTAATGCTCCTGCTCCGCGCTGCGCAAGCCGATCCACCACTGCTCTCGCGCTGCATCGACGGCTTCCGCTCCGGCTGACTCGAGTGTCTTTCGTGACTGCGAAGCGGAGTCGTTGTTCTCCGCCAGCACGATGACCACGCTGTGCCCCTTGCGCAGCGCGTCTTCGTAAACAAACAGCTCGTCCTCTGGAACTCCCTGGCTGAGGGAATTGTCGAGAGTCTCTCCGGCGACGGCGCCCACGCCCGCTCCTGCGGCAGTCAACACTGCCGCCCCTAGCAAGCCCAAGGCCGTGACCGGACCAACCCCGGGCACGATGGCGACCAGCATTGCGCCCGAAAAACCTGTAGCCGCGCCCAGCACGGCTCCTATGGCTTTTCCGATTCCGGGCTGCTCGGCGGCGTCCGTCGGAACCGAAGCGGGCCGCGCCTGATCGCGCGCCCCAGGAGTAAGTAGAGTGATTTTCTCAGGCGGGATACCTTGAGACTTCAGCGTACCAACTGCTCTCTCTGCTTGCGCCTGGGACGAAAAGATTCCCGTGATTGCCTGCATCGGGTCCTCCTTGGAGGTGGACGAATATATACCAAGTGGATGATCGGGTGCTCGGAGGAGATCGCGCCATAGGGGAAAAACCTGAGAAGCCCGAGGAATTGCGGAATACCCACCCCACCGGGCCTGCAGATGGCTGTTGGATGAGTTTTTCAAGGTATCCAAAGCGAGCGTCGTGCGCTGCAATCAAGAAAATCGCAGAACATCGGCTCGAGCACTACCCTTCTATGCAGGTCCAGAAGATTCTGACTGACCGCCCAGGGGCAAATCGACCACCGGGTCCAGCCTATCCCCCGTCGTTTGGAATTCCAATAAGACAATTTCTGGTTGCGTTCCGAGGCGCATGGGCGGGCCCCAGGTGCCGGCGCCGGTTGTTGTGTAGACCAGCATTTCGCCGAAGCGCTGCAGGCCATAGGTGTATGGGCCGAAGATTCGGCGGGTGAACCAGGTAAAGGGGAAGAACTGGCCTCCGTGGGTATGGCCGGAAAGTTGAAGAGAAATTCCCGCTTTCTCGGGGACATCGAGAGCGCGGGGGGCGTGCGAAAGCAGAATGCTCGGCCGGTTGCGATCGATGGTAAGGTCTTCAAGAATCGATCGGAGCAGATCCGGATTTGCCGAGGCGTGATCCGGTACGCCGATAAGCTGCAAACCGTCGACCAGGAGCTTTTCATTCTGGAGAACGCGTAATCCTGAGTTGCGCACGGCTTCGAGATATCGGGAGGGATCTGTGAATTCTTCGTGGTTGCCGGTGACGAAGTAGGAGCCCAGGGTGGGCGAGAGATTTTTCCACGGGCTGGCCGCGACTGGCGCGTTGATCGCTGTGCCGTCGTATAAATCGCCGGTGATGAATGCGATGTCAGGCTTCAGGATCTGTAATCGGGCGACGATCCGGCGAAAGAAGGCAGCACCATTCACGTGACCGAGGTGAACGTCGGAGACGAGCGCGGCTACGCGTCCGCGCCACGAGTTGGGCAGATTGCGAAGGACGATTCTGATCCTCCGCACGCGAATCCGGCGGGCATTGATGACGGCATAGACGGCGGTCAAGGCTCCTGCCGTAAAAATAGTGTCCACCAGGATATGCCAGTCGAGAGGGATTCTGGCCGGCATGGTGACAAGGAAAAGAATCCAACAGGCACAGGCTGCCAGAAACAGAAAATTCATGGCGCCTAGCCAGACGGCAGCCAATCGATAAAGACCGCGCACCCACCGGTTCGTAATGCGGAAAGCGAGCAATGAGGCCGCCACGAAACTGAACGATAAGACTGCGAGCGCTACCTGGAGAGCGCTCAAAGCCCGAGGGCCGGATAGGGCACGAAAGGTGGTCCAGGTATCGTAGATGAACCAATGGGTAAGGAGAAGGATCGACTGAAAGATCACCAGGAAAACGACGATTCTGGCGCGCAAAGGGCCTCGTGGAGGGTTCGGCTTTCCCTCCCAATTCGATGTTCGTTGTGCTGACTGGGTGGAATTAATTGTCAGGAATGGAGGAGAATTGGACGTGCACGTGAGGCGCGGAAGCATAAGGCCTAACCTGCGCACTTGATTCCAAGACAAACGATCGTCAACGATCTGCGTCTAAGTTTAGAAGCGGGAGGTCGGTGTCATGAAACGTCGAGAATTTGTTCTGGGCTCGGTGCGGGCAGCGGGCGCGGCATGGTTGGCGACCCAGGCCTGGGTGCAGGCGCTGCCGAGTTTGCCAAGAAAATTTGCGGCCACGGACACGGTCACGCTCGGCAAGACCGGTATCCAGACTTCCCGGCTGGCAATGGGAACGGGGACGGTCGGATCGGGAGGACACTCCCACCAGACATCTCTGGGAGTGCAAGGCCTCTCTTATTTGTTGCTGAACGGGTACGATCGCGGGCTGCGCTTCTTTGATTCGGCGGATTCGTATGGGAGCCATCCCCATGTGTCGGAGGCTTTGAAGCACGTTTCGCGAGACAAGGTGACCGTGCTGACGAAGACCTGGGCTCGTGACGCGAAGTCTGCGCGGGCGGATCTTGACCGGTTCCGCAGAGAACTGGGAGTGGATCACATCGATGTGTGCCTGATGCATTGCCTGACCGAAGGTGATTGGACCGAGCGTTTCCGGGGCGTGATGGACGTGCTGTCGGAGGCGAAGGAGAAGGGCGTGATCCGCGCGCATGGCTGCTCGTGTCACAGCATTGAGGCACTGCGAGCGGCGGCCAAGTCGCCGTGGGTGGATGTGGATCTGGTGCGGATTAATCCGATTGGGTCGCATATGGATGCGGATCCTGAGACCGTCGTAGGGGTACTGCGTGAAATGAAAGCTTCGGGGAAGGGTATTGTCGGGATGAAAATCCTTGGGCAGGGTGATCTGCGGACGCGACAAGACGAAGCGTTAAAGTACGCCCTGTCGCTAGGTCTGCTGGACGCGTTCACGATCGGAGCGGAGAACAAGGCCGAGCAAGAGGATTTGATACGGCGGATTGGGGCGGCGGCTTGAGTTGAGGATTCGCGGTGGAGCAAAAATCCTTGCCGCAAAGATCGCCAAGACCCGCCAAGGGGGATAAGGCAAGAGCGTCAGGATTGTTTCAGTGCTTCCAGGAACGATTGGCCGGTTTGCGATAGCTTTTTCTCGAGGCGCTCGGTGCAGTCGCAGTTGCCGCAGGACCATGGTGCTTCTCCATTTTTATCGCGACATTGGCGGCGGTCATGAGCGTCCTGGATTTTTGTCAGTTCGAAGTGCTCTTCCCAGTAAATACGTTCCTCCAGCAGGGGCGTCGTGCAATAACAGACTTCCACCCAGCGAGCCGTGCCGTCGTCGCACAGGCGCGCGTCTTTCATGTTGCGGACATATTCCCCCTCGGCAACTGATCCCTGGCCCAGGGTTTCTCCTTCAATGGCGCGAAGCAACTTTTGCTCTCCGCCAGGTTTCAGCCTGGCCCTCACTAAGTAACGCATAGTTTTATTTTACGCCGGACCAAGGGCGCCTTCCGGGCGTGCTTGGTCACTTCTGGACTACGGCCACGGCGTCAACTTCGATGAGCCACTCGGGGCGCACGAGGCGTTTGACGACCACGAATGTGCTGGTTGGAGGATTTGCCGTGTTGACGTATTTGTCGCGGATTTCGCGAACGATGGCGACTTGCGCGGGATCGACGCTTTCGGCGCAGTAGTAATTCAGTTTGATGATGCTGTGCGAGTCGCCGCCGGCAGCTTCGACAGCGGCTTTCAGGTTTTCGAAGACCTGCTGGACCTGCGCGCGGAAATCATCTTTGCCAACCAGGTTGCCGGCTTTGTCGATGGCGACCTGGCCGGCGATATAAACGATTTTGCCGCCGGTGACTTCGGCGACGTGGGAATAGCCAGCGGTTGGCTTTGCCATGGTGTCGGGATTGAAGATGCGGAACAAGCCGGTCTCCTTGGCTGGGGCAGCGGTTTTCTGGGCGGTCTGGCTGGCGGCATAGACGGCGGCGACGGCGAGCAAGGAATACAGTAAGGGTCGCATGCTTCCTTTCCTATTTGTATTAAATTCCAGCTATTTTGGCGGTTCGATTTCGGCGGAGCCGTCGGCGCGCGCATCGGACGCTCCGTAGTTCACACCTGTTGTGGAATCGTGAAGGACGGCTTGTCCTCGACCCATGTTGGTGGAGTACTCGCGATCCACTTGCAAGATGTGGCCCATGGAAGTCAGGCGGTCGCGGACTTCCGGCTTCACACGCGACTCGATCACGATATTGCAGATACCCTTATCGCTGACGGTGAAGCGCGGGTTTTCCAACGCGGCCTGAATGTTCATGCCGTAGTCGACGATGTTGGAGACGAATTGTGCATGGGCAAGAGGCTGGTTCGGGCCGCCCATGATTCCGAATCCGATGTGCTGCTCGCCTTTCTCCATGAAGGCCGGAATGATGGTGTGGAAGGGACGCTTGCGCGGGGCGAGCACGTTGGGCGATTTGGGGTCGAGCGAAAACAGTGCGCCGCGGTTCTGCAGAGCGAATCCCATTCCGCGCACGGTGATGCCGGACCCGAATCCGGCGTAGTTGCTTTGAATCAGGGAAACGATGTTGCCTTCGCGGTCGACGGCAGAGAGGTAGGTTGTTTCGCTGGCGGGCGGCTTGCCGGGGCTGGGTTCGCAGTTCGCTTTATTGGGATCGATAAGCTGGGCGCGGTCTTTCGCGTAGTCCTTCGAGAGCAGGCCTTTCACGGGCACTTTGGCGAAGCGCGGGTCGGCATCATAGCGGTACAGATCGGCATAGGCCAATTTCATGGCTTCGATCTTTTTGTGAAGTTCGGAGACCGAAGATGGGCCGTCAGTGGATGCGGCCGACGTCTCCATAAGGTTCAGCATTTCGAGGGCGGCCATACCCTGGCCGTTGGGCGGAAGTTCATAGACGGTCCAGCCACGATACGTAGTGGAGACCGGATCGACCCATTCCGGCGCGAAGGCTGCGAGATCGTCGGCTGCCATGGTGCCGCCTAAATCATGCGAGGTGGCAAGAATGGCTTGCGCGATCTTGCCTTTGTAGAAAGCAGACGCTCCCTCGTCGGCAATCAACTGGAGCGCCTTTGCCAGATCGGGATTTGTGAAAATCTGGCCGACGTCGGGAACCTTGCCGTTCAGCAGGTAGACACGCCGACTCTCCGGGTCAGCTGAGATCTTCTCCAATTCCTCCGCCCAGAAGCCGTGGATGAGTTCGGGAACCGGATAGCCCTCACTGGCATAGTGGATCGCAGGCTGGAAGATCTGCTTCCAAGGGAGTTTGCCGAAACGGGTGTGCAGGGCGTTCCATCCGGCGACTGCGCCGGGGACGGTCACGGTGTCGATTCCAGAGGACGGCATCCTGGTTGCATCTCTGGCTTTGAGGTATTCCACGGTCAGCCCCTGCGGCGCCCAGCCACTTGAATTCAGGCCGTAAAGCTTTTTGGCTTTCGCGTCCCAATAAATCGCGAACAGATCTCCCCCGATGCCGTTCATCATGGGTTCGGTGACCCCGAGGACGGCGTTGGCGGCTATGGCGGCATCGATTGCCGAACCGCCCTTGGCGAGGATTTGCGCGCCCGCAACGGAGGCTTGCACGTGGCTGGTCGCGACGATTCCGTCTCGGGTGAGGACCATGGAGCGGGCGTGGGAACGGTCCTGGGCTGATGCTGAGACGGTAAGGATGAGCAAGGCTAGGGGTAGCATTCGACGCATGATTGATTTTCCTGTTGTAACCAGTGCAGGGAAGCATACTTGGCGGCGGGGCGGGAGGTCTAGAGCGTGACGGCGACGGAACGTAAGGTCTCTCGACTGCGCTCGGCTTCGCCTCACTTCGCTCGAGATGACAATGGGGAAAAGAGAAGGTCTAGTGGTGCCAGAAGAAGCCGCCGATCAGGACGATTAGTTCTACGGCAAAGAGGGCGACCAGGAGGCGTTCGCGGCGGCGGGAGCGGCGCAGGTCGCGGAGCATATCGATTTCCAGGTCATAGACGAAGGCGACGGTGGCGGGATCGGGCGTCGAGATCGATTCGGGCATGCTCAATCCGGGGGACGCGGCGGTGATGACCGCTTTCGCGCGATCGGGTAAGAAGACCTTCGGGCCGCTGATGACGTTAGACCAGTCGGTGAGCAGGAGCGCTTGCGACGGAGTGATGGGGTTCGCAGGCTCCCAGGTGATTTCGAGGGGCGGAAGTTTTTCGGGGGCGACCGCATCGGCTAGGCTGCGGAGAAGCGAACGCCACCAGGGACGGGCCATAGTGTCAGCGATCAGTTCGCCCACGTCCACGGGCCGCGATTCGAGTTGGAGCGGGGGCAGCGTTTCTGGAGAAATCACATCGCCCAGATTGGTGAATACCGTGCGGTACCACGGCAAGACCAGGAAGTCTCCCAGAAGCATGCCAAGATTCACGGGACGGGACGTGAGATAGAGGGGCGGCAGTTGATCGGGCAGGAACCGATCGCGAAAGTTATAGATCAGCGACTTCCAGAGGGGACGGGTGATCTCCTCGGGCGGCGAAATGTCGAGATCGGTATCGCTGGCCATGGCTGGGTAAACGTCAACTGCTTTTCCTAGGGTAACACTGCTGAGTTCTGAGGACTATGAACCGGAAGGCCAAGTGCGGAAGTTCCGGAGTTTCGGTGAGCCTCCGGAACCGCACAATGCTAAGTGTTTTGTGGAAGTTGAATTAGAGCGTCCTGAGACGGAAGGGTGCGCTCAATAGGCGCGCGGGGAACAGAATCACCGCGGTGATCAACGCGAGCACGCCGTGGACTGCGATGCCCACGATACGGAAGGGCAGCAGGAGCAACCACACAAACGGGTACGCGATCAGGGCCAGCAGCGCCACGGGCCAGCAGATTACGAACAACAGACACCAGGCCAGAAATGCGAACATGGGACACCTCCCGTGCATCTCTAGTTTAAGGTACGCGCCAGCGTGGGGAAAAGTTCCGGCGTCACGCCGCAATGTTCAGAAGATATTTCTGCAGGAAGGCGAGCGTGCGAACCTTGGCGTCCTGCCAGGTCTCACCGCTAAACCCGTGTCCGGCGCCGGGATAGATCTGCATCTCGTACGGGGTGGATTTCTTTTCGAGCAGTTGCTGCAGGTGATAGGCCTCCGCGACGGGGACAGTGGGATCAATCTCGCCATGCAGGATCAGCGTGGGGCATAGGCGACGGATGAACAGCTTCATCTCCCGGGGCATGCCTCCGAAAAATTCCACGACCGCTTTCACGCGCGAATCGACGGCCGACACGGATAGCGCCAGGTAGGCGCCCAGTGAAAAGCCCAGCAGCCCGATTCGTTCTGGATCAACCTCTGGCCTTGCGGCAATGTGGCTGATCGAATCCCACACGGTTTTGCCCCACGCGGGAAAGTTGCGGACTGCGGTCTGCTTGTCGGCTACGCCGGTGGTGCCGGTACGATCGAAATAGTGGACCACGTAGACCGCGAAGCCCTGGGCTGCGAGCAGCGCGGCGGGATCCACCATGGTTGCGTGTCCACCCGCAGAGCCGTGCAGGCCGATCACGGCGGGGTAACGTTCGCCATTCCCGATGGTTGGGATAAATGCGTCGCAAGTAATCGCGCGCCCGCCCGATTCGAAGGCAATGCTTGAAGGAGTTATGGTCAGCATCGGTCGTTTCTACCTGGCATGGTGGGCGGCATTTTTGTCTCCTGTAGCCTCTTTCACAAATCCTATCGCGTCCAGTGCCGGCTGGATCTCTGGATTCGCCATGAATTGCTTCCAGACCAGCCCGGTGCGGTAGTTTTCGATCATGACCACGATTGGGGCCTGATTCAAACCCATATTCACATCCTCAAACCAGTTCTGCGTCTGGTTGAAGCCATCGCGAAATCCGTAGATGCCCCACAGTTGGCCGCCCAGATCGCGGTAGAAGTGCTTCAGCGCCTTCAGCGATTCCTCGGGCGTGTAGGGAAACGAAGCTAGCGCGGCAGTGCAGGTGATGGTGCCGTTGTCGTCGACGGGAAGGGATCGTCCGCCTTCCGCGTTGACGCCCGCCGAGCGTCCCCACGCGTCGTCGCCGTAGCCTGCGAATTTGCGTGGATTCTCTATGGCATAGTCGTGCGCGATCAACGCGATGGTGCGGTTGTTGTGGAAGTAGTTGGTGTAGCGGTCGCGCTTGCCCCGGGGATCGAATCCGAGGAAGGAGTAGTGCGTGAAGAACAGCTCGCCTCCGCTGCCCACGCCGACATCGAGCTTTCTGCCGTAATAGGTGTTGCCATTGGTGTAGTGATCCCCCTGCGTGGTGCGTCCCCAGCCCTGGCGGTACTGGATGGCAAGATCGGCCTGGCTGGCGAAACCGGTATGGAACATACTTGCCGGAACCGCGTGCGTAGGCGAGGCGATGGCGAGCAGGTAGATGATCATGGTTTCGTTCCAGCCGATCAGCGGATGGTGGATGTAGAACCCATGATCCGGCGACCAGTGCCAGTAAAGAAAATTGGGATCAGGACCCTGCCGGTACCAGTCCCACTCGACCGTCTTCCAGAAATTTGTGATGGTGTCGCGAATCTCATGCTCGCCCGTCTCGTCGTGATTGAAGTACTGGCGGGCGGCGAGCAGTCCCTGCATGAGGAATGCGGTTTCGACCAGGTCGCCGCCGTCGTCGTAAGGGCCGAAGTAGGGAATCACCTTGCCGGTGCGGCCGTCGAGGAAATGCGGCCACACGCCGTGAAAGCGGTCGGCCTTGGCGAGGAAGCGGACAATCTTCAGCATGCGCTCAGTGCCCTGCTCGCGCGTAATGAATGCGCGGTCGACTCCGACGATCAAGGCCATAATGCCGAAACCCGACGACCCGAGCGCGATGAGGTTCTTGTCGCCGGGAAGAATCTCGATGGCCATGCCGGCATTGGGATGCCCGGCTTCCCAGTAGTAGCGGAAGCAGGCTTCCTGCACCATGGTCAGAAGTTCGTCGTCGGTGAATTCGCGGGTGGAAGCCTGTACGGTTGAGGAGGCGGGCGACTCATTGCCACTCACGTCGACCGCTGTGATTTTGTAGGATGCCGATTTGCCGCTGGCGCCCAGGAAGTCTTCGTAGCGGGCCCGGTCTCCGCGCTGAATCCCGATCGCGGCGAAGGGCTTGCCTTCCGAGGAGCGATAGATCTTGTAGTACTGCAGCAGTGCATCCGTGACCGGGGTCCAGCTGAGATCAATGTGGCGGTCATAGCCCTTCGCCGCCAAGCCGCCCGGCGCGGCGGGAGCATGGGAGCCTTGCGGTGGATCGTCGCCAATTTCGATGTCGTCGAGGTAGAGCGTGTGAGGCTGGCCATCGTCGAGGCCTTGCACGAAGGCGATGCGGGAGAGTTTTTGCGGGTCGAAGGAGGGTTCCTTCGTGTCGTTGACCAGACCGTGGAAAGAATCGAAGGGCAGGCGGATGCGCGTCCACTTCTTCGGCGGAATGCTTTGTTTTGCACTGAGGAAGTTGATGGATGGAGTTCCTTCGTTCTTTGAGTCGGCCAGATAGATCCTCGGCGAGGCGGCGGCGGAGAGTCCTTCTTCCGAATAGCACCATGCGTAGAGGGCGCTGCCGGAGAATTCGGGCATGCCGTAGCGAGTGTGAACCTGGAGTTCCATGGTCCAGCCACCGCCCGTGCGCGAGCGCCACTTTAACCGCAGTGAATTGGGTGGGGTAACGGAATGGTTTTGTTCGACGGGGAACTTATCATGAGCTAGTTCCAATTCGCTGGGGGCAACCGCCGATCCGTGACTGTAGTAGAGCGACTCGGCGGTCACGCTGTTGTCGAAAGCAATGTGGCGGTCATAGTCGATCTGCGCGGAAGAGAAGACGCACGAGAGCAAGAGCAACAGGAGGAGAGGCGAAATTTTAGGAAGGTATTTCATCGGAGCATTCCTGACCGAGTGGCAAAAGTTTCTCGGACAATGTGCATTCACCGCCGTGGCGGAAATCAAGAGGCCGCGTTGCTCGGCCCGTAATGGGGGCGTTCGAAGCAAAGCGGTCTTTTGTGCCGCCAGGCGGCGCCCTGAGAAAGAATCGGCTTTTTCCGCACCCAGCCGCTGTTTCACTCCAGCTATTTCGCGTCGGCCAGCTTGCGCAGGGACGCCTCGTACGGCGCTCTTGCGATGCCGCGCTCGGTAATGATGGCGGCCACATACTTCGCGGGTGTTACGTCGAATGCGGGGTTTTCCACCTCTACGCCGTCGGGCACCATCTGCCTGCCGGCGATATGCGTGACTTCCCTCGAGTTGCGCTGCTCGATGGGGATGCCGCTGCCATCCGCGGTGGCAAGGTCGACGGTCGAGATCGGAGCCGCGACGTAGAATGGGATGCCGTGCTCTCTGGCCAGCACCGCGACCGTGTACGTGCCAATTTTGTTGGCGACGTCGCCGTTGGCGGCGATGCGGTCCGCGCCCACGACGATGGCGCCGATTTTGCCTTGCTTCATCACGGCTCCGGCCATGTTGTCGGAAATAACAGTCGTTGGAATGCCGTCCTTCATCAACTCCCACGCAGTGAGGCGCGAACCCTGCAGAAACGGGCGTGTTTCATCGGCATAGACGTGAATCTTCTTACCCTGCTCGACGGCG
Organism: uncultured Acidobacteriota bacterium; assembly: GCA_963735815.1. GTDB lineage: Bacteria > Acidobacteriota > Terriglobia > Terriglobales > Acidobacteriaceae > Gp1-AA133. The sequence goes on along the minus strand of CAVTMJ010000008.1, from coordinate 54,648 downwards.
GCGCGAATGACGCCAAGAGCAGTACCGTATCCAGCGGTAGCGAGCGCGCCGGCGTTGCAATGGGTGAGCACTCCGCCACTGGAAGGCATGAGCGTGGCTCCGTGGCGCCCCATGGCCTGGTTGGCGGCGATGTCCTCGGCGTGCATACGTTGGGCTTCTTCGACAATTGCCTGCTTGATCTGCGGCATGGGCCGGATGCGCAGCATCTCGAATTTGTCTTGCATACGACGAATGGCCCAGAAGAGGTTGACGGCGGTCGGTCGGGTTTCGCCAATTGCCTTGCAGATCTGGTCGAATTCTTTCTTCAGGTCTCCGACTGTTTCGGCCTTGGAGTTCTGTACGCCGAGGGCAATGCCCATCGCAGCGGCAACGCCAATCGCCGGAGCTCCGCGCACCACCATGTTGCGAATGACGTCCGCGACTTGCTGGTAGGTCGTCGCAGTAACATAGGTTTCTTCGGTAGGCAGCTTCGTCTGATCGAGGAAGCGAACGCCTTTGTCAGTCCATTCGAGGGTTTGGATCATATGGTAATCATTAGTCGTCAGTCGCCAGCAAAACATGTTCCCGGTTTTAAGAGCCCAGCGACTAGCTACTGGAGACTAGAGACTAAATGCTATGTTCCTTGCAGCGGCTGCGCGGGTGGTACGTTACCGCTGGCTGGCCGCAGACTTCGCAGGTTGTGCTGATGGCTGCGAATTCGTTGGTCTCATCCGTCTGCAGCACGTGTTCTTTGCGCACGTCGGTCGCAGTGAAGATCGTGACAAACGGGGCGGGAGACGCGGCCTTTTCGACGCTGGGTCGGCCGCCGGCCTCCTCGCGCTCTACCAGGCACATCACGCCGACAATTTCGAATCCGAACTCGCGGGCGGCTTCGATGGCCTGCACGGTCGATGCTCCCGTTGTGCAGACATCGTCGACGATGACGACTTTGGCGCCCTTTTGCCGGAAGCCTTCAATGCGCTGCCCGGTGCCGTGTTGCTTCTCAGCCTTGCGCACCAGAAAGCCGTTCAGCTCGCCGCTGGTTACTGAGACTGCGACCACGATCGGATCCGCGCCCATAGTCAGTCCGCCGATAGCCTGCGGTTGCCAGCCACGCTTACGGATTTCTTCCAGGACAACCTGGCCGGTCAGTTGCGATCCGCGCGCATCGAGTGTGGTCGTGCGGCAGTCGATGTAGTAGTCGCTGGACCCGCCGGAAGAAAGCCTGAAGTCGCCCAGTTTGAAGGACTTGTGGGCGAGCAGGCGAAGCAGTTCCTGACGGGGACCTGGCATGGTGAAAAGTTAAGATAACACGCGGGTGGCAGTTCTCAGTTCATTTCCCTTCGGCAGCGGTTTGAGGATCGTATTGCTCGTAGCTCGAAGCTCGTAGCCCACAGCTCGACGCTCCTGCTCGCCCCTACTGATTAAACTTTTCCATGTGGCGGAAGCCGCTGGTGGCGATATAGGCGGCGATGAAGATCGTGCCGTTGTAAGCCATGTGCATGAGGACGGTGGCGGCGAGGGATTTCTTGATCGCTCGAACAGTCGTGAGCGCGACTCCGACGAGGAAGATTACCAGCACTGGCCCCCATGAATACTTGAGTTGCGAGGCGTGGATCGAGGCGAAAGCGAGGGCGGTGATGAGGATCGACGGGATCATGCCCAGGCGACGCGCCAGTGCCGGGTAGAAGAAGCCTCGAAAGAAAAGCTCTTCGAACAAGGGCGCGAACAGCACTCCGAAGAGCGACAGCACGTAGGCATCGCGGGCGGTGCGGAAGAAATCGTCGATCGGGGCATGCTTGGGCATGGGAAGCAAGTACGCGAAGGGGACGAGACATAGTTCGAGGGCAATTCCGGCCACCAGATAAGCGCCCCAGTTCTGCGGCCAGTTCCAACGGATCGCTTGCAGGACGTTGCCTCCGGTCTGCGCAGAAACCATCCGGTACATGAGGAGCAAAATAAGGAAATAAGCCAGCAACTGGCCGCCGACAATCACCTCGGGCCGCTTCAGCGATTCAATCCACGGGGTTGCAGGGGAAAAGCGGAGATGCACGAAATAGGCCGTACCGAGGACGCATACCAGCATCGCCACCACCGTAATGACGGCAAGCGCGATGACCTCCCAGAAAGTCCAGGGAGGATCCTCATCGGGCGGATTCGATGGGACGCTGGCAGGAGTGGTAACGGGAAGTTCTTCCATGGACGCCGCGGGTTCGGAGATCGGGTTGTGCGGAGCAGACACAGGGTTCGAAAAATGCTGTCTTCATTCAATGTACACGAGAAAGAAGCCTCGGAGCCTACCAGGTAAAGGGACTCGTACCTTGGATTGCTCATTTGTGCAGAAATGATTGACGGACGCACCCGAGGCCAATATTTTGGTCGAAACCCTCTGGCCGCGGAAGAGGAGCGTTCGATGAAGTTGACGACGCTGTTGTTCGTTCTCGTGGCCGCAGTGCTGTGTGGTTCAGCAGTTCATTCCCGCGAACAGGTGCCGGCACAAGCGCCTGAAGCACCCACCGGGTTTGACAACCAAAGCAATGGATTCTCTGATCCCGAACGGCGACAGGCCGACCAGAAGTTCTTCAACGAGATAGAAGACGTAGCTCCCGACGGACTGGGGCCGCTCTACAACGCGCAGTCGTGCCGGGAATGTCACCAGACTCCGGTCAGCGGGGCGGCCAGCCAGGTTGCCGAGTTGCGGGTTGGTCACCTTGACGCGCACGGGCTCTTTCTGAACCCGCAGATTCCCATTAACCACGGAACGGAAGTGATTCGGGATCGAACGCTCGTCAATGACCGCGCCATTTGCCCTGAGGTCCAGGAGCGCGTGCCAGACACCGAGACGATAAGGACCTTCCGACTGACCACCAACATTCTCGGAGACGGGTATGTGGAGGCCATTCCAGACGAAACGCTGCTGAAGATCCGCAAACAACAGTGCAAAGCCACGCACCGAAAAATATGCGGCCAAGCTGTGAAGGTACCGGTTCCGGAAGTCGAGGGAAAAGACCGCATAGGGCGTTTTGGATGGAAGGACCAGCATGCCAGCCTGCTGGCCTTTGCTGCCGACGCTTACCTGAACGAGATGGGAATCACCAGCCGTCTGCAGAAGGCGGAGGTAACCACTACCTGCAACCCTCCGATCGCGTCCACGGCTCCTAATCAAGATCCGAGCAAGGTCACCGAGCCCAACAGCCTGCCCGATCCAGGCGATAACAATCTGGAGGACATCGACCGCTTTGCCAGCTTTATGCGTTCTCTCAAAGCGCCCGCACGAGACGCGACTGCAGCCGAGACGGCGGATGTGAAACACGGAGCCGAGGTATTCAGTCGGATCGGCTGTGCGATCTGCCATGTGGTCACCATTGTGACCGGCAAGAGTCCGGCGATTGCAGGCGGTCCGGGGCTGCATCCGGAGGCGGTCGAGAATCGCACGATTCATCCTTACAGTGATTTTCTACTGCACAATGTAGGTACCGGAGACGGCATCTCCGTTGCGCTGATTGAGCACTTCGGTCGTGAACGCGTCGAAAAACGGCTGCGCGAGGAGAGGTCGGTGGAAGGGAAGGAATCGGCCACAATCAATGAAGAGGAGTGCAGCGAGAGCTACCAGGACGCGGTGGCGGAAGGAGAGAAGAATCCCAAGCTGCTTCGTGACACGCTGTGTGCGCGGAACAAAATCAGAACGGCGCCCCTTTGGGGATTACGGTTGCGCTCCCGGTTGATGCATGACGGGATGTCCGTTCAAGTTGAGGACGCGATCCGGCGGCATGCGGGGGAGTCGGAGAAAGTCACGAAGGAATTTTTGAAACTGAAGCCCGCGGAACAGAAGGCTGTGCTGGCTTTTCTGCAATCGCTATAGTACCGAGGTTGCCGGCATCGCGCTCGTGCACGGCGGGCGGGGGGCGCCCGCCTGTCTACAAAAAGGGTGGCGTCACGCTGTGATGGCTGGGGCCTCCACACGGGCGGTTATTTTCGACTTGGGAAGAACCGCCCGCGAGCGGTGGAGCTCCTGCCACTGCAAGACGATGTCAGCGGAGAGGACGGCAAACGCCAGGCAGACCCAGACGATGGTCTCGATGGCTCCTGGTCCCAACTGATCCCATCCGGTGACGCCTCCGATCACCCGCACCTCGAGAAAGACGATAGCCACCGCGAAACTCCGTGTCATCCATTGGCGGTGCAGGTTCACATTCCCGCGCAGAATGAACAGAAGTGCGATTGCCGTAGTTGTCATCCAGAGCGTGGCGTCCACCGCACCCGCGATGCTGAAGGACCGGGTTGCGCCTGATCGTTCCTGGAAGTACTGGATGTAGAAGCCGAGCGGCCCCGCCACGAACACGCCGCCAACGTAAATGCGGCCCACTACGCGGTGTAATTTCGCATACTTCTTCCGCAGCCGATCGGAAAATTGCATGGGGCCTAGCAGAAGAGCGCAGGCTCCGGCAATGCCGTGGGGCAACAGCCACCACTTGAAAGGCTGGTAGTGCTGCCACACAGGATCGTTGGCGTGGATGAGAAAGCCTTCATTGTGATTGAGAACGTAAGCCACCATCAGGCCTACGAAGGCGAAGATTAGGTATTTCGGACGCAGAAAAGAGCTGCGCACCGCAGTCATAGACGCAGTGGCCATGTTTCCCCCCAGCAGGATGGAGTGAGACGAACCTTTTAGAGCCCCGCGGCACTATACAACCAGACGCGATTGGGCGTTATAGCTCTTTTGGGGGAGACCTACGGCCGATTAAGCATGGAATCTTTGGAGATGCGAGGGGATCAGCGCTTAGGCTTTGCGCCGGACGCCGTTGCCATTGAAAAAATGCGCCAGCGCTTGTCCGGTGTACGACTTTTTGACGCGTGCCACCTGCTCCGGTGTGCCCTGCGCGACCAAACGGCCGCCATCTTCGCCGCCTTCCGGACCGAGGTCGATCAACCAGTCGGCGTTACGGATCACGTCCAGATTGTGCTCGATGATGATGACCGTGTTGCCCAGGTCGGTGAGCCGATGCAGCACGTCGAGCAACTTCTTGACGTCATCGAAGTGCAAGCCGGTAGTGGGTTCGTCGAGCAGGTAAAGTGTCTTGCCCGTCTGGCGCTTGGAGAGTTCGCGGGCAAGTTTGATGCGCTGCGCTTCGCCGCCCGACAGCGTGACCGCGGACTGGCCAAGGTGCACGTAGCCGAGGCCAACGTCGACCAGGGTCTGCAGCTTCTGCCGTACCTGCGGAATATTTTCGAGAATCGGCAGCGCGTCCGATACTGGAGTCTCGAGCAGGTCGGCGATGGAGTAACCCTTGTACTTCACTGAAAGCGTCTCATGGTTGTAACGGCGCCCGTTGCAGACCTCGCATACCACGTACACGTCGGGCAGAAAGTTCATTTCGATGCGACGCTGGCCCTCGCCCTGGCAGGCCTCGCAGCGTCCGCCAGAGACGTTAAAGGAGAACCGGCCGGGCTTGTAGCCTCGCTCACGCGATTCCGGAAGCATGGCGTACAGATCACGGATCTGTGCGAACACGCCGGTGTAGGTCGCGGGGTTCGAACGCGGCGTACGTCCGATGGGCGATTGGTCGATACGAATGACCTTGTCGATGGCCTCGGCGCCAGAGATCGTTTTGTGCTGTCCGGGTTCCTCACGCGAACGATACAGCTGGCGGGCGAGCGCGCGGTAAAGGATGTCGTTGACGAGAGTTGACTTGCCCGAGCCGGAAACGCCTGTCACTACTGTCATGACGCCGAGGGGAAAGGTAACGTCGAGATTCTTAAGATTATTCTCGCGAGCTCCCAGGATCGAAATTGCATGCCCGTTGGTGTGGCGGCGCTCGGGGCGCATCTCGATCTGCACTTTGCCTGAGATATAGGCGCCGGTGAGCGAGTCGGGTGCCTTCATGATGTCGTCGGGAGTGCCTTGAGCGACTAGGCTGCCGCCGTGGCGCCCGGCGCCGGGGCCGAGGTCGATAACGTAGTCGGCGCGGCGGATTGTATCTTCGTCGTGCTCGACAACCAGAACCGTGTTGCCGAGATTGCGCAGATCTTCGAGCGCGGCCAGCAGGCGATCGTTATCGCGATGATGCAGGCCGATCGAAGGCTCGTCGAGCACGTATAGAACTCCGCGCAGTTTCGATCCGATCTGCGTTGCGAGTCGAATGCGCTGACCTTCTCCGCCAGAAAGCGTGGCGGCGGAGCGGGCTAGGGAAATGTAGCCGAGGCCGACGGCGTTCAGGAACTGCAGGCGCTCGACGATCTCGTGCATGATGCGGCCGGCAATGAGTTCCTCGCGGCCTTTTAGCTTGATCTTTTCCGCCACTTCGAGCGAGCGCGCGACCGAGAGTCCCGTGAAGTCGGCGATCGACATGCCGTTGACTTTGACGGCGAGGCTCTCCGGACGCAGGCGCTTGCCATGACAGGCTGAGCACTGGGTGGCCGACATGAAGTCGAGCAGCCACTCCCGATAGCTGTCAGAACTCGATTCCTCGAGACTCTGCTTAAGGTAACCGAGGATGCCTTTGAAGCCGGTCTTGCCGCCTTTGCCGGCTTCTCCATGAAGTAGCAGGTTCTGGATCTTCTCCGAGAATTTTTCGAAGGGCGTACTCAATTCGAAGCCGTGGGCAGCGGCCGCGAGTTGCAGCATGTGTTGCAGGTTCTGCGAGCCGGAGCCGGGACCAAGGCCGCCATCGAGCAGAGGCTTCGACCAGTCGACGATGATCTTGGCGGGATCGAAATCGTACTTGCTGCCCAATCCGTGGCATTCGGGACAGGCACCGTAGGCACTGTTGAATGAAAATGAACGGGGTTCGAGTTGCGGAACATTGATGCCGCAGTCCGGACATGCGAGCCGGGACGAGAAGAGGGTTTCTTCGCCGCCGACCACTGCAACCTGCACGAGTCCGCCCGCCAGCTTCATCGCGAGGCCGACTGACATTTCGAGGCGATGTTCGATGCCCGGCTTGACGAGCAGACGGTCGATAACGACCTCGATGGTGTGGTTTTTGCGCTTGTCCAGCGAAACCTCGTCTTCCAGATTGATAAGTTCGCCGTCAACCCGGGCGCGCGTGAACCCGTGCTGGACAAGCTTTTCCATCTCTTTTTTGAACTCGCCTTTGCGCCCCCGGACGATGGGGGCCATGACCATGACGCGGTCTTCCGGGGTCAGGGACATGACCCGTTGGACAATCTGCTCCGCGGACTGTCGGGCAATGGGCCGACCGCATTTTGGGCAGTGCGGCACGCCGATCGAGGCGTAGAGAAGACGAAGGTAATCATAGATTTCGGTAATGGTACCCACGGTCGATCGGGGACTTCGGCTGGTCGTTTTCTGCTCAATCGAGATAGCCGGGCTCAGGCCATCGATGGCGTCAACGTCCGGACGCTCCATCTGGTCAAGGAATTGGCGGGCATACGCCGAGAGCGTCTCAACGTAGCGGCGCTGCCCCTCGGCGTAGATCGTGTCAAAGGCCAGGGAGGATTTGCCCGAACCGCTGAGGCCGGTAATCACCGTAAGGGTGTTTCGCGGGATCTCTACATCGATGTTTTTGAGGTTATGCTGGCGCGCCCCCCGGACCGAAATCTTGGTGATAGCCATCAGAACCGACAGTAATTTCCCGTTGTCCCTTCGTAATGTGGACGAGTGCTCAGAATTGTTGGAAAGTGGGGATGCGCACTTCTACATAGGTATCTTATCGGTCAACAGCAACCAGCGTCAACGCGGCTAAAGTTAAGAAAAGCTGCGGCGAAGTTGGGGCGGTGCGGCCCTAAGTTCCTGGAAGAAGGCGAACGAAAGAAACTTAAGGCGGGCCGAACTTGAACGCGTTGCTGGCAACATTAGTTCTTTTCTCGACGGTGGTAGCCGCAGTAGGCCTGGGCGTACTGGCGGCGAGCTGGGTTGTGAACGGAATTCTCGACACATTCGGGCCGCGCACACACGAGCCTTCGGCTCCAACGCTCATTCCCACGCAGACGCACGCCAGCGGCGATTAAGCACTTCCCCCACTTGTCTATCCTTCCATCTGCTTCTCGCGCGCTTATTTCAGTTTTTACGGCCTAGGCAATTGTTTTCACCCCTTTTCTCCATCAGCGTTCTGACTCACCAGAGAGGCACGGAGACGCAGAGTCAAAAATGGAAATATTAGACATTGCCATCCTTGACGAATTTCTCCGTGAGTTTGTGCCGGACGTTCGTTCCGGCAAAGAGCGAGTATGAGCCTGGATGTGGCGGCCTCCGCGGCAAACGACGGTCTACTCGGGCTTGACGGGGGTTGGCGCGGCGGTCGGCGGCAGTTGGTTGGGGAGGATGCCCTGCGGGGGCTGGCCAGGCTGCCCGGGCTGACCCGGTTGTCCGGACTGGGGATTCTGTTGCTGCTGGCTTTGTTGCTGCTGACGCTGCAGCTCCTGAAGAAGCTGTTCAGGGGTTTTAGGGGTCGTCGGCTGGCCGCCGTTTTGTTGATTCTGGTCAGCTGACTGATCAGCGCCCTGATCGTCGGCCGCGTCCGCGTCATCAGCGGAGTCGTTGTCGTTGGCCGGCGCGACCTCGGCCGGAGGCGTACTCAGGATTGACGGCTGAGCAAAGCCCCGTTGCGGCGCGCCGGGACGATTGGCGGCCGTGGTCGTCGTATCCGGGCCGGCACTTCTCGGGGTGAGAATGATGCTCTGGATCGCGGTCGGATCCGTCGTTGAACCCACCATGACATAGTTGAAGTGAGTTCCGTTCAGCAGATCGGCAAGCACGGAGCGGGCCGGCCCCGGACCCAGATCAGCAACCACACGCTCATTCGCATTCGGCGGAATGTCGAATTCCGCGCCCGTCTGCTCGCGGACTTCCTTCAACACGTCGGAAAGAGTCGAGTTGTGAGCGACGATGGTCAACTCTCCGCCAGAAAAGTGCACGCGAGGCGCGACCGCCGGTACCTGCTCAAGCGGCAGGGGCTCAAGCGGAGCGGGCGTGTATGCTGGCAGCGCAGGAGCGGGTTGCACCTGTTTCTGCGGCTTCTTAGCCTTTTTGCGAATGCCACCCTTCTGTGCGGACGCGGGGAAAGCGAATCCAAAGACACACAGGCACGCTGTCATCGAAATCGATGCGAATTTCAGCGAAAAGCCTGCCATGAATCCTTTGATTCCAAGGAGGCAACCGTGGGTTGCCGAGGTGCCACCCCTTCGAACTAGTAGCAAAATTATAACACCCTGCCAGCGTGCGACCGAGCAACCGCATCACACCTTGGTCACTCCTTGACGAGTCGCGCGGAAGCGAATAAGTTGCCCATATTGCGTGAAATCGCCCAAAGGGCCGGAAAACTATGTATATGAAGGGGAACGGTCTGAGTCGCTTTTCTTGCATGCGAAGGCTGGCATTGGTGGCCATCGGAATGGCACTCCTGTTGGGCGAGGCTTTCGGTCAGAGTTGCCTAACGTCCGACGAGATAGACGCCGCCACCAAGACCGCCCTGGAAAACGCTGGCCGGCAGTATTTTGACTGGACTACCAAGGGCGACACGGCGACCATCCGGCAAAATGCGATTCCATCGCTGGCCTCGGATTTTGGCGGGGTTGAAGCGGCAGTCCGAGACAATCAGGCGAATTTCACCGCGGTGCAGCCAAAGCTGCGCCCGCTGTTTCTTTTGCAGGCGGAGGGGAAGGAACCCATCGCGCGCGCGGAGTTCCTGTGCGGTGTTTTCGGCAAGGGTGGACAGACGGGAAGCAGTGCCGTTTTCGTGATCCCGAACCTCCCACCTGGGGATTACGGCATCGTGATCATGGATGTTGCCGGCAAGACGCCCGCTACCCTCTCGCTCGTGCTCCAGAAAGCGGGTTCGGACTGGAAACTGGGCGGCTACTATGCGCGGCCTTCGCAAGCCGCTGGGCATGACGGTGCGTGGTTCCGGGATCGGGCGCGGGAATTCAAGAGCAAGGGACAGAACCATAATGCTTGGCTGTATTTCCTGAAGGCACGTGAATTGATGGTGCCCGTGCCCTTCATGAGTACGCTGGAAACCGACAAACTGTACGATGAATCGCAAGCCGTCCAGGTACGCGACATTCCTTCACCTGAAAACCCGATGGAGGTTTCTGCGGGAGGAAGAACGTACCGATTTACCAGCATCTTTCCGGTAGGCATCGAGAACGACATCGACCTGGTAGCAAAATATCAATGCCCGAGCGTGGCAAATACCGCGCAGACCTACCAGGACAACCAGGCAGCCATTCGAGCGCTGCTCGCCAAATATCCCGAGTATCGGGATGGTTTCACCGCCATCATTGCGCGCGCCGTGGAGCCCTCCGGGAAGGATTACGGGACAATGCTGGCCGTGAAGGATATCAAGTAGCGGGTGACAGGAACAACCACGGCTCACGTAGGCCCAGCCGCCCTCGGCTGCGCGGCCGGCCGTTAGCCCGGCAGGGCTTTTCCCAATTGAAAATCGGTACGCGGACGTTGCTGAGAACTGCAGTCGGCATCCGTGGTAGAGATGCCCTCTAACGTTTAGGAGAGCTCGGGAAGTGCGGGGGGCTCTCGACTCCGTTCGGCGAACACCTCACTCCGCTCCGAGATGACAGTTTTTGGAGGGCGTCCTGAGATCTGAGATCTGAAAACCCGAGGCCTGGGGTAAGAGCGCCGAGCTGCCGCTCGGCCGGACAGACGAGGGCGTCTGTCCCTACGTGGGCATCGTCCCTACGTGTGCATCGTGGACCTGAGACCTGTGACCTGTCACCTGTCACCTGACTCTAACCTTGCTGGTCAAAGGTACAGTCTTTCGGATCCTTGTCCTCGCGCAATCCCAAAAACACCGGCGCCCGTAACTTCTTGCCGCCTTCGTTCGTGATGTGCGTCCATTCTGAAAATTCAATCTCAGCGACCAGTTCGGGTTTGATCCAGTGTGTTTTGCGGAGCGCGTCGACTGTGCTGTGAAAAGGATTTTCTTTCGTCTCGAGTTTGTGCAGTACTTTCCACATGGCCGCGAGAGTTTTTTGATCGAAGCCGCTGCCGGCCTGGCCGACATGGATGAGATGGCCTGTCGGGTCGTAGAGGCCAAGAACGATGGAGCCGAAATGTTGCCGGCTTCCTTCCGGATCGGTGTAGCCGCCGATGACACACTCAAGGCGATGGCGAATCTTGATCTTTAGCCAGTTGCGGCTGCGGCGCTCTTCGTAGGGACAATCGCGCTGTTTTGCGAGGATGCCCTCAAAGCCTTGCTGGCGGGCGGCTTCGAACAGGGCTTTGCCTTCGCCCACGAAATGCTCCGAGTACCGAATGATGTCATTGGACTTCGTTAGCAGGGACGCGAGCACAGCTTTGCGGTCTTGGAGTTGAACGCGACGGAGGTCGTAGCCGTCCAGGTACAGCAGGTCGAAAGCATAGTACAAAACCGAGATTTCGCGGCGCGGAGCGACCCGGCGATTGCGATCACGAAAACCAGTGCGTTGCTGCATCAGGCTAAACGAGGAGCGGCCCTGTTCGTCGAGCGCGATGATCTCACCGTCCAGGATGGCGGTCTTTGCTTCGACAAACTGCGCCATGTCGTGCAGGTCAGAGTATTGGCCAGTGAGGTCGTTCTGGTTGCGCGACACCAGGCGCACGTGCCCTTTCTCCAGAAAGGCGATGGCGCGATAGCCGTCCCATTTGATTTCGAAAAACCAGTCGGGGCTGTCGAACGGAGTCTCGATTGAAGTCGCGAGCATGGGATAAATCGCGGTTGGCATTGAGGCGGTTCGGGCCCCGGGGAGAGTTTTGAGAGAACCTTGAAACGCAGAGGGCGCGGAGGACTGCCGCTGAGTTCGCGGAGAAATACGCTGGTCTACCGGAAGAATCACGTCGTGGGAGGATTCGGAGGGCTCGACATCGTTTGTCCGGGAAGATGGCGATTCCCTGCGGTTGCGTGATTTCGTCGCTGCTCGTCCAGTCGATGAGTGTGCGGCTACGCCGACTTGCGCTTTGGGCCTGTCGTTTTTTTTTCTGCACCAGCGGCGCGAATTTCTGTGGGCTTTGCCTTGGAGGACTTGGCGGTCGCCTTCTTTTTGGCGGTCGTGACGGGGGCAGTAGTTTTCTTCTCTGCGGCTTTTCTCTGATCGAATTTCTTGATCGCGTCCGCAAGCCATGCAGCCTTCACTCGGCCACCACCGCCGGAAGGACGGCTGCGCCACTCGGCAGACGCTTCATCACCCGCGATCTCGTCCATGCTGCGCTTGGTGAGAACTGAACTGTCGTAGTGGTCGATGTCGTAATCCTCGGCCTCGTGCTCATCGTGCTTCTTGATCATGAGCCACTCGTTGCCTTTGCTCCCGGGTCGGCGGCCCTTCATCTTGACGAGGGCAAAGTCGCCATTCAGGCGCTCGCCTTTGAGACGAAATTTTAGATCGCCCTTGGCGAGCATCGCGCGGGCCTCTTCATCGGTCGTGGGCGCGTACTTGCCGTCGACGGGTACGGAGGAAAGCGGCTGCCATGTGCCAACGTCCCAAACCATCACGGAGCCGGCGCCGTAGTTGTCGGCGGGGATGTTGCCCTCGAAATCGAAATAAGAGACCGGATGATCCTCGACCTGCATGGCCAGCCTTTTATCTGCCGGGTCGAGCGACGGGCCCTTGGGCACGGCCCAGGACTTCAATACGCCGTCGAGCTCGAGGCGGAAGTCGTAGTGCAGGCGGGTCGCCCGGTGCTTCTGCACGACGAAGCGATGGCTGGATTTCTTTTCGAGCTTGGCAGGCGGCTCGGGCGTCTGATCAAAACGCCGTTTACGCTGATATTCCTCAAGAGCCATGGCCGACATTGTAATCGGGGACGCCGGTCGACCGCTATGGAGTAGAGTACTGAGTTTCGGTACCAAGTTTGAGTATTGAGTGCACGCCGCGGGGTGGAAAGCAAACCAGCATGAAGCGAGAGTATCCAGAGACGCCGCTGGTGGGGGTGGGTGCAATCATTATTGAGGGGGACCAGGTTGCGCTGGTGAAGCGCGGACACGCTCCCTTGCAGGGAAAGTGGTCAATACCCGGGGGCGTGCTGGAAGTTGGCGAAACGCTACGCAAGGCCGTCGTCCGCGAGGCAGTGGAGGAAACCGGCCTGACGGTCGAACCCGGAGAATTGTTGGGGGTCTTCGAGCGGGTGGTTCCCGATGACCAGGGAAAAATGCGCTATCACTACGTGCTGATCGATTTTCTATGCAGGCGGATTGCCGGAGACCTGTTGGCTGGAGATGACGCGGAGGAAGCAGGTTGGTTCCGGCGCGAAGAACTGGCGGCGCTGGAACTGGCGCGCGAGACCGAAGAGGTGATTCTCAAGGGATTTGAGAAGGCCGGACTGCGGTAACTCCCGTTCAGACTGCGGGCGATCCGGGCTTCAAGGCACTGCGCGCTTTGAAGAAGTCTCCGGTCGGTCGAAAGATGTTGCCGAGGACAGTGCCGGTGCTCCAGATCAGCATGAATATGAACAAAGCTTTGCTGTGAGGAATTCTCGATTGCCACGCCCACAATGCCGTCAGCGTGGGAAGGAGGGCCGAAGAGGTGACGCCGGCCGACCACATGACAGCTTTGGCGAAGGGCTTGACAGTCTCCATCGAAGCCTTGTCGGTCTGCACACCGAAAAAGGGTGCGTGCTCCATGAGCCAGCGCAGGCCCGGTGGCCAGCTCTGCGGATCGCCCGCACCGCCTAGCGTGTAGAAGCGGAAACGAATGCCGACGACGCGACCCGCGAACCAGTGCGCGATCGCATGGCAGCTTAGGTAGATCAGCAACAATGCGGTCAGTGTTTCAGCGATAGCAATTGATCTGATGGCAACTCGCGTCGCTGCGAATAGCAGGAGCGCACCGCCAGTGAGTCCCGAGAGTTGAATCGCGTTGCCGGCGGCAATCGGAAGACGAGTCCAAACACGGCGCTGGCGAAGATCAGAGGGCATTGGATTCGTGGGGCGTCAGAAGCGGCCGAAAGGAGAAGCAAGCATAGAGGAAGCGGAAGAGCGGCGCCACAAGAGTTTGTGGCGCACCAGCTATGCCGCGGCACCGTTAAGAATATAGTCTGCAATCGGGAGGAGCGCGTATGGCGGTGAGTCGAGCATCGCGAAGTCAGGTAATGATGTACGTTCTCTTCGTGTTTCTGTTTAGTTTGGTCTTCTATTCCCTCATGCTGCGTGCGCACACCCTGGGCGGAGGAGGCGGCTTGTACGTCACAGGGATCATGTGGTGTCCGGCGCTGGCGGCCTTTGCGACATTGCGGCTGAACGGCCGGCGCTTCGCCGATCTGGGATGGAAATGGCCGGGCGTCCACTACGCCGCCATGAGCTGGTATGTGCCGATTCTCTATGCCGGGATCGGCTATGGCATCATCTGGGTTTCAGGGCTCGGCGGATTCCCCAATCACGAGTTCATGAATAGCCTTGTGACGCGGATGGGGCTGCGGACTTCGCCGGGTGTCTCCACGCTGATTTACGTTCTCCTGACTGGGACCTTTGGCCTGGTTGGTTCGACGGCGCGTGCGCTGGGCGAAGAGATCGGCTGGCGCGGATTCTTTGTGCCGGAATTGTCGAAGACTTTCAGTTTCACGGTCACGTCATTGATCAGCGGGATCGTGTGGGCGAGTTGGCACTATCCGGGTCTGATCTGGGGCGACTACAACAACGGTACTCCGAGCTGGTACGGGCTGACCTGCTTCACAGTAATCGTCGTCGCGATTGCGGTGGTGTTCGCGTGGATGCGGCTGAAGTCGGGAAGCCTGTGGACGGGAGCGATCCTACATGCCAGCCACAACCTGTATGTGCAGGGAATTTTCACGCCCCTGACCGCCGATCGCGGGAAGACGGCGTGGTTCATCGACGAATTCGGAGCTGTGCTGCCGATCGTGGCCGTGGCGTTCGCGATTTACTTCTGGCGGCGGAGGGGCGAGGTCGAGTCCGGGCGAGAGAATCCTTCACCACTGAGTCACAGAGTCACAGAGGAATCCCTGCAATAGTTCCTCTGTGACTCTGTGCTGAAAGGCCTTTAAATATAAAACGGCCCGCGCACTTTAGGCACGCGGGCCGCCGGTGGTACTGTTGGGATTGACCAAGAGGTGGTCACTCTACGTGGCCTCTTCGGCAACTCCGGGTCCCAGTTCGACCTGCAACTGGGCGGATCGGAACCCTAACTCACCGGTAGTGTGCGGGCTGTAGCATCCCGGGGAACCTTACGGCGCCTGCGGAACGCCCCGCTCAGAGCGACCGCTCTAAGTCGCAGCCACCTCACCTGGTCTTTTGCACCCTCTACTACTGCCATCTGAACTTGTCATCAGACCACCTCCTTTCCGGTGTAATCGCAGACTAGTACGGAAAGGGCGGCCGCGTCAACCGGCACAAAAGTGTGTGCCGGGGGAGTCAATAGAAGGGCCGCTGATTGCCACGCAGCGGGAAGGGAGAGCGGTGATGGTCGCGAGCCTTGCGGATCTTGTAAATCAATCACGCGTGTCGCGGTCCGATTGCAGCTCTGAATTCTTCTTCAAGTCCTCGGCGGCCTGGAGGAGACTGTCCACTCTGCCTGCATCCCGCCAGTAATATTCGTCGGCCCGGAAGCATTGAATTTTTTCGGCTTCTGCAGCCAGCCGCAAGTACGACGTAATAATCGAGAACACGCCGTTTTCACTGAGCTTGTCGAAGATGCGCGTCGAGATCACGTGAATTCCCGAAAACGCGAAGGCATCAAGCATTTGCGCTGGACGGACTAGTTCCAGTGCGCCGTCGGTTCCAGCCTGGCGTCCGCACAACTCATGAGATTGGTCGAACAGCAAATAGCGGGACGTGGCGCGATCCTGAACGGCGAGCGTAGCCAGGGCTCGATTCTCCTGGTGGGCGGCGACCATGCGTCCGAGATCGATCGTGGTGAGCACATCGACGTTGTGCACGACGAAGGGTTCGTCGTCGGCACGCAGATCGTTTAGAAAAAAGGGCGCAGCTTTTTTGAGGCCGCCGCCGGTATCGAGCAGGACATCTTCTCGGGAAATGGCGAGCTTCATCCCGAAGTTGTCATGGGCCTTCAGGTAGTCCACCAGCATGTCGGCGAAGTGGTGGACGTTGACGATGACTTCGTGGATGCCGAAGCCGCGCAGGCGGCTCAGTGTGAGTTCGAGCAGGGTGCGGCCATTGATTTCGACCAGCGCTTTGGGGCGATCATTGGTGAGCGGGCGGAGGCGCGTGCCGAGTCCAGCGGCCAGAATCATGGCCTTCATTCCGGTTTGCTCTCCAATTCCCGGTGGCGCAACTCGACTTCGACGCCGCTGCGATCGCGCAGACGCTTGGCCAGCTGTTCGGCGAGATAGACGGAGCGGTGCTGCCCTCCGGTGCAACCGAAGGAAACCATCAGGTGCTTGAACCCGCGACGCTGGTATTCCTGAATGCTCGCATCGACCAGCGAAAGCACGCTCGCGAAGAACTGATGCACGCTTTCCTGCTGGCTGAGGTACTCGATGACGGGAGCATCGCGTCCGGTGAGCGGCTTAAATTGCTCCAGACGGCCAGGGTTGGGAAGACTGCGTCCATCGAAAACGAAGCCGCCGCCGTTGCCGGTCTCGTCCTTAGGCCAGCCCCGGTGGAACGAGAAGCTGAAAACGCGCACCGTCAGGTTCTCGGCGCTGGATGCGATGCTTTGCAGTTTCTCGGACGCCAGCATGCTGTTGAAGGCGCCGAGCAGCGTTGGTAATTCGACCGCCAGCTTGACGTTGTGCAGCAGCCAGCGAAGATTCTTCAGCGCGTACGGCACGCTCTGCAGGAAATGGGGCTTGCGTTCGTAGAAGCCCCGGAATCCATATGCGCCCAGTGCCTGCATGATGCGGACGTAAACGAATCCGTAGTAGTAGTGCAGGAAGGCGTGACGGTCGAGTTTGATGTGATTTGAAAGCTGGTCGAGATAGTAGTCGAGCAACTGCTGACGGATTTCCGGGGGCAGATCGGCCTTCGCGTCGTAGAGCAGGGAAGCGATGTCATATTGCAGCGCGCCCTTTCGGCCGCCCTGATAGTCGACGAAGTAGGGTTGCCCATTGACCAGCATCACGTTGCGGGACTGGAAATCGCGGTAGAGGAAATAATCCTGCGCCGCGCCCAGGAGAAGTTCGGTGAGCCGATCGAAGTCGTCTTCGAGCGCCTGTTCGCTGAACGGGATCCCGGCCAGCCGCAGGAAGTAGTACTTGAAGTAGTTCAGATCCCACGCGATCGACTGGCGGTCGAAGCGGCCGCGTGGATAGCAGACGCTGTAGTCGAGATCGCGTGCGGCATCGATCTGAAAGCGTGGCAGCGCAGCTACGACCTTGCGGTACGCCTCCACAACCGAGGGAGCGATGACCTCCCCGGGACGATTGCTCGAGAGATAATCGAAAAGCGTGGTGTTGCCGAGGTCCTGTTCCAGATAAGCGCCCTGGTCAAGGTTTTCCCCATAAATCTCCGGTACCGGCAGACCGTGGCGACGGAAATGGCGGCTAAATGCCACGAATGCGGTGTTCTCTTCGCGGACGCCGTGCAGAATTCCAATCGCGCTTTGCTCCCCATCAGACAGGCGGATGATTTTTCGTCCGGAACCGCCCAACTCGCCCTGTAACTGGACGACACGAGTCGCGGGATGGTGAAAGTGCTGCTCGAAGAGGGCGTTGAGAACGTCCATGGATGTTTTGGTTGTGGCATGACAAAGATACCATTCAGCCCGCGCCGGGACAGTCTAAAGCCTTTGTTTTTATGAGACGGAACCGGAAGGCATGGTGGAGACTTGCCCGATCGGCATGTTGGGCAGCGGCCTGTTCCTGAATTTCGCGTGCGGCGCAGTTCGCCCAGAGGGCGCCGGTGTGCAGTGACGGGCGGCACAGACCACGTGGATTGCCAGAGGTAACATGCCGGTGATGGCGGAAATCATTTGGCCGCGATGAAATGGCGCCAGCACCGGGCGCAAGTCATGGCCTTCGCGCTGTGGGATGCGGCGCTTAGGGGAATGTGCAGCACGCAGGGATCGATATGGAGGTCATCATGGAAGTTTTGATCGAACATTTGGGAGCGCTGCAGTTTGAGATCAAGACCCGCGGGCACTCAATCGTGTCCGACCAACCTCGGGAGAGTGGCGGTTTCGACGAAGGGATGACTCCCCCCGAGTTGTTGCTGGCTTCTTTGGGATCCTGCGCCGCTTACTATGCCGCGGACTACCTGCGCCGGAACAAGCTGGCCACGGAAGGCACACGCGTGCGCATTGTCGCTGAAAAGGAAAAAAATCCGGCGCGCGTGGATAACTTCCGGATTGAAATCGATGTGCCGGTCGGATTGAGCGGCCCGCACCAACAGGGCGTGGAAGATGCGGTGCATCGCTGCCTCATTCACAACACCCTGTTGCATCCGCCCAAAATTGAGTTTGAGATTCGAAGCGCTGTAATGGCACGGTAGCTCGAGATCGGCTAAGAGATTTACCGAACGGTGCACAGAACCCGCTTATCGATCCGCGCCTCGTCCCCATAGGACATGTCCCCCGGCTATCTGGTGATTGACCTTTCTGCTCCCTACACTGGAAATCTCCCCCTAGGGAAATTGCTGCCCTGCTAAGTTATTGATAAATCAAGCCTTCCATCGGTAGGCATCTAACTGGGGAAGGCCGATATGAGCCAGAACCCGGTAGGCGAACTCGCGGGCCATGGCGTCGAGGCCGGCGGGTCGATTGTAGAAGGTGGGAATGAGCGGGAAGACCGTAGCCCCCGCATCGGCGGCTCTGTACATGTTGCGGATGTGCACTTTATTGAGAGGCGTCTCGCGGACGCAGAGCACCAGAGGCCTTCGTTCTTTGAGAGTTACATCGGCGGCGCGCTCGATGAGTTGCGCGGCGATGCCGTTGGCGATGCGCGCCAGCGTACCAACACTGCACGGGATGACGACCATCCCATCTGCAGGGTAAGAGCCGCTGGCCACGTTGGCCCCGATGTCGCTGTTCGATTGCAGGCGGATCTTGCGGGACGTCTTCCCCAGGATCTGGCCGACGAGGTTGCTGCGGCCGCGCAGGACGAGTTCTTCGGCCAGCACGCGCAAGGCGCTGTCGGAGGCAATGAAGTTTACGGTCTTCACCCGGGCATCGCGCTCGAGAGCGCGTAGCAACTGCTTCAAGAAGATCGAGCCGCTCGCCCCGGTGGTGGCGACGGTCAGGTTTTGAGGTTCATGCGCAGGCAAGCAGGCTCCTTGGGCCTTCGAGCATAGGGATGCCACGGAGAAGAAGTCAAGGAAGGGCGTAGCGAAAGAATCGCGCTCCCTGAACGACATGGCAACAGCTTCCCATCTGCGATTGCGGCGCTCGGCGGCGCAGCGGCACGCGCTGGAGGGCGTCGAGCGTGAGATCCGCGCCAACGATCACAACGGCCGGCGGAAGTATCTGAAGGATTTCAGCGCAGCGTACCGCACGTACGAGTCGGTGTTGACTGGGGCACAGGTGCAGGAAGGGATGCAGCCTGCGGACCTGGTGTTGATCGGAGACTACCACGCCCTCCCGGCCTGTCAGCGTTTTGCCAGCTCTCTGCTCGAACAGCGCGCGCTGGTCGGCGATCGCCCCGTGGTGCTGGGTGTGGAGACCATCTATGCCCGCGATCAGCACATCGTCGATGAATGGTGGCGGCGCGAAATTGACGAGAATGAACTTCGCGAGCGAATGCGTTTTCAACTGGACTGGGGCTACGACTGGGAGCCGTTCTACGAGCTATTGGTGACCGCACGCGACCATGCCGACGCCATCTACGGACTCGATTGCATGCCTCGCGAGGACTTGCGCAAGATCGGGGCGCGTGACCGGCACGCTGCCGAGAAACTGGCCGAGATCCGGCAACGACATCCGGACGCTGTCCAGGTCGTGTTGTTCGGGGAATCGCACCTGGCGCCGGATCATCTGCCCCGCGAAGTCCGCACCTTGCTTCCGAAAGACCGGATACTCACTGTCCTGCAGAATGTGGATGCTCTTTACTGGCGGGCGGCCGGAGAACTGCATGATCGGGTAGAAGCGGTCAAGGTTGCCGACGATGTAATCTGCGTGTTCAACGCGACTCCGCTTGAGAAATATGAGAACTACCGTCTCTGTCTGGACCGATGGAGAAGGGAAGAGTCGGACCAGCCCGACCTGGGTCCCACCGTCTATAACCTGATCGACGGATTGGTGCGCTTTCTGGGCATCAATCGCTATTCGCCGCACAACACTACCCAGCCCAAGTTTCTGGTGGACCTGCTGCCTGAAGTTTACTACCGCTCCTCGGATGGATTGTTACGGCGGCTGCTCTCCCGGAAAGGGGTGAGCGACGAGGAGCGCGAAGCCATGCTGCAGCGGGTGGAAGATCGGGGCTGCGCTTACCTGCCGCAGGTCAATGCATTCTACATGCACGATTTTCAGATGCTGCACGCGTCGGAGGAAGCGGCGCGCTTCCTGCATCACGCTTGCCGGGGATTGCCGGCGCGCGTGACGGCGCGTGAAGAGGCGGCCGACCAACCCGCGGATTTTTTCTACGGGCGGGTGCTGGAGAACGCGCTCGCCTACTTCGGTTCCCGCGTGCTCTATCCTTCCCGCGCGAGCGTGAGGGAATCGGACTTGCGCGAGTTGGGCGAGCAGACTCGCGAGGATATCGAGCGGCAAACGGGATTTGGATTTGCCGAGTCCATGCGGGCAATTGATTTCCTTCTGCTGCATCGCTTGCTGGAAGTCGATGCGAAACAGTGCGAACAGGTGCGCGGATCGCTCGACGAAGGCATCCGCAGTAGTGGTGCCAAGTTTGAATACATCACCGGCCAGCTTGGATACCTTCTGGGATGCGACCTCTACGATGGCTACCTGGAAGGGCGTGTTCCTCCGGCCTTCGTACGAGGCCTGTTTTTAACCCATGTAGACGAGCCAGGTACTGCGCGGGAACTCTACTTCACGCTTGTGCAAAGGCTGCGCGGTTTTCGTCGAAAGCGGCACACCACGGAAGGCAGCAAGAGAAGTTCGCGTTCTTAAATCCAGCCCTGTTGGATACAAGCTCGCGCTCAGTGCAATTGTTTTCCGCCAAATCCAGGGCGGATTTTTTGCATCGCCAACAACTGAATTTCGTCATCCTGGCTGCACCCACTTCGTGCTGGGTCTCAGTCGCGGCAGGGAAGATTGGAAGTTCGAGCCGCTGCCGAAATGTCTGATTCCCGAGAATGCTAGACTTAAAAATCCTCCCTTCCTCTTATGAACAACCTGGCTGTCGAAAACCCGTTCCCAAGGGAGCAAGTCCTCGACCAGGGACGCATGTCGGCGCTGGTAAGCCCAAGCCGGTAAAACCTGTACCCGGACTGCAAGCAGGGCAACAACGAATCGGCGGCGCACGAACTGGCGGCGGCTCCGAGCGGGTCGTAGTGGCAATGGCGAACTACTAGGTTCCCCGCGTTCCGGCGTTCGCGCAAGACCTCAACCCGGATATTGTTCAAGTTCACTCGCAGCACTATCGCAATCCTTCGCAGCTGCGTCCGGGAAACACTCTGGTGGTGGGCGCGGGAAACTCCGGAGCGGACATTGCAATGGAAGTCTCTAAGACCCATCCGACCTGGATGTCTGGCAAGGAGTCTGGACACGTTCCGTTCCCGATAGAGAGCTTCGCCGGACGGTTCATACTGGTGCGCCTGGTGCGATTTATCGGTCATCATGTTCTCTCGCTGGGCACGCCCATTGGCAGAAAGGTTCGACCGAAGTTGCTGATAGGAGCTTCTCCGCTGGTGCGCGTGAAGCCAAAGGACCTGATCTCTGCGGGCGTGGAGCGGGTTACGCGAGTGGTGGGAGTGCGAAACGGATTGCCCCTGCTGGCCGACGGTCGCACGCTGGATGTTGCGAACGTAGTCTGGTGCACAGGCTACGAGCCGGGATTCTCATGGATCGATCTTCCGGTTTTTGGCGAGGATGGCAATCCCATGCATGAGCGTGGAGTGGTTCGTGTCGTACCGGGCATTTACTTTATCGGCCTGCATTTCCTGTATGCGATGTCGTCGGCCACTCTGGTCGGAATTGGGCGTGACTCAGAGTACATAGCGAAGGCGATCGAGGTGCGAACTCTGAAACAGGCACGGCAGGGTGACGCGCGGCCAGCCCTGGCGCAAAGGCCCGGTGCGCTCATTGCCTCTTGAGTTCTGGATCGTCCGTGCTGTTCTGAGACTTGAGCCTCAGGCCCCCGCATCTGTCGCAAATGCTAATCTAAGACCGGTGTCCATGAGGTTCGATCTCGAGTGCACGCTTGAACGCTGACTCCATCCGCAAATTATTTGAAGAGGTGCGGCGCGGGAAAGTTTCGCCCGACGACGCGGTGGCCCGCTTGCGCCACATGCCGTTCGAGGACTTGGGATTTGCCAAGGTGGATCACCATCGCGCTTTGCGGGTCGGGATGCCGGAAGTGATTTTTGGCGAGCGGAAAACCCCAGCGCAGGTAGCGGCAATCTTTGCGAAGCTGGCGCAGCACGGTGGAAACGTACTGGCCACAAGGGCAGATGCGAGGCAGTTCGCGGCGGTGAAGAAGAAAGTGCGCAAGGCGGAGTACCGGGAAGCGGCCCGCGCGATTGTGTTGGACCGCGATCACAAGACCTACGGCAAGGGAATCATCACGATCGTCTCCGCCGGAACCAGCGACATCGCCGTCGCCGAAGAAGCGGTGGTCACGGCTGAGTTAATGGGAAACGAGGTGCAGCATCTCTACGACGTGGGCGTGGCGGGCGTGCACCGTCTGTTGGCGAACCGTGAGCAATTGGCAAGGTCCCGGGTCGTGGTCGTTTGCGCGGGCATGGAAGGGGCCCTTCCCAGCGTCGTGGGTGGCCTGGTTGGCGTGCCGGTGATCGCTGTGCCCACCAGTGTCGGCTATGGGGCTTCGTTCAAAGGGATCGCGGCGTTGCTGGGAATGATGAACTCCTGCGCTTCCAACGTCAGCGTTGTGAACATCGATAACGGGTTCGGAGCCGGGTACGTGGCCTCGTTGATCAACCGGCTCTAGTCTTTCAGTTCCAAGGCGTTAATGCCGAGATTCGAGCATGGCGCACGCGTGCTACGGAGCTCATCGGACATTTTGCCGGCCCCAATCCTGGCGTCCTTGTGTTTGTATCTCCTTGCCGGATGTTCCAATCCAGGCGTTCGCTCGAAGCCCATAGCTCGTAGCTCAAAAAAAAGAGGCACGGCTTGCGCCGTGCCTTGAGGAGAGAGTGGAACCTTACAGCTTGGAATTCTTGTCAACCACCAGGTTATTCTCGACGCTGAATACGCCGGGGACCTGGCCTACGCGCATGCCCGCAATCTGCTTGTCCATCGCGCTGATCACTTCGCCGTACAGGCTCACGTGACCACCGTCGATGATGATGCGGATCGGACGGGCGGGGTCAATCGCATACTTGCCTAACGCCGAGTTGCCATACAGGGCGCGCACGGCCTGGCGACGCAGATTGTCATCAAACATCGAGACCGGCGAAACTTTGATCTCGTTGACAACATCCTTCACGCCCGGCATGCGAAATGCAATGGCCAGCGCCGAGTCGCGGCCCACTTCGTTGTAGGTCTGGCCGCCGATCGTGGCAACCCCATCCTTCACGCTCAGGGTGTAGTAGTTGAACGCGCTGTCGTACCAACCCACGCGGTCGTAGTACAGCTTCTTCGACAGTTGCTCGTTCAACTGCGCATCGCTGACGGCAGGTCCCGCGACTGCAATCAGGTTGCGGACTCCCTGCACGTTCTTCTGTTTCTTGGCCGTCTTGGCCGCGTCCAGTTTGTCCTGGAAGAGGTCAACCGTGCCCGTCAGGGTCACGATACCGTCTTCCACAGCCGACTTGACGTTGTGAAACTTCTGATTGTTGTCCAGTTTCTGCGTGACGCTGGTTTGGATGGTGGCATCGTAGCGCCCGGCACTCGATGCCTGCGCAAACAAACCGGCGCTCAGCAAACCCACCATCAGGAACGATGAAAGAATGCTTCTGGTATTCATGATCTTTTTGTCTCCATCCTCAATTAACTAACTGTTTGGTTAATTATTGGATGTCGATGGTGCGGCCCGGGATGCCCGAAATCAACTGGGCCTGAGAAGTCAATATAAAATATTGAAAAAAGGATACTTATGGGATTCCAGGAATGCGGAAAGAAGGCCTTCCCCGGGTTTCTTCGTCTGGGGGAGGCTCAGCCGCATTTCTTTGACGACTTCTTCCTGGCTGGCGGCTTCTCGTTGGGCTGCCTGAAGACCCGCGCAAAGATTTTGTCGATGTTGCGCAGCTGTCGTTTCAGATCGAAAGCATTTTCCAGTTGTCGTGCGGGAACGCGGCTGGTGATGTTCTTGTCGTTCAGCACCAATTCACGGAAATTCAAGTCTTCCTTCCACGCGCGCATGGCATGTTGTTGCACCATCCGGTAAGCATCTTCGCGCGACACGCCGTGCTCGACCAGATCGAGCAAAAGCTGGCCGCTGAACACCAGTCCGCGCGTGCTCTCCAGGTTCGCTTTCATTCTCTCCGGGTACACGAACATGGTATCGATCAGGTTGGTCGTCTTCCCTAGCAGGTAGTCCACCAGCGTGGTCGAATCGGGCAGAATGACGCGCTCGACGGACGAGTGAGAGATATCGCGCTCGTGCCAGAGCGGAACGTTCTCAAACGCGGCCTGAGCATTCGAGCGGACTACACGGGCCAGTCCACTGATCTGTTCGCAAGTGACGGGGTTCCGCTTGTGCGGCATGGCCGAAGAGCCTTTCTGCTTTTCGCTGAAAAACTCTTCCGCCTCGCGGACTTCTGTGCGCTGCAGGTGGCGGATCTCGGTGGCAATCTTGTCGAGCGTGGAGGCGATGACCGCCAGCGTGGCAAGGTAGTGCGCGTGCCGATCGCGCTGAATGACTTGCGAGGAAATGTCAGCAGCCCTCAATCCCAGACGCGCACAGATCTTCTCTTCAAGTTCGGGCGACAGGTGTGCAAATGTACCGACGGCGCCTGAGAATTTTCCCACCCGCAGGCCTTCCGCGGCTTGCTGAAAGCGAACGATATTGCGCTGCGTTTCCGAATACCAGTTAGCCAGCTTGAAGCCAAACGTGATCGGCTCCGCGTGGACGCCGTGGGTGCGCCCGATCTGCGGAGTGTCCTTGAACTCCCAGGCACGGCGTTCCAATACTTCCGCAAGGCGATTGAGGTCGTCGGCGATGATGTTCGAGGCCTGCCCGATGAGAAGGGCTTGAGCAGTATCGACCACGTCGTTCGAGGTCAGACCGTAGTGGAACCAGCGCGCGTGCGGGCCCACGATCTCGGCGACCGCCGTGGTGAAAGCAATCACATCGTGCCGGACCTCAGCTTCTATTTCCTGGATGCGTTCGAGCTTAAAATTCGCGCGCTCGCGAATGGCTTGCGCGGCTTCTTTCGGGACCAGACCTGCTTCGGCGAGCGTCTCTGTCGCAGCCAGTTCCACGGCTAGCCAGTTGCGAAAACGATTGTCTTCGCTCCAGATGCGCCCCATATTGGGGCGCGTATAACGTGGGATCAAGGGGCTTCTCCCATCAACTGAAAATCGAGAACTGAGGATTGTAAACGAGTGCGAAAAGGCCTGCCGACGGCGCCAGAGGACTTCTGGCGGAGTGCCGGCATTGGTCTTGCCGCGATATAATTCGCGCATGGAAACACTCACCCTGTCGGACTACGAAGCGCTCGCGGAGCTGCGTTACCAGATACGCCGCTTTCTGTCATTCAGCGAGCAGGCGGCCCGCGGCGCGGGCCTGGAGCCCAGACAGCACCAATTGATGCTCGCCTTGAAAGGGCTGCCCGCCCAGAGTCGGCCCACCATCGGAGAACTGGCGGAGCGCTTGCAGATTCAGCACCACAGTGCGGTCGAACTTGTGAATCGATTGGTGGCCGCGGGATACATCCGGAGGACGCGCGCCGGCGAAGACCGGCGGGAGGTCTTGCTGTCTCTTACGCCCAAGGGCGAGAGAGGTATTGCGACAGCTGTCCCTGCATCACAGGACGGAATTACGCGCCGCGGGCCCGGCGCTGGTAACGGCGCTGCGGAAGGCCATGCAAGTATCTCGAGCTTCTAACGGCACGCGCACGATGGCGGGTGTGGGGAAACGGAGATCAGTCAGTTAGCCCCGAACCATGGCCAGGATTCACGAAGCAATGGCCGCGTTGGTCAGCCTTTTGAGGAGGGGGTGCCCGCGCCGATCATACTAACTGCATTGTCGGCGACTACCTGATATCTACTTAATATTCCGCGCGGCCGCAACGTGTATATCACTCGCGGGAACACTCTTCTGGGCGGCTTCGATCAGGGGGCGGAGTGAGTCCACCGAAATGCCGAGCGTCCCGCCGGAGAAGCCGTCGATGTAAGCCGAGTTGATACCGATCACCTGGCCCTCGGAATTGAAGACCGGTCCGCCGCTGCCGCCGTGGGCAGTAGGCGCGTCATAGATCAGTTTGTCGCCCACCACGTCTCCCAGGTGGCCAACGGTGGCCGACGGGCGAATCAGGGACAGCGCCGCGAGTTCGCTGGCGGCGCCAATGTCGTCGTGACGATAGGCGAGGCGCTCGTACACTTCGGTCGGCGACTTCGCCACCATGCCGGCGACGCCCATCGGATATCCAATAACGGTGACGAGTTCCCCGGGAGGCGTTGCTTGTCGTGCTAAAGGCAACGGTTCCAGATTGCGCGTGGCCTGCGAAAACTCAACGTGCAGGATAGCCAGATCGCTGTGCGCTGAGACCACTGTCGGTGTCAGCTCAAACGCAGTTGGAGACCCCGGGAAAAACGCGACCAGTTTCTCGAGGGTTGGCACTGCTCCGCGCCGGATCAGCGCATCTGCCTCGGGATCGCCATACCATGGCTCTGATACGTGCCGATTGGTCGCCATCAGTCCGTTGGCGACGATGAAGCCGGTGCCCGACACCCGTGCGCGCAGCCGCGCCGGCTGGTTGGGAAATCCCACCTGGTAAACGCCGAACACATAGCAAATTGAGTTACGATACCGATTCAAAACCACGACCGGCATGGCCTGCTCTTGCTTGAGCAACTGCACTTGCTGGTTCAGCATCCGTACCTGATCCTGAAGGTCGTTGTTCGGGGCGGGAGCGTAGAAGTGCAGCAGCAGCCCCGTCGAAACCAGCAGGAATACCGCTGCGGCCGTGCTCACGAGCCATGTCCAACTCTCGCCCGCCGGATCCACCTCGAGATTTTGATCGTGCTCGGACATAAGATTTTGAAGTTCGCAGCACTCTGTCGGGGAAGGTGGAAGGGCCCAGAGGCGGATTTCTTCTACCCGACCTATCTTGCAGCCCGCCGCAGTTTTTCAAAAGTCACCGAAGACGATGTACCAAGGCGGGAACACATTACCGCACTTTCCGGCGAGGTTAAGGCCGCTAACGTACTGGTATATAAAGACTTGTGTTTCTGGCTGGCCTGTCAGTAACTGCCAGGTGCGATGGGCGACTGCTAAAGAGGATGTCAGTTAGCGAACAGCTTGGCGATCAAGTCGGGATGAATGTTGCTTCCCGTTAAAACGGTGGCGATTTGATCGCCGGCGATTTTGTGGGCACGAATGGCAGCCAGGCCGGCGGCTCCGGATGGTTCGAGCAGAAGACCGAGCGTAGAGACTGCGAGGCGCATGGCGTCGAGCATTTGCGCATCGCTGACCAGCACGATGTCATCGACCAGGGATTTCATTCGCGCTACCGATGCTTCGACCGGCACACTTACGGCGATACCGTCGGCGATCGTGCCGGGGCTTTCCGTGATGACGGCCTTCCCGGCACGCCAACTGGCCAGCATGGCGGGAGAACCTTCCGCGCACACGCCGATGATTTTTGTGGCGGGCGAATTCTCTTTCACCCAAAGGGCAATACCGGTGACGAGCGCGCCGTCCCCGAGAGGCACGACCAATGCATCAATCGCGCCCACTTTCATTAGCTCGACACCGATAGTCCCAGCGCCCTCGGCGATGGCGGGTTCATGTCCGTCCTCGACGAAGACGCAGTTATCCTGCTCTGCGCGCTCTCGGGCGTGCCGTTTGGCCTCGTCGAAATCCGATCCGATCAGAGTGACCGTTGCCCCGAACGAACGCATGCGCGCGATCTTCAGCGGATTGGCGTCGGTCGGAACGTACACTTCGACCGAAATCCCGCGGCTCCGACCAGCGTAGGCGATGGCCTGCCCGAAGTTGCCTGCGGAGGCGCATACTACTTTTTGCTTGCGATCGAAGGTGCGCAGCAGGAAGTCGGCGCCGCGGCCTTTGAAGCTGCGAATCGGATTCGCCGTCTCGACCTTGACGATTGTCCGTTTCCCGAGTGCAGCACTAAGCTGTTCGTCGACGAACTGCGGGCTGTTGCGGAAGACCGGATCGATGACAGTCGCGGCTTCCTGGATGTTTGCGAGCTTCAGGTCAATGGCTGCCCTGCCGATGGTCATGTTGGGATATCCCGCGCGGTTGAGTTTGGGGAAGTGCGTATCCGCAGCGTCTATAAGACTTACGCGCGCTCCAGTTCGGGCAAGGTGAGTTCGTTCTGTACATTCCCGGTATTGAGTGTTGAGGCCGGCTCGAACAGAAGTACCCAGGCCTCTTCCTCCGCCACTGGACGATGTTCTACGCCGCGCGGCACGATCAGAAATTCACCCTCTTCAATCCAAATATCGCGGTCACGCAGTTCCATGCGGAAACGACCCTTGACGACCAGGAAGAGCTCATCTTCTTTCTCGTGGTGGTGCCATACAAACGGGCCCTGAAACTTGCCCAGCTTCACCATCTGGCCGTTGAGTTCTCCGGCGATGCGCGGCTTCCATGGGTCTGGAATGCTCGCGAACTTTTCCGCAATATTGATCTTTTCCATACCACTCCCTCCGGCCTCCTTGACGAGCAAGACATTGCGTAGATTCACTTTCGGGAGGAGAAGTCGCAAAACAATCTGCCTCGCCGCGAAAGCATGAACCTCCGAGGGAGCAAACAAAAGCCGCCAGCTTTCGCTGGCGGCCGATTGGTCTGATAGCTGATAGCTGACAGCTGATAGCTTCTAGCTAGTTCTCGTAAAGCAGGACCCCTTCCGCTTTCTCGGAGTCGACGGGTCGATAGTACAACTTGTCGCCGTCGAGGAAGACTTCGATGAACGCAGGGCGCATCGTGATCGTGCCCTGGATCAGCGCTTCCGAGAGCGGATCCTCGATGTACTTCTGCAGCGCGCGGCGTAATGGACGCGCACCGTAGCTGCGATCGGTGAGAGTCTGATTCAGGATCCAGCGTTTGGCTTCGTCGGCCACTGTTACGGTGATCGAACGCTGCGCCAGGTTCTGGTTCAGTTGGCTCACCATCAGTTCCAGAATCTGGATCAGATCCTGCTCGCTCAGTGCGCTGAACAGAATGATCTCGTCCAGACGGTTCAGGAACTCTGGATTGAAGGTGCGCTTGACTTCGTTCTTCACGAGGTCCTCGACCTTCTCCGACACCATGTCTTCCTTGGATGACTGGAACCCCAAACCTTCGCGGCGCTGCAAGTGCCGCGCCCCGATGTTGGACGTCATGATGATGATCGTATTCTTGAAGTCGACCGTGTTGCCCAGGCCGTCGCTCAACTGGCCATCTTCAAATACCTGCAACAAGATATTGAAGACATCCGGATGTGCCTTCTCGATTTCGTCGAGCAGGACCACCGAGTAGGGCGCCCGCTTCACGCGCTCGGTCAACTGGCCGCCCTCTTCGTAGCCTACGTATCCTGGAGGCGAGCCGATCAGCTTCGAGACGGAGTGCTTTTCCATGAACTCCGACATATCGAAGCGAACCAGCGACTTCTCGCTGCCGAACATGAACTGCGCCAGGGTGCGCGCGACTTCGGTCTTGCCGACGCCCGTGGGCCCCAGGAACAGGAACGATCCGATGGGCCGGTTCGGGCTCTTCAATCCGGCGCGGCTGCGGCGGATGGCGCGTGCCAGGGCCACAATCGACTTGTCCTGCGAAATGATGCGCTTGTGCAGTTCTTCTTCAATGCGCAGCAGCTTCGCCGACTCCTCTTCCTTGATCGACATGATGGGCACGCCGGTCCAACGCGACACGACGTCCTCGATGTCCTCGCGGCCAACCACGCCGGTGGAAGATTCGTCGAGATGATATTTTTCGCGAAGAGCGCGCAGGTTCTCACGCTCTTTGCGTTCCTCGTCCGAGTAGAAGCGCGCCTTCTCGAATTCGTGATTCGCGATGGCGTTCTCCATGCGGTGAACGATGAACTTGATGCGCTTCTGGACTTCGGTAATCTCCTCAGGCAGCGAGGTCTGGCGCAGCTTTACGCGCGCGCCCGCCTCGTCAATGAGGTCGATCGCCTTGTCAGGCAGGAAGCGGTCCGGGATGTACCGGTTCGAGTGGGATACCGAGAAATTGATGGCGTCGTCGGTATAGGTCACGGCGTGGAACTTCTCGTAACGGTCCTTGATCCCGAACAGAATTTTGGTCGCGTCTGCTTCGTTGGGCGGCGGAACTTTCACTGCCTGAAAACGCCGCTCCAGGGACCGGTCCTTCTCGATCGACTTGCGGTACTCACCCGGCGTGGTGGCGCCAATGCACTGGATCTCGCCTCGGGACAGCGCAGGCTTCAGGATGTTGGCGGCATCCAGCGAACCCTCCGCCGAGCCTGCCCCCACCAGCGTATGCAGTTCGTCAATGAAGATGATGGAATTCTGAGACTCCATCAGTTCTTTCATGATGGTCTTGAGACGCTCTTCGAATTGTCCTCGATACTTGGTGCCAGCCACGATCAGCGAAAGATCGAGAGCCAGGATGCGCTTGTCGGCCAGGAACGATGGAACTTCACCGTCCGCGATGCGCTGCGCCAGGCCTTCTACAATAGCGGTCTTGCCCACGCCCGGCTCGCCAATCAGCACCGGATTATTCTTGGTGCGGCGGCACAGAATCTGAATGACGCGATCAACTTCGCCTTCGCGTCCCACCAGCGGATCCAGTTGGCTGTCCATGGCCGCCTGGGTCAGATCGCGCGAAAACTCGGCAAGCAGGGAAGACTCGCGTTGCCGCTGAGGCTGCGCTTTTTCCTGGCTGGTGCGCGCGAGTTCCTCGCGAATGGTCGGCAGGCGCAACCCACGTTCGTGCAAGATTTCCGCAGCAAAGCACTTTTCTTCCCGCAGCAGACCCAACAACAGGTGCTCGGTACCGATGTGCTTGTGAGACAGTCGTTCGGCTTCCTCGGCTGCGTAAGCCAGGACGCGCTTGCACTCGTTGCTCAGAGGCAGGTCGACCGAGGTCGAAACCTTCTCGCGGATCGTGGTGTGTCCTTCAATTTGTTTACGGATCGATTCCACCGAGGCATGGGAGCGCAGGAAGCGGTTGGTCAGGGCCTTGTCCTCGCGCAACAATCCCAGCAATAAATGCTCGGTCTCTATGTAAGGAGAGCCGAACTGGCTGGCCTCGTAGCGCGCGAAAAAAATGACGCGCCTGGCTTTCTCTGTATAACGTTCGAACATATAGCCCCTTCCCCCTTGAGTTTTCACGGGAGTCAGAACTTGCGACTAAAACTCCCACGAAAACTCGTGGCCCTAACAGCATTATGCAATCAAGAGGCCACCAAACCCAAGCCCCTGAAACGTTTTTCTTTGGGCGAGTACACTAATGGCACTCTCGTGCTATAGACGTCCGCCCTGTTTCCGCTCACCCCACTGACATCGTGTTCCAATCCATCCTTGCGTTACGCCCCGTGACTATAAAAATCCGCGTTCATGCTGGCAATGATTCCGGTATGACTTCCTCTATGTGCCCATGATGCAAACGAACGACCCGATGGCAGCGGCGCGCGAAGGCAAGATTGTGGGTCGCAATCAGAGAGGTGAGCTGGTAGTCGCGATGTAGCCGGGCAATCAATTCAAAAATCGACTCAGCGGTGCGGCTGTCCAAGTCGCCGGTAGGCTCATCCGCGAGCAGAAGCTTCGGTTTGGTGATGAGTGCGCGGGCCAAAGCCACACGCTGCTGTTCTCCACCCGAAAGCTCTCCTGACCGATGATGCCCACGTGCCTCAAGCCCAACTTCCCGCAGCCAACGCATTGCTTCAGCCTGCACGGCTGTCCAAGGTTGCCCGCGGAGCAACATCGGCATGGCCGCGTTCTCCAGGGCGGTGAACTCGGGAAGCAGGTAATGGAACTGCCATACGAACCCGATTTCACGATTGCGAAAATCCGCCGCGGCATCATCCGCCAGCGAATTCAGCTGCAAGTTGGCGCAGTATACGTTACCTTCGGAAGCACGTTCAAGAGCGCCCAGGATGTGCAATAAGGTACTCTTGCCGGCTCCTGATTCGCCCACGATCGCGAGCATCTCTCCTTTGCGAACTGCGAACGACAAGTTCTCAAAGAGCACGAGGTCTGCATCGCCTGAGCGAAAGACCTTCTTCAAACTCTCGACCCGCAACATCGGGTCCTGCGGAATTAGATGCAACCGGCAACCCCTTCGATACAGAGAGCAGTTGCAACCCGCAATCCGGCCGGAATTGCCAGGGCCGGATTTTAGATGCTTCCGGGTTGCCTGATGTCATTAGAACATGAGGCCCGCCGGGGTGCAGATTCCCAAAAATGGAAAGCTGTATGCCGCAAATCTATACCTGTTCCCGCACAGCGCAATGTGACGATGGTCACAGGGTTGAAGTTTGTGCAGGCAAAAGGGCAAAACCAGGGCGGGTTTACAGGATTTTCAGGCCGCCGGTACTGTAGGGCGCACTACTCGTACCGTAAGGCCTCGGCGGGCAGAATGCGGGCCGCCGACCAGGAAGGATACAGGGTAGCGATAAACGAGATGCCAACCGCTACCGATGCCACGAGAAGGCCATCGAGCGCCCGCGGCGCGAAAGGTACGTAGTCAATGGAGTACACCTCGGGCGCCAGCGAAATGAGATGGTAGTGGGCGCCGGCCCAGGACAAACCATAGCCCAGAACCAGCCCGATCGAAGTGCCGATCAGCCCGATCAGCAATCCCTGCGCAACAAACAGGCGCCGGATTTGCGACTTGCGCGTGCCCATCGAAAGCAGGACCGCTATGTCCTTGGTCTTCTCCATGACCATCATGGTGAGGGAAATAAGAATGTTGAGCGCGGCGACGAAAACGATAAGGCCAATGGTGATGAAGGTGACCAGGCGTTCCAGGCGCAGCGCCCGGAAAAGAGCCCGATTCTGCTCCATCCAGCTGGTCGCCATGAATCCCGGACCGGCGGCCTGCTCGAGTTCCTTCGCGATGCGGTCAGCCTGGTAAATGTCGTCGACCTTGAATTGGATCACAGAAATCAGATCGCCCAATCCAAAAAGATGCTGCGCATCAGACAATCGAGCGAACGCCCAGGTGGTGTCATAGTCGAAGAATCCTGAACTGAATATTCCAACCACCCGAAACCGGCTGTACTTCGGAACCATCCCGAAGGGTGTCAGTTCGCCCTGTGGGCTGGTAACCAGAACGACCGAGCCGACGCTGGCGCCAAGTTCGTCCGCCATGTCTTTGCCGAGAACAATCGGAGGCATCGCCGCCACCCGCGCCTGCACATCAGCCAAGGAACCCGATGGCGTAGCGCGGGCGCCCTCGCCCGCGGATGTTGATTTTGGGGCAGTGGCATAAGTCGCATTCCCCGCCGCCGTTTCTTCCAAAGCCTCTGCCGATCCCACTTTGACGGTGCTGAGCAGATCGCTTACTTTGCGTTCGTAGGCGGGAATCATTCCCTTGAGCACGGCCCCCCGCGCGCGCGGTCCTCTGGAGATGAGGACCTGCTCATAGATTGCCGGGGCAGCCGCCACCACGTGGGGCTGATGACTGAGACGTTCGAGCAGAGCGGGCCAATCTTTGATGCCGTCGCTCTGTACGCGCAACAAACTGATGTGGGAGGTCGAACCGAGCAGACGTTGCTGCAAGTCCTGTCGAAACCCGTTGTTGATGGCAAGTGCGACGATCAGCGAAGCTACGCCCGCCGCGACCCCCAGGATGGAGATCGCAGTGATCACGCCGATAAACGCCTGCCGGCGCTTGGCGCGTAGATATCGGGTTGCAACGAAGAGTTCGAAGCGCATAAAAAGCGGCTGTCAGCCCAATCGGATTATAGACGGACGTTAGGGCGGCGCAGTCTGGGGAGGATTGCCGGAACCGATTCGCGGTACGAGCGGTACTGCTCGCCAAACCTCCGCTCCAACTCCGCATCCTCAGTGCGAATCATAATGGTGCCCGTAACGATGGTGAGCACAGTCAGGGCGAAGCATACAGACAGTCCCGTTCCAATACTCCACGCGAGCATCTCGCAGAAGTGCGCCAGATAGATGGGATGGCGGATGCGCGCGCGGACGCCGGATCTAACCAAAGGCTGCTCCGGGTGCGCAGCGCTGAGTTCGGGCATGCCCTGCAGTTGTTGCAGGCTGAAGCGGGCGCCTCCGGCTTTATAAAGCCAGATGCCGACGGCGAACAGGCAAGCAGAGGGGAGCCACGCCCAGTTACTTTGATAGAGGAGGATGCTTCGGAAGGGCGCGGTTGCCAGCAATACGATCACAAAGATACCGGTCCACAGCGGCAGCAGCACGCGGTACGGAGATCGTTGCACGCGCCAGTAGTCCGCGCGCGGATGAATCAGCAGCCAGTAGGCGGGGATGGTGGAGTAGATGGCGCAGATCAACCACCCGAGTGAACGCAGGAGCCAGGACACAAAATCATTTTAGAACGACCTTGTTGCCGGGTCGGCAATGAAGACCGGCAACGACACGAGCCATCGGCACCGCGAATTCCGCTTTTTGTGGCAGAGTAGAGACACATGGGGGAATCCGAAACACTGCCTGAACCGTCGGGGGTATTTGCCTATCCCGATCTCGCGCTCTACCAGATTGCGCGCTTCTTCATCGTGGGCGCGCTCGAGATGCAGTCGGTGGCGGTGGGATGGCAGGTGTACGAAATCACTCGCCGTCCTCTGGACCTTGGTTTAGTAGGGCTGGCGCAATTTCTGCCCGGAGTTTTTCTTTTTCTGGTAGCCGGGCACGCGGCGGATCGCCATGACCGCAAACGACTCCTCAACATCTGCTATTTCGGCTTCATCGTCTGTTCCGGATTGCTTCTGTTTGCGACCTTGCGGGGCATCCGCTCCGTGCACTTCATCTACGCGGTGCTTCTTTTTCTAGGAGTGGTGCGCTGTTTCAACTGGCCGGCCAGCCGCGCATTGCTGCCACAATTGGTGCCGATGGAGTTCTTTTCGAAGGCGGTGGCGTGGAACGCGAGTACCTTCCAGGCGGCCACTATCCTGGGTCCTGCGATCGGCGGCGTGCTGTATGCCGCCACGCAAGGGCCCAGTATCGTTTATGGCGCAGCCACCCTCTCCGGCGTGATTGCCCTGTTAGCGACGTTGCGCATCACCTCCAGGAGCCAGGTTCGTCCCGCACAGGAGATGAGCCTGCACACCGTCATGGCCGGCTTTCGTTACGTTTGGCGGGAAAAGGTCGTTCTCGGATCCGTCTCGCTCGACATGTTTGCTGTTCTGCTGGGCGGAGCGGTGGCCTTGCTTCCCGTCTATGCAAGCGAAATTCTGAAGACTGGTCCATGGGGATTGGGGCTATTGCGCAGCGCCCCCGGGGTGGGCGCTGCCATGATGGCAATCTTCCTGGCGAAACGCCCAATCCAGCGCCGCGCCGGAGCCATCATGCTATGGTGCGTCACCGGGTTCGGGGTCTTTACTATCTTGTTCGGAATTTCCCGAAGCCTGATGCTCTCTATGCTCGCGCTCCTGCTGGTCGGAGCTACAGACATGGTCAGCGTCATCATTCGAGCGACGCTGGTTCAGTTCGCCACTCCCGACGAAATGCGCGGGCGCGTCAACGCTGTCGATATGCTGTTTATCGGGGCGTCGAACGAACTGGGAGAATTTGAGTCGGGCCTGACCGCTCACTGGTTTGGGACCGTCCCCGCGGTCGTGCTGGGCGGGGTGGGAACCCTGATCGTGATTGGGTTGTGGGCGTGGCTTTTCCCGGAATTGCGCCAGGCCGACCGCATCTAGATCGTTCGGTGCGGACTTGCGCACGGCTGAGCGGAGCAAAGGCCGCTCACCCCAGCGACTCATTACCGCTACTTTGCCCGAATCACCATCTTCGCGGCGCTCATGTTTTCGAACCGATCGTAGACACGCACGACGACGACATGCTCCGCGGGCGCAGGCTCGCCCTTCTTTGCTTTCGTGGGCGAAGGTGCCGGGCTGGCTTCGGCATTGATTGGAACCTTGAAATCGTAGTTTTCGGTTTTCGAGTCAGCAATCTCACCAACCGGCTCGATGTATTGCCAATCATTCGCATCGATCGAGTATTCGGCGCGCTTGATCGGCGAAAAGCCATCGACGGCGCGGAAAGTTACATGAACCTGGCCGACCTCAAGCGTCGCCGTCAGATTATCGATGTGCGGAGCAGTGGTGTCGACTTCGACGCGAGAGCTCTCTCTCTCGGCGGTTAACGCGTCACCCGGAGAGTGCGAGGGCGCGTCCGAAGCGACGACCTTGAAGGTATAGACGCCGTCAGGAAGAAGGCTCGCGTCGAAGGAGTAGAACTTGTCGGTGAGATCGTCCTTCAATAGCAGCCACCGGCTCTCGCCATAGCCACGATAATAGAGCGAGTAGGTCAGTTGATCGTCGTTGTCATCATGGGCGACCCACTTCACGCCAATTGAGTCGCGGTCATGCGTGGTCGGAATCGGAGGTTCGAAACGCGGCTGGCCGGTATTCGTGCCGCTCCCGCCCCCGCTGAAATCGGTCGTGGGTCCGAGCGGCTTGGGAGGCGGTTGATAGCGGGTACCCACCTGAACGCCCACGTCATCGATATCAGGGGCGATATTTTTGGAAAGGTAGTTGAGGATGACGCTCTCCACGCGCGGTGCGGGATTCCCCGAATGAAGCACGGCTTTCCACTGCACGAACCGGGCGGAGGGAATGCCAGTCTCTCCGTCTTTCAGCGTGTCCACTTTGTTCCACGGACTCCAATTGCGATCCGGATTATCCACGTTACCGCTGCGCGTGAATAGTTCCACGTTGCCGGCTCCACGGAATTCGGCGCGTCCCCAGCGGGAGAAAATCTTGGCGTCAAAGACGTCGCTTTCATATGTCCCTTCCGACTGCGGACCCGGGCCCAGCACAAAAATCTTTCCCAGATTGCTGCCGGCGGCATAAAGCCCCCCGGCCGGAGCCTTGGCAAACGCCGTGACCTGCGACGACCCGGCCTTCAGCAGGTCGCTGAAATCATCCTCACTCTTCATCGCGAAAATATGGCCGCGGTTTCCGGTCCCGGCCAGGAGTCGGCCCTGTGCATCAAACGCCAGCGCGTACACGATGTCTTCTCGCGAACCCCACATCCGCGTTGGCGAACCGTCCGGGGCCAGCCGATAAATTTCAGATCCGCCCGAAGCCCCAGCCCCCGGCGCCGGAAAATTCACCATCGTCGACATGGATGGTTGCGTAGGTGTCAGAACCAATCCCGGAGGTGCTCCGCTCATGGAAGGGGTCGGTGTGGTAATCGGCGTAATCGAAGGCCCGAAGGCTGGAGCAATCTGTCCCGGCCGCTTTTCGCCCACGCCCGCCGCAAAGATATTTCCCGCCTCATCGATGGCAAGAGCCGTGATTTCCTTCTTCGGCGCGCTGTACAGCACGAAGGCTTCACCTGCAGGAGAGATTCGATAAACCAGCCCGCTGCCATCCGAGCCAGCGATCAGATTTCCCTTCGGATCGACCGCCAGCACGCGAATGTGGGCCTCGTCGCTCTTGAAAAAGACGGTGTGTTCTCCTTTGGGAGTGACTTTGAAAACTTCGCCACGATCCCCCGTCGCGACAAACAGGTCCCCCGCATTGTCGAACCTGAGATCCCAGATGTACTTCGTGCCCGGATCGAAGTAGACGGAAGAATTCCAGTTCGGGTCTACCTGCCCCTTGGACTTGTCGGGAGTCTTAGCCGACTCGCCGCTCGCTCCGCCCTTGTGCTCGATCTTATAGACCTTTCCATCCGGAGCCGTTCCTGCGTAGACGGCGCCATTTTTATCAACCACCAACGCCTGCACCTGCAGTTCGGGCGGCTCGAAAATCGTGGTCGCCTGCCCATCGGGCGTGATGCGGTAAACCCTCGCAGGAGCTCCGGAAGCCGCGTAAATGTTCCCGGCACTATCGGAAGCGATGGACCAGATGTAGGTGGAAGGGGCAGTGTACAAAGACTTGAAAGCCGGTGCTAGTTCCAGGCTGCCCTTGCTGCGGATGGCCACGCCCGTAGCTGTGCCCTTCGTAAGATCTTCAAATTTAGATTGTTCCCAGGTCCGGGTCCCTTCGCCGAAGGCGATGTGCGTGACAAAAAGCGCAAAGAGAACGACAAACTTCCGCGGAAAGATCTGCAAGTCTTACACCTCGTTGTGTGATTGTGGCGCGGGAAAGTTCAGGGTAACACGGTTCCTTGGACGGGATCGAAGAAGGCTCACGGGCCCCGGGAAGAGGCCCGTGACCAATTTTTACTTAATCGTAATAGTTAACAGCTGCGCTCCTCCTACGGCAAAGTCGAGCGGCGGAGTCGCCACCTCATTCACCGAGGACTCGCCCAGCACTACCATCTCCTGCGTGCCACGCATTCCATCCATCACGTTCATGACGGAGAGTGGCAGGGCAGGCATGACTTTGTCCGCCACCATCGCTTCCGGGTCCGCCTCTAACAGCGAAACATAAACCCGGTTGTTCGAATGTTCCTTGTTGAGCAGTGCGATCGTGGACGCCAGATCGAGTTTCCGCGCCATCATCGGCATCCCGCGCCGCATCCGATCCAGCGTGTCTCCATCGCTGACCAGTATGCGCAGGGGACCCTTCGATGCGGAGGTCGGAATCTTGATCGGAATCTGCCGTACGATGCGTTCGCCGCGATACGGAGCGAGCACCGTTTCCACTGTGATTTCATCGCCCGGGCGTGCCTCGCTCAAGTCCGTGCGAGCACTTTCCAGACGCGCCTGGCGACGTTCCTTCACCAGGTCGAAATCCAGTTTGACGGCCTTGACGGCGGGAACGTCAAACGGGTTGTCATAAATGCGTCCAAAGCGGTCGCCCAGCGAGAGGGCAGCCAGAAACGCAGCCGGCTGTCCGCTGTCGGTCGGCGCGAACATGTTCTGCAGCGTCACGTCCGGATATCCCTTGACGCTGATCATGCCCTTGAGCCGATAGGTGGTTTCCTCGCCGTAATCGTTGATGCCATGCAGCGCGTTGAACACCGTGGCCATCATGGCTACCGGGCTCAGCTTGGCATTGTTCAGGACTTCGTAGTGGATCTCTTTCTTCACGTCCCCACTACGGATGGTAAGCGTCACCGGGATCATTTCGGGTTCCTTGTTCAGCAAACCCATGATTCCCGTGTGCCGATCCTGCACGAAGGCGCCCGCAGGCTCGGTCGTGTTTACGATCTTGAAAGCATTCAGAGGCGAAGGCAGGGTGGCAAGTACATTTGCCTTCGTCATCGGCAAGTCCACCTTGCCAAACTGGAGCAGGGGATGGCCACAAGCCAACAAACGCTCCGCATCGATGTA
This sequence comes from uncultured Acidobacteriota bacterium, assembly GCA_963735815.1. GTDB lineage: Bacteria > Acidobacteriota > Terriglobia > Terriglobales > Acidobacteriaceae > Gp1-AA133. Next base: position 15,215 of record CAVTMJ010000008.1, on the reverse strand, counting down.
GGTCACCGTGCAGGTTGCAGCGATATCCATGTCGCCCCGCACCAGAACGGCGCTCACGGCCGATCCCGCCTCGAGCGGTTCCGGCTGCTTCTGATCACTGGATGAACCAGCGCCCATGACGGGCACAATTCCGCTCGAGGCGAACTGCGGAGCAAACAACTTGACCGCCTCTTCGCTGAAGCCGTTGAACACCAGTGGCGTGTCGATCGGTTTCAGATAATTCGCAACGCTCTGAACCGGAATGTCGGAGGGTTGCCCGGGTCCTGAGGTCTTCGTCAACGAGCTGGGCAAAGCCGCCCGGGCTGTGGTGGAAGCTGTGCCTCCCGGACTCTTGTCGAACGCATTGATTTCAAGCATGTCGGCGATGGGGGTCACGCCGGCGATCGGTTCCTTCGAAAATTCGCCGATGCGGAACGCCAGCGCTCCCGCCAACTTTCCGTTAAAGTAAACCGGGCTGCCGCTCATGCCCGCAACTACGCCCGTGTACTCCGCCTTTTCGCCGTGCAGACGAACCAGGATGATGTCCCCCTTGGGACCGTTCATATTCTTCAGAACGCCGAGTACCTCGACATCCATAGATTCGGGCTTCACGCCCTGAAATACAGTAAGCGCGTATCCGCGCATGCCGGTATGAATCTGGCTTACTGGAATGGTTTCGGGGACCGCAGCCTGACCGGTGGGTTTTTCAGCGGCCGACGCACAAAGGGTGAACAGAAGGGTAATAGCTGCGAGAGGGCGAACAACTTGTCTCATTACTTTTTGCCCCGAAGAGCCCTGCCAACAATACGGACTCTCAGTAACATTAGACTCCGAACGATCACGAGTAGTTGCCGGGAGCAGGTGAACCTCAGGACCTAGCAAAACATCCCAATCGCGAAGCTGTGCGTCTATACTAACATCAAGAATTTGGCGATTAAATGTTACTTTCGTGCCACCATCGCACGGCGTGTTGAGGATCTTATGGGCAACTGTTCTCCTCGTAAGTTACTGCTGGCAATAACCTTACTCATTTTCGGATGTGGCGCGCCTGGAGTTCGCGCACAGGACCCTCCGCAGCAGCCCTCGACGCCAACCTCGCAGAACCCAAATAAGCAGGATGCTCCTGCCGATGCCGGTGGTCCAGGTGGAGACGTAGGCCCCTACGCGATCCCGAAAAAGAAGGACGAGCCTCCCCCGCCCCCTGCGCCCGAGAAGCCGAAGAAGATCGAAGGGATGCCGGACTACTCCATCAAGGTCGATGTTCCGTTGGTGAACCTCGACGTGCTGGTCACCACCAAAGATGGACAGTTCATTCCCAACCTGAAGAAAGATAATTTCAAGATCTTCGAAGACGGCCAGCCCCAAACGATTTCCAACTTCAATCAGTCCTCCGCCCCGATCACTGCCGTTCTGCTCGTGGAGTATGCGTCGACGAATTACAACTACATGTACGAGGCGCTAAACGCTTCCTACAACTTCGCGGCCACCCTGAAGCCGGATGACTGGATCGCGGTCGTCTCCTACGACATGAAGCCGCAGATTCTAACCGACTTCACGCAGGACAAACGCGCGGTTCTCGGAGCACTGAATACGCTGCGTATTCCCGGTTTTTCCGAGCGCAATCTTTTCGACGCGCTCTATGACACGATTGACCGGATCGAGAATCTGGAGGGGCGGAAGTACATCATTCTCGTTTCCACCGGCCGCGATACCTTCAGCAAGCTGAACCTCGATCAGATTCTCAAGAAACTGAAGACCACCCAGAACATCACCATCTACGCAGTCAGCATCGGCCGCGCTCTTCGCGAGATGATGGAAGCCAGGATGGGCACGGGCGGAGGGTTGATCACGACCGACTGGCTGCAGGCCGACAACCAGATGAATACCTTCGCCCACATGACCGGCGGCCGTGCGTATTTCCCAAGGTTTGATGGAGAACTGCCGGAAATCTTCCACGACATCGGCACCGACATCCGCAACCAATACACCATCGCTTACCACCCGACCAATGCCAAGCTGGATGGAAGCTACCGCAAGCTCAAAGTCGAACTGGTGGCTCCCGACGGCGGCCCGCTCAAAGTGAAAGACCAGAAGGGCAAGGACGTGAAGTTCCAGATCTACGCGCGTGACGGATACACGGCCAAACATCAGGTGGAGTAGGAAGACAGGTGACAGGGGCGATCGTCCCATTTGTTGTCATGCTGAGCGAAGCGAAGGACCTGCTTTTTCGGGGGAGTGTTGTGCGCCTTCGCGCATCTGCGATCTGTTTCGTGTGAGCCGTGACCTGCCTACTGACCTGCCTTTAATGCGCATGAAAAAAATGATCCAGCACGAATAAGCAAGCCACCCCTAAAAACACCACCAGCGCCATCCGGACGCCCGGCTCTTTGTTAACCTCGGGAATCAGATCCGACGCAGCCACATAAATCGTCACCCCCGCCGCCAGCGGCAAGCCCACGTTCACCTGATGGCGCAAAACCGCCATCGTCAATACACCGGCCAGCGTGGCCGCACCCAGCAGAACCGATGCGCCCCAGGCAACCCTCCGGCTTCGGCCGCCCGCGAGCATGACCGAGGCCACCGTGAAGCCCTCCGGAATCTTGTGCAGGAAAACGGCGAGGAAAATGATCCATCCCAGCCAGGGAGAAACCAGAAATCCGGCGGCGATGGCGATACCGTCGAAGAACGTGTGAATCAGCAAACCGACCAATACTGAGAAGCTCTTGTGGGGACGCAGGAATTCATCCTCGTGTGTTTCTTCTCCAAAATGGAAGTGCGGCGTGACGGTATGCTCGAAGAAGTGAATGATCAGGTAGCCCAGCAGAATCAGAAACGCAGCGTACCGTCCGCCGAGCTGCAGACTGGTGGGGACAACCTCGACCAGCGCCGTCGACAACATGAATCCGGCACCCAAGGCCACAAAGTATTTGAGATAGCGACGCTCCCAGTTGCGCTGGACGATGATGGCACCGCCGAAAATATTAGCGGCAGCGGCAGTGAGGCCGAGCAGGATGGCAGTGGGGATGGGACTCATTGGGTCGGGCGATGATAGCAGAGGGAAGAAAGATTCGTTTGCCTCCCTCACCCACTGTGACGGATATGCATCACATCCCCGTCCTGCACGATGTAATCCTTTCCTTCGAGCCGGAGCAGGCCTTTGGCGCGGGCGTTTGCCTCAGACCCGGCTTCCAGCAATTGATCCCAGCGAATGGTCTCGGCGCGGATGAAGTGCTTTTCCAGGTCAGAATGGATGGCGCCCGCTGCTTCCACGGCCCGCGTGTGAACCGGAATCGTCCAGGCGCGACACTCGTCTTCGCCCGCCGTCAGAAACGAAATCAGGCCCAGCAAATGATAGGTCTGCCGAATCAGGCGTACCAGGCCGCTCTCCTTTAATCCGTAACTGGACAGGAATTCAGCCGCGTCTTCATCGCTCATCTCGGCAAGTTCGGCTTCCACCTTGGCGCACACCGCCGTCGCTCCGGCGTTCGGTCGAGAAGCAACTTCGGTCAGATTGTATTTCGCAACCGCGCTTTCCAGAGCCCTTCCCAGTTCCTGGGTCTCGCTCACGTTCAGCACGTACAGAATCGGTTTCTCGCTGAGGAACATGAATCCGCGAATCCGCTTTTTGTCCTCAGGCGCCATTTCCATCTCGCGCAAAGGTTTCTCGGTTTCGAGATGGGTCTTCGCCTTGATGAGCAACTCGTTTTCCTTCTCAAGTTCGGGCGACCGCATCTTCTTGAGATCCTTAACCAGCCGCTCGAGCCGCTTTTCGATCTGGCCGAGATCGCTGACCATGAGATCGAATTCCACGTTCTTGATGTCCCGCAACGGATCGATAGGGCCGACGTGTGCGATCGAGTCGTCTTCAAAAGCGCGCAGCACGTGGACCAGCGCATCGACCTGCCGGAGATGGCCGATATAGGCCGTCTCTTTCAAAGCCTCCTGGCCTACCGCCCCCACGTCCACATACTCGATCGACGCGTGGGTCAGCTTCTTGGGGTTGTAGAGAGCGGCCAACTTATCCAGGCGAGCGTCCGGGACCTTGGCGACGCCAATGTGCGCTTCTCGCGGGTTCGCCAGGGCATGGGCTGAAAGCACCGCCTTGGTGAGCATGCGAAACAGCGATGTCTTGCCTACCTGAGGCAGGCCGATGATGCCAGACTTCATGAGATTAGCTTTCAGCCGTCAGCTGTCAGTTCTCAGCGCGTCGGCGGAGAGATCACAAACAATACAGAATAAATGACTGGGGTCGCGAGACCCAAGTCGCAAGGCACAGGAGGCAGGAAGAAAAAGCTTTTAATGCAGAGAGGGCGGAGATGCTGCGGAGCGCGCAGAGAAGAGCGCAGCAAAAATGCGAACGAGTTTTCCTTCGAGGGCGTAGCTTCCTTCTTAGCGAACATAGCGGTGAAAAGCTTTCCTCAGCGGGAACCCGCTGTGGTCACGGTATTTGCCGTGCCGTGCAGAACAGCGCCCCGATTCCCATTGACAGCACCGCCACTTCCAACCGCACCGACCATTTATGCAAGGCATCGAACTGCATCCGGCCGGGATCAGTGACCGAGACTGAGTCGATGTCGCCAAACTGGGCGCGCAGCGCGGCCATCTTCGGCGAGATGCCGAACTGCGAGACGGCCGTCAGCAGCAGCATCAGGCAAATCAGGACATGCCTCGCGGCAAAAGGCTGCGCCGAGCCGGTCGTCAGGCTGGAAAGCAACAGCGAACTCCCCAGAAACACGACGCCAGCGAAAAGGCCCATCCAGTGTAGGACTCCGAGCGAGTGCCCTACCACGGTTCCGGCCATGTGACGCGAAGGTAATACGTGAAAGGCGGTGGGAGCTTCCACGAACGACAGGAAGATGATGCCGCCGATCCAGACGGCGAGCGAGAGAAACATCAGGAAGCGAAGAAAAGTCATGACCGGGGAATTATAAGCGCCAGGCAGCAAGCAAGTTAGCATGGAACACTTTCACCACCTCAGCCCCCACAGCAGGTCCTTCACGTCGCTACGGATGACAACCGTTTGGACTGGGAAACTGGAAAGACGGGTAACGTAACTGACGCTGCCCACTACTGCCCACTACTGCCTCTCCCTAAGGCCACATTGCGGACGACTAGCGACTGAAGACTGGCGACTACACCGGCACCGCCACGCTCTCCGCAATCTCGCGCATCACCTGCTCGGCTTGATCGGACTTCTTCAGCGTAGAAGAGTAGGAACCGCTGACCACCACGCGGTGCGCAAAGACCGGAACCACCAGGGGTTTGACGTCTTCTGGAATGCAGTAAGTGCGCCCTTCCAGGAAGGCCATTGCTTGGGCGGCGCGGTAAAGCATCTGCGATCCGCGTGGAGAAACCCCCAGGGACAGGAACTCCGATTCCCGGGTTTTGCGGACGATTGCCAGTGCATAGCTCACCAGTGAGTCATCCACCCGGACTTTCGTGACTGCTTCCTGCATTTCCAGAACATCCGCCCCGCTCAACACAGGCTTCAGGGTATCGAGCTGCGCAGCCCCTGCCGCGGAACGCAAAATTTCGCGCTCGGCATCGGCATCCGGATATCCCATATGCACCCGCATCAAAAAGCGGTCGAGTTGCGATTCCGGCAGCGGGTAGGTGCCGTGATGCTCGACGGGATTCTGCGTGGCGAGAACCAGGAACGGCTGAGGAAGTGGATAAGAATGCACGTCGATGGTGACCTGGCCGTCGTTCATGGCCTCGAGCAGCGCCGACTGCGTCTTCGGCGTAGTGCGGTTGATCTCGTCAGCCAGCAGAATATTGGTGAATACCGGGCCCCGCTTGAATTCGAACTGCTGCTCGATGGCCGAGTACATCGAGATGCCCAGCACGTCGGAGGGCAGCATGTCGCTCGTAAATTGCACACGCTGAAAGCTGCAGTCCAGTGCGCGCGCCAGTGCCTGGCCCAGCGTCGTCTTGCCAACGCCCGGAACGCCTTCAATCAAAAGATGACCGCGGGCAAAAATGGAAACCAGCGCCAGGCGAATGACATCATCCTTGCCGCGAATCACCTTGCGAAGATTGGTTTCCAGTTGGGCGGCGCGATGTGTGGCGGCGGTGGCAGTTTCGGCAGACATGCGAAAGGCGATTCTACTATGCAAGACGCAGCAAAAGCTGTTACCAAAGTCAGCCGACACGCCAGCGCCTGTTCCTGCTGACCCTTGTGGGAACGCCAGTGGCGGAACTTCTTGCGCCCGGCATTCGTTGAGTTACGATCTCAGAACCCAAAGGGCACAGATTCCCGTAATCTCTGCGCCCTCCGTGTCCTCTGTGGTGAATGTCTTTTAGCCAGCCTGCCGGAAATCAGAAGGCCGCCCAGTCAGCCGCTCGATGCGCTTCGCTATCGGAGGGTGCGTCGAGAACAAGCTCCCGACATTCACCCCAAGCAACGGCTGCACAATAAACAGATGGGCAGTCGACGGGCTGGCTTGCATCGGAAGCCGCTTCGAATAGGCGTCGAGTTTGCTGAGCGCACTTGCCAGTGCATAAGGATTCCCGGTCAGATGAGCTCCAGTTTCGTCCGCCTGGTACTCGCGCGACCGCGACACTGCCAGTTGAATCAACATGGCTGCCAGGGGCGCCAGAATCATCATGGCCAGCGCCGCCAGTCCACCGCCGCGTCGCTCTTCGCGGTCTCCTCCGCCGAAGAACATGGCAAAACGCGCCGCATAGGTAATGGCGCCCGCCAGGGTTGCCGCGATCGAACTGATCAGGATGTCGCGATTGTTCACGTGGCCCAGTTCATGAGCCAGCACGCCTTCCAGTTCCTCGTCATTCAACAGATTCAGGATGCCCTGCGTTACCGCCACCGAAGCATGCTGCGGGTTCCGGCCAGTCGCAAAAGCATTCGGAGACTCGGTGGGAATCACGTAGATTTTCGGCATGGGCAGGCCGGCCTTCTGCGTCAGCCGCTCGACGACCTGGTAAACACGCGGTAACTGCTCCCGTGTCACGGCTTGCGCGCGATATGTGGCCAGCGCAATTTTGTCGGAAAAGAAGTAGGAGACGAAGTTCATCACGCCCGCAATCATCAGGGCGGTGAGCATCCCTCTTTGACCACCGAAGTAGCTGCCGATTCCCATCAACAACAACGTCAGGCCAGTGAGAAGGAAAGCGGTCTTAAAAGTATTTCCCATAGTGTTATCCCTGTAGCTGATTGGATGTCGCAAAAGTTGCCGCGATGCTGCCGGGAGCCACCGCATGCCAGCGCAGCCGATTGTGAGCCGGTAAAAGCAATGGAATCAATAATCTTGTGGCGGGGATAGCATGGCGCACTGCCAAGGGATTAGCAAGCGCGAAAGCGCCGCATGAGATTGGGGGGTAAAGCGTTCAGGGGCTCGCCCTCTTCAAATTGAAAACAGACGCCGAGAAACCCGGCGTTTTTCTCGCTGCCTATCTGTCTATGGGATGAATCGACAGTCGTCAGCGTCCCGCGATTGCAGCTTCAAACCTTCTGCGTTTCGCGTTTGATCGCCCGCTCCAGTGTGCCGTCGAGCGCGGCTTTGGCTTTTTCGTACTCCTGCTGTGTGATCTTGCCGGTCTTATGCTCGATCTCGAGCTGGAAGAGTTCTTCCTTTAACGCTTCGAGCAGCATCGAAGGTCTGGCCGGAGCGGGAGCGGCAGATGCTGCTGCCGCAGGAGTCGGGCGCGACGCTGCGACAGGATTTGGCCGATAGGCGCGAACGGCCGGGGCACTCTCCGGAATTTCGAATTCAGATCCCGTCGCATTCGCGGTGATTGCGGTGCGCTGCCGGCTGGTCACGTAGAACGCTCCTCCCACCAGGGCGAGAACGAATCCTCCGATAATCCACCAGCGATACTTCTGCAGCGGGTCGGGAGCGTCAATCGGAGGTCCCATGCCGCCTCCAGGTCCGCTATTAATGCGAGAGTTTCCTTCGTTTGGATTTCCGCCCATTGCCCCGCCATTGGTGCTTCCTTCCGGAGCGGTGTTCGATGCCAGCACACCGGTCCCGGAGATTTTGAAGCTGAGCGGTTGGCCGGGCTTGGTCTCGGTCGCAACTTGCACATTGGCATCGGTCTGCTGCGGATCGTTCATGGAGTCAAAATGCGCGCCGGGGCCGGGCTCGAACTGCATCGACTTTGGAATCATCACCACGAAGTGCTGCATGCCATACAAAGCCTTGGGATCAATGCTCGCCGATCCCGAATACGGCACGGTGTACTGTACCTGGAACTGGGTTTCTCCCGGTCGCAAGGGGAAGATAAATGCATAGCGGCCCTTCTCGGATTGCGGCACGGGGGCGGAGTTCAGCGGGTTTCCATTCGCCGTCTTCGCCATGCTCTGCATTATCTTTGCGCCTTCGGGCAGATTGAACTCGAAGTTGTGGTCGTTCATCTGGGTCTTTGGCGGCTTCGACTCGTTGTTGACCGCAAACAGACGAACCACTTCCAGTTCACCGTTTTCGACCTGAAAACGCATGACGTCCGCCGTGACCGAAATGCCCTCCACTTTCTTACCCACGTCGAAAACATCGATCGCGACCGAAGTCGTTCCCGGAGGGGCCATCCGGTGGTAGGTAACGCCTTGATGAATCGCGCGGATGAGGTGCGGCCCCACGTCATCGTAAGTGAACTTGAAATTTCCTTTAGCGTCGGCCTTGGTCCGGGCAGCTTCCTCCATGCCATTCGCCAGCTTGATGAGCACGACCTCGTCGCCCGCGCCGGGCTTGCCCGTGGTTCCATTGTTCACCGTGCCGGTCAGAGTTTCGGCCGACACGTGTGCCGCGAATATCAAGGTTAGTATCAGTGCAACTGATTTGAGAGAGAGGTTCAAACCCTCGCTCCTTTCCTGTCGGCCAGTGATGTGGCTGCGGCCTGTTCCAAGCGGGCGATTTCCGCCAGGATTGCGGCGGCTTCGTCTTCCAGCGACGTCTTCATTTCCTGATAGTCGGAATCCGGAAACTTGCCGGCCTTGTACTCGAAATTCAGGTCTCGCAGATTATCGTAGACCGCTTCCTTACGCTCACGTAGATAGACCAGCCTGGTCTTGATCGGGCCGGTGAAGATCTCTCCGGGTATGTAGAAGACGTAGACCAGCGAGCCCAGGGTGACGAGGGCGCAAATCAGAATGACGGTCACAGGTCGGTCTCCTTGTCAGCTTGATCTCGGAAACGCTCTAACTCGGCGCCCCTTACGGGTTGAATACCGTCGGCGAGCGCCGGAGTCGGACGATTCTTCCAGGAGCGCACCACCAGAATGACCGTGGCCATGCCGGCAATCAGGGCAACAAAAGGCATGATCCACGCGACCCGGCCGAAGCCCTTGGTGCTGGGCGCAGCCACCACTGTGGTCCCGTACTTTTGTATGAAGGACTGCAGGGCTAGTTCATCGTTGTCGCCGCGGTCCAGCGCCGCCGCCAACTCTCCCCGCATGCGGTCCGAGTACGTGCAACCGACGTGGTTGCACTCCAGCAAAATCTGGCTGCAGCCGCAAACGCACATCAAGTGATGGCCAAGATCACGAAAGCGGGCATCCTCGTCACCGACGCCCATGAACGTGAACAGGGCCGCGACCACTAGTAAAAGCTGGACTCCACGACGCACAGAGGATCTTCTTCCTGGAAGCATTAGTCTCCCGCTCCTACCGCAGGAGCAGTTTGCACGCGCACCGGCACTCTTGCCGGCAGAGGCGCCGCATTCGGTATCAGCGCCGTAATGGTTCCGAAAATCATGATGATCAGTCCCGTCCAGATCCAGGGAACCATGGGATTCAGGTGCGCCTTGATGATGGGACGTCCGGTCTCTTCGTTGCGGCCTTCATAGACCACGTAAAGGTCGTTCACCAGGAACAGGTCCTGCGCGTAAGTCGGATAAATCCGCGGGATGGTCTGCGGTTGGGAACTTGCCTTGTAGAGGCGCCGCTCTGGATACATGGTCGTGATCTGCTCGTTCCCTTTGAACACATTCATGATCGCCCACTCGTTGCTGAAGTTCGGATTGTCATCCTGCGTGTAGGACTGGCAGACCAGGGTGTACGGGCCGAGGTTCATCTTGTCGCCAAAGCCCATTTCTTTTTCGACTTCGCGATTGAAGGGCGTACCCAGAATTCCGATGATCACCACCGCAACACCGAAATGCACGATGTATCCGCCGTAGCGCCGCGTATTGCGGTGCCAGAGATGAATCATGGATCCGAAGAGTCCAAAGCCCGTGTGCCGCGAGATCACGCGGCCGCCGCGAATGAACTCGGAGATCACCGTAAAGATCACCAGCGCGGCCAGCATGGCAGCCATCAGCGAGTAGAAATACGCGATGTCTTTCCAAGGCCGAACGCCCAGAATCATCATCAGCGCGCCGATCGCCAAAGCGCCCAGCGCTGGCCACTTGAAATTGTGCTTCAGGCTCTCAAAGGATGTTTTTCGCCACGCGAGAAGAGGGCCGAGAGCGGTTAGCAGTAGCAGGAACAAAGCCACTGGAACCGCAACGTTGTTATAGAAAGGCGCTCCAACCGTGACCTTGTTGCCCTGCACCAGTTCGGAAATCTTTGGGAACCATGTGCCCCAGAGAACCACGAAGCAGGCCACCACAAACAGCAGGTTGTTGAACAGGAAACTCGACTCGCGGGAGATGATCGATTCGAGCTTGTGCTCACTGCGCAGGTGCGATTTGTTCGCCACGTAGAAGCCGGTGAAAGCCGCGAGCGAAACAATCAGGAACCAGAAAAACCACGGTCCAATCGAAGACTGCGCGAAAGCATGGACCGAACTGATGATTCCGCTGCGCGTGAGGAACGTTCCCAGAATCGCGAGCCAGAACGTCGAGAACACCAGCCACATGTTCCAGGTCTTCAGCATGCCGCGCTTTTCCTGCATCATTACTGAGTGCAAAAAAGCAGTGCCGGTAAGCCACGGCATCAGCGACGCATTTTCAACCGGATCCCACCCCCAGTAACCGCCCCAGCCCAGCACCGAATACGCCCAATGTGCACCCAGGAAGATTCCAACCGTCAGGAACCCCCAGGTCACCATCGTCCACCGGCGGGTGATGTGAATCCACTTCTCGCCGGGATAGCGCATGATCAGGGCGCCCATCGCGAACGCGAAGGGGACGGTAAACCCGACGTACCCCAGATACAGCATGGGGGGATGAATCACCATCTCCGGATACTGCAAAAGTGGATTCAGACCACTGCCGTCAGGCGGTATCTGTCCTTCCAGAATGGCAAAGGGGTGAGCGGCAATATTCAGAAGAAGCAGGAAGAACACCTGCACTGCCGCGATTACGACCGAAGCGTAGGCAAACAGACGCGGGTCCGTCTTGTAACGCAGGCGCAGCACAAATCCGTAGGCCGCCAACAGCAGCGACCAGAACAGCAGCGAGCCCTCCTGCCCGGACCACAGCACCGCAAACTTGTAAGGACCGGGAAGGTCCTTGTTGCTGTGGTGGAAAATATAAGCGACGGAAAAATTGTCGGTGAAGGCGGCGGTAACGAGCACCACCGAGGCAAGCAGGACCGTGCCGAACGCCGCAATACCGGCGCGGCGTGCAGTTTCCCCTAGCCGCTCAGAACCAGGGCCTTTATCGATCAGAGCAAATGCCCCGACAACAAAAGAATAGCCAGCGAGACCCAGCGCTAACAGAAGCGCAAAACTACCAATTTGCGGCAGTGCCATAGAAGTCACTTGTGACATGGAGGGGGAATCCCGCTTTCATTTTTTCAGAAACACGCGACCAGAGCAACCTGAACGTGTTGCTGGAGGTTCTTTGTGTTCAAGATTTTACATACACCCCGGGAATGGCCAAGGCGGTCGAATTCGACGAAAAGTCGGCCCCGTCCGCCGCTAGCGGACTCAGCATCATTCTATCTTGGCCGCCCCCTTCTACCGTAACAAGTGTCGGAAGTACCACTTAGGTGGCCGGCCTGGTAGACCTGAACGTCTACTAGCCAGTTCGTAAAGGCAGTTCCGGCCGGGGAAGTTCGTGGCAGAAAAGACTAAGCGCTCCGTAGCCCCGGCGGGCGGTCAAGAAACGCCCGTTCCGTGGATTCACGAAGCGCGAATTCGTACCAGCGCCGGAGGCGAATTCTGTCGTAAACGCCGCCGGCCGGTCGCAGCGCGCAACTCTTTATGCCGATTGCTGACGCTGTGCGGTGTAACGGCCGAGCACTTCACGCTCGGCGGAGAGCCAGTACTCGTCATCGCGCCCGGATGCGCGACCGTTCTCCTCCCACAATTCATAGGCGCGTTTTCGGATTTCTTCGTCCAGATTGATGGGCACAATGTTTTTGCGCGCATCCGGCGCAGTTCTGCGGACTTCGCGAATCTCCGAGAGACTTTCCGCCGGAGAGGCGCTGATGGGCGGCGCAACCGGTGCGCCGTTGGTTTTTTCAGTGGGGCGAGGGGTCTTTACTTTTGCCATGATCGGATACTCCTTGCAAATTCCTAAATTAAGTAGTGAGTCGAACTGATGAATGAGCCACATATGTACACGTTCGCCAGTTTCGAAACGATGAATGTTTGGTTCAGTGCAGGTGATGTTCTAACTATAAACCTTTGGGCAGTGGATCGGACGTGAAAGAAGAATAAAATTTGTGATCTTGTGCAGCAAAAGAGGAGTTCCTCTACACCCAAACGGTCGTCAGTGGAAATCGTGAGAACTGGTTTCCGCATGGGTCACATCGAGCGGCAGTACACGTTCGGCCTTAACCGAAATGACATTGTCTTGATTCTGCAAGATTCCTTCCACCATGAGGAATCGGCTGGAGACCAGAAGGATGCGGTTCGCCTGAATCAAATCGGGATTCACGATTGCATTGGCAATCCCGGTTTCGTCTTCCAGGCTGAGGAATACGAACCCTTTTGCGGTTCCGGGCCGCTGGCGCGCGATCACGCATCCGCCGATCCGGAGGCGGCGGCCGCTCGGCATAGACTTCAGACTGGAGGCGGGATGAATGCCGAGTGCCCGCATTTCGGCACGACGATAAGCCATCGGATGCGGCCCGACGGTCAGACCGGTGCCATGGAAGTCGGCGACCAGGCGCTCTTCGTTGGTCATCCGATGGAGCGGGGAAGGAGCATCAGGTTCTGGAAACTCTTCCAGCAGCGGGCCGGACCCGCGAACCGCCTTTTCCACCTGCCACAGCGCGTCGCGACGGTGAAACTGCGAATCGCCAGTTGCGAATTCCGGGCTGCGAGCGAATTTCGAGTTTCGAATTGTGTTTTCTGATTTTTCCCTATTCTTGTTTTTCTCTGTGTCTCTGTGTCTCTGTGGTGAATTCCCAATTGAGTTGAGCGCGCCGATTTCAGCAAGAGTCACGAGTTCATCCTTGCGCAATTCGGGAACACGGCGAGTCATGTCGTGGATGGATTGAAAAGGAGCAAGACTGCGTTCGCGCACCAGAGCCTGCGCCGCCGACTCGCGAAGTCCGCGGATGTACTTGAGGCCGAGTCGCAAAGCGAGGCTCGGTTTGTCGCTAGGATCTTGGGTGGGGAGTGAAGATAGCTTCGACTCATTCAGGGATTTCAGATTTTTGATTTCAGATTGCAGATTGGCACTGCGCGTCGAGCGCGTGTAGGCCCCAATCTCGTCCCACGTGATTTCGGTGGAATGCGATTTTTCTGTGGAAGGATCGAAACCCTGCCCGGCGATGAACCGGTTGATGAGTGTGACGGCAGGCTTTCGAGCACAGCCCGCCACATCGACCTCAGCCGCTAAAGCCGCAGTCGAGTTGAAGCCGTTTGCGCCTTGGCTGATAGCTGATGGCTGATAGCTGACAGCTTGCTCTTCACTGGCGACTGGTGACTGACGACTGGCGACTGCTTCCATCGTGCACAACCAATCCGACTTGGTCACATCAATGGGCAGAATTTTCAGGCCATGGAGTTGCGCATCTTTCACGATCGTGGCCGGATGGTAGAAACCCATCGGCTGATTGTTCAGCAAGGCCGCGGTGAAAGCGCCAAGGTAGTGGCATTTCAACCACGCGCTGGCATAAGCGATCAGGGCAAAGCTGGCAGCGTGGGATTCCGGAAAACCATATAGCGCAAACGAGGTGATCGAGAGGATGATCTGTTCCTGCGCTTCCTGCGCGATGCCGTTGCGAGTCATGCCTGCGCGCAGGCGGGCCTCGATTTCTTTCATGCGCGCTTGCGAGCGCTTGAATCCCATGGCGCGGCGCAGTTCTTCCGCCTCGCCTCCCGTGAAATTCGCGCTGATCATCGCAATGCGCAGCAGTTGCTCTTGAAACAGCGGGACTCCCAGAGTGCGCGCCAGCACAGGCTCAAGCGAAGGATGCGGGTAAGTGACCGCTTCACGTCCCTGGCGTCTCTGCAGGAATGGATTCACCATCTGTCCGACAATCGGCCCCGGACGAATGATGGCAACCTGCACCACGATGTCGTAGAACTTTTGCGGGCGCAGGCGCGGCAAACATGACATCTGCGCCCGGCTTTCGATTTGGAACATACCGACGGTGTCGGCTTTCTGCAAAGTGGAGTAAACATCAGGATCATCGGGCGGTAGGTGCGCAAGATCGACTTCTTCGTGATAGTCGTTGCGGATGATTTTGATCGAGTCTTCGAGCACGGCCATCATGCCCAGGCCAAGCAAATCAACCTTGATGATGCCCATGTCGGCGCAATCTTGCTTATCCCACTGCACCACTACGCGGCCGGGCATGGAAGCGGGCTCGAGCGGGACGACAGAATCGAGTTGCCCCTGGCAGATGACCATGCCGCCGGAATGCTGGCCAAGGTGGCGCGGCAGATCCTGCACGGCGGTGCATAACTCAAAATATCTTCGCAGGCGCGGGTGATTCAGATCGAGGCCCGCGTCCTGGAACCGGCGATCGAGCGCGTCGTTGGCATCCTTGTATTCCCAGCTGGCGACCGCGGCGGAAATTTTATTGAGCGTCTCGGGATCGAATCCCATGGCCTTGCCCATTTCCCGCGCCGCCATGCGGTTGCGATACGTGATCACGTTGGCGGTCATGGCCGCGCCCCGCTGGCCGTAAAGCTGATAAATGTGCTGGATGACACGTTCGCGCTGATCCCCCGAAGGCAGATCGATGTCGATGTCAGGCCACTCTCCACGCTCTTCGGAGAGGAAACGCTCGAAGAGTAATTCCATGCCGACCGGATCGACCGCCGTGATGCCGAGCGAATAGCAGACCGCGCTGTTGGCGGCTGAACCGCGTCCCTGGGCAAGGATGTTCTGCTCACGGCAGAAGCGCACGATGTCCCACACAATAAGAAAATATCCGGC
>CAVTMJ010000007.1:0-221304 GCA_963735815.1 uncultured Acidobacteriota bacterium | reverse complement strand
GGGACGGAGTTGAACCGCCGACGCCAGCCTTTTCAGGGCTGCGCTCTACCACCTGAGCTACCTGGCCACTGCCTGGAACTCCCGCACCATCGGGCTGGCTGCGAGACGCCGCCTCACGCTCGATCGATCAGGAGGGTTGTCGTTGGGACGGCAACCTGAATTACTCGTAGAGCATGCGGAACGCCTAGATTATAGCAACCGAATCTGAATCCCTCAAACTTGGGCAGCTGAAGATTCTCGGTCGCGAACATCCAGGCTCCAGAAGCGATCTTGCATCGTTGCCAGGCCCTTGGATCGTACACGAGCTACGTCGCACAAGTCATCGTCATGGTAAGCATGAGGCCGCTACCCGCCACGGTTCTTTAATCATGTGTCTTTATGAATCATCTGTCTTTATGCGCATCCCTCTGCAGCGTGTCTGAGTTGCATGCTGGCCACGAAAAAAGGAACCGCCAACGCGAGCTTCGCAGCCAGCGCCGGCGGTTCCCTCTTCTTTGTTTGCGTGGCCCGAGGATCGCGTGGAGCTTCCGAAGTTTGACGCGATCAGGCTCGCTTACTTTCCTGACGCCGCGCCCCGCTTCTGCAGCCACTGCGACAATTCCGGGGTCTGTTGCCATTTCAGATCCGCGCAATTGTGGATGCTTTCGAGCGACTGCTTGAGCGTCCGCTGGGCGGTTGGAACGGCATGCTGCGTGAAGAAGTTCTGCACCTGGTCGTGCATGCCTGCCTCGCAATACACGTTGGTTGCGCCGACCACTTCCCCGCTCGTAAAACCGCCACCGACTTTGTCGATCTCGGACCAATGAGCCTGCACGAATTCCCACGCCAGTTTTCCGCCCGCAGGATTTTTCATCACGGCCGCGATCATTCCCAACGTATCCTGGCTGCGCACGGCGGGAGAGATCGCGTACTCCAGCGTCCGCTCCAGCAGCTTCGGGTTGCGGAATTTCGACAAAGTCTGAAAATACAGGTAGTAGTGTTCAAGACTGGTTCCGCTGGCCTGCATCTTCGCCATTAACTTGTCATACAACGAGATATCGCCATGCTGTGCCGCCAAAGTAAATGCCGTGAACGCAACCGTCGAATCCAGCGACGGCGGATCAACCAGCGCCTTGTCCGCCAACCTCCGAGCCGACGCAATCACTTCGGGATCCTGCCCCGCATAACCCAGCGTGTACAGCACGCGGGCGCGCAGGCTCTTGGTCTCATCGCTTTCGCCCGGCTTGGGACGCCAGCCCAATTCCTTCGCCGCAGGAGCCAGCAAACGGCGTACCCACTGTTCGTAGCCCGCCCGATCCGCATCGCTGACCAGATAGGTAGCGATGTAGTCGAGTTTCAGCGTCATCTGTGCCATGACCGCTCGCGTCCGATCCGCCTGCAGGCCTTCCGCCAACGCAAGGAAGTCACCGATCTGCTGCTCGCCCACCCGCACCGATGCCCACGAATCGTTGAGCACGGCGATTCGCTCCGATGGGGTCAAATCTTTCTCAATGTCTCGACCCATCGCGCGAATCCCGTCTGACGAATATCCCGACCGGTAATATCCGCGCGCCCCCGCGTTCACCATCTCCCACGATCCGCATCCCGGAAGCGCAAAGCTCTCCTGCTTCCTGGTCAGCAGAACGCACTTCTCGACACGCTTGCCGTTGGCGGCGCTCTGTTTGATGCAAACCGGCACTTGCCACAGCTGCGGACTGCCCGCTTCGAACAGCTTGCGATCGTAGAAATACCGGGTCTGCGACAAGGTCACCGACGTCGTTCCGCCCGAGCATTGCGCGCGAGCGCTCACCATTGGCGCTCCCGGCTGCTTCACGAACGTGGCCATGATTTCATCAACCGGCTTCTTCGAAACCAAGGCCAGCGTTTTCCAGAAATCATCGGCCGTCGAGTTTCCGTAGGAATGCTCTTTCAAATACTGATTGACGCCTGCCCGGAAAACTTCCGGACCAAGATAAGATTCCAGCATGCGCAGCACCGATGCCGCCTTGTCGTAAGCGATGCCGTCAAACAACTCCTGGATCTGCGCCGGAGTGTCCGCCGCCTGATGAATCGGCCGCGTATTGTTCAGCGAGTCCACATTCAAACTGCCGGCAGTATCTTCGGCATCGGCCAGCTCAAAATGCCATTCCGGCCTCCAGGCGCCGACCGCCTTGTTTTCCATCCAGGTGGCAAAGCCTTCGTTCAACCAGATGTCGTCCCACCACTGCATGGTCACCAGGTCCCCGAACCACTGATGCGCCATTTCATGCGCAATCACTGTGGCCACGAGCTGGTGCAATTCCACCGACGCCACCTTGTCGTCGAGCTGGAGTTCCGCCTGGCGGTAAGTAATGAGGCCGGTATTTTCCATCGCGCCTGCGGAGAAATCGGGCAGGCCGATCATGTCGAGCTTCTCAAACGGATACTTGATGCCGAAGTACTGGTCGAAGTACTTCATGCACCACTTGGAAACTTCCAGCGCATAGGTCCCGCTCTGCTTGGTTCCCGGCGGACCCCACACACGAATCGGAATTCCGTCCGCCTCGCCTTCCACGTACTCAAAATGACCCACAGCAAGCGCAACCAGGTAGGACGACATTTTCGCAGTGGTCGCAAATTTGACTGTGTGCTTGTCCGCGCCCGGCCCCGGCGTATCAGAAATTACCTTTGCGTTCGAGATCGCCGCCATGTCTTTGTCGGCAACGATCGCGATATCGAAGGTCGCCTTGTAGGCAGGTTCGTCAAACGACGGAAACGCGCGCCGCGCGTCGGTCGATTCAAACTGCGTCACCGCGTACTTGCGCGATTCCTTGTCCTTCCCCAGGTACAGACCGCGCAACTCGTCGTTCAGGATGCCAACGTACTTGATGTGAATGGTCGCTGGCCCCGGCTGAATCTCTTTGTCGAACGACAAGCTGGCCATTTCCTTTTCTTTGTCGACGCTGACGTTCGCCTTCTGAGTTGCGCCGCCGCTCGAAACCGAGGTCTCCAGGAAATCAATTTCGGCTGAATTCAACACGATCTGCGAGGTTGCCCTCAGGACCCGAACCTGAATAGTCTCTTCCCCGGTAAAATTGTCTATCTGAAAATCAGGTGCAAAAGATATTTGGTAATTCTCCGGAACCGCCAACTCCGGAAGCCGCTGAGCCGCTGCAACTCCGCACAGCAGCATGAAAAATGCAAACGACAGAAAGATACGCTTCATCTTGATTAATAAACTCCAAGTTTCATTGCATGAATTCGACGAATATGGCGACCGCACACCCAGCCGAGCCAACCTCACACAGCAGACGCACTCCAACGGCCAGGTAGCTCGTTTTTCCACTTATACGGAAACAACCCGGGGCCAGTTCACTCTCCCAAAATTCCGGAACCGCCCGAAGCGACCAGAGCGCCGTTCATCACGGCCAACGCACATCGATTGGATGCAAACCAGTACGGAATCTCCCGGTAATCTCCCACATCAAACACCGCCAGGTCCGCGTCCTTCCCGGGCTCGATCGACCCTTTTCGATCCTGTACCCGAAGCGCACATGCGCCGTTGATCGTGGCGGCGGCCACGACCTCTGCCGGCGACATTTTCATGTGCGTGCACGCCAAAGACATGACAAACGGCATGCTGGCGGTAGGAGAACTACCTGGATTGTAATCGGTTGCCAGCGCCACGGGAACCCCCGCCTCAATGAATTTGCGCGCTGCCGGGTATTTCTCCAATCCTAAGAAGTAGTTAGCGCCAGGTACAAAGGTCGCGACCGTATCGCTTTTGGCCAGCCGCGCCAGATCTTCGTCGCTGACGTGGTCCATATGATCGAGCGACGCCGGACCAAACTCCAGCAATTTTTCCAGCGGAGTTTCCGATAACTGCCCCACGTGGGCCCGCGTGCTCAGCCCGTGCTCCCCCGCCGCCCCGAAAATCGTGGCCGTTTCCTCCGCCGAAAATGCGCCGCGATCGCAAAAGACATCCACGAATTCGGCCAACTTACGCCGCGCCGCCTGCGGAATCATCTCTTTACAGACGATCTCGACATACTTTTGTGAGCGTCCGCGGAACTCTGGTGGAACAACATGAGCCCCCAGCAGCGTCGAAACCACCGTTCCCGGCCATTGTTTCGCCGCCTGCCGTATGGCCTCCAGCGATTTCAGTTCCGCATCCAAGCTGAGTCCGTAGCCCGACTTGGCCTCGACCGTCGTCGTCCCCTGCTCAGCCATCTCGCGCAAGGCATCGAGAACCTTCTCGGCTAGCGCGCTCTTCCCTGCCTTGCGTACCGGCTCGACGCTCGAACGAATCCCGCCCCCGGCTTCTGCAATTTCTTCGTAGGTTGCGCCTGCTGTCCGCCTTTCGAAATCCACCAGCCGCGGATTCATGAACGCAGGATGCGTGTGCGAGTCCACGAATCCCGGTAGCACAACCTGGCCTTCGCAATCGATCTCCAGGATTCTCTTGCGATTCTTCTTGATCCACGGATCGCGGAGGGCATCTTTGGTTTTGCCGACGGAAACAATCTTGCCACCGACACAGAGTACGGCAGCGTCTTCGAGGATTGAGAGGTTCTGCAGATCTGAACCGCGCCGCGGGAGTGCGGATGAAGACTGCAGCGTCAGCAGCTGGCCTATGTTGACGAGGAGATTGGCTGCCGCTTTAGGCAAGGTCTCTCCGTTCGGCCCACACCCACCACGGAGACACGAAGACACGGAGGGAGCTCAGTCTCATAGGACCCGGCGCATGATGCCGCGCTGTAAGATCGAGACATTGAAATTGATCATCAGGCTCACGTGTTTGCCGGTCAGCTTCAAGCGTAAGCAACTGCGCTTCGTGGACGTTCAAGAGTCTTTCCACAGCTTTCAATTCGACGACAACCTCGTCAGCAACAATCAAGTCGAGACGGTAGACGCCTCCGGTATTGCGCCCTTTGTAGATGACTGGCAATTCGAGTTGCGCTTTGAACGGAATATCGCGCAGGCGAAGTTCCTCACACATACAGATCTCGTAGACGGATTCCAATAAGCCCGGACCAAGTTGCCGATGGACCTCAATCGCTGGCCCCGATAATTCCCCCGGGGTGCGCCTCAGAAAGAAGCCCGGTTCCCCTCCGTGCCTCCGTGTCTCCGTGGTAGATGTTCATTTCTCCCTCATTGGCACGCGAACACGAGCCTTCTCCGCAAACGCCTTCGCCTCGTCATAGCCGGCGTCCGCATGGCGAATCATCCCCATCCCCGGATCGGTCGTCAGCACCCGCTCGATGCGCTTCGCCATCTGCTCGGTTCCATCCGCCACCAGGACTTGACCGGCATGCAGCGAGTAGCCGATGCCCACGCCGCCGCCATTGTGCACCGACACCCACGACGCGCCGGCGGCCGTATTCAGTAGCGCGTTGAGAATCGGCCAATCGGCCACCGCGTCCGATCCATCCTTCATGCTCTCGGTCTCGCGGAAAGGCGATGCGACGGATCCGCAGTCCAGATGATCGCGCCCGATCACGATCGGCGCCTTGATCTTCCCCTTTTTCACCAGATCGTTCATCGCGAGCCCGAACTGCGCGCGCTCACCGTATCCCAGCCAGCAGATGCGCGCGGGCAGTCCCTGGAACTTGATCCGCTTGCGAGCCAGTTCGATCCAGCGGCGCAGGATGCGATTCTCGGGAAACAGCTCGAGCACCAGGTCGTCGGTAATCGCGATGTCCGAAGCTTCGCCCGACAGCGCCACCCACCGGAATGGCCCTCGGCCTTCGCAGAACAAGGGCCGGATATATGCCGGCACAAATCCTGGAAAGTCATACGCGTTCTTCACTCCGCGTTGAAAGGCGTAGGTGCGGATGTTGTTGCCATAATCAAACGTCACCGATCCCATCTTCTGCAGCCGGAGCATGCCTTCCACGTGCCGCGCCATGGCGTCGTAGCGACTTTTCTTCGTACGCCTTGGGATCGCGCTTGCGCAATTCGAGCGCCTGCTCGAACGTCATGCCGTTGGGAACGTATCCGTTCAATGGGTCGTGCGCCGATGTCTGATCGGTGAGAATGTCAGGCACCACGCCGCGCTCGGCAAGTTCCGGAACGATGTCAGCGCAATTCCCTACCAGCCCAACCGAAACATTTTCTCTCTTGCGCACGGCGTTCTTAAGAATGCGCAAGGCTTCGTCGAGCGTATTGACCATGAAATCGCAGTAACCGGTCTTGATGCGCTTCTTGATCCGTTCGGGATCGACGTCAATTCCCAGGAACGCCGCGCCCGTCATGGTGGCCGCCAGTGGCTGCGCTCCACCCATGCCGCCCATGCCACCAGAGACGATCAGCTTGCCCGCCAGATCGCCGTCGAAGTGTTTTTCTCCCGCCGCCGAAAATGTCTCGAACGTTCCTTCGACGATGCCCTGTGAGCCGATGTAGATCCACGAGCCGGCTGTCATCTGCCCGTACATCATCAGCCCGGCGCGTTCGAGCTCGTTGAATTTCTCCCAGTTCGACCAGTGGCCGACGAGATTGGAATTCGCAATCAGCACGCGCGGCGCATGCTCGTGCGTCTTGAACACGCCTACCGGTTTGCCCGATTGCACCAGCAGCGTCTCGTCGTTGTCGAGCGTCTTTAGAGTCTCGACGATCGCCCGGTAGGCCTCCCAGCTGCGCGCCGCCCGGCCGGTACCCCCGTATACGACCAGATCCTGCGGCCGCTCCGCCACTTCTTCGTCCAGATTATTCATGAGCATGCGCATGGCGGCTTCCTGCTGCCAGCCCTTGCAGGAGATCGAAGTCCCGCGCGGCGCGCGAATCGGAGTGTACGTTTTGGGAGAAATCTCAGTCTCTACCGGCATGCATCAATGGTATTGCTTCCGGCAGATGGGCGCAATTGTCGAGGGCAAGCAAGATTCGTGACGTAGGAATCGCGCCACTTGCCTTGCTTCGATGGGCGCAAACGACGATTGAGAACAGGCTTTTGCTGACGACGGGCGACTGACGACTACGCTACCAGGACGAATAAGCCGTCCCATCCGAAGCCGTCAAATTGGACGCGCTATGCACATCGACAATTCCGGGCTCCTGCTGATCAGCAGCGTCGGTCGGATCTTCCTGATCGACCGTCCAGTTCGCTTCGTTGGTGAAGGGATCGACGGGGACCTTTTTTAAGTAGCCTGCCGTTACGATGTCATCGAGCGCTTGCGGGGCTTTCTTCTTGTCCAGGGTATATTGATCAATGACCTGCCGCAGGGTAAACAAGTCCTGCTTCAACACGCCTTCTCTGGCGCGCAGAATAACGCGGTTATAAAGCGGCAGCGCAATCGAGACCAGGATGAGGATCAGGCTGATCACGATCATCATCTCGATCAGCGTGAATCCCCGGCTCGGCCTGCCTGCGCGCCCGCGTCTCATCACCATTCCTTATATTTGGAGCCATCCAGCGCAGTCTGGTCCGACTGGCTGTATACGTCGAACACGCTCTCTCCGCCCCAGGAATCGGACGTGGGATCGTCCTGCATCGAGCGCATCCCCCACTCGGCTTTCCCGGTCATCGGATCCACCGGGATGCGGCGCAGGAATTTCAGTTTCTTTCCGTTCGAGTCCACGCCCTGCACCAGCGTATCTAAATCCGGCGGGTAGCCTTCGCTGCCCAGTTTGATCTGAAACTTCGCCTGGTCCGCGGCGTCTTTGTAGCGGTCAATCGCGTCCCGCATCATCCACAGGTCGTAGCGGAGTTCGCGTTCCCGCTCGCGCTTGATGACCTTGGTGGTCACCGGCACCGCCATCGCGACCAGGATGCACATGATGGCGGTCGCGACAATCAACTCCATCAGCGTGAATCCCCTCCACGCTCCGGTTCGGCCGATTCTGCTCTGCAACTGCAACTTCATGCGAAACACTTCTCCTGCGACTATTGAATAGTGACCACGGCCTGCGCGCCATTCACCGTGATGGCCTGCATGGCGGGATCCCGTGCGCCGCCGCGGGTGATTGTCAGTGGCGACTGGCCGCTGGCCTTCGCCATGAACGTGAGCGTTACGACGGAGCCTTGTCCGGATACTCCGCCCGAATTCGGCGGACGCGTGGCCGTGATTTGCAGGGTTCCGCTGGTTTCATCCTCGCGATGCACCAGCGCGACCGTCTGCCCGTCCTGCGAGAGGAAGCCGCCGTTGGAAACGTTCATCAACTGCAGTTTGCTGGGATCGTAATTCAGCTGTAAGGGCACCGAATACACATTCTGTGCGCCCGAAATCAGGATGTTCACCGTAAACGTCGATCCCTTCGCCGCCGTGATGGTGCCCGGATCGAAGAGGAAACTCGCGCCCGCTCCTGGAGCCGTGGTTGGGGCCGGCGTCGGCACCGGCGTCACTGCACCCGGATTCGCCGGCCGAGCCTGCCCAGCTTGTCCGGCGCCCGGCGGCGCTCCCGTCGCAGGGGCTCCGCCGGCGGGAACTGCCTCGCTCTTCGCAATATGCCGCAGCTGCAGCGAGTTCGCCGTACCCACGTCGATCAGCCGCTGGTTCGAATCGTTCACTTCCGGTCCGCGCACGATGTGCGGAATCAGCGCGAACACCAGTTCGTTCTCGCGATGATCTCGCGTATCGGAACCAAAGAAATATTTCAGGAATGGAATCTGTGCGAGCAGCGGCAGCCCGCTCAGCGACTGCGTCTGATCTTCTTCCATCATGCCGCCCAGAAGATTGACTTCCCCTTCCTTCAGGCGGATTTCGTGTTCGATCTTGCGCTGCCCGATCACCGGCTGGCTGATGCCGCCGATGTTCGACTGGCCGGTCACCGAAGAAATATCAAGGCTGACTTTCAGTGTGACTTCCCGGTTGGCATGCACCCGCGGAGTGATGTCGATATTCACGCCCACATCGAGGTATTGGAATTGCGTGTTGACCAGCGGGTTGATACCCACGCCGCCGATGCCGGGCTGAAACGATCCGGTGGCCACCGGCACGCGATCGCCGATCTTGAGGGTTGCCTTTTGCCCGTCGAGCGCGCGAATCTGCGGGTTCTGGATAATCTTGGTGCTGCTGTCGCCGATGATCGCAGAAGCGGTGATGCCCGGAATCGTGATCGTGAAGTCGGTAGCGTTCAAGTCGCCGATGCGGTTCAGGTTAATACCGCCATTGGAGCCGCTGCTGCCGGTCGAGGTCCCGGTTCCCGTGTTCGTGTTGTTGATGTTGTTATTCAGCGAAATGCTCGTGCTCGTTGGCGGCGTGATGCCCAGGGTTCGATTTTTATCGCGGCTCACCTGCATCACCACCACGTCGATGATGACTTCCGGCTTGGCCTTATCCAGATCATCCACAAACTTCTGCGCCAGCGCGATCTGATCGGGCGTCCCTCTTACGATAATGGCGTTCTGTGATTGCAGTTGCTGGATACGCTGCACTTCCAGCAGCGTGCGCATGGCGTTCACAACATCTTGCAGTTCAGTGGCCTGCGATAAATTCGAAAGATAAAAGGTCTTGATGACGCTCTGATCTACTTCTTTCCGCTTCGCCGGATTGTCGGCGGCCACAAAAATCGTGTTGGGCGTCACGGGGCGCCAAAAGGTTTTCGATTCCAGCGCGATGATGCCCAGCGCCTCTTCCAGTGTCACTCCATTCAGATCGATGCGAATCTTCCGCGACGTGTAGTCCGGATCAAACAAGACGTTGATGCCCGCCAGTTTCCCGACAATTTCGTAAATCACCTTCGTGTCTTCGGTCGACTTCAAGGTGATCGGCACGTTCGAGATCGCGGTCAACTCCACCGGACCCTGAGCTTCCGACAGCCGCTTCCGCAGCGAGTTAGGCTGCGGTGCGACCGCCTGGGGAGGATTCGTGGCCTGATTCAGCAATTCCTGCGTGCGCCGCAACTCCTGCTGCGCAATGAAGCTGGAAGGATCGATAGCCGAGGCTTTCTGGAATTCAACGATGGCTTCTTCCAGCTTGCCGCCATCCCGCAGCAGTTGCCCACGATGGACGTGCGCGGCCGCCGCCAGGAACTTGGTGTGCTCATAGGCGGTGCGGTAGCGCAAATCCTTTGGCTTCTGGCGGAAAGCTTCCTGGAAGTATTCGAACGCGCGCTCGTAGTCCTGCCGCTTTTCGGCGTCTACACCCTTGTTGTAGTTGGACCGGGCGCTGTCGGCGGCCAAGGGTAGAGATGCGGCCAGGACGATTAGCAGCATCGCCACCAGGCTCAACAAACGTCTCATGGACTGATTCCTCGTATGCAAGCGGGATCCGGGACGGCAATCGCCCCTCGGGGGAGGGTCATCGCCTTTGTGTAGGCAAAAATTCACGGGAAGCTGGGTGATTATAGCATCGTGCCTCAGCAGTTCCGAAGTGACTGTTTCATCGGCATTTACACTCTTTGGTCGTAGTCCCAAGTGCGCCCGCAACGCATTCTGAACCGGGCGACCGGCGCACGTTTCCGGATTTCGCCGGTTCCTCTTCGGCCATAGGCCCTTTTGGGGACTGCCTGACTAGCTAAGCCCGAGAACCCAAAGCGGGTTGTGGGGAAAACCCGCCCGCCTCCACGCCATGTGATAACGTTTTTCTTGATCATGGCGCGCTCGCAAACCCATCCCACGAAACCCAATCCGGAGAAAAATCCGCGTCGTGACCCAACCGCGGCCGGACAAAGAGACGCCGCCGTCAATAGGATCGCTTCACATAACTACTTCTTGCTGGAAAAATTTGAAACCGGCATCGTTCTGACCGGCACCGAGGTCAAATCGGTTCGCAGCGGACAGGCCAACCTCAAGGATTCCTATGGTTTAGTAAAGGATGGCGAGCTCTGGCTGCTGAACGCCCACATCGGCCCCTACGACCACGGCAACATCTTCAACCACGCTCCCCTGCGGACCCGCAAGCTGTTGGTTCATAAAGATGAAGTCCGCAAGCTAATCGGCAAAACCCAGCAGAAGGGCCTCACCCTCATCCCCACGCGGATGTATTTCAAAAATGGCAGAGTGAAAGTCGAGCTGGCGCTTGCCAAAGGCAAGCAGCTCTGGGACAAACGGGAAACCGAGCGCCGCCGCACCGCGGATAAGGAAGCCCGCGAAGCCGTCAGCCGGGGACGACGGCGGTAGATCAGTCGCTAGTCGCTAGTCGGCAGCAACAACCAGACACGCGAAGCGCTCGCCCTCGCTGACGACTGGCGACTAAAAAAGGTCCGAGTCTTTCGACCCGGACCGTAGGAGAGAGGTACCACCCAACGAACAATCGACTACTGAATTGTTAGCGCCAGCGGGGTCGCGTGCGAGACTCCGCCTGACGTTCCCACCACCATCACCGTGGTTCCCGGCTGGGTTCGGCCTTTCGACGAATATCCGCAGCCGACCGCAGCCATCGTCAACGCAAGCATTAGAAGCACTGTCCCCAGCACCCAGGCCCGGCCTGCATTCGCGACCTGCTCTTTGCGGCGTGTTCCCCACAGCATTCCAAACATGCCCACCATCAGCAGAGATCCCGCAACGTACGGATTTGGCGGAATGTAGGTGCCGCCCACGGCAATTGTGAGTTGCGATGTCGATGCCGCTGCGCCCGGGTCAATGGTGACCGGATTGAACGCGCACGTGACCCCCACCGGCAATCCTGTGCAGGAAAGATTGACCGGATCGCCAAAGCCGCCCGAAGCCGTCGAAGTGATATTGACAGTCGTCGATCCGCCTCGCATCACAGTCGCTGATGGCGCCGACAATTGCAGCGCGAAGTCTTTTCCCGCCGCGGGAGTCGGTACCAGCGTCGCAAACAGTCCGTGCGTCTGGGTGGAGCCGCCGGCCGTGATGTAAAGGGTGTTCGGATCGCCCGTGCCGCCCGCGCCGAAAACCATGTCCCACAATCCCGGAATCAAAATCACCTGGTTGTTCTCGTTTTGCATCTGCCCCAGGAAATTCCCGTCAGCGTCGAAGGCATTGATCGTGCCGTCGCCAAAGTTGCCAACCAGCAGTCGGTTCGAAAATTCTCCGAAGTTGGGCGAACCCACAGCGAATCCCCATGGAGCATTCAGAGTGCCGCCGGTGGCAAAGCGCTGCCTGAACTGGCCCAGGTTGTTGAAGACGTCCACCAGACCACGCCCGGCGCCGAGCGTGGGATCGTGTTTGGCTACGTCCTGCGTGGCGTAGGCCACGAACACGTTCGGACCAATCACTCGCACCCCATGAGGCGCAAAGCCCGCGGGCAGATTGGGATCGGTAAAGGTTCCCCCGCTGAGCGTGGCCGGAGCGAAGTTATGGTCGTACACTTCAATCGCGCCGCTGTGGAAGTTCGCCGCCAGCAGGAAGTTTCCCTGCGGATTCGTGTCCAGCGCCAGCCCCTTGTAGACTGCCCCATTGGCCGAATTGTCCACCTTGGTGACCGCGTTCAGCGTTCCGTTCCAGCTGGCAATGATTCCGTCTTCGGTATCGAAAATGAAAGTCGCGCCGCCGAAATCGGTTGCAACTGTGTTGGCCACGGTGCCGGTCGGACAGCCGACTGCGCACGGGTTGTGCGCGGCCACCGGAATTCCCGTGGTGATGGTCTGCTTGTTGCCGGCTGTGTCGTACGTGGTCGAAGTGCCGCCGTTATTGTTCGCAATCCAGAAAACATCTCCCGGGATGAAAGAAATTCCCCAGGGGTTCGAGAGCTGCGCGTCCGTGTGAGCCCCGACGCCAGCCTGATCGCCGACCAGATTCGTTTGTGTGTAACTGGTCTGCGCAAAGGAAGCCGTCGCCACCGCTAGCGACAACACTCCCAGAATAAAAACCCAAGTTATCTTTCTCACCGCATCTCCTCCGATTCAATTCGAAGCCCCGGGGCGACGGGTATGTCTTAAGGTGAATACAGCGTAGCGATGGCGACGACTGCGGTTGTCACAAGTGTGTCTGCGCCAGGTAAAACCTTCGTGATTGCAACGTCATGACAAAGTGATAGATCGCAAACAAATCGTCGCAACGTGGTGAGTGCTAAGGGTGGAAAGGCATTGAACCACAAAGTTCGCGAAGAACTGCTGCCGAGGTTGCAGAGGAATCTGCACGCTCTGCCGAGTCTCCTGAAAGCCCGATCGCACCCGCAGACGCTGACAAGCCAGGTGCGTTCTTTACGCCCTCCGCGTTCGCGAAGCGTCCTTCTGCTGTTGAAAAGATGTTGCTCTGTGGCCCTCGGTGTCCTCTGTGGTTAAGAATTTTCGGTTCGAAACTCGATTCCTTCTCCAAGGGCGACCTTGCAGTTTCCCTCGCGCCTGACGAAAATGGGAGGACTCATGAAAACCAAACTGTCTTCCTCTGCTCCCTCTCAGCTGGATACCGAATGCCTGGTCGTAGTCGCGCTCGACCGCGGCAGCAAAGACAAGCCGGAAGCCAACCTCGAAACTTCCGACACTGCCATTCAGCAGGTCGCCGCCGAACTGATCGCCAGTGGCGAAGTCACCGGCAAGAATTTCGAAAACACGCTGGTGCACCATCCCTCCGGCCTCAAGGCCAAGCGCCTGCTGATCGTCGGAGGCGGCAAGGCCCAGGCCTTCTCCGGATTCGAACTTCGCCGGGTGGCTGGCGCCGCCGTCCGTACCCTGAAGTCTCGCGGATTGCGCAGCTTCGCTTTTGTGGTTCCACAACGAGGACTGCAGGCTCAAGACGCGATCAAAGCGATCGTGGAGGGCGCCTTCGTCGGCAACTTCGACGCCGACACCTACCGCAGTGACCGCAAGGATCAGAAGATCGACGAACTGACTGTGATCGCCGGCTCGGATGACGCGAAGCTGCAGCCGGCGCTCGAGGAAGCTCGGGTGATTGGCGAATCGCAAAACTTCACCCGCGAACTCGTGAACGAACCTTCCAACCGTATGACGCCGACCATGCTCGCCGACCGCGCGAAAAAGATGGCACAGGAAGTTGGTCTGAAGTGCGAAGTCTACGGCGCCGACAAGATCAAAGAATTAAAGATGGGCGCATTCTGGAGCGTGGCGCAGGGATCGGACGAGCCACCCGCGCTTATCGTTCTGACATACGAGCCGGCCGGAGCGCCCGAAAAGCCCGTGCTCGGGCTGGTCGGCAAAGGCATCACCTTCGATACCGGCGGAATTTCCATCAAGCCGGCTGACGGCATGGAAAAAATGAAATACGACATGGCCGGAGGCGCCGCCATGCTGGGCGCGATGCGCGCGATTGCCATGCTGAAACCGAAGGTCAAAGTTACCGCCATCGTGTGTGCCACGGAAAACATGCCTTCGGGCAAAGCGCAAAAGCCGGGCGACGTGCAGATCGCCATGTCGGGCAAGTCGATCGAGATCATCAACACCGACGCCGAAGGCCGCCTTGTCCTCGCCGATGGCCTGTACTACGCGCGTCAGCTGGGCTGCACACACCTGATCGACGCGGCCACGCTGACCGGAGCCGTCGTGGTTGCGCTCGGCTACGTGAACGCGGGCATCTTTGCCAACGACGAAAAGATGTACGAGCGCTTCAGCAAGGCCGAAGATCAGGCCGGAGAAAAATTCTGGCGCTTGCCGCTCGACGATGAATATAAAGAGGTCATTCGCTCGGGCATTGCCGACATCATGAACTCCGGCGGCCGCTGGGGCGGCGCTATCAACGCAGCCATGTTCCTGCAGGAATTCGCGGAAGACACGCCTTGGCTGCACCTCGACATCGCCGGCACCGCCTGGACCGAAGAGGCGAAGCCGTGGATCGCCAAGGGACCGTCGGGAATTGGCGTGCGGAGCCTGGTGGAGTTTGTGAAGGACTTCAAGGGCTAGTCGCTAGTCGTCAGTCTGAGGAACGAATTGTCGAGCCTTGAGGGGACGGGCGTCTCGCCTCCTATGAAAACATGACGAAGCACTGGAGAAAAGTTAATGTTTGGTCCATTAAAGGACCTTTTCTCATTCTGGCTCTGCTTCTCGGTTTTTTGGATCATATCCTTCACTGGGGCGGCGGAGTGTTTGCGGCGGGGGTTGCCATCATCGTTCCAATCATCGGATTTCGTGATTTCTGGAACGAGTCGAGATTTTGGATCACTGTTTTCCTATTGGTATTAGTCCAAGTGCCGCTTGTCATCAAGATTAGTCCTCTGATCGAAAGACAAGGATTCTTCTTGTCGTTAGCGTTCGGAATATTCGACTGCGTGTCGGTTGCACCAGTGATCGCGTGGTCTTGCTCGGACAAGAGCTCCAATATTGTGTGATCTTGCTAGTTCCTTCTGTCAGGGCTGCGTTCCATTCCCCGTCAGCAGCTCGCAATTCGCCACACACTTGTACGTCTGCACGTCGATTTCGGCTTTCTTGTGTGACTTCAAATTGGGAAGAATCAGCAACGACTGCGGACCATCGGCCAGGTTAAACAGGCAATCGAATTCCATGGTCTGCACGCCGCGCTGCTTGCACGAGGTCTGCGCCAGCGCCGATCCCAACTGGTCGGGCTTGTCGTAGACCTGATCCGCCATCGCCGAGGGCAGAACCGCCAGCGTCATCGGTACCGGCGCTTTGATCTTCATCCATAGCTTCTGGCCATCCTGCTCGGGCGCGAGAATGCTGTACAGCTTCGGGATCTCCGACAGCTGGTACTTCTCCTTCACCAGCCGCACCCACTGAAACTCCGGCTGAACGCAGTTCGCGACGCATGACCAGCTGTGATACGTGATCTGCACATCGTTAGGAGAGATAAATGCCCGGCTCGCACCGCGCGTAAGGATGGCTCCAATTCCCTCCAGGGCTGCACGGTCGGGAGAACGCTCGTCGTGAATCACCAGCGTCATGGGCCGGTCGGGCGGGAGGTGGCATTCGTAGGTGGTGCTGCTCACGTGCTCACGCATGCAGCGGAACTCAAGATTCGCCCAGGCTTCGGGATTGCGCTGCGCGGCATTCCATCCATCGGTATCGACCATCGCCAATGTCACGGGCCGCTTTGCCTGAATGATGACGTGCATGTTCCCGCCATCCGGTCCAGCATGGTAAACGCGGCCCGCATGATAGTCGGCCGGGTCCAGCTGCACGACCTCGTCGCTGGCGCGCACCCAGCCGAAAGTTCTTGGCGGCAGTTGTTGCGCCCCCGCCGTGCCGATCACGGCACAGAGCAGAGCGGCAAAGATAAGTGCTCTCATGGGATCCCCTTTGACGGTGTCCTCCCCAATTGTGGCAACCGCAGGACCGGAGGAAACGGCAATTCGCGCACGGAAGGTTACAGAGGTAACGCCCAGTGGAGGCAGCACGATCGTGCTGCAACAGGCCACGGCCACGCCGTAATGTTTAGAGCGGAATCTCCTGGTTGACCTTTTGCTTCGTCGCGAGTCTTTGGGTAGCGAGGAATCATGCGACGACTCGCCCGATTGTTTATTTTGCCGCTGTTGTTAAGCAACGCGCCCCGGCTGCTTTCCCAAACCGCGTCTCCGCCACCCGACCATCCCTGCGCGCACGATGCTGCTTATCGCAAGCTGGACTTCTGGCTTGGGCATTGGGACGTATTTGATGCGCAGGACGGCAGCAAAGGCGGCGAGAACTTCATCGAGAAGATTCTCGACGGTTGCGCCGTGATCGAGAACTGGCACGAGCTCGATCCACGCGGGGCCGACGGCAAGAGCCTCTTCTACTACCAGACCGCGACCCGGCAGTGGAAGCAGGTCTGGGTCACGGCGGTTGGGCCAATCAAGGAAAAGAAACTGGTGGAGGAAATGAAGGATGGCGGCCTGCGCTTTCAGGGTGAGATTCCCAAGCCGGACGGAACCTCGTACCTAGACCGCACCACGCTGACGCCTTTGAGCGGCGACCGCGTCCGGCAAGTGATCGAGGTCTCGCGCGACAGCGGCAAGACATGGCAGGTCACGTTTGACGCCGAGTACCGCCGCCCGAAAAAGCCCTGAATGGCGAAAACACGGACCACGCACCTGCCAGAATCAGGTTCGAAATCTGGCAGCTGCAATGTCCGTGTTCGCTTACTGCAACCTTGTTCGACTTCTTGTTACTTGGTTTGCGCCGAGTCGAAACCTTTTTCAAACTGCGTCGCCATCGGCGTCTCGCCCGACTGCAAGCCGTCGCGGCCCATAGTCCGCCACAGGTACTGGCCCCCGCGCATGTGCGCGTCATACACCGCCAGCACATCTTCTGACGGACGGCTCTGCACCAGGACGATGATGTCCGCCTCCGAGGGGCGCGTCACCACCATCAGTTTGCCCCACTTGCGGATCGAGTCTTGGACGGCGCTGATCGCCTCGCGATCCTGCGGAAACAAGTTCGGGTTGAACTGGTCTCCGTCATAGGATGCGACATACACGAAACGCGCGTTCTTTAAAACTGCGGGGAAGGGTCGATCCGGGGTCGAAGGCTTCGGCGCCGCCCAAGCCATCGCGGCCAGGATCAGCATCGCACTGAAGACTCCTCCAAGTTTGATCACGCCGCCTCCCCACTCCCTGACTTCTGGCCTATTAGATGCTTCCCCGGTTGTCCCGGTTGCGTCCTCCGGGGCGGGCGCTCGTAAATCATTGAAAGTAGCCGTAGCTATAAGATAATACTGAAGTCGACAGGCTGAAGGCCTTAAAAGGGGGTACACGAGCACTGTAGAATACCCATTGCGGTGCCGCAAACGGCCCTAGAGTCGTCGACGGCGGCTCTGGGCGACCCAGAGCTTATCCTGGAGCGGACGCCCTCCCTGTGAGTCCCTAATCGCAATTGCTCGCTATGATTATCTTAGGGCTATTCATGCCCGCGAGGGGGGGTGATCTACATCACCGGCGGAACGGTGATTCCCAGAACCGCGAGCGTGCGAATCAACTCGCGCCGCACCAGCGCCACGGTGGCAAGCAGAAACTTCTTTCGTCCTTCGTCGGCTTCGTTCAGGATCGGATGGTGGTGATAGAAAGAATTGAAAAGCTGCGCTAACTGGAAAGCGTGTTTCGCAAGATACGCCGGCTCCGTAGTGGCAATGCACTGATCAACGAGGAAAGCGGTTTTGGAGGCGGTCAGCCAAAGCTCCCAAATCTCGTCTCCGGATGCTCCGTCTAAGTACTTCGCGAACTCGCCGGGGGTGAGGCGATCCGCAGGGCCCGCGCCGAAGGTTTCCGGATCGTATCCGCCTTTGCGAAAGATGTTGGTGGCGCGCACAACGGCGTACTGCGCGTAGGGTCCGGTTTCGCCTTCGAAACTCAACGCTTCCTTGAAGTCGAAGGCGATCACCGATTGCTTGGTGAACTTCAACATGAAGTAGCGCAGGGCGCCGATGGCGATCTGGGTAGCGATGGAAAATCGCTCGTTTTCGGCAAGTTCGGGGTGGCGCTGATCGACTTCTGTTTTCGCTGAGTCGATCAGGCGGTCGAGAAGATCGTCGGCCTTCACGCCGAAGCCCTTGCGACCCGAAACCTCGATATACGACCTGGCCTTGTCTTCTTTCGATAGCTGATAGCCCAGTTCGGCCGCACAGCGCGGTGTGAGCGCGACCATCTCGTAAGAGAAATGCGTGTAGTGGACGGCGGCCTCATTGTGTCCGAGCCCGCGCAAGGCTTCGATCACCGCGCTCTGTGCTTCAGACTGGCGCGCGTCGATGACGTTGTAAATCTCAGCCACATCGCCGAAGTGCGGGTGGGTCGTCTCGCCTTTAGTCGCGGAGATCCAGACCTGGTGATCGTTGGGGTACTTGTAGAACTTGCGGTAAGCGAAATCGCGGCCCAGCAGCCCGAACTTCCACATGTGGTAGGCGATGTCCTTGCCCACGTAACCGACCGTGCCGTTGGAACGCACGATCACTTTCTGATCTTCTTCGGAAATTTCGCTTGGGGGTGCCTCTGTGCCCTCCGTGTCCTCTGTGGTAGATGATTTTCCCGTTCCCGCCCGCCGCATCACCCAGCAGCCCTTGTTCTTGCCTTCATTCTCAAAGAACAAGACGCCCGACTCTTTTAACTTTGCAAACGCCGCATCCCAGAAATGCAGGCGCAGGATCTCGCTCTCGCGGGGCAGGAAGTCGTACTCGATGTCCAGCCGCTCCATGGTCTCAAGGTGCCGCCGCAGGACAGCGAGCGAGATCAGATCGGCGAGGGCCGCAGTTTCGTTTCCGCCCGCCTCGATCTCGTGCAGCGTCTTGAGTCGGGCCTGCAGATTCTGCTTGTCCTGCTCGTACCACTGCGAGGCGCGCGCGTAGAGATCCCAACAGTAGTAGTCGAAGCGCGGCTGCGCCGCCAGTTGCTCGATTTCCGCGCGAGACTTTTTCTCGAGATACAAAAACCCAACCACCACGTCGGCCACCTGCACACCCGTGTTGTCGATGTAGTTCTGCACATCCACTTGCCTGCCCGCGTGGCGCAGCAAGCGGACGAACGTGTCACCCAGGATTGCGTTGCGGAGGTGGCCGATGTGCGCGGCCTTGTTGGGATTGATGCTGGAATGCTCAACGAGAATCTTGCCCTCGGGAATATCGGCCTTGGGCTGTTCGTCAGCCAGCAGCGCGGCCGCCATCTCGGAGCGCTTGACGCGGGCGTTGATGTATCCCGCACCGGCGACCTCCAGCTTCTCGAAGCCTTCGACTGAGCCGATCCCGTTGACGATCTCTTCGGCGATCTTGCGGGGAGCCTTGCGCAACTTCTTGGCGAGTTCGAAGGCGAGCGGCATTGCGTACTCGCCGAGTTCCACCTTCGGCGGCTGCTCGATCACGATTTTTGGCAGGTCGAGGTTATAGGTGCGACGCAGAAAATCGCGCACCTGCTGGGCGAGACGGCGCTCGAGCGAACGATACAAGGGGTCCCCTAACTTGTTGAATAAAATAGTGATTGTAGCAAAGGCGAGCGACGTGGATGGTTTGACGGTGGGGGCAAACGTTCCCTATGATGGAAATTAGTCGTCAGCCACCAGTCGTCAGTCGTCAGCGAATCCCATGGCCGCCGAGTTTGTGCACATAGCGGACGCTCTCTGCTGATCTCGAAAAACTGAAGCGTGTCTGTCTTCCACACCGCACGCAGCAGGCTTGGCTAAAGACTAGAGACTGACGACTAGCGACTGTCTTCCCATGCGCATTGCGTACCTTGATTGCTTTTCCGGCATGAGCGGCGACATGTTTCTGGGCGCCCTGATCGATGCGGGCGTGTCTCCGGAGGTGCTGGAGAAGACGGTGGCGGCGCTTGACGTGGGGGCACGACTGGAGATTTCCAGGGTCAATCGCAGCGGGATTACGGCGACCAAGGTTGACGTACTGGTGGACGGCGAGAAGGAACTACCGCGCGAAGAGTTTTGGCAGCGGCAAGAGGCTCATCGTCATTCGCAGGAGCACGGCGTGAGCCACGTTCATGACAGCAGTCATTCCCATGTTCATCACTCGCCTGGAATGGCTGACGCTGATCCTGCTGATCAATCGGCGTCTTCGCGGGCGGGGGCGCCCGCGCTCCATCTGCATTCCCACTCTCATTCTCATGGGCGGGGGCTGAGAGAGATTAAGAAGATCATTGCTGACGCCGCCATCAGTGATGGCGCTCGAAGAACGGCGATTGCTATCTTCGAAGCTCTGGGCGCGGCGGAGGCTAAGATTCACAACATGGACATCGAGTCCGTGCACTTTCACGAAGTCGGTGCGGTGGACGCGATGGTCGACATCGTGGGCGCGGCGGTGGGCGTCGAAGCTTTGGGTGTCGATGAGATTGTGTGTTCCCCCTTGAATGTGGGCGGGGGAACGGTGAAGTGTGCGCACGGCGTGTTTCCGGTGCCCGCTCCCGCGACGGTGGAATTGCTTGCAGGGGCGCCCGTCTATTCGTCGGGTCTGCAGGTCGAGCTTTTGACGCCGACCGGGGCCGCGATTGTGAAGACGCTGGCGACGCGGTTCGGAGCGTTTCCGGAGATGACGATCGAGAGAAGCGGCTACGGCGCAGGGACGCGGGACTTCCCGGGTAATCCCAATGTTGTGCGCCTCACGATCGGCGAGGCCGCGAACTCACTCGCTTCCAAGACTGCACGGGACACGATCTCGGTCCTGGAGGCGAATCTCGACGACCTGAATCCGCAGGTGTTCGGCTACGTGATGGACCGGTTGCTGGAGGAAGGTGCACTCGACGTTTTCGGCATGCCGGTGCAGATGAAGAAAAACCGGCCCGGCACATTGCTGACGGTTTTGTGCAAACCGGAAGATGCTGGCAAGCTGACGCAACTCGTTTTTGCCGAGACCACTACTCTGGGAGTACGGCACCGCGACGAGCAGCGGCAGACGCTGGCTCGGCGCTGGGTTTCGGTGACGACTTCCTGGGGCGACGTACGCATGAAGATTGCCAGCATGAACGGAACTGTCACGAACTATGCCCCGGAGTATGAAGACTGTCGGCGCATCGCTGCTGAAAATCACGTTCCGCTGAAAACCGTGATGCAGGAGGCTACGCAACGCTACCTGCAGGGGCGGGAAAAGCCTTAACCACAGAGGGCACAGAGGTACACTGAGGAATTGCTCTGTTGAAACTCTGTGTCCTCTGTGGTTGCGTTTTTAGGTTTGGTTCAAAAAACAAATGGCGAAGAAGTTCTACATTACGACCCCGATTTACTACGTGAACGCGCGGCCGCATATTGGGCACACCTACACGACCATCGCCTGCGACATGCTGGCCCGGCGGCATCGCATGCTGGGCGACGACACTTATTTTCTGACCGGAACCGATGAGCACGGGCAGAAGATCGAGCGCGCCGCGGCAGCTGCCGGCAAGACTCCCCAGCAGTTTGCCGACGAGGTTTCCGGTGAGTTCCGCGCGCTGTGGAAGCGCATGGGATTGACCAACGACGACTTCATCCGCACCACCGAAGAGCGACATAAGAAGAGCGTGCAGGCGCTGTTCCGCAAGCTGAACGAGAACGGCTACATCTACAAGGGCAGCTACACCGGCCAGTACTGCGTGTCGGACGAGATGTACGTGGACGTGCCACCCGGCGCGCCCTGTCCCGAGTGCGGCCGTATCACCGAGACCGTGCACGAGGAGAATTACTTCTTCAAGCTGTCGGCGTTTCAGGAAAAGTTGCTGCAGCTATATGCTGACCAACCCGACTGGATCCGTCCCGAGACGCGGCGCAACGAAGTCATCTCGTTCGTGAAGAGCGGGCTGAAGGATCTTTCCATCAGCCGCAGCACGTTTTCCTGGGGCATTCCCGTGCCCGACGATCCCAAGCACGTGATCTACGTCTGGCTGGATGCGCTGGCGAACTACATCACGGCGCTCGGCTACGGTTCCGCCGACACCACCAAGTACGAGAAGTATTGGCCGGCCGATGTGCAGATGATCGGCAAGGAAATTGTGCGCTTTCACTGCGTGTACTGGCCCGCGTTCCTGATGGCGGCTGGGCTCCATTACCCAAGGGGATTGTGGCGCACGGGTGGCTGTTGTTTGAAGAGAGCAAGATGTCGAAGTCGCGCGGGAACATCGTGCGCAGCGAGACCATTCTGGATGTGCTGGGCGCGGACGCGCTGCGCTATTTCTTACTGCGCGAAGTCGTGTTCGGAGCGGACGGATCGTTTTCGTTTGACGCGCTGGTGCAACGCTACAATTCCGATCTCGCGAATGGGCTGGGCAATCTGGCCAGCCGCACCCTGACCATGATCAACCGTTACTTTAAGGGTGAGGTGCCATATCCTTCACACACGGCGGCCCGACGGCCAGCCGATGATGCCATCGCGGAGATCGCGCGCGACATCATTGCCGATTACAACGTGCTGTTCGACCACTTTCAATTCTCGAAAGCACTGGAGGTTGCGTGGGGGCTGGTGGCGTCGATCGACAAGTACATTGTCGAGAACGAGCCCTGGGCGCTGGGCGAGAAACAGGATGAAGACAGCCGGGCGCGTCTGGCGACGGTGCTTTATACCTCGGCGGAGGCACTGCGGATTGTGACCGCACTCGCGCACCCCGTGATTCCGGACTCGACCGCACGTATCTGGACGCAACTTGGTTTGGGCGACATCCGCAAGTTTGATTTGACGAGTTTGAAGTGGGGACAACTTCATCTGGGAACCAAACTGGGCGAAGTGCAACCAGTGTTCCCGCGCAAAGACAAGAGCGCCATAGAAAGGATGCAGGCCATGGAAGAGCAAGGACGCCCGGCTACGACGGCGGTGGCTGACAGCAAGCCCGAGACCACAACGCCGCCTGCTGTGGCTACGCAGGCAGTCGCTCCGAAAGCTCCGGCGAGTACACCTGACGGCAAGATCAGCATTGACGATTTCGTGAAGGTCGAACTGCGCGTGGGCATGGTAAAAGTAGCGGAGAAGGTGAAGAACGCTGACAAGCTCCTGCGTTTGGAAGTCGATATTGGCACCGAGGTGCGGCAGATCGTGGCGGGGATCGCCGAGGCTTATGCGCCGGAGACGTTGATCGGACGCAAGGTCGTGATCGTGGCGAATCTGGCGCCGCGCAAGCTGCGCGGGCTGGAGTCGAATGGGATGATTGTGGCGGCGTCGCTTGAAGGTGGACAGCCGGTGCTGGCGGGATTTTTGGAGGATGTGCCGGTGGGGGCGAGGCTGAAGTAGGCGGCTGGTGGCTAGTGGCAGATGGTCGCTGGCTGATCGCTTCGAGCTACGGGCGGCAAGTTTTGCGTTTTAAAGTTTCAGGATTTCCGAGTATCCCCGCAGGCTGTTTGGTGGTGCAGACGTCGCCGAGCTGGCGCTCGGCCGGACAGGCGAGGGCGCCTGTCCCCACACAGGCCGTGCCATCCGCTAACGACCATCCGCCATCAGCGGTTTTGGCTGGCGACCAAGAACTAACGACTAGCGACTGACGACTATGTTCATCGACTCCCATGCACATCTCGAGGGGCATCGGTTCGACGCGGATCGCGAGCAGGTGATTGCTCGGGCGCGGGAGGGCGGGGTTGAGACGATTGTTGCCATCGGCAATGGCGATGGGCCGGTGAATTTCGATTGCGGGATTCTGCTCGCTGAGAAATATCCTTTTATATACGCGACGATTGGGATTCATCCGCATGAGGCAAGGCTCGCGGATCAGTCCGCTCTGGATCGGATGGCGCAACTAGCCACGCGACCCAAGGTCATTGCCTGGGGAGAGATCGGTCTCGACTACTATTACGATCATTCTCCGCGCGACGTTCAGCAGAATGTATTCATCCAGCAGATGGAATTGGCTCGCAAGGCGAAGCTGCCGATCGTGATTCACTGTCGGCCGTCGGACAACAGCGAGAACGCATGGGACGATTGCCTGCGGCTGATTCGGGAACAGTGGGCGCCGAGCGGGCTGGGCGGGATTCTGCACTGCTTCACCGGGAATTCCGACCAGGCGAAGCGGGCACTCGACATGGGATTCATGATTTCATTTGCAGGCAACATTACCTTTCCGAAGGCGCAGCAGATACGCGATGCCGCCCTGGAGGTTCCGCTCTACCGCATCCTCATCGAGACCGACTCGCCCTTCCTGGCGCCAGTGCCCCACCGCGGCAAACGCAATGAACCGGCCTTCGTGATAGAGGTCGCGCGGCAGCTGGGGGAACTACGTGGGATCTCGGCGGAAGAGGTGGGCGCGCACACCACGCACAACTTCTACCGTTTCTTTTCGCTTCACGAAAAGCGCACGACCGTTTAGCTTGTTAGCTGCGACTTTATTGGGGAAACCAGAATCTGATCAGGTAGCCGACTGCCATGCCCGAGAACACGTTTGACGTGGTTAGCAAAATCGACTTGCAGGAAGTTTCCAACGCCATCCAACAGGCTGTGAAGGAGGTCACGACCCGGTTCGATTTGAAGGATTCTAAATCGAAAATTGAGCTGGAGGGGAAGGACGCGATCATTCTGCATTCGGCCGACGAGTACAAACTGAAGGCCGTAAACGACATCCTGCAGCAGAAATTGGTCAAGCGCGGAGTGTCGCTGAAAGGGCTGACCTATGCCGCCATCGAGCCGGCGGCGGGAGGCACCGCAAAACAGAAAATCACCATGCAGCAGGGGATCGCGATTGAGAAAGCCCGCGAGATCGTGAAGCTGATCAAGGACACGAAAAAGAAGGTGCAGGCTTCGATCCAGGGGGACCTGGTGCGGATCAGCGGGAAAGACCGCGATACCTTGCAGGAAGTCATCGCACTGCTGCGCTCGCGCGATTTTGGGATTGATCTGCAGTTTACGAATTACCGGTCGAATTGAAGGGAATGATTCACCACAGAGACACAGAGGCACAGAGAAACCCTTAAGAAAGACAAATCAGCGGGCTTTGATCGTATGGCTTGTCTCTGTTTTTCTGTGACTCTGTGGTGAGAAGGCTTTAAGTGAGCACACCATCAGCCATCAACGGGAAAGAGATATTCGAGCTTCTGCATGATGACCTGCAGGCCATCGAGGCGGAGTTCGGGCGGGATACCGTCTCGAATGTCTCGGCCATCACCGAGATTGGGCAATATCTGCGCGAGGGCGGCGGGAAGCGGATCCGACCGGCGCTCCTGTTGTTATCGGCCAAGCTCTTCCAGTACCAGGGAACGGGGGCCGTGCGGCTGGGCGCAGTGGTCGAGATTATTCATACGGCGACCCTGGTGCATGACGACATTATCGACGAGGCGCAAACGCGGCGTGGACGTCCGGCAGCCAATACTTGCTGGGGAAATTCGAAGTGCGTGCTGGCGGGCGACTGGCTCTACATGCAGTCGTTCAAGATCGCGGTGCAGGAACGCAACTTCCGCGTGCTGGATGCGCTGATCGAGCTGACGCAGCAGATGGTGGAAGGCGAACTGCTGCAAATGGAAAAGCTCGGCAAGCTGATTTCACTGGACGAGCATTTCGATCTGATCTTCCGTAAGACCGCTTGTTTGTTTTCCGTTTGCATGCGACTGGGCGCGATTCTGGGGAACGCGACGCCGGAGCAGGAAGAGGCCGCGGGGGCATACGGACGGAATTTGGGAATGGCTTTTCAGATCGTGGATGATGTGCTCGACTTGACGGCGTCGGAGAGCGTGCTCGGCAAGCCCGTCGCCAGCGATTTGCGCGAAGGCAAAGTCACCATGGCGGTGATCTACGCGCTCGAGCGCTGCACTGCCGAGGAGCGCGAGCAGATTGCCACTGTTCTGCGCAACCGTGCGTTTGATGTTGTGACGCACGCAGATATCCTGGCCATTCTGAATCGGTACGGCGCGCTCGAAGCGGCCCATGCCCGGGCAGCGCAGTACGCAGACGCTGCACGCAAGGCCATCTGTACGTTCCCGGATTCCGAGATCAAGCGGGCGCTGTTGTGGGCGCCGGAGTTCGTGGTGGCGCGCGAAAAATAGCGCCGCTCGCTCATTCCCTTCCCGTGTGTCGCCCGCGGGCTCCACGTTACATCTATTCAATTCACTGTCATGCTGAGCGGAAGCCTCGCGAGGCTGCTACAGCCCTGTGACGTTTTTGGGCCACGAGAGTCATGACAGCGTCGCGGAATATGCGTTGACCGCCGCGCCGCCGACCGCGAGGTCCTTCGACTGCGTCCGGCTACGTTTCAGTCCTCTCAGGATGACAATTTTAAAGAAAGCGTGAACTTAGAAGGACACTCGAGCCACAGAGGACGCCGAGGGATGCAGAAGATCTTCGCAACCCTGATTTGCTCCGTGCTTCTCCGTGTCCTCTGTGGTTAAGCCTTGGTTCGATCAACGGAAGTAAATCCACAGTCCAATCACCGTGGCCAGCAGCAGAAGACTGAAGATCACATTGAGGCGGTGCTCCATGGGAGTTTCATGCGCAGGCTTGCGAACGGGCATGCCGACCGGGATTGTGTCCATTTTGTCGGCCACCGTCGCGAAGGTAAGGCCGGCCAACTTGCGGCGATCGGGGACCGGGGTCATCAAGCTGACGGCTACGAGGACGAGTGAGCACACGATGAACATAAAGATCGCGTAATGCAGGAAGTTGACCTTCACCAGCCACTCCATGATGCCGGTGAACCGCGTGCCCTGCGCGGCCGCCAACTCGGCGACGAACCGGACCGCGCCCAATCCAAAGCCCGTCAGCAAGGACGAGATCGCTCCCTGGCCATTGAGCCGCGGCCACAGAATTCCGAGTACAAAGCAGGCCGCGATTGGCGGGCTGATGTAGGCCTGCACGCTCTGCAGATAAATATAAAGCTGGCTGCTGATGAGGTGGATGAAAGGCACCCACATCAGGCCGAGCAGGACCATGACGCCGGTGGCGATGCGACCAAAGTTGACCAGCTGGCGCTCTGAGGCGTCGGGCCGGATCTTCTTATAGAAATCGAGCGTGACCAGGGTTGAAGCGGAATTGAAGACTGAACTCATGGCACCCATGACAGCCGCGAGCAGCGCTGCCATGACCAGGCCGACCAGTCCGACCGGCAACAGGTTCAGAACCAGGGTGGGGTAGGCGGCGTCCGGCTTGGCGGCCATCTGCTCGGGGAAAAGCGCGTAGGCGACGATGCCGGGCAAAACCAGCATGAAGACGGGCAGGATTTTCAGGAAGCCGGCGAAGATGGTTCCGGCCTTGGCGTGGCCTTCATCGCGCGCGGAGAGCACGCGTTGCACAATAACCTGGTCGGTGCACCAGTACCAGATGCCAAGAATGGGCGCGCCGAAGAAGATGCCGGTCCAGGGGAAGGCTGGATCCGAGGCCGGCTTGATCATGTGGAAGTATCCGGGTGGCACCATGGTGCGCAAGTGCTCGAAGCCGCCGACCTTGTTGAGGCCGATCACGGTAAGCGCTACCGCGCCGGTGATGAGAATCAGCGTTTGCACGGTGTCGGTATAGATAACGGCTGCCAGGCCGCCAGCCACGGTGTAGATGCCGGTCGCGATCACCAGCACGATCGCGGTTTTTACCAGAGACCAGCCAGCGATGCGTTCGAGCACCACGCTCGCGGCATAGAGCTGCACGGAAATTTTCGTGAAGATGTAGGCAATGATCGAGATGGCGGCGAGATATACGGCGCAATGGCGGCTGAAGCGGCGCTCCAGGAATTCCGGCATCGTGAACACGTTGCTGCGCAGGTAGAAGGGGACGAACACCCATCCGAGAATCAGTAGAATCAGGCAGGCCAGCCATTCGAAGTGTCCGACCGCCAGTCCGGACGAGGCGCCTGTGCCGGAGAGACCTATGAAATGTTCGGTCGAGATGTTGGAGACGAACAGCGACGCGCCGATGAAAAACCAGCCCACGTCCCGGCTGGCCAGGAAGTAGTCGGTGGAACTACGCTCTTTGCGCGCGAAATATAGGCCAATGCAGAAAACAA
Organism: uncultured Acidobacteriota bacterium; assembly: GCA_963735815.1. Classification (GTDB taxonomy): domain Bacteria; phylum Acidobacteriota; class Terriglobia; order Terriglobales; family Acidobacteriaceae; genus Gp1-AA133. The sequence continues at coordinate 193,264 of CAVTMJ010000007.1, read as the reverse complement.
TCAGAAAATAGACGCCGATGATCGCCATATCGAGCGGCGCCAGGGCCCGATGGGTAATCGCTGCGGTTGCGTTCATGAATTCTCCGGTCAGCTTGGGTTCGTGAATTCCACAAATACCGCGCTGAAACGATGTTCACCGATTGTGTGCAAATTTTTAGGATGGAACACAGTATGAGCAGGCGTGACGACTGTCAACTTCGGAATTTGGATGTTCGGTGTCGGGTAATTCGATCCCGGGGTTCGTGTCTCTCGAGCGAGCACATCCAGATAGAGGCTGTTGCCCCGTGGAGCTTTCTCCGATTCTTTGCGGCAGTTTAAGATTCTTTCGATATCGACCCGTGACGGCGCCGTTCGGCCGGGGACGCACCTTCGCTTCGAATGCGATCGGGAATTTAGCGCGTCCGGCCCGATGGCCTAGAAAATTATCGCCAAATTCAATGTGACTCACATCCCGTTACGATCGCTTGCAAACGAAAGCTGTCGGTAACATTCGTAACCGCTCTTAGGGCAGGAGGTTCCTGCCCTGTTACTTTAATGTTACATCCGTTAGCATGAGGGATTCGGGTCCCCCATGTCGCAAAAAGATCTTTACCGCAATCAGATTAACCGGCTCGTGGCAAGCCAGGTCCTGCATAGCTCGGAATCCCTCTGCAAGTTGCTTCAGTATCTGGCCAAGCATGCTCTGGACCATCCCAACACGCCGCTGAAGGAATACCAGCTGGCCACGGAGGTGTTTGGGCGGCGAAGCGATTTTGATCCGCAATCAGACTCGACGATTCGTGTGCAGGCCGGACGACTGCGGCTGAAACTGGCGGAATTTTACAGTTCTGAGGGTGCGCAGGATCCGGTGATCGTCGAAATGCCGAAGGGGAGTTATCTCCTTTTGTTCCATCTGCGCGAGCCGGCAAACTCCAAGCCTGGAAGTGAACCGCTTGCGGTCTTGAACGCTGGTGCGGGTATTTCTGGCAGGAGTGCGCAGGTGCCGCGGGCCTGGGTATTCGCGATCGCGACACTTTCGGTTCTGCTTTTGGTGGCGGCAGTCACCCTCGGTTTGATGGCAAGTTCGTGGCAGGGGGATTCCACGGCGCATGCGGAAAATCTTGAGGCGCCGCCCCCTGCTTTCCAAATGTTCTGGAAGCCCTTCCTCTCTGGAACAGCAGAGCCGTGGTTGATCTTCAGCAACGCCGCTTTTGTGGGGCGGCCCGAGAGCGGAATGCGCTATTACAGTGCCGGCCGCGACCCCCAGGACGCCGTCTGGGACCACTACACCGGGGTGGGCGAAGTGCTCGCGGTGCATAGCCTGGATGGAGTTTTTGGATTGTTCCACCGGCAACTGCGCGTGAAGCGGGGCAGTCTTTTTTCACTCGACGATGCGAAGAACAATGATTTGATTTTCCTCGGCTCGCCCTCCGAGAACCTGTCGCTGGCGGAGATTCCCAGCACGAAGGAGTTTGTGTTTCAGCGGGTTGCGGCTGGGCCGCGCAAAGGGGATCTCGCGATCGTGAACGTGCATCCGCAAACTGGAGAGGCCAAGGAATTTTTAGCCAGTGCGGGGCCGCCGCTGGTGGAAGACTATGCCGTGGTCAGCCTGGTGCCGGGCCTGGCTGCGGAACGCTCGGTTCTGATCCTTGCGGGGACGACAACATTCGGTACGCAGGCGGCTGCCGAGTACGTCAGCCGTCTGAATTCGGTGGAAGACCTGCTGACCCGGGTCACAGGATCGAAGACCGGCAGCCTCACTCCCTTCGAGGCGCTGCTTCACATCAAGGTGGCGCGTGGGGTGCCGGTGGAAGCGGAACTGGTTGCCGTGCGCAAGCGCTAGCCGCACGGGGTTATTGTTGGAAAGCTATTCGAAACCTTCTGTCTGAGTCCACCATCGGTTTCAGAATGACTTCTGCATGAGAAAATAGTCAGCCGTTTCCCGCCTCAGGCTCACCTTTCAGGTTATGATTTTCCGCGACCTGGAAAAACAGAATGCGACTCTACGGAAAAGTTTCTCTTTCGATAGCCTTCCTGCTCACGTGTCTTCCTTATGTTCATGGCCAATGGCACGCACTGGGCGATGTATCCGCGGTGCAGAACCTGGCGAACGGCGTCGAATTGAGCGCAGGCTCGGCCCATGTCCGGGTGAACGCGCTTTCTCCCAACGTGATTAGGGTGCGGTACGCGCCGCAAGGATCCTTTCCGCCTGAACATTCGTTCGCTGTTCTGCCCAATGCGTTTCCGGATGGGGCCAAAGTCCAGATCAAGGACTCCGCCGACGCGGTGCTGGTCGACACCGGTGCGATGCAGGCAAAGATTTCGAAGTCGCCGATGCGCGTCGCGTTTCTGGATGCGAACGGGAAAGTGATTTCTGAAGATCGACTCAATTATCCAGTTTCGTTCAATGGCCAGTCGTTCCGAGTGTGGAAATCGATGCCGCTCGAGGAGCATTACTTCGGCCTGGGCGACAAGATGGGGCCACTCGACCGTCGCGATCTCTCATTCTCGTTGTGGAACATGGACATGTTCGGCTACCAGGAGTCGACCGACCCGATTTACAAATCCATTCCGTTTTTCATCGGGATGCTGAACGGCTCGGCGTACGGAATTTTTCTCGACAACACCTACCGCTCCAGTTTCGACTTCGGCAAGGAATTTCGTGACGCGTACTCGTTCGGCAGCGAAGCGGGCGAGCTCGACTACTACTTCTTCTATGGGCCGGATCCGAAAAGAGTGGTCAGCGATTTCACCGCTCTGGTCGGGCGCGAACCACTACCGCCCCTGTTCGCCATGGGCTACCAGCAGTGCCGCTACAGTTACTATCCCGAGGCGCGCGTGCGCGAGGTGGCCGGCGAATTTCGCACGCGCAGGATTCCCGCCGACGTGATTTATCTCGACATTGACTACCAGGAGAAGTACCGCCCGTTCACCATCGATCGCGAACGCTTTCCGCACTTTGAAGGCATGATCAAGGACCTGAAGCAGGAAGGCTTCAAGGTCATCACGATCGTGGACCTGCACATCGCCAAGGTCGAGGGCGGCGGCTACAAACCCTACGACGAGGGCATGGCTCACGACTATTTTGTGAAGAATCCTGACGGCTCGGTCTATGTTGGCCCGGTCTGGCCGGGACCCAGCGTGTTTCCTGATTTCACGCGTTCTGTCGTACGCGACTGGTGGGGTACGCTGTTCACCGACTTCGTGAAGATGGGCGTGCGCGGCTTCTGGAACGATATGAATGAGCCGGCGGTATTCGTGTTGCCGACCAAGACCATGCCGCTCGATACGGTGCACTACGTCGAGGATCGCAAAACCGATCATCGCGAGATTCACAATGTGTTCGGCATGCAAAACGTGCGCGCCACTAACGATGGTCTGCTCAAGCTGCAGCCCGACGTCCGTCCTTTTGTCCTCACGCGCGCGGCCTATGCCGGCACCCAGCGCTACGCCGCCACCTGGACAGGCGACAATACGGCATCGTGGAATCACATGCGCTTATCGCTCTCGCAGTTGTTGGGGCTAGGCACATCGGGATATGCGTTCGTGGGTGACGACATCGGCGGATTCAACGGCAGCCCAACTCCTGAACTGCTCACGCGCTGGATGGAACTGGGCGCGTTTAATCCAATCTATCGAAATCATGCCGCGAAGGGGACCCGCAACCGCGAGCCGTGGGTGGATGGTCCTGAGCACGAGGCGATCCGCAAGCGATACATTGAGACCCGCTACCGGATCCTTCCTTATATTTACAGCGGGATGGAAGAAGCCAGCCGCACGGGTGTTCCGCTGATGCGGCCGATGTACATGGAATTTCCCTCGGAGCCCAGTGTTGCTACCGCTGGCGAGGAATACATGTTCGGGAGCGCAATGCTGGTGGCTCCAAAAGTATGGCCGTTCCTGGATCCATACGATGTCATCCTGCCCAAGGGAAATTGGTTCAACTACTGGACCGGAGAAATGCTGTCCGGCGGTCAGACGCTGAAAGTGGATCCGCCGCTCGATACCTTGCCAGTCTACATACGCGCGGGCTCCATCATTCCACAGCAACCGGTCGTACAGAACATCGATGAGACGCCGAATGGGCCGCTGGAGCTGAGGGTATATCCCGGCCCGGACTGCAGCGGCAATCTCTACATGGACGATGGGAATACATTCGCTTACCAGAAAGGCGTTTTCCTGCGCGCCCACCTCACTTGCGCAATCGCCGGCGACAAGACAACTCTGCACGTCGCAGCGGCGGAAGGCACCTATCATCCGTGGTTCAAAGATATTCGAGTCTCGGTTTACGGACCCGGCAAAGTGAGTGGAGTGCAAGTGGACGGCAAGGCAGTAAAGACTTGGAAGAGCGAGCGCGGCGTGGTCACGGTGGATGGCATGGCGTGGACCCCGGCCGCGCACGATGTAGAGATCCGGTACGCCAGTCGCTGAATGGCATCGACCAACCGACTGCTGTCTGAGCTCGAGAACAGCCGCTACCGCTTTGGCCGCGCCGAAGCTGCCTCCATCCTTAAGCTTCTCCGTAGGGCGCGCACCGCGCGCTTCGATGATGTTGCTTCCCTGATTCGATTTCATGAAGCGCTGCTCGTCTTGCGGGCATTCCCGCCCAGTCCCGGGGTGCTGCACTCCAGCGAACAACTTCTTGCCAATTTCTGGAAGCGGGTGAAGCGCCTGTGCAAAGCGGGCGCCGACATGGACGACTTCGATCCGCTCGAAGTTTCCGGGATCGCGGGCACGGTCATGCAGGATGCGCTGGGATTCGAGCTGGCGCGCTGGCTGGTGGCGCGGCTGCCGGGAAAAGTTGAAATCGCATGGGACGACTTCGACGATGAGCGCGCGATGGGGGCGGTGTGGCCGCGCTTTATTCCGTTATTGAACGAAGACGCGACGGTAGAGGCCGACATCCCGTGGCGGAAGTGGCTGGAGGCGGCCCAGGGTGGCACGCGCAACAGTCCAGCCTGGTTGATCGAACGATTCGATGCCCTGTCGCTTTCCGGTGTGGAGAAAGCCCGCCTGTACGAGTCCCTGCACATCCCAATCCGCTGGCGGCTCGAGAACTCGCGCATCTCGCGCACCCGGAATTCGCGTCCGGTGCGCGAAGTGTTTTATCACTCCAGTCCGCTGCTGACCCGCAAGCAGGTGTCGCTGGAGCAGGAACTCAGCCGCCGCCCTCCAAAGCTTGTGCGGCTGTCGCGAGCTGAGGGGAAGGACATCATCGACCTGATTCGCGAAGTTATGCTGGTGCGGTATCGCGAGTTGTATGGAACCACGCTGGGCGATGCTCGCTCCGTGACCCGTGCGGACGTGGGACAGGGCGTGTCCATTTACCTGTGGGGGCTTCCGCCGGAGCGTCGTTTGTCATTGCGTGCGTATGTCGCTGGAGTGACGCTGAAAAATGGCGTGCCGATTAACTACATCGAGGCGATTGGCCTATTTGAGTGGATGGAAATCGGCTTCAACACTTTCTACACATTTCGCGGCGGCGAGGTAGCCTGGATTTTTGCGCAGGTGCTGCGTTGCCTGACGGCGCGGATGGGGACGACTTGCGTTTCCATGTATCCCTACCAGTTGGGACATCATAATGAAGAGGCCATCGAGTCGGGGGCGTTCTGGTTTTATCGCAAGCTGGGCTTCCGGCCGGGGCGCGCGGATCTGGTAAAGCTGGTCGAGCGGGAAGAGGAACGGATCGCGGGCAACGCGAAGTACAAAACTCCGGCGCGCACCCTGCGACGGCTGGCGGAGGGGCATGCTTTTTACGAGATTCCACAAGGTCGAGCGGGTGCATGGGATCGGTTTTCTACCCGGAACATCGGGTTGCGCGTCAATCGCAAGATGGCTGAGGAATTTGCCGGCGATCCGGACCGATTCAGGGGAGCGGCTGCGGCAAAGCTGGCACGGATTCTCAAGATGCGTGTGCCCGGGGAATCGGAGGTAGCGCGTGAGCCGTTTTGTGACTTTGCTGCAGTGTGTTGTCTGATTCCGGAGATCAATGCCTGGAGTATGGCTGAAAAGAACTTACTGCGCGAGATCATTCGCGCCAAGGCTGGCCCGGACGAGATGGTTTATCTTCGGCTTCTTCAAAAGCATGTTTCGTTGCGGAAGGCGATGCTTCGGCTGGGGTCTGGGACGTGATTCAGCGCTGTTGCTTTGGCGGCCCGCGACTTCCGCCACTCCTCTGGCTTCAAAAATCAGATTGTTGAGGCTGCCTGCGATTTATTTCCGCAGGTCAGGGCAGACGTATTCGCCTTCCACTGCTGTGAAGGTTACGTCCTGCGTTTGCTTGCTCCGCACTAATTGCTTTTGCAGAGTCAATGTGGAATTGGTGAGCTGGGCGATGTTCGCGGTGAAAGCCAGTTGCTTATCTTCTACCACTCGCAACGTTCGCGGCGATGCCTTGTCGATGGTCCAGGTTGCGATCCGATAGGTTTCGGTGCAGGAGGTTTCCAGCAGCGTTCCGTTCGCAAGGAAAATGAAAATGCTGCCGGGCGGCGGTTGCGACCGAGTTTTTGCTACCCGCCAGATGTGGCTGAATAGCGAACTGAGATCATCCGCTGTGGGCGGAAGCGGTGTCGACGTCGTCTGCTGTCCTGGCTGAGACATTGGCGAAGCGGGTGGCACCGGCGGCTCTTTCGAGCAGGCGCATAAAAATCAAACATCCTGCGAGATGGCCACGAAAAGCGTCGTTCCTTCAAAACATTGGCACGTCGCATGGATTTTTTCCCACCGCAACCTTCAGATGCCGTGAATTCTATGGCTTAGGCACTACGGCGTCCAGTTTCGAGCGCATTCCCGACCTGCCCATACAATATTTTCAGCGCCCCATCGTCTACACATTTGGATGGAGGAAGCGCTCAGAAACGGGCTGATGGCACAACAAGACCAGCGGATTTCCGACGCGGTTCGCAAGGACTATCCGGGCTTGCGGTCCTTCATCCGCAAACGCGTTGCCGACCAGAGCGATGCCGAGGACATTCTGCAGGAAGTCTTCTTCGAGCTGGTAGAGGCCTACCGGTTGATGAAGCCGGTGGAGCAGGTTACGGCTTGGTTGTTCCGCGTGGCGCGCAACCGCATTACGGACCTGTTTCGCAGAAGATCGCGGGAAGCACGAGTCACCGAGCCCGCAAAGTTCAACGAGCAGGGCGAAGAACTTCTGCTGGATGAGCTGCTTCCCTCCCCCGAGGCCGGTCCGGATGCGGCGTATGCGCGCGGAGTACTGGTCGAGGCGCTGGATGATGCGCTCGAGGAACTTCCGGAAGAGCAGCGCGAGGTATTCATTGCGCACGAGCTGATGGGCTACAGCTTCAAAGAGCTGGCCGAGCAGTCGGGCGCGAGCGTGAACACGCTGCTGTCGCGCAAGCATTACGCGGTGCTGCATCTGAGAAAGCGGCTGCAGTCCGTTTATGAGGAATTTACGAGACGATAAGGAATGAAATTATGAGAACACACTGGTTGCTGCGGGGGCTGAAGTTTGTGGCGTTCGCCGCGCTGTTCGTAGCCGTATCAGGACTGATTGTCATGCAGCTGTGGAACTGGCTGACCCCGGCTCTGTTCGGATGGCATGTGATCACGTTCTGGCAGGCGGTCGGAATTCTGATACTGAGCAAGATCTTGCTGGGCGGATTTCGCGGACGGCCAGGATGGCATCCCTACTGGCGCCGCCGGATGATGGAGCGCTGGGAGCAGATGACGCCCGAGGAGCGCGCAAAATTCCGCGAAGGAATGCGCGGCGGCTGCGGACCGTTTGGGCGCACCTCGGCGGAGACAAAGGCCTGACGTTCCGGGCCGGCCGCCGGGGTAATGAGGAATCTATTGCACAAGTCGATACTTGAATTCGCTTTTTATTCGCCTACAATATCGGGCAATCCTAGCAACGGCATCATTCTGGAGAACGGAAAATGTTGAATCTGAAAGTGGAGGAGAACGAACGAGGCGTCGTCCTGCATTGTAACGGTGCGCTGGTGCGGGGTGAGGAGACCAATCTCTTGTGCACAGCGGTCGGCCACTATGGCCAGACTGTAGTTCTCGATCTGACGCATGTGAACACCATTGATGCAGGAGGAATCGGCGCGTTGATCGCGCTGCAAACTGCCGGCGTCTACCTCACGCTGATAAATCCCACTAAAGCCGTGAGCGAAGTCCTGCGCGTGACCGGGATGGACTCGGTGTTTGAGATCAGGAACTTCCCTGCTCCGATCGCGCCGGTTGCGAGCCACGCGAATGCGGCGCTGGCTTGCTGCTCCGAGTAGCAGAGGTTGGTAATAGCAGTGTGCCGGTGACGCATCAAGTTGTGCAAAGACAACGCTCACGCGCCGGCGGCTCAGACGCGACTGCTGAACTCAACCTTATATAGGCATATGTCAAGGGACAGAAGCGTCGAAGCAAGAAATGGAAATTCGAGGGGGACTAGGAAACTTGTGGGCAGTTGGGTAACTCGCGGAGCAAAATCGTGTACGTCCCGTCTGTGCGCTTATTCTCCCCTTTATTCTCGATGCTTGCGGTCTATTCCAGTGGGTTTCTCTGCCGATAACGATGAAGCCATCGAGTGAGGAACAGCAAACGGGCTGGTGCTTTTCTGCAAAATCATTCACCTTGACAGCAACTCTGAATAGCATAGACTTCGTACCACTTCTCCTGGGGATCGCCGGAAATCCTGAAAAAGGAACAAACGACTTGATGCTTCGGGATCGGGCCACGCAGGAAGTCGCTGCCCTGACCCGATTTCCACTTTGTTAGATAGCCGCCTGATCAGGCGGCTCGCTTCGTGAAAGGGTTGAGGAGGTTCGCCCATGACACAGACCAGGTTCCTGAAAACCGCTGGAATTATCACGGCATTCACTGCCATTATTCTGGCGGGAACGATGACAAATTCGAAACGGGTTAATGCGCGTGATGATGACCAAACTAACGAATCCAGGATTCAACGTGGTTTCGATATCGCCCCTGTTCCCCTAAACGTGAAAGGCAAGAACCGGGCATTGGTGGGTCTGGGTAGCTACATTGTGAACGCCGTGGGCGACTGCAACGGCTGCCACTCCGCAGGTCCGCGTACAGAATTTGCCGATGGCGGCAACCCTTATTTGCTTTCGCCTCCGTTTACCGGGACCAAACAACTCAATCTGACGACCTATTTAGGCGGAGGCCGGGATTTTGGCCCAAACGGGCCAGTTCTGCACCTTTATTCCCGCAATTTGACGCCGGATAAGACGGGACTCCCTGCAGGTGGGCACACTTACAAGGAATTCGTCGAGATCATGAGGCGAGGCACCGATTTTGATCACGTACACCCAAATTGCACTGACGGCATCGCGACTGGCACCTGTTACCTGCCGCCCGTCAACGGCGATCTGCTGCAGGTCATGCGATGGCCATTCTTCCAGAACATGACCGACCACGACCTCAGAGCAATCTACGAGTACTTGAGTGCTATTCCCTGCAACCCCGGCCCAGGGATTCCAGGTGCGCCTTATTTGCAGAACGCCTGCGAATAACGCGGCGCATTGACTCCGATTCCCACTTTCGTCAGAGAGCCGCCTGATTCCGGGTGGCTTTCTTGTTGTGCGGATTACTTGCAATCAGGACTTTCTTCAGCGTAGGCGTAGTACCAACCTGACGAAGAACCGGGGACAGACAGAACGTTTCCCGATTTTTCGTGAACGTCCCAATCGTCACTGTACGGTGGCAGGCGTGCGCATCCTAATGTCGATTCGCGGGCGACGAATGTCCAGTCTTGCAGGAGGGGTGCAATCCAGGAGAAAGAATGGTGAGCGCGGAAGGACTCGAACCTTCGACCCATGCCTTAAAAGGGCATTGCTCTACCAACTGAGCTACGCGCCCACAGTGGACGGGAAACAACGAAGAGGTTGCTTCTGGTTGGTAAGCCTGTTGGCGTGTCAACCCACGCTCTGCAGGCCCGATTGCTAGATTATCATCCCGCTTGAATTCGCGCGAGGTCGGGCGCGCCGACCTTTCCCCTCACCTCAGCGTGGGAAGAATTAAAGCGGCCGAGCTAGGCTTGCCCGCGCGACCGCCCTGATTTCAGTCCGGAATTCTTCCGGCGACGACCTACACCGCTTTCTTCCAGGTGTCGGCGCTTTCAGAGCCTTTCGTTCTGGCGCTGCCCACCGTGCAACTGCCGCAACTGGCAACCGCTTCCTTGCGGCGCTCGCGTAAACGAGCCTGGAAGGTGTCCCAGCGGCCGCCAATGCCGACCGCGCTGTTGCTGATGGTTACCGAGTCCGTGCCCGCGGGGACGATCCGTCCGGTATCCGCGCTGGCTGCCTCTATGTCATCGCGGTCCAGAACGCTGCCGCGGGTTGCGCGATCGGGCAGTCCTGCGGCTCGCGTGGAAGACGGGTTGCCCTCCATCTGCTGCGTGGTGGGCGTGATGTTACGGTCGGTCTCCGCGCGGTGCATGACCGGACCTTTTTCCCACTTCGAGCGATAGCGGTTCTCGTAGTCCGTCCACTTTTCGTTCGATTCCAGATCGCTTTCCGAGTATGGCGGGAAGGTCTCGATCTGCTCTTTGGTTAAATCCGAGGCGAAGTCATCCTTGTGTTCGGTTGAGGCGCGGAGATGATCCGCTGGAACGATGAACTGCCTGGTGGTCAGCCAGCCGCCCGTATCGACCACCACGTAACTGATGTCCCCGGTGGAGTGGTCGAAGATCACGTCGTCAATCTTGCCGAGTTTTTCCTCGCGCATGCCATACAGGGTTGTCCCTCGAATATCTTCCGCATCTTCGCGCAACCGGTAGTCCTTCAAAAGTCCATAATGAGACATTTTGCCCTCCGAGATTTTGGCTCGCTGTTGTGAGCTGTGAACTGGGCCTTGGATGCCAACCAGCACGCGGTAGTTTGCCGCGAAATGAGGTCGAGCCGTGGGTTCTCCCGGAAATCGCGGAGCCGGGAACTGAGAAGTTGTGGCCTCCCGAGAAATCTGGAAAGTCACAACATTTTGTCGGCGGCTCGACATCTCAGTGGGGTCTGGAGGATTCCATCCCATGCGTCGGCGCTCGAAATCCAGCAAACGAATCCGTTATGCCGTGGTTGGCCTGGGGCATATTGCCCAGGTCGCCGTTCTGCCAGCTTTTGCGAGCGCGCGAAACTGTGAACTGGTCACGGTGGTATCGGGAGATGCGGAGAAACGCAAGAAAGTGGCTGCTCAATACGGGCTTGAACGGACCTTCGGCTATGAAGAATACGAGCAGGCCCTCGAACTGGTAGAGGCTGTTTATATCGCGGTGCCGAATCATCTGCACCATGATTTCAGCGTGCGAGCGGCCCAGGCCGGCAGACACATTCTCTGCGAGAAACCGATGGCGGTGACGGAGCGGGAATGTGAGGAAATGATCGAGGCTGCCCGGGCCAACTCCGTAAAGCTGATGATCGCTTATCGCCTGCACTTCGAGAAGGGCAACCTGGAGGCGGTCAAGATCGCACAAAACGGCAAAATCGGCGAGGTTCGCTTTTTCACTTCTGAATTTGCCCAGCAGGTCGCGAAGGACAACATTCGTGTGACCCAGCCAGTGGAAAAGGGAGGCGGTCCGGTCTACGACATGGGGGTTTACTGTATCAATGCGGCGCGCTATCTGTTCCGTGCGGAGCCGTTGCAGGTCTCGGCCGCCTCTGCCACCGGCGAGGACCCGAGGTTTCTGAAGACCGATGAGATGACGTCGGCCGTCCTGCGGTTCCCGGAGGAACGGATCGCGACGTTCACATGCAGCTTTGGCGCCGCCGATATAAGCCGCTACAGTCTGGTCGGGACCAAAGGCGTGCTCACGGCGGATCCCGCCTATGAATATTCCAGCGGGATCAAGCACCAGGTGATCGTCGATGGAAAAACACAGAAGAAGTCTTTTCCCAAGCGCGACCAGTTCGCTGCGGAATTGGTTTACTTCTCAAAGTGCATCCTGAACGGCCAGGAGCCCGAACCATCAGGGCTGGAAGGCCTGGCCGACGTGCGGATCGTGCGCGCCATTTACGATTCGGCGCGAACTCGACAAGTTGTGGAACTGGGACAGATGCCAGCGAAAAAGAAACCGGCGCCGGAACAGGAAATCCATCGTCCCGCACACGACAAGCCGCAGACGCACAAAGTAAAGTCAGCTTCCGGTGAATAGCCGTCCACACCGTAACGCTGTGCCCGCGTGATATGCGATGCGAGTACGCATTGGCACATCCGGATGGTCCTACAAACACTGGCTTGGCCCGTTCTACCCGAAAGGAATGCGCGCGGCGGAGATGTTGCCGTGGTATGCCCGCCATTTTGATACGGTCGAGATCAATAACAGCTTTTACCGCTTACCGAGCTTCGCTTCTTTCGAGCAGTGGCGCAACCGCACTCCCGATGGTTTTTGCTTCGCGGTCAAGGCAAGCCGTTATTTAACTCACCGAAAGAAACTGCGCGACCCGGAGGAACCGCTCGATACGCTCTTCAAGCCTGCATCGGAACTGGGCACGAAGCTTGGCCCGATTCTGTTCCAGCTTCCGCCGCGCTGGCGCATCAACCTTGAGCGTCTGGAAACGTTTCTCGCGCTTCTGCCTCGCGACCAGAAGTGCGCGATTGAGTTTCGCGACCGCAGCTGGCATGTACGCGAGATTCTGGATTTGCTTCGCCGGCACAATGTGGCCTTCTGCATATACGACATGGCGGGCTTTGTGTCACCCCTCGAACTGACGGCTGACTTTGCCTATGTTCGATTTCACGGACCCGGAGAGAAGTATCAGGGAAAATATTCAGCGCGCACCCTGAAAACGTGGGCTGATCGCATCCGGACATGGCAGGAGCGCGTGCGCGATGCGTTCGTCTACTTCAACAACGACCCCCAAGGGCATGCAGTCAACAACGCACAGCAACTGCGGGAGCTTCTTCCTTGAACGGGAGGGCGGCTACGGGAGGAGCCGCGGTAGTGATCACCGGTTCATGCTACTTCGTTGTTTTCGGCCGCCGCCTCGTCACTGAGTTTTGTCACCCAGTTGGAAGGAACATTCGAAGAACTCTTCGCGCCGGTGCGGGCTTGACGGCCAATTCCGCCGGGCCCCGGGAGAACGCGGTTGGCGAGGCCCAGGAGATCGGCCGTGGCGCCAGGCATCACACCGTGCAGAAGAGCGGCGACTTTCGCCGGAAGAGACAGTACAACTTCGGCCTGGCCGCGCCTGCATGCCTCGACGATCGCGCGAGCCGCGTCCGTTGCCGAAATCGAAAGTCCCGGAAGCGCCGCGCTGGCGCTGAACCATGCATATTCTGCTTCGTTGTTGCCCTTGAACGACGCGTTGCGGGCGCTGCCGGTCCGCATCAGTCCTGGACAGACCGTGGTAACCATGATCTTGTCTTTTCTCAATTCGGCGCGCAGACCTTCGGAAAATCCCGTCAAAGCAAACTTGCCCACACTGTACGGCACCAGGTGAGGAACACTGATCTTGCCGCCGATGGAGGATATGTTGACAATGCGGCCTCCCCGGCCTTGGCGCATCCTCGGCAGTACGGCCATGGTCGTGAAGTAACTTCCCCAGAAATGAACATTTAACGAGTCGCGAAAATCGTCAATCGTCATCGTCTCCAGGGGACCGACCGTCATTTTGCCGGCATTGTTCACCAGCACGTCGATGCGTCCAAATTGCGACGAGACACGCTCCACCGCCAGTTCGGCTTCTTCCTGCAAGGCGTGATCGGCTTCGACCGTGAATACTTCATCGGTGATCGTGCGCAGCTTTTCGGCAGCTCTCTGCAGTTCCTTGGGATCACGGGCGGAGATCGCCACCCGGGCGCCGCGCCTAGCGAATTCCGACGCCAGCAGTAGACCTAATCCGCGCGAGCCACCCGTAATCAGAACAGTTTTGCCGTCCAGTGAACATTCCGAACTGGAGCGCACGAACCTCGTGAATGCCAGTCCTGCAAGAATTCCGGTTCCCAACATCGCAGCATGTTTCACGGCTTCTCCTTGTTCTTCGTGTGCGGTGGAATCTTTTTCCTTGGGATGAGCGACACAAGAACTTAAAGATCGAATGGCAAATGATGCGATCGGGCATTCGCTGCAGTTCGGGGATGATCGTTCCCGATGCCAGTGCCTCTACAGAGGTTCCGGTACTAGGTTCGGCTGCTTGAGGGCGGTCAGAAGATTCGAAGAGGTAAATCGGACCTTGCATTCTCGAGAAGGCTTTGTCTATGACGGTGCTAAAGAGCGGCTCTCGCTCTTGAAACGACGTGGGTGAACACGGCTCAAAGAGCTGCGTGAAAAACTTCTCTTTCTCCTACGGAGCTTGGTTATTCTTTACACTCACCCACGGCTTACACCGTGCGCTTCTCACACCCGCGTGCCCTTCCGTCACCATGCGCGTTGGTTACCGCGCGCAAAAAAATATTCAGCGCGTACAAAATGTACTACTCACACCTTGCTCACAACTTATCTTCGGACTAAGTTGCATACAACTTACGTGTAACTGTGGTTGGTGAATTCGTCGACTCGAGGTCTTCCCGCGACGCGCTCGTTTTTTCGTTCTCGTCGCGAAGGGCCCTCCCCCACGAGTCGCAGCGTCTGGCAGCACGGACGAAATTCGCTTCAGCTCCCGACAATCGACCTAGCGAGACGGAGTGCGTATGCCTCCGCCGATGGAGGAGTGTGTCATGAAGCACCACAGTTTCTTTGTGCGGTATCTGTGTGTGATCCTGTTTGTCGTCGCCCCGCAGCTGGTGCGCGCGCAGAGCGACCCCAACCCCAATTGCTCGTTGATCGTACCCAACAACCCGCTCTCCGCCGAGGGGCTGGCCACCCCTTATCAGCTGGTCGCTACCGATCCGACCGCGGGTGATTGCCACGAGACCAACACCGATCAGTCGGCATTTGTACAGGCTGCGGTTCTTGACCCGGCGACCGGGCAGATCTCCATTTATAACCCGCTCGTGGTTGATCAGTTCGCAACACCGGCGATTCCTCCGGTGATCCCTACTCTTCCCGCGAATGCAATCGTGGCCCTGTGGTTTGGATACAACGGTGACACGCTGACGCTGCAGGCTGCCGATGGTGTGTTGTCGGCCGCGTCCTGCGTAAACGGCGCCAACGGTGCGAACTTCGGTCAGTTCGCTTACTGCAACGCTCCGGCTTTCTTCAAGGCGGCACACCGGGCCATGCGCAGAGGGCAACTCATAGTTCCGCTGTTGGGGACCGCGGCAGACGGACGACCTTGCCCAACCGTCCGCGACTTCTTCGTAGTCGATCAGGACCAGAGCGACAACCTTCCCACCAGTTATCTGATGACCAGTGACGGAATGGCCCAGAAAACGCAGGCGAACATGGGCCGCTATCCGGACGCCGCCCCACTGAACAACGCGAGCGACAATCGCCTGGTCGATGTCGCGCTCGACGGCGCATTGGGCTGCACACCCTGGAAGGCCGCGGATCTGGCAGATCCTGGGCAGATGATTCCGGCGCTCCCGCTGAATGAACTGCAGGCGCGCGCACGCCAGGGATTTCCGGTCGCGCTGATTCCCGCCGGCAACCCGATGGTCCTTAGCAGTGGCGCCAAGGATCTTGTGAAAGTGAATGCTTACCGCCGTGGAGTAGATCAGCCGCCGGTGGCCTGGTCCTTCCAGGCCGACACGGCTCGCTACTGCCGTAACATGCTGCGCGTTGCGCCGGCTCGCATGATGCAGGATCAGGCACTGCTCATGCCGGACGCGGCGCATCCCACGCGCGGCCTTTCGCCCGATCCGGGAGTGGCTGATTCCCTGTTTACCTTCCTGGCGCAGAGATTTGTCGCGAGTTACGACATCCTGGGATGCGAGAGCCTGCTGCGTGTTCCCGATCCAATCGCGCTGACCGTCAACGCGGACGGCATCACCACCGGGGCTGCGCTCAATGGGCCCATCATCACGCGGGCACGGCAATTCCTGGCCGGGTGCTCGCGCCAGGACCAGTCCCAGGACAACGCTTCAACCGCTGCCGGCACAGAGTAATCCCCCCGGTGTCGAGCGGGATGAACCGGGAGCGCGAATTCTTCGGGGAACTCGCGCGCCCGTGATTTTCAGATTCTCAGAAGTTTTCCAGCATCCACACGTTGGAGCCGCCGTTGGCTTTCCAGAGCGCGAGATGCTTGCCGTCGGGCGACGGAATCGCCCAGCCGATCGCCATCTGGGCATCCTCGAGCATCGTTCTGGTGCGTCCCTGCAAATCGATGCTCAGCAATGCCCATTTTCCGGTATTGGTAAAGGCGGACGCCCAAACGCCGCGGCCGTCAGCAGCGAAATCAATGCTGTTGATCCCGGCCCAGGCTTGCGCGGTCACGGTGCGCTTCGAACCATCTTCCACGGAAGTAAAGGTGATACTCGGTTCCCGTTGAAGAATCTTGCCCTTGCCCGTGGCCAGGATCTTGCCATTGGGTGACAAGCTCCAGTTGTAAGCGTAGGAGCTCGCGTCCTGAATTCTGAGCTGCGGCAATTCTTCGCTCTCCCCGGTCATCGGATCGAAACGGAAAAACGAAACCTGCGTTGGACCGCGCAAGTCATAAAGACACAGGTTCGATGGCGGCCGGGCACATTGTACGTTGCCCAAATCAGCGCGTTCCAAGACTTGCTGCGGTGGACCACCGGCGAGCGACATCCGCATCAGGCGACGCGGTGAACCGGGCGGCGCACCCAACTTCGGCCAGATTTCGAAAATTATGTTGGCGTTATCTGGGGTCAGACGAGGCAAGGAAGTCTCCTCGTTTCCTCCGACCAGCAACTCGGGTGCGCTTTGATCGAGGCGTTGCTTAAAAATGTGAAACGTGCCGTCGCGATCCGAGGCGAACAGGACTGCCTTGCTGTCCGCTGTCCAGGAGAAAGCGTAGTTCCTCCAGTAATCGAGCGTCAGCCGCCGTGGTGTGCTGAGCCGCGTGTCTCCGGAGTTCAATTCTGAAACATACACGCCTGGATTCGAGTAGTTCTTCGTATAAATGATTCGCTTGCCATCAGCGCTGGCGCTAAGGCCGGATACTTCATTGGGTGCGGCGGTCAGACGGACTGCACTTCCGGCAAGGTGTCCCTGGGCATCAACAGGCACTGACCAGACGTTGGTGTCGTCCTGATTCGGTGCCGGCTCAGACACGGAATAGACCAGATGGTTGTCAGTCGTCCAGATCAGCGCCGGGCCAAGCTCCAACTCCCTGCCCACTTCCGCCTGGTGACCGCCTGAAGAGAAGATGGTTTCTTCGCGGCCGGTGCGCACATTGAACGAGACCACACTGGTGTTGGCTCTCCAGAGGGGTGTGTACTCGCTAACGACGTAAGCGATTTCACTTCCATCGGGCGACCAGGCGGGCACCCCGACGGTGCAGTTATGACAGGGGATAACGAGCCGCCGTGGATTCTCCCCATCACCCGCCATAAGCCAGATTTCTTCGGCGTGCTTTGGTCCCTTGACGAACGCGATCTGAGATCCGTTGGGAGAAATGGCGGGAAGCTGGCCGTTGTCAATGAGCTTGCGCGGTGCGCCGCCAATGATGGAGACCTGCCACAAGCTCGGAGGTGTGGTCGGTCCTTCTACCCACGTCGCTATTAGATGGGTGCCGTCGGGGTACCACCCCGCCGGGATGGCGGTGAAGCCAGTAGGGAGGCTCAACGAGTGAGTCTCGCCGCTATCGATCTGCCGTAGGGAAAGACCTGTCTTGTCGGCAAATGCCAGGTATTTGCCATCGGGAGAAATGGCGGCTCCGAGGACGGGATTTTCTTCTGAACTCGCCGTAAGGCGTCGTTGTTTGATCGGCCCAGATGTACCCTGCCCAGATTGGGGGCGCGGGCGGCCAATGATTAATCCCAGCATCACTCCGGCCACGAGCACGGCAATCGTAAGGGGAATCCAGAAGCGCCGCGTGCTGCTGCCAGGAATGGGCTGGGATGCGTCAACTGCGACTGCGCCGTTTACCGGCAGCAGGAACCGATAGCCCCGCCGGGCAATCGTCTCCACAAACCGTGGATTCTCGGCCGTGTCTCCCAGCGCATCGCGCAGGCGTCGAACGGCGGCGTTCAGGCTGTGATCGAAGTCGACGTAGGTGTCCTCGGCCCACAGCCGGGTACGCAACTCCTCGCGGGTGACGATGTCGCCCGGACGCTCGAGCAGCGTCATCAGGACCTGGTACGGCTGCTCCTGGAGTTTGACCCGGACGCCATTCCGGCGCAATTCCCCGCTGTTCCGATCCACCTCGAAAATACCGAAGCGAACGGTCGCCGTCTCTGTGCCGGGTTCGCTCACGAATCTCGATCCGGTCGGAATCTTAGCACCGAATGACATTTTCTTTTCTCGTTACCCACTCCGCCAAACATTTGACGGATAAGCAATTAACTCGTTACCCAGATTTTCCCGCGAGGTGATCGCGCCACCCTTGAGGTACGAACCCGCCGGAGTGACCGTTCCCCCAGGAACTGGGGAGGACGGCAATGGAAATCAAATCGAAGCTCGTGCTCGGTGTGATCCTTGGATTTGCGGCAGCATCCGCGGCGCAATCTAACGATTATCCACAGATCACTGTCATTGTCAGACACACCGCAGAAACATCAACCGCGCTGCTGAGCGATGCGCAGAAGCCTGCGGCTCGGATCTTTGAAAAAGCCGGAGTCTCGGTGCGATGGCTGAACTGTCTCCAGCGCGACGGCGCTTTTGAGGACCCAGCCTGCAATGAACCCCTCGCTCCCAGCCATCTTGTAGTTCATGTGCTGGCCCGGGCGCAGAATGCACCCGAACCTGTATTCGGCGTCTCCTTTATCGATGCCGGTGGCGGCGTTTTTGCTGATATCTTTGTGGACCGCATCCAGCGCCTGCGTCAGGAGAATCCTCGGATTTCCTTCTCGCAATTGCTTGGCGCCGTAATGGCTCACGAACTCGGACATCTGCTTCTCGGCGAGCACTCCCATTCCACCGAAGGACTCATGCAAGCTCGCTGGAGTTCCGAACAGGTAAAGAAAATAGGCATGGGAAATCTGCTGTTCGATGCGAGGGCGGCGGCCCGGCTGAGGAGTCGGGCGGCCACCTTGGATGCCCGAACCTCAGCTCCAATTCTCGCGTCCACGCAAAACTAAAACGACGCACCTGGGTTGCAATAGGGGCCATCGATCATTGCGCACGACCCACCAGTGTCGCAATGTGAGAATCGCAACGAGGCCCCATGAGACAGGCTGTGCAAGGCCAGAGTCGGTTAGCCGACCGAAACTGTCCCCTTCCGGGAATGTTCGTCTACTCTGACAAGCCTTTTGCGAAGGAATCTCCCCGCCTTGGCCCGCTCTTATGGAAATATTTCAACTTGTGTTTTCTTAGGGCTGCGCCGCACGGCAGTGGCAACACACGACGCTGCAGGTTGCCCGCATGCCAAATGATAAATATGCCTTCTCGGATAAGGTTACGGTGGTACCTAAAGTGCAATGGCACGGTCGTTGACATCCCAAAATCCCAAGCTGATACTCCGCTTACGGTTACCCATTTCTAAGTTACCGACCTGACGCGGGGCAAACCTCGTTCGCTCGCACTTTTTCGCTATCCAAATTCGTTGGCGGAAGCTTTTACCGGAGGAAAAACATGTTGTCAAAGCAGGTAAAGGATCGTTTGGGAAGCAGGAACCGCTGGATCGCCGGCATATCGTTGCTGGTGGTCGTAGGGGCGGTGTGCATCTTCGCCCGTCCGGCGAAGTCGCACTTCACGGCGCCGGCAGCAAGCCCGGTGGAGAAGAATTCTCCGCTGAACGCGCGCTTGAGCACGACCAGCCCGGTCGAGCGGGCGCACACTGCGTCCAGCTTAACGAACGGGTCTCTCTCCTTCGAACCGAACCTGGGTCAAAGCGATCCGCAGGTCAAGTTCACGGCTCGTGGCGACGGCTACCAGCTGTTCCTGACCCCGGCAAAGGCCGTGCTGTCGATGGCGCATCCTCGCAAGCTGAATCCTCGATCCGATGCAGACCGCGCGACTACACCGGCTGATCAGCGAGCCTCGGTCGTGCAAATGGAATTTGTGGGCGCTCAGGACCAGCCCGAGATTTCGGCGAGTGATCTGCTACCCGGGGTCAGCAACTATTTCATCGGAGACGACCGGCACCGCTGGGCGACCGGCGTGCCGCATTATGCTGAGGTCAACTACCGCAACGTTTATCCCGGCGTATGCCTTCATTTCAGCGGCGAAGGGCCGGAGGTCGGGCTCGGCTTTGTGGTGGCAGCGGGAGCCGATCCGAGCGCGATCCATCTTCGCTTTCATGGGGCGACGAGTGTTAACACGGATGCTGATGGCGGATTGGCGGTCGTAGCGGAAACGGGCATATTGCATTTCGGCACACTGCACGCTTTCCAACAAGTACAAGGCAAGTCGCAGCCGGTCAACGCAAATTTTGAAGTTCGCGAGGACGGCGGGGTTGTACTTGCGTTGGGAGCCTATGACCATAGTCGCGATCTGGTGATTGACGCGAACTCCAGCAACTCTGCGAGCGCACAAAGCAGCATCGCGGCAACGAATCATTCCTGGCTGTTGTCCCTCGCGTGGGTGCCAATGCTCGGTATCGCGTTGGCCGGCGTGGGCGCAGTGCAACGAAAACGACTGTTCGCGTCCCTGCTGTTCTGCTTGTCCATCGCCGGTCTGGCGGTCCTGGTGGCATGCGGCAACGGCCAAGGGGGCGGAGGCGGCGGTGGTGGTGGCGGGGGCGGTGGAGGCGGCGGCAGCGGAGCTCTGAGCTTTGGCACTTACCTCGGTGGATCGGCCGACGACCAGGGCTTGGCCATTGCGGTGGACGGCAGCGGAAATGTATTCGTCGCCGGCGATTCCGGCTCCAGCCACCTTTCCTGGATTGACTAACACCTTTGCCGGCGGGACCGGACATGACGCGTTTCGTCACGAAACTGAACTCGTCCGGGAGCCGTACAGTTCACGACCTTCATTGGCGGGACTCAGGACGATGCAGCAACCGGCATCGCGCTGCAGGGAGGCAACATCTTCCTTGTCGGGAATACGCAGGCCGGCTCTTCCTTTCCGGCCACCATTAACATTGGCGCACGCGGCGGTCAGGATGTATTCGTGGCGGAGCTTAGTTCAACCGGTGGCCTGACCACCACTAGGTCCTTGGCGGTGGCCTGCATGACACCGCCCTGGGAATCGCGTTAGATGGGTAGCGGGAACGTCTACATCGCCGGCGAAACGAAGTCCACCAATTTTCCTACTTTACTTCCGTTCCAGACCGCGCTGAGCGGTCCAGCGGACGCTTTCATTATCAAGCTTGCGTTGGGAGCTGCAGACATTGACCTTCTCGACGTATCTCGGCGGCACCCAGTCCGACCTTGCTTCCGGCATCGCTCTGGATGGCAGCAACAATGTTTACGTCAGCGGTCAAACTTCCTCCTCAGGTCTAGGCAATCCTGGAACCAGCACGTTTGGAGGCGGTATTGAGGACGGCTTCGTCGCAGAGTTCAATTCCACTGGAAGCGAGCAGTACTTCGTTTACATCGGTGGGACAGGGGATGATGTCGCCAACGCCATCGCGGTGGATGGACCGAGCGGCGCTGCCTATGTGACCGGCTTCACCCAATCCTCAGGCTTAGCCACGGGCTCTGCCTTTCAGACCACGCTTAAAGGGACGCAGGATGCATTCGTGGCCCAGGTCAATTCCGGTGGAGCAATCGGATATTTCACCTACCTGGGCGGCACGAACAGCAAGGACGAGGGAAAGGCGATTGCTATCGATACCGCCAAAAACGCGTACGTGACGGGATGTACGGATTCCTCTGACTTCCCGCTCAAGAATGCCATCACAGGCGCGACCACCCTCAAAGGATCCTCAGACGCATTCGTGACGGAAATTAATGCGGCCGGTTCAGCCCAGGTCTTTTCCACCTACTACGGGGGCGCCGGTAGCGAGGACTTGAACGGCAGCACCCCGGGTGGCGCAATTGCCTCCGACGGGACGAATATTTTCGTTACGGGAACAACGGACTCCTCAAGCGGCTTGCCAACCAAGAGCGCGGCGCAAGCTACTTTTGGTGGAAGCACCGGGGATGCTTTCGCGGCGAAATTTACGCCGTAAACCTCGCCGGAGAGAGGCTAGCAGTCTTTCCCCGTCAGGTTCCATCACAACCCTGGAGACCGGCCTTCGACGGCCGGTCTTTTTTCGTCAGGAACGGCGCGGTTGCCCGATTATCTATCGATCGATACTCTTAAACGGCGCGAAGAACGCCAAAGGTTTTCTTTGTGCCTCTGTGACTCTATGGTGAAAATGAACCGCGACCAGAATACGCGAGCATCTCAGACCGGCCTGATTCGCAGGAGTGTTTTGGGCGTGGCAATCGCGATTCTATTAAGCCTGGTCCCACCGCCGGCAGCCGCGAAGAAGAACCCGCCCCCAACCCTGCGCTGGGCCGAGAGCCGCACTGGCTGCACGTTCTCACTCGATCATGACGGCAAGTACCGCTATGCCCTCTGGACCGCCGAATTCGGAGCGGTCGTCGCCATCGATGCGCAAGAGTTACAGCTGGTCCACAAGCGCGGCGAGCGTTTTTTTAGCGTGCACCTCACGGTGCGCAATCGAAGCGGATCTCCGCTGACCGTCGATCCCGGCCAGGCCACGCTCGAATTCGTGAAGCATTCGAAAATTATTCAGCCTGCGCTCGATGCGGAATCCTTCGCGCAGAAAGCACAAAACGACGTGGATGAGATCGAGCACCAGACCGAACGCGAGGTCGAGAAGCATCCCGAGCGCAAGGAAGAGCGCGAGAAATTTGTGCAGGGCTGGCAGAAGGAAGTCACCGAGTTGCAGGACTTCCTCAGCCATGCCACCTTGCCGGCGGTCCAGCTGGACAACAGCCACACCGAGATCAGCGGCTGGATTCTGTTCAGCACTCACAGCAAATGGATTGGAGACTGGAAAAAGCCCGAGGAATTCCTCTTCCGGATTCCTTTAGGCTCCCAGATTTTGGAATTTCCGTTCGCGCTGCCGGCGAAGCAGGGCGACCTGATCCTGCGCCAGCGTTCTCAGTAGATCGTCGCTCTACGCCACCGAGCGCTGCTGCGATGACGTTTTCAGAAGCAAGTCCCGCAGCGAAACCAGGCCTTTCAGTTCCTTGCCGCTCACGATGGGCAAGTGGCGGAATCCAAATTCCTTCATCAGGAACAGGCACTCCTCGACGGACTCTTCCACATCGACACCCCGCGGATTCGGAGTCATCACTTCCGATATTTTGGTGGTTCCCGGCGTGCGACCCGCCGCCACCACGCGGTTCATCACGTCGCGCTCCGAGAAGATGCCGACCAGCAGCCCTTCGCGCAAAACCGGGAGCGCGCCAATGCTGTGTTCCATCATGAAGCGTGCCGCCTCCAGGACAGTTTTCTCGGCGTCAATCGAGTAGATGCGCCGGTCCTTCACAAGATCGTAGACAGTCGACATGATTTCCTCCTGGATCACTTTCTGGAGAATGGCGGATGGCTACCCGGCCGGGACCGGCGCAGCGAAGTTGGACAGGTACTTTACCACAGAGTCTGCCGGCCAGAAGCGTGCGAAAGCACTTTATCGCAAAGAAAAAGGCGGCCGGAGTTCCGGCCGCCTGGCGAACTGGGGATTGGCCTTTCAGAAGCGCAGAGTCGGCCCGAAGGTAACCCGCAAATTGTTATGCGAGCCGTTCTTGAAGTAGATTTCGTCGCCCACCTCGGCGCGCAATCCGATCGGCCCGATAAAGCCCTCTAAACCAGCTCCGGGATAGATCGCAGCCGCCGTGTTGCCGGTGGTGACGTCGCCGATGGCACTCTGGAATCCGCTACCCGCGTTCTGATCAGAAACGCTGAAGTTGATCAACCCGGCCTTGAAGGTTCCGAACAGGCGTACCGGTCCGCCGCTGGTCCCGAACTTAGGACCGAAGAGAGCGTGAAGCGTGCGTAAATTGGTGTCCACAAATTGTGTATTGATGCCATCGGAGAATGTGGTGGTGAAGTTGCGTTTGAAGTCATAAGCCATTTCGGCTTCGATCTGCACATTGCTACGCACATTGAACGCGGCGCGTCCGCCTACGCCCACAAAGTTGATGTGCGGACTCGTGCGGCTAAGATTGAAATATTCGGCGAAGGCTCCCACCTCCACGTGGTTCGCTCCCTCCTGCGCCATCAAAGCTGGTGCTGCCAACAG
Organism: uncultured Acidobacteriota bacterium; assembly: GCA_963735815.1. GTDB lineage: Bacteria > Acidobacteriota > Terriglobia > Terriglobales > Acidobacteriaceae > Gp1-AA133. Next base: position 169,175 of record CAVTMJ010000007.1, on the reverse strand, counting down.
GAAACCCAAGAGTGCCAGGACAAGACTGCGTTGCATAAGGAATGCTCCCCAAATCTGGTTTAACTTCCTCCGACCGCACCGGCTCTCCGAGTGCCCCAGTTTTCGGCAGATGGAGGATGGGTGGGCGGTTGCGAATGAGATGCCCCGCCCCTCACCAAGGTTGGTCTGTAAGCCGCGCTGCGAGCGGGATTCAGGCAGTTGACATCGTGCAGACGACGGGCTGCGTACAAACTCTGGAGCTTATGCAGGGTTTGCCCGATCCCGGGCGGCAAAGGCAATCTGTTCGAAAAAAAACGGCGCGGACCTGGCCGTCCGCGCCTCGATTCGGAACTGTAGTGAACTTACTGGAGGTGATTTACCTTCATCGCGGTCTGGACCGCAGGCGCTGACTTCTCACGCGGCTCCATCGACAGCACAAGATACTCGTGCTCCTTCCTGTCATTGGCCGCCAGGTGCAAATAAAACCGGTCTTCTTCGGTGCGATAGTCCACGTCTTTGCCTATCGGCAAGAGCACGGGATGTTTCGCGTCCTTGGCGCGCAGGTGAAACAGAACATCGTCACCCTGCAAAACATATTCCTGGCACAGAGTCTGGTCGCTCGCGTCGGTTTCGTGCGACGCGTTCTCGAACACCGTGCACTGGAGCGATTCCATCTGCAGCAGTTGCCCGGTGTGGTACTTCTTCGGCTCCTCGGCTTGCATCGAGGACGCAAGCAGGAGAACCGCAATTGCCAGGTTCGTTTTCATGAATCTTCCCTGTCCCTGAAGGATTCCAAACTGGTCAGCAATGTCCGACGCTGAAGTCATTGTTCTCCGGAACTGACTGAACGAGGAAGATAACGGGGGTAACCGCTTTAGGTGACGGCCGGAAAAGCAGCCGGGATCGAGAGGTTGACACTGCGGGAAATCAGCGCTGGACAAGGCTTTCCAGGGTTGCAAAGAATGCCGGGAAGGAAATCGCGGCAGCGTCCGCACCTTTAATCTGGGTGTCCCCCTGCGCCCGCAAGGCGGCGATCGCAAAGGCCATGGCGATCCGGTGGTCGCCCAGAGAGTCGATCTCCGCCCCGTGCAGGGACTGGCCGCCCGGCACGGTCAGCCCGTCCTCATGTTCTTCAACCTCGGCTCCCATCGCACGCAGGTTAGTCACGATGGCCGCGATGCGATCGGATTCTTTGACCCGCAATTCCCTGGCATCGCGAATGCGAATGCCCTGTTCCGTGAACGGCGCAATCGCCGCCAACACCGGAATTTCGTCGATAAGTGCTCCCGAGTCAGCGCCGGCTATCTCGGCCGACTTCAGGTGCTGGCCTTCGACCCGCACAGTCCCCACCAGTTCGCCGTGCTGCTCTTCCAGTTGCGTGATCGAGATGCGCACGCCCAAGCCGATCAGGATGTCGAGCAGGCGGGCGCGCGTCGGATTCATGAGCAGCGAATCAATCGTCAATTCCGAACCCGGAAACAAAGCGGCCGCGCAGAAGAAAAACGCCGCGCTCGACAGATCGCCGGGGATGCAGGCCTCGATGGCATGCAACTTCTGGCCGCCCGCGATTTGAGTGGAGTTTCCGTTGCGCTTCAGATCCGCACCGAACGCCCGCAAGGCTACCTCTCCGTGATCGCGCGTGCGCAGCGGCTCCTCGACGCGGGTTTCTCCTTTCGCGAACAATCCGGCAAACAACACGCAGGATTTCACCTGCGCGCTGGCCACCGGCATTTTGTAGTGGATCGATTGCAGATGTCCGCCGCGAATGCGCAGCGGAGGCCGCTCGCCTTCGGCACACGTGATGTGCGCACCCATTTCCGCAAGCGGATGGATGATGCGAGCCATGGGCCGCCGGGAGAGCGATTCGTCGCCATACATTTCCGACGTGAAGTCCTGGCCGGCAAGAATGCCGCTCAGCATGCGCATGGTCGAACCGGAATTGCCGCAATCCAGCGCGCTGGTGGGGCCCGCAAGGGTCGGACCACGCCCCTCGACTTCGATTACATTAGCGCGCTCATCGGTACGCACCCAATTCACGCCCAGCTGGCGCATGCAGCTGAGCGTGGTCGCGCAGTCGGCGCCGGTGGAGTAATTTTCAAAACGCGACTTGCCTTCCGCCAGCGACGCCAGCATGGCGTAGCGGTGGGATATGGATTTGTCGCCGGGAAGACGCAAGCTTCCGGAGAGGTGTCGCGCCGGGCGCACCGTCACGCTGGAGCCGGGTTTCATGGATCTATCCAATATATCGGATAACCTTCCCGGACTAAGGGTCGCAGAGAAAGCACACAATCCGAGTTGTGGCCGGCAGTCATGCTTTCCTGTACGCACGCGCTTGCGTGACCGTCATCACCAGCTTCTCGGGACGATGCCGTTAATCTGAAGTCTCCTACCGAGCACTGGCAAATCCCTGGCCGGGGGGCTGCCTTTGGACACCCGCTGTCGAATTCCTTCCCTGGATGGCCTGCGCGCCGTCTCCCTGGCGTGTGTCTTGCTCGCGCACCTTTCCGGCACCCGCCATTTCTTCCGCTGGGATGTGTTGGAGATTTACGGAAACTTCGGTGTCCGGATCTTCTTCGTGATTTCCGGATTCTTGATCACCGGGTTGCTGCTCAAAGAGCATGAGAAGACGGGAACAATCTCGCTTCGTGATTTCTACATGCGCCGTGCCTACCGAATCTTGCCCGCCGCTTACGCTTTCATGTTGGCCATGATTGCCGCGCACTGGCATGCGCTGTCATGGTCCAGCATATTGTCGGCCCTGACCTATTCGAGCAACTACTTTCACGACAAAGACTGGGTGCTCGGACACCTGTGGTCCTTGTCGGTGGAAGAGCAGTTCTACTTGCTGTGGCCGCTGACCCTGCTGTTATTTTTCCGGATCAGGCTCTGGGTGGTGGCGAGCCTGCTGTTGTCAGGTCCGCCTCTGCGCGCCCTGTTCTGGGTGATCTGGGGTTATCGCGCCGTCGAACATCCTTTTCCAGTGGTGATGGACGCGCTCGCCGCCGGATGTGCGCTTGCCATGCTGCAGCCGCAACTGCAGCGCCGCGAGCGATGGTTGAGCAGCCGCTGGTTTTTGCTGGTGCCGACCCTCACCGCTCTTCTGCCACTCCTTCGGTTAGTCAGCAACCGAACCTACCAGGTGGCCGGACTCACAGTGATGCAGGTTGGAATCGCGCTCTCGATCCAGCACGCGGTGCGTATGCGATATCGAGTTCTCAACTGGACCCCAGTGGCGTGGCTGGGGACACTCAGTTACAGCTTCTACTTGTGGCAGCAGCCCTTCCTGGACCGCGGATCGCAGGCCTGGTGGACGGGCTTCCCTCAAAATCTGGCCTTCGCATTGTTGTTCGCCGCAGCCTCGTACTACTGCGTGGAGAAGCCGTTCCTCGCGATGCGCGAAGGCAGAAAATACAAGGCAACTGAAGATCAGGAAGCAATGGAGAAAAAGCCGGCCGGGAAGGAGAAGGGGCGAGAGGCCGTCGTCAGAGTGGCGTGAGGCTGCGCATTGATTCCGCGCAGCTTCACAAACTGTCTACGCGAAGGTTTTTGCTTCCGCCGCTGCTTCTCGCAGGACCTGCGGGGACACTTCCTTCAACGTGACTTGGAATTCAAACATGGGAGTTTCGGTGCCTCGGCCCCAGCGACTGGCCTCCCAGTGCGCCCGCACCCATTTGACGTCAGCATGCTGCGTTAAATCGACAAGCAACGGATGCTCGCCTCGATAAAACTTCTGCGGAAACGCCACGATCGGTTTCGCCGGCCAGGTCGCCCCATCCACCGATCCGTAGATGCTCACATCGAGCGATTCCTGTTCGATGATGTTGGTGATATAGAGAGTCGCAAGAAATACGCGATTGCCCGCAGCGCTGACATCCACTGCAGTCCCATCGCCCTTGGCGTTGATGACAGTCTTTTCCGCAACCAGAAAGGTATCAACCATGACGGGAGAATTGTAGCAAAGGATCTTGGGGCGGGCCTGGAAACGCTACTGACATCCGTCCACGAACTGCCGGAGCAATTTGCTCACCGCTTCCGGTTGTTCCCAGGCAGCGAAATGTCCAGCCTTGGGTGCAACCGCCAATCCACTACCGGGGATGTGCTGCCGCATCAACTCGCCGTCGGCGGGCGTTGCAATTCCGTCTTCCTCTCCCATCAATACAAGAGTTGGAACATTGATGGTCTTCAAGGTTGCAACGGAGTCCGGACGCGCGGCCATGCCCTGCTGGACTTGTGCGATGTGTTGCGGCGACATCTTCAACATCATCCGCCGCGCTCCATCGACCAAGTCGGGCCGGGACTCGCGGACGGTCTTACCTAAAAGCTTGGGAAGCATCAGATCGGCGAACCATTCTGTTCCACGCTGGAGCACTTCCTCGGCGGTCTTCAGGCGAGCGTTGCGCCCCTCGGATGTATCGGCTTGCGGGCGCGTGCAGCATAAGGCGAGGGCGGCCACACGGCCGCGGTAGCGACGCCAGAATTCGAACAGGATGTAGCCACCGATGGATACACCGACAAACAACGCGCGTCCCACTTGAGCATCGTCGAGAACTCGCGCAATGTCGCTCGCATGCTTCTCCATGGTCGCCGGTCCTTCGCCTGCCTGAGACTCGCCGTGTGCCCGCAGGTCCGGCAGGATAACGCGGTAGCGAGAGAGCAGGACCTGCGCCGCCGGAATCCAGAATTCATGATGTGCGGGAAAGGGGTGAAGCAGGACGACGGGTGGTCCCTCGCCCAAAACCGAATAGGCGATCTCGGCATCTCCGCTACGAGTGCGATTCATGCCCAGATTCTAAACGTGAAATGGACCGTGCGAGACCGTAGAGCGGCGGGCGTCCCCGCCCGCCGAACCTGGGCTTACGGATTCGTGGCCTGCTGAGCCTGGGGCACGGGCAGATACTCCGGCTCTTCCGGCATGACGATCCACGCCACGATGTAGCCGACCGTCCCGAAAATCAAAGCAGAGAAGAATGTGATCACCAGCCACAGCACGCGCACCAGGGTCACATCAAGATCGAAATATTCCGCGAGTCCGGCGCAGACGCCCGCAATTTTGCGATTGGCGCGCGGACGCATGAGCCGCTTGCGCGCCGATACCGCGCCTACACGCCGGCCACAATACGCGCAGAGGTTGGCGTCATCCTGAATGACTTTGCCGCAGTAGTTGCAATACATAGGTCGGCCTCCTCTGCTCTAGGATACGCCGCACGAGGGTGGAAAGTTCCCTGGGAATGCCGGCAAACGGGGACGCCGTCTGGCGGGGCGAACTAGTTTTCCCGAAACGGCTCTCTGAGCCGCTTGCGCGCGATGTCAGCGGGAGGACTAGAGGAGTTGACCGCGATCACCGCCTGATACTTGCGCGTTGCCAGATCCCGCTTTTGCTGGAGATCATACATCTCACCGGCACCCAGATTCGCCTTTTGCAGTATCTCAGAGTCAGGCTGCGAGGCCTGCGCAACCAGTTCGTAAGCCGCCGCCGCACCGCTATAGTCCTTCTGGCTGCGTAGCAAATCTCCCAAATAATCGGCGGCCACTTCGTAGTGCAGGCCGGGATACTTCCCGGCCTTCCCTGCATCCCAGACTTTTCGGTAAGCGGCCGCGGCCTCCTGAGTCTGGCTCAGGGAACGCAACAGCGTTCCCTCTTCCAGGGCAAGCAAAACGTTTTCCGGGTATTGCTGAATCAGGCCGCGGAGTAAGGGCAAAGCTTCGCTGTAGCGATGCTCGCGCCGCAGGAACAACAGCAGCGCGATTTTCGCATCGACGCTGTTTTCAGTATTGGCCCGCGCGACCTCGTACAAATATTCGATTCCTTTTTCTTTGCTGCCGCTCAGTCCAACCAGCGACACCGCCACCTTGACGCCCCAGGGCAGACTTCCCATCACGTAATTGTGGGCGCCGACCACCAGTTTCGCGTCGGTATATTGCGGAGACAATTCCAGCACGCGCTCATGATCGTGACGCGCGCCCACTGCGTTGCGCAGCGCTGAGAACCACGCCCGCTCCACCAGCGCCGTGTAGGTCGAGAACTGGGCGCGCGTGTTGCCGCGCGCGTACAGCGCGTCGACATCCTTCGGATTCGCCTTCAGCTTTTCTTCTTCCACCTTCTCCGCGCGGTCCACCAGTTCTTTGATCTGCGCCTTGGCCTTGGCGTCCGCGGGATGGTGCGGCGTCCCGATAAAGCTGTCGTTCGCGTAGTCGCCCGTGTTCAAAGCGCCCATGCGATACAGTTCGCGAAACATCACCGCCGTCAACAAGTGATTGATCGCAAACGGATCGTCAGGATGGCGATCTAAGATCTTCTGGAAGTCCTGCACGGACCGGTCATAGTCCATGTTGTAGAAGCGGTCGAAGGCGGAATTGTTCAGCGGATCCGCGGGGCGGTAGATGGTGGCTTTGCCAGCCTCCGCGGGCGCGGATGCCTGCTGCCCGACAGCGCCGGGAACCATGGTCCCGAGAAACCCCGCAAGCGCGCACCCGACCACACGCCTGGCGCACCAACCGGACAACGTACCTTGGTTTGGAAATCCCACCGATTTCTTTTCATTTTAACCGATTCGCCAGAATCAAGAAGAGCACCCGGTCCTTCCGATTTCCTGCTCGGAATCGATCTATAATCCAGCCGGTCGTGCATCTTTTCCCCCAACTTTCGGTAAATCTTGCTCGTCGCTATTAGCTTTCAGCCATTGCGGCCCTGTTCAAAAGTCTCGCTTTTCATAGGGTTACGGAAAACCCTGTATTTGGACCCCAGTTTGCCCTGTAGATGATGCAGGAGGTCTCTCCGAATGTCGGAAGTCGCGCATAACGCGGAGCGAGAGTTTTGGCAGCCGCCCGTCTCTCCGTCTCCGGTAGTGATCGAACAGGCCGCCGAGCCGGCGATGGTCGAAGCCTGCGATGTCTGCGAGACCGAATTCATTCCGGGATCGCGCTTCTGTCATGCTTGTGGCGCAGAGCGCTCGGAGCGGCCCGCCAAGAACGAACTGGCGAACTTGATGCGCACCGCCTTATCATGGGTGCGTCATCTCGAGTTTCATAACATTGAACGCTGGATTGTGAGAACGCGGGAATGGTTAGGCCTGCCCGCGGCGGCATTGGTTTCGTTCGCGATCGGATTGTTCTGCGTCGCGGGCGCGATCACGGTGGGATTGATTTTCACCGTTCAAACGACGCTGGACTGGCAGGCTGTACAGGTTTGGCGGATTGAGTGGCTGCTGGGCGCCAGCGCGTCGTTCCTGGCAGGAATTCTTCTGAAAAAATCAGCCCAGTAGTTCTACCGAAACGATCGATTTGGGACCTCCCCCAGTTCTCGAATCCGATCTCAAAAGCCCTCCTGAGAACTAGATTTCTTTCAAGCTCCCGCTTGCACCCAAACTTCCCTGAGATTCAGTGAACCGGTTCGGCTTCGGTCACGACGGTCGCGCTCCGTCTCTGCTGCTGCATGCGATAGAGATGGTGCACAGGTCCCACACCTTTTCCCAATGGCTGGCCCTTGGAGATGGCAGCGGAAACGTATGCTTTCGCCAGCAGCACGGCTTCGGGCAGGCCCCGATCGAGCCCCAGGTGACACGCCATCGCGGTGGCAAAGGCGCAGCCGGTTCCATGGGTCGAGTTCGAGCGCTGGCGCTCGGATTTGAAAACCTCTTGCTCGACCCCACGCTTGGTTTGGAAGCTGAGCAGGTCGATCGCTTTGTCCAGATGTCCGCCCGTGATTACAACCGACTCGGCCCCCATCTGGTGAAGCTTGGTGGCGGCCGCTCGCATTTGGTCCGGATTCGTCACGGGAAGCCTGGTCAAGGCAGCCGCTTCATCCACATTGGGTGTAACGACCGCGGCCAGGGAAAGCAAGTCTGAAGCCAGAATCTTGCTTCCCTCGCGATCGAGAAGGTCGGCCCCCGAAGATGCTTTGAGAATCGGATCAAGCACGACGTTGGGAAGCTTCCTTCGGCCCAGGAACTCGGCAACTGATCGGGCGACTTTCCCGGAGCCCAGCATCCCGATGTGGACGGCGGCGATCTTCACGTCCGAAGCCAGCTCTTCAAGCGTATCGGCCACCAAACCGGAATCACACGGATCCACGCGCCGCACGCCCGCCGTCGACTGCACGGTCATCGCGGTGATGCAGGCGACCCCGTAGCACCCGTGGGCAGCAATGGTTTTGATATCTGCGGTCACCCCGGCTCCCGAAGAAGGATCAAAGCCGGCGATGGTAAGTACAATGGTCGGCATCTCGGGCATACGCTGGCACTCTACTCTAAAAGGCCACCACCACCTGCCTGTGGAAGGCTCGCAAAGAATTTTTTCCCGAGCCTATTGAAGCGTATACCCGCAAACTCCTGATTCCGAATAACTTCTTCCGATAATTCATGCAAATCATTGATCCAACAGTACTTGTAAGATTTTCCAGTACCCAGACGAAACGAGTGTTTACCATATAGTTAATGTATAAACCTTTTGTTTGCAGCCGACTATGTAATGTTACTCAACTTTTACAATAGGTTACGTAAGCTATGAATAACTAGCTGGTAATCTTGCTACAGGAAATTCCTCGTTGACACCCCTTTCCTGCTCCGCTAGGCTGACCTAACCTTTGGCCAAAATTGTGAACGACCTACGTAGCGACCGAACCTTTTGTACGCGAGGTGAACTGAATGCGAACACGCATTGCTCATGGACTGGCGGTGTTTTTGTGCGTCGCCGGCCTGGGAGCGGCTCAGGGCAACTCGGGCTCGGCCCACGACCGAGGTAGTCCGGCTCCGAATCAGCCGAAACCAGCCACCAAGTCGACGCTAGCAAAGAAGCGGACTCGTCCGTACCAAGTTGGGACGGCGTCCTGGTATGGAAGCTATTTCCACGGCAAAGAAACCGCCAGTGGTGAAGCTTTCAACATGTACGACCTGACTGCGGCACATCCTACGCTGCCTCTGGGGACCTATGTAAAGGTCACCAATTTAAGAAACGGCAGAGCGGTGGTTGTGCGCGTCAATGATCGCGGCCCGGTGGTCGACGGCCGGATCATCGACTTGTCGTACGAAGCGGCTCGAGTTCTGCACCTGGAACATCAGGGCATCCAACAGGTTCGTCTGGACCTGGTTTCCGAGCCTCAGACCGTAGCTATGCTGCGGCCAGTAGCGCGTCTGCAGTAATCCCATTACACTCCTCTAGATGCGTGATGCGCGCGAGCGCTTGATTGTAGCTCTGGATGTTTCGTCCGCGGCCGCCGCCCAGAAGATCGTGGCGGCCGTGGGCGATTCCGCTCGTTACTACAAAATTGGCCTGCAGCTCTACACCGCCGAGGGCCCGCAGATTGTGCGCGATCTGGTGAGTTCCGGACGCCAGGTATTTCTCGACCTCAAGCTGCATGACATTCCCAACACCGTGAGTGCGGCCGTCAAAGAAGCCTGCAAGCTCGGCGTAAGCATGCTGACCGTACATGCTTCGGGCGGAAGCAATATGCTGCGCGCCGCCATCGAAGCGGGACGTAGCGCAAATATTTCACCGATGATTCTGGCGGTGACGGTGTTGACCAGCCTCGAGGATCGCGACCTCGAACATGCCGGTGTGCGCGGCACAGTGGGCGATCAAGTATCGCGACTGGCCGCCCTGGCAATTGCCAGCGGCTGTCATGGGGTTGTCGCATCCGCCCAAGAGGCCGCCGCCCTTCGCAATGAACTGGGTGACGATTTCCTAATCGTGACTCCGGGTGTCCGTCCTTCCGGCACAGACCACGGCGATCAGGCACGCGTGGTTACACCCGCAGAGGCGATCGCCGCTGGGGCCAACTACATCGTGGTGGGCAGGCCAATCACCGGGGCAAACGACCCGGCAGCGGAAGCAAGGGAGATCCTGGCGCAGATAGGGTGAAGGCAGTTCTCGGCTATCGGCTATCAGCCATCAACTATCGACTCTCAGCTATCGATTCTCAGTTCTGAGTTCGCAGTTCTGAGTTCGCAGTTCTGAGTTCGCAGTTCTGAGTTCGCAGTTCTGAGTTCGCAGTTCAGAGTACGCAGTTCTGAGTTCGCAGTTTCTGAGTTCTTGGTTCTGAATTCTCAGTTGCCCAGCCCGAAGGGCGAAATTCATTAGCCCAGCCCGTAAGGGCTGGGGATCCATCCGCATCGAGTGCCAGCCCCGTAGGGGCGACACCTCGGCGAAGCGGGCCGCAGCCCGCAAGCCCTGATCGTGAGCGTAAAGAAAGCGCGACCCTGGTCGCGCCTCTTGAGCCACCATCAAACCGTCCGCTACAACTTCTCGTAAAATTCGCACGCCGAGCACGAAATATAAACTCCGCCCGGAACCCCGCGTTCCCGGTCCTTGGTACGCTTCACGATGCGGGTATCTTTGCCGCACTTCGGGCACGCGGTGGATTTGCTGGTGTCCATGACCTTCTTACGGTCCGCTGTCTTTGCAATCTTCGCCATTTTCTTCTCCTGACAGGAATGTGCCGGCGGCCGGAAAGCCGCGGTTCTACCTGGTTTTTGGGAGTAACTTGGGCGCCGGAGTGCTTTCCGGCAGGATGGGCACGCTCGGAGGAGTGTGCGTCTGTACTCGCCTTTGAAAGTCTACATGATTGGACCGATTAGTGTCTTGTCCCGTCCTGGAAGGAAAACCTGCTCGCGCCACCAACTTTTCGTTGGATTTCGCCTTTTTCCGGGCTAGAGTGAGGTTAACGGCTCTCCCCCGGATTTCGACCCCTAGGGTAGGCCCATGGACGCGAAAAAGACCCTTCTTCTCGCCTTTGCAGTACTGTCCCTTTCCTTATTCAGCGCAGCCCAAATGCACTCCACCTCGGCTCCTTCCACCGCAAGCATGCCAAGCCTTCCAGGCGGGCAAATGGGGGTATCGTCCGCTACCAGTTCAATGCCGCTGACGGCCGCACCGACTCACTCCCTGGCCGACTGGCGAAATTGGCAGAGCAGTGACGGAAGCACCGCCGGTTGGGTGGCTCCAAGCATGTGGGCGACATCCTCTTCAGCGAGCTTCTCTGCCCGTCCCGTAAGGATGGCAGCAGGCAGACTGCAGGAGGTAGTACCGTCCGCGGTTCGCGTTCAGGAGCATGCTGCGGAACGTGTACAAGGCATGCCTCGGATCGGGCAGAATTGAGCGGCTGTTCCTAAGACCGGCGCAAGGGATCACGTGCGCCGATCTAGAAGACCATCCCGCGCTGTTCGCGAAATGCGACCACTTCCCTGCCCAGATGATGGACCTCGATGCGGTCCACAGTTCCCTGAGCGCCGGTCGAGAATGTCACCCAGCAATCTCCCACGCTGCAGGCCAGTAGCTGCGGATTCGGCAATGGCGCCAGCAGACTACGGAATTTGCCGACGAGTTCCAGCTGCAACTGGCCGCCTTCGATCGTGACGCGCACTCGCTCACCCGCGGGCGCCTGGCTGACATAAGTTCCCGCATACGACTGAAGAATGCCGGCCGGTGTGTCGATGCTGGTGTTGACCGTAGCCGGAGATGTCTCCACGGATCCGGCGGTGGGTGCTCCCGCCTGTGGCACCGGCTTCGCAGAGGGTTGAGCCGGAGATGCCGGGTGTGACGGCGAGTTAAATATCAGAAGCACTCTACCCTGGTCGGTATAGAGCGACGGCTCGGCAGAGGCGGTCGGGACCGGCTGCATTTTGGGCCGTGCTCTCCACGCCGCGGGCGGAACAATGACCGGCCGCCGGAACTCGAGAAAGATGGGATGTTCCCAAGCGTACCCTATCGTCAGCGACACGCCGTTGAGTACGAGCGCCGACAGGATCGCCCCGTAGAACAGAGCCACTGTGCGGGGCTTGGAATCTCCCAACGAAGAGAAGAGCAAAACGCCGCCCTCTGGCGCGGCGGTTGCGCGTTCCTGCAAAAATTCCGGGCGTAGCGTCCACTGTCGAAACAGGGACAGCGCGGCATCGGCGAGCAAGCCGACCTGTTGCAGCGGGCTCTCGGCCTGATCGAAAATCGCCTGCATCTCTTCGGCAAAACGCTCGCGAAAATGCCGCGGATGCGCGCGCAGCGCCGCGCAATACAGGAAGCGGAGCATCAGGCCCTCCTTGGTTTCGCCTGCAGGCGCATTTTCCCTTCGCGAACCACGTCGTCCAGCCGCGAGATCTCCGCAGTCAACACCCCTCGTCCCAGCGTGCTCAGCCGGTAGTAGCGGCGGCGCGGATCGTCATCCCCCGGCTTTTTTCCCAATTCCTCGACCAGCCCGCGATCGATCATCTTCTGCAGATTGTCGTAGAGCGTGCCCGGGCCAAGCTTGTACTTCCCGTCCGACTGGCGCTGCACTTCCTGCATGATGGCGTAGCCGTGGAGTTCCTCACCGGCAAGCGAGAGCAGGATGTGCAGGATCGCTGATGAAAGCGGCAGGAACGAATTCGCTTCTTCTCTCATGACTCGGGATACGTTATATCGAATTCCGAGTCAGTAGTCAATACAGGCAAAAACCTTATCACCACAGAGGACACCGAGCGGCACAGAGGGCTTTCGCTGTTCATTGCTCGATTGCGGTTCGTGGATACAGTTCTGGCGCGAAGCTGCCTACTCAGGAAGGTCGAGCTTCCGCATCAGCTCTTTGTAGCGCGGCTGGGAACGGACCAGGTCAATCTGCGGCTGGCGCACACTGATTAGTAGTTCTTCGTCCGCTTCGTCGTAGGCTTTTTCGAGCTGCTCCAAGGTTTTTTCCCGGTTGCCGGCTACTGCGTAGGCCACTGCATAAACCGACGGTGTGAACTGGAGTTTCGGGCCGATGGCTAGACTCAGGGCGAGGTATCCATTTGCATCGGGACTGAAGGTTCCCTTGGCATCGGAGGATTGCTGCAATTCCTGGATCGCCTCGGGATAGCGCCCCATGGCCGATAAGATTTGCGAGAACTTGTAGTGTGCCGGGCGAAACTGGGGATCGCTCTGCAGCGTTTTCTGAAATTGCTGGAGAGATTCGTCATAGCGATGAGCGATTCCCAACGCGAGCGCGTAGTTCGTATTCACGATGGGCGAAAGGGGATCAAGCGACAGCGCCGTGCGGAATTCGGAGAGTGACTCGTCCATCCGCTTGCGGGCGTTGAGGAATTCCATCGCGTAAAAATAATGAGTATTTGCGTTGTTGGGACTGAGCTCGAGCGAGCGCCGAAACTCTGCCTCCGCCTCGTTCCACTTCCATAGCTGGCTGAGGACAAGGGCGCGAGCCGTATGAGCCTCGGCGAGCGAAGGGTCGAGTTCGAGCGCCTTACGCGTGGCGTCGTCGGCCACCGTTCGCGCCTGCTTCGAAGTGATCCCGATCCCGTATCCAGGAGCCACGATGTACGTCTCGGCCAGCCCGGTATACGCAAGAGCGTAGTTGGGATCGGCGGCGATGGCTTGCTGAAACAGATCGATACTCTTCGTGAGGCCTTCGTTAGTCCGCCCGTACCAGAGCTGGCGACCTTCGAGGTAGAGACGATACGCCTCCGCGTTGGTCGTGCCGGCGCTACCCATGTGCTGTTTTTCGGGCACGGTAGCACTCCCGCGAAGACGGCCGGAGAGATCGTGCGTGATGTCGCTTTGCACCTGGGTGATGTCGGCCATCTTGCGCGTGTAGCGCTTCCCCCACATCTCCGAGCCGTCGGAAGTGTTGACCAGATCGGCCTGCACGGACACTTCATCCGCGTGCTGCGTGATTCGGCCCACCAGCACGGCACCGACTTTGAGTTTCTCCCCGATCTGGCGGGGATCTTCCTGATCGCCCTTGAACCGGAACACGGTGCTGCGCGCCATGACCTTGAGGTCGGGGACTTCCGAGAGCGTGCCGATGAGGCTTTCGGTAAGGCCGTCGCTGAGATACTCGTTGCCGGAATCGGAAGTGGCATTTACGAAGGGCAACACGGCGATCGATGTCACCTTGTCACCTTCCGCTTTGCCGCGCAGAAAGTAGGTCGCGGACACGGCGATGAGCAACACTGCTGCTGCGATTCCTCCCCAGAGCCATTTGCGCGACGAGGCGGCCGGTGAGGCTGCGGGCACAACGGCAGAGCTGGAGGACGCTGCGGCCGCTACCGAAGACGAGACGCTCGAGGAGCGTCCGGAATCGATATCCCGCTTAAGACGCGCGAGGTCGCTGCGCAGATCGGCAGCCGTCTGGTAGCGCAGATTGCGGTCTTTCTCCAGCGCCTTGCTCACGATGCGCTCGAAGTCGACGGGCAAGTCCGGATTGAGCCGCAGCGGCGATACCGGCGTCTCATCCAGAATCGCCTTGAAAATTACCGGAGAACTCTCCCCGCGGAATGGCACCAAACCCGTCGCCATCTCGTACAGCACCGAGCCGAAGGAAAACAAATCGCTTCGGCCATCGAGTTCCCGGGCCCGCGCCTGCTCGGGCGACATGTAGGACACCGTACCCAGGGTTGAGCCTGGACTGGTCAGGTGCTGCTCGTCGATGGTGCGGGTCACGTGGTCCGACGCCGCCGTGCCCGAAGAAATAGCCTCCGCAACTTTCGCCAGCCCGAAGTCGAGCACCTTCGCGTGCCCGCGCGCGGTTACAAAAATGTTCGCCGGCTTGATGTCGCGGTGCACGATGCCCTTGGAGTGCGCCGCATCCAGCGCATCGGCGATTTCGATCGCCAATGCGAGCAGCGTCTCGTTGTCGAGCGGACGCCCGGCAATGCGGTGCTTGAGGGTCGTGCCCTCAAGGAACTCCATCGCGATGAAGGACTGTCCTTCGTGCCGCCCGATTTCGTAGATGGTGCAGATATTGGGATGGTTCAGCGCCGAAGCCGCCCGTGCCTCGCGACGAAAGCGTTCGAGCGCCTGCGGGTCGCGCGCCAGATCCTCGGGAAGAAATTTCAAGGCAACGAAACGGCCGAGTTCCGTGTCCTCGGCTTTGTAGACGACGCCCATCCCGCCGCCGCCCAGCTTTTCGAGGATGTGATAACGGGAGACCGTTTGCCCGATCATGAAGTGGGGACCATGTTAGGGGCGAAGGAGCAGGGAGTCAATGAAGTGCGGGGGTATTACGCATTGAGGGGAAAATGCTACACCCCTTGGTTGCCACCCTGCGTTGCTTTTTCAGACCAGAAGCGGTTGGGCAACCTGCCTTGTGTTGAAACTGACGCTATCGTGAAGATCGGCCCTTTAAAATCTTAGAGCCTTGGCCAGGCTCGTCCGAAGGGGAATGTTGTTTCCCGATTTCGGCCAGCCAGACTTCAGTTCTCGGCGGTAAGAATTGAGGTAGAAGATAACCACCCGTCTTGTAAAACTCGTAGGCGGCAGGACCGACGTAGCCGCCCATACTCGTGGGACTTCTCTTGTAGTGCTTGCGTATCCATCGCGCCAGCATTTCGTACCATTTTTCGAATGCTTTCGGTTTCCCTTCAAAAACACCATAGAGTCTGCCCTGACCCAGGGCAGGATTGCCCTCCCATGTTGCGGTAAATGACGGCACGAACTCTAGAGTCGGGGTCTTACTATCATCAATCCTGTAATAGCCGGGTTCAGGTACCCACTTCCTCTGGGGGTGTGGTGAAAGCCTGCAATTCCAGAGCGACAATGTCTTGTGCATATCAAAATCGGTAGAAGGGTTGACTTGACCGGTATTCGCATCTCTCAGTGTTGCGAGCACTGAGTCACCCTGCTGTACAAAGGACAGAAATTCGTTGCGGTCCTCAGGCAACATGTAAAAGTGTATTTGGCGTCCCATCCTATTTATTTGGCGTTTCGGGTCTAACAGGAACCAACTTTGGTTTCACGCCCGTGGCCTTTTCAATATCTTTGGCGGCCCGCACCTCGCGTGCAGGAGGCGTGCCACCTTTGTTCGGGCGAATGACTTGACGTGCTTCTGTTACTTTTCCGTTCTCAACCTTAGCCGCATCTATTCGACGTGACCCCTTTTCGCCGCCTGGGGTCTTGACGGTGACTTCCTTGTCTCCTCCCATCTTAGCAGCCTCCTCGGCCACCGTTTGCTGGTGGTCCGCCTTGCCCAATGTTCCCGGACGTGATTTTTCTTGATTCGCACCACCTTCCGGAGAACTTGGTGTATGTTTGGGTTCCTGAGGTTGCGCTGCTGAACAAGTGTGAGAAACCAAAGCTCGCCGGCGGGTGGCCCATATCTGCAGCATACTATCCGATCATTATGGAGGCGGCACGCTAGGAAAATGAGGGGTGCCCCACGTCTCGCGGTTTTCGAGACGTGGGCGGTGCCGGCGATCGTATCTTCAGTTTCAGGACCTGCCACTCATTGACCCGCACCGAACCGGGTTCCCCTAAGGCATAGGTGCGGTAACTGCTCCACCGCCACATCTCGGGAGACTCGACCAGTCCGCGCTTGACCGGATTGCGATGCATATAGCGCAGTTTCTCGATCCGCTTGCGCTCGGTCCAGACGTTGAAGTCATAAAAGCGGGCCTGCCAGACATGCCGCGGTGCGTGCTCGAACAGGGACAGTTGTTGCGGGCCCCGGCGTCGCCGTTGCTGGGCCAACAGGCGGCGCGCAAATCCGAGTTTCAGAGCCTGCATCACCTTGGAAGGCGTTTCCTGCTGGGGTTCGCTGAGCAGCAGATGGACGTGCTCCGGCATGACCACGTAGCCGATCACCACAAACTGGTAGCGCCGCCGCACCTGCTCGAGAACCTTGAGAAACAAGTCGCGGCGCTGGGCGCTACCCAGCAGCGGCCGGCGCTGATAACAACTGAACGTGATGTAGTGAAGGTCGCCGGCTCCGTAGAAGCGTTTGAGTCCCCGCGTCATGGAGACAGGTTAGGCGTTGGAGGATCGATGGTGCTGTGACCCTTTTCCCAGGTCGGAGTGATGAGATCCCCTTCCAAGAATATAGTCAGTCCACGGAAGAGCCCCACGTCTCGAAAAACGCGAGACATGGGGCACCCGGGGCACCCCTCATTTGTTGGTGAACGGATCAAAAATGGACGGCGCAGAAACGGACCTCCGCCCACTCGGTAGAGGGGACACCACCGCACTACTTCGCACGGCTAGCGAGTTTCAATTTGTCCCGGAGCGCATCACGAGATTGCTGGCCTGTTCCTGGCCTTTGTCCTTGCAGTCGCATTTGGTTTCTACGTTGGCGGAAATACGGCACCAGAAACTATCGATCGGGGGCTGCCAACGGCGAGGGCTGGGGCACGACCTTGGCGGTAAGAGGCTCGGAAGACCTGAGGGCTGCGTTTACCACGGGAGGCTTGCGGTGCGCGGCGAATGCCGGGTGCTGCACGCCGCTCCAGGGCTTGCGGGACGGAACAACGATGGGAGCGGCAGCCTTGACTTCAGGCGAATGCACAACGGCCGCGGGCGCCACTGCCGCCCGATGGACTGGCTTGATTCGATCCCGGTACGGCTTCCAAAGAAGGTAGACGAGTACCAGTTCAACAATGATGATTGAGGTCCAGAACAGACGTTTCCCAGCCACAGCCATTCTCCCCGTTGGGAAGGCAACAATGACTCACTGAAAACATCGGCACGTTATCCAGAAAAAGGAACATGAAGATCACTCCGCGTGACGTTCCGCTTGATCTTCCAGTTAGTTCGCCCCATCCCTTGCAACCGTGATGGAGCTTGTTCGTTCCTTCAGAAGTCCAGAGTGCGCAGACTCCCCGAATTACTGGCCGGGCGCCGTACGAAAGCACAAAATAAAGCCCAAAGCCTCCTCCCCGAAGGACCCAGGGCCAATCCTCGGCTTGCTTGGAAACCGACGAAGCTTCCTACAACGGCGCGCGTCGTGACGTTAAGCGATGTAAAAATCCTTCACAATGGCGCTAAGGTGCCACGACGTATGGCACTAAGGGGTTGGAATGCGTCCGCGTGGGGTCCTTTTAAGCGGACACGCGCATTGGGTTGGCGCAAACACTCCACTCCCCGTGTACTCCCCGAAAGCCCCGCTTCCATCCATGGTTGCATCCAGGATGACTCCCATTCTCCCTTCCCAACCACTGATAACTCGGCAGACATACAGCCATTTCACGGCAAGATGTCGTCTAAGCCTCAAGACCATAGCATTTGAGACTTGGAGGATTCATGCCGCTCTGGCACCGCCACGCCCGCACGGTTGCGTGCAGCGCGCTCTTCTTCGGTGTGACGACTTTGTGCTTTGCGCAGGACACTTTTAGGACGGCCAGCATTTCGCCGATACCCAAGCATTTCGACCATGTGCTGATCGTGGTGCTCGAAAATCAAAACTACGATTCCGCCATCAAGAATGATCTTCTAAAGAGCCTTGCCCAGAAAGGCGCCAACTTCACCAATTTCGGCAACCTCTACCATTACTCCTATCCAAACTACCTGGCGATGGTCGCGGGCAGCGATTTTGGCACGCATCGGCCACAACTGCTCAGCGACAACCAGAGGACCTTCAACGACGACAGCGAGCATCGAACCATCGCAGATTTATTGAACTGGAAAAACTACGCAGAGGATTATCCGGCCTCTCCGACATCCCAGAGAGCATTTCTCGGGGACCGCAAGGGACGCTACGCGCGCAAGCATGTCCCATTCCTGAGTTTCCGTGAGGTCCAGAACAAAACGTTTCACAACGTAGTCGGCGTGGACACACACGATCCGCACAATGCTTTCGTCTCCGATATCAGTGACTTCATCGCTGATCCGCAAAAGCATCCATTGCCGGAATACATGTTTTACAGTCCAAATCTCGATGACGACGGCCATGACCCGACCTCGAATCCGCAAGCGGGGCTCAAGAAAGCGGCGGATTGGCTGCGCGTGTTTCTCACCACCTGGCTCCATTTCGACGACAAAACCTGGCTGCCGAAAGACGATGCCATGAAGCGCACGCTGGTCGTCATTACGTTTGACGAATCGGAGGGCAGTGGCACGCCCGAGCGGATCTACACGGTATTTCTGGGCGCCATGGTGAAACCGCAGGAGGTTTCGACCTCGTACAACCACTACAGCGTTCTGCGGACCATCGAAGACAACTTTGGGCTGGACCCCATTCACAAAACCACCGGAGACGGCGCCGCCGGGGTCATCACCGGCATTTGGAAGTAGTAAACAAGGGCTATACACAACCGTTATATTCACGCCAGCATCGGAAACGTGGGCTTTTTATCCGATGTCAAAATTCCAGACCCGACCACTGTGTCTTCGGAACTGTAGGCCTAGTCTGCTGGTTCCGCTGTTGTTTGCTCTTCTCGGCTCCCTGGGATGCGGGACCTCGTCCTCCAATGTCGGGCCTACCACGACGTCCGCTCCCACTGCACCCGGAACGGTTCCGCAGTTCGGCCACGTAGTTATCGTCGTCGAGGAAAATGCCAACTATTCCGACGTGGTCAGCGGTGCCTCGATGCCTTATCTGAAGAGTCTCGCTTCGCAATATGGATTGGCCACGCAGTACTACGCGAACACGCATCCCTCTCTTGGGAACTACTTCATGCTGACCACCGGACAGATCGTCACCACCGACGATGGCTTCACGGGAATGGTGGATGCTGACAACATCGTTCGGCAACTTCTCGCCGCCGGCAAGACCTGGAAGTCGTACGCCGAGAGCCGCGGCGATCCCACACTCTATGTCAAACGCCACGACCCGCTTTCGTATTTCTCGGATGTGGTCAACAGCAGCGCGCAGATGCAGAACCTGGTCTCGTTTTCGCAGTTCAGTTCGGATCTCGCGAACAACGCCCTGCCCAACTTGTCGTTTATTGTGCCGAACCTGGTGGATGACGGCCACGATGCACCGTTGCCAGTCGCAGACGCGTGGCTTAAGGCTAATATTGCGCCTCTGATCTCCAATGCAAACTTCCAGAACGACGGGTTGCTGATCATCGTCTTCGATGAAGCGGACGGCAGTGATTCCGCCCACGGAGGTGGTCACGTAGCCGCTGTCATCATCAGCGGCAAGGCTAAGAAGGGATTTCAATCAAACACTCTCTACCAACACCAGAGCACATTGCGCCTGATGCTGGAAGGACTTGGAATTTCCAGTTTCCCCGGGGATTCCAGCACCGCTCCAGACATGGGAGAATTCTTCTGAGTCCGTGATACATATAGGACGTCACGAACTCGCATTGGATCCATCCCCAGCAATGACCGTTTCAGATTTCCGCCGGATCGCTTTGAGCCTCGATGGCGCGCAAGAAGGCTCGCACATGGGCGCCGCTGACTTCCGCGTGGGTGGCAGGATCTTCGCCACGCTCGCCTCGCAGAAGCAGGGCTACGGGAATTTGCTGTTGACGCCGGACCAGCAAGCTGACTTCGTCCGCGAGTTGCCGGAAGTGTTTTTGCCGGTGGCGGGTGGATGGGGAAAGATGGGCGCAACCCACGTACGCCTGGCGAAAGTCGATGAAGATGTACTGACCGGCGCTCTGCACACCGCGTGGAAGCTTAGGGTTGAGAAAAACGGTAGCGCCAAGAAAAAGAAGAAAGCAGGGAACCGTTCCTGAGATCATGCACTGGATCCGGCATGCGGCAGAGTCAAGCGTTCGTCTTCAACCTGTCTCCTTCCGCGCGTGTCAAACATGCTTGACAACCGGTCGATTTCACCGATGATCCATGTTCCTAAATCTTCCCAAACAAGCAATGGATCTTTGGAAAGCCCGTTAATCTCTCTCTTGAAGAGATAAATTCGTGAATCCTCTCGGTCTATGCATGCTCGGGAACCATCAAAACCATAACCTCCGATGGTGAGAAACCGTTTGCTGTTTGCCGGAGGCCAGTTGCTGTGCTCAACCCCAATATTGAAAGGCAAACGTAAGAGAGGATCTTCTCGGTTCAACAATTGCCCGACCGGATGTACTCCGTAAATGCTCAGCGCTCCCGAGAACAAGATTGCTCCATTCTGTTTCTGTAGGAAGGACGTGTAGGAAGACGGTATTGTTAAATTTAAGATCGCGGGCTGCAGTAGACTTTGCTCTATCGGCTTGAAAATTATATGGAGATAGGCAAGGGGCGCAACCCACGGAACATGGGTCCAGAAAAATGCTGTCCGACTTTCCCGATCATCTTCACTTGCGGAATGAGGCAGCAGCTTTAGGAGATCGATGGATGTCATCCGGCAAAAGGCCCCCGATGTTAGTGAAACTATCACAGTGAGCCTTACCCGACTCACCGCGTTTGCCCCCCGCCAACCCCTCTGCTAGTCTAAGAAGTTTTCGCGCATCCTCCGGACTTCATCAGGGGTCAAACGTCATGTCTGCCATCAAATTCCGCGGCGTAGATTTCATCCAGTTCGACGGCCTGCTCTCCGACGATGAGCGACTGGTTCGCGACACCGCCCGCAAGTTCATCGAGGACAACCTCGTCCCCATCATCGAGGAATGCAATCGCGCTGGCCGGTTTCCGCGCGAACTGGTGAAGCCCATGGCCGACCTTGGCTTCTTTGGCGCAAACCTGAAAGACTATGGCTGCGCGGGCATGTCGAACGTCGAATACGGACTGGTCACGCAGGAACTCGAGCGCGGCGATTCGGGCGTGCGCAGTTTCGTCAGCGTGCAATCGGCGCTGGTGATGTATCCCATTTACACCTTCGGATCCGAGGAACAGAAGAAAACCTGGATTCCCGCGCTGCAAAAAGGCGAAAAGCTCGGCTGCTTCGGCCTCACCGAGCCCGATTTCGGCTCCAATCCCGGCGGCATGCGCACCCGCGCAAAGAAGGTCGGCAAGGAATACGTACTCAACGGCGAAAAGATGTGGATAACCTCCGGCACCATCGCCGACGTCGCTGTGATCTGGGCCAAGGTGGACGACGAAGGCGACAAGGTGCGCGGCTTCCTGGTCGAAACCGACCGGCCCGGTTTCAAAGCCGACGACATTCACGGCAAGTGGTCGCTGCGCGCCTCGGTCACCTCCGGCCTGTCGCTGCAGGATGTGCACATCCCGGAGGCGAACCTGCTGCCTCTGTCGGGCGGCCTGAAGTCTCCTCTGATGTGCCTCAACCAGGCGCGCTACGGCATCGCGTGGGGCGCCATCGGCGCGGCCATGTCATGCTACGACTGCGCCCTGCAGTATTCCCTGCTCCGCAAACAGTTTCGCGACCAGCCCATCGCCTCGCACCAGTTGATCCAGGAGAAACTTACCTGGATGATCAACGAAATCACCAAGGCCCAGTTGCTGGTGCTGCAAGTTGGAAGGCTCAAGGATGCGGGCAAGGTCGAACACCAGCACATCTCCATGGCCAAGCGGAACAATGTCTGGATGGCCCTGGAATGTGCGCGGCTGTCACGCGACATCCTGGGCGCGAATGGGGTGGCCGACGACTACCCCATCATGCGCCACCTGATGAACCTGGAATCGGTGAAGACGTACGAGGGAACCCACGACATTCACACCCTGATCATCGGGTCGAGCGTTACGGGGATCGACGCTTTCTAGGCTCGGGAAGACGTCTTCGCAAAGCTTCAGCTAGCGTTCTGAAATGTGATGAACAAAACTTGTGTTGCAGCTTCGGTCGCAAATCGACTCATCATCCTCGGGCTGTTGTTTACCTGTCTTCCACTGGCCGCCCAGCAGATTCCCCTGCAGGCGTTGGTCACGCCTTCCACAGTCATCACAAAAGACGGCAAGGCTGTGACCTTCGCCCTGCACGGATTCATCGAGTTCCAGTCGCTCGCGGACATGTTTCCGTATATTGCTGGCCAAACGGGTCGTTGGCCAGAACTCGACACGAAGAAGCGCCAGTCCCTCGCCACTGACCTCCTTCGACGCGGCGTGGAAAGTCGTGTCATCTCGATGATCGACGAGCGTCCCCTGGAGACGCTGGTAACCCACACCGACGAAGAACTCAGGCAGGCGCTCGCGCGCGTGCACGAGCCCACGCCCCCCGGTTACGCCGAAGCTTTCCTCGCCGTCCAGAAAAAATGGAAGCATTCCCTCAACTGCTGGAGCGCGGCCCCGTCCATCCCCGCGCGCGTTCTGTCCAACTGGTACCCCATCGAGGAGGGTATCGACCTTTACGGAGCCCGCTACGATTCGACGGAACACTTCTGGCAGGCCGTGAAATATCACCCCGACATAACGGTCGCAGACCTCTCGGCATTACTCGCGGAATTCGGCAAGACCGACTGGTCCGCATTTCTGGCCAGGCTTGACGGGGATCCCAAACTCTATCTGCCCAACGCCTACGCCGTCGAATTCTTGCGGCACAATCTGGCGGCGGATCGGCTCCGCTGGTTCGACGGTGAACTTCAGAAGCACAATCTCTTGCCCGACGAAAACGCGCGCCAGGCACAGCAACGCACTTCCGTGCTTTTTCGTTTTTCTGCCTTCGAAGAAAAAGTGCTTTGGGGCGACCTCGCCGACCTGTTTCATCTGGTTTATTTCTTCTCACTCCCCGATGATCCAATCCGCGCCACGCTTGCCAAATATCATTTCGATGGCATCTATCTCAACGAGCGGAAAATGGCGTTTATCAGCGAAGACTATCGGTCCCTGATGCTTGAGATCTGGAAAGTGAAATACCTGAAGATGGCCCGCTTCCGCGAAGTGATCAGTTCGATCCCGCTGGAGATCCGCCTCTCGCATTTTCTGAACGACGGCGACTCTCCCGACATTCCAATCCCGGTCTACGTCGAGTACCTGAACAAGATTCGCCTGCTGGCCCGCGCTAAGTGATCCAAACTGACGACCAAATCTGAAATCTAAAATCTGAAATCTAAAATCTGAAATCCGAAATCTGACATCACCGGTCGCGCTTGTCGAAAAATGAAAGACGCGGGCTCTGGTGATAAGGAATCCAGTTCCGGAGCGAGCGTGAAACTCAGAGATTGTGCAGCACTCGGAGCAATTGTTACCAGGGCCGTCCTGGACTCGAAACCCTCCGCCGTTATGGACAGCTCATAGGCGCCCGGCTCCAATGACAGGCCAAAGTTTCCAGCCGAATCAGTGTGAGACTCTTGTGTTGCCGCCGTGTTCAAATTCTTGGCGACAACCCTCACGGCGGCAATCGCCGATCCGGAAGGATCTTTGACTGAGCCATTTAAATTGACGAGCGAGATCTGCGCTGACAACGGGTGTGAAATTGAGAGCAAAGCAAACGACAGCGACACCTTCACGAATCGCGCCCGGATAGCGTTCACGTTTCGTTGCTCCTGGAGCGCGCCCCACGCTCGCATCTAAAGATGCTTGCGGCTTCGCATGAGATGTATAAACCGGCGCGGAATGATCGCAGTTCGATCGGTTTGGCGGGTTCAGGTAAGATACTTCGGCCCATGAATCGTGAATATCACAAGGGGTACAGCCAGGAATTGCATCGGGAGATGGAGATGCTGGTCTTTGGACACGCCGGCGCTCCCATGCTGGTCTTTCCCACTTCAATGGGTAGATTTTTCGAGTATGAAGACCGGGGCATGATCGGGGTGCTCGCCGGCAAAATCGACCGAGGGGAATTGCAGGTTTTTTGCCCGGACGCGATCGATACCGAGAGCTGGTACAACAAGTCGGCTCATCCACGGATCCGGGTGCTGCGGCACCTGCAGTACGAGCGCTATATTCTGCACGAACTTCTTCCCTATCTGCGCTGGCGCAATCCCGCAACCCAGCTGGCCGTTACAGGATGCAGTTTTGGCGGATATCACGCCGTGAATTTCGCGTTCAAACATCCGGACATCGTCAGCTACTGTGTGAGCATGAGTGGAGCGTATGACATCCACCAGTTTCTGGATGGGTATTACGACGACAACTGCTACTTCAATTGTCCTCAAGATTACCTGCCCAACATGAACGACGACTGGTATCTCAGCCGGTACCGCCAGATGAAGATCGTGCTGGCCTCTGGCGAATGGGACATGTGCCTGGATCAGAACGTCAAGTTGTCGGCGGCATTGAATGGAAAAGCTGTGCCCAACTGGCTGGACATCTGGGGAGATCATACAGAGCATGATTGGCCCTTCTGGTTGAGGGCGGCGGAGAAGTACTTCTAGCGTCAGCGTTTGGCCTCGTGGTCAGGAGCCGCAGCCTGCGGACCTTGCTTTTCAGCGGCAGAACGAACGGAGTTCCTATCATGAAGAAGATTGCAATCGTTTTTGGTATGGAAAATACCTTCCCGCCAGCCCTGGTGGAGAAGATCAATTCCATGGGCGTGGAAGGCGTCGCGGCGGAATTTGTGCAGGTGGGCGGGGTGCGGATGGATCAGCCGAAAAAGTATGACGTGATCATCGACCGCATTTCACAGGATATTTCGTTTTACCGAGCGTACCTGAAGAATGCGGCTCTCCATGGCACGATCGTCATCAACAACCCGTTCTGGTGGACGGCGGACGACAAGTTCTTCAACTATGCGCTGGCGGAACAGCTGGGCGTGGCCATACCACCTACCGTTCTGCTGCCTCACAACCAGCATCCGCCGGGCACCACAGATCAGTCGATGCGGAACCTGATGTTCCCGTTAAACTGGGACGAAGTATTTGCTTACGTGGGCTGGCCGGCCTTTCTGAAGCCCTTCGACGGGGGAGGCTGGAAGCACGTCTACAAACTGCATTCGCCGGATGAGTTCTTCAAGGCTTACAACGACACGGGGACGTTGTGCATGACGCTGCAGCGCGGTGTGGAGTTCGAGGAATACTTCCGCTGCTATGTGATCGGTCAGGAAAAAGTGCACATCATGCGCTACGACCCGAAAGCCCCCTTCCATGAACGATATGTGAAAGGAAATCCTCCGCCCCGTCCAGCTTTAAAGGAGCGGATTGAGAAAGATGCCCTGACCCTGTGCCGGGCGCTCGGGTACGACCTCAACACGGTAGAGTTCGCGGTGGAGGGAGGAGTGCCGTACGCCATTGACTTTATGAATCCGGCGCCGGATGCGGACGTAAATTCGGTGGGCCACGAGAACTTTGAATGGGTGGTCAACGCCGTCGCCGAGATGGCGGTCAAGAAAGCACTGAGTGGGACCAGTCCAGCCCGAGAACTGCGCTGGGCAGCGTTCCTGCGGGGCGAACCAATTGCCTCAAAGGCCGCGCCGAAGAAAAAGGTCGTTGGAAAACCGGCCATTGCTGAGTCAGCAAGCAACGACTGAGCAGCGCCTCTGGGTGAACTGGCAGGTCGTCCGGGTAGGAAAGCCGTCGGGGCCCCGATTGTTATACTGTTCAGGCTCAAAGTTGACGGATGGTTTGGTGATACGCAAAGCATCCCGTCGCTTTCCAGGCATCGCATGAAACCTACCTTCACCATCGGGATCGAGGAAGAGTATCAGACGGTCGATCCCGTTTCTCGCGACCTGCGGTCACACATTCACGCGGAAATCATCGAAAAAGGCAAGTTGCTGTTGCAAGAGCGGGTGAAGGCGGAGATGCACCAGTCCGTGGTGGAGGTGGGAACCTCGGTCTGTACCAACATCAAGGATGCAAAAGAGGAAGTCAAGAAGCTGCGGCGCGACATGATTACCCTTGCCCGGGAGAATGGCTTGCGACTGGCGTCGGCAGCCACGCACCCATTTGCAGATTGGCGAGTGCAGGAGATTTATCCCGACGAGCGTTACAAAAACATCGTCGAGGATATGCAGCTGGTGGCCAGGGCGAATCTGATTTTCGGGCTGCACGTGCACATCGGCGTGGAGGACCGGGAGACGGCCATCCACATGATGAACCACGCCCGGTATTTCGTACCGCATATCCTGGCCTTGTCGACCAATTCGCCCTTCTGGCTGGGAATGAATACGGGGCTGAAGTCCTACCGCTGTAAGGTATTCGACAAGTTTCCACGCACCAATATTCCCGACTATTTTCCCAGCTACGGCGAGTACGAGAATTTCATCAAACTGCTCATCAAGACCGGCTGCATCGATAACGCCAAGAAGATCTGGTGGGACATCCGGCCACACCCGTTCTTTAATACCATTGAGTTCCGCATCTGCGATATTCCGATGCGAGTCGACGAAACGATCGCGCTGGCGGCGCTGATCCAGGCAACGGTGGCGAAGCTTTACAAGCTTTACGAGGCGAACCAGGGCTTCCGCCTGTACCGGCGCGCGCTCATCATGGAGAACAAGTGGCGGGCGGCGCGCTACGGGCTGAATGGAAAGATGATCGACTTCGGCAAGCAGACCCAGGTTCCAGTGCGCGATTTGATCCTGGAGTATTTGAAGTTCGTCGACGACGTAGTGGATGAACTGGGCTCGCGCGAAGAAATCGAGTACGTCCACAAGATTCTCGAGATGGGCAGCGGTGCCGACCGGCAGCTGCAAGTCTTCGAGAAGACTGGTGATTTGAAGAAGGTGGTCGACTACATCATCGAGGAGACGGAAGCCGGGGTGGCCCAAGAGGCGGACCCGGTTTCCGAACAAAAAGCAGGTTAATGGATAAAGTCAGTCACGCTCATCGTCCCCTGAATTCAATTCCTTTCGATTCCGAACTGACTCCTGGCGCACGCAATGCGGTACAGGTTTGCCTGCGGGTCCAGCCCTCCGAAAGGGTTACCGTCATCACGGACGAGGAAAGCCTGGAGATCGCCGCCGCGCTGGTGCGAGAAGTGGAGACAGTGGGCGCTCCTTATCACGCGTTCGTGCTCGAAGAGCTGGCCGATCGTCCGCTGGCAAGGTTGCCGCAGGAGATCCTCGATGACCTGGAAAAGGCGGATGTCAGCATCTTCGCGGTGCGTGTACAACGCAACGAGCTGCAGTCGCGCATGCAGATGACCGAGGTCGTGAACCGGAGAAAAATCCGGCATGCGCACATGGTGAATATCAACCGGAAGATCATGCTGGAGGGCATGCGAGCCGATTTCGCCAAGGTGGATCGGATCAGCCAGAAAGTGCTAGACATGGTGCGCAAGGCTTCCCAGATTCGCGCTACCACGCCCGCGGGAACAGACCTGGTTGCAGATTTGAATCATGACTACAACTGGCTGAAGACTTCCGGAATCATCAGTCGCGACAAGTGGGGAAATCTGCCCGGTGGTGAGGTCTTCACGACACCCGGCGAAGTGAATGGAACATTTGTGATTGACGGCGTGGTGGGGGATTATCTTTGCGCGAAATTCGGCGACCTGAAACAGAATCCTCTGACCATCCGCGTGGAGAAGAACCGGTTAGCTTCGGCTGAGAGTCGCAACCTGGAATTGCGCGACGATTTCTGGGCCTACACCCATACCGATGAGAACAGCGACCGGGTTGGCGAGTTTGCTATCGGCACCAACATCGAACTGAAGGATGTGATCGGTGAAATCCTGCAGGACGAAAAATATCCCGGCGTGCACATCGCCTTCGGCAATCCCTACGGCGAGCACACCGGCGCAAAATGGTACTCCTCCACGCACATTGACGTGGTGGGCCGTAATTTCAATATTTGGGTGGACCGCGAGCAGATCATGCGCGCGGGAAGGTTCTTAATAGAAGCGTAATTGCATTTGTTAGACGAGGCCTCCGCTCTCTCACGATGATTCCCACCCTGCGACAATCGTTCAATTCGAAATACACGCCGGAGAAATATCCGCAATTGCTTGGATTGCTCGCGGAGCGTTGTGGCGTGCCGATCGGTTTTCGGGTTTCGGAAACGCCCTGCTTTTTGCCCCTCGAATTGATTGAACGGATGGCGAACGACGGCAAAGATTTGATTCGCCAGCTGGTCGACAATCCTGAGTACCGGATCAGATCTGCGGAATCGATCCCGCCGGAATTCCACGTTTCTCGCGAATCGTCCCACCCGATGTTCATCCAGGTAGATTTTGGCCTGGTGCGGGATGCCAGCGGAGAAATCCAGCCAAAGCTGGTGGAGTTGCAGGCCTTCCCTTCCCTATATGCATACCAGCCGGTTCTCGCCAGAACCTTCATCGACGTGTACGGGTTGGATCAGGGCCTTCGATATTTGCTGGGAGGGTTGGACTCCGCATCGTACCTGTCGCTGCTGCAGCAGGCGATCGTGGGCTGTCAAGATCCGGAGAATGTAATCCTGATGGAAATCGATCCCTCTCATCAGAAGACGCTGCCCGATTTCTTGCTGACGGAAAAGCTACTGGGCATTCGGACAGTCGACATCACTCAAATTAAGAAAGCCAGAAACGGATTGTACTGGGAGGAAGCGGGCAGAAGCGTGCCCATCAAGCGAATCTACAACCGGGCGATCGTGGACGAGTTGGAGCGAAAGGGCGCAAAATTGAACTTCGACTTTCGCGACGATCTAGACGTCGAATGGGCTGGACATCCGAACTGGTATTTCCGCATTTCGAAGTTCTCAATTCCTTATTTGAAGCACCCGTCGGTCCCAAAGACATGGTTCCTCGACCAGCTACAACAGGTTCCGGAAGATCTTGAGAACTACGCGCTCAAGCCACTCTATTCGTTTGCCGGGCTCGGCGTGGTCATCGCACCCCGGAAAGAAGACATCGCAGCTGTACCGGAAGAACGCAGATCGCAGTACATCCTGCAGGAACGGCTGCATTTTGAGCCCGTGATCGACACGCCGTTCGGTGGGACGAAAGTGGAAGTGCGTGTGATGTATATCTGGGTCGACGAGTTAACACCGGTTCTGACGATTCTGCGCATGGGCCGCGGGCTCATGATGGGCGTAGATCACAACCGGAATATGGAGTGGGTGGGGTCGTCGGCGGGACTGATTTAGGTAAGGTCACATCGGTGGAACGCTTACCTCGTCAACTATCGTTTCGGGACTTTAATGCGCACCGTACTGATCTGTCATCATGATGAGCCCCTGAACCGCTTCGGACTATCCCGGTGGCTGGCGTCGTTTTCTGATCTGGTGGCGATCATTGATCTGCATGAACCGCCGGGCCGGCTGTGGCGGCGTGTTCGTCGGGAAATGAAGCGCGCTGGGTTCCTGCACTTCCTGGATGTCCTGGCTTTTCGGCTCTACTACCGACTTGCTCTGGCAAAAAGGGATCGCGAATGGACCGAACAGAGGCTCTCTGAACTCAGAGCGCAATACCCGGAAATACCTCCTACATGTCGCGTGCTGGTCACCCCAAGTCCGAACAGCCCGGAATGTCTGAGTCTGCTGCGTGAACTTCAACCCGACATTATCATTGCACGGTGCAAAAGCATCCTGAAAAAGGACATTTTCCGGAGTGCCTCGACCGGAACTTTTGTCATGCATCCGGGAATTTGCCCGGAATACCGTAATGCGCATGGCTGCTTCTGGGCGCTGGCGGAAAACGATCGGGATCGCGTGGGGATGACTCTGTTGAAGATTGACGAGGGCGTCGACACTGGACCAGTCTATGGCTACTATGGCTGCTCCTTCGACGAGACGACGGAATCTCACCTGGTAATTCAGGATCGCATGGTGTTCGACAATCTGGCCACTCTGCGTGCTAAGTTTGAAGAGATCCAAGAAGGCTCAGCTGAGACCATTAATACCTCAGGGCGCAGATCCCGAACCTGGGGGCAGCCATGGCTATCGCGCTATCTCAAATGGAAGGGCGCCGCGCGGAAGCGAGCGCAGCAAAAACACTGAGACATGCAGCATGCGTTGACCCTGCTATTCCACGATGTCGTGCCGGAGGATCGCTGGAGCGAGAGCGGCTTCGTCAGCGCCGACGCTGATCTGTACAAGCTGAGCTGCGATCAGTTTCGCCGACACCTGGAGTGCTTACGGCGCAACATGCGTGGGCAATTCACTACCGCCCCCCAGGTGCTCGCAGGAACAGTTCCTGGATCTCCTTCTCTGCTCAGCTTTGATGACGGCGGCGTTAGTGCCGCAACCTACATCGCGGACATGCTTGAAGAGTTTGGCTGGCGCGGGCACTTTCTGGTCACTGCTGGAAAAGTTGCCGCCCCCGGCTTCCTGCAACCTGCCCAAATGCGAGACCTGCATAATCGCGGTCACATCATCGGCAGTCACTCCTATTCGCATCCCTTGCTGATGGCGCACTGTTCGGACGAACAATTACGGGATGAATGGCAGCGGAGCGGGGCAATCCTGGCTGACATTCTCGGATCAACCATTACCGTGGCATCGGTCCCCGGGGGTCATTACTCTCGCGCCATTGCCGCTGCTGCCGCCAGCGCGGGAATTAGGCTCTTATTCAACTCCGAGCCCACGACCAGAACTCATGTGGTCGACGGTTGCCTGGTTTTAGGGCGCTTTTGCGTAAAACGCTCGCATTCTCCGGATTGGTCGGGCCGCATCGTAGCCGGTTCGATTATGCCCCGGCTCCAGGAAGCGGTGCTCTGGAATAGCAAGAAAGTCGCGAAGAATCTCTTGGGCCAGGTGTGGCTGCGGGGCCGGAGAAAGATTCTGGAGCGCCGAGCGGCGAAGGCTGGCCGGCGCATCTCCTGAGATCGGCGGACGCTGTTGACCGAAGTGACGGCGCAGCCTAACATGCCGACTGCAGGAATGGGCGGATGCTCATGATCGGCGAAACGGTCTCCCACTATCGTATCCTCGGAAAGCTTGGCGGTGGCGGCATGGGAGTCGTGTACGAGGCCGAGGACACTCGGCTCGGCCGCCGCGTCGCTTTGAAGTTCATTCCTGACAATCTGGTCGGTGATCCCAAGTCCCTGGAGCGCTTCGAACGCGAAGCCAAAGCGGCGTCCCAGCTCAACCACCCCAACATCTGCACGATTCACGACATCCAGGACAACAACGGCCATCCCTTCATCGTCATGGAGAAGCTGGAAGGCGAAAGCCTGAAGCAGCTCATCCACGGAAAGCCCATGGATTGCGATCAGATACTGGAGATTGCGGTCCAGGTTGCCGATGCACTGGCAGCCTCTCACGCCAAGGGGATCATTCACCGCGACATTAAGCCCGCAAACATCTTCTTGACCACCAACGGTCAGGCCAAGGTATTGGATTTCGGACTGGCCAAGCTGACCAAAGAATCCAAATTAGCCACGGCTACCGATACCAGCATCGAGGACTCGCTCACCGCGGTCGGAGTTATCCCCGGCACCGCCGTCTATATGGCTCCCGAACAGGCTCGTAGCGAGCCCCTGGATCCCCGCAGCGACCTGTTCTCGTTCGGCGTGGTTCTTTACGAAATGGCAACGGGCCGGAAGCCATTTTCGGGGACCAACATCGTCACCACGCTCGATGCGGTGCTGCATAAGAAGCCTGATCCCCCGCACAACCTGAATCCACAAGTTCCCGCCGAGTTGGAGAACATCATCGGCCGGGCCATGGAGAAGGACAAGGCCCAGCGCTTCCAGACTGCGGCTGAGATGAAGTCGGCCCTGCAGCATCTGAAGCGAGAAACTGACTCGGGCCTGGTGAAAACCGGCGCGAAAATTGTTCAGCCGCTGAAGGTTGCTACCCAGACGTTCCGCAGTGCGAGCAGCACCCAAACCTATCTCCTCCTGGGAATGGCAGCGGTTCTGGTCACGGTGTTGGCAGCGGTCGGTGCGTGGTGGCTTAAACATCGCAAGGCTCCCCCGGCCCTGGTCGCAAAGAACACCATCGCCGTGCTTCCGCTGCAGAACATGACCGGCGACTCCAGCATGGAATACCTGCGCTTCGCCTTGGCCGACGAGATCGCCTCAGTGCTCACCTACAACCGCACCCTGGACGTGAGGCCTACGGCCAGCACACGCAAGTATGTGAGCGCGGATATGGATCCGCAGAAAGCTGGCCACGAGTTGCTGGTAGCCAATGTCGTAACCGGGCACTACATGCGCCAGGGCGACAAACTGCTGGTCACCTTGCAGGCTGTGAATGTCCAGACCGACAGTGTGACCTGGCAAAGCGCTCCGATCACCGCATCCGGCCAGGACTTCATTGCCTTGCAGGAATTGCTCACCAAGCAGGTGCGCACCGGACTGTTGCCCGTGCTCGGCTCGGGCACGGAGTTCCTGGAAACCAGCACCCCGCCCAAAAATCAGGAGGCTTACGACCTCTACCTGCGCAGTGCCGCCGTTCCTCACGACGAGAAGCCCAATAAAGAAGCGATTGCGATGTTGGAGCGGGCCGTCGGACTCGATCAGAGCTATGCACCGGCATGGCAGGCGCTCGGTATTCGATATTACTTCGATTCGCAATATTCGAGCGGTGGAGAAGAAACGTTCCAGAAGTCGAATTCTTCGTGTGAACGGGCGCTCGCGCTTGATCCCAACCTGATTCTGGCCGCAAGCCAACTCATCACCAACCGCGTCGAGCGCAGCGACTTATCCAAGGCGTACAAGGAAGCTCGTACGTTGGTGAGGCGACGCCCCCAGAGCGCACAGGCGCACTTTACGCTCGCCTATGTTGATCGTTATGCCGGGCTGCTCGAGGACTCCAGTCGGGAATGCGACACCGCGCTGAATCTGGATCCAGGCAATTACTTGTTCCGGTCGTGCACCTTGACATTTCTTTACTTGGGCAAAACCGAACGGGCTCGCGAATACATACTTCTGGACGCCGGCTCGGAATGGGCCAACTGGGTCATGCCGGCGATCCTGATGCGAGAGGGCAAATTGAAAGAGGCACGGGAAGCCGTGAAGAAGGTCCCTTCCGGTGTGCGATATCACCGCGACTTGACCGAAGCCGTTCTGGGGGTTCGCCCTGCGTCAGAACTGGACCGCCTGGCACAGGAGGACACAACGTCTCTGGCAGCGGGAGACGATCCGGAGACCTCGTACCAGCGAGGCGCGGAGCTAGCCTACGCAGGAAAGAAGGAGGCGGCCGTTCACATGTTGCGTATGGCGATCGAACAGAATTATTGTGCGTATTCCGCACTCGAAAACGATCCCCTGCTCGAGAGGCTGCGTTCGGCGCCCGAGTTTGCAGACCTGTTGCGCGCCGCCAGGTTCTGCCAGGAGCCTATATTGGCGGAAGCAAAATAAAGACGCACATTTCGCATGGCATGGTGGCCCCCGCAAGTCTCAGTCGAGGCAAGCATGGTTGCTAACCGTTCCGTTCTGCTAAAGTCTTAACCACTTGGCGTTTCAGGCAGAAACTTGCGTCCAATCAACCGAGTTTTCCATCTAGTACATAACATGATCGATACCAGGTCTCGCTGGAGTCGGGCAACCCGCCCAAATTTCCGGCTCGCTCAGATACTTTCTGTTCTGTCCGCATGCCTATTCGGCCTGATCTTGCTCGCGCGAACCTCTGCGCAGACCGCGCGGGAGGCGGCTCGCCCATCGGGCCCGCTGCCCCAGGACTCTGGCAACGCTGGGCTGCAATTGATGCTCCGGCGGCTCAGCACGACGGCGCGCCTCATGCACACAACCGCTCACCCGGACGACGAAGACGGCGGCATGATGACACGCGAGTCCCGCGGAGAAGGTGACACCGTGTTGCTGCTGACCCTGAATCGTGGCGAAGGTGGTCAAAACAAGGTTGGCAGCAATCTGTTTGACGTGTTGGGTGTTCTGCGCTCGCTCGAGTTGACGGCCTCGGATCGCTACTACGGTGTGGAGCAACGCTTCACGTCCGTCGCGGACTTCGGGTTTTCCAAGAATCGAGAAGAGACGTTTGAGAAGTGGCATGGCCACGAACCCGGCCTTGCGGATATCGTGCGCGTGATCCGGACCTTCCGACCGGATGTACTGGTATCGCGCTTCGAGGGTACCGACGGCGACGGTCATGGCAACCATCAGGCTTCTGGAATTTTGACGCGCGAAGCGTTTCGGGCAGCGGCCGATCCCAAACAGTTTCCGGAACAGATTGCCGAAGGCCTCCTGCCGTGGCAAGCCAAGAAATTCTATATCGACCACGTTTGCCCCTTCCGCAGCAACGAGTGTCCTCCCGAAAATTACACCGTCAAGCTGGCTACTGGGGAAAAGGATCCGCTGCTCGGGATGACGTATCTCCAGTTCGCCATGGAAGGATTGCGCCATCAACTCTCACAGGGTGCGGGAGGATGGTCGGTGGACGCAGGTCCGCACTTCGCCTTCTACAAGTTGGTGGATACCGTACTGCCCGGAGCCGACAAGGGTAAGCACGAACAGGATTTCTTCGACGGAATCGACACAACGCTCCCCGGACTAACGGCGCGTCTTGGAGCCGACGAAGCGAAGGTGCCATACCTTCGGCCCGAACTGGTAAAACTGCAAACGTCCGTCGACGAGGCAAAGAAGGCGGCGGGTGAACAGCCTGCGAAGGCCTCGACGCCTCTGTTACAAGGTCTCCGCGATTTAGATGCTCTGATCGCGCGCATCGCCGCGGAAAAGCAACTCGCCGAACTCGAGCAGCGTGAATTGCTCGGCAACCTCCGACTGAAGCAGGATCAGTTCGCACAGGCTGCGAATCTGGCGTTGGGATTGACGCTTGCCGTCGAAGTTGACGCCGCAGTTGCGCCCAACGCGCAAGAGGCCTTCATGGCAGTGCCCGGTCAGGCCTTTGGCATCACCGTGCGAGCGCGAAATTCCAGCGCTCAGACCCTCACGATCCGCGACATCTCACTCGACCTGCCGCCCGGTTGGCAGTCGGCGGCGACGTCCCAAAAACTGCAAACCATAGCTCCTGGCAAGGACGGGGCGGCGCGGTTTCGCGTAACGGTTCCCGGGAATGCTGCCTATACACGGCCCTATTGGCACCGCAAGGATCCCGAGACCGAAGGCCTCAACACGATTGACGACCCGCGATACGCCACTCTCGCCTTTCCCCCTGCGCCTGTTCAGGCACACGTCAGCTATTCCGTCGAAGGACTCGAGAACGCCATACGCGCTGTTGGCACAGTCGCCTACAAGGATACCGCCGGACGCGAACAGCGCCGGGCGCTCGCCGTGGGACCGCCCTTCTCGCTGGCGATTGATCCGATATCGCAGGTCGTTCCGGTTGGACAGCATGAAACACGCAGAGTGAAGCTGGAAGTGCGGAGCAGTCTTGCGGGAGACTCGAGCGCGACGGTTCGACTTGCGGCTCCCACCGGCTGGGAAGTAGAACCGGCATCGCAACGAGTCGCATTCACAAAATTCGGCGAGGTGAAGATCTGCGAGTTTCAAGTGGTCCCTGCGGCAGTCCACGAGGGACGCTTCTTGATAAAAGCCTCGCTGGAATATCAAGGAAAGAAATACGCCGAGGGCTATTCCATCGTCACGCGCGACGATCTGGACACCTTCTACTATTATCAGCCCGCGGTGCAAAGGGTGAGCGTCGTCGATTTGAAAGTCCCCTCAGGGTTGAAGATCGGTTACATCATGGGGGCGGGCGATGACATCCCCGAGGTCCTTCGACAGGCAGGGCTCGATGTAACTCTTATCCCAGGCGACAAAATTGGTACTGAGGACCTGAGCCGCTTTGGAACGATCGTTCTCGGCATTCGAGCGTACGACACGCAAAAAGAAGTCATCGCCAACAACAAAAGGTTGCTCGATTTTGTCTCCGCCGGCGGCACCCTGCTGGTGCAGTACGAAACCGATACGGGAAACTTTAATGGAGGGTCCTTCACTCCCTATCGAGCGACTCTCAGCCGGGGACGTGTTTCAGTGGAAGAGGCTCCCGTGAAGATCCTGCAGCCGGAAAACCAGATCTTTCATTTCCCGAACCAGATCTCCGCACACGATTTCGACGATTGGGTGCAGGAGCGCGGACTCTACTTCATGGATACCTGGGACGCCAAGTTCACGCCGCTGCTCGCGTCGCACGATCCCGGAGAAGACGATCTGCAGGGCGGTCTGCTCGTGGCCCCGTATGGCAAGGGAACGTATATCTACACAGGGTACGCGTTCTTTCGACAGCTACCGGCGGGGGTTCCTGGGGCGTTGCGCCTCTACGTCAACCTTCTATCTGCCGGACACGAGACGGGCGCCGGAAAATAACGGAATAGCAAAAACATTTCCGGGAAAATCTCTCTAACAAGAGAGTTATTCGAGTTCCAAAGGTGGCGGTCCTTTGCCGGGATAACGACTGCGGATCACGATCAAGAAATGTCGACACCGAAACCCAGCATCGACGCGCGGCCGCCAACTGCGGAATCTCCCCAGCTGATTCGTGGCATGGGACTCGCCTCAGCCACCTCTCTCAACATGCTCGACATGATCGGCGTAGGCCCGTTCATCACGGTGCCGCTGATTATTAGCGCCATGGGCGGCCCCCAAGCAATGCTGGGATGGATCCTGGGCGCTGGATTCGCCCTGTGTGACGGACTGGTATGGGCCGAGTTGGGGGCAGCCATGCCCGGCTCGGGCGGTTCGTATCGCTACCTGAAGGAGATTTACGGCCCCAACAGTCTTGGCAAACTGATTTCCTTTCTGTTCATTTGGCAACTTTCCTTCAGTGCGCCATTGTCGATCGCGTCCGGCTGCATTGGCGTGGCGGATTATGCCGGATATTTCTGGCCGAAACTGGGACACGCCTATTTGTCCCACACCGCAAATGCCCACATCCCGTTAGTTGGAAACCTCGAGATCAGCTGGCTCGTTAATCCCGGAACCGCTGTGGCTGTGGCGTCATGCCTGCTCGCGGTTTTCTTGTTGTACCGACGGATCACCGCGATCGGCCGGCTCTCGACAATCATGTGGGTGGTCGTCATGGGCACGATCGGGTGGATCATCGTGGCCGGCCTGACCCATTTCAACGCGGCTCAAGCCTTCGACTTTCCCCCCGGTGCCTTTACTTTTTCGCGGAGCTTTTTCAATGGCTTGGGGAGCGCTATGCTGATTGCAACTTACGATTACTGGGGCTACTACAATGTGTGTTTTCTGGGCGATGAGGTCAAAGACCCCGCCCGGAACATTCCCCGAGCCCTGCTGCTATCAATTTCGCTCGTTGCCTGTCTATATATCGTGATGAATTTGAGCATCTTGGCCGTCGTGCCCTGGCGCGAGATGATGACCGTCGGCGGTGCCAATGACCGCCTGCACATCGTGTCCCTGTTTATGCAGAGGATCTATGGCTCGTGGGCCGCCAGCATCGTGACCGGTCTGGTGATGTGGACAGCGTTCACTTCGGTTTTTTCCTTAATGTTGGGCTACTCCCGGGTTCCCTACGCGGCTGCTCTCGATGGAAACTACTTTCGGATTTTCGCAAAGCTGCATCCCGAGCACAGGTTTCCCTACGTGTCGCTGCTGAGCTTGGGAGCGGTGGCAGCGATTTTCTGCTTTTTCCGTCTCGCCGACGTAATCGCTGCCCTGGTGGTGATCCGCATTATGTTGCAGTTCCTCGTACAAGCCATCGGGCTGATCGTTCTGCGCGTTCGTCGTCCGGATATGGCACGGCCATTTCGCATGTGGTTCTATCCCCTTCCCGCGCTGATCGCGTCCCTCGGATTCGGCTATATTTTGTTTGTGCGTGTAAACGCACTGAAAGAGATCCGATACGCGCTGGTGATTCTGATTCTCGGCATCCTCATTTACATGGTGCGCGCCTGGCGAGGTGGTGAATGGCCTTTCCGACGCGCCTCCGTCGCTCTCGGGGGCTCTGTCTAGATGGCCGAAATGGTCAAGACGCCTGCACCGCTGCCGCCCTCTATCCCTGCGGACCACAGCAGTTCCGCATGGGCGCCTTTACGCGAGCCGATTTTCCGTTCCATGTGGATTGCCGCCATCATCTCTTACATCGGCACGTGGATGCAGGCGGTGGGTGCGGGCTGGATGATGACCATGCTTACCTCGTCACCGCTGATGGTGGGACTGGTGCAGGCGGCCGTGGCTTTGCCGGTCTTCCTTGTCATCCTGCCTGCAGGCGCTTTGGCTGACCTGGTCGACAGGCGTCGCTTCCTGCTGTTGACGCAGGGATGGATGGTGCTGGCCGCAGGCACGCTCGGCGTTCTGACCTTGTTGCACCTGGTGACGCCCTGGATCTTGCTTGCCTTGACATTCATGCTCGGACTCGGCGCGGTGATGAACGATCCGGCCTGGCAGGCGATCACGCCGGAACTCGTTCCGCACGAACAGCACGCCGCCGCCGTTGCTCTCAACTCGGCAGGATTCAATGTCGCGCGCGCGATCGGTCCAGCTCTCGGGGGCATGGTCATCGCCCGAGCAGACTCCGGTACGGCCTTCTTGTTGAACGCCGTATCGTTTTTCGGCGTGATTCTCGTTTTGTATCATTGGAAACGCCCGGCGCCGGAGCGCGTCGAGACCGGAGCCCTGTGGGACGCTGTGCGCGGGGGGATCCGCTACGTGAGGCAATCGCCGTTGGTGAGGTCCGTGCTGATCCGCACCGGGGCTTTCAGCGTTGGAGCGATTGCCCTGCTGGCCCTTCTGCCGATTCTGGCGCGTCCATTTGGCGCGACCGGATATGGAGTGCTGCTGGGCTGCTTTGGCCTTGGAGCTCTCGCCGGTGCGACCATCTTGCCTCGACTGCGGAGGCAGCTTTCGGTTGACGGTTTGGTGGCCACAGCGATCGTTGTCTTTGCTGCCATGACGTTCGCAGCGGGACGCATTTCTTCCTTCGGCGGGCTGTGCGCGGCTCTGGCAACTGCGGGAGCAGCGTGGATCGGAATCCTCGCATGCCTGAACACCGCGGCCCAGACCATGTGTCCGTCGTGGGTTCGAGCACGTGCCCTGTCGATGTACTTGCTCGTATTACAGGGTGGGATGGCGATTGGCAGTACACTGTGGGGAGCGTTGGCATCGCGCGTGGGACTCCCCAATGCGTTGCTGTGTTCGGCGTTGGCTCTGATTGCGGGATTGGCCACCATTCGAAAGCATCGGTTGAGCTCCCACCATCTGGCAATGGCGCCGTCGATCGTACGAGATTGAGCAGTACCGTGAGTGAAGAGGGGGACAATATGAAAGCAATATTGATTCGTGCCGGAATTCTACTGATTGCCTGTTGCAGCGCGGCCGTCGCGCAACAAATGCCCAAGCCCGAACCTCCCCGCACGCTCACCCAGGTCATGGATCGCTCCCTCACCAACGCCGAAAAAGAATTTATGTCAATCGTTGAGGCGATGCCGGAGGACAAGTATGGCTATGCCCCCACAGATGGCGAGTTCAAGGGCGTTCGCACCTTTGCGGGGCAGATTAAGCACGTGGCTGCCTCCAACTATGAGTTCGGAGGAGCAATCCTGCAGGAAAAGCCTCCGGTCGATTTCGGGGGAGAGGAAGGACCCGCTTCCGTCAAGACCAAGGCTGAGATAGTCGAGTTCCTGAAAGGTTCGTTCGCGTACATGCACAAGGCCATCGCCAGCATGAACGAACAGAATGCGACCGAGTCTCTGAAGAGCCCTTGGGGACAAAACACAATCACGCGGCTGGGCGTCTCAACGCTGACCGTGGCACATATTTTTGATCACTACGGGCAGATGGTGGTGTACCTGCGGCATAACGGCATGGTGCCGCCGATGAGTAAGTAGTCTACCCCAGCGTTCTTCGCGCTGTACTCTTTGGCTTTCCGAAGAACAAGTAGCACGCCGGTGCTATTTACGACCACTGGCTCGGCAACTAATCTGCAACTTCCCCCCAATCGAAGGCAAAGTTGCCTGACAGGTCTTTGGCTGCTTTCCCGAGAAATCCGAATGCAGAGGCGCGCGGCTCGTGTCGATGCTCCTTAGCGAAAGGTTGGGATGAAGTTTATGAAAGCGAAAACGAGTTTGGAACTGGTCGAAGAAGCTCGCCGGCGCGAAGTCGAGCACGAAATTTTGAGTTACTTTTTGGCCGTTGAATCGTATCCGGCACGGGCTGCTCGCGAACCGCAGGTGAGCTTTGAAGCACACTGCTGGAGCGTGTTCAACGTGCTTGAGAGCGGGCAACCGAACTAGGCGCGCGGATTATCGGAGTACGTGCGTTCGAGTGGACGTTTGTCGGCCGCTCAGCCTGGGTCTTTATGCTTTGCGGCTCGCGGATGCGCCTTTATCGGCGATGGCGGTTAGAAAAAGTTCTGCTTCCAACTGTTTTTCTTTGAGATACGCCGCCACTTTGGCGGCGATTTTTTTGGCAGAAGTTCGGCTGCGGGGATCCAGAAAAATCAGCACCGAGGGCCCAGCGCCACTCAGCGCCGTCCCGAGTACGCTTTTGTCGTGATCGAACACCTGCATCGTTGGCAGCAGCGGACAAAGCGCGGCGCGATAAGGCTGGTGGATTCGGTCCTCAAGGGCCGTAACCAACAACTCGGGCTTGCCCTGCGTGAACGCCGCCAGCAGCAACATCGAGTTCTGAATGTTTGTGACCACATCCGCGCGAGGGTATTGCGACGGCAGCACTCCTCGAGCCTTTTCGGTGGAGAGCGCTTCCGGCGGAACGGCGAGCAAGAGAGGCCACTTCCCTTTCGGCCGAATACGCGCGACTTGCGCCTCGGCCTCTCCTGCCATGCGAGCCACGGTCAGGCCACCCATCCAGCAGGCGGAAGCGTTGTCGGGATGATGTTCGCGGCGAGACGCTTCTCCCACAATTTGGGCATCAGTCCAACGAAGATTCCCATAGTGATCGGCGAGCGCAATACCCGCGAGGCGCGCCGCCGCCGAAGATCCGCACCCTTTTCCGATCGGGATGTTATTAGCGATCTTCAGCGCTAGTGGAACTGATGCTCGGCCGGCAGATTCGAGAATTTCCTGGTAGGTTGTGAGGATCAGATGGTTTTCCAACCGCCCGCATATTTCGGCATCGCGGCCGGTGGCTTCGATGGCGTAGTCATCCGCAACACGGGCCTCGAGTTGCAGATAAAGCTCAAAGGCCAACGCCGCAGCGTCAAAGGCTGGACCGAGGTTTGCGGAAGTCGCCGGCAACCGGATGCTGAACGATTTCGCGGTGTGCGGTTTCTTGCTGGCCGACATTGCTATTGAGCCGTTCCGACGGACACGCCTTGACTCATCGGGTCTTCTCTTTGCCTTCCCATTCGGAGAGCGTCTTCAAGACCGCGTCGACGTTCGCCTCGAGCACCAGCGGCGCGCGTTGGTGGGAAGCAAGGGACTGTGCTTCTTTTTCCTCAGGCGTGCCCGCGAACAGATCTCCGCGGTGAAATTTCAGGGTGAACTCCGGGTCCTTCAGGACGTGCCCGGTAAGGATCAGAACGACACTTTCACCTTGCTTCACAAATCCTCGCCGCACCAGCTTCTTCAAGCCGGCGAGCGTGACCGCCGAGGCCGGCTCACAGCCGACTCCATCCGAGCCTATTTCCGCTTTGGCCAGTGCCATCTCCACTTCGCTGACCTGCTCAACCGCCCCGCCCGTCGCCTGGATGACTCGCCAAGCCTTTTTCCACGAAGCCGGGTTGCCGATGCGGATCGCAGTGGCGAGCGTCTCAGCCTCCATCGGCACGAGTTTCGTGCCAGCGTGCTCATGTACGCTGCGAAAGAACGGATTCGCGCCTTCGGCCTGAATGACCGAGAGCTTCGGCAAGCGATCAATCAGATCCAGTTCTCTCATCTCAACCAAGGCCTTGCCGATGGCGGAAGAGTTTCCCAGGTTCCCGCCTGGAACAATGATGTGGTCGGGCGGCTGCCAGTTCAATTGCTCCATCAATTCTATGGCGGCGGTTTTCTGGCCCTCGATGCGATAGGGATTGACGGAATTCAGCAGATAGATCGGTTTGCGTTTTACCAGTTCGTTCAGGACTTTGACGCACCCGTCGAAGTCCGTCCGCAGTTGGCAAGTGAGCGCACCGTAGTCCAACGATTGCGAAAGCTTGCCCCATGAAATTTTGCCTTCCGGAATAAGCACCAGGCTGCGCATGCCGCCGCGGGCGGCATAAGCCGCCATCGACGCGGACGTGTTGCCCGTCGAAGCGCATGCCACCCACTGGAATCCTTCCTGGCGGGCAAACGATGCTGCGGCCGTCATGCCCGTATCTTTGAAGGAAGCGGTCGGATTCATTCCCTGATGTTTCGCCTGCAAAGCGTCCACGCCAGCAGAAACAGCGCAGCGCGGCAAATCGTAAAGCGGGGTATTTCCTTCGCGAAGAGTGATCGGTTCGTGCCCAGATTTCAGGGCAGGGAGAAGTTCACGAAATCTCCATACGCCGCTGGTGTCTGCTCCGGCGAGCGAAGTCTTCCGGTCCCGCCAGAGCTGCCTCAGGGCATCTGCCGAGTAGCCCCCAGCCCTCAAGCCTTGCTCTGTCTGCCAGCCGGGATAGAAAACTTCAAAGAGGTCGCCGCATTTCGGGCAGCGAAAATCCTGCTCGGCGCGTTCCGCGATGGCACCGCAGCTGATGCAGCGCAGACGGGAGACCGCCGCTGCACTCTTAGTGTCGGAAAGTGTTGAACTCATGTGGGTTGCGGTCGGCGGGCTGCCTGCCCGCTGCTCCACAATCATCAGGATAGCGAAGTCAGCCTTGTTTCCAAAGCCGGTCGCGGTGTTCTTCTTTCTCTGTGCGAAGATACTCGTCCGCTTTGTTGATCCAATCGGCGCGCGGAGGATTAAAAACGTCAAGATCCACCGTATCCACAAGCGCCTCGGCCTTGTGCGGCATGTTGCGCGGGATGGTCAGGACCTCTCCGGCATTCACCACAATCTCTTTGCCGTCGATCCAGAACTTGAGCGCGCCTTCCAGAATGTAAGTCACCTGTTCGTTGTAATGGCTATGCAGCGGGATAATGCATCCCTTCTTCATCAGCACCCGCGCAACCATGATGTCTTCGCCCACCACAAGCTGCCGCTGCAGCAGAGGATTGAGATTCTCGAGTTCCACGCTGTTCCAGGGGATGTATTTCAGTTGCCCCGTTTTCGCGGATATCTTGGCGGGGCCGGATTCAGCGGCGGACGCCTTTGCCATTTTCAGAACCTTCTTGGCGGCCGCTCTTTTTGGGGTGGCTTTCTTCTTCGTCTTAGGCATCAGTGAACCTTTCCCGGGTATAGGCCGACGGCAGTGTCGTGCAGGTAGGCATGCGCCATTTCGAGGGCCTTGGCTTCGCTAATCTCGTGTGTCGCAACCATCTCGGCTAAAGCGGCGGCCAAGCCGGTGCGCCCAGTCTGCACGCCTAGCCAGTAGCTCTCTTCCGCGCCCAGAGCGTCATTGTACGGGAATGAATCGGTGCCGAACGTGATTTTGTCGGGAAAGGTTTCGAGCCACTGGCGCAGCGAATCTTTGAAGGCTGCGGGGTACATCACAACCTCCATGAGCGAAGAATCCATATAGACGTTCTTCACCGACGCCAGCCAGATCGCTTCACGCTCCAGCGGGTACCCTCCGTGGATGAGAACGAACACCGTGCCTGCATAGCGGGGATCGCGAAGGATGTTTTCCAGGTTCATCACGTTGCTCTCGGAGATGTTGAAGTAATCTCCGACG
This sequence comes from uncultured Acidobacteriota bacterium, assembly GCA_963735815.1. Classification (GTDB taxonomy): domain Bacteria; phylum Acidobacteriota; class Terriglobia; order Terriglobales; family Acidobacteriaceae; genus Gp1-AA133. The sequence goes on along the minus strand of CAVTMJ010000007.1, from coordinate 125,310 downwards.
CCCACCGCCGTATGAATATGAACCGGCAGATGCAGGCGGCCGCCTTCGCGGATCAGGTAGCGAAAAATGTAGTCCTGAAACGTGCGATAGTCGGTCTCAGACGGAACTCCACCGGCAACATACTTTTTATAAATGGCCTCAGCCTGCTCGCGGCTTGGATCTTCGAACCGGAGAGAACGGAAGTAGGCGACTTCAAACTTCATCGCAATGCCGCCTTTTTTCTGATTGTCCTCAAGCGTCTGGCTGATGAACTTCAGATAATCGTCGAAGCCGGAGGGTGCCTGCTTGATATGCTCCTGCTCCATCCAGCGATGGAGCATCTTTTCCTGCAGGGGGATGTAAACGGCCTGGTCCGGGTTGCGGGCGCGCTCCTTCTGATTATCGAAAGGCCACATGAACGCGTCCGCGAAGAACACCCAGACGAAGCGCTTGGGATCGAGGTAGTCGGCCATCATGGCGCGGTTGGCGACGCCCTGCTCGATATTGAGCTTGTCCAGAAGGTTGGAGAAGTAGGCCGTACCCTGCTGCTTCTTGAGTTCAGCCTTCTTGTTGACAAGCCACTTCGCATGTTCGGCGGAGAGGTCTTCAAACGGATAGTCGAAAAGGGCCTTGGCGGCCGCAACCAGCTCTGGATTCGAGTCTCGTTCCCGAAGAGGTGCGCTTCCCGGTGGCGATGCCATGGCATCCACATCGGGATCGTCAGGAAAGCCGGGATGCGCGTGATGATCGAAGATTGGAATCTTCTCAATCTGCGGCAGAAGACGAGTGTAGACTTCCTGGACCTGCTCAGGGGTAGCAAGTGGACGGGACTGGGCGAAGGCGCACGTGGCAATCAGGATGATTGCAGATGCCAGGTAGGCCGCCGGGCGAAGTTTCATTGCTGAGGCTCCGTGGATCGCTAAAAGCTCTTAACCGCAAAAGGTCGCAAAGTCGATGCGAAGGTCGCGGAGAAAAATCTAGTCGGCAAAACACTTTGACCGTAAATACTAGCAGCGTCAGAGCGCGCTACCTGCTTGCCGGCGCTCCCTGCCAGGCAGCCGAAACTTTTTTTACTCGTTCGACAGCTTCGTGCAACGTAGCATTTGACGACGCGAACGAGAAGCGCACGAACTCTCTTCCCGAATCGCCAAACGCGGCGCCCGGAATCGCGGCAACGCCCGCTTCCTCCAGCATGATGCGGCAAAGTTCTTCGGCGCTGATGCCGGTCCCGGAGATATTAACCCAGGCATAAAACGCCCCGTCGGGAGCCGGGCACCGGAAGCCGGGGACCTGGTTCAATTCGCGCGCAAACTGTTCGCGTCGGCCGGCGAATTCCGTCACCATCTTTGCAGTAGCGCCGGAGCTGTCCTTCAGCGCTTCAATCGCAGCGTACTGGGTGAATTCGGCGGTGCAGGTGTAACTATTGATGGCGAGCAGGTCGAGTTGCTCTGCGATCTCGGGCGGCGCGACCGCATAGCCAAGCCTCCACCCCGTCATGGCGAAGCTCTTCGAAAACCCGTCGATGATCACCGTCCGCTCCGCCATGCCCGGATAGCTGAACATCGAAATGTACGCATCCGAGTAAATGATGCGCGCGTAAATCTCGTCCGAGAGCACGTACAGATCGTGCTCCACGGCCAGTTCGGCAATCCGGCGCTGGACGGCATCGCTGTACACGGTCCCGGTCGGATTATTGGGAGAGCAGGTCAGGATCGCTTTCGTGCGCCCCGTAATCTTTTCCGCAATCTCGGACGGATCAGGTTGGAATCCATTTCGTTCGGCAAGCTCGTAAGGCACCGGCACGCCACCGAAGCCCGCCGTGATCGAGGAGTAGCCGGGAAACCCAGGATCCGGATAGAGAACTTCGTCGCCTGGATTCACGATGGCCATCAAGGTAAGGAATAACGAGAGCTTGCAGCCGGGAGCCATCACGATGTTCCTGGGATCGACCCGGATCCGTCGCGTACGCAACAAGTAGGCGGCAAGCTCTTCGCGCAGCGCAAGAATTCCAGCCACCGTGCAGTAGCGATCTTTGCCGGCGCGCAATGCTTTCTCAAGCGCGTCCAACACTGGCGCAGCCGGATGAAAATCTGGTTCCCCCAGTTCGAGGTGAATAATGGAGCGACCCTGGCGCTCGAGTTCCTTGGCGCGGGCGAACACCGAGAGGGCACCTTCGCCGCTCATCACGGAGAGTCTTGCAGCAAGCGAGCGCATCAGTCCTTCTTTCCGGCGACCGACTCGGGAATCGGAGTGGTCGGAATCCGCAGACCGTCGACCAGGCGCGGGAACAACTCGAAAGCCGCTGCCGTCGCAACCAGCTCTACGATCTGCGGATCAGTATAGGCGGACTTGAGCTGAGCGAAAAAGGCGTCATCCACATTCTGCGCCGACTGATGAAGGCGGTCAGCACATCGAAAGCCCAGCTTCTCCGTCTCGGTGAATGGCCCGGTTTCGAAATCTCCCTGGGCAGCGGCGATCTGCGCTTCGCTGGCTCCCTTCTGACGCGCCGACAACGCGTGGCCGGCGACAGCATAGCCCGATTGCAAAAGCGCTGACAGCCGCGTCGCGACCAGTTCCTTATACCGGCCAGCCAAGGCGCCATCGCTCAGGAGCGACTTCAAAAAGCCCGCCACACCCTGCGCCAAGGCAGGAGCGTGCGCGAGCGTCTTGAACATGTTGGGAACGACGCCCCGCTGTTTCAGCAGGGCGTCATAGACATTCGCAATTTCCGGGGAAACCTGGTCGCGCTCCAGAAGCGGAATCCGAGGCGCGGCCGCTTTCTCGCTCATATCAGAAAGCATACCGCAGCGAGAGCTGGATCAGCCGCGGCGTGCCTACGGTGGAGTTGATTTTGCCGAATGCACCTGGGTTTTCAACATCCGCTGATGTGGGGCTCGCAAAGTTCGCATGGTTCCACAGGTTGAAGAAGTCCGCTGTGAAACGAAGATCCTGCCTCTCCCCGAACCGGAAGTGTTTGATCAGGGAGAAATCCCAGTTCTGCTGGAATGGTCCTCGATAGATATTCCGATGAAGCGTACCAAAGCGCGTAGTGCAGGCCGCACCCGTCGGATCGGCGTCACATCCAGCCTGATCGGCCGGAGGCGCGGCCTGGAAGTTGTTTATATCGACATAGGCGTTGAGCCGTTGATGGACGTCGCCGTGAGTCAGACCGGTTGCAATCGTGCGACCCGGCACCAAATCAGCACCCAACGCAGCAAAGGATAGGAACGTAGCCAGGTATGCAGAGCCGGCAGCCGAATCCAGAACCGAGAACGGCGTACCCGATTGGAAGATTGTCACACCGCTGATCGTCCACTTGCTCAGGAGCATGCCCTTTGCGCCCTTGGCATTCTTGAAGATCGGAAGGTCATAGTTGTAACTAACGCTCAGACGATGCTTGCGATCAAAATCTGACAGTCCGTACGAATTGCGGATATTGCTCTCGTCGTTGAACGCGGTGTTCAAAGCCGTGTTGCCGGTAGAGGTTGCGTCCAGCGACTTCGACAACGTGTAAGCAGCTTGAAAATATCCTGCGCCCCATCGACGAGATAGCGTCGTTTGCAGGGAGTGATAGTGCGAATAGGCATCATTGGCGAAGATCTGGAAGCCGCCGTAACCATTCACCCCGGAAAGGTTGGACCGGGCAGGACCGTTGCTCGCGGTGTTGTTAGTAATCTGGAACGGTGTTCCATCCTGTGCCGTCACGACAACAGGGTTGTCGACTGTGGCCAGCTTGGCCTGAATGTTCGTACTGGTTTCGCGCAAGTGCAGGCTGTGCGTGCCAACGTACCCGATCTCCAGCACCCATTGCTTACCCAGATCGCGCTGCACGTAAGGTTCCACTGCTGCGTGCTCGGCGTGACAAAACGGCGTGGCACAGTGAGCACGAACAGGAGGTTGGATGGAACCAGTCCCGCGCTTCCATTGGCACAGCCGTAATCCGGAAACTGACTGGTGTCATTCCCGGGAACCTCCAACAGCGCCCCAAGACACGGAACGAATCCGGGATCAAGCATGTTCCCAGCAGGAAGAGCGTTGAGGTTGGCCCCATTCGTCAGGCACTGCGGAGGTGTATTGGGGCCTGCCGGCGCGAAAAAAGTACCGAGACATCCGGCGTTGTTGGGCAACCCCGCGATCGGAAGGAAGGGAGCCTGAAATGACAGTTGGTCGACCGTCCCCACGTCTTCACGCACGTAGTAGATGCCGTAGCCACCGCGTAGCGTCGTGTGGTGGCGTCCGAGAACATCCCATGCAAAGCCGACGCGCGGTCCCCAACCCGTTGCATAATTGTTCTTGTAGGTAGTGTTGTTGCCCGACCCAGTGAGCCCTGTCACGTTCAACTTGCTCGCGCATTTTCCATAAACAAAAGGATACTGACCGCTGTTGCCGAGTTGAGGATCGAAGTTCCCGATGTGGCAGGCGTTGTCGTAGAAAGCTCCCATAATCTCGGTGCGAAGACCCAGATTCAACGTAAGATCGGGGCGGGCCTTCCAGTCGTCCTGCACAAAGAAACCATAATTGTTGTTGCGGTACTTGTGATTGAAGACCCCGCCGCCTCCAAAACTCCCAGTGGCCGAACCTTCGAGGAAGTGCTGGAAATCAGTCTCTCCATCGGCAGTGGTTCCGAAGAAGAGTTGGCCATTAAAGACTCTGGGGGAACTTTTTGTCCAGATTAACGCGCGTGTAATCGCCACCCAATCGAATGCTGTGTGCGCCCTTGACCCAGCTTAGAGTGTCCACGAAATTGTAGTTGTTCTGGATCTGAAACTGGTCTGCGGGCGGCGTGGGACCCATCTGGAAGCTCGACAGCGAAAACTTGTAGATCGATTTGGTGACGTTGCTAGTAGGTCGATCGATTCCCAGATCGTCGGCGGTGATTGGAGGTGCATTGATCAGACTGTTGTTGATACGCACAAAGCCGAAACGAAAATCGTTGACGACGGCGGGCGAAAACAAATGCGTCTGGTTGATGCTGAAGAAACGATCGTTCAATGGGATGTCGTAGGGAAAGTTTAGGTCGCCTGCGCCGATGCTGCTGGCTAGAGTGCCACCCAATGAGGCCTGCAGTCCTCCAGCGCCGAAGGGCAGTAACTGCTCGCCATTTGAGAAGAAGAAGCGAGCGGAGAGCTTGTCATTGCCTCCCCGAAACTCGCGGTCCCAGTTCGCTGTAAACTGATCTTCCGTGTACTTACCAGGCTTGCTGACGACGAATGCAGCACGGTGCTCCTGGGTTTCGCCGCGCATGGATCGGGAACAGAAATCCGCCGCCGAGTGCCCGAATTGATCGCTCTGCAAAAGAACAGGTTGTGAATCACTGGATCGATGCTGGGTACTCCAAAGTCCGCCTGAGTCGTGCATCCATGGTCGGATCGTCACGCATAAAACGGGAAGTTACCGGAACTGTCGAACTGATCAGGTCCCCGGCGAAAGACCCGCTGCGCTGACGAGTTCCCTGATAGTTCACGAAGAAGAAATCCGGCCTGTGCGTCTTTACCGATCGGTCCACCGAAGCTTCCCGCCGAAAATGTTCTGCTTCACCGGAGGCCGCTTTTGGCCGCGCCGTTCAGGAAATACTCGTTCGCATTTAACTTGTCGTTCCGGAAGAATTCGTACAAATCTCCGTGGAAATTCCTTGGTACCGGTCTTCAGATCGCGTTGACATTCCCGCCTCCATTCCGTCCCTGGGAGGCGTCGTATAGGGACGTCTGCACCTTGAATTCCTGAATAACATCCGGATTCGGCAGCGGGATGTTGGTCGCCTGTGCGACGTTGTAATCAGTCGCACTGATGCCCTCGATCAGGTAGTTGTTGTTATCCTCGCGCTGCCCGTTGACGATCACGCGGACGTTGCCGCGGCCCAACTGGGCGGATGCATTCAGGTCGCTCTGAGCTCCCGACGAAAGCGTCAGCAGTTGCTGGAAGTTCTGCGTCGCCAGTGGCAGATCGCGAATGGTCTTCGCCTCGATGGCCTGCCCTGTCGTGGCGGTGGTCGTCTCGACCGTCTGGACCAGCGCCTGGACTTCAATCTTTTCCAGCACCTGGAGCGGAACCAACTTCGCGGTCATGCGGGTCGTTTCCGTAACGCGCACGACAATGTCCGGAATTTTCGCTTCCCGGAACCCTCCGCTCGTGATGTTCACCGTGTAAGTCCCAACCGGGAGCAGCGTCGCGTTAAAGGACCCGGTCGCGTCAGTCCTGGTAACACGCGTAACGGTTCCGGTGTCTTGATTGGTGATGCGGACATCAGCGTTCGCGACAACTGCCCCACTCGCGTCTTGGACCGTCCCACTGATCGCGCCCGTGGCGCCACCCTGGGCAAATACCTGACCGAGCGTGAAAATTCCGAGGACTACTGACCACAGTATGCTGCGTAGAAACTTAGACATACACCCCTCCCCCATGGGCTCGATGATTGAACCGGCTTCCCGCTGAAAACTCTATGGATAAAGGCGACTACAACTTGCTCCAGCGCCCTCACTCGCTGGCCGATCACCGCGGGGAGCTTGAATTTCAGCGAAGCCCGCACCAACAGCTTTCCCGCCCCATGGTTCCGGAGAGATGTGATCCGGGGTCAAACACAAACTGGCTTGGGAGTTGTGCGACAGGTTACTAAAACCGGGGCACTGTTCGCAATATTCGTTCGCGTGTGGAACCAGAATAGTTTCTACAGGCTCTGCCCAACCTCGGGTCACAGCCCTTTGTAAGCTCCCCCGTCCACAAGAATTGTCTGCCCGGTGATGAACGAGGCGCGCTCGGAAGCCAGCCATACAATCGTGTCCGCTACCTCGCGGGGTTCGCCGATACGCTTCTGGGCAGCGTCCACCGCCCATTCGTCGAAGATTTCCTGCTGCGACCTTCCCGAGGCTGTCGACCGGGCCTTCGCTAATTCCTTCAAACGATCCGTGGCTGTGAATCCCGGCCCGACATTGTTGACCAGAATTCCATCCTTCCCGAATTCGTTAGCCAGGCTTTTGACCAGTCCCACCACACCCGCGCGGACGGCATTCGATAGCACCAGGTCCGACACGGGCTGCTTGGTCGTAATGGACGTGATGGTAATGATCCGGCCCCAGCGCTTTTTCCGCATGTGCGGGATCACTTCCCGCGCAAAATACACCGTGCTGAGGAAGTTTGAGTCAATCGCCTTGCGCCACTCCTCCAGCGACGCCGCGAGAAATCCCCTGGCGGGCGGCCCACCCGAGTTCGTGACGCAGATATCGACTCCTCCAAATCTAGACGCCACTGCCTCCACGAATCCATGCACGGCATCGGCATTGGTGACGTCTACCGTCTGACTTAACACGTCCACGTTGTACTGTTGCCGGATATGCTCGGCCGCGGCTTCGAGAGGTGCCGTGCTGCGCGCGCACATCGCGACCCGGCATCCTTCCGCCGCAAATGCCTCAGCCGTTGCGCGCCCAATTCCCTGACTGGAAGCCGCCACGATGGCCACACGATTTCGGAGTCCGCTTTCCATAGGCGAGGGATTATAGCAACCCATGGAGAAAGGGCTTGGGACGGCTTTGCATGGGTTTTTCTTGCTCCCCCTGCAGGGCGCAGCTTAATCTGGTGAAGGCATCTCTGTGCCACCACTTCTATCGCCTTGCAGGAGAGCTATGTCAGGGACCCCGCAGTACATCTGGATCGACGGCGAACTTCGGCCGTCGTCTGAGGGCGTTGTGCCCTTCGTCAATGCCGGGCTGCATTACGGGTACAGCGTATTCGAGGGCATTCGGTGCTACGCGACCGACCGCGGCCCTGCGGTATTCCGGCTGGAAGAACATGTAGACCGCCTGCTGGATTCGGCTCTGGTCGTCGGCTTTCGCGACTTGCCCTATTCCAAAGGTCAGATCTCGAGCGCGATCCACCAACTGATCGCGGCCAACGGATTTTCGTCCTGCTACATCCGGCCGCTGATTTATCTGGACGGCGCCATGAGCATGGTGGTCGATGCCGGCAAGCCGCGGTTATTGATTGCGGTCTGGGAATGGAAAGCATTTCTCGGCGAGCAGGCCAAGGAACGCGGCATTCGCGCCAACATCTCTTCGTTCACCCGCCTGCATCCGAACATCATGATGACCAAGGCGAAGGTGTCGGGCAACTATGTTGGCTCGATCCTGGCCAAGACCGAATCGCAGCGCTTGGGCTTTGATGAGGCCATCATGCTCGATCCCAGCGGTTACGTGGCGGAGTGCACCGGCGAAAACATCTTCGTCGTGCGCAACAATACGATTTACACCGTGCCCCGCGGCTCCATCCTCGAAGGCATCACGCGCGACAGCCTGATCACCATTGCCGGAGACATGGGATACACCGTTGTCGAGGAACCGATTTCTCGAGACCAGCTTTACATTGCCGACGAAGTTTTTGTCTGCGGAACGGCTGCCGAGGTCATCGGGCTGCGCGAGATTGACTTCCGTACCATTGGCAGTGGTAAGACCGGCCCGGTAACACGGAAGCTTCAAAAAGCTTTTGACGAACTGACCAGCGGCAGACATGCGCGATCTGAGCAATGGTTTTCACTGGTTCCAGCGTTGGACCCCGCAACTGTCAAGGGCTAGAAAGAGCGGCAGGAGGCAGAACATGAAGAAGCATAAACGTCGCGCGGAAACCGAAGCAGTTCGCGGCGGGATCGATCTGCGCAAGAAGAACGGTCCGCTCGCTACGCCGATCTACCAGACCTCCACCTTCGAAGTCACCGACATGGAGGAGCAACTTCGGGCTACGTCGACGGATCGCTTCTACACGCGTTACGGCAACCCGACCCACACGGTGGCGGAAAAAGCCATTGCGGAACTCGAAGGCGCCGACGCAGCTCTTCTTTTCGCGTCCGGCATGTCAGCGATCACCACCACGATTCTTTCGCTCGTGAAAGCCGGCGATCACATCATCGCCCAGCGCGATATCTACGGCGGCGTGACGAAGTTTCTCACCCAGTGGCTCAGCAAGTTCGGAGTCGAAGTAACCCTGGTCGATACGACTGACTATCAACAGCATGAAGCTGCCGTCCGGCCAAACACAAAGCTGATCCACCTTGAATCGCCGACCAACCCGACCTTACGAATAGTGGACCTAAAGCGAGTGTCGACCATCGCCAAACAGCACGACCTCATCACGCTGATCGACAGCACGTTCTCAACTCCCATTAACTGCCGCCCGGTGGAGTATGGGATTGACCTGGTCATGCATTCCGGCACCAAGTATTTTGGTGGGCACGCTGACATCATCTGCGGAATCATCGCAGGCAGGCAGGATCTGATCCGGACCATTCACGCAACTCGAACGACCCTCGGCTGCAACATGGACCCCCACGCTGCATGGCTGCTCCTGCGCGGCATCAAGACGCTCGCCGTGAGAGTTCACCGCCAGAACGAGAATGCGCTGCAGGTAGCAGAATATCTGAAGGCCCATCCCAGGTCCCGCAGCGTGAATTATCCGTTTCTGGAAGGACATCCGCAGCGCACACTCGCGATGGAACAGATGCGTGGCGGCGGTGGAGTGCTCAGCTTCGAGATCGACGGAACCGGAGAAGACGCTTGCCGCTTTGCAGAAGCCCTGGAGTTGTTCTCGCTCGCTCCCAGCCTCGGTGGAGTGGAGTCACTGGTCACCATTCCGGTCATCACATCCCACGCCATGATCCGCTCCGAGGAGCGCGAAAAGATGGGCGTTACCAAGCAACTCATACGCCTCTCGGTCGGAATCGAGCACGTGGACGATCTGATTGCGGACCTGGAGCGAGGCTTCGCCGCAGTGGGAACCGGAGTCAAGGAACAGGTCGCCGCGAAATAATCGAGTTGCAGTCCTGAGGCCCTTCGCCGAGGCCGGGTATTTTCTTTTGCTTGAAATCTAGGAGATAACCTCGTGCCCAGCGGCACGATGCTGCTTTTTGTGCGCTGGGCAGGATATCTACACCAGATTATGGGTGGATTCCCGTACCACCAGTTCAGGGCCTACCTTCCGGTGGAGAGCCGCGATTTCCCTTTTTTCGAGTGCGCCATTGATACCATCTACCACGATTTCGACGGCCATGGCCCCCATCGTCTCCAGAGGTTGGCGAATTGTCGTCAGGGCGGGGGTATAGAAAGCCGAGGTCGCCACATCGTCGAAACCGATCACGGAACAGTGTTCGGGCACGCGAACGCCTGCTTTGCTCAGTGCTCGAATGGCTCCGAACGCTGTCATGTCGTCAAAAGCCATTAGCGCTGTGAATGGTCGCTTCTGCTTGACCAGTTCCTCGGTCAATTTGTATCCGGCTTCAAAACTGGAAATCGGGTCGCGCGACTCTGGCAGATCAAGAATAAGCCGCTGATCCAGATCAAGGTTGCTTGACTTGGCAAAATTTCGAACTCCCTTCCACCGTGGAACGCTATCGACCAAGCCCTTCGGGCCCCGAATGAATGCGATCTTGCGATGGCCTAGCGAGTAGAGGTGTTCAACCGCCAGGTGCGCTCCGAGTTCGTTGTCGACGATCACGGAACTGATCTGCTCGTTCTTCAGTTCGCACCCAATAATGGCCGTCGGCACGCTGCTCTTCTCCAGATCGGCCAGCAGATTGATATCGAGAAACAGCCAATTGGCAACCACGATCAGTCCTTCGACCCGTCGGTCCAGCAACATCTCCAGGTAGCGCTCGAACCGGCTCCGCTCATTGTGCATGTCGGTCAGGATCGGCAGGAACGAAGACTGATAAAGGGAATTTTCGATCCCGCGCAGCACCAGCGTGCAGAATGGATCCGTCATGTCCACCACCATGACGCCAACCGTGTGGCTGCGCTTGCTGCGCAGGGAGCGCGCAAAAAGATTTGGCCGATACCCCAGTTTCTTGGCGGCCCGCTCGATTCGCTTCTTGGTAGTGGCAGGAATGTACCGCGCCAAGGGTGCGTTATTCAGAACGATGGACACGGTGGTCGAGGAGAATCCGCTTTCCTTGGCAACGTCACGAATTGTGACCATGATACCTTCCGTCTCCCCGAAACCGCGGACTTGGCGCGCAGCTTTGCGCGCAACCCGACGTTGGCGGACACTACAGCAGAGCGCGAATGCTGTCAAGAATGGGACCTCCAACAGGCTTTTCGTTGCCGGCGAGTGCACTGGGCAAAAAGGAAATGGATTCTGATCCGTACCCCAGTTTGCCTCAGGACTCCAGGTACTGGAGATTGGTTTTTGGTAGACTTCTAGGCCACAAAGTCCCAGTTCCGGGCCGCGCATCTTCCACTTGTCCTTTCCACACCACCCACCGTCACTCGGAAGGCAGGGAAATTATGAAACGCACTCTCAAGATCGTGGGTATTGTCGTTGCTGTACTGATCGTGATCCTGATCGCCCTTCCCTTCTTCATCAACGTGAACAGTTTCCGCCCCAAGCTGGAGGCGACCGCGAGCGAAGCGCTGGGCCGGCAAGTGAAGGTCGGCAACCTCAGCCTGTCCATCCTCTCCGGCAGCGTCTCGGCCGACAACATCTCCATCGCGGAGGACCCGGGCTTCGGCACTACTCCCTTCGTCATCGCTAAGTCCCTGAAGGTTGGCGTGGAACTGATGCCGCTGCTTACGTCCAAGGAACTGCGTGTAACCGACATCACGCTGGAGCAGCCGCAGATTACGCTGCTGAAGACCGCCGATGGAAAATGGAACTTTTCGAGCCTGGGCGGGAAAGCAGGCGAGAAGTCTTCTGCGCCATCAAGCTCTGGCTCGTCCGCGCCAGGCAACCTGTCGGTCGCCAAGCTCAGCGTGACTGACGGAAAGCTGATCGTCGGGAAAGCGAACTCCTCTGCCAAGCCTCACATTTACGACCAGGTCAACATCACGGTGACGAATTTCTCGCCCACCTCTCAATTCCCGTTTCGCCTGACCGCAAAGCTGCCCGCCGGCGGCAGTGCCGACATCTCCGGAAAAGCCGGTCCGATCAACGCCGCCGACGCGGCCAAGACTCCCTTCGAGGCGAAGGTCAAGGTCGACAACATGGACATCGTAGCCTCCGGCTTCATTGATCCCGCCAGCGGCATCGCCGGCCTTGCGAATTTTGATGGCACGCTGAACTCGAATGGCAGCGTGGCCAAAGCCGTCGGGACATTCACCGGCAACAAGCTCCAATTCTCGCCCAAGGGCTCTCCAGCCCCGAAGACCGTCGTCATCAAGCATGCGGTCGACGTTGATCTCGATAAGCAGTCCGGCAATATCACCCAGGGCGACGTCGAGATCGGCAAGGCCGTGGCCCACTTGACGGGCAGTTTCCGGTCGCAAGGCGAAACTCAGATCCTCAACCTGAAGCTCAACGGACCCAACATGCCCGTGGAGGAGTTGCAGGCCATGCTCCCCGCGCTCGGTGTCGTGCTTCCTTCAGGGTCGCAATTGAAGGGTGGAACGTTATCCACCGATCTAAGCATCGTGGGACCCATCGACAAGCTGGTCATCACCGGGCCAGTGCGCCTGGCGGATACAAAACTCTCGGGATTCGATTTGGGCTCGAAACTCGGAGCGCTGTCGGCCTTCACAGGGAAAGCGGCCTCGAATCCTGACACCAGCATCCAGAACTTCAGCACCACGGCGCGCGTCGCCCCCGAGGGAACTCGCGCTGACAACCTGAACCTAACCGTCCCGGCGATCGGCGTCATCACCGGCGCCGGAACCGTCAGTCCGGCTGGCGCATTGAACTTCAAAATGCTTGCCAACCTCCACGGCGGTATGGCCGGAGGCCTCGCTCAAGTAGCCGGCATGAGCAGCGGAAAAGGCGGCATTCCGTTTTCGATCGCCGGCACTACCTCCAAGCCGGAATTCGTGCCCGACCTCAAAGGCATGGCTGGCGGTGTCGCCGGCAGCGCGCTCCAAGGGGTATTGAGTGGCGGCAAGGCTGGCGGAGGAAAAGCCGGCAGCGCCGTCGATGCGCTGGGCGGGCTTTTTGGAAAGAAAAAGCCGCAGTAAATCAAGCCCGCCGGCTATGGAGAATCGAAGGCGGCTCCCATCGGAGCCGCCCTTTCTTTTTGCAGGCGGGCAATCCGGCGACCACCTGCTTGCACGAGGCCCGTCACTGATTTATTATTGTTCAAATATATTTTCTTACAGAGAACTATTTATGATCTCACAAACAGTCACCGATGGACTCAGGCCTTATGCCATAGGCGAGAAAATTCGCGGCCTTCGCCTGAAAAAGAGTATGGGGCTGGTCGAGCTCGGCAAGCACACTGGATTGTCTGCTGCTTTGCTCTCCAAGTTGGAACGCGGCAAGCTCTTCCCCACACTCCCTACCCTGCTGCGGATTGCGCTTGTTTTTGGCGTTGGGCTCGAATTCTTTTTTGCGGACGAGAGAAAACGTCGCGTGGTCGCGGTCGTGCGAAAACAGGATCGCATCCGGTTTCCCGAGAAGCCAAACTCGGACGAAGTCTCTTATTTCTTCGAATGTCTGGACTATCCCGCGACCGAGCGCAAGTTCAACGCATTTTTCGCGGAGTTCCAGGATGTCCCTCCCGAAAACAACAAGCCCCATCAACATCCCGGCGTTGAGTTCGTTTACCTGGTAACCGGCACATTGGATATAAAGGTAGGCAACGAAGACTTCTCGCTCGAAGCCGGGGATGCCATCTATTTCGATTCCGCCGTGCAGCACAGCTACCGGCGCGTCGGTAAACGGCCTTGCGAAGCAGTCACCGTAACCTTGCCTTAAGCGCCGCAGCCGCGCATCGGAAGGCCGTGTAATGTTCGACCGCGAATCCTGGATCTCGCTGGTGCCTTTTGTCGTAGTGTGCTTTGCGGCAGCGGCAATCGGATCGCTTTTCACCGCTACATCGGTCAAAACCTGGTACGCGCAACTGCGCAGGCCCGAATGGACTCCACCGAACTGGATCTTCGGTCCGGTCTGGACCACGCTCTACCTGATGATGGCGATCAGCGCATGGCTGGTCTGGCGCAGTACATCATGGCCCGACGCAAAGTTCCCCCTCACGCTTTTCACGATTCAGTTAGTGCTGAATTCCCTCTGGTCGCTGGTGTTTTTTGGACTCCGCAAGGTCGGACCAGCCTTCGGGGAGATCCTTCTTCTGTGGATGATGATTGTCGCCACCACGGTCGCCTTCCTCCCAATCTCATTACTGGCGGCGTGGCTTTTGATTCCCTATCTCGGGTGGGTCTTGTTCGCTTCTTATCTAAACTTCCGTATCTGGCAGATGAACTAAGCGCCAGACCCGGCAAGTCAGCTCACCAACTAAGATCGTCGAACTGCGATCCCCATAATCTCGAACCGCCCACCGAGCAGGAGCGGTCCCGAACCGATGAAAGCCCGCGCCGGCAGCTCGCGGCTGAAACGTTTCACGTAAGCCGCATTGAAAGGCTCCCATAACGACAGGTCGGGCGAAAAGATTTGGACTGAAACCAGATCGTCCATGCTCATTCCGGCCTCGGCCAGCACAGCCTGAACGCCGTCAAGCAGTAGTTTGATCTCGGCATCTAGGTCGGCGGGTGCTTGCCCGGTGACCGGGTCAATGCCAATGCACCCGGCAAGGTAGAAAGTGTCGCCCACCAAAACGCCATCACTGAATGGAAGCGACGATGGGTGGCCGGGAAGGTTAACGTGATGGCGGGTTTCAGACACTGAAGACTTGGACATAGCACCTCGATTCGAAGACGTTTCCTAACCTTGGATGGCGAACCACCCTCGGCGGATTCGCGATCTGGTGCGCTTTGGCGGGCTGGACTTCTGTTTCCATTCCCCGTTAGTCTAGCTGCGAAGCACGACTTTGTTTTCTGCGATAGCCAGGCTTTAGTCTCTAGCCAAGGGAAACGCGAGGCAGACTCCCTTCGGAACTGCTAGAGCCCAGAGCCTAAGGCCCAGAGCATTTTTTCATGACCGACCTGATTTCTCTCATTTCTCGGCACGGATACGCGATCGTCGCCGCCCTTGTTTTCGCCGAGGCCATTGGATTGCCCGTTCCGGCGGCATTGGCACTGGTGGCCGCAGGTGCGGCGGCCGCCGGTCACGTGCTGCGCGCGCCCATTCTGTTGCCTTTAGCCTTGGCGGCAATGGTATCGGGCGACATACTTTTGTTTTTGGCCGGCAGGTGGACCGGCTGGACGCTGCTCGGTTTCCTGTGCAAGGTGTCGGCCAATCCAGAAACGTGCATTCTGCGATCCGCGGAATCTTTCTACAAGCGCGGCAAGACCACTCTCGTCATCGCCAAATTCATTCCAGGTGTGAACACCATGGGACCTCCTCTAGCCGGCAGCATGAAGATGCCCTTCCTGCAGTTCCTGCAATTCGATTTCATGGGAGCCGCGCTGTACGTCCTTGCGTATTTCACCTTGGGCTTCCTCGGTCGAGACTTTCTCAAAGCCATTGGCAGTAGTTTTCAGATGGCGGGACATGCGATCGAAGAAGTGCTGTTTCTCGGCCTGATCGTGTATTCCGCCTACCGAATCTGGCTGGTGCGGAAGAACCGCGTGTACCGTGTCGTGCCCCGTGTCCAGGTGCAGGAACTGATCGAGAAGTTGGCCTCCGAGGAAGCCAATAAAGTCCTACTCGTGGATGTGCGCAGCCACGGCTACTACGATGCAGAAA
Organism: uncultured Acidobacteriota bacterium; assembly: GCA_963735815.1. GTDB lineage: Bacteria > Acidobacteriota > Terriglobia > Terriglobales > Acidobacteriaceae > Gp1-AA133. Next base: position 109,788 of record CAVTMJ010000007.1, on the reverse strand, counting down.
CGGCGCGCATCAAGGGATCGATCCGCATCGAGCCCAACAACCTTGAAGCCGAACTTCAAAAGCTGCCGCCCGGCCGGGATATCTACCTGTACTGCACTTGAGTACGCGAGGTCACCAGCGCCCGGGTGGCGCACATGCTGCGGGAAAAAGGATTCAACGCGTTCATCCTGGTCGGAGGCCTCGCCGCGTGGCGCAAGGCCGGACAGCCGGTGGAAACCGTGCCGCCCGCCGATCTAGTGAAGTTGCCGACGTTTAGTTAGAGAAGAGGCTCTAGGCTCTAGGCAGTGAGGAAAACGCATTCCGAACCAATTAAGCCCGAAGCCGAGAGCTTAGAGGCCCAAAGCCCAGAGCCCAAAAGCCCAGAGCCTAGAGCCGAAAGCCCAACAATGGCCTCCAGCAAAGAAATCGAGATCAAGTTTCGCATCGAAGACCCCCGTGCTCTCACCCGGCGCTTACGCGCCGCCAAGTTCCGACTTGTGACTCCGTCCACCCACGAAATGAATACGCTGTACGACTTGCCCGGACAGCCCCTCCGCAAACGTGGCGACCTCCTGCGCCTTCGCAAGTACGGTAAAGGCTGGGTACTGACTCATAAATCAAAAGGAAAAGCGGGCCGCCACAAGAGCCGCGTTGAACTGGAAACAAGACTGGCCGACGGCGAAAAGATGGGCGCCATTCTGCGCGCCCTCCATTTCCAACCCACATTTCGATACGAAAAATACCGCGCAGAATGGAGCGACGGGCGCGGCCACGTCGTGTTGGATAAGACTCCGATTGGAAACTTTGGCGAGATCGAGGGTGCGCCGCGCTGGATCGACAAAACCGCAAAGGCGCTGGGGATTCTCCCGCAACACTACCTTACCGATACCTACGCCGGCTTGTTTTTTGCATGGAAGCGCAGGACGCGCAGCCCAGCTAAGGAGATGACATTTCGAGTAATTCGGCCACGCAAGCGTCAAACTGCCCGAACTGAGCGCTAGACTTCGAACCTCACCTCACGCCGCCCGCGACGTCATCGCTTCCTCGTACCCTTCGACCGCGTAGTACACAGCCCGATCGAAGAACTGGTCGAGCAAACGCTGCAACTCAAGTTCCCCAAAAACATTGTGCAATCCGCCGTGAACGCCTTCCCACTCCAGGAAACTCCACAGATGCTCCTTGGTGAGCAGGATGGCCCACGTCAGCGCCGCAACCGAAATCCCTTGCCCAGCGCGTCGAGCGCCCAGTCCCTTGTAAACATACTCGATGTCGTGCTCGGTCTTGTTGAGCAGCCAGTCGCTTAAATTCCGGTAGATCTCGTGGCACCGATGGTGCAGTTCGTTAGCCGGCACATTGCGCAGGTCGCGCGTGCGGTCCGCGGAAAGCAGTTTGCGGGTGAGCCCTTCGGCCAGCTCTTCAGAGTGAGTTTCGATGAGACGCACAAGGCGAAGTGCAATCATGAGAAGCCTCCTGCACTGCCTGCCTCTATTTTACGTCCGATCGCGACCCGTGGCGAAAGTATGTGGCTGTGACCGGCGGTGCATTCGGTGCCGTTTCAGGAAGCGTAAACGACGGCTAAGCCCCATGGCACTTCTTGTATTTCTTGCCTGATCCGCATGGACATGGATCGTTGCGCCCAACCTTCTCGGCGCCACGCACGACCTGCTGCACGGTTTTCTGCTCGCCGCCTCCGGCCATGCGCGCCTGTTCCAGTTCACGCCGTTTCTTGCGCTGGAAAGCTTCCTCCAGATCGTCGACCGACGTAGCCACGTGTCGAGGAGGCCTGCCATTTCCGCCGCCCGGACGCAGCATCGGCACGCCCGCCTCCGGTCCGCCCTGACCTACCGGTCCACCCTCCGGTCCAACCCCGCCGTCCGCCGGACGCTCCAGGATTTGCATCAGGTACAGGTACCGGACCGTTTCCTCCTGGAACTTCTTCATCATCTCTTCGAACATGTCGAAGGACTCGCGCTTGTACTCCACCAGCGGATCGTGCTGCCCATAGCCGCGCAGCCCGATGCCCTCCTTCAAATGATCCATGTTGAGGAGGTGGTCTTTCCACAACGAGTCGAGCACGCTCAGCATGATCATGCGCTCGTGGTAGCGCATCGCTTCCGGCCCAATCATCTGCTCCTTGGCCGTGTAGCGTTCCTTCAACTTCTCGAAGATCGCGTCGCCCAACTCACCCCGGTTCAGCGTTTCCGGCTTGATGCCCTCCGCATAAATGTCGACGCCGAAGCGCGTGAAGATGCTGTCCTTCAGGGCTTTCAGATCCCAGTTGTCGACGTGTTCCTTGAGAGGACAGTACTGATCAATCAGGTCGCCCAGAATTCCTGAAACGTAGTCCTCCAGAATCAGGTCTTTCTGATCGAGCCCCTCCAGCAGGCTGCGGCGCAGGCCATACACTGCCTCGCGCTGTTTGTTCATCACGTCGTCGTACTCGAGCAGATGTTTGCGGGCTTCGAAGTTCTGCGCCTCGACCGCTTTTTGAGCCGCCTCAATACGCTTGGTAATCATGCGCGACTCGATGGGCACCCCTTCTTCCATGCCCAGACGCTGCAGCAGGTTCGACACCCACTCCTTGGCGAAGATGCGCATCAGGTCGTCTTCGAGCGACAGGTAGAAGCGCGAAGATCCGGGATCGCCCTGGCGTCCCGCGCGTCCGCGAAGCTGGTTGTCGATGCGGCGGGCTTCGTGGCGTTCGGTGCCGAAAATGTGCAGGCCCCCAGCACCCACTACTTCCTGGTGCTCGACGTCGGTCTGCGCCTTGTAGCGGTTGAACACTTCGTTCCATTTGTCGGTTGGGACGATGTATTCATTGCCGCCGTAATACCACTTCGTCATGTTGGCGTCGTCCGCACTGGCTTCGACCTTGCCCTGGGCGGCGCGCACTGGCTGCGCCGCCCCGTTCTTCACGCAATCCTGCTTGGCCATGAATTCCGGATTGCCGCCCAGCAGAATATCGGTACCGCGGCCCGCCATGTTCGTGGCGATCGTGACGGCCCCCTTCCGCCCGGCTTGCGCCACGATCTCGGCTTCGCGCTCGTGGAACTTCGCATTCAACACGACGTGCTTGATGCCCTTCTTCTTCAGCAGTTCCGACAAGCGCTCCGATTTTTCGATCGACGTGGTGCCGACCAGCACCGGTTGCGCGCTTTCGTATAGCCTCTGAATCTCATCCGCCGCAGCAAAATACTTCTCTTTCTCAGTCCGGTAAACGACATCCGGATTCTCTTTACGCAGCAGCGTCTTGTTGGTCGGAATGACGAGAACTTCCAGCTTGTAGATGCTTTCGAATTCGGATGCTTCGGTTTCTGCCGTACCGGTCATGCCGGCCAGCTTCTTGTACATGCGGAAATAATTCTGGAACGTAATCGTCGCCAGCGTCTGATTCTCGCGCTCGATCTTGACGTTTTCTTTCGCTTCGATCGCCTGGTGCAACCCGTCAGACCAGCGCCGCCCCGGCATCATGCGGCCAGTGAACTCATCGACGATGATGACTTCCTTCTCGCGCGGATTGTCATCCTTGGCTTTGACCACGTACTCGACATCTCGGCGGTACAGCGCGTGCGCCTTCACCGCCGTTTCCACGTGATGTTTCAGGTCCCAATTCTCCGGGTCCGCAATGTTGCCGATGCCCAGCAGCTTTTCGACTTTCTCCCAGCCTTCGTCGGTGACGGTGATGTTCTTGTGCTTCTCGTCGACCACGAAGTCGCCGGTGTAAATCTTGGGCTCACCCGGCGGAACATCGATTTCTTCACCTTTCTCCAGCTTCGGGATGATCCGGTTCACGCGGTCGTACTTGTCGGTGGATTCTTCGCTCGCCCCGCTGATTATGAGTGGCGTCCGCGCCTCGTCGATCAGGATCGAGTCCACTTCGTCGACGATCGCGTAGTTGTGTACACGCTGCACGCAATCCTTGAGATCGAACTTCATGTTGTCGCGCAGGTAGTCGAATCCGAACTCGTTGTTCGTGCCATAGGTGACGTCGGCGGCATACGCCTCACGCCGCTCCTCGTCGTCCAGGTCATGCACGATCACGCCGACGCTCAGCCCCAGAAAGCTGTACAGCTTGCCCATCCACTCTGAGTCGCGCTTGGCCAGGTAGTCGTTGACGGTGACGACATGGACGCCGCGTCCGCCGAGTGCGTTGAGGTAGACCGGTAGAGTGGCGACCAGCGTCTTGCCTTCGCCGGTCTTCATCTCTGCGATCCTGCCTGAGTGGAGCACCATGCCGCCGATCAGCTGCACATCAAAGTGCCGCATGTTGAGCACGCGCCAGCTGGCCTCGCGGCACACCGCAAAGGCTTCCACCAGCAATTCGTCCAGGACTTCCTTCAAAGCCAGGCTGCGATCGGCCTCAATCTGTTTCAGGCGGTCGGGATCGGCATCGGGCTCGTCGGCAATCTTCGCCATCCGCTCCTGGATACGCTGGCGGAACTGGTCCGTCTTGGCGCGCAGCTCCGCATCTGACATCTTCTTCGTCGCAGGCTCGAGCGCATTGATGGCCTCGACCTGCGGCAGCAACCGCTTCACTTCGCGCTCGTTCTTGGTCCCGAAGACCTTGGCAACTAAGCTGTTAATCAAATCTGGGTTCCTTCAGAGGGGAGACACGTACCCCATAATATAAAGGCTAGATTAGCCTAGCATATTGGATGCCGGGAGGCTGGAACAGGGAGCTTCCCGATATGTTGGATACTGACTACTACCGTTCGTTCATTTCATCGCGGGTGAACTTCCGCCCAGCATCGACGTGCTTTATGCTCCGGAATAAGGCATGAATCTCCTCGGCCGTGGGTCGTCGAACCTGATCGGCGACGAAGCCGTAGGCGTATGAGTCGAGCCACTCGCGGAAGGCGGTTTCCAGCGTTTTGCCTTCCGAACGCGCGACTTTGCAGGCCCGCTCAATCGCAGACTCGTCGGCACCGAAAGTGACATCTCGCATGAATGTAGTTTGTCACAAAACAGAATGATAAGCTCCCTTTGAATATGCCATTAAAGCCTTCTTCATTGCTATAAGAGCTTCGCTATAAGAGCTTCGCGCCATAAGGCGCTCGTCAGATTCACGCGGCAGTTAGAACTCGGCTCGGTCGACGGCATCTTGTCGGGTGGCTCTCCGAAGAGACGAAACGCTCGCCGCCGTCGAACATAAGACGTCAATCGCCGCCCTTTTCAGGTATATTTTCCCCGCCCCTCATGCCCACTTTTTACGATCAGTTTGTCGAAGCCGAAGAGCGCGGCCCCCAAAACATCGCTCTAGAAATCCAGCGCCGAGACCAGGTCGAAAGCTATACCTACACCGAGACCCGAAAAATGGCCGAATCGGTCGGCCGCTGGCTCACCGAAAAGAACCTCCCCGCTGGCTCCCGGATCGCCATCTTCGCCGACAACCATCCGCGCTGGGTGGCGACCTATCTGGGCGCCATCGCCGCCGGTCACACCGCCGTTCCCCTCGACACCGCTTTCCACGCCGACCAGGTCACCAAGCTCCTCAAAGACAGTGGCGCTTCCCTGCTCGTCACCGATGTAAAGCACCTCGGAATCGCACAACAGGCGGCCACTGGACTGAAAGTGGACCTGATTCTCACCGACGCCAGCGGCCTTAAAACATCCGCCGACAAAAAAGATCCCGTCCAGGCCCACTGGATCGGCGATCTGGACGCGATGTTCGCCGCTGGCCCGGGCAACTTCCGCGCGGTCGAAGCGCCCGCCGAGAACGTGGCTGCCCTCCTCTACACATCGGGCACGACCGCCGACCCAAAGGGGGTGCAACTCACGCACGCCAACCTGCTGGGTGAAGTCAATGCGGTTTTCGGACTGCTACAGATCGGATCCACCGACGCCGTGCTCGGCATCCTGCCCATGTTTCACGTGCTCGCCCAAATGGCGAACCTGCTTTTGCCTCTGGTGAAAGGCGCACGCGTCGTGTATCTGGAAACGCTGAATACCACCGAACTCCTGCGCGCCTTGCGGGAACGCCAGATCACCGCCTTCGCCGTCGTCCCGCAATTCTTCTACCTGATTCACGAGCGCATCTTTAAGGAAGTCAGCAAAAAAGGCCGCATCGCGGAATCAGTCCTTCGCTGGTTGATGCGCGTGAACCGCTGGCTGCGCAAGCTTCACCTGAACGCGGGCAAAGTTTTCTTTGGGAAAATTCACGCAACCTTCGGCACGCGCATGCGGTACCTCATCACCGGAGGCTCGCGTTTCGATCCTGTGGTTGCGCGCGACTTCCACGATTTCGGCATCGATCTGCTCAATGCCTACGGTCTGACCGAGACCTCTGCAGCCGCCTTCCTCAATACTCCCGGCCACGTGGTCATCGGTTCGGTAGGGCCTCCACTGCCCACCATCGAAGCCAACATCCTCGACCCTCAGCCCTCCGAAGAAGGCGGTCCACCTGTCGGCGAAATCGTGATCCGCGGCCCCATCGTCATGAAGGGCTATTGGAACCGTCCCGATGCAACCGCCGAAGCGATCCAGGATAGCTGGCTGCACACCGGCGACCTCGGGTACTTCGATTCGGGCGGCAATCTCTTCATCACCGGACGCCGCAAGGAACTCATCGTCCTCGCCAACGGCAAGAACATCTACCCCGAGGAAATCGAAACGCACTATCTCAAGTCGCCCTACATCAAGGAAATCTGCGTGATGGGCCTGGAAGCGAAACCGGGCGACCCGAGTTCCGAACGCCTGTACGCGGTGGTGGTGCCGAATTTCGATGTCCTCAAAGAGCGCAAAGTCGTCAACGCAAAGGAAGTCATTCGCTTCGATATCGAGGGACTCTCGCAGCAACTTGCCTCCACCAAGCGCATCGGCAACTACGAAATCTGGCAGGAAGATCTTCCGCGCACCACCACGCGCAAACTGAAGCGCTTCGAGATCGAGAAGCGCGTGCGCGCCAACCAGGCCAAGGGCACGGCGGGCCAATCCGAGGTCCCCACCCAGAAAGCCCTGACGCCAGAAGACGAGGCCTGGCTCGATAAGCCCGAGGTCCAGCGCGCGCTGGGCGTCATTAGGCAGAGTTCCCGCAATGCACCGGACCGGGTCCTGCCCACCGACAATCTCGAACTCGATCTCGGCTTCGATTCGATGCAGCGCGTCGAACTGCTTGTCGAAATCGAAAAGGAACTAGGCGGCGACGTCGAAGAAAGTCAGCTCGCCGAAATCTACACGGTGCGCGATCTGGTCAATGCCGTGCTCGAAAGCGCGGACAGTGGAAAAACAGTTTCCAAGGCGCAATTCGCGGGCTGGAGTGCCGTGCTCCGGGAAAACCCGACCGATCCCGAGGTTCTGGATCTAGCCCGTCCCCATCCCATGGCCGAGAGCTTCTGGTACTTTGTGTCCCGCGTGCTGCAGCTGATCTTCCGCGATCGCTTCCACCTGACGGTGTCTGGCTTGGAGAAGCTTCCGAAAACCGGCACCTACATCCTGTCGTCGAATCACCAGAGCTATCTCGACCCCATAGCACTGGCCGGAGTCCTGCCTCGCGAATCCTTTGTGAATTGCTTTGCCGTAGGCACCAGTGAAATTTTCGGCGCCGGCATCATGCGGAAACTAGCGCGCGCGGTACGCGTGGTCGTAGTCGATCCCGACGCGAACCTGTTGCCCGCGATGCGAGCCGGAGCTTATGGCCTGAGCCACGGCCGCAACCTCATCCTCTATCCAGAAGGCGAGCGCAGCATCGACGGCACTCCCCGCACCTTCAAGAAGGGCGCCGCCATCCTCTCCCTGCACATGCAGGTACCGATCGTCCCCATCGCCATCGACGGCTTTCACGACGCCTGGCCCCGCGGCAAGCCCTTCCAGAGGTTCGCCCCGCTGAAAATGGTTATCGGCGACCCGATTCATCCGCCCCCCGAGTCGGAAGCATCTGAGCAAGCCTACGCAGCCCTGATCGCGAAGGTGAAAGATCGAGTAGTCGAGATGTGGCGAGAACTGCGCGGAGAGCAGACCGAGCCCGTACATGAAACGAAAGCCGCAGACTAGCTTGTGTAGCGCGGGCGCCCTCGCCCGCGCTGGGCTGCCAAGTCTATCTAAATCTTCAAATCACTGGATGATCGAAGCTTCGGACACTCCCCAGCCTGCTTCATCCGTATGGAAGTAAAGGACCAGTCGCGCATGTTTCTCTGGCAAATCGTAGTAAAGCTGCCTAGGACGTTTCCAGTTACCTGCATATTGTTGAACATCGAGCCAAATGAGATTTGCTTGGGTCGTATGTTGCACCACTAAGCAAATGCGTTCAGGGTCTGCGTTGAACTCCGCGCGCACGATCTCGGGACACTTGCTCGTTCGAAGATCCCGGATCAGCCTCAGTGCATTTGCTTCGTCTTTTCGATCTCGAAATGGGTTTAGGATCGGGAAGGCCGTTCCCTGCGGAACTCTCGGCGAGGAGCCGTAGTAGTAGAGAACACAGCGATCGACACGGTGCACGTAGCAGAACACAACTAAAGCCACAACCAGCACAGCGCAGCCAACTATCACAAAGCTTGCCAAACGATGCTGAAAGCTCAGCATTGATCCCTACTTCGCCCTCGGGTGCGTCTGGTCATAAACCGCCAGCACATGCTTCATAGAAAGTTGCGTGTAACGCTGTGTTGTTGCAAGCCGTTCATGGCCCAGCATCTCTTGAATAGCCCTCAAATCCGCCCCTTCCTCCAGCATGTGCGTTCCAAACGCATGCCGTAACGTGTGAGGATGCACATCCGGCGATAACCCCTTGGCGACGGCGATTCTCTTCACAATGCGGCCCACACTTCGCACCGTTAACCGCCCACCTCGTTGGTTCAGTAGTAGAGCCGGGCTCGTCTTCTTGGTTTCGCTCAGCAGTCTCGCCCGCTCGGGCAGGTAGGCGCGAAGCGCCGCAGCCGCCGACCCACCGAACGGCACGTACCGTTCCTTCTTTCCCTTGCCGCGAATTAGAATGGCCTCGTTACTGACGCGAATGTCATCGACATTGATGCCGATCAATTCCGAGTTGCGGATCCCGCATCCGTAAAGCAACTCCAGCAACAGCCGGTCGCGCTCCGGAAATGCCGCAACCGCCGGCATCTCACCATCCAGCACCGTGTTCATCTCCTCGATGGTCGGCACACGCGGGAGCTTTTTAGGAAGCTTCGGCGTCGCCACCAGCTTAGCCGGGTTCTGCTCCACCACGCCTTCCTGCGCTAGCCAGCGATAAAGCGACCGCACCGCCGCCAGCGACCGCGCTACGGAAGCCTTGCTCAATCCTTTTTCGTACAGATGCGACAAGAATCCGCGGATCACGACATGGTCAATCTTCTTCCAGTCCCGCGTACCAACGTAGTTAGCAAAATTCTCCAAGTCCCCCGCGTACGCCTTGATCGTATGCGCAGAGGAATTTCGCTCCCGTAACACGCGCAGAAACTGGTCTGTAGCTTTTTCGACAATGGTGCGCTTGTGGTTTGATCTCTCGCTCATATCCATAGACAAACGCCTCTTCACCACAGAGGCACAGAGACACGGAGAAAACAAAATCTACGGCTTTCTAAAAGCTCTCATCGCTCGTGGTATCGCGTTGTCCTAACAACGTCGTACTCCGCAACAAGAATTCGTCTTTCTCTGTGCCTCTGTGTCTCTGTGGTGAATCAAGCCTTCGCCTTAGCCCGCGGATGGTGCTTCTGATAAACGGTCTTCAGCCGGTCCAAAGCCAGATGGGTGTAAACCTGCGTTGTAGAGATATCCGCGTGCCCGAGAATCGTCTGCACTGTGCGCAAATCGGCACCATTCTCCACCATGTGACTGGCGCAGGAATGCCGCAGCATGTGCGGGGATGCGGAACGCCCCGATGCCCGCGAGGCAGCTTTCACCATCTGCCACACCCGCTGCCGGGTAAGCCTGTGGGCTCCCCTCGCCAGGAACAGGTATGGCGAATTCCGATCAGACGAAAGCACCGGACGCCCTTCCGCGAGATATCCACCCAGTGCCTGCTGTGCCGATTTCCCCAAGGGTACGATCCGCTCCTTATCCCCTTTGCCGCGGACCAGCACATACCCCGTCTCCAACTTCAAATCTTCAAGCTTTGCTTCAACAATTTCCGATACCCGGAGCGCCCCGGCATAGAAAACCTCCAGCATCGCCCGATCCCGCGAGGCGATTGCGTATGACAGCTTGGAATCCGATGCGGCCTTCGGCGCACTCAGAGTTTTTTCCACTTCATCGCGGGCCAGCGCTTTGGGAAGCACCTTCCACTGCTTGGGCGAATCGATATTCAGCGTGGGATCGTGATCGATCTTCCCATCCACCAGCAGGTGCCGGTACAGATGCCGCAGCGCGGAAAGCTTCCTTCCCACCGAGCGCCCGTCAACTCCATTCGAAAATAATTGCTGGATGAAATCGCGCACATCGTTTCGCAGCGCCCTGGTCAGTACGCGCTTGTGCGCTTCTAAAAACTCAGCAAACTGGCAAATGTCGGTTGTGTAAGCGGAAACAGTAAGAGGCGCGAGCCCTTTCTCCACCTTCAGGTAGTCGAGAAACCCAGACAAGACGCGCGCATTGGCTTCGGGAGGCATTCGTGTAGCGCGGGCGCCCTCGCCCGCGGCACTTAACAGAATAGGGGGCGCAAGCAGTCCCGGATAGTGTTCCGAAAGATTCAGCACGCCCCGGGGTAGCGTATACCGAAAAGGGATGCGACTTCGTAAATTGCAGCAACAGTTGGGAGACTGGCCTGTCCAGCGCTTCGCGGGCGAGGGCGCCCGCGCTGCATCACCTGGGAAAACTCCCCAGCAACTCACGCGCATAGATCGCTCCCTCAGGGGTCTCCTCATGCTTGAAATAAGCGAACACATCGCGCCCCGACGCAAGATGCTGCTGAATGCGTTCCACCATCGCGGCCCGCTCGTCCGTGGGATAATTCGGCTTGCGGAAACGGTAATACACGAAATCGCCGGTGACCACCTCGGGCGTCGTCAGCTCTTCGGTTTCAGCCACGCACAGACCAGCCTTGCACTCACGCAAGGCCGCATACACCTCGTCGTTAAACCACGAAGCATGCCGGAATTCGAACGCCGACTGAAGCGCGCGAGGCAGGGCCGCAAGGAAGCTTTTCAATACCTCAAGATCTACTTTAAGGTTAGGTGGCAACTGGAATAGCACAGGGCCGAGCTTTCCCGCACTGGCCAGCGGCTGAATCGTTCCCAGAAAGCGAGAAAGAAAGTCTTCCGTCCCCTTTAGCCGCTTGATGTGCGTGATCACCTGGTGCGCCTTGATCGTGAAACGAAACCCCTCCGGACTGTCGGCCATCCACTTCGCCAGTGTCGTTTCCTTCACCAGTTGTCGGAAGGTGAAGTTCACTTCAACGGCGTTCAGCTGCGTGGCGTAGTGGCACAGGAATTTCGCTTGCGCCACCTTCTGCGGATAGAAGTCCGGCTTCCAGCTCGGATACGCCCACCCCGACGTGCCTGCAAACAATTGCGCCATGCTTTTAGCCTGAGTGAGCGTGAGCCAACGAAGGGCGGATTATACCGCCCGGCGTTTCTTCGCTGCAGGCTTCGCAACCGATGTCTTCTTGGAGGCCGCCTTGCGTCGCGAGCCAGCCGTTTTTTTCGCACTAGACCTGGTCGGTGTACTCTTCGCCGCCCGGCGAAGCTCTTCCTCCGCCTGTGCAGCCAGATCGACAGTCGCCGATTGCGCAGCAGCCGCCACACCCCGCAGGTCAGGCAGCTTCTGCTTCAGTTCCAGCACCGGGGCGTGCAGGTCGCCCATCTTCTCAAAGCGCTCCACCACCGCCGGCGCCTCGAACACCAGCAGGCTCGAATCTTTCCTCTTCCACGCGCGCCCTACCTCCTCCCAAGTCACCGGTGTCGAGGCCGTCGGATGTTCCCGCGCACGCAGCGAATACACCGACACGGTAGTCTTGTGCTCATCATTCTGGCTCCAGTCGACAAACACTTTGCCGGTGCGCACTTCCTTCTTCATCTCCGACACGACCATCTCCGGGTGATCATGCTCGAGCAACCGCGCCAGTGCATTCGCGAAGGGCTTGGTGACATCGTAGGTGGTGGGGGTATTCAACGGCACATAGATCTGCAGGCCTTTCGATCCGGAAGTCTTCGGAAAACACTCCAGGCCCCAGTGCTCAAAAATCTCGCGCAGCCACAGCCCGACCTGGCAGCACTGCACAATGTTCGCCGGCGGTCCCGGATCAAGATCGAACACCATCATGGTCGGGCAATTGATGTCTTTCCCCAGCGCGAGCGAGGGATGAATCTCCAGCGACGCCAGGTTCGCCAACCAGGTCAGCGTGGGAAGATCATCGACCAGAAGATAATTAATGTGCCGCCGGTTGTGCCGGCTCCAGATCGGCGCGGTTTTCACCCAGTCAGGCCGATGCTTGGGTGCGTTCTTCTCATAGAAATACTCCGCTTCCACGCCGTTGGGATACCGCTTCATCGTCACTGGTCGCCCCTGCAGGTGCGGCAACAGGGCCGGCGCAATCCGCGCGTAGTAGTCGATCACCTGCCCCTTGGTGAATCCTGTGGCTGGATAGAGAACCTTGTCGAGATTCGACAAGCTGAGCCGTTTGCCTTCCACGTCGACGACGGGCGAGATCGCCAAGCTGCCTCCCTTGGGCACATATCCTCCGTACCGCCGCTAAGTATAACGACGACGCACTTTAGGATGCTTCAGTTGAACGCCTGGGCAGACTTTCGTGGACCCATCTACAACGAACCTTCGCGAGAGAATTAGACACCAGATTGGCCGTGCGGCAGACGAGAATGCCTTTCCGGCTGGGAATATCCCGTACATCTGGGACTATCCCACGCTGGCCAACCACGTTCTTAGCTGGCGACCGTCGACCGACGACTGACGACTGGCTCGTTTGACATCCCCCTTCCCTACCACGTACTGTGGATTTCTTCCCGATTTCTGGCCCGTCCAATCAAGGGATGCTGTTTCGTGAACCCATATCCACCTGCAGTGGAGGTCCGATGAAGCAAGTAGCCGTTCGCCTGTCCGTACTGATCTTCCTTCTTATTACCGTCGCCGCCGCTCAGGACGTCGCTTCCTTCGAAAAACGCACCACCGTCAACACGCTTCCCAATGGCCTGACCGTCGTCATTCTCGAGCGCCCCGAAGCCCCAGTCTTCTCATTCTTCACCCACGTCGACGCCGGCTCAGTTCAGGACCCCATGGGCAAGACCGGCCTCGCGCATATGTTCGAGCACATGGCGTTCAAGGGTACTGACAAGATCGGCACCACTGACTACCCGGCGGAGAAGGCAGCCCTCGCCAAAGTCGAAGACGCCTACTCCGCTTACGTCGCCGAGCGCGACAAGCGTATTGGCCGCGACGAAAACAAGCTCAAGGAACTCGAGAAGAGCTTCAAAGACGCCGTCGCCGAAGCTCAGAAATTCGTCAAGCCCAACGAATTCGGCGAGATCGTCGAGCGTGAAGGCGGCGAAGGCATGAACGCCAACACCAGCGACGACGAGACCAACTACTACTACTCCTTCCCGTCCAACCGCCTCGAACTCTGGGCCTATCTGGAATCCGAACGCTTCCTCCATCCCGTCATGCGCGAGTTCTACAAGGAGCGCGACGTCGTCATCGAAGAGCGCCGCATGCGCACCGACAGCAATCCCGTCGGCCGCCTGGTCGAGCAATTCATCACCGCCTCATTCCAGGCCCATCCCTACCATCGTCCAACCGTCGGCTGGATGTCAGACCTCAACTCTTTCTCGGCAACCGATGCGCAGAAATTCTTCGATCAGTACTACGTTCCCTCGAACATGGTCATCGCGCTAGCGGGAGAGGTCAAAGCCGCCGATGCCATGCCGATCATCGAAAAATATTTCGGCCGGCTTCCCACCCGGCCCACGCCCGACGAACGAACCACCACCGAGCCACCACAGAATTCCGAGCGCCGCGTGGTTCTCCGCCAGGCCGCCCAGCCCTTCTACATCGAGGGCTACCATCGCCCCGACTACCGCAGTCCCGATGATGCGGTCTACGACGCCATTTCGGATCTGATGTCGAACGGACGCACCTCGCGCCTCTACCGCGCACTGGTTCGCGATAAGAAGATCGCTGCCTTCGCCGCCGGATTCTCCGGCCTGCCCGGCAGCAAGTATCCCCACCTGTTCTCGTTCTACGCCGTACCCGTCCCCGGCCACACGCCGCAGGAATTGGGCGATGCCATCCACGCTGAGATTGATCGCATCAAGAAAGAAGACATCACCGACGACGAACTGAAGATGATCAAGACCCGCGCCAAGGCCGACCTGATCCGCGGCCTCGCCGACAACCAGGGACTGGCGCAGCAACTCGCCATCTACCAGGCGCGCTATGGCGACTGGCGCGAGCTGTTCAAGTCCGTCGACCGCATTGATAAAGTCACCAAGGCCGACATCCGCCGCGTCGCCAACCAGACTTTTTCGGAGACCAATCGCACCGTGGGCATTAATGAAACCATAAAAACTGCAGGTCCGACGGCGGGAGGTGCGAAATGACAACCATCTCCCGAAAGTCTCTTTTTCTCCCCGTCCTCATTCTTCTGACTCTCATCCCTGCAGGATTCGTTTCATCCGCGCCCGCGCAGGCCACAGGCTGGCAGCAGATTCCGATCCCTCATTTGCCGCCTTTCCATCCCGCCGAGCCGAAGCGAGTCCCGCTGCCTAACGGCATGATCATCTTTTTGCAGGAGGACCACGAACTTCCGCTGATCGATGGTTCCATCCGCATCCGTGGCGGTTCGCAACTCGAAACCTCGGCAAAACTCGGCCTTGTAGATCTGTACGGCGAAGTCTGGCGCACCGGCGGCACCAAGTCGCAAACCGGCGATCAGATGGACGACTACCTCGAGGCTCGCGCTGCGAAAGTGGAAACCAACGGCGGCGGCGATTCCACCTCGATCGGATGGTCCTGCCTCAAGGCCGACTTCGACGATGTCTTCAAGATCGTCCTCGACCTCCTGCATGACCCCGAGTTTCGCGCCGACAAGTTGGAACTGGCCCAGAGCCAGTTTGAAGAATCCATCGCCCGCCGCAACGACAACCCAGCCTCCATCGCCGCCCGCGAGTCGCTCAAGCTGGCATACGGGCCCAACAGTCCCTACGCTCGTCAGGCAGAATACGCAACCATCCTTGCCGTGAAACGCGACGACCTGCTCGCCTGGCACAAGCAATACGTCCATCCCAATAACATGATTGTCGGCATCAGCGGCGACTTCGATTCTGCCGCCATGGAAGCCAAGCTGAAAGCCGCGTTCGCGTCCTGGCCCAAGGGCCCGGCTGCCCCCAAAACCAAGCCTGAAATAAATCCCGCCAAGCCCGGCTACTATCTGGTCAGCAAGGACGACGTGAACCAGTCGAACGTGCGGATGGTCGCGCCCGGAACCGACCGCCGCAATCCCGACTACTTTGCCATCGAAGTCTTCAACGAAGTCATGGGCGGAGGCTTCTCTTCCCGCCTCATGCAAGACATCCGCACCAAACTCGGCCTCGCCTACTCGGTTGGGGGAGGCATCGGCACATCGTTTGACCATCCCGGAGTCACGCGATTCGTCTTGGGCACCAAGAGCGAAAGTACTGTCCAGGCGATCCAGGCCGTCTACGGGGATGTCGACGATCTACAGAAAAAACCGATCACCGACGACGAAATCAAGCGCGCCAAGGATTCCATCCTCAACTCCTTCATCTTCAATTTCGACACACCCGACAAGGTCCTGCACGAGCGCATGGCCTACGAGTTCTACGGCTATCCGTTGAATTTTCTCGAGCAGTATCGCGCCGGCATCGAGAAGGCCAACGTCGCCGACGTGAACCGTGTGGCCGGCAAATACCTCCATAAAGATCAACTCGCCGTGCTGGTCGTCGGCAACCCAAAGGACTTCGACAAACCGTTGTCCGACCTTGGCCCCGTAACCAACATCGATATCACGATCCCGCCACCCCCTGGCGAGCCATCGGGAAGTGAAGCCTCCCCCGCATCTTCCCCCGGGCCGAGTGCTGCTTCTACGCCAGCACCAGCCGTTTCCAATGCCGAAGGCAAGGCCCTTGCCGCCAAGGTCGTCGAGAAGATGGGCGGCGCAGCCAGGCTGAAATCACTCCGCTCCATGAACGCCAAGGTCGCGCAGCAAGCCAAAGACGAGCCCGCCTCCCAGATCGTACTCACCATCCTCTACCCCGATCGCATGCACCTCGCCATGGATTCGCCCACGGGACCCATGACCGTGGTATTTGCGCCCACCGGCGCCTTCATGGCGGCTCAGGGGCAAGTCCGTCCGATCCCTGCCTCCGCCGCCAAAGAAAGCCTTGATCAAATCAAGCGCGATCCCGCCTTCATCGCCTCGCACACTGACGACCCTAAGTTCACTTTCACTGCCAACGGTTCCGAGAAAGTCAACAACATCGACACAAAGATTGTCGACGTCAATGCAGATGGCACCCCGGTCCGCTGGTACGTCGACCCGGCTACCGGCATGCTCCTTCGTGAGTCCTACACCGCAACCAACAATGCAGGCCCGTTCAAAGGCGAGACGGACCTCTCCGAATGGAAGGTCTTCGATGGGATAAGCGTGCCCACCAGGCAAACCAACCGGCAAGATGGAAAAGAATCGAGCGTAGTGACCTTTACTGAAGTCCACATTAATCCCGAGGTCGACCCCAAGCTCTTCGACAAACCGTCGGCCACTCCGCCGCCGGCGCAGTAAGACAACGAGTAAGTTCGGCCTCTTCCCTTCCCCCGCGCAGTCAGCTCGCGGGACAACATGGCAGGAGGACTTATGACGAGTGCTCAGCCCGCAGGACCACATCCGGCCGAACGCTGGTCGCAATACCTCACCGCCCTGGCAGCCATGCTCGTTGGCGCTGCCTTCTTCGCTCTTTGGTTCTGGCTTCTTCCCGGATGGCTCGGATTTCAAGTGGACATCGCCGGCGCCGCGCGTTGGCGATGGTTGGCCGCCGTCCCGTCAGTCCTCGGATTTGCTGTAGCCCTGCGCTGCGTCTGGGATTTCGGCTGGACCGGCCGCGGCACTCCCGCTCCCATCGCTCCACCGCAACGCCTGGTCGTCGTTGGTTTCTACCGCTATGTGCGTAATCCGATGTACGTCGGATTTGCCGCGGGGTGGATCGGCTTGTGGATAGTATTCGGTCACGCCAACCCGGCCGCCATCGCCGCGGTAGCGGCGGTCGCGTTGGGCGTTCACTTATTTGTGGTCTTCTACGAAGAGCCGACGCTTCTCAGAAAATTCGGTGCCGACTACGAGCGATACCGGCAACACGTACGCCGCTGGTTACCGCGCCTGCACGGCTGGAATCCGTCGTAGCCGGCTAATCGATCCCTTCTAGTCTGCAAGCCGTTCATTGAACCTGGTGTCATAATGCAAGCTCTAAAGTCATCGGGAGGAATGTGTGCTGACAAGATTTGAAGTATGCCTGCTGGTCTGTGCAATCGTAAGTATGCCTGGTCTGGCTCACGCCCAGCACGCTGATACCACGCTCGGTGCAGCCGGAAAGACCTGGCGATTCGCCGTATCAGGAGATTCCAGAAATTGTGGCGACGTCGTCATGCCGGCCATCGCCAAAAAAGCTCGTGCCGATGGCGTCTCCTTCTACTGGCATCTCGGCGATTTCCGGGCAATTTACGATTTCGACCAGGACTATCGGCAAATCCACCCCAAGGCCAACATTCTGGCGTATGAGACCGCGGCATGGCCCGACTTCATCGAGCACCAACTACTCCCTTTCGGCGACCTCCCCATCTACCTCTCCTTCGGCAATCACGAGGCGATTCCGCCCAAGACGCGTACCGATGCGCTACTGCAGTTTGCTGATTGGTTCAACACCCCGGAACTCAAGACCCAGCGCCTGCGTGATGACCCAAACGCATACCTGCTCCGGTCTTACTATCACTGGATCAAGGCTGGAGTGGACTTCATCACTCTCGACAATGCTTCCGACGATCAATTCGACGAAGATCAGCTGGCCTGGTTCTCTGGCGTGATTGATAGAGCCGCGAAAGCCCCCGAGATTCGCACCGTCGTAGTCGGAATGCATAGGGCCCTTCCCGACAGCCTCTCCTCCGGCCACAGCATGAACGATTCCGCCGCAGGCATTGCGAGCGGAAGAGCGGTCTACAGGCAACTCGTCGACTTTCGCAGCCAGACGAACAAGAACGTCTACGTCCTCGCCAGCCACTCACACTTCTTTCTCGACAACTTGTACAACACCGCCTGCCGCAGGGAACACCCCAACTCGATTCTTCCAGGCTGGATTGTCGGGACTGCCGGAGCCGTGCGCCATCGCTTGCCGGCCGACACGAGCGGCTCCCAGGAGGCCAAGGCGGACGTTTACGGCTACCTCGTCGGAGATGTCGCCTCCGATGGAAAGATCCAGTTCCAATTCCGCCCGATCTCCGAGACCGACGTGCCGGCGGAGACCAAGCAAGCCTTTACCCCTGACTTTGTTGGACAGTGCTTTGCCGGAAATTCTTCACCTTACGTTCCAGACGGACCAGCTCAGCCCCCGAACTGTCCTTAGGTTGGAGTTTTGAATTGCGAAAGGATTCCTGCCCCCACCGCAGCCCGAAGCGCATTTGCGATGGAATAAGAAACGCGAACGATCATTTCTGTGGAAACGAGGCAATCGTCCACGCATTTGCGTTCGCGACGATCGGACCAAAGGCCAGGTAGCGTCCGTCAGGAGAAGGTACGAGCGAAAAAATG
This sequence comes from uncultured Acidobacteriota bacterium, assembly GCA_963735815.1. Lineage (GTDB taxonomy): Bacteria > Acidobacteriota > Terriglobia > Terriglobales > Acidobacteriaceae > Gp1-AA133. The sequence continues at coordinate 91,124 of CAVTMJ010000007.1, read as the reverse complement.
TCCCAACTCGGTTGTTTGAAGAGTTGCTGGGTTTTGCCAGCTGGATCCATGCTCACAATCGTTGTTCCACGTGAGGAGTAGCTGCCCAGAAACAAGCTCTTGCCATCCGCTGCCCAGGCAACCACGGCCAGTTCTGTCCAGGGCATCGCCGACCGTGTCGTAATCACTTTGTCAGCCAGCGAAACAATCTTGAGATCGCCCGCTTTGTAGTCGAATTTCGCCAGCACCGCCTTACTTCCATCAGGGGACAGATCCCAGCTCGTAAAGTCCGGCTCCGTTGGAACCTTCACGAGTTCCCTCTTCCGCCCCTGCGCAACATCAAAAGCCGTAAACGTAACCTGACTCTCATCGGCCTCCGCCAACACGCAGGTCGAGCTTGTCTGCGATGGACAACGGAAACTCGGAAAGCCTCCCACGCTCAATGTCGGATCGCCACCGGAAAGAATGTCAGGGCTTCCCTTGACCTCCATCACCACTTCGGCGGGGCCGCCCGCCAGCGGAACGCGCATCAATCTCAGTGATCCTGCTGCGCCGCCTTGAACTGTCCGGGCTCCCTGTATGTAAACCACCCACTTCCCGTCAGGGCTGAGCTGTGGCCCCCACTTTTCTTCCGTCCCCGTCACCATCGGAACTGAATTGCGTTCTCCGATTCCCTGCTTGTAGATGTCGAAGTCTCCGTTGAGATCGGAATAAAAGAATACCGTTTTGCCGTCCTTCGACCATCCGCCGGGCCAATCAATTCGATCGTCGAGTGTCAGACGCTGCGGAGCCTTCAACTCGCTTCCTCCGGCAGCCAATTCCGCGATGTAGACATCACTCTGCTGCCGCCCGTTGAGGAACGCGAAGCGCTTTCCGTCGGCGGTTAATTCCGGATTGTTAAAGGTAAACCCCGTCCAGTCCGTTAGCCGTCGGGGCTCACTCCGCGGCTTCCCGGACTTCTCCTCGAAACGCACTTCCCAAAGATTCGAGTCGTACTGGTTGGGCGGTGCTTCCCTCACCGTGTAGATTAGCCGTTCACGTCCACCCCAGCAGAAATCCGTAAGCCGCGCATTGGACACAAGCGGAACCGGATCGCCGCCCTTTAGATCGCGACTCTCGATCGTAAGAGTCGTGCCCCCATTGGCAGCTCGGTATTTCACATAAGCGATCCGTTGTCCGCCCTGAAACCAGGTGGGCGCAAACAGGCGGTACCCTTCTTCGGGTTTGAACAGCACTCGAGCCTGCCCGCCGTCGGCGCTCATAATGCCAACCTCGCGGGTGATCGCGTCGCGATATACGATCTGTGATCCGTCCGGGGAAAGCGACGCGCCCTGGGCATCGTCGCGCAACTTCTTCAGCGTGGCCCCAATCACCGAGATCATCCAGATGCCTTGCTTCTCTTGCGCGACCGGTCCACTCACCAAAAGTTTGGTCCCATCCTGGGACCATTCCATGCGCGCTCAACGAAAACAGAATTCATCCGGGATCGGAAGCGACTGCGTCTCCCCAGTCGTCATCAGCCTTAAATGCAGGCCTTCCAGATCGGCATAAAGTAGATATTTCCCGTCGGGCGAAATCGAACTGACCGCGACCGGGTCTTCGGATGAATTGGCCGTCAGTTGCTGCGGCTTGAGTTCCGCCTGCGAATAAGGTTGCGATCGCGTAAACCACCCTTGCAAATACCCGCCGGCCAGCACCCCCACAACTGCGATTACTCCTGCCACCGCCGCCCACTTCACCCAGTTCCGGGATCCGGCTGGTGCAGCTGCCACCGAAGTGCTTCCCGAAACCGCCGCGATCTTCGCCGATTGCGTGTCCCGCTTAAGCCGCTGCAGATCGGCGCGCAGATCCGAAGCGGTCTGATACCGCAGGCTGCGCTCCTTCTCCAGGCATTTATTGATGATCCCTTCCAGCGGAGCCGGCAGCTCCGGATTGATGCGCACCGGCGCCGTCGGCGGCTTGTTCAGAATGGCATCGAAGATAATCGCCGAGGTGTTCCCGACAAACGGCTGCTTCCCGGTCGCCATCTCGTACAGCACGGCTCCGAAGGAAAACAAGTCCGTGCGCGCATCCAGTTCCTCACCGCGCGCCTGCTCCGGCGACATATAGGCCACCGTGCCCACCGTGCTTCCCGGGCTCGTAAGATGGTCCTGATCCACAGCCATGGTCGCCATGGACGCCGCCGCTGTTTCCGGCGCAGCTGTCGGCGCGCCCGCAAGTTTTGCCAAACCGAAATCCAGGATCTTCGCCTGCCCGCGCTTGGTCAGGAACAAGTTCGCCGGCTTTAGGTCGCGATGGACGATTCCCGCCGTGTGCGCCACTTCGAGCGCATCGGCAACCTGCACTCCAATGTCCAGCAACTGTTCCATCCCGATCGGCCGCCCCTCGACCCGGTGCTTGAGGGTCGTTCCTTCCAGGCATTCCATTACGATGAAGAGCCGGTCCTGGTATTCGCCGATGTCGTAGATGGTGCAGATGTTGGGATGATTGAGCGCGGAGGCCGCCCGTGCTTCCCGCTGAAAGCGTTCGCGAGCTTGTGGATCCTGCGCCAGTTCTTCAGGAAGGAACTTCAAGGCGACGCGGCGGCCGAGGCGCTGGTCCTCCGCCTGGTAGACCACCCCCATCCCTCCACCACCTAATTTTTCCGTGATGCGGTAATGGGAAATGGTGAGCCCAATCATGTGGCGCCAATGTTAGGGCTTGCGCGGAGGCAAGTCAATCAGCGGAACTCGTACTCGGCGCAGCCGATGGCCGGTCCACCGACGGTCGCAGCCTGCGACTGGTGTGCAGCCGCAAACGATCCATATACAGGTACACCACGGGTGTGGTGAATAGCGTGAGCGCCTGGCTCACCATCAGACCTCCCACAATCGTCAACCCCAGCGGCCGCCGCAACTCGGCGCCCGTGCCCGTGGCCAGCGCCAGGGGCAGCCCGCCCAGCAGCGCCGCCATGGTCGTCATCATGATGGGCCGGAAGCGCAGTACACAGGCTTCATAAATTGCGTCCAAGGGAGCCTTCCCCTCCCGCCGTTCGGCATCGAGCGCAAAATCAATCATCATGATGGCGTTTTTCTTCACCAGCCCAATCAATAGAATGATCCCGATCAGGCCGATCACGTCCAACTCGTTGTGCGTGATCTTCAACGCCAGCAGCGCACCGACTCCCGCCGAAGGAATGGTCGAAAGAATCGTGATGGGATGAATAAAGCTTTCGTACAGTATCCCCAACACGATGTAGACCGCCAGTAGAGCAGTTGCAATCAGGATGGGTTCATTGGCAAGAGAATCCTGGAAGGCTGCCGCGGTACCCTGGAAGCTGGCATGAATTGTCTCCGGCAAATGAATACTGCGCTCCACCTGCTGGATAGCCTCGGTAGCTTGCCCGAGAGAAACACCCGGCACGAGATTGAAAGAAATTGTGACCGCCGGCCATTGCCCCTGGTGGTTGACTGCAAGAGAGGTATTGCTGGGCCCAAAATGCGCGAAAGCGGCAAGCGGCGCCATCTTGCCGTTGGACGAGCGCACGAACACGTTCTGCAGGGTCTCCGGATTGCGCTGATATTGTGGCGCAACCTCCATCACGACGTGGTATTGGTTCAAGGGCTCGTAAATCGTCGAGACCAGACGCTGGCCAAACGCGTCGTAGAGGACGGTATCAATATCCCGCGCACCGATCCCCAGCCGCGCGGCCGTGTCACGGTCGATGACCACATCCAGTGACAACCCTTTGTCCTCTTGATCGGTGTTTACCTGCTGTAACTGGGGAAGCGCGCGCATTTTCTTGAGCAGTTGCGGCGCCCACTCATTCAACTGCGCGAGATCCTCGCCTTGCAGCGTGTACTGATATTGCGCCTGGCTGACGCGTCCGCCGATATGCAGATCCTGCTGGCCCTGCATGTACAAGGTAGCGCCGGGAACGACCGAGAATTTGCGAGCCAACCCGGCGATCACTTGGTCGACCGACAATTTACGCTGGCCCAACGGCTTCAACGTGATGTACATGCGTCCCTGATTCATGGCGGTGGTGCCGCCGCAAAAGCCGATCATGTTTTGCACGTTGGGATCCGCCATCCCGATGCTCACGAATTCACGCATCTTCTGGCTCATGGCATCGAAGGAAATGTCTTGCGCTGCCTGCACCGATCCCTGAATTCGCCCCGTATCCTGCTGTGGGAAAAAGCCCTTGGGAGCGTCCTTGAACAGGTAAATGCTCAGGCAGGCCGTACCGATGGTCACCAGCAGGACGGCGAACTGGTGGCGAAGTACCCAGCCCAGCGAGACGCGGTACATCTCCTGGACTCCGTCAAAAATCTTCTGACTGGCCTTGTAGGCCCTGCCATGCTTTTCTTCCTGCAGTGCCTTCAGCATCTGCGCGCACATGGTGGGCGTGGTGGTCAGCGACACCACCAGCGACACTGCAATCGCAATGCTCAGGGTGACCGCGAATTCGCGGAACAGCCGTCCCACAACGCCGCCCATCAGCAGAATGGGAATGAAGACCGCGATCAGGGACGTGCTCATCGAGAGCACGGTAAAGCCGATCCCTTCCGCACCCCGGAATGCCGCCGGGACCGGAGCGACTCCCTTCTCAAGCTGGCGCGTGATATTTTCCAGCACCACGATGGCATCGTCGACCACGAAACCGGTAGAGATCGCGAGCGCCATCAGGGACAGGTTGTCGAGGCTGTATCCCAGCAGATACATGACGCCAAACGTCCCGATGAGTGAAAGCGGCACCGCAATGCTGGGAATGATGGTGGCGCGCACCGTGCGCAGGAACACGAAAACAACCAGGATGACCAGGACGACGGAGATGCCCAGCGTGATTTCGATGTCGCGAAGGGACGCGCGCACCGTCGTTGTGCGGTCCGACACCACAACAAGCTTGATTGCCGGCGAGATCGACGCTTGTAGCTGCGGAAGGGTGGCCAGTACGTTGTCCACCGTCTGAATAATGTTCGCGCCGGGCTGGCGCCAAATGATGCCGATTACGGCCCGCTTCCCGTTCGACAAGCCGTAGATGTGGGCGTCCTCGACCGAGTCTTGCACGTCGGCGACATCGCTCAAACGCACCACCGCCCCCGTGCGCGGATTGGTAGCCACGATCAGGGGTCGATACTGCTCAGCCTTCTTGATCTGGTCGTTCGCAGAGATGGTCCAGCTACGAAGCGGGCTCTGCAGTTCCCCTTTAGGCGAATTCACATTGGCAGTGGCCAGAGACCGGCGGATCGCATCCAACCCGATTCCCGACTGGTTCAGCGTGTTGGGGTTGACCTCGACCCGGACAGCTGGATTGGCTCCCCCTCCGATATAGACCTGACCAACTCCCGGGATCTGCGATAGCTTCTGGGAGAGGATGGAATTCGCCTGGTCGTAGATGATCGGCAACGGAATCGTGTCCGAGGTCAGAGACAGGATGAGGATGGGCGCATCCGCGGGGTTCACCTTGCGATACCACGGATTTCCCGGAAGGTCTGCGGGCAACTGGCTGCGCGCCGCGTTGATGGCGGCCTGCACATCCCGGGCCGCCGCATCAATATTGCGATTGAGATCGAACTGCAAAACGATGCCCGTCGAGCCCAGTTGACTCACCGAGGTCATCTGATTGATGCCGGCAATGCGGCCGAACTGCCGCTCCAGGGGCGAAGCCACCGCCGAAGCCATGGTCTCAGGACTGGCGCCCGGAAGACTTGCTGCGACCTGAATGACGGGAAATTCCACCTGCGGGAGAGGAGCTACCGGGAGAAAGTTAAAGGCCAGCACGCCCGACAGCAGCAGCGCGGCCGTCAATAAAGACGTGCCGACGGGCCGCTTGATAAAGGGAGCTGAGATGTTCATGCCGTACTTTCAATATCGACGATGGGGCGCGCTCCCTAAGCAATCGCAACTGCGCAGCGTGAGTCCAAAACTGTATCGTATCGCGATAGGATAACGGAGCGCGCGCGATATCGACTGTAACTTCATGCTACTTCAGAGCCCAGTATCGTCCCCAAAAACAATTCCCCGCTGTTTGGACGCGCCCGCGCCGAATTCGGTATCGAACACCCCGCCCGATTCCACAATCGAGATCGTAATTTCGGGCGCCCCTCGATGCGAAGGCGGCTGGTCCATTCAATCCTGCACTTTGCGATTGCGTTAGGTCAAGATGCTGCGGACGCCACCTGTTTTGCGGATCATTCCTCGCAGAACCGCCCCTCCTCCAGCATTAGCCAAATCAGTAGGCTTGGAGCAGCTTTCGTTCGTATGCCTGTCACGAAGAAGGGCGACGTGCAGGTCAATTTCAGGAGGCAGTTACGATCAAGAAGGCACCGCGACCAGCCTTCGGGCCTGCGGGCATCGTACAGAGCCACTCATTCGCAAGCAGCGCGATTGAGTGGCCCGCCCGCCAAGCATAATTGAGTAAACCCGAAGTTCATTTCCCAGGATTGGCGTCAATCGCCGGGCACTGGTTTTGTGTCTGGGTCGTGACCTCAACCTCGGGGTACTCAGAGGATGGATCGCTAAGCAGAGTATTCCCTGGCTTCCCGTTCAAATTCACATCCAGGAACGCAGCGACGTAGTTGCGCACGGCAGCGATCGTTTTCTCCATGCCGCCTGAGGTCCTGATCGCCCCATTGGTAAGCCAAATCGCGTCCGAAGGCGTCAGGTGCTCGGAGCCTTTCAGATTAACGGCGAAGCGAGGTCCGCGCATTTGACTCCACACATGGCAGTTGTTTTCGTCCCACATGTCACTGCCGGCCACCAGCAGCATGACGGGCTTGGTGGTAGGTCCAAACCACGCACTGGGCGCGACGCCGTCCAGACTCACAGCGGCGCCGAAACGCGGTTCCATTTCGACGCCCAGTAGCGCAGTCATTCCGCCCAGAGAATGCCCCGCCAGGGCGATGCGAGACATATCAAAAGCGCGGAAGAACGGGCCTTTGACAGAACCATTCAGGTGTCCCAGTTCGTTCATCACAAATTTCAAATCGCCTAGGCGGACCGCGACCGCCAATGTGGTTGACGGTTCGTTCATCTGGAGGGTCTTTGCCAGGTGGCTGCCTAGCTTGGAGGTCGCCAGCCGGCCGTTGGGGAATTGCACTGCTGTCGATTCATAGGTGTGAGCTACCGATGCCACCACATATCCTCGACTCGCAAGATCTTCAAAGAGGAAGGTGTAGTCGGTGAAGGTCCCGGTGTATCCGTGGGTGAAGACCACCACCGGGTGAGTGCCGGCGGCGATCGGGGAATCCTGGCAGCTGTTGGTTTTCACTCGAGGCGGCGCGACCTGCACCAGCCGTCCCAGGTACTCCAAAACCGCAGCGGAAGCATAAGGCGCGGGACGGCACTCCTTGTTTGAGGCCGTGGGATACCAGAAGCGCACCAGCAACTCGCGGTCTTGACCTGTCTCGAGGTAGGGGTCGGAGCGATCCGCATCGAGTAGATCCAAGGTTCGAGTTCCAACCTTGTTGGCTCCAGTTGGCGCTGGGACCGTGAGCACGCGGTCGGTTACGAGCTCGGCTCGAAACCCTCTTCCAAAGCAAGCTATACCAGTACAGGCCGCGCCGAGCAGGGGGACCAGTTGCGGGCTGGTGACGTCGCTGTCAGCAATCGAGAGACTGCGATTAAATGTACCCACGGTGATGGGTGCGAACGTCACCCTGATACTGCAGCTGGAGCCAGACGCCAAGCTTGCGGGACAACGAATAGGGACGGAATACGGAGCAGGCGCTGTTTGACTGGTGATGCTAAGCGCCGAACCGCCGGTATTGGTTAGGTCTACAAAGAGGGATTTCGTTGGATGGCCGGTCGACGTTATCTTCAACTGGCCGAAAGTCAAGCGTGCGGGAATGATCTTCACCGTGCCCGGAGTAAGCGTAATAGCTGCTGAGCCGGTTTTCGTGGTATCCGCAACCGAGGTCGCGGTGACGGTCACGTTCGCATCGGTTGGAACTGCGGGTGGTGCCGCGTATGTCCCGTCTGACGCAATCGTTCCGCAAGTCGGTGAACACGCCGTCGCTGGAGTGCCTTGGCTTAAAGACCAAGTAACGCCCTGGTTGCTCGAGTCGTTGCCGACCGTGGCGGCAAACGTGGTTGCGTTTAATGCCGTGATTGCGTTCACCGGGATGATCGCGCTCCCAGGAGCGACAGCAACTGTAATGGCCAACACGGTGATGCCCACCGAACCACTTTTGGATACATCGGAGACTGAAGTAGCCACGATTGTGATCGTGATATCGCTTGGCACCGGAGAGGTAGGGGCAGTGTAGGACACAGCGCCGCCATTGGGCGTGGCTTGGGATGAAAGACTTCCGCATTCTGCCATGCCGCAGTCCTGCACGGCCCAGGTGACGCCCTTGCCCGCCGGGTCATTGGCCACGGTGGCCACGATGTTGGGAACGCCGCCGCCAAATTCCACACTGCTTGCAGGCGCGGTAACGTTCACGACGATCGCCAGAACAGTCACCGTGAGCGAGGCCGAAGCAACCGGATCAGACACCGATGTGGCGGTGAGGGTTACTGGCAAATCGTTGGCGGGCGGCGTCGGTGGGGCGGTGTAGGTGATCGCCCCGCCGCTGGCGCTGCTATTGGACGAAATCGTTCCGCAGGGTGCGGCGGCACAAGAGACAGTCCAATTGACGCCTTTATGGCCAGGATCATTCCCCACGGTCGCGATGATGTTCGGTACGGTGCCAGCTGCGGGGATAGAAGGCGCCATTGGGGCAACCGACACCGTCACGGATGGGACAGTAATCGTCACCGCGAAAGACTTCGTCGTATCGTTCAGCGAAGTGGCGGTAATGGTAACGGAGGTGTCGCTAGCCGGCGGAGTGGTGGGGCCGTTATAGGTGACGCCTGTGATGGTGGCGTCGGTAAGCGTTCCAAGACCTGAGGCCGGCGAGATGGACCATGACACTCCCTTGCCGGACAGGTCATTGTTCACGCTGGCGTTGATAGCCAGAGAGACTCCCGCTTGAACGGCAGCGGTAGCCGGGGTCGCCGAGACCGTAAGCGCCGGCACGGTAATGGTTGCCACGTTGGACTTCGAAGTATCCGCGACCGAGGTGGCGGTGAGGGTAACGGTGGTGTCGCTCGCCGGCGGAACAGTTGGGGCTGTGTAGGCGGCCGGATTTCCGCTCGCGGTCGCGACCGGCGAGACCGTGCCGCATGGTGGCGCCGAGCAGGAAACTTTCCATGTAACGCCTCGGTTCGAGGAGTCTTGACTGACGGTTGCGGTCACCGAAGCCGCGCCTCCCGCGGGCACCGACGTGGAATCTGCCACGACGGAAACAGTGATGACCGGAGGCGGGGGATTCATGGAACTGCTGCCACTGCACCCGCTGAGAGTTGTGATCGATGCGAACGCGAGAACTGTTACGAAAACAGCCGTGGCACGACCCATGGCGCCCTCCACCAAAGGCTCGCTGCTCACGTAATTAGTCTGGTCCCTTAAAGAGGGTGCAGAGACTTACAAACTCAAACTTGACTTGCGAACTGCCCTTCCTCTTCAGCAGGAAACGTCTCACGCGAAAAGGAGCCCCAAATGCAAGCAAACCCGCATTCAATAGAGGGAAAAGCCACGAGGCGGGTTGCGGTTGAGGCATTTTGCACAGGGTGCCAGTGGGTGTCAAGCCAAATTTTGACAGGGCTCATTCATCATTCGCTTTACCCCTGACTCCCAGTGGCAAGATTTTCCCCGGCGCCCGTTTGAGTCTTGATTCGGTTACCAACCTCCCGGATCTTTTCGGAAATGGTATTGCGGTTTTCGGCGCCGCTACCGGGGGCCGTAAGAATACCCACTCCAACCCCAACCCCCACTCCAGCAGCAAAACTCAGGACGTAACGTAGTGTGTGATCCTCGCCGCGTATTTTTCGTCGCAGTAGGTCAGCGGTGTCGGCAATGTGCTCGCGCACGGGTTCGGTGGCCCGATCCGACTGCTCCATGATGTTGAGGGCTGTTCGAAGAAGCATCTTCAAAGCTCTATTCATAATGTTCTCCCTATCTGATTCAAAAGCTATTGAGATGCCGTCAACAACGCCATCAGGTACTTCCTTCAGTTCTTACTGAATTTGTTCTTCAAGCGCTCAGCGCCATTGTCCGCCCCTAACATCTTCTAACGTGAGCCCAATCAAGGCCAAGGTCAGGGCGGGTGGCCAGTCTCTGCGCCGCCCATTCTTAATTCGTTCACTAACAAATGGGGTGCCCCACGTCTCGCGTTTTTCGAGACGTGGGGCTTTTCCGTGTCTGACTCCATCCTTTCGAGGGGATCCCATCACCTCGACCTGGGAAAAGCGTCACAGCACCCTCGATCCTCCACCGCCTAACCTGTTTCCATGGCGCGGGGACTCAAACGCTTCTACGGAGCCGGGCGGGTGGCCCATAGAAACTCGAGGGTGCCCCATTCAATCGCGCACTTTGCGATTGAGTGGGGTCAAGATGCTGCCGACGCCTCCCCAAATCCCTCTCGCTTCCTGGTTTTGATCTTCAACTCCCATTCCTGAAAATCCACCCGCACCGCGCCGCTTTCGCCATAGGCATACGCTCGAAAGCTGCTCCACGCCCACTGTTCCGGCAATTCCACCAGTCCGCGCTTCATGGGATTGCGATGGATATATCTCAACTTCTCCACCCGCTTGCGCTCGTTATATACATTGAAATCATAAAACCGTTTTTGCCAGACATGCTCCGGCCCGTCCTCCGCCCATAAAGCCATTTGCCTCGCGCACCGCTTCTTGCGCACCTGTCGCGAGAACCTCTGCTTCACCACCTTCATGACCACCGAGGGATCGCCTCTCTCCGGTTCGCTGATCAGCAAATGAAAATGCTCGGGCATGACCACATATCCCACGACCACGAACTGATAGCCCTGCCGCGTTTGTTCGAGTATCTGGAGAAAAAGATTCCGCCGCCGCGCCGTGCCCAGCAGCGGCCGCCGACGATAACAACTGCAAGTAATGAAATGAAGATCGCGTCCGGTATAGTAGCGTTTCAGGCGGGAGGGCACTTAGGCAGGATAGCTGGTGAGTGCAATGGAGTCTGTGATAGACGAACTTCGGAGAAGCCTAAATCGCAGACTGTTTGCCTACCCCACTCAATCGCAAAAGACGCGATTGAATGGGGCACCCTCGAGTTTGTGTGGGCCACCCGCCTTTCAAGCCGCGAAAGATGCCGCAAAGAATTTCATGAAACAGCCCAAGCCCGACCCAACGAGAATACCTGGGCCGCCCGAAAATCCGAAAACATGGGATGACCTACTGGAGGAAGATACGCTCTTGATACGCGAAGCATTGGATGAGATCGGTAACATCCTTTCTGAGTTGATGGTTATGGGTAATCCTTGTCTTGATCAGCGAAACAATTGGGGGCTTCCTCAGTGTGGTGGCCGTCAAAAGTTTTAGTTTCTTATGTCCTTCTCACGTACCGAAGAGTCAGTCATCCAAGCAGCCTTAAAGTCGGCCAGTGCGGTTGACGCCAAAAAAGCTCTCGACATCATCGATGCAAAACTTTATGGATGCACGAGCGCTAAGGAGCAAGCCGAGGCGATCCTGAGGAAGGCGGTGATTTACGGGGTAATGCGGCAATTTGATGATGCCAGAAGGGAACTGCAAGCAGCCGCGTCTCGTAGTCCTAATGACCCCGATGTCTTGCTGCAGGTCGACTTTCTTTCAGCTACTCTCTATGATCAGGAGGGCAAGCCAGAAGCAGCATTTCATGAATTAACTAAACTCGCGGAAAAGTATCGTGCGCGTTGGCAAGAGCCTGACCTGACAGAAATATATCAGGACATTCAAGTCCGCAGAGGACTAGATGCGGTTACCATTAAAAAGTTTAAGGAGGCCACAGCCATCTTGATGGAATGCCTAACATTTGAAACAGACGTAACGGAGAAGACAAAGATTGTTTCGAACATTGGAATCAGTTACTCCGAATTGGGCGAGTATCAAAGTGCGAAATATTATTTGTTAAGAGCGTTAGAGATAGGGTCAACCGAGGATGTCGAAGGGCTCGTCCATCTCCATTTAGCTATCGCGTTCGCAAAGCTCGGCGAGTTTCAAGAGGCAAAGAACGAGTTCCAAAAGTGCGAGCAAAGGGCTTCAGAATACGGCTTTGAGTTGTCGAAGATCTATGGATGGCTTTCATGGGTTTGTAAGCAGTTGGGAGAGCTGTCCGAATCCCGAATGTACCAGCGCCTCGTCCGACCCACATGATAGCTTCCCTCCAAACGACAGGTAGCCCTCGGTCCGTTCCGAATCAGTGCCTAGTGTCTGTCGCTCCGTTACCCGTTACCCGGGATGGCCTCCCGACAAAACTGATATAGAAGCTAATCACGTTTGTCTCTACGATTGTGACCAGATGTCAGCTTGGCAAGCCCACTCAGCCCAGCGCATACCGAGCGAGCGAAGCGAGCGCGCGCGGCTCAACGTCAAGAGCAACGGCAACATCAAAAACAACATCACTAGCTCTCAGCTGTTTACTACTTTGTCAAGCGCTCTACGACCCCCTCATTCCCTTCTCCCAAGCCGCCTTTGACTCCTAACCTCGCTTAGTTCTACCATAGGCGAACAAAAGGCGAATCACAAATGCCCACCCTCCCGCTTCTCCCCGACTCGGATCGCCCCAGACTCATCGGCATCGCCCGCCTCGCCGCCGAAGGCGAGTCCATTAGGGAAGGCCATAACATCGAGTACTTCACGCTGCCAGCCCGCTCGCTCCTGAACCGCGTGGTCAGCAATCGCAATCTGCCGTTCACCTGGGCCATCAATCCGTATCGCGGTTGCGAGTTCGCCTGCAAATACTGCTATGCCCGTTACACGCATGAGTTCATGGAGATGTCCGACGAAGACTTCGAGCACAAAATCTTCGTCAAGCAGCACGCCGCCGATCTGCTTCGCCAGGAACTCCGGAAGGTCACGCCGGGCGAGGCGATCGCGATTGGCACAGCGACCGACCCCTATCAGCCGGCTGAGCGCCGCTACGAAATCACCCGCGCCATCCTCGAAGTGTTCGCGCGCCATCGTGGATTTGAAATCGGCGTGGTCACCAAATCCAATCTGGTCGTCCGCGACGCGGAACTTCTCCGCGAGATCACTCGCCACAACCGCCTGTTCGTGAACCTGACCATAACCACCGTGAACACCGAGCTTGCCCGCCTTCTCGAGCCCCGAGCGCCCCGTCCTGACTTGCGACTGGAAGCCGTGCGTCAGCTGAATCTTGCGGGGGTTCCCGCCGGGGTGATCTGCGCGCCCGTGCTCCCCGGTATCACTGACCAGCCTCGCGATCTGGAAGCTCTGGTCGAAGCGGCTGCCCAGTCCGGTGCAAAATATCTGTTCGCGAACGCGCTCTTCCTCAAGCCCTGCTCGGCCTACATCTTCCTTCCCTTCCTCGAAAAGGAATTTCCTCACCTGGTCAAAAGCTACCGCGAGCGCTATGAACAGCGCGCCTTCCTGCCGCCCGCGTTCGGCAAGCGGCTCTCGCAATTGATGGCGCGCTTGCGTGCCAAGCACGGAATTCAAAATCAATACGAGCGCTACGCGCTCCGCGCCCATCCGCTTCCTTCGCTCGACGACGACCAGATGCAGCTTTTCACCCCGCCTCAGTCCGCCTGAGCAGGGACGAAGCACGCTCGGAAAGTAGAATCAATCGCCCGTCGAGACCCTACCCGACCTCCTCTCCCTTCTATAATCGCCTGGTACCATGTCCTCCTCCTATCCACCACCACTCGCAGCCCATCCCGCGCCTCCGCTTTCTTTCCGCGAAAAGGTCAATCGGTTTTGGCTGCGCGTGACTGAAGGACTGGAACTCAATCAGCTCTGGTCGCAGTTCGAAAAAGAGGCGCGGACCAGCTACCGCCTGTACTCCAGGGACTTCGCCGGGGCCGACGACCAAATCCGGAAGCCGGTCCACAAGGCCTGGCACGTCGCTCAGCAATTTTTCTGGGCGGTGCTCGAAAAGCTGTCTCCCGCGCGCCGCCTGCTTCTCTTGTTGGCGCTGATTCTCCTGATCTTCAATCCCGTATTCGGCTGGCATGACCAGTCGGGAGAGATGCACCTCATCAATCTCGATTTCCGTTTGTACGGCGGCCTGCTGCTTCTGCTCGTCCTGATTCTCGAAGTGGGTGATCGCGTGGTGATGAAGCGCGACCTGGAAATTGCGCGCGAAATTCAGAACTGGCTGCTGCCCAACCAGCCACCGGCGATTCCCGGGATAGAGATCGCCTTCAAGACGCGACCGGCCAATACCGTGGCCGGCGACTACTACGATGTGCTCCTGCGCCCGGGCAACACACCCGACGAAGATCGTGTGCTCCTGGCAGTCGCGGACGTTGCCGGCAAAAGCATTCCCGCTGCGATGCTGATGGCAACCTTCCAGGCCAGCTTGCGCACGCTCGCGGTCACGCAGTCCTCGCTCAGCGATTTGATCGCGAGCATCAACCGCTATGCCTGCACCAACAGCCAAGGCGGCCTGCGTTTCACAACTGCGTTCCTCGCAGAGCTTGATCCCGCCACGCGTACCCTCACCTACATCAACGCCGGCCACAACCAGCCGATGCTTTGTCGCAAGTCGGGCATGCTCGAGCGACTGGACGCAGGCGGCCTTCCGATTGGCATCATCGCCGATGCGCCCTACCAGTCGGGGAGCGTAGTGCTCGCGCCCGGCGACTGGTTGGTGATCTTCACTGACGGAGTTGTGGAAGCGGTGAACACGGCCGACGAAGAATACGGCGAGCCGCGCCTGCTAGCGATTGTTGCCAACGCTGCCAACGCAAGTCCTGCCGACATGATGCAGCGCATCTTCACCGCGCTCGACGTCTTCGTCGGCAACACGCCCCAGCATGACGACGTGACCTGCCTGCTTTTGAAAGTCAATTAGCCAATCAGCGATATGTTCCACGTGGAACACTTTCGCTTTTTTCGGATTATGTACATTAGCTATGAGCTAACGTGATCCGTTCAAGTTCCGTGTTTGCGCGGGTATGCGAACAGTTGGCGAACCGGAGCAGTTGTCGTCTTGTCACAACCTTTCGCCTGCCCGGGGTGGAAACTTAACGTTCCACGCGGCATTGGATTGCTTCCCTATTCCTGGCAGAGGAGCACGATTTTGCCGGTAACGCGGGAGTGCTCGATCAGTTCGTGGGCCCGTTGGGCTTCACGCAGCGGAAGGCGTTCGGAAACGGCTGGATGAATTTTCTGGTCGCGCAGCAATTCGAGCAGTCGCGCGAGGTCTTCGCGAAACCATTGCGGATGACGCTTCTTCTCGGTCGTGATGGAGTACCAGCGCGCAGTCTTGCCGTCGGGAAGGATGCCGAGCAGTCCCATTAGGGCGAAGCTGGCGAGGCCGCGCAGTTTGCTTGGTCTTCCTTGCTGGATTACCGACGACATGCCGAAGCCAATCAGTTTTCCTCCGGGGGCCTTGCCCCCCGAGCGCAGCGTCTTGTAAGACTGCCACCAGTTGCTGCCGCCGACGGCATCGAACACGGCATCCACCCCCTTGCCGCCGGTCATCTGCAGAATTCGGGTTACGAAGTCATCGGACTTGTAGTCGATGGGAATGCCGCCGAGCGAGGTGACCAGGTCGTGCTTGCTGCGGGAAGCCGTGCCGAACATCTTCAAGCCGGCAAGTCTGCCGAGTTCGAGCGCGGCCGTGCCCACTCCGCCCGCTGCTCCGTGAATGAGCAGACTCTGGCCCGGTTGCAATTGTGCGATGCGGTGAATCATCTGCTGCGCGGTCACGTAATTGAGCACGAGGCTGACGGCCTCGGCCGGATCGACCCCCGCGGGCACTCGTATCAGTTCACGGGCAGGAACGCAAAGGTAGCGGGAATATCCGCCGAACATGGTGAGAGCGGCAACGGTGTCTCCCAGCGCGAAATCGTGGACGCTCTCGCCCAGCCTGTCGATAACGCCAACCACGTCGTAGCCGGGAGAGAAAGGCAGCGGCGGCGTGTTGGGATACATGCCGTAGCGCATCAGGACATCGGCGAAGGCGACGCCGGTGACGAGAACCCGGAGGCGAACTTCACCGGATCCCGGCTCGGGAAGTTGGTCCTCTACCAGCTTAAGAACTTCGGGTCCGCCGTGGGCGGTGATTACGACGCGAGTGTTGTTCATGGTGGCGGTTATTGGATGTGGAGGTTGCGCTCGTGGATGCGACCAGGCGGACGATTGTGACGCGGGCAATTCCTGGTGTGAAATCGCCAGTAGCGTAAACCCGCTCAATCGCAAAGACCGCGATCGCCTGGGGCAAGGTCGACGGAGGTGTTCGAGGAAACGACTTCAGCCTCGGTCATTCACTTTGCGTCCGCCATCAAACTCTGTCTGGCGACAAATTGTGAAGGCGGATTGGACGGCGTCTGCGGTTCCTTGAATTGTTGGTCAGAGTCCACCGAGAAAAGATGGAAATTATTGAAAGTGTGAACGCGTTCGTAGCGATGACCCCGATAGGCAATGTAAAGGGCAGTTGCGGCAGGAACCCACAAACGCACCGAATGGCTCTTGAATTCCACGGGAGCATAGTTGATCACCAGGTGCTCCAGATTGAAATCGATTTGCGGGATCGGTGAAGCCAAATCGGTTTCCATCCGCAACACTTCGAAACGATCACTGGCCACCCACGCGCGTCCCTTCAACCTCGGCAGATATATCGTTCCGCCGATACGGATTGCCTGAAAGGACTGGTCGCCGTCGGGTGGCTCCTCGAAGCGCAGCTGCCAGGCCGAGATGCCTTGCACGTGGGTCATGCCCTCACAGCGGAAACGAAAACTCCCGATGTGTGTCGGGTGAAAAACGAGCGCGAATATCGCCGAACCGGTATCGATGACGGAAGATTGCTGATGGGTCGAACTCCCCGTCCTGTATTCCCTGATTTTGGGGAATCCGGAGGGTCCAGTTTCGATCTGCGCAACATAGCTGGCGCGCTCGATCGAGGCCTTGCGGGTTTTTCCATTCTTGTCGAAGGCTATCTCCTCAATGCTCTCATCGGCACTGAAGCGTTGCAGGCTTTCGATCAGGCCCTGAGTACGGCGACTTGTCTCCTTCAATATTTCTTCCAGCGGACAGGCGACATCGAGTTGCGCGGTGGGAATTTCTTCGTCGATGTCCGCAGGCGCCCAGGAGCGCCGGGGGATTTCGGAAACTTGTACAGGTGCTTTCGCTGAAGCCGCGTTCGCCGACGCGTTCGCTGCGGGTCTGCTCTCCAGTTGCAGCAGAGCCGCTTTTACGATGGCCAGGTCGGCCGCGTCACCAGCGTATTTCAGATATTCCCGGAGTTGCTTGATTTCGTTCTCGCGGTCACCCTTGGCTTCGTAAACTTGAGCCAGCACGAAGTGCACGCGCGGTTCGCGGTGATCCCGGTCCATCTCAACGGCGCGCAGGCCGCTTTTTTCCGCTGCCGGCAGATTGTGCAGGTTCAGGTTGGCGGCAGCATTGTACTCATAGGCAACGGCCGCGTAGTTGGTTCCTAGTCCGAGAGCGCGCTCGCTCCATTGAAGGACTTCCAGCCAATCATGGGAACGGGCCGCAAGATCGGCCAGGCAAAGATAGGCTGGAGCAAAAACTGGATCTGCAATTGTGGCTTGCGCGCAAGCGACCTTGGCCTCATCCACGCGTTTTTGCGCCGAGAGCACCTGCCCCAGGGTCACCCACGCCAAGGAGTACTTTCCATACTCGCGCACAGCGATGCGCAAGTGTTTTTCCGCATCAGGAAACTTCCGGCTTCTCAGAGCCGAGCACGCTTCTTCGTACTCCTTGCTCGCCTTGCCGGGGATCTTCAGCTGCTCGGCGGCCACGCTCGGTGCAGGACTGGTGGAAGCAAGAGGGGGCAGAAGGCAGTTCCCATCCGCTTGGATTTTCTTCTTCGGCAAGCTCGCGTCCGCAGGCCCATTTCTCTGATTGATGCCGTCCAAGGTCCGCGTCACCTCTCTGGGAAGTTGGCTGATATCCCCTGCGGGCGCCCCCGGTTCTATCGGAACTTGCGCGAGGGTGACAGAGATTGAGAAGGCTCCAAGGAACAGGCAGGACAATCCCCTGGCTAGGAAACTTGACGAGAAGTGACAACCGAACGCCCCTGAGGACCCCATGGCCTGGCTCCTCCGTTGAGGCGGGATCATATCGCGAAAAAGTCAAACTTCCAACTCTGGACCGGGGAGTTGGTCCAGCTTAGCCCTGGCTGTCTCGACAGTACTGGGGAAACGATTGGAGGAGTGGGCCGGCCCCCTGATTGAATGGGGCATTCCGGTGTTGGGTGGGCCAGCCGTCCGCGTGCGAGAAAACACAAGGTCCCTCGACTGCGTTCGGCTGGCGCCTCACTCCACTCGGGATGACAATGAATGAAATGATCGACTACTGACACAGATACTACCGTGCAACAGATACGGTGTAAGAGAGACTGCGGTTTAACGGATGAAGAGTGATTGGGCAAGATTTTTCTGGTCGATTGTCGATTTCGGATGGGTCCGTTCGACTAACCGGTGAAGGGGCTGGGAGGCCCGATCCAAATGCAATATCTGCTGCTGATTTACGACAAGGAAAGCGACTGGGGGAAGCTTAGCGAAGCGGAACAAGAGGCCATGATGAAGGAGTACCGGGACTTCACGCAGAATATCAACCAGAGCGGACACTACCGCGCAGGGAGCCAGTTGCATCCAGTGTCGAAGGCGACGACGGTGCGAGTGCGGGATGGCAAAAAACTTATTACCGACGGACCGTTCGCCGAGACTAAGGAACAACTGGGCGGCTACTATTTGATCGAGGCGAAGGATCTGGACGACGCGCTGTGCATTGCGGCGCGGGTCCCGTCGGCTCGCATAGGGTCGATCGAGGTGCGTCCGCTGGTCGGCCGCGATCACCCTTAGCATCCGGTCGTGAAAGACCGGTCGTCGGTCGTTGGTCGTTGGCCAACCCAACTCCGACAACACCGGAGACTCACTACTATCTTGTAAGACTTCGTGACCATCGAGCAAATTTATCGCGACCAATGCGGCCGGATTCTGGCCAGTCTGATCCGCCTCCTTGGCGATTTTGATCTTGCCGAGGAGGCGATGCAGGAGGCATTTGCGGCCGCACTGGCGCAGTGGCCGGTCGAAGGCACGCCGGGCAATGCGCGCGCGTGGCTTGTGTCGGCGGGACGAAACAAGGCGGTTGACTTGCTGCGGCGCCGAGCTCTGCTGGAAGCGAAACGCGAGGAACTGGCCAGGTGGCTCGCTCTCGCCCAGCAAGTCGCGGACACGCCGGAAGAAACCATGCTCAAAGATGATCGCCTGCGCCTGATCTTCACCTGCTGCCATCCTGCGCTGGCCAGCGAGGCGCAAGTTCCGCTGACCTTGCGCACGCTGTGCGGGCTGAGTACGGAGCAGATTGCGCGCGCGTTCCTGGTGCCAGTGCCGACCATGGCGCAACGTCTCGTGCGCGCCAAGCAGAAGATTCGCGATGCCGGAATTCCCTATCGTGTTCCGGAGGATGAAGAGCTGCCGTCGCGACTCGAAACCGTGCTGCTAGTGGTGTACCTCGTCTTTAACGAAGGCTACAACGCCACCGCGGGCGACGAACTGGTACGGCGGGAACTCTGCGGCGAGGCCATCCGGCTGGCTCGCCTTCTGCATGACCTGATGCCTCAGGAAGCGGAAGCAGAGGCTCTGCTCGCACTCATGCTGCTCCATGACTCCCGCCGGGACGCGCGCATGGGGCCGTCGGGCGAGGTGATTCTGCTCGAAGAACAGGACCGCACCCGGTGGCACACCGAGCAGATTCAGGAGGGTTTGCAGATAGTCGAAGATGCGCTCCAGCGCGGAGCAAGAGGTCCTTATGCGTTGCAGGCCGCCATTGTGGCGCTGCACGCGCAGGCAAAAAGCGCCAGCGAGACCGATTGGCATCAGATCGCGGCTCTCTACGAACTGTTGCTGCAGGTGCAGCCGTCCCCGGTAGTGGAACTGAATCACGCAGTGGCGGTGGCGATGTCACAGGGTGCAGCCGAAGGGCTGCGTTTGCTGGACGCCCTGGAAGAACGAAAGGCATTACGGGACTATTATCTTCTGCCCTCCGCACGCGCAGACCTGTTGCGCCGCATGGAACGCTGGCCGGAAGCGGAGACCGCGTATCGGCAGGCGCTTGCGCTCACAAACAATGGTGCGGAGCGGCGCTTTCTTGAACGACGCTTGCGGGAAGTGCGGGGGCGGCAGCACGGATAATTCCAGTCCGGCTGGCAGGCACTAAAGGCCGGCGGGCGACAGCGCCCCACCGGGTTCTTTAATCTTTATTTGTTTTTTCCTCATTCGTCGGAGGCATCAGCGCGGGAAAGTAGATGCCCGCAATATGATGGGTAATGCTGCCTGGTCCGCCGCCTGCGAGGTTAGTCAGCGCCACAATCGTGAGATGGTCGTCCACGTAGCGGGAGATATTGGTTGTGAATCCCTGCCAGGCCCCGGCGTGTTCGATCACGCGATGGCCTCCAATATCATTGATGAACCATCCGAAGCCGTAGTGATCGGAATTCGGTTTGCCGTCATTGAGTTTGACGGGCGTCCACATCTGGTCGAAGCTCGCTGGCTTGAGAAGTTTTTCGGTGGCGAGCGCAGCATCCCATTTCGCCAGATCGAGGATGTTGAAGTAGAGCGCCCCGTCCGCCGTGGTATTCAGCGTGGGAGACACCCACTCCTGATTTTTGAGCTGTCCTTTCACGAGACGGTACCCGTCTGCACGATTCGGAATGATGTCAGCCTCGCTGATGATGCGTGTGCCCATGCCGAGCGGCTGAAAGACTCGATCGTGCAGGAAATCGCCGTAAAACTGTCCGGTTACGCGGTGGATCAGGATGCCAAGCGTCAGATATCCGAGATTGCTGTACTTCCAGGCTGAGCCTGGCGGGAAAGAGAGTGGCTGTGCTTCCACAATTTTCAGCAGCTCGTCTTCCGTGTAGTCGCGGCGAAAGTCGAACTTCTCAGGATAGTCCGTGAAGCCGCCGGTATGGCTCAGCAGGTGACGGACCTTGACGTTCTTCCAGGCGGAAGGCGCGTCAGGGAAGAATTTGGTAAGCGGATCATCGAGGGAGACCTTACCCTTCTCGACCAGCATCATGATCGCTGTCGCCGTAAATTGCTTGCCCATCGACCCGGATTGGAAAATCGTCTCGGGCTTTACTGGGACCTCGAGTTCGACGTTGGCCAGACCATAGCCCTGCTGTTTGATGACCTTGCCTTCGCGGATGACCAGCAGGGCCAAGCCGGGGATGTGGCGCCTCTGCATTTCGGATTGGACGTAGGCGTCGACGGGATCGGGGGTTTGGGCGTGGACGACCAGGGATGCGAGCAGCAGGCTGGCGGCGATCGGCGGCCAGCAACGGTGACGCGTCAAGGTTCGTGATCCTCCTTGGAAAGGCTGCCGAGCTGCGCCCGGCCGGACAGGCGAGGGCGCCTGTCCCTACGTGGTTCGTTGCCGGCGGCGGCGTGACTACGGGATCATGGCGGCTGTATACATGCGATGGAATGCGTGCACGCCTTTCTCCTGCTTCACGCTGTATCGGCCGCGCTGGTAGCTGCGGGATTGCAGGTTCTTCTGGACAACCTCGCAGATCGCCACGTCCTCCATCTGAATCTCGTCGCTGAAACGGACGGACGCTTTCGCGGCTTCGCCACCCAGATCTTTTTCCGGCAAGTACCATTCGAAAACTGCGCGGCTATGTCCCTCGTCGACGGGGAGAACGATATTGACCGAGACATTGTCCGGGTAACAGTTCAACATCCAGTTGGGGAATGCCCAGAAATAATCGGTGGTGAGATCGGCTTGCGCTTCCTGGTAGCGGCGCGGCGAAGCGTCACCCGCCTGCGCTCCACGGATTGGACTCCATTGCCGGACGTGATGCGCGTACGGTTCCACGGTGTAGGCGTTGAAATCGAGTTCGCGGTTCAGGCCGGGATGCACCGTCGGCAAATGGTAGCCCTCGAGATAGTTATCGACGTAGGTTTTCCAGTTGCAATTCATGTCGTAGGTGCGGCGCTCGAAGAGCTTCATATTCTGAAACGGGAATCGCTGCGCCTGCTGTGCAAGCTCGCCTAGGCTCTCAGACAGTGGCCGGGCGGTCGGATCCAGATTGACGAATATCAGGTTGAACCATTCTTCGCAGCGCACCGGGACGAGCGCGAAGTCTTCGGGGCGGAACCCCTCGACATCTTCGATCTCGGTGGCGTGATTGAGCGAGCCATCAAGGTTGTAGGTCCATCCGTGATAGACGCAGCGAAAAAGCTTGCGCGATCCGCAACCCTCCGCCGGCGGACCAGCGCGATGGCGGCAAACATTGTAGAACGCGCGCAGTTTGCGGTCGGCGCCGCGCACCACCAGTAACGGTTCGCCAACCAGCTGCGTGGTGAAGTAGTCGCCCGGGTTGTCGACCTGGTGGCGGTGCCCGATGACCTGCCAGCTACGCCTGAAGATGAGCTCCCGTTCTTGCGCGGCGACATCGCGATCGAAATAGAGAGAAGCCGGAAGAGTCCAGGCGCGTGAAATATCGGGATCGATGAGGGCCGAATTGAACAGGGTCATAGGGTCCGGATGCGAGCCATTGTAAGGCAGAAGGGAATGAGGCGTTTTTCAGAGTCCCGGCATACGGACAGTAGGAAACCGGACACATAAAGAGGATGAATCACCCGGGGACTTGCCTTCCTTTAGAGGATGCGGTCGGTTACGGTCATTACGACAGAAATTGGCTGCCGAAAATTGTCATTGCGCGCCGTTCCGCAACATCAAGACTCCTGCGAAACGTTCGATGGAGTGAAGGGAGGAGGCGGTAAGTCTCTGATTTTCCATGCGGCAACGGGTACGCTCTTACGTGCTGGGCAAAGACGTGGAGGTTGGCATGGCACGTGCCACTGGTCAGGATGTAGTTTGAGATCTTTTTAACAAGATGGCGAAGTACCTGGGGGAGGGTACAAGCCGGAGAGCAGCGAAGGGCAACCTTCGCTGCTTTTCTTTTTTGGTTGTGGTCATCATCCGGCCCAAGTCCTTTCCGTGTTGCCTGCGCGCAGCAGATCCGCCCCGCTTGTGGCCTCAGGCCAACCCGCTGATAATATTGCAAGAACGAGCTCCGACACCGTTCTTCCTGGAGGAATGGCATTGACAAGTTTTGCAATGCGAAACGTCGAAATTTGTCAGGTATGACGCTTTCCGATGCGAGTTGCCGGGAGAGGTACAGGTAACCGAGGAATGCGGCATAATTGATAACAGGCACGTTAAGAAGAGGTCGAAATCTTACGATAGTAACGTTCCAGTCTGGCCCCCCAAGTGCGATCATCAATCAACGATGGTCAGGAAACTTGACCACTACGTCAAACGGAGATGAGGGAACAAACGAAATGCGTAAACAAAAGGGTTTCTCACTGATTGAGTTGTTGATCGTGGTCGCGATCATTCTGATCATCGCTGCGATCGCTATTCCGAACCTGCTGCGCGCCCGTATGGCCGCCAACGAGTCGGCTGCGGCCAGCTCGGTTCGTACCATCAACACTGCCGAAGTCAGCTACATCACGGCTTATCCGACCACCGGTTATGCCGCGTTGGCAGCTTTGGGTGGAGCGTCGCCCTGCGTGGCGGCTCCGGCAACGGCTTGCTTGATCGACAACAACCTGGCGGTTCCTCCGGCCCAGGGCAAGAGCGGCTACATGTTCGCGGCTACTCCTCAGGGCGCTGGCGCGGCTGCGTATGAAGCTGCGGGCTGGCCGGTCACACTGAACTCCACCGGCACCAAGAGCTTCTGCTCGGTGGAAGATGCTGTCGTTCGCTTCGCTGCTGGCGGAGCAGCCGATCCGGGTTATGCCGGATGTCAGGCACTGCCGGGCCTCGCGAACTAGGCCAGGTGGACTTAGGAAGTGTGGAAATGGGGCAAGGGAGTTTCTCCCAAGCCCCATTTTTTTTGTTGGGCGATCATCTCCTTCCACGAGGTTTCTTCAGCAGGGTCAGCGGCAAAGACACTCCATGCCAGTTGTGACACTATTTGGCATTGCTTAGCGCCACAATCGCAGCCGCCGCGGGTGGCGGAGCCGGCATCGACCCTCACATTCCTTCTAACCCTTTTACTTCTTCATATTTGCACAAAGGTTATGCCGTTAACCACGGCGGGAGGGTTTTGGACCCCAAAGTGCCACCGTCTCTTTAGCAGGGATCTTGGCTGAGGGTTTGCTGAGCGGAGGCGGGGCGTGAAAAAGCAGAGAGGGTTCTCGTTAATCGAATTGTTGATTGTGGTGGCGATCATTCTGATTATTGCCGCCATTGCAATTCCCAACTATTGGAAGGCGCGTATGTCGGCCAACGAGTCGGCAGCGGCGAATGGCATCCGGACGATCACATCGGCGGAGATCGCTTACCAGACTGCTTATCCATTGGCCGGATACGCGGATCTGACCGCTTTATCTGGACCGAGCCCGTGCGTGGCGTCGCCCGCCTCGGCATGTTTGATCGACAACAATCTGGCAACCGCGACGGCCCCTCCGGGCAAGAGTGGATACACCTACCTGGTCAACACCGTCGTGGGCAACTTCGTAGCAGCGGCGCGGCCGGTTCAAGTCGCAGTGAGCGGAACCAAGACCTTGTGCGCAGTGAACGATTCGGTCATTCGTTTTGATCCCAATGGTGCGGTGGTCAACACCGTGAACGCTTGCCTGGCGTTACCCGGAATGCAGTAGAGCGCGGGAGGTTAAGTTTTCTTTGGCAATCCATCCGCACAAAGGCATCGTTCCGAAGCAGGCTCCTCCGCCCCCGTTACGTCCGTAATTCGGCCCGCGTGCCCATGGGTTCTGCAAACTCTGCCCAGCTTTTATAATCAAGCGCAGAGCTGACACCATGCCCGCCATCGAGATTCTCGGCTTAGAGAAAACCTATAGCGTCGGCTTCTGGCGCAAGCGCCCCAAGTGCGCATTGAAACCTCTTCACCTCAGCGTGGAGGAAGGCGAGATCTTCGGATTTCTCGGGCCCAACGGCGCCGGGAAAACTACCACCCTCAAGATGCTCATGGGCCTGGTGTTTCCTACGGGCGGATCGGCGCGCATCCTGGGCATGGACGTCAATGACCCGCAGGTCAAAGCGCAGATCGGCTTCCTGCCCGAGCAACCGTACTTCTACGACTACCTGACCGCCCACGAACTGCTCGCGTATTACGGACGGCTGTCGGGAGTTGGCGGCAAGGATCTCTCGCAACGGGTGGAGAAGGTTCTGGAACGCGTCGGGCTGCGGGATGTCAGCGGTGTGCAGTTACGCAAATTTTCCAAGGGCATGTTGCAAAGAGTGGGAATCGCACAGGCCATCCTGCATGAGCCCAAGGTCGTGTTCTTTGACGAACCCATGTCGGGGCTTGACCCCATGGGCCGGCGCGAAGTGCGCGATTTGATGGAGCAGCTGAAGCAGGAAGGCAAGACGGTATTTTTCTCCACCCACATCCTGTCGGACGCCGAAGCGTTATGCGATCGGGTCGCCGTGATTCATCTTGGCGAGCTGCGCGCGGTGGGAGCGGTCGCTGACCTGACGTCCGGGGTGCAGGGCAAGATCGAGATGGTGTGGCAAGGCAGCACGGTGCCGGCTTCGATTAAAGCGTTGGGCGCGGAGTGCCATGTCACCGGCGACACGGTGCGCGCCGTGCTTTCGGAAGAGAGCCAGGATCTCGCCGTGGACGCGTTGCGGCGCGAGCGGCTGCACCTGGTGTCTTTGGTGCCCGTCCGCACCACCCTCGAGCAATACTTTGTCGAGAAACTGAAGCGGTCGGAGAAAACCGCGGGGAGCATGGCATGAACCATCGGATCACCTGCATTGCTTCCAACACCTTCCGCGAAGCGGTGCGCGATCGCGTGCTCTACAACCTGATTGCGTTCGCGGTGCTGCTTTCCGGAGCCGCCATTCTGGTTGGACAGATTTCCATCGATATTGAAAAACTCGTCGTCATCAACCTTGGCCTGACGGCGGTCTCGCTGTTCGGCGTGGTGATCGCCATTTTCATCGGCATCGGCCTGGTTTCGAAAGAAATCGAAAAGCGCACGCTCTATACGGTTTTGTCGCGCCCGGTCCGGCGCTGGGAATTCATCGTCGGAAAATTCTTTGGACTGGCGGGCACCCTGGTGGTGAATGCCTTCTTCATGGCGATTGGCGTATTTGGCGCCCTGCTTTATGTCGCGCACAAGTTTCAGAAATCAGATGGCTGGGTGCTGGTCGCGCTCTACTTCATCATTTTGCAGTTTGTGATCATCTGTTCGCTGGCATTGCTGTTTTCCAGCTTCTCTTCGCCCCTGCTGTCGGCGGTATTTGCGTTTTCACTGTTTGTGATCGGGACCTTCTCCGAGGACCTGCGCAACTTCGCCGCGATGGCCAGCGGCGGGACGAAATGGCTGGCCACCGCCGTGGCCTACATCGTGCCCAATTTCTCGGCGTTGAATGTGATCAGTTCCGTGGCCCACGCTCAGCCGGTTCCCGGGCAACTCATCCTTTACAACACCGTATACGCCCTGCTGTACGCAAGCATGGCGTTGTGCGGCGCCGTGCTCATCTTCCAACGGCGCAATTTGAAATGAACTCGTCGCGAACAGTTACGATCACAGCGGCGGTGTTGCTGGTCGCCTGTCTGTCCGGATCCATCTTCATGCTGCGGTGTATCGACCAGGTCCGGACGAACGCTACGCTGGAAGACATTCTATTCATCAGTTCGCCATCGGCGGTCAAGCGCCTCAGCCTTGGATACGAAGGGCTGCTTGCCGACATCTACTGGACGCGGGCCGTGCAGTATTTTGGCGGCCGGCATGCCGCGGGAGCGGACCACTACCGGCTGCTCGCCCCTCTCCTTGAAATCACCACCACGCTCGATCCGCACCTGGTGGTTGCCTATCAATTCGGCGCGAACTTCCTTTCGCCCAAACCGCCCAACGGCGCCGGCATGCCCGACCGGGCTATCAAGCTGGTGGAGCATGGAGTCCAAAACAATCCGGATGACTGGAAGCTCTACTACGAACTCGGCTTCATCTACTACATGGATGTGAAGGATTACACCAAGGCTGCCGAGGCCTTTGCCCGCGGGTCGCAGATACCGAATGCTCACCCGTTCCTGAAAGTAATGGCCGCCCAAATGGCGCAGCACGCTGGCGACACGCAAATGGCTCGCGCGCTTTGGACCACCACTTTTGAGAGCACGCAAGACAAGCAGATCCGTTCGAATGCCGCCGCGCATTTGCGGGCCGTGGATGTGGCCGAGGATGTCACCGCGCTGGAGGCACTGGTCTCCCAGTACAAGAAGATGACAGGAAAAACTCCTGCGTCACTGGAAGAACTGGTATCTGCCCATTACCTGAAGTTCACCCCCATCGATCCCGCCGGACACGCGTACAAGCTCATGCCCGACGGAACGGTGCAAGTCGAAGTTCCCGACGACATTCCTTTCATCGAAAAAGGCGCGCCCCCCGGCTACCAGCCTCCTACTCCCGAAGAACTCAAGAAACGCGTCCGCTGATATCCTGACGCCTCGCAATTTCCATCCGTTCGGGATGCGATACCATTTCCGCCCATGCCCTCACCTTTGGCCGGGCCAACCATTTTCCGAACCGTCCGCGACTGGTGGAGACAGGGCATTGCCCGCGACGGATTTGGCCGCACCTTTCGTACTTTCCTGGCCGAGGTCTGGGGATTTCTGCGGGACTCGACACCGGAACAACGGCGTCGACGTTATGGCGATATGGAATACGATTGGGAGCACCGGGTAGATACGACCAGCGCCACCGTCAACTGGCGTGACCGGCTGCTTGGAGTTTTTCATTCGCCATACCAGCCGACCGAGCCAGCCCTGTTCCATGAGATGTTGGCAAGCTTGAACATTTCCTACGAGGACTTCGCCTTCATCGACTTGGGATCTGGAAAAGGGCGGACGCTGCTGATGGCGTCGGAGTATCCGTTCCGCAGGATTGTGGGGGTGGAATTACTGCCGGAACTGGACCGCGTTGCGCAGAAGAACTTGCAGAACTATCGATCCGACTCGCAAAAGTGCACGCACCTTGAAACCCGCTGTGGAGATGCTGCTCAATTTCGCTTCCCTGCCGAGCCGATCGTTCTTTATCTCTTCAATCCTCTCCCACCCGCCAGCCTGGCTCAGGTGATGAGAAACCTGGAACGTTCGCTGGGAGAGAATCCCCGTCCAGTTTTTATCATCTATCACAACCCGTTGCTCGACGAGGTCGTGCAGCGAACATGTTTCCGGAAAGCTGGTGGAACTCACCAATACTCCATTTACCAGGCGGGCTGACGCACGCAGTTCGAGAGCCCAGCCATAATGGTTCCGTCCCTCCATGCCAGGATTCACAGACCGGCTGCTCCCTCGTTGGCTCAGTAACGATTGCATCAGGCGAGGCCTCGATCGCATCTCAATAGCAGGGTGCGGAAATGATGTCGGCCAACCGCGGGCAAGTCGCTACGCAGCAATGGCAGCTGGGAGTGCGCGGTTCCATCCCGGCCGGTCATGGCTTACAATTAACGTTGTCCGCAGCGAGTCGTTCGAGCCCCGGGAAGATCCATCCCCTACCCGCTGCACCTGGATGTTTGCCGGAGAGTAGACCCCCGCGTCGAATTCACCTTTGAAATCGAATCGCATAACGCAACTGATCGTCCTTGGGCTATGCCTGGCTCAGGCCCGTGCCTCAACTCCTGACCTGCACAAGGTGGCGCAGGCGGTCGACGAGCACTACAACCAACTCCACAGCCTGCAGGCGGAGTTTACCGAAACCTACCGGGGAGCCGGGATGGATCGTACCGAATCCGGCACTTTGTGGCTGAAAAAACCCGGCAAGATGCGGTGGGAATATCGTTCTCCAAGGGACAAGCTGTTTCTCAGCGACGGCAAGGATGCCTGGTTCTATGTGCCCGGCGACAGGCAGGTTAGAAAGACGCCGGTGCGGAAATTAGAGGACTTACGGTCGCCGCTTGGGTTCCTGCTGGGCAAGACCCGGTTGGAAAAGGAATTGCAGGGTTTGGGCTTTGCTCCGGACATCTCCCCGCTGGATCAGGGAAATTACATGCTGCGCGGCGTACCCCGGGGGATGGCGGATCGTATCACCCAGATTTTACTAGAGGTTACACCGGATAACCGGATCCGTCGCATTCAGATTGACGATGTCGATGGGTCGACAACGGAGTACCGTTTCGGCCAGTCCAAGGAAGATTTGCCTCTTGCGGATGCGCTTTTCCGCTTCAGTCCTCCCCCTGGCGTAGAAACCATTGATGGAGAAATCGGACCCTGATGCATGTACCGGTCCTGAATCTGAAGGCGGGTCCTGAGGCCGCTTCGGTTCCTGGTCCGGGCAAAAGTGGCTGAAAACCGGGTACTTTCGAGCATCCGGGCGCAAGACTTTGGAGTATAGCGACCGACAAACGGGATACAGTACCAATGTTAGACTTGGGCTAGACCCCCAAGCCGGCAACAATTACCAAAATGGCCGAATTTCTTGTAAAACTTGCGGACGAACGCGGCCACGTGAGCGAACAGCTCGAGCATGGCTACTCGGAGACCGAGGTGCGTGAGCGGGTCGCCCAACAAGGCTATCTCGTCTATTCGGTCAAGCCGCGCGGCATGTTCAGTGCGGGGGGAGGCATCGGCCGAGGCCGGGTGGGGCACGGCCCGTTTCTGGTTTTTAATCAGCAATTCCTGACTTTGATTCGCGCCGGCTTGCCGATTCTGACCGGACTCGAATTGCTGATCAAGCGCCAGAAAGACGAAACCCTGAAGGCAGTTCTGGAAAACGTGCGCGAGCGCGTCAAAGGCGGAGAATTGCTGTCGGACGCCTTTGAGGCGCAGAACATGTTTCCCAAGATGTACACGACCACGCTGATGGCGGGCGAAAAGTCCGGCAACATGGAAGAAGTCCTGGGGCGCTACATCGCGTTTCAGCGCGTGGCCATGACCTTCCGAAAGAAGCTGCTGGTTTCGCTGGTCTATCCCACGCTGCTGGTCTCGGTCGTGCTGATCATGATGGTGTTCCTGGTGACTTACGTGGTGCCGGAGTTTGCCAAGCTGTTCGATAACCTGGGAGCGAAGCTGCCGACCATCACGATCATCATGTTGTCGATCGGAACGGCGGCGCAGAAGTACATCGTGTTTTTCGCGGCGGGGCTCGCACTTTTCATTTTCCTGTTGTGGCGCTGGAAGAATACCGATAAGGGCGCAGAGATCATTGACGGCGCGTTGATGGCGTTTCCTTTGCTGGGAGAAATCCGCCTCAAATATCAGGTCGCGAATCTGTCGCGCATGCTATCGACTTTGTTGCAGGGCGGCATCCCGCTCGTCCCCGCCATGGAGACTGCGGGGGCATCGATGACCAGCCGCAGGGTCTTGAACGGCGTGGCCGCGGCGGCGGGCCGGGTTCGTGAAGGTCAAGGGCTGGCGAAGAGTCTCGAAGAGCAGCGTATTTTCCCGGACCTTGCGGTTGAAATGATGGAAGTCGGGGAGTCGACCGGCGCGCTGCCTGCGATGTTGAATTCGGTAGCAGAGTTTTATGAAGAAGACGTGCAGACCGCATTGGGCGCGGCCCTGGCGTTGATTGAACCAATCCTGCTGATCTTCATGGCCGTGTTCGTCGGCGGAGTGCTGATTTCGCTCTATATGCCGATCTTCACGCTGGGAGCAGGAGTGCATTAGAACCGGAACTGGCCGGCGGCTGCGCAGGGGGAACCGGCAGGCGCCAGAAGGTCGATGGGCATTTTGGCAATGGCGGAAAAGAAACCAATCATTAACGGCGGAAACGGGGGTAAGGTAGCCAGCATGGTCCCGGAGAAGCCAGCCACCGAATCGGATCGCGCGCAGGATATCGCGCGCCGGTACCGGTGCGAGTTTGTGGACCTCAACGACTTTCAGTTGCAGCACGAACTCTTCAAGAAGGTACCGGTCGATCTCATGTTCCGGTACAACTTCATCCCCCTGGAAGAGACCCGTGACGGCAAACTGGCGATTGCGATTGCCGATCCCAGCCAGTTGATGATGATCGACGAGATCAGCCTGCTGCTGGGCAAACGCATCATCACCAAGGTTTCCACTCTCAAGCAGATCTCCGACATCCTGAAGAAGACCGAGCAATCGCAGCGCGTGCTGGAAGAAGCCAGCGAAGGTTTCGCGCTCGACGTGATCCGGGAAGACGAGCAGACCGGCGAAGAGACCATCTCCATTGACCGGCTGACGCAGGCGGGCGACCACAGCCCGATCATCCGGCTGGTCGATACCACGATCTTCACCGCCCTGCAGCGGCGCGCCAGTGATATTCACATCGAGACCCGCGACGACTCAGTCGCCATCAAGTTCCGCATCGACGGCGTTTTGTCGCAGGCCATGCCACCCATCGGGAAAGAACATCACTCGACCATCATTTCCCGTATCAAGGTCATGAGCGAGCTCGACATTTCCGAGCGCCGCGTTCCGCAGGACGGCCGTTTCCGCGTGCGCTTCAACGGGCGCGCCATCGATTTCCGCGTTTCGATCATGCCTTCGATCCACGGCGAAGACGCCGTGCTCCGCGTGCTCGACAAAGAGTCGATGAGCGAGAAGTTCCGCACGCTCACTCTGGATGTGGTGGGTTTCGACCCCGAGGATCTCCGGAAGTTTCGCCGCTACATCAAGGAACCGTACGGCATGGTGCTGGTGACCGGACCGACGGGCAGCGGCAAAACCACTACGCTGTATGCCGCGGTCAACGAGATCAAGACCGACGAAGACAAGATCATCACCATCGAAGACCCGGTCGAATACCAGTTGCGCGGTATCACGCAGATTCCGGTCAACGAGAAAAAGGGTCTGACGTTTGCCCGCGGACTGCGTTCGATTCTGCGTCACGATCCCGACAAGATCATGGTCGGCGAAATCCGCGACATGGAAACCGCGCAGATCGCCATCAACTCGGCCCTCACCGGCCACCTGGTGTTCACGACTGTCCACGCGAATAACGTGGTCGATGTCATTGGCCGCTTCCTGAACATGGGGGTCGAGCCCTACAACTTTGTGTCGGCGCTGAACTGCATTTTGGCGCAGCGCCTGGTGCGCTTGATCTGCGAATCCTGCCGCACGGTGGTGCACTATCCGCCGGACGTGCTCGAAGCCAGCGGCCTGGATCCGCAGCAGTGGTCGCAGGTCGCGCTGTACGAAGGCCAAGGTTGTATCGAGTGCTCAGGTACGGGGTTCCGCGGACGAACCGCGATTCACGAATTGCTGGATTTGAGCGACCGCATTCGAGAAATGATTCTCGCCAAGAAACCGACATCCGAGATCCGGCGGGCGGCCCGCGAGGAAGGCATGCGCTTCCTGCGAGAGTCGGCGCTCGATAAGATCCGTCTTGGATTAACGACCCTGAAGGAGATCAACAAAGTCACCTTCATCGAGGCGATGCGGTAAGCGAGTGTTCTCCTATAATGTGGATAGGGCTTATAGGCAGATCATGCCCGAGCCCTGCCCGGCATCAACTATCGAATGAGTACGAAGTCTAAATCGAGCGCGCGTCCGCGAATTGCCTGCGAGATTTCCGCAGACCGTGTGCTGGCGGGAAAGCTGGCCGAAACCGGCGGCTTAGTCGACGAGTGCGCGGTACGGGAACTGCCGCCGGGCAGCGTCGTACCCGATCTCACCGAAACCAATCTCCTGCAACCAGAAGTGGTCCGCAAGGCGATTAACGACGCGGTGGGCAGCGTGGCCGGACGTCTCCGCGACATCATCGGTATCTTGCCGGATGCAGCCGTACGGGTCGTGCTGCTCGATTTCGATACGCTTCCGCCCAACCCGGTCGAAGCCGAGGGCGTGGTGCGCTTCCGCTTAAAGAAGTCTCTTCCCTTCGACGTGGACAAGGCCAAGGTTTCGTATCACGTGCAGCAGTCCCTGGGTGGGCTGCGGCTGGTCGCCGCGGTCGCCCTGTCGAGCGTGATTGAGGAGTATGAGGCCGCCTTCCGGGATGCAGGCTACAGCGCGGGAGTCATTCTTCCCTCGATGCTGGCGGCGTTGGGTGCGGCGGATGCCGATTCTCCAACCCTTGTCCTCAAAGTCGACGCCCGCACGACCAGCCTCGCGATTCTCGACAAGCAGCAACTTCTGCTGTTCCGCACGCTCGAAAATACCCGCGGCGTGACGGTCACGGGGGAACAGTTGGCCGAGGAAGTTTATCCGTCGGTTGTGTTCTTTCAGGACACTTATCACACCAACATCGAGCGCATTTATGTCGCGGGCCTTCCCGAGTCGGGCGGAGCGGCACCGGCGTTGCGCGCCCAGACCGGCGCCGACGTTCGTGAACTGGTAGCTAATTCTCAGCTCGGGTCGAATGGAGGGTCTTCGATTCCCCGCTGGAGGATGGCAGGAGTAGTGGGGGCTTTGATTTCCTGATATATGCGCCTGGATATCAATCTCGCGACCCACGCTTACGAAGATGCCAGACAGTTCTGGATGCGCTGGGGAACCGGCGTCGCGGTTCTTGGGCTCGTGACGCTCGGGCTGCTGATCGTTTCGATCATGGGCTGGTATGACGCCCGGGTGGATCGCAAGAAACTCAGCGATTTGCGCGCCCAGATTGCGCAGCGTGAGCAGGAACAGGCCACCGCCGAAGCGCTGCTGAACCGGCCTGAAAATCGCGTCATGCGCGAGAAGTCACAGTACCTCAATGATCTGATCGTGCGAAAAGCCTTCTCCTGGACTCAGGCCATCGAGACTCTGGAACGGCTGATGCCGCCGAAAATCCACCTGGTCTCCATCGCTCCCGAACTCAACGAAGATAATCAACTGGCCATCAAGATGGTGGTAGCGGGAGATTCATCGGACCGGGCGTTCGAGTTGGTGCGCAAAATGGAAGGTTCCAAGCATTTCCGGGAAACACGCATTGAAGGGACAAGTGAGCAGATCGGGGCACAGGGCGCACAGGGCGTTCAGGTAAACATCCTGGCCGTGTACGTGCCCACGCTTGAGCAGGAGAAGGTCCGGTAATGCCTGATCTCAGAGAAACACGGCGGAAGTTGAAAATCACGATTGGCGTACTCGCCGGTGTCAGCGCATTGGCAGTGGGACTGTTGATCTCGCCACTCGTCGGCTCACCGGCCGCACGCCAGCAGGACCTGAATCAATTGAGGGCGCAACTCACTGCCAAAAATCGCCAGGTAGAACCTCTGCGCGGGCTGGATAAAAAAATTCCGATCGCCACCCAGCAGATCGATCAGTTTTACCAAGACCGCTTTGCGGCGCACGATTCCGAAGTGGCCGAGGCCTTCAACGATCTGGCCAAGGAAAATAACGTCAAGATCCAAAACCAGAAGTTCAAGCAGGGTGATGCGGAGACGGTTGGCCTTCGGCGCGTGGAAATCGAAGCATCGATTCAAGGCGACTATCAACCCCTGGCAAAATTCCTGAATGGGCTGGAACGATCGAAAGTATTCTTCATTATTAACAGCATCGCCCTGGCACAGCAGAATGGTCCAATACAGTTGCAGATAAAACTGGAAACCTACGAGAAGGTAGGCAGCTAAAAGTGCGGATCGGGTCGGAAAACAAGAACAAGGTAGTCTGGGCGAGCGCTCTGGGTGGGGTCGCTTTGCTCCTGATTGCCTATGAATTGTTCAGCGGACCTTCTGCCCCGGTGACCGCCGCCCAGCCCACTGCGACCGTCGCGGGCAAAGGAAAGAAGAGCATCGGCCGCGGTGGGAAAGAGCGTGCTGTGCAAGAACGGCTGGACCCGACCCTCGATCTGCGCTTGCTTGCGCAGACCGAACAGACAAAATATACGGGCAGCGGCCGCAATATCTTCGTAGCGCAAGTAGACATACCCGCTCCCATCGCAAAAGTGACCACCGACGACGCCGTATCGATGGGACCACCGGCGCCGCCCCCGCCGCCCCCGCCGCCCCCGATTACTCTCAAATTCTTTGGCTTCGCCAACAAGCCCGGTGAACCCAAGAAAGTCTTCCTCTCGCAGGGAGAGGACGTTTTCATCGCGGTGGAAGGCGACATCGTCGACCGCCGCTACAAGGTCGTGCACATCGGGCCGGCTTCGGTTGAAATCGAAGACGTTCTCTACAACAATAAGCAGAATATTCCGCTCACACAGGCACCCGGCTAAGGGACAACTCGCATGCGGAAACCGATCGCACGAATCAAAATCCGGAATCGCCGACAAGGCTACGTCCTGCTCACTCTACTGCTGTGGGTGTCGTTGCTGACCATCACTGCGGTGGGGGAACTGGAACTGCTGAAGTACTACCATCAGCAGATGGTGCGGGACCAGGAAGAAGAATTGGTGCATCGCGGCGTGGAATACGAGCGGGCGATCCGCAAGTACTACCGCAAGTTCGGCACCTATCCGGCTACCGTCGAGATGCTGGAAGATTCAAACCATATGCGCTTTTTGCGAAAGCGCTACAAAGATCCGGTGACCGGAAAGGATTTCAAGCTTCTTCACCAGGTCGACGTCATGATGGCGTTCGGCAATTCGATTGGCGGTGGAGGAATCGCGGGTGGGCAAAATCTCGGGCAACCCGTCGGCAGCGTGAACGCGCCCGCTCCCACCACGAACACGAACAATTCCGACGCCGCGACCACCGGAGATCAGCCGCAACAGAGTTCGAGCCAGGGATCCGACAACACGATGCCCTTCACGACCATCTCCGGCCAGGCCGCCGGCAGTCAAACGATGGGCGGTGGTGGCATTGCTGGCGTGGCCAGTGTCAGTACCGACCAGAGCATCCGCGTCTACAACAAGAAAGATCACTACAACGATTGGCTCTTCGCCTATAACCCCTCCGCCGACCGCGGCGGTCTTCCTCGAGGTCCCTACGACCCCTCGCAAGCGTTGATCAACCAACAACTGCAGGGCATGCAGAACGGGATGAATGGCCTGAACGGCATCAATGGCCCGAACGGCATCAACGGGCTGAATGGAGCGAATCAGGCCTCCGGTCAGAACGGGACAGGATTCGGCCAAGGCACAATGGGCCAGGCAACGCCCCTGGGCGGTCGGCGATAAGTTCCTCTCGCTGATCCTCTGTGGTTAGTCATTTCTCCCATCTCAGTCGCTCCCGAGGCTCGCGGGCTTATGCCCGCATCGCATTTGTGTCGTCCCTACGGGACTCGCCTTCTTTTTTTGCTTACCCAGCGCTACGCGCTGGGCTAATGAATGTCGCCCTACGGGCTTAGGATGAAAACGATGCTCCGAAGGCTTGAGCATAGGAACGATGCCCCTACAGTCGCCTCTCGAAGAACAGAGGAAGATAGAGCATTCCCGAGGATAGAGGTTCCTTCCCAAGGATAGCGCCTCTGGCCAAGGCACGATCCAATCGCACGCACAAATGCAAAAAAGCCTCGCCCACGCGGGCGAGGCTTTCGAACTGCTGAATCTCTTAAACGTTAAACGACGATCCGCACCCGCAGGTGCTCTTCACATTCGGATTCTCAAACTTGAATCCAGCGCCTTCCAACGTCTCGACGTAATCTACGATGCAGCCATTCAAATACATCACCGAAGTCGCATCGACGAAGACCTTCAGTCCATCAAAATTGAAAACCTTGTCCATCATGCCGGCGCTGTTTTCAAATTGCATCGAGTAGGAGAATCCTGAACATCCGCCTCCCACCACTCCGACGCGCAGACCAGCGGGAGCCGGATTCTGCTGCGCCATAATTTCCTTCACCTTCGCAGTCGCGTTCGGGGTCAGGGTGATCGGCGCCGTTTTTACTTCGGGAGTCGGGGTTCCGGTCGTGGGTGTCGTGGTGGTTGCCATTCAATTCTCCTTGAAGCGATTTCAGCGATTATAGCACTGCGGCTCGCCGAAACCCCTGAAATCCTCAGTTGGGATGTGCCGTCTCCGGCAATCCCTTCAATAACTTAGATGCCAAATTCCGCCGAAGGACGCATCCATGTTGCCTCCCGTAAAAAGGCCTGCATCCCTTCCCCGAAAACGGCGCTATAATGCCGCTGGATGGGCCCTCCCCGAACCTGCCTGGGAGAATTTAGACTTTTCTCCGGATAGCACGACCCGCGGGGCCTGGCCCGTAAATCGGTACCGAGGTGGCGTATGTCTCCTATGGGCTGGATGGCTACTGTGTGGGGCGTTCTCACCGGTCTTCTGGTAATCCTCCTGATCTATCGCAGCACCCTGACAATGCAAGAGGATGACCAGCTGTTCCTCGACGATACCAAGTCCGCAATGGAGCAGGAACAATTGGAGCTCATGCAGAAGGTAAACAAGATCAATCCCTTCGTGAAAATTCTGGGAGCCGTCTCGGGACTCATGTTCCTTGTTCTGGCGGGAATGTTTATCTACCAGGGGCTCAACAATACCGCTCCGTAGAAAGCGGATCGCGTGTCCGACACCAAGTGTGCCCACCGTATCCTGAAGTGTTCGTGTGTCCGACCGCGCCTGCACTCTGTCGAGATGTCCATTTCTGCCCCCCTTCCCTGCAACCCTCCGTGTTGCGACAGTCTATAAAGCCTTTGATCAACTTCCTACATGCTCCACCCAGAGCGCAACGTTCTCAAAATAGAACCAATCCCTGCATCAAGCAGTGCTAGAATGGCGCAAATCGCTACCCGATCACGTGGTCTTGGAAAGACGCTCGTTGCGCTCGGCACTCGGATCACGCAAGTGACAGGCGTCCAAGTGGGAACCACGTCTTCGACGCATCCCGCGCGATTCTTCAATTAGGAGTTTGGATGGATTCAGGCCACTTGGTAAGGGGGACGACCTCGACAATCCGCGAGGTTCCGCCTGCCAATTCCTTTGAGTTCGGTCCGACCGGCCCTCCGCTGCACCCCTGGCTTCCTCCGCAGGAATCGGCGCTCCGCGAATATTTCCGCGTTCTCATCAAGCGCAAGTGGACGGTCATCGGGTGCCTCATCAGCATTTTCGGCATCGTTGCTGTTGCCAGCTTCAAGATGACGCCGATCTATGAGGCGGTAGGCCGCATTGCCATCAACAAGCCGGACTCGAACCTGGTCAACTTTAAGGACTCGCAGAATGGCGGCGGAGATTTTTCCGACCCGACCGACATGGACACCGAGGTCACCATCCTGCAAAGCGACTTGCTGGCGCTGCAGGTGATCAAGGCACTCAACCTCGACAAGCTTCCGGAGTACGGCGGCAAGCCGGCCAGTGGTCCCACCGACAATCTCGCGCCTGATCCGTTAATGGCGGATTCAGCGCGCACTTCCTCGCTGCTGGGCGGATTCAAAAGCGGCCTGCGCGTCGCGCTCAAGCCCAACACGCGCATTGTTGAAATCCGATACGTCAGCGCCAATCCGCAGCTGGCTGCTGCCATTGTCAACAAGTTAGCCGAAACCTATACCGAACAGAATTTCAAGACGAAATTCGAGTCCACCATGCAGGCCTCGGACTGGTTGTCGAAACAGCTGGTCGATCTGCAGATGAAGGTGGAGACCTCCCAGGAGAAGCTGGTTCGCTTTCAGAAAGAGCACGAGATCCTGGGAGCCGATGAGAAGCAGAACATTATTACCGAGAAGCTCGCCGAACTGAACAAGGAACTGACTTCTGCCGAAGCGGCCCGCATGGAAAAGGAGTCCCTGTATCAACTGGTGCAGTCGGGCGATCCGGACGTGGTGGCTTCCACCGCGGGAGCTCTCGAAACCGGGGGAGCGGGCGGGAGCGGGGGTCTTGCGCCGCTGATCGGGAGCCTGCACGCCAAGCAGGCCGAGACCAGGATCCAGATCGCAGAGCTGAGTACTCAGTTTGGCCCGTCTTATCCAAAGGTCGCGCAACTCAACAACCAGCTGAAGGAAGTGGATGCTCAAATTCAGCTGGAACTGAAGAAAGTTGCGGACCGCGTGCGCGGTCAGTATCTCGCCGCCCAAAAACAGGAAGCATTGCTGAGCGAGGAGTTCGACAAACAGAAACAGGAAGCGAACAAGCTGAATGAAAGTGCCATCGAGTACACCCTGCTCAAGCGCGATGTCGACGTCAACCGCCAGCTGTATGAAGGTCTGCTGGAGAAACTGAAAGAAGCCGGCGTTACTGCCGGTCTGAAGTCGAACAACATCCGTGTGGTCGATGTCGCCCGGACGCCCACCTATCCGACTGAGCCGAATATCCCGCGCAACCTGATGTTCGCGTTGGTACTGGGCCTAACGACCGGGATTGGCTTGGCTTTCCTGCTCGAGAACATGGACAACACGGTGCGGACTACCGAGCAGGCACAAGTGATATCCGGGCTGCCCGCGCTGGGCATGATTCCCATGGGATCGAAGAATGGACTCGATTCCGCCGGCAAGAAGTTACTGACTCTGGCCTCCTCGCGCGAGGCGGTCGAACTGGTCACGCAGGCACGGCCGCAGTCGCAAATGGCGGAATCCTACCGGGCTCTCCGAACCTCGCTGCTGCTCTCCAATCTGGGCACTCCGCCCAAGATCATCATGATCACCAGCGCCCGGCCGCAGGAAGGCAAGACCACCACCAGCATCAACACCGCCATCGTGCTCGCGCAGAAGGGCGTGCGAGTGCTCCTAGTGGATGCGGATCTTCGGCGGCCCAGCGTGCACAAGACGCTCGGCATGGGCCCGCGCAGCGGCCTCAGCAACGTGCTCACTGGCAGCATCACGCTGGAGCAAGCGATTACGCGCTCGCCGATTCTTTCGAACCTGTTCGTGCTGCCCGCGGGAACTCCGCCGCCGAATCCCGCAGAATTGCTGGCGTCGTCCAACATGCGCGACCTGCTCACCGATCTCCGGGAGCACTACGACCACATCGTGATCGATACGCCCCCGACCCTCTCGGTGACCGACGCCGTGGTTCTGTCGCAGCGGGTGGATGCGATCATTCTGGTCATCCGTTCGAGCAAGACCACCAAGCAGGCCCTGCGCCGCTCCCGCGATATCCTGATGCAGGTCAATGCGCGCATCACGGGCGTGCTGTTGAATGCGGTCGATTTGTCTTCGCCGGATTACTACTACTACTACGAGTACCAAGGGAAATATCACGACAGCTACTACCGGGAGGATGGTGACTCGGAACCAGCTGCCGCCGAAGACCGCTCAGCAGGCGACTAGCATCCGCGCGGGATACGCACTACAATCTGGCGCGACGATGGTCCCGGTCGTTTTGTAAGTCCATGCCGATTGCCCTGGATTCTCCTGCCAAAAGACGTACGCTGCGTTGGGCTCTGCTTTTTCTCTCCGCGATCTATCTTCTGACGATCGCGGCGCGCTTTGCCGGCAGTGTGCTGGGCGCTCGTCCCGACCCCCGCAGGCTGCGCGCGGCCATTCAGTTGGATCCTGGCAACGCCGACTATCACAATCAACTCGGCCTCTATTACGATCTGGCGCGCGACTACAACGCATCGATCACCGAATACCAGGCGGCCACGCGCCTCAACCCGCACTATGCCAAGTACTGGTTGAAACTTGCGGACGCCTACCAGATGTCCGAAGACACCGATCGTCAGGCTCAGGCGGTGGAGCAGGCGATCCACTTCGCGCCAACCAGCCCTGATGTCGCCTGGCAGGCAGCGAATTTGTACCTGGTGCAAGGACGCACCGATGACGCCCTCCGCGAATTTCGTGTTGTCATGGAAGGCGCTCCAAATTTAGCCGGATTGGCGCTGCAGTACTGCTGGCGCGTAAAGCCCGACGCCGACGTCCTCTTGAAAGACGTAATCCCGGCGACCCCGAGCGCCTACCTCTCTTTTCTGCAGTTGCTTACTGCAAAGAAAGATACCGACGCCGCATCGAAGGTCTGGAGCGCGCTCATGCGTCTGCAACAACCCATCGGGTTGCAGCCTGTATTCGACTACGTCCGCTATCTGCTGCTCGAAAAAGATCCGGATGAGGCCAGCATGGTGTGGCGGCAGGCCACTTCCCTGCTTGGCCTGAATGCCTATCTACCGTCGTCCAATAACCTGATTGTGAACGGGGACTTTCATCTGGACGTCCTTAACGGCGGGTTCGACTGGCAATATCGCAAGCAGCCGAGCGTCTCGCTTACGCTCGACACCAGCGAGTTCCATACCGGCCATCGCTCGCTGGCTATTGGCTTCGACGGGCCGGGCGTAGATGAAGCCGGTATCTTCCAACTGGTTGCGGTCGAGCCCAACACGACCTACGAATTCACCGGTTACTACAAGAATGGCGAGATCGAGGGCGCCGGTGCTCCTCATTTCGTGCTGCAGGACATTTATTCAAACAAGGTCTTTTTTCAAAGCGATGACTTGAAATTTGGATCGGCGTGGCGCGAGGTCTCCGGAAATTTCACCAGCGACCCGGATACCAGGATGCTCGTGTTACGGGTGGCTCGTGTGCCCGCAGGCAGTCCGATTCGCGGGAAGTTGTGGATTGACGATTTCCATCTGGTGGAGAAATCCATCACTGAGGGCCACTCCTGATGGCCTCCACGCTGGCCCCATCCCCTCCCAACATTTCCGCGTCTCGCCCTCGTCAAGGGTTGGCGATTGACTCTCTGCTGCTTTCCGGTGTTTTCGGGCTTCTGTTTTTCGCTCCCTTGGCTTTCGGTGCGACCGACAACTGGTCCATTTTTGTGCTGGAGCTGGGCACGATCCTGCTCTTTGCGCTTTGGGTGTGGCGAAAGGCAAGCAACGAAGAATGGCACGTCCGTGACAATCCACTCTTCAAGCCGATCGCGCTTTTCGCGGGCCTTGTTGTCCTCCAATTGCTCTTTGGCTGGACCGCCTATCGTCACGACACCTTTTCACAGGCTCTGCTTTATCTGACTTATGGCCTGCTGGTGTTCCTGACCATTCAGACCCTGCGTCGAAGCTCGCAGGCAAAAGCACTGGCCGTGGCCATCACGATCTACGGGATTGCGGTGGCAAGCTTTGCCTTGCTGCAGGGGCTTTCGCCCAACGGCAAGGTTTATTGGCTATTCACGCCCCGCTCCGGTGGCTGGATCTATGGACCTTACGTCAGCCATAACAACTACGCCGGGCTGATGGAAATGCTGGTCCCCATTCCTTTGGTCTTCTGTCTGACCCGCTACGCCCAGGGACACGTGCGCACGGGGATCGCGGCCGGAGCTGCGCTGATGGCTGGAACGATCTTCCTTTCGGGCTCGCGCGGCGGAATGATCTCGTTTGTCGCCGAGATGATCCTGTTTGGAATCGTGCTGATGAAAATGCAAAGCCGCACGAAAATCTCCGCCCGCATCGGCGTCTTCGCCGTCGTCACGGTCGCCCTGCTCATGTGGATCGGGGGGATGGAACTCACGAAACGAGTTTCGACCATCGGCACCGAAGCCAGGCAAGAGCTATCGGGCGGTTTGCGTTGGACCATCGATAAGGATGGCGTCCGCATGCTGGCCCACAAGCCCATTCTCGGATGGGGACTTGGCACGTTCCCGGTGGCCTACCCGCAGTTCCGCACCTTCTACACCTCATTTTTCATCAATGATGCACACAATGACTACCTGCAGTTCGCAGTGGAAACCGGCGTCGTGGGGGTAGCCTTGATTGTTTGGTTTGTATTTGCCACGTTTAAGGGCTCTTTCCAAAAACTGGCAGATTGGCCGAACGACATAAACGGGGCTGTGACGCTGGCGTGCCTACTGGGCTGCACCGGGATCCTGGTGCACAGCTTAGTGGATTTCAACCTGCAGATTCCGGCGAATGCCGCGTGGTTTTACGTGCTCTGCGCAGTGGCAGCTTCGCCGTATCCCCTCGAGTCGCGGCAGCGCGTGCGCCGCTCTCGTTCCGTGCAACCCCGCGAACCCGAGGTCGCAACGCTCGAGGATGAACGGGTTTCATCTCCGTCAAGCCAGACGCCCGAGCCGTCCTGAACTCACCTTCCGGTTGGCGACATCGTGCCCGCTCTCTCGCGGTACAAAGAGCGTTCCACCTGTCGGCTCATTGCATCGACGTTCAGAGGTACCCCAACGAATTTCGCGATCCGCTCCGATTCTTCCCGAGGTTGCGCCAGCACCGTGCTGTGCTCAACGCGCAACGCGGAAAGGTATGGCTTGTTCGAAAGCCAGCCGTCCACTTCCCGAAGATGTTTTTGAAACGCCGCGACCACGGAGGCTGTTGGAGTGCGCGGCACTTCTCTGCCCAGACGCTCCAGCATACGGTTCTGCGATGCCACGACTTCCTCCAGCGGGCGGATCATGAACAGCACCCGATACTCGTGAGTTTCGGGCAAATGTTGCAGGAGGGCAGAGATGATCTTGACGACCTTGCCCTCACCCGCATCAATCGCTTCCGGCTTCAGTTTCAAAGACTTCGCAGGCTCCCACTCAAAGTAGCCCCTGGGATTATTATGGTCGGCCGAGCGCAACCCATCGGTTAGAGGAGGCAGGCCGCCCGCCACCAGCATCTGCATCATTAAAGAGGTACCCGATCGCGGAAGCCCCGACACCACTGTGATCACTGAAAGAAAAGCCTCGAAGTAGAATGCGAGCCCGTCATGCTCGATGCGCCGATGCGTCCATGATAAATGACCCTGGTTGTACTCTGTCGAAATGGGCTGAAGCTTTACACCACGTCGGTCCAAACTTGTAAAATCTCCGTCGATGTTACTTCGGTCATCTAGGTGCCCTGCATGCGAACGCGATAGTTTGGTCGTCAGGTAACCCCCTATGAAAATGACGAAATCGAATCTGGCAACCTTGGGCATCTGCCTGGTGATGGCCTCCCTCGCCATCGTGTCGGTGGCGCAGTCACAAAATTATTCGTCGCTGATCAGCGCAGCGGCTTCGAT
Organism: uncultured Acidobacteriota bacterium; assembly: GCA_963735815.1. Taxonomy (GTDB): domain Bacteria; phylum Acidobacteriota; class Terriglobia; order Terriglobales; family Acidobacteriaceae; genus Gp1-AA133. The sequence goes on along the minus strand of CAVTMJ010000007.1, from coordinate 47,505 downwards.
GGATTCACGTTCCGCATTCGCCACCAGCATCGAGAATCAGTTGCGCCAGCGTGGCGTGGACGCGCGCGTACAACTGGACGGAGATGCGCGGGACGTTCTGCATGTGGAATGGACCACCGTCCGCCGGGGCGACATCTTTTATTTCGTGAACTCCAGCGTCGCGGACAAGGCCCAGCAGATGGGATTCAAGACGGTCGTGTTCACCGACGGCCAGCAGCGATGGGACTACGACGTGGCGCGTGAGTCCATGGTTTGGAGCCCGTCTCTTTAGTCACATCCCGCAAAAGCTCTCCGACCGGCACGCCTTTTCCACCTTGGCGTGCCGTTTGTTTTGATGACGCCTCCGTGCTTCCCTGTTTCCCCTGTAGTTAGAACAGAGACCCCTTAACCACAGAGGACACTGAGGTCACAGCTTCGCTTTCCCTGCAAAATATGCGGGAAACATGCGTAAACAGATGCCGAACCCGAAGGTACTCAGCGCAATGTTACTCGTGTTTGGCGAGGTTACCAAAGTGTTTAGCGGCCCCAAAAAATGACCGTTAAGCTTCTCCCTGCGCATGTTTTCCCGAGCCTTCGAACATCTGCGAACCAAGCTGCTCGCGGCGATGCTGGCGGTCGTCTTCCTGCTGACCGCGTCGGTGTTGACCTTCGTTCAGATCCGCATGCGCGCCCACGTGGCCGAAGACCTCGCCACCGCCCTGGGGACGGAAACTTCGATCTACACCAAAGTTCAGGAAGCTCGCCGGCAACAGACTGAACAGAGCGCCGCCTTAATCGCCAACATGCCGGGCCTTAAAGCCATCATGGCGATTCGTGATGGGCCCACCATTCAAGATGCGTCCGAATCGATTCTGGATAACAGCGGCGCCGATGTCCTGATTCTTCAGGATCCGTCCGGCAACACGCTTGCCCTCCATTCCAAATCGCAGCAAGTTGCCAAATCCACGGAACGGATGTTGCTGTTTCATTCTTCCGAGAAACACGACTGGTGGTTCGTCAACGGGCATCTCTACGATTTGACCTTCGCACGCATCACCGCCGGATCCGGGGCCGAAACCCGTTCTCTCGGGATCGTCGCGCTCGGCCGTGAAGTGACGCCGCAGGGCATTGCGAGCGCCGTCGGGTTGAAAAGTGGCCCCATCATCTTCGAGCGTGATGGCCTGGTTCTGGTGGGCTCGCTCGACCCGATGTTGTGGAAAGATTTCCAGAAGTGGCTTTCCAGGTCTTCTCTATCCTCAGGCGCGATTCATGAGATCGACCTGGGAGGCGAACGCTACCTAGGCAGTTCCATCGAATTGTCCGGCGACCATCCGGTACACCTCTACTGCCTGATGTCGTATGACCAGGCCACCAGCTTCCTGGGTTCTTTGAACCAGATGCTACTGGTGATGGGGCTCTTCGCGGTTCTTACAGGATCGCTGTTCGGCTTCGCCCTATCCAGGCAGATCACGCGTCCACTGGAAGACCTGGTGCAGGCCAGCCGTCAAATGGAAAAAGGCGACTTTGAATTTCCCATCGTTGTGCACGGCGAGGACGAAGTTGCGGAACTGACGCGCGCCTTCGCGCAGATGCGGAAAAGCCTGCGTCTGTCCCGCGAAGGAATGCTGCGCTCCGCGCGACTCGAAGCCGTCGGACGACTCGCCGGTGGCATCGCTCACGACTTCAACAATCTGGTGATGATTATCAAGGGTTACAGCGACCTGGTTCTCGAATCGGCGAACGATGAAACCCGGCCGCACATCGAGGAAATCAAGCGCGCCGGGGATCGCGCCAGCGGCCTCACCCGGCAGTTGCTGGCGTTCAGCCGCAAGCAGGTGCTCGAGCCTCAAGTACTGGACATCAATCACACTGTGCGCGGCATGTTGAAGATGCTCCGGTTGCTTCTGGGAGAAGACATCGAACTGCTTACCAGCCTCTCCGAACAAATCGGCCGCGTGAAAGCCGATCCCGGCCAACTTGAGCAGGTCATTATGAACCTGGCCGTGAATGCGCGGGACGCGCTTCCCGGCCGCGGCAAGGTAATTATCGAAACCCAGTTCTGTAGTCTGGACGAATCCTACGCGGCCACTCACAACGAGGTAGCGCCCGGTGACTACGTGCTGTTGGCTGTCACCGACAACGGCTGCGGGATGAACAGCGAGACCGCCGCCCAGATTTTTGAGCCGTTCTTCACAACCAAGGAACCCGGCAAGGGCACCGGCCTGGGCCTCTCCACGGTTTACGGAATCGTGAAACAAAGCCGGGGACACATTACCGTTTACAGCGAAGTGGGTGTAGGAACTACCTTCAAAATCTATCTCCCGGCTGTCGACAAGCCTGCGATGGCCGTACCGAGCCAACCGGCTGACGCTCTTCCCACCGGGCACGGCACCGTCCTGCTTGCGGAAGACGAAACTCCGCTGCGTGTGCTGGCCGCTGAGACTCTCAAGCGGCTTGGGTATAACGTCCTGGCGGCCGGAAATGGATTGGAAGCTCTGGTAGCTGCCGATCAGCATGCGGGTGTGATCGACGTCGTCGTCACCGACATCGTGATGCCTCGCATGGGCGGTCCTGAACTGGTCGAGAAATTGCGCAAGAAGCGTTCCGGCTTCCACGTGATCTTCATGTCGGGGTATACGGAAGCCGCCGTGCTTGAGAACGCCAACATCGGCAAGGACGCAATCCTGCTCAATAAGCCGTTTTCTACAGAGACGCTCGTGCGGAAGATGCGCGAAGTGCAAGATCCAGAAAGTCAGAGCGCTCCGACCCTCGCAAAAATTCAGTCAGATATCTGATTCCGGCGGACTAGCATTTAAGAAGTTGCTAATGGAGGTGGAAGCCTGCTCGTCAGGGGCTCGCCTAGTTCATCCTTTTCGGACTCACTGGCTCGTCGTCGTGCAGCAGCGACCACGCCGTGATCCCGCCCACTACTCCAATGCCGATACCGATCGCCGTCGGCGAATCCAGGATCCCACCCGTGGCGCCGGGCACGGCGCCGCCTGCGCCACGATTGCGCTTCTTCTTCCCCTTTTCGGAAGTCTCGTCGCGCGTCGTTTCCTGGCCTTCCGCCAGGGTGCTCGTACCGCTTGCATCGATCAATTTCACATCGCCTTTGCGGGCAATGATCCTGACTACTCCGTCGGTGTCGCGCACTTCAAATTCCGTCCACGCAGCGCCGGCAGGTGCGACCTTGAGGCCGCCAATCTGCGCCGCCATATTCTTGGATGTGGCCACGTTCAGGCTGCCGTGTTCAAGCTTTACCGCGCTGCCCTCATATTGGATCAGCGAATCGGAAAGAACCAGCACGCTGGTGCCGCTGGACTTGATGTTTGCGACGGAATCGGATTTGGTCTGCACGAGGTCGCCGGCAAAAATCGCAGACGATTTCGGGATGTAGCCCCCGTTAATCCACGCCGTGCCGTTGGTGTACAGCATCGCGGCCGCGGAATCCGCAGCCCATGCCGGCGATGCCATGACCATGATCAGCAGCCAACTCAGCACCCCGCGGAACGTCAAGGTTCGCATCGCTTCTCCAACGGCCAGCTCAGGAATTTGAGCGCTATGGTAGCCCGTAACTTGTTGAGAGTCAATGAGCCTGATGCCCATGAACGTCCGTGTACCAGCTCCATTACTTCTCCCACCGATCGACCAGTTGCCACCAGAGCATTCGGAGCCACTCATCGACGTTGGTCTTGGCCCATTGCCGCTGCCGCCACCACTGCGCCCCAAACTGGGTTGGGTCATAAGCCGCAGCCACATTGAATGTCCACTGCGGCTGTTCTTTGTGAAAGGTGCTCAGCGCCCGCCGGGTGTGGAAATCGGAAGTGACTAGCAAGACCGACTTCACTCCGATCTTGCGAAGACATTCCGCCGCATCCGATGACTCCGTCTTGGTCGACAGCCCATGAATCGGACAAATCACAATGGCCGACGCTTGCGACTGCGCGGCGGCCCATGCTTCGGCGATTTGGAGATAGCTGGAGCCGTACAGCCTCGCCTCGGCGGGAACGTCAAGAACGATACGCGGCGCATATCCCTGGTTGAACAATTCCAGCGCGCGCGCCAGCCGCTGGTCGGTCTCGCCGGCCAGCACCAGGATCGCGTCAGATTTTTCCGGTTGGTCGACAACCAGAAATTTGGCGGAGTTCGCCGCCAGCCAAAAGAAAGAAACCGCCAACACCACCCAGCGCAGCCTGCGCGAAAATTTCAAGCGACCTGTCTCTCCGTCCAAAACTGGCTGGCAACCACCCAGCATTCCGTTGCCTGATTCGAGCGCTGATGCTCAATCAGGACGCTGCGATGCAAGGGTCTATGTGCGGAGCCAAAAGCCTCACTCGATGGCTGATTCCCGCATGCTAGAATCTGAAAGAATCCTCGCAAAATCATGACGATGCGCACTGTATCTTCTCTTCCTGCCGAACTCAAGACCAAGATCGAAAGCCGTCAGGCGCAAATCGCCATCATTGGCCTCGGCTACGTCGGTCTGCCGCTGGCCCTGCTCTACACCGAGCAAAAACTGCGCGTCACTGGCTTCGACATCGACCAGCGCAAAGTGGATACTCTCAATGCGGGCGGCTCTTATATCTTCCGCATCACGCCCCAGGAAATAGCCGCGGCCCGATCGGGCGGCATGAACGCTACCTCCGACTATTCGCGCCTCACGGAAATGGATGCAATCATCATCTGCGTCCCGACTCCGCTGAACGAGTACCACGAACCCGATCTCAGCTACATTACCAACACCGGGCACTCCATCGCCCCGCATCTGCGCGCCGGCCAGTTGGTCATTCTGGAAAGCACTACCTACCCGGGCACGACGGAAGAAGTGCTCGTGCCGATTCTCGAAAAAGAAAATAAGGCCGGCCTCAAGGCCGCGCGCAACGGCCAAACCTCCGACAACGATTTCTACGTTGCCTTTTCTCCCGAGCGTGAGGATCCGGGCAACACCAGCGTGGCGCGTCCCGACATCCCGAAAGTCGTCGGTGGTCTTGACCAGCAAGCCGCCGATCTGGCTGCCGCCATGTACGGCACAATTTTCAAGCGCGTGGTTCGGGTGTCTTCGCCTGCAGCTGCCGAGATGACCAAGCTTCTCGAAAATATCTACCGCTGCGTGAATATCGCCCTGGTCAACGAACTCAAGCTGCTCAGTCTGCGCATGGGCCTCGACATCTGGGAAGTCATCGAAGCCGCGTCCACAAAGCCTTTCGGCTTCCAGCCGTTTTATCCGGGCCCCGGTCTGGGCGGACACTGCATCCCCGTCGACCCCTTCTACCTCTCCTGGAAAGCGAAGGAGTGGGATTTCCGCACCCGCTTCATCGAACTTGCCGGAGAGATCAACACCGGCATGCCGTACCATGTGATCACCTCGGTAATAAGCGCCCTCAATCGCCACAAGAAATCCCTGAATGGCGCGCGCGTCCTGGTCCTGGGTGTGGCTTACAAGCGCGACATCGACGACCTACGCGAATCGCCTTCCCTCACCATCATCGAATTGCTGCAGAAGGAAGGCGCCGAGGTCAGCTACCATGACCCCTACTTCCCCACCATTGGCAAAGGCCGGCGCTACGACCTCCAAATGAAACGTTCCTCGCTCGATAACCTGGGACAATACGATTGCGTCCTCATCGTTACCGATCATTCCGACTACGATTACGCCAAGATCGTCCAGGAGGCGCAGTTGGTCGTCGACTCGCGCAACGCCACCAAGGGCATCAAGAGCGAGAAGATTGTTCCCTGCTAGCGTGCCAGCAATGCGATGTACGAATTTTTGCCAAAAGGCTCGGTTCGGAAAGAAATCCTTCCCAGAAGCTGTAAATTTTTGCCCCTTTGGCTGGCGGTCGGGCCTAGAAAACCTGTTTGGCACCTAAACGGCTATGGCATAAGTGGTTAGCACATTTCGCCTTCGGAAGATTTGGCCTTATGGTTGCAGCAAAGGTCCTCCGGAGTTGTAAACTAGAGGTTCCGGTCCGTCTCCAGGTTCACCACCCCCATCGGATCGGATGCCAGTCAGCAACAGAATTTCAGGAAAGGGCAGCTCAAACGGGCTGCCGGACATCTAGGACCCTTATGGCTTCGGACCTTTTGAAGACTCCGTTTGCTCTGCTTCCAGACCGCAGGCCTCCATGGAAAGAGTTCGTTTTCAGCATGGTGACCCAGGGAGCCGCGTGCGTCCTGATCCTTTGGATGTTCAGTCTTCGGCCTCAAATTCTGAGGGCTCCGCAGCATGACTATCGAGACATGGGGTTAGTCACGACTCCACCGCCTGTCAATCACCAGCCTGCCCCGGTTCGTGAGTTCAAAGTGCCCGAGCCCGTGGCGCAACTCAACACACCTATCCCGGAAAATTTGCGTTTGCCCGCACCCACTCCCAAACCCAAAATCAACGTCGAAGAGACCCAAGCGCCGACCGTACAGATTACTGCTGCCGCGAAACCAAATCTGCCGACAACCGCCCCTGCGATCCCTAAGCGGCTGGTGCAGACCAACGTGTTCTCCACCGGTAGCTCGGCGACACCGACGATGGCCGCGGCTCCTCAAAAGGTACAGACCGGTGGATTCGGCGATCCCAATGGCGTGCCGGCGCAGGCGAGCAGCAACGGCAAGCCCGCCAATATTGCGCAACTGGGTTCCTTTGATCTGCCGGCTGGTCCCGGATACGGCAATGGCACCGGGGGCGCGAAAGGCGCGCGCGGCGTGATCGCCAGCACTGGTTTTGGAAACGGGGTTGCGACCGGAGATGGCAGTGGACGGGTCAATAGCTCACGGGGCAACGGTGTTGTCCGGCAAGCAGGCTTCGGGGATGCCGATGCCGCCGCCGTACAGACGGTCCGACCTAAAGTTGCTGAAGCTGCGCCGCGGGTCGTCCCTGCTGAAATTATTTCCAAGCCCACTCCCGCCTACACCGACGATGCCCGTCACGCCAAGGTGGAGGGCGAGGTTCTCCTTGAGGTTGTTCTGGAAGCCTCAGGAAAAGTTCGGGTGTTGCGTGTGGTGCGTGGATTGGGTCACGGACTGGATGAGTCTGCCGTTCGCGCCGCCGAGCAAATAAACTTCAAGCCGGCGTTGCGGGATGGCCAACCTTCAGACTCCACCGCCGTGTTACATATTATTTTCCAGTTGGCCTGAAGCTTCACGCTATGAAGGGGTCGAATGCGTAGTCTGAAAGCGGTCTGGTTCCCTCTTTTCGCAGTGTTCTGTTTGGTCTCCGGGCTGGCAGCTCAAAACGCAACCTCCCAGGGATCCGATCCCGACACGACGACGCCGGCAACAATCACCCAGCTACCTGCGGCCACCAGCCCGGCAGCGCCTGCCTCCTTCGATCAAGTCATCGACCGTATTGTCGAGCGCGAGCACTTCTTCGTCGCCCAGATGAAGCATATGCATCCTCTGGTCGAGACCTACATCCAGAACATGAAGGCCGACAAGGAAATGGGCACGATCCCGGTGTCGGACCACTATTTCCTGGGCCGGCTCGACATGAGCAACGGCACGGATGATCGCACCTTCATCGGGCGTCCTGGATTCGGACGCCGCATGTTGAACACCCTGACCAGCGTCTACTCGATGCACTTCCTGCCTCTGGGCTTCGCCCAGATGGTGATGCTCGACGACGATTTTCAAAAGAAGTTCTACACCCTCACTTTCGTACGCCGCGAATTTCTGGGTGAGACCCGCTGCCTCGTCATCGACGTGCAACCGAAAGAGACCGCGGGCAAGGGCCGCTTCCTGGGCCGCATCTGGGTTGAAGATCAAGAATTCAATATCGTTCGCTTTAACGGTACTTATTCCCCGCACGCCAGCACCGCGCTTTACCTGCACTTCGACAGCTGGCGACTCAACATGCGGCCGGGTGTGTGGCTCCCCGCCTACGTATACAGCGAGGAATCGGACCTGAAGTACCGCATGTCGCAGAACCTCCACTTCAAGGCGCAGACTCGTCTGTGGGGCTACGACCTGAAGAATCTGGGACGCACCGACGAATTCACTTCCATCCAGATCGATCCGCAAACCGTCCGCGACCAGAGTGAGGCCGGGCAGGATGCGACGCCCGTGGAAGCCGAGCGTCTGTGGCAGCACCAGGCCGAAGACAACGCCGTGGAACGTCTCCAGAAGATTGGCCTGCTGGCGCCTACTGGCGACGTCGACAAGGTTCTCACCACGGTCGTCAACAACCTCATCGTCACCAATAATCTTGATATCCAGCCGGAAATTCGCGCCCGTGTTTTACTGACCGCGCCCCTCGAATCCTTCACGATCGGGCATACCATCGTCGTCAGCCGCGGCCTGCTTGATGTCCTTCCGGATGAAGCTTCGCTGGCGATGGTGCTGGCTCGCGAACTGAGCCACATTGCCCTGGGTCACCAGTTGGACACGAAGTTTGCCTTCAACGACCGGATGTTTTTTGCGGATGAAGATACTTTCTCGACGATGAACTTCCAGCGCAGCCGGTCGGATGAAGAGGAGGCCGACAAGAAGGCTCTCGAACTACTGACCAATTCCCCCTACAAGGACAAGTTGGGAAACGCCGGCCTCTTCCTGCGCGCGCTGCAGGACCGCGCACCGGACTTGCGCAACCTGATTCGGGCCCGGCTGGGCGATGGGCTGGTCAGTGGAAAGACGCTGCGGATGTCGGCCTTGTTGAGCACCGCGCCGCAACTCGACGAGCGCAAGAAGGATCAGATCGCCGCGCTGCCGCTGGGTGGCCGCATCAAGGTCGACCCTTGGAGCAACCAGGCCAGCTTGGCGAAAACCAAGCCGGTCGCGCTGCTGTCCGCGCGCGAAAAGATGCCTTTTGAAGTAACCCCGGTCTTCCCCTACCTGACTCGGATTCCCAGCACGGGCGCCGAAAAGGTAGCGTCGACAGTTCCAGCGCCGCCAGCGAAATAAGGGCAGGCGCACTCTGGACTCGATTGGCCTGGGGAACCCGCCTTGGGACCAAAGCGGGTGAGCGCAATCCTACAAGTTCAGGATCGCGCTTAACGGAATCGTCGCTAACTACTGAATCGAGCTGCCGACTTGCGAGAACACGGTGTTCGCGTTGGATCCGATCAAGCGAATCGTCCCCACCACGATTACCAGAATCACGGCCAACATCACGGCGTATTCGGCAATGTCCTGTCCGGATTCTTCCGACCATAACTGCTTCAAGAACTTAGTCACGGGCTCCTCCCCCTCACACATACAGCCGGCCTTTCGACCGTCAAAACCGCTCAGCCAAAAGCGCAAACTTTTGCCTAAACGTAGCTTGCCATAATGCTAGTTTTTCGCGCTAGTGGAACCAATGGCACCGAAGTGGCTGAATATAGCACTTTTGTGCCATACGACTCGATGATCCTTTGTCTTCTTATACTTGCGCGAAATCATGGGATTCCCTTGATCGGCAACCCCTGATTTACCGCGAAAAGCGCCAATTCCAGGCGTGTCGAGACCCCCAGCTTGTCGAAGATGTTGCTCAAGTGGTGCTTGACGGTGTCTTCGCTGATCTTGAAATATTCCGCGATCTCTTTGTTGGAATATCCTGCCACCACGGCAGAGACAATCTCCAGTTCTCTGGGTGTCAGGCCAAATTTCTTCTGGCGGGATTCCTCGTGCGAGGCCTGCATCTGTGTCCGGAGGTACTGCACCAGGTTCGAAACCGCCTCACGGCCCACCCAGTACTCGCCGGCCATTACGGTGTGAATGCTCTTGAGCAGGAGTTGGGTCGCGGAGTCTTTCAGAACGACGCCACGCGCTCCCAGTTGCAGGGCTTCGACGATCTGGTGCTTCTCGGCGGCGGCGGTCAGCAGAATGACCTTCACGCCGTTGGCGCCACCGGTGCTTAAGTCCCGCAACGCTTCCAGTCCGGGCTGCCGGGGCATGGCCAGATCCAGCAGCATGACGTCGGGCTTCAGCTGCCGTGCCAGTTTCACCGCGTCATTGCCGTCGGAAGCTTCTCCGATAACCTTCAGGCCGGGCTCGGCTTCCAGCAAGCGCCGCAAGCCGTCGCGGAAAATCGGGTGATCGTCGGCGATTACGATGCGAATGGTCTGCGATCTCTTATTGTCCATATTGACCTTCTCGATTTTTGGGCACCCGAACCTCCAGCCGCGCCCCTCGGCCGGGATTCGATTCTATCGTGAGTTCCCCTTCAATTAAACGCACGCGCTCCATGATGACGGCCGGGCCCTTGCCGCCCTGCGAATCGGCGGCCGACCACATCCCCGAAAATGGGAACCCGCCTCCGTTGTCCTCGATTGTCAATATCCAGTGCGTGGCGCTTTCTGAAAAACGGACCAGGCAATCCTTGGCGCCCGAGTGCTTGCGAACATTGACCAGCCCTTCCTGAACGATTCTCGCCAGCTCCCGGCACACTCTGGGCGGCATGTTCAGGTGTTCCACCCCTGAAACAAAACGCGCGCCGATTCCGGTTTCCCGTTGAAATCGCTCGACCGTATCCAGAAGAAAACGGATGAAACTCGACGAATCCACTTCCAGCGATTTCATCTGCTGCATCAACTCGCGCAGCTTGAGGACTTCTTCGCGCAACAACCCCTGGATGCGTCCCAACTCCGCCGTGATGGGACTGGACTGGGTGGCCGACTGCCGGCGCACCACGTCCACCTGCATCTCCATGGCAATCAGGGACTGCACTGCCCCGTCATGAAGTTCGCGGGCGACACGCGCTCGCTCCACCGCCCCGGCGCGCTGGCGCAGCCGCCGCAACAGGTAGACGTTATACACGGCCGGGCCCACCTGGCGCACCAGCTCCTGCAGGAATCGCAGCTCTTCTTCGCGATCGCCTCCCACAACCGGATCCAGCAGGAAAATCCTTCCCCACCATTCCTGTCCGAACAGGAATGACACCGCCATCAGAGAATCGAACGAATAGGCCTTGATAAGCGACGCCAATCCCTTGCCGGAAGGCGTGCGCAGTCGCGTGCCCTCCCGATCCAGCGAGACCGTTTGGGTGCTTTCCCGCTTGTGAATCACCAGCGATGCATCCTCGTCGGACTCGAACAGATACATTTCTCGATCGGTGGGCAGCGAGTCGAGCCAGCGTAGCTGGGCAGGCCCCGAGTCTACAGCCTGAAGATCGCCCACGAATACGCGATACTTATTCGTTTCCTGAGACGCAATCAACGCTCGCCGCGCGCCATACATGGAAAGCAGTTCTGCCAGAATCTCTTGCAGCGTGACGGTAAGTCCGGCCTCGACCCGCGCCCGTCCCAGCACGCGCGTGATGATGGCGCGCTCGGCGCGCAACCGCTTCTGCTGCTCGGCCAGGTAGCCCAGCAACAAGCCCATCACCAGCAGATACGCCGAAAGCATAAACAAGTGCTTGGGCTCGAACTGCCAGGTGCGAACTCCCAGCGGCAGCAGGCCATGTCTGGTAAGCGCGCCATCGATCCAGGCGAGCCCACCATGATTGATGGCCAGACTCTCGGCCCACAAGAGCACCACCGTCGCCATGGCTGTGCCAAACGTTTCCCACAGTCCCCACCGGTACGCCGCGGCCGCCAGTACGAATACAAAAAACAGCAGGAACGGTCCGCCCTGGCTGGTGGCAAACAGCACCATCAGCGTTGGCCACAAAATGTCCCCGGTATGGACCAACAGGCGGAAAGCCGAGGTGGATTCCTTGCGGAATCGCAACAGCAGCATGACCACGACACCGTGCACGATGTAGACGCCGAGAATCCAATACGCCCAGGGCGAATATCCCAATTCCCCGGGGTCCATCCACAGCGCCACCAGCGCCGAGATGGCCAGAAACACCCGCGCCGAAGCCAGCCAGCGCTCGATCCGCCGCACTTCCCCGGGGACAATCGGACCCCGCAAGCGTGAAAAGAGACGATATGAGTTGGGACGGAACGGTGAACTGATCACACTTCCCCAAAGGGTCTCGTGGAATGACACGGATATTATTGATTCAACAGTCCGATAGCAAGTCAAAGTTGCGGATCTCGGCTGCCTGTAGCAGACCCGTTCGGCCCACCGGATGTATTACCTAAGTAACCTTCGAAACATTTGTGTGCCGTCTAGAATGGCGGCAAAGGATGAGTCGTGTCTGAGCGCTCCAAACTGTGGATTTTGGCGGCGGCCGGCCTTGTGTTTGCGCAGGGCTGCGCCTCGCTGCTCATTGCCCCCGGCTTTGCGCTCAACGTTTTCAGCGACGTCACCCAATGCGTGCTTCTGCTCTCCGGAACAGCCGCTCTTCTGCCCAACATCAGGAAGAATCACGGCCGCGCCCGCCTGTTCTGGAGCCTGATGACGCTCGGCATTTTCTTCTGGCTCACCTATCAGCTGCTCTGGACCTACATCGAGGTTGTGCTGCGGCAGGAAGTTCCGCAGCCCTTCGTGGGCGACATCGTGATCTTCCTGCACCTGGTGCCCATGATGGCCGCGCTCGCTTTGCAACCGCAGGCGCAACAGAACGAACATGAGGCCCGGCTCGGCCATCTTGATTTCGTGCTACTGCTGACTTGGTGGGTCTATCTCTATCTCTTCGCGGTGATTCCGTGGCAGTACGCGCAAAGGGATGAATTCGCCTACGGGCGCAGTCTCAATGCGTTGTACCTGACCGAGAAACTAGTCTTCCTCGTTGCCCTTGTGATCATCGGGATGCGCAGTCAAAAGGGTTGGCGAACGATTTACGCGCACTGGTTTGGGGCGAGTCTGCTGTACGCGCTCAGCTCTTACGTCGCGAATTGGGCGATCCTGCGCGACGTCTACTTCACCGGCAGCCTGTACGATCTGCCCCTGGCCGCGTCCATGGGATGGATCAGCGTAGTCGGCGTGATCGGTCAAGACCTGCATCCTCAGGAGGAAAAGACCCAAGCCAGCGGGCGGCACGGCGTCTGGGTCGCGCGCCTGGGCATGATGGTGATCCTGTCGCTGCCGATTCTCGCTGCCTGGTCGGTTTTCAATTCGAGTGCGCCGGGCCGCGTCCGGAATTTCCGCCTCGTGCTCACCCTCGTCACCATGATGATCATGGGCGGCATCGTTTTCCTGCGGCAACATCTGCTCGATCGCGAACTGATCAGGCTGCTGCGCAGTTCAGAAGAATCGTTCAACGACCTGAAGCGTCTGCAGACCCAGCTGATCCAATCGGAAAAGCTGGCCTCCCTTGGACAACTGGTCGGCGGTGCGGCCCATGAACTCAATAACCCGCTCACCGCCATGCTGGGCTATTCGGAACTGCTGGCCTCCTCCGGCCTGACCGAGGAACAGCGCACGCTCGCCTCGAAGATCGCGCAGCAGGTTCGGCGTACCCGCGTCCTGATCGCAAGCCTGTTGAACTTCGCGAGACAGGTGCCTGGCGAAAAAATCCTGGTGGATATCAATTCCGTGGTGCACACCGCCCTCAAGCACAACCAGCCTCAATTCAGTGCCCGGCGCATTGAGGTGCATCTCAGCCTGGCCGATGATTTGAAGCAAGTCTCCGGCGATCCTAACCAGTTGCTGCAGGTCTTCCTGCACATCGCCAGCAACGCGCAGCAAGCGTTGGAAGAAGTGGGCGGCGGAATTTTTTCGGTGAAGACCCGTCAGAAGGACAACACCGTGATCCTGGAACTCTCAGATAATGGGCCAGGTGCACGCGATCCAGAGCGCGTGTTCGACCCCTTTTATACGACGCGATCGGTGGGCAAGGGGGCTGGACTGGGACTCAGCGCGTGTTACGGAATTATCCAGGACCACCACGGGCGCATCCTGTGTACGAATCGGGCGGAAGGCGGCATGACCATCCACATCGAGCTGCCAGTCGCGGGAACGCCTCCCCTGGTTGCTCCAGCAGACGTGGCTGCCAAGCTTCCGGGCCCACCCGAAGGAACTCCGGCGACCCCGCCCCTGGTCAACTAGCCGAACTGCACAATGCCTGCTTCAGCCGCAGAAATCTCCACAGTGCGCTTCAGCTGCCCACACGCTGCATAAATGTCCCGGCCGCGCGGACGCCGAATAAACGCCGGCACTCCGGCCGCGACCAGTACCCGCTGAAAACTCAATGTCCGATCGTGTGCCGGCATGCCGAACGCAATACCCGGGCCCGGATTCAGGGCAATTAAATTGACCTTCGCGCGAATGCCACGAATCAGCTCTACCACCTCACGCGCGTTCTCAGTCGAATCATTCACGTCGGCAAGCAGCACGTACTCAAAGGTCAGCCGCTCGCGAGCACGCAGAGGAAAAGCACGCGCCGCCTCCAGCAGCATTGCCAGATTCCATTTCTTGTTGATGGGCATGAGCCGCGTGCGCAGTTCGTCATTGGAAGCGTTCAGCGAAATAGCCAGCTTGGGCCGCACGGCCTCCTGGCCGAAGTCGTGAATGCGCGGCACGATTCCCGCCGTCGAAAGGGTCATGCGGGATTCCGGGATGCCCACGCCCTCGAGCAGCAATCGCACGGCCTTTATGCAGTTGTCGTAGTTGAGAAAGGGCTCGCCCATTCCCATGAAGACGAGATTGATCCGATCGTCGGGCGGTGAGACGTGCTGATCGCGCAACACGGCGCACACCTGTCCGACAATTTCGCCAGCGCTCAAGTTGCGCTTCACGCCAAGCAACGCCGTCAGACAGAACTGGCAATCCACCGCGCACCCGATCTGGCTTGAGATACAGATAGTCGCTCGATTCCAACGGCGGGCCGGCTCATCGCCGGCTTCGGTGCCATCGCCCGCTTCCCCGCCATCGCCTTCAGGCATCCATACGGTCTCGACTGTCTGGCCATCCGCGCAGGCGATGAGGTAGCGCACCGTCCCATCGACCGATTGAAACCTGCTTTGGATCTGCGGCGCTCCGATGACCAGATCGCGCGCGCTTAACTCGCGCCGCAGGCTCGCGGGCAGCGTGGAGATCTGCTCGGCCGAACTGACTCGCTGGCGGTAGAGTGCCTCGAAAACTTGCTGCGCGCGATATCCCGGCTCGTTGAGTTCGTCCATCAAGGCGGCGAGCTCTTTTCTATCGCGGCCTAGCAGGTGGTTGTGAGTTGGATCACTCATGCCGTGAGTTGATTTAATTCTAGCTGAAGCAACGGGACGGCCCCGGGGAATGATCCAGGTGTTCCAGGCGGCTCCGCAATCGCGCGCAAAACAACGAAAAAGGCCAGAAAAACTAACCGGCAACTCACAAAAAGCTCTCGCAAAGTACTGATTCTGATCGCCCAATGTTTGCCTCCAACAGGCATCTTCGAGGTGTGTGACAATAGAAGGAATTCCTGGAACCGGGCGGGTTTGGGACCCGGGCGGCGTCAATCTTATGGTCGCGGAACTGCGTAACATTCACCGGCAAGTGCTTGCCAACGGGCTGACCGTTATCTCGGAAGAGATGAAGCACATCCGATCCGTTTCCATCGGAATATGGATCAAGGCCGGGTCGCGCGACGAGGAACCGCAGTGGAACGGGTTGTCTCACTTCCTGGAACATATGGTGTTCAAGGGAACCAAGCACCGTTCGGCGGAGGCGATTGCACGACAGGTGGATTCGATCGGCGGCAACCTGGATGCGTTTACCGCCAAGGAATGCGTCTGCTTCAACATCAAGGTCCTCGACGAACATCTACCGATTGCATTTGATGTCCTCTCGGACCTGGTGCTGAACCCAGTCTTCGCGGTCGATGACATTGCGCGCGAACGGCGCGTTATTCTTGAAGAGATCAAAATGGACGAGGACAGTCCCGAATACCTCGTGCATGAAATCTTCACGCAGAATTTCTGGAAAGATCATCCCTTGGGAAAACCGATCCTGGGCACCAAGGAAACGGTGAAGGGATTTGAGCAGCCGGCGGTGTTTGATCTGTATCACAAGCGCTTCACGCCAGGGAATTTCATTATTTCGGCTGCCGGAAACCTGAATCACGGGCACTTTGTGGAACTGGTAGCAAAGCATTTCGAGCATTTGAAGCCGCTGAAGAACGGCTTCCACCGCTCGGTACCGAAGATCGTGCCGCGCATCACGCTGCGCAACAAGAAGTCGCTGGAACAAGTGCAGCTCTGCATGGGAGTGCCGTCGCACCCGATTGCTCACGAAAAGCGGTTTGCCTCCTATGTGCTGAACACGCTGCTGGGAGGCGGGATGAGTTCGCGCCTTTTCCAGAACATTCGCGAGCGGCAGGGACTGGCATATTCGATTTACAGCGATTTGAATCCCTATCTGGACACCGGCTGCCTCTCGGTATACGCGGGGACATCGCGGCAGTCGGCGGTGAAGGTGGTGCAATCGGTGGTGTCGGAGTTCAAGCAGTTGAAGTCGGCGAAACTGCCGGAAGAAGAAGTGCGGCGGGCGAAGGATCAGCTCAAGGGCAGCCTGATGCTGTCGCTGGAGTCTTCGACCTCGCGCATGTCAAACCTGGCACGGCAGGACATGTATTTCGACAAGTTCTATGGCATGGACGCAGTGATCGAGAAGATCGAGGCGGTCACCGCTGAGGATCTGCACGAGATGGCGAATGATTTCTTCCGTACCGAGGCCATTGCGGTGGCGGCCTTGGGGAATTTGAACGGACTCAAGATTTCTCGCGACGAACTGACCTGCTAATTACCCACTTCCCGTAACTTTCACATCTCCTGCGAATCTTACCTCTGCCTTTAGACGGGTTTGCGCGGCACGATCTCGCTGTCGTGAATAAAAAACTGCGCGGAACATTGGTCCGACCCGCAGATCACGGGCAACAAGCCGGCCACCTGCTTGCGAGTGACCAAGCCCAGCGTCCCACACGATGGGCACGAAAGCACGGCCCAATAGGGGTCCTCCTTCTCGCCAACCTCGCCGGCGTTTTCCAGCACGAATAGCGTGCCCGGAAGCATCTGCTCCGGAATCCATTCGCTCAAGAAGTCCAGTTCTGCATTCATGTGACCTCCCCGTGCTCAGGCTTCGCTAGGACGCATCTTTCTTCCGGCCTTCGGCGCTGGTCGCGCGTCCCGCCGGTTTACTGCGTTTTTTGCCGCCCTGGATGTGGGCGCGAACCCGGCGAACGGTGTCGCTGAGACAGACCGCCAGCATCGGTTGACGAGAATTCTTGAGGATGTCCACAATCTGCTGTGCTGAAGTTTCAAGGTAAAGGCTTCTCCCATCCGTCAGCAGGTGATAGTCGGAGGAACCGCTGACCGTTTCGGCAAGCCGCTGGTTGAATTCGTGTTGCAGAAAGCGAACCACTTTGCGGACGCGCTGCAACGAGAACCCCCGATCGCGCAACTCGCAAATCACCGCGATCTCGGAAAGGTCCTCCATGGAGTAGAGGCGGCGACGGCCTTCCCGAGCCGGCACAACGATGCCCCGCTCATCCCACCACTGCAGTTGTCGGGCGCTGATACCCGTCAACTGCACCACTTCTCGGGATGTGAATTGCGTTTTCAAATTCTGTAAAAGCCCTGAAAACAATCAGAGGCACAAATGTTTAAAACATTTTAGGTCCACTTTGCTTGATGTCAACCAAGAGTCTTGCACAGGGAGTGATTAAGGATATTCAGTGAGCGGTGGAACGAAATGCCCGCAATAGCCACAAACCACGTAGGGACAGGCGCCCTCGCCTGTCCGGCCGAGCAAGCACGCAACGTTCAGCGGAGAAGGCTGAGGATGAGCGGATTTACTGCTGTTGCTGTTGTGGCTGCTGTTCCTGTTGCTGCCCTGCTTGATCCTGCGGCTGAGCGGGTGCCGGGGCTTTGGGCTTCGGTTCCCGGATGCGGGCGACGAACTTTTTCATCTGGTCGAATTGTCCGGTCTGAAAGCGATAATCCTGCTGGGGCAGCCTTTGTACCTCTTGCTCGATGGCGCGCTCACGATTGTCGGGGTTGGGATGATCCGAGAAAAATTGGATGGTGCGGCCACCGCTCTGGGCGTTGAGCTTCTCGAAGAAGCGCGCCATTTCCATGGGATTGTAACCGGCTTCCGCCATCAGGTGAGATCCCATCAGGTCGGCCTGACTTTCGGCCGAGCGAGAGAATTTCAGCAGGACGCTATTGGCGCCAAGACCGATTCCGAGTTGAGTTAACTGCCCGATCAACGAACCGCCCGCCACCTGCGAGCCGAGTATGGCCGGCAGCTCGATCAGCTTGCTCTTGGAAGCCTGGTTGGTGCCGTGCCGCAGAATGACGTGCGACATCTCGTGGCCCATGACGCCGGCAAGCTGCGCTTCGTTGTCGACCGCCTTCAGCAGCCCGGTGTTAATGAACATCGGACCGCCTGGAAGGGCGAAGGCGTTGATGGATGGATCGGCGACCACTTCGAAGGTGAAGGGAAAGCCGCTCTCCTGCGCTTCGCGGGAACCGACAAGCCGATTGCCAACGCGAGTCACGTATTCGGTGAGAAACGCATCGTGAATGACCTTCATCTGCTTGCGGACCTGGGCAGCGTTCTCCTGGCCGAGTTGGACGTCCTGCTGTTTGGAGAACAGATTGAACCCAGGATGGAACTGGGTTGGACCTTGGGCCCAAGCGAGTGCGATTAGGATAGCGGTGAGAATTGGTACGGCTACGATTCTTTTCACGATACCTCCTACCCGAGTGGATCCGCAGAACCGCCCCCCACAAAGTGTACGATTTCCAGGCGATCGCCGTCCGCGAGCTGCGTTTCCACCCACTGCTGGCGCGGCACGATATCAAGATTCAGTTCGACAGCTACCCGATCGGGCTTCATTCCCAAGTGTTCAATCAGGCCACTGAGAGTAATGGGGCCATCGACAAGCTGATCGTCACCGTTGATCACAAGTTTCATCTCTGTTGATCTTCGCAAGGCACGGGGTGTTCGTGCAAGTTGGGGGGCAGTCGGGGTTTCAGCGATCAGCTCTCAGCACACGAGTCAGTCGACTTTGCGGAGGCGGAATTTTCGAGTGGCGGTGCGGCCGCCGAAGCTGGCTTGAACCAACACCGAGGCGTCGGGCAGGTCGGACTCCTCAAATTCCACTTTCATCTCGGCGTAGCCGCCGGAATTGGTGGCCACTTGGGTGTAGAAGGGAGCAGCGTCAGGACGGGAGAAGCGGAAGGTCAGGCGCGCACCCTCCACGGCGGCACCGCCTTCGGTGACGCGCAGGTTCATAATCAAACTGCTGTCTCTGTGGACCGACTCGGCATTCACCCACTGCAGGTCCAGCTCTTTCACTGCCGCGAGCGTTTCGGGCGTGTCTTTGCGGTCGAGCACTTCCTCCACATGGCCTTCACGGATCGCATCGAGCACCTGGCGGTGCTGGTCGCGCAGGATCTGTTCCTTCTGCTGGTCGGTGAAATTGCCGCGCGCAATCTGCTCCGCGTAGGAAGTGGCGCGTTTCCCGATACAGCGGCCACGAACGAAGACCTGGGTTTGGAGGATCAGTTCGTTTTCACGGGCCTCACTTTGCACGTGATAGACCGTGTCTCCCTGCTTCACGTCGGTATTAAAACCAAAAATCATGCGGTCTCGATTTGCAGCGCAGAAATCGATTGAATATCAGTCAAAACATTGACCTTCATACGGCGGCCCTCGCTTGACACTACTCCCTTGCGAACTCTAATCTAGAACGTTTAAGCGAGTCTTTGCGCGAGATTATATATAGCTCTCCTATGCCCGACAATTACTTCGCCCGTTACCTGCCCCTCCTGCTGCACATGCTTGTGGCTGGAATCGTGGCGAGCGCGATTGTGATCCTTTCGTGGCTGCTTGGAAAGCGCCGGCCCACGCGGGCTAAGATGTCGCCGTACGAGTGCGGGATGGCGCCTACGGGCGACGCGCGCGAGCGTTTTTCGGTGAAGTTCTACCTGGTTGCCATGCTCTTTATTCTGTTCGATGTAGAGGCCGTCTTCCTTTATCCGTGGGCGGTCATTCTGCGCGATCTCAAGATGTTCGGCTTCTGGGAGATGCTGGTGTATATCGGCATCGTGCTGGTGGGGTTCTTCTACGTGTGGAAAAAGGGCGTGCTCGACTGGGGCAAGGTTATTTCACCAGGTCGAGGGGAACTCTGATGGCCCTCACTCCCCCGATTACCGATGTAGCGGAACTGAAAGGGCACCCTGCCCTGCAACTGCTGCTGGCATGGCACGCTCCGGCCGTGCTGGCCGCGAAATTTGATCGCGACGAGATGAGCATCACGGTCGATCGGTCGCAGATCCGCGAAGCTTGCGCTTTATTGCGGGACGACAAGGAATTCCCCTTTAATTACCTGTCAGATGTGACTTGCGTCGACTGGTACCCGTCGGAACCACGATTTGAAGTGATTTATCACCTGCTGTCGATCCCCAAAAAAGAACGCGTGCGCCTGAAGGTCCGGCTGGATGGGGCGAGCCCGGTGGTGGAATCGATCACGTCGGTATGGCCGGGAGCGAATTACTTCGAACGCGAAGTGTTTGACCTGTTCGGCATCCGGTTTACAGGGCATCCTTATTTGCGTCGCATTCTGATGCCGGAGGACTGGGAAGGATATCCGTTGCGCAAGGACTACCCGGTGGAGGGCTACCGGTAATGGCGCACCTGAATCCCACACCGGTACTGGAGCCCCTGCAGGATCGCACCATGATCCTTAACATGGGGCCGCAGCATCCCTCGACCCACGGGGTGTTGCGCGTGATTCTCGAGATTGATGGCGAAAACGTGGTGCGCATCATGCCCGATATTGGCTACCTGCACACCGGCATCGAGAAGACTTGCGAGGCGAAGTTTTATCAGCAGGTGGTTCCGCTCACCGACCGCATCGACTATCTGTGTCCCCTGACCAATAATCTTTGTTATGCGCTCGCAGTAGAGAAACTGCTGGGACTGGAAATTCCTCCCAAAGCCCAATGGCTACGCGTGCTGTTGAATGAGTTGACACGGATCAATTCGCACCTGGTATGGCTGGGTACCCACGCGTTGGATATCGGTGCGATGACCGTCTTCCTGTATTGCTTCCGGGAACGCGAAGACATCCTGCGCATGTTCGAGATGGTCAGCGGACAGCGCATGATGACCTCATACTTCCGGATTGGCGGAATTGCGCTGGAGCCACCGCTTGGATTCTTCGAGAAAGTCCGTGATTTTGCGGGCCGCTTTCCGTCCAAGGTAGATGAGTACGAGAACCTGCTGACCGGCAACCCGATCTGGGGAATGCGCACCAAGGGCGTGGCTAAGATCACGGCGGAAGACGCGCTGGCATTGGGCGCGAGCGGGCCGACCTTGCGGGGTAGCGGCGTGGATTTCGATCTGCGGCGCGATATGCCTTACTCGGGTTACGAAAATTTCAAGTTCCAGGTGCCTGTGGGTGCGCAGGGAGATGTTTTTGACCGGTATATGTGCCGCGTGCGGGAACTGCGCGAGTCGATCAGTATTGTGCGGCAGGCCCTCGACGGAATGCCGGAGGGCCCGATCAAGGCAGACGCGCCCAAGGTCGTGCTGCCCGACCGCGAGAAGATGAAGACCGAAATGGAAGCTCTGATCTACCACTTCAAGATCATCACCGAAGGCTTCTCGGTTCCAGCCGGCGAGGTTTACCAGGCGGTGGAGTCGCCCCGGGGTGAGATGGGCTACTACGTGGTGAGCGATGGGACGGCGAAACCGTATCGTGTACACATGCGTGCCGCGTGCCTGGCGAATCTGCAGACCATTCCCAAGATGTGCGAGGGAGGCCTGATCGCCGACGTGGTGGCGGCCATCGGGTCGATTGATATTGTGCTGGGCGAGATCGATAGATAGGGCAGGGATTGGAAAATCTTGGAATTGGCGAGCTGGGAAATTGAGTAATTGGAAAATTGAGGACTTGGGAAATCTAAGTTGAGAAATTGAAGAAATTTGTAATTAGGTAATTTGTAATTTGGAAATTAAAAGCCTCGAATTCTCGAATTGAAATTGCTGCTCGGCAGAGCAATTTCCGTGGATCAGCCCGCAAGGGCGGAATTCATTAGCCCAGGGCGCAAGCCCTGGGTCGGGCGACAAAAAGCAGGCAAGCCCCGGAGGGGCGGAAGCAACTGAACATGCAGTTCTCGCATGAATTCGAAACTCGCTTCGCGGAGATGCTGACGCATTATCCGACCAAGCGCTCGGTCCTCGTCCCGACGTTGCTTTACGCGCAGGATGAGGCCGGATTCCTGAGCGATGAGGTGATCCAGGAGATCGCTTCGCGACTGGAATTGACCGAACTCGATGTGCGCAACGTGATCAGCTACTACTCCATGCTGACCACCAAGCCGCGCGGCAAGTACAACGTACAGGTGTGCACCAACATTGCGTGCATGCTGCGCGGGGGCGAGGAACTCTACGCTCATTGCCGCAAGAAGCTAGGCATCGGCCACAAAGGCACAACCCCCGACGGAACTTTTGCGCTGGAAGAAGTGGAGTGCATCGGGGCGTGCAGCTGGGCGCCGGCAGTGCAAGTGAATTACGACTTTCACGAGAACCTTACGGTGGAGAAGCTGGATAAGGTACTTGAGGGACTGAAGAAGTGAACGGGATTTGTAATTTGGTCATCGGGGAATTTGTAATTTAAAACCCCTCGATCATTAGCAAATTTTTCAAATTACAAATCACAGATTACCAAATTACAAATGGCTGACCTGGTTTCCCATCCCGATGAAGTAAAAGTCGTTTCCCGGCGCTTTGGGCAGGGCGCGACGGAGATCGATCGCTATCTCGAGCTGGACGGCTACAAGGCCGTGCAGAAGGCGCTCGCCATGGAACCGGACGCGATCATTAACGAGGTCAAGAACTCCGGGCTGCGCGGGCGCGGGGGTGCGGGCTTTTCAACGGGAATGAAGTGGTCGTTCGTGCCCAAGCAGTCGCCCAAGCCGAAATATGTGCTGTGCAACGGCGATGAGAGCGAGCCCGGCACGTGCAAGGACCGGTTGATCTTCGAGCACGATCCGCATGCCGTGATCGAAGGCGTGATGATCGCGGCGCTGGCCGTGGGATCGCAAACTGGATACATCTACATTCGCGGCGAGTATCGCTACCTGTCGGTCATCATGCAAAAGGCGATCAAGGATGCATACGCGCGTGGATTCCTCGGCAAGAACATCTTCGGCAGCGGCAAAGATCTCGACATTTTCTGGCACGGTGGCGCCGGTGCGTACGAAGTGGGTGAAGAGTCCGCCCTGATGGAATCGCTCGAAGGCAAGCGCGGAATCCCGCGCATCCGGCCTCCCTTCCCGGCTGTGGTTGGGCTGTGGGGCGGGCCCACGGTGATCAATAACGCCGAGACGCTGGCCAGTGTGCCGCACATTATTCTTGGCGGCGCGGATTGGTACTCGAAGATTGGCACTCCGAAAAACGGCGGGACGCGGCTGTTCTGCCTGAGCGGGAATCTCGAGAAGCCCGGCGTCTACGAACTGCCCATGGGCTACAACCTGAAGAAGATGATTTACGACGTGGGCGGCGGGATTCCGAATGGTCGCGAACTGAAAGCCGTGGTGCCGGGAGGATCATCAACGCCGGTGCTGCTCCCGGAAGAGATCGATGTGCCAATGGATTTCGATTCGCTGATGAAAGCCGGCTCGATGCTGGGCTCGGGCGGCGTGGTGGTGCTCGACGATACCAATTGCATTGTGAAATTCGCACTACGCACCATGAAGTTCTACCAGCACGAGAGTTGTGGATGGTGCATCCCGTGTCGCGAAGGCACAGACTGGTTGAAAAAGACACTCACACGGTTTCACGCGGGTGGTGGACTGAAGAAGGACATCGACAACATTCAGTACTTGTCGGAGAACATGCTGGGGCGGACCTTCTGCCCGCTGGGCGACGCGGCGGCGATGCCGACCATCGCGTTCGTGAAAAAATTCCGAGACGAGTTTGAAGCACATCTGGAAGGCAGGCCGTGTCCGTTTGAAGTCGCGGGCTCGGTGGAGCAGTCGCCGGTGCTGACACATTGAATTTTGTAATTCGGTAATCGGGTAATTTTGTAATTTTAAAACCCATGGCATTCCAGCAGGAGGAGCTTCGAGCTAGAACAAAAGCATTCGCGGTTCGGGTCGTTCGGCTTTATCGTTCGCTGCCGTATCGAACCGATGCACAGGTGTTGGGAAAACAACTTCTTCGGTCTGGCACGGCGGTTGCGAACTACCGAGCTTCCTGCCGCGCTCGATCGAGAGCGGAGTGGGTAGCTAAAATCGGTATCGTAGTGGAAGAGGCAGACGAAACAGTATTCTGGCTGGAAATGCTAGCCGATTGCGAGATCGTTCCACTCAAGCTGCTCAAGGAATTGCTTCGGGAGGCACACGAGTTAAGCGCAATTTTCACGGCTTCGCAATGAACAGCCAAAACCACCTGGAAGAATTAATTTACAAAATTACCCGATTACAAAATTACGAAATTAAGAATCTCGAATGCCCGATGTCACTTTAACTGTCGACGGTAAGAAGATCACGGCCCCCGCGGGGACGCTGCTGATCGAAGCCTGCAAGAGTGCGGGCATTGAGGTGCCTTCGTTCTGCTACTACCCTAATCTATCTTTGCAGGGCGCTTGCCGCATGTGCCTGGTGAAGATCGAGAAGATGCCCAAGCTGCAGACCGCCTGTACCACCGTGATCTCCGAAGGCATGGTGGTCATCAGCGACAACGAAGAGGTTCGCCAGGCGCGCAAGTCGATGGTCGAGTTGCTGCTGGGGAACCATCCGCTGGATTGCCCGGTATGCGATGCGGGAGGGGAGTGCGAATTGCAGGACATGACCTTCTCCTATGGCGCCGCCGAGTCCAGGTACATGGAGGCGAAGAACCACAAGGAGGAGCAGCAGTGGTCTCCGGTGGTGTTTTTCGACCGGCCGCGCTGCATCCTGTGCTATCGCTGCGTGCGTGTGTGTGGCGAGGGCATGGACGTTTGGGCGCTGGGCGTGCAGAATCGTGGCGTCAGCTCGATCATCGCGCCTAATAAGGAAGATCACCTGGAGTGCGAAGAGTGTGGCATGTGTATTGACATTTGCCCGGTCGGCGCGCTGACCTCGGGAGCGTACCGCTACAAGACGCGTCCCTGGGAAATGAAGCATGTGGGCACGATCTGCACACATTGCGGTGACGGATGCAAGACGACCCTGGGGGTGCGGCGCTCCGACACCGGCATGGAGATCGTGCGCGGGGACAACCGCGACAAGAGCGGCATCAATAATGATTTTCTGTGTATGAAGGGCCGCTACGCCTTTGATTTTGCCGACCACCCGGAGCGCCTGAAGCAACCCCTGATCCGACGCCACGGGAAACTGACCCCATCCACGTGGGAGGAAGCGTTTGAGCTGATTGGGAAGCGCTTTACGGAAGTTCGCGACCGTGATGGCGGGCAGGCGATTGGCGTGATAGGTTCGAGCCGCACTACGAATGAAGAGAACTACCTGGTCTCGAAGTTTGCTCGCGTCGTGCTGAAAACCAACAACGTCGATCACCATCGGACGGCCGACTTCCCTGCTTTCGCCGCGGCGCTTAGCGGCAGGCTCGATGCCACGGCAACGATGCGCGAGGTGTATAACGCGCCGGCAATCCTGGTGATCGGAAATAATCCCACGGATCAGCATCCTCTGCTGGCGTGGCAGATTCGGAATAATGTGCGCCTGCACCGGTCGCGTCTGTACCTGATTAATTCGCAGGCCATCAAGCTTGGACGGCAGGCGGCCGGATTCACGCAGGTGGCTTCGGGCATGGAGGGAAAGGCTGCGGTGTTTCTTGCGGGTGAGGATGCGGCCGTCGATGCACTCATCAGCGAGAAGACGAACCGTGAGGCATGGATCGCTTTGCGCGACAAGCTGCGCGGCGAACAGAATCTCGTGATCGCGTTCGGCTCCGAGATTCGCGGCCATGACGTGGCCACGCTGGTGAAGTTCGGTTCGACGATTGCAGGCGCCAAGTTTGTCTGCCTGGCGGACTACGCCAATTCCCGCGGTGCGGCCGACATGGGGCTGTATCCGGACCTGCTGCCCGGGTACCACCGGGTTTCCGATACCGGCAAGTTCCACGAAGAGTGGGGACACGTCCCTACCAGGGCTGGATTGACGTCGCCCGAAATGATGGAAGCGGCGAAGGCCGGGAAGCTGAAGGCGCTTTATGTGGTGGGGGCCAATCCGATTGGCCGGCTGTCCATTGACCCGTTCGCTTTTTCCAACACCTTTGTCGTAGTTCAGGAAATGTTTCTGACGGAAACCGCCTTCATGGCCGATATAGTGCTGCCGGCGGCGAATGCTTACGAAAAGTCGGGCACGTTTACCAACACTTGCGGCGACGTGCAGTTGGTCAAGAAGGCTGGTGAAGTGTCCGGCACCAAGAGTGATTTCGAAATGATCGTTCGCATCGCCGACGCCATGGGATTTGAAATTCGCAAGCTGGTTCCCTTTGGCGCAGGCGAGGCTACCGACATGGGTCAGTCGCGCGGGGCACAGTCGGGCGAGGCCGACCGGCACGCAGTGTGGCTCGAGGCGCGCGGGCTGGAACCGAAAATGAGCCCGTTCGAGCCAACCGCAATTCTGGACGAGATCCAGCGACTGGTGCCCGGTTACGACGTGTCGCGCATTAACTTGCTGTCTGGAAATGATCAGCACACGACCCTGATGGACAGCGGGCCGGGCGCGATTCACGACTCGAAGCTGATTATCCCGGCCAACGATAATTTGTTCAGTTCGGGAACGCTGGGCCGGTACTCCAAAGCGCTGAACTCAGTAATGGAAAATCGTCACGCACAACCGTCGGAAGTCGCAGCCGATTGAGCTGTAAACCGACAGGCAGTCCCCGGTAGTTCGTTTCTCAACGGTCTCACGAACAGATCAGGAAAAGAAATTGTTGAGTCTCCCGGTGTTCATCATCGCGTCCGTCATCAAGATCGTGCTGGTAATCTTTGTGCTGCTTACGGCTGTAGCGTACACGGTCTGGCTGGAACGCAAGGTTGTTGGACACATGCAGAACCGGTGGGGGCCTTCGCGGGTGGGGCCGTTTGGATTGCTGCAGCCTTTGGCGGACGGGATCAAGTTTCTGGTGAAGGAAGATCTGACCCCGCCGCACGTGTATCGTCCCCTGTTTATCGCGGCTCCGATGATCGCTGTGACTTGCGCGCTGACTTCGATTGCGGTGATTCCGTTCGGTACGGCAATTACTGTTTTCGGTTATACGATCCCTCTTCAGATCACCGACCTTCATATTGGGTTGCTCGTAATTCTGGGGATCACGTCGGTCGGTGTGTACGGGGTTGCTTTGGCTGGGTGGTCATCGAACAGCAAGTACTCCCTGCTCGGTGGTCTGCGTGCGAGTGCACAGATGATCAGCTACGAAATTTGCCTCGGGCTTTCTCTGGTGGGCGTGCTGATCGTTTCTGGAAGCTTCAGCCTGCGCGAGATCGTCGAGTCGCAGAGCGGGCACTTCTGGGGTTTCATCCCCAAGTGGAATATCTTTTACGGCTGCCAGTTCGTGGCGTTCTTTATTTATCTGATGGCAGCGTACGCGGAGACCAATCGCATTCCGTTTGATCTGCCGGAAGCGGAGACCGAACTGGTGGCCGGGTATCACACCGAGTACAGCGCGATGAAGTTTGCCATGTTCTTCATGGCGGAATACGCCAACATGATTACGGTAGCTTGCCTGGCGACGCTGCTGTTCCTGGGCGGATGGAGCGGACCGCTGTTTGGGCCGCCCCTGCTGCAGGCCATCCTGCCCACATTCTGGTTTGTTGCTAAGATTTTCGTCTTCCTCTTTATTTATATCTGGGTGCGCGGAACGCTTCCGCGCTTCCGCTATGACCAGTTGATGGCCTTCGGGTGGAAGTTCTTGTTTCCCCTCGCCATCGCGAATCTGGTTGTGACAGCTTTGGTGGTGGCATACCGGTCGTAATGTAACGAGATTTGGATTTTAGATTACAGATTTTAGATTGCAGATTTTGAACAACCGACGATGCTGCACTTAGTCCTATTTCTGGTTTTCGGAGCGATCTGCGTGGCGGGGGCCGTGAACCTGCTCGTTCAGAAGCATCCGATCAGTAGCGCGCTCTCACTGGTGGTCGTAATGGCATCGCTGGCGGTTGAGTACCTGCTGCTGGGCGCCGAATTCGTGGCCGCTGTGCAGGTGATCGTCTACGCGGGCGCCGTCATGGTGCTGTTCGTTTTTGTGATCATGCTTCTGAACGCGGGCGAAGAGGAACTGACCAAGGGAAGCCGCGTGGCGCTCGTGCTGGGAGTTCCGGGCGTGCTCGCGGGCGGTTTGTTAGTAGCCTGGGTGCTGATCAAGCAGTCGGGCGAGCACGCTGTGAGTCTGGGAGCGCTGCCGGGTTATCCGAAAACCATCGGCGGTCTGCTCTTCCATGAATTCCTGCTTCCTTTTGAAGTGACATCGATCCTGGTGCTGATCGCAATTCTGGGAGCGGTATTTCTAGCGAGCAAGCCGGAGGCACCCACCGCCAAGGGAAAGGAGAGTTGATGGTCCCGGTCTCCTATTACCTCGTCTTAAGCGGGATCCTATTCGCCTGCGGTGTAATCGGATTTCTGATCAAACGCAATATCATCACCATTTTCATGTCGATTGAGTTGATGCTCAACGGCGTGAATCTCTCGTTTGTGGCGTTTGCCGCGCAATGGCATCACTTGAGCGGCCAGATCTTCGTCTTTTTCGTGATGGTGGTTGCCGCTGCGGAGACGGCGGTGGGATTGGCCATCATTATTGCCGTATTCCGCACGCGCGAAACCCTGAACGTGGACCAGGTGAACCTGCTCAAACTATGACGCCTTCCCTCCATCTGTGGCTGATTCCGGCGCTGCCTCTGTTGGGTGCGGCCGTCAATGGTCTCTTTGGGCGCCGGTTTTCGCGGCAAAATGTCTCTGCAATTGCGCTGACCTTTTCCGGCGCGGCGTTCCTGATGGTCCTCTACGTTGCGACGCGGTTCTCCTCCCTGGATTTGCCGCATAACGAAGTTTTGGCGCATTGGATTCGCTCGGGCAGCTTCATGGTGAACTTCGAGTTTTATCTCGACCAACTCACCCTGATCATGCTGCTGGTGGTGACCGGAGTCGGCTTCCT
Source organism: uncultured Acidobacteriota bacterium (assembly GCA_963735815.1). Taxonomy (GTDB): domain Bacteria; phylum Acidobacteriota; class Terriglobia; order Terriglobales; family Acidobacteriaceae; genus Gp1-AA133. The sequence continues at coordinate 18,648 of CAVTMJ010000007.1, read as the reverse complement.
GATTCACATCTATTCGGTCGGCTACATGTGGGAGGAGGGCGGCTACTACCGCTTCTTCTCCTATCTGAACCTGTTCATGTTCTTCATGCTCACGCTGGTGCTGGCCGGGAACTACCTGCAGATGTTTATCGGGTGGGAAGGCGTAGGCCTTGCGTCGTACCTGCTGATTGGATTCTGGTTCACGAAGGACTCGGCAGCCTCCGCCGGGAAGAAAGCGTTCATTGTCAACCGGATTGGCGATTTCGGATTCCTGATTGCACTGTTTCTACTGATCAAGCACTTTGGATCGCTGAATTTTGGGGAGCTTTCCACTGCCATCTCGCCACTGCCGATCGAGAGTGTGGGCTTCGGACTGCTGACCTCGATCGGGTTGCTGTTGATGGTGGGCGCTGCCGGAAAGTCCGCGCAGATTCCCTTGTATGTCTGGTTGCCGGACGCCATGGAGGGTCCGACGCCGGTTTCCGCGCTGATTCATGCGGCCACCATGGTGACGGCGGGCGTTTACATGGTGGCGCGCTCGCACGTTATTTTCGATCGCGCGCCGAATGCGCTGACCGTAGTGGCAATCGTCGGAACGCTGACTGCCCTATTCGCGGCGACGATTGGCATCGCCCAGACCGACATCAAGAAGGTACTGGCGTACTCGACGATTTCCCAGCTGGGCTACATGTTCATGGCCTGCGGCGTGGCGGCCTACTCGGCGGGGATTTTCCACCTGATGACGCACGCCTTCTTCAAGGGCCTGCTGTTTCTGGCGGCGGGCTCGGTGATTCACGCGGTGGGCGGCGAACAGGACATGCGGAAGATGGGCGGGCTGAAACAGTACATTCCCTGGACCTTTATCTGCATGACGGCGGCCACCTTTGCCATCGCCGGCATTCCGCCGCTGGCAGGATTCTTCAGCAAGGACGAGATATTGGCACGGGCGTATGAGGCGAATCCCGCGTACTGGTTCATTGGAGTCACGACTGCCTTCATCACGTCGTTCTACATGTTCCGGCTGTGGTACATGACGTTCTTTGGCGACTATCGCGGCCGCGAAACTGCGGCCAGTCATGGGCATGCGGATATGCATGCGCACGGCGGACACGGCGATCCTCACGAGAGCCCGATGCTGATGCTCGTGCCGCTGATGATCCTCGCGGTCCTGTCAGTGGTGGGCGGATGGGTGGGAATCGGCGGCCGCTTCGAGCACTTCCTCGCGCCCGTGTTTGGAGAGGGCGTATCGACCGTGGCCCCTCAAGCGCTCAGCCAAAGCACTGAAGTGACCCTGATGACCATTTCCGTGGGCGCGGCGTTTCTCGGCTGGTACCTTGCCTACTTGCTCTACCTGAAGCGTCCCGACCTGCCGCAGAAAATTGCCGACACGCTGGGCGGCTTGTACCAGGCAGTCGTGCACAAATACTACATCGACGAAATCTACTCGACCTTGTTCGTGAAGCCGCTGGTGGACGGCTCGACGCGTATCCTCTGGCATGGCGTGGATCAGGGTGTGATTGATGCCGCCGTCAATGACACCGCCGACGGCGCTCGCCACATCTCCGACGCGGCACGGCACATGCAATCCGGAAACCTGCGATCGTATGCGGGATGGGTCGCCGCGGGTGGCGCCGTGGTCATTGCGTACATGATCTGGATGGGGGTGCGATGAACACCAGCGCTCTAGACCCTCTCATCCTGACTCTGGTCACGTTTACGCCGGCAATTGGGGGGCTGTTACTCCTGATCATTCCACGGCGCGACCGTGACATTCGTATTTTCGCCCTGATCGTTTCCCTGCTCACCTTCGGCGCGTCGCTGCACTTGGTGGCGCACGTTCACCGCTGGCTGCCCGGCTTCCAGTACGAGATCGACCGGCCCTGGATCTCTACGCCAAACATCCACTACCACATGGGCGTGGACGGCATCTCGATGTGGCTGGTCCTGTTGACCACCTTCCTGACGCCGCTGTGCGTGCTGATTTCATGGAAGTCGATTCAGGAGCGGGTGAAGGAATTCTTCATCCTCCTGCTGGTGCTGGAGACGGCGTTGATCGGCGTGTTCACGTCGCTCGACCTCTTCCTGTTCTATTTCTTCTGGGAATCCACGCTAATCCCGATGGCCCTGCTGATCGGAATCTACGGCCACGGACGCAAGGTGTACGCGGCGGTCAAGTTCTTCCTTTACACGATGGTCGCCTCGGTCTTCATGCTGGCGGCCGTCTTGTGGCTATACGCCAAAGTCGGCAGCTTCGATTTGGTCACAATCGAGAATGCCATTCGCTCCGGACAGGTCGCCGGGTTTGCGACGGCGGCTCCGTGGCTCTTCCTGGGATTCTTCGTCGCGTTTGCTGTCAAGGTGCCTCTGTTCCCCTTCCACACCTGGCTGCCGGATGCGCACGTGGAGGCTCCCACTGCCGGATCGGTATTGCTGGCCGGCGTTCTGCTCAAGATGGGGACTTATGGCCTGCTGCGCTTCAACCTCGGACTCTTCCCCGAACAATCGCGGCAGAATGCACCGTGGATTTGTACGCTGGCGCTGATCGGAATCGTCTACGGTGCGCTGGTCGCGATGGTGCAACCCAACCTGAAGAAGGTGATTGCCTACTCTTCGGTCAGTCACCTGGGATTTGTTGTGCTCGGCATCTTCAGTTTTACGCAGTCGGGACTGAATGGCGCCATGTTCGTCATGCTCGCGCACGGCGTGTCGACCGGAGCGCTCTTCATGCTGGCCGGCATTATTTACGAGCGCAAACATACTTACGAGATCGCGGACATGGGCGGCCTGGCGACACCCATGCCGAGGTACGCGACCTTCTTCCTCTTCGTCACGCTGGCCTCGGTAGGATTGCCGCTGCTCAACGGGTTTGTGGGCGAGTTCCTGGTGCTGAGCGGAGCGTTTCAGGCGAATCCCTGGTATGGCGTCATCGGCGCTACGGGCGTGATCTGGAGCGCGTGTTATCTGCTATGGATGTATCAGCGAGTCTTCTTCGGCAAAGTAACGCACGCGGAAAATAACGTGCTGCCTGATCTGTCGAGCCGCGAGCAGCTGGCTCTGTGGCCGACCGCGGTGGCGGCCTTGGTCATGGGCGTCGCTCCGTTGCTGTGGCTCAACATAATCGACCCAGCCGTGCAGAACGCGCTCACACCTTTCGCGCAGGCCGCGAGCAGGGTGGGGGGCCAGTGAACCCTACGCAAGTATTGCCCGTCGGCTCTGATTACGTCCGCATTCTGCCCGAGATCGTGCTCTCACTTTTCGGCATGGTCATCATGGTGCTCGATCCCCTGATGGACGAGGAAAAAAGCCAGAAGACGCTTGGCCTCATCGGCCTGGTTGGCGCGGTGTGCGCCCTGCTGTCAACCTGGTTCATGGCGCAGGATCCCGGCCTCGCTTTCTGGAGCATGGTGCGGGTGGACGGCTTCAGCGTCTTCTTTCACGTGCTGGTCATCGCGATCGCGATTGTTCTGATCCTTACCTCTTACGAGTACATGGCGGTACAGAAAATCCGGGCGGGCGAGTACTACGGCCTGATTTTGTTCGGCGTGGTCGGCATGTGCCTGATGTCCTCCGCAATTGAGCTGGTACTGATCTTTATCGCACTCGAGATTTCATCGATCTCTACTTACATTCTTGCCGGATTCCGACGACGAGCCGCGATCAGCAGCGAGTCTTCACTGAAATATTTCCTGCTGGGCTCGTTCGCAACTGCATTTTTCTTGTACGGCGTGGCCATGATGTTCGGGGCCACCGGCTCGACCAACATCGACGCGATCAGTGCTGCACTGAACTCCGGCAACGTGCCGGTGCTGGCCTACGTCGCGGTGGCGCTGATGTTCATTGGACTCGGGTTCAAGGTGGCCTCAGCTCCTTTTCATGTCTGGACTCCCGATGTGTACGAAGGCGCGCCCGCGCCGGTAGTGGGGTTCATGTCGACCGCCCCGAAAGCCGCGGCCTTTGCTGTCTTGCTGCGAGTACTGTTCGAGGCGAATGCGCCAGGTCGCTTATGGCTGGTTTGGATCTCGGCCGCACTTTCCATGACCCTGGGAAATGTTGCGGCCCTGGTGCAGGACAACGTCAAACGGCTGTTGGCCTACTCCTCGATCGCGCATGCCGGGTACATCCTGGTCGCGTTCGCGGCCAGACCCGAACTGGGCGCGCCCGCTGTTATGTTCTACACGGCCGCGTATGCGGCCATGAACGTCGGGGCGTTTGCGGTGGTCAGCCATTTCGCAAATGCCGGCGAGCGCTATGTATCCCTGACTGACTACGCCGGACTGGGAAGAAAATCTCCGATCTTGGCTGGGGCGCTGGGAATCTTTTTGATCTCGCTCATCGGAATTCCCATTACCGGCGGCTTCTTCGCGAAATTTTATGTGTTCAGCGCCTCCCTGCAATCCGGACTCGTGTGGCTGACTATTATCGGTGTGATCAACAGCGCCATCGGGGCCTACTACTATTTGCGACTGATTGTAGTCATGTACATGCGCGATCCTCAGGAGGATATTCCCCTGCGTCCCGTGTCGTACCCATTAGGCTTGGCGATAGGAATCACCCTGGCGGCGACTATTTATCTGGGGGTTCTCCCCAATCGCGTTCTAAGGTTTGTCCAAGAATCGGGAAAGCAGTTGGTGCAAAGAGAAATGCCTCCGACGCAGGCCACCGACACGCAGTTGCCCGCAGACTCTCGTTAAGGTGTTCAGCCTACGGCACTTTCGGATTTGCCCAAATTGGGAATTGTTGTCGTTGCTAAATGCCTCAATCGGAAGCTCTTTTTCCCCATTTGACTTCTTGCGGATGAGTCGGCATGATAGTGAACCAATTGAAGACCTGTTACGCGAGAATGGCCCAGCAGGAGGCAGGTATGTCGCAGATCCTTCGTCAGTTGTGGTACGACGATTCAGGCCAGGATATTGCCGAGTACGCCGTGATGTTGGCGGTGATCCTGGTACTGGTGGTCGGGACCGTGCGGTTAATTGGATCCAACGCCAACAATGCGTTTTCAGCGGCGGCAAGCGCCGTACAGTAGCGCGCCGCTCGGTAGCTGTGCCCGTTGCTGGGTTGTAAAACTGTGCTCCCGTTCGAGTTGACTGAGGGACTGGGAGCGGCTAAGATTTCAAACCGATGACACGATTTACCTACTTCTTCGCGTTTACCCGCTACTGGTTTACCAGAGTGGCGGCCCGGGCGGAGTTTGTAGGTGAAGCATATCGGCAATAGTCACCTAGAATCTCAAAAGTTCCGAGGCCGCGATTCTCAAGAATCGCGGCCTTTCATTTTTCGGCCAAGGGGGGCCATCGCATGATTGTCAATATGTCTGACGGAGCTACCGAGGAGCAGATCAACCACATCATTGACCGCATCCGCGAAGCTGGTTATCAGCCACACGTGACGCGCGGCACCGAGCGCACGATTGTCGCGGCGGTGGGCAGCGGACGGCGGCACGAGATCGAAGCGCTCCAGGTCGCTCCCGGAGTCGACAACGTCGTTGCGATTGCCCAACCCTTCAAACTGGTCAGCCGTCAGGTCAAGCCACAACGCACGGTGGTGAGTGTGGGCGGCGTCCCGATCGGTGGTGAGGACGTGGTCGTGATCGCTGGACCTTGTTCGGTGGAGTCGCGCGAACAACTTCTGTCCACGGCCCATGCCGTCAAGAAGGCCGGGGCGAGCCTGTTGCGCGGAGGAGCCTACAAGCCGCGAACCTCTCCCTACGACTTTCAGGGACTGGGAGAGGAAGCGCTCAAAATCCTGCGCGAAGCCAGTGAGGAGACCGGGCTGCCGGTTGTCACCGAAGTGATGAGCACCGAGGATGTCGAACTGATTTGCGAGTACGCCGACATGCTGCAGGTGGGCGCGCGCAACATGCAGAACTTCGCCTTACTGCGCAAACTGGCAACCGTACGAAAGCCGATCCTGTTGAAGCGAGGCCCGTCGGCGACCGTCAAGGAGTGGCTGTTGGCGGCGGAATATCTGCTGGCCGGCGGAAACAAGGATGTGGTGCTCTGCGAGCGCGGCATCAAGACTTTCGAGACGGAGACTCGCAACACGATGGACCTGGCGGCGGTCGCTCTGGCGAGAGACCTCTCCCATCTGCCGGTGATCGCCGATCCGTCTCATGGAACGGGCAAACAAAGCTTGATCGCGGCGATGTCGAGGGCGGCCGTCGCTGTTGGCGCGGATGGCCTGATCATCGAAGTTCATCCTTGTCCTGAACGGGCTCTGTCGGATGGACCGCAGTCGCTGGATTTCGCGGCATTCGAGAAAGTGATGCGGGGATTGTCGGATCCTTTGCGCGGGATATCGGGGTTGGTCGAAGTGCGGGCTTAGCAGACTGGGGATATGCATACTGAGCCTAAGGGCGCCAAAAAGCAGGTCCTTCGCTTCGCTCGAGGATGACACTCTATTGGGGAGAGTAAGTTCTGAGCGAAAGAAGCGGGCCATAAGCCGGTGCCCCGCGTCCAAGCTCCGCTGGGGCGGGGATTTTCCTCGCGAGCCCCTTTTCATTTTCCTGAGAATTTATAAGCGAGAACTGAGAAGTTGGAATGCCCGTGAGATCGAATCCCGGTGGATTACCTCACGATCGAGGCGTCCGGCCCCAGGCCAGATCTCAAGGCGAAATCTTCGGGCGCAAAACAAAACGCCCCAAACTCTGGTTAGAGTCTTGGGACGCTCGTTGAACAGCCCTCCCCCGAGTACTGCTCAAGGACAAGATAAAACTCGGGGGGAAATCTGGGAATGGCACCGGCGTGCTATTTGGGGGCACGAACGTGCCTGGCCCCGGAAACCTGCTTTTCCATACGCACGATGGGTAGGGATTCGCCGTTGGCGAGTGGGACGCCAAGATTCTCAAGGGCCTCGTATCCTCGGGCTTTGTAGAGCGGAACGCCGCTCAGGGTCGCGCCCATCTCGAAACGATGAAAGCCCGCCGCAAGGGCCGCCTGTTCACAGGCGTCCAGCAGCATGGTTCCGATGCCACGGCGCACCCAGGCGGGATGCACGAAGAACGCGCGAATCTTGGCCGCATCTTTTTGAGGATCGAGCAGGGTGTCCTCGCGTGCCGTCCAGCGATCTCCTCCATAGAGCGTTTTGCGTTTGCTCCAGCCGCCGCAGGCAACGATTTCGCCCTCGCCTGCTTCCACCACGAAGTAAGTGCCGTCGGCAATCAACTGGCTGTCCACCCCGTAGACCGTCGCCAAGGCGCTCTCGATCTGCGACGGAGAATAGTCTTCTGCTTGCAGTCCGCGAACGGAGGCATCGATCAAGTCCTTAAGCACAGGGGTGTCAGCATCTACGGCTTTGCGCAGAGAGAAATTCTTGAGTTGGGCATTCATAGCCGTGGTGGCTCCAGGAGTCCTCCGCATTGGTATCACATTGACCTGACGAGACGGCGCTCTACCTGGTTTCGATGTTTTGGCTCAATGCGGGATCCACCACCTTCGCGAGTATGCATTAAAGAAGATCTACCCGCGAAAGGCCATTCGTACCTCATCGCCGGGCTTACTTCTTTTTGACCGCGCGTTTCTTGGCCGCTCGCGGAGCGCGCGCTGCGGAGTTGGCCGCCACCGCATCCCGGATGAGTTGCTTGAATGCAGCTTCATTGATCTTTTCCCCTTCGCGGAGATCGATCGCACGCCGCGTGTTCCCTTCCAGGCTGGAATTGAAGAGCTTCTTCGGGTCCTTGAGAGAGGCGCCGCGAAAGAAAGTGAGCTTCACGACTTGCTTGTACGACTCCCCGGTGCAGATGCCCCCGTCATGGGACCAGACTGGCGTTCCTGGGTTTGTTGGCTTTACCCATTTCCACTCTTCCTGGACGGCAGGGTCGGCGTCGTGGATGAGTCGACGGACTTGAGCGAGGGTCTTCCCACGCCAGTCCCCAAGTTGCTTGATCTTCTCGTCGATGAATGCGGAGGCAGATTCTACGGGGAGGGATTTTTTCATGTGCAACTCCAACTCTCGTACCTATATTCTAGCTGCGCCCAACCTCCGCCGTTGCACTTCCGCTTGTGCAATACCCCATGCCTCTCCCCTGGCGAGCGTGTGAGGAGAAAAACCGCACAGCATCTTGGATGTCGAGGAACTTGTCGGCAAGGTATTGCGAACAAAGGCCTTAGTGTTCGTTGCAATCCTCTTTCGAGGGCGGGCGCGGCGAATTCGCTTGTCCCATGAATTGGGAAGGCCCCAGGCATTCGTCAACAGGTCTCTACCTCATCTCGGTCCCGCAGGAAATGGGTTTCCAACCTACCAGGCCTCAGTTCACAGTGCGCAACATTTTTCTGTCTTGTTACCTATCTGGCTGACGCACGTCTGTCATCGGTGGTTCCAATGGCTCCGGGCCTTGAGTGCAATTTTGAAGAGGTGAACTATGAGCTTGGACTTGCCTTCGCTCCGACCTTCGAAAACAAATTCCACTAACCCCACAATCAGCGCCCTGGTTCTATGCTTCGTTTTGGCCAGCGGACTCGTGGTGAGCAGTTTGATGGCATATGCGCAGGAGCGCAATGCCCCAGCCAATTGGGCCCCCTTAGCCAATCTTCCCCCTGGCGGCTCGGTCATCAACCTGTTGCTGCTGACCGATGGAACGGTCATCGCGCAGAGCGGCGACGACGGCCAGCACTGGTTCAAGCTCACCCCTGATGCACACGGCAGCTACGTGAACGGGACCTGGACCACTCTTGCACCCATGAGTTTCCCGCGCATTTACTTCGCTACCAATATCCTGCAAGACGGAAGAGTATGGCTGTTGGGCGGCGAGTATACCGGGCCATACTTCGACGCCAATATCGCGCCTTCCGGAGAGATCTACGACCCGATCAAGGACACCTGGTCACCGATCGCACCTTATCCCAATGAGGTGGGCGGCTGCGGCCACCGCAATGTGACTTCCGACGTGCAGCTGACGGCCGGCTCGCCCGTGGTCACGGGGATCTACTCCACCGACCGCCTCACGCCTGGCTGGACGATCACCGGAAACGGAATCCCCGCCGGCGCCACAGTGGTGAGCGTGGATTCGGCAACCCAGGTGACGATCTCGGCCAACGCCACCTTGAGCGGGCTCAGTCAAGCCGTGCGGTTCAGGGGGATCGCGCTTGCTTGCTTTGGCGACGACCCTGCCATACTGGTCTCGGGCCACCGTATTCTGGCCGGGAACATCTTCGACAACTCGACTAACCTGTACTCCGTCGACACAGACTCGTGGACGCAAGGGGCGACCAAGGTTTACAACGACCGCAGCGATGAAGAAGGTTGGACCAACCTGGCTGGCGGCGGCATCCTCACGTACGATCTTTTTCAGAGTGTCGCGGCAGGGCAAGGGTACGCTGAGGTCTACGATCAAAACCAGAATACCTGGTCCGCGATCAGTCCCGCAGATGGCACGGCCAACGGAACCTTGCCGGTTCTGACCAGCCCGGCGCTGGGCTTTGAATTGGGGCCTTCCATGCGCCTGCAGGATGGCCGCGCCCTCGTGATCGGAGCAAACCAGCACACGGCACTGTACAACCCGAAGAGTAACAACTGGTCGGCCGGTCCCGATATTCAAAGCACATTAAGCAATCCCTTTGGCAGTATCCGGCACGCCAATTTTGGAGCAGACGATGCGCCAGCTGCTCTGATGCCGAACGGGCATGTTTTGCTGGCGGCCGATGCTGGTCCGAATCCGATCAGCCAGAATGGCGACACGGCGACGGGCTCCAACGTCATCAGCAATATTCCGTCGACGGCGGGCTTTCAGTTGACTTGGCCGGTCTTCCAAGCCGACGGGACCTCGAACGTGATCCCGCCGAACACGATCATCACCAGCATTGACTCGCGGCACCAGATTCATATCTCGAATAATGCCGCCGCGTCCGCGCAGCAAATCGGCCTGGTGTTCGGCGGCATCTTCCAAAACCCCACGAAATTGTTTGACTTCGATCCGAAGGAAAACAAAATCTCCCTATCGACCCCGCCCTTGAATGACCCGAATCTGGCGACGGCCCCTGCGTTCGTGAGCCGCATGCTGGTGCTCCCGACCGGGCAGGTGCTGTTCAACGACGGATTCGGCAACCAGCTTTATGCCTATACGCCCAGCGGATCGGCCAGCCACGCTTACTTGCCGGTGATTGAGAGAATCAGGCGCGGCGAGGATGGCGTGTTCACGCTGACCGGCAGACAATTGAATGGCCCATCCGACGGGTCGGCCTATGGCGATGATGCTCAAAGCAACGAGAACTTCCCCATCGTCCGGCTTCAGGATTCCAACGGGCTGGTTTTCTATTGCCGGTCGACGGACTGGACCTCGACCAGCGTAGGCAACATTCCGCACGAAAGCGTGAAATTCACGCTGAACCCGGCGGTGAGGCCCGGCGTGTATCAACTGGTTGTGAGTGCGGGCGGCATCGCTTCGTCCCCAGTCACGTTCCGCGTCACTCGCGACGATTTGAATCGTCACTAGAAGCAGCTGTTGTGAAGTCCCAGGGCCAGGCGTGCCGAACACCGAACTCGTCAGAGAGTGGACGGCACGCCGGTTTACTGTGGGCTCTTCGGCGCGCTCAGGGCAGGCGTCCGCGCCGCGCGGACAGGTTTCCTCTTCGGTTGGGTTTCAGGAAGCGGAGAGCGTCGGCGTAGTCGGACTTAGGGTCCAGAGAACGGACGCGAAACCTGGGGCAGTCGATCTTGGCAGCGTTGGCATGGTTGTTGTGGGCCCTAAGGTTGAGTGGATTCATGTTGCACCTCGTCTTAGCGGTAATCACTGTTCGTCATTGCGTAACGAGCCGGCGATCTATAGGTGGCTTCCAAGCACCCGGCGGGCACTCCAGGAAAGAGCCAGAGGCCTGGTGGTGCGCTGTGCGGCAGGCAAGGAGGCCTCGCTATTGGCATCTGCGAATGTCGGGGTAGCCAGAAAGCCATGAACGTCACCCGCGCTGTTTACCCCGAATCCGACGATCTCTCCCCGATCGTTGATCGCAAAAGCCGTCAGCAGGTATAAGGGCGAGTTTGCGGCGAGGGCATTGAGGTCGTGCATTTGCCCGTTGTGCCAGAACATCGCTCTCGGGAATCCCGTCGCCAGGTCTCCATCGATCGAGGCTCCAACTATGTCGCCAAGATTGTTCATGCCGAGGCCAGCGCTGTTCAGATCTCCGGGAAGCGTGCCCAGGTCCTGCATCAGCTTGGTTTTAGTCCACAAGAAGGCGTGAGTGGTGGTATCGCCAGGCGGGACGGAGACACCGGTGACCTGACTTTGACTGTTGATGGCGAAAGCAACATTGCCGACTCCCAGTAAACTGGGGTTCGCCGTCCCTCCGAGGTTGCCGAGGTCGTGGACCGAACCGTTCTTGTCCCACATTACGGCGTGCGGCCCAATTGCGAATGGAGGAACCAGGGTGTTCGCGCACGAACCCGTTGTGCCGACGGCCTGCCCGCGGTCGTTAATCCAGAATGCCATGCCGACAGAATCTCCCGGGAGAGGGTGGAGTTCCCGAATCTGGCGCAGACGCGGCCCCCAGATTACTGCTTCGAAATCGAGAATCTGAGGTCCGGTGCCGTTGACGGCGGGTGTGGATGGGCATTCCGCGTCCACGGTGCTATTCTCTGCCATCCCCGCGACTTGCCCGCGATTATTAAGCGGCCCAACCGTGCCTTGTTTCCTCCAAGCGTTGGCAGCGCTCTCATTATGCCCAGTTCCCATAAAAAGGGCAGACACTTCAGGCCGGTCCCGTAAGCGCAGAAATTTTCGTGATTGGGATCGGTATCGGAACTTTCTGCTTGCCCAACCACTTGGCTCCAGCTGTTGATTCCGAAGGCACCGCTGTTGGGACCGCCCAGTCCGTGCTTGCCGATGTCAAACTCGTGTCCCTTAATCCAGAGTGCCGCGTGCTGCGTGCCGTTCGCGGTAGTGGAGAGGCCAGTCACGACTCCGCCATTATTTAAGAAAGTCGCCTGGCTGAAGGTCCCGCCGGTGAGCGTTCCCAGATCTTTTACGGCATAACGAAGTTGAGGCCCCTGCTGCTGCGCAGTTGAAGGCTCCTGCGCGCGACCAACAATTGGAAGCAGAACCAGCGCACAGAAGAGAGTGACGGTGGTGATCGATTTCATCGCTAGGTCTCCTTGGTAAGTTTTTTGAACGCGAAGTGTGCGTCCAACGCGAGCTAGAAGAACCCAGCTTGGGGCAGCGGTCAAAAGAACTCGGCATGAAGTTCTCGTTAACTGCTAACTCTGTGAAGCAGACCGAGATAGAAGACATCCGTTAACGGCTCGCCGGGCCGCGGATGATAGACTTCTCGGCCAGAGAGGCCTGTTGTCACGCGTAATATGGGCGGCGGCGTCACCATCTACCGTTTCGGTCCTTTCGAAGTGAACATCGCCTCCGGCGAACTGCTGAAGCACGGGGGCCGGGTCAAGCTACAGGATCAGCCATTCCGGCTGCTGGTCGTGCTCCTGGAGAACGCGGGAGAACTGGTTTCTCACGAGGACATCCAGCGCCGCATCTGGGCAAACAATACGTAGTCGAATTTGAAGGAAGTCTGCGAGTTGCGGTGCGCAAACTCCGCGAGGCGCTGGGCGACGACGCCGATAATCCTCACTACATCGAGACGGTGCCTCGCAAGGGCTACAAATTTCTGGGTCCGGTCGTCCGTGCCGAAAGTTCGGATTCTCAGAAAATCTTGGTCGGGCAGATCATTTCGCATTACCGAATGATCGGGAAAATCGGTAGTGGAGGGATGGGAATCGTGTATGAGGCCGAGGACATCCGCCTGGGCCGCCGCGTCGCCCTGAAGTTCCTGCCTGAGAATCTTGCCCGTGACCAAAGAGCTCTCCAGCGCTTTGAACGCGAAGCCCGAGCTGTCTCCTCGTTGAACCACCCGAACATTTGCACACTCTACGAGGTAGAAGAACACGACGGCCAGCCGGTGATCGTCATGGAACTGCTCGAAGGGGAGAGCTTGAAGGAGCGGATTCGCAAGGGACCGATCGCCTTTGAGGAGCTTTTGGATCTTGGTACGCAGATCGCTGCCGGATTGCAGGAGGCGCATTCGAAGGGAATTGTGCACCGAGACATCAAGCCCGGGAATATTTTTATCGTCAACGGCGACCGGGTCAAAATTCTGGATTTCGGATTGGCGAAGCTGGCTCCCGTTCATCGAGAGGACGACAGATCAGAGGAGGAATCACTTACGGTGCAGGGTGTAATTCCGGGCACGACATCTTATTTGTCTCCCGAACAGATTCGGCAGGAAGAGGCTGATGCGCGGAGCGACGTGTTCTCTCTGGGCGTAGTGCTGTACGAGATGGCAACGAGCGAGCGCCCCTTCGCAGGCAAGAATCGTGTTCTGCTGATGGACTCCATCCTGAACGCCAAGCCCAGTGCGCCGACCCGTAGGAATCCAAGTTTGCCTGCAGCCCTCGATGCGGTCATCGCAAGATCCCTGGAGAAGGATCGAGAGCGTCGCTATCAAAATGCAGCTGATCTCTCCGCCGACTTGAAAAGACTCAAACAGGAACCTGGGGTTGGATCAAGTGCGACTCGCGCGCTTCCCAGGGAGAATTATGCAGCAAGAGCCAGCCGAAATTGGAAGGTTGCAATCATAGCCGGACTCGTGGCGATCGCCTTGGCTTCGTTGTGGTCCTTTTCCCGTCTTCGGCGTGCTCTGACCGAGAAAGACACAATTGTTCTGGCAGATTTTGACAACCAAACCGGCGACGCCGTCTTTGATTTGACGTTGCGGCAAGGGCTCGCCGTCCAACTCGAGCAGTCGCCTTTCCTGAGCCTCATTTCGGAACCGCGCATTCAGCAGACTCTTCGATTGATGGGCAAGCCCAGTGATGCGCGGCTAATCGCCGACACCGCACAGGAAATCTGCCAGCGAACGGGAAGCGCGGCCGTGCTGGACGGCTCGATTGCCAGCCTGGGCAGTCGTTATGTTTTGGGACTTCGCGCCCGAGACTGCCGCACCGGAGACGTGCTCGCCGAACAACAGGTACAGGCTGACAAGAAGGAAGACATCCTCAATGCGTTGACCCAGATCGCGACAAAATTGCGGAGCCAGCTTGGTGAATCATTCACCACCTTGCAGAAACATAACACCCCGCTTGCGGAAGCCACCACGCCTTCGCTCGAGGCGTTAAAGCAATATAGCGCTGCGGTGACAGTGGCCTTTTCTACCGGCTTTTCCTCGGCTATCCCCTTTCTTCAGCGTGCCCTTGAAATCGATCCTAACTTTGTTCTCGCCCACGCTCATCTAGCGCTCTGGTATAGCGCGATTGGCGAGTCCGGCCTGTCGCAAGAGAGCGCTACCGCTGCTTACCAGTTGCGGGATCGGGTGAGCGATCCGGAAAAGTTCTTCATCACGGTTATCTACCATCGAACGGTAACAGGAAATTTGGAGAAGGCGCAGCGGGCCTGTGAATTATGGGCGCAAGCATATCCTCGTGACGCGTACCCCCACGGAATGCTGTCAGGCTTCCTTTACCAGGGCACTGGCAACTACGAAAGAGCGATCGAAGAAGGAAAGATTGCCATCGCGCTGGATCCGGATTTCACCCCCGGTTACGTCAATCTGGCGTACAGCTACCTTTCGCTGGACCGACTCGAAGAGGCCGAGAACATACTGCAGCGAGCCTCCTCGCGCAAGATGGAGACGCCCGAGCTTTTGGTTTTCCGCTATTACATTTCCTTCCTAAAGGGCGACGTTGATGGAATGAAACAGATCGTTGCACTGAGCCGGGGACGGGCTGGCGCAGAAGATTGGATCGCCCATTCCCAAGCCCTGGTGGCAGCCTACTCCGGTCGATTGCGAGAGGCATCGCGTCTATCACAGCACGCGGTGGATCTGGCGCTCGAGGGTGGCCAAAGGGAAAGAGCAGCATCTTATGAGGTTGCCGCCGCCATGTGGAATGCCCTGTGCGGCAATCCATCCGCGGCAAAGCAGCGCGCAGCAGCAGCTTTGCAACTTTCAAAGGGCCGCGATGTGGAATACGGCGCTGCCTTCGCGCTGAGCCTCGCGGGCGATTCTTCCCGGACGCAGATGCTTGCACGTGATCTGGAAAAGCGCTTTCCGGAAGACACATCGGTTCGCTTCAGTTACCTCCCAACCCTCCGCGCACTTATGGCTCTCCATCACGATGACCCCCAGAGTGCGATCAAGCTATTGGAGCCTTCGGTTCCCTATGAACTGGGCGCCACCTGGCTATATTTCTTCGCGTTCGTAGGAAATCTCAACCCGGCGTTTGTGCGGGGTCAGGCCTATCTAAGTGCGCATCAAGGCGCAGCAGCAAGTTCCGAGTTCCAGAAGATTATCGATCATCGCGGGATCGTGATTAGCGATCCGATTGGAGCTCTGGCTCGCCTGCAGTTGGAGAGATCCTATGTACTGGCCGGGGACACAGCAAAGGCAAGATACGCCTGTCAGGATTTCCTCGGGCTGTGGAAGGATGCCGATTCCGATATCCCCATTCTGAAGCAAGCCAAGACGGAATACGCGCAACTGAACTAGCGCGGCCAGCAATTTTGGTGTCTACGGTTTATCGAGCAAGCTGAGATAACGGTCAAAGGGACTGACGCTTTGACCTCAACTCCGGCTGAGTTAGCTCGTGGAAACACAGGCCCTGGGGGAATCTTCGCGGCACCTTTAACCGTGGTAGAGTTGTTCACATTCCCCCTGGAAGGGCGAGCGACTGAAGTAATTACGGTGAAAAACCTTTCAAAATCGTGGCGGAATGTTTACGCCACTCCATGGCCGTTTGGATGGGCCTTAGGGAGAATGGTCCGATAATGAGCGCCCATGACTCGCTGGCCAGGCGACTCTGCCAGGTTTCGCCATACGCCGGCCGCATCGAGCCGCTGATCGGCCTGATTCCGGAGATCATGGAGCGGAACGACCAACTCCGCCCTCTATGGACGGCGTGGCGACAAAATGCGACGCCTGATCTGACTGCCGCGGCAATATTTCAGTCGGCGCGAAATTAAGGTGCTTTGCGATTTTGTGGAGTACCTGTATTTCGCCAGCGATGCCTTTGCGCGCTCGGCCCGGAGAGGCCGGTGACGCTTCGCGCGAAGTTCTGCGTGATCGGTACCGGCGCCGGCGGGGGCATCCTCGCCTACCGTCTGGCGAAGGCGGGCGCCGATGTGCTGGTCATCAACTCAGGCGGTATTCCAGCGCAATCCGAATTTGAAAACGAGCTGAGCCCTGAACAAAAGGGCCATTTTGAAATAGGCCCTCATACCACTTTCCCGGTCAGGCCGGAAATCTCTATCGTTCATCCGCTCCTCGCGGACGCCGGTAGCCGGAGCTCCATAGAATGTCCACGGGAAGGCGGATTCCATCACTACCAAATTCACCACGTCAACGGCTTGCAGAACCTCTGGAATGGGATCTGCCTGAGGTATTCAGAGGACGATTTTGCCAACCGCAATCCCTATAGTGAGGACTGCCGATGGCCGATTTCTCTGGGCGATCTTGCCGATCACTATTCTGAGGTCGAGCGGCTCGCATTGGTGGTGGGTGAGCGCAACGGTTTGCGTCAATTTCCGGACGGATCCTTTCTCGCGCCCCGCAGCGCCAGGCAAATTGACCGCGTTTTCATCGACAGCAACGCCGGCTCGCTCGGCCCGGATCTTTTCTTTTTGGAGAACAGGAAAGCCGTCGACTTGCGGCCGGATTCTGCGCAAAAGTGCGTGGCCTGCGGCAATTGCGGGCGCGGGTGCCGTTCCGGCAGCGTCTATAAATTCTCCACGCATCTCCTGCCGGAGATAAGAGCGCTGCGGAACTTTCGGCTGCTCGAACATACCAGAGCCATCAAACTCACCGCCGTCGACGGTGACAATGCGGAGGGGTTCTCGATCTCGCATGTCGTGGCGATCGACGAACGCGACGCGCGGATCGTCGAGATTGAAGCGGACGTGGTCATCGTCTGTGCAGGCGCAATCGAATCGCCGCGGCTGCTGCTGAACTCGTTCGCCGACGACCGGAGCAAAGCCGAGCAGGTCGGCGAGTTTTTGCAGGATAGCCCGCGTGCGGTCGTCGGCACCAGTCTCTTTCGATTGTGGTTCAGGCCGGCGAACGAAGACCGCGGTTATGGCGATCACATATTGCTGGGCGGTCAGATCAAGGATTCCCAAGGGAAACGCTTTCCATTCGTGGGCCAATTCTGGTCGGATTTCATGAAGGTTCCCTATTATCTGGCCGAAATGCCCCGGTTGCCCCGATTCTTGGTGGAAACCATTTCCCGGCAAGTCTTTAAGAGCACGGCGACGTTGGTGTTGTTCAGCCCGGCCGTTCCGCAGCGAAAGAACAAGGTCGCTTTGGCCGATCAGGTAGATCATTTCGGACAACGTCAGGCGCGTATTGATTACGAAACGTCAGAGATCGAGGCCGACCACAGCCGGCGGCTCGCCGCGCTGGGCCGACGAATGCTAAGGAAAGCCAGCGGCTACATCGCGGATGACGTCGGGTCTCCTCCGGGATCAGGCATTCATTACGTGGGCACCTGCCGAATGGCCGCTGACCCGAGAGGCGGCGTGGTCGACAAGGACCTGAAATATTTCAAGAGTAAGAACCTTTATGTCTGTGACGGCAGCGTGATACCGGTTCTCAGCGAGAAGCACCCCACGCTTACGATCATGGCGCTCGCCCATCGCTTGGCGGAGCGCTTGATCAAGACCTACATCTAACCCAGCGACATGAAATCCGAAATGTCAAGAATCGTTCTCGGCACCGATTGGATGATTGCCGTGCCGAATCTTGCGTCTTGGAATATCGCTCCGACAAAGCGCGCGGATGCCATCCTGAACGGTGCCGTCGAGATGGGCATCAACTCGTTCGATACGGCCAGGATGTACTGGAGCGAAGGAGTTGTCGGGCGCTTCGTCAGGAAACATCCGTTGGGTCGCGGCGCTTTTCGGATCATCTCGAAGGGCGGACACCCGAGCCTTTTCAGAACGCCGCTGACGCGGAAAAAGCTATTGCGCCAACTGGACGATTCGTTACGAGCCCTGGGCACCGATTACATCGACGTCTATCTATTGCACTATGATGATCCGAAAGTTCCCGCGCAGGCGATTGCCGAATGGAGCGTTGAACTCTTGAGATCCGGGAAAGTCCATAATGTCGGATATTCCAACGTCTCTCTTGCCAGGCTCAAGGAGTTTCGGGCCTACTTGCGGGAGGCAAACGTCGTGCCGTGGGTGAGCAATGAATTTAACGCTCTCCCGGCCAAAGATGGGGAGCGGTGGAAGGGTGCGCAGAACATTTCCCGCGACGGAAGCTATGTGGACTATCTTCGGGAAAACGGTCTTCCTTTTCTCGCCTACTCACCACTGGGGCGCGGCGGCCTAAAGACATGTATTGACCGCCGCTTGGCTGAAGGCAAGCCGGAGGACGAGCGAAGGATAAGTCGGCTCATATCTCTCGGCCAGAAGTATAGCGTTCCGCTGCCGGTTATCGCGCTCAATTACATATTGCAAACCGCGCCGAATTTTCACGCGGTCGTGGGAACGTCAAAACTCGATCACCTGAATGAAGACATGCGCGCCTTGACATTCCAAATGAGCGAGGGCGACCGGGACGTCTTGGCTTTGCCTTCACGCTCTTGCTGAAGCGGCGAAGGACCCCGCTGGCGCGCATCGCAGAATGAGGATGCAGTTCCCATGTGTTCCCCGCGCCACAAATGTCCGCAAAGCATGCCCCGCCGGTGACT
>CAVTMJ010000006.1:0-312143 GCA_963735815.1 uncultured Acidobacteriota bacterium | reverse complement strand
ACGACTCGGCCGGAATTGTGGGTACTTTCTTGTGATCGCTGGGATGCTCGACTGTACTGTCCGGATGTGAGAAGTAATTCTAGTACTTACGGCAGTTGCAGTTCCAGCGCATAGATTTCGCGTGTGCCGACATCGCGCATGATCAGAGGCAAGCCGTCGGGGGCTACGCCGTTCCAAGGCACGCCGGACTCCGGCATGGGAACCCGCGCAATGCCTTTCAGCAACACGACACGCTCCTTCTTGCGGGTCGCGATGGAAACGCGGTCGATCTCCGGACCGTCCGGACCCAAGTCCTCGAAGTATGAGTATTTGCTGTCTGCCGACCAGTTGGGATACTGCAGCACGTCTGCCCTGTGGCCAATTCGGACCACTTTCCTGTGCTCACCTCGAGGAGCATCTGCTTCTTCGTGTCGGCGGAAAAGAAGGAGATGTAGCGTCCATCAGGAGACCAGCGCGGTCCGAGCATCCCTTCAGTGCCCGCGATGGGCGTGAATTTCCTGGTCTGAAGATCGTATTGAGCCACCGAGAGGTCGTGCGCCTTGCCGGTGATTCCGGCTGGATAGAGCGCAAGAATGAGCGATTTGCCGTCGGGGGACCACTGGGGATCATCGGGCCAGCGCGAATCAGGCGCGCGGATCTCCTCGATGGTACCCCCGTCCGACGAAACGACGCATGCTTGCGGAGCTTTGGAGGGGAGAACACACAGGTAGGCGATCCCCTTTCCATCGGGAGACCAACGCGGCATGGAGACGCTTGTGGGAGCGGAGGTCAACTGGAGTTTGTCGCTGCCGTCACTGCGGCTGCGCCATAACAGCGAGTCGGGGTAGCCGACATACGTGACCCATTTACCATCCCGCGAAAACTCGATTTCTCCCCCGGAGATGCCGTCGAAAAACGGAACGAATTGCTTCGCTTTGGAATCGAAGTGCTGCAACTGGGCCCGCTGCTGCTCGCCGATGACGAACAGTCGATTGCCCGCCAGGGCCGGGGCGAAACTTAAGTAGGAGAGCGGACCGGTCGTGAGAGGTTGAGGATCGGGACTGGCGCGATGGAACACTCCGATCTTCTCGTGGATGGCCCAGATATCGTTGCGTCCGTTCCGTAAGGCAACAAAAAAGAAGTAGGAACCGTCCGCGTTCCAGCGGCCACAACACTCGCCCGGGTCCTGATGGAAGCTTTCGGGCAGCAACGGGCGCACGCCCGTCCCATCGACGCCAACTTCCCATAGACGAAAAGCAGCGACGTCGGGATCGCGTACTGAGAAGCGCAATTGACTGCCGTCGGGCGAGAACTGCACTGAGCCGGGAAAGCCAGCGACTGTGGCCACTTTATGCGGCTTAGTGCCGTCCCATCGGGCGAGGTAGATGTCGTGCTCTCGCGAAAATGCCAGCCGTTGCCCGTCGCGTGACCACGCGGCAGCCACGGCCAGAACGCCACTGAGTCGGCGCGGTGATCCCGCGGGAACGGGGACGACCCATTCCGCGGTTTCCACAGAGCTGAGAAAGGCTTCTTCTCCGCTGAAGGAACCCACTAGAAGCTCGGAACGGGAGGGAGAGACGTCGTGCACAAAGCTATTGGCGAATGGGGTGGCAACATGGCTGATATCGCCGCCGCCCGCCGAGACCTGACTTAAGACCGCCTGTTCGTTGATGGTTTCGATGAAATAGAGGCGAGGCCCGTCGGTGACGAGCATGTCTTTGGGCAGGTTGTCACTGGTGAGTTGGGTCGCCGAAAGTACGCGCGGTGGCGGCAAAGGCCCGCGTAGCGCGATAAAGCCAATGGCGGCGAGAACCGCGACGGCGAGCAGAATGGCCGCCCCGATATAGGGTAGGCGCGCTTTTCGAACGGTCGGGGTCGCAATGACGGCGGCCGAGTGTCCCGACTCGGTCTCGCGCTTCAGGCGCTTGAAATCGGAACGCATCTCGGCCGCGCTCTGATAGCGCAGTTCGAGATCCTTCTCGAGCGCCTTATTGGCGATGCGTTCCAGTTCCGGCAGAACCTGCGGATTGACGCGGCTCAGCGGCGCGGGCGGCTTGTTCAGAATAGCGTCGAAGGTAGCGGCGGTCGTCTCCCCCGGAAAGGGCAGAGCGCCGCTCGCCATTTCGTAGAGCACGGCTCCGAACGAGAATAGGTCGGTCCGGGCATCGAGTTCCTTGCCCAGAGCCTGTTCCGGGGACATATACGCTACGGTGCCCATGGCGCTGCCCGGGCTGGTGAGTTGTTCGCTGATGGTGCGCGTAGGCTGCGCGCCTACGGAAGGAGCGCCCGAACTGAGCTTGGCCAGCCCGAAATCGAGAATCTTCGCATGGCCGCGCCGAGTGATGAAGATGTTCGCCGGCTTGATGTCGCGGTGCACGATGCCGCCAGCGTGGGCCGCGTCGAGCGCCTCGGCAATTTCTATCGCCAGTTCGAGCAACGGCTCGGTTTCCATAGGACGCCCTGCGATGCTGTGCTTGAGTGTCAGCCCATCCAGGAACTCCATCGCGATGAACGATTGCTCTTCGTGCCTGCCGATTTCGTAAATGGTGCAGATGTTGGGATGGTTCAGCCCCGAGGCAGCACGCGCTTCACGGCGGAAGCGCTCGAGGGCATGCGGATCTTTGGCAACTTCAGGAGGCAGGAACTTGAGCGCGACGAAGCGGCCCAGTTCGGTATCTTCGGCCTTATAGACTACACCCATCCCACCGCCACCGAGTTTCTCGATGACGCGATAGTGCGAAATGGTGCGGCCGATCACGTGCAGAACATGCTATGTCGCCAAGGGCAGGGCGGTCAATGAACACATTCAATCCGGATCGGTAACGAGAAATCAGGTTCTAACAAATCGATTTCCAGCCAACTCCCGGATCACGGGCAAACCGGAAGCTAATGCCAACTACCCCTAACCGGCGTTTACACTTCAACGCCCCTTACCAACCATTGAAAATCGGGACAGCGTAACCCGCGCCGATCGTCCCTGAACGTTCGAATGCTTCAGGCTTTCGGTTGCGCCAGTTGCTCCAGCGTCTTCTGCAGCGATGCCTCGTCCCCTACATTCGAGCATGCTTTCGTGCGATCGATCTGGCGCATCAGGCCGCAGAGCACTTTGCCGGGGCCGACTTCCACGAAGCGCTCCACTCCCTGCGCGATCAGCAGGTGGATGGACTGCTCCCATTTCACCGAGCCGGTGACCTGGCGCACGAGCGCGTCGCGGCCAGCGGTTGCGTCTTTGACCAGCGCAGCGTCGACGTTGCACGCCACCGGGATCGCCGGATTCCGGAACGATAGCGAGGCCAGGTCTGCAGCTAGCCGATCTTGCGCAGGTTTCATCAGGGAGCAATGGAAGGGTGCGCTGACGGGGAGCATCACGGCTCGCTTGGCCCCGCGTTCGCTGGCCAGTTTGGCAGCGCGCTCGACGGCGGCGGTGTTGCCGGAGATGACGACCTGCTCGGCGGAATTAATGTTGGCCGGATCGCAAACCTGTCCTTGCGCCGCGTCGGCGCAAACTGCGTTTACTTTATCAAGTTCCATGCCGAGGATGGCGGCCATCGCTCCCACTCCCACCGGCACCGCTTCCTGCATATACTTGCCGCGGTTGCGCACCGTGCGAACGGCGTCGGGGAAGCTGAGTGTTCCGGCCGCGACGTGAGCGGAATATTCCCCGAGACTGTGCCCTGCGACGAACGAGGCGTTCACGCCCTTGTCTTTCAGCACGCGCCAGGCGGCAACGGACGTGGTGAGGATGGCGGGCTGCGTGATCTCGGTTAGCCGGAGCTG
The DNA here is from genome assembly GCA_963735815.1 of uncultured Acidobacteriota bacterium. Taxonomy (GTDB): domain Bacteria; phylum Acidobacteriota; class Terriglobia; order Terriglobales; family Acidobacteriaceae; genus Gp1-AA133. The sequence continues at coordinate 308,387 of CAVTMJ010000006.1, read as the reverse complement.
ATCTTCCGGCCCTTCGAAGCAGAGCTGCGAAAGTTTGTAGCCAAGGGCATCGTCAGCTTCGTCGAAAGTCTGGCGGGCGACGGCATAGTTGTCGGCAAGCTCTTTACCCATGCCGACAGCCTGCGAGCCTTGGCCGGGGAACAGAAATGCGATTGCAGTCATACGTTTGGTGAGGATGCCTGAGAACTTGATTTTGGGTCGGATGAACTTACACTACGCAACGTTAACGTTGAAGGCTGCGAGCTTCGAGCCACGAGCTTCGAGCAATCGCCTTTCGTGCTTGCTCGCAGCTCAAAGCACGTAGCTCGAGGCTCAATCAACTGCCCGCCACGGTCGCTGAGCGCAGCGCGGCGATGCCTTTTTCGATCTCATCATTCACGCGGCTCTCGGCGAATTCGGACGCGACGCGGATCGCGTTCTTGATGGCGTTGGCGTTCGAGGACCCGTGCGTGATGATGCTGACACCCTTCAGTCCAAGCAGCGGCGCGCCGCCATATTCAGTATGGTCGAGCCGTTTCTTGAAATCTCCAAATGCGCTGCGCGAGAGCAGGTATCCGACTTGCCGGGTCACTGTGGCTTGCAGCGCCTCCTTCAGAGCGGCGCGCACCAAGTTGACCACGCCTTCGGAAATCTTCAGCGCCACGTTGCCAACGAAGCCGTCGGCGACAATGACGTCGACATTGCCGTTGTAAAGGTCGCGCCCTTCGACGTTGCCGACAAAGTTCAAAGGAAGCTGTTTGAGAAGTTGAAAGGCTTCACGCGTCAGCAGGTTGCCCTTGGTTTCTTCCTCGCCAATCGACAGCAATCCGACCTTGGGGCGCTTCGTGCCGAAGATGGATCGGAAATAGATCTCGCCCATCAGCGCAAACTGTTCGAGATTGTGCGCGTCGCAGTCGACGTTCGCGCCGACGTCGAGCAGCATGGCGCCGGTTCGAATGGCGGTCGGGAAAACCGCAGCCAGCGCAGGACGGTCGACTCCGGGCAAGGCTCCCAGAATCATCTTGGCGGCAGCCATCGCCGCGCCGGTGTTGCCGGCGGTTACGAAGCCGGCGGCTTTGCCCTCGCGCACCAGGCGAATGCCCACGTGCATGGAAGATTGCTTCTTGGCGCGGACCGCTTGCGCCGCCTTGTCTTCCATGGTGATGACTTCGTCGGCGTGAACGATTTCAATGGGAAGCTGCGAGATCCAGCGGTGGCGATCCAGCTCCGGCCGGATCCGGCTTTCCTGTCCGACCAGCAGCACGTGCGCGCCGAGTTGACGGGCGGCTTGAATCGCCCCCTCAACCTCTGGCCGAGGAGAGCGATCGGAGCCCATGGCATCCAGAGCAATGACGCTTGGCATGGAGTCGCTTGTAAGGCGTTAGCTGGCTTCTTCGACTTCCACTACTTCGCGTCCTTTGTAGTAGCCGCACTTGGCGCAGGCGCGATGGGGCATCTTCTTCTCGTGGCAATTCGGACACTCCGAGAGCGAGTGCTTCGACAAGGCGTCGTGAGCGCGACGGGTAGAAGTGCGTTTCTGGGAGTGTCTCCGTTTTGGATTCGGCATGAAATTCCTCTTTAGGATGCCCCAATCCAAGCTCAGCTTGGGTGGGGATTTTCCGATCCGATGCTTTGTTCCGACCCGGATCGTTTATATCGCGAAACCTTCTGTCTGTAGCTTTACTTTCGGGATCCTTGCCGCGTCCGTGTTCCCGCTGGATTCCACGACCCGCTCAGCGCTCCAACTTTTCGCGCAGTTCCTTGAGCGGCGACCAGCGCGGATCGCCCATCTGCGGAGCGCACGAGCAAGGCTCCGTGTTACGGTTTTTGCCGCAAACCGGGCACAAGCCTTTGCAATCTTCCCGGCAGGTCACCTTCAGTGGAACTGCCAGCAATACCTGTTCCCGAATAGCATCTTCCAGCAGCAAGCCTTCGCCCTGGTAATAGCCAATCTCCGCTTCGGCTGCGGTGACCGATAGTTCTTCGTTGCCCGCGTCCGTCCCCAGGGGACGATACAAAAGATCAAACGTTCGCGCGACTTTCTGGATCACCGGGTCCAGGCAGCGCGCACAAGGCAATTCCAGGGTCGTCGCCAAGTCGCCCTGAACCCGGATGTCCTTGATTACGTTGCGCTTTCCCTGATGTTCCTCGACCAATTGCGCTCGGCCGCTGGTCGTAAGCACCGTGGTCTGACGCACATCGGCTCCCAGATCGATGGCGTCCGGAGGGAACTCCTCTTGAAAATCAACAGGATGGAGTTCTAGCTCGGCAATTTCAATCATCATCGGGAACCTCCGCGCCCACCTTTTGATACCGCGAAGGCCCGCGGAACACGCCCAGAGGCGTAAGTTCTCCAGGGAGCAATACTTAAGAATAACGGCGGTGGGAGGGGGTGTCAAGAAACGGGGTTAAGCGGCGCGGTTCCGAAGTCTGGCGATTTCTACCCGGATGTGTCAGGATCACGATATGCCAAAAGATCGCAAGCTGACGTATTCAGACCGCCAGGCGCAAGCCGCGCGCGACAGCAAGCAGCCCAAAAAGAAAACGGTCCCGAAGAGCAAAAACTCCGCTCGCTGACGTCCAGAGACCCGGCCTTCTCACCCCATCTGATTACATCATCCCAAGTGGACTGTATTCCTAATTCAAGAGTGACGGTGGCGCTACGGGTTAGGTGGGGGTTCCGATGGGCGGCGATACAGGCAACTCCGCCGTCAGAACGTGCTCATTTCCGTCGACTCCTTTGATTCGTTCAGTTCGAATAAGGCGGTGCCCATCTTCAGAAGTCTCAATCGTTTCGATGATCTCGAACGCAGTCCCACGATAAATGTACAGATGATAAGTCGCGTTCTTTCCGTCCTCGAAAGCGATCATCGAACTGTGGTGATTGCCGTCAGCAAAAGTTTGCCCCCCGCCACTGCCTATGCCGGAAATGAAACCATGGCCAGTTCCTTCTGCGTATGCTCGCAGGCTCCGCTCCGAGATTTCCTTGGCCCGACGCTTGGCATTCTCTATGGTCATGCGGTGTTTTTCTTGATTGCCGCAGTAGATTAGCGCGGTCTTGGCATGCTCCATGGTTCCGTCTGGCAACTGGTCTACCAGTTGGTGCAATTGTTCTCGAAGTGCATTCATGGCATGTTCACGATAAACCTAAGTTGATGCATCCCGCACCATTGCTTGCTGTCTGAAGATACTCTAGCCGCTTAAAGCACGCCTTTCCTGTGGTCTAGGCATATGCTAGACTTACGCTATGGCAACGCTATACGTGGAAAATATCCCGGAGGAGCTTTACGACGCATTGAAAAGGCGTGCCCGGGAAAATCGAAAATCGATCGCAGCCGAAGTTTTGGTCTTGCTCGAGGAGAACGTCCCGACCGAGATGGAACTCAAGCGCCGGAAGAAGCTTTTCGAAGAGCTTAAGAAGTTGCGCGGGTCGGCGTCCGCGGCGGGTTCTTTTGCCAGCAGTGAAGAGATGGTCCGCCAGGACCGGGAGCGGTGAAAACTCTCGTGCTGGACGCCAGCGTCGCTGCCAAATGGTTCTTGCCCGCAGCGGGCGAGTCGCTGTCGTCAGAAGCACAGGATCTGCTGGCGCGCTTCACTCATGGGCGGATTCGCTTTTTTGTGCCCGATCTGTTTTGGCCGGAGTTGGGGAGCGTGTTGTGGAAGGCTGCGGCGCAACGGAGGATCACGCCGCCACACGCCGAGAAGTCCATTGCACTGGCCCGGCAGTTGGGGCTGCTGATTCTGCCGGGAGTCGATCTCATCGAGCGGGCTTTGTCGCTGGCCCTGGAGTCGGGGCGCTCGGTTTACGACAGCATGTATATCGCGGCAGCCATTGAGAGAAGCGTTGAACTCGTCACTGCCGATGAAAAACTCGTTCATGCGGCGGGTTCCCGTTTTCCAGTGCGCTGGCTAGGAGCGTTGGGAGGCGTTGCCTAGCTTCGGTCCTGCACTTCAGCTCAAAATCGGCAATGCCCGAATCCGCTTCTTGGTCGCCGCATAGATCGCGTTGCAAATGGCCGGTGCGAGTGGGGGAATGGGCGGCTCGCCCGCGCCTGTGGGTGCCTCCGAGCTCTCAACAGAGTAAGCCTCCACCGCGGGAATCTCGTTCATGCGCAGGGGAGCATAGTCGTCGAAGTTTCCCTGCACGACGCGTCCTTTTTCTATGGTGATCTTGGCGCGCAAGGCGTTTGCCAGCCCGTAGATCACGCCGCCATGGATCTGCTGTTCAAGGATGTTTGGATTAACCACCTGCCCGCAATCCATGGCGCCGACTACCCGGTGGATGCGAGGCTGATCGCCTTCCATGGAAAGCTCGACGACTTGCGCCATGTACGTGCCGAAGGAGCCGAAGCAGGCGATGCCGCGATAGTGCGTCGCCGGCAGAGGCTTGCCCCATCCTGCCTTGTCAGCGGCGAGTTGCAGGACGCCGCGCATGCGCGCGGTACGCCATGTGGCGTCGAAATACTTGATGTCCTCATCTTTCTGCAGCAGGTGAAGACGGTAGGCGAGGGGATCCTTCCCGGCAGCTGAGGCCAGTTCGTCGATGAAGCATTCGCTGGCGAAGCCCGACCTGAAGCGCGTAGACGGAGCGCATCCATCCCAGGGGCACGGGAGTTTGTGCGTCAATGTATTCGACTAAGGCGTTGGGGAAGGAATAGACGAGCGAGGCTTCGTCCTTGAGATCGGGATCGACGCCGCCATCGCCCGGAGAACCTTTTTGCGCGCTGATGGAAGGCGAGACGAAGCGATGCGTGAAGGACACCGGCCATCCCTGACCGTCAAGCACCGCGCTCAGCTTGTGATAACTGGCAGGGCGGTAGACGGAATTGCGCATGTCGTCTTCCCGGCTCCAGATCACCTTGACCGGACCGTTGATGGCCTTTGAAACCTGTGCGGCCTCGACTGCGTAATCGTGCTCGAGGCGGCGACCGAAGCCTCCGCCCATCAGCAGCACGTTGACTTTCACATTGTCGGAGTCGAGTCCCAGCGCCGCGGCGGCCGAGTCACGCACGTCCTGGGGCACCTGCGTAGGCGACCAGATCTCGCACTTCGATCCTTGAAAGTGCGCGGTCGAGTTGCCGGGCTCCATGGGAGCGTGCGCCATGAAGGGCAGCTCGTAGGAAGCTTCGATGCGGTGTCCGGAAGCCTTCGTGACGTCTCCGGTCGAGTAAAGCGTCGCGCCTTTCTTGCTGACGCTTTCCCTCAGCGACTGCATGATGGCGGCGGTGTTCAGGTCTTTGTTCGGACCCTCATCCCAGTTCACCTGGAGAACGCGCCGTCCTTCCATCGCGCTCCACACGCTATCGGCGACGACGGCGATCGATGAATCGGTAATCTTCCCGACGTAACGGACACCTGAAGCTTTCTTCGTCTCCTTGTCGTCGAAGCTGGCGACCTTGCCGCCGAAAACGGGGCAACGGGCAAGGACGGCATACTTCATGTCGGGCACGCGGAAGTCGATGCCGTATTCGGCGGAGCCATTTACCTTCGCTGGAGTATCCAGTCGCGGAATCGGCTTGCCGACGATTTTGTAGTCCTTGGGTTGTTTCAGGGTGACATCCGTGGGCACGGGAAGGGCGGAGGCTTGAGTCGCAAGCTCTCCGTAGGTCGCCTTACGATTCGATGCCGCGTGCACGATGGTGCCGTTCTCCGCCTTGCACGATGCCCGGGCCACGCCGAAATGCAGCGCTCCCGCGGAGATCAACATTTCGCGCGCAGCAGCCCCGGCTTTACGCATCGGGTCCCAGGTGGTGCGCACGCTCGCGCTGCCGCCAGTCGTTTGATCGCCGAATAGCGTGCTGGCGCCGGCTTGCTCGATCTGAATTTGCTTCCAATCGGCTTCGAGTTCCTCCGCCAGGATCATGGGCAGCGAGGTGCGCACTCCCTGTCCCATCTCGGAGCGCGCCACGACGATCGTGACTCTATTGTCGGGAGTGATTCTCAGATAAGCATTCGGCGAGAACGCTTCGCCCGACCTGCCGATGGATCCATGCGGAAGGTAGAAGCCGATGACGAGGCCTGCGCCTGCGGCTGTGCCCACCGCGATGAAATCACGCCGGGACAGTGGGCTCATCGCGCACCTCCGCTATTGGCGACGCGCTGAATCGCGCGGCGGATACGATCATAGGTCCCGCAGCGGCAGATGTTTGCCGACATGAATGAAGAGATTTCGTCATCTGTGGGATGCGCGGTCTTCGCGAGCAGCGCGGCGGCGGCCATGATCTGTCCGGTTTGGCAGTAGCCGCACTGTGGAACTTCTTCGGCGATCCACGCGGCCTGCAAGGGGTGCTGGCCGTTGGAGGCCAGTCCCTCAATCGTGATTACGTTCTTACCCGCTACCTGGGACACCGGCGTGGAACAGGAACGGGTGGCCGCGCCCTCGACGTGTACGGTGCAAGCGCCGCAGAGTCCCGCACCACAGCCAAACTTTGTGCCGGTAAGTTGGAGAGTATCGCGCAGAACCCAGAGGAGAGGAGTGTCCTGGGAGACGTTGACCTTGCGCTCGCTCCCGTTAACCCGAAGAGTGATCTCTGCCATGGAGGCCTCAGTTGTCTTGGACGAAGCTCATCATGGTAGCGGAAACCTCGGGAAAGGGAAATGTCTTGCAATTTCGGCGGGCAGCTGGCCGTTGGCGGGCGGATCAAGGGCCGCGATCGCATGAACTGCATGCTTCCCAAAAAATATTTTTCGGAAAATTGAGAAGGTGCACGGCCCTTTGTCGCATTTAGAGGGTGTGAGGGTTAGTCCATCCGGCGCGTCAACCGGGTCTTGTTCTGGGAATGCATCTTTTGCGCGTCGCTGGCGTGCGCTTCAGTCAACACTTTGAGGAGAAAAGCTCTATGAAACCCAGAATTCTGGCGGTGAGCCTAGGTTTGCTCGGCCTGGCCGCACTGGCGGTGCGCCTTGACGCGAATTTTTCACGCAATCAGGGTCCGACCGTTCAAGTTTCCGTACAAGCCATCGACACATCGGGAGGAACGCTTCACTATCGCTGGAAGTCCACCGACGGAAATCTGGTCACTGCGGACTCACCGACGGTGAACTGGTCGCTTCCGTCTGGTCCCGGCCTCCATTTCGCTTACGTACTGGTGTCCAACGGACTGGGAGGATACACGGAAAAGCGAATTGCCGTGAACACCGACAGCATCGGCACCCGGTTATCAAGCGACACACATCCCTTGCCCTACGTCGCGCCACCTGCCCCGGCCCCGCAGGGTGACACTTACCGCTCGTCGGTGGACTGGGGATACGCCAATGGTCATGACCTACACTTGCCGGACGTTTCGGTCTATGTGCAGGACAGCGCCACTGGAGCCACATACCCGCCGAGCGGCCCGGTGACGACTGATCTTCGCGGCGACTACGTAATTCCCAACCTGCCGGCTGCGGCGAATTATGTGACGTATTGCACGGTACCGGGCACGCCCGGCCCGCAAGAATGCGATCCGGGTTTCTTCTTTGGCGGATTCTCCATGCCGAACGTCGCGACCACGGATTATCTCAGCGCGGCTCCAGGGCTGGACGTTTCGACCACATCCACCATTGGTGGGAACTTCACGCTGCAGGACGGCAGTCCGTGCGGCACGCTGAATGAATTTTTCGGCGTTCACGTCACCGGCACTGCCAGGTTGCTCGATGCGGCCGGGAATCAGGTCGGCACACCCGGGCGAATGAATGAACTCGGGGATTTCGCCGTGCAGTATCCCATCACCGCCACGCCCGTGAATGCCTCGTTCCAATGCGAAGGGGCGCCCGCATTCACAACCGCAATCACTCAAGACGCGCTGCTGAACCTGGATATGGGAACGATTGCTCTTCCGGGAGTAAGTGCTCCTGAAGTGCAATCGATGGCGGCTACCCTGAATGGGACCACGATCGCTTCGGCGAACTTCCAGGCAGCACCTCAACCCCTACCGTCCGACATCGTGTCCCGGGCGGATGCTTTTCTGGCAGAGAAGGGTTTGGACTCGCGTACGGGAGCCTGCCAGTACTACAAGGCGATTGGCGCAGTGCACGACTGCGATGCCTCGGGCAACCTGATCGCCCCCATCACCTTCACGGATTGGAAGCGCACCGTCAAGATCGATGGCTACGCCCGGGGAGCGCTCACCTTCCGGGCCGCCTACATCAATAAGGTAGACCTGAACCTGGCGCGTGTTCACGAATCGATTTCCTATGGTCCCAATCAGACAGCAGCCGTGGTCTGCAACCATCTTGGACCACCGGACTTCTTCGATCCGCCACAGGCGGAAGTGGACACCGCCGTCGACAACGCGATTCGTAACAAGAATCTCGTGGCTTGCGTCGCGATGGATTACATGGTCAGCAATGGCGTGAACAACAACCAGCCGTTTGTCCGGTTTCTGATCTTCGGCCCCAGCGGTCAGCTGCTGCCTTCCATCAATCTCGACGGGCGGCGCGAGAAGTTCGTGCCTGGAACCTGCATTGTCTGCCATGGCGGCGATCACTATGCCGGCAAGTTCCCGGAAGATGGATCGGGGGCGGCGAACGTCGGGGGACACTTCCTCCCCTATGACACCGGCAACTTCGAATTCTCCAGCAAGCTGGGGCTCCGAGGAACCGATCAGGAACTCGCCATCTATTACCTGAACCAGAATCTTCTGAATGCGGGGCCCACGCCGGCGGAACGGTCGTTGATCGCCGGTTGGTACGCCAATCAACCCACGTTCAGAAAGGTGCTGAACAAGAATTACATTGATCCCAGCTGGCCGGGGGCAGGAACGGCTGCTTACACCTTCTATCAGGACGTGTACGCGCGCAGTTGCCGCACTTGCCACGTGGCCCTGGTGGAGGGATACAACTTCGATCATTACCAGAACATCGCTCCGGGAAACAGCTTCTATCGAGCCGACCGCCCCGAAGTGGATGTCACCATCGCGACCTGCGGTGGAGATACACAAATCTTCCGCGACCATTCGATGGCGAATTCACTGGTCACCTTCAACCGCTTCTGGCTCTCGGCCGATTCCTCGGCGAACACCAGTGGCGTGCCCAACCAACCCGATGCTATGAATGCGTTTTTCACCACCCCCGACTTCGATAACTCGTGCGTGCTGGGAAAGACGCCTTAAAAAGCAACGGGGACTAATGTTCAGTGCGTAAGTAAAGGGTATGCCGGGCTCATTTGCCCGGCTTCCTTTTTTTGTTTTCGCGCAGGGAGGCACCCTTTGCGCGACTGCTTTCTGGTACCACTCCGCTACTCTCGTCTTTGTCGTTTTTTCGATTCACTGCACTGCTACACTGCTGCCTATGATTGCCGGGTTTGCCACCCCCGAAGGCACAGCGCGTTATCGGGAACGCTTTCCCCAACTGGCCGAGGCGGACTTTTTTCGCCATCCCGAAAATGTGCCATCCGGCCGCGAGCTGTGGCTGTCTTCCATCGGTCTCGGCACGTACCTCGGCGAGCCCGACGACGAAGCCGATGCGGCTTACATCGAAGCAATTTCCCTTGCCCTGCGTTCCGGCATTCATGTGCTCGACTCCGCGATCAACTACCGCCACCAGCGATCCGAGCGAAATATCGGCGCCGCCTTAGCCGCGCTGGTCGCGAGCGGAGAGATTTTGCGGGACGAGGTTTTCGTCTCCACCAAGGCGGGCTACCTTTCTTTCGACGGCAATCTGCCCACCGATCCCCGCGGATACTTTGTGCGGGAATATATCGAAAGCGGAATCGTCGATCCCAAAGAAGTAGTGGGCGGCATGCATTGCATGGCGCCCGATTACCTGCGCGATCAGATCGAGCGCTCACGCAAGAACCTTGGGCTCGAGACTATCGACCTGTTTTACCTGCACAATCCGGAAACGCAGCTGTCCGAAGTTTCCACTGAGGTCTTCCACGAGCGGCTGAAAAGGGCTTTCGCTTTTCTGGAAGCGTGTGTAAAGGCCGGGAAATTGTATTTTTATGGGCTCGCCACCTGGAACGCTTTTCGCGTGGCCGACGGGGCGCGGGACTACATCAGCCTGGCTGCCTGCGCCGAAATTGCGCGCGAGGTCGGAGGCCCCGCCAATCACTTCCGCTTCGTCCAGCTGCCCTTCAATCTGGCCATGCCCGAGGCCTACGTGCTGGCGAATCAGACAGTCGACAAAAAGAATGTGTCTCTGCTTTCGGCGGCAGCCCATTGGGGAATTGCGGTGATGGGCAGCGCCAGCCTTTATCAGGGCCGGTTAACCCAGGGCTTGCCCAGTTTCGTGACGCAAACATTGGGTATGAAGGATGACAGTGAGAACGCTCTCCAGTTTGCCCGTTCCGCTCCCGGTATCACCACCTCGCTGGTTGGGATGGGGCACATCGAACACGTGGCCGCGAATCTCCGCCCCGGGCTGCTTCCTCCGACCAGGCTGGAAGACTGGCAGAGATTGTTTACGAGGCGGGAGAGGTAACCCTCGGGTATCTCCGAGTCAACTTCTTGGGGTGAGGCTCGGCCCACTCGGCCGCGCTCGATCCAGTCGGCAGTCGTGAAACCCAGATCAGCCCCGACTTCAGGAACGAGATGACAGCCTAAGGTAAACGCAAGGTCAGGGACCTGACCTTACTTCAGGGCCCGCAGCTTGGCTTGCGCCATCGACTCTGCTTCAGTCTTGGGATTTTCCTTCACGATCTGCTCGTAGATGCGCTTGGCCTCCAGGGGCTGCTGCGTCGACTCATACAATGCCGCGAGCTGCATCTGGGCCATCACTTTGCTGACCGTGGTGGTGGGCTTGTCGATCAATTCCTTGTAGACGTCCGCCGCCTCTTTCGCCCGGTTGTTGTTTCCGTAGAACGCTGCGAGGGCCATCTTGGCGAGCCCGGAGAGATCGCTGTTGCGAGTGGAGGCGACTTCTTTCAATTCACGCTCGGCGGTGGCCTTGTCTCCCAATTCCACCGAGGTCGTTCCCAACAGGTAGCGCGCGATGTCCGCGGTGTGGGTGTGAGGATACTTGTCGATCACGGCCTGCAACTGCTTCTTGGCTGCCGCGGCGCGATCCTGGGAGGACGCGTACGATGGTGCGTTCGGTGTCTCTGGAGCTCCCGCTGGACGCACCGGGGTTTGCAGCGTGCGCACGGCCTGCGTCAGTTCGAAGTTTGCCTTGTCGTCCTGCTGGCCGAGGTAGTACCAGCCTCCTACGACGGCTGCAATCACAATCGCGGCAATGGCGATTCCGGCGATCAGTTTTGTCTTGTGCTCGGCAGTCCAGTGCGCCGTAGCTTCGGCCGCTCCGATCGTTGCCTGGGTGAATCGGTCAGTCTTCAGTTGATGACGAGTCTGTGCGCGCACGTACTCCTCTTTGCATGTCTGGAATAATGATTAGGGCTGACAATTCTTCAGTTTATAGGGGAAACACCGCAGCGTCAAAGGTTTGCACACACGCCGCGTACAGGAAAGACAGGTTCCAAATACGAAGCCGCCGGCACTCTGGCCGGCGGCTTTGTTTCCCAGCGTGGTTCAGACATTCTTGCCGGAAGCTTCTTCCAGAAGTCCCTGCTCCATCTTCTCCTGGCATTCGATGCAATACCGGGTCCACGGCACAGCCTCCAGCCGCTTGGCATTGATCTCCTTGCCGCAGTGGATGCATTCGCCGAAGGTGCCTTCGCGGATCCGCGACAATGCGTTCTCTACCATCTGCAGGAGCTGGCGCTCGTTGTTGCTCTGGTGGAAGAGAAATTCCTTGTTGTAGGAATTCGCAGCCTTGTCGGCAATGTCCTGCGTAGTGTCTTCGTCCGCCGAGCGCCCATCCTGTTCCGTGCGCGACACGGTATGACGCAGTTCCTGCTGGCGCGTCTCCAATCGTTTTTTGAAAGCTTCCAGTTTCTTTTTGTCCATGGTCGTTACTCGACAGCCCTCAGTCGTAGGCCCCAGACCGGCAATAGGTCTGAGGCCAAACAAAAATCATATGCGCCCAAATTCACGCGCGTCAACAGGGGGAGCCTGTAGCGCCTGGCACGATGGTCTGTAGTTGGACTGATTCAGAGTACTGATTCAGAGTAAAGAGTGCGGCGGAACGCAAAATATTCAGCGCGGCAGCGGCCTGTCCGTGCAGGCCAGCGCATAGCCCATCACCGCCATGGCCGCGGCATTTTCCCGCAAGGCGCGCGGCTCGACCTTGTCCAGCGTGTCGGCCGCGGAGTGATGGTAATTGAAGTAGGTGCGGCCATCCTGCGTGATTCCCAAAGTAGGAACACCGGCCTGCGCCATCGCCGATATATCAGATCCCGGACTGAATGGAACCGTCTTGATCATGTTCGCGCCGATGCTTTGCAGTACTTCTTGCACCGGCTGCAGAAACTCCACGGCCTGCTCGCTCGCTTTCACGTTGAAGCCGAGCGGATGCGCGGCGCCCAGATCGCTTTCGATGGCCGCAACGTGATTCGCAAACTCCGTTCCGTGGGCGTTGGTGTAGGCTGCTCGCCCACGCCCGCCGCTTTCTTCGTCCACCCAGGCGATCACGCGCAGTGTGCGTTTGGGACGATAATGCCGTTCGACCACCAGCTGCGCGGTCTCCATCGCGACCGCCACGCCGGCCGCATCATCAATCGCCCCCGTTCCCAGGTCCCACGAATCCAGATGGCCGGAGACCACCACCACCTGTTCGGGATGCTCACTTCCACGCAGGTCTGCCACTACGTTGTAGCCAGTCGTATCGGGCAGCAACTGGGAAGTCAGCGTGAGATGCATAACTACTTTGCCCTGCGTCGCCAGGTCGGCAATCAGGGTGGCATCCTCGGCGGCCACGGCCCCGGCCGGAATTCCGGCGGGCACGCTGAATCCGGTGTGCGGAAGCCGGTATTCCGCGCCGCCCACCGAACGAATCAGGGAAGCCACTGCTCCCAGTTCCGCTGCGGCCTTCGCCCCGGAGGTGCGGTAGACCACCGCCTCCCCATAGGCATCGAGGGCGAGTCCGGCATCCGCTTTGCGCGTGTCGAAGGGAAAGTTGAACAGGACGATCTTGCCGGCAACCTTATTACGCCCCAGCGCTGCCAGTTCATTGAAGTTCCGCACCACCATGACTTCTGCCGTTAACCCATCGGCGGGAGTGGATGTGCTTCCGCCCAGTGATGTCACCACAATGTGCTGGATGGTGCCGGGCGTTTGGCCGGCGTATTCGACCACCGCCGCCGTTTCCGTGCCCCGAACCCAGTGCGGCACCGTGACTTCTTCCAGCCGGACCTCGAGCCCGAGCTTCCGCATTTCCTCCGCGACATATTTCGCGGCGTTTACCGACTGCGGCGAGCCACTTGGACGCGGCCCGATATTCTCCGTGAGATGCGCGACCTGCTTGTAGGCATAGTCATCCTCGAGCGCGGCATCCCGCAGGGCGACCAGTTGTTCCTTCAGTTCCTGAGACAGCGCTGCTTCGTGTGCGCTGGCAGGCTCGTGCCGATGTCCCCGGTCATTCTGGGCGACGGCGTAGAGTGCCAGGAGAATGACGAACAGGAAACATTTTGAAAGCTTGCTTTGGAAGAACGGTCCCCGCACCCGCAAAAAGATCACGCGACGTTCAACCTCAAAGAGGATTTTCTTTACCCACATCCGCGGGCAAAACTTTCCGCCTGCACCGGCTCGCCGGCATCTTCCACGGCACCCGATGACGCTATTCTCGACTGACTGCCCGCAGCTGGGGATAGGCCGGCGCATCTACTGGCACGTCGTCCACCTCGTCCGTCAGCAGGGGAAGGATCGAGCGAAGAGCTGCGATCTCATGGCGGACCCGGGTGATCTCAACTTCCTTTTCGCGGAGAACCTCGTTAACGTCCCGCATGTCCCCTCCCCAAGTTTCTTGTTGGCAAGGAAGCATACAAGAAGCCCGCGCTCGCGGCGCGTCAAAAGCGTAAAAAAACGGCCCCATCACTGGGGCCGCTAGTCAAAGAGGCAGAAAGGCGGGAAGTCAGGGAAGACTTTGCAAGGTGTCGCACTGACAAGCAGAGCGACTATTCGGAAGTTGTCGAGAACTTTGAGTGGTGGTGAAGGACATTGCTGTGTGCGGCCTCTTTTGTTGTTCAGAAATTAAGCACTTGCCGCACCAAAAGAGGTTGTCACATGCCACTGTGACGAGGATCACCGTAACTCCTTGCGCACAAGGGAGTTAAAATCCTGGAGAGGAGGGCGTCAAATCCTCGTCTGTCAGAATCCGCGACTTGGCAAGGTGCAGAATGCTGCACATTCGTTGCACGACACTGCTTTCCTTCTTCCCAAAAATGAAAGGCCCCCACCGTGTGGCAGGGGCCTTGACTCTCGCGGACTGCTAGAGCAACAACTTGGACTTAGCTGTTTCCTGCGACCGTACGTAACTTGCCCGGCAGGAAGTGGTAGGGCGGCCAAGGTCCGCTGATCACCAGTTCGCAATTCTTCAGCTGCTTGGCGGCCATGTTGTAGCGATTCTGATATTTCTCCACCGACTTGGAGTCGATCAGGTGGGCAATGTCGATCAGCATGCCGTCGGAGGCGACTTTCTTGCAGCTGACTTCCTCTTCCAGAGGATTAAAGAGCTTGTGAACCTGGACCGAAAGGGCGCGCGCCTTGGTCTGGCGTTCCCGTTCTTTCGAGGCCTTCTCCCGCAGCTTGGCGAGATACTCCCGTCCCACGGTATCGGGCAACTCGACGTTCATCATGGCCTCGCGCAGAGATCCGTCACGAATCACCAGTTTGAGCCGCATCTCGGACTTGCCGCGCAGCTTCTCGACGCTTACACCGAAAGTCCGGCGATTGGAGCGGACGGCCTGCCGCAGGGCATCGTCGGTGTCAAATATCGTGCCGAAACGGAACGGCAAAACCGTGCCGGTCCGGAAGCAGACGCTGACCACGCGGGCATGCTCCAGAACGGTTTTCTCGTCTACTTTGTGGGTTGCGCGATCGTATTCGCTGACGACCACAGCGAATTCTCCGCTGGGGTAGCTAAGGACTGGGGCGCCATTTACGCCCTGGATGCCTTCCAACAGGAAGGGACGCCGGGCACGGGTACCATTAGGGAGTGCCTGATGCTCGGTCAGGCAGTAAGCGTACCACGCCATATTGATCTCTCCGAATCTGGGCAGAGACGGTTTACCCGCCTCTTGAATATTCGCGAAAGTGGGTCCGACTCTGAATCTGGAAGAAATGGGCAGTACTTACGACGAGAACGGACGCGAATCAGGTTCAACTGCGTCCATCTGCATATTACTTCGGTCACCTGCCAAATTGCAACAACTTCGTGGCATTGATTCGTTTCAATGATTCGGTGGCAGGTCCTGACTGGGGGTCAAGTGCGATGAAGGCTGATCTCCATCTTCATGGAGTCGGCATTGCGCGCGCTGAGAACAGGGATGCAACGAGTGCGCAGTCTGGCCTAACTACTTCTTCACTGCGGCCTTGGCGGCTCTTTCCTGCAGGGCAATCGTCACCACGCGCAGCATGTCGTCCCAGGGCGCAGGTTTACCCGTCCAGATTTCAAACTGGCGCGCCGCCTGATGCACAAACATCTCGATGCCCGGAATGATCTGTGCGCCGCGGTCTTTGGCCGCCTTCAAAAAGCGCGTCTCTGCCGGGTCATACACCATATCGAAAACATATTTTGCGTTGATCTCGTTCTCGTTTAAAGGCGTTTCACGCGTGTTAGACATTCCGACTGGCGTCGCGTTTACAATCACGTCGAAAGTCAGCTTCTTCAGGTCAGGCCGCTTGACGGTGCGAGCCTTCGCCTGGCGCGCCAGTTTCTGAGCCGGGGCCACGCTGCGGTTCAGGATGAACACCTCGCTGCCGCGCTCTTTCAGTCCGAAAACAGCTGCCCGCGCGGCGCCGCCGGCTCCCAGAACCAGCACTCGCGCGCCTTCGAGAGCCAGTCGTTGTTCCAGGGGCCGCACCACGCCCGCCGTATCGGTGTTGAACCCGTAAAGCTTGCCGTCCTGCGCGCGCACCACCGTATTACAGGCGCCGATTTTCGTGGTGTGCGTGTCGGTGTTGTCAAGGTGCGGCAGGATCGCTTCCTTGTACGGCATCGTGATGCTGAGGCCGTGGATCGGAATATCGCGGACACAGGCCAGCAGATCCTTCAGCGCTTTGGCGTGCAGGGCGAGATAGACGGCATTCACATTCTCGCGGCGCAGCGCGGTATTCATGATGATGGGCGATAACGAGTGCGATACGGGATCGCCGGCGACTCCGTAAACGCGGGTGGCGACGTCGACCTGCTCGATCCGGTACACGCTGCGCAGATCCTGCGCTGTAACCTGGCCGGGCGCGGTGCGCTCGTCGGGACTGACGGCGGCAAACGTGAATGCGCTGCCCGCCCTCACGCCCAGCACCCGGCTGATGATTCCCTGTTCCCCCATGCAGAGGGCAACCAGCGAGTGGCGGTCGCCGTGTTTCTCCAGAAACTTCATCATCGCCACACTGTCGTAGAGCGTGGTAGCGGTGGAGACAATCTTGTAAAAATCCGCCGGGTAGTGCTCCATCTTGGCCAGCGTTTCTTCCAGCTTCTTGGTGGCGTGAAAGTCGTGGAACGACAAGACGACGGCGGCCCGGGCACGCAGCTTCTGCAATTGCTCGGGTTTTATCTTGCTCGCGGTTTGCAGTTCAACGTCGACCAGTTGACATCCAGCGGCGGAGGCTTTGGCCAGCACCTCGAGCTGAGCCGCCACGGTCCCCTTGAACTTCCCCCCGCTTGACGCCCGCCGGCAGGTGGCAATCACCACCGCATGGGGATACATCTCGAAGAACTCGCGTATTTTCGGCAGCGCCAGCCCAGGCTTGGGAAGGTAGTCCAACCTGAACTCCAGAAAGGGGTTATCCCGAACCAGGCTCTCGGCTTTGTCGATCAGATCCGCCGGGTCTTTGCCGGTCACCGCAACGCACACGCGGGGCATCCGGAGGGGCAGTAGACGGGGCGCGTAGTGGGAGGGGGCTGAACTCATGGCGCGAGCGAGTCGGGCGCGATATTACAGGGGCGTAATTCCAGATGCAACAACGGATTAACTTTGTTGGCGGCGAAACTTTTTCCGAAAACTGGCTAACACCCTCGTAACCTTGACCCACCCCCACCCCCTTGTTACCTTCCGGCTGAGCCCCTGTGTGCGCGGCGGTTACGGGGAAGGACCACGGATCTTGAGGTGGCCTCGGAGGTAAGATGAAGAAAACAGGATTTTTACTGCTATTGCTGGCGATCGCGGCGAATGCGCAGGACGCCAGCAATACTGCGGCTGACGCCAATGCGCCGCAAGGCACAGCGCCCACGTCGGTGAGCTTTCCCGTGGAACGCGTTCAGACCCCCACCTACGCGGATATGTATTGTGCCGGGTTTATCAGCAAATCAGTGCTGCCCGATGCGAACTACGTGGCGGGCGGCCTGCAGACTCCGAACACGACCAAGTTCGTGACGGGCGATATCGTCTACCTGTCCGGCACCGGTTACACCACAGGCGGACAGTATTCCATTCTCCGCGAGCTTAAAGACCAGAACCGCTACGAAGTCTTCCCCGGACAGTCCAAGATGCTGGCGGCGACCGGGCAGCCGTATGGCGAGATCGGGCGCGTCCGGATCGTCGATATGCGCAACAAGATGGCCATCGGCCAGATCGAGTACAGCTGTGACCCGGTCAATCCCGGCGACATCGCCGTGCCGTTCGCCGAGAAGCCGTCGGTTTCCTTCCACCCTCCGGCTCGCTTTGACCGCTTTATTCCCAAGACCGGCAAGACCAGCGGCCGCATCGTGCTCGCGAAGGATTTCGACTCCACGCTTGGTACGGGCATGAAGGTCTATTTGAACCTCGGCACGAATCAGGGACTAAAAGTGGGCGACTACTTCCGCGCCGTCCGTTCCTACTCCGCGGACCTGGCGGATCCGGTGGACTCTCTCTCTTTCGCGGCGTCGACTGCGGAAGACACTCAGAAACGGCCCCCGTCGATCGAAGGCAATTGGATGACAAAGACCAAGGGCCCGAACATCCACGTGGGTGATCTGCCCCGCCGGGCAGTTGGTGAGATCGTGATCATCGGTGCCACTCCCACCACCGCCACGGGCATGATTGTGTTCTCTCTCGAAGACGTCCACGTCGGCGACGCGGTAGAACTGGACGACCAGCAATAACGTCATCCGTCAGTAAGGATTTCCGACCGGGGAGGCCAAAAGCCTCTCCGGTTTCGTTTTGTAGGGTTCGAAATGACCGGAAAAGAATCTACGCCAGGACCGCTTGGGCAGCGGGCAGTCTTCGGCGAATTGTTACGGCATTCGCTAAGCGGAGCCGCCGCGAGAGGCTAGCGGAAGAATACGACGTGGTAATCGCCGGGGATTTGCGACGCCAGCACGAGCACAACGACAGTGAGAATTCCCAACTCCATCTTCATCCCCCTTCTGAGGACTTCAGCACCATACCGCGAAACTGTACCGAGCCCAATATTACTTTGGTGGCACTCCGAACAGCCCGACCAGTCCATAAGATGCGTTGTTGGGGAAATACGTGACGAAAAAATCGCTGCAGTTCTGCCGGCTTCCCTGTGTATCGAAACGCAGAACCGCTACCAACGGCTCTGCTATTCGCCGCCGCCCGGATCCCCAAAAACCTCGGCCGTAAAACTTTCCAAGATTGCTCCGGCCTTGAATGCGTCGGAGGACAGACCAGCTTTGCGGCATGTCTGCTCGAGGAAAGTAACGCGATCCCATCCGTGCTCTATGGGCACCTGCGGCAGCAGCAGACCGCGCCGACCGCCCATCGAAACGATCAGCCCGTGCTTGCCAATCTCCACTTCCTCAGGTTGGATCGGCCGGAGTGGAGACAGAACGCTGAGTGAAACCCTAAGCTCCTGAACCTCGTTTGCCGAGACAGGCGCGAAGCGCGTGTCCTGAGAGGCGGCGGCCCGCGCCGTGTCAATCACCGCCTGGCACAGTGGCGAGACAGGCAGGACATAGCCTACACAACCTCGCAACTCTCCATACCGGTAAATCGTGGTGAAGACTCCTCGCCGCTCTTCCAGGTGGGGATTTGCCGTCGGGACGGCCGGTTTTCGGCCCAATACCAGAGACTCAATGGCATCGTGGGCCAGGCGCAGGAGAAGTTGCCGCTCTTCTGCGGAATATTCTTCTGCCTGGTCGACGCGAGATTGAGATGGGTTCGACTGTCCTGTGATCGAATTACGAGGTAGTGACGGCATTTCGTTTCCGTCGGCTCAGAACGAACGCACGCCGCCGGGTCTTCACTACCTGGCGGTCTATCTTCGACCAGAAGGCTACGAAATAGTCGACGGCTGAGATCAGCGAGAGGCACACCATGAACCAGATGGATGACCACGCGATCCAGTGCACCGGAAAGAAGTAGCTTCCAAACAGCGGCCATTCTTTCCAGCGATGATCCAGAATCACCGCGACCACCGAGACGATCTGCACGACCATCTTGAACTTGCCGAGTTCGCTGGCTTCGATGGTGAAGCCTTCACTGGCCGCGATGCCGCGCAGGCCGCTCACCAGGAATTCGCGTCCGATCACGATCACGGCCACCCACGCCGGAACCAGGCTGGGATTGAATTGCACCAGCGTGATGTAGGCCGATGCGATCAGCATCTTGTCGGCCAGCGGGTCGAGCAGGATGCCCATGGTCGTAATCTGGCCGCGCCGGCGCGCGAGATAGCCGTCAATTCCGTCGGTGATCGACGCGGCAATGAACAGAGCCGACGCGAGCAACTCCTTTTCGCCGTGCGCGCTGCTCCAGCGGCCCGTCGAAAGAACCCAAATCAGCAGGGGGATACTTAGAATACGAACGAACGTGATTGAGTTCGGCAGATTCACGGGGACATGAGCGCCGTCGGCGGCCGGTCGAAATTACTAGATTAAATTGATTATCCTCCACGCTGTGTGGGGAAAGCAATGGAGCAGAACTAAGGATTTACTTGGTCGTGACAAGAGAAAAGGCGGACCCAGTTCGGGTCCGCCTCGAAACTGCTGTGTAAGAGTTTAGGCGGCGCTTCCGGGTTTGAGGCAATTCAGGATGCTCATGCCGGTTTCCAGCAGGCTGGAGTGCTGTGGCATCTGGCCGTTCGGAGTCAGTTTGTCAACGAGCGTAGGAAGCAGTTGGGAAAGGGCATTGCTGGCGATCTCGGGAGAGATGCCCGCTTTCGCCGCCAGTTCCTTCACTTGATCGCTACCCAGCACATGCTGAATCTGGTCCGCCGAGATGGGCAAATTCTGGCCGGTTCCCACCCAGGACGAAACCAGGCCGCCCAGTCCCTTGTCGTGGAAGGACTGCAGCATCCCCGACAGGCCACCCGGAGTGTTGTTGATCATGTGCAGTAGTCCGGTGGCGAGCGGATTCGAGCAATCGCCCAGCATGCTATTGGCAGCTTTACTTCCCAGATCGTCGATGAGACTCATGTGACCTCCTCAAGGTTTGCGGCACTCATGCGTCGCGATTTCGAACCGCCTTATTTTTGCTTGGCGATAACCATGTTCTTGATCTTGTTATAAGTCGCTTGCGGGACGATCTTCTTCCGCACCAGGTCGGTCTTGGCTTTGTAAGGACGCCCGTCGATGATCTTCTGCGAATACTTCTCGCCGATCCCCGGCAATGCGTCCAATTGTTCCTTGGTGGCGGAGTTTAAGTCGACCAAGTCGGCCGCCGGCGCGCTCGCTGCCGGGGTGGAGCTCTTCTTGGAGTCTGCTTGCGGGGCAGTCGCTGCCACGCCCATGCTGGCGATCAGCAGAATTACAAAAAATCCAACCAGAACACGTGCGATCAGATTGCGTTTCATTCGTTCTCCTTAATCCTTAATCCTTCTTGGATTCTTTGTATCCGGCCGCTTGGGCTTCGGATTCGGTCATGAACTTCCCGTTCTTGGTTTTGCCATAGAACTGGCCGCTCTTGTGATAGATCCCACTGTCCAGATTGACCCAGACCTTGCCGCTCGACTTGGCCGAAGCGATTGCCGGATCGGACGCGGCTCCAGTGGGCGCGGGCTTGTCGGCTGATTTTTTACCCGGCGCGGGCGCGCTTGCCGGTGGAGCACTCGCCGCCGGGCTGGCCGGCATCGAGGATTTGCTGGCTGCGGTAGTCGCAGGAGCCGCAGCAGGCGCCGATGAGGCTGCGCTGGTGTCTTCCGCTGACTTCTTCTTCCGGCTCTTCTTCGGAGTGGCAGTGTCGGTGGTGGCGGCGGCTGTCTGATCCCCAGCCGCGGCTGCATCCGCTGACTTCTTCTTCCGGCTCTTCTTCGGAGTGGCGGTATCGGTGCTAGCGGCGGCTGTCTGGTCTCCAGCCGCAGCTGTATCACCTGATTTCTTCTTGCGGCTCTTCTTTGTAGTGGCGCCTGGCTCGGTGCTGGTGCTGGCCGATTGATCGCCGGCAGCCCCGGTGTCTGCGCTCTTCTTCTTCCGGCTCTTTTTCGTGCCGGTGTCGCTGGCTGCGGCGGAGGTATCTGTCGCGGCGGCGTCGGCGGAGGCTTTCTTCTTGGACTTCGACTTCTTGCTGCTCGTGCTGGAAGCCGCGCTATCGTCAGTGGCGGCGGCGTCCTTTTTTGCCTTCTTTGATTTCTTCTTGGTGGTGGTCGTGTCGGTGCTCTGGTCGCTGGAACTCGCTTGTGGTCTAGCCAGTGCGGGGACCGACAAGGCCAGCAACAGGCACAGGGCTGCCATCCATGTCGCAAGCTTTATGGGGAGTCTGCTCATCTGGGTCCTCATTTATGAGGGGCGGTCGAACGGCCCCTAGGTGGTGGAACGGCGAAGCACGCGGTTAGCCGGCTCGCGCTGGGATGGGATGCGGGTGGCTAAACCTCGATACTGTCGCGGGCAGCCATCATGCCAGTCCGGGACCTCCAGGTCAACCATGGGGTTATAAGAAACAAGCCCTCGCCGGGAGCGAAGGCTTCTTCAGAAAATCTTCTTCCTATGCGTAAATTCCGCGCTGCTTGATGGTATAGGCCACGCGGTCAATCGCCAGCATGTAGGCCGCAATGCGATTGTGCACGTGATGGGTCTCCGCGTAGTGCACCACATCGTCAAACGCGGATACCATGATGCCCTCAAGCTGTTCATTTACCAGCGCTTCTTTCCAGAAATAGCCCTGGCGATCCTGCACCCATTCAAAGTAGGAAGTGGTTACCCCACCCGCGTTGGCCAGGATGTCGGGAATCACGAAGACGCCTTTATCAGCCAGCACCTCATCGGCTGCGGCGGTGGTCGGGCCGTTCGCGCCCTCGGCCAGAATCTTGCACTTCACCCGATCCACGTTCCGGCTGGTGATCTGGTTCTCGGTGGCTGCCGGAATCAGGATTTCGCAATCCTCGGTCAGCAATTCCGCAGGCACAGTCTTTTCAGCGCCGGGGAAGCCTTGAATCGTTCCGTTCTTCTGCCGGTATTCCCAGAGCGCTTCTACATCGAGGCCGTTCTTGTTGTAGAGACCTCCACCCACTTCATCGATGCCGATGATCCTGTATCCGGCGGTCGCCATCAAGCGCGCCGCGTTCGAACCGACGTTGCCGAATCCCTGCACGATTACGCGCGAGCTCTCGCGGCTCAATCCGAGTTTCTTAATAGCCTGATCGCACACGATGAGAACGCCGCGTCCCGTGGCCTCACGGCGCCCGCGTGACCCACCAATATTGATCGGCTTGCCAGTAACCACGGCCGTCACCGTCTGCCGCATGTGCATGGAGTAGGTATCCATCATCCACGCCATGATCTGTTCGTTGGTGTTGACGTCCGGAGCTGGCACATCTTTTTCGGGACCGATGAAGTCGACCAGTTCGGCCGTGTAGCGCCGGGTCATGCGTTCCAGTTCACCCATTGACATGCGGTGCGGATCGCAAATCACTCCACCCTTGGCGCCGCCGAACGGGATGTTGACGACCGCGCACTTCCAGGTCATCCAGCTGGCCAGCGCCCTTACTTCGTCGAGCGTAACGTCAGGCGCGTAACGGATTCCGCCCTTGGCCGGCCCGCGCGCGATGGAATGCTGTACGCGAAAGCCGGTGTAAACTTCCAGGTGCCCGTTATCCAGCTGCACCGGGATGTGCAGGATGATTTCTCGCGTGGGATAGCGCAATACTTTCCACAACCCTTCATCCAGATTGAGCTTGTGGGCGGCCAGATCGAATCGGGCCGCCTGCGATTCCCAAGGATTTGTTTCCTGCTCCATCGCGACGCTTTTCATGCGAATCTCCAGAAATGATTGCTGTTATTCAGATGCGCTTTCCCGCTTGCGCGCACAAATCGAGCAGTATATGGGGCAGGGAGCATCGTGGCAAGCGAGATGGTTAACGGAAGAGTAATCAACGGGCGGGCTCAGGTTCTCAGCGCTGGACCTTGATCTCCATGCCTTCGGCGGCCGCGCGCACCCGAGGATAGTGATTGCGCGCTTCCGCGACCACCTTGTCGATCAGTTCGTCGTCATGGTCGGGATCGTGATGAAACAGCACCAGTTCCTTAGCGCCGCTCTGCAGCACAATGTTCACCGCCTCGCGCCAGTGACTGTGTCCCCAGCCGCGCCGCCGGGCCGCATACTCTTCCGGGAGATACTGCGAGTCGTAAATCAGGACATCGGCGCCCTCGGCAAGCCTGCGAACGTTTTTGTCGAACGTCTCATCACCCGGCTCATTGTCGGTGGCGTAGACGAGGATGCCGTCCTTGGTTTCCAGCCGGAACCCCATGCAGCCCTGGGGATGATTCAGCCAAAGCGCGCGCACGGTTGCTGTTTCGACCTCGGTCTGTCCTTCTTCTATATCGTAGAAATCGCGCTTGGCCTTCATCTCGCTGGTATTCACCGGAAAATATGGCGAGGCCATCTGCTCTTCCATGACCCGTTGCAGAGTGCGCGTGCGTCGCGAGGAGTGAAACGCGAACTGGTTGCCGGGGTTCTCGTAAAGCGGGCGGAAGAACGGTATTCCCTGAATGTGGTCCCAGTGGAAATGCGATACGAAGATGTGAGCCCGGATCGGCTGGCCGTGGGCTTCGGTTTCCAGTTGCTGGCCGAGCGTACGGAAGCCGGTGCCGCAGTCGAACACGTAGAGGCTCTCCCCGTGGCGGACCTCGACGCACGAGGTATTGCCCCCGTAGCGCAAGTTCCCGGCTTGGGGCGTAGGCGTCGATCCGCGCACTCCCCAGAACTTGACCCGCATACTCCCCCGTTCTGTGGACTTTAGGCTGAATCTTAATCTTCCGACGCGCGTAGTCTGCCGTCAATTGTTTCGCTGGTTCCGGAGGTAACGGAGGTGTGGTGCAGGGAACTGAAACCGACCGGAGATTGGACGCGAGTCCTGAATAGCAACAGCTCGTCCGGTGGCGTCCGGACCGACGAACTGCCCGGAACCGCCTTGCTTAACGCGAAAGCGGCTGCTCCGGTCTTTCAGATGCAAACCGGCTGGCCCAGCGCGGGAAAAGATGCCAGTTCGAATGCGACCGTTGCAACGGAATGTCCTAGCCCACGGGCGGCTCCTGGCCGAAAATGCATAACTGCATGAATGTTGCTCTCGCGCTCGACTTTTACCACCTGGCCTATAAGTTCGCCGCCGTGCTCGGCATCGGCCTGCTCATCGGTGCGGAACGCGAACGGAGGAAAGGCGAAGGCCCGTCGCGCTCCCCGGCAGGCATCCGGACATTCATGATTGCGTCCCTGGCGGGCGGAGTGAGTTGGGAAGTGGGGAGCGTGCCACTGCTGGCGGTCACGCTCCTCGGAGTAGCTGGCTTGTGCGCAGTCGGATATATGCGGACCGGAGAGCAGGATCCTGGCCTGACGACCGAAACCGCTCTCTTGCTGACCGTGCTGCTCGGGGGCTTTGCGCTGAAGGATCCGATCATGGCTTCGGCCCTTGCCGTGACCGTGGCCATTGCCTTGATGGCTCGCAGCCGGCTGCACCATTTCATTCGTGATGTGTTAAGCGAGGAGGAACTCACCGACGCTCTGATCTTCGCCGCGGCCGCCCTGGTCGTCCTCCCGTTGGTCCCCGATCGTTACCTGGGTCCTTTTAACGCCATCAATCCTCGGACGATCTGGAAGATCGTGATTCTGATCATGTCGATCAGCGCCGGCGGCCACATCGCTGTTCGATGGCTCGGACCTCGATTCGGGCTTCCCCTGGCCGGGCTGGCTTCCGGCTTCGTCTCGAGCATCGCGACGATTGCGTCCATGGGAGCCCGGGCGCAGAAGGATCCACTGAATGCGAGACCGGCAGTCGCGGGAGCGGTGCTCTCCACCGTCGCTACCGTGATTCAGTTGGCGGTGGTGCTGGCCGCGACCAGTTGGCGCGTATTTTCCGTCTTGAAGGCATCCCTGCTTGCAGCCGGACTCGCTGCGATTATCTATGGGGCGATGCTCACGTTCAGGAACATCCGGCAGGGGACTCCCGATTCTCTGCAAATGGGAAGAGTTTTCAGCCTGAAAACAACGTTCATTTTTGCGGCCACGATTGCATTGGTGCAGTTGGTATCCGCTGCACTCGATTTCAGGTTTGGCAGATCAGGGGTGATGGCAACAGCTGCCGTCGCAGGTTTTGCCGATACGCACTCCCCTGCGGTAGCCGTCGCCTCTTTGGTTGCGTCGGGAAAGCTGGTTGCGGACGAGAGCGTGCTGCCCATCCTTGCGGCATTGACCACCAACACCGTCACCAAGATGGTGGTTGCCGTCAGCAGCGGCGGCAGACGCTTTGCCTGGCAGATCATTCCGGGATTGATTTTTGTGATCCTGGGGGCGTGGCTCGGGGCGATCTCCAGCCTCCTTCATTCGTAAGGCGTTCGGAGCACATTCGGTCGTTGCAGGGCTTCCGCGGTTTGCAAAGCTTCTGTCACCAAATTCTTACGGCCTACAGCGCGTAGTATTCTGCGACTTCCCCTATAATTCCAATACTCTCCGGAAAGCCATTCACGCTTTTCCTTCGGCGCCGGAAGACCATCATGCTGCAACCAGACTTTAAGGAGTTCTCGCGCCTGGCGCGGGAGGCGACCCTGGTGCCGGTCGTCAAGACCGTAACCGCCGACCTGCTCACGCCGGTGTCCGCCTTCCTGGCGGTGGCAGCCAAAGAGCCCTATTCGTTTCTGCTCGAGTCGGTCGAGCGCGGCGAACAGATCGGCCGCTACACGTTCGTGGGCTCCCGGCCATACATGCGCCTGTGGTCGCAGGGCGACGCAATTCACATCGAACGCGGCAAGATTCGCCAGCGCCGTGCCGGGGATGTTTTCACCACCGTCAAGGAGTTGTTGCGCTCCCATCGGCCCGCGCACGTTGCCGGACTGCCGCCGTTCACCTCCGGAGCCGTTGGTTATTTCGCCTACGATGTCGTGCGCCGTCTCGAATCGATCGGGGAGCACGCCAAGGCGGATGTCCCGGTTCCCGATTGCGTGCTCATGTTCTTCGACCGCCTGCTCGTGTTCGACCACCTGCGCCACCAGATCCACATCGTCGCCGCGGCCGACGTCACGTCCGAGACTCCGAAGCGTGCCTACGATCGCGCCCTGAAAGATATCGCGGCCATCGAGAAGCGTCTCGCCGCCGGGTTGCGACCCGGAACTTGGCAGAAATCGAAAAAGAAAAGCGGTCCGCTTAAAGTGCATGCCGGAACCAGTCCCAAAGATCACATGAGCAGGGTCGAGCGCGCCAAGGAGTACATCGCCGCCGGGGACATCTTCCAGGTCGTACTTTCGCGGCGGCTCGACTTCCAGCCCGACATCCCGCCGTTTGATCTCTATCGCGCCCTGCGCACGGTGAACCCGTCCCCGTACCTCTACTTTCTGCGCATGGGAGACATGCACGTGCTCGGCTCATCGCCCGAAATGCTGGTGAGGGTGACCGATCGCAAGCTGGAGTACCGTCCCATCGCCGGCACGCATCGGCGCGGCAAGGATGAGGCCGAGGATCGCGCCCTCGAACAGACGATGCTCGCCGACGAGAAAGAACGCGCCGAACACGTCATGCTGGTCGACCTGGGACGTAACGATCTCGGTCGCGTCAGCGAATATGGCTCGGTCAAGGTGAAGGACCTGATGTATGTGGAGCGCTATTCGCACGTGATGCACCTGGTGTCTGCTTTGGAAGGGAAACTGCGCCCCGAACTCGACGCCATCGATGCCTTCGCTGCCTGCTTTCCCGCCGGCACCTTAAGCGGCGCGCCCAAGGTGCGCGCCATGCAGATCATCGAAGAACTGGAACCCACTCGCCGAGGCGTCTACGGCGGCGCCGTCTTTTACGCTGACTTCGCCGGCAATGTGGACTCCTGCATCGCGATCCGCACCATGTTCATGAAGGGCAAGCGCGCATACCTGCAGGTGGGAGGCGGGATTGTCGCGGATTCCGATCCGGAAAAGGAATTTCAGGAAACGGTAAACAAGGCACAGGCGGTCTTGCGAGCCGTGGAGATCGCCCGCAGTGGGCGATAGATCGAAGACCGTTACCTTCGTAAGATGATCGGACCGGTTGATTGATTTTTAATGGAGACTGAGTAGGGCGAATTCATACGATGAATTGGGATATTTTTGTAGTCGCGAATTTTTCTCTCATCTTTGGGGTCGCAGGTCTGCTGTGGCCGGAAAATTTTCTGCTGCTGTTCGACGTCCTGATGTTTCCCTGGCCAGCCAGTTCTCGAGTGGTCCGGGTCAACAGCGTGACCGCCATTCTGTTCGCCTTGCTGCTGGCGGGCCGGCTGCTTTTGCAGTAACGCAAACAAACCAAGCCGCAAAGCTCGCGCAGTCATCCCCTGCTGTCCTCCAAACCTTTTCACCACGGAGGACACAGAGGTCACCGAGGAAGGCTGAGGACGAAACCTCTGTGTTCTCCGTGTCCTCTGTGGTGAAGATTTTGCGACGCCGCGGTTAAAAGCTTTGGGCTCTCGCAGTTGGCCCAGCCAGGGCAACACGATCCCTCCGGCCCGCCAGGCTAACGAACACCGCCGCCCCATACAGCACCAGAGTCTCAAGCCCCCTGAACTCCCCGTGCAGGCCATGAATGGCAATCGCCAGCGCGAAGATCGCCAGCAGAGCATATCCGCCGACCAGTTCTGTGACCGGCACGAGGAAAAGCAAGGCTGCAACGATCTCGGCTCCCGACAATGCCAGGCGCACCGAGACCAGGGCGCCGGCATGTCCGGCTGCGTGCAGGCCAGCGTGCGCGCCGAGAAATGTGCGGCAGGATTCCAGCAGTACCACCAGTCCCACCGTCCAATGCAGCAAGCGAATTGCGAACGCCGTGCGGGGCGCCGTCATTTGGATTTGCGCTTCTTCTGCGCCGGCGCCGGCGCACGCGTTTCGGTCAGACGGTGGCTCGCGCTGGCGTCCAGGTCGAGACCGTAAAACTTCTTCAACTCGCGAATCCTGCGCAGCGAGTCGTCGCCGAAAGGACACTTCCCGTCGAAGGCATGCAGGACGATTCCCTCCAGCAGGTCTCCCAGTGTCAGGTCGTGATAGTCAGCGAAAGCCTTGAGCACCTTCAACAGGCGTTTTTCCATGCGCACGCCCGTCTGCACCCGTTGCACGATGAGTCTTGCCGATTCGTTTACCATGGTACCAATGTACCAAGATACCAGCAGAAAGCAAGCGTGGTGCCCAGTTTCCGCGCGCGCAAGTGCGCCCCGGGTTCATTTTTGGGAAAGGTCCTGCCTTGGATTAAAGGCCCAGAAAATTCTCAACCAGCTTCTTGCCTTCATTGGTGAGCACGCTTTCCGGGTGGAACTGCACGCCTTCGAGAGGGAACTTCCGGTGCCGCAGTCCCATGATGACTCTGGTCCCATCGCTCTCCACCGTGTGCGCGCTCACTTCCAGTTCCGCGGGTAGATCGTTCTCGGAAACGATGAGGGAATGGTAGCGGGTGGCGGTCATGGGCGAAGACAGTCCGCGAAAAACCGTCTTGCCGTCGTGCTCAACCTTGCTGGTTTTGCCGTGCATCAATTGCTTGGCCCGCACCACTTTGCCGCCAAAGGCCTCGCCCAGGGCCTGGTGCCCCAGGCAAACGCCCAGCACCGGGACCTTTCCGGCAAACCGGCGAATCAGGTCCACGCTGATACCCGCGTCCGACGGCGTGCATGGCCCGGGGGAGATCAGGATGCGCTCCGGGCGCAGTCTCTCCACATCCTCGACAGTCAACTGGTCATTGCGCCGGACTTCGACCTGCGCCCCCAGTTCACCCAGGTATTGCACCAGGTTGTAGGTAAACGAGTCGTAGTTGTCCAGAACGAAGACCATAGAACCCCACTTAAGTCAGTTTAGCCTGAATCGGGCATTTCGTGGGAATGCCCGCCCAGTGCTGGAATTGCCCTTCCACCCCGAAGTGCTTGATGCCAGAAGGGTTTATCCCCGAAAGGTGCCGGTCCTATCCCCTATTAGTGGGCTTGACAGCAAACAGTGTCCAAGCCATGCTAACTCAGCTTTTTCGGAGGCAATTCATGGCCGAGGCCCAGCAGGAGAAGCGGGCAACCCGCCGATTCGCATTGCGGTTGCCGGTAGCTGTGACCTATGCCGACAATGGAACCCAAGAGCGATCCGCCCAGACGCGTGATGTGAGCGCGCGCGGAATCTCGTTTTATGTGGATTCGCCCATCGCTACCGGGTCTCCGATCGAGTTCACTTTAACTCTCCCGGCCGAGATTACCCTCACCGAGAGCATTCGGGTTCGATGCAAGGGCACGGTGGTGCGCCTCGACGATGAAGCGCAAAACGGAAAAATGGCCGTCGCCGCCGTGATCGATGAATACGAGTTCCTGTCCGAGGTATAATCTGCGGAAGCCGATTCCCCCCGAGCTTTCTCGATTTTGAACGGACAAACGAAATTGTCAGCCCAGCATGTGGTCTGGGCGGGGTGGATTCTTGCCGCAATCTGCTACAAACTGGATCTTGTCGTTATCGCTCGGCGCCGGCTGCGCGCTGCTGAGCGGTGCCGCGTACGCTCAAAATTCTGACAGCCAGCCTCAGCCGCAATCGCGCTCTGCGGTCATTCGGCAGATGATTCAGGCGGAAGCCGCGCGACGGAATGCTGCCCGCCAGGGTGCTGCGGTGACACCGGGCACGCCTGATGCAGCTGCGCCCGGGGCTCAGCCAGTGACCTCCCCGGCACAGGCTACTCCCGAACCAACCACTCCAGCACAGACCGTTCCCACGCAGGCAGCACCTGTCTCAACGCCAGCCGTTCCCACCCAGGCGCCATCTGCTGTTCCGGTTGTGCCGGCTACATCGACCACAACCACCCCGCAGCCGGCCGCTTCTGTCAAAAGCGTGAAAATCGGCCGCGACAAAACCGGAAGCGTGATTGAGATTGTGAACAGCCGAGCGATCGCCCCGGCGTTGCAGACTCTGTCGCATCCGCCGCGGCTCGTGATCGACCTGCCCAACGCCAACGTCACGGCAAAAGACAGGTTTATCGTTGGCAAGGGAGACCAATTCACCGAAGTCCATGTCGAGCAGTACCAGCAGTCGCCTCCGGTGACCCGCGTCACGGTCGACCTGGTCGAGGCGAAGCCCTACACGTGGGATGCGGCCGGCAACCGCCTGACGATCCGTCTGAAGCCTGCCGAGGATCCCGCCGCTGCCAAGGCCGCGCCGCCTCCGGCTCAACCGGCAACCATCCCAACTTTTTCCGCAGCGTCGAAGCCCGCAGTCGTTCCCGTATCTTCGAGCAATGCTGGATCCGCCGTCATCGTGGGCAGCCGTATCGGTTCCGGATCGTCGGTAACGGCGAGCACAGAAACCGCCGTGCTGCACATCGCGCGCGGAGGCGAACTGCATGTCTGCCCGAACAGCACCGTATCGGTGACCGCTTCCAAGAACGGCCAGGAATTGATGTTCGGCATGAGCACCGGCACGCTTGAAACTCACTATCACCTTGAAAGCGGCTCTGACGCCGTGCTGACTCCCGACTTCCGCATGCTGCTGGCCGGCCCCGGCGACTTCGACTATGCCATCAGCTCCAACTCGCATGGCGACACCTGTGTCCGGGCTCTGCTCGGCAACACGGCCTCGCTGCTGGTTTCTGAATTGATGGGGGACCGCACCTACCAGGTAAAGCCCACCGAGCAGGTGGTGTTCCAGCAGGGAAGGATCGACCGGATCAGCAATGACCTGCCGTTTGACTGCGGGTGCGCTGCGCCGCCGCCGCCCGTGATGCGCGCCTCTGTGCCCGAACCCACCCAGGTCGCGCAGACGAACTTGCCGCCAAATCTGCAGATGCCGTCATCCAGTTCCGGCGCCACACCGCGAGCGGTCATTGATCCTATGTTGCCGCCGCTGCCCAGCGCTTCGCGGCCCGCGGTCGCGGGCCGACCCGGTTCGGAGACGCAGCGCGCTTCCGCCGCTCCGGAAAATGCGCCGCCGGTGCCTTCCAGGAAGCAAGATCTCCACGTGCAGATCGAAGCGCCCCTGGTCTTCCGAGGTTCAGATCGGGCACGCACTGCACAGACGGCAACCAACATGCCTCCCAAGTCCCCGGCTCAATCCGCGCCCGTGCCTCCAACGCCGCCGCCGGCTCCACAGGCAAAGCAGACGACGCAGGAGCCGAAAGCAGAGAGCGAACATCGTGGCTTCTTTGGCCGGGTGAAGGGCTTCTTCGCAGCGATCTTTCACTAAATCTTTTTCCGCAGAAAACTTAGGCGGCCCAGAACGAGGCCGCCCAACATCCGCAAAGTCCGCGGATCCGCAATCTAAAATCTTCAATCTAAAATCTGCAATCGAGATCAGTCCCGCTTGATCGCCTTTGCGATGGGCGCCGTCTTCTCACGCGCCACATCCCGCAACTCCTCCGCCCAGTCCGCGCTGCGGTCGACGACGTCATTGACCCGATCCATTGCCTCTTCCGACCAATCCTGCAAGGTGTCGCGAGCGTCGTCATACTTGCGACGCAGGTCCTTGCGCATCTGCTTGCCCGATTTCGGGGCGAGCATCAAGGCGATCAGAGCGCCGGCTCCCACGCCAATCATCAAAAAGGTAATTGCGGTGCCGACATTGCTCTTATTCGAGCTTTCGTAATTTCCAATCCGCATAAAGACTATCTCCTAACATGGAATCCATGAAATGTTCAGCTTCTACTTTATTGTATTCCCTGGGTCGAGCGCTCTAAGGTGGATTCCCCATGCGCGTTGCAGTCCGTTTGGACGTAGCGCCATCTCCGTGTAAACTAAGGTGTTTGATCCCCGTGCCCGGCGAGCAAGTGGCTCGTCCCCGATTCGCCGGTCCTAATGATCGCAATTTTTCGAGGAGACTTTCAGCCGCATGTCGATTCCTGCCACCCAACTTCGCCCGGGTATGATCATCAAGCACAACAACGATCTGCACTCTGTGTTCAGCGTGGAGCACCGAACCCCGGGCAACCTGCGCGCTTTCATCCAGGCCAAGCTGCGCAACCTGCGGACCGGCGCCATGTTCGAGCACCGCTTCCGCTCGCCCGATCCCATCGAGAAGATCACGGTCGACGAAGTCAACATGGAGTTCCTCTATAACGACGGCGACGACTATTACTTCATGAACACGGAGAACTACGAGCAGACGCACCTGACCCGCGACACGCTCGGCGATGCGGTCGATTACCTGACCTCGAACCTGCAGATCAAGGTGGAGTTCTTCGACGGCAAGGCGGTGGGCATCGAACTGCCGCAGACCGTCGTGCTGACTATCGTGGAGACCGAGCCTGGCCTGAAGAGCGCGACCGCCTCCAGCGTCACCAAGCCGGCCAAGACCGAGACTGGACTGATCGTCCAGGTACCGCCCTTCATCAATGAGGGAGAGAAAATCAAGGTGGACACCGCCGAGGGGATGTATTTGTCGAGGGCGTAAATCAGCTGCGAGCTACGAGACACGAGCTATGAGCGTCCCGAGCTTCGTAGCTGTCTAGTCCTTTAAGTCTTGGCTTCTAGGCTTGTTTTCGCACGCTCGAAGCTCATAGCTCGCAGCCCGAAGCTTTATGGTTTCTGATCGAGATCCATCGTCCATTCAAGCTCGCCGCTTTCTCGTGCGCGGACGCGTGCAGGGCGTTGGCTTCCGCTGGTTTGTGGAACGCGAAGCGCACCTTTTGGGTATTGCCGGCTGGGTGCGCAACAATGCCGACGGAGCCGTGGAAGTCCTGGCGCAGGGCACGCGCGAGCAGATCAACCACCTGCTTGCCCAGTTGCGCCACGGGCCGCGGGCAGCACGCGTCGATGCAGTCGATGAGTCGGAAGTGCCGCTGTCGCAGGGTCTGAAAACTTTTCGCATTGAAGGAGCCTGGTAAATGTCCAAGTCGGGCCTGAATTCCGATGAACTCAAGAAGCTGATCCGCGAGGTGCCCGATTTCCCGAAGAAGGGAATTCTGTTCTACGACATCACCACGCTTCTGAAAGACAAAGCCGGATATGCGACGCTGATCGACGTGCTTGCCGAACGCTACATCGGCAAAGGGGTCGATCTTATTCTCGGCATGGAAGCGCGGGGCTTCATCTTTGGCCCGGCCTTGGCCTACCGCCTGAGCGCGGGATTCGTTCCGGTCCGCAAGCCCGGCAAACTTCCCGCCGCGACCGAGCGCGTAGAGTACGACCTCGAATACGGCAGCAATATCCTCGAAGTGCACAAAGACGCGATCGAGAAGGGCCAACGCGTCCTGATCGTCGACGACCTGCTCGCGACCGGCGGCACCGCCGAAGCCACCGCCAAGCTCGCCACCCAACTTGGCGCCCAGATCGCCGGCCTGGCCTTCGTGGTCGAACTCGACTTCCTCAAAGGCCGCGACAAGCTCAAGCCCTACGACGTGTACTCTGTGCTGCATTACGACAAATAGAGTTTATGAGAAACCCGTAACCACGAGGACACAGGGGCGCACGGAGGAACAACGGTTTTCCTCAGTGGCACTCTGTGCCCGCTGTGGTTATCGCCCTTAACTCTGAATTTGCTGGACGAAAAACGGCCCTTTCTGCTATTTTTGCCTCGCGTTTGAGCAGAATCGGTTGTGAGCAGTTTCAGCTTTACCAGCTTGTACCTGCCCTGCAGTACCCTCCGACTCGCATTCAGCGTAAAAATTCACCGAAAGGTATTTGCACAAACGATATATGGAACAAGGAACAGTGAAGTGGTTTAACGATGCCAAGGGTTATGGATTCATCAGCCGCCAGAGTGGCGAGGATGTATTCGTGCACTTCTCCGCGATTCAGGCCAACGGCTTCCGCAGCTTGCAGGAGGGCCAGAGCGTGGAGTTTCAGGTGACGAAGGGCCCCAAGGGCCTGCAGGCCGAGAACGTCCGGCCTCTGTAAGAGTCGAGTCAGGGTGGTTAAAAAGGCTCCGGCGTCCCGGAGCCTTTCTTTTTGTCGAGTGCTTCTGAACCGTGCTTGCCTTTTTTTGCGCGCACTAGCTCAGCAGCGTGAAATAGGTGCCGACCGCGGCGCCGTAAAGCCCGAAGCTCACGAGCATCAACGCCATCATGCCGAGAATCGCGTTCCAGTTCAGATCTTCCTGTGCTGTCCGTGATTCTTCTCTCACAAAACCTCCTTCGCCCTCCTGGGAGCGATCCTGCAAATTAAGAGCGAAGCGGCACGCTCGCGGCCAGACGGTTTCATTGCCGTGATACAGTGCATCCCCTCTGCCATCCTGTCCGGGACTGCACAAATGAGTGGTTCGGTGGCTTGGCCTACGGTAGGTTGCTCGACACTCCCCGTGTCCAGCGCCGCAGTAGCTCCACCGACCAACGAAGATGTGAGCAAGCACAGGCAGAGAGCTCAAATCGCGCGGTTGAAATGTACGAGTGAGATGTACTTGTGGGCGTATGAGGTTCCGCGAAAAGTGAGCTTACAACTCAGTAACGAGTAGTTTTGCGCCCGCCGGAAGGTAACTTTTTCTCCGAAACCAATCCTCCATCGCGACGCGCAATTCGTCGATCGGGACCCTGGCGCCGACTTCAATGAGCCCGTCCGCGACGGGCAGCGTGTCGTCGAATACGCTGGCATTGGTGAAGTTGCGCATGCTGAAGCTGTCCATCCACTTCATGGGACAGGCAAGCCGCGAACCGTTTTCTTCGTACTCCACCCGAATCTTGCGCGCGAACATACTTCAAGATTTAAACACAAGCCGCGCCTCAATCCGCGAGAGCGATCGGGCGATTGCCCC
This sequence comes from uncultured Acidobacteriota bacterium, assembly GCA_963735815.1. Lineage (GTDB taxonomy): Bacteria > Acidobacteriota > Terriglobia > Terriglobales > Acidobacteriaceae > Gp1-AA133. The sequence goes on along the minus strand of CAVTMJ010000006.1, from coordinate 273,425 downwards.
GCTCCCCTTGACAGGCTTCGCGCCCGAATCGTACGCTGCGCACTCGATGTGCAATGTAGCGTGGGCGCCCTCGCCCGCGTTCAGGAGAAGACCAATGATGTGGCTTCTTTGGGTAATCATCGTAGGTCTGATTGCAGGCTGGGCCGCCGGAAAAATCATGGGCACGGGTGGATACGGTCCGGTTATCGACATCTTGCTCGGGATCGCGGGCGCAATCGTCGGCGGATTCCTGTTCCACCTGTTCGGACTCTTCTCGTCAGGCGGCTTGATCCCCGAGATCGTAATCGCCACTGTGGGCGCCGTTTTACTGATCTGGCTCAGCCGCAAACTCAAGAGGGCTTGAACGCACTCCCCATGGTCTACCGCAGGGTGATCACGCGGGCCTGTGACTCCGGTGGGAATTCTCCGCCTGCCGGTCACAGAACGGCGGACGGGTTCAGCGCATACTGGCGCCGCTGCAATCCATGCGGAGGTGTGCCCGAATGGAAGTCACACGAAACGAGTTTCTGAAATGTTGTGCCGGCGTTTGCTCCTGTTTGGCATTGATCTCGCCTGAGCTGGCTCCAGCCGAAACGTCCGCCGCCCCCAATCTCGAACAACTGCAGGGGCAACTCGAGGCGGTGCGCATTCGCTATGCCAAGTTGGTCAGCATTCTTGAGAGGGATCTCGATGAGGCCACGCGTAAGCGAGTTTTCGACAGCCTCGGCCGCGAGTGCGCTCGCCAGTTCCGCAGCCGTACTTTCGACAAATATCAAGGAGACCTCCCTGGTTTCCTGAAGTACGTGGAGGGCCCCGAAGGTTGGGCCGTGAAGACCGAGTACGACGAGAAGTCCGGCATCATTCGCGTATTCGACCGCGGTCCGCACTGCAGTTGTCCGCTGGTCAGAGAAGGCCTGACAGCCGCGGCGCAGTGTGATTGCACGCTCGGCTGGCAGCGGGAAACTTACTCTGCCATTCTCGGGCTTCCGGTGGATGCGGCTGTCGAGGAATCCATACTGCGTGGCGGAAAAAGATGTGTCTTCCGGATGACAGTTCTGGCTTAAGAGAATTCATGCCTCGCGCGCGCAAGCGAAGCAGTCACCGACTGGCGGGCGGGACGATTCCGTTGCTTCGCAGATAGATCACGATTTGTCCATAGTGATCGAAGCCATGGGATGTGACTACGCCACCCAGTTCGAGCCGGCTGGATGGACGATCGCCGAACGGCCACTTGATGGGCGCGAGAAAATTTTTCTCGTTGATGGTTCCGATCGCCTTGTGCGCGTACTCGAAGGATGCTTTCAGATACTTCAGAATCTCTGCTTTCGTGGTGATCGAGTCCGGTCCTGATTCTCCGGCGACGTCCGCTGGAGGCTTTTCCTGAAGAATAGATGCCCCCAGGATGTAGTTCACAGCGGCAACATGTTTGACCTGCTGCGCGAAGGTGCGCACTCCCTTGAATTCGCCGGAACTTGGAGCGAACCCATACTTCTCCTCGGGCATGGCCTCGGCGGCGGACACAAACTCCCGTTCCATGTTCCCTGCTGAACCATCAAGAACCTGCGCCACGCTGCGCGGTTCATCGTTTGGCTTCGCCGCCTGCGCGATCGCGGCGACGCTCCCCAGCAGCCAACAGCACGCTCCGATTTTCAGCAGGCGCTTCATCGTTCCTCCCACCATCTTGAAGTTGATTCGTCCGGCTAAGGGCTTTGCGACAACCTGGTAAGGCGACGCCATTGTAGCGTAGCCCGGCGGGAACAGCCGGGCGCCTGTCCACTCCGTATTCGTGGAGATGTTTATTTCGCTTCGTCCAACCGTCGTGCCAGATTCTTCACTTCTTCTTTCAACCCGTGCGGCAAATGCTCGCCGAATTGCGCGAAATGCTTCTCGATGAGCGGCACTTCGGCCCGCCACCCTTCAACATCCACGCTGAGCAGCTTCGCCAGATTCGCCGCCGGCATCTCCAGTCCTGCCAGGTCCAGATCCGCCACCTCCGGCAATCTTCCCAGCGGCGTATCTTTGGCGTGCACCTTGTTATCGCAGCGCTCGAAAATCCATTTGAGCACGCGGCTGTTCTCGCCGTATCCCGGCCACAGGAACTTTCCGTTCTCATCGGTGCGGAACCAGTTCACGTAAAAAATCCTGGGCAGTTTTTCCGCGCTCGTTTTCTTCCCAATCTTCAACCAGTGCTCGAAGTAGCCGCCCATGTTATATCCGCAGAACGGCAGCATCGCCATCGGGTCTCGTCGTAACTGGCCTACCTTGCCGCCGGAAGCCGCCGTGGTCTCGCTGCTGGCAGTCGCGCCCAGAAACGTTCCATGCTGCCAATCGAATGCCTCGGTAACCAGGGGCACGATCCCCGCCCGGCGTCCGCCGAAAAGAATCGCGTCGATGGGCACGCCCTTCGGATCTTCCCACTCCGGCGCAATGCATGGACACTGCGCCGCCGGCGTCGTAAACCGCGAATTCGGATGCGCGGCCTTTCGCTCGGAAGCCGGCGTCCACGGCCGCCGCAGCCAATCCACCAGTTCTGCCGGCTTGGGATCGGTCATCCCTTCCCACCAGATGTCACCCTCAGGCGTGATCGCGCAATTGGTGAAGATGGAATTCTTCATTGCGGTCAGCATCGCGTTGCGATTCGACTTCCGGTTCGTGCCCGGCGCGACTCCGAAAAATCCATACTCCGGATTGATCGCGTACAGCCGGCCATCCGCGCCGAACTTCATCCAGGCGATGTCGTCGCCGATCGTTTCCACTTTCCAGCCCGGAATCGTCGGGATCAGCATCGCCAGGTTCGTCTTCCCGCACGCCGATGGAAACGCGCCCGTGATGTACTTCACCTGGCCGGAGGGATTGGTCATCTTGAGGATAAGCATGTGCTCCGCCATCCAGCCTTCGTCGCGTGCCTGCACCGACGCGATGCGCAGGGCGTGGCACTTCTTTCCCAGCAGCGCATTGCCGCCGTAGCCCGAGCCGTAGGACCAGATCTCGCGCGTCTCGGGAAAATGACAGATGTATTTGTGTTCCGCATTGCACGGCCAGGCTGAATCCGGATCATTGGGCCCGAGCGGCGCGCCCAGCGAATGCAGGCCGCGCACGAACTCGCCGTCTTCTCCCAGCACATCCAGCACGCGCGTTCCCACCCGCGCCATGATGTGCATGCTGGCCACGACGTAGGGCGAATCGGTAATCTCTACGCCTATCTTCGCGATCGGCGATCCGATCGGCCCCATGCTGTAGGGAACCACGTACATAATCCGTCCCGCCATGGAACCGGCAAACAGGCCGCGCAGTGTCTGCTGCATCTTCGCGGGATCTTCCCAGTTGTTGGTGGGACCCGCCTCATCCTTCGTGCGCGAGCAGATGAATGTGCGATCTTCCACGCGGGCAACATCCGCCGGATGCGAACGCACCAACACGCTGTTGGGACGTTTCTGCTCGTCCAGCCGGATCGCCGTTCCCGACAGCACCATCAACCGCAGCATGGACTGGTACTCTTCCTGCGATCCGTCGCACCAGTGCACACGCTCCGGTTTGCACAGCTGCGCCACCTCTTCCACCCATCGGGCCAATCGTTTGTGCTTGTTTTCGCTGCGGGATGTTTCAACATCAATGGTAAGACTGGACATAAGAGCGTCTCCGCGAAATGGACGGGCTTTCGAACGCGCCGCGCTGGCAGCGGATAAATAAACGGCAAGCGGCCTGAAACGCCTGGCCGGATTATGAATTGACGAGTGCCAGGTGAATCCTTGATTCGGTAAACTTTATATTCTCCCTCATGGAGCGGAGGGATTCCAAGTCAAAATGCCCGCGCTGACCGGGCTAGCTCACTGAACGCTGTTCCAATGTCGTGAGAAATCCGACTGCGAATCGCACAACTCATTACCATGCACTCACTTCGCGAGCGCTTCCGGACGGTCGGTTTCTTGCGCAGTTGGGAGTTAACGAGTAGTGGCCGTGGCCGCTTCCACCGGAGCGACGATGGCATCGAGATGACGCAGAGTCTCATCGACGGTCAGCGAGTACATCTCGCGGCCAACACCTTCTCCGGATTCGAGCGCAGTCTTCAGGTAGTGTCCGGCAATCTCGATAGCGAGCGGATCGGTGATCAACTGGCCGGTGCGGTTCTTGTATTCCACCCACGCCGGATGCGGCAGAGCAACCCACACAGTTCGGCCGTCCACCAGGAATTTGATGTCGATGGCGTCCGCGTGCCGCGTAGCGATGGCGACGATCAGCGCCTGGTAAATGCAATGCACTTTCTTCTTCGTCCAGCGGTTGGTCGCTTCAAAATTGCTGTACATAGTCATTCAAACTATAGCGGACCACAACAGGCGCTGCAAATCTCGCACAAGCGAGGAACTCCACGACGGCAGGAGGTCTCCATCAAAAAATTCTGTCGCCTTTCCCGGCGGCAGTTCTCCGCGACCTCTGCGTTAAAAGCTTTTGTCTCTGGGAGCGGTGTGCCTTCAAGGAGGTAACGCCAGCCCGTCCGCGGGATGCGCTTGACCCTTTTGGCCTCCGCCTGTTATCAACATCGTTCCGCGGGAGGCTCTGCTTGTTTACTCGATCCCTGTGCCGGTACACGTTGCCGTTGGTGGTGGCGGCTGCATCCACCGTGTTCGCTCAACCTGGTGGCTTGCGCTTCGAAGTCTCTTTCCCCAAGTCGGCCAGCGCGACGCCCCTCGACGGCCATGTCTTGGTGCTGATCTCCACGAATAACCACGACGAGCCGCGTTTCCAGATTGCCGAAGACTTTGCCGAATCGCAGCAGGCGTTCGGGCTCGACGTGGACGGCCTCGCGCCCGGCACTGCTGCCACGGTCGACGCCAAGACCTTCGGCTATCCCACGCGCAGCCTCGCCAACCTGCCGCCCGGCGACTACTATGTGCAGGGCCTCCTCAACGTTTACGAAACCTTCCACCTCTCCAGCGGCCAAACCGTGAAAGCTGCCGCCCGACAAGGGCGAGGGGTCGCATTGGCAGACCAAGCCCGGCAATCTCTACAGCAAGCCGGTGAAGATGCATCTCGACCCGAAGTCCGACCAGGTCATTCGCATTTCACTTGCGGAGAAGATTCCGCCCATCGAGAAACAGCTCGCCGAAGTCGACAGCGTGCTCGACTGGGGCCGCGGTCTCGGCCAGCCGGTTTCCGAGAACAAGTGGGTGAAGCGCATTCATTTCCAGAGCGATGTGCTCACGAAATTCTGGGGACGCCCGACTTATCTCGGCGCGATCATTCTGCTGCCTGATGGCTACGACGAGCATCCCGACGCGCATTACCCGCTGATCGTCGAGCAGGATCACTTTCACCGCGATTTATTTTTGCCCAACTCGTTTCGCACCGAGCCGCCGCCGCCCGGACTGAAGGGCGCCGCGCTCGAGAACGCCCGCTACGGTTACAAGTTCTATCAGGACTGGACCTCCGGCCGGCTGCCGCGCGTCATCATGCTGACGATCCAGCACCCCACGCCCTACTTCGACGATTCCTACGCCGTGAACTCCGAGAGCCAGGGTCCTTACGGCGACGCCATCAACAAGGAACTGATTCCGTACATCGAGAAGCAATTCCGCGCGATCGGCGAAGGCTGGGCGCGCACCGTCTATGGCGGATCGACCGGAGGATGGGAAGCGCTTGCATCGCAGGTGTTTTATCCCGATATGTACAACGGCGCATGGGTGTCGTGTCCTGACGTCGTTGACTTCCGCGCCTACGTCACCACGAACTTGTACGAGGACAAAAACGCGTACTTCATCGAAGGGCACTTCGGCCGTGTCCCGAGGCCCGAAAAACGCCAGGCCGACGGCCTGGTGCTCGCCACCATGGAGCAGGCCAATCACTACGAACTCGTGGCCGGCACCCATGGCCGCTCGGGCGAGCAGTTCGACATCTGGCAAGCGACCTTCAGCCCGATCGGCGGCGACGGCTATCCCAAGCCAATCTTCAACAAACTCACCGGCGAAATCGATCACGACGTTGCCAAGTACTGGAAAGAACATTACGACCTGAGCGCGATCATGCAGCGTGACTGGAAAACGCTCGGCCCCAAACTTGCCGGCAAGCTGCACTTTTTTGTGGGTGAGTCCGACACCTGGTATCTCGACCGTGCCGTCCATCTGCTGCACGATTTTCTGGAGACCACGACCGATCCCTACTATCACGGCACGTTCGATTTCGGAGTGCGCCAGCCGCACTGTTATTCAGGCGCCGGCGATTCGTCGGGCCCCGCAGGCTCGACGATTCCACAACGCTTTCTCCCAGAGATGGTCGAGCACATGGAGAAAACAGCCCCCAAGGGAGCGGATGTGACCAGCTGGAAATACTGAGCAGTTCTCCGAAAAGGACTTGTGATTTTCGGGAAAGTCTCGCCTTGAACAGCTGCGGAAAACGTCTGCTTCGTATCAGTTGTAACAGCGATCACTCTCATTGACCCCGGCTTGGGGTTTTGAGTGGAATCGCGATTTTTGCAACAGTTGGGATGACGGTGTAACATTCCCGGTCGCATGAATGGCTCTCTTCGGCAGCAATCACTACCCTCAATGCCGTTCCTGATCGCAGGAATTTTGTTTGCGGTTGCACGTGTGTTCGCAGCGCGGCCACTCCCTCCCATAATCGGTTTCATGGCAGGCAGCCATTACGTGGATTTAAGTTGGTTAGGAGTCGGAGTGCTGGTTTGCTTGCTTTACGCAATGCTGTACTACGTGAGTGCGAAATTTCTGAATCTGAGCGTCTCGCTGGGCTTGTCGCTACTTCATCTACTGATCACACTTTCGGCTGTTTTCGGATTGGGACAACTGCACTACATAGGCATGAGAACTGAGCAAAGCCCGACCAATTACAACCGGCACTGGCGTTTCTCGGTATCAATGCTTTTGCACTGCTCCTCGTCGGTGGTCTTCTGTTTCTCGCCATCTTCATGCGTTCATGGCTATTGAAACGGCCTACCGCATCGTGCTGACGCTGCCTCAACTGTCGCAATCAGATGGGCGCTTACACTCATAGTTCCTGATTCTAAGTGAAATCGCGATGTTAGCAAACAGGCCCGCAACCACTTGTGCTTGTCGATTGCGGTGGCGAGAATTTCGCGGGAGCCCAAAGGTCCTGTTCCGACCATCAAAGACTTTATGACCGTGCCCCGTCAGTTTTCGCGGATGAAGATGGCCTTCTTTGCTGCTTCATGTTCCTTCCGCAGGGCGCGGGCGGTATCGGCGAGGGGAGTGATGGGACGGGGCGGTGGCGCAACTTCCCAGAGCGGCCGCTCGCCCTTCGCGGAAATGTAGGCGCTGGAGCCGAGCAGGCTCTTTTGTTCAGCCAAAGGAGCCGCACCCGCATGCTGGGGATTGGTGGCCAGGCGAAGGGGCTGGGGCTGACCGTTGACTAGGGACGGGGCAGGCGATTGCCCCCAAGTCAGCGAAGCAAAGAAGAGGATGCACAGCAAGCCGGTGGTTTTCATGGCCAGAATCTCCAATTCTCCTGAACCTCCGAGTCGCAACGGGCGCAGGCATCTACGCACAGAGCGGTACGGCCCAAGCCGTCACCAGGGGCCCGCGCACTCAGGCTCCCCTTAGTGTTGGCAACCAGCATGCCAAAAAGGCGTGGGCTATCCAGACTGTTGCGGGAGCGGTGCGGGTTGAAAGCGCAATAGTTTGCACAAATGCGGATACCCGAGGGTAGGGCTAGAGATTGCGAGTGATTACTGCGTCCACGCTTTCTTGTCCCAGGGATCTTTCCGCTAATATGAATCTGTGCCGAGCCGGGTCCCCGCCATTTCCAAACTCCAGATCCTCGCAACCGAGCGCCTCGGAAAGATTCCGTGGCTGATCCACGGATTCACCACTCGTCGGGGCGGCTACTCACGCGCCTACGGCGGCCACGCCCTCAACCTCGGCTTCACCAAGACCGATTCAAAGGCCGCAGTCGAGCGCAACCGCGCAGCATTTCTGGCAAATCTTGGAGCCAATGGCCGCCGCCCGTGGACGCTTGTGACCATGCGGCAGGTTCACTCTGATGTGATTCACGCCATCTCGAAGCCGCCCGACGAGCCGCTCGTTGGCGATGGCATGATCACCAACGTTCCAGGATTGATCCTGGCCGTGCAGACCGCGGATTGTCTTCCGGTCGTCCTGGTCGATCCGAAAAACCGCGCAGTCGGAGTCTTTCACGCAGGCTGGCGCGGCACGCTGAAGCGCATCGTCGAAAAAGGTGTGGGCGCGATGCGGCTTCATTTCGGAAGCCGCCCGGGCGTTCTGGAAGCCGCCATCGGTCCGGGCGTCCGCAATTGCTGCTACACGGTGGGCGAAGAAGTCCGCGACAAATTTCATTCCCAGTTCGCCTACGCGGACAAGTTGTTTCACGAGATCAAGGAGTCCGATCCCGTGCGCGAGAAATATCCCATGCTGTTTCTGACGGCACGCGCGCCGGGCCATAGCACGCTCCCCGTGAACATCTTCCTCGACCTGGTGGAAGCCAATCGCCGGCAACTGATCGACGCGGGTGTCTCCGCCAAACGCATCCAGACCGTGCAACTCTGTACCGCCTGCAATACGGACTTGCTATTCTCCCACCGGGCCGAAAAGGGCATTGCCGGACGGATGATGGGAGTGGCTGGAATCCGCCCTGACGGTGCGCAGAGAGGCGCACGATGAATCGCATCGCTTGTCGTACTGCTGTTTTCGTAGCGATGTTCTCGTCGTTCTTGATGTTCGCGGCCGATCGCGATCCAGCCTCGCGGGTGACCGAGTTGTTTGCCTCCCTGACCCCGTCGGGCCCAGGCGCGGCGGTTGTTGTCCTGAAAGATGGCAATGCCGTCTACCAGCGCGGTTTCGGGGTAACCGATCTCCGCACGCGCCACCAGATCGACGAGCACACCAACTTCCGCCTAGCCTCGCTCAGCAAGCAGTTCACCGCGATGGCGATCATGCTGCTGGTGCACGAGGGCAAGTTGCGCTATGACCAGACGCTGACCGAAATCTTCCCGGAATTTCCCGCCTACGGAAAAACCATCACGCTGCGCGAGATCCTGAACCACACCTCGGGCCTGCTCGACTACGAAGACCTGATGGCGAAGCAGTACGGCAACACGCCCGACCACCAGATTCCACCGATTCACGATGCGGGCGTTCTCGCGCTGATGGAAAAAGCAAGCGCCACCAAGTTCCAGCCCGGCTCGAAGTGGGAGTACAGCAATTCCGGATACTGCGTTCTGGCCATGGTCGTCGAGAAGGCGTCGGGCAAGAGCTTCGCGGAGTTTCTGCACGAGCGCATCTTTGTCCCGCTGAAGATGACGCACTCCCTCGCCTACGAAAAGGGCAAGAGCGAGGTGGCGAACCGCGCCTATGGCCACACGCCGCAAGGCAACACTTTCCGCGAAACCGATCAGAGTTCGACTTCGGCCACCTTGGGCGATGGCGGCGTGTACACATCGCTAACGGATCTGGCCCGCTGGGACGCGGCTCTGCGAGAGCACACGCTGCTAAGCGAGAAAGAAATGCAGCCCGCGCTCACGCCCGTGCACCCGACCGCCGCTCCCGCGGAAGAGAACGGACATTCCGTCAGCTACGGCTTCGGATGGTTTCTCGATCCCTACCATGGTCACGAGCGCATGTGGCACTACGGAGAAACCATCGGCTTCCGCACGTCGATCCAGCGCTTTCCGAAGGATCACCTGACGGTGATCGTTCTCTGCAACCGCGCTGACTTGAGCGCAATCGATCTGGCATTGCAAACGGCGGAGTTGTATTTGAAGTAGGAAGAAGCTGTGAGGGGCAGATCATAGCTCAAGACCGAAGCTCTCGAGGTCTGCAATCTGGTCAATCTGAAATCTGCAATCTGCAATCTGAAATGTACCCCTCCCGACCTCTACGGTTGAAGCTATCCTATGCCATGTATCACTATGAGCTAAGTTATTGAAAACTGGTGGACCCTTGTTTTTAGATCCAAAGACGGCCGAGACAGTCTCGTAGAGTGCCAGTTATTAGCGGTTGCAATCTGCATGAGCGCGATCTGAGGCCCGGATGGTGCTCAGGGTCACCCGGAGGCTCAGCGGCGCAGTCTGGGGCTCTGCATCGCAAATATTATCATTAAGTTAATACAGGCGGAGGCTGTCGAGACGTGTATAACATAAAGTCCGTTGCCGAACCGACGACGTCCCTTAAAACTGCAGCCCCTGCGCTCTCGCCAAAAAGCTGAGCAGCGGCGCCATCTTCTTTGCGGCGGAGGTGACTTCCGTTAGAAACCGTGGGCTGCATACCTGCGTGTTCGTGAATTTCACGCTCACCACGAAGTCCTGGCGCTTCAGATCTTCGATCAGCGGATGGGTCTCGGCATAGCCGCGCGGCGCGCGTGTCAGGCTGTCTCCTTCCAGTGTCCAGCCGCGCTTCGCCTTCTTCCACTCTTCAGGCTTCCACGCAATCGCGTCGCGAATCTTGGCGAGCGAGCGGCGGTCCGGTTGCCACGTGCCGCCGTATAAGTAGTTTCCATCCACCTCGAACTGCAGGTAGTAGCCGACCGCGCGCACTTCGTCGCTGCGGTTGGCATGCGGAAAAGTCATGCCCAGCCAGGTTTTGTAAGGACGCTTGTCAGGCGAGAAGCGGACATCCCGATAGATCCGCTGCAGCGATCCGTGATGTGGCTTCGAGTCAACCACGATCCACGGGCTGATTTCTTTCAGGCGGAATCCGAAATCGACCACGAAGCGCAAGCCGGGTTGGCGCGCAACTTCCTCATAGCGCTCGCGATTCTTCAGAAACCACGGCCGCCGGTTATTGCGCTTGATCTGCTTCAGAAATAGAAACAGTTCTGGAGTGAAATAGGCCTTGCCCATGAATCCCCGCCACAGAGTCTGCAAGAAAAGAAAAGGGCGCGCCCGAAGCGCGCCTGATAAGTGGTCGCCAACCCTTACTGAGGGGTAGCGGGTGGTGCGGGAGGGGCCGCGGCGGCTGCGTGGGCGCCGTCTCCGTGATTCACCAAATCCTTCAACTCTTTGCTGGGCTTGAAGAAAGGAATCTTTTTCGCGGGAACTTCCACGCGGTCCCCGGTTTTGGGATTGCGTCCAACGCGCGGCTTGCGTTGCCGGGTGCGAAAGCTGCCGAAGCCGCGGATCTCGATCTTGTCGCCCACGCGCAGCGAGCGCACGATGCTGTCAAAGATCGTCTCTACAATCACTTCGCTGTCTTTCCGCGTGAGTTCCGCCAGACGCGAGACCTCATCAATCAGATCCGCTTTTGTCATACGCCTCTAGGCTCCGTGATGAATTTTGACGTGGCACCGCCCGGCCAAGCGGCCTGGCCCTCTGCCGGGGCCTTCATAACTCTCTCAAATTTCAGGTACTTCGTGCAAGTCGTGGATCAGGCTCCCAAAAGCAGGCTCTGGGCGTCCAGGTCCGGGCTCTGGCAACAACACTCACCGCAGGTTCTCTCTATGGCTTACTTCCGCGACTTCCTTGGCTTAGCTAAAGCCTGGAGCCTAAAGCCTAGAGCCCGTCTTTCCTACTTCCACATGTAATAAAACCCAACGTGCTGATCCATAAGCTTTTCTCGCGTGGGAATCCACTCCGAAACATCCCCAAACAGCAGGTCGCTGAGTGTCTTCCTGTCCTTTTCGGGCCGGACCAGGACCGGCTCACCCTTGATTCCGACGGATTTGGCGGTGTCGTCGACGGCGGACTGAAAATCGGCGAGCTGATCGACCAGCTTCATGGGGAGCGCCTGCTGGCCAGTCCACACTTTTCCGTTGGCAATCGACTTCACGTCTTCGAACTTCAGCTTGCGCCCGTCGGCGACTGCCTGGATGAACTGCCCGTGCATGTTGTCGATCATGCCCTGCAGATACTCGCGCTCGGCGGGCGTCATGTCGCGGGTGGGCGAGCCAGTGTCCTTGAATTCACCGGCTTTCATGGTGATGTCCTTGAGTTTGGCCCACTGCAACAGTTCGGCGTAGTTGACCCACTGCGCGATCACGCCGATGGAGCCGACGATGCTGCCGTTGTCGGCATAAATCTTGTTGGTCGCAGACGAGACGTAGTACGCGCCGCTCGCGCCCACGGTTTCAATCGAGGCGACGATGTGCTTCTTCTTCTCGTCGCGAATGCGTTTTACTTCGCGGTAAATTTCTTCCGACGCAGCCACGCCGCCGCCCGGCGAGTTGACATGCAGAATGATGGCCTTGATGGAATCGTCATCGGCAAATTTTTTGAGCTGCTGCACCACCGGGTTGGGCGAGAGAATCACGCCCTCGAGATCGACTACGGCGATCTTGTCGCCGAAGCCAAGGGAAGCGTCCTTGCCGGCATGCAGCGTCACGTAGACCAGGGCGAAAACCGCCAGCACAAACAGGAAAAAGGCCCCGCCCCCGATGACGATCCAGAGAAATGTCCGCGAACGCTTTTCTTCAGTCATAAATTTCTTGTGAACAGGTTTCTTCGGTCACAGTTTTTCCGACGAGCGGCTGGGGTAGTTTAGCACTCCGGGCGCGCCTCCACAGGAGTCCGCTTGCCGGTGCATAATGCCAGTATGGGTCACGTGATTCTTGGTGCGGGTGGAGTTGGCGGTGTGCTGGGCGCCTGCCTGGCACACATTGGAGAGAAGGTCACGATGGTCGTGCGCGCCGGCGCGCTCGAACGATTTCCGCCCCAGGTACAGCTGGACAGCCCGCTGCTGGGAAATTTCACGGCTCCCGTGGAAAAGGCAGCCCAGGTTCCACCGGCCGACGTTCTCTGGATCACCGTCAAGGCCACGCAGTTGGAAGAGGCGCTGCGATCCGTGCCGGATCCTGCCGCGGCGAAAATTATCGTACCCTTGCTGAACGGGATTGACCACGTGGCCCGTCTGCGCGAGATCTTCGCGCGCGACCGCGTGGTTGCGGGAACGATCGCGGGAGAGATGGAGCGAATTAAACCCGGCCACTACGTGCATCCATCCCCGTTTCTGATGCTCAACGTGGCCGGCAGCGGCCGCGCCATTCTGGGCGCCACCTTCGAGAAGTTGCTGGCCATGAAACTCTCTGGACGGTTCGTCGAAGACGAAAAGACCTTGCTGTGGAACAAGCTGGTCTTCCTGGGCCCGTTTGCCCTGGCCACTTCGGCGTTCCAGGTCCCGATCGGCGGAGTGCTCGCGAACGACGAGTGGCATAGGAAACTCGAGGCCTGCGTGCGGGAGTTCTGTTCGGTGGCGGTGGCCGAGGGAGCCGAGGTTCACGTCGACAAAGTGTGGGCAGCGTTCTTCAATGTGCCCAAGGATATGAAGAGCTCCATGCAGAAAGATGTGGAGCGCGGGAATCCTCCGGAACTCGAGGCGATCGGGGGACCGGTCGTGCGCGGTGGCGAGAGGCACGGAATGCCGACACCGGTCACACGGAGTCTGATTGCCGCGATTGAGGCAGACGGTGGGAATGGCAAGACAGTAGCGGCGTCGTAAACCCTACCCGCCCGCAGATCTCCGTCTTGCAAAGACTCGGGACGATGGTCATGATGGAGACTATGCAAACGGTCTTCGAGGCGGCGGGTGGCATCGATGGGTTGCGACGTCTGGCTGCTGCCTGGCACCGTCGGGTGAGGGGAGACGAGGTGGTCAGCCATGCGTTCAGCCACGGCTTTCATCCCCAGCATGTTGAGCGACTCGCCGCTTACTGGGCCGAGGCACTCGGTGGCCCGAGCGCATATTCCGAGTCCTATGGCGACGAGAGTTTCGTCGTCAAGATGCACAGCGGCAACGGAGAGCACGACGAGATGGATCGGCGTGCCATCGACTGCTTCGACCAGGCTCTTGCCGAGGTCGGATTCGCCGACGATCCGCTGCGACAAGTGCTGCACGACTACTTCGCTTGGGCGACCACGACAACGATGTCCCGCTACCATCGGTCCGCCGATGATGTGCCGAACGGCCTCAGCATCCCGCGCTGGTCGTGGGACGGGCTCCAGTCGTAAAGACTCAACGGCAGAGCTGCAGCACACCGGTAAGGCCCAACTCCGAACCTGTTCGGAGACTTCATATCAAGCATCGGAAAACCGCGGACGAACGGGACGTTACAGTTTGGGCCAAAATGGAATTCGCAGTTGAACCTAAACTGCGAATCGCGGCTACGCCAACTGGACCCGGGTTTTACGCCTGAGTATGATTTTGGTACAGGTGGGTGAGGGGAGAAGTTATAGGCCGGAGGTACTTTATGTGGCTCCGTTCTGGCAAATCCTCCATCTACATCACTTCAGCGCTGGCCCTCATGGGGCTGCTGGCGGGTTGCGGAAGCGGTCTACCGGGCTCGAGATCGCTAGTGGCAACGATCACTCCTTCCAATGCAAAGGTTGTGGCGAATTCAAGCATTGCGCTGACAGGCAACGGCACAGGATTTACACAGACTCCGCTCCCACAGTGGCAGATGCAGGAGTCATCTGCGGTTCCCAACGAACATTGCGGGTTCATCGTGGGATCGACTTCAGAGGCGAATTTCACGAACTGTCCGATGGGATACGTGGTGTACGATCCCAACAAGTTTCCCAGTCCGGCGACCTACTACGCTCCTCCGAGCGAGGGGGTGTACCACGTGCAGTTCATCGCCACGCAGTTTTCCACGTTCGACCATGTATCTGCGACGACGACTGCGGCTATGACCGTGACGCCGTAAGGTCGCTGGTCAACGGAACATCAACAAGCCGGGAGTTGGCCGTGGCTTGCTATCGGCGAGACTATGGGAGCGTAGTGCCATCCGGCCGTCGTTTTTTCCTGGCGAGGGCAGCCATGCCCGTCAGTCCCGTCCCGATGAACCCCAAAGTGGCAGGCTCAGGAACCATCACCGGTGGCGGGCCTTGGACGAAGTCGCTTGGGTAATAGAATCCATTCGAAAACTGAAACCCAACCCATCCGCTGTCGCTGCCACCGATGTTGATTCGTTGTTCGGTATCGAAGTTGAATCCGCTCGCACTGAAGCCGACACCGACGGGAACAATGAAGTCTTTGCCATTGGTGGGCAGGGTAATAGGTGTCATAAAGATGGTGGCGGAATCGAAGAAGAATTCAAGCGGGTTGCCACCAATCCATATCACGGTGCTATACAGGAACAGGGCACCCTCACCGCCCACCCTAGCTCCTGCCGGGTAGCCACCACCGTAGAAGAAGTAAGGATCGGTCCCGCCCGATACGAACAGCGGATGACCATTCATTTGTGAGACGTAGGCGAAATTGTCGCCACTACCGTTATTCGGAAAGAGAGTAATACCGTCTGCCAATGCGGGAATGGAGTGGAGGGAAACGAAGAGCAGGGAGAAACAGAGGAAACGCCCCATAAAACACTCCGTGAGAGCGCCGATACTACACCTGTTTATCCAAATTTCCTATACCCAGGTTGTTGGTTTGCCGAAAATTCAGCCTCCCACCAGTGGCTGACCCACTCGGCGTAATATTTGAAATCCGAAGAGCCGCATCAGGATCGGTGTAAAAATGTTGCGCATTGCATTTGTAGAATGGCCCGAATCACTGCGGACCGATGATGCCCAGTGGAGCGATGTAAGAAGCTTCGTCGGCGCCGCGCGTCCCGACATCCTGGTCACGAATGAGCTGCCGTTCGGCCCTTGGATCGCCGAGGGCGCCGTCTTCGTACAGGACGAGGCGCAGCGAAACATCCGCGCGCATGAGACGGGGCTTGCAGGACTGATCGAGCTTAAGCTTCCCGCCGTCATCTCGTCGCGGGCGGTGTGGAACGGAAAACGGCTCGCGAATGAGGCATTCGTGCTGCAGAGCGGAGCGGTTCGCCCGCTGCACCGAAAGCAGTATTTTCCGAACGAGCCGGGATGGTTTGAAAGCGAATGGTACCGTGGAGATGATTCAGGCTTTGAGGTTGCGGAAGTTCTGGGAATAAAAGTCGGCGTGCTTTTGTGCACGGAAGCCATGTTCAACGAACGCGCACGGGCTTACGGCAGGCAAGGAGCATCGCTCCTGGTCATACCCCGCGCGTCTGGGACCGACATCGATTCCTGGAAAATCGCGGGGGCGATGGCATCGCTGGTTTCAGGCGCTTACGTGGTCAGTTCGAACCGGGTCGGCCGATCCCGGGGCGGTACGCTTTTTGGTGGAGGCGGCTTCGCCTACGCGCCGCATGGGCGACTGCTGGCGGTGACAGCCTCGGCCAATCCTGTGCAGACGTTGGAACTCGACCCAACCCTGCCTAAGTTCGCTCAGCGGGAATACCCGTGCTATGTACCCGAACTTGAATGAGAGAGGCTGGGGAAGAGATATTGCGAGACACTGCGTCTCACTTCGGCGGGTGGAGAACTGCCCTGACCAGGACCACAACCGCTGTAAATACAATTGCCCACAATGCTGCGAGGATCACCATCTCGGGCGGACAATATCACAGACTTTGAAAGCGGATGTAAACACATTGCAAGCGAAAGCGTTTACACGGAGCGCATTGATCGCCTGCGGGTGAAATGATTTATCGGAATCGGCGAACATCCCGTGGGTTGGGAGGGCGCCCGGGCACCCGGACTTCCCAACGCATCGCTGGTTGCTCACGGCTAGTCACGGGATGATTACTCGCAAGGCTTTCGGAGCGACAGCAATTTCAACGGGAGTGCGGCCGACGTGCTCTCCGTCGGCGTAGACATCGAGGGGGTGATCAGTGTCCACGCGAATGCGGGCGGCGGGGAAGTAGTCGACTTCGCGGATGCCGAGATGGCGGCCGAAATAGACCGAAGGAAAGACGGTGAGCAGTTTGAGTTTCGAGATGTCGCGGATCACGCACACATCGAGCTGGCCGTCGTCCAGTTGAGCGCGGGGCGCGACCCGCATGCCGCCTCCGTAGAAGGGCGTGTTTGCAAAAACAGCGGCTACGACAGGCTGCTGGCTGCGCGGGGAAAACTCAGGAGGTTCTCCCTGTTGAACGCTGAGCTTTAAGTTGAATGGCCGGAAGCTTAAGAGCGCGGGAGGCAGGCTGAACGCGTAGCCGCCGTGCGCGCGCAGCCAGCGGGGAAGTTCGTTGGCGCGGCGCGCGATTTCCCCGTCGAGGCCTACACCGGCCGCGCAGGAGAAGTAAGTTGGTTTGGGGGCGGAGCTTGCCCGGAGGGATGGATGTACTGGGCCGTCGGGTCTCGAGTCCGCAGATCGTACGACTGGCGTGATCAAGCCCAGGTCGACCTCGCGAACATTTTGCTGGTTCATGACGAATTTTCGCCACGCCGCCTGGGATGCTGTTCCGCGCAGCAGTCCGAGAGCACGGGCGAAGTCGTTGCCGCTGCCAACCGGCACAACCAATACGGGGCGACCCAGTTTCACCAAGGCCCCGAGGTGGCGGTGCACGGTGCCGTCGCCTCCGAAAACGAGAATGGCATCCAGACTCTCGGATTCGGACGGGAGACCCATCATCCATTCGATGCGCGAGTCCTGCTGAAAGGGCACCAGGTGGCGCGTCGAGGTTCCCAGTCCGAGGATGGCGGCGGCACGCATTTTCGGGGCAGAGCGTAACAGAAATTCACCACAGAGGCACAGAGGAAGCGTTACCTCTGAAGGATTTTGCAGGTCCGGTACGGACCGCAGACTGCGCGTCAGAACAGAGCGTTGACGACTGATAGCTGATGGCTGACAGCTGATCGTTATAATCGAACGGCATGCCCAACTTCGCCCCCATCGACGAACAAATTGCGTATATCAAGAAGGGCTCAGCGGAGATCATCCGCGAGTCTGATTTGCGCGCCAAGCTGGAAAAGTCGCGTGCCACCGGCAAACCGCTGCGGGTGAAACTGGGCATGGACCCGACGGCTCCTGACCTGCACCTCGGTCATACGGTTGTTTTGCGCAAACTGAAACACTTTCAGGATCTCGGGCACACCGTTATTTTCCTGATCGGCGACTTCACGGGAATGATTGGCGATCCCACGGGTAGGTCCGCGACGCGGCCGCCGCTGACTCGCGAGCAGATCGACCAGAACGCCGAGACCTACAAGGCACAGGTCTTTAAGATTCTCGATCCGGTGAAGACGGTGGTGGACTTCAACAGCCGCTGGTTCTCGAAATTTTCCGCGGAAGACTTCATTCGGTTGACTGCGAAGTACACAGTCTCGCAGATGCTCGAACGCGAAGACTTCCACAAACGCTTTCAGGAAGAGAAGCCGATCGCGATGCACGAACTAATTTATCCGCTGGCGCAAGGCTATGACTCGGTGGCGCTGGAGGCCGACGTCGAGTTAGGCGGCACGGATCAGAAATTTAATTTGCTGGTGGGGCGCGAGCTGCAGCGCGCCTATGGGCAGGAGTCGCAGATCGTGCTGACCACGCCGATCCTGGAGGGACTCGATGGCGTGAACAAGATGTCGAAGTCGCTGGGCAACGCGATCGGCATCCACGAGCCGCCGCTTGAGATGTACGGGAAAATCATGTCGGTATCGGACGAGATGATGTGGCGGTATTACGAGCTGTTGACCGACGTTTCGTCGGCCGACATCGCGAAGATGAAGCAGGATGCGGCGTCGGGCAAGGCGCATCCGATGGCGCTCAAGAAAGAACTGGCCCGGACGATTGTGGCGGATTTTCATTCGGCCGAGGCGGGAGTTAAAGCGGGCGAGGACTGGGCGAAGCAGTTTCAGAAGGATGAGGTGCCGGAGGGCATCGAAGAGGTGGCCGTTTCTCTTTTGGAGGTTAGTGGTCTGGTTCAAAGTTCGAGCGATCCAGTGGTGGAGGGCATAGGATATCCCATCAGAGTGGACAAACTGGTCGCCAGACTAGGTTTAACGGCATCAACAAGCGAGGCAGTGCGGAAAATCAAGGAGAAAGCGGTTTACATCGATGGCGAACTCGTTGTAGCACACCTCATTCACCGTGGTCCGCTTATAGGACCATACCGCGAGGTCTTTATTGTCCGAGTTGGACGAAAAACCAAAAGGGGAGTCGTCAGCAGGTGATTCTTAGAACTGAACGAACAGCGCATTTCGAAGAAATTTCAGATTGCAGATTTTAGATTTCAGATTTTGTCGAATGTTTGGCGGTGCGGAGTGATGTGACGAAGATGGCCACAAGTTCGTTCGCTTCAGTCCTAAGCATGCCGACCTTGTCCTGGGATGTGATCCCTGCATCGGCAAGCAGATCTATCCAGAACAGCGATTCGTCCGTCTCCTCCAGGACGACCCCTAGTTTTGAAACGAAATCTGGTGTCGATCGCGCACGGCAGACAGCGCGATAGTTCGCCCCAACTGAGGTTGCCGATCGCATCAATTGGCGACTAATGATAGTCGATTCAGAGCTCTTCGGGAGCGTGCGGCACAGTCGAATCACGTGGAGCGCGAACCTCTTGGTCCGCTCTTTCATGAGTTCGGCATTCACGCAGGGAAGCATCACAAATTCCGCAATCTGAAATCTGAAATCTACAATCTGAAATCTACAATCCGAAATCTACAATCTGAAATGTACGGGTTCCTGGAACTACTTGGCGGTGACGGTTCTCACAAGTCGCCTGCCCACAATTTCGTACTTCCCTTCCAGCACGATCCCGATCGCTTCCGAGTAGGCGATGTGTTCCTGCTCCAGGATGCGTGCGGCCAAGGTGTGTTCATCGTCGGAGTCGTAGACGGGTACGGTTTTTTGCACGATGATCGCGCCGTGGTCCAATTCTTCGTCGACGAAATGCACCGTGCAGCCGGAAACCTTTACGCCGTAGGCGAAGGCTTGTTCCTGGGCTTCGAGGCCGGGGAAGGCGGGCAACAGGCTCGGGTGAATGTTTAGGATGCGCCGCGGAAACTGCTGCACGAACCAGGGGGAGAGCAGGCGCATGTATCCGGCGAGGCAGACCAGTTCGACTTTATGCTCTTTTAGCGCGGCGACTACTTTGCGGTCGTGTTCCTCACGCGCGACACCTTTGGACGGGATGGCGAGTGCTGTGAGGCCGAGACGCCTGGCGGTTTCCAATCCGCCAGCTTCGGGTTTGTTTGAAATGACGACGGCGATCTGCGCGCCCGGGATTTTTCCTGCAGCAATGTTTTTGGCGATGGCTTCGAAGTTCGAGCCTCGACCGGAGAGCAGGATGCCTAGGTTGTGCATGGATAGATGGAGGCCACCGCAGTGGCGCCTCCATTATTCATCAGGACAGGAAAATCCACCACGGAGGCGCGGAGCAAATCCCCGCCCAAGCGGAGCTTGGACGGGGCACCCACCGCGGAGCTTCACCTCGGGCAAATTGGTTCATGGGCGGGGTGATCCCGTACAGGGCTGGCGGGCAGGGTGCCCGCCCCAACATGGGTCTAGGAGTACATCACTTTGCGCTCGCCCTTTACGATTCTGCCCACGTTGAAGAATTTTTCGCCGGCCCGCTCGAGGAGGGTTTGGGCCTTCTTGAATTTTTTTGGATTCACCACCAGCAGCATGCCCAACCCCATGTTGAAGGTGCGCAGCATTTCGTCCTGTGGGACGTTGCCCAGCACTTGCAGATGTTCGAAGATGGGCAAGGCGGGCCAGCTGCCCAGTTCGACGACCGCTGACATGCCGCGGGGCAGCACGCGCGGAAGATTTTCGGTGATGCCGCCGCCGGTGATGTGCGCCATCGCGGAGATGACGTCAGCATCGATCATTTTCTTCAGCGCGGGCCAGTAGCTCTTATGGGAGCGCATCAGCTCGTTGCCGACTTTGTTCTTGATCTCGTTGACGTAGGTTTCCGGCGAATACTTTGCGACTTCGAACAGGAGTTTTCGGGCTAGCGAATAACCGTTGGTGTGCAGGCCGTTCGAGGGGAGGCCGAGCACGATGTCACCCACTTCGACGGTTTTGCCGGTGATGATCTTTTCTTTTTCTACCACGCCGAGGATGAAGCCTGCGAGATCGTACTCGCCATTGGGGTAGAAGCCGGGCATTTCGGCGGTTTCACCTCCGATGAGCGCGCAGCCGTTGTGTTTGCAAGCTTCGGCGATGCCCTCCACTACCTTTTCGGCGACGGTCGGTTCGAGCGTGCCGGTGGCTAGATAATCCATGAAGAACAGTGGGGCGGCGCCCTGCACTACGATGTCGTTCACACAATGGTTGACCAGGTCGGCGCCCACGGTGTGGTGAACGTTCATTTCGAAAGCGACTTTAAGCTTGGTTCCGACGCCGTCGACGCTGGAGACCAGCACGGGGTCAAGATAGGTCTTGGCGATGGAGAACAGGCCGCCGAATCCGCCAATCTCGCTCAACACTCCCTTGGTGAACGTTTTATGGGCGAGATACTTGATCCGCTGCTTGGTGCGGTTGGCGCGATCGATGTTTACGCCCGCATCGGCGTAGGTCACACTGGCGGTCTTCGTGGGTTCCTGGGCCAAGCAAATCTGTCCGTTGTAAGCAAGAGTGCGGGAAGCCGCCGATCAGACTACAACTCGGAAGCATTAGATAAAACGCGGGTCATTGTAGCACGCCGGAGTGTGGATTATGGACGCGTCCAAGTCGCTAGAGACACGACGACGCTCAATCGCGCGCGCATGGTCCACAGCCGCTGCGCGAATGAGAGCTAGTGAGAGACGAAGTCGCTGAAGTAATAGGCGAGTACGCCGAACAATGCCAGTCCCGAGATTCCATACGCAGTCAGCACCCAGAAATTTCGTCCTTCATGGGCGTGAGACTTGGCGCTGGTGGATGGTGAGACGGCGGAAGACATACTTTCAGGGGCCCGTGATTCCATGCACCCTCCTTGCTGAAGCGTCGCGCTCAAGACATGGACCGCGATCGCTTTACCCCACACCTGCGACCGGGCAGGTTGTTGTTAGGCGGGATTTTACTACGGTTCCGGCCGCGGGAGATGTCAAATTATTGTAGGGAATCCAACCGGCGAGCGGCAAAAGCTTGCGGTTTCTAGGGATGGGCGGTCCATTTTTCCGCAAAAACAGAGCCCCGGCCAGTGCAGCCGGGGCGCGGTGAAGACGCGGGACGCAAACTATTTCTTGTCGTCCTTCATCTTGTCGTCCTTCATTTTGTCATCCTTCATCTTGTCGTCCTTCTTTTCCTTCTTCTCTTTCTTGGCCTTCTTTTCCTTCTTCTCTTCCTTCTTGGTGTCGTCCTTCTTGGACATATCCTGCGCGAAGGTGGAAGTCGTCAGGGAGAGGGCAACGGCAACCGCGAACAGCAGCGTGAGCAGCTTCTTCATTCCTAAATTCTCCTTGTGGAACTTAGTTCAGGTTGTATCCGCCGGACACACACTCCTACGAGGTTCGGTAAATTGGAGTTGTATGCCGGGGTCCGGGAGATTTTAGCCGAGCCGCGAACAGAAGCAAGTGGAAAATGAACTTCCGATTCAGCGGGTGTTTTGATGAGTAACTTGTTACCACGGCAGGGTGTTTCTGAGTCACAGACGTAAGTGAGGGCAAGCGGTACACTTCCCAGTGATGAGTCCGATCAAGACGCCCGGAAAGGCTGGCAAAGTCAGCAAGGCGGCGAAAGCCGAGCCTACACAGGATCGCGCGCATGACGTGTTGCGATCCGAGCCGCATCCGCTGGATGCGATCTTTGCGCCCCGAAACGTTGCGGTGATCGGCGCTTCGGATCGAGCAGGGAGCGTGGGCCGCGCGGTGTTATGGAGCCTGGTCAGCAGCCCGTTCGGTGGAACGGTGTATCCCATCAGCGAGAAGCGCAGCAGCGTGCTGGGCATCAAGGCATACAAGAGCGTGGCGGATTTGCCCGAGGCCGTCGACCTGGCGGTCGTGATCACGCCGGCGGCGACCGTGCCCGCGATCATTGGAGACTGCGTGCAGGCCGGCGTGCGCGGTGCGATTGTCATCTCCGCCGGCTTCAAGGAGCACGGCGAAAAGGGCAAAGAACTCGAGCGGCAGATTCTCGAGCGCATTCAGGGAACGGGGCTGCGATTGATTGGCCCGAACTGCCTGGGCGTCATGAATCCGATCAGCGGACTGAATGCCACGTTCGCGTCAAACATTGCGCGGGCGGGCAATGTGGGATTCATCAGCCAGAGCGGCGCTTTGTGCACGGCGATTCTCGACTGGGCGCAGAAGGAGATGGTGGGATTCAGCTCGTTTGTGTCGGTGGGGTCGATGCTCGATGTGGGTTGGGGCGACCTGATCGACTATCTGGGAAATGATCCGCGCACGCAGAGCATCATCATGTACATGGAGTCGGTGGGCGATGCGCGTTCGTTCCTATCGGCGGCGCGGGAAGTCTCGCTGAACAAGCCCATCATCGTGATCAAGGCAGGGCGCACCGAGGCCGCTGCTCAAGCGGCGGCGTCGCATACCGGAGCCCTGACCGGAAGCGACGAAGTGCTGGATGCGGCGTTTCGGCGCTGCGGTGTGCTGCGGGTGCAGACCATCGCCGACCTCTTTTATATGGCGGAAGTGCTGGCCAAGCAGCCTCGCCCGAAGGGACCTCGGCTGGCCATTGTGACCAACGCGGGTGGTCCGGGCGTGCTGGCCGCCGACGGATTGCTTTCCAACGGCGGGCAACTGGCGCAGCTTTCGGCCGAATCGATGGAGGCGCTGAATCAACTGCTCCCGCCGCACTGGAGCCACAATAATCCGATTGATGTGCTGGGGGATGCCTTGCCCGATCGCTATGCCAAGGTGATCGACATTGCGGCGCATGATCCCAATATCGATGGACTGCTGGCCATCACCTGTCCACAGGGAATGGCCGAGCCCAGCGCGACCGCTGAGCATTTGAAGCCCTACGCGCACTCCACGGGAAAACCGGTGCTGGCGAGTTGGATGGGCGGTTCCGCGATTGCGGCCGGGACAGACATCCTGAACCACGCGGGAATACCGACCTTCCAGTTTCCCGATACCGCGGCGCGCGTGTTCTGCTACATGTGGCGCTACAGCTATGCGCTGCGCGGTTTGTACGAGACGCCTTTGTTGCGCGGAGACACTGACGAAGGCCCGGATCGCCGCCGAGCGCAACAGATCATCGAGAATGCACAACGCGCGGGACGCACGCTGCTGACCGAAGTCGAATCGAAGCAGTTGCTGGCGGCATACGGACTGCCGACCGTTCCGACTGAAGTTGCCACGACCGAGGATGAAACCGTCGCTATTGCGGGAGCGATCGGTTACCCCGTGGTGTTGAAGTTGCTGTCGGAAACGATCACGCACAAGACCGATGTTGGAGGAGTCCAGCTGAACTTGCGCGACGAAGCGGCCGTGCGCAACGCGTTTGCCGCGATACAAACGGCGGTGCGGGAGAAGGCGGGTGAGGGTCACTTTCTTGGCGTGACGGTGCAGCCGATGATGAAACTCGAGGGTTACGAGTTGATTGTCGGCAGCAGCATCGATCCACAGTTTGGGCCGGTGTTGCTCTTCGGCACGGGCGGCCAGCTGGTGGAAGTGTTCAAGGATCGCTCCCTGGCGCTCCCGCCGCTGAATACCACGCTGGCCCGCCGGATGATGGAGCAGACCCACGTGTTCACGGCGCTGGAAGGTGTGCGCGGACGCAAAGCGGTCGATTTGGCGGCGCTGGAGGAGTTTTTGGTGCGCTTCAGTCACCTGGTTGTCGAACAACCGCGCATTCGCGAAATCGACATCAACCCGGTGCTGGCTTCTGCGGAGCGACTGATCGCGCTGGACGCGCGAGTCGTGCTACATGGCGCCGACGTTGCCGATGAAAAGTTGCCGCGTCCGGCGATTCGTCCGTATCCAGTCAAGTATGTGCAGTCCTGGAATATCAAGAACGGTGATGCGGTGACCATTCGGCCTATACGGCCCGAGGATGAACCGCTGCTGGTTCGCCTGCACCAGGTGCTCTCGGAGCGCACGGTTTACCTGCGCTATTTTCAGCCCTTGAAGCTGAGCCAGCGGACGGCGCACGAGCGGCTCACGCGGATCTGCTTCATCGACTACGACCGTGAAATCGTGCTGGTCGCAGAGCGTAAGAAAAAAGACGACGGGCATCCGGAGATCATCGCCATCGGCCGGCTCAGCAAACTGCGAGGGGGTGGAGACGAAGCGGAACTGGCGGTTCTGGTGGATGATCGCTACCAGCGGCAGGGCCTGGGTACAGAACTGTATCGTCGGCTGATCGCGGTCGCGCGCGACGAGAGGCTGAAGCGCGTGGTCTCTACGATTCTGACTGAGAATCGCGAGATGCGCGCGATCTGCCAGAAGTTGGGGTTCCGCCTGGAAAACGATCTTGAAGACGGAACGGTGCGGGCAGAATTGGATGTGTGAAACGCCCCTAAGTGTTTTCGCGCCTTCTGTGGGCAGATGTGAAAACCTTAAATCGCAGAGGGCGCCGAGAAAAACGGAGATCGCGGAGAACAGCCTCGTGCGGAGGAAATGCCGCGAATACCAGTCATTGGTGTTTATGCGGAGGAGCGCGGAGTTTTCAATTCACTGAAGCGGAACCGTTTAAGAAGGCAGCGGGCCAGCTTATCGCCGGCCCGCTTTTTTATTGCTCGTGATTGTTTCCTGGTGGATTAGCGCCGCTCGTCATGGCCCCGGTCGTGCTGCCCGCCATTGCCGTGCGGTCCATCATTGCCATGAGGCCCGCCATTTCCGCGGGGCGCCTCGTTGCCATGCTGGCTGCCGCTGCCATGCTGGCCACCATTGCCATGTGGTCCGTCGTTGCCGCGCGGGCCAGAATTGTCAGGACGATTATTTCCTGGGCGCGGGGCAGCCTCGCGTCGGGAATAGTTGTCGGGGGACGGCCCGCGATTCCCGCGCGTATCCGGACGGGTCATTGGGCGATCCACATTACGCCCGGAGTTTTCCGGACGCGGGATGGGACGAACCGCCGGACGTGCGAAGGGATCTGCTTTCGCGCGCGCTGGCATAACGTGCGGTCCGTGAAATTCTCCCGGACGCGCCGTAGCCGCAACCGATGGGCGGCCGTGATTCTCAGAAGCGAGGAATGCGCGGTTGTTGCCCGCTCCATGCTCGTGATCACGCTGCCGGTTGGTCATTTCAAAATGATGCTCGCGCTCCGCCATTTCCTGTTCCCGCGAGGCGTGCGCGTTGATTCCGCCGCGGCCGCCGCTATAGCTGACGCGGTTCACGGTGACATTGTTGATCACGGTCTTGTTGTAAATGTGAACGTTGGTGATGTGCACGTTGTTCACGCTGCGGTTGTAGTAGAAGTGGCGATCTCTCCAGTACCCGCCTTCATAGCCGTTGCCGAAGTAGCCGAAGCCGTAATTCACGCCGCCGTAGAAACCAATATGCGGTCCCCAATAGCCGGCATGCCACACATACACTCCGTCACCCCAGCCCCAATATCCCGGCGTCCAGAGAACACCGACCGTGGGAGGCGTGACCCAGGTTCCTGGCACCCAGTAATAACCTTCCGGCCCGTAGGCCCAGTAGCCGGGCGTCCAGATGTAGCCGTCGCCCGGGCAAGGCGGCTGCGTGTATACGGGCAGCACGGGCGGTGCGATCGTCACCGAGACGAACACTCCCGCGAACGAGGAAGCGGGAATGATGAGAAGCAACAGAGCCAGCCAAAAATATCGAACAAATCGTAGAGAGCGCATGATGTTTCCTCCTGCCCATTCGTCCCTGGCTTCTTTACGACAATTGCTCGCGGCCATGCGGATGCAAAGGGAGTTGGGCTCAAAATATCTACCTCGAACGGGAAATCTCTCTAGTGAGTACTAACCCGCGGTGGAGACGAATGTTGTCGGGACGCGCAGTATGCTGATTCTAAGCGGGTAGATGGCGATGTGCGGGCGAAAGCAGCGGCCGGCAGTTACGTCGGTAATGAGCGAAAGACTCGATTAGGTTTTGTTTCAGGAACCCCATTTTCGCAGTGCTGTTTGATGTGCGCAATGCCATGAGTGCAGTTCGCTGCGGGATTGAGCAGAGAATGCGCCTTGACAAGCGTCGCCCCCGGCATAGAATGACCGCCGATTGAAATCCAGCGAAAAGCTAATGAGGCGAGACACATGAAGACGAAAACGATTGTTTTGATTGTGGCTTTGTGTTGTGCTGCAGCGGCGTTTGCCAGCGATGCGACCATAGGTACCTGGAAACTGAGCGAGAGCAAGTCGAAAATTCCGGCCACAGCACCGAAGAACAACACCGTTGTCTACGAAGCTGCCGGCGACAGCATTAAGGTCACGGTCGATGGCACGGATGCGCAAGGGAAGCCTTCGCATAACGAGTGGACGGGAAAGTTCGATGGCAAGGACTACGCGTTGGTGGGTGATCCGTCAGCCGATATGCGCTCTTACAAGAAGGTTGACGACCACACGCTGGAGCTGACCAATAAGAAAGATGGCAAAGTAACGGCCCATGGCAAAATCGTGGTATCAGCCGATGGCAAAAGCCGCACTGTGACGATTACGGCTACCGATCCTGCGGGCAAGAAAGTCGAATACACCGCCGTATACGACAAGCAGTAGTCAGACTCCCACAAACGATATGCGCAAGCCGATGCCCTCTCGTCCAATTCAGGTCGAGAGGGCATTCCCGCGCAGGCGTTTCGGACCTCGGTCCCATGTTGGGCGGCCCTCGTTTTCTGAGTTACCATAGGTACATTGGCTTCGCACCGGTCCCTCTTGCGCCCTTCCCTCGCATACGGTACAAACGCCCAAGGACCTAATCTATGCGCCGTTCCGCAGTTCTTGTCTTCCTTCTTTTGAGCCTTTTTTACAGCCTAGCCGCCCAGCAACCGGACGTTACGATCCCCGGCTCGTCTGCTCCGCAGACGCCTTCGGAAGCCAAGGCCCCTAAGCCAGCAGGCGACGACAAAGGCGCTAAAACAACCGATCAGAGGAAAGACCAGGCCAAGGACAAGAAGGATTATTCCCAGGAAGGTTTCGTCATTGAGCAGGTCCGCACGCTCTTCCGGTTTGAGAGCGACGGCACGGGGCGAAAGGAAACCATCGCGCGGGTACGCGTGCAGAGCGAAGCCGGCGTCGAGCAGTGGGGGCAGGTGGTCATCGGGTACAGCTCGGCGAATGAGCGCGTGGAGATCCCGTACGTCCGCGTGCTGAAGAAAGACGGGACCGTGGTGACCGCGCCGGCCGATGCTGTGCAGGATTTGAGCGCTCCGGTGGCGCGCGAGGCGCCCGTCTACACCGACTACCGGCAGAAGCACATTACAGTGCCGGGGCTGCGGCCCGGCGAGGTGCTGGAGTACGACGTGGCTACGGTGATCCACACGCCGCTGGCGCCCAACCAGTTCTGGACCGAGTACGACTTCGACAAGAACAACATCACGCTCGACGAACAGCTCGAAGTCAACATCCCCAAGGACCGCACCATTAAGCTGAAGAACAAGCCCGGCTTTGAGCCGAAGGTCACCGAGGAAAACGGGCGACGCATCTATCGCTGGACCAGTTCGCATCTGGAGCGCGAGGACGACGACAAAGACAAAGATAAAGACAAGGACAAAAAGAAGAGGAAGAAGAAAAAGCCCGAAGACGAAGTGCCCGCGGTGCAGCTGACTACGTTTGCCACCTGGGAAGAAGTCGGGAAGTGGTATGCCGGGCTTGATCATGACCGGCGCCAGCCCACGGCGGACATTCGCGCCAAGGCCGAGGAACTCACCAAGGGCGCCAACACGGATCTCGAGAAGGTCGAAGCGCTGTACGACTATGTCGCCAAGAACTTCCGGTACGTGAGCCTGTCGCTGGGGCTGGGCCGTTATCAACCGCATGCCGCTTCGGACGTGCTGCACAACCAGTATGGCGACTGCAAGGACAAGCACACCCTGCTCGCGGCCTTGCTCGAAGCCGAGGGCATGCACGCCTCGTCGGTGCTGATTAACTCCAGCCGCAAACTTGATCCCGACATTCCGTCCCCCTCGCAGTTCGATCACGTCATCACCCTATTGCCGTTGGGCAAGGAAGAAGTCTGGATGGATACGACCACCGAGGTCGCACCCTTCCGGCTGCTGTCGTTCAACATCCGCAAGAAGCAGGGCCTCGTAATTCCGGTCACGGGTCCGGCACACCTCGAGGAGACGCCCGCCGATACGCCCATGGCGAACACGCAGGTGCAAACCATCGAGGGCACGATCAACGAACTGGGCAAGCTGAACGCGAAGGTCAGCTACGTGGTTCGCGGCGATACCGAGCTTCTGATGCGAATCATCTTCCGCCGCGTGCCCAGCGCGCAGTGGGAGCGCCTGGTTGAAAACATCAACGCGATGGGCGGACTGGACGGCGACATCACGAATTTGAAGGTGGGCGATCCGGCGGCGACGCGCGAGCCTTTCCAGTTCTCGTACGAGGTCTCGAAGGCGAATTTTCTGGACTGGTCGAAGAAGAAATCAGATATCGATCTGCCCTTGTCGCAATTCAGCCTGGCCGATGCGGATGAGGACGACACGGCGGCTGACTCGGAACCGATCAAGTTCGGCCCTCCGGGAGAATTTACCTACCGCATAAAGCTGACGCTTCCGGCCAAATACACTGCGCATGCCCCGCTGCCATTTTCCATGAAGCGCGACTACGGGCAGTACGCGGCCAGTTACAAGCTCGAGGGTTCAGTGTTTACGGCCGAGCGCACGATGATCATGCGGGAACGCGAGCTGCCCGCCGCCCGCGCGGGTGACTACCTCTCGTTCCGGCGCGCTGTGCTGTCGGACCTGGGGCAGCACCTGGCTGTCGAAAACAGCGGGGCCGGCATGGCAACGCTGCCGACCGATATGAAGGCCGACGACCTGAACGAGAGTGCGCGCACCGCCATGCAAAACGGAAATTTCCCGATGGCGATTCAGCTGTTGAAGCGCGCCGTCGAGGTTGAGCCTAAGAACAAGTACGCGTGGAACAACCTTGGGCTTTGCTATCTCTCGATCCGGCAAAGCACAGAGGCTGTGGCTTCGTTCCAGAAGGCGCTCGAAATTAATCCCTACGACGAATTCGCCTACAACAATCTGGGGCGGGCCTACTGGCAGGATCGGAAGTATGACGAGGCAGCCAACGCCTTCCACAAGCAGCTGGAGAACAATCCTCTCGACAAGTTTGCTCACGCCAACCTGGGCGCCATGTACGCCGAGTGGCACAAGTATGATCTGGCCGCGCCGGAACTGGAGAAAGCCGCTTCGCTCACGCCGGATGACGCCGGGCTGCAAGTCAGCCTGGGCGATGCCTACTTGAACCTGGGCCAGGATGACAAAGCGCTGGCGGCGTTTGATCATGCGGTCGATATTTCGGCCTCCCCGCTGGTGTGGAACAACATCGCCTACCAGTTGTCGTTGAAGAATACGCATCTCGATAAAGCGCAGCAGTACGCCGAATCGGCCGTGGCCTCGACTGCAGCGGGCTTGCGCAACCTTTCACTCGATCAATTGAACCAGCGGGATCTCGCCCTGGTGCCATCGCTCATTGCTTACTGGGATACGCTCGGCTGGGTGTATTACGCCGAAGGGAATCTCGATAAGGCTGAGAAATATGTTTCCGCGGCCTGGAGTCTTGGCCATCACGGCGAGGTGGGCGATCACCTGGGCCAGATTTACGAGAAGCGCGGCGACAAGGAGAAGGCGATTCGGACCTACGCCCTGGCCCTGAGTGGGCTGCGCCCCGTGCCGGAAACGCGCGGCCGGTTAGGCGGCTTGCTCGGCGGAGACGACAAGGTCGATCCCGTGGTGCGTCAGTATCACGACGAACTGCAGCAGATGCGCACGACCAGGCTGAATGACAAGCCTCCGGCCGCGGGTAATGCCGAGTTCTGGGTGCTGCTCGGCACAAATAACAATGGTGCGACGGTCGATAAAGTGAAGTTCATCAGCGGCGAGGAGAAGCTGCGGACCCTGGAAGGCGCTCTGCAGCATCTGAAGTACACGATCAATTTTCCCGACGATACGCCCGCAAAAATCCTCCGACGGGGAACGCTATCGTGCGCGCAGGACGGCTGCACATTTGTGCTGATGCTACCGGACGATGTGCGCACGGTGAATTAAGTCCTACGGGGAACTTGAGAGCGTTCGGCTGTCGAGGCTCGGGGTGGCCCGCTTCATTTCTGTCCATCCGAATACGCTTTCGCAGGCGTACGCGAAGCGCAAAAGCATGTCCTCGCGTCCCGGTGGCCCGGCGATTTGTAGTCCGATCGGAAGGCCGCCGCGGGTCAGACCGCAGGGCATGGAAATCGTGGGCACTCCCCAAACGTTGAAGGGGCGGGTATTTCTTAACAGGACCAGTTCGCGCGGGCGCAGCAGATCGGGATTTTCCTTAAGTTCCGCAATTTTCGGAGCGGGGATCGGGGTGGTGGGCGTGACGATCACGTCCACTGCCTCGAAAATGCTGCGAACCTTCTGCCGCTCTTGTTCAAGTTCAGCGCGCTTGCGCGCGTAATCTTCCTGCGAAATCTTTTCTCCCGTCCGAATGCGACGCAGGGTTTCCGGTTGATAGAGTTCGGGAGTTTTCGCAACCATTTCCGCGTGAAACGCGTACGACTCGGCGGCCTGCACGGTTCGGTCATTGTCTGGAGTGAGTGATATTTCACGGACCTCGGCGCCGAAGGCTGCAAGTGCCGCCAATGACTTCTCAATCGCATGGGCGACTTCCGGGTGCAGTTCTTCATAGAAGAAGGAACGGGGAACGCCAACGCGGAAACGGATGCTCGATCGCGGCCAGGCTGCCAGAAAGTCGCGGGGAGGCAGGCCATCTCCATCTGAGATCGCGCGCAACATGAGCACTGCGTCGGCGACATTCGTCGCGATCGGCCCAACGTGGTCCAGCGATTCTGACAGGGGGATTACGCCGCGGGCACTCACCCGGCCATAAGTCGGCTTCAATCCCACCACGCCGCATAGTGCCGCCGGTTCGCGAATTGAGCCTGCGGTATCGGTGCCGATGGCGCCATATCCGAGTCTCGCGCTGACGGCCGCCGCCGAGCCGCCCGAAGATCCTCCGGCTATATAGTCCGGATTCCATGGGTTATGCACTTCGCCGAAGGCACTGATCATCGAACTGCCACCATAGGCGAACTCGTGCAGGTTCTGTTTTCCGAGAAAAATGGCGCCCGCGTGCTCCAGTTTGCGGACAACCTCCGCACTCCCGGTCGGAATGCGCGTCTTGTACAGGCGGCTGGCTGCGGTGGTCAGAGTTCCGGCCGTGTCAATCAGATCCTTAAGTCCGATCGGAATTCCGTGCAGCGGCCCGCGCCAGTCTCCACGCTGGATTTCTTCTTCCGCCGCGCGCGCCTGGGCGAGCGCCTGATCAGCGGTTACGGTGATAAAGGCGTTCAACACCGGATTCAGGTCTTCCATTCTCTTCAGGCATGCGCGCGTGAGTTCGACCGGCGAAATCCTGCGCGCGCTCAGTGCTTCGGCGAGATCAACTATCGTTTCCGTCTGCGAGTCTGGCATCGGTCGGAATTTTATCGCGGAAGTCCGAGCCAAGAGTGCGGAGGTGAGCCTATAATCGGAAATCGCAGCGCCCCGGGGTGGAGGTCCACAATCGTTTCATGGCACAGATGACCCTCGCGGATATTGCGACCCACGGATTCCTGGTCGATGGCAAGTGGATTGAGGATGGCGACACCGTTGAGGTGAAATCTCCTTACGACGGTGCGGTCGTGGGACGCGTGTTTCAGGGCCGGCGCGCGCATGCCGAAGCGGCCATTGCCGCTGCGGTCAAGGCGTTCGGCACCACCCGACGTTTACCCGCTTTCGAGCGCCAACGCGTGCTGCGCCAGGTGGCCGAGGGAATCGGCAAGAGAAAAGAAGAGTTTGCCCGCACCCTGTGCCAGGAGGCAGGCAAGCCCATCAAGGCGGCACGCACCGAGGTGGAGCGCGCGATCTTCACTTTCACAGTGGCGGCGGAGGAGAGCACCCGCATCTACGGCGAGTACCTTCCGCTCGACTGGCAGGAGTACACGGCCGGGCGCTGGGGCATCGTGAAGCGCTTTCCGCTGGGGCCGATTGCCGGCATCACTCCCTTTAATTTCCCGCTGAATCTGGTTGTGCACAAAGTCGCGCCGGCGATCGCGGCGGGGTGTCCGATGGTATTGAAGCCGGCCCCGCAAACGCCGATGTCGTCGCTGCTGATGGCGGAGGTGGTGCAACAGGCGGGATGGCCGGATGGCGGGCTCAACGTGCTGCCGCTCTCGAATGACGACGCGAGCGCGCTGGTCACCGACGATCGCATCAAGCTGATCAGCTTTACGGGCAGCGCCGCGGTTGGCTGGCAGATCAAGAAGAATTCCGGCAAGAAGAAAGTGATCCTGGAACTGGGCGGCAATGCGGGCGTCATCATTCACAGCGACGCCGACCTCGACTATGCCGCCGGGAGATGTGTGGCCGGTGCGTTCGGTTACGCCGGGCAGACGTGCATTTCGGTACAGCGCGTGCTGGTGCAGCAGTCGTCGTATGGGAAATTCGTCGACCTGTTTCTGGCAGGTGTGAAGGAACTGCGTTGCGGCGATCCTCTGGACGAAACCACCGATGTGGGCCCGTTGATTCGAGAAAGCGATGCGATCCGGGCGACGGAGTGGATCCAGGAAGCGGTGCGCGGTGGCGCGCGCCTGCTGTGCGGGGGCGGCCGCACAGGCTCTTTGCTGGAACCGACGGTGCTCACGGGCACGCGGCCCGACATGAAGGTCAACTGCCAGGAAATTTTTGCGCCCGTGGTTACCGTGGAACCCTACGTCGAATTTGACGAGGCGATACGATTGATCAACAGTTCGCCGTATGGCCTGCAGGCGGGCATATTTACGCGCGATGCGAAACTGATGTTCCAGGCGTTTGAAGAACTCGAAGTGGGCGGGCTGCTGGCCGGAGATGTGCCGACGTTCCGCATCGATCACATGCCCTATGGGGGCATTAAGGATTCCGGAATCGGCCGCGAAGGCTTGCGGTACGCGATCGAGGAAATGACCGAACCCAAACTCATGGTCATGAATCTGCGTTAGGGACGAACCTCGCCCGGAAGCGCGGAGATAGGTTTCGCGCGATCTCCGTTTCTCGTTGCCGTTTAAAAACGAAACATGCTTTTGCCCGGCAATCAAGTCTCCAAAAATTTTTTCGCGTAGACGGCTTCCGTCGGATTACAAATCCGACTCAACTGCTATAATCACCAGTTTCCGTGAGCGCCATCACATCAATCTGTACCACGTAGGCTTGACGCCAGCGGCCCGGCGAGTAATCCGCCGCGTTGTTTCGCTGGACTAAATCTTTCGATGCAGATTTTTCATCGCAGCACGAACACAATTTCGCGGGCGACGATTTACGGCGCCGTATTCGTCGTCGCCGCCTTGGGCTGGGGCCTGAACGAGCTCCAGCGTTCGCCGTACATCACGTATGCAGGTGTCGTGAAGCCGCAGCCGGTGCCCTTCAGTCATCAGCATCATGTGACTGGGCTGGGTATTGACTGTCGTTACTGCCATACGTCGGTGGAAGTCTCGGGGTTCGCCGGCATCCCGCCCACCAAGACCTGCATGAATTGTCATTCGCAGATCTGGACCAATGCGCAGATGCTGGAGCCGGTGCGGGCCAGTTATCGCAGCGGTGAGTCGCTGCAGTGGACGCGGGTCAACCAGTTGCCTGACTTCGTGTATTTCAATCACAGCATTCACATCAATAAGGGCGTGGGCTGCAACACGTGTCATGGGCCAGTAGACCAGATGCCGCTGATGTACCAGTACGCGTCGCTGCAGATGGAATGGTGCCTGGGTTGCCACCGCGAGCCGCAGAAATATCTGCGCCCGCGCGATCAGGTGTTCAACATGCGCTACCAGGAGCCTTCATCGGCGCGGCCGGTGGAGTTCGACGGTCGGAGCTTTACGGATCAGGAATCGCTGGGCAACGCGTTGGTCGGGAAATACAAGCTGCGCACCGTGAAAGAGATCACCAATTGCAACACGTGTCATCGATAGCGATGGGGAGTTTGCAGGCGGCTTGAGGCCGTCGGAAATCAAGATGGAAGACGCACAGAAAACCAAGCGCGCGGAGCTTTCGGCTGGCCCAAGGCAGGATGTTTGCCCGAGCAAGAAACTGGACCGGGCCGCCGTCGAAGCTCAGATCCGGCAGACGACCGGGCCTGAATACTGGCGCAGCCTCGAGGAACTGGCCGGCACTCCGGAGTTTCAGGAGATGCTGCACCGGGAATTTCCGAAGGGCGCGTCGGAGTGGGTGGAGTCGGTGTCGCGGCGCGGATTCCTGCAGTTGATGGGCGCTTCTCTGGCGATGGCCGGGATGACCGGGTGCACCAAGTTGCCGCTCGAGCCGATCGTTCCTTATGTCAAGCAGCCCGAAGACGTCATTCCCGGGCGGGCTCGATTTTACGCGACGGCGGTGACTTTAAGCGGGTACGGCAGCCCGGTGCTGGTCGAGAGCCACCTGGGGCGGCCGACGAAGATTGAAGGCAACGACAAGCATCCGGCGAGCCTGGGCGGGACCGATGTTTTCACGCAGGCTGCTCTGCTTGGCATGTATGACCCCGACCGTTCCCAGACCATTACACACCTGGGAGAAGTTAATTCCTGGTCGGCGTTTGTGCGCGAGACCAAAGGCGCGCTGACGGTACAGAAAAATCTCGCCGGGGCGGGCATCCGAATTCTGACGCAAACGATTTCCTCGCCGACGCTGGCCGACCAGCTGCGCGCGTTTCTGAGGATCTATCCGCAGGCCAAGTGGCACGTGTATGAGCCGGTGAATCGGGACAATGTGCTTGAAGGGGCGAAGCTTGCGTTCGGGCAGCCGGTCGAGACGCGCTACGACTTCACGAAGGCGGATGTCATCGTTTCGCTGGACGCTGATTTCCTGTATGCGGGATATCCCGGGAACACGCGCTACATCCGCGATTTTGCCAGCCGGCGCAATCCTGATGGGAACATGAGCCGGTTTTATGCGATTGAGAGTACGCCGACGTCGACGGGGGCCAAGGCGGACCATCGGTTACCGGTGCGAGCGGGAGATGTCGAGAAATTCGCCAGAGGCTTGTTGAAGACTCTTGGGTCAGACTTAATAAGTCACAAGGGATCGAGCCTTATCATTACAGGCGAACATCAGCCTCCAGTCGTTCACGCCCTGGCACACGCTTTGAATGCGGAACTCGATAATGTCGGCAAGACGGTTTTCTACACCGAGCCCGTCGATGCCAACCCAGTCAATCAGATTGAATCGCTGCGCGACCTCGTCGCAGACATGCGCGCGGGCAAAGTCGATCTGCTCGTCATCCTGGGCGGAAATCCGGTGTACGACGCGCCCGCCGACCTGGGATTTGGCGACGCGCTTAAGAGTTCAAGCATCTCGCTTCGAATCCATCATGGCCTCTACCAGAACGAGACGGCCGAGTATTGCCACTGGCATGTGAATGAGGCGCACTCGCTAGAGGCCTGGGGCGACACGCGAGCTTACGACGGCACGGTCAGCATCGTGCAGCCATTGATTGCGCCGCTTTATTCGGGGAAGAGCGCGCCGGAGTTGGTGTCAGCCTTGTCGGGAGTTTCTGATGCCACGGGGTACGATCTGGTGCGCGCCTACTGGCAGAAACAGCATGCGGGCGCGGACTTCGAAGACTTCTGGCGCAAGTCGCTGCATGACGGATGGGTGGAGGGCACGACCTACTCTCCAAAGTCCGTTTCAGCGAAGACTTCGATCCCAGCCGCCGCCGCTGGAGACGAAAAATCTCTCGAAATCAACTTCCGCCGCGATCCCTCCGTCTATGACGGCCAGTTCGCCAATAACGGCTGGCTGCAGGAACTGCCCAAGCCCATGAGCAAGCTGACCTGGGACAACGCAGTGCTGGTTGGTCCGAAGATGGCGGAGCGCGAGGGCTTGAAGACCGAGGACATGGTCACGCTCGAGTTGAACGGGCGCAAGATTTCAGCGCCGGTCTGGGTTCAGGCAGGACACCCGGACAATTCTGTGACGGTCTATCTTGGCTATGGACGCACGCGCGCCGGACGCGCCGGCACGGGCGCCGGTTTTGACGCCTACCCGCTGCGCACTACCGCCGCTCCCTGGTTTGCTACCGGCGGGAAGCTGACAAAGTCCGGGGCTACTTACAAACTCGCTTCCACCCAGGGCTACCAGACCATGGACACGCCTAACGGGGCGAGCCGTCCTCTGGTCCG
Organism: uncultured Acidobacteriota bacterium; assembly: GCA_963735815.1. Classification (GTDB taxonomy): domain Bacteria; phylum Acidobacteriota; class Terriglobia; order Terriglobales; family Acidobacteriaceae; genus Gp1-AA133. The sequence goes on along the minus strand of CAVTMJ010000006.1, from coordinate 236,545 downwards.
CGAAACCACGCTGGAGGAATATCACAAGGAACCCAGGTTCGCGCAGGAAGAGCAGGTTCCGCGCGAGCTGACGCTCTACCCCAACATCGACTACTCCAAGCAGCAATACTCCTGGGGAATGGCGATCGATTTGAATTCGTGCGTGGGCTGCAATAACTGCATCGTTGCCTGCCAGGCGGAGAACAATATTGCGGTGGTGGGCAAGGAGCAGGTAGTTCGCGGCCGCCACATGCACTGGCTGCGCGTCGATGCTTATTACCAGGGCGATCGCGATCATCCCAAAGCTTATTTTCAGCCAGTGCCCTGCATGCAATGCGAGAACGCTCCCTGCGAAGTGGTCTGCCCGGTGGGCGCGACTTTACACAGCACCGAAGGCTTGAACGACATGGTCTACAACCGGTGCGTGGGGACGCGCTATTGCTCGGACAACTGCCCGTACAAGGTGCGTCGCTTTAACTTCCTGCTGTTCCAGGACTGGGAAACCGAGCAGTACAAGATGATGCGCAATCCGGATGTCACGGTTCGCAGCCGCGGCGTCATGGAAAAGTGCACGTATTGCATCCAGCGCATCACCGAGCATCGCATTGACACCGAGCGGGCCGATGAGAGCATCAAGGACGATGGCTCGCTGCAAACGGCCTGCCAGCAATCGTGTCCGGCGGGCGCGATTATCTTTGGAAACCTCAACGATCCCAACAGCCGGGTTGCGAAACTGAAGGCGCAGGATCGCAACTATGCGTTGCTGGCGGATCTGAATACTCGACCTCGCACCACCTATCTGGCTGAAGTTCGCAACCCTAATCCCGAATTGGAAGCGGAGCGCAGTTAAGCCATGGCTGAGCGCATGGACGACGTCACAGTCGCGAACCAAAAGGCCCCGGTGATCGAGCCTGGGTACACGTTCGGCACGGTGACCGACAAGATCAGCTCAATCGTGCTGAACCGGCCGACGTCGACAGGATGGTTCATCGGCTTCGGGATCGGGTTCATGATGACCATGATGCTGCTGTTCGCCTTGGGCTACCTGTTTGTGAAAGGCGTCGGCATCTGGGGTATCAACATCCCCATCGGTTGGGGCTTTGCCATCGTCAATTTCGTGTGGTGGATTGGCATCGGCCATGCGGGCACGCTGATCTCCGCCATTCTGCTTTTACTGCGCCAGTCGTGGCGGAACTCGATCAACCGTTTTGCGGAAGCCATGACGCTGTTTGCCGTGGCCGCCGCCGGAATTTTCCCATTAGTCCACACCGGGCGGCCTTGGCTGGCGTACTGGCTGGTGCCGTATCCAAACACGATGCAATACTGGCCCCAGTTCCGGAGCCCGCTGGTCTGGGACGTGTTTGCGGTCTCCACCTACTTCACGATTTCCCTGCTTTTCTGGTTTGTGGGATTGATCCCTGATCTGGCTACGCTGCGCGATCGCGCCGAGAACCGCTGGGCCCAGATGATCTACGGCATATTGGCCATGGGGTGGCGAGGTTCGGCGCGGCACTGGCACCGCTACGAGACGATGTATCTCCTGCTGGCCGGCCTGGCGACGCCGCTGGTGCTTTCGGTCCATACCGTGGTCAGCTTCGACTTCGCGATCGGCATCATCTCCGGCTGGCATACGACCATCTTCCCGCCCTACTTTGTCGCGGGCGCCATATATTCGGGCTTCGCCATGGTCCTGATGCTGGCGATCCCGATTCGCAAGATTTATGGACTGGAAGACTTCATCACCGATCGCCATTTGCAGAACTCCGCAAAGGTCATGCTGGCGACCGGCTGGATCGTCGCCTATGGGTACGGGATCGAAGCCTTCATGGGCTGGTACAGCGGCAATCGCTATGATGGCTTCCTGCTCTGGAATCGGCTGCACGGGCCCTATGCGCTCCTGTACTGGTCGCTGTTGCTCTGCAACATCTTTATTCCCCAGGTGCTGTGGATTCGCAAGCTGAGGACCAACCCGGTCGCCTTGTTCTTCATTTCGCTTGTCATTCTGGTGGGCATGTGGCTGGAGCGGTTCGTCATCGTCGTGATGAGCTTGCACCGCGACTTCCTGACCTCGTCCTGGGGCATGTACTACCCGACGCGCTGGGACTGGATGACCTACATCGGAACCATCGGCATGTTCCTGACCGCCATGTTCCTGTTTGTTCGCATTCTACCCATGATCTCCATCTTTGAGATGCGCACGTTGCTGCCGGAGGCGGAGGTGAAGCCCGAATGAAAACCACCCGCATCTACGGCATGATGGCGGAATTCGATTCCGCGAGCGACCTGGTGGCGGCGGCTCGCAAGACGCATGAAGCCGGCTACCGCAAGATCGATGCCTACAGCCCCTTCCCGATCGAGGAATTGGCCGAGGCGATTGGGTTCCACAAGAATCGCGTGCCCCTGGTCACCCTGATAGGCGGCTTGCTCGGCGGCCTCGGTGGATACTTCATGCAGTACTGGATGAACGTGGACAGCTACCCGGTCGTGATTGGCGGGAAGCCCTATCATTCCTGGCCTGCTTTCATCGTTGTGACGTTCGAGATGACCATCCTGTTCGGCGGTATTTTCGCCGTGCTGGGCATGCTGGCATTGAACGGACTGCCGATGCCGTATCACCCGGTGTTCAACGTCCCGCGCTTCGCCATGGCCACCAAGGACCGTTTCTTCCTGATCGTGTTTTCGACCGATCCCAAATACACTCCCGGGGGCACGAAACAGTTTCTGGAAAGCCTGGTACCGCGCTCGATCTCGGAGGTGCCGAGTTGATGAGGCGCCTTCAGAAGATTGCTCCGTTCGCGCTGGTCATGCTGCTGGCCGGTTGTCGTATCGATATGCACGTGCAACCGCGGGAGAACCCGTTGTCGAAAAGCGATTTTTTCCCGGATCACCGTTCCGCGCGTCCGACCGTGGAAGGGACCGTGGCTCGCGGAGAACTGCGCGCGGATAAGTATTTCTATACGGGCAAGCTGGGCAACAATCCCGGGGACTACATGCCGTTCGCGGTGACGCGCGACGACCTGGCGCGCGGCCAGGTGCGTTTCAACATCTACTGTGCCCCGTGCCACTCCCGGGTGGGTGATGGCAACGGCTATATTCCGTCGCGCGGATTTGCTCGCAAGCCGCCATCGTTTCATACGGATCGACTGGAGAAGGCGCCGGTGGGCTACCTTTACGGCGTGATTACCGAAGGCTTCGGAATCATGCCCGACTACTCGTCGCAGATTCCGCCGGACGATCGATGGCGGATTGTGGCCTACATCCGTGCGCTTCAGTTGAGCCAGCACGCGACGCCGGCCGATGCCGCCGGGCACCAGGTCCCGTCGCCGGCACCTGCGTTGCTGGATCCGGGCACGGGAGCGACTTTGCCGCGCGTGCAGCCCGCGGAGTCCGCCCGCGAGGAGTCCAAATGAGCACGACCCACATGACCAACCTGGACCTCTCGGCACCTCCGATCATCAAGCTGATTGGCCGGCGGTCGCTCGTCATTGGCGCAGTGTGTTCGGTGATCGCAATCGGGCTGGGCTTCGCGAATCCCCAGGTCTTTTTCCGCGGCTACCTGGTTTCGTTCATGGACTGGCTGGGCATCTGCCTGGGGTCCATGGTGATCCTGATGGTTCGCCATCTGACCGGCGGTGGGTGGGGCATGGTGATTCGCCGCATCCTGGGCGCAGCCATGCGGACCGTGCCGTTGATGTTCGTTTTCTTCCTTCCCATTGCGTTCCTCGGCGTTCCGAAACTCTATCCGTGGGCGATGCCGCTCGAGTCGATCGCGAATCCAACCATCCGCGAGCATCTGGCGAAGAACAAATTCGTGACGAGCGGTTACTTGAATCTGCACGGGTTCATCCTTCGAGCGTTCATCTACTTCGCGATCTGGGCTCTGCTGTCGTACCTGTTGACCCGCTGGTCGAGGGAACAGGACACCCCGCCCGTGCGCGATAACAGCGCGCGCTTCAAGGTGATCAGCGGGCCAGGCATCATCTTGTATGCCTTCACCATTTCCTTTGCTGCGATCGACTGGGTGATGTCGCTGGACCCTACGTGGATTTCGACCATCTACGGATTGCTGTTTGTGGCGGGAGAACTGATCTCGGCTTTGTGCTTCGCGGTGGTCATCGAGCGAATTCTCTTCAGGTACAAGCCGATGTCGCAGCTGCTGCGGCCTGACTTCGTTCACGACCACGGCAAGTTCATGCTGACGTTCGTGATGGTCTGGGCCTACTTCTCGTTCTCGCAGTGGCTGATCATCTGGGCCGGCAACCTGCCCGAAGAGATTACCTGGTACATCCGGCGACTAAACGGCGGCTGGGGATACGTTGGCCTTTTCCTGGTGGTCTTCCAATTTTTCGTGCCGTTCTCGCTGCTGCTGTCGCGGCCATTGAAGCGCGACATCACGCGGCTGGTCTGGCTGGCGGTCTGGCTGATCGTGGTGCGCTACGTGGATCTGTTCTGGCTGGTCGAACCGAATTTCTCGGCCACCTTCCACGTGTCCTGGGCCGACCTTCTTATCCCCTTCGGCATGGGCGGCTTGTGGCTCGCTTACTTCTGCCACAACCTGAGCTCCATGCCGCTTCTGCCCGCTTACGATGTGTACGCAAAGCAAGTGTTGGAGCCCGAGCATGAGTGACGAGAAGATCGGCGGGCATAACGCGGATACGGGTTTTGAGCACGAGGACCTCAGCCCGCAAGGCGTCTTTTACTTCATGGGTGGAGTGGCGGTGCTCGGCGTGGTCATTTACTTCATCCTGACGGGGATGTACCGCTATCTCGACAACTTCGATCGCACGCACCAGCCACCGGCGAATCCGATGGCGGCCACGACCGGCATTGATCCGCAGACTATGACGTATCCGCAGATCCAGGGCCAGGTGCAGAAGACATTCCCCAAGCCGGTGCTCGAATACAGCGAGCAGACGCAATATACCGAGGAGTTGAAAAAGCAGAACGAGGTCCTGGAGAGCTACGACTGGGTGGATCAGAGCAACGGCGTCGTCCGCATCCCGATCGATCGCGCCATGGATCTGATGGCGCAACGCGGATTGCCGGTGTTGCCCGAAGGCCCAGCCGCTGGCGCGAACAATGTAGACAAATCCAAGGGGGGCAAGACGGCGAAGGCGCCCGCTCCCGGCAACAAATAATAAGGCTGTAAGAGTCTGGCGCGTCAGCGCTGCATAGTACAAGACCCCGGAAGGGGAGTGGAAACGAGAGGTTGGCAGTGAGCAGTATCTTCACAATTCGAATCACGGCTGCGACGCTGCTCCTGGCCGCGTCCGCGTTCGGACAGGGCATGACGAGCGGCATCATGTCCCCGCCGGCGAACGTTCGTCCGCCAGGATTAAAGAACGTCGGTATTCAGCAGAACCTCAACCAGCAAATTCCGGCTGACCTGTCTTTCACCGATGACCTTGGCCGCCCAGTGCGCCTGGGCGACTACTTCGGCAAGAGGCCGCTGATTCTGAACCTCGTCTACTACAACTGTCCGATGCTGTGCGGGGAAGTGCTCAGCGGGTTGGAACATTCGCTAAGCATGATGAAGTTCGATGTCGGCAACGAATTCGACGTTATCACCGTGAGTTTCGATCCAAGCGAAACCCCGGAGATGGCAGCCAAAAAGAAAGCCGAGTTTATCAAGCGCTACAAACGCGCGGGTGCCGAGCAGGGCTGGCATTTTCTGGTGGGGAAGCAGGACTCCATTGATGCGCTGACCAAGGCCGCGGGATTTCAGTACCAGTACGACGAGAAGACCAAGCAATTCGCTCACGCGACCGCAATCATGGTGCTGACGCCCGAAGGCAAGATCGCGCAGTACTACTACGGGGTGGAATATCCGCCGAAAGATTTGCGGCTCGGCCTGGTCGAGGCAGGGCGGGGGAAGATCGGCAACCTGGTCGACCAGCTGTTGCTCTATTGCTATCACTACGATCCAGAGGCGGGAAAGTATAGCGCAACCATTCTGCGCGTCCTGCGCCTGGCCGGTGTTGCGACGATGTTGTGTCTGGGAACCTTGATTTTCGTAATGATTCGCCGTGGTTCGGCACACGGCGATCCGGGAGCGGGACGGGCTAATTAACTATGTTTCAGAATATGCCACTTTGGCCGGCGCGCGCTTCGACGATGGCGAACAACGTCGACGCGCTTTACATTTTCCTGCTGGTGGTGTCGGCGATGATGACCGCGTTGATTTTCACCATGGTCGTTTTTTTCGCCGTCCGCTACCGGAAGCGTCCCGGCCAGCGTGCTGAGCAGATCGATGGCTCGCATGCGCTCGAGATTACCTGGTCGGTCATTCCTTTTTGCGTCTTCATGGTGTTTTTCGGATGGGGTGCGGCGCTCTACTTCAAGGAACGCAGGCCACCGCAGACGTCGGCCGAAGTCTACACGGTCGCCAAGCAGTGGATGTGGAAGTTCGAGCACATGGAAGGCCAGCGCGAGATCAACGAACTGCACGTGCCGGTTGGCCGCGACGTCAAGATGATCATGACGTCCCAGGACGTGATTCACAGCTTTTACGTGCCCGCATTCCGCATCAAGCAGGATGTGCTGCCCGGCCGGTATACGGTGGCGTGGTTCCATCCTACCAAGCCCGGCACCTATCACCTGTTTTGCGCGGAGTATTGCGGGACCATGCATTCCGGCATGATCGGTTCGGTGGTGGTGATGGAGCCCAAGGACTACGAGGCGTGGATGGGCGGCGGAGGCAGCCAGCCGCTGGCGGCCACGGGCGAGAAACTGTTTGCCGAACTGGGTTGCGTGACCTGCCACCGCAGCGATACCCAGGGGCGCGGCCCCAATCTGGTCGGCTTGTTCGGCAAGCCGGTTCTTCTGGAAGACGGCCGCTCCGTGGCCGCAGACGAAAATTATCTGCGCGAATCAATTCTGCAACCGACGGCGAAGATCGTGAATGGATTCAAGCCGATCATGCCGACGTTCCAGGGACAGATCAGTGACGAGCAACTGAATGCGCTGGTGGCTTATGTCAAATCGCTTGGGCAGCCGGCGAATCCGGCGGCCGGACGCAACCTGGCTACTGCGACGACGCAACCGTAAGAATTTCAGGTGACGAGCATGGCAACTGCAGTATTGGAAACCGGCGAACGCGAAACTTACTTGAACCGTGAGTACGGCATCAAGTCCTGGCTCTTGACCGTTGACCACAAGCGTATCGCCTTGCTGTACCTGATGGGAATCACGTTTTTCTTCTTCGTCGGCGGCTTCTTCGCATTGCTGATCCGGCTGGAATTGCTGACGCCCGCAGGCGACCTGGTGCAGGCCGATACCTATAACAAGCTGTTCACGATGCATGGCCAGGTGATGATTTTCTTTTTCCTGATTCCAGCGGTGCCGGCCGTGCTCGGCAATTTCCTGATCCCCATCATGATCGGGGCCAAGGACCTGGCCTTCCCGCGCATCAACCTGCTGAGCTGGTACCTGTACATCATTGGCGGCATCTTGATGGTTTACACCATTCTGAACGGAGGAGTCGATACGGGCTGGACGTTCTACACGCCGCTCAGCACTGAGTTTCTGAAGACCAACGTTGTGACCGCCGCGCTGGCGGTTTTTGTATCCGGATTCTCTTCGATTCTTACCGGCCTGAATTTCATCGTCACGATTCACCGGATGCGCGCGCCGGGCATGACCTGGAACCGGCTGCCTTTGTTCGTATGGGCGCACTATGCGACCAGCATCATCCAGGTGCTGGGAACGCCGGTGGTTGCGATTGCCATCGTGCTGGTGGCGCTGGAGCGTGTGCTGCACCTGGGCATTTTCAATCCTGCCCTGGGCGGCGACCCGCTCTTGTTCCAGCACCTGTTCTGGTTCTATTCGCATCCCGCGGTCTACATCATGATCTTGCCGGGCATGGGAATCATCAGCGAGATTGTGTGTTGCTTCTCGCGCAAACGCGTTTTTGGCTACAAGGCGATGGCCCTCGCCCTGCTCGGCATTGCCGTGGTTGGCTTTCTGGTTTGGGCGCACCACATGTTTGTGGCAGGTATTTCCCTGTACGCCGCACTGATCTTCTCGTTCCTGAGCTACTTCGTCGCTGTTCCCTCAGCCATCAAGGTCTTCAACTGGACCTCCACCATGTACAAGGGCTCGATCACCTACCAGACCCCGATGCTCTACGCCTTCGGCTTCATCGGCTTGTTTACGATCGGTGGTCTGACTGGCCTGTTCCTGGCGTGTCTTGGCATCGATGTCCACGTGACCGACACATACTTTGTGGTGGCTCACTTCCACTACATTATGGTCGGCGGCATGGTGATGGCCTACCTCGGCGGCATGCATTTCTGGTGGCCGAAGATTTCCGGACGCATGTATCCCGAAGGCTGGGGGAGGCTGGCAGCGTTGCTGGTCTTTGTCGGATTTAACCTGACATTCTTTCCGCAGTTTATTCTCGGATACATGGGAATGCCGCGCCGGTACTGGGATTACTCCCATTCGCCGGAATTCCAGATACTGAACGTGCTGTCCACTGCGGGCGCCACGATCCTTGCGGTCGGCTACTTGCTGCCGATGATCTACTTCCTGTGGTCGATGCGTTATGGCAAGCCCGCGCCTGACAATCCCTGGAATGCCACCGGACTGGAGTGGATGATTCCTTCGCCTCCGACGACGTACAACTTTGAAGAGCAGCCGGTCGTGACCTGGGAAGCGTACAACTACGACGAAGTCGACAAGCGCAGGGAGGAGGTCCCCGTTGCACACTAGCCCGCCGGCTACGGTTGAGGGAGAAGCCCACGAGAACCCCGCCCTCCTGCATCACTTTGCGACCGAGGAGCAGCAGAAGAACGCCGCCAGTCTCGGCATGTGGATCTTCCTGATCACCGAAATCATGTTTTTCGGGGGCATGTTCTGCGCGTACCTGGTATACCGCTTCTGGTATTTCGGAGACTTTGCGGCGGGCAGTTCAAGTCTTAACCTCACGCTGGGCACCGTGAATACCATCGTCCTGATTGGTTCCAGCTTGACCGTCGCCATGGCGGTACGTTGCGCGCAGGTGGGCAAGCAGAAAGCCATCGTCGTCTACTTGTTGCTTACCCTCATCCTTGGCCTGGCTTTCCTGGGTATCAAGGCCAAAGAATATAAAGACAAATTTGACGAACACCACATCCCCGGCGAGGCCGCCTTTCACCTGGAAGGCCATGTGCCGCGGCATCCCGATATCCCCGTCAACCAGCAGCACGCGCAGATTTATTTTTCGCTCTATTTCGCGATGACGGGCATGCACGCCTTGCACATGATCATCGGCGTCGGGCTGTTCATGTTTTTGACATACAAGGCCCACAAGGGCGTTTACGGCCCGGGCTACTACACCCCGCTTGAAAACGCAGGGCTGTACTGGCACTTCGTCGATATTGTGTGGATCTATCTATTTCCGTTGCTGTACCTGATCGATCGTCATCCGTGAGGCGCAATGGCTGAACACATTTCTTCCGTCAAACTTTATGTGGGGATCTGGCTCGCCTTGATGGTGTTTACGGTGCTGACTGTCTTTGCGGCGACGCTCGATCTTGGGGTGTTCAATCCCATTGTGGCGCTGGCGATTGCCACCACCAAGGCGGTACTGGTCGTATTGTTCTTCATGCACGTAAAGTACGCGCACGAGAAGCTGACCAAGCTGGTGATCGTGACCGCGATCTTCTTCTTCCTGATCCTGCTGGCCCTGACGATGGCTGACTACGGAACCCGGCTCTGGACCTGAGGCTGAGGCATCTCCAGCCTTCCGGTGGAACGGGGAGCCAATACAGGCGCCTGCTGCGGATTTTTCGAAGTGCCTAGATCCACCACCGTGATCTTTCCATCCGTCACGATATCGTCTCCGGTGGCGTTGGCGGCCTTTTTGGGGGCGTGTGGCCGATCGAAGTCGGCATAAGCCACCGCCATCCCGGAAAACAGCAGGTCGGACTGGATCCAATCGCGCTCGCGGTCCACGTGGGGATCGATGCGGTGCGTCCACTTGGTATAGCCGCGGCTGTTCTCGGTGGCGATGTCGTGGGTAGCGGCGCCGAGTTGCTCGAGGGGCTGCGCTTGCTAAGCGGGAACCGCCTGGGCTGCGGGAGACGAAGACTGTCCGGCCGCGCCGGGCGCCTGGCGAAAGGCCGTGATTCCTGACAGGAGAATGGAGAGAGCGAGAAGGAGGGGCCCACTCTTCGGCGCAATCAACGTATATTTGCCTTCCGCAAATTAAATTTTAATTTTCTCTTTGAGGTGGGGGAACTGAGCACGCCCGCGTTCCTTTACCACGAACCAGAGCCTGCTTCATTTAGCGTCCGAGATTATAGCCCAATTGGGAAATGGGAGTGACTGGCCGGCCAAGCTTTTACTTGCTTCAAATTCCGGCAATGTCCTTGCCACGCGCGGAATTTTCCTCGAACATGGAGCTTCACCGAATCCCCATGCCTCCCACCGATCCACTGCCTATTCTCTCCGCCGAGCGCGCCGAAGCATTCGCGCAGCGCGCCCGCGACTCGCGCGAGGCTCGGGTTGATGCGGATGCACTGGCGTCTGATCTTCGCGCTCGCGTTGCCGGGGAAGTTCGTTTCGATAACGGCAGCCGGGCTCTGTATGCGACTGACGGCTCCAGCTACCGGCAGGTTCCCATCGGCATCGTCATCCCGCGTAATTCGGAGGACGTCATCGCGACCATTGCGACCTGCCGCGAGCACGGTGCTCCCATTCTTTCGCGTGGGGGAGGCACGTCGCTGGCCGGCCAATGCTGCAACACGGCCGTCGTGATGGATTTCAGCAAGTACATGGCCGGGATCCTCGAGATCGACGCCGCCCGCAAGATTGCACGCGTGCAGCCTGGAGTTGTTCTCGACCATCTTCGCAATGCGGCCGAAAAGCACCACCTGACGTTTGCGCCCGATCCTGCCACCCACAGCCGTTGCACCCTGGGCGGAATGATCGGCAACAATTCCTGCGGCGTGCACTCAGTGATGGCCGGGAAGACCGACGACAACATCGACGCCCTGGATGTCGTTACCTACGACGGCGTTCGCATGAGCGTCGGACCGACCACGCCGGAGGAACTCGAGCAGATCATTCAGGCCGGCGGCCGGCGCGGCGGGATTTACGCGAAGTTAAAGGCGATCGCTGACACCTACGCCGAACTCATTCGTAGTCGTTATCCGAACATTCCGCGGAGGGTTTCCGGCTATAACCTGAATTTTCTCCTGCCGGAAAACGGCTTCCACGTCGCCCGGTCGCTGGTCGGGTCGGAAGGCACGTGCGTCACGATGCTTGAGGCTACCTGCCGCCTGGTCGAAAGCCCGCCCGAGCGGGTGCTCGTCGTCATCGCGTATCCCGACATCTTTCAGGCTGCCGACCACGTTCCCGACGTCATGGCCCACAAGCCGATCGGATTGGAAGGCATCGACGACTTGCTGGCCGAGTACACGCGACGGCGTGGCATCAACTCCGAAGGGCTCGCATTGCTGCCTCCGGGAGGGGGTTGGCTGCTGGCTGAATTCGGAGCCCAAACGCAAGCCGACGCCCAGGCGCAGGCTCGCGCGATGATGGAAACACTCGGTCGTTCTGCCACCCCGCCCAACATGCGCTTATGTACGGACGCCGAAGCCCGTCACGTCTGGATCGTCCGCGAATCGAGCCTGGGAGTCATTTCGCACGTTCCGGGCGAGCCGCTGAGCTGGGAAGGTTGGGAAGACTCCGCTGTCGCTCCCGACAAGCTGGGCAATTACCTGCGCGATCTCAAGCGGCTGATGAGCGAGTTCGGCTATCACGGTACGCTGTACGGACACTTCGGGCACGCGTGCGTGCATACCCGCCTGAATTTCGACTACGAAAGCGAAGAGGGAATTGCCCGCTTCCGGCAATTCATGAACGATGCGGCGGACCTGGTCGTCAGCTACGGCGGATCGCTGTCGGGCGAGCACGGCGACGGTCAGGCCCGCGCCGAGCTATTGCCCAAGATGTTCGGCCCTGAACTCATTCAGGCTTTCAATGAGTTCAAGGCGGCGTGGGATCCGGACTGGAAGATGAATCCAGGTAAAGTCGTCGAGCCCTACCGCATGGACGAAAATCTCCGGCTCGGGCCCGGCTACCATCCCTGGCGTCCGCCTACCCACTTCAAGTTTCCCGATGACCATGGCAGCCTGGCGCACGCCACTTTGCGATGCGTGGGAGTGGGGAAGTGCCGGCAGCACGAAGGTGGACTAATGTGCCCGAGCTTTCGGGCGACGCAGGAAGAGGAACATTCCACCCGGGGACGCGCCCATCTGTTGTGGGAGATGGCCAAGGGAGAGGTCATTCAGGACGGCTGGCGAAGCCGAGAGGTAAAGGATTCTCTGGACCTGTGCCTTTCCTGCAAGGGCTGCAAGACCGAATGCCCAGTCTCGGTCGACCTGGCCACTTATAAAGCCGAGTTTCTATCGCATTACCATGAAGGACGGCTCCGGCCGGTCAGCCATTACGCGTTTGGGAACATTGATTTTTGGGCGAGGCTGGCCTCGAACGCGCCCGGCCTGGTCAATATCACCACGCAGCTGCCCTTCCTGCGCGACCTCGCGAAGGCTCTCACCGGAATTCCCCGACAAAGAAGCATTCCAGCTTTCGCGCCGCAGACCTTCAAGAGCTGGTTTCGGCGCCACCGGCCGCTGCATCCCGATGGCCCGATCGTGGTTCTCTGGCCGGATACGTTCAACAACTATTTCCTGCCGAACACGGCCAGGGCCGCGGTCGACGTCCTGGAAAACGCCGGCTTCCGCGTGGAACTGCCGCAGGGAAATCTCTGTTGCGGCCGTCCTCTTTACGATTTCGGAATGCTCGATCGCGCCGAAGACCTGCTACTCCAGATCCTGGACGCGCTTGCCCCGGAAATCGAAGCCGGCGTGCCGATCGTGGGCCTAGAGCCAAGCTGTGTGACCGTGTTCCGCGATGAACTCTGCAATCTGTTTCCGCGGGACGAGCGCGCGCAAAGGCTTTCGCGCCAGACTTTCCTGCTCAGCGAATTCCTGGAGAACTACAAGAACCTGATCCCGTTGCCGCGTCTGGAGCGGAAGGCGATAGTCCACGGCCACTGCCATCACAAATCCGTCCTGAAGATGAACGCCGAGGAGGCGGTGCTGAGCCGGATCGGGCTAGACTGCCACGCCCCGGCCCCCGGCTGCTGCGGGATGGCGGGATCGTTTGGTTTTGAGGACGACAAATACGAGATCTCCATGACCATCGGCGAACTGGAACTGCTGCCCGCTGTTCGAAAGGCTCCGCCGGACTGGCTGGTGATCGCCAACGGTTTCAGCTGCCGTGAGCAGATTGCCCAGGGAACCGATCGCCAAGCCCTGCACCTGGCCGAGATCCTCCAGATGGCCCTTCGCGCCGGACCAAAGGGGGTGGAAGGTTCCTACCCGGAACGCTACCTGGTACACGACCGGGAAACGGAAATTCAGCGGTCCATGAAGCGTGCCAGCCTGGCTTTAGTGGGCGCGGCTGGAGCAGGCGCGGCCCTCTGGCATTTCTACAGAAGCCGCTGATTATAAATGGCTTATCGTCTATCGCCTTAAGTGTATTCGAGCCTCTCGCCAGTCCCCTGACTTTCTGGGACAATATTGAGTGCCACCCTCTAGGGCCGCCACCGTCAACGGTGCCCTGGTCTTGCTCCCCGTCCCTAACCTCGGGGAACTGAGTGAACATCATGGAACGCGAAACTATCGTCGAAGGAGTCCCTGGGGATTCCGTACAGCTCGAAGCCGTCCCTGTAAAAAAGGCGGACACCTCGTTGCAGGGGTCAATTCTCGTTTTGATTCAGTTCGATGTGGCGGAGGAAATCCGCCTCGATGAGCTGCGCAAGATTTTCAGCGCCCGTACTGCCGGGGCCAGCTTCAAGCACCCCGCACCTGGCTATGTGCAGTACCAGCGGCCTCCGGTAGTTGAGCCAGTGGAAGCCTTGGTGCTCGATACGGGCGAGCGTCTGGATGGGCAGATCAAGTATTACGACTACGGCGTGTTAAGCGTGGTGTTCGAGCTACCTTTCGCCGGAGAGTGGGAAGATCTGATCCGACTGTCTGGACGCTGGGTTTGGGACACCGATTTTACGGCCCTGGCCTCGCGCATCGTCAAAAAGCGGTTGGAGCGTGCCCGTCCGGCGCTGATCAAGCCGTACGAAAACTGGCTGCACGAGGACTATTTCATCTTCCACGTGCGCGACAAGGTGGGAAAGCCCTCCGCCAACGAGATCCTGAAATCGCACGGGGATCAGATCGCCCAGATTGTCCGCGGCGAGACCTTGCCGCTTTCCGATGGCGAACGCCAGGAAATTCTGCAAGGACGGATTTCTTATTACCCGAACGATCTGACCGTAATCGGCTGGAATGCGGCGTTTCTTTACGACACGGCTTCAGGCGCGGAGACTGCGATTCAACTGCTCGAATACGCCAACTCCCAGCTGCTGGAATTCCGCCACTATGACGAACTTCTGACGCGGGAACTGGAGGGCGTCTACGATTTCCTGGAGGCCGGGGGCAACAGCCTGTGGTCGCGCTGGCGTACGGCACGCGCCGCCACCAAGTTGCACACGGTCCTGCTCGACGTGGACGAACTGACCGAACATGCCGACAACGCCATCAAGTTCTTGAGCGACATGTTCTCCGCCCGCCTCTATAAGCTGGCGGCTTCCAAGATCGGCGTGCCCGACTACAAAGACCTGGTCCAGCAAAAACTCAAAACCGCCGAGGAGCTCTATCACTTCATGGTGGACGAGTTCAACCAGAGCCGGGCGTTCGTGCTGGAATTGATGGTAGTGGTGATTCTGGTGATTGAGCTGGTGATGCTGTTTCGAGGGAAGCCTGGGTTCTGAGAAAGATTGAGTAATTGGGAAATTTGGTAATTGGGGAATTGAACCCCAAATTAGACGTGGCCAACCTGTTTTCCAATTTCTCAATTACTCAATTTTCCAATTGCTCAATGCTTCTTCACCGCCCTCCTCCCACTTCCAGGATCGACCCCGTCACATACGAAGCCGCCGGGGACAGCAGCCAGATCACGGCCTCTGCGACTTCCTCCGGCCTTCCCGGTCGTCCCATCGGAATCGTGGGCTTCAGTCGATCGAGCCTGCCGGGCTCGCCGTTGGCAGCATGGATTCCTGTCTCCACCAGTCCCGGAGCGACCGCATTCACCCGAATCTCTTCGGTCGCAACTTCCCGCGCCAGGCCCATCGTGAAGCTATCGATGGCCCCCTTGCTGGCCGCGTAGTGCACCCACTCCCCTGGCGATCCCGTTCGTGCCGCCAGCGAGGAAATGTTGACAATTGCTCCGCCTTGTCCGCCGTGGCGCGTGGACATACGCTTCACCGCCTCCCGTGCGCAGAGAATCGCGCCGGTTACATTGACGGCGAAGAGCTGCTCCAGAGCTTGAGCGGAAACGTCTTCCACGCGCGAGAATCCTCCAGTGACGGCTGCGTTGTTGACCAGGCCGTGTACGGCACCGAGTTCGCGCTCGGCTTCGGCAAACAGGCGCAGGATGTCTTGCTCCTTCGCGACGTCTGCCTGGATCGCAACCGCTTTTCCGCCTTGCTCCCCAATCCTGCGTACGACTTCCAAGGCTTCGGAGCGTCCCGAGGCGTAGTTCACAACAACCGAGAAGCCATGGGCCGCCGCCAGCCGCGCGGTCGCGGCTCCAATGCCTCGGCTGGCTCCCGTGATGATGACCGTGTTGGCCTGCTTCGCATTCATGGGCTCGCTCACGAATTACTCCTTGCATGCTCAGATTAACGAGCCTAAATGCGCAATGCCCTTACCGCAAAGTCCGGGCGGGAAAGTCTTCTTTTCGTGGAGGCTTTTCTTGGGCCGTGGCCCCCTGTATCCTCACTGTTCCCGGAGGCCACATGCGCGGTCTGCAGAACAAACGAGTCTTGATCACCGGAGGCGCGAGCGGGATCGGCGCCGCCACCGCTGCCCGCTTTCTGGAAGAAGGATCGCAGGTCGTCGTGCTCGACCGCGACGAAAAGGGCTGCGCCGAAATTCAGCGTCAGCTTCCTGAACTAGCGGGAACCGTCACCGCCGACGTTTCGATCCTCGAGCAAGTTCAGACCGCCTTTGCCCAGGCCATCCAATTGATGGGAGCCGTCGATGTCCTCATCAACAATGCCGGAATTTCGATCCGCCACAACTTCCTCGATATCACCCCGCCGAATGGGACAAGATCCTCGCGGTCAACCTGACCGGCGTTTTCTATGTCGCGCAGACCGCCGCGCGCCACATGTGGGAGAAGGGGAGTGGCGTGATCCTGCAGACCGCTTCGACCAACGGCTTCGTTGGGCAGCCCTTTTACGCCGACTACAACGCGACGAAAGCGGGCGTGATCGAGCTCACGAAAACCATGGCCCTGGAACTCGCCCCGAAGATCCGGGTCTGCGCGGTCGCTCCCGGCTACGTGCTCACGCCTATGCAGCGGGCGGAGTATACCGACGAAATGCTCGAAGAGGTAAACAGGAAAGTCCCGCTGCGCCGCCACGCCAAGCCCGAAGAGATCGCCGCGCTGTTTGCCTACCTCGCGTCCGAAGACGCGGCCTACATCACCGGCCACGTCTACACCTGCGACGGCGGGGAAACGGCCGGAGGACTCGCCAGCCGATAATCGCAAACCTCAATTCGCGCTCAGCACGCCCAGCATGGTCCGCCAGCGCAAAACCTGTTCCTGCTCGTAGTCACTCTCGGCAACGAATTCCATCCCGTAGCGATACCCCTTGCGGTTCCGAACAATGCCACGGATGCGAATGGGCGATCCCGCGTAGGGAGGCGTGAACTCGATCTCGGTTTGATCGCCCAGTTTCAATTCAACACCCGCGGTCAGCGCCATGCCGCCTTCATTCAGTTCGTTTCCCCGTCCGACGATCACAGTAGTCTTACCGGGGCCATGAACGATCACGCGCAGGGGAACGTCAAGTCGATAACGTGGCCAGCGGCGAGTACGCTTTGCTGTTTCAATGGTCATAAGATCTCGTTTTGGCGATTACCGTCCATGGCTGTTTTCCAGCGCGGGCGCTGCGGGAAGAGCACTCTCCCACGGGCAGGGCATGTAACTGGGTTTGTGGACCGCCACCTTTGCCGATCGACGGTCTCCAAGGTTAAGGACCCATACGATTCGGAAGTCCGCCTTATGGCCCTGATATTCCACCGTCAGAAGATCCCCACACCGCAACTCGGCTTCGATCCCGCGCAGTAAAGCTCCTCTGCGACTCAGGCTGGTTGCATTTACGTTGGTGGTGAAGAGTTCGCCATCCACATTTCTGCCCGACACCGTCACCGGCAGAGTCAGTCGAGTCCTCGGTTCCTTGCGACGTTCAATCATGCATGTAGCTCCACCTCCTACTTCGGCTTTGCGTGAGAAGCACTTGAGCTGTGAATTGGGTTGGGAAATTTCCCGTTGCGAGAATCTTTGCAGGATTTACTCGCCAAGCTTATGATTCCACGCGTCCGGCGATGGCAATCTGGATGGCAATGGAAGGCTTCGTTGCCGGATGCCATTCGTTGAACTTTAGTGATGCCGCTTGACGGCGTCATCGCGTCTTCATTTCGATCCTGTATGCGTCTGCCCGGCCAAGTCGCCCTGATTACCGGAGGAACTTCCGGCATCGGAGAGGCCACCGCGCTTCTTCTTGCTCGCGAGGGCGCGCCGGTCGTCATCACCGGACGCAACGAGAAACGCGGACATGCTGTCACTGTGGCCATTCTGGAAGCAGGCGGCAAGGCAGTCTTCGTTCGCACCGACGTCCGCAAAGCCGCCGAATGCGACCGCGCCGTGCGGGAAACGCTGAACTCCTTCGGACGGCTCGACATCCTGTTCAACAACGCCGGAATCTTTTATCCCCATGACACCCTCGAGTGTTCTGAAGAAGAATGGGATGAGCAGATCGACATCAACCTGAAAGGCACATTCCTGATGTCGAAGGCCGCTTTGCCTGGCATGATCGCGCAGGGCCGGGGCGTGATCATTAACAACAGCTCGGGCTGGGGTATCGTTGGCGGCGACAAGGCGGTCGCCTACTGCGCCTCCAAAGGCGGCGTCGTCCTGATGACCAAGGCCATGGCGATCGACCACGGCCGGCAGGGCATCCGCGTGAACTGCATCTGCCCAGGGGATGTGGAGACGCCCATGCTGCCCCAGGACGCGAAAATGCGTGGCCAGAAGTGGGAGGATTACATCGCAGGGTGCGCCAACCGCCCGCTGGGGCGGGTAGGGACCGCGGAAGAGATCGCAAAGGCCGTGCTGTTCCTGGCCTCCGAAGATTCGTCGTTCATGACAGGAGCTGCGCTGGTGGTGGACGGAGGCGGAACGGCGGATTGAGAAACTCTACTCGCTCGCGAACGAATTCCCGGCAATATTTCGACCGTGCCCAGCGGTTCCTCATCGAGGGCGTCAACTCCCCCTCGCGCGGCGCCGCCGTCTACCCGTCCGGACCCATATTTCTGGAGCGTGGCCGCGGCTCCCGTGTGTGGGACGTCGACGGCAATGAATACATCGACTTCATGATGTCGTTCGGCGCCCTCATTCAAGGCCACGCGCATCCGAAGATCGTCGAGGTCGTTTCGCAAACCGTCGCGGAAGGCTCGCACTTTGCCGCCGCAACACCCGCCGAAATTGAAGCCGCCGAGCGCTTTCGCCGGATGGTGCCCTCCGCCGAGGCCGTGCGCTTTGCCAATACCGGCAGCGAAGCTACCATGCTCGCCCTGCGCCTTGCTCGCGCGCACACCGGACGCACGAAGTTCCTCAAGTTCGAGGGCCACTACCACGGCTGGTACGACCCTTACTGCCTCAACGGGCACAGCCATCCGTTTGACCAGCTTGGGCCGCCGGAAAATCCTACGAAGATTCCAGACTCCGAAGGCATCCCTTCGTCGGTCTTCGAGGACGTGATCGTCGCTCCCTGGAACGACGTGCCGACGCTCGAAAGGATTGTGCGCGAACACGGCCGCGAACTGGCCGCAATCATTACCGAGCCCATCATGGCCAACATGGGGTGTATCCCTCCACGTGAAGGCTACCTGCAAAAAGTCTGCGATCTTGCTCACGAGCACGGTGCGCTTTTTATACTCGACGAGGTGGTGACCGGCTTCCGCTACGCAGCCGGAGGGTGTCAGCAGTTCTTTAATCTGAAGCCTGACCTCTCGACCTTCGGCAAAGCGCTGGGGGCGGGGTTCCCGATCGGCGCTGTCGCCGGTCCGCGCGCCATCCTTGACCGCATGCGCTGGTCAGAGCACATGGTATTGCACTACGGAACCTTTAACGGACATCGCCTGACCATGAAGGTGATCGCGGCCAACCTCGATTTGCTGAGCGCGGAAGGCGCGTACCGCAAGCTCTTCGCAGTGGGCGATCAGGCCATCGCAGGGTTGCGCGAGGTATTCCGGCGCCGCGGGATCAAAGCGATCGTGCAGGGCTTCGGACCCATGTTCCAGATCTACTTCACCGAGCGTGACGCCATCCACGACTACCGCGACTATTGCCGGTACGTGGACACCAAAAAATATTCCCGCTTCGTTCACCACCTCCTGGACTATGGCATTTACATGACGCCTTCCAACGGCCTGCACTGGATCATCTCGACTGCACACACAGAAGAAGACGTTGAAGCGCTGCTCGCCGCGGCCGACCAGGCTTGCGCGGAGCTCGCGTGAAGGCCACCGTCTTCCTCGGTGGGGGCCGAATCACAGCGGCTCTGCTCGCCGGTCTTTGCCTTTCCCGACATAAAACACCCATCGTCGTACACGATCGCAATCCGGGAAAACTGCGTGCGATGGAGAAGGAGTTTGGAGTGGGGGTCGAGCCGGATCTGTTGACGGCAGTTGCCCAGGCTCGACTGCTGATTGTGGCGGTCCGGCCGAGCGATGTTGGCGGCCTATTAAAAACCATTCGGGAAAGGAGCCGGACTGCGACCGCGCGGCGGGGCAATCACAGGTTCATTGCTTGCAGCCTGGCGGCGGGGATACCGCTCTCCAACCTGCAAAGAATGCTCGGGCCGGCGGTTCGCTGGGCTCGCGCCATGCCGAGTCCCGTTGCGCGCTTTGGGCAGGGTCTGACCGCCGTGACGTTTCAGCGTAGCTTTCCGCAGGCAGATCGGCTCCTGGTGCGGCAGCTCTTTGCGCAAATAGGCGAAGTACTCGAGGTTCCCGAGCGCAAGTTCGACGCGTTCACGGTGACTTATTCGGCCAGCCACGGATACCACGCGCTGTCCGCCCTCGCGCACGCCGCGAGGACACTGGGACTCGACCGGAAAACGGCTTTTATCGCAGCCGCTCACGCATTGGGAGACGCGATCATCTCGTGGCGTAATGGGCAAGAATCCCTGGATGCCTTGTTGCGCGAGGCTGCGACTCCGGGAGGGATTGCGGCGACGGTTATGAACTCGATGGACGCGGACGGTTATTCAAGCATCATCGAGCGAGGTTTGCGGGCCGGGGTGAGTCGGGCTCGTAAGAACGCCAAACTCCAGGCGGCTTCGCGCAATAGGTCAGGCCGTCATTCGTAAGGGCGCGGAAAAAGTTAGTTTCGTGGGAGACCGCTGCGGCGGTGCCGTAACCTGCTTCTTCTCAATAGCCCCATTAGGGGACTGACCTTGGACTTTTCCGCAGCCTGCTCAGCCCGGTTCAATCTCTGTCCGAGCGCAGCATCCTTGCACCCAGGCGAAACATTCGGATTACTCGATAGAGCGGAAACAGTGGTGCTGGCAGTCGAATTACTCTCCATTCGCCGACGCCCGGTGTAAATGCCAGCCGCCACAGAAACCGGAATTGATCACTGCGGCGCTCACGCAAACGCATCATCAATTGAAAATATTGCAGGGACTCAGGATTGTATGCCTCGGCATCCGGCAAGCCGCGCAGGACTTCTTCCGATAGCCGCTCAATTTCCGGATCCGCATTCCAGAGATTCCGCGCCATGTCCGGTACGTTCGCGTGCAGCAGGCGATGTGCCAGCCACAGGCTGACGCCAACTATCCGTGCGATGCCTAGCTTCCTGGCTTGCCGCTCGAGCCCCGTCCAATCAATCGTTTGGGATTGCACAGCACCTGCGATATCGCGCAGCCAACAGAGTCGGATCCAGGCATGCTTCCCAGCATGCACGCAGAGAGTCAGGAGCAGATCTTCGGGAGACAAGGTGCGTACCGCGCGGCCGCAAACGGGCACGGTTCGCGTTTGCTGGAAGAGTTCACGGCAGTCGAACTTCACGGCATAAAACCTGGGAAGAATATCCCACTGAATTTCGAGCAGGTTGCGCCCGGCCGGTCCGTCGAAAGTGTACTCGTATCCGGCCGCGAGATAAGCGCGTTCCTCCGCTTCTGATAATTGAGCGTTGACTGCGTACCCGAGCGTTCCGAGCGCAGTCTTGGCCTTGCGCACATCCTCCCGTCGAACCAGCACATCGAGATCGGAGAAGTCGCGCAAGGCCAGGTCACGGTACACAGTCTCGGCGAGGACTGGCCCTTTCAGCGGGATCGCCGGGATCGAGTGCGAATCAAGGCAGTCGAGCACACGAAACAGTTCGGCGGTGAACTGGAGGTTCTTCCGCGCGTTGTGTTGATAGTGATTGCCAAGTGTCTCCAACGTCGAGGGAGGCACGGATTCTGTGCCGCGCAGTGCCTGGTAAACCAACGGCGTGACGCCATGGTGGTCTGCGAGTTGAATCAGGCGCGGCCAGTCGATGCCACGCTCGATCAGAGCTTGCCGATCCGCATCCGAGGCTGCGTGATCGCCGACCGCACAGCAGGCCAGCAACAAAGCAAACTCCGCGCGGAACGACGAGTCGGCAGTGGTTCTCTTCCGGTCTGAATTGGGCGGTGACGAGGCGAGAGAAGGCATGCCGGCCGGGGCGTTGGAGCGCGGAGGCCGCGGGCTCCGCCGCGCGCACACTATAATACAGAGACTCCCGCAGTTACGATTCCCGGGTTTCGCGCCTGCATGCCTGCCGTCTTACTCGAATCCGTGAGCAAGGTGTTTCGCCATCGCCCGGCGCTGTTCAACTGGCTGGGGCGGGAGCGGGCCGGTGAGACGCGCGCGCTGGATCGCATTTCCCTGGAGGCTCCCTCGGGCAACGTGTTGGTTTTACTCGGGCCTAACGGTAGCGGAAAAACCACGACTCTCAAACTGATCTCCACCATGCTGTTGCCCGATGAAGGCCGCGTGCAGGTGCATCAGTTCGACACGCGTACTGACGCACGAGCCGTCCGTGAACGCGTAGGATTCGCCGTCGCCACCGAGCGGTCATTTTTTCCGCGGCTGTCCGCCCGCGAGAATCTTGACTTCTTTGCGGCGCTCGATGACATTCCGCGACCAACGCGCGCCGAGCGAGTCGACGAACTGCTCACCCGTACTGGCTTGCACGATGCCGCCGATACCCTGGTCATGAAATTTTCGAGCGGCATGTACCAGCGGCTGGGCATCGCGCGCGCCTTGATGAAGCGCCCCGCCCTGGTTCTGCTGGATGAGCCCACGCGCAGTCTCGATCCCGGATCGGCCGCGCAGTTCTGGAATCTGGTCCGCGAACTGCCCGCGCAGGGCGCCACCGTGATTCTGACCACACACAATTTCAACGAGGCCGTCGCTGTCGGCAACCACGTGGCCATCTTGTTTCACGGGAAGGTGGCTGCGGAACGCAGGCTGTCGGCGACTATGCGGGTGGACGAGCTGCGCTCGTTCTACTTCCAGACCACCGGCGAACTGGAAGAGGTCGAACCGGTAGCTTCGCGGAGTTTGCGATGAACCTGCCGTCGGTGCTCGATAAGACTGTGGTAATTGTTCGCCGCGACCTGCTCACCGCGGTGCGCTACCGTACTGGTTTCTTGTTGAGCGCGGCCGGAGCCGTCACCGAACTGGCCGCCTTCTACTACCTCTCGCGCGCGGTTGGCCCGGCCTTCCGGCCCGAAGGACTGGAATACTTTTCGTTTCTGCTGGTCGGCACCGGCTTCTTCACATTTCTTCTGATGGGCGTTCACTCTTTTCTGCAGACCGTGCAGGAAGCTCAACAGACTGGCACGCTGGAAGTATTGATGACGACTCCCACGTCGCCCTCCGTGCTGGTGTTTTTGAGCGCCATGTCGGCCTTTGCGGCGAACACGGTCGCGTTGCTGTTTTATCTGGCGGCGGGATTGTTGTTCGGGGCGCCGCTCCATGTCAACCTTGCCGCATCCGTTCCGGTTTTTCTGCTTTCTGTCATCATCGCGATTTCCATCGGGCTGCTCGCGGCCTCCCTGCAACTGGCCATTCAGAAAGGTTCCGCCGTAGTATGGGCGCTGGGTTCAGTCTGGTTTCTCACCGGAAGCATGTTCCCGGTGCAGACTTTGCCGAAAGCCTTGCGCGATATCGCGCAGTTGATTCCGATCACTCACTCGCTCCAAGGCATGCGGCTGGCATTGCTGGAAGGTGCGTCCTTTCGCGCGGTGTCTCACGAGTTGCTGATTCTCACGGCGTTTGCCGTTGTCCTATTGCCCGCCAGCCTGCTGTTTTTCTCCTGGACGTTGCGACGAGCCAGGATCGAGGGCACCCTCTCTTTTTATTGATCCGTTTGATATTTTCAACGAGCCAATGCCCCGTAATTGTTGCAGTGGAGAACGGTTAGCAAATGTTCGGGAGTCTGTTGTACACTTCCCGAACCGACTTCTCGCTCAAGATCCCGGTGCGAGAGAACGAAGGCCCGTAGAGTTCCTATGACTCCTAAGAACCGTCCCACCGCTGACGAAGAGAAGAATGCTCTCGACAGCCAGCAGTCAGGCAAAAAGCCTTACCGAAAGCCTGAATTCCGGCTGGAAAAAGTATTTGAGACCATGGCGCTCGCGTGCGGCAAGATTTTTCCTACCATGCAGACCTGCCGAGGCACCCGGCGAAGGAGTTCGTAGTCTGCGAGGCTATGTCTGAGTTGGATCCAGCCCGGGAACAGTCCAAGCACAATCTTGCGGTCGAGGTTCTACGAAGCACGGGAGTTCTACGCCTGGTGGCATTTGGGCACAGCATGTTACCGACGCTGTTCCCGGGTGACGTTCTCACAGTCAAAATCGAACGGCTGGCTGAAATTCAGGCTGGCGATGTGGTGCTATTCGAGCGCCAGGGTCGATTCTTCATTCACCGAAATCTACGCCCTGTGCAGAGAGGTTCTGGCAGCCTGCTGGTGACTCGCGGGGACTCCATGCCGCACGCGGACGAACCGGTCACAGCGGATGAATTGCTGGGAAAAATTGTGAGCGTTGAGCGCGGGGGCCACCCGCCAGTGGCGGTGCCGCCCTGCTCGCGTTTGCGTCGAATGGCCGGATTGATGATGGCGTATTCCGGGAAACTGCGAAGTCTGGCGCTGCACTGGCACGAACGCAGATCGCGGGCTGACCTTGCTCAGCCGGGGTACGTGCACGGGGAAGCGTCGCCGAAATAAGGCCCGCGCCTCCTGCTTCCGCTGTTGATGTGGACATCAAACATGACTGCGCAATTGACCTCAATCCAGGAACTGGCCGTCGAGATCGGCGATACGCCCATCTTGTTGCGCAGTCAGGATGAGCGCTTCTGGCATATCGTGCAGCAACGCTATTCCGGCTTTGTCAGCGACGGGGTGGAACCCGCCGCTCACCTTCGATGTCGACGTGGTGGATCCGGAAGCGTCTTTATCCGACGGGGAATTGCGAGTCTGGACTGAGAATGGCCTTTGGCGGTTGGAGCGTGGGGACTTCCGGGCGGAATGGGATCCGCGATCGGGTCGCGGCCACATCCTGCAGACGGCCACTCCATACGCGATTGATACCGCCTTGCGGGTGGTACACACGATTCTCCAGGCGCCTATGGGCGGCTTTCTTCTTCACGGGGCCAGCGCGATCCGCAATGGCCGCGCGTTTCTGTTCTCCGGAGTTTCAGGGGCGGGAAAGACCACCATTTCCAGACTCGCGCCCAACGATGCCATTCTACTGACCGACGAGATTTCGTACATTCGCCGGGACGACTCCGGATACCGCGCCTGCGGCACACCTTTCGCAGGAGAACTGGCACGACCCGGGGAAAATGCCTCCGCGCCCATCGAGCGCCTTTATTTCCTGGCAAAGGGCCCGGAAAACTCGATTCAGACGATGGAACCCTCGGAAGCCCTTCGGAAGCTATTGCGCAACATCTTATTTTTCGCAGATGATCCGGAGTTGGTTAAGATGGTATTCCGTTCAGCGAGCCAATTTCTGGAGCGAGTGCCGGCTTTTCGCCTGACCTTCTATCCCGACGGGCGGGTATGGGACTTGATCCAGTAGCAGTTGCGTACCATGGCTGAGACCTACATCGCGCGCAGCACGGCCATCGCCGCCCGAATTCTCGGGGGCGAGATGATGATCATGTCGGCACTGGACTCCACTTTCTTCACGTTGAATGAAGTCGCCACCGTGATCTGGCAGGCGGCCGACGGGCAGACTCCTCTTTCGCAGATTGTTGAGCGGCGGGTGTGTGAAGAATTCGAGATCGAGCCCGAGGTCGCGCGCCGGGATGCCGAACAGTTTGTGAGCCAGTTGTCCGAGCATGGCATCTTGCTGGTTTCCGATCGTCCCATCCAGGATCAGAAGCCAGGAACGGCGGAGGCGCGATGAGCCTGCTGGCGGAAATGAACGCGAGAGCCATGGCCCTGGGCGTTCCGCTCACGGTGCATATCGACGTCACCTATCGCTGCAACGAGCGCTGCGTTCATTGCTACCTCGACCATGACGATCATGGCGAGATGACGACCCGGGAAATCAAAGATGTGCTCGATCAACTGGCCGAAGCCGGCGTTTTCTTCCTGGTGTTCAGCGGCGGCGAAGTTTTCATGCGCCGCGATTTTCTCGAACTAGTCGAGCATGCGCGCAAGCTTCAGTTCAACGTCAAAGTGAAGACCAACGGGGTCATGATCCATGAAGCCGAAGCGCGGCGCTTGCGAGAACTGGGCGTGGAGCAGATACAGTTAAGCGTCTATTCGTACCGGCCTGAAGTTCATGATGCCATTACGAAACTGCCCGGCTCGCTGAAACGAACGGTCGAGTCGATCCGCTTCCTGAAATCGCAGGGTCTCAAGGTCACGCTCTCCAATGTGATGATGACCGTGAACCGGGCCGATGAAAAGGGAACACACGCGCTCGCGAAGCGCCTGGGAATCGCTTACACTCTCGATCCCACCGTAACCCCCATGATGGACGGCGACACTTCGAACCTTCATCTGCGCGTGGACGATGACAACCTGGATGAACTGTTTACGGACCCGGAACTGGTGGGCGACGTGGAGGAATACTGCAAGGCTCCCGACCCCGTGGATGAAGACACGATGGAGGGTTATTCGTGCAGCGCCGGGCACACGGCCTGCTACATTTCGCCCTACGGCGACGTCTTTCCTTGCGTGCAATTCCCGCTCGCCACGGGCAACGTGCGAAAGCAGAAGTTTGCCGACATCTGGTATCGCTCCCCGCAAATGCAAGAAGTCCGCTCCATCAAGGTGAAAGACCTGCCGGTGTGCTCGACCTGTTCGCATGCGGCTTCCTGTTCGCGTTGTCCGGGGCTCGCTTACATGGAGGGAAGCATGCGCGGTCCCTCGACCACCGATTGCGAAAAATCCTTCCATCGCACCGGCATCCCTTCGGCCAACATGCTGCGCAAGGCCAGCATGGCATCGGCAGGCCCTCTGATTCAGATTTTGCCAATGTCGATGTAACGGTTAGGCATGAGCCTGGTTACTTTAGTGACCTCTTCTTTCTCGATTGCTGCCCGCAAGCCCTCCTGAATTTGGCACACTGAATTGTTAAAGGCAGATTTTCGCTTTGGTTTGACCAGATGACGAACGTCTCACAACCCGGCGCTCCCCGACGCATGACGCGAGTACGAGTCGAGATCCCGGTGCGCCTGGCGACGCTTTCTCCGGCGGCGGTGTACGCCGAACAGACCCATACCCTGGTGGTCAACCCGCAAGGCTGTGGCATCAAGATTTCGCGGGCGCTTGATCCGGGCACGCGCGTGCTTCTGGATGGCCTGCCTGGTGGTGCGCAGGTGAACGCCCGCGTGGCCAATTGTCTCCCACTGGGCACCGACGGAAAAGCATTTTTGCTTGGTCTCGCACTCGAGACGCCGGGAAATGTATGGGGCATTCAGAAAGCGCCCGCCGACTGGGAGGGTGAGGACTCAGGAGTTCCGATTCCCGCCGCCCCGGCAGAAGATCCCATCAAGAAAAAGAACTGGCCCTACTCGTTGTTCTCCGAAAAAGGCGAGGCCCACCCGGGACGGCGGTAGAGCATCTCAGATTTAAGATTTCAGATTGAAAATCCCAAACATCCCGGCAGCCTTACAAAATCACCAACATCTGAAATCTGAAATCTGAAATCCCCTACTTCCTTCCCAACCTCGCCAAATACTCTGAATCGTAGGCGCGCGTCTTGCGCTCGACATAATCCAAAATGTTCTGGAGGTGAGCGCGGTTCTCGCGATTACCTTCCTTGAACTTGATGGCCAGTCCCACGCCGGGATCGGAACGCACCACGCTGCCTTCGGCCTGCAACGGGCCGTCATCAATTGCAAAATTCAAAAGCAATCGGCTGTCTGGCGCCATGATGACACTGGTTTCTACGTAACACCCGCCCAGGCTGATGTTGGTGAGATTGCCCAGCACAGGAATGTCGCTGCCCTCCGGGCGATATTCGATCGTGATCCGGCCCTTCATGCGCGGATAGAGGCGGCGGTTCTTGCGGCTCGGCTGTTGCTGCTTCTCGAGATACATGCGCCGGTCGGCTTCAGCGAGCAATTCTTCAGCGTCCAGTCCGTCCTCCGGATACATGGAGCGGCCCACGCTGAGCGACAGGATGTCTTCCTGGCAAATTTCCTGTCCCACCTGTCGCGCCAGATCGCGCAATTGGTCGGCCTTTTTAACCGCAGAATCGGCCGCCAAATCCGGAGCAATCACCACGAACTCGTCGCCGCCCATACGGGCCACATAGTCGTACTCGCGGCAGGACTGTTTCAACGCCTGCGCGAACATGCGCAGCACGCGGTTGCCCTCCAGGTGACCGAAGCGGTCGTTGATCTGTTTGAACCCATCCATGTCGCAAACCATGACCGTGAGCGAGGTCTCCTTGCGCTTGCAACGCGCCAGTTCACGGTCCAGCTCAAGAAACAGCGATCGCGCATTAGGTAGATCGGTCAGGAAGTCAGTGGTCGCCGAGTTTTCCGCCTGCTGGTACTTCAAGGCGTTCTCAATGGCCAGCGCCATCTTCGACGTGACCGCGAGCAAAATACGCAGGTGGTCGGAGGTGAACGCATCCGCTTGCGACTGGTACAGCGCCAGTACGCCCACCACGCCGGTCAGCCCTTCCAGCGGCAATGCCAATGCCGAGCGCAGCGTGCTGAATTTCGTAGGATCGTTCAGGTAGCCCGGTTCCACCGACGGATTGCCGTTGATAATCGGTTTGCGGTTCTGCGCCACCCAGCCCGACAAACCCTGCCCCAGCGGAATTCGCAGCGACTCGAACAGACGGAAGTTGTCGCCGCTGACATGCTGCGGATACAGCACGTCATCGTGCCGCACATAAATGGCGATCGAGTCGTAAGGAACCAATCGGCGCAGCTTCACCGAAAATACAGAAAGCGTTTCGTCGAGGCTGAGCGAAGCGCCCAGGTCCTGGCTGAGTTCGAACAGCGTCTGCGCCTCTTGCCGGGCGGCTGCGATGGAGGCAAGGAACGTCGTTTCCTGGCTCTTTTTCCCGCCGGTCTCCACGAATCCAGCGGCTGGAGCAAGCCCGCGCTCCACGATCATATCGGTCGAGAGCTTCGACCATTTCACATTTTCAGACCGCGCTGTTACCAGTTTTTCCAGGTCACGATAGCGTCGGCGCAAAACATCCACCACCCGCGGATCGAACGATCGACCAGATTCGCTCTTGAGCCGGTCCATCACTTCCTCGAGTTTCATCGCCCGCCGGTACTGACGGTCGGAAGCCAGCGCATCCAGGAAATCCACCGCGCTCAGAATTCGCGCGCCAATGGGGATTTCGTCGCCTTTAAGTCCATAGGGGTATCCCGACCCGTCGTACTTTTCATGGTGTGCCCGAACGATGGGCACGACCGGGTACGGGAAGCGCACGCGCTCCAGGATTTCGGCTCCCACCACCGGGTGGATTTTCATCTTTTCGAATTCTTCAGGAGTAAGACGACCGGGCTTGGAAATGATGTGTTCCGGCACGGCCAGTTTGCCGATATCGTGCAACAAAGCCGCCGCCTGCAGAGCTTCCATCTCCTCGGGATTGACGCGCAGATCTTTCGCGACCTCGATGGCATACACGCGCACGCGCTGCAGGTGATCGTGCGTGGTGTGATCCTTGGCTTCGATCGCCAACGCCAACGCCTCGATCGTCCGCATGTGGAGATTGGCCATCTCTTCGACATGGCCTTTCTCGTCCTCCAGCTTGGCGAGGTACAGACGGTACGACCGGTAAATCAGGTACACCGCGGGCAGGATCAACAGCGAAGTCTGCCACTCGACGATCCGGTTCAGCCAACTCACCAGCCCGGCCACGCCGGCGCCCACCAGGTAGTAGGGGAACGACCAGAAATAACAGTCCGCCCAGATGTGGCGCAGCGATTTATGCTCGGTAAGCGAGATGATGGTCGCTACCGGAAGCGTGTTCGCGGCGAAATACATGGCCGCTGTTGCCACCAGCAGCACCGCAGGATTGTTCTGCGCTTTGAACAGCGGTACGTGGTAAACGCAATAGGCCAGAGCAATCGCAAACGCCGTCGCGCAGGTATTGAACACCACCTGTACCGCGTTGGGACGGTCGCGGTAGAAACATTGCGTGAGGATTGCGGCGCAACCGAGCGCCAACGTCTCCGCAAAACTTAATTCCAGAATGCCGAGCAGGATGAACAGGAAGTTGACCGACATCGTGCCGGTAATTCCCGGCAGATTGACCTTGAGCCGCGACGCCAGCACCGCCACCAGCAGGTAGCAAAGGAACTTCATGGGCTGGTGGCTGCTCGGATGCATGGCTCCGACGACCAAGACCGCCGTGCCCAGAGCCACGATCGCCCCCACATACAGGCGGGCGCCCAGGGACATGGAATTCCATGATTGTGCTTTGCTTGCCATCCTTGGCTTCGACAGACTCCCGCTCCCGTCTCTCCGGGGCCGTGAGAGACACAGACGCTCGCTCTAGAATTAGCAGCTAACCTGTGCAAATCCAATCAATTGCGGGAATAGTAGAAAACTTTCGTAACCGGATTTTGCACTCCCGTGCTCATGTCGAAAGCAGGCATGGAGGATAGGCCGAAGTGGGCTCATGGCAGGCAGACTCACTGCCGGAAGGTCGGCAGCGGGTCGTCCTATATCGGGAAGGCGAGATACGCCAAAATGCGTCATCCCGCCCTCGGGTCTCTACTTGCTGGTTTTGGTTAAATTGCCTCGCAGGACCGACATCGAAGCAGCTGGAAGCTCAAAAGTCGTGTCCCCATTCGCTTCGATTGAGCCCTTCAGGACGGGCCCATCGGGATCGGCGTTGCCGCCCTTGGCGTCCGGATGCCAGCGGTATTGGGCTTTCCCGAAAGTTGCGGTTGTCACCGCCCCCGCGAACGAACGGTCCACATGGGCTTTGTCATCGTGGAAAACGATGCGTACCTTGTGGGCGTTCCACTGGTCGCGATTGATCACGAGCAGCGAATACTGTCCGTCCGGACGCAGGGTCGCATAGGCAGTCACCAGCGAGTGCCTGGCCGGGTCCTCCAGATCAGCGGTGGCTCGGAATAGTCGATGCTCTCCGCTTCCCGGCTGCACCCATTCCAGGTTGATCAGCTGGCTCGCGAAGTACTGCGACGTCGGTTGCTCGATCTGGTAATCCTTCTCGGAGGTGGTGAACATCCCGAACGTGCCCATGGAATTGTTGCAGCCGTGATGCACGCCCATCGGCAGGTAGTGGAAGTAGTAGATAGCATCTCCGCCCGCGGTCAGAAACGCGCCCACGTAGTCGCCCAGCCACAAAGCTCCGAAGATGTCGACGAACGATACGTCGGTCTGCCACGAGATGTTCGACTCGGTAATGAACAGGGGAACGTCGGCGGGCACGCCATCGTCGCGCCATACGTCCACGATATGGCTTACCAGGCGCGGTTCGTCATACAGGCTGTTCCAGGTCACCGTGCAGGGGATATACGGGTAATGTTCGAAGGAAAAGAAAGCCAGGTCCTTGAGATGGCCGTGGTCCCGCAGGTAGTCGACAAAGCGCCGCGTCCACGACACCCGCCCTTGGGCATCGGGCCACACGATGATGTCTTCGTTCTGGCCGGTGAAAACCGGGCCGCCCAGTTTCAGAGCGGGATCCACCTTGTGCAGCGCATCGGCAAATTGAACATAGAGCGCTGCGTAGTCCTCGGGCAGCATGAACTGGCCGTCGGGTTCTTCGCCCATCTCGACGTAAGAAATGAGATATTTTCGCTTCTCGAGATACGCGATCTGGGCCGCCGCATCTTCCGGGATGTTGAACACCATGGCGATCGGGATCATCGCGGGCAGGCCGCGCGTCGCACCACTGGTGTAAAACAAATCCAGTCCCACCTGGTCCCCGAGGTGCGTGTCGAGGTTCGCAGGCTCATGCCACGGGTCGACCGACGAGCACCAGGTGGTTGTCTGGCCCTGATCGGGCGTATGCAGGACAGAATCGTGGAATTCCCCGTTCGCGCTAACGGTGCCGACGTAAAGCTCGCGGATCGCATATCCAACACAGTTACGCTTGTCGGTCGAACCATGCGTATCGCAGGTGTTTGAGGACTCCGTCATCCAGATGCGCAGGTAGCGTACCGGCATCGGAACGGGCGCGAGAGAAAGGGTCACCGTGCCGCCCTGTCCGTTGTCGATGGCCCCGCCCGTAAACGTGATCCACGTACCCTTGTCCGGGTGAACAATGGGCTGCTCTCCGGTCCAGTACTGCACGCGATAGCGCTTGGCGTAGGGATCGGCCCATGCAATCCGGATCGCATTGATGGCGAGCGGATTCGCGAGGTCAACCACGATCCACTGTGGATGGAGAGTGTCATCCTCTCCCGTAAATGTCTTCGTGAGATACGGATTGCTTTTCCAGTACGTATTCTCATCGCCATCTGTAATGCGCCCGTATCCCGTGGCGTCGGTCCCGTCGTTGCGCGTGGCCCCGCGATGTGGCAGAGGATAGCCATACGAATTGCGGATCAGTTCGGTCGGTGTTTCACTGCCCGTGAAATATCCCTTGCCGGCCGGATCGCTCCACGTTCCCTTTGGATTCCAGTGCCATGCTTCGATGTGCAGTTCCGTGTTCTGGCGATAAGTGACGGGTTGCCAACCCGCGCTGAGCACGCGGTCAAGGGCCTCCGGCGTGAAGAGCTTGTCGATGGCTGCGGCGGACATGCGGTCGATGCCTGCGCCCAGCGCCTGGTTGGGGACAAACTTGTTGGCCACATGATCGGGCGTAATGTCGACGCGAATGGTCTGCCCTTGCGCACTGGGCGCGGCCATCGTCAGGGCCAAGCCGCCCAGGAAGGTGAGTGCGAATCGCATGGCCGTGGGCTGAAGCCGGAGTATCGCGCAACCGGATGATCGGAACGGGGAAGAGAAACTCGAAGTCAGGCGCAAGGCAGTCTCCTGCAAAGTACTTTTACGTTTCAATACTGGGGAATTGCATGTTTTGACGCGCCCATTGTACCTGAGTCCGATGCATTCGACGGTGTCGCTAACATCGGCGGTGCGGGAATCGGCCAGTCGTCCCGCCGATTCTCGGCAAACTGCTGCAAGACCCTGCCAGGGGAAAGAACCTCACGCAGGCCCTGCTGCAAACGAACAAGCTCGATATCAAGGGGTTGCAGCAGGCTTATGACGCGGCCTAGTCGTTTGGGAGTGCTGCTTTCGTAATCTCCTCACGGCGGTGCGCGCGGTGCGATAGTAGGGGAGCATGTCCCAGGCGCCACAAATGCAGCGTGACAAGCGCGGCCCGCGCGTGAAACTGGGTGGTTCGGTTCTTGCTTTGTTGCAGTTGCAGAACCGCCGCCAGATCCGCACGAGGCTGAACCAGCTCTCCTCGAATGGCGGCCTTCTGCAACTGGAGAAACCCCTCGACGAGGGCATTGTGGTCGAGGTGCTGTTCCACGTCGGCGCCACCACGGTGCGCAGCCGCGCCGAAATGTTGTTTCCGATGTGGGCGACTAAAGGCTGCCTGCAGCCGTTCCGCTTCAAAGAGCTGGATGACGAAACGCGCGCGAGTCTCGAAGAAGACCTGAATTCGTTGCTGAAGATCACCCCCAATGCTCCAGCCGACGAACCGAGCTTGCCGTAAACCGCTCCCAAATGGCCTCACCACAGAGGCACGGGCTTTGCTTTTAATCCAGCCTGCTCCTTGATCTTCAAGGCCGCCCAACGGATCAATTTCCTACACCCCCTTGAGCATGCCTTCATCTTCCCACTGGTAGCCGCACGAATCGCACGTCCATGCGAACCTGGCACTCGACCCATCGGTCTCATCCAGTGACTCGGGGGTCAGTCTCTCGAGGATGACCTCCTCGGTGCGGCATTTCGGACAAGTGACCGGAATTTCCCGCTCTTCTTCTTGGTGTGGCGGCTCGTTCGCAGGCTGGTAGTCCTGCATCGCCTGTGAGATCCAAGGCAAGCCTACGCGCATCACTTGCACGCTCAAACCCTCACCAAAGTTGAATGGCCCGGCATCCACGCCTGTGGCCTTGTCTGGCCCGATATAGAAAGGAATCCCGGCGCGGTCGAGCAACCATTGAAGCTGCAAAGCGTCCGACAAACTCCACACCTTGCAAATCTCAACAAGCTCGCGATCCTCAGCGTAGGGAGAACCGGGGTCGGGTTCCGGTGGCGGCGGAGAACTCATGGGTTCTGGAGACGGAAGTTTCAATCCGCGAGCAGAGAGTTCTGCAGCCAGGGTTTGCTGGGCCGCTTCCGTCAGCGCCGACGGATCGCGGGCGATCTGCAATAGTTCGCCTTCGCTCATGCCGCGATAGTGCGCCGATAGCCGCAGCCACTCCGAAGCCAGGTCCACGAGACCCACAGTAGCCGGAGATGATACAACGACGAAGAACCGTCGCCAACCTCCTGTCGGTCCGGCTCCTAACATCTCTTGGCTTCAAACAACGGTGTGCACGCGAAGCCCACCAACCTTCGGTGTGACCTCGCGTGCACTCTGCGTCTCCTCGGTTAAGGATTCTGGATGTACTCCTCGGTTAAGGATTTTGCTTGTTACTCCTTCACAGCTCGAAAGAAGAAGTAATCCGCCGTGTAGGGCACCAGTTGCGTCTGGCCCGCCGTGCAGGCGGTTGTCGGAACAGCGCCTCCTGCGGTATTCAGACGTTGGATGAAAGTGGCGTTGGCCAGTAGATTCCCGCCCGTGGGTCCCTTCTTGTTCCCGACCGACTGCAGCAGGAGGCATTGAATCGAGCCGCTATTCGGGCAGCTCGCGGGGTCGGTGCCGGCGTCGATCCCCTTCACCTTTACCGCCCACACCCGGCTGCTATCGAGCGAACTCTGCCAGGTCGCGTTCCCGCTGAGGGGAACAATGACGTCCGGCTTAGGTTTTTCGTTGATGCTCTGGAAGTGCGTGATGATCTGGAACTGCCGTCCGAAGAGATCCGAAAAGAGGGTAGCTTCAGGACGGGCGGTGGGGTTCCATGCAGTGCCACCTGTAGCCGTGGGCAGGCAAGTATAGCCCTGGCTGCCGAAGGCATGACCGACCAAAAACGCGGCGTTTCCCGTTGGTACTGCAATGGTGTCCGGAGTGGTGGGAGGCGTGACTTGCGCCGCCGCCGTGGTGACTGTGCCGAATGCACATGCGAGCACGAGAGCGGCCGCGAACAGATTCCGCACTTGCGCAATGTTCTTGAATTGCTGATTGAAACTGTAGCTCATTGATCTTTTCTCCAGTGCTCGTGTTAGGTTGCGAGCGGAGGCCCTCATACACGCAAGCTCGAAGCTGTCACCGCTTCCACACGTAATGCATCACCCCAACTTCGTGATTGGCCGTTAGCGTCTGTCGCTTGCCGTGTATCAGTGGCCTCACTGGTTAGGACGACATCCATCAGCAATTTGCTTTTTGTGGAGGTTAACGAGGGCTGCACTCAGCTGCGCTGCATCACGCCACAGCCGAAACACGTTCGCCGCAACCGCAAATAGGACAGGCCGAAAGATCCGCCGAGTAGTACAGTCTGCAATTTGTGCACGGCAGGCCATAGCGCAAGGGCGCGGAGAGTGCAGGCCTTTCCGTTTCGTTTTCGCTCGAGCCGGCTGTCACAATGCGCACTGCATTCAGGAACTGTTTTGACATAAGAGTATTCATTGCCAGACTGGCTCGGCAGAATCTCGAAATGGCCGAAGCGGGGTCGACGTATTACTCAGGTCGCGGTCTCCCATCGCGGAGTGGCAAACCATGCAGGAGCGCTGGGTCGTGTCGTCTTCTTGCGACACCAAGGTGTAAGTCAAACCGTGCGACGACCACGTGACGACCTTGTAGCCATCAACTCTCGAGTAGT
The DNA here is from genome assembly GCA_963735815.1 of uncultured Acidobacteriota bacterium. Taxonomy (GTDB): domain Bacteria; phylum Acidobacteriota; class Terriglobia; order Terriglobales; family Acidobacteriaceae; genus Gp1-AA133. The sequence continues at coordinate 201,080 of CAVTMJ010000006.1, read as the reverse complement.
GGAAGGTCACTTTCGCGAAACTGGCCTCGACTCCTCCGGTCGCGACAGCCACTGAATCGGGAGCAACCGTCAGGCTCGCGGAGGCCGAGTGCGTCTCGGCCCCTGAAATCCGATAGGCGACAAAGGCAGCCGTCTTGCCGCCAACCGAAACGAGGCGCGCTCCTTCCAGGCTGTACGGCCTTTGCTCGCCGGGACCTGGAGCAGATGTCGGCAATGACAGCGCAAACGGCAATTTCGTTTTGAACCACTCGTTCAGAGCCCACTGCGAGTCTGTGCGCATATCGAGTGGAAGAATCCCTTGAGCATGCTGCCGGTGCGTAGCGACCGCAAATTCCGCAATTTGATTCCCGGTAAGCGGCTGCGGCGATACCGACGACCTCGCGGCCCACATCCCTCCCAGGAGAAGGAGCGCCATGGCCGTAGCGAACCACTTGGTCGAATACCACGCGGGGAGACGCTGAGAAGATGGCGCGGCCGCCTCGTTGTGCTGCCGGACCGCCAATCCCGCCACCATTTTTTGTTCCGCGGCAGTCGGGTAATGCTCCATGCGCGTGGCTGCGCGGAGCAGGGGCCCGCAGTGGTCACACAGTGCGGCGTGCTGGATGAGCTGCGCCGCTTTCAATTCGGGCCAAAGTCCGGCGGCCAGTTCAAACCAGTTCACGTCGTCATCGTTTGGACAGTCCCGTCCGGCCGGCGCTACTCCGGACGTGACAACCGAAAGGCGATTGACCAGCAGCCAGTATTTCCAGACTTTCTTGCCGCAATCCGGGCAAGAGCGAACGTGCAACTGCGCTTCCCGGATCGCTTCCGGAGAAAGGCCCAGGCTTTCGCGTCCCGCTTCGGAATGCGAGGGCACAAGAGCGTTAAGCTCCTGGTTATCAATATGCTTACCGAATGGGCGGCCCAAAATCCGACACTCTCCTGCTAATCAATACGAGTTCTGGACGGTATTTGCTTTTTCGCTCTCTCCCTGGTTGAGTGCGCCATCCGATCCAGCGCCAAGCATTTGGTCTCGAATGGAATGTTTAAGCCGTTCGATGACGCTGCCGACACCCTTGGTACTGAGACCAATAGCTGGTAGAGAAGCGATTTCTTTCGTGCTCATCCCCTGCCGGAAGTAGAGCCAGAAAATCATGCGATCGCGTTCCTGATCGGGCCCCGTCAAGCAATCCTTTAAATGCTGATCGATCTCACTGAGAAAGATTTCAAAGGCGATTTTGTCCTGGCTTCCCTGAGCGTCCTGCGCAGCCTCGGGTTCAACGTCGAAGGTCGAAACATGGGGCGCGTTCCCGCCCGAGGACTGGCTGTGGCCGTGCTTGAAATAGTCGTGCGTAGCATTGGCAGCGGTCTTCTTCAGGTACCCGAGGATTGCTTCCGGTCGCTCGAGCGCGAAGTCCCGCAGAAGGTTTCGTCCTCCTTCCCACAATTTGAGGTACGTTGCCTGGACGAGGTCCTCGATCAGGAATCGGGAGGGCGTCCCCCACGCCGCAGCCGTGCGGCGAATGACGAGGCTGAGCGGCTTGCCCACTCGCGCAACGAATTCCTCCCACGCCTCCTGGTCACACGGTCCCGCGCACAGGCAGACCACGTCTTTCAGGGGCAACGATGAATAGCGCGTTGATCGGGTGGTGTTCGACATGCTTAGTTAGTGCTCACCGAGTTGACTCCTGCAAATCTCCGACTTCAGTTCTTCGCAGGATGATTTTCAATGTCCAGGGCTATGCCCTATGTCATCGATGTGTTAACAATGAGTAATTTGATCCCGACTTTTCGGTGCTGTTTCTGCTCCGCGCTGAAGTCCCGTGGTCCGCGATACAGTCTCCGACTCTTGTGAGACCAGAAATGCTTCCACTAAAATCATGCGCAATTGCCGCCGACCGCCGGGCCAAGCGCAAGTTAGGCGGCGCCTCTCGGAAGCGTTGTCAAGAATTTCTAGGAAATCTTCAAGGTCGATCAACACGGGCGATCCGCTGCCCGTTGAAGAATACTTATTCCGCATTGATCGTTGTACCAAGGAGATCGGTCGCTGTCATAGCCCCCGGGCAGACCAGGCCAATGCCGTCCTCCAGGTGATTTTTCCGTGCGAACACCATTGATATCGTAGTAGTAACTCACTCCTGCGTCGGTCGCGATTCTGTTTTCAACATCATAGGTGGGCGTGTTGCCATTTCCGACATTGGTCACGTTTCCTGCAGCATCGCACGTCAGAATCGGGAGTCGATTCTTAACATTCGCCGAGCCGCGTTCAATGGCCCAGTGTAGCAGCCAGTCATGCCATGACAACGCGGCTCAGTCTGCCGTAATCCGCTCGGCTTTCAGCGTCCCTTTTGCCTCGAACACCAGGTTGTTGTCGAGGTCATAGACCTCAAACGTGAAGGCACCGTGGTATCTGTTGCCGCCGGGGTCGAGAGCGACGATTTCATTGATCACCCCTCTGCCGGACAATTTGGAATTCTCGTCGAAACCCCAGAATGGATGCTTGAGTTTGTAGGTCCTCGGACCGATCTTCTTGAAGACTCCTAGACACACGGTTCCCGCTCCGTTGGCCGGTTGGGGAGGCGCGGTGTCGTTGAGGATTTCTACGCCGTCGCTGAGCCGTAGGTCGTATCCCTCGTCGAACGGCTGCCCGTCAGACGTAAAGAGAACATGCCACAAGCCGACTATCGAAGCCGAGCCCGATCCCCTGTTCGACGTGTCTGCCCTCGACAGGTTTCCTATCCCCTGGAAAGCGGGCATGACGGCGAGGCCTGCGCCGGCAATGCGGTGGTCGCAGGAGGCGAGTGCAGTAGAAGGTAGGACTGCGGAAACCGCAAAGACTGCTGCCACCAGCATCACGTAGTCCTTGGTCTTGATGTACTCTGGAGACAGCTTCCGACACTGCGGCAAAGTTCAATCAGTGGGGCTCAAGTAAAAGGGGCCGGATGAGATGTCGACAGAAAATCCCCATGTCTCGAAAGGCACGAGACATGGGGCACCCCGAATTGAAAGCAGACCTGGGCCACCCGCCTATCGCGATGTAGCGACAACTGTCTACACCCGATCCACACGGGAAAACCGCACAGCTTATTTCGCGGCCGTCACCATGATCTCGACACGAACACCTGCGTGCCACAGAGGCGCACCAACACAAGCACGCACAGGAGGATTTTCCCGATCGACCCACTCGTTCCAAACTGTATTGTGAAGGTCAAAATCATTCATATCTGCCAGCCAAACCTGGGCAACTAAAAGCTTTGATTTGTCGGTACCAGCCATTTGTAGAAGCTGGTCGATACGCTCTAACACTTGTCTGGTCTGCACCTTAATGTCCCCGACTGGGTCGCCAGGGGATGCCGCAAAGACTAACTGATCCCGTTATGCGCGAGGGCATAGCTGATGATCGGGACCACCTTCATGCCCGGCACGTTCATGCCGTCAGTTGTTCCAATCCGTTCAATGCTCATTTCCTTCTCCTCTTCTAAGAACGGAAGATTGTAGCGCCGATTGTTGATGTAACCAGGGCTGAGTCACTCATTGAGCCCTGAATGGGGGCCTTGGTGAAGGAGTAACTCATCATTGGGCTGATTGGGCGCCTTGCCTCCCTGGAAAAAGTCGGGGAGTCTGAACAACGAATCATGGTCGGAAGTCAGTGGCCGGATAGATGGTTGGTGGAACCAAACTTCCACCGCAGGATTCTGAAAGCGGGCCTTGGTCGCGTGAGCAAAGAGCAAAAGCAACACCGAGAGCAACACCAAAACCAAATCTTCCACGAAAGGGAAAGTCAAAAACCCTTCGCCGGTCCAAGTATCTCTTGACAACGCCGACACGGTTATATAGACGGTAGCTCCTTAACCGCGAGTACGCGGCCCTTGGCCGACGATACGAGGCTTTGCAGCACAATCCATCAACAGTGATGGAAACTCCCAGGGATGCTACTTACTCCCGACGATGATCCCGTATCCGAGGGATGGGCTGCGACAGATCCCCACGGAACGCAGCACTCGAAGCAGTCCCCTGACGCCCCACCGGCGAACCACAGCCCAGGACAATTTCAGACCCTGTAAGAAGCCCACCTGCCTGCGGACTTGTTCCAGGCTCGGCAGAAGCAGAGCAGAACGGTCATCGACGACCACGTCGCGAAAGCCCGCCTGTTCAAAACACTGCTTCCAGCCTGCCAGCGTTTCGGGGCGTTCATTCTCCAGTTCGACAAGCGCGGCCTTCAGACGCGCGGAAGCATCTTCCTTCCAGCAAAGATCGTGGATTCCCGCGTAACCTCCCGGCTTTAGCACACGATACATCTCCTTCAAGGCGCTCTGTTTATTGAGCGCGCACATCGTGCATTCGCAGATTACTGCGTCAAAGCTCCCGTCATTGGCAGGCAACGCATGGGCATCGCCCAGCCGGAACTCGATGGCCAGGCCACATTCAGACGCCTTTTTGCGGGCACGTTCCAGCATGCGCTCCGATGAATCAATTCCGATGACGGAACAGCCAAATTGCTTCGCGACGAGGCAAGCTGTCGCCCCGGCTCCCGAGGCGACGTCCATCACATTGCTGCCTCTGTGCACATGGCAGCGCTCGGCAAGCTCCAGCGTCAGGGCAGGTCCACCAGGATGGAATGATTCAATTCCGATGTCATAGTTTTCAATCAAAGCCTCCAGCGAGGCTTTGGCGGGCTTCGACGAGGCTGCCTGATTCATGGCTCACATCCGACTCTTTTTAAGTTTTCTGGACAAAGCTGGGGACGGGACAAAGCTGGGGACAGACGGAACGTTTACTTATTTTCTCGTGAATGAAGGTTGAGGGAAACCGGGCCGAGCGGCGAGAAGCCTGTTCTAACCAAGCCTTCGCCGCCAGCCTCAGCTGTATCTCGCGCATGACGATCGTCAAAACTTCAACTTCTTATTTCGCCTGCGCTAGCCCCGCAACAACCGCGGCAACTTTATCGAGTATCTGGTTCCAGCCCTCCATTTGACCGCTATTTTTCGCGCTCTCCATGGGTTCATTTCCAATGAAGGTGAGTTTCGTCTGGCCGTTTCCGAGATCCTCAAAGATGGTCACGTCGTACGCACCGTCTATGGCCTCATGTTCTATTCCTAATTGCGCAGGCTCAACCTTGTTTCCCTTCGAGTCCGAAAAGTACATGGAGGAAACGATCTTCTCGTGCGGAACAATCTCGTGGTATTCAACCGCATTCCAGAACTCCTGCCCATCCGGCGCCTTCATGCAGCAGAGAGATTTTCCTCCAACGCGAAAATCCATCTGACAAACCGGCGCAGTAAAGCCCTTCGGCCCCCACCACTGCATCACGTACTTCGGGTCTGTCCACGCCTTCCAAACCAATTCGCGTGGGGCATCAAAAACTCTTGTGACAACCATCCGCTCAACTTCGCTAACCGTGTTTTCTGTCATCTCTGACCCCCTCTTTCTTCATTTGACGTACAACTACATCCAGCTTGTCGAAACTCTCTTCCCAGAATCGGCGATAGCTAATCGCCCAATCGCTGACTGTCTTAATCGCCTCTGGCCTAAGCGTGCATACACTCTCTCGTCCACGCTTCGTCTTGATCACCATCCGAGCCCGCACCAGGTAGGCAATATGTTTTGAAATCATCTGCTGCGAAAGTGCAAACGGTTCCGTCAATCCATGCACAGAGGCAGGCCCATGGGAGAGTCGTTCGATCATTGCCCGCCGGGTTGGATCAGACAAAGCCGCAAATGTTGTGTCCAGATTATCCACAACCCTATAGTTGTGGATAATCTGGTCAATGTCAAGTGTGAATTTTGCGATTCTTGATTTCTGTTCCCTGATCTCTGATCCCTGATCCCTGACACCTGCGCTGATTGATACTCTGCGCAGGAGGGGCGAGCCGGCAGGGCTATGGCGCTGGCATCCGGGGCAGGAGGAATGCGGATGGGGAAAACCTGGGGACGGGAAAACCTGGGGACAGACGGAACGTTTACTTATCTTCTCGTGAATGAAGGTTGGGGGAAACCGGGGTGGTTCCGTTCTGTCCCCTTGAGCCGCTGCAAGAATTGCCATCAGAAATCTTCACGTGCTGATTCTCTCCCCGCAGTGTACCGCTGATCCCGCTGCGAAGTTTACAGCGCGAATCCCGCTGCGCAAACTGGACTTGGTCGTCTATCCCGAAAATAGACAGAGGGCACGCCCCTTCCCTTGAGCGTGCCCTCCTTCACCACTTTCATCGAAAAGTTACCCGAGATACGACGTCTTACGCACCTTCCGATGAGTGCAAAACCCGGAACGTATTTCCGCCGTTTGACCAGACGAGCAACAGCGCGTCCTGTCCCTTTGGAACACTTCCCAGGTCCTTCTGAACGTCGGCCACGGACTGCACTTCGTGGCGGTTGACGCTCAAAATCACGTCTCCTGGACGCAGGCCGGCATTGTCGGCGGGACTGCCGGGCAGCACGCGCTCGACCACGGCTCCCTTCAGGTCGCTGCCGCCGCGCAACTGCTGGCGCACGTCAGGAGTGATCTCACCGAGGCCCAGGCCCCAGCGCGGTTTCCCGTTCTCAGAGCTGGCCGACTCGTCTTCGCCCTTGTCGCGCGCGCCCATTTTCTCGAGCGTGACCGGAACGTCCATGCCCTTGCCATCGCGCATCACTTGCAACTTGATGGTGGTGCCGGGACGAGTCTGTCCCACTGTCACCTGCAACTGGCTGGCATCGCTGATCTCGCGCCCATCGAGTGACGTGATCAGGTCTCCGACTTTCAACCCAGCCTTGGCCGCCGGCGAGTTCGGTTCCACCTGCGTCACGATCGCGCCGCGATTGTCCTTCGAGTCGAAGAATTTCGCGTTCTCGGGCGTGACGTCGGTGATGCCGAGGCCCATGTATCCGTGGCTGACCTTGCCGTCGCGAATAAGGGCTTCGACGGTCGGCCGCACGATCTGCGTCGGAATTGCGAATCCCATGCCCGAGAACTGCCCCGAGCTCGAGATCAGGAACGTGTTGATCCCGACCACTTCGCCGCGCGCATCCACCAGCGGTCCACCCGAGTTGCCCGGGTTGATGGCCGCATCGGTCTGAATGAACTGTCCCGGCTTGCGGGCATCAGTGGGGGAGGGGTTGGGGCGGTTCAGCGCGCTGACGATTCCGCGGGTCACCGTGAAGCGGAATCCAAACGGATTGCCGAAGGCCAGCACGGTCTGTCCCGGATGCAGCTTGGTCGCATCGCCCCAGGGAGCGTTGGGGAAGTCCTTGCCTTCGATCTTGATCACGGCCAGATCCGTCAGCGGGTCGGTGCCGATTACCTTCGCGGGCAGCACGCGGCGATCGCTCATCGTCACCCGCAGATCTACCGCGCCATCCACCACGTGGTTGTTGGTTACGATGTACCCGTCAGGCGAGATGATGACACCGCTGCCGATGCCGTGCTCGATCTGCGGACCTTGCTGCTGACGGAAATTGAAGCCCGGTCCGAAGAACTGCCGCATATTGTCGGGGATCTCGACTTGTCCTTGCTCGTCTCCTTTGGTCTTGGATGTAACGGCGACGTTGACGATGGCCGGGGTCACGCGGGCGGCCAGCGTCTCCATCGCCTTATCCATGGCGAGCAACGCGCTGACGCTGTCGTCATCGAGTGGGGCGGTGCTGGGAGCAGCCACTGCCGCTTTCGCGACGATCGGTTTCGCTGTGTGATACGCCGTCAGCGACGCGGCCATGCCTAATGCAAGTACCGGCGCAATCGCCAAACGGCCAATTTGTTTCCAGTTGATCATGGTTGTTTCCTTTCCTGAATACTCAGTCAGTGTCAACTAATTACTTAGTTGCTAAAGCGTAAAAAAAATACCCGGTCGTTCGCCAATGTCTTTTAAATGGACTTGGAAGAACTCTCGGGAATGACTCGCGGCGCGGTGTGCGGCACCACCGTGAACTTCCAAACGCTAACCCGCCAGAGCACGGGAACACCGTTGCTCCAGGGATCGTTCTGTACCACTACAAAAACCGCCTGCTGCATCACTGCGATCTCAGGCGACTGGTTCGCGGTCGCACGCGTCACGGTGGCAGCTTTCACATCGGGCTGTCCCCTGCCCTGTCGATTCGCAGGCAGAAATGTTTGAGCAAGAGACGTAGCCGGGATCTGTGCGTGATAAACGGGCGGCTCGATATCAGCCTTGAGAACGTTCTTTGCTTTCGGATGCGAGACGGCCTTTCGCGAGTTCTTCGGACTCGCGGCGCTCAAGCGGTCTCGCAGGGTGTAAGAAGCTGGCACAACCGGCGGCGCATACCCACGCGTTCCCGGGGAAAACTCTGCAGCAATGCTCGAATCTACTCGTGACGGTGTGGAATCGCGGAATGCGATCAACCGCGGCGCGTGTTCGGCGCCGACCAGGCACGCGACCGAAAAGCCTGCCACTACCCAGGGAGCCGGCTTCCATACGCCAACCGCCTTGGGACGGCGGGAATCCAGAATCTGAAGCACGCGCAGCGACGTCTGCCGCATCCGTCCGACAGCAGCCTGTGCCAGCGCAACCCCGCGCTGCAGGAAGTTCTTCTCGGCCAGCGATACCAGGCACTCCGCATAGGCCCGCGGGTTGGCGGTCTGCGCCAGCACCAGGTCGTCGCAAGCCATCTCGCGTTCGAGCGACAGCCGGCTCTCCACAAACCACACCGCCGGATGGAAGAAGAACAAAGCCCGCAAAAATTTCTGCGCGAGATTGGTCCAGTCATCCCAACGGCGCAAATGCGCCAGTTCATGCAAGACCACCGCATTCAACTCCGCGGCGGAAAGTTCCCCGAGGGCCCATCGCGGAATCACGACAGCCGGCCGGAAGAATCCAACGGCCGTGGGAACATTCAACACCTCGGACGTGCAAAGCTCGACCGAACGCACAGAGCGGAACTCGGCCAGCGTCTGCCCGATCGCAGGGTCGAGATCGCCGAGATTCACCGTCTTGCAGTTTTTGCGAATCCCGCCCAGATGCCGCAATCCCACTGCCACCCGGGCCAGGCCCAGCGCGGCGATCACCGCCCAGCCGACGAACAAATAGAAAGACCATGCCTGGGGCATCGTGAAGGCCGCGCTTGCGGGATGCGTCATCGGAGCCGCAGCGCCGGGCAATTCGACGAACGGTGCCAGCGCAATCGCCAGCAACGCGCTGAACCACACTGCAAACCGCGTCCCGGAATTCCGCCGCCCAATCAATCGCAACAGAAGCCAGGCGAACAGCGCAATTGCCGTTCCTTGCGCGAGACCATTCAGCAGCCTCTCGACCGACATCTGCGCGACGAAATGCATGTTCAAGGCGTTCATCGTTGGTTAGCGATTCTGATCCAGTATCTGCCGAAGCCGGGTCAGTTCCTGCTGCGTCAATACCTTCTTCTTCCAGAATGTTCAACACCAGCAACTCGCGTGAGTTCTGAAAAAACCGGTTCAGCAAGTGCTGAATCTCGGTGCGCTTCGCCTCATCCTGCTTCAGGATGGCCCGATAAATATGCGCGCGCCCGTCTTTCACGTGTCGCACGCAGCCCTTCTTTTCCAGGATGCGAATGATGGTCAACACCGAGTTGTAAGCCAGTGGCTTTTCCAGGGGGAGGGCTTCCAAAACTTGCTGAACCGTGGCCGCACCTTTGTCCCAAAGCACCTGCATGATCCGCAGTTCCGCTTCAGTCAAAGTCGCCGATTGCGTACGGGCCAAAACGTCCTCCAAAAGTGAATCTGAGAAGGCTTGCCTGGGTGCCGCAAGCCTCACCCCGCTTCCGCTGATTTTGACGCGGCGCAGCGAATTACGTCAACTAACAATTTAGTTGCTTAAAGACCTTCCCGAGTTGCCTGATTACTAAGTGATTGAAAATAGGATGTTTGAACAAGCGCACAGGGCTATCCAAATGCCCGCTGCGTCGGAGATGGAGCGCTTACCCCCGAGGGCGCTTGTGCTACATTCAGCGCAGGCGGGCCCGTAGCTCAGCGGTTAGAGCAGGGGACTCATAATCCCTTGGTCCGGGGTTCGAATCCCTGCGGGCCCACCACCGAACTCCCTACGTTTCTCCGCGCATGATTAATTTGAGAAGGCCGGTCTTCGGACGGGATGCGGTGTACGCTCCGAAGTTAGAAACGAGGAACAGGGTACTGTGGGTAATTCGCGTGAGCTCAGGGAGTAGAGCGCTGTCGCTGAAATCTATCTGGCTTTTGAGCGGCTGGGCAAGGTGGTTTTGCTGCTGGCCTTCATGTGGGCGGTGCCTGGCCGGCCTGCAGTTTTAGGAGCGGGAGGGCGCAACCGCACCGACGGCGCCTTTCCCTTCAGGCCTTGATCCTGCTCAGAGAGCGCCAGAAGTTGCCGCATGATCTCGGCCTTCTCCCACTTTTCCGGCCGCTTCCGTTTGCGCTTGCCCAGAGGCGTCATCAGAAAGAGCGCTGCCACCGTCAATACCCCCAGCGCGATCATCAAAGTCGGTGAGATGCCAAGCATGTTTCAATTCCTTCGGACAAGTGGGCCGTGCGGCGCTTCGGTGAGGAGTATTTTCCTTCGCAAGCGTGTCCGCGCGACAGGTTACCAAGGTTGTTGTCCCGCATTGTTACCCTGATGCGGCTGTTCTAACGGCTGTTCGGCTTGGATCAACATGTTGTTTCCTTTAGCTCGTAAGCAGTTGGCGAGTCCTAAGAACGGACCAGCGGGCGAGGGACGCCACTGCTCGGGATGGCTGGCAAGTCGCTTGTCTGGTGATGCAGCTTAGACTCTCGTATTGTGAATCGGCAGCCGTACGCGGAAGCACGTATACCCAGGCCGCGACACGACGCTGACGTTCCCATGATGCTTGCGAACAATCCGGTACACCGTGTCCAGGCCCAGCCCGGTGCCTTCGCCCATCGGCTTGGTGGTGAAGAAAGGATCGAAGATCTTGGTCTGGATTTCCGCCGGGACGCCCGGCCCGTTGTCGACGAACTCGACCAGCACATCCTCGCCTTCTCGCATGGTGCGAATGCGCAGTTCGCCTTTGCCCTGCATGGCGTCGGCGGCATTGTCGATCATGTTGGTCCAGACCTGGTTCAACTCGCTGCCATAGGAAAAAATCCGCGGCAAGTTGGGATCGAAATTCCGCGTCACCGTGATCCCGTGCTTGAGCTTGTGATTGAGCATGATCAACGTGCTCTCGATGCCCTTGGCGATGTCCACTTCCTGGCGCGGCGCCTCGTCCATGAAGGAGTATTCCTTGATCGCCTTCACCAGTTCTGAAATCCGGCACGAACTGTGTTCGATGTCGGTCAGCAGGCGCGAGATTTCCAGCGTTGCGCCGAAGCGGCGGATCGCCGGCTTCATGACCGCGGGAGAGAATTTCTGTGCCAGGCGCTCCAGATGTTCGACCTGCACGCCCGACTCGGCCAGCACCGCGGCCACTTCCCAGCCATCGTCCACTCCGTGTTCCTCGAGCCAGGTCTGTAGCTCCGACTGCTTATCGCTTAACTGGAGCGCGTTCTGGGGTGGCGTGTTGGCCTGAAGTTCGCGCGCCTTCGCCTCGATCATGCGCAGCGTAGCCCGGGCTTCCGGCGGAAGATTTTCCTGGTCAATCTCGAAGCTGGCCTGCTCGCGCTTGTCAAAAATCGTCCGCAGCAGGTTCGCGGCGCGCGCCGCCGCGGCCGCCGGATTATTCAGTTCGTGCGCCAGCCCGGCCGACAGCTTGCCCAGCGAGGCCAGCTTTTCTCGCTGCTGGTCCAGCTTGGTCACTTCGCGCACGCGGTCCGACAGGATGCCCACCAGCCGCGGCCCAAGTTCCGGAATCTGGTGCAGCATTTCGGAAAACAGCTCCTTCGGAATGCGCGCCACCCGCAGATGGCTCACGGCCCGGGACGTGATCGTGTAATGAGTCATCCGCGAGAAGGGCAGCATGCCCGTGATCATTCCGGCTCGCGCCGTATAGACGGGTGCATCGGGTCCGGCGCTCTCCTTCCGCCCGTCGGTTTCGCCCTCGAGGTAGATCACCATCCACTCGGCGGGTTCGCCCTCGCGAATCACGATCTCGCCCGGTTCCGCCGTGGCCACGTCGGCATGGTCAGCCAACCATCCCAGCTTGTCATCCGACAAGTCGGAAAGGTACGGGATGTTCCGAAGTTCTTTGACCAGTTCAGCGTTCATGCTGCAGATGAGATTCTCTCCGCCGTCGGCCGGATTCGTAATTTACTGCAGAGATACCACTTGGCCGAAAGCGTCATCCCCCAGCGGGGTCTCAAGCCCACGCCCCGGCCAGACCAGGCATAGCTCCCTATTATGAGATAATTTTCTGTTAAACACCGACCAAGGAACCGACATGGCGCACGAAGTTTTTTGCGTAAAGCTGAAAAAGCAGTTGCCCGGCCTCGACGAACCACCATTCGATACCGAACTGGGCCAGAAGATTTACGACAACGTCTCCCGGGAGGCCTGGGGCCAGTGGACCGAATTCTGCAAGATGGTCCTCAACGAATATCGCCTGAATCCCGCCCGGCGCGAAGACCAGGAAGTCATCGTCCGCCACATGGAACAATTCTTCTTCGGCGACGGCGCGGTCGCCCCCAAGGAATACGTTCCGCCGACCCACTAGCAAGATGTCCGTCGAAGACTGCGCATTCACCCGCAAGTAAGCGGGAAGGGTACGAGTTCGCGAGCGCCGGAAAAACTTCCGAAAAATCTGTTGCGTTGAAAGGGTTCGGTTTGAGCCGAGCCGAACAGATCGCAACAGCACCGCAGCTTCGCCCTCCGTTAAGTGTCGCCAGATGACCCCAGACTACCCAGTTGCTGTGGATGAACCTGCAGGCGCTCGGCGTCGGTCGAGATGCCGGAGTGGTTGCAATGATCTGCGCGTTGACGTCTGGGCAATCTACTGGCGACATCGGTGGTGTTGTGGCGATGTTACGCCGACCACGAGCTAGGTTTCAGCCTGGCACTGCGACGAGGTTGGCAGGATGGCGCAGGTCCCGCTTTCGCTGTTACTGTACCGCGCTCAGCTTCTGGTAGAACCACATCGCCGCGAACACCATCAGAAATACCCCAGACCCGATACTGAACACGCGCATCGGGATGGTAAGACGGTTGACCTTGGCCAACAGTTCCGTCTGCTCCTCTTGCATGTGCGAACTCGTGTCATCCAGAAACAGCTGATCATCCCTATGCATCGTGAGTGTGCTCTTGTAGATCAGGAGGACGATCAGACCAATAGCAAAAGCTCCAAAGATCACCGCCACGATTGTTAGGGTCATAATCAACCTCCGCAGATTCCACCACGATCGTCCCACATTCCTGCACACGAAACTGATCAGTATTGGTCATATGGGCCGAACGACGGCGGGCGGAACTGTCGAAATCGGGCCGCTCATTCATTGAAAATATGCGTGCCGATCCGGGGCAATGAGTGTAATAGAGATGTTCGCCAGCTTACGGAATAGTCAGCTGGATCGGGACGGTTTGGGCGTGAGTTTGTTCAATACAGACTTCGCGGCTCACGGTGGCTGATGCGGTTGGTGTTATCAGAGTCTGTTCCCGATAGAGCGCAGCACGTGCGTAAACGCGACCGACCGGGTGTAAACGGATCAACTCGTCGCCGGGTCCGTCGCTCGGATCGCTGAACTTGCCCCGTGCCAACGATTCGGACCCATTGACCTGGCTTTAGCGACACCATCGTGCCAGCATGATCGTCATCGCCATATTCAGGGAGATGCCGCCACCCGTATTGGTACTCCATTCGCCGTCCTCCGCAGCGATCCATAGCGTTATACGCAGATCGGAATAGCGGAAATTCTTTGCTGGATCATGGGGTTGAAGATCGGCCAAGTGCGGGGAAAACGGAATGCGAAATGATGTGGAACCTGCATTTTCGACCTGGACCTCGAAAATCGGCTCATCCTCAAGCCGATAGCTCGTGCGGTCGAGTGAACGGAGTGATGTGCGCAGTTCACCCACCTTGGTTTTCGAATGAGGACAGTGAATAGTTTGCCCAGCGCCGCTGTCTCCGCTTGTCGGCGGGGATGTTGCTTTTGGTCGCCGCAAATCCACGCGCTGTGCAATCTTTGTGAGGTCTAGCGAAGCGACTTCCTGGGCGCAACAGGTCGAAACGAACAGAATGGCTGTTAATGCGACAATCCGATGAGTGACGGCACGAAAACCTGAGGACATAATCACCAACCGAAAGGGGTGTGAACCCGATGTGCGTCAATTCTATTGGAAGTCAAGTGTTGAAAGCAGGCCATAACGCTCATTGACCTGTCGATGAGTGTAACGGGGATTTTTCGCCAGTTAACTCACCTTCTGCTGCTTAACCACCGCCTCAGATCAGAGGTATATCGCCCTGCACCAATCATTGACAGCCGCCAGCACATCGCCGTGTTTCCAGTGGGCCAGACCAAGGGTGCGATAGAGCCATGGCTCTTGTGCGGCGTAGTTGAACGGCCCATTGAAGCTCTCGAACGGCCGCGTGAATCTGCTTGCATTGGAGATACGTTTCACCGAGATTGGCGTGCGCTTCCATGAAGCTCGGATTTATTTCGGCCAATGCGAGCGAGCGCATCACGGTAGGGTGTGGTGGAATGACACCCGATGTTGGACCAACCAACGGCGAAGTCAGGCTTTAGCTGCAAGGCATGCGAGTACGCTTCAATGCCTCTGAATTCTCTTCAGCCTTCCACAGTTGAAGCCAATGCTAACGAATAGAGTCATGTCCTGAGGGTTCAGTTCTGTGGCGCGTCTGAAAGCGGCCTGCGTACTGTCCCGAGTTCACGTAGTCGACCCCAAGATTGCCGTAAGCTTGCGAGTCTTTTGGGTCGAGGTGAATGGCTCGCTTGTAGGCCTTTGTTGCTGCTTTCCATCGGCCGAGTTCGCCATAGGCGACCCCCAGATTGTAGAAAGTCTCGGAAAAGTGTTCAATCGAGCGGCTTCAAGGTACTCGTTTACGGCTTCGCGAACCTTGCGATGCGAGAGCGATTCCCGCTTCATGGTGTTCGGCAGCCGAGCGACTCGGCACAGAACTTTGCTCACGACGTGGAGATTCTATCGTGTTAGCCGTAACTAATGAAAACAGGCGTGGCTGTTGAAAAACTCCCGAGCTCAAAAATCACAAAAATAAGATTGCGCTAGGATGCCCCACGATCGACGTTCGAGGTTCGCCGAGACATTTTCTATCCCCCAATTTCGAGCCGTTTGGAGCGAAACCGGAGTTTTTCAACAGCCACAGGCGATTACACTCATTGAACCCGAGCAAACTACTCCACGAATGTGGCACTGGACTTGGATGGGATCGCTTGGACGTTCCAGATCCTGCGCCCCAAACTCCCAATTGCTATGAGATATCCGACCCAGGACGACTGGCTGGGAGCACGAACACCCAGTCAGACAACCTACCCTCGGGGCCCCAGAGAATCAGGGTGCCCTCAGCGCGAGACCGAGCAGCGTGACTACCCCACCCGCGAAACTGTCGAGTATAGCCCGCCTCCCGAAGCGGCCCCTGCCTACCGCCTTTCACGTGTTGTCGATACGCTGTTACGCTTAAGGCGTTCGACATCCAATTAAACTTTCACTGCACTCCCCGTTAGTCCAGTACGGGACACGGGATTGACGTAATCAGATGGGATGAGAAGGCCGGTCTCCGGACGGGATGCGGTGTACGCTCCCAAGTTATCGACGTGCTCGAAGCACAGATAAAAAGGAGACCGGCAATGAAGAAGGTTAGCACCGCAGTGGCCAAGCAGAGCAGGAATATTTGGGCGCAGAAACTGACCATCGGACTGGATCTGGGCGATCGCAACGCTACCACGCTATAGGCCGAATCGGACTCGATCTGGGCGATCGCAACAGCTGGTACTGCTCGCTGGATGAAGCCGGCCAGATACAACTGGAGCAGCGCGTGCGGACGAATGCGAAAGCGCTGCGCGAGGTGTTCGGTGCCATGCCGCGCAGTTTTTTCGTGCCAATGAGCGT
This sequence comes from uncultured Acidobacteriota bacterium, assembly GCA_963735815.1. Lineage (GTDB taxonomy): Bacteria > Acidobacteriota > Terriglobia > Terriglobales > Acidobacteriaceae > Gp1-AA133. The sequence goes on along the minus strand of CAVTMJ010000006.1, from coordinate 185,193 downwards.
AATGATTCCATAACAATCTCGGCTCCCCGGCCCGAGGATTGAAGGCTCCCGCCATTGAGCTATGGACTGCGGAATTGTAGTAGTCCTCCCCACCCCAGTGGAAGCCACATCGCCACAGATAAAGATTTTTAGCGGCGCATTGCATGCTTGGGGACATCACCCACGACAGTAAGCTGCTGAACGCTCGCCCTCCCGGTGGTGTTGAAAAACTAAACGATCTCTTCCGCAATCATTCCCGGCCAACCGGCCATTTTTCCTCTGTACCAACGAAGACAACCCCGCCGCACACGCTGTCCTGGTGCCTTCCGCGCCCTCTGTCCTTTGGTACATGACCTTTCGACAGCATGCTGTGACTAACTCTGTGGATGATGTCCATTTGTTTCCGCAGTATGCTCTTTGCCGATGCCCCGCAATTTCCTCCCCCTGATCGTGTTCTTCACCCTGCTGGGCACCGCTGCTCTCACGCGCGACAAACACCACGCGCCCGCTCCGCCTCCCGACCCAACCCCGTCCGACAACTGGGCGCAGACCACTTTGAACAATCTCTCCCTGGAAGAAAAGGTTGGGCAGCTGTTCATGATCCGCATGCGGGTGGAGTTCCTGGGAACCGAAAGTCCCGAATATCTTCGCCTGCGCGAGAGCATCCGCAAATACCACGTTGGATCGCTGGCCATGTCGGTGCCGGCCGCCGGACGCTTTCTGAACGGTAACGATCGCTCCCAGACCGTCACCTTCCTGAATCAACTGCAAAGCGAATCAAAACTTCCGCTGCTTGTGGCGGGAGACTTTGAGCGCGGCGTCTTACCCGCCCGGCTATTCGGAACCACAGTCTTTCCGCATGCCATGGCTTTCGGCGCCACCGGCAACCTTGCTTATGCGGAAGAATTCGGGCGGATCACGGCACAGGAAAGCCGCGCTCTCGGCGTGCACTGGAACCTGTTCCCGGTTGCCGACGTCAATTCGAATCCCGCGAACCCAATCATTGGTACTCGTGCCTTCGGGGAGAACCCCATCCAGGTCGGGGACCTGGTCGCCGCCTACATCCGGGGCGCTCGCGCTACCGGCATGCTGACGACCGCCAAGCACTTTCCCGGCCATGGCAACACGGCCGTTGATTCGCATATCGCCGTCCCCACGGTGGACGAGAACCTCGACCGCCTTACTGCTATCGACCTGCCGCCCTTCCGCAAGGCCATCGCCGCGGGCGTCGATGCGGTCATGACGGCACACGTGCGGGTGCCCGCCCTTGATCCCGCGAATGTAGCGACCACCTCGCACCACATCATCAGCGATCTTCTTAAGAATGACCTGGGCTTCAAAGGACTGGTGGTCACCGATGCCCTCGATATGGCGGGCCTGAGCCGTCGGTATGCGCTGAACCCCGGGCGTGCAGCCGTGGATGCTTTCAAGGCCGGCAACGACGTCCTGACCATGCCAGCCGATCTGGACTCGAGCTACCGCGCCATGATCGAAGCGGTCCGCAGCGGTGAGATTTCTCGGGACCGGCTCGACGCTTCCGTCCTCAAAATCCTCCGCGCCAAGAGTTCGCTCCATCTGGAGAAAGATCGCCTGGTGGACGTAGGCGCAATCCACCGCTTGGTGGGCAATCCGGAAAACATTGCCGAAGGCCAGCGCATTTCCGACGACTCCATCACGCTGGTGCGCAACAGTGGCCGCGTCCTGCCCCTCACTTTGAAGCGCGCCGACCTGAACACCATCTTCCTCTATCAGCGGGTGAAGCCCGCTCCCACGGCGTTGCTGGTGATTCTTTGCGATCACGTGGGCGCCGATGATGGCCGCGTGCTCGAACGCGAGGTTCGCGCGCGCGCCTCCGACGTCGAAGTGATCTACGTGGATCCGCGTGTGGCGGCGGCCCGGTCCGACCTGGTGCTCAGCAAGGTCGACGAAGCCCGCGCCGTGGTGGTTGCCGTCTACGTGGTGCCCTCGGCCGCAAGAACCATGACCGTAGCCCGAGGCCAGAAGAATTCGGCATCCCTGCCCGACTCGACGGCCCGCCTACTGAGTGCAATCCTGGCCCGCGCCCAACAGAAGACCGCCGTTCTGGCCATGGGGAATCCCTATCTCACCGCAGATTTCCCCACGATTCAGGACTACATTTGCACGTTCTCGAATGCCACGGTGTCGGAGGTCAGCGCCGCCCGCGCTCTGTTCGGAGAAATCCCGCTCTCCGGCCATATGCCCGTCAACATCCGCAGCGTTGCGATGACGCCGGTTGCAGCACCGAGCCTTGCGAAATCCAACATCCCCTCTTCGCCGTACTGGTATTCCAATCCGACCGATTGGCTGCTGAACGCCCCACACCTCCAATAAATAAGAAGAACGGTTCGTCCACACAATCGACGGCAGGCGAACAGTTGTGACAAGTCTCCCCAATGCCGAATTCCCGGCGGGTCGTTAAACCCATGAGCAGGGATCGTTTGCGCGGCCTCCATTAGCTTATAGCTAATTATAGAATTCGTCAAAAAGCGAAAATGTTCCACGTGGAACATTACGCCAATATGAATATCGCGATTACCGTCCGATTACCGCTGCCCTATTTTTAGTGCAAGTTTCATACCCCTGTAACATCGCCCGCGCTATAAGGAAAGTATGAGCACGGTGGTATACGACACGCTGATCCTCTCCGACGTGCACCTGGGCGCGGAGGTGAGCCGTGCGCGCGCGGCCACGCGGATGCTGCAGGAGAATTCTTTTCGCCGGCTCATTCTTCTGGGCGACATCTTTGCCGACCTGAACTTCGGGCGGCTGAAGAAAGAGCACTGGAAATTTCTCGGCCAGATTCGCAAGCTTTCTAATCCCAAGCGCGGGATCGATGTGGTCTGGGTCGAAGGCAATCACGATCTGGGACTGACCAACGTGATGTCGCACCTTGTGGGAGTGCGCGTGTTTCAAGAATACAGGTGGAAGTACGCAGGCCTGACCCACCTCGCGATTCACGGTCACCAGTTCGATGGCTTCGCGGTGAGCAGCGTTCCGCTCAGCAATCTGGGTACGCGGCTTTACCTGCTCGTGCAGAAGCTGGATCTGAAGGGCAATCCGCTGGCGCGGCTGATCGACCGGCTGAACACGCGCTGGCTGCGGATGTCGGCCAAGGTAGCCCGGGGCGCGATCGCGCACGCGCGGGAACGCGGAGCCGAGCGCATCTTCTGCGGGCACACGCACGACGCCATGCATCTGGAGCGGGATGGCGTGCGCTACTACAACGCAGGCGGCTGGATCGACGAGCGGCTGACCTACATCACCATTGGAGACGAGGGGGTTCGCATCCATGACTACCACGAGCGAGCTGACGATCGTGATTCCGGCGAAGAACGAAGCGAAGCTGATTCCGAATTTGCTGCGGTCGCTGGCGACGCAGGACTACTCGAAGATGTCGAGTACGAAAGTGTTGGTGGCGGACGCGAACTCCACTGACGGAACGCCCGAAATTGTTCTTGGCTTCCGCGACCGGCTCAACGTGGGCGTGATCGGCGGCGGCATGCCGGCCGTGGGGCGCAACCGCGGCGCCGCCCTAGCGGACTCAACATACGTCCTGTTCCTCGATGCCGACATCGAGATGGCGCACCCGTCCGTGATCCGGCGGGCTGTGGAACTGGCGCAGCAGAAGCAACTGCATTGCGTGACCACCAACATCGTGTGCCGCGACGGAAGCTGGTTCGACAAGGCGATGTACGCAGGCAACGACTTCTTTCAATACCTGTCGCGGTGGCACAAGCCATTCGCCACCGGCATGTTCATGCTCTTCGATCGCGAAAAATTCCGCGAACTGGGCGGCTTTCACGAGCAGGCGCAATTCGGAGAAGACTATCTGCTAAGCCAGCGCGTGGCACGCAATCGGTTCGGGATCGTGCGCGGAGGCGTGTATACGACGAACCGGCGCTTCCAGAAGATGGGACATCTGCGGGTGGCGAGGCTGTTCCTGCGTACGGCTTTCAATTTCTGGAACGAAAAATTCTTTCTGCGCGATCACAAGTACTGGGTGGAAGCGAGCGGACGGTAGCTGGCTGGATGACATTCAGTGGGCGGCCTAACTTTTCAGAAGCGCACCACGATTCCGGTGGAGGCTCGAAGCATGTTCTGGGTCAGGCCGAATAGGTTGGTGCGCAGGTAATCGGCCTGCACGCGGAAACCGAACGGACCGCGCCACTTGTAATCCACTCCTCCACCACCGGCGATGGTCCAGTTGGTACTTGAGTCAAAGAACCCGGGGGTGGAGACCGTGACGCGGGTGGCTCCGCCCAGCACGTGGACGAAGGGGCGGAGATTTCCGCGCCAGGTGGAAATCTGCGGGCCGCCCAGCAGCGTGTACTCTTTCGCGCGCGAATTCGGAATCGCCGGGGTACACACCGGAACCGTCACGCAGGAGATGGGGAACTCATTCCAACCGTAATTGGCGCTGCCGTCGGCGACCACGGTCAGCCAGGGCCTCAGCCGGATACCCTCGACCGAAGCTTCCCAGCCGTGGAGATGGGAGCGGTTGCCGGGCGCATAGTTGGTGTTGCCGTAGGAGTAGCCCGCGAAGATGGTGAAGCGGGGGTTCTGCGCCGCGGCCAGGCCGCTACCGATCAGAACCACCGCGACGACGAGTGCGCGTTTCAGCACGAAGAAAGTCCTCCTTGGCGTCCTACGATCGAGTACGTCTGTGCGCTGGAAAGAATTTGGATGCTAACGCTATCCGAAACTTTGCCCGGCGGCTGGAAACATGAAGACAAGTTATTTATGAGATTTTTACACGCCAGCGACAACTGCACAACTTGGAACCAGTAATGTCTAAATATTCAAACAAATATCGATGCGCGTCAATGTACTTCCCTCGGGCGCAGAAATTAAGGAGAGAGCCTTGGAACTGATACTGGAAAGCCGACAGGCGGGGGATGTGACGGTGGTTCACTGCCGGGGTCGCATGGTGTATCGCGAAGAAGCCGCAGCCGTTTCGCGAGCCGTGGGCGAAGCCCTGCAGGACAGCCGGGAAGTGATTCTTGACCTTGGAGGCGTGCAGAACGTGGACAGCGCCGGCCTGGGAGAGCTGGTGGTGGCGCATGTTTCCGCCGAAGAGCAAGGCAAAACCGTGAAGGTTGTAGGCGCGAACCGGGCAGTGTCCGAATTGCTGGAGTTGACGAATTTATCGTACGTCTTCGAAGTGTACCCGAACCTGGCAGCCGCCCTGGATTCGGGAAGAGGATGGACGATCTAGGTTTCGGTCTCCCGTAACTGTGGGGAGCTGCGGGTAGACTGGCCCGCCACGAAAGTGGCGGGTTATTTCTTGCAGGCGAAGTCAATCTGGATGGTTACAAGAGTTGCGCGCTCCCCAAAGTTAGCCCGTAGCAACTCATTTTGGAAGAGCCCAAGTCGAGTCGTCCTCCTCATTGGTTGCCAGGACGGGTTCGACCTTCACGCTTTCAGGATTCTTTTTGCCGGGCGCAGTCTTCAAATGAAAAGAGACGGCATCTTCTAATTGCGCCATGAGAGTGCGCAATGTTCCGTCGCCGGTATCTAACATGCTGCGTACTTCCGCACTCACCGCCATGGCCCGCTGATAGGCGTCGCGAGCCTTGGTGAGCAGGGGCATGTACGCCAGGAACTCTGTAGCATGTCTTGAAAATTCGTCGACTGCCTCGGTGTAACTCGTCATGCTTGCCGGCAGCCGTGGTGTGCTCGCTTCATTCTCTTTCTTCCACATTCCGGTCTCCGTCTTCCACATTCCAGTCTCCATGCGTCCAGACCTAGCGGGTAGGTTCATTGGTCCGGGCGAAGTTCGTAGCACACTTCTCGCGCAGAACTTCCGCCTCAGCCTGGAGCCAGTCGTCGAGCGCATGTTCGCCAACGGCTCGCCGTCGTTCGTAGAGGTCGTAGGCGCGCATACGAATCTCGTGCTGCAACATCGGCTCTGGCCGGGTCATGGGAAAGGTGTTAGGGATCATGGGGGACACCTCGCGTCTGGCTCACGTTAAAGCCTTTGGCTCGGGGAGGGCAATACAGCACAACCCTCATGCCTGGGCGCGAAGGTGGGACCTGCCGAAACTAGGCCAAGCCGCACGCGGCACGACGCTCCGTAGCGAGAACGACGCCTCTCGCATTGGCCTCAGGTGCAAAATGGGCGGAATAGGGTCGTTCCAGTATAGGGTGACAGCTGGGCAGCTGTTATCACAGTAATAGCAGGCCAATCCCGCAGTTCGTTCCTGCGTACTTGTACCTCACAGCGGGCCATACCTTAAAAATCTCGAGGAGACATCAAGATGCAATTCGCTCGTACTCTGTTTATGAGTCTCGCCCTGATCGTTTGCGGCTCGGCTCTCGCGGTTTGTCAGAATCCCGCTTCGCCTCCGCCAGACAACACGAAAGTCAATGAGCGTGATCGAAATCCGAATCAGTCGACAGCAGATCAACAAAAAGAGAATCGTTCGGATCGCGACATCACGCAACAGATCCGCAAAGCCATCGTAAAGGACGAGGCTCTCTCCACCGACGCTCACAACGTCAAAATCGTGACTCAGAACGGCGCGGTCACTCTGAAGGGACCGGTGCGCTCAGAGGAAGAGAAGAAGGCCGTGGAAGCGAAGGCGGCGGAAGTGGCGGGCCAGGACAAGGTCACCAATCAAATCGAAGTCAAGTCGTCGAACCAATAAACTTTGAACGAAATATTCGAACTAAATACAAGGAGAATCAAAAATGGCAGGAAAAAATACCGCAGTGTTTGGCCTTTATCGCACCCGCGAAGGCGTGGAAAATGGAGTGGATGCCTTGAAAGCGGCGGGTTTTCGTAACACGGACATCTCCGTGCTATTCCCGGAAAACGTGGGCACCAAAGATTTCGCCCATGAGAAGAACACCAAGGCACCCGAGGGAGCAACCACCGGGGCAGGGACGGGAGCAGTCGTAGGCGGCACGCTCGGATGGCTTGCAGGTATCGGAGCGCTGGCTATTCCGGGACTGGGACCGTTCATCGCTGCTGGGCCGATCATGGCGGCACTAGCCGGCGCGGGCGTTGGAGGCACCGTTGGCGGTTTGACGGGCGCACTCGTGGGAATGGGAATTCCGGAATACGAAGCGAAACGCTTTGAGGGCAGAGTGAAAGAGGGTGGCATTCTTCTTTCTGTCCACTCCGACAATTCCGACTGGACCAAGAGGGCGAAAGAGATTCTCGAGCGCAGCGGCGCAGAGGACATCTCTTCGACGGGTGAGGCCAGGGCTGACTTCGCCAAGACCGATAAGCCGATGCCGCGCGCAAGCTAAAAAGTCGGCTTCATCACAGAAGATCTCCTTCCGGACTTTTGCGGTTCGGGAGGATTTCTCTTTTTTGACGTTGTCGCGTTCTCTCCACGGCAGAGAACAAGCGCATCGGCGCATTAGGAACCCTGGGCTTCGATCCTTTTCGCCATGCTAGTGATCGCGCAGGAAGCGGTACTGGCCGTGGCGCTCGGTGGCGATGGATTCGGCTACCTGCAGGAACGCGCGGCCAGCGTGTGACAACGTGGCTTCCTTGCGGTAAACCAGGCGCAGTTTGCGGTGGAAGCGGAGTTCGCGCACGGGGACGCGGACCAGTTCGCCGCGAGCGAGTTCGCTTTGCACGCTGATCTCGGGCACGAGCGCGACTCCGTTGCCCATCGCGACAAAGCGTGTGATGGCCTGCAGGGTGGGGAGTTCGACGTCCATGTGGAGAGGCGTTTTGTGGCGGCGGAACGCTTCAATGACTTTTTCTCGATAGGGCGACGAGACGATGTGGGCGACGAAAACCTCGGCACCCAGTTGGCGAATGCTGATTTGCTTCTCCGCAGCCAAAGGGTGGGTGGGGGGAACCACGAAGGTCAATTCGTCGAGGTAGACGACGATGGAGCGCAGGCGTGGATCTTGCGGGTCGTAGGTGAGGACGCCCATTTCGACGTTGTGGCGCAGCAGGTCGTCAGGAATGTGGCTGCCGAGCGAGCGCTGCACGGTGATCTTGATCATGGGGTGAAGGCGGCGGAATTCCGCGAGCACCGGCAGCAGGTAAAGGGCAGTGAACTCGTTGGCGGCGATGGCCAGCTTGCCTTTCTGGATTTCGCGCAGTTCGACCAGAGCTTCCTGCGCGTCATTGCGGAGGTTCAGGAGTTTTTCGGCGTATTCCTTGAGGGTATGGCCGGCGTCGGTGAGGACGCCTTCCCGGGAGGAGCGGTCGAAGAGGGGTTCACCGAGTTCGTCTTCGAGCTTGCGGATGGTTTGACTTACCGCCGATTGGGTGCGGAAGAGCTTTTCGGCGGCGCGGGAGAAGCGGCCCTCGCGGGCCACGGTAAGGAAGACTTCTAGTTGGGAAAGGTCCATGTGGAGGCCTGTGGGCCGGAGGCTGTCGCCCCTCCGGGGTTCGTTTTAGCTTTGCCGGTTTACCCAGCGCTTACGCGCTGGGCTAATGAATGTCGCCGCCTTTGGCGGCTGGTCATAAGCAGTCTGCGCCTGGTCATGACAATCCGCGGCCGGCCATAATAATTTAATGACTGTCGCGGCCTGATGACTGCTTCGGCCTGATGAAGAGGCTGTCGCCCCTCCGGGGCTTGGGCAGCTTTGCCCGGTTTACCCAGCGCTTACGCGCTGGGCTAATGAATGTCGCCGCCTTTGGCGGCTGGTTATGAGCAATCTGCGCCTGGTCATAACAATTCTGCGGCCGGCCATAATAATTTAATGAGTGTCGCGGCCGAATGACTGCCTCGGCCTGATGACTGCTGCATCCAGATCACGGCTGCGGCCTGATGACTGCTGCGGCCTGATGAGTGTTGCGGCTTTGGCGTGCCAGTTCATCGCAGTCTTAAGCAATGCTTGCATCGCCATTAGGGCAACTTATGGTGTGCAGCGTTTCTTATACTAATTGAAAGATTATAAGCTTTGCTTTAGGTTCTTGTCTATCTACCATAACCGTAGCCTCAGGGAGGACATTGGGTTATGGACAGAGTACGGATTACGGTGTTCGACACGACTTTGCGCGACGGCGAGCAATCGCCGGGTTGCAGCATGAACGTCCCGGAGAAGTTGCGCATGGCGCACCAGCTCGACCGGCTAGGCGTGGACGTGATCGAAGCCGGATTCCCGATCGCTTCGGACGGCGATTTCGAAGCCGTGCAGGCAATTGCGGCGGCGGTCCGGCGGCCCATCATTGCGGGATTGGCCCGGGCTTGCGCTCCGGATATCGAGCGTGCCTGGCAGGCGTTGAAGGGCGCCGCGCGCCCCCGGATCCATGTATTTCTGGCCACCTCCGACATTCACCTGAAATACAAGCTGCGCATGTCGCGCGAGCAGTGCCTGGAGCAGGCCCGCGAGAGCGTGCGTCTGGCCAAGTCGTTCTGCCAGGACGTGGAGTTTTCACCGGAAGATGCAACGCGCACCGACCGCGACTTCCTGTGCCAGGTGGTGCAGGCGGTCATCGCTGCGGGTGCGACCACCGTCAATATTCCCGACACCGTGGGTTACACGATGCCGGCGGAATTTGCCGAGATCATCCAGATGCTGCGGGAGCGGGTGCGGGGAATCGAGAACGTCACGATCTCGGTGCACTGCCACAACGACCTGGGCCTGGCGGTGGCGAATACGCTGGCAGCGCTGGGCGCGGGCGCGCGTCAAGTTGAGTGCACGATCAACGGAATTGGCGAGCGCGCGGGGAATGCGTCGCTAGAGGAACTGGTGATGGCGACGCGGGTGCGTCCGGACCGCTACGCGTATGACGTGGCGGTGGCCAGCGAGCATTTGTTCCCGGCGAGCCAGTTGCTCAGCGAGATCACGGGTGTTCCAGTGCAGCCGAACAAGGCCATCATCGGGCGCAACGCGTTCGCTCACGAAGCCGGCATTCACCAGGATGGCATGCTCAAGAATCCGCTGACGTACGAAATCATGACGCCCGGTTCGGTGGGCGTCCCCGATTCGCGGCTGGTGCTGGGCAAGCATTCCGGGCGGCATGCGTTGAGCTTGCGCTGCGAACAACTCGGCTATCACTTTGAGCGGCGGGAACTGGACGAAGTTTACCGGAGGTTTGTAGTACTTGCCGACCAGATCAAGCACGTGGAGGATCACCATCTGCTGCAACTGATTCGCGAAGCGCGTCCGTTGGCGAAGCGTATGCCGCCCGCACATGTGGAAGCAGTGCCACCGGCGGTGATTGCGGCGGTAGCGGGACAGTCGTTTCATGTGCCGGGGCCGATCGAACGGCATCCACTGGAAATGAATCTGCACTCGCTGCACGAGCACCACGGGGATCAGGAAGATTATTTGTGGGGTGTGTAGGTCGGCTGTAATTCGCGGCGGCCCGGCACAAGCCGGGCCTTTTTTGTTGGTCAAGAATGACAGCTTTTGAAAATGGGATTTCTGTAAAATGCGAGCACTCTATCGTGAGTCCAGTCCTATAGAGGTTTCGGGTTAGGAGAGGGAGCCGTGCTTTTAAATCTAACCATTGTGGCGGGCGACGGGATCGGGCCGGAAGTGACCGGGGAAGCGGTTCGGGTGTTGGAGACTGTGGCAAGTAGTTTCGGGCACCAGCTGAAGCTCACACGCAAGAACATTGGCGGGGCGGCGCTGGCGGCGAGCAATGATCCATTGCCTCCGGACACGCTGGAAGCTTGCCTGAGTTCGGGCGCGGTGCTGCTGGGAGCGGTCGGGTCTCCTATTTACGACAAGAATCCGGGACATCTGCGGCCGGAAGCAGGGCTGCTTCGCCTGCGCAAGGAACTGGGCGCGTTTGCGAACCTGCGTCCGGCGAAATGTTTTTCCGCCTTGCTCGACAATTCGCCGTTGCGGCCCGAGGTGGCGAACGGCATCGACGTCATGATTGTTCGGGAACTGCTTGGTGGGGCTTACTTCGGACAACCGCGTTCGATCGAGGGCGAGCCCGGCTCGCGATTGGCGGTGAACACGATGCGATATGGCGAGAAGGAAATCGAGCGGATCGCACGCGTGGCGTTTGAGCTGGCGCGCAAACGCAAGCGCAAAGTGCTTTCCGTGGATAAGGCCAACGTGCTCGAGTGCTCGCGGCTGTGGCGGGATGTGGTGACGCGCGTGGGAGTGGAGTATCCGGATGTGAAGCTGGCGCACCAGTACGTGGACGCGGCGGCCATGCTGCTGGTGCTGCGGCCCACGGAGTTTGATGTGTTGCTCACGGAGAACATGTTCGGCGACATTCTTTCGGATCAGGCCGGGGGCCTGGTGGGCGGGCTGGGAATGCTGCCCTCGGCGAGTGTGGGCGGTCCGGTGGGTCTGTATGAGCCGGTGCACGGTTCAGCGCCTGATATTGCGGGGCAGGGCCTTGCCAATCCGCTGGGAGCGATTCTGTCGGTGGCAATGCTGCTTCGGCATTCGTTCCATCTGGAGCGCGAGGCGGCGTGTGTGGAGTCAGCCGTGGAGGCTGTGCTCGAAGCCGGGCATCGGACGCGGGATCTGGCTCGCGGTGGACAGGGGGCACTAAGCACGTCGGAGATGGGGCGGAAGGTGGCGGAGGTGGCGCAGGAGCTCAGCGAGTCCCGATCTGGCGCCGTAAGCGAGAAGTTAGCTTAGGCTTTGCCATCGTTTGGACAACAGGACGGATAGCAAGTCAGTGCTGTGACGCCGGATTCAGAGATAAAAAAAGAATGCCCTCCCATTCCCCGCAGGAAGGGAAGTACTCGGGCTGGGAAGACGGAGATCGGCGAAGGGGTGTTTTTCAGTTCTGCGCGGATGCAAATGGGACGAACTTCTGGATATTTTGCACAAGGCCGGAGGTGTAGACTATGAGGCCTACTGTTCAACCAGGCCGCCAGGAGGCTGCGATGATTTCGAAGTGCGCGAATCCTGCTTGCGCAGCGCGTTTCCTATACATGCACCAGGGGAAGCTCTACCGCTTCGAGCGCGAAGCGCAGGACCACGGTGAGCTGATGTTGGGCTTTGATCCTACCGTCCGCAAACATTCTGCGGGAGTGCAGTTTTACTGGCTGTGCGAGAACTGCGCCACCTCGATGACCTTAGTTCATTGCAAAGGCGTGGGGGTGACGATGCACCCAAGGCATCCGCTTTTGAAGGCGGCGTCATAAAGGCGCATGCGGTTGGTTGTACTCACCCGTCAGGGAATACCATCGAACTCTCAGCATCTCGATAAACATACGGATTCCGTCACGCAGCGGGTTGATCCGGGTGCCCTCGCTGTGCGCCCACTCGACGGGAACCTCTTCCACTTTCATACCGAACTTACGAGCCAGAAAGAGGATTTCGGGATCAAATCCCCAACGCTCGATGTGTTGATGGGGAAAAATGGCTTGCGCGGCGGGTCGTGTGAAGGCTTTGAATCCGCACTGGGTATCGTGGTACGGAAGGCCGAGGACGACCCGCAAGGCCAAATTGAAGATGCGACCGAAGAGCTGCCGGTGCAGCGACTGGCGCTGGGTCTGGAGTTCGGCGCGAAGCCAGCGCGAGCCAATGGCGAGGTCGGCTCCGGCTTGAAGCGCGGCAAAAAGTTTGTCCGCTTCCTCGATGGGCGAGGAGAGGTCGGCATCGGTGAAGAGCAGGATCTCGCCCGAGGCATGGAGCATTCCATTGCGAACACTGTAGCCCTTGCCGCGGTTGCCGGGATTCTGGAGCAGGCGCAGGGTGGGATGCTGGGCAGCGTAGTCCTCGACGATCTGGGCGGTGTCGTCACGAGAGCCATCGTTGACGACCAGGACTTCGGCATCCCATTGGCGGTCGCGGATGTGGGCGAGTACGCGGTCGAGGCTGGCGCGAATCCGCGCGCTCTCGTTGTAGGCGGGTATGACGATGCTGTAGGTGATCGGCAAGGTTTGGTTAGTGTATGCCGCTTAAGGGATGCGAGTCGCGGTTGAGATTAACATTCGCAGGAGCGGGTTGACACAACGGTTCGGCGCTAAGGGACATCGTCGGTTTGTGGCTGAGCTACGCGACCTGGCGGCGTTCGAGCATCTTGAAAAACTGTAACACCAGGTCTTCATCCCAGAGGCCCGACTGCGCCTCGACGCGCATAGTGTGCTCGGCCTGCTCGTGAGTTTGCGCCATTTTGTAAGGGCGGGCAGTGCGCAGCGCATCGTAGACATCGACCACTTGCAGGATGCGAGGCAGCAGCGGAATTTCCTGCTTGGTCAGGCCATCGGGATAGCCGGAGCCGTCGGAGTGTTCGTGGTGAAAGCGGATGATGGGCAGCACGAGCCGAAGAGATTTCAGCGGCTTGCAGATGTTTTCGCCGGTCAGAGGATGCTGCTTCATGACCTTCCACTCTTCGGGCGTGAGGTTCGAGCCTTTTTTCAGGATCTCGTCGGGCACGGCGATCTTGCCGAGGTCGTGCAGATAGCCGCCGCGGCGCAGCGCGATGAGAGATTCCTCGTCGAGTCCGATATGGCGTCCCAAGGCGACGGCGCGCCGAGAAAGGCGCTCGCAATGGCCTTCGGTGTAGGGATCGCGAGCTTCGACGCTACGGCCTAGCGTGCACAGAACTGATTCGGCAGTTTCGAGTTCGTCGGTGAATTCCTTCAGCTTCAGCAGCGACTTTACGCGGGCGAAAAGTTCCGCGGGAAAGATCGGCTTGTTCAGAAAATCGTCCGCCCCCGCCTCGATGCCCTTGACCTTGTCTTCGCGATCGCTCAGCCCGGTGATGAGCAGGAAGGGGATCAGCCGGGTGTCGGGGTTTCCTTTGAGCTGGTGACAAAGTTCGTAGCCGGAGCGGCCGGGCATCACTACGTCGGAAAGAATCAGGTCGGGCAGGTGGCGATGGACTTCTAGCTCGGCTTCGTCGGCATCGCGCACGGTGACTACATCGTAGCCACGGCTGGCGAGCAGTTCTCGCATGAGCTCAGCCATGTCCGGGTTGTCGTCCACCACCAGAACTCGCGGAACGCGTCGGTGGATCAAGAGCTCACCCATGACTTAATAGAGTCCGATCCGCTTCGATAAGTTGCAAATGAGAGAGGCAATGGCTCCCCGCAGGGGCCACACTCATCATTGTAACGAAGTTTGCTGCGCGAGGGCCACGCTTTAGGTTAACAAAATCGTTTCCGCGATCGTTTTCGAGATTCCCCCGATGGGAACGATGGGCCAATCCCTGTGCCGGCTAACCTTGTTTCGTGGGGAAGTAGCATGCTTACCTGACTTTATGCGCAGAACATTTCATACGCTGATATTCGTTGGGATTTTAGTGTTGGTCGGAAGCGCGTTTGGAGTGCCGAAGCCGCACGTAATTTCGTTCGGTAAGTGGACGGCGGCGAAGTGGTATGTGGGACCGCAGTCCAAGGCGATCGACGTGAGGATTCGCGCACTTTACGTGGATACCCGGCTCAAGGAGTACACGACCGGAGCCTCGCACGATGTGACGGACAGGTTGTTCGTAGTACGTCGCATGTTCCGGGTGAACGACGCATTGCCGAGCGAACCGGCCGCGACCACAAAGTGGACGTGGGAGCGCGGAGGGTGGCTTCTGGTGGATCGGGTTACCGGGCGAGTGACACAGATTAATCTTCCGGAGTTCGATCCGTTTTATTCGACGCCCAGCTGGTACCGCGATTACATCGCCTATTGCGGCGTCTCGGATGACGGCAAGAAACTGTTTGCGATGGTGGCACAGTTGGGACGAAGGAAGCCTATTTTGAAGAAGCCGCTGGGGGATGCGGATGGCGACGATCTACCGGACTCAGAGTGCCCGGCGCCGGTCTGGCAAAGACAACCGATGCGTGTGACCTTCGAGCCCGAAGAGAACCAGAAGTTGACGTTTTCCGTGCGGGGCCACGCGGTAGACGTGGTGAACGACGCCGAGGAGGATGAGGAGGGCGCGGAGTAACCAGCTGATCCCAACCTACGGATTCGCCCAGGCTCAAGGAGACTCGTGGAAGAACCGCGATCAGCGGTTCAATTTGAAGTATACTTCCGCCATTCTGCGGGGTCGCGGGCGCCTTCTTTGTCGGCGAGTCTGGGACCGGCAAAAGGGCACTTGAAATAGAGTTTAGGTTTTTCGGATTGCAGGAGGGCTCTGTGCAACCCTCGCCGAAATGCGGTTTGCGAGATCGCCCATGCTTGGGCCCTTTCTACTGTTGGCCTTCCGTCGTGCGGTTCGTCAAAAGAACGGACCACTGGTCCCACGTTCTGCGGAAAATTCCTACCCATTGGCAGACTCACCGCAAATGACCGGCATCGTTGTATCCAGGATCTTGGCTCTGACACATTCGTGATCGACAGGCTCTGTTCAGGAGGCCATCCATGACACGGACACTGTTCTTTATGACAATGCTGGCCCTGGCATTGAGTACGGAGGCACACGCACAATCGGGGGCACACGGCACGAACTCGCAGACATCGGGTGGGAATCCGAATGCCCAGCCGTCACTTCCGGACCCGAGGACGGACGGGCCCGATACCATTCCCCGCGTGTTGTACGTGTCCGGGAAGGTAACCGTGGAGGACGGAACTCCGCCTGCTGAACGGGTTCTTATTCAAAGTAACTGCGACGGCACAGTCCGGACCGAGGGCTACACCGATCAGAAAGGCGTTTTCTCGTTCGACCTCGCTAACATGCGAAATCGGGTCCTGTCTGGTGCCCCGATGGCGTCTGACACCTCACGCGATGCCACCACTCTGGGCAACTTACGCCAGAACACGCCCAGTGACTGGCGGAAATGTGAATTGAAAGCAATCCTGGCCGGGTTCTCTTCTGCGGTTGTGGATCTGGCCCGCCAGTCTCGGGCATTTGGTAACGTCGACATCGGAACCATTGTGCTTCGCCGTGTCGCCCCGGTAGACGGTCCGATCATCAGCGCGAACACGGCTGCCACCCCGCCCGAAGCCATGAAAGATTACGAGAAAGGACTGGAAGAGAAGAAGAACAGCAATCTCGATGAGGCTCAACAATGTTTTCGAAAAGCTCTGGAAGCAGCTCCCCGCTTTGCCCTGGCGTGGCTGGAACTAGGACGGGTGCAGATCCAGCAAAAGGACGCAGCAGGCGCACGAGTCTCGTTTCGCAAGTCGATTTCCGCGGATCCGCGGCTGATGAGCCCGTATCAGGAACTGGCCCAGCTGGCGGCTCGCGAAAAGCAGTGGCAGGAAGTTGCCGACAACACCGACGAGTTGTTGAAACTGAACTCGACCAGCTATCCCGAGTTCTGGTTTTATAACAGCGTCTCCAAATATCAGCTGGGCGATCTGGACGCAGCAGAAAAGAGCGCCCTGCAAGGCGTCAAAATCGATACCGAACATCGCATCCCGAAAATGGAGTACGTGCTGGGCGCGATCTTATTGCAGAAGCATGACTACCCAGGAGCCACCCAGCATTTCCACGAATACCTTCGCCTCTCGCCCAATGGACCGGATGCGGCCGAGGCTCAGAGGAAGCTCGATGATCTCGCGAAACTGCAGTAGGCGTTCGAATCGGGAGTAAGGTTTAGTCGTCGTCCAGGGACTCAGCGTCGATGCCAATATTCTTTTCGCCGGCGGCTTTCTTCTCCCGGTATTTCTTGACCCAGGCTTCGAAACTTTTTCCTGCGGCGGTGTCTTTGCCGGTAAAGGCCAGGGCGGCGATGTCGCTGTAGGGCACGCGGATTTTTTCGGGGCGGCCTTTGGGAATGAGGCGGAGATTACATTCGGCGAGGGTGGCGCCGTCATTTTTGCGATCGAAGATGTAGCCTTCGATCTTCTCGCCGCTCTTTAGCGTGAGGGTCAGGTCTCCGCGATAGTCGAAAGCTTTCTCCAGGGCTGCGCGGATTTCGACGTCGCTGGCGAGTTGAGGAATCCAGCCCTCCAGATTTTCGTGCGCCGTGCCGGGTGCGTTCTCGAGTTCTTCGGGCGCGGGCTTTTGGATTGTGTCGGTCATGGGCAGTGTGTGGCGTTGATAACGGAGCTTACGCGTCGCACGCAGAATCGGCTGTCGCCCCTCCGGGACTCCCTCAATGGCCTTCGACTACCCAGCGCTTACGCGCTGGGCTAATAAATTCCGCCCGCTTGGCGGGCTAGATTCGGGTGACGTGGGAGTTTCGCGAATTTCTCAAAAAGCCTTCTTCTTCAGGAGCTTTCGTCTTCAGGAGCCTTCTTCTTAAGGAGCCTTCTTCTTAAAAGGCTTCTTCTTGCAAAGGCTTCTTCTTGCAAAGCCTCCTCATGCATCGGGCGCGGTGCCGATCTGTACCAGCGGGCCCGTGCTGCGGCGCGGGGTCATGGGCGTGTCGTCGTCGACGTCGGGATCGTTGTAGCGATCGAACAGCGTGGCGCGGACGGTGGCGGCAAATCCGCTTAGCGATCCGAACGTGTCGTTCACGGCGCTGGCTTCATAGCCGCTGTGCACCATGCAGTTCGCGCACTTCGGATTGCCGCTTTCGGTGCCGTACTGCTCCCATTTGGTATCGCGCAGCAGTTCTTCGAACGTATCGGCGTATCCGTCGGCCATCAGGTAACACGGCTTCTGCCAGCCGAAGATGCTGTAGGTCGGCATGCCCCAGGGCGTGCAGCTGTACTCGCGGCGGCCCATCAGGTACTCGAGAAACAGCGGGCTCATGTTGAAGCGCCACTGCTTGCGGCGGTTGCTCAGAATCTGGCGGAACAGGCGGCGCGTTTTCTTCTTGCTCAGGAAGTGATCCTGGTCGGGCGCCTTGTCGTAGGTGTAGCCGGGAGAGAGCATCATGCCCTCGACCCCGAGGTCCATCATCTCGTCGAAGAAGGCGCGCACGCTTTTCGCGTCGGTGCCATCGAACAACGTCGTGTTCGTGGTCAGTCGGAAGCCGCGCTTGAGAGCTTCCTGAATGCCCTCGACCGCCTTGTCGTAAGTGCCTTCACGGCAGACGGCGAAGTCGTGATGCTCGCGCTGCCCGTCCATGTGAACGACGAACGAGAAATACTTGCTGGGCTTGAACTGGTCGATCTTCTCTTTCAGCAGTAGGCCGTTGGTGCACAGGTAGACGTACTTCTTGCGCGCGACCAGGCCTTCCACGATCTCGCCGATCTGCGGATGCATGAGCGGCTCGCCGCCCGGGATGCTGACCAGCGGGGCGCCACACTCATCGGCCGCCTTGAAACATTGTTCCGGAGTCAGGTCGGTCTTGAGGATGTGGGCCGGGTACTGAATCTTGCCGCAGCCGGCGCAGGCAAGGTTGCAGCGAAACAGGGGCTCCAACATGAGGACGACGGGGAACTGCTTCCGCCCGCGAAGCTTCTGGCCGATGACATAGCTGGCCACCGTCCACATTTGTGAAACCGGAACTCCCATGTACGCGCTTTCCCTCTTTAAATGAACAAGTTAGTCGAAATCGAACCGGACCACCAGACCCATTGGATGACAGCGGATGGCTCTATGATACCGAATATTGGGAGTGGGGGCCAGTTACTGGGAGGTCACGAACCAAGAGTCTCGAATCACGTATCTCGGACACATGTCTCGAACCACGTAGGGACAGGTGGGGGGCCCGTCCCTACGTGGGCCGTGATACTTGCGTGGACGGCCGGGGCGGCCGTCCCTACGCGAGCTGTGGTGCTTAGCGTGGCTTGGTGATTGCGCCTTCTGAGGCCGAATGTACCAGGGCTGCGTACTTTGCGAACACGCCTGCCGGGTACTTGGGTTTGGGCGCTTTCCACTCGGCCATGCGATGTTTCAGGGTCGCGTCGTTGATTTCGACTTCCAGCTTGCGCTGGTTGATGTCGATGTGGATCGTGTCGCCTTCGTGAAGGGCGGCGATCGGGCCGCCCAACGCGGCTTCCGGAGAGACGTGGCCGATCATGAGGCCGCGCGTGGCGCCGCTGAAGCGGCCGTCGGTGAGCAGGGCGACCGCGTCGCCCAGGCCTTCGCCGACGATGGCGGCGGTGACGCCCAGCATCTCGCGCATGCCGGGACCGCCCTTCGGGCCTTCGTTGCGGATCACGACCACGTCGCCGGCTTTGATCTGCTTGCTGGTGACGGCGGTCATGGCGGCTTCTTCTGACTCAAAAATGCGCGCGGGGCCGCGGTGGGTCAGGCGCTCGTGGCCGCTGATCTTGACCACGCAGCCTTCGGGCGCGATGTTGCCGTGCAGGATGACGAGGCCTCCGGTTTTCTTGAGCGGCTGATCGAGCGGAGCGATGACGGGCTGGCCGGGCGTTTCTTTCGCGTCGCCAGCTTCTTCCGCAAATGTTCTTCCAGTCACAGTCATCGCCGAACCCTGGGCAAGCTTTCCGTCCAGCAGGCGCTTGGCGATGACCGGAATGCCTCCGGCTTTGTCGACGTCGGCAGCGACGTATTTTCCGGCAGGCTTCAGGTTCGCCAGCAGCGGCGTGCGCTCGCTGACTTTCTGGAAATCGTCGATCGCGAGGGGAACTCCCATCTCGCGCGCAATGGCCAGCAGATGCAGGACCGCGTTGGTCGATCCGCCGGTGCAGGCGACGCCGGCAATGGCATTCTCGAACGCCGCGCGGGTCAGGATGTCTTTTGGCGTGATGCCCTTCTGCAGCAGATTAAGAACAACCTCGCCGCATTTGAACGCGACTTCATCTTTGCGCGCCTCCATGGCGGGCACGCCGTTGAAGCCCATGGGCGAGAGGCCGATCAGCTCCATCACGGTCGACATGGTGTTGGCAGTGTATTGTCCGCCGCAGGCACCTGCGCCCGGGCACGCTACGTTCTCCAGTTCGAGCAATTCGGCGTCGGTCATCTTGCCGGCGGCGTTCGCACCCACCGCTTCGAACACATCCTGAATCGTGACGTCCTTGCCGCGATAGACGCCGGGCGCGATCGTGCCGCCGTAGAGCACGAGGCCGGGGAGATTCATGCGCGCAAGCGCCATGGCGGCGGCCGGGATCGTCTTGTCGCAGCCCACGACGCATACCACCGCGTCGAAGAGTTGGCCGCGGCAGACCAGTTCGATCGAGTCGGCAATCACTTCGCGGCTGACCAGCGAGGCCTTCATGCCTTCGGTGCCCATGGTCTCGCCGTCGCTGATGGCGATGGTGTTGAACTCCATGGGCGTGCCGCCCGCCGCGCGGATGCCTTCCTTCACCTTGGCCGAGAGGCGGCGCAGGTGAAAGTTGCAGGGCATGGTTTCGATCCAGGTGTTGGCGACGCCGATGAGGGGCTTGCGCAAGTCGTCGTCGGAAAAGCCGATCGCCTTGAACATGGCGCGCGCCGGAGCGCGGTCGCGCCCGTCGGTGATACCGCGGCTGCGATGCTTGAGATCCATAGGGGTAGAAGATTACGACAATGGAGCTTGAAAGGAGAAATCCGGGCTCTCGTGGTTTCGACCGCGACGTTCAGTGATCACTCCGCTGGATCAGTGAGCGCTATCGCCTGATGTTACCACAGATTAGGGTCACTTTCAATCATAAAAGTGTCGTCTTATGGTATTGGTATTTGCACGGAGCACCCCACTAAGCTGTCGGGCCGTCACTGCAAGAACCCGCTGGCTCGCGATCTTACGCAGGGTGGTGTCGCAGCGATGACTGGTGCGGTGAGTGTCTCCTTGCTTTTCCCGACCTGTTCACGAGCATGGACCTGATCTTGAAGCGATCGCGCAACCTCATTTTCAATCGCTCGGGCTTCCGGCTCACGACACTTGAGTGGGTGCCCGACGTTCGATAACCTCTGAGGTAAAGCTTCCAAAGCGCGCAGCCGGTGTTCTCTTGGGGTTCTTCAAAACGCTCCGCTGTGTATCATAATTTCAACCTGGTAGCGCGGGACACTCGGCTGAGCGGCTGCATTCTTGGCTACTCCTTCGCGTGGGACATGGTGCTCATGATGCGAGGGCCGCAAGGTAAGGCTATTCTGAGCACGTGTATCGTTACTGGCGATGGTCTTGTCACGAGGACATATCGATGCCGCGGCGGCGGGCGACGGTCAGGATGCGCACCGGGGAGCCTTGCCTCTTGTAGCGGACGTGGAATCCAATGCCGATTTCAGATTGCAGATTTAAGATTTCAGAATGAAATGAACATCCCACGAAGTTCACTTGATTTCCAATCTGCAATCTGAAATCGAAAATCTGAAATCCTTCTCCCTACGCGTTCACGACCTTGGGCTCGGGTTCTTGCGCGGGCGTGGCTTTCTTCGCGTCCTTGTGCAGCCACGACATCATGCCGCGCAGTTTGGCGCCGACTTCTTCGATCGGGTGCTGCTTCTCGGCTTCGCGCAGGGCGGCGAACTTCTTGCCGCCGGCTTTGTTTTCTTCGATCCACTCGCGGGCGAAGGTGCCGTCCTGAATGCGCGCCAGGATTTCTTTCATCTTGGTGCGCGTCTCGTCGCCGACCACCATGTTGCCGCGGGTGAGGTCGCCGTACTCGGCGGTGTTCGAGATCGAGTAGCGCATGCGGGCGAGGCCGCCTTCGTAGATCAGGTCGACGATCAGCTTCATTTCGTGGCAGGCACTCGAAGTAGGCGACTTCGGGCTGGTAGCCGGCTTCGACCAGCGTCTCGAAGCCTTTCTTGATCAGCGACGTCAGGCCGCCGCAGAGGACTGCCTGCTCGCCGAAGAGGTCGCTCTCGGTTTCTTCTTTGAAGGTGGTTTGCAGAACTCCGGCGCGGGTTGAGCCGATGCCGTAGGCGTAGCACAAGGCGTTTTCGTGAGCGCGGCCGGTCGCGTCCTGATGGATGGCCAGCAGCGACGGAACGCCGCGGCCCTCGGTGTAAATGCGGCGGACGAGATGGCCGGGACTCTTGGGCGCGATCATGACGACGTCAACGTCGTTCGGCGGCTGAATGGTTTTGAAGTGGATGCTGAAGCCGTGCGAGACGCCCAGCACTTTGCCGGGATGAAGGTAGGGCTTGATTTGCGACTCGTAGAGTTCGCCCTGGGTCTCGTCGGGCGTGAGGATCTGGATCCAGTCGGCGCGCTTGGCAGCTTCGTCGGGCGCGACCACGACCATGCCATCGGCTTTCGCTTGCTGGGCAGAGGGTCGGTTGGGGTCGAGGCCGATGATGACTTTGTATCCGCTGTCGCGGAGATTCTGTGCCTGGGCGTGTCCTTGACTGCCATAACCCAGAACGGCGATGGTCTTGCCCTTCAAAGCATTGGGATTTGCATCTTTTTCGTAAAAAACTGTAGCCACAGGAAACACCTCATTCATGACAAGGGAGACACGGCAGCCCTTGTGGAATATCCGGTCAGGGTAACAGAAGAGCGATGCGTCAGAACGAAAACCGACCGATCGGTCGGTGGGAGTATGGTAAGGAGGATGGCATGTGGAGATGTCAAGGACGGAAGGCGCTAGGCTCTGGGCTCTAGGAGGTTGCAGAAAACGTATTGCAAAAGGTGAAGTTTCGATCTCCGAATAATGCCGCGGCATTTTTGCTGGCCTTACGGCTCGGCTAAAGCCGAGCCCTTCAAAGCAACAGAGCTTTTGGAGTTTTTCCGCAGCCTGCTAGGCGCTAGGTAAGTTCTCAGCCGCAGCTGTGCTGCGCGTGTTCTCGCGGATATGTCATGAGAGCTTCTCGCACAAATCATTCTCGCCGAAAATCGCCAAGGCCTAAAGCCTAGAGCCTAAAGCCCAGCCTAGAGCCAAAAGCCCAGAGCCCGATTTTGTTACCATGTCGCTCGTGACTCGCGAAGCTACTCTCGACTCCCGCCAGGACATTCTCCGCACCGCCGCGCGACTGTTTCAGCAGCGGGGCTATGACGCGACTTCCATGAACGACGTGGCCGCGGCACTCAAGCTCAGCAAAGGCGGTCTGTACCACCACTTCCAGAGCAAGGATGAAATGCTGTTTCACATCATGAACCACGCGCTCGACATCACCGAGGAGCGGGTGGTCAAGGCGGTGCGCGGCCTGCAGAGTCCCGAAGAGCGTCTGCGCATGCTGATTCGTCTGCACATTGAAGTGGTGTTGAGCGCGCGGGACCGCGAAGTCACGGTCATGTTGCACGAGAATCATCCGCTGCCGCCGTCGCTGCGCAAGCAGATCAATCAGCGCAAGAAGGATTACATCCACTTCGTGGAAGGTGTGATCGCGGATGTGCAGCGGCAGAAAGGGTCGAAGGCGACCGTTTCGCCGCGGGCCGCCGCCCTGGCGCTGCTCGGCATGATCAACTGGATCTACCAGTGGTACAAGCCCGAAGGCCGTCTTCAGGCGCAGGATCTCATTCCGCAATACACGGAGTTGCTGTTTGCGGGAGCATTTTTGTAAATTCAGGCGGCCGCACGATTCCTGACAGGAGAGCATGACGCCACCAAATTTCTACGATCTCCCCACCGTTTCGGCCGAGCGCGCCCAGGCCGGCAAACTTTACAAGGAATTCATCCGCGTCCCCCTGTTGAGTGTTGGAGTTTACGTTCTGCCTGCGGGAGAGACCGATCCGCAAAAGCCGCACCGCGAAGACGAGGTCTATTACGTGGTTCGCGGACGTGCCCGCATGCGCGTGGGAGGGGAAGAGCAGGTTGTCAAATCGGGCAGCGTGATCTTCGTGGCGGGGAAAGTTGAGCACCGGTTCTTTGATATCAGCGAGGAACTGGAGGTGCTGGTCTTCTTCGCGCCTGCTGAAACTTCCTAGCTGGATTTTTCCTGTCTGGCGAGAATGGGATTGTCTTTGAGAGGCAAGTTCGCTCGTCGAGGCAAAGTCTTAAAACGCAGAGAGCGCGGAGAGGGGCAATCTGGGCTCCATGGCTTTTGGGTTTCAGGCTCTGGGCTCTAGGCTTTGGGCTTTTGGTTTGGCTTTCGGATCTGGGACCTTAATCACCATCCGAAGTCAAGGCTTCCTCGGCATAGCCTCTATGGGTTCTCTGTGTCCTCTGCGGCCTTTCTCTGCGTGCTCTGCGTTTTAAGATTTCCCACGATGTTTCTCCCCGTCTGCAAGTCTCTGTTTGACGCAAGAGAGTAGTACTAAGCTCGGGCGACCATCTCCTTCGAAGGAACCCAGTAAATCTCCTCGCGCAGAAATTCCTTGGCGAAGCCGATGCGCTTCAGGATGCCTTTTCCATGCTCAATCATCTCAGGGTGGCCGCACAGGTAGCCGACGCCGTTGTCCCCGGTGACGCCCCACTGATCGGCGTACTTGCGAATCAGTTCATCAACGCGGCCGATCTCGCCCTTCCAGTTGGGATCGTCCCAGGGACGGCTCACGGTGGGCACATACTGCAGCCAGGATACCTCCTCGGCGTACTTCTGCAGTTCCTCAACGTAGCCCAGTTCCCAGGAGCGGCTCGCGCCATTGAGCAGAAACAGCTTGTGTTCGCCCTGGAACTTGCCTTCCTTCCAGTCTCGATACAACGTGCGCACGAAGCTGACGTAAGGCGCGACTCCGGTCACGGTGCAGACGAGCAAATGATTCTTGCGGCCGCTGGCCGTATCGAGCACAAAGCGTCCCTTGGAGGCTTTGCGCATGAGCAATTCGTCGCCCGTCTGGAGCGCGTGAATCTGCGGAGTGAGCTCGCCGTGCGGCACCAGTTCGAAGAAGAACTCAATTTCGTTTTCGTACGGAGACGAGGCGATCGAATACGGACGCTCCGAACGTTTCTGCTCGCCCTCGATTCCCAAGGTGGCGTATTGCCCAGGAGTGAACTTGAATTCTGCTCCCGGGTCGATGCGGATCATCCAAAGCTCGGGGGCCAGATCGACGCGCTTGGTGATGCGCGCCCGGTAATGCTTGTCGCTGATGGTGGTCATGGGTAATTCCCTTGTCGAGGTTACTCCCCTTACAGACGCGGAATCGTTCCAAAAAGATGTCATAGATTGAACGATACGGCAAACCCCAAACCTCCCGTCCCACTGGGGAACTAGTCATTAGTTCATTACTGAAGGGCATATTTTGTCGTGTACAAAACCTAGGCGCGATATTCAGGCCATGATTACAACCCTTCAGAAATGGAACCCCGTCCGCACTCCGACCCCCTTCATGAGGCTAGGCGAGGCAGACTTTTGAGGGCTACTGGCCGATCTCGGTGATGCTGGGAGAGGAGTCCCCGGAGGGTGAGGCGGCGCGGAGTCTTTCGACGTTAGCGAGGGTTGTCGTCCATGCCTTCTTATTGCGTTTGGTGTAGATCGGCGCATTCAGGTCGGCGTAGAACTCCAGGATGTTTTCCTGCAGTTGGGGTGTCAGGTGCTCGAACTTTTTGTCAGTCAACTGCTTCAGCAAGCGTTCGTAGGATTTGTCAGTGAGCGAATACTCTCCCGCTTTGGTGTCGCGGCCGGTGTCGCAGTCTTTGTTGGGCAGCTTTAAATCTTGCACCCGGGTGTCGTGCAGCCGCTTGCTATAGTCCTCCACCGTGGTATTCACGCTCTTGATATACATGTCCTCGGTCTTTTGGGTGGGGATTTTGAAACCCAGGGCGCTGAACGGCCCGACCTTGGGAACGATGCGGAGGAAAAACGCGAGGATGCGCGTGCCCACTCCCGGCTTGCGATATCCCTTGCCCCACTCCTTTTCGTACTGCTTCCGCGAAAGGTAGTAGAGGAACTTCTTCTTGTCAAAATTGGGAGTGTCTTTGACGATTTCCTGCTTGCGTGCCAGGAGCGCAACCCTCGTCATCTCGGGAATCACGATACTGATGGATCTCCGGAAGGTACCGATGGCGAGATCGGTATTACCGAACACGTCTTCCAACTGCATCCCGTAGGTACGATAAAACGCCCGGTTCAACAGGTCCTTTGAAACTTCAAAGCCGATGAAATCGTGAAAGCGATCCGAGGTATAGCGATTCTTGGCGACCTGCACCATGTCGAAGCCGAATTCAGTCCGGATGTGGGCCTTGGGATTGTCGGCATAGGTGGCTCGTGCCCCGTACTTCTTCGCCAGCTTGGGGAATTCCATAGTAACGACGCGATTGATCGTGGGATGCCCGCTGTTGTCGGCAGAGTAGTGCGAGAGTGCGCCCAGGGCAAAAGCGTATTCGTTGAGGTCCGAGGACTCCTGAATCATGATTACAACGAAGTCGCCGCTGCGCACGTAGTGCACCAGGTCGCTGAAATACTTGTTGCCGAACGGATAGTAGCCCATGTCCTGAACCAGCGATCCGCCATAGGCATAGGCATGCGCCTTGCGCAAATCTTCCTCGGTAGCGTCGGGGAAGCGCTTTTTCAGAAGCGGTTGAATCTGATCCTTCCAGAGGAGGTCGACAATTTCTTCGTGCGTGAGAACCGAGTAAGCCGGACAAAAATGTGTTGCGGACAGAAACAGAAACAACAACAGGGCGGCTCGCAAGGGTCGCGCTGCCCTCATGCTGCTGGCGAGTTGGATAATCGTGGCTCTCATGCCGGGACGAGCAAGCCAGTAGGATGCGCTACCGCAAAGCCCCGGCGACTTTTTAAATTAGTGCCTTAACATCAATAAAATAAAGGCGCCTGGTAACCTCGGACCCAAGGGGACGACCGGTCGGTGCTCACTCCGCCATCTTCGCGACATGGAGCGCGTATCCCGTGTTCGGCAGCAGTGAAGTAAGTTCAAATGCTTTAAAGCCGTCACCGCTGACCTCGGTATGGCGATAGAGGCCGGGTTCGCTGTCGACGGTCTCGTGGCGGCCGTGCAAGTTTGCCAAGAATTCCTGTGCGGCTCGTTCGCTCACCTGTGCTCCCTTGGCGCGCGTGACAACCGCTTCGGTGGCGTAGGAGCGCACCAGCTTGGGCCAGTATTTCTCGAGCAGGTTCGTGCTCGCGAAAATATCGGCCCATACCAGTTCACCGTTCACCGCGACCACCACGCCCACCGCGTTGCGATCCCGCAGTTGCTGGATGGTGCTGGCGTATTCTTTCTCGACCGAGCCGGCGACGGAATCGACTTTCCGCTGGACGTCTTCGTTCTGCATGACTTTGGCGTAAGAAGTCGTCTGTGACAATTCGCGACTGGCGCGCGGCGCCTCGACCTCAAGCGTTTCAGACATCTGCGTCCGCGATTTGGCTACCTGGTCCCAGACTTTCTGCTGATCTTTATCGCCCATTGCTTTGCCGCGAACGGAGGGGGCGGCCATGACTGCGTTGACGGAGCCGAGCGCGAATTTTCCGGACGTACCTACCCAGCGGCCGGGCTCCACGCAGAACACATCCAGATCGATGGGATCGCTTTCCGCGGGGACAATGCGATCTTTCGCGATGACGCGATCCTGCTTGCCTCCGGTCACAATTTCTCCAGCCAGCAACAGCAGGGGACGTTTTGCATTATTCACGAGGACGAGTTTGTTGACTTGCGCGCCCTCCTGCACCTGGTATTCCGGGCGCAGCGTGCCGCGGTTCCCATGCGGAGGGCGCCGGATCATTCCATGCACGCTGCCTGATTCCGTTACTTCGACCTGGCCGGACTTCAAGCCTTCGTCGAGTGTGAGGAATCCGCCGGTATCGTGCGAGGTAGGGGCGACGACCGGGAATACCGTCAGATTGCCGTGTCGAATTGGAGCCAGCACTTTGTAGTCGGCGACGGAAGGCTCCCCTGCAAAAGCCTGCCGCCGCCCACCCATGGCCACAGTCACCGCAATGGCCAAAGCCACCATACCCACAAACGCCGTGATCTTCATGGCATCCTCCCGAGCGAAGCGACACCTGGACCGTTGGGCGCATCCTATTGTTTCGGGGCGCCCGTGCTTCCCTGCTTGCTGAGGGAACGGGAAATTCTTTCTTCCTTGCGTAGAAAAAAATGAGTAGCATCGCCAGTGACGGCGAACCGATGGATCGCGCCACTCAACCCGTTGCCGCGCCCGCCGCGGAAATGCAGGCTCTGGCAGCCGAGCTTTATCCGAAAAGCAATGGTGCGGAGTTCGACTTCGGACGCGACGATCTGGCCGTGATCCTGAACGAAGTCGCGCTGAAATATCTGGGTTCCGCGGCTATGCCGGAGATCCGCGAATTCTGCGTCTCGTTGAAAATCGAAGAACTAACGCTGGCGCGCGCATGTGCCGCCGGCAATGAGCGTGCCTGGGAAGTTTTCATGGCGCGCTATCGCGAGAAGTTGTACGAGATCGGGTTGCAGATCACGCGCGCAGAGTCCGCCGGCCGCGAACTCTCAGACTCGTTGTATGCGGACCTGTACGGCACTGTCACGCGGGACGGCGTGCGCGCCTCCAAACTTTCGTCCTACACCGGCCGCGGATCACTCGAAGGCTGGCTGCGCACGGTGATGGCGCAGGAACATGTGAACCGCTATCGCCGGCAGAAGCGCATGGTGAGCCTCGACGAGGAGACCGAAGAGGGCATTCAGTACGCTGCGCCCACACCGCCGCCGCCTTCGGCAATTGATCCCCGGCTGGAGTCGGCAACGGATGAGGCGCTCGCGGCGCTTCTGGCCGAAGAACGATTCATGCTGGCGGCTTACTTCCTGGATGGCCGCACCTTGGCGGAGATCGCGCGCATGCTGTCGGTGCACGAGTCGACCATCAGCCGGAAACTCGACAAATTGGCGAAATCGCTTCGCAAGCAGATTCTGGCTGGGTTGGGACGGCGGGGCATGAGCCGGCGTCAGGCGGAGGAGGCAATGGAGGTCGACGTCCGGGATCTTACGTTGAATCTACGAGATGGGCTGGCGCAAGATTCGCCCGGTGAGACGTTCCATAAGAAGAACGTAGGGGCCCCGACCGGAGACGGAAGTGGCTAGGGCTTAAGGAGATTTCCGTAGACGCGGCTGGTCAAGACGGAATCGTCATTCAGAGAACATGGAACAGCTTCCCAAAATCGTGCGCGAACGGCTGAAAGCACCCGCAGGCGGGGAACACCCCGACGCTGACTTGCTGACGGCGTTTGCCGAGCAAGCGCTGCCGGACCGGGAACGGTCGCGCGTCTTGCTGCACGTGTCCCGGTGCGCGGATTGCCGGAATGTGCTAGCCCTCGCGGCCCTTCCGGCGACGACTGCTTCTGGGTTCTTAGACACCGCACGGCCTGCTCGGGGGTTCCCATGGAAGGTTCTGCGTTGGGGGGCGGCGGTTGCCTGCGTGGTCATCGTGGGATCGGCCGTGCTTTTGCGGCGCGATGTGTTCAAGCCTCACAGTGTGGAGACTGCTCCTGTTCGGGAACAGCCTGTGGCTGAGCAATATGCGTATCAGCCCGCACAGCAGGATGCGGCCACCAAACTGCGCGCGCAGCAAGCGATCTCGCCGGCCATGGAAAGCAAGAACGAAAAGGACATGGGGGGAGTGGGGAACAAAGTCCTCCAACGTTCCGCGCCTCCGAAGTTGCCGGCAACCACGCCGGCCGCTCCAGTGGCCCGGGCGACGCGCGGAGACCAGAAACAAGAGATCGCCCTTGGGAGCATGCAGGCTTCCGGCTCCGGCGCAGGAGTATCAGGTGCGCTGGCTGCTAAGGCCGCTTGGGCAGGCACCGCGGCCCAGACTGTCCGCGACGAGCGCAAGAATCCTGTGCCCGAAGCAGGACCGGAATCCACAAAAACGACCGACTTAGCTACCCTCGGGAAAGCTCGCGAGGTGCTCGAGGTGGAGGCCTCCCCGATCCCGGCCGCGGTCGAGTCCGGCGACAGGAAGGACGCACCCGGCAAGGCCAAGGCTGCGTCCAACGCCACGAAGGATGCCCCGGCGGCCCCGCCGGTAGTGGCACAAAACCAGGCGGCTTTCTCCGAGGAGACCGTTTCCCAGAAGATGGATCGGGTGACGGGCTTCCGCCGCGTACCGCTGAGCAGATGGACCATTTCGTCGGATGGTCGGCTGCAGCACTCCATCGATGCAGGTCGAACCTGGCAACCTGTCGCGGTAGCTGACAAGGCGACATTCCGGGCGCTATCAGCGAATGGGCCGGACGTTTGGGTGGGAGGCGCCGCCGGGCTGCTGTATCACTCAGCCGATTCTGGAGCCAACTGGACGCAGGTTAAGCCTGCCTTCGCGAATGTGGCGCTCGCCGCAGATATTGCAGCCATTGAATTCACCGACCTGCAACATGGCAAGATCACCACCTCGGCTGGTGAAGTCTGGACCACGGAAGACGCGGGCCAGACCTGGCGCAGACAGTAAATTCCACCCGTTATTTCACGAGATAAAAGGCTTCCTGCCGGGGTATGAAGAACTTGTAGCCCTCGTCGGTCAGGTAGGCGTCGTCTTCCATCATGATGTACACCTTCTGATCGCCCCACTCGGGAACGGCGGTCTGGGTGTTCAACTCCACGGAAAGATACGAACCCTTACGCAGCGGCTTCGCGGCAGTGGCGCCGATGTCGGCGCGCTGTGCGGAGCGGAAGTCGATGCTGGGGCCGAGCCCGTGCCCCTGGTTGCCGATGGGGTGGCTATAAATCTGCGCTTCGATCCCTTTCTGCTTCATTTCGTCCATGGCCTGGTTGTAGACGTCGGCGGCCGGGCGGCCTGGGCGTGCCGCTCGCAGTGTCAACGCATCCTGCAGGGTGTTGGTGTTCTTCATGGCGTTCTTGAGTCCGGCGGGCGCGTCCTTCTCTCCGGGCAGAAGCACATAAGCCATCTTCTGCCAGTCCGTGTTGAGTCCCATGTAGGTGATGCCGAAATCCAGGTGGACCACGTCGCCGCGCTCGATGATTGTTTCTTCGGGCGCGACCGCTAGAAATCCGCGCGAGGTGTCGTTCTTCTTGCTCTTACGCTGCACGCGCAAGTCGGGCTGAAACCAGGTGCCAACCCGGTTCTCCCAGAGCTGGTCATAGAGCCAGCGGCGCACGTCGCCAACGGTCGTCTTCCCGGGATGGATGACTTCGCTCGACAGCGCGCGGCGAGTCATCGTGTCGGTAAGCTGGACCATCTCCTGGTAGGTGGCAAATTCCTCGGGGATGCGCGTGTCGAGATAGTCTTCGATCAGGTCGGCGGCGGGAACAAAATGCTGGACCGCATCCGGCCCCATTTTCTCGGCGATCAGGTTGTAGGTGTCGTAGGTGATGCTGTGCTGCACACCGCGCCGGCCCCCGTAGCTGAGCGCAATCTTCTTCGGCTTGTACTGTTCGTAGAGCTCAGGCAAGACTTTGTCGGCGGGACGAGGCTCGTCGGGCGATTCGAAAAAGTGCTTGAGATTCTCCTCGGCAAAACCGGTGATGGCAATCTTGCGAAGACCCTTTTCCCCCGTGTCGATAAAGACAAAGTAGTCACGGCCTCCGGCGTAGGGCCGGGGCGGAGCAATGTACTGGGTCAGGGGATCGTCGTGGAACTCCTCGTTCACGATAATCCACATGTCGATCTGGTGGGCGCGCATCATGGGCAGAATCATTTCGTGGCGTTTCGCGAGCCACTGCTCGCGGACCGCCAGTTGCTGCGACCAGGGGAGCAGCTTCGGAGATTTTGGCTTGTTCTGCGCAACCCCGGTAACTGCCAGCACACAGCACAACACGATCATGGTCCGCTTCGGCATTCGGAAGGTTCCTCGTCGGGGAAATTGAAGGCCGCCCATGTTCCCGTGAGGTGCGCAGGTCTGTCAAATCCGAGCCGGAAAATTGCCGGAACCCTCAACCACAGAGAACACAGAGAGGCACAGGAGATCTTCTGATTTCAAGCCTCCGTGTTCCCCGTGTCTTCTGTGGTATGCGGGCGACCCTTCAGAGAATTCTGTTTTCGGGATGTAAATTCTGTTTGAACAATCCCCAGTTGCGTCTGCAAGATCGGAGCAGTAACCATGTCGTCGATCGAAGCACGGGGCCTGTAGTTTTTCTTTTGATTTCAGAAGATTCTGAGCGCGATTGTGCGTGTGTTTCCTGGTCGCGCTCGTGTTACTTAAGTGAGACTCAGGTTGATTACGCATCAGAGCCGCTTATTACCAACGTGACATTTACGGCCCGTGGCACCAGCCTTATGATCCGCACGTGGTTTGGCAGTTCCGGGGGAGGGCTGCCGAGGCGCCCTGAACATAGTTCAGGGCGCTTTTAATTTTCAGAGATGGTTCGCAGTTTATCGTTGCAGGTTTTCGGTATCGTGCTCCGGGTGCTCTGAACTGACAACCGAGACCGCAACCGCGTTGAGCAAAAGAAAACGCCCGACTTTTTAGCCGGGCGCCTCAATCAGAAACAAAAATCCGAACTTACCCTACGTGCTTATCGAGCGCTTTCTGAATCTGCTCTTTGGGCACGTAGCCAACGATCTGCTCCTTCACCTGGCCGTCTTTGAACACGAGCAGGGTTGGGATTCCGCGCACGCCGTAGCGCATCGGGGTCGCTGAGTTCCGGTCGACGTCCATCTTGCCAACCTTCACCTTGCCCTGATACTCAGTCGCGAGCTCGTCGACGATCGGGGCAATCGCGCGGCACGGGCCGCACCAGGTCGCCCAGAAATCGATCAGGACGGGCTTGTCGGATTTCAATACATCCGCGTCGAAGTTCGCATCGGTCACCTCGACGATTGAGTTGTTTGCCATGTTTCCTCCAGATACCTCGTTCCGGCCCCGGTGTTTCAACAGCCGGTCGCGGCACCGGTATGAGTGCTAACCACTTACGGTGGCTACGAAATTCTAACACTGAGATTAGATGCATTACAGCAACGGAAGGTGCAAGGGGGAAAAGGCCGTCCTGGGTACGGAGTCGTACGTGGATTGTCGAGCAAGTGCTGGACTGCGCTTCCGCTAATACTTACGCAACACTCCGATCACCTTTCCCTGCAACTCCACGGCTGCGGCGGGCACGATGATGGGCTGCATGGTCGCGTTGGAGGGTTGCAGGCGCACATGATCGCCCTCTTTGTAGAAGCGTTTCAGAGTGGTTTCATCGCCGTTGACGAGGGCTACGACCAGGTCGCCGTTGCGGCCGACTTTCGTTTTTTCGACCAGGACGTAATCGCCGTCCATGATGTGCTCGTCCTGCATGGACTCGCCGCGCACTTCGAGCACGAAGACTTCCTTGGAGCGAACGAAGTCGGCTAGGGAAATCGTGTTGCCGTCATTCTGTTGCATCGACTCGATAGGCAGGCCGGCGGCGATGCGTCCAATGATCGGCAGGACCAGCCCGGTATTGACCGCCATCGACTGCTTGAGCTTACCCTTGGGCGCGACCAGATCGATCGACCGGCTGCGATTGTAATCGCGGGTGAGCAGGCCTTTTTTCTCGAGGTTCGATACGTGCTTATGAACGGTGGCCAGGGAATTCAGGCTCAAGCCTTCGGCAATTTCCTCGAAAGAAGGGGAGTATCCGTTCTCAGACACGAACCTGGAGATGAAGTCATACAACTCTCGTTGCCGCCGCGTGATGGCCATAGGCGGATTTTGAGCGAATAAAAGGCGAATGTCAATAGGAATAGGTAACTATCCATTGACATCACGTAGAATCGTATTAGCGGGACGTCATGCCAAGCCTTGTACAGCCCAATCTGAAAATAGGTAGGGCGAAGATACACTTTGACGCGCTCTACGCCGAAATCTGTGGCTATCGCGAATCGTATCCCCATCATTTTGCGGCCACAGAAGATCTCGAACGGAATGAATGGGTCGTCAGTACTAGTTTGGCTCTGCCCAAAGTTGACATCTCCTTGATCGCAGGAGACTTCATTGCGTGCTTGCGATCATCTCTCGACGATTTGGCTTGGCAGTTGGCGAAGCTCACCACAGATCAGCCGGCGCGGGAGATTTGCTTTCCTATTTGCGAGAAGGATTCTTCGGATACACATCTCAAGATCAAGCGATCTACCTTCCGAATTCCCGATGCCGCAGTCGCCGTCATGAAGTCGTTTCAGCCTTACCACCATGGGGATGCCGCTAGACTCCCATCTTTGGCGTCTCAATACACTGTGGAACATCGACAAGCATCGGCAACTCACGCAACACTCTATTGTTGCTGAATTTCCCATCCCCGACGGTGTCCCGGTTCCTCAATGGGAATGGTTCGGCAATAAAGGCACAATGCGATTTCCCCGCTCCGCTAAAGACAAAGTGTCCCTCGATCCACAGATCGTTGTAGAGGTTCTTTTCGGAGACGAAAGCAAGGGATTGAACTCACCGTCGATGAGTTGTTCGGAATGTACAAGTTTGTTCGTGATGAAGTGTTTCCACGATTTGCGGGCTTCTTTCCTTAGAGATAAATAGGCAGGCAGTCCATTCATTCCCACCTTTCCGCTGCGTGCGCAGCCCGCTACCCCAAAACCCGCAACCACGCAATAGTCTCAAAGACGAGATTCATTGTGAGCCCTCAACTCAACACCTGATACTCACTCTTCACTAACCCACTCTTGAAGTGCTGCGTGCTCACGTGCCGCAGTTGAATGTCGTGCGGAAGCTTGCCGAACAAGGGTATCCCTTCCCCAATGAGCACAGGCACTCGAGTAATGATGAGCCGCTGGATAAGCCCGGCGCGCAGAAATCGTTGAATAGTAACGCCTCCATCGATGTACAGATGATGGGCGCCGGTCGCCGCCAGTTTTGCAACGATCTCCTCCGGAGGGCCGGACATCTGCTCGACCACGGCTCCCTTTGCTGCCGACAAGTCGAGGGATGCGAACTCAGAACCACGACGCGCTTGTTACCATACGGCCAGTTCGGGAACGCCAGCACCGTCTCGAAGGTCTTGCGCCCGATCACAAGCGCGTCAATGCCTGCGATGAACTCGTTGTAGCCGTGAGGCTCGCCGCCATCTGGCGGAAGGAAATCGAGATCGCCGTTGGGGCGCGCGATGAAGCCGTCGACGCTGGTGCCAATGAAGACCGAAATCGTCATCGTGGTCCTCCTGCCTGTCGGCGGACTCTCACCTACTGCTGTGTTACCGCCTTCAAATACCGATAATAAAAATCCACGCCTTTGTAGAACGACTCGACGCCGATGCGCTCATCCTTCCCATGCGCGCGCTGGTCGTTGCGGTCGATAGCCAGCCCGCTGACCGAGTACGTTGGCAACCCGGCGGCATTGGTGTACACGCCATCCGACGCGCCCGTCGACATGGTCGGAATCACCGGCAAGCCTGGCCACATTTCGTTAACGATTTTTTCGAGCGGCTGGAACACATCCGGGCGCAGCGGCGGCGGAGGGTACGACTGCGTCGACAAACCGTGTTCGGTCACCCCGCCGATGGCGCCCACATACATCACTGAAATTTTGGGATCGGCCAAGATCTCCACCAGCTTCAAACGAATATCTTCCGAAGAATGCCCCGGCGCGATGCGGCAATTGACGTTAGCTTTTGCCATCTGCGGCAGGGCGTTGTTGGCATGTCCGGCATCCAGCCGCGTCGCCACGCAAGTCGTTCGCATTTTCGAGTGATCGATCGCATCCTTCGATAATCGGTCCACCGCTGCCTGGTCCGGAGGATCCTTCAAAATCGCCTTCATATCCTCGGCGCGTTGTCCCTTCTCCACCTTCGACATGCGTTCGTAATATGCGCGCGTAACGCTGTTGAGATCGATGGGGAACTCGTAGTGTTCGAGCCGCACCAGTCCGTTCGCCAGATGGTAGATCGCGTTGTCGGGCACGGGCAGGGAACTGTGGCCGCCCGGATTGGTCACCATCAGCTGATAATCGGCGTAAAGTTTCTCGGTCGCGTCCACATCCATCATGACGGGCTTGCCGTTTTCGCTGGTGATGCCGCCGCCATCGTGGTTGAGCACGAACTCGGCGTCGACCAGGTCGCGGTGATTCTTCAGCAACCAGTCGACGCCATTGGACTTGCCGCCTTCCTCGTCGGCCGTGAGCGCGAGAATGATGTCGCGGTCCGGCTTGTATCCTTCCTTCTTCATGCGGATGAGCGTGGTGACCATGATGGCGTCGCCGCCTTTCATGTCCTGCGTACCGCGCCCGTAGTAAAAGCCTTCTTTTTCGACGAACTGAAAGGGGTCGGTAGTCCAATCCTCACGCCGCGCCTCGACCACGTCGAGGTGCCCAATCAGCAGCACGGGCTTGTGCTTCCCTGTCCCGCGCAGGCGGGCCACCATATTCTTCTTGCGGTCGTTGGGACCGAGGACTTGCACGTCGCTCTCCGGAAATCCCGCGTCGCGCAACCGCTTGGCCATCGCTTCGGCGGCCGCCGTTACGCTGCCCACCGAATCCGTGGTGTTGATTTCGATCAGTTCCTTGAGGATGTCATGCGACATCTGCCTGGTCGCATCGTCGACCTGGGCATAAGCGGGAAGGGTTGCGAGCAACAAGAGGGCAACAAAAGCAGCGGTTTTGCGGTAGTTCAACGAGGCGGTCTCCTTGGGTACGTTCGAAACGCGACGCACCAAACTATCAGAAGATGGGCCGCACGCAAACTGCGGGTCCCGGTAGTCTCTCGATCTGCAGCTAGGAATTGTTCCTCTGCCACTCCTTCATCAGTTCCTGCTCCTTAGCTGGCGAAAGCGGATCGTGCCAGTCGAATCTGTTCACGGTTGATCGTGGTCATGGAATCCGCGTTAGGAACGGATGCGATGGAGAGACTGGTCACAAGCAACCCACCGTGCCCGCTTCCCGTAATGATGGAGCCTGCGAAGGTGGCTTGAGAATAATCACTTTGGCAAATGTGCAGTTTTGACCAGCCTTGCCGACTTCGTGCCGGGTATCATTCGGCTTCCTGCACTTCTTCAGAGATGGGGGGTGTCCCATGCCTGCTAGTCAAGGAGAAAATTGGGATAAGACCGTTTCGCTAGAAGCAAACACTCAGAAAATGCCGGACCGGACTGTGGCGGCGGGACAGCCAGCGTCTCCGTATGAAGGTGCATTTGTCGCAGAAGCCCCGATACATCAATTCCCCTATCGCGTCCTGGTCGTGGATGACGAACCATCGATCCGCGAGGTTGCGAGGGCCATTTTGGAAAGCCGGGGTTATGAGGTTCTCACGGTAGCGGACGGGTTGGATGGTTTAAACGCTCTCAGCGGGTCCCTTCCCGATGTGATCATTTCCGATCTGCATATGCCGCGGATGTCGGGATTTGAATTCCTGGCGATAGTACGCAGGCGCTTCCCGCACATCGCAACCATAGCCATGAGCGGAGAATACATCCCGAGCGAAAACCCAAGTGGGATTTTGGCGGACGCTTTCCTGCAAAAAGGACGCTACAAGGTCGAGGATCTTTTCGAAGAAGTCGCGAAGCTGTTAGCCGCTTCTCCTATCCGGTCGGAAAGAGAGAAAAGTGACATGGCTCCACTCTTCGTGCCGAGAGACCGTGCCGGATATCTGATAGTCACCTGCCCCAAGTGCCTGCGTCCCAGCAGACTGGAAGCGATGAGTTTGAACGGGGGAATTCACCAAACGATTTGCCAATCATGCAGCACGCCAGTAAAGTTCGAGATTAATCATGAAATCGAACCATTGATTAAACGCAAACGCACCTGAATCGATGGTATGTCCAGCAATTGGAAATTCCAGCAATAAAAATGGGCTCCAGAGGGGATTCTGGAGCCCATTTTTGGCCCTTTAATCACGACATCGAAGCACATCCTACGTTGTCGGAGTAAAGCTCGTCTGTCCAATATTGCACACTGCTGTACTCGCACTTTTCAGAGTTTGAACTAATCGCGATTGTACTTGCCCCAGATATCACAAACTTTGAGCACTTCTGAACAGCCCTGTCGTTGTCTTGAGACGTACTATCCAAGCTGAAGAGCGACCCTTTTGGCGTGGCCTTGGAAGGGTAAACAGGAGGCTGGCAATGGTAAAACCGATTGATTCGATGCCGGATGCGGTCCCGAGCATGGATTGCCCCGCGGCACCCTTTATTGGCGACTTGGAAGACAATTTCAGCACTCGTCGTGAGAGACTCGCGGAATATTCGCCCATCTCAGACAGCGGCCTGCAAGTCCAAGGCCCACTGCTCAACGTCGCGCTGCGCGATTAGGTCACCGGCTTGCAAAAGCGTGGTCAAAGCGGTCAGACTCCACGATTCCGGTCGTGAATTCTGTCTCGTCAGGCGTTTGCGCCTAGCTCGCAGGCTGCGTGTCATCAGAGGAAGGACGAGATGTATAGCTGGTTCAAAAGGCGCCGCACACTGCCACGGCCATCGATTGCGAGGCTGATGCGCAGCCCCGCAATTGTCATCGTGACAGTCATTCTGCTCGGATCCAGCGTCCTGCCCCAATCAGGTTCCGAGAGTCTCGTAATGTCAGCGAACGAACTGGCACGCAGAGTGGTCACCAACGAACTGAAATTCCAAGCTGAGGATCACGGCCACTGGATGTACCGGCTCCAGAAAGAAGAAAATGGGAAGAAACAGGTCCTCCAAATCCTCGAAACAAATAGCGGTTCTCTCACCAGATTAATCTCCGTTGGGGGCCGTGCTCTTGACGCCAGACAGCAGCAGAAAGAGTACCTGCGCACGCAGAGGCTCGTCAGCCATCCAGATGAGCAGCGAAACCTAAAGCTGGCCAGCAACAAGAAAGCCGAGCAAGGAGCACGCTTGTTCAGGATTCTGCCTGACGTATTTGTATTCAGCTATGCCGGTCGTCAAGCAGACCTCGTAACACTAACCTTTAGACCCAATCCGAATTTTCAGCCCCCTTCCCTGGAAGCCCGGGTCCTCCACTACATGCAAGGCGAGATGATGGTCGATATCAAACAAGAGAGGCTTGCAGCGCTCAGTGGCCAGCTCATGGAGGATGTGAAGTTCGGAGGCGGGCTGTTAGGGCACTTGGACAAGGGGGGCAAATTTGAGGTCAGCCAGACAGAGGTGGCTCCAGGTCAGTGGGAAATGACTACCCAGTGTGTGGACATGAAAGGGAAAGCTCTCCTGTTTAAGACCATCGGCGTGAAGGAGACCGAAATCCACAGCGACTTCAAGCGGGTGCCCGATGACCTCACACTTGCTGAGGCAGCGGGCATACTCAACAAGCAGATCGTGGTAGCGGAGAATCGCTAGTGCGCGGTCAATTTCACCCGAGTATTCCCGGTGAATCGTGTAGGAAGAACAGCTAGTCGTGCAACACTACATTGAGCAGTGAACTGTGGACTTGCAGCCCGCCATTGTAGTGAATGAAGCCCATTTTTCTGAACCGGTTCATGAAGAAGCTGACCCGGGAGCGGGTTGTGCCGATCATCTCCGCCAGCATCTCCTGACTGATTTTGGGGACTACCGTCTCGGGTGTGCCTTCCTTGCCGAAACGAGCGAGCAGCAAAAGGATCCGAGCCAGCCGCTTCGCGCTCGAATTGAAAAGCTGATCCACCAGATCTTCTTCGTAACGGATGTTCCGCGCCAGCAAATACGCCACGAACAGGTCGGAAAACGCACTTTCGCGGTGCAGCGCATCCATCATGGCTTTCTTGTCGATTCGCAGAATGGCGCAATCCGTCATGGCGGTTGCAGAGCCCATGCGGAGAGCCTGCCCTGCCAGTGCCCCTTCTCCGAAAAAGTTTTCTTCTCCTAAAATCCCGATGGTTGCTTCCTTTCCAGTCTTTGAGACTACGCTGAGTTTCACCTTGCCCGTCTGGAGATAAAACACCGCATCCGCAGAGTCCCCTTGGGCGAAGATAGTTTGTTTCTTCTGAAAAATGACAAGCTTCCTGCCCTCGCTGATGGTTGCGAGGAATGCATGGGGATTGAAATTGCGCCGCACTGTGGCCGCAGTTGGGACTGTGGGACTCCGCCCAGGTGGGGGGACTGGATCGAACGGAGTTGGACGAGCGACTTTCTTTCTGCCCGGGGAAACGTTGGATCGGCGAGCAGGAGACATAGGCACCTCCTCCTTACTGCCTAAAGCAACGACGCCTATATTTTAACGCTGTGCTCGGCAACGGGAACATCCTCGAACACTAGTGGCCCGTGTAAGGAATTGTTCCAAATTAGGAAAGGCCGGAACACAAGCGAAATCCTCTCTCACGGCTCACGACGTCTGCCCAGGTGGGCGCTATTGCATCCGCAAAACCGAGATACGAGCTCCAAATTGCAACGGAGCCCCTTCACAACGAAGCAGGACAGGCTTCTTCGCGATAATTGGTTAGCTATTCGCAAAGGGAGCGTGAGCAGTATTGCTCAGACCCCTGAACCCTGAATCGCTACCCTTGGAATTGATCTAGTTCGCCTGCCTGTCTTTCCCGATCTGTACGTGGGTGTGCGCAGCACAACTTCACAGACGGGGTGCAGACGTATCAGAAGAGAGGCTGTCCAATGAAAAAAGTGATGTTTTTACTTGCCATGTTGAGTCTTGGGACGCTGAGCTGGGCAGACTCGGCGCGGGAAGATGCCACCGAACGATTGGGAAACGCCACCACTGTGCTACACGAAATCATGGGAATGCCCGACAAGGGAATCCCCGAGGAAGTGTTGGAGCACGCCAAGTGCGTGGCGGTTGTGCCGCACATGATCAAGGGCGGGTTTGTTTTCGGCGGTAAGGGAGGCAAAGGAGTCGCCACCTGCCGCACCGCGAACGGCTGGAGTGCGCCCGCGTTCATCACCATTTCCGGCGGAAACTGGGGACTGCAGATCGGCGTCGAAGCTGTGGACCTGGTCATGATCATTCAGAATGAAAAGGGAATGCAAAAACTTCTCTCGAGTAATTTCCACGTTGGAGCGGACGCTTCGGCCGCAGCCGGTCCGGTGGGACGGCATGCCGAGGCCGGTACGAACTGGAAGATGGATACAGAGATACTGACCTACTCCCGTGCCAAGGGTGTGTTCGCGGGCCTCACGCTGGAAGGCGCATCGATCCGTCAGGATAACGATTCCCGGCGAGCAATTTATGGACGAAACGTCACAACCCGAGCTTTGTTATTGGGCAAGGTGGCGGCCCCAGCCGCGGCCCAGCCGTTCCTCGCAGAAATTCGCGGAGCGAAAGGCCAAGCCGTAGCCGCGGAAAAAGCTGAAGCGAAAGCCGAAGCCAAAGAAGCCAAAGAGAAAGATCAGAAGTAGGAGGCAGGCCGCCATGAAACGAGTTGGGATTAGCAGAGCACTAGTTTTGTCATTATGTCTCGGAACCGCTGCTCTTGCGTACGCCCAGCAAGAGCAGCAGGATGAGAAGCAGAATCAGGAGCAGCGCGACGAAAAGCAAGGTAAGCCGGAAAAGAAAGCCAACCCCGAAAAACCGCAGGCAACACAAAAAGCCAAGCCCCAGCAGCAGAACCAGAACAAACAAGATCAGCAGCGCGCCCAGCAGCAGCAACAGCAGCAGAACAAAAACGAGCAGGACCAGCAGCGCGCCCAGCAACAGCAACAGAACAATAACAAGCAGGACCAGCAACGCGCGCAGCAGCAACGGCAGCAGGATCAGAACAAGCAAGAGCAGCAACGTGCTCAGCAACAGCGACAACTGGACCAGAACAAGCAGGATCAGCAGCGTGCTCAGCAACAACAGCAACAAGACAGGAACAGCCAGGACCAGCAGCGCGCCCAGCAACAGCAACAGGACAAGAACAAGCAGGACCAGCAACGCGCGCAACAGCAACGGCAGCAGGATCAGAACAAGCAAGACCAGCAACGTGCTCAGCAACAGCGACAGCTGGACCAGAACAAGCAGGATCAGCAGCGTGCTCAGCAACAACAGCAACAAGACAGGAACAGCCAGGACCAGCAGCGCGCCCAGCAGCAACAGCAGCAGTACCAGAACAAGCAGGATCAGCAGCGCGCCCAACAACAACAGCAGCGGCAGGGAGAGCGGCTTTCCCAGCAGCGCCAGCAGCAGCTTGTTCAGGAGCAGCAGCAGCGCCTGACGCAGTACCGTCAACAACTGGATCAGCAGCAGCGGGTACTGCAACAGCAGTCCGTGCAGTTAGAGCAACAAAAGCGTATGGCGCAGTACCACTTCCAACAAGAATATTTGGAGCGCGTGCGTCAGCAGCAGGTATTCCTGCAGAACGACCGGCACCCCGATTACGATCGCGATCCGTACTTCTATACGGCGCCGATCTACCGCTACAATCGCGGCGGCCGCTACTACGAGACCAATCAATACGGCGCAGATCTTCTCCGCCAGGCCATGAACAACGGGTATCAGGAAGGCTTCCGGGCGGGAGAAGCTGACCGCCAGGATCGTTGGCGGTCCGACTACCGGGACTCTTATGCTTATCAGGATGCCAACTACGGATATAACGGCTATTACGTAGACCGTGACGATTACAACTACTACTTCCGCGAGGGCTTCCAGCGCGGCTACGAAGACGGCTACAACAGCCGTTATCAGTACGGCCGCTATTCGGACGGCTCTTATGTCATGCTGGAAGTCATCGTGTCGCAGGTCCTCAACTTTCAGTCGCTCCGCTGAGCGGACTGAGAAGGCAGCGGACCAAACACAGCGCCCGAGTGTATTGACCGGGAGGAGTCAGTGGGGCCGGGCGCATCTTTGACTCCTGTCCCGGATCAGAATCACGCGGATTTGGATTCGAGCGCGAGATCGACAAGGGTGGGCGTTGAAACACTCCCCTTTTGCTCCAAACATGCAAAATTTGGGGGAGACCCCGCCCGCCCTCCGCACCTCTCACATCCGCACTCCGCACACGCACTCCCCGAGTTTACTCATCAGTAACGAACATTAAACTGATTCGTTATGGGATGGCCCCGTTTTTTCCGCGCTACCGACTACCCCTCTCCATCATTGACCCTCTTTCTTCCATCCCCCTAGAATGAACGGTTCTCCTTACGCTCTCTTAACCTATGGCCCTGCGCCTGTTTAATACCATGTCTGCCCGGGTGGAGGAGTTTCGCCCGATCGATCCGAACGAAGTTCGCATGTATGCCTGCGGTCCGACGGTGTACGACTACGGGCACATCGGCAACTTTCGGACATTCATCGCAGTCGATATTCTGCAGCGCTTCCTGAAGCAAAGCGGCTACCAGGTCCGCTTTGCCATGAATATCACCGACGTGGATGACAAGATTATCCGCAACTCGGCTCGCGATGGTGTCGATGTGAAGCAGTACACGGCCAAGTATGAAAAGGCGTTTCTCGAAGATGCGGCCATGCTGAACATCCAGCAGCCCACCCTGGTGCGGGCCACCGAACACATTCCGGCGATGGCGGAGTTCATCGCGCAGCTTGAGCAAAAGGGTTTGGCGTACCGCACCGAGGATGGTTCGTACTATTTCCGGATCGCAAAATTTCCCGCCTACGGCAAGCTCTCGAAAAAAGATTTTGCCGGGATGGAAGACGGCGCCCGCGTCGACGTGGACGAATACGAGAAAGACAATGCGCGCGACTTTGCACTGTGGAAAGCCCCCAAACCCGGGGAAGCTTCATGGGAGACGTCGATCGGCCGCGGCCGTCCGGGCTGGCACATTGAGTGCTCCGTGATGTCGATGGAGGAGCTTGGGGAGACATTCGACTTGCATGCGGGCGGCGAGGATCTCATTTTCCCGCATCATGAGAATGAGATTGCCCAGTCAGAGTCGCTCACGGGCAAGACGTTTGCGAATTTCTGGTTTCACGCGCGCTTCCTGCTGGTCGAAGGCGAGAAGATGTCGAAGAGTCTGGGCAACTTTTTCACGCCGCGCGATCTCGTGCTCAAGGGATACAAGCCGTCATCGATCCGCTACCTGCTGACTTCGGTTCCGTATCGCAACCAGCTGAACTTCACGTGGGACGGGTTGCGGCAGGCCGCCACGTCAGTCGATCGCTTGCGGAATTTTCTCTTGCGCTTGTCGTCCTCGGCATTCCCGGATGGGACCAATGCGGCCCTGACCAAGCTTGCCGGGGAGACCATCGAGCGCATGAAGGCCGCGCTCGAAGACGACTTAAACACCGCGCAAGCGCAGGCGGCAATTTCCATGATGGTCCGAGCCGCCAATGCCGCAATCGATGCCGGCGAGATGCACAAGGACGATGTGGCTCCCTTGCTCGGAGCGATCGACAAGTTCGATGAAATTTTCGCCGTGGTCGCAGACGACGATGCGCCGAAAGTGAAAGCAATCATCGAATGGGCAAAAGCCGATGGCCGCGAAAAAGACATTACCGCCGAGGCCCTCGCGCTGGCCGGCTCCGGTCAGCTTTCGGACGCAGATATCGAGAGGAAAATCGCCGAGATGGATGGCGCGCGCAAAGCGCGGAACTTCAAAGCGTCCGACGCAATCCGCGCTGAACTGATCGCGGCCGGAATCCTAATTGAAAATACGAAGGAGGGTGTGCGCTGGCGGAGGAAATAAAACTTCGAGTTGCGGTTGCGTTCACCTTCCGCCGGATGGATCCGCAGAATCGGCGGTGTTCAAATCGACGTGGATCCGCTTGTCCGCCAGTCCCGGCGCATAGCAATCGCCGTCAGCAGCGTAACCGATGCATGCCCCTGCGAAGTCTTTCCGTCTTGGTGACTGTGCGTACTGCCAAATATCCGCAAACGCAATGCCGCTGGCCGCCGGACGAGGAGCGCTTCGCGGAAGTGTGCATCCCGGGGACGGTGGGCACGCGTCGTTTGCGGCCCAGTAACGGATTTTCCTGGCGCCTGCGTTCTGACGGATATCCTCTGCCGCGATGACAGTGGCCGGATCATCTGGTGCCGCGATGCTCGAACAGTAAATGCCCGCGCGAAATCCTCCCGCGTTGACGCTGTCGACCCAGGCGTAGATGTAGGCCTTCTGCTCGGGCAACATTCGGCCGCCTTCTTCCTGGTCGAGAAAAATTACGGTTCGGTTCCGGAAGCCTTCGCGGCGAGCGGCTGCGAGCGCAGCTTCCGCGTCCGATCGCCCGAGCGCGGCCGCATCAGCCTTCTTTAACTCCGCATCGAGTCTTCCGTTGAAAAGAACCAAAAACCCGAATCCGGCGGCTCTAATTGCCGTTCGCTTGCCGACCCACGGGTTACTTGCGGCTCGCGGAGGAACGTTTAGCCAATATCCGGCAAAGGAAAAGGTGCGGCGCAGCGCCGCGAGATTTTCGTCACCGGGATAGTCATTGCGATCAAATCCGAGATAAGTTTTGTGCTCCTCTGGATCTTTTGCTTGTGCGCCGGCGGTTTGCAGGAAAGCGGACAAAAGACATGCGATCAGAAACAAACGGACGCAACGCGTGGCCGCGATCGGCGCATGAGCATTTCTGATCGTGTCATCCAGTTTCTTCACAGCATCTCTACCCGGCGGAGAATTTTTCGGGCCAATCCCGTGAGCGGCAAGGACGGCAATCGCGACGCCGCGATCCACCTGCCTTCTTGCTCGTCCGGAGATGGCAACTCCATCACGCGGACCGCGTAGTCGGTAACCGTGATGGAATGGCGCAGTTGCAACAACGGAACCGCAGTGCGTTGTCCGGAGAATCTGGGCAACTCCCACATGCCCGGCATAACGGATTCATCGGGCTTTCTTTGAATCAGGAACACATGTGCATCCCTGCGCGCCAACCCGAAACGAATTTCGAGCTTCTTCTGCCGGGCG
Source organism: uncultured Acidobacteriota bacterium (assembly GCA_963735815.1). Classification (GTDB taxonomy): domain Bacteria; phylum Acidobacteriota; class Terriglobia; order Terriglobales; family Acidobacteriaceae; genus Gp1-AA133. Next base: position 140,226 of record CAVTMJ010000006.1, on the reverse strand, counting down.
GGGGGCTTGGCTCGAGGCAATTCTCCGCGAGTCGCGCAAAAGTCGCATACCGGGCACACCAAACACTTCGGTTCCCGCGGCAAGCAGACCGTGGCTCCCAACTCCATCATCGCCTGGTTGAAGTCGCCGGGCCGCGCGCGATCCAACAATCCCTCGGCGACTTGCCACGTGGCTTCGCCAGTCAACCCCTGTCCCGAAAGCCGCGCCAGGACTCGCTCCACGTTTCCGTCGACCACGGCCGTCGGCTCGTCGTACGCAATGCTGGCGATGGCCGCAGCCGTGTATCGGCCGACGCCCGGTAATTCCCGCAAAGTGGCGCTGTTGGTCGGAAACTGGCCGCCGTGCTCCTTCACCACTGCCTTCGCCGCGGCGTGCAGCATGCGGGCTCGGCGGTAATAGCCAAGGCCGCTCCATGCCGCCAGCACGCTAGTCTCGCGTGCTGCCGCCAGTTTCTGCACCGTCGGAAAGCGTGTGAGAAAAATCCGGTAATGCTCGAGCACGGCCGCCACGCGCGTCTGCTGCAGCATGATTTCCGACAGCCATATTCGATAGGGATCGCGATTCTTGCGCCAAGGCAGATCGCGCGCGTGCGAGTCATACCAGGCGAGCAGTCGCCTGGAAAACGCCGGCTGCATCCTGCGGGCCGGGAGGGTCGGGTCGCCGTTTTTCGCGTCGCCTTGGCGTGTCATCGAGGGAAGATCCCGGACCGGTTACGGCTGCGCCGGACCGATCACGGAATGTGCAATCGCCATCCAGCCGCTCTTGTGTTGTTGCCAGACCGTCATGCGTCGTTCAGGAGCGCCGGACAAGGTCCCGGATTGCCCAGTACCGCGGAGGGTGACTGTGTAGGTCACCACGAAGGTGTCGCGATTCATTTCAGTGGAAAGGTCGGAGATCGTGTAGTCCTGAATGCGAAGCTTCTGGATCTGCTCGAGCGCGCCGTTGCGCTCCCATCGTCCGGCGGGAGTGATGTAAACGAAATTCGACGCGAACTGTGCATTCACGTCCTTCCAATCCTGCGCCTGGATCTCTTTCCAAAGCGCCCGTTCAAAGCCTTCGCCGCCGGTTGCCTGGTTGAAGGCTTTCACCGGATGGTCCGCGTAAAACGTGCAGCCTGAAAACGTGACCAGAGCTGCCAAGCACAGAGATATCGTCAGCGAGCGCATGACGGTGATTTTAAACCAAGTCAGGTTAGACCAAGTCACACACGGGACATTGTCGACGGTCTTTTTCCGCGCCGTCGGCGGAAATTCTCTGCGCTCTCTGCGTTTTAGGATTTTGTCCTTGGCTACGCGGAACCGAAAAGCTTAAAACGTAGAGAACGCGGAGAACTCCCGCGGAGATCGCAGAGGAACCTGTGTACTTAGTTGAATCTGGTCTCAGCTCGCAGTTTTGGCAGCCTCATGCCGTACCGCTTGAGGTGCCTGCCTGTTGACCCCTTGCTGTGCGCAACGGAATAATGGACACACTGAGTGCCCTGCCTCCGCTCGAGGCCGGACTCGGGCGGGGGCTGTCATGAGTGATTTCAATCGCAAGGTGGAGGAGACAGGCGCGCGCGTCGGCAAGAAGGTCTCCGAAGCCGCGGAGCGCCTGGAAAAGGAAAGCGCCGACCTGATCGCTTATCTGAACAGGGAGGTCGTTCCTGCCGTCCGCGAGCAGTCTTCAAAGGCGTTGCGGGTCGCGGCCGAACGGCTGCGCCAGCTCGCCGATTTCATGGACGAAAATAAAAATCAGGACTCGGCGAACAAGCCATGACGATGCCTCGCCCGGCCTGCGTATCGTTCATCCTGTTGCTTGTCGGACTGCTGGCCGGTTGCGGTCACCACAAGCAGGCCCGTGTCGATGTTCCTGTTCCTCCCACAATCGAGCCACCGGCGCCGTCGGTCGCGAAAGTCCCAGAGAAGTCCCCGGAAACGAAAAAGCTCCCACCTGCGAAAAGTGAGCCCGAGGATGCAACGTTGTCGGTTCCGGCTGACACGGTGCCGCTTCTTACGGAGACGGGTCTTGCCAGCTGGTACGGCGCTCCGTACCACAACCGGCGTAGTTCGAACGGCGAGCTCTACAACATGCACGCCATGACGGCTGCGCACCGCACCCTTCCCCTAGGATCGATTGTGCGCGTGACCAACGTAAAGACAGGCAATTCCGCGTTATTGAAGATCACCGACCGGGGTCCCTTCGTCGATGGACGAATCATCGACGTTTCTTATGCGGCCGCCAAGCAGCTCGATATCTGGCAGCCGGGCATAGCCCGCGTCAAACTCGAAGTCATGCAAACCCCAGCCTCGATTGCGACCGGCGGCCGCTGGGCCGTGCAGATCGGATCATTTGGAAAGCAGAAGGAAGCGGCCGACTTGGCCGCACACCTGGCACGCCGGTACCAGACCGCCAAAGTCGATAAATTTCTAAGTCCGGTGGGCGACTGGTGGGTCCGCGTACGGGTTCTGGGCGATGACCGCCAGCGAGCCGAGGCCCTCGCGCATGAAACCGAAACCCGGCAGGGATCGGTCTACGTTGTACGATTGGACTAAATCGGTGTGCTGAGCCTGTAGCGGCCGGCACCTATCAAGCGGACTCCTCCATGAGCGACTGCCTGTTCTGCAAAGTAATCACTGGCGAGATTCCCGCCAAGAGGGTCTACGAAGACGAGCACACGCTCGCCTTTGAAGACATCAACCCGCAGGCCCCCACCCACATTCTGATCATTCCAAAGAAACATGTGCGCGGCCTCAAGGAGGCGCAGGCGGAAGATGCCGAATTGATTGGCCGCTTGCACCTGGCAGCCGCGGAAATCGGCCGCCAGCGGGGGATTGAAGATGGGTACCGGACGGTGCTGAACGTCGGTCCGAAGTCTGGCCAGTCTGTGTTTCACATCCACGTCCACCTGATCGGCGGGCGCGATATGAAGTGGCCGCCGGGATAGCCTGGCGACAGAGATTCTCCGTAGAAAATTCTGCGAGGGCGATGGTCCGCTACTGAACGCCGGCCTCTTCCTCAGCCGCTCCGTGACGCCGCAACAGCTGGGGAAGGTTCTGCGAGAAGGCAGAGCGCGGCAGCACCATGTCGCATCCCACTTCGTGCGCCTTCTGCTTCAGGTCACCCTGCACGTGCGAAAGAAAGCCGATGATCGAGGTGTCCTTCTTCAGCTTGCTTTTGAGTTTGGGAATGAGCGTGAGAGGCTTGGCGTTAACGTTGTTGAGGTCGAAGATGATGAGCGACGGCTTCTCTTCGCCGTTCTGCTTCATGCGCTCGAGCAGGTCCTTGTCGGTCTTCACGAACTCGACCTTCACATTCATCTTGCGCGCAGTCTCCTGAATTTTCGCCAGGAAGAACAGGTCATCGACGAAGGCAAAGATGCGGGAATTCGCGTCCTCGCGCATGGGCAGCGGCTCGGGGTCGGCCAGTTGATAGGCTGGCGCAAAGCCCGGTCGCGTGCCTCGGCTGGGTTTGGGACCGTGCCCGTTGTTATTGTTGATCACGGCGCGATAGCTGTGATCCATGGGCGCGCTGTAGATCCCCCCGCCCGTGTTCTGACGGTCGCGTTTCTGGCCGCCACCCCGATGATTGGGGGGACGCCGTCCGCGGCGCCGTCTGCCTCTCCCTCCTCCACCGCCGGAGGGATTTCCAGGTCCTGCATTCATAGGTTTTCTCTTAAATAGTGTCCCAACGTCTAATGAGAGGATGTCGTTTCTCGTCCGCCCTGCTTCGCCTTCGGAGTAGAACCCCACTTGTGCGCTTTACTTACGATGCGCCAGAACCCCGATGCGACTGGAAAAACAATCTTGATCTTTTCCGCTTAAGCGCCTGGAGCTAAGGGGCGCGGAGGGCCAGCGCGGGAAGCTTGGCCGCTGGGAACTCCATAATGCTACGCTGCGCCGCAGGTTCCGTGCAAGTCCAAAGTGTTGCTGGTTTTGCACAGAGGTATTGGCACGGCCCCGGCACCTTCGCGCGTCCGCAGCTTCGTCGGGCTTGCCGCACGCATCCGGAGGCCCTTACTTCTCCGCGCTGACCTGGCGCCCCCACTGCATCGATTGCCACCAGAGTTCGCCCACTTCGCTTTCGCTGACTCGCAAGGTCGCGGCCGAGGCTTCCGCTTTAGCCCAGTTTCCTGCCTCCTGCGCCAGCATTAACTCGTAAACGGGCTGCAGGCGCCCGCCGTTGCCCGACAACACGCTCTTGGTGTCCTGATCGATGGCAATTTTTTCGAGCACTTCCGACATGGGAATGTCCAGGATCGCATCCATCATGGACAACATGCCCACCAGGAACAGGTCGGATTGAGTGCGCGGAATTTTGCGGGCGATCAGTTCGCAGAAGCGCGCCCGCACCAGCGCCGACAACACCAGGTCTGAGGTCTTGAGTTGGCCCGCGGAGACCAGCGTCACCAGCCGGATCCAGCGCCGGATTTCGCGTTCCCCAAGAATCGCCAGGGCGTGCCGGATCGAGTGAATTTCATTTCGCATCCCGAACATGGGCGAGTTCAGGTAGCGCAGCAGGCGATACAGCACCGACGCCTCGCTCTTGATGAGCGCTTCCAGTTCGCGAATATCGATTTCTTCCTGGGAGACGGCCTTGAGCATGCGCAGGTAATTCACCTGGTTTGCCGGAATCTCCCCAGTCCGTAATACTTCCGGACGCCGGAAAAAATATCCCTGGAAGTAGGTAAACCCTGCTTTCAGCGCGGTCTCGAACTGCTCCCGCGTTTCCACTTTTTCCGCCAGCATCTGGCACTTGGGATTGCCCAGGCGCTTGACCAGTTCCACCCTCTCGACGGGAGTGGTTCGCTCAAAATCTACTTTGATGAAGTCGGCAATCGGCGTCAGCGAGGCGCGCGGATCGTTGGCCACGTAGTCGTCAAGGGCGATGGTGTAGCCGGCAGTCCGCAGCCGTTCGCAGGCAGCCACCACCAGGTCGTCCGGTTCCACGGTTTCGAGAACCTCGACTACCGTATGCTCATGCGGCAGCAGGGTGATCCCGTCCTTTAGAAGCAAGTCCCGGGTGCAGTTGATAAACGCTTTCTGCCCGTCGCAAAGCACGTCGAAACCCATCAGCAGGGAACTATCCAGCGTGCTGCGCGCCGCTGCCTCGGCATCGCTGGCCCGAAAGAAATTTTCGAGGCCATCCCGAAAAAGCAGTTCGTAACCGAACACCTGCTGTTCGCGGTTCAGAATCGGTTGGCGCGCCACAAACCGGAAAGCTTGTTTGGACGTGACTGTCGCGGGTTGGAGACCGGGTGAACTCAACACGTCTTCCTTATCGGCCTTTGGGTGAATTGCTTGAGGGACACCGTCCTCCCGTAACTGGGCCGTTCCTTCGCCAACATCCGAAAGCCGCTTTCTCTCATCTAGAATGAGTGGAAAGCTCTGGTTTTCCGGGAGGATTCGAAAAATGCCCGCTCTCAGCGTCGGCCGCGCCGCACCCGACTTTCAGCTGAAGACTCTTGCCGGCGAATCATTTTCGCTGCAGGACGTGCTCGCCCGTGGCCCGGTGGTGCTCGTTTTCTTCAAAGTTTCCTGTCCGACCTGTCAATACGCGTTGCCTTTTTACGAGCGCCTGTTTCAGGCATACAAGGGGCGCCACGCAACCCTGGTGGGCGTTTCCCAGAACAACCTGGAAGACACGGCCGCCTTCGCGAAAGAGTTTGGCATTACCTTTCCTTTGTTGCTCGACAACACAATCACATACCCGGTGTCGAACGCATACGGGCTTACCAACGTTCCTACGACCTTTTGGATCGCGAGAGATGGTGAGATTGAAGTCAGCAGCGTAGGTTGGGCTAAGCCGGATTTTGAGAATATCAACCGGCGCATGGCCGAAGCGGGAGCGATCGCCCCGGCGTATGTGTTTCGTGCCGGAGAAGACGTGCGCGATTATCGCGGTGGTTGAAGCTCGAAAAACTGATCCCGCGGTCGCGGGACAAAACGAGTACTGCGGCGGAGGTCGTTTCACTGGCGCCCGACCGCCGTTCTCCGATTCTCCCGTACAATGGAAGAATCCCAAACATTCTTAGGTTATTCGTCCAGGAGTTTTCACCGAACTATGCGCAAGACTGTCCTTCTGTCTTTTTTCAGCCTGGCCATCCTGGCCGCAGCACAGAATTCCAACAAGTCCGTTCATGCTCCCGTGGTCGCGCCTCGACCGTCTTCCGCGGCTTTTGCGGCGATGGAAACGATTAATCCCGAGCGCATCCGGGCCCACGTGCGGTTCCTGTCGCATGATCTTCTCGAGGGGCGAGGCACCGGACAGCGGGGTGGCGACATCGCCGCCGAGTACATCGCAACCCAGTTCGCGGTCTACGGTCTGAAGCCCGCGGGTGACAACGGTACCTACATGCAGAAAGTTCCCATGGTCGGAATTACACCTATGCCGGAGACAACTTTCTCGCTCGTGCCGTCCAGCGGTTCTCCCATGAGTCTCAAGGTGCTGGACGACTACGTGGCCTACGATCAGACGCAGCAACCACAATCGGATATCGATGCGCCGATCCTGTACGTCGGATATGGCATTCATGCTCCCGAGTACAACTGGGATGACTACAAAGACGCTGACGTGAAGGGCAAAGTCCTGCTCATGCTGGTCAACGAGCCGCCCTCCGACGACGTCAAGTTCTTCAAAGGCAAGGCGCTCACCTATTACGGACGCTGGACCTACAAGTACGAAGAAGCCGCGCGTCGGGGCGCGGTCGGTGTCCTGCTGATTCACCAGGCCGACATGGCGAGCTATCCGTGGGATGTCGTTCGGAATTCCAACTCCGGAGAGAAGTCGTATCTGAAATTCGATGGCACGCCGAAGCTCAAGGCAGCGGCGTGGGTTCAACTCCAGGTTGCCGACCGACTCGCCAAGTCTTCCGGGCTGAACCTGGGCAAGATGATGACCGAGGCGCAGTCACGCGATTTCAAGCCCGTGCCCTTGTCCGCCAAGTTGCAGGCCCACATTGTCAGCAAGGTCCGTCCCTTTGAATCCAACAACGTGATCGCATTACTGCCGGGCGGGGACCCAAGACTGAAGAGCGAGGCAGTTCTCTACACGGCGCACTACGATCACCTTGGCATCCATCCGGATATGCCCGGCGACAACATCTATAACGGCGCGAACGACAACGCCACCGGATGTGGAGTGCTGCTCGAACTGGCCCGTTCTTTCGGCCAGTCGAGAGAACTGCCGCGCCGTTCGATTATTTTTGCTTCGGTCACCGCCGAAGAGCAGGGACTGCTTGGTTCGGAATATCTCGGCAAGCATCCGCCAATTCCGGCGGGCAAGATTTCGCTTGACCTGAACTTCGACGACTTGCCGCCGCTGGGCGCTCCCGAGGAGATCGAGGTTTCCGGCGCAGAGCGCACAACGTTCTACAAAACCGTCGAGGCCACGGCCAAGGATTTCCGGGTTGTGATTCGCCCCGATGCGCACCCCGAGGCCGGGCATTTCTACCGCTCCGACCACTTCAGCCTGGCCCGCGTGGGCGTTCCTGCCTTCTCGGTCAACGAGGGCATCAAGTACAAGGGACACGACGAGGCCTGGGGTCTCAAGCAGGACGAGGAATACAACCAAAAGCATTATCACCAACCGAGCGATGAATATCATGCCAGCATGGACTTCACCGGGGACGCGGCGATGGCGCGATTCGGCTTCATGCTCGGATGGCAGGCGGCTTCACTGCCGCAGTTGATCGGCTGGCAAAAGGGAGATGAGTTCGAAGCATCAAGGTTGAAGAGCGCCGAATAGCCGAAGCGTCCTGCACTCGGTTCAAGCAAAGCGCAAACCGATTTGGCTCGGGGCAGAGAAGCGATTGAGCAGGCGCGCGTGATCTGCTCTCCCTCAGGCGTCGCTGCTTAAGAGACACCCACGGCACGAATCCGAACGGCGCCGGCTCGACGTAAAACTCGAGATGCCGAGTGAAGTCCGACAAGAAGTGCTGTGCTTCCCACGCGCAGTCAAAGCGAGGCGGGTGGTGGATCGCGCGCAATTTCTGTAACGAACGCTGACCGTTCAGTCGCGTGGGTATACTCTGTTTTTCTTTTCATTCGCTCGAGGGAGGCCCGGGTGTCCGAATTTGGCAGCGGCAAGTGTCTGCTTGGTGGTGGGCTCGGAAAGGCGGCGATTGTCCGACTCAGCCTGACGACCACGGTGGTGGCCGCCCTCATGGGGTTTGCCGGTCAGGATTCGGTTGCGCAAAAGGCGCAAGCGGCACGCAATCCAAAGCTCGGGCAACAAGACTGGTCCTATTACGGAGGCTCACCTGACAACGATCACTACTCGAGCCTGAAGCAGATCAATCGCAGCAACGTGGGCCAACTCGCGGTCGCGTGGAGCTTCGACACTGAGGAAGAGGGTGGACTGCAGACCAGCCCGCTGGAAGTAGGAGGCGTGCTCTACGGAATCACACCGACCCAAAAAGTTTTCGCGCTCGACGCGGCGACCGGGAAACTTTTCTGGAAATTTGATTCCGGTATTCGAGGCACACAGCCCGACCGTGGGCTGGCCTACTGGACCGACGGCAAGGACAAACGAATTCTTGTAGGTGTGATGAATTTTGTCTATGCGCTCGACGCGGTGACGGGCACGCCGGTTGCCAGCTTCGGAAAGGGCGGACGCATTGATTTGCGCGACGACCTGGGACGCGATCCTTCCACACTTTCGATCTATCTGACCAGCCCGGGAGTGGTCTACAAAGACCTGTTCATCGTTGGCGGACGCGAGCCGGAGACTCTGCCCGCGCCGCCGGGAGACATCCGCGCCTACGATGTGCGTACCGGCAAACTGCGCTGGTCGTTCCACACCATCCCGCACCCGGGAGAGTTCGGCTACGACACTTGGCCGAAGGACGCATGGAAGATTTCCGGGGCCGCAAACAACTGGACGGGCATGTCGCTCGACCCCAAGCGCGGGATCGTGTACGTCCCCACGGGATCAGCGGCCATGGATTTCTACGGGGCCGATCGCCTGGGCGACAATCTGTTTGCCGACTGCGTGCTGGCATTAAACGCCGAGACCGGCGAGCGGATCTGGCACTTCCAGGAAGTCAGGCACGACATCTGGGATCGCGATCTGCCGGCCCCGCCTGTGTTGCTCTCGGTCAAGCGCGCAGGTAAGAAAGTCGATGCGGTTGCGCAGACCACCAAGCAAGGGTTTGTGTACCTGTTCGATCGGGCCAACGGCGAGCCGTTGTTTCCGATCGAGTACAAGAAGTTTCCCGCCAGCGATGTGCCGGGAGAGGTTGCGGCTGCGGAACAGCCTCTGCCCAGCAAGCCTGCGCCGTACGCGCGTCAGATCATCAATGAAAACACGCTGACGACACGTACGCCTGAGGCGCACCAATGGGCGCTGGAGCGCTTCCACAAATTGCGCAGCGCGGGACAATTCGTCCCTTTCAGCGTCGGAAAAGATACGGTGGTGTTCCCAGGATTTGATGGCGGCGCGGAGTGGGGCGGCCCGGCGGTCGATAAAGAAACTGGAATTATTTATGTGAACGCGAACGAAGTACCGTGGACCGGTGCGCTTACCGAGAACACGGGCGAGGCCAGCGTGCGCTCCATTTACCTGAACCAGTGCGGCGTGTGCCATGGCGAAAAGATGGAGGGCTCGCCGCCCGCCATCCCGTCGCTGGTGGGAGTGGTGGACCGCCATACGCCGGCGGAGGTTACCGCAACCATCAAAAACGGAAAGGGAAGGATGCAGGGTTTTCCCAACTTGACCGGGGAGCAGGTGTTCGCGCTGGTGAATTACCTGTCGACCGGAGAAAGCAAAGAGTTGAACAGCAGCGGGCCGCTGCCGGTCTCGATGAAATATCGCTTCACGGGCTATCACAAGTTTCTAGATCCGGAGGGGTATCCGGCGATCACGCCGCCTTGGGGGACATTGACAGCTATCGATCTAAATACCGGCGAGCAGGCATGGAAGATTCCGCTGGGCGAGTACTCGGAACTGGCGGCGAAGGGGGTGGACACGACCGGGAGTGAGAATTATGGAGGCCCGGTCGTCACAGCCGGCGGATTGGTGTTCATCGGCGCTTCAAGCTTTGACAGGAAATTTCGCGCGTTCGACAAGGCAACGGGGAAATTGTTGTGGCAGACCACGCTGCCGTTTTCGGGAAATGCGACGCCGATCACCTACGAGGTGGATGGGCGGCAGTTTGTGGTGATCGCCGCGGGCGGCGGGAAGGATCCGAGATCAGCCTCGGGGGGAATGTACGTGGCGTTTGCTTTACCGAAGAAGAGGGATTGAGCTTCGGAGTCAAAAAGCTAACCACAGGGGGTTACACGTGGGAACAGGGGAAGCGTGCAACTAGGCTCATACGGCTTCAACGGCAGGGAGATTTCAGAAGACGATGGGATGATTCCATGACGTTTTTGCCCACTATGTTGCAATTCTCTAGCCGCCAGTTGAGTCGAGAATTGCCGCGAAGGCATCAGATCACTATCTGCCCGGCACGGTTAGTCCTCGTGCCACGGAGAAACCGATGCCCCAACCGTCCATGCCGCCCGTATAGGGTGAGTTCAGTGGCACCGGATCACTTGCTTGCGAGAGGCTGAGGATCGGGTAACGTGGGCAGTTCTTCTCGCAAGAGGCGAATCAGAGCGGCGATCACGGAAATGACTACGGGACCGATAAAAATTCCGATGAATCCAAATACTTGAAGGCCGCCCAACAGGGAGAACAACAGCAGGAGCGGATGGAGTTCCACCCGGCTACCAATCACAAGCGGCCGAATGATGTTGTCAATCGTGCCCACGACGGCGGAACCCCACACAATCAGGATGAGTCCTTTCCAGAGATGCCCGGTAGCAATGAGGTAGATAGCGGCGGGCAGCCAGACCAGCATGGTTCCTACGAAGGGAATAAGCGAGCAGACCGCCGTGGCCAGGCCCAGCAGCAGCGCGGAGGGCACGCGCAGGATCGCCAAGGCGGTTCCGGTCAGCAGGCCTTGAGCGATGCCAACAGCCAGAATGCCGTACAGGTTGGCGACGACGCTGTCGCGGATTCCCCTCAACAAGCGCAACGCCTGGTCGCGGCTCAGGGGCAGGATGGAGATGACGTTGTCGATCGTTGCATTTCCATCACGGAATAAGAAGAACAAAACCAGGAAGGTCAGGATTGCGTTGCCAGCGAATCCCGCCAGTCCCCCGACGAGGTGACTCCCAACCGCCAGCAATACCTTGCTGACCTGGCCAGGAAGATTGCCGAGGGTTTCCTCCATGTGCAATTGTTCCAGGTCCACATATTTCCCGAGCCAGCGCAACGCGCTTTGTTGCTTTTCGCCAAGGTAAGCGACCGCTCCCCCTTCCTGGGTGCTGCGATCGCCGAAGTAGCGAGCCGCTTTGATCAGTTCCCCGCCGGCGGCCGAGGCAACCAGCACGGCCGGTAACACGAAGATCAGAAGCACAGTAAAGGTCGCCAGCAGTGCGGCCTTATTCGGGCCACGCACGATTCGGCTCACAGCAAGGAAGAGCGGATAGAATCCGATAGCGATGACGGTGGCAGATGCTAAAGGCTGAAGGAAAGGACGGAAAAGCCAGAAGGCCACTCCGAGGGCTCCGACCAGCAAGACCACGAGGAACAACACGCTTGCCATCGAGTTCGGTTTTTTCACGAGAAGTGTCGGAATGTCGGTTTCGATTTCCCAGCCGACCGACAATGTACCGCTTAGGGCCTTCCGCACGCAATTGCGCGCAACTTGCGATCTCACTCACGACGGCTCTGCTCGGCGCCGATTTCCCAAGTGACGACTTGAACTGCAAAATTCTGCGGCATCGCCAGGTCGGCAATAGTTCTATTCGGGCTTTTCGTCCTTTAGCTTCTTCGCAACATCCGCGATCTCTTTCTCCCGGCCGACGTTTACGATGCCTTTGGAGTCATCATAGAGACTTAAACGCAAGAGATTCAACAGTCGGGCCTTGAGTCGCGCTCTCTTTGCGAGAGGTTGTGGAACCAGGACCTTCACGGTTGCCGGCTGCGGTTGCGAACAGGTTAGAGCGCTCCCGAGGAACGAAGCCTTGAGATCATTGTGTGAATCTGCCGCTGTCTGTCCCACTCCTTGTACGCCAGAAAAAACAAAAGCAAGGGCAACGGCAGCAAGGGTAAGGCTACTTTTTGCCACATCTCTACCTCCCTCACGTCGAGGGGCATTGTCGGACGCCCGTCGACTGAACAAATCAAAGATGGCGGTGTTAGTGGCAGAGGTTGCTGCTTACAGCGATCCAACTTTGATAGTAGGGAGTTCTCAGTAGGTGCGATGGCCTGCTTGAGCGGTCCCACAAGCGAGTTACTCCACGGTTACTGACTTGGCAAGGTTTCTCGGCTGGTCTACGTCGCAACCGCGGCGGACGGCTATGTGGTAAGCGAGCAGTTGCAGGGGGACGATCTCGAGGATGGGGGCTAGTTCTTCCGGCGCGGGCGGGATGTAGATGACGTGGTCGGCGGCGTCCTTGATCTCGTCGTCGCCTTCGGTGGCTAACGCGATGACTTGTCCGGAACGCGCTTTCACTTCCTTCAGGTTCGACATCGTTTTTTCATAACGCACCACCGACAGCGGATCGTTCGGGTCGCGGGTTGCGATGATCACTACCGGAAGGTTCTCATCGATGAGTGCGTTGGGGCCGTGCTTCATTTCACCGGCGGGGTAGCCTTCGGCGTGGATGTAGGAGACCTCTTTCAGCTTGAGCGCGCCTTCGAGCGCGATGGGGTAATGAATGCCGCGCCCGAGGAAGAGAAAGTCCTGAGCTTTCGAATAAATCTTGGCAAGTTCTTCGCACTGCTCTTCGCGAAGCAGGGCCTGCTCCAGCTTGCCGGGAAGGCGGGTCAGTTCGAAGACTTCGGATTTGGATTGCGCCGGAGTGAGAGTGCCCCGCACTTGTCCGAGATAAAGCGAAAGCAAATAGAGCGCGGTTAGCTGGCTGGTGAACGCCTTGGTGGAGGCCACGCCAATTTCCGGGCCGGCGTGGGTGTAGATGGTGCCCTGGGCTTCGCGCGTGACCATCGATCCGACGACGTTGCAAATCGCCAGCGTCTTGCAGCCCTTGGCTTTCGCCTCGCGCTGGGCGGCGATGGTGTCGGCCGTTTCGCCGGATTGGGTAATCAGGAGAGTGATGGTGTCGGGCGGAATGATGGGATCGCGATAACGCCACTCGCTGGCGTAGTCGACCTCGACAGGGATGCGGGCCAGGCTTTCGAGCATGAACTTGCCCGCTTGTCCGGCGTGCCAACTGGTTCCGCAAGCGGCGATGTTGATTTTTTTCGCCGCGCGCAACTCATCTTCAGTGATCTCCATCTCTTCGAGGAAGATTTGTCCGGTGTCCTGAGAAACGCGGCCCAGGGTGGTGTCGCGGACGGAGCGGGGCTGCTCGTAAATTTCCTTGAGCATGAAATGCTTGTACCCGCCCTTTTCGGCCATGATCGGGTCCCAGGTGACGTGCTGCACCGGACGGGTGACGGGCTGGCCGTCGAAGTCGGTGAGCTTCACGCCTTCCGGAGTGATGACCGCGAGGTCGCCATCGCCGAGGAAGAACAGATCGCGCGTGTGGTAAAGGATGGCGGGCACGTCGGAGGCGACAAAATATTCATCTTTGCCAAGGCCGATGACGGCGGGCGGACCATTGCGCGCGGAGACAATCTTGTTAGGCTCGTCGACGGCAATCACGCTGAGCGCGAATACGCCGGTTAATTCTTTGACAGCTTTGCGGACGGCTTCTTCCAGCGGGGGACGATGACCGTTACCCGTTTTCAGAAAATGCTTCTCGATGAGGTGGGCGATGATTTCGGTGTCGGTTTCGGTGGTGAACTTGTGGCCTTCCTCGATAAGCTTTTTCTTCAAGGAGAGGTAGTTCTCGACGATGCCGTTGTGCACCACAACAATTCTGCCCGTGCAATCGCGGTGCGGGTGGGCGTTTTCTTCGCTGGGCCGGCCGTGAGTCGCCCAGCGCGTGTGACCGATACCGTAGGTACCATTGAGCGGCTTTTGGCGGATAACGTCTTCGAGGTTTCGGAGTTTACCTTCGGCACGGCGGATCTGGAGTCCTTCTCCGTTGCCGGCTACCGCGATCCCAGCCGAGTCGTAGCCGCGGTATTCAAGTTTGCGGAGGCCCTCGATGATGACGGGGACGACCTGCTTCTTGCCGACGTATCCGACGATGCCGCACATAAAACGGAACTCCTGAGTGTGGTCTCGGCAGGTGCAGGCGCTTTCAACAAAGCACCATTGCCGGTACCTACCCTTCCCGGGCGCCTAATCTTCGAGGGAGTAGCGATATTCTTCGATCACCGGATTTGTCAGCACTTCGCGGGCGATGCGTTCCACTTCGGTCTGCGCGTCAGCCTTGCTCAGGCCATTTTCCAGCGTCAGTTCGAAGTATTTGCCCTGGCGAACGTCCCCTAATCCTTTGTAGCCCATCTTTTTAAGTGCGCCCTGAATGGTCTTGCCCTGGGGGTCGAGAACACTTTTTTTGAGCGAAACGTAAACGTAGGCTTTCATGGGTGCCTTCATTATACGTCAGGCCAATCGGGCAACCGCTTTATCGGCGGTGGGGAAAATCCCTCCGACGCGGAATTCTTACGAGCGCTCTTCGCCAATCGATACAGGTCCGCAAACGTCCAATGTGCACCGATGCATTTCGTTATGGTCACGGTTGAGCCGTGGGGGTGGCGGTGCAGAACTCAAGACGTCAACCCGTACACGTCCGGGAGGCAACATGCAGTTGGAGGATGGCAGGGCAAAGTGCGCCAGCGCAAAGCAGTCATTTTCGCGGAGGTCGATGGTGCGCGGGCCTCTTCTCTGTGCTACGGCGCTCGCTGCTATTTTTACTATGGCAGTTTTCCTTATGGCAGCGGCCACCACACCGGTGGCTCAATCGAGCCAGGATGACACGTACCGTTCCATCAGGCCGGGAGACGATTTCTACGGGTATGCGAATGGGGGGTGGCTGGCGAGGGTGGCGATACCCGCCGGGCAGCTCAGCTATGACACGCGCGCGATGTTAATGGAGAAAACCAGCCAGCGCGTCCGCGATCTGATTCAAGAGGCCGCCGCGGGCCGCAGCCCCAAGGGCAGCGTGGCACAGAAAGTCGGCGACTACTATGCCAGCTTCATCGACGAGAGCGGAATCGAAGCGAAGAAGCTGACGCCGCTGGCCGAAGAAATGGCGCGGATTGCAGCCATCACTGACACGCCGGCACTGTCCGCCTATCTCGGAACCACTTTGAGCAGTGAAGTTGACGGACTCACCGCGAACGCCGACCACATCTTTGGCTGGTGGATCAACCAGGGGTTTGAGGACGCGGACCACAATGTCGTTCACCTGCTGCAGGGCGGGCTGGGAATGCCGGATCGAGACAACTACATCGATCCGTCGCCCAAGATGGCCGAGTTGCGGGCGCAATACCAGAAACACGTTGCGGCGGTGCTGAAACTGGCGGGCTTTGCAGAGTCGGAGACCAGGGCGGCGCACATTTTGTCGCTGGAGACCCGAATCGCGCAGGCTTTCGCGCCAGACGCCGATGCCGCTGATGTCTTCAAGCAGAACAATCCGTGGAAACGCGCGGACTTTAGCGTCAAAGCGCCGGGGATGGACTGGGACGCATATTTTCAAGCAGGAGGACTTTCCGGGCAGTCCGATTTCATCGTTTGGCAGCCATTGGCGGTGACTGGTGTTTCCGCTCTGGTCGGCAGTGAGAGTGTCGATGTGTGGAAGGACTATCTGAGGTTTCACCTGATCGAGCATTATGCCGACGTTCTACCCAAGGCGGTGGCGGCCGAACATTTCGCCTTTTACGGCACCGTGCTGGCGGGTGCGCAGCAGACGCCGGATCGCGCCAAGTCAGGCATTGCAGCCACCAACGGCGCGCTGGGCCAGGCGGTCGGCCAACTCTACACCCAACGGTACTTTCCACCCGAAACCAAGACGAAAGCGAAAGCCATGGCGGCTGATCTGATCACTGCCTATCGTGCGCGCATTTCCAATCTGGCATGGATGTCTCCGCAGACCAGGGAAAAAGCCTTAGCCAAACTGGCGGCGTTTGAGATTGGTATCGGGTATCCGGACGCCTGGATTGATTATTCGACGCTGGATGTCGTGCGGGGCGACGCTTTCGGAAATTGGCGCCGCGCGGAAGCCTTCCTTCGCCGGCGCAACCTGGAGAAGCTGAAAGCAACCGGTGGACCCGATCGAGTGGCCGATCAATCCACAAATTCCGGGCGCGGTCATCATGTTCAGCCCCAATGCCGAGTTCTTTTCGGCGGGCATTCTGCAGCCGCCCTATTTCGATGGCGCGGGCGACGCCGCCTCCAATTACGGATCTGCGGGCGCGGGCATGGCCCACGAGATCAGCCACAGCTTTGACGAACTGGGCAATATTTATGACGCGAAAGGCCGTCTTGGCGACTGGTGGACTGCGGAAGACCGCGCCCAATATCACGCGGCTGCAGCCAAGCTGGCGGCGCAATTTGACGCCTATTGCCCGTTTACTGATCTCTGCGTCAAGGGCAAGCAAGTGCTGACTGAAAGTATCGCCGACCTGGCAGGTTTGCTGGTCGCGCATGACGCCTACCTGCTGTCATTGAAAGGCAAGGAAGATGTCAAACTCGGCGGGCTAACCGGGGAACAGCGCTTTTTCCTGGCCTTTGCCCAGAGATGGCGGAAGGCCCAGGGCGAAGCTGCACTACGGAAGCAGATCGCCTCCGACAGCCATGCGCCCGGAAAATATCGAAGCGACTCGGTGCGCAATGTCGATGCCTGGTACGAAGCTTACCAGATCGCGCCCAAGGACAAGCTTTATCTGAAGGCCGAGAATCGTATTCGAATCTGGTGAGGCAAGAGAGTTTGGCGGGATGTCGCGCAGCGTTCCCCGATCTCTAAGACCGAGAGAAGGGTTCCTGGGAAAAATGTACTGCTTGGCGGAAGCAGCAGGGGCTTTTGCCAATTTCCTTCGCAATTGACAAGGTCCGGACAGTCGAGTACCCATCCGCATACTTAGTAGTACTGTGAACTTGGTAGATCCCGGTTCCCAACAAGGTAGTTTCTTAGTGGTCTTATTGATTACTCGACTTTAAGGCCTTAATTCGGCAGTCCAGATCAGCTAGTGCTTGTTCAAGCATTTGACGGAGTCGCTGATCGTGCGCGTTGCCAAGTTGCTGGAGTACGCGCTGCCGGGAAAGCCGAAGCCCCTCTGCTGTCCTAAGTCGGACGGCTTCCTGCGGAGTTATTTGAGACTTAACGGGCTGTTTTTGGGCCGCAGCTTCGGCCTGTTGCTCTTCGACCGACTTGCTTTCCCAGCCACGCGCCATTGTCTCATTATACAAGTGGGTATTACGCGATGAAAGCTGTCAGGGAAGAGGTTTGGTCAATGGACTTTGAAGTCAGTATTGTAAGAAGTCTCAGAAAGGGAAGCGACTTTACTTGGGAGGAAACGAAAGCGCCTGTTTTTTCTGTGCAAGCAAAGCAAAAAGGGTTATGATTCGGCCAACTTTGGAGGGACGGCTGGCGTTGAGGGCGCCTTGCCCAGCAGTTCATGCAGTTTCGCGAGAAGAACGATCAAGAACCTCTCGACGAACCCCATCGCTACGAGGTTCTGCTCGAAATGGCGGACCTGATGGTCCGGCATCACTTCCTACCCGAATTGTTCCATGAAATAGCGGCGCGTCTCCGCAAGGTCGCAAATTTCCAATTCCTGAATTTCTCCCTGCACGATGCGGAAGATGATTCGATCCACCTGCATTGGTGGGAGGGAGAGTTCACGGCAAACCTTCCGGACCGGTTGCCCGTGTCAGAATCGCCTGGCGGCTGGGTTCGGGAGCATCAAGAAGAATTATTGTTTTCCGATTTAGAAGTGGAGACTCGCTTTCCGGCTGTTCTAGGTCCTCTGCGGGCTAATGGAATTCGCACTTACTATGTGGTGCCGCTAACCACAGCGCAGAGTCGCTTGGGAGCGCTGGGCGTGGCTTCCTCGGAAGCCGATGCATACCAGGAAGCGGACAAGAGGCTATTGCGTCGCGTGGGAGAACTGGCGGCGATGGCAGTGGAAAACACTCTGACACGGGACGCGTTGCAGGGAGAGAAGCGACGGCTCCAGGCGCTGTTGGACGTGAATCGCACGCTGGCCTCCAGCCTGGAGGTACAGCGGCTCCTGCCGCTGATTTCGGAATGTGTAACGCGGGTGGTGCCCCACGATTTCGCCGGGGTGACGCTGTTCGAGGGCGACAAGCAGGATATGAGGGCGTACGTGCTGTCGCCGACCCCTTCCAGTAAAACGTTCGATGCCGGCCGGTCGGTAACGCTGGAGCAGACCTTGTCGGCCAAGGCGTTCCTGGACCGGGAGTCGCAAACCCTTACCAGGGAGGATCTCGCCAGTCATTCGAGCAGCATCGCCGACCGTGTTTTGAGCGCCGGCATCCGCACGGTTCGATGCATGCCGCTGCTGACCTCCAATGGAACGCTGGGCACTTTGAATGTGGGCAGCAAAAAAGAGCAGGCCTTCTCGGAGCAAGACGAGGACATCCTGAATCAGATTGCGGCGCAGTTGGCGGTTGCCTTGGACAATGCCCGAGCTTACCGGGAAATCCAGGTGCTTAAGGAGCGGCTAGCCGAAGAGAAACTGTACCTGGAAGAAGAAATTCGCACGGAATTGCATTTTGAAGAAATCATTGGGGACAGCCCCGAGCTGAAGGCGGCATTGTCGCGAGTGCAGACGGTAGCGCCGGGCGGTTCGACGGTGTTAATCCTGGGCGAAACCGGGACCGGCAAAGAACTGGCCGCGCGTGCCATTCACCGGATGAGCCGACGCAAAGATGCGAGCTTCATCAAGGTGAACTGTGCTGCAATTCCGACCGGGCTGTTGGAGAGCGAACTGTTTGGACACGAGAAGGGAGCGTTCACGGGCGCGGTCGCGAAAAAGGTCGGGCGCATGGAACTGGCGGATAAGGGGACGTTCTTCCTGGACGAAGTTGGCGATATCCCGCTGGAACTGCAGCCCAAACTGCTACGCGTGTTGCAGGACCAGGAATTCGAGAGGCTGGGATCGAACCGGACAATCCGGGTGGATCTGCGCGTCATTGCCGCAACCAATCGTGATCTTCGCAAGCGGGTCGCCAGCGGGGAGTTCCGGGAAGACCTGTTTTATCGGTTGAACGTGTTTCCCATTGTGATGCCACCGCTGCGCCGCCGACCAGGCGACATTCAAATGCTGGTGCGGCATTTTGTGCAAAAAATCTCGAAGCGGCTCGACAAGAAAATCGAAACCATCCCCGGTGGGACGATGGACGCGCTTATGCGATGGAACTGGCCGGGCAATGTGCGGGAACTGGAGAATTTCATCGAGCGGTCCGTCATCTTATCCAGTGGTTCGGTGCTGCGCGTGCCGTTGGCGGAACTGCAACCCGGACTCGAAGAGGTGACGCCGACAGATGTCACGCTCGAAAGCGCGGAACGGGAGCACATTCTGCGGGTGCTGCGCGAATCCGGCGGATTGATTTCCGGGCCGCGGGGAGCGGCGATAAAGCTGGGACTCAAGCGGACCACGCTGCAATCCAAGATGCGGAAGTTGGGCATCTCAAGACACAAGTTGGAGGCTTAGGGCTATCGCCCAACAACCTCCATTGAAGGTTTCGATGCAGGCTTGGTCCGTGGGAGGGTCTCCTCAAGGCCTTTCCGTTCACAATCGCTCCCAGTTCCCTTAAAAGTCGGGCACGGCAGGTTTGTCGCTCGGTCGACTTGTCAGTGACCTTCGAGTTGCGGGAGTGACGAAATAACATCACCGTTGCCCGCCTTCTGCCATTGGTACGGCAGCAATCCTACTCGCCGGCTGGGCATTCTCCACTAAGCGTATTGGGATCAACCTCGGAGGCGTCGTGGTTTGTGGAGGAGTAAGTGCCCTTCAATGTACCGCTAGCTTCCTCCCAGGTGCAGCATGCTCAGGATCACCATTGAAGAGAAAGACGACGCGGTCGTGCTTTGCCTAGAGGGCCAATTAATCGGACCATGGGTGGAAGACGTGGAGCAGTGCTGGAGAAATGTGTTTACGACGCTGGGACAGCGATCGGTGCAAGTCGATCTGAGCGGGGTCAGTTTCATAGATTCCGCGGGCGGGGCGCTTTTGAACCGCATGCATGACGCGGGATTTCGACTGGCGGCTGGCCGGCCCGTTGTAGGATGCCCGCCGCGGGATGAATCGGATTTCTCCTGGCGCGCGAATTAGAGGGTTGAAGTCGGGACAATCATAAGTCGCTGACTGCGAGCGGTAAGGAGAAAACATGAATACGCCGTATGGGTTGGAAATCGTGGATAACTGTCTAAGCTGCAAGATGAGGAGGGAAGAATGCTTCTGCAATCTTTCGGCGCCCGTCCTCAAGGCTTTCAGCGCGATCAGTCACCAAACCACGTTCCCACCCGACGCCACTTTGTTTGTGGAAGGGCAGACGCCGCGGGGTGTTTTTCTGCTGTGCTCGGGCAAAGTGAAGCTCTCGACCAGTTCGCGCGATGGCAAGGTGCTGATTCTGAAGATGGCGGGTCCGGGAGAAATGTTGGGGCTGAGCGCCGTCATTTCGGGCGGAGAGTATGAGCTGACCGCGGAGACGGCCATGCCTTGCCAGGTGAACTATGTGGCGCGGGAACCGCTGCTCGACTTGCTGCAACGGTATGGAGAAGCGGGATTGCGGTCGGCGCAAGCTCTAAGCCGCGAGTTCCAGGCTGCGTATCGCGACATCCACGACTTGATCCTGGCGCGATCGTCGGCGGGAAAGTTGGCCAAGCTGCTGCTGTCGTGGACGCCGCCGACCGGCAATGGCAAAGAGGTGCGCGTGAGCTCAGGCCTTACGCACGAAGAGATGGCCCAAATGATCGGAGCATCGCGAGAAACAGTGACGCGACTGCTCAGCGACCTCAGGAAGAAGCAACTGATCCGCTTAGAAGGTTCGACGCTGGTGATTCGCAACCGCATGGCCCTGGAGGCGATGGTCTCCTGATCTCGCCGACAGCAGGAGCCGGTGGTTCGCCCCGCCGGCTCCCCTCCTCCCCCGAAGGTGTGGTGAAGGCGATGGCGGTCTCCTACGAGGCCGCCTTTTTTTTTGGGCCCAGCCTTATTTGGCTAAAACTGAATGTCCTTGCTGCGCGGCAAGAGTTCGCGCGGAGGCGCTATTTCGAAGCTTCGCGGACCGAGATGTTGCCCCGGAGAGAGTGAATCTCGAAGGCGGCGGGCGCGGTGGGCACCAGGGAATTGGTCGCACCCAGACCTGCCAGTGGCGGGCCGAGAATCTGGTGATCCACCTTTCCCTTAACGGAGTGAGCTTTGATGCGCGCCAGACCAGCGAACGGAAGGGCAACCTCGATGTTGCCGGAGCCGGTGAATAGCTTGTAGAAACCCTGGCCGGGGTTTCCCAGATAGCGAATGCGACCCGTGCCCGAATGTACTTCGACCATCGGGCCGGAAACATTCTGAAGGCTGACTTCTCCGCTGGCGGTGGTAACGTCGACGTAGCCGCCGGTAATTTCTTGCAAGGTGATGGGGCCGCTGAGAGTCTTCACGTGAACGTGGGCGTTGCGCAGCTCCCGTGCATCGACTGATGCGGTGGTGCCTTCGAACACCAGGTCCCCTTCCAGATTTTCGGCGGAAAGCGAGCCCGCGGCCGTGCTCAGGATTACACAGGCATCGGCCGGGACCAGGACCTGATAGTCGACATTGTCGGCTTTGGCGCCGGTAGCCACTTGTGATCCCGTAATCAGCTCGATTCGGTTCTCATTCTGCTGGTGGAGGATCTCGACGGCATCGGAGTGGACGACCGTCACGACCACACGGTCAACCGCGGAGGGACTGACCGTGATACGCCCGTATTGATTACGCACCGAAATCAAGGGGCGCGGGCCGACTTTGTAAGCGTAGCTATCGCGTTTGACCTGCGCGGAGGCCACGAGCGGCATCGCGAGGGCGAGAAACAGAAGCGGAGCGAGGCGGGTGGACATTTTCATGACACGGTCTCCAATTCGCAGGCGCCGCGAGAGCATGCCGGGAATAGTAATCAAAGGACGCACACGGCTGGTCGGTTAGTCGGATGCGAGAGGGAAATCTCGAGTTGCCGCGCTAGAGACCGAAAAGTTCCCGGAGGCGCTTGGTTTGCGCGCGGCTGACGGGGATTTCGGTCTGCTTTTTATCGTCCATGCGTAACTGATACGAGCTCTTGAACCAGGGAACAACTTCCTTAATCCGATTGATATTGACCAGGTAGGAGCGGTGAGCGCGCCAGAACAGCTTGGAATCCAGGCTATCGAGCAGTTCCTCGAGAGTGCGGCAGTTGGACTGGCCCTCGCCTCCGGTCGGACCAGTGGTCACGACGCTGATGACCCCATCTTCGATAGAGGCGTAACAAATGTCGCGCTGATCGACCAGCAGAAGCCGACCCATCGAGCGGATCAGAACCTTGGAGGTGGTTTGCTCTTTCTGGGACTCCAGCATTCGAACCAGAGTCTCGAGTTTGTCGTTCGGCGAGGCTCCCGATTCCATCTTGGCGCGAACTCTCTGGATGGATTGGGCCACTCGCTTCTTGTCGAAAGGTTTAAGCAGGTAATCAACGGCGTTTACTTCGAAAGCTTTCACGGCGTATTGATCGAAGGCCGTGGCAAATACAATTTTTGGTAGAGCGACTTTCTTGTCCAGCAACTTCTTGATGACGCCGAAGCCGTCCAGACCCGGCATTTGTACGTCGAGGAAGACCAGATCCGGGTTGTGCTCGCGGATGAGGTGGACTGCTTCGACGCCATTTTTTCCCTGAGCCACAATGTTCACGTCACCGACGTCCTTCAGGAGGAAGGTGAGTTCGTCACGGGCGAGCTGTTCGTCGTCAACGATGACTGCGGAGAGCGGCATGCGGTTTCCCGGCGATTCGTCCCAATGGGAAGTATAGTGGGCGGTTTCGGAGGGGGTCAACGCGCGCAGCCGAGCAAGAGCAGGCCTCGGGAGGCCCAAACTCCTGTTCCCTTGCGATTCCCTGCTGGTGATTGATCCGGAGGATTAGGCAAAAGGATGGCCCGCGTATGGGCCATCCTCTCTTGGTTGGATGGGAACGACAATCTGCCGTCGTATTCTTCTCTACTTAGGCGGCATGGGCTTAGTCGGCGGCTTGGCCATTCTCTTGGCGCTCCTGTGCGCGGCCGCTGTGTCGAGTTTCTGATAGTCGCTGGGGATTTCAAACAACTTCGCGTCCTGCGGGCCTTCCTGAATATTCTGCAGTTCGACCGTGCTTTTCTCGCCCTCCCACTTAATCGCGAAGTGCAGCTTACTGTCGATCCACGCAGTGCCGGTGTCGCCATTTTCCAGGGCTCCGGTGTACTTTACCGCGGCGCGCCCGTTCACAGTGTCGTCGCCGACCTTCTTGCATGTTCCCGGATTCTGCATGCTTTTCTCCCAGGAATTGCAGGCGTTTTCCGGATCGTCGATGTGGAAGAGAGGAATCGAAGAGGCAAGATGTCCGGGAGGAGAAACAACATAGGACTTGGTGTCGGGCAGAACCATGGTACTGGTGCGCTGGGCAACATTAATCACGGCGAAACTTGAAGTTTTTTGCCCGGCAACCTCGAACCGAACCTTGTCACCACTGACGAACACCTTGGTCGTTGGCGCGTTTTGCGGCTTCTGGCGAACCAGATCGGCGCTGAAATCCTGGCTCAACGCCGGAACCGTCAACAGCAGGAGCAACCCAGCCAGTCGAAACGTGAGTTTACCAGACACAACACTCTCCTTGAATTGTCGGGGATGGAATGCCGTAAAAATCGGGGGCTGGCAAGGCTCAGGATAACAAAAGCTCTGCACCGGGCCAAGTTACTCGTGCCACCCGGAGCCGGGCTTGGGAAAGCGAGGTTCAATCCATTTCGACATCAGGTGGTGCTCGTGGTCAAGATAGCCGCTCTTGCGATAGACCTCCTTGGCGGCTGTGTTCTGCCGGACAACCTCCAGGTGAATGGAGCGGACATCGAACCGGCGGGCCTCGGACTCGATGAATGAGAGTGCCCGACTCCCCCAACCTCTTCCCCTGTGGCTTTCGCGCAGGTAGAACTCGTCGATGAAGGCATCTCGGCCCAGGTATTCGAGGCTATAGCCGAGGGTGAGCACGATGTAACCGACTGGGGTCGAGCCTTCGCAGATCAGCCAGGCCCGGCCGAACGACGGCTCGCGGAGAAAAGCAAGCAGGGCGAGTCGGGCTTTGGGCGGGTCGAATGCGTGGCCGTCGTACGCGTAGTACTCACGCATCAGTTCAAGCAGAAGTGTGGCGTCGTCTTCGGTGGCCAGGCGAAAGGACGGTTCCATACGCTCAGCCGAGTCTTTCGATCGCCAACGCCATTCCCATGCCGCCGCTGACGCAGAGCGTGGCGACCCCGTGCTTGGCTTTGCGGCGGCGGAGTTCGTGGAGGAGAGTTACCGTGATGCGGGCGCCGGTGCAGCCGATGGGATGGCCAAGAGCAATCGCGCCGCCATTTACGTTGAGAGTGTCGCGATCGAAGTGAAGCTCGCGATCGCAAGCCAACACTTGCGCGGCGAAGGCTTCGTTGAGTTCGACCAGGTCGAAGTCTGCCAGCTTCAGATTGTGTTTCTCCGCCATCTTGCGCAAGGCGGGGACCGGACCGATGCCCATAATGCGCGGGTCGACGCCGGCTGACGTTACTGCGAGCACCCGGGCCAGCGGCTTAAGGTTGTGTTGCTTTACGAAGGCCGCGCTGGCCAGGACTAAGGCTGCTGCTCCGTCGGTGATGCCGGAGGAATTTCCGGCAGTAATCGTTCCTTCTTTCGAGAACACCGGAGACAGCTTGGCCAGCTTTTCAAGGCTGGCGTCGGCGAACGGGTGCTCGTCGCGAGTGAAGAGGGTGGTGCCTTTCCTGCTTTCGAGGGTGACGGGCACCAGTTCTTCCTGAAAGCGGCCAGCGGCGATCGCAGTGGCGGCGCGCGTCTGAGAAGTAAGGGCGAACTCGTCCTGTTCCTCGCGGGTGATCGCATACTGCTCGGCGAGGACTTCGGCGGTTTCGCCCATGACCATTTTCGCCATCGGGCAGAAGAAGCCGTCCCGGTACATGCCGTCCACCAGTTCCTGATTGCCGAGGCGATAACCCCAGCGCGCGCCGTCAAGATAATAGGGAAGGCGCGACATGGATTCGGTGCCGCCGGCGAGCGCACAGTCGAGATTGCCGGTGGCGATTTCCTGGTACGCGAGCGCGATGGACTTCATGCCCGAGGCGCAGGCTTTGTTGATGGTGTAGGCGGGGACTTCCTGCGGGACGCCGCACCGAATGGAAATCTGGCGCGCCGGGTTGGGGCCGCCTCCAGCCTGGCGGGCATTACCGAAGATCGTCTCCTCAATTTGGGCGGGCTGGATTCCAGCTCGCTCGATGGCCGCCTTCGCGGCTACCACGCCCATGTCGGCGGCCGTCATGGACGCGAGCGATCCGCCAAACTTGCCGATGGGCGTGCGGACAGCCGAGAGGATGTATACGTCGTTCAAACCAGGGCCTCCAAACTTTTTAGTCTAGCATTGAGAGAGCGGCTGATGGCTGGTGGCTGATAGCCGGACATGCAACGGCGGACCAGCCATCAGCTACCAGCCATCAGCTACCAGCCATCAGCTACCAGCTACCAGCCATGAGCTGTCAGCTGCTTTTCCAGTACACTGACCATTCCATGAACTACATCTACGGTCTCAATGCGGTGAGCGAGGCGATCAAGGCTCGCGGGCGCGCCTTCCAGTGGGTCGGTTTGGCGAAAGAACGGCACGACCTGCGCCTGCAACGCATCATCGAGGAATGCCGCAAGCTGGGCGTGCCGGTGCGATTCCTGCAACGTACGGAGCTTGATCGGCTGGCGGGAAATGCCGCTCATCAGGGAGTGGTTGCGGTCACTTCGGCCAAGCAGTATAGCGGGCTCGATGACGTGGTCGAGGCCAAGCGCGGGCAGTACTCGTTAATCGTCGTGCTGGATGGGGTGGAGGATCCGCACAACCTGGGGGCAATCCTGCGTACGGCGGATGCAGCCGGGGCCGACGGGGTTGTGATTCCGGAGCGGCGCGCGGCTGCCGTGACCGGAGTGGTGACCAAGACGTCGGCGGGCGCAAGCGAGCACTTGCCGATTGCGAAGGTGACCAACATCGCCCGCACGGTGGAAGAGCTGAAGGAACAGAATGTGTGGGTGGTCGGGCTGGATGAGCGCGGCAAGCAGACCTATGACGAACTCGACTACAAGATGGATTGCGCGATCGTGCTGGGGGCCGAGGGCAAGGGAGTCCACGAACTGGTCCGTAAGAAATGCGACTTTCTGGTTTCGATTCCGATGCTGGGAAAAGTTTCTTCATTGAACGTTTCAGTGGCCGCTGGGGTCGTCCTGTACGAAATCGTGCGGCAGCGGCGGACGCTGGCGGCGCCGGATTCGGAATGAGGCTGCTGGCTGTTCTGTTGGTTGTATTCGCGTCGCTGCCCGCATTCTCTCTGGACCGCGAAGCATTCACATTCACAAAGTACGATCTCAACGTCACAATCGAACCGGAGCAGCAGCGCTTGTCAGTACGAGGTACTCTGACCTTGCGCAACGATTCCAAAACTCCGCAGAAAAATGCCGCATTGCAGATTTCTTCCAGCCTGACCTGGCGTTCGATTCAGGCCGGCGGCAAGCCGCTCCAGTTTGTCAGCCAGCCCTACACCTCCGACATCGATCACACCGGTGAACTGTCGGAAGCGATCGTTACTCTGCCCTCCGAAGTCGCCCCTGGGAACGCCGTCGAAATATCAATCGGCTACGAAGGCACGATTGCGCTCGACGCAACCAGGCTCACGCGCATCGGCATGCCGAAGGAAAGTGCCATTCACACAGACTGGGACCAGATCAGCCGTCAGTTCTCCGTCGTGCGTGGAGCAGGCAACGTTGTCTGGTATCCGGTGGCCATGGACGCGGCGAACCTTTCTGACCAAGGCAGCCTGTTTGAAATTATCGGACGGTGGAAGATGCGCGAGTCCACCGCAGCGATGCACCTCAAGTTGGGTTACTCGCTTACGAATGAAGCGAAACCACCGACGCTGATTTGCGCGAGCAATCGGATGCTCGAGGCCATGGGAGTTCAGAAAGCATTCGCTGAATGTGATTTCTCTCCGCTCGGTTTTCAAGCGCCCAGCTTTGTGATGGCGGATTACGCCTCGCTCGACGCTCCCCAACTCCAGATCTTCTACCGCGAGGAGCACAAGGACCGTGCCGAGAAATTTATTCAAGCGGCGGCTGCGGCTTCGCCCTTCGTGAACGAGTGGGTGGGCGCGGCTCGCCGCAAAGTCCTGGTCGCCGAATTGTTCGATCCTGGCGCGTCTCCGTTTGAGAGCGGCCTCATGCTGCTGACCCCGCTGGGCGACACTGACCCCAAGCTTCTGCAGATTGCGATGGTGCACGAACTTACGCACGCCGCGTTTGCGTCCCCTCGTCCGTGGATTTTTGAAGGACTCGCTCACTTTGTGCAAGCTGCCTACCGTGAGCACCAACAGAACCGCGAGGCCGCGCTGGATTTTCTCGGTCTGCACCGAGCTGCCGTGATGGACGCAGAGAAGACTACCGATTCGCAATCCAAAGATGCCGCAGAAGAGCCGCTGATCTCAACCGCGGTCGACGCGTTCTACCGCAGCAAAGCCGCCTACGTATGGTGGATGCTACGGGACATGCTCGGCGAGGAGGCGCTGAAGAAAGCGCTGGCAAATTATCAGCCCGACCAGGATAAGGATCCGGCCTACCTGCAGCATCTGCTGGAAATTCAGTCGAAACGCGACCTGGGATGGTTCTTCGACGACTGGGTCTATCACGATCGCGGCCTGCCCGATTTTCGGGTGGAGTCGGCGTTTCCGCGCAAGGCCTCGCAGGACAATTATCTGGTTACCGTGACCTTAGAGAACCTGGGCACGGCCGGGGCCGAAGTCCCGCTCAAGATCCAATTTGACGGCGGCGAGATGACGCAGCGCGTCGAGGTACGGGGCAAAGGGAAGGCCATCGTAAGGGTGGCAACCCCGAAGCCACCCAAACAGATCGTCGTGAACGACGGCAGCGTGCCCGAAAGCGATCTCACGAACAACACATTCAAGGTGGAGGCGCCGCGCTGAAGGCGGGGGGATAAAACTTCCACCACGGAGACACGGACTCCCGGAGGAACGCAACGGAAGTCTCATCGATCGACCCCTTTATTTGAATGTCTCAGTGCCTCAGTGCCTCCGTGGTAGGTTTTCTAGCTCTCTTAAAGCAAGTCCGGGAGGAACGTTTGGCGTACATCCAATTTCTGGGCGCGGCCGGGACGGTGACCGGGTCGAAACATCTCATTAACACCTCGTTTGATGGCGATGGGAACAAGGGAATTCAAGTGCTCATCGACTGCGGCCTTTTTCAGGGACAGAAGGAATGGCGCGAACGCAACTGGAAAGAGTTGCCCATCCCTGCGCGGGAGATCGATGCCGTCATCCTGACTCACGCGCACCTGGATCACTGCGGATGGATTCCGCGGCTCGTCAAGGAAGGCTTCACAGGCCCGATCTACGCGACTTCGGCCACCATTGATTTGTGCGGGATCATTCTGCCTGACTCGGGCCACCTGCAGGAAGAAGACGCCGCCTACTACAACAAGATTAAAAGATCGAAACACACACCGGCGTTGCCGCTTTACACCTTCGAGGAGGCCGAAGACTGCCTGAAGTATTTTCGCGTCGCGCATCTGGGAGAGACGAAGCAGCTCAGTCCCGAGCTATCGTTTCGATTCGTTCCGGCCGCACACATTCTTGGTTCGTGCATGGCCGAGGTTGCGCTGACGACCCGGGGACAAACGCGGCAGCTGCTTTTTACGGGCGACATCGGGCGCGTACGCGACACCACGGTCGCGCCCGGGAAGGTCGTTCACTCTGGTCCGCAAGAAGGCGAGCGCGCCGACGTAATGGTGATGGAGTCGACCTACGGCAACCGCGTCCATCCACATACCGACCCGCGGCCCGAGCTGGCAGCCGTGATTCGCGAGACCGTGCAGCGCGGCGGCTCCATCGTGGTTCCCGCGTTCGCCGTCGAGCGCACCCAGAAGTTCGTTTTCATGCTCAAGGAATTGATGGAGGCTGGGCAGATCCCGCGCGTGCCCGTCTTCTGCGACAGCCCGATGGCCATCAAGGCCGTCGAAATCTACCTGAAGCATGAAGAAGACTACACCAGCGAGGCGCGCTCGCTGATCAAAAAATATGGCTCGCCGCTGGAGTGGCCCGGGTTCACCTTCGCAGCGCAGGTGGACGACTCGAAGAACGATCAATGAAATTCATTTTCCTGTCATCATTATTTCGTCGAGCGGCATGGTGACGGGCGGCCGCATCCTGCATCATCTCGCCCAGCGGTTGCCCGACCCGAAAAATACCGTGCTGTTCATCGGGTTTCAGGCTCCGGGCACGCGCGGCGCGACCATCAAGAGCGGCGCCAAGGAAGTGAAGATCTTCGGGGACATGGTGCAGATTCGCGCCCACATCGCCACCTTCGAGCAGTTCAGCGATCATGCCGATCCGCCGGAGTTGCTGGAATGGCTGCATACTTTTCAGAAGAAACCGGCTGCGACCTATCTTGTCCACGGAGAAGAGGAGGCAGCGTCGTTGTTGCGGGCCGCGATCACGAAAGAATTGGGATGGAATGTACAAATCGCCGAGTGGATGCAGAAGGCGGAGGTCCGCTAGCGATCACTGGTACGAGTTTAGGCGGGAGGGCGCATGACGGAAGCTGAACTGAAAAAGCATTTGGACGCTGCGGAGAAAAGCCCGAAGGAGATTGCGGCGGCCGTGTCGGGGCTATCGCCGGCTGTTCTGCGCCGCCGATCGGATCCGGCGAAGTGGTGCATCCTCGAGATTCTCGCGCATCTTGCCGACATCGAAATCGTGTACGGCTACCGCCTGCGCCAGATGCTGGCCGACGAGAAGCCGGTCATCGCCCCGATGGATCAGGACGCGTGGGCCAAGAATCTGGGCTATCTGGATGCGTCGGCGCCTGAGTTGGTGGCGTTGTATGGGTTGAACCGGCATCACAATCTCAGGTTGTTGCGTCGCCTGAAGGCAGAGGATCTGGAGAAGGTGGCATTTCATCCTGAGTATCAGAAAGATGTGACGGTGGCGCGGTTGGTCGAGCAGATGGCGGGGCATGGGGCGAATCATCTCGCGCAGATTGAGAAGTTGAAGCGGGAAGCGAAGTAGCCACGAGCTACGAGCTACGAGCCACGCCTTGCTGAGTGAAATCCACCAGGGCTTTCAGTTTCGCGGCGGCGGCTCCGGAATCGATGGAATTCACCGCCATGGGCAGGGCTTCTAACAGACGATTCGCCCGGCCTGCCGCCACCAGCGTGGCGGCGGCGTTCAGCAACACCACGTCGCGGCAGGGCGACTGCTTTCCCGACAGGACTTCCTGAATAATGCGCGCGTTCTCGGCCGCGTCGCCGCCCGAGATCGCTTCGATTGGCGAGCGCTTGACTGCAAATTCTTCCGGCGTGACTTCATAGGTGTGGACCTGTCCGTCGCGGACTTCGGCGATGCGGGTGGATCCACTGATGGTGATTTCGTCCAGACCATCGGAGCCGTGGACTACCATTGCGCGCCGCAGTCCCAGCATGCTCAGGGCTTCGGCCAGCTTCTCGACCAGGTCATCGGAATAGACGCCGACCACCTGGGCTGAGGCATGCGCGGGATTGGTCAGCGGACCGAGAAGATTGAAGACGGTTCGCAGTCGCAACTCGCGGCGGGCCGGTTGCACGTACTTCATCGCGGAATGCATAGCGGGCGCAAACAGGAATGCGATGCCGACCTGCTGCAGGCATTCCGCAATCTGCTGCGCCGGCAGGGAAATGTTCACGCCCAGGGCTTCCATCACGTCGGCCGAACCGCATTTTGAAGTCACGCTCCGGTTACCGTGCTTGGCGACGCGAACACCCGCGCCCGCTGCGACCAGCGCGGTGGCGGTAGAGATGTTGAAGGTGCCGCTGGCGTCTCCGCCGGTGCCGCAGGTGTCGACCAGCGCGTCGCGTTCCGTGCCGCTGACGTCGATGGTCGAGTTGCTGGCGATGGGAAGGGGAGCGGCGGCGGAACGGATCGCTTCGGCGAAGCCCACGATCTCCTCGACCGTCTCGCCTTTCATGTGCAGGGCGACCAGCAACGCGGCGATTTGCGCATCGGTGCACTTGCCGGAAAGCACTTCAGACATGACATCGCGAGCCTCGTCGCGGGATAGCGACTGACAGTGGTTGGCGATGCGATGGAGGGCGTCGACGATCATCCCGGTACAGGGTAGCATTTGCTGTAAAAACGAACACTCGGGGCGCGGTATTCCAAAATCCTGAAAACGCAGAGTTCGCCGAGAAATGACGCACCGGGCGCAGAGGTTTTCATCTTTGTGAGGGCCCTTGCCTGGCTGGCTTGCTGCGTCACATGTAGATGTGACCGCTTGCGTTTGCCGTATCCGGCACCCTTCTATAAAATCAAGGGTTTGCTGCCCTCAGTCCCAAGCCGCAAGCAGGACCCTGCCCGGAAATATGGAGTGATTTTTTAGGTCGGGAATCATTATGAAAATTCATGAGTATCAGGCGAAAGCGATCCTGAAGAAGTTTGGTGTGGCCGTGCCGCGCGGGGAGATGGCAACCACGCGGGAGGAAGCCGTTGCGGTGGCGCAGTCCCTGTTCGACGCCGGGGCTACCGGCGTCGTGGTGAAAGCGCAGATTCACGCCGGAGGCCGCGGCAAGGGCGGCGGTGTGAAAATTGCCAAGTCGGTGGAAGAAGCTGGCCAACTGGCCGAGAAGATGCTCGGCATGACGCTCATCACGCACCAGACCGGGCCCGAAGGGCGCGTCGTCCGCCGCTTGCTGATCGAAGAGACTTTGCCCATCGAGAAGGAACTTTACCTCGGCATCCTGGTCGATCGCGGCGAGGGCAAGCCTGTGTTCATGGCGTCGTCCGCCGGCGGCATGGATATCGAGCAGGTAGCCGCTGAAAATCCGCAGGCCATCCTCAAGGAATACATCGATCCGGGCATGGGCCTAGAGGCGTTCCAGGCGCGCAAGATTGCGTTTCAGCTGGGCCTGAAGCCGCAGCTCGTGAATCAGGCCGTGCAGTTTCTCACCAACCTGTACAAAGTTTTCCTCGGCACCGACGGGTCGCTGGTGGAGATCAATCCTTTCATCACGACCACCGATGGCCGCCTGTTCGCGCTCGATGCCAAGCTAAACTTCGACGACAACGCCATGTTCCGTCACGCTGACCTGAAGGAACTGCGCGACACGACGGAAGAAGACCCGCTCGAAGTCGAGGCTTCGAAATACAACCTGAACTACATCAAGCTCGACGGCAACGTAGGCTGCATGGTGAATGGTGCCGGCCTCGCGATGGCGACCATGGACATCATCAAGTACGCGGGCGGCATGCCTGCGAATTTTCTAGATGTGGGCGGCGGCGCGAATGCAGAACAGGTTACCCATGCCTTCGAGATCCTGCTAAGCGACAAGAACGTGAAGGCCGTGCTGATCAATATTTTTGGCGGTATTTTGCGCGTGGATACTCTGGCCACCGGCGTGGTCGAAGCCGCGAACAAGACGCACATTCAGCTGCCCATCGTGTTGCGCTTGGAAGGTACGAATGTCGAGGCCGGACGGCAGATACTGAAAGACTCCGGGTTGAACTTCATTGTTGCGGAGACCATGAAGGACGCTGCGGAGAAAGTGGTGGCCGCGGCCAAAGGAGCTTAGACGATGGAAGACGGCCGACGTTCCATCGACTGATTGCGCGTAATCCTTAACGGCGCAGAATTCTAGAGAAAAGAGTAATCATGGCAATCCTGGTAGATAAAAACACGCGACTGATCGTGCAGGGACTCACCGGCCGGGAAGGAAC
The DNA here is from genome assembly GCA_963735815.1 of uncultured Acidobacteriota bacterium. Lineage (GTDB taxonomy): Bacteria > Acidobacteriota > Terriglobia > Terriglobales > Acidobacteriaceae > Gp1-AA133. Next base: position 107,365 of record CAVTMJ010000006.1, on the reverse strand, counting down.
GTTTCACTCCAAGGCAAGCGCGGCGTACGGAACGAAGGTGGTTGGCGGCGTGACGCCGGGCAAGGGTGGCAGCACCCACGAAGGTTGGCCGATCTTCAACACTGTGCAGGAAGCCGTCGACAAGACAGGCGCGAATGCTTCGGTCATCTTTGTGCCGCCGCCATTTGCGGCCGACGCGATCATGGAAGCTGCGGATGCCGAGATCGAACTGATCGTCTGCATTACCGAAGGCATTCCTACGCTTGACATGGTGCGCGCCTGGGAATTCCTCCAGACGCGGCGCTCGCGCCTGATCGGTCCGAACTGCCCGGGCATCATTTCGCCGGGCAAGTGCAAGATCGGCATTATGCCGGCCCACATTCACAAGGAAGGCAACGTCGGCATCGTGTCGCGCTCCGGGACGCTTACCTACGAGGCTGTGTACCAGTTGACCACGCGCGGGATCGGCCAGTCGACTGCCATCGGCATCGGCGGCGATCCCATCATCGGGACGAATTTCCTGGATGCGCTCGAGCTTTTCAATAAGGACCCGCAGACCGAGGCCGTGATCATGATCGGCGAGATCGGCGGCAACGCCGAAGAGACCGCGGCGGATTACGTGAAAAAGCATATGAAGAAGCCGGTGGTGGGCTTCATCGCAGGGCAGACTGCGCCTCCCGGACGGCGGATGGGCCATGCGGGCGCGATCATTTCCGGCGGCAAAGGAACGGCTGCGGAAAAGATGAAGGCCATGGAAGCGGCCGGGATTAAAGTCGCGAAATCGCCCGCCACCATCGGCGAGACGCTGATGTCGGTGCTCGGAGTGGGAGCGGTGAAGGCGTAGTTTCAGGTTTCGCGTTTCAAGTTGCGAGCAACGTCGGACCGCCGTGAGTGCCCGCGGTTCGAGAACTCAGGGACTCAACCTTCCCGACTTGCTGCCTCGCGGGCGAGGGCGCCCGCGCTACAAGATTTTAGCTAACGACCAACGACCAAGGATCAACGATCAATCATGAAGACGCTGGAACGCACTTTGACGATCATTAAGCCGGACGCGGTGAAGAAGAATGCCGTCGGCGACATCATTGAGCAATTCGAGAAAAACGGCTTCCACATCCTTTCGATGAAGATGCTGGAAATTTCCAAACACCAGGCCGAGCAGTTTTACGCCGTGCACGCGCATCGGCCGTTCTATAACTCGCTCACAAACTTTATGTCGAGCGGCCCGATCGTGGTGCTCGCGCTGGAAAAAGAGAGCGCCATTTCCGACCTTCGCAAGCTGATGGGCGCGACCAATCCCGCGCAGGCGGAAGAGGGCACCATCCGCAAGAAGTGGGCGACCAACATCGAGTTCAATGCGATTCACGGCTCGGATGCCGACGATACGGCTCGTTACGAGCTTAGCTTCTTCTTTGCGGGATACGAACTGGCAAAATAAGTTCTCAGTTCAAAGAAGAATTCACCACAGAGACACAGAGAAAACCGAACGGCTCATGAACGGTTCGATTTAAGCAACCCGTTTTCGTTGGCTGAGTCAGACTTTCTGATAGCTGATAGCTGATAGCTGGTGTCCCGATGCCTGTCATCCAAGTCACAATGCTGCAAGGCCGCACGGCCGATCAAAAACGCAAACTTGCCCAGCGCATCACGGACGCGATGGTGGAAGAAGCCGGCGCCCGCCGGGAGGCCATCGTAGTGACGTTCGTGGAAGTGTCGAAGGAAAGCTATGCTTCGGGCGGTGTACTGATGATCGACAAAAATAAGTGACGCTGCGGATCGCGGTTACTTAGTTGAGAAGAACCCTGCGTTACCCCAGCGGCTCGAACAAATTCCCCTCCACCCGGTCCGCCACCTTGGGCAATTCCTTCTTGGCAAATTGCAGGAAGTGCGGGGCGGCGCGGTGGGCTTCGAGCGCGGCGTCGTCTTTATATTGCTCGTAGATGAAGAACCGGCGCGGATCGGTTTTGTGGCGATGAACGACGTACATCGCGCATCCCGGTTCCTGGCGGGATGCCTCGGTCAGTTTTGAGAAGATTCCGGCTACTTCGTTTTCGCGTCCCACTTTCGCCATCCACGTCACAGCCAGGACAACCATCGCACGCTCCGTTGAATTTAGCTGTCGGCTCTCGGCCATCAGCTATCAGTGGACTGATGCGCCGGTTAGCGCAGAAACTTTCGTTCCTAGTGACTCCGGGTCCCGCCGCCTACCTATATACCTGCACTGACATGTGAAGCTGACAACTGAGAGCTGACGGCTGAAAGCTCGTACTGCTACGCCTTTGCTTCTGCTTGCCGGGTCGCCGCCTTCATGGCCGCGGCGAAATCGTCTACGAAAATTGTGTGGTCGCGATCCGGGCCGGTGGACACCATGCCTACACGGGCTCCACTTTCTTTCTCCAGAAACGTCAGGTACTCACGGGCAGCCTTGGGCAATTTTTCGAGTTCCGTGATGCCTTCGGTCGATGTCTTCCAGCCCGCCTTCTTCTCGTAAATGCATTCGATCTTCTGAAAGCCGCTGTCCTGGGCGGGAATCTCGTCGGTTTTCTTGCCGTCGATTTTGTAGCCTACGCAAACCGGAATCTCGTCGAACGCGTCCAACACGTCCAGCTTCGTGACCACCAACCACGAGATTCCGTTAATCATGCCAGCGTAGCGGAGAAGAGGCAAATCCATCCATCCGCAGCGGCGTGGCCGGCCGGTGACGGCTCCGTACTCGTTGCCGCGCGAGCGCAGGAGTTCGCCCTTCTCGTCGTGCGCCTCGCTTGGGAAAGGGCCTCCGCCGACGCGCGTGCAATAGGCCTTGGTGACCCCGATGACCATATCGATCGCCGTCGGAGCGACCCCTGTGCCGATCACGGCGCCACCGGAGGTCGCGCTGGACGAAGTCACGAACGGATAGGTGCCGTGGTCGATGTCGAGCATGGTGCCCTGCGCCCCCTCGAATACAATCGACTTGCCCTCGGCCAGCATGCGATTCAGGAAAGCCGCAGTGTCGCGGACAAAGGGAGCGACTTGTTGCGCGGCCTTGGCGTACTCGTCGTACATCTTGTCGGCATCGAGAGGCTCGGAATTGAACAGGGCGTGCGCGATCATGTTCTTTTCGCGTACCGCGTTCTCGATGTGTGTCTTGAGGAGCTTGAGATCGAGCAGGTCGGCCACGCGCAGGCCGCGACGGCCCATCTTGTCTTCATAGGCGGGGCCGATGCCGCGCGAGGTGGTGCCGATTTTGACGCGTCCGGGAGCGTTTTCGGCCGCCAGTTCGATCATGCGGTGATAGGGCAGGATCACCTGGGCGCGATTGCTGACGAAGAGCGTGCCATCCACCTGCACGCCTGCATCGCGGAGGCCGCCGACTTCTTTGAGGAAAGCGATCGGATCAAGCACGACGCCGTTGCCAATCACGCTGTAGCAGCCTTTGCGCAATACGCCGCAGGGGACAAGCTGAAGAACGAACTTCTTGCCATTGATGATGACCGTGTGTCCGGCATTGTGACCTCCGGCATAGCGCGCGACCACCGGGAAGCCTTCCGACAACACGTCGACGATCTTGCCCTTACCTTCGTCTCCCCATTGCGCGCCAACGATGACCGCAGCCTTACCCTTTTTCACGACCAGCTCCGTCCTTGCAGAGTATTCGGACCCCGGGTTCGCACACACACGCTTCGCCCGCGGTTCGTCGCCGTCATGAAAATGGCTGGGATTTGAGCGGATCGGAGTGTGTACAAGTAAGAATACCTTGGCGGGGCTGACGTGGGCAATTGGGAGGCAGTCGTCCGCTCCGAATGGGGCCGCCAGTGAGTGGAAAGCGCGACCCTCCTAGTAAAGGCGGAAATCCATCTCCACTTGTATCGTGACCGGAACCGGCTGGTTATCCTTGGTGCCGGGCTCGAAGGTCCAACTGCGCAGGGCTTTAGTCGCTTGCTCGTCCAGTCCGTATCCGAGCGGCTTTGAGACGTGGATGCCCTGAGTATGACCATCGATTTCGACTACGCACTCCAGAATGACCGTACCGTGGATTTTCTTCTTGCGCGCTTTATCGCTGCACTCGGGATCGGGAGTGTAGACCGGCCTCGGCATCGTTGCGCATGGTGGAGGATTCTGAGCTGAGCACACTTTCAGCGGATGCGAGTTCGGCGGCGCCGGCGATGACTGATCTTGTACGGACCCAAGCAGTGGCGTATGGATCATGCAGAAAATAGCAGTCGCTCCGTAAATGAGGGTGGAAGCTCGGCGCATCGTTTTCGCCCCGTGTAGCCTACCGCTTGGGCATGGATCCGGCAACCGTTCCGAGAAGTGTGACACTTGAGACCTTAAATGCCTGAGGCCTGTCACCTGTGACCCGTGACCTGTCGCCTGTAAACTAATCTCATGCCCGAACTTCCTGAAGTCGAAACCATTGCTCGAGGGCTGCACAAGAGGGTTGCCGGAGACGCAATCGAGTCGGTCTGGTTGGGGTCAAAGCCGCAGACCATGAAATCGCCTCCTGCGGAAATTGCTGCGACTCTGGAGCGGACTCGCATCACGCAAGTAAGCAGGATGGGGAAGCACATCGTATTTGACCTTGAGCGAAACGGCGCGGGCAAACCCTCGAAGCGAAGGAAGAGCGCCGCCATGCTTGGGTCGAGGTCGCAATGGATTGTGCATCTGGGAATGACGGGGCGCATGGTGGTGTGCGATCCGGGTGCTGCGGTGGCGAAACACACACATGCGGTTGTGAAGCTGGCGTCGGGCAGGGAACTGCGCTTCGTCGATCCGCGCCGGTTTGGCCGTCTGAGCGTGGCGGCCCAAGCGGACTTCGAAGCGGGCGGCGTCGAGCCGCTGGAAGTGAAGCTGGAAGATTTCATCGCTCTGTTTCGAGGGAGGAAGACTCCCATCAAGAGTGCGCTGCTCAATCAGAAACTGCTACGAGGCGTGGGAAACATCTACGCCGATGAATCGCTGTTCCGCGCGGGCCTTCGTCCCCGGCGGCGGGCGTCGACCATCACCGGCGCACAACTGCAGAAACTGCACGCGGCGGTGCAGAAGGTTCTCAAGGAGGCGATCAAGGCGGGCGGCTCCTCGATTTCGGATTATGTCGATGCCGACGGAGAAGAAGGCTTCTTCCAACTCCGCCATCGCGTGTATGGACGCGAAGGAGAACCTTGCCTGGTGTGCAAAACGCCCATCAAACGCACCGTGATCGTGGGGCGCAGCAGCCACTATTGCCCGAATTGCCAGCGGTAGACGCGCGTGGGCCTAGACGCAGATTGAATCGTTACATAGGCCGACTTCCGGCCCTCACCCGTTGATTCCAAAATCGACAATCCATTCTCTCCGGTGTAGTCTGTTTGCCTTTGTGACCTTATGTCGAATTTTTCTATTGGGGTAGATCTGGGGGGAACTAACCTTCGCATCGCAGCGGTCGATGAGAGGGGACAACTCATGGAGAAGGTCACGCTCGGTACCAAGACTGTGCTGGGCCGTGATCAAGTCCTGAATGACATGTGCGAAGCCATTCGCCGTGTTTCCGACAAATACAGGTCTTCCGGGGATTTGATTGGTGTGGGCATCGGTGTTCCCGGGATCATCGACATGCCCACGGGCATGGTCCGCGAGTCGCCGAACCTGCCGGGATGGTCGGATTATCCCGTGCGCGCGGAAATCGAAAAGCGGCTGGGAGCGCCGGTCATTCTCGAAAACGACGCCAACGTAGCTGCCTTCGGAGAAAAGTGGCTGGGAGCGGGGCGTCACGTGGGTGATCTGGCCATGCTCACTCTCGGCACCGGTGTGGGTGGCGGGCTGGTGCTGAATGGAAAGATCTGGCACGGGATGACGGGGATGGCCGGCGAGTTTGGCCACATGACAGTCGACCCGGAGGGCCAGCAATGCGGATGCGGAAATCGCGGCTGCCTCGAGCAGTACGCTTCGGCGACTGCAATTGTGCGCATGGCGCGTGAGGTCATCGTCACCGGCGATGCGGCTGGACTGGCGAAGGCGGCTAGCTCAGACCTGGAATTTAGTGCCAAGGAAATCTACAACCTGTCGATCCAGGGGGACGAGCAGGCGCGACGTATCTTCCGGCGCGTCGGACGCGCACTGGGAATTGCCCTGTCCACCATGGTGAATGGCCTGAATCTTGAGATGTATGTGATTGGCGGCGGAGTGTGCAGCGCGTGGGAAGCCTTTTCCCCCGCCATCTTCGAGGAATTGCGGCAACGCGCGATGGTGTACGCGGCGACGGCGCCGGCCGATCCTCTCCATATGCCGTCAGGCGCGTCAGGGCAAGTCGAGCCTGGAGCGGGACGCCACACGATCATCACCCGTGCGCTACTGGGGAGCGATGCGGGATTATTCGGCGCTGCGCGCCTACCCATGACTCGCGAATCGTGACACTTGGATCCGGCGGTAAGGTGAGTCCGCTTTATTTCATCGACGCCAGGGCGCGCACGAGAAGTTGATTCTGTTCCGGCGTCCCCAGCGTGACCCGGATTGATTGCGGCGCACCCCACACACTCAAGGGTCGAACCAGCACGCCTTTTCGCCGCAGACGGCGCGCAAATTCGCGAGCATCCTCGCCTACATCCAGGGCAACAAAATTCGTCCACGTGGGAATGACGTCATACCCGAGCGCGGTCAGTTCCTGCTCCATCCAGGCCGCTTGCAGGTCGTTGCCTTGCAGCGCGCGCTGGATGTGTTCCGCATCGTCCATTGCCGCGAAGGCTGCGGCCTGCGCGATCGCTGATACGGCAAACACATCCTGCACCTGGGAGAAATAGGCGGTCAGTTCGGCCGGCGCGATGGCGTAGCCCACCCGAATCCCCGCCAGTCCATGAGCTTTTGAAAATGTGCGCAATACTACGACGTTGCGGTCTGCGCGAACGTAGTCGAGAGAGTGTGAGTACTCGATGCCACGCTTTGCCGCGAAATATTGAGCGTAGTCGAAGTACGCTTCGTCGAGCACAACCACAACGTGGCCGGGAACCTTCTTCAGGAAGTGATCCATGGCGCCGGCGTGCGCGACGGTGCCGGTGGGATTGTTGGGATTGGCGATGAATACCACCCGTGTGTTCGCGTCGATGGCCTTGAGAACCGCGTCCAGGTCGAATCCTTTTTGCAGCAGCGGCACCTCGATGAGCCGCGCACATGCTGCCTGGGTCACGGCGGGATACGAAATAAATGAGCAGGCACTAGTGATCGCGTTCCGCCCTGCCTGCAGCAAGGTTCGAGCGATCACGCCCAGCAACGCTGTTGTTCCGTTGGCTACCAGGATCTGTTCGGCCGGGACGGAATGATGCTGTGCCAATTTCTGGCGCAATGCGAGCGAATCGTTGTCCGGATAGAAATGCGAGTTCTCCAGCGCGGCGCGCATCGCGCCCACCGCCTTCGGCGAGGGGCCGTAGACGCTCTCGTTAGCGTTCAGCTTGACCAGGGAAGAGGAGGATTGTTCGGGAGTTGTTTTTGTGTTGGGTCCAGCCGAGCGAGCGTTTTCGGTGACGAGATCGAAGAACCGTTCCATGGGCAGGGTTTTAGGAGACAGCTTCGACCTTCGTGCGGCCACCTTGATTCTGTCCAGCCGCGGTGCGGAGACGATCAACTTCTTTGGCGGTCAGGATGCGAAATTCTCCCGGCGGCACGTCGAGGGCAAGCGGGCCATACTTCACGCGCTTGATCTTCTCCACGTGATGGCCCACCTCTTCGAACATGCGGCGAATCTGGCGGTTGCGACCTTCGATCAGCGTGATTTCGTACCATGGGTTGGGCGCATCTTTCACCAGGCGAATTTTCGCGGGAGATGTGCGTACCCGACGGCCTTCGTCGGTCGCAATCGACAGGCCGCCACGCAATTTGTTCAGCGCCTCTTCGCTGGGTCGTTTGCTCACTTTCACGACATACGTCTTTGCCACATGGGACGCCGCTTTCATCAACTTGTGGGCGAGCGTGCCGTCGTTGGTCATCAGGACCAGGCCTTCGCTGGCATAATCGAGGCGGCCGACTGGGTACACGCGGCTTCCGACGCCGCGAATGAGGTTCATCACGGTGGGACGCTTCTCGGGGTCGCTAACCGTCGTCACGTATCCGACAGGCTTGTTCAGAAGCAGATACACATGCCGTTGGGCTCCCTGAAGGAGTTTGCCGTTAACGCGGATGTGGTCTTTCTCAGGATCGGCTTTCGAGCCGAGGGCGGTGACGGGCTGGCCGTTCACGAGTACGCGACCGGAGGTGATCAATTCCTCGGCCTTGCGGCGAGAGGCGATTCCGGCGGCGGCGATAATCTTTTGCAGACGTTCCGTGGGCATGAGATTAATGAGTCCTGAATCAAGCTTTGAAAGGGCCCGGCTTTAGCCGGGCCGTAACAGCCCTGCCTTGGATGGCGGCTTCAGCCGCTGAGGTTCATTGTTGGGCCGCGCAGGATTCCTGCCTATAAAGCGTGGCCTTGCCAAAGCTCAGTCGCTGGCTTTACTCGCGTGCGTTTCGATCGGTTCCTCCGGCGTATCGCCGATCGTCTCGGAAACGATGGCGTCACTTCCGGAATTGATTTGCACCGGATCGTTCGGCTTGGATTCCGTCGCCTGGCTTGTCTCTCCTGCATCGGGCTCAGCCGAGGTCTCGGCTGCGGGTCCAGGTTCATCCATCTGGAACGACTCGGCTACTAACTTCTCGAACTCTTCCATGCTGGGCAGTTCATTGACGTCTTTCAGGCCGAACCGCATCAGGAAGTCTTTGGTCGTCTTGTAGAGGATTGGGCGGCCGATGACGGCCTTGCGCCCAGCCGTCGTGATGAGTTTACGGTCGAGCAGCGTGGCGATGACCCCGCCTGAGTCGACGCCGCGAATCTCGCTGATCTCGGGGACGGTCACCGGTTGCTTATAGGCAATGACGGCCAGGGTCTCGAGCGCCGGAAGGGAAAGGCGAATCGGCGGCTTCAGGCTCTTGGCGTAGGCGCGCACCACGTCGTGCTGCTCGGGCTTGGTCGACATGCGATAGCCGCCCGCCACCTGGCGAATCTCGATGCCATGGTCCGGCGTGCCATATTCGACGACGAGTTCCTCGAGCGCTGCGCGCACGCGCGACTTCGCCGCCGCTTCGTCGGCGCCTTCCTGTTCGGCGAGCGCGGACTCTTTGACCAACTGAAAGATCTGTTCCAGCGTGGCCGGAGTTTCGGACGCGTACACAATCGCTTCGATTTGGGCTTTAAGACTCATTGAAATTCGATACCTCGGGGATTGCCCATAGTTCATCGCTGCCTTGCTTCTGGCAATTGCTATCAGGTACCAGCCATCAGCTATCAGCCAATCTACTTCCAATCATCCCGCACCGCCGCCTGTTCGTTCATAATCGCCTCGAACCCGACGTGTTTGCGGATCAAGACTTCGCCGAACAGGTGTTCCTGACGCAATTGCACGGCCTGCAGGCGAACCAATTCCAGCAGGGCGAGGAACATGCACACCAGCGCCTGGCGCGACTCGATGTGGCGAAGCATCTGCTTCAATCGCACAGGCCGGTCCTCAAGTGAAAGCCGGCGGCGCAGATAGTTGATCATCTGACCGACCGTGACGGTCTCTTCGTCGACTTGCAGAATCGGACGCGAACGCGCGCGGTCCAGAATCTGCTGAAAAGTTTTCACCAGGTCGATGACGTCCGCGGTCAACTCGGGCTCGGTGCCTTCGGCGTCCTTGAATTCCTTCAGCGAAGGATTAGACCAGGTCGCATCCTCTATCTGCTGTTTCTGCAGGAGCATCTGCGCGGCTGCTTTGAACTTCTCGTGCTCGAGCAAGCGGTTGACTAATTCACTGCGCGGATCGTCCGCAGCATCGGCGGGCGCGAGCGGGTCGCGCGGCAGAAGCATCTTCGACTTGATGTGGATCAACACCGCCGCCATGTAAATGAAGTCGGCGGCCACGTTCACATCCAGTTCCCGCATGCGCTCGACGTAGGTCAGGTACTGCGCAGTAATGCGGGCAATCGGGATGTCGTAGATGTCGATGTCCTGCTTGCGGATAAGGTCAAGCAACAGGTCGAGCGGTCCCTCGTAGACGCTACCCACCGCAACCGAGAAAGGAAAATCATTCGCGTCTCGCTTGCTGTTCCGTTTGTCGGGGGACGGCGGAGGTGGAACACCTTCCGCCGGTATGAGAACGCCCGACACAGCTTTCACTGGTTCACTCATCCGGAAACTGGTCCCTCACTGCTTTGCGCCGCCCTTGCGCGCATCAAATTCGAGCGACATCCCCATTGAGGCTCGCACGTCCTTCATGGTGGCGTCGGCCACCTTGCCGGCGGCCGATGATCCCGCCTCCAGAATATCCCAGGCGAGGCGCGGATTGTCCTCGTATTTTTTCCGGCGCTCCTGCATGGGTTGCAGCACCTGGACCAGTGCATCGGCAGCCCAGCCCTTGCACTCGATGCAGCCGATTCCCGCGGACCGGCAACCCTCGTTCACTTTCGCCATGGTCTCTTCGGTGCTAAAGATCTTGTGCAAGTCGCCGACCGGGCAAACATCGGGATTGCCCGGGTCGCTGCGTCGCACTCGGGCCGGGTCGGTCACCATCGTTTTCAGCTTCTGGCGGACTACGGATTCCGGATCGGTGAGCATGACGGTGTTTCCATAAGACTTCGACATCTTGCGGCCGTCAGTACCCGGAAGTTTCGCCGCTGGCGTGAGCAGCGGCTGTGGCTCGGGAAAGACGGGCGCAGGCTTGCCGTAAAACTGGTTGAAGCGGCGCGCGATTTCGCGCGTAAGCTCGACGTGCGGAACCTGGTCCTCGCCCACCGGAACAAAATCCCCCTTGTAGATCAGGATGTCAGCCGCCTGCAGCACGGGGTACCCGAGAAAGCCATAGGTACTCAGATCTTTCTCTGCAATGTTCTCGCGCTGCTCCTTATAAGTAGGCACGCGCTCCAGCCACCCAAGCGGCGTGATCATGGAAAACAGCAGGTGCAGTTCGGCATGCTGGGGCACATGCGACTGGATGAACATGGTGCACCGCTCGGGATCAAGTCCGGCGGCCAGCCAGTCGAGCAGTACCTCGACGGAATTCTCCTTAACCTTCGACGTGTCGGCATAGTCGGTGGTGAGGGCGTGCCAGTCGGCGATGAAAAAGAAGCACTCGTAGTGGTCCTGCATGCTCACCCAGTTCTGCAGAGCGCCCACGTAGTTGCCCAGGTGCAGTCTTCCAGTGGAGCGCATGCCGCTCAGCACGCGTTTGCGATGTGTAGAAGTAGGCATCAGAATTTGACTAGTACGCGATCCGCGGCGTCAATGAATGGCGAAATCAGGCGCCACAATAGGTTGCCCCCGAAAAATACCAGCGCAAACAGAGCAAATATCCCAATCGAATCGTATGCGCGCCGAACCGGGTCAGAAAGCAAATGACGCAGAACGTGACTGCCGTCCAACGGCGGCACCGGGATCAAATTAAATATCGCCAGGATGATATTGATTCTCACCAACTCGTAGAAAAATAACGTAATCGGGACCAGCACCGAAGAACTGCCCATCGCCGTGAGGCCCCTCTCATACGTGAAGGGCATGAAGGTGACCAGGTTCCGCCCTTCCGGGGAGATTCTGGCGACCAGAAAGAGAATGATGAGCGCGCCCAACGCGATGATGACGTTGCTGACCGGTCCCGCCACTGAGGTTAATACATCATCCTTAACCTTGTGCCTGAAGTTGCCCGGGTCGACGGGAGTGGGTTTCGCCCAGCCAATGGTGGGGTAGTGCGACACCATAGCGATCAGAGGCATCACAATCGTTCCGATCGGATCGATGTGCACGACCGGGTTGAGGGAAATTCTTCCCAACATTCGCGCCGTGGGATCCCCACAGCGGTTCGCGGTCCAGGCGTGGGCCGATTCGTGGACACTGATCGCGAAGATGAACGCGATCATTTTGAACACGATGCCGACATAGTCGATGTGGCTTAAATCCATTCGGAATCCGCAATTCTAGCAGACCGGTTCGCGGGTACTGGCTTGCCTGCGTTCCGCGGTGGGAGTGCCGAAAAATGCAAACTACTGTCAGCCCCGTTGTTCTGCGGACGCTCGAAGCCGAAGCAGATAAAGCAGTTAACAAAGACTGCCGGGTGTGCAAACCTTCCCCCGCTTCGCTCGTCTAAGATATTGACTCCGCAAGCTACGTCAACCTCCCAACTGGTTCACCTGGACAATATTGAGGAACCTATGGCATTACGAATAAGGAGCGAGCAAACCGGCGATGTGGCCGTGTTGCAGTGCGCGGGAAGGATCGTGCGCGGCGAGCCGATACACTTCTTGAAAGACGCAGTGACCTGCCTGCGCGACCCCCGGCTGGTAGTTCTCGACCTGACGGAAGTGGAAATGCTCGATGGCGGCGGCCTGGGCATGCTGGTGTTCCTGCATCGCTGGACGCGCGACAACGGCATTCAACTGAAGCTGGTGAATCCCTCGCACTTCGTGCGCGAGATGCTTGATCGTACGCGCCTGACCTGCGTATTCAACATTTCGTCCATGGAGGACGTTGTCGATATCCTGTGTACATCGATCAACGTCCCCGTGGATGAAACCCGCGCTGTCGCCTAAGCGTCCGCCCGGACGCATTCTAAAGACAAGGCAATTGTTCTCACCGCAAGCAAGCGTTTTCTGACTGCGTGGGCACATGCTTTATAATTCGCGCCACTCATGAAGCAGCGGGGAAGCTCGGGCAAGTCTTCGAAGAAAAATCCGCAGCCGCTCGATGCTCTCGTCTATCCGCGATTTTCCGGCATCTCGACTTTTATGCGTCTTCCGCACGTAACGCGCGCGCGGGAACTCGATGTCGCGCTGATCGGGATTCCTTATGACGGCGGGGCGACGTATCGTTCGGGGCCGCGCTTCGGTCCGCGGCACGTTCGCGAACAGTCGGTCATCATCCGGCCCTGGAACCCGGTGCTCAATCTCAATCCGTTTGAGAAATTGCGGATTGCGGATTTTGGCGATCTCTCCATCAATCCACTGTCGATTGACGATACATTTCACCGGATCACTACTCAACTGGACGACGTCCTGAAAGCCGGCGCACGCACCCTTTGTGTGGGCGGCGATCACTCTATCCTCCTGCCTATCCTTCGATCCATTCACAAGCGATTCGGACCGGTCGGCCTGATTCAGTTCGACGCGCATAACGACACCTGGGGTGGGTATTTTGGAAGTCCGCACTCCCATGGAACGCCCGTCCGGCGGGCTATCGAAGAAGGCTTGCTCGTCGGCAAGGATGTTTTGCAGATCGGGCTGCGCGGACAGGTTTATGCGAAAGAGGATTTCGATTTCGGGAAGAAGCACGGATTCAAGGTTGTGACGTCTGAGGAGTTTCACGCCGGTGGCATCGAGTCGGTGAAGCGGCATCTGAAGAAACTGCGAGGCCGTCCGGTCTACGTCACGCTCGACATCGATGTCGTGGATCCGGCGTTTGCCCCCGGGACTGGAACGCCGCAGGTAGGCGGGTTGTCGAGCGCGCAGATTCTGGAGTTGGTGCGCAGTCTGCGCGGGCTGAAGATTGTGGGATGCGATCTGGTGGAAGTGTCGCCGCCGTACGATACGGGGGAGATCACATCGTTGCTGGCCGCGAACCTGTTGTATGAGTTGCTGTGCGTGATGTGAATCGTTCACGTCGTTTTGCTATGAAACAGCTGTGCAGCAAGAGGCGCGCCGAGCTGGCGCTCGGCCGGACAGCCGAGGGCGGCTGTCCCTACGTGGTCATCTTAGACCTGTGACCTGTCACCCGTGACCTAACCATGACCGAACTTGCCCGCAAGCTGCGCGTCACCGACTACTTCACCCTGGGATGGGGAACGATGGTCGGTGTCGGTTGGCTGGTCGTTATGGACGACTGGCTGCTGCGCGGCGGGCCACTGGGCGGAATTCTCGGCTTCGCGATCGGCGGCTCGCTCCTGCTGCCCATCGGATATGTCTACGGGAAACTGGTCGCCGCGATGCCCGACGCCGCGGGCGAGGTCGCTTACACGGCGAGGGTGTTTCCCCGTTCGATCAGCTATGCGACCGGCTGGATGATGATGCTGGCCTATTTCATCGTCTGCCCGTGGGAAGCGGTCGCCGTGGGGCGCATCGCAGCTTATATTTTTCCGGGACTCGATTCGCTGGAGCTTTATCGTATCGCTGGCAAGCCGGTATTTCTGCCCCGCCTCATCATCGGCCTGGCTCTCACCGGGCTGCTGACGCTGCTGAACTATCGCGGCATCCGGCTCAGCGCAACCTTTCAGAACTGGACATCCTTCGGAACAATCGCCTTATTCGCAGTCTTCGTTGGGGTGGGCGTGAGTAAGGGCTCTCCCGCGAACTTCACGCCTCTGTTTTCGCACACGCCTTTTCTCTCAATCTTGCTGGTGATGCAAATCGTCCCCTATTTCATGACCGGATTCGAATCGGTGACGAAAGCTGCAGAGGAAGCGAATCCGGAATTCCGTTCGCGGAGTTTTCTCATTGCCATCTGCATGGCGATTGGCGTGGGCATCCTGTTCTACACCATCGTGATCGCGGCCGTCGGATACGCCGCCCCCTGGCGCGAACTAACGGGAGAGAAATTCATGACGGCGGTGGCATTCGAGCGCGCGGTGGGCTCCCGCTGGATTGTCAGCAGCATCCTGGCGGCGGCCCTGCTGTCGCTCTTCAAGTGTTTCAACGGAAATTTTGTGGCTTCCTCGCGCCTCCTGTTTGCGATGGGGCGGCGTGGTCTGATCGATGCGCGAGTCGCCGCTGTGCACCCGGCGAATCGGACGCCATCGACGGCTGTGCTCGCCGTCGGGCTGAGTACGGCGGTGTGCATGTTTCTGGGAGACGCCATCCTGGTTCCGATCAGCGAGGTAGGCTCGGTGGCATCCGCCAGCGGATGGCTTGCCGCCTGTGCTGCCTACTACGCAATGGGCCCCCCGGCCCGCGAGCGCGTGGTCGCGGCCCTGGGAGTTCTGATCGGGGCGATGATGATTCTTATGAAAGTAGTGCCCGCCATCCCCGGACACTTCACCACCAATGAGTGGATCGCGCTGGCGATCTGGATCGTCCTGGGCGCGTTACTGGCGCGCAGGCGTGCCGAACAGGTTATCGCAAAATAACGCAGGCGCTCCATCGGCCGTCCCGATCCCTGCATCCTGTTTCCCGTCGCCGGGTGCATCGCCACCGAGTACACTGCTGAGTTCCTGTTCTTATCCCGAAACGAGGAATCGTCTATGCGCGTTGGCTCTCGATGTCTGGTTTTGCTGTCTTTCTTGCTCGTAATCGCTGCTGGTCTCGTGCAGGGGCAATCGTTCGACGTCGTCATCACCAACGGCCACATTATCGATGGCACGGGCTCGCCCTGGTACTCGGGCGATATTGGCATTCGGGACGGCAAGATCGCGGCCATCGGAATCCTCACCGGTGCGTCTGCGAAACGAACCATTGATGCGCATGGAGACGTGGTCGCGCCCGGCTTCATCGACATGCTGGGCCAGTCGGAGAAGACGATCCTGGTCGATCCGCGGCTGCCTTCGAAGATTTACCAGGGCATCACGACCGAAATTACCGGCGAAGGCGGTTCCATCGCGCCTCTGAACGACGCGATCGTCGAGGCCGATAAGACCAGCTACGCGCATTTGAAGATCACTCCCGACTGGCGCACCTTCCGGCAATACTTCGCGCGGCTCGAAAAACAGGGAATGGGAATCAATCTGGCCAGCTACGTCGGCGCTACGCAAGTTCGACGCGTGGTGTTGGGCGACGCTGATGTTCAGCCCACATCCGCTCAACTCGAACAGATGAAGTCTCTGGTTCGGGATGCCATGCACGACGGCGCGATCGGAGTCTCGACTTCGCTCGAGTATGCGCCGGCTCCCTACGCGAAGACGGAAGAAATCATCGCCCTGGCTTCCGAGGCCTCAAAGTTTGGCGGAATCTATGCCACCCACATGCGCAGCGAAGGCGATGCGATTGATGCGTCCATCGATGAGACTTTGCGCATCGGGAAAGAGGCGCACATTCCCGTCGAGATCTGGCATCTCAAGGTCGCGGGCAAGTCGAACTGGCACAAGATGCCTGAGGTGGTCGCCAGGATCAATGCCGCTCGCGCGCAGGGCATCGATGTCACGGCGGACACCTACGCCTACCCTGCATGGTTCAATGATTTTTCGGCGTTCATTCCCGCCATGGGCGCACGATGGCGGCGATGCCAAGCTTATCGAACGCCTGAAGGATCCGGCGACCCGCGCTCGCATTCGCAAGGACATGCTGACCGCTTCGACCGCATGGGATAACGAGTGGCAGGAGATTCCGGGGCCGGAGGCGGTCATCATCGGTGTCGTGCAGAATCCGAAGCTGCTGCCGATTCAGGGCAAGACCCTGGCCGACGTGGCCAAGCTCTGGAACAAGGATCCCATGGACGCCCTGTTCGATCTGCTGATCGAAGATCAGGCGTACACCAGAGTGGCGGTGTTCGGAATGTCGGAAGACGATGTCGCTCTGGCGCTGCAGCAGCCCTGGACTTCGGTCTGCAACGATTCTTCAGGGGCGTCGACCGAGGGCCTTCTCGGGCAAGAACACCCGCATCCCCGGGCCTATGGCACGTTTCCCCGAATTTTAAGGAAGTATGTTCGGGAAGAAAAGAAGCTTGTGCTGGAAGATGCTATTCGAAAATTTTCGGCGCTGCCCGCGCAGCGCGTGCGCTTGACGGATCGCGGAGTGCTGAAAGAAGGCATGTGGGCTGACATCGTGGTCTTCGATCCGGCGACGATCAAAGACGTGGCGACATTCGCCGATCCCAATCAGTTATCGCAGGGCATGCAGTACGTGCTGGTCAACGGTGGCCTGGTGATTGATCAGGGCGAAGATGACCGGGACCTTAACCGGGAAGGTGCTCAGAGGGCCGGGGTTACAAACCATAACCTCAGAGGACACGGAGCAAACACAGAGAATCAGGGATATTTGTCAGTCGCCTGCTCTCTGTCGCTGTGCTTCTCGATTCCTCCGTGTTCTCGGTGCCCTCTGTGGTGAAGATCCTTTGGGGACCAATAGGACCGCGCGCCTCAGATTTCCGGATAGAAATCGAAAAACGCTTCCAGGCTGGTCTTCAATTGCTTCTCGATGTCATCCTTGCTGCCCTCGAGCACGTGCATGGTGACATGCGCGTCTTTTCCATTTTTCAGCTTCACCGTGGCGTCGCCGACTTCCACCAGTTCGTCCGAGGGCAAGAGCCGCATTCCGTACACTAAGGTCAGGTTTGCCATGGCAAGATTCTATTCAAAGAATAGAACGCTGTCGCGTCCCCATGTCGGCAGTTCGCTCCGGTTCATTTAAAATGACCGCGTGCCTTCCAAATTAGTGCTCTTGCCCCTGACCATTTTCCTGATATGCGCCGGAGTCTGGGCGCAGCAACCTCCTGTCAAAGTGAACGTTCTGAACGTCTGCACGCCCTCGGATGAGGAGCAGAAGGAAATCGCGTCGGCCCTGGCGCGTGTTCCCAAGCAGCCGTCGTTCGGCCAGGACTTCGAGGTGGCTCGTGGCCGTTCGAGCCTGGCCGAGGCGCCCGGATTTTTGCAGGCTGGGCAGAGCGCGCAGATCTCGGACGAGCCTTCGGTCGCGAAGTGGGTCCGGCTGCGGCGGGAACTTCCGGCGCAGTCCGCGTTTTCGACTGTGCAGTATTCCTTCAGCGACGACGGCAAGAACATGATCGAAACCCTGGTCCTGCATGTGCGCGATCCCAAGGACCTGGTGCAGGTTTCGATCGAAGACAGTGCGTCATCGGTGACCAGCGCGGCCGGCATGCTGAGTACTTCGACTCCGGCCAGCCGCATCAAGCTCGAGCGCTTTGGCAAGTCGTCGGTGGTGCTCGCGCGCTGCGCTGCATCCGAAGGCGGGCCGTCGCCTGATCAGAGTGCCTACGAGCCGCTGTTCATCAGCGCCTCGTCGATCATGACAAACTACCGGTCGCTGCTGAACGCGCGCCGCACCATCCCCGAGGAGTTGACGAAGGTTGCGGCCCAGACGAAGAGGCCGGGTAAGAAGGCGCCAAACACATCGGACGCCGTCAAGCCAAAACCATCCAGCCAGCAATCACTGAAGAAATGAAGGGAAGGTTGATCTTCGCAGACTTTGCGGCTATTCTTTGCGGTCCTTGCGGTTACAGGCGTTTTCAAGAGCCCCGGGAATCCCGCTTGCACCCAATTTGCATTTCGGCAATCTAACAGACAGCCACTTATGGATACCCGAAACGTTGTCATCATCGGCTCCGGATGCTCCGGACACACTGCAGCCCTTTACACCGCGCGCGCCAATCTCAAGCCGCTCGTGATTGAAGGCCACGAACCGGGCGGCCAGCTGTCGATCACGACCCTGGTCGAAAATTTTCCAGGCTTCCCCGAAGGCATACAAGGGCCGGAACTGATCGAGAACATGCGCAAGCAGGCGCAGCGCTTTGGCGCCGAGTACATGCTGGGGCACATCACCAGCGCTGATCTGAGCCAACGGCCGTTCCTGCTGCACGTCGGCAAACACCAGATTCACACCAAGACTCTGATTATTGCCAGTGGCGCTTCCGCGCGCTGGCTTGGATTGCCGCACGAACAACAACTCATTGGGCACGGTGTGAGTTCGTGCGCTACCTGCGACGGATTTTTCTTCTCGGGGAAGGAAGTTGTTGTGATTGGTGGCGGGGATACTGCGATGGAAGAGGCGAACTTCCTGACGCGCTTCGCCAGCAAGGTCACCATCATTCATCGCCGCGACACCTTCCGGGCTTCGAAGATTATGCTGGAACGGGCGCGCAAGAATCCGAAAATTAACTTCCTTACCGATACGGTGGTAGATGACGTGCACGACGTGCACAGGAAAGAAGTCACTGCTCTTCAGTTGCGGAATGTGAAGACCGGGCTTACTTACGACTTTCCCGCTAGCGCGCTGTTTCTGGGCATCGGCCATGAACCGAATGCGAAGATGTTCGAAGGCCAGCTGGACATGGATAAGGACGGTTACCTGAAAACGCTCGATTACGTACTCACTCGGGTGCCCGGAGTGTTCGCTTCTGGAGACGTGGCTGACCGGCGCTACCGCCAGGCCATTACGGCGGCAGGCACGGGTTGCATGGCGGCGATCGAGTCGGAGCGATTCCTCGAGGAGCATCCGGACTGATCCAAAGGGGTGTCAGTTTCGACCAAACCTGGAGGTGATTTATGGCCAAAACCTGTACTCATCAAAAAGAAGTTAAGAAAGTCACCCCCAGCGGCAAAGGCTGTAAGGAGTGCCTCGAGATGCACGACACCTGGGTCCACCTTCGGCTTTGTCTGGAATGCGGCCACGTCGGCTGCTGTGACTCTTCCAAAAACAAACACGCCACCAAACATTTTCATGCGACCCAGCACCCGGTCATTCAGTCGTTCGAGCCCGGCGAGGACTGGCGCTGGTGTTACGTGGACGAAGTTTTTTTGTAAGCAGTCGTACCAGTCGCTAGTCGTCAGCAACCCACTACACCGGTCCTGCGCTTCGTTCGGCTATCGCCTCGCAGCTCTCAGGATGGTAAGCGGTTTTGATGCGGTTCTTGATGTGCTAACGACCAGCGACCAGCGACGAACGACTGGCATCAGTGACCGGCATCACATCTCCTCGCCCCAGCGTTTGTGATACAACTTCCTGTGAGCCGCATGCACGTCTCAGGCGAAATTCAACCTACAGGTCCTTGTTCGGACGGTCTCCCGTGCTGAGATCCCTGTTCATTTCCCTTTCTGAAAGCCGTTCCCTCCGATCCGTGGCCGAACACTCCGCGATTGGCCAGCGCGTGTCCCGTCGCTTTGTTGCCGGGAACCAGGTGGAAGATGCGATTCGCGTGGCGGGTGAGCTGAACCGTAAGGGCATCACGGTCAGCGTCGATAACCTTGGCGAAAATGTCACCAATGTCGAGGAAGCCCGCGCCAGCGCGCAACTCTACCACCAGTTGCTGGATCAGATGGCGGCCAACAAACTCAATGCGAATATCAGCCTGAAGCTGACGCACATGGGTCTGGATGTCGATGAGCAACTCGCGCGTGACCTGGTGACGGGCCTGGTGCAGAAAGCCGCCAGTATGAGTCCGCCGAACTTTGTGCGCGTCGACATGGAGGGCTCCCCTTACACCCAGCGCACGCTCGATTTTGTGCATGCCCTTCACCGCATGCCCGGGCATGGGAACAACGTGGGAACCGTGATCCAGTCCTACATGCTGCGCGCGGAAGCCGATGTTGAAAAACTGCTTGCCGACCGCATCCGGATTCGTTTGTGCAAAGGCGCGTACAAGGAACCACCGGAGGTTGCCTTCCAGAAGAAATCCGAAGTGGATGCCAACTACATCAAGCTGATGAAAGCCTTATTGAAGAGCGGCGTCTACCATGGACTGGCAACTCACGACGAGAACATCATCAAGGAAGCGAAGGCATTCGCGATTCGCGAAAAAATTCCCCGCAACTCGTTCGAATTTCAGATGCTGCACGGAATCCGCCGCGACTTGCAGCAGTCCCTGGTCCGCGATGGCTGGGGCATGCGCGTCTACGTACCGTTCGGCACGGAATGGTATCCCTACTTCATGCGCCGGTTGGCGGAACGGCCCGCCAACGTATTCTTCATTGCCAGGAACATGCTGCGCAGCTAGGAACAACGCAACGGCGTCTTCCCGGCAGTCGTGAGGTCCTCCCAACCGAAAACAGTGACCATAGAGAACACAGCAGAAACCCAGAAAATGGGTAGCTCTGTGAACCTCGGTATCCTCTGTGGTGAATGTTTTTCTCTACTCCTGCGGCGGCCGCGGCACCGAAGGCTGTGCCGGCGCCAAAGGAAGCTTGGTCGTCTCGCGCAGCATATTCCGTTCCTGATCCGAAAACATGCCCTTGAAGCGGTCGGACTCGAGCACGCGCTCCCGCTGATCGGGTGGCATGGCGCGCAGGTCGCCGATGGCGGTCTTCATCGCCTGCTTGCGCTGCTGAGGCAATTGCTGCCACTGCGAAGCCAGCTGCCGCGCTTGCGATTTCTGCTGGGGCGTCAAGTGTTCCCAGGTTTCGATCCGGTTAAGGCGGCGCTGCTGTTCCTGCGGAGGTAGATTGTTGAAATTCTGCAGACGATTGACCAGGCGCTGTTGCTGCTGCGGAGGAAGTTTGCGGAACTGAGGATCGTTCTGCAAAGCTCTCTGCTGGTCAGCCAGCGGCAGGTCGCGATGCGTTCGGAGCCAGTCGCCACCATGTCGCTGGCCGGCGTTCGGCGGGCGTGGCACTTCGCGTCCTTGCGAACTATAGTTCTCCGGAGGCCGCGCGATTTCCTGCGAGCGCGCCGGACTGTTGCTCGTTTCGGGACGAGGTTGCGCCACCGGCGGCCGCGCCACCTCGCGTTGCGACTGCCCGGCCCGTTGCGGCGGGCGCTCTTCACCACGCGCCGGGGGGCGCGGAACTTCGCGGCGCGGCTGCGATCCCTGGCCCGAAAAAGTCGAGGGACGGTTCCCGGGCCTCAAACTCTCAGGCGGACGAGCAATCTGCCTGCCTTCGGAGTATGCTGGCGCGTTCCGCGCATTCCGCTGTGGATAGGCGGGCGCAGCCTGTCGCGGGCCATAGCGCTCGGCAGGCCGCTGCACGCGATCAACGGAACGCTCCTGGCGCGGTGGCCACGGCGCTTCGTGTCGTTGTTGAGTCGCTTGCCGCTGCTCTCGCCGTTGCTCTTGCCTGGGGTGCTGGCCCTGAGCAGGCACAGACAGGCCGACCGCCAGCAGGAAGCTGGCCATCGCTGGAATCCCGTGCTTAAGCCTGCGAGTCATGTTTTCTCTTTTGCCGGCTGGGCATTTTTGCGGCCCACTGACTACGATTACGGTGTTTCCTGATCCGCGTCGACATCGGGCTGCACCTGCAGATCGTCAAGCAGATCGAAATTCGCGTACAGGTCTTCGTTCTTGTCGAGTGTCTGCAAGTCGCCCACGGCTGTTCCAGGCTGAACCACCACAGGCTGCTGAGGACCTTCCACCTTCGCCTGGTCGCCGCTGCCGTTGAACCATCGCACGCCTCCCGCAACCATCAACACCAGCGCCAGCGCACCCGCCAAAGCTGGAGCTCGGAACCAGGACAACCACGCGGATCGCTCCGGCTTGGCCCGTTCCTCGCGCACCCGCGCCATCAGTTTCGTATCGAAGTAGAGAGAGGGTTCCGGCGCCTGCCATTCATCCAACAGCGCCATCGTCTTCCGCATGTCGGCCAGCTTGTCGGTGCAAGCCTTGCATCCACGCAGATGGGAATGCAACTCCGGCGAGGCTTCCCCGGCGCCCGCCGCTACATCCAGCATCAGATCCTTGATCTCTTCGCACTTCATGATTCCACTTCCTCTACACAAATTCTTTCAGTTGTTCCCGCAGCGTTTCGTACGCCCGGAACAATAAGGACTTCGTTGCCGATTCGCTCAGTTTCAAGACTTCGGCAATCTGTTTGTAATCCATCTGCTGATACTTGTGCATCAGGACTGCCATCCTCTGCCGTTCGGGCAGGGCATGCACCTTGCCGCGAATCGCCGCCATGCGTTCCCGCCGCAGAATCGTTTGCTCGACGGTCAGGGAACTGTCAGCCACATCCATCGTGGTCCCGGTTTCCTCGTCCGGCTCGTCGAGACTGGCCATCTTGTCAGGTCGCTCATTGCGCGTATCGCGCGCGTAGTTTACCGCCAGATTGGTCGCAATCCGATACAGCCAGGTCGTAAACTTCGCGCTCGCTTCGTAGCCTGTTCGCGACCGGTAGACCCGAAGAAAAACTTCTTGCGCCAAGTCTTCGGCCGCCGCCGCGTTGTGCGACATCCGATACATGAAGCCCACCATCGGCCGGCGATACTTCTGGACCAGATACTCGAAAGCGGACTCATCCCCCGCCTTCACACGCAGCATCACGTCGGCATCGGTGAGCCCGGCGGCAGATCCAGGCAAGGGGGCGGTGGCATCGGCCGCGTGCTGGGCTCCGATAGAACCCATCGCCAGGAGTTCCCGGTCCATGGCTACGCTGCTCACATCTGTATCAACCCCGTTCGGATCAGAAAGTTGCAAGTCTTGCTGCTCGGAAGGGTCAGCAGAAGTCCCTTTGCGAGAAGCACTTGCGGGCGGTCGCGGGGGATCGGGAGCTGGAGCCATGATGTTTGGGGCCTGCAATCAACAATCTACGGTCCCGCTCGAGCCGGGCAGGCCGCTTGATAAACTTCTCCGCCAAGGCTACCACGCCCACCTCGCCGCAGAGAACCGCTTCGTTTGCTACAATATGCGAACCGCAAGCAATGGGCGCTTAACTCAGCGGTAGAGTGCCATCTTCACACGGTGGAAGTCATAGGTTCGAATCCTATAGCGCCCACCATCTTCAGCTATTGCCGAACTTCATTTTGATGAAGGCCGATCAGGCACGCACGCTTGCTCTTCACACCACAGTGCAGGCGCTCGCGTCAGAGATGGAAGAACAGGCGCCGGGATCTGAAGTCGTCGCGAGTCGGCTGGCCGAGGTTCTGTTTATCCAGGTAATCCGGGCGCATATCGCGTCGGGACCGGAACGCAACAAAGGATGGCTTCGTGCAATTTTCGATCCTCAAATAGGCGCTGCTCTGAGTGCCATTCACGACAGAGTGAATACACCCTGGACGGTCGAATCCCTGGCGGAAGCGGCGGGCATGTCTCGCTCCGCATTCGCAGCACGTTTCAAAGAGCTACTCGGACAAACGCCGCTGGAATACGTAACCGAGTGGCGGATGCAGAAGGCGATACAGCTACTTGAACGGCGTGACAAAAAGCTCATAGAAGTCGCTCGATTGGTCGGTTACGAGTCCGACGCCGCATTCAGTAAGGCGTTCAAGCGAGTTGTCAGGGCTAATCCTGGTGAATACCTCAGACGTGGTTTGAAGGACCCAAAATCGACCGATGCAGACCGCGATCCGTTCCGATAAACGCGCTTGTCGCTATCAACTTCAGAATTGTTACCACGCCGAGTTGAAACTCGGTCGCCGACACAAGCCATGCCGATTGGGCGTCTCAATTGACAATCTCAGGTTTTGTGGCCACCTTGGTTGGCACTTTTCAGATGGGCACCGGCCGTGATCCGTTTGTGATCCATTTGTGATCCGTTAGCACTGCTTACCACTGCCTTCCACTGCATTACGGTGCCCGCCGTGCGCTCTGTGTTATTGAAACTACGTATAGCCTATGATTCGAATCCTATAGCGCCCACCATCTTCGATTCCTTTCGCGGCGCTTCCGTTGGTGAGCCTTTTTCGCAAGTTCTTGACAGTTGAAGCCCATCTGCGCTTTATTTCTGGGCATTGAGTTCCGCGCAAAACGGGATCAAAATACCTAAAGGTGTCCTGGGGTCGCGAGGCTCCTCCCATTCATTCCGGAAACCTCTTCCGGCTCTGGAATCGGGTTGATAGCCGAAACGTCTGCGGACCTCGCGCGGCAATGCTTGGAGGCGGCCATGAGAACTTCTTCGTGGGGTAGGTGTGCGGCCGATCTCGTGAAAATTGCACTTTCTGTTTCGTTATTGGCGGTCTCTGCTTTGGGACAAAGCGAGAGCGGGGTCGATGCCGGCACGAACTTTACCGGTGAAGTTCGGTATGAAAGTAACTTACCTGCGGCGTTCGTCCCGGTCGAGCTGTGGACGGATGGTGAAGCTAGCTGGCGCACAACTACTACGACCGATCGCATGGGGAAATTTCACGCAGGCACCCCGTGCATGGTCATTCAGTACAGGATCAATGCGCCCGACTACCGGCCCGTCTATGGACGAGTAGACATGAGCGTCAAGCCCTGCCGCGCCCTCGAATGGATCACTCTGAAATCTGACAAGAAAAATCCTGCTCCACCAGCTGGTGTCATCGATGGGCGAATTGCCGCAATTCCTCCGGAAGCCAAGACAGAATTCGAAGCAGGCCAATTCAATGTAAACAGCAACGATTATTCGGACGCAATTCCGCATCTGCAAAAAGCCATCGATCTGTATCCCAGGTATGCGGAGGCCTACCAATTGCTGGGCGTAGCTCACCTCCAGTTGAATCACGGTCCGGAAGCGGAATCATCCTTGGTGAAGGCGGTTGAGATCGAGGACCGAATGCCAAGAGCCCAATATCTTTTGGGCGTGCTGTATGCAAGGACGAGGCGGGCGAATCTTGCCGAAAAGCCGTTTACGCGCTTCGCGGAGCTCGAGCCGCAAAATCCCGATGCTCAGTTCGAACTTGCCAAAGTTTATTTCGCTCTCAGCAAGTTTCCGGAAGCAGAGTTACATGCCCGATCGGCCATCAAGCTCAAGGAACCCAAGCCGGGCGTGTACATCGTTTTGGGCTACGCCCTGCTGCGCCAAAAGAAAGCTGACGATGCTCGGCGTGCATTCCAGCAATTTTTGAAGATCGATCCCAACGGGCCGATGGCGGGCGACATGAAGAGCGTCATTGCGCAAATCGATCAGCGAACAGGCAAGTAGCCGGTAGTTGTGGGTTCAACTCGGCAGCCGGGCTCTAGCTCGCCTTGGTTTCGTAGGCGTGCGCCAATCGCAAGATGGTCGACTCGTCGAAATGTTTGCCGAGGATCTGTACTCCAATCGGAAGGTTTTCTTTTGTGCGGCCGCACGGAACTGAAATTCCCGGAATCCCCGCCAAGTCTGCCGTGACCGTGTAAATATCCGCCAAATACATTGCCAGGGGGTCGTTCGCCTTCTCGCCGAGTTTGAAGGCGGCGGTCGGGCTGGTCGGCGTCACAATGGCATCGACTTTCCTGAAGGCCTCATCGAAATCCCGGGTTAGCAGCGTCCGCACTTTTTGCGCTTTGAGATAGTACGCATCGTAGTATCCCGCGCTCAGCGCGTACGTCCCCAGCATGATGCGACGCTTTACCTCCGCTCCGAAGCCTTCGTCGCGGCTGCGTCGATACATCTCCGAGAGTGTGCGCGCATTCTTGGCGCGATAGCCGTACCGCACGCCGTCAAAGCGCGCCAGGTTGGAAGAGGCTTCCGCGGTTGCCACGATGTAGTAAGCGGGGATCGCGTACTCGGTGTGTGGCAGCGAGACGGGAACTACTTCGCAGCCCAGTTTCGCGAGCGACTGGATCGCCTCTTCCACTGCCTTCTTGATTTCGAGGTCGAGCCCTTCGCCAAAGTATTCCTTGGCAACACCGATCTTTAAGCCGTTCACCGGCTTATCGAGTTCTGCGACGTAGTCCGGTACGGAAAGGTCGGCGGATGTCGTGTCCATCGGATCGCGTCCGGCAATGGTCCGCAGGACCGTGGCCGCGTCTTTCACAGATTTGGCGAGCGGTCCAATGTGATCGAGCGACGACGCAAAAGCAATCAGTCCATAGCGTGAAACACGTCCATAGGTCGGCATGAGTCCCACCACGCCGCAGAATGAAGCAGGTTGCCTGATGGAGCCGCCGGTATCGGAGCCCAGCGTGACGACGGCCATGCTCGCCGCGACCGCCGCGGCCGATCCGCCGGAAGAGCCTCCGGGAACGCGGCTGGTATCGTGCGGATTGCGCACGGGATGGAACGCCGAATTTTCGTTCGACGAACCCATGGCAAATTCATCACAGTTCAGCTTGCCGAGGATTACGGCTCCAGCCGCTTCCAGCCGGGCGACGGCCGTACAGTCATACGGCGGAATAAAGTCGCCCAGAATCTTGGATCCCGCCGTCGTGCGGACCCCGCGTGTGCACATTACATCTTTAATCGCGACCGGCACGCCTCCCAGGGGCGGCAAGGGTTTTCCCTGGGCAGCCAAGCGATCCATGCGATCCGCTTGCTCGAGCGCACGCTCCCTGGTCAGGGTGAGATACGCGCCAATCGCGGAATCTTCTTTCTGAATGCGCTCATAATGCGCCTCCACCAGTGCCATGGACGTAGTTGTACGGTCCTGAATCGCCGCGCGCGCGCCATCGATCGTAAGGTTGATCAAGTCCATATCTAGACGAATCCGCCTTTGGTCTCAGCCGTCGGACGATCAAGTTCGACATCGAAAACGCTGCGTATACGGGCGAGCACGGCGGACTTCTCAAGGCCATAAGACTGTTGCAGCGCATCCGCGACGTGGCGGGCCACATCGCTCAACAGAATTCCCCAAGCAATGGGAGCCTGATCTTCCGGCCAGGTTGTGGGATTGAGGCTACAGACCAGGCCGCCCCCGGAAGCCCACGCACGAATCAGCTCGGTTGCCTTCGAGTCAGAAGCGACGTTGGGTGGAATTTGCAGTTCTTGAGGCATCGATTCTCCAGTGGGCTCTCACTCGAATTGCTGCTTACCGCTCGATCACCTTCGGTACCTTGAAGAAGTCTTCGTCTGCATCGGGCGCGTTGGCCAGCGCTTCTTCGTGGGATAAAGAGGGACGCAGGCCAAACAGCACATCCTCGCGGCTGGCGTAAGCGACGCGATCGCTCCCGGCCTTCGACCGATCGCCGCCGTAGCGGTCCGCAACCTGCGCCATCGGCTCAACCTTGTCGGTGTTCAGCCGATTCAGCATGTCGATGTAGCCCAAGATCGAATTCAGATCGCGCACCATGTGCATGCGCTCTTCGTCGGTAAGCTCGAGGTTGGCGAGCTCGGCGACATGGGTGACGTCCTGGTCGGTGATTTTCATCGGGGCTACGCGCGCTTGCTTCGAGATGGTTTGCCCGGAACGGCGCTACTTGCCTGTTTGCGCCCTGTGACCACGAACTCGACACGCGTGACGCTTTCTGTGCCGAAGCGGTTGAGGGTAGCTACATAGCGCGCGGCGAGCGCCTGGAGTTCTTTGCGCCACCCGGCATCTGGGACTTCCACTCGTAGAACGCCGTCGGCGAACTCGAAAGCGTGGGTACGGGCGGCGACGGCACTCCCGCATGCCAGCGGCCAGGCAAGTAGCGGAACCTGGTCGGCGGCTACTTTGCGCAAGGATTGCGCGATCACCTTTTCGAGTCCGTCACCGGCTAGTCGCATGGGAGATTTTCGGGGCGCCATGTGCAGATCGCGAGTGCGAGGAACAGATTTTAGCATTGAGTAGCGGACACGTTTTCCACCGTGCCAGGCACGCGCATACTTCATCGAGGAGTTAGCGGAAAATCGCGGGCAACAAACTCGAGCGCATCTTCTTTCGACTGCAAACGTCCTTCCAACTGGCCATCTTCCACAGCCGAGAGAATTTCCTTGAAGCGCGGGCCGGGAACATACCCTGCCGAAATCAAGTCATTGCCGGTTACCAGCGGCGCCGGGCGCATCTTTTCCGGAGGAATCGACGCCAGCTTTTCCTGGGCAAACTCATACGCGGTCAAAATTCCATGACTTGCCTGGCAGTCTACGCGATGCAAATCGAGATGCTCGTCGAATTTCGGCATGCGCAGAAACTTTTTGAGGGTGGATTCCTTCATCTGCATTACCTGACCGAAGCGCATGTGATTCTCAATCAGGGCGAGAACCTGCTCGGTGTCATCCTTGGAGAAGCGCAGTCGGCGGCAGATTGCTTCGCCCATCTTCACGCCTACCTCGACGTGCCCGTCGAACCGAATCCGGTCCGGCGCCACGCGGAATGTCGGGGGCTTCCCGACATCGTGCAGCAGCGCGCCCCAGGCGAGGGTCGGAGAGCAAGGGTGCGCCAGGTTGTCCAGCAACAGCAATGTATGAACGAACACATCGCCTTCGGGGTGATATTGCGGCGGTTGTTCCACGCCCTTCATGTCGGAGATTTCCGGGAGCACTTCGGGCAGCAGCCCTGATTCATCCAGGAGGAGAAACGCCGCCCGCGCGTGGCCCTCGGTGAGCATCTTGGTCAGCTCGTCGCGCACCCGCTCGCGGCTGACCTGGTCGATGCCAGAAGCCATCTCCTGAATCGCGATCATAGTCGCCGGGTCGATCTGATATCCAAAGCGTGCTGCGAAGCGGATTGCCCGCAGCATCCGTAATTTGTCTTCCCCGAAGCGTTGACGCGGTTCGCCAATCGTGCGGATGACCTGGGCCTCCAGATCGTCGCGTCCGCCCACGAAGTCAAGAACCTCGGCTGAAATTGGATCCATCAGCAACCCGTTGATCGTGAAATCGCGGCGTTGCACATCCTCGCGGGGATCTTTGCTGAAACGCACAGCATCGGGATGCCGACCATCGCTGTAACTGACGTCGGCGCGGAATGTGGCGACCTCCACTACGCTCGACTTTCCCGGGCTGAACCCGGGAAGCGATTCGACTTTTCCGCCGGCGAGCAAATTGTCATCGTTCCCGTGCGCACCCTTCGGAATTGGAACGAGTACAACGCCGAACTGCGCGCCCACTGCGTACGTCTGTGGGAAAATGCCCATGACCTGTTCTGGAGTAGCGTCGGTGGTGACGTCGTAGTCAGCAGGCTCGCGGCCGAGAAGCAGATCGCGTACACATCCGCCGCACAGATAGGCTTCGTGGCCGCGCTCCCGAAGGGTGCGGACGATGGCGATGGCGAATTGTTTGGCGGTAAACATTAACGATGATTATGGCCTTCCAATAATATAGAAGCATGCCGGACGCCTTTATCCTCGGGATCGAGAGCTCGTGTGACGAGACCGGCGCGGCCGTGGTGCGCTCGGGTGAGCAGATTCTTTCCAATGTGGTGTTCTCGCAGATCGCAACCCACTTGCCCTATGGCGGGGTTGTGCCGGAACTTGCTTCGCGTGAGCACCTGCGGGCTATTGTTCCGGTGGTTCGCAAAGCGCTTGCCGACGCCGGGCGAACCTACGCGTCCGTCGATGCGATTGCGGTGACCCAAGGGCCAGGGTTGGCGGGGGCGCTGCTGGTTGGCCTCAGCTACGCGAAAGCTTTGGCGTTTTCCCTGGAGAAGCCGCTGATCGCGGTGAATCATCTGGAGGGCCACATCCACGCTGTATTGCTCGAGGAGCGTCAGAAGGGAAATCGGCAGGTGGACTTCCCGGTACTGGCTTTGGTGGTATCCGGCGGCCACACTCATCTTTATCTGGCGGAACAAAAGGGTGACAGCTGGTCCTATGAAAACGTGGGCCACACGCGGGATGACGCTGCCGGCGAGGCCTTCGATAAAGTCGCCAAACTGCTGGCCCTTGGATATCCGGGTGGCCCCATCATCGATCGCCTTTCGACGCACGGAAATCCAGCCTTCATAAAGTTCGCCAGCCCGCAGATCAAGCATCCCGATCGCAAGGCACCCCATTCCCCGGAAAACGCCCGTCCCCGATTTGATTTCTCCTACAGCGGCATCAAGACGGCCGTACTTCGCTATATCGAAGCCCATCACCTTGCGCCGGCGATCGAAAAGCGAAGAACGTCACTGGCGGGGATAGCAAAACCGAGGTTCGATGACTACCTGGCAGCCTGTGAACCGGAAACCTTAAACCTGGTGGCGTCGTTCCAGCGCGCCATGGTGGACGATCTGGTCGCCAAGACGCTGGAGGCTGCTCAGGCCTACGACGTTGCCACGTTATTTGTCACGGGAGGCGTTGCAGCCAACAACCAGTTACGGCAGCGTTTTGAAATCGAATCAGCCCAGCAGGGATTGCCGGTCTTCTTCCCGTCGCGGCCGCTGTCGACCGACAATGCTGCCATGATTGCAGCAGCAGCCTATCCCAAATGGCTGGCGAAAGATTTTGCCGCGATGGATTTTTCTGCGGAAGCGAGTTTGCCGTTGCGGCACGCTTAGCCAACGCGCCAGGTATCGAAAAGTCTATTTACCGGAAGCCCGCGCTTTCGCTGTCTTGAATGTGACGGCGGTGAGAGCCTTCTCGAGCTGTTCCTGCACGTCGATATCCTTGAAGATCGTGAACTCGGCGCGATTCTCGCTGTCGAATCCGCTCGACCGCCCGGTGAGAATCAAGATGGGAATGGCCGCAGTTTCGGGCTTGCTCTTGAGAACGCTGATCAGCTCGCTGCCGCTCATGGCGGGCATCTGCATGTCGGTGACCAGGAGGGCGGGCTGCACACGTTTAAGAATCTCGAGCGCTTCCATGCCGTTCGAGGCGGATTCCACTACGAATCCCCGCTCTTCGAGAAAGCGGGAGACCGTGTGCCGGATCACCATGGAATCATCGACAACCAGCGCCACGTCGGGCATGCAAATCCCCAAGCGGACAAAAAACTCCGTGCCAGCGATTAGATCAAACCAGTTTGAGACACAACAAACACAAACGGTGCAGGACGATTACCTCCGTCATGCCGAGGGGCAGGCCTAACCTCTGATTGCATCGTCAGGCTTCCTGGGACGTGAGGGCGAGTCAGACTTCGTCGGGCGACGTGCTTTCTTCGATTGCCATGTCCTTGAATTCACTGGATTCAAAGACATCGCCGCATTCCAGACACTCGACGTACTCGGTGTCCTCGTCGCGGCTGACAATCTGCACGCGCGGGTGCTTACACTGATTCATGTTCCTTCTCTACTGGGGGGATCGCGACGGCGGTTGGCGTCATGACTCGGAATGGTGGCGTGGACAGGTACGAACCCGTACTGCCGGAAATTTCGGGTATTTTAGCCCCGTCCCAAAGGAAGTCAAGCCCCTTCGGTAACTCGCCAGCTGGCGGGATCAACATACCATCGTAAATATCCGACCAAAATCGCCGGCTTGGTATAAACCTTTGAGATTGATAAAGTTGCCGTTCACATAGCATTTCTTGCTATTCGGTGCGGCGAGTTGCGCGAACAACCTGCAGGGTCTAAAATAAAAGGCGACCTAAATAGTCGGATTTATATCCGATCAAATTAGTCGCATAACATTCTCGCATGCTCAAACTGTCCAAGAAGGCGGATTACGGGTTGATGGCCATGCGCCATCTGGCCGAACATGCCGAGCGGGGAGCATGCAGTGCCAAAGACGTCGCGCAAGCCTACGGAATTCCACCGGAAGTGCTCGCCAAGATTCTTCAGCGTTTGGCGAAGGCTGGCCTGTTGCATTCCGTGCATGGCATCAACGGCGGCTACACCTTGGGACGATCCGCAGCCGAGATCTCCGCTTATGAGGTCATCCGCGCGATCGAGGGACCGCTGTTTATCACGTCCTGCATCACGGTGCGGGGAGAGTGTGATCAGACAGAGCGGTGCACGATTCGCGAGCCGCTGCGCAAGGTGAATCAGAGCATCGAGGACGTCTTAAAGAAGATCAAGATCTCAGAGATGATTGAGGCCGTGGAGAGTGTAGGCGGCGAGCCGAAGAAAAGTCTGGCTGAATTGGTCACCCTGAGCTGAGCAGATGTTTAGCGCCTGGTTTGCTTTATCGACGACCCAGGATTTGAGAACACGGTAGGAGAAAGTCACCATGAGTATTGATTTGAAGACCGCGACCCAGGAGCAGCGCACCCCTGCTCCCAACGGCGTGAAGTTGCCCATCTACATGGACAACCACGCCACCACCCCCATGGATCCGCGCGTGCTCGAGGCCATGCTGCCCTACTTCATGGAGAAGTTCGGAAACGCCGCCAGCCGGAACCATCCGTTTGGATGGACAGCCGAGGAGGCGGTCGAGAACGCCCGTGAGCAGGTTGCCAAGCTGATCGGCGCTACCGCGAAAGAAATCATCTTTACCTCCGGTGCCACCGAGAGCGACAACCTCGCCATCAAGGGTGTCGCCGAGATGTACCGCGAGAAGGGCAATCACATCATCACGGCCGTGACCGAACATAAAGCCGTGCTCGATACCTGCAAGCGTCTGGAGAAATATGGCTATCGCGTCACGTATCTGCCCGTGCAGAAAGATGGCCTGATCGATCTCGAAGAGTTGAAGCGCGCCTTGGACGACAAGACAATCCTGGTCACCATCATGGCGGCCAACAATGAAATCGGAGTGCTGCAGCCCTGGCGCGAAATCGGCAAGATCTGTCGCGAGCGCGGCGTGCTGTTCCACACCGATGGTGTGCAGGCCGTCGGCAAGGTTCCCATCGACGTGAACAAGGACAACATCGATCTCATGTCGATCACTGCGCACAAGATCTACGGCCCCAAGGGCGTGGGTGCCCTGTACGTGCGTCGCAAAAATCCCCGTGTGCAGATTTCGGCCATCATCGACGGCGGCGGCCACGAGCGCGGCATGCGTTCCGGAACGCTCAATGTCCCCGGCATCGTTGGCCTGGGCAAGGCGTGCGAGATCGCCCGCGAGGATATGGCCAAGGAAGGGGCTCATCTTGCGGCACTTCGCGACCGTCTGCGCGATCGCATCATGGGACGCCTTGACGAGGTCTACATCAATGGCTCGATGGAGCACCGTCTGCCCGGCAACCTGAATATCAGCTTCGCCTACGTGGAAGGCGAATCGCTCCTGATGGGCATCAACGACGTCGCCGTTTCGAGCGGATCGGCTTGCACCTCTGCGACGTTGGAACCATCTTATGTATTGAAGGCCCTGGGCACGGGCGACGACCTGGCACACAGTTCGATCCGTTTCGGCATCGGCCGCTTCAACAACGAAGCCGAAGTCGATTACGTGGCCGACCGCGTTTGCGAAACAGTCGAGCGTTTGCGTGAACTTTCTCCGCTCTACGAAATGGCGAAGGAAGGCATCAATCTGAAGGATGTGAAGTGGGCGGGAGAGTAAGGACATCAAGTTTCAAAGTTTCAGGGTTTCGAGTTTCAAGGAAGCCCGGAACGACTTTGAAACTGTGGGATTTTGGGTTTCACTTTGAAACCTTGAAACAATGAAACTTTGAAACGTTAGGAGCTTTTCATGGCATATAGCGATAAGGTTCTCGATCATTATTCCAACCCGCGCAACGTTGGGTCGATGGACAAGAATAGCCAGGAAGTCGGCACCGGACTGGTGGGCGCGCCCGAGTGCGGCGACGTCATGAAGCTGCAGATCAAGGTGAATCCGCAGACTCAGGTGATCGAGGACGCGAAGTTCAAGACCTTCGGCTGCGGCTCGGCCATTGCCTCGTCTTCGCTCGCGACCGAGTGGGTCAAGGGGAAGACGGTCGATGAAGCCCTGCAGATCAAGAACACCGAGATCGTGAAAGAACTGGCGCTTCCTCCGGTGAAGATTCACTGCTCAGTGCTGGCCGAAGACGCCATCCGCGCAGCGATCCACGACTGGAAGAAGAAGAACGGCGCGGCCGACGAAAAGGCGCCGGTGCCAGCGAGCCAGGCGGCTCACTAACCGGATTGCGCGCCGCGGTTCAGGTGTTGTGGACCGACGCGCCTCCCACGTGCGGCTAGACTCATGAGCACTATGGCAGATGAAACGCTGAAGACGATCGCGCCTCCCGAGCCGGCTGCCCCGATCAAGGGCATTCAGGTTACGGAAAAGGCGATCGCCAAAATCCGCAGCGCGATGGCGAAGGAAGGTATTTCGCCCACCGAAGGCGGTCTGCGGCTGGGCGTGCAGGGCGGTGGATGTTCCGGCTTGAGCTACAACATCCGCTTCGACACGCAGCCCCGCGAGCGCGACCGCATCTTCCAGTTCGCCGACGTGCGCGTGTTTGTCGACCCCAAGTCGTTCATCTACCTGCACGGCATGATCCTGGATTATCAGGAGACGCTGATGCAGCAGGGCTTCGTGTTCGTGAATCCGAACTCGACCAAGTCGTGCGGTTGCGGCAGTTCTTTTACGGCTTGATATGTGGCGCGGGCACTCCTGCCCGCGAAGTTTCCAGGTTCTCGCACCACGGCGCCACCTTGCTCGCACCGGGGCGAAAGATTCCGGCGGCGCGACAGCTGAGCGGTCGTGGTGAATTTGTCTATGGCAAATCCAGAAACCAAATCGTCGTCTTCCCTGATCATGCCGGGCGACGTAACTTCCACCTGCTGGTCTTGCGGCACCATGCGCGCCGAACATTTCTGCAGCGCGTGCGGCAAGGTGCAACCCCCGGTGCCGGTGGACTACTTCACCTTCTTCGCGATTGCCGCGCAAGCTGAACGTCGACGTCGCCCTGCTGGAGCGTGAGTTTTACCAACTCAGCCGCAAACTGCATCCTGACGTCTATTCCAACGCGGAGAAGCGCGAGCAGGAGTGGAGCCTCGAGCAAAGTTCGCAGCTCAACGACGCCTACCGCACGCTGAAAGATGCGATCAAGCGCACGGAATACCTGCTGCGCCTCGAAGGCGTCGAACTCGAAGAGCAATCCAAGAGTGCGACCGAAGCGGCCCGAGCCGCCGGACAGGTCAAGAAGCAAGTCGTTCCACCGGATCTTCTGGAAGAAGTCTTCGACCTCAACATGCAGCTCGAAGAGCTGAAAATGCAGAAGAAGATGGGCGAAGACGATCCCTCGTTGATCGAGGAAGTGGGTCGCCAGAAGCTCGAACTCGAAGAAAAGCACGAAGCTCTGCTCGACGAACTGAAAAAAGAATGGGCCGCATGGGATCAGGCCGTCGATACCGGCACCGAAGCCGACCGCCTGGAAATTCGCGACAGAATGCTGGACCTCCTGAACCGCCGAAACTATCTGCGCAACCTGGTTCGCGATGTCAACGAAGTTCTGGAAAGCTAGGTGCTTATGCGTTTGAACGAATACATCACGCTGGGTCGTTCCGGATTGCGGATCAGCCCGCTCTGCCTGGGAACCATGACCTTCGGCACCGAATGGGGTTGGGGTTCGGAAGAGAATGTTTCCCGCTCGGTATTTGACGGGTACGTCGACGCAGGCGGCAATTTCGTGGACACCGCCGACGCTTACACTGGCGGAAAGAGCGAAGAACTGGTGGGAAAGTTCATCGCCGATCGCAAGCTGCGTGATCGCATTGTGCTGGCCACCAAGTTCACGTTCAACACCGATCCCGGCAATCCGAACGCGGGCGGCAACGGCCGCAAGAACCTCTATCGCGCGCTCGAAGGCTCGCTGCGCCGTCTGCGCACCGACTACATCGACCTCTACTGGCTGCACGCCTGGGATACGGTTACCCCGGTCGAAGAAGTCGTCGCGACTCTGAACGACCTGGTGCGCGAAGGCAAGATCCGTCACTACGGGCTGTCCGACACGCCAGCCTGGTACGTAGCGCGTGCTTACACGCTGGCGGAGAAGGAAGGCAAGGAACGTCCGATCGCCCTGCAGCTCGAATACTCGCTGGTGGAACGCAACATCGAGCGCGAGCACATCCCGGTTGCGCAGGAACTGGGCCTCGGCATCTGTCCCTGGAGCCCGCTCGCTAGCGGATTCCTCACCGGCAAGTACAAGCGTCAGGGCGAGGACGGCAGCGGGGATGGCCGCCTCGAAAAAACGAAAGACTCGGGCAATCCAACGCTGATGCGGTTCAACGCTCAGAATTGGAGAGTCCTCGACGTGCTTCTCGAAGTCGCCAAGGAAATGGGCCGGCCACCCGCGCTCGTGGCTCTCAACTGGGTTGCCACTCAGCCTGGCATCTCGTCAACTATCATCGGCGCCAGCAAATTGACTCAGCTCAAGGACAATCTGAGCTCGATCGAGTTCACCATTCCGGTCGAACTCCGCCGGCGCCTCGACGAAGCGGGCGCACTGTCGTCAACTCATCCCTATATGTTCTTCGAGTCCTTCATTCAGGGCATGATCAGCGGGGGCACAGCTATCGACGCCTGGAAGCCGGTGCGCGTGTATCAGGCGACTCAAACTGCCCAGCCGCAGCCGGCAGAACGGAAGGCCAGTTAGCTCGAAAATGCCTATTGATCGCATCGTCGGAATCGACCTCGGCACCACGAACTCTCTCGTGGCTTTCATGCAGGGGGCGACCCCTGTCGTGATTCCGGGTGAAGACGGACTCAACTTGGTCCCGTCGGTGGGTGCACTCGACACGCACGGTCAGATCATCGTCGGCGCCGGCGCTCGCAAATATCTCATCGAGACGCCAGAACGTGCGGTCTACTCGATTAAGCGCCTCATGGGACGCGGCGTCGAGGACGTGCAGGAAGAATTGAAACTCTTCCCGTTTCGCCTCGCTGAGGATCTCCAGCCCGGCGAAGTCTTGCGCATCAAGCTGGGCGACCGGACTTACACGCCTCCGGAGATTTCCGCTTTCATCCTGCGCCAGCTCAAGCGCAATGCGGAACGCTACTTCGCAGGGCCAGTGACCAAGGCCGTCATCACCGTCCCCGCCTACTTCAACGATGCCCAGCGCCAAGCCACCAAAGACGCGGGCCGCATCGCCGGGCTCGAGGTGCTTCGCCTGGTCAACGAGCCTACCGCCGCGTCGCTCGCTTACGGACTCGACAAGAAGAAAAACGGCATCGTCGCGGTCTACGATCTGGGCGGCGGCACGTTTGACATTTCGATCCTGAAGCTCCACGACGGCATTTTCGAAGTCATCTCCACCAACGGCGATACGCATCTGGGCGGCGACGACATCGACAACCTGCTGATCACCATCGCGCTCGACGATATTCGCGGTGACCTGGGGCTCGACCTGCGCCGCAGCGGCGAAGGTGTGCAGACGATTCGCAAGGCCGTAATTGAAGCCAAGATCGCGTTGTCCTCAAACGATTCGACCAAGCTCGACATAGAGCTTCCGGAAGGTAAGCGCTACCAACGCGAGATTACGCGCGAACAGTTTGAGCAACTCGTGCAGCCGATCCTTGACCGCACCATCGCGCCCTGCAAGCAGGCGCTGAAAGACGCGAAACTCAAGCCGGAGCAAATCGATGAAGTCGTGCTCGTCGGCGGTTCCACGCGCATCCCGAAAGTGCGCGCGCTGGTGCAGGAGCTATTCCAGCGCATGCCGCACACGGATCTGAATCCCGACGAAGTCGTCGCGCTGGGCGCGGCCGTGCAGGCCAACATCCTCGGCGGGGGGTCGGAAGCCACCAAGGAAATGCTGCTGCTTGACGTCACGCCGTTGTCGCTCGGCATCGAAGTTGCAGGCGGCGTCACCGACAAGATCATTCTCCGCAACTCGACCATTCCCGCATCGGCGACCCAGTTCTATACCACGCAGGTCGATGGCCAGGCGAACGTCGCCATCCACGTACTGCAGGGCGAACGCGAACTCGCGAAAGACTGCCGCTCGCTGGCGCGCTTCGACCTGAAAGGCATTCCGCCGATGACGGCCGGCATGCCGCGCATCGAAGTGAAATTCCTCATTGACGCCAACGGCATTATGCACGTTAGCGCGCGCGAACAGCGCAGCGGCAAAGAAGCCGAGATCGAAGTGCAACCCAGCTACGGCCTCACCGACGATCAGGTCGAGAACATGCTGCTCGAGTCCTTCGACTATGCGGAGGAAGATTTCCGCCAGCGCCAGGTGATCGAAGCGCGCAATGAGGCGGAAACGATTCTCACCGCTTTGGGCAAAGGCCGCCAAAGCCCGGCATGGGGACAGCTCACCGCCGACGAGCAGCGCCGCATTCCCAAACTTGAAAAGGCTCTCAATGAAGTGAAGAAGGGCGACGATTATCACGCAATCCGCAAGGCGATCGACGACCTCAACCAGGGCACGATGCGCCTGGCCGAGTTGATGATGGACAGTGCCGTATCCAGCGCACTGAAAGGCAAGACCATGGATCAGGCCGACATGGGCGAAGGCCCCGATGCGCCCCATCCGATGGCGAAAGCAGAATTTGAGTGAATCAGGTCTCAGGTGTTAGGTCTCAGGCAAATCACACTGCTAGGTTTCGGGTGGTTTGCCTGACACCTGAGACCCGAGACCTATGGAGTTCTCATGTCTGACGAAAAAACGAAAACTAGCGGCACCGCCGCCACCCTCGACGAGCCCGGTGAAAACACCGTCCAGGTCACCTTCCTGCCGGAAGGGAAGACCGTGCAGTTTGAAAACGGCAAGCTGCCCTACAAGGACCATGGCAAGGAGCAGTCTCTGCTCGATGTGGCGCTGAATAACGGCATCGCTCTCGACCACGCCTGCGGCGGCAACTGCGCTTGCACTACCTGTCATATCTGGGTGAAAGAAGGCGCCGAGAATCTTTCCGAGATGGACGATGACGAAGCCGACCGCCTCGACATGGCAGCCGACCTCCAGCTAAACTCTCGCCTCGGTTGCCAGGCCGTTATCAACAAGCCAGGCAAAGTAGTGGTCGAGATCCCGGCCTGGAATCGCAACTATGTTTCGGAAGAGCACTGAAAAACCGCTAATGGCTGATGGTCGGTGGCTGATAGCCAGGCGATCGTGCCGTTACGCCATCCGCCATTAGCGATCAGCTACTTGGCCATCAGCTACCTGGCCATCAGCTACTAGCCGCCCTTAAGGAGCTTGCATGCCGAAAGACATCAACTGGGCCGACGCCGAGGACATTGGGATCCTTCTCTCCGAGAAACACCCGGACATCGATCCGCTGTCGGTCCGATTTACCGACCTGCACCGCTACGTTACGGAGCTTCCGGAATTTAAAGACGATCCGCAGAAATCCAATGAAGCCAAATTGGAAGCCATTCAAATGGCCTGGCACGAGGAATTCCTGGATCGCACCCAAGGCTGATTCGTAGGAATTTCTGGGCTGCACCCAAAGCTGATCGGTAGGAGTTTCTGGAACGTCCCCCCGGGGCTGATCCGTAAGAATCTCTAGACTGCACCCAGGGCTGATTCGTAGGAATTTCTGGGCTGCACACAAAGCTGGTCCGTAGGAATTCTGGAACGTTCCCCGGGGCTGATCCGTAGGAATCTGGATCGCACCAAAGCAGATGGGTAGGAATTGCTGCGCCGCGCCCTAAGCTGATGGCAGCGTCGCCTCAATAAGCCGCGAAGCGGCGACAGATAATAGCCCCGGGCGTAAGCCCGGGGTGGAGGTCAAGATGAACGCAAGTCCCGTAGGGACGACACCAAGCGAACCGGGCAGAAGGCCCGCCAGTTTTGGCCATCGCAAAGCACCAGGTTTTATCCCGATGATTTTTCAAGCTTGTGACAAAGCATTTACATCTTTATGACAACTAGCTGGCGAACTCTGCCCTAAACTCCAACTGAACTTGAACGGAAGTATGTGCGGGTGGCCTCCGGCAGACAGGGGCCTGTTTGCTGGAAGAGTGCCGCCCGCCCGTACCACCCAAGATTTTCGAGTTCTCTCTCGCAAAGCTAAAAGGGCACGATCTTCGGGGAAGCGTGCCCTCTTTTTAGCTCTCAGCCCTCAGCCTTGAGCCTTCAACCTACAGGTTTTAGCGTTTCGGGATGAGGTGGCAAGTGCTTCTTTTGTCCGAGAGGGCCATTCGCAGGCGCGAAGTGGGAGCCGCAGAGCGGCGGCATAGTTTAGCCCAGGGCGTAAGCCCTGGGTAGGTTGGGCTAAGACGATCGAGCCCCGTAGGGGCGGCACCCTTGCGATGCGGGCGTCAGCCCGCGAGGTATTACCCCACCGCCGCCGTGGTCGGCTCCTCCACTCCCGCCTCTCGCAAGAACCGCGCAGCCTCCTCGGGCGGCGTCGGATTGATGTAAAACCCGGTTCCCCACTCAAAGCCCGCCGTCTTGGTCAGCTTCGGCATGAATTCAATATGCCAGTGATAGTGGTCGTTGGTCGAATCCTGTACCGGCGAGCTGTGAATGACCAGGTTATAGGGCGGATTGTCGAGCACCCGGTCGGCCTTGGTCAGCAGCGTCTTGAGCGCTTTGGCAAGGTTCTGGAACATATGCGACGACGAATTCTCGAACGCCGACTCGTGTTCCTTGGGCAGAATCCAGGTTTCGAACGGAAAACGCGGAGCATAGGGAGCCAGCGTTATGAACTCGTCATTCTCGGCGACCACGCGCGCGCCCGTTTCCGCTTCCTGGCGGATCAGGTCGCAGAAGACGCAACGCTCTTTGTAGATGTAGTACTGCTTCGCGCCCTCGATTTCTTCAAGCACATAAATCGGCAAGATGGGCAGCGCGATCAGCTGGCAGTGTCCGTGCTCGAGCGATGCGCCCGCCGGCTCGCCGTGATTCTTGAACAGCAGGATGTACTTGAACCGGCGATCCTTCTTCAGGTCAAGGATGCGGTCGCGAAACGTCCACAAAACGTCTTCGATCCGTTTCGCCGACATGCTGGCCAAGGTTGCGGAATGATCGGGCGTCTCGATGATGACTTCGTGCGCGCCGATGCCATTCATCTTGTCGAACATGCCTTCGGCCTGGCGATTCAGATTGCCTTCGATACCCAGGGCAGGAAACTTGTTAGGAACGACGCGCACGGTCCAGCCGGGGGTATCGCGCAGCGGCGGCGGTCCGCCGTTGGGATTGGGACGGTAGGCCTGGATTTCAGGCGGTGTCTTGCTCTCATTGCCCGGGCAGAAAGGGCAGAACCCGCCCCGGATTTTTACGCCTTCGCGCACAAAATCTGTGGGACGCTTGGCGCGGTCGGTCGAAATAATGACCCAGCGGCCCACGATCGGATCTTTTCTGAGTTCTGGCACCTACTAAATCCTTTCAGTATGCAAATGAATCTCGTATTTTACGATACGGTGAAGGCATTTTTAAACAATTCGATATGTGGCTGCATTTCCGCATTTTCGTAGTAAACGCTGATTACATCGAAACGCCACGGGACTTCCTCGCGCAATCGGCGGAGATAGTCGCGCGCCATGCCGGCCAGTTCGCGGCGCTTGTCGCGGTCTACGGCGGCTTCCGCGGGTTTTACGTCGTGGGAGGTGCGCGTCTTCACCTCGATGAAGCAGAGTACGCCCTCATTCCAGCCGATCAGGTCGATTTCTCCCCGGCGGCGCGAACAGCGATAGTTACGAGCCACCATTACGTAGCCATGCTCCCTCAGGTAGAAGTAGGCCTCCTCTTCGCCCCGGCGGCCGGTGCGATGGTGCCGGGGAGAACCTTGATCACGGCGATTGGCGACTACCTTGTCCAGTAGGCGAATTGCCGCGTGAGTAAGATGAGCAAGCACGCGCCCACTCCAGACTGCTCCTCAGCGTAGCCTGACTTGCCAGACAATCGAAGTGACCGCCGGCACAGGGGTAGGTTCAGGTGGTTACATCCGGAAGGTAGGAATGGGGACGCTTTCCCCAGAAGTTGACGACGATGACGCCCGCGATCGCGACGGCCCCGCCCACCAGGCTCAATACACGGGGAACCTCGCCCAGCCAGAGCCACGCGATCAGGGTGGCGCACACCGGGATCACGTATAGGAAAGACGCCATCCTGCCGGCCGAGCCATGAGACAACGCATACGCCCAGGCAAATGACGCGAGGGCCGCGGGAAACACGCCCAGATACAACACGGCAAGCGTGCCGGACCACGAGGCACTGCGAATTCCCTGAAAAAGGCCGCCGCCGAACGGAATCAGCAGGACGGTGCCGGCCCACACAGAGTACGAAGTGAACTCGAGCGCGCTATAGCGGCCCAGAAAATGCTTCTGGATCACAATGTAGATGCCCCATGCGACTGCGGCCGCCAGAATAATGAGAGCCTGCGGCGCAAGATGGATTCCGGTGCCTTCGCCGCTGGCGATGAGGGCGACTCCCGCGAAACTGAGCAGAACGCCAAGCCACCCCAGAACCGTCAATCGTTCATGCAGGAGAAGCATGGCCAGCAGCGCCGCCCAGATGGGCGTCGACGATATCAGCAGACTAGCCGAGCCCGCAGTGACTCGGGTCTCACCGTAATTCAACGCGAGGTTATAGATTGTGATGCCGAGAGACCCGGCCAGCATCAGGGCTGGAATGTCTCTCCATGCCGGCCGTCGGAAATGCGCAAAGCGCGCATAGATCGCCAGCACAGTGGACGCAATCAGGTAACGGAATAGCGCGAGGTGCGCGGGGGCATACGCGCGCAATCCCGCGCGAATGCCTGCGAACGCTGAGGACCAGACGACCAGCGCCACTCCCAGCGCCAGATACGCCTTGGGCGGAACATGCCACGACGGCCTCGTGTTGGTCGATTGGATCGCAATCGACGAAACCCTCAGTTCCTTATGCCCGACATTGGTATCGACACTTACCATGAATCGGCTCCGGAGCGCGGAGGCCAAAATCCAAAGCAGCGCATGAGCACGGCGATTTGTCCGACGTGATAGCTGTTGTGAACCATGATCTGCCAGAGGACCGATTCGACACTTGCTGATCTAGGTTCTTCCTTCGCCTGCATGGCTTCCACGGGCGCAGCCAGGGCTGTGGCACTCGATTCCGACAGCGCCGACAGACGCTCAATTCGAGCTGCAAGAGCTTCGCGCGCGGCTTTCCATTCCGCTTCCTGGCGCGGAGCCACCTCGGCAGGCCAACTCTCGATGGCGTGATCCGGATAGTGCGGCCGTTTGCCGGCGATGCGCTCCAGTTCGTACGCCATCCAGTAGTTCATATGTCCGACAATCTGCCAGATCGAATGCGGATAGCCTTCGAGCGTGCGCCCTGCGACCGATGCGGGAACGTCCGCGAGGATCACGACTGGGTCGGCGTGCGCCCCTTTTCCGCGCAGAAGCAAGCGAAAGGTTGGGTCCATCATGATCTATCCGCGCACCGGGTCGCCCACCCGAATCACGCCCTGCGTCAGGATCTGCGCCCGCAAACCGCCACGGTGACGCAGCGCTTTGATGACGGGGAGTCCGGTGAGTGCCTCCAGATGGCCACAGGGTTCGCATAAGCGAATTCCACGGACCCTGACATCGCCAATTGCGAAATCGTGTCCCACCAGGTGGTTCAACGGGACGCCGCGCGTCACCAGGTTGCGCCGCGCTTCGCCGGGCGGCAAAGCAACCTTGTATTCGCGCAGGGCCGCTTCGATGGCTTCGGCCTCGATCAGCGTCAGCTCGAAATCCGGCTCAGGCTTGAAGAAAGTGCCCTGCTTCAGGAAGTAGCGATCGCCCTTCAGTCCGGCTCCGGGCACGGCCTCTACCGCGTCTACGGCTTGGGTTGGCGCCTTTGCCGCCGGCGCGATGTGGATTGAGTCAACAGTGCCTGTCCACATAGGGATCTCCTGTTTGTTCGATTCAGGGGAAGATGGGGCGATCCTCGTACGGTGCGCGCGGGATCGCCCACTCAATGGGGAGGGCTTACGCGCCCTTGCTGACGATTGCGACGGACTCCTCGAGAGCATCGAGGGCGGCGTCGGCTTCGTCCCTGGTCACAATCAGCGGAGGAGCGATGCGTACCGTGCTCGGACCGCAACCCAGGAACAGGATGCCGCGCTCGAAGGCCAACTCCACGATCCGGTCACGTCCTTCTGGCGAGTATTCCTTGGTTTTCTGATCCTTCACGATGTCCACGCCGATCATGAGACCGCGGCCGCGCACATCCCCGACCACGCGATACTTCGCGGGCCAGTCCGCCATGCGCTTCATCATATGCCTGCCGACTTGGGCTGAGTTTGCCAGCAGTTTCTCGTTCTCGATGACGTCGAGTGTCGCCAGAGCCGCCGCGATGCAAACTGGATTGCCTCCGAAGGTCGAAGCATGCGAGCCGGGAACCCAGTCCATGATCTCGGCGCGCGACATGGTGACGCCCAGCGGCATCCCCGAAGCAATGCCCTTCGCCATGCAAACGATATCGGGCTGCACGCCGGTGTGCTCGACCGCGAACCACTTGCCGGTGCGGCCGATCCCGCTTTGCACTTCGTCGACTACCAGCAGGATTCCATGTTTGTCGCAGATGCGCCGCAGTTCCTGCATGAAGGGCGTGGGCGCGACCACGTACCCGCCTTCTCCCTGCACCGGCTCGACAAAGATAGCTGCGACTTCCTCGG
Source organism: uncultured Acidobacteriota bacterium (assembly GCA_963735815.1). Taxonomy (GTDB): domain Bacteria; phylum Acidobacteriota; class Terriglobia; order Terriglobales; family Acidobacteriaceae; genus Gp1-AA133. Next base: position 62,961 of record CAVTMJ010000006.1, on the reverse strand, counting down.
GAGGCAGCGTGGTCTTGAACAGCTTGTCTTCGATGAAACGCGCACAGCCGATGGCGAACGCTTCCGCATCCTGCACGCCCCCCGTGCATCCGCGGTAGACGTCGGGATAACGAACGTGCGTGACGCCCGGAACCAGGGGAGCGAATCGCCGCTTCTGTTGCGGCTTGGACGCGGTCAGCGACAAGGCGCCCATGGTACGTCCGTGGAATGCGCCAAAGAATGCGATTACGTTCTGCCGCTTGGTGTGGTAGCGCGCCAATTTGAGCGCTGCTTCAACTGCCTCGGCGCCCGAGTTGCCGTAGTAGATTTTGTGCGGCCCCGGCATGGGAGCGATCTGTGACAGCCGCTCGGCGAGCGTCACCATGCTCTCGTAATAAAAGTCGGTGCCTGACATGTGAATCAGTTCGCCCGCCTGTTTCTGAATGGCGGCGACGACTTCGGGATGGCAATGCCCGGTGGACGTTACGGCGATGCCCGCCGAGAAGTCGAAAAACTCGTTGCCATCCACGTCCGTTACGACCACGCCTCGGCCGCTTTTAGCCACCAGAGGATAGGAACGCGTATAGGACGGAGAAATGTACTTGTCATCGCCCGCCAGCACGCGCTTGGCATTGGGGCCGGGCAGGGCGGTCTTGATCTTGGGACCGGCGGTCAGTGTCTTGGTCGTCATCGGAGTCCTCCTGAAGCAGTCGTTGGTCGTTGGCTGTCGTTGGCGAGGCTGGTCGCCTTGCGCCACTTCCTTCGGAACCGCCGCTGGTTACACTTGAAGCGGACTACGGCCCGAAGGAAATTTGCACAGGGAGGATTGAACTAGTCGCTTCCGAAGAGGTTCGGACGGACCTGCGACGGCAACACTGCCAAGTGGCGGCGCGGGCAGCACAGTTGCTGCAGCCAGCACGCGGGCAGGTGCGAATTAGGATTCTGCAGGTTCATGGAAGTACAACACTTCCTGTCGATTATAGCTGGAAAAGGAAAGGCCGGGAAGGAGCATTTGCAGCGCCATCCTCGGTCGTCGGTCGTTGGCCGTTGGTAAAGTCTTTGTGCGCCAGGCAGCCGTGCGTCCCGCATTTGCTTGCCAGAGGCCGGGAAAGTGAAGCACCGGGTTTTCACTAACTTAGCTTATTGATATTAATAGAAGATCAGTTTTTGACGACTGGACTCCTCCAAAACACCCAGCCAACGTTTCGTAGGATGCCCATGGCTGGCCTTTAGAACGCTTACAGGCGCACTTCGGGGCTGGGGTGGTGATTTGGGCTCGGTTCGGGGCCGAACGGCCATCCTGGCGCTTCCTGGTTAAATATAAGCTTTAAGAAAATGAATTTCGGTTTTGAAATGGCACCCCGCTGTTTCGGCTACTTCCACGAACCATGGCCCCCGGGATCCCTCGCCAGCGATCTTCGCGTCCCCGGACGCTTCCTGTGCATCTGGTATGTTTTAGCCTTCTCGTTCCCTGTGACCCAGACAAGTTCAAACCGCTGGATGGTGATCCTCGCCTTCGCCCTGGTCTATGTCTTCTGGGGATCGACTTACCTGGGCATCGCCATCGCGGTGGAACACATCCCGCCCGCCCTGATGTGTGCCACGCGCTTCCTGATCGCAGGCATTCTGATGCTGGCCTACTGCGCCGTGCGCGGACGCCGGGTTGCCTACTCGCCGTGTCAACTCTGGCATATGGCCGTGGTGGGCACGCTCCTGCTGATGGGCGGCAACCTCACTCTTTCTTACGCGGAGCAGGTTGTCCCTTCGGGATTGTCGGCCTTGCTGATCGCGGTCACGCCACTCTGGTTCCTCGTGCTGGACTCATGGCTGTTGGGCGACCACCACATCTCCCGCCGCGGAATGGCCGGACTGACTCTCGGCATCGCCGGCATGGTGATATTGCTGTGGCCAAAGCTGACGTCGAGCGGTTCGCTGGGGCGGCGTGAGTTGTGGTTCTCCTTGAGTCTGCTGGCAGGCTCTTTCAGCTGGGCGCTCGGATCGGTGCTTTCCAAGTTGTGGCACTCCGCCGATCTCGATCCGGTTAGTTCGACGGGCTGGCAGGTAGTCTTCGCGGGCATTGCGAATCTGGTGTTTGCCATCGGAAACCGGGACTTTTCACGCGTGGTGTGGACTGCGCGGGGCGTGGGCGCCGTGCTGTACCTGGTGGTAGGCGGGTCCTGGATCGGCTACACGTCTTATATCTGGCTGCTGCGGCACGCTCCCAGTTCCAAGGTTTCCACTTACGCCTACGTCAATCCCGTGGTGGCGGTGTTTTTAGGTTGGCTGGTATTGCACGAGGCCATCGACCGCTACATCCTGATGGGCAGCGCAATCGTCATCGCCTCCGTAATCATGGTGACCAGCGCCAAAGTCCCGAAGGGGGCGGCCGCTGAGGAACTGCCGGCGATCGAAGCTGCTGGCGACTGATCAAAGCGAGTGACATCCTCCACCTGGTGTCACCGCCCCTGGGCGTTCATCGTTCGTCACCCGCATCTCTGATTTCGTACACTAACCTCGCCACTTTGGAGTCTTGATGACCAACTGCGTGCGCTGCGGACGTCCGATTGCCGACACAATTTACGGGGCCGCCAACCTCTGCCCGGAATGCCGCGCTGCTTTTGCGGGCAAGGGCCAGCCGCAGCCCATCCCGGTTCAACCGCCGCCGGCCGTGCTACCTCGATCACAACCCTACCGGCCGCCAGTCACAGTAGCCATCGTGGGGATCAACGTTCTCGTATTTGCGGCGATGGTGCTGAACGGCGTCTCGCCCATGGGACCGAATGAATCTCAGTTGCTGCGCTGGGGCGCCGATTTCGGCCCTCTGTCTTTGGGCGGACAGCTTTGGCGGGTGCTCACTTCAAATTATGTGCACATTGGATTGTTTCACATCGTCCTCAACATGTGGTGTTTGTGGAATCTTGGGCGGTTGGCGGAACGGATACTCGGCGCGTGGACGTATGTACTGACCTACACCGCCTGCGGCATCGCGGGCAGCTTGGCGAGTCTGTGGATCCATCCTGGTGCGATCGGCGCTGGCGCTTCGGGAGCGATCTTCGGACTGGCGGGCGCGCTGATCACCGCGCTCTACCTCGGAAAATTGCCGTATCCCGGTCAGATGTTGCGCGGCTTGATGAAGAGCCTGCTTTCGTTCGCGGGCTACAATCTTTTCTTCGGAGCGGTGGTGCCCGGCATCGACAATTCCGCCCACATCGGCGGCTTGCTCGCCGGGCTGGCGATCGGGGCGCTGCTGGCGCCGCAACTGACACAACCTCCCGAACCCCGCCGCGCCCATGAACGTCTCATCTTCACCGCGGCGGCACTGTTCCTCATTGGTTTTGGTGTATTCGTGAAACACCAAAGCGGATGGGTGGTCGAAAAATATCGTGAACAGCTGCGCTCCGCGCCGCAGTCGGAAGATCCGAATCCGTAATTCGCTTGAGGGACGAGTAAGGCAGCCTTGCCGGCACGCGGGAGCCTGCGTGATAAAATCGTGCTGGCTCAAAAAGCCAGCCACGCCGGCAAACGTCGATTGCTGCCACTGTCTGGAAACACATGTAGGCCCGTAGCTCAGTCTGGTTAGAGCGCTTCCTTGACACGGAAGAGGTCGATGGTTCGAGTCCATTCGGGCCTACCATTTAGAAAACTGCCAAAATTCCTGCCTGCTTCACCCCGAGCGACAGCGCAGTCTACAATCCGTATTGCCGCACGGACTTGCCCGTCGATCACCCCGATATGGAACTGATTATTAGCGAACGGAGACACTATGATTCGACGTTTCCTCGCCTCAGCGCTTTTCGCCCTCGCAGGAGTTCTAAGCCATGCTCAGCCTTCCTTGCCGTCTAGCTTTCAGGCAAAGACGATCCACAGTCCGGCAGGGACAGACATTTTTGTGCGCTGGGGAGGAAGCGGACCCGTGGTGCTTCTCATCCACGGGTACGCGGAAAATAGCGATTCGTGGGCGCCTCTGGCCGCAGATCTCATGAGGGACCATACGGTCGTGGTGCCGGACCTTCGCGGCATCGGGCGATCTTCCAAGCCTGCCGATGGTTACGACAAGAAGACGCAGGCCAAGGATATGCGCGCCGTCGTGACCTCGCTTGGATACGACAAGACATTTGTGGTGGCTCATGACATCGGCAACATGGTCGCCTACGCCTATGCCGCGATGTACTCCGACAAGGTCGAGAAGCTGGTTGTTATGGACGCACCCATTCCTGGGATTGATCCCTGGAGCGAGATTCTCCAGAATCCCGGGGTGTGGCACTTCAACTTTCATGGACCGGATGCGGAACGGCTGGTAGCAGGCCGGGAGCGCATCTACTTTGACCGAATATGGAATGACTTTACCGGTGATCCGGGTAAACCGAACGAGGCCACCAGGAATTTTTACGCCGCCACTTACGCCCAAGCAGGCGGAATGCGGGCAGGGTTCGCGCAGTTTACCGCTTTCTCCCAGGATGCGAAGGACAATAAGATCTTTGAAAAAACCAAGCTGACCATGCCAGTGATGGCGGTCGGCGGAGAGAAGTCCTTCGGTCCTCTTCAGGCGGTGATCATGCGTCATGTAGCAACCAATGTGCAGGAGGAGGTCGTCGCCGGTTCAGGACATTGGCTGATGGAAGAGAAACCCGAGTACACCGTGGCACTGATCCGTAGATTCCTCGATGGTCCAGCAGTTGCGCACAGTGTGGCAAGCCGTGACGGCGACGCAGACGAAAAGCGCTTCACTCCCGCGGAATATAAGTTCCCGCAACAAGGAAATCCGGGGACTGGAAGCTCAGGGGCCGGCGGAATTCAGACGGTTGTTCTGAAGGGCAATCCAGAGCACGCAGGCATTTATACCATCATGCTTCGTGTGCCCCCGCACACACGCATCGCCGCGCATTCGCATCGTGATGACAGGGTTGCGACGGTGATCTCCGGCACATGGCATATCGGGTATGGCGATAGGTTTGACGAGGCGAAGCTGAAGTCACTGCCGCCCGGCAGTTTTTACACCGAACCGCCCTCTCGGAATCACTTCGCAAAGACTGATGACGAACCCGTCGTGGTTCAGATCACGGGTTTCGGTCCATCCTCGACCGAGTACGTGGACGCCACACAAGACCCGCGTAAATCTGCCAATACAGGTGAGGAAAAGTCTCAATTGTGATAACCGGGAGCCCGAAACAGATTGCGGTCCACAGGCTATATCGGCTCGCGGCCCGTGCGTTGGACGCGCGAGCCCGCCTCATGTCACATATTCTTGCCGGTAAAGTGTTACATTCCCAGACAGCAGCGATCCGGCTGCAATCGACGGCTCAGCACTTCACAGGATGGCATAAGCCGTGAATGACATCAGCCGACTGTTTCAGGCATTCCTGGCCCCAGCCCTGTTCGTCTCCGCGACCGCGCTGCTCATACTGTCCATCAATGTGCGGCTGATGGGAATCGTCAGCCGTTTGCGCCAGTACGTACATGCCAAGCACGATGCCGCGAAGAATGGCCGCGTTCAGGAAGCGGACGCCTACACCGCACAGATTCAGTCGATCGAGCGCCGCGCCGAACTGATTCGGCGATGCTTTCTGCTGGCCCTGATCTCTCTGGCCGCCACCATTGCTGCCTGCCTGCTTCTGGGCCTTGGGCTCTACTGGGCACAGGCCGCGCTGATGGCGGTGGTGGTGTTCGTGGTGGCGATGATCTGCCTGTTCGCCGCCGCGTGCTATTACCTGAGTGAGGTCAACGTCGCGCTCAGTTCGGTGCGCGAGGAGGCGCGGGACGATCGCTTCATGGACCTCAGCGTCCCGCCAGAAATTCGCGGATCCCACCACGTTTAGTCCGAAAGTAGCCAGTGTCAAAGAAAGTATTGGCGACGACCGGCACGAACCAAGTAGGCACAGGCGCCCCGCCTGTGCAGCTGTGGCGGTTTGTGCCACGGCGATTTTGATGTGCATCGAGAATTCCGCAGCCTCTGAAAAATGATAGAGTTTTCTAGCGCGGCCCCGTAGCTCAACTGGATAGAGCATCAGACTTCGGATCTGAGGGTTGGGGGTTCGACTCCCTCCGGGGTCGCCACTGCAATTAAGTATTTCGGCGATGTTCGATGCCGTCCTCAGTCGGGCGATTTCCGGCTCGTCTCTCCATAAGCCTTTCTGCAACTGCTGTTCCGCAAGGCATGGCACCGAATTCGAGCATAAGAGGGGTAGCAGGGAGGTCGGGGACCTAGGGTGGCATCATGATCAGTATCACCTAGGTATGTTGTGGACGGCGGCATCCCGCGGTTGACGCGACTGACCTTTCAGCGTACGGTGAATGGTAGGTAAGCAAGTCCTCTCCTTTTCAGATCTCCTGAGGTAAGTCAGCCCATCTGAAGTATGTTCTCCTTACCCCCCGAATTACGGAGACAAACATGATTCAGCCCACTCTGCAAAAACAACCGAAACTCATTCTCGACAAATCCAAAAACCCTCTCCCAGCGAAAACAGCGATACAGAGCCCGGCGCCCTCGCACGATCAAATCAAGGAACTAGCGTATCAGTTGTACGAAAACCGTGGCCGTGAAAATGGCCGAGCTGAACAAGACTGGCTTCGCGCCGAGCAGGAGATCTTCAAACAGGGGCAATAGGAAGGAAAACTGATTCTTTCGGTCAGTGTCCGTTGAAAAGCTGGAGGAGTGCCATGGGTTGTTCAGTCTGCGAGAATCTGCAACGAGCTTTCGATGCCAGGCGGAGCAAGTACATCGAGGCCTTGTCCGCTCCATGTTATCTGGTCAGCTCAGACCTTGCGGCCAGCAAGAACGTCGATATGGAACGCGCCAAGAGCGACCTGGAAGACCATCGGCTGGTATGCGCAGTCACAATGAATCCACGGGGCAACACTGCGAACGATACGAGGAACGCTGTCGATGGGATGAGGCGACTAAGAGAGTACCTAATCATCCCAGATCACACGAGGTGACCGATGCACTATCTGCCCACCTGTTAACCACGTCCTGACCTCATGGCGGATATGGCATTAATCACTATCATGCTCCCACAGTCCTCTCATACATCTCTTTGACCGGAACATGCGCATTGGATCATCACAGTTGTTTGCGGTCAAGTTGCCCTCGCTCGTGAATGCCTACTGCCTCGCATCGTAGATACCCCACCGGCACTTATGCTTTCGAGACTCGCTCCAGGGGCGGTACTGGGCTTTACTGACGAACAGCTCCCATGCCCACCAGCGGCTATACTGGCGCACTGTAAACGAACCTGGGGACCTTCTGTCTGGCCAGAATTGCTGACTTCGCTTGTCCATAGGCTCCGTGGATTAAGTTGTAAGAGTGGTCAAAATTGAACAGAGTTAGATACACGCCTTGGGTAATCTTCTGGTCCGTCGTATTGTTGTTCGCGGTGGAGTTAGCAATGGACATAAACGAGAGACAAATTGCGCTATCCGTCCTCGGAAGCCTGAGAGAAGACCTGACTTATGCGCGCCTAAACAATGGGAGCCGTATTCTCGATGTAGCGGACTTGCGTCAATACATCTATGAACAGATGGCCCGCATCAGGACAAACGCGCATGTCACGGCGGCGCTGTATGGCAGCGGCAATGGACAAGAGGTCGGCAAGAGTAGCGGAAACAACGGGAGAGTCCCTCCTGAGTAAGGGTAGTGTTAAGCCCGGGCAATGTTCGTCGTCGCTAAGCCCCACCTGCCGGTACGGTCCCGGGGCCCTGAGTGAGTATGAGTTGGTGTATGCGGAGGGAGATATTCGAAAGCACGACCAGATTGCGGAAATGCAGGCCCATTGCGGATATGCAGCGGTACGGCAAATAGAAAGAAAGCTGCCAGTATCTTCTTCAACCGAAGGGCACGGCTGCCTCGAAATCATAATCGCAGCCATTCACCCAGGTTAGCGCCCAGAAAGCGGGCCCGAACCCGGGGCGCCATTTCCGGTCACCGCTTACGCCGCCGCTTTCAGATCTCTTCGCACCAGGCTTGAGTCGAGGAAGAAGCCTAGTCCGAGCATGAAGGGGATGGCGCCGAGCGAAGCAGCCACCCAGGCATCGGGCTCGACCCGCGCGATCAGCGCGAATGTGATCACGTAGCCCATGGCCCCTGAGACCAGCAGAATTCCTGCCCGACGCGAACGCGCCGCCTGCGAAAGTTCCGGTTCCATCGGGACGTTGACACCGCGAGCCAGTGCCGCCAGGCGCTCTTCAGTGCGCAGTTTTGAAACGCGATAGTAACCGTAAACGGCGATACCCACGATGGGGATCGAGAACAGCATGACTACCGCAGCCAGTCCAGTAATGTCTCCCATAAAAGGCTCCTTCAATTCCGGCGGCGGCCATCTTCCGGGGCCGCTCTGCATGGAGATACGACGAGGTCGGGCAGGAAGTTCCGTTAAGAAGATGCTCGGGGGGGCCGCCGCCCCTCCACCCGTGACCTGGGGGCTTGAGCCTACAATCGAACCGCCACGAAATTGCACGAATTTCTGTTCAATAAATCTCTTTGATCTCCCCGATAACCTCTTTTTATTGGCCCCGTTGCGAGCCCTCACGGTAACCTGATTCGTCAGCATCTGGTCCCGGAAAATTCTTGGTTTCTACTGACTACCGCCATTTCAAGGAGACGCATGTCGACTGAACTTCGTAATTTTTTGGCTCTTTCGTATGACCAACTGGAAGAGCTCAATCTGAAGGCCAAGGAACAACGCAAGAATCGGGTTGCGGCCCACAAAGTCCAGGAAGACCGCCTGAAGTATCTGACCGACGAGAAGCGCATCAAGGCCGTGACCGTGCTCTTCAGCGACCTCGAAGGCCGGTTGCACATGCTCGACTATGACAAGAAGTTCCTGATCAAGAGCTTCGACAATCTTACTTTCGACGGGTCTTCCATCCGCGGCTTCACTGCCCAGCGCGAAAGCGACCTTCGCCTCGGAATCGACTGGTCTGCTTTCTACTGGGCACCCGCCGACTTCTTCGGCGGCGGCAAGGTCCTGGTCTTCGGGGAAGTCATCGACAAAAACGGCACCCCTTACACCGGCGACATCAGGGGCATGCTCAAGAGTTTCGCGACCAGGCTGTACGACAAAGAAGGCTACACGCTGAACGCCGCCAATGAGATCGAAGGCTTCCTGTTCAAGGGGGCCGACGCTGAGCGCCACTACCACGAGACCGGCAAGTTCGAGTATGTCAACACCGGCGGCTACTACCACTCGCTGCCTGGCGATCTTCTGCGCACGTTCATCGACACCACCGCCGAAGTGCAGCGCGCCATGGGCTTCCAGAACGAGAAGGACCATCCCGAAGTCGCACCTTCCCAGTTCGAAATCAACTATGGCTATGGCGAAGTTGTGGCCGCTGCTGACCAGATCCAACTCTATAAACTCGTGTGCCGCGAAATCGCCACCCGCATGGGCCTGACCGCCTCATTTTTGCCCAAGCCCGTGGTTGGCGTGAACGGCAGCGGCATGCACACCAACGTCTCCATCAGCAAAAATGGCAAGAATCTTTTCTGGGATGCCAAGGGCGAAGAGAAGCTCAGTAAGCTCGGCTGGGCGTTTACCGATCGAATCCTCACTCATGGCAACGACATCTGCCTGCTCTTGAACGCCAGCGTGAACGCCTATCGCCGACTCGATCCGCACTTCGAAGCGCCCAATCAGATCAAGGCTTCGCCCACCGATCGCGGCTCCATGGTTCGTATCCCCATCGGCAACGACAAGAGCATGCGCGTGGAAGTGCGTTCCGTCAGCCCCGACGCCAGCCCTTATATGGTGATGTATGCCGTCTTCAAGACGGGCATCGAAGGCGAGACCTCGAAGATCAAGAATCTTCGCCAGGCCGAGCGCTACCTGCCCGACAACATCTATGACGCAATGGAAAATTTCCGCAAAGCGAAATGGACTTCTCAGCTTCTGGGGGAGGATGTAAAAAGCCGGTATGTCGATCTCAAGCAAGCCGCTGCCGATCGCTGCCCGCGCGCCCTCGGTACGTTCGTTAAAGCACCCGAGGTCCAATACCACCACGAGGTGTACAACCAGTTCCTCTGGAATCTGTTCTAGAAAGACGGCGGGAAATGCAGTGCCCCGGTTATGCGCCGGGGCGTTTGCTTTTCAATGAGCGGCATTAAGAAAGCCTCAGTGAAAAGAGGGCCGTTGAAAACAAGGTCTCTCCACTCCGCTTCGCTCCGGTCGGGAGGACAGATGCTGTAAGCGGAGAATTTGCGCAGACGCTCCTAGAACGTGCCGGCCGCTGGAGATTCCAACGCTGCCCGACTGCGCTGCAATTCCTCCAGCAGGGTTAAGTCCCGATGCACATCGCTCTGCGCCGCCTTCGGTGCGCTACGCCGCAGTTCTTCCCGCAGGCGCACCAACAGAATCTGTTGCGCGATCTCCGTCGATTCCGACGCGCTCAAAATATTCTCATGCGTCAAGCCCACCTTCACCGTGCCGTCGCCCAGCTTGACGTTGAACACGGGTTGACCGGATTCGTCGAGCTCCGGTTTCGAGCCGGCCTCAAGCCGGGGCCAATGCGCTTCCTGAATCGACGATTCGGAGACGCTGCGCGCCATCAGTTCGATGCGATTGAGATACTCGCGCCGTTGCTGCGCACTCATGGGCGGTTCAAGATCACGCCGCGGATCGAACACCAACGCATGACGGGCAGGATCGAAGCCGGGCGACCCTGTGAAGTAAGCCGCCGCGAAACACCCCACAATCGCCGGATGCCAGAACAGAAGAGGACCCATGTACTTCTTGGCCTTGAAGGCCGATTCAACGACTCCTTTTACGGGCTTGCTGCGCTTGATCATCCCCGGCACCTGCGGAATCACATAGCTTTTCGATTCCAACCGGGGATGGCGCCTGCTGTACCGCGCCAGGCACTTGGCGAGCTGCTTGGGGGTGGTCACGCCCAGATCTGCAATGACGCTGCGATGTAATGCTCCTGGATAGTAAAAGTTGATGATCCCCTTTACGAAGTCCGCGCAGTTTTGCGAGAGCAGCTTGTAGAGCCCCTCGTTTGGCCCGGCGTTGAATCGCCGGATCAGTTCGTCGTCTTTCTCCGGACTGGTTTCGATCTGGAACGCATAACTGGTACGGTCGTAAGACGATCCCACCAGCTGGACCCATGGTCCCTCGGGCGTCTCTCCGTGGGCAGCGTCCGGAATAATTTCGGCGAGGTGTTTTCGACGGTACTGATCCCGCAGGAATGCCGCCAGTTTCGGATCGGCAAACAGCGGCACCTGCTCCGGCGATTCCACCGCGTATAAGTACGGCAGCAAGGGAATGGCGTACCAGTCATGGCCGGCGATGCCGTGATACCGGCTCAGGACGACGCCCTGCTCGCCCAGAGAGCAACGACGCAAAACAAACGGCGAGTCGGCGCACACGCGATCCAGATAAACCGCGACGTGCCCGGTTCCCGCAAACGTTCCGTCATGGCTGTACGGTTCCTCGAGCAGAAGAGTCGCACCCGCGTGGGCACGCAGGCTGCTCATCGCGAACAGCAGGCAAAGCACCGCAATGTAGCGACGACCGCCCATAAGACTTAAAACTCGTCCTAATCCCGAAAGTTTCGCCGACCGAGCAGCTAAAGGCTGGAATCTCGGCCGCAAACCCCGTCAATTGTTAGAGTTTGCGGCTTTGTCCCGGGTTGGGACAAGATGACAAAAGTGTTGCATTTTGGGACTCGACCTTTTGGCATCAGGTATTTGGGATTCAGAGTAAGCCAGCGCCATATCAGCAACTTAGGAGCTGTGCGGGGAGGGGAATGCGGAAATATTCAGAAATTGACCGTGGAAATCGGATGTTGGCACTACGTCCGTTAACGCACCAGCCATTCTGTCACTTTATGCGTATCAGTCAGAGCGACGCCATAAGTGACCATCACGGACAAGGTGGCGCCCAGAAAAGCAAGAAGCCCAAGGGTGAGGAACGAGCGTGTCGGCCTGGAAGGGCGAGTTTCATTCCACGCCATGAGACGTGCGATTCTGGCATTCAAAACCGAACCGGCGGGCTGTGCAAGACCACTGGCGAGAACGGCATCCGGATGGGTAGGCGCAAAGCGTGACAGCTTGATAAGCGCGGATGCCAGGTCCAGGGCCTCTCGCGAATTCGATACCGCAGCATCGTCGGCGCTCATTTCAGCCGCCTCCGACCATGCCGTTTCCAGTGCGGACATTCCCGGCAATGCAAAAATACGGAAGAGAAGTTTTTTCAGATTGTCGCGGCGGCGGACGTGCGCGATTTCGTGTTTAAGTGCGGTCTCCATTTCGGGTGGGTCTAAGAGGCGGGCAGCGGCATCCGATATGAATACTCGCGGCGACAAGCCACCCGCCACGGCCAATGCGGGCGCCGGGGGACGAATACGGAACACGGGAACCGGATAACAATGAGGCTCGGTCGTCGCATTCTGCAACCAGGCGCTTACCGCGCGCGAGGTCTTTCTTTGCGCACCCAGCGCGTTGACTGCGCCCGCGACCAGCAGCAATAGACACGCCACCCCAAGCGTCAGGGGAATTTCGCCGACAGGCTCAGCCACCACCCGCGGCTCGAGCAGCAAAAATGAGGGTATGACGAAAATCAGTGTGACCAGCAGCGCGACTGCGAAAGGAAGGATTCTTAGGGTCAACAGCACGTTCGAAAGCGCTTGCGCCGACACTCCGCTGCTGGCGCGTCTCACCATACGCCAACCGCGCATCACGGACAGCGAGAGAGCGATATATAAAAGAAGAAAGCAGCAGAGGGACACGCCCAGACAGCGCAGCACAAACATCAATCTTTCTCCTGCTCGCGCAACTCTCGGCGCTTGTTTTCGATCAGTTGTTGCAGTTCATCCAGTAATTGCTGGTCGTGATCGGTGACGGCTTCAACCAGGTAGGACAAGGGCAAGGATGCGGGGCCAGAGGCAAGCAGGTGCTGGATTACCTGTCCAGCCGCCTGTCTCTGCAATTCCTCCTTGGTGACCAGAGGAAAGTAGCGGAATGCGCGATTTTCCTCGATGCGACTCAGGAGCCCTTTCTTGTATAGGCGATCGAGCGTGGTCATTACAGTCGTATAAGCAATTTCCAGCTGGCCATGATCGATCAGCTCGCGCACCGTGGCGTTTTTGCGCGCCCAAACTTCACCCAACAAACGCTGCTCTAGCGGTCCTAATTGTGTAAGCGATGGTTGATTAGAACGAAAAAAGCGGTTCACAGATCCCCCCCCAAATGGTCCCGAGGATTTTACGCCAGGCGGGAGATGAATGAAATGCCCGGTTCAGGCAAAGGGCCGCCCAGCGCAGCTTTCAGCGATTAAAGAAGGCCTTCCGGGACCCAGTCCGGCAGGCCTGCAAGACACTTGTGGAACGCTGAAAATATCAGAACGATTGCCCCTACTACCACGACCGTAATGGCCGCCATCTGGAAATCAGCGGCGAGGATTTGGTGGAGCAATCCGACGCTGGCCCCAGGTGCCAGACAGCCGAGAACAGGCAACTGACGCCCCGGGTTGCATTCCACCCCAACCACGGCGACAATCGCTTCATGGAGAACCCTGGCGCCTCCAATCCGTTTCAGCCCGGGACTATGGTGGTGACCACCCTGGCCAATCCCAGGGAAAAGTTCTGGGGAGCGATCCTGTCCCTCAGCCCGGAGGGCCTGAGCCTGCGCGGTATCGAACTGCCATCGTTCGAAGACCTCGTCGCGCTCGTCAGAGACGGCGAACCGTTTACCCTGGGCGTGGTTTTCTTTCCCATGCACCGGGTTGAACGCATGGAACTTGATCTGCCCGACGGCAATATCCCTTCGCTCTCGCAACGCTTCACTGCGAAGACCGGCTTGGATCCGGTTACGCTGCTACGCTCCGGGTCCGATCCAGTTCCGTCCGCGAAGGAGCGGGGATGAAACTCTCGCAGCTCTTCACTGCTCCCAACCAGCTTACGCTGTTGCGCATGCTGTTCCTGCCGTTCATTGTGATTAACCTGGTAGACGAACATTACACGACGGCTTTGATCCTGTTCGTGCTGGCCGGCATTAGCGATGGGTTGGATGGCCTGCTTGCTCGCCGACTGCACCAGCAGACTCTGCTCGGCCAATATCTGGACCCCATCGCCGACAAACTTCTGCTCAGCACCTTGTTCCTGGTGCTCTCCATCCTGCATAAAATTCCGTGGAAGTACACGGTGCTGGTGTTTGGCCGGGATATCGCCATCCTGGTGACCAGCGCGGTGCTTTACACGATCGCCGGCTTGCGCAACTTCAGCCCGAGCATCTTCGGCAAGGCGAACACCTGCGCCCAGATTGCCGCAGTCTTCTTCGTCATGTTGTTCGAGATCTACCACGCTCCCGCAGTTTGGATCACGCGCACGGTTCTTCTGTGGGCAACGTTTATCTTTACCGCCATCTCCTGGGTGCACTATGCCTTCCTGGTGCAGACCCGTCTGCGAGGTCCTCATGTCGAGCCCCGGGCGGGCACGAACAAGCAAGTCGCGTGAGAACCGTCGGGAGCCTCCGAGTTGCTCGCCATCTCTGTTCTACGTCGGTTTTGAGAAACGAATGCTCGCGCACTCTTAAGCCCACCACACGCAAGGTCCGCCGTCGTCACCACGAGTGTTCTGCCGGGAGGCGCTCCATAATAATACAGTCCCCAACAGACCAGAAAGCAGCGGCCACAGCAAGGTGAGCAGGGCGTGCTCCAGGCGATGCATGTCGAGCGATGCTGCAATCATGATCCACGACACAACTTCCATCCTGGCAGAGGCGGTCTGATCCAGGGTGCGGCTCAAGCGATCCGCCGCGCCCATGACGCGTCCGAAGAGCAAAAAGAGTCCCGCGCCGGCCAGCGCCAGTCCAGCGATTGACCGGAAGGTTTTGCAGCGTGGGTTGCGCGTCTTCATTTCCGCCTCCATAGGCCGTTTTGCCGGCTCTACCGTTACATCGAATGGAAGCGCAAGAAATCGACAGGGGTCGCTCAAATTTTTCAACCGCGAGCGGGACGATCGCGATATGTGTTGTCAGGAGAAAGCCAAACCGTGTCGGTGCCCGCAGTCTCCCCATCGGGCCGAGCTGGAGAATTTTCCATACGGCACTCTTCAGGCGAAGGCGGCCCCACGAGTTAGTAAAAGTCTTTTTCTTCAAGCAAAATTCTCGAAATTCTTTACAACAATTTCTATCTTTCCGCTTGCGAAGATTTCAAAGTCATGGCATCTTTAATCATCTTTACGAAAGGATGCCCATTGCTGCGAACCAAAACACATCTCGCAATTAAGCAATGCCGGCCGCTAGACGGCTTGGGTTGCATTTGGGCGTCGTTTTGTAACGTAAGTTACTAACTTCTCTCACAAGCAACCCAAGTAACACAAAGCATGCTGGTGGTTCAGGCCGCGGTTTCCTCGACAGGAACTCGACAATACCGCTGCCGCAGATTCCCCCAGCCCTAACTTCACAGGGCCAGTGGTGATTGGCCACGGATACGCTGCGGCTGCCCGAAAGCAGGGCGTTTCGAGGTGCGAACCCTCAGCCCGCGGGCATCTCCGTGACCTCCTGTTCCCTGGCCGACAAATGAGTATGTAGCGCGGGCGCCCTTGCCTGCGTAAACGAAAATACGGCGATGATGCAAAAGCAGAGTCGCCGCACACCCGGAAGTGTGTCTGCCTGGGGGTCGTGTCAAAGCAGGCCTTCAGTTAACCCCGGCATAGGCCGGTTAGAAAAGAAAAGCAAGATGTTGGAACTGTTAAAACGCGTCCTGGCCGGCCAGAATCAATTTGCATCGGGCGGCCTGCTTCTGATGATTATCGGGGGCATCAGCGTGTACTTGCGCGCTGTGCCCGTGAAGATCTGGGAGTGGTTCGAGGAACAGGTCACCATGAGCATCACCATCAAGGATGAGGATGCCGCATTTCGTTGGGTGAAGGAGTGGTTTCTCGATCAGCAATTTCTGAAGCGTATTCGCCGCCTCGATGTCGATACAACGCTGCGAGGCGAGAAACTCGCATTGATTCCCGCGCCGGGTTATCACTGGTTCTGGCGTTCAGGCCGTCCGTTTCGCGCGGCGTTCTATCGCAACGAGGAGACCCACAGCGGCCGTCCTCAGCGTCGGGAACTGCTGGTCTTCCGTACGCTCGGCCGACAGCAGAGCGTGGCGTGGGAATTCGTTAACGACATCGTCGCGTGCCATCGCAGAAACAACGCAGTCCGGTCGTATCTCTACATGTACAACGACGGGTGGAGCTACGTTGACGCCTATGTCCCACGCTTACTGGAGTCGGTGGTTTTGAAGCCGGGAGAGAAGGAGCGTCTGGTGGAGGACATCAAGAAGTTCAAGAGTACGAAACAGCGCTACCGCAACCTCGGTGTTCCATATCACCGCGGATATCTGTTCTATGGGCCGCCTGGGACTGGCAAGACCTCTCTGGTGTCGGCAGTGGCGGAGAAGTTCGGCATGTCGGTTTACACGATCAATCTGGCGCACTTCAATGATCGGTCGCTGGTAGTTGCCATGAACGACGTTTCTCAGAACTCGGTGATCTTGTTTGAGGACATTGACTGCATGAGGAGCGGAGACGCGCGCCCGAAGTTGGAAGAGCCCGTCCGCGAGGCCGAATCTAAAACGCCGGCCGCGAAAGAGGATCGCAATGGAGTCACACTTTCGGGCTTACTGAACGCATTAGATGGGTTCAGCGCCCCCGACAACGTGTTGTTCATCATGACCAGCAACCGGATCGAGGCGCTAGATCCCGCGCTGCTGCGGCCGGGGCGAATCGATTACCGGCTGTACCTTGGTCCCGCGACCGAGGAGCAGAAAGTGCAGCTCTATCGCAGATTCTTTCCGGCGGCATCGATGGTCGAAGCGCAGTTGTTCGTCGATAGCCATGCGGAAGTGAAAACGATGGCGGAGTTCCAGGGATTGTTGTTGGCTCTCGAGTCTCGAAGCCATGACCCGGAGCAGGTCAGCTTTGAATTCGAAGCTGAGATCTCGGTGCCGGTAACTGCAGCGTAGTAAGTTGGGCAATCGCGAAGAAAGGAGGGTGACGATCGGCTCGCCCGGCTCTGCTTGATGTGTCGTATTGCACCGACAATCGCGATCGCAATGCTGCTCCTCGCCTGGTGTCGATTGGCTTCGCGCACGAGGTCGTGGACGCAGAGGTAGCTACGGAAGCGGCGATCGTTCAACACTGATTCTCGACTTCGGGAGTGCCTCCGAACCGCATCGCGGGCTGCTTCGTCTGCGGGGAGGCTCTTCCGAGCGCCGCCGGTTCATTCAACTGGAATGGACCGGCAAGGCTGGGCGCACTAAAACGATTTCGCCGGTGACGCAGGAGACGGCAACCTCGGCCGCCGAAATGTCTGTGAACTTCGTGGCCGTCGGGGCAGTCAAACTGCCAGTGCTGTCACATATACCCCGGCGAAGGCTGCCAACGACTTACGACTATCAGCCGTTGCTGAAGACTGACGACTGAAGACTGGAGACTAAAATGGCTCGACTCAATCTACTTAATGCTCGTGGACTATGCACTCACGAGGGCGCTCCTGCCCTGCACATCTCGAATGAGCTGCAACTGCGCCGCTCGGTTCTCGCCTGCGTGATTTGGGAGAATCAGTTCTATGAGGAAGGTGTCGAGATCGTCGGCCGCATCGCGGAACTGGTGCCCAAGGTCGAGGCGGACCGAGTGGCCGCGCTGGCGGTCGAGGCTCGTGAGCAGATGAATCTTCGTCATGCTCCGTTGCTTCTGGTGCGCGAGATGGCTCGGCACAAGACCCATCGCGGTCTGGTCGCCGAGACGCTTGAGCGCGTCATCCAGCGTGCGGATGATCTGTGCGAGTTCGTCGCCATCTACTGGAAGGACGGGCGTGTGCCGCTCTCGGGCCAGGTAAAGAAGGGGCTCGCTGCCGCGTTTCCGAAATTCGACGAGCATCAGCTTGCGAAGTGTGACCGCGGCGGACCCGTCAAGCTGCGCGATGTCCTGTTCCTCTGCCACGCGAAGCCGCGTGACGACGCGCAGGCCGGCGTATGGAGAAAGCTGATCTGGGGACGCCTTGCCGTGTCCGACACCCGGGAGGGCTCGCTCTCGGCCGCTGATCCAGCGACAGCACCACGAAGTCGAGGAAATGAAATATGAAACGGAACGAATCGATCCCTCTTTATCGCGATGCACGGCACTATGACGCGCTTAACAGCTTCCTGGTCGCTGATATTCCTTTTTATGTAGAAGAGGCGCAGAGGGCAGGTGGCCTCGTGCTCGAGCTCGCGTGCGGAACTGGACGGTTGACAATTCCTATCGCGCAGAGTGGCGTGGAGATTGTCGGACTGGATCTTGTCGCCTTCGATGCTCGCCCATGCGCGCACTAAGGCAAAGGCGGCGGGCGTGGGGATCGAGTTCGTCGAGGGCGATTGCCGGTCGTTCGACCTGAGACGGAAGTTCGGGTTGATCTTCATGGCGTTCAACTCGATGCAGCATCTGCACGACTACGCATCCCTCGCGGCGCTGTTTGCCAACGTGCGCAAGCACCTGGCCGAGGGCGGCCGGTTTGTGTTCGATGTGTTCAATCCGAAGCTGGAGATTCTGGCTCGTGCTGCGGGGGAACGACGACTGGAGCGTGAGTATCAGGATCCCGACGGCAAGGGCACGATGGCTTTCGAGCACAGCAGCGCCTACGACGACGCGACACAAGTGAGCCATATCCAGTGTTATTTCGTGCGGCGTGGCGCGAATGGCGAAGAGGTCGAAGTGCGCGAGGAGGAGTTGCACTTGCGCAGCTTCTTCCCCCAGGAGTTGGACCTGCTGGTACGGTCGCTGGGTTTTGAGATCGCTCAGAAGTTTGGAGATTTCGAGAGGAAGGCGTTTGGGAGTGGGGATCCGAAGCAGGTGGTGGTGTGCCGGCCCGTCCAATAGAAGGGCAAACCCCGCCCAAGCGGCGCTTGGACGGGGCACTGCTAACTACTTCTTCTCGGTTTCTTTCAGGGCAGCGGGTTGCACCGTGCCTTTCTTGGTCTTTCCTTTGGTTGCGACTGTGGGAGCTTCCTCTTTCACCGTCCAGAAGTCCGGGTTAGCGGCGACCAGGGATTGGGGTGGACGGCTCAAACTGGGCTCGACCCGCGAATATGTGTTCTCGACGTACGAAACACATTCGCGGTTGAACTTGGTGAATGCTTGCTTGGCGAGTGGGCTTTCGAAGATCTCCTTGGAGGCAGCCGGCGGTTCCTGGTCGTCGTCGGCTAACGACTTCATGGTGGTGACGAACAAGATTGCGGGCTCGGGCACACCCCCACGAATGTCGTAGGCCATCCAGTGGTCGTTGTCGCCCGCTTTTTTGTGCATCTCGATGACCTGCTGGGCGAGGTTTTTCAGATCATCGTCGCATCCGGGCTTTAGGCCCAACAGTTCTGCCGACCACCAGGTAGTGTGGGAGAGCGGCACCATTTCGGGGCGATACGACATCTCCTTGTTGTACTCGGCCAACACATTATGCGAGCCGCCACTGGATTCGCTTTCTTGCGAGGACCAGCTGGCGTTCTTCATAAGTGTGTCGCCGACTTTGTCCATGGCTTTCATCATCTTCTCGATGGATGCCAGGCTGTCGTGGAAGGTGACGTAGGTGATGCGATCGGAGTCGCCCGTGATGGGCGAGCCGGCGATCCAATAGACGTCCGGCGCAGTGCTGCTGACGGCTTCGCGGAACTGCGTGGCCGTCTTCATGTAGACGGGGAATTTGCCGCTGTTCACCTTTTCAACGCTGTACCAGACGTACTTTGCTGGTTGGTCGCTCGATTTGTCTTGTGCGGAAGCGAGGGTAGAACATACACACGCCACCGCGAGTCCAATGGCAAGAAGTTTTGCCATGTGCACTCCTCCTTTCCCTGGGAAGGGAAGTCGTTCTGATTGGTGCGACGTGGGTTCCCGTGGTTTTTACGGAGCGGACTGTACACCCGGCCCCTGGGAGTGTCAACCGCAAGGACGCCAAGGTCATCGGCCAGACTTCCGTGGCCCCGAAATGGCGAAGTGGCTTGCCTCTTGGCGTGGACCCGAGCGGTCCACTTGGACCGGACGGGATCCTGTCGTGCGGCTGTAGGCGCAAACTTGCGAAAGGCGGTGCGCAGCGGGGAACGCTGCGCTCTACGCGAAATGTTTGCCGCGCCTGCCTAGATCCTCGATCGCTGGAAATGAGCGCACATCGGTGAAAGTACGCTCCGGCGGCATGACTCGATCCTCCAAGGCCCGGGCGAGCATTTCCAGAGCCAGTCCCGCATTTGCTGGCACGATAACGGTTGCGGCCAGGGCTCCACTACGCACCCAGGCCTGTCCGGTTTTTGGCATTCCATCGCAACCGGTAAATGGGAGCGCCAGCCAGCGGTCTCGCTGCTCCAAATCAGTGATCTCCTGGAAAGCCTTTCTCGCGCCCATGGCCATGGAGTCGTCTTGCGCAATGATGGCGTCCATCGTCAAGGTGCGCGAAGTCGATAAGCGAAGCCACGAGCTGACTGCCTGGTAAGCACTGAGTTCTGTCCAATGTGCCCGAACCATGCGTACCTGCACATTCTCCGGCTTCCTCTGCTGCATGCCATCGGTGCGCTGCTGCGCAGCATCGCTGCCGGAAGGTCCCTGGATGTACAAGATCGATCCGCCGCGTGGCACCAGGGCTGCTATTTGGCTTCCCTGCACCCGTCCGATTTCTTTGTGATCGGAGGTGATGCAGAACACGGGAACTTTGTGAGCCGCACGCAGTTGGCCGAGATAGTCGGCTTCCCGGTTCAGGATGACCCAGCCGATCCCGGCGCCAGCCGCCGCTTTGGCGACTTGCGGCAGACCCGTAGAGCCAGCCGGCTCAAAGACGATCGCATCCGGCTTTTCCTCGGACGCGGACTGAATCACCTTGAGCAGTTGCTGGCTTTGATTGATGGCGTCATTGTCCGCATAAACGATCTGAAGCTGGGCCCCCAGTCTACGAGCCGCCTCTTCGGCAGTAGCCGCCTGCTCGATCTGGTAGTCATTGTCGTTCGTGGTCAGAGACAGGAGGAATTTAAGCTTCTTCATAGTGATCTTGTGCCCGGCTTATGAAGCGAAAGGTCGTGACCGACAAACATCGAGCGGGGTGGTGACTCGATATTCGCGCGTATTGCAAGAATAGCCCTTCGCAACCAACTCTCACATTAGTAAAAAAGCGCCACCCGGTCCTTATTTCTTAACAGTGAGCGAGGTCAGATCCTTAATATTCACGGAAATTCGCACCCGAGTCTTTCAGGAAAACGTACAGGATCTCTGAACTTGGTTTACCTTGCCTGCCCGATTCTTCTGGCTGCAATCACTCTTAATCTTAAAACATTGCGTTGTGTGTCCGTTGCGAGCGGCGCGGATAGTAATAGCGAGGCTTACCTTGAAGATTTTAGTGGCCGCGGGAGTGCTGGCAGTATCACTGGTTTTGGCTGGTACCTGCGCGTGGGGGCAGAAGGACGGCAAGGCCCGAGGGAGTGACGAAACCCGGATCGCGCGTGGCAAGTATATTGTGGAGGGCGTCGCGGTTTGCGGACAGTGTCACACCCCACGAAACAGCCAAGGTGAGCCAGACCGCGACCGGCCGCTACAAGGCGCGCCTTTGTGGCTACAACCCTCGCGCCCGAACGGGAACTGGCCGCTCGAGGCGCCCCGGCTAGCTGGCATCCCTCCGGGCAGCGAGGAGCAGATCGTGAAATTGCTGACCACGGGAATCTGGCGCGATGGCAAGCCGTTACGTCCCCCCATGCCGCAGTTCCGGATGAGCCCGCAGGACGCGCAGGCAGTGGTCGCTTACCTCCGATTCCTGAATCCGCCACCACGGTGAGCCCCAACAGAACGCACATTGGTGAATAAACCAAACCGCCCTAATTGCCGCTTGTGACCTGCACTCACGGAGATCGGTGACCTGAGTTTTGGTCCTGCCCGTAGAATAATGTTTCGCAAACGAATCCTCCGTCCATCGAGTGTGCTGAAATGTTCCTCCTCGCAGGGAGTCTTCTTGAAGAATGGCTCAAACGGAAAAGCTTTTTCACCATCCGCGTCGTCAGCCAATGGAATTGGAGACCCCGGCATGCTCGGCGAACCAGGCTCGATCACGTGTTACAGATCATGAAACGCTGGATTTCAGTTCTGGTCCTCGCAAATTCTGTTGTCATGTTCGCTCAGATCTCCGCCCACAGCGGAGGCCAGTTTGTTCAGGACCGGAATGTGTCCGTACCGATGCGTGATGGCGTAGTTCTGCGTGCGGATGTGCTGCGCCCAGCGGGAGGCGGCAAATTTCCCGTACTGGTCTATCGGACGCCGTACGGCAAGGACGAAGCTCAGCAGGAATACACAACTTTCAAGCATGCCCTTGAGCGAGGCTATGCGGTCGTAATCCAAGATGTGCGCGGCCGCTTCCATTCGGAAGGAGAGTTCCGCCCCTACGAAAACGAGGGGCGCGATGGCTACGACACTATCGAATGGTCAGCCACCCAGCCCTGGTCCAATGGTGTGGTAGGCACCTTTGGTCTTTCCTATCCTGGTGCCCTGCAATGGCTCGCCGCTGTGCAGAGCCCTCCACACCTGAAGGCCATGGTCCCGGCGATGACCTTCTCCACCCCGCAGAACTTCTTCTATGCGGGCGGAACGTGGGACATGTCCTGGATCGAATGGATCTGGGACAACATAGCCTGGGATACGCGAGCCAAGAAAAATCTGCCCGGCCCACGAAGTTACAAAGAGGCTCTCGCTGCGTGGGAAGTGGAAGGGGCAGCGATGATGAATACTCTTCCCCTGCTTGCGGTAAAGCCTCTGCAGCCGGTCGCGCCCTACTACTTCGATTGGCTGCGACATCCGCCCGACGATGCCTGGTGGAACTGGAGCGAACTGCGAGACAAGTATTCTCGCACCAGCGCCGCAGTCCTGAATCTTTCGGGGTGGTACGACGATAACTATGGACCGGAGGGCGCAACGACGAACTATGCAGGTCTGCTGAAGGACCGTGCGCGGGCGAAGGATGCCCGTACTCACCTTCTGATCGGGCCCTGGGTTCATGGCGTGGACAGCACCGGAAATACCCGGTCCGGAGAGCGGGACTTCGGCCCAGTCGCAGCGATCGACTACGACGAGGTCGTTCTACGCTTCATGGATCACTACCTGAAAGGCGCAGACAACGGAGTGGATCGTGAAAAGCGGGTGCGTTACTTCGTGATGGGACGCAACCAATGGCGCGAATCGGATCAGTGGCCGCCCGCAGCCACGGGAACACCGATGTTTCTTGCCTCGGGGGCTCGCGGTGTACGCTCGGGTCAACTGCAACCCATGGCGCCCGAGGGCAAGGAAAGCTTCAGTCAATTCATATCCGATCCTGCCGATCCCGTGACAAACTCCTACGATTCCTCGGGAGCCCACGATTATGCAAAGCTGTCGGAACGACCCGATGTCCTGACCTTCGATTCCGCGGTGCTGCAGCAAGACACCGAGGTGACTGGCCCGATCCGCGCGCGCATGTGGGTCTCCTGCGATTGCCGCGACTTCGATCTGTGGGTGCGGTTGCTGGATGTCGCGCCGAATGGAGCGGCCATGAACCTGATGAGTCCGGGGCTCGATGTGCAACGCGTGAGCTATCGCGACTTGAGCCGCGGCCGGGAGTTGCTGGCGCCTGGAAAACTTTATGAAGTGAAGTTAGAAAGACTGATCACCAGCAACGTGTTTCTCGAGGGACATCGGATCCGCCTGCAGATTTCGGCAACCTTCGCGCCGAACTTTTCCCGCAACCTGCAGAACGGGAAATCGGAAGTGGACAGCGCGGAGATGAAAAAGGCTCAGATCCACGTGTTTCACGATGCTTCTCATCCTTCGAAAGTATTGCTCCCAATCTTGCGAATCACCAAGTAGATCGCCGTGAAAAAAAGCCTGGTTATTCTGCCTGGAGACTCGAAAGCACTCCATCAGACCGCCTGTAATCGAGGCAATCACCGTCATGAAGAAGCTGTCGGACATGTTCGCGAAGAAAGAAAGACCCAAGATGCCGCCCAATTCCTCCCCAAAGGCGTCTGCCAGCTCCGAGGAGATCGAGCAAGCAAGACGGGTGCAGTAAGTCTGCAAGCGGGCTAAAGACGTAAGCTCGAAGCGGCAACCTGCACTCAAACCGACCGTGGTAAACTGTAGCTCCGCACAGCTCCGGAGAGGTGGCAGAGTGGCCGAATGCGGCGGTTTGCTAAACCGTTGTACGGGCTAACACCTGTACCGAGGGTTCGAATCCCTCCCTCTCCGCCAGATTCTTCAAAACAAAACGGTTAGCCGTCTCGTCAGTCTTCACCTCCAAGCCGTGCCGCTCTGTTTGGAGAACAAAGCGGAGAACAATTCGCCGATTTCCGAAAGAAAATTCTGCTGCCTTGGTGAGAATCGAGTTCGGAGATAGAAGGTTTCAATCACTTACATGACAGAATTAGGCGGGCGCGAAATGTCAGTTTTCCGCTCACCGCCTCGATTCTGCAGATAGACGAGTTGCCACTGTCGTGTGCGATCCTGACTGTCAGGTTTTGCCCAAAGGGCTAGGAAGCTCTAGCGGAGAAACACCAGAATAAATCGGATTGTGAATTGGCATTGAGCTCGCCTATGCCAACTCGTAAACTTGTTCCAAAAGGGTCGACATCCAACCTGGTTCGCGGTCATCTGGCGTCCCCACTAGCATCCCGCGGTCCAGACCCTGGTTCACGGTTTCGCAGGAAGTTTCGGGTAATAGAGTGCAGGCGTGACACGCCGCCAGGTTTGCAAGGCGTGATCCTTGACCACCGAGGTTCTCTGAGCAAACCGGGTCAGCCGAGCACCAAGAAGCCCGGCTCAGTGCTCGGCGTACAACATCTCCAAGCCGCTCCGGGCGTCCGAGTCGGACCAAGCCACCCAAGGTGCCCTCTGAGTCGCCAGCCGCCGTATATATGAGGATTCCAGCCATAGGTGCCGTGGAATCGGCAGAGATGTAAAGACGCTCACGCAGCGATGCTGTGCTATAGCCACATTCGAAAACAAACTGGTTGATCAGAATGTGCGCAAGAGTGTGGACCAGAAGATAGCGGGATGCCCAAGTTCGGTTGGCCCCGCTCAGTGGTGGCAATGTCTGAAACACATCATTGAGACGATTGACGAACTGATCGCTTAGCCGAGCGTCGAGCCAATCGCCGTTTGATTGCTGCCATTGGGTAATTCGGTCTTCGCTCAGTTCGAGGTAAATTCCTTCCCCGAAAACTTCAATAGCTGGCAACCAGCGGTCTTGTGGCTGAGGCGGCGGTGTTCGGAAAAGTTGTGCCATCGCAGATTGAGGCATACCCACAAGCGGCTGAGTGCTGGCTTCCAAACGATCGAAGCCGTAGAAAACTCTGGTTTCACGTAGACGTTCCACTAAATTTACCTTGCACAACCACCCAACAAGGTCCGAAGGAACCTCCGCCGGGATCACTCTCAGATTAGGGATTCTGTTCGGGTCGTTTACTTCTTCGCGAATAACGTTGAATTCAGCTCTTCGGAAGGCAAGCATTTCAAACTCGGGCGTCGCGGGCTGCACTTCAGTCGAAATGAACGCACTACTTGGAGCGAGAAGACTTTCTAGCGCGGCTTCCACTTGAGCCTGCTCTCTTGACAGACCGCGCCTCTGAAGCGAGTTTTGGACGAGCGCAACAGCTCCGGACCTGTCATTCATATTCCAGAGAGTTCTTGCGATCCCGCACGTTCCCGGGTCTTGTTCGATTTCGTTCCTGACCTCAGTAACGGCATTATCGTTTTCCTGAAGGTCCGGCAGCAGAATGGCGGAAATTGTCTTCGGGAAGTAAATATTCGTTTGGTTGATAAGCGCACCAACCAACGGCTTATTGCAAGCCTCGTTTGCACCCTCTCCGAGCCATGGCCGATCTCCTGGACAGCTAATCCCCGCATTTTGAAACGAACTTCGCTCGCCCGCGTCTTCGTCCGGCTTCACAGTCGTTCCCGCGAGGGTCTTGCCCTTCCGCCCCGAGGACCCATCAGGACACGTAAGGCACTCAATCCGAATACTTGTAAGCTCAGAACCGCCCCTATCTGTCAATCGAAGACCATCGTCCCCCGTGCACCCGCATCCGATCCACTCTTTCCACGGAAACTCGCAAAGATGCCCAGCAGAGCATACGGCGATAAAACGCACCGGCTTCCATCGTCCGCCACTTGGTGCAGGATCAATGCGCTGGGTATTCAAGTTAAATCGGCGCATTTCCCCGGTCCGGGTATTCCGATACCAGCGAGGGAAACGTAGTGCCGGAACATAAAGCTGTGCGTTTGGGGCTGACGGTTGGCCCATCCGAGCAACTCGAAAATCCGGGGGTGCGCAAAACCTGCCCACATTTAAGAGCGATGCCAAACGAGGTTCGAATCGTTGAAATTCTGCTGGATCTTGGCATGGGACCATTCCGCGACTTTGGTCCCAGCGTTTGAACCAGTGATCCAGTCCACATACCACGTGAGGAGTGCCGCGCCTGTCGGTGTAGATGCTTCCGGGACCGAACGGGGCTATTATTTGTCCGAGGCGAATCTGCTTACTTGCCATTGCTACTCCGTGTCAGTACCCCTGCGTAATTGTTAGCTCAGCACTACCGTCAACCTGCCGCATGCTTGACGGAACTACAACTCCACGTTGTTTTTGAATAATAGTCGCGAACTGTCCCGGCCAGAGCATCAGGTACTCCCCAACGGTGGACGGAGGGAATTCTTCCCACTCAAGCGGCCTTTGCTCCCATTTCTCTTGCAGCTCTTGGCGGACCCTCTCCAACTCCTCCAAAGATCTCGCCTGATCCTCGGGCAATTGCACGGCTATGCATCGCTCTCGCATCAACCGACAACCGGAATCCAGTGCGCTTTCGTATTTTCCAAAGTCTTGTACGGCAGCATCGCTTTGCTGCCTAGCCCAAGCGACCAGAGCGCCGGGCAGAGCACGTTTGATCGCTGACAACGCAAATGGAGTGGCGGAAGTGGGTTCCACTCGTTCATAGAGCCTTCGGTGATAACTGTGAAATTGTTCGAAATGTGACCGATCACGACTCTTGGAAGGATTGTAGATCGTTAGAATTAAGCCCGGCCTATCCCACCAGCGCCGTCCCACTCGGCCAGTCACTTGAATGTATTGTGCTGTGGTCTTGGGCTGCCCGACGACCCCCATTAAAGACAGTCGATCGATGTCTACTCCTACTTCGATGATGTTCGACGCAAGACATGCATCGAATGCCTTGTTATCAGCCTGCATATAGGGGGTGGACATTTTATCCATCATCTCCACTATTTCAGGTTGTGATAAACGGCTTGTCAGTTCCTCGACGATCCTGAGATTACGCCGGTCAGCGGGTGCAAAGTTCTCTCGATTGAAAATGAATTTCAGTCGCGAACGTATGTCAGAATCAAACAGCGTTTTTGCACCACCTAGCTCACGAATGCTGTTGTAGAAGACCAACAGCGACCACCACGGATCACGTCGATCAGCCTCGAATGACTGAGGCCGGAATAGAGCCGACGAGAAAGGTGCGAACTTGCGTTGTGAGAACTGAACCGTAGTCGTTCGCGTGAATTCCAAGATAGAGTCGTCCCGACAACAGTTGTTCGTCTTCGCCGCGTGCATACGTCCCGAAAAACGAATCGCCCATCAACAATCCTGGGCTGGGGAATAATTGTGTTTGAGTGCGCGCGTAAAGTGCATTGACCTGTTCGGCGGCACCTCTGATTGTTGCCGTCGACGCAATTAGTTTTGGCTTAATCCATCTGTCATTCAGCAATCGTGAGCAAAGACGTTCGAAGATTCCTTCATATAGACCGTACATCGTTCCAAGCGGCCCTGATATTAGGTGCAGCTCATCTTGTACGATCAGTCCGGGCGGTACGTGAGTCTGCTGATATTCACCATTGACAATTTCACGGCCGAACAATGCTCCGGCGTCTGGTCTGTATGCGATCATCGCGAACTTGTCCGCCGTGGCAATCACCAGAGATGGCGGATTGCCATAAATCCGTTCATCAATGACCTCGATGGGCAGCCAGTTCTGCCACTGCTCGGACCCAAATGCGCACGCGCCATCGGGACATAGCAACAACGGACCTTCTGTGGGGTGGTCATTGATGCCTCTAATACAGAGCGCCCTCCAACGGCTTTGTGGGATTGTTCTCGGCCTCGTCCCTTCATATCTGCCTATTTCCGCGCGACACCATGGACACTCTGTTAGAACAAGTGGGTTTCCAGAGGTGCGATCCAAACGGAAAGCACTTACCTCGGTTCTTGCTTGTGCGCATCCAGGAGGCCGGGTCCGCTGGTGTGCTCGAAATGCCGGACGACGAAGTCCGTGCTGATGACCAGATCGCGCATGACCTCGCGCTGCACACCGAGACTCACATGCACGGCGTAGGGACTGGGCCAGTCCCTCGCAACCACGAATCCTTGCTTATCCACTTCTATGTTGGTGACGGAGAAGTCTCGATTATTTGGATCGCCCCTTTCCTGGGCTAACTGCTTGCGGATTGTGGGTAGAGCTTGTAATGCCGTGGCGCCAGTGAATAGCGTTGGATCGAAGAACTCCAGCGATGTGCCTTGGGGGACGCCCGGGACATCGGTGAGCGGATTGAGAATCCCGCGGCTGAAGTAGGATCCGCGTCCCACTCCGCGCGGCCCAAGGGATGCCCGTTCTTCATCGGAGATGCCGGTTGATGCCTGGAAATCGTAATAAATGCCCACGCCCCCTCGGATGACCGTTCTTCCGTCACGCCGCAGGTTCCAGGCGAAACCCAACGACGGTGAAAAATTCTTCCAGTTCCTGTGTGTCGGACGCAGGCCCGACGTGCCCAGCACAGACGCCAGGTACTGCGGCTTGGTCAGGTCGTAGTTGAGCGGAGCGTCATAAGTCCAGGCCATGCCGTAGTCGACGACCAAGCGCGGACGCATATGCCACGTATCTTGAAAGAAGAGATGAATGAGTGGGGCGACACGAGCTTTACCAAATCCTGCCTGGGGCACGAACGGATCGCCAATGCCAACGGTGAAGTTTTCGAGGGGCAACTGCAAGATGTCCTGCACGGTGAGAAAGGCTGCCGGCAACGGAATCTGGGAGGCCGGTGGCTGTGGGAGATTGAACTCCCTGACAATCTCAGGCGAGAACAAAGACATCGTGATGGGCTCGTCGTCGAGGTTGGTGCGTCCTCCTCTCGAGGTTTCCCAATCACCACCAAAACGTACGTGATGCAGACCCTTTTGCCAGCTGACTACATCATTCAGGTGATAGCGCCGGCCAAGGACGGCAGTTGTGGTGGAAACTCCAACCGTGAAGTCTGAATCGACATCAATCGAGGGCGCACCCATTCCCACGCACGTTGGACAATCTGAAATCTCTGGCATATGCTGGGCGAAACTCACGAAGAAATAGGAGAAGTGCGCATCGTTTACTACATGAGGACCCAACTGCGACGTTAATCCCAGGACGCTCTGGTCGGTCCAGTCATTCTGCTTTGGCCAGGTGGACGGGTATCCGGCTCCGGCATACGCGGAGGTGCCTTCGTGCGAGTACCGCACGAACATCGATTGCGTTGGACTCAGTTTGAAATCCATCCGGCCACTGAACTGATTCACAAAAGTAGGACTGGGAAAGATGCCACTGAACTGAGTAAAGTCGGGGGCGAGCTCTTCCGAGCTGATGACACCGCGTTGGTCGAGGCGCTCAAACGTACCAAAGAAGAAAACGCGATCCTTTCGAATGGGGCCTCCCCCTGACACTCCAAACTGCTTGCGTTGGAAAAACGGATCGGGGTTGAAGGGGTTGCGATGCAGCGCCGGATAGGCAGAGAGATGGTGATCCCGAAAAAAGAGAAAGCCAGAGCCATGGACCTGGTTACTGCCTGAGCGGGTTGCGATATTCACAGCCCCGCTTGCCGTTGTTCCGGTACTCAGATCGGGGTTGACGGTGGAAACCTCGAACTCCTCCACTTCTTCCTGAGAAAATCCCATCGCCGATCCGCCATTGCCGACCTCCATGACGCTCCCGCCGTCGACGGTCACGCGCGTGGCGCGCCCGTTCTGGCCCACTGGGGCGCCTAACAGGGGCAGCAAGGTTCGGTTGTTGCTTACCCTCGTTGGTTGCTGCGCACCGGGCTCCAACTTAGCGAGTTCAAGAGGGTTTCGCCCATTGAGTGGTAATCCCTCGATTTGGGAACGGGTGACGATCCCGTCGATCTCGTGGGACTCGTAGCGAATCTGTGGCGAGGCGCCTTCGACCGTGACACTTTCAGTGCCTGCGCCGACTTGCATGACAAGGTTGACACTGGTGGTGTTTCCCGCTTCCACGGCCGCTTCGCGGGAAATCTGTTTGAATCCCCTGGCATCCCCAGTTACTTCATACGTCCCGGGAATCAGTGCGGGGGCGCTGTAATCGCCTGCGTCCGACGTCAGAAGCGTGCGCTTCAGTCCGGTATTTTTGTTGGAGACGATTACCGTCGCGGCCCGAATCCGCGCCCCCGTGGCGTCGGTGACCAAGCCGGAGATGGCTCCGACGGGAGCCTGTGCATGAAGCACGCCCTGCATGACCAGGCTCAGCGCGAGCAGCGTCAGGACGGCGTTTTTCATGAACAGACCGCGAAGACAGGGAATAGCAACTCTAGTCGAGCCCGACCCTATGGACCAGTTCCGTAAAACGAGGATCACCTCTCAGGGGATCAAAGAAGGGATGCACCTTGACGTATTCCAGGAGATTGGCCCGTTCCTCCACGGCCTTATCGAGCCAGACAAACGTCTGCTCATAGTCGCCGAGCCCCAAGTAAGCGTTCACAAAGGCGCCAGCGGGAACGTACCCGGTCCGCTGACGCTTCTTCAGTTGCTCGAGGAGCCGCAGTGCATCCGAGCGTCGGCCAGCCTGGGCGTATGCCATGACGAGCATACCGAAGGCGTCGATCGTGTGATTGGAGCCAGACACGACCTTTTCCAGCGGAGGAATCGCTTTCCCGGGCTGACCGCTTGCAATCAGTGCCATCCCCAGGTACGTGTTGGCAGGTGCATGGTCCGGGTCTGTTGTCAGTACGCCGCGATATACCCGAATGGCCTCGTCGTAGCGCCGCGCATGAAACAGTATTCGCCCATGACCGGCGGCAGGAACTCCAAGCGGGTCAAGTTCACGGGCGCGCCGGGACCAATCCAGAGCCTCCTCTGTTCGCCCGTGACATAGCAGCCAGAAAGCCAGTCCCCGATAAGCACCAGCGTTATTCGGATCCAACTCGAGGGTCCGGCGGAATTCAGC
Source organism: uncultured Acidobacteriota bacterium (assembly GCA_963735815.1). Lineage (GTDB taxonomy): Bacteria > Acidobacteriota > Terriglobia > Terriglobales > Acidobacteriaceae > Gp1-AA133. The sequence goes on along the minus strand of CAVTMJ010000006.1, from coordinate 31,774 downwards.
TTCAGCCTCGGTCCATTGCCAGTCCCTCTGCAGCGTGATGCCCAGCAAGACGTGTGCTTGGGCAAGTCCCGGATCAAGTTCCAGTGCTTTTCGGGCGGCAGCGATTATCTTTGGGCGCACTTCGCCTGGAGGAGCGCCCACGAGAATTGATCCGAGTCTGTCGTAGGCTTCTGCCAATCCGAGGTATGCCGGTGCAAACGTCGGATCTTTGCTGATCGCGTCTTCATAGTAGGGGATGCTGGCTTCGGCGCCAGACGGGGTGTCACTTCCGAATTGACCAGCCCCTTTGAGATAGCTCTCGTAAGCTTCGGGTAAGACGCGACGCGATGCAGTTACGCGAGCGCGCTCTTCCCCACTTACTGTTACTTCGACCCTTTCAGCGATCGATTGCGCTACATCAGCCTCGAGTCCAAGGGTATCGCCGAATTCCCGGTCGTAGGTTTCGGACCAGAAGTGGTCGTCAGTGGCTCCACGAATCAATTGTGCGGTGACGCGAATCTGAGTGCCCTCTCGTATGACCGACCCTTCGACCAGAGCTTCCACTCCCAGGGTCGTGGCAATCTCCGGTGCGGAGAGCTTGGTGTCCTTGAAGCGCATTGCCGACGTGCGGGAAATGACGCGCAGATCATGGATTGCGGAAAGGCGTCCGATGAGCGCCTCGGTCATTCCGTCAGCCAAATATTCCTGACTGGGGTCGCCCGACAGGTTCTTCAATGGCAGCACAGCCAGCGATCTGATTTTGGGCGACGTCGAGTGACTCCGGCTCCTGAGGACGGTGACAGTGAGCAGGGCGAGGATCACCACACCTCCCATCACCAGCCAAATACGCGCCCCCGGTATTCGGCTCGGTGTGCGGCCTACTTCCGCAACCAGCGCTGGGTCTGCCTTCGTTTCCTCTTCCGCACGGAGCCGTGCGATGAAGCGATATCCCTGTCCGGTCACTGTCTGTATGAACTGAGGATATTCCGGATTGTCCTTCAAGACCTGACGAATCTTGCGGATGGCGCCCCGGATGCTGTTGTCGGTATCGAGAAAAGCGCCCTTGCCCCACACCTTGGCAACGATTTCATCGCGGGTGACGATTTCGCCCCGGTGCTCCAGCAGCAGAACCAGGATCTCCAGCGGGATCCGTTCCATCTTCAGTGTGTGACCGCGCCGGCGCAACCTGCGGGCACTGACTTCCAACTCGAAGTCATCACCAAAGCTGATCCGTTCCTCCGCTCTGATTGGCTCGGAAGCCATAAGGACACCCCGGGGAGAGGGTCCGATTTTACACCGCTCCGACGCACTTAGTTAAGTGCGAATTGATTCTTCAAGTTAGCCCGACACAAAGATTAACGCTCCGACACACGATTCGCTATGGACCATCAGGCCCCTCGATCGGCCATGATGCCACCGTTCGTTGGCGGGGTGTTTGTTTCCCAGCCTGCGCGAGCTTGGGCAGTTCAGGGTTTCGCGTCCTTTGCGACCGGTGAACAAGTGCCCCTGGTGCACATGCACACGTCAGGTCTTTGGGTAGCCCGCCCGAAAATGGTTACGTCGGCCATCGCCAATCTGTATCCGCCTCGTGCGAAGCCGCACAACTCAACTCGCGTTGTGGCGCTCTTCCGTTGTGCCTCCCGGCCAGGAAATGGAGATCAAGAAAGCGCTCTCCTCTACGGCCTCGACATTGTGGGGGACGCCATGATCGAGTGTCATCAATTCCCCGGCGGGAAGTTCGATCTTCTGATCTGGCAGATGAACGCGGATCCTGCCTTGGAGCGAATGGATGGAAATTCTGGCATCGGCATGGTGCTCCTTCATCTGTGTGTTCGCCTTCACGAGCACCAGCACGATGCGAAAATCCGGGTACTTAGCGAGCGTCTTAGAGCTGCGCCCGGTTTCCCGCTGCCATGAATCCTCGTTGCGAAGCTGTCGGAGTTCATCCGAAAGATTGAACCGCAGCAGCGGGCTGGCTAGATATGGCAATCTGCTTAAAGGCTTGCTACTTTCTTTCGGCTTGGGTGCCGCTGAGTGTCTCACCATTTTGTCCTCCGCAGACTGACATACGCAGTATATATCGTGTAACGATATACATGAAAGTGCGCGTCAATCGGCAACCGCCGCCTCCTGATATATGGGCAGATTGGCTTTCTCGTCGGGAATCGGCGCTGTAACACGCTCGCTTTGGCGCAAAATATGGGGAGCCCGTAACAACGGCAGAAATACCCGTCTCTTCGGGTTTATGAGCGGATCATGGTCAGCAGCATCTTGAAACGAGTGCCCGCCTTGACCGTGTGGGGTTGCGTGGCAGGCAACAGAACGACCTCTCCGGCTTTCACCGTGACGGGTTTACCAGCGATCGTAATCTCTCCTTCTCCTTCGACCGCTTGCACGAGCGCATCAAACGGGGAGGTGTGTTCACTTAACCCCTGTCCTTCATCGAAGGCGAAAATGGTGACGTTGCCCTTTTCTCTTTTCAGGATGACTCGGCTCACGACTGACCCCTCCTGGTAATTGACCAGTCCGGGTAGAGGCAAAGATTGTGCTCCGGCAGTTTCTGAACTTGTTGCTGTGGTTGAACTCACAGTGCGTCTCCTATCTTCACTATTGGATGCCTCGGCGCAGGCTAACGACTTATCGTGCCGGCCTTTCGCTACAATGCTATCGAAATTCGACAACGAACTTCGACGGTGCGCACCCTTTGCTATCGAACCCGCTTCCAGAAACGTTTTCGCAATCAGCTATTGAGGTGACCCTTAGATGAGCGCAAACCTTCAATTGCCACTTGGACCAACAAGAGGCCCACGCGCCGTGTTGCTGGTTCGAATCGCGGTGGGTCTGATCTTCTTCACGCAGGGCATTCTGAAGTACATTGACCCGAATATGGGAGTGGTCCGCTTCACAAGGATCGGATTCCCACACCCCTACTTCACCGCTCATTTTGTCGGTACCTTTGAGATTCTGTGCGGCTTCCTCCTCCTGCTGGGGCTGCGGACGAGACTCGCGTCTATTCCGCTCCTCATCGTCATCACGACGGCGATTGCGACAACAAAGATTCCAGAGTTGTTTCGTGCCAACCAGGGTTTCTGGTACATGGTTAGCGACGCGCGCACTGATTTTGCCATGTTCTGCTGCTTGATTTTTCTCATCTCAATTGGTGGCGGCCTCTGGTCTATTGATGCAAGGCTAGCAGGACCCGACCGAAGTCGAGGATGAGGTGCCCCTGGCTCTCGTCAAGATTATCAAGGAGATTTCATGAACTCACTGTCTGAATCCAGGCGTCGGTTCCTGGAAGCAGCGGGTCTGTCAGTCGGTGCGACTCTCTTGCATTCGCGAACTGTCGTTGCTGAATGCAGTATTTCAACTCAAACCAACGATTCTCCGACTTCCTGTCCCGCGTAAAGATCTGCCCGCGCTCGATTGTGCGTATGATAGAAACGAAATCCTGCGGGTCGAGGAGTGAATACGATCCTGCGTTTGCCATGTGCAGGGATAAATACTTGCTCAACTTCTCGCGAAGTTGCAGCCGAGCCGATGAAGGCGTGCTTTCACTGCATTAGAGTTTAGGTCTAATACAGCTGCTGTTTCCTTTATCGAGAGGCCCTCACAGAAAGAGAACGAGGAGCAAACAGGTTTTCATGGAAAGCATCTCCTTGTTCATGTTCCGAACGATCACTGCGAGATAGCTGGTAAAAAGGGAGGCAGCGTGAATTGCCTCCCCTCCTCTTGTTTTTTCTTGCTGGCCATTTGCACAGGGGCTGTATTCATGCGGCCTTGCCGTGCCCCTTGGCTTCGAGGGTCTTCTCGCTACCGACATTGACCTTGATCTGCTTGGGCTTGGCTTCCGCCTTCTTGGCAAGTTTGATCTTCAGCACGCCCTTTTCATAGTCGGCGCTCACTTGCGCCGGATCCACAGAACTGGGCAGCGTGAACGAGCGGGTAAAGCTTCCGTACTGCCGCTCGACGCGACGGAAGTTCTCCTCTTTTTCTTCCTTCTCGAACTTGCGCTCGCCGTGGACGATAAGGGCGGTGTTCTCGATACGGACATCAATGTCCTTTTCGTCGATGCCCGGAACTTCAATTTTCAGGATGATGTGGTGCTCGTCTTCATAGACGTCCAGCGGCGGTGCGAAGCTGGAGGTCGTCAGCGTGTCCTCCGGGCCTTCAGGACTGTAGGACTCGCGGACAAAACGGTTTAAGCGGTTTTGCAAGGTGGCCAAATCACGGAGAGGCTCCCAACGAGTCAATAATGTCATAACGAAATTCCTCCTTCAGAGGGGAAGCTAAGGTGGGAGAACTTCAGATGGGCTGACTTAGTTCAGGGAACCTGAAAGAGTAAAAGAAGGTAGCTCGCTCAACCTTAATGCTAGTCTTCCGCGAAACCGATGTCAAAGGGAGCGTGAGAACGGCAGTGCCCTCAACTGGGGATTTTTGCGTGGCGGGGAAAAGAGAAAGGCTGCGGCATTGGTTACGCTCTAGCTGCCAACTCTTGCGAGGGAGTTAGCAGCGTGGATGCGTGTACCGTCGCAGCCCTCTGATGCGATCACCGCTTTTGCGGTTCCAAACCCCAACTGCTCCTCGCAGAGTCAGTCGGTTTTTTCGGGTTTGGTGGCTCGACGAGTTGCCTCGCCAAGTGGATCACCCAGCCTACTTCGGATCAGCGACGTTTTATTTTCGCTAACCCTTTCAGCCGTCGACGCTGGCAACCTTAGTCCTTCGAAATCGGGAATGCAGTGACGTGCGTCACAAATGTTTTGAACAGGCATGCTCTTTGCTGTTGAGAAAGGGGGGTGATGCCGGGAGTCGCCGCGCTCGAGCCCGCGCGGTTTGCGCTGGGGTTAAGTGCTGACTTTCGGACAACTCCCGGCCTGATTTTCTTTTACTCCCCTCCGCGTTCTATTGCAGTGATGTTGCCTGCCTTTTGGCGGAATGGAAAAGCCCGCCGTGTGGGTGAAGCGGTTGTTGGCTGGCAACCGGGATTTCGTAGCAGAGCATCACTGGGGCTTCTTCTCGATGGGCGGAGGAGAAGGAGGGCCGCCCATGCCGGGACCCATCATGCCGGGCATGGACTCCATGTGTTTTTGCATCTGCTCCATGTGCCCAACCATCGTTTCCCACATTTCCACGTTGTTCCGCCAGCGTGCTATCTCGTTCGTATCCTTGATCGTGAGAAGGTTAGCCTTCATCTGCGCCAGAGAGGATTTCATCTTCTCCACGTCGGCTTTCATGGCCTCCATCTGTTGCTTGTGCATCTCCATCATCTTTTCGCGTTGCTCGGTGCGCATCTGGCTCCGGCCGCCTGGGCCGCTCGGGGACGCAGGTGCTTGCTGTGCCCACGACACAGACATCAGCGTGAAGAGCAGGATGAGTAAAAGGCTTTTGTACTTCATTGATTTCTCCCTTCTGAAAATTTCATTTCGTGAACTACGTCTCTTTTACTGTGATTCGGCTTCTGGTGTCAGTGATGTCGCCGCTGGTTTTAGGCGCGTCATTTTCATCGCCGCCATTTCGAAGCCTCCGGCGCTGTAGAATGAGCTTGCGGAGTTCGATTGGGGGTCGTCATGCCTACTTACGAATTTTTCTGCGAAGATTGCAACAAGTCATTCGAAATCATCCTCACTCTCGCGGAATATGAAAAGGACAAGATCAAGTGTCCGAAATGCGGCGGTAAACACGTGCATCAAGAGGCCGCCGCCTTCTTTGCGGTGACGTCGAAGAAGAGCTGAAAGAGGACCGCAACGCAGGATCTCGGCCAAAGCGACTCTGGCAAAGGCAGGGGAGCAGTAGTAAAGGCGCGAACACTCGCCCTTCGGACTCACGGATCACTTACGTCGGTGTCTCCTATTACCGACGGGCGCGAAAGAACAAAGATCAGAAATACGTGCCATTGAACCTGCTACAGGCGTGGGGCTTGGATGTGGAAGGCAGACACCTGAGTGCGGGGGGGCGGGGGATTTGTGATGCAGCTCGCAGTGAATTTGATCGGAATTTTCCCAAACATTCCGGAGCAACTAGAGCTTAGCTAGGTGTTTTTGCTGTCGAAGTGTCCCTCCGCACTTGGGGAGGCGGCTCTGAACTATGGGCCTCATGATCGGCGGACAGGGCGGGAGCAAATCTACGCGAGGCCTTTACGAGTATCATAGAGTGCAGCGCCTTCTGCGTTCCAGGCAGCACCAAGAAAGACAATGATGGCAGAGAACTCCATCCACACCATCAAGCCGATCGCTGCGGCCAGCCCTCCGTAAACAGGTCCATACTGTATCTGCCGGACATAAATTCCAAACAGCAAATTGACGCCCCACCAGGAAATCGTCGCCGCAGTAGCTCCAGGCAGAACAGAGCTCCATGTCGTCGCGCCCAGCCGCGCAACGCGATAAATCAACGCCAAGACGAACACCGTCAGGGCCATCGCCACGACTGAAAGCATTATGGTCCAAAAGCCGTGAGCCAACGGAGACTGGCCGAATCCGCCAGTCATCCACTGGCGCAAAGGCCGCCCGAAGACACTCAGAGCGACGGCCAGGAGCCAGGCCACAATCGACACACAGAACAAGAGCAAGGCTCGAAGTTGACGGCCGAGAAAGGAATGTCTCTTACGATCACCATAAATCAAGTGGATGCCTTCCATAATGAGCTTCATTACCTGTGAGCCGACGAGCAACGTCCCGACCCAGCCGAGGAGCACCCAGGTCCAGGGGTTCACTTCTCGACGCACCAGGAATTCGGACACGAGTTGCCAGCTGCCCGGGGGCAAAATCGCCGAGAACCGCGCACCAAGATCCTGGCCCGTTTTACCTCTCAGGGAATTGCTCATCAGCCCCACTGCAACCAACAGAATCGAAAAAAATGCGAGAAACATGTTGAAAGCCACCGCCTGGGAGACCATGCCGCATTGTGGAATGACCCTTGCCAGCGCTCGGAACAGTTTCTTCGCATTTGAGCGCAGCGCCATTGCCCGAAATTATAGCGTCCAGGATGTGCTCTGCCGCTTGTGGTTCTTCTGGAAGAATGGATTCCAAATCGAGTGACCGTGCAATGTTGACCAGTTTTGCTGCAACAGATCGTCGACCATCATCTTCTGGGGTCTCCCGAAGTTTCAGACACTGTACAAGCCGCCGAGCTCGAATTACGGGGTGCACAGCGCATGATGTCGAAGAGCTGGAAGAGAACGCTTTATTGCTGACCATCTCTTGGCGAAGACAGAAGAGTGGCGCTACAAAATCGTTATCGTCTTCTCAGCGTGGATCCTCGCGCCTTCGCAGTGCTCTCGGCAAAACTCCAATACGTCAACGGAGAGCGTATAACATACCCAGCTCCTAACGTGATAGAATGCAATTGAGCTGGTTTCCACCTTCTCCTCTTTCAGGTTCCCTGAACTAAGTCAGCCCATCTGAAGTTCTCTCCTCTTAGCGTGAACAACCTTTAGGAGGTTGATATGTTTGCACGCACCGTTTCTATTCATCTGAAATCGAACATGCTTTCTGATTACAACCGAACATTTGACAAGGACATTCTTCCTTTACTTCGAAAACAGAAGGGCTTTAGGGACGAGATCACACTGTCAAATCCCAGCAGCCTAGATGCGATCGCAATCAGTCTGTGGGAGACCAGGGCCGATGCAGAAGCTTACAACACCAATACTTACCCAGAAGTGTTGAAGACCCTTGGAAGAATGATCGATGGAACGCCCAAGGTTCAAACGTTTGAGGCCGTTACTTCGACCTCCCAGAAGGTCGCCGTAGCAGCGTAGAGATCTGTAAACATGTCGCACGGGAGGGCGGTTAACTCCGTCTTCCCGAGTGACAAGTGCCTAACTCGTCGCCCACGAACTTTCGGCAAGTTCCGCCACGGGCTGTTTAGGCTCTCAAGAAAGCCGTGTACCCCATGCATCCGAATGCGATCCTGCACGAAGTTCAGCAACTCTACAACGTGAGTGACCGTCTTGACTCGCTGGCGGAACAACATCCCCTCGTCACAGAAGCACTCATCTCTATCTCGGGAAGCGTTCGTAACACAGCAACTCTGCTGGAGGTGCTGGTCGCGACGAAAATGGCACCGCTCGCCGGATTAAATCCGGCAAATGCCTGATTTGCTCATCGCTGTCGTTGACCTGGCGTTCAACGCCATGATTTCAAGAGCGGGTGCCCGAGCAACCTGATGGGAGACGGTTATGACAGTACTATTGGGTAGACTTTGGACCGAAGATGACGGTCAGGATATTGCCGAATATGCCGTGATGTTGGCCGTTATCTTAGTGCTCGTCGTCGGCACGATTCGCCTGGTCGGCTCGAACGCCAACAATGCCTTTTCCAGCGTGGCAATAAGCCGGGTCCTTAGAGGTACGGGAGAGAACCATCTTCTGGGGACGTCCTGAGCACGAAGCTAATCGTGGAGAACGACGTCGAGAAGTGAACTATGAACTTGCACATCATCACCGGCGCGATAGTCAATGAACCCCAATTTCCTAAACCTGTTCATGAAAAAACTGACCCGCGACCGGGTTGTGCCTATCATCTCTGCGAGGGTCTCCTGACTGATCTTGGGGATTAGAGTCTCGGGCACGCCTTCCTTGCCGAAGCGAGCAAGCAACAGCAGAATCCGAGCCAGTCTCTTTTCGCTGGAATTGAAAAGCTGGTCAACCAAATCCTCTTCGTAACGAATATTTCTTGTCAGCAAATACGCCACGAACATATCGGAAAACGCGTGTTCCCGGTGAAGCACTTCCATCATGGACTTCTTATCGATTCGCATCACAGAGCAATCGGTCATTGCGGTTGCGGAGCACAAGCGGAGAGGCTGCCCCGTAAGGCAACCTTCTCCGAAAAACTCGCCCTCGTTCAGAATGCCTATGGTGGCTTCCTTTCCGGTCTTCGACACAACGGTGAGTCTTACCTTTCCTTTCTGTATATAAAAAACAGCATCGGACGAGTCGCCCTGAACAAAGACCGGCTGCTTTTTGGGAAAAGCTGCGATCTTCCTACCGCCGTCCATGGTCGAAAGGAATATCTTGGGATTGAATTTGCTGAGTTTCTTGCCCGCTACCACGGGTGTCATGATTAGCCCCCTTCGCAAAGAGTTCCGAATGCGCAGAGCGCAACTTCCTAGAATGAAGGATAAATAAGTGCGGATGAGGGCGAGAACAACGTCGAGTGTGCGGGCTCAACTGCTCCGCACTCGACAGAATAATGATTTCACCCTTGGTGTCGAAAGTCAATTTGTCTCAGGCTGCTGACTCCGCTGCCCACCGCGACTGTAATTCCGACACTTGCGCCCACCTCAAGCCTCGAACCGTCATTGCTGTTTCTGCCACCGAGCCCCTCTTGAATTAATTCAACTCTTGGCGCGAGTGTTCCTTGGGTGATCCGTGCAAACATGAGACGAAAATTCTCTGTCGCGTTGCAACTCGAAGTTCCGCATCATTTCATCAAAGGAATTGCCAGTGGGCGAGCCAGAAGGGTTGAACACCCAGGCACATTCGGAGCAACCAAAACCACGAAAACGTTTTTCCTCGAGCCATACAAGCCTGCGGGGCATTTGTCTATTAGGGTCGGTTTGTGACACGAGCCACTCTTTTTCGGGAGAATGTGTTGGGGGAGGAGACAGCAGGGGGAGGAACAAACGGACTCGACCTTGATAGCGCAGTTTTGTTGCCAACAGACGAAGTGCAGGAACCATTAGCTTAGGTGGAAATCGTGTGGGGTCACTCCGTAGCTCTTACGCACGCAATGTACTTCGTTACATTGTTACTTTCGTAACGCGGTGCGCGGCGGGGTGCTGCGGCAGGCGTGTCTTGGTCCCCCGAAGTGGACACTGCGTAAGCCCGCTGCGCTGTGCTTTCCTTGGGATGGACCGTCTTGGCGATCACCAGAGTGGCAACGTCTGCTGTGGGCGTCGCCATGTTTGTGGTGCAGAGTGCCGATCCCGCGGGCGTCGAGTCGCACGCTCGCCGGATACCGGTTTCCATTGTGAGAACTGTGCAGTTCGGATCAGCCAAACCATACTTTTCCAGCCTATGTTGTATCTATCGAGGAAATGAACAGTCGCAGCGAAGCGCGTTGCTCTGGCCTCTTGGGAAGAAACAATGGAATATGACCCATATCACCAATCATCCGAAACCCAAACTGCGTAAAGCTCCCCAACCGCCGCTGTCACACCCCGGCGCGACGGCTGACTCAGACCGTGCCAAGAAGCCACCCCTCACCGACCCGTCTGTCACCGATCAGGAACTGAATCCCGGAGATCGCGTCCAGGGTTTGGGCAACTTTGGAAAGCCGACTGGAGAATTCGGCACAGTTGAGCAAACGAACGAAGATGACGCGGTCGTCAAATGGGATGATGACGGTCGCATGAGACTTCACCAACCGTGGCTCAAGAAGGTCTAGCCCGCCTAGCCAAGCCAGGTATCGACCTGGGGACCGCTCGCATTGGGTGACCCTCGCCGAGGTTGAGAGGAATAAAGGAGGGAAAGCTCAATGCGACAAAAACTCGTGCTCTGGTTTCTGCTGGTGCTTACTGGATTCTTGATTGGGTTCATTCTGCAGTATTCCAGACTGCAGCGGGTACAGGAGGACCTGTCGGCATCAATAAAACAAATGGGATCCTGCAAGTCCAGCCAACAACTGTCGCAGCTTCGCGACACAGCCACGATGATGTATCTGGAAGTGGTGCAAAAGAACTACGGGAAGGCCGGGGAGTATTCCGGGCAGGTGTTTGATCAAGCTCAGCAAATTGCGAGTAGCACGGAGGACGCTGCACTCCGCAACTTGCTTCGTGAAACCCTTGCAACCCGTGATCAGATCACAGCAGACCTGGCCAAGGGAGATGCCGCCGCACTTTCAGAAATACAGTCACTCTTGTCTAGACTCCAGCAGACGGCGAAGCATTGACGGATCTGTGCAACTAATCCTTGCGCAACTCTCCGAGACACGCAGAATCGGTAAAGGCGGGAGAACGTTGACGATTGTTTTCTCTGCACTCCTCCCACACTTTCGGCTAGATACACCAGCCTAATTCACAAGACGATCAATTCTGAACAGTTTTCCGAAGCCCTGAAGTTTGATACTGGCGATTCGACGAGGTTTTCCCCCAGAGGGAACTTCCTGAATACATTTGGTTTTGTGGACATTCTTGATGCAGGAGGTTTTGATGAATCTAAATCTGATGGATCCGAAGCTGATTGTGCTGGCCGCCGTGGTGGTTCTGATCATCGCAGTGCTTGGTTGGCTGTACGTGCGAAAACGCAGGAGTACGACCGCAGACCTGCGGCAAAAGTTTGGGCCGGAATACGAGCGGGCGGTGCTAAAGCATGGGTCAGAGCGAAAAGCAGAAGCGAAATTAGCCGATCGTGAGAAGCGGGTTGAAAAGCTCAACATTCGCGATCTTGATCCGATGGAACGTGAACGGTTTTCGAAACGGTGGGAGTCCGTCCAGTCTCGCTTTGTCGATTCCCCCAAAGGGGCGGTCACAGAGGCCGATGACCTGGTGTCCTCGTTAATGAAAACTCGCGGCTATCCCGTATCCGATTTTGATCAACGCGCCGCCGACATTTCTGTCGACCATCCCCGGGTGGTGGAGAACTACCGGTCTGCACACGAGATTGCGCTGCGGGTTGGAAAAGACGCAGCAACTACGGAAGATCTGCGAACGGCGATGATTCACTACCGCTCTCTATTTGAGGAACTGGTGCAGGTACCGACGATTGTGGAAAGGAAAGAGGTGGCGTAATGGCTGAACTGAAGAGAAAAGGAGAGGAGCTTACGACGGCCGAACTGGCGAGCTACGGCGTTGCGCAAAAGCAGCCCGACGGACCCACGCTGGTGAAAGGCCAAGAGACGGAAACCCTGGATCAAGCAGCTGCAGTCTCGAAGCCCATGCCCTTGTTTTCTGAATCGGAGATGGGAGATTACCGGTCGCAGTGGAGCAAGGTACAAACTGGTTTCGTGGACGAACCACGCCGGACCGTCGAAGAAGCAGACAAGCTGGTAGCTGCGGTGATGCAGAGACTCGCAGAAGGTTTCGCCAACGAGCGATCGGGCTTGGAAAAGCAGTGGGAAAGCGGCGACAACGTGTCCACTGAGGATCTGCGGCTTGCCCTACAGCGCTATCGTTCTTTTTTTGACAGATTGCTGAAACTCTAAGAACGAAATCGACTTCGGGCCTGTGGTCTTTTTTGAACAGACTGCTCAAGCCCCGACCTGTCAGACTTTTTATGGACTGGGCTCATGCAGGTCCGGTAGCCACACCAAGTTGTGGTCCACATCGCGGCGGCCCGTGAAGCGTTCTGTTCAAGCTGCCGCCAACCTCATAAGCTAGCCCTCGGAAGGAGTCAATATGAGTCTAGAAACGATTCTGATTATCGTCCTGGTTGTGTTCTTGCTTGGTGCGCGTGCGCGGCGAGCCTTCCTCCATGAAAATTGGAAAGTGCCGCGCGCTTCCCATGAGGAAATGACTGACGTGCTCCGGACATGTCCTCCTGATTGATACCGGCTCCACTCAATTCGCGTCTGCTACGCGTCGCGCGCCTGCAACAGAGCTGGCCGCGCAAATCCGAACAGGGCGATAAGTGGAGTTTCTGCCTGACGGCGGGCAAGATTGCCCGCGATCAGGAGAGACGATGAGCAGACGAGCACGCCGGACGCACACACCGGCATTGAAGGCGAGGTGGCGCTTGCGGCGATCAAGGGCGAGATGACGCTAGCCCAGCTGGCCGAGCACTTTGACGTCCACCCGAACCAGATCACGCAGTGGAGGCGCAGCTTGAACTCGCCGCCAACGTGTTCGGTCCGGGCGACAACGGACCGCCCAGTCGGCGGTCGACGTGAAGGCGCTACACGCGAAGATCGGCGAGCTGACGCTGGAGAACGATTCCTAAGAAACGGCGCCGGGGCTCCATAGGCTGGAGAACAAACCCGAATGCCTTGGCGCGTCGATGCAGATTGTTGATGACCCGGGTGCGATAGCGTGTCTGGAGAACGACGCGCCCGGGTCGACGTACTCCATTCCGTGACGCACGGCGTTATAGAACAGGACTGCGATCTTGCGCGCCATAGCCGTCACCGCTTTGGCCTTGCCGATACGCGCCGAAAGTCGCCTATAGGAGGCGCCCAGCGCGGTGTCGGACCGTCCAACGGTTATGGCAGCGAGCCGCAGGAGCGCCGCGGCCCGACTCCCGGAACGGCGGATTTGTGATAGACCACCTTCCCGCCAGAGATCTTGTTGCTCGGTGCCGCGCATAGCCAGGAGGCAAAGTGTTTTGCACTCGGCCAGGCGGAGAGGTCGTCACCGCACTCAGCAATCAGCTTCAGCGAGAGGCAAGGACCGAGGCCATCGATCTGGGTGATGTCCTTTCCGAGCAGCGCGCAGAGTGCCGCGCGAACATCGAAGGCCAGTCCGTTTGCTTGATTGGTTCGCCGACGTGACGAGGGCAACGAATTTGACCTGTGCCCGCGACCGATGCTGAGTTCTTTCATCACTGCTTCGATCCGCACGTCACAAGCAGACACCTTTTCATGGTAGGGGTCGTAGAGAGCGAGCGCCTGTTCCAGCGCAAACAGGTGCTCGGCGCGGTAGCTACCGGTGAGCGCCTTCTCGATTGTCTCGGCACTGGCGTGACAGCGGTAATCGCGCAAGCCAGCCAGCACATTGGCGTCACGTTCGCCGGCGAGGATTGCGCGGATGATCCGCAGCCCAGTCGCGCCGGTAATGTCGGCCACGACGTGGTGGAGCTGAAGATTTATCTCTGTCAACGCCTTCTGCATGTGCTGGATATGTGAGGCCGCATACTCAAGCAGACGCTCGCGCTGACGCATGTAGGCACGCAGCTCGGCGATCTGGCCTTTAGGCCGAAAGCTGGCGCGCACCAGACCGTAAGAATGTAGCCGCTGCAGCCACTGCGCATCGCTGACGTCGGTCTTGCGTCCGGGCACGTGCTTGGCATCGCGCGCATTGACAAGAAACACATTAAAGCCTCGGGCATCGAGGAGTTCGAAGATCGGAATCCAGTACACGCTGGTCGACGCCATAACGACCGTCTCAACGCCACATTCTTAAGCCAATCCACCAGCCGACGTAGATCGGTCGTGAAGGTGCCGAAGCGAACACCTGGGGCACCGGCAAGCTCTATTTCGGCGCCATGAAAGTAAAGAATATCCGCATCCCAATCGCCCTGCCTACAATCCGAGGTTCATGCGACGCGCGACATGGGTGTTGGTGAACTCAACAATTGCTATGAGGATGCCGAGCTTGCCGACACGATCGTGGCAGTCGGCACCAACGCGCTGGAGACGCAAACAAACTATTTCCTGAACCACTGGGTTCCGAATCTGCGTGGCTGACTGGGAACGGGCCGGTAGAAATCAGATCTTGCGCGAGCACCTCGCGCGAGTAGATGACCCGCGTTTGCGCCGCGCTTTTCGGGCCGTGTTCAATATTGAAGAGCAAGACGTTGAGCCAGCACAGCAAGATAGGCGCGCTACCTCAATGAAATCCGTTCAGGGCAAAATGCGCGGATGACGGGATCCAACTGCGTTGTCGCGTTACGACCGTGAAGTTGGAGACGTTCATGGATTGGAGGCTCGGCCAAGTTGAGCAAGTGATCGACGGGAGCGGTACCCCCCGCTCAGCTGCGTCGCTAGTCCCGCGAGCTCGTCATAACTTCGTCCATCAAGCCAGCACGTCTCAATGATCAGAATTCCTGCCCTCGACATAGCCGAGTGCCGCAAGCCCCGCGCGAAACGCGTCGAAGCGCGTGGCTTCGGCCCCAGGCGAGCCAAGACTCAAATAGCCAATGCGATAGATCCTGTCGGCCTGCTGCGCGCACAGGAAACGACCCGGCAAACGCCGCATCGCCGAGCAGCGAGATGACCTCCCGCCGCCTCATGTCCCGCCTCAAGCCCAAGGCCTACCATGGTAGCAGCTCAAGCCGCCATACCGGACGGGGTTTGCGGCGACCTAATGTGCCAAAGGGGTCGAGAGGCCGAGGTCCGCCATGGGTCTTCACGACCGAGTTAAGTCGGCAGCAAGTTGGGCCATGCCCGACTCTGCTCTGATAGCGACCCAATTCTGCAGCCCCGCGAAATGTCGCAAAGTGCCACGAACGGACATTCCGCCAAGAACTCGGTGATCCGCGCAAACTCGTAGCCGCACGGTCGCAGTCTCCAGAAAAGGATTAATCTGAGAAAACCCGGATTGAGTGTATTACTTCCGAATTGATGCTGAGAGCGGGTAGGAAACTCATCGCAAGTGGTGGCGAAGAGTGACGGTCCTACTGGTTCGCAGCTTCTACGTTGCTGGATGTTCGCCTTGGGACGCGCTGGATAGGCGGATAGTTTGCATCGGTCCCGAGGTGACCTCCTTGATAGCTTCAATCAACTGATCGTCGCTGACCGGCTTCGACAACACAGGAGCTTGCTGAAAGGCAATCGGCAAACCAGCGCGGCCATATCCCGTCACAAACACGAAGGGAACTTGGCGCCGAGTTCAACGCAGCGGCAATTTTGTCGACTGGACGGCCGTGCAGGTTGGCATCCAACAGGGCGCAGTCGAACACGCTCTCCTCAAGCGCATTGAGACAATCCTCCTCAGCGCTGACCGCCCGCACGCTCTCGCACCCGAAGTTGTCAAGCCGGTCAATCAAGTCGACGGCGATGAGCGATTCGTCTTCCACCACCAACAGCCGCAACCCGGCGCACGGAGCCGGTGTTTTCACTGCGCCAGACTGCTGTGCCAGCGAGGTTCTGCTTATCAAAACGGGTTCGGCCTGCTGTGTGGCCGATTGAGGCAGGCGCATCGAGATTTTCCAGGTCAGTCCTTCAGGTTCGATAAGCTGCTCGGCCGTACCGCCTTCACTCTTCGCGCTCTGCTCGATGAGCGTCATGCCGAAGCCACGCCGTGACGGTGCCGACACAATGGGGCCGCCGCGCTCGACCCATCGCAGATTGAGCATATCTCCGGAAACTGTCCAGCTCACCGTTACCCACCCTTTCGCCGCCGAAAGCGAGCCATATTTGATGGAGTTGGTGCAGCGCCGATGGTTCGACATCCGAGCCTATCCGTCACGCGACGGCGGCCTATCTGTATATTTCCAGGACATAACTGAAAGAAAGCAAACTGAAGAAGGGCTGCGGCGTCTTAACGACACGTTGGAGGTTCAGGTTGTCCAACGCACGGCGGAGCTCCATGCCAAAGAGGCGCGCCTGCGGACAATCTTCGAAACGAGTTACACGTATCAAGGTCTGCTGGCGCTCGACGGCACACTCCTCGACGCAAACGCTACCTCGCTTGCCGGCATCGGGGCGACGCTCGAGGATGTGGTCGGCAAGCCGTTCTGGGAAACCCCCTGGTTCACCGGCACTCCAGGCATGACCGAGACCGTGCGCGGCGCGATCCCCCTCGTCGCCAGCAGCAAAATCGTGCGCCGGGAGATCCACGTGAATCTCCCGGTCGGGGGTTGGCGATGGTTTGATTTTCAGATGCGTCCCGTTTGCGACGGGCAGGGCGCAGTCGTGGGTATCGTGCCCGAAGCTGTCGAGGTTACTGGGCGCCGGCAGGCCGAGGAGGCGCTGCGCCAATCGCAGAAGATGGAAGCGCTGGGCCAGCTTACGGGCGGTATCGCGCACGACTTCAACAACATGTTGACCGGCATCACCGGTTCGATCGACATGATCCGGCGACGGCTCTCTGCCGGACGGCGGCGACCCCATGCCAATGACGATCAATCATCTCGGCAAACTTCTCATACGGTTTGAGCCGCTGCCACTTGAGGCTGGCGCGCCAATTGCGTCATTTCCGGCTTGCCCGCAGGACCTCCGCTTCCTTCCGAAACTCTCCATCAAGGGGGACGTCCCAGATCGATAGGTTCGTGCCACGAGCAGACTGACACACGCAAAATACCGCCCCTTCTCTATCACCGCCTCTTCATGCCACGCGAGCTGGGCGCATCGCGCAAATGAGGGACTGTGTCCCAAGTAACGCGTCGTCACCGGTAGAGCTGCAGTTCCGGGCGAGGATCCGGCTCGAACCCGCTCCGGTTCGGCATGACCACCTTGGGAAGCGTGGCAGCATTCATTGCGTCGCCGGGCTGAATGACTTTGGCCTCGGACAGTATGTAGGCCACGACGCTGTATGTATCGTCATCACTCAGAGATCCTGGTGACGTGAACGGCATCGCCCGTTTGACATAGTCGAACAGCGTCGTCGCATACGGCCAGTAGCTCTCGACCGTCTTGACCGGCGTGTTCGACGCGAGGCTGCCGCGCCCGCCGATCAGCTTGTCGCCGCCGATGCCCTTCGCAGGATTTCCTTCCAGGTGGTCGCCATGGCATGCGGCGCACTGCTCCGCATACACCTTGGCCCCGCGCTGGGCATCTCCGCTGCCGCTCGGCAGCCCGCGGCCGTCCGGAGGGATCGCCATGAACCGCGCCAGCTCGTCCTGGCTGGCGGGCGAACCAATGGCGTAGGGAACATCCTGCATCTGTGAAACGGCCGCATGCGGCACGACGACCACACACAAGCAGCACGCGCCCAACAGAAGCTTATGCGTGGACATTGCTCACACTCCCGTCGGCCGCGACTGCCCAGCTCTGGATGGCGTTGAGATGATAGATTGAACCGAAAGGCCCGTTCGATCCGCGAATCTTGACCAGTTCCTTGAGCGTCGGCTGGATGTATCCCGTTTCATCAGTACAGCGGCTCTGCAACACTGCGGGTTTGCCGTCCCACATCCATGGAAAGCTGAAGCGGACCGTGCAGATCGGTTCCGGCGCCGTATCGAGACGCGCCGGATACCAGGTCTTGCCGCCGTCGAGCGACACGTCGACGGATTGGACTCGCCCGCGGCCGGACCACGCCAGTCCGGTCACGTTGTAGAAGCCGGGTCCAGGCAGTTTCATTTCGCCAGACGGGAACGTGATGACCGACTTCGCTTCCATGTCGAAGCTGAACTGGCGCGCTTTGCCGTTCGCCAACAGGTCGGTGTATTTGGATGTTTCTTCCCGAGTCATAAACGGCTTGTCGCTGACCTCAAGCCGACGCAGCCACTTGATATGCGTGTTGCCCTCATAGCCCGGCAGGATCAGCCGCAGTGGATAGCCCTGCTCCGGCCGGATCGCTTCGCCGTTCTGGCCATAGGCCAGGATCGCGTCCTTGAGCATCTTCTCGAGCGGGATGCTGCGCGTCATCACGGCGGCATCGGCGCCCTCGGCAAGCACCCAGGCGCCGCCGTCCTTGAGGCCGACTTCGCGCGCGAGCACCGCGAACGGAACACCCGTCCATTCCGACGTGCTCAGAAGGCCGTGCGTGCCCTGCACGGTCTTGAGCGTCGGCTTGTTCCACTCCGTCAGGCCATTGCCGGAGCATTCGATGAAATACTTGCGGGTAACCGAGGGTAAGCGCTTGAGATCAGCGATCGTAAATTTCTTGGCCTGATCGACCATGCCGTGCACGAACAGACAGATGCTTTGACGGATCGATGGTCGGAATCCCGCCGTGATGCCGCTCGAAATGCAATCCGGAGGCCGTGAGATTTCCCAGCATCTTGTCGAGTGGCGTCATGCTCCACGAGGTGTACTCATTGGCAGTGGGGAATCGCCAGCGCACTTCGGTTTCGAACTGGGACCGCGATCCGTATCCACCATCGCCGGCAACCGGACGCCCCAGTTGCTTGGTTGGATCGGGGGGAACCTCGAAATACTCGGCCCCCGGCGGTGCCTTGGAGTCTGCAGCGCGACCGGGCGTGGCGAGCACCGCGGCGGCTGCGGCGCCTGCGGTCGATCCAGCGGCGAACAGAAACGTACGCCGGTTGGTCGGCGCACGCGTTGGAAACATTCCGTCTTTGCAGGCGCATTCCGCCTCCGGCGGTTGCCGTTGCGCGATATGACGCGCTTCAACAGCGATCATCTCCTCGATGATCCGCGTTGCCTTCTCATCGAGCACGATGTTGGGCGTATTGCTCATCACAGCCTCCCTCTGTCGGCAGGCTTCTAGTCTGGCCTGCGCTTGGTCAATCGAGCTCTATGGCGGCTCCTTGTTGCCTACGCGTTTCGAGTAAGCGTCGACAAAATCGGCCGCGGCTTTGCTTCCGCGGACAAACGATTTCATCGCCTCTTCATGCAGCAGAGCGAGTGCCTGCATCTTGATCGCGTTTGCGTCATCGCTCTCTGTAATATCCTCGACATGGCGCGGTCGCGGGAGATCAACGTCGATCACCGCCCTGACCTCGGTCGGTATGTTCGACATGATCAAGATGCGGTCCGCGAGGTAGATCGCTTCGTCGATGTCAGTTGTCACGAAGAAGGTCGTGCGGCGAAACTCTTCGTACAGGTTGGCGTAATATTCCTGCATCAGCCGCTTCGTCATCGCATCCAAGCCGCGAAACGGCTCGTCCAGGATCATGACCTTCGGTTTGTTGATCATGGAGCGCGCGAGCTCGGCGCGGCGCTGCATTCCCCCTGACAGTTGCGATGGATATTTGTTCCTGAACGCGCCGAGTCCCACCTTATCCAGCAGCATGTCCGCGAAGTGTCTGGTCTCAGGAGTATCCTCGCCCCGCGCCCGTGGCCCGTACATGATGTTGTCGTAGGTCGACATCCAGGGGAACAGCGCGGTCTCCTGAAAGACGACCAGGCGGTCCACCCCAGGGCCGGTGATCGGCTTTGCATCGATCGTGATTGCGCCGCTCGTCGGGCGCTCAAATCCGGCAATGAGTCGGATCAGGGTGGTTTTCCCGCAACCCGAGGGGCCGATCATCACCGTGAGCTTTCCCGGCTCTATAGTGAAGGAGCAATTGCGAACAACCGTCTTGGTAAACCCCTCGCCACCATAGGACTTGCTCACTTTGGCGACGTTGATGTAGCCGTCTGCGCTCACTGGCGGGGCGGCGATGTGCTTGGGTGCTTGCTGGACGGTTTGCATCGCGCGCTCCCGCTCAGGCGTCTTTCAGCCAGGGAGTGATCAGCTCACCAGCTTTGCGGAGCAGCGCGCTCGAAATGTATCCGGCAATGCCGATGCTGATCATTCCGACCACGATCTGCGTGTAAGAGCCTCCGACGTAGGAATTCCAGATGAAAAAGCCGAGGCCGCCGCCTGCTCCGCCCATTGAGCCGGCACTTCCGCCTCCCGAGATCATCTCCGCTGCGACGACCACGGCCCAGGTAATCCCCATGCCGACTGTGGCCCCGACGACAATCGAAGGCAGTGTTCCAGGCAGAATGATGCGCCGGAAAATGTCCCAGGATGAAGATCCCATCGATCGCGCCGCCTGGAAATAGCGCACATCGATTGCCTGAGCCCCGCCAATCACGTTGATGACGATCGTGAAGAAAGCGCCCAAAAACGTAACGAACGCGATCGATAACTCCTGCGTCGGCCAGAATATGATTGCCGCCGGGACCCAGGCGAGCGGCGGGATCGGGCGCAGAACCTCGAACACCGGAAATGTGATGCCATAGAACGTCCGGCTCACGGCCATTGTCAGCCCGAGCGGGATGCCGATCACCATGGCGGCAAAGAAGCCTTCAAACACGCGCAACGTGCTCAGATAGGCGCTGTTCCAGAAGCTCGGGTCCTGGACCAATTTGAACATCTCGGCGATCACTGCACTCGGAGCCGGGATCTGCGAGACCCAGGGAAAGGCTACTCCGAACCATTCCTGTGAACGCGCTCCGATCTCCCAGAATATGAGGAACGCCGGGATCGAGATGAGGCCACGCCAGAACGCTGGGCGCCCCAGGCCGCGCACGCCCGACATGACCAGCTCCCGGACCGCGCTCATCGTCAGCGTTCCCTCTCTCCGGCGGCAAACGCCTTGATGGCCTCCTCGTGCACCGCGGCAGCCGTTTCCTCCATGAACTCGCGGAACCGCTTTGCGGTCAGTACCGCGTAGTCGCGCGGATGTGGAATATCGATGTCGAGTATCTTCTTCGGCTTGCACGGCCTCGTGGTCATGATCGCGACGCGATGACCGAGAAAGATCGCCTCCTCGAGATCATGGGTGATGAAAAAAATCGTCACGCGATTCTTGTAGAAGATCTCAAGCAATGCCTCGTGCATCACCGATTTCGTCAACGAATCGAGCGCACGATACGGCTCGTCGAGCAACAGCACCTTCGGATCGTTCATCAGGGCGCGCACGATTTCGACGCGCCGGCGCACGCCGGATGAGCATTCGCCGGGGTAGTTGTGCTCGACGTCGCGCAGCCCGGCATCGGCCATGATGTCGCGTGCCTTCTCCAGCGCCTCCTTCTTTGCCATTCGGCCCTGCATGATCGGGCCGAACGCAACGTTCTCGATGTTGGTCTTCCAGGGAAACAACGCCCCATTCTGGAACACCACAATCCGGTCGGATCCGGGGTGTGCCTGCAGCTTGCCCGGACCGCACAGCATCGAATCATCGAGGTAGATCGCGCCCGAGGTGATGCTGTGAAAGCCCGCAATAGCGTTGAGCAATGTTGTCTTGCCGCAGCCGGAGGGGCCGACAACAACAGTAATCTCGCCGGGCGGGACGTCGAACGTGCAGTGATCGACCGCGAGCACCCCGGTGTCGTCAGCACCATAACGCTTGACGACATCGACAATGCGCACGCCGCCTTGCAGGTCAGATCGTGGGACCGACCTACTGCGCTCGGAGACGCTGTTCTCCACGGCGTGCTGAGCGCTCACCGGCTTGCTCCCAACGATAATTCACGCGCCCTCCATTGCATCATGTAGATTGCCGACCAAACGCACGGCCGCGCTCGTCGCGTATCCGATGATGCCGAGCGTGATCATTCCGATCACGATCGTGGGATAGCGGACCATGGTGTAGGAGGTGTTGATTACATAGCCGAGACCGTATTGTCCCGAGACCATTTCCCCGGCCACGAGCGAGAACCACGCAACGCCGACCGAAATCTGCAGTCCGGTGAAGATGAACGGGAGCGACCCGGGAACAATGACATGGCGGAACACCTGCCAGCGCTTGGCTCCGAGGCAACTTGCGGCGCGAATGAACGAAACATCGATCGACTGGACGCCCAGCATCGTGTTCAGCGCAGTCGCATAGAACGAGGCCAGAAACGTCAGGAAGATCACCGGCGTTTCGGAGCCCTTGGAAAATCACGATGGCGAGCGGCACCCACGCCAGCGGTGGGATTGGTCGCAGCAACTCAAAGACCGGGAACACATAATCCTTGAATCGCTGCGACCAGCCCAGGAACAGGCCTAATGGCACCCCGATCGCGGTGGCCAGGAAGAATGCGATCGCAACCCGCCGTATGCTCACCCAGATGTGCAGGTAGTATTCCTCGGTGAAGATCGAGGTGCCGTAGATCGGATCGCGGCTGAACCACTCAGTGATGACCTGCGTGGGCCCAGGCATCTCGGCAAACCGCGGCAGTTTCCAAATCTCAACGGCTAGATACCAAAAGCCGAGAAACAACGCGTAACCGATCAACATCAGATAGGGTCTGGGACTGCGGATCCAGAGCGCCAGTCGATGCATGTTGAGCATCAGCACCGTCGCGGGCCGTGACGCTTGCACCGCAGCTCCAGTCTGGACATCGATGTCGACGAACTGGGACAATTCTGGTTCAGCCATGCTGGAGCGCTATCCGGTGGCCCTATGGCGTGACGGCCTCGGATGACGCCGGCGCTTTCGGTTCAAGGCGGACATGGCGCGACACGCAGCGCGATCAATTGCCCGTGTAGGCCGAGTCCGGTAACGCTTTCACCTCGCCGACCGGAGCCTTCAAGCCCCGTTCCTTCAAGACTTCGGCGGCGAACTGCGGCACGACCGCATCCGGCCTGATCTCGGCGTTGATGCTCTTGATGTCGACGAGGAACTTGGAAGCCTTGGAAATCAGCTCGAGTGCGTCCGGCGTAAAGCCGTAGGCCAAGACGATCCGCGTCCCGTCTCCGCCCGTCGCCTTGGAGCCGCCGAAGGCGGAGAGCCAAAGGGCCTTTTCGGGAAAGCCGGTGGTCTGACCGGCCGCCATCTTGGCGATATCCGCCGCATTCTTTGGGTCGGCGAAATAAAGCTCCGCGTCCAGCTCCGCCTCGAGCCAGGCTTTGACGACGTCCGGGCGTTGTTCAATCAATGCCTGCGGCATCACCATGAAGCCGCCATCACGCTCATTCACGGAAGCCCCGGTCGCCACCTCGACGCGCCAGATTGTCGAGAATGAGACGTGATGCCGTCGGTTCCCAAAGCACGGCGGCGTCGAGCTTCTTCGCTCTGAAGCCGCTCGTGATCACCTCGATGCTCTGATTGAGGTACTCCGACGGCTTGCTGCGACATCCACTGCGTCACCCGCTGGTCGCGGCTCGACAACCGCTTCGAGGGCGTCTCCATCCGGGAGATCTTGAAGCGGGTTCGCCCGAAGCCCGAGGCGAAGTACGTCATGATCCACGCCGATCCGGACTACACCACGAACCTGCCCCTGTCGGATCTGGTCGACGACGACGTGCTGCTGGCCCTCAAGCACGACGGGCGCGACCTCACCCCGGACCACGGCGGGCCGCTGCGGCTGGTGGTGCCCAAGCTCTACTTCTGGAAGAGCGCGAAGTGGGTGCGCGGCTTCGAGTTCCTGGAGGTGAACCCGCCGGGCTTCTGGGAGGTCAACGGCTACCACATGCACGCCGATCCGTGGGCCGAGGAGCGCTACGCCGACCAGGAGACTCACGCGATGCAGACGATGCGGGCCGAGGCCGCCCGCCGCCTCCGGGCCCGCTAGACGGCCCGGGGACCGATGTCTCCGTCCCCCTCGAATTCTTCGCGGCTGCGGTCCGCCAGTACCTCTGCTAGACTCCGCCGCGGTGAAGCCTTTGATGGAGCGACGCGCGTTCCTGGGGACGATCGCGGGGGGATTCGTCGCGGTGCCACTCGCGGCCAGGGCGCAGCCGGCAGGGAAGGTATGGCGGATCGGATACCTCGATCAGGGATCGGCGGCCCGGGACCAACTTTTCTTGGATGCGTTCCGGCAGGGGCTCCGCGACCTGGGATGGATCGAGGGCCGGAATGTCACCATCGAGGTACGGTTCGCCCAGGGGAAAACCGATCAGCTGCCCGCGCTCGCGGCTGAGCTCGTCCAGCGAAGGGTGGACCTCATCGCCACCTGGACCACGCCAGCCGCTCTCGCGGCCAAGCGGGCCACCGGGACGATCCCCATCGTCATCGGCTTCGTTGCCGATCCGGTGGGCAGTGGGATCGTGGCCAGCCTGTCCCACCCCGGCGGCAACATCACGGGGTGGACGCACCTGGGCGTCGAGCTGCGGGGAAAGTACCTGGAGCTGCTCAAGGAAGCCGTTCCAGAGGCCACTCGCTTCGGTGTCCTCTGGAACCCCACCAATCAAGTACACAAGTCGTCACTGAGAGTCATCGAGGCCGCCGCTCAACGACTGAAGGTGGAGCTTCGCCTGGCGGGCGTGCAGGACCCGAGCGAGCTCGAAAGCACGTTCTCGGCGCTGGCCCGGGAGCGCGTACAGACTCTCGTCGTGTTCCCGGACGGGATGTTTCTCGCTCACATCCCGCTGATCAACGCTCTCGCCGCCCGAGGCCGGCTCCCCACGCTGTACGGCGTGAGAGACTATGTGATGGCGGGAGGTCTGATGTCCTACGGGGCCAATCTGGCCGAGATGCATCGGCAGTTCGGAGCGTCCTTGGCGGACAAGATCCTCAGAGGGGCCAGCCCGGCCGACCTTCCGGTCGCGCAACCGACGAAGCTCGAGCTGCTGATCAACCTCAAGACCGCGAGGATCCTCGGCCTCACGATCCCGCAGTCGCTCCTCGTGCGGGCGGATCAGCTCATCGAGTGAGGCTCCCGAGGAACGCGCGGATCTCCCGGACGAACTCCTCCGGGCGGTCCGCGGGCACGGTGTGGCCCGCGCCCTCGATCTCGACCACCCGCCCGTCGGGGAGCCGCTCCGCCATCTTCTTGGCCACCTCGGGGGCGAGGATGTCGCTCTCCGCGCCGCGGACGATCAGGGTCGGGCAGGGGATGCGCGGCAGCGGCTCCCAGAGATCCACCGCGTCGCGCCGGCCCTCGCGCATCATGTCGCGCAGCCCCTTGGCGTACTTCCAGGTGAGCTCGCCGGCGGGCAGCCGCCTGAGCCCGTGCCGGACGCGCTCGCGGAGCATGTCGACGTTCTGCAGGGGATTGGCGCGCCGGATGTACTCGACCGCCCACTCCTCGCTTTCGATGCGCTCGGGCGCATTCGCCATCATGTCGCGCACGCGCTGGAGCCCGGCCAGGTTGATGTCGGGGCCGATGTCGATGATCACGAGCCGCTCGAGCCGGGCCGCGTGATCGCCCGCGTACTTGATCGCGATCCGCCCGCCCATCGAGTGCCCGACCAGGGCGAAGCGGTCGAGGCGCAGGCTGCCCGCGAAGGCGGCCACGTCGTCGGCCATCGCGCCCACGCGATAGTCGTCGTCGGGCGCGGGGTCGCTGTCGCCGTGCCCGCGCTGGTCGAGGGCGATCACCCGGCGCCCGGGCACGAGCCGCTCGGCCAGGTGGTCCCACACCCGCGCGTGCCCGGTGATGCCGTGCAGCAGCACCACCGGCGGAGCCGCGGCCGGCCCCCAGTCGAGATAGTGGAGCGTGATGCCGTTGACCCGGACGGTGCGCTCGGTGAAGGACATGGGGGCAGTCTAGTCCCGGCACCGGAGGGGCGTCAACGTGACCGGCAGTTGGGAGACTTCGAGACCCGCGCCCTATCCGGAGCGGGCCGTCGAGGTGGAGGCGCTGGCGTGCGCGTGGCGTCGCCGGCTGCTACATTGTCACCATGGTGAACGGACGGCACGACGCCCTCGGCAGGCCCGCCCAGGTCCGGCGAGAGCCGAAGGCGAGGCGCTGGGCAGGATGACGGGCGAGATCGAGCCGGTCTATCAGCTCAGGGTCTCGCTGCAGGCCATCAAGCCGCCGATCTGGCGGCGGCTGCGGGTGCGCGGCTCGATCCCTCTATCCCGCCTCCACGCCGTGATCCAGAAGGCGATGGGCTGGCGGGATGCCCACCTGCACGAGTTCATCATCCGCGACGTCCACTACGGCGAGCCCGAGCCCGACGAGCCCCACTATGAGGTCGAGGACGATCGGAATTTCACCCTTCGGGAGGTCTCGCCCCTGGTGGGCATGACCTTCGAGTACGTGTACGACCTGGGCGATGGCTGGGTTCACGACATCCTCGTCGAGCGGATCGACATGCCGGCCGAGTCGCTCCGGGCCCCGGTGTGTCTGGATGGGCAGCGCGCTTGCCCGCCCGAGGACTGCGGGGGGTTCGGCGGCTACGAGGGTCTTCTGGAGATTCTGCGCGACCCGGACCACCCGGAGTACGAGGAGCGTCGGGACTGGATCGGCGGTGCCTTTGATCCGGAGATCTTTGAACTCGGTCGCGTGAACCGGAAGCTCGGACGACTGAAGTGACTGGCCAAGCTGCCGACGGCACGAAGGAGCTTTCGCTTGGCTTGCGTGCCTTGTCAAAGCTGGAGCCCTGACGGTAGAGTGAACCACCCCTCACCCTGCCCTCTCCCCCGAGGGGAGAGGGGGAGAAGAGAAGATCCACATGGCGACGCACGCGATCACGGACGTGGCGATCATTCTGAAGCCCGAGGACGACGTGGCGATCGCCAAGAAGGAGATCCCGGCCGGCACCGTCCTCGAGGACGCGGGAGGCCGCATCGAGGTGCGGCAGGACATCAAGCCGGGCCACAAGGTCGCGCGGCGGGCCCGCCGGACCGGCGAGACGGTGCGCCGCTACGGGCAGCCCATCGGGTTCGCGACCGCGGACATCGCGGTGGGCGACCACGTGCACACCCAGAACGTGGCGGTGGGGGACCTCAAGCAGCAATATGAAGTCGGCACCGATGTTCAGCCGGTCGCGTTCTATCCGCCGCACGAGATGCGTTACTTCGACGGTTATCTTCGAGATGACGGGCGAGTCGGCACCCGCAATTATGTAGCGGTGATCTCGGGGGTGAACTGCTCGGCGAGCGTGAGCCAGTTCGTGAAGGACAAGTTCCGCGACGTCACCCGGGACTACCCGAACATCGACGGGGTGCTCGCGATCACCCACAAGTCGGGCTGCGGCACCAAGCTGTTCGGCGAGGACCACATGGCGCTGCAGCGGGTGCTGGCCGGCTACGCCAAGCATCCCAACATCGCGGCCTACATCCTGATCGGGCTCGGCTGCGAGGTGAACCAGGCCGCGGTCATGGTGGACAAGCAGCGCATGGCCGCCCCCGGGCATCCCGAGCGGAAGCCCTTCGTGGTCAACATCCAGGAAGCGGGCGGGATCCGCAAGACGGTGGAGACCGCGGTCCGAGAGGTGGCCCGGCTGCTGCCGCTGGCCAACTCGGCGAAGCGCACGAAGCAGCCGGTGTCCGAGATCACGCTCGCCACCAACTGCGGCGGCTCCGACGGGGCCTCGGGCATCACCGCGAACCCCGCGCTCGGCTGGGCCGTCGACGAGCTGGTGCGCTACGGCGGCACCGGGGTGCTCGCGGAGACGCCCGAGATCTACGGCGCGGAGCACCTGCTGATCCGGCGCGCGATCAACGAGGGCGTGGCCAAGAAGCTGATCGACCGCTACAAGTGGTGGGAGTGGTACTGCCGCGGCATCGAGGCGATGGACAACAATCCGGCGCCGGGCAACAAGGCGGGCGGTATCAGCACCGTGTTCGAGAAGTCGCTCGGCGGCGTCACCAAGGGCGGTACCACCCCGATGATGGACGTGTTCCAGTACGGCGAGCCGATCACCACCCGCGGCTTCGTGTTCATGGACACCCCCGGGCACGACCCGGTGTCGATCACCGGCCTCGTGGCGGGCGGCTGCAACGTGATCTGCTTCACCACCGGCCGCGGCTCCGTCTTCGGCTGCAAGCCGGTGCCCTCCATCAAGCTCGCCACCAACAGCCTCATGTACCGCCACATGTCGGAGGACATGGACATCAACTGCGGGGTGATCCTCGAGGGCACGCCGCTGTCCGAGGTCGGCCGCCGGATCTTCGAGGAGATCGTGGACGTCGCCTCCGGCAAGCGCAGCAAGAGCGAGCTCTCCGGCGTCGGCGAGGAGGAGTTCGCGCCCTGGATCATCGGGCCGGTCCTCTAGCAGGGTGAGGTGCAGCCGAAGGCGAGCCGAACGCATTCCAAGAATGCAGTGAAGAAGTAGAGCAACGAGAGCTGCACCGCGACCGTAGCACTTAACCGCGGTAAGGAGACCGCGACGCGGCAGCGGGCGCGGCACGAATGCCAGGGAACCCGGGAATGTATCGCGGTGACCGGCGCCGCAAGGAAGATCAGCGCAAAGCCAAGTAGAAGGCCAAGCGCGCGCGGAAGGCCGAGCGGCGCGAGACCGGTGTGAGCGGTCCGGAGGTCGCCTTGCTGCCCGAGCCGGGCAACGGGGAGGTCGCCGAGTTCGTGTGGTTCTCGCCGAGCAAGGGCGCTGATCAGCGAGCCGCCGGCCGGCGGCTAGCCGCGGGCTGGAGCGGAGCGGGGCGCGGGCGGGGCGGTCCGCTCGACGGGCTCGTCGGCGAGCCGGGCCCCCACGAAGAACGGAGTCCAGAACTCGTCGGCGGGCACCGGCTTCATGCGGCGGTCCGCGAAGCGCGCGGCGCGGAAGCCGGCGCGGGCGCGCACGATGAAGCTGTAGAAGGGCACGAGCCCGCCCGAGGCGAACTTGCCGTTGAAGATGATGTCGAGCGGCAGATGCAGTAGCATGCCGAAGACCCAGCCCCAGAGCCACTCGACCTGGGTGAACCACGCGAGCGCGGCGAGGATGGCGAGCAGCTCGTAGGAGTGCAGCACCAGCACGACCCGCTCAACGCGCCCGCCGAGATAGTACCGGAGGAACGCGGCGGGGCGCAGGTCGCGCTGGCGCTCGAAGAGGACGTAGTCGACCGCATGGTCGACGTCGATGAGGAAGCCGCCCGCGGCGAGGCCGGCGACCAGCTCCACGCTGCCGGTTCCCGCGTAGACGGCCGCGCAGGCCGCAGCGGTGGTGACGAGATGCCCTCCGGGGCTCACGGCGCTTCGGCTACCGAGCGAAGGGGTGGCGGAGACGGCGGACCGGTACCGCGACCGGTCGGCGGGACGGCTCGAGCCACCCGAGCGGGATCGTATCGATCAGGTCGAGGAGGCGAAGACCCAGTCGCTTCAGCATGCGACCCTGAAGGAGCAACTCCGGTGCCAGTGAGCTGAGGACCGCAAGTAGTTGAATTGTCGAGCGGCCTGACCGACGGTGGTAACTCGGCGGGCCAAAACAGGAAGATTCTGGGACCAAAATGGGGAGATCGATGCCAGGAGAGGCGGCGTGACGGCGAGAAGAGCGACCGAGATCGGCTTCGGCGAGATCGTCTCCTCCGAGTCGTCGGCCTGGGAGATCCAGACCGTCGGGCCCGGCCCGCAGGGCAGCCTGCCCCTGACCGCGGAGATGCTGCTCGAGCGACCCAGCGGTGACATCTTCGGCATGACCCAGAACGCGGGCATGGGCTGGGATCCGCGCGAGCTGGGCCGGCCCCAGTTCCTCATGCTGTCCACCCAGGGCGGCATCCGCGCCGCCGACGGGCGCCCGATCGCGCTCGGCTACCACACCGGCCACTGGGAGATCGGCCTGCTCATGCAGGCCGCGGCGCAGGAGCTGGTCGCGCTCGGCGGCCTGCCCTTCGCGGGGTTCTGCTCGGACCCGTGCGATGGGCGCACCCAGGGCACGCCCGGCATGATGGACAGTCTCGCCTATCGCAACGACGCGGCGGTGGTGCTGCGACGGCTCGCCCGCTCGCTGCCGACGCGCAAGGGCGTGCTGGGCGTGGCCACCTGCGACAAGGGCCTGCCGGCCATGATGATGGCGCTCGCCGCGCTGCGCGATCTGGCGTGCGTGCTGGTGCCGGGCGGCGTCACGCTGCCGCCCCAGGAGGGCGAGGACGCGGGCACGGTGCAGGCCATCGGGGCGCGCTTCGCCCACGGCGAGCTGACCCTCGAGCGCGCCGCCGAGCTGGGCTGCCGCGCCTGCGGCTCCCCGGGCGGGGGCTGCCAGTTCCTCGGCACCGCGGCCACCGCGCAGGTGGTGGGCGAGGCCCTCGGCCTCTCGCTGCCGCACAGCGCGCTCGCGCCCTCCGGCCAGCCGATCTGGCTCGACATGGCGCGGCGCTCGGCGCGGGCGCTCGTCTCGCTCGAGGCCCGTGGCCTGGCCACCCGTGACGTCGTCACGGACGCCGCGGTCCGCAACGCGATGATGGTCCACGCCGCCTTCGGCGGCTCCACCAACCTTCTGCTGCACCTGACCGCGGTGGCCCACGCCGGCGGCCTTCGGCGGCCGGTGGTGGAGGACTGGATGGACGTCAACCGCCGCGTCCCGCGCCTGGTCGACGTGCTGCCGAACGGGCCGCGCAATCATCCGACGGTGCGGGTGTTCCTCGCCGGCGGGGTGCCGGAGGTGATGCTCCACCTTCGACGGGGTGGCCTGCTCGACGAGCGTTGCCTCACCGTGTCGGGCGAGACGCTGGGACGCGTGCTCGACTGGTGGGAGGGCTCCGAGCGGCGCCGTGCCCTGCGCGACCGGCTGCGCACGCAGGACGGCGTCGATCCCGACGACGTGATCATGGACCCGGAGCGCGCCCGCGCGCGCGGCCTCACGAGCACCGTGACCTTCCCGCGCGGCAACCTCGCCCCCGAGGGCGCGGTGATCAAGTCCACCGCGATCGATCCCTCGGTGGTCGACGCGGACGGGGTCTACCGCAAGACGGGGCCGGCCCGCGTGTTCACCACCGAGCGCGCCGCGATCGCCGCCATCAAGAGCAGCGGGCCGGAGCGGGTCAGGCCGGGCGACGTGATGGTGCTGATCTGCCGCGGGCCCCTGGGGGCGGGCATGGAGGAGATCTACCAGATCACGTCCGCCCTCAAGCACCTCTCGTGGGGCAAGCAGGTGGCGGTGCTCACCGACGCCCGCTTCTCGGGCGTCTCGACCGGCGCCTGCATCGGCCACGTCGGACCGGAGGCCCTCGCGGGCGGGCCGATCGGCCGGCTGCGCGACGGCGACCTGGTGCAGATCGTGATCGACCGGCTCCGGCTCGAGGGCCGGGTGGACCTGGTCGGGGCCGACGGAGTCACGTTCGGGGCGGAGGAGGGAACGCGCGTGCTCGCGGGCCGGGGGCCGCGGCCCGACCTCGCGCCCGATCCGGGCCTGCCCGACGACACCCGCCTCTGGGCCGCGCTCCAGCAGGCCGGGGGTGGAGCCTGGGGCGGCTGCGTCTATGACGTGGACGCCATCGTCCGCTCCCTCTCCGCACACCCCTCTCTCCCCTCAGGGGAGAGGGCAGGGTGAGGGGCGGTCCTAGGACTGGGTGACCGTCACCACGAGCCCGATCGCGGCCAGGATGTTGCCGACGCGCACGCACTCGGTCTCGGCGCCCACCTTGACCACCGCGCGTCCGGTGTTGTGCACCTCCCACGCGAGCTCCCACCCGCGGTCCTCCGAGCAGCCGATGGCCTTCATGAGCTGCCGCACCACCTGCTCGAAGGTGTGGCAGTCGCAGTTGTGGAGCACGGTCATCCAAGGCGGGGCGACCGCGACGTCGGTGGCTTCGAGATCGTCGACCTGGGGGCTCTCGGTGGAGGCCCACACGGTGCCTGCCCGCCACATCGCCGCTATCCGATGACTCCGGCCGAGCGGAGGCGGGCGATCGTGCCGTCGCCGTAGCCCAGCACGTCGCGCAGGATCGAGTCGGTGTGCTCGCCCAGCCGCGGGGCGCGCCGCGGCTGTCGGATCTCCCCCTCGGTGCGCACCGGGCTCCGCACCTCGCGCAGGGTTCCGAACTCGGGGTGCTCGA
>CAVTMJ010000005.1:0-222355 GCA_963735815.1 uncultured Acidobacteriota bacterium | reverse complement strand
GAATTGCGCGATTCCATCGAAGCTCTCTTCGAGGCCTCTGGCGATGTCATCCCGAAGATGAGCCCCCGCGCCGAGCGTCGTCTTGCGAGCCTAGCAGAACTGATCGCTATCGCTCGCACCCATGTGTTTCGCGGCAGTTATGGGAACCGTGAGATAGAGTACATTCCGGAACCCGAGGCTAACACCCGAATTGCCAAAGGACTGGCCGCAGCCGCCAAGGGGATCGCAGCCCTGAATGGTCGGAGAACCATTGCCGAGCAGGACCTGCAAGATGCATTCCGCATCGCCATCGACAGTATGCCTGCCAATCGGCGAAAAATCCTGATGCCGATCATCTCAGGCCGTGGCACTGACGACTTTGGCCTACCACCGACTATTGCTTACCGCGAAATCGAGGAATTACGCGCCTTGGGGCTAATCACCAAGAAACCATATCGCCTGACAGAGAACTCAGCCAAGCTGCTCGAAGTTGCAGACATCGTGAAGGACGGCGTCTCTTTGATGAATATGGCCTAGCCCTTCACGCTTTAGGCGCTAAGTATGTTCCATCTAGTCGTGTCCCAGTTATCGACGGAGCTCCAAAAGGCATATCACACTCTGCACCGCGCTCGATCTAGCTGGTGGAGCTACTTCTCTCTGCTCCATGTCGAAGATGGTCTGGTCATCGCACCAGTAGTCACTGCTGCTCTTCCACAAGGCTCTTCATCGTCTTATGCAACTGATCGTCTTATGCAACCCCCGTCAGATTCCCACACCAACCGCACTGCCCCGGCCTTCTGTATGCGGAAGCTCTGCCGTGCTCCACATTGCTCGTTGTCTCTTTTCCCCAATGTGTTCGACCCCCTTCTTTAAATTAAGTATCCCGAACACTTCGGGAAAAGAAGGTTCGTAAAGAAAGCAGGTCGTTGGGGCGTTTTGCAGTGGAGAAGCCAAGTCAATGTGTTTCCTAGGAGCTTGTTGAAAATATCCCTCACGCAGCGTGTGGATCATTCTAAGAAACGCATGCTCGGGGCTTCCGATCTGCCCACGATGAGCACATGGCGACCGCCAATGTACTCCGTTGCTCCTTCACGCGCTCTGCGCCTGCAGTTTCGGGATACGGATCAGGTTGAAGGCCGCGCAGCTGAACACGAACAACCAATCCACCTTCGCCAGGCCGCGTAGTTTTACCTTCTTCAAGGGTCCGATCTGCTTCAGCCATCCGAACGGCTTCTCCACCAACCATCGTTTGCTTAGACTTATCGCATATCCCGGATGACGGCTCGTTCGTTCGTCAATCGCGCCGTGCTGTCGGCGGGCCACGTGCGGGGTCACGCCCAACTCGCGCACCGTGTCGACGAAGTCGCGCGTGTCATAGGCTTTGTCCGCTCCCGCCGTGATCCGACCGCGTCGTTTCCGGCTCAACTCGTGCAACATTAATAAAGCCGCATCGCGTTCCGCCGTGCCATCGGCCTGGGTGGTCATAGCCGCTGCGATTAACCCATTCCGGTTCTCCACCAAGGTATGGCCCAGATAGCTCAGCTTGGCTTCCTGCCCTGCCGACTTCTTATAGAGCCGCGCTTCGGGGTCGGTGCGCGAGGCGTGCGTCTGGTTGCGGCGCGGCTCGCCGTGAAAATTTCCTCCGCTCCCCGACCCGCCGTCGTCCTTGCGGCGAAAACTCTTCTGCCCCGCCCAGGCCTCGATCAGCGTGCCATCCACCGTAAAATGCTCGTCCGACATCAGCCCCGCCGCCTGCTGTTTCACGTGCGCAAAGAACTTCTGCGCCAGATCCTGATTCAACAGGCGGTCGCGGTTCTTGCTGAACACCGCGTGGTTCCATACCACGTCGTCGATCTCCAAGCCCACGAACCAACGGAACAACAAGTTGTAGTTGAGCTGCTCCATCAACAGCCGCTCGCTGCGCACCGAATAGAACACCTGCAGCAGCAATGCCCGCAGTAACCGTTCGGGCGCAATCGAGGGCCGTCCCACCTGCGAGTACAGCCCATCGAAATCCTTGCACATCTCCGCCAAGACTGTGTCCACCAACTTCCTCACTCCGCGCAGCGGATGATCGACTGGTATCCGATCTTCCAACGCCACATAGCTGAACATCCCCGTTTGCAGTTGCTGATCGTCTCCTCGCATTCCTGCTTCTTACCACATCGCAACCGTGGATTGGCAGTGGTTTTTCAACAACCTCCTAGGCATACATGTCGTGTGGGGACCGCCATCAGCGTGATAACTGTCGAAAACAGGCCATAGCGCTCAAAACCCCTCCAACCCGAACCTAGCGCCTTGCTTGCACCGCCCAGACGGTCTGTGCCGTAGTTCCAATCCTGCGGCATGGGAGGCCGTCGTCATGGGCAAACACAAAAGTAAGCCGAATTACCGTCGCCGAGTGCTTCGTCTGCCCGATCTCGATCACTGCAAATTGGCGGTGCTCAACAGTCTCGGCTCGCCAGCCTCGCGCCGCGTTTACGAGTACGCCATCGACCAATTCGTCGCCTGGTATTGCTCAGAGCCACGCTTGGCTTTCAACCGCATCGTCGTAGTCCGCTATCGCATGTACCTGGAGTCCAGAGGTCTGGCCGCGAACACCATCAACCAGCAACTGGCTGCCGTGCGCCGCCTGGCTCACGAAGCCGCCGATTCTGGCTTGCTGAGTCCCGAGTTGGCTGCGGGGATCAGCCGAGTGAAAGGGGTCAAGCAACTCGGTTTCCGCTCCGGCAACTGGCTGAGCGCGAAGCAAAGTTCCGAAGTGCTCCAACACGCTTGTGGCAATAGCATGCGTGCCAAGCGCGACTACGCGATGCTGGCCCTTTTTTTGGGGTGTGGCTTTCGCAGATCCGAGTTGGTCGGGTTGGAGTTGGACGAGATCCAGATGCGTCAGGGGCACTGGGCAGTGGTGGACCTGATCGGCAAGGGTGGCCACATTCGCACCGTGCCCATCCCAGAATGGGTGAAATCGGCGCTCGATCAGTGGACCCGAGCAGCCGGGGTTACGGAGGGCAGGATCTTTCGAGCCGTCGCCCGGGCGGGAAAGGTATGGGGGAAAGGCATCTCGCAGAATGTGGTGTGGTACGTAGTCAAGACCTGCTGCGAGAGAGCGGGCTTGGAACATATTGCACCCCATGATTTGAGGCGAACCTGTGCGAAGCTGTGCCACACCAACGGCGGAGAGCTTGAGCAGATTCAATTCTTGCTGGGGCACGTATCCGTGCAGACGACGGAACGCTATCTCGGCTGCAAACAGAATCTGGGACATCCGGTGAACGATCTTTTTGACCTCGGAACGGACGGGCAGCCGCAGGAAAACGATGATGAATCTGCCCCAGGGAACGCCTCCGACGATGTAGAAAAAGCATTTCGGCAAGCGGTAGAATGCCGCCACGGAGGATCGGATCATGACCAGCTCGTCTGCGACTCAAGACAGCTATCCCTACCAGAACGAACCGACTTGGTCGAGGTCAGAAAAGACTGTCGCCCGCGCAGCCTTCGACGCTGCTCTGAAGCGGGAACTTCAGGAGGTGATGCAGGAAGCAAAGCAGAAGGCCAATCAGGTCAACGAACCTGCGGACCTGTGGGATCTGGAACATTACCTGACCCAACGCCGTAAAGAGATCGACCGCAAGTACGAGTATAAGTATTCGCAACTCACGCACGTCTTTGGGAGACTCTTGCACGAACAGCGACTCTGTGAGGAAGAGTTGCGCGGCTTGCGGGAGGACAAGCTGAAGTTGATCCGTTCATTCGCCAAATTCTTGGCGGAGGACACGGCCGCTTGAGACAGCCCGAAACCCGCGTGGAGGTGTATGCCATCAAAGTGACCCTCCTCGGCACCAGCCCACCGGTCTGGAGGCGCATTTTAGTTCCTCGTGAGATTACGCTTCGCAATCTGCACCGGACCTTGCAGACCGTGATGGGGTGGACGAATTCCCACCTTCATCAATTTGTTTGCCAGAGACCAAGGTTATCTCACCAGGGATCTAGGGTTGGGAGCAAGATCGCAGATGAGAACCGAACTAAGCTCGGGGAATTGATCGGGACTGTTGGGGCGAGGTTATTGTACGAGTACGATTTCGGGGACGGCTGGCAGCACGAGCTTCTGCTTGAAGAAGTCTTGCTTGGAGACGAAACGTTTCAGCAGACATGCATGGCGGGTAAACGATGTTGTCCGCCCGAAGACTGTGGAGGGCCGCACGGATTTGCAGAGCTTCTCCAAGCCCTCCAGGACGCCAATCACCCGAGTCACGATGAGGCCTGTGAGTGGCTTAGCGATTTTGTCCCTGAATCCTTCTCTGCAGATGAAATTAACCGACAACTGTGCCGCAGGAAACGCTGACGCACACAAAAGCCCGGTCGATGAGCGCTATGGCCTGTTCTCGTCAGT
The DNA here is from genome assembly GCA_963735815.1 of uncultured Acidobacteriota bacterium. Lineage (GTDB taxonomy): Bacteria > Acidobacteriota > Terriglobia > Terriglobales > Acidobacteriaceae > Gp1-AA133. Next base: position 217,983 of record CAVTMJ010000005.1, on the reverse strand, counting down.
TGATTTCAGCTACGCATTTTGCGGTGAGTCGGCGCAAAAAACGGTCAGGAGTTCCCAGCAGTCCTAGAGTTGCGCGTCGAGCCGTGGAACGCCGACCAAATCGGATACGCAGCACTCAGAGCAACCCCGGTAAGCAGGACTCCTGATAGCACAAAGGGTGGTCGCGCAGCACGTTCGATCGTGTTGGCGTGCCACAGCGCGGCCGCACCGACTGCAAACACAAACGGGGTCAGGAATCTGGTTGCCAGCACAATTGTGCGCCGGGATTCGCGGCTCATCCATGCTTGGATGACGGCCCCAGCAAAGGCCAAGCAGATGGCCAAGAGTGGCATACGAACAAGTATTTCCGACGACGCTTCCAAGATATTCCTCACCCGGAAGGCCGCTCGATCGATCATGCCGCTGGCGGCAAATGCCTCGCGCAATTGCCAGTCCACACGTGCTGCAAAAAGCAGATTAAAGGAAATCGCAAAGCAGAGTGTGATGAGCGTCGCGACGATGGCACAGCAAACTCCGCCGACTACCGCCAGTGCCAGCGATCCCGTTCGTTCCCACGCCGCCGCACCTGCCATACCTAACAACGCGAGCGTTAGCAACACAGGGCTGATGATGAGAACGAACGGTCTGGCCGGAACAAACGCCTCAACTCAGGTGATTGGCGATCGCGACAGCACCAACGATCAGGCCGATCTGTGCCCCAACCATCGCCGCAGTGATCGCGCTGCGGGACCTTTGCTTCCAGACGAACAGTCCTGCGAACCCGTATACGACCAGCAACGCAAGTCCGTCTGGAGTAGCCCAACTCCTGAGCCTTGAGTGCTCGCCCGATGCTGCATGACGCCAGTGGCAATGAGCGAAAGCACCAGAATTGTGCTAAGGATTATCCCCAAGCCAAGCATCTGTTGCCGGTGCATCTCTTCAATCCTTTTGCACTTGTAACATGAAAACGAGCTTGGGGGCATGTCTTACGGACTACAACTCAGGGACGCGCTTCGATAAGAAGGACCCGTAGGTGTTGAAACATCCCCATTACACCAAAATCCCTTTCTGTGAGACGAGGCCGGGCACACTCATTGACCTGGTGAGCGCCGAGCCGATGTTCAGGTGTGTCGGATTTGTGCCACGATTCCTGTCCGCCGCTGCCATCGTTGCCATCATTGCCACGGCACTGCGATTGATTCCGCACAACTTATTGAAAAGGCTCGTCTGGCCCGTGTTTTCGGCTTACAGGTCCGGCTGCCACAAAGTTTTACTTTCAATCACTTCCAAAGTCAGTAAAGCCGGTGTGCCGCACAAACCCTCAACGCCACTAAGTTGCCATCATTGACAGTCTCTCCGATTGAATAACTTAAGTGGCTGCCACGTCGGTTCTGCGTACTACAACCCCTGATCTTTCGGTTGCCGAGTCAAACGGGCCCCGGGTACGCAGGTTGTATAGTGACGCTGCGGGCCGCCTTTCTGCACATTGCTTGGACCATGCCCCGGAAAATCAAAATGTGAACGGGGCAAAGAACCCACCAGTAAAGTTCTCCCAACAATCCGCGCGGCTCAAACCAGGCGCAGCAGCGAACCAGCGTCCGGCCACTGGGCTGAGGAGAAACCAGGAACTCCAACCAGGCACGACCCGGGATCTTCATTTCTGCCCGCAGGAGCAGACGGCTGTCCGCCTTCAGATCCTGTACGTACCAAAGGTCGATGTAATCATTCTTGTTCAAGTGGGCGCTGCCAGGGCTGCGTCTCATACCAACTCCTCCCAGGCATCGGTCCAGCCAGCCGCGGATACGCCACAAGCTATTCGCGTAGAGATAGCCGTTCGAACCGCCGATTTGTGTAATGACGGAGAACACGTCCTTTGGGGACGCGTCGGCGACAGCTTGGCGCACGTCGCACAGAACGCCGTCCCGTCGAGTAAGTACGTGCGCAGGACGGCAAGGAAGAGTCTCTCTCAGGGAATCGTCCGGTAACGTACGGCTCAGCGTCTTCTCAATGGCAGCCGCGTAACCCATGGGGCGTATTGCAGGGAACAGCGCAGCCGCACGGGTGCTTTTACAGACGACCTCGGTGCGCAAGCCCTCAATCAGTGGACGCGCGATCGACGTGGGAATTGGGGTCACCAAACGCAACCAGTAGGAAGACAGTCGCGGTGTCAGGACGGGCACACGGAGCAACCATCGTCTGAGCCGCCGGGCTTGAGCATAGGTGAGCATCATGCTGCGGTAGGTTTCAATCGTTGCGCCTCCGATTTCGATCACCTGACCGGTTGACTCTGGCGACTGCAGCACCGCGACCAGATAGTTGAGAACGTCATCGATAGCAATAGGCTGAGTGCGCGTAATCACCCAGCGGGGACAGATCATGACCGGTAGCCGCTCGGTGAGGTATCGAATCAACTCGAACGAGACACTACCATTGCCGACAATGATGCCTGCGCGGAACTCTGTCACCGGCGGTCCGAACCTGCGCAGAGTTTCTCCGGTTTCATGGCGACTCTTTAAGTGCAAGGAAATTTCTGACGTTTCGGACGCGAGACCGCCAAGGTAGATGATCCGGTTCACTCCTGCCTGGCTGGCCGCCACGGCAAAGTTGTGGGCGGCGAGCCGGTCGCGTTCCTGGAAATCTCCGCCCGAGGCTGACATGGAGTGAATCAGATAGTAGGCAACCTCGATTCCTTGCATTGCTGCGACAACGCTCTCCGGTTGCAGTACGTCGGCAACCACAATGCGAGCGCTCTGGGCCACTCCCGGGTCCACACGCGAGGCGTCTCGCACCAGACACGAGACGTCGTGTCCGGAATCCACCAGACGCGGGATCAGCCTGCTGCCTACGTATCCGGTCGCACCACTTACCAGAATTCTCATGCTGCCCCCAAGTTCAGTCGACAGATTTTGAAGTTCAGCAGCGCTGCAGAAGCGACCCACAGAGGCTAGGGCACCATGAGCCAGAAGGCGAGGCCGGAAACGGGCTGGAACGCCACGGCAGTTCCAACAATCTCACCGAGCAGGAAGACAATCTCAATCAGCTCCATTCCCGGCCGGCGTAGTGCAGAGAACAGCCCCGACCAGACGACATTCAGCGCCAAATCAGTCAAAGAACAGAGGCAGAGCAAATCTTGCACCGCTCCACCAGCTTTTCGCCAAACCAGCCAGGCACTTGTCGCAATCAAGAAATACAGAGTCGACCAAACCGGGGCGAAAACGGGAGAGAACGGATAGTCGTTCTCCCCCGTCTTCCCGTACCGTCCTCTAACGAGCGCGGGCTGGAGCCGACTCATGTCCCCAGCGATGCTGAATGGCCTTGAAAGAGACAGCCTGGTACAGCGCCGCCAGACCAACCAGAGCGTAAACGACGGAACTAAGCGTTGAAGTTTCGCCGAATTTCATTCCGAAAATAGCGGCCACGAGGTCGAAATGCGCGACGCTTACCAGACCCCAGTTCAGTCCGCCAACTACAAGAAGCACAGCTGCGATCACATCTAACGTCTTCATCTTTTCCTCCATTTACTCAGTCTTTGGGTAGAAGCACGGTGTCGATCACGTGGATCACGCCGTTAGAGGCCAAAACATCGGCCTTCACGACCTTGGCGTCATTGACCATGACGGTGCCGTCATTGACCGTCAGTTTCAGGTCCTGGCCATTGATGGTTTTCGCCGAAGAGAGTTTCACCACCTGCGCCGCAGTCACGTCGCCCGACACAACGTGATAGAGGAGGACGGCCTTCAACTTCTCCTTGTTCTCCGGCTTGAGAAGCGACTCGACGGTGCCCGCCGGCAGCTTGCCGAAGGCTTCGTCGGTCGGAGCAAATACGGTGAAGGGTCCCTTGCTTTTAAGGGTGTCAGCCAGACCAGCGGCTTGAAGCGCCGTGGCCAGCGTGTTGAAGGTTCCCGCGGCGACCGCGGTGTCAACGATGTCCTTTTGGGCGGAACCGGCAGCTGCCGGCATGGCGCTTACCAGGACGCTGAGAATCAATGCAAAACTGGCTGCTTTCAATTTCATCTCTCCTTATTTTTTTCCTTGTTCTCACTGTTTTTCTTGCGCTGTGGCCAATCTGTTCTATTAACTATAGAGAACAATTGTTATCGCAACACGAAAATCGACCAAATTCCGCAATTCGTGTGAGTGGCAGTCACAAGTCCAACAGAATGTTGTACCAGCAGGAAAACAGGGAGAAGGGCGTGGTGAATAAGACAATTGTCGAAGGGCTCCAGCTATGCCTTGGGTGAGAAACTGAGACCCTACGACTGCGAAAGAGCATGGGTCTGGTTGAAGGAAGGCATACCGGCCTTTCGGCGGCGATGCTCTCGAAACTGGAACGAGGCAAGCTGTTTCCCACACTCCCCACGCTCCTGGCGATTGCGCTAGTGTTCGGTGTCGGGCTGGAGTATTTCTTCACTGACGAGCGCAAGCGTCACGTGGTGGCGATTGCGCGCAAACAATGACGCTTGCGGTTCCCGGACACACCGGGCGGAGGGAGCATCGCGTACTAACTTCGAGAGCCTGGACTTCAACGCTACGGAACGTAAGCTAAATGCTTTCTACCCGGAATTCGAGCCCATCTCCTCCGAGAAGGTGAAGCCTCACCAGCACCCCGGCGTGGAATTGCTTTATCTAATCTCCGGAAAACTGGAGCTCACGATCGGCTCCGAGACGTTCAACCTCGAAACAGGGGACGCCGTGTACGTTGATTCGGGAGTGCGTCACGGCGATCACCGTGCCAGTAAAGGTCCATGTACTGGCGTGATTGTGACGGCATGAACCAGTAAGTCAGAATCCACGCAACGTTCTCCGACATGCCCACCGTACAGAAAGTCTGCATCCCGGGTCAAAGAGACTGTGACGCCGGTGTGACGCAAAACCTGCCAACACTGACAAAGTTGACATCTTTGACATGTCGCGCCGATTGATTTCAAATAAGTTGTCTGTTCGCAACGCAGCCCGGCGAATTCGGCTTTCCAGGTCCGGCTGCCACAAACAGTGGACTCCCAGCGAACGCGCCGTCTTTGTGCCACCCATGACCTTTGTCCCTGCACAGGTCCTGCTGAACTTCCACTGTCGGGACGAATCAGAGCTGCGTTCCGCCAGCTCTTCTGCGGGCTTGAGAACGACCTGATATGAATCAGGCGATGACTCCCGAGCGCTGGCAGCAAGTGAAGGGTGTACTGCAGCAAGTGCTCGAACTCCCTCCTCCGCACCGGGCAGCTTTCCTGAACCAGGCATGCGACGGCGACGAACCCCTGCGCCTTGAAGTCGAATCTCTGTTGATGAATGAGGAAGCGGGCGCGGAAGGGTTTCTGGAAACACCGCTCTGGACCAGCGCGGTGTTTGAGGCTGCCTTGTCGGATTCCTGGGTTGGGCGCCGAATCGGGGCTTATGAAATCGTCGATTTGATCGGTGAAGGCGGGATGGGGTCGGTATACCGGGGTGTCCGCGCCGACCAGCAGTATGAAAAGCAGGTTGCGATCAAGGTTGTGCGTCAAGGGTTGGGCACTGCGTTTGCTCTGGCCCAGTTCCGAGCCGAGCGACAAATCCTGGCTAACCTCGATCACCCTCACATCGCGCGCCTGCTGGACGGAGGGACAACCGATACCGGACTTCCTTACCTGGTGATGGAGTTGGTGGAGGGCGAGCCCATTGACCAGTATTGCAATTCCCGCAAGCTGTCGATTGACGATCGGCTCCGATTGTTTTTGAGGGTTTGCTCCGGAGTGCAATATGCGCACCAGCACCTGGTGATCCACCGCGACCTGAAGCCTGGGAACATTTTTGTGACCGCCGACGGCACGCCCAAGTTGCTGGACTTTGGGATTGCCAAGATTCTCGATCCGGGAACGCCGGGAGCAGCCGAGCCGACTCTGAACATGATGCGGATGCTAACGCCGGAGTACGCAAGTCCGGAACAGGTTCGCGGTGAAGTCGTAACCACGGCAAGCGATGTGTATTCCCTGGGCGTGGTTTTGTTCCGCCTGCTGACCGGACAACATCCTTTCCGCAGCCAGGCCCAGTCCCCGGATGAGATTCTGCGGGCTACCCGAGACACGGAGCCGCCCAGGCCAAGTACCGCGGCTCGTTGGGAGCAGGCTGCCCGGACACCGGGGTCAGGGCAGGAGGGCAGAACTTTTGAGGCCGCCAACGAAGATTCCCCGGAGAAGCTCAGCCAACGTCTGCGGGGAGACCTCGACAACATTGTTCTGATGGCGCTGCGCAAGGACACTCAGCGGCGCTATGCTTCCGCGGAACATTTTGCGGAAGACATTCGCCGCCATCTGGGAAGCCTTCCCGTCCGGGCACGCGCGGATACCTTTCGCTATCGCGCTTCAAAATTCATTGTTCGCCACAAGAAAGGGGTATTGGTGGCGGCGGGAGTGGCCGCCATCCTGGTCGCCCTGATGGTCGGGATCGTGTGGGAAGCGCATGTGGCGCAGGTGCAGCGCATCAAGGCGGAGCGGCATTTTCAGGACGTCCGCGAAATGGCGAATTCCCTTATTTTTGACGTCCATGATTCCATCCAGGATCTGCCCGGCGCCACCTCGGCGAGAAAGCTGATCGTCGACAAGGCTCTGCGCTACCTGGATGGCCTTAGTCAGGAGGCGCAAGGCGACGCGTCGCTGCAGAGGGAACTTGCCGAAGCGTACAAGCGCATCGGGGATGTACAGGGAAATGAGTTCTTCGCGAATCTGGGAGACACGAGCAACGCGCTGAAGAGCTACCAGAAAGCGCTGGCGATCCGTAAGACCCTGTGGTCGCAAAGCAATCGGGACGTGAGCGGCGCGCTCGCCCTGGCCGAACTTTATCGCCTGATCTCCCAGACTCAGCAAACCGAAGGAGACCTGTCGGCCGCTCTCGAAAGCAGCCAGGCCGCAGTCCATCTGATGGAGCCCATCGATGCCGGTCATTCCGCAGATCCCAAAGTTGTCCTTGAACTGCTGGGCGACTACCAATCGGTCGCCAACATTCTCGGCGGCGATGTCAGCCTGTCGAACATGGGAGACAACGAGGGCGCGCTGGTGTATCGACACAAGCAACTCGAGGCCGCCGAACGCTTCGCGACCCTCGAAAATGGAAGTCCCAGGGGCAAGGGAAACCTTGCCATTGCCATCAGTACCATGGGCGATCAGTTGTGGCAGGCAGGACATGCAAACGAGGCGTTGCAGAACTACTTACGCGCACAACCATTGTTCCAGGAAGTCGCCTATCACTCCAATAAGGGGCCGCGCGGGAAATATCTTCTCGGTCTTCTGTATGAGCGCATCACGCTGGTTCAATTGTTCAAGGGAGACACCCCGGCCGCTCTTGCCGCAGCGAACTCAGCTTTGAGCCTCTCGACCGAACTTGCAGGGTCTGATCCGAGGGATGCGCAATCAGGAGTTACACGAATCGAAGATTACAAACTTGTCGCTGACCTGGAGTCTCGAACCGGGCGTGACCGTGATGCCTCTATCCACATGGAGAAAGCGTTTGCGCTGATGCCAAAGCTCGTCGCGCAGAGTCCAAACGACACCGAAGTGCAAGCGATGAAAGCTGACCTCAACACCACGGCGGGCGACATTGCCAGCCGGAAGCGGGACTTCCCGCGCGCCTTGAAATATTACGAGACTTCGATCGGTGTCCTATCGGCGGTGGCGTCGGCGAACCCAAAAAACGGCGGAGCCGGACAGCGGCTGGGCGCAACGCACAACAGCGCCGGCCGGGCTCAGTTGGGACTTCACAATCTGGAGGCTGCCGAAGCCAGCTTCCAGAACGCCGTGAGCCTGGTGACGGAAGCCGCGAAAGCAAGCCATCCCAATATGCAAGCCCTCTACACCCTGGCCGACGCCTACACCGGACTCGGCGACGTGGAAGCAGGCCATGCGTCCGATCCGCGCCTCAAGCGCAACGATCGACTCCAGCACTGGCAACAATCCGCGACCTGGTACAGGCAGAGCGCGGAGGTCTGGCAGCGTGTGCCCGAGGTGGGCCGTGTCAGTCCAGACGCGTTCGATTGCGTTCCCCCAGCTGTGGTCGCGCGGCGGCTTTCTCAAGCCGAAGGAAATGTCCAGAAGGCCTCAGGCGCGGCGCCGTGATTCAAGCGCGCAGTCGTTGGATCTCCGGCTCGTCGTTGGTAGGAATGTCATCGTCGCTGTGCTTGCCGGCCACCTCTCTATAAACCTTGAGTATCTGGCGCGCGGATTGATCCCAGGAAAAGTGTTTGGCGCGCTCGTATCCCCGCAGCTTCAACTTTTCCCGCAACGCCTGGTCGACCAGCACACGGTGCGTAGCCCGCATGATCTCAAAGACGTTTTCCGGATTCACCAACACGGCAGCGTTTCCGACCACCTCAGGAAGCGACGACATGTTCGAGGTGACAACTGGAGTGCCGTGCGCCATGGCCTCCAGCGGAGGCAGGCCGAAGCCTTCATAGAGCGACGGGAAAATAAAGGCGACCGCGAGATCGTAGAAGATCCGCAGGATATCGATGGGAACGAAGCCGAAGAAGCGGACGTCGTTGTGCACGCCGCTGCGGATCACGGTGCGCCGCAGATCGGGATGACTGGAAAGGTCGTCTCCGATAATGATCAGCTTCAGATCCGGGAGTCGGCCTTCCTTCTCCAGTTCTCCGCGCAGGGCAGAGAAGGCCTCGATGATGCGGACCAGGTTCTTATGAGGGCTGATGCGTCCTGCGTAGAGCAGAAAGGGATACGTGACCAGATAGCGTTCGGCGATCAACTGACGGTCGGCGTCGTTCGCATGGCCGTTCAAAAAGCGCTGGTCAATCGCGTTGTAAATCACTTCGATCTGCTTCGAGGAGATGCCAAACAATTTCTCGACTTCAGTCTTGGTGAACTGCGATACCGCGAAAATCCTGGCCGCTCTTCCCAGGACGTGACGAGTCAGTTGATAGTGCAACGAGCGCCGCATTCCCGAATGGCCCTTGGAACGGGACATGTGCTCGAGCACATCGTGCACCGTCATGACATATGGACAAGGCAAAGACCTCGGCAGCCAGAACAGGTTGGGAATGTGCACCAGATCGACATTCAGCCGCTTCAGGATGGTGCGGAATTCAAAATATCCTTTGGCAGTTGTGTCCGGTTCGAGCAGGGGGACGGTATGAAAGTTCGGAGGGAGAGCGCCGATCTCCTTTACTTTTTCGGGCGACCCGATCAGAAAGTATTTGGTGCGGCGATCCAACCGGCCCAGGGCCCGCACAACATTCCGTGTGTACGTGCCGATGCCAAACTCGGTCATTCGGCGGATATCGAGGGCGACCTTCACGGCACGATTTAACCACAGCTTACGCAAAGTACCCCAAGGATTTCGCCCGATAGGCTTGGGGGCGGAGCCAGTAGGATTAGGCGCGCGCCTCGGCCTGGGCCTTGGCCCGGCGGTCGGCGTACAACGGAAAGCTCTCAGCAAGTTCAAAAACCTGGCGGCGGATCCTGCCCAGGACGTCCGGCTCGGAACGGTGCTGCAGGGCTTCGGCAATCCAGTGTCCGACCTGCCGCATTTCGGCTTCTTTCATCCCTCGGGTGGTGAGGGCTGGACTGCCAATACGGATTCCGCTCGGCTTCATGGGAGGGTTCGTGTCGAAGGGAATGGCGTTCTTGTTCACGGTGATGCCGGCCTCTCCCAGAGCTTTCTCCGCTTCGCTTCCGAGCATGCCTTTGGCAAATACGTCGACCAGCATCAGATGGGTGTCGGTGCCGCCTGAAATGATTCGATAGCCATCGGCGGCCAACGTTTCGGCCAGAACCTTCGCGTTGGCGACGACCTGGCGCGCGTACACCTTGAACTCCGGCTGCATCGCCTCGAGGAAGCAGACCGCCTTGGCCGCCATGATGTGCACGAGCGGACCGCCCTGCATTCCGGGGAAAACTGTCTTGTCGATGGCCGGACCTAAATCGGCTTTCGCCAGAATCATGCCCGATCGTGGGCCGCGCAGCGTCTTGTGCGTGGTGGAGGTGACGATATGGGCGTGTGGAACGGGCGACGGATGTGCTCCGCCTGCGACCAGTCCTGCGAAATGCGCCATGTCGACCAGGTAGATGGCCCCGACCTTATCGGCGATCTGGCGCATGCGGGCGAAGTCGATGATGCGCGGGTAGGCGCTGCCCCCGCCGATGATCATCTTGGGGCGTTCCTTTTCGGCCAGACGCTCGAGTTCGTCGTAGTCGATCGTTTCCGTCTCTTTGGTGACGCCGTAAGGAACAATCTTGTAGGTCTTGCCGGAGAAATTCAGGTGATGGCCGTGCGTGAGATGCCCGCCATGCGCGAGATTGAGTCCGAGGATGGTGTCTCCCGGCTGCAGAACCGCGGCATAGGCGGCCATGTTGGCCTGCGATCCGGCGTGGGGCTGCACATTCACGAACTCCGCCTGGAAGAGCTGTTTTGCCCGCGTACGCGCGAGTTCTTCCACCACGTCGGTGAACTCGCAACCGCCGTAATATCGCTTCCCGGGATAGCCTTCCGCATACTTGTTCGTGAAGACCGAACCGGCGGCTTCGAGAACGGCCTCGCTCACGAAATTTTCCGAAGCGATCAACTCGAGCCCCTCGTGCTGGCGGCGAGTCTCGTTGTCGATGGCGGCGGCAATCTGCGGATCGGCTTCAAACAGCGGGCGGTACATGGCTTGGTTGCTCATCTGTCCGTGTCTCCGGTGATGCGGAACTGTGCGCGAGGCAGCCTGTTTTTCGGCAACTCCCATTCACAGGAAGAAGGGCGCAGGATCTGCCCGCAAGAGTGCCTTACCTTCGATCCGACCCGCCGAAGCCGCAACCAGTAATTCTACGCTTCAAACGCGGTTCGGAAAAACGAGGCCAGGTGCCAGCCATCCATGTATTTGTAGGGCGTTTCACCGGTGGTGTAGTGGCCGCAGGGAAGCACAACCACTTTGTGATCGAGATGGTGGGCAGCGAATTGGTCGACCACTTCCCGGGAAAATTCTGGAAGAAACGTCAGATCGTAGTTGGCGTAAACCACCAGCGATCGCTTGCGATATCGGGCAAACTTGTCGAAGTAAACCATTGGGCTGGCGGCGAGAAAGACATTGCGCAAACGGTCGAGATCGATCACAGATTCGATGCCCTGCCGGATGTGGCGGGTCGTTTGCCCGTGCCAGAGCACATCGGCAAAGTACGTGGAAGCATGATTGAAAGCGGCGGCGCGAACACGCGCATCGTGCGCGCTCGCAATGAACGCATAACACGACCCCAGACTGGTACCAATCAGTCCCAGCTGTGTATAGCCTTGCTGCTCCAGCCAATCGAGGCAGCAGCGAATATCGATGACGCCCTGTCGGACCGCGTCCAGGGTGCGCCCGATGTTCGCCGAGACGGCATAGTCAGCGCGGCTGATCTCGGCGGGCATGCGAATATCGTGATAAGGCATGCTGAGGCGCAGAACCGAGACCCCGAGCATGTTCAAAACCTTGCAGAGCCCGGTGTAGGAGATTGCGTCGGCGTTCCAGTGCGGCAGCAGCACGACGGCGCGGCGGCCGCGGCCCGGGAACCAGCGCGCGTTCACCACGTTGTTTTCGGGATAAGGCGTCTGCACCGGAGAGGTGAAGCGCAGGAAACTCGCTTCGCTGCCGCGGACTTTTTCTTCCAGTCGCGGGTCGGGAACTTCGCGGGTGCTGAAGACCTGGACCGCGCGACGTTCCAGGCGAAAATCGGTGGGTACGCGATAGGAATAGAATTCATCGCTATTGGCGACGATGCGCTGATTGTAGTCGGCAAAGAATCTTTCCGGATCGGAAGGCATCTGTCCGGGTGGAATTCCATTTCGGCAGGGCCAACTGTGCGCCCATTCGACACCCCAATCGAGCGGACGGATCACGCGGTTGTTGTCCACCGAGGTGAGCCGGTCTTCCCAGTCGTACATCCACTTGGCGTAACGATTTCGCATGCCCACCGTGAATATAGCAAAGCCTCACGGAAGAGGCAGCCGGGCCGCAGCCAGCGGCGAAATGGTGCATCCGGCAGCGATTTTGGAAGTGTTGCCGCGCTTCGAGTGCTTCGCGAGCCTGAGCACAAAGGGGCTTTCTCGCTTGCTTCCCTTTTGATAAGATGCCGGCCGAATCAGGCCCCGCAAGTAGATAGCCCAGGAAATCTTCAGCCTCTGATCCAGCGAGGGTCTCATGAAGCGCTTGTTCGGCGAATGCTGAGATAGGCACTCTTACGGCCACCTATCAGTTCTGAAGGTAGGCGAGCGTCAAGGCAGATGCACGCGTGGTACGCGCTTGGAAATGCCGCATAGAATTTCGTAGGGCACCGTGCCGCAGAGGCTTGCGACTTCGACGGCGTCCACCGTGGAAGAGCCGCTGCTGCCGATCAGCACGACATCATCCCCTTCCTCCACTCCGGCGATTCGAGTCACATCCACCAGGGTCAGGTCCATCGAGATGTTTCCGACGATGGGGGCATAGGACTCTCGGACAATCACCCTCCCGCGATTGGAGAGTCCGCGGCGGTAACCGTCGGCGTAGCCAACCGGCAAGACCGCAATGCGCGCCGGCCGCGGCGTGGTGTAGGTGCCGCCATAACCAAGGGATTGTCCGGCGCCGAATTCGCGGATCGAGATGATTCGTGTTCTCCACGAAAGGGCGGGCTTGAGCGGAAGCACAGGCGTGGCTTTCACCAGTTTGCCTCCCCGGCTCTGATTGAGCGCGTAACCGTAAAGGGCGATGCCCGGCCGCACCATGCTCTTCCAGGTATCGGGCCGGGCCAGAACGCCGCCGGTGTTGTCCATGTGATAGATGGCGGGCGTCAGGCCAGATTCCCGGACGATCTGAACGGCACGCTCGAAATTCGCGATCTGCATTTCCGTTTCAGGAGCGTCGAGAATCTCGGACGAGGCGAAGTGCGTCGATAGGCCTTCGAGCACCAGGTGCGACGACTTCCGGATCTCCTGACACATGGAGCCGACTTCGTCGAGCGTGACTCCGAGACGCCCCATGCCGGTGTCGATCTTCAAGTGGATGGGCTGTGACGGCGCATCCAGTCGCCGGGCTGCCTTATTCAGCAATTCCACGTGCCACGGTTCCCAGACCGTCGCAGTGAGGTTTTGGCGGACAACTTCCTCTTCCTCGCCACGCCAATAGCCGGTCATCAAAAGAATGCGGCCACTGAGTCCCACGGAGCGCAAAGGCATTCCTTCGTCCGTGGTGGTGACGCCAAACCATTTTGCGCCGGCCCGCTCGAGCGACAGCGAACAACTGGTCGCGCCGTGGCCGTAGGCGTCGGCTTTGATGACGGCGCATACCGAAACCTTTGGGCCGACATGCGCCTGCAGCGTGCGGAAGTTCTCGCAGAGGGTGCCGAGTGAGATTTCCGCCCAGGTAGGACGGGCCGATTGCCGGGGTGCTACGTCGAGCGTCGCGTAACTCACGGTCTCGCGATTATATCGGCAGCCGATTCGCGGACGAACGTTACCGTCGGTCGATTCGCCCGCCGGAACAATCGAGCATAAAGTCCTGACACTTCAGCCACGAAAGCCTGGTGCGGCAGACGCCGGCTGAGCTGGAGTCTCGAATTGATTCACTTAGAGCTAAGTCGTTGAATCTTCGTCGAGAGCGCCAGAAGTGCTGATAATGACGCTGGCAACATCGCGTAGAATGCCTGTTAATGGCGATCAGAGGCCCGCAGAGCGACGATCGTGGTGCGAGTCATGGTTTGGGGTCGGCGGGCCGCCTGCTCGAGCCTATAAGTCATCCTGGCGCAAACTTCTCTTTTAGCTAAGATGGCCGGGAGCAGCAGGACGCTACCGGAAACCCTCGGTGACGCCCCAGGCCTCACCGCGCGACGCCCTTCACCCAGGCCCTAACCCCCGGACAGTGAGAAATTCACGGTGACCTGGGTTTCGACTTCAACCGGGTCGCCGTTCAGGATGAAGGGACGGTAGCGCCACTGCCGCACCGCATCGAGCGCCGCCCCGACTAGCATGGGGTGACCATCAATCGCCTGCAGATTTTCGATTGTGCCGGTGCGGCTGATGATGGCTCGCAGATGAACCGGCCCCTGAATCCGAGCAGCCCTCGCCAGCGGCGGGTACATTGGCTGAACCTTATAGATGAGATTCCCCTCCATCATGTGCGAGATGCGCGGAGGGCGGGCTACCGGCTTCGGCGGTGGAACTATGGCCGGCGCCACGCCGATGGAATCGATGACCGAGTTCGCACCATTCCCCGTGTTCGTGCTACCGAGCACGCAAACGTTGCAAGCCTCTACCTGAGGAAGCGAGTCTTCGATGATCGGCTTCACTCCGGTTGGAATCGAGGGCGGCGAAACGACAATTCCGTGAAACAGGTTGCTTTGTCCTTGTCGCACGGCGGAATGCTGCTGCGCTGCAAGCGGCTCGCCACGCGGTGGTCCGATCGGGACGCTCACCGAAAGTAAGTGCAGCCTGGGCATGCCCTCGGTGTAGAGAAGTGGAAGCATCAACAGGATCGCAACGCCCAGCGTCTGCATTGCGAAGGATACGACCGTGGTCCATCCGCGGTGCGTACGGGGAAGATTCGATTCGAGCAGGCTATCAGCGAACATCGTGTCCTCCAGAACAGCGATTGCTAGCTGTAAGGACACCGGGTTCGTGACGCGTGGCCACGATTTCCGAAAATAAAAAAGGCCGCGCATGTACGCGGCCTTCGGGAACTTTCACGGCACCAGAGGTGTCGTGATGAAATTATTTCGGCGGTTCAGACTGCTTCACCGGCGGCGCGGCCGGCTTTACGCCCGGGACGGCCGGCTTCGCGGCGGGAGCAGGTTTCGTTGCGCCGGTGGTGGGCGGCGGCGGCGCCACACCGGATTGCGCGTTGTACACATCGACCACCGGCTTGGTGACGTCGACCGACTCGCCCCACCACACCACCGGGCTCTGCGGCCAGGGTTGCGAGGTGTCGACGATCATGCCAAAGCCGTTGTCGGTCGCGTACTTGATGAGCACCGGGCCCAGCTTTTGAAGGATGCGCTGGGCGATCTCGTTCTGCTGGTTCTGCGCGTCTTCGCGGGCGTCCTGCAGCTGACGGTCGAGCGACTTCTGTTTGGATTCGATCTGCTTCACGAGACTGGCGCGCGCGTCGTCATTCAACTTGTCGCCCTGGGTGTTGAGCTGTTTCTTCAGGCCTTCGATCTCGTCGTTCTGACCCTTCAGTTCGTTCTGCTTGGGCTCGAGCTTCTTGCTGAGCGCCTCGAAATCTCGGCGACCTTCGTTGGTGGCAAAAATCGCCTGCTCCATGCTGATGGTGCCAATCTTGGTACCCGCACCGGTCACTGCGGGCGCGGCAGCGGGAGTGGCAGGTTTGGCGGCAGCGGGAGCGGCGGCGGCGCTGCCGGTTTGGGCTAGAGCCGCAACGGAAATGACAAAGGCCGTGGCCAGAAGAATACGCGTGAACTTGCTTTTCATTGGATCGCTTGGACTCCTTGGAAATTGTTCCGGGAAATTTGGCTTACATCGTTCTTCCCAGATTTACGCTGGGCCGTGCCACTAGGTTGACCGGGCCTTGAAGCGGATATCCTCGCGACCGGGACAGGCGAGCCCTTTAGCTCCTCACGCCGAACCTGATATGCGTGGCAGCACACCCCGATCCATAATCATTGTCAGGGCAGAAGTCGTTTCATTATAGCACTTACAGTCAAACGAACCAGCCCGTAGATGCGGTCGCGCACGCTCGATCAGAAAGTCGTGGCCACCGTGAAACGGAAAGTCTTGCGCGGCTCGCGCAGCGTGAAAGTCGACCCATAGGTATTCACAGCCTGGGTGTAAGTGTAATCGCCCGCGGCCTTGTACAGGAACGGCGCGACTGCACCGGGGAACATGCTGCGCGTAATGGCCGTGGGCGCCGTTGCCGTCGAATCCAGCCGCAGGGGATTGTAGGCCCAGTAGATGCGGAATGGAGCGTTGATGACGGGCAACATGACCTGAAGTTCAAGACCGGTCGACATCCGTGGCGTCCAGTTGCTTCCAGCCACGGGCTTCAGGAACCCCGAGAAGGCTAATTTCTCGCCGCCAATGCAGTTGAGAGCAATGTCGAGTGCGGGGCAGCCGAACTGCGTGTTGTTGATGTCACCCAACTGACCGGGATTGATGCGGAGCTGGGATTGGCGGACGATCGGGTTGATGCCCATGTCCATGAAAGGCGCGAGGGTTACGGGGCCCACAATCGAGATGCGGTACTCGACGTTGCCGAACACGTTCAGATCGCCGCCGGGCTGGACGATGCTCTCGACTGGAATCGGAATCTGGTAAGCGCCAAGGCGCGGGTTGGTCGGATCCTTTAAGACGGTGCTGCCATCGGGGTTGGTCAGGTTGATGACCGCCTTGTTTGGGAGGAATGCGATGGGCGACACCGAGCGAATGTCGAATCCGCGCAGGTCGTTTTCTCCTCCCATGTAGAAGCGCTGGAACGGAGGCGCGACCAGGCCGCCGTAGCCGGTAAGGAACGAACCTTGGAAATTGATGCCGATGGCGTTACGGCGCTTTTGCATCGGGAAGAACTGTTTGTATTGCACAATCGGCCGAACCGATTTCACCGTCCCGCCCAGTCCGGCGATCTCCCCGCCGAGGAAGAGTTGCTTCCCGCTATGCGGCTGGTAAGAAGCATCCAGTGTGTTAATCGTATAACTCGGCAGGATCTTGCTGGTGATGATGCCACTGAGCGCGTTCGGCCCGGTAATGCCCCGGAAGGCCAGATTTGTGAATAGAGCCTTGGACGCGTCGCTCAGCGCAATCAACGATGAGTTGTCGAAAGAGTACGTCAAACCCACGCGCTTCAACGAACGGTGCAGCGGATAGCTCAACGAGGCGGTGAAACCGGTGCTCGACTGCGTATAGTTCTGCAGATTCTGCAGGTAGTACGAAGGCAGATTTAGTTGTTGCCCGCTCAGAATCGCGTACTGCCGCGCCTGGTTGTAGCTGGTGCGAGTGGTGTAAACAGTGAAGCCGGCCTGCAGCGGACGATCCCACAAATATGGTTCCGTAAAGCCGAACAGCACGCTGCGCATCAGGTTCCCGATGCTGGCCTGAACCTGGAGTGTCTCGCCCAGGCCAAGGAAGTTGTTGGTCGTGTAGCTGAGACCGATGAACGCGCCTTCCAGCCCACTGACGCCGCCATTAAGACCGATGCTGTTCTTGCCCTTCTCATGGACCTTCAGGGCGAGATCGACCGTGCCGTCTTTTTCGTCGAGCTTCTTGTCGGTGGTGTTGGGGTCGTCTGGCTTCAATTGCTCGAAGTAGCCGAGCTGGTTCAGGCGTAAGAGGCTGAATTCCCAGAGCCGCGAGTTGTAGACCTGGCCTTCTTCCAGCGCGATTTCGCGACGGATGACTTTGTCGCGGGTGGTGGTGTTGCCCTGGAACTCGATGCGGCGCACGTAGAACTGCTTGCCTTCGTCGACGTCAATCTCGAGGAAGATCAATTTCTTTTCATCATCGAACTTGGTGTCGGGAACTGATGTGAAGTTGATGTAGCCAAACTCGCCGTAAGCCTTGCGCAGGTTCTCCAGGCCTTTGCCGATTTTTTCGCGGCTGAAGATGTCGCCGTCCTTGATCGGGAAAAGGCCGCGCAAAGCTTTCGTGTTGGTGATCGCCTTGTTGTTCTTGAACGTGATGCTGGCGAGTTTGTAGCGATCGCCTTCCTCGATCGGCATGGTGATGTCGACGGCTTTTCCGGGCCCCTTCTGCACCAGCGGAACGTGGAAGCCCTGATGACCGGTGTCGTGGATCTCGGTCTTCGGATCCTGAACCAGAACCTTGAAGAAGCCGCGGTTCTGATACTCGTTACGAACACGTTCGGTGTCTTCCTCGAGCTTGGTCGCGTCGTAGGTCTTGGCGAAAATATTTTCGAGAAAGATGGAGTGTGGTATGCCGATGGGCTTCAGGTTCTTCATTGCCGCGCGCAGCGTGCGGCTGTTGATGTTGCGATTGCCCGTAAAGCGGATTCGGCCGACCTTTACTTTCGGTCCTTCCTTGATGACGAAGGTGATCCCCACCGCGGCCGGAGGAATGGGCCGTATCTCCGACCGGATGGTCGCAAATTGCCGGCCATGTTCTGCCAGTAACTCCTTGATGGCAACTTCAGCTTTCTTGATGCGGGTGGGATCGTACTGGCTTTCAACCGAGAGACCGACCTTGCGCTCCTTGAAGCGGTCGAGGACGTCGCTGGTGGAAACCGAACTCAGCCCGGTGTAGTTGATCTCACGGATGGTTGGCTTCTCTTTCACATAAACGTGAATGCGCCAGCCCTTGGGCGTCTGTTCCCGTTCGAAGCGGATGTCCTCAAAGTACCCGGTATTCCACAGAGAGTTGAAATCGCGCTCAAGTCCGGCGGCGTCGTAGACGTCCCCGGGGTGGGTGAAGATCCTGGCTTTCACGGTGTCGGCCGGAATACGGCGGTTGCCGTGAATCACGATTTCAGTGATCAGATCCTGCTGCGCCCAGCCCCGCGGACAAAGAAGAACCATCACCACCAGAAGGAATCCGGCGAGGGAGCGGCGCGCGGGCGCCACTTTCGATCTCCAACTCCAAGGGAATGAGCCGGATGGAGACGTCGAAAGAGCGGAGCGTCGTTGGGCGCTCGGCCGTGGCACAGGGATATCCGGATGAAAGCGAAAGAGAATCGCTACTACCTCGGCCTCTGGGAGTTAGGAAAACGGCAATTATACGGTAGACGTGGCTACAGCGTCCAAGGTCCACGCCTATGACTGTCGCTGGCTATGTGTTCATTTGGCTTAACTTTGACGTCTGGGCTGGCTTTGCCAACTCCACTTCAACCAAGACGGAATAAAACGTGGCCGAGTTGCCCATGTCGGTAAGTTTTTCTGAGGTGAGGACGTTAATATTACTTCCCCCGGGAGTCAGCTTCGCCCAATTGAGCGCTGCAGCCACCACTCCGGGCTGCACCGCGCCATTCACCCGGGCGCGCAACAGCTGCTCCCCGCGCCGATTGAAGACACGGACCGAGTCGCCATCCCGGATGCCACGCTGCTCTGCATCGTCGGGGTGGATTTCGAGAAGTCCGGGCTCCTCCATCGCCTGCACCGACGGAAGGTTGGAGAAAGTCGAATTCAGGAAATTGTCAGCTTTGCGGGCCAGAAGTTCGAGCGGGAACGACTGTGCCGCAGGACTGTGTCGAGATTCTTCCGGAGGAATGAACTCCGCAACCGGATCGAGACCCTGCGCGGCCAGAGCCGCGTTATAGAGCTCCGCTTTGCCGCTCGGCGTCTGAAAGCCACCTTGCGCGAAGGGAAGGAAGGGAGCGTCTTTCGAGGCTGAGCCCGGACCGTCTGAAAATTTCAGGCGCACATGCCCTTCACGCTCCAGCCGCTCCCGGTCAATTTCCTTCAACCATGGATTCGGCGAGTCGAGGGCCTGGTCAATCATCTGGTCCACGGAATCGCGGAAGCAGAGATCCTCGAAACCCATGGCCTCGGCCAGCCCTCGAAACATCTCTACATTCGAGCGGCACTCTCCAAGCGGATCGATCGCCTGGTCCGACATCTGCAGATAGTAGTGGCCGTAAGCGCTCTGCAAATCCTTTTGCTCGAAGAAAGTGGTCGCGGGAAGGACGATGTCGGCATAGTCGGCCGTGTCGGTGAAAAACTGCTCGTGCACGACGGTGAACAGGTCGGGGCGGCGCAAGCCGCGGATGACTTCGTTGTGATCGGGACACACGGCCGCAGGATTCGAGTTGTAGACAAACAGGGCTTTCAAAGGCGGATCCGCCAGCGAATTCAGAGCCTTCCCCAGTTCCACCATGTTGACGACGCGAGCCGGACGTCCCAGAGCATCTTGCATCAGGTCAGGGCGATCCAGGGTGGCGCGCTGCAGTCCCCAGGCCCCACTGAGCGAGAGTTGCAGGCCGCCGCCAACCTCCTTCCATGAGCCCGTGATGCACGGCAACATCGTGATGGCGCGCATCGCCATGCCGCCGCCCTCGGAACGTTGCACGCCGTAGTTGACACGAATCACGGCCGGTCGTTGCGTCGCATATTCACGGGCCAACTTTCGAATGTCGCTCTCGGAAAGGCCGGTCCACTTTGCGACTCTTTCCGGCGGGTAGCTCTTTACTTTTTCTTGCAGCTGCTCAAACCCGATCGTGTGCTTCGACACGTAGTCGGCATCATGCAAGCCTTCGCCGATAATGACGTGCATCATGCCCAAGGCAAGAGCCGCGTCGGTGCCGGGGTTAATGGGCAGGTACCAGTCGGCGCATTTTGCGGTTCGAGTCTTGTAGGGGTCAATCACTACTAACTGCGCTCCCGCGCGCCGCGCTTCCTCGATGAACGGCCACAAGTGAACGTTATTTCCGTGAATGTTGGCGCCCCAGGCGATGATGTAGCGCGACTGGCGAAACTGCTCGGGTTCGGTTCCCAGTTTCACCCCGGTGACGGACTTGAGCCCGGCTTCGCCGGCAGCCGAGCAGATGGCACGCTCCAGTTGCGATGCGCCCAGCCGGTGAAAGAATCGGCGGTCCATGGAGGCGCCGCTAAGCGTTGCCAGTGTGCCGCCGTAGGAGTAGGGAAGAATGGCTTCTCCGCCAAATTCGACCGCGATGGTCTTGAACCTGGTTGCGATCTCGGACAGGGCCTCGTCCCAGGTAATCCGCCGGAAGTCGCTGGCGTCCTTATGGCCTTCGCCCTTGGGAGCGACCCGCCGCATGGGATGGAGAACGCGCCCGGGAGAGTACACACGATCCAAATACTTCGTGACCTTGGCGCACAAGAACCCGCGCGTCACGGGATGGCTGGGATCTCCCTGAATCTTTGTGGCCCGCCCATCCTCAACCGTGATCAGGACTCCGCAAGCATCCGGGCAGTCGTGCGGACAGGCGGCATGCACTACCTTCTTCATCGTCTGGCAATTATACGAGAGGAGGAAATTGCAGATCGTTGATTTCAGATCTCAGATTGAATAACTAATATTCGCGACGTGCGTGTTCAATCTGAAATCTAGAATCTCAAATCTGCAATCTTTCTTCTTCACCGGTCGTAGAAATCGCGGGCGACGAACTCGGGACCCTGCGAAGCATGCAGGCCTGCGGTCCCGGATGATCTGGCGAAGGCTACGGTCGAGCGCGTCCTGCGGATCACTTTGACCGGATCGGATCCACGTGCATCCTGCGCCTCTCCCTCCTGCAGTTCGATCAGCCATGCCAGCAATGCGAATAGTACGAATCCCAGCCCGTTGAGCACGCCGTGCGAATTGGCCATGCCCGGGACTGTAATCCAGTCTTTGCCGAAGTATTCGCTGACGGCGTAAATTCCTGCCAGGGAGAAAGCCGCCAGGGCGGCGCAAGACGCTGCCCTGAGATAAACGCGAGCGGGTCCGCTGTGGAGTTCGCCGGTGAACCACAACAACATCATTGCCAGCGCGGTGACGCAGGTTGCCAGGGCAATGGCCGCTACGAAACGAAGCAGGGGCGAGAAGACAAATCCGGCGGCCAGCAAAAACGGAAGAAGAACAACCAGCCATATCAGCACCCGGACGCCCGGCATCACAAGATTTCTTCGCTGGAACTCGCGCAGGGTCGCAGCAGCGATCAAGGCGGTGGCAAAGCCGCTGTAGTGGAAATGCACCGCCGTCAGGAGAACGATGGGTTCCTGAAATCCCATCGGGCGAAAGCCGGAGCGGGAGATTACCAGCCAGGCGGCTCCGAGTATCAAGTCGAGGTAGGCGAGGTTCAGGATGAGCGAAACACCGGTGCGCGCCTCCGTCCGCGATTGCAGGAATCGGTCGGCGGCCAGAAACAGACACAGAAGCAACCACGCTACGCTCAAGGCGCCCGCAGTGCGGTCCGGCGGCAGCCAGAAGGCGATGCTCACGGCGATGGTTGCCAGGATCTGAAGAAGAGGAGTGAGCCCAGCGATACGACTGGAACCAACGCCCGTCAGCCGGCGCGTCAATTCAAACCCGAGGGGTACGATTACCAGCGGGGCAAACAGGAACAGCAATTCGATGATGCCGAAGGGGGCGCGGCGCAGGCCAGCCAGCATTGCGAAGACGGCCCACACTGAGGCGCCACCGAGACTGACCAATGCGTTCCATCGCTGTTTCCCTTGGCTGCGCGCAAGCACCTGGCTGAACACGGCGACCTCCTCACATCACGGGATGGACGGCGACAAACCCGAAAATCCCTGTCAGGGCAATCAGAGACAAAACGTAGAGCGAGTCGAGCACGCGGTTCGCGCGGCGAAGGTCGCGATCGTAGTAGAGACACTGCAGGAAGATCCGCAGCAGCCAGAACCCGCACATGAACGCGCTCAGAAAGCGCCCCAGAGGGCTGGCGCCTGCGAGATCGCGCGCGAACGCGAAGCAGAGTGCGCTGAAGAACCCGACCACGAGCACGATATAAATCCAGTGCACGTAAAAGATCTGTTGCAGAAAAACTGGTAGACCCGTGAGGTTCTCGCGTACCCGCAGGCGACCCGGCAACGCGGCGTTGGCCAGGACGATCCCCGCATGAATCGCTCCGGCGATCCAGACCAGGTGGATTGCGGTGTCTGCGGTCATAGGGCGCCGCCAACCCGCTGGACTGAGGCATCCAGTGCCCGCGGGGGTGTTCTGGGAATGAAGCGGCTTAGAATCCAACCCAGCATCAGGACCGTTCCGACTAAGCCAATGAGCCCCCACTTCAGCTGGCTGGTCAGGGCCAGCAACGGTGGAGTGTCAGAGCCCGATACGGGCAGATCCGACATGGCGAAGATGGCCGGCGTAAGGACGATCGCTACATTCGAAAACACTGTCCAGAATTCAGCGCGTTCGGCGCTGCCGCAGAGTTCCCGCAATTGCGTCCGCAAAGGCCCGCTCAGGTAGCGAACCACGGCAAGCGCCGCCAGAATCGTACTGCTCAACCCGGAAAATAAAATCAGGAGGGACTCATGGGGCCTCCTTCCAATGTTTGGTACTGTCAGATATTTCTGTATGTCCAGAAATACACGCGCAAAAAAAATTCATTTCTTCTGCCCGCCAAGAAGCCTCCGGATCTTGCCGCGCATGCCGATCACGCGTCGCAAGACCGGCGACGAGATCTGGCTCAATTCTCCGTAGGCGGAATTCGCGGCTTCGAAAAACTCCGTCATGCTCTGCAGACGCTCCCGGGTATACGCGTCTCCGCCGTTACCTGAATTGAGGTCGGCAAGACACTGGCGCAGCAATTGCAGAGTCGGGTCGACCTCGCGGCGCTTGCGCTGTTCGACGATCAGGCGAAACATCTCCCAGACATCTTTCATGGACTCATAGTGCTCGCGCCGCTCGCCCAGGACGTGGACGGGCCGGACGATACCCCAACCCACCAGCTCGCGGATCGAGGTGCTGACGTTGGAGCGGGCCACGTTGAGGGTCTCGGCAATTTCGTCGGCGGGCATGGGCTTGGGGGAGAGAAACAGCAGCGCATGGATCTGGGCCACCGTGCGGTTGATGCCCCAGCGTGTGCCCATCTCGCCCCAGTGCAGGATGTATTGCCGTTGGATGTCGCTTAGAGTAGCCATAACAGTTATTTCTGTAAGAACTGAATATACAGAAATATAAAAACCCTGTCAAGCCGAAACCTTTAACCACAGAGGGCACTGAGGTTCACGGAGGAGACCTGACCCATGCGCCTCGCCCCTTGCACGCCTGGAATCGTTCATGACGAGAAAAAGCCGCGCGGGGCGCGGCTCTTGGAGGTTTGGCTGATGACTGGCGACTAGTGACGGGCGACTACTTGATCTCCATCACTTCCTTCTCTTTCCCCTTGCTCATGTCTTCCATCTTTTTGATCTCGTCGTCGGTGAGCTTCTGAATTTCATCCAGCGCGCGCTTTTCTTCGTCCTCGGTAATCTTTTTGTCTTTCATGGCTTTCTTAATGGCGTCGTTACCATCGCGCCGGATGTTGCGCACGGCGGTGCGATGCTCTTCGAGGACTTTATGCAGGTGCTTCACCATGTCGCGGCGGCGTTCCTCGGTCAGAGGAGGTACGGGCACGCGAATGAGTTTGCCGTCGTTCATCGGATTGAGGCCGAGGTCGGCGGTACGGATCGCTTTCTCGATTCCCCCCAGAGACGATGGGTCAAACGGCTGCACGGTGATCATCTGCGGTTCGGGAGCATGCACCGTGGCGATCTGGTTCAGCGGCATCTGCGAACCGTAATAGTCGACCGACACGCTGTCGAGCATGTGAACGGAGGCGCGTCCCGTCCGGGTGGCCGCCATCTCCTTGCGGAAGTCTTCGACTGCCTTCTCCATGCGGGTCTTGAGCTGGACGTAGGTTTCTTTCAGTCCGGGGACCGCCGCCATCGTTGCTTGAGCCATAGCTAGCTCCAGTAATGCGCGAGATCAAAACTCAGAATTATAAACCGGGCTGGTAGCTGGTAGCTGCTGGCAAAGCCAGCATTCAGGCCGGTCAGAGATGTTGCGATACCCGTGATTACCCACAACTGGTGTTGAATCCATGAACATACGTGCAATAGGTGTTCGGAGCAAATCAGATTTCGACGGATGACCTCGGGGGCTAAAGCTCTTTGTTTGCAGAGGCCACTGCGGCACGGCTGAAGCCGTGCCCTTTCAAAGCAGTCAACACTTATTCCACGAACTTGCGCCGACGGCAGCACCACCACCCAAAAACGAAAGCCATTTGGGTATTAGCCATCAGCCACCAGCCATTAGCCACCAGCCAACTTACGCACTCACAAGCGACCCGATCTTTTCTCCCAACACGACTTTCCGGATGTTCCCGCGTTGGTTCAGATTGAAAACGATGATGGGAAGATTGTTGTCCTTGCAGAGGGAGATGGCGGTAGAGTCCATCACTTTCAATCCCTGGCGCAACACTTCCATGTAGGTGATCTGGGTAAATTTCTTGGCGTCCTTCACCAGCATGGGGTCGGCATCGTAGATGCCGTCGACCTTGGTGGCCTTTAGAATCGCGTCGGCCTTGATCTCCATGGCGCGCAGCGACGCGGCGGTGTCGGTTGAGAAGTAGGGGTTGCCTGTTCCCCCCGCGAAGATGACCACGCGGCCTTTTTCGAGGTGCCGGATCGCGCGCCGCCGGATAAAGGGCTCCGCCACCTGGTTCATCTCGATGGCCGATTGCACGCGGGTGTGCACGCCCTGTTTTTCGAGCGCGTCCTGCAGGGCGAGGGCGTTGATGACTGTAGCCAGCATGCCCATGTGGTCGGCAGAGACCCGGTCCATTTCTTTGGCCTGCTCGGCGACGCCGCGAAAGAAATTTCCGCCGCCCACGACGATGGCAATCTGGATATCCAGGGCGCGCACGTCGGCAAGTTCGGCGGCGATCTCGTGGACCCGGGCCGTGTCCACGCCGAAACCTTGACCGGCGGCCAAGGCCTCACCTGACAGCTTGAGAAGAATTCGCTTGAAGACAGTATTCGGCATGCAGTTGGAGGATACCGTCGTGCTCGGATCTGGAGCGCTATGAAACTGTACCAAGGTTTCGGGGGCAGAGGCATCCGAAACCCTGGCCGTTGAAATTGGAGGCTTACTTCGCGACCGGGGCAGCGGCTTCGCCACCCTCGTCGGGCTTCTGGGTGGTGAAGGCCACGGTCATGCCCGCCTCGCCCACCTTGAAGCGCGCGAAGCGGCGCACGGCGATGTTCTCGCCCAGCTTGCCGATCTTGGTGGCAACCAGCTGGCCCACGCTGATGGTCTGGTCCTTGATGAAAGGCTGCTCGAGCAGGCAGACTTCCTCGTAGAACTTCTCCATCTTGCCGGTCACCATCTTCTCGGCGATGTGCTGGGGCTTTCCGCTCGCCACGGCCTGGGCGAGAAAAATGTCCTTCTCGCGGGCGTAGGCCTCGGGAGTGACATCCTCCTTGCGGACAAACTTCGGATCGCTGGCCGCGATGTGCATGGCGATATCGTGCACCAGTTCCTTGAAGTCGTCGGTGCGGGCGACGAAATCGCTCTCACAGTTCACTTCCACCAGCACGCCGATCTTGCCGCCGGCGTGGATGTAGCTGGCCACCGATCCTTCGCTGGTCACGCGTCCCGCCTTGCGTTCTGCCACGGCCGTACCGCGCTTGCGCAGAATAATGATGGCCTGCTCGGCATCGCCTTTGGCTTCGGCCAGGGCCTTCTTGCAATCCATCATCGGCGCGCCCGTCTTGTCGCGGAGATCCTTCACCTGCGCTGCAGAGATATTCACTGTGGTTGTGCCCATTTCCTTAGATTATTCCCTTCTTGGATGCCTGTTTCGCCTGCTGCGATGCGTTTGCCAGCCGCGGCGAACAAAATGATGCTGACAAAAATCGACCCGCGGCGTTTCAACGCGCGCGGGTCCGAAATCTATTAGCCAGTTCCGTTTAGAACGTCTGGCTTTCGACCTGCGGTACCTCGTCGGCGGCGTCTTGCGCGGTGGCCGGCGCCTTCTTGGTCCCGCCACCCAGCACGTCTTCCATGCTGATATCCTCGCCCCCGGCTTCGGCCGCTTCTTCGCCGGCGGGCGCGTGTTCAGACCCGGACGCGCCATAGGCGGCAGCGGCAGCCAATTCCGCAGTCTGCTTGTCGGTCGCCATCTGCGAGCCTTCCGAAATCGAATCGGAAATCTTCGAGGCAAACAACCGGATCGCGCGCAACGCATCATCGTTGCCCGGGATCACGTAATCGACTTCGCTCGGGTCGCAATTCGTGTCGACCACCGCGACCACCGGGATACCGAGTTTGCGCGCTTCCCGAACCGCGATCTGTTCCTTGTTGGAGTCGATCACGAAGATCGCATCGGGCAGGCGCGACATATTCTTGATGCCGGCCAAGTTGGCCTGCAGATGCTTGCGCTCGCGTTCCAGCTTGATGACTTCTTTTTTCGGGAGCAGTTCGTAGCGGCCATCGGTGGCCATGTCGTCGAGTTCCTTGAGTCGCTTCACCGATTTCTGGACCGTGACCCAGTTGGTCAGCAGTCCGCCCAGCCAGCGCTGGTTCACATAAAACATTCCGGCGCGCCCGGCCTCTTCGGCGATGGCGTCCTGAGCCTGGCGCTTGGTACCCACGAAGAGCACGATCTTGCCTTCGGCGGCCAGGTCCTGCACGAATTTGGACGCTTCCTTGAACATCTTGAGCGTCTTCTGCAGGTCGATGATGTAAATTCCGTTGCGCTCTCCGAAGATGTATTCCTTCATCTTGGGATTCCAGCGCTTGGTCTGATGCCCGAAGTGAACACCCGCTTCGAGCAACTCCTTCATGGTGATGTTAGCCAAACAACCTCCTCATTAGTCTGCATCCGTGGAGTCGGTCGTCAGTCGTCAGTCGTCGGTCGTCAGCCAAACCTACTGACGACTGGCCACTGGCAACCGGCAACTGCTTTTCCGGATTGCCATTCCCGTCCCCGCGCACCAGGCACGGGAAGAATTGAACACCTATTTCAGCTGATAGCTGGTAGTCGATAGCTGTCAGCCAAACCCTTTTTGCCGTCAGCCATCGACCACCAGCCAATGGCTGAAGCGCTTTAGCGCTTCGAGAACTGGAAGCGCTTGCGGGCGCCCTTCTGCCCGTACTTTTTGCGTTCCTTGCCGCGCGAATCGCGCGTGACCATTCCTTCGGCCTTCAGTTTCTTGCGCAGTTCAGCGTTGAACTGCATGAGAGCGCGCGCGAGGCCCAGTTTCATGGCATCGGCCTGCCCGTTGACGCCGCCGCCCGAAACATTGGCGACTACATTGAAACTGGTCGCCGTGTCGGTCGACAGTAGCGGCTGACGCGCGCTGGACCGCTGCGCTTCAGTCACGAAATATTCGTTGAAGGCGCGGCCGTTAACTTTATAGTCGCCGCTGCCCGGACGAAGATAAACGCGAGCCACCGAAGTCTTGCGGCGGCCTGTTCCGTAATATTGAACCAAATCAGCCATTCGAGCTTTGAGCTACGAGCCGCGAGCTGCGAGCCAGCCGGCCCCGCTGCAGCTTTTCACTCCAACCTTTCAAAGATTCTAGAGATCGTGTCTTGCTCGAAGCTCGGAGCTCGTAGCTCGAAGCTTCCTTACGCCAGCACCCGCGCTTCCGGCTTCTGCGCTTCGTGCGGATGCTTGTCACCGCGATACACCTTCAACTTGCTGAACATCTGCTTGCCCAATTTTGTCTTGGGGAGCATGCGCGACACGGCGTCCTCGATGATCAACTCGGGCTTGCGGTCAAAACGCTTGCGGAATTCTTCAGTCCGCAGGCCGCCCGGGTAACCCGTGTAACGGTGATACGCCTTTTGTTCCGACTTCATGCCGGTCACGCGGATCTTCTCCGCGTTGATCACGATCACGTGATCTCCAGTGTCGAGGAATGTCGTGTACTTGGGGTTTTCTTTGCCCATCAGGATGCGGGCGACCTGCGAGGCCAGTCGGCCCAGGGTCTTGTCCGCTGCATCCACGACATACCACTTGCGCGCAATTTCCCCCTCTTTGGGGAAATAGGTTGACATCTGAACTCTCCCAGAAATTAAAACAGCTTATGAAGACCGCTGAGTGCCACCAGGCGCTGAAGGCGCAGAGGTATCAGGCGGGCAACCACAGGACTTCCGAAGCTTTAAAGATAGCCTAGATTCCGAAGTGTTGTCAACGAGTTGCCGTGACTGATGGCAGTGCGGGCGGGACCAAAGTCGAGGGGAATGGCCGTTATTCGTAGGCTAGAGCTTCAATGGGGTCCTTCTGAGCCGCCCGATACGCGGGGTACAGCGCCCCTAGTACCGCGCCGATAATCGCGATCGCGGTGGTTTTGAGGATCCAGCCACCTGTTACCACCACCCGCAAGGTAGGAATTTTGTGGGCGATTCCCGTGCGGGCCGCGAGGCTGATAAGAATCCCCAGCACGATGCCGCCCAGAGCGAGCATGAGCGTTTCCCGCAGAATCACATTCACGATGTAGAACTTCGAAGCTCCGATCGACTTGAGAATCCCGATCTCCCGTGTCCGCTCCATCACTGCCGTATACATGGCCTGGAAAATCACGATGAACCCGATGGTCACCGAAATCACGATGACCACATTCAGAAAAGTTCCCAGTCCGGGGTAGTTATTGGGACTGAGCATCGACAGGTAGTAGTTCATGGAGTAGGCGACGTAACGCTCCATGCCTGGAACCTGCTTGATCTCACTGACCACCGTGTCAGCGTTGGCGGGGTCGTCGAGCTTCAGATAGAAGACCGAGGCCTTATCTTTCGATCCGTTCAGATCCTGCAATACGCCGATCTCCAGGAACTTTCGCGCGCCCTTGCCGGCCGCGACGATTCCCGCGACGTGAAAGTCATGGTTCAGGATCTCCATCTTGTCGCCAATGCGGATGTGTTTTGCCTTGGCGAGCACGTCGTCAATGATGACGTCGTCAGGTCCCCGAAACGGTCCGCCTTCAAGAAAGCGAAATGGAGCAAGCGATTCGTAGCTTTTCAGGTCGATGCCGGCGATGACTTCCAGAGTGCCATTGGTCGAAACTTGCGTGATGACGGGAGCGACTGCTACCACGTGCGGCAATTTTGCCAGCACGGCGCCGATTTTGATCGGCATGGGAGCTCCCGTGAGTCCCACGATGTACGACGAACCGGGGGGCATGACGAGAACGTCGGCCCCGATGCCCGCCTGGCGCCCCTTGGAGTCATTGACCATCCCAAGCGATAGGCCCACGATCAGCAGGATCAGGGTGACTTCCAGAGCCACGGCCACGATGCTGATCAGTGACCGCACCGGTCGATGAGCGAGGTTGCCGACAATCATCTTGTTCATCATGGGAGGGTCACGGAGTGCCGGTCGCTGGTTTCGACAGACTCACATCGTCAGTTTAGCAAAGTGTTCGGTGGCCCCGAGGACAGAGGCCGGAAACGCCTACTTGGGGTCGCCACCGCCGGAATTGCGGGATTGATTGATCGCCGATCCAGAGGATTGGCCAAGCTTCACCACTTCAGCGCCCGGTGGTTGCTGCAACTCGAATTGCTCGTCGGTGAGAGGCTTATTCAATTCCAGCTTCACGATGTTCAGCGTGATGTCGTACTCCTCTTGGGGACGTTCAATTTCGGTTTGCTTGGGGAAAGGGATGCCATCGTAGTCTTTGTAATCGCCATAGCGAACGTCAGTGATCAGGACTCCCCGGTCGTCGTAGATCATTTGCCGGTGCGGTTGCAGGTCTGTCCGGCTGAAAACAATCTTGCGCGACAGATACCAGCCTATTTCCCCTTTGCGAACAACCACGATCTCGTAGTCGGGTTGGTCGTAAGGGTGCCGTTTCGCATCGAGCACTCTTTCGGTGCCGTTTTCGAGAACGGCGATTTCCTGTTCGGGATTGATGGCACGAATCAACAGCGCTTCGTAGATGTTCTGCGGACGCACGTTCTCGAATGCCTGCTTGGGATTAGGGGTCTGCACATCGTTGCGGCCGACAACGAAGCGATTCTTGGGGGGAATCCAGAGCTTGAACTCCTTGCCGTCGCTGACCATGTCGAACGCCCGGTTGCGGACGATGGGCAACAGGCCAATCATGCGCAGCATCGACGGCTTGCGCGCCAGCACGTAGCCACGAATCTCTTTGTAGTCGGTAACCTTGCCCCGGTTTGCGCCGCCCACCGAAGTATCAATGTCGACCGTGGCCTGCATGGTCTGGATCCTGGCCGCCTGAGCGTTTATGGCATCGACCAGTTCCTTCTGCGTTGCACTCTTCAGCGGAGCGCTGCTTAACTGGCGCTCGACTTTACGCGAGCGGAACAGGCAACCGGTCAAGGGGACCACGGCGAGGAACAAAAAAAACGCTCGGATTTGACGGCGAAGGACCATGGTTGGGTCAGATTGAGTATATCCCGGCAAAGTTGCATGAATTTGGGGAGAGCCTCCGGAGTGACGGGAAGGTGCCGCGCGCATGGCCGATCGGGGGTAAGCGTGTAAAGAAGTGTCGCTTCTTCTAGGGACGATGTTGCAGGGCGTGCCGGAACGCTATCACGTTGCGATTGTGCTCTTCGAGGCTCCGGGCGAAGCGGTGATGGCCGTTGCCGTTGCTCACGAAATACAGGTAATCACTGACCGCCGGATGCATAGCCGCCTCGAGCGAACCGCGCCCCGGATTTGCGATCGGGCCCGGAGGCAGGCCTGGATATCGGTAGGTGTTATAGGGCGATTTGGTTTGCAGGTCGTCGTGATGCAGAGCGCCCTGGTAGGTATTCAAGAGCAGTTCCGCATAGATCACGCTGGGATCCGCGTCGAGCGCCATGCGCTTGGTCAGGCGGTTGTAATAGACGCTCGCCACCAGAGGCCGTTCCTCCGGTGCCGCCGTTTCCTTTTCGACGATTGACGCCATGGTCACGGTGCGATGGACATCGGTAGCCAGCCCGAGACTGGCAGCGATCTGCCGGAAATGATGAACCATAACGACCGCGATGTCATGCATCGACTGGGTTCGCGTCAACTGGTAGGTGTCGGGGAACAGATAACCCTCAAGCGAGGTTGCTTCGGGCGCCAGGTCGTGGATCAAGTCAGTGTCGCTGCGCGCCACTTTGAGGAAATCATCCTTCGATCCGAGGCCCGCTTCCTCGACAGTCGCAGCGATGTCGAACATGGTGTAACCCTCGGGGATTACAACCGTGTGCGTATAGATATCGCCGCGGGCCAGCCGCTGGTGAACCTCGACCAGAGTCGCTGGTTTTTCGAACAAATACTCGCCGGCTTTCAGGGAAGCCCTGCGATGAAAGTAGTGCCATAGCAGAAAGGCCCTTTCGCTTCGGATGACTCCCGCTGACTTGAGCTCGGAAGCAATCTTGCGAGTGGTGTATCCGGTGCGCAGCATGACAAATTTCTGCCCGCTCGGAGTTGCGGGCAAAAGCAGTCCCCACCCGAGCCATGCGCCGAATGCCAGCGCGGCGAGCAGCAGAAATGTCAGAAGTTTGCGCAAGTTCCCAGTAGTTTAGATGAACATTCCCTCGTTCTGGATAACCCGATGGTGGGTGAACCGTAGTAAGTAATTGGCTGATGGCTGGTGGCTGATAGCTGATAGCTGCCTGTGGCCATGGTTCGCCATTAGCTGCCGACGGCCAGCCATCAGCGTCTCTGACTTTCCATCCAGGATTGCAGAATGAGGACCGCCGCCATCTGATCTACGACCTGGCGGCGTCGCTGAATGGACATATCGGTTTCGCGGAGCAAGCGGTTGGCTTCCGCGGAGGTGAGGCGCTCATCCCACAAATGAACAGAAACCTGTAGTCGCTCGCGCAATTCCTCGGCGAAGCGTTGCATTTTCTCGGCCTGGATCCCCTCGGCGCCGCTCATCCGCAGCGGAAATCCGACGACAATCTCGGATACCGAGTAATCGCGCACCAGTTTCCCGAGCTTCTCGAAGTCCAGGCGCTTGTTCTGCCGCTGCACTGTTTCCAGGCCCTGTGCGGTGATGCCCAGAGGATCAGAAACGGCAACTCCTATTCGTTTCGAACCGACATCCAGCCCGAGTACTCGGCGGACCGGAGTGCCCGTCCCGTTAACCAGCGATTGGCCCATGGCGGTGATTATAAGTTGCGCCGGATTTGGAGGATTCGACTACGATAGCCGTTGCCATGCCAGAAGAGTTGGAAGTTGCGCCTGTAACGGCCCGCACCGTAAAGCGTGACTGGCCGCAAACGATCATCGCCATTGGAGTAGTCCTGACGCTGTGCTACGTGGCGGAGTTGGTGCTGGTGGTCATTCTGGTTTCGACTCTGCTTGCCTTTATTCTGGCTCCGATTGTGGATTTCCTGAGCCGCAGCCGGCTGCCGCGCGGCCTGACATCCTTGATCGCGGTTCTGACCCTTCTCCTGATGGTTTACGGAGTTACCTATCTCTCCTACAACCAGGCCGCAACGTTTGTGCAGGTCCTGCCCAAGTATTCCGATCGCATCCGGACCACGGTCATGGCGTTCCGGGAGCGAGCCGAGTCGTTGAACCCGCTGCGCCCGGTGACGGAAGACAAGAGCATCGTCAGGGTGCAGCCCACCAGTCCAGTGACCGATCTCGTGACCCGCGGCTTTGGATCGGTCTCGCAACTGCTGTTTGCCCTGACCTTTGTCCCATTCCTGGTGTACTTCATGCTCACCTGGCAACAGCACGCGCGCTCGGCCACGGTGATGCTGTTCCGCATGGAACACCGGCATACCGCGTACGTCACGCTGGGGCTCATCTCACGAATGATCCGCAGCTTCATGGTGGGCAATCTGCTGATTGGCGTGTTCATGGCGGGGGTGAGCATCGCGGTGTTCGGCGCGTTTCATCTGCCCTTCTTTTTGGTAGTTGGCGCGATCAGCGGATTCCTGAGCCTGGTGCCCTACCTGGGTTTAGTGCTGGCTCTGTGCCCGCCCCTGATGGTGGGGCTGGGCCAATTTCAATCGGAAGACCTCATCGCCCTCTCGCTCGCCGTGGTTGCGCTGCACTTCTTTGCCTTGAACGTCCTTTACCCGAAATTCCTGGGCAACCGCATGCAACTCAACCCGCTGGCCGTGACCATGGCGCTATTGTTCTGGGGATGGCTCTGGGGCGGCGTCGGGCTGGTGTTGGCGATTCCCATCACGGCCGCCGCCAAGATCATTTTCGATCACGTGGAATCGCTGAAGCCGTGGGGGACGTGGCTGGGAGAGTGAGCCAGTCGTTAGGCTCCAGTCGCTGGTCGTCTGCAGCGTCGTAATCCTGCGGAATTACATGCCGGTTGGGGTGACCTTCAATTCTGGTCACCTGTCACTGAACGTGGCCCGTTGCAGACTCTACAACTGCGAAGGGGTACTACCACGATGAGCGGCAGGTATCAGGATCTGAAGGTTTGGCAGAAGGCCTTGGAGTTGACATTGAAGACTTATCGCGAGACCCAGCACTTTCCGAACGAGGAGATGTATGGGCTCACGAACCAAATGAGGAGGGCTGCGGTCTCCGTCGCCAGCAACATTGCCGAGGGGAAGGGGAAGTCGTCGGACCGAGACTTTGCAGTTTTCCTTTGTCATGCTCGCGGCTCGCTGCACGAGCTCGAAACCCAATTCGTGATTGCTCGGGACCTTGGCGACTTGAAAGAAGAAGGCAGGCTGGCAATGGAGGAGTTGATTGCGGAGACGGGCAAGATGCTGAACGGTCTCATTAACTCGATGAGGCCCAAGGCGGCAGAACGAAAGTTGGCCTAAGTGAATAGGAGTTGGCCACGCGTCGAGGATCGACGTTGTGCTGGCGACTAGAGACTGGCGACTAGCTAAGCTTCAAATTCCGAGGCTTCCGGGAATCTCAGCTTGTGCTTAACCGACAAGGCCTTGGTCAGCAGTTCCTCAATTTGCTGCTCCTCGCAGTTCTTCGCCATGGCCAGCTCGCTGACCAGCAGGTAGCGCGCCCGTTCCAGCATCTTTTTTTCGCGGAACGACAGCGGCTTTGACTGGTTGAGCATCAAGAGGCTTTTGAGGACGGAAGCCACTTCCAGAAGCGAGCCAGTGCGCATGCGCTCGGAGTTCTCCTTGAAACGGTACTTCCAGTCGGCATTGCTCAAGCACTCGCCATCTGTAAGATAATCAAGGATTTTCTGGATTTCCCCGTTGCGAACCACCCGCCGCAAGCCGACGTTGTTCACGTTGTGGAACGGCACCATCACCTTGAGGCTGTTGGCTTTGATCTTGAGGAGGTAGAACTTCTCGACAGAGGCGCCAATGGTCCGGCTGCTGATCTGTTCGATAATGCCCACGCCGTGGTTGGGGTATACAACTTTGTCGCCGATGTGGAACCCGTCGCTACCAATCATTGAGGAACACCTTATGAGCGCCGGAAAGCCTTATGAAGGACCCACTAATACTTTTAGTCTACTCTAAACTCCCTCGAAAGGCAATTTTGGCGGGGGTTTTCGGGTAGCCGCTGCTGGTTCCAGGTCCTCGGCGGTTGGAAAACAAGAAGTTGACGCGCTGGTCGCTTAAAGGCTCTGGAAGCTTGAAATCGGCGGGCGAGGCCTTCCCGGCCGGGAAAATTGGCAGCTGGCTGGTGGTTCTCTCTTTGTTCGCTACAAGCCATAGCCAAAAGCCACCAGCCGTCGCCGCGGTTTATAATCCCCCAAAGTATGACTGAGCACCTTAAGAAAAAGCTCCAGGACGAGATTGCGACCCTCGAACACGAACTCAGCTTTGAGCTTCCCAGAGAGTTGAAGAAAGCGGTGGCACTCGGCGACTTGAGCGAGAACGCCGAGTATCACATGGCCAAGCAGCGCCAGGAGTTCGTGAAGGCGCGCCTCCGCCAGTTAGGCCGGCGCCTCGCCGACCTGTCCCTGATCAACATGAACAATATTCCCAAGGACAAGGTCGGACTCGGTTCCACGGTCAAGGTCTACGATAGCTCCAAAGAAGAAGAAATCGAGTACAAGCTGGTCACCAGCGAAGAGACCGACGTGGCAACAGGCAAGATCTCGACCACTTCCCCGATCGGACGCGCCCTGCTCAACAAGAAGGTTGGCGACTCCGCCACAGTTGTGACCCCCAACGGCAAACGGGAGATGGAGATTCTGGCGCTCACTACCGTATTTGATGAGGCTCAAGCCGAATGACCTGGACCAGCGCTTTCGGCAACGCATGCGGCAAACTCCTGCGGGCAATCGTGAACCGCATGGCGCTGGCGCGCATCAGCCCGAATTTCCTGACTTTTCTGGGATTAGTGATCGATTCAGTGGCAGCGTTTCTGTTCGGCTACGCGAACGCCGATAACCAGGCGCGCATGTTCTTCTATGCCGGACTGGTAATCTTCGGGGCGGGGTTCTTCGATCTGGTAGACGGCCGTGTGGCTCGCGCCAGCAATCAAGTCACCCGCTTTGGCGCTTTCTTTGATTCCGTGGTGGACCGTTACAGTGACGCTGCCCTGTTCTTCGGCTTGCTGGTCTACTATTCGCGAGGCGGCAGGTTCTTCTACGTTGCACTGGCGGCCCTGGCGATGATCAGTTCCGTGATGGTCAGCTACACTCGCGCCCGAGCAGAGTCGCTGATCGATACTTGCAAGGTTGGCTTCATGGAACGGCCAGAGCGGCTGGTGTTGCTGATCATCGGGGCCGTGTTTAATCGCATGGCTCCGGTACTTTGGGTGATTGCTGTACTGTCTACCATTACCGTTGCTCACCGCATTTATTACACCTGGCAGAAAACCGAAAGAGCGGGCTCGGAGCATGTGCAGGCCGGGCGTTCAGCCGCTTGAATCGCTTCCTTTATCGCTTTCCTTGCGCTTGCCGGCCAGTCTAATTCGCATTCAGTTCCGCGGAGAAATCCCCAATGAAGAAGTATTCATCCGATCGCAGATCCGCATGGATCTTATGTGTTCTAGTTGTTTTCTTATGTGCCAATTTGGCCGCAGAGTCGAAGCGGACTTCGGTAGCTGCGCCTCAAATCAAATATCAGAAATACACGCTCAAGAATGGCCTTGAGGTCATTCTTTCCGAGGACCACCGCCTGCCGCTGGTGGCAGTCGATCTTTGGTACCACGTCGGTCCGGCAAATGAGCGTGCTGGACGCACGGGATTTGCTCACCTGTTCGAGCACATGATGTTTGAGGGCTCTCAACACGTCGGCTCAAAGGAGCATGACCGGCTTCTGGAGGCGGCCGGAGCAAGCGACATCAACGGAACGACCGACTTCGACCGCACCAACTACTTCGAGACCCTCCCCTCCAACCAGCTTGAACTGGCGCTCTGGCTGGAGAGCGACCGCATGGGTTACTTGCTCGGCAAGATCGACCAGGAGCGGCTGGCCAACCAGCGCGATGTCGTGCGTAACGAGCGCCGGCAGTCCACCGAAAACACGCCTTACGGCCTGGTCGAGGAGGAGCTCTTTCACCAGCTATTTCCCAAGAACCACCCTTATTACGCCGAGGTGATCGGCTCGCATCGGGACATTGAAGCGGCGCGGCTCGATGATGTGCGGGAATTTTTCAAGCAGTACTACACTCCCAACAACGCCAGCCTCGCCATCGTTGGCGATATTGATCCTGCTCAGGCCAAGGCCTGGGTCGAGAAATATTTCGGCACGATCCCGTCCGGTCCGCCGGTGCCCAAGATCACTGCCGTTCCGCCGCAGATCACTTCCGAGAAGCGTTCGAAGGTTACCGATCAAGTCGAGTTGCCGCGCATTTACATGGGCTGGATCATGCCCTCGATCTTTCAGCCGGGCGACGCGGAGAGCGATCTGCTCACACAAATTCTAGGCGTTGGGAAAGCCAGTCGTCTTTATAAGTCGCTGGTCTACGAAAAGCAGATCGCGCAGGACGTCTCGCTGCAGAACCAGAGCCTGCTCCTGGGGTCGGTGCTGGAACTGCAAGTGACGGCAAAACCCGGTGTGAAGCCGGAAGATCTCGAGAAAGCGATCGACGTGGAACTGGACAAGCTGCGGACCGAGGGGCCGACCCAGGCTGAACTGGACCGCGCGCGCAACCTGATCGAAACCCGCATGATCAGCGGCCTCGAGCGGCTGGGCGGCTTCGGAGGACTAGCGGACCGACTGAATCAATATAACCAGTTCCTGCACGATCCTGGATATCTGCCAAAGGATCTGGAGCGGTACAACCGGGCCACCGTTGCGGACATCAAGCGGATCGCCGCGGAGAAATTGAAGAGTTCGGCGCGCGCGGTGGTGTACGGATTGCCGGGAGAGCGGGTGGTGGATGATCCTCCTCGATCGAACGACGAGCCGAAGCCCAAGAACGAAGCAGTCGCCGGCACCATGGCGGACGAACCTTGGCGTGCAAAGGCTCCGTCCCCGCAACCGTTGGGGAAGCTAAGCCTGCCGGTCGCGCAGAGTTTCAAGTTGGGCAACGGTCTGACCGTTCTTCTAACCGAGCAGCACCACCTTCCGCTGGTGGTCGCACACCTGCTTGTGCTGAACGGCAGCGATGCGAACCCGGTCAACAAGCCTGGACTCGCTTCTTTCACCTCGGAAATGCTCCCCGAAGGCACCGAGCGGCGCACCTCGTCACAGATTGCCGACGACGCCGCGCAGATCGGCGCCGCGCTGCGGACGCAAACCGTCGGCGATGATTCGATCGTCGACATTCGCACATTGAAGCCGAACGTTGACGCGGCGTTCGATCTGCTTTCGGACGTCACTCTTCATCCGAAGTTCGATCCTGCCGAGATCGAGCGCATCCGCAAGCAGCGCGAGACCGACATTCTCCAGGTTCAGGATGATCCCCAGGATTTGGCATTCGGGGTCTTCCGCCGAATGATCTATGGCCCGGACCATCCTTACGGATATCGCGAAGAGGGCACCATTGCCGCGACAAAAGCGACCAGCCGGGACGACCTTATGCAGATGTGGAAGAAAGGTTATGTGCCGGGGAACGCGGCTCTGGTGCTGAGTGGTGATCTCACGGCTGGCGAGGCGCGCGCGTTGGCCGAAAAATATTTTGGCAAGTGGACCGGGTCCACCGGCAGGTACCAGCCCCCGTCGGTCGACCACAAAGTTTCGCGTGGCGTGTATATCGTGGACAAGCCTGGCGCAGCCCAGACCTTCGTTCTGGTCGGGACGCCCGGAGTTCCGCGGACCACAGAAGATTATGTTCCTCTCGAAGTAATGAACAACATTCTGGGCGGACTTTACTCCAGCCGCATCAACGTCAACCTGCGGGAAGATCACGGCTATACGTACGGCGGCTTCTCGTTCTTCAGTTACAAGCGGGCGGCGGGAGCTTTTGGAGCAGGCGGCGGGATGCGTACGGATGCGACAGGACCAGCGGTGCAGGAGATCCTTAAGGAAATGGAGCGGGTACGCAGCAGCGCACCCACCGAGGAGGAACTGAAGCTTTCGAAGGGAGCATTTTCACAGTCGCTCGCCGGCCGTTTTGAATCGGGCGAGCAGACCGCGAACACCGTCGGCGATCTGTTTGTCTACGATTTCCCCCTCGATTATTACAAGCAGCTGCCAGAGAAGATAACGGCCGTGACAGCGGAAGAAGTGCAGCGCATGGCGCAGAAATACATCCACCCGGAGAATGCGGTGGTCATCGGAGCCGGAGATCGCAGCAAGATTGAAGATCAACTGAAGAAGCTCTCGATCGGCGAGGTGCAGGTTCGGGATTATGAGGGGAATCCCGTGGAGGCGAAAGCTGCTGCGGGAGCGGGCCATTAAACGAATGCGTGGCCTTCACGGCGTTCACAACTCATCTCAGTGCTAGACTATCCCGGCATTTTTCGACGAGGTCCGTTTGCCGACTGATCCGGTTCTGGTAGTTCATGGCGGTGCCTGGGCGATTCCCGATGACATGGTGGAGGCTCACCTCAACGGTGTGCGCAAGGCTGTCGCGGCGGGCTGGCAAGCGCTGGCCAAGGGCGGGTCCGCACTCGACGCCGTGGAGGAAGCCGTCGTGGTGCTCGAGGACGACGAGACTTTTGATGCGGGCCGAGGCAGCTTTCTCAACCGTGACGGGAAGGTGCAACTCGATGCTTTCATCATGGAGGGATCGACGTTGCGTGGCGGAGGCGTTGGCGGCGTGGAGCGCATCCGCAATCCGATCCGCGCTGCCCGCAAGATTCTTAGCGAGAGTCCCCATGTGTACTTCGTAGGCGAGGGCGCTGAACGGTTCGC
The DNA here is from genome assembly GCA_963735815.1 of uncultured Acidobacteriota bacterium. Lineage (GTDB taxonomy): Bacteria > Acidobacteriota > Terriglobia > Terriglobales > Acidobacteriaceae > Gp1-AA133. Next base: position 178,539 of record CAVTMJ010000005.1, on the reverse strand, counting down.
CTCCGAGCATGGCCTCGCGCTTTGTGACAATGACGAACTGGTGATAGCGCGCGAAGTCGAACGTCTGCGCAACTATCAGGCTCATGCCGCCGAGCAGGCGCCCGACTTGTTTGCGCCCTCGATCTCGCATGACACTGTGGGCGCGGTCGCGATGGACGCAGAGGGAAATATCGCGGCTGGAACCTCAACGGGTGGAACACTCAACAAGGCGCCCGGACGCCTGGGAGATTCGTCGCTCATTGGTTGCGGCTGTTACGCCGACAATGAAAGTGCCGCCGCTTCGTTGACCGGTTGGGGCGAACCCATCATGAAACTAGTTCTGGCCAAGTGGTCCACCGATCGCGTGCTCGCCGGCAATGCCCCGGAATGGGCTTCGCAAGAGGCCATCAACTACCTGAAGTCTCGGGTCAACGGGCACGGCGGGATCATTCTGTTGGATGCTCGTGGACGGTTCGGAATTTCACACAACACCCCTCGCATGGCTTGGGCTTACCAGACCAGGCAACGGCAAGACTCAGGCATCGAGAGAAAGTAGCGCCTCGTTGTGAAACCTGACTGCGAACGCTAACTAACCCTATTCGCCTCACCAATTTATCTTGCTTTCCGTTGATCTCCTGATGTAAAAACCACCGGGACCTCAGCGTCCCGCACTGTGCGCCTTCGCCGCCCCTTCAACGAAGTAAGCAGCTTTACCCGCCGGCTGTACGTGCCGCGGTTCTTTCGGGAGACCTCTATGAATTTCACGTCGAAGATCGTAGTTGCCTTGATGCTCGCCTTGGTATGGACCAGTTCTTCATTTGGCCAAGGCTCGGCGTCGGGCGACCTGCACGTCACCGTGAGAGATCAAAAGGGCGGCGTGGTGACCAACGCGACCGTCACGGCTGCGGAGCAGAACAAGGCTTTCGTGCGCGCGACTAACCTTAATACCGAAGGTGTATACCGGCTGGTCTCGCTGCCTCCCGGCGTGTACACGGTAACGGTCGAGGCGCCCGGCTTCTCGAAGGCGGAGGCAAAGGATCAATCCGTCACCGTCGGTCAGTCGAAAGACCTGCCCATAACCCTGAGCGTGAGCGGCGTCGAAACAGTGGTCAACGTAAATTCGGAAGCGGAGCTGGTAGAGACCTCGCGCAGTTCAACAACCAACACGATCGATCAGCGGCGCATCGACAATCTGCCGATCAACGGACGCAACTACATCAACTTCGCGCAGACCGATTCGCAGGTGGTGCGCGACAATGCGCCGAACACGGGCGCAGCCCCGACGTCGGGCCTGAATTTCAGCGGACAGCGCGCACGCTCCAACCTGGTCAATGTCGATGGAGCCGATGCTACGGACAATTCGGTCAACGGCGTGCGCTCGACGGTCTCGCAGGAGGCGGTCCAGGAATTTCAGATCATCACCAACGGTTACGCGGCGGAATACGGACGAGCCTCAGGAGGTGTGGTTAACATCATCACACGTTCAGGCTCGAACGATTTCCACGGCGACGTGTTCGGTTACTTGCGCAACCGAAATTTCCAGGCCGTGAACCCGTTCAGCACGGAGAAGAATCCGGCATACACGCGGGTGCAGGCAGGAGCCGCGTTCGGCGGGCCCATCAAGAAGGATAAGACTTACTACTACTTCTCGTACGAAATTACCCGCCGCCACGAGACCGGGTTTTCGAGTATCGGGCAGGACGGGTTTGGGCTACAACCCTTCGATGCCACTGGAATCTTTAACCCCCTGGCGCCGGCCGGCACGTTCACCATGCCCGCGACCCCGCAGCAAATCGCGTTTCTAACACCGTTCGCGGCAGCGGGTCCGGCGCCCCAGCCCATCCAGTTCTATACATGGTTAGCAGGGGCGTCGTCGTGGGTGGCAACCACCGGAAGCCAGCAGGCGTTCAGTTTGATCCCGTTCGCGCCGCCGGGAACAGGCCCAGAGCAATTTCCTACAAGCTGCAACGTGGTGCTGTTTCCGTCGTGTGCGGGCTTGCCCACATCATTCCACAGCCTCAATTCGCAAGTTGGCAATTTCCCAGTCTTTGAGGGAACAAGCCTTTACTCCTTGCGCCTCGATCACAACCTGAGCACGAGCAACCGCCTCATGCTCCGGGCCAATGTCAGTCCGAGCACCGTCACGGGCATCGAAGTGAATGGTCAGGTCCAGCCCTTCGGTCAAAACGCCTATTCGCGAACCTCGCAGCAAACCTACCGCGACGTTGCTGGCACCGTGCAGGACACCTGGTCACTCGGCAGCAACAAGGTAAACGAATTGCGCTTCCAGTACGCGCGCCGTGGACTATCGTACTTTTACAACACTGAAATTCCCGCCGGCGCCGACCCTGCCATCAACATCACCGGTATTGCCTACTTCGGACGCGAGCCCTACTCCTACATTCAACGCACCGAGCAGCGCTACCAGTTCACCGATAACTTCTCCTGGGCCATCGGCGCGCATGACACCAAGTTCGGCGTTGACTTCAACTACCTGCCCATTGATGCGATTTTCACGGTGAATTACGGGGGCGTCTACGACTTCGGCTCATTCAGCGCAGCGAATCTTGGGTTCCCATCGGCCTTCCCGGAGTTGTCTCCAGTGCAGGCTTACGGTGCGGGCCTTCCGGGCACCTTCGTTCAGGGATTGGGCAGTCCTAGCGATTCATTCGCAAACAAGCCGCTCGGCCTGTTTTGGCAAGACTCCTGGCGCGTGCGTTCGAACCTGACGCTGAACTTCGGTGTGCGCTACGACGTGGAATTTGCGCCCAAGTTCACACCCCCGCAAGGCCTCGCATTCCCAGCCTACCAGTTGCTTGGGCTGCAAAAGGGCATCGAGACCGATAAGAACAACTTCCAACCTCGCCTTGGACTGGCTTATGACCCAAAGGGCGATGGCAAGACTGTCATTCGTGCGTCTTATGGCTTGTTCTACGATCACCCGCTGCTCGGCTTGTACTTCCTGGGTGATGCTTCGGACGGTTCATCCAGCGGGCAGTTGGCTTTCGGCGGGACTGGGCTTTGCGAGGGCAACGGACAGGCTGCCAATCTGAACGCCATCCCGATTTTCCAGGGGACGCTCAACACCGACGGCTGCACGCCGTCATCACTCCCGCTGGCCAACGCCAATCTCGGCTACTTACCGCAGCAACAACAATTTCAGTCATTGAATTTCCCGCAGTCGGTTTTCCTGAGCCAGAACTATCTCAATTTTGACCTGGCCAATCCGGCAGGCTCCACCTTCCTGCCCCTCGGCTTCCAGCCTTTCGGATATCCGCAGGCCAAGAATTTCGTGTACGCGTACTCGCAGCAGGCCAACCTTACGATCGAGCGGGACCTTGGGCGCGGCTTCGCATTAAGCCTCGCCTACAACTTCAACGGCGGGCGCCATCTGAACCGGCCCATCAATGCCAACACGATTCGGGGGGACCTGCTGACCGCGAATTTCATGTCCGCGTACTACGATGCGAAATTGGCAAACAATCCTCTGCGTCCGGTTCCGGCCAGCCCATTCACCGTGAGCGGATGCAATCAGACGGGAGACCCGTTCCCCTATGTCGACCCGGCAGTGATGAATTTCTTCCGGCCGGGTGGATTGAACCCGTCAGTCGCGGCGGGGTTCTACCTCACCGGACAGGGCGGTTGTGTGGCGCAGGCGGCGGCCCTGGCGGGCAGCCTTCCAGGATTTAACGGAGCTTGCAACCCGATTCCTGGTCCGAAGGGTATCGACTACACAGGTTGTGTTCCCTTTGGCGATATGGACGCGAACTACTCTAACGGTAGCTCGATCTATCACGGCTTTACCGCTAACCTGCGCAAGCGATTCGGACACCACTACGAATTTCTTGGGTCTTACACCTTTTCGCACTCCATCGACGACTCCACAGATTTGCAGTCAACGCTCACGCCGCAAGACAGCTATTACCCGGGCTTCGACCGCTCGACTTCGTTGTTTGATCAACGTCACCGGTTCGTCTTCAGTGGCGTGTATCAGACCGGCCGCGTGGGCGGCGATGGCTTTGGCAGCAAATTCCTGAGCGACTGGACGTTTGCTCCATTGGTGGAAGTCGCGTCGGGACGGCCGTTCAACATCATTACGGGCAACGGCAACAACTTCCAGCTGTCCTCTTTGACGGGCAGACCCAACACTTTTGTGGACCCGGCCTGCGGCACACCCGTCGCTTCCAAGTTTTCTCCCACCGGTGTATTCCAGGAGCCATGCATTAACGGTTTTGTTGCCACGCAGACTTTCCCGACCCTCCTGCAATTGGATGGCAACCTGGGACGCAATGTCGGCGTGACTCCCTGGACCGTCTTCAACGACCTGCGCGTGGCCAAGCGCATTCATTTCGGAGAGCGGATCAACATGGATTTGATTGCCGACATGTTTAACATCGTGAACCGCTACAACGTGTCAGCGGTGAGCCCGCTGTTCACGAATGCGGGCACGGCGACCGCGGCGTACGATCCGCGGCAGTTCCAGTTCGCGATGAAAATCAACTGGTAAGGCACATTCGGACTGAGATTTCCCGCAGGGTCCGGCTCCTCATGTCCGAGAACCGGGCCCTGAGGTTTTTTCAGGATATACCGTGCTTACCGTACGAACCGGGGCGCTGCTGCGGGTTAAACTGCGACCACTCGGATTCGATTTCGCAATTGCATGGTAGGAGTGCGCGCTATGGATCGCCGTCGTTTTCTACAGAGTGCCGGAGTTTCCGCTCTTGCCGCCTCGCTCTATCAAAATCATTCTTACGCGGAAACCGCCTCGATCCCAACCCGCACGCTCGGCCGCTCGGGCGAGAAAGTTTCCATGGTGGGCCTGGGCGGATATCACCTCGGCATGCAGACGGACGAGCAGGAGAGCATCGGCATCATTCGCTCCGCGCTCGACCACGGCATTAACTTCCTCGACAACTGCTGGGACTATAACGACGGCCAGAGCGAAGTGCGCATGGGCAAGGCTTTGCGCGATGGGTATCGCCAGAAAGCATTTCTGATGACGAAGATCGATGGCCGCACGAAGAAGGCCGCCACCGAGCAACTCGAGGAGTCATTGCGGCGGCTGCAGACCGATCGCATCGACCTGTTGCAGTTTCACGAAGTGATTCGCGACACCGATCCGGCCCGCATCTTCGCCGAGGGCGGCGGCATGGAAGCGGCGCTCGCAGCGCGCAAGCAGGGCAAAGTGCGCTTTATCGGATTCACCGGGCACAAGAGTCCCGACATTCACCTCAAAATGCTGGAGACGGCTTTTGCCCACGGATTCACCTTCGACGCGGTGCAAATGCCGCTGAACGTGATGGACGCGCATTTCGAAAGCTTCGAGAAGAAGGTGCTACCTGTGCTGGTGAAGCACCAGATCGGCGTGCTGGGCATGAAGCCCATGGGCGACAAGCTGATTTTGAACAGCAAGACTGCCACACCGGTGGAATGCCTGCACTACGCGATGAACTTGCCCACCAGCGTCGTCATCACCGGCTGCGACTCGATGAGAATCCTGCAGCAGGCAATCGACGCTGCCCGCAGTTTCAAGCCGATGAGTTCTATCGAAGTCTCATCATTGCTTGCCAAAACCGCTCCGGCCGCGGGCAAGGGAGAGTTCGAGCGCTACAAGACGTCGCACGATTTCGACGGCACGGTGCGGAATCCTCAGTGGCTGGGGTGAGGGATAGGCTGGGCTCTAGGCTTTGGGCTTTAGCGAAGCCGTTACTCTCTGGTCTGGCGGGACGGGCGAACCGAAACCGAATCTTCTCTTCGGACCGACGTATTTCCAACCGCACGAATCAAGCCGTTGAGAACCCTTCCCACTTCAGATGCCTGATTAGCCCAAAGCCCAGAGCCGAAAGCCGAAAGCCGAAAGCCTAGAGCCCCAGAGCCCCGCCCCGCCGCCTGTTAAAATTGCTTCTCACTCTTCGCGAACGCTGGAGCCATTCCCATAATGTCCGAAACCAAAGCCCCTACCACGCGCACGCGTGTGGTCCGAGAGCCGGACCGCGGTGTTTATGATCGGGAAGCCGCGTATCGAATTCTCGACGAAGGATTCATCTGCCATGTTGGGTTCATCGTCGATGGGCAGCCCTTTGTGATCCCGACATCCTACGGCCGTTCCGGTGACAACCTCTTCATTCACGGTTCGGCCGCCAGCCGCATGCTGCGCAATCTTGATAGAGGCATTCCAGTGTGTGTTACGGTCACTCTGCTCGACGGGTTGGTGCTTGCTCGTTCGATCTTCAATCACTCGATGAACTACCGTTCGGTCGTGCTGCTCGGCACTGCCACGTTGGTGGACGATCCCGCCGACAAACTCGAGGCTCTGCAACGTCTGTCCGAACACATTCTGCCGGGTCGATGGGCGGAATCACGCCAGCCGAATGACAAGGAACTCAAGGCTACTTCCGTATTGCGATTGCCGATCACAGAATTCTCGGCTAAGGTTCGGCAAGGGCCGCCGATCGACGACGAAGAAGACTATGCTTTTCGCACGTGGGCGGGCGTGATCCCGCTGCAGACCGTCGCCGGGGCTCCGATGCCTGATGAGCGTTGCGGCACCGAAATTCCCGTGCCCACTTACGCGAGTGCTTATTCAAGAAAGAAGTCGTAGCTAGCGGTTGCGGTCATTAGACACGTAGAGCGTTCGATCAGGAAATGCTCCACGACTTACCGATGGATACCACTGTTCTGAAGATCGCCGCCGCGGTCGAGGCACTCCGCGATGAATTGATCGCCTTCCTGCAGAAGCTTGTGCAGACCCCGAGTCTTCCGGGGCAGGAGCAGAAAGCGCAACATCTGGTGGCCGACAAGCTGCGCGCGCTGGGCCTCACCGTCGATGTCGTTTCTTCCGAGCTTCGGGACCTTCAGAACCATCCGGCCTTCTGCGATGATGGCGTCCCCTTTCGTGATCGATTGAACGTCATCGGGCGATGGCACGGACAAACCCAGGGCAGCGGCAGTGCGCGCTCCCTGATTTTGAACGGCCACATCGATGTCGTTCCCACCGGCAGTGAGAGCCTCTGGTCGGAATCGCCATGGAGCGGAGCCATTCGCAACGGCCAACTCTATGGCCGCGGTTCCTGCGACATGAAGGCGGGAGTCACCGCGAATATTTTCGCGATCCAAACGCTGCTGTCGATGGGATTTCGTCCGGCGGCCGATGTCCTGGTCGAAAGCGTGATCGGCGAAGAGAGCGGCGGCGTCGGTACCCTCACCACCATCGTCAAGGGGTTCAAGGCCGATGCGGCCATCATCACTGAACCCACGCGCCTCCATGTTTGCCCGGTGCAATCCGGAGCGCTCACGTTTCGCGTGAAGGTTCCGGGACGTGCCATCCATGCCTGCATGAAGCCTTATGGGGTGAGCGCAATTGAAAAATTCTACCTCTTGCTGGAGGCCGTGCAGCAGTTGGAGCGCCGCCGCCACGTCGAGTACAAGAATCCACTTTACGAAGATCCGAACAACATTGCGCCCGTGAATTTCGGCACGCTGCGTTCCGGGGAGTGGCCCTCCACCGTGCCCGACGAACTTATCGTCGAAGGCCGCTTCGGCGTGATGCCCGGCGAGTCCACGGACGCGGCGCGACAGGCGATGGCCGCTGCCCTGGCAAGCGCGGCGCGGCAGGATTCGTGGCTGGCGGAGCACCCGCCATTGCTCGAATGGTTTGAAGGCCAGTTTGAGTCAGGCCAGACGCCGCAGGATTCTCCCATTGTCCGAGCGATTGCCGAAGGTCACGAACAGACTTTCGCGAAGGCGCCTGTCGTGCAGGGAGTCACGTACGGATCCGATCTCCGGCTGTTCACGAATCACGGCAACATCCCCGCCGTTCTCTACGGGCCCGGCAGCATCTTCGACGCTCACACCGTCAACGAGCATGTCGACCTGGAAGAAGTGATCGCGGCCACGAAAGTACTCGCTTGCATCGTGATCCAGTGGTGCGGCGGAGAGTTTGTGGAGAAGTCGAGTTTCAGCTGACTACTGGTTTCCCGCGATTTTGCCCTCTCCGTGGAATTCGACTTCCACCGAATCGCCAACATGCAAAAACAGCGTGCTGGGATTTTTCAATCCCCATTTTTCGTAGGGAACGGTAAAGTGCGCCGAGGCCGCCCAGTGGTCGCGCTCCAGTTTCACCTCAACCGGGATCGTCAGTTCGTGATCCGAGCCGTGAAGGCTGAAGATGCCATGCACTTGCGAGGTCGATGGACCGCTTTCCGCAATCTTCCCATCCACGCGGTCGGGACGGAATGTGATGGTTGGGAACCTGGCGCTCTCGAGCACATCCTTGTGCATCTTGTGATCGCGCCCTTCGTTCCCGGTCTTGCCACTGGTGGCATCGAAGGCAATCTCACCGGAGATTTTTCCGTTGCCCGGGTCGAAACTGATCTCTCCGTGATGAAGCAGGAACTTCCCGTGAACAGTATGAAAGGTGGCGCTGAGGGTGATTGCCGCAGTGGTCCTCTCAGGATCGAATTGCAGTCGGATGGTTGGCTGCTGGGCAGCCGAACAAGTCGACAGAGCGAGCAGCAGAGCTGTGATCGGAAGCCGGCGTTCTGCGAATCGATACACGCGAACTCCCGCTCAGGAATTTAATTCAAAAGCAGCAACTTGCCGGTCGTCTTCCGCCCCTCCAGGTCCCGATGTGCTTGGGCCGCATCTTTCAGGGGATAGGTATGCTCGATGCGCAGCTTGAGCTTGCCCGTGGCGATCCCGCCAAACACGTCTCGAGATCTGCGCTCAAGGTCCTGGCGAGTAGCAATATAGTGAGCCAGGGACGGCCTGGTTACGTACAGCGATCCTTTTTGCGAAAGCTGTATCAGATCGAATGGCGGTACGGCTCCGCTCGAACCTCCGAACAGCACCATATATCCTCGAGGCCGCAGGACATTGAGTCCCTTTTCGAACGTGGTCTTACCCACCGAGTCGTACACAACATTGACCCCATGACCGTCGGTAAGCCGCCGGGTCTCCGCTTCGAAATCGACTTGCGTATAAAGGATGACTTCATGAGCGCCCGCATCCCGCGCCAGCCTGGCCTTTTCTTCGGTGGAGACAGTCCCGATCACCCGGGCGCCAATGTTCCGCGCCATTTGCACGAGAATTAATCCCACGCCTCCCGCGGCGGCGTGCACCAGAGCTGTCTCGCCGCTCTTCAGCGGATAGGTGTCGTGGGAAAGGTAGTGTGCCGTCATGCCCTGCAACATCGCGGCGGCGGCTTGCTGATAGCTAACGCCTTCGGGAATCTTTACCAGGCGGTCCGCAGGAACCGCGGCATACTCGGCGTAGCTGCCCATCGCCATGGTGTAGGCAACCCGATCGCCCACTTTCAATTGCTTGACGTCAGGGCCCACGGCCACAACTTCTCCCGCCCCTTCCTGTCCGGGAACGAAGGGAAGGACTGCCTTGTAACGGCCTTCGCGGTAGTAGACGTCGATGAAGTTGACTCCCGCCGCCGCGATCTTAACGATAGCCTCGTCGCTCTTCGCCTCCGGAATAGGAAGCTCCGCTAATGTCAGAACCTCTGGACCGCCTGTGTGTTTTACCTGAATCGCTTTCATGGGAAAATTCCTGCCTTCATCATAACGTGCCGTCGCGCAGGAGTGCTCGTGAGCAAGTGATCTGAGGCGGGAGGAACCGAGGCCTTGCCTTACATGCAGCAAGAGGCCGCCCGGAGGGGGCCTCTTGGGTACCGCGAACTCTCAGTCGAAGACTATTTTTGCGGCGCCGAAGGCGTTGCTGGATCTTTGGCTCCCGCCGGTGGCTTGCCTTCCAAACTCGCCTCCAGCTTCTTCCATTTCTCCTGCTGCTCGGGAGTGAGTTCCGCTGCAATCTTCGGGCTAAACGTTTGTCGAATTTCGAGGACCTTGGCGCGCTTTTGGTCGGGAGTCATTTGTTCATTGATTCGCACCTGGTGCATCTGCTCGCCCTCGTCGGTGACGATCGGACGAAGTCTTTCGCGCTGATCCGGCGTGAGGTTGAGCTGCTGGGTCAGCGTGCGCAGTTCGGTGAGCCCCTCCATGGTTCGACGTTGGGGCGCGCCGGGCGGCGGTGGAGGGGCCACGCCCGGTCCTTGAGCCTGGACCAACGTATAACTTCCCATGACCGCGAGGACGAAAACAAAAGATTGCCAATGTCGCATTCAATGCTCCTTTACAAAATACCGGGCCCAGCATGCCGCCGATTCTTTCCACATCCTACCCCGCGAACGGGACAAACTCCATCCCACGGGTGTGCAGGTCTAGTGGGTACGTAGGCTGGTCCTCAATGTGGAGTCCAGGTCGGATGAGTGGAGAACAGCCCGTCGACGAACCCGGTCTGGAAGGTGATAAAGAGGCCGAAAGCGACGCTGATCAACCCGGAGGCCACGCTCAAGCCGCGATTAAACCGTGCGTACCGCAGGCCGGTGTAAGCAAAAGGCACTCCCATCAACATGGTGATCGCCATCATGCCCGCGATGGTGCCCAGCCCAAACACGAGCAAGTAGGCAATCGCCCAGCGCGGATCGTGAATGGTGGTCAGGACCAGCAGGGCGACGGCAGCCGATCCGGCGAGTCCGTGCACGATTCCAACCGCCAGCGGCCGCAGCAGTTGGTACAAGCCCAGACGCTGCAGAAGTTGTTGCGCTGGGCCTTGCGGCTTTTCTTCGAGACCGAGGTGCGCATCGGGATCATGCGCGTGGGTATGAAGGTGGGCCTCGCCTCCATGGCGATGAATATGAGAATGCACGACACCGGCGCTGTGCTCCGGGGTGAAGCGCTCGGTGATCCAGCGGGTGATGCCGGTCAAGTTCAAGACGCCCAGCACGATCAGCATCAGACCGACGGCCAGTTCCATTGCCAGGCCGACGCGGGGAGGAATCGCGAGGTTGAACACGATAATCCCCGTGCCCACCAGCACGATTGTGATGGTGTGGCCCAGTCCCCACAAAATTCCAATCAGGCCGGCGTGCCGAATACTCTGTTGCCGGCTCACGATGGTGGTCACAGCAATTACATGATCCGGATCGGTTGCGTGCCGGATGCCGAGCACAAATCCCACGCCGATGATCGTTAGGAAGTTCACCATGTTCTCAGTTGTTGCGACCCGGCGCCGGTAGACGGGAAAGGACGATGCCTTAGCAACCCAGGTCACGAGACTACACCACCGCGATATTCCGGCGCGACAGGGCTTTCGCCCTGAGCGCGGCTGGGTTACCATGGCGGCGTCGCTGCGGCGCCGCCGCGCGCGAAATACGAACACATGGGTGTTGCATGGCCTTAGAGTTAGTGAGGACGCGGCTCAAGAACCATCCCTCGGTCAGTCAGACCTTCGAAATGATGCCCGTTTTCTTTGTGGGCGTCGCGGTTGTATTCGCCTCGCTCGGAATGGGCGAAGCCGTCTACCGGCTGCTTTTTTCCGACTACGATGGCGCTACCGACCGGCTTCCGATCGAAGCCTTTTTCGGGCTGGTCTTCGCATGGCTGGCGGCATCTTTTGTTCGCAATATGTACCAGCATCGCCAGCGGACCATCGCCAAGCTGCATCTCATCTGGGATCGCAACCACCAGATCCGCGCTGCGCTCGAGGCCATCTCTCCCCATCCTCACACTTCTCGCAATCAGCAGTCCATTCGCGTGATTCGTGAGGAACTCGATCGCATCGAAGGAGCGCTGAAAGAAGTTCTGCCGCGATAGGGACGTCCGTAGCCTTTAGGGAGCGCTTTCGGGTTTTGCGCGAACCCGGCGAACCCTGCAAACCCTGCGGATTCGCGCAATCCGGCTCGAAATGCGACCCCGGGTATCGTGCCGAAAGTAATGAGGGCATTGGTCTTTTGTGAATTGACCCTGCAAAAGATCCAGGGTTACCATTTCGAAGGTTTTTTGCATCCAACTTTCCGGAGGCCGACCGGGCGTAAGTCATAGAGAAATATGAGATTCCAAAAGCTCTATGTCGTGATTGCGCCCTTGGCCGCCTTGCTTTCTAGTTGTGCCTGCCAGTCGTCCCACCGGCCTGCGCCGCTACTCTCGGCCAAACAGTCCACACCTCCGGCCATGGCGAGCGCTCAACCGGCTTCGAGCGTGGAGAATCAGAGTTCTCCCTCCCAGCAAGTCCCTCAGCCTGCGATCCAAGCAGGGACAGGACCGTCGGCGGACCCGGCAGCGGATCTCATCGCAGCAGTCGAAAGAGAGTATGCAGCGGGCCAGGAGAACTACAAGGCGGGACATCTCGAGGCGGCCCGGCAGAACTTTGACCACGCGTTCGATTTGCTGCTCGGCAGCAATCTCGAAATCAACTCGGATCCTCGCTTGGAAAATGAGTTCGACCGCATCGTTGAAGGCATCAACGGCTTTGACATGCAGGCGCTCCAGCAAGGAGATGGCTTTACAGAACAGAAGTCCGAGCCCGCACCCATTGATGAGGCGAACGAGGCGGCCGTGCCGGTCGACGCGAACGTAAAGGCCAAGGCGGAAGCTGAGATCAAGTCGACTCCTTCAGATCTACCGCTCATGATGACCGACCAGGTCGCCGGCTACATTACGTACTTCTCCGGCCGGGGACGAGGAACGCTGGAAAATGCTCTGGTCCGGTCGGGCCGCTACGAAGACATGATCCGCCGGGTGCTGAAGCAAGAAGGCGTCCCGCAGGATCTGATCTACCTGGCGCAGGCAGAATCAGGCTTCCACCCGTTGGCCCTATCCCGGGTGGGCGCCCGGGGTATCTGGCAGTTCATGGCGAGCCGCGCCCGGGGCTACGGCCTGCAGCGCGACTGGTGGGTTGACGATCGCCAGGATCCTGAAAAAGCTACGCGCGCCGCCGCCCGCCATTTGAAAGATCTCTACCAGCAGTTCGGAGACTGGTACCTGGCGATGGCTGCCTACAACTCCGGACCCGGCACGGTGCAGAGTGCAGTCAAGAGAACGGGATATGCGGACTTCTGGGAACTATATCGCCGCAACGTGCTGCCGAAGGAGACCCGCAATTACGTTCCGATCATCGTAGCCGTGACGATCATGGCCAAAAACCCAGCCCAGTACGGACTGGATCATCTTGAGAAAGCGCAGCCGGTTCCATCTGACATTGTGAAGATCGATTATCCGGTCGATCTCAGGCTGGTTGCCGAGTGCGTGGATGCCACTGCCGCTGACCTGCAGGACTTGAATCCAAGCCTGTTGCGGATGACGACGCCAAAAGATCACGCGTTCGAACTGCATCTACCCCTTGGTACGAAGGACAAGTTTCAAACTGCCATCAGCGCCATTCCCACCAACATGCGCGTTTGGTGGAGATATCACAAGGTTCAACCCGGCGATACCCTGGCCTCGATCGCCCGCACTTATAGGAGCACTCCGAAAGCCATCGCCGAGGCGAACGACCTTGAAGAGGGCGCCAGCCTCACGCCCGACAGCAAGCTGACGATCCCCATCGCCCCCGGCAAGCGCGCCATCACCGAGGAAGCCACCTATGCGCGCCACGCCACCCGTTATCGCGTCCGCAAGGGAGATACAGTGAATTCCGTGGCCGACAACTTCGGCGTGCCTCCAGCCATGGTGCGTCGCTGGAACCACCTGAAGGGCGACAGCCTTCGCGGGCGGAGCGTGGTATACGTGCACCTGCCGGTTAGTCCCGGAGCTGGGCAGAGCGATGTCGTCGCGTCTAAATCGAAGCATAAAAAGGCAGTTACGCCCCATGGGCACCCCGGGGATGCCGTCGTCCGCCACAAGGTGAAACAGGGCGAAACTCTTTATTCGATTGCTTCTACCTACAAAATTACAGTCGATGCCTTAAAACGCGACAACCGCAACATTGCGGTTCTGCGGCCCGGCATGGTGCTGGTCATTCACCCTTAAGCGACGATAGAGTGGCTGGCCGAATGCGCGGGGCTCGTCTAGAAAAACACACACAACTATGATCTAAGTCCTAGCGCTCAACCGTATTTTCTCTGCTATAATCGCGCCCCGTTCAGCCGCGAAGCAGTTTTCCAGTTGTCTTCTAATTTTTCTGTGCGCGGCGCCGGATTCGGCGGCGTGCCGTGCTAAACCGTTCCGCAAGATCAGGAGGAGCAATGACCTTTTACGACGAAACCCTCTACGGACTCGATGACGAGATGGATGAGTACGGGGACACCGGCGCTTACGGCGAATCTCCGGAAGAGATCCTGGAGGAAGAAGAAGAGGAAGAGGAAGAAGAAGCCGGCGTGCCCATCATTAGCGAGTCGGTCGTCGAAGTGGAGGAGGTCATTCCTGTTCCTCCGAAACCCGCGGGCGGCGGTGGCTCCCGGAAGCCTCCAGCCAAGAAGAAGGCGGCCAAGAAGAAACCCGCCAAGAAAGCGGCGAAGAAGGCTGCCAAAAAGAAACCCGCAAAAAAGAAGGCTGCCAAGAAAACAGCGAAGAAGAAGCCTGCCAGGAAAGCAGCCAAGAAAAAGAGCGCCAAGAAGAAAAAGCGCCGTTAGCAGGTAATTTTCGTCATGCTCGTGCGATCAACGAAGAATAAGCCGCGGTCTCTGCCGCGGCTTCTTCATTGAGATTGTCTGGAACGGAGTTTCTCTTCCTGGCTGCCTAGGCCATCTGTGACGCTATGTGCCGCACCGCTGTTGACAGCATCACACGCGTAATCCCGCTGATGATCATGCTGATCCCCACCAGCGTTCCGATCGCCCACGCCGAACTCGATGGCCACTGCACATAAATCATTCCACCCAACACTAACGTGACTATCGAATCCACCAGGATCCAGATGGCCCCTCGAACCGAACGTGACTTCCACCACAGCATGAAATCAAGCACCCCTTCAACCATAAACAGGAACGCGAGCATCAAGGTGAGAGTGGCCACTCCTACCACCGGGCGGAAGAGCAAATATCCGCCAATGAAGAGGTAGGCTAAGCCGACCAGGAACTTCCATCCCATGCTGGTCCCCGAGTGCGCGTGGAACGCGACCGCCATGTGCACGATGCCCACCAGGACGAGCAGCCACGCAATGAATGTCGCGAGCGCAATTGCCGCAAGAAAGGGCTCGGCAATCGCCACCATGCCCAGAATCACCAAAAGCACGCCCCAGATGATTCCCCATTTCGAACCCTGTTTTACCAATGCCACCGTATTCGGAACAGTCGTTGCCATCGATGTCCTTTCCGCTTGCCAGGATTGTCAGGCTGGAAAACAGTCGATCTTTGTGCGGCGAATTGTGGCAGACAGCACTTCCAAGTGCAAGCAGTGAAATGATGAGGCGGAACTCGGGATAATTCTTACCTTGGTCTCGAAACGAGACGCCCGTCGAAAAGCCTGCAAGGCGGGCGTCCGGGACGTTCTCTGGGCGGGCTGGGTAGTACGGTGAATCTTACTTCTTGGTCACCCGGGACAGGCACTTGCCGTACAGATCCAGCAAGTGCGCGGCGTATTCCTCCGGCTTGGAAGCGCCCCCGCTGATTTTTTCAAATCCCACGCCACCTGTGCTGGAACTGGTCTTTCCGTAACCTGTCGTCATCGCAATGAATTTCATGAGGTCGAGCGCGATGTCTTCGTCGCGACGCGATCCTGCCGCCGGCGTGCCTGGCACATCCATGAAAGCCTCCCCTGTTCCGGAAATGAGTGGGATATCGTCTTCTTCAAAATGCATAAGACTTCTCGATCATAACAAAGCCGCCCGTCCAACATCCTGCGCCCTAAGAGTGCTGCTTGGAGCCCGACGCACTTTACAAATCCCAAGGTAGGAATACACTAGCGGCTATTTTTCGGGCCCATCCTCTGTAAGCCATCAAATCCAGTGTTCTGAAAGTGAGGTGGCCAATAATGATCACGCGAATGGTCGCCATTCTTGTTTTGCTCTTGACCGGGTGCGCGCTCTTTGCGCAGTCTGCGGCGTCGACGCCCGATGTGTCCAATCAAGCGTTGCTCGACCGCCTCCAGCAAATGGAAAAACGCATTCTGGAGTTGGAAGATCGCCAGCGCAAGCTGGAAGCGGCTCTGGCCGGAACCGGCCACCCGGAGATGGTCGCGGCAAACACTGCCGCAAACATTGCCGCTCCAGCGCCCGCCCAGGGAGCGAAGCCATCGATGCCAGGTCACATGGACGAGCATGCCACCGTGCGCGAGGAGTCCATGCACTATCCCTCGCTGCAAATTCGTGGCTTTGGCGATGTGGACTTCGCTGCTACCGACCAGAAGGGAACCACGAGCGGCTTCGATCTGGGCCAGTTCGTGCTCCACATGGCCTCTCCGCTATCGCAGAAAGTCAGCTACTTCGGAGAAGTCAGCTTTACCGCTACCCCGTCGACATACGACGTGAGCGTGGAGCGCAGCATCATTCGCTACGACTATAACGATTCCTTCAAGATGTCTTTCGGCAAGTACCACACCCCGCTTGGCTACTGGAACGCCGCGTTCCATCACGGCGCCTGGTTGCAAACGACCATCAGCCGTCCGGAGATGGTGAAATTTGGCGGCCAATTCGTGCCCGTACACTTCCTGGGAGTTTTGGCAGAAGGCAAAATACCTTCCGGAGGCCTCGGCCTGGGCTACAGCGCGGGAATAGGAAATGGCCGATCGTCAATTCTGAGCAAGGCCGGTGACAGCGGCGACATCAACAATAACCGCGCCTGGATTGCCGGTGTGGATGCGCGTCCATCGGCGCTCTATGGCCTGCAAGTGGGAGCTTCGGTCTACCGCGACAAGTTGACACCCGCGCCGGGTGCGAATTTTGATGAGTGGATCGAATCAGCTCACGCGGTGTGGACCAAGGAGCATCCCGAATTCCTGTCGGAATTTTTCAATGTCTCTCATCACGATGTGTTGACGCAGCGGAACTACAACAGCCAGGCTTTCTATGTGCAGTTCGCCTACCGGCTGCCCTGGCAGGAGAACAAATGGAAGCCGTATTATCGCTTCGAGTATATTCATAGGCCGAATGTCGAGCCGGTGTGGGACTTCAGCGGAACCTCCGGGGTGGCGGATCTGGTCGGCTCCACCGCCGGGGTGAGATTCGATATCACCAACTACGCCGCCTTCAAGGGTGAGTACCGTAGCACCCGGCATGGTGTGAACGAGCCTCGAGTCAACGGGGCTTTTTTCCAGACTGCTTTTACCTTCTGAGGCGCACCATGGCGATCCAATACAAAATCGCGTGCGCAATCCTGCTGTTGGTCTCGCTGTGTTCTGTCGGGCCGCAGCCTCTCCTCGGCCAGAAGGGGGACGTGGATGTCGCGGTCGTCGTGAACCCCGACACCCCGGTCAACAACCTCAGCCTTGCGGAAGTCCGCAAGATATTCCTGGGGGACCGCCAGTATTGGACGGCAAATATTCCTGTCGTTCTGCTCATGCGTGCGCCGGTCGCGCGCGAGCGGGATGTGGTGTTGAAAACGATCTACCAGATGTCTGAATCGCGCTTCAAGCAATATTGGATTGCCAAAATCTTTCGCGCGGAGTCGGCTTCGGCTCCCAAGGTCGTCTACTCGAACGATATGGCCAATGAACTGGTCACGGCCATTCCCGGAGCGATCGCGTTTATTGATTCCCGCGACGTGAAGCCGGGCACGAAGGTCGTTCGCGTGGACGGTCTTCTGCCGGGTGACGCCGGATATCCTCTGCGCTAGATTTTTGGGAGGTTAGCGGGGCATGCCCAGTTTCTCTAACAATGCCTGGTATCTGGGATTGGGCCGGATGTCATCAAAAACCGGATCCACCTTCAGGTAAGTAAGGTTGCTGTCGCGATCGACGTAAGCGCGCTCCAACCTTGCCATCGACTCCGATTTGTTTCCCAGCCGAGCGTAGATCTGGGCCATCACGTAGGAAGAAACGTACCCGCGCTTGGAAACTTCATTCAATCCGTCCAGCCAGCTCTGCAGAACTCCCGGATACCCTGACTTGCTGAATTCTTCTCCAATCGCTGCCGCCAGATCTGGATTGCCCGACAACGTCAATACCTTCTGCCGCTCCGAAACAGCTTCCCGAAACATGCCGGCCTGCGCGTAGGCCAGTTCGATAGCGTGTTGGGACGGAACGAAATTGGGATCCATGTCCAGAGTCTTACGGAACTGTTTCAGCGCGCGATCGTATTGCCGCGAAAAATACAGCTGGCGGCCAACGCTGTTGTTGATCAGAAGCGATAGCGGATCGAGATCCTGCGCTTTTTTCAGTTCAATGGCCGCTTCATCGAAGCGTCCCAGGCGGGTAAGAAAGTCTCCATACCAGTGATGAGCCGCCGCGAAATTCGGGTTCAGCTGGATGGCGCGCCTGAACTCGTCCTCCGCTCCCGCCCAATTCCAATCGTAGTCCTCCCGTACCAGCGCCAGGGAAATATGCGCCTCGGGCAGTGTGTCGTCAATCTTTACGCTCTGCATGGCCGCTGACTTGGCGTTCTGCCAGACCTGCAGAGGGGCCAGGTACCCGGAATCGCCCATGAAGTTGTAGGCATTGGCCAGCCCGGCATACGCCCGGGCATAGTGCGGATCCTTGTCTACTGCTTTGCGGAAGTAGTCGATTGCTTTCTGAAATCCGTCTTCGGTCCACTTGTTCCAATAGAACAGGCCCTGCAAATAAAGTTGATAGGCTTCGGAGTTTTCCGTGTCCCGCTTGGCAATCTGGGTCGCTTCCTTGCCGACAATTTTCGGTTGCAGGCTGGCGTAAATCTCTTTAGCAATGTCGCCCTGTATGGTTGCGAGGTCGGATACTTTCCTGCTGTACTGCTCACCCCACAGTTCGGCGCCGTCGGTTGCGCTTACCAGGTCTGTCTGAATGTTCAGGGTCTCTCCAGTTTGCGTGATCCTGCCCAGCAGCACGGCATCCACCTTCAAATCCTGGCCGACTTTTTGTGCGCTGACCTCGTGTCCCTTGTAACTGAACACGGTGCTGCGAGCCATGACGCGCAAATTAGGCACACGCGAAAGGCTGCTGATGATTCCCTCGGTAATTCCGTCGGCTAGATATTCAACGTTCTGGTTCGCTCCGACGTTGACGAACGGCAAGACGGCGATGGAATGAATCCGGTCGGATCCGGTTCCGCTGAAAAAATTTCGCCACAGGCTGCGTCCGGCGAGAGCGGTAGCGAGCAGCACCACGCAAGCGATCGCCGGAATTGCGATTCTCTTTGACCACCAGCGATTCCGCACTGGGGCGGGCGCCACCGTGGGCACGCCGGAAGATTCCGTATCGCGTTTGACGCGCTTCAGGTCGGTGCGGAGTTCGGCGGCGCGCTGATAGCGCAGCTTGCGGTCTTTCTCGAGCAGTTTCGCGGTGATCCAGCCCAGGTCCGGCGGTAGAGCCGGGTTGACCTGTAACACGGGCACGGGGGTTCGGTTCAGGATCGCTTCAAAAACCACCGCATGAGTTCCACCCACGAACGCCAGCCGCCCGGTGGCCATCTCATAAAGCACCGCCCCCAGAGAAAACAGATCGCTGCGCTGATCCAGTTCCTCACCGCGGGCCTGTTCTGGCGACATGTATGCGACCGTTCCCAGAGCCATGCCTTTGCTGGTGAGGTCATCGCTGTCTGCCAAGGTGGGCAATCCTGCCGCGGTGTCCGCGCTGGTTACTGGCGACACACTTGAAATCAATTTCGCCAATCCGAAATCGAGGACCTTGGCTTGCTCTCGCCGGGTCACGAAGATATTTGCCGGCTTCAAGTCGCGGTGAATGATTCCAGATTCGTGGGCCGCATCGAGAGCGTCTGCAATCTGGATCGCGAGATCCAGGATCTGGGCGCTATTTAACGGCTTTCCCGTGATGAGGTGCTTCAGCGTGTGCCCTTCCAGGTACTCCATCACGATGAAAGGATGGCCCTCGCTCTCATCAACCTCGTGAATGGTGCAGATATTCGGATGATTCAGCGCCGACGCGGCGCGCGCTTCCCGCTGAAATCGTTCCAGAGCCTGCTGGTCGCGGACCATGTCGGTGGGAAGAAACTTGATGGCGACATTTCTGCCCAGCCGCAGATCGCGGGCGCGATAGACGACACCCATCCCACCGCCACCCAGGCGATCTTCAATTCGATAGTGCGAGATGGTTTTGCCGAGCATGCTGCCACCGCGGGCAGGACCGCAATGTTAGGCCTCTAAGCCCAACAAGTCAAAGCATCTAAGAGCGAAGAACCTTCCTGGAAACACATCAGGGATACCTTCCCCGCCGCCGCTTAATCGATAGTGATCGCGGAGGCAAATCTGTATCGGCTGCAGGCGGAGTGGTGAGCCATTGGTACTGTTCCACGTCAGATTTGGACATGCTATGCTCCTCGATAGCTTCACCCCGACATCGGGTGTAGGCACCCGTCTCCTCCCCGCGATTACCTGTTCCAGATTTGCTGAGGTCGAGTTTTGGCGGTCGACGCAACTCCAAAATCGCGCCCGACCAAGCGGACTGTTTCCGCGAGGGACAATCCAGGCTCCCGGGGCGGGTTCTCTCCCGACGAGCTTCGTGCCGCCCAGGCTCTCCCTTTGCCTTCCCTGGACGGGGGTAGCACGGTTCGCGATCTGTTATCTGCCGGACTCGAGGCCCTCGACCTCCTTAATATCGGGCTGATGGTCTGCAGCGCGTCGGCGGAATTGCTGGTCGCGAATCAAACCGCTGACCAGATCCTGCAAGCGCGCGATGGACTGGAGTTGAACTCCGATGGAAGTGTCTCTGCCATTCACGAAGGAACGGAATCTTTGAAGGATCTGGTTAAGAAGGTG
Organism: uncultured Acidobacteriota bacterium; assembly: GCA_963735815.1. Taxonomy (GTDB): domain Bacteria; phylum Acidobacteriota; class Terriglobia; order Terriglobales; family Acidobacteriaceae; genus Gp1-AA133. The sequence goes on along the minus strand of CAVTMJ010000005.1, from coordinate 157,934 downwards.
GCGGAATCTCGGGGACAAGCGCGCGGCGGTTGCGACATCGCATTTGCGCTTCAGCGAGCCGAAGAGCAAAGACCGCTCACGATTTTTGTGCGCGCGGTGAAGACCAAAGCCGATACGCCCGCCGCGAATGAGGCGGCAGTTCTAATCATGATTCTTGATTCCGCGCTGCCGGTCGAGACCACCCAAGCCGAACTGCGGCAACTCTACGGATTCACCGCCACCGAGGCGCGACTCGCCAATCACCTGATGGAAGGGCTGGCCTTGGAAGACTGCTGTGCAGCGATGGGAGTCCGCCGCACCACCGCGCGGATGCACCTCCGGAACATTTTTGCCAAGACCGGTGTTCGCCGCCAAGGTGAGTTGGTTTCCCTGTTGCTCAAGAGCATCGGTCTCGGCCCTCGCCTGAAGTAACCCCTCCCGTATTAGCGGTGTGTTCTGACCTGACCCACGCGGTAAGAATCTGGCTTCCGGGATGAATCCGGCGCGACTTACTCGAATTTCGGGTTCGTATCATCCATGTGGACGTAGACAGGGCCTTAGGAGTCGCCTAATCTGCGGCCAGTTCTTACGCCGCCAGACTCCCTCCTGGCGAATAGCTTCTCCCCCAAAATTAGATGGCAAGCACGGGCGGTTTTACTCCCTCGTCTCGTGCATGAAGCACTTTTCCACATTTTGATGTGGGGTTCTGTGGAGGATTCCCTTTGGCATTGAACTGCGCCAGTTTGCCTGACGGACAGGATTTCCTCGCCCGCGCAATGCGCACCATCGGATGCGCAGCGACACGCGGCGGAATTCGTGTTTCTGGACGGCAACAACTCGCGGGCAGGCAGTTGCCGACTCCTTCACCTCAGCCCTCTCCCATTGCAACATCGGCGCAGCCAGCGCCGGCAGGTCCAGAAGGAGGCCGCAAGGTCATGAGAAAGCAACTCCAGGTTTGGTTGCCCATACTTCTTTGTTTTGCGACAGTCGCCGCCAGCGCTCAATCGTTCCGGGTGCAATGCCCCACGACGACGATCACTCACCCGTCGAACCTTCACAACAACAACTCCGAGCCTGCCTACACCGGCCCGACCGTGCTCACCGCCCCGAGCAACAGCACGTTTCAGCGCCCGCTGTCGAAGGTGAACGGCGCGATCAAGTGCCAGCAGATCTCGGGTGGTGATGGCTACTCGACCATGGGCGACGGCACCCAGACCTACATGTTCGCCTTCGGCCCGCTGTCGGGGCTGGCGAAGATCGCCAGCGGCGACCCGAGAGGCGGCACTGACTTTCCGAACGAGTTTAACCAGGTGTACTCGGGTCCTCCGCTGCAGCCCGGCGAGCCGGCAACTACGGACGATCCTAACGGCGACGGCAATACGGCCCCTGGAGATATCAGTCTCGGTGCCTTCACCTACAACGGCGCGATCGGGCTCGATTGGTGACCTGCAGTTCGACCGGACGGTGACGGTCCGGAGCCTCACGGAAGTCGGCAGTGTGGCCACGGTGCGGACCTTTGCGGCTCACGGCTTGAACGCAGGCGACCCGTTCGTTATTTCAGGGGCTACGCCGGACGGTTACAACGGTAGCTTCACGGTGCTGGCCCGAGTCGATGCCACTCATTTCACTTACCTCCCTGGGAACTCCGGGCTGACCGCAGGCTTGGGTGCTTCGCTCGCGATTCCTCCCGTCGATGGTCACGTCGATCCCCGTCAGATCCTGGATGTTGGCGTAATGAACGGCAACATTCCCGCGCCCCTCATGTCGATCGACGAGGACGACGAGTTCTTCCTCACCCTGACCAACGTGGGCATGATCATGCGGCCCGACTTGTTCGAACAGCACACCGTGCACTTCCACGGTTATCCCAACGCTTCAGCCTTCTTTGACGGCGTGCCGGATGCTTCGGTCGCCATCAATATCGGCGCGAGCTTCACTTATTACTACCTGGCACCCGACGCCGGAACGTACTTCTTCCACTGCCACATCACTCCGCCCGAACACCTGCAGATGGGCATGGTGGGACAGATTTATGTGCGCCCGCGCCAGGACCGAGTTCCGGTCGGCAACAGCCTCTATCGCCTCACGCGTGCAGCAGAACAAGATCAGCGCACGGCCTGCAATTCCGCCAATGACATCCTGTGCAGCAACCCCCTTCCTGCCGGAGCGTAACGCTGCGAACCCGACCAGAGCTGCAACGGGCAATTATGCCTACAACGACGGCGACGGCTCGACCTATTACGACGTCGAGTACCCGCTGCAGATTCACGGCTTTGATCCGAACTTCCACTTTGTCGGCATGACCTTCAACCCGGAAGGGTTCGCGGACATGAAGGACAAGTACTTCCTTCTGAACGGACGCAGCTATCCCGACACCGTCACGCCCGGTCCGCTCGAGACGCAGTCGGCCGACGGCGTGAATCACTTTGCGCAGCCTCTGCCCTCGATCATCACCATGACCCAGGGGCAGAAGGCCCTGCTGCGCATTTCCGACCTTGATGTTGCGGAATTTCAGACGCTTGCCTCCGTTGGAATTCCGATGAAAGTCATCGCCTTAAACGCCAAGCTCCTGCGTGATCAAGCGGGGAACAACCTGTATTACACGACGAATTCGATCACGCTGGGTGGAGGCGAGTCACTTGACGTGATTCTCGACAGCACTGGCGTGCCCAAGGGCACCTACTACCTCTACACCCCCAATCTCGATCACCTGTCCAACGACGCGGAGAACTTCGGCGGCTTGATGACCGAAGTTCACGTTTGCAGCAGCGTCACGAACGGTGTGTGTAACTAGGAGCGCAGCCATGAGGGCGACGAACATGAAAAAAGCAATCTCGAAGACAAGAGTTCTGGTGGCGTTGGTTGCGGCGGCAATGTTGCTGACGGCCACGGCCTTTGCTGCGGCTCCGGGGATCACTGGTGGATCGGCGGGCTCTGCGACCTTTAACCTGCAAGCCGCCCCGGCTTATATCAGTCAGCCCGACGGGCAGATGGTTTACTCGTGGGGATACGGCTGCACGGGCACGCAACCCGGCTTTGCTCCAGCCGCCATGACCCCTCCCACCGGTGGTTGCCCGAGCATGCAACTCCCCGGACCGACCTTGATCGTTCACGAGAACGACGCGGTCACGGTCAACTTGACGAACAACCTGCCGGCCGCGGCAGGCAACACGTCGATCCTGTTCCCGGGGTTCACGCTGACGTCGGCCTGTCCCGCCGGTCAGCAGGGATTGCTGGCATGCGAAGCGGCTCCAGGAGGAACCGTAACTTATACCTTTACGGCGTCCACGCCGGGCACTCGCACTTATTACAGCGGCACGCAGGGTGACCTGCAAGTCGAGATGGGTCTGTATGGCGTGATCATCGTGCTACCGAACGCCATACCGGCCGGATGCACGGCAATAGGATCTTTGCCACCTCGTTACGTTGCCCCCGGCAACTCTCCCGAAGCTGATTTTCGCCTGGCAGCATCGGCCTACGACCATCCCCGGAGCTGCTACGACCGCGAATACCTGTTTCAGTTCTCCGAGATCGATCCGAACATTCATACCCAGGCAGAAGCGCAGGTGAAGGCTGCTGTTTGTAATGCAGCAGGTACCGCGCAGCCCGCAACCTGCAAGCTCCAGGTTCCGACCGAGCCCTACCATCCTGCGTACTTCTTGATCAACGGACGCTCGATGCCCGATGACATGGATCCGAACTACGCCGTTCAGTATCCGCACCAGCCCTACAACGGCGATCCGCACATGCATCCCGGCGAGCAAGTTCTGTTGCGCATTGTCGGCCAGGGACGCTGGCAGCACCCCTTCCACGAGCACGGCAACCACGTACGCATTCTTGGGCGCGATGGGAACCTTATCCTCAGCTCAACGAATGCCACGGATCCGAATCTCGCCGGTCCACTGCTCTTCACCACCACAACCACACCGGGCCTCGCCATGGACGGAATCTACTACTGGACGGGCAGGGGCTTGAACTGGGATGCCTATGGGCACAAGCCCTCGTCGTCCGATGCTCTGGCAAAGCTGCCCTGTGTTCCTGACGCAAGCGGCTACTACACGGTGAACTCGAATCCCCCGGCTCCGACCACGGCGCTGAACTACTACGAGTGGTGTCAGGATCACAACAAGCCGATGCAGGTTGCGCCGTTCGGAGATGTGGCAACCGGCGGTCCAGTGACGCTGCCCGATCCCAACCTCTTTACCAATGGCGCCTGGTACGGCGGCAGCCCTTACCTTGGTCCAGATGCTACGACTCGCGCGGAAGGGCCCACCGGAACTACTCCTCCTTCCGGAACGATCGCCAATTCGCCCTCCAGCGAGGCCGGCTTCGCCTTTATGTGGCACTCGCACAACGAGCGCGAGATCACCACCAACAACATCTTCCCGGGCGGAATGATGATGATGATGCTTGTCGATTCCCGGGAATTCCAGATCGACGAGACGAACTAACTGAGGAGAAGAGCACAAATGCGATCCAACTATCTCAAAACTTTGAAGACAGCGGTCCTGGCGATATCTGTTCTCCTCCTCGGAGTCAGCGTCTCGTTTGCGCAGCAGACGGTCATTCTGACCGCGGCCCCCGCCTCAGTAACGCTACCGGATGGGTCTGTTGTCCCCATGTGGGGGTATTTCTGCGGCGCTGTAAGTGGTTCGACTCCAAATGCCACGTGCAACGCGCTGAATCCGGCATCGGGGGCGGGTACCTGGTCGCCGGTGGTGATCACGATCCCCACTGGGCAGGATCTCAATATTGCGCTCACCAATAGCCTCGGGCATGGTGTTCCGACCTCGCTCGTGATTGTTGGCCAGTTAGGTGGCGGACTCGGCACGCCCGGTGCTTTTACACCGTCTCCCGACCACTCCATGTCGCAACAGGTGACTTGGCCGATCGCAGCACCGGGCGCCGCGGCGGGTACACCGCCCGCACAGCCCCCGCGCGTGCAGTCGTTCGGTACCGAGGTGGCAGACACTGTTAGTAAGACTCTGTGTTGGGGCGTCTGCAGTGGTACTCCCGCTTTGAAGCCTGGTACATACCTGATTGAGTCCGGAACGCATCCGTCGATCCAGGGCCCCATGGGCTTGTATGGAATCCTCGTAGTCACAACGGCACCAACGACTAGCGGTCGCGGTATCGCCTACTCGACACCCACCGTCGTAAACTATGACGCAGAAATTCCTCTGCTCTTCAGCGAAATCGATCCAATCCAGAACCTCGCGGTGAACGCGGCTGTGATGACGACTGGATTCAGCGAGTCCGCGACACGCGGTGGGTACCCAGCCTGAGCCGGTGGCTTCGGTTAGTGTCGATGACGGGGGTTCAGGCTACACAAGCGCTCCGGCGGTTGCGCTCGTTGGTGGCGGTGGTACTGGCGCTATGGCGACCGCAGTCATTGATACGGATCCAACAAGTTCAACCTACCACCAAGTAACTGCCATTATTGTAACTAACCCTGGCACCGGTTACACCTCCAATCCAAGGGTGTCGATTACGGGTGGCGGCGGCTCAGGTGCTCAAGGAACCTCTGCTCTGCAGGCGGCGTCGAACTTCCTCGCGCAATGTAGCGGCGGCGCGAAGGCTTGCTATCCGCCGGCCGTAAATTACACGCCACTCTATTACCTCATTAACGGAGTCGCATTTAACAAGACAAACGCGAGTGGATCGCTGTTTGCGGCGCTTCCTGGATCTGCCGCCAGCCCTGTGGCGGGAACTGTCCTAGTTCGTATGGTGAACGCCGGCCTGCGCATGCACGTACCTTCGATCGTAGGTGCACAAACTGGATCCACTGTTGCGGGCTTTGGCTTGATCGCAGAAGACGGCAATCCATTGCCCGGCGTAACTAGAGTTCAAAGTGAAGTTTTCATGGCGGCGGGCAAGACCTACGACGTCATGATCAATGTACCCGCTGCTGGTCCCGCCCTGCCCATTTTTGATCGCGAGTTGAGCCTGTCGGCTAACGCGACGTCCCGCGACGGCGGCATGCTGGCTTACATCAGCGTTAACAATGCGACTGCGCCGGCTGCCTCGGGGAATGGAGCCGCAATAGCTTCCCCGGACACCTACAACTCCGTTATCCCTTGCGCCTCAACGCCCTGTCAGGCCCTGAATATCACAGATCCAGCGAGGGGCGTAATCGCCAACGACGTCAACGTGTATGGCGTAAATGTTGTAACCGGACCAACAAAAGGCGTATTGACTCTCGCTGCGAACGGAACATTCACGTTTGTTCCGAATGCCGGATGGACCGCTAGCACATTCGATACATTTACTTACCAAGCCAATGGGAGCGGCCCGAGCGCAACAGTTACGCTGAATTCTGCCACCATTGAGGCAGCCGGCGGAATCACTTGTACCGCCCAAACTTTCAACGCAAGCACCGCTAGCTACTTGGCGATTAAGACGCCGGGTGTTCTGACGGGTTGCACGGACGCTGCTGGGTATCCGCTAACAGTTAATGGTGCGACCACCACATCACCTCTGAGCATCACCGTTGGATCGGGCACGATCTTGGTGGATTCTCACGGGGGGTTTACCGCTTCCGGTTTCTCGGCAGGCACTTACACGTTCTCGATCCAGGCGAAGAACTCGCAGGGAACCGTGGGGGTAGGTGCGACAAATTGTACCGCCGGTTCGACGACAGCCACTGGCGGCTGTATGACCGTCATCTTCCCTACGGCCAACGGGCCGACGGTCACAGTTAAGGACGGCGCTGACAAGAGCACGGTAATCACCGACTATCGCTGGGTCATCGAGGAAGACCGCACTTTCTTTGTTGATCCCCACTGCACGACGAATCCTCTGCCAACGGACTGCCCAAAGGTCACACCTAGCGGAGCACCCGCAGCCTTTGGTACAAACTTCCACTCCAGCTGGATGCCGCTGGTGGCGACCGGCTGCACGGGTCCACTATCGTGCGAGTCCGGACAAACTCAGCAGGGCGCCCCAGTGGTCTGCGACCAGGGCGATGGCGTTTGTCGCCCCGGAAGCGGATTTACCGCTGTAAATCCCAGCCAGGTTCATCTGGATCCGAACAAACGGTATTACATCTCAGTGTTGCCGGGTGATGCGGCCAATCCGTTTATCGGCGGCAACGCCAGCGCTCCGGCGAATTGCGCGAAGGGTCCCTATAACGCCGACCACACCCTGAACACCGACTGCGGCCACGGCATGGGTGGCGCTCCCTTTGCCAGTGGTGCCACTGGACAGCCCAGCGTCACGGTGTTCACGCAGCCGAGCCCGTACCCGCCGGCCAAGTTGTCCGTGTTCGTGTTTGAGGATGACTGGCCGCTCAACGGCGAACACGATGCGGGCGGCGGCGTGGATGTGCTTGCACCGCAGGAAGCCGGCTTGGGTGGTTTCCAGATCACCCTGTTCGACGACGCGGGCGGCACTGGTGATGCGACCGGCCAGCCGACCTACGACATGTTCAACATGCCGTTGACCAACAGCCTGGCGGGCACCATCGACCCGATCTCGGGCATCGACGCTTGCCCGGTCTCGGCGCAGGTGACGTCGAACGTGCAGCAGTCAGGCCCCAACGCTACCCCCGATCAATGCAGTGCTGACCCCACGAAGAAAGGCTGTCAGAAGGGCATTGTCGGCATGATCGTCACTTGTCCGAGATTTGAATCGGATGGCGTGACCATGTCGCCACTGGCTGGTGAGGCAGTCGTCAACAACCTCTATCAGGGCAGATATGGTGTGGTGGCTACCCCTAGCGCCGACCGGATTGCACGCGGCGAAGAGTGGTTGCAGACCAACACTCTGGACGGCCAGAAGGCGCACGATTCGTTCATGCGTATCGGTGAGCCGGCTTATTTCCAGGAGTTCGGTCCAGCGGGATACCACGTCTCCATCGGCTTCGCGAACCCGCAGATCATTAATGGTCGCCGCTCATCCATGTGCCGGTTCGGCGTGACCTGCAACAAAGACAGTGAAGGGCCATGTCACGACCGCGCGCATGAGCCGGCCCCCGGATGAGAGGCTCTACGGCAGCGGCTCGCGCGACAGCTTCTCCTTCACGCAGTGCTATGCCACCATGGGTGATCCGGACGGAGCGGACTTCGAATTCGTCGAAGTGCGACGGCGATGGGAATTTCAAATTCACCTGCATTCCTCCGGGAAATTGGAAGCTCACCATCTTTGACCAGTGGAATGACCAGATCGTGGACGGCATCTCGACGCCCGTGGGTCTGGGTCAGTCTGGTGGGATCTTTGCCTCGTTGAGTTCGGGCGGTTCCGGATACACCGAAGCGCCTCGGTAACCGTGTCGGCGCCCCCTTGCGCTATCAACGGGACCACGTGCGTACGGGCCGTTGCTGTAGCTACAATTAACGGTGGCGTTGTAACCGGCATCACCTTTACCAATCCTGGTGCGGGCTACACGGCTCCTCCCACAATTACGATTGCCCCCCCGCCCCCCGGTACCGGACACACAACGCGCGACAGCTTCAGCGGCCGTGGGAGCAGATCTGGGTGAAGTCGCGGTTCACCAGTGGCAGGCCAACATCTATACCCGGTCGTTCATCGACCAGAACGGCGATGGTGTATCGAACGTTGATGGCGGGGGCAATCCGACTGAGCCTGGGCTCGCGCTGGTCGCCACCAACATCCGGTTCCGTGACGGCAGCTTTTCCAACTTCAACAGCACCGATTTGAACGGTTTTGCCGGCTTCAACGAGGTGTTCCCGCTGTTCAGCTGGTACGTGATTGAGACTGACTCCACGCGCTACAAGACCACCGGAGTGCACGTGGTCTACGACGCCGGCGGTCCGACCGACGGTACGACTGGCGGAGGCAACTCGGGTATTGCCCAGTACTATGCGAATACTGTCGAAACAAATTCTGTGCCGGATGCCTTGCGCGTGCCCGGAGCTGTGTATTGCTCGAGTGCCGACTGCCCTGGAAAGTCCATTGCCGCCGGCCCGGCAAGCAGTGACGCAAGCTGCTCCACCGACGCAAACGGAGTCAGCACTTGCACCGCACCTCTTTCCACTGGCCGCATCGACCCACCGCTCTGGTTTGGATCCTACGGCTGGCAGGGCTTCTCAGGACAGAACTCGTTCCTGGAATTCGGCAAGAAGCCGTACATGGAGGGCGAGAACGGCGGCATCCATGGTCACGTCGTATATGCCTCGACGCGGCCGTTTGACGATCCACAGCTGCTCCTGCAGTTGAGTTGGGAGCCATTGGTTCCGCGTGTCAGGGTCAACCTTTACAGGGAAGACGTTGCTGCCGACGGTGTCACTCAAACCCTGACTTTGGTGGACCACACCGATACGACCAGTTTCGACGACTGGGCACAGGGTTTCCACCTGGCTGCTGATGGCGTGACTAAAATCCCGAACATGAGCTGCCCGGGCCAAGGCACCAGCGATCTCTTCTTCTACGGGCTGCAAGACCAGCCGAGCTACCTCGATTGGTACAACTCGCAGCATGGCGGACCCGCAGTGACAGCGCTGCCGAACCGCTCCCAGTTCAAATGTTATGACGGCATGCACAACTGGAACCAGCTGCAGCCGGCTCCGTACGACGGCATGTACACCTTCCCCAGCGTGACGTCGTTCGATCCAACGACCGGAAAACCAGCCGTTGGGGGTACGAATTGCACCGGCTGCATCACCAACCCGAGCCACGCGAAAGTGACCCCGGGGCTGACAGCAGCGACCGATCCCGGTTACGACCCGTATCGCGCCGGAACTCCTATGCTGCCCGCTGGCAAGTACGTGGTTGAGATTGTGGTTCCTCCGGGCTACGAACTGGTCAAGGAAGAAGACAAGAACATCCTCATCGGCGACAACTACATCGCGCCGGCCGTGACCCAGTTCGGCGGATTGGGCAGCATCTACATTCTGCCCGACCAGGCCGCGGTTGCTGCGACGTACAACCCAACCAATGCCCAGAATTCGACCACGGATCTGGGACGCGTAGGTAGCCTGCCTAGCCATGAGGGCGACACGGGGAGCGTGGAAACGTTCTGGCCCTGCGTAGGCGAATTACGCCAGGTCCCCGACTTCATCAGCCTGTTCCCGGGTTCGGCCGAAGTAGCGCCGTTCGCGGGAGCGATGCGCAATCTGTGCGACCGGAAAGAAATCACTCTGACCGATCAGACTTCCGCGCTCGCCAAGTTCTACATCTTCACCTCGACCCACATCGCGGCGCACTACACGGGTCAGATTACCGACGACTTCACGGCGGAATTCGATCCGTTCTCGCCGCAGTTCGGCGAGAAGTTCGCCCCGGCTTACCTCCCTGTCTCGCTCAAGGATTGGGCCGGAAACGAAGTTTCTCGCACGGTCTCGGATGAGTTTGGTGCCTACACCGGCCTGAACTACTCGACCTGGGAAGTCAACCCGCCCAACCCGACGGGTTACGGCCCCACCATGATGGTGACGTGCATGAACGATCCGGGCACAGGAACGACCCCGGATCCCCTGTATCAGCCGGCCTACAGCGCGTTCTGCTATGAGCTGCCCTTCATGCCTGGACAGACTGGGTACTTCGACACTCCAGTCGTGCCTGTGTCCGCGTTCGCGGAAGGCTACAATCACCCCGACTGCAACTACCCCGATGGCACGCCGGGTATTCTTAGCGTGACGAGCAGCGATATCGCAGGTCCGTGGGTAAGCGCCAGCGGTTCGACCAACGGTACTCCTCACACCCTCACGATCACGTCGTTGGGCAAAGTGCTCGTGGATAGCTATGGGTACTCAGGCCCGTCATTTGCGACAGCCCCCTACAATCAACAGAAGGTCCCCCGCAACTATGGCTTCGGAACATGTGGTTCGGTCTCCAGTTCGGGAACCGGGCCGTGCTCAGTCGCCCTGGTCGGCAGCGATGGTGTTCCCCGTTCCCTAACGAGTGTTAGCTGGAGCGATTCGACGATCAAAGGTACCGTGCCCGGTAACGTGGCGAACTGCCCCGTGCAGCAGCAAACGCAGTACAGCGGCTCATCGGCTCGATGCGGCCAGTTGGTCATCACTACAGCGAACACCGCGGCTGCCGGTCAGCCATCGAATGCGAAGACATCGGTTGACACTGTGACCGTTACGATCGGTGGCAAGAAGCCGACGGTGTTGGCGGCTGGCAAGACGATTCAGTCAGCACTGGACGCCGCTGCTCCTGGCGACATGATCATCGTGCCTCCGGGCGTCTATAACGAAATGTTGCTGATGTGGAAGCCGGTTCGGCTGCAGGGTGTCGGTGCTGCCTCCAGCATCATCAATGCGGATCCGCACCCCGCCGGCAGGCTTGATCCATGGCGGAAGGAGGTCGTCTGCCTGTTCGGCTTGACGACCGATGGCCGGCCATCCGGCGGTTCATACCCCGGTTGTCCTGGGGCCGATTGGACGAACCTGCCCTCGGGTGCGGCTGGGGCCTCTTTCCCCTCCATGATCGTCGACCGGGTGACCCTGGAAGCGATTCTGGGATGGGATGCCAACCTCAATGGCAACCTGGCCGAGCAGTTGATCGAGCCTAGCCTGATGGGCGCGTACGAAGGCGCGGCCATTACGGTCCTTGGCAAGGGAGTGAACATCCCCGCCAATGCAGCGGATCCGTTCGGAACCAGCACGGCGACCCCGGCTTCGTTCCCCGACGGCACCACACTTCTTACGGCAAGCAATTGCGGAGCCGGAAGATTCGGGACGGCCCAAATCCCTACCCCAGCAACTTCTACTGCAACCCGTCGAGCATTGACGGCCTGACTCTGAAGAACAGTTCCCAGGGCGGTGGCGGCATCTTTGTACACGCCTGGGCGCATAACCTCCAGATCGGCAACAACCGCGTGCAGAGCAACAACGGATCGTTGTCGGGTGGTATCACGGTCGGCCAGGGAGAACACGTTGACGTCATCCTGTCGGGAATCACTCCTCCTCTTGATCCCCCGAATTCGTGCGAGAACAGCACCGTCGCGAACGTAGGCCTGCCGTTCTGTTACAACACGCACGTCAACGTTCACCACAACGCGGTCACCAATAACACGTCGATGGGCGATGAGCTGTTCTCATCCACACCGGCCGGAGCGGGCGGCGTCAGCTTCTGCAACGGCGCCGACTACTACAGCTTCAACAACAACTGGGTGTGCGGCAATTTGAGCACCGGTGATGGCGGCGGTGTCGCTCACATCGGGTTCATCAAGAACGGAGACATCGAGCACAACGTAATCGCATTCAACCAGAGCACCAACCCAACCATTACAACCAATGGCGGCGGCCTGCTCGTGATGGGCGCTCCGGACCTAGATCCTCCGTGCTCCACCAACGATCAGGATTGCGTCCCGGCTCCTGCGCTCGGTTCCTCCGGGCGATGGAACCGGACCGGGCCTGGTCATCAACGGCAACTTGATTATCGGCAACGCCGCCGATAGCGGCAGTGGCGGCGGCCTGCGCCTGCAGCACGTCAACGGTACCGACGTGCTCAACTGGCCGAATGGAACTCAGTGCGATGCAACTCTGACCAATTCGACCTGTCACTGGAATACGGTCAGGGTCACCAACAACATCATCGCCAACAACGTGGCTGGCTGGGACGGCGGCGGCGTATCCCTCCAGGATTCTCTGGCGGTGAACATCGTCAACAACACCATCATCTCCAACGATTCCACGGCTTCCTCGGGCGTGCTCTTCGGTTCGCTGTTCGCACCGCTGGCCAGCGCTCCGGGAGTCAACTGCAATCAGACGCGGCAATACAGCGTCCTGTCCGCAGCCCGCTGGTCTGGTGAGTGTCACGAACGGTGCCATCCTGAAATCCAACCTGCCGTCGTCGGGTTTCAGCTGCCCGGTGAATCATGGAGCAGGTGATTCTTGCAGAAACTACTCGGTTCCGTTCCTGACGAATAACGTGATCTGGCAAAACCGCTCGTTCTACATTGGCGTGGGCGACTTCGGCACAGGGAACACAGAGCCAGCAGAAGGTCGTTACCCTGTTCAACGCGTTTACAACCACGGCAGCTGTGAGCCAGACGGCCACCGGTGCCTGCCCGGCTGCGAGCTACTGGGACATCGGCGTGCGCGGCGACCGGACGGTTGCCGGACACGAGTCGGGCTTTACGCTCTCTCCGCAGCACTCGATCCTTACCGATGCCGCGGATTACCCGACAGCCAACAATACGGGATCCAATCCAACGGTGGTAAGCCAGTACTGCAACGGCTCGCGCGTGCCACCAGAGGCCGGCGGCTTGGGCTATACGGTATATCCCGGCACCAACGAGGCCAATGCGTTACCCACGCCAGTGTTCAGCCTGACCCCATCCGCGACGGTGGACGAAGGCAACAACTGGATCAACCTGCGGTGGGGCCCGCTGGCCATGGCAAGCCCAGTCAGCGGCGCCGTACTGGGCAACTACGGGATCGCAGCAGGTTCGCCGGCAATCGACACAGCCGATTCGACCTTCGCACCCTCGACGGACTTCTCCGGAAGAACCCGCCCACAGGGTTCCGAACCTGACATCGGTGCGGTCGAGTTCCTGGCGAACGCCGCAGCCGACTTGGACATGTCTCCGTCGGCGGTGGCCTTCGGGACGGTCACTATTAACCGCACCAGCTCGAATCAGTTCATGACTCTGACGAGTGCCGGCAGCGCGACCTCTGAATGTGACCAGTATCGCGTGTCAGGCTCCGTTCGCCGTGCTACAGGGTTCGGCTTATCTTTGAACTGCCCGGCGTCGGGGGCGTTCACCCTATCGGCAGGTTCCAGCTGCCGCATCTACGTGAACTTCCACCGACAACCTCGGTGCATTCAGGGAACCCTCACGGTGACGCCAGCAATGACGCCAGCGCCGACTATGGCACAGACCACGTTGTGGCCCTGAGCGGAGCGGGCGTGCGGCTTTCGAGTCTCGCCTGCGACGCTGAACACCTTCGTCACGATCGGAGGTGGACTCAGTAACCCCCAGACTGTAACGGTCAGCAACGCGGCAGGGACGGGTTCAACCGGACCGATCAGCGTAGCGGTTGCCGATCTCACCAATGGAGTCACCTTCACGTTGTCGGCACCCGCCAGCGGGACCAACTGTCTGACGCATCCCAGTCTGAACCCTGGTCAGACTTGCTCTTTCCGTATCCGGTTCCAGTCGCCCACCCCTTTTACGGCGGGCACCGGAACCCTCAACATCAGCGATACCGAGTCGCCAACGCCAGCAACAATTCCGGTCGCGCTGAACGGATTCAGGTTCTAACTTCTCGATCTTTCGCTGGTGTCTCGCTCAACCAGGCAGACACCAGCGATGATCAGGAACCCGAATCAATCTTCTTGCAATGCATTTTGTCCGAATTACGAGAGATATAATCTGCCCGCGAGGTTACTCGCGGGCGGTATTTTTTGTTCGGGCTTGCGTCGCCAAGTCCAGACTGATAAAAACAGGAAAGGACGTCCATCGTGAAAATCAAACGTCTTCTTGGTTTCGCCCTAACGCTGACGCTTTGCCAGCTCACCTTCGCCAAAATGCCCTTCTCTAACGATATGTTTGGCCGCCTGGAAAGCACGCTGGACCACTGCGCCCAGATTGACAAGCCGTCCGCCGAAAAGTATGCCGCCAAGAAAAAAGAAGTGGTAAAAGATGCGACCAGCGAAGAGGTTGAATCAGCGCGCAACGCCGACGCATACAAAGCTGCTTACAAAGATATGAGCGAGCAGATCGCTCAGATGCCCAAGGACGACGTCATGCAAGCGTGCACGGCCGCTCTACAGGAAAAGAAGTAGGACGCTCGCATGTTGTTGCAACGCCCGATTTCCGGTAGGGGGAATACGGATCCGTGAGTAATACGGGCGCGGAAATGCCGTGATACACCTCCGACGATAAACACACCCAGCTGCTGAACGCCGGCTCGCCCTCCGCTTCGGAATGGCACGAATGGGTCATATTTTTAAGACGCCGCGGAATGCGATAATTTACGGGATGTTGAACAAATCTGTGAATCCAGCTCAGCTCCTGGTATTGGTTGGTTTGTTTACGGCCAACTCCTTCGTCTGGTCGCAAACCCAGCCCGCCAGTGGCAGTAAGCCCCCGGCTCCGGTGTCCAAGACTTCTGCCGGCGTTTCGCACTCTCGCTATCGTCCCAACCAAGTCCCAAAGCGCGCCCTGGAATACTACAGGCTGGTATGGGGCGTGGACTCGCTCGCGGTAAAGTGGACCGAGTCCGGCGAGGTGATTCGATTCAGCTACCGGGTGCTCGACGCCGACAAGGCGAAGGTCCTCAACGACAAAAAGAACCAGCCGTTCCTGAACGATCCGCAGGCTGGAGTCCAGTTGGTGGTCCCTTCGCTCGAAAAGGTTGGACAGCTGCGGCAAAGCAGTCCTCCGGAGGCCGGCAAATCCTACTGGATGGCTTTCTCCAACAAGGGCAGGCCGGTAAAACGTGGTGACCACGTGACTGTAGAGATCGGGACCTTTAAAGCCGAGGGATTGATAGTAGATTAGCGGCGGCGTGGCGCTGAAGTAAGTAGAAGAATGTGTTCACTTATTAGGCCAGCCTTGGTGTAATTACTTCCCGCTCCTTTTTCTCAAACATAAAAAGCTCTTTGCTTATGCCTGCAGACTGGTGAGTGTCGTCCGCATATATTTTGGTGTGTCCTCCCGGCAAAAATGGACACGGAAGTCCATTACTATCTGCTCACCCAACTGTCGCAATTGTTTTCAGTAACTGTTACCTAAGTGCCATAAGAGATGTTCGCCTAAATCATTCGGCGTCAGCACGATGCGTTCTTCCCTCTTTGGAACAATACCTGCCCTTTGTAGATGCGACGGTTTACTCCCCTTCGACTCCGTCGGCAAACCGATCATTAACGGGTAAGAAAGCGGCCGTTGCGCCATCGCCGAGCCCGAAGCTTTCAGGAGACCTCAATGAAGTTGCGTTTGGCAGTTTGGGGAATATTTCTAGCGCTGTGCGTGACGCCGGCCTTCGCCGACTCGCTCCAGTTCACCAACCAGGGTCTAATCTCTGGCGGCGGAAGCAATAGCGGAATCGATATCGTTTCCTGCCTCACTAAGGTTTCGTTTGATGGCGACGTCATATTATCCGGCCACGTTGGGACCATCGCCCTCGATACCGGTAACTTTACCGGCAGCCTGCTGGGCGGCGGCTCCTTCAATGGGGGCACCTTCGGCATTGACATAAACAGCCTCGGCACCATCCTGTTCGCGAACAATTTCGCCGGAACGTGGACGAAAATCTCCGACGACGTATTCAAGTTGGTGGGAACTTTCTCCACGACGGTGGATGGCCTGAACCTCAACGGCATCACAACGCAATTCTTCGAGCTTGAGAAGGAAGACGGTCGCCTCTCGTTCGATGAGCTGCGCGGAAAGACCTGCATTTCGCCAACGCCAGTGCCCGAGCCCGGAACACTGACCCTGTTCGGGACCGGTCTCATTAGCCTCGCTGGACTGGTGCGGCGAAAACTAGCCGCTTAACTAACCAGGCGGCGCTCGGAATTTCCAGCCGGACACCAGTCCGGCTGGCGAATCGAAAAATCACCAGCGGGGGACTCCAGGTTCCCCGTTGTTGTTTTGGCTATTGGTGTCGGATGCCGCACGCGCGGATCGCGCCCTGTTCCTTGGGCTGCAGCAGGGTGCGTAGCGCGCCCCAAATCTGCGCCTTGTCTCCAAGCGTGCTCAACCGAATTTCGGGTGGCTTGGGGTGAATTCTTCTGACCACGCGCTCCACCGTTTCCAGCAACAACTCAGGCGCACCTTCGACGATCCCGCCGTTGAAGACGATCAGTTCCGGATCCAATATGCTCACCATGTTCGCTACCGCCACGCCCAGGATGGTAAAGCTCTGCTCCACCAGCGCCAGAGCCTGTGGATTGCCCTGGCGAACTGCATCAAAGACGTAGCGCGCGTCACGACTCTCGCTCAAGGTAGAAGAAGGCGATCCATTTCCGCCCGGGAGGATCTTTCGTCCCTCCTTCGCCAGTGCCACGCCGGAGACCTGCGCTTCCAGGTAGCCGGTGTCCGGAAAATCGTCGCTCCAGCGGGTCCAGTCCAGGTTCATGCGGAACAATTCACCCGCAAAGCCACTCCGGCCTCTGCATATCCTGCCGTCTACAAACACACCCGACCCAATGCCGGTTCCCAGCGCGATGAACACAAAATTATCGATACCCTGCGCCACCCCGCGCCAGCGCTCGCCGATGGCAGCCATGTTGG
The DNA here is from genome assembly GCA_963735815.1 of uncultured Acidobacteriota bacterium. GTDB lineage: Bacteria > Acidobacteriota > Terriglobia > Terriglobales > Acidobacteriaceae > Gp1-AA133. The sequence goes on along the minus strand of CAVTMJ010000005.1, from coordinate 140,806 downwards.
CATCGTTGTCCAGAAATACGGGCGCTCCAAACACTCCTTCCAGTTCGCGCCCCATGTCGACTTCGCGCCACCCCGGAATATTGTTTGCGTCCATGACCTTGCCGGTCTGGGGATCCACGCCCCCTGGCACGCCAATGGCGATGCCCTGAAGTCCGCCCTGCAACTCCGAGCCTTGTAAGAGCCGTTCGATGCCACTCCGTATTTGCGCGATCACGACGGCGGGTCCGGCTTCCGCCTTCACCTTTTCACGAGCCTCGTTCCGGATCTCACCTTCGGCAGTGGCCAGCACGAAGCGAAGGTGGCTGGCACCCATGTCTACCGCAACGCCGGTAGCGGCGGCACCCCCGGATTTTTTAGGGTTTTCTCTCAATGTCAGTGTGCAGCGCTTTTGCCGACGTATCACCCTCTTCAATCGCTTCTATTGAATCGATTTAATCGGCGAATATAAGGTCAGCGGAGAAGCGTCGCCCTGTCAAGTGAAAACTTCGGGTTCACGGAAAAACGAAGGTCTATCGGGCAGGAGGGGAGAAAGCGTCAGGACCTGGTTCTGGCTAGGGTAACTGCGGCTGGCTGGGTTTCCATCCCGGGCGCCGGAAAATATACCCGAGCCGATCGCGCCACAGACCGGTTCGGCGCAGGTCTCTCCACATATCAGCCCATTCGTGAAACGCGATTCGTACCGGATTGTAAGTCTGGATGTTCCTGGTCAGTCCGAACACGGGAGTATCCCCCGCACTCTCCGGTTCAAAGGTCCCAAAGAAACGATCCCAGACGATGAGGGTTCCGCCGTGATTTCTATCGATATAGCGCGCATTCGACCCGTGATGAACCCGGTGATGCGAAGGCGTGTTCAGCACCCATTCCAGGGGCCCCAGCGACCGGACCAGTTCCGTGTGGATCCAGAACTGGTACAGCAGACTGATGGCCTGCATGGTCAGCACCATCATTGGCGGAAAGCCCAGAAGCGGCAGCCACGCCCAGAAGATCCAGCTCATGAAAGTCCCTGTCCAGCTTTGGCGCAGAGCCGTCGACAAATTGTAGCGTTGCGAAGAGTGATGGACCACGTGGGATGCCCAGAATAGCCGGCATTCGTGGCTCGCGCGATGGAACCAGTAGTAGCTGAACTCGTCGCAGAAGAACAAAAGCACCCAGGCCCACCACTGGTAGTACAGGTTGAAAATGCGAAAGCGGTAAATCAGGCCAAAGATCGCAAGCTGCATTGCCTTGGCAATCAGGTTCACGGCCACGTTTCCCAGGCCCATGGTGATGCTGGCAGCCGAGTCCCTGATCTCATATAGATCCCGCCGCATCACTGCATCGGCGATGGCCTCGATCATCATCAGCAGAACGAAGCCCGGGATCGCCAGCTCGATCAAGTTCGGCATAGACTGCAAGATTCTATCCCAACGATTCCGGGCGCCAAGGCGAAGAAACGCAGCCGGTTTCGCACGTTACCACCGTCACTATCCAACAGTTACCGCCTCTTCCATACTGAGCGCTGCCCACGCAACTGTGGGTTGAGCATCGGGTTTGCAGTGATGAGCGCTTGGGGGGTGCCGGACCTGCCTTTTTTACGAGTCCGGTTTGTCGCCCGAGCTTCTCCAGGAGGGCCGACCATGACGACCATTCTCCGACGATTTTTGACGCCTGCGGTCTTGGCGCTGTTGGTTTCCACTGCGGCGCTTTCCGCGTTGGCAGATGCCGATCCTCCGGGACGCGCCGTTCGCATCAAGTACATCTCGGGAGCCGTGTCGCTTCAGCCGGGCGGGGTTAATGATTGGGTCGCCGCCGTAGTCAACCGGCCGCTTACCACCTCCGACCGCGTGTGGACCGACAAAGAAGCGCGCGCCGAGTTGCACCTCGGAAGCGCCGCCCTCCGCATGAACGCCGAGACCAGTCTTACTTTCACGAACGTTAGCGACGACATCGTGCAGGTCGAACTCGACCAGGGCACGCTCAATCTGCACATCCGCCATCTGTTCGGAGGCGAGACTTACGAAATCGATACGCCCAACCAGGCCTTCACAATCCTGAAACCTGGCGACTATCGCTTTGACGTCGATCCCAATGCTGACACCACTTCTGTCACGGTCTGGAAAGGGGAAGGCGAAGCCAATGGCCAAGGCCCTGGGGTGAAACTGCGTTCCGGCCATCAGGCGACCTTTTCGGGAGGCACTTCGCTCGAGCATCAAACGGCCAGTGCGCCCGACCTTGACGGCTTCGACGACTGGTGCCGCGTTCACGACGATCGCGAGGATCACGCGAAGTCTTATCAATATGTCTCAGCCGACGTAGTGGGCGCCGACGATCTCGATGAGTACGGAACGTGGAGAGTCGAAGCAGCGTATGGGCCGGTGTGGGTACCGGCAGTAGCTCCGGGGTGGGCTCCCTATCGCAATGGGCATTGGGTGTGGGTCGAGCCCTGGGGTTGGACCTGGGTGGACGAAGCTCCCTGGGGATTCGCTCCCAGCCACTACGGCCGCTGGGTTCACATCGGCGGCTATTGGGCATGGGCTCCCGGGCCAGTTGTCGTTGCGCGCCCGGTCTACGCTCCCGCCCTGGTGGCGTGGGTCGGCGGTCCGCACTTCGGGGTTAGCTTGTCGTTCGGCGGCGGTGGTGGCGTTGGATGGTTCCCGTTGGGATGGGGTGAGCCGTATGTCCCCTCCTACCACGCGAGCCGAAACTACTTTCAGCAGGTCAATGTCACCAACACGCACATCACCAACATCACGACTGTGACGAATAACTATTACGTCACGAACAACAACACGACGGTTGTCAACAACAACGTTCACAACATTCGCTACGTCAACCAGAACGTGACGGGCGCGGTCACCGCGGTCCCGACCAGGGCGATGACCAACTCCGAGCCTGTGGCGAGAGCTGCGGTAGCGGTCCCCGCCAGCGAATTGAAGGCGGCTGCTATCGTGAACACAGCGGCCGTGGCGCCCGTTAGAACAAGCGTGCTGGGAACGAGAGGAGGAGCACCGATGGCCCTTCCTCCGAGTCGCGTGATGACTGCGCGTCCGGTGGTCTCGCGGGCGGCGCCTCCGGCTCGCCCGGTGCCATTTGAAGTTCGAGAAGGAGCGTTGGCCAAGACCCCCGGACGCCCGCTTGATGCTCAGACCGAATCCCAGCTGCGCTCCAATATGGCGCGGCCGGTTGCCCCGGCAGGAGAGGCGCCCACGCAACCGATGCAGCCTGTGCGACCCGGATCTCCGATGGCGACCAGTCCGAGCGGCATTCAGCCCAGACCGGTGCCGCGTCCGGGTGGGCCGCAGAGGTTCCCCGGCGAGGCCAATGACGCTGCCACGAAACCTGCGACGACGGTCCAGCAGGCCACGCAACCGATGCAGCCTGTGCGACCTGGATCTCCGATGGCGACCAGTCCGAGCGGTATTCAGCCGAGACCGGTGCCGCGTCCCGGACGGCCGCAGATGTCTTCCGGCGTGATTGACAACCAAGGCTCGGGACCGGTGATGACCACGACCCAGCCGGCCCAGCCGCCATCACCCGGCCGAGTCGTCCCTCGCCCCTCGCAGCCCGGCGTGCCGACATCCCCGGCGGCGCAAGGTCAGAACACTGACGGGACTCGCCCAGTCGTCGCCCGGCCGATGCCAACTTCGAGGCCGAGTGCTGACACGACCCGAGTGGTTGACCCTGCCCCGGCGCGTCTTGGCGCATCGGCCGGAGTGGTACGCCGGAGTGTGGAAACGGTCACACCAAGCGCTCCACGCGTGCCCCAAACCGTATCGATGCCCAGAAGCGAGCCGGCGCCGCAGCAGCCCGCTTTACACACTCACACCCAGGTACAGGCTCCGCGCGAAAACCCGCGGCACGAGAACAAGCCGCAGCCTTCCTCCAAGCACGAAGAGAAATCGGATGGTAAAAAGAATCGCTAGCGGCTGAGAGCTTGAGTTCTCTGTCGGGTGCGTTTACGGACGCACCCGATTTTCTTGCATCGCAACTCGGGGAGAAGGTTCAACGACGAGTCGATCTGCAGGCAATGCGGTCCAAGCGGTAAAATGCGGGGCTCTATGCCGGTCATGATTGCGTTGCTGCGGGGGATCAACCTCGCCGGCCATCACAAAGTCAAAATGGAAGACCTGCGTGCCCTCTGCCATTCCTTGAAATTACGCGAAGCGCAGACCTATGTGCAGAGCGGTAACGTAGTCTTTCGCACAGACGAAAAGGATACGGCTTTGCTCGCCAAGCGCATGGAAGACGCGATCGAACGCAAGTTCGGTTTCCGTGCTGGCGTGGTTCTGCGCACAACCGCGGAACTGAGAGATCTCATTGCACAGAGTCCATTCGGGAAGCGCAAAGGCCTCGAACCCAGCAAGCTGACGGTAACGTTTCTGGCCTGCGATCTGGCAAAAGATACATGCGACCAGATTCTTCAAATCAAGGCCGAGATGGAAGAGATCAAACTCGGACGCCGCGAACTCTATATCTATTTTCCGGATGGAATGGGCCGCTCAAAGTTAACGGCTGTTCTGGATCGAACTCTGAAGAAAGCCGGAACGGTCAGGAACTGGAATACCGTGACGAAGCTGCTCCAGATGGCGGAGGGGATGGATCAGTGACCGGGCTGCTCGGATCCATTGCGGGGACGCCTTTCAGCAGGATTGAGGCCAGGACTTGGCTGGTTTGATCCCGATGTCTCTTCGTGAAGATCGTGTTCGTGACTTTGGTCGAGAGAGCGCCGACTGTCGACTGAGGGACTATGAAGCCTCCTCAGAAGAAGAACTCCCAGTCCGCATCATTGCCCGTTCAGTGAGTTTAATGGCCCGGTTTTAACACCTACGCCGCGGGGAGGTCTCGCAACAGTCGTGCAGGTGTAAACTCGCCGCGTCTAGCGACTAGCAGATCAAAAATGCGAAACAACGTTATGCCGCGATGGATCGACGCTTCCGGGCAAGACATCCGCTACGCGGTCCGTGGACTGCGCAAGAGTTCGGGATTCACACTGGTCGCTGTTCTGACTCTGGCCATTGGCATCGGCGCCACCACTGGGGTTTTCAGCGTGATCAACGGAGTTCTTTTGCGTCCGCTTCCATACCCGGATGCGGACAGGCTCATCTCTGTGTCCAATGTCGACCCGAAAGATCCGAAGTGGTCCCAGCCTGTTTCGAGCACCGACGTTGCTCACTGGCGCGCCGACAACAATGTGTTTGAAGCACTGGAGTTCGTGTCGCATCCCGATTTTGTCGCCATGTCGAGCGCGGGATCGGGCGAGCGAGTTGGCGTGCAACACGTGAGCGCGCGGCTGCTGCCGTTACTCGGAATCAAGTCGTTCCTGGGCACGATTCCCGCGCCCGATGTTGTCGACAAACCAGGGTTCGTAGGTGTTTTGATCAGTTACGAATTTTGGAAGCGCCATTTCACGGGCGATCCCAACGTGCTCGGCCGGAAGATGTTTGTCGACACGTTTTCGGCGCCGATTGTGGGCGTGCTGGAACCCGGGTTTGATCTGTTCGGCTGGGGAACTCCCGAGGTTTACATCGTCCATGGAGAGGGAAATCCGGCGATTTCCGGCGTCGACGATGTCCGATGGTTTACCTCGATCGGGAAACTGAAACGAGGCATTTCGATTCAGCAGGCCCAGGCAGCAATGGACGTGACGGCAGGACATTTAGCACAGGCTTTTCCGGAAGCGTACAAAAATCTGCGCGTAAGGGTCGAGCCCTTGCAGAAAGACCTGTTCGGTTGGTCGGCTGACGTCTACTACATGCTCTTTGGAGCCGTGGGATTGGTCTTGCTGATTGCGTGCGCCAACGTCGCCAATCTACTACTGATTCGGGGAGATGGACGCCGGAAAGAGATTGGAGTACGGATCGCGCTAGGAGCCAGCCAACGAAGCTTGATCCGGCAAATACTGACCGAGAGTGTGCTGCTTTCTCTCGCCGGAGGAGTTGCCGGGCTGGTACTGTCCTTTCTAGGCGTCAGAGTGTTCAATGTGTGGGCTCCGTTTTGGCTTCCGAAGACTGCGGGCATCGTTGTGGACGGACGGGTTTTGTTCTTCACTTTTTGTACGTGCGTGATCACCGGCATTTCCTTCGGGATAATTCCCGCCTATCGCGCCGCGAAGAATAACGTCAACGAATGCCTGCGAGAATCCGGACGCAGCACCGCGTCAGTTTCACGTCATCGCACAAGGAACACCCTGGTCGTAACGGAGATCGCACTGGCATTTGTGTTGCTGATCTGCGCTGGCCTGATGATCAACACGATGATACGTATCCTCCGGACGGCGCCGGGTTTCAATCCAGCGCATTTGCTAACGGCAGAAGTTCGATTGACGGGAGAAAGATATATGGACTCATCGACGGAGGACACTACCGGACTGAGTTCCATCCTTCCGCCGGTGGACCAGTTCTGCCGTCAAGCGCTGGAGCGGACACGAAACATACCAGGGGTCGAAGATGTTGCACTGGTCGACTGGCTCCCGCTTCTCGAAACGGCAGGATACGCGTCGCCTGGCTTCACACTTGCGGGACAGAGTGTATCGGCCGTTTCGGAGAAACCAACCGTTGTGAGGCAGTCGATCAGTCCCAAGTATTTTAGACTGATGGGCATTCCGGTGCTGCGGGGCCGAGGCGTCACGGAGCAGGACACGCCGAGTAGCGCCTGGGTCGCTGTGATCAACGAAGCGATGGCACGACGCTTCTGGCAAAACGAAGACCCGATCGGCCGCAGCATCAGCTTCGACGATTCGCCCGAGGAAAAGCCGCGACAGATTGTGGGGGTCGTTGGGAATGTACACCAGTTCTCGCTGACGGCTGCCCCCGAACCAGAGGTTTATATCTCTTTTCAACAAATGCCAACACGCATCAAGTCCGCCTGGACGGAGACGCGGATCCACAAGAGCCTGATTGTCCGTACCCACTCCGCATCAAAAGCCCTGATGCAGGGCATGCGCCAGACGATCTCGGAGCTTGCACCAGAATCGGCCGTCTTCGGAATCACAACGGTGGATCAAACGGTCTCGAACTCGGCAGGTCCGTGGCGCTTTTTGTGCCAGATCCTCGAACTCGTTGCAGCCATCGCGTTGATTCTTGCCGTGGTCGGGATTTATGGGGTGATTTCCTACTCCGTCGGCGAACGCACTCATGAACTCGGCCTGCGAATGGCGCTGGGAGCGCAGCCCAACCAGGTCCTGGGGTTAGTGTTGCGGCAAGCGATGGTGCTTTCACTGATCGGAGTGGCGCTTGGTTTAGCTGGTTCGTTCGCCGTCACGCCTCTACTGGCCGAGCTTCTCTACGGAGTGAAGGCTTATGACTTGCCCACTCTGGTTCTGGTGTCCTCGCTCCTGATGGCAGTCACTTTCGGTGCCAGCTACGTCCCGGCTCGCCACGCGACAAAGATCGATCCGATGCGGACACTTCGACAGGAGTAGTTTGTAATTGAACGCCAACTCACTAGACAACAATGGCCAGAACATCGATTGGTGAAAAATCCTCATTGCCCTCACTGACCTGAGCGTGAAAATGTTCCGCGTGTGGGGTTGGGCTGCTCCTCGACGCGAAGAACCGGAAATAGGCAAGCCATCCCAGGAAAGGAGCCAGACCGATGGGTCAGTTACTTGGATTTGTCGTGATCATAATCCTCTACGTCGTGATCGGGCTGATGGCGGCGACGGGTACCGTCTCCATCTTCCGGAAAATCTTCAAGCCCAAGGCGGAGCAGATCTTCCATGCGATGTTCCTCATCATGATCGCCCTTTTCTACCTGGCTTTCGCGGCTTACTTCGAAGCGGCGACGGCGTGGCGGGTTGAAGGGGCCGTGGTCTTAGGTTTTGTCGTGATCGCTTTGGTTGGTGTGCGGTTGCCGGTCGCCCTTATCGTTGGATATGCGTTGCACGGGTCGTGGGACCTGCTGCACGAACTGCAGGCGCATGGAGCCTACTCCGCATTCGAGCCAGGCCAATTGACCGCAATCCCGCTCGCCTACGGAGCCTTTTGTGCAGCCTTCGACTTCTACATGGCGGTTTATTTCTATGGACGGCGCGCCGAGTGGAGCACAGCGTGGAAGGCGTTGCCAACCGCGTCTACCGAGTAGTAGCAACGTTCGGACCGTGAAGTAAATCGACCGGCTCGAAAACCGAACTTCCGCTACATCTTGCTCCAAGGCGCCGGATGGCGTGCTTCGTAAGAAGCAATCCCCGCCTCGTGTTGCAGCGTGAGCCCGATATCGTCAAGCCCTTCGAGCAGGCAGTGCCTCACGAATTCATCGAGCTGAAATCCTGCCGAGAAACCCTGGTCGTCGTAGACCTTGCACTGTTCCAGATCGACTGTCAGGTGATAGTCCTTCTGTTCCTGAGCGCGCTTCATCAATTCGGCAACCTCGTCCTCGCGCAGGATCACGTTCAGGAACCCGTTTTTTGTGCTGTTGTTCGCGAAGATGTCAGCGAACGAGGTGCCAATGACCACGCGGAAACCGAAATCGGCGAGCGCCCACACCGCATGTTCGCGCGAAGACCCGCAGCCAAAGTTTTTCCCGACCAGCAGCACACTTGCATCCTTGTAGCGCGGATGATCGAGCACGAACGGCTCCGTCGGAGTCGCGGCCTTTCTCCAGTCGTGAAAGAGAAATTCCCCGAACCCCGTTTTCTCGATGCGCTTCAGAAACTGCTTGGGAATGATCTGGTCGGTATCGACGTTCACACGATCCAGAGGCGCCACGCGGCCCGTATGTACACGAAATGGATTCATAGACTCTTGTCCTGACCGCTTCCTACTGAAACTTCCACTTCCGTATATCCGTGAAGTGCCCAGCAATCGCCGCCGCGGCCGCCATCATCGGGCTCACCAGGTGCGTACGCCCTCCGCGACCTTGCCGTCCTTCAAAATTGCGGTTGCTGGTTGAGGCGCAGCGCTCACCCGGCTGCAGAATGTCGGGATTCATCCCCAGACACATCGAGCATCCCGACTCGCGCCACTCGAAGCCGGCTTCCTGGAAAACGCGCTGCAGTCCTTCTTTCTCCGCAGCCAACTTCACCGCCTGCGATCCCGGCACCACCATCGCGCGAACCTTCGGATTCACTCGATATCCCTTGGCCACTCGGGCTGCAGCTCGCAAATCTTCAATCCGCGAATTGGTGCACGAGCCGATGAATACCCGATCGACGGAAATCCCCTCGATCGGAGTTCCCGGTTCCAGCCCCATGTACTGAAGCGCCTGCTCGGTCGCACGCCGGTCGGCATCGCTGCCGCCGCTCAATTCCGGTATGCGCCCGGTGACCGGCACAACCATCCCCGGATTCGTTCCCCACGTCACAAAAGGTGCGAGCTTCGCCGCATCCACTTCAAGAACTTTGTCGAACCGTGCTCCGGGATCGGAAGCCAGCGTTCGCCAATGCGCGACGGCTTTATCCCAGGCGTCGCCCTGGGGAGCGAAGCGTCTTCCCTTAACGTACGCGAAGGTCGTTTCATCGGGCGCCACCATCGCGGCCCGCGCTCCCGCCTCAATGCTCATGTTGCACAACGTCATCCGGCCTTCCATGCTGAGCCCGCGCACAGCCTCGCCCGCATACTCGATGACGTAGCCAGTGGCGCCGTCGGTCCCGATCCGGCCTATCACGCCGAGCGCCAGGTCTTTTGCCGTAACCCCACCCGGAAGCTGTCCGCTCACCTCAATTTTCATCGTCCTGGGCTTGCGCTGGGCAAGGCACTGCGTCGCCAGCACGTGCTCCACTTCGGACGTGCCGATACCGAATGCAAGCGCCCCGAATGCACCGTGCGTGCTGGTGTGGCTGTCCCCGCAAACAATCGTCATCCCCGGCTGCGTCAGTCCGAGCTCGGGTCCAATCACGTGCACGATCCCTTGTTCGGGTGAATCGATGTCGAACAACCGGACGCCGAATTCCTTGCAGTTTTTCTGCAGAGCTTCGATTTGCCGCGCCGCGATCGGGTCGGTGATCGGTGTTCCGCGCGGTTCGGTGGGGACGTTGTGGTCTACGGTAGCTACGGTTCGCTGAGGCTGACGCACTTTCCGACCAGCGGACCGCAATCCTTCAAATGCTTGAGGGGAAGTTACTTCGTGGACGAGGTGGAGGTCAATGTAGATGATGGGCGACCGACCGGTCGGTTCGGTCACCGTGTGGGCATCCCAGACTTTCTCAAATAATGTGCGCTGCACTGGCATGTCGGGAGTGTGCTTCAGGAAAATTCCAGCGGCCATCTCTCGCTGGCTTTACCAAGCAACATTGTACCAATATTACGAAAACTGGATCGTGCAACCGAGTTCCAACACCAGCCTAGACGGTTGCGGGTTTCCAGTCTCGTAAATATAGACCCAGCATCAGCACGCAACCGACGAGAGGGACGGCCAGCCCGTACTTCAGGCTCGACATTTCTGTCGACGTAACTCCGACCAGCCAGGGCATGCAGGCGGCGCCAAAACTCGCCAGCATGAACATCACGCTCCCAATGCGTTTAGCGGCGAGGCCAAACGAATTCGAGAGCAGGGAAATGGTGATCGGATAGATGGCCGCCAATCCGAGCCCAATCACCGATGCGCTGACGAGCACCAGAGTCATCGATCGTGAAGCCAGCAAAACCATCAGACCGCCGACTGCCATTGTCACGCTCAACCGGACGAGCCGGACTTCCGAAACGCGTTTCAGGAATAATGGCGCCAGCGCGCGCCCCGCCAGCAATCCACCGTAAAAGAACGAGGGAGTCGTCACCCAGATCGTGCCCCCGTGATCCGTCAGCCTTTTCGCATACGAGGCCAGCCAACCGCCGACCGCATTCTCGGTTCCCACGTAAACGAAGAACAGAACTCCAAGCACAATCGCGGTGGGAGTTAGTAGCAAACGCACCAACGGTTGCGCCGATTCTTCGGAAGCATTCTCCGTGGGGCTGGATCTCGGCAACGCCACCCATGCAAGCGACAGCGCCACCAACAGAACAAACCCAGCCAGCGCGTAGAAGAACATCGATATCCGCCCCGCCCGCTGAAAAGGTGCGAGCAGGAACGGGCACGCCACCGCACCCACGCTCCAGGAGAAATTCAGCAGGGAGAGCGCGGCCGCCCGCGTCGACGGATTCACTTCCGCCACCAGCAGATTGCAGGTAGGAATCGCGAGGCCAAGTCCGATCCCGTAGCAGGCGACCGCAGCCATCCCCACCACACGCGAACCGATCGGCAACGTTCCAACCCCAGCCGCCATGAACACCAACCCCAGGAGCATGGCAAAGCGGTATCCCAATCGTGGCACCAGCACGCCGGAGATCACAACCCCCAGGGTGGAAGCCAGAAACTGCGCCGTAAAAAATTCACCAGCCTGCGCATCGTTCAGTGACCAGCGTCCCGAAAGCCAAGGTAGAGCCGGCCCCAGCAGCACCGTAACAATCCCGGTCGGAACGAAAGTCGCATGGGCAACTGCAGTCGGGCTGAGCCAGGACTTTCCTCCTGCAGTGGCCTCTTCGATTTCACCCATCACCGGTGCCTTGTCCCAATTTCCCATGTCGTGGCGCGCCCGAATGGCGATTGTACGACGACCCACGCCGAGCAAGCTCCATGCGCGCCAGACTTTGCGGCTCTTCCGCCCCAAGGTATGATGAAACTCGTTCCCTTCCGATGATTAACGGCAAACGCATCGCGATCGTTCTCCCTGCGTACAACGCGGAAAAGACGTTGCTGGCGACCGTCCAGGAAATTCCTGAGGTGGTCGATAACACGATCCTGGTCGACGACCACTCCTCAGACGGCACGGTCGCGCTGGCTCACCAGCTTGGTCTTCAGGTTTTTGTGCACGATCGGAACTATGGCTACGGCCGCAATCAGCAGACTTGCTATCGCGAGGCGCTGGGCGCCGGGGCTGACGTTGTCATCATGCTTCACCCTGACTACCAGTACACGCCGCTGCTGGTGACCGCGGTAGCCAGCATGGTCGCCTATGACGTCTACGATGTCGTCCTCGGATCGCGCATCATCGGCGGCAACGCATTGGGGGGCGGCATGCCCCTTTACAAATACGTCTTTAATCGTCTTCTGACTGCCTTTGAGAATCTTTTCCTGGGTGTGAAGCTCTCCGAGTATCACACCGGCTACCGGTGTTTCAGCCGCCAGGTTCTGACCGCATTGCCACTTGTCGAAAACTCCGACGATTTTGTCTTTGATAACCAGATGCTCGCCCAGTGTGTCCACTTTGGCTTCCGGATTGGCGAAGTCTCCTGCCCGACCAAGTATTTTGAAGAAGCATCGTCGATCAATTTCCGCCGAAGCGTCACGTACGGCCTTGGCGTGCTGGCGACCACGATGCAGTTTGCCCTGCAAAAATGGGGACTTGGTCACTTCCGGATCTTCAGCGAGAAGGGGCGCAAACTGGAGAGCTACTATGTGCGTGGCGTCACCAGGCCATCGGAGTAGCCCGTACTACGTCCACTACGCGCGTTCGTCAAAAAACTTCCGAATCCGCGGCCAATATTTCCGAACCGTCTCGTCAGTAGAAATATGGCCGCCGCGCCGGAATAAATTGAGTTTGATCCCGGTCTGATCGGCAAAGCTTTTCACCGACCGATAAGGCACGTAAGGATCGTCCTGCGCGTGAAACATCATCACTTTCGAAGGGACAATCTCGTTAATACGGTGCGCGGGATTGTAAAAAATCCCATTGTGCAGTTTTCTCCAATTCCGATCCGTGAGCCGGTAGGCCCGTCCAAAAGCCTCACGAATGTAAGCCGCGTAGTTCGAATTGGAAGTCTCCGCCTTCTCCGAGGCAACCAGAATTCGCCAATCCACCACCGGGCAATTTGCAATTACCTTCTTCACCCGCGCATCGAGCGAAGCCAGTACCGCCGCGGCTCCGCCAAAGCTTCCGCCAATCACGAATATCTCATCGGGCTTTACGGAGAACTTCTTGCCGAAAGTGACCTCCCGCACACCCTTGGGCAATTCGTCGATCACGTCGAGAATGTCGAGGTGCGGCGACGTCTTCAGAAACTCTCCATCGCTTTCCCATGCGCCCCGGTATCGCGGATAGAAAACCCAATACCCCTTCGCCGCGAGAAAGCTAGCCAGCCCTTGCTTGCGGGGGATCGACGGCATCCCATCGCACAACACGATGACCTTCTGTTTCTTCCCGGCGCGAGCCGGTGGCAGAAACTCGCAAACGATTTCTTTCTTAAAGCGGGTGCGAAACATGAAAGGAGAGAATCAGCGGCTCGTCCAGAGCCGGAACAGTAATCCAAAATAATCGAGCCCGACCCGAATATTGGCCTTGCTCGCGCCCGCGCGTCGCGGTCCAAAGGTGAAAGGAATTTCGCTCACCGAACGCACGTTGCCGCGCACCAGAATTTCCAGCAGAATCTTGAATCCCCGATTGTGCAGTTCGATGTTTTTCAGGCATGACCGGCGCACCAGGAAGAATCCTGCCATCGGATCTTTGACTCGGATGTTCCGCTTCTGCAGTGGATAGGTCAGCCAGATCGCCATCTTCGACAGCAGATGTCGCGCGGGGTGCCAGTGATCCAGACCACCCTGCGGGGCGTAGCGGCTGGCAAGCACCACGTCCCGCCCGCCATCCAACGCTTCCCATAGTCGCGGCAACAATTCCGGAGGATGTTGCAGGTCGGCGTCGATCACGCCCAAAATCTCGGCATCGGTGTGCTTCCATCCATAGAGCACTGCGCCGCCCAGGCCGCGTTCCCCTTTGCGCACCAGCAACCGTACACGCGGGTCTTGCTTGGTGATTTCCTGTAGGATCGAGTCGATTCCGTCGCCGCTATCGTCATCCACCACTAGAATTTCGTAGGCGAATCCCAAAGGATCGAGACTCTGGCGGATGCGGTCCAGCACCGCGCGAATGTTGTCCGCCTCGCGCAGCGTGGGTACCACCAGGGCAAGCTTCGCCACCGGCCTCGGCGTTACCGAAACAGGGGCATCCTTGTTGTCAGCAGGAGATGCGGTCTCTTCTGCCGTAAGCTTTACGGCATGCAAGGACATGTAACCCGATTCTAAGAGCTGAGCGCTTGAAAAACTATCCTTTACTGAGGAGCGGTCTCATTCTAGCGGTTCTTGCCGCTTGCGGCCTGCTCATTGCCGGATACCATCCCGGAGCCGAAGATGATGGCGTCTATCTGTCGGCGATCAAGCGTGACCTGAACCCTTCGCTGTTTCCTCACGACTCCGATTTCTTCACCGTCCAGTTGCAGGCCACGATTTTCGACAAGGTGGTCGCCGCCTCCATTCGGCTGACTCACTCGCCGGCGGGTTGGGTGATCTTTGCCTGGCACTATCTCGCGATCTATTTTGTGCTCCTGGGATCCTGGCGGCTGAGTCGACGCTGCTTTCCCGAAGCCTATGCTCAGTGGTCTTCAACCGCGCTGGTAGCGGTTCTGCTGACCTTGCCCGTCGCCGGGAGCGCGCTTTACATCGTGGACCAGAACCTGCATCCACGTGCGCTGGCCACCGCCGCCATACTGGCCGCGATCGTCGCTACACTTGATCGCAAGCTCGCACAATCGATCGCGCTCCTAATACTCGCCGCCTTGTTTCATCCCATCATGGCGACCTTCGGCATCTCGTTCTGTATCTTCCTTGGATGGCGAGAGCCTTTGACCGGGAGAAAGCTCGCGGAACCTAAACCGCTCATTGTCGCGCTGGCGCCACTCGGGTGGATCTTCGAGCCAACATCGCCGGCCTGGCGTATTGCGGCGAACACCCGCGACTATTACTTCCTGGGACGGTGGGAATGGTATGACTGGCTTGGCGTCCTTGCGCCCTTAGCGATTCTGGCGTGGTTTCGCAAAATCGGCCAACGCGACCATGCGTCGACATTGGCCTACGTTTCCACTCGCCTGGCGCTGTTCGGCGTTTTTCAGATGATCGTAGCGATCTTGCTGATGTGGCCAGAGAAACTCGAGCGCATACGCCCGCTGCAGCCCATGCGCTACCTTCATCTGCTTTTCCTGATCTTGACGATTCTCGGCGGGGGATTGCTGGGCCAGAAATTCCTGCGAGCCCACTGGCTGCGATGGGCGGTGATTTTTGTCCCGCTGGCTGGCGGGATGTTGTACGCGCAGCGCGCAACCTACCCGAGTTCTGCACACCTCGAGTGGCCCGGATCGACTCCCAAAAACCCGTGGCTGCAGGCTTTCGCCTGGGTTCGCGAGAACACGCCGCCCGACGCCTATTTCGCTGCGGGTCCTGACTACATGCGCCGCCACGGCAACGACTACCACAGCTTCCGCGCCCTGGCCGAGCGTAGTGTGCTCGCCGATCTCGCCAAAGACTCAGCCGTCGCCACCCAGGTCCCGCGCCTGTCCACCCGCTGGCTCGAACAAGTCGAAGCCCAACGAGGCTGGGAGCATTTCACTGCTGAAGATTTCGCACGCCTCAAGGCTCGCTTTGGCGTGGACTGGGTTCTGGTCGACTGTCCTGGCGTCGCCGGCTTGGACTGTCCCTATCAGCATGCTGGAATGCTGGTGTGCCACCTACGCTGAGGAGTAGCATCTAACCAAAAAGAATGGCGACCACCCCAACCACCGAAACCTCGACCACCGAGTGCAAGCCACCGACTCGCCAGCCTTTTCGCAGCCAGATCGGATCGCCCCTGCGGCGCAGCACTATACGGCTGAACGAGGTCATGAGCTTTGCGTATGAGACCTTTATCAGCAACAAAGTCCGCTTCGCTCTCACCGCCCTGGGCATGGTCATCGGCACGGCTTCGCTGATCCTGGTCGTCACTATTGGCATGACCGGCAAGCAGTACGTGCAGCGCCTCATCCAGTCGATCGGCGCCAACATGATTTACGTCGAGTATTCCGGAGGCGCGCAGCGCATCACCGCCAGCGCCGCGGACCCGCTCACCGTCGACGACATGCGTGCCGTCCAGGAGCAGGTTCCCAGCGTCACCTACGCATCGCCGCTCATCGTGCTCAGTGAGCGCATCGCCGTCGGTGGCGGCAAAGAGAAAGACATCACCGTTATGGGAGCCGCGCCCGAATACCAGCGCGTGCGCAACCTGATCGTTCTCTCCGGAAGATTTTTCGACGGCGAAGACTCAACCTCGCGCAACAAGGTCGGAGTGCTGACCCAGAAGATGGCCGAGGAACTGTATGGCTCGGTCGATGCCGCCGTCGGCCAGATCATCAAGCTGAATGGACTTCCCTTTACCGTCATCGGCGCTTTCAAGGAGGGCGTCGATACCTTCGGCCAGTCCGAAGTTCAGGACTACAGCATGGTGATCCCCTCCACGGTCAGCCGTTATTTCACTGAAACCGCGGCCGTAAAACAGATCTTCTTCACCGTTGCCAGTCCCGACGATGTGATCCCTGCCACTACTCACATTCAGCGTGTCATTCGTGCGCGTCACCGTCCTGAATCCGTCTACACCGTCAGCAACCTCACCCAGTTGCTGGCCGTCTGGGACAAAATTGCGAACGCCCTCACCTTCGGCCTGCTCCTGATCGCGGCCGTAACCCTCCTGGTGAGCGGCATTGGCATTATGAACATCATGCTCGCCACCGTAAGCTCCCGTATTCGCGAGATCGGCATCCGCAAAGCCATCGGCGCCACCAACCGCGAAATCCGCCTGCAATTCCTGGCCGAGGCGATGCTGATCTCCCTGGTTGGCGGTGTGGCCGGGATCGTGATCGGATTGGCCATCCCGTTCTCAGTCCGATTCCTCACCGCTTATCGAATCCCGATCTCCGGCCTCTCCGCCATCATCGCGATCGTGGTGTCTTCACTGGTTGGCATTCTTTTTGGCACTTTGCCGGCAACTCGGGCAGCCCAGCTGGACCCGGTGGAGAGTTTGCGGTACGAGTAAGGCGTAAAGCTTCGAGCTACGGGCTTCGAGCAAGCAGATTGATTTTGGCGTCGGCGACGTGAAAAGCAGGGGTCTGCTAGAAGGTAGCTAGCCCATCGTTCCGTGCTTAGTTTGCTCGAAGCTCGTGGCTCGCAGCTCGAAGCCAAAAAGCAAAAGCCGGGCTGGTTGACCCGGCTTTCGGATTCTGATCACAACTCCCGGTTTCCCGAGATTAGGGTCAGATCTTTAAAACTCTTTAGATTGTCACCGCTTACCAGGGCCCGGCTTGGGAAGTCACCTCTTCCCAAGGCTGACTTACATCACCAGTGCCAGATTCTCCAACTCCAACTGGAGTACCGGCAAAGAGCACCCGGCCATCTCCACCCGACCGGCTGCATCCAGAGCCGCCTGCGGAGACACCCCGTAGCCGCGGCCCATCAGGAATACCTGCAAGAGCTCGGCCGCCTCCCGCGAATCGATCATCCCACCCTGCAGGAGATCGCTTCTCAGCGACGCCAGCTCCGTGTTTGTAAATCTTTCTTTCATGGCCGTCCTCACCTCCGACCTTTCTTACGACTGCCTTGTACCCATTAGACTCAGCGGCTACTGGAAATGTTGCATGCAATTTCTATGCCGCAACCAGCCTCTAAATCCATATACGTACCAGGAGCCCTTCTAGTTTCTTTAACCCCAATTAAAATCAAGAGTTGCGGGCAACCCTTACGACAGTACTCACCTGCGGGGTACGGAATGTACTGGCTGGGGAGTGACACAAGGTGTCGTTTAGGGACGGAAAGCGGCGATTTCCGTTCAATTTGCGGCAAATCCCGCAGGAGTCAGGCAGGATCGACCGTGGCTTCGTCGATGAGCAATATCGGCAGGCCGTCCCGCACCGGGTACACTCTCCGGCACGCCGTGCATTTCAACGCCTCGGGCGCGGACTTAAGCTCGAGCGGTTTCTTGCATGCCGGACACACCAGAAGGTCGAGTAAGTCTTGGGCAATCATGACCGGGAGATTGTACGACGGTTAGAACCCTTTTCACCACAGAGACACAGAGGCGCAGAGGAAGGAAAGACATAACAACCCCAATGGTCTCGACAGTCAGAAATACCGCCGACCGACCTTTCGTTGGTTTTTCTCTGTGCTTCTGTGTCTCTGTGGTGAAAGATTTCGGACGGTTTAGAATTGGAGCGAAGACGAGGAGAACTGATGGCGGCCACCATTCTCGACGGCACCAAAATCGCAAGTGAAATACGAGCGGAAGTTGCCGCCGAGGCAAGAGCGCTGGCTGAAGCCGGCATGCGTCCGGGCCTGGCCGTCGTTCTGGTTGGCCACAACCCCGCCTCGGAGATTTACGTTCGTGGCAAGGTTAAGAGCTCCGAGGAAGTGGGCCTCTACAGCGAGAAGCATACCCCGCCCGATACCGTCACCACCGATGAACTGCTCGCCCTGGTCGACGCCCTGAACCGGCGTGACGAAATCGACGGCATCCTGGTCCAGCTACCTCTGCCCCCGCGGGTCGACGCCAAGAAAGTCCTTCTGGCAGTCGACCCTGCCAAAGACGTCGACGGCTTCCACCCCATGAACGTCGGCTTCCTCTCGACGCAACGCCCCGGCCTTATTCCTTGCACGCCGGGCGGCGTCATGGAGATGTTGCGACGGTCGAATATTCCGGTCGCCGGACAGGAAGCAGTGGTGGTGGGTCGCAGTGACATTGTTGGCAAGCCGATGGCGATGCTCCTCATCAACGCCAACGCCACGGTTACTGTCTGCCACTCGAAAACCCGCGATCTTTCCGCCGTCTGCCGTCGTGCCGATATTCTGGTGGCGGCTATTGGGCGCGCCGGAATGATTACCCGTGATTTCGTTCGCCCGGGGGCGACTGTCATTGACGTCGGCATGAACAAGATCACCGACCGCGCCGAGTTCGATCGTTATTTCAAAGGCAATCAGAAGCGCGAGGCAGCCTTCGCAAAGAATGGATCAACCCTGGTCGGAGACGTCCACCCGGAAGTCGCCGAGATTGCGGGAGCGATCACGCCCGTCCCTGGGGGCGTCGGACCCCTCACGATCGCGATGCTGATGGCGAACACGGTCCGGGCAGCGAAGTTGAGGCGCGGGGCCGCGGTTGCGATCGGGTAAAACGTTTTCACCACAGAGTCACAGAGACACAGAGAAAAACGAACGGATCATTTCTTGGAGAATTCCCGCTGACATGAGCTCCAGCAGCTTCAAACACGAGAGCTTTTGCCCCCAGCCTTCCTCTGTGCCTCTGTGTCTCTGTGGTGAAAAGGTCTTCCCAGCGAGGCGCCTCTGCTAAAAGTCGGCCTAACCGGCGGGATCGCCAGCGGTAAGTCCGTGGTCGGCGAAATGCTGGTCGCTCTGGGCGCGCGCCTGATCCAGGCCGACCACATCGCCCACCAGCTCATGCAGCCTGGCCAGCCTGTCTACGATGAAGTCGTCCGCCATTTTGGCCAAGCCATCCTGAATCCCGACGGCACCATCAACCGCCCGAAGCTCGCCGAAGCAGCCTTCAGCCCGAATGCAACCGGGGCCACGCGAATCGGAGAACTGAACGCCATAGTTCACCCGGCCGTCATTCGCTGCGAAAACGAATGGCTGGCAGGCCGAAGGCCGCCGCGATCCGCACGTCATCGCCGTAGTCGAGGCCGCCCTGATCCTCGAAGCGGGCGCTGCCGAACGTCTTGACCGTCTGATCGTCGTGACCTGCTCCGAGGAACAACGGTCCAGCGCTATGCCCAGCGGCTCAAGATTGATGTTGAAAGCCGCTCGCCGCGAAGTCGAAACGCCGCATGTCCGCCCAGCTCCCGGATTCCGTGAAGATCCAGCACGCCGACTACGTCATCGACAACTCAGGCTCGCTCGATAACACCGAAGCGCAGGTGAATAAGATCTACGCCACCTTGAAGCAAGAAGCAGAGCAAAAGTCCCAATAGCTGCCAAGCGCAAGAAAGTAGCGCCGCCGTCCCGCCCGCCGGGCGAGGGCAAGAATCCGGACCACTCGGCTCGGATTCCCGCAACTTCCAATGGGTCAATGAGCGCTATGGCCTGGTTACGACAGTTGATTACGACAGTTGACAATTTCGCCGGGTGCCTAAGGGAGGAAATGTTCAGCGAGTGTTGCGCTTCTTGATAGTTCTCTCTAGCAGCACGAAGGCGCCACTTATCACCGCCATCCCTATCGCCATCTGCCAAGACGCCATCTGTTCAGCAACGAAGAGCCACACCACAATGGCCGAAATGAAGGCCACCCACCACCCGATTGTGAGAAAGGTCGGCATGCTGCTTTTAGCCCTGCAAAGTTTACACCTTGAGGTACAAGGCCGGTAAGTGTCGAAAAATCCCGATTGCACTCATCGACTGAAATCCATCCCAGGCACTAGCCACGCATCTGACATACGGGGCAGGTACAGTGACTGTAGTGTTTTCCGCCCGTCTTTTGACAACTAGGGCAGACGCAGCGGCTGTGGTGTTCGCCTGAGCGTCCACCGCAGATCGGGCAGACGCAGTGAGACCCGTGTTCGCCACTGCGCTCTTGACACACGGGACAGACACACGAAATGCGGTGATCTCCGCCGAACTTGTATTCATCGGCCATTCGAACATTCTAACCGTGCCCCTGCCGTCCGTAGACCTCAGTAACACCACCTCAGAGCCATTGTCGAGCTGTGGCCTTTGTCTCAGACTGATCAGTGATTGGGGAACAAGCGATGAGAGCAAGCAGGCGAAGAGCAATGGCTGATCCGAGTAGAGACTGGTATTCCTGGTTGCTGCCAACCCTATGCTTGATCCTGCTCGCTGGTCTGTTGTTGAATCGGTGAAGCTGGACATGTGCATTTGCCACTCCCCCACGTTTATGGGGCATCCAACTTATCCCCACCATAAGCTCTGCCAGACATAAAAAGTTAGGGATCGTCGAACGGTCCCAATTCACTTCGTAAGCTGGAGATGTCCAAAATTGACCTCTACATGCAAGGGCGGTGGCAAGTTCGTAGGCAAGTGGAGCGTCAGCGTTCGCAACACTACGCCATGCCCAGTCTGCCGCTCGTCTCAACTGGTAAGTCCATATGGCGGTCGCTATAAGATAGCGGACCACCGAGAGCCTGAACCTGAGGCCAGAACAGCACAGGCAGGTCAGAGTTGAGCATTCCTCTTGTCGCCAACTATCGCAGGACTGGCAGGGGTTAACTGTTGAACAATCCCCATTCCACTCATCGCGCTTCACATCGATCTTAGCCCCAACCTGTTCATTGCAATGACGGGGGTCCCCGATTGGCTTCCTCGCTACCAATACGCCACCCAAGCCCGCTGAGTCCTGGCTCCGGACCACCACCTCAGCCCGCGAACCAAGCCGACGTCATCCCCGTATCAGCTAAGGCGGCCGCATCTCCGCGTCGCCGGGTTACGCCGGGTCACGATGGCGACGGCGTATTTTGGATAGAATCAGAATGAACAACCACAAACACCCGGTCCACATGCTGGTGACACATCTATGAAGCTATTGCGGCCCATCATCCTGGCAATTCTGCTGGCGGGAGCGTTTTTTTACTTCACGACCTGGAGGTCGTCGCCGCTCCGCCTGACCAATCTGATCAGCCATCCCAATAAACTCGAAATCACCGAGGCCGCCGGCACCGAACCGCTCGATTCCGAAGAGCAGAACAACATCCTCGTCTACCGCAAGAACATCCCGTCGGTCGTGAACATCACGTCCAAGGCCGTCACGTTCGACTTCTTCTACGGACTCGTGCCCCAGGAAGGGCAGGGCTCGGGCTTCGTCATCGACAAGGAAGGCCACATCCTCACGAACTACCACGTGATCGCCGACGCGCGCCAGGTGGAAGTCACGATGCACAACCGCAAAAAATTCCGCGCCACCGTCGTCGGCACCGACCCGCCGCATGACCTGGCCGTCATCAAGATCGAAGCCCCCAGCCTTACCCCGGCCGTGCTTGGCGACTCGCGCAACCTGCAAGTCGGCCAGAAGGTCTACGCCATCGGCAACCCCTTCGGCCTTGCCGGCACCATGACGCGCGGGATCGTCAGTTCTATCCGCCCCGTGAAAGAGCCGAACGGCGCGACCATCGACGAAGCCATCCAGACCGATGCCGCCATCAATCCTGGCAACTCCGGTGGACCGCTCATGAACGGGCACGGCGAGGTCATCGGCATCAATACGATGATTCTCTCCAACGTTGGCCAGAACGCCGGCATTGGCTTTGCGATCCCCATCAACACCGCCAAAGCCGTGTTGAATGACCTCGTTACGCTCGGGCGCGTACGCCGACCAGCGATTGGGTGTATCCACCATCCCGATTGGTCCGGAACTCGCCGAACAGGTCGGCCTGCCCGTTGACTTCGGCTTGCTCATCGTCAAAGTCCAGCCCGGCGGCGCCGCGGAGCGCGCCGGTCTTCGTGGCGGCAATGAACGCGCCTATCTCGGGAACATCCCGATCATGCTGGGTGGAGACCTCATCGTTGCCATTGACGGCCAAAACGTCCAGGACCAGCAGGACTTGGCCCAAGTCATGAACGCTCACCGCGCCGGTGACTCCGTGAAGGTGACGGTCTATCGCGGAAAGCAAAAAATGGAAGTGACCGTCACGCTCGGAGAAGCCCGGGAGCAGGTGTAGGAGTCGAAACCGACGTGATAAGCTGTCTGTCTTGCCTATGACTGCCACCCTCTAAATTAGTTCCGCCCTCGTACGGCGCGCCCGCCCGCTCCTATCCGCGAAAACGGCGGCATCAAGCCCAACTCGCGCCGATCTCAATCGAGTGCAGCATGAACCGGAAATCAGAGAGGATTCCCATGCAATTTGTGGATAAGGCATTCGCGCGTCGGCTCGAGTCAGCGGAAGAGGTGCCGCAAGTCGACTGCGTGCGCATGTTTCAAAAGCTACGTCCCGAAGTCGGCGCGGACTTCGCCCCATTCTGCGGCGGGCACATGATGTTCGCCGGCCTGAATTCGCCCATTGGTCATGCAGCCGGCTTGGGCTTTGACGGCCCGGTTACCGCCACCGATCTGGACCGGCTGGAAGCTTTCTACCGATCCCACGGCGCCCCCGCCCAACTTGATCTATGCCCGCTCACCGATCCCAGTGTCCTGGAGTTGGTCAACGCCCGGGGATATGCCATCGCCGAGCTTAACAATGTCCTGTTTGCAGCTCTCGACCCGCATCTGTCCGCCGATGTCCCTTCCGGTGTGACCATTCGTTGCGGCAGTTCCAGCCAGGCTGACGTCTTCTCTGACATCCTCACCCGCTGTTTCTTCGACAAGGAAAAGCCTCCCGAGGGTTTCGCCGATATGCTTGCGCCTTTGTTTCATTTCCCGGAAGCGCTCACCTTCCTGGCCACGGTGGACGGCGTGCCCATTGCAGGAGCAGCCGGACGTATCATTCCGGAGCACCGCGTGTTTGCTTTGTTTGGAGCCGGCACGCTCCCGCTTTTCCGTGGGCGCGGCATCCAGACGGCACTGCTCCGCACCCGAATGAAAGCCGCCGCCGATGCCGGTTGCGAACTGGCGGTGGTCGTCACGCGGGGAGGCACCATTTCCGAGCGCAATTGCATTCGCCTCGGATTCCAGATCGCCTACAGCAAAGCCACCGTCATCAAGCGCTGGGATCAGTCGTAAAGTGGCGCGTGAGCTTGCGGCCGGCGGAAATCAGCGTCACAGCTTGTTCTCAATATCTTTTGTGGTAAAAGAAGCCGTCAGCTCCGCGAGCGACTAGAGACTGGCGACTAGCGACTAAGCCCCATGAACATCGACGCCATCCGCGCCTACTGCCTGAACTTCCCGAGGGCCACTGAGAAACTCCAGTGGGGCGATGACCTCTGCTTCAAAATTGGCGGAAAGATCTTCGCAATGCTCGGCCTCGACAACCCGCGCCTCTGTTTCAAGTGTGCTCCTGATGTCTTTTCCGAACTGATCGAACGCGAGGACATCCATCCCGCTCCCTACGTCGGCCGCTACAAATGGGTCATGCTCGACCGCCTTAACGCTGTCTCCGATGCCGAACTCGAAAATCTCATCCAGCAGTCATACGCCATGGTCGCCGCGAAAGCCCCGAAAAGCCTAAAATCTAGAGCTCGCCCAACAGCTAAAAAGAAGAGAAGGTCCGCCAGGACTTCGCAGAACAGGGGCTCCACAAAACGCAGGCTCCGGTAGAAACTCAATCTCACAGTAAGAATCGCTTCCCAGAACTCGCCCCATTGTGCAAGACTTTCCGCTCGCGAGGATTGCATTGAGCCTTTTCGGTTGCGTCGAAGCTGGAGGCACCAAGTTCGTTTGCGGCGTCGGCACCGGCCCCGACGATCTGCGGCTCACGACCATTCCAACCACGACTCCCGCCGCAACCATGGAGCAGGTGGTCGAATTCTTCCGCGCACAGAAGATCCGCAACCTCAGCGCCGTGGGCGTCGGCGCCTTCGGCCCGATTGACCTGCACCCGGAATCTCCCACCTTCGGCTACATCACTTCCACGCCGAAGAAGGAATGGCAGAACTTTGATCTAGCCGGAGCCCTGCAACGCGCGCTCGAGATTCCGGTGGGTTTCGACACCGACGTCAACGCCGCAGCGGCCGGAGAGGCCCGCTGGGGCGCAGGGCGTGGCATTCCTGACATCCTTTACCTGACGGTGGGCACCGGCATTGGCGGCGGCGCGATGGTCAATGGAGAAGTCATCCACGGGCTCCTGCACCCTGAGATGGGCCACATCCGCATTCCACACGACTTGCAGGCCGATCCGTATCCGGGTGCTTGCCCGTTTCACGGAGATTGCCTCGAAGGCTTGGCCTCCGGGCCTGCTATGCAGGCGCGCTGGGGGATGCCGGCAGCGCAATTGCCCGCTGACCATCCCGGGTGGGCCCTCGAGGCGCGTTATCTTGCGCTGGGACTTGCCACCTGGGTCTGCACCCTGTCTCCAGAGCGCATGATTCTCGGCGGCGGCGTGATGCAGCAGCCTCACCTGTTTCCCATGGTGCGGCACGAACTTCTCGGTTTGCTGAACGGCTACATCAATGCGTCCCCCCTGCTCGAGGGAATTGATACCTATGTTGTCCCTCCTGAACTCGGTAACCGGGCTGGAGTGTTAGGAGCTCTGGTTCTGGCCGAACACATTTATCGCAATCCAAGCGCTCGCATCGGGGCGCCACTCGCGGGAGACAGTGCATGGCGTTAAACACGACGTTGGTCAAGAGCACCGCAGTTGCAGCGCTCGGTGGCTTGTTATTCGGCTTCGATACGGCAGTCATAGCGGGAGCCACCGGGGCCTTAACCACCGCCTTCCAACTCACGCCCAGCGGATTGGGCCTGACGGTTTCGATCGCCCTCTGGGGAACAGTCGTCGGAGCTCTGCTGGCAAGCGTTCCCGGCGATCGCTACGGCCGTCGCGATAGCCTGCGCGTGATGGCCATCTTCTACCTCGTCTCGGCGCTCGGCTGCGCCTTCGCCACCAACTGGTACGCGCTCATCTTCTCTCGCTTCCTCGGAGGCCTAGCCATCGGCGGCTCTTCCGTTCTTGGTCCCATGTACATTTCCGAAATCGCTCCAGCCCGGTGGCGTGGCCGCCTGGTGGGATTGTTCCAGTTCAATGTGGTGGCCGGAATTCTGCTCGCGTATCTCTCCAACTACCTCGTGGGGCTCGCTTTGCAAGGCAGCGCCATGGAATGGCGCTGGAAACTCGGAATCTCAGCGCTTCCCGCCGCTCTCTTTTTCGTCATGCTCTTCGGCATCCCGCGCAGTCCGCGCTGGCTCGCGCGCAAAGGCTGCATCGCCGAAGCCCGATCGGTTTTAGAGTCGATTGGCGAAGAGAACATCGATTCCGAATTGCGCGCCATGAATGAGGCTTTTGAGCTCGAAAAACGCGAAGGTCAGGAACGCCTCTTTACCGCACGCAATCGCCTGCCCCTCTTTCTTGCGTTTTCCATCGCCATCTTCAACCAGTTCTCTGGCATCAATGCCATCCTCTATTACCTGAACGACATTTTCGCCCGCGCCGGATTCAGCAAGGTCTCCTCTGACCTTCAGGCGGTGGCGATCGGTGGAACCAACCTGCTCTTTACGATGCTCGCCATGTCGATCATCGACCGGGTCGGACGACGCACTCTTCTTTTGGTCGGTGCTGTGGGCACCGCCATTTGCCTCGCGGGCGCGGCTGCTATCTTCTGGACGGGGAAACACGAAGCTTTGCTGGTCTGGTTGCTGATCGGGTTCATCGCCTCTTTCGCCTTTTCGCAAGGCGCCGTTATCTGGGTCTATCTCAGCGAAATCTTCCCCACGGCCGTGCGCGCGCGCGGCCAGAGCCTGGGCAGTTCCACGCACTGGATCATGAACGCACTGATCTCATGGACGTTTCCCGTTATCGCCACCTACTCAAAGGCCGCCCCCTTCGTGCTCTTTTCCGGGATGATGGTCCTGCAGTTCTTCGTGGTCCTGTTCTTCTATCCAGAAACCAAGAACATCGTGCTCGAGGATATGGAGAAGAAGCTGACCGCGGTGTGACCCTCTGGATTTGACTGTCCGTCGCGCCCTGGGCTAGCCTCAAGGCTTCACGGCCAGCCTTGGCGAGTCGCTCGTCTCCACGGCTTCAAATTCATGGGGTCCCGTCGCAAGTTATTGATTTCGCCGCTGATCTTCTGCCTCGCGGCAGCCGCCCTGGCTGCTCCGCTCCGCCCCTTTCACGCCCGGCACGCGCTGGTGGTGAGCGCTCACGAATTGGCCTCTCAGGCGGGAGTCGACATGATGAAAGCGGGCGGCAATGCGGTCGACGCTGCGGTCGCCACCGGCTTCGCCCTGTCTGTTGTATTCCCGCAGGCCGGCAATCTGGGTGGAGGCGGGTTCATGCTGATCCGCACGGCCGACGGCTCGGTGCATTTTCTCGACTACCGCGAAAAAGCCCCGGCCGCCGCCACCCCGACGATGTACCAGGACGCCCAGGGAAACATCATCGAAAACGCCAGCCTGCTCGGATACAAAGCCATCGGCGTCCCCGGCTCCGTTGCTGGCCTGACCTACGCGCAGAAGACCTACGGCAAGCTTCCCCTCGCGCAGGTCATGGCTCCCGCCATCAAGCTTGCCCGTGAAGGCTACGCGCTCACCTGGGAAGACGCGGAAGACCTTCGCGACCGCGAACTCGCCCGCTTCCCGGAATCCAAGCGAATCTTCCAGCGCGATGGCAACCTCTTCCAACCCAGTGAGATCTTCCGCCAGCCCGATCTGGCCCGCACCCTCGAGAGAATCGCCAAGGATCCTGATGACTTCTATCACGGCGCGCTCGCCCGCGAACTTTCCGCCACCATACAGAGGGGTGGCGGCCTCATTACCGCTGACGATCTCGCCAAATACGAAGTCAAGGAACGCAAAGCCGATTCAGGGCGCCTACCGTGATTACGACATTATCAGCGCTCCTCCCCCGTCTTCCGGCGGCATCGCCCTGCTCGAAATCCTGAACATTCTGGAAGGCTATGACCTTGCCAAGTCCGGCAACCGGTCGGCCCAGGCGATTCACCTGGCGACAGAAGCCTTTCGCCGTGCCTTCTTCGATCGGGCCGAATTCCTCGGCGATCCCGACTTCGCCAGGATTCCGGTCGCGCAGCTCATTGACAAGCGCTACGCCGCCGGATGGCGCGAATCGATCGACCCTGCGCACGCCACCCCCAGCAAAGAGGTGCGCCGGCCTGCAGTTTTCAATGAACTCGAAACCTATGCGGCGGCCCATCCCTTTACCCCTGCCGCCCGACGCGAGCCCAGCAACACCACGCACTATTCCGTGGTCGACCCCGCGGGCGACGCCGTGGCGGTCACCACCACGTTGAACGATTCCTTCGGCTCGCACGTGACCGCGGAAGGCTTGGGATTTCTGCTCAATGATGAAATGGACGATTTCACGTCCAAAGAAGGGGTGCCTAACGTTTACGGCCTGATCCAGGGCCCGGCGAACGCGATCGGTCCCGGCAAGCGTCCGCTCTCGGCCATGACGCCCACCATCGTTTTGAAAGACGGCAAGCTCTTCCTGGTGCTTGGCGCGGAAGGCGGCCCGACCATCATCACGACCGTCGCCAACATCCTGATGGGCGTGGTCGATTTCGGCCTGGACATTCAGGAAGCCGTGAATGCACCACGGTTCCATCACCAGTGGTTGCCGGACGAACTCCGCCTGGAGGATAGAATCTCCCCAGACACCGTCCGCCTCCTGGAGAGCAAAGGACACAAGGTTCGGACAGAACATTTCTGGGCCGACGCCGAGTGCATCGGGATCGACCCGAAGACCAACGAGCGCCTGGGCGCCAGCGACGGCCGCAACAACGGCAAAGCAGTAGGGTTTTGAATTTGTTTCTAAGCGTGCTCGAAGTCATTGTTGAATTTGTTTTGAAGTTCTGTCTTTGAAGTGGTTTTGAAAGGGCTCGGCTTTAGCCGAGCCGTAAGGGCCCCAATATAATGACGCGGCTTTAGCCGCCGCCGTGCATCAGACGTCGCCTTAACCAGAGAGACTTGAATGCAGAAAGCCGTTTCCACCTACGTTTACGTGAAAGAGCGCCTCCACCCCGGCCTGCTCGATGGCCTGGTTCGCGGCGGAGCCCAGGCCATTGAAATTTTCGCGGCCCGCCAGCACATCGACTACGCCAACCGCAAGCAGCACGTCCGCGAAATCGCCGACTGGTTCCGCTCCACCGGCATTCCGCTGAACTCCGTGCATTCCCCGCTGTACGGAGACTACGAATTCGGCCGCGCGGGCGCTCCGCCGGTCAACGTCGTCTCGACCGATCGCGCCGGCCGCATCGAAGCCATGGACGAAATCAAGCGCGCGCTCGAGATCGCCGAGCAGATTCCCTTCCGCTACCTGATCCAGCATCTCGGTACCAGTAACGAAACCTTCGACGAGCGCAAGCTCGAGGCCGCCATGACCTCCATCGAGCACCTGCGCGCCTTTGCGAAGCCGTTAGGCGTGAGCATCCTGCTCGAAAATATTCCCAATGAGCTTTCCACTCCCGACAAGCTGGTGGAGTTCATTCATGCGTCCCACTTCGACGATATTGGTGTCTGCTTCGATTTCGGGCACGCTCACCTCATGGCGAGCGTTGCCGAGGCCTTCGAAATCGTGAAGCCGCATGTGCGTTCAACCCACGTCCACGACAACGCAAAAGACAAAGATTCGCACCTGTGGCCCGGTGCCGGTTCGATCAACTGGAAAGAGGCGATGGAACTGCTGCGTTCCGCGCCCCAGACCCCGCCGCTCCTGCTGGAAATCGAGCACGACGATAAAGTGAACCCGATTGAGAAGATGCAACCGACATTCGATAAGCTCGAGACGGCCTAGAAATTTGTAATTTAGTAATTTGTAATCGGGTAATTTAAAATCAACAAGCGCAGGTGTTTTGGTTTTTCAAATTACAGATTACCAAATTACAAATTCTCCAATTTCCCAATTACTAAATTTCCCAATTACTCAATTGATCTATGCCTGAAACCCTAGCGTCTCCTGTAACCACGATCGCCGAGATCGGCAAGCACGAAGGCCAGTCGGTCACCATTCGCGGATGGTTGTATAACCTGCGCGAGAGCGGAAAGCTTCTGTTCCCAATCTTCCGTGACGGCAGCGGTCAGATTCAGGGTGTTGTCCCCAAGAACGCCGTCTCGCCCGAAACCTTCGACGCCCTCAAGGGCCTGACGCAGGAATCGAGCGTGATCGTCGAAGGCAAAGTCCGCGCCGACAAGCGCGCCCCCGGCGGCTTCGAACTCGACGTTTCCAACGTGCAGGTCCTGCAGAAAGTCTCCGAGTCCGATCCCTACCCCATCACGCCCAAGGAGCACGGCGTCGACTTCCTCATGGAGCACCGCCATCTCTGGATCCGCTCGCCGCGCCAGGCCTCGATCCTCCGTCTGCGCGCCGAAATCATCAAAGCCGCGCGCGATTTCTTCGACGATCGCGGCTTCACCTTGACCGATCCGCCGATCCTTACGCCCGCCGCGTGCGAGGGCACGACCACGCTCTTCCCGGTCGACTACTTCGACGAGCAGGCCTACCTCACGCAATCCGGCCAGCTCTACATCGAAGCCACGGCCATGGCGCTCGGCAAGGTCTACTCCTTCGGTCCGACGTTCCGCGCAGAGAAATCGAAAACACGCCGCCACCTCACCGAGTTCTGGATGGTCGAGCCTGAAGTTGCTTACGGCACGCTCGACGACATCATGGAGCTTGCCGAGGGCCTGATCACCTTCCTGGTAAAGCGTTGCCTCGAAAAACGCCGCGCCGACCTGCAGATCGTCGGGCGGGACGTCGCCAAGCTCGAAAAGATCGCAGCGCCGTTCCCTCGCATCACCTACGACGAGGCGGTCGAGCGCCTGCAGCAAGGCTTTCGCCAAAGGCGAGCTCGAAAACAAATTCGAATGGGGCGGCGATCTCGGCTCGCCCGACGAAACCTATCTCTCGTCGCAGTTCGAACGTCCGCTGATGATTCACCGCTACCCGGCCAAGGTAAAAGCCTTCTACATGGAGCCCGATCCGCAGCGCCCCGACCTCGCGCTCTGTGTCGACGTGCTCGCCCCCGAAGGCTACGGCGAAATCATCGGAGGCTCGCAGCGCATGGCCTCGTACGAATTGCTGCTGCAGCGCATTCACGAGCACGGCTTGCCCGAAGAAGCGTTCAAGTGGTATCTGGACTTGCGTAAGTTCGGCGGCGTCCCGCACAGCGGTTTCGGCATGGGCATCGAACGAGCGGTAGCCTGGATCTGCGGCCTCGAACACGTCCGCGAAACGATCCCGTTCCCCAGAACGCTGCATCGACTCTATCCGTAGAAAATTTGTAATTGGGTAATCGGGTAATTTGTAATTTGAGGAAGCTAACAGGATGCGAAACTCCCCGACATGGGCTCGGCGAGAGGGCACGGTGGTTCGATAATTGAGTGATTGTGAATCACGGGTTGTAGGGTTTGCCCGACCGATCGGTTCTTTGGCCCTTAAATTACCAAATTACAAAATTACCAAATAACATGACTCCAACACCGCAAACTTCATTCAGCAGCGTCACTCCAAAACAGATCCGCGTCATCGGTGTTCCGCTCGACCTCGGCCAGTCGCGGCGCGGCGTCGATATGGGCCCCTCCGCCGTGCGCGTGGCTGGTCTTGAAGCCCGCCTCGAAGCCATCGGCCACGTCGTGGAAGACGGCGGCAACGTCGCCGTCGCCATCCCGGAACAAAAGAAGGAAGGCGCCGCCCACGCCAAGTACCTGAAGGAAATCACGGCCACCTGCACCAAGAGCGCCGAGCTGGTGATGAAAACTCTCGAAGCCGGCAAGGTCCCGCTTGTGCTGGGCGGCGACCACTCGGTAGCGGCGGGCACGGTAGCCGGAGTCGCCGAGTTCTATCGCAAGCAGAACCTGAAAATCGGATTAATCTGGATCGACGCCCACAGCGACATGAACACCCCCGACACCTCGCCCAGCGGCAATGTGCATGGCATGCCTTTGGCCGCCATCATGGGCCTCGGCCCGAACGAACTCGGCAACATCTACAACTTCTCGCCCAAGATTCATTCCGAAAATTGCGTGCTGGTCGGCATCCGCGACGTCGATGCCCACGAGAAAGAAAACATCCGCAAAGCCGGAGTCGAAGTCTTCACCATGCGCGACATCGACGAGCGCGGCATGCGCTCCGTGATGGAAGAAGCCTTGCGCATGGCCGGACGCGGCACCGCCGGCTATCACGTCTCGCTCGACATGGACTGGATCGACCCAGAAGACGCGCCCGGGGTCGGTACGCCGGTATGGGGAGGCGCCACTTACCGCGAAGCGCACCTGGCGATGGAAATCATTTCCGACCACGGCCGCATGTTGAGCATGGAAATCGTGGAGGTGAATCCCGTAATCGATGAGCACAATCAGACCGCCGATCTGGCGGTAGAACTGGCGCTCTCTGCCTTCGGCAAAAAGATTCTCTGATTCGACCTCTTCAGCAAGGTGGTTCAAACTTTATGCTGCGCACGCTCTCCTCGATCGTTCTTGCTGTTGCAACGGCATGCATGGCCGGTCCGGCCATTGCCCAGCAAAGTGCTTCTGCCCCGAAAGCTGGTTCCGGCTCCCCACAGCCTGTTCAGACGATCGACGGCGGGGCGGGACCGTGCTCCGTCACGCTCACGGCGACGGCGGATTCCAAGCCTGTGGTCGCGGCCGATGTGAAGGTACACATCGAGTACGGGTTTGCTGGTATTCGCCGCCTCGACCTCGAGGCGTATACCGGCAACGACGGTAAAGTGCAGTTCACGGGAGTGCCGTCACGGGTGCACAATCCGCCGCTGGTGTTTAAGGCCTCCAAGGACTCGCTCGCCGGGACCGCGGTCTACAATCCCGAGTCCGAGTGCAAAGCCGAGCATGAGATCGTGCTGTTGCGGAAGACGCAGGATCAGAAGTGATAGCGGGCTGATCCTGAGGGGAACGCTTCTGTTCGATCGCCTGAGAATCCGAACATTTCGCCTGAGCGTCCGCCGCGAACTACTCCGGATATTGTTTCTCCATCCAGGCCGGCAAGTCGCCCACGCTCGGGAGCAGGGCCGTATGAGGCTCCTGTTGCAGACGCTCTTTCCCATGCAGTCCGGTGAGCACGCCGACCACTTCACGCACTCCGGCATTCGTCCCCGCCTGCAGATCGAGCGGCGTATCGCCCACATTGATCACCTCTCCCACGCTCATAACCCCGGACGTTTCCATCGCGCGAAAAATCATGTAAGGCGCCGGCCGCCCCATCGCCACATCGCTGCTCGAAATGCTCGCGGCAAAAATGTCCCGCCATCCCGCCCTCTCCAGAATCGAATCGGAGAGTTCCCGGTAGAACCCGGAGGTCGTCGCCATCTTGATCCCGCGCTCGCGCAGCCTCGCAAACGTTTTATCCACGCCTGGAATCGGGACAATACCTTTCTCCCGATAATGCCGCTCCATTGCGATACGGAAGTCGGCATAGACGATGCCAACCGCACTTTCGAGGACCGCCGTTCCACCACTCTGTCGCTCGACGAAATGCCGGATCACCTCCTGCTTGGAGGAACCCTTCCACTCTTTCAGTTCATCGTCGGTGTAAGGGATTCGGTGTTTGTCGAGCGCACCCGCAAATGCGCTCACGACTTCGCCGTGGTCCTCGATGATCGTCCCCGCAATATCAAAAATCACCAGCTGGATAGCGTCCATGTGAGAATTTCATTCTACAAGTACAAGGAACCATCAGCATGATTGACGCCGGATGCCTCTCCCGTCCACACTGAAAATGTCATGAAAAAACTGCGCGTGGGAGTTTTATTCGGTGGTCGCAGCGGCGAGCACGAAGTTTCGCTGCTTTCCGCCGCATCCGTGGTCAACGCCATCAATAAAGATAAATACGAAGTCGTTCCTATCGGCATTACGAAAGACGGTCGTTGGCTGACCGCTGCCGCTGCCGAAGCCTTGTTGCAGGGCAAGGCGCCCGACGAATCGAAGCACCTGCGCGCTGGCGATCCCGAAGCGACTCCTGGCGCTGCCGTCCTCGCCAGCGGCGAAGCCGTGGTCGTTCCACCCGAGCCCGTGCACCGGTCGTCCCTGACCCCTTTTCAGACCGATGCGGCTACCCTGCGCCGCGCTTCCGATCGCGCCATCAACGTCGACGTCATCTTTCCCGTCCTGCACGGCACGTTTGGCGAAGATGGCACCATCCAGGGCCTGCTCGAACTCGCTGACATTCCCTACGTAGGCGCCGGAGTGTTGGGCTCCGCCGCCGGCATGGACAAAGACATCATGAAGGCTCTGTTCCGCTCCGCCGGCCTTCCCATCGTGAAGCATGTCACGGTCCTGCGCAGCGACTGGGATGCCGAGCCTAAGAAAGCCGAGAAGGCTGTCGACCGTGCTCTGAAGTATCCGGTGTTCGTGAAACCCGCGAACCTCGGATCATCGGTCGGCATCTCGAAAGCGCGCAGCAAGAAAGAACTCGGCCCCGCCATCTACGAAGCAGCCAAGTTCGATCGCAAGATTGTCATCGAGCAGGGTGTGGGGGGAGCGAAACACAAAGCGCGCGAGATCGAATGCTCCGTGCTCGGCAACGACCGCCCGCAAGCCTCGGTCGCCGGCGAGATCGTGCCCGTGAAAGAGTTTTACGACTACTCGGCCAAGTATCTCGACGAAGGTTCCGAGCTGATCATCCCCGCGAAACTCACCAAGCCTGAGATGAAGAAGATCCAGGAGCTCGCAATCCGCGCATTCCAGGCCGTCGACTGTTCTGGCCTCGCGCGCGTTGACTTCCTCATGGACCCGAAAACTCGCAAGCTCTACGTCAACGAGATCAATACCATGCCGGGATTCACCGCCATCAGCATGTACCCAAAGCTGTGGGCGGCTACCGGCCTGTCCTATCCCGATCTCATCGACCGCCTGATCCAGTTGGGCATCGAGCGCCACGAGGACAAGAAGAAAAATCAGTACAGCCGGTAGGGCAATTTCAGATTGAAGATTTCAGATTGAAGATTGAAAGACCTGACGCGTAGAGGTTTCGATGAAACTCGAGGATCCATGCCGGATGGTCCATTCACTGCAATCGATCACGTTCAACTGGCCATGCCTCCAGGCGAGGAGGCGAAGGCCCGCAGCTTTTTCGGTGAGCTTCTCGGGATGCGCGAACTGCCGAAGCCACCGGAACTGACAATTCGTGGAGGCTGCTGGTTCGCCAGCGGTCCCGTCCAGTTGCACCTCGGCGTGGAGGAAGATTTTCGCCCGGCCCGCAAAGCGCACCCCGCATTCCGCTGTCCCGACTACGTTGCCTTGCTCGCCCGTCTGAAAAGGCACGGGGTTCAGGTCGTCGAAGTGAAGGATATTCCCGGCGTGCAGCGTTGCCACCTGCACGATCCATTCGGGAACCGAATTGAACTGATTTCCACCTGACCGCAGCTATCCGGGCTGCGAAATAATCAGTGCTTCCTTTAGAATCCTCTCCATGGGTCTGATCCTGGCTTCTGCCTCGCCTCGCCGACAGGAATTGCTGCGTGCGGCGGGCATTGCCGTAACCGTCCAGCCGACTAACATCCCGGAAGTCCCGCTCGATGGCGAGGCCGCCAAAGTGTTCGCAGAACGGCTGGCGCGCGAGAAAGCCTGGGCCATTTTCAAAGAGCACCCAACCGACATCGTGTTGGGCGCCGACACGGTCGTCGTAGTGGGCAAGGAAATTCTCGGCAAGCCCCGCAATCCTTCCGATGCCGAGCGCATGTTGCGTTTAATCTCCGGACGCACCCACGAAGTCATTACCGCCGTTTGCGTCATGGGTTCCAAGAGCAATGCTCCGGCGAACCCGAAGCCCGATACCACGCTTGGCGATACACGCTCGGAGACCACTCTGGTCACGATGAATTCCCTGAGCGACGACGAGATCCGCGCCTACATCGCTACCAGCGAGCCCATGGACAAAGCCGGCGCCTACGCCATTCAAGGCATAGCCTCGAGGTGGATCCCTCGCATCGAGGGCGATTATTCAAATGTGGTGGGACTACCCGTTGCCTTGGTCTATCGCATGTTGAAAGAAGCGGGCGGAATCTAGCACTCCAGCAGAATTAAAACCAGCGGAAAAGATCGCGTGCCGAGCGGTCGAGCCAGGGACGCAGACCCTCAGGACTTCTTCTCGGAATCCCGCTCGCCGTCTTTCACCGCCGACTTGAAATTCTTGATCCCCTCGCCCAGCCCCTTGCCCAGATCCGCCAGCTTGCTCGGACCAAAAATCAAAAGAGCCACGGCCAGTATCAACAGAATCTCTGGCAAACCCAATTTTCCAGGCATGCACTGCCTCCCATGGGATACCCGCGGCGCTCTCGGGTGGCGCCCATCCCTATGTTCCAGAGTCTAGGCTTGTTATCGCGGGGAGTCAAAAGAACAGTGGTTTCGTCGGTACTCGGTCACGGCAAGAAGTCGGTCGTCCGGAGTGCAAGGCGCAAGCACACCCAATGATTGGCTTCGTATCTTGGAGAACACGACGTCCGAAGCCGCGGGAAGAATCTGATTGCGGCTGTCTCTTTGAAAGGGCACGACTTCAGTCGTGCCCTAAGTGCCGAAAAATGAGTGCGGCTTCAGACGCTGAGGTTCGCGCTCGATGATGGTATTCCCCGCATTCCCGTGACACCACACCACGCTTTGCCAACGACCAACGACTAACGACCGATCTCCCGCTACACACTCTCGATCAACCCCGCCAGGAGCGCCGCGCGCCGCGGCAGTTCGCCAACTGTGATCGACTCATGCACCGCATGCGCTCCATCGCCGACCCCGCCCAACCCATCGAGCGTCGGAATCCCCAGCCCGGCCGTAAAGTTGCCGTCCGATCCTCCACCCACCGCCGCTTCGCTCAGTTTCCAGCCCAGTTCCCGGGCAATCACCACCGCCCTGTTGTAGAGCATGGCCACACCCGGCGTCCGTTCCATCGGCGGACGATTTACTCCGCCGCTGATTTCTAATTTGCATTTCCGGTTTACCGGACGAAGCGACCGCAGTTTCTTATCGATGACTTCAGCGTCCTTCATGCGAGTCACGCGCACATCGATTGCCGCTGTAGCCTCCGACGCCACGACATTCGTGCGTGTCCCACCCCCAACCACCCCCACGTTCATGGTCAGCCCGCGTTTCAGATTCGTCATCCTGGTGATCGCCAGAATCTGCTGTGCCAGTTCCAGAATCGCGCTCTGCCCCTTCTCGAAGTCGAGCCCAGCGTGCGACGCCACGCCCGAGATCTTCAAGGAATACTCCCCGACGCCCTTGCGCGCCGTTTTCACGGCCCCCTTTGGTCCATAAGAGGGTTCGACCACCAGCACAGCCGACGATTGTTTCGCCAGTCCCTCCGTAATCGCCCGGGACGAATCGCTGCCAATCTCTTCATCGGACACCAGCAGCACCGTCACTGGCCGCGGAAGCTTTCCATGCCACGCCTGCAATCCCTGAATCGCATACATCATCAGCGCAATGCCCGACTTCATATCGAGCACACCCGGCCCCCAAAGCCGTCCATTACCCAGTCGACACGGCATCGTGGTCAGCGTGCCCAGCGGGTAGACGGTATCGTAGTGCCCTAGAAGCAGCACGGGTTGTTGCTGGGTCTCCCCGGCAAAGTCCACCTGCAGGTGATTGCCGAAGTCGGCTACGCGATGGAACTGCGCGCGCCCGCCCAGCGCCGCGAACTCCTCCGCGGCAAAAGCGCTGCACCGGTCGACCGCCTGCTTGTTGTCACTGGGCGATTCGATCTCCACCAGTCGGCGGATGGTATCGACTATGTGATCGCGCCGCTCCTCAAAATATCGAAGCCGTGTTTGCGCAACCTTGGGAGAAGATTTGGAGGAAGTGTGAGCGGCGTGTTTTGTCATCTGGTCTGATTGGTAATACCCAGTCGGCAGAGCCACAGGCATCTGGCTCGTCGGCCTATGGGGCGCCGTACAGTATAATCTCCGGGCCGTAAGAATCCAGCGTATGACAGACACGACTCACCCTGAAATCGAGACCTCCAAAGCGGCCGTAACCACTTTGGATATCAACGACATCCAGAAGATTCTGCCCCATCGCTACCCGTTTCTGCTCATCGACCGGGTCATCGATCTGGTTCCGCGCGAGCGAATTGTCGCCATCAAGAACGTCACCATCAACGAGCCTTTCTTTCAGGGACACTTCCCCAATCTCCCGATTATGCCCGGCGTACTCATCGTCGAGGCCATTGCGCAGGCGGGAGGCGCTCTGCTGTTAACCGAAGTCGAAGATCGCGGACAGAAACTCATGTTGTTTACCGGCATCGAGCGCGCGCGCTTCCGCCGCCCGGTAGTTCCCGGAGATCAGGTCCGTCTCGAGGTGGAAGTAAAGTCGTGGCGCATGAACGCCGTCCGCATGGAGGGCAAAGCCTTTGTCGGAGACAAGCGCGTCGCCGAAGCCACGGTCACCTGTCAACTGGTGGGCCGAACCGTCGCGCAAAGAGGCGCGAGCGAATCGACAGTGGAGCCAGGAGCCTGACGCCAAGGGCAGGCTTCCGACGATCAACGGTCGTGCGAGGCCTGTAGCTGAGCGAGGCCGGGAGCTGTGCGAGGCCGGGCTGCGAGGCCTGGAGCTTTGAAAGGCCGTGGCTTTAGCCGCGCCGAAAGCGACCAGGAATCAAATGCGGCTTCAGCCGCTGAGGTTCGCCCTTGATGCAACGGGCCAGCAGCCGGTTTTCCCGTGCCCATATAGCGTGTCTTATAGACATCCTTAGCGAAAATCATCCTCCGGAATGACCATTCACCCCACCGCCATCGTCGACCCCGCCGCGAAACTTCACCGCACCTGCAAAATAGGCCCGTACTGCACGATCGGTCCCGACGTCGAACTCGGCGAAAACTGCACGCTCATCTCCCACGTAGTTATTGAAGGCCCTACGAAAATCGGCGCCCACAACCGCTTCTTCCCGTTCTCCTCGATAGGCCTCGCGCCCCAGGATTTGAGCTACGCCGGCGAACCCACCCGCCTCGAAATCGGCGATCACAATGAAATCCGCGAGTTCGTCACCATCAACCGCGGGACTGTCAAAGGTGGAGGCCTGACCAAGGTCGGCAGCCACGTGCTGGTCATGGCCTACACCCACATCGCTCACGACTGCCGCATCGGCGACCACGTACTTTTGGCCAATGGCGCCACGCTCGGCGGCCACGTGATCGTCGAAGACTGGGCCCAGGTGGGCGCGCTCTGTCCCGTGCACCACTTCGTGCGCATCGGAACCCACGCCTTCATCGGCGGGGGTACGACGATCACGCAGGATGTCTTGCCCTTCTCCAAAACATCCGCCGAGCGCGGAACCCACGCCTACGGCATGAACTCCGTCGGCTTGGAGCGCCGCGGCTTCACCAAAGACCGCCTGCGCAAAATCCACCATGCCTACAAAGTTCTGCTAGCCTCCAAACTCAATACCACCCAGGCCCTCGCGAAACTAAAGTCAGAAGACGACCTGGGAGAAGATGTCAAGATGCTAATCCGCTTCATCGAAGCATCAGAGCGAGGGGTAATTAAATAACTGAGAACTGAGAACTGAGAACTGAGAACTGAGAACTAAGAACTAAGAACTGAGAACCGAGAACCGAGAACTGAGAACTGAGAACTGAGAACCGGGAACTGACAGCTGAGAGCTGACAGCTTCCAGATGCTAGACTTTTCCCGCACCGTGCCCCCCAAACAAAAACTCGGCCTCATCGCCGGCAATGGAAAATTCCCCTTCCTGGTCCTCGACGCGGCTCGCGCCCAGGGTCTTGACGTCGTGGTAGCCGCGATAAAAGAAGAGACCTTCCCGGAAATCGAGAACTGCGGCGCCACATCCGTCCACTGGCTCTCGCTCGGCGAACTCTCCAAGCTGATCGAGACCTTCCAGCGCGAAGGCGTGCACCGCGCCATCATGGCCGGACAGGTCAAGCACAAGCAGATTTTCTCCAGTATCAAGCCAGACTGGCGTCTAGCCAAGCTGCTGCTCGCCCTTAGCACCCGCAACACCAACTCCCTGCTGGGCGCGGTAGCCAAAGTCCTCGCCGATGAAGGCATCACGCTCGAGAACTCAACGGCTTTCCTCGAGCCACTCCTCGCCAAACCCGGCGTCCTCACCGATCGCGCCCCCACGGAAGAAGAGAAGAAAAATATTCAATACGGCCGTGCCCTCGCGCGTCATCTCGCTCAACACGATATCGGCCAGACGGTCGTAATCGCCGAAGCCGCCGGGGTGGCTGTCGAAGCCATGGAAGGCACCGACGCCACCATTGAACGTGCTGGTCAGATCATGCGCTCCCTCGAAGGCGATGCCTCCACGCTCAGTCGTGCTCTCACGGTTGTGAAGATCGCCAAGCCCGATCAAGATATGCGCTTCGATGTCCCCGTCGTCGGCATCCAAACCATCAACAGCATGCGAGCCGCCGGCGCCACCTGCCTGGCTCTCGATGCTGGAAAGTGTCTGCTGCTGGACGGAGAGGGAATACGACATGCCGCGAACGAAGCCCAAATCACCATCATCGCCGAATAAAGCAAACACCGAAGCCATCCGCCTCACCGATCAGCTCCGCCGCGCTTTCGATGGCGATGCCTGGCACGGCCCTGCCTTGCTGGAGCTTCTCTCGGAAGTCGATGCCGCCACCGCCGCCTCGCACCCACTTCCCGATGTCCACAGCATTTGGGAACTGGTGCTGCACATCGCGGCCTGGGACGACGCCGTGAACCGGCGCATCGTTCTGGGCAAGTTTGGCAAGGCTCTTCAACTCAACGACGCCGAAAATTTTCCTCCGGTCACTGACAAGACTCCTGCTAGATGGAAAAAAGCTGTTGCCCACGTGAAGGCCGCTCACGCCGCACTTCTAAAAACGGTTGCCGCTCTCCCGGACGGGCGTCTTCGCGAGCGGGTTCCCGGCAAGAAATACGACATCGGCTTCATGCTGGACGGCGTCGTTCAGCATGAGCTCTACCACGCCGGCCAGATCGCGATCCTGAAGAAGACCCGTTTGTAACAAAGGCTACGCCGGCAAATCTCCGATACGCGCGGCTGTGTTCCTGAGTACAATCCAGTGCGGCGGCAACCGGCTGCCCGAGAACCCTTTCTGGATTCTTCCAGCATCGTAAATGTTGTGGTCGTTGGTGTGGGCGCTTTTGGCCGCAACCACGCGCGCGTCTACAAACAACTCGAGCAACAGGGAGAACCGCTCCGCCTGCTGGGCGTGGTCGATCGCGACGTTGCGCGCGCCGATGCTGTGGCCCATGAATTCAACTGCCGCTCATTCGGATCGCTGGATCAACTGCTCACGACTCATAGCGAGGTCCAGGCCGCCTCCGTCACCGTTCCCACCGTCGACCATCTCAACGCCGCGCGCATGCTGATGCAAGCCGGTGTCGATGTCCTCATCGAAAAGCCGCTGACCAGCACGCTCGCCGAAGCCGACGAACTCATTACGCTAGCCGCCGAAAATACACGCATAGCCCAGGTCGGCCACCTCGAACGTTTCAACCCTGCGGTCCGGGCGACCATCCCACTGCTTACCCAGCCCATGTTTTTCGAGGTGCACCGTCTCAGCGTCTTTACGCCCCGTTCGCTCGACATAGACGTGGTTCTGGACCTCATGATCCACGATCTGGATATCGTGCTCTCGTTCGTGAAATCCCCGGTGAAAGAAGTCCGCGCCGTAGGCTTGCCCATCCTTTCCGGCAAAACCGACATTGCGAACGTGCGTCTCGAGTTCGCCACCGGCTGCGTTGCGAACTTCACCGCCAGCCGCGTCTCGACCGAACGCGTCCGCAAGCTGCGCTTCTTCCAACCCCGCCAGTACATTTCGATCGACTACGGCCGTCAGGACGTGATCGCCTTCACCGTGGGCGGCGATTCAGCCGAGGTCACGCCCTCCGTCAACCCCCAGATCGGCATGATCAAACCGCAGGTCACCGCCGAAGAGCCGTTAAGCGCCGAACTCCGCGCATTCCTGAACGCCGTCCGCAGCCGTGCGACCCCGGTCGTTTCCCTCGAAGACGGCCGCCGCGCCCTGGCGCTCGCGCTCCAGATCGTCGCCGACATTCACCAACACGGCAGCCGCATCAATTTGGAAAAACTGACGCGCTCGTGAGCTAAAGCTTTCACCACAGAGGACACAGGGGAGCACAGAGTAATTGCAAGTGTTTTTCCTCCGTGTTCTCTGTGTCCTCTGTGGTAAAGGGTTTTATCCGCAAAAATGTTACATTTACACATTCATGTCTGCTCCGAACTCCCGCTTCATTAAAGCCTGCAAGGCGCAACCGGTCGACCGCACGCCCGTCTGGTTCATGCGTCAGGCTGGCCGCTACATGGCCGAGTACCGCGCCGTCCGAAAAAAACATTCCCTCATCGAGATCTGCAAGAAGCCCGAACTCGCCGCCGAGGTGACCATCACGGCAGCCGAAGCGATCGGTGTCGACGCTGCCATCATCTTTGCCGATTTACTTCTCCCCCTCGAAGTCATGGGCCTCCCCTTCCGCTTCGAAGCTGGCGAAGGTCCCGTCATCGAGAAGCCCATCCGCGAACACGCCGACATCACGCGCCTGCGCACCGATCGTGCCGCCGATCTGGGCTACGTCGCCGAAGCCATTCGCGTAGTCTGCAAGCATTTCGGCAACACTTTGCCCATGATCGGTTTCTGCGGCGCGCCCTTCACCCTGGCCAGCTACATGATCGAAGGTGGCGGCTCGCGCAACTATATCCACACCAAAAAGATGATGTACTCCTCCCCGGCAGCCTGGGATGAGTTGATGGGAAAACTGGTGGCGGTCACAAGTGAGTATGCCGCCGAGCAGGTACGCGCCGGCGCCGACACCATCCAGATCTTCGACAGCTGGGTCGGCTGCCTCAGCGTGGAAGACTACCGTCGCTATGTCCTCACTCACGTCACCGACCTTGTGAAGCGTCTGCAGAAGACCGGTGTGCCCATCATCTACTTTGGCACCGACAGCACGACGCTGCTGCCCTCGATGAAAGAAACCGGGGCAGAGGTTGTCGGCCTCGACTGGCGGGTCCCGCTCGATGAAGGCTGGGCGCTGATGAAGAATCAAGGCGCGGTGCAGGGGAATCTGGACCCGGTGGTCCTTTTTGCCGACTGGAAAGAAATCCAGCCGCGCGCCGAAGACATCCTGCGCCGAGCAGCAGGCCGCCCCGGCCACATCTTTAATCTGGGCCACGGCATCCTGCCCGAGACGCCAGTCGAAAACGTGAAACGACTGTGCAAGTTCGTACAGGAGAACTCGGGAAAACATTAACCACAGAGACCTCTGTGGTGAACGCTTTTGACTTTGATTGAAGTGAACCGATGACTGCCTCTCAAACCGCCGTCCTGCTGCTGGCCCACGGCACCGCCGACTCCGTCGACGACATCCCGGAATTCATGCGGCACGTGACCGGGGGACGGCCCGTTTCCCAAACAGTCATCGAAGAAGTCCAGCACCGCTACTCCCTCATCGGGCACTCCCCGATGAACGAGATCACCGCCCGCCAGGGACAACTCCTCGCTCTCGAGCTGAATCTCCCGGTCTACGTCGGCATGCGCAACTGGAAGCCGTTCATCCCCGACGTGGTCAAAAAGATCGCCGCCGACGGAGTCACCCGCGTCATCGCCATCTGCCTGGCGCCACAAAACTCCCGCACCAGCGTGGGC
Organism: uncultured Acidobacteriota bacterium; assembly: GCA_963735815.1. Classification (GTDB taxonomy): domain Bacteria; phylum Acidobacteriota; class Terriglobia; order Terriglobales; family Acidobacteriaceae; genus Gp1-AA133. The sequence continues at coordinate 97,885 of CAVTMJ010000005.1, read as the reverse complement.
CTGTATCGAAAGGCGGTTGATGGACCCCAAGGTCCACCATTCCAGTTCGATTTTGTCGAGTCCTGGCACGACCATCCGTTGCTGATCGAAGCCTTCGTCGACAAGCTGCGCGCGGGACGGGAGCAGGCCTCCATCGAAGCCGGCGCAAAGTTACCCGTCATCTTCACGGCCCACAGCGTGCCCGAACGGACGATTGCCGAAGGCGATCCCTACGAAGCGCAAACCCGCGAAACCGCCGAACTGGTGGCCCGGGAAGCGGGCCTCGAAAACGAAGAATGGAAGTTCGCATTCCAGAGCCAGGGCTTGTCGGGCGGAACCTGGCTAGGTCCGACCGTCGAAGAAACCATCCTCGACCTCAAGACCGAAGGTCACACCGGAATCTTCGTCCAGCCCATCGGATTTCTGTGTGATCACGTCGAAGTGCTTTACGATATCGACATCGGCTTTCAGGAATTCGCGAAGAAGCACCACCTGCGCCTCTGGCGCGCCGAGTCGCTGAACGAATCGCCGAAGCTGATCGCCGCGCTGGCGGAAATCGTGAAGTGCCGGCAAAATCGAGAAGCATCTGACGACTGAGATCCGGCAGTTCTGAAGGTTGAGATCCGCTGGCGCTGAAGGCTGGGATCCGTTGGCGCTGAAGTGTTTCTCTGCGCCCTCTGCGGATGCTCTCGGCGTCCTCTGCGGTTTAAGATTTTCGGGTTCTAATCCTTTGAACGCAGAGACCGCAGAGAAAGGCCGCAGAGTTCGCAGAGCAAGCCTCAAGGGATGGTTGTGCTCGAAGCTCGATGCTCGCGGCTCGCAGCCCGCACAAGCGGTGAAGAGCTTGGAGCGACCAGTGTCGTAACTAAAAGCCGACAGCTGACGGCTAATACCTGACAGCTGCTTTTCATGAAACGTCTAGCCATCATCGGCGGCGGTATCTCCGGCCTCGCGGCCGCGTATGCGCTCGAGGAAAAGCGTCGCGCCGGCGTCGAGTACGTCCTCTATGAAGCCAGCCCGCGCCTGGGTGGCGTCCTGGTCACCCAAAAGGTCGACGGCTGCATCCTCGAAGCCGGCGCCGATTCGTTCCTCACCGAAAAGCCCTGGGCCATCGAGCTCTGTCAGAAGCTCGGCATCGGCGATCAACTTATCGGCTCGAACGACGCCGACCGGAAGACTTACATCCTGGTCCACGGCAAGCTGATCGAAATGCCCGACGGCCTGATGTTCATGGTTCCCACCAAGCTCGCGCCAACCGTGATGTCGCCGCTGTTTTCGATACGATCCAAGCTGCGCATGGCGCGTGAGTGGTTTCACCCGCCGCGCAAAGCCACCGAAGACGAAACCGTCGCAGCCTTCGTCGAGCGTCACTACGGGCCCGAGATGGTCGACCGCCTCGCCGATCCGCTACTCTCCGGCGTCTACGGTGGCGAAGCGTCGCAGCTCAGCGTGCGTGCCGTTCTCCCGCGCTTCGCCGAGATGGAAGCCAAGCACGGTAGCCTAGGACGCGCCATGCTCGCCGCACGCGCCGCCATGGCGCGCGCGCCCAAAACGAAGCCGCGTCCGCTGTTCACGTCGTTGCAGGAAGGCATGCAGCAAATGGTCGACGCACTGGTGGCCGCGCTCGACGCCGCCTCTCTGAAAACAGAAACGCCCGTGCGGGCAATTTCGCCCGAGGCGGGAGGCTGGGTGGTTTCCGCCGGACTGCAGTCGGACCAGTTCGACGCGGTCATCGTCGCGCTGCCCACGCACGCGGCCGCCGCAATGCTCCAACGATGCGGCCCCGAACTAGCCGCCGAGCTGGCGGCGATTCAATACAGCTCCTCAGTAACGGTGGCTCTTGGCTACGGCAAGCAGGTGCGCGACGCGCTGCCTCCGGGCTTCGGATTCCTCGTGCCGCGCAGCGAGGGCAAGCGCCTGCTGGCCGCCACCTTCGTCCACAACAAATTCCCGCACCGCGCCCCAGACGACCGTGCGATCCTTCGTTGTTTTCTCGGTGGCGCCCGTGGCGAACAGATGCTCGCACTCTCCGACGAGCAGATCCTCAGCATCGTCCGCGAGGAACTTCAGCAGATCCTCGGCCTGAAAGCCGAGCCCCTGTTTACCCGCGTCTTCAAATGGAAAGGCGCGATGGCGCAATACGGCGTTGGCCACCTCGATCGCCTGGAACGCATCGAATCGCTCCGAAAGAAGCTGCCGGGACTGGCGCTTGCGGGAAACGGCTACAGCGGAATCGGCGTACCGGACTGCGTACGGACGGGGACGACGGCGGTTGAGGAGACGCTAAGCGCACTTGGAGTTTTCACTTCAGAATCGGTGACGACCCGATCATAGAACGCTGGAGGGTCGGGCGTATCGCCCGTCGCTCCACTGTGTCCTGCTCGCGCCGATTACTCCCGTAACCAGGCACAACCCGCTGCGCAACAAGTCCGCGCCTCCCGTGTTTATACAATCGACGCACGTGGGGAGATTTCCATGCGCAACCCATTCTTGACTGCATTCTTCGGGCTGTCACTAATTGTCAGCTGCGCGTTCAGCCAGAGTCAGTCCCCCGAATCCACCGCGGCATAGATATGTCGTCCCACGACATGTCCAGCCAAGCTCCGGTTCCTCCGGCATGAAAGACATGCCCGGCATGGACGCCTCCACCAGCGCCCCGGCCATGCATTCCATGGAAGGCCACATGGACATGGGCCCGCACATGAAGATGACTGCGCTACGCGATCCCAAGCCCGGCGACCAAGCGCGTGCGAAAAAAATCGTCGCGACCGCCCGCGAAGTTGCCGAAAAATACAAGGACTACAATGCCGCCCTGGCCGACGGCTACAGAATCTTCCTGCCCAACGTCCCGCAGAAGATGTACCACTTCACCAACTATAAGTACGCGTTCGAAGCCGCTTTCTCATTCCATCCCGAACACCCGACCTCCCTGCTCTATGAAAAGCACGGCGACGACTACAAGTTGGTCGGCGTGATGTACACCGCCCCGAAGCGCTACGACGAAGACGACCTCGACAAGCGCATCCCGCTCTCGATCGCGCAGTGGCACGAACACGTCAACCTCTGCATGCCGCCCGCCGACCGCAAACAGGAAGCACTCGGCCCCAAGTTCGGCCTGCACGGATCAATTGCCACGAAGGAAGATTGCGACGCGAACGGCGGCATCTTCCGCCCGCTCGTCTTCAACTGGATGGTCCACCTCTACCCGCTGGAAAAAACCGAAGCCGAAATCTGGGATGTAAGCCGAGGCGCGACCCACAACCACGCCGACTGAAAACTCAGCCCTCGCAAGCCTTGTCATCCCGAGCGAAGTGAGGCGAAGCCGAACGCAGCCGTGGGGCCTTGCGTTCCGCGTAGATACCTCAAACCGTGGGTACCCATTTTTGCGCGTTCTCTGCGGAGATATGGGATTCCACGGGTGTCGGCCGAAGGCAATTGAAACCTTGAAACCTTGAAACCTTGAAACCTTGAAATTTAGAAACGCGAAAACTACTCCCGATGCACAATTTGCCCGCCAACAATCGTTGCCACAACTTTCCCCGTCAGAGCCCATCCGTCAAACGGAGAATTCCGCGACAGTGATCGCGACTTCGCGACATCAAATGTCCACCGTTTCTTCGCATCGAAAATCGTTACGTCCGCATGACTCCCGCGCCCCAGTGACCCGCGTCCGCGCAAATCAAAAACCCGCGCCGGACTGCTCGTAAACAACTCCACAATTCGCGCCAGCGGAATCCTGTGTTCCCGGTGCAGCTTCGTGATCGCCAACGCCAGCGCGGTCTCGAGTCCCGTGATCCCAAACGCCGCCCGTTCAAACTCAACTTGCTTTTCGTGACTCGCATGCGGCGCATGATCGGTTGCAATCGCATCCACCGTCCCATCCCCCAGCGCCACGATGATGGACTCGATATCCGCCGCCGAGCGCAATGGCGGATTCATCTTGCAATTCGTGTCGTACCCGCCGGCCGCTTCGTCGGTCAACGTGAAGTGGTGCGGCGTGACCTCGCAGGTCACTCGCGCCCGCGCGCGCTTTCCCCGGCGCACCGCCTTCAGCGATCCCGCCGCCGAAAGATGCGCCACGTGCAACCGGGCATTAGGAGTCTGCTGTGCCAACTGGACATCGCGGTCCACTATGTCCGCTTCCGCCGACGCTTTCCACCCGCGCAAACCCAGCCGGAACGAGGTTGGACCATCGTTCATCGGGCAATTTTCCGTGAGCCGCGTATCCTCCGCATGCTGTACCACCGCGATGCTTAACTCTCCGCTCAGCCGCAGGCATTCGCGCATCACGTCGTTATCCAGGATCGGGCGGCCGTCGTCGGTCACCGCCACCGCCCCGGCCCGCTGCAATCCGCGAAAGTCCGTGAGCACGGCGCCTTTGCTGGCATGCGTCGCGGCCGCCACCGGAAACACATTCACTACCGCTCCGCGTTCCGGCTGGCGCACCCAGTTCACCCACTCCTGCGAATCGAGCACCGGGATCGTGTTCGGCATGCAGCACACCGACGTAAATCCTCCCGCCGCCGCCGCCGCCGTACCCGACGCGATCGTCTCCTTGTAACTCTGTCCCGGCTCCCTTAAATGGACATGCAGGTCGATAAATCCCGGCGCCACGACCAGCCCGCGGGCGTCGATCTTCTCTTCCGCACTGCCTTTGATCTGGTTCGGCGGTGCGACCTCCACCACCTGCCCGTCGCGCAGCAACACGTCCATGAGCGCATCCATCCGGTTTGCCGGATCGATTACGTGTCCGCCCTTGATCAGCAACGACGCCGGTTTGTGTCTCTCGTGTGCCATGAATCTCAGTCTCTAGTCGCTATCCTCAATCTCTTTGTCATCCCGAGCAAGTGAGGCGAAGCCGAACGCTGCCGAGGGACCTTGCGTTTGCGCTGCAATACTCCGAACCGAGGGTGTCCCATGTTTCGCATTTTTCGAAACAGTGGAATTCCACGGACGCCGCGAACTCATCTGCACGATGTCCAGCGAACTTTCCCCGCGGCCCGCGCCAGAATCGCCATCCGCGTCGGCACTCCATTCTGTACTTCTTCCACAATCACCGACTGCGGACAGTCCGCCACCTCTCCGGTCAACTCCAACCCGCGAATAATCGGTCCAGGATGCATCACGATCGCATCCCGATGCGCAAGCTTCAGCCGCTGCATGGTCATCTGATACCGGGCAATGTAGTCATCCAGCCGCAGCTTCAATCCCGCCAGCCGCTCCTTCTGCACGCGCAGCAGCGTGATCACATCCGCCCCGCGCAAAGCCTCTTCCAGATGGCGCGTAATGCTCACGCCCGGCGCCAAGGTCGTCGCCACCTCGGGAACCAGTTCCGGCGGCCCGCACAGCGTCACTTTAGATCCGACCTTCGTCAGCAAATGGCAGGCCGAGCGCGCCACCCGGCTATGAAAAATGTCGCCCACAATCGCGACCTTCAACCCTTTCAGCTTCTTCTTATGTTTCAGGATCGTGTAAGCGTCCAGCAGCGCCTGCGAAGGATGTTCGTGCATCCCATCGCCCGCGTTCACCACGGGAATATCCAGGTGCTGGGCCATCAGTTGCGGCGCCCCAGCCAGCGGGTGGCGAATCACGATCACGTCGGCGCCCACCGCCCGCAGCGTGTACCCGGTATCCAGCAGCGATTCGCCCTTCTCGATGCTCGACCCGCTCGAATGCACCAGCGTGGTCATCGCTCCCATCGACTTGGCGGCAATTTCGAAAGACGATCGCGTCCGCGTGGAAGGTTCGTAGAACAGCAGCACCACCCGCTTCCCGCGCAGCAACGCCCGCGGCTTCTGCGGATTCATGCGCCGCGCCAGTTGCAGGATCTTCAGGATTTCCCCGGCATCCAGAGACTCGATGCCGAGCAGGGAACCGCGTGCGACCTTATTCATCGATAGTCTGGGAGGCGGAGCCCATCTGGCCCTGGGCATCCCGAATTCCGCTCAGCCTTCTGTCCCAGCCCATGCTGGCTCGTCACGCGCGTGATCTCGGGAAGGATGAACGCAGCATCATACAAGCCCCCAAGCCACCCGGCAAGCATCGCTATCGCCCACTCCACCCGAGTCGCTGCCGGAAAGCCAGCCGCGGAGCGGCGACAGTCATTAGCCCAGTGCGTAAGCACTGGGTGAAAATTCCCAAGACCCGCCAGCCCGGTAGGGGCGACACCTCTGCGAAGCGGCCGTAAGGCGGCAAGCCTCGACTACCAGGGAATTCGTGCGATATCCACGCCCCTCACTCTCAATCCCGCTCATCGACGTTTCCTGCTTTCATCTCATATCCCCGGCACTCGCGAACCGGCAACCGCGGATACTTCGGAAAACTCGGATCGCTCACCGACAACTCACATCGCCAAAACACCGACCCGCGATCCGACTTCACCTGCCGCCCGTGTCGACACTCGGCGCACAACCCAACCTTCACCCGCTCGCTCTGCCCAGCCGCGCCCATCTCTCAAAGGTAACGCAAATAGACTCGACCCACGACAAGATGCGACATCTCCACTTGTCGCTTGCTTCCCGCGCCCGATTCGACCACACCCCGGGCCGTCGGGCTGACGTCAGCCGCCCAACCAGAAAGTACCCCAGCTCGCAGACCAAATCTTGTCACGCGCACCCGTAACGGCCGTCCTTGCGACGCCCGAATGAATTTCATCAGACTTCAACCAATGCTTCGTCGCCAGTCACAAAGGAGCCCGATACCTATGCGCCACCAGCCACCTCTGCTGAGTAATTCAGCCTGCATCCTGGCATCACTCTTGGCCGCCGGGATGATCCTGTCCCTGGCCGCATGTTCCAGTTCGTCCAACTCAACACCGCCGCCCCCGCCGCCGACCGGCACAGTAAATTTCGTCTATACCGCCAACGCGGGCGGGAGCCCCTCCACCGTATCTGCGCTGTCTTCCAACCAGACTTCGGGAGTTCTGTCCTCCATCTCTGGTTCCCCCTACAACACCACCTCCGGTTCTTGGGCCGTCAAGGCTGATCCCGCTGGAAAGTTTGTCTACGTCGCCAACCGTCTCTCCGGCGACATCTCGGCCTTCAGCATCAACTCATCCACCGGAGCGCTCTCTCCGATCGACGGCTCCCCATTCCCCGTCGAAGCTGGCGTGGTCGGCATCGCCATCGATCCGGCTGGAACCTACCTCTACGCCGTCAGCGCGTCCTCCGCCAACCTGTGGGAGTTCTCGATCGACAACGTCGGCGCCCTGCACAACCTCGCCAGTTCGCCCCTGATCATCGACGCCGCGGTCACCGGTTCCGGCGCCCTTACCATCGATCCCTCCGGCAATTATCTTTACGTCACATCCGACTCGCCGTCCGCCACCAACATTTATGCCTTCACCCTCGAACCCGCCACCGGAGCCGCCAACCCCATCGCAGGCGCGGTCTATCCCATCGATCTGTTCAGCAGCAGCATTACCACCGACCCGGCGGGGAAGCTCGTCATCGCAGTCAGCAACGGGAGCAGCACATCCTTTGGCCTGATCGCCGTCTTCACTCTCGACAGCGCGACGGGAAAGCTCTCGGCCGCGGGTGCCCCTTCCCATACCGGCTCCGATCCCTCCTCGGTGACCTTGGATCCTTCCGGTAAGTTCGTCTACGTCGCCAACACTGCTGACGCTACGATTTCCGCCTTCACTCTCGATTCCACCTCCGGCGCGCTGTCCCCTGTATCGGGCTCGCCCTTTCCCAGCGGAGGGCAAGGCTCGATTAATGGTCCGCTCGGCATCGTTGCCGACGCCGCCGGCAAATACATCTACGTCTGCAACGCCTCCAACGATATTTCCGTCTTCACCTTCAATTCGCAGACGGGCGCGCTGACGGCTCTCGCTGGCTCGCCGTTTGCCTCAGGCGGAAACGCGCCTACGGGAATTGCAGTTGTGCAGAAGAAGTGAGACAGTTTGGCAAGGCCCGGCCTCCCGGATCGCACCACCTCAACGCCCTTCAGCCGCGTAGTTCGGCTGGGCACGACGGATGGATACGGTTCGTATCAGGACACGCCTTCACAGGCTGCAGACGAGTCTGCGTGGTGTTTTTGGAGGGCACAACTTTAGTCGCGCGGAAGAAGTCTGTTTGCCGCTCTGTCTTTGAAAGGGCACGCCTTCAGGCCTGCCGTACGCGTCGCAAAATGAATGCGGCTTTAGCCGCTGAGGGGTTTCCACATCTGAACCGCCTGGCCACGCTGGATAGGTCATTCTTGAAATCTGCGCCCCGCGTAAGTTCTATCCCGACGGCCGTCTTCTCGCCCACGCCGCATACAGCGCCCCGCCAATACTCGCTCCCGCCACCATCACCACCAGCATCACCACCAACCCGAAGCTCACAAAGAACGCCAGTCCATCGGGCGTCTTGACGAGGTCCTGGACCTGCGCGACCTTCTGCGGGTCGTAACCTCGCCCTACCATCTGCGACAGGTTGTCCAGCATCCCCTGCCGCACTTCCGCCGGACGGTACACCAACGTCGCGATTGCCATCACGGCCGCGAACAAAAATCCGAACGCGCCGCTCGCCGCCCCGATCTTCGCCCCGGCTCCCGGCGCGGGCAGGGCCCCGCCCAGGTTCCGCCGGTACAGCAACACCGCCAGCGCACCGCCCATCATGAAGGCGGGCCCAAAAATCGCAAACGGAATCACCATGGCCAGCAGCGAGAACACTCCCGCCAGCGCCGCTCCTGGCAATGCCTTCGACCACTGCACCCCACTCCCCGCAGCGTACGGTTGCAGCAACGTCGAATGTTCCCGCAAAGGTGGACGACTCACGGATGTCGGAGCGCCCGGCATGGGTGGCGGCTCCGGCACAGGAGGAGGGCTGGCCAATGGTGGAGATGTTGCAGACCCAGACGAATCTGCGGTGTCCCCGCTGCTCGCCGACGATTCCTCGCCGACCCCCACCGCCACGCGAATCTGCGGTGCCCCGCAATGCTTGCAGAAGGGCACCCCGTCCTCCACCATCGCGCCGCACTTGTGACAGGAATGCTCCACCCGATTTCAAGGTAACGTAGCCCCGGCGATTCAGCAAGAAACCGCGGTCCCAGTGTTCACGTCCCAGCTTTGGCTGCTCCTTTTCGCTCTGAACCAATCCCATTCTCACAACGGCTTATGCAAAATCCCATGCAAGTGTGACTCACTTCATTGACAGCCGTTGCTTCTATCTGTCAAATGAATACCGTTCCGCCTCTCCGAAGAGCGGCTCTCTCTGCGCCCACCCTCTGAGGCGAAATGTCGCGGAGCGAGAAAATGCCCGGTTGGTTCCCCCGTGTGGTCGCCGCCTTCGTGCTCTCGTGCGCGCTCGGAGTCGCGGCTCTCCCGACTCCGGAGGCCTGGGTCCCAGTTCGCTGGACCGGCGGCCCGTTGGAGCTTGCCTGGCGAACCCGCGCGAAAACGCTCCCCGCCGACGCTGCCGTCCGCGACGCACTCGCCCGCTGGTACGACCCCGCCACCCTCAGCCTTCTAGAGGATTCGCCTGCGAACTGCCTGCTGGTCACCTGGAGCGCGACCGCCGATGCGGCTGTCGAAACCCAGCAGCAGCAACTCGTGAAGGTCTACGCGGAAGCGGCACACAAGCGCGGTCTGGCGGTGCTCGGCCTCGTCTATGCGGCCGGCGATGCGTCGAAAATCGCTGCCGACGCCGCCAAGGCTGGGCTCGATGGACTCGTGCTCGAAGGTGAGTTCGCCCCGGAATTTCCTGCTTCCGTGAGAAAAGCAGCCGGCTCCATGTTGGTCGTCGAGATCGCCAAGGACGCGGCGCCGTGGCGGTGGAAGTCTGCGCCGATCGTTGCGTTCGTCGGCGCGGCTCCGAGCGCCCGCAATCTCTCCGAAATGGGTATCCGTGGGGCGCCCTCGAGCGAGCCGTGGATCCAGTCGAACATCTGGCTGGCGCGGTCGTTCGCTCTCGCCTCGCCCTCGCCTGCGGTGTGGATCAGCAGCCAGTTCGAGAACGCTTCCGCCGTCGACTACGAGCGGGCCGTGGCCGATGCGGCGGCCGCCGGCGGTCGTTGGATCGTCTCGCTCGACGATTCGCTTCGCACCAAACTGCGCGCTCACGATGCCTCGGCGCTCCAAACATGGCGCAATCTCTCGAGCTATCTGAAATTCGCCGAGAGTCACGCTGCCTGGCGCGCCCTTGCGCCCTATGGGAATGTCGGCATCGTCCTCGATCCAGCAGGTACGAAACAGGATTTCACTGACGAGTACTTGAACCTCGTGACGCGCCGCCAGGTGCCCTATCGTCTGGTAGCGCGCTCCGGGCTGAACGCCGCCGCAATAGCGAAGTTCCGCGCGCTCGTGGCGACCGAGCTCGATCCGCCGTCTTCGGCTGAGCGCAAACTGCTGCAGGATTTCGCCGAGAACGGAGGACTCGTGATCACCGGTCCTTCCTGGGGCAATGCTCCCAAGACGGAGCCCTTCGTCGAGGTCCCCGCCGGCAAAGGGCGGGTGGTCGTTTACAAGGATCCGGATCCCGAAACGTTGGCGCGCGATCTCAAAGAACTGCTCTCCGACGATGACCTCGGCGTGGTCCCGTTCAATGTGCCGTCGGTCATCACGTTTGCCAGCGGAGGCGGTCTCGGACAACCTCTGGTCGTGCAGTTAGTCAACTATTTCGACCACCCGGTGGAGGCGATCACGCTGCGTTTGGCAGGCAAGTTCAGCTCGGCTCGCCTGGAAACACCCGAGAATGCGGCGGTAAATCTCCCGCTGCGTGACGCCGAGGGAAAAACGGAAGTGACGATTCCGAAGCTTTTGTTGTGGGCCACGGTTTCGATGAAATAAGCAAGGAGGCAATTCAATGAGAGAACGTGTGACGCGGCGCGATTGGCTGGCACTTTCTGGTCTAGCAGTAGGGGCAATGGCAGTGCGGTCTGCCGCAGAAGATTCGCGGGCTGTACCGGCGGGCCCGGCGGAGCCGGTCTCCGTCGCCAAGGTCCGCAGCTATGACGAAGACCTGACCGCCCAATTCAAAAAGATGTTCGATCAGGTCGGCGGGATCGGCAACCAGGTCGAAGGGAAGACTGTCGGCATCAAAGTCAATCTGACCGGCGGCGGAGGGTTTCCCGGATACACCGCGGGCGACACGCATTGGGTCCATCCTCGCGTCGTCGGTGCCGTGGTCTCCGCGTTCGGTTCACTCGGCGCGAAGCGTATCCGTATCCTCGAAAGCGCCGGCGGCCGCAAGCCCGGCTACAAGCTCGAAGACAAATTGCTCTCGGGCGGTTGGGACGTCGCCGCCATCCGCAATGCGGCCCCCTTGGTCGAATTCGAAGACACCAACGCGCTCGGCCAAGGCAAGCAATACTCTCTGCTGAAAGTCCAGGGCAAACCATACATCTTCCCGGCCTTCCAGTTGAATCACTCCTACGAGGATTGCGATTTCTTCGTGAGCCTGGGCAAGATGAAGAACCACGAAGAAATGGGCCTCACCATCTGCATAAAAAACCTGTTCGGCATCACGCCGCTGGGCGTGTACCGCGACCGGGAAACAATGTTCCACTACGGGCAGGTGCAGGCCCCTTCCGGCGTACCCGCCGAACTCGATCCGAAATCAAACCGGTACGAAGGCTGGCGGTTGCCTCGAATTCTGGTCGACATTCTCAGCGCGCGCCCGGTGGACCTCGCCATCGCCGACGGCATCGTCTCCATGGTTGGCGGCGAGGGCCCGTGGGTTCTGGGTTCCAAGCCCGTCCATCCGGGAATCCTCGTCGTCGGCAAAAACTGCGTGAATACCGACGCGGTAGCCGCGGCCACCATGGGCTACAACCCCCGTGCCGGCCGACATGAGGCGCCCTATCGCGTGTTCAAAGACCCCAAAAACCATCCTCCGGAACAGTTACAGCCCGGCGATGAGACGTTCCAGTACGCCGACAATATGATGCTTCTGGCCGAGGCCGCGGGACTCGGGTCGGCGGACCTGACAAAGATCGATGTGCGCGGCGTGCCCATCAAGGAAGCGATGTTCGATTACGAAGCTTTTTGGAAAAACCAGATGCCGAAGGCCAAGGCTTGAGCCGTTTGCTTCTTGCCCTGTTCGCAGCGGGCGTGCTGGCACTGGCAGACGCGCCGGTCAAGCTGGAAAGAAGCACGGATGCCATGGGGACGACGTTTTCCATCGTCCTCTATGGCTCCGATCCCGCGTCCATGAACAAGGCGGTCGACGCAGCGTTTGACGAAGCCCACCGCCTGGACGCGTTGCTCTCGAATTATCGACCCGAAAGCGAGTGGAGCCGCATCAATCGCGAGGCGGCCTCGCGTCCGGTCGAAGTCTCGCCGGAATTGTTCCGACTCCTTTCCGACTGCATCGAGTACAGCCGCGCGAGCGAGGGCGCCTTCGATCTGACCGTCGGCCCGCTCATGCGCGCCTGGGGCTTTTTCGGCGGGGAGCGCCATGTACCATCTCCGGAACAGCTCCGCGAAGCCCTTGCCTTGGTGGGATACCGCCATGTGCAACTGGACCCGGAGAAGCGAACCGTGCACTTCGATCGTCCCGGTGTCGAGATCGATCCCGGCGGAGTGGGCAAGGGCTACGCCGTCGATCGCATGGTTGAAATTCTGCGCGCACGCGGAATTCGCAACGCGCTCGTCGCCGCATCCGGCAGCAGTATTTTCGGGCTAGGCCACCCTCCCGACGAGCCCCGCGGCTGGCCCATCACCATCGCTGATCCCTGGGACCATCGCAAGAATGCGGCGGAGGTCTTTCTCAAAGACCTGTCTCTGTCCACCTCCGGCAGCTATGAGAAATCATTCCGTGCCGGCGGCCATCGTTACTCGCACATCATGGATCCCCGCCACGGCGCTCCGGCCGAAAGCGCTGTGCAGGTGACCGTCCTTGCGCCCGCCGCCATCGATAGCGAGGTCTGGGCGAAACCCTACTTCATCCATGGACACGCCTGGACGGCAACCCACAAACCGAAGTCCTGGCGCGTGCTCTACTGCGAAAACACCGCCGGGGCGGCGTGCTCCTGGGTGGGATTGCAAGAATATATGAGCGATTAGATCGAAGGGGCGCTTTGCAGTTTAAGAATCTTCATCTCTGAACTTCGAACATTTCGGACCAGGGCTCTGATACCGATGTACCGTAGTTGGAGTCTAAGAAATCTAGTCACTACCGCCGTACCAGCGTTCCTGCCAGCATGTCGTGCAATCCTTGCTTACGCTCGTTGAAGGCGACCATGATGTAGCCGATGGCCAGAATCATTCCGGAGAGCCACTTCGCGAAATGCCTTGCGGTAGCGCGCCCAAACGAGATGCGGTTGCCATAGAGATCGGTGACCTTCATCCCAAAAATCATTTTTCCCAGCGTGGCCTGGTACGAAGAGCTGAGCATGAAAGCCTCGTAGAGCCAAGAGCCGAAGATCACCAGCATCACCACGACGCCACTGCCGAACATATGCAAGCCCAGACCACCGTGCGGGAAACCACCCATCATCCCCAGCCCGCCCAATCCAAGAATCACGCTCACAGGCCACGTCGCCGCCCGCACGATAATCCCATCAACCAGGAAGGCCACGACTCGGATCCAGAACCCTCCGTACCCAACTGCCACCGCCCTGACTGGCGCGTACGAACCAGCTGTGACCTGTGCCGGCGCAGCAGGGACTGCTGCTGACGCACTCTGCGCGGCGGAAACGGGATTCATGGCCCCGCCACAGCGGCTGCAAAATCGTGCCTCGGCAGAATTTGGCGTGCCACACTGATTGCAATAAAGAGTTGTGCTCATGCCGGGCAACTATAAAGAGGACTACGAACGTTGTAAACGCGCTTCTGGAGAAATATGGGGACGAGAAATACGGAGAAATACGGGGACACGGACGTACCCCGGAATCGCGGAACCCTCCGGGTGCCCCAGGTTCGCGTCCGTTCTTTGGACGCTAACCTGGGTTACCCAAATGGTTGGCAGGCGGCCCGCGCTTAGATCGAATCTTTGCTCTCCCCTCGCGTCTGCACAAACACCAGCGCGAAATCGCTTCCCTTGCCGCCGTCCTGCGGCGACACCGAGACGATGTGCTGGTTATCTTTGGTCCCCACTTTCAATTCGATCGTTGGCCCGCTGTCGTGATCGCAGGTCAGCTTGTTGTCCTTCTTGTCGGAATCCTTCCCGGTGTGCAACTCGATGTCCGGATCATCGTGCTGCCGGTTCTTGGTGTGGCACTCGAGAATGCCTCCATACTTCTTTAACTCACCGCGGTAGTAGGCCGTGACTTTCTCCGGGGGATCGTCGCTCAGGAACTCGGCGACCACCACCTTCAGCCCAAAAAACCCCGACGAGATATTCACGTTCGCCTGGCCGCCGTGATCGTCCGAATCCTTCTTCTTCTCGCGGGCGCCCGGGTAAACCGGCAGGCCCGTGTCGCGCACGTTCACGTCCTTATTTACGTGGATCCCGCCCAGCGGCGTCTGGATGTCGACGTTCTTGTCCTTCCCGTCTTCCGACTTGTCGACGTGAATTCGGCAACCGGACAGCGCGATCAGCAAGCCCGCGCCAAATACTGCCGTAACCAGAATCCTACTGGCTTGCCATTTTGTGTGCATGCTGAGAATCTCCTTGCGCCAGGCGCGCCTGGCGTTCGATACCGGCGCCCCGCTGCGCGACATTCGGAATGCTGACCGGGAGATGCCCGCGCACCGGGATCTCCCCGAACAGCGCCTTCACCGCGCTGATTTCCGACACGGTTTCATTGGAAAATGTACATAGATAGTTATCGATCTTAGGAAAATCCGCCACCACGTATGGATTCCCCATCGCGAACACCACCGTCTTTGCGGCATCATGCTCGAGCAACTGGTTCAGCAGCGTCCCCGTGGCGTCCGCCACCGCGACCGAATTCTTCCGGCTTCCCGGCGTCGGGGTCGCGTACACCGCCGCAACCACGGTCTGTGCTTCGTCCGCCGCTTTCAGAATTTCTTGTGTCATGCCCTCGGCAATCCGCGGATCGACATAAATCACGTTCGCGTCCGGCACACGAGCGCGCACCTGCCGGTCCAACATCCGGCCCGCGCTCAGCCTCACGTCCTCCGAGAAGACAATCACCACCAGGTGGTTATGTGTCTCCACTGTGGTCATATACGGAAGCCCGCCCGGGATGGTTCCCACTGCTTTCAGCGGCAGGACCTTGCCATTCTCACGGACCAGCGTCACCGCGTCGTCCGCAACCTGCTGCCCGGCCAACATGTTCGACGTCTTGCCCACTTCTTTGCCCACGTTCGTCACATCCACCAGCTTCGCCTTGTTCAGCCCGAGCGACGCCTTGGCCTTGAGCAGCTTGAGAACTGATGCATCCAGCCGCGCTTGCGGGATCTCTCCGCTCGCCACCGCCTTCAGCATCGCCTGGTAAGAAGCCTCGAGGTCCGCCGGGATCAGCAGCATGTCGTTGCCCGCCTTGAACGCTTCCACTGCGGCCCGGCCCACGTCCTGCGCATACAACCGTGTCAGCCCCGCCATGTCGAGCGCGTCGGTGGTCACGATCCCGTTGAACTTCATTTGATTCTTGAGCAGGTCGGTCACCACCAGGGTTGAGGTCGTCGCCACCCGGTTCGGATCCGGCTCCAGCGCCGGCACCGTCACGTGCGCCACCATGATCGAGTCCACTCCCGCGTCGATGGCTTTCTGGAAGGGCGGCAACTCAATCGTGTTGAGATGGGTGCGGTCGCCGTTCACGCTGGCCACTCCCAGATGAGAGTCCGACGCCGTGTCTCCGTGCCCGGGAAAATGTTTCGCGGTCGTCAGCATCCCGCCCTCATGCGCGCCCTTGATGTAGGCCGCGACCATCTGTCCCACCTGCTGCGGGTCTTCTCCGAACGAGCGCGTGTTGATGACCGGGTTCACCGGATTCGAATTCACGTCCGCGACCGGAAAGAAATTCCAGTGGATGCCGATCGCGCGCGCCTCCTGCGCCGTGATGCGTCCGAAATTCTCCGCGTTCTCCAGCTTGCCCGCCGCGCCGAACGCCATGGCGTGCGGGAAAATCGTAGGCCCGTTCAGCCGCATGCTCAGCCCGCGCTCGAAGTCAGCCGCGAACAGCAGCGGCAGCTTGGATTCTTCCTGCAGACGGTTCAGCAGCATCGCGGCTTCGTAAGGTTCGCTCTTGATCAGAAAAGGACCGTCGACCGGAACGGTCATGGTGAATCCGCCAACGTGATACCGGTTCATGGTGTCGCGCAGCTGCGCGAACGTGTCGCTGTCGTTATTCAGGAACTGCGCCCGCGCCCACACCATGAACAGCTGCCCGACTTTTTCCTCGGTAGAAAGCTTGCGCAGCGTCTTCTCCGCCCACTTCTCCCCGCCGTGATCAAGATGAATCGGCCCAGGCTTCTGGTACTTTTCTTTCGCGAACGCGGGAGTCATCATGAGGAGAACAAGAAGCCAGGCAATGAAGGAGCGCATAGCCAGACGATAGCACGAGCTGCGAGCCGCGAGCTATGAGCCGCGAGCTATGAGCCGCGAGCTATGAGCCGCGAGCTATGAGCCGCGAGCTATGAGCTACGAGCTATGAGCTACGAGCTGCGAGCCACGAGCTGAGGACTAATCCCCCGCTGTCGCCCGCTTCACGGCCTGTCGCTGAATCCGCGCGTCATCGCCAAAGCCATTCAGCCACGCGACGTCTGGCTCGCGCCGGAACCAGGTCAACTGCCGCTTGGCGTAGTTGCGATGGGATTGTTGGGCCGCGCCGATGGCGGCGTCGCGAGTCAGTTCGCCGCGCAGCAACTGCACGGCCTGCTTGTAGCCCAGCGACGCAAGCGGCCGCGCGGAGTCGCCATACTTCGCGAGCAGTTGCCTGGCCTCTTCCACCAGTCCGCGATCGAACATGACGAGCGCACGCTGGTTGATGCGTGCGTAGAGCGCGTCGCGATCCGGGTTCAAGCCGAGGCGCAAAATGCTGAAGCCCTGGAGGGGATCGCGGCCTTCACTCCACATTTCGGTCATCTGCCGGCGCGAGCCGAGGCAAACCTCGATGGCGCGAATCAGCTTGGGCGTGTCGTTCGCATGAATCTTCTCCGCTGCGGCCGCGTCGAGACGACGCAAGATCGTGTGCAGGTGTGCGGAGTTCTTCGCCGCCCGCGCGCGCAGGCGAGCGCGCAGTTCCTCCGAGCGTTGCGGGCCCGGGAACAATCCTTCGAGCAGAGCGCGCAGGTAGAGGCCGGTGCCTCCGACCACGATGGGCACGTGGCCACGCGCTTTGATGTCTTCTAAAACCCGGCGAGCCTGGCGCGCGTACTCGCCCGCCGTGATGTAGCCGGTGGGTTCGACAATGTCGAACAGGTGATGGGGCGCTTCGGCGCGCTCTTCGGCCTTGGGCTTGGCCGTGCCGATCTCGAACTCGCGATACATCGCGACCGAGTCGCAGTTGACGATTTCACCGTGCAGGGCGCGGGCAAGCGCGAGAGACAGAGAAGTCTTGCCGCTGCCGGTGGGACCCAGGATGGCGACCAGTAACGGGCCCGCAACGTTCAGCGAAGGCTCCAATGGATTGCGTACCAGTAGCGGACCAGCGTAATGGCCAACAGCGTCGCCGCAACGATGAGCAGTCCAGTGGTCTCGAGCGCGTACACGTGATGCCGGTTCCGGCCGTGCGCAGTCTTATCCATAGGGGGAGTGTCTATGGAGCTCATTGTAGCGCCGGAGGGCTCGCGCGGAATGAGAGAATTTAGCAGGGGAATGCCTGGCTGGTAGCCGCGGTAATGTTCCACGTGGAACATTATGTAAATTCCTTGAAGTCACCTATAGCTCAAAGAGAAAGTTAGCAATTTCGGTAAGTGCATGGGTGGAAATAGGTTAGCGCGTTATTTTGCTGATTGAGTTGTCACACGTGATTGTGACCTCCATCCCCAGGCGAGAGATCGGCAGAACGACAGCGGCCTCGGCTGATCTCGTTTTTGCCTGGTGAGTTCTCGACTGGCAAAGAGAAGGCGAACGCATACCGCCTGTTTCGGTTGTGCCAGGGTTGGGTGGATGGAGGGTGGTCGGGGCCCGTCGAACACGCCGGGTCGCGCGGGTTTGCGGTGATAAACTACCGCGTCGTTGGACGGATATGGCTGCCGAGCGGTTGACGAAGAGCGCACGGTTCGGATTGTTTGAGGTGGATCTTGTCTCGGGAGAATTGCGCAAGGATGGCACGCGCATCCGGTTGCAGGAGCAGCCGTTTCGAGTTCTGGCAATGCTGCTCGACCGTCCGGGCGAGATGGTGACGCGCGAGGAAATGCGCAGCCAGTTGTGGCCCGGAGATACCTTTGTCGATTTCGATCATGGACTGAACACGGCGGTGAACAAACTGCGGGAAGCGCTGGGCGATGCGGCGGCCAATCCGCGATTTGTGCAGACGGTGGCGCGGCGCGGGTACCGATTCATCGCGCCGGTGCAGCAGGATGGCGCGGACGCGATGCCCGGCACAGTTGCGACCGTTTCCCCTGCAGGCCCGGAGATTCCATCGAATGCAGGGGCGACCAGCCTGCATCCCGAACTCGAGGTGCCGGTTCCGCGCCGGAGCTTGACGCGCGGGTTGTTCATTCTGATCCAGGCCATGTACCTGATTTTTTATGTTGCGGCGCTGTTTCGCTGGCAAGGGGTGCAGCGGATTGCGGATGGATTCCTGCCGGGATGGAGCGCCTCTGCGATTGTGGTCGCCGTACTGGTGACGGCTGGGGCGGGAATTCCTTTGCGTTGCTACCTGATTTCGGGGGCGGGATTTGATCATGCGCGGCTGGGGGAGAAGTTTCAGCGGTTATTTCCGGCGATTCTGATTCTGGATGAGCTGTGGGCGGTGGCTCCGTTTTTGATGGCCGAGAAGATTGGCTTTGGGGCGGCTTTTGCGGCGACGGCAGGATTGCTGTATCTGCCGTTTTCGGAGCGGAGCCTGGTGCGGTTGGCTTATCCCAAACCAGCGAGGTCTAGCCGTGGTGGTTAGCTGCGAAAACTGCACCTGCAGCAGGACCCCAGGCGGTGCATGACGAGCAACCATTCTTTGCCCGACCGGGTTCGAGTGGTAACGCCGCGGTCCTGGGCAAGCAAGCGGCGAACCAACCCGGGGACTGCCGACAAACTATTGTTCGACGAATGGGAATTGGTGAACGGTCCGTCCCCAATTTTCTTTGAGAAGTACCCGCACCTGCATTCGTGAAAACTCGTACTTCCAGTTGAGGGTTGCACGGCGGGGCACTCTTGTTGCTTTCATTTCCCTTATTGGTATAGATTCAAACCACATGTTCGTGGGGTAGCTAGATAAGCATGATGCGGTCGATTCCGAGGACGATAGCATGTCTTTGTGCTTTGCTGACTTTGTGGTCAGCGATAGCGTTCGCCACGCATCAGCACTCGAGCGCTACGGAGTTGGCGGCGTGTACAGTCTGCGTCGCAGCCCATTCAGCTTCTCCCAAAACGACTACCACCTTGGCAACGGTGAGGTTCGTATCCGGACCCAGTTTTCGCCCGGAGCCGGTTTCTGCAAAGCAACGCCTGACCGTCTTTGTACTTTCTGTCCGCCCGCCGCCTAGCGTCTAGAGATCAACCTCCAATTGAATATGCATCGGTTCGCGTTCCCCGAGCCGTGTTTTGATCTCCCAGACCAGGTTCTTCAGGAGGGCTCATGCCTATTTCTTATCGAACATGTGTTGCGGTGCTCGCATTTGCGCTATGCATCGCCAGCGGCGTTGCGAGTGCTCAATCTGTTGGTAATTTTGGTTCCATAAATGGCACGGTGGTCGATCCGACCGGGGCCGTCGTTCCCAAG
Source organism: uncultured Acidobacteriota bacterium (assembly GCA_963735815.1). GTDB lineage: Bacteria > Acidobacteriota > Terriglobia > Terriglobales > Acidobacteriaceae > Gp1-AA133. Next base: position 78,190 of record CAVTMJ010000005.1, on the reverse strand, counting down.
GCCAGTGTCGAAATCCGCAATCCCGTCAGCGGTTTCGATCGTTCTACCACAACGGACAGCTTCGGGAGGTTCGAGTTCACAAATGTCCCATTCAATAACTACCATTTGAGCGCCACCGCCCAGGGATTTGCAGCCTACGTTCAGGATGTCGAACCGCGCTCTTCGGTGCCGGTCACGGTACCGATCAAACTGAGGGCTTCAGCCGGTACCACGTCTGTGACGGTGGAAGCCGAGGGCGGCGACTTGATCGAAAACGATCCAACGTTCCATACCGACGTTGACCGTGGACTGTTCGACAAACTGCCGTTGGAGAGCCAGTCGTCGTCCGTCAGTTCGCTGGTAACTCTCTCGTCGCCAGGGATTGCCGCGGATTCGAATGGTCTGTTTCACGGCCTGGGGGATCACGCGGAGAACTCGTTTTCGGTCGACGGCCAGCCGATCACCGATCAGCAGAGCAAGGTGTTTTCGAACCAAATTCCACTCGATTCAATCCAGTCGATGGAAGTCATTTCGGGCGCGCCGCCAGCTGAATATGGTGAAAAGGCCAGCGTCGTCATCAACGTGACAACGCGCTCCGGACAGGGCGTCACCACGCCGCACGGCGCGGTCAACGCTTCCTACGGATCTTTTGGCACGTCGAGCGTGGGATTCGACCTCGCTTACGGAGGCCAGAAGTGGGGGAATTATATCTCCGCGAACGGCCTGAACAGCGGCCGCTTCCTAGATCCGCCTGAGTTCACTGTGATGCATGCCAAGGGCAACGAACAAAACCTGTTCGATCGCATCGACTACCAGTTCTCCAACGCCGACTCCCTTCATCTGAACCTCGGCTACACGCGTTCCTGGTTCCAGACGCCGAATTCGTTTGATGCCCAGAACGCGACGGCATGGTCGGGGCTGGTTGCCGACAATGGCGGACTCGATCCCTTCGGCAATGTGGTTGGCCCGGCTGATCAGCGTTCAAAGATTCAAACGTTCAACATCGCCCCTTCGTGGACCCGGTTAGTCAATGCCAACACGGTGTTCACGCTCGGCGGCTTCGTGCGCCGCGACCAGTTCAACTATTACCCTAGCAGCAATCCGTTCGCTGACCTGGCGCCTGATCTTCAGCAGGAGAGCATCAGTCAAGACCGGACGCTAACCAATGCAGGCCTCCGCTCGGATGTCTCTTACGTGAAGGGCATCCACAACATCAAGGCAGGCGTGACTTACCAGCAAACCTTCCTTGACGAGAACAATCGCTTCGGAATCGTTGACCCGACCTTCCTCGCTAACCTTACCGACGCCGATGGCAATCCGGTGAACTGTCTTGACAACAACGGCGACCCGATTCCCGGCACAACGTGCGGGACGCTTGCACCCTACGACTTGTCGCGCGGCGGCGGTCCATACCCGTTTAATGCCCACACAGACATCAAGCTGCTGTCTCTATTCGTCCAGGACTCGATCACAAAGGGCAACTGGGCTCTCAACCTCGGATTGCGAGGTGACATTTACAACGGTCTGGTTTCGCATAAGGAGGCTCAGCCTCGCGTCGGGCGTAGCTTACAACATCAAAAGGACGAACACGATTCTTCGCACTTCATATGCGCGAGTTCTGGAAACTCCATTCAACGAGAATCTGATTCTCTCCAGCACGGGATGTGCGAATCCTGTCCTGAATCCGCTTTTGGTTTGTTTGACGAATGCGGCCACCCCTTTCAGTCCCGGCTGGCGGAATGAGTTCCACGTGGGTTTGCAGCAGGCCTTCGGGCGTTACCTTGTGTTCTCTGGTGAGTACATCTGGAAATACACCCATAACGCTTACGACTTCGGCGTGTTTGGGAGCACTCCACTCACCTTCCCAATCGAATGGCACAATTCCAAGATTCCCGGGTTTGCCGGACGTGTGAGCGTTCCGAACATCCATGGATTCTCGGCCCTGTTTGTGTTCTCCAGCGTGGCCGCGCATTTTTACACGCCTCAGCTGGGGGGAGCCGGCGCAGTTCCGCCGGGAACGTTCGGCAATAGTGACATTACAGCCTTCCGCATCGACCACGACGAGAAGTTCAACCAGACTACCCACCTGCAATACCAGCCGTGGAAGAACGGTCCCTGGCTCGGGTTCAACTGGCGTTATGACAGCGGACTGGTGGCGGGCGCGGTTCCGGTGGCCGATACGGCCGGAGGGGACGTAGACATTGCGGGCAGCGGCCTGACTCCAGACCAGCAATTCCAGGCTGGATTTATCTGCAATGGTGTTGCGGCAACTCCAACCGCCGGGTTGCCCGACACGTGCCCGGGGAACCAGTTCCGCTCGAAGCTCATCTCGATACCTGCGCCGGGCACAGCAAGCGATGATGGGAATCCACCGCGCGTGGCTCCACGGCATCTGTTCGACCTGTCGATCGGAGATGATAACCTCTTCCGCGGCGACAAATACACATGGAGTCTGCAACTCACCGCCATTAATATTACCGGCAAGAAGGCGCTCTATAACTTCCTGTCGACTTTCACCGGAACCCACTATGTCACACCGCGTTCGCTGACTGCGCAAATCGGGTTTCACTTCTAGTCCCCATCGTGTAACGAAATATGGGGACAGACGGAATGTACCCCGATTATTTTTTGCCGTCTGGCGAACTTGGTTTCGAAAAAAACAGTGAACGTCTGTCTGTCCCCACGTTTCCCCAATTGCAAACTCTCCGCGATTCGCGGGGTTTGCAGAATGGTTCGCACGAATCTGACAGAAGCCCAGATCATTCCTCACCGCTAAATCTAAGTCGTCAGATGGCGTAACATCGCGATTTCACTCGTTGACCGGCTCTATAAACTTCGGATCAACGTAAATGATGTGAATCACACGTTCCAAGTCCTTAAATTCAAGCTCCGCTCTGCCGTCTTCATAGCCGTTCAGAGTGACTGGATTGCCTAGCGCTCTTGAGATTGCTTCTTGATCCTCCGCCGGTAGATCATCTAAGAACGCCGGTGGCAGCGCCTTGAGCACCACTTGCTGACTCATGGCGCAATTGTAGTTGACGCAATATCCCCACTGCACCAACCACGCCTGGAAACAGGATTGTGAGTGGAATCGCCCGAGTTCAAAAGGCACTCTTTACAACAGCCGCTTTCAGATTGTATGGATTCGACCTTAGCAGCGGTCTGAACGTTCCGCTCAACTGACTTCAGAGCCCTGAACATCCGATTGACCTTCATTCAACTGCCACCCGGATGCCGGGACCACGTACAATGCGCTAGCCACCGAGTCCTCGAAAGGCTGGCGCGCTATCGAATGGGCTCTGGAGGAGGTGGGGTTTGCAGGGAACCATGATGCAGTATGGACTGACGCTCACATCGTTCCTGGAGCGGGCGGGCAGGTTGTATCCGAAGGTTGAAGTCGTCTCCCGGTTGCCAGACAATTCCCTGCGTCGCTCCACTTATGCCGACCTTTATCACAGGGGAAGTGCCCTGGCCTCGAGCCTGCAAAAGGGCGGAATCAAGCAAGGGGATCGTGTGGCCACACTGATGTGGAACCACGCCACCCATCTGGAGGCGTACTTCGGAATCCCCGCGGCCGGTGCCGTGATCCACACGCTCAACCTGCGCCTTCATCCCGACGAATTAGCCTTCATCGCGAACCATGCCCGGGATCGCTGGTTGATCGTGGATGACGTGCTGCTTCCAATTTACGAGAGCTTTAAGGATAAGGTGCACTTTGAGCGAGTGATCGTCGTGCCCTTCGGCGGATTGCCGACGCCTTCCCGGTATGAAGACTACGAATCGCTGCTGGCGCAAGGATCAGGGAGTCCCACCCCGGTGGATGCTGACGAAAATGCGGCGGTCGCCATGTGCTACACCTCGGGAACCACGGGCAAGCCGAAAGGTGTGGTGTATTCGCATCGTGCGCTGGTCCTGCATGCCCTATCAATTTCGTTGCCGGATAGCTTTTCGGTTTCGCGGATGGACACCGTCTTGCCGGCGATGTCGATGTTTCACGCCAATGCCTGGGGTTTACCGCACGCCGCGGTGATGAACGGCAGCAAGCCGGTGTTTCCCGGCCCGAATCTGCAGTCCGATGCGCTGCTCGATTTGCTGGAGGGCGAGCAAGTCACTTTGACGGGCGGAGTGCCAACCATCTGGCTGGGCGTGATTGATTGCCTGGAGCGCCATCCCGGGCGCTGGAAACTGGTAGAGGGCATGCGCATTGTGGTTGCCGGATCGGCGGCCCCGGAGAGCCTCTTCCGCCGTTTCGACAAGTTCGGCGTGCATGTGATCCAGCCGTGGGGCATGACGGAGACCACGCCGATCGCGACGACTTCGACGCTCAAGCCAGAGATGGCGAACTGGCACGAAGATCGAAGGTACGAAATCCGCGCCAAGCAGGGCTTGCCATCGCCGCTGGTGGAAATGCGTGCGGTCGGCGATGAGGGAGAGGTTCCCTGGGACGGCACGACTTACGGCGAGTTGCAGGTGCGCGGCCCCTTCATTGCCGCAGGCTACTACAAGCTTCCCGAAGAGCAAGACAAGTGGACGAAAGATGGATGGCTGCGTACCGGAGATGTCGTCACGATTGATGCCGACGGGTACATGAAGATCACCGACCGCACCAAAGACCTGATCAAGTCGGGCGGGGAGTGGATCAGCTCGGTCGACCTCGAGAACGCGCTGGTCGGACATCACGCGATCAAGGAAGCCGCCGTCATCGCGATTCGACACCCCAAGTGGCAGGAACGTCCGCTGGCATGTGTCGTGCTGAAAGAGGGAGCGCAGGTTTCCGACGAAGAACTGCGCATCTTCCTTGCGGATAAGTTTGCCAAGTGGCAACTGCCGGATGAATTCGTCTTTCTCGCGGAACTGCCGCATACCTCGACTGGAAAATTGCTGAAGTCGCGCTTGCGCGAGCAATTCAGCAAGTTCGACTGGGGTCGCACCGGCTCGTGATTGCCGCCTCGTGCCTGCCTTGATTCGATCATTGAGCCGGATGCATCTATCTTGCGGAGGACGCGAATTTGCCATTGGTCACATTACGTGAATCGCCTCTCGCCGGCGGCCCAGCGGAAATTTACTACCGAGAGTTCGGATCGGGAGTGCCCATCGTCTTCCTGCATGGCGGCTGGGGATATGACATCTACCCGCTGGACCTGCAAGCGCAAACGCTCAAGGATTTCCGCGTTCTGATCCCGGACCGGTCAGGCTATGGACGCTCCACGAAACCCGCCATCTTTGGTCCAGACCTGCACAAGCGAGGAGTGGAAGAGACGCTGTTATTTCTGGACGCCCTGGATGTGCGCCGATGTATTTTTTGGGGACACAGCGACGGCGCAGTGATCGCAGCCATGCTCGGGATGAGGGAGCCCGCGCGGTGCATCGGCCTGGTGCTGGAAGCGTTTCATTATGATGGCGAGAAGATCAGTTCGCGAAGGTTCTTTCAAAGCATGGCTTCGGAGCCGGAGTCATTCGGCCCGCGCGTTACGGACATTCTGAAACAGGAACATGGCGACCCGTACTGGAGTCAGTTGCTGCGCAGCGAGGGACAAGCCTGGCTCGACATTGCCCACTCGGCGAATACTGGGCCACGCGACCTTTTTGACGGCAAACTTTCGACGCTGGGCGTTCCCACTGCTTTTATTCATGGAGCGCAAGATCCTCGCACCGAACCCTGGGAACTCGATGCCATCCGAGGCGAACTGCCCCATGCCGACATGAACGTCATCGCATCGGGAGGACACAGTCCTCACTCCGAAGCTGAGGCCTGTAAGGAGTTTAATCACCACCTGCAAGGCGCGCTCACGCGCTGGTCGAATTGGACATTATCATCGGCTCCGAGTCACGTTGGAAGTGGTGGAGAGTCATAATGCCAGCCGCAACTTCCCGGCGCCGGAAGTGAACGGAGGCCTCGAAAGCTCGACTCGCCCACAGGCCGGGAAAGTGGGGAACTCCGCTTGCGCCGTTTGCGTATCTGCATCTCAGGCGGGAGAAGTGTGCCGATCCGACTCGTGCCGTGAATGGCGCGGGTCACGACCCATGCAGTCGTGGATACCCGCCCCTTCGACTGCGCTCAGCGCGGGCGCCAGGGAGGCCCTTTGACATCACGGAGAAATTCAGGAGCGTTCTCATGCGGCGATTCCATTGGATGATCACGGCGTTGTTGTTGCTGTCGGCGGCGGCTTGGGGAGAGGAATGGAACAAATCCTTTCCCATCAGCGGGCAGGCCGAGTTGCGGGTAGAAACCTCCGACGCGCAGATTCACGTCGACACCTGGGACGAGAAGAAGATTGATGCCCACATCACGTCGACCAAGTGGGGATTCGGGCAGGGTGGAATTCAGGTCATCGATCATCAGACTGGAGATTCCGTCGAACTCGAGGTGCGCTTTCCGCACGGCATTCACATTATGAGTATGGGCAACCGGCGCACCGTCATCGAGATTCACATGCCGCGCCAAGGCAAGGTGCGGCTGCACACCGGAGACGGCGAGATCCTGGTCCGCGACCTGAAGGGACAGATGGATCTCGAGAGTGGAGACGGGCGGGTGGAAGTAGAGGGCGTGGACGGCACGTTGCGGGCTCATTCGGGCGATGGGCACGTGCGGGTGCGCGGGCGTTTCGATAGTCTCGATATCAGCACAAGCGACGGCCGCATTGAAGCCGAGGCTCTGCCCGGCTCGTCGATTGGGCAAGGCTGGAATGTTTCGACCGGCGATGGCGGGGTCTCCATGATGGTTCCCGCCAACCTTGCAGCGGACCTGGCTTTGCGCACCGGCGACGGCCACATCACGCTCGATGTCCCGATCTCGGTCGAGGGCAGGTACGATTCGAATAATCTTCACGGGAAGCTTAACGGGGGCGGCGGTCTGCTGAGCATTCATACCGGGGATGGGTCGATTCGCCTGGGGAAGTCTTGAGCGACTTGAGCTCCGAGCTCCGAGCTCCGAGCTTCGAGCTACAAGCCACGAACCTGGCGGCTCTCGCGGGATCAGATTTCTTGCCCTGCACTAGGACGCGCTTCTGCTAACTTCGCTCGGGGGCGACCGTCGATAACCATGCAGGGGTTCCCTGCGTTTTAGCAATCTCCATTCTTTCTCCGGCTAGGAGTCGCATGCGCTTTTCGATCGCGGCATTGCTCTGGCTTGTTTCGCTTCTGATTCTTCCTTTCACGTGGGCGCAGGAAAATTCTGCGGGCGCGCGTCCACAGGTGCTCGATCCTGGGTCGATGGACACGAGCGTTGATCCTTGCGTGGACTTCTACACCTACACTTGCGGTGGATGGATGAAGAAGAATCCCATCCCTCCGGACCAGTCCAGCTGGAGCGTTTACGGAAAGCTACAGGATGAGAACCGGGCGCAACTGCGCGAGTTGCTGGAGAGCGCGGGCACCGGGACCGGACAACGCACGGCCTACACACGAAAGATCGGGGATTACTACGCGTCGTGCGTGGATGAGTCGGCGATCGAGAAGGTGGGCCTCGGCCCGCTCAGGAAGCAGCTGGATGCGATCGAAAAGATGAACTCGAAGGCCAAACTGGCGGAAACGGTGGCGGCGATGGCTTCGAACTGGCCGCTCTTTAAATACCGATCGAATCAGGATTACCGGGACTCAACCCAGGTGATTGCCGAGGTCGACCAGGGCGGGTTGGGATTGCCGGACCGCGATTACTACACGAAAGACGATCCGAAATCAGAGGAACTGCGCAAGGCATACGTTGCGCACGTACAGAAAATGCTTGAGTTGCTGGGCGATAAGCCTGACGCGGCGGCTGCGGGGGCGCAAGCCGTGATGCGGATCGAGACCGAACTGGCGCGCGGGTCGATGACGCGGGTGGAACGGCGCGATCCGACCAGCCTGTATCACAAGATGAAGGTCGCGGAACTGGAGAAATTGAGCCCGTCATTCCGGTGGAAAGTTTATTTCGGCAAAACCGGGCCTGCGGATCTCCAATCCTTGAACGTGGAGACGCCGAAGTTTTTCCCTGTGATGAATGCGCAGATCGAGAAAGAGGATCTGGCGGCCTGGAAATCCTATTTGCGATGGCATCTGGTGGATGCCAACGCCCGCTATCTGCCCGCCGCTTTCGTCAATGAGAATTTCAATTTCTTCGGCAAGACACTTCTAGGGGCGCAGGAACTGCAGCCGCGCTGGAAACGCTGTGTGGAAGATGTGGACAACGATCTGGGGGAAGCGCTCGGTCAGGCTTACGTGGAGAAATATTTCAGCGCGGAGGCCAAGCAACAGGCGTTGAAGATGGTCAAGCAAATTGAAGCCGCCATGCAGCAGGACATCGAGACGCTGCCCTGGATGTCGGCGGAGACGAAGAAGAATGCGCTTGTCAAACTGCACGCGGTCGCGAACAAGGTGGGGTATCCGGACCGATGGCGCGACTACAGCAAGCTGGAAATTGTGCGCGGCGACGAGATGGGGAACGTCATTCGGGCGCGGGACTTTGAATTCAACCGGCAGCTGGCGAAGATTGGCAAGCCGGTGGACCGGCTGGAATGGGGTATGACGCCGCCCACGGTAAACGCGGAATACGATCCGCAGCGCAATGACATCAATTTTCCGGCGGGCATCTTGCAGCCCCCTTTGTTCGATGCGAAGTCGGATGCGGCGCCGAACTACGGAGATACCGGAGGAACCATCGGGCACGAACTGACCCACGGGTTTGACGACGAAGGGCGGCAGTTCGATGCGCAGGGAAATTTGCGCGATTGGTGGACGGCGGCGGATGGCAAGGAATTTCAGGAACGGGCGAGTTGTATTTCCGATCAGTATTCGAAGTACGTGATCATTGATGACATCAAGATCAACGGGAAGCTGACGCTGGGCGAAGACGTGGCCGACCTGGGCGGGCTGCTGCTCGCTTACAACGCGTGGAAGGAAGAGACAAAGGGGCAGAAATTAGAGCCCATGGACGGGCTCACGCCGGAGCAGCGTTTTTTTGTGGGTTACGGGCAGAGTTGGTGCAGCAATACTCGCGATGAGGCAAAGCGGTTGCGGGCGACCGTAGATCCACATTCTCCGGATAACTATCGGGCGAGCGGGGTGGTGACAAATATGCCGGAGTTTCAACAGGCCTTTCATTGCAAGACGGGGGCCCCGATGGCTCCCGAGAAGCGGTGCAGGGTGTGGTAGGAGAAACCGGCGTTGGTCGTTGACGAAAATCCCTTTCTGCTGGCGGTTGCGGAATCCCACGTTTCGAAAGGCGCGAAACGTGGGGCACCCGGCGTCACTGCACTCAGGATAACAACTCGAAAAAGGGGTAGGGATTTACTTAATCTCGCTGCCGTCGGGGTTGAGGTTGTAGAAGAACCGGAAGCGCAAGCCCAGGTAGGGGCCGGGGAATTCTCTGGGGAGCGGCTGGAATGGGTCGGAGCCCTTGATGCTGCCGTAGGCGGGACGGTCGAGAGTGACATCGCCCGATGGCTCGACGATTTTTAAGCCCTGTACCGACCCGTCCTTGAGAATATAGAAATCGATGGTGACCCAGCCCTTCTTGAAACTGGCCGACTCAGGAATCAGTTGATACCAGCTTTCGCGAACATCGTGCAGCACACGATTCAGGTAGGGGCCGAAATCCACACCCATGGTGTCGGTGAGGATCTCCATCGGGCCCATGACGCCGCCCGCTTTTCCTTGGGACAAACCTAAATCTCCGCCTTGTCCGCCGTAGCCCCCTCCGCGGTTTTGGGCGGCGGCGCGTGTGGCTTGCTCAATCGCCGAGCCCGCGGACATCGACCCGCCAAACTTCACCGGGGGCTTCTCGATCTGCGGAGTCTGCAACTGGGCAATCTGGCTCGAAGCCGAGGGCTGTGGAGGAGCAGGAGATCCTTGCTGTTGCGCTTGAGTGGCGGGAGCGGGCGCCTGCGTGATCGACGGACTCTGTTGCGGCGACGGACCTTGCGGGCCGGTCGGGCCCGGGCGTCCGGGATGTGCGGAGGCGATGATCTTCTTTAATTCCTTGGGATCGGGTTGCGGTGTGCGCGTGGTGGCGACGCGATCTTTGTCGGAAATCACGTTCGTGTTGGGCCGCTTGGTGATTTTCTGAAGGTCGGGCGGCAACTCGAGATAGCTGAGATCACGCTGCTTCAGTAAATCCTGCACCGACACGCGCGTGAAGGGCTGCTGGTGCAGAAACACCCGGCGGTAGAAGCCTTCGAGACGCGGCTGGTTGACGAACAGGATAATGACCAGCAGGTGAACAATGACGGAAAGCCACGCGGCTTCGCGCCGACGTGAACGGGTCAGGTCATCCTGCAGATGAAGAAGAAGCGCGGGGACGGCGTCTTCGTCGAAGTGCCGGTACGCAGTCTCCCAATGGCGCGCATCGTAAAGGCCAGGTGTCTCTGGTGCTTGGGGCGGGCTGGAATCCCGCGGAGTTGTAGGCGTAATCGACATCGTTGGAACGTTCAGCCTTTAGACACGAAGCGGAGGATCGGGGTTGCGCGCGACCGACCCCGGCCGTCGTGCAGCAGCCCAGTTCTGTCTATTCTCGCATTTTTCCTCAGAAACCGCTAAAGCCCAGAGGTCGCAAGACTTACGGGCATCCACCTGGTAACAAGTAGAACACGGACGTCGGCTCGGCAATAGAGAAGATTTGTAAAGGTTTGTAGCAGCGGGAGGGGCAGTGGGGAAATTGAAGAAGTGGGACGATGTGCCGATGAAATGGATGGAGCCTGCCATGTCGGAATTTCCCGGGCCGGATGTCTTCCGGGCGGTGGTTGACCGGATCGAAACCGGAGTTTACGCCGTCGATGTCCATCAGCGGATTGTGTACTGGAACTATGGAGCGGAGAAGGTCACTGGGTTTCTGAGCCAGGAGATGTTGGGCAGGCCGTGCGGCAGCAACCTGGTGGTGGAAGAGATCGAGCACAACCCGGCGTTGTGCGCGCACCAGTGTCCGCTGGAGAGCGGGGCGGGAGAACATGCGCGGCGGGAAGTGGTGACCTATTTCAGGCATCGCGCGGGCCACGTCGTGTGGGTGCGGCTGTGGACGATGGCGGTGAAGAATCGCGCGGGCAAAATCGTGGGGGCGGTGAAGGTGTTCTCCGAGCGGGTGCAGGCGGCGGGGTTGAGCGAGGAAGAGAAGTCGAAGCCGCGTCCGGAGGATCTGGATATCGAGACCGGGCTGGCGAGCCGGGCGGCGGCGGAAATCTTTCTGCGCGGACAGATCGAGTTGTCAGCGAAACAGCGCACTCCGTGCGGGCTGATCCTGATCCGGCTGGATACCCTGGAGGAATTCCAGCGCGGACATGGGAAAGAAGCGGGCAGCGCAATTCTGCACGAGGTGGCGCGCACGCTGAAGGACATGATGCGGCGGTCGGACTTTCTGGGGAGATGGGATGCGGGAAGTTTTCTGGCCGTTCTTCCGGGGTGCGGGTTGGCGCCGCTGGAACGAGTGGGCGCGCGCATGAAGAAGGCGGCAGGCCGCGTGGCCATCTCCTGGTGGGGCGATTTGTTGTCGGTGAAGGTGTCGGCGAGCGCGGTGGTGGTGGAGGCGGGTGACACGGTGGAAACGGTGGAGAAACGTCTGCACGCGGCGGGAGATCTGGAATTGAGCCTGGTTGACGGAAACGGGACGGGAGCGTAGGCCGCTATGTTTGTGATCATCGGAATTTTGGTGGTGTTCGGAGCGGTGGTGGGCGGCTACCTGATGGAGCACGGGAACCTGAAGGTGCTGATGCAGCCGGCCGAACTGCTGATCATCGGCGGGGCGGCGGTGGGGACAGTGCTGGTAGCGAATCCCCTGCATGTTCTAAAGAAGATTGCGAGCGGCATCGCGGGAGCGTTTGGCGGATCGAAATTCACCCAGCAACGATACCTGGAAGCACTGAAGACCATGTATGACCTGTTCAACAAGGCCCGGCGGGAAGGGTTGATCGCGCTGGAGAGTGACGTGGAAGAGCCGGACAAGAGCCCGATCTTTTCGAAGAACCCGTTCTTCCTGAAGGATCATCACGTGCGTGATTTCATCTGCGACACGATGCGCATGGCGGTGACGGGAGGGATCGAGCCGTTTGATGTCGACCAGATGATGGAAGTGGATATGGAGGTGCATCACCAGGGGGCGACGGTGCCGATCGCGGCGTTGAGCACGATGGCGGATTCGCTGCCGGGATTGGGCATCGTGGCGGCGGTCCTGGGCGTGGTGATCACGATGGGCGCGCTGGGCGGGCCGCCGGAGGAAATCGGACATAAGGTAGCGGCGGCGCTGGTGGGAACGTTTCTCGGAATTCTTCTGTGCTATGGGCTGGTGGGGCCGTTGGCGTCGAGCATGGCGAAAGCGGCGGAAGAGGAACATGCTTTCTATCACGTGCTGCGGGTTGTCATGCTGGCGTTTCTGAAGGGGACGTCGCCCATCATGGCAGTGGAGATTGGGCGGCGGGCAGTGCCCGGGCATGTGCGGCCGTCGTTCCAGGAGGCGGAGAAGGTGTTCCGCGGGGGTGGGGCGAGCGAAGCGCCAGCTGCGGCAGCGGCGGCCTCGGCCTGAGGCCTCGATATGGGCGACGCGAAGCCGATCATCATTATCAAAAAAAAGGGCGGACATGGCGGCCATCATGGCGGCGCATGGAAAGTGGCATATGCGGATTTCGTCACCGCGATGATGGCGCTGTTCATCGTGCTGTGGCTGCTCAATAGCAGCAAGCAGGTGCGGGAAGCAGTGGGGGGATACTTCAAGGATCCGACGGGGACGTCGAAGAACGTTGGGTCTGACATGCAGGGATCGGGGGATTCGTTCGCGCTCAGCCGCGACGACATGCCGAAATTGAAAGAGGAGTTGCAGAAGTCGGTGCGCCAGATTTCGGATTTCGAAAAGCTGAAGGACCACATCGAGATGACGGTGACAGCGGAGGGCCTGCGGATAGAATTGATGGAAGCGGAGTCGAGCACGTTTTTCGAGAGCGGGAATCCAGTTCCCACGTCGAGCGGACGGGAATTTCTGGTGGCGCTGGCGCATGAGTTGGGGAAACTGCCCAATAAGATTTCCATTGAGGGGCACACCGACGCGAAGCCCTTCGCCAAAGGTGGCAGCTACGGGAATTGGGAACTGTCCGCGGATCGGGCCAACGCGGCGCGCAGGCTGATGCAGGAAAATGGCGTCAACCTGGACCAGGTGATCCAGATTCGCGGCTATGCGGACCAGCAATTGCGCAAGCGCGACGCTCCCGAGGATCCTTCGAATCGAAGGATTTCCTTGATCGTGCAGTATCTGCCCAAAGGCAACGAAGCGGGCGAAGCAACCGGGGAAGGCGCCGGGCAAAAGACATCAGAGCCTCCGACAGGTTCGGAGGCTCCGAAAACCGGCGAGGCGAACAAAACCGCCGAGCACTAGGACTTGACGACTTGCAGGTTGTTGGTTACGCCGAAGACGCCGGATACCGACTTGGCGCGGATGCCGGCAGTATTCTTATCGGCTTCGCTGTCGACTACTCCCTCGAGAGTCACGTTGCCGCCCTTTACGATGATGCGGATGGGCTGCTGCACTCCCAATGCATACTTCTGCAGGCTGGGAAAGCCGTAGATGGCGCGGTAGAGGCGGCGCCGAATCTGGTCGTCCATGGGCGACGGGGGAAGGACTTCAATCTGGTTGTCGACCTTTTCAACGCCTTCGATCTTTTTGACGACGTTTTCGGAATCGCTTTTGAGGGTGGGGCGAGTGACCTGTCCCATGAGGGTCACGGTGCTGCCATCCACCTTGTAGGCGATGTTGTCGAAAACGCCGAGGTAGGGGAGCATGAGCAGTTCGTGGCGCACTTCCCGAGTGATGCGCTCGGTGGAGCGGTTCGAGGGGGGCGGGGTTTGTTGCGCGAGAAGCGAGCAAAAGGCCACCAACAGTATCGCAACTGCAGTGGGAAACAGCCGACGTTTCATTGGGTCTCCTTATCGAAAAGATTTGTTATTTAAAACTCCTGGGGCCGCGGGGTCGAGCGCAGGACGGGCTTCCGCCGTGGCGGCAGTGCCTGCAACCGCGGGGACCGCTGCTGCTTTCCCGGACAAACGAACGATAGCGGCTGCCGCCATGCAACGTACTGCGGGTTTGTCGTCCTGCAGCAAAGGTTGCAGGATGGGAATCTGCTCGCGACGCCGGCTGACCCCGAGAGCCTGTGCCGCGGCCGCGCGCACGATCCAGTTCTTGTCGTTGAGAGCTTCTTGTAACTGCCGCAACGAGTGCGGGGTGGCGTCGGGCCCCAGAAGGATAGCAGACATGGCGCGAGCCGAAGCGGAGCGATCCTGGGTGATCTCTTCCATGACTCTGATTCCCCAACCCGCCGGACCAAACAGGGAAGCAGCCGCCTCTTTGGCGCCCATGACCGCCAGTCCTTTGGGATCCTGAAACTTTTTCCTGGTAGCCTGCAATTCATTTTTGATCAGGCCGCCGGAAGAAGTTCTTTCTCCGGCGAGAATTTGGAGGAAGACCTCACGCCCCGCACGATTGCCCATCGCCCAAAGTGATTTGGCGGCAGCGAAGCTTACTTCAGGCGAGTCATCGTCGAGCGCCTTCGTTAATTTCGGGATCGAAGAGCGGGCGCGCATCTCGCCCAGGGTGCGGGCGGCTAGTTCGCGAATCGACGGGTCGCTATCGTTGAGGGCGTGCTCGACCATGCGGACGACCCGGTTCTGGGTTCCGGCAGTGCCCAAGGCGGAAATCGCCTCGGCACGTCGCATTGGGTTTTTGTTGCTGGCGGCGGCGGACAAGATATCCCAAGGACGAAGCTGAGGAGAGTTCCTGGAAACCGTCGCGACGGAGCCGTGGGCTGGCTCTGAGTCAGTCTTAGGGCCAGTCACATCGGAAGAGGATTGAGCGGCTGCCGAAAGTATCGCCAGGCAAAATGACAGGAATATTACGCGGGCTGTGCCGCGCGGGAAAGCGCCAGTCCATGTTGGTGACGGCCGTCGGAAATGATCTACCAGGTTCATGACAGCCCAGGCAACGGTTATTCCGATCGAGGGCATTGATCGAGCCGTGGTAACAGTCGTGCGTGCGTCTGCTGGCTCGCCCGGGGCGACTTCAGTGTCCGTTGGGAAGCGTGCCTTCTTCAGGCGTCGACGCAGAAGCTGTGTTAAGGCTTTCGGGACCCAGCTTGGTCCGCCTTCGTCCGCCGGAACGCCGCAGTTCGTCTTGCATCGCGCGGATGGCGATCCACTGCACATCACTGCGCCGACAGGGGCTGGCAATCATGTCAAACGCCCCGAGTGCGAGCGCTTCGTTGTAGTGGGCGTCCAGCTCAGCGTCCGCGGAAATCACAACCACCCGGGTCTTCGCGGTTTTGCTGACATCCTGCAAGAGTTCACGGTAGGTGCCGTCCGGAAGCGCTTCCTCGCAGAAGATGAGTGACGGCCGCGTGCTGGGCAGCAAGGAACGAGCTTCCCGCACGCCGCTGCAGGGCACAGTCTCGATCGACCAATGGCTCATTGCCGACGTAACCACGTCCCGGTTTTCGCCGGTGCTGATCACTAACACTCTGCCCGGTGTAGTCGTAGCTCCCTCCCTCCAGGACATGACCGGACTCGTGGTCTAAGACCGGGATGCATGCGCCGCCTCCGACGGCGCCCAGCACTACGGTTCCAGTTCCTGGTGGAAACCGCTGCCAAGAACGGTACGGGCGCGCGACGAGGAAGCCTATCCGGTCAACGCCGTAGCGTCGACCGGAAGGCTACGTAGCTGGAGATAGGATCTAAGTCTAAGCAGAGAAGGAACTAAGCGACTTGCACCAACTTATTACGGACGGCATAGCGCACTAGATCGGCAACCGAATGGAGGTCAAGCTTGCGCATTACATTGGTGCGATGGGTCTCGGCGGTTTTGACGCTGAGATTCAAGACCACTGCGACCTCCTTGCTGCTCTTGCCTTCGGCAAGTAACTGCACCACTTCGCGCTCGCGGGGTGTCAACCGCTCCTTGGAGATTTTGCGGGTATCGCCCCGGCCATCGAGGAAGCCGTTGAGTACCATCTCAGCAACGCTCGAGGTGAAGAATGTCGTTCTGCGTTGCAGCGCATGGATGGCGGAGACCAGATCCCGCGCAGCGTCAGTCTTCAGCAGAAATCCGCGAGCGCCGACCTCCAGCACTTCCCGAACGATCTGCTCTGATTCATGCATGGTGAGAATCAGGACGCGGGTTTGAGGAGCGATTTCGACAATCTGCCGCGCAGCGTCGAGGCCATTGAGGTTGGGCATGCTGACGTCAATCAGGGCCAGATCGGGGCGCAGTTCGCGCACCTTCTCCACCGCTTCACGTCCGTCGGAAGCTTCCGCGCAGACTTCCCAGCCGGGATGATTCTCGATCAGAGCGCGAATGCCGCGGCGAACGATCTCGTGATCATCTGCAATCAAGATTCGAAATGCACTCATAATTCACCTCCGAGCGGGGGAGTGGCGCACAAACGGGCACCGGGTAGATGCAGAATTGCGCCAGCCAGTGAGTTGAAAAATTGGAAATCCTGGATTGCAGTCGCAAACGCTCCGGCAAGAAACTCCTCGCCCTGAAAAGAGAACGCTCGTTCCTGAGAAAACTACCACTTCATGCATAACGAATTCTCCCGTTGAGGAAACGACGTTAGCAATTCACTGCACGAAGAAACCTGGGTTCGGCGAGAATCGGGGATGAAGTCTGGATTCCCGCCGCACGGTACGTTGATACGGCTCACTATGATGACGCGGTTTTCACGCTTCATCAACTATGCATTACAAATGTTTACAAGCCACTGGTCTACGCTGAAGCCCTAGCATTGCGCGTGCCAAACGCCTAAGCGACTGAGTTTTCGGACTTAAGGTATTCCACTCAGTTGGAACACGGATGTAAATTTTGCCGTGGCTCGTTACGTTCAGCGCGTTTGTGCGTGCGTACGGTAGCGAACGATACATCGACAAAACCCAAAGCGAGAGTGCGGCCCTGCAGAAGGCCAGGACCTGGCTGTCAGGGAGAGAGCATGCCTATCATCAAAAGAAGTAGGGAGCATCGGCCGTTAATGTGTGGATGCGATCCGCACTGACAGGGGCAATCGCTGAGGTTGCGTCCGCCGGCAGCAACGCGACTACGGAATTCTCGAGTGTGCGCTTGCACATTTTTACGTATTCGAGTTTCCCAGTCTACAGCTAGCACCCGATGCCCGCATTGAACTCAGCATGTTTTTATTTGCAGCATGACAATGAAGCTGCGAGTAGAAACGCTCTCAGAAATGCAGTTGGTGCGTCAGGCACAACTGGGCGACAAGGAAGCGTTCGCCCAGCTCTATGAAACCCACAAGCGACGGGTGTATGCGATCTGTCTGCGGATCACTCGCGAGCGAGCAGAGGCCGAGGATTGCGCGCAGGAAGCTTTCTTGCAGTGCTTCCAGAAACTCCCGACTTTTCGCGGAGACTCTGCACTGTCGACCTGGCTGTACCGGCTGACAGTGAACGTAGTGCTGATGCGGCTGCGCACCAGCCACGGCAAGCCCGTCTCGCTTGACACCGGCGGAACACAGCCGGACTCGAATGAGAGCGCGATCCTGAACGCGTGTCCAGTGGACGATCTGCACTTGACGGGTGCGATCGACCGGATTGCGATTCACCGCGCGCTGCGCAAGCTGCCGCCTGGCTACCGGACGATTTTCCTGCTGCACGACGTGGAAGGGAAGGCGCATAGCGAGATCGCGCGCGAACTCGGCTGTTCGATCGGGAATTCCAAGTCGCAGCTCCACCAGGCCCGGGTGCGGTTGCGCCGGTTCTTGCGCCGGCCGCTAGGCATCCGGCACAACGCCAGTGCCATGCAGTACGAATGCTCGGTGCAGTAGGACGCGGAAGTCAGGAGAAATGGGACGCCTGTCTCGGGTGTTTACTGGATTCTGACCTGCATGTTCGCGCCCTACACTGCTTGCTCGACGCGGAGTTGTAGATGTTTGTTAAATCTCCTTCGGCCGTCAGGAAGCGGCTGAGAAAGCGAGTTTCTCAATGCTTTGGACGATCGCGATAATTCTGCTGGTATTGTGGGCTCTGGGTATGGTGAGTTCCTACACGCTGGGTGGATTCATTCACCTGCTGTTGGTCCTGGCGATTGTTGTCATCCTGATCCGCGTGATCCAGGGACGCAGCCCAGTCGCTTGATCCGCGTTGGAAGCTTCGCTGCACCGCGTCGGATATCTGATGCAGTGCGGGGTCGCACATGGCTGTCAAGCCATGGGGAGGGTAACCTGATGAAACATATTTTAAGTTCGTTGCTGATTGCAATGACGGCGATCGCCTGCCTTGCGCCGAGGGCGCTGGCCGACGACAAAAAAGATGTGTCGGATGAGGTGCGCCGCATGGATTCCGCGGCTGCCGTGTTAAACGAGATCATGGGCACGCCGGATAAAGGCATACCGCAGGAAATCATGGAATCGGCGAAATGCGTCGCGGTTGTGCCTTCTATGCTCAAGGGCGGCTTTGTGGTGGGCGCGAATTATGGAAAAGGCGTCGCGACCTGTCATACAGGAACAGGCTGGAGCGCGCCGGCGCCGTTCAAACTCGCTGGCGGAAGCGTCGGGTTCCAGATTGGCGGGGAAGCCGTCGACGTCGTCATGCTGATCATGAACGACAAGGGAATGCGAAACCTGCTGAACAGCAAGTTCAAGCTGGGAGCGGATGCTTCGGTTGCGGCCGGACCGGTGGGACGGCATGCGGAAGGTGACACGGATTGGAAGATGAAGGCCGAGGTTCTGTCCTACTCGCGCGCTCGCGGCGTGTTTGCGGGCGTGGCGCTGAATGGTGCGGCGATCAGCCAGGATAATGATGAAACGCGGGTGTTGTACGGTGAGAAAGCGTCGTTCGAGCAGATTTTGACGGGTGGCGTGCCCGCGCCGGCAGGGTCGGATACTTTCCTTTCGACCGTGAAGAAATATTCCGCGGAAGCCAAAGCAAATGCCAAGGCGGATACCAAGTAAATGGAGATTGGGATGCCTGTGATGGGCATCCTGCAGGTTTTGCGCTTGCCCCCAGCACCAATGGTGCTGGGTTTTTTCTTGGCCCGCAGACGCACCAACCACGCCAGGTCTGGTCCCTCACCTCGCTCAGGATGGCATCGCATCTACGCCGCCTCCCTTCGCCTGCCTTTACTGATCAGGCGGGGCGGGAGCGAAGCATGTCTTCGATATCCGCTACCTTTTCGCCAATGTGATTGAGCTTTCCGGCGAGGCCTTGAATTTCGGCTTCGGCGCGGCGGTTGACTTCATAGTCCAGTTCGCCGCGCAGGCGGTCGCGGGTGTCCTGCCGGTTCTGGCTCATCATGATGACGGGCGCCTGAATGGCGGCCAGCATGGATAGGAACAGGTTCAACAGAATAAAAGGGTAGGGGTCCCAGGCACGGCGGCCCAGAGTGATGTTTACCATGCTGTAGACGACCAGAACCGAAAGAAAGATGATGATGAAGGTCCATGAGCCGCCGAAGCCGGCGACCATGTCGGCAATTCGTTCGCCGAAGGTGGCTTCGCGATCGATGACATCGTTGGGATTGCGCATGGCGCGCAGGCGGACCAGTTGCTGCGATGCGTGAAACTGGCGGCCGAGGACGGTCAACATATCCATGCCCGCAAGCGGCTTCCGCTGCAGCAGAACCGCGATGTCGTTTCGGTCGACTTCGAGGCAGACGGTTTCATCGAGCGCGATGGCGGTCGTCTGGTGCGGCGTCTGTTCCAGCATCGAAGCGAAGCCGAAGAACTCGCCATGCTGTGGCTCGTCGATCACAACCTCCTGATGATCCTGGTCGACGGTGGTGACGCGAACCGTCCCCGAGACCATCACGTAGGCTTGGCCGCCCTGGTCACCCATCTTGTAAATGCGCTGGCGGGGGGCGAACTTCTTGAGTTCCACCTGGCCAGCCAGGACCTCGGTTTCATCGGCGTCGAGTAAGGCGAACAGGGGAACGTGCTTCAGCACCTCGGGGTTGCAGGCCATCAAAACACCTCGCGGTTCATTCTTGTCAGTCCGTGACCGGCATATCCGCGAAGAGCATGGGCCCTACGAAGTCCGATCAGGCGACAGTAGTTTATAGGGGGAGGCGACCGGTGTGCACCCGGCGGCAGCGCGTTCGATCCTCCATTCGGGGACGGCCAAGCCTTCTGCCATGGGCAATCGATTGTTCGGGACGACAAGATTGCTGATGCATTCGCGTGGGAAATTCCGCCTCGTCAGTAGGCGAGGAGTTTGCGCGCTTCGCGGATCACGTCACTGACTTTGGGCAGAAAATATTCCTCCTGCGGAGGCGAGAAGGGCACCGGGGTATCGAGCGCGGTGAGGCGGACAACAGGGCCGTCGAGGTGGTCGAACGCTTCTTCATTGATGATGGCGGCGATTTCTCCCGCGATGCCGCCGGTGCGCACATCTTCGTGCACGATCATGACCTTGTTGGTGCGGCGCACGGTTTCGCCGATGGCCTCGCGGTCGAGCGGGCTGAGCGTGCGTAGGTCGAGGACCTCAAGTTCGATCCCTTCCTTGCTGAGTTGATCGGCGGCCTCAAGGGCGACGTGCACCATGGCGGCATAAGTAATGATGCTGAGATTGCGGCCTTGGCGCGCGAGGCGGGCCTTGCCCAGGGGCACCAGGTAGTCGTCCGCGGGGACATTTTCTTTAATGCGCCGGTAGAGATATTTGTGCTCGAAGAAGATGACGGGGTTGTTATCGCGGATGGAGGCCTTGATCAGGCCCTTGGCATCGTAGGCTGTGGCCGGGCAGACCACCTTCAGGCCCGGCGTGTGCACGAAGTACATTTCGGGATTCTGCGAGTGGAACGGGCCACCGTGGACGTTGCCGCCGCTCGGACCGCGGATGACCAAGGGCGCGGGCGCACCCCAGCGGTAGTGGGCTTTGGCGACCATGTTGGTGATCTGGTTGAACGCGCAGCCGATGAAGTCCATGAACTGGAATTCGGCTACCGGACGCATGCCGGTAAGGGCCGCGCCAAAAGCCGCGCCCACGATGGCTGACTCCGCGATCGGGGTGTCAATAACGCGCTCCGGGCCGAAGCGGTCGATGAAGCCGTCGGTGACTTTGAACGCGCCCCCGTAGACGCCGATGTCCTCGCCAATGCAGAAGACGGCGGGGTCGCGTTCCATTTCTTCCCAGATTCCCTGGCGGATGGCTTCGAGATAGGTGAGGGTGGGCATGGTCGGTTGATGGCTTGCAATAATCCCTGCGGCTTCGAGATTATCCGACCTCTTCTACTTTGTCATCCCGAGCGAAGTCGAGGGACCTTGCGTTTGATCGGCGGGAGAGGACGACCCGTAGGGACATCACGCAGGGCTGAATATTTCCTGCGACTCGATCGCGGCACGCAGTTCTTCATGGTGCCAGCGATACAGTTTCGTGCTGGGGCTTGATCTACGTTAAGCGTCGCCCAGGTGCGCGCCTCAGCCGAAACACAAGGTCCCCTCGACTTCGTTCGGCTGGCGCCTCACTTCGCTCGGGATGACAGGCATTGGAGGATGGCGGAAAAGACTGGACCCCCACTACTTTGTCATCCCGAGCGAAGTCGAGGGACTTTGCGTTGGATACCAGTCGGCGGCGAGGTCTTTCCAGCCGGGATTGAATCTGGCGATCAACCAAAGCTTCTTCTCGCGGCGCCAGTTCTTCAGCTTCTTCTCGCGATCGATCGCGTTGCGCACGTCATCGAAGCTTTCCCAGAACACGAGACGGACCGCGTTGTAGTCGTCGGTGAAGCCTTCAAACGCGTGGTTTTTGTGTTGCCAGACTCGCTTATGGAGGTTGTTTGTCATACCGATGTAGAGAGCTCTGCGGGATGCGCTCTGCATGATATAGACGTAGTAGTGACGCTCGCGATACATCTTCTTGCCTCCGGGAAACACAAGGTCCCTCGACTACGTTCGGCTGGCGCCTCACTTCGCTCGGGATGACAGGTGTTAAGGTCACAGACTCTAAAAGGATAGGTGGGAGCCCGCGGGGGTTCTTGTGACCGCAATCACGCGACGAACGGTCAGTGACGGGCTATTGAGAGAGGTCGGCCGTGCGATTTGAAGTGTCGGAATTATGGACGAGCTACTTCAGGTGCACAGCCTTATCGGGACTTCTGGAGGTGGATGCCTTGCCCATCTTCACTTTTGGGGTCGCGTACTTCGGCTTGATCTGGTGGCATTCGGGATCGCAATAAGGTCGTCCGACGGCGCTTTCCGGTTCCGGCATAGGCGAAGCTACGGCGAAGTCACGATCAGCTTCGAGTTGCGCGTCTACTTCGGCGAGCAACTTCTCATGCTCGGCTCGCGTCATCCACTTCTTCACGTTCACCAGATAGTTTTCAAAGCGCGCGATCGGGTCTCGCTTTTTCCAGTATTCGAAGAGCGGCTTGGGAACGTACTCGGCCGCGTCATGAATGGCGTGGCCTTTCATGCGCATCATCTTGGCTTCGATCAGCGTGGGGCCTTCGCCGCGGCGGGCGCGTTCGCAAGCTTCGTGGGCTGCGTCGTAAACCTGGCAGGCGTCGGTGCCGTCGACGATCACGCCGGGAATTCCATAAGCAATCGCGCGCTCGGCGAGATCTTCGACGCGGAACTGCATGTCCGCGGGCGTGGAGTATCCCCACAGATTGTTCTCGACAAGCAGCACCAGCCCGAGATCCTGAACGGCGGCGAAGTTCAGGCCTTCGTAGGTGACGCCGGTGGACTGGCCGCCATCGCCGATGTAGGTCATCACAGCGATGCTTTTCCCCTGCATGCGGGCGCCGAGCGCGACTCCCGCCAGCACCGGGATCAGGTCTCCGAGTGTTGAGATCGGGGAAACCACATTTCGATTTTCAATGTCCCCGAAATGTGACGACGCGTCGCGGCCTTTCGTGGGCGAGCCGGCCTTCGCCATGTACTGCATCATGATGTCGCGCGGAGAAAATCCGCGTACCAGCAAGGAGCCCTGATTGCGGATCATCGGGCCCAGCCACTCATCTGGCTTCAGAGCGTACGCCGACGCGCAGGAGCAGGCTTCCTGCCCGAGCCCGAAGTACACGCCGCCAACAACCTTGCCCTGCTTGTAAAGATTTTCGAGTGCCGCTTCCATCTTGCGGTTCAGCAGCATCCAGCGATAGATGTCGATCGCCTGCTGCTTGCTGAGATATTTCGATTCGCGAATCGGCGGAACCGGCGCATTCAGGGTGCCGGACACTTGGTACCGCACCGCGTCGCCGTCGCGGACCTGGCGGAGTGCAAAGCGCGGTTTCTCCAGGCGGTAGTCCAGAATGGTGTAGGTTCGTTGCGACGAAGCCGGCGCTTTCGTGGAGAGGGAATCGCGCTTGTGACTCGATTGGGAGCGCGATGCTTTAGGCTTCGTCTTCTTGGCCATGACCGTCGGATGGGTGACTGCGAAAGGGAATGCTAAACCGTTTGCCCGACTTTGACCAACCCGTCACGCCCAATGAATGTCATCTTCTTTATGTAGCTTGCGAAGTTCTTGCGGTGGGCGAGCGGGAAGGTCAGTGGGTTGGGCGAGCAATGCGTCCAGCGTCTCCAGCCACAACACCTGGCTGCCAAACACGCTTCCAAAGTTGCGGGCGACGGAATGCGCGACCTCCTGGAGCGCGACGGACTTGCCAAGTTCCTTCTGCATGGAGGTCACAGCCTTGTCGGTGATTCCGCAGGGAACGATCAGGTCGAAGAAACTGAGATCCGTGTTTACGTTGAGAGCGAAACCGTGCGAGGTCACGCCGCGTGAGATGTGAACACCGATTGCGGCGATCTTGGCTTGCTCCTTAGTGTTGCGATCATTCTCACCTTCCTTGCGGCCGGAGACGCCCGCCGCCCCACCGTCAACGCCAGTGTCGGACAAAGTCCATGCTCCTGTTAGCCCCTTCACGCGTTCGGCGGGAATTCTGTAGTCGGCGCAGCTGCGGATCAAAACTTCTTCCAGGCGCCGCACGTATTCGATGGCGCCCAGCGTCTTGCGATGTGCGCTTTCGGCAGGAAACCCGCGCAGGTCGAAGATTGGATAGCCGACCAGTTGGCCCGGTCCGTGAAACGTAACATCGCCGCCGCGATCGCAGTCGAAGAGTTCCACACCTCGCTGGGACAGCGCCTCGTCGCTTGCGATGACGTTCGCCCGGTTTGCGTTTCGGCCGAGAGTGATGACCGGAGTGTGCTCAAGCAGCAGGAGCACGTCGCCGATGAGTCCATTTTTGCGCAGATCGGCGAGCTTCTGCTGCAGGCGAAGGCCGGTAGTGTAGTCGATGGTGCCGAGTTGGAGGACCGAGATCAATAGCTGATTCTACGACAGGAGAAGGGATTCGCGACCGGGCACGCAGATGGGAGTCGCGTTTTCACCACAGAGGCGCAGGGACACAGAGAACCCTTGAAAAGTCATTCTGTGTTTCTTGCGGACTGAAGCGTCCGAGGTCAAAACGTCGTGTGGTCTTTACGTCTTGTCTTCCTCTGCGACTCTGTGGTGAATAGGCTCTTGATTTGAGGGAGAAAATCTATCCCAAAAGGCGGGCCGCGTCCTTCGCGTAGTAGGTGAGAATGATGCTTGCGCCCGCGCGCCGTATCGAAACCAGCGACTCCATCATGACGCGCTCGCGATCAATCCAGTTGTTGCGTGCGGCGGCTTCGATCATCGCGTATTCGCCGGACACCTGGTAGGCGGCCAGTGGCACGTCGAATCGCTCACGCGCAGCCGCGATCACGTCCAAGTACGGCATGGCTGGCTTCACCATGATCATGTCGGCGCCTTCTTCGAGGTCGAGTTCAATCTCGCGCATCGCCTCGCGGATGTTGGCCCCGTCCATCTGGTAAGAGCGGCGATCCCCGAATGCCGGGGCAGAATCGGCTGCCTCGCGGAAAGGCCCGTAAAATCCCGATGCGAATTTCGCCGCATAAGAAAGGATAGGAGTGTTGCTGAGGCCTGCCTGATCCAGTCCTTTGCGAATGGCGCCCACGCGGCCATCCATCATGTCGGAAGGCGCGATGATGTCGATGCCCGCCTGCGCCAGCGAAACCGAGGTCCGCGCCAGCAATTCCAGGGTGGCATCGTTCACGATCTCGTATTCGGTAGTGGCCGCCGGAGGCGCCGCCACCGCCGCGCCGAGGGACTGCGGAGCCGCCTTCACGATTCCGCAATGTCCGTGCGACATGTACTCGCACAGGCAGACGTCCCCTATCAGGATGGCATCCGGAACTTCGCGTTTGATGGCGCGCGCGGCCTGTTGCACGATCCCGTCGTTGGCCCACGCGCCAGTGGCGACTTCGTCTTTCTTCTCGGGCAATCCAAACAAAATCACCGACAAAACGCCCAGCGAGCGCGCTTCCCGCACTTCTTTGAGGGCCTCGTCAACCGAAAGATTGAAGACACCGGGCATGGAACGGACTTCCTTGCGGACGCCGGTTCCAGGGCAGACGAACAAGGGGTAGACGAAGTTTTCAGGACTGAGGCGCGTCTCACGAACCATGGAGCGCAGCGGTTCGGTCTTGCGCAGGCGGCGGAGACGCGTCACGGGAAACGCCATGCCTCGATTCTAGCAAAGCGCAGGGTCCAGCCATCCCGCAAAATCAACAATCGAGGCGCATCCGGATGGTCACCTGCCTGTGTGACGGCGGTCACCGACTGGGGGATTATCGATTCCGTTAGATTTGCTTCAACCCGAGGGGCCTAGGCGTGGGAGAACCTTGTGCCGTCGGGTCGGCAATGCAGGAAAGGCACTTCCGTAACTCACATATCCTCCTCTGTAATCTTTAGAAGAAGCACGCGAAACCAATAGACTAGTAGGACGCATGTCCTCTGCGCAAAAAGCCGGATTCGCGGGCATTGCTGCCTTCACCCTGGCCGTGGCCGCCACCGAGTGGTTCATGCCGCGCGGGCTCGCCCTCACGGCTTTTGGGGACGTGCTGGCCGTGGTCATGCTGCTAGCCGCTTCCGCGGCGTTCTGCTGGAATGCCATCACGCAACCGCGGGCGCGAGTCTTCTGGATGCTGTTGGGCCTGGGCTGCATTTTCTGGACGATCAACAGCGCCATCTGGGCCTATTACGAAATCATTCTGCGGAAGGATTTGCCCGAACCATGCATCGGCGATGTGATCCTGTTTTTGCACATCGTCACGTTCATCACGGCAGTGGCGCTGCTTCCCCATCGTCCGCGCAGCGACCGCAAAACGGTTCTCGACGTGATCAACTTCCTCATGGTGCTGGTGTGGTGGATCTTCCTGTATGCATTCATCGTCTTCCCCGACCAGTACGTGAACCTCAATGTTCCGGTGTACAGCCGCAATTACGACCTGCTGTACCTGCTCGAAAACCTGGTTCTGGTTTTTGTATTAGGAATGGTGGCAACTTCCACCCAGGGCGCGTGGCGCAAGCTCTACTGGAACCTGTTCGTGGGAGCAGCGCTGTATACGCTTGGATCGGAAACCATCAATGCTGCCATCGCCCGCGGCCAGTACTACAGCGGCGGCATTTATGACCTGCTGCTCCTGATTTCCATCGGCTGGATCACCTGGACGGCGATCTCAGCCCGGCACGCCGATCTCGCAGTGCAACCCGATACCAAGCCGCCCGGCAACTGGGCGAACGTCGCGCCCCGTCTGGCCATGATCGCCATTCTGTCGTTGCCATTGTTGGGGCTGTGGGCATTGTTGGCCAAGGACACGCCGGCAGACCTTCGCAATTTTCGGTTGCTGGCGACCATGGCAGCCACCACCGTGCTCGGAGGATTCGTCTTTCTGAAGCAGATTCTTCTCGACCGCCAGCTGATCCGTTTGCTCGATGAATCGCGGCAGAGTTACGAGAACCTGCAACGCCTGCAGAGTCACCTGGTGCAGAAAGAAAAACTGGCATCTCTAGGCCAGCTGGTGGCGGGAGCCGCGCACGAAATCAATAATCCCCTGGCCGCTATCCTGGGATACTCCGAACTGCTTGCGTCGCAATCGACCCTGAAGGGCGAACAGGCCTCCATGGCACACAAGATTGGGCAGCAGGCGCGGCGCACGCGCGACCTGGTGGCCGACTTGCTCAGCTTCTCGCAGCAGAATCCATCCGAGAAGATCCTGATCGATGTAGGCGGACTGGTGCAGCGCGCATTGCAAATGAACGATGTGCAGATTCGGGGTAAGAATATTCGAGTCGACTCGGTAGTGGAACCGACCCTGCCGCGCATCTGGGGAAACGCCAATCAGCTTTTGCAGACTTTTCTTCACCTGACCGAGAATGCGATTGACGCGTTGAGCGATGTGGGTGGTGGCGCGCTGCTGGTGACGGCCCGTCATATCGGCCGCGAGATCGTTATCGAATTTTCCGATTCCGGCCCGGGCATGGCCGACGCCGCACGTGTGTTCGATCCCTTCTATACCACTAAGCCCGTCGGCAAGGGCACCGGCCTGGGCTTAAGCGCCTCTTATGGAGTTGTGCAGGACCACAGCGGCCACATCAGTTGCCGGAATAAACCCGATGGTGGGGCTCTCTTCACGCTGCGCTTCCCAGTTGCGGCCCAGGCTGCTGCCGCGGTGGAAGCCGGTAGTTGATTCTCTCTACTCTCCAAATCAAGTTTTCATCGTGACAGAAAGCCTGCCCGGAGCTGTCGACGGGGACTCTGCACTCCGCGCGCTAAATCCGCTTCCTGTAGCATAATTTGGTTACCGTCATGTCCCTGGCCCATACCAGCGCCCGCGTCCTCGAGTTTGAATCACTCCGCGACCTGCTGCGCGGCTACGTGTCGTCACCGTTGGGCGGAGATCGGATCGCCCGGCTGGCGCCTTCGCAAGATCGTTCCTGGATCGAACAGCAGCAGCAACTGACCAGCGAAATCCGTGAATTCCGCCGTGTGGGTGGGCGGTTCGAATTTTCCGGCCTGCTCGACATCAGCGAGTCGCTGGATAAAGCCCGCATTGCCGGAGCCGCGCTCGAGACGACCGAAATCCGCGACGTCATTCTGGTCGTGGACCGCGCTTCCGAGTGGCGCCAGATCGTGCTGAGTCCGCCGGCTGCGATGAAAGAGTGGACAGCGGTCTCGCACATCTCTGCCGGCGTCGCCGACTTCAACGAATTTCTGCGCGCGTTCCGCAACAAGATCCAGCCGGATGGGACGCTCGAAGACCGCGCCTCGCCCGAACTGGCTCGCATCCGCCGCGAGATCGACAAGCAGAAGCGGACCATTCAGGATTCCTTGCGCGGCTACCTTCGCCGCCTGGCCGAAGGCGGCACCGTGCAGGACGAACTCGTCACCATTCGCGGCGAGCGCTTCGTCATTCCCGTGAAGATCGAGCAGAAACGCAGAGTTCCCGGGGTTGTGCATGGTTCGAGCTCCAGTGGGCAAACCGTATTCGTCGAACCCATCGAGACCATCGAGCAGAACAACGACCTGGTCCGGCTGCTGGATGAGGAGCAGGCGGAAATTCATCGCATTCTGCTGGAGATGACGCGCCGCATCGGAGAGAGCGCGGAAGCGATTCGCAGTGCGGTGGAAGCCTTGGCCGAGCTGGAACTGCAATTCGCAAAAGCCCGCTTCGCCCAGGATTACTTCTGCGTGCCGGTAACTTTGACTGGCAGTGCATCAGGCGCTACAGAGTCCGGGCAAGAACGACGAGGGGAGCAGCAAGAACCACGTGGCGACCGACGCCAGTCCCCGCTGATCGTGCACAACGCCCGCCATCCGCTGCTCGAGCGCAATTTGAAATCAAAAGGCGGAAGCGTGGTTCCCATCTCGATTGAACTCGAAGGCGACCGCCGCGAACTCGTCATCACCGGCCCCAACACCGGCGGGAAAACCGTCGCGCTTAAAACGGTCGGCCTGCTCGCGCTGATGGCGCAATCGGGCGTCCCTGTTCCCGCAGACCGGGCCGAGTTTCCCATCTTCGATGCCGTGCTTGCCGACATTGGCGATTATCAATCCATCGAGCAGAACCTATCCACGTTCTCCGCCCACGTCACGAATATCGATTTCATCTCGCGCACCGCTACTCCGCGGTCGCTGGTCCTCCTCGACGAACTCGGTTCCGCAACCGATCCCGAGGAAGGTGCAGCCCTCGCCGTTGCCATCGCCGACCATTTCCGCCGCATCGGTTCGATCACGATCATCTCGACCCATCACACCTCGCTCAAGGTGTACGGCGTCAACACACCCGGCGTGCTGAACGCGGCCGTCGGTTTCGATGAGGCTACTCTGCGACCCACCTACGAACTGCGGGTGGGAGTGCCGGGCGCGTCGGCGGGCATCAACATCGCCCAGCGCCTCGGACTGAATCCGGAAATCATCGAATCAGCCCGAAGTCGCATCGGGACGCAAACGCAGGATGTTGCGAAATTCCTTGATCGCTTGCACCTCGAGCTGCGTGAGGCTGAAGCCGACCGCCTCCGCCTGCGCGCTCGCCAAGAGGATCTGGAAAAGGAGAAGGCGAACCTCGCCGCCGAAGGAAAGAAGGAGCAACAGGGTAAGGTCCGCGAGATGGAGAAGAAGCTGGAAGCTTTGTTCAGGGATTTCGAGTATCACGCCCGCGAGACCGTCACTGCCATCCAGGATCGCGCCGCCGCACAGAAATTATCCAAAGACGCCGAGCGCCGCATTGCCAAACTGCGCCGCGAATTTCGCGAGCAGTTCGATTCCACCGTGGTCGCCCACGCAACCGGCGCCGATCAAGGTGATCCGCATGCGCAGCCGGCTCTGGTCAAGCACGTCTCGCAAGGCGATACCGTGAAGTTGAAGTCATTCGGACGCGCCGGCACCGTGACCCGGCGCATCGACGAAAATCATTTTGAAGTGGAAATCGGCGCCATGAAGATGAAGATTGCGCGCGATGACATCGCCGAGGTGATCGCCCGCGCCGCGGACTCGCCGGTCGCGGCCGCCCGCGCCCGGGGGATCTCCGTTTCGCTCGGCAACCCCGAGTCGAATGTTCCGTCTGAAATCAACGTGATCGGGCGCACCGTCGACGAAGCCACGACGGAGGTCGAGAAGTTCGTCGACCGCGCCTTCCTCGCCGGCCTCGCGCGTATCCGCGTGGTTCACGGCAGTGGTATGGGAATCCTGCGCAAGGCGCTTCGCCAGTTCCTGCAGAAACACCCGCACGTCGCGTCCGTTACCGAGCCTCCGCAAAACGAAGGTGGAGGCGGCGCCACGGTCGTGGAACTACGGGTGTGAACGGCGCTATCAGCGACTCTGCCGCTTCCACCAACTGGTTTCGTTGAGGCTTGCCGACAGCGGACCCTTCCGGTCGACATCGATCTCGGTGGCCGCTTCGGCCTTGCGCGCTTCGCGTTCGTCAGAGGCCTGCATCGAGGGTTCCATTTGTTCGCTCCGCTCATTCAGCACGGATGCCCGCTCGGCTTTGCGCTCATCAATTAGCGGGGTTCGATCGATCGAAGCTTTCTCGTCCATGAGCGGGATCACGATTCGGAGGGCTTCGATCTCGTGGCGCAACCGGGCGCATTCTGTTTCCTTCTCCTTCAACACATCGTGGATGTTTCTCACAGTCTTCTCCACTTCTTGATGAACATTGCGTACGCCGTACCCTTGGATTCTTATTGCAGCAGTGAGCCTACCGCGCCGGTGCCGCCCGCCGGAATACAGCAACCGCCCTAGAAATCCCCAAGTCTCTACGCACGAGCGAATAGAAGGAGAAGAAATTGCGAATAGTCGGGGCGCGAATTACGGGACCGCCTTAGGGAATCAAAGCTGGAAAGAAAACAACCGTCTGAAAAAGTGGGCCTCAAGAAAAAGGCTCGCCTCGAGCGCGAGCCCCATCGTTCGTCGGAAACTTCATTCACGGACCGAACGGTGTGAAACGAGCGACGGCGAGCGACTGACTACGCGCGCAGCTTTCGGCGTACCAATCCGGCCATGCCGAATAATCCGGTGGCCAGCAGGCTCAGCGTACCCGGCTCAGGCACTGCGGAGCAGGGCGTGTAGCCGATGAACTCTTGCGGTCCGTATCCTGGCCGCGCGCCGATCGCGGTGTAAACCTTCAAGCCTTTGAACGCGCTGTTCGGGGTGGTCGAGGCCAGTCCGAGGTACTGGGCCATGATTGCCTGCACAGCGGCTTCGCTGCTGCCGTTGTTCTGTCCGCTGAACAGTTCCCACACTGCGGAGTTTCCGAGCGCTGCATCGATGGTTCCGTTGAATACGCCCAGGAAGATCAGTCCAGCGGCTTTGTAGTCGAGAATTGCCTGGCCGCTTGTACCGAACATGCCGCCTTGCAGAAGGCTGTGCGCGTTCGCGCTCCAGGTCTCGCCAAACGTAATGTGGTTGTTGAAGGCGTCGCACATCATGGGCGTCAGTGTGTTGCTGCCGTTGATTGAGAAATTGTACGGATACGCGTAGTAGCCGGTGGGCGCCACGTTGCCTGGGCCGACGTTTACAAACTTCAGGGAGACGGTATTAGCGAATGCCTGTCCGGCCAGCAGGCATACTGCAAATAGGAATAGCGCAAACTTCCGAGTGACGCTCATCAATCCTCCGTACTGAAGCGGCGATATTGCTTAGCCACACAGTACGTGCATGTCGATCGCGCCACAATTGCCCGTCCGTTACACGTCA
Organism: uncultured Acidobacteriota bacterium; assembly: GCA_963735815.1. Classification (GTDB taxonomy): domain Bacteria; phylum Acidobacteriota; class Terriglobia; order Terriglobales; family Acidobacteriaceae; genus Gp1-AA133. The sequence goes on along the minus strand of CAVTMJ010000005.1, from coordinate 46,752 downwards.
GACTGCCTGAAGTAACCAGTGAAAGTGGTGACTAACGTGCCAGGAATGGATGGGAGTGGGAACGCCGTGCTAGCTGCGCAGAATCTTTCGCGCTAACGCCCGCGCGATGGTGGCGGGATGGGTCGCCAGAATTGCGATTTGTCCGAGCACGCTGCGCGGTTCGTGGAAGACGCCGAGTTGCCTCAGAACCGTGCCTCGGTCGTAGTAGATTTTTTCCCCGGCCAGACGATCCTGCGCGTCGAACGTGTACACGCCACAGAGGGGAAATTCCACCCGGTGTCCGGTGGCGGGAAGTCCCCGCCATCCGCCGAGATGCGTGCCGCGAATCATGACTTCCACCACGATGGCCTCATCAGTGACGTGCTGGCGCTGCACCGCGATTTCCAGATCCGGCAGGGCGCTCATCAGTTGCGTGTAGAAGTCGCGCACCCCGTCGTGGCCTTCGTAGTGCTCGGCCCATGGTTCGTCGTCGTAGCGCGCTTCCTCGCCGAAGGTCGCAAGCACGCCTTCGAGGTCATGTGAATTTTCAAGACCAATATGCCGTTCGACCAGCGCGATGCGGGCCGCGCGCCTGTCCTTCAAGATGGGTGCGCTTGCCATAAGGGACCTTCCTGTCTTAGGCGAAGACGGTTTCGAATATTAGCATCGCGGAGACTTCCCGGTTCATCCGGTCGGCAAGTGGACTTTCGCCTCACAGCATAACCGTAATTATCCAGGTGCATGGGCAACCGGATCCGTCACCTTATCCATTCCCGGGCAGGTAAAATCTCCTCCTGAGGTCGGAGAGCGGAATGCAGGAAATGATTGCGGCTCGCGTGGTGGAAGGTTCCGCGTATGAGGATCTGGTGAGTGGAGGCTTTGCCCCGGGATACACGTTCCGGTGCCACGCCTGCGAGGTGTCGTATCGGCTATATTCTCGGGCGTTCGGCGGCGCACCTTCGGTAACGCAGCAGGCGGCTCACATCCCTGCATTCGAAACCTGCGTGGAAGATTCTCACCCGGATCATCCGGACCGGATCTGGGTGAAACGGATCTAGTCGGGGCTCCACCACCCGGGTGCCGGCGGAGTCGAGATGGCCTACACTCCACCCACGTTTTTCCTACCTCCTCCACCTCTATCCTTAATTATCCACAGTTTTTCCGAACTTCCCCAGCCGCCAATTGGCTATTTCCCTTCTTCTGCGCCGTACTCCAAAATAGAATCTTCATCCCGACACCGATGCCCGCTTCCGACTTCAAAGACGCCCTCAAGCAGCAGGCCGACATCGTTCGCGTGGTCGGCGACTACGTCAAGCTGAAGAAGGCGGGGGCGCAAAACTATTCGGGGCTTTGTCCGTTTCACAACGAGAAGACGCCGTCGTTTTCGGTGCACGCTACCCGGCAGTTCTTTCACTGCTTCGGATGCGGAGTCTCGGGGGACGTGTTCTCGTTCGTGCAGAAGGTCGAGAACATTACCTTTCCGGAAGCCGTGCGGCTGATCGCGCAGAAGCTGGGCGTGGCCATGCCGAAGGTCGAGTTCTCGAGCCCGCAGGAAGCGAAGCGAAGCGAAACTGCGCATGGCGCTGCTCGATGTCCACGAGCGGGCGTGCGCGTTTTTTCAGGATTACCTGAAGCGGCCGGAGGGCGCTTCGGCGCGGGCTTACCTGGCGGGGCGCGGGCTCGACGACGAGACGATTGCGCGCTTTCGCATCGGCTACGCGCCGGACTCGGGATTTCTGCTGCGCGATGCTCTGCGCCGCGAGTTCGACGAGGAGTTGCTGCGGGAGAGCGGGCTGTTTTCATGGAAAGAAGCTTCGACCTCCGAGCCGCGAGCTGCGAGCGAGCGGCGCGAACCTCGAGGCCCGGAGAACGAAGCCCAGAGCCTAGACCCTAAAGCGCAGAGCCTAGAGCCCAGAGCCCAGAGCCTGACTCCGCCAGCAGCTCGCAGCTCGCAGCTCGAAGCTCCCAAGCTCGCGGCCTTCTACTCGAAATTCCGCAACCGCATCACCTTCCCGATCGCCAACGACGCGGGTCGCATCATCGCCTTCACCGGGCGCACGCTTTCGACCGACGAGAAGGCGGGGCCGAAGTATCTCAACTCGCCGGAGACGGCCATCTACTCAAAGTCGCGTGTGCTTTTCAATCTGGACCATGCCAAGGAAGCCATCCGCAAGCTGGATTACGCGATCCTGGTCGAGGGGCAGATGGATTGCATCTCCGTGTTTGCGGCGGGATTTCAGAACGTGATCGCCAGCTCCGGGACCGCGTTCACCGAGCTGCAGTCGAAATTGCTGGGGCGATTCAGCAAGAACGTGGTCGTGAATTTCGATCCGGATACGGCGGGGGCGCGGGCGACCGATCGCACCCTGGGGCTGCTTGTTGAAGAGGAGTTTCAGGTCAAGGTGCTGCGGCTGGAGCATGGATTCGATCCCGACCTCTTTATTCGCCGGCAGGGCAAGGACGCGTATGCCGAGGCATTGCGGCATTCGCAGCGTTACTTTGACTATCTGATCGATCGGGCGCGCACGCAGTTTCCAGTGCGCACGCCCGAAGGCAAGGTGAAGGCGATCAATCATCTCCTGCCGCATATTCAGCGGGTACCGAGCCGCATCGTGCGCGATGAATTGGCGCACGAGATTGCGCAAAAGCTGGGGATTGATTCGGCCGTGCTGCGGCAGGAATTGAAGCATGTGGCGGCGACGAGATCGGCGGCGGCGGTGAAGGCTCCGGTCGAAGCGCAGATCACGGATGCGGAGCGGATTCTGATTCGCGCGCTCGCGTCGGCGCACGAGATGCAGGCGGGGCAGGAACATCTGTCGGCGCGGGACGGGGCCGAGGAGGAATTCGATCCGGCGCGGCAAGCGCGGTTTGCCATCGAGAGCGAGCGGCTGCATGAGGGACTGTCGACCGAGTCGCTGGTCGAGACGCTGCTCGGCGGCGCGCTCGAGGTCGGCGACGTAATGGCGTTGCCGTTTTCCGAAGGCGACCGCAGGCGGCTGGCCAGCATCCTGCTGAAAGAAGAGGAAGAACTCACGGCCGAGCGGTTGGAGGGTGCGGTGCGCGCGCTGCGCCGCATTCATCTGCGGCGTCGTTTAGACGACGTTCAGCGCCAACTGGAGTCTGCGGGGCGAAAAGATCCGGTGGAGATGCAAGCGCTGTTGCAGGAAAAAGTCCGGCTTAAGCATGCGCTGCGGGATCCGGGCCTGGCGGGAGACGATGTGCAGCCGCGGCAGCGGCCCGCGTGATGACCGTGCAACCGCCTCGGCAGGCTCCCTTCCATCAAGCCCTCAAACAGCTCTGTCATCCTGAGCAACGCGAAGGACCTGCTTTCTCGGAGATCTGCGAAAAGTTCGCCAAAGTTATCAGTAGGGCTCCAAAAAGACCTTGGACCAAACCACCCCAGAAAAGCATCTAAATGACTAACCGGGTTGGAGATGTGCGCACCGACAGCCAGGGATGTACCCAAACTCACGGATGGGCAGATGGCCATTCTGTCTGCTATAATCTGAAAGTTTGTGCCTCCGGCACAATCCCGCAGTGCCACGTTCCCACCACTGGAAGAAGAAACACGCGCCCCACGGGGCGCTTTGAGGACAATCTTTCTTGGCTCTAGACGACAAGTACGACGATATTAAAAAGCTGATCGACACAGGCAAAGAAAAGGGATACCTGACCTACGATCAAGTCAATGACCTGATCCCGCACGATGTGCACAGCCCCGAAGACCTGGACGATTTGCTGACGACTATCGGCACGCAAGGTATCGATGTGCTCGAAGGCCCGAAAATGCCTTCCTCCGCACTCGATAAAAAATTCGAGGAAGCTGAAGAAGGCGCCGAGGATGTCGAACTCGACTTAAGCCCCGGCGCCCTGGAAAAAACCAACGACCCCGTCCGCATGTATCTGCGGGAGATGGGGACTGTTCCTCTGCTTGACGCGCGAAGGCGAAGTCGAAATTGCCAAGCGCATTGAGCGGGGGCAGTTGCGCGTGTTGAAGGCGCTTTCGCGCTCGCCGATTGTGATTCACGAACTGCTGGCCATGGGCGACGACCTGAAGAAGGGCGTGCGCTCGATCAAGGAAGTGGTGACGTTCGATGAAGAAGAGATCACCGACGACATCCTGCAAAACCGGCTGAAGGAATTCACGGGCAAGATCGATGAGCTTGCCAAACATTACAAGAAGGCCGGGCAGTTGCAGGAAAAGTTCGCGGCGGTTTCGCAGAAGAAGCGTCCCAAGGATCATCGCAAATACCGGATGGCTTTGGGGCGGGGCATCGTTCGCGTATCGCTGGCGGTGCGCAACCTCGGATTCACCAACAACGAGCGCAAGCGGCTGATCGAGCGCGTCAACAAGACCGTCGACGGCATGCGTTCGCTCGACCGCCAGGCACAGAACCTGGAGCGCAAAGCCGACGCGACGCGCAGCGAGGATCAGAAAAAAGAATACCGCAGGCAGGCACGCTCCATCCGCGCCGAGATGGAGAAGCTCGAGCAGGAAGCGGGCGTGTTGTTCCTGGAGCTCAAGCGCACACAGCGCGAAATCATCCAGGGCGACATGGACGCCGAGCACGCCAAGCGGGAGCTGATTGAAGCCAACCTGCGACTGGTGGTCTCGATCGCGAAGAAGTACACCAACCGCGGACTGCAGTTCCTCGACCTGATTCAGGAAGGCAACATCGGCCTGATGAAAGCCGTGGACAAGTTCGAATACCGCCGTGGCTACAAGTTCTCGACTTACGCCACCTGGTGGATTCGGCAGGCGATCACTCGTGCCATTGCTGACCAGGCGCGTACGATTCGTATCCCGGTGCACATGATCGAAACGATCAACAAGCTGATCCGCACTTCGCGACAGCTGGTGCAGGAACTGGGACGCGAACCGACGTCGGAAGAAATCGCCAAGCGCATGGACATCCCGGTCGCCAAGGTCCGCAAGGTCCTTAAGATCGCGCAGGAACCGATCTCCCTCGAAACGCCGATCGGCGAAGAGGAAGATTCGCACCTGGGCGACTTCATCGAGGACCGCGGCGTGGTCTCTCCGGCCGAAGCCGTGATCAACGTGAACTTGAAAGACCAGACTTCGCAGGTGCTGCGCACGCTGACGCCGCGCGAGGAAAAGGTCATCAAGATGCGCTTTGGTCTCGAAGACGGCAGCGAGCACACGCTCGAAGAGGTCGGCCAGTCGTTCGCAGTCACGCGCGAACGTATCCGGCAGATCGAGGCAAAGGCGCTGCGGAAGTTGAGGCATCCGTCGCGCTCGCGGAAGCTGCGGGCGTTTATGGATGGAGTGAGGGACTAGGGCTTCAGGTGTCAGGGAAAGCAAAGGCCCCGCTCGGGAGAGCGGGGCTTTTTTTGGTTGGAGTGTCAGGTGCGTTCTAGAAGCGCTGCGCGCTGGCGACCGCGCAGCCGGTTCGGTAGGGAGCGGTGCTGGGATCGGTTCCGTCGATGAAGGCGATCGCCGCGGTACTGTCCCAGGTGTCCGCGTCTTTGTTGAACCTGACGGTCTGCGAGATGGTCTGCTCTCCCAGGTGGAAGCCAGGGTTGTGGGTCGCGGGATTGGGGGGGGTCGTGTAGTTGAGGTAGGCCACGCTCTTTGCCCCGTAAGTGTGCCGGCCCTGGTAGTTCCAGGTTCCCTGTCCAGCACTGCGCTGTCCCACGCCGAATCCCGGATTCATTGTGTCCTCGGCCATCGTGCCACCGGCCGCGAACGTCACAAGAGACGAAAAGGGCGGGGCCAGCGGCGTTCCGGAGCCGCAATCGACCAAAGTCACCTGAACTCGCCATGTTCCTACCAGTTCCCTGGGCCCGTCGCCCGGCTCCGCCGCCGCATTCCGCCCCGATAGCAGAACACCTCCCCCGGCCAAGACCAATACGAATACCACCTTGAAAATGTTGGATCGCATGCGGTTAACTCCTCACCCTCGAATTTGCGCCGGGTCATTTCCCCGGCATGCGGCCCCATACTCTTCCCACTCGCAACTAAAGTCCTTAGAATCGTCATGAAAAGATCTGAAGACTTCTGAAAGCCGTCCCCCCGAATATGAGTGCGCAGCCTGACATCTACCAGTTCGGCGAGTTCCGGCTGGAAGTGGGGAAACGGCTGCTGTTACGGCGGGGCGAACCCGTTCCGCTGACCCCAAGGGTTTTCGAAACGCTGGTACATCTGGTGCGGCATCATGGCAAGGTCGTCGCCAAGGACGATCTGATGCGCGCAGTCTGGCCGGATACGGTGGTCGAGGAAAACAATCTCAGCCAGAGCATCTCGGCACTGCGGAAGATCCTGGGGGAGAGTCGCGGAGAGAATCGCTACATCGCAACTGTGCCGGGCAGGGGCTATCACTTCATCCCGAACGTTGAGGCCTTTACCAGTCTGGACCGGTTGGCCGCCGATGACGTGACGGTGGCGATTTTGCCCTTTCACAATTTGAGCGCCGACCCGGAGCGTGAATATCTGGCGGATGGCCTGACGGAAGAGGTTATTGCCGCCGTGGGCCAAATCGATGCCAACCGTATCAGCGTCATTGGCCGCACCACGATGATGGCATACAAGAACGCAGGGAAGACGGTCGCCGAGATTGGCCGCGAACTGGAAGCCGCGTACGCGGTGGAGAGTTCCATGCGGGTGGAAGCCGACCGCGTCCGCATCAGATCGAACCTGATCCGCGTCTCCGATCAAGTTCAGATCTGGTCGAGGTCGTACGACAGCCGGCCGGGCAGCATGCTCGAATTTCAGCGCGAGATCAGTGCGGCCATCGGTGAGCAAGTGCGCCTTCAGCTTTCTCCCGAACGGCTCTCGGCAATCGCGCATCGCCAAACCCGCAATGCGGAAGCCTACGATCTCTATTTGCGGGGGCGCTATTTCTGGAACCAGCTGTCTGTAGCCACCGCGCGCCGCGCCAGCGAATGTTTTGCCCGCGCCACCAAACTTGATCCGCAGTATGCCCTGGCCTGGTCGGGACTGGCAGATACCTACACGGCTAGCCCGATCAACGGGGATGCCGCTCCCCTGACGGTGTGGCCGCTGGCGCGCGAGGCTGCAAACCACGCGGTCGCCGCCGCCCCGACTCTCGCCGAGAGCCAGACCTCGTCAGGCTTTCTGAAATTCTGGCTGGATTGGGAGTGGCCCGCCGCCGAGGCTGCATTCCGCCGCGCCATCGATCTCGATGCCCACTATTCGCTGGCGCACCGGTTGCTCGGGATCGTGCTTGCGCACGTGGGGCGCTACCACGAGGCCGCCCAGGCCATTGGCCGGGCGCGCGAACTCGACCCTTTGCTCGCCGGCCACCATGCGCTTTCGTCGCAGATCGCCTTTATGGCGCGTGACTACACTGCGGCCCTGCAATTCGCGAAGCGGTCCATCGCGATTGATCCCGAGTTCTGGATCGGCCATATGCAGCTGGGTCAGGCCTACGAGCAACTGGGAGAGCCGCAACGATCGGTCGAAGCCCTCAACGAGGCGGCGCGCCTCTCCGGAGGCAACAGCAAAGCGATCGCACTCCGGGGCTACGTCTTTGCGCGCACGGGCCGTCCACAGGAAGCGCACGACGTCCTCTCCATGCTGGACGCGGTTGGCCAACAGCGCTACGTTCCGCCCTACGCCCACGCCCTGATCTCCCTCGGACTGGGTCAATACGATGAGGTGTTCGATTGGCTCGAACGCGGCTTAAGCCTGCGCGACGTGCACCTCGCTTTTTTGGTAAACGATGTCAAATGGGATCCCCTGCGGGCGGAGCCGCGCTTCCGCGCGCTGCTCGAACGTTGCAGATTCGCGGGTGCGGAACGCGCCTGACACCGCGCGAGGAATCAGCTGTCAGCTCTCAGCTTTCAGCTGTCAGGAAAGCAAACGCCCCGCTCGAAACAGTGGGGCTTTTTTGTTTGGAGATTCTTGAGCGCTCGGGAGCATCGCTACCCCCACTCAATCGCAACGAGCGCGATTGAATTGCACCCTCGAGTTGTGCGGGCGCCCGTACTGTAGCGGCCGATTGCACCCCTCGATTTGGGGAGACCTGGAACCCGCCCCCACTCCCCGGTTTACAACCTTGCAGACCAAATCCCTGTCCCTAGTTTCTTTGTCTCACGTCGGGGGTGCAGTTCAATTTCCTGTCCCCATATTTCCCCAACCTTCAGCACGGCCGTGCGAGCATCCGCTGGGATCGAGTGCAAGTAAACTTCGCGGTTCACCGCCGAAGAAGAATCTGTTTCACACGAAGCGTCTTCTCCTCCAGATCAACGTCTCGCCAACGCAAAGCGAACAGTTCGCCGATCCACAAACCCGTGAATTGGGCTAGCGAACCGGAAGGCTCAGGCCGCGACCTGGCTGTTCAGTTTCCTCGATCTAGTTCGCCCCGATGTCTTCGACCAGCATTACATCGCTTGCCTTGACTCCGCGGCTGAAGGCGAGTTGTTTGCCGTCGGGAGACCAGTCGAAGGTGAACAGGTCCAATCCCTGGAAGTGGGTCGCAGGATGAGCAGCGCTTCCGTCGATGGGCTGCGCCCAGATGTTATCTCCCTCGGGCCCGCGGTTGATGTAGAACAAGTCGCGATTATTGGCGCTCCATCGAATACCGGCGGAAAGCAGGACCGAGGCCGGAATCGGAATCACTTTCGAGGGTTTGCCACCCTCGCTTGCAATAATCGCAATGCTGGTCGGATAGGTCTGCGTGCTCAGCCTCCGGTCGTTGTAGAACCCGGCAATCCATTTGCCGTCCCGCGAGATCGCTGGCCGCGCCCATAATTTATCGTTCAACTCAACTGGCTTTCCGCCGCGGGAAGACACCTTCCAGAGCGCGGTCCAATGGCCCGAACCGACCGAAGTGAAGGCAATCCAGGTTCCGTCGGGTGAGATTTGCGGAGCCGTTCCATCGGTTACCGGTTCTCCGCTGGTCATTGCCGCCATGGTCAGGTTTCCACCGTCGATGTCCATGGTCCACACTGCCGCACTCCGGTCCGATCCGAGATGAAGGCTAACTTGCCCGCGCGACTTGCCGCGGAGTGATCGTAGCTGTTTCCTTCCGCCAGCAATTGCTTGCGGTTCTTTCCGTCGACCTCCACACTCCAGATGCTGCGCTGCCCGTTCAATTCCTCTTCAAACACGATGCGGCCGTCGAAAGTCCACACTGGACCCGATGAGCCGCTTTCCCCGGACACGATAAATTCCGGATTTTGGGCGTGGCCATCGGTTCGCCAGATGCTGGAAATCGTGCTCTGCTGCACCGTGACGATCTGCCGCAAGTCGGCAGAGAGGCTCACCTCGTTTTGCAGGTTCAAACCTTCGGTGATTTGCCGCGCAGTGCCTTGCGGATAATCCACGTACCACAGGTGCCGTAGGTCGCCTTCCACCGGTGCGCGCGCGCTCAAAACCAGACCTTGACCATTCCGAAGCCATGCGACTTTCTTGATATTGCCCCATGCCTGCTTCGATAAGAGTCGCTCGGTACCGTCGGCGACACGCACCTCGACAATATGTGCGTTACTACCGGTAGTGCTGGAAATGATCGAATTGTAGTCGGAGACAGCGATCAGCTTTCCGTCCGGCGACCAGGCAGGATAGTCCAGAACCTCCGGGAGCGTTCTTGATGTGACGGTCTGTTCATTTCCGGAGTCGAGCTCGGCAACAATCAGGCTGCTTTTGTGCGTTGACTCGCGCACGAAGGCGTAGCGCTTGCCGTCCGGCGAGAACGTAACCGGCGAATCGAGTCCCGCTTTGATCCGTTCGCTCGCACCGCCCATGACCGCGACCCGATAGAGCGCTCCGGGCTGGTCTCCCGAGTTGCGGGCCACGTAGTAAACCGCCTCACTGTCCTTCGAGAAGGTAATCCCAAGATAGCGAATGGCTTGTGGAGGCACGATTTCGATGTCATTCAGCAGCTTGGCCTGGCGGATGCGCAGTGATTCCTGTCCGGCCAGGAGCACAGTATGGGCAATGTAGCGCCCGTCGGGAGAAATCGCTGCCTTCGATACCCTTCCTGTGCTGGTGAGTCGGTAAGACTTCACGGCCGAGAACGGCATGCGGCGTGGCGGCTTCGATCGCCAGAGCAGAAGCACGACCGCCGCGATGACAATTAACAGCCCGGCGACAATCTACAGGCGTGGGTGTCGCTTCGGGTAAACCACTGAGTCGTTCCGCTGTGGCCTACCCAACGTACCGGGTTCGCTTAGTTCGGAGACCGTGGTTGCGCCTTCCTTGTGATTATGTCCGTTGCTGATTGGCTCGGTCACCGGCGCCAGGAAGCGATAGCCCCGCCCGGTTACCGTCTGGATAAAGCGCGGCGCCTCAGGCTCATCGTTCAAAACCTGTCTGATCTTGCGGATGGCGGCATTGATGCTGTTATCGGTATCGAGGTGGGTGTCCTTACCCCAGATGTGCTCGGCAATCTGTTCCCGGGTGACCAGTTGGCCCCGGCGTTCGATCAGAAAGATCAGAACATCCATGGGCAGACGTTCCAGCTTGAGTGCACGTCCGCCCCGGCGCAGTTCGAAGGCGCGCAAGTCGAGCTCAATCTCATCCGTGGCGAATTGAATGACGTCCCGAGTTTTGGCCGGGTCTACAACCACTTGGTCCCCCGGGGGAGGGAGGCCGACATTTTACAATGGACTGGCCAGTTTAACGATAGCTTCCGCATCCAACTCGAATGAACGCTTAATGAAAAAGTAAGACGCCGGATAGGCGTGCGCCATGGGGCGCGACCGGGCCTGCTCCGCCTTTGCGCGCGCTTCCACGAGGGTACCCAACCTGTGGGATGTCTCGACGGCGCTTTGGACTGGACGGGCGATGGGTGGTGCGGCCAACTTGATGCACGGGACGTCGAGTATTATCTCTGAGATTCAGATTCGGGGGGGGCGTGCGCTCAATTTCGGGTTATTGCGTGGCACCGCGGGCAGAACTGCCACCGCTTTTCGGTCGAGGAAACAATTCATTGGCACGAGAGTTGAGGAGATTGGCGTGTTGCGGGGTGGTTTTGGTTCTGGCGCTGGGGCTGTGTACATCCAATGCAGGCGCGTACTCCGTTCTTACGCATGAAGAACTGATTGACCTGGCTTGGAACGATACCATCAGGCCCTTACTGCTGGCGCGATTTCCGGGGGCCACCCAAGAGCAGCTGCGCGTGGCGCATTCTTATGCGTATGGCGGCTGCACGATCCAGGACATGGGGTATTACCCTTTTGGCAAGAAATTCTTTAGCGATCTTACACACTACGTGCGCTCGGGCGACTTTGTGGCCTGGTTGTTTCGCAATGCGCAGACCATGGACGAGTATGCCTTTGCCATTGGGGCTTTATCGCACTACCTGGGCGATTCCATCGGGCATTCGGAGGCGATCAATCCGGCGACCTCGCTGGCGTTTCCGAAGTTGCATCGGAAGTATGGGCCGATTGTTACGTACGATGAGAGCCCGCATGGTCACATTCGAACAGAATTCGCGTTTGATGTGAACGAACTCAGGAACGCGGATTTTGCGCCGCCCTCGTATCTGAAATTTATCGGTTTGCGGGTGCCGCGGAGGTTTCTGGCGCAGGCCTTCATGAACACGTACGGATTTAACATCCACGAGGTGCTGGGGCGGGCGCGTCCCGCGCTGAAGAGCTATCGCACGTCGGTGCGCAGTTTTATTCCTTCCTTTGCCGAGGCGGAAGTGGTCTTGCATGGCAATGACTTTCCTGTTCCTGCCGACGAGGAGGCTTATCAGAAATTTATTGACCAGGTGGCGCGCGCGAATTTCGAGCGCAAATGGAATCACAAAAATCCGGGACCGGGATTCAAGGCCCATCTTTTGGCGATTGTGGTTTTTCTTGTTCCGAAGATCGGGGCGGCTTCGGACCTGGCAATCAAGATTCCGACTCAGCAGACCCAGGGATGGTACCTGCAAAGCGTCAACCATACTGTGGACGAGTTTCGGAGACTGCTGCGGCGGCTGGGGACGGAGCGGCGGCTCGCGCTCGCGAATATTGACCTTGATACTGGAGACCGGGTAAAGCTGCGGGACTATCCACGGGCGGACCAGGCCTATGCGCGGCTGCTGGAGCGCATTGTTTCGAAACCTGGAGAGCCTATTCCTGTTGACCTTCAACAGCACATTCTGCGTTACTACGCGAATTTATCTCCCACGATTAAGTCGGAGAGGCGCTTGCAGCCGCTCTTGACGGTGCTGCGGGGGATGAAGACTGTGGATGGACTCGGGTTAGAGGAAACATCCACACCTGAGGATGAGATGTCTCCAGATGAGCCTTAAATTGCTGACGGTGCGACGGCACGCGCGGAGAGCGCAAAGAATCCTGAATAGGAACTAGCAAGGTCCGCGAGATCCAGGAAGCCGTGGAATCCCAAGTTTCGAAGCGCGAAACGTCGGGGACCCGGCTGATGTGTGTCCTACGCGGCTAGGGAGTTTTCAGTCTGCGCAGGATTTCTGCGGCGTTGCGGTTCTTGGGGTTGAGGTCGAGGGATTTCTGGTAGTTGGCGATGGCTTGAGGCTCGTTGCCGGCGTCCATGTAGGCTTCGCCCAGGCTGTCGTAAACATTGCTGGAGTGCGGATAGGCTTCGATGTTGAGTTGGAAGACCTGGATGGCCTCTTGCAACTGCTTCGCTTGAAGAAGTTGGTAGCCTAACGCGTTGAGTTCGCTTTCGTCGAAATTGTAAGCGGCGGGTTGGGCGGCCTTGAATTCGCGATACTGGCGCGTGGCCTCGTCGATGCCACTCGATGCGATGGTTGCCGAGAGAGTTTCGGCGATAGATTTGCGCGCATCATAGGCGCGCTTGATGGTGGGCGCCCAGACCGCCATGCTGACGGCGAAGATTCCGGCGGCCAGTCCCAGGGTCAGGACGGAGAGGCCGGTGGCCATTGCGAAACGACTGGATGCGCCGCCGCGATCCTGCGTGTAGAAATAGAATTCAAGAACGGCCAAGGGCACGAGGTATTGGGCGTAAGTGATGAATGTCAGGAATGGCCCCGTGAACGTCGACGGATCGAAACCGAAGGGGCCATGGTTGAGGAGAAGCGAGAGAAAGATGCCTGCGCGGATGAACAACGACGCGCTCACCACCAGGTAGAGGCGAAGGGCCCAGCGGCGATGGGTTTTGAAGTCGCGGGCCAGGGCGTAGCGCAGGGCCATCACTGCGCAGAGCATGATGAGGACAGCCATCAGGCTGGCTCCGATGTGCTGGGCAAGATCGCCAACGCTGCCGCGAATCCACATCATGTAAAGGCCCGCGAGGCTGACCGTGAAAGCGGTCACGACATAGAGCCGGCCGTTCCAACGATGAAGGGCGGGCGCGCGATCGCGGATCTGCGGGATCAGCTGAAACATTCCGGCGAGGATGATTGTGACCGCCGAGATGATATGGAGGGCGATGGCGAAGTTGCCCATGGTATCGCCTGGGACGATCCCGTGGGTGATGGATTTGCGCCAGGCAACCCAATTGCCGCGCAGGGCCGTCAGGCCATAGAAGGAAGCTACTTCAAACGCAAATAGTAGTTGACCGATGACGGTCACGGCGAACCAGAAGCGTACGGCGGCTTTCAGGGCGCGGTCGGCTACGGAACTCAGGTCGAGTTGTTCGGTCAGAACGGCTGTGCTCATAAAGACTCCTGGCTTTGTCGAACTTTCAGAATCGTTAGCCTCGCGGGACACTGGGCGGGATCCTTCGGCTTCGTTCAGGGCTGGCTGCCCACGACCTCCAACGATCATTCCACCCAACAAAGGGCCTCGTGTACTTTGACTAAATCGGTCCTTGATAACGGCGCAGCCGAACGGTTGCGAGCAGCAACAGCGCGGCCAGCAGCAAGCCGATCCACAAACCTGGCGCGCTCAGGAACGTTGCCGGATCGGCTGACATGAGGTGATGCGACATGCGTGTGGGCCCTGCCAGGTCGAACGATTCGGGTCCAGCCAGGCGGTAGCCCAGCCAGTGGACGAAGTGATTGGTATTGAAGGCGATCTTCTCCAAAACGCCGATCGCGACCAGAGGCAGAGTGGCCCAGAGGAAAGCCGCGCGCCGCGCCCAGGCGGAAACCAGCAAGAGCCAGGCGTAAATCGGGGCGTGCCAGAGCACGTGCACGGTCACAAGGTGGTAGATCATCCCCAGCGACGTCTGGAGAAACGACGTCCATTGGTTGCCGGCACCCAGTCCGCTGCCCAGCAGAAACAATGTGCTCAACAAGGTCATGATCAGTTGTGTGACGAAGATGGTGGCGATAGTGATCAGGGGCAGAAGCACGAGGGGAATACTCGCCTTGGAGAGCACGGTGGTCAGGTCGGAAACCGGGAGCGACTTCCAGAACAGGATGCTGCGATCGCGACGTTCGCCGTGCAGCGCGTCGAGCGAATAGAAGATGCCGACGACGAAGGCGATGGCCATGATCAGGAGCGCAGCAAAGCCGGTGCGCTCGGACATCACGGCAGCTTTTCGGGCTGGGTCGACCGTTGCCATGGCGCGGCCAATGGTGGCGATTACGAAGCCGAAGATCACGACGGCCCCGACGGCCAGCGGCGCGATATAGACGGAGCGGTTCTCCCATAGTTCGCGGCGGATCGACCAGTACATGGGGCGAGTCGCCGACGTGATGGCGGGCGCGATTCGCTGAGAGTCGAGCGAGGCGTTGTTCATGGCATTGGACGGTGTATTCATTGAGCGGATCCTTGGGTGGCGGCGGACTGATTGCCGACCACCGCTACGAATAAGTCGGCGATGCTTGGGGTGCGCACTTCGCCAAGTGCGGCGAGCTGGGCACGATCGGCGCGGTCGAACAGCAGGATGCTGCGCCCGAGCCCCTGACGCTCGTGAATCGGCTTGAGGGCGCGGGCGGCGGCCAACTGTTCGGGTCGCACCATCACTTCCGCGTAGCGCGACTCAACGTCCTCCATGCTGCAACTGAGCACGATGCGGCCGCGGTCGATGAACATCACGTCGGTGAGGACGTCCTGAATTTCTTCGACCTGGTGCGTGGTCACGATGATGGTGCGGGTGCGATCGAAGTAGTCGTTGAGCAAAGAGTCGTAGAACTGCTTGCGAAACAGGATGTCGAGGCCGAGGGTGGGCTCGTCGAGCACGAGCAATCGGGCGTCGATGGCCATGATGAGGGCGAGGTGCAGCTGGGCAACCATTCCCTTGGAGAGTTCCCGGACCTTATTGTTGTGGCGGACGGTGGTGCGGGCGAGGAAGCGCTCTGCCTTCGCGCGATCGAAGTGCGGATGGACTCCGGCGACGTAGTCGAGGGCCTGGGATACCCGGATCCAGCGGGGAAGGACGGCGACGTCGGCAATGAAGGAGACGTCGCGCATGAGCTGATCGCGTTCGGTCCAGGGATTTCGGCCGAGCACTCGGAGGTCTCCCTGGTAAGGGGTGAGGCCGAGAATGGCGTTGAGCGCGGTGGTCTTGCCGGCGCCGTTGGGACCGATGAGACCGAGAATGCGGCCCTCTTCGACGCGGAGGTCGATGCCGTCCAGGGCGAGCGTTGTGCCGTAAGCCTTGCGGAGGCCGCGTGCTTCGATGCAGGCCATAGTCAGGATTTCTCCTCTGTGTCGTTGGTCGATGGGCGAGTTGGGGCGGCGCTGAGCAATTCGTCGGGCGTCAGGCCGAGGCGTTTTATGGTTGCGTGGATGCGCGGCCATTGTTCGGTCAGGAACTTCTGGCGCTCGCCCTTCAGCAGTACCTCGCGCGCACCGGTTTTGACGAACATGCCCAGCCCCCGCCTCTTCTCGACCAGTTCCTGGTCGACGAGTTCCTGGTAGCTCTTCAGAACGGTGAGCGGATTGACGCGGAATTCGGCGGCCACGTTGCGTACGGAGGGCAGCGGATCGCCGTCTTTGAGCACACCGTCGAGAATCATGTCGACGACGCGATCGCGAAGCTGGCGATAAATCGGCTGACTGTCGTTCCACTCGAGATCCATCAGGGTTTCCCAGTGATTCCTTTACGCGAGGCGCGCAATGGGCTGGCCGGTGAGCAGCCCATTGGCACACTCCTATTTCTTGGGCTGCGCCATGAATCCCGGCTCGCTTGTGGGGGGAACGATGTTCTTGATCCGCAGATAAGTGACGAGGTTGCCATAGTGTTCGATGGTATGGACATTGTTGACGGTGAGCACTCCGAGTTTCGGCGTGTCGCCTCCGAAGAGCGTCACCATCTGGGTCGCGGACACGTCGGTCATGCCGTCGTAAGCCTTGTCGCAATAGGCGAAGGCGTCTTTGAGGGCGGCGATTAAGTCGGCTTTCGAGGTCTTGGTCTGCTCGATTTTCAGGGCAGGATTTTTCTCCCCGAGAGCGATGGAACAGAACATGTACTGTGCATCGGCTACGTGTCCGAGGATCTGGCCGAAACTGCGCACAGCGTCGGTAGGCTTGAAGCTGTAGTTTTCCTCGGGCATTTTTTCAGCAGAACGGAGCAGGATATTCTTCACCCCGCCGTACACGCCCTTATTGAATGCGCTCAGCGGATTATTCTGGAGCGTGGTGTCCGATGCGAAAGCGGTGCCCGCGAGCGCGGCGGACAAAGCAAGAATTGCGATGCGTGATTTCATGTTCGTTCTCCTTATTACTTTGTCCGCTGCAGTTCAAAGTGGGCGTGGACAGGCTTGTCGCCTTCCATAAAGGTCCAATCTTCGGTGTGATGGTCGGCGTCGGCCAAGGCGAAAGTCGCGTGGTGCATGTGTCCGTATTGCGTGCTACCCGCGACGTCGAGGAATTCGAAGTCCACGCTCTTACCGTCGGGAGCCAGCTTGCCGGTCATGCGAGGGCGATTGCCTGCGTCACAGTAATGAGTGAGCATCAGGCGGTCTCCGTCGAGATAGAGCATGGTGATCGGATCGTCGGGTCGACCTGCGCCGGTCATCTCGTGCATGAGTGCGTTTCCCATGGACGTGACACGCAAGGAAACGTGCATCAGCTTGCCCTCGATCTCGGGATGTGGAGGAACCGTGGTCACGCGGCCTTCCCATGAGCCTGCGAGCGTTTTTAACTTGGTGAATGACTGCTGGGCGTCGGACTGAGCGAGAACTGCGGTGGAGAGCAGAACTAGCGGCAGCAGGAAACGGAGGGTTTTCATTTGGCGGTCTCCTTAAGATTTGGCTTCGATTCGGTCGGGCGCCGGTTGTGCCGGCTGGCTCTAGAAGCGCCTCTCTATCTAGTGTTGTAGTTAACTACAACACTATGAAATACGCAAGTGTTTTTTGCGCTAAATGTAAACCTATTAAAACAAGCAAGTTGCGTGATTCATCAGGGTGCGAACCGGACTATGGGAGATATTGGAGGGGGGAATTCGACTGTGTTCGGCTGGCGCCTCACTCCACTTGACAACAGGAAATGCACCCAGCCCAACGTGAGAAAAGGGCTACGGCAGAGTCAGGGTTTGTCGGCCCTCATGGAGCTCGATTGCCTGGTTCTTCCATAGCAGGTGACCTGACATTCCAGGGGGCAGAGTGAGTTGGGTGCCGACACCCCGCTGCTCGGCGTGATATTTCACAGCCACTGTTCCATTCGGTGTCGGCAGAGAAGCCTCGACTTGTTCGAGTGCGCCGAGGTGCGGCTCGATCATCACGGTTTTGAAGCCGGGAGTTTCTGGGCGAATGCCCGCGACTATCGTCAGGAAATCGAAATTTGGATGAGAACTCCAGGCGTGAGAATCGGATCGTGTGGGCTCTGGGGACTCGGCCCAGGTGGTTAAGCCCGTCGACAGCATTTCGCGCCAGGGACCGAGCAGCTTCAGGTATTGGTCACCCAGGCCCGCATGTTCCAAGGCGCGCGCAAGGTAGAAGCGGAAGTAATAGGTGGCGGCGGTCATCGGAGGAAGCTTGGCGGTGACATGGAAAGAGGAATCGCTGGTGGACAGGATTTTGAGCAGCGCGTCTTTTTGTTTTTCTTTTGAAATGACGTCGAGCCAGATCGCGAGAATGTTTGCGTGCTGGCTGTAGTGGCGATGGGACGGGTCATCTGCAATGAGTCCGTACTCTTCATTCCAGCAGAGCGCCTGCACCGCCCTGGCAGCCTGCGCGGCTGTATCGAGATAGCTCCTGGCCAGTTGCGGGTCGCCTAGCGCGGTTTCGACGGTCGCCGCATTTCGAAGAGCCTCAATAAATTGCAGCGTCACAATGGAGGAGCCGCCATCGTTGTTCTGCGGAGGCATGCCGGCTTCGAAGTCCTTGCCCCAATCCACGAAGGGCCACCAGGGCAGCCGGCCAAGCAAGCCATCGGGTCGCTGGCGGTCGCGATACCAGGCCAGCACGGCGCGCGTACCGGCGAGCTGGGCTCGAGCGAAGTCCCGGTCTCCGCGGTAGAGCCAGAAGTCGTAGACCATGTCGACCCAGAGGAGCGAGAAGGTCGGAATCATCTGCACGAGAGAAGATGGATAGCGGCTCTGCGTCAGTCCGTCGGGAATGCGTGAATCGTTGAAAGCCTGAATCGCCTGGCGGGCGAGCCGGTCGTCGCCGGAGACGGTATAGGAGATCAGGGCCTGGATGCGGGTGTCGCCGACGTATTGCAGGCGCTCCCAGTACGGCGTGTCCATGTAAGTGTCATGGGCGTCCAGGCGCGCCGTCCGCCAGCCGGTTTCCCAGATCGAGCGAAGAGACGAATCGTCCGCGGTGAACGACGCCTTCTCGACGAAGGGATAGGCGGTGAACCACGTTTTCAAGCTTGCGATATGGACGGGTTGGTCGGCGGCCTGGATGTCCAGCTGCAGGTATCGCCAGGTTCGCCAGGTGAAGGGCATGAATTCGTGCGGCTCGGGGCCGGTTGGCGCGAACTCGTCGACCACTCCCTGGATATTTTTGCCTGTGATTTCGTTGCGATTGCCTTTTTGTCCGGCGGCGTCGAACAATGCTTCGGCGTAGGTCAGACGGATGAGAGATCCCTGCCCGCTCGCGGTGAGCGCGGGATATCCGGTTGTCAGTTTCGAGTTGTCGAGCAGGATGGTGGCTTGGGCGTGGGCGGGAACCATAAAGCCTTGTTCCGGGAAATTCGCAGGCGTCTCCATACCTTCTGCCCGCACGACTCTTCCGGCAGGAACCAGTTGCATCTCCATGGGCGGAAGGGGATCGGGGACGAGTTGCCAATTGTTGGGCGGGTCGGTCTCTTCCCTTAGGGAACCACGGCCGAGGGCAACGGCCTTACTCCAGGAACGCTGTGAGTTGCTGTCCCAGGCCCAATCGAACGCGGCGCCATCGAGATGCAGGCCGGGGTCGGCCGCAAAATAGCCATGCGCTTGCACTGGCAATGGGCGGACACCTTTTTCTTCCTCAACCTCCCAGGTTTCATCCGTGTTGGCGATTTGTTCGGTGGCTCCGTGCCCATGGAGCAGGAAGCCGACGCGATCGCTCATCTGGGCGATTGCTGCATAGGTGCCCAGGTGCCACACGGTTGCGGCGAGCACATTGGTGCCTTCGTGAAGAAACGAGCTGAGATCGTAGGTCTCATAGCGCCAGCGCGCGAGGTCGCCGTGGCTCGGACCGATACCCACGCGTCGGCCATTCACCTGGAAGAGAAATTGGTTGTCGGCGGTTACGTCGACGTAGAAATGTTGAGGGGCCGCGGAGAGTTGGATGGATTTTCGGAAGTGGAGGACTGTGGCGTCTTTCTGCGGCGAGTTAGAGGCGGTGATCCATTGCGCGGTCCAGGGAGCGGGCTGTTGGGCAGAGGCGATCGAGACGATCGCGAGGACGAGAAGGGCCGAAGTTTTCCTGGACACGCGGGAAATCGTACATCTGACAGAGAGCGGGCGGGAAGGAGATTTCGTTGTGTGGTCTTGGCTTAGAATTCCCGGATGCCCACGCAGAAAGATCAGCCTGTTCAAGAACGGCGTGATTTACATGATCTGAAGGGGTTGCCGCGGTCGGCGGCGCTTTCGCAGTTGCGTCAGGCGGCGGAGGCCACATCGCCACCCAACTATCCGCCAGAGTCTTTGTTTGATCCAAGGGCGCTGTTGAACTGGGCGCGGACTTACCTGGCGTACGTGTTTCACAAGAAACATTACTTTCCTGCCTATTCGGCTTCGACTTGTAGTGCGGTCTACGACCTGGCCGGCGACTCACATGGCGGCGATGTGCGGGTCAGCATGGCTGGTGATTGGGGGACCGGAACCAACGAAGCCCAATGCGTTGCGCGGCAGATAATGCGCTTTCAGCCGCACTTCACGATTCATCTGGGAGATGTGTACTACGTGGGCGATCCGCTGTCGGTGAATGAGAATTGCCTGGGCATCAAGAATCCGAATAACAATTACGATCCGGTGACCTGGCCCGTGGGGTCGGCTGGGAGTTTCGCGCTGAACGGCAATCACGAGATGTATGCGAATGGCGGAGGATACTTTGATGTGTTTCTGCCGAGGCTGGGATTGCGTGCGCCGGGCGGCATGACGGGCCAGCAGACCAGCTTCTTTTGTCTGCAAAACGAGTATTGGAGGATGATTGCGGTCGACACCGGCTACAACTCGATTGGAGTCCCGGTCCTTTCGGGAATTCCGTGGATCAATCGCATTCCCGGGATTGGTGGGGATTGCGAGTTGCCACCCGAATTAATCGAGTGGCTGAAACACGTGGTAAAGGCGGGAGAGGATCAGCGCGGGTTGATTCTCTTATCGCATCATCAGAATTATTCGGGCTTTCAGGATCAGTACACGAAGCCCGCCCAGCAATTGTGGGATGCGGGAATACGGCGGAACGTCCTGTGGTTCTGGGGACATGAGCATCGGCTGGCGGGGTACGACCTGAATGGGACGGGAGACTTGAAGAGCTACGGGCGTTGCGTGGGACACGGAGGGATGCCGGTGGATGTGGGATCACCGGTGCGGGAGCCGCGTCCGAGTTTTTATGATGACCGTCGCGGAGCGCATGGATATGGCGTGAATGGGCATGTGAATCTTACGTTCGCCGGGCCTCGGGTGACGGCTCTGTATGTGGATTTGGAGGGGAACGAGTTGTTGGAGGAGTCGTGGGTCGCGAAGGATGGGCACGTGCAGCCGGTTTCTCAGCGGCAGATTATTGCGGATCGAGACTTTCACGGGCCGAGGATGGCTTAGGCCAAGCTGCGCTGCAAACAAAGCTTTTAACCGCAGAGACGCGGAGGAAACCCGCAAACGCCGCTGAGAAAGCATCCGCTCAGGAGACCGTTATGCCTGCCTCTCTTCAAAGAGCGGGACAGGGTTGAAAGGCGGACCAATCGATTCCTTTCTGGAATTCTTCGTTCGGCGGAAAAATTGATTTGAACGTGAAGGCGAACTCGGTGGGGCCATGCTCGTCGAGGTGAGCAATGCGTTTCTTGGCCTCGTCGATGCTGGGGCGATGGCCTTGCGGAACCCACCACAATGCGGTGTAGGTTCCCTCGAATTTCTCGAACCAGTCATGGCGTTGTCGCAGCAGTTCGGCATGCATGGTGCGGTAGACGTAGTGTTTCAACGTTTCGATATTTTCCCAGACCGACATGTTGAGCAGAATGCGATCGTCGTGATCGTAGGGACGGAAGTAGGTAGCGTTGCCTTCGCCGGTCTGCAGGCGCCAGACGAAGCCGGGGCTTCGGTCGGCGAGAGCGTTCAGTTCGTCGAGGCGGTTCATGAAGCCGGCTATGGTGGGATCGTCCAGCGGGGCTTTGATCCGGCCGATGTTGACTTGGGCGAGGTGGTAGTTGGTCATGAAAGGCCTTGTGTCTTGCGGGCTCGGGGGCTTACGCCCACGTTGTTAGATGTCGCCCCTCCGGGGCTTGCTTAATCGCCGCTTCAACCCAGCGCTTACGCGCTGGGCTATTGTATTCCGCCGCTTCGCGGCTGGGCTTACCGGTTAAGTGATCCCCGGGATAACTATCGCTGCTTGTGAACCCTGATTCACGGTTCGCAGATTCTGCCGCATGCATTCTGATTCCGAAATTTTGATTTGTAATTCTGATCCGTAATTCTGGTTCGTAGGGGCTGCTTGGTAAAGCCCTGCATTGTAAATTTTTCGTCTCAAATACCGCAGGGCCAGGGTTTCGCGGGCGAGTCAGCAACCGGAATTGCAGGGCTTGGAGATTTCCGGGGAATGATTGTGCTGAGAGGAAGAGGCCCACATCGCGAAGAGAGTGAGATGTGGGCCTCTGCTTGCCGAATGCGGAGAACGGTTTGTAACTTGCCTCAAACAGCGTGCTAGAAGCGGACCTTCAGGATTGTGCCGTTTACACCAACCAGCCAGCCGGCGCGGGGGCTGGCAAAGGCTACGGCCCAGAAGCCGGTGACGCCGTTGAGCGGGTACCAGGTTTTGCCCTCGTTGGGCGTCCAGGCCGCGCCGCCCGCGTTGGCGGTGACCACGACCGCGCGATCGTCGTCATCGTCGCGCGAGTGGCGTCCGCCGTCGACATAGGCCAGCCCGAAAATTGCTCCGGTGACGGGCGCGGGATTGGTAAGGGTCCAGGTGCGGCCTCCGTCGCGCGAGGTTGCCGTACCGGCGTTATTGGGATCGGCGGGATCGAGGTCGCCGCCGCCCACGATGCCGTGATAGGCATCACGGAAGGCGACCGAGAAGGCGCCCGCGCTGGGGTTGCTGACCAGCGGGGTGTCATAAGCGTTCCAGGTGTTGCCGCCGTCGGTGGTCGCGAGAATTCGTGCTGCAGTGGATCCGCCGGTGGCGATCCAGGCATTGCGCTGGCCTTCGGTCGCAACGCAGGTGCCGCTGGCTGCGAACGAAGCTTCGCCCGGAAGAGCCGGCGGCATGTTGGCGCTGATGCTGTCCCAAGTGCGCCCATTGCGCGTGCGGATGTCGGGAAAGACGCCGTTGACCGAGTCGCTGTGCGAGATCCCGCGCCGCGGAGTCCAGAATGCGAAGCAATCGTAAAAGGCTCCGTCAAGTTGATTCTGGAATTGCATGGTCCAGGTGGCGCCCCCGTCGGTGGTCTTGTAGATGCGGAAGTCGGTGGGATTGTCGCCAATCGATTGCAGGTAGGCGACGCGATCGCTGACGCCTTGGACATCGCGGAACTGGAGAGCTTCCGCGCCGGGGACAACTCCGGACCGCCAAGTGCGGCCGCCGTTGGTGGTGACGACGAAAGTGCCGCCGCGTCCGGAGGCCCATACGACTCGTTCGTTCACAGGACTGACTGCGATGAGGCCTTGCGTCGTGTTGCTGTTTTGCGGCGTAAGTTTGGGCTGACGAATGTGGTCATCGGCAAAGGTCAGGGTCGCGAGAGTGAACAGAGCGATCAGCAGAACGGCTGGCGCGCGTTTCAACATTGGGATATCTCCGGGAGAATTTTCTTTGGCGGATGGGGAGTATAGGCTCCGGGGAAGTGGGTGTCAAACGATGGCGGGCGGAATCGCTTGCTGGACGGGCGGTTTGAAGCGGCTCGGGGCCGAAGAATCAAACTGCACACGACCGCGGCGTAAGCGCAAGGTCCCTCGACTCCGTTCGGCTGCCGCCTCACTTCGCTCGGGATGACAGACTTGAGGCGGTAGCTCACGGCGACCAGCGATTCGTCCTTTTCTTGATCAGCGTGGTTGCGAAATGATGGCGAGACGGGCAAGCTGGTGATGTGCCCGAATTGCCTGATATTGCCGCCTATCTGACTGCGCTCGAGCCGCGAGTGGTGGGACAGAGGCTTGAGCATGTTCGGATTGCCAGTCCCTTTCTGCTGCGCTCGGCGCAGCCTCCGGTGTCCAGCCTCGAGGGGCGGTTGGTGCGCGAACTGCGACGGATCGGCAAACGGATTGCCTTCGGCATTGAGGGCGATTTATGGCTGGTGTTGCACCTGATGATTGCAGGGCGGCTGCACTGGCGTCCGATCGGAGCGAAGCTGGATGGGCGGCGCAATCTGGCAGCGCTGGATTTTCCGCATGGCTCGCTGGTGCTCACCGAAGCGGGAACGAAGCATCGCGCATCGCTGTATGTGGTCAGTGGCGACCAGGGGCTGCGCTCGATGGATCCGGGCGGGACTGATGTGCTCGCGAGTGATCTGGATGCGTTTCGGACGGCGCTCACGGCGGAAAATCGCACGCTGAAGCGGGCGCTCACGGATCCGCGTCTGCTGAGCGGAATTGGGAACGCGTACTCTGACGAAATTCTGCACGCGGCGCAGCTATCGCCAATTACGCTGACTCACAAGTTGACGTCCGAAGAGTGGGAAAGGCTTTATCACGCGACCCAGCACACGCTGCAGTTCTGGGTGAACCGGCTGCGGGAAGAAGCGCGGGTTGGGTTCCCGGAGAAGGTGACGGCATTTCGCAAGGGGATGGCGGTGCACGGCCGATATGGCGAGCCCTGCCCGCGTTGCGGAGACAAGATTCTGCGGATCCGGTATGCAGACAACGAGACGAATTACTGTGCGCGCTGTCAGACAGGCAGGAAGGTGCTTGCGGATCGAAGTCTGTCGCGGCTGTTGGGGTCGGACTGGCCGCGGACTATGGATGAACTGGAGGCGCTAAAGCGGAAGTGAGTTCTGCTCTGCGCAGCAATGACGAATCGCGAGAAAATGCCTCGGCCTTTGGAGGATGAGGAGCGATGCATGGGTCCTTCGCTTCGCTCAGGACGACATTCCACAAAACGGCATGGACTGACATCCTGTAACCCCTGACGAGATTCCAATAAAAAAGATTGAAGGTTTACGTGACGATGGCAAAGGACCGACGAGGCACGCTGGTATTTCACTTCACTTGTTGGGCGGCTTGTTCGACCTGGGCGAGCAGGGCGTCGAGAGTTTTGCGATCGAACAGCCTTCCGTTGGCGATGACGGCGCGGATTTTTCCGGTGTTGTGGATGTCGTCCAACGGGTTGGCCGTCAGCAGTACGACGTCCGCTGCTTTGCCTGGCGCGATGGTTCCGAATTCATTTTCCTGATGTAGAAACTTCGCCGGATTGCTGGTGGCGGTTTGCAGGGATTCCATCGGGGAGAATCCGGCCTCGACGAAGTTGGCGAGTTCGTCGTGCAGGCTGAAGCCGGGCATCACGTAGATGCCGGGGGCTGCGTCGGTACCGGCGAGGAAGAGCACTCCGGCCCGATGCATGGCGCCAACCATCTTCAGGTTGCGCTTGAAATATTCCTGACGCAAGGAAAGCGGATCGCGCTTGAGATCGGGCATCATCTCGTCGGCGAAGCGTCGCCAGGTGACGTCGCGCCAGGGAGCGGGTACGTATTTGTCGAGCGGCTGGTGCTTCCAGTCGAGCTGGTCGAGGAAAGTTCCGCCGCGCTGCCAGGCGAGCGTGGGACACTGCCAGACCTCATGCTGCGCGAGCGAGCGGATGATCGCGTCGCAACGGGACTGGTCCGTAGTGGTCAGCAGCAATTTCAGATTGCCTTGGCCGCGGATGAATTTGTCTTCTTCCGTGGAGCAGCCTTCGAAGATCCCCATCAGGTGCTCAATGCTTTTCTGGCCGGCAGCGATGGCTTCCGCGATGCGGACCTTGTCGGGGACGTGGCCGACGATCGGGATGTTCTGCCTGTGAGCTTCCGCGGCGGCGGCGAGGTAGGCGTCGTGCGAAATCACGGATTGAACTTTAATGAAGTCGGCGCCCTGCCTTTTGAGCGAGTCGACGGCAGCCACGGCAGTCTCGGGCGTGGTGATGGGGACCGAACTTGGGAAGCGGAGTTTTCCGTTGGGAAGATAACCGTCCAGCATGGGGCCGGAAACAACCATGCGCGGCCCGGGGATCTCTCCCGCAGCAATTTGCTTGCGCCACTCGAAGAGCACGGGGAGGTCGCCGCCCATGTCGCGAACGCCCGTGACGCCGTTGGCGATGAACAGGGGCAGGATGACTTCGCGGCCGCCGGGGAACCAGTCGCCGAACGCCGAGTGCACGTGCATATCCCAGAGACCGGGGATGAGGTACTGGCCGTGGGCGTCGATCACGCGTGCATCCTTGGGAGGCTGGAAGGCGTCGCTCGCGGCCACGGCAGTGATCCTGGTTCCCGTAATCAGCACTGAGCGGTTGGCGAGAACTTCCGCGGATCCCGGATTAATGACGGTGACGTGAGTGATGAGGATCGACTGGGAGCACGCAGGAGGCGGATTGAAAAATGCCAGCAATAAGACGGTGAAAGAGATGGTTAGGCACCAGAGGAAGCGCATTAGGTGAGAGGGTACTACGAAAAGGCGGCGTTCGGCAGCACGCGAGCGTGCTATCGCTATGTCCCGGCGGCGGTGATGCGAGTCACTGCAAACTTCCGGCGTTCGCGGTAACACATGAAGTATCAGGAGTTTCCCCCATGACAACGACTCAGGACGTTCAGGATTTTCTTGGCCTACATCGCATTGCGATGGTGGGCGTGTCGCGCGATCCCAAAGATTTCAGCCGCAAGCTGTTTCACGAGATGTGCAATCGCGGGTATGACATGGTTCCGGTGAACCGCATCGCGACGGAAATCGATGGGCGGGAATGCTTTCAGTGCCTGCAGGCAATCCGGCCGGCGGTGGAAGGTGTGCTGGTAATGACGCCCGCTTATGAGACGCTTCGTGTTGCGCAGGATTGTGCAGAGACGGGCATCAAGAAAATGTGGTTCTATCGGGCTGGCGGTACGGGCGCGGTGAATGCTGACGCAGTTGCGTTCTGCAAGCAGAACGGGATAGGAGTAGTGGATGGATGCCCGTTAATGTTTTTCCCGCGCACGGGATTCGTGCATCGGGCGCACGGATTTTTTCTTAAGATCACGCATCGCTATCCGGCAGCGGCTGCTTGAAGAAGACGGGAGCGAGGGCCCGTCGGCTTCGCTCAGGGTGGGCCGCCGTTCCACTGACAAAATCTAGAACAGGGATGGTCCTGATTTTCCACGAGCTTCCACAAGGAAACGCCGGCATCCACAGTTTCTGCACAAAGGCGCTCGGGTTTTTGCTTGATGCGAACGCGTGGCTAGCGCAAAGTGCTGACATCGAGCGAGATGTTCTGTGTGCCCTGCCAAAGCATTGCGGCAGAGCCGGCGGTGCCCAGCGATTCTCGAGGGTGAATGGCTGGGAGGGTTCCTCCAAGAGCGTGCTTCGGCACGCGCCTGGTTGCCCGGGCGTTGCGGCCTCCTCACAAGTCCTCCACACATGGCAGGACTGGCCGTCGGCCACCGTGGTGTTGCAAATTCGACTTGCAAAGCTTGCTTTGCTGGCGATTTGCCGAGTGCATCGTAACAGGCGCTTTTCGGAGCGCATGAGAGATGAACTCCCCCATGCCTCGTGCGTGGACAAGGGTCACAGAACAGAGCGCCAAACCAATGCGGTCCAGGTGGCTGGCCTGGGCCGCATTTGTTTTTGGCTGATGGCTGGTAGCTGGTGGCTGTATTGAGCTTCGTCTTTTGTTCGCCTATAATCTTTTTCATGAAACTGTGAGCAAGTGAGCGGCCAGAAAAAATTGGCGTGCTGCTTACTTTTCCTCCGTGAATACTTTCATCCACAACTGACATCACGGCTATAGTGCAGTTCGCTTCCAGCAAAATTCATTGGATGTGCGGCTAGGGCTCAACGGAATTGGCGACCACGGACTACAACCTCAGCATGCTTCCCGCGAATGTGGAAGCCGAGCGCTCCATTCTGGGAGCGATTCTTCTCGACAACCTCGCCTACAACCAGGCGGCCGAGCATTTGCGGCCGGAAGATTTCTCGCTGGATTCGAACCGACGCATTTACTCGCGCATGATCGACCTGGCCGAATCGTCGCGGCCGATCGACATCGTCACCTTGGTGGAGGAGCTTTCCCGGAATAAAGAATTGCAGGCCATCGGCGACATGGCCTATGTCTCGTCGTTGCTGGATGGCGTGCCCGACCGGCCCAGCATCGAGCACTACGTCAAGATTGTGCGCGACAAGGCGCTGATGCGCGGGCTGATCCATGTGGCCAATGCGGGCATAGCGCGAGCCGCCGACCAGTCCGAGCCTGCCGAAGACGTTCTCAACGATGTAGAGGCGGCGATTTTCGGGCTCTCCGAAAAGCGCATTGGACGCGGATTCCTGGGCGTGCAGGAGATCGTCAAAGATTCGTTTGGTTCGGTCGATGCACTTCTGCAGCGCGGACAACGCATCACGGGACTGGCCACGCACTACAACGATCTGGATGAGATGACGAGCGGATTGCAGAAGGCGGACCTGGTCATCCTTGCCGCGCGACCGTCAATGGGCAAAACCGCCTTTGCAATGAACATTGCCGAGAATGCGGCGATCGAGGAAGGGAAGGTGGTCGGGATCTTCTCGCTGGAAATGTCCCGCGAAGCGTTGCTGCTCCGCCTTCTCTGTTCGCGCGCGCGCGTGGATGCGCACAAGATGAGGACGGGGTCGCTATGGCGCGATGATATGCAAAAAGTGGTGCGCGCCATGGAAGAGCTCGCGAGCTCTCGCATCTTCATCGACGACACGCCGGGCGTTTCCCTGAGCGAGATGCGCGCCAAGGCGCGGCGCCTGCAACAGTCGTGCGGCTCGCTCGATCTGATCGTCGTCGATTATCTGCAGCTGATGTCCGGCGGCGGCAAGCGCTATGAGAATCGCACGCAGGAAGTGTCGGCGATTTCGCGTGGATTGAAAGCGCTGGCTAAAGAACTCCATGTCCCCGTGATCGCGCTTTCGCAGTTAAGCCGTGCTCCCGAAAGCCGGGGCGGCGATCACCGCCCGCAGCTCGCCGACCTGCGCGAGTCCGGATCGATCGAGCAGGATGCGGACCTCGTGATGTTTATTTTCCGCGAAGAAGTCTATAAGCAGGATGATCCCGATTTGCAGGGACGGGCAGAGATCATTATTGCCAAACAGCGCAACGGCCCGATCGGGCGTGTGAACCTGGCTTTCATCAAACAATCCACCCGCTTTGAAACGCTGGCCGAAGGCGGTATCGCGGCCGACCAATAGCAGCAGCCAAAAATGTCCCGCGGTCAGCCAAATCACTCGCACTTCCACACCGACGCCCTGTGGAAAAGCTTGTGGAACCCCTCTACTTAGTTTCCTGTAGCGCTTTAAAGCGACCGCATGGTCGGCGAATTTCGTTAGCCAATACGGCGCTAACTGCTTGAATAGTAAGCGCTTGTTGCGATGTCGGGGTAGGAGGTGAAACACCTCACCTGTTCCCGACATATAAAGCAACCCTTGAGATTTGCACATCTAGAGGTAATCAGTGGTTCAACCTTTGAACTTGCACAGACCATCTGGAATCGCTTTGACGAGTCAGACTTGGCCGAAACCGGCAATAGAAAGGGCGAAAATGCCGAGCTTCAGGAACTGCTTTCGCCGACTTTCAGAACCGCCAGAAAGGCTTCTTGCGGGATGTCGACACGGCCAATGCGCTTCATGCGGCGCTTGCCTTCTTTCTGCTTTTCGAGCAGTTTGCGCTTGCGCGTGATGTCGCCACCGTAGCACTTGGCAAGGACGTTCTTGCGGATGGCGGCGACGGTTTCGCGGGCAATGATTTTTGCGCCGACGGCCGCCTGGATGGGAACCTCGAACATCTGGCGCGGGATCAGTTCGCGCATCTTGGAGACCAGGGCCCGTCCGCGTTCGTAGGCAAAGTCGCGGTGGATGATCAGGGAGAGCGCGTCGACCGGCTCGCCCGCCACCAGGATATCGAGCTTGACCATGGGTGATTCCCAGGTGCCGGCCAGATGGTAGTCGAGAGACGCGTACCCGCGGGAGACCGATTTCAGGCGATCGTAGAAGTCGAGAACGATTTCGTTGAGCGGAAGTTCGTATTGCAGCATGACGCGTGATCCGCTGACGTACTCGAAGCTTTTTTGCTTGCCGCGCTTTTCCTCGACCAGTTTTAGAATCCCGCCGACATATTCCTCATTGGTGAGAATCACGGCCAGGATTACAGGTTCCTCGACTTTTGCGATCTCGCTCTGATCGGGCCAGCGGGAAGGATTGTCGACCTCGGTGATTTTGCCGTCGGTCAGCGTGATTTTGTAGCGCACGCCCGGGGCGGTGGTGATGAGTTCGAGATTGTATTCGCGCTCGAGGCGCTCCTGAATGATCTCCATGTGGAGCAGGCCGAGGAAGCCGCAGCGGAAGCCGAAGCCGAGCGCGACTGAGCTTTCCGGCTCGAAAAAGAAAGAAGAGTCGTTGAGGCGCAGTTTTTCGAGCGCTTCGCGCAGTTGGGTGTGCTCGTGGGCGTCGACGGTGTAGAGGCCGGCGAACACCATGGGCTTGATTTCTTCGAACCCGGGCAGCGGTTCGATGGCGGGCCGTTCGTCATCGGTGATGGTGTCGCCAATCTTCGTGTCGGCAACGTTCTTGCTGTTGGCGATGACGAAGCCCACTTCACCGGCAACGAGTTCCTCGACCTCGACGGGCTTGGGTGTGAGCACACCCAGGGTTTCTACCTGCAGCACGCGTCCGTTCCACCACAGACGAATCTTCTGTTCTTTCTTCAGGGTGCCTTCAAACACGCGCGTCAAGACCACGACACCGCGGTAGGGATCGAACCAGGAATCGAAAATCAGGGCTTGCAGGTGGTGAGTTGGCGAACCCTTGGGCGGCGGCACGCGCTTGACGATGGCTTCCAGAACATCGGGTACGCCCTGACCGGTTTTCGCGCTAATGAGGCAAGCATCCGTGGCGTCGAGGCCAACGGCGCCCTCGATCATTTCCTTGGCGCGCTCGATGTCGGCGCTGGGTAAGTCGATCTTGTTGATGACGGGAATGATTTCGAGGCCGTGGTTGATGGCGAGGTAGGCGTTCGCAAGGGTCTGGGCTTCAACCCCCTGGGAGGCATCGACCACCAGCAGGGCGCCTTCGCAGGAGGCCAGCGAGCGCGAAACCTCGTAGGAAAAATCCACGTGGCCGGGTGTGTCGATGAGGTTGAGTTGATAGAGCTGCCCGTCTTGCGCGGGGTACATCATCCGGACGGCGTGGGCCTTGATGGTGATTCCCCGTTCGCGCTCGAGGTCCATGGAATCAAGAACTTGCTCCTGCATCTCGCGCATTGCCAGGGAGCCGGTGAGCTCCAGCAGGCGATCGGCCAGCGTGGATTTTCCGTGGTCGATGTGCGCGATGATCGCGAAGTTGCGAATGTGAGCGGCGTCCATTTTAGCGGGTCAATCTTTGATTCTAACAGGGGGATTGAGGAGGGCGAGTGGAGCCAGCGGGTTGGTCGGGCGCGACTAAAGCTTGCGGGCATAGCCGCCGATGGCTATGACACGTGCTGAAAACCGCTCCTTCCTTCGTCTGGCGTTGGAGTTCCCGCCTTCATAAAAATCTGGCCGTCGATGCGAGAAGGGTTCTTCCATGAGGCCTGAACTAGAGAAATCGCCGGAACTCGGCTTGCCAACTGCGACCCGGTTCTGGGACTTCCTGTTCCCACACAAATCAGGAAAATCTGCGACTAACGATCCGATCCGCTGCGAGGTGCCGGCCTTGCGGGCCGCGGAGATTGCGGCGGTGTATTACGACCAGCGGCGTGCGGGCGATTTCTATGAATTCATGCGGGCCGGAAGGTCGCGCCTGCTGTTCGCTCTTCTCGACATGGCAGGACGACGAGCAGACACGCGCGAGATTTTGCGTGCGGCACAGAAGACCTTCCGGGAAATTGCAGCCCAGCGCTTTGGACCCGAGGATTTCAACGAAACCACCGCCATGATGGATCTTTGCCACGCGCTGAATCGCACCATCCTGCAAGGAGGAATTCGCGCGTGTCCCGGCTTTCTTGCCTGCTACAACGAGGATTTGGGCACCGTCTGTTATGCCAACGCGGGTCATACGCCAGCGCTGGTGCACGACAGCAGCGGAATCACGCGGCTCGAGGCGACCGGACTGCCTTTAGGTTTGTTCTCGCACGTTCCGCAGGGTGCTTCGACTTGCGCGTTGCTTCCGGGCGCAGCCCTGCTGGTCGTCTCGCGCGGGATCGTCGAGGCGGAGTGTGCGGGCACCGAATTCGGACTGGAGGGAACGGTTCGTAGCATCCACGGAACTCGTGGCTTTGGTGCGCATGAACTGTGCACGCGCGTTTTGCAGGCGGCCGAGGCGTTCACGGGCGTACCCTTAACCCATAATGACGTCACCGCGCTTGCTCTGGTACGGGCTGGGAGCCTAGGCTGACTCCCAGCATTGGATCTGAGGTAGAAACTGGAGACCCGGGTCCGGGATCACCCGTTTTCTTGACAGAACCTCTTGCGACCAGTAGGATCTATCTCCAAGTCGGCCCGTTCGCGGGCTGGCTTTGAATTTCATGCAGAGTGGCTGAGGGACGAGCCCTGTGACGCCACGGCAACCGGGTCGCGATCATCTATCGTGACTGCTTGGTGCCAACTCTCTCCCGGAGACGGGGAAACATGAGATTCGGGCACGCGGCTTTTCTACCCGCTTTCCCGTAACCTCTTTTCCTTTTCCGGAGAAGAGGTCTTCGTGTTTAGGAGACTTTTTCTCCAGGGACGCTCGTCCACAGCTACTCGCAAGAAGGCGAGTAGCAAGATGGCTCACTACGAATTGCGCTGTCGGGAATGCGGCAAGAGCTGGGGAAACCAGCCCCGGTCGATCTGCGACGACTGTTTCTCTCCCCTGGAAGTCAGCTACGACTACGATGCGGTGCGCGCCGAATTTACGCGCGAGAAGATCGCCCAACGCCCTCCCAACATGTGGCGGTATTCCGAGCTCCTCCCCCTCCCCCAAGGTTTTCAGGCCACGTTGCCGGTGGGATTCACGCCCCTTTTGAGCGCGCCCAACCTGGCCAGGGAGATCGGTGCGCAGAAGCTCTCCATCAAGAACGACGCCATTTGCCTGCCTACGCTCAGCTTCAAGGATCGCGTGGTGGCCGTGGCGCTGTCGCAGGCCCGCGCGTTTGGATTCGATACGGTGTCCTGTTCATCGACCGGCAACCTGGCCAATTCTGTAGCGGCCCAGGCCGCACGCAACGGATTCAAGGCATGGATCTTCATTCCTGCCGACCTTGAGCCGGCCAAGATTCTCGGCACGCAGGTGTACGGCGCGAAGGTGGTTCGCATCGCTGGAAGCTACGACCAGGTGAACCGCCTATGCTCGCAGATCGCCGACGAGCATCGCTGGGGATTTGTGAATGTGAACCTGCGGCCGTATTACGCCGAAGGATCGAAGACCGTCGGCTTCGAAATCGCCGAGCAGTTGGGATGGCGGCTGCCTGACAACATTGTTGTCCCGATGGCAGGCGGCTCGCTGATCACGAAAATCAAGAAGGCTTTCGATGAGTTGATCACGCTCGGCCTGGTGGAGGCGAAGCCGGTGAAGTTCTTCGGCGCGCAGGCGACGGGATGTTCGCCAATCTCCACTGCCGTGAAGGCGGGACGCCCGGAGATCGAGCCGCAGAAGCCTGCGACCATCGCACGGTCGCTGGCGATCGGAAACCCGGCCGACGGGCATTACGCCATCAAAGCCATCACGAAGAGCGGTGGCTGGTCGGAAGATGTTGCGGATGCCGAGGTCGTGGAGTCGATCCAGCTTCTTGCCGAGACAGAAGGCGTTTTCACCGAGACGGCGGGCGGCGTGACGGTAGGTTGCGCGCGCAAGCTCTATCGCGACGGTCGCATCTCTCCCGACGAAACAACCGTTCTCTGCATCACCGGCAACGGGTTGAAGACGACCGACGCGCTTGCAGGTAAGTACGAAGCGGAGGCGGCGCTTGCTCCGAAGCTGGCGGAGTTCGAACGCTATCTCGAGAACACGCTGGATGTTCCGGAAACGGTGGAGGCTTGAGATGTCGATCACAGTGCAAATTCCGACCGCGTTGCGCAGGCTGACTGATGGCGTCGGCAAAGTGGACTGTTCGGCCACGAATCTGGGTGAATTGTTTTCGGTGCTCGACGAGAAATTCCCACAACTCAAGCCTCATTTGCGGGACGAGGCAGGAGAGATTCGGCGGTTTCTCAACGTGTATGTGAACGAGGAAGATATCCGCTTTCTGGGCGGGACGACGTACGCGTTCCAGGACGGGGATGAGATTCTGCTGGTGCCTTCGATCGCGGGAGGCTCGCAGTAACAAGGACTACCCTGGTCTCGCTTACGCAAAAAATCTAAGGTTAGTAATCCTTACGATTACTCCACAATGCTTGGCGGGTGGTTTCTAAGAGCGCGGTGCAGGCGGCGGTTCTGTTCTCGCATCAGGGCCCGGTCGCGTCGAGGAACGTTGTAGAGACCCATCGAAAACTCCACCATGCTTCGATCGAGCGCCAGGAGGATGTCCAGCATTCCGTCGGGATCGCCCCTGTGACTTAATAGACTGCGTGATTCGCGGCGTTTTGCTTTGTTCCGCTTGGTCATTTGAGTTCACCCACGGATTGCCAGGTCCGGCAATCAACCTCACCCCTACAGATACCGCTTGGAGTGCGGAAATGGAAACTCAAAGAATTGATCGTTTCGATAGGTGCGG
This sequence comes from uncultured Acidobacteriota bacterium, assembly GCA_963735815.1. Classification (GTDB taxonomy): domain Bacteria; phylum Acidobacteriota; class Terriglobia; order Terriglobales; family Acidobacteriaceae; genus Gp1-AA133. The sequence goes on along the minus strand of CAVTMJ010000005.1, from coordinate 12,544 downwards.
CTGATTTCTGCAAGTGCGGTAAAACCAACCGCTTTCACAGATTACAGCGGCCATTCTTGCGATGGGAACGTCTCCCACTCTCAGGCTTCGTTTTTTTGTTGCCGTACGGTGAGCACGGGGCACTCCGCCAGTCGCACCACTTTTTCCGCCACTGATCCGAAGACCAGGCGCTCGAATCCCGTCGACCCATGGGTTGAAATCACGATCAGGTCGGCCTTTTCGGTTTTGGCGATCAGGACAACTTCTTCCGCTGCCGATCCGTGGCCCACCTGGGTCCGCACCTTCACTTTCTTGCTGACCATCTCTTCGCGCGCCTTCTTCAACTGCGCCTCGGCGTCCGCGTGGAGGTAACGTTCGTATTCCGGGATCTTGAATACATAGTTCGGGTCGGGCGGTACGCTGGGTAAAGCGGGTACGACATTTAGCAGCAGGAGTTCAGCGCCAAAGTGTTCGGCGAGTTCGCTGGCGGTGCGCACGCAGGCGCAGGCGGGACCGCTGAAGTCGGTCGGGCAAAGGATCAGCTTCACAGGCAGCATCGATAGTCTCCAAGCAGCGAATTATAGAAGGTTGGATGATTTTCCGGGCGAAGGGTCGTAATTCGTTGGACTTGAAGGGAATGTTTGTATGGATTTCTGGCCGAATCCATTTGCCGCACCGACACGGTTGCTTTATAATCTAACTAACTGGTTAGTTAATAGAATTGGCTGCTTGAGCTGCGACTCGAGGTGCGCGGAATGGCCACAGGACACCCACGGGGGCGACTAGGATCGCGCGGCAAGCCGGAGGAGAGCCGACAGGCGATTCTCCAGGCGGCTATCCGCGAGTTTGCCCGGGATGGGGTCGCCGGAGCGCGCACCGATGCCATCGCCAAGGCGGCCAAGGTCAACAAGGCGCTCCTTTACTACTACTTTCGCGACAAGAATGCGCTCTATGGCGCTGCCCTGGAACAGGTGTTTCGCGAGCGCGACGCGGTTCTGATGCCCATCCTGAAGGAGAGCACTCCTCCCGCCGAAAGACTATTGCGGTACGTGGGGGCGTTTTTTGATTTTCTGGCCAGCCATCCGCAGCACCGCGAGATGGTGCAGCGCGAGATGTTCATGATGCCCCGGCACCCGCAAGCGCTGCGCATTGTGAAGTCGTACATGAAGCCGTTGCTGGATGAGTTGCTGAAATTGTTTCGTGACGGGATCGCGGCGGGCGTGTTTCGGCCGGTGGATCCAATGCAGTTCATTCCGTCGATGGCAGCGGTGGTGGTGCATTACTTCGGCAGCGCGCCGTTCATGAAATTGATGATGCAGCAGGATCCGCTGAGTCCGGAGCGGATTGCCGCGCGGCGTGCCGCTGTGCTTGATTTTATTTCCGCAGCTCTCTTCCAACCGACGGCCCTGCCGGTCGAAGGAGAATCCAAGTGAATCCTCGCAACAAATTCCTCATTCTTTTAGGAATCATCTTTGTGATTGCCCTGGGCTATTACTTCTTTTCCACGCCCAACAATAAAGATCTTGTGCTGATTGGCACGGTGGACTCCAACCAGGTCATCGTGAGTCCACAGACGCAAGGAAGGCTGCAAAAGTTGCTGGTCGATGAAGGCACGCCAGTGAAGGCTGGCCAGTTGATTGCCGTGATCGATCCGGCAGAACTGCAGGCGCAGGCCGCAGCAGCCTCGGCCACAATTTCGAGTTTGCGGTCGAAGGTTTCGGGGATGCGCTACACCGAAGAGTCGACCAAAGGTTCGACCAGCAGCGACGTTGCGAATATGCAGGCCAAATTGCGGTCGATGACTTCGCAACTCGCGCAAGCCCAGGCCACGCTCGAACGGACACTAAGCGATAGCCGGCGCATGATTGAGCTAGCCAAGCAAGGCGTCGCATCCGACCAGGAGCGCGTGCAGGCCGAAACCAACCTGGCGGCGTCCAAGGCGAACGTGCAGTCATTGAAGGACCAAGTGACAGCGGCCGAAGCTGATTTAAATGCGGCAATCGCGCGCACGCATCAAGCGAATGCTGCCAGCAGCACCGTGGCATCGACGCAGGCGGACTTGAAGAATGCCGAGGAACAGAAGCGGCAGGCGGAAGTCCGGCTGGGCTACACCAATATTTATGCTCCCGTGACCGGGACCGTGTCGGTGCGCGCGGCCCGCGAAGGGGAAGTGCTCAACGTTGGCCAGCCCATCGTGACGATCGTGGATCTGAGCGACACCTGGGTTCGGGCGGCGATTCCGGAAACGCAGGCGGATCACATCGGGCTGGGTGACACGCTGAAGGTGAGACTGCCGGGCGGGACCGAGACGTCCGGAAAAGTCTTTTACAAGGCAGCCGAAGCGGACTTTGCCACGCAGCGCGATGTGAACCGGCGCAAGCGCGACATCAAGACGATCGTGCTGAAGGTGCGCCTCGACAATCCAAAGGGAGCCTATGTCCCGGGGATGACGGCCGAGGTTCTGGTTTCTCCTGACCAGTTGAAAGCTACTCCGAAGCAGGACGCGTCCGCGGAGCAGCGGCCATGACCGGGACGAACGGAAACAAAGCCGTCACCGGGCACGGATGCGAAGGTCCCGAAAAAAGCGGCGGTAATGCAATTGATGTCGAGCACATCGTGAAAAAGTATGGCGACTTTGTCGCCGTCGATGACGTTACGTTTCACGTTGCCGATGAAGAAATTTTCGGGTTGCTGGGGCCGAATGGGGCGGGAAAGTCGACGCTTATCCGGATGATGACCACGCTGCTGCCGATTACGGCAGGGCGGGCGGTGGTCGCGGGGCATGATGTGGCGAAGGATGCGGACGGTGCGCGGCGGTGCATTGGCGTTATCCCACAAGCGCTGACCAGCGATCTGGACCTGACTGTCGAAGAGAACATGAACATCTACGCGAAGCTCTATGACGTTCCAGCGAAACGGCGAAAAGAGGCAATCGACGAATTGCTGGAACTGGTAGATCTGACGAAGTGGCGCGGCGCGCAGACCAAGACGCTTTCGGGCGGCATGCGGCGCCGGTTGGAGATTGCGCGCGGCTTGGTGCATAGTCCGCGGATTTTCTTTCTGGATGAGCCGACCACGGGGCTGGATCCGGTATCGCGGGTGGCGGTGTGGGAGATGCTGACCAACATCAAGAAGAACCGGCAACTCACGATTCTGATCACGACCCACTACATGGACGAAGCCGACCGGCTGTGTGACCGCATCGCGATTGTGGATCACGGCAAGCTGGTTGCGCTGGATACTCCGGCGGCATTGAAGGCCAGCGTGCCCGGATCGAACGTGATCGAGGTACAGTTCGAACATCCGCCCGCCGATATGGAAGAACGCCTGCATCAGCTGCCCGATGTCACTTCGGTGCAGCATGAAGGTGCGGGCATGTACCGCGTACTGACCGGCAACGGATCCGGCACCACGACGGCGCTGGTCGAGATGGCAGTGCATGCAAGCATTCCTGTGAAATCATTGACGGTCCAGAGCACAACGCTGGATGACGTTTTTGTGCACTACACCGGTCGCCAGCTGCGCGACGAACTGGTGAAGGCTTACGGATTCACGATGCCACAGGCCCCGGGGTTGCGACCATGAATCGAATGATGGCGATTGTCGAGCGCGAGATGCGCAAGTTTTTCCGGTCGCCGACGCTGATGCTGGCGTCGATGATCTTCCCCTTGGTGCAGTTGATCGTGCTGGGCAACGCGTTTGGCGGAAAGATCAAAGATGCGCGCCTGGGCGTGGTCGATCAGGATGGCGGCACGCAGGCGCTGAAGATCCGGCAGGCGTTTGATTCGGTGCGCGCCAACATGCGGACGTTCGTCCCGGTGTACTACGACGACGAGAAGAGTGCACGCGAAGATGTGCGCAATGGAAAAATTCAGGGCGCCGTGATTATTCCGCCGCAGTACTCGCGGCGCGTGTACGAACAGGACCGCCCGCAGATCGCGCTGGTGGTCGACAACAGCGACAACTTCATGAGTTCGACGCTCGAGCAGGAACTGGCCGACATTACCAATGCGCTGAACCAGCCCGCCATCGAGCCGCGGCTTTTGCAGAAGACCGTGCTGCAGATTGTGGAACTGTATCCCTATATCGAGTACATGAAGTACCTGCTGCCCGGGTCGATCACGCTGGCGATGTTCGTGTCGGTGATGATCGGGGGAGGCATGTTGTACATCGATGACAAGGCGCGGGGCATCCACGAGGGGTATCTCGTGACGCCGATTACCAAGGCCGAGATGGTGTTCGGGCTGAATTTGGCGGGAGCGATCAAGGCGGTGCTGACCGGGGTAGTGATCACAGTGATCGGGGCGCTGCTGGCAGGTGTAAGCACGATTTTCGATCCGGCAACGGCGCTGGGACTGCTGCTGATGATCGTGCTGACCTCGATCGCCTTTAACACCATGATGTTCCTGCTCATGGTGCGGGTCGATGATCCGCTGGTGCCGCGCGCCATTTTTGGAATTCTGAATACGCTACTGTTTTTTCCGAGCGGGTCGATTTATCCGATACAGGCATTCCCTCCCTGGCTGCGTGCGATTGCGAAGGTGGATCCGTTCACCTACGCGGTTGCGGGATTCAAGGCTCTGCTGCTGAAGGAATCAGGCTTCATCGCGATCGTTCCCGACATGGTGTACCTGGCGATTTTCGGTACGGTGGCGCTGGCGCTGGCGACACCGCTATTCAAGCGGACGCTATAGAAAGCGCTCTCGCGCGTGCCCGCTGACTGCACCGATTGACATATACCGTGTTGACTCCCCCAGGGAGAAAACCTGCCTATCAGAGTGCGCAAACTCTCTAGCATTACCTTTCCAGTCTTGCTTCGTCTAAGCAGCCATCGTCTCACCCCTCAAGAGCCTGTCGGCAAGAAAGCGCAATCGGTTACACGACCGTACTCATGCTGCCCACCGGAGGAAAGCTATGAATCGACGTCTCGCTCTCATCGCTCTGACTCTTCTTTGCGCCGTCGCTGCGCGCCCGCAAGCGGGGCAATCTCTTTCCGTGCCTCCCGAATCTCCCCGCTGGGATCTTGAAGGAAATGCGAAACCCGCCGAGCATCAGGGCCGCAAGTGTCTCCTGATTGATGGCGGCGCCGCCGTCCTCAAGGACTTCGTAATGCGCGACGGCGTCATTGACGTCGACGTCGCAACCCCCGCCGCCCGTGGTTTTTTCGGCTTTGACGTCCGCCTCTCCGCGGATGGCTCCAACTACGAAGAAGTCTATCTTCGCCAGCACAAATCCGGCCAGCCTGACGCCATGCAGTACACTCCTGTTCTCGAAACCGGCCGCAACTGGCAACTCTTCAACGGGCCGGGGTTCACTGGCGCGGTCGACATCCCGAAAGATGAGTGGTTCCACCTCAGGCTCGAAGTGGCGGGCGCACAGGCGAAACTCTACGTCAAAGACATGGAGAAGCCCGCTCTGGTGATGGACGATCTGAAGAGTGGCGTGCAGAAGGGACAGGTGGCCTTGTACACGCTTACGGGCGAGACGTATTTTTCCAATTTCTCAGTCAGAAGCACGCCAGACGCGCCCTGGGAACGCCACCTTCCCCCCATGCCTCCCAACACGATTACAAAGTGGCGCATCTCGCCCGCTTACGATGGCCTCGCGCGGAATCCTGAAACTCCGCTGAGCTCTGCCGAGAGCAATTCCATTCAATGGCAGGATGTCGAAGCCGAGCCGCCGGGCTTTGTGGTGCTGTATCGCTACCGGGACGCGCCGCACCCGCGGGTTACGTTTCAGGGGGATTTTTCCAGGCGCCTGGAGCCGCAGCCTGGAATGAAAGTCCTGTACGCGCGCACCAATATCGATTCGGACCGCGACCAGGTGAAGAAACTTTCCATCGGTTACAGCGATGATGTCAGCGTCTTCCTGAACGGAAAGATTCTGTACCGCGGGCGGAGCGCGCAAGGTTTCCGCGACCCGGGGTTCCTTGGGATCGTCAACCCGGAGAATGATGCCGTGTACCTCCCCCTGAAGAAGGGCAGCAACGAACTGCTGTTGGCCGTCAGTGAATTGGGCGGGGGGTGGGGATTTGTCTGCCGCCTGGAGGATGTCCCGCAGAACTAGTTTACGTCGGATATCCTACCGTTTGGCCTGAGGCCCAGAGCTTAACCGTGCCCTTCTGACGCGAAATCTTGTAAACGCCGCTCTTGACGCGGGGTTCGCGTGCAGTTAATGTGAATAAAAGTACCCTCCCATGCAGTTAATACAGCAGTTTTCACGACACCGGGCCCATATCTGTGTGCGTGTCTCACGAGTGGTTTTGATCGGATTTCTTCCTCTCGTCAGCTTTGCGCAAGTTCAACCATTACCCGAACCACAACTTCCAGTGCAGACGGAGCAGCAGTCTTCCTCGAAATCTGCGCCGGACCTTCCCTCCGCGCCCGAGCCGCAGCCGCCCGCGCCATCCGGGCAGTGCGCTCTGTGGGCGCCTACTCACTGCTTCGTTGGAATGGCGCGAGATCAGAAGGAATTTTTCACGAGTCCCCTGCGGCTTCGTAAAAAGGATCTGGTGTGGATCGCGCCAGCGACCGCCGCAACTGTTGCGGCTCTGGCCCTCGACCACAGCGCTATAAATAATGTCAGCACCGATCCTTCACGAGTGTCGGATTTCCGAAGAGCGTCGAATCTCACCGGGATCTACATTCCGGTTGCCTTCGCCGGAACAGCCCTGGTGGGCGGCGCGATTCGACACGACGAGCATTTGCGCGAAACCGGGGCGCTGACCATGACGGCCATGGCTGACACCCAGTTGTTGACCACATTCCTGAAGTACGCGACGGCCCGCTCCCGCCCCCAAACCAACGGAGGCGACTCCGGGGAGTTCTGGCCCGGAGGCTCTCACTTCGCCTCCGATTCGTTTCCCTCCGGACATACGGCCAATGCATTCGCGGCGGCCCACGTGATTGCAAAAGAATATCCGGGATGGAAGGTCAAGCTGGCAGTGTATGGCTTGGCGGCAGCAACGGGATTCGAACGTGTACAGGGACGGGAGCACTTCCCGACCGACGTGCTGGTAGGTGGCGCCGTCGGCTACTTGATCGGTGGCTACGTCTTCGACCATCACTCGGTGCGCTCCAAGACTCATGTCTCGTTCGCGCCCATGGTGGGCCGCGGAGGCGCGGGCCTTTCCGTGCGGATCACTCCGGGTCAGAATTAGATCTTTCCGAATGACGAGGGAGTCGGAGCGGAAATGCGTCGCGGCTGACTAAGGTGCACTGCTGATTTCTGGTTGGGAGTTGCCGCCGACCAGCGTCAACTCCCTCGGGACCGCGGATACTACTTCACTCACCTCTTTCTCTGCCTGATTCAAGCTCATATCGGTGGCGGCGCACAAGATTCGTCGTTGCCATGCGCACACTCGCTCCAGTCGGGCCGAACCCGTCAGCCTGTACCGGGAACTTTTGGATGCCCGCCGGTTTCCGATATGCTAGAGGCCTATGACCCTGATGGACGCGAAGGAATTCGACGAGGCAGGAGCACGCCGGAAGAAGATTCGGATCGTCGTCATCGTCGTGACGCTGCTGGTGCTGGGATTTCTGGCCTATCAGTTTCGCTTCTGGCCGGAGGAGCGCCTGGTTGACAAGTTTTTCGCCGCGCTGCAACGCCAGGACTACGAAACCGCATACGGCCTCTACATGGCAGATCCGGCGTGGCGGCAACATCCCCAGCAGTATCCGCTTTATCCGTATAACGAGTTCTATCGCGACTGGGGACCGGGCGGCGAGTGGGGACTGGTCAAGAGGTACAAAATCTATGCGACCGGCGAATGCCCGAAAGGCGGCAGCGGCGTGATCGTGGAAGTGGTGGTGAACGATCGCGCGGAGCACGAGCAGATTTACGTACAGAAGAAGGAAAAGACCTTCAGCCCTTCGCCGTGCAGTTGAGAGGCTGCGGCATTGTAGCAGAGCCCATTAGGTGCGTGCAGTCAGCGAGTGAAGTTGTGATGTTGCGGCAACTGAGAAGAGTACCTAAGAGATCGGGATAACTTCCGGTTTGCCGACGACTCGGCCGGAATTGTGGGTACTTTCTTGTGATCGCTGGGATGCTCGACTGTACTGTCCGGATGTGAGAAGTAATTCGAGACCTACGGCAGTTGCAGTTCCAGCGCATAGATTTCGCGTGTGCCGACATCGCGCATGATCAGAGGCAAGCCGTCGGGGGCTACGCCGTTCCAAGGCACGCCGGACTCCGGCATGGGAACCCGCGCAATGCCTTTCAGCAACACGACACGCTCCTTCTTGCGGGTCGCGATGGAAACGCGGTCGATCTCCGGACCGTCCGGACCCAAGTCCTCGAAGTATGAGTATTTGCTGTCTGCCGACCAGTTGGGATACTGCAGCACGCTGCCCGTGGCCAATTCGGACCACTTTCCTGTGCTCACCTCGAGGAGCATCTGCTTCTTCGTGTCGGCGGAAAAGAAGGAGATGTAGCGTCCATCAGGAGACCAGCGCGGTCCGAGCATCCCTTCAGTGCCCGCGATGGGCGTGAATTTCCTGGTCTGAAGATCGTATTGAGCCACCGAGAAGTCCTGCGCCTTGCCGGTGATTCCGGCTGGATAGAGCGCAAGAATGAGCGATTTGCCGTCGGGGGACCACTGGGGATCATCGGGCCAGCGCGAATCAGGCGCGCGGATCTCCTCGATGGTACCCCCGTCCGACGAAACGACGCATGCTTGCGGAGCTTTGGAGGGGAGAACACACAGGTAGGCGATCCCCTTTCCATCGGGAGACCAACGCGGCATGGAGACGCTTGTGGGAGCGGAGGTCAACTGGAGTTTGTCGCTGCCGTCACTGCGGCTGCGCCATAACAGCGAGTCGGGGTAGCCGACATACGTGACCCATTTACCATCCCGCGAAAACTCGATTTCTCCCCCGGAGATGCCGTCGAAAAACGGAACGAATTGCTTCGCTTTGGAATCGAAGTGCTGCAACTGGGCCCGCTGCTGCTCGCCGATGACGAACAGTCGATTGCCCGCCAGGGCCGGGGCGAAACTTAAGTAGGAGAGCGGACCGGTCGTGAGAGGTTGAGGATCGGGACTGGCGCGATGGAACACTCCGATCTTCTCGTGGATGGCCCAGATATCGTTGCGTCCGTTCCGTAAGGCAACAAAAAAGAAGTAGGAACCGTCCGCGTTCCAGCGGCCACAACACTCGCCCGGGTCCTGATGGAAGCTTTCGGGCAGCAACGGGCGCACGCCCGTCCCATCGACGCCAACTTCCCATAGACGAAAAGCAGCGACGTCGGGATCGCGTACTGAGAAGCGCAATTGACTGCCGTCGGGCGAGAACTGCACTGAGCCGGGAAAGCCAGCGACTGTGGCCACTTTATGCGGCTTAGTGCCGTCCCATCGGGCGAGGTAGATGTCGTGCTCTCGCGAAAATGCCAGCCGTTGCCCGTCGCGTGACCACGCGGCAGCCACGGCCAGAACGCCACTGAGTCGGCGCGGTGATCCCGCGGGAACGGGGACGACCCATTCCGCGGTTTCCACAGAGCTGAGAAAGGCTTCTTCTCCGCTGAAGGAACCCACTAGAAGCTCGGAACGGGAGGGAGAGACGTCGTGCACAAAGCTATTGGCGAATGGGGTGGCAACATGGCTGATATCGCCGCCGCCCGCCGAGACCTGACTTAAGACCGCCTGTTCGTTGATGGTTTCGATGAAATAGAGGCGAGGCCCGTCGGTGACGAGCATGTCTTTGGGCAGGTTGTCACTGGTGAGTTGGGTCGCCGAAAGTACGCGCGGTGGCGGCAAAGGCCCGCGTAGCGCGATAAAGCCAATGGCGGCGAGAACCGCGACGGCGAGCAGAATGGCCGCCCCGATATAGGGTAGGCGCGCTTTTCGAACGGTCGGGGTCGCAATGACGGCGGCCGAGTGTCCCGACTCGGTCTCGCGCTTCAGGCGCTTGAAATCGGAACGCATCTCGGCCGCGCTCTGATAGCGCAGTTCGAGATCCTTCTCGAGCGCCTTATTGGCGATGCGTTCCAGTTCCGGCAGAACCTGCGGATTGACGCGGCTCAGCGGCGCGGGCGGCTTGTTCAGAATAGCGTCGAAGGTAGCGGCGGTCGTCTCCCCCGGAAAGGGCAGAGCGCCGCTCGCCATTTCGTAGAGCACGGCTCCGAACGAGAATAGGTCGGTCCGGGCATCGAGTTCCTTGCCCAGAGCCTGTTCCGGGGACATATACGCTACGGTGCCCATGGCGCTGCCCGGGCTGGTGAGTTGTTCGCTGATGGTGCGCGTAGGCTGCGCGCCTACGGAAGGAGCGCCCGAACTGAGCTTGGCCAGCCCGAAATCGAGAATCTTCGCATGGCCGCGCCGAGTGATGAAGATGTTCGCCGGCTTGATGTCGCGGTGCACGATGCCGCCAGCGTGGGCCGCGTCGAGCGCCTCGGCAATTTCTATCGCCAGTTCGAGCAACGGCTCGGTTTCCATAGGACGCCCTGCGATGCTGTGCTTGAGTGTCAGCCCATCCAGGAACTCCATCGCGATGAACGATTGCTCTTCGTGCCTGCCGATTTCGTAAATGGTGCAGATGTTGGGATGGTTCAGCCCCGAGGCAGCACGCGCTTCACGGCGGAAGCGCTCGAGGGCATGCGGATCTTTGGCAACTTCAGGAGGCAGGAACTTGAGCGCGACGAAGCGGCCCAGTTCGGTATCTTCGGCCTTATAGACTACACCCATCCCACCGCCACCGAGTTTCTCGATGACGCGATAGTGCGAAATGGTGCGGCCGATCACGTGCAGAACATGCTATGTCGCCAAGGGCAGGGCGGTCAATGAACACATTCAATCCGGATCGGTAACGAGAAATCAGGTTCTAACAAATCGATTTCCAGCCAACTCCCGGATCACGCTAGTGCTTTTTCGGACGCGACGCCGGGATAAGTGCTCAAGGCTGAAAGTAAGGTGTGAGGCGTCGCGTTCGAAAAAGCCGTCAGAAGGAAGCCGCTGGCGCGGCGGACGCGGTACTTATGCAAATTGAATGGAGCAAGAGAGGTTTGTAGAAGTTGTCGGAGTGGTCGGGGTCCGTGGCGGAGGAGCCGACGCGCATGGGCAGGGGTGAAGTGGTACTTGAAGCGAAACCTATTCTGGGGGATGAGGAAGGTGTCGAGCGGCGACGGAGACACACTTCCGCGGAGCGCGCTGAAGCGCGCCAGCAGTTGGGGTTGTGGGCGAGTGATTTCATGCAGCTGTGACCAGGAGCGGTGGAGAACGAAGTTGGAGTTGTGCCGCGGTGAATCGTTCGACGACGGCCATCGGTCCGCCGCACTTGGGACAGCGCCACAGCGGGTGCGCTGTAGGAGCGGTCGAGGTTTCCGATTCGTTTTTCGGTGGAATGGCGTGAAGAGCGGCGAAGCACTGTGGCAGCAGGGCGGCGCGCCTTCGGTTGGCGAGGAAGCCGAAGTGGCGGATGCGGACGAAGCCCTTGGGGAGCAGGTGAAGTAGGAAGCGACGGAGAAACTCATCGCGCGAGACGGTCATCACTTTCTGCCGATTGTGGTCGGCAGAGTCACGCCAGCGAAAGGTAACCTGTCTGTCCACCAATGCGAGCAAGCGATGGTTGGAGATGGCGACGCGGTGGGTATAGCGGCCGAGATACTGCAGGACGTACTCGGGTCCGCCGAAGGGTGGTTTGGAGTAGACGATCCAATCTTTGCGGAAGAGCGGACGCAGCCAGGCAGCGAAGAACTTGGGATGGGTGAGCGGTGCGAGTTCTCCGGCCAGGTGCAGCTGACGGCGTTCGAAGGCAAACTTCAGGCCGGCGACGAACTTGCCGCGGAACACGCGCCGCAGTACGGCAATGGGAAGGAAGAAGCGTGGGTGGGATCGAATCCAGCGGGCGTGATCGCGGGAGAGTCCGCCGGCGGGAACGACACAGTGGACATGAGGATGAAGTTGGAGTTTCTGGTTCCAGGTGTGAAGCACGCTGAAGAAGCCGATCTCGGCTCCGAGATGGGCGGGATTGCGCGCGACTTCTAGCAGAGTTTCGGCGCTGGCCCGGAGCAGCAAATCGTAGATGACCTTCTTGTTCTGGAGAGCCAACGCGGCCAGTTGCGGCGGCAGGGCGAAGACGACGTGGAAGTAGGGCGCGGGCAACAGTTCACGACGACGCGCCGCGATCCAGCGTTCCCGCGCACCGGTCTGGCACTTTGGGCAGTGCCGGTTGCGACAGCTGTTGTAGGAGATGGTGGCACGATGTCCGCAGCCGGTGCACTCATCGATATGGCCGCCGAGGGCAGCAGTGCGACAGCGCGCGATGGCCCGTAGGATCTTGAGGTGGGGTCCAGCGCAGCCACGAACGGTTTCGCTCGATGAAGTCTGTACCTGCGCTGCGAATGATGGTCGGCCACCTCGAACTGTGGCCGACTCATTTACTCCCTCCTCGGACGACCCTGCCTTTCTTCAGCACCAGCGCATCCAGCGGACTGGGCGTGGCATGCAAGTGCCGTTGCGAGAGGTGGAGATAGCGAGCGGTTTCTTTCAGATCGTGATGGCCTAACAGGATCTGGATGGTGTGGAGGTCGGCGCCAGATTCGAGCAAGTGAGTGGCGAAGCAGTGGCGGAGCA
>CAVTMJ010000004.1:7500-660610 GCA_963735815.1 uncultured Acidobacteriota bacterium | reverse complement strand
TTTTCACCCTTACCTCGCCGTCGCTCTGAGTCTGGCCTTTGCCAACCGGGCTCACAGCGACGACGAGGCGGTATATTCTCTGTGGCACTTTCCGTCGACCGGGCTTGAACCCGGCCTCCCGGACGTTATCCGGCACACTGCTCTGCGGAGTTCGGACTTTCCTCCCTCCTTGCGGAGAGCGACCGTCCGGTCCGGCTGCCAACCTATCCATTATATGCGATGGTTCCCTCACGATATACCCGGCATCGAGGCGAGTATCCTGCTTTCGGAAGCCGCGTGACCGCCATCTTGGCCACACTCGCACAGTTCGTAATCACTGCAGTCGCTCTGGCAGGTACCGGATACTACCTCGCATGTCTGTGGAGCGCACGAGCGTTTCTTCAGTCCATTTCAAAGAACGTGCATACTCCCGGGCATCGGCCTCCGGTTTCCATCCTGAAGCCGCTCAAAGGCGAAGATCCCGAGATCTACGAGAGCTTTCGCAGTCATTGCCTGCAGGACTATTCGGAATACGAACTGATTTTTGGAGTGAGCGATCCCGCGGATCCCGCGCTGCATGCCGTGGAACGGCTGCGCCGGGAATTCCCCCATCGCGCCATCCAGTTGGTGGTATGCCCGCAGCAACTGGGCGCAAACACCAAGGTCAGCAATCTCGCGCAAATGTTGAAAGTCGCCCGCTATGAATGCCTGGTCGTGAGCGACAGCGACATCCGGGTCGCGCCCGACTACCTGCAACGAGTCACTGCGCCTCTCGAGAACGAGCAGGTCGGAGTGGTCACCTGCCTGTATCGTGGTGTCGCCGGCAAGACTCTAGGCTCGAGACTCGAATCTCTCGGTATCAGCACGGACTTTATGACCGGCGTCCTGGTAGCACGCCGACTGGAAGGCGGGGTACGTTTCGCGCTGGGATCGACCATGGTCTTCCGCCGCAGCGATCTAGCAGCTATCGGAGGATTCGAATCTTTCGTCGACTATCTTGCCGACGATTATGAACTTGGCAAACGAATCGCAGCCCTCGGACGGGAAGTCGTTATCTCGGAAGTGATCGTCGACACCTTCCTGCCTGCTTACGCTCTGCCGCAATTCGTTGAGCACCAACTGCGCTGGGCGCGAGGCGTACGCGATGCCCGCCCCGGCGGCTACATTGGCTTGCTCTTTACATTCGGATGGCAATGGGCGCTGCTCGCAGTTTTGGCGTCCCGTGGAACTCCATGGGCATGGGGCCTGCTCTTTTCGGCGCTGGCTTTGCGATTTCTGGTTGCGTGGACAGTCGGAGGGCGCGTTCTCCGAGACCATCAGGTGCGTCGCTTTCTTCTTCTGGTTCCTGTTCGCGACGCGGTAGCCGTGGCGATCTGGATAGCCAGCTTTGCGAGCAACACGGTTACCTGGCGCGGCAACCGATTTCGATTGAAGAACGGTAAGCTGACGCGCATCCCCGGGGCATAACAAGTCGAGACCGCGACGACGAGCAGCTTGCGAGCTCAGCAAGTCACGACGACGGATTCTCCGTGCGACGTTGTTCCGCTGCGATTCTTCCGCCTTTGCCGAACGCATAGGTCTCCCCTCGCCAATAAAAGCGGCGACTGGTGTAACTTCCGACCCATACAAAAAATCCCGCCAGATCGCGCAGAGGATAGAGCCAGCAGAATGAGGCAGAACGCGGGTCGCCCGTAATGCCCCACCCAACGGCCACTGACTGAATCATCCGATTCATGACAGCCCATCCCAGAAAGGCCAGTCCGAGTCCCCAGTGCTCCAATCCAGCGGCACGCCGCAAATCCGAGCAGCCCGAACGGCATCGCGAATGTCAGGCCCCGTACCCAGATGTCCCGCTGGTCGCGAATAACGCGTGCTCTTCATCCAGCGAAGCTGATCGCCCAGGGTGCGAACCGCGGAACGTGTAGTCAGCACATTCTTCACGATGTGGTGCGAAAGGACGACCCTGAAACCTTTCCCCCAGATGCGATTCCCCAACTCAAAGTCGTCGGAATAGTACTCGGCCGTTGCAGCGATACCCCCGATGGCGTCGATCGCGTCGCGCCTGGCCGTCATGGCCGGGCCGAGCGCAAACCGCATCCCCTCCAACATGTCGGCCACCATTACGCCCGACGACATCTCCACCGACAATCCCAAGGCCTCCAGCGTCGACCAGAAATCCTTCGCGGGGATGCCGCGATACATGCAAGTCACCAATCCCACCTGCGGGTCGATCAGCGGCGGAATTGTGTTGCGCAAGAAGTCTCGCCCGACCCGCACATCGCTGTCGCTGATCACGAAGTATGACCGGTCCGTCGCCGCAATCATCTTCTGCAAAGAGAAGACCTTGGCGTTCGGCCAGGTCGGCGGCCCCGACAACACAACCCGGCTTTTCACATTCGGATAGCGGGCCCGCACCCGCTCGGCAACCTCCAAGGCAGGATTCAGCGGGTCGCGTGCTCCAAAAATGATTTCGAAGTCGGGATACTCTTGTTCGAAAAAGCTGGCCAGGTTTTCTTCGAGTTCGTCCTCCATCCCGTGAATGGGCTTAAGGATCGCAACCGGCGGAAGCGAACTGACCGGCGTCGTCAAAGCTTCGGCCTGAGCCTTAGCAGCAAGCTTGCGATAGCGCCCTGCCGCGACCAGCGTCAAGATCAGGAAGATCGTGGAACTGATTGTGCCTGCGACCGCCACCGCGACTGCCAGCTTCAGTGCGATTTCCACCGTCGGTCCGATCACCATCGCCAGGTTCATGAGGAAAAAGGAAGCTAGAGAGTATCCGGAATAAGAAGCCGCGTAAAAATGTAAGGACCGATCGACGTCGCCAGCACAATGCCGGCGTACAGCCCGCCCAACTCGCCGTATGCATAACGGCCCAGATTGCAGGTTGCCAACAGAAGTGCGAGCACGCCCAGTATCAAGGGCAGGCGCGTGCTTCAGCCACTGATACCGAACAGGGTATAGCTGGTCGCCAGCGACCAGTGCATCAGCGGAGCTTTCTCGACATAGCGGACGCCCTTGGTGTACCTGGTTACCCAGTCATGACGAACCAGCATCTTGCTCCGCGGGAGAAGTGCCGGGTTTCGGGTCGCGCGCGACCACCGACAGGCTCATGCAAGGTTCCGCAGAAGGCCCGATTATACGGGGCGCGGAAACACGCAATCAACCCGAACAGAGTTTACTGTCCGGCGACGGCCGCCGCTGCCCTGGTCGCATCGAGAACCTCCCGGACCTTGGCAGCCAGCGATTTCAGCGAAAAGGGTTTCTGCAGGAAATTGGTGTGCAGGTCGACGATGTTGTGCCGCAACACTACTTGCTCAGAGTAGCCGGACACGAACAATACTTTCATTTCTGCATATTTTTCTGCCAGCAGTTCAGCGAGTTGCCCGCCGCTCATGCCCGGCATGACAACGTCGGTGACCATCAAATTGATCGCGCCCTGGTGCTTGTGGGCCACGTCGATGGCTTGCAGACCGTCCTGTGCTTCAATCACGGTATACCCGCACTGCCTCAGGAATTCGACCGTCGGGTGCCGAACCGCGTTTTCATCTTCGACCAGAAGCACCGTCTCCGACCCGCGCAATTTGGATGGATCGAGGGCATTGTCGAATTCAAACGGTTTGCGTACCTTCGCTTCGACACGTGGAAAATAGATCTTAAAGGTCGTACCCATCCCCCGTTCACTATAGACCCAGATAAATCCGCCGCTCTGCTTGACGATCCCGTACACCGTCGCCAGCCCCAATCCCGTTCCCTTGCCACTTTCCTTGGTCGTGTAGAACGGTTCGAAAATATGAGGCAAGTGCAGTGGATCGATGCCTTCTCCGCTGTCCTCCACCTCCAGCATGACGTACCGCCCCGCCGGCACCACCGGATGAGTCTGAACATAGCTGCTATCCAGGTCCACATTCCGCGTGGTCATCGTAAGCTTGCCGCCTTGCGGCATCGCGTCCCGCGCATTTGCGGCCAGGTTCATGATGACCTGCTCGATTTGAACGGGATCCAGTTTCACTCGCCCCAGTTCCGGCTGGGGAGAAATCACCAGTTGCACATCCTCGCCGATCAAGCGCGGCAGCATTCGCGAGATGTCGCGCATGATTCCATTGAGGTCGAGCACCTGCAGGGTTTGCATCTGCTTTCGCCCGAAGGCCAGGAGCTGGCGGGTCAAATCCGCGGCACGTCGAGATGCGCTTAGCACTTCCTGCACATTGCGATGCAGCCGGTGCTCCGGACCAATGGAATCCTGCATCAGTTCCACGTAGCTGCTGATCACCATCAAAAGATTGTTGAAGTCGTGCGCCACGCCGCCGGCAAGTTGTCCGATTGCATCCATTTTCTGTGCCTGGAAAAGCGCCGACTCCAGCCGCCTGCGCTCGCTGATATCCCGATCGTTGGAAATAAAGTGTGCGATCTGCCCAGCGGCATTGCGCACCGGCGTTATGGTCTTCTCTACAATGAAGGACTCCCCGTTCTTCTTCCGGTTCACCAGCACGCCCCGGTAAATCTCGCCCGCGCGAATCGTGCGCCAAAGGTCGCGGTACAGTTCCGCGCTCTGTTCCCCGGATTTCAGAATGCGCGGGGTCTGTCCCACCGCTTCTGTCCGCGAATACCCCGTCAGCTTCTCGAAAGCGGGATTCACATACTGAATTGTGCCCGTGCTGTCGGTGATGACCACCAGGTCCGCCGCTTGCTCGATCGCCCGGTACAGCGTTTGCAGCTTCTCTTCCGCGTCCCGTCCATGCTGCTGCGCGCTCGCAAACAGTGCGGCACTTCGCAAGCTGCAGCTTATCCAGTCATCGCGAGATCCGACGCAACCTGGCTTTCTTTCTTCTTTGGAAATCGTCACCAGAGGGATCGGCTCCACTGGGCTTTCCGGAAGAAACAGCAGCGGCGTCTTATGGCTGCGCCGGTTCAGTTCCTCAAACGCCATCTGTCCTGGCGCGGCTAAAGCACTGCGCGCAATCAACACAAGGTCGTACGACTGCTGATCGATCTTGTGCAGCAGATCCTGATAGGTGGTTGCCTCCTCGATCTGCGGCGCGACCTCGTCGCCCCATCCCGCGAGGAAATTGCGCACCATGGCATGGTGGTAGTCGCTCGGGGCGAACGCCAGGTAACGAATGGACTTAGGTCTTAGTTGGCCCGACTCTACCGTCGTGATCATGTGCGACTCCGGCTGAGTCATACATCGGAACGAGACGAGGCTTACTCTGCCCGTGCACCGGCAGGAGTGTAAATAACTTTGGTAATTTTCCCAGAGCGGAAATAGTGCCAAGGCGGTATGCGCGGAGCGGGGGACTACTTCGCTCCAGGCCTCTACTGACAAAACAGCCTCTGCAACCTGACCCTACGGAGCCGTGAAATACCCCGCCCGTGAGCGTACACGTGCCCGGCCACCTTCGGAGGGAAGCACGTGCACGCGTCGAAAAGTCCGCACGCCCGGCTGCTCCGACGCGCGGTAGTACAGCAGATACGAACTCCGCAATTCGCCATCGATCTCCGACAGGGCACCCTCGAGTTGAGCCTGATCTTTCACGATGAAATCCCGCCCGCCCGTTGCCTCCGCCAGATTGTGCAGCACCGCATCCCCGATCGTCTTTTTCTTCGGATTGTGCGTCGTGATCGTGTAAATGGCGACTCCAGCGCGCTCCGCCCGGGCGATGGCGTCCTGCAATCCATGCAGGCTTAAATCGTCCTCGCCATCGGAAAACAAAATCAGGGCCGATCGGTGGGGCTGGCCATCGGCCGCAAACACCGGTCGCCCGCACGCCTGGTAGATCGCGTCATAAAGTGCAGTCAATCCGCCGCTGCCGGGATCGCCGAGCACGGCTTCGAGATCTATCGGATGCGCCACCCGGCGCTCCAACTCGATGGCACTATTGAACGTCAAGACGAACAACTGGTCGTCCGGCCTCATCACTTCGCGCATGGACCGGGTAAGAGCCGCACGTACGGTTGTCCAGGAGCGCCGCGTTGAATCGCTCAGGTCGATTACGATCGCCACCCGCAACCCGAGATCGGCGCCCGTGCGCAGTTCAAAGCGAGGAACCGGCCGCCCATCTTCC
The DNA here is from genome assembly GCA_963735815.1 of uncultured Acidobacteriota bacterium. Lineage (GTDB taxonomy): Bacteria > Acidobacteriota > Terriglobia > Terriglobales > Acidobacteriaceae > Gp1-AA133. Next base: position 654,569 of record CAVTMJ010000004.1, on the reverse strand, counting down.
AATACGGTGATGTCGGCGGGCGAAAGAGTTTTCAACGGACGATCGTTCTGATCGGTCGCCACGACCGTCAGCTGAACTTCGCTGACGCGCTTCTGAATCACGGTGCCGGGCTCGGCACACCACCCGGTCAAGGAAAATAAAGGAATCCAGAGGAGAACAGCGATATTGCGTCGCACATCTGGGCTATCGGCACCGAGAGCTTCCCACTTTCGTGCGCCGCCAAACCGAGGTAACTCCACCCGGCCGTCATCCCGCCTCTCCCCTGCCCACGCCGATCGAGAGCTGGAGCGCGAAATGCCCCTCAGCCTGTGGAGAAATTCGCGATCCCGCTCACAAATCTCGCGGCACCGCCATAGGCGCCATCGTAAGTAGCTGAAAATGCACCCCATCCGCCATCCGATCGCGGATCATTTTGGCAACGCACATGCCTCACAACCCAGGTAGGCAGAGGTCGAAATCTGGAGTCATACGCGCATGCCCCAAGATCCAGTGGCGTTACCGGTTCACGATGAGTTCTGGCGCCCCAAGGTTGTGTATGGAATGGCGACGGTTTGTCTGCTGCTTGGACTCGCCATCGGCTACCTCTTGCGGGGATCGGAATCGCACCCGGCAGCGGCGAGTTCCGCGGTTGTCCCATCGCGTCCCAATATTCCCGCGGCCACGACGCTGCCGATGCCCAGCCTCGAGCAGATGAAAGCAATGGCTGACAAGGAGGTCGATCCGCTACTTGCTCAGCTAAGAACGGACCCAAAAAACAAAGATTTGCTCCTTCAAGTCGCGTACCTCTACAAGTCCGCTCACCAATTCAAGGATGCAACCGCGTACTTCGAGCAAGCGCTCCAAGTTGACCCGAAGAATACCGTCGCCCGGACCGAGATGGCCTCATGCCTGTACTACGACGGCAACATCGACGGCGCGATCGCCGCGCTCGAATCCGCTCTTAAACTGAAGCCGCACGATGCGAATTCGCTCTTCAACCTGGGCATGATTCGATGGAAGGGAAAGCAGGACGCGTCTGGCGCGATCGCCGCATGGAAAGAATTGCTCAAGACCAATCCGAAGCTGGAGAAGAAGCCGATCGTCGAGCGCATGATTGCCGAGGTCCAAGGCGAGTCGCACTGATGATCTCGCGGGGCCCGCAGAGATTTTGAGGAGTGATAAGAAAATGTCGAACGTAAAGAAAACTGCCAACGACTGGACCAGTTTCCAAGCCTATGCGCTCTCTGTCGTATGCCTCGTGATCGGCCTCGCCGGCGGGTGGTTCATTCGCGGATCGCAATCCTCCAGCCGTCCGCTTGAAACCGCTGCGGGGGCGCCCTCGCAAGACGCGGGCGCCATGGGACAACCCACACCCGAGCAACTACGTCGCATGGCCGATAAACAGGCCGCGCCTCTACTCGAAGCCCTGCAGAAGGATCAGTCCAATGCTGAACTGCTCGCCAAAGTTGGCAACGTGTACTACGACGTGCAGCAATACCCGGTCGCCATCGAATACTACCAGCGCGCACTGAAAGTACAGCCCGCTGACGCCTCGGTCCGCACCGATATGGCCACCGCCTACTGGTATACGGGCAGCGCCGACACGGCCATCTCGGAATTCAATCGCGCTCTCGCCGATGAGCCGAACAAGCCCAACGCCCTGTTCAATCTTGGGGTCGTGCAGTGGCAGGGGAAAATGGATATCAAGGCCGCGCTGGCCACCTGGCAACGGCTGCTCGACACCAATCCAAACTACGAAGGCAAATCCAAAGTTGTCGAGCTGATGGCGCAAGTGAAGAAGCATTCCGGCATCAAGCCTGGGACGCAAGCCAAGGAATTAACGAACTGAATTGCGACTCATTTCTTCGGAAAGTTCGGATCGTTCTTGATCTCGCGAATCTGCTGGATGTGGCGCTCGGCGTGGGTGGAGATCTCCAGCATCCACTGCCAGCAATCGATCACCTCTCGATCTCCGAAGCTGTGGGCGCGCATGTCGTCGTTGGTGGTCTTGATGTATTCGATCATGGTAGCGCGCAGCGCCTGAAACTTCCCCAGCGCCTCGCTCAGGTCCTTGTAGGTGTCGACCTTTTCGTGCCCACCACCGGTCTTGGTGTGCACCACACGATCGATCCCGTACCAGAGGATGTCGGCGTCGGTGGCTGCCGATTTCTTGTCCTTCATATCCGGCGCGGCCTTGAGGGCTTTCTGGATGTCGCGCCAATAGTCCGGTTCGGCCACGGCCAGATGGGAAATCACTTGGCGGATGCTCCAGCGATCCGGCGAGGCCTTGTACTCCAGTTGCGCCGGCGATAAGCCACGCACTTGCTCGCCTACCATTTGCGTGGTCATTTCGAAGTGTACTAGGAGGTGTTCGCGGTCTTCCTTGCTCATGGGCGCGGCGAACAAAGGTGCGGCCCACAGACAAACCACCAGCGTGATAATCGTCCAACCTCGGACCCTATACGTTCGGTGCGTGTTGATGTTGAAGAGCATAGTAGTGGAGGCCATTTCCGAAAGACATCACTTGGACGAACAGGGGAGAGGAAGGTCATCAGCAACCGAAAAGTGGGGAGGCAAAAATAGCGCGCCGATTGTGCGGCGGAGGACCATACATGTTGCGTCGCGCCACTAGTCCCTCGCTGGCTCGGCAGGTTCCGTAGCCATCACTCTTCTAAGCCGCCACAAGACCCAGCCGGTCGCGCCGAGCGACGCCATCCAGACTGCGAATGCAATCCGCACCACCCATGCCGGCGCTTCCCCGACTCTACGCAACACAAAGGGCAAAAAGTTCCAGGTCGTGATGTGAACGTAGTCCCAGGGATCGGTCAGCATGTCTTCGTTGGTGAGCCCCCATGCCTCCCTCTTGCCGAGCACGAAGGCCACAATATTTTTGAAGCGCAGCCAGACTACAAACGTCGGATGCCCCAGCGAAGTCATCTGGTAGAGTTCGAGTGAAAGCCAGAACATCACTGATGCAACCTGGATTGCGGTACTCACGGCCAGCAGCGCCAATCCCACGCGCCAGACCGCATTACCAATTTCCCGGCGGTAGCGCAGCCACAGGGGCACCGAGACGAACGCCGCCAACTGCGCCGCGCTCGACACATACCGATCACCCCACGCCGAATCCCCGCTCCAGACCGTGTAGCGCGCGTAGAAGCTGATGTAAAGGAAGAGAAGCAACGCTGAGCTGGTCAGGTACGCCTTGATCGCGGCACTGAATCTGTTCCAGCTCACGATGACAACCAGCAAAGTCAGGATGAGAAGCGGGTCAAAGAGAAAGATCGACTTTTCGGGAGCAAACAGCGCTCCGAAAAAACCCACGTGAAACGGAACCTCGAACGGATAGTTCGCGGGCAGCGACGGATTCATCTCGCGCGCCTGCTGCGCCACCACCGACACGTAAGTATTGAAGAATGATCCGAAGCGGTGATACTGATAAAGACGGTCGATCAGCAGGAATACCGCGTAGATCGGGAACGCGGTCGGCGCGTACTCCCGAAAGCGCTTCCATAAATCGGCGACCGACTTCCCATCCATCCAAAGTGCAAGCAGCAGGAACACTCCACCCATCATCAGGTCCATCGCGGTCGTCAGCCGCGTCAGCAAATTAAGCCCGAAGGCCGCCGATCCGATCGCCAATGCCCGGCGGCTTCCCGTGATCAACCACTCATACTGGAACGCAAACCCCGCCAGCGTCAGCAGCAGGATGTAATTGTTCTCCATCATGTTCTGCGTGTAATGCAGGTGGGTCGTGCACACCAGCAGCGCCAGCACGCCCGCAACCGCCTGCGTCTGGGTGAACTTCAGCAGTGTCAGCAAGCGAAAGCAGACCAGCGCCGTCAGAACATTGACCAGGATGTTGGTGGAATAAGCAACGATCATGTTGCGTACGCTGGGATCATTCCCGTTGTATTCGTGAAAGACCGACAGCTTCTCGACGTACGTCCCCACAACATCGGCCGGAAGCATCAGCAGAGACTGACCCATGCCGTACCACGCGTAGATTCGCCCATTGCGCCCGCGCAACCCGAAGTCCGGGTAATCCCCCGCGATCACCGGCGGAGCCGCAGTCCAGAAGGAGTGGGTGGTCTGCAGCCGCCGGGCTGTATCAACCGAATCCAGATCGCCCGATTGCACGACAAACGCAATCAGCCCCGCCGCCACACCCAACAGGAAGAGTGGATCGCGCAGCCGTGCATGCGAAATTTGCAGCATCGCTGCGATACTAACCCGACCGGAGCAGGGCCTCAAATGTGGATAGCTTGTCAGGAAAGAATTGAGCGCCTTACTTGTGAGAATGCCCGTGGCAACTCAGCGTGCAGGTTCCGGTCGCCCGGTTGAAGCCGATGGGAGACACTCCGTTGGGCGCAACTACGTTGAGATCAAAATTGACCATCCGTTCGCCCGACATTGCCCCGCTCGCGCCCAGGACTCCATGAGCCGAATGGCAGACCGAACACGACGCGCCGATCTCGCCCGCGTGCTTGCTATGCACGCTGTCCGAGGACAGCACGATCGAAAGATCGTGGCACTTCGCGCACAGGGCATACGGTCCATTCACGCTCAAGTCGGGATTCGGATATGTGTTCAACAGGCCGGTTCCCGGAGTCGTAGCCGTGGAGATTTCATAGCGCCGCTCCAGGATGTGGTTGAACCTCGACCCGTGCGGCCCGTTGGGCCCGGTTCCGCCAAATTCGCGGTTGTCGTCGCTGTTGTGGCAGTCGCTGCAGAAGATCCGCATGCCCATTGCCCTGGCTGCGGTCACGCCATCCAGGCTCAACATGCTCGGCCGCAAACTTGGCTGCGGATACGGGCTGTTGCGATCGCGCATCACCGGATGCGCGGAACTCGCCGTCAACGCAAACTCCGGCAGAATGTTCAGCGGGTCCGGAGGCGCCACCGTACGCCGCGGCAGCGGGCCGTAGTCGATCGAGGTTGTCCCTTTGCCCGTGCTCGTTCCATGGCAACGCAGGCAGATCTCATACTGATTGATGGCGGGCCGGATCGGTGTGGTCCCATCGACTGCGCTCACCCCGTCAACACCGATCTGTGAATTGCGGATCCCGGGCGCCAAGCCGAATGAAACTGTCGGTTGCGCGGCATGTCCGTTGTGGCAGTCCACACAGGTCGTATGGCGATTCTGGTTGAGTACGGCGGCTTCCGAGGCCGTGTGCAGGTTGCTTACGTTCGCGTAGGGATGCCCCTTTTTGGGCGCGTCGTATTCCCCGAACACGTTCAGAATCGGCTGCAACATGGCGTTGCTTCCGTTGTGGCAGGTGACGCAAGCCTGGCTTGTGTTGTCGACGTTGGGCAGTGCAGGATTCGGGTTGTGCAGCAACCCGGCCGCGCCGCCGGCATTGTGCATCGAATGGCATGACTGGCAGCCGAACTCCGCCAGCGACGAGTAGCCGCCCAGCCCGGAGACCGGGTTCACCACCGCCGCCGAGGTAGCATGCACGCTGGTGGTCCAGCGCGCCAGCGGATTGGCGATCGAGTTCACCGTGCGCGGTGTCGTGGTGTGGCACGACAGGCACAAGGCGCTGTTGGCTCCATCGCGCACCAGAAAATTCGGCGACTTCTTATCGATCGACTGGTTATGCGGATTGTGGCAACTGCTGCACTCGACGTTCCCGTTGATCATCTTTACCGACTTGGTTGTGTCCCCGGTCGTCCCCGTCACCACCAATCCGTCCACCAGGCTGGCCGCGTCCTTCAAGGGAAGCTTCAGGCTGAATGGGTGCGACGAATCCAGCCGCTGCATCAATCCGGTCGACATCGGTTGCGACATGGTGGTCGCGCCATAGGCAATCATCTGTCCCGGCGCCACTGTGCCGTCGTGACAGCTCAGGCACAGCGTGCTGCGTTCATCGATGGTGGGCTGCTCCTGCACGTTCTGTGCCGTGTCGCTCGTGTAGAACTGCGTGTAGTTCTTTGTGGAAAGCGTCTGGTTCCAGAGGGCCTTGCTGGCCCCGGAATGGGGCGCGTGGCAGTAAAGGCAGGCGGACGACATCGCGCCTCTCACCGGCGACGCGGTCGTCGACAAGTCATGCACGCCTAATACATCCCCGGACTGTGCGAAGGCCATCCCCGCGAACCGCAACACGAACAGCATGCAGGCTCGCTTCACGGCTGGACTCCTTCCGCAATCGCCCGCAGCCCGTGATACTGAAACACCTGCACCCGCCGGTTGTAAGAGTCCACGACGTAGACCGCATCATTGCCGTCGATGTAAAGTCCCGCCGGAAGCTGGAAATCTCCCAGCCCGGTGCCGCGCTGACCGAAGGTGTAGAGCAACTGGCCTTCCCGGTCGAACACCTGCACGATACCCCACAGCCCTTCGACCAGATAAATGTGATCCTCGGAATCAATAGCGATGCCCTTCGGCCGGTACACCTGGCCCATGGAATCGCCCACGCGTCCGATCTTGCCCACCAATTTGTCCTGCGCATCGAAGATCTGCACGCGGAAGTTCATCGCGTCCACGACCGCAAGCAGTCCGTTTCTCAGCCGCAGCTCGGTCGGGAAGTTAAACTCGCCGTCGCCGCTCCCGTGCTTGCCGATGGTACGCAGCACCTGCCCCTTGCTGTCGAGCACGAACACACGGTCCCGGAGCGTGTCGGTGACATAAATATGCTGGGTCGCATCGTCGATCGCAATCCCGGTCGGCCGCTTGAAGTATCCTTCGCCGCCCTTCAGGCTGCCCAACGCGCCCTGGTACTTACCGTTCGCGTCGAACACGAAGATCTTCCCGCTGCGCGAGTCCGTGACGTAGATATTGTCCTTCGCATCCACCGCCACGCACTGCGGCTCGAACAGGTTGTCCTTGGATTTGTCCTGGCGCTCGAGGAACTTGTACTTGTGCTGCGCGGCGTCGAAAATATGCACGCCGCCCAGGCCCGGATCGGTCACGATCACGCGCCCGCGCGAGTCCACAGCCACACTGTAGGGCCGCACCATTTCCTTGTAGTCCGGTTCGCCGGCAATCCCGTTCAGCAGCTTGCTCCAGACGCCCTGCTTGCCCCGCGTATCGCGCTCAGAACTGAAAGTCCGTTGGAAAGTAAGCTTGCGTCCACCCTCGAGAAGAAGATCCGGCGGCGGCGTTTGGGGCGCGACTTTGTGACGCTTGGTGGCTGACCATACCGGGGCGGTCAGCAACAAGATCAGGCAGCCAACCCTCACCCAAGCTATTTGTGCCGTCCCCGAGCGTCTCAAAATACGTCGAACCATCTGGATACACCAATGAAGAACGTATTCACCGTCGTCGGCGGTGTGGCCGTGCCGCTGATACTCTGGTACGCCCGCGTATATCCAGCGCGCAGTACCAGTTTCCGGAGATTGTAGTCCAGACGAGAGTAGTAGCGGTCGGTGTCATTGAGAGAGTTCAACGTGCTCGACAGCATGTCACTGTGCGCTCGCGTGAAGTTGAAGGTCACACTCATTCGGCGCAAAGGAGACGCCCCCGCCCCGATACTGTAGGCTTTGCCGTTAAACAAGATGAGATTCTGGTCGATCGCACTCGGCAGGGGCGAAGGATTCACGAACCCCGCCGCGGTCAGCAGCGTCCGGCCGCTCGATTTCGTGTAGTTTCCCGTGAACGTGTAGCGGTGCCAGCCGAATGTGCTGGAATACATGTTGGAAAGGCTTCTGGAACCCTGGTCCTGCAGCAATCCGCTCTTGGATCCGCGGTATGTAGCACTCCAGTAGGAGCGATCGCTTGTCTTGCGGCGCAGATACCCGCCATAGCTGATCGAGTTCGTCGTATAGGTATTAATCAGGGTCTGCACGTTCTGCGCATAGGAGAAATCCGCCGACGTCTCCCATCGACCGAAGCGCTTCTGGATGCCGACATTTCCCGTGAACGCCAGGCCACTGTTGCCGGTCTCCTGCGCGTTATCGACCATTCCGAACGAAAAATACAGCATGCCGAACAAGGGCTTGGAATAGCTGTAAGAAACCGTCCCACCGTACTGGGTAAGGTCATGAGTCTGTCCGGCAAAGTACTGGGACTGGCGGCTGATCCGGCCGTGCAGCATAAAACCCTTGCCAAGGGCGTAGTTGGCGAATCCGCTGGTGCCGAACGAATGCGACTTGCCTCCGCCGGGCAGGAGAATGGGTACCGCTCCTGCGCCACCATTGATCAGTTTTTGCTCTATGTCGCCGATCAGATTATCCGTATAGCGAATCTCTCCGGAGAGGTTCAGCTTGTTGGTCGGGCTAACCGCCGCCATTGTGGTCGTCGTCATCGTGTTCCCGCTGTTGCTCCCCGACTCCCCCTCGTTGAAATAGCTCGTGCGGCTCCACGACCCGGAAACGTACCCCGACATGGGAAGGGGGTGCGACACCATCAAGCCGTACGTGTTGGACGACGAATTCGAGAACGTGCTCGCATTGCCGAAAAATTCCGGCGTGTCGAGACCGAGCGACTGGCGGTTGTAATAACCCTGGAATTCGAAGCGGTGCAAACGGTAATTGGAATTCAGATTGAAGAGCCGGGTCCGGGAATGAATATCGCCATCGGCTCCCAGCAGCGACATCTGATCGCTGGTTTTCGTGAAGGTCGCCGTCACGCTCGGCAGGTCGGGAAGAAACTCGCTCCAGCCGATAGCGAATGTCTGCCCCGAGCCATGCGTCGTGAGCCCAGTAATGCCCGGGACGCCGAATTCCCCGGTGTTGTTGAAGGTCTTGCCATAGCCGACGTAGCCCGGAAAGTGGCTGCCGCCGAAAAGATTCGCGCTCGCTGTGACCCCGGAATCGTTGAAAATCGACTGCGCCGCTGCACTGTTCTGATTACGGTTGTAATAAGGCTGTACTGTAAAGTTCAGGAAATTTGGGTCGTAATAGGAACCGGTCACCGTGCCTGACCCCAGCATGTTCAGGCTGTGGGTGGAGGCGCCGGGATCGGAAAAACTCCCGCCATACCCAAAGCCGATGTTGCCGTTCACATTCATCTTCAAGTTGTCGCCAACCTGCATTTGCGCGGCGCTCAGGGGAACCCACATCGCGAGCACCACCAGGACCCAGACCGCCTTCCGGATTTTGCTCTGCTCTTTCATGGTGTCCTGCCTACAGCATTTCGATCTTGGCGCCGTGCCGCAATTTCTTCCCAAGGCTGGCGCGCAGCTTCTCCACCCGCTCCTTCTGGGTATCCGACTGCAACTGGCTCTTGACTTCGGCAAACGGAATCTCTCCCGCCGGCGTGTGCGCAACCAGCCGGATGACGGTGTAGGCGGTGCCCAGCTGAATCAGATCGCTCACCTCGCCTGGCTTCATGGCCAGGGCCGCCTTCACGACTTCCGGTGGAAGCTGGTCGCGCCCGACCGGCTTGTGGTCTCCCATGTTCACCCGGTAGTCGTCGTCGGAAATCTTTTCTGCCAGCAACCCGAACTCCTGGTAATTCCTGGCTTTCTTCGCCTGTTGTAGGGCGTCTGCGGCGCGGCGGCGCGCTTCCTTGGCGATGTCTGCGCCGCCATTGGCGGGCGGCAGCACCGATATGGTCTGAATATGGAACTGTTCAGCGCGCGCGAACTGCTTGGGATTCCGGTCGTAGATGCTTTTCGCCTGGGTCACGCTCACCTTGGCTTTATCGAACACCTCGGCTTTCAGGAACGCCTCGATCAGCAGCGAGCGGCGGATCTTTTCGCGCAACAATTGCCGCGAGCCTTTCAGCTCTTCCTTCAAAAACTGTTGATATACCTCGGTGCTCGGGAATTGCTTGCGGAACTCGCGCTCTTCTCGCGCCAGTCGCTCAGGGGCGACCGTCATGTTGCGGCGTTTGGCTTCCTGGTAGACCAGCTCTTCGAAGATGATCATGTCGAGCGCGCCCTTGCGGATCTGCGGCTCCAGCTTCTCGGGAAACCCGTTGTGTTGCTTTGCGTAAGGGAAAATCGCGAACATCTCGCGCACCAGGTCGCGGTCCGACATCTCCGCCCCATTCACGCGCGCCACCGTCTTGCCAGTGATTTGCGGCGATGTCATCCTCGCCGGAGGCAAGGAACCTTCGGTCGACACGGCGTGCGAAGCAACCTGGGCGCTGGTCGTGCCTGCCAGTACCAACACCGCGAAAGTCAGTCGTAGCTTCATGGCCATCCTCAAAAACTCGGTAAAGCTAGGGGGAGGAGTTTCCTCCCCCTTTCACGCACTAGTACCTGGTGGTTACCGTCAGAATGTTGCTTCCTTCGTTCGCTCCGCCCGCGCCGGTGAAGTGGCATTGGCGGCAGAACTGTGTCGCGGACGAGGCCTGGTTGTAGGCCGGGTTGGCACCCGGGTTGTAGGGCGCCCACACGAAGAAATACGTCGGGTAGGTTCCGCTGGGCGCCTTGGTGTAGGTCAGCGAACCGGAGGCGGGCTGACTGACGCTGAATGTGTACATGCTGTGCGGCGTGTGGCACGTCGTGCAGACCACATACGCATCTGCTGCATTGGCCGTGGGCAGAACCAAAGGGTTCGTCCGGGTATAGGTCACGTTGAAGGTGCCATAGTGATCGCGAAACGCTGCATACTGCGCGTTCGCTTCATTCGGCTGAATGCAATTTACGGTCGTAGTACCTGAGGTGCAGGTGGTCATGATGACCCGGGGACTGGTCCCCGAGGTCAGGCCCAGTGCGCCAATGGTGGCTAACGGACCGATGGGGTGATCGTTCTTGTAGTTGCCATCGGCAGTGCCGTCCGAGCCGAGCAGGGTCGGAATCGGATTCGGGCCATAGCCGGCGGGCAGCAGTCCCATTTGCTTCTCCCAGGACTGGTTGGTCATCATGGCGCCTCTTGCGATCTGCCCGTCATGGCAGCTCAGGCACATCATGACGCCCGTGGTAACCGCTTCGTCGGAAGCGGAATCCGCCGGCAGCGTGATCGGGAATGAGCCGTCATCGCCAAAGGCGAACGTCTTGGTATAGAGAGGAGACAGGTCCTGTCCCCACAGGGCGAAGTTGCCCGTGTTGGGATCGTTGACCGCACCGCCGCCGGTTGCGGCGTTGCCGCCGTTACCGCGGGCGCCGCTGTGCGGGGCATGGCATCCAACGCAACCCCGGCCGCCGTTCTGGTGGGCGCCCAGTTTGTCGACGCCGGTAATACCGGTGGCCCCGTTCACGTAGGTTTGCGCCATTGCAAGGCTGGCGAATACCAGGATGCAGAGCGCGAGCATCATTAGCTTTTTCACTTTTTTGTTCCTCCTGATGAATGACTGCGTTTCTAACTCGGGCCTCGTCTTTCTAGTCCCGTTTAGCCGGAACCTTCCCAGCCAAACTCTTGGCGGCTCCCTATTTCGGAGCCTTGGCGGCGGCATCTTGCGGGGACGTCGCCGGTGCTGACTTCAGCGAACTTGTGGTGGCGGGCTTCGTGCCTCCGGCCTTCTTCTGTTCTTCGTCCTGCCGGCGTCCCTTCTCGGCCAGTGCTTCGGCATCGGTCACGTAACGGAACATCTGCACCCGGCCCGCAAACTGCTCCGAGGTGAATACGCGATTGTTCTTGTCGATGGTGATTCCGGCGAGCGCGTTGAACTGTCCCGGATAGGAGCCGTGCCCGCCCATCCAGATCAGCAGCTGACCCTCTGGCGTAAACACCTGCACGCGGTCCTGCACGCCGTCGGCTACCCAGACGTGCCCGTCGCCGTCGATGGCGATTCCCTTGGGCCGCGCGAAGTATCCGGGACCATCGCCCGCCTTGCCCCAGGTCCGGATGAACTTGCCGTCTGGATCGAAAATCTCGACCCGGTCGTTCCAGGTGTCGGTCACGTACACCAGACCCTCCTTGTCGACCGCGACATTCGTCGGCTTTGAGAAATCTCCAGGCGTGGTCAGGGTATGGCCCTTGCCGGGGGTTCCGATCTTGCGCAGCAGCTTGTGGGGCGGATCCGCGTCGTAGACCAGCACCTGGTCCAGGTCCGAATCGGCCACATAGAGGAAGCGGTTCTCGTTGTCGATGGCCAGCCCCGCCGGACTCGCGAGACCTTCGCTGATGCTGCCTTCGGCGACGTGCTTGGAATCGAACACCATCACGCGCCGCATCTCGCTGTCGGAAACAAACAACCGGTCGCTGTCATCGATCGCCAGTCCCGTGATTAATCCGAAGCGTGCATCCGCGCCGTTCTTGATGAGGTGCACCTCTTTGGTTTCCGTATCGAAAATGAAAACGGCGTGGACCTTGCTGTCGGCCACGTAGAGGCGGTCCTTCGAATCCACGGCCAGCCCGTAAGGTGTCACCAACTGCCAGAGCCGCTTTTCCGTGGTGACTTGCTCGCCCACGGCAACGCCCGCCAGGCGGTCCATCCATTTCGCCTTCTTCGTGTCCGGCGCCTCGGGCGGTTTCTGTGCGCAGAAATAATTCATGTAGCGAATGCGCGTGATCGCCGGAGGATTCGGCCATACGATCTTCGACAGGTCGAGAATGTCCATGAGCGTCGGCTTCGGCTTTACAGCTTCCTTTTTCTTTTTGTCGCAAAACGCCGAGCCAGTCAGAAACAACACACTGAGTGCGATGGCCAGCGCCGCGGCTCCCGCTCTTCTCTGCATCGAATTCGTTTCCAAGCTCAACATCGCCATCCCTCGTTACTTGTTGAACGTTTTGTGGCATCCGTCGCAGAACGCCGAGTTATTAGCCTGATCTTTGACCAGCAGGCCGGGCTGCGCCGAAGCGTGCGGCTGGTGACAGGTCAGGCAGTTGATCGCGACTCGCACCTTGCTGTTGTCCGCGGGATCCATCTGGTCGACCACCGGGTGGTGCGCCGTCGGGTGCCCGCGCCCGTACTTCAAGGGCAGAACCGAAGTTTTCATCAGGTAGTCTTCCGGCAGCCTGACTTTGCCGCCGAAGATCGTGATCAGGTGCTCGGATTCCAACTTGTTCGGACTGCGCTCCGGCCCGTGGCACTCGAGGCAAAGGCCGTTCGCGCTCTTGGTCCGGAGCAGGTGCTCGTTCTCACTGCCATGCGGCTCGTGGCAGATTGCGCAACTTTGCTCAAAGGCCGGCTGGTGGAGGTTTTTCTTCTTGTGCTGCTCGGCCTGGTCCGCGTGGCATGTCAGGCACGCATTCACCGGATCGGGCTTGATGAATCCCGGCGTCTTGCCTGCATGGGGATCGTGGCAGTCTGTGCAATCACCGGCTGCGCCCGGGTGCTGAACCTTTGCATTCGCAATCTGCTTCACCTGCTCATCGTGGCAAGTGACGCATAGATCTTTCGCGCTCGCTGCCGCCAGCACGACCTTGCCGTCCTTCGCCGGCTTGTGGCAGCTTTCGCACATCTTGTTTTCAAACGGATTGTGCGTGAATGCCTGCAGCAGCTTGGGCGATTTGGACTGGTGCGGATCGTGGCACTGGATGCAGTTCGATCCGGCAAAAGGCTGATCCTGATGCGCTTTCTGGAGGTTCGCCTCTTTCGGATCGTGGCAATCGATGCACAGCGCCGGCGCGGCTTTGGTCAGGTGGAAATCAAATTCTTCTTTGCCGCGTTCGCCCGTCTTGTGCGTCACGTGGCAGGTCTCGCAGCCCATGTCGAGTGCTGCGTGCCGGCTGCCTTTTTCTGGAACGTTCAGCCCAGTGTTATGGCAACTCAGGCAGAGATTCTCTTTCTCTCCACCCGCGCTGGCTTTGAGCAGTTGGTTCTTGTTTTCGCTGACATGCGGGTCATGGCACTTCATGCAGTCGCGAACTGCTGGAGGGTGAACAACTCCTTTCATGTCAGCGGCATTCTTGTCGGCGTGGCAGGTCAGGCAGAGCGCGTAGGCCGTGGTCGTGATCAATTTGACCCGCGTCACATCTTTGTTGACCCGGATCTCGTGACAGCTCATGCAACCCATCTGAATGGCCGAGTGAACTGCCTTCCCTTTGGCTTTTTCTTCGTGACACTCGAGGCATTTCTTGGTGTCGGTGTTCTTGTCGAGCGGAACCGGGTGAGTCGCTGCGAAGGCCGGAGCCGTGGCGATGAATGCGATTACAGCGAACAGCAACGTCGCGAAGCTGGGAAGGCTCGCGCTTGCTGCCATCGAATTCCGATTTTGTCTTGCGAAGAACACCTTGCGCATCCCTCTCCCTAATGCTTTTGCACGACCCTCGCCTTTGCGGACAAGGCTGAGGCAGTTTTCAGCGAACCGGCTAAGTAGCTCTAATAGCGGCACTTCGCGCTCTTGTGCGGGGTAGTACCAGGAAGGTCTGGCGGCCCGGCGCCTCAGCCGATGGGCCTTCTCCCCCAGCCCCGTTGGTGAAATGCCCCAAGTCACGAGTGCTGAGAAACTCCACAAATCGCGACCGATTCCCGGATTGAGGCGGGCGGGGGACATAGTCCGGTGTTGAAGTATTCAACACGACCTCGATCCGGGTCGTTAAGGACCGACAGCACACACCCCAGTGATCCAGAACACACGGTCTTGGGTATTGCGCCAAAAGACCGTGAGCACCCTTTGTTCTGAGGGATTTGGCCCACCGTCAACCGGGGCCGTTCCATCGGCGGAGAATCTAACTGATTGATTTCGAGGACGTTAACTGCCTCTGGAGATATGGCGGGCCACTTGCAATTTTGGTTCGCGGAGAAGGGGATCCGTCATGGCTGTCGAACTGACCCGTTGGACCCGAAAAACCTGGCAGACACTCAGCGCCATCAAGACCGGCGTCGTTCTGCTGATCAGCGTGGTGGTGATTGCCGCCGCCGGTACGATTGTTCTGCAACGGCCCGTCACGGAAGCCGACGAGATGCAGCGGGCTTACTCGCCGCAGATGTTGCGATTCCTCGACGCGATCGGCCTCACCGATGTGTTTCATGCCTGGTGGTTCGTCACCCTGATGCTGCTCGTAAGCGTCAGCATCGTCGCCGCCTCCATCGAGCGCTTCCCCAATGCGTGGCGGTATTTCTCGCGCCCCTACAAGTATCCCGACAAGAATTTTCGGCGAGCGCTGGCCACGCAGAAACAAATTCTGATCCCCGACGAAGAAACTGGCCTGGTCGCCGCCGAACGCGCCTTGCACCAGGCAGGGTTCAAGGCTGAGCGGGTGGTGCAGAGTGATCACTTCGGCCTATTCGCCGAGCGCAATCGCATTTCGGAGTTGGCCGTCTACGTCGTACATGCGAGCCTGCTGCTGATCTTCTTCGGCGGAATCGTCGACGCCCTCTGGGGATGGCGAGGCTTCGTGAGCCTGACCAAGGGTGAGCAAGCCAGTATTGTCGCCTTGCGCGATGGCACAAAAAAGTTTCTGCCCTTTGCGGTGCGCTGCGACGGCGCCGGCCAGGAAAACTACGCCGATGGCTCTCCGAAGAAATGGTGGTCGCAGTTGGCGGTGGTCGAGAATGGGAAAGACCTGCAGGCCAAGCAAATCGTCGTGAATGATCCCCTGGTCTATCACGGGGTTCGTTTTTATCAGTCCAGCTACGGGCCGAACGGCAAGATCGACAAGCTGGTGATTTCCGCGAAAACCGTTGCCGGCTCCGGCAAAAAGAAGGAACTGACCCTGGGAGTCGGTGAGAGCGCGACGCTTGACGATGACACTTCGGTGCAACTCGCCGAGTTTTTCCCGGACTTTGTCGTCGAAGATGGTCACGTCTACAACCGCACCGGCTCGATCGAGAATCCTGCCGCGCACCTGCTCGTTACCTCGAAGAGCACGGGCAAAAATGTCAACTTCTGGCTGCCGCCGCTCGAAGGCTTTGCCGAGAACGCTCAGTCCCCATACGTTTTCGAAGCTCTTGACCTGAAGCCGGGCTACTTCACTGGTCTGGAAGTCTCGCACGAACCCGGCCAATGGGCAGTTTGGACAGGCGTCGTGCTGATGGGCATTGGCCTCACCATGGTCTTTTACCTGGCGCACACGCGCTTCTGGGTGGTACCGGTCCAGGAAGCAAATGGGAAACTCATTCTTTGGATTGGCGGCACTGCCAACCGCAACCGCGAAGCGCTTGAGGAGCGTTTTGCCGAGCTGGCCAGAAAGATCGAGGCTGAACTGAAATCGCTGAAGGAAACGCCGGCATCGGATCACGCCGTTTCCATCGCCTAGAAATATCTGCAACGGAGGGAATTCATGGCTCGCGCACGAGTAGAAGAACAGCAATCCGCCGCCACTGGCACCACACTGATCGTGATGGTCGGCCTGGGCGTCGCCTTCCTGTTGTTCATGGCATTTCTGAATGTAGTAAAGAACGGCAGCCTGCTGAACGAATCGAACCTGCTCTATGCCGCGCTGATCTTCTATGCGGGCGCCGGCGCTCTTTACCTCGGCTTCGGCGTTACCGGCACGGACTCGTACGTGCGCTTTGCTTCGCTGGCAACCTGGGCCGGACTCGCCGCCAACACCGGCGCAGTCGCCCATCGCTGGTACGAAGCCGGACACCCGCCCTTCGCCAGCATCTATGAAATGCTGCTCAGCTTCGTCTGGACGCTCGCTGTCCTGACGTTGGTGGCCGAGAAGAAATTTGGCGTGAAGGTGATCGGCACGGTCACGATGCCGGTCGCGATCGTGGGCGTGGTTCTGATGCAATTGCTGCGCACCGAAGTTCATCCGCTGGTTCCGGCGCTGCAGTCCACCTGGCTGCACGTGCACGTCACGCTGGCCATGCTCGCCTACGCCGCGTGCGCGCTGAGTTTCGCCCTTGCGTTGATGTTCCTCATCCAGGACAAGGTAAGCAACGAAACGTTCCTGGCCGCCACCAGCCTGTTTGGCATCGGAGTGTATGCCGGAATTTTGACCCGCTTCGACAATTGGGGCGGTCTCAGCGTGATTGCCTGGAACGCGCAGGAAAAGTCGGAAGTGTTCTTGCAGCGAGGCGTGCGCCTGTACGTGGTGATTCCCGACCTCGGCTGGCTGATGCTGCTGGTCCTGCTGGTAGTGGCTGCGCCCTTCATCCTTTATCTCGCGGGCACTCTGAAAAAGAACGAGGCGCTGTTCACGCTGGCAAATCGCGCGGTCTTCATCAGCATCCTTCTGCAGGTTGTCGCCTTGCTGGTATTCCTGTTGCGCGCCCGCGGCGGTCAATATCCCTCGCTCGATGCGGAGGGACTCTTCGCCACCAGCCTGGCGGCGAGTCCCTTCATTCTTTCCGGCCTGGTGGGCGGAATTTTCGCTTCGCTGCTCTATCTTCTGCTCTTGTGGCGGCGGACCGGACCTGGAACGCCTGCTGCCCTCGGCCGAAGCGCTCGACCGCATCACTTACAAGACAATTTGTATTGCCTTTCCACTGCTCACCCTGATGATTGCAGCCGGCGCATACTGGGCCAATCGCACCTGGGGTTCCTACTGGAGCTGGGATCCGAAGGAAACCTGGGCCGCGATCACCTGGCTGGTGTACGCCGGCTACCTTCATATGCGCATCACGCGCGGGTGGCGGGGACGTCGCGCTGCCTACTTTGCCATCCTGGGATTTGCGGTCGTGATGTTTACATTCTTTGGAGTGACTTACCTGCTTCCCGGACTGCACGCATATGCGTGATGATTCCGGCAGCGCGGAGCACAGGGGAGAGCAAAGGGAGCGGTGAATGGAATCGGCAGTCAATTTTCGGAGCGATGAATCGGCCGTGCGGGGCGTGCGGGTGAACTGGCAGGTCAAGACCGTGCTGCCGGTCGCGTTCGTGCTCCTGAACGGCCTTCTGCTATTCCTGATGGCGACCGTGTCCCTGCGGAATCCCGAGCGCCACCAGGTTCTGATCGTAGCCGGAACCGGCGCGGTCGCTATCTGCGCGGTGGTGATGATCGCGCTTGCCTACTTCATTCAGCGGCCCATGGTCGAGTTGCAGGAAAAGATCGGACGCGTGGGCGAAGGCGACCTCGAGGTCTCGGTCAAATTCGCGAAGCGCAATGACGAAATCGGCGACCTGGGCCGAAACTTTAACCGCATGGTCGAGCAACTGCGCGAAAGCCGCGACGAAATCGACCGCCTGCACCGCACGCAGATGTCGCGCGCCGAACATCTGGCCACGCTCGGCGAACTGGCCACCGGACTGGCCCATGAGATTCGCAACCCTCTGGCCGGAATTGCCGGAGTGATCGAGATTGTGGGCCGCGACCTTCCCGCCACCAGCCCGGCGCGCGCGGTCGTGAAAGACATTCGGCTCGAGGTTGCACAGATCAATCGCATTCTGACCGACCTGTTGCAGGCCGCGCGGCCTCACCCGCCGGAAATACGGGCCAGCGACTTGAATACCACGGTGGAACATGCCGTAATGCTGGCCCGGCAGCAGGTACTCTCCAAGCCCATCAAGATCGAACTCGCCAAGGATCCGACGCTGCCCAACGTGGAACATGACAGCGATCAGGTTCATCAGGTGCTTTTGAACCTGCTGCTGAATTCGGTGCAGGCGATCGAGACCGAGGGCACCGTCCGGGTCGTCCTTGGGGCGAAGAAAGACATGGCTCTCGTCTCGGTCACCGACAGCGGGCGCGGCATTGGCCCCGAACACCTTCCCTTCATCTTCCGCCCGTTCTATACCACCAAGGGAAACGGAACGGGACTCGGCCTGTCGCTGGCGCGCCGCATCGTCGAAGATCATCGCGGACGCATCGAGGTGCAGAGTGAAGTCGGCAAAGGCACGGAATTCCTGGTCATGCTGCCCATCCGCCATCCACAATTGCACGAGGAAGGCCTCGAAGCCGCCGTCTCCTGAAAGGGCTCGACCCCGGTCACGGTATCAGCGGCGCACTCAATAGCTTGCGGGGCCTTCGTGCTTTACCGGACAGAGAAACGCACGTTGGCGGACAGACACCATTTCCCTTTTTTCGATATATGTTGCATTTCGCAACAGGCCTTGGCAAGGCGTGAGGAGAGCCGCCTCGATGGAAGGCAATCAGGAGCGATGGATGCAGCTGGCGGCGCTTGCCGCTCGAGAGCAAGACCCGCAAAAGCTGCTCCGGCTCATCGGGGAATTGAACAGCCCCTGAATGAGGAGCATCCGCTGACGAGCCAATCTGCGGAAAAGCACCCGCCAAAAGACATCGTTAAGGGTTGAAGACGCCCCTGCCGCTCGTCTCTCTGCACTCGCGCTAATCTCTGTCCCACGAAGAATCCCACAGATGCGGCGCTAAGCAATCAAATGAGAAGACCGCGATGACTGGCTGGACCCGCGGCAGGATAGGCCGGCCTGTGTGTCGAGTGCCTACTTCGTTTCGGATTCCCAATCCATCAGCTGTTTTTGCACGATTGCATAACAGTCGCAGGCCGCGTCTTCGAGCCTCTTGCGATTGAGAACGGTGATGTTGCCGCGCGTGTAGGAAATGAGTCCAGCCCTCTGCAATAATCCTGCCGCCACGGTTACGCTCGACCGGCGTGTCCCCAGCATGTGCGACAAGAACTCCTGGGTCAGGGGAAGCTGGTCCGAGCCGATGCGGTCCTGGGTCATCAGGATCCATCGGGCGAGCCGCTCCTCGACGTCGTGCAGCCGGTTGCACGCTGCAATCTGCATGGTCTGCATGGCGAGTCGGTGGCCAAAACGGTGCAACTGCTGGTGCAGCACCGGGCACGTTCGGACCAGTTCCGTCAGCATGGCTGCATCACAACGGTAAGCGTCCCCGTCCCCCTGCGTCACAACCCGATTCGGGCTGCTGCGATATCCCACCAGCAACGGCAATCCGACGAAGCCTTCGTTTCCGATCAGGCCAACTTCCACGGTCTTTCCGTCCGGCTGAACAGCAAGAAGCGACATTAATCCAGTATTCACGAAGTAACCGGATTTGATAGTTTCCCCCGCCTCATGGACTACCTGATGAAGTTTAAGTCGCACCATTTCAAGCTTCGGGAAGACTTGAGCCCGTTCTGCGGCGGGAAGGCTAAGGAGGATGCTATTGCTAATTCCGTTACCGTCCGTATCGGTGGGAGGCTCTGCCCTGAGAACGCGCGAGATTTTGTTTGCCATAACGGCTCCTTGCGAGCAGCGAAAACGCTGTCTGATTTTGCAAGGAACCGTCGCGCCCAAGCGCAGCGGAAGGATGCTAGAGGAGACAATTCCAGCTTACTCTCATCCGTACGGCTGTGGGCGGGAATATGTATCCCATTGGCGCACTTATAGTTGTGCGATCTAGACACTGTTTTGTACGATATCGTACAGTATTCATGGTATTGACTGTATTGATGAAAGGCATAGGGTGAGCCTTAGCCTTTACTAGCTGCCGTCGTTACTGCCCTACTGGGCGCGCCAGCAACCCGCCGAGGCCTTTCGATGCGTCGGAATTGGAGTTGTTTATGGCGTCCACTCGGCTTCACGTCGCCCCAGTTAACTATCAAGTAAACCCGTCGTCGGTCCATCGTCACGTGAAACGGCGTTGTCCCGCGTTTGCTCCAAGCCGCAGCTGGAAAGGGGTGCGCCTTGACTACCATCCGCATTTTGGTGGTTGACGATCACGAATTGGTGAGGCGTCACATCTGCACAGTTCTTAGCACCGAGCGTGATCTGAATGTGGTGGGGCACGCAGCCGGCGGCCATGAAGCCATTCGAAAGGCGCAAGAGCATCAGCCGGATGTAGTGTTGCTCGACCTGAATTTGCCCGAACTCAACGGACTGCTGGCCGCTCCGCTGATCAAGAAGGTTGCGCCCAATACCGAAATTCTGGTCGTGACCAGCCACCACAGCATGTTCTTCGTGCGGGCGGCGTTCAAAGCGGGCGCTCGAGGATTCTTGAGCAAAGAGGATATCTAT
Organism: uncultured Acidobacteriota bacterium; assembly: GCA_963735815.1. Lineage (GTDB taxonomy): Bacteria > Acidobacteriota > Terriglobia > Terriglobales > Acidobacteriaceae > Gp1-AA133. The sequence continues at coordinate 633,990 of CAVTMJ010000004.1, read as the reverse complement.
CCGGAACTGGTCAGCGCAGTGAGACAGGTGCACGCAAGGCAGAGATACGTCGGCAAGAATGCAAGTGTTGGTGCCGCTGACCTGGTCGTCGGCGAAGCTATTGGGTAATCCGATTGCGGGCTGAATTTTCCCGGCAACTCAGCCTGCCCAGTTTCGAGACGGGATGACGCATGCGCCCGTTATATCCCCCTCATCGCATGGCCATCCCATCTCGAGACTGTCAGTTGGCCCCCTCCACTACCCCGAAGGCAGTCGATTCACGTCTGAAGCAGATCTGCGCGATCAAGTCCGACAGGAAGCAGGAATAATGAGCACTCCCTCCTTGCCGGCGCCAACTCCTCTGGAAGCCACCCCAGAGTGAGCTTTTCCCGCGTTTCTCGTACAATCACGCCGGAAGTTCGAACAAACCGATCGTAGTAAGCTAATAGTGAATGCCCTCCGAGAAGATCCTGATAGTCGATGACGAGCGCCTGGTGCGCTGGTCGCTTCGCCAGAAGTGCGAAGAATGGGGATACCACGTATCGGAGGCGGAGGCGGGCGAGCCGGGCCTGAAAATGGCCCAGCACGAGTCTCCCGACCTGGTGCTGCTCGATGTGCGCATGCCCGACATGAGCGGCCTCGAGGTACTCGACCAGCTCAAGAAAAATGGCGACGCGCGGGCCGTCATCATGATCACGGCTGACCCGCAGCTGGACGATGTGAAAGCCGCGCTCAAGCTGGGCGCCTACGATTTCGTCGGCAAGCCGCTGGACTTCGAGGAACTGCACGTCACCATCAAAAACGCGCTGGAAACCACGCGCCTGCGCACCGAGGTGCAATCGCTGCGCGGCGAAGTGCACCGCCGCACCGGCTACCACAATGTCGTAGGCGTTTCCGCCAAGATGACCGAGTTGATGAACTTCGTCCGCAAGGTGGCCGCCAGCGAAGCCACCACCATCCTCATTCAGGGAGAAAGCGGCACCGGCAAGGACCTGATCGCCAAGGCGATCCACTACGAGAGCACGCGCGCTGAAAAAGCCTTCGTCGCCATCAACTGCTCGGCGATTCCCGAGACGTTGATGGAAGCCGAGCTCTTTGGCCACGAGAAAGGCGCCTTTACCGACGCCAAGCAGATGAAGAAGGGCCTGTTCGAGATGGCCGACGGAGGCACGCTCTTTCTCGACGAGATCGGCGAGCTTTCGCCCCTGCTCCAGGCCAAGCTGCTGCGCGTGCTGGAAGACCAGGTGATCCGGCGCGTCGGCGGCGTACGCGATATGCAGGTCGACGTGCGCGTGATCGCGGCTTCCAACCGCGACCTTGAAAAAGCAGTGCGCGACAACCAGTTTCGCCAGGATCTTTATTATCGGCTCGCGATCATCGCGATCTTCATTCCCCCGCTGCGTGATCGCAAGGAAGACATCCTGCCGCTGGTGGATTCCTTTATTGACCGCTACAACGTGCGATTCCGCAAATCGATTCGCGGGATCTCCGACGAAACTCGCAAGCTGCTCCTGTCGCATAGTTGGCCCGGCAACGTGCGCGAGCTCAAGAACACCATCGAGCGCGCGATGATCCTCGAGGAGGGCCAGTTTCTGCGGCCGTTGTACTTGCCTTTCTCAGTGGCCGAAACGGGCGGGCGCACTCTTTTCGAGCGGACCGCGGCTCCCGAGAACGGGCAAGCTCTTGCGAACGGCCGCTTGCTTCCGCGCCTCTATATCCCGGAAGGCGGCACATCGCTCGAAGAAGTTGAGCGCGCGATGGTGGAACTCGCCATGCGCCAGTCGAACAACAACCAGACCCAGGCCGCCAAGTTGCTCGACATCAGCCGCGATGCGTTGCGCTACAAGCTCAAGAAATTCGGCTCTGATCCACGGAGAAGACGAGGAGAGTGGATCGTCGACCGCTTCCGGGTAGTCCGGCACCGGGCTTCAGGCAGCGGAATTGCGCGACCTGGACGCAGTCTGCGGATCACCGAACCGTTGTGTAGCATAGCCGATAATGGTCCCCACGATACCGCCGGGCAGCATGATCTCGAAATAGTAATGGTTGGGACCCGGTTGCGTTGCCGCAACCCCATAGGCCAGCAGTAGACCCACGGCCAGTCCGAAGATGATGCCTAGCGCCAGCGAGTGGACCTTGCGCGCAAAATAGCCGATCAGGACCCCGGCAATCAGTCCCTTGACGGTCGAGCCCAGGACGATGCCAACCAACTGCGCACGCGCCGCTGGCGTGAACCACGCCGTCAGCCCGTCGAATACTCCCAGAATCCCCCCCAGCACCAATCCGAGTAATGGCTTGTTCATGAGTGTTCTCCCGCGGGTCTCGGCCCGCTCTTACTTCTGTTCCGCAAGTTCCGGAAAACCTTTAGCGCGGCCTAAACAAAATCAGTAGAGCCCGCGTGACCATGTAAGCGAGCAACAGCAGAATCCATGTGCGGTTGCGAATGGCCCAACGCCAAGCCTTGGCCAGCGGTCCTTCAGGATAGGCTCCGACGGGCAAGCCATCGACAAAGTGCGCGACATCCGCCGCCAGTTCGGAAACGGACGCGTACCGCTGGTCACGATCCTCTGCCATTGCCTTCCGGCAGATGGCCGCGAGTGCGCGTGGCGCCGGTCGCGGAGCCGCACCCTGCAAAAGAAACTCCAGGATCGCGCCCAGGGAATAAATGTCGGCCCGCTGGTCGATCGAAGTCTCGCCCCTTCTCTGCTCCGGCGACATGTAGCCGGGTGTGCCCAGAACGCTTCCGTGCGCCGTCTGGCCGTTCGTCGTGGAGGTTGAAATCGAACTCTGCGGAACCGTCTGTGTAGCTGACCCTTTGGCCGTCGCCAGCAGCTTCGACAAGCCCCAATCCATCACCAGCACTTCCCCGAAAGGGCCGACCATGACGTTGGCGGGCTTCAGGTCGCGATGCAAAACACCGTGCGCATGCGCAAACGCCACCGGATCGCAGATGCGCAGAAAGATTCGGAGCCGGTCCGAGAGGCCGGCGTTTGCGACGTGTTCATCCAACCTCCTGCCCTGCACCAACTTCATCGTGTAATAAGGACGGCCGTCGGGCAGGGTGCCGGCGTCATGCACAGGAACGATCCCGGGATGCTCGAGCCGCGCGATCACGCGAGCCTCCTGCAGCAAGCGAGCCGATAAAGTGCCCCCGCGATCGTCAAGGTGGAGCACCTTGAGCGCGACCTCGCGTTCGAGCGTGACGTCCTCCACCCGAAACACGCCGCCCATGCCACCCTCTCCCAGTCTTCCCAGCAGGCGGTAGCGCGTACCCTCAAGGTCCGGGGCATCGGCCGCTTCGCGCAGGCGGTCGAGCGCTGAGTCGCTCAGGAACGTCATGCCAGGCTGACTCCCAGCAGGGTGCGCGCTTCCCGGCGGAACTCCTCCTCGCTCGAAGACATGGCGCGCAGTTCTTCGAGTACGATCCGCCGGAACTGTTTCCGCGCGAATGACAGGTAATTGGTCACGTCGGTCGCTTTGATCCCAAAACGCCGTCGCGACCTCGTCGTAGGTCAGTTGCTTGCCGCCTTCCTCGATGTCGTAGAGTTCGAGCAATTGGAAGTGGAGGGCCTTTCCCTTTTCCTCGCATTCGCTGCGAAGACGGTCGACGGCCAGTCCGAACAGGCTGCGCGCGAATTCCTGAGCAAAGAATTCTTCAGGACCGCCGGGTGCTGGAATCGGCAACTGCTGCAGTTCGCCTTCCGCCGATTCGAAATCCAGGGGAAGAATCGCAATATCTCCGCCGCGCTTCTGACGCTGCGCCGCTTTATCGGTGTTCATCACCAGGCCATCCACGCAAACGCGCAGGTAAGTGCGCAGTCGCGCCTTGGCGGGATCGAAGCGATCGAGCAGATTCTTTTCGATCAGTCGCGCAAAGAAATCCTGCGTGAGATCTTTGGCCTCTTCGTTTTGCTTGTTCCAATGCAGGCGGATGTACTTGTACACCGGCTTCCAGTAGGCGGAAACCAGCGCGTCGAGTGCCCATTGCCGCTGGTCGGCGCGCTCGCTGCGCGTACCTTCAATCACAGACCAGCGGGTCTGGGGAAACTGCTGGCGCATTCCACCGATGCTGGTGTCATCGGACATGATCGGCATTCTCTTTGGACGAAGCGGAGTGTACGTGGAGAGACGGGTTCCCGACAAGGTTGCTAAGAAGGCTGCGGAAAAACTTCGGAAGATCTGTTGCTTTGAAAGGGCTCGGCTTGAGCCGAGGCGCCTCGCCGGCGAAAGCACCGCGGCTTCAGCCGCTGGGGTCGAAGGTTTACCTTTGAATCGCTTTTTTAGCCTGTACGGCGAAGGGAGATTCTGTCGAATCTCCCTCGCTGATTGCGCCCGCGTTTATAAGCGGATGAGGAGCGGGCGCGTTCGTGCAGACTTCATTGACTGGTGCCGGCAAGCGCCTTGTCAGGCGTTTCCAGATGGAACAGGCGCTGCACCGCGACCGTCATTTGCTCCTGTTCCGTCTTTTCCGGAAGTTCCTTGAGTTCGCGGGCCAGCGAACCAGCAATTCTCCGTGTTATTCGACTGGCAACATCCCCTAATAGAGCAGATTCGTCTTTAGAAAACGGCCCGCACTCTTGCCCGAAGGACTCCAGTTCTTGCCGGCAAATTTCGTCGAGACGCGTGCGCAGGGCGACGATGGTCGGCACCACCCGCTCCGCGAGCAGTTTGCGGCGGAAGCCGCAAGCCTCCTGCTCCACGATCTTCTGCGCGTCCAGGGCGGCAGCTTCGCGCTCGCCCGAATTGTGCTGGACGACTTTTTCGAGGTCGTCCAGGTCATACAAGAAGATTCCCGGGACCTCGCGCACCGCTCCATCGATGTCCCGCGGCATCGCGATATCGACGATGACCAGCGGACGCGACCCGCGATTGCGCACTATAAGTTCTGCTTCGTCACGGCTGAGAATCGTGTGCGGACAGGAAGTCGAGCTGATGACAATGTCCGCGTCCGCCATGCGTTGCCAGCGCTCTTCAAACGCCGCTGCGTTCCCGCCCAGCAGGACAGCCAGGTCGAGCGCGTGTTCATAGGTCCGATTGATGACGCAAACCGACTTCGCTCCCTGGTTCATCAGATAACGCGCCGACAACTCGCTCATTTTTCCCGCGCCCAACACCAGCACTTGCTTGTCTTTGAGCGTGCCTAATGCTTGCCGTGCCAGTTCCACCGCGGCGGTGGGGATCGACACTGCGGAATTTCCGATCGCCGTCTCGTTGCGCACGCGCTTCGAAACCGTCAATGCTTTTTGCAGGACCGCATCCAGAAACCGTCCCGTGCTGCTGGCTTTCTGCGCCTGTGCCCAAGCGGCCTTTACTTGCGCGATGATTTGCGGCTCACCCAGCACCAGCGAATCCAGACTCGACGCTACCCGGAAAATGTGGAGCAGGGCTGCTTCATCAAGGAGCCGATAGAAATGCTTCCATTCGCAGAGCTTCAGACTGTACTCCGCGGAGAGAAATCGCAAAACGGAGTTCGCCGCCATGCTGGCGTCGCTTGCCCAGAGAAGGAACTCAGTGCGATTGCACGTGCCCAGTACAACGACTTCTTCCACGCCCTCGGCCTTGGCCAGTTGCAGCAGCGCTTCGATCCGGCGGCTTTCGCTGATCCAGAAACGTTCGCGCACGGCTACGGGAGCCGTCCGGTGGTTCAGACCGATGACCATCAATGTGGGTTCCAAGAGCATACTCCCAAAGCCAATGTCACCCGGATCAACGCACCCTGCCTGCCAAACGAATCGAAGGGGCTCCAAGCTAACTCGGGACCTTGTTTTCAGTGACTTGAACCACCTTCCTGGAGCCCGTTCCAATTTGGGCACGCCCCTAATGCGGCTTCTCACCCTTGGCTCGTGTTTTTTAACCCTTTCTTGTCCTTGCGCACATGGGCATCACTCCTTACACTTCAGCGACATAGAAACCCTACCCACTTGGCACGCGACGTGCCATGAAATGTTCAAGGGACGATTGTGTCCTCTTCAACTGATCAGGAGAAGAAACGAATGAGAACGATGTTCCGGGCTTCACTGGTTGTTCTGACAATCGCATTCGCAATGACGGTTTCGGCGTTCGCCGCCGATGCCACCGCCGATGTCTACAAGTCCAAGTGCGCTACCTGTCACGGGGCGGACGGCAAGGGCGATACCCCCGCAGGCAAAAACATGAAGGTCAAGGACCTGGCCTCGGACGATGTACAGAAACAGTCCGATGCCGATCTGGCCGGCGTCATCGAGAAGGGCAAGAAACCCATGCCCGCCTACGAAGGCAAGTTGACCAAGGACCAGATCGACGGCCTGGTGAAGTGGGTTCGGACGCTGAAGAAGTAAAGCTCCGACCTCAGAGTGTAGCGACGTCAAACCAGCCATGAACCGGCGCCCGGCCGCGCCGGTTCATGCTTTATTGACTTAGTCATGGACTTAGTTTATCTTGCCCTCATGGAAGTGAACATCCACCAGGCGAAAACCCACCTCTCTCGCCTGCTCGAAAAGGTGGCGCTTGGCGAGGAGGTCGTGATTGCCAAGGCTGGCCAACCGATTGCCAAACTGGTACCGATTGGCAAGGGGGCTCGTTCCCGTAAGCTGGGAACGGCGAAGGGGGACTTCACCGTTCCCAAGGACTTTAACCAGCCCCTGCCGAAGGATCTCGAAGAGAGTTTCTGGAAGTGAAGGTGCTGCTCGATACGCACGCTTTTCTTTGGGCAATCACGGAAGATTCCAACCTTTCCAGGCGTGCCGGGGAAATTTTCGTTTCACGATCCAGCGATTTGTTTTTCAGCGTAGCCAGTGTTTGGGAGGTTTTGATTAAGGTACAAATCAAGAAACTGCCGCTTCCCAAGCCAGCCATGCCGTATCTACGCGAACAACTCGCTCACAACCACATCCAGATCCTGCCTATCATGCTCGACCACGTCGCGCGCCTGGAAGAGCTTCCGGCCCATCACCGGGATCCGTTCGACAGAATCCTCATTGCACAAAGCGTAGAGGAAGGCTGGCCGATCGTGTCCGCGGACCCTCTCCTCAAGGCCTATCCGGTGGAACTGATCTGGTAGCTCAGCTGCGCCCACAGAATTCTTCCTACGCTGTATACTGACCGCCTACAGATTTCCCCGTTCAACCCTGTGTTTGCGGCATAGCCTCATTCCCCAGCCTCCCATTCAGTGATGGGCAGGCATAACCCGGCAGGCGGCCGGAAATCTTCCCGCCACGCGGAGGACAGGGATGCTTGACGACGAAACGGTTCTGAAAGAACCGAAAGACTCTAGCGAAGAAACTTCCGGCGTTTCCCGCCGTGACTTTCTCAAAATTTCGACGATCGCCGCCGCCGTTCCGGTCGTCGCCAAGCCGAATCTGGTGATGGCGGCGGGCGCGGAAGTTCCGGTGCACGGCCCCGGCAAAGTTCCGATGCAGTTCAACGTGAATGGCAAGACCATGAAGGCTTCGCTCGAACCGCGGGTCACGCTGCTAGACGCCCTGCGCGACACCATGGACATCACCGGCGCAAAGCGTGTCTGCGACAAGGCGGAGTGCGGCGCCTGCACCGTCATGCTCAACGACAAGGCCGTATACGCCTGCTCCGTGCTCGCTATCGAGGCGCAAGGAAAGAAGATCATAACCGTCGAGGCGCTGATGGAAGGCGGCAAGTTGCATCCGCTCCAGCAGGCCTTCGTCGATAACGATGCGTCGCAGTGCGGCTTCTGCACTCCGGGATTCGTGGTCGCCTGTAAGGCCATGCTCGATAAACATCCCAATCCCAGTCCTGACGACATTCTTCACGAACTGAGCGGCAACATTTGCCGCTGCGGCACCTATGCCGGGATTCGCGGCGCAGTCGCGCAAAGCGCGCGGAAGGGAGCCTAGTCCATGCCTGACTATCAATGGCCTGATCCGGAGCATCGCACCTTAATCGGCCAGCGGGTTTCGCGTGTGGACTCGCCTGACAAAGTCTCGGGCCAGGCGCGCTACACCTATGACGTGAAGCGTCCCGGCCTGCTCTTCGGCAAGATGCTGCGGGCGCCCTATGCGCACTGCAAAGTGGTCAGCATCGACATCACCGCCGCGGAGAAGATGCCGGGCGTGAAAGCCATCGAGATCGTGCAGAAGCCCGGTTCCACGATTCACTGGGCCGGTGACGAAGTCGTTGGGGTGGCGGCCGTCGATGAAGGGACCGCCGAGGATGCCATCCGCGCGATCCAGGTGAAATATCAAAAGCTCTCGCACCTGGTGACCGACGGCGAACCGCCGGAGGGCGCCGGCGAAACGCAAGGTCCGATCAGCATGGACGACCTGGGCGACATGATCGACAACCAGGTTCCCGACAACCAGATCGTCTCGCAGCTGCAACAGTACGGCATCAGCTTCAAGCCCAGCGAAGACGACTTGAAAGAAGCCAAAAACGACGGCGTGTCCGATCAGGTGATCGACGCGATACGTAAAGCCCAGGTGCATCCAGAAGCTGCCGGCGGTCAGCCCAAGTCGAACTATCAGAAGGCCGCCTCGCAAACGCTGGGCGATGTGGAGAAATCCTTTTCCGAGGCCGAAGCCGTATCCGAGGGTCTCTACGGCGCTCCCGTCATCACGCACTGTTGCATGGAATCGCACGGTTCGACTTCGGAATGGACCGACGCCGATCACCTGTTCGTGCACATTTCAACCCAGAACGTGTCGGGCATCGCCGGGCAGATGGCTGAGCCTCTGAAGCTTCCTGCTTCGAACATTCGCGTCCACCAGGACCACGTCGGCGGCGGATTTGGCAGCAAGTTCGGCCCAGACCGCTGGGGCATCGTGACCGCCAATCTCTCCAAGAAAGCCGGAGGCAAGCCGGTGCGCATGATGCTGGAACGCGATTCAGAATTGAAAGTTGCGGGTGCGCGTCCTTCGGCGTACGGCCGCGTGAAAGTCGGCGCGAAAAAAGACGGGACGCTGCTGGCATGGGAGTCCCACTCGTGGGGGACGGGAGGTCCGGGAGGCGGAGGCATGCCGCCGATCCCGTACTGCTTTGCGGCTCCCAACCAGCGCAAAGAGCACACCGCGATTCGCAACAACATTGGCCCGGCTCGGGCGTGGCGCGCGCCTAACCATCCGCAGGCAGCCGTGCTCACCATGTGCGCTCTGGATGATCTGGCCGCCAAGCTCAACATGGATCCCTACGAGTTCTTTCTCAAGAACATCGAACTGACCAGGCTTCCCCAGGTATACCGCGAGGAATTTCCAATTGCCGCCGAGCTGATCGGCTGGAAAGAGAAGTGGCATCCGCGCGGGCAGAACATGTCAGGCGGAATCGCGCGCGGCCTCGGCCTCTCGTTGCACACCTGGGGCGGACGCGGGCACGCGAGTGATTGCGATCTCAGCATCCATCCCGATGGTTCAGTCGACATCAAGATGGGCACGCAGGATATTGGTACCGGGACGCGCACCTGCATCGCCGTCGTGGCCGCCGATGCACTCGGCCTGCAGGTTGGGAACATCAAGCTGTTTATCGGCGACACGCTGTATCCACCATCGGGTGCATCGGGAGGATCGACAACACCCGGCGGCGTCAGTTCCTCAACTCGCCGCGCGGTTGTCGATGCCCGCGATGCGTTGTTCGCGAAAGTCGCACCCGCGCTGAACGCGCAGCCGGACGACCTGGTTGCGAAAGATGGCAAAATCAGCCTCAAGTCTGATCCTGGCAAGTCGCTGAGTTGGAAAGAAGCCTGCTCCAAGATGGGCGCGACGCCGATCACCGCCCACGGCCACAACGATCAGGCCGCTGCCAAGAACAAGCCCGACCTCACCAACAGTGGAGTCGGCGGCGTGCAGATGGCCGAAGTCGAAGTCGACACGGAGACCGGCATCGTCAAAGTCACGAAGATGGCGGCCGTCCAGGATTGTGGTCTCATCATCGACCTGAAAATGGCAGAGAGCAGCGTGCTCGGAGCGCTGATTATGGGCATCAGCTACTCGCTGTTCGAAGAGAAAGTCATGGACCCGGTCACGGGACGCATGCTGAATGCGGATATGGAGTTCTACCGGCTGGCGGGACTCAATGACATTCCCGAACTGAAAGTCCACATGATGACGGGCAAAGGCTACGACGAGCGTGGCGTCATCGGGCTGGGCGAGCCGCCCGTCATTTCGAGCGGCGCCGCCATATCGAACGCGGTGGCGAACGCGCTGGGCATCCGCGTTGGCATTCTTCCTATCACTCCCGCGCGAGTACTGGCCGCGATGAATCCGTCGCAGAAAGCAGGTGCATAATGCGAGCCTTTGAATATGTAAGCCCGGGCAGCACAAAACAAGCCGCCAGCCTGCTCAGTGCGACCTGGGGCCAGACCGAAATCATCGCGGGCGGCACGGACCTGCTCGCGCTGATGAAAGAAGATGTGATCACGCCCAAACGTCTGGTCAATATCAAAGACATCAAGGAACTCTCCGGGATCAACGCGAGTGGCGCCGGCCTGCGGATCGGCGCGCTGACCACGCTCGTCGAAGTGGCCGAGAACTCCGAGGTGAAGGAGAAATATCCCGCCCTTGCCGAAGCCGTGCGCGAAGCCGCCAGCCCACAGATCCGCAACATGGCGACGCTCGGCGGCAATCTCTGCCAGCGCCCGCGCTGCTGGTATTTCCGCAATGGCCTCGGACTGCTTCCCAAGGACGAATCGGGCAAGGATCTCGCCGACGCCGGCGACAACCGCTATCACGCGATCCTCGGCAACGACGGTCCGGCAAAGTTCGTCAGCCCCTCGACCATCGTTCCCGTCCTGATCGCCTATAACGCGAAGGTGCGGCTGGAAGGTCCTAAGGGCAAGCGGGAACTGGCGCTCGAGAAGTTCTTCGTTGTCCCGAAGACCGACAGGGATCGTGAGCACGATCTCCAGCCCAACGAAATCGTGACCGAAGTTGTCCTCCCGCCCGCCGAAGGCTGGAAGGTCGCGCACTACGAAATTCGTCAGAAGGCGGCGTTCGATTGGCCGCTCGCGGTCGCGGCGGTGGCCTTGAAGATGGATGGCTCGAACGTAGGCACAGCTCGCGTCGTGCTCGGTTACGTTGCGCCCACGCCATGGCTGTCGCCGGAGGGCGAGGCTGCACTGAAGGGTCAGGCCGCCAGCAACGATACGGCTCAGAAGGCCGCCGAAGCTGCGCTGCGCAATGCCAAGCCGCTCAGCCACAACGAATACAAGGTGCAACTCGCTCGGGTTGCCGTCAAGCGAGCCATCTTGAAAGCTGCAGGAGGTGCCGCATGATTCGCAACCCGCTCTCTGAGCGTTTCGACATAAACCATCCGAATCTATGCTCGGCGCTGCGCTGGAAAGGTCAATTCGTTCTCGCGGAGTCAGACCCGAACGTGCAGAGTTCCAACGACGGTCTGTTCTGGTGTATGCATACTCAGACCTGCATCGGTCCTGACGGTAAGCTGGCCGAACCTGGCAACTGTGCCGCTAAAAACCGCGCCTGTCACGGGACGGGCAAGTGCGGATAAAATATTGATTGGGCGTGGCAGCCCCGCCCGCGCCCGTGATGCATCGCATGATTGACTACGCAGAGCCCGGTATCCAGGGCGCGTCGAATTGGGGGCATCCAGTCAGGCGCGCCGCATATCCGGGCGCTAGGTATTGAGCCGCATCGCCTCAGGGCGCATCGCCTCAGGATGATTTGTATCAGGCCGCGCCTTCAGGGCGCGCCGTTACAATCTATAGATAGAGCGGCTTCAGCCGCCGTCCAGTCATGGAGCATGCCTGCGAAGGCGCTCCAGAGCCAGAGGTTTTTGATCATGAAGTCCTCCCGTTCCGTCCCCGTTTTCTTATGCGCCGCGCTTGTTTTGATCCGCCTGCCGCTGCTTGCGCAAGACTATAAATTCACCATCTCCACGGCGCAGACCTGGACCGACACGGGCGTCGACCTGCACAACGGGGACACGCTCGCGATCACGGCCTCAGAGGGTGCGAACGGCTGCGATCCTGCGGGAGTCGCAGGAACCGGGGCCGCGTCCAATCTTCCCGTAGCCAACGGGATGCCCGGCGCGCTCATTGCGCGTACCCAGGAGAGTGGCGCTCCCACGCTGGTCGGCCCAAGCCGGAGCTTGCCAGTCGCCGGCGACGGACATCTTTATCTCGGTGTCAACTCGGCAGGCACGGCGCCCTGCCAGGGTAGCTTCGTGGTCAAGGTGCACGTCACGCCGCAGGGCGGAACTGCTCTTCAGTCAGAGACCGCAACGCCTGCCGCCAGTGAGGCTCTCGCTGAGAAACCCTCGCAGGCCTCGGCTGCGACCAAGCCCGAAACCGCCGTTCAAACCGCCAGTCCAACCTCTACGGACACAGCCGCAAATAAAAATGAAGTGAAGGACATCAAAGGCGCCCTGAACACCGCGGCCCAGACCTGGCTCTCGGGCCAGTTCGGCATGAAGCCTACGACCGGGGCTCAACCAGCAGGCTCCTCGTCCGCCACAGAAGGGGGCTCTGCTGCAACGACCACGCCCACAACACCGGCGTTGCCGGCGCTGAAGCTGTCCAACTCGCCGCTCGATTCACAGCTTCGCGAGCACATTAACAGCTTGCCGCGCCGGGTGAACGACCAGTTCCAGAATCAGGGCGACATGGTGAACTTTGTCATCTTGGGCAGCCAGCAAAAAGTGCAGGAGGCGTTGACGGTCGCCGACTGGCACGTGGCCGATCGCGACGTGAAGGAGTCTGTCCTGAAAGCCGCGTTGGAGACGTACCAGAAAAAGGCCTATCTCGCGATGCCGATGAGCGAGCTGTACCTGTTCGGTCGCGTGCAGGACTTCGGCTACGAGCAGGCCGAACCCTATGCTGTGGTCGCCAGCCGCCACCACTTTCGCATTTGGAAAGCGCCTTTCCAGTGGAATGGGCAGGACGTGTGGGTGGGCGCCGGCACGCACGACATCGGCTTCGAAAAAGATCAGCGTAACGGAAAAGTCACGCACAAGATCGACCCGGCTGTGGACGGCGAGCGCGACAACATCGGCGCCACCCTGCAGAAGACAGACAAGGTAAAGACGCTCACGTATTACTTGCCGCCCAACCCCGTTCAGGACGCCCGCAACGCCACCGGCGGCGGCTACCACTCCGACGGAAGAATCCTGGTCGTGCAGCTGCAATAGGGTCTACGCCTCTCAATGTGTAGGGCGGGCGCCCTCGCCCGCCAACCCTCAAGATTCATTGCCGGGGGCAGAAATTTTCCTAGCTCTACAGGAAACCCCGTACCATCCTCCACGATTTAACTTCGCAGCGGAGCTTCCCGGTTCTATCCCCGAAACAACCTCCAGCACCTGCGCTCTCATCGAATCCCCGCCATCCAGATCGGCGTCGTTAAAAGGAGGAGTAATGAAATCAAGAGTAAGCGCTTTGTTGTGCGGGCTGCTCGTAATGTTCGGCTTGAGCGCGGCCTTCGCCCAGGATTCGGGCAACGATTCGAAATCGAAATCCGACACCCGTACCATGACCGGTTGCCTGTCGAAGGGCGGGGAATCCGATTCGAAAGAGTTCCTGCTCACAGCCAGTGACGGCAGCACTTGGGAAGTTCGCAGCGACGGAGTCCCCCTTGCCGATCACGTCGGCCAAACGGTCTCTGTCACCGGCGCGGTGAAGAATCCCACGGCGCACAATCTGAAAGAAGACGCAAAGGACGTTGCCCAGGATGCTCACATGAAGAAGAGCAGCACTGAGCATGGGCACATGACAGTTACTGACGTGCAGAAGGTAAGCGACACCTGCCAGAAGTAGCGGTCGACCAAACCGGCACGGTCATATGAAGGCCTCGGCTCAACCGATCCGAGGCCTTTGTCTTATGAAAGAGCGAGCAACGAAGCTGAACGGGCCTTCCTCTTCTACGGCAAATCTTTTTCCCTGAGCGCAACGGTTCCTGAGTCGGTCTGCGGTGTCTACTTCACCGCCGCATACTCCGCCTTCGCCTGCTTCAGCAGCGGAATATCCGGATCGGCGTCTTTCCACAGCGCAAGGAAGTCCTGGTACGCCATTCGGCTGGCGGCTTTGTCACCCTGCATCGCATAGCCGCGCGCCATTCCCAGCTTGGCGAGCGACGCGAGCGGATCGACCGTGACGCTGCGGCTGTCGATTACGCGCTGAAACTCCTGCACCGCCTGCTGCCCCTGCTTGGCCTGGAGGTAGGCCATGCCGCGCCCGTACAGGAGCCCGCAATTGGACCGGCCGTAGACCATCGCCCCGTCGAGCAGGTCGATGGCTTTCGCGGGCTGCCCCTGGTTCATCAGGACTACCGCTCTCACAATCGGAATCGTGACGAACTGCACTACCGTATCAAACGGACGCTCCAGCGCATTATCTTCCGCAATCTTCAATGCGCGATCGTTTTCCCGAACCAGGGCAAGCGAGATAGCTGCGTTCAACGCGGTCCGCGCCGGAGGAGAGCCTTGCAGAGCAGTATTGGCCGCCTGTTGCGCGAGCGGACGGAATCCCGCCAGCGCTTCCCAGGCCGCGCGCAGCGCATCCGCATTCGCGATCGCCTCGCGCAGATTGTTCTTCGCGGCCACGTCCTGCATCTTCTGCATGAAGGCCCGCATCTGCCTGTACTGTCCATGCCCGGCTGCCAGGGCGGCACGCATTTCAAGAGCGACGACTTGGCCGTCAGCCGCACCGGCTTCCGCCGCGCGCAGCTCTTGCTCCAAGTTTGCCGAATCGTTCTGATTCCACGCGATTCCCGCCAGGAAGGAATGCACTCCGCTGTTGTTCGGAGCACGTTGCAAGGCGCTGAGCAAGGTGGCCTTGGCTTCCTCCATGCGATTCAGTCCGGCGTAGGCCAGCGCCAGGTTCTCATACCCGCTGATCGAATCCGGCTCCAGTTCCACAGCTTTGCGGGCCTTGAGAAGCGCGTTTTCGTATTGGCCCAGCATGTTGTAAATGTTGGAAAGATTATTGGCCGGCGTCGAATCGCGCGGATAAGTCTGCTCGTAGAGTTCGAGCGCGGTGATGCCTTTGTCGTACTGCCCGCTGTCGGCGTAGTAGTGCGACATGATGTATAGCTTCTCGCGCTCGCTGGTGCGGTCGCGCAGTTCGAACGCCTTTTTACGATTCTCCTCTGACAACGCCGACTGCCCCAGGTTGTTGTAGACCGTGCCCAGCCGCGCGTAGGCCGTCGCAAAGTTCGGATCGAGCTGAATGGCTCGCTGATAATCAGGGAGCGCGCCCATCTCGTCGCCACCTGCGTGTTTCCAGTCGCCCATCGTGAAAGCCTGCAGCGCTTCCAGCGAAGGAGTGGTCGCCTCCGACAGCATCTTGTCGTATTTCTGCACCGAGGCCAGCGATTCGCCGAGCTTGCTGCGCAACTGCGAGTCGGCCCGGTGTAGCGCATTCAGCACGTCGCGCTTGTCGGCCGCTTGCGCATCGGCGCGAGCCAGGATGTCTCCGGTGGCTGCGTTCAGCGCCTGTAGCGTCAGAACATACTGAGCGCCCTGGTTTGCAATCGTGCCAGTCAGCATGGCCTTGACGCCCACGCGCTGACAGATCTCGCGGCCCGTTTCCAGGTTGATGCGGTCATCCGGCGGGCGTCCCATGAAGCGCAGCGTCTGCCGGGCCTTCCCTTCCGGAAAGACATTCAGATAAGGAGACTGTTCGAGATCGACGGCCACGGCCTTCTTTAGCGTCACATCCCAGACTGGGTCGGCGGTGGTGTTGACGAAGTCCGTCAGCAGAATCGCGTCTTTCTCGGTAAGCGTCCGCGGCCGCTTTGAATAAAGGAAGGAGCCGCCGGCAACCACGGCCGCCAGCAGCGCCAGCGCGGAAAGATATTTCCCCATTCGCCCCGTTCGGGCAGGACGCAACGGAGGATGGATCGGCGCCGCCGTCGCGCTCGCGGCGATGGCATCCATGTGCAGGTCCCTCTGCACGCGCTTCAGATCCGCGCAGACTTCGCTCGCCGATTGATAGCGCGCGTCACGACTCTTCTCGAGCAGCTTAAGGATGATGCCCTGCAGCTTGACCGGCAGCAGGGGATTCAGCCGAGTCGGGGTGACCGGAGCACGGTTGAGCAGCGCATCGAATACCAGGGCCGGAGTGTCACCGCGGAATGGCAAAGTGCCCGTTGCCATCTCGTATAGCACAGCCCCGAGAGAGAAAAGGTCGGAGCGGGCATCGAGTTGCTTGCCGCGCGCCTGCTCCGGACAACTGTAAGCCACTCTGGCCACGACCGAACTCTTGCTCATCCCGTGGCTCGCCGTAACCGCAGTGCCACGAGTCGTCTCTTCCAGGGAAGACTTGCTCTCACACTGCTGCTGTGACAAACCGAAGTCGAGCACTTTCGCTTGATTCTGATCAGTAACAAAGATGCACGCAGGTCGGATATTGCGGTGCAGAATCCCGCGGCCATGTGCCGCGTCCAGCGCATTCGCAACCTGAATGCCGATCGCCAGCAATTCATCGGTGTCGAGAGGCTGCCCGGCGAGCTTCCGCTTGAGGGTTTCGCCCTTAAGCAACTCCATCACGACGAAAACCTGCGCATCGGACTGACCGGCTTCGTAGATGGCGCAGATGTTCGGGTGATGCAGTGCCTCAAGTGTGCGAATATCGCGTTCCAGAATGGCGAAATCGATCTTCGGCTCGGGCGCGAGAAACTTCAACGCGACTTGTCGGCTGGAATCGAGATCCTCGGCGGCGTACACCGCCCCCACACCGCTTCCTCCGAGCTGCGACAGGACGCGGTAATGGGAGATCGTCTCGGTGATCATGAATCCTGATTTTCGTGCGGGTAAAAATCGATGGTAGGCTGCGCTGTCATCCAAGTCAACGCAACCAATTGGTCACCCAGCGCGAAAGCTAAGAACCAACGTCTTGGCCCCCAACCACAGTACAATCAGCCGCGGGCGCCCCTTCTATTCCGCCTTTCTTAGCTTTCCTTTCCCCTGCATCCAGTTCGAATATAGAATCATCGAACTAGATAGGGTGAGGTGTCTTATGCGTTTCCGCCTGCCAGTCTTTGCTGCTCTTGCCGTCACAATCCTGTCCATCAGTCTCTACGCCCAGCAGATACACGGCGACTACATTGAAACCCGTAGCGCCGACGTCTACACCGGGCAATGCTTCGCCAACGGCGAGGTGAATCTGGTCGGCAAAGAAGCCATCGTTGCCTGGCACGTGCAAAACGGCAGCTGGGATGGCGTCAAGCTTGACGGGTTGACCATCGCCGCCGCTGTGCGCGCCAAGTCCACTCTCGGCGATCCTTACGCGAATCCTTATCCCGCCCAATCGGTCTTACTGGTGGACGATCAAGCCACCCCGCAGCAGAGTGCGGCCCTGGTGAGCTTCGCCAAGCACATGGGCGGAGAACTCCTCCAGAACGTGGACCAGACGCTGGCTGCTCCCATGGAGATGATCGTCAACCACGAACGCCACGGCGTGGCCTTGCTGCGCGCAGGCCAGTTCGCCACCGTGCAAACGCGTTCCCTTGGCGACAAGGATCATGTGTGCGGGAACGAGGTCACGTTCTACCCGCCGCTAACCCCGGTCGCGCACTCCATGCCGGCCGTGGCCGTGACCGACGCCTACCGTGGTCCTGGACTCGGCGAGTCCTGGGACAATCACGGACGCCGCAGCGCGTTCGTGGGCACCTTCGCGCGGTAGAATCGGTTCGTGAAAATTGCGAACTCTGTCAGCACTCACGTCCTTGGGCTCGCGGTTTCGTTTTTGTTCCTTGTTCCTTTGGTTCCCTGCTGGGCGCAGGCGGGCAAGGTTGAAGCGATTGGAGCCTTAACCGATCCGGCCGTCCCGGAAGCAATCCGCCAGCAGCTTGCTCCCAAGGGTTACCGCATTGCGCTCGACGGGCCCACTCCGTCGGTCGAGATCTGGTATCGCAAAGAAGCGCCGGCACCGCCGAAGAGCGCCTCGGCAAACGCTGTTTACGACCGGCTTACACCTTCTGCCCTGGTCGGAGTGTTGCATTTCATCCGGCCAGCGAGCGACTATCGCGGCCAGTCCATTTCCGCTGGCTTTTACACGCTGCGACCCGAACTGATGCCCGATGACGGCAATCACCTCGGAGTTGCTCCCAGCCGCGATTTCCTTCTGCTGGTTCCTCCAACCGCCGATCCCGGGCCGGAGACGGCTCCGAATTTTCTGGACGTGGTCGCCCTCAGCCGGAAGGCTTCCGGGACGAAGCACCCCGCGCCGCTGAGTTTGGTTCCCGCAGAAAGTGGGGCGACGCCTGCCGTGACCAAGGATGACGAGAGTCACTTTATCTTCACGACCACGATACATCTGAGTTCCGGAGAAGATCTCCCGATAGCGCTGGTGGTAAAGGGCACAGCGCCGCAATAACGGCTTTCGAGAAATTGCCGGCATTTGCGGAAGGACTGCCTACTTAAGGACAGACGAACTACGTAGGGGCAACGACGCTAATTTACGAAGGGGCATCCCGGTGATAGAGGCTTTGCCCGGACGATGGGTTGTCTACTGCAGCTGCAACGTCTCGTCGATGCCGATCGTGCCATTCTGCTCGACCGTGATCACTTTCTGCACGGGCTTGTACCCGGTCAATGTGATGTCGACGATATAGTTTCCCGGGCTCAGAAGGAAATCCACGGGTGATGCTTTATCGAGCATCCGACGGTTGACGGCAATCTGCGCGCCCTTGGGAGACGTCTTGATGCTGATCTTCCCCATGCCCGCTTGCGCGCCGCTGCCGCCGAACAGCTTCTTGAACTTGCCGACCGTCTTGATGTCGTCGACATTGCCCAGCGGGCGCAGCGTTGGCGAGAAGTGCAAGGTCTGGCCCGGCTGGCCCGAAGCTGAATTGGTTTCGTCGAGGTATCCGGGTTTGCGGACCAGGATCGTATGATTGCCCTTTTCCAGAGAGATGTTCGACGGCGTCACGTGCAGAGTGTCTTTGCCGTCGAGGAAGATCGCGGCGCCCGCGGGATCGCTGGCCACGTTGATGGTCGCATTCAGAGACGTGAGATGCAGAGCGAGAGCCGTCTTGCTCGCCGAAACCACATCGACCGTGCGCGATTCCGGACTGTAGCCAGCCTTGCTTGCGACTACGGTGTGCTGGCCCGGGTTCAATCCCGCCAGGGTGTAGGGTGTCGCCCAATTTGGATCGGTGCGGCCGTCAATTTCCAGTTGCGCTCCCTGTGGCGTTGAGTCGATCACAAGCTGTCCGGGGACAGCGGCGACCGGAGCGGGTGCGGCTTTCTTCTTAGCATTGCGTCCGCGGGCAGCCGCCGTACTCCTGGCGGGAGCGGGCTCTTCCGCGGCAACGGGTTCAGGGGCCACGGCTTCGGGAACAGTTTGCGCGGGCTCAACCGGTGCGGGTGCGGGCGCGGCTTGCTGAACGGGGGCTTGCGCCTTCACTGGAGCAGCTGCCGCAGGCACGCGGCCTTCTTCGTCGGTACTCTGCGACATGGAGCGCCAGAACACCAGGATGCCCACAAAAAGAATCAGGGCTACGGCCCCGGCGAGCGAATACATCAGGAGCTGCGGGGGCACGCTCTTGATTTCCTTGATCGCCTTTTGGGCAACTTCCCGCGGCTGGATCTTGGGTTTCTCAGGCTCGCTGCGGCGCAGGATGATCGACGGCAAGAGTTCTTCGGCTTCTGGAGTTTCCGCTGGCTTCGGCGGAGGAGGCGCGACGTACACTTCCTTGAGCGGAGGCAACTCGCTCATCTCGGAAAAGCTGACGCCCTTGGTCGTGGCTCCGGTGTTTTCCGCCATCATGGGATCCACGGCGATCCTGGGCTTTTCTGTCGCCGGCTCGTCGAGCGCCGCGCGGTTGTTTACGAGTGCGTCGACCGATGCCTTCATGACCGAAGTGACGAACTGCGAACTCGGATCGAGGGAAGGGCTGGCCGTGGAAGATGCCGCCGAACTCCAACCAGCAGCCGCAGCGACCGCTTTTTGGGGCTCAGGCGGTGTCGCCGGCGTCCAGGAAGTTTCCAGCTCGCTCGAGAGTGACGGAGGCGCTTCGCTGAAGCGTGTTTCGGGCGTTTTGGGCTCAACTCTCGGAGCGGGCGCAGAGGGTGGCTGGGGGCCAGTGGCGAATTTCGCGGATGCAGCCGCTTTCAGTGCGTTGGGGACGGCGGCGGCTTTGGGCGCTTCGGCCTTCTTTGCCGTCTTGCCAGTGGCCTCTCGACATTTTTCCATGTCAGCCGCTAGTTCGCGGCCACTCTGATAGCGCTCCGCTGGATCTTTTGCCAGCGCCTTCATAATGACGTCGCTCGCGACCGGATTGATCTTTGGATTCAGGATCGCGGGCGAGACCGGCATCTGGCTGGTGATCTTGGCCCGAACCTCGTCGGCGTCCAGCCCGTCGAACGCTTTCTGGTCCGTCACCATCTCATAGAGAATCGCGCCCCAGCTGAACAAGTTGGAGCGCGCATCCAACCCTTCACCCTGGACCTGCTCCGGCGACATGTAATGAAGAACCTGCTGTGGCGCGCCTGCGGCCGTAGCTGCCACCCAGCCCGTGCTCGAGATTCCGAAACTCAGAACTTTTACGGTCCCGTCCCAGGTGACCATGACTTTGGAAGGCTCGAGACTGCAATGGAAAACGTTATGGGTATGCGCGTACTCGAGTCCCTGGCACACCTGGCGGCTGATATCGAGCAGATCCCAGATCGAAAATCCTTCTTTGCGCGCCAGCATGGTGGCGACACTGTTGCCCTGAATGTATTCCATCGCGGCGCAGAAAAGGCCGTCGATTTCTCCCGCGCCGTAGACCAGCGTGACGTTCGGACTACTAAGATCCTTGGTGGTCTCGGCTTCCTCGAGCACCCGTTGCATGATGCTCTCGGCATGCTCGCCGAAAGCATCCAGCTTGTAGGTCTTCAGTGCCAGTGTCTGACCGGACTCGGGGTCGCTAGCCTTGTAGACACAACTGGAATCGGATTTTGCAAGTTCTCCGAGAATTTCGAAGCGGCCTATTTTCGTCGACATTTCCCTAGCCTCATCCGGGCAAAGCCCTGAGATCCGCCTCGCCCACTGGGCGCAACTCAGTCTGGGGGGCGGATAAGATCAAGGATAGCTTTTGCTTAGGGTGACTTCGAGTTACGAAAGTACTCGAAAAGCGCGACTGGAGCGGCTGCGGAACTACAAGCAGCGGCGGTCATCCTTACTATTGTTTCGAACTCAGCCAGTGCTCGACCAGGCGGCGAACTTTTGCGCCTTCGAACTTCCGGCGAACGGCATCAATCACCGCCACGCGCGCGTTTCGGTCGGCGCCGCGAAAGCCCAGCCAGTAGGGAATGAAGAGTTCTTCGTCGAGCGGGGCGGCGGTAATGGCGAGATTGCTCACCCGGAAGAATCCCCGGCTGTAGAGAACCCGGCGCAGCTTGGCGGCCACGAGTTCGGCCGCGCGGTCGTTTTCAAGTTCCGCCTTGGCGCAGTTCCTGGTTTCGAGATAGGTCGTTTCCGAATTCCCGGGAAGGCGATCAAACTTGAACAGGTCGAGCGTGCCGGTTACTACATCGAGTGCGACCAGGGTTTCGTCCGTAACGCCGCGGTTCTCGATGCGCGTTCGAAAAATCCGGAAGGGAACGTAGAACTCGGCGACACTGCGCAATGGCCCAAAGGCTTGATTGCGAAAAATCCGGGATAGGCCGCTGGACGCAAACTGCTCGACCGCCTGCTCGCGCGTGACATTGGCCTTCAAGGCTCGGATGCGGTTCATGAATTCCCGGGAATGCCCTTTCCTCGCCGAGGAAGCGGTGGATGCGAGCCACTAAATTCGATCACGAGCCTATGCATTCTCATACAATTCGGCCCGAGAGCGCAAAAATTACTCCGCACCAAACAACGTAGTATTGTCTTGAGTGACATTTGTCATGCGGCTGCTATGACAGAGTCCACTGGCCTGTCGCAGAGCCGAGGTTGATGATGGATTCGCTCGACAACTCAGCGAGAAAGTTTTCAGCAGTATCGTTTTTGTTCCGGGTGCGCGGGTTGTCGGCGGTGGCACGATGGTCTATGCTAGTACGCAAAAGCAGCTTCCCTGAAATTGCGGTGCCGGCAATAGGCGCGCTTCCCAGGGTTTGGGGCGTATCACACAGGTCTCCCGGAGTTCTTCATGACCCTAAGCACCTTTGTCACTAAGAGCGCATTCCGCAACAAGCGCCGCACCATTCTGACCATGGTAAGCATTGCGCTGTCGCTCGCTTTGCTCACGTTCATGATGACGATCTGGCGCGCTTTCTATGTCGATACCGGCAGCGAGCAATCGACGCAGCGGCTGATTACCCGGCATCGCGTGTCGCTGACCTTCTCCCTGCCGATTTATTACGGGCAGAAGATCAAGACCGTGCCCGGCGTGAAGGCGGTGGTCCCCACGCAATGGTTCGGCGGAAAGTATATTGACGACAAGCCGGAGCACTTCTTCGCGCAATTCGCGACTGATCCGCAAGAGTTGTTCAATGTCTACACCGACTTCAAGATTCCGCAGGACCAACTGGAAGCATGGCAGCACGACCGCGCCGGCGTCGTGGTCGACAACGGGCTTGCGAAGAAATTTGGCTGGAAGATCGGGGACCGTATCGTGCTGATGGGCACGATCTGGGATGCGAACCTCGAGCTCACGATCCGGGGCATCTTCAACCCCCCGCAGCCGTCGCAGTCGGTCTATTTCGATCGCAAATATCTGGAAGAAGCGGTGCCGGTGATGAAAGACCAGAGCGGCACCTTCGGCATCCTGGCGGATTCGCCAGCGGACGTGCCCAAGGTCGCGACCGCGGTCGATGACATGTTCCACAATTCTCCGCAGCAGACCAAGACTGAAAGCGAGAAAGCGTTTGGCATGGACTTCGTCGCCATGCTCGGCAACGTGAAAGCTTTCATCCTGAGCATCTGCGGCGCGGTGGTGTTCGCAACGTTGCTGGTCGCCGCGAACACGATGGCGATGTCGATCCGCGAGCGCACCCGCGAAGTCGCCGTGCTGAAGACGCTGGGCTTCACCCGCAAGACAGTGCTTGCGCTGTTTGTGGGCGAGGCGGTGGTGGTAGCCGTGATCGCCGGAGTGATCGGCGTGGGCATGGGCAGCGCGCTGATGTTCATGGTGGGCCACAGTCCGCAGGCGGGATTCTTCCAGGGCATCAGCGTGAACTGGGCAACCATGCTGCTGGCGCTGACCCTGGCGGGCCTGGTAGGGTTGGTCGCCGCCATGCTGCCGTCTTACCACGCTTCGCGCGTCGATATCGTGGAGGGCCTGCGCTACATCGGATAGCGAGCTGCAAACTATGGCGATCCCCATCAGCTACAACATCCGCAATCTCAAGCTTCGCAAGGGTCTGACCATCATGACGGCGCTGGGCATCGCGCTGACGGTGACCACGGTCGTCTTCCTGATGGCGCTGCTGGCCGGATTGAAGCAGGCGTTCGTCACCAGCGGCGACCCGCTGAACGTGCTGGTGCTGCGCAAAGGCTCGACCGCAGAGTTGTCCGGGGGCTTCGACGCGAACTTGTTTCCCACGCTGAAGAACCTGAATGGCGTCGCCAAAGATAAAAGCGGCGAGCCCATGGCATCCGCCGAGTGGGTGGTCGTCATCGTGCTGCCGCGCAAGGACGGCACGGGCGAGGTTAACGTCACGGTGCGCGGCATGATGCCCGACGGCCTCGAGATGCGCCAGTTGCCCGCCGACAAGCCCAGGGTGAAGCTGGTGGAAGGGCGATGGTTTTCCCCCGGACAGCGCGAGGTCGTGGTCAGTTCTTCGATACACAAGCGCTTTTCTAATTCCAACGTCGGCGACACGATGCAATTCGGCAAAGGCCCCTGGAAGGTGGTGGGCATCTTCGATGCGGGCGGCAGCGCGTACGAGTCGGAGGTCTGGGGCGACGTGAACCAGATGGCATCCGACTTCGACCGCCAAGGCGCATTCGCCTCCGCGTATCTGCGGGCCACCGATCCCGCAGCCGCGCTCGCGTTGAAGGACGCGGTCAGCAATGATCAGCGTTTGAAATTAGACGGCATGCTCGAGACCGACTACTACGCGAAGCAGACCAGTTCCGGCGGGCCGATCAAGATTGTGGGTTATGTAGTCGGCTTCATCATGGGGGTGGGCTCGATCTTCGCGGCCATGAATACCATGTATGCCGCCGTCGCCTATCGCAGTCGCGAGATCGCAACCCTGCGCGTGATCGGGTTCAGCAAGCCGAGCATCCTGACGTCATTTGTATTCGAGTCGCTCGTTCTGTCGCTGTTGGGCGCGGTTTTGGGAATTGTGCTGATGCTGCCCTTCAACGGCATGACGACTGGGACTTCGAATCAATTCACCTTCAGTGAAGTGGTCTTTGCCTTGCGCATGACCCCGGGTGTCATTTTGGCGGCAATCATCTTTGCGCTGGTGATGGGATTCTTGGGCGGCCTGGCCCCAGCGTGGCATGCGGCACGGCAGAATATTCTGACGGCGTTGCGGGGGTAGGGTAACAACCCCACACTAGCAGAGCTTGGATGGGGCACCCTCTGAGATTCGGGAAACGGCAGGCGACTTAGTTGCATCATTTGCGGTCTGCACTACATCTGGAAACGGAATGTCGATCGATACCAAGCACGATGATCTGCAGAGCCTGCGCATTGACCGCTCGGCCCCCAACTCCGAAGGCGATCCGCCGAAGTGGTCGACCCGCTACATCCTTGGCGGGATCGGCGTGGTCGTGCTGCTGGGCTTGATCGCGCTGGCCTACCGCCTCTTTTCTCCCGCGGCTCCGGAACTTGAAGTCGTGCGCGCAGTGACCGAGGGCGGCGCCGATGTGGGCGGAGTCGTGCTCTCGGCGAGTGGCTATATCGTGGCCCATCACAAGATCAACGTGAATTCCAAAGTCACGGGCCGCGTGAAATGGATCGGCGTCGAGAAGGGCGACAAGGTGAAGGAAGGCCAGGTGCTCGTGCGCCTGGAAGACGACGAGTTCCGTGCGCAATATCTGCAGGCATCGGGCGCGGTTGAAAATGCCAAGGCCTATCTCGCTGAATTGCAGAACGGCTCGCGTCCTGAGGAAGTACAGCAGGCGCAGCATAATTTGGAAGAAGCGCGCGCCACCGCGGCCAACGATAAAATCACGCTTGACCGCACCAGGGAGTTGTTCGGGCAGGGGGTCGTGTCGAAACAGGCGCTCGACGATGCGACCGCAAAATACGAAGCCGACCAGCAGCGCGCGAATTCCCTGCAACAGAGTTTTGCGCTTTCCAAGCTTGGCCCCCGCGCGGAAGAGATTGCCCGTGCCAAGGGCGCTCTGATGCAGGCCGAGGGCACGGCAGCCTATGCGAAGTCGCAACTGGATGCGACCCAGGTCCGCGCTCCGGTGAGCGGCACGATTCTCGAGCGCAAAGCCGAGAAGGGCGAGTTGATCACGTCGCAGTTCGCGAGCGGCGCCGAGGGCGGCCCGCAGGGTTCGGTCGTCGCGCTCGCCGACCTGTCGGATCTGCAGGTCGAACTCGACATCGCGCAGAACGATTTCGCCCGGCTGAAGCCCAAACAGAGAGGCATCGTGACGGTGGATGCGTTTCCAGGTCTCAAGTGGAATGGCGTAATCGCCGAGATGTCGCCCGAAGCCAATCGCCAGAAGGCCACCGTGCAGGTGAAAGTGCAAATCGAGAATCCCGACGAGCACCTGCGCCCCGACATGAATGCCACCGTGAAGTTTCTGGCCGACGAGAACAAGGGCGGTGGTGAGCCTGCGGGTGCCGTGGTGCCCTCGACCGCAGTGCGCGATCGCGACGGCAAGAAAGTTGTCTTCATCGTGCTGAACGGCAAGGCGGTCATGAAGACGGTGAAAATTCTTGAGCAGCGCAGCAACGGCTACCTGGTCGACGGCCCCATCAATGGCGAGAACGTAATCAGCAGTCCGCCGGACAATCTGAAAGACGGCCAATCCATCCGAATCAAAGGACAGTCCTCATGAGTACGATGACCACCCCCAAGATCGCGACCGGCACCAAGGTTGTGCAGGCCCGCAACGTCAACAAGATTTTCAAGCGCGACGCGTTTGAAGTGACCGCGCTCGACAACGTTTCGATCGACATCGCGCAGGGCGAGTTTCTTGCGTTGATGGGACCATCGGGCTCCGGCAAGACGACGCTGCTGAACATGATTGCCGCCATTGACCGGCCGACCTCCGGCGAACTGCTGGTGATGGGCGAGAACGTCTTCCGCTTCAACGACGGCCAGTCGGCGCGCTGGCGGAACGAACACGTGGGCTACGTGTTTCAGACGTTCAACCTCATCCCGGTGCTGACCGCATTTGAGAATGTCGAATTGCCGCTGCTGCTGACCAAGCTGAACGCCGCGCAGCGCCGCGATCATGTGATGACCGCCTTGAAGCTGGTCGGCCTGGGTGAGCGCGTGCATCATCTTCCCAAGCAACTCTCCGGCGGACAAGAACAACGCGTGGCGATTGCGCGCGCCATCGTCAGCGACCCGACCCTGCTGCTGGCCGACGAGCCCACCGGCGATCTGGACAGCCACTCGGCGACCGAGATTCTTGAGATCCTGAAGCGGCTGAACGAAGACTTCAAGAAGACGATCGTGATGGTGACGCATGATCCGCATGCGGCGTCGTACGCGCACGTGTCGCGGCATCTGGAAAAAGGCATGCTGCTGCCGCCGGCGTAATGGTTGTCTGAAAGTACGTAGAGGCAGCCGCCTAGTCGCCCAGCCGAGGGCGGCTGGGCCCACGTGGATCGTGGCTACGTGGGTCGCGCCTGCGTGGATCGTGGAGCCATCCGCTTCGCCTCGAGGCGCAACGCCATGATCCGCACCGCGCCCATCCAAATCAAAGCCGACGCGTATCCTGCCAACACATCGCTGGGCCAGTGCACGCCCAGGTAGACGCGAGATAAACCGATCAGCGCCACAAGGACTGCTGCCACACTCCAAGTCAGGACCCTCTGCCACTTTGCAGCCATGTCGTGAGCCAGCGTTCCGGCAAGCAATCCATAGAAGCAAAGCGAAATCAATGCGTGCCCGCTCGGGAACGAATAAGTGCTGGGCTTGGCGATGAAGAATGGATCCGGGCGCGCGCGATGAAACGCGAGTTTCAGGGACGCATCCAGAATGCCGGCGCCCATCATGGCGACCAGCGCGACCAGGATGTGGGTATGGTCGCGCCGGTACCAGAGATAAGCAAACAGGCACAGAGTCGCAGTCATGACGACCTGCCAGTCGCCGAGATTGGTCACGAAGCGCATTCCGTCAGTTAGGGCGGGCGCCGCGAAATCGTGGATGACGGAGCGAACCGCATCGTCGAAACGGTCGGTGTGCTTGCGGAGAACCTCGTTGGCGAGCCACGAGAACAGAGCCAGGGACGCTATCGACAGGCCGAGGCTGACGGGAATGATCGCCGGCCAGCGTTTATTGATGAGTTGCCTCTCTGGCCTCGTAAAACGCGACATGCGCCCCAGACTACCAAAAGCGGGAGCGCATGCCGGTTCTGAATCCAGGATTTTGTAGAAAACTACGCGCGCGGAAGCCCTTGGCGCAGATGCGCGGGGTTATCGGGATCGGCAATCCATTGCCAGGCGCGGCGGCCGTTCTCGCGCACCAGCGTGCGGGCTTCACCATATTCCACCAGGCGGTTCAGCACTGTGGTTACCGAAGCCAGAGGGTCCTTGTGACGCGCAAGGATGGGCGGAACTTTCTGTTGGATCAGTTCACACACCTCGCGCGCGCCCAGCGGCCGCTCCGCTTCCATCAGCACCATGCGACAAGCTTTGGTGAACCCGGGCTGGCGCCCGTTAGACTTGCGGTCCACTAGCTCCAGCAATTCTTCGCTGAGTACTTCATCTCCGAAGAGATTGGCGAGACCGACAATGGTCTGCTTCACTGTGCCAATGCGCTTCATCACATCGGCTCGCTGGCGCATGAGCTGCCGTAATTCTTCGTGAGCCTGGCGAACCACTTCGACCACATGCGGATCGTTGCTGCCTGGCATGCCTTTGCTTCCGTTGTTGAACTCGACGCGACCGATTTCCATGACTCATCCTCCGGTGCACCGGCATCCCGACATCGGAGGGCCCCGAGGCGGAAAACGCGCACCACCCCAATTGTTCAGTACGGCAGAACGTGCAAGTCGGTTCCGCGTACGTATGACAGAGTCACCGCTATGGAGCCTTGCACTTGCACTTCATGGTCCGTTTTCCCCACTGCGGATCCACCTGCGTCAATTTGAAGAGTTAGACGACAGCCTTAACGAAGGGTGAGCACACTAGAGTGTTTCTTTCTGTGGACTTAGCAAACACTTACACACGAAGAGGCCCTCGTGTTATGTGCAACTTTACTCGGATGCACCGGGTGACTGGTCGGGATGTCCTGGGCTCGGAAATACCTGGGAGCATGGAGGTCCGAAGCCGCGAGTTGCTTAGTACGCAAATCCGTCGGGCTGGCTGACTGCTCCGACGCGCACCTGGCTGTCGACGAAGTTGCGGCCGGCGGCAAGCGCCTGGCGATTGACCTCGATCAATTCAATTTTCTTGATCTTGGTTTCGATCACGCCCATCGCAGTGTCGGGAAGCAGACACTCGGTTTCTTCGAGCAGGGCGCCCATCAGCACGATGTTTGTGACCTTTGTCGAGCCCAGTTTGTCGGCTATCTCAGACGCAGGAATGCAGATCACGCGGGCCTGCGGCAACGGGAAGTCAGAAGGCAAGCGATCTCGGTTATAAATGATGAGGCCGCCGGCATTGACCTGGTTCGCGAACTTGCGCAGGGAGATCTCGTTCATCGCGATCAATACGTCGGGATGCGAGATAAGCGGCGAGCCGATGCGCTCCTTCGAAAGACACACATGGCAGTGCGCGCTGCCGGAACGCATCTCGGGCCCATACGATGGCAACCAGCTTACGTCCAGCCCCTCGCGCATGCCCATCTCGGTGAGCAACTGTCCCAGCAGGAGCACGCCCTGTCCGCCGAAGCCGGCGACTTTGATGGTGTAGTCGCGGAAGTGATGCGGATGCACGGCAATCTTGCGGAATGCGGCCTCGTCCTTCGCGCTGATCTCGAGCACATCAGAGACCGTGCGTTGCGGGGGGTTTGTGCCCGCCGGGACTTCGAGCTTACGATCGCGGAACACATTCAGCGGGAATGTGGGGACCAGTTTCTCCATCACCCAGTGGCGCGCTTCCACCGGATCCTTTCCCCAGATTGTCGGACAGGGGGAAAGTATCTCGACGAAGGAGAAGCCCGCGCCGTCCCGCTGGTTTTCGAGCGCTTTGCGCACGGCGCGGCGCGCTTTCATGATGTTCTTGTTGTCGCACAGCGCGACCCGCTCGACGTACACCGGCGCTTCGAGCGTGGAGAGTAATTCCGACATGTGCAGCGGAAAGCCCTCGTTTCCCGGGCGGCGTCCCCAGGGCGACGTGGTGCTCTTCTGGCCGACCAGCGTGGTGGGAGCCATCTGTCCGCCGGTCATACCGTAGATCGCGTTGTTCACGAAGAACACGGTGATGTGCTCACCGCGGTTGGCGGCGTGCACGATTTCGGCGGTGCCGATAGCGGCGAGGTCGCCGTCACCCTGGTAGGAGATGACGATCTTGTCGGGACAGGTTCGCTTGACGGCGGTGGCACAAGCCGGGGCGCGCCCGTGCGCGGCTTGCACGTTGCCCACGTCGAAATAGTAGTAGGCAAACACCGAGCAGCCCACCGGGCTGACGAAGATGGTGCGATCCTGCAGGCCTAGTTCCTCGATCGCTTCGGCGATCAGCTTGTGCGCAACGCCATGGCCGCAACCCGGGCAGTAGTGTGTTTGTTGTTTGAGTTCGCCTTTGCGCTCGAAGATATCGTAAAAGACGGGCGATTTGGAGTGCGTCACTTCATATTCGCCGGCCGGAGCCGGTGCTTCGACCAGGGATGTCTTCGCATTGTCTGTCATGTTCGCCTCTCCGTTACCGCGACGTGTGCGCCAAGGTTTCTTTTTCGACGAACGTGGTCAGCCGGCGCAGAATGTCGGCATGAATCTCTTCCACCGACGGGACGTTTCCGCCGGTGCGACCGTAAAAATCAACCGGCAGCCGCCCATTGATCGCCAGGCGCACATCCTCCACCATCTGCCCATTACTCAATTCGACCGCAACCACCTCGCGCACTTTGGCGGCCGCGCTGCGCAGCGCTTCTGACGGGAACGGCCACAGCGTGATCGGACGGAACAGGCCAACCCGCTGCCCTTCCGCGCGCGCCGCTTGCACTGCGGAGCGCAGGATGCGGGAAGTGATGCCGTAGCCCACCAGCAGGATTTCGGCGTCATCGGCTTCATAAAGTTCCCAACGGGGCTCGTCCTGTTGCGCTTGCTGGTATTTCGCTTCCAGGTGGCGCTGGTGGTTTTCCAGATCATCCGGCTCGAGGAAGATCGAACTGACCAGATTCTTGCGGGTCTCGGGAGTGCCTTTCACCGCCCAGGGTTTCTCGGGCGCGACGACGTCGCGATACTCAAGTTCGAGCGGTTCCATCATCTGGCCGATGAACCCGTCAGCCAGAATGACGACCGGATTGCGGTATTTGTCGGCCAGTTCGAACGCGAGCACAGTGAGGTCGGCCATCTCCTGCACCGATGCGGGTGCGAGCACGAGGTTGTGATAGTTGCCGTGGCCGCCGCCCTTCACCATGGCGAAATAGTCGCTTTGCTCGGGAGCGATGTTGCCCAGGCCGGGACCGCCCCGAACCACGTCGACGATCACGCACGGCAATTCGGCGCCCGCGATGTAGGAGATGCCTTCCTGCATCAAGCTGACTCCGGGGCCGGAGGATGCGGTCATGACGCGGGCCCCGGAGGCAGCTGCGCCGTACACCATATTGATGGCGGCGACTTCGCTCTCCGCCTGCAGGAAGGTGCCGCCCACCTGCGGGATGTACAGGGCGGCCGCTTCCGCGATCTCGCTGGCGGGAGTGATGGGATATCCGTAGAAAGAGCGGCATCCAGCCAGGATCGCGCCCTTCACGATGGCGACATTGCCTTTACAGAGTTGCCGCATGACCGTCTCCTTGCTGTGGGTCTACCAGCTTGAGGCGAGGCGCCAGCCGGTAGACGGTGATGGCTCCGGGCTCCGGACAGCAGTAGAAGCAGATGCCGCACCCGGTGCAGCCTGCGCCGCTGTAATGCGCGGGATGAACTCCGTATGCGCTCAACTCCGGTGTAAGAGAAAGACACTTGGGCGGGCATGATTCCACGCACAGCCCGCATCCCTTGCATTCGTCAACGTCGATCGCAATGTTGCCACGTGCCTGCGCTGCCATAATCACCTCGTCGCGACTGGTTCTTTCACCGGACGCTGCAACCACTTGGTGCGTTCGCAATACTCGTACAGCTCTTCCCGGAATTTGGGATGAGCGATTTCGATCAGGGACTGGGCTCGTTCGCGGATCGATTTGCCGTGCAGGTAGGCGACCCCGTACTCGGTGACCACGTAGCGGATCAGGCCCCGCGAGGTGACCACACCCGCGCCCGGCGCCAGCATCGGCGTGATGCGCGAGATGGTTCCGTTTTTCGCGGTCGAGGAGAGCGCGATGATCGGCTTGCCGCCCTTGGAACGCGACGCTCCCCGCAGGAAGTCCACCTGGCCGCCGATGCCGCTATAGAAATAAGTCCCGATCGAATCGGAGCAGACCTGCCCGGTGATATCCACTTGCAGGGCCGAGTTGATCGCCACCATTTTGTCGTTGCGCGCAATCAGCGCCGGATCGTTGGTGTAGGCGGTGGGGTGGAATTCGAAGATGGGATTGTTGTCTACATAGTCGAACAGGTTCTTGGTACCCAAAGCAAAGCCGAGGATGATTTTCCTCGGCTTGAAATTCTTTCGGGCGCCGGTAAGCACGCCCGCATCGATGAGTGGAATCACGCCATCGGAGACTAACTCGCTGTGCACGCCCAGATCCTTGCGGTCCATCAACAGGGGAAGCACGGCATCCGGGATGCCGCCGATGCCCGTCTGCAGCACGGACCCGTCTTCGATCAGCCCGGCCACATTGCGCGCAATGGCCGCCTGCATTTCAGTGATCTCCGGGCGTTTCAACGCACAGAGTGGCCGCGAAGATTCCACGATCGCGTCGATCTTATTGACATGGATGAAGCTGTCGCCGTAGGTGCGCGGCATCTGGTCGTTCACTTGCGCGACCACGTAGCGCGCCAGGCGCGCCGCAGTGAGAGTGGTGTCGACGCCTACGCCAAAACTGCAGAAGCCGTGCGAGTCGGGAGGAGAAACCTCGATCAGCGCGACATCCAGCGGCATCGCCCCGCTCTCGAAAAGATCTTCGATTTCGCTTAGATATACCGGTGTGTAGTCGGCGCGACCTTCATTCACCGCATCGCGCACGTTGCCGCCAATGAACACGGCATTGTGGCGGAAGTGACCGGCCATTTCCGGCGCCACGTAGGGCGCCTTGCCCATGGTCATCATGTGCACGATTTCAACGTCCTGCACGTGGGGGGCGCGCTGGATCAGCGCATCGACCAGCGTCTCCGGTTCGGCGCAGCCCGGCTGGATGTATACCCGCATGCCGGACTGCACGCAACGCATCGCTTCATTGGCGGTTCGCAGTTTCTTTTTGTACTCTATCTCCCAGGACATCGCTTGCTGTCTCCTCAAAAATCGTTCTAGTGAATCGCAGCCCCTTCTTTCATCTGAGCCTGCTCATAACCCATGGACGCGTAGAAGATCGCGCGATCGAAGAACTGGTCGAGCAATTGGAGCATTTCGAGCTCGCCAAAGATTTCGGTCGGACGTTCCATCCCCGCCTCCTGCTTCAGGTAGTCCCATAAATTTTCCTTGGTCAGCACGATAACCCATACCACCTGGCTGAGAGGCACGTGCTGCCCGGCGCGGCGCTCGCCGATTTCCAGGTAGCGCTCCCTGATGTCGAATTCGCTCTTGCCCAGCAGCCAGTCGCCAAGATGACGGTAAATCTCGAAGACCCGGGCCTGCAGATCTTCCGGCGGAACGTTACGGTAGTCGCGGGTGAACTCGGAGGTCTCGACCCTGGCGAGCAAGCTGGCAGCCAGCCCCGCGGAATGAGTTTCGATCAGGCGCACGAGTCGGTATGCCAGCATCATGACCGGATCCTCCCTTCCCTCCGATTTCAGTGTGGGCTTTGGCACGATTTGTGGCCGTGACTCGTCGCACTTGCACTTGTGATCTGTATCACACGGGAGCTGTTGAAACAGAAGGAGTTATACCGACCGGACGGTTGGTTTGAGAGACCGTGATCGAGTTGTTCCAGACCCCAAGATTCGTAACCACAGACGACACCGAGATCACCGAGGAACCCAGTAGCCAAGGGTTTCTCCGTGGCTCTGCGCCTCTGGGGTGAAAAGGTTATTTTCTGAAAGCAGGAATCTGCCCGGAAAAGCTTCGGCCGCCCGTTTTGACGAGCGGCCGATTCTTTCATCGAGCGGTTGACTGCGGGGCCCCATTACGACAGGAAGAATTCTTTAGTGACGGCAGCCCAGTCTTTGTCGGGGATCTGGTCAGCCAGGTTGTCGACGGCGACTCCGCCATCCTGCGCCAGCGCTCCCGCCGGCATCGGGATCAGGCGCTGCAAGCGGCTGGCCGACTCCTCGGTCCACCAGCGGGCCAGCGCGCCACCCAGCAGGTTGCGGAAGTTGGTCTTGGCGTCGGGCGACTGCACGGTCACCAGCCAGCCTTCGCCGTAAGGGTCGGTGCGGGCCAGTTCGGGATTCTGCACCACCGCTTCGTTGATGTCGGCCACGCTGCCTTCGATGGGCGAAACCATGTCGACCGAAGCGCCGTCGCGGTGCAGGGTCCAAACTTTTTGTCCCTGTCGGATCCACTGCCCGCGTTGCGGCAGGGCGATCTTCTCGACTTTGCCGCTCAGCTTGGACGCGAATTCATCCATGCCGATCCGTACCAGGCTGGGGCTCTCGCTCAACGCCCACGTGTGGCCGGGATGGAAGCGCAGCTTTTCCGGAACCTGGAATCCGCCAACCAGGCTGGGCGCTAGCCGCGGGGACGCACCGCGCTTCGCAGCTTGTAGCGCAGGCTGCAGGACAACCTGTTTGCGGCTGTGGAAGTGATCGATCAGCAAGAACGTTACGAAGGTCAGCAGAACCAGTAGGACTGTCATACATCACCTCTCTGGGGGGCCGTCGTTTCTTGCCGCTCTCTGTTTCCGGGCCACTCGCCGTCTCTCTTAAAGGCAATCGCGAGACCAAACACGACACTGATGGAGCGAATCGCTGCAGCATGAATTTGCCGGAATGAATTCAGAGCTTTAGCGCGTTGCCGAGGAGAAATGAATCAGCACGTCCGATGAGAGTCTAATCAGGTCCGCGATGAGAATCGCAACACACTAAACGCTGATTTCGCCAGCATTTGCGTCCCAAGTAGACGCAAGTCTTGGAGATTCAAATTGTTAGGCAGGACATGGTCGGCTGTTGCGAATCACAATGGCGAAAGATGCAAGATGCAACGCCAACGAGCCTTCATTGATTCACGAGCTGCATCATGTGTGCCGGATAGCGCTCGCCCGCGGCGGCGCCGGAGGGAAAGACCTCCTCCATGCGCTTAAGGTCCTCGGCTTCCAGCCGCACCTTCACGGCACCCGCATTATCTTCCAGGTACTTGCGCTTCTTGGTGCCCGGGATGGGCACGACGTCGTCGCCCTGCGCCAGCACCCAGGCGAGCGCAAGTTGCGAAGGCGTGCAGCCTTTTTCGTTTGCGATCTGCTGTACGTGCCGCACTAAGTCAAGATTCTTCTGAAAATTTTCTCCCTGAAAGCGGGGCGACTGACGGCGGTAATCGTCGGCCGGCAAATCCTCGAAACGCTTGAACTGCCCGGTGAGAAAGCCGCGGCCGAGCGGACTGTAGGCCACAAAGCCGATGCCAAGTTCGCGGCAGGTGGGCAGAATTTCCCGTTCCGGATCGCGCGTCCACAGCGAATACTCGCTCTGCAGCGCGCTGATCTTGTGCACCCGGGCGGCGCGGCGCAACGTCTGCGGACTCGCTTCCGACAAGCCGATGTGGCGAATCTTGCCTTCCTCCACCAACTGCGCCATGGCGCCCACCGTTTCTTCGATCGGCGTATTCGGATCCACGCGATGCTGGTAGTAGAGGTCGATGTGATCCGTGCCCAGCCGCTGCAGGCTGGCATCGCACGAGGAGCGCACGTACTCCGGCCTCCCGTTGACGCCGCGCAGGTTCGGGTTGGCAGGATCGCGCACGATGCCGAACTTGGTGGCCAGCACGGCTTTGTCCCGCTTGCCCTTGATGGCCTTGCCGACGAGCTCTTCGTTGGTGCGCGGTCCGTAGACATCGGCAGTGTCGAGGAATGTCATACCCAGTTCGAGCGCGCGATGAATGGTTGCTATGGACTCGTTGTCGTCGCGGCCGCTGTAGAAGTCCGACATACCCATGCACCCCAGGCCGAGCGAGGAAACCTTCAGGCCGCTGCGGCCGAGTTCGCGTATTTCCATAAAACCTCCAGCAGGAAATTCAGGGATAAGAAGACGGCCTGTCTACGAGAGCCGAGGAATATTGCAGGAACGAGCTTCTTTTAAGATGCCTTTGGGGTTCGGGAGGGTTCTGTAAATTCAGCGTTGCAGCGATCGCGAGAAATCACAGGGTCTCTCGAATGCTTTCGGGTGGCAGGCACTTCGCTCGCGACGACGGTGCTTGGGCATAGAGAAGAGAGATGGTGCCGCAGCAGGAGTTCCGAAGCCGCTCGTGGCCATGGGGAATACCTCAACCCGAGGATATCGGAGAGCCGTCCCTTCGTCTCGCCGACAGTATCACAGGCGAGAAATGAGACCAACGGGATTTTTGCTGAAGACTATTGATGCTTTTGACGATCGGATCACAGAACCTGGATCCCAGGTTTTGTTATTGCTCGAACTTCTCCGACGCGGGCAGCGGGAAGATTTTGCCCGCGCAGCTGGATCACCAGTTCATCCGCTTCGCCGGCTGCAATGGAGATGAGCAATCCCCCCGCCGTTTGCGGATCGAACAGCAGCGTTTTCAGATCAGGGTCGATGTCGGCCGCATATTCGACCACGCACTCGGCGAAATCGCGATTCGCCTTCAAGCCTCCGGGAACATGCCCGGCTCGCACGCATTCGAGCGCGCCGGGAAGTACCGGAACGCTGGCGGCGCGCAGTTGCAGCGAGACATTGCTGGCCAGGGCAAGTTCGCGTGCGTGGCCGATCAGGCCGAAGCCGGTGACGTCGGTCATGGCATGGACCCGGTAAGGTTTCGCGGCGAGAGTTTCGGCGGCTTTTTTGTTCAGGGTTGTCATCGAATCAATGGCGCGCTCGATCCAGGCTTGCTCGGCTTTCTGTTTCTTGATGGCGGTGGAGATCACGCCCGTGCCGATGGCCTTGGTGAGCACCAGCGCGTCGCCAGGCTGGGCGCCGCCGTTGGTGAGCACTTTCCGCGGATCGATCAGGCCGGTGACCGAGTAGCCGAACTTGGTTTCTTCGTCGCGAATGCTGTGGCCGCCGACCACGGTGCATCCGGCTTCCATCATCTTGGAAAGGCCGCCAGCCAGGATGCGCTCAAGGATCTCGAGATCCGCCTTGTCCGGGAAACATACCAGCGCGAGCGCGGTGAGCGGCCGGCCGCCCATGGCATATACGTCGCTCAACGAGTTGGTCGCTGCGATCTGCCCGAAGGTGTAGGGGTCGTCGACGATGGGCGTGAAGAAATCGACGGTCTGCACCAGCGCGGTGTCGGGCGCGATTTGATACACGCCGGCGTCGTCGGCGTGATCGAAGCCGACCAGAACGTTCGGGTCATGTTGCCGGGCTAATTTCCCAAGCACCGAGTCCAGCGCCGCCGGACTAAGCTTGGACGCTCAACCCGCAGCTTTCACCGACTCCGTCAGCCGGAATGGCTTGTTTTCAGGCACGTGGCCATTGTATTCGAGCGGCGAGTTGCGAGTTAAAGTCGTTCACCACAGAGGGCACAGGGATACAGAGGAAGATATCACCAGGATTTTGGCGAACAAACGGTCAGTTTGAATTTCGCCACCAAAGGAAGAAACCCCTCGCGGCAACGACTCCGCGCACTGTTCACCATCAGCGCCCCACTCCCGATCCATGAGTTACGCTGGTACCCTTCTTTGCAAGTCCTCCGTACCCTTTGCGTCGCTCCTGAATACTAGGACAATGTCGCTCGAGTGCCCCCGCGGGCTTGAGCCGCTTGAGGCGCTAAAGGCTGGGTGGGATGGTTGAACATCCAAACAGAGCAAGCAGCATTCTCGTCCGCGTGCGCTCAACAATTGGCAAAAAAAAACACGTGGTGCGTGCTATCGGGATTGTGCTATCCGCTCTGCTTTTTTGGGGGCTGTCCAAGTACCTGATCCTGGCGGACGTCCGGTTAACCCAACTTGTATTGTTCGTGGCCATGGTATGGACATTGGTGTTCCTGTTCGACCACTTCCAGACCGAGAAAACGGATGTCCAAGTCATCCCTACGGAGTCCGAAAAACTGCAATCTCAGAAGATGGAAGCGATCGGCCGACTGGCTGGGGGAGTGGCTCACGATTTCAACAACCTGCTCGCAGTGATTTCTGGCTACAGCGATCTGTTGTTGGACAATCTTGACGCATCCGATCACAACCGAACGAAACTTGAGCACATCAAGCAGGCCGCGAACAGCGCCGCCGCCCTCACACGCCAGCTTTTAATGTTCAGCCGCCAGCAGATCATCCAACCGGTGGCGCTGGACATTAACCAGATCGTTAGTAGTACGGGAAGAATGCTGCGCCGCTTGATCAAGGAGAACATCGAACTCGATGTCATCCTGGAGCCCAATCTCGATCTCGTAAGCGCAGATCCCGGGCAGATCGAACAAGTGATTTTGAATCTAGTGGTCAACGCACGGGATGCATTGCCGAAGGGCGGAAAGCTGACAATCCAAACGCGCAATGTGCGGATGGAAAATGACTTTGGTCAGGCAGGAGCCAGCACATTGCCCGGCGGTTTGGTCCTGCTGGAGGTGACCGACACAGGAACCGGTATGGACCAAGAGACGCAGGCACACATCTTTGAGCCATTTTTCACAACGAAGGCAGCGGGCAAGGGTACCGGCTTGGGCCTGGCGACAGTTTACGGAATCGTGAAGCAGAATGACGGAAGAATCGAAGTAAAAAGCGTGGTGGGGCGCGGCTCGTCATTCAAGGTTTATCTGCCTGCCGTCAAGCATGAGGTCTTAACTCGGAGGTCCGCCAAACAAACGGGAAGTCCAAATTTTTCGGCAGAAACTATTCTCGTGGCGGAAGATGCGAAACCGCTTCGTGATTTGATTTGCGAAGTCTTGAGCGGGTATGGCTGTACTGTTTTAGCGGCCTGCAACGTTCAGGAAGCTTTACAAATTGGCAGGGGAAGAAAAGCCACGATTGATCTCCTGCTAACTGACGTCGTGATGCCCGGCATGGACGGCACGGCCCTGGCCAACGAAATTCGTTCGCTGCATCCAGAAACGAAGGTGCTCTACATGACCGGGCACAGCGGCACGTTCATCCGGGCAGACATGCTGAATCAAGATGTATCGCTGATTCGGAAGCCTTTCACGCCTGGGGAACTGGGACGCAAGATTCGCAAAATGTTGCCAGGAAAGCTGGGCGAAAGTTCGAGGGAGGATGCTTGCCCCAAGGAGAATGCGGCTGCACAGAGAGATTCCGGGGAATGAACATCAGGATAGAGAAACGTTGCAACTTCCATTCAGATTACGGTGAATTTTCTTCGGAACCTTAAGTGATTCGCTTCGCCTTTCGGTCTCCGGAGCGTCGGGGCCGGTCGGGTCACTGAGAGTAATCGCCACGGCGAATGGATGCCAGTCTCCAAGCGCGATGCGGCTGTGGGGCATGCCGCCGAACACCTCGCGCAGGGCTTTCGAGTCGCACCCCGTTTCTGTTCCCGAAGCACTTCGCCCACTTCGTCTAGCAGGCAACAGCGAAAAGCTGATTGCGTCTAGGCTGCTTGAGTTTGGAGCCTTCGCCTTAGGAAGTTTCGGACCTCCAGGCAATCCATCTTGGAAAATACCCCTAGGGCTCCGGTTTGGCGTGCTGCCGCTTCCAAGAACGGAGTTTTGTCAGCGGTCATAATCAGAACAGGGAGTTCCGGCATGGCATGTTTCAGCATGCGGGCTGCATCTAACCCGTCGAGTACAGGCATGCACAAATCGAGGACAACGACATCTGGGCGAATCCAACTCGATTTGTGGACAGCTTCAGACCCGTTGTTGGCTTCATAGACACACCAACCGGGGTCTTCCTCCAAAATTGCTCTTAACTGTTCACGCCAAAAAGAGCTATCGTCGGCAAGGAGAATGCGCACGTCATGCACCTCGGAGGCCAGACATTGACCAGTAGTGCGGCAGCATTCGTAAAATGAGCCTTTTGGCTGGTGTCAGCCATACAGAGAATGCCTTAAACGCCGGGGGAAACATCGCTTATCTCTGCGTGTCGGTCGAAGGCCCGAACAAAGCGTGACAACAGCAGGTGCCGGTTCTTCCCCAGTCTGAAGGACAGGTGTTGCAAAATCGCAATTACACTCATTTGACATCAGCAAGGGATTTTCGTCCTATCGCCTGCGGCTGTTGAAATCGCCGCACAGGCGGAATGAAAGAACGATGATGGCGAACCCATTATTCATTCGAATGACGATCTGCGGCATTCTGCTCACTGCCTTGCAGTGCGTCCAGGCCCAGACGATCCGGTGGGCTGGACATACCTGGAAAGTCACCAGCGGTGGGATGGCCGGCGTGGCTCCCGGGAATCCGGCTAATGTCGATTTCACCTCGGACGGATATCTGCGTCTCCAGATTACCAAGCGCGAGGGAAAATGGACTGCCGCGGAAGTGTTTACGACCGACACAATGGGATTTGGGACGTACCAGTGGGTTATCGAGGGCGACGTCTACAACATGGATCAGACAACGGTGCTCGGACTCTTCACCTATGGGCCCACTGTCCACATTGGCGTCGACGCGGAGAACGAAATTGATATTGAATTTTCCCAGTGGAACAAGACGTGTCACGGCTGTGATGCCGACTTTACAGTTTATCCATCCACCGGGAACCGCAAACCAAAGGGCGTTTCCAGCTGGGAAGACAACTTCCACGTCACGGGTGGCAACCTGACGACGGCAAGGATGGAGTGGGGATCCGATCGCGTCGTGTTCACGCTCATGAATGGCGTTCATCCCATCGGATCGGTTGCCGATGTCATCAAGACCGAAACCTATTCTTCCAATACGACCAACATTCCGCAAACGGCCGCCCCGGTCGGCATCAATCTCTGGTGCTTCAAGGGGACGCCTTCGAGGAACCAGTCGGCAATCATTCGCGATTTTCGATTTGTTCCCAATGAGACTAAGTGAATCTGCAGCTGGCAGGACTTGGGACATCCTGAGGACATCGCTTCCGGTTCGGCAACGATTCCCATTCCACTCTTTGCCCCGGGTCGTTCCAGCAAAGTGGCGGAGACTACATGTCCTTCAGCTTCAGCATGAGGGCAGTAATCGTTCCCACAACGAGAACGAGGACGACGGCCAAGATTACGGCGTATTCTGCGATGTCTTGCCCTCGGTCGTCAGACCACACGCGTGACAGAAAAGCAGTGAGCGACATGTTTTGCACCAGGGTGGGCAAAATCGACGCCATTGTCACTGTTTCTTGCCGCCAGGGCAAGGGGCGCCAATATCCCGTCTTTCGGGCAGCCGTCCTGGTTGTAACACAACGAGGCGACTCTAAATTCTCTCTGTGTCTCTGTGGTAAATCGATTTCTGCAGTCGTCCGCGACGCTATTTCAAGGTAATCTCCGTGACTTTCAACTCAGGATACTCGTGGTTCCACTGGGCGGAGATGCCTTCGAAGGTGAGGCGGAAGGCTTTGGCCTGTCCGGGCGCAAGCGGGGATACGCCAAGGTCCACCGCGTCGGGATAAGGGCCCTTGGTCTGCAACACGCGCAAGGGAACCGATTCGCGCTGGGCGAGCTGGCCCATGGAATCTCTGAAGGTGACCTTGGCGACCACGTGGGTGACGGTCTGATTTCCGGTGTTAGTCACGGTGCCATCGATGTAAGACACGGTAGCGCCAACGAAATTCTCGGCAGCGCTCATCTTCAAATCGGAAAGTTTGATGTTGGCCGCATAGGGCGGCGGACCGGAAGGGGCTTTCTGCTGGGATCGGGAGACCAGCAACAGCACGGCCACGATGATCAAGACAATTCCGATCGCGATCCCGATGGCGCGCCAGTTGGTTTCCCGCTCATCGGCGCCCAGCGTCGGCTGAATGAGTCCGCCCATGAGGGGATTGTACTCTCAGAACTTCTTCACCACAGAGACACAGAGTCACAGAGGAAGACATAGGAAGCTGAGTGTTACTGCGGAATGCGTTTCGATTGTGACCGCTGGTGCGCTCTGAGAAAGCATGGAGAGTTCGGCGCGATCGCCAGCCGACGCGGGGGCTCTCGACTGCGTTCGGCTGACGCCTCACTTCGCTCGAGATGACAGATCCAAAGGATGCGAATTCACCGACGGAAGGAATTCGCCGAGATGACCGATTTTAGAAGCCGTTCGCTCTTCTCTGTGTCTCTGTGCCTCTGTGGTGAAAGCACTTTCTCTACTCTCCGCCCACGGTAAGCCCGTCGACGCGCAAAGTCGGCGAGGCCACCGCGCCTCGGAATTCCAGGTCGTTGGCGATTTCCGAGATGTGGAAGAACATGTCTTTCAAATTTCCCGCGACTGTAATCTCTTCCACGGGATACGCTAGTTCGCCGCCGGAAATCCAGAGGCCGGAGGCGCCGCGCG
Source organism: uncultured Acidobacteriota bacterium (assembly GCA_963735815.1). Classification (GTDB taxonomy): domain Bacteria; phylum Acidobacteriota; class Terriglobia; order Terriglobales; family Acidobacteriaceae; genus Gp1-AA133. The sequence continues at coordinate 592,330 of CAVTMJ010000004.1, read as the reverse complement.
AGTAGTCGCCGGTCACCAGGTTCGCGCCGTGGCCCAGGAATTCGGTGACGTAGAGGCCCTCCTTCACGTCGCCGATCAACTCCTTCGGCGTCTTCTTTCCGGGTTGCAGGAAGTAGTTGCCGGGACCGATGCCGGGCGTTCCAGCCAGGCCGCGTGATGCATTGGCAGTGGTCTCGAGACCAAGCTTTTTGGCTGTGTAGGTGTTCAGCAGATACGACTTCAGCACGCCATTTTCAATCACCAGCTTGCGGCGCGTGGGAATGCCTTCGCCATCGAACGGGCTGGTGCCGAAGCCGCCGGGGATCGTGCCGTCGTCGATCACGGTAACGTTGTCGCCGGCAATCTTCTGTCCCAGCTTGTCGGCCAGGAACGACGCGCCGCGATAAACCGAGTCGCCATTCACACCTTCGAAAATGTGCTCAAGGATGGAAGCAGCCACCATCGGGTCGAAGATAATGGGGACTTCGGCGGTTTTCGCCTTGCGAGCGCCCAGCCGGCGAATCGTTCTTTCGGCGGCGATGCGGCCTACTTGCTCGGCCGGTTCCAGGCGGCCCAGGTTGCGGGCGACGGAAAACCAGTAATCGCGCTGCATCGCGCCCTGATCATCTTGAGCGATCGGGATCGCGGCGACCGAGCAATACGAGCGGCGATATTCGCCAACGAAGCCATGCGAGTTGGCGAGAACCTTGCGTCCGGTCGCGGCGTCGAACGAGCCGCCTTCAGAATTCTTGATGCGCGGATCGAAATCGAGCGCGGCCTTTTCGGCGCGCCGTGCGTAGTCGATTCGCTCGGTTCCCGGCAGCGAGTAGACGTCCTCGTGGTAGAGATCGAGATCGCCGGTCAGCGAACCAAGCTGGCTAGCCTCGGGAATTCCGCCGAACGGGTCTTCGGACGTGATCTTCGACAGTTCCAGCGCCGACTTGAGCATGCGGTCGAGGCCATCCCGGGTGAAGTCGCTCGAATAGGTGCTGGCGGCGCGTTTGCCGTAAAACACACGGATGCCAACGGCACGCGAGCCGGATTCTTTCAAGGTTTCTACCTGGCCGAGCCGGACGGTAGTGGAGAACTCGTCGCCTTCGCGGATCACGGCTTCGGCCGCGGTGGCTCCGTCGGCCATGGCGCGGCGGACCAGGTCTTGCGCGAGTTCTTTCAGGTCAGTTTCCAGTTTCGGGTTTCGTGTTTCGGGTTTCGAGGCGACTTGAGTTTCAGACATGATTAGAATTCTTTTTCACCACCGAGGCACAGAGACACAGAGAAACCAACTCGAGCGAAGTGAATGCGCCCAGCCGAAGTCGAGAGGCCTTGCATTTTTCTCATACTCGCAACGACCGCACATACCTGCAGCGACCCTGGGAGGCCCAAGTCTTCTCTGTGCCTCTGTTGCGAGTAGGTTCTTACTGCATGAACCCGCCGGTATCTTTTTTCGCAGTGCCACCCACAGTCAGGCGATCGACCTTAATCGTCGGGATTCCCACGCCGACCGGCACGGCTTGGCCGTCTTTGCCGCACGTGCCGACGCCTTCGTCGAGTTGCAGATCGTGGCCAACCATCGACACCCGTGTAAGCACGTCCGGGCCGTTGCCGATCAACGTGGCGCCGCGGATGGGAGCGGTGACCTTGCCATCTTCGATCATGTAGGCTTCCGACGCCCCGAACACAAATTTGCCGTTGGTGATGTCGACCTGCCCACCGCCGAAGTTCACGGCGTAAACACCGCGCTTCACGGAGCGAATAATGTCCTCGGGATTGTCCTGGCCCGCGAGCATGTAGGTGTTGGTCATGCGGGGCATGGGAATGTGTTCGTAGCTCTCGCGCCGCCCATTGCCGGTGTCGGCGATGCCCATCAGCTTCGAAGAAAGCTTGTCACTGAGATAGCCCTTGAGGATTCCGTTCTCGATCAGCACGGTTTCCTGGGTAGGTTGCCCTTCGTCATCAACGTTGAGCGATCCGCGACGCCAGGGCATGGTGCCGTTGTCGACGATTGTGCACTTGTCGCTCGCCACCCTCTGTCCGAGCAGCCCGGCAAAGGCGGAGGTTTTTTTGCGGTTGAAGTCTGCTTCCAGGCCGTGACCGACAGCCTCGTGCAGGAGAACGCCGGGCCATCCGGGACCGAGGACGACTTCCATTTCGCCGGCGGGCGCCTCGCGTGCATCCAGTTGCAGAATTGCCTGGCGCGCGGCTTCCTTCGCAAAATGCTCGGGAGTTTTTTCACCGAAGAAGAAATCGAGGGCAACGCGTCCGCCACCGCCGGAACTGCCGCGGCCAGATTGCTGGTCGCTCTTCGCGATGCAGGAAGCATTCAGGCGCGCCAGCGGCTGGGAATCTTCCGCTAACGTGCCGTCGGAGGTCACAACCAGGATATTGCGGAGTTCGTCGGCATAGCTGGCGCGAACTTCCTTAATGCGCGGATCATAGGCGCGGGCGGCAGCATCGATGCGCATGACCAGTTCGACTTTCGCGGTGATTTCTGCGTCCACCGAAGGCAGCGTGACCGGATACAGGCTGCGGGCCTGCTTTTGCTGGAATCCGACCACTGGCGTTTTAGCCGGGCCGGAAGCGATCAGGGCCGCGGTGCGCGCGGCGTGCAGGATGCGCTCGGGCGACAAATCGTCTGTGTAGGCGTAGCCGGTGCGCTCGCCGGACACGACGCGAATGCCGCATCCCGCCGAAATCCCCTGCGAAGCCGACTTCACCATGGACTCGTCCACCATCAGCGAGGTGGAAGAAAGATATTCAAAATAAAGGTCCGCGTAGTCACCGCCGGCAGAAAGTGCCGCGGCCAAGTAGCGAGGTAAGTCCTGCTGGGTCAGGCCGTAATGCTTAAAGAAGAAGTTTTCCTGATTCACGATGATTAGATGCCTCAGACCCGGACAGAGACTCCGGAGGGATTTCAGTTGGTTTTCTTCATTATCCCATACCGGCCGGGCATTTCCGGCCACGTTCACTGGTCACAGACGAGTCCAGGGGGCAGCCCGGAAAATAGACGCATGACTGCAGAATCACTCAGCCGCGCCATGGAAGAGTTCCTCGGCGGGTCGCGGCACGCCGTGGTGCTGGAAGATGGCGCGCGCATCTTCGACCTGGCCGACTCGAGGTACTCGGTCTCGGGGGAATACAACAAGTGCCTGCTGCATCTCTGGTCCGCGGAGCGGAACGTAGTACGGCGAATCCTGGACAGCGAGGTCCGTAATGGCAGTCTGCGACTCGTAGTGCAGAAGCTTGGCCAGTCGCGGCCTTCAAAGCTTGAGATCTGCAAGGGGCACGATCATCGCACGCCAACGGCTCGAAAGGTGGCGCGTTCGATGTACCAGCAGCATCTCAGGCGAGCGCTGGAAAGAAACTTCCCCGACTTCACTCTGACCAGGCTGAGCAACGCGATGGACCTGGAACATTCCTTCGGGCCGATCTATGCGCGCGGTATATTGCGGCAGGGGCGTACGGCATTCGCGGTCCTGGGCGTGAACCAGGAGGAAACGCAGAGTTCGATCGATGCCGCGCTGACGTTCGCCATCTTGTGGCTGGACGCATGCCGCAACGTGGAAGACCAGCGCGTGCTGGTGGAAGGCATAAAGCTGTTTGTGCCGCAGGGGACATCGGCGCTGACCTGCGAGCGCATGGCGCATCTCAACGCCGACGCGGCCAAGTGGCAGCTGTACGAGTTCGACGAGCGCCACGACGAGTTGACTGCGGTCGACTTCGGCGACCGCGGCAACATCGCGACGCGGCTGGTTCACTGTCCGGACGAGGCCGCCGTACTGGAACGCTTTGCCGAATCGATTCACCGCGTGCTCAGTATGCTTCCGGAGACTGAAGTTGCTGTGCTGTCGACGGCGGAGGTGGCTTTTCGCTGGCGAGGCCTGGAGTTTGCCCGGGCGCGACTTGGTCACGAGCCTGGATCATTCCGTGCGGCGCAGGAGATCGTTTTCGGAATCGGCGCGGAAGAACGCGCGCTCGAAGACGGATCCAGCGTTGCCTTCGCGGAACTGGTGCGCCGCCTGCGCGTCGCGCGCGGGCCGCACGGCGAGCGTCACCAGTTGTTGTGGCGGCTGCACCCGGAGCGCTGGCTCGAATCGCTGGTCCTGCACGATGTCAGGGCTTTGGATGAGCGGCTCGATGGCAGTTGCCTCTACTCCCAGGTGCCGGCATTTTCGGCATCCGATCGCGCCATGCTCGACGTGCTGACCACCACGCACGACCGGCGGCTGGCGGTGGTTGAGTTGAAAGCGGACGAAGATATCCATTTGCCGTTACAGGGATTGGATTACTGGTCGCGGGTACAGTGGCATCATGCGCGCCGCGAGTTTCAGAAGTTCGGATATTTTCCCGGCCACGAGCTGTCCGCAGAAGACCCGTTGCTTTTGTTAGTTGCTCCTGCGCTACATGTCCATCCCGCAACCGACACCGTACTGCGCTACGTGGCGGAGATCGACTGGACGCTGGTGGGAATCGATGAGCGGTGGCGAGACCAGGTGCGCGTCATCTTCCGCAAGCGGCAAACACGCGGCACGCAACCGGCGCGTTTGCGAACGGCTGGAGTGGCATAAGAACTGGCGGGCGGCTACGGCCAACCTCCCCTTACGCCCACGCACCCAGCAGGCGCCGCAACGTCACCAACTGCCCCAGGTGATAGGCGTTGTGGTCGGCAACCAGCAATGCTTCGCGCAGCACGGTCTGGCCGTCGCCCCACGACAACGGCGCGTACAAATCGGTCCTGGGATTTGAGACTAAGGCCTCCATTGCTTTCAGGTCCTTCCGGAATCCGGCAATGCTCTTCGTCCACGCCGCGGCACTTGGAGGCGATTCCGTCAGGGGCCAGTAACCCTCGGGCCATTTGGGCGAGGCGTGCCTGGCGTTGCGGCTGAATTCCAGGATGTCCCATTGTGCGATGCGCATGTGTTCGAGCAGCATCCATGCCGTGTGCGGAAAGTTGGCTGGCTTTTTGCCGCGCAGATTGGCCGGAAAGTCACCGACGACGTCTTCGAACTTGGCGTGAGCGCCGCCGTCCTTCAGCAGATAGAGAAGATGCTGGCGGAGTGCTTTATCAGGGCTGGTCTTCATGGGGGTCCTCGCTGTTACTGCAAATCGCTTGATTCAAGAATGGCGCCGCCCCCGGGCAGAATCTCCGGGGCCTCTCCTCGATAGACGCGCGAAATACCTCGAACGATTCGGCGCATCGGGAGCGTGTTCTTTTCTTCTGCGAGGAAGATTTCTCCGGCCCGGGTGCCGCGGTAGAACCAGCGCCGCAGGATAGCCAGATGCTCCATAGTTTGCAGGGCACTGGCCGACGGAGGATGCGGGACCGCGTCGAGCGCAAGTTGGACGCGCGACTCCATGGATTGCGACTTAGTGTGCTCGGGCGACTGGATCGCAAATGCGGCGGGTCCGGCAATGCATCCGCCATCGATGCGGAACAAGGTCACACAGTTCTCCGCCGCCGAACGCTGCACCATCACTCCGGCCAGGCGATCGGTCCGGCGGACGATTTCGGGCAATTGGGCAAGAACAGGTTGCAGCTTTTCGAGCCGCGCGTGCAAGGCGGCTGCGTTTTCAAAATCAAGGTTGTTGGAGGCATCATCGCGCTGGTACGACAGCTCTCGCTCAAGCGACTGGCCTCCGCTGTCGAGAAAAGCCTGCACGCGCTTCACTTCCTCGCGATACTCGTCGTCGCTGCACCCCTTGAAGCAAGGCGCCAGGCACATCTTCATTTCGGAATAAATGCAGCCCGGGAAGGCCTGGATCGGGATGAAGGTCGTCAACGCAGCGGCGCATCTTGAAGAAGTCGAGTGAGTCGTTAGCGAATTTCTCGGCGCTGGTGCGGGAGGGGAAGGGGCCGTAATAGAGCGAATTTGTATGAAGGCGGCCCAGGCGGGTCGTGACCGAGGCGCGGGGGAACTCGTTATCGAGGTGCAGCTTCACCAATGGCGCGAAGCGCAGGCGCAGGCGGGCCGCGTAAGTTTTCGGGAATGTGATTCGCAGCGACTGGTAAAGAAGAAAGCCGGATTCGAAGTCAGAACCGGTGGGCGTGTATTCAATCGTACGAACGCGCTCGCGCAGGTTGAGGCGCTTGGTGCGTTCTTCCGGGACGGACAGCAGGCGCTGCAAGCGGCGACGCAGGTTGGCGGTCTTGGTGACGTAGGGTTCCGAGCCCTCGTCGCCACGCAGGAGAAAGACCGCAGGTTGCGCGGGGATGGAGGAGAAGATCTCCTGGTCGCGGCCTGCATCGAAGTCAAGCCGGTGGAGAAGCACAGAAAGATTCTAGTCGGAGAATGGGGCTCGGGAACAGGGGACGTCGCAGAGGAGTTACCTCTTCGTCCCTAGCTTTGCCATGATTCACATGGCGCAAGCCAATTCTTCACCACAGAGGACACAGAGGGCACGGGGGGAACCACCGCTTATTCTCTGTTGATCCGAGGAAGTGCGAGCGGCTGTGCGATCCGTTCGTCCATCCTTTCCATCCCGGACACTCATCATCTTCGTGGCGATCAACGCTACAATGTCCCCAGCATGATTGCGCACCTGCGTGGCAAGCTGCTGGTCAAGCACCCGAACCAGGCCATCGTCGAAACCGGCGGCGTCGGATACGACGTCACCATCAGCGTGCCTACGTTCTCCGAGTTGCCTGCATTGGGCAGCGAGGTCGGGCTACACATTCACACGCATGTTCGCGAAGACCAGATTGCCTTATACGGTTTCTTGCGTCTCGCCGACAAGCATCTTTTCGAGAAGCTCCTTACCGTAAGCGGCATTGGACCGAAGCTGGCCATCACCATCCTGAGCGGCATGCCGGCGGACGAAATGGTCGGATCGATTCGGGGGAACGATATTGCGCGCCTGACGCGCATTCCCGGCATCGGGCGTAAAACCGCCGAACGCATGGTGCTCGAGCTGCGCGACAAGCTGCCGCCGCCTTCTGCCGGGCAGGAAATTGCAGTTTCTTCGATGAGTCCAGTAGAAGAGGACGTTCTGTCGGCTTTGATGAACCTGGGATATCAACGCGCGGCGGCGGAAAAGACTCTGGCTACGGCGCTAAAGAATGGGAAGGCGACTTCCTTCGACCTGTTGTTCCGCGAAGCGCTGGGTAGCTTATCGAAATAGGCAGGCCGCTTCAGTGCCCGACGAAGCGCAGGTAGAGGTCCCGATCGCCTTTGCAGATTTCGGCCATCTCTTTCACCTTTTGCCAGGCCTCGCGCTGGGACTCGTCCTTGGCGCGATCCTTCACCCGCTCCCATTCAGACAGGAAAGTCTCCGCCTGCAGGTGATTGAAAACTGTCTTGCCAAAGGGATCGATGCAACTGAGGATCGGGAAATCCGTTTGACCATAATCGGGGATCACTCCGTGGAGGATGACCCACTCGCTGCGCTCCCCGAGATCGTCTTCCAGCTTCACGACCAGTGACATAGCCGACAACCCGCCGCCCACGAAAAGAGTGCAGCGAATGTACCAAGCGACCACTGACTTTGCCAAGGCACGAACGAGCCATATCCGGTTGGCTCTTAGGATCTTGCGGGACTCACCTTACGGGTTTTCAAAACAGCTGCCCCTGTGCTGCTCTATGCCCTCTGTGATTAAGGTTTGAGCCGGCGGCAGAGCGGACATAATTTCGTTGACCCGGCGCGCCGCGTGGAAGTACTTTCCATTTCAGCAACAATTTTCCGGGAGAGTGCGCGGGTGCGTAAATCGGCCATCGATGTCATCAGTATTGCCTTTGCGCATGCGGCCGATCAACTGGCGGAGCCTTTTCGCTTCGGTCAATGGGCTCGGCTTGCCCTGCTCGCGCTGGCCACCGGAGAATTGAGTTCGGGAAGCGGATGCGGCAACGTATTCCGCGGCTTACCGACCCAGTTTCCGAAGCCTTCCCACAACTTCGTGGATCCGAAAGACGTGCTGGCCGGCATCGACCCGGCACTGATCGCCACATTACTCCTGATCACGATCGGCGGCGGCCTGATCCTGATGCTGGTCTGGATCTACGTGGCCAGCGTGAGCCGGTTCATGCTGTTCGAGGCGGTGTTGCGGAAGAATTGCGATTCGCTGCGGGCCGGCTGGCAACGCTGGCAAGGCACGGGTCTACGCTATTTCGTCTGGCAACTGATCCTCTCGGTTATCTCCCTGATGGTGGCGGCGGTTCTTTTTATTCCCTTGCTGGTGCCGCTGCTGGCCACGCTGAAGAACCATCAAAAGCCGGGCCCCGAGATCCTGCTCGCTTTTCTTCCGATGATTTTCGTATTTGGGGTTTTCAGCCTGGTGGTTGTGCTGGTGAATGTTTTGTCGAAAGACTTCGTCGTTCCGCTCATGGCAATCGATGGAGTGAGTTTTATCGAGGGCTGGCGGCGGCTGCTAGCCATGATCCGGGACGAAGCGCTTAGCTTTGCCGGCTATGTCGGGATGAAGATCGTGCTGGCGATCGGGGCGTCGGTAGTTTTTGGGATTCTGTCAGCGATTGCCGCGGTATTTCTGATTGTGCCGGTCGGGTTGGTGGCGGCGGTTGTCGTGATCATGGCCAAGGGAGGCACTTTAAGTTGGAATGCCGTTACAGTGACGGCAGGCATTGTGGCCCTGGTCATCGTCTTTGCCGTGCTGATGTACGTGGTCGCATTGATTTGCGTGCCAATCGCCGTGTTTTTCCCGGCCTACGCGATGTATTTCTTTGCGGAACGATTTCCTGCGCTGCACGCGCGCTTGTATCCACCGGCGGCAACTCCTCCACCAGCTGAGCCTCCGCCTTGGACTCCCGTACCTGCGGTTTAGCGTCTTCGGGCTTAGCCCTTGACTCTAGCGTGCCGCTACAGGGCTCTTCCTCTGTGCCTCTGTGACGAGGAATTTTTCAGGATTCGGTGCTACTCTGCCGTACGCGTCGATTGCGGGATCTTCAGCTTGGCGTTCTTCCCGTGAGTCCATGAGAAACGCCGGCCCACGATGCATTTCACGATCAGGTGGTCCGTGGCCGGAGTCAGTCCCCAGCCTACGCCGAAATTAAATTCCCACTTGGGGGAAACGTTAAGGTCGATCGTCGGGAAAATCTGGTGCTCCTGCTGGCTGATGGGATCGAACTCGGTCGCCGGTCCAGTGTTTCCGTAATACTCAATGCCACCCGCAATCTTGCTGGTGAAGTCATAGCTGATTTTTACGTTGGGATTGAATTCCCAACCACGCGTAACGCCGGGGCCGTGCCACGCGCGCGCGAAGACCGGATTAAACGCGAAGTACCAGGGGCCGTACGTTCTGTCGATGATGGGGCGCAGTTCATAGCTCCAGGTGTCAGCCGTGAACCTGCGCTGGGTGTAGCCGAACTCCTGCGAGACGCTGAGGCCGACCGGCCAGTGCCACTTCACAGGAATCGAAAACCGCGGACGGATGTGGTCTCCCACCCATTGCCAGCCCCCGTCGGGTTGAATGCTGCTGAATACATAGAAGCCAGTTTCGAACCAGTCGGTAAAGCCTTGCGTAATTTCGAGCGTCTCGTGCATGGCGTGGTGGGTAGGCTGGACACCCTCCGCCACCTGCTTGTTCCCATTCACCGTGAAGTTGGAATGAATTTCGACCATGGTGGTGCGTGGGGGGACCAGCTCCGACGGGTACACCTGGATCTCGTAGTTGTCCTGCGCGAACGCACACGCGGTTACCAGCAGAAAGAGTGTCGTGAAGGCGGCGAGGTGGCGGGTCTGCATTCGTTATGATCGCCGCGCGCGACGCCTCTTGCGTTACAGGCAGCTGCTCCGAATTCTAAAAGAATTCGCTAGGGCTTGGACGGAACCGTTGTTGGCGTACGCAGAACTCCCCGGAATGGGGAACTCTGGATTGTCGCCGGGTGTCCAATCCCTAAGACACGCCGCGTGCCCCCGAGGTGAAAATCATGGCAATGTCGATGGGAGGCAGTGGTGCGTCTGCGCCTCAAATGAACGTGACCCCGCTGATTGATGTGCTGCTGGTGCTGATCATCATTTTCATGGTGATCGTGGCGCAGTCGAAGGAGAAGGGTTTCAAGACCGAGATTCCGCAGCCGCCGGCGAATCCGGATTCAGCGCCACCGCCAGCGCGGACGGTCGTGATCCAACTGGGCGACGCCAAGGGAGCAGCTGTGCCACTGCTGAAAATCAACCAGCAGGATGTCAGCTGGCAGGAATTGAAGGCGCAACTTTCAGACATCTTCAAAACCCGGGCAGAGAAGGTTGCGTTCGTGCAAGGCGACGATGAGGTGGACTTCGAGTACGTGGCCTATGTCATCGACACGGCCCGGAACGCGGGAGTGGAGCGGGTGGGGTTATTGCCGAAGGAGATGGCGGCAGCGCATTGAGATGTACGACAAACAAACAGGAAATTTGCGCCTGTGGCCTCCCGCACAGTAAAACTACCGGACATCCGCAAATCGGAGTTCGGGAGTTCGACTTTGAAAGATTCCGCAAAGCGCGTACAGGAGAGTTTTCGGCGGCAAGCATTCATGACGACGCTAGGAGCGAGTATTTCCACGCCCAAGCCAGGCGAAGTAGAGATCGCGTTTCCATTTCAGTCTTCGCTCACGCAGCAGAATGACTTCGTGCATGCCGGAGCGATCACCAGCATACTGGACTCGGCTTGCGGCTACGCTGCGCTGAGCGTGGCGCCCGAGGGGCATGACGTGTTGAGCGTAGAGTTCAAGGTGAACCTGCTGGCTCCGGCCGTCGGCGAGTCCTTTTGCGCGCGCGCACACGTGAAGCGGGCGGGCAAGACCTTGATCGTGTGCTCGGCCGACGCGTTCGCCAGGAAGAATGGGGCGGAGAAATTGGTGGCCACCATGCTGGCGACGATCATGGCGATCCAAGCGAAGCGCTGATCACTACGGTCCTGAACGGCGTCAATCCCTCGCCCGGGTCTTAATCCAGATGGGCGTGCCCACAAATCCGAACGCGTGACGAATCTGGTTTTCCAGGAAGCGCTGGTAGGAAAAGTGCAATTTGACGGCGCGGTCAGTGAACAGGATAAAGGTGGGCGGCGCGACGTTGGCCTGCGTCAAGTAGAGAATCTTGACTCGCTGGCTCATGGGGACCGAGGCGCGTTCGAAGTCCACATGCTTGAGGAAGCGATTCATCTCGCCCGTCCCGATGCGCTTGCGGCGCTCGCGCGCCACCTCTTCGAGCAGCGGGAAAGTCCTGTCGACATTCTTGCCCGTGCTCGCCGAGATGAATAAAACCGGCGCATAGCTGAGGAACTTCAGCGAGTTGCGCAGGCGTTCGATGTATAGCTTCTGATCCTGCGGGCGTTTCGTGTCCTGAATGCGCGCGGCCCGTGCCTGACTGATGGCTCGCTTCTGCCCGGTGGTCACCAGATCCCACTTGTTGACGAGAATAATCATCGAGCGCCCGCTCTCATGCGCGTAGCCGGCAATGGTGGCGTCGAGCGCGCTGACGCCTTCGGTCGCGTCGATCACGAGCAGCGCGATGTCGGCGTCTTCGAGATGTTTGCGTGACATGACGACGGAAAGCTTCTCGGCCATAAGGTGCGTCTTGCCCTTGCGGCGAATGCCCGCCGTGTCGATAAAGCGAAAACGCTGTCCGTCGCGCTCGACGATCTCGTCGATCGCATCCCGCGTGGTACCGGGGATCGGAGAGACGATCGCTCGCGAGGTTCCCGTGAGCTGGTTCAACAGCGTTGACTTGCCCACGTTGGGATGGCCGATGATGGCGACTTTTACTTCGGTCGGTGGGGAATCAGTCGTCGGTCGTTGGTCATCGGTCGTGGGCAAATCACCGTCAGGCGCCTCGACTTCGTCCTGCTTCCGACTCTTTCTCTGTGATTTCTCAGTGCCCTCTGCGTCCTCTGTGGTGGATTGGTGTTGATCGTCCGGCGGAAGGATCGCCAGGAACGCATCCAGCAGGTCGTCGACGCCGTGGCCATGCTCGGCAGAGAGCGGGAAGACTTCCTTCACGCCGAGCCGATGAAAGTCGCCCGTCAAGGACTCCTGCTTGTCGCTGTCAATTTTGTTGACGGCGAGAAAGAGCGGCTTACCGGTCCTGATCAGCAGACGCACGAGTTCGAGATCAGGCGCCGCGAGTTCCGTGCGCCCGTCGACCACCATGACGATAGCGGCGGCCTCGTCGAGCGCGACTCGCGCCTGGCGGAAGATTTCCGAAGGAATGAAGTCCTTGTCTTCGGGGACGATGCCGCCGGTATCGACCACGCGGAAAGCGCGTCCCCGCCACTCGGTATCCCCGTAAAGACGATCGCGTGTGATACCAGGCTCGTTACCCACAATGGCTCGTCGCGAGCCGACCAGTCGGTTGAAGAGCGTAGACTTGCCGACGTTGGGGCGACCGACGATGGCTAGCAAGGGAGGATGCGCTTCCCGACGGGCGAGGACACCCGTCGCTCCACCGAGCGAATTGCGTTGAGCTTTTCTCACGCTTTAACTTTCACAATGCATCGGTCCGGCACGGTCTGCGTAGGGACAGCCGCCCCCGGCTGCCCAGCCGAGCGTCAGCTCGGCTCCGATCAGCCACGGCAAGAACCGCCGCGGCCGGACAGGCGAGGGCGCCTGTCCCTACATCCACTGCGCAGCTATTATAGAGACACCGTGTCTCGCACCTCTCAGCCTACGTCGTCAGGCAATTCAAGCCCTCGTAAACACGATGTCTCCCTGCACAACTTCTTCGCGCCCGGCGGAGTGCTATCGAAGACCCATCCCGCCTATGAATTCCGCCGCGGGCAGCTTCAAATGGCGCAGGCGGTCGAGGAAGCGCTGGCTCAAAAGCGGCACCTGATCGTCGAAGCCGGCACCGGAACCGGCAAGACCCTGGCTTATCTGCTGCCGGTTATTCGATCGGGCAAGCGCGTCATCATTTCCACCGGAACCAAGAATCTGCAGGAACAGCTTTTCTACAAGGACATTCCGTTTCTCGAGCAGGCGCTCTTCCCCAACGGCGAGGGCAAGCTGAAGGTCTGCTACATGAAGGGGCGTAACAACTACCTTTGCAAGAAAAAGTTGTACGACCTCACGGATCAGCCGGTGCTTTCCGGCCTCGACGAGATCGAGCATTACCGCGCCATCGCGGCATGGGAGAAGTCCACGCAAACTGGAGACCGCGCAGAGTTAGCCTCCCTGCCCGAAGCCAGCGCTCTGTGGCACAAGCTGGACGCCCGTTCCGATACCTGTCTCGGCCAGAAGTGCAGCGCGTTTGATACTTGTTTCATCACGGAGATGCATCGCCGGGCGATGGAGAGTGACATCATCATCGTCAACCATCATTTGTTCTTTGCCGATCTCTCCATCAAGCAGGCATCCGAGTACGCGCCCGACGCGGGCATTCTTCCCGAGGCGGGAGCCGTAATCTTTGACGAGGCGCACGAACTCGAAGATGTCGCCGGCAGCTACTTCGGAGTGGCGGTCAGCAATCTTCGAGTTGAGGACCTGGTGCGGGATGTCGAGATCTCGCTCACGCGCAACAAGCTGCTCTCGCGTTCGCTCACGGGGGCGTTAAAGAGCCTGCGCGACCGGTCGCAGCTCTTCTTCTCGGTGTTGCCGGCGGGAGATGGCCGGTTCTCCTTCGACAACCGGCGCGAGTTTCTTGAGGAGAACGGGGATGAATTTCTTGCTCTGCAGCAATCGCTCGAGCGACTGGGCGCGGAGCTGCAAAATCTTCCCAGCAAAGCGGAAGAGATCTTCACGTTTTCGCGGCGGGCACGGGAACTGCAGGTGCAGCTTGGATTTCTGATGGAGTCGGAAGATCACAATACGGTCTTCTGGATTGAGCGGCGAGGAAGGGGCTTTTCACCACCGAGACACAGAGACACAGAGACTGCAAAAGAGCTTTCCGAACCGACCCGCACCCCGCCTGGGGCTCGCCGGCAAAATGTCTACCTGCAGGCCACACCCATCGACGTGGCGCCTATCCTCAAGGCGACGCTGTTTGAGCAGCTGGAAACGGCCGTGCTCACGTCGGCGACGCTGGCCGTGAGTGGAGGCTTCGACTACATGAAGCGCCGCCTCGGCCTGGAGCACGTGCGCGAGGTCGTGCTTCCTTCGCACTATGACTACACGCGCCAGGCGCTTTTTTATGTGCCGCCCGATTTGCCGGACGCGCGCACGCCCCAGTTTGCCGCGAAAGCCGCGGATCGCATCCGCCGCCTGCTCGAGATCACGCGCGGCCGCGCCTTCGTGCTCTTCACCAGCTACGCGCAGATGAACGAGGTTTATCAACGTCTGCTGGGCGAACTGGAATTCCCCATGCTTCTGCAGGGCGATGCGCCCAAGAGCGCATTGCTCGAGGAATTTCGGCTGACCCCGCATGCGGTGCTGTTTGGGACGTCCTCCTTCTGGCAAGGGGTTGACGTGCAGGGCGAACAGCTGAGCTGCGTGATCATCGATCGCCTGCCGTTTGCCGTGCCCAGCGATCCCGTGGTCGCGGCGCGCGTGAAAGCCATCGACGCCGAGGGCGGGAACGCGTTCTTTGACTACCAGGTTCCTGCTGCGGTGATCACGCTGAAGCAGGGCTTTGGACGGCTCATCCGGTCGCTGCACGATCGCGGGCTGCTGACCTTGCTCGATAATCGAATCCTGAAGAAGGCCTACGGGAGAATGTTCGTGGAAAGCCTGCCCAACTACCGTCGAACGACGGATATGCGCGAGGTCGAGCAGTTCTTTGGGGCGTCATTGTGAGCGGAGCGCTCCCTTCGTCGATTCATTCAGGCCCGAAAACAGCGAAAAAACGCCTCCTCGCGTAAAATAAAGAATTAGCTTGCGGCGTGCGGACGCGCTGGTGTGTCTGGACTCCGCCGGGGGATTCATGTACGAAGTCACGGTCGAAGACACATTCGCCGCGGGCCACTACCTGCGCAACTACAAGGGCAAGTGCGAGAACCCGCACGGGCACAACTACAAGGTGCGGGTCACGCTGGCCGGAAAGGAACTCGACAAGGCGGGGCTGCTGCTCGATTTCAAAGATCTGCGCGAAGTGATGAAGCACGTCATCGACCGCCTGGATCACCAGATGATCAACGATGTGGCGCCCTTTACCGAACTGAATCCATCGGCCGAAAACCTCGCGAAATATTTTTATGACGAGACCAATGGCCGGCTGAAGAGCGTGACCAGCGGCAGAGTCTTCGTCCGGGACGTAACGATTTTCGAGACCGATACGACCACGGCAAAGTACAGTGAGTAACCAGTCGCCAGTTGCCAGTGACCAGTCGGATTGGATGTTAGGCAGGCTTTATGGGACGTTCGTATAAAGACTTGGTGGTCTGGCAGCGGAGTATGGAACTTGTTACTGCGACTTACCGCGCAACCTCGAAATTTCCAAAGGACGAATTGTTTGGCTTAACGTCGCAGCTTCGGCGGGCCGCCGTTTCCGTGCCGAGCAACATTGCAGAAGGTCAAGGCAGGCTCTCAGGAAAAGAATTTCGCTATTTTCTAGGCCAGTCTAGAGGTTCTCTAATGGAGGTCGAGACTCAACTCCAGATTGCTGAGAACCTGGGATACCTTGAACGGGACGAAACCGCACAGTTGCTGAAGGTTTGTACGGAAGTCGGCCGGATCCTAAATGGCCTGCTGACTTCCATCACGAAGGCATCGGGCAACATCTAGGTCTACTGGCGACTGCCGACTGGCAACTGGCAACTGTCTTATGCAGATCATCGAAATCTACAAATCGCTGCAGGGTGAATCGACGCATGCGGGGCTTCCATGCGTGTTTGTCCGGCTGATGGGCTGCAACCTGCGCTGTTCGTGGTGTGACAGCGAGTACACATTTACGGGTGGCGTGCGCATGACGTCTGACGACGTCATGAACGAAGTCGCAAGATTAAGCCCCAATGGCGGGTTGGTCGAGATCACGGGCGGAGAGCCGATGTTGCAGGAGCGCGAAGTGGTTCCCCTGATGCGACGCCTTCTGGACGCAGGCTACGAGGTCTTGCTGGAGACTAGCGGCGAGCGGCCCCTTGCCGGAGTACCTGAAGACGTGATCAAGATCGCGGACGTGAAGTGTCCCCATTCCGGCGAGCCCGATACGTTCCATGGCGACAACCTCGATGCGTTAAAAGCGCAGGACGAAGTTAAGTTCGTGATCAGCGACCGGATCGACTACGAGTTCGCGCGGGATTTCGTCGCGCAGCATCGGTTGGCAGAGCGAGTCAACGCGGTCCTGTTTTCGCCGGCATTTCGCAAGGACGCCACTGGCGCCCGCGACGCGTCGCATTGCCTGCTCGATCCCCAGCAACTGGCGGAGTGGATGCTCGCCGATGATGTCCCGGCGCGCCTGGGCCTGCAGATTCATAAATTCATTTGGGATCCGGCGGTTAAGGGTGTCTGAGCCACCCTGGGCAGGTTGCCTCGGTTGCAGCCTTCTGATCTCTGGAAGGCCGTTCGCCCTGATTATTTATGGCGTTTGCGACTCTTTTGAAATGCATCTAACTGTATGGTGACAGCCCAAAAGCGCGCCATCGTGCTACTAAGCGGGGGGATGGATTCGTGCGTTTGCGCAGCCCTGGCGACACGGGACTTTGACGCGGCGGCGGTGCATGTCAGCTACGGCCAGCGCACCGAGGAGCGGGAGCGGAAGGCCTTCCTCGGCATCTGCGACCGGCTCGGCATTCGCGACCGGCTGGTCGTGCGCAATGAAGCGTTGCGGGCGATCGGGGGTTCGGCGCTCACTGATTCCAGCATCGCCGTCCCCGAGGCACACATGATCGGCCGCGACATCCCAGTCACTTACGTGCCTTTTCGCAATGCGCATTTTCTTTCGGTGGCGGTGAGTTGGGCCGAGGTTTTGGGAGCCGAAAACATCTATATCGGGGCGGTCGAACAGGACAGCTCGGGCTATCCCGATTGTCGTCCGGCCTACTATCAGGCTTTCAACGAGGTCATCCGCAAGGGCACGAAGGAAGGGGACATCGAAATCGTGACGCCCCTGATCGCCCTGCGCAAACATGAGATTGTGAGGCTCGGCCTTGAATTGGGCGCGCCCCTGGATTTAACGTGGTCGTGCTATAGCCGGGAAGATCGGGCCTGCGGAGTATGCGATAGCTGCGTACTTCGCCTGCGCGCGTTCCAGGAAGCGGGAACGGCGGATCCGATTCCGTATGCGCAAGGGGCGCAGGTCGCAGTCGAATCGCTGCGGCGATGAGAGGGCGAAATTTCAGATTTGAGATTGCAGATTGGAAAGCTCCGTAGTTTGGCGTTCAAGCATTCGACACAATCTGCAATCTGAAATCTGCAATCGTAAATAGGTTCTTGGAGGCTCCGATGAAACAACGTTTTGCGTGGACACTGCTGGTTGCCCTGGTCTTGGGCCTGTGCGCGCCCACCCTATTTGCTCAGAGCACGGGTTCGGTGAAGGGCGTAGCTCGGGATTCGGAAGGCAAACCCATCCCTGCGGGAACGGTCGAGTGGCAAAGCATGGAGACGGGCCGAAAGTACACTCTGAAACTCAACAAGAAGGGCGAATACTTCTCACTGGGGATTACTCCCGGCAAGTACAAAGTCACCCTGTTCGATCCCGCGGGGAAACAGCTGTTCTACATGACAGGTATCAATGTTGGCCTGGACGAGTTGGACCAGGACATTGACCTGAAGAAGGAGGCCGCGGCTGCGGCGCAGGGTCAGGGACTCACTCCCGAACAGGTGAAGGCTCAACAGGAGGCCCAAGCGAAAGCGCAAAAAGAAAATATGACCGTCAAGACGCTGAATGAAAAACTCCTGGCGGCGAAGACGGCCAGCGATGCGGGAGACTTTGATTCCGCTATCAACGTCCTGAAAGAGGCGACCGAAGTTGATGCCAACCGCGACCTGCTCTGGTTCAAGCTGGGTGACGCCTATCGCATGTCAGCTCCCAAGCAGACCGATCCGGCCGAAAAGCAAAAGCGCTTCGCGCAAGCTGCGGAGGCATACCAGAAAGCGATCGACCTGAAAACAGCAAATCCTGACCCCAAGGACGCCGAAGCGAATCAGAAGCTGGCGGCCTACTACAACAACCTGGCCGAGGCGGACGCCAAGTCGAACAAGGTTGACGACGCAGTCACCAACTACAACAAGGCCGCCCAACTCGATCCGGCGCGCGCCGGACAGTACAACTTCAATATTGGCGCAGTCTTGACCAATGCGGGCAAAGTGGACGACGCGATCGTGGCCTTCGACAAGGTAATCGCCGTCGATCCCACCAAGGCCGACGCCTATTACTGGAAGGGCGTCAACATGATCGGCAAAGCGACCTTGAAAGGCGACAAGATGGTCGCGCCCGACGGTACCGCCGAGGCGTTCAACAAATACCTGGAGCTGGCACCTACGGGGAACTATGCCCAGCCCGCGAAGGACATGCTGGCTAGCATCGGCGCAGCGGTCGAAACCGGCTTTAACAAGAAGAAAGCCGCTGCGTCGAAGAAATAGTTACAGTTTTAAAATGGCGGGCCCTCCTGGCCCGCCTCTTTTGTCCATTTTTGAAGGTCTCGCGTAGGGACAGCCGCCCTCTGCTGTCCCCGCGCGCGCAGGCCGACCGGCTCTGTCTTCGGTATTCGATCCGAGGAGTGCTCGGCTTCGCCTCGCAGGACAGCCGAGGCGGCTGTCCCTACGCAGGCGCGGCCGGAAGAGCGCACGACTTCTGCAGCCGGTGGAGTAACCGACCTGGAAGTTACTAAGGTGCAGCCCCTTCCGTCGGTCGCCGAACCTCGCCCGAAGCGCTACAGTAAAGACAGCGTTTCCCCCCGGAATTCAGTGGTTCTCCCCACTGTGGCAAGGAATCCCTGTACGTGAGAGGCATGCAATGGCTGCAACGGGCGTAGCCCCGATTTCGGTTGCCCTGGAGGGAGTCCACGAACCCGGCAAGATGCCGACGACGGCGCTGCTGGCAGCGATGCTGCGGGCTTCGGAGAAGGTCAGCGACCTGATCTTTTCTCCCGGACGGCCCCCGCAGGTGGAAGTCTACGGGCAGCTGGTGCCGGTACAGATGGAAGGCCTTTCCGCGCTCTCGGCCGATGACACGCGCCGCATTGCCGCCGACCTGATCGGCAACAACAAGCAAGCCATCAACACGCTGCGCGAGCAGGGATCCTGCGACATTTCTTACGGGCTTCCGGGCCTGGCGCGCTTTCGCGTGAATGCCTTCATCCAGCGTGGAAGCTGCGCGGTAGTCATGCGGGTGATTCCAACCGCGATACCGGAATTTGATTCCCTGCACTTGCCCGGACACCTGGGCGATGTCGCGAACCTGCGCAACGGGATTGTGCTGGTGACTGGTCCGACGTCTTCCGGGAAAAGCTCCACCGTGGCCGCGCTGCTTGATCGCATCAACCGCGAGCGCGACTACCACATCATTACGATCGAAGATCCCATCGAGTTCCTGCACAACCACAAGCGCTCCACCATACACCAGCGCGAGTTGCACAGCGACACGCCTAATTTCGCTCTTGCCTTGCGAGCCGCCTTGCGGCAGGCGCCCAAAGTGATTTTCGTGGGCGAGATGCGCGACCGCGAGACTATCGAAATGGTGCTCGAAGCGGCCGACATGGGGCTGATCGTGTTTTCGACTTTGAATACAATCGATGGCTCCAAAACGGTGGAACGCATAGCCGCAGCTTTCACGCCCGAAGAACAGAAATCCGTCCGCGAGCGCCTGGCCAAGTCGTTCCGGTTTATCGTGTCACAGCGGCTCATCCCACGCGCCGATGGCGCGGGCAGGCTTCCGGTATTTGAAATCGTGAAATCCAACAGCCGCACCCGCGAATGCGTCGAAAAGGGCGAGCACGAAGGGAAGACGCTGCTCGATGCCATCAAGAGCGGCGAGGCCGACGGCATGCAGTACTTCGACAGTGAAATCGCCAAACTGGTACGCAACGGACTGGTCGATCTGGAGACGGGCGCTTCGTTTGCCAGCAACGCGGCCGTGCTCGGGCAGGAACTGGCGAAGTAGTCGTCAGTCGCCAGTCGTCAGCAAAAAGGCTGATTGCTGATAGCTGATGGTTGATAGCAAAACCAGCTTTTGCCATCAGCTACCGACCACCAGCCATCAGCGAACGACTGCTATCATCAAGCGGCATGGCCCCCGCTCCACAAACAACCACAATCCTTATTGCTGATGCTGATAGCTGATGGCTGATAGCAAAACCAGCTTTTGCCACCGGCTACCGACCACCAGCCATCAGCAAACGACTGCTATCATCAAGCGGCATGGCCCCCGCTCCACAAACAACCACAATCCTTAGCTTTGAAGACGCTCGCCACCTGGTCGAGCAGCATGCGGCACAGATCGCCCCTCCGGGCGTGGAAACGGCGCAACTGCTCGCCAGTGCAGGCAGGGTCCTGGCTGAAAGGATCCAGGCCGACCGTGACTTCCCGCCTTTCCGGCGTGCCATGCGCGATGGCTACGCAGTCCGGGCAGCCGACCTGGCAAATCTCCCCGCCACCCTCGACGTCATCGCTGAGATCAAGGCCGGGATCTCGCCCGAAGCTCTTCCGGATCAACTTCAACCAGGGCAGGCGGCCGCGATTATGACCGGCGCCCCGGCGCCCCAAGGGGCCGACGCGGTGGTCATGGTCGAGTACACCTCCTTAAGTGGGAACCAGGTCACCATCTCTCGTGGCATCACCGCCGGCGACAACATCGTTCCCGCTGGTTCCGAAGCGAAGTCCGGAGAAACATTGTTGCGGCCCGGCACGCGCATCGACTACGGCGCCATCGCCCTGGCCGCCTCCGTAGGACGGGAATCGCTTTCCGTTTCCCAGCGCCCCGAAGTCGCCATTCTTTCGACCGGCGATGAGGTCGTGGACATCGGTGCCCGGCCGGGACCGCACCAGATCCGCAATTCCAACAGCTACTCGCTGGCGGTCCAGGTACAAGCTGCGGGTGGAAATCCTCGCATGCTTGGCATCGCGCGCGATGAAGCCGCTCACCTGCGATTCCTGATCGAGCAGGGCCTGAAGCATGACCTGTTGCTGCTGACCGGTGGCGTTTCGATGGGGAAATACGACCTGGTCGAACAGGTCCTCGCCGAGTTCAACGCGCAATTCTTCTTTACCGGAGCGCAAATTCAACCCGGCAGACCCGTGGTCTTCGGCCGCGCCCGCGAACGATACTTCTTCGGCCTGCCCGGCAACCCGATCTCGACCATGGTGACGTTTGACCTCTTCGTGCGGCCGATGCTGGATGCTCTGGCGGGCGCGGTCCCAGAAAAATTGCGCTTCCTGCATGCTCGCCTGAAGGCTGAAATCCGCGCCAAGACTGGCCTGAAGCGGTTTCTTCCCGGCCTGTTGTCTGGCGAATTCGAGCAAGCCGAAGTCGAACTGGCCGGATGGCACGGCTCGGGCGATGTGGCGGCCATGGACCGCTCGAATTGCTACGTGGTAATTCCACCCGATCGCGAGAGCATCAGCGAGGGCGAATGGGTAGCGGTGATGATGAGGTAGAGCAAAGTTTCAGGGTTTCAGGGTCTCAAAGTTTCAAGGTGAAAACCCATTGATTGTAATTCATGCGGCAAACGAGGCTTCCGAGCTCTGTCGCATTACAGTTTCAAGAAAATCTTTTTCCGCCATAAAAACCAGAGCATGATCCAGCACACCAGCACCGCGCCGAGCGAATAGACCAAGGAAGCGTTGGCGACACTCAACCGGGCCGCTTCGAGATGGGCTTGGGCAGCTTCGTGCCAATTCATTTTTGCGCCATTCGCCGCAGTGACTGTGAACGTATAGCCCGGACCATAAATCAGCGAGTCAGCCACAAACCCTGCGATGGCATTCATGCCGAAGACGAGGATCGGCAGGGTCCATTTCCCGCGCCACCGGTTCACTTCGGTCATCCAGTAGAGCAGCGAGAGGAAGAGGAGGCAGAACCCGCCGGTGAACAGGACAAACGAACTGGTCCACAAGTTTTTGTTGATCGGAAACCAGCGGTTCCACAGCTCGCCGCCGAGCATTCCCAAAATTCCAAAGAACACCATGCCACCGATAAGCTCGGAGCTACTGCGCTTTGATTTGAGCCAGTGACCTGTCAGTACCCCGATCAGGGTCGTTCCGATTGCAGGAATCGTGTGAATTATTCCCTCCGGATCGCGGGTCCCGTCGTAAAGATGACCCATGAACAGTTTTCGGTCAAGCCAGGCAGGGAGATTCTGAACTTGGTCCATGAAAGGAATGTCCCGGCCGGGAACGCCGGCGCCGGGTACCGGTACAAAGCGCAACAGAGCCCAATAGCCGAGCAAGAGCCCGAGAAATGCCAACAGTTGGCCGCGACGCCCAGTCCAGAGTTCCAGGATCGCGGCCAAGAAATAGCAAAGCCCAATCCGCTGGGTGACACCCTCAAAGCGCCAGCTGTGCAAGTCCAGTCCATAAATAGGTGAAGCATTGACGAGCAGTCCGACGGCGATGAGTATTAGGCTCCGCCTGAAAGCGTGCCAGAGAATCTGCTTGTTGCTTTCGCCGCGCTGCCGCCGTGCGTCGAACGAGTACACCAGAGAAATCCCCACGAGAAACAGAAAGGAAGGAAAGATGAAATCGGCCGGTGTCCAGCCGTTCCACTTAGCGTGCATGATGGGCCAGTAGGCATTTTCGTCGCTCCCGGGGTTATCCACGATTATCATGGCCGCGACCATCAGACCGCGGTAGATGTCGAGGCAAAGCAAGCGCCCGGGAAATCCGTTGGCCGCGTTAAGCGTCAAATCTTTGGTTGGTTGAACGTCTCGATCCGTCGTTGACACGGAGTCACTATATCCGGTCTCTTAATGGCAGCCACAGAAAGTCGCGCCGACTTGCTCATTTCCTGGTTACCGGCAATCCAGAAGTCGACTGTCGCCTTTGAAACTCTGAAACCTTGAAACTTTGAAACTTGCTCCCTGTAAGATATCCCTTCCATGCCCCGTAAGCTTTCCCACTACGACCGCACCGGCAAGGCGCGCATGGTCGACGTCAGCGACAAGTCGGTCACGAGCCGCGAAGCCGAGGCCAGCGCCTTTGTCGTGCTCAAGCCGAAGGTACTGAAGGCGCTGCCGAAAAATCCCAAGGGCGACCCGCTCGAAGTGGCGCGGCTAGCGGGCATCATGGCTGCCAAGCAGACGTCGAACCTGATCCCGATGTGCCATCCGCTGGCCCTGGCGCACGTTGAAGTGAACATGCGGCTGTGCGAGAATGGCGTCGCTATTGCCTCAAAAGTTACCACCACGGCCGCCACCGGCGTGGAGATGGAGGCGCTGGTAGCGGCCAGCGTCGCTGCCCTGACCGTGTACGACATGTGCAAGGCGCTCGACAAGGGCATTGAAATCCGCGAGATTGTGCTGGAGCGCAAGTCCGGCGGCAAAAGTGGGGACTATTCGCGCGCGCGCAGAAACCCTGAGAGAAGTCGGCAAGATTTCGCGGGCGAGGGCGCCCGCGCTACACTGAAACAGCATGTCGACCAACGTCAAAGTGCTGCTGGTCGACGACAACCCCATGGTGCTGGGGATGCTGAAGCAGTCCCTCTCCACCATGGGACAGGTAGCCACCGCCGGCGATGCTGCTGACGCGCTGCTCAAGGCGGTCGACGATCCGCCCGACCTACTGGTCACCGACTACCGCATGCCCGGCATGGACGGGCGCCAGTTGATCGAAAAGTTGCGCAGCCGTCCGGCGACCGCGAACTTCTCCGCCATCATTTTGGCGACCAAGACCGACATCAACGAACGCCTCTCGCAGCAGGACCCGGTGGATGACTTCGTCGAGAAGCCTTTCTTCCTGAAGGAAGCCACCCGGCGCATTAAGCGCGTCATCGACAAGATTGCGCTCGAAAAGATGACCAAGGCCACGCCCTCCGACGGCGTGCTGCGCGGCAGCTTAGCGCAGATGAATGTGATCGACCTGATGCAGTCGCTCGAAATGGGCCGCAAGAGTTGCCTGCTTACTCTGACCAAGGACGATGAAAAGTGCGACGTGTACTTCAGCGAGGGACAGGTGGTACACGCCGTCTACGGCAATCTGAAGGGCGATCCCGCGGTTTTCAAGGTGCTGACCTGGACGGGCGGCAACTTCCAGCTCGACTTCGAAGGCAAGACCACCGAAACCAGCACCCAGCTGAACACGCAGGGCCTGCTGATGGAGGGCCTGCGCCTGCTCGACGAATCCAATCGCAACGGCGGGGAAGATAAAGCCGAGGAAGAAGATGTCCTCCTCGACACCTGAGCTGACAGCGGCGGTGTTGACGGTCAGCGATTCGTCTTCCCGCGGGGAACGCGAGGACCTGGGCGGGCCGGCGGTGGCTGCCGCTCTCGAAAAACATAACTTTCATGTGGTCGCGCGGGAGATCGTGCCCGATGACCAGTCCACGATTCGGGAGGCGCTGGTGCGGATGTGCCCCCAGGCAGGCTTCGTGGTCACAACCGGCGGAACCGGCATCGCCCCGCGGGATGTCACGCCGGAAGCCACCCGTGAGGTGTGCGACCGCCTGATCGAGGGCATCGCCGAACGGATGCGTTCGGAAGGAGCGAAGACCACGAAGTTAGCCGCGTTGAGCCGTGCGGTGTGCGGGGTGCGCGGGCAGTCGGTCATTCTCAATCTTCCCGGCAAACCTTCAGGAGCGGTCGAGTCGCTGGAGGCGGTCATCGATGTGATCCCGCATGTTCTGCGACTGTTGAGCGGGGACACGCAGCACGAGTAGCGCGTTTGCTTGAGATCTCTTCCGTTCGTGTACGATTGTCCGCATCTTTTCCGTTCTATGGACATCCACTTTAAAACAAAGTTCTGAAACCGTGGAACAGAACCGCGCAGCGCCAAATTCCTCAAATCAGGAGAAAGCTGGAATGCGAAACATCGTGAAGCAATGTGTGGTCTTCGTCATAGTGCTGGCATGTTTGGCAGTCGCCTCACAGGCTCAATCCTTGACGGCGGCGGACCGCGACAAGGCCATGAAGTATCTGGAGTCGACCAGACAGGGTGTGGCGGATGCCACGATGGGATTGTCGGCGGCCCAGTGGAATTTCAAGCCGGCGCCCGACAAGTGGTCGGTTGCAGAAGTCACCGAACACATCGCCGCGGCGGAGGACTACATCCGCGGGATGGTGGTCGAGAAAGTTATGGTTGCCCCGGCGCGGTCCGCAGGCGAGGACGTCGCCGCCATCGACGAGATGGTCTTGAAGATGATTCCCGACCGCTCCCACCCCGCGCAAGCGCCGGACCCGCTGAAGCCAACCAATCGCTTCGGCTCGCCCGAGGCGGCCCTTAAGCATTTCATGGAGGCACGCGCCACCACGGAAGACTTCCTGACCAAGACGCCCGATCTGCGCGAGCACGCCGCCGACAGCCCTCTGGGGAAAAAGCTTGATGGGTATGAGTGGGTTCTGTTCATCGCCGCGCACAGCGACCGCCATACCAAGCAGATTCTCGAAGTGAAGTCGAATCCCAGCTTCCCGAAACAGTGAGTGAGCGGCGAGCTGCGAGCTCTGAGCTGCGAGCAATCCACCCCGTTTTGCTCGTAGCTCAGTAGCCTGCTGGCTGTCGGATGTTTTTTGCTGGCAGGCCATAGTCGTGGCTCGTAGCTCACGTTACACTCGTTGTTTCCTTTGAATACCATCAAGCACATTCTTAAGCGGTACACCATCTGGATATGGAAAGTCCTGGCGCCGCTGGGCCCGTGGGGAGTATTCGCGATTGCCGCGGTGGACGGATCGTTGCTCGGCATGCCGGTGGATGCCGTGGTCGCCGGCTACGTCTATAACGACCGCCCGCACTTTCTCTTTTACGTGGTGATGGCGTCGGCAGGCTCGGCGCTGGGCAGCCTGGTGGTTTATGGCATCGGCTACTTTGGCGGCGAGACAGTGTTGCGCAAACGGATCTCCGAGGCGCGCTTCAACAAGATTCACGCCTCCTTCGAACACCATGAATTCTGGGCCGTGATGTTTCCGGCGATGCTGCCCCCGCCCACGCCCTTCAAACTTTTCGTGCTGGCCGCCTCGGCCTTCGAGATGCGCTTCACGCATTTCCTGGCGGCCGTATTCGCCGGACGCTTTGTGCGCTTCTTGGTGCTGGCGATCCTGATCATTCAGTTTGGCCCGCAGGTTGTTCACATAGTCGGAAGCCTGATACGGCAACACGTCTGGTGGGTCATAGCAGCAGTCACGCTAATGGCAATTCTCGGCGGCCTCCTTTGGTGGAGACGCAGCCACCCGCCACAGACCACGTAGGGACAGCCGCCCCCGGCTGTCCAGGAGCGAAGCCGCGACAGCGCCTCGGACTGTGAGATCGACCAGCCGAGGGCGGCTGGGGCTACGCAAATATACAAGAGGCCAGCCGACGCCTCGACTGGCCTCATTCAAATCGATTCGGCTCGTAAGCTATACGGCCGCCGTGTTATCTCCCGACTTCTCAAATATCCCAGCCAACGAGTGCAGCACGACCGGCACCGCGAACATCGCGCAGGTGAAGAGCAGGTCCCCTTCAATCGCACGGCGGAAAAACGGCAGGCCGGCGGCGTAGCAGGTCATCAATCCGGCCAAGGTTCGCGGATACATGTCAGTCCAAGTCACCCACGACCCAAAGTTGCTGAACAGGAAGAACGAAACTGACCCGGCCAAAGCCGAACCCACCACGGTGAGCGGATTCACGCGGTCGCGCATTCGCGTGCCGACCCACAGCATTGCTCCGTACCATATCCAACTGGCGATCTGGTCCCAGGTAAAGGGATAGGCGTACACGAATTTGTTGAGAAGCAGGTCAGAGGCCATCAGCAGCGCCACCGGCACCCACGCTTGGCGGCGCGGTCCGCGCGCCCCGAAATACAGCAACGCACCCGTGACCGGCGTAAACGCCAGGGGATGGGGCATCAACCGAACAGCTACGGCAAGAGCAACGAATAAGTACGCCAGCATGAACACCTCGTGAAGTGTGAACTACGATTGTGGCGCGCCCGGCGGATGGCGTCAAGCGCCGACGCGGAACCCGCGTTTACAGGGTTCTTCTTGTGGACATTGATGACACCCAGGCGCCGCGACCGGTTAATATTTCCAGATGCTGAATCGATCGTTCACTGCCAAGCTCAAGAAGAGTCCGAGGAAGGGTGGATGGACCTACGTGGCATGGCCCGAGTCCGTCGAATTCTTCGGCACGCGCGGCCTCGTCAGAGTCAAAGGCACAATCGATGGTCATCCGTTCGCCGGCTCGTTCATGGCGATGGGCGATGGAAAGCACATGCTGCCGGTGAAAGCAGAAATCAGGGAAGCCATCGGCAAGAACGCGGGGGATACCGTCACCGTGCGACTGAAAGAGCGAGTCAAGCAATGATTGCGGCGAGTCTACCCGCCTACCTCTCGAGCGCGTGGGGCATTTCGCTAATCAGGAGCCGGTTGCGCTACCGCTCCCATAAATTCGGTTTTCACCTTGAGGTTGCGATCCAGCAAGACTCCTGCGCTCAGGGGACGACGCGCACCTGGCGCCGCCGGTCCAAAGCGGAGATCGTAGAAGTGCACCAGGTATCCCCCATCATCGGTGGGCGACGCCTCGGTGATCGGGAACTTCGCCCAATCCAGGTACACGCGGCCCAGGTACGACTGCTTGGCAGCCAATGTGACCGGCGTTTCCTCCGGCTTCGACAGAATTTCCATATATTCCCCGGGATCCACTTCCGGAGTGGCGGAATCGACGTTGGCCAACGCAAAGAAATTCGTGGTCTCTACCACACCGCGCCAGAGGAACGGGTTCGCATAAGTGGGGAAGGCTCCGGCCCGAATAACGTCCGCCCGCTCGTAGGTGCGCGCCTTGAGGACGTTCACGGCCCGCCGGTGCTCAAAATCGCGTAGGGCCCACCAGGCAACTACTACGGCCAGTGCGCAAATCGCTGCCATTCGACCTTTGAAGCGCTGAGGCCGCACTCCAATCTCCTGATTGATCAGCGCGAAGAATGCGGGCACCACAAGTCCCAAAATCAGCGCGAGCAACAGGATCGGATCGATGATGAATACGATGTCCCACTCATACCACCTCTCGGAGAACGGCCAGAACGGGCGCACGCCGTAGTTGTTCGTGAAATCGAGCAGGATATGGCTCAGCCCCGCCAAGTACGCCAGCGCAAACAGCAATCCCCATCGCGGCGGAAGTTCCGGGTCCTTTGTCTTGCGCCCGCGAGCCCGCCAGATCAGGTACATAAAACCAACGACGACGGCCGAAACCAGAACCAGTCCAAGGAACGAGTGCGTGAAGCCGCGATGATGCGCGAATCCAAACACCGGCCCCTTGAATCTACCGAATACATCGAGATCGGGCGCTTCGGCGGCCAGGGTCATGGTGGCGGTCGCTAAAGCAGTTCTTCGGTTGAAGCCGGCGCGCCCAAGGCATGCGCCGGTAAGAAAGTGCGTGACGGGTTCCAAGGTCTTTCTGAACTCTCCTAAATAGCGAAGCAGTGAGAATACAATGTCGGGCGATTTGCAGGCCGAGTGCCCCGCGAATGAACCCAGCAATCAAAGATCATGGCCAAACGAACTCTCTCAAATCCGACGGATAAACAACAGATTGCCCAGCGCGTTCTCACGATTCAACCTTCCAGCGCGCGGTTGTGGGGCGTCATGACGGCTCCGCAGATGATCTGCCATCTGGCCGACTCGTTTCGGGTCACGATGGGGCTCAAGCCGTGGGCGACCGAGCGCATCCCGGCGACTCCGATTCCCCTGCCCGACTGGTTTGTGAAATGGGTGGCTTTTGAGGTCCCGTTGAAATGGCCGAGGGGAACGCCAACTCGTCCCGAAGTCGATCCTCAAAGAAACGGCACGCAGCCCGCTGAGTTTACCTCCGACCGGCAGGAACTGCTGCAGCTGCTCGAACGCTTCACACAACAACCCCGCGACTTCCAGTGGCAGGAGCACCCTTTCTTCGGCCCGCTCACCGATGCCGAGTGGATGCGATGGGGCTACCTCCACATGGATCATCATTTGCGGCAGTTCGGCGCCTGAGTTCCGCGGGCCGGGGAGTACCGCTTGGGCGCAAGCAGCGTAAGGAAATCGGGCACAATGGTGATTTGTGCCGGCAGAGTGCCGATCAGTTCGCCGTCAGCTTCCACATACACTCGTCGGATTTCGCCGTACGCGGCCGCAGCGCGGGAGTACTCACACCTTACGGTCTTTCCGTCTGTGAGGTCCACCCCCGGCACGCTCCATCCCCCGCGCAGCAAACCGCGGATAACGTAGTGCAGGTAGGAAGCTCGGTTCGAGGTTCGGCAAATGACCAGGCGCAAGTCATCTCGATCCAGGGACGCTCCAGGCGCGAGTTCCTGAAGCACTCCCCCAAAGTTGCGGATGCGGACCGCAAGTAGTTCCGTGACTCCGCCGTGTGATCCCGGGCCATCCCATTCCACGCGGAATCGCTCCATGCGATGCGTAAACCAAAGATGCCAAGCCTTGGCATAGTAGGCGGCCATTCCCAAACGCTGCTTGGCACCGGCGTGCAGCTTGTAGAACAAGTGGGCGTCGACGCCGACGCCCACCGCAACCGTGAAGAATCTCGTGACCTGATTGCCATCAAGACCGCGGACCGTCACCTGCCCGACGGCGACCCGGCGCGTTTCTCCGTCCAGCACAGCTCGAGCCGCCCGATGAGGCTCCATCGGAATTCCCAAATCGTGCGCCAGCGCATTAGCGGTTCCCATGGGGATGACGCCCAGAGCCACGCGGGTTCCGGCCGTAGCTTGCAGCACGTCATGCACGGTACCGTCGCCACCGCATGCGAAGACGGTGTCGCAGCCTTCGAGAATCGCTTTTCGAGCCTGTTCAGCAGCGTCGAGACTCGATTGCGTGCGGGCCAGGCGGACTTCCACTCCGGCCTCGGTCAGGATTTTCAGGACATCCCGGAGATCGTGTTCGCGCTGCTTGCGGCGGCCGCCCGAGCGCGCGTTGTACAGGAGGGTCGCTTTGCGCATGCTGGTAAGAGTGCCTCTTAGATTAGCAGGAGTCTGCCCTCCTATTGCCTCTCCCGACCCGTTTCCACTAAGCTGAGAGCATTCTCGAAGTTGTCTTCATAGACAAATCGCTCCGGCATCCGTTCGGTGCGAAGCTCGGTTCCTTCAAGCGAAAACATTCAATGGGAGGCTTTTGCCAATGAGGAAGATGGGCTCCGTCCTGCTTGTGGTTTTCTGTTCCGCTTTCATGGTAGCGCAGCAACACGCGGCACACTCTGCGCCAGTCAGACCAGCCACATTGATGACGGGTCTGGGAAATCTTCATCACCCGGTCTCGACCAAGAATGTGCAAGCCCAGCAATTCTTCGACCAGGGCTTGCGCCTGATCTACGCCTTCAATCACGACGAAGCGGCCCGCTCCTTCCAGCGCGCCAGCGAACTTGATCCCAACCTCGCGATCGCCTGGTGGGGAATCGCCGAAGCGGTGGGGCCGAACTACAACGATCCAGCCAGCGATGAGCGCTTTCAACACGCGCATGAGGCGATCCAGAAGGCTTCGGATCTTTCAGACGGCGCGTCGGCAAGC
The DNA here is from genome assembly GCA_963735815.1 of uncultured Acidobacteriota bacterium. GTDB lineage: Bacteria > Acidobacteriota > Terriglobia > Terriglobales > Acidobacteriaceae > Gp1-AA133. The sequence goes on along the minus strand of CAVTMJ010000004.1, from coordinate 561,945 downwards.
GAGAAAGCCTACATCCAGGCGATGGCGAAGCGTTTCCCGGCGGACCCCAAGGCTGACCGTTATAGGGCCGCCCAGGACTATCGGGACGCCATGCGCGAACTGGTCAAGAACTTTCCCGACGATCTCGATGCGGCCACCCTGTTTGCGGAATCGGGCATGAACTTGCACCCCTGGGGCCTGTGGCACGTCGACGGCACGCCCGAAGAAGGCACCGAAGAAGTCGTGGCCACGCTGGAGTCGGTATTGAAGCGCGATCCCGACCACATGGGCGCGATCCACTACTACATCCATTCGGTGGAAGCATCCCGCAGTCCACAGCGCGCGCTGGCCGCCGCCAACAAGCTGGCCGCGATGGCTCCGGCCGCCGGACACCTGGTGCACATGCCCGCGCACGTTTACATTCGCACGGGCGACTACCAAGGCGCGGTGAAGACCAATCAACTGGCGGCGGCTGCCGATCGCGCATACATCAAAGCCAGCGGCGTGCAGGGCATCTACCCGATGATGTACTACAGCCACAACCTGCACTTTATCGCCATGTGCGCAGCCATGAACGGCAACTATCCGGAGGCGAAAAAGAGCGCTGACATGCTGGCTACCCACGTCGCCCCGGGCGTGAAAATGATGCCGCCGCTCGAAGGCTTCATGACCGTACCGATCGCGGTCGACCTTCGTTTTCACAAGTGGGACTCGATCATGGCGACGAAGCAGCCCGATTCCTCGATGCAGATCACGACGGTGTTCTGGCACTTCGCCCGCGGGATGGCCCAGGCCGGCAAGGGCAAAATCGACGAAGCCGAAGCTGAATACAAAATCGTCTCCGAAGCCGAGAAGGCGACGCCGGAAGATCTGCCCTTTGCGATGCCGGTTAACAACAAAGCAAAAGACATACTGAGGATCGCGGAAAGCGTGCTGGCGGCCAGGATCGCGTTGGCGAAGAAAGATACTGACGGCGCCGTGACGCACCTGGAGGAAGCCGTGGCCATTCAGGACACGCTCAAGTACAACGAACCGCAGGACTGGTTCTTCCCGGTGCGCGAGTCGCTGGGCGCAGCGATGATGCTGAGGGGGGATGCCGCCGGCGCGGAAAAAGTCTTTCGCGAGGACCTCGACCGCAACCCGCGCAATCCTCGCTCGCTCTACGGTCTTCGGGAAGCCCTCAAAAAGCAGGGCCGCGACTACGACGCCGGGTTTGTGGAGAAGCAATTCAAAGCTTCATGGAAAGGCGGGGCCACCGGCCTGAAGATGGAGGATCTGGTGTAGCGCGTAGGGACCAGCCGCCTCGGCTGTCCTGGCGACCGCAGGCTGCGGAGCTTCGATCCGCTGGGCAGACGAGGGCGCCTGCGAATACCGTAGACCGCGGCGATGCCCGTGTAGGCCCAGCCGCCCCGGGCTGGGCGGCCGGGCGACAGCCCGGCAGGTTTTCGGCGCGATGCAACGGATAGCCGCGTTTCGCACAGAACGAGAACGCCTCAATAGCGGAGCTTCGCTCCACTGGACAGCCGAGGGCGGCTGTCCCTACGTGGGCCGCGCTCTCCCGACTATAATTTTGTTCGTCATGCCCGTCGCAAGTAAAGAAATCGAGAAGCAGATCGAATCCCTGCGCGACCAGATTCGTCACCACGAATACCGGTATTTCGTCCTCGATGACCCGGAAATCAGCGACTTCGACTTCGACAAACTGGTCGAGCAACTGAAGAAGTTCGAGGCGGAGCGTCCCGACCTGGTCACGCCAGACTCCCCGACGCAGCGCGTGGGTGGCAAGCCGCGCGAGGGCGTGGTCAAGGTGCCGCACTCCTCGCCCATGCTCTCGTTGGATAACACCTACAACGAAGAGGAGCTGCGCAACTGGGAACGGCGCGTGCACGAACTGAGTGGCCGCAAGGAAGTCGACTATGTCTGTGAGTTAAAGCTCGACGGCATGTCGCTCGCGCTGGTTTACGAAGACGGCAGACTGGCACGCGGAGTCACCCGGGGTGACGGTTCGGTGGGTGAAGACGTGACGCTCAACATTCGCACCGTGCGTTCGATCCCACTTACGATTCCGAAGGAAAAGCTCCGGAAGGCCGGCATCCCCGTCGATTTCGAAGTGCGGGGCGAGCTTCTTATGCCGGCTGCGTCGTTCAAAAAGATGAACGAAGAACGCGAAGCCAAGGGCTTGGCCTTGTTCGCAAATCCTCGCAACGCCACCGCCGGCACCGTCCGCCAACTTGACGCCAGCATCACAGCCAGCCGCCGCCTGGATTTCTTCCCTTACATTCTCTTGCACAACGGCCGCACGTACTTCGACCGCCACTCCGAAACTTTGCAGGCGCTCGAGAGCGCGGGGTTCAAGGTCAACCAGCACCGGGCCCTGGCGAAAAATATGCAGGAAGTCTGGAAATTCATCCAGGGGTGGGAAGAAAAGCGCGAGAGCTTACCCTACGAAATTGATGGCGTAGTCATCAAGGTCGATCGCACCGCCTTTCAAACCGAATTGGGGTTCACCGGCAAGGCGCCGCGCTGGGCAATTGCCTACAAGTACGCGGCGCGCGCCGGGGTCACGAAGATTGAAGGGATCCGCGTACAGGTAGGACGTACGGGCAAGCTCACGCCGGTCGCCGAACTGTCGCCGGTTGCGATCGGCGGCACCACCGTCCGCAACGCGACCCTTCACAACATGGATGAGATTGAGCGCCTGGGCGTGCAAATCGGGGACTGGGTGCAGGTGGAGCGCGGTGGCGACGTTATTCCGAAAGTCGTCAAAGTCCTCGAAGACAAAGACCATCCGCGCGGACACGAAACGTTCCACATGCCCGAGAATTGCCCGGTCTGTGGAACGAAGGTCGTCAAGACCGAAGGGGAAGTCGACTATCGCTGCGTCAACGCCAATTGCCCGGCCAAGTTGCGTGAGACGATCCTGCACTTTGCCTCGCGCGGCGTAATGAACATCGACGGCATGGGCGACGCCCTCGTCACCCAGCTCGCCGATCGCGGCCTGATCAAGAACGTGGCGGACATTTATTCCCTGACAAAGAATGATCTGCTGGGCCTGGAGCGCATGGGCGAGAAGTCCGCGCAAAATGTGCTCGACGAAATTGAGAAGTCCAAGAAACTTCCTTTGGAGCGATTGATTCTCGGCCTTGGCATCCGCTTCGTGGGCGAGCGCACTGCCCAGTTTCTCGCCGAACACTTCGGCTCCATGGATGACCTGATGAAGGCGGGCCAGGAGGAACTGGAGGAAGTGAACGAGGTTGGCCCCCGGATCGCAGAGAGCATCCGCGAATTCTTCGAGGAACCGCGCAACCGCGACCTGGTCGAGCGCCTGCGCAGTGCTGGACTCACTTTCCGCGGGAAAAAGCGCCAACGCGGCACCCAGCTTGCCGGCAAGACTTTCGTCCTGACAGGCACGCTGGCGAAGTACTCTCGCGACGAAGCCAAGAAGCTAATCGAAGACGCAGGCGGAAGGGTGTCAGGCTCGGTCAGCAAGAAGACCGATTACGTGGTTGCCGGCAGCGACGCAGGATCGAAGCTCGACAAAGCGAAGGAATTGGGCGTGCCTGTCATCGAAGAAGGGGAAATGGAGAAGCTGTTGAGATAGCACGGGTCACTGCCCGCCCAGCGCTCTTTTCAGCTTCGTCCAGGTCACATCCAGGGTCTCCGGCAGCATCCGAGTCTCCCCGATTACACTGACAAAGTTAGCGTCCGCCACCCAGCGCGGCAGGGCATGCATGTGGATGTGGCCCGCGACCCCCGCACCGGCCGCTTTCCCGATGTTCATCCCGATGTTCACCCCGTCAGGTTTGTAAAGATCTCGTAAAACCCCTTCCATTCTCTGAGAAAGGGCCATCATTTCCTGTGCGGCGTCGCCCGGAAGCTTACGAAGTTCGTCCACATGCGCATATGGAACGATCATGACGTGCCCGGGAGTGTACGGAAAAGAATTCAGGATGATGTAGCAATGCTGGCCGCGGTGGACAATGCGGACTTTTTCATCGTCTCCGGCCTTGGGCAGGTCGCAAAATATGCAGCCCGTCGCCTTTTCGGCGTTTGTAACGTAGGCGTAACGCCACGGAGTCCAAAGGTAATCCATGCGACGGCAGGGTAGCAGATGAATGTGAGTTTTCGGAACCGGGAGGACACAGTTTTGATCCCTTTTTTGTGCCGCTTTTTGTCACTTTGAAGAAAGTTGTATCCGATTTCCGCACTCACCAATCTAACTGCGGCAGAAGCCGGGTTGGATGCGAGAAAGAGGCTACGTTCTCGTTTGACACTGTTCGGAAGCGGTTGCTACACTCGAAGAGTTCCCTTTGGACGCGGGGTTGCTTAGTCGTCCGAACGCTGGGATTGTTCAAGTTCAACCGCCAGGTTGAACCCACCACAACCTTAGACCCGTTCCGGCAGTCCGTGAAACACCCGCATCCTCCCCGCACCCTGAGCAGTGCGAGGTATCGAAGAGGATATGACCTTGTACGACGACAGCACCGCCCGCGATCTGGATTCCGCTAACTCAGTCTCCGCTGTAAGCGAACCGAGTGCGGCGTCCAACGAAGGTCAGGAGCACCACGCATCTGAAGAGCCGGAAACGGCCCAGGCTCAAACCCAATCAACTCCGGATCAAAAACCAGCCATGTCGAGCACCGCTACCGAAGAGAATCCCATCGTTCCCACACCCGCAGCCGAAGAAAAACCGGCCGCCTCTGCCGCCGTTGATGATTTCGCATCGGCGCTTGAAACCTTCACGACTGAAGCCGAAGAAGCGGTCAGCGAGGACCGTGTCATCAAGGGCACGGTGCTAAAGCTTACCGACAAGCACGTGGTAGTCGACATCGGCGCCAAGTCGGAAGGCATGCTGCTGCTTTCCGAAGTCCTCGATCACGAGGGCAAACCTCGCTTTAAGCCGGGCGACGAAATCGACGTCATGCGCGATAAAGGCGAGGCCGAAGAGGGTTACATCAACCTCTCGCACCAGAAGGCGCAGCGGCTCCGTGCATGGGACGACATCGAAGCGGCCTACAACGAGAAGAAGCCCATCAAGGCTTTGGTGATCGACCGCATTAAGGGCGGGTTGACGGTTGATATCTCCGGGGCGCGCGCATTTCTGCCCGGCTCGCAAGTCGATCTGCGCCCGGTGCGCAACCTCGACGGCATGAAGGGCACCACCATCGACGTCGCCGTGATCAAGCTGAACAAGAAGCGCGGCAACATCGTGGTTTCCCGCAAGCAATTGCTCGAAGAAGAGCAGAACGAAAAGAAATCGAAGACGCTCGAGCACCTGGAAGAAGGCTCGGTTCTAACCGGCGTGGTCAAGAACCTGACCGAGTACGGCGCGTTCGTCGACATGGGTGGTATTGACGGCCTGCTGCATATCACCGACATGTCGTGGGGACGGCTGACCCACCCGCGCGATCTGGTGAATGTCGGCGATCAGATTCAGGTCAAGATTCTCAAGTTCGACAAAGAGAAGCAGCGGGTCTCGCTGGGATTCAAGCAGCTTACGCCCGACCCGTGGCTCGACGCCGAACACCGCTACCCGGTGGGTGCGCACGTCTCCGGCCGCGTCATTAGCGTGACCGACTACGGAGCGTTCGTCGAACTCGAACAAGGCATCGAGGGCCTGGTCCACGTCAGTGAGATGACCTGGTCGAAACGGATGAAGCATCCGTCGAAGCTGGTCAACGTGGGCGACCAGGTGGAGTGCGTGGTGCTGAATGTCAATCCCACGGAGCGCCGCATTTCGCTGGGCATGCGCCAGCTGGCGTCAAATCCCTGGGACAGCCTGCACGACAAATTTCCGGTTGGAACCCAGGTGGAGGGGCGCGTTCGCAACCTCACCGACTTCGGAGCCTTCATCGAGATTGAAGACGGCATCGATGGCCTCGTACACGTCAGCAACCTGAGCTGGACCAAGCGCGTGAAACACCCTTCGGAGGTATTGAAGAAGGGGGATCGCGTAAAGGCCGTGGTTCTGGCGATCGAACCCGACAAGCGGCGCTTGTCGCTGGGCGTGAAGCAACTGCAGCCCGATGTCTGGGAGACGTTCTTCCAGCAACATCACATTGGCGATGTGGTGCACGGCAAAGTGCTGCGGGTAGCAACGTTCGGCGCTTTCGTTGAAATCGCCGAGGGCGTCGAAGGCCTCTGCCACAATTCAGAGGCCGTCGATGGAAACGGCCAACAGGTTCACCTGGAACCCGGTGTGGAGCACGACTTCAAGATCATTAAGATGAATCCGGAAGAAAAGAAAGTGGGCCTTAGCATCCGCGCCGTTGGCGAAGAAGCCTCGCGCTCGGAAGTGGAAGCCTACAAGCATCCGGTTTCAAGCTCGAGTACCAGTTCCACCATCGGCGAGCTGATTTCCTGGAAGCGCGCGGGCGGCGACAACAGCTAGAGGATCTTAGCAAGACTCGTCATTGCGAAGGCAGTTCGCAGATTCGTCGCGCTGCGTTCTTCGCAATGACAATTTTTTGGGCCTAGGGTTCTGCCTTACGCCAGGTTCGCAGGTTGACGCCGCAGAGCACCAGGCAGAACAGGTTGGCCGGCACGAAGCCGAATTGCGCCGTCTTCACGCCGATGACGCAGATCACGATGCTGTTCACTCCGGCCAGCATCCAGCCCTCCCAGCACCGCTTTCCCACCAAAATCGTTGAAACAATGGTTAATACGCACGACAGATAATCAAGCCGCACCACAAAGACCGACCTCCGACCCTCCCAATTTGTAGCATCGGAGGCGTCGCGGTCTGTGATATCGGAGGTATCTGTCCGTAACGACGGTAACGTTTGGGCGTGATCCATGGACGTTTGTAGCAAAAAACCGTCGATCTCGGGTATTTCCCCGCAACCGAACCCTCTTCAGAAGACTCAAACGGATGGTGAGGTATCCCCATGGCCAGAAAAAAGGCTACGAAAGCAACGAAAATAATCAACGAGGAATACGTCGAAGATCCAGTCAGCACCCCTCGCGGCCTGGGCCCCGAGTCGGCGGGCCAATCCGGCGATCTCCAGGATCTGTCCGAGACCCCCGGCGCCGATTCGGAAAGTGTCGAAGAACTGGTGGAAGAAGGGCAGGCTCTGGAAGCCGATGCGATTTCCGGCGTGGAAAATGCACCCGATGCCGACACCCGGGAGGTCCGCGTCCACGAGCGACCCGAGGACGACGTGCCCGAGGAATACCGCAATCGGGACTAGCGCGTCGACCGGCGCTCCAGACAGGCAGCGATCCTCCGTGCTCCTTTGTGTCCTCTGTGGTTGAGGGCTCCTACGGCATGGTGAGCACGACGCGGAAGCGCGCCTTGCCGCTCATCATTTGGTCAAAGGCTTCGCCCGCCTTGGCGAGCGGATACTTCTCGATCATCGGGCGCACACCGGTCAGCACGCTGAATTTGAGGGTGTCTTCCGAATCGACCGCGCTGCCCGACGGCCATCCCTGAAGTCTCTGCTTTAACAAGATCATCGGCAGGGCGTTGATGCTGAGGGGCTCGCCAGGAACTCCGACGAGCAGTAGTATGCCTTTCCGGGCCAAACCGCCTACCAGACCTGACATGGCTTTGGCGTCGGGTGCGGTTGCGAGAATTAGTTTCGCCCCGCCGAGCTTCTGCAACTCCTGCGCCGGGTCGACCGCGCCGGAATCGATGTACACGTGGGCGCCGAGTTTGCGGGCCAACTGATCCTTGTCGGTGCCGCGCCCAATGGCCACCGTGCGGAACCCCATCTGGCGCGCGAACTGAACTCCCAGGTGGCCGAGTCCGCCCAAGCCCTGGACCGCTACCAACTCTCCCGGCCCCGCCCCGGCGTTGCGCATGGCGTTGAACACCGTGATCCCCGCGCAGAGCAGCGGTGCAGCTTCATCGTCGCTGATCCCATCGGGCATCGCAGCCGCGGCCTCGGCCGGCACAACGATGTACTCGGCGTACCCCCCGTCATAGTGCAGGCCGGTGATTTTTTCGTTGACGCATAATACGAAATCGCCGCGCCGGCACGGATCGCAAATGAAGCAGTGTCCCCCGTGCCAGCCCACTCCAACTTTCTGCCCAGTTTTCCACTGGATAACACCGGGGCCGACGGCATCGATGTGGCCGCTGACCTCGTGGCCCGGAACGCGTGGATATTGGATCCATGGGAAAACTCCCTCTTTCACCAGAACGTCGCTGTGGCACACGCCGCAGGCATGCACCTTGATTCGGACTTGCCCGGCTGCGGGCTGCGGAATATCTCGTTCGACGATTTCAAACGGCGCTCCAGGTTTGGGCACCTGCGCAACTTTCATACGAGCCATGGGAGTTCCTCTTGGGTAAATTAGGGAAAAATTAGGGACGCTGGAGGCTTGAGAAAAATCAGAGTTCTAGATGACGGCGCGAGAGTATCCGATTCAACCTGACGACGAAAAAATCCTGGCCCGAACCGACGCAACCCGCTCGCTATTTCGTGTCGACCTTCAGGTTGATATTCAGCTGCTGGCGGTTATCGAACTGACTCACCGTCTTGGTGTCGCTCTTATGTCCGTTGAACTGCGCATACACCTCGTAATCGATATTCGGCGCGAGGGATGGGAAGCGGTATGCGCCATCCTGGCCGACGATGTAGGTCTTCACGGCCCGGGTACGCGTGTTGGTCAGGTAGACCACGGCATTGGGGATGGGATTGTCCTGACGATCGGCAACGCGACCACTCAGCACGCGGCTGTTGTCGGTCTTTTTTTCGAAAGGTTCGCCAAGGGCCGTGAATGACACGACCAACAGCATGAGAGCAATGGTCAAGGCTTTCTTCATCGGGTTTTGCCCCTTTCGGCTTTGCCTCGCACTACTCTTTCACTCACTTTAGATGCAAACCGATGTCGGCGCGCTCTTCGGATTCAATATGGACGGTTACCTCCGGGCCAGGACCTAACTTCTTGCCGGACAACGACTTGAATCCCTTCAAGTCGGCCCAGACGATGTAGTCGGCCTTCCCGGCCGGCAACCGCTGGGCGAATTCGCCGGTATGGTTCGAGTAAAGCTCCCACTTGGCCTTCTTCTGGTCAGCCCGTCGAATCTTCACCGTGACCCCGTAAACCGGACGATCATCTGGACCCCAAACAGTTCCCACGATCAGCGCATACGACTTGCGCGGGTCCTTTCGCTCAGTCTGTTCTTGAGGAGGCTGCGAAGAGAAGGAAACCACGCAGGTCAAGCCGACGAGCATGGCAGTACAGGTGGCGCGGAACTTCGTAGTCGAAAGTACCGCGCGCAGCTTACACCTCACCGTCTTCGGCTTCCTCGCCTTCCTCTTCTTCGTCGTCTTCTTCCAGTTCTTCCACCGGTTTCAGTTCGAGAGGATTGACCGTTACGATCTCGAAGTCGGTGCCGCACTCCGGACAGGACACGACTTCGCCCTCGTCGACCTCATCTTCTTCGATGTCGAGGTCGCTTTCACACTCCGGACAATAAACCATGAATGCCTCCGTGCCAGGGGCCTACCCTGATAATATTTAATTCTCCCGGGCTAACGGTCAAGTCCTCCCGGTTTTCGGTCGGACCGCGCTGCGGGTGTACGCTGACGCACCATACTCGCAGCTAGATTTCCCTTGGATCAAAATGCCCAGCAAGAAAACCGCGGCGAACTTTTCTATCACACCTCTGATGCTCGTGTTGGGCTTGGGGATGACGAGTTTTACATTTCACACTCAGGCTCAGGATGCACCCAACCCGGCTGCCGATCCGAAAATTGCCACGGCCTTGAAGGATATTTCTTCCGAGCACGTGCAGGCAAACATCGAAAAGCTGGTCAGCTTCGGAACGCGCCTGACCCTCTCCGCGCAGGATCCGGCATCGATCTCCGCCGGCCGCGGCATCGGCGCGGCTCGCGAATGGATCCGTTCCGAGTTCGAGCACTATTCGAAAGATTGCGGCGGCTGCCTGGAAGTAAAAACAGATTCGTTCACCGAGGCCCCCGCCGAGCGCATTCCCCAGCCCACGCAAATCACCAATGTTTATGCGGTGTTGAAGGGTTCCGATCCGGAGAGTGCTAATCGCATTGTGCTGGTCACCGGCCACTACGATTCCCGCAACAGCGACACGTTCGATGCCAAGGGGGACGCCCCGGGCGCCAATGACGACGCCAGCGGCACCGCCGTCAGCCTGGAGTGCGCGCGCGTTCTGAGCAAACTGAAGTTTCCCGTCACCATCATCTTCCTGACCGTGGCTGGTGAAGAGCAGGGACTGAACGGCAGCACGCACTTTGCGAAGATGGCGAAAGAGCAGCATTGGAATCTCGAAGCCGTTCTCAACAACGACATCGTTGGCGGCAACAAGGATCCCGAGCAGGATGCCAGTGTCGTGCGCATTTTCTCTGAGGGAGTTCCCGCCGCCGCCGATGAAAAGCAGCTTCGGCTGATCCGGAGCTTAGGCGGGGAAAGCGATTCACCGTCCCGCGAACTGGCCCGTTACATTGCCGAGGTTGGACGCGCCTATGATCCCGGCATGAAGCCCCTGCTCGTGTTTCGTCTGGACCGCTACCTGCGCGGCGGCGATCACTATTCCTTCAACCAACAGGGCTTCGCCGCTGTTCGTTTTACCGAGTTCCGCGAAAACTACAACCGCCAGCACCAGAATGTGCGCACGGAGAAGGGCACCGAATACGGAGACTTGCCCAAATACGTGGATTTCGACTACGTAGCCCGAGTGGCAAAGCTGAACGCAGCCACCCTTGCGGCACTGGCGTCCGCTCCAGCACCACCCGCCAACGTCAAAATCGTGACCAAGGAACTGGTCAACGATTCCACGCTGAAGTGGGACCCAAGCCACGGCGCCAGCAGATACGAGATCCTATGGCGCGCCACCAGCGCCCCGGAATGGGAACATGCGCAGTCGGTTGGGAATATCACGCAGGCCACCCTGAAGCTCTCGAAAGATAATGTGATTTTCGCGGTCCGGGCAGTTGATAATGAAGGACACCGAAGCCTGCCAGTGGTGCCGGAACCGGAGTGGTAGGGCCGGCGGTCCGAGGCTTAAGGAGAAGACACCTTGATTCGCAGTACGGGCAGAGAGATGACGCTGAGTTTCCCGCCGTTCACCAAGGCGGTGGTCTGGCTGTTGAGCATCAACACGGCCATCTTTCTTGCCTTAACCGCGTTTGGCTCGCGCAGCGTTCTGGTATGGACCTTCGAGACCCTGGGATTGGTCCCCGCCAGAACGGTTCTGCATCTTGCCGTTTGGCAGATTGTCACCTATAGCTTCATTCACGCCGGTTTCTGGCACTGGTTTGGCAACATGCTCGGGATCTGGATGTTCGGTTCCACTTTCGAAAGTTCCTGGGGCGTGCGCCGGTTTCTGGAACTATTCTTCACCGGCGTGGTGGGCGCCGCGATTACGACCATCGTGCTGTCCTTCGCCCACATACTGACAGATCCCAACATCCCTACGGTGGGCGCCTCTGGCGGGGTTTTCGCAATTCTGATGGCCTACGGAATGGTGTTTGGGGAAAACGAGATTTTCCTCTTCCCCTTTCCGGCCCTCATCAAAGCCAAGTACTTCGTTCTGATCCTGATCGTAATCACGGTGGCCTTCGCAATCAGTGGCGGGGGCAGCACAGCCTACATCGCGCATCTGGGCGGGCTCTTCTTTGGCTATCTGTATGTGAAATTCGGCGCCTCCCGGCCCAAGACGAAGCAGTCTTCTCCCTCGGAGTGGTACTACGGAATGAAAAACTCGTACTACCGCTGGAAGCGCCGCCGGGCCGCGCGCAAGTTCGAGGTTTACATGCGTAAGCATGATCGGGAAGTTACCTTCGACGACCGCGGCAACTACGTGCCGCCCGAGGACCGCGACAAGAAGAACGGCGGATCGAAGTCGGGCTGGGTGAATTAACCACGTCCGAGTAGGCGCAGGCGCGCTCGTCTGCCCAGCGAAACCGACGCTCCGCACCTGTGCGGCCAGGGATGCGCACGATACATCCCGATCATTCAGGAGAAGAACCTTACAAACGCCGCCCGCACCCCCTGGGCCAGTTCCTCGCCGCCCATCTTCCCCTTGAATCCCAAATCGTGACCCGCCCCCTCGACCGTCAGCAGTTCCTTCTTCGCCGGGATCAACTTCAGCGCCGCTTCGATCTCTGGGATCGATCCAAACGGATCCCGCGTGCCTTCGACGAAAAGGCACGGAGTCTGGAGATCCGGCAGATGCTGGGTGCGCAGTTGCTCAGGCTTAAGCGGCGGATGCAGAGGGTAAGAAAGCAGGAGAAGTCCATCGACCAGGCCCGGCTGCTCCGCGCACAGCATGCTCGACTGGCGCCCACCATAGGAATGTCCAGCGAGAAACATGCGGCCCGTCGCCATTCTGCGCAGCGCAGCGATCGCATTTTGCAAGCCCCTCCGATCGCGTGCCGCGTCGCCCGGCCCGGGCGGACCGGACGGACGCGCCTGCCGATAAGGGAGATCACAGCGCAATACGGTGAATCCGGCGGCCGAGAATTCTTCGGCGATCGCCACCAGCAGAGGCGCGCGCGCATTGGATCCCGCGCCGTGAGAGAGGACCAGGCCATCGCCATTTGGAGTGTGCGGGCGATGCAGGTAACCGCTTACGGGCGGAGTTGTCGCCGCGTCGGAGAAGGGTTCAGCGTCAGGCATGGTTGCTGTCGCCCGCTGAAGCGGGCTTGGATCGTTGCTGCTGCTTACCCAGCGCTACGCGCTGGGCTACTGAATGCCGCGCCTGCGGCGCTTCTTGCACTCAATATCCCACTTAGGTCCTCTCACGATCTCACCTAAGGTCCTCTTTCGACTCAGCGGGCGGGCAAATCGCTTATCCTTCAAATCGCCTGTCAGGAGCTAATGGCTACCAGCACTGCCTCACACTGGTTCTACCTCCTCCAGGCTCTCATACACTTTCAGAATACGGATCTCATGGGCCAGCTTAGCCCAGCAGCGCTGCGCGTTTGCGTCTTCCATCGCCGCCCGCCGGGCATCATCCGACTTCCAATGCCGCACCAGGACGTATTCGCCTTCCTGCCCGCGGTACAGGACATCCCGGCTGTGACCACTTGCAGCCAATACGCTCGACAGTTCCCGCACCGTTGCGAGAGCCTGCTCTTCGTGACCCGCCAGCGGCTCAAACACCGCGACCGATAATATTTCACTCGACACTACCGTCGAATCTCCTGATTTTACCTGCTTCGGATTTTCCTATCTCTTCGCGGCTCTCTTCGGACGCTTACGCATGCGCTGCCTGCCGGCACGTGCAATCTCAGGCGCCGGGACCGTGTGCAGGCGCATGAAATTCGTCGACCCGGAAGCCATTTGGGTACCAGCCACCACGCCCAGCACATCGCCGGGCTTGAGCTGGCCTCGATGCAGCAGTTCCCGCTCCGCGGTATTCACCATGTCTTCCGCCGTACGCGACAGCTCGCGGCGCTGCACGGGATGAACTCCCCAAAACAGGTTCAACCGGTTGCACACCGGCCCGGTATGGCTGAAGGCGTAAATGCTTACACGCGGCCGGAATTTCGAAATCATGCGCGCGGTATTCCCGCTCTCCGTGAAAATCGCGATCGCCCCCATGGGAAGATCTTCGGCCGCATGCGCAATCGATTCGCAGATCGCTTCGGCCACGGAAAGCTGGTGGCGGGTCCGGCGCCGACGGGGCTCGCTGAACGATGCCATGTTGTGCTCGGCCTCGATCACGATCCGGCTCATCATCCCAACCGCTTCTCGCGGATATCTCCCGCTTGCAGTCTCCCCGGATAGCATGACAGCATCGGTGCCATCAAAGACCGCATTGGCTACGTCGCTGGCTTCCGCCCGCGTCGGACGCGGGTTTTCGATCATCGATTCAAGCATCTGGGTGGCGATAATCACCGGCTTCCGCCATTCCGCGGCCCGCCTGATCACGTGCTTCTGGATGACGGGCACCTGCTCGGGCAGCATCTCGACGCCCAAGTCGCCGCGCGCCACCATCACGCCGTCAGCCGCTTCAAAGATCTCTTCCAACTGCTCGAGCGCCTGCGGCTTCTCAAGCTTCGCAATCACCGGCAGGTCCCCGCCATGGTCCAAAATCAGCTGCTTGATCTCGCGCACATCCGATGCTGAACGCACGAACGAGATGGCGACCATATCCACATCGTGCTTCAGTCCGAACTCGAGATCCTTGCGATCCTTGTCCGTAAGCGCCGGAATCGTCAGCGCAACGCCGGGCAGGTTGATGCCCTGGTGCTCGGCCAGCAGTCCGCCGTTCACAACATCGCATTCCAGATCCTGCCCCCGCCGTCCTCGCACGCGCAATTCGATCAGTCCGTCAGAAAGCAGGATGCGCGCACCCGGGCTGACTTCCCGCGCGAGACCAGCAAATGTCGTAGCGATCAGATGGGGCGTGCCCAGTACGTCCTTGGGAGTGATTGTCACGCGAGAGCCGCTTTCCAGCAGCACCGGTTCGTGCCTCTTCAGCCGTCCCGTCCGGATCTTCGGCCCCTGCAGATCCTGCAGAATGCACACCGTCCGACCTTCCCGGCGAGCCGCACGGCGAATTCGTTCGATGTTGCGAGCGTGTTCTTCGTGAGAGCCGTGTGAAAAATTCAGTCGCGCTACATCCATGCCGAGCCGCAGCAGGTCGCGCAGCGCAGCGTCGGTATTCGAGGACGGACCGATCGTCGCGATGATTTTCGCGCGCCGGGGATTAGCGTGGCCGCCTTCTACCCGCAGGTCAAGTCTGCCCGCGCGTTCCGATTCGCTTTGCAGGCTGTAGATCTCACCGGCGACTAAATCGAACTTTCCCTGTCTCAAATCTCCTGCTCCCTAAGAATTGACGGAGACCCGGGTGAGAAGCCGCTGGCTCAGTGCGTGGGGATTCTCAGCGTGGTGTTCGACTCCAGCAATTCCTTTCCCAGGAACGCCCGTGGAAACAGCATGGCATTGAATTCGGCGCCGATCAGAACGATCAGCGAGATCATGTACATCCATACCAGCAGCGCAATGCCAACTCCCAGTGACCCGTAAATGATGCTGTAGTCTGCATAAGCGTGCAGATAAATACTGAAAAGCGTAGTCGTCAGAAACCACAGCGCGGTGGCCAGCGTCGCCCCCGGCAGAACGCTGTGCCAGGGCTGCGTTCGGGGAACCGCGTTGTGATAAATCAGGGCGATCACGGCAATGCTGGTCAGCGTGGCAATGATCCACCGGGTCACGGTCCACAGGAGGCTGATGTACAGGCTGAATTCGTGGCCGCTGTGGAAGAGTATTCGAGTCTCGATCCCTGAGCCGAAAGCTACCATAACCGTCGCGCAGGTCAGCGGGATGCCCGCCATGATCACCAGAGAAAACGCGATGAGGCGCTCCTTCAGCAGCCCCCATGTCTTCGGCAACGCATAAGCGTTCCGGAAGCCTTCCATCCAGGAAATCATGGTGCCGGACGCGGTCCACAGAGTCAGGAGCGACGTGCTGATCAGCAACCCGACCGGGCGCTGGTTGGTTCCGCGCAGATACGCGATGGCGGTAGCGGCGCCGGTGGGAAGTATTCGACCCAGTGCATAGGAAACTTCGCGCAAGTAGGCATCCCCGCGGCTCAGGGTGGCCAGCACGGAGCCAACGACGAGCAACGCAGGAAAGAACGTCAAGATCGACGAATACGCTGACGCCTTGGCTACTGCAAACTGGTCGTGCTCAAAAGCTCGCCAGGTCGCCAGGCGCAGCAGGCGAAAAAAGCGCAGCATTTCTTGCCCTAGAGTAGGGTGCGGCGCCTCCCGGCGCAACTCCGAAATGCGGCGGCGAACCTCTTGTGGTCCAAATTGCTGGGGATTGGCACTCATAGGAAGAGAGGGACAGGAGGGGCGGGTGATCCCGCCCCTTCTCGGTTCCCTTGATTACTCGGCGGCCAACTCTTCGGTCTCGCCTTCGTGCCTCATCATTTCGAGCGCACGCTCCGCCTCCTCGTAGGCTGCGGAAACCTCCTCTTGCACCTTCGCAGCGGCTTCTTCCATTTCTGGCGAGAGGCGCACGTTGCGGTAGTACTCCATGCCGGTGCCGGCAGGGATGAGGCGGCCGACGATGACGTTCTCCTTGAGGCCGCGCAGGTGATCGACCGCTCCCTGGATGGAAGCTTCGGTGAGCACCCTCGTGGTCTCCTGGAACGACGCCGCGGAGATGAACGAGTCGGTTGAGAGCGACGCCTTGGTGATACCGAGCAGCAGCGGCCGGCCGGTTGCCGGACGTCCACCGTCCTTGATCACGCGTTCGTTCTCTTCGGCGAAGCGGAACTTGTCGACCTGCTGTTCGAGCAGGAACGACGTGTCTCCGACGTCTTCCACCTTGCGCCAACGCATCATCTGGCGAACGATCACCTCGATGTGCTTGTCGCTGATGTTGACGCCCTGGAGCCGGTAGACTTCCTGGATTTCGTTCACCAGGTAAGACTGCAGTTCCTTTTCGCCGAGCACCGCCAGAATGTCGTGCGGGTTGAGCGGCCCGTCCATCAGCGGTTCGCCCGCCTTGACGCGCTCGCCTTCCTGCACGTTAATGTGAACACCGCGCGGAACCGAGTATTCCTTCTCGGTGCCGTTGTCGGCGACCACGTAGATTTTGCGCTGGCCCTTCGAGACCTCGCCGAACTTCACCGTACCATCGATTTCGCTGATGACCGCGGTTTCGTGCGGCTTGCGCGCTTCGAACAGCTCGACCACGCGCGGCAGACCACCGGTGATATCTTTCGTCTTGGTGGTTTCGCGCGGGATCTTCGCCAGCACATCGCCCGGCGATACCGTGTCGCCATCGGCCACCATGAGGTGAGCGCGGGACGGCATCAGGTAGCGCTTGCTCGATTTGCCCTTAATCACAATCGCAGGCTGCCGCTTCTCGTCGGGTGAATCGGCCACCACGTGACGGGAGAGGCCGGTGACCTCGTCCACTTCTTCGTGCAGGGTGATGCCTTCCTGCAAGTCTTTGAACTGGACGGTGCCGCCGATTTCGGTCAGGATCGCGAAGGTATACGGATCCCACTCGACCAGGATGTGACCGAGCTGAACCGGATCGCCCTCGTTAACCTTCACCTTGGCGCCGTACACGACCGAGTAGCGCTCACGCTCGCGGCCCTTTTCGTCGACCACTGCGATAGAGCCCTGGCGATTCATGACCACCAGATCGCCGGACTTCGCCTTGACGGTCTGGAGGTTGATGAAGCGCACCGCACCGGTGTTCTTGGCTTCGAGGCGCGACTGCTCGGAGACTCGCGATGCCGTACCACCGATGTGGAAGGTACGCATCGTGAGCTGGGTTCCCGGCTCGCCGATCGACTGCGCCGCGATGACGCCGGTCGCCTCGCCCAGTTCGACCAGTCGGCCGGAGGCCAGGTTGCGGCCGTAGCACATCACGCAGACGCCGCGCTTCGACTCGCAGGTCAGCACGGAACGGATCTTCACCCGCTCGATGCCGGCAGCCTGAATCGAACCTGCCAGCTCTTCGGTGATTTCCTGGTTGATGTCGACGATGACGTTGCCGTCGTAATCCTTGATCTTTTCGAGCGACACGCGGCCGACGATGCGGTCGCGCAACGGCTCGATGATCTCGCCGGCTTCCACGATACCGGAGACGTAGATGCCGTCCACGGTGCCGCAGTCGTATTCGCTGATGATCACGTCCTGGGCCACGTCGACCAGCCGGCGCGTCAGATAGCCCGAGTCCGCCGTCTTCAGAGCGGTATCGGCCAAGCCCTTGCGGGCGCCGTGGGTCGAGATGAAGTATTCCAGCACGGTCAGCCCTTCACGGAAGTTCGCCGTGATGGGCGTCTCGATGATTTCGCCCGAGGGCTTCGCCATCAGTCCGCGCATACCGGAAAGCTGGCGAATCTGCTGTTTCGATCCGCGGGCGCCGGAGTCGGCCATGACGTAAATCGGGTTGATCAGGCCTTCCTTGTCGCGCTGCTGCATCTGTCCGAACATCTCGTCCGCGACCTTTTCGGTAATCGCCGACCAGATTTCGATGACCTTGTTGTAGCGCTCGCCATTGGTGATCGCCCCGTCCAGGTACTGCTGCTGAACGCTCACGCCCTGCTTCTCGGCGTCGCGCACCAGCGTCTTCTTGTTGTCGGGCACGACCATGTCGTCGATGCCTATGGAGAGGCCCGCTTTGGTCGCGAAGTTGAACCCGAGCGACTTGATCTCGTCCAGCATCTTGACCGTTACTTCCAACCCAAAGCGCAGGTACGTGTAGTTCACCAGCTGGCCGATACCTTTCTTCTTGAGCAGGCCGTTAATGTACGGCATACCCTCGGGAAGGTGATCGTTCAGGATGGCGCGGCCTACAGTCGTGTTCAGGAAGCTGCGCTCGTAGTGGACCTCGTCGGTGTGCGTGATGTCCTGATCGTCGTACGCGGTGGTCAGGTCGATCACTTCCCCGGTGAAGCGCAGACGGATCGGAGACAGGGTCTCCACTTCGCCGGCTTCCAGCGCGAGCAGAACTTCATCGATGTTCGCGAACGAGCGTCCTTCGCCCTTCGCTCCCGGCTTGCCTTTGGTCAGGTAGTACAGACCGAGAACCATGTCCTGCGTAGGCACGGTGATGGGCTGGCCTGATGCGGGTGACAGGATGTTGTGCGAGGCCAGCATCAGAACGCTCGCTTCAACCTGGGCTTCCGGAGACAGCGGAATGTGCACCGCCATCTGGTCGCCGTCGAAGTCGGCATTGAACGCCGTGCACACCAGCGGGTGAATCTTGATGGCCTTGCCCTCCACCAGCACCGGCTCGAAAGCCTGAATGCCCAGACGGTGAAGGGTTGGGGCGCGGTTCAAGAGCACCGGGTGATCCTTAATAACCTCTTCCAGGATGTCCCAAACAATCGGTTCCTGCTGCTCCACCATTTCCTTGGCTTGCTTGATGGTGGTGCAGTGCCCGGTCTGTTCGAGACGGTGATAGATAAACGGCTTGAACAGCTCCAGCGCCATCTTCTTGGGAAGTCCGCACTGGTGCAGCTTCAACTCGGGGCCAACCACAATCACGGAACGCCCGGAGTAGTCCACGCGCTTGCCGAGCAGGTTCTGACGGAACCGGCCCTGCTTGCCCTTGAGGGTATCCGACAGCGACTTCAGCGGCCGGTTGTTCGCTCCACGCAGCACGCGGCCACGGCGTCCGTTGTCGAACAGCGCGTCCACGGCTTCCTGCAGCATGCGCTTTTCGTTGCGCACGATGACTTCGGGAGCATGCAGGTCCATCAGCTTCTTCAACCGGTTGTTGCGGTTGATCACACGGCGATACAGGTCGTTCAAGTCGGAAGTCGCAAAACGGCCGCCGTCGAGTGGAACCAGAGGACGCAGCTCCGGCGGAATTACCGGGATCACATCCAGAATCATCCAGTTCGGCTTGTTGCCGCTGCGACGGAAAGCCTCGACCACTTTCAGGCGCTTGGCGTACTTGAGGCGCTTTTGCAGCGACGCCTCGTTCTTCATCTTCTCGCGCAGTTCGGTCGAAAGGCCTTCGATATCGACGCGTTTCAGCAACTCCTTAATCGCTTCCGCGCCCATCATGGCCTTGAAGCCGGCCGCGCGGTACTGCTGGTCCAGTTCGCGGTACTTGGCTTCGTCCTTGATGATCTCGCGCTCTTTTACCGGAGCGTCGCCCGGCTCGACGACCACGTAGGCCTCGAAGTACAGGACCGACTCCAGATCGCGAAGCGAGATGTCGAGCAGGTGTCCGATGCGGCTGGGCAGTCCCTTGAAGAACCACACATGCGAACAGGGCGATGCCAGTTCGATATGTCCCAGGCGCTCGCGGCGAACTTTCGACAGCGTCACTTCCACGCCGCACTTGTCGCAGATCACGCCCCGGTGCTTCATGCGCTTGTACTTGCCGCACAAGCATTCCCAGTCGGTTACCGGTCCAAAAATACGCGCGCAAAACAGGCCGTCGCGCTCGGGCTTGAAGGTGCGGTAGTTAATAGTTTCGGGCTTAGTGACTTCACCATGCGACCAACTCCGGATTTTTTCCGGAGATGCCAGGCTGATGCGGATCGCATCGAAATCGGCAATCGGGTTCGCCATGTCAAAGGGGCTCGAACGATACAAGTGGTCCTCCGCTTCCTGCGGGATCTCACGCGCCCGCTCACGGCTCTTGAAACCGGCTAATAGCTAATGGTCGTTAGCTGATAGCCAAATCTTTGGACCGGACCGCTCAAGAGCAAAGCCGCCCGTCCTCATTTCAATCCAATATCCAGGCTGGACCGGCTGGGGTCGCTATCAGCCAACGACCACCAGCCACCAGCTCATTTCAGTCCGCCGCCACCGGCGCCACAGGCTTCTTCTCGCCCAATGCCGCCTTAATCAGTTCCACATCCAGGCAGAGCGACTGCAATTCGCGAATCAGCACGTTGAAGGATTCGGGGACGCCCGGTTCCATGGCGGCCTCGCCTTTCACGATGGCCTCGTAAATCTTGGTGCGGCCATACACGTCGTCCGACTTCGCCGTGAGCAGTTCCTGCAGGATGAACGCCGCGCCGTACGCTTCGAGAGCCCACACTTCCATTTCTCCGAAGCGCTGGCCACCGAACTGCGCCTTGCCACCCAGCGGTTGCTGGGTGATGAGCGAGTACGGTCCGATGGAGCGAGCGTGAATCTTGTCGTCCACCAGGTGCGACAGTTTCAGCATGTAGATGTAACCGACCGTTACGGGCTGTTCGAACTTGTCGCCCGTCATGCCGTCGTGCAGGACGGTCTTGCCGGAAGTCGGCAGGCCCGCCCGCTCGAGCAGGGTTTTGATCTCGTGTTCGCGCGCGCCGTCGAATACCGGCGATCCCGAGAACACTCCA
The DNA here is from genome assembly GCA_963735815.1 of uncultured Acidobacteriota bacterium. Lineage (GTDB taxonomy): Bacteria > Acidobacteriota > Terriglobia > Terriglobales > Acidobacteriaceae > Gp1-AA133. The sequence goes on along the minus strand of CAVTMJ010000004.1, from coordinate 541,214 downwards.
TGGACAAGCGTCGGCGCCACCAGTTCGACTTCTTCGTCGCTGAACGCGGCGACGGTATCGGCTAGCGCGGTGTCTTTGAACAGGGCCTTCAGTTCGCGCCGGATCGCCTCCGCACGGGTGTTCTCCGCGAGAATCCGGCTGACCTTCTTGCCTAGCTCAAAGCCCGCCCAGCCCAGGTGCGTCTCCAGAATCTGGCCGACGTTCATGCGGCTTGGCACACCCAGGGGATTCAGCACGATTTCCACCGGCGTCCCGTCCTCCAGGTACGGCATATCCTCTTCCGGCAGGATGCGGGCGATCACGCCCTTGTTTCCGTGACGGCCGGCCATCTTGTCGCCGACACTCAGCTTGCGCTTCATGGCGACGTAGACTTTGACCAGCTTGATCACGCCCGGCGGCAGTTCGTCGCCCTTGGTGAGCTTGTCTTTTTTCTCGTTGACGATCTTCTTGAGCACGTCGATCTGGCGCGAGGTCATTTCCTCGATCTCGTCGATCTGCTCGTTCACCCGCGGATCTTTGTCGTTGTACTTGATGCGCTTCAGGTTGCGGGTCGAGATGCGCTCGATGGTGTCGCGGTCGAGAACCGCGCCCTTGGTCAGAAGCCGCTTGTTTGTGCGCTCGTCGTGCAGGTCAGCTTGCACTTCCTTGCCGCCCAGCAAGCCTTCCAGACGCTTCAGGCGCTCGTCGGTCAGAATTCGGATTTCATCCGAAAGGTTCTTCTCGAGCTTCGCGATTTGTTGTTCTTCGATCGCCTTCGCCCGTTCGTCTTTTTCCTGACCCTTGCGCGAGAAGATCTTCACGTCCACCACCACGCCTTCGATTCCGGGCGGGCAGTAAAGTGACGCATCGCGCACGTCGCCGGCTTTCTCGCCGAAGATCGCGCGCAGCAGTTTCTCTTCCGGCGTGAGCTGGGTCTCGCCCTTGGGTGTTACCTTGCCCACCAGGATGTCGCCCTGCTTAATGGTCGCGCCGATGCGGATCACGCCCGCTTCATCCAGGTTGCGCAGCATGGTTTCGCTGACGTTGGGGATATCGCGCGTGACCTCTTCCGGCCCCAGCTTGGTATCGCGCGCCTCGATCTCGAATTCCTCGATGTGGACGGAGGTGTAATAGTCCTCCTTCACCATCTTTTCCGAGACCAGGATCGCGTCTTCGAAGTTGTAGCCGCGCCACGGCATGAAGGCGACCAGAACGTTGCGTCCCAGCGCCAACTCGCCGAACTCGGTGCAGGGACCGTCGCCGATCACCTGGCCCTTGACGACGCGCTGCCCCTTCTCCACGATCGGCTTCTGGTTGATGCAGGTGTTCTGGTTCGAGCGCTTGAACTTGGTGAGCTGGTAAATGTCGCTGCCCACCTCGCGGGAGAGCTGTCCGGGATGATGCTCGCCCTCGACGCGCACGATGATGCGCTCGGAGTCGACCGAGTCGACGATTCCGTTGCGGCGAGCCAGGATGACCGCCCCTGAATCACGCGCCGTCACACCTTCCATGCCCGTGCCCACTACCGGAGCCTGTGCGCGCAGCAAAGGCACCGACTGGCGCTGCATGTTGGCGCCCATCAGCGCTCGGTTGGCGTCGTCGTGCTCCAGGAACGGAACCAGGGAGGCGGCCACCGATACCAGCTGTTTCGGGCTGACATCGACGTAATCGACTTCATCCCGGTTCACCAGTACAAAGTTGCCGGCCTTGCGGGCATTCACGAGCTCGGCGACGATGCGTCCCTTATCGTCGAGTTCGATGTTGGCCTGGGCAATGACGTGCCGGTCTTCTTCCCATGCCGAGAGATAGAACGAGAAGGGCTCGATCTCCATGGCCCGCTTCTTGCGGTCGCGGAGTTCGCTGTTGATCTTCTCGGCCTCGCTCTTCTCGATGTGATCCCCCACCTTGTGATCACTGTCGCCAGCGTTCACCACGGTGACGTAGTCGATGACGCGCGAGGTCTTCACCTTGCGGTAGGGCGACTCGATGAAGCCGTAGTCGTTGATCCGGGCATAGCAGCTCAACGACGAGATCAGTCCAATGTTCGGACCTTCCGGCGTTTCAATCGGGCAGATACGTCCGTAGTGCGTCGGGTGCACGTCGCGCACTTCGAATCCCGCTCTTTCCCGAGAAAGTCCGCCCGGCCCAAGAGCCGACAGACGCCGCTTGTGGGTGATTTCCGACAGCGGGTTGGTCTGATCCATGAACTGCGACAGCTGCGAGGATCCGAAGAACTCGCGGATCGCCGCCATCACCGGCTTGGCATTGACCAGGTCGTGCGGCATGGCCGTCGACATTTCCTGGTAGACGCTCATCTTTTCCTTGATGGCGCGTTCCATGCGGACCAGGCCAATGCGGAACTGGTTCTCCATCAACTCGCCGACCGCGCGCACGCGCCGGTTGCCGAGGTGATCGATGTCATCCACCGTGCCGATGTTCTTGCGCAGCTTCAGCAGGTAGCGGATGGTCGCATAGAAATCGTCCGGATCCAGCGTGCGCTGCTCCAGGCTGGTCGCGTCCTGGTTCTCAAACAGCTTGATGTTGAACTTCAAACGGCCCACGCGCGAAAAGTCGTACTTGCGCGGGTCGAAGAACATGCCCTGGAACAGCGCGGTTGCCGTGTCGAGCGTGGGCGGGTCGCCCGGACGCAGCTTGCGGTAGATCTCGATCAGCGCTTCTTGCGGCGTCTTCACCGAGTCGCGCTTGAGGGTCTGGCAGATCACCGTACCCACGTCATCGCGCTCGGGGAAGAACACGTTCAGTTCCACCACGCCGGAGTCGAGAATCTTCGACAGCTTGTCGGCCGTCACTTCCGAGTTCGCTTCGAGCAATACTTCGCCCGTAGTCGTGTCGACTACGTCGCTGGCCACCCACGCGCCTTCCAGGTCCGTGATATCAACTTCAATCTCGCTGATCTTCGCCTTCTGAATTTCCTTCAGAACCTGTGCGTTGATCTTGCGGCCGGAGTGCGCGATCTCGTCGCCCGACTTGTTCTTGATGCTGTGCGCCAGTTTCATGCCCAGCAGGTTTGTGGGCTTCTCGCTGGCCGGATCGAGCGTCCAGAAAAGCTTCTTGTCCTTAATCGCCAGCCGGTCGACGGTATAGAACGTCTTGAGAATGTCGTCGCCGCCGCGCAGCCCCAGGGCGCGCAGGAAGATCGTGCCCAGGAATTTGCGCTTGCGGTCGATGCGCACATACAGCACGTTCTTCTGGTCGTACTCAAACTCGACCCACGAGCCGCGGTAAGGAATGATCTTACCCAGGAAGTAAGTGCGGTTGTTCGCCGTCTCAAAGAAGACGCCGGGCGAACGGTGCAACTGGCTGACGATTACGCGCTCGGTTCCGTTGATGATGAACGTGCCGTTCTGCGTCATCAGCGGCACGTCGCCGAAGAAAACTTCCTGCTCCTTGATGTCGCGGATCGAGCGATTGCCGGTCTCGGCGTCCTTCTCATAAATCGTGAGGCGCATCGTGACTTTGAGCGGAGCGGAATACGTCATCCCGCGCTCTTCGCACTCGTTCACGTCGTACTTGAGCTGCAGGCCGACCGGGTCGCCGCACTTGTTGCAGAAGTCGGGAGTGTTCGCGTTATAGGTGCCGCACTTCTGGCAAAGCACGTCGCCGGGATGGAACGGATCCGTGATGACCGTCGAGCCGCAATTCTTGCAGGTGGTGCGCAGGTGATGCAGTCCCTTGAGGTGACCACATTTGCACTCCCAGTTGCCAATTGCGTAATCCACAAACTCGAGTTGTGATACGTTGCGAAAATCGGTGATCGGAAACACCGACTGGAACACGGCCTGAAGCCCGGCGTCGTCGCGCTCGCTGGGCAACCGGTCCATTTGCAGAAAGCGCTCGTAGGAACGCTTCTGCACCTCGATCAGGTTCGGGATCTGGATGGTGGCTGGAATTTTGGAAAAATCAAAGCGTTTACGGAAGGCATTCTTCTTCATTCAAGAAACTCCCAAAGTCAGCGCAGCCGTTGACTGCGCTAAAGAAACCGCGGAATGTTGGAGCGCGTTGCGCGCGCCGGGAAATTACTGATCGATGAACCTAGAAAGACAATAGGGCACCCACAGGGACAAGATTCCCCGAAGGCGCCATGGGCTGCGCGTTGCCATTCTGATTTGTTTCTTTCCGCGCCAGTTCTAAAGGCCTGTTTCCGTTCCGCCTGTATGCGGAACAGCCTGCCAACTCTGCCAACGGTCTGCGCTCTCTCCTGGGCTGCTGGAGCACAAGCCGTAATCACCTTGCGTGAAGCAGAGGTAGCGATGTTGTTTAGATGATAACATCACTCCCCCCGATTCAACTAGTAGATCGTTCGCTGGCCCAAAACTTGCAGGAGGTTCGCAAGTTGTTGAGCTGATTGAAGATCGAAGTTGCTGCCAGATACAACTACCCACCGCGCCAAGACCTGCCAACAAGAGACTGTGCCAGACGTAACCGAAAAAGCCGCAGCGGCGCGAGGCTTGCCTCTATGCTGTTCTCTGAGAAAAGTGAACAGCACATTGCCAATAACCTCGCGTAGCGCCGCTACTTCACTTCGACAGTCGCACCGGCCTCGGTGAACTTCTTCTTGATGGTCTCGGCTTCGTCCTTCGAGACGCCTTCCTTGATGCTCTTCGGCGCGCCGTCGACCAGGTCCTTGGCTTCTTTCAGGCCGAGGCTGGTAACTTCACGAACCGCTTTAATAACGTTGATCTTGTTCGCGCCGACGTCCTTGAGAACCACGGTGAATTCCGTCTTCTCTTCCGCAGGTGCTGCCGCAGCGGCTCCGCCGCCACCGGCCACCATCACGGGGGCCGCGGCCGCAGCCGAAACGCCAAGACGCTCTTCGAGTTTCTTCACCAACGCCGCCGCGTCGAGCAGCGACAAGCCTACGATTGAGTCTTCCAACTGTTGCAGATCCGCCATGTTGTTCTCCAATTCTTGATGTTTATCGGTCGTTCGATTTCGTCATCGCCATGCCAGGTTTCCAGTGCGACCAGGCCGAACATCCGCGCGCCAGACAACGCCCAGACTCGAACCGCGCAACCCCCGCAAGTGATAACGCAATCCCTTCATTTGGTAATTGGGAAATTGAGTAATTGAGAAATTTCTCTCCGCCTCGACCGCGAGCAGATTTCAATTACCAAATTACAAAATTACCCAATTACTCAATCTTTTTAGGCTTCCTTAAACTTGTTTTCCTTCACGCCCTGATCAATCACCACCGCCAGGTTCCGGCCCACTGCATTCATGGCTGTCACCAGGCGCTGCGCGGGAGCGTTCAACAAGTACAGCAGCTTGGAATAAATCTCTTCCTTCGACGGCATGGTGGCGAGCGCCTCGATCTCTTTGATCGAGACCACGCGCCCTTCAACCACGCCCGCCTTGAAGCTGAATTCCGGGTTATCTTTGGCGTACTTCGCCAGCGCCTTGGCCAGAGCGACCGGGTCGCCCTCGGTGTAGGCAATCGAGGTCACGCCGCTCAGATTCTGCAGCGCTTCTTCGACCTTGGTGCCCTTCGACGCCCGCTCGGCCAGCGTGTTCTTCACCACGCGATACTTGGCGCCCGTCGTGCGCAGGGCCTTGCGGAGTTCGTAGTCCTTCTCAACCGTGAGCTTGCTGTAGGTGGCGACAATCACGCTGGAAACATTCTTCAGTTCGCCACTCAGCTCTTCGACCTGCTCCATCTTCTTCGCTTTGCTGACTGCCATGTTCGTATCCCTTCAGATATCTCGTGATGTAGCGCGGGCGCCCTCGCCCGCGGACGCTGCCCGACTCGTTCGCTATGCCTTCGCGGCAGCTTCCACTGCGCTGGTATCGATCGAAATTCCAGGCCCCATCGTCGAGCTCAGCGTGCAGCCCTTGATGTACTTGCCCTTGGCAACCGACGGCTTCGCCTTGATGACGCTTGAGATCACCACGGTGGCGTTCTCGACCAGCTTGTCAGGCGTGAACGAGATCTTCCCGACCGGAACGTGGACGAGAGCGGTCTTGTCGGTCCGGAACTCGACTTTGCCGGCCTTCACTTCCTGCACGGCCTTGCCCACGTCGAACGTGACAGTGCCGGTCTTCGGGTTCGGCATCAGGCCCTTGGGGCCAAGCACCTTACCAAGACGGCCAACCGACTTCATGACGTCGGGCGTCGCGATCAACGCGTCGAAGTCGGTCCAGTTTTCCTTCTGGATCTTCTCGACCATCTCTTCGCCGCCTACGAAATCCGCGCCCGCCGCTTCGGCTTCCTTCACCTTGTCGCCGGTGGCGATGACCAGAACTTTCTTTGATTTGCCCAACCCGTGCGGCAGAACCACGGTTCCGCGCACCATCTGGTCGGCATGCTTGGGATCGACGCCGAGACGCATTGTGACTTCCACCGTCTCGTCGAACTTGGCGTATTTCACTTTCTGCAGAAGAGGAACCGCATCCTGCAGCGGGTACGATTTTTCTCCAACCGCGGCCCGAGCCTTCGTGATGTTCTTCCCTGACTTCTTCATCCGTTTTCTCCGTCTCCCACCGCTCAGCGTTGATCTGAAAAGCCGTGGTGTTTTTGACTGCCAGCTGCGAGCCACGAGCTACGAGCCACGAGCAAGCGCCAGCTTCCTACAAAAACCTTGTCATCCTGAGCGAAGCGAAAGACCTGCTTTCCTGGCTGCGCCCCGCAGAGTCGCTAACAGCCATTAGCCGCCAGCGATCAACTAAACCACATCAATTCCCATCGACCGCGCCGTGCCCTTCACGCTGTTCACGGCGGCTTCGAGCGACGCCGCATTCAAATCCGGCATCTTCTGCTTCGCGATGTCTTCCACCTGCTTCAGCGTCACCTTGCCGACCTTGTCTTTGTTCGGCGCGCCCGAGCCCTTCGCAATGCCAGCCGCGCGCTTCAGCAGAATCGACGCCGGCGGCGTCTTCGTAATAAAGGTGAACGAGCGGTCGTTATAAACGCTGATTACGACCGGGATGATCAGCCCTTCCAGTTCCTTCGCGCCCGTGCGCGCATTGAACTGCTTGCAGAATTCCATGATGTTGATCTGCGCCTGGCCGAGGGCCGGGCCGACCGGAGGAGCCGGAGTCGCCTTGCCTGCAGCGATCTGCAGCTTGACTGAACCTGTAACCTTTTTCGCCATACTCTCTTTTCCAACTTTAGTCGTTAGTCGCTAGTCGTCAGTCTTCAGCAAACTCCGTGAGCGACAAGCGCCGTTCAATTTCCCAATTCCCAAATTTCCCAATTACTAAATCTAGGTAACGACCTTCTCCACCTGCCCGAACTCCAATTCCACCGGCGTCGAGCGGCCGAAGATCGTGACCATCACTTTCAAGGTCTCGCGGTCCTCATTGACTTCGTCCACGATGCCCGTGAAGCTCGCGAACGGCCCTTCCGTGATGCGCACCGTCTCGTTCTTCTCGAACTTGACCTTGAGCTTCGGCTTGTCTTTCGACTCGCCCACCCGGTAGACGATGTTCTGCACTTCCTCTTCCGACAGCGGCGTCGGCTGCTGGCCCGTGCCCACGAACCCCGTCACGCGGGGCGTCGACTTCACCACGTGCCACACGTGGTCATCCATGTCCATTTCGACCAGCACGTAGCCGGGATAGAACATGCGCTCACTGGTGTATTTCTTGCCGCCGCGAACCTCCGTGACCGACTCGGTCGGAATCAGCACGCGCCCGATCTTGTCCTGCAAACCGAAAGCCTGGACTCGCGACTCCAGCGATTCCCGCACCTTCCGCTCAAAACCGGAGTAGGAGTGGATGATGTACCACTTCATGTTCGGGTTGCGCGGCGCTTCGGTGGAGACCGCCTCACCGCCTGTTCCGCCCGCCGTTTCCGCGGGAGGAGTTGCGCTCGCGTTCTTTTCGTCTTCCTGCATAAGTTGCTTCATTCCCAGGCTTTCTATTTCCAGTTCGATCAGCTGTGGGCAAGAGAGCGGAACACGAAGTCGATGCCGCGTCCGATCACGAAATCCACCAGCCAGAAATACAATCCAAAGATAAAGACCGTGATGACCACCACGACCGTGGTGGCCTGCACTTCTTTGAATGACGGCGTGGTGACCTTTTTCATCTCCATGCGCACGTCGTTGTAGAAGGTCTTTATCTTGTCCGGCCACGAGGCCACTCGCGCCCCGAAGCTGTCATCGGGGCTGGCTGCTGCCATCGACTTTGTCATCTTCTTTGTCTCGATTCCCATGCACCACACCAAGCTTCCTGTCGTTCACTCCAAAAACTGGCAGGGGCGGAGGGATTCGAACCCCCAAGTCCGGTTTTGGAGACCGGCAGTTTAACCGTTGAGCTTACGCCCCTAGGATCATTTGATAATTTCGTAATTTGTAATTTCGTAATTTGAAATCGACCGGGCTGATCCGAATCTTGGGATTTTCAATTACCAAATTACCCGATTAGCAAATTACAAAATTTATTTCACTTCTTTGTGCGGCGTGTGCTTCCGGCAACGCTTGCAAAACTTCTTCATCTCGATCCGGTCCGGAGTCGTCTTCCGGTTCTTGGTAGTCGAGTAGTTGCGTTCTTTGCAATCACCGCACTGCATCGTAATAATTTCTCGAGGCATTGAAGTACAGCTCCTTGCTTCTGGCTGCCAGTTACTGGCAGCCTTCTATATCCATATCCGTGTAGCGCGGGCGCCCTCGCCCGCGGCTCCTGCTTGCAAACCTTGTGCGGAGCTTCGCTCCGCCGGGACAGCCGAGGGCGGCTGTCGCTACGCGTTACTTCACAATTTCCGCAATCGTGCCCGCGCCCACCGTGTGGCCGCCTTCACGAATCGCAAACCGCAAGCCCTTCTCCATCGCGACCGGCGTGATCAGTTCAATCACCAGGCTTACGTTGTCGCCCGGCATCACCATCTCCGTGCCCGCCGGCAACTCCGCCACGCCCGTCACGTCCGTCGTGCGCAAGTAAAACTGCGGACGGTATCCCTTGAAGAACGGCGTATGCCGCCCGCCTTCTTCCTTGGTCAGGATGTAGACCTCGGCCTTGAACTTGGTGTGCGGCGTGATCGATCCCGGCTTCGCCAGCACCATCCCGCGCTCCACGTCATCCTTGCCAATACCGCGCAGCAGCAGCCCGGCGTTGTCGCCCGCCATGCCTTCGTCCAGCTGCTTCTTGAACATTTCCACGCCCGTCACCACCGTCTTGCGCGTGTCGCGGAAGCCGACGATTTCCACTTCCTCGCCCACCTTCACCTTGCCGCGCTCGATTCGGCCCGTCACCACCGTGCCGCGGCCCGAGATCGAGAAAATGTCTTCGATCGGCATCAGGAACGGCTTGTCCAGTTCACGCGCCGGCTGCGGCACGCTCTTGTCGACCGCTTCCATCAGCGCATCAATCTGCTTTTCCCACTTCTCTTCGCCGTTCAGCGCGCCCAGCGCCGAGAGCCGAATCACCGGCACGTCATCGCCCGGAAACTGATACGACTTCAGCAGCTCGCGCACTTCCAGCTCCACCAGGTCCAGCAGCTCGGGATCGTCCACCGCATCGCACTTGTTCAGCGCCACCACAATGTACGGCACGCCCACCTGGCGGGCCAGCAGCACGTGCTCGCGGGTCTGCGGCATCGGACCATCGGTCGCCGCCACCACCAAGATCGCGCCATCCATCTGCGCCGCGCCCGTGATCATGTTCTTGATGTAGTCCGCGTGCCCGGGGCAATCGACGTGCGCGTAGTGCCGGTTCGCCGTCTCATACTCCACGTGCGCCGTGGCAATCGTGATCCCGCGCGCCTTCTCTTCCGGCGCGTTATCGATCGAATCGAACGAGCGGAACACGATCTTCGGATTGTGCTTCTGCAACACCTTCGTGATGGCCGCCGTCAACGTCGTCTTCCCGTGGTCAATGTGACCAATCGTCCCTACGTTGCAGTGCGGCTTATTACGCTCAAATTTTTCCTTCGCCATTTCCTATCAGCCTCTAGCTATTGGCCTTTAGCCTTTAGCTTGGTTATTCATAATTGCGGGCGTTGAGCCCGTGCACTTCAGTAGTACTGAAAGATCTTGCGGAACCTGTGGCGCAGCGGCTCTTCCACTTGCTCGAGCTTCGACAAGTAAAACTCGCGCATCTGGCCCTGGTCCGTGACCGTCAGTTCCTGGTACAGCCCCTTAGCGGTCTTACGAGTTCCGCGGAGAGTTGCATCCACATGCTCGATCACCTGCTTCTCAAGCACACTGTCAAAATCGCGGATGCGCGTGTTTTTGCTATCGAGCCTTTTCAGCATTTTTTCGACAGCACCCGCTGAAAACGCGCGCTCAATGGAAGCCTTCAGTTCCGCGAACTGCGCTTCCTTCTCGACCTTGATGGTTGCCTGCTCGTAACTCAATTCGCTCGCACCTTCACTCAGATCTGGAGCGGGAGACGGGAATCGAACCCGCGACCAACAGCTTGGAAGGCTGTGACTCTACCACTGAGTTACTCCCGCGAAAATCAGCTGTCAGCCATCAGTCGTCAGCTCTCAGCTCAACTCGACGTCGGTATCCAGCTTACTCAATTCCATCATCAGACCTGGAATCGCGATTGCCGCTGCAATTCCAGGTAATACGCGAACCAGGTGATAGTTCCAACCACTTAGTGGCATGAGCCGAGCGAAAACCCGAATCAGCGCCAGGGCTACAACCACCCAGAACATAACATCGGTGCGGCTATCGCCCTTGCGACCCCGCAAGCGCCTTTGCCTGACGATGTACATCACAAAGTAGAAAACTACTATCGTCAGCAGCGCGAACCGAAGCGCGAGCCAGAAAAGCGAGCCGCCGTTCATGTTAGCCACTCACTCAAACTCTGGAGCCGATGACCAGGATTGAACTGGTGACCTCTCCCTTACCAAGGGAGTGCTCTACCAACTGAGCTACATCGGCTCGAAACCAGTCGCCAGTCGTCGGTCGCTAGTCGTCAGCAAAACCGACCCGCTTTAGCGACTCAGAAATCCATCTCTCCCGCTACTGCCCAGGACCATCGCCTTTGTCGCCGCCGTGCAACAACTCTCCACGGCGCAGCCACGTCTTCACCGCAAACAGCGCCAGGATCGCAAACGTCATCAGGCGAATTCGCGGATCCGGCAACGTTACGTATGCCAGAACTCCCAGAACCGCAAACGCCGCGAATGCCAACAGCAACCGATTCATAGATCCCTCGCAACTTCGCCAAGCGAAGCGCCGAAGGGGCTCAACTCTGGTGCACAGGGAAGGATTCGAACCTTCGTACCCCGCTAGGAGGAGCAGATTTACAGTCTGCCGGCTTTAACCACTCACCCACCTGTGCAGAAACCACCAAGCTTGCGCTTCCTCTCAGAAGCAACTACGCATGCTTCCCGACAGCCCTCAACGGGGTTTGTACACACGCGGAGAAAACCATGCAGGCTTCGCAACGAAACAGAAAAACAGGAATCGCGCGAACACACTCGCGCACGGAAACCACTACACGTCGGAAAAATTCCTAAATGGAGTGCGTTTGATAAACCTGTTGCGCCGCTAAACTTCTTCCGCCCGCCCTGCCGGAAAAATCGTTCTTGGAGCTGGCGAAGGGATTTGAACCCCTGACCCTCTGATTACAAATCAGATGCTCTACCGACTGAGCTACGCCAGCAAGCTGAGGAACTGCGCCCTCTCAGGCGCAAATCTCCTACGAATCCCTTTCAGATGACCGGGACAATTCTAAAAGGTACCATAAACGGCAAATTGCGTGCAAACAATCCGTTAGCCTAGCCCCACCTGCCTCGCTCCTGGGCACTTTTCTTCTTTGGACGTGCCATTTCTTTAAGCGAGGGCATCGCGTCAGCGGAGCTGCGGGTGCCAGCCCGGAGCAAGTCAAAAGGGGCCTCGCCCCGCCCGATCTTGCTCATTCGCGGATAAACTGCCGTTCGTCCCAGTGCTATCATAATCGCTTCCTGTGCGCCTGAAACGCAGACTTCCCGTCCTGATGGCCGCCTTGCTTGTCGCCGCCGCCCTGGTGGCGGTGGTCCAGCTCCGGCGGCGCGCCCCTCCCGAAGCCGCGCGCCTTCTCCCGGGGGCGGATGGGTTTTTCTACGTCAATCTGAAGTGGCTGCGCACGCTGAAGGCGATCGGACAGTTGCCACCCGTGGCCCACGACGCCGACTACGAGGCCTTCCTGCATGAAACCGACTTCCAGTTCGAGCGCGACCTCGACGAGGCCGCCTTCGCGATTCACTATCCAGCCAAGTGGGGGCATGGCGGCACCGGAGGATCGGCTCCCGAACCGCGCTTTTCGGAGGTGCTGGTCGGCAAAGTGCAGGGGGAACGCGTTAGAGCCTACCTCCACAAGGTGGCCGCGAGCGTCGAGAACTACCACTCGACCGACATCTACAGCATCCCGCTCGAGGGACGGACGCTGCGCGTCGCGATCCTGAGCGTAGACACGGTCGCCGCCTCAAACCACGAGGATCCCGCCGTAATCCGCGGCATGGTCGACCGCTCGCACAAACTCGCCTCCCCCTTTGGAGGACCGGCACTTCTTCGCCAGCATTACAAGTCGTTGCCGGTGGTCAGCAAAACTCTTCCCGTCCTCAAGCTCGCCTGGTTCATCGGCCGCGTCGACCCATCCGCGGCCGCCAGCCTGGGCACCTGGTCCATGTTGTTTCCCAAGCCCGCGTGCCTGGTAGTCTCCGCCTATTACGCGGTGTACTCGCCCACCCTGCATCTGCGAGTGGAAGCCATCTCCGGCACGGAAGACGACGCGCACAATCTCAGCGAGAAAGTTTCCACCTTTCTGAACCTGTTCCACGCGGCTGAAAACTCGGTCGCCACCGGAGGAAGCGATCCCGACGTCAAAGCCTTCTTCGACAGCCTCCAAGTGGAGCAGCACGGCGAGCGCTCCGTCCTGACCGCGGCGATTCCCCCAGGCTTTCTACGCAAGGTAGTCGGCGCCACCCAGCCAGAAGAGGGTACGGCGGCTAATGGCGAAACCGCTCCTTCGAGTGGCGCTCCCTCATCGCGCACCGGCCAAGCGCCCAAGCGTCAAAAGTCGCCAAATTAGAATCTCTCAGCCGAGTGCATAAAATGGCAGCCCTCCGGTTTCCGGAGACCGTTTCGTACGTCTAACTGTCGGCGATCTCGGGGCCAGTGGAAAATTTTGGGGCGCCGGGAATATGCCTCCCTGGCACCCGCCGCTTTCCTTATGCTGCTTGGGAACCTGTTTAAGACGAAGCCGCGAATGACTCCGCTGCCGGCCTTTGCGCTGGCTTTATTTCTCGCACCGCATCTTTTCGCGGCGGGGCCTTCCATTCAGATTCCCCGCATTGACCGGCCGCCCAGCCTCTCCGACTTTAGCGACATGGAGCCCGCTCCTGGAATTGCGGCGCGCATGTTGAAGGTAACCGGCTTCATCGTGCGCGAGCCTGCCGACGGCACCCAGCCCTCGCAGAACACCGAGGTCTATCTGGCCTACGATGAACACGACCTGTATGCGGTCTTTGTCTGCTGGGATACGGAGCCCGACCAGATCCGCGCCCGCATGACTCGCCGCGAGGACATCTTCTCCGACGATTCCGTCGAGATCATGATTGACACGTTTCACGACGCGCGCCGTGCTTACGCGTTCGCGGTGAACCCTTTCGGCATCCAATGGGACGCGCTTTGGACCGAAGGCTCGATCGGCACCGGGTCGGCCGGCGACTTTAGCGGGTTCGATTCGTCCTTCGATACGCTATGGCGCTCCGAAGGACGCCTTACCGGGCGCGGGTACCTTGCGCTCATCGCCATTCCATTTAAGAGCTTGCGTTTCCCCGAGGCCGACCGGCAGGAGTGGGGCATCATCCTGAACCGCAGCATTCCACGCACTAATGAAAATATTTTCTGGCCAAGAATTTCCAACCGCATTCAGGGGCGCTTTAACCAGGCCGCCAATGCCAGTGGCATGGAGCACGTCTCTCCCGGGCGGAACATTCAGCTGATTCCATACGGATTATTTCGCAGCTTTCGCGATATCGACCAGCGTGATCCGAACCATCCGGTTTTCGAGAGCCACACTCTCAAACCCGACGTTGGGCTAGATGGAAAATTCATCTTGCATGGGCGCTTTGTACTGGATGCAACGGTGAATCCCGACTTCAGCCAGATTGAATCGGACCAGCCCCAGATCACGGTCAACCAGCGCTTCGAGGTTTTCTTTCCCGAAAAACGTCCGTTCTTTCTGGAGAACAGCAACTTCTTCACGACGCCGATCAATCTGGTTTTCACGCGGCGCATCGCCCATCCCGAATATGGGCTGCGGCTCACTGGGAAATCAGGCCCTTGGGCAGTCGGTGTGCTGGCCAGCGACGATCGCGCGCCCGGTGAGATAGTGCCTCCCTCCGATCCGCACAGCGGCGACCATGCCACCTTCGCGATCGCGCGAGTCAGCCGTGACATCCTCGACCAGTCGACCATCGGTGCGATCTTCACCGATCGCGAGTTTGGCGGAGGCTACAACCGCGTGGGCGGCGTGGATGCCAACATCAAGATCGGCCAAAACTGGCGCGTCCAGGGCGCGGCTGTAACAAGTTCCACGTTGAACGTGGATGGCACGCATTCCTCCGGGCCGGGCTACAAGGTCGATCTCGAACGCGCCGGACGCAAGTTGAACCTGCAGGGTCTCTATATCGACTACAGTCCCGGCTTCGTAACCGAAACCGGCTTCGTCAATCGCGTCGACATCCGTCAGCAGAATTTCAACGGCGCCTACACCCGGCGGCCGGAAGGGAAATACCTTATCTCCTACGGGCCGACGATCCGGCAATTCAGTATCTGGGATCATCGTGGCACGGCGCTCGACTACTTCGTGATGCCGGGCTTTCGCGTCGACCTGACGCGCGGCACCTGGGTCAACTTTCACCCCTTCGCCTATGACGACGTCTACCTTCGCCCGCAGGACTACAGCGGCTTGACCAAGGTAACGGACTACCCGCAACCCTTCTGGGGAATTGAGGGCGCCACCACCTGGATCAAGCAAATCGAATTCACCTGGTTCTTCGTCTCCGGCGCGGGAGTGAACTTCAACCCCTCCGCCGGCCGCATTCCCCTGATCGGGCACGAGGACCAGGGGAACGCCACCCTTACCCTGCATCCGTCGGGCCGCCTGCGCATCGACAACACCTACTTGCTCGAACACATCCGGGAGCGCGACGCCCACCTCACCGCAGTGACGAACCATATCTTCCGCAGCAAGTGGAACTGGCAGTTCACCCGTGAACTTTCGGCGCGCTTCATTTTCCAGTACACGGGCGTGCTTTCCAACCCCCTGATCAGTTCGCTCTCCCCGACCAAGAACTTCAACGCAGACTTTCTAATTACCTATTTGGTGCACCCGGGCACGGCAATTTATGTGGGATATAACAGCAACCTGCAGAACCTCGACCGCCGGCTGATCCCAACTCCAAATGGCCTGCTCACGACCCCGGACGATTACATCAACGATGGCCGACAGTTTTTTGTGAAGGCATCGTACTTGTTCCGGTTCTGAAGCGCTCACGTAGGCCGTCAGCCCGGCCGTTTTCGTGCAGTCGTGGGCAGAGGGAACATTGCTGAGATGAAGGCCCTAGCCGAGTTCCGCTCGACCGGACAGCCGAGAGCGTCTGTCCCTGCGTGGCCTTCTGTAACATCCAGCTTCGTAGAGCATCTGTTCATCGTAGCGTTAGTTTTCAAGCCGGTCCCGCACCCTCGATAGGGCAGGCTCGGCGTAATTTCACCGGAGGACAGGTAAAATAATCTAGATGTCGACCTTGCCACTGCCGATCGCAGCCTTTGTTGCCGGGATCATTTCCTTCCTCTCGCCATGCGTGTTGCCGCTGGTGCCCGGCTACGTGTCGCTGATTTCGGGCGCCGGCGTTGAGGAACTCAAGTCCAGCGACGGCCAGCTCCTTCGCAAAGTCATGCTGAATTCCGCCGCCTTCATCATCGGCTTCAGCATCGTCTTCATCACGCTGGGAGCGCTCTCCACCGAAGTGGGCCGCTTGCTGGCGCGCTACAAGTCGGTGCTGGCGCAAGTCGCGGGTGTCGTCATCATCCTTTTCGGATTGCACCTGACCGGCATCTTCAAGATAAAAGCTCTCTACACTGACGCGCGCCTGCACAGCGTGAAAGGCGGCAGCACGGCGTGGGGATCATTCGTCATCGGCTTCGCCTTTGCGTTTGGCTGGACGCCCTGCGTCGGCCCGATCCTGGCCGTCATCCTCGGCTTGGCCGCGACGCGGAATTCAGTCACCGAGGGCATCTTCCTGCTGGCCATCTATTCGCTGGGACTCGCCGTGCCCTTCCTGCTGACGTCGCTGGGCATCGGTCGATTTCTCAAGTTCTACAGCCGTTTCCGCTCGCACATGCACGCGCTTGAGGTCGCCAGCGGCGCGCTGCTCATCCTGCTCGGAGGTCTGCTGGTGCTGGGCCGCTTTACCGTAATCGCGCGTTACTTCTCGTTTTTGAATCGCTTCGCGCTCTAGTGAGGTTGCAACTGTGAAACGAAATTTCGCTGCACTCTTCTTCGTAGCCGTCTTGGTGGCGGCAATGTTGTACGTGGCCTCCCACGGCATTAAGGGAGGGAACAGTAACAACGACAGCCTCGACGTTGCCGGCAAAACCGCGCCCGATTTCACGCTCGAGTCACTCGACGGCAAGAACATCCAGCTCAGCGGCTACAAGGGACAAGCCGTCCTTCTGAATTTCTGGGCAACCTGGTGCGGCCCCTGCAAGATCGAGATGCCTTGGTTCGTCGAACTGCAGAAGGAATATGGCCCGCAAGGGCTGCAAATCGTAGGGGTTGCCATGGACGACGCCAGCAAGGAAGACATCGCGAAATTCGTGAAGGAGATGGGCGTCAACTACCCGATCCTGATTGGGAAAGAAGCCGTGGGCAATGACTACGGCGGCGTCAACGTGCTGCCCACGACTTACTTCATCGACCGCGACGGAAAGATTGTCGCCCGCGAATTCGGCCTGCAAAGCCGCAGCCTGTTCGTCGATAACATCAAGAAATCATTGGCGCAGGGTCGGGCGGTACAGGCGCAAAAGTAACGTAGGCGGAGGCCGGAGTTCGGTCTAACATCTTCGCGTCCTGTTAGAGAGGCGCCTCGATCGATTCTGAAAAGGGGCCGGGCTCAGAAGCGGATTCCCTGAACTGACAACATGCGAACCTTTAAAACGCTGCTCGCCATCGTGCCTTTGTTTACAGCCCTCGTGTATGCGCAGGGCCCCGGCAAGAAAGTGCCCTCCGTGATGGTCGCGCCTGTCGATACCGTCACCGTAACTCGCGGCAAGGGCGGCCCGGTCACGATTCACTTTCGGGTGCCTCCGGGGTATCACATCAACTCGAACACCCCAAAATCCGAGTTCCTGATTCCCACCGCCCTCAAACTCGACGCGCCCACCGACATCGCCATCACCAAAGTCAGCTATCCCGCGGGCAAGGAAATGACGTTCCCCTTCTCCCCTGACGAGCCCCTGAACGTCTACACCGGAGACTTCGCCGTCAGTATGACCGTGCGCCCGCTGCATACCGTGCAGCCCGGCAAGTACGCGATCCACGGCGACCTCAAGTACCAGGCCTGCGACAACGCCGCCTGCTACCCGCCCAAACATCTGCCCGTAGATTTTGAAGTGAAGGTGCTGAAGAACGCCGTTGCAGGCGGAAAGAACCCAGCGCAAAGCCCCCACGCGCACCGCTAAGCCAGTCCCGGTGTTGTAGTTTCGTATTCGGGCTCCGCTTCAGCGGTGCCGGAATCTGCTGCTTTGTATAACCCATTTGGGGCGGGGGCTCGACTCAAGAAAACTCTGGCCATCACAGCGCGATCACCCATGCTTGGGCGCCGCAGCCGGCCCGAGCAGCGCGTCCACCAGCGCCTCCGCCAACCAATCCTGATACTGTTCTGGAGACCATCTCCGCTCCCTCACCAGCATGCGATAAACATCCCCGCCGGAAAGCATCCAGAAAATATCGCGCGCCTTTTTGTACGACAGCCCGGGGCGCATTTCACCTGACTCGCGTAGAAACTTGATCACCCCTTCCTCCCTCTCGTAACGCAGCCCCTCGCGCTGCTGTGCCAGTTTCGCCAGTTCGGGCGCCACCACCCCCGCGCCCCGCATCAGATCGAACGCCGCACTCTGCGCGCCGCGGATCTGTCGAGCCACGCCGGCGGCAAGTCGCAAGCGGGTTTCCGGATCCTGAGCGCCTGCCGCTTGTCGCACCGCTTCTTCGTAATCGGTCCCCAACGTCAATTGATCGAGCAGAGCAATCAAAATCCCCGTCTTCGACTTGAAGATGGCATACACGCTCGGAGCCGACACCTTCGATCGCTGTGCGATCGCTTCGATCGTCATTCCCGCATAGCCGTCGCTCTGTAATAAGCGCCGCGCCGCGTCGATGATTCTCCTGCGCGTGTCTGCCGCCTGGCGCTCGCGGGCCAAAGACCTGTAAGGACGTTTCTTGACTTTCGCCATGCGGACGAAATTTTAGCATCCCTTATTAACAATAGTAATCTATAGCCAATATGTGAAATGGGGCCGCCACCGCAGTCCCGGAAGCGAGGATTTGTGAAGCTAGTCGTACTAGGCGCCACCGGAGGGACAGGCCTGGAAATCGTCCGGCGGGCCATCGACCGCGGTCATACTGTGACCGCGCTGGTTCGCTCGCCGGACCGGCTAAAACCATTCCAGGATCGCATCCGGATCGAGCGGGGAGACCTTCTCAGCAGCTCCGACCTCGGGCGAGCGATCCAGGGTCACGATGCAGTCGTATCGGCATTCGGACCCCGCGTGCCGATCTCGAAGGCGGACTCGCATCTTCTGGAGCAATTCGCCACAGCGTTGACGGCAGCCATGCAGCAAACTACCGTGCGGCGAGTGGTGGTCGAGTCCGTCGCATTTCTGTTCAAGGGCTCGATCATCCCGCCGGCATACGTCCTTGGCCGGATTCTGTTCCCGCGGACGGTAGCCGATGCGTCGGCGATGGAACGCATCTTCGCCAAAAGCAGCCTCGACTGGACGATGGTGCGCCCGCCTGAACTCACCGACAAGCCTTATTCCGGGAAGTATCGCGTGCTCCAAGGCCGCTTGCCGCTGTTCGGTTTCAAAATCTCGCGCGCGGACGTGGCCGACTACATGATTAAGGCAGTCGAAGATCACTCTTCGATCGGCAAGGTCATCGGCGTATGCAATTGATAGCGAGGAAGGCTTACTTTCCGCCCTGCTTCTTCTCCGCCCTGGCCCAGGCGTCTTTCAGAGCAACCGTTCGATTGAAAACCGGCTTGCCGGCCGAAGAGTCTGGGTCAACGCAGAAGTATCCAAGCCGCTCGAACTGCAAACGCATACCCGCCGCAACCTTCGCCAGCGACGGCTCAACCTTCGCGGTGCTCACCACCTCCAGCGAATTCGGATTCAGATTCGAAATGAAATCCTTCCCCTCTTCCGCCTGGTCCGGATCCTCTTTGGTGAACAGGCTCTCGTAGAGCCGCACTTCAGCGTCCAGGGCTTGCGAGGCCGATACCCAGTGAATCGTCGATTTCACCTTCCGGCCATCCGGAGTGTTCCCGCCGCGCGTCGCCGGATCATACGTGCAATGCACCTCGACCACCTCGCCCTGCTCGTTCTTCACCATGCTGGTGCAGGTGACCAGATAGGCATATCGCAGCCGCACTTCCTTCCCCGGCGAAAGCCGGTAATAGCCCTTCGGCGGGATCTCGCGGAAGTCATCCTGCTCGATGTACAACACTTTTGAAAACGGAACCTTCCTCGACCCCGCGCTCGCGTCTTCCGGATTGTTGACCGCGTCCATTTCCTCGACCTGGTTTTCGGGATAGTTGTCGATGACCACCTTCAGCGGCCGCAGCACGGCCATAACGCGGGGCGCCCGTTTGTTCAGGTCCTCGCGCACAAAGTGCTCGAGCATGGCCAGCTCGACCACGCCGTTGGTACGCGACACCCCCGCCGCTGTCACGAAGTTTCGGATCGCTTCCGGCGTATACCCGCGCCGGCGCAGCCCGCTCAGCGTGGGCATGCGCGGATCGTCCCAGTCCTTGACGTGCCCTTCTTCCACCAGGCGGCGCAGCTTGCGCTTGCTCATGATGGTGTAGGTCAGGCTCAGCCGGTCAAATTCAATCTGCTGCGACGGGAAAATTCCCAACTCCTGAATGAACCAGTTGTAAAGCGGCTGGTGATCGGCAAACTCGAGCGAGCACATCGAGTGGGTGATTTTCTCGATCGAGTCCGACTGGCCGTGCGCGAAATCGTACATCGGATAAATGCACCAATTGTCGCCGGTGCGGTGATGCTCGGCGTGCAATATGCGGTACATCACGGGATCGCGCATGTTGAAGTTGGGCGACGCCATGTCGATCTTGGCACGCAACACGCGCGAGCCGTCAGGGAATTCGCCCGCCTTCATCCGCTCGAACAGTTGCAGGTTCTCGTCCACGCTGCGGTCGCGATACGGACTGTTCTTCCCTGGCTCGGTCAGCGTGCCGCGGTTCTTCCGGATCTCATCGGCAGTTTGATCGTCGACATACGCCTTGCCGTCTTTGATCAGCTGGACCGCCCACGCATAAATCTGGTCGAAGTAATCGGACGCGTAGTAAAGCCCGTCCCAGTGATAGCCCAGCCACCGCACGTCCTCCATGATCGAGTCAACGTACTCGGTGTCTTCCTTCTCCGGATTCGTATCGTCAAAGCGGAGATTGGTGTGCCCGTGGAATTCGTCGGCCAGTCCGAAGTCGAGGCAGATGGCCTTGGCATGTCCAATATGCAGGTAGCCATTGGGCTCGGGAGGAAAGCGCGTCTGTACACGGCCCTGGTACTTATTGGTCTTCAAGTCTTCCAGGATCCTGTCGCGGATAAAGTTCGAAGGACGCGGCTCGGCCGGATCGTTGGGCGCCGGACTTGGGAAAGCATCTGTAAGAGTCATGAGCGGTCTATTTTATCGCCTGGGTTGCGAAATAGCCGCTCGGCCTCCGCGAAAATGCACTCTCGAAGACCGCTGGTACAGCACAAGCACCGACAAAGACGTCGCCTGACGGTCCCTCTTCCGAAACAGCCGCACTGACTTACGCGAGCACACGATGGGACCACTTCGAACACCCCGGTTCTCCTCGTCACGTCAGCCGAGGCCATTGAGACCCCTCTGCGGACGTTCTCTGCGCCCCCTTTTAAGATTTTCTTGCGGGAGATCTGGTTCCCGCGCCGCGGGTTTCCCAGGTGGCGCCCCAGAAGTCAGACCCCGGCAGAAAGGATTTGTCCCGGACTGGCAACCAGCACATTGCTCTCCGCAAGACGCCTGCGGTATCGAACGTGGCGCAATCGAGTCGCTTCCACCAGGGGGCTCCAGACCGCGTGCACCAGGTTGTGCTTGATCAGCATGTGCCAGAACCGGTTCGAGCGCTTGTAGAGATACGACATTGCCAGATACAGAGGAACCGCCTGCCAGTCCTCAGGCCGTCGCCGCCAGATCGAGGCGGGCGAGAACAGGCGCTGATAAATCCATCCGTAGCCATGCTCGAGTTCCTCCGGCGTCATGTGTTTCGGACGGAACACGGCATGGGACGTGTCGTACCGCGACCAGTCTCGATGCAGGATGCGCCCCTCACTCTCCATCTGCCGGAACAGCGGAGTCGCCGGGTAGGGCGTAAGAATGTGGAACGTGGCGCATTCGAGCCGGTTCTCTTCCACCCATTGCGCCGTTCTGTCGAAAACATCTTGGCGATCGTGGTCGAATCCGAGCACAAACGATCCATTCACCTGGATTCCCACGTCGTGCAACATCCGCACACGGCGCGCGTAGTCGGCCGTTTTGGGCGTCTTCTTATGTGCGTCACACAGGTTGTCATCGGAAAGCGATTCGAAGCCGATAAAGACGCCCGTGCAGCCCGCCAGAGCCATGTTGCGAATCAAGGAAGGATCGTCGGTCACATCGATCGTGACCGCCGCGCTCCAAATCTTGTTGAGCGGCCGGAGCGCCGCGCACAGCGAGTGCAGGTAATCGCGCCGGGATCCGAGGTTGTTGTCGATGAAGACCGCGTAGGGCTCGCCGTTCGCGACGAACTCCTCCACAACCTGTTGCGGACGGCGCATGCGGTAGGGCATCCTCAGACCGTCGGTGGCGAGATAGCAGAAACCGCAGCGATTGTGACAACCCCGCGTGGCGATCAGGCTGGTGGTCGTGAGGAACCCATGCCGCGGCAGGATCGACCGGCGGGGCGCGGGATCGTCGCAGTAGTCATTTTCGTAAGTGGCAACGTAGCGCGGTTGCAGCTGCCCGGCTTCGATGTCACGCAGGATCCGCGGCCAGAGTTGCACGCCATCCCCGAGCGCCAAGGCATCCGCATGCGGCGCGCACTCCTCCGGACAGGACAATACGTGCAATCCCCCCAGCACCACCTTGGCCCCGCGCGCCCGATACCACTTGGCTAGTTCAAACGCCCGCCCCGCAAACGTGAGATGCACCGTGATGGCCACGAGCTCCGGCATCGGCCGGCACGGCGGAGCTCCCGCGAGCAGATTCTCATCCCAATACTTCAGCCGCCAGTGTGTCGGAGTAGTCGCGGCAAAACTTGTCAGCGCGAGCGACGGGGTGAGCACGTGCTTGCCAAAACTGGCATTGGCATCCTTCGCATAAAACGGATTGATCATCAGGCAATAGCGCGGCTCAATTTCCCCCGCCGGCGCCCGGTGATTCAATTCGGGGGCATGCAGCATCTCGTCGGGGATCCAGCGCTGCCGCAGAGGGAGTGAGGACGAATGGTGGTCCATAGCCATAGCCTTACTTTGTATCACAAAGTACTCTATAATACGCATTGCAGAGTGCGCCCAGGATTGAAGAGCACTCTCTGAACACGGGTCCTGGCGGGCTCTCGCCCGCTTCGGCGCGTGTCGCCCCTCCGGGGCTCGGCTTTTATGCGTCGCGAACCCAGGGCTTACGCCCTGGGCTAACCTATGTCGTCGCTACGCGACTCTCGCTTGGTGTCTTTTGGGATCTTGTCTCAACCTTGAGCACGAGGATGCGAGGCGACCCTGGTAAATAAGCCTGAGAAGTTAAGAGGGCTGGAAAGGATCGGGCCGGGGAAAGGATTGCGAGGGTTGCAGGGTTTTGGAAGGGGTTTGGGGGGTGCGGGGGTGGAGGGTTGGGGGAAGGGCTGGAGACGCATCAGTGATGAAAAACTTCGAACGACCCTACCGCGCAGCGGCGACATACATTAGCCCAGCGCGTAAGCGCTGGTACCGTCCCCGGAAAAAACGAGCTCCGTAGGAGCGACACTCGGCGATGCGGGCACAGTCCGCGAGCCGCGAGGACGATCCGCCAATCCTATGGCCCATTGCTCGCAAAAAATGATCGGGCCTCGTTCGACAAACAGAGGCTCACCCTAACTTCTGAATCCCCTTTTCAATCCTCGCTAACGTCTTCACCCGCCCTAAGACTTCCAATGTCTCAAACAACGGCGGGGCATTCTTGCGCCCGCAGACGGCGACGCGAATCGGCTGAAACATCTGCCCTGCCTTGACCCCGAGTTCCTGGGCGGCCGCCCGCAGCGCCTGATCCAACGGGTCGTGTTTGAACTCGACTCCACCCAGAACGACATGGGCCTTTTCCAAGACCTTCTTGGCCATGGCCGCGTCGCCTTTTTGCGGAATCAATTCCGCCGGATCGTACGGCGGCAACTCCTCTACAAAGAAAAAATCCGCGGCCGTCAAAACATCGCGCAGCAACTTGATGCGCTCGCGAATCAGCGGCGTTATCCTCAACATCTGCTCCGCCTCCACCGCAAACCCCGCCTCGCGCGCAATCGGCAACAGACGCGCGCTCAATTCTTCCACCGGCAGGGCCCGAATATGCTCGGCATTCAGCCAGACCGCTTTGGGATCGAACGTCTCCTCCGGCGTCGCCGCCGGCTCCTTGAAATTGACGACCGCATTCGCTCGATTGATGCCCTCCAGCGAAAACAACTCCTGCAGTTCTGTCAACGACAACTGTTCCCTGTCGTTCTTCGGTGACCAGCCCAGCAGGCACAGAAAATTGATGAACGCCTCCGGCAGGAAGCCCGCGTCCCGATACGTAGTCACGCTTACCACCGGCCCGTGTCGGCGCTTCGAGAGCTTCGTCCCATCGGGCGCAACCAACAGCGGTAAGTGCGCGAACTGCGGCAGAGATGCTCCGGCGGCCTGGAAGATCAGCACGTGCTTGAAAGTGTTGGTCAGGTGATCCTGTCCCCGGATGATGTGCGTGATCCGTAAATCGGCATCATCGGCGCAAGATGCCAGGTGATAGGTGGGCATTCCGTCGGAGCGTAGCAAAGCGAAATCTTCGATGTCAGCGGCCGCCTTGCGTTGCTCGCCATAAACCGCGTCGGTGAATCGCACTTCCTCGCCCGTCTCCCGCGGAACGCGAAACCGCAAGGCGAACGGCTCCCCGGCAGCCGCCCGCCGATCACTCTCCTCGCGCGAGAGCTCGCGCATGCCGGCGTTGAACAACCAGGTGCCTTGCGCTCCCGACTTCTCCGCATCTCCGGTATGGGCGGGGGTGAAATCGCGGTAAGCCAAGCCCCGCTCGAAAATCGCCCAAGCGGTTTTCTGGTGAAGCGCGAGCCTCTCGGATTGTTTGTACTCCTCGTCCCAGGCGAGGCCCAACCACTTCAGCCCTTCAAAAATCGAATTAACCGACGCTTCGCTATTGCGCTCAATGTCGGTGTCATCGAGCCGAAGTACCATAGTTCCCGCATTGCGGTGCGCGTAGAGCCAGTTGAAGATGAATGTCCGCGCGCTGCCCACGTGCAGGAATCCGGTCGGCGAAGGAGCGAAACGGACGCGCGGACTGGTGGCGGGTAAGTCGCCTTTTTTGAGGGAGGTAGAGGGATCCGGCATGAAGAACTCATGTTACGGGCAAGAGAAAAGCAGCGTCAAGCGAAGCAGCGGCGGCGGTGGCGCCCGGAACGACTCAGCTTTCCACACCCCTGTACTGAAATCGTATTGAGTTTTCTGACCGGGCTGTGAAACGATGCAATTACCAAAGTTTCCCACGATCCCTGTGGTTAACCAGCCGCCGGAGCGGCTTTGCGCGCCATGAACAGCCTTGCCACCAATATGGTGATCCTCCCGGGGATCGTGGCCCTGCTGCTGTTTCTCGTCTTCACTTACCTTTACGAGCAAAGCCGGCAGCCATATTTCCGCGCGTGGCAATTGGGCTGGGGCGCGTACTCGCTGCACTTCGGGCTGGACGCCTTGAACGCGCGCCAACCGTCAGCCTGGATCTATCTCGCCAGTTCCCTTTTAATCGTCGTAATGGCGCTTTGCCTTTTTGTGTCCACGCGCCTGATGCGGGAGCGCTTCCGGCTGCGGTGGTATGACGCCGCCGTTGCGGTGGCTGGTGTGGGTCTGACGCTGTGGAGTTTGCGCACCCACATGGTGAACGGCGTCTTCAAGAATGATCTCGAGTCGATTTCGCACCTTCGTCTTGAGATCGGCATCGCTGGGCTGCTGCTCTATTGCTCGATGCGCTTTTATCTGTTCGCGCACCGCAGAAATTCTCTCGCCTTCCGCATGTTGGCTTTAGCGCTTGCTTTGTGGGGCGGTCTGATGGCCGTGGGCCAGCTCGTCAGCCCCTACTCCGAAGTTCTGGGAAACGCCGGACACATGCTGGGCCCTCTGCCGCAGATGCTGCTCGGCATCGCCATGGTGATGGTCCTGTTTGAGAATGAGCGCAACGCCGTACAAGAAAACGCGCTCGCCTTCTCTACCCTGGGTGTGGATCCGCGGCGACTGCTGGCTGCGCAAGATCTCGTACCCAGCATGACGGCCGTGCTCGACCGACTGATCAATCCCCTGCCCACGCGCCGTGCCGTGATTTGCATTGCCGAGCAATGGCGAGGCGTTCTGCCATCCGTGCAGCGCGGCTTCTCGCCTGAGCTGATCCAGAAACTGGAAAAGACCGGGGCGGGTGAGTACGTGTGCGAGCTCGCTTATCGCCGCGGAGGCTTTTTCACCTTCCGCAACATGCCGGAAATGACCGAACCGCTGCCCGCGCTGCCGGGCGGCCGTTTCGAAGACTTCCAGCGTGTTTTGGGAGAGGAAAACATCCGGCACCTCACAGCCGTCAGCCTGCAGACCCGCGAACACAACTTCGGCGTGATTCTTTTTCCGCACGCCGAGTTGCGGGTGTTTGGCTCCTCAAACCTGCGGTTGCTGATCGGTCTGGCGTTGCAGATCGGATTGACCATCGAAAACTACGTGGTCATGCACGACGCGCAGCGCCGTACCAAAGAGTACGAACTGCTCACCCAGATCGGTCAGGCCATCAGTTCGCGGCTTGATCAGGATGAGATCCTGCGAACCATTCAGAAAGAGCTCGGACAGATTTTCGATACCAGCGAGTTCTATATCGCCTTCCAGGAGGGCGACCAGATTTGTTTTGAGCTGGAAACGGAGAACAATCGGATCTTACCCAAACGCTCGCGCCGGGTGGGCAATGGATTGACAGAGCTCATCATCCGCACCGGGCAGGCTCTTCTGATCCGCTCCGACCTCGAGAAAACCCGCGAGCGGTTAGGCGCGGTTCAGGTCGGCGGCCGGCCAGCCAAGTGTTTTTGTGGCGCCCCCATCCTGCTGGGCGGCAAGCCTGCCGGGGCCATGGTTGCCATGAACACGGAACGGGAATACGTCTTCCAGCAACGCGACCTGGAAGTCATGCAGACCGCCGCCGGCCAGCTTTCGGTGGCGGTCGAGAATGCGCGTCTGTTCGCAGAGGAACTGCGCCGCTCCAAGCAGTTGAACTTCCTCAACAACATTTCCAAGATGGCCATTTCGAGCGAGGACGCCGAGCAGATGCTGGCCGACATCGTCGCCGAAATCCAGAAGACTTTTCAGTTTGATCACATCGGCATCGGAATTCTTGACTACGTCACTAAGGAAATTGAAATCAAGGCGGAAGCGGGCGCAACCGCACAGGCCCTGGGCAAGCGCATCCCGCTGGGCGCGGGCATCGTGGGCCGGGTGGCCCGCACCAACGAGCGAGCGCTGGTGCAACTTGCCGGCGACGGCCACCTGGTAGGCGTGCTGTCGGATTCGCGTTCGGTGCTGTGCATCCCGATCACGTATGGCGAATCGCTGCTGGGCGTGCTCAATGTCGAGAGCCGCGAGGAAAATGCGTTCTCTCCGCAGGACGTGCTCATCATGAGCACGCTGGCCGACTTGCTGGCGACGGCACTGCACAACACCTTCGTGTTCCAGAAACTGCAACAGCAGTCCATCACCGACGGCCTGACTGGCATCAAGACGAGGCGCTTTTTCTGGGAGGCTTTGTCCTCGGAATGGAAGCGGGCCTCGCGATCGGGCCGGCCGTTTTCGGTCGTTCTCATCGACCTTGACAAGTTCAAGGAGGTCAACGACTCGTTCGGGCATCTGGAAGGCGACCTGGTACTGGCGCGCGTGGGCAGATTGCTCGAGCAACGCTGCCGGCAATCCAACGTAGTCGCGCGTTATGGCGGCGATGAGTTCGTGATCCTCATGCCCGAAACCAGCATCGATCAGGCGCACTCGCTCGCCGAGCGCCTGCGACTGTGGCTGGCGCAAGACGCGATGCTGGCCGAGCATCACATCTCGGGCAGCTTTGGGGTCGCGAGTTTCCCGGCCCACGGCTTCTCCGCCGAGGACATCATCCGCGTCGCCGATGCCGGCATGTATGCCGCCAAGCACAATGGCGGCAATCGCGTATCCATGGTCGACGAGTTCGGAGATACGGAGAACATTGCGGCGCAGCGCCAGCAACTGTCCACTTATATCGAAGGCTTCCTGCAGCAGGACCGCTCGCTCCCGGCAGATCTGGAAGATCTGGTTTCGACCCTTCATCGATTGTGCGGCGAAGACTGCAACGTGCAGGTTCTGAGGGAATCCATCGAAGCCCTGGCCCGCGCCGGGGAGTCGCGCGAATTTCACGCCGCCGGCCATGGTGACATGGTGGCGCGCTACACGGAACTCATCGGCCGCGCCCTGGCTCTTCCGCCGGACGAATTGGTTGAACTGGTCTATGCCGCTCGCGTGCACGATGTCGGAAAGATTTTCGTGCCCGAGCGCGTCGTCACCAAGCCGGGTCCGCTGAACGAGGAAGAGTTCGCGCACATCAGAAAGCATCCGCGAACGGGAGCCGAAATCGTCGCGACGATTCCGGGCAGCATCCTGCTGCAAAAAGCCATCGAGCATCATCACGAAGCTTTCGACGGAAGCGGCTATCCCAACGGCCTTCGCGGAGAAGAAATTCCACTCTGGGGACGCATCCTCGCGCTGGCAGACGCCTTCGTGAACATGACCAGCGAACGCGCCTTCGCGGCCGCCAAGACGACCGACCAGGCACTCGCGGAAATCGAAAAGCTGAGCGGGACGCGCTACGACGGAATGTTGGTGCGGGTGCTCATGCGGCAACTCAGGACTGGTAAAGCGCCCAGCCTGGGGGATTAGCTTCAAGCCTCAAGCCACAGCCGAGCTGCCAGACTGTCTATTGCGCGCGAATCTAAAGGCTGACAGCCAATCCGCCTCCTGACTTGCTAATTTCCGCTGGATGCCTTGAAACTAGAGACATGCCGGTTTCTCTTTCTCTGGAAGGAAAGGTCGCGCTCATTACGGGGGGTTCGCGCGGGATTGGAGCGGCAGCCGTACGGATGTTTGCGGCTGCGGACGCGAAGGTGTTGTTCAACTACCAGAGCGCCAAGACACAAGCGGACGCGCTGGTTCAGGAATGTGGCGAGTCCCGATGCGCAGCCGTAGCATGCAATCTCAGCGGACTCGATTCGGCAAAGGATCTGGTCGGGGAAGCGGTCAAGCGCTTTGGACGACTCGACATCCTGGTGGCCAATCATGGGATCTGGCCTCCGCAGGATGCGCCCGTCGACCAGATGAGCGACGCGCAGTGGCGCGGGACGGTGGCCGTCAATCTCGACAGCGTGTTCTCCGTGATTCGCCACTCGGTCGCGCAGATGAAGAAGCAAGTAAAACTGAGTACCGGCGGCGGAGGTCACATCGTGCTGGTCAGTTCCACGGCGGCGCAGCGCGGCGAGGCTTTTCACGTGGACTATGCCGCCACCAAGGGCGCGCTGATCAGCATGGTCAAGGGGCTCTCGACGGAACTTGCGGCGGACGGGATTCATGTGAATTGCGTGGCGCCCGGATGGGTGGGCACCGAGATGTCAGAGCCGGCGCTGAACGATCCGACGACGCGCGACAAGATTTTTGCGACCATCCCACTTGGCCGCGTCGGAACGCCCGAGCAGATTGCGGCCCCGATTTTATTTCTTTGCACGGAGCACGCGGGCTTCATCACCGGAGAGGTTTTCAACGTAAACGGGGGCGCGGTGCTCGCAGGTTGAATGCGTTACAGACTGCGCGCGATGGGAGGCATACAGCCACCGTCCTGATTTCAGCGTCTAATTATGAAAAGCATGCGTTTCTTTCTTGCTGTACTCATCCTTAGCTTGTGCGCGGCCGCGCGCGCCGGTGCCCAGACCAGCGCCGCCACGCCTCAGGGCGACCCGGTTGCCCAGGAAAATGCGGTGAAGGCCAAGACCTTGGTGAACCAGGCGATCCAGGCGCTTGGCGGGCCCGCCTACCTCGACGTCAACAACATGAGCCAGCAGGGCCGAACCTACAGCTTCCATCGCGGCGAGACTACCAACGCGGGAGTGCTCTTCTGGCGATTCGTGAAGTTCCCCGACCGCGAGCGCATTGAACTGACCAAGCA
Organism: uncultured Acidobacteriota bacterium; assembly: GCA_963735815.1. GTDB lineage: Bacteria > Acidobacteriota > Terriglobia > Terriglobales > Acidobacteriaceae > Gp1-AA133. The sequence continues at coordinate 511,559 of CAVTMJ010000004.1, read as the reverse complement.
GCGTGATATCTCCTACGTCTACAACGGAGACAAGGGGTATGAAGTCACCTTCAAGGGAACGGCCATGCTCGACCAGAAAACGGTGGATGAATTCCTAAGGCGGCGCGAACACTCCTTGGAATGGGTCCTGCGGCGCTGGATCAACGAGCCTGGGGTTGCCTTGTTTTATGAGGGCCCGGCGGTCGCGGCTAACAAGCCCGCCGACCAGGTCAGCATCATGAACACCAAGAATGACAGCGTGACGCTCTACTTCGACAGCACCACGCACTTGCCGCTGAAAAAGACTTTTACATGGCGCGATCCCACCGACAACCTGCGCAACACCGAAGAGGAACTCTACGACGCCTACCGCCCCACGCAGGGCATCATGACGCCTTATAGCGTCACTCGCTTTTACAACGGGGAGATGTCGAACCAGCGTTTTCTAAACACGGTGACTTACAACGAGACGCTGAACGACTCCATGTTCGATGCCAAGACTACCTATGATCCGAACACTCTGCCGCCGCGCAAGAAGTGATACGGCCACCGTCCTGGTACCACTCGAACTCGAGGGGAAATCTTAGAACGCAGAGGTCGCGGAGAAAGTGCGTTGAGGTCAGGCTCTAGTTTTGCCTAAATCGGGGTTCCGATAATGGTTCACTTCCCGGGGGCAGGTTAAATATCCGCCAGGGTCTCTCCCGTTATCCACTGAGCCATCAACGATATAGCCCACCAGCCTGCCGACACTGACCTTTCGTACCACGGAGTGTGGCTAAATTGCCACATTGGATTATCGGCCGCGGCCTGTAAGCTGAACGGGATCAAAGACATTCAGCCCTCCCTTTGAGACAAGAACATACAATCCGCGCAGCCGTCGAGTGCAAAGGGATTGGTCTTCATAGCGGCGCTCCGGTCCAGCTCAGAATTCTTCCCGCCGCATCCGGGGCGGGCATTATTTTCAGGCGGACCGATCTGGACAATTTCGAGGTCGAGGCGACGGGCCGCAACCTGGCCCGCGTCAGCTACGCCACCAGCCTGATGAAGAAAGGCGTGTTGATCTCGACTACTGAGCATCTCCTGTCCGCTTTCATTGGGACCGGGATCGACAACGCGATCGTGGAGCTCGACAACCTGGAACTGCCGATTCTGGACGGCAGTGCCCGGCCGTTCGTCGACATGATCCAGCGAGCCGGGATCCGCAAGCAGCGGCGGGCACGGTCGTATATGCGCATCCGCCGGGAACTGGAGCTGCGCGAGGGGAACAAGTTCATCGCGATTTACCCGGCGGACAGCTATTCGGTTTCGTACACGATTGATTTTCCGCATGCACTGATCGGGCGCGAGACTTTCCGCGTAGATCTTTCCGATGGCAATTTCCTGCGCGAGATTGCCCCGGCACGGACGTTTGGGTTTCTGCACGAGGCCGATGCCATGCGGCAGCAGGGGCTGATCCGGGGAGCGTCGCTGGAGAACGCGATCGTGCTCACGCTGGAAGGTTTGATGAATCCGCCTTTGCGCTATCCCGATGAGTTCGTGCGACACAAGGTATTGGATTTGATCGGGGACCTGGCGCTGGTGGGGAAACAAATTTTGGGTAGTATTGTGGCCGACCGCGCCGGACACGCGATGCATACCGCGCTGGTGTCACGCCTGCTTCGCGATAAGACTCTGTGGGAGGAAACTACTGTTGAAGAGCCGGGACAGCGCGTGACCCGGGTGGCCGATGACTTGGTAGAACACTCCCTCTAATTTGAACGGGCGCCCGCCGGCGGGACCTTCTGAAGGTGGGCAAGCCGCGGCGCCCGACTCAACCAGGCAATTTCCGATCACGCCAGATCAAACAACAGCACTTCGCTGTCTTTTGCGCCCTTGATCTTCAACTTCGGCTCATCGCTGATGGCTGCTCCATCCCCTTGTTCAAGCGTCTGGCCATTCACCTCAACGCTGCCCTTGGCGACCTGCAGCCAGCCATGACGATTCTTGCCGAAATCGTGCGCCACTTCCTCGCCCGGCTTCAGCAAGGAGACGTAGAGGCGTGCGTCCTGGTTGATCTTCACCGATCCGTCTTTGGCATCGGGTGAAGCAATCAGGCGGAGCTTGCCTTGTTTCTCTTCCGTCGGGAACGACTTCTGTTCATAGCTCGGCTCCAGCGACTTTTTCTCTGGCAGAATCCATATCTGGTACAGGTGCACCGGTTCGTCTTTCGACGGGTTGTACTCGCTGTGCCGTATGCCGCGGCCGGCCGTCATGCGCTGCCCATCGCCGGGCAGAATGACCGAACCCGTGCCCAGGCTGTCCTTGTGCTCAAGTTTGCCCTCAAGCACGTAGGTAATGATCTCCATGTCGCTGTGCGGATGAGTCGGGAATCCCGATGACGGGGCCACGTAGTCCTCGTTGATGACGCGCAACGATCGGAAACCCATCCATTTCGGATCCCAGTAGTCGCTGAAGCTGAAAGAGTGCTGGGTATTCAGCCAGCCAAAATCCCCGCCGCCACGTTCGTTGGCGCGTCTTAAGGTAACCATGATTTCCTCCCAGAAGCTGACTCCATTGCGAATGCTTGACTAGTCAAGTGATTTAGATGAGCGCGTTGAAGAAAAGATTCAGTCGCCTGGGACCGGCTCGGGATGGGCGAGAAGGGAAAATCTTAAGACGCAGAGAACGCAGAGTGGAGCACCCCGGAGAACGCAGAGAAAGGCGCATCTTGTTACCCGCGCAGAGCCTTCCTCCGCGCCCTCTGCGGAATTTCTCCGCGTCCTCTGCATTTTAAGATTTTGAGGAGGCTTAGTGGGGAAGAGAACACTCCCTCACTTCTTCTCTGCCTTCTTCGTCGAACTTTCGGACTTCGTCTCTTTCTTGTCATCCTTCTTGCTGCTCGACTCGCCGTTGGACGAAGACGTCCCGGCGGATGACTTCTTGGCGTAATCGGTCACATACCAGCCCGACCCCTTGAACTGCACGGCGGGCGCCGACACGACCTGCTCGACCGGACCGCCGCAGTCCGGACACTTCTTCACATGCGGATCAGAAAATTTCTGGATTCGCTCAAAGCGACGGTGGCACTTTTTGCACTGGTACTCGTAAAGTGGCATGAATCTCCGCTGTTCCTAGATACACCGGGCCGCGCGCGGGACCTGCAGGGCTGGCCCTATCGACTGGTTAGATTCTAGGGGGATGGCGCGGGTCGCGTCAATTTGGAAGAAGCTGTCAGCCATCAGCCATCAGCTGTCAGCGTCAAACCGGATAGAACAGCCTTAGGGATCGATACGGAGCCCTGAATCGTGCCGGGGACAAACGTCGCAAAGCGGCACGAGTTCCAGCTGACAGACTGAGAGCTGACAGCTTGAAATGCTATCCTTCCCGCCATGGCCGCCGAGCACTCGACGAGATCTGCGCCACTCGATCCCGGCCCTACTCTCTACCTGGTCGCCACTCCTATCGGAAACCTCGAGGACATCACTTTGCGCTCCCTGCGCGTGCTCAAGGGCGTCGACCTGATCGCGTGCGAAGACACCCGGCAAACCCAGAAACTGCTGAACCACTACGGCATCTCGACCCGCAGCATCAGCTACCACGAGCACAACGAGATGACCAAGGCCGCCGAGCTGGTGGTCGATCTCGAAGGCGGCGCGAAAATCGCGCTGGTCACCGACGCCGGCATGCCCGGCATTTCCGATCCAGGATTCCGCCTGATCACGCTGGCCATCCGCCACGGGGTTCCGGTCGTGCCGGTCCCCGGAGCGTCGGCATTCCTGGCCGCGCTGGTAGCAAGCGGCCTTCCCACCGACTCATTCCGTTTCAGCGGGTTCCTGCCCGCCAAGCGCGGAGAGCGCCGTACGCTTCTCGAAACCATCCGCACCTCCCCGCGCACGCAAGTCTTCTACGAAGCTCCCCACCGCGTGGTTGAAGCGCTGGAAGATATTGTCGAAGTCATGGGCCCGGAGCGCCACGTGGTCGTGGCCCGCGAGGTTACCAAGATCCACGAAGAATTTCTGCGCGGCCGGGCAGCCGAAATACTCGAAACGCTAAAGTCCCGCGGCGACGTGAAAGGTGAAATCACCCTGCTGATCGCGAAAGCCGATGACAATGCGCAAAACGCATTGCCGGCGCGAGTATCGGTTCGCCAACGCGTAGATCAGATTATGTCCGAGAAAAAAATAGACGAGAAAGCCGCCCTGAAAAAAGTAGCCAAAGAGATGGGCGTATCCAAAAGTGAAGCCTATCGGGAATTGCAGAGAACCAAGTAGCACCCCGCCACGTAATGCCACGAACCACGTAGGGACAGGCGCCCCCGCCTGTCCGGCCGAGCAAAGCTCGGCTAGCATTATCCGTCGCCGCTGCCAAGCGAAGATCAAAATCCGTCGTGCTGGCGCACGACTGGACAGCCGAGGGCGGCTGTCCCTACGTGGCTTCGCTCCCTACTTCCCCGCCAATTCCTTCTTCACCGCGTCACTGACCAATTTGCCATCGACCCGCATACCCGCCGCCGCAAACCGCGCCATGGCATTCTTCATGACGGTTCCCATGTCCTTCATCGTGGGCGAGCCCATCTCGGCAATCGTAGCTTTCACTCCGGCCACGATCTCTTCTTCACCCGCAGCCTTGGGAAGATAACTTTCAATCACTTTAATCTCAGCAGCCTCTTTGTCCGCCATCTCCTGACGTCCGCCTTTGGTGAACTGCTCGACTGACTCCTTGCGCTGCTTGATCAGCGTAGTCAGCACCTGCTGCGATTCCTTGTCGTCGAGCGAACCCATTTTCTCAGTCTGCTTTAGCGTCAGTGCAGTTTTCACCATGCGCAGGCAGGAGAGGCGCGCTTCGTCCTTCGACTTCATGGCGGCCACAAGATCTTTTTGAATCTGATCGATCAGGCTCATAGTGCCGCAATTATAGCGGCTGCATCGAACACGTAGGGACAGGCGCCCTCGCCTGTCCAGCCGAGCGCAGCTCGGCAGGCTTTTTCCAACGCGGCGAACCCTCACCATGTGCGCTACCACCGCCCCTTCCGATAAACTATCTACCATCCTATTTTTCAAGGATTCATCCCATGCTGCGCAAAAACCGCCTCTTCACCCCCGGCCCGACCCCCCTTCTCCCGGCCGCTCAGTTTGCCGAGGCCGCCTTCACTGCCCACCACCGCACCGCAGACTTCCGCAACCTTTTCACCCGCGTGTTGGCCGACATGAAGGAATTCATCGGCACGCAAAACGATGTCCTGGTACTCGCCTGCTCCGGCTCCGGCGTGATGGAAGCCAGCGTCTCGAACCTGACCTCCCCGGGCGACAAGATCCTCGTGCTTACCGCCGGAAAGTTCGGCGAGCGTTGGACCGCTCTGGGAAAAGCTTTCGGCTGCAACGTCGACGTCCTCAGCAAGCCTTACGGGCAGACGTTCTCGCTCGAAGAAGCGCGTGCGAAGCTGACTCCCGACGTCCGCGTCGTCTACATGCAGGCCACCGAGACCTCGACTGGCGCGCGCCACGACGTGAAGGGCATCTCCAAACTAGTGCGGTCCGCAGGCGCTGATACTCTCCTCGTCGTCGACGCCATTACCGGACTGGGGACGACCCATCTCGAAGTCGACGCCTGGGGAGTCGATCTGGTCGTCGGCGGATCCCAGAAAGCCCTGATGATTCCACCCGGACTCGCCTACTGTGGCGTCAGCGAGCGGGCCTGGCAGCGCATGGAGACCACGAAATCCCCGCGCTATCTACTTCGACCTGCGCAAGGAGCGCAAGTCCGCCGCCAAAGGAGAGTCCGCGTACACCCCGGCCACATCGCTGTTCGCGGCGCTGGGAGCGACGCTCGACTACATCCGCCAGCTCGGGAACGGCGATCTGGCGGCCGGGCGCGAAGACCTGGTCAACAACGCCGAACTCGCCGCCGAAATGACGCGCGCCGGAGCCCAGGCGCTGGGCCTGAAGCTATTTGCGCCCACTTCCCCGGCGGCGGCCGTCACAGCAATCGAAGCCCCTGCGGGTGTAGACTCCGGCGCGATCGTGAAAGAATTCCGCGAAACCTTTAACGCCGTGGTTGCCAACGGCCAGGGCGAAATGAAGGGTAAGCTGTTTCGCATGGCTCACATTGGTTATTACGACTATCTCGATACCATCGGCGCACTAGCTGCGCTCGAACACGTCATCGCGCACGTGACCAGCAAGCCCGTCGAGTTCGGATCGGCGGTGCGCGCTGCGCAGGAAGTGTTTGCTCGACAAAGCGAAACTGCGGACGCGACCCGATAGCCATTGTCGCCCGCGCAGTCGATTGCAGATGTTCTTCTTGGGAGCGGCCTCGTCAGCCGCTCCAACAACTCAATCTTCCCCCTGATTCCCAACTGGAGTGTGTATGCGACTGCAAGGTAGTACGGCGCTCTTCACCGCGATCGGGATGTTGTGTGGCACATGTCACGCCGATTTCAAGTACACGGAAACTACGAAAGTGACGGGCGGCGCCATGATGGGTGCCGTCAAATTCGTATCCGTCTTCAGCAAGAATGCCAAACAGGCCATGGCCCCCACTACTCGCACCGTGGCCATCAAGGGAAACAAACTCCGCGAGGAACAATCCGACGGCAAGGTCCAGATTATCGATCTCGACGGCCGGCGCTTTATCGAAATCGACCCGCAAGCCAAGACGTACGGCATCATGACCTTCGAGGAAATGAAGCAGGCCATGCAGCGCAAGCAGGCCGAGATGCAGGAAAAGATGAAGGAAGAGCAGGCCAAGCATCCCGAAAAAGCTGACAACGCTGAAAAGACCAACGTGAAGATTACGCCCAAGTTCGAAAGCAGCGAGACCGGAGCCACGCGCAACATCCTCGGACTACCGACCAAGGAAGTGAAGGCCAAGGTCACGATGCTGATGGAATCCGACGACCCGAAAGCGCAAGGCCAGCAGGTCTCAACCGTCGTCAACACCGACCAGTGGATTGCTGAGGACGTGCCCGGCTACAGCGAGCTTCGCCAGTTCTATTTGAAGATGGCGAAAGAACTCGACTGGGTTCCCGGCCAAGTGATGCAGGGTATGCCCAACAGCAACGTGCAAGTCAGCCTCGCCGAACTGCGCAAAAGCAACGTGGCGCACATCACCGGCATGCCGGTGCTCTCCTTCACAAGTATGGCGATGGGTGGCACAGAAACGGCCACCGGACAGCCCGCCCAGCAGGCGCCGCCACCTCCGCCACCGCAAACGCACGACGACAATTCCATTCCCACCACGGCCAGCGGAGCAGTCATGAAAGGGCTAGGTGGAATGTTCAAGAAGAAGAAAGAGCAGCAACAGCAGCAGGAGCAGGAGAAGCAGTCTGCGAACCCGAATCCTGCGAGCACTCCCGGCTCGCTGATGGACATGCAGACCGAAGTCACCAACTATTCGAACGATTCTCTAGATGCTGCTTTGTTTGCTCCTCCGGCTGGATACACCCAGACGCAAAAGAATCCGGAAGAGGTGCTGGGCGGAGCGAAACATCAATAGCTGAGAAACGGCTGTCAAACAACGGCCACGAATCAATGGTTGATTGACCGTTCGATTCGTGGCCCGAGTTCTTCGTAAGTCTAAGTCCTCGGTGCTCACAGACTGATGTTCCCAACTCTGCTAGGATTTCAATTTCCCCAGGACCCTGAAACCAAATGAAGATTGTAGTTGCCGAAAAAATCTCAGCCTCTGCCATGGCCCTGTTGCAGGAGCCGCGCTGGACGCTGGTGACTCCCGATCAGATTGAAGGCAAGCTGACGACGCACCTCGAATCCGCCGACGCGCTCATTGTGCGTTCCGCGGTGCAGGTCGACAGCGCACTGCTGGAACACGCGCCCAAACTTCGCGTGATCGGCCGCGCCGGAGTGGGCGTCGATAACGTCGACCTCGACGCCGCCACCCGCAAAGGCATCGCGGTCATGAACACTCCCGGCGCCAATGCCGTGGCCGTCGCCGAACTCACGCTGGGAATGATGCTCGGCATGGCGCGTTTCATCCCGCGCGCCGATGGCCTGATGCACGCCGGCAAGTGGGAGAAAAAGTCCCTGCAGGGCACCGAACTTCGCGGCAAAACGCTGGGCGTGATCGGTCTCGGCAAGATCGGCATGGAAGTCGCCCGCCGGGCCAAGGCCTTCGGCATGGAAATCGTCGGGCACGATCCATTCGTCTCCGCCAGCGTGGCCAAAGAGCAAGGCATCCGCATGGGCAAGCTCGATGACGTCTATGCCGCAGCCGACTACATCACGCTGCACGTCGGCCTCACTCCGCAGACCACCGGCATGATCAACGCCGACTCGATCAAGACCATGAAAAAAGGCGTGCGCATCGTGAACTGTGCGCGCGGCGAACTGATCAACGAAGCTGCGCTCGCCCATGCGCTCAAACAAGGACAAGTCGGCGGCGCTGCGCTCGATGTTTTCCAGGAGGAGCCGCTGAGGAACTCCCCGCTCACTGCCTTGGACAACGTCATCCTCACCCCGCACATCGGCGGTTCGACGCAGGAAGCGCAAGAGGCAGTGGGCGTGCAAGTCGCGCAGCAGGTCAAGGAATATCTGAAGAGCGGCGTGATCCAGAACGCGGTCAACGTGCCTTCGGTGTCGCACGAAGAGTATGCCGAGATGCAGCCTTACGTCGTGCTGGCTGAGCGTCTGGGTTCGTTCCTTGCCCAGGTCAGCGACGGGATGCTGGAAGAAATCTCGCTCCGCTACAGCGGCCACATCGCGGAATGGAAAACCGAATTGATCCGGAACGCAGCCATCAAGGGCGTCCTGAACCAGATGCTGGACGAAAAGGCCAACCTCGTGAATGCCGCCACCATCGCGGACTCGCGCGGTCTGCGCGTTCACGAGCAGCACAAAGCGAAAAGCTCCACCGGCGGATCGGGCAGCGTGCTCTCCGTTCTGCTGAAAACGGCGGGCCAGGAGCATCGCGTGAAAGGCGCCGTCCTGCACGGCCACGCCCCTCGCCTGCTCTCGGTCGACGACATCGACGTGGAAGCCCCGCTCGAGCGCAACCTGATTTACCTGCGCAACCGCGACGTGCCCGGCGTGATCGGTAAAGTAGGCACGATTCTGGGCGAGCACAAAATCAACATTGCCGACTTCTCGCTCGGCCGCCAATCCGGTAACGGTGGCACGGAAAAGAAGCGCGAACCCCGGAACGCAGTAGCCGTAGTCCATATCGATGGCCGCGTGACCGATGAGGTTCTCAAAGCCCTCCGAAAAATTCCGGCTATCGAACAGGCAAAAGCCATTCGTCTGTTTTAGTTTTTGAAGAGCCAGTTTTCGTCAAGTAACCAGAAATTTGGGTGTCCCACGTTTCGCGCTTTTGGGGTTCCACTACCCTCCGACCTGCCCTCAAGTTTGTGAATTTCAAATGCATCCACCACAAATCATCTATGATGACTCCCCGGCCCCCATCCTCATCCAGAGGTCACACAAAATGACAGATCACACCTGCGCTTCGCAGCGGTGGGCAGAAGGCAATTCCTTTACAGAGTTCTATCCGGTGCGGCGGCGGGCGTCGCGGCGTCGACTGGACTTGGTTTGTACTCTCCAGCAACTCTTCACGCCCAAACCAATCTCACCCCTGATGCCGCCATGCACGAATTGCTCGTCGGGAACCAGCGCTTCGCTGCAAATAAACTGACCTCGATCGAACACGACCTGACCATCCTGAAAGAGCGGACCGTCGATAAGCAGGAGCCCTTCGCCGCCGTGCTCGCGTGCGCGGACTCCCGCGTGCCCGTTGAACTCGTTTTTGATCAGACCATCGGCCACATCTTCGTCACGCGTGTTGCCGGAAATCTGGTCACTCCGGAAATCATCGGCAGCCTCGAATATGGAGTGGCTGTGCTGGGCGTGAAGGCTCTTCTCGTGCTGGGTCACTCGAGTTGCGGCGCGGTGAAAGCGGCCATGAAGGCCGACGCCGTGCCTGGACAAATCAGCTCCCTGTACCCGCACCTAAGACCCGCAGTCGATCAGTCGGGCGGCGACCTCGACAAGGCCATCGAAGCGAATGCGAAGGTTCAGGCCGAGTTGCTGCGCACGTCTTCGCCCGTCATCCGCGACGCGATCAAGGCTGGCAAGCTGAAGGTTGAAGCTGGAGTCTACGATCTAAGCGCTGGCGTGGTGAAAGTAAGCTAACGACGGATCAAATTGCGCTAATGTCATTCTCAGCGATCTCCGCGGGCTTCCCTGCGCCATCTGCGTTTTAAGATTCTTCGGCAAAAAGCCTAAGCCGCAAAGGTCGTGAAGGATGCGCGGAGATCCGCAAGAATGCACTGGGTCTATCCGAAATCAAAATCGTTTACCACTGAGGACACTGAGGGCACAGCGCACATATGAATCCCTCTGTGTTCCCTGTGTCCTCTGTGGTGGAAAACTTCCGCGGATTCGTACTAGCAAAAGCTGAGCTGCGACCACGACCAGAACTCAGGAGTTCAACGCTTCCTTGCGAAGCTTGCGGCTCTCGGCCAGCAGCGACATGGAGTGCATCAGGTTCTGCAGCGTGATAATCCCCACCAGGCGCTGATCTTCCACCACCGGGATAATGCTGAGGTTCCGCGAATTCAGCTTGCGGAAGGCGGACGCCAGCGACTCCTGCCGCGACGATACTTCGAAAATCCGGTTCATCACCGACTGCACGTAGCCGTTGCCTTCCATGCGCAGCGCATCCAGGATGTTGGCCTTTGAAATGACCCCCACCATGTCTCCGCCACGAACCACCGGAAAATCATCCTGCAGCGTGTGCACCGCTTTCTCGAGCGCATCTTCCAGGGTGTCGGCGGGCGATAGCGTGGCAAAATCGGTGAGCATGACGTCTTCCAGATGCACAGTCTCAAGCACTTTCTGGAACACCGCCGAGCGTTCTTCCACCTGGGCCCCGATCAACAGGAAAAATCCCAGGGTCACCACCAGGTAGCTATCCGGATATCCGCCCTGAAACAGCAGCAGCATGCCCAGCACGATGACCAGCATGGCCAGCGCGTGCGCGATCGAGACCGCCCGGCGGGTCGCGGAAACCCTATCCATCCTCCGCGAGAACAACGCCCGCAGCACGTGGCCGCCATCCATGGGATACGCAGGCAGCAGGTTGAACAGGCCAAGGTAGAGATTTGTCCACACCAGGCTGCGCAGCAGATGATTGGAATGAACCAGCGGTTTGGTCCACAGATGCGCGTCCGGAAATTTGGCGAGCACCACCGCGCCCGCGATCAACGCCAGCACAATGTTCACCAGCGGCCCCGCGAGCGCTATCCAGATATCTCTCTTCCAGGTGGCTTGACCGGTAGAAGCTGCGGAAGGAGAGTCTTCCAGGAGCGTGATCCCGCCAATCGGCAACAGGATGATCGCCTTCGCATGCATACCTTGGCGGACCGCCACCAGCGCATGCCCCAGTTCGTGAAGTACGACTGCCCCGAAAATGATGCCAACCAGTCCGATCACGCGCGCGGGCGTGCCGTTGCTCTTCATCGACGATTCCGCCATCCATATGAAGCCAAGCAGAAACACGAACGTCAAATGAACGCGGATTTCCACGCCAAACAGTTTGCCGATCGGGATGGACCAATTTCTCAAAGCCGTGACTCCATCTGCTCTATTCCATTCTATATAGTTAGATTCGATTCGGCAGGTTTGCGGTGCGTTTTCACCGTAACCGAAGGACCAGCACTCTGAGAGTGATCGCCGGCCAATACCGCAGCCGTCCCCTCCGGTCGTTGCCCGGCCTCGACCTGCGCCCCACCGCCGACCGCCTCCGCGAGACGCTCTTCAACGTACTGACCGCTGGCAATCCCGCGGCGCTCGAGGGCTCAGTATGGGCCGATCTGTTCGCAGGCACCGGGGCCGTCGGAATCGAGGCCCTGAGCCGCGGGGCCGATAAGGTTTTATTCGTGGAATCCGCGCGCCCGGCCGCCAAACTGATCCAGGACAACCTGAACGCCCTGCAAATCACGGCCGGATTCGAACTGGTTCAAGGCGACGTGGGGAAGACGCTGCGCCGGTGGCAAGCGCAAGGCATGCTTCTGGATTACGTCTTCCTTGATCCACCCTATCGCCTGGAACACGAGTATGGCGATACGCTGGAATTCATCGGCGATTCGACTCTGCTGAAGCCGACAACAATCGTGATCGCTGAGCACACAAAAACATTTCAGCCAATCGAAGCCGCGAGTGTTTTAAAGAAATATCGGACGCTGGTGCAAGGAGACGCAGCTCTGAGTTTCTATCGCAGGGAATGAAAAGAGGATTGTCGAAGAGGCGAAGTTACCAACGCCAAACAGAATCTAAAGCTGACCTCTGACCACAAACACCTAAAACCTAAAACCCAACACGCGAATCCTCCTACATCAAAAACTCCTGCGCCGTCCGCATAATCGGATGCTGCCGTTCCGCCAGCTCATTCTTCACCCGGTTCAGCCCGTACACGCACTCTTCAAAATTCCGAGCCAGATTCGCGAACAGCGGCGCCACTTTCGCGTACTCAAAGTGCTCGAACTTCGACACGATGTAATAGCTTTCCTTCCCCGCCTTCATCCAATCGATCAGGTTTTCCAGCCGCTGGCGGCGCAGGCGGTACCGGTTCACGCTCTCCGGAAACATCCCGGCGAAAAATAAGGTGAAGTCGCCAATGTGCTTGCGCACCTGCCGTTCACGATCAAAGGAAGGCGCAGGCCCGTAGACCGGATCGGATTCCAGCAGCATCTCGCCCACGTCATTGATCGGGCGGTTGCCGGCGTTGCGGATCTTGAAGAGTTGTTCCGCGTCGCAGAATTCAGTGAGCAGTTGCGAGACGTAGGCAATCACTTGCGGATCACGAATACCGATTTCCTCCGCATAATGACGTCCCACCAGGTCCGTAAAAAACTCCCGCAACGGGTGCGTTTCCGGTATCACGTTCATTGGGCCCCCCAACTCCGCGGTGTGCGCGCGTTTGACTGACTAATTAACCGACTTCACTTTCGAGCGCAAGTGACTTTTGTAAGCCAGTTAAAAAACCGATTACTCCTATTTAGAAACACGCAAGCAAAACTTGAGTTGTACAGGCTTTTCTTGGCACTCACCTTTCCCGACTGCTAATAGCGCGCCCATTGAATGTCAATGCTTCCAGTAAAATCATTGGCAAGGAGGAATTTCCTCTTGCCCAGCGCGCGCAAAAGCATTTCCAGCGGTACTCCCTGGGAACCGGTGGTTGGTTACTGTAGGGCAGTTCGAATCGGACCTTACGTGCACGTGGCGGGCACCACCGCCACCGACGCCGATGGGAAAGTGGTCGGCGCCGGTGACCCCTACGCGCAGGCCGTGCAAACACTCAACAATATCCAGAAGGCCCTGAAAGAAGCCGGCGCCAGCATGAAAGACGTTGTGCGCACGCGCATGTTCGTCACCAACATCGCCGACTGGGAGAAAGATCGGCCGCGCCCACGGAGAATTCTTTCGCGACGTCCGCCCCGTTGCCACGATGGTGCAAGTCACAGCGCTGATCGATCCCAAGATGCTGGTAGAAATCGAAGCCGACGCCTACGTGAACGAGTAAGCGAAATGAAGCGTCCCTCTAATTCTGTCATCCCGAGCGAAGTGAGCCGCCAGCCGAACGCGGTCGCGAGTTTGCCCTGAGCGGAGTCGAAGGGGACCCCTGCGTTTGCTTCCCCGACGTCTGACGCTCCTAGAATTTTTCGCGTGCTTCCGCCGCCCGTCGTACAATCCCCTCCCGGGAGATTGCCCACGATGAGAGCCTCCTTCACGATTGCCTGCATCACGATCGCATCCCTATTCGCGTCCGCTCAGGAAAAAGCCCCGAACACTGTCATTGTCATCCGCGCCGGCACACTCATCGACGGCAAATCCGACAGCCCGCGCCGCAACCAGGTGATCGTTATCCGCGGCAATCGCATCGAAAGCGTCGGCGACGCCGCCACCGCCAAGGTCCCGCCCGACGCGACCGTAGTCGATCTCTCCAAAGCGACCGTGCTGCCCGGCCTCATCGATTCCCACACCCACATCTTCCTGCAGGGAGAAGATCCGGCCGAAGGCGGCTACGACGTGAACATCCTGAAGTACCCCGCGTCTCTCCGGGCCGCGCGCGCCACCGTTTCTGTACGCCGCGCGCTCGAACAGGGCTTCACCACGCTTCGTGATGTTGAAACCGAAGGCGCGGGTTACGGCGATGTCGGCATCAAGCAGGCCATCGAGGGCGGATACATCCCCGGCCCGCGTTTGTTCGTTGCCACGCGCGCGATCTCCACCACCGGAGGCTACAACCTGGAAGGCTACGCGCCGGAACTCACCATGCCGAAGGGCGCGCAGATTATTGACGGGCCCGTCGAAGCGCGCAAGGCCGCGCGCGAGCAACTTGATCACGGCGCCGACTGGATCAAGGTTTACATGACGCACCGTTCCTGGGTTGGCAAGAACGGCGAGCTCGTCTCTCAACCCACGCTCACGCTCGACGAGCTCAAGGCCATCGTCGACGAAGCCCACGGCTGGGGCCGGAAAGTCGCCTGCCACGCCTACAGCGGTATCGGATTGCAGCGCGCCCTCGACGGCGGCTGCGACTCCATCGAACACGGACTCCAGATCAGCGATGCACAGATTGCCCAGATGGTGAAGCAAGGCACATGGTATTGCCCTACCATCGCGGTTTACTACACCGACTGGGCGCCCGCCGACACCGATGCGGGCAAGCGCGACCGTCTCCGCGCCTCCGTTCACGGAGAGAGTTTCAAAAAAGCCATGAAAGCCGGAGTCAAGATCGTCTTCGGCACCGACATCGGCGGCATTCCGTGGACCCAACCCATCGCCCAGGAATTCCCCCAGATGACCAAGCTCGGCATGAGCCCGATGGACGTCATCCACAGCGCCACTTCGCGCGCCGCCGACATGCTCGACATGACCGGCCAGATCGGAGTGCTCGCCCCTGGCGCCTACGCCGACCTGATCGCCATCGCGGGCGACCCCCTGCAAAACATCGAAGAACTCGGCCGCGTGCAATTCGTGATGAAAGACGGGAAAGTGTTTAAGAACGAGATGCACTAGCCGATGGGCAGTGGGTCCGTCCTGAGGATAAGCGAATGACCAAGCCTTTCTTCACCGAAGACACGCCTGTCACCGAAGAGGTGCTCAATGTGATTGCCCATCTTCCGACCAGTAGCCTGTCCTCTGTTGCTGCGAACGGGTTTTTCAAGAAGCTGACCGATGCGGATTTTATCCGCCTCGCCGTCCTGCTGGCCCAAAAAGGATACGAAGAAGGAGGATGCCCGATCGGCGGCGTCGTCATCAGCAACCAGACCCGTCAGATTCTTGGCAAAGGCCACAACACACTCGTGCAGGAAAACCACCCGTACAATCATGGCGAAACTTCCGCCATTCGCGACGCCGGACGCCAGGATTTCAGTCAGACCACGATTTTCACGACCCTCAGTCCCTGCGACGTTTGCGCGACCCTGATCTACATGCGCCAGTTCGACAGGGTGGTCGTCGGCGACGTCACCAATGCCTCGGGCAACGAGCAAATGATTCGAGACAAAGGCGTGCGCGTGGAGATTCTCGAAGATCCCCAGGGCATTGCGCTCTACGCGAAATATCGCCGCGAGAAGCCCGATCAGGATATTGAGGACTGGAAGGGCCTGGCGGAAGTGCGTAAGACTCGGAAGGGGTTGTAAGTCCAGCCCATTGAGCAACTGAACGATTAAAGTCGAAACAGCTTCACGGATTACTTCGCCCTCAACGAATAAATTCCCATCAGAGAAAGCAGCATAGCGTTCACAAACAGATCCTCTGCGCCCATTGAAATACGGTTTGTTTCTGGCTGGACGGGGATAGCCGAATTGCTTCTATGCTGTGTTGCCGCGCGGCACGCCCTCGCGCCGGGCATTAGGATGCTTTCGGTTCCGGCCCCGCCACTTTTGAATGGAACGCGGTAAACTGATCGCCATGGAGGAGTTCGTCATGCAACGAGGCTGGAAGCATCTCGTGGGTATCGGGCTTCTGAATATTGTTTTGGTTTCGTCGTTGCCGTTTCTTTTGCAGGCTCAACAAAAACCCCGAGACAAGGCACAGAAAGAACCTGCACCCATGAAGCTGAAGGTGGGTGACGCCGCTCCCGACTTTACGCTGCTTGCCTTCGACGGCAAGGAGCTGAAGAAAATTTCGCTGCACGACTACAAAGGGAAGAAGAACGTCGCGCTGGCGTTCTTCGTCTTCGCCTTTACCGGTGGTTGAACCCGGGAAATGAAAGCTCTCCAGCAGGATCTCACTAAGTTGGAGGGCGCCGACACCCAGGTTCTGGGTGTGAGCATGGACAGTCCGTTTTCAAACTTTGCCTTCGCTCAACAAAACGGAATCAGCTTCCCGATCCTCGGCGACTGGGGCGGCCCGGTGACCAGCCAGTATGGATTGACCCAGAAAATTGACATCCAGGGCGTGGCCATGGAAACGGCGAGGCGGGCCACCTTCCTCATCGACAAATCAGGAAAAATTATCCACCTGCAAGTCGACGATGACGCCGTCGACCCAGCGAAAACCGTGGAGGCCTGCGAGCGGCAGAAACTCAAGAATTGAAGGGATGCCGGAACTTGTCGATAGGAGATGATTGCCATTGCGACAATTCAGCGACGAACCGCGAACGCGGCCTGCTCGAAGCTCTAAAGAACATCGACGACGATCAGCGTAATGTCGTCCTGCTGTTTGACTGCGGCGGAGCGCCATCTCTGGAGTTCGGTGAGCACTTGATGCGAGAACTCGGCGGCGGGCCGCAATTGATTGTTGCGCACGACCTGTTCCAGTTGCCGGTCCCCAAACGCCTCCCCCGCAGCGTTCTCCGTTTCGGTCACGCCGTCGGTATAGAGCAGGAAGCGATCGGATGGTTCCAGCGGCACTCGGCACACCGGATACTCGGAGTCAGGTCCGACTCCGAATAACAGCCCGTTGCTTTCGATGCGCTGCATTTCGCCCCTGGTATTCCGCCAGCACAATAGCGGCGGATGTCCCGCAGCCGAGTAGAGTGCGTTGCGGTTCTCAGTGTCGATCCAGACATAAGCCGCCGACGCAAACTGGCCCTGCGCCTCACTGGCCAGGATGCGATTCAAGCCGCCAAGCACTTGCGCTGGATCATCGGCATGGACAGTTACCGACTGCATGGCCACTTTGATCATGGAAGAGATCAGCGCCGCCGGGATGCCATGTCCCGAGACGTCTGCCACCAGGATGCCCAGATGGTTGCTATCGGACTGGACGAATTGGTAGAAGTCGCCCGCAACGGCGGTCATGGGGTGGTAAGCCGCGGAGATGCGAAGGTGCTCTAGTTCCGGAACGCTCGCCGGGAGAATGGAAGACTGTATCTGCCGGGCCGTCTCCAGTTCCGTCTCGATGGAAAGCAGGCGGCGCTCGTTCGTAAACAGTATCTCCAGAGCTACGTACCCCAGCGAAAACAGCAGAGCTGCAAAACCTAACGAAGCCACCATTGGCAGGACGCGATAGGGCAACAGGCTCGACAGGTTGGTGTACAGAACCTCGGCGGCAAAAATAAGGGTCGCGGCGGTGAAGATGCGGTGATTGGGTATAACGAGGAACTTGGAGAACCGTGGAACTAGTACAACCGTGGAGAGGACGAGCATGGCAAAGACAACAAGCAGGTGGTTGTAGATCATCCATTTGTCAGCTGAGCCACCAAGGACAAAAGTGGCAATGCCGGCTACAGCAATCGCGAGCCCCGCAACGATTTCCAGCTCGGTAAGGAGCCTGAGTTTGCCGAGGCACAGCTCCCGCCATGCGAACAAACCGGATACCAGCAGCAGGTACATGACTGCCGTACTCACATAGGGTGTGACCTTTTGGGAGGCGTGCGGCAGAACGGCCACCATCGCGGGAGTCTGCACCAGGATTTGCAGGCC
Source organism: uncultured Acidobacteriota bacterium (assembly GCA_963735815.1). GTDB lineage: Bacteria > Acidobacteriota > Terriglobia > Terriglobales > Acidobacteriaceae > Gp1-AA133. The sequence goes on along the minus strand of CAVTMJ010000004.1, from coordinate 493,717 downwards.
GTACATCCCGCTCAAGATTCCCCACCATATCAGGATGCGAACGCCGCTACGCCATCGGATCGCGGCGATCGCGCAGGCGGTCGCTCCAATGAACAAGAAAATCGCTCCGAGGGCAATATCCATCAGCTCGCCGCGGAGCGTTACCAGAGCTGCATCTGCCGCGTTCATGCCATCCATCGCAAGGCTCCGTTTGCTTTTCTGCTCTGTTGGGATGGGGTCCTTTGATAAGGAGTGCGGGAACGACCCTCTTACGCCGCGACCCGATCTTATGCTTGGAACCGTCGCTCGGGGCAGAATTGTAGCGGGCGCAACCAGGGACCGCTCAAGGTTTACCGAAAACAGAGCGATGCTTCCTCAAAATGTCTCCGCTCTCGACAGATTCTCTTGACATCACCAATCCGAGGTTCATAATTTCCCAATCTTCAACGCCACGCTCGGTGCGGAGGTCCTTATGAATGTGTTGCAGCTCTGCGATCCGGAAGCCGCCGCCGTTTCGGTCGACGCGACGGTAGCCGACGCCATCCACAAAATGCTCGACTACCACGTCGGCGCGGTCGGCGTCGTCGACCAGGAAGGCCGCGTGGCCGGAATTTTCACCGAGCGCGACGTTCTTCGAAAATTCTCGCTGGCTGGTCGTGACCCGCAGTCCACCCCTGTCCGCGAATTGATGACCACTCCGGTCGAGATGGCGACCGAACAGACCGGTCCGGGCGAGGCCATGGCCACCATGGTCGAGCGCCACTTCCGCCATCTTCCCGTGGTCAACAACGATGGCAAACTGCTCGGCATTCTCTCCATCCGGAACCTGCTGGAATGGCGGATCGACGGCCTGACCCGGGAACTGGACTCGCTCGAACAGTACGTCAGCAATGACGGTCCCGGCGGCTAAAGTGGAGAGCTGCCTTGCGCACCACCACACGAGCCTCTTTAAGTTGTCAGCCAGGTTTTCGTCGATGTAGCGACGGGCGCCCTCGCCCGTCGTTTCTTTGCACTTCCTGACTCATTCATGCCTGAACCATCTTTTGCCCAGAAAACCATCGCGCTCACCCGCATCGCGACGGGCATTCTTTTCCTATTGTTCGGCGAGTACAAAGTGGCAAGTCCAGTCTTCGCGCACGCCGACTTCCAGCACTATCTTCAGGGCTACATTCAGACGGAGGCGGTTTCCTTCTATCGCCCGTTTCTCGACCACATAGTCTTCCCGCACGCCGTCTTCTTCGGATACATGGTTAGAGTCTTCGGATTGTGGATCGCACTCTCCCTGATCGCCGGCCTGTTTGTCCGCGTAAGTTCGATCCTGGGCGCACTGTTCATATTGAACCTGGCCCTTCCTTCATGGTGGGCGGTTGGCCACAGAGTCGCCCTGTGGCGCTACTTTGGCTGAACTCGACACCATTCCCCTTTTCCTTCTGTTTCTGATCTTCTTCTCCGCCGAAGCCGGCAAGACCTGGGGACTGGGCGGTGTGATTCGACGACGTCTTTAAAGTTAGCGCTCGTGGGCCCATTTCCATTATGCTGCGGCTCACAAATTTTCCCGAGGTTCCCCAACGCATGTCGCTCCCATTCAAGTCCGCTTCGTCTCTGAAGTTCGCCATCTTCCTCCCGATGCTTGCCCTGGCGTGCGCCACGATTCCAGGCATCGCGCAGACCGCTCCCGCGCCTGCTCCTCGTCGTGTCGTCCTACGCGCCGGCCGCGTTCTCGACGTGAAAACCGGCAACCTGCTAACCAACCAGGCCATCGTCATCGAGGGCGACAAGATTGTGAGCATCGGCGCAGCCGCCAGCGCCAAGGCCGACCCCAACACTCAGACCATCGATCTCCCCAACGCCACCGTTCTCCCCGGCCTGATCGACTCCCATACCCATCTGACATTCGATCCGAAAGACCTGGGATATGAATCGCTGGGCATCTCGATTCCCCGAGAAGCATTGAAAGGCGCGCGCAACGCGCGCGTCACGCTCGAGGCTGGATTCACCACCGTCCGCAACGTCGGCGCCGGCGGCTACGCCGACGTTGCGCTGCGGGATGCCATCAACGACGGCGACGTGCCCGGCCCGCGCATGCTGGTCAGCGGGCCGGCCATGGGGATCACCGGCGGTCACTGCGATGAAAACATGCTGGCTCCGGAGTATCACTGGAGCGCGCTGGGCGTGGCCGACGGTGTCGACGCCGTGCGCCACAAGGTGCGCGAAAACATCAAGTACGGCGCCGACCTGATCAAGATCTGCGCCACCGGCGGCGTCATGTCGAAGGGCGACGATCCGAACGCGTCGCAATACACCCGCGAAGAGATGAAGGCCATCGTCGAAGAAGCCCACCGGTTGGGCCGCAAAGTCGCCGCCCACGCGCACGGAGCCGAAGGCGTCAGTTGGGCCTCCGACGCTGGAGTCGATTCCATCGAGCACGGCCACCTGATGGACGACAATTCCATCGCAACCCTCAAGAAGAACGGCACCTACATAGTCCCGACGCTTTACCTGATGGATTGGAATCGCGAGAATCTCAGCAAGCGCAACGCACCGGAATTCGTCGTCCGCAAAATGCAGTCGGTTTCAGCGGTCGGCCAGAACAATCTGAAGAAGGCATTCGCGGCCGGACTAAAAGTCGCGTTCGGAACCGACGCTGCCGTCTATCCCCACGGCCTCAACGCCCACGAGTTTGCCGTCTACGTCCGCCTGGGCATGACGCCCCTGCAGGCAATTCAGACGGCCACCATCAACGCGTCAGACCTGCTTGGCTGGTCCGCCAAGGTGGGCACGATCGAGCCTGGCAAGTGGGCCGACATCATCGCCGTCGACGGCGACCCGCTGAAAGATGTAACTACGCTCGAGCAGGTGAAGTTCGTAATGAAAGGCGGGGAAGTCATAAAAAATCAATACGCAAAGTAGCGGCTTCAGCCGCCGCGTCCACTCTTCCGCGGCGCACACACTCGAATGAAAAAGGCCGGCTTCGCAGCCGGCCTCTTCATGCAATCTTGTGTAGGGAAAAAACTACTTCTTCGGTGCGATCGCGTCCTTCGCGGCCTTTGCCAGATAGAACTTTGCGGTGGTCTTGGCCTTGATCTGGATCGGTTCGCCAGTCTGCGGATTCCGTCCCACGCGCGCTTTGCGATGCACCTTCTTCAGGCGGCCCAGTCCGGGCACTACGAAAATCCCGTTTTTCTTGGTCTCTTTTACGGCGGTGTCGGCGAGATGCTCCAAAAACGCCGCTGCGGTCTTGTTCGGCGTCTCGAGCTTCTCGGCCAGGTGACGCACCAGTTGTGTCTTGGTCATACCTGAAGCCATGAATCCTCCTCAATGGAACTGCTTGATTTGTTGCGATGTGCGCCATCTTATACCACTCGTCCTGTGGAAAAACAGCGTTTTCCCCACGTTTTATGCGGTTTTTCGCGCTAGAGGTGTCCAAAAGGGCACAAAAATTGCCTATTTGCCGATCCCGGCCTTCGCAAAGGCACCAGCCAAGCAGGTTTGGCGGAACGACCATCACCCTCTGCACAACCGCTTCCGTGCCGCTGCCTCAATGCAATAATGATGGCAAGGGAGCAAATTTTGAGCTGCGCCATCTGCGAAACCCGTAAGGAAAAGCGCTTCTGCCCCGCGGTCCACGGCCGCATCTGCCCGCAGTGTTGTGGCGAGCAGCGCGAGGTCACCCTCGACTGTCCCAGCGATTGCCCTTACCTGCAGCAGGCGCGCGAGCACGAAAAGGCAAGCCACGGAGAAAACCTCGACCCCGCCGCCGTCTTCCTGCAGGTCGAACTCGGCGACCAGTTCCTTTACGAACATGAGCACCTGATCATGGGACTGAGCTTTGCGCTGGCCCGCGCCGCGGACAAGGATCGATCCCTCACCGACCGGGACGTGATCGCCGGCGTATCGACGCTGGCACGCAGCTACGAGCGGCTCGTCAGTTCGGGCCTGCATTACGACGAGCCCGCCCAGAGCCTCGCGCAACAGGCCGTAAGCGCTGAGCTGCAGAATATGGTCAAGGAGTACCGCGAAGCCGAGCAGAAGCACACCGGCTACTCCCGTCTCCGTGATTCTGAGGTCCTGCAGGCGCTGGTTTTCCTGGTCCGCATGGGCTACAGCCGAACCAGCGGCCGACCGAAATCCAGGGCATTCGTGGACTTCCTGAAAGCGCAGTTCCCCGAAAGAGACTCTTCGCTCGCAGCGCCTGGCCAGTCTGCTAGCCGCATCATCACCCCTTAATCTTTCGGATCGCGCGTCGTCCTGCGGACGATCTGCCCGGCCGGCAGAGCGTCGCGCAACTCACGCGCCGTCTTCTTCAGGATCGGGTGCCGTGCATCAGGTGCAATCTCCGCCAGAGGTTCCAGCACGAATCTCCGCACCGCAAGCCCAGGATGCGGAATGTGCAGGCCCTTCTCCTCCACGATCTGGTCGCCATACAGAAGAACGTCAATATCGATGTTGCGGGGACCTTTGGCCCGCGTGCGCCTCCGACCCATTCCTTGTTCGATCGCCAAGGCGCTCTGCAGAACTTGATCCGGGCGCTTAGCCGTCTCGAGCGATACCACGCAGTTCAGGAACCACGGTTGAGCTGTGAATTCCACCGGCTCGGTTTCATAAAAAGGCGAAACGGCTACTACTTCCCCGATTTGGGAAAGCTGCTTGATCGCTGCGTGCATGTTTCCCGCGCGGTCGCCGCTATTTGATCCAAGCGATAAGTAAACTCGTTGGCGCATGAGGCACCAGTTTCATGCTTCTCGGGTCCAAGTGGCCACTAAAATTTGCGCAAGTTCCGTTACCACAGAGGACGCAGAGGAACACCGAGGGACAATCAATCCCTTTGTGTTCCTCCGTGGCCTCTGTGGTAGACGCTGTTGATTTTGGCTGCGAGGAGGGCTCCTCAAAAGGTCATATCCATCCGCACTTACGGCCATGCCCGTGCCAATTACCTTCGTGTCTTTTACCGCCAGCCCACGGAGACTAGAGTAGATTTCATGAATCTGGAGTCGCTTTTAGTCTGTCGCGACGCTGAAGTTGTTCGCGTGCTTCGGCCGACACTGGAAAAACTGTCGATTGAAGTGGAAGTCTCCGCGGCGGCGCGCTCCGGGGCTGAGATCCTTACGTCTTCCAAATTCGACGCGGTCATTGTCGATTGCGATGATCTGCAGGGCGGCGTCGATGTGCTGCGCAGCCTGCGCCAGAACGCCAGCAACAAGACCTCGGTGTCCTTCGCCATCCTCAACGGCAAAACCACCACGCAACAGGCGTTCGAGATGGGCGCAAACTTCGTTTTGCAGAAGCCCATCACCACGGCCGGAACCCTGCGCTGCTTCAACACCGCCATGAGCTTCATGGTCCGCGAGAAGCGCCGCTATTTCCGCTGCCCCCTTGAGATGCCCGTAAAGATTTCATTTAAGCAAGGCGAAGAACTCAAAGCCACCGCCACCAACCTCAGCGAGGGCGGGATGGCCATTCACTTCGACGGAACGTTAGCCAAGAACGCGACGGGAAGGATTCAGTTCACGTTGCCCGGCACGAAAGTCTCCTTGGACCCGAAATGTGAGGTCGCGTGGGCCGATGGCCTGGGCCGGGCCGGTATTCGGTTCCAGGACCTGCCCGAAATCTCGCGCGAGCAGCTCGAAAAATGGATTATGAAGCGGCTCGAATCCGTCACCAATCCTCCTCTTTAATTTTCAAACTCTCACCACGGAGAATACAGAGGACTTCATTTGCTCCCCTGTGCCCCTCTGTGTCCTCTGTGGTAAAGGTCTTTGTACTGAGCCCCCGAAACCAGGCACCAAGCTAAGGACTTGCCGCGTTCGACCCGGCTCTTCATGCTATGGAGAGACCACTCCCAGGAGTACCCCGTGGCTACGTTCGCCTACGACGTGAAGATTGCCCGCGTGCAACGCACCCTGCGCTGGCTGGAAGAAGACGCTTCGCTGCTTTCCCTGCGAGTCCGGGATTTGTCCCCGGAGCGGCAACGGGTGGCCAAGAGCTTTGCCGCCAGCATGATCGATCAGACCCGCGCCGAACTCGATCGCCTCCTGCAGGAGCGCACCCAGGAAGACGAAGAAGAGTCCATTCCCTGCGAGCCCGCCGACTAGGCGGTTGAACCTCGCCGCAGTCTCTCACAGAGTCGCTTCAATCTTTGAAATGAAGGGACACGACTTCGGTCGTGCCGATCATGCCAGCGGGGTCGCGCGTTAGTGCTTGAGGGATGCAGTGATTCTCCTTGAGAATTCAAAGCAACCCATCGGCGGAAGCCGCTGTGAACCAAAAACTCTTCCCTCTGAGGCTGACTGCCGTTTTTGGTGTCATCGGCGGTTTCACTCATGGACGCGCCATACGGTGCCATTAAGGATCCGGCGCCCGTCAGCCGCGCATCGCCGCTTCGATGGCCGCCACATCAATCTTCTTCATCGGCATCATCGCCTGGAAAGCACGTTTGGCCACGTCGCCACCGGTCGCGAGGGCTTCGGTCAAAGCCCGTGGCGTGATCTGCCACGAGATGCCCCATTTATCCTTGCACCAGCCGCACTGGCTTTCCTGCCCGCCGTTGCCGACGATGGCGTTCCAGTAGCGATCCGTTTCTTCCTGATTGTCGGTCGCGATCTGGAACGAGAAGGCCTCGCTGTGCTTGAAAGTGGGACCGCCATTGAGACCGAGGCAAGGAATGCCCACCACGGTGAAATCGACGGTCAGTACGTCCCCCGCTTTGCCGCCGGGATAGTCGGAAGGGGCGCGGTGCACGGCCAGCACGCTGCTGTCCGGGAAGGTTGCGGCGTAGAAGCGGGCCGCAGCCTCGGCGTCGTTGTCATACCAGAGACAGATCGTATTCTTCGCCACTTTCTTGGGCATTTTTTATCCCTTTCGCACGCCAGCGCGAACGCTGTACTATGCGCATCCATTGCGTTTATTTTACGGATCGACGTTGTGGAATTCTGATGGCATTTGCGGGCAACTGGTTGTTCGGCACGACTGAAGTCGTGCCCTTCCCATTAATCCGTGCACCTCGCTGTTACTGCTCACGAATTCTTTCTTGACGCCCGCAGCTCGCGCCATTCGCGGGTGGGGTCGTCGTCGGGGTCGGGAGTTTCTTGCTTGGGACGGAGGTCTTCGGGGACGTGGCGGAGATTGACGCGGATACGCGTCCAGGTGGAGGACCGGCCGCGCATTGAGTCGACCAGGACGTCGTCGACGGCGAGAAGCTTTGCGACATCAGCGTACTTCGATTTCCATCGCTCCAGGCCTGCCAGGGCTGCTTGTTTGTCGGGAGAGTTGGCAACCACGATGAGCGGCATCTTCTCGCGCGGTTTCTTCGCGGTGGGCTTTTTGGCGGAGGACCGGGCACGCGACGGAGCGACTCTGGGAGCTTCGCCTTCCATCTTGCGAAAGTGTGGAGGCCAGGGGGCATCGCCCAGACCGGCGGCTTCGTCCTGGGCGGCTAGCTCCAGCAATTTTTCGAGCGAGCCCGGATCACTGTCCATGTCGGCGTGTGGGTCGCCTTGGTCGGCGAAACGCTTGGGAAGGGTGAGCACGGTGAAGTCGGCGGGATCGCAGTCGGGGACCTCGTGCCAGTGAAGCGGGGTGGAAACGCGCGCGTCGGGTAAGGGGCGCACGGAGTAAGCGGAGCAGGTGGTGCGGTCTTTTGCGTTCTGGTTGTAGTCGAGGAAGACGCCGTGCCGTTCTTCTTTCCACCATTTCGAACTGGCGAGAGCCGGCACGCGCTTTTCGATCGCACGCGACAGGGTTAGCGCGGCGCGTCGGATTTCGGTGAAGGTCCAGCGCGGTTGAATGCGTACGTTCACGTGCATGCCGCGGGAGCCGCTGGTCTTGGGCCATCCGCGAAGGCCCATTTCTTCGAGGAAGGATTTCACTTCGAGGGCGACGGTGCGGACGTCGGACCAAGGGACGCCGGGGCCCGGATCGAGATCGATGCGCAACTCGTCGGGGTGATTGAGATCGGCGGAGCGCACGGGGTGCGGGTGCAGCTCGATGCAGCCCAGGTTGACGATCCAGGCGAGGCCGGGGGCGTCATCGACGACTAGCTCTTCCGCAGTGCGCCCGGAGGGGAATGACAAAGTGACAGTTCGAAGCCATGCAGGATGGTCGGTGGGGGCGCGCTTCTGATAGAAGGCCTCGCCTTCGGCTCCGTTGACGAAGCGCTTGAGGACGAGTGGACGATCTCTGATGCCGGCGAGGGCGCCAGGCGCGACTGACAGGTAGTAGCGGACCAGGTCGAGTTTGGAGAGTTTGGTTTCGCGCGAGAAATAAGGCTTGTCGGGATTCGTTACGCGGACTTCGCGTCCTTCGATCGAAAGCAGCTCGGCGGGTGGTTCTTTGGCCACGGATAGTAGGCTACCTTGTCGTGGAAAGGTGGATCAAGGGCGGAGGGCTTGTAGGGAGAAATGTGGAGAGTCATGTTTCTATAACGTGGGCGCCCAGGCTTGATCGCAGAACCAGAGAGACAGACTTTGGTCGCTGCCCTGCCGCGGAGCCGCCAAAATCGTTATAGCATCGCGCCGGTTTTCACGCCGAGAGTGTTCAGGGCCATTTCGACCTTCAGGATGGCCTCGGCCAATAGAGGATGCTCTCCAATTTTGCCCTGGAGAGACTTCAGCAGAGAATGAATACCTGCGAGATGCTCTGCGGTCTGCTGGGGATTGGGCTCGATCTTGGATTCGCTCTGCGGTTGCATGGTAATCACCTCCGCGCGGGAGACACCTCGATTGTAGTACAGATCCTGGAGGGCGGCGGGAAGACTGGGTTACCGTGCCGTGGTCGCTTTGACTGCGATCTGGAAGTCGCGGTAATCGCCTTGAGTGCACCGCCTGTTTTCGACTGGGATGCTAATTCGTAGAAGAAGGAATGCGGGCTGGACCTAACATCGTCGTAGAATTTGAGGCTCTCGCGATTGGGGGAGATGCATGCAACCAACGATTCTCGCCGCATTCTTTGAATTCTCCCGCATCACCTTCTCGATGTCCGCGGCCGGCCTCGCCTTGCTTGTGCTTGGCCTATTGGCCGTAAAAAACGATATCTCCCAAGCTCGAGGCCTCGACAGGATCGTAGCTCTGACCAACTTGTGCTTCGCCATCCCCTTGGCGGTCTTCGGCGCAGAACATCTTTCCGGTGGGATCCCGATGGAACTGGTGCCGCCGTACATGCCGTTACGTTTGTTTTGGGTGTATTTGGTGGGCTTTGCGCTGATCGCTGCAGCTTTGAGCATCGCCACCAACATTCAGGTGCGCTGGTCCGGCCTGCTATTTGGGATCATGATGTTCCTGTTTGTGGCGATGATTCACTTCCCGGGAGCGGTCAGCAGCGGCGCCCGAATCTTATGGACGATTGTCATCCGGGAAATGTCGTTCGGGGGCGGGGGTTGGATTCTGGCGGGAATTGCGCTGGGCGGATTGCGGCGGCCGGGGAGGAATCTCATTACTGTGGGCCGCGTGCTGATCGCGATCGCCGCGATCTTTTTCGGCGTTCAGCACTTTCTCCACCCGCTGGGACTGCCCGGAGTTCCACTTAAAAAAGAGATGCCCACGTGGATTCCGGCGCGCGCGTTCATCGACTATGTGACGGGCGCATTTCTCATCGCGGCGGGGATCTGCTTTCTGTCGGCGCGGAAGACGCGGATGGCGGCCACCTATCTCGGCGCGTGGCTTCTGCTTTTGGTCGTGTTGATCTACGGGCCTGTTTTGATTGGGGCGCTGGCCGATCCGAGTACCGCGGTGAAAGTCGAGGGGCTCAATTACTTCGCCGACACCCTTCTGTTTGCCGGAGTAATCTTGTCGCTGGCCCGCGCCACGACAGGGTCCGACTGAGCAGATTCTTTGCGGCACTACTCTACAATGTCGAGATGAAGATCAACCGGGCAATTGGGGCAGCGATTGCTATGGTATTGAGTGGCTGGGCCAGTTTTGCTTTTTTCCGAGCAAGCCTGACTGGTGCCCTGTACTCTCACCACTCTCGCGGTTGGTTCCAGCGCTGGCTGCACTTCGTCGCTGGCATTCTATTCGCATCACTTGCGGTCGGCGCAGCCTTAAAACTAGCAGGGAAATGGTGACCAATCGCATTGATTGACAGCGTTCTGAGATTTTGTACGGACGCCGCCGCGAACGCTATCCAGATCGGCGCAGACAACGCGGTGTCCGATTGTGTGGGCTCTGGCTCATGCTGAGTTGCGGGCGTCGAAGAGAGTTTTTTGCGAGGTTGGAAATGCTGAGTCCGGAACAGGGCGGGGGTGAAGCGGAGAGTCGCCGGAGAACGGTGGCGGCGCTCTTGCTCGGCATTGCACTGGGCGTGCTGGGGCTGATGGTGATTGCGCGGCAGGCGGCGCCGTCGTTCTGGAGCGGGTGGGCCGGGCGGTTGCTGGGGCGCGGCACGCAGATCGATGTGAGCCAGCCCACGGTGGTGAATAAGATCCAGCAACTGCAACGGCTGGAGACGGTCGTGTACACGATGGATAAGGTGGTGAGCGGAGAAAAGGAGAACGCGATCCTGCCGAATTTTCTGGTGGGGGACCGGTTGCTGATGGTAGTGCACGGCGAGGTGGTGGCGGGCGTGGACTTCAGTGGGCTGAAGAGCGGCGACGTGGCCGTGGAGGAGAAGAAGGTAGTGTTGCGGCTTCCGTCGGCGCGGGTGTTTTCGACGCGCATTGATAATGCGCGAACCAAAGTGTATTCGCGGCAGACGGGGTTGCTGGTCCCGGTGGATCCGAACCTGGAGACGCAAGTGCGCCAGGAGGCGGAGAATCAGCTGCAGCAGGCGGCATTGCTGGATGGAATTTTGAAGACCGCGAACACAAATGCACGGAATACGTTGACAAGTCTGCTGCAGGGGCTGGGGTTTGAGCGGGTGGAGTTTGAGTGACGGGTGGATCTCTAGTTTTCAACACGACTGTTTCCATCCGGGCACCGCATCAGCGGTGTTGTTGACCTGGGCACAGAAGCAAGCCTCAGCGGCTGAAACTGCGATTTTTGCGGAACAAACGGCGCAAGCCGATGCGAACGCCTGTGGGCGCCAATCGACGCGGAGGACATAAAATTACTCATGTTTCGAATTGCGATGTCTGTTGTCATTCTCTCGGCTGGTGCACTTGCCTGTAGTTTTTTGCCACCCGTACACAAGGTGTCCCGGTCTTTTTCCGTTCACGTTAAGAATGACATTGGCCCCGTTAGCGGTCTGACCCTGAAGGTTTCCCGCTTCAAAACGGAAGAGTTTGAAAAGCTGTCTGATGAACAGCAGCGATCTGCCGACCCGAAAAACTTCGAAGAAGTCATTGCAGAATCCATAACTGATGGAACGGGGACGGCGCCTTTCGATTTGCACAGGACTGGTGCCTTCACGCTCTCTCCCGAAAGCCCAGCCAGTCAGTTGGATTGGGTTGGACTCGACGTCTCTGACCAGCCAGGTCCTCCGGTTGTGGAACTTCAATGGCCGGCTGTGGCAATTCTGAAGACTGTGCACCTTCGGGGCAAATTGGCGAAAGGCTTATTCTCCTCGCGTAGCACACCTTTGAAGAACAATGCGCTCGCACTTCACACTTTCGTCGATTATCGAGAAGTTGCGGCGACCACGACGGGTGATGATGGCGCATTCGATTTCAGAGGCGTTGCTCCCGGTCTGTACTTCCTCCAACTACTTGCCACAGCCGAAAAGGACAAGCCGGAAGGCAATATTGCAGTCTATGTCGCCCCCGACAATTCACGCGACAGCCTGATGATCAGCATGGTGAATACAAGCTGTGGTCTGTCCTATGACTTGGAAGAGAACAAGGATCGCTACAGGCCTGAAGAATGCTTCAAGGGCGGCAAGGCCGTTCAATGTGACTACTGAGTGCGGAAACATCTGATAACGTGCGGCACCAGCCGTTCGGTTGGGCTTCGTTGACTTAGTGGCAGATCACTCTTAGCATTGCGGCCACGAACTGCTCTTGAAGGGGATCATCTGATATGGATCGTCGAAAGTTTCTGAGTTCGTCGGCTGCGGTGATTGCGGGGGCGGCGGTGCTGCCACGCACGGCTTCTTCTTACGAAAACATTGTGGGGGCGAACGACCGCATCTCGCTGGGGCATGTCGGCAACGGGAGCCGCGGCGGGGATCTGGATTTGATTGCTTCGAAGCTCAAGTCCAGCCACAACGTCGAGATGACGGCGGTTTGCGATTTGTGGAAAGTGAACCGCGAGAAGGCGGTGGCTACGAACAGCGGCTATTACGGGCGGGCTCCACGGGCGGCGCAGCATATTGAAGAATTGCTTTCGATGAAGGACGTGGATGCCGTGTTGATCTCGACGCCGGAGCATTCGCATTCGCCCATTCTCAAGATGACGGCAGAGGCGGGCAAGGATGCGTACGTCGAGAAGCCAATGGGCAACGTGCTGGAGGAAGCGAAGGCGGCGCGGGATGCGGTGCTGAAGGCGAAGACGGTCGTGCAGGTCGGGACGCAGCACCGCAGCGAGCCTTATCCGCGAATGGCGCGCGAGGTGGTGCAGCGTGGGGAACTGGGCGATATCAGCAAGGTTGAGATTGTGTGGAATTATCACGGGCCGCGCTGGCGCGGGCGGCCGGAGGTGAAGGAGATTCGCGAGCAGGATACGGATTGGAAGAGCTGGCTGCTGACCAAGCCGGCGCGTCCGTTTGATCCCCAGATGTATTTTGAGTTTCGTTTATATAAGGAGTTTTCCAGCGGGATTCCGGATCAGTGGATGAGTCACGGGATTGATCTGGTGCACTTCTTCATGGATGAAAATTTTCCCAAGTCAGTGATGGCGCATGGTGGCGTGTTCGCCTGGCACGACGGGCGCGAGAATGCAGACACGTTCCAGGCATTGCTCGAGTATCCGAAGGGGTTTCTCGTGAGCTATTCGACCAGCTTCGGGAATGATGCGCCCAGCTTCTCGCGGTACATGGGGAAGAAAGCGACTTTGATGAACATCGGGGGCGAAGGAAGTCCGCGCTACCAGGTGGTCGAGGAGAAGGGGAATCACGAGGACAACGCCAACATCGATAAGCAGCGCGCGGCGAAATCGATCCTGCTGCCGGGAGAGAAAGAGCTTCCGCCTATGGGGATTGATGATTTGACTTTGGAGCACATGGCGAACTGGTTTGGGTGCATGCGGTCGCGGAAGGATCCGCACGCGACCGTGCAGAACGGGTTTGCGCATTCGGTGGCGTGCATGATGGCGACGCAGTCTTACTGGGCGGGGAAGAAGATGTATTGGGATGCGGCTGAGGAACGGATTGTGGATCAGATGCCGGGAAAGGCTTAACGACAGAGGACACGGAGGGGCACGCAGGCAGTTCAGGCGGCTTTGGCCATGAAGTCCAGTGCGCGGGAGATGTAGGGTTTCAGGTCCCGGCGGTGGACTACCGCGTCGAGCATTCCGTGCTCCAGCAGGAACTCGCTGCGCTGGAAGCCTTGCGGCAGTTTTTGGCGGATGGTTTGTTCGATGACGCGCGGACCTGCGAAGCCGATCAGGGCGCCGGGTTCAGCTATATTCAGGTCGCCCAGCATTGCGAAGGAGGCCGTGACGCCTCCGGTCGTGGGGTCGGTCAGGACGGAGATGTAAGGGACTTTTAGTTCGTCAAGATGGCCTAACGCGGCGGAGATTTTGGCCAGCTGCATCAGGCTGATGACGCCTTCCATCATGCGGGCGCCGCCCGAGGCCGAGATGATGACAAGCGGATGCTTGGTGTCGGCGGATTTTTCGATGGCGCGGGTGATGACCTCGCCGACGACTGCTCCCATCGAACCTCCGATGAAGGCGTATTCCATCGCGCTCATCACTACCGGGCGTCCATTGATTTTGCCTTGCGCGTTGATGACCGCGTCGGTCAGGCCAGTGTCGTTGCGGGCCTGTTTCAAGCGCGATGAGTAGGCTTTCAGGTCGACGAATTTCAGCGGGTCGGTCGAGACCAGGTTGCCGTCGAAGGTTTCGAACTGGTTGTCGTCGAAGAGCAGGCCGAGGCGGGCACGCGCGTCGATGCGGAAATGCTTATCGCATTTCGGGCAGACGTTGAGGTTGTCTTCGAGATCCTTCTTCCAGATGATCTGGCGGCAGCTGTCACACTTCACCCACAGGCCTTCGGTGCGCATCTTGCGCTCGCCGGAGGAGTCAAGTTCACCGGATTGGCGTTTGAACCATGCCATGGTTGGCTGATAGCTGATGATCGGTGGCTGATGGCTAGTCTTCAGTCTCTAGTCGTCAGTCGTCAGCAGGGCGAGGCCTGCTGCGAGCTACGAATATCCTTTGCCTGCTTTACTGTTCATACTCAATTCTTCCGGTGCTTGCCAGTTCGTACGCTCTTCGTTTCTAATTCACCAAACTCCTTCAGTCGTCGCAGGCTAAGAGCTACCAGCCATCAGCCAAACTCAGTACTCGATTCCTTTTTGCGCCAGCACACCTTTTTCGTAAGCGTGTTTTACCTGGCGCATTTCGGTTACGGTGTCGGCCAGTTCGACAATTGTCGGATGAGCGTTCCGGCCCGTTAAGATAACATGAACCATGTCGGGCTTGTGGCGGAGACTTTCGGCGACCTTGGTGGGGTCGAGCATGCCATAGCTGATGGCATAGTTGATCTCGTCGAGGATAACCAAATCCCACTCACCGGACTGGATTGCCTTTTCCGCTTCCGACCACGCTTGCTCGACCATGCGGACATCTTCCGGGTCGGGCTTTTCGGCGCCGACCTTCACGAAACCGCGGCCCATCTGCTTCATGACGAAGTTGTCGCCGAAGGACTGGACAGCGTCAAGCTCGCCATAGTGCCAGGATCCCTTTAGAAACTGGAGCATCAGTACACGCATGCCTTGGCCCACGGCTCTCAGGCCGGTGCCCATGGCGGCTGTGGTCTTGCCCTTGCCTGGGCCGGTATTCACGATGATGAGGCCACGGCGGATGTCCGGCATAGAGTCGAATTTCTTATTGTACCTGCAGGGGCGGGGAGTGGTCTCGGGTCCTTGGTCGTTGGCCGTCAGCCAAAGCCGGTCTGTGCGGAAGCCAAGGGTGCGCTCGTGGAGAATGCGGATCTTTATGCGGCTTTTTGCCGAGTCTGCAGTAGGTCGATGTTTTATGCACCCGAATGGTGAGCGCCTACATCTTTAACTGCGGAACTGGTACGCTTGCGGGTTCGTATGCATCATAAGATTGGGTCTTCCACTCGCACTCGGGGTTGAGTTCGGAGGTCTCTCCGCATGAAACACAACAGGGTTGCACTGTTTGTTGCAACGGTGATGTTGTCTTCGAGCTTGCAAGCGAGGACGACGCGGCCACAAACCAATGCGACGGGTCCGCGCGATGAAGAGGCGGTGCGCGAGATTGTGGACCTGGAGCGGCAGGCGAAGGAAGCGGCCCTGCATCGGGATGCGGCGTTCTCGGAGCGGACACTGGCGGAGGACTATGTGGCCATCAGCCCGCTGGGGCAGGTGATTGGCAAAGCGGAGACAGTGGCGGCGCGCAAGACCGCGCAATTGAGGTATGACTCGATCGAAGTGACCGAGATGGTGGTGCGGTTGTATGGCAGCACGGCCGTGGTGACGGCGCGCGCGGATGTACGCGGGAAAGAGTTAGGCGAGGAGTTCAGCGGTCCTTATCGCTTTACACGCGTTTGGGTGCGGCGATCGGGGCGGTGGCAGACGGTGAGTTACCAGGCCACGGTAACGCGGTAGTTCCTGAAAGCGAAACTCAACGGCCTACGCCGCATTCCTGTGCGCATTTATGGCACGCCTGAAGGCCTCCCTTTCAAATACACGGCCGCGAACCGACTTTCCCGCAGCTCTGAAGTCGCGTCCATATGTCTTGCGATTTGTCGGCTTCGAAACCGAGTACATCTCTAGTCGTAGCCGATGGCGAACTTTCCCGAGTTGCGTGGACGGATCTCCTGCTCTAGCCCGTCGGGAACCGAGCTGTTTTTTGGGGCAGTTTCTAATGCCTCGTTACGCCCGCGCTTCGGGACGACAAATCTGGAATGAAAATTTTGACGGGATCGACTTTACCGGCGAATGGAGGCCGCGTGGAATCGGGTTTCGGCGGATTGTTTCCTTGCATCACGGCGTGGGATATTGAAGGGCATGAGAATGGAACAAGTGGCGTTGACCGGAAAGCATGTTCGTCTTGAACCGCTCGAGCATCAGCATGTGGATGGGCTGGCGGCGGCTTCGGCGGGGGATACGGAACTGTATCGCTGGAGTCCGATTCCGCGAGGGAAGGACGAGGCTGCGAAGTATGTAGAAACGGCGCTGGCCTGGAGAGACCAAGGAATTGCTGTGCCCTACGCCACGGTGCGCGTTTCCGACGGAGCCGTGCTCGGGTCGACTCGTTTTTTCAATCTTGATCGTTGGAGCTGGCCGGTTGGGCATGCGCAGCATGGGCGCAGCACTCCAGATGGATGCGAGATCGGTTACACGTGGCTGTCCCGCTTGGCGATTCGAACGGCCGCGAATACCGAGGCGAAGTTGCTGATGCTGACGTATGCGTTTGAGACCTGGAAAGTGTTTCGCGTGTGCTTTCACACGGATGTTCGCAATGAGAGATCTCGGGCCGCAATTGAGCGAATCGGCGGGCAGTTTGAGGGGATTTTGCGGGCGCATCGCATGGCGGCGGATTTCATTCCGCGGGATTCGGCGCGGTATTCGATCGTAGCCGCCGAGTGGCCGGGGGTGAAAGAACGGTTGATCCGGGAAAGGGATGGCGGGCAGGCTTGAGAGCGGTGCCTACGGGAAAATACCGATATCTTCGCGATAAACGGCTCAACAAGGAATCTGGAAAACGGCTGACCACTGCGCGTGCGGGCGCATCCAACCGGCGTATGGGTGAGATTTCATGGCCATCTTTGATGAAACATATCGTGTCATCGCGGTGGAGAGTCAAGCATTGACGATCCAGGGGAATGTCAGTGGCGAAGTGTTGACGATCGTGAACCCGGAACCCGAGATTCCGTTTACGGCTGAGGAGTACCCGGTCGGACAGTTGATTGGGTTGACGGATCCGTCGGAGACGGCGATCAATTGAAAAAGTGGAGTGGTCCCGCGAGAGAATAAGTTCGAGTGTGGTGATTCTGGGTGGTGACGCTGTTGTCCCTTACGAGAGTGTTTAAGGACCCTGACACTAGCCCGCGCCGGGCTTCGCCGGCCGGCCAACCAGAAAAGGGCGTCTAGGCCCACGATCTCGGCTCGTTACTGTTTTGATTCTGGACGCGTCGGGTCATGCCGACGCTCTTTATTTTTCATCGAGAACGCATTGGGGACTAGTGTCGCGTCATGAAGGTGCGTTCCGCGACCGGCTCCTCCCACTTTTTACTAGTATGGTTCTCCTCCCTTGATCACTTCGGCTTCGGCCATCTTTTCCACTTCGCACAAGGCTACAGTCCTGTTGTTGGCGTCTTCTGCCCGGGGAATTGGACTTTGTCCCACAGGTTGGCGATACGGATTCGTAACTCTTGGGATCCGGCGGGTTTTACGATTCGAAGAATTGGACCAGATGGATGAGAAACTTTGGGTTGATTACCACCGTTACCTTTACGGGAACCGTTGTCGGTCTAATGATGGAGATACGGCAGGGGGCCTGTATGCGTCTTCGGACGTGGGTTCTGTTCCTCGCGGTTTGTGGAGCGGTTTGTTCGGTTGGCGCCCCGGCGTCTCCGGCACAACAGGATCAATCGGAAAATCACCGCAAGATAATGGACCGGGTTGTGCCCGTGTATCCCGCTTTGGCGCGAAAGATGAGCATCTCCGGCAGCGTAAAGATTGAGGCGGTGGTTGCGCCCAATGGGACGGTGAAGTCTGCCGGAATTCTGGGCGGGCATCCGGTGCTGGCGCAGGCTGGGCTGGATGCGGTGAAGCGGTGCAAATGGGAAACCGGTTCGCGCGAGACGCACGAAATCGTGGTACTGAATTTCCACCCGGAGTAACCGGGTTTGATTTCGATCTTCGGTAAAACTGCTTTCCCGGTAAGCTGCTTCTAGATGTTCCTCAGCGTCCCGCATCCCTCCTTATTTCCTCGATTGACTGCACGGTATGTCTTGTCCCGGCCGCCAAGTGCATATCACGTTTCATACGCACCTACCAGGCGAGCGTCGAGATTTGGCCCATTTTTGGCGTACCTTGCCGCAGGTTCCGACAAGCGATCCTCTGAAATACCACTCTACATTCCGACGGCGGATGCGATGCGCGGCCAAAGCCAACCAAAGGTGCCGGCGGTCAGGAGCGCATACACCAAGCCGTCGATGAGTTCCTTGCTCGTCGTGCTGGCGGTTTGGCCCTTCCAGATTCCGCTTGGCAGAACGCCGAGGCCGTACGAGAGAAAGGCAGCCGTGCCGGCCACGCGGAAGACTGCGAGATAAGAACTGCCGGGCGCTACCGTGTGCGCGGTGAGGTATGCGACAAAGAAGCCGACCAGAAGAGTGTAGGCGAACCAGAGGCCCAGAAACTTGGGCATGGCAGGCGGACCGGGAGGCATGATGTTGAGTAAGCCAACGGGCCCCTGTTTGTATTTTTCCTGGATGGCGGGGGACTTCATGTCCTTGTGGGTGCAGTACGGGAAGACATACAGGCCGCGTTTCAGATTCAAACCGCGCAGCGTGGCCGTGACTTTATCTTCATCGGGAAGCTGCTGGTAATCGCTGCGATGGTAGGTCAGCAGCATGTGCATGATGGAGCTGGCCACGAAGACGATGACGGCCGAGAGCACAATCGGGAGCCAGAGAGCGGAGAGTGGCACCATGAAGCCTCCTTGTGATGCGGGGCCCAATTTTCCCATGGGGAGGCTAACGCGGGAGTCGGAGTGGGGTCAAGGTGAAAGGCGGTCGAATCGTTGATGGCGGTGGTTTCGTGGTTGCCTATAATGTCGGCCATGAAGCAGACGCTTGCGCACGTTGCGATTGTGGTTCGAAACTACGACGAGGCCATTGCGTTTTACACACGGGTCCTGGGGTTTCGTCTGGTCGAGGACACTGACATGGGCGGCGGGAAGCGGTGGGTGCTGGTGGCGCCCGCGGGGTCTGAGGGGGCCCACTTGCTGCTTGCGCAAGCGGCGAATGCCGAGCAGGGGTCGCGGGTCGGGAACCAGACGGGAGGGCGGGTGTTTTTGTTTCTGCATACCGATGATTTCTGGCGGGACTACAACTCGCTGCGCGGGCATGGGGTAGAGTTCGTTCGCGAACCGAAGGACGAGCCTTATGGGACGGTGGCGGTCTTTAAGGATTTGTACGGGAATTTGTGGGATTTGATTCAGAGAAGGTAGGGATGGCAAATGCTTCGCGGCGCGTACAAATGGTGGCTGCGTGTTCCGGAGTTATTCGTACCTGGATTATTTGCGGGCGTAGAGGTCGGTAACGGCTTGTTGAACTCTTTCGGACAGGGCTTGCATGTCGTGGCCGGTGAGGCCGAATGTGGAGATGGGCTCGCCGACACGCATTTCCAGCGGTTGGCACTTGATGTGGTAAGTGTTCATCGGAAGTAGCTCAAATGTGCCGACCAGGGCTACCGGGACGATATCGACCTGAGCTTTGATTGCCAGGAAGAAGGCGCCCGGCAGGAATGGCTTGATCTGGCCGTCGGGTGTGCGGCCGCCCTCGGGATAAATCACGAGCGGCGTGCCCGCTTTCAGACTCTTAAGCGCGGAACGGATGCTGCCGATTGAGCCCGCGGGATTTTGCTGGTCAACACAGATTTGCCCGGAGCGTTTGAGGTGCCAGCCCACGATCGGATACGCAAGCAATTCTTTCTTGAACGCGATGCGGAACTGGAAGGGCAGGTAGACGTAAAGGACCGGGATATCGAGCGCGGAGGCGTGGTTCACTGCGTACACGTGAGTGCGGGTCGTGTCGATCTTATCCAGGCCGGTGACTTTCACAGGAGAGAGGATGGTCTTCATGATCATCCACGACCAGGCGCGGGCGAAGTTGTGCAGGATGCGTTCACGATCGCCAAACAGAGATACAGGAATCGAGATGATTCCCAGGATTACGGTGTACGCCCAGATCAGCGGATCGAAGATAAAGTAAGAGCGAAGGCGACTCAGCAGGCCGTGGCGACGCGGACGACGCGCCACCGGAGCGATGACGCGCTCCACGGGGCTGAGGGCGGAGGCGGCGGGAACTTCTCCGCTTTCGATTTCCGGCGATGGATTCTTGAAGGACACTGTCTATTCGATGCGCACGCCGAGCGCACGCATCGCTTCTCCTACAATGTAAATCGAACCGGTAACTACCACCAACCCTCGTGAGCCGGCGGCGGCTCGGGCCTGCCTGAGGGCGGAGGGGAGGTCAGGGGCGTCGGAGATTTCGACCGCCACCCGGGCGGCGGCTTCGCGAATTTCGGCGCCCGTCGCGGCGCGCGGGTTGTCGACCTGCGTCGCGATGACCTGCTCAGCGAGCGGAAACAGAATTTCGGCTATCTCGCCGATCGCCTTGTCGCGCATAGCCCCAAAGACGAATACAAGCGGGCGGTCTTCATAAGCCGCGGAGAGGGTCGACCGCAATGCCCAAGCGCCGGCTGGGTTGTGGGCAACATCGAAGACGACTTCGGGATGGTCGTTGGTCGCGGGCAGAACCTGAAAGCGTCCAGGCCAGCGTGTTTCGCGGATCCCGCGCTCGATGGCCGCGGCGGTGATGGCAGCGAATCCCTGGGCGGCAAGTTCCTCCGCGGCGGCAATGGCCAGCGCGATATTGCGAAGCTGGTGGCGGCCGACCAGCGGTGTTTCGACTACGATTTCTTTCCCTAGGACTTGCAGCGGATAACGGGAAACATAGCCGGCCTTTTCGTGCGTGCTGGGAACCAGATACTGCGCGCTGTTCGGGGTGACGGGGGGCACGTACGGGACAGCATTCACGGCCTTCGCGTCGATGGCAAGAATCGCGTTGCCGATGACATCGTTGGCTTCAGGCGTCTGCGGCAGAGTGACCACGGGCGTGCGGGCGCGCAGGATGCCGGCCTTTTCGCGCGCGATCTCGGTGAGGGTTTCGCCAAGAAACTTCTGATGGTCAAGAGAAATGTCGGTGATGACGCTGAGGCGCGGGTCCACCACGTTGGTGGCGTCGAGGCGGCCGCCCATGCCGACTTCAAGCACGGCGATGTCCACGCGCTCGCGGGCAAAGTGTTCGAAAGCAATGGCAGTGAGCATCTCGAAAAAGCTTGGGTGCCACGGGAGGTCGCCTTCGGTGACAAGGCGCTCGGCAGTGCGGTCGACAACATCATGGATCAGGGCAAAAGTATCGTCCGGAATCGCGGCGCCGTCGATCCGAATGCGCTCGTTGATTCTTACCAGGTGCGGCGAAGTGTAGAGGCCGGTTCTGTATCCGGAGGCTTGGAGAATCGCAGCCAGCGTGGCGGCGGTGGATCCTTTGCCGTTCGTGCCAGCGATCAGGACTGCCGGAAGTTTTCGTTCCGGGTGCTCGAGGGCTTCGAGCAGAACACGCATGTGCGCGAGGTCAAACTTGTGCGAAGGCGTCTGGGCCAGTTCATGGCCGAGGGCGAACATGCGGGCGATGGCGGCTTCGTAGGACAAGATGCGGTTGTTGGTCTGTGCTCGTCGGTTCCGCGACGGTAGACCGTTCTTAGGGTATCAAGGATGGATAGTGGTTTCGAGGGGTGGGCATTGGGTGGTGCCGGGGCAGGGTTGAGGGGGCAAAGGCAGGATCGGGATGGCCCGAGGAAGAAAGCTGGGGGGCCAGGTTCACAGATGAGATTCCAGCGTGCGTGCATCGCAGGTGGGGTCCAATGCTCCGCTTGGCCGTTTTCGTTCCGCCCGCAGGACCGATCTCCGAGCACATTCCGAACACAGGGAAGAGTCCAAAGGACGAAGGGAACTTGGGGCACCGACGGTTCCAAAATGTCCCTGCCAACCCCTTCGCGATTGACCCTTTTTCTCCCGTACACCTAGAATGATCGGTCCGCAGTCCCTCCTTTTCTGCTCGTGGAGAACATATGACACTTCGATCCTTGCTGGTGCGGCTGGCTGTCTGCGTTGTGATCCTTGGGTTGAGTCTTCCCACGTTTGCGCAGTACACGGATATGGCGGCCGTCAATGAATTGGGTGGGCCGGCGGAGTTTGCCCGGCGGCGGGCGGAACTGGCTAAGCAGCTGAAGACCGGGTATCTCATTCTGTTTGCGCGCAAGGTTCTGCCGGAGGCGGTGCATTATCGCGAGGACAATGACTTCTTTTATTACACGGGGTTGTCAGATCCGGGAGCGGTTCTGGTGATGGATTGCGCCAAGGGCAGCGCAATGATCTTCGAGCCGCAGCAGGCGCCCCGCACCAAGCAGGTGTATGGCGCAAACCTGCTATCCCTGGCGGAAGAGGAGCGCAAGAAACGGGGGTTCGAGACGGTGCTGCCGCTCGATGTGCTCGATCGTGGCCTGGCATATGGGTTGATGCGGAGTGAGTCGCCGGATTTGTGGGCTCGGCTGACGTTTGCGGACAAGGCGGATGGTGCGCGTCCGGAGACCGGAGGGGATTATGCCGAGGAGTACACGCATCCCTATGGCGACCCGCTGCCGGGGGATCGCGCGGCGATCAAGAAGCTGGCGGAGCGGTATCCGGCGGCGCATTTGAAGGATGCGACGCCGTTCATTGATGGGATGCGGAATATCAAGACGGCGCAGGAGATTGCGGTGTTGCGCAAGAACGGAGCGCTGAGCGCGGAGGGGATCAAGCAGGGGATCGCGCATGCCAAGGCGGGGATGTACGAATACCAGATCGAGGCGCAGGCGGATTTTGTGTTTCGGAATGGCGGCGCTTCGGGATGGGCGTATCCGGCAATCGTGGGGACGGGAGAGAACATCAACACGTGGCACTACTTTAATGACCGTCGGCTGATTCAGGCAGGGGATTTAGTGGTGTTTGATTTTGCGGCGGACCTCGATCACATGGCGATGGATATTACGCGGACGTTTAACGTGGGCGGGAAGTTTACCGAGGAACAGGCAAAGTGGTATGCGGTCGATCTGGAGTGCCAGAAAGCGGTGATTGCGATGCTGAAGCCGGGGAATACTTACGAGCAGGCGTCGGATGCGGGGAAGGCGGTGTTTGCGAAGGCCGGGATCGAGAAGCAGTGGATGGGATTTCCGGGACACTTTGTCGGGCTGGCTACGCATGACGTGATGGCGACGAAGGGGCCGATTAAGGCTGGGCAGGTGGTGACGGTCGAGCCGATCGTGGAGTTTCCGGAGAAGAAGCTGCACTTCCGGGTGGAGGACACCATATTGGTAACGGATGCGGGGCCGGAGAATTTGTCGGCTGGAGTGGTGAAGGAGATGGGGGAAGTGGAGAAGTTAGTGGGGAGTGCTAAGTGATGTGCTGCGTCCCAGGGTGGAAAATCTTTACCACAGAGGACACAGAGGGGCACAGAGGAACTCACCCTTCACCACTCTGGACACAGAGGGACACAAAGAGCTTATTACTGCTTCTATCTTCCTGGAGTAACTTCGTGGGACGTTGTGCGAATGCGCGCCTGATTATGCGAATGCGGTGAGATCAGCGGTGCAATTGTCGTGCGCGCGACTGTACCAGTGATACTGTCCCACCGGGACCGTACTTATCAGACCTTTTGCGAAACGGCATCTCCTGATGGAATGCCTGTATACCGATCGCGAAACAAGCAAGCTGACAAGCGAGTGTTTCTGAAGCGCTGGCAGAAAGGGGGATTTCTCGAGCGCAGCAGGCGCGGTCTACTCCGAACCCAGGAATGTAAGCGGTGTTGCGACGAATCTTATTCATTACGCAGTTGGTGGTGGTTCTGCATCTGGGAATGTTTGCGCGGGAAGACGGTGCGCGTCCCGATGCTACCGGGAAGACTCCCGGTGTAGGCGAGAAGACCCATAGTCCGCACGGATCCCTGACCATCCCGTGCGAAAACTGTCACACAGCGCAAGGCTGGAAGCCGATTCGCGCGGTGCCTGAGTTTGATCATCGCAAAACGGGATTTGCGCTGCGCGGGATGCACTCGAAAGTCGGGTGCGCGGATTGTCACACCGATCTCGTCTTCGCGAAGGCGGTCAACCAATGCCAGGACTGCCACGCAGATATTCATCGACGCAAAAACACGGCGCAGTGCGATGCATGCCATCGCGATACCGGGTGGCAAGTCTCCATTCACAACATCAATGAGCATCAAGATCGCTTCCCGCTGATTGGGGCGCACGCGATGGTGGATTGCTATTCCTGCCACAAGGTGGGGACGGTGGGTCCGTTCAACCGGCAGGGACTGTCGACCGAGTGCTCCAGCTGCCACATGGACGATTTCAAGAGAGCAAAATCCCCCAACCATGTGGCGCAGGGATATTCCAGGCAGTGTCTGGAGTGTCACAGCCTGATGGATAACTGGATGACGACGATCAATCCGGGGATGGCTCAGCGGTTGAAATCGGGGCGAAGCTTTTAGTTTCTCGTTACAAGTTATGAGCATTGGAAAAAGGCTTTTCACCACAGAGGACGCGGAGGTCACCGAGAAACCGGAATTGAGATTTTCCCTCTTGTGGCTTGCCTGCAGGAGTGCTTCTTAAAGGCTTCGCAGGATTTTTACACACCATTAGAAAAACAATAAACGACCCTAGGAAACGCCAACCTCCCGCTGAATACGTGGGCGGGATCGGCCACCCTCGGGCACGCGAGAGAGATTCATGAAGAGATGGAAACAACTCCCCCTGGCATCGGTATTCGTGGTGCTGTTTCTGATGATGGTGTTGCCGGGAACGGCAAAGGACTTGGGACCGCACGGATCGGCGGCGTCGATCGAACAGGTGCGCGTGGTGCCAAATGGAGACAAGCTCAAGATTGAGGTGCAGCTCACGGGGGTGGTGAGTCCGCGAGTGTTGATTGCGAACAATCCGGACCGGCTGGTGCTGGAGCTTCCGAACACGAATGCCAGGGCGCGGCAGCAGCACATCGCAGTGAACCAGCAGGGAGTGAAGGATCTGCGGATCGGGCTGACCAGCGCGGATCCGATGATCACGCGGCTGGTGGTGGATCTGGACTGCGCGCATCCGTATGGATTGTCGACGGAGGGGAACACGATTGCGTTGACGGTGCTGCCGCCGGTGCCTGGCGAGGATCCGGCAACCGTCCCGGGGATGATCGGAAACGCGATGGCGGGGCTTTCCGTGACCGAGGTGCCTGCGGTCACGAAAGTTGCGACCAGGCATGTGCAGATGGGGTTCAAGGTGAAGTATGTGGCGGCGGGAGTGGCGTACCTGACCGGCGGCCGGGCGGCGGGGCTGGAAGAAGGCATGATTCTGATCGTGCCGGAATCGAAGAAGGGCGGTCGCGTCATCAATGCGGGCGATGCGACCGGAGAAGTTGCGGAACTGCAGGTGCTGTCGGTCGCGGAGACTTCGGCGGTGACGGAGGTGCACGACGCAAAACGGAACGTGAAGCCAGGGGACTGGGCGTACCTGTCGGTATCAGAGACGATGGCGGTGCTGGAGCATCGCGCAGCCGGACGGAAGGGTTCGGTGGTGAGCGACAACTGGATCACGGTGGAGCAAGGACAGGGATTCGTTGCGCGTCCGCCGCAGGTTCAGCCGCGCGAGCAGCAACGCATCCGCGGACGGCTTGGGTTTGACTACAGCGGCATCAGCGGAACGACGGGAACGAGTTCGCAGGTCGGAATGGTGGCGCGCGCCGACATGGCGCACATCGCGGGGACACACTGGAATCTGCAGGGTTACTGGCGAGGGCGCATCACGAAGCAGTCGCGCACCGAAGAGGCGACGCTGCAGAGCGTTCTGAACAAGACCTACACCATGCAGCTGTACTATGAGAATCCGGAATCAAAATGGGTTGCGGGATTTGGGCGATTGTTCCTGCCGTGGGCAAACAGCCTGGACGTGCTGGACGGCGGATACCTGGGACGCAAAGTAAAGGATGGAATCATTGTGGGAGCGTTCGCGGGATCGACGCCCGACATGACGTCGTTCCGGTACAGCCCGAACCAGCGGATGGCGGGCAGCTTCGTGAATTTCCAGGGTGGGAGCGAGTCGTTTCGTTACACGAGTACGGCCGGCGTTGCGCTGAATACCATCAAGTGGCGGCTGGACCGGCCGTTCGCGTTCCTGGAGAACGAGGTCTCGTACAAGAACACGCTCTCGGTATATCACTCGCTGATCGCGGATGCGCCGCAGGGCTTGAGGACGGATGGGATCACGCCGGGCGCGGGTATCAGCCGGAGTTATTTGACCGTTCACTACCAGCCGAACCGGCGACTTGGATTCGATGTTTATCATAATTACTTCCGCGATGTGCCGACGGCCGCAACGGCGCTGATCGGGACCGGCCTGGTAGATAAGCTGCTCTACCAGGGCATGAGCTTTGGCGTACGCGCGGCGCCGATCAAGAACATCTGGCTGTATACGACACTGGGACGAAGTAGCAGCACGGGGGATGCGCGGCGATCGCTGAACCAGATGTACGGGATGACGATCGAGGAAATCGGGCATACCGGGTTGCGCGCGGATATGCGGTATTCCAAGTTCGACAGTTCGTTCGGGAGCGGCGATTACAAGTTGCTGACGCTGTCGCGGCATTTGGGCGACCGGATGATGTGGGACATGCAGTTTGGGAACCAGACATTGGTCTCTCCGTTCTCGAAGAACCAGATGTCGAACTTTGTGGACTCGTCGTTTGACGTGAATTTGTGGGGACGTTCGTTCTTGCAGAGCGGGTACACGTTCGTGCACGGAGATCAGCTGAGTTACAAGCAGTGGTACATGAGCCTGGGATGGCGCTTTGATCAGAAGCCGGAAGTGAATCGCGAGAAGGAGCAGTAGTCTTTCCGGCCACCGGTGTCGGTCCTGCGGGGACTCATCATGCGCACCCAGGGCTTTCGGACAGTTCTTTCGTGGGCTAAGTTCTCGGCGACGAATTTCTATGTCGAGTTGCCTATGTCGATCGGCTCCCTGTGGGTCCGGGGCTTAGAGCGTTGTTCGTACAGCCGGGCGAAGGGGGACGGAGGACCTATGGCATTTGAAGGAGCTGGCGGTATTCAGACTTGTTTTCCGCGTCAGGGTCCTGGTCGGTAAGCAGGCCGGCGGCGATGCGCAGGGCTTCAACTTCTTTTCTGACGCGCACAATTTTCTCTTCTTTAATACGCAGAACTTCTTCGATCGTTTTCATGACAGATCCTTGGGACGGCTGGATTTAGGGCAATTACACCACCATGTGTGTTGAATCTAAACCCGGGATGCCACCATTGGTACGTCTGAGAAGTACATTGGCTTAGTGGCCAGCGTGGTAGGGGTGGCCCGTGAGGATCGTGAATGCCCGATAAACCTGCTCGAGCAGCACGACGCGGGCCAGTTCGTGGGCGAAAGTCATTCTGCCCAGCGAGAGCGTGGCGGCGGCGGACTTGCGGGTTTCGTCGCAGAAGCCGTCGGCAGGACCAATGGCGAGGACCAGGGGTTGGGGGTTGCGGTCCCGGTGGTTCTGCAGGAATTGGGAGAATTCCTCAGATGTGAGTTGGCGGCCTCGGGCGTCGAGCAGAACGATGGTGTGGGATGGACGGGTGGCGGTTCTTTCGCGGAGTTTGAGGAGGGCGGATTCGTCGGGGAGGGAGAGGCCCTCGACGTCGGCGTAGCGGGAAATTCGTTTGAGGTATTCGGTGGTGAGAGATTGGATGGCAGAGTCCTTGGTTTTGCCGATCCAAGCGATTTTTAGTTTCACGGGGTGATTCTACGCCGGTGGTTGTTTCCTGGGCGGTGGCAGATTCGTCTTCCCTTGCGGCGCTCGGGCGTCTGACCGGAGGACTTCCTTGATTCGGGAACGGGCGAGTTTTTATTTTCTGGCGGAGGCCAGGACGATCGTGGCGCCGAATTCGATGGCGCCGTTTTTTTCGTGCCGGCGAATTGCGGCGTGGACCTTGGCGTTGATTTTGGGCCAAGCTTCGGCGGGGACTCGCTTCAGCAGCGGAAGAAACGGTGTAGCGACGGCACGCTGTTGTTCCCAGGCTTCTTCGACGGGGCCGGGCCAAGCCCAGGGGACCGTGCGCGTTTCTTCATGGGGGTTGGTGAATCCGTTTCTGCGGAAAGCCTCTGCCAGGCTGCCGGATCGGGAGAAGCGAAAGGGATCGGGACCTCCTGGAGCAAGCAGTGTGCCGCCGACTTCGCGATGGACGATGCCGATGGTTGTCGCGAAGTACGGTTGTTCTTTCGGTCCCCAGGCGGCGAAGCATGCTCGGGCGCCGGGTTTGAGGACGCGGTGAAGTTCGCGAAGCGCGCGATCGATGTCGGCGAAGAACATCACGCCAAACCGGGAGGTGGCGAGGTCGAATTGCTGGTCGGGGAATGGAAGCTGTTGTGCGTCGGCTCGCTGAGTGCTGATGTTGGTGAGCCCACGCTTCGATGCGCGTTCTGCGGCGATGGCGAGGAGGTCGGCGCTGAGGTCGAGCGCGGTTACGTTGCCCGTGGGCGCAATTCGGGTGGCGATGGTGATGGCGGGCTCACCGGTACCACAAGCCAGGTCGAGGACTTTCATGCCGGGTTGGGGGTCGGCATACGCGACCAGGGTTTCGGTTACGTCGCGGCCCATGGCGGCGGATTTGGCTTTCCATTTTTCCGCAGCGGTCAGGCGGAAGGACGTGCCCCAGTCGGGTTGGAGGTGGGCCGTCATTGGGGCTTTCTAGATTTTAACCGCAAAGGCGCGAGGAACGCCGCGAAGGTCGCTAAGCTTTCGTGGAGAGGGGTGAGAGTTGGTGAAGAGGTCGCAATCGGCTGGGGCGGGTATTTTGGAACACAAGGTCCCTCGACTACGCCCGGGATGACCATGTGAAAAGGGAGCCGACGCGAATTACGATTCGACGCAAGTCAGGGATCAGTCGGAGTCGTGATACCCGGAACCCCCGATTTATGCTCTTTTCTTTCTTGCGGGAGCTGGCGCAGTCGTGCGCTTTTTGGTTGCGCGCCTGGGAGCGCTTTTCAGCTCGGCGGGTTCGAGGCGCTTGGCGGATTTCCAGAGGCGCTCGAGTTCGTAGTAGCGGCGGGCTTTTTCGGCGAAGACGTGGACCACGAAGTCCACGTAGTCGAGCAGCACCCATTCGGCCTGGCGGTAACCTTCCGTGTGGGCTGGATAGAGTCCGGCTCTCTTCAGGCGAAGCTCGACTTCGTCGGCGATGGCCTGGATCTGGCGGGGGTTGGTGCCACTGCAGACGACAAAGTAGTCGGTGAAGGCTCCGGAACCTTTTTCGAGCTCGAGGATGGAGATTTCCTCGGCCTTCTTTTCCTGGCAGGCGGCGATGGCTTCAGAGACTTGGCGGCGTGTGTCGTTGATCTTCATGAATCGGTTGTTGGTCATTGGCCTTGGTCGTTGGCCTTGATGATTGTAAATGAGGGCGGGGATTTGGGGTTCCACAGGGGAACAGGAAAAAGCTCACCAACAAAATTCTTAAAACGCGGAGGGCGCAGAGAAATGGTCGCTGAGAGGAATGCTTTTAATCCCTACTGAACGGTCGCTCTGTTCGACTTCGGGTTTCTTGCCGTGGAGGTTTTGTAGAGGTCACACTTCTTGATGTAGTCAGCCACGGCTGCGTCGACAAATCTGCCCAGGGGTTTGCCGGCGGCGGCGGCTTCGCGGATGGTGGTGGCGGAGATGGCCTGTTGGACGCCGTCGAGCACGTGGACGGTGGCTCCGTTCAGTACCAGGTCGCCGCGGGCAGGTTGTTTTTCGAAGGGCTTGGTGATGTGAGCGGCGGGGCGGAGTTTTTCGGGGAGGGAGTTGGCTACGTCGGCAAGCGAGTATCCGGGGCGGGAGGCTACGATGAATTCGACTTCCGAGAAAAGTTGTTCGGCTTGGTGCCAATCGGCGATGTCGCGGAAGGCATCAATGCCGATCAGGAAGAAGAGCTCGTCGATTTTCTTGAGACAACTTTTGAGGCGGCGGATGGTGTCGATGGTGTAGTTGGCGGCGGGCGGTGGGGTGGAGAAGGATTTCTTGCTTCCGCCCGAACCTTTCAGCGCACCCTTGATCGGCACGATGGGCGCTGTTTCCGCGGATTCTTCGGCGGGGGCTTCCAGCAGCGACGGGATCAGGGATTTATCGGCGGCGGTGGCTAGCACGACCATGGCGTAGCGGTGCGCAAAGGCGGAAAGCGGCTGGGTCTGTTTGTGCGGCGGGATGTTTGCGGGGACGAAGAGCACCCGGTTGAGCCCGAACTTCTCGCGCGCGGCTTGGGCGAGGACGATGTGTCCGCGATGAATCGGGTCAAACGTGCCGCCAAAGAGTCCGATCTTCATGCCCTTCCTTCCGAAGCGTGCCCGCTAGTCTCATGATTTTGGGGGACTGTTGCAAGTCTTTGTTCCTCGATTTGCGGAAGGCGTGGGAAGGGGCGTATGCTGACGCTCTCGCAGGACTTCTCGCCACGTCGTCCCGCTCCTTGACAGCACACGAATATGGCCGGGCAGGCCCCTGTCCGGATGGACACGGGCCGTTCGGGCCCATCTTGTTGGACTGCTGTAACTCGCCGCTTTCTCTTTGCGGCTCTAAGATTTACTTGTATGCGACAGAACCTCCCCCTTCTTCGCAGCAGTGTCGCTCCTGCCTCCCGGGATCCCATCCTGCGGTATGGCGTTGCAATACTTAGTACTACGCTCGCACTGATCCCCGCCCTGCTGTTTTCCGATATCTCGGAAAGCCGTCTAGCCGTATTTGCGGTCGCGGTCATGGTCAGTGCGTGGTATGGCGGATGGAAGCCGGGGTTGGTGGCGACCTCTTTTGCGCTGACGGTAAGCGCTTACTATTCCCTCGCCGGGCCGCACACTCCCACCGAGTATCGACAAGCGGTCATTCGCCTGGCCTTGTTTGTCACGATCGCAATCCTGATCTGCTGGTTCAATGGGGCCCTGCGCGCGGCCCAGGAAGGGCTGCGGCGATCGGAGAGTAATTTCCGTTCGCTGGTGACGAATGCGCCTTACGGGATTTGCCGGTGCGATTCGCTGGGACACCTGGTGGATGTGAATCCGGCGCTGGTCACGTCGCTGGGATATTCGTCTGCCCAGGAGTTGGTAGGGCGCAATCTGAGTACGCTGTACGCCGACGGGCAGCAGTGGTTCTTGCTCGCCGATCACCTGCGCAACCAGACGGAATTCCAGGGACTGGACTGCGAATGGACGCGGAAGGATGGGTCGACGACCGCGGTGCGCTTGTCGGGGCGGGCGATCGTCGACGAAAAAAAGAACATCAGCTTCGAGATTTTCACCGAGGACGTGACCGAGCGGCGGGCGCTCGAGCAGCAACTGCGGCAATCGCAGAAGATGGAAGCCATTGGGCGGCTGGCGGGCGGCATTGCTCACGATTTCAATAACCTGCTGATGGTGATTTCGGGATACTCGGAATTTCTGCTGGAGCGGCTCGGACCCGATCCGTCGCTGCGCGGGCCGGCGAAAGAGATTTCGACCGCGGCCGAGCGCGCCACTTCGTTGACACGCCAACTACTGGCTTTCAGCCGGAAGCAAATGCTGGCTCCGAAGGTTCTGGACTTGAATGCGGTGGTCACGGAAAACCTCAAGATGCTGACCCGGCTGATCGGCGAGGACATCGACCTGGTAATGATCCCGGGAGCGGAACTGGGAGCAGTGAAGGCGGATCCGGGACAGATCGAGCAGGTCATTCTGAACCTGGCGGTGAACGCGCGTGATGCCATGCCGCAAGGCGGGCGTCTGACGATTGAGACTGCGAACGTAACCTTGGACGAGACTTACGCGCGACTGCACGCTCCGGTGCAGCCCGGCGACTATACCATGCTGGCTATCACGGATACGGGCGTCGGCATGGATAGCGATACGCAGTCGCATATCTTCGAGCCGTTCTTCACGACCAAGGGAACCAAGGGAACCGGGCTGGGGTTGTCGACGGTGTACGGGATTGTGAAGCAGAGCGGCGGCTACATCTGGGTGTATAGCGAGCAGGGCAAAGGTACATCGTTCAAGATTTACATGCCACACGTCACGGTGGAAGATGTGGCGGCGGTGGAGCAGCCGGCGGCCGCGGCGGCGGTTGCGCCCACGGAGACTCCGCGAGAAACCATTCTGGTGGTGGAGGATGAAGTGAATCTTCGCCGCCTGACCCGTCAGTTTCTGGAGAACCAGGGCTACACGGTGGTGGAAGCCGCCGATGGCGCCGCCGCGGTGCAGATCTGCGTGGCTCACCAGGGAATCATTCACCTGCTCCTGACCGACGTCATCATGCCGGGAATGAACGGACGCGAACTTGCACACCGCGTTTCTGAAATACGACCGAACATGAAAGTGCTGTACATGTCGGGGTACACGGAAAACGCAATCGGCCATAACGGCACGCTGGATGCGGGCATCACGCTCCTCCAGAAGCCCTTTACCCTGCACGCGCTGAAGGCAAAGGTGCGTGAGGTGCTGGATCAAACCACGCTCCCCCAGGAGGTTGCCATGTCAGCTCGAGCAGTGATCAACACCGAGTCGCGGGTGGCTCGGGACAAGGTTCCACGATTCCGGGCGCAACGGTTCAATTTGCATTTGCCGCTGCGTTACCGGGAAGTCGGGGAACAAGGATGGCGGCAGGGAACGACCTCGAACATCAGTCGCTCCGGGCTTCTCTTCAATGCGGAGGAAGTCCTGCAGCCCAACGCCCAACTGGAAATCAACCTGGTTTTGCCGGCGGAAATCGCTGGGCTGAGCCCGACCGAAGTCGTTTGCCGCGGCGAAGTTGTTCGTTCCGTAGAAAGCGAAGGGGCGACCACCAGTCCGGCGCTGGCCGCGAAAATCCTGCAGTATCACTTCCAGCATGGTTCCCGCGTGTCGGAGGCGTAGTTCGCAAGACGGCCGATGCAAGGTCGGCTGGCGTCGGGCGCCGAGCTCGGCGAAATCTCTCAGGTTCTGCGGTTGGATTTTGGATGGTCGTGGGCCGTCGCTTTAATCCGTTCCCACGGACTGCACGGGTTCCAGGGACGATGTGTGCGTCTCAGGCTTTCCTGTGTCACCTTTCTAGGCGAATCAAAGCACATTCGAAACACCAGATCCCTCGACTGCGCTCGGGATGACAAGGGCAGAAAGCGAAGGGCCGCGTAGCTTAGCGGCTGACGCGACCCC
Source organism: uncultured Acidobacteriota bacterium (assembly GCA_963735815.1). Lineage (GTDB taxonomy): Bacteria > Acidobacteriota > Terriglobia > Terriglobales > Acidobacteriaceae > Gp1-AA133. The sequence continues at coordinate 460,701 of CAVTMJ010000004.1, read as the reverse complement.
GTTTCCCTGATCGAGCTTGTTCCTTCGGGAACTAGTCTTGCTCTTTGCGGAACTTCTTTCGGGCACGTTTGCGCGCCAGGGCCTGCTTCACTCGGCGTTTTGCGCCCGGCTTCAGATAGAAGGAGTGACGCTTGACTTCCTTAATGATGTCCTCGGTCTGCACCTTGCGCTTGAAACGGCGCAGTGCATTCTCGATCGACTCTCCTTCTTGCAGTCGAACTTCTGCCAAACCAATCACCCCCAAACGGGTCCCGGATGAGAGACGCTCTAACAGTATATAACTTCGGGGCGCTGGCGAGTTGAAAGGGCGGCTGAAAACATGGGTTTTCGCGTTTATTGTCGGGTGAGTATATTCCTGGAACTACCGCGAACGGGTTCTTCCTGCTGGTCCTGAGGAAAGGTTACCGGCCGGCACTAAGAAGAGACTCACTCCGAATAGCCGTCGTCCTGTTCATCATCGTCTTCCTCTTCATTCTCTTCATCTTCATCGTCTTCGCTATCGTCTTTCTTGCCGTAATCCTCGTCTTCCTCTTCGTCTTCGACCTCATCCCGAAGGATTGCCGTCACAGCGTGGAGAACTTGGGGGGAATCTTTTTTGATTTTGCTCATGTTTCAATGGTACTCCCCGGTGAATCATCGATCTGCGGTGTTGTTGGCGGATGAAGGTCTAGCGCGGATTCATTTTGCGGCATCTGCGCCACGACCGGGCCCCTTTCAAAGACACCGCGGCTACGCAGGGCAGGCTGTTTCGAAAAGCGCGAAAACGTGGGCAGCTGGCACATACTGAAAAGGTTGTAAATCGCCGCTTACACGAAGTGCCATGAGTTTTCCCTAATGTGAAGCGAGATGAACGGAAACATGGGGAAAACAGCGCTGGTGGTTGATTCCCAATTTCATATTCCGTTGCAAACAGGAAACTTGCTGTCAGGCCTGTTTTGGCAGGAAGACTGCTGATGTTTCTTTATCTAGTTGGCGACGGAGTGTACGTTGAATCTCCTTTCTGCAGCACATCATCTGGCCTGGACACAACATCCGACAATATGGCTGTGTGAATCCTTTGCAATCTTGTGGTTAGTGCTCCGCATGGTTCGATCGACCTGGGCGCGGGTCGGGGTTTTGCAAATGCTGTGTGGACTGACGCTAAACGCCCTGGTGACGCAGGCGAATGCCGGAACGATGCCGGTAGTCGGAGTTCCGCCGACCGTTCGTCCAGCAGGACCGGTCTGGCATTTGGCCACATCCAATACGCGGCTCGCATTTCTGGCGGACCAGGCGTGGCTGGGACTTTTCAGCATCGGCGATCTTGTGCTGCTATCTGGGGGAATCCTGGTGGTCGCGATTTGCCTGCGGCGAGTGTTCCGGCTGCGGGGCGGCGTGTCCCTGAGGCCGCCGGGGTGGACATCGCGAGACGCAGCCGGGTCGCCCAGCAAAGCTTAACTGCTGGCGAGAAAGCGGTCGCTATTAGACTGTCGGTGCGATCACCTCGGCAGATGGGCCTTTGGCATCAGCGGCTTGCGCCTGCCGGCGCTTCGCGCTAGCCTCATCCCCGACAAAAATGCCTCGACTGGCGCATGTCCTCGCTGTTGATTGGCCGCAAGGCATGCAGGACAGCTTCGCGGTCAATGACCGTATGAACCAGCTCCTGCTGGAGCATCTCGATCCTCGTGCCTGGCGAGCCCGGGTTCCTGGCGGCAAAGCGCGCACCATCGCCGCCATCTTCGCTCATATGCACAATATTCGTTGCAAGTGGCTTCGCTTATCGGCTCCACACCTGAAGCCGCCTCCCCGGTTGGATCGCGCGCGTTGCACACAGTCGCAAGTCAAGCAAGCGCTTGCGCAAAGCGCAAAGCTCTGTTCGGAGATGCTGGGGGAGGCTCTCCGCGAAGGACGCGTGAAGAAGTTTCATCGTGACGGCTGGGCCCGGCCATGGACACCGGGGGCAAGCATGTTTGCCTATATGATCGTGCACGACGCGCATCATCGTGGGCAGGTGTGCATGCTTGCACATCAGCTGGGCTTCCCGCTGGCTGGGAAAGCCGGCTACGGCATGTGGGGTTGGGAGAAACTCTGGAAGGACTGCGGATTTGAAGGGTTGCGGTGAGGTCATTTATTCGGTGGTGAATTGAGAGCGTGCCGCGGTGGACGCGGCCGGACAGGCGAGGGCGCCTGTCCCTACGTGAGCCGTGCACGGGGGCGGAATGAGCCGCTACTTATCGTTCGCGAGCCAGAACGGCTGCTTTGCGGGAACGAACTCTACCGGGACGTTCTTGACGAATTCTTTTAGCCAGCGCGTGCATTCCTCCATGCCAGGTTGTTCGCTCGGGATGTGGCCGATCACGATGAGGGCTTTTTTTCGGCCTTGGCTCACGGCGTCGGCTGCGTACTCGACCGTTTCCCATTCGCGGGTTTCGCCGACCAACAGCACCTGAACGTCGTCTTTCTCGAGTGCGCTGATTTCGGCTTGTGAGCCGGCGGCGCCTGGACTGAATCCTACCTTGCTGACCTTCATGTCCCGGTCACCGACCACCCGCACGACCGAAGAGTCCAGTTTCTGCGCCACCTGCCCGGCTAACTCCGCCAACGTGGTTTCGTGCAATACGAATAGATATTGGTTGGCTGGGTTTTGAAACTTCTTCCATCCCAGCGCGTCGACCACGCCGGCTTCGATGCCGTCGGGCCGGCGCAAGTGCCAATGATCGTGAAAGCGCCAGACCACCAGGCCATGCTTCGCAATAAATGCCCGCTTTTCCGCCCACACGGGATCGCTTTCCGGGATGCCCTCTGGCGTATCGAGATGCGCATAGAAAGTTGGCTCGTGGGTGATGATGAAATTCAAGCCTTTGGCCGACGCTCGCTGGAGTACATCCATGGTCGCCATCATGGTCACGGCAACTCCGGTCACCGGCGTATCGGGGTTTCCGGCTTTGAAGGTGTCTACTGTATCTTTCTGCCACTCCACACCGACTTGTTTCTGAATCTCGGCCACCAGTTCGCGAGCCGTGCTCTTGTTCGTTTGAGCGGAAGCCGCAAGGCTGAGCGCGCACATTATTGTGATCACGCTCCAAATCCGAAGTGTTCTTGTCTTCACACGGCTTCTCCACGGCCCGGGCTGACGTTCACGATTGTTCCGGCTCGCGAACGTCTTTATTCAGGCGCAGAGGGAATGTTACGTAAGGATCAGATATTTCACCAGTCGGCGCCGAGCGCGACCACTGAATGCAATGGAGCAGAACGACAATCATCAGTGGTCTACGACTTGCTTTGCGGCAACAGCAGTGGACCGCGCGTTTGCGCGCGTTCGTCGAGCACATCCAGGAGTTCTTTAAGCAGATCGTCGACGCAGTCGGTATCTTTCGATTTCAAAATCTCTTCACAGAGCTCGCGCCAATCACGCCGGTTGCTTTGACTCATCGCAACACCTCCGAAGTTTTTTTCAGCGCAGCCTGTCTAAATGCATTCGGCGTGCCACATAACTAAGTGGTTGAGGGATGAGGCTTACGGAAAATGGGAGTGTGTAGCTTGCGCTCGAATACGGGGCACAAATGGGCTCAGCAAGCCTGCGGATTAGGGCCCATACAGAATTTCCCCTATCGAACCTGAAAGGGACTCCCGGTATGCTCTACAGGTCTCCTAGGGGCATCGTTGTGGATGTAGCGGGATCAGAAGATCAGATTTATGCACTCATCGAAAAAGCCATAGCCACTTCCAATCCAGACAAGCTGGACGAAGTGATGGCGAAGTTGAGGGCGGCGCTGAAGGAGCACATTCAACAGGCGCGAACATCCGCCGCGTCAGCGTGGCCGTCGGTTTCTACCCGAAGAAAACTTTGAGGCGGTATCGCAGGATTCTCTTGTCGAGTGGGACCAGATCCTTGAGCTTCAGCCCAGTCACTTCAGAGGCCTGGCCACCGCCTGCCCGTTCCGCTTTATTGATGATCTCGGGACCGCAACCATAAATCGCTCCCACCCTTCCCTATATAAGACTGCGTCTATACTGATCCAATGCGGATCACTTCTGTGGTGGTGTTGCTGGGGGCGTCGTTATTCGGGCAGTCCGTTGCCGGATTGAAATGGACTGCGCCTTCGGAATGGAAGACGGAAGGCGAGAAGCCGATGCGCGCTGCGACTTACTCGATTGCGCCCGCGGCTGGAGACACGGCGGGCGCCGAGTGCGTGGTTTATTTTTTCGGCAATGGACAGGGCGGAACTGTGGAGGCGAACCTGGATCGCTGGAAGGGACAGGTACGCGGTCCGGATGGCAAGCCGGCGGACGCGAAGATCTTTAAGCGCACGATTCACGGGCTGGCGGTGACGACCATCGATTCGTCGGGCGACTATGGCGGGATGGGCGGGCCCATGGCGGCCTCGAAAACAGTGCAGAGCAACTATCGCCTGCTGGGCGCAATTGTCGAGGGACCGGACGGCAATGTCTTCATCAAGTTTACGGGCCCGGCGAAGACGATTGCTGCCAACCAACCCGCGTTCGAGCAGTTGTTGAACTCATTCGATAAAGAGAAATAATCAAGAAGATTTCGCGCAGCCATTGTGCAACGAACTGGCGCCGCGAGTTAGACTAGCTGAAATCGAGTCGCTTATCTTGGAGAGCCTGGCATGCAAGTCAGCACCATGTCGGAAGAACAATGTGCGGATCTGTTGCAGCGATCGTTTATCGGCAGGCTGGGATGTTGCAGGGACAATCAGCCCTATGTCGTGCCGGTGGGCTTTGCCTACGAACCGGGATACGTTTACGTGTTTTCTACCCTCGGCAAGAAAATTGAGTGGCTGCGGGAGAATCCGAAAGTGTGCTTGCAGGCTGACGAGATCGAAAGTTCTTCGAAGTGGGGCAGTGTCATCGTGACGGGAACGTACCTCGAACTGCGCGAACCGCAATACACGCTGGAGCGGCAACATGCGCGCAAACTGCTGGCCAGGCATATCGACTGGTGGCTCAACGCGGTGACGGAACGGCGCGAGGAGACCGAGGACATGGCGATCAAGAATGTGTTTTTCCGGATTGAGATTGAGACGATGAGCGGCCTTCGGGCTCAATAGAAAACCATCACCCGGCGAACTCCCGCTATTCCAGTTTGAAATCAAAAAGGATGGTCATCTGGCACGGGACCAGGTGGCCATTCAGTTTCATAGGCTGGTAGAGAAGAGTCCGCGCCGTCCGTAAGGCTTCTCCTTCCAGTTCGGGATCGGGAGATTCGAGCACAATTAAATCGCTCACCGCCCCAGTGGTGTTGATGGTGGCATACAAGACAACAGAACCCTCCACACCCCGGGCAACCGCATCGGCCGGATATGCGGGTCGAAGCGGCTGCAGCAATTTGGCAGGTTCCACCCTTCCACCCAAACGCAACACTTTGCCCGGCGGCTTCTCCGGCTTGCGATTGCCGGAAGCAGGACGGCCGTTAATCCGCACGGCTTCGCTTTCGCGGGCAAGGGGAAGTACAGGGTAGACTCGTTCGGATTCGGCTCCCAAAATCACGGTCTGCTGGAACAAAGAGAATCGCTCTTGTTTCACCTGCAATTGATACATGCCTGGCGGAAGGCCAGTGAAAGCAAACTCTCCCGCCTCGCCGCTCCTGCTCTCTTTTTGTTTTACATAGTCCCGCATTAGCATGACCCGAGCGTTGGGCACAACAAATCCGTCCGGATCGTAGACTACGCCGGAAATGTTTTGTCCAATGCAACTGAGTGAAAGGAGCAACACGACTACCGGAGGGCGCGCCAGACCTGATGGCGACAGCCTCGGAACCAGGCTGTGAATCATTGCGATCAATCTATTCATGTGCGTTTGTCCTTCGCTAAGGGTGTCGTGAGGGGTGACCATCAGAAGCGGCCGCTACGCTATGCCCTTGGTCTTCTTGTACGCGTCGAACTGGTCGAGGAAACGGTCGATGTCGTTTTTCTGCAAATAGTAGGGCGTCGAAAGACGCAGCTTGTTAGGATCGCCGCCGCGGATACGGATTTTGTGTGTCTTCCATAGCCAGTTTTCCAGATCCATGCGCGGAACCGGGGGCACGTTTACGCTGACGATCGCGCAGCGCAGGGTTGGATCGGGCGAGGTCCAGGATTCGGCGCCGCGCTTTTTCATTTGGTCCAGGATGTAATCGGCGAGATGGCGGTGGCGGCGCTCGATGCGGTCCATGCCGATGTCGTTGGCCAGTTGGATGGAGGCGCGCAGGCCCCACAGCGCGGGTACGTTGGAACTTCCGATGCGCTGAAAGCGCTCGGCGCGAATTTTGGTGTCGTCCCAGCCTTCGGTGGCGATCGTGTTCCAGAGACGGTCCATGACTTCGTCGCGCACGTAGAGGAAGCCGGAGCCTTTGGGCGCCTGCAGCCACTTGTGCGGGCTCGCGGAGTAAAAGTCGCAGCCCAGTTCGCTGATGTTGAGACGCATCATGCCGGGGACATGGGCCCCGTCCACCGCGGAGAGAATTCCCTTGGTGCGCGCGAGGGCTGCGAGTTCCTTCGCTGGCAGAATAACTCCAGAAAACGTCGTGATATGGCTGAAGAAGAGGACGCGCGTGCGTGGAGTAATGGCGTCATTGAAGAGGTTGAGCACCTGCGCCGCGTCTTTCACGGGGAGGGGGAGCGTGACTTTCTTCACCACCACGCCGTAGCGCTTGGCCTTGAGATTCCACGGATGTTCGCCGCCGGGATGCTCCTGGTCGGTCATCAGGACTTCGTCGCCGGGCTTCATGTCGATGCCGTTGGCGATGTAGCTGTTGGCTTCGGTGGCATTGCGCAGCAGGGCAATTTCATCGCGCTTGCAGCCGACGAACGCGGCGAGCGGGTCGCGGAACTCATTCCACGCGGCGTATCCCCAGATGGGATAGTCCTCGGGATCCTGCTCGTCTATCTTTTCTGTCGTGGTGTAGCCATCGAAGACGGCGCGCAGCACGGGCGCAGGGCTGGAGCCCACCGTACCGTTGTTCAAGTAGACTTCGTCCTCGGGGATGAGGAATTGGCGCCGCATTTCGGCCCAGTACGCGTCTTCGTTCTTGTCGAGCAGCGAATGCTCGGGCAGGGGCGGAATCTTCTCGAGCTGCGCAAACAGGTTGCTCCGGAAGGCGAGCGAGGCGGCGACTCCGGTGGCTGCGGTGGAGAGGAAATGACGGCGGTTGAGCATGACCCCCTCCGGGTCTAGCTGAATGGAAGGCGTATGGTACGACCACATGCGGTCGGGGGCAAGGACGGTGTTGGGGCGAGTGACGTTATTCGCCGTTCGAATTCTCGGTAGTTGGCGATAGCCACGGGCGCCCTCGAGGCACATCGTATTGCGATGGCGTCGTGCCTGCCTGCCGGGTGAATACGCGCTCGAAATTGCGCGCTCGCTGTTCAATATCCTCCCGTACGAGGTCGGAGGATCGATCACTTTTGGTTTCGGTGGATGCTACAAGTTTTCGCTGTGATCCGCGACGGGTTCTTGCGCAGCTTCTTCGCGAAGTTCCTGGACCCTTTCTGCCATTGCGTATTTGAGTTTTTCGATTCCTTCTCCGGTGACGGCGGAGATGGGGTAGAGGGGAAGCTTTTTCTTTTTGCAGTACTGCTTGAGTTTGGTGAGCCTTTCTTTGTTGGCGGCGTCGATTTTGGAGGCGACCATCAGCATGGGTTTTTCGGCGAGGTGGGCGCCGAAGCTGTCGAGTTCACCGAGGATGACTTCGACGTCTTTGAGGACGTCGGGACGGCCGCTTGCGTCCGAGATGTCGACCAGGTGGACGAGCAAGCGCGTGCGCTCGATGTGGCGGAGGAACTGGGTGCCCAGGCCGGCGCCTTCATGGGCACCTTCGATCAGTCCGGGGATGTCTGCGACGACGAAGCTGATATCGTTTTTGTCGCCGACCACGACTACGCCGAGGTTGGGTTCGAGCGTGGTGAACGGGTAGTCGGCGATTTTGGGACGCGCGGCGGAAATACGCGAGATGAGCGTGGACTTGCCAACGTTGGGATAGCCGACAAGTCCGACATCGGCGAGAAGTTTGAGCTCGAGGCGGAAAACGCGCTCTTCGCCGGGGCGTCCGTCTTCGTGTTCGCGCGGGGCCTGGTGGGTGGAGGTGGCGAATCGGGCGTTGCCGCGTCCACCGCGTCCGCCATGCGCGATGACGATGCGCTCGTCGGGGCGAGAGAAGTCCCAGACTTTCTGGCCGGTCTCTTCGTCGTAGACGATGGTGCCGACGGGAACTTTGAGAAGTACGTCGACGCCTTCGCGGCCGGTTTTGTTGGAGCCCTCGCCGTGGCGTCCGCGCTGGGCTTTGTACTCGGGATTGAAGCGAAAGTGGACAAGCGTGTTGTGGCGCTCGCTGGATTCCATGATGACGTCGCCACCCTTGCCGCCGTCACCGCCGGAGGGACCCCCGCGAGGGACAAATTTTTCGCGGCGGAAGGCCAAGCAGCCGTTGCCGCCGTCGCCGGCTTTGACTCGGATTGTGGCTTCGTCGATGAACATGGTCTAGTCGTCAGTCGCTAGTCATCCGTCTTCAGCTGGCTGATAGCTGGTGTCTGGTGGTCGGTAGCTGGAAGCTTGTCGTTGGTCGTTGGCTCTTGGCCGTGGGCCAGAGCCTTGTCTCGGTTGAAATGACCTGCAAAAACAATAGCCCCTATGGATGCAAGGGGCCACGTTCGGGCGGAAGACGCCTGCCGCTCAACTAACTAGTTCTTCGCTTCGACCGGTTCGACCATGACGAATTTGCCCATCTGGCCGCGGTCTTTGAAGACGATGCGGCCGGTGATTTTGGCGAACAGCGTGTCGTCTTTGCCACGGCCGACATTGAGGCCGGGCTTCACGCGGGTGCCGCGCTGGCGGATGATGATGGTGCCGCCGGGAACGATCTGTCCGCCGAACGCTTTGAAGCCGAGCCGCTGGGCATTTGAGTCGCGGCCGTTTCGGGATGTGCCTTGTCCTTTTTTATGTGCCATAGAATCAGTTCTCGGTTCTCGGTTGTCAGTTCTCAGTTCGCCGCTTCGCGGCCCGGACTACTTTTTCTTTGTAGACGACTTCTTCGCTGCCGTTTTTTTGGCCGCTTTCTTCTTTGCGGCTTTCGGGGCTGCGGCCTTTGCTTCGCCGGCGGGTGCGGCCTTCTTGGCCTTGGGCTCTTTTTTCGGGAGCTCGGGGGCTTTGAAGGATTGGCCGTCGTAGGCGATCTCCGTGATACGGACTGCGCTAAAAGCCTGGCGGTGTCCGCGCAGTTTCTTGTATTGCTTTTTGCGTTTGTAGTGGAAGACGAGGATTTTGGCGCCGCGGCCTTCTTCCATGACCTCGCCGACCACGCGGGCTTCGCTGGTGGGCCGGACGATTTCGCCTTCGGAAGCGGAGACCGCGAGCACGTCGTTGAACTCGACCTGGCCGTCGGTACCGGTGCCGACCTTTTCGACTCGGATCACATCCCCGGGCGCCACCCGGTACTGCTTACCGCCGGCGCGGATGACCGCGTACATACACTCGCCTCCGAAAAATTCTCGCCCCGGCGCACACGGGCGCAATTGCGGGGACCTGTGATTTCCTTGTGCTTGCTGTGTTTTGCCGCGAGGCGTTTCGTCAGCCACGGCGGGCGGACCAGAACGGTGCCGCAGGTACAGGCAAACCCCACTATTTTAGCTTGGGGTGTGGAAATCGGTCAAACGGAAGATGGATTCAACCCAAAAATTCTCACCCTAGAAGGCACAGAAGATTACGGGGGAATGCAAGGGCCAACAGGGGTTAGGATTTGGACGTTGGGGGGTTTTGTGCGACAATGCCGCGCTGTTTTGGGAGGGTCGACATGGGAAAGCGGAATGCTTTGGCAATTGTGATGATCGTGCTCGTGATGTCGGGCGTGGGGATCGCGCAAGCCAAGAAGGGAGCGGACAAGGCTTCCAGTGGCGGGCCGGACAAGGCTCATCTTCAGAAGATATGGGACGCCTGGAGCACTCTCGATCCGGCGAATGCGGCGCAGTTCTATGCGCAGGGGCCACATGTCTTTTTCGATATCGCTCCCCTGAAGTACGCAAGTTGGGATGAGTATCAGAAGGGCGTGGTCGCGGTGCTGGCGGATTTCAAGACGGCGAAGCTGACGGTGAATGACGATGCGGAAATCCATCCGGCGGGGTCGATCGTGTGGGCTACGGCGACCGTGAAAGAAGACGCGACCATGAAGTCGGGAAAACGGGAGATGGGGAATTTCCGGTGGACGGTAGTGTTTGAGAAGCAGGCCGGCAAGTGGCTCATCGTGCACGAGCATATTTCGGTGCCGATGTCGTAGCTGATGGCGTGATACGTGGAATGGTTGGGTTAGCTCTTTCTGTTAGACCCACGGCTTGCGCCGTGGGCTTTCTTGTTGTGGCGCAGCTAGGCGCCTCGATCCATTGCCCCGAATAGCACATCGCACAGGGTTGCACGTTCATCATCTGCTCGGCATTCCGCTTTGTTGGTGACATCCCAGACAAAACCGCTGTGATTGCATATTTGCACCCTGTGACGGGCGTCACAGACCTCCTGTGCCATCCCTGCCAACCTTGCCTGTAGATTTCCCGAAGCATGCAAAGAACAGCGATCGCCGTGCTGCTGATTCTCGCTTTGAGCGGAGCGGGCGCCCTGGCGCGATCGATCGATTCGCCAACCGTAAATGATCGGTCCGCGGGAAAAACGTCGCCCGTGCCGCATGTCCCTCCGGCAACGAATCATCGGTGTTGCCATCCGGCCGCCGCGTACCGAATACAGATCAGCTTGCCTCCAGAACCCTCAGGCATGCCGTGCGGTGGCCAGCACTCCTGCTGCTTGGGCCCGGGACCGGCGAATTCCCCGGAGGTCCTGACAACGCTCGGCCGGCAGCCTGGAGTAAATCGCGCTGCGCCGGTCGCGGCTCGCACAAGAGACGCCAGCTCTCCAGTTCCAGCCAAATCGAAGTGCGATTTCCGGTCTCACTCAGAGTTCAGCACGGTCCTCCGTATCTGATCTCGAGTGAATGGCCGTCTGGATCAGTACTTTTGCGCGCCGCGTGCCCTCAGAGACCCCCGCGACGATTTCCACGAGAAACATGAGTTCCTAAGGAGATTTTTCAATGAAACGCAATCTGATCGCAATTCTGCTGGCCCTGACCGTAATGTCCTGGGCGCAGTCCACCCCACCCACCCAAACTCCTGCGCCCGACCAGAAGACCGCTCCTGCGGATGCGAAGCCCGGCTGTCCGTGCTGCGAGAAGATGAGCTCAGCTGATCACAGCAGCATGCACAAGGACATGAAGGCGTGCATGCACCATGATGCCAAGGACGGGAAGGAAACGATGGCTTGCTGTAGCGGCAAGGAGGCCAAAGATGCCGCATCCTGCTGTGGCAAAGACGTAAAGGCGTGCAGCAAAGATGGCAAGACGATGGCCTGCTGCGCCGAAGGGAAGTGCGCCGAAGGTCATGAAATGGCCTGCTGCGCCACGAAGGATGGCGATGCAGCTTCGCACGGCGGCTGCTGCGGTAACTCGTGCGGAAAGCATGACCATCACGAGCACGCGGCCCCGGGCAACTAGCATCTGGAACGCGAAAAGCCCCAGCCGTCTGGCTGGGGCCTGTTTATTTGGGCTTTCTGGGCGTCAGTTGTAGTCGGCGGTCGACGGCGGCGAATTATTGTCTTCCGAAGCCCGCATCTCTCTCTCCAGGCGATCCAGCAATTCCTTTCGCGACTCACCCTTGAGTTCCTTCTGGAGTTCCTCGAGCGCCAGCGCCACCACGTGATAATGGTGCGCTCCCGCGAACCTGGGATCCTTGGTGATATCGAGCCACACATTGTGCATCAGGCCTATGTCCTGCGGACGCATGCGGGGCGTGTGCGGCCCCAGCAGGTACTCATGAAACGATCCGTCGGGCTCGTAAACCATTAACGTGAGGCGTGGCCGCGGTTCCGGCAGCCGCTCCCAGGCGTCCCCCGTGAGTTTACCTTGCTCATCCACACTCAGCTTGTTGGATCGGCCGCATACGATACGACCGGAGGCTAGTCTTTGCGCCGTCACCATGATGGCTTCGAACACATCCGTTCCGGGCACGACCAGCAACGACACCGGTTTGCCTTCCTTTTCAGCTACCGCCACCACCGCTGTAAAAAGTTCCTGCTCGTAATGATCGAAGATCTGGCTCGCCTCGAACACCGAGCTGCCGCTGAAAGAATGTTCGCGGTGGTAAAGCCGCGCGCTCATCACGACTACATCCTGCTTGGTCGTATCCGAGCTGCGCAGCACTGCCTGCAGGTAGTGCAAGTTACGCGGATCGCGCACCGCCACCAGAATGTTGCCGGGGCGGACGCCCATGGCTCCGCTGCCCAGTTCCTGGTTGCCGTACACGCGGAATTGCTCCAGCCCTTCCGGCCGTCCTTTCCGCGCCCTGGCGGCGTGGCGCTCGGAGTACGTGAATACAACAAAGAAGACGGCGCTGAAGGTCACGCCCGCAATGGTTGCTTCGGACTTGGTGAAGAAATTCACGATCGCGGTCATGAAGAGCACCGCCGAAATCGCGACCAGTCCCAGCGGAATTTCCGTGCCGAAAAGAGTCAGGTTGCCGGGCACTTTCCACTGCCGCTGGCCGGGTTCTTTGTAGCGGAGCACCAGCACCGCCAACGACATCAGCGAAAAGCTCCAGATGACGCCGAACGCGTACAAGCCGGCCAGCAAGAATACGTTGCCCCAGGTGGCGACGATCGTGAGCAACTGCATCCCGACAATCAGATTGACGATGCGATAGGTCGTCCCGTAGTGATGGTGCGGTTTTTGCAGTGCGGGAGTCAGCACGCCGTCTTCGGCCAGGCGGTTCAGCACGCCGTTCGCCCCCACAATGGAGGTGTTCTGCGCACCCGCCAGAATCAATACGCCGACCAACACGACGAAACCGCGGAAAATCAGCTTTGCCCATGTGGGGCCGACTACGAACATCGCCAACCCACCGATCAGGTTGCCGAAATATTCCGACCTCACATGATCCGGGATGATCATCACGGCGAAGAAGGAGACCAGCGAAGTGAAGAGCAGGCTGTAGATGAAGATTACGAGCCCGGTCTTTTCCAGGTTCTTCAGCTTGGGGTGTTCAATCTCGCGGTTGACCTGGGCGAGCGTCTCTTCGCCGCTCATGGCCAGTACGGAGTGTCCAAAGCCCACGAAGAAAATGATCAGGCTCAAGTGGCTAAGCCATGTGCCGTTCAGCCAGCCCAGCGATTCGCGGTTCAACAAAACCACACCGAGGTGCATCGGGTTGGGCGGCCACTGGATGCCTATCTTGAACACCGTAATCGTGCACCAGAGCAACAGAATCACTACCATCACGGTGGTGATGATCATGATCTGGACGGCCTTCTGGCTTGATTCGTGAATCCCCTGGATGTTCTTCCACCAGAAATAAAGGGCAACCACGACCCCGAACATCGCCGCGAAAGTATTGGCGGGGAATGCAGGCAGGGGATGGCCAAAGTGCCGGCTGGTCTCGACGATGAAGCCGGCCAGATATTGACCCGCTGAAACGGCGCTGATGGGCCCGGTAAGGACGTAGTCGAACAGCAGGGCGGAGACCGAGAACTTGGCCAGTGTCCCGCCCATGGCCTCTTTGACCACGCGGTAGACCCCGCCGCGCACGAACATCGCGCTCGACTCGATGTAGAGCGCGCGGACGCAATAGCTGAACAGCATGACCGCGAGAATGAACCACGGTGCGCTTTTGCCAATGACCTTCTCCGCGTCGCCACCGGCGTAATACGCGGACGAGGCAAGATCCGACAAGACGATCGCGGCGGCCCGCCAGAACGAGATGAAGGTCAGCATCACCGTGGTGGCGACGAAGACCTTTACTGCTGGACGTTTGGAACTTTCCAGGAAAGTAGACATGAAAAAAGGCCGGTCAGCGAAACCTTACGAAGATAGCATAGGGGAGGTCACTCCCACAGCGAGGCCAATGTTGCAGTCTGAGCTCGGCCAGAGGCTAACCCATACTCCTTATTGCGGTTTCGCGCGGGGAGCGATGTGCGTCCTGGTGACCCGCTCGTGCCAGAACAGGCCATCCTCGTCAAGGAAGTGCCAGCCGTAACCCAGTCCGAGCGAGATCGCCGACAGCATCGCGCAGAGGACACGGGCACGTCGGGTTTTTCGATTCGCGGGGATTCCATCAAAGCGCTGCAGCTGCAGGTGTAGAAGGCGTAAGCCCGGTGTCGACCCCGAATAGACCATGAGCAGGTACTGATACGCTCCCCAACCAAGGACCACCAGGCTGCTTCCCCACGTGGCAGTTTGTGCAGGCGTTGGCGCCAGGTTCACGACCTTGTAGAAGATGGCTCCGAACACTGCACCGGCTGCCAGTACCAGTGTTCCGTCGATTGAACCCGCCAGCAACCTTTGCCCAATCGACGCCGACTGCAGCGGCATGTCGATCCCAGGACGCCGTTCGGGTTCGGGCTTAGCGACTTCCTCGATGGTCATCCCACCCAGCGCGGGCGGCGGGGGAACGATCTCGGGAGCCTCCAGGATGCGCGGTCGATCGAGAATCGTCTCCGCCAGGTCGTCCGCCCTGACCACCGGAGTGTAGATGGTGCGTGGGAACTCGATCAGTTTCCCGGTGCTATCGTTTCGACGGCGCTCAGGAACTATCGGGACCACCTCAGTCGCCCATGTTTCTGGAGGAGATGCTGTTTCAGGCGTCGGCTCCACATAATTCACCGCCACCGCCTGCCGCATTACTGGAGAGGGTTGCGAGGTCGCCTGGGCCGACGGAGACTGCGCAACGGGATCGCGTCCGGCCCACCGTGTTTCAGGCTGTTCGAATTTCAGTCGCAAGGAAGGATAGCGCGGAGGACGAGGCCGCCGCCGGGCATGGTAGCGGTTCAGTCTTTCGGACACTTCCTTGCGCCATGACAATCCATCCTGACCCGGGAGCAGAGATTCCTGAGCCGTCGCCGAACTCAGGTTCGCGACTTCAGGCATGCGTTCAGGCACACCTGTCTCAAAGCCGCTATCTTCGGCGGGTCGAGCGCCGGGCACACAACGGCAGACGTCGCCGCAACGCGAACAACTCATGGATGGTCTTCGGAGAAACGCCAGGGCCAGAGCGAGGCCGTGTTGCGGAACAAACGAACGGAACTTATCTTACTTCAGCGCTTTGCCTCTCGGGCCAGCGCCGTGCTAAGGTCACGAGGTCCCCGAAACTCAACCCAGTGTTGGGGTCTCCGTGCGCTTCCGATGATCTCCCGCACACGATTCCTTATCACGGCGGCCTACCTTTGTCATCTCCTTCTCGCCCTGCTCTTAGTTACCAGCCGGTTGCTTGCTGCCCAAAATCAAACTGAGACTCCTGAAAATCCCCCTATCGCTGCGCCAATTCCGCCGCCGCGGGAGGAAAATGTCACGATTTCGGCCACGGAGAGCCAGGAAAAGAATGGGCCGGTCTACACTTTGCGAGGGCACGTCGAAATCCATTACCGCACCTACGCCCTCTACGCCGATGAAGTCACTTTCAATTCCGATACCGGCGAAGCGGTCGGCGAAGGCCATATGGTTTTGGACGGCGGTCCGAATGACGAGCATATCGAGGCAAGCCACGGCACCTACAATGTGAAGACCGAGAGCGGAAAGTTCTACGACGTTATTGGCACGATCGGCGTTCGCATGAAAGGCAGCGCATCGGTTCTTACCTCGGCCAGCCCCTTCGCTTTCGCGGGCAAGATCGTCGAAAAGACCGGCCCCGATCACTTCATCGTTAACGACGGCTCGGTGACCACCTGCGAACTGCCTCGTCCAAAGTGGACGTTCAACGCCCGGAAGGTCGTGGTCGACGTAGGCGCCAATGCCACGGTTTATCGCAGCAGCTTTCGCATCCGCGGCGTGCCCGTCTTTTATTTCCCCTTCGCCGCGTTCCCGGCACATCCTCTGGGAAGGAAATCCGGGTTCCTGATCCCCAGCATCGGACGTTCCTCTACCAAGGGCACGATCGTCGGCGAATCCGCGTATTGGGCGATCAATCGCAGCATGGATGCTACTGCTGGAGGCGAGTATTACTCACAGCGCGGCTGGGCACAGCGCGGCCAGTTTCGCGCCCGCCCCAGTGACACATCCTACGTCAACCTTGCCTACTTTGGGGTGCTCGATCGCAAGCACCAGGGCGGGGAAGATGTCACGCTCAGCGGGGAGGGACGCTTCCTGCAGAACTTTCGCGCCGTCGCTAACATCGACTACCTGAGCTCCTTTGTGTTTCGCCTTGCATTCAGCGAGACCTTTACGCAGGCGGTTAACTCGGAAGTCAAATCCCAGGCCTTTCTCTCCAACACCACACGCGGCTTTTCCTACAACGCTCTGGTGCAGCGCTACCAGGATTTTCAAAGCTCGCAGAATGGCGATGCCATCACCATCCTGCACGCTCCCAGTTTCCAGCTTTCGAGCGTGGATCGACGTCTGCCGCATACGCCTTTTTATTGGTCGCTGGACGCCGCGGCGGAAGGGCTCTCCCGCAGTGAACAGGGATTTCGCACCGCCGACCTGGTTGGCCGCCTCGATCTTTCTCCCGCGATCTCAATGCCGATGTTATTTCGCGGATGGTCCCTGCGGCCCGAATTGGCTCTTCGCAACACGATTTACACCCAGCAACTCGAGCCAGGCACAAACGTCGGCACCGCGCTGAGCAATACCATTAATCGCAAAGCCCTGGAGGGCAGGGTGGAGCTACGGCCGCCCGCGCTTACACGCATATTTGATCGCCCGGTAGCTGGACACAAGCTGAAGCATGTCATCGAGCCGTACGCTACCTACCGCTACGTCACCGGCGTGAACAACTTTGCCAGCATTTTGCGCTTCGATGCCCGCGACATTCTCAGCGACACCAATGAGGTCGAGTACGGCATCATCAACCGCTTGTATTCCAAACGAACTTCCGGTCAGCCCGAAGACTGCGCTCCGCAAGATATGTATTCTCTGCGGATCGGCGCCCCCGGGGAACAAATCCAACCGTGGGAACGCACCTATGTCCCGGAGAACATTCCTTGTTCCGCGGGCCCGCACATTCGCGAAATCGTAACCTGGGAGATTGCCCAGAAATATTTCCTCGATCCTGACTTTGGCGGGGCACTCGTGAACGGCCGGCGCAACGTATTAACCACGACCGCCGATTTTTCCGGCATCGCTTTTCTAACCGAGCCGCAACACTTGTCTCCGCTCATCTCACGTCTGCGTGTGCAGACCAGTTCACAAGCTGACGCCGAGTGGGACCTCGACTACGACTTCAAAAAGCACCGCATCAACGCCAGCACGGCGTTGCTGAACTATCATGTCGGCGCTTTTACCTTCGGCGGGGGCGACGCCTTCGTGCAATCCCTTCCCGGTCTGACCGGCGCCAGTGCCGTCCAGCAGGACTTTAACCAGTTTCGCGTTCTCTTTGGGTATGGGCATCCCACCAAGCCCGGCTTCAGCAGCGCCAGCAGCTTCGGGTTTGACTCGAACCTCGGCTTCCTGCAATACGCTACCGCTCAAACCACCTACAACTGGGATTGCTGTGGCGTCACATTCGAGTACCGCCGCTTCGCCCTCGGGTCGGTCCGAAACGAAAACCAGTTCCGCTTCAGCTTCACCTTGGCCAACATCGGCGCCTTCGGCAATCTCCGCAAGCAGGAACGCCTTTACTGAAATACTGCGGGTGGGAGTGCCTGTTCGGCGGCCGCGCCGGGGCCGGCCGACGCACCGCATGCGTACACGGCCCAATCGTATTACCATAGGCCTATGGCAGTTTCCGCCGAACTCGAGGCCAAACAAGCCAATTTGCAGCAGCGCCTCTCCTCGCTCGGACGTACGTTGATTGCCTACTCCGGGGGAGTTGATTCCGCCTACCTGGCATGGGCCGCATACCAGACTGTCGGATCCAGCATGCTGGCCGTCATCGCCGATTCACCGAGTTTGGCCCGTACCCAGCTTGCCGACGCTGTCGCTTTTGCCAGAGAGCACAGCATTCCATTCGAAGTCATTCCCACGACCGAGTTGGAGCGCCCCGAATACGCCCGCAACGATGCGTCCCGTTGCTTTCACTGCAAGGACGAGCTTTTTACGGTCATGGAATCCTTCCGCTTCACCCGCGGCTTCGACGCCATTGCCTACGGGGTGAACCTCGACGACCAGGGAGACTTTCGCCCTGGCCAGCAGGCGGCCCGACAGCATCATGTTTGGGCGCCCCTGCTCGACGCCGGCCTCACTAAAGCTGAAATCCGCACTTTGGCCCAGACCGCCGGCCTGCGGGTCTGGGATAAGCCCGCCTCCGCCTGCCTTTCCTCACGGATCGAGTACGGCCGTCCGGTCACTCGGGAGGCCCTGTCCGCCGTCGAGCAAGGCGAGGATGCTCTGCGTGCGCTTGGCTTCCGCCAGTTCCGCGTCCGCCACCATGGCGAGATCGTGCGCCTTGAGATCGCTAAAGAGGAGCTTGCCCGCGCCCTTGACCCGGCTTTGGCCGCTGAATTCACCCGCATATTTAAGGGACTCGGTTTCAAGTTTGTCACCCTCGATCTGGAAGGCTTCCGTTCCGGCTCGATGAACGCCCTGCTTCCTCCCGAAGACCTGCTGCGGGCAGTCTAGTTTCTTCCCGGCTGCCCCACCGCCTCGTTCCCCGTCTAACCCCTGTGAGATAATCAACTTTTAGCCCTGATGCTAAGGCGGTTCCTAGTGACGCTGGTCCAACGCTCGTTTCTTGTCTTACTCCTTATTTGTCTCGGTTGTAGCGCCCAATCGACCTCTCCTGACACCGCGAAGGCCATTGAGCGCCAGGTACGCGCCTATTACAAGCTGCCTCCTGACGTGCAAATCACTATCGGTCAAGTTCACCCCAGCGACTTCACTAACTATGACGCCGTGAAACTGACCTTTACGAAGGGCACTCGCAAGGACGACTACGATTTCCTGCTCGCGAAAGACGGGAAGACCCTCGTCAAACTGACGAAACTGGATCTAACCAAGGATCCCAATGCCGAACTGATGAAGAAAATGGACGTGTCTGGCCGTCCGACCCGCGGGAACAAGGACGCGAAAGTGATTGTCGTCAACTACGACGATTTCCAGTGCCCCTTCTGCTCCCGCATGCACCAGACACTGTTTCCGCAGATTTACAAGGAGTACGGCGACAAGGTGCTGTTCATTTACAAGGATTACCCGTTGGCGGAAATTCATCCCTGGGCGACCCACGCTGCGGTAAACGCCAATTGCCTGGCCGCGCAGAACAACGACGCCTATTGGGATTTCGTCGACTACCTGCACGCCAACCAGCAGGTCGTGAGCAGCCAGCAGGGGCATGACGCGCAGAACGCGTTTCTCGATCGCTCCGCCGTGCTCCAGGGCCAGCAGCACGGAGTCGACTCCGTCAAACTCGCGGCTTGCTTGAAGACTCAGGACGAGACCGCGATCAAGGCTTCCATCAAAGAAGGGGACACGGTCGGCGTGACGGCAACGCCCACCCTCTTTGTGAACGGCGAAGAGATGGACGGCGCGCTGCCGATCGCCGAGATCCGTGCCATACTCGACCGCGCACTGCTGCAGGCCGGAGTTCAGCCTCCGGCGCATCCTGAAAATGCGCAGGCGGCGGGATCGGGCCCGGCCACGAAATGACACCTGTTTTTTCGAACCGCTGATCCGTACCCATGGGGGATCTTCGCTTGAAACTCAATTCGACGCTGCTTCGTGGCGTGCTGCTGTTGGGCGCCGCGTGCTCTCTGGTCTTTCTCATCGCCTGCCAGTCCAAGCAAGGCGGCGCTGACGTCATGGCTTCCGTGGATGGCCGCAAGATCCTGCGCTCTGATGTCGAGAAGTACTACCTGAACCAGACCTCTGCTTCCGATCAGCCGCAGGCTCCCATTGGTGAGCAGGCTACCAGCCTGCGCCTCAGCATTCTGCGCGAGCTCATCGACGACGAGATCCTGATGCACCGCGCCGAGAAGCTGGGCCTGCTGGCGACTGACGAAGAAGTTGATCGCAAGATGAATGAGATCAAGTCGCCTTACACCCAGGAGCAGTTCGACCAGAAGCTGAAAGACAAGAAGATCACCCTGGATGATTTCCGCCATGACCTGCGCCGTTCGCTCACCGTCGAGAAGGTCCTGAACAAGGAAGTCACGTCGAAGATCAACATCACTGACCAGGACGTTAGCGACTACTACAACGCCCACAAGGGCGAGTTCAATCTGATCGAAGCGCAGTACCACCTGGCGCAAATCTACGTCTCGCCCATGCCTAACCCGCAGGTCCACAACCTCAAGAACGACAAAGCTCAGAACGAAGCCGACGCCCGCAAGAAGATCCAGATGCTGGCCAACCGGCTCGACAGCGGCGAGGACTTTGCAACGCTCGCGATGAATTACTCGGAAGACAGCGAGACCTCCGGCAACGGCGGCGACCTGGGGTTTACTCCCGAATCGTCCCTGCAGCGCACCGACCCCTCCACCCGCGAGGTCGTGATGAAGTTGAAGCCCGGGCAGTACGGGCCGGTTATCACGGTGCAGGATCCGGCAAGCAAGCGAATCGTCGGCTTCCGCATTGTTAAACTTCTGGCCCGCGAGCCCGCCGGCCAGCGCGAACTCGCCGACCCCCGCGTGCAGCAGGCCATTCGCTCGCAGCTACGCGACCGCCGCGAGCAACTTTTGAAAGCCGCCTACTATGAGGTTTTGCGGGATTCGGCCAAGGTCAACAACTATTTCGCGGATGACATCCTGAAAAACACGGGACCAGCGAAATAAGCGTCGGGCTCGGCTTCACGGGGTGCTGGCTTTTCAATCTGAAATCTCAAATCTGAAATCTCGAACCTACAATTGGGACCGCACAGTGAAGAGGAGCTGGCAGATTTTAGATTGCACATTTCAGATGGGAGGACCGAAGTCCGGCATCTCACTCCACCACCGCCAGCACATCTCCCGCGTTCACATTCGCGCCCTCAGCCGCCAACATCCTCCGCACCACACCCTTCTTCGGCGACTTGATTTCGTTCTGCATCTTCATCGCCTCCACGACCACTACGCCCTGCCCGGCTTCCACTTCTCCGTCTTCTTTCACCAGAACCCGCACGACCTTGCCCGGCATCGGCGCGAGCAGCTTGCGCGGACCTTTCCCGTCGTCTGCGGTGGCGCGGCTGCGCAGGGAACGCGGATCGCGCAGTTGCACGGCATAGCGCCGGCTGCCCACCCACAGGTGCATGTCGGTCGCCGTGCGCTCTCGCTTGATCTCATACGCCTTGCCGCCAATGATGATTGACAGCACGTCGCGGCGCGTCAGGACTGCGTCGATCTCCACCTCGCGCCCGTCCAGACGGCTTTCCCAGCGCCCGTTTACCCGATTCAGTTCGAGCCGGTAATTCGTGCCTTCGACATTGATGTCGTAAGTCATGCAAAATCGAATTTCATCAATCGAGCGGCCTGTTTTCTCCCGATGGTCCCATTTCGTAGTCCGCAACTGCTCCCATTTCCTTAGCCTGCAACTAGTGCCTGCAACCGGTTTCATTCCTTAGCCCGAAACTATTGGCTGCAACCGGCCCCATTCCTTAGCCCGGAACTAGCGCCTACAACCAGCCTATTCCTTAGCCCGCAAAGCGGGCGAAATTCATTAGCCCAGCGCGTAAGCGCTGGGTAAGTTAAAAGAAATGGCGAGCCCCGGAGGGGCGACATCAGCGAGCCTGATTCAGCCCCTCCTGTCGCCCAACCCGTTTCCAGTTCGACACTGAATCCGCGCCTGCGCCATTGGATTCCGCGTTTGTTCCCGAATCAAGTGCCGCAAACACTCCCGCAGCGATCGCCGCCACCGCTGCCCCCCGCGCATCAGCGGGCGCGGCATCCTCCGGCTGCGCCAGCAATCGATCCAGATATCCCGTATCCAGCCTCCCCGCCGCAAATTCCGGATCGCTCAAAATCCGCCGGAACAGGGAAATGTTCGTCTTGATGCCGCCCACAAAATATTCGTTGAGCGCCCGCACTAGCCGCGCCGTCGCTTGCGCACGATCGGTACCATATCCAATCAACTTTGCAAGCATCGGATCGTAATCGATGGGCACCGTCCACCCTTCATACATTCCGCTGTCGCGGCGGATCCCTGGCCCGGATGGCGCCAGCAGCAGCGTGATTTTCCCGGGGCTGGGAAAAAAGTTATTGTCGGGATCCTCGGCATAAATCCTGCATTCGATCGCATGGCCGCGCAAACGCACGTCTTCCTGCTTGAAAGGAAGCCTCTCTCCGGCTGCAATACGGATTTGCAGGTGCACGAGATCCAGGCCGGTGGTCAACTCGGTTACTGGATGCTCCACCTGTAGACGCGTATTCATTTCGAGAAAGTAAAAATTCATCTGCCGGTCGACCAGGAACTCGATTGTCCCGGCATTGGTGTAGCCCGCCGCCTGCGCGACCCGCACGGCGATTTCTCCCATGCGCTTGCGCATCGCGGGGTCAACGATCGGTGAGGGCGCCTCTTCGAGAACCTTCTGATGGCGCCGCTGGATGGAGCATTCCCGCTCGCCCAGATATACGATGTTTCCGTGCTCATCGGCGAGCACCTGCATCTCGATATGCCGCGGATTGAGGATGGCCTTTTCGATATAGACTTCGCTGTCGCCGAAGGCGCGCTGCGCTTCACTTTGAGCGCTTTCCAGCGCCGGGCGCAATTCTTCGGCGCCATGGACCAGTCGCATGCCCTTCCCGCCTCCGCCCGCGGCGGCTTTCAGCATCACGGGATATCCGATTTTGTCGGCGACCGCCGCTGCTTCTTCCGGCGACTCCACGCCCCGCGAGGTTCCGGGCACGAACGGGATGCCCGCTTTATCCATGTTCTGGCGCGCCCGGGTCTTGGACCCCATCATTTCCATCGCAGCAGCCGTCGGCCCGATGAACTTGATTCCCGCTTCCGCGCAGGCATGAGCAAACCGCGAATTTTCGGAAAGGAATCCGTATCCCGGATGGATCGCGTCCACCCCGCTGTGCTTGGCTGCCGCGAGAATCTTCTCAATATTCAGATAGGACTCGGCCGCGGCCGCAGGTCCCAGGGGATATGCCTCATCGGCCTTGCGCACGTGCAGTGCCGCCCGATCCACATCCGAGTACACCGCCACGGACTGAATACCCATTTCGCGGCACGCGCGAATCACGCGCACCGCAATCTCCCCACGGTTGGCAACGAGAATCTTTTTAAACATGCAAGGAAAACCTGCTGAAGCGCTCGCAGGGTCATTCTAGCGGACGGGCTCTCCAGAACTGAAGGCTCACACTCGAGAGCTGACAACCGAAGTCCCAAAACAAAACCCCTTCCCAGAGGAAGGGGATGAAGTCTCGAACGAACGGCTGTCTACTTATTCTGATCCATGGTGATGCCGCCCGTACCCGGCTGCTTTTCCGCCTTTGCCTTCTTGACGGCAAGAGTCTTATCGACCCACTCGTCGGCGGTTTTCAGATCGGCTGCGCGCGCGCTTGGATCTTCGCACTGAACATCCGCGCGTTCGCGGTACATCAGGTTCATGTAGGCCATTGCGTCATCGTAGTCCGGGCGCAATTGCAGCGCCTTGTTCAGATTGTCGATGCCTTCCTGAATGTTCGGCATGTTTTTCTCTTTCAGGGCCGCGCAAACTTTCTTGTCCTTCAGCGGCTCTTCCGGCTTCAGGCCTAGCTTCGCCCGCTCTTCCATGCGTGGCTGGTAGGTCTGCGTCCAGTCGATCACGGCCACGGAGTAGTACGGTTCGGGATCGTTGGGGTCGAGATCGGTGGCCTTCCGGTAATAATCCTTTGCGTCGTTGAATTTCTTCATCTGCAGGAACAAATACGCGATGCCTTTGACGCTGTTCACGTTCTTCGGATCGCGCTGCAGCACTTCCTTGTACTGGTCGATGGCCTGCTCGGCCATCTTGTTGTTATCGGGAGCGTCCGCGCCCGGAATGTATTGCTGGGCGAACGCGGTCGCCAGATACAGGCGCGCGTTCAGAAGCGTAGGATCGAGTTCCACCGCCTGCTGGAAGTGGTTAATCGCTTCTTCGTACTTGGCATTCTTGTAGGCCAAGACGCCCTTGTTAAGCTGGTCGCGGGCACGCAGCTTGCTGCAGCCCGTGGTGGAGAACAGCATCAGCCCCGCAGCGAGCAGTGCTAATACTCGTACGCTGGTTTTCATTGCGTTAAAAGTCTCCCTTGCCAGGAATCCTGGGACCTTACCATCGCGAATAGGATTGCGCAAATTCTGAACGTACCGATGCCCAGGCATGATTGCCTGGGCGTTCTTGCATCGCTTTCGGCGCGGAGCGCACGGACGGATTTCTCCGTGCCGTGCAGCAACCGTATGTGCCTGCTGATTCTACTGCCCGGCTTCGATCTTGGCTGTGATCAGGCCAACTTTATCTACGCCCGAGGCATGCGCGATGTCGATCACGTTGGCCACATCGAAGAACGGCACATTGTCATCGCCCTTCACGAACATGACCTTTTCCGCCCGCGTCTTGAAGATGTCGGTCAGGCGGGTCTGAAGGTCGTCCCAACTGGCATCTTCCTGATTGATCTTCACGCCCGGAGTCGTGCTGGCACCGCGATCGATCAGTTGCACGACGATTGTTCGGTCGGGGGTGCTCTGCTGTTTCTGGTTTGGCGGAGGCGGCTGTGGTACCAACGCGTCCAGACCTTTGGGAGTTAGGGGCGTGATCACCATGAAGATGATGAGCAGCACCAGGAGCACATCAATGAGCGGTGTAACGTTGATATTCGCGTTTTGGCCTCCGCTCGTGCCAAGTGCCATTGACATAAGAAATCTCCTCTATTGACCGCCGGCCGGAGGTGTCGTTACGGGCGCTGTCGGTGCGCCTTTTTCCTTCCGCTGGTCCGTCAGCAGGCCTAATTGATCCACCCCTGCCGCCCGAATGTTGTCCACGACTTCGACCACGCGTCCGAACTTCGCCCGCGCGTCGGCGCGGATATAGACCCGCTTGTCAGACCGGTTTGCTAGTCGGTCCTTCACCTTCCCGGTAAGCGCGTCGGGAGCGATTTTGTCGTTGCCAAAGAACACGTCACCCGTCCGCATCACCGCCACCACCAACGCATCTTCCTTGTCGGCGTCCGGCATTTGCTCGGGATTGTTCACTTTCGCCAGGTCCACGCTAACGCCCTTCTGCAACATGGGCGTGACCACCATGAAAATGATCAGCAATACCAGCATCACGTCGACCATGGGGGTCACGTTGATGTCGGAATTGACCTTGGCGCCTTCGTTTCGTTTTGCCAGTGCCATAGGCTCACCTTATCCCTTGCGCTTGCTGCGCGTTCCGCTGATCGGCAGCTCTGATCGGCCGGTTGTCTGAGTGCCCGGTGCGGGAGCTCGCGCTCCAGCACCGGACCTTGCAACTCATAACCGCAGCCACTGCCACATCAAACTAGGAACGGCGCAGGCTTCTCCGCTTCAGGAAGTAATCGACCAGTTCGCTCGACGAGTTGTCCATTTCCACGTCGAACGCCTCGACGCGTCCGGTCAGGTAGTTGAACATCATCACGGCCGGGATCGCGACCAGCAATCCCATAGCGGTGGTGACCAGCGCTTCAGCGATACCGCCGGCGACGGCCGCCAAACCGGTGGCCTTCTCCTGCGAGATGCCTTTAAACGCGTTCAGAATGCCGACCACCGTGCCGAACAGTCCCACGAAGGGAGCCGTCGATCCGATTGTCGCCAGTCCGCCGAGTCCGCGCTTCAGTTCCGCGTGAACGATGGCTTCGGTGCGCTCCAGGGCGCGCTTGGAAGCTTCAATGGTCTCGCCAGGAATCTCGCCCGGGCTGTCCTGGTGGGCCTTGAATTCCATCAAGCCAGCCGTGACGACCTTCGCCAGGTGGCTCTTCTTGTTGCGCTCTGCAACCTTGATGGCTTCGTCAATCTTGCCATCGCGCAGCGCGCCGGCTACCGCGGGGGCGAAGGCGCGGGACTGTTTACGGGCCGCGCTGAACGCCATCCAACGGTCAATCATCACGCCGATTGACCAGCCGGACATGATGAACAGAATGATGACCACGATTTTCGCCAGAATGCCCATCGACTTCAGCAGCGAAACCAGGTCCCAACCCACCGCTCCTTCCTGGACGACCCAGGCGGCGAGCGCGGGCACATGATGCACAGCACTTGCTAGGTTGGCTACGAACATGAGTTGCTTTCCTCCTCAGGAACTCGTCAGAACAGCTTCGTTCGCTACTCTGTTTTCTTGAATCAGCGCTTGCGCGGAAGTGATGCCCAAGCTCCTCTTCTCCCGGTCCCGCTTCAAAATCCGCGGAACAATTCTGGGTTACTGGCGCTTCGGCACATGAGACGCAGCCGCGTCTGGCGGGTTCGAAACGCCCTGCCCGGGCCACGATAAAGGTGGGAACGGGGAGGGGAATCGCCTTCCACTGCGACCGCTTACGAAAACGAAAACTCTGCCGGGGTTTAGCCGCCCGACAGAGTGAAGTTCACCTGAACCTGCGTTTCCACCGCAACCGGCTCGCCGTTCAGCATGTACGGCTTGTAGCGCCACTGCTTCACGGCTTCAATCGCCGCCGGCGCCAGCATCGGATGTCCGCTGATCAGACGCAGATTCTCGATGGCTCCATCCTTGCTGATTTCCGCCTGCAGCAGCACCGTGCCCTGGATGCGGGCCTGGCGCGCGAGCGGCGGATAGGAGGGCTGCACCTTCTTAATCAGAAGGCCCTGGGAAACACCCAGCGAAACTCGTACACGCTGTGGAGTCGCAACCTTGGGCACGGCCACCGGCGTGGAACTGATAATGCCGCCAATCACGCCGCCCATCTGACCACCCGGAACGCCGCCCGGTACGCCTCCCACCACACCGCCCGTCGCCATTTCCGGCGGAGGCGCTTCTTCTTCCTTAATCATCTGGACTTTCTGTGGAATCTTGGTGGGAGTGCGCAGCTGGCCATTGACCAGGTCGCTCTGAATTTGTTTGACCACTCGAACCGGGGCCGCTGCCGGAGGGGGTGGAGGTGGCGGTGGTGGCGGTGGCGCAACCAGAAAGGTCATCAGCTGCTGCTTGGGCAGCGCTTCAGTGAAGATCAGGGGCAGCAGAACCAGCACACCCACCAGCAATGCCTGGAGGATAAACGAGATGGTCGTGGTTGCTCCCCGTTTCGTTTTCAGCCGTCCGCCGGACTCGATAAGGCTATCTTCGAACATAGGCTTCTCCGTACAAACCGACCCTACGTATTCTTAGACACCGCACTATTGCTCTTTGCTCCCGAAACCTCCCAACCCACTGCAAAGCGCCTGCCGCGGCCGCCCTGCCAAATAAAACATCCGTTGTTACCTTTAAATGAGGTACTTACAAACCAGAAATCCCCGATATCCTGTAGCTCAGAACTATTGAGACTGCAATTCTTTTACGACTTCCAACAGATATCTTTCTCCGATTCGATCCCGCCCTCGGGCGGTTGCACCCTAAACGTTCGCCTTTGCCTTAGCGCGTTTCCCGGGGTCAACGGGCATGGAAACCGGTGTTTTACCCCGTCCCGAGCGCCATTCCTGATAGGCCACCAGGATGGGGGCGGCAATCGCGATCGACGAATACGTGCCAATTAAAATGCCGATGACCAGCGCGAAGGAGAATCCGTGCAGCACTTCGCCGCCGAACAAGTACAGCGCCAGCACAGTAAGGAACGTAAGGCCCGCCGTCAAGATCGTTCTGCTCAAAGTCTGGTTAATACTGCGATTGACGATATCGGCCAGCTTTTCCCGGCGCATCAGCTTAATGTTTTCCCGGATCCGGTCGAATACGACGATGGTGTCGTTGTTCGAATAACCCACCAGGGTCAGGATCGCGGCCACAACCGTAAGAGATATCGGCTTGTTGGTCAGCGAGAACGCGCCCACGGTAATTAAAGTGTCGTGGAAGACGGTCACCACCGCGGCCACCCCATAAATCCATTCAAATCGCACGCCCAGGTAAACGAGCATGCCTGCCAGCGAATAAAGCACCGCCAGTTTGGCCTGCGTCTGCAATTGCTTACCAACCTGTGGGCCCACGATTTCGACATTGCGCACGCCGAAATCCGAAAGATAGAAGCCGTCCTGCAGGGAGGCGACGACCGAGGCATCGCTGGCCGCCTTGAGTTCGTCGATCGAATTCAGCACGCCACCCTTGGTCTTGTCGCGATAATTCACGATAGCCTGCGCGGTCGCGCCATACTTCGCGTCCGCGTCGGTTCCCAGGTGCTGGGGATCTTTCTCCAAAAGGTAGTTCTTGATTGTCAAAGAACTGGCGTTGTTCAGATCGACTTTGCCGGCGGGAGCATTGGTTTCCAGCGCCGAGATAATCTGCGCCTTGCCCTTATCCAGCGCCGCCTCGCTGGTCTCCTGTTCCGCCAGATCGATCAGGACCTCGTTGTACTCGGGTTTGTCATAGCCCTGAATCTTGGCGTTGCGCAGGCCGACCTTATCCAACGCCGCGCGAATCGCGTCGTTGTTGGGGGGATGCGAGAACTTTACGTAGACCAGCGTGCCCCCGCGGAAGTCTACGCCCAGCGGGATGCCGTGCCAGAAAAGCATCGAGAGCACACCCGCCACGCTGAACACCAGTGAAAAGGCGAGAAAATACCACTTTTTCCCAAGAAAATCTATGTTTGGATTGCGAAAAAATTCCACGTTGCCTCGAAAACCTTTCTGAATGCTGTCAAAGTTTCAATGAACACGCCCGAGCCCAGAGCGTGAAGCGTGAAGCCTAAAGCCTAGGCCTAAAGCCCAGACCCCAACCTACCCGATACTCAGCGCTTCTCCGCGCTGCTTGCGGCTCAGTATGTAATCGAAAATCACCCGCGAAACAAACACCGCCGTGAACAGGTTGGCCAGCAGACCGAAGGTCAGCGTGACCGCGAATCCCTTCACTGGCCCCGTTCCGAAGATAAACAGGATGAACGCCGAAACGATGGTGGTGACGTGCGTATCCACAATCGTGATCCAGGCGTGCGCGAATCCCTGGTCCACGGCCGACGGCGGCGTCTTCCCATTGCGCAACTCTTCGCGAATGCGCTCGAAGATCAGCACGTTCGAATCCACGCCCATGCCGACCGTCAGGATCACGCCCGCAATTCCGGGCAGCGTCAGGGTCGCGCCGCTGAATCCAAGGAAGCCAAGCAGGATGATGAGGTTCAGGATCAGTGCCACGTCCGCATTAATGCCGGCGCCGTGATAGTACACGAGCATGAAGATCAGCACTGCCAGCATGCCGATCACAGCCGCCCGAATGCCCGAGCGGATCGAGTCCGCGCCCAGGGATGGGCCGACGGTGCGCTCTTCGAGATACTTGATGCCCGCAGGCAGCGCGCCAGAATTCAGCACCAGGGAAAGATCCTTGGCCTGCTGATCGGTGAACCGTCCTTCAATCACGCCTGAGTCGCCGATCTCGCTCTTGATCACGGCAACTTCCATTACCTTGTTGTCGAGTACGACCGCCAGATAATCGCCGACGTGCTGGGAGGTGAAATTCGAGAATCGCCGTCCGCCTTCCGCCGTCAGGAAGAAATTCACCTCCGGCTGCCCGGTCTGGGAGTTCCGGCCTACGCGCGCTTCGCGCAGATCATGACCGGCAACCGCGGAGACGCGCGAAATGATGTACACCGCGTCTTCCCCGCTGGCGCCGATGTTTTTGCCATGCATCAGGACGCTGTTATCGGGCAGCACCCCATTGACTGCTGCCAGCGCGGCCGCCTCGTCTTTGTAGGTCGCGCCGTTGTTCATCGCCTGCCGGATTTCCAGCATGGCGGTAGACTGCATAATCTCTTTCACGCGTCCGGGATCGTCGATGCCCGGCAGTTGGACAAGAATCTGGTAGTCGCCCAGCCCATGCTCCTGGATCACCGGTTCGCTCACGCCCAGCTTGTCCACGCGGTTGCGGATGGTTTCGATCGCCTGCGCAACCGCCCGGCTCTTCAAATCGGTCAGTTGCTGCTGCTTCATCTTCAGAACCCAGGAGTTCTCCGGTCCTGAAGTCGCATCGTATTCCGGCAGCCGATCGCTGATCAGGTTCCGCAAGTCCGTGGTTGCGTCGGGCGGCACGCCCTTGATAACAACCTGGTCCGGATTCTTCGTGGGGTCCGGCTGATTTATGTCGGTGTAATTGATCTTGCGCGTGCGCATTTCGTCCTTCAAGCGCTCCATCGCGCGATCAGCATCCGCCTTCACGGCGTCGTTTACCTGCACCTGCAGGATGAGGTGCGTTCCGCCCTTGAGGTCCAGGCCCAGGTGAATGCGGTCCGTCATGGCCGCGAGCAGACCCGAGCCCGACCAGCTCTGCGGAATCCCGAAGATCCCAAACAGAAATACCAGCATCGTTACGACAATGACGATGACTTTCCAACGCAAGTTCTTATTCATGACTTAGATCAAGACTTTCCGAAAAAGTAGAATCCGCTTGCCCAAAGCTCGTAGCGCGCGACCCCTAGCTCACTTCGTCGCCGTTTCTTCCTGTGTCGTCACCGTGACAATCGACCCGCGGCTCACTTCCAACTTCAAATTATCCGGCGGCACCCGCAAGGTGACGGAATCGTCCTTCATCGAGAAAATCGTCCCCTTCAGTCCTCCGCTGGTGATCACCTTGTCCCCGGTCTTCAAATCCGACAGCATCTGCTGCCATTTTTTCTGCCGGCGCTGCTGGGGAAGGATCAGGAGGAAGTAGAAAACGCCGAAGATCAGCAGAACGGGGGCCATCATCCCGAGAGCCGCCCCGCCGCCCATCTGCGCCGCCAAGAAGTATAAATTGCTCATGAAACCCTAAAAAGACGCACCCATCTCAAAATTAACGCCGACGCGGCCAGCGCCTGGTGCCCTCGATTGTCACCGCGGGAGTACTCGTGTGTTCCGGCCGGGTATCCTTCGCTTGAACCTGGGGATCGGGAACCTACGGCTTCGGTTGAGACGAGACACCAGAATGAAAGCGCGCCCCTTCCCCAAGTCGAATAGAATGCCGCACCCTCCGCATAGTGTCAAGGTAGAAACTCAGGTTGTGGATGGTATTTAAAACCTGTGCCAGCACTTCGTTAGCCGCATAAAGGTGCCGCAAATAGGCCCGCGAATAGCGCGCGCAGACCCGGCAGGAACAAGCCGGATCGAGCGGCCCACTATCGGCCGCATAGCGGGCCTGCTTGATTGAGATTTTCCCTTCCGAAGTGAACAGCAACCCGTGCCGTGCGGCCCGCGTGGGCAGCACGCAATCCATCATGTCGACCCCCATGCCCGCGTACATGGCGATTTCGTCCGGAGTTCCCACCCCCATCAGGTACCGTGGCCGATCCGCGGGAAGATGCTGCAAGGTCGATTCGACGACCTCGCGCGTGGTCTCCCGAGGCTCTCCGACGCTGAGCCCACCGATCGCATAGCCCGGAAACCCAATCTCGACAGTCCGCAAAGCCGACTCCCGCCGCAACTCCAGATCCATCCCTCCCTGCACGATCCCGAACAAGCGCCTGAGTGGCCCCGTCCGTAGCAGTCGCCGTAGCCGCAGACGACGCCCCGTCTAGCGTAGGGACAGCCGCCCCCGGCTGTCCGGGCGAGCGAAGCTCGCGTCCGCAGTTTCGAGTTTCAAGTTTCAAGTTGTGAATATCTCCGCCCTGACTCGAAACCGGACCTTGCTGGTCCTGACGACTAATGACTGGCGACTGGCGACTGCCCCAAGGCACTTCGTGCTTGTGCTCCTCAAAATACCTCTTCGACCGCTCCGCCCAGCGCAGCGTCATCTCCATCGACGCCCGCGCCCGTTCCCGATCCGCCGGAAACTCGGTGCACTCGTCGAACGCCATGATGATGTCCGCCCCCAGCCCGATCTCCGCCTCCATCGCGCTCTCCGGGCTGAAGAAGTGCGACGACCCATCCAGATGCGACCGGAACGTGACACCTTCCTCGGTCACCTTGCGCAGTTCGCTGAGACTGAACACCTGGAAGCCGCCCGAGTCGGTGAGAATCGCGCGATCCCACGACATGAATCCATGCAGCCCGCCCATGCGGCGCACCGTGTCGACGCCTGGCCGCAGATAAAGATGGTAGGTATTGCCGAGCAGAATCTGGACCCCGAGGTCTTCGAGCAAATCCTGCGGCACGCCCTTCACAGAAGCCAGCGTCCCCACTGGCATGAACACGGGCGTTTCGATCTCGCCATGTGGCGTGATCAGTTTGCCGACGCGACCAGCGCTACCGGCAGTCTCAATCTGAAATTGGATGGACACTCTGGAATTGTAGATGAACGCGTGGGCACAGGCGCCCTCGCCTGTGCGGCCGCGGCGAAGCTTGCCGCGGCGCTTCGATCGGGCCGGATGAGTGTAATAGCGATGTTTCAACAGTTATCGACTATCGCGGGGTCCGCCCTTTGGTCGGATAGAACGGGGTCAGCGTACACGCTCAACCATTTGTTCGGAGCTAGTTTGCGCCCGAATAGGTACCACTTGTAGTTGTGCTCGGAAGCATCGACTAGCATCACACCACCCGCACATCTCAGTTCTGGATGCATTCGTCCGATGAGTTTCGACACTCGTCCTTTGGTGAGGGACTTACCTGTTTCACCGTGAAGAATCTCTTCGCGAATGCTAATTGGCTTGTGATGAGCATCGTGTTCGATCCAGATGAGTTTCACAGTCATATTGCACCTAATCGATAGCGGTGGCAGGACCACATCTCCCTGATGCCTCTCGACGGCCAATCCAATAATTAACCGCAACCCGCAGTTCGTCTTGATTGCACCTGTGTTCGAGAATTTCTCCGCTGGGAGCCAAAGGAGATACATTGAAGCCATCTTCAACATCCTCGTAATAGATGACTTCGTTGCCATTTCGCGCAACCACAACCACCGTCTCGCTCTCTCCGTATCGGGTGATCGGTGCAAGGTACGGCTCAACCGCACACCTTCTGAACGTCGCGAGTTGTTCTGCGTCACACGCTGTCAAATCCCTCGCGACGATCTGCTTAACTTCCTCGATGGTTGCTGACCTCCATTCACCCATTCAATTATTTTCGCACCAGTTGGCGTAGCTGTCGAAAACAGGCGTGGGTGTTGAAAAAGTCCGTGATCGGATTGTATTTTCGCTGCGATGATTGCGGTGGCCGAGTTCTTTGTCTCACCTCAGCTAAGTGGTGGCTTCCACGGTGGGTATCGTCGGTTGGCTGAGGAACCGCACGAGTCTCTTGATGTTCTGTGCAGCTGCTGCCAGGAAGAACTGCTCCCGCACAAACCTTAGTCTCCGCAGACGGAGGCGACGCAATCCCATTTGATTCTTGAGTTCCGCGAACAGGGCTTCCACCTTCTTTCTTTGCCGCTGTGCATGGGCGAAGGCTGGCGTGTTCGCCAACTCTCGTGCGCGTTGCCGGGCTGGTTCATCCATGTGGATAGCAAGAAAGCGGAACAGTCCGCTGGTGCATTGAGCTTTTAGCGCACACCCACCGCAACGTTTGCGGGTCCCGATGTAGGCATAGGTGCGGTTCCGCCTGCTGCGGCCACCATAGTTCAGTTGCTCCCCCGCCGGACAGCGATAGCTGTTGCTCTCGGGTTGATACGTAAAGCGCTCGGGGCCGAAGAACGGGCTGTTCTTTCGGTGGATACTGTCCCGGGTTCGCATATAGGGTGTGATGCTCCGATCCGCCAACCATTGCAAGAACTCCCCGTTCCCGTAGGTCGTGTCGGCCGCTACCGATTCTGGCCCTCGTCCCTGCCATTGCGTGAAGCGAGTGAGCATGTCCTGCGCGGCCACCGTTTCCTGACTCATCCGTGCTGCCGTCGCTTGTACTCCCACGATTACGCAACTATGGTTGTCGATCAGATAGTTGTCGTAGTACCCCAGTCGAGCCGGCGTGCCGCCCTTGGTGGCGTATGTTGAGTCCGGGTCGGTGGTCGACACCTGTTCTTGCTTATGAACTGGTTCTTCCGCCGGGTTCTGCTGTTCCAGGTCCTGCAGATACTGACGCACCGTGTGATGGACCTGGGCCGCTTCCCCCAACTGTTCCCGTGGAATCCGACTCTCTTTGGTCGCATTGGCTTCCACAAAAGTGCCATCCACCGACAGGTGCTTGCCCTCGACCAGTCCCACTTCCACGCACTGCCGCACGATTTGTTCGAATAACTGCTCGAACAGCTTCGATTCCTGAAAGCGTCCGTGCCGGTTTTTCGAGAACGTGGAGTGGTGCGGAATTTCTTGATCAAAGCCCAGCCCGGTGAACCAGCGCCACGCCAGGTGCATGCGCAACTCCTCCACCAGCTTGCGCTCACTGCTGATGCCGTACAGATACCCGATCAGTAAAATGCGCAGTAGAAGTTCGGGATCAATCGAAGGCCGACCCATCTCACTGTAGCTGGCTTTCAGTTGTTGCCGTACAAACTCGAAACTAACGTGCTTATCGATGAGCCGCAGCAGATGGTTTTCGGGAACTTGATCTTCCAGACGGAAGTAATAGAACAACGCCTCACCGCGGGACTGGTGCCCCATCATGATCAGCAAGCCTCCAACCATCGAAATCCAGCAAAGCATGAGTCCTTCTAACATGCTTTCGCTGAATCTCAGTTGCTAATCTCAGTGACTTTTTCAACACCCACAGGCCATTGCACTCATTGATGGCGAGCTCGGTTAATTCGCGTGATAAGCCCCCTTCGATCAGTTCTGACCAACGAGATGAGCGAACTTGTCGAGATCAATATTCCCGCCCGACACGATCGCCACGATCTTCCCGGGCCCCGCCCGGCCCGACCGGGCAGCAGCCACGGCACAGGCAGCCGCACCCTCGATAATCACGCGGTTGCGTTCCGCCACGAACTTCATCGCCTCGGCCGCCTCCTTCAGCGTCACGACTAGTGAACCGTCAAGCAACCTGCGAGCGTGTTCGAACATATTCGGGAACACCATCTTGCTGCCGATACCGTCTACAAAGGACGGCTGGTATTCCACCGTGCGCGGCTCGCCCGCCGCGAGTGACGCCGCCAGCGGCGCAGCCGTCTCGATCTCAGCGGCATAGATCCTCACCCTGGGAGCGAGCGCTCGCAACACGGCGGCGATACCGCACGACAGGCCTCCCCCACCCCATGGGATTACAACTGCGTCCAAGTCTGGCAAATCTTCCAGGAGTTCCAGCGCGATCGTGCCGTTCCCCGCCATGACGTGCGGGTCGTCGAAGGCGTGGATAAAAGTGGCGTCGACGCCAGGGTAAGAGCGCGTCTCGAAGGTTCGCCACCATTCGGCGAAGGGCACCTTGATGACCCGCCCGCCCATCCGCTCCACTGCGCGAGTCTTGGTTGCCGGAGCCGTCTCAGGAGCGATCACCGTTGCCGGAATGTTCAACCGGCGCGCACAGAACGCCACACCCTTGCGCCATGTTGCCCGCTGAAGCAGTCAAGACTCCGCGATCCAGTTGCTGGTGCGGCGTCAGAGCCATCACGTTCGCCGCCCCGCGAATCTTGAACGAGCCAATGGGCTGCAGATTCTCGAGCTTCAAAAACAATTCAGAATCAGCGGCGCAGCGCACGAGTGGCGTGCGCATAGCAACCGGCGCGATGTTGCGTCGCGCCTCTTCCGCTTGAGCGACCGAGACAGGCATCGCCGTATGGTAGACGATCCGCAATGGTGAATCACCGTGTCACAAACATTCGATCGTGGTCACACGCAGGTGTGACACAGATCACAGCGAGGTTGTGAGGCAGACAGGAACATTACGGCCACGATAGTAGCCGCTTCGCTCCCGCGCGATTCGGCGCTAACTGGATGGGAGATTGTCATGAAAACTTTCAGGGGACCGGTCGTGGCTATCGCTTTTGGCATGCTCTGGATGGCCAACCTTGCCCAAGCTGGCGAGGTGAAGGGAAAAGTTACCGCTACAGGGTTGAAGTCCGCCCAGAACATCGTCGTCTACATCGATGCCATTCCGGGCAAAAAGTTCGATCACCCAACACAACACGTAGCGGTTGACCAGCGGAATATGCTCTTCGTGCCTCGCACCACGGTCATCCTGCAGGGGACCACCGTCGATTTTTTGAACCACGACAACGTAGCCCACAACGTGTATTGGCCGTCGATCAACGGCGAAAAGCGGTTTCGGCATAGCATGACCATCGTGTCGCCCAATCAACAGAAATCGTTCGAATTCGACAACGTCGGAGCGGCCGAGCTTCTCTGCAATATCCATCCCGAGATGATCGGCTATGTTGTGGTGGTTCCCACTCCGTATTTCGCCTTGACCGGCAATGATGGCAATTTCTTGATTAAGGACGTCCCGCCGGGCACGTACACGTTGAAGACTTGGAGCGAAGACGGCAAACCCACAACCCAGAAGATCACAACTGGCGATGGCACAACCAGCGTCGAGGTAACCGTAAAGAAATAGCAACCCCTGCGTAAGAGTGCGCCTGCCGTGCACCACGGCCGGGCAGCACGTTATTCGTCAATCGCTCTCGATCATCGATTGATCGCTGGCTCAGCAAGGTCGGGTGAAGTCGTGAAACAGAACCGCATGAATCCGGCAATCCTTATAGGAGTGTTCGTTGCACTGTCCGGGCCCTTGCTTGGCCAGACTGGCAAGGCTTCGGTGACCGCCGTTTCAGGAGAAAGCTGGATCCGTCACAATCACACGACCTTCAGCGATACCAGCATGGGCAAGACCTGGGACCTGGGCCCGTCCCCGTCTTCCTCAGGAAAGGAAGCCGGCCCTTGGCGCTTGGAGCTTGTGCCTGGTTACGAGACGAAGGTCGTCACACTCCATGGTTCGGACCTATACCGCTTGAATTGTCAAGCCTGCCACGGAGAACTTGGCCATGGCGCGCCCCCGGAAATAAACTCGATCACGGGCCCGGTCCAGGCGACCTCCCGCGCAGCCACTTTGCAGCGAATGCGGAAGCTTGGACGGGAAATGAGCCAGGCCGAGGCGGACACCCTCGCCAAGGATTCCAAGACTCTGTTGCGGCATCGGCTGCACCTCGGGGGAACACACATGCCCCCACCCACCTTGAGTGAGGAAGAGATTCGCGCCCTGGTGCCCTACCTCGAGCAACTCTCAGACGTGCCCGGCCCCCAAAACACCCTGGCAGTAAAGGAATCGGCCTACCGCGTCGGGGAACACATCGTGAAGTCCATCTGCCACATCTGCCACAACGCGACCGGACCAAACCCCGATCCTGCGCAAATCCTGGAAGGGGCCATCCCGCCTCTCTCCACGCTCACCACTCGGGTAAGCCTACCCGAGTTCGTCCGAAAGGTTACCAGCGGCTCGACTATCGCCCTGGGCGCGCCACCAGCGCCTTTCAGAGGCAGGATGCCTGTCTTCCCGTTCTTGAGCCAGGACGAAGCCGCAGCCGCTTACCAGTACCTGATCCTCTATCCCCCGCAGCCATAGATCATCCGATCGGGCGCATTTGAGAGTGCGCAGCGCCTGGATGCATGCTTGCTTCGTATTCCTTCGACTAGGGCCTGTTGGAGTCTCCTCACTCCCCCAGTACGACAATCTCCCCTCGCGCCACTCCGGCCTCCAGCATGAGCTTCCCCACGGTCACCGGCAGCTTGAACCGCTTCGGCCCCGCGCTCCCCGGGTTGAAATACAGCACGCCATTCTTCACTTCTGATAAAGGCTGGTGGCTGTGACCATATACAACCACTCCCAACCCCGCCGCTTCCGGCTTCAGATCCAGCTCCGCAAGAATGTGCAGCATGTAAATCGACACGCCCTCGATCTCGACCACCTGATTGAGAGGAATCCCGCGCGCCCAACTGGCAGTGTCCACATTCCCGCGCACCGCCGTCACCGGCGCCAGCTTGCGCAGCTCCTCCAACACCTCCGGCGCGCCTATGTCGCCCGCATGCAGGATGTGCGCAACTCCGCGCAATACTTCCACGGCCTGCGGCCGCAACAGCCCGTGTGTGTCGGAGATCACGCCCAGGACAGCCATCAGCTATTTCAGCTATCAGCTATCAGCCATTAAAGTTCCATAGACTTGAAGGAAGATTGAACAAGCCTCTTGATCAAGTGTTTCTAACTGACAGCTGACGGCTGAGTGCTGACAGCTACTCCAGCATCCGGTTCACATCCGAATAAGGAATACCACCCTCGAGCGACACATAAGTCCCGCTAGCTTTTAGTTCTTCTCCAATGCGCTTCACCAGCCCCAGCGTCGCACGCATCGCGCTCGATCCGATGCTCACTCTCGCCACGCCCAGTTTCTCGAGTTCCGACACCGACGGCGAACCCGGGCCTGCCAGTATGTTCACCGGACACTGCGTGTCCCGGACGATTTTCCCAATCGTCTCCGCATCCGCGACTCCAGGGAGAAAGACGCAATCGGCTCCAGCATCGCGATAGGCCACCAACCTCCGCACCGACTCGTCATAGCGCTTACCAGGCTCCCCGACTTTCTCGAGATAAACATCGGTGCGCGCGTTCAGGACCAACAGGACTCCCGTCCTGAGCGCGGCCGCCTTCACTGCACGAATTCTCTCCAACTGCAAGGGCAATTCCGCCAGCGGATGCGCATCGTCCCCCGTCGTGTCTTCCAGGTTGAGCCCTACGGCCCCGGCGGCGATCACCTCGCTTGCCGTGCGCGCAGCATCCTCCGGGCGCAACCCGTATCCCGCCTCCACGTCTGCCGTGACGGGGACCTTCACCGCGCGCGCAATCCGTCCCACCCGGGCCAGCATCTCCTCGCGTGAAATCTTCTGTCCATCGGGATAGCCCAGCGAGAAGGCGACACCTGCGCTGGTAGTCGCAAGCGCGCCAAATCCCGCCTCTTCAAAAACCCGTGCGCTCGCCACATCCCAGGCATTCGGCAGCACCAGGATTTTCCCGCCACGATGCATAGCCCGAAACGCCAAAGCCTTGGATTTCTGCTCTTCAATATTCATGTGCGCACCGATCCTGCTTTCGGAAAAGATCTCCTCTGCGCCCTCTGCAGCCTTTCTCTGCCCTCTCTGCGTTTTAAGATGTTGCCCCAGCTCATCTCGATGCAAACACGCAAGCGCCACTCCGGCAGAGCCGCTACTTCTTGACCCGCGCCAGGAACTTCGCCACGCTGACGAAAGCCCGCCCAACCGTCCCGCGCCCAATCTCCTGCGTTCCGTCGCTCGCCGCAACCCGCACCCTGTAGAACTTCCCCTCCAACGCTTCGACCACCGCCACCGCCATCACCCGCGTCCCAATCCCGCTCGCCGCGCGATGCTCCACATGAATCGAAGTGCCAACCGTAATTTCATCGCCGTCGGCGTAAGGCTGCAGCGCGTGAAACGCCGCCGTCTCCATCAGGCGGATCATGTCGGGCGTAGAGTACACCGGAGGCAAAGAGGGGTGATGTGCCGTCAGCGTGTGTTGAAACTCGACCGTTTCCTCGGCCTCCCCGCGCGTTCCCATGGGCATCGGCTTCGCCATGCAACCCTCCTCCGCAATTACTGTCGTGCTGAAAACTGCACAAATAGCAAAGCCACCGATCGTGCCGATCAGTGGCTCAAACAATTCCTTCGAGATGGCCGTTACGCGGCTTTCGCCATTCTGCGTGCTTCAATACCATCCAGCGCGGTCCACAATGCCTTAGCCGCAGACTCGGCTGAGTTGAGCGCTTTCTCGGAAGCCCCGGGATTCTCCGTCAGCTGTTTCCCGAGTTGCTCGCGCCATACATTCGCGTGATACACGTCCGCGGTTGCGTGCAGCGTGAAATAGCGTGTCGTACGTTCGTCGGCTCCGTAGCGCTCCCGCAAGCCGCGCTCTTTCTCCATAGCAACGCGCGGCACCTGCGACTCATACGCGTAGAAGGCAGCCAGGGCCTCGGCTGGCGTGCCGTTCTCGGCCACCTGCGTGAAGCGCTGCACAAGATCCTTCATTTCCGGGACAGTCTCGTGCCCGTAGGCGTTGCGCGCCCCGCCCATGCCTTCGGCAAAGTCCATCCACAAATCCGAGTGGGCATCCTCCGCCTCACCGCCCTGCTCATCGCGCATGTTGGCGAGCACGGCCTGCCGCAGCACGCCGTCGTTCAACCGCAGTGCAAAGGCAGCCAGATACGACGGAAATGCGTTCACGTGCTGGTAATAGTCGAGCGCGTATCCCCGCAGATCTTCGCGCGTCAACTCCCCGGCGCTCCAGGCTTTGTAGAACGGGTGACACAGCAAGTCGTACTTGGCGATGCGAGCGTCTAGTTCTTGAAAAAATGCCAGCTGGTCCATGAATTGGGTTCTCCTTGAGGCAGCCCAATATAAAAGGCGGACCGGCCTTGTGACAAGCAACGCGATAGGGCAGAAACAGGCTTCCTAGTCGCATGTGCTTGGCATCAGGACCGTTACTGCGCACTGAAAAATGCTCGAGTTGCTAAAATAGTCACAAGCCCACCCCAGTGCCGTGAGTTGGGAAAGTCACAACCATGCAGTTCACCGAACAATTCGATGTAGTCGTGGTCGGCGCCGGACATGCCGGATGCGAAGCCGCCATGGCCGCCGCCCGCATGGGATTGAAGACCGCCCTCTACACGCTCAACGTCGACTTGATCGCCCAGATGTCGTGCAATCCGGCGATCGGCGGAATCGCCAAGGGCCACCTGGTCCGCGAAGTCGACGCCCTCGGTGGAATCATGGGAGAAGTCACCGATGCGGTCGGCATCCAGTTCCGCCTGTTGAATACCTCGCGCGGCCCCGCCGTCTGGTCCCCACGCGCGCAATGCGACAAGCAAGCCTACCGCCTGAAGATGCGCGAGGTCCTGGAGTCGCAGCCTAATCTGAAGATCAAGCAAGCCGAAGTAGCGGATGTGATTTTGGACCAGTCGCCAGTCGCCAGTCGCCAGTCGTCAGCGATCGCCTATGTAGGGACAGCCGCCCCCGGCTGTCCAGCCGAGCAAAGCTCGCCAACTCTTGGCAACGCCCCAAGACCCACAACCGACGGCGCTTCTTTTGCTGACGACCAGCGACTGACGACTGACGACTGCATCCAGCGAGCCATCGGCATCCGCCTCCGCGACGGCCGCACCGTGCGGGCCCAGGCCGTTATCATCACTACCGGCACTTTCCTCAACGGCCTGATCCACTGCGGCGAGCAGCAATATCCCGCCGGCCGCTCGGGCGAGCCCAACGCCGTGCTCCTGGGGGAAGCTCTCAAGAACTTAGGCCTGCGCGGCTGCCGCCTGAAGACCGGAACCCCGCCCCGCCTCGATGGCCGCACCATCGACTGGAAGCGCTTCGAGATGCAGCCCGGCGACGCCGATCCCACGCCCTTCAGCTTCCGCACCAGGCGTGTCGCGCATCACGACACGCAGGTTCCCTGCTACATCGCTTTCACGACCGAAGAAACGCACCGCATCATTCGTGAGAACGTGCACCGCTCCCCGATGTACAGCGGCCAGATCCAATCGATCGGACCACGCTACTGTCCTTCGATCGAAGACAAGATCGTCAAGTTTCCCGACAAACTCCAGCACCAGCTGTTTCTCGAGCCCGAGGGCCTCAACACGCACGAGATTTACGTTAACGGCATGAGCACGTCACTGCCGATCGACGTGCAACTGGCAATCCTGAAATCGATCCCGGGCCTGGAAACTGCCGAGATGATGCGTCCCGGCTACGCGATTGAGTACGACTCCATCGATCCCACCGAACTGGAGCGAACGCTCGAAACCAAAAAAATCGCCGGCCTGTTTCTCGCCGGACAGATCAACGGCACCAGCGGGTACGAAGAAGCGGCCTGCCAGGGTCTGATGGCCGGCATCAACGCAGCCCTGAAAGTGAAGAAAGAATCTCCGCTGGTCCTCGATCGCACCGAGGCCTACACGGCAATTCTGATCGACGACCTGATCTCGAAGGGCACCAACGAACCCTACCGGATGTTCACGTCGCGCGCCGAGTTCCGCCTGCAACTCCGCATCGACAACGCCGACCGCCGCCTCACACCTCACGGCCGCAGAGTCGGCCTCATCAACGACGAAGCCTGGGGCGACTACCAAGCCAAGCAGCAACGCCTGGAGACCATGAAGCAATTGCTGGAGAAGACCAAGCTCACCTCGCAGATGGTGAGCAGAATCGCCGCGCCCACTTTGCGACCCGGCGAAACCTCAACCTGCGGAACCTCAAGCAGCGAAACCTCCACCGCACTTAATGATTGTCATCCCGAGCGAAGCGAGGCGCAGCCGAGCGCAGTCGAGGGACCTTGTGTTCCCGGCGAACGCTCGAAAGCCGTTGACTTCTCCTCCGCGATCGGTCAGACACTAGCCCAACTGCTGAAGCGCCCTGAAATCGTGATCGAACAACTTGTCCCCGTCTTGCGCGACCTGGCCCCCGCTTTCTTCGCTCCCTCAGTGCACTCTGTGTCCTCTGTGGTTAGTCTTTCTTCTCAAAACCGCAACGACCTCAAATCCGTAGAAACCGAAATCAAGTACGCTGGCTACCTCACGCAGCAACAGCGCTCGATCGACCGCATGAAGAAAGCCGAGCAGCGCGCCATCCCTGAATGGTTCGACTACCGCGCCGTGAGCGGGCTGTCGCGCGAAATGCAGGAAAAGCTTCTCCATATCCGCCCGCGCACGCTCGGCCACGCCGCGCGCATCCCGGGTGTGACCCCCGCCGCCGTGTCCCTGGTCAACGTCTACATCGAACTGCAAGCGAGACGTCGCGAGCAGGCCGCCGCGCTCTAGAGACTTCAGACAAAACCAATCACTTCCGCGCACTACACCCCTGTTCGCCTACCGCCGGCAAGATCCGCTTCACCAGTTCCTGGTTCGAGGCTGGGTCCTTCAAGATCGACCACCCGGTAAACACCACGATCAGGTCTTTCTGCGGAAACACCATCAGCCGCTGGCCTCCGAATCCCAATGCCATCCACACGAATCCCGCGCCGTTGCTTTGCGGCAGGAGCCACCACTTGAACCCATATTTCATTCCTTCTTCCGCGTCGATGAAAGGCGTCAGCGACTGCTGCACCCATTCCTTGGAAACAATCTGCTTCCCGTCCCACATCCCATCGTGCAAGTAGAGGTAGCCGATCTTCGCCAGGTCCGCACCGTTCAGAAATAAGCCGCCCTCGCTATCGACAACGCCCATCGGCGACCGCTTCCAGTAGTGCTTCATGCCGAGCGGCGTGAACAGGTATTTTTCGCCGTACTTTTCGATGTCCTGGCCGGTTTCCTTCTGGAAGATGTAAGCCAGCAATTCCGACGTCCCGCTGCTGTAGTTGAAGACCGTTCCCGGTTCGCTCACCATGGGATGATCAATCACATACTGCACCCAGTCCTCGCTCGCCTCCATCAGGTTCGCTTCGTTCCTGGGGTCATCGTAGGCGACGTTTTCGATCCACTCCATTCCGGTGGTCATGGTGAGCACGTGGCGCAGCGTGATGCGCTTCTTCCGCTCGTCCACGTTCTTCACCCTAGCGACGTCGAAGTAATGCAGCAGCGGAGTATCCAGAGTCGCCTTGAAATCCCCGCGCGTGATCGCGATTCCGACAATGACCGAACTCACAGTTTTGGTGACCGACTGCATCGTGTGCATATCCGTCCCGTGGTAATACGGATGCCATGCCGGATCGAAATAGTTATACGGGCCGGTGAGACGAGCATTCAGCGGCCCTTTGACCTTGGCCTCTTTGCCGTAGACCTGCCCGTAGTCGTGGGGATACTTGCTCTGGAAAACGGATTCGCCGCACCGGAATACCGCGAAGCTGTCCACCAATTCGTACTTGCCGTTCTTCAGGTCCGCGTCGAACGACGACAGGACTTTTTCATCCAGTCCAACGCTGGCGGGCTTGTCCTGCTTCCATCCATGCGTCGGCCACAAGACAGGGGCGTTGCTTTGAAAAGCCTGGGCGTCTGCCAGCATTACAAAAAGGAAACAGGCGAGGGTCAAAACAACAGACATGATCCGCATCATGATTGTCATCGAGAGCTGCCTTTTGACAGGAATTGATGATCGAGGCGAGATCGTACGGTGACAACGTGAGGCTGTCAAACCGCAGTATCCGGATCAGACCGGGCAGAGAGAGGCGCCT
The DNA here is from genome assembly GCA_963735815.1 of uncultured Acidobacteriota bacterium. Lineage (GTDB taxonomy): Bacteria > Acidobacteriota > Terriglobia > Terriglobales > Acidobacteriaceae > Gp1-AA133. The sequence continues at coordinate 416,804 of CAVTMJ010000004.1, read as the reverse complement.
TTACGCGGCGATCTTCCGCAGTTCCTGCAACAAGCCTTCGATGTCCGGCAACTGGTCGATCGGATAGACTTTCGCAAACTGGATCACGCCACTTTTATCAACGATGAACGCCGCGCGCTCGCTGATGCCCGGCACCGGAGGTTCTTCACGCAGGATCCCGAACTTGCGCGTCACATCGCCGTGCGGGTAGAAATCCGAGCACAACGGAAACCTCATCATGCCGATCTCCTTGCGCTGCCAGGCCAAGTGGCTCTCAATGGAATCGACGCTGATGTCCAGCAGTTTCCCGCCCGCCGCCTTGAACTGCGCGTGCAGCGAGTCCAGAATCGGCAGCTGCGATTCACACGTAGGCGTCCAGTCCAACGGATGGAAAGTTACCACGACATTTTCTTTTCCCAGGTAATCGCTGAGCCGGAACTCTCCCCGCTGCTCGCCTTCCACCGAAGGCAATTGGAAGTCCGGTGCCCGGTCGCCGACTTTTAAAGCCACTACAACCCCCAGTTCCTCGTCTTGATGATTGTACTTGTCAACCGATCCGCGCGGCAGTCAGGTACCAGGACAAAGATCGCGATGGCTGCTGCCAGAACGCGCCACTCTTGAGATTTGCCGCTTCCGCCTCCCTCGCAGAATTAACAAACTTGTAATAATTAAGCGTATCGCCGCAGCGCTAAGATCACTCGATGTCGCTCGCGTCGCAACAGCCCTTATCTATCGAAGATCTCAGTGGTCCGCGCCCCGGCCAGCGCGTCCTGCGCCTGCAAGGCCCCGTGGTGTTGGGGACGCTCTTTCAGTTCCAGTCCACCCTTCGCGCGAAGGATGCTACGGCGCTCATTATTGATTTCACAGAGGTTCCTTACGTCGATTCCGCGGGCATCGGCGCCCTGGTAAGCGCTTACGTAACTCACAACAAGGACGGCCGCTCGCTGGCCCTGGTCGGCGTTAACGACCGCGTTCGCAACGCCCTGATCGTGACCCGGGTGGAGCCATTTTTCCGGTTCTTCCCCAGCCTCGCCGACGCAGAGAAGGCCTGAAATTTTGTTGCGAGGTTGGCGCCGGAGCCTTTGACAGCAGCGCCTCCCGACTGCAATCGGCAGTGTTTACATGTCCTTGACCCGGCTCGCGGCCACGCATTAGAGTGTCGGCCACTTTATGATTCGGGGAGGGCTGACATGCTAGATGGCTTTAAGAAATTTGTCCTTCGTGGAAACGTCGTCGATCTGGCCGTAGGCGTGGTCATTGGTGCCGCCTTTGGCGGAGTCGTCACCGCCTTTACCAAAGACCTCCTTACGCCGCTCATTGCGGCGATCGTCGGCAAGCCCGACTTTAGCTCGCTCGGTTTTACCATCGGCAAAACCCCGTTCCCGATTGGCGATTTCATCAACGCAGTCGTGTCCTTCCTGTTGGTGGCGGGAGCCGTCTATTTCTTCGTCATCGTTCCGCTGAACGCCCTGATGGCCCGCTTGAACCCGCACAAGGAAGAGGCCCCCACGACCAAGCCGTGCCCCGAGTGCCTCAGCGACATCCCCATCGCCGCCACCCGCTGCGCGTATTGCGCCCAGCCGGTTCCGGTAGGTCGAGCTGCCTAGCAAACGCATTCGACAAATTCAAAACGCACTCCACAACGCGTTCTATAAATGTGCTCCATAACGCGCTCGGCTCCCGTCAGCAACGTACTTTCGGCTCGCGCAAGCAACGCCCATGGCTCCCCTCAGCCGCGCTCTGGGCTCCCGTCAGCCGCGCTCTCGTTCCCGTCAGCACGCACTCGACTCCCGTTAGCCGCGGAGTGGTGACATTCATTAGCCCAGCCCGTTAGGGCTGGGTAGCCCATCGCAACGTCGAGCCTCGGAAGGGGCGACATCAACATCCCTTCCTCCTGTACGATAGACGCATCCATGCATCGCTGTTTCGCCCTGCTCCTCTCGCTATCCACAACCGCACTCCTGTTCGCCCAGACTTCCTCCTCCAAATCCAAACCGCACGGCAAATCCACATCCGCCCCCCGCGAAACCGCCGAAACCCTCTACCGCAACCCCGAATTCACCTTTGCCTACAAAATCCCCTACGCCTGGGTCGACCGCACCAAGGACATGCAGGACGACTCCACCGATCCCTCCAAGTCCCGCCTCCTGCTGGCCGTCTTTGAGCGCCCGCCGCAGGTCACCGGCGACACGGTAAATTCCGCCGTGGTCATCACCGCCGAAAGCGCCGACTCCTATCCCGGCCTGAAAACCGCCGCGGACTACATGGACCCGCTCACCGAACTCACCACCAGCAAAGGCTTCTCGGCGGATGGAGGTCCCTACGAATATCCCGTCGGCCAAACCACTCTGGTGCGTGGCGATTTCACCCGCGCGGTTGGCTCCCTCGCCATGCATCAATCATCTCTGGTGATGCTGCGCAAGGGCTATGTCGTCTCTTTCACATTCATTGCGGGCAGCGACGACGAACTCGACGAACTGATCGAGAAGCTCTCTTTTCCTTCCGCCAAACCCTGATCCACCGTCGTCACCGCAGGCCCCCTGTTTTACCCCTCCTAACCCCCATTAAAATCATGGGTTACCGACCCGGTTCGCGGTTCGAAAAACGGCCCTTTCTGTGGTAGAATGGAACAAGCTTGGGAAGCCCCTAAGTCCAATAAATATCAATAATTTGAAGTCATCCGGGGTCGCCCGAAAAGTACCACCAGCCAGGGCCAAGAAACCAAGCGATTTCCACGGAGCTGAATGGCCACTAAAGAGACTCTGAACCCTGCTGCGATCGCCGACGCGAAAGCAAAAAATGAAAAGACTCCAGCCGCCAACGGCAACGGAGATTACACCGCCGATTCCATCAAGGTTCTCGGCGGGATGGAAGCCGTCCGCAAACGCCCGGCGATGTACATCGGCTCGACCGGCGAAATGGGATTGCACCATCTGGTCTACGAAGTCGTCGACAACTCGGTTGACGAAGCGCTCGCTGGACACGCCGACAAGATCGACGTCACGATCCACATCGACAACTCCGTCACTGTCATCGATAACGGCCGCGGCATTCCGGTCGACAACATGGACATCGATGGCGAGAAAGTTCCTGCCGCCCAGGTCGTGATGACCAAGCTGCACGCTGGCGGAAAATTCGATTCGTCTTCCTACAAAGTATCCGGCGGTCTCCACGGTGTCGGCGTCTCTTGCGTGAACGCCCTGAGCGAAGACCTCCAACTCGAAATCTGGCGTGACGGATTCACGTGGGAGCAGAGCTACTCGAAAGGCGAACCCACCAGCAAGCTCAAGAAGACGGGTGCCGTAAAAGCCAAGACCGGGACCAAGGTTCACTTCCTGCCTGACAAAAGCATCTTCACCGTCACCGATTACAACTACGACACGCTGGCCCAGCGCCTGCGCGAGCTCGCCTTCCTGAACAAAGGCTTGCTCATTACGCTCACTGACGACCGGACGATAGATGCGAAGACCGGCGAACCCAAGCACACCGACTTCAAGTACAACGGCGGCATCTCGGAGTTCATTAAGCACCTCAATCGCGGCAAGCAGGTCCTGCACGACAAACCGATCTACATGGAAGCCGAGAAAGACAACGTCGTAATGGAAATCGGCCTCCAGTACAACGACGCGTACTCGGAATCCGTCTTTAGCTTCGCCAACAACATCAACACTGTCGACGGCGGAACACATCTCTCCGGCTTCCGCACATCGCTCACCCGCACCATCAACTACGCCGGCCAGCAGATGGGCCTTTTCAAAGACGTGAAAGAAAACCTGACCGGCGATGACGTTCGCGAAGGATCTGGTCGCGGTGGTCAGCGTGAAGCTTGCCGCAGCCGCAATTCGAAGGGCAGACCAAGGGCAAGCTGAATTCCGACATTGCCGGCATCGTGCAGGCGTTCGTCAACGAAAAGCTGGGCGCGTTCTTCGAACAGAACACCACCGTCGCCCGCAAGATCATCAACAAGGCAATCGATGCGGCCCGCGCGCGCGAAGCCGCCCGCAAAGCCCGCGACCTGACCCGCCGCAAAGGCGCGCTCGACGGCGGAGGCCTGCCCGGCAAACTCGCCGACTGCTCCGAGCGTCAGCCCGAGCGCTGCGAATTGTTTCTGGTCGAGGGCGAATCGGCAGGTGGCACGGCAAAACAGGGCCGCGACCGCCGGTTCCAGGCGATTCTTCCGCTCAAGGGAAAAATTCTCAACGTCGAGAAGGCGCGCTACGACAAGATGCTGGCGCACGAAGAAATTCGCGCCATGATCACCGCGCTCGGCACCGGTATCGCCAAGGATGACTTCGATCCGACCAAGGTCCGTTACGGCAAGATTATCCTGATGACCGACGCCGACGTGGACGGCAGCCACATCCGCACGCTGTTGCTGACTTTCTTCTTCCGCCACATGCAGGAACTGATCAAGCGCAACCACATTTTTATCGCGCAGCCGCCGCTCTACGGCTTGAAGAAGGGCCGCAGCCTGCAGTATGTGAAAGACGACGACGCGCTCGATAAGATCCTGCTCAAGCGTGCCGCCGACAGCATCGTGATCCGCTACGGCCAGGGCGCAGCTAAGCTCGAAGGCGGCAGCCTCTCGCGCTTCATGGCGCAGCTCAAGGAATACCTCGGCTTCTTCGACAAGGTCGACAAGCGCCTGCGCTCCGAACAGGTCACCGAACTCATCCCGAAGCTGGAGCTCGCCAAGCGCGCGGACTTCGAAGGCGACAAGAATACGCCATCGAAAAAAGTCGAGAAGCTTGAGAAGGAACTCAAGAAGATGCAGAAGGAGCGGGGCTTCAAGGAAGTCGGCAGCCGCTTCGACGAAGAACACAACCTCTGGGAAGTATTCTTCGTCAGCAACCAGGGCACCGAGCGCGTGATCAACTGGGAACTGATCTCAACGCCCGAGTACCGCCAGCTGCTCGCCAAGTTCAAGCAGATCGAGCCCTACATGGAACCGCCATTCATGGTGGAAAGCATCGTCGAAGGAAATCTCCAGCGCGGATGCAGCCGACGAGGCAGCGGAAGCAGAAGGCGATACGGTCGAACAGAAAGCCGAGAAGGCCGAGAAGAAACAGGCCAGCGGAAAGGCTGCCAGCAAACGCAAGTCCGAGCCCGAAGTGGTCGAAAAGTCCAACCTGCGGGAGCTCTTCAAGTACGTGCAGGAAGCAGGCGCCCGCGGCTACGAAAAGACCCGCTACAAAGGGCTGGGCGAAATGACTGCCGAGCAGCTCTGGCAAACCACCATGGACCCGGAGCGCCGCACGCTGCTCTCGGTGAAGCTCGAAGACATCGCCGAAACCGAAACCATCTTCACCACGCTGATGGGCGAAGACGTTGAAGCGCGTCGCAAGTTCATCGAAGAAAATGCGCTCGACGTAAAGAACCTCGACATCTAGCACGCTCGCGTAGGGACAGGCGCCCTCGCCTGTCCACCCGAGCTAAGCGTGGCCCGCTTTTGCTCGGCGTCCCGCGTATGCTCGTTCCGGATCCCAGCCCATGCCACGCCTGGCTCTAGCCACCTCGTCGAAATATCCCAGAACTCACCGACGACGATCGCCTCCTGCTCCTGCCGCTAGCCCAACGCAACATCCAAGCCGAACCGGCCATCTGGAACGACGCATCCCGCAACTGGTCCTCGTACGACGCCGTCGTCGTCCGTTCCTGCTGGGACTACCACCTCCACCCCGAAGAATTCCTGTACTGGATCGCGGACCTCGAAACACGAAACATTCCCATCTTCAATCGCGCCGAACTGATCCGCTGGAACGCGAACAAAACCTATTTGCGCGATCTGGAAGCCAAAGGCGTCGCCATCGTCCCAACTTTCTGGGCAGAAGGAAGCGACCCCTGTGCTCTAGAAGACAAGCTCCACGAGTTGGGCTGGCCAAAAGCCGTCGTCAAGCCGCGCATCTCCGCCACTGCCTACCGCACGCAACTCGTAAACGCCAACGCCGCCGCCAACGCGCAACCGCTGTTCGACGATCTCCGCCGCGGGGCCGGCGTCATGCTCCAGAAATTCATGGTCGGCATCGCCAGCGAAGGCGAGTGGTCTGTCATCTTCTTGGCTGGCACCTTTAGCCACGCTGTCCTCAAGAAGCCCAGGCAAGGCGACTTTCGTGTGCAGAATGATTTTGGAGGGACCGCCAAGCTGGGCGATCCTCCTGCGCACGTCCTTTCAACGGCTACTCGCGCCGTCCAGACCGTCGCACCATCGCTGTACGCGCGAGTCGACGGCGTAGTCGACGAAGGCCAATTCCGCCTCATGGAACTGGAACTCATAGAACCCGCCCTGTTCCTAGCCGATCACTCCGAAGCGCCCGGCAGATTTGCCGCCGCGATATCCGACGCGCTAGCGGCGCGAACCATGTAGGACAGCCGCCCTCGGCTGCCCAGCGGAGCTCCACTCGGCGAGGCGTCGAGGCGTACAGCCCTCAAACAATCTTTGCAAGTCGCAATAAACCGCTCGTTCTCCCTCGCAGGAGACGAGACATGTCGGCAATTTCGGATTCCCTGAAGTTGGCTGAAAAGATCTGGCTACCGTTGGCAGTCAGTAGTGTGGTGATCCTTCTGGCAGCGATCATCGCCGCCCCCAACCTGTATCGAAGTCGAGCTGTTGCTGACGAAGCAAGCCGTCTGTCGCGGCTGCATCGTGCGGAAGAATCGAACCGCGAACCCACCAGTTCCTTATACGCGGGAGCCTCTCAAGGCGAAAAGCTGGCGCTCACCGACAGCTCTCCGGTGTCTTTACCCAGTGCGGGTTTGAATGGGGCACAGATCATCTCCCACGCTCCGTCTAAGGCCACGAGCTTATCCCACAGCAAGGCCCCGAGCGCGGCCGCCGACCACAAAATCGTCCGCACCGGCGCTCTCGAACTCACCGTGAAGAGCCCCGCCGACGCAGCCGAACAGATCCGAGTCATGGCCGAGTCCATGGGCGGCTATCTCGAGACGGCGCAGATCGGCGGCACCAAAGACGCGCCCACCGCCGACATCACGATTCGCATACCCGCCGCACATTTTGAAGATGCGAAGGCCGGCATTCGCAAACTGGCAGCCCGCGTCGAAAGCGAAAAAACCGACGCGCAGGACGTAACGCGGCAATACGTCGACATGGAAGCGCGCTTGCGCAATTTGCGCGCTGAGGAAGCGCAGTATCTCACTATCATGAAGAGCGCCTACAAAGTGGAAGACCTGCTCGAAGTCTCGGAGAAGCTCAGCGAGGTTCGCGGCCAGATCGAGCAGCAACAGGCCGAGTTCCAGACGCTTTCCAGGCAGGTTGAAACCGTCGCCATTACGATCTCGTTGCACGCGCTGGCCGATGCGCAGGTTTTCGGCCTCAACTGGCGCCCGCTCTACCAACTCAAAGTCGCCGCCCGCGACGGCCTCGATGCCATCGCCGACTACGCCGCCACCATGGCCGTAATCCTGTTCTACATCCCGGTAGTCCTTGCCTGGAGCCTCACCATCCTGTTCAGCCTGGTGTTGGGCTGGCGCGTGGTCCGCTGGAGCGGTCGCCGCTTCTTCAACTGGTCCGCGACGGTCGTTCCGCAGAAAGCAGCGAATTCGATTTAGCAGCGACCGGAATAAAGCGTAGACAAAGCTATTTCGTCAATTCACTTTCAAGTCAGCAAGTGGTGGAGATGCGTATGAAACGCCGACCCCGGGCTCCAGGACCCCGGGGGTTTTTATGCGCCCAACCTTCAACGCTACCGGTTACTTGTCGCTCCCAGCGCGATTACTTTTGATTACCAACGTGTCGATCCCACGCGGTCGCCGCCCACCATTCGCGCAAGTTTCCTCCGATCCCGCGTTCTCCCAACAGACGCGATGAAATCCGCGTCGCTGCTGAAACGAGGAAACACAAACGTGAAAACATTCTTGCTCACCCTGGCGTTATGCATCGCAACCATCGCTCAGGACAAATTACCGGCCACCGATTCCCAACCCGCCCTCACCATCTACAACCAGAATTTCTTCGTCGCGCGGGAACATCTTCCGCTCGACCTGAAGTCTGGCGCCAACCACATCGAATACTCCGGCATCGCCGCGCACGTCGAGCCCGACTCGGTCATTCTGCGCGACCCCGCCGGTCGCACGCTCCAGATCCTCGAGCAGAACTACCGCAACGATCCCGTCTCGCAGGAACTCCTGCTCTCGTTTTATGAAGGCAAGACCATCGAATTTCAGGTTCAGCCCGGCCAGATCATCAAGGGGAAGATCATCCGCAGCGGCTACGTCCCCAGCTACAGCTACGCCAACGGATACCAACAGCAGCCGGCGTACAGCCAGCCCATCATCGAAGTCGACGGCGTCCTGCGCTTCGGATTGCCTGGGCAGCCGCTATTCCCGGCGCTAAGCGGTGACTCCATTCTGAAGCCGACGCTCAGCTGGCTGCTGGCAACGGACAAGCCGGGCTCCTTCGACGCCGAACTTTCCTACGTGAGCGGCGGCATGAACTGGCATGCCGATTACAACCTCGTAGTGGCCGACGGACCGAGCCAGACCAACCTCGTCGACCTGGTCGGCTGGATCACCATGCAAAATCAGAGCGGCAAGACTTTCGAGAACGCGCAGATCAAGCTGATGGCAGGCGATGTGAACAAGCTCATCCCCGCGCCCGTCACCATGAACATGGCCGCCGGAGCCGCCATGCGCATGGCCGACGAGCGGCTAGAGAAGGTCGTGCAGGAGAAATCGTTCGACGAATTCCATCTCTACACGCTGCAGCGCGCAACCACTCTGCACGATCAGGAAACCAAGCAGGTGGAATTCGTAAGCGCAAACGGAATTCACGCGCAGCGTCTCTACGTCTACGATGGCGCACAGGTAGCCCAGTACGCCTACTACAACCCTGACCAGATCCGCCAGGACCCCACCTACGGTACGCAGTCCAATCCGAAAGTTTTTGTGATGCAGGAATTCAAGAACTCGGAAGCCAACCATCTGGGTATCGCGCTACCCAAGGGCCGCCTGCGCTTCTACCGCCGCGACACCGATGGCCATCTCGAATTCATCGGTGAGAACTCGATCGATCACACGCCCAAGGACGAAACTCTGCGGCTCTACACCGGCAACGCCTTCGACATCGTCGGCGAGCGCAAGCGCACCAACTACCACGTCGAAACCAGCCAGCGCTGGATGGATGAGTCCTTCGAAATCCGCGTCCGCAACCACAAGAAAGAGTCCGCCAACATCCGCGTCGTTGAGCATCTCTACCGTTGCAACAACTGGAAACTGGCCGAGCAATCCACCGCCTCGCGCAAGATCGACGCGCAGACGATCGAATTCCCCATCACTGTGAAACCCGATGGCGAGACGGTAGTCACCTACACGGTGCATTATTCCTGGTGACCAAAACGAAGCGAGGAGCGAGGAGACGCAGGCTCGACGTACGGCCTGACAACCGGCGGTACCGGCATCTGCTCTGCGCGCTCTGCGGCTGTTCTCCGCGCCCCCTGCGTTTTAAGATTTTTCGAAACCCACACTGAGTCAATCTGTGTTCAAGCACCCAAACCGCGAGCAGGCTGCGGATACCCTCGCGCAAACGCCCCGGCAACCGCGACGATAACCAGGAAGCAAACGACGCTGGCCTCGGGCCCCACGCTGCCCCCGGTCAACCAATCCGGCCCCTGAAATGAGGGTCGCAGCAAGTGCCCTGGCTCCATGGTTCCGCTATCCGGCACTGAATAGAGAAACGTCTGCCCCCAATCCCAGAAGGCATGAAACCCAACCGCGAACCACAGACTCCCGGTGCGGTACAACGTCAGGCAGAAAAACAGCCCGATCGCCACCACGGCCAACAGACCGAGCCACGTCTCGCCCGGGTTACGCACGTGAATCGCTCCGAAGAGCACGGAGAGCGCGACCGCCGCCGGCCAAAATCCCCATCCGCGCGACAGCGTGTGCAGCGCATATCCACGCAAGAGGAATTCTTCGAAAATCCCGACCAGCACAAAGTACACACCCCAGAACAAAGCGAATCTCAGGGCACGCACTCCGTGCAACACAACTGGCCCGAAGTAAAACGCGTGCACTGCGCGCAGCACGAGCAACAAAACCGTGATCGCCGCCAGCCCCCACGCGGCGCCTGTCCAGAACAATTTCCCGAAAGCCTGCCGGGGCGGCAACCCGTAGTCGCCCATGCTGCGCCCTTCGAACCTGCCGATCACGATCGCGGGCAAAATCGCCCCGACCAGCATCGCGGACTCCTGATACAGCTCGCGCCACAACACGGCGGGACCTCGAACGGGCTCCGCGAACAGCGACACGCCCAGCCACATCACCCAATACGTAGTCAGGGCAACGGAAACAAAGTATCCCAGCGCGCGCCACTCCGGACGCAAACCTTCCCCGGCAAAAAACAACACCTCTCCCGCGAACCGCTTGCGCGGCGCCTCCGTCAACATTTCTGCTGCAGGGTCCTTTCCCGGTTCTACAAGAGGTTTCTCGGGCGGTGCTGGCGTTGGATTTTGGGACTCACTCATCACGAAGTTCGCGGGATCAGGCCCCGACATGGTAAAACACTCGCTCCTTATTCTGTCGCCCGATTTTTATGCTGGGACCTGTAGGCAAGCCGCAATGGATCGCTGGAACTCTGCTGCTGATTTTTCTCGCGCAATGCACGTGGCTCATCGCGCACAGCCTGCGCACCGGCGACATGGAGCTGCGCGAATGGTACCGCCTCGATACCGGCCTGCGCCTTTGGCATCGCTCCCCGCGCACGGCGTCCGTTCCCGATCCTCACTCCGCATTCGGCCCCGGCCCACCGCCGCGCATTCGAGACAATGACGGCATCGACCCCGATCACTCCGCGCTCTGGTATCTGATCTCGTCCGCGCCACTGCTGGTGTGGCCGGGCCGCTTTCAGTCCGATTCGCTGCTCTATTGGGGATTCCTCGCGCGCACGCCGCATTTGATGTGCGGCCTGCTGCTCGGTGCCTCTCTCTGGTACGTGGCCCGTCGTCTCTACGGCAACGAAGGTGGATTCATCGCGCTTATCCTTTATTGTTTCTCTCCCGGAATGATTCGTGCCGCCTCGGTCTGGTTTGCGGAACCGGAAGCTGGCGCCGCCTGGGCCGCGTTCGGGACCATCTTTACTGGAATCGCGGTCGCGCACACGCTCTATGCGCCTCGCGAAGTCGTCCTGTGGAACTGGCGTCGCACATTGCTTCTGGGCGTCTCCATCGCGCTCGCGGTTGGCTCTCAGTTTTCTCTCTTCGTTCTGGCTCCGCTGTCCCTGCTCTTCATGCTCTATCTCGCACCCACACGACGCGGCGCCGCCGCCATTATCTGGTTGGCCGCCTGCGCAATTGCTCTCGGGTTGCTGTTCGCCGCCTATTTCTTCCGGCCCACCGTGTTCGTAGATGCCCTGCGCCATGCCAGTTGGCTGGGATTTACCCCGCAGGTATTCTCCATGCCTGCCGCGTATCGCGAATTGTTCGCGGTCCTCGGTCAGAACAGTCCCGCCCTCGTGTTCGCCTTTCCCATCGCGCTGGTGACCTATGCGCTGTGGCCGAGAGCTCGCTACTTCGGCAACACCGCGCCTCTGCTCGTCGCGGTGTTTTGTCTGCTCCTCGGCTTCGCCACCCCGCACTACCAGGGCCTGGGTTTTCAGCTGATCGCCGTCCCTTTCCTGTTTGTGTTCGTAGCCGGAATCTGCGCCGACCTGCTGGAAACGAAACAGCGCACGCTTGTGATGGCCGGGACCTTCGCCCTGCTGCTGGCCTACGCCTTCTGGAGTCTCGTCGAGCTGGCCCGGGCGGGATCGCACTAACTCTCCTCTCGAGATCCAGAAACGCGCAAGAGTACTTACCGAACCCGTTCTTTCCGAGGAAGGAGCCTTCCCGCGCGGAGTCATGCCGATGCCTGGACAACCCACACCAGCTCACAGACTTAGTTCAGCCGGAGCAGTCGATCCAGCCCTGTCCCAGCCACGAAGGTTACCCTGATTACCATCCACTGCCAGCTGCCCAGAACGAATTGCGCTCCGCCAACATCTAACCCGTGAGGAGAATGCCATGCCGCTTCACCTGGAGTATGATGCCCACATGCGGTACTGGACGCCGCTTCTGGCGGTTTTGCTCGTCGGCTTCTTTTCTCTATCGGCCTCCGCCCAGGCGAACGGTGTGCCTCCTTCAGTCACCTCTTTTGGTTTCGGCGGGCATCCCGGGTTCAACGGAGTTCCGCCCAGCGTGACATCCCTCGGCCCGCATGGCGCAGTCCCGGCGCACCCGGTGCATCCTCGTCCATTTCAGCCGCAGGCTGGCGGACAGCCAGGCCACCACCGCACTCATGACGGAAACAACGGCCGTCATCACGATGGGTACGGTTCGGTTTATTACGTGCCGTACTACGTCCCGTACTATCCCGAGACGGATTACGACGGCCCGGTTGCCGATGAAGCGCCTCCGCAAGATATGCCTGAGCCGTACGAAGGCGGGCCGACAATTTTTGATCGCCGTGGTTCCGGCGAGCGCGCCGCCAATAACTACGTCCCCGACAAACCGAGAGCAGCAGTTCCACGGCCTCCATCTCCGACCGCCGCTCCTGAAGATGCGCCCCTGGCCACAACTCGCGCCGCTGATCCCTCAGCCGCCGCTTCCGAGAGCGTAACTGCTCTGCAGCCGACGATTCTGATCTTCAAGGATGGGCACAAGCAGCAGATCGGCAACTATGCCATCGTGGGCGCAAACCTCTACGACCTTACGCCCGGCCGTCGGCAGAAAGTTCCCATCGCCGACCTCGATCTCGTCGCCACCCAGAAAGCCAACGACGAGGAAGGCAACGACTTCAAGCTGCCGCAACTGCCCGGAAACTGATTTGCCATGTTGAAACGCATCATCGGCGGCCCGGTTGCGGCACTTGCACTCGCGGCAACGTTGTCTGCACAGACCGCGCACGCGCCGATGCGCATTTCGAACCTTCCGGCTCCGGGATCGTTCGCGCACCGCATGCCGCATGCTTTCTATCCTGGGGTTCCGCTGTGGTTGGATTCCTATTTCCCGGCCAGTGACTCCGCTCCATCCGTGATCGTAGTCCAGCCACTTGCCGCGCCAGCCCAGCGCGCGACCGTCACCCCTGACGAACCAAAATCAGCCGCACCTTTGCTCATCGAATGGCAAGGCGACCGTTATGTCCGCCGCACATCAGCGACAACAACCAGTGCACGCGACACGCAGCCGGACTACGCAGCCGATACAAAGTCCGGCGCCTTCCCAAACACCGCGCCGTCATCACGGGTTCCATCCCAAGGTAATCGACTGTCGAATCCCGAACCGCCTCCCACGGCCTTCATTTTCCGCGACGGACATCGCGAAGAATCCGACAACTACTCCATCATCTCCGGTGTGATCTACGCGCGCGGTGACTACTGGACCACCGGACAATGGTCGAGGCAGATCAAGCTCACCCAACTCGACCTCCCGGCCACTATCAAAGCAAACCAGCAACAAGGAATCGCGTTCCGAGTCCCATCAGCTCCCAACGAAGTGATCACACGGCCGTAGAAGCCGTTCAGAACGCTTCAGAACAACTGAAATTTGTCGGCGGAGAGGCGGTTCGCCCGCACATGGGGGACGACACATGCACACTTAAGCCCGGAGGGCGGAATTCATTAGCCCAGCGCGTCAGCGCTGGGAATTGTGCAACCCGTGAAGAAAGTCCCGGAGGGGCGAAAGCAAGAGAGTCATACCTACGCCGCCAACATTGTCCGTTGCATCTTCAGCACCAAGGGAAGCCTCATTACACCAGATCGTCAGGAGAGGCTCTGGGTCTACCTCCGAGATCACGCGGACGTGTCGCCCCTCCGGGGCTTCTGCGGTGCGGCGGGATCTGGCCTGATCCCATGAATTCCAACTGGCCTAATCCCATGAATGATGTTCTGCGGTCGGTATGTTCACGGCCTCAACGCGCGCCTGCGCCTTGGCCGCTAAGACGCGTCCAAGCCCGCAGGGCGGAATTCATTAGCCCAGCGCGTAAGCGCTGGGAACTATGCAACCTGGAAGAAAGCCCCGGAGGGGCGAAAGCAAAGGAGCCATACCTACGTCGCCAACTTTGTCCGTCGCATCTTCAGCCCAAGGGAAGCCTCATTGCACCAGATCGTCAGGAGAGGCTCTGGGCCTGCCTCCGAGATCACGCGGACGTGTCGCCCCTCCGGGGCTTTTCTTCGGTGCGGCGGGATCCCAGCTCTTACGCGCTGGGCTAATGAATTCCGCCGCTCCGCGACTGCTTGAGACCGCTTGAGCGCGTGATCACTTTTCAGTCACCGATCACCACTTCGGAGATTGATTACCCTTCAAGATCGATTTACCTTTCAGGGACGGATCAAGCTTCGGGGACCTATCATGTTTTTCAGGGACTGATCGCATTTGGGGATCGATCGCCGCCGCGGGGCCGCTTCGAGGAAGCGCCGATGTCGCCCATCCAAGCTGTCTCTCGGAATCGGCGACACAGGCGAGCGCATCCTGAAATCCTGCACATTGCCCGAACCCTCCGACTCCCGCCCGCATCCATACCCTTCATGCGCTCCCCCTGCGATGAAGCCGCGATCACCTCTTCCTCCGCCTTCGCTCCGTGCGCTCCGCAGTCTGCCCCCTGGATCCTGTCCGCCGCCATCCTCGGCAGCAGCATGGCTTTCATCGACAGCACGGTCGTCAACGTCGCCCTCCCCGCGCTGCAAACCGGCTTCAATGCCACCGTCATCGACGTGCAATGGGTCGTTGAGTCCTACGGCCTGTTCCTAGGCGCGCTCATCCTTGTCGGAGGCTCCGCCGGAGACCTCTTCGGCCGCCGCCGCATCTTCGTGACAGGTGTCACCATATTCGCCTTCGCCTCAGCTGCATGCGGACTCGCGCAATCTATCCATCAACTCATCATCGCCCGAGCCATTCAGGGCGTCGGAGCCGCGCTTCTCACTCCCGGCAGCCTCGCTATCATCGCTGCATCTTTCCCCGAAAAGGACCGCGGGCGCGCCATCGGCACCTGGTCCGGATTCACCGCCATCACCACCGCGCTCGGGCCTGTGCTCGGTGGATGGCTTATCGAGCACGCCTCCTGGCGCTGGATTTTTTTTATCAACCTTCCGCTGGCGGTGGCGGTCATCATAATCTCCCTGGCTCATGTGCCGGAGAGTCACGGCCCCGCCGCGAAGCGCCTCGACATCGTCGGCGCGCTGCTCGTAACTGTCGGCCTCGGCGGTCTGGTATACGGACTGGTTGAATCTCCGCGCCTCGGGTGGCACGATTCCGGCGTCATCGCGAGTCTCGTCCTCGCCGTCGCCTGCCTCGCGGCCTTCCCCTTCGTTGAAGCGCGCGCCGTCAACCCCATGGTTCCGCTCGCGCTGTTTCGTTCACGCACGTTTTCCGGCGCCAACCTGCTCACGCTCTTCCTCTACTCCGCAATCGGAATTTTCTTCTTCGTCTTTCCCATGAACCTGATCCAGGTGCACCACTACTCCGCCACAGCCGCCGGAGCCGCCGCCCTGCCACTCATCCTCCTGATGTTTCTTCTCTCCCGCTGGTCTGGAGGCCTCGTCACCCGCTACGGTCCAAAGCTTCCTCTGATGGTTGGACCGCTCATTGCTGCCGCCGGTTTCGCGCTGTTCGCCGTACCCTCAGCAGGCGGATCGTACTGGACCACGTTCTTCCCGGCATTCGTCATCCTGGGATTTGGAATGGCCGTCAGCATCGCCCCACTCACCACCGCCGTAATGGCCGCCGTCGACCGCGAGCGTTCCGGCACCGCCTCCGGCATCAACAACGCCGTGGCTCGCGTCGCCGGCCTGTTGGCGGTTGCCGTCTTCGGCATCGTCATGGTCAACGCCTTCGCCACGCATCTCGAGCACGAACTGATCGAACTCGGCGCCTCGCCACAGGTCCGTGAAGCAGTGCACTCCGAACGGACCAGGCTGGCCACCATCGAGCTCCCAGCCGACCTGAATCCCGCAAAGTCTGCGGAAGCCAAAGCGGCTGTCGCCGATTCCTTTGTCTTCGCCTTCCGCATCATTACCTTCTGCTGCGCGGCCCTGGCAATCGCGAGCACCGCCACTGCTGCCGCCGTAATCGATTCGAGACCAACCGCCACTCCGTCGCAAACTCACAAATGAAAGACCCGTAGATAGCTTTCAGTGGAGCTGCTGACGTGGTCGCCGTAAGCCGATCAGTTAACCTCGATTGGCCTTTCGGACCCCTTATTCGTGGTATAATTCTGTGTACATAAAGGCCAATTAACTTCCTGTAAATGCAATGCTTTACAAGAAACTCGATGCCTTCGAAAACTCCCCAAGGCAAGGCCCCAGTCGCGCGTCCGGATTCACAAAAGCTAAGAACGACAAGCTGGTAGCTAAGAGCTGATTTCTTATGGCAGACGATCAAAACCCTGAACTCCCGTTAACTCCGCCACCCGGTGGCGACGGCGGCTCCCCCGGCGCCCTGAACATTCAACCCGTCAACATCGAAGACGAGATGCGCCGGTCGTATCTCGACTATTCAATGTCGGTCATCATTGGCCGCGCGCTCCCCGATGTCCGAGACGGATTGAAGCCCGTGCATCGCCGCATTCTGTACACGATGCAGCAGATGGGCCTGGCGCCCAACCGAGCCACCCGCAAGTGCGCCCGCATCGTGGGCGACGTGATGGGCAAATACCATCCGCACGGCAACCTCGCGGTCTACGACGCTCTCGTTCGCCTCGCGCAGACCTGGAGCATGCGCTACCCGCTGGTATTCGGACAGGGCAACTTCGGCTCCGTCGATGGAGATCCTCCGGCAGCCGACCGCTACACCGAAGCCAAGCTCGCGCAAGTCGCTACATCACTGCTCGAAGATCTCGACAAAGAGACCGTCGACTTCCGTCCCAATTACGACGACAGCGAAGTCGAGCCCGAGGTCCTGCCCGCGCGCATTCCGAATCTCCTGGTCAACGGTTCCGACGGCATCGCGGTCGGCATGGCCACCAAGATTCCGCCGCACAACCTCACCGAGATCGTCGACGCCACCATCACGCTGGTGAACAATCCGCACGCCACAGCTGGCCGAGATTCTCAAGTTCGTGCAGGGCCCCGATTTCCCGACCGCCGGCATCATCCACGGCCGCGCTGGAATCGTCGATGCCTACAAGACCGGACGCGGCCGCTTCATGATGCGTGCTCGCGCCGCCATCGAGAGCCTCACCAAGGACAAGCAGGCCATCATCGTCACCGAGATTCCATTCCAGGTGAACAAGGCCCGCCTGGTCGCGCGCATCGCCGAACTGGTGAACGACAAGGTGATCGACGACATTTCCGACATCCGCGACGAAAGCGATCGCGACGGCATGCGCATCGTCGTCGAACTCAAACGTGGCGCCGAACCTCAGATCATTCTGAACCAGCTCTTCAAGCACACCGAGATGCAGCAGGGCTTCAGCATGATCCTGCTGGCCATCGCCCATGGGCAGCCGCGTGAGATGGGCATCATCCAGGCCCTCCAGTACTTCATCGACCACCGCGTCGAAGTCGTGCGCCGCCGCACCGCCTACCTGCTGGCCAAAGCGCAGGATCGCGAGCACATCCTCGAAGGCTACCTGACCGCGCTCGATCACCTCGATAACGTGATCACCATCATTCGCGCCAGCGCCAACCGCGCCGATGCCCGCGAAAATTTGGTCGCCTACTTCGGTGGCAAGAAGATTGACATCAACACCACCGGCCGCGCGCCCAAGCTCGATCCCGAAAAGCCCTTCACCGCCAAGCAGGCCGACGCCATCCTCGAACTGCAACTGCATCGCCTGACCAAGCTCTCCATCGATGAAATCTCGAATGAGCTGAAGGAAATTCGCGAGCGCATCACCGAGTATCAATCCATCCTCGGCTCAGAAAAGAAACTGCGCGGCGTGATCATCAAGGAACTGGAAGAGGTCAAAAAGCAATACGGCGACGCCCGCAAGACCGTCATCGAAGACGAAGCCGCCGAGATCCACCTCGAAGACCTGATCGCCGACGAGCAGGTCGCCGTCACGGTCAGCCACTCCGGCTACCTGAAGCGCACGCCCATCTCCACCTACCGCATGCAGCGTCGCGGAGGCACCGGCCGCACCGGCATGAAGACGCGCGACGAAGATTTCGTCGAACAGCTATTCGTCGCCTCTACCCATGCCTACATCCTGATCTTCACCAGCGCCGGTCGCGTGTATTGGCTGAAGGTCTACGAAATTCCCGACGTAGGTCCCGCCGGCAAGGGCAAGCACATGGGCAACCTGATCTCGCTGCAGCCCGGTGAGACGGTTCGCACCATGCTCGCCGTCCGCGATCTCGAAGAAGAGAGTAAGTACGTCTTCTTTGCGACTCGCAACGGCACCGTGAAGAAAACCGACCTTAAGGATTTCTCTCACGTCATGTCGCGCGGCATCATCGCGATCAACATCGAAGAAGGTGACGAACTGGTAGCCGCCACACTCACCGACGGACAGCAGATCATCTTCCTCGCTTCCCACGAAGGCCAGGCGATCCGTTTCGAAGAAGACGCGGTCCGCTCCATGGGTCGCAACGCGACCGGTGTGCGCGGCATGAACCTCGAAGACAAGGATTACATCGTCGGCATGGCAACTACGCCGAAACCGGGCGCGCCCGGCGGAGGCACGGGCCTCTCGGCCGCTCAGACCAAGGCAGCCGCGAAAGCTGCGCCGCCAAGCGATGAGGTTGCCGACCTGGTCCCCGAGAAGGGCTCGTTGATCCTCTCCGTAACCGAGAACGGCTACGGCAAGCGCACCCCCGCCGACGAATATCGCCTGACTAATCGCGGAGGCAAGGGTGTCATCAACGTGAAGACCACGGAACGCAACGGCAAAGTCACCGGCATTGCGCAGGTTTCCGAAGAGTCGCAAGTGATGCTGATCAGCCAGTACGGCAAAATCATCCGCATGGACTCAAAGACCATCCGCGAATCCGGCCGTTCCGCCCAAGGCGTCCGTCTCCTGAACCTGGAACCCGGCGACCGGGTAGCCGCCGCGGTCGTGATTCCGCCCGATGAGCCCACCAACGGTGGAAACGGCTCGTTGCTTCAGTAAGTGATGCGCTGAACGAAGAGTGCTGTGACCAAAAAGGGTGCCCCGCTCAAGCTCAGCTTGGGCGGGGTTTTTGACTCTCAGAAGGTGCGGGCCTTCTACTCCGCCAACCCCGGATCCCCGGGCATCGGATGACTGGCTTCATTCGCATGCGGCACCAATTGCTTGTAAACCGCCTGCGGCACGTCCGACTTCCAATATCCCGCCGTCTTTGCAAATCCCACGATCCCCACGAACATCACCGCTACCCCAGCTGCAAACACCCAGGTTGGCATACGCCGCGGCGCCGCAATTAACCGTGGCAGCGCCATCTGCAACGCGCCTTCTGCCGGACACACAGCCACGCACTCCAGACAGCCCGTGCACTCCGCCGATTTGATCGTGATCAACTTATCCACGGGTAGCGCCGACGGGCAGGCCTTCGCGCATTTCGAACAATCAATGCAGGTCTCCACGTTCCGCCGAATCCGAAACGGGCTGAACAGCGACGAGATTCCCAGCAGCGCCCCATAAGGACACAAATACCGGCACCAGAAGTTCTGCACGAACAGCGAAGCCCCCACCAGCACGCCCACCACAAGCAATCCAGTCGAACCAATGAAGCGGAAGAAGTTCAGCATTTTTACGTCCGCGACAATGCCATACGGGCTCTGCATGAACGCGGAAATCGACTTCGCCGACATGCTCGACACGGCCCATACGAAGAATCCCAACAACACGTATTTCAAGCCACGCAACGGAATATCAACCCAGCGCGGCAAATAGAAATTCCGCCCGAACAGCTTCTTCCCCAATTTGCCGATGTATTCTGAAAACGTCCCCACCGGGCACAGCCAGCTGCAAAAAGCCTTGCGAAACAAAAACGCGATTGACACGAACGTCACCAGCAAAAACATAGCTGCTGGGTGTAACTCCGGCACTCGACCGGTCAACAGGAAATACTTGAAATTCATCATGCCTGCGATGGGCAGCCAGCCCTCGACTCCCGCGGGCCGCGACACGTAAGCCGACGCACCTGCCGTCTCGTAGTGCCGCACCCACAGGTAGAACTGGCCGCCCAGCCAGACATTCATCAGGAAAAATGCGAACTGGTACCCCCGCCGCAATGCCTGCGAGTAGTCGCGATCTGTCCGGCGAATCAACTTTTTCTTGGGAACTGCGCCGGTCGCCTTTATGGATGGAAGATGCTTCTTGAACTCGGCCGCACGCGACACCGGGGGCGGCGCTGTGCTGATTTCGTTATGAAGTTGGGTTGCCATTGACTTGCCTTACTATGCACAGGCTAAAGGCCTTGTCACACGATGGCTGTGACTTTTGTCACATAGGCAAATCGTTGGAGTACGGGGACTTACTGACTTCGGCGTGGAAGACAATTGCCACCCTTACTGTGCCTCGGAAAAGTCCACGACTTCATTTTCCAGCGGCAATTCATCGCGATGCGCCCCGTAAACCATCCTCGTCGTAAGAGCACGCGTCTTCTAAAGACAGGCTAAAGCCCTCTACCTCACTTCGCCGCGCTGAAACTAGTCCACGGGTACGCCTTCATATCCCGCTGCAACTCTTTCTGCCAGGCGAACTCGGGATGCGCCTTCACGTGTTCCGCAGCTTTGAAGTCCATGCCACAGGCGTGGCCCGCTGCGGCCAGAAACGTCATGTCGGCGGTTAGAGTCGCATCCGCCACCTTGTTCTGCACGGCGCCCGCCATTCCATAAGCGGCTTGCCAGGGCTGCGATCCTCGGGGTGAGAGATCGATGTGGCCATCGAGCGTGCGCTCGTCGGCGTCTTCTTTCTTCGTAAACGTGTCGTAGTGATCAGCCAGAAAGTGTTCCGCCGCATTCACGTCGATCTTGCCTTTGTTCTCGGCCATGAGCTGCTCCCAGCGCACGTGCCGTGCCGTCGCGCTCTGGCTCATGTCCTTCGTATCAAAGTCCGTCTCTTCGCGGATCAGTTTTTCGTTGATCGGAAAATTTGATCCCACAAAGTAGCCATCGCTTTTTCTTTCCAGCGTAACGTTCTTCAGCCCCAGCTCCAGCCGTCCGATTTCATTCTTATGGGTATCGGCCAGGAGCCAGGTGTTCGCATAGCCGCCGTTATTTCCTTCTTTCATGATCCGCGTGAAATCGTCGATGGACGACGAGTATTGCGCCGCCTTGCGCGCCCGCACAAACTCCGGAATGCCCGCCGTATCAAACCCGAAGAAATGTCCAATCGTGGTTTCGGTGATGACTATTCCTGCCGAGTTCGTAACAAAATCATCGGCGCTGTGGATCACGCCCGGCAGCCCATCCATCAGCATGCGCTTCCCGTGAGCCGGCACGATGTCGAAAATGATCGTCCAGCGCTCGCCCTCGAGATAGGTCGACCAGTTGTTGTGAGCGATCACGACCTTGCCGTCCTTTGTGTAGCTCCCCGTGGCCACGAAAGCGCTGCAATGCTCGGGAACTCCCAGCGAAGCCGTCTTGATTCCATGGGTCCGGTCGTACTCTTTCACGTAATAGCCCCACTCCGTGCCGGCATTAATGGCCACCACGTCCCAGACGTCAAGCTTCACGCCGTGAGCATTCGCGCCGTCAGCGATCCCCTGCAATTCTTCGCGATACTCCGCCTCGATATGCGGCCACATCATGTTCTGCGCGGCATCGCGGAAGAACGCCCAGTCTTTCTTGCTGTCGTGAGTCTGCTCGAGGGTCGTGACTTTCAGATAATCTTCGATCTCAGGCGCCAGCAAATATCCATTCTGATAGCCAATCTGGTGCGGCGTCCCCTGGAGATGCACATAGGTCCAGCCATTCTTCTCCGGCTGGCGAAACGATCCCTTCAACTCGCTCTCCTGCGGAGTGGCGCGGGAGAACGACAAGGACGACAGGGACACAGCGACCGCCAGCACTGCCAATCCGCCCAAACTCGCAAACCAACGCCACATGGCATCGCTCCAGAGAATTCAGATGTCGGAGGATTCTAGCAGAGGGCACCGGGGCGGCGCCGCTGTATCTCAGCGAGCTACAAGAGAACTTTCCCGCAGCCGCGCAACGACAGACTGTTGGTTCAAAGGCGGGGACCGAATTTATCGGGGATGGGTTCCCTTACCCCTTCCTCTTGT
Organism: uncultured Acidobacteriota bacterium; assembly: GCA_963735815.1. Lineage (GTDB taxonomy): Bacteria > Acidobacteriota > Terriglobia > Terriglobales > Acidobacteriaceae > Gp1-AA133. The sequence continues at coordinate 394,693 of CAVTMJ010000004.1, read as the reverse complement.
AGTGAATCGGCCATTGCACCTTCCAGGTCTTCCCGCCATCGGTGGAGGACTCCCAGCTCCAATCGAATTCATTCCGGGTAATGTTCTTGAACACCATGCGCTGCACGACCTTGGTTCCATCGGCACGCACCGCGTCCCGCGCCAGGATCATCTGCCCGTCTTTGAACTCGCCCACGAAATCCAGGTAGCCGCCCTCGTTGTCCACCCAGGTCTGCTTCCACTTGCCCGCGCGTGTATCGAAGATGGAGACGCTCATCCCGCGCAGATGCATAGCGCTCTCCCCTGAGAAATTCTCTTCGACCACGCACGTCTCCAGTACCCGCCGGACGCTGTTGGTTCCGTGATCTGTTTCCCCCTGCTTCGTCCCCGGCCAAGTCAGCTCCCACTCTCCCACCCAGAATTCCAGCTGTCTCTGTTCCGGCGCCGCGCAAGGATTAGGCGGCACAGAAGCGGCCGCCGCAGACTGCTGGGCAGACAAGGCTCTGCCAACCAGACATAATAAAATCACCAGGAATGAAAAACGCATAAGTCAGACCTCTCCCTCCCCTAAGACGCGGCAACACAAAAAACGTTGGCAAGTCGGCCCTACTGACATCCGCTCCCGGTTTCTGATACACCTTCTCCCTTGTCCCCGCACTCCGCCATCGTCCTGTTTATCGCCGGAGCCCTCGGCGGCGCGCTGAACGCCGTGGCGGGCGGAGGCAGCTTTGTCGCCTTTCCCGCGCTGCTCTTTACCGGCGTCCCGCCCATCCCGGCCAATGCCACCAACTGCTTCGCACTTTGGGTTGGCACCACCGCCAGCGGAGGCGCCTACCGGGAACGCCTCAACATCGGCCGCCGCGTCCTCGTGCCCCTGATTTTTATTAGCGTAATTGGCGGAGTTGCCGGCGCGATCCTGCTGCTCAGGACCCCAGCTCACACTTTCATGCGAGTTCTCCCCTGGCTGATGCTCGGCGCCACCTTACTCTTCGTCTTCGGCAAGAAGCTTTCCGGCAACCATCCTTCCAGCCTTTCGCACGACGCTTCCACCACCGCCCTATTCTGGGCTTGTGTTTTCGAATTCTTCGTCGCGATTTACGGAGGCTACTTCGGAGGCGGCGTCGGCATCATCAACCTGGCCATGCTGGCGGCACTCGGCATGACCGACATCCACGCCATGAACGCTCTGAAAGTCGTGCTGGGCGCAGTCATCAACGGCGTGGCGGTCGTCACTTTCATCGCCGCCCATGCAATTGTCTGGCCGGCAGGCATCGTCATGACGATCGGCGCGATCGCAGGCGGCTATTCCGCGGCACACTTCTCCCAGAAGCTTCCCCAATCCTGGATCCGCGTCTTCGTCATCCTGGTGGGAGCGGGCATGACGCTCTACTTCTTCTACAAGGCGTATTACTTATGAGAACGGCTCTAACGCTGCTTCGCGGCTGAAACCGCGCGCCAACCGACCAGTTCGTCGCAAGCGCAACCGATAAATGCGCTCCCACTCAACGAGCGCTTGCGAGTGGAAATGTTGTGCCTGGATTTACTTCTTCAACAACGCTTCCAGCGCCTTCCTGAGATCAGAGCACTGGAAGGGATAACCGCTGGTGACGAGGCGGGCGGGTTCCACGCGTTGGCTTGCGAGCAGGACTTCCTCGCCCATTTGTCCGAAAAGCGCCTTGATCGCCAAAGCTGGCACGGGAAAAATTGCGGGACGCGACAAAAGCGACGCGAGCGTGTCCGTGAATTCTGCGTTCTGCACCGGCCGCGGAGCCACCATGTTTACGGCTCCCTGCAGCAGATCATTCTTCAGGATGTGATGGACGGCGCCGGTCCAGTCGTGAATATGGATCCAGCTCATCCACTGATGTCCCGAGCCCACCTTGCCGCCCACCCCCATGCGAAACGGCGGCAGCATCTTGTGCAGCGCTCCCCCTTCGGCGCTCAGCACGATGCCCGTGCGAATGTGCGCGGTGCGGACGCCGGCATCGACGGCCGGTTGACCTGCCGCCTCCCATTCGCGACAAACGTCCGCCAGGAATCCCGCTCCAGGTGCACTCTTTTCATTCAGCACTTCGTCGGCGCGGTCTCCGTAGTAGCCGATCGCGGAGGCCGCGACAAACACGCGCGGCCGCTTGGTCGCTCTGGCCAGCGCTTGCGCCAAGGTGCGCGTTCCGGTGACGCGACTGTCGCGGATCTTGGTCTTCTTGGCGGCCGTCCAGCGGCCTACCACCGACTCACCCGCCAGGTGAATCACGGCATCGAATCCGGAAACCGTGTCCGGCGCGAGTGCCCGCGAGGGATCCCAATGAATCTGGTCATCGCCCGTTACTCTTCCCCGCACCAGCCGAACGATTTCGTAGCCGCGAGCTTTCAGGGTCGGCACCAGTGCCCGGCCCAGCAGTCCAGATGCCCCGGTCACCAGCACGCGCGCCGCATCGAGAGCCATGGTCGCCAATGTAGCAGAGCCCGCGGGAGATGTTGATTTCTTTCTGCGCATGGCCTGTGCCGCGCAATGAGATCTTTCTCCGCTGGAAAATTCTCGGACGAATCGTTGCCTGGGAATACCATGGGGGCCCGCGATCTTTGACGTTATAATTCAGTTACGGCCTCGGGCTTCCTGGATCACGCTTCGGTAACTGGCCTCTCCGAGTTTCCCACGGCTATAATCCTTCATGGCGACCCTGCGCCAACAGATCGCAACCAACGTCCTCTCGGTCACGAAATTCCGCGACCTGATGAAGAGGATGCAGGCCAACCGGCCGACCGATGATCTGGAAATCGTCAAGAAAGCCTACGACTATTCCCTGCAGGTGCATTCCGGCCAGACCCGCGCGTCGGGCGAGCCCTACCTGGTGCATCCGCTCGAAGTGGCGCTGGTTTTGGCCGAGATGAAGATGGATCCGGTCGCCGTGGCCGCCGGTCTGTTGCACGATTCCGTCGAGGATACCTCGGTCACCATCGTCGATATCCGCAAGGAATTCGGCGAGCAGGTAGCGCACATCGTCGAAGGCGTCACCAAGATCAGCAAGATTGATTTCGCCACCAAGGAAGAGCAGCAGGCTGAGAACCTCCGCAAGATGATGCTCGCCATGGTGGATGACATCCGCGTCATTCTCATCAAGCTAGCCGATCGCCTGCACAATATGCGCACGCTCGAGCATTTGCAGCCCGATCGCCAGCAGAAGATCGCCAAGGAGACGCTCGAGATTTACGGTCCGATCGCGCACCGGCTCGGCATGGGCAAGATTCGCGGCGAGCTCGAGGACCTTGGCTTCCGCTATCTCGATCCGATTGCCTACGAGCAGGTGAAGGGAGCCGTCGAATCGCACCGTAAGGTGGGCGAAGCCTTCCTGTCGCGTGTGGAAGGCGTGGTTCGCGACAAGCTGAAGGAAGCCGGGATCACCGCGAAAGTGGAGAGCCGCACCAAGCGCTACTACAGCATCCACAAGAAGCTCATCCGGCAGCGCATCAATGTGGACCAGGTTTACGACCTGTATGCCATGCGCATCGTCACGCGCTCGGTGCAGGACTGCTACGCGGTGCTGGGGATTATTCACAACGTTTGGCGGCCGGTGCCTGGGCGCATCAAGGACTTCATCGCCATGCCCCGGCCGAATTTCTACCAGTCGCTGCACACCTCGGTGATCACCGAAGACGGCACGCCCTTCGAAGTGCAGATCCGCACCGAAGAGATGCACAAGATGGCCGAGGAAGGCATCGCGGCTCACTGGAAATACAAAGACGGGGCGGTTTCCGCGCAGGACGAGCAGCGCCTGGCCTGGCTTCGCCAGGTGGTTGAGTGGCAGCGCGACGTTTCCGATCCAAACGAATTTCTTTCCACCCTGAAGATCGACCTCTATCCGGAAGAGGTCTACACCTTCACGCCCAAGGGCAAAGTCGTTGTCCTCCCGCGCGATTCAACGCCCATCGACTTCGCCTACTCGGTGCATACCGAAGTCGGCCATGCCTGCGTGGGCGCGAAAGTGAACGGCCGCATGGTTCCGCTGCGGCACAAGTTGCACAGCGGAGATATCGTCGAGATCCTGACCCAACCTGGTCACAAGCCCAGCCGGGACTGGCTGTCAATCGTGAAGTCGTCGCGCTCGCGCAACAAGATCAAGCACTGGCTGAACATCCACCAGCGCGAGCGGGCCATCGAAATCGGTCGAAAATTGATCGAAAAGGAAGCCCGCAAGTACCGCATCCCGCTCAAGGAACTCAAAGACGAAGAGCTGCAAAGAATCGCGTCCGACTACGGAGTGGGCCGCCCCGATGACCTCATGGCCGGGATCGGTTACGGAAAATATTCTGCGCGGCAGGTGCTGGCAAAAATGACGCCCGGGGCGGGGCAGTCGCTGGCGGAAACGGAAGATACCAGGGGACCCGAATCCGCCGTCAGCAGCGTCGTGCGCCGCGTGTTTGGCGGCGACAACCACGCCATCACCGTGAAGGGCTCCGGTGATCTCCTGGTCTATCGCGCGCGTTGTTGTAACCCGATCCGCGGAGAAGCGATCGTGGGCTACGTAACCCGCGGCAAGGGCGTGGCCGTGCATGCGGTTAGCTGTCCGAACGTCGTCAATCTCATGTATGAGCCGGAGCGGCGCATTGACGTCTCCTGGGCAAAAGACGAATCCACACCCAACATCTACCCCGTCAAGCTGACGGTCTTTTGCGATGACCGTTACGGCATGCTGAAGCAGATCACGGGCGTGATCGGCGACGCCAAATCCAACATCCGCAACATCGAAGCCCGCACCGCCAACAGCCAGGCAGTCGTCGACATCATCCTCGACATCAGTGATCTCAAACACCTGGAGACCATCATCAACGGCTTGCGGAAGATTCCGGGCGTGCGCGATGTGCAGAGACTGCAGAAGATCTAGTCGCTGGTCGCCAGTCGTCAGTCTTCAGCAGTTCAATACTCATTCGCTGATGGTCGCTGGTCGTTAGTGAATCCTAAGAACTCACGCTCAGTCCGCTCAGCGATTTGACTTCACTCGAGCACATCTGCGTTAATCTGCGAGGCCAACGTTTTCAGCCGACGACTGACGGCCAGCGACTGGAGACTGTTTTCATGCGCGAAGTCATTGTGACCAAAGACGGCCCGGCTGCCATTGGGCCTTATTCACAAGCGATCCGGGCGAACGGATTTGTTTTTGTTTCGGGGCAGATTGCGCTGGACCCAGTGACCAACACGCTGGTCACCGGCGACGTCGCGTTTCAGACCGATCGCGTGCTCAAGAATCTGTCAGGGATTCTGCGCGCTGCCGGAACCAGCCTCGAGAAGGTTGTGCGCTCGACCGTGTTCCTCAAGAACATGGGCGACTTCGCCGCCATGAACGAGGTGTATGGGAGCTACTTCAGCGTCGCGCCGCCCGCTCGTTCGACCGTGGAAGTGGCCCGGCTGCCCAAGGACGTGCTGGTCGAGATCGACGTGATCGCGCTGGCATAGACGAAAGGGCTTTAACCACAGAGGACACGAGGGCTCACGGAGGAATCCAAGAGCTCCAAGGTTGCAACCCCAGTATCCGTGAATCCCTGTGCCCTCTGTGGTTGAATGTCTTTATCAAGGAGCGCAAATGATGAAGGTTGGAATTATCGTCTTGGTTGCACTGGTAGCAGTCGCCTTGTTCGCGCAGAGCAAGTCCGCCAAGGCCCCGACGTCAGCTGGTCCGACCAAAGTTACGGGCGACGGAACCAAGACCGCCTCCGGCCTGCAGTATTGGGACATCAAGGTCGGCACCGGCCGCACCGCGGATCGCGGAAACACCGTGCACGTCCACTACACAGGCTGGCTCACCACTGGAAAGAAATTCGACAGTTCGGTCGGAAGGCAGCCGTTTCAGTTCCGGATCGGCGCACACCAGGTAATTCCGGGTTGGGAAGAAGGCGTCACAGGGATGAAAGTTGGCGGCAAGCGCCAGCTGCGGATTCCTCCCAACCTGGCCTACGGCAAGGATGGCTACCCGGGCGCGATCCCGCCGAACGCGACGCTGATCTTCGATATCGAGCTGCTTCGGGTGGAGTAAAACCCAAAATCTTTACCACAGAGGACACTGAGAGGCACGGAGGAAACCGGCCATTCCTCTGTGGAACCCTGTGCCCTCTGTGGTTATCGTTTCTTAGGCTTTGACGACTTTGCCGCTGCGCAGGCAGGACGTGCAGACGCGCATGCGCTTGGTGGTCGCGCCGACTTTGGCGTGCACGGGGCGCAGGTTGACGTTCCAGCGCCGCTTGCTCACGTTATGCGCGTGGCTGATCGTGTTGCCGCTCATCGGCTTCTTGCCGCAAATCTGACAAACTTGTGCCATCGGACTGCTCTCCAGAACTCTTCCAAAGGAATGTCTAAACATCTGATTTTACCGGAATTCGATTGATTTCGCCAAGGGCGGCTTGAATGAACGCTGGTCGGCAGCTGCGGTCCGCGCAGGTCATCAGCCGAATCCGGAACATAGCGTTTAGACGGCGGCGTCTGGCTTCTGTCTCGGGAAATCGCAACAACCCCCGGGATTCTGTCGCGCAAAAAACAGAGGCCCCGATTGCTCGGGGCCTGTCTTAACCCAAGTGTCAGATGCTCTAGGGCGCCGGCACTGCCACCCGATTGCCGGGAACGATCTGGGTCTGATATGCGAACACTTCCCGGCTGCGCGGATCGACAAACACCTTCAGCCAGTTCACGTCATTGGTACCGTTGGCCTGGTTGTCGCCGAAGGTTTCGACGCGGGTGAAGTTTTCGAGCCTCTGCCCTAACGCATTGAGAAATGGCTTGTCGACACGGAAGTAGTGCGAATCCCCGTGCACATAGGCGACCGGCTTCTTGAAGAGAGTCACTTGATCTCGCAAGGCCACCAGGAACGACTGAAACCCGTCCGCCAGGCCGTCGGTTTCCGCCAGTGTCAGCGGATCACGCACCGGGCCGCGCGTGGCGTCGGTCGCGTCGAATCCGGGATCGGCCTGGGAGATGAACATGATCGCGGCTGAGTGGCGCTTCGTGGCTTCCGCAAACGTGTCCTGCATCCAGGCGATGTCGGCCGCGTTGCGGGCCGCGAATTCGTTCGGATCGGGAGCCGTGTCGCAGAGATTGTTGCAGGAGCCCTGAATGTTCAGCGTCGCATACGTAACTCCACCGTAGGTCCAACGGCGGTTCTCGACGCAGGGAACGTTGCCGCTCACCCCGAGGCAAAGCGGGGTGGATTGCACCTGCTGCCGCAAGCGGCGCTGGCCAAGCGTGAAGGGGGTGCTGAAGAAGAGCGCCCGTTCTTTGTCGAGTTGCGCCAGAGAGTTGTAGCCGGCAGTGCGGTCGCAGTCGGTCCAATCGTTGTCGCCGGGAGTAAAGGCAGCGGGCGCCTTGAGCGAACCGAAGTAGCCGAGCGCCTGGGTGTAGACGGCATCCGTGCATTCGCTGGATCCGCTCTTCAAATCGCCATCGTGCGCCGTGAATGCGAGGTTCTGCGAGTTCATGTCCGCGACCAAGTTGGGCACGCCAACCGTCGCCTGCACGCTGGAGTAAGGCAGATCGCCCCAAAGCCCAATCGCGTAGGCCGAACGGTCGTCGCCCGCAAAGGCGGCGTTCGGAACAAGGGCGATGGCGAAGATAGCGACGGCGAGGAAAAGCAGAATACGACGTGACGAACACTCCTGGATCATTACGTTCTCCTTGCGAGGGCTGGAGCCCGGCTGTTGGTTAGGAACGAAGCGCCAGCCACTGTACCGGAGCATTGTTTACAGGAGTGTGAAGGCGCCGTGAATTGTCGGTAACAGTCGGCGAGGAGTGTGGAAAATAGAGCGGCTTAATCGGACCAACGAACGAATGATGCGAAGCAAAGGAAAATGGCTCCGCTAAAATCGGAGCCATTCCTGTACAGCACCCTGCGACGACTCTAGTATAGTGCTCCCCTGCTCAAGATCAAGTTACTTTTGGCGAGGGCAGCTATCCCTGCTTTCACTACCCCAGAACCTTAGTTCCACGATGGGAACTGGACCCGACGGGACTCGAACCCGCATTTGCCACCGTCGCAGGGTGCTGTGTTCCCATTACACTACGGGCCCAGCAACAAGCTATCGATGTTACGCAGCGAACGCCTGTTCATCCGTCACATAGACGGGTGCGAGGCGACTGAATCGGGAAATCCCTGTGCGATACTTGAAGCATGCAGTCCCCGCTGAAAGCTCCCAGCGCCAGCACGGATCCCAAGTCGGTGAAGGTGAATCTGACGACTGGGACGGGAATGGACATCGACTGGCGCGATGGTCACCATTCAAGCTATTCCTTCCCTTTTCTGCGAGATGCCTGCCCTTGCGCCCTGTGCGAAGATGAGCGCGGAAAGGCTGGCCGGGCACCGGGCGAGCCCATGAAACCGGCGCCAGGCGCGCTGCCGATGTTCAAGGCCGCAGCTAAGCCCCTGTCCGCCGAGGGCGTGGGCAAATACGCCATCAAATTTAGTTGGAATGACGGGCACGACCTGGGAATTTACTCCTGGGCGTTCCTGCGGGAAGTGTGCCCGTGTGCGGAGTGTAAGGCAGCACGCTCATCTCGAGAATAGTTGGACTGGGTCGTCGAGGTGTGGACTGTAATGCTTTTCACGATCGATTTAGCGAAACAATTTTTGCTTACCAAGGTGAAGAATCGAGCCGAACACGAGGGCGTGCCGGTTGATGACATCGAGCAACGGATGTTTCTTTTCTCGGAAACGTCCGGGACCGCAGATTTCACTGCAAATGAGAAGTTTGAGGCTAGCTACGATGCCGACGCGTATGAAGCGAAAATGGCGAAGTTGCTTCGTGAGGCCTATCAGCACGACAAGGGCAACGCGGATCGAAAAGAGGAGTGGTCGGAAGCCTTGAGAGCCCTTAGTACGGAAGACTTTTATGGTTTGGTGATGGTGGATCAGGCCGAAATTCCAAGAGAAGCCAGTAGCCCGCTGTCAGCTACAAGTTTCTGGGCATTCGTGATGGAGATGCTCCCTTTTGCGGCCACTGAGCTTGCCGTCATCGGGATCTGTTGGTTTGTCGTATTTCAGCCATGGGGGATCATGGCTCGCTTGCCTGACTGGTCGCGCCTCCTTCTTCTCGCGCTGTTTGCAGGGCTCTTCTGGTACGTAGGTAAAGTCTTTGGGCAAGTCGGACCACGACAAGACGGACCGTCGTCTAGAAACAGCGGCAAGAATTCTTGATCAGGATCCTGCAAATTTGTCCTTTTTAGACCAACTCAATCCCCAGCAGCGCGAGGCCGTTGAGACCACTGACGGGCCGGTGCTGATCCTTGCCGGAGCGGGCAGCGGGAAGACGCGCGTCATCACGTACCGGATCGCGCACCTGATCGAGAACCTGGGCGTGATGCCCGACTCGATTCTCGCCGTCACCTTCACCAACAAGGCCGCAACCGAGATGGTCGAGCGCGTGGAGAAAATTGTCGGCGGGCTCTCGATCGCCAAGCCTGTGATCTCGACGTTTCACTCGTTCTGCGTGCGCGTGTTGCGCCGCGACGTAGAGGCGCTGCGCATTCCCTCGTCGGTGCCAGGCCAGCCGCCCATCGGGCACACCAGGAATTTCGTGATCTACGACGAGTCAGACCAGCAGAGCATCGTCAAATCCGTAATGAAGCGGATGGGAATCGACGATAAGGAACTCACTCCGCGGATCGCGCTGGGCCGCATTTCCTGGGCGAAGAATCACATGCTCGATCCGCAGGAAATTTACCTGCAATCGGCCGATCCCAAGACCGAGAAGATCGCGCATATCTACGAGGAATACCGGAAAGAACTGCGCAAGGCCAACGCGTTCGACTTCGACGACTTGCTGCTCGAGGCGTTGCGTCTCCTGAAGTCCGTTGCGGCGGTGCGCGATTACTACAACCGGAAGTTTCAGTACATCCTGGTCGACGAATACCAGGATACGAACCGCCCACAGTATGAACTCATGCGACTGCTGGCGGGCACGCGGCACAACCTGTGCGCGGTCGGCGATGAGGATCAGTCGATCTACTCATGGCGCGGAGCCGACATCCGCAACATCCTCGAGTTCGAGAAGGACTTTCCCGAGGCGAAGATTGTCCGCCTGGAACAAAACTACCGTTCGACGCAGAGCATCCTGGAAGCGGCCTCGGCGGTGGTCGCCAACAACGTCAAGCGCAAGGGCAAGAACCTGTGGACCTCGCGCCAGGGCGGAGCCAAGGTTGGATATTACGAGGCGCCCGACGGCGAGAATGAGGCGCTGTTCGTCGCTGACAGGATCGCAAAGTATCTGAAAGAAGCCGTAGAGCATGGCGAGACGCCGCGCGCCGCCGTGCTCTATCGCACCAACTCGCAGTCGCGCCTGTTTGAAGAAGCCATGCGCCGCTACCAGTTGAAATATCACGTGGTCGGCGGCTTTTCATTTTATGAGCGAGCTGAGATCAAGGACATGATCTCGTACTTGAAGGTCATTCTGAATCCGGATGACTCGGTATCTCTGCTGCGCGTGATCAATACACCGGTCCGCGGGATCGGCAAGACCACCATCGAAACCCTGGAGAGTCTGGCGCTCGAAACCGGGCTTTCGTTGTGGGGAGCGCTTGGGCAGGCCATTGAGCGGCAACTGCTGCCCGCGCGGGCCTGCCTGGCGCTGAGAAATTTTCGCGACCTGATTGAGGATGCCCGGGCCATGGCGGGTGGAACGTACGTGGAGCGCTTAGCGGCGGATGCCGAGCCGACGGAGAGCCGGGTTGCCAGCAGGAATGAGTCCGGGGAGCGGCGGGCGCCCTTGCCCGATAAAGCAGAGAAGCCGACTCCTCGTCTGACGATGCCACGATGTTTGACCCGTTAGCATTTGATTTCGAAGCGGTCGAAGACGAATCTGGCAGCGAAGCGCCGGCTGGCCCACGGTCCACGGACAATGAGTTGGTGGACGGGACCGCAAATGGATCGGTCGACGCATCCGATGCTTCCGGCGACGGTGCCTTCCGCACTCCGGGCGGCCCGGCCAATACCGCGGAGATTCTCAAGTTCCTCATCGACCGCACCGGCTACATCAAGCTGCTCGAAGCCGAGGACACGCCTGAGGCCCTCTCGCGCATCGAGAACTTGCGCGAACTCGTCAACGCCGCGCTTGACTCGAAAGATCGCGGCGAGACGCTGGAAGAGTTCCTCGACCACGCGGCCCTCATCAGCGATGCTGACGCTTACGATGAATCGGCCCGTATCACGTTGATGACGCTGCACGCCGCCAAGGGCCTGGAATTCCCGCTCGTGTTCCTGTGCGGGCTTGAGGAAGGACTCTTCCCGCACTCGCGCACCCTGCTTGAGATGGACGACATCGAGGAAGAGCGGCGGCTGTGCTACGTGGGCATGACGCGCGCCATGGATACCCTGGTCCTGAGCCGCGCAGTCTACCGCCGGCGGTACGGGACCGACCTGCCCGAAGCCAGTGTGCCCTCCCGGTTTCTGGAGGAGGTGCCTGCAGGTCTGGTCGAAGAGTTAGGCGGTTCGCGGCGCCGTCCGTGGATGGGCAGCTATCCGCCGGGAACGAACCGCTCGGGAGCCTACGCTCAACAGCGTCGCAGCCCCGGCGACGATCACACATCCTCGCACTATTCCTACGAGGACGAAGACCAGAGCGTGGCCTGGCAGCGCGAGCGTGCGGAGCGCGCCAAGCCGACCTACTCCGGCAAGAGCTACAACTCGATCGACAATATCGCCGAGTTCTTCGCATCGCGGGGCAAGAAATTCAGCCTGCCGAAAACCGTGATCGAGGAACCCAAAGGCAAAAAAGGCTTCCGGCCCGGGCAAAAAGTGCGCCACCCGAAATACGGGGAAGGCACCGTCTACCAGCGAGAAGGAGATGGGGAAGACGCCAAGATTACGGTACAATTCCCGAGGTTCGGGCTGAAGAAGCTGGTGGAGAAGTATGCCCAGCTCGAGAAAGCCTGAGTGCATTGAGAAATTGGGGAATTGAGTAATTGGGAAATTTGTAATTTCGTAATTGGTAATTTTGTAATTTGAAGACGCGTTGCATTTGCGGGCGTTCGGCCCGCAGGTTTTCAATTTCCAAGTTACCAAGTTTCCCAATTTCTCAGTCGTTCCGGATCGCCTTTAAATTACAAATTACCGATTACCAAATTACAAATACAGGACTAGACATTGGCTAATACTTCGAAGTTGAGCAAAGACGACCGCAAGAAAGCGAAACGCGCTTCGCGCAAGAAGCGTAAAACCGATAATCCGCTCAAGGCCCGCGATTACGCTCGCGGATCGAAGAAGAGCAAAGTGAAGAAGATGGCGCGCGGTCAGTCCAAGCGCGGCTAAAAATGGAAGAAAAAGGGCGGGTCCTGCGATCCGTCCTTGATTTTTGCAGGGACTGAAAGCAATAAAGCTCCGTCATTTCGACGTCTCAGGTGGAAGCGGCTCTGCCATCCGCCCGGGAAGAGGTCTCATTGACACAGACATCCACCGAACCTGCCGGCTCGTCCACGACGCAGAACCAACTTCTCTGCTGCAAGTCCATCGACAAGCTGATTGCTGACGCCGACGCCCCGGGCCACCGGCTTGAGAAGAAACTCGGGCCCTGGTCGCTGACCGCGTTGGGCATCGGCGCCATCATCGGCTCGGGCATTTTTGTCCTCACGGGCACAGCCGCCGCCGGCGAACATTTCGAAGCGCCCTCTATCCTGCACGCGCAGGTGCTCGACCTGTTCATAAATTTCCTGCGAACGGGCAGCACGGCCGGAGCGCTCATGCATGGCCGCCCGGCGGCCGGGCCGTCGATCGCGATTTCGTTCCTGCTGGTGGCGGTGGCCTGCAGTTTCGCCGGGCTGTGCTACGCCGAACTGGCTTCCATGATCCCGATTGCCGGCAGCGCCTACACCTACTCATACGCCACGCTCGGCGAAATCTTCGCGTGGATCATCGGCTGGGACCTGATCCTCGAATATGTCGTCAGCAACGTGGCGGTGGCGGTGGGCTTCAGCGGATATTCCAAAGCGCAGTTAGCGGCCTTCGGCGTCAACTTGCCCGAAAAATGGGCCAGCCCGGTGTTTGCGGGGGGCCACTGGACGGGCGCCTACTTCAATCTGCCCGGCTTTCTGATCGTGTTCATTCTGACGCTGTTGCTGGTGCGCGGCGTGCGCGAGTCCGCCGAAGCCAACAACGTCATGGTGCTGATCAAGCTGGGCGCGATCCTGACTTTTCTGGTGGTGGGCGGAATGCTCGTGAAGCCTGCGAACTGGACACCCTTCGCGCCATCCGGATTCGCGGGCATCGTCACCGGCGGCGCCATCGTCTTCTTTACCTACATCGGCTTCGATTCAGTGTCCACGGCAGCCGAGGAATGCCGAACGCCGCAGCGCGACTTGCCATTCGGAATCATCGCCTCGCTGGTGGTGTGCACGGTGCTATATGTGGGCGTGGCGATCGTACTGCTGGGCATGCTCAAGTACACGACGTTCGTGTCGGGCGAAGCGGCTGAAGCACCGGTGGCCTACGCGCTCAAGGTGCTGGGTGCGCACCCCTTCTACCGCACCGTGATCGTGGTCGGCGCGCTGATGGGAATGATTTCCTCGCTGCTCGTCTTCCAGTACGGACAGGCGCGCATCTGGTACGCGATGTCGCGCGACGGCCTGCTGCCCAAGCTCTTCTCCGCGGTCCATCCCAGGTTCAAGACGCCGCACTGGTCCACCTGGATTGCGTGTTTCGCCGTGGGAATTCCGGCCGGCATGGTGGACATCGGGGACGCTGCCGATCTCTCGAACATCGGCACGCTGTTCGCCTTCACGCTGGTGTCGCTCGGCGTGATCCTGCTGCGCCGCCGCCAACCGGACCGGCCGCGCGCTTTCCGAGTGCCCTTCGTGCCGTGGTTCCCGCTGATCTCGATCGTGCTGTGCGGCGGCCTGATGACCGGGCTCACGGTGATTACGTGGATCCGGTTCGTGGTGTGGCTGGGATTGGGATTGCTGATTTACTTCTTCTATAGCCGGCACCACAGCGAGTTCGCACGAGCGAAGGCTTAGCGAGCTTGCGGCACTAGTGGAAGAATTAGCAAAATGGAGACTGGCCCTGGTAGCAGTTCAATGTCCGTACTCGCCCCACAAGTCAGAGAAGCTCGCGAATCGACACACCTCTCTGTACGGTCGTTACGTAATGCACGAGCATTGGATCGCCTATAGTGAGTCGGAGCAACTGCTGATTGTGTCGCCGTACTTCGCGCTGATTTACAGCTAACGGGCCCGTATCCGCTCACGACGCGCTACTTCTTGCGATGACAGTCGACAGAATCCGGGCCAGATCCAATAAACACTCAACTGTCACAGCGAGAAAATGCCGACGTTTGTTGACCAATAACCTACCAACGACGATTGCCTGTAGCGCCTGCTCGATTGTCGGAGAATGCCGATCGCCTACGGCTCAATTCCGAGCACGAGCACTCAGCCTTCTGCGGCGTGTAGCTCGATAAGGTAGCTGTTTCGCCGACTCATCGCTGAACGATAGTCGCATCGTCAATTGACGGTCACTCGAGTGCTTCATTTCAGGCGGGCATTGGATGCAAGTAGGTAGTGCCCGAAATCTCGCGGCTTCCGATACGAACGCGGGCATCAGCTACTCTTGATCCAGCGAAGCGAAATCATCATCGTTCGAGCATGAAGTCGGTCGATTGACTCGTCCATTCCACCGTTGCCTCGACTGTTATGCTGCTCCAGACATGCCAGACGCATGTACGAACAAATTGGCAATCCCGCTGACACGTGTCTTACCAATCCTCCCAGTGACCTGAGCAGACACAGCTCATCGTCACCTTTGACTTCCATTAAGTGGTACATCGCATGGAGGCGGACTCGTCGGACGGAGTGTACGCTCTTGGAGTCTACGCACGACAGGACCATGTCGGTGCGTCGGAGCGTAGCTTGACGATTCTCTGATCCCCATCTTGACGTCGCTGTCGGATCGGGGCGCTCAATCGTTGTCTGACGATGGACATACCTTGCTTGCGAACATCTGGAATCGAGAAGTCGTTCCTGACGTGTCAACCGCCGCTCGACTACCCATCTGAAAGCTTCGGTATAGCAGCTCAAGCAAACTCGAATTACTATGTCGAGCCTCTAAGGTCAATCGACTGACGACCAAGCCTCCTCAATGCACCTCATCTTCAGCGGGCGCGGCATCCGGCGTATCCACCTTCATCGCCGAGGGATTCGGCGGAGTCATCGGCGTGGTCTGGAACGATGCCCGGATCTTTTCCTGCCAGCGCGATCTTCATGAACTCGATCCACATGGGCAGGGCGGCGTGCGCGCCGCTTTCTTTCGCGCCCAGCGTTCTTTTCTCGTCGTAGCCGATCCAGACGCCGCAGGTCAGTGTCGGAGAGAATCCCACGAACCATGCATCGGTGAAGTCATTGGTCGTACCCGTCTTTCCGGCGAGCGGCAGCTTCAACCCCGAGGCGGCCACGGCGGTGCCGTGCTGCACCACTTCCTGCAGCATCCCGGTCATCACGCGCGCGGTGCGCGAGGAGATCACGTCCTTGGCGTCGGGAAAGTCTTCTTCGAGGACACGGCCTTCGTAGTCCGTGACCTTCGTGATGTAGCGTGGGATCAAGCGTACGCCATCGTTCGGAAAGACGCTGTAGGCGCTGGTTTGCTCGATCAGCGAGACTTCCGCCGCCCCCAGCGCAACCGGCAGATATGGCGGCAGGTTCGAAGTGATGCCGAACTTGCGCGCGTACTCGATCACGTTCTTGATCCCAAGCCGGTCCGCGAGACGCAGAGTCGGAATATTGCGCGACTGCGCCAGCGCGCGCCGCAGTGTGATTGTGCCTTCGAATTTCTCGTCGTAGTTGTGGGGCGTGTAGGTCGAGTTTCCGGTCTCAAACGAAATGGGGGCGTCGAGGATCGTGTCGTCGGGGCTGCCGCCCTGGTCGATGACCGCTGTATACACGTACGGCTTGAAGGAAGACCCGACCTGTCGAAGGGCCTGCGTGGCGCGGTTGAACTTCGATTCGTTGAAGTCGCGCCCGCCCACCATGGCCTTGATTTCCCCGGTTAGGTTGTCGATCGCGACCAGCGCTCCCTGCGCGCCCGAGTCCTGCTCGAGCGAAACGTGCGCCACGCCGTTCTCGCCCAGGCTGAGTACCTTCAGGTAGCAGATGTCGCCGAGCCTGAACAATTCCGGCAGCCGCTTCTGCGTCCAGGCCGCGTCCTGCGGCGTGATGGTTGCGTGATAGCGGCCAAATTTGAGCGTAGCCGACGCGGGAGTCACCGCGATCACCAGCGCGTGCAGGTAGCCGTTGACTTCGGGCTCGTCGTCCCAGTCCGGATGGTCATAGTGCTCAAGCGTCATCTCGCCGGAAAGAATATTTGTTAGGTGATTCTTCCAGCCGTGGCGGCGCTCGTAGGCGGCGACTCCGTTGAGCACGGCCTGGTTCGCCGCCTTCTGCAAATCCATGTCGAGCGACGTGTAGACGCGCAAGCCGCCTTCATGCACCTGGTCGCTGCCGAACTTGTTTTCCAGGTAGCGGCGGATTTCTTCGACAAAATAGGGCGCCAGAGAATTGGGATCGTGCTGCACATTCAACTGGAGAGGCTTGGCTTTAGCGTCGGTGGCCTGCTGCGCGGTGATTTTGCCATCTTCCAGCAGGGCATTGATCACGAGATTGCGCCGCTTCAGAGCGCGATCCGGATGGAGAACCGGCGAATAGTATTGCGGCGCCTTGGGCAGGCCGGCGAGCAAGGCGGCTTCATCGAGCGTGAGTTTTTTGGCCGGCTTGCTGAAGTAGTACTCCGATGCCGACTCAAAACCGTAGGCGCCCTGTCCCAGAAATATCTGGTTGGCGTACAGCGTGAAGATCTGTTGCTTGGTAAAACGCCGCTCGATCTGGATGGCCAGCAGCGTTTCCTGGATCTTGCGATGGAACGAGCGATCGGGCGACAGAAACAGATTGCGAGCCAGCTGCATGGTCAGGGTGGACGCCCCTTGCACCTTGCCGCCGGACTCGATGTCGCGGTAAGCCGCACCGACAATGCGCCACACATTGACGCCGGAGTGCAGGAAGAATTCCTTGTCTTCGGTTGAGATCAACGCGTCCCGCAAAATCTGCGGGTAATCCTCGTAGCTTGCGACCACTCGTCGCTGCAGGGCGAAGGTCCCGATGATGCGGCCCTGATCGTCATACAGCTCGGTGATGGAGCCGGGCCGGTAGTGTTCCAGTTCATCGACCTGGGGCAGGTCCGTAGAGTAAACCAGCAGCAGGCCCGCGGTCGCACCCAGCAGCGCGGCCGCCAACACTAGCAGACCCAGCAGAACGCGCCCGACAAGCTTCCGCCCCGCAACCTCGGCCGGAGGGGCGTCCTGGAAAAGAGTATTCATGGGGATGAGATCAGGATAACAGCCGTGTTAGTCGCTAGTCGTCCAGTCGATCAGTCGTCAGGACTCCCGCTCCCCGCGCCGCAAGGCAAACAAAAACCGCGCGCCCAAAGGCGCGCGGCTCGATCTTGCTAACGACTAGCGACTGGAGACTGACGACTAGCCTACGCCTTCGTCTCCCGCTTCTTCAGGACTTCGATCGCCTTGCGCAGCTGTTCATCGGTCTGCGGGGCTTTCACTTTGTTCTCGTCTGCCGGGGCCGCCGAATCCGGCTCCTCGTCCGGACCCGCGGCGTCATCGTCGGTGTCCGCGATCAGCACGTTCGGCGTGATGGCCACGTCCTGAATCGCCTTGCCGCTGGGCGAATAATACTTGGCGACAGAAAGGATCAAGGCCGAACCATCCGGCAAATCGATCAGCTTCTGCACCGAGCCGTCGCCGAAAGTCTTGTCGCCGACCACGTCGCCGCGCGCGTTTTCAAGAATCGCGCCTGCCACCACTTCGGCGGCGCCCGCTGTCCCGCGATTCACCAGCACGACTACCGGCAAAGTGGTGATGGCCTTCGCCGGGTCCGCCGTAAACGCTTCGCGCGGATACTTCTGTCCCTGCAGATAAGTGATGGTCCCGTGATTCAGAAAGAGGTTGGCGGTGGCAATGCCTTCCGACTCGTCCCCTTCGCCGTTATTGCGCAGATCAAGCACGAATTTCTTTGCGCCCTGCTTCTGCAATGACTTGATGCGGTTGGCGATTTCCTGCGACTTGCCCTTCGTGAAAGTGTCGGCCTTGATGTAGCCCACGCCGTCTTCCATGAGTTTTTCCGTGGCCGTGGGGATGGCCACGACGTCGCGGGTGACAGTCAGCTTCTGCGGCTCGGCGCGGCGCGCGCGAACCACCGAAACCGTCACGTTCGATCCGGGCTGCCCACTGAGCAGTGCGCGAATTCCGGCCAGCGACATTTCCCGCGTGCTGTGGCCGTCGATGGCTTCAAAAATGTCGGAACCTTGAATGCCGGCCTTGTCCGCAGGGCCGCCCGGCACCACTGCGATCACGGCTGCGTAGCCGAAACGCTTGGAAATGGCTGCCCCGATATCCGCCTTCGCATCGGTTTTCTTGGCCTTGTAGTCGTCGTACTCCCGGGGACTGAGATAGCTGGAATTCGAGTCCAGCGCCTCGAGCAGTCCGTGCAGGGCGCCATCGGTCACCTTGGGAATGTTCGGGTCCTCGACGTACTCGCTGTTCACGCGCGACAACACCTCGCTATACACCTGGAGCTGGCGGTAAGCTCCGTCGTTCGACGAGGCGCGTACCCCACCCAGTCCACCGACCACCATGAACAACAGAACAGCAAACGACGAAACGAGAATTGCAGCCTTAGCCTTCATTGACATCGCTTTGTGATCATCCAGCGCAGGAAGGGAGTTCACTTCCAGAGGAATACTCGCATTATATCCTTATTGATGTTCATTCCAGCGTGGGGGCTGCTTGAAATGACACGGTGGTAACTGTTCGGAACGATTCTTATCTCGAGAACAGGCGAGTCTGCGGAAGCTTTCCGGATCTGCCCATTTCGGGAACTGCGATCAGCCGCTCTTAAGCTCCTTATACTTATCAGGTTAGCTCGAACGGCAAGTGGGCTAGTTGGGATACTTGAAATTCACGGTGAGCGTGGTTTGAAAATCGATGGCCTTGCCGTTCTGGGTGTAGGGCTTAAACCGCCACTGTTTCACAGCGTCGAAAGCGGCCTTTCCGAGCACGAAATATCCCTTCACGAGTTTGAGGTCGCTGACCGTGCCATCCCGCGAAATCCAGGCTTGCAGCACGACCGGCCCCTCGATGTGCTGTGACAATGCCTGTGGGGGATAATCGGGGTCCACTTTGTGAACCAGCAGAGCCAGCGTCGTTTCTTCCGGGACGCTCCAAGGCTCCAGCGAGCTTGCGGGAGTAGTTGATGGCGAACTTCTCAGGCTATCGGGAATGATGACGCCGGTTCTGGGCTCACTCGGCGTCGGCTCCGTCTGCGGTGCGGATGCCGGCGGTTGAACAGGAACGGGCTCCGTGGTCGGCGTTGGCGGCACCACTGACGATTGTGCTTCGGGTTCGGGCGCTACCGGCGGCGGTGCTGTGGACACGGGGACTGTGGACGTTCCATCGGATGTTGCGGGCTGCGACGATTCATCAGGATTGCCGGCCGCATCTTTGGGCGGCAGCTGCGCGCCTGCTTTGGGGATCGCCTTGGTCTCGATGATCTGAATCTTGTTGGGATCGATCTCTCCGGTCGGGATCGGTCCAGGATCACTGGCAGCCGCGTCGTCGGGATTCGTGATGGCCTCTCCGGCAGAGGGCTTTACTCCTACCGGCGCCTGGGGCAGAGTTGCAGCGGACTTGGTCCGGCTTGCGAGAGACCTCTGCGAAAATGCGTGGAAGGCCGAACTCACCTTGCCGAGGTAAGAACCCCCGGGAGCCCACACATAGAGCGCGGCGGCGACCATCAGGCACGCCACCACCGCGAAAATCAGATAACGCGGCGGCGAGGAACTCTCCGGTTCTGCGCCCGTATCTGAGGAACCTTCCTCTTGCTCGGGAAAAGAGGAGAACACGCCAGTTGCATCCTGCGGTGCGCGGGGCGCAATGACAGGCTCAGGCTTAGGCTCCTCGGGATTCTCGCGGAACACGGCGCGAACATCGTCCCATCTTTTCTTGCTGACCGGCTCAGCCGCAGGCGTATCGGCTTCCTGTTCTTGTTGCAGCGATGCAGGTCCGCGCGCCACTTGGAAGTTGGACGGGGCCGAGTAGTTGGGCTTTACGACTTTCTGCTCCGCTTCAAGAGCACTCTGCATCATCGTTTGCGGCAGGAACCCGGATTTCTGCGCGGGCTCCTCCGCCACAACCGGCAATTCGGGAATAGCTTCTGACTCAGCACGAGCGGCCGCGTGGCGGGCATCCTTGTCGCGCTGCTCAAAGCGGCGGGAAAGAATCAGATCGCGCGCGGTGGAAAGCGTGTCGTGCGCTTGCGCTGCATCAATTGGCTTCTTGATTACGGAATTCGCGCCTTGTTGCAGCGCGCGAGGAATGCACGAGTCATCGGAAACCAGAACCAGGTTGAGGCCCTGCGCTTTTTTCTCTCTCGCGGTCTTCAGCAGTAGCGCAGCTTCATCTTCATGTGCCCAGTCGACGATGATGGCATCGTAACGCTCGGTCGACAGCCGCCCGACGGCGACCAGCATTTCGGGACAAATCTCCGCTTCAATGCCTAACTCGGCAAGAAGTCGACAGAGCGTAGCCGTGCTGCCTCCGTCGGATGTGAACAGAAGTGCGCGGAGATCCATTGCTCTCAGGCTAGTAGACGGTAATCGTTGCAGCAAGTTACGGAGGTGGACCAGGCCAGCACGGGAGGCCCGGGACCGAGTGAACAAGGACATGTACGACTGGAAAGGCGCTTCGGCGGGAAATGTTGAGCACGGATTTCGGAATGATCGCTTGGTCGCCGCGCTCCAACCCCTTTCT
This sequence comes from uncultured Acidobacteriota bacterium, assembly GCA_963735815.1. GTDB lineage: Bacteria > Acidobacteriota > Terriglobia > Terriglobales > Acidobacteriaceae > Gp1-AA133. The sequence goes on along the minus strand of CAVTMJ010000004.1, from coordinate 373,885 downwards.
TCTGTATCAACTACAATCATGGAACCTTCAGTCCCATGCGCCGGCTTTTTCTTTCTGGGTTTCCGGACCACCGTGTTGAGTTCTGCGCAGCTAGGTCACGCAGATCGGCGAAGTCAGGGGCGGCTCCGGCTACATTTCGCGGAATAATTTTGCATCAGCATTTCGGGCTGGGCGCCAGCGAGAAATGGACGAAGGGCAGGTGGGATGGCCGAACCCTGGGCCGCGAGCACGCACTGAAAACTGCGGCTCCGAAACGTCAGCTAGCCTGATCGAAGAGGCGCTGACGGCAATTCCGCCAAACAAAATCGATTTTGTCCGGTACAATGCCTTCGCGCATTACTGGCGCGGCAGTCGGTTCCCGGTTACAATTCCGCGCCGGCCAAGAAGGCGTCCTTGCTCGCGAGTGCAGTTCCCCGAAAATCTATGCCGAAAGACAGGAAGCAGCGTCCTCCAAAACCCGGAGTTGTCACCCTCAAAGCTGTGGCGGACCATTTAGGGCTGACCCCAGGAACCGTCTCCTCAGTTCTCAATGAAGCGCCCTCGTCCCGGTCCATTCCGCAGCGAACCAAGAATCGCATCGTGGCGGCGGCCCGGGAACTGAATTACAAGCCGAATTTCTTTGCCCAGAGCTTGCGCCGGAAACGCACCTACACCATCGGCGTGATCATGGAGGAAATTGGAGATGCATACGGCTCCATGGTCATCAGCGGGATTGAGCAGCATCTGCGCACGAAGAACTTTTTCTTTCTGACGGTGGTCCACCGCCACGATCCCGAACTGCTGGACCGGTACGCGCAAATCCTGCTGGAACGCGGAGTCGAAGGTTTCATCACGATCGATATGCAGTTGCGCGAGGCCCCTTCGGTGCCGACGGTTGCCGTAGCCGGGCACAAGCATTTCCCGGGTGTCACCAACATCGTGCTCGATCATCACCACGCCGCTCATATTGCCCTGCAACATCTGGTCAACCTGGGCCACAACCGGATCGCATTCATGAAGGGGGCGAGTTTCAGTTCGGATTCCGAGGTCCGCTGGGATGCCATCCGCGAAGCAGCCGGGGATTTGAAAATCGAGATCCGGCCCGAACTGACGGTGCAGATCGATATCAACGATTCCACGCCGCAGCTGGGATATCCCTTCGCGAAACAGCTGTTGGAGCGGCACGCCCCTTTCACGGCGCTCTTTGCTTACAACGATCTATCGGCGCTGGGCGCGATTCGTGCTTTGCAGGAAGCGGGCTTGCGCGTGCCGAACGACGTCTCAGTGGTGGGCTTTGATGACATCCAAGGCGCCGCCTACAACACTCCCAGTCTGACCACCGTGCGCCAGCCTCTGGCCCGGATGGGAGCCATCGCGGCACAAACATTGCTGGAATGCATCGAGACCAGTCAGCAAGAGGCGAAAGAGATTGCAGTCCAGCCGGAATTGATGATTCGTGAATCGACAGCACGCCGGCCGGGGTAGCCGAAGAGCAACCAGCCGCCCGCAACTCAGACGCAAAACTGTCTGTGCACAAATCTCATTGTGATTCACTTCCAGCTAAGTTGTTCAAAGTTCATCCAACGGCAATTTTGGCCTGAAACTCACCCCACAACCACTACGTGGAATGCCATGCCAATGGCCTTTAGAGGCCCGTAGAGCGCCAGGTGAGGTCCGGTTAATGTTCAGGGTCGTCCCGCCCTCCAGATGTGCGCCTCAACGCTCCGTACGCGAGATATTACTTTTAGTTAATACGGCCGGGGCTTCTTTCTCGAGCACCGGTGGGAGCGCGTGTCGGGATGCTCAGATCTTTTCAATGACCTTGCGGATCCGCGAAAATGCCCAATCGATTTCGTCGCGGCTTATAGTCAGCGGAGGCGCAATACGAATCACGCGGTCGTGCGTTTCCTTGCACAGGATGCCTTGCTCCTTCAATGCCTCACAGTAAGGACGCGCCGCTTCATGCAATTCGATCCCAATCCACAAACCGATGCCGCGAACTTCCTTAATGTTGGGGCTGCTCATGGTCTTCAGAAGCGTCAGGAAGTACGCGCCCAGTTCCGCCGAGCGTTCCACCAGGTGTTCCTCGACCAGCACGCGCAACGCGGTGCGCGCCACCGCGCATCCCAGCGGATTCCCGCCAAACGTGCTGCCATGATCTCCCGGCTTGTACACACCAAGAATTTCGTCCGAGGACAGCACCGCCGAAACTGGATAGAAGCCGCCTGCCAGGGCTTTCCCAACAATGAGGAGATCCGGGCGCACCCCCTCGTGCATATAAGCAAACAGTTTCCCGGTGCGTCCAAGACCTGATTGGATCTCATCAGTGATCAGCAGCACCCGATTCTCACGGCAGAGTTCAGCGGCTTGCTTGAGAAATCCCGCGGGCGGGATCACGATCCCGGCCTCGCCCTGCACCGGTTCCACCAGGAACGCGCAGGTGTTCGGATTGATGGCCTGCCGCAGGGCGTTGATGTCGCCAAACGGAATGACCTTGAACCCCGGGGTGAATGGCCCGAAGCCGTCGCGATACTGCTCGTCGGTCGAGAAGCTGATGATGGTCACCGTGCGCCCGTGGAAGTTGTTCGCGCACACGATGATCTCCGCCTTGTTCTCCGGGATGCCCTTCACCTTGTAGCCCCACTTGCGCGCCGTCTTGATGGCAGTCTCCACCGCCTCGGCGCCCGAATTCATCGGCAGCGCCTTGTCGAAGCCGGTAAGTTCGTGGAGTTCGCGGTAGAACGGGCCGAGCTGGTCATTGCGAAACGCGCGCGAAGTGAGCGTCACCTTGCCGGCCTGCTCGATCAGCGTTTGCTGGATGCGCGGATGGCAATGCCCCTGGTTCACCGCCGAATAGGCCGCAAGACAATCGAGGTAGCGCTTGCCTTCGACGTCATACACCCACACGCCCTCGGCATGCTCGATCACGATGTCGAGCGGATGGTAGTTGTGGGCGCCGAACTGGTTTTCGAGTTCAACGAATTCGTGTGTGCCTCGTTCCGTCATCGTGTCGACCGTCATAGAAATCCTTTCCCGGGAGTGCGAGTTATTCTTTTTCCAGCAGCATGGTCAATAGCGCCATGCGCACAAATAAACCGTTGCGAGCCTGCCGGAAATAAAGCGCCCGCGGATCGTCGTCCACCGATTTGTCGAGCTCGACCGTTCTCGGCAGCGGGTGCAGGATGAGTGCATCCGGCTTCATCCGGCGCAGCACCGAAGAGTCAATCGCATAGCGCTGCAGCGCTGCGCGATCGCCGACCCGCTCCGGGTGGATTCGTGTCTGATAGACCACGTCGACTTCTCCCACCACGCGATCGAGATCGCTTTCCTGCGCGTACTGGACATCGTGCTCGTCAAGGTAGGCGAGGATGTCGCTCTTCATCTGCGTTTCCGGCGGGCTGACGAAATACAGCTTGATCCGATCAAATTTCGCCAGCAGGTAGGCCAGCGATCGAGCGGTGCGGCCTTTATCCAGTTCGCCGATCAAGGCCACGCTCAACCCGTTCAGCGTGCGCTCACGATAAATCGTGTAGAGATCGAGTAACGCCTGCGTGGGATGTTGTCCTCCCTCGCCGTCCCCCGCGTTGATCACCGGAACGGGCGAAACCATGGCAGCGCGCTGGGCCCCGCCTTCCTGGTGGTGGCGAATCACGATGACGTCGGAATAGCCGCCCAGAATGCGGATCGAGTCTTCGACCTGCTCTCCATCCATTTCCGAAGAAAACACGCGGGCGTGCTCGGTCGAGAGAACCCGTCCGCCCAGCCGGTGCATGGCCGCCTCGAAGGAAAAGCGCGTGCGGGTTGAGGGCGCATAGAACAGCGTCGCCATGATGCGGTTCTGATAATCGAGCGACCCGCCGCGCGCGACAATGCGCTCCATGCCGCGCGCCCGGTCGAACAGTTCCATCAACAAGGGCACCGTAAACTGCTGCGACTCGACCAAATGCTGCAGCTTCGAGCCGCGCAAGTTTGTCACGGGCGATCCGGGCAACGCAGTCATTGGCTCTGCCATTGGTCAACGGCCTCCCACAGGAACTTCGGCGCCCAGGCGCACATCGACCCGCACGCGGCTCTGGTCAGGCAGAACGTGCGTGCCCGCCGCGCCGCTCACGGCATCGCTCAGATGATCACAGGATGTAATGATGGCTTCCTGGCCGCCGCTTTGCAGGAAGCGCAGCACCGACTCGATCTTCGGCCCCATGTTTCCGGGCGGGAAGTGTCCGGCTTCCAGGTACTGCTGCAATTGGTCGGCGCGGACCTGACGCAACGGACGTTGTGACGGCTTCTTGAAATCGAGGTAGACGAAATCGGTATCGGTGGAAATGACGAACAAGTCGACACCCAATTGCGATGCCAGCAGCGCCGAAGCCCGGTCCTTGTCAATGACGGCTTCGACACCCGACAGCTTGCCGTCATTCCACATCACAGGGATTCCGCCGCCGCCGCAGGCAATCACCAGCACGTTGCGCTCGACCAGGTCGCGAATGACTTCCAGTTCGACGATCTCGAGGGGTGTTGGCGAGGGCACGACACGGCGATACCCGCGGGAGGCGTCTTCGACGATCTGCCATCCGAATTGCCGCTGCCGCGACTCCGCCTCGCCTTGCGAATAAAACGGTCCGACCGGCTTAGTCGGCGCCTGCATAGCTGGATCCTGGGAGGAAACCACGCACTGGGTCAGCAGCGCGGCAACCGGCATGTGCAGTCCGGCAGCCTTCAGTTCGGTCTCGAGCGCCTGTTCGAGCAGGTAGCCAATCTCACCTTGGGTGCAGGCATCGCACACGTCGAGGGGCTGGCCGGGAACCTCGCTCGCGCCGCGTTCGGAACGTAACAGCGCCGCGCCCACCTGCGGCCCATTCCCATGTGTGAGGACGACCCGGTAGCCGGCCGCGCACAGGGCGACAATCTGCGCCGCGGTCCGGCGGGCGTTCGCCAGTTGCTCGGCGATGGTGCCCTTCTCTCCCGCGCGGATCAGCGAGTTCCCGCCGACTGCCAGTAGGATCGTTTTCATAGTCAACGGCCAGCAACCGGAGAATCGCCACCCTCGTCACAGCCAACTGAGCTAGCTTGGTCAGAACCTTTCGGCGTGTCCGCTCAAACGTGCAGAGTTTCCTGCAACTCCACCAGGCTCGGCAGCCGCACGAACTCCCCCTTCATCAGTTCCAGCATGATGGCCTTTTGCGCATGCAGCCGGTTTTCAGCCTGCTGAAAGACAATGGATCGCGGTGAATCGATGACTTCGTTTGTCACTTCGTCCCCGCGGTGTGCCGGCAGGCAGTGCATGAAGATCGCATCCTTCTTCGCCTTCCGGAAAAGCTGCGCGTTCACCTGGAACGGACGGAACAACTTGCTGCGCTTCTCCGCTTCGGCTTCGAGTCCCATGCTGGCCCAGACATCGGTGTAGACCACGTCCGCGCCGTCGACCGCCTCTTCGGCGTCATTGGTGATGGTGCAGCTTGCTCCGGTCTCGCGTCCGCGCTGGCGGGCCCACTTCACGGCATCGGCTTTCGGCTCGTAACCGTGCGGCGTAGCCACGCTTACTTCAACGCCGAGCTGCGCGCCGGCAAACATCAGGGAGTGCGCCACGTTGTTACCATCCCCGACGAACGCCAGCTTCAACCCTTCCAGGTTGCCTTTCGCTTCCCAGATGGTCAGATAATCGGCCATCGCCTGGCAGGGATGGCTGTAGTCGGTCAGCCCATTGATGACTGGGATGTTTGCGTATTCCGCCAACTGCTCGACGATTTCGTGCGCGAAGGTGCGAATCATGATGCCCTGCACCATGCGTTCCAGATTCTTCGCGACGTCATAGATCGATTCGCGCTTGCCCAGATTGATTTCCGCGGGCGACAGGTAGACGGAGAATCCGCCCAGCTGTTGAATGCCGACATCAAACGTGACGCGAGTGCGAAGCGATGGCTTCTCGAAAATCAGCGCCAGCGTTTCCCGCTTGAGCGCCTCGCTGTAGGTGGTCGGGTGCGTCTTGATCTGGCGGGCCAGGATCAGCAGGTAAAGAATCTCCTGCGGGGAAAAGTCCCTGATCGAGATAAAGTCGTTGCCCTTCATCGCACGCCTCCCGCCACCACCGGCTCGTGCTCGTGCACAAATTTGGCCAGCAGGTCCGACAAGCCCGGCGTAGTGCGTTCTTCCACCTGGTACGACACCCGCATGTTGGGCCGGTCGATTTTGATTACGCCTGCAAGATCAATCGGCGTCGCGATGAGGACCAGGTCGCAAGGCACGCGCCGGATGGTCTCTTCCAATTCGTGCCGCTGCATGTCGCTGTAGCCCATGGCGGGCAGCAGGCTGGTCAGATGGCCATATTTCTCGTAAGTGGTCCGGATCGAACCCACGGCGTAGGGCCGCGGATCGATCAACTCGGCTGCGCCACACTGCCGCGCGGCCACAACCCCTGCGCCGTAGGGCATCTCGCCATGCGTGAGCGTCGGGCCGTCTTCCACGACCAGCACGCGTTTTCCCCGAACCAGTTCCGGGTCGTCGATCGTCACGCGGCAGGCGGTGTCGCACACGACTGCATCAGGATTGCTGAGCCGGATGTTGTAACGAACGGTGTCGATGTCATGCTGCTGCGCGGTATCCACCTTGTTGATGACCAGGACATCGGCGCGGCGCAGATTCACTTCGCCGGGGTAATACGACAGCTCATGTCCGGGACGATGCGGATCGACGACCACGATTTCCAGATCCGATTTGTAGAAGGGCGTGTCGTTGTTGCCGCCATCCCACAGGATGACATCCGCTTCCTTCTCCGCCTCGCGCAGAATTCTTTCGTAGTCCACGCCGGCATAGACCACCGTGCCCTGACGAATGTGCGGCTCGTACTCTTCCCGCTCTTCGATGGTGCACTGGTGCCGGTCGAGGTCTTCCATTACCGCAAAGCGCTGTACGGCCTGCGCGGCCAGATCGCCATAGGGCATGGGATGGCGGATGGCCACTGGTTTACGTCCCAGTTGGTGGAGCCGGTCGGCAACCAGGCGCGAGACCGGACTCTTGCCGCACCCGGTGCGCACCGCGCAGACCGAGATCACGGGAAGATGAGAAGGGACTTGCGTGTGCTCGGCTCCCAGCAGCCAGAAATCGGCGCCCGCCGCTCCTACACGCGAAGCAAGATGCATGAGATTCTGGTGCGAGATGTCGCTGTAGGAAAATACAGCGATGTCGACCGAAAACTCGTCAATGAGTCTCTCCAGATCCTTCTCTTCAAAAATCGGTATGCCATCGGGATACAAGCGCCCCGAGAGGGAAGGCGGATAAACCCGGCCGGCAATGTCGGGAATCTGGGTGGCCGTGAAGGCCGCGACCCGGTAGTCGAGGTTGTGGCGGAAGAAAACATTGAAGTTATGGAAGTCTCGGCCTGCAGCGCCAAGTAAAAGGACGGTTTTCATGGTGACCTCACCACGCTGAAGTTACCCTGCATCTTCCGATGAAGGACGGGCGCTCGGCTGTGCCCTGTATCACAAGCGGGTGTGACCCATCACTCGGATACCCCTGCAAATTTCGTGGGACAAGCCATGCATTTCCATGGGTTCGGCTGCGCAGGCCAGGGCGTCCGGGCCTACGTGATTCTCTCCCTGCTCGGCCCCGGAAAACCTCGTAGCAAGTTTTTTGTCTAGGGGGACGGTCGAATGCATCTCACAGGCAAGTCCCGTGGCGAAGGAACTCCGGAATGCCTGCGACACTCGAAGAAATAAAAGCGGCTGAACCGCGTTCGGCCAAGGCCGCCGGCCGACGAAAGATATGGCGATTGGTTGCCATATGCGTGGGCGTCGTTCTGGTCGGCGCGGCGGTTTTCCATTATCGCGATTGGCCGTTCACGCCGCGTAATGTGGTGAAAGAGCTGGAGCTCGCGACTTCGAGCAAAGTGCAGTTCGCCACCTTCCGACGGTTTTTCCTGCCTCATCCCGGATGCGTTCTGGAATCGGTCACCCTCACGCGTGGTTCGTACCCGGGGGAGCAAGTCACGAAGGTGCGTCAACTGACCATCAAAGGCAAATGGACCGGGCTGATTCAGAAGCATGTTGCCGTGATTCGCGCCGATGGAGTGGAGGCCGTGTTTCCTCCCATCGGTACTGGCCCGAGTTGGAAGCCGACCGAATCCGAGGTAGTGGTGGACAAGCTGATTGCGAATGGGGCGACGCTGCTGTTCCTCCGGCATAATCCCACCGAACCGCCGGTAAAGTTTCTTATCCAGAAATTCGTCGGACATCATTTGGCCACGCACGATCCGATGCCGTATGAAGTCAGCCTGCTCAACCCGGAGCCGCCCGGACAGATCGACGTGAGCGGAACGTTTGGACCCTGGAAGAGAGAGCAAATCAGCCAGACACCGGTGTCGGGAAACTATTCGTTCCGCAATGCCGACCTCGGTTCACTGGGCGGAATCCAGGGGATCCTTTCGTCCGACGGCATGTTTCAAGGAACGCTGGAGAGTATTGAGATCAAAGGCAAGACCGCGACACCGGACTTCCGTACAGCCGACACTCCTCACAAGCTCGACCTCAAGAGCGAGTTTCATGCGGAGGTCGATGCCACCAATGGTGACGTGACTCTGGATCAGGTTCGGGCGGTTTTAGTGAAGACGACCATTTTGTCGCGAGGCAAGGTGGCATCGCACCCAACCGAGGATGGGAAAGCGGCAGATCTCGAATTCGATGTGCGCCGCGGCCGTATTCAGGATTTGCTGCTCATGTTCGTGTCGGACGAGCAGTCTCCTCTGAACGGGGAGATCAGCCTGCGCGCCCAAACGCATGTGCCTCCGGGCAAGGCTCCGTTCCTGAAAAGAATTCAGCTGAACGGCGATTTCGGAATCGAGTCTGCCAAGTTCACGAAAACGGAGACGCAGGGCAGCGTCGACAAGCTGAGTACCGCAGCGCAAGGGCAAGGCGATCAGACCGACCATCCTGACAGCGTGGTTTCCGATGTAGAGGGTCACGTGAACGTCAAGGATGGAGTCGCTACGTTCACCGGGCTGAGATTCCGAGTGCCGGGAGCGCGTGCCCGGCTCGACGGCACGTTCGACCTGATCACCCAGAAAGTAGACTTGCGCGGAATGCTGTATATGGATGCGAAGCTTCCGGAGGCGACCTCGGGAATCAAGTCATTCCTCCTGAAAGCGATTGACCCTTTTCTCAAAAAAAATCGCCGCGGCGGCGCCAAAATGCCGGTCAGCATCACCGGAAGCTACCAGCACCCCTCCTACAAAGCCGATCCCGTCTAGGTCCGGCCAGGCCATACCGGGCCGCACAGAGTTTACGAATTGTTCCCGGAGCAGCGACTATAATTCCAGCGCGGCACTTGGTTTACCCGCACTCTGACAGGAGGTCCGGGGGGATGCAACCACTTCTTGGCAAGTGGAAAGAAGAGGCGTACGTTCTGATGCGCTTCATGATGGGATTCATGCTGTTGTGTCACGGCGTTCAGAAACTTTTCGGACTGCTGGAGGGGGAAGGCCATCCCCAAGGATTGTGGATGCTCGCGGGCTTCATCGAAACTCTGGGCGGTTCGATGGTTATGGCGGGGCTATTCACTGCGCCGGTGGCCTTCGTGCTGTCGGGAGAAATGGCCTGCGCGTATTTCATGGTGCATGCCCACCTGCGCTTCTGGCCGATCCTGAATGGCGGCGAGATCGTGGTCGCCAATTGCTTCACATTCCTGTTCATCGCGGCCAAAGGCGGAGGACTCTTGAGCGTGGATGGGTGGATGGACCGTCGCCAGGCGCAATTGGAGAGTCAACGCTCGTGACTATTCAATGATGATCTTGCCCACCCAGGGATCGTCGGCCGATTCCGCTTGGGCCGCGGGCGGCGGTGGCACCTGGACGGGTGTCGCCACGACTTCGGTCACCGGCGTTTGAGATGACTCTCCGCGGCCATCGGGCGGGGCAATGGTTCGCGGGTCGACCGGCAGCATGTGCGTGTTCTGGGCAGCCCACTTGGCTGCCAATCCATTCAGCGGACTCTTCGTGTTGTATTCCTGATAAGCGATCATTCGCCCGATCCGGATTACCAGGTCGTCCAGGCCTTCGGACGCGGCCCAGAAATCTCCGATGCACACCATTGAGTCATCGAAATTCGGATGAAATACCGGGGTGAGCATGCGGCATTGCGGCGCCCGGCGGGGGTAACCAAGAGAGAGGTTGACCTCGAGCAGGTGCGATTCGCGTTCGAGGATCTCACCGGAACCGGTGACGTAAAGGCCGCGGAGGTTGTAGGTGAAGCGGTAAATCTCCGGCGGCATGCCGGCTTTGCCGGTGATCCGGATGCGCGGCCAATCGCGCAGCCTTTGTTCGAGGGCTTGTTCATCGGCCAGAAGACGACGTGTGCGCGGCGAAGGCATCATGATTTCCTAGGATGACAGGACTCCTGTCTTCTTCCAGCGGTGGATACGGTTGACGTGATACTGCAAATACACCGTGCTGAAGAAGAAAGTCATCACTCCGCTTAAAGTAAGGCCGATGTTTTCCGTGGAGTTGTAGTAAGTCTCCATTGCATCGCGTATGGAAAAAATTCCAAACAGGTAGGCGATCACGCCGCCGATGATGAGCGGGCCACCCACCACGGGGACGTGCATGGACACGGCCATAATTCCCGAGATGACGCCCGCGGGATACATCGAGACCAGGACTAGAGGCTTGTTGTCACCGCTGAGCTTGCGTCCCCAATTGGCGAGGATGAAGGCCCAGATGATGTTGAACAAGTTGAAAATCTGACTGGTCAGGACGTTCAGAATCAAGAGCAGCGCCCAATGGAGGTTGGGTGGCAAGGGCACCAGTTGTGCCGCCGGCACAGCGGCGGTCGTTGTGACCGGGACCACGGTAGCCGGAATGTCGCCAAGGATTTGGCGCACTGCCACCCAGTCGGTCAGGCCTTCGCTCTGGGCAAGATCGTCGACCAGGACGTTGCCTGACTGCACATAACGCTGCAAATCGGTGAGTGCATAGGGACCGAAGGTCTGTTCGCCGCGTTTGATCAGATAGCCCATGCCGATCGCTCCTAGGAAGTGAAGTTCACCCCATTGTTATCGCGCTCCACCGTGCAAATATCGATGATGGCCCAGATCCAGGTCATCGGGGCCGCGAAACCCACCGAGACCAGAGTGATAGCAAGCTGAGCAAATGCCTTCTTCTTGTAGCCGGCGTAGAAGTTGTGCCCGCCGAGCGGACCCAGAAGCGCGCCCAGCAGGATAAATGTCGTCCGGCTCTTTGGCTCGTGAATTTCATCGGAGGGCATATCCGGCTGTGTGCTGTCCGGATACGCACTAAAAATAGAAGGCACCACGCTCGCACCGAGCTGCTCGATCGTCGGTTCAACTTCCGTGGGGGCAGTGTTGCTTGGTGGCGGCGGAGGTGGAGGCGCTGACGATGGAGGCGCGTAGGGCCGGACGGTCCCGGGAGCGGGTGCTAGCGAAAGATCGGGCGCCGCAATACTGAGCTTGGGTTCTTCTGCGGGAGCGCATCGGCATCCGAAGACGGTGCAGCCGCCATTTTCCTGGTAGCAGTCGCGGTGATGTTGCGTACCGCATCCTTCACAAATGAGTTCCTGTTCGGGCGAGGACTCGATCTCTCCGCGGCAGTAAGGGCAGACGGTGGCGATCATGAGCGGTGCTTCTCCTTGTAGCGGAAGGAGTATCGCCCGATCTGCAGAAGATCGTTGTCTTGCAGGACGCGGGACTGAACCGAAGAACCGGCCAAGTACACGGCTCCAGTGGCGCGGATCTGCACCCGCGAACCCGCCAACTCCAGCACTGCGTGGTCCGGCAAGATGTTGGAGTCCTTGAAAAGATAAATATCCGACTCCTGCCGGCTACCGATGGTAGTACGCGGCTTGTAAAGGATGAATTGCTTGCCCGCCAGAGGGCCCGCGGTGACATAGAACCAGCGATCTTTAAGGGCGCTCTCCACGAGCCCCATGCCAAGACCTGTCGCGAGGCCGACCAGCGAAAATCCGATGGCTCGGCTTGCTCCGGCTCCCGTACTGTGAAACAGCAAGTTGATTGGGTCGAAGATGAGACCGCCAATGCCAGCACCAATCATTCCGCCATAAATGCCGTACTTCCCCTTCTTCGCGGACTGGCCAATGATTCCGTAGACCACTCCTCCTGCAACTCCGAAGGCGGTCCACGCCAAGCCGCGAACGATCCAGAAGGCAGGATTTGTAAAAGAACGAGCTCCCAGTTCAAAGATCACGCGGAGCATCAGGGAGAACAAGATGTTTGCGACAAAATCAAAGACAAAGCCAAGAACGATGCCCAGCGGCAACGCAAGCACGCCGCGCAACAGGGCTTTTTTCGCCGACCGCTCCACAATGCTCTCGGCGATGCCGAATCCAAGAGACATCAGGGTCAGGATGACGGGGACAATCCAGAAATTCCCCCATCGCTGAGCGGATGGTTGTCCGCCATCGACAAAGGCGGGTTCTGAAATGGCCCATCCCGCAAACGCACCCAGAAGGCCGGCGATGCCCAGATAGAACCAGCCCTGCAGCAGAATGCTTCCTTTTTCCTCCGACGTGACCGGTCCCTGTTCGGCGGCATCGGTGATCGTACCGTACGACTTGCTGCCGGGAGCGGCCGGCGCGATTGGTCCGGGTCGGTCTTCTACGTTGACCTTGGCCAGATCGTCGAGCGTGATCTTGATCGTGTCTTTGTCAGTGCTGGACATTGGAATCCTTTCCCGGTTCCCCAGTCGGAGAGGCTGGAAGAGACTGAGGCTTGGCGGGCGGGCTCGCCGTTTGAGCGTTCTTCAGGAGTTCGCGGACCTTGTCGGCAGGAATTTCAATGATCGGCCCCAGCGGCATGCCCGTCTGCGGGTCAACGGGGAAGGCCATCATCACGATTTTGGGGAAGAAGAAATACGAGAGAGCGAAGCCCAAGACCAGCACGGAGAGATGGGTGATCATCGCCGAGACCATCCGCTCCAGGGAAACATCTTTCTCGTCGAGATCATGCTCCTTGAGTCGGACCACCGGACGGGCGGCAGTCTCTTCTGGGCCCGACTGTGCGGGAGCCGAAGCTTGTGATTTGGCGGCGCCGGTAGTTTCTGCCGACTCTCCTCCCCGCTGATCCACAATGTCGACTTGCGTAAGGCGCACGATGCGGTCGCCCTGCCAGCCGAAGCAACCCTCTTCATCGGAGTGAGGATCGTAGACCCATGCGACCTGGCGCTTCGAGGAAAAGAAGTTCCGATGAATGAACGTGTCGTGCTCAGAGAGAAATACGCCGAAACCCGGGTGCGAATGGTACCAACCCAGAATTCTCTCGTTGGGATAGTCTTTGTCTTTTACCTTGTAAATGTGTTCCCAGGTGTCTTGCGTGAAGGTGACGTGAGCTCCGCCCTGGGCGGCATTTACGCCGGCGACGCAGTGGGAGACCTCGATGCCGTCGGCGATTTCGCTCCCAATGAGGACGCCGCAAACTTCTGTTGCATTTTCTGAGCGGGCATGCTGCCGGATCTGGCGCACGACTTCGCTATTAATGTGGAGTGCGACCTGGTCCTGCGCCTTCGATTTACGGCTCATCGCACGTCCTCCCGTGCTGCGGCGCCTAACACCTGTTCCGCGTCGCCGAAGGGAATGTAGCCAATCTCGCGCTCGCCGCAACGCGCCACGAAGAGGTCAAGGAGGGGTAGTCCTAGCTGATCGAGATGGCGGCTCGCGAGTTCGTTCTCGCCTGCGAAGCTGTGCAGGGTCTCAACCGCACGGAGATACCCATCTTCCGGACACTTGGCCGCGTCGAAGGCAACGCTCCCCGCAGGCGCAAACAGCAGTTCCTCGCGGTGACAATGAGGGCAGACGAATTTGTGAATGATATCGCGGCTAAATTCGATTACGACCTCTTCTCCGCCGAAATCGCCACGCGTGCGGTCGCGCAGATCCTTCAACGTCAACTGCGACGCCTTCTCCGGCAGGTGGACGATCTCAGGCACCGTGTAGTGGCTCATGCAGTCCGGATTTTCGGTGTATTCGACGACATAGGAGGAATGATTCAATCCTTCGAAGACGTAGCCTTTACTGGCGAGGGTTGGCAATCCGTGAATCAGCTTGACGGCTTCCTGGACTTCGAGGCCGGCCACAATCGACGAAATCGTTGGGGTCGTTGGAATCTTGCCCTCGCTCTCCTGCTCCAGAACCAGCAGGTTGCACGACATGCGTTTCTGCAAGAGATTCCAGTCGACTTCACCGAGCGTGCATTCATAGCAGGGCGCGACGCCGGGCAAGAATACGCGGGCCACGCCGTTGATCCCTTCGATGGCGCCGTCGATCCACGGGCGGTTGACCTTCCATGCCGAGCGGTTGATCCAAAGGCGCGCTTCGCGGTTGTCGAGTCCGGCGAGAATCATGTCACTCCACTCAAAAACCCCCAGGCCCACTCCGTGGATGATGTTGGCAACCAACGGCTGGAGGGTGGCGGTGGGAGCGAGTTCGGCCAAGGCACGAGCGGCGATATCGGCTTTGTAGCTGCCTACATCGCGGTCGCGATAGAGCACGGTGCGCGACAAATTGGATTCTTCAATGCGATCGAGATCGACCAGTACGATCTTGCGGAAACCGAGCAGCGCAGCGTTCTTGAGGATCTCGTTGCCCAAAGCTCCCGCGCCAACCACCAGCAGGCGACACTTAGCGATCTTGTCCTGATCCCACCAGGGAATGAGGCGCATGCGGCTGAAGCGGTCTTCGCGGAGAGTGGCTTTCAGGGTCGGCGGCGGCATGGAGTCGGGTTCATCCTCGTCCTGCAGTAATCTCCGGCTGCAAGCGGAGTATGTCGCCGTCTTGCACGAGCGCCTCGGCCAGCGTTTGCGAATCCTGGATTTGTCGTCCCGAGTTCTTGTGGTGGAATTTGTAGCTGAGCAGTGCGCCGTCGGGCCCATGCGTGGGCAGGCGTAATTTCTCTACCAGAACGGCGATGATTTTGTTACAAGCGGCGTCGTTGGGAAGTTCCACGGGTACGCGCTTGTTCTCGGTGGAGTCGTAGACGGTGACGTTGATGGTAGGCATTCCAATGTCCCTGTACTTTTAGTTGCCGCGATGCACTTGCTGACGGTCGTTACCTGGGTTGCCGCGCCGCGCCAGATAGTCGTCCAGGCGCTTCTTGCCAGAGCCCGCGAAGTCCCAGCTTGACTGCTCCAGCAACGCGCTGGCGCGCACTGCAAAGTTGAGGTTCTCGGCATTGGGATCCATGTGGCGATCGACCATCGAGGTAACCACGCCGACTAACTCACCCTTATCGTCGAACACCGGACCGCCGCTGTTGCCAGGACTGACCGGGGCCGACATCTGCAGAATGTCGCCCTCGATGCGCGAGATGATACCTGTACTCAGCGTGAAACGAAGCCCTTCCGGATGCCCAATCACAAAGACGGTGGCACCATCCACGACATCGGTGGGGGCGGCAACAGGAAGCACGAATTCGGCATGCCCGCTATCCCGTTTGACCCACAGCAATGCCAGATCAAGTACTTTGTGGCGTGCGACGACCTGGCCTTCCCCCCAGGCTCCGGATGCCATGGCAACCAGTACGCTATTGTCGCTGCGGTCGGACTGCCAGGCGAGCCCATCGACGACGTGACGCGCGGTGGCGAAGAGATAGCCGTCGGCATCTGCCTGCAACAAAGTTCCGGCTCCGAATCCGGCGCTGGGCGCAACCTGGTGAGTGAACCATGTGCGACGCGCCGGCGAAACCACAGAAACGAGCGGCTTCAGGTTTTCGGAAGCTTGCCGGGGCGACAGCGCGGCGCTGACCGGCAGCGTCGGAAATTCGGTGCGCTCATCGAGATCGGCGAGGCCAACACCGATCAGCGAAGGCAGCGGGTGCAACGTCATTACCAGCACGAACGCCACCGAGGTGACGAGACCGCTAACGCTCAGCAACGTGGCGAGAAGGCTGGTCCAGGCGAACCGAGTCCGAGGCGGCAGCCCTCGCATGGCCACGCGCAAAACTACCGCAACCAGGCAAAGCAAGGGCAAAAACAACACCAGTGGACTGAGCGCGAGTTTCGCCCACCAGGGCACCGCCGGAGGCAACTTCGGCTCAAGCCGAACGGGTTCATCAGGAGGAGGTGAGGTTTCCGCGACTTCGCGGCTGCTAATTACTATTTTTTCCATGCACTCGGACGGGTGCCCGGTCCAAAGGGGAGGCTCGATTGTTGGGCATTCCTGGGGAAATTGCAAGTAATAATCGGCTCTGCGGTATCTCCCGGTCAGGAGGCTAGTAACCCGTTTCGCCCACAGGTCGGGCTTCGTAACCCACTCCTGAAAGTCAGAGATAAGTTACAAATCATTTAAAGCTGATGTTGCGAGATGCGTTCGACGCACATGGCTGAGCGCCGGACGACGATCGATCCTTCCGCCCTGCTGAAAACGTATTGGTAAGGTATCAACCAGGGTGAAGCGAAAGCGATGCACTGTCTCGAGGGTGGCGAGTACCGGAAGATTTCCACAGATGCCGCGACGAATAAGGACATTCGCGGCGCGGTGCACGAAGGGCCGACTCAAACTGTCCAACAGTACAATTACTTTAGTCACATGTTTTTCCTCAGGCTCTTAGGTAATAATGTGCCGGTCTCCACTCCACTTCAGGAAGGTATACGGAACATGTCAGTCCTCCCCCTACTTGCCAGGCTTTGGTCTGAGGACCAGGGTCAGGACATCGCTGAATACGCTGTGATGCTAGCTGTAATCCTCGTGCTGGTTGTGGGCACGGTTCGGATGATCGGCTCCAACGCCAACGGTGTTTTCTCGCAAGCCGCAAGTTCGATTCAATAGCAAAGCCGTTTCCACTGACTGTTAATGCCGAGCATTGGCACGGAAAGAACAATGCTCGGCACCGTTTTTTTGGCTCCCTTCCACGCGCGTCCTTCCGAGATTCCCTCCCGAGATTTCTAACCTGTTCGCAATCAAAAAGGTCGCGCGAGTCCAGTCCGCGAGCGCTCTATCCATGAGTGCTTTATCAACAGTTCGAGAGCTGAGACGGCGTTCGCCAGCGTCTTGAGTTTAGTGGATCGTTCGCTTGGTGACTGGATGATGATACTGTCAAACCGTTGGATTCTTTTGCAGTCGTCTTGTCCACTCCACAAGAAAGCTTCAACACCCCGGTAACTAGTCAGCGGCTTTCAGGATCGGCACCAATTGTGCTTCCAGGACTGGCCGCAAGGTTTCTGCAAAGGTTCTAGTCATGTGGTTACTATCTCGATAAATCACCAGGCCTCCCTGGATAGCCGGGCAGACTTTCCCCTCGCAGAACCGGTCGGTCAAGTCGATAAAATGGACGTTGGGAAGACCGCGAGCCCCGGCTTTCTCAGCGTCGAAGATGGCCGGGTTTAAACCTTCCGACCTACTGATCGCGCACGAGCCGCCCGGATACCAGGAGTGCCGGATGGACCGGGCCAGGCAAGTGGGGATGTCGAAGGGGAAGAAGGGATTGTCGCGCATCGCGACCACCGTGATTCCCGCCGAGGACAGTGCTTCGAATGTCCGCTTCGTAGCGTTTTGCCATTCCTCCAGGGAGACGTCGAATCGGCTGGCAGGCTTGCCCTTCTGTCCCAGGTAAATGGTCGAGTTTCCCACAATCACAAGCGCCGGATGCAGCGCCGCGATCTGCCGAAGAGCGTCCGCGCGCCAGGAGGCACATGGTTGTGTGTTCGGGGGCTTCACAACGATGTCGGTCGCCGGGCAGGCTGCCTTCAGCATCGTAGTCAGCTTCCAGCCGTTGGCGTTCGCAATGTCAGTTAAGGGGTTCACCCACTGCATGGCGTGAGAGTCGCCGAAAAGTACGATATTGGTCTTGGAAGCCGTATCCCCGAAGGCGCACGTCTGGACACTTCTGGATTGCATGGTGGCCATGCAACGTCGTCTCACCGCGTCGGACATGGGGTTGTCGTCGAAGGTTGCCTTGATTGCTTTCATGTTCGGCGCATCCGCGAGCCGGGAGGCAAATCTGATGGAAACGACCGCCAGAGCTACTGAAAAAAGCGTGATCGCAGCCCCCAGGTACAGCGAAACCGCGGGGCGTTTCACAAGGTAAGGATGAAAACGAATTGGATTCTCGACGAAATGGTGCGTGATGGCGGCCACTAGCAGGGCGGCTACACAAGCCGTGACCTTTCCCGCAAAGGAGACCGTGGGAAACAGTGCCGCGGCAAAAACCAGGAATGGCCAATGCCACAAGTACCATGAATAAGAGAGAGTTCCCAGAACCAGCAGGGGCGCGGAGCCAAGCACAATACCGGAGCCGCGTCCTGGTTGTTCAGCCCCCGCGATTAGGGCGGCGATGGTCCCCAGCACCGGTGCCAACGCAACCCAGCCCGGGAAGATGCTGACGCTGGAGATGTAATGTCCAGACGCCAGGATCATGGCAATGCCGAGCCATCCAAAAGCCAGCCACCCTCGGGATGGCAGTTTCATGAAGCCCACCGGCAATAGAGCCGCCAACCCGCCGATCCCGAATTCCCAGGCTCTGCTCGGCAGCTGATAGAAGGCAAACGTCTGCGCGCTTGCAGTCGACCACACGCTGACTGCCAACGAAAGCAGCGTCAATACTGAAAGAACGACCAGCAGAGACTTTCTCGATCGCCAGAAGAGCAGACCCAACATGATGAGCATGGGCCAAACCAGGTAAAACTGCTCTTCCACGGCCAACGACCAGGTATGCAGCAGAGGATTTGATTCCACATCGGGGTTGAAGTAGTTGGCCGCATTCTTAGCGAAGAAAACGTTGCTCATATACAGCGCGGTGGCTCGCGCGGCTCGGCCGGCGAAGGCCAATTCCTGGGGAGCCATGATGAACGCGCCGATCAACAGGGTTACTGCCAGGGTCAAGGCTGAAGCTGGTAAAAGACGACGGACCCGGCGGGCGTAGAAGTGCAACAGGCTGAGCCGTGAGGTTTTCTGAATCTCGGCAACCAGCAGTCCCGTGATCAGGTAGCCAGACAGCACAAAGAAAACATCGACCCCCACGAATCCACCCGTCACACCGGGGACGCCGCAATGGAAAGCGACCACGAGTAGAACGGCAATGCCGCGCAGTCCTTCGATGTCGGGCCGGTAAGTGGATGACCGGCTGTTCCCCTGGCCGGCACCTTTAGGGCCGGAGACTCCAGGGCCGACGTTCATCGGCAATGCGCGTAGAAGAACTCGCAATGGATTCAGGAAGGGATGGGCAAAGGTTGAAGAGAGTTTGCCTGACCGTTTCGTGGCTTCTTCGACCGGCGGCACAGGAGATGTCGATGCCTCGCTTGCTGTTTCACTGATCTTCTGTGAGCCAGACATGGCAAACTATTTCCCAGAAATCAAGATTGGTGGCGGCGGTTGGACTCGAACCAACGACCTAGGGATTATGAGACCCTCGCTCTAGCCACCTGAGCTACACCGCCATTTCAGGAAACATATCAGGAGAGGTGAATCGGCCGATGCCTTGCCGACCATGAAGCGGCGGAGTGGCTGATTCCGCTGTGGCCAGCTTATTGATTCTAAAAGGCGCCCTCAGGGAGTGTCAAACTTTGCTCTTTTGATTCGGGAACCAACATCAAGCCCTGCCGCCGGTTGCAACTCTCTCTGGTTCCGACGAAACTACTTCCGCCTATGAAAGCGATCGCTGTCATTCCCGCGCGCCTTGCCTCGACTCGCCTCAGCCGGAAAGCGCTCCGTGACATTGCCGGCCTGCCCATGATCGGCCATGTGTACCGCGGCGTTTGTGCCTCGCCACTGCTCGACGGGGTCATCATCGCGACCGATTCGGAAGAGATTGTCGAGGTCTGCAATAAACACGGTTGGCACGCGCGCATGACTTCAGCGCAGCATCGAAGCGGAACCGAGCGCGTCCACGAGATCTCGAATTTCGCCGCGGCCGACGTCTATCTCAACGTGCAGGGCGACGAGCCGTTGACCCGTCCGGAACATATTGCTTCCTTGCTCGCCGTGATGGCGGATCCGTTGGTGCAGGTGGGAACGCTGAAAACGCCTTGCGGCGCAGAAGACATCGCGAATCCCAACGCGGTAAAGGTAGTGACCGACGCCAACGTGCGCGCTCTTTATTTCTCGCGGGCCACCATCCCGCATGATCGCGACAAGAGCGCGCCAGCGTACTTCAAGCATCTCGGATTTTATGCGTACCGCAAGGCGGCGCTCGATCGCTTTGTCACTCTGCCCGAATCATCGCTGGAAAAAGCCGAACGGCTTGAGCAGTTGAGATTCCTGGAGAATGGCATCCCCATTCATGTGGGCGAAACGCCGTTTGATACGGTTGGCGTCGACACGGAAGACGACTTGCGGCGCGTGACGGGGTTGTTGGCAAAGCGTTAATCCTGCCGGCTATTGATTTTGGGTGGAGAGTCGTTCAGGAGCGAGAATCGGTGGCGAGACGCATCTTCCACGCTTCGGCGGCGGCCACTCTGCGGGAAATCGCCGGATGGGAATGAAACAGCCACTCCACCCAGCGCGCCGGCGTGCGCTCCGCCAGGTTCTGCGCAGCGAGCTTGTTCATGGAACTGATGAACGGCTGTACGCTGCGGATGGTCTTAAAAGCGTAACGGTCGGCCTGGCGTTCGTTGAAGCGGGAGTAAGCATTCATCGCCGGCATCAGGATGATCGAGAGCACGATCGAAACCAGCACCAGCAGCGGGAGGTTCGAGAAATCCGACAGGGTGTCGAACATGGCCCACCGTTCGATGGACAAGTGCAGCACGTAGTTGGCGGCCCAGAAGCCGAATAGCGTGATTGCCGCTTGCACGAAGATGCTCTTGAGGATGTGCTTGTGCACGTGGTGTCCCAGTTCGTGGGCCAGGACGGCTTCGATTTCTTCCGGCGAATAGTGATCGAGCAGGGTGTCAGCGAGAATGATCCGGCGCGTGGCGCCCAGCCCGGTGAGAGCCGCATTCGCTTTGCGGCTTTTCTCCGAAAGATGCCACTTGTAGATGCCGCGCACCTTTGTGCCTGCGCTTTCACTGAGCCGTACGAGCCGCTGCTTTAGATCTTCGTTCTCCAGAGGCTCGAATTTATAAAAGATCGGGAAAAGGATCAGGGGCGCGACCTGCGCCAGGATCACGAACAGTCCCATGAACAGGGCCCAGGAGACCAGCCACCAGTGCTGGGGAGATTGCCGGATCGTGAAGTAGAGGAGTTCGGCAATGATGACGGCGAACACCAGTCCGACCAGGAACCCCTTGATCTCGTCCCACAGCCAGGACCGGGTTTTCTGGTTAGAGAGCTGGAAGTTCCGTTCCAGCCTGAGCCCGTAAAAATCCAGTCCGATGCCCAGCAACTTGCCGCCCAGCATCAGTATGAAGACATAGAAAAAGACTGCGATCGTGTAGTTCTGGAACGCTGCCCGGTAGGCCCAATCACGCAGAACCGCGTTCCATCCGGAGAGCAGGAGCACCAGCAGGAAAGCCAAGCCCAACGCGAAGTCGCTGAATTCCAGCCAGCGATGAATGCGATTGTAGCGGCGCGCCTCCGGAGTGTCGGCGGTTAGGATCGGGCTCTCCTCGGCAAATCTCATGGCTCGGTTCGATAATGATTATCCACTAATAAAGACCGTTCCCGGCATGCCAGATCGTGCCCAACAGTTCAGTGTCGAGTGGGCAGCGAAGTAACACGGCCAAAAAACCATCAACCACTGGCCGAAACGAAGGTCTTGGCGAGATCCAGAACTTCCGTGACCAGTTCCGGCGTGGCGGCTTCGGAATAAACGCGCAATAAAGGCTCGGTCCCCGAGGCCCGAAGCAGAACCCACGGAGTGGCGCCATTGCCGTTGGTGGACGCATTCAAAAAGAACTTGATCCCATCCATGTTCTCTTTTTTGACGATCTTGTATTTTCCCAGGTTGCTGGTGGTCTCGGACCGCGCTCTCTGGATTGCGCCCTGCTTGACACTGTCGGGAATATGCAGGTCGAGCCGCCCGTAGTAGTGCGGGCCGAACTCCCTTTGAAGGTCGGAAACCAGTTCGCCCAGCGGCTTGCTCTCCTCCGCCATGACGTTGGCCAGGAGCAGGGAATTCAGCAGACCGTCCCGCTCCGGCAGATAACGCGAATAGCCGATGCCACCCGACTCTTCGCCGCCGATCACGATCTCGTGATCCATCATGAGGTCCGCAATGTACTTGAATCCGATGGGGCACTCGTGCAACTTCCGCCCGTACTTGGCGGCGATGCGGTCCACCATGCTCGTGGTATTGAAGGCGCGAACCACGTCGCCGGGCCACTTTTTGCGTTCCAGCAGCCAGCGCAGCAGAACCGCGAAGCACTTATGCGAATCGACGAAGCTGCCGTCTTCCGCGACCGCGCCGATCCGGTCTGCGTCGCCGTCGGTGGCGAGGCCGGCGTGGCAGTGTTCTTTAGCCACGGTCTGCCGCAGCAAATCAATGTGCGGCTCGATGGGCTCCGGATTGATGCCGGGGAACAAGGGGTTCACGTCCTGGCGAATGGCGACGTGCTCGATTCCGTGCTGGGAGAATATCTGGGCCATGACACCACGGCCCGACCCGTACATCGAATCGATAGCGAACTTGAATTTGGCTTTTGCGATCAGATCCAGATCGGCAAACTTGCACATGGCCGCGATGTGAGCCGGCTTGAAATCGACTTCCTCGATGGCGGCGGCTTTGCCCGCAGGCTTTGTTCCGGCGCGCAACTCCTCTTCGATCTGGTTCATGATCGCGGGCGTCGCCGAGCCGCCGAACTTGGCTTTGAACTTCACCCCGTTCCAGTTCCACGGGTTGTGGCTGGACGTGACCATCACTCCGCCGGCAGCGCCTTGCTGCTTCACGGCGAGCGAGACGGCCGGGGTTGGCGTGTAGTCGTTGGCGAGCTTTACGGGGATGCCCGCTCCGGCAATTACTTCCGCGACCGCGCGCGCAAAGCGCGCTGAACCGAAGCGCGTGTCGTAACCGATCATCACTCCGCGGGAGCCGTCTTCGTGCTTGAGGACGTACGCCGCGATCGCGTTTGCAACCCGGCGGACGTTTTCGAAAGTGTAGTCCTCCGCAATAATTCCGCGCCAACCGTCGGTACCGAATTTGATTTCAGTCATACAGAGCTACGAGCTACGAGCTTTGAGCTGCGAGCCAACAACTTCAACATACTGGACACGCTGGACACGAGTGATTGCTCAGAGCTCGTGGCTCGAAGCTCGTAGCTCTCAAGTCAATTTTGACAGCTTCTTGTCGTCCAGGTACTTCACTACTTTGCCTACATCCTGAGCACGATCGCGGGTTGTGATCAGCAACGCGTCGCCAGTGTCGACGACCACCAGGTTCTTCACTCCGACGGCAGCAACAAACTTCCCGGGCGCGTGCACATAGTTTCCCGAGGCATCGAGAATGAATGAACCGTCATCAACCAGCACATTTGCGTTCTCGGTCTTTTCATTCGCAGTGCGATGTTCGTGCAGCGCAGTCCACGAACCGAGATCATTCCACCCGAATTCCGACGGGATGCAGTAGATATTCGAGGCGTCCTCGCCTTTGGCGGAGCGCGGTTCGAGGAGAGCGTAGTCTACGCTGATGTTGTCGCACCTGGCGTAAAGCTTGCGCAACGTTTCTTCGAACCTGCGGGTGCCGTAAGTCGCGGCAATCTTCTCGAGGATCGCGGCGGTATTGGGCAAGTGCTCGCGCAGGGCGTTGGCGAGAGTCTGGGCGCTCCACAGGAACATGCCGCTGTTCCAGTAATAATTGCCGGCGGCCAGGAACTGCGCAGCTCGCATGGCATCGGGCTTCTCGGTGAAGCGGCGGACGCGGAGCGCTCCTCCGTCCCCTGCCGCGCCTGCTTCGATGTAACCGTAGCCGGTTTCCGGGCGGGTGGGCTTGATTCCGAGGACGACGATGTTCTCGCCGCCGGCCGCGATCTCGACGGCACGGTCAATATTTTTGCCGTATGCCTGAACGTCACCGATGACGTGATCGGACGGGAACAGGCCAATGACGGCTTTCGGATCGCTACGCAACAACAGAAACGCCGCGAGGCCAACGGCTGGAGCCGTGTTGCGGCCAATCGGTTCAGCGACGATCTGGCGCTTCTCGAGTTTTGGGAGTTGGCGAACGATGGCGGCGCGCAGGTCGTCGTTGGTGATGACCCACACGCGCCTGGGCGGCGCCATCGCCAGCAGGCGCTGGAGCGTCTGTTGGATCATGGTTTGCTTGCCATCGAGGGGGAGTAACTGCTTGGCGCATCGTTTCCGGCTGAGAGGCCAGAAGCGCGTGCCCCGTCCGCCGGCAAGGATCACAGGATAGAAGTTCGATGGTTTCGCCACGCTGGTTTCAGTGCTCGCTTTTGGAATCTATAAACGAGTCTCGGGTTCCGGCAAAGTCGTCCCGGGCACATACGCCTTCAAGAAACTCACTCCCCACTGCGGACGCACTTCGAACGCTTGGAGAGAGGCGGGAACTACCGCCGCATCGCCCTTCGCCAAAGTAACAGGCTCCATTCCCGGAGCCTCGACCACGCCGCAGCCCTCGATCGCAACCAGAATCTGCACCGACTTCTTTCCGGCGTCGTCGGAGGTTCCGAAAGCTTGCGGCTCTTTCAGTTCGTACTGATCCACGACAAAGTAGGGCGCGCGGATCATGGGGGCCATTGTATTCTTCGTCTGCCCGATGCGGACCGGCGCGGGCCGGACCACTTTGCCCGACGCCACTTTTTCTTTCACCGCTGCCAGCCCTTCTCGCAGGTGCAATTCCCGTGGCCGTCCATAGTCGTAGAGCCGGTACGTCGTATCGGATTGCTGCTGGGTCTCGACGATGATCGAACCCGGTCCCAGAGTGTGCACAGTGCCGCCTGCGACATAAATCATTTCGCCGGGATAGACATTGATCCAGTGGAGAAGGTCCTCCGCGCGTTTCTGCTCGATGGCCTCGCGTAAGGCAGAGCTGCCGACACCGGGCTTCAGGCCCAGGGCAATTTGCGCGCCGGGTTTCGCCGTGGCTACGTACCAGCATTCGGTCTTTCCCCAGGGCTGCCCGGTGCGTTGCGCCTGGGCGTCGTCGGGATGCACCTGCACCGATAACTTTTCATGCGGAAAAAGAAACTTCAGCAGCAGTGGGAAGCGCTGCGGATCGCGGGCGGCTTCGCCCACCAGCGCGCGCCCGCACTGCTCGCTGAGTTCCGAAAGGGTTCGTCCCGCCAAAGGTCCGTTCGCCACTTTGCAGTGATCGCCCGTCAGCCACGCTTCGCCGATCTTCTCGTCAAATTTGTGGTCCGGATAAATGGGGGACAGGTCGGTCGTTCCCCAAGGACGCGGGTCAAACGCCGGCAGCATTCTCAGTGGGTACAGGTCAGTCATTCGCCAGAGATTCAGATGCAGCTATTTCTCGCGGTGGACATTTCTTTTCCTTAAGGGCGAGGTCCCGTAACCCTTTGCCAGGCAAGGTTGCGCCCGGGACACCTCGCCCATTTCGCGTTTTTCGCAGCCAGAACAAGGCGGTCGCACACCAAGGCCGAATGCCACAATTCGCAAGGGCGCTGTTGTTTCGGAAATCGCTCTTCAGATTGCCTGCTAAAGCGCAGCCAGGAACTTGCGCATCCGATCCAGCCCGCGGTCCAGTTCGCCGATTGAAGTCGCATAGGAAATGCGAATGTGATCGGTCGTGCCGAAGCCCTCGCCCGGAACCGCGGCCACGTGCGCTTCCCGGAGAAGTCTGCCGGCCAGGTCGGAAGCAGATTTTACTCCGCCTTTACCGAAGAAGGCCGACACATTCGGGTAGGCGTAGAACGCGCCCTCCGGCAAAGTGCACTTCACGCCCGGGATGGCGCGGAGGCCGTTGACGACGTGATCCCGAAGCTTGATGTACTCGCGGCGCATCTCCTCCACGCACTCCTGCGGCCCCTTCAGAGCAGCCACAGCCGCTTTCTGGACGATCGACGTCGGGTTCGATGTTGACTGGCTTTGCAGCTTGGCCATCGCGCTCACGACGGCGGCAGGCGCCAGGGCGTATCCCAGCCGCCAGCCGGTCATGGCGTAAGTTTTCGAGAGCGAGCCCAGGATTACCAGCCGCTCGCGGTACGAACGCAACGATCCTGCCGAGAACCTCTTCTCCGTGTAGTTGAGATAGACATAGCACTCATCCGATGCCACCCAGATGCCGCGCTCGTGCGCCATCTGGATAATCTCGGTCATGTGCTCCGGCTTCATCACGGCGCCCGAAGGATTCGACGGCGAATTCAGGATGATCATCTTCGTGCGGTCGGTGACGTTTTTCAGCACCATCTCCGCCGTGAGAGCAAAGTCTCGCGACTCGTCGGTCTCAACCAGCACGGGCTTCCCGCCGGCGTAGCGGATGATGTCTTTGAACGACACCCAGTACGGCACCGGAAGGATAACCTCGTCGCCGTGATCGACCAGCACTTGCAGCGCGTTGAAGAGCGCCTGCTTGCCGCCCGTCGAGGCGATCACTTCCTCGCGCCGGTAGTCGGAGGCGAAATCGGCAGCGTGACGCTGCACAATCGCATCGCGCAGTTCCGCGGTGCCCGCGACTGCGGTGTACTTGGTAAAGTTGCCCTGAATGGCCGCAATGGCTGCGTCCTTGATGTGCTGCGGCGTGGCGAAATGCGGCTCGCCGGCCCCGAAATCCACGACATCAACCCCCTGGGAGCGCAGCTTGTCGGCTTCCGCGACGACCGCCATGGTGGCGGACGGTTCGATGCGGTTGATCCGTTCGGTCAACTTGATGGCGTGGGTCGTTTCCGTGGTCGTGGGTGTCATGCTTTTTTCCTTGCCCTTGATTTGCGAGTTTCTGATTTCTCGCTCTGCTGTGTCTGGAATTCCCCGAATTTGTAGGCAGGGTCCAGCTTGCCGCGCAGGTGCTGCTCCACCAGCTCAGGCACCAAGCCCTTCACTGAGCCGCCGAGTTTCCCCACTTCGCGCACCAGCCGCGAACTCAGGTAGGAGTATTTCTCCGCCGGCATCATGAACACGGTCTCGAGTTCCGGACGGAGCTTGCGGTTCATCAAGGCCATCTGCAATTCGTACTCGTAGTCGCTCAAGGCTCGAATGCCCCGCAACACGGAACTGGCGCCGACTCGGTCCGCATAATCCACCGTAAGCCCATCAAACGTGTCGACGCGGACGTTGTTGTAATGCCCGGTAAGCGCTTCCAGCATCGCCACCCGCTCGCTGACGTTAAACAGCGGGTCCTTGTCCGGGTTCCTCAAGATCGCCACAATCAGTTCGTCGAAAATCTTGCTGCCCCGCTCGATCAGGTCCAGATGACCATTAGTCGGGGGGTCAAACGAGCCGGGATAGATGGCGGTAGTTTTGTGCAATGGCGCCTCTTGGAGCACGGGCACAACTGGAATGACTCTTGATTCTAGAGGGCCGGAATCCCGAAAGGCAAATACCGAATGCCTTCAGTGGGGAACTTCAGCAAGGCGTGCTTTTCTCTGGTGTAAACCGTCGCCATCCATGAAATAGCTATCGCTGTCATCGCCGCGATGAGGAGTGAATACGATGGTCTTCTCGACGGCGGCCGAAGATTACGATTTTCCCAGCTCAACTGCGGAAGAGAATCCATCCGCCGTCTACAAGGTGTTCAAAGACCGTGTACAGACGAGGCTAACGTCGCGCTGGCACCTTCGCATCCGTGCCCGTGGGCATGGTTGCGACTTTGCCCGTCTGCTGGGTGGCGGCGGATGCGCCATTGATGGGCGCCGCCGCGGGAGCCGCCGTTGCGGGAATCAGGCCTAATGCCTTGCGCACCTCGGTCTCGAGCTTGGCAAGGGTGTCTTTGTTGTCCTTCAGGAACTGGCGCGCGTTCTCACGACCCTGCCCGATGCGCTCGCTCTTGTAACTGAACCACGAGCCGGACTTCTCGAGAATGTTGTTGTTCACGGCCAGGTCGAGCAGGTCGCCTTCGCGCGAGATGCCTTCGCCGTAGAGAATGTCAAATTCGGCTTCGCGGAAAGGCGCGGCGACTTTGTTCTTCACGATCTTCACGCGCGTGCGCGAGCCGGTCACCAGGTCGCCTTCCTTGATGGCGGCGATGCGGCGGATGTCGATGCGCACGGAAGAATAGAACTTGAGAGCGCGGCCGCCGGTGGTTGTTTCGGGATTGCCGAACATCACGCCGATTTTTTCGCGGATCTGGTTGATGAAGATCAGGCAGGTGCGCGATTTGGAGACGATCCCGGTCAGCTTGCGGAGCGCCTGCGACATCAACCGGGCCTGCAGGCCCATGTGGCTGTCGCCCATTTCGCCGTCGAGTTCGGCCTTGGGCACCAGCGCCGCCACCGAGTCCACCACCAGCACGTCAATCGCATTCGAGCGCACCAGGGCTTCGGCGATCTCGAGCGCCTGCTCTCCGTAGTCGGGCTGCGAGACCAGCAGGTTCTCGACGTCGACGCCTAGCTTTTTCGCATATTGCGGGTCAAGCGCGTGCTCGGCGTCGACGAATGCCGCCATGCCGCCGGTCTTTTGCGCTTCGGCAATGACCTGCAGCGCGATGGTCGTCTTGCCGGAAGACTCGGGCCCGAAGATTTCCACGACCCGCCCGCGCGGAAAGCCGCCCACGCCCAGGGCCGCGTCAAACGAGATCGCGCCCGTCGGGATCACGGCAATTGGGACGATGGCTTCCTTCGATCCCAGCCGCATAATCGAGCCCTTGCCAAACTGCTTTTCAATCTGGGAGAGCGCGAGCTCAATTGCTTTGGTACGTTCGTCGGCCATGATGGCTCCTCGCAATGTAGGCTTTTATGAAGACCCTCGTAGGGTATACCCACGGGCTGGCGGGTCGTAAGTGCTGATCGTCACAGCAATTTTGTTCAATCTACCAACGATTTTGGTCAATATACCACGGAGCGAAGAAAAAGCGAATTGTATTGCGTTCTGGAACCACTTTTATTACCCCGCGACGCTTCCGAGTTGCCGGGCCTGGAACGTTATCCAACTGCGCGGCAGTTGAGTGTCGCCCCTCCGGAGTTCTTGTTTCGTGGCATCGGGTCCCAGCGCTGACGCGCTGGGCTGGGCCACACCTATTCCGCGAACCTCGTGCATTGCGTTTTCAGCACCAAGGGACGGGCGCCACTGATCGCGGCCAACTGGCGCGAAGAATTGTGGGCGTACATCTTAGGCATTGCGCGCAATGAAAAAATCAAGATCCTTGCGATCGGCGGTGTCGCGGATCATTTGCATATTTTGGTGGTCTTGCCCCCAAAAATGAGACTGTCGAAAGTCGTGTGCGACCTGAAATCCAATTCGTCAAAATGGCTCAACGAAAAAGGTGTTCGGTTTGGATGGCAAGAGGGATATGGCGCGTTCAGCCTAAGCCCATCCAGAGTTACGTATGTGCAACGATATATTCGGAACCAGGCGGAACATCACAAGAAGAGAAATTTCGAAGAGGAGTTCGTGGATTTGTTACGGACGTCGGGAATTTCTTTCGAGGACAAGTTCGTGTTCGGTTGATTTCGCCCCCCCGGGGCTCCACGAGTCCACCCAGCGCTTACGCGCTGGGCAAATGAATTTCGCCCTTCGGGCTCCGCCTGTGCCTCGCAATACAACCGGGCGGCGCTGTCCGTCCAACTTCAAACTCGTTGGTGACCAGGCTGCGTTCGTGATACGGAAACCAGGGTACGCAATCTCCCGGACCGGACAGCTGATGGCTAACGGCTGATGGCTGATGACCGACTCCTCATCGCTTCAACAGATCGATCGGCTCTTTTACGTCGTGCACGCGGAAATACTTTGCCAGCGCGGGATACTTTCTCGCCACGGCTTCATACATTGCGTATGCGACGCTGCGGTAGGACATGTGGCCGGCGGGGCCGGTTCGCAGTTCGGAGATGTACACCACCTCGGCGAAGTCCATCTTGAACAGGGTGCGCTTGCGGTAGCCGAGCGGGATCAGGTACTGCGAATTTTCTACCGTCTCGTCGCCCGGACGGCGGGCGATCTGGTCGGCGGCCAGCGCGGCGTTCTTCATGGCGGCATCGTACCCGCCGCGCGCTCCGGCGGCGTCGATCTCCGGCGGAGTATCGTAGCCATGCCTGGTCGTGAAGCCCTGACCGATCTGGATGCAGCGCCGATGCCGGTGCATATCGCGAAAGCCGCCGATATCCATCAGGATGTCGAAGCGGAATTGCTGGCCGGCGCTGAAGGGACGCAGCAGCTCATCGTGCGAACCGCGCCCGCGCAATCCCAGGTCAATGATTTCCCGCCTCATTTTCTCTCCGGCGGCCTGCACCGCCTGCCGCACCTGCCGGTATGAATAGTGGCAATGTTCGTACAGCAAGGTGGACGCGAGTTCGACTTCAAGCGGTTCTTCGTCGAGCAGATCCACTAACTTCGAAGGCGCGATCTGCGTCTTGCCGATCACTTCGACCGCGGCCTGTCGCAGCGCCCGTCGAGTTTCGATTTCGTAAGGATTAGGGTTGGCATATTTCACCAGGGTCGGGGCCACCCGCACTTCTTTCAGCAACTGCTCTTCGGCTTTTGAAGCCAACTCCGGGGAGACTTCCCGGATCTCGCTGACCAGTTCCTCGAGCGCTTCCCGGTTAGCGTTGTAGGCGGGCGACAGCGCGGCGCTTTTCAGCAATTCGCCCAGGTTCCGGATTTCTGCGTGTGGTTGCGACAACAGGTGCGCGACCTGGGTTTCGAGCGTTCGGGCGTTGACGATTTCTCCCAGCGACGTATTTGTCCCCAGCGGCAGCAGGTATCGGGAGATGTCGAAGGCGCGCGCGCGTACCGTGCGCTCATAAGTCTCGACCTTCATGTCTTCGGGCCGCGGCGTTATTTCGACCAGATATTCGTAGGTGCGTTGCGAAAGCGCCTGGTAGACCTCGAACAACCCGTCCATCGTGCTGCGATACAATTTCTGGGCCTGCTCGTCTCCACCGAAGTCCGGGAGGTAGTAGCCGCTCCGCTTGAAATCCTGGTAGCGTGTCGAGCGCTCCTGCCCGTCCCAACGCTGTTCATCGGCAACCGTGATCGCCGCCAGAATCGAGAGCCTTTCAACGGCGAGCGCGATGTGAGCTAAATCCGCAATGGATCGATGGCCGTACTGGAAATAGAAGGTATTCAGGAATTTCTCGGCCTTTTGCGCCGTGATCTCCCTGAGCGACTCCTTCATGGAGAGCGCGGAGCGCGAATACTTCGCCATGGCATAGGCCTGGACTTCAGGCTCGACGCCGTACACGGCAAACACTTCGACCGCCGGCGAATCCGCCGAGGATGTGCTTTTGTGGGTGGGTTCTCGCTTGGTCATCACTTCAGACATGGGAGTGCTCGAATGTTATCTGGCCGGGTGTGGATGCGCAATGAGACTGCCTGTGGAGATCCGGTCTGTTCTGTCGTCGAAGCCGGGGCGTAGCGCCTATGGTCCGGAGCAACTTTTGCCACTTTTCAGCCGAGTGGTGAATCATATATAACTGGTTAGTCCCTTATAAGATGAAGCGCATTCTTCTCATAGTCCTCCTTTGTGGGCTCTGGGCCCCGGGAGGCCTTTTTGCACAGGCAATGTTTTCCGCAGGCGAGGCGGCAGTGCTGCCGTCCGCCAAGGGAGTGCTGCCGCCCTTCCCGCTGATCCTGGCCGATTCGCAACCTGTCCCGACGCTGGGACCGACCGCCGAACTGCCGCTGATGTCGCCCGAGCTGGCGCTTGGGGCCTACCAGCATCGGGTCATCCAACAGGCCAACGCACTGGCGTCCTACTCGGCGGTAACAGTCGTCCACGCCGAATTGCCAGATACTTCGCAGCAGGGTGAATTTGAGTTGCAGCGCAAGTTCGAGGCTCCGCACACCCTGCAATTTACGCCCGTCCATTACACCGGCGACGGATTCGTGAAGAATAACGTCATCACGCGCCTCCTGCAGAGTGAAGTGGACCACGTGCAGAAGGACGACCCATCGCTGACCGCCCTCAGCCTGGCGAACTACAAGTTCAACTATCGCGGGTTGAGCCGCGTGAATGAGCGAACCGTCCACGTCTACCAGGTGAAGCCGCACAAGAAGCGTCCCGGACTCTTCAAGGGCCGGGTCTATTTGGACGCGCACAACGGATCGCTGGTGCGGGTGGAAGGCAGCGTCGTGAAGTCGCCATCCTTCTTCGTGAAGCACATCGACTTCTGGCAGGACTACACCGATGTGCAGTCCTTCACGTTGCCGACGCGCATTCACTCGGAAGCGAAGGCGCGCATCGTGGGGCGGACGATTGTCGATATCGTTCACCGCGACTATCAGCCTGTGCCGGCAATGGCCGCGCGCCTGAAGGTACTGCCACCGCCGGAAGCTCGAGCCTCATTCTAGGCGTTCGGCATCCGGCCGGGGCGTCGCCAGCTCGTTGCCTATAATCAATGCATCCGGCGCTCCAGTCCGTTGCGCACCGCCATGCACGAATACGATCTGCTGCTCTTCGAACTGTTCGCCATCTTCGTAGCCGCGAAGGTGATCGGGGAAATCTTTGAGCGCCTGAAATTACCCGCAGTGCTGGGCGAAATTCTTGCCGGTGTGCTGATCGGTCCATACGCGCTCGGATGGATTCATCCCAGTGACACGCTGAAAGCGATTGCAGAGATCGGCGCGATTTTCGTTTTGTTCTACGCCGGGCTGGAGGTCAGTCCCCAAGATCTGGTCAAAGTAGGGCGCAAGGCCGTGCTGGTGGCGGTGGCGGGCATCATTCTCCCGTTTGTCCTGGGCTTTGCGTACATGCATTGGCGCGGGGATGCGCTCACCGAATCTGTGTTCGTGGGCGTAGCGATGGTGGCGACCAGCGTGGGAATCACGGCGCGCGTGCTGGGCGATATGGGCGTGCTCTCCTCGAGCATCGCGAAAATTATTCTGGGCGCGGCGGTATTCGATGACATTCTCGGAATGCTGCTGCTCGCCGTGGTCGACGGCTTAGCGCAGGGCGGAGGCGTCGAATGGCTCAAGCTTGGCATTCTGGCGATCGAAGCCATCTTGTTTGCGCTCTTCATGATTTTCATCGGCCCGCGGATTCTTTCGAAATTACGACCCAGCCTGGCGCGGCTTTCCACGCATAACGCGCCCCTGATCGTTGCCCTGATGGTCTGTCTGGGCTTATCGTTTGCGGCAAGCAAGATTGGGATGGCGGCCATCATTGGAGCTTTCTTCGCCGGCATGATCTTCTCCGAATGCTCGCCGGAGTGGGACCTGCGGCCCCGGGTCCACGCCATCACGGAGTTTCTTGGCCCATTTTTCTTCTTTTCGATCGGCTCTCAACTCGATGTGAAGCTCTTTAACAAAGATGTGCTGCTGGTCGCGACCGTGGTGTCGCTGCTGGCCATCGTTTCGAAAGTGGTGGGCTGCGGGTTGCCGCTGATACGCGACGGGTGGAACGCCGCTCTGAGCGTGGGTGTGGGCATGATGCCGCGCGGCGAGGTAGCCCTGATCGTTGCGCTGGTGGGTCTGAATTCGCAGATCATTTCCCAATCGACGTATGCGGTCGTCGTATTCATGACCGCGGTCACGACCATTCTCGCGCCGCCGCTGTTGCGGGTTCTTTTTCGCAAGGATCGTCTTATTGTGAAGCAGACCGCGGGCGTTTCCTGATGTTGCCCGCAAGCAACCTGCGCCATCCTGACCGAACCGACGTCCATTCGCCCGCGCAGGTATAATTTTCAATTCTTAGACGGCATAGTGAGCAGTCGGGAGCAACCAAAAATGACCCTGTCCGGACGCGTGGCGCTGATTACGGGCGCTTCGCAAGGTATCGGCCATGCCTGCGCGCTGAAGCTTGCGGAAGCCGGTGCTAGCGTGGCCGTCGCCGCTCGCAATCAGGCCAAGCTCGATGAACTGGTGGCGCAGATCTCCGCAGCAGGCGGAAAAGCCGCCGCCTTTCCCCTCGATGTCGCCGAAGAAGAACAGATCAAATCCACCATCAAGGCTGCCATCGCGCAGTTCGGCAAGATCGACATCCTGGTCAACAATGCCGGCATCACCCGCGATCAATTGGTCATGCGCATGAAGCGGGCTGACTGGGATGCCGTGCTCAACACGAACCTGACCTCGGCATATTTGTGCATTCAGCAGGTCATTGGCTCGATGCTCAAGCAGCGCTGGGGCCGGATCATCAACGTGAGCAGCGTCTTCGGGCAGACCGGGCAGGCCGGACAAGCCAACTATGCCGCCTCGAAAGCCGGTTTGATCGGTCTAACCATGGCGATCGCCCGCGAGGTCGGATCCCGCAACATCACCTGCAACGCGGTCGCGCCTGGATTTATTGCAACCGCCATGACCGACGCGCTGTCCAACGAAATGAGGGAAGCGGGACTGAAGATGGTCCCGCTCGGCAGGATCGGCACCCCGGATGACGTGGCAGGAGCGGTGCGCTTTCTCGCGTCCGATGAAGCCTCCTACATCACCGGACACGTCCTGAACATCAACGGCGGCATGTTGATGGGGTAACCCGGATTACCACAGGAGACACCGAGGTACACAGTAAGGATGGCAAAACCTGGCGTGAAGAATTCCACTTTAGACTCTGTGCCCTCCGTGCCCCCTGTGGTTAAGGGTTTTGTCCTCCGGCAAGTCGAATCTCCCGCGCAGATCGCGCAAGCCCGAGAACTGTTCCGCGAATACGAGAAAGCGCTTGGGATTAGTTTGTGCTTTCAGAACTTCGATCGGGAGCTGGCCGATTTGCCTGGCGATTACGCTCCTCCCTCCGGCCGCCTGCTGCTCGGTCATTTCGAGGACCAACTCGCGGGATGCGTTGCCCTTCATTCCCTGGAGCCCGGCATTTGCGAGATGAAGCGCTTATACTTGCGCCCGGCGTTTCGCGGGAAGGGCCTGGGCCGCATCCTGGTCGACACCATTGTCAGCGAGGCACGCCGCCTCGGCTACCATCGCCTGCGCCTCGATACCATTGAGCCGCTGATGAAGGATGCGGTGAGAACCTATCGCAAAATGGGCTTTCGTGAAATCGCGCCGTACTGCGCCAATCCCTGCGAAGGGGCGCTTTATATGGAACTCGATTTGGGCTAGTTGGCGTTTACCACAGAGGACGCGGAGGAGCACAGGGAAAATCCCAATTCTCTGTGTGCTGTGTGCCCTCCGTGGTGAAGATGTTCTACTGCTTCAGTAAAGGTTGACTCATGACGAAACTGGTCGCAGCTCTGGCTCTTTTGTTGGCTATGCTTCCGCAAGATCAGTCAACGAAAGCCAATGCAACCTCCGCTGCCGGTCCGATCATCGGAACCTGGCGTCTGATCTCCGCGGGCAACATCCGGAAAGACGGGACGCTTGAACCCTTCGCGGAATATGGACCGCACCCCATCGGCTACCTGATGTATGACAGCACCGGGCACATGTGCGTTTCCCTGGCCAATCCGAATCATCCACGCTGGGCGAACCCGGAAAAGCCTACCGACGCCGAGAAACTCGAGTCGTATCGTGTCATGTTCGCGTATTGCGGAACGTACGAACTGCAGGAGCAGGAACATCACATCATTCATCGGCCGGAAATGGCTTCCTGGCCGCACTACGTCGGAAGTGACCAGATCCGGCCGTACCAGCTGGAAGGCAACCGTCTGATTCTCTCCGGGCACGAGACTGCGCCCGATGGAGAGTCGAGCGGTTACCGCATTATCTGGGAACGCGTCGAAAAGTAGATTTCTAATCTCGATGAGAGGACCAGCATCATGCAAAGCGTCATGAACAAAACACTGCTTGTTTCGGCATGCATCCTTGCCATGGCCGCGGCGTCGTTCGCCGCAAACGGCAAAGAAGTTTCCTACAAAAGCGGCGATGAAACCGTGAAAGGCATTCTCTACACCCCCGGAGGTAGCGGGCCGTTTCCCGGAATCGTCGTCATCCATGAATGGTGGGGGCTCAACGATTGGGTGAAAGAACAAGCGTCCAAGCTTGCCGACCAGGGATACGTCGCGCTCGCTGTCGATCTTTATCGCGGCAAAGTCGCCGACGATCCGAATACCGCCCACGAATTGATGCGCGGAGTTCCCGAGGACCGCGCCGCGCGCGATCTGCATGCCGCGGTTGAGTTCCTGAAATCTCAGCCCAACGTTAAGAAGGACCGTATCGGCTCGATTGGTTGGTGCATGGGTGGCGGCTACTCGCTCAACGTTGCGCTTGCCGAGCCGACGCTCACCGCGGCGGTCATCAATTACGGACACCTGGCGACCGATCCAGCGGCACTTCAGAAGATCAATGCGGCGATCCTGGGCAATTTCGGAGGCCAGGACCAGGGCATCCCGCCCGAGGATGTGAAGAAGTTCGAGGAAGCGCTGAAGAAGGACGGTAAGTCGGTGGATATTAAGATCTACCCCAACGCCGGACACGCGTTCGAAAATCCGAACAACAAGGGCGGCTACCGCGCCGATGACGCCGCCGACGCCTGGCAGCGCACCGTAAAATTCCTCAACGAGACTTTGAAAAAGTGAAACCGCAGACTGAAGCCAGCGGGATCGAGGCCAGCCGCCAGGAAGCGGCTGGCCTTTTTCACTTGACTCCTAGGCGGCTTTGTCGACGGAATGCGCAGGCAATTTTGATGCGAGCACGTCGATTCGCTTGATTTCTGGCGGCTGCGAAAGCAATTCCTGCGCGTTCGCCATCAACGCGGACGCGACTGCGCCGGCCAGATGTGCTTGCCGTCCGGCTTCGTTCGGGAAAGCGTCGAAGATGCCGAAAGTCGATGGACCCAGCTGAATCCCAAACCAGGCCACTGTTGCCGGTTCCTGCTGCACCAGCGGAAGCCCACTGCGCAGAAAGTCAGCAACGACTTTCTCTTTTCCCGGCTTAGCTTCGAGCCGGACCCACAGCGCAACTTGCACGTTGTCAGACATGAAAGTAACTCCTTCTCTTGTGAATAAATGGCGAGCGGTTCGACGAAGTGGAGCGGCCTACTCCGAGAAGCGGAGAAAGCTACAAATTCGATTGCTACTATCATAATGCACGATAGAAACTAACGGAGTTGGCTGAAGAGGCCGTCGAGTTTTTGTTCCGGCTTCCTGGTATCGGTGGAAACTTCTTAAAATGCCTTACCCACCAGCGACAAACTAATCACTGGAAACGGTTTTGGAGTAGGACCAATTTCTACTTGCCAGACGGTACTACTCTGGTTACTATGCAGTCCAACTCCGTCGCTCTTTTTGATGTTGCCGCACCCTTATGAACATCGGCGAGACCATCCGAAACTACCGGCTGCAGAAAGGCATGTCGCAGGGCGATATCGAAAAGCGCACTGGCCTGCTTCGCTGTTACTTGTCGCGGGTGGAAAACGGACACACCATCCCATCGCTCGATACGCTGGCCAAAATTGCCACGGCGATGGAACTTCCACTCTCGCAGTTCTTCTCCGACTCCGGTCACACGAATGGCTCGAAGGGCTTGCCCCAGCTTTCCGAAGACGAAGTTCGCTTTCTCAGCCAGATCCGCCGCTACTCCACCAGCCTCAATGATAGCGACCGCAAACTGGTGTTGGCCATGGTGAAGAAGATGGCCTCAAGCGCGGCGAGGTAGCTACGAGCCTCGAGCCACGGGCTCTGAGCTTCGAGCTCTGAGCTAACTCCACAGCCACTTCGACTTTAGCTCAAGGCCTCGCCTCAAAGAATCTTAGAAGCGCAGACCTGGAAAGCTCGTAGCTCGCGGCTCGTAGCTCAAAGCTCTCCATTACTTTCGTACCTTCCCTTCCGTGTCCGCAAGGTATCTCCCGCAAACTTGCAAGCCTGCCTAAACTGATTTCTCGGGAGAGGCACGCCCCTTTGACCATTGACGAGGAATTGACGCATCTGGACTCGCTCCTTCGTCGTTTGAAGATTGAGTACGAGGTGTACTTCAACAATCCGACCAAGCGTCCTCCCACCGACCTGGAATGGAAGACGGTCGCCCTCATCCGCAAGCACTCGGATGGCGGCCGGATGAACTTCACACAGCGCTTCCGGTACAACGAAATGGCCCAGCGCTACGCGATTTACAGCGATCTGTGGCGCAAGAAGATGCGCATCCGGGAAGAAGGCTATCGCCGGCCGCAGGATGCGCTGCTTTCAGTGCAAGGCGTACGCAGCGTGGACGATCCGCTGCCAAAAGCTCATACCGTGTACGGCGTCGCGCCTCGCTCATTCACCATGGAATGCTCGGCGGCCGCTCCCAAGGAAGATGTGGAACGTCTCTACAACGCCCTGCTCGCCGCCAAGAAAAAGTCCGGCGAACCGGTTAGCGGCGACCTGAATTCCTTTTCGGCGTTCGTGAAGAAAAAAACCGACGAGATCCGCAAACAGTACTCCTGCGAAAAAGTGGAATACTCGGTCGAACTGCACCACGGCCAGGTCAAGCTGAAGGCCAAGGCAAAAGCCTAACCAGTCGTCAGTCTCCAGTCCTCAGTCTTCAGCCCAACCCAACTCCCTGGTCCTCAACGATGGCGATTCTCGAGCACGGCTGGTGCGCAGGTCTCCCGCCTTGCCTGTCGACTAGCGACTAGCGACTGACGACTGTTAGAATTTGCCATTCTGCGGCAATCGCGGCAATCATCCCTTCTCCCAGCGAGGCGTTCCCATGGCGAAAATTCAGCGAGCCATTCTGAGTGTCACCGATAAAACCGGACTGGTGGATTTTGCCCGCAAACTCGCGGGGATGAGCGTGGAATTGATTTCCACGGGAGGCACCGCGAAACTGCTGCGCGACTCCGGGATCCAGGTCAAAGACATCTCCGACCTCACCGGCTTTCCCGAGATGCTCGACGGCCGCGTGAAGACACTGCATCCCAAGGTGCACGGAGGCATCCTCCACCGGCGCGAGAATCCCACTCACCGTTCTGCGGTAGCCGAACACGGCATTCAGCCCATCGATATGGTGGTCGTCAACCTCTACGCCTTCGAGAAAACGGCCGCTAAGCCGGGCGTGCCATTTGAAGAACTGGTCGAAAACATCGACATTGGCGGTCCCTCCATGATCCGCTCGGCGGCCAAGAATTTTCAGGATGTTGCGGTCGTGACTTCGCCCGCCGACTACGACGCCCTCGCCGAGGAGATGGCGAATTCAGGCGGCGAGCTTTCGTCCGGAACCCGCTGGCGTCTTGCGCAGAAAGCGTTCGCGACTACCGCGGCTTACGACTCCGCCATTGCTTCCACACTCGAGCGCGTGAATTCGAACGGCCACTTTGAATTGCGTCCCGCCGCAGGCTTTCCCGCCACCTTGCGAATGTCATTCCAGAAAGTCATGGACCTGCGCTACGGAGAAAATCCTCACCAGAAAGCAGCGATGTACTCGGACGGCTCCGGTTCGGGGGTTGCGAATGGACGGCAATGGCAGGGCAAGGAACTGTCCTACAACAACATCGTCGATCTCCAGGCCGCGTGGGATCTGGCCCAGGAATTTGAAGAACCCGTGGTGGCAATCATCAAGCACACCAATCCCTGCGGCACCGCCACCGGCAAGACTCTGCTCCAGGCTTACAAGAAAGCCCTCGAATGCGACCCGGTGTCCGCATTTGGAGGAGTCATCGGCGTGAATCGCGTGATCGATGGAGCCGCGGCCGAGGAGATGGCCAAGCTCTTTCTTGAAGTGATCGCTGCTCCTGGCTTCGACGAGGATGCCAAATCCAAGTTCGCCTCCAAAAAGAATCTACGGCTGGTCGAGGTCGCCCCTTCCGATCAGAACTGGACCTTGAAGAATGTATCCGGCGGAATGCTGGTGCAGGACGCCGACATCCGCCCCCTTACCGATGCCGACCTCAAGGTCGTGACCAGGCGTCCGCCCACGCCCGAAGAAAAGCGGGCTTTGCTGTTCGGATGGAAGGTCTGCAAGCACGTGAAATCGAATGCCATCCTCTATGTTCGCGACGGCCAGACCGTGGGAGTGGGTGCTGGCCAGATGAGCCGGGTCGATTCCTGCAAAATCGGCGCCATGAAAGCGCAACTGCCCCTGAAGGGGACCGTGGCCGCGTCCGACGCCTTCTTCCCATTCCCGGACGGAGTCGAGGAAATTGCCAAGGCAGGATCGACCGCGATCATTCAGCCCGGCGGATCGGTCCGCGACCAGGAGGTCATTGAAGCCGCCGACCGCCAGGGAATGGCCATGATCTTCACGGGCGTCCGACACTTCCGGCACTGAGACGGCGACGGCCAAGACGAAACCGCTAGGGTATGTTTCGTAGCGGGTCGACTTGCCGCATCCCCGGAGACGAATCGGCTAGTTCCGCCGTCCCTGAGACACGCGCCAAGCCGCTTCAACGTCCCGCCAGTCCCTGTCCTTTGGTGGTTACTTTTGGCCGGAATCGGGAGGGCCGTTTCCTTGGGAATCCCCCATTCGCGGAGTACAATTCAAATACACCCACGCGCGGCGGTTCAGCATCTAAATCGCTGAGACTTTGGGATCTAAGGTATTTCATGAAGAGATATTTGTTTGCCGTTTTCGTGCTTCTGGTGGCCGCTGCTGCCAGTTTCGCGCAATCCGCCAGCGCACCAGAAAACACGAAGCAGGCTGATCCATCGGCCGCGCACAAACCGGATAAGGCTGCCGCCTACTACCACTACGCCTTGGCGCACATGTACGAGGAGCAGGTGGCGGTTTATGGCCGCAGCGATCTGGCCACCAAGGCGATCGAGGAATATCGT
This sequence comes from uncultured Acidobacteriota bacterium, assembly GCA_963735815.1. GTDB lineage: Bacteria > Acidobacteriota > Terriglobia > Terriglobales > Acidobacteriaceae > Gp1-AA133. The sequence goes on along the minus strand of CAVTMJ010000004.1, from coordinate 333,390 downwards.
GCCGCCATTGAAGCCGATCCCGGTTCCGAATACCTGACCTCTGCCCTGGCCGAGCTCTACGCAAAGACCGGTCGCATTCGCGACGCGGTGCTCGAAGCGCAAGACATTCTCAAGCGCGATCCCAACAATCTCGAAGCGCACAAGTTATTGGGCCGGATTTATCTGCGCTCGTTGGGCGACATGCAGTCTGGCAACAACGGTTCCGCCAGCGTGCTCAAACTCGCCATCGAGCAGTACGAGCAGATCATTAAGATCGAGCCCGACAATGTCGACGACCACCTGCTTCTGGGCCGCCTGTACCGAATGAATAATGACCTGCAGAAGGCGGAGCGCGAGTTCAAACTTGCCGTGAAGTTGCAGCCCGACTCCGAAGAAGCAGTCACCACGCTGGCGTATCTCTACAACGAAGAAGGCGACGCCACCCGCGCGGTTCAGGTGCTGAGCTCTGTCCCGGACGCGGGCCGTTCCGCGAAGATGTATTCGGCTCTCGGATACACCTACGAGCAACAGAAGCAATACAAGCAGGCCATCGACGCGTACCGGCGGGCCATTGAACTCGATCGCGATAATCTCGACGCGATCCGGGGCCTGGCCGAGAACCTGATGAACGACGGCCAAGCGGATGCGGCGCTGGAACAGTACAAGATCATCGCTGACGCAAATCCGGAAGACGCGCAGACCTACCTGCACATGGCCGAGATCTACCGCAAGAGCGGCAAGTTCGATCTGGCGCTCGAGAACCTGAAAAAAGCCGAGAGCATGGTGCAGGATTCCATCGAAGTCCCTTACAACATGGCAGCCGTCTATCAGGCGCAGGGACGTTTCGATGAGGCCGCGCAAACTCTCTCCGACCTGCTGAAGAAAACCGAGAAATCCGACAATGGCTACACCCAGAGCGAGCGCAACAATCGCGCCGTGTTCCTTGAGCGTCTGGGAACGGTCTACCGCGACCAGGACAAGTACAACGAAGCCATCGAAGCCTTCCGCAAGATGATTGCGCTGGGCGATGACAACGCAGTCCGCGGCTACCAGCAGATTATCGACACTTATCGCGAAGCCAAGCAGTGGCAGCAAGCCACCATGGTGGCGAAGGAAGCCACGCAGAAATTGCCCAACGATCGCGGCCTGCAGATGGTGTATGCCGCCCAGTTGGCCGACACGGGCGCCCCTGACAAAGCCCTCGCCGAAGTGCAGTCGATGCTTAAGGGCAAAGGCGACGACCGCGACGTCTACATCACGCTCGCCCAGATGAATACCCGCCTCAAGCGCTGGGACGATGCGCAAAAAGCGCTCGACAAAGCCGAACAGCTGTCCACCAAGCCCGACGACAAGGAATACGTCTATTTCCTCCGTGGTTCCAGCTTTGAGCGCCAGAAGAAATACGAGCAAGCCGAAGAGATGTTCCGCAAGGTACTGGCCAGCGATCCGCAGAACGCCATGACCCTCAACTACCTGGGCTACATGCTGGCGGACCGCAACATGAAGCTCGAGGAAGCCCTTGGCCTGGTGAAAAAAGCCGTCGAGCTCGAGCCTTCCAACGGCGCCTACATGGATTCGCTGGGCTGGGTCTATTTCCGGATGGGCAAGTACGACCAGGCGGAACAAGAACTGGTGAAGGCCTCCCAGCGGATCGGCACTGATCCCACCGTTCACGATCATCTGGGCGACGTTTATCAGAAAACCGGCCGGCTGAAGCAGGCAGTCGCTCACTGGGAGCGCGCGGTAGCGGAATGGAACAAGACAGTCGCTCCCGAAATCGACACCGATAGCTTCGCCAGCGTGCAGAAGAAACTGGAATCCGCAAAAGTCCGCCTCGCTCGCGAGCAATCCGAAAAACCGTAAAAAACAGGTTCGAGTTTCAAGTTACGGGGTTTCGGGGCTTCAAGGCTTTTGTCTTTGAAACCTTGAAACCCTGAAACTTTGAAACTAGACTTCTCTCATGCTCGCTGATTACGCGGTGCGCGTAGAGCAATCGCGCGGTCGCCGCCACCCCGAGCCGCAACATCCCTACCGCAACGACTTCCAGCGCGACCGTGACCGGGTTATCCACGCGCGGGCTTTCCGCCGCCTCGAAGCCAAGACCCAGGTTTTTACCCGCCGCTACTCCGATCACTTTCGCAACCGGCTGACCCACACGCTGGAGGTTGCGCAGATTGCGCGCACCGTCGCCGGCGCCCTGCATCTGAACGTTGATCTGGTCGAGGCGCTGGCCTTGGTTCATGACATCGGACATCCTCCGTTCGGGCACGCGGGCGAAAAGGCTCTGGATGCGATCATGCGGAAGCAGGGATTCTTCTTCGATCACAATCTCCACGCGCTGCGCATCGTCGAAGATTTCGAGATTCGCTACGCGGCCTTCCGTGGCCTGAACCTGACCTTCGAAGTCCGCGAAGGCATTATCAAGCACTCCCGCGACTACGATCCGAAAGCGTTTCCGGAACTTGCCGAGTATGCTCTGGACCAGCGCCCCCCGCTCGAGGCCCAGCTCATCGACCTCGCTGACGAAATCGCCTATAACACCGCCGACCTGGACGACGGCTTCGAAGCGCACCTGCTTTCTCTCGAGCAGATCCGGGAAGGCGTCCCCGTCTTTGAACGCTACTTTTCAGAAGTCAAGAACATCTATCCGCAGGCGCCCGACAAATTGAAATTCAACGAGACCATCAAGCGCATGCTCGATCGCATGGTTGGCGACCTCATCCAAAATACCGCCCATCGGATTCAGGAAAGCCGCATCGCCACGCTCGAAGATGTGAGACGTCTGCCCGAGCGCCTCGCCTCGCTGAGCGCCGAAGTTGAGGAAGAACGCCGCGCCACCAAGGGCTTCCTTTACGAACACTTGTACTTCAGCCCGTCTCTATCCGATGAGAAAGACGATGCGGAAATGGTGGTCGCATCCTTGTTTCGCTACTGGATGGACAGGCCAACCGACCTCCCTCATCAATACCAGGAGAAGGCGGAGCAGGAGCCCCTGCCCCGGGTAATCTGCGACTATATTGCCGGCATGACCGACAATTTTATTTACGAGCAGTATGACAAGTTCTTCGCCCGATGAGAGCGACCCACAAGTGCCATTTGCAGCCCGCTGCGTCCGTATTAGCCTGTAGGTTCTGGAACTATCCGCCGAGTGACCAGTCGAGCCGACTTCGAGGAGATCATCCCAATATGATTTTTAGCGTCCGTAATCATCGAATTCCATTGGCGGCGAGCTGGCTGTTGCTCGTGCTGCTGGTGACCGGCTGTGGCGCGCTTTTTGCCCAGACCCAGCCGAATGATGATCCGGAGACCGCCGCGTTACGCCGCCAGGCGCTGCAGCTGTATCGCGAGGGCAAATTCGTCAACGCTATGCCCCTGCTCGAGAAACTGTCGGGTGTGAATCCGTCGGACTTCGTCGTCAAGGAGCACTGGGCCTATTGCGTCCTCGAATATTCAAAGACTCTCACTGACCCGGAGGAGCGTAAGGCGGCCCGTCGGAAAGCTCGTTTTCTCGGGCTGGAAGCGAAAAAGCTGGGTGATGACGGAGAGCTGATACAGGTTCTGCTCTCGATCCCCGAAGACGGATCGGACCTGAAATTTTCCGAGCGCGCCGACGTCGACGAAGCGATGAAGGCCGCCGAAGCCACGCGTGCCCGGGGCGACCTCGACCAGGCGCGCCAGGGTTATCTTCGCGTGCTCGAGCTTGATCCCAAGAATTACGACGCCACCGTCTACGTGGGCGATGTCTATTTCTCCGAGCACGCTTACAACAGCGCGGCAGAATGGTTCGCCAAAGCCATCAAGCTCGACCCCGACAAGGAGACGGCGTACCGCTACTGGGGCGACGCACTGGGAGAGTCCGGAAAAAACGCCGAGGCTCGCGAGAAATACATCGATGCCGTGATTGCAGAACCGTACATCCGCCCACCCTGGACCGCCCTTCGCCGCTGGGCAGACCGCGTCCAGCAGCCATTCAACGCCATTCTTCTGCAGAACAAGTCCACTGCACAGACAACGCCGGACAAGCCGGTCAAGCTGGATGAGCAGCCCCTCAAAGAAGGGAATCAGGAAGAGGCGGGCTGGAATGCCTATGAGAAGGTTCGTCAGAACTGGAAGGCAGCGAAATTCAAGCAGCAATTTCCGAACGAACCCGCATACCGCCACACTTTGAAGGAGGAGGCCGAGGCTCTGGACGCCATGGTCGCCGTTCTCGCTCCCGAGGCAGCATCTCTCAAGAAGGCCGAGAAACTGGACCCCTCCCTTCTCGCCCTGGTTCAGATTGACCACGATGGCCTACTGGAGCCTTATGTCCTGCTCAACCGCGCCGATCCGGAAATTGCGAAGGACTATCCCGCCTACCGCGCCGCCCATCGCGACAAGCTTTACCAGTACATGGACGAATACGTCCTCGCAAAACCTAAATCTTAGGGTATGTGGTCCAACTACGGATTCTGAGAAACGAGTTCTCTCATGCCCGGGCCTTGGGCGCGATCCAGCCCTTTGAACTCCCATTGCGCCGCCGCTGCTTTCGCTTTACCATCGCCTTAGCGTGGCGACCCTGAAAAACACTCCTCATTTGAAAGACCGGCTGGTCTCGGCCGCGCCGGTCGAGGACGATTCCTCATTTGAACTGAAGCTGCGCCCGCAGAAACTCTCTGAGTTCATTGGTCAGGACAAGCTCAAAGAAAATCTAGCCATCGCCATCGAGGCGGCTCGATCGCGCGGCGAAGCGATGGACCACGTCCTGCTCTATGGTCCGCCCGGATTGGGGAAAACCACCCTGGCAAACATCATCGCCAACGAACTGGGCGTCGCGTTCCAGCAGACTTCCGGCCCCACGCTGCAAATCAAGGGCGATCTGACCGCGATCCTGACCAACCTGCAGGCGAAGCAGGTACTGTTCATCGACGAAGTTCACCGCTTGCAGCCCGCGCTCGAGGAGATTCTCTACTCGGCACTGGAAGATTACAAACTCGACATCATCATCGGCCAGGGTCCCTCGGCGCGCACGCACACCATGGATGTGCAGCCCTTCACCTTTGTCGGCGCGACCACGCGTGCCGGGCTGCTTTCCGCTCCACTCCGCTCTCGCTTCGGCATCATGCTGCGCCTGGAGTTCTACACGCACAAGGATCTGCGCATCATCGTGGAGCGATCGGCCGAAATCCTGGGCGTTGCCGTGGATGACGAAGGGGCGAACGAGATTGCAGGCCGTTCGCGAGGCACCCCGCGGATTGCCAATCGCCTTCTTCGCCGCGTTCGCGATTATGCGCAGGTTCGCGGTGGAGGCAAGATCGACAAGCGTACTGCCGAAGCCGCTCTCCAGATGCTGGAAGTGGACCGCCACGGGTTTGACGAAGTCGATCGCAAGCTGCTGCTGACTATCATCGAGAAATATCAAGGCGGTCCGGTCGGGGTGAACACGTTGGCCGCTGCGCTGGCCGAAGAACCCGACGCCATCGAAGAAATCTACGAGCCTTTCCTGATCCAGATTGGCTTCCTGAACCGCACTCCTCGCGGCCGGATTGCAACCGTGCTGGCTTACGAGCACTTCGGAATCACACCGACCCGCCGGCAGACTTCGCTCTTCTAGGTTCATCCCAACCGTTCCGCTCCGCACTTCCCGGTGAAACGCGTATACCACAGAAGACCCGGAGGAGCGCGGAGGTAAATCTGAAATCCTCAGTGTTCTCTGTGCCCTCTGTGGTGAAAGGGTTTCTGCCGCTGGGAGACGACGATTGCTGACAGGGATGTACCTGCCCTTACACTTTCGTTCTCACGGAACCTTGGGAACCATCCCCCTATGGTGTATCGTGTCTGGTTTCATCCCGTTGGGGGGCGGGATGCGAGGCGGACCTAATCTTGTTTCTGGGACGGTTGCTCCAGGCGCGCGCGCTTTCTTCACGACTGGCGGTAGCGGCTGCGCTTTGCGCTCTCGCCGCTGTGCCGGGAGCCACTCACGCAGCTTCCCAAACGAACCCCGCGAGCGCTGCGCAGAACGGCGCAGCGCCATCGATTCAGCAGAAGCCCTCCCCGCCGCAATCGCAAGACCCTCAGGTTCAGCAGCCGGGCGCGCCCAGCGCCCTGGGACCGCCCGCCATCTCGATTCCCCGCCTCGCGCGCGAGCCGTTCCTCAGGGATTTTCTCACCATGAAAGCCGCTGGCGAAGTCGCTTCGCAAATGACGAAAGTCTCCGGCTTCGTTCAGCGCGACCCGCACGATGGCGCTCCTGCATCGCAGCGCACCGACGCCTACCTCGGTTACGACGACAAGAATCTTTACGTTGTCTTTGTATGTTTCGACCACCCCGGCGAGGTGCGAGCGCACGAGGCCCGGCGCGAAGACGTGGGCGATGACGACACCGTCGAGGTCATGCTCGATACTTTTCACGATCGGCGCCGCGCCTACGCTTTTCAGATCAATCCGCTCGGCGTGCAGTGGGACGCGATCTGGAGTGAAGTTCCTCACGAAGAGGTCAGCGGCAACTTCGATACTTCCTTTGACACTCTCTGGTATTCCGACGGCGAGGTCACACCGCAGGGCTACGTAGCCTGGATGGCGATCCCATTCAAGAGCCTGCGCTTCCCTCCGGTGGCCGAGCAATCCTGGGGGATCATCCTGTATCGCGGCATCATTCGCGAGAATGAGAACGCCTTCTGGCCCGAAGTTTCCCAACGCTTCGAAGGCCGGCTGGCGCAAGCGGCCACCCTCACCGGACTCGAGGGCATCTCTCCCGGGCGCAATATCCAGCTCATTCCCTATGGCCTGCTGAATTCTTTCCGCGACCTGGATGCCCGAGATCCCGCCGACCCCCACTTTGAAAACCGGGCGATCGGCGGCACCTTCGGGCTTGATTCCAAGATTGTTCTGAACGACAGCCTCGTGCTCGACCTCACCGCTAACCCCGATTTCAGCCAGGTCGAATCCGACGAGCCGCAAGTCACGGTGAACCAGCGCTTCGCCGTCTACTTTCCGGAGAAGCGTCCCTTCTTCATCGAGAACGCCGACTATTTCCGGACGCCGATCGATCTGTTCTTCACCCGGCAGATCGTAAACCCGAGTTACGGCGCGAGGCTTACCGGCAAACTGGGACCGTATTCCTTAGGAGTGCTGACCGCCGACGACCGCGCCCCCGGCCTTACCGTAGCCCCTTCCGACCCACTCGCCGGGTCGCGGCAATATTTCACCATCGCCCGCGTGAGCCGCGACATCTTCAAGCAATCCAGCATTGGCGCTATCTATACCGACGAGGAGTATCCGGCGGCCCACGGCTTTAACCGCATCGGCGGACTCGACAGCCGGATCAAATTCTCGCCCAGTTGGACCGCAACCCTGCAATCGGTGGTCAGTTCCACGCAATCCGCAGGCGACGCCTATCGCGCCGGCCCCGCGTCCTACGTCGATACGACCTATTCTGGTGTGCATACCAGCTACGAAGCCACCTACAAGGATGTGAGCCCGGGATTTCTCAGCTTGCCGGGATTCGTGAACCGCGTTGACATCCGCGACCTCGCCAATCAATTCGACTATCGGTTTCGCCCGAAAGACGGTCCGCTTGTGTCCTGGGGACCGTCCATGCACACCGACTGGGTCTGGGCTCACGATGGAACGCGCCTCGACCTGCTCACCGATCCCAGCCTGAATTTCCGGTTCAAGGGACAGACTTTTCTCGGGTTGTATCCGTATACCGACCTTCACGAACGGCTTCGGCCCACCGACTTCGCATCCCTCGTCGCGGATCATGATTATCACGAGCACAACAGCTCCGTGATTTTCGGCACCAGCTACCTGAAATGGCTTATGCTGCAGGGATACTACCTGTGGGGAAACGGGATTAATTTCGTTCCACCCGTGGCGCAGATACCCTCTGCCTGCCCAGGTGCTGCCGGGATCGGGTCTACATCCTGTCCGCCATTTCTGGCGCGCTCCGACGACGCAAGCCTGACTGTCTCCGTGCGGCCGATTTCCTCCTTGCGCGTCGACAACACTTACCTCTTCTCGCGGCTGCGTGATCGCGACAGCGCGGCCGCCATTTTCAACAATCACATCCTTCGCACCAAGTGGAACTGGCAATTCAATCGCGAGCTTTCATTCCGCATGATCCTGCAGTACACCGCGACGCTCGCGAACTCGGCATTCACGTCGTTACCCACGACCAAGCAATTCAATGCGGATTTCCTGCTGACCTACCTGATCCACCCCGGCACGGCGATTTACGTGGGGTACAACAGCGACCTGCAGAACATCGACCCTGCGCTGCAATTCGCTCCCACCGGCGGACTGCTGCGCACGCGCGATCAGCTGATCAACGACGGACGCCTGTTCTTCGTGAAGGTCTCTTATTTATTTCGATTCTGAGGAGTGCCGGACGGCGTTCATCGGAAATTCGCGCTGCGGAACTTCTGGCGAAAATCCAGCCCGTCGAGCTTGATGATGCGGCACATTTCGTGGAGGCGGGACCGCATCCGCTCCCCGATCCGATCGCCCAGCGTCTCTTCACGCACCGCCGCGCGCACCGCGGAAAGCGACCCGTTTGCTCCGGCGGCGGGACGGTCATCGAAATTCGTCGTGATGATGGTGGTGCGGTTGTTGTTGTAACGCGTGTTCAGAATGAGGCTCACCGTGTCCCAGACCCATTCGGTCGGCTTGACCGCTCCGAGTTCGTCGAGAAAAAGCACCTCGACGTCGAACACAGGACGCAACACGTCGAGTTCGGTCGCCTGCACAGAGGCGTTGTAGGAGTTCTGGATCTGCTTCAGCAGCTCGCGGTAGTCGTAAAAAAGACACGCCACACCGCGGCCCTGGATCAGTTCCTTGATAATCCCCACGCCCAAGTGAGTCTTGCCGGTCCCAATCGCGCCGATCAGCAGAAGTCCGGTCCCGTCGCTCGGGTCGTACTCTTGCGCAAATTTTGAGGCCGCAATGTGCGCCATCGCCAACGAGGGATGGGCTCCCGGAAAATCGGTCGTAAAGCTGGGCAACTCGCAGTGTTCGTACCGCCTGGGAATGCGAGCGGCTTCCAGCAGCGACTGCGCCCGAGCTTTCAGCCGGCAATCACAGCGGGCAACCCGGCGGTCGCCGTTCTGGATGACGCTCTTCCACCCTGTGCCGTCACAGAGCGGACAAACTTCCGCGGAAACCTTCATGGACAAATACATTCCCTCTCCTCTGACTCTGCACCCCTCGGCCAAGATCGCGCAAGTCCTAATGCGATGTCCACTGTGTACAACCTGTGAAGCTCCCCGCGCCCCTGTGGACAACGGTGGAAATCCAAAATAAAAACCCAACTCGTCAGCTGAGAGTCAGCAGTTACGAAGCCACGAGCTTCAGGCCGGGTGCTCTACCTTTCGCGCATTTCGAAAGGTAAGATTCTACGATTCTCTGATCTATGGGAATTTCCACGCCACCCCACTGCGAGCAAACCCGCCCGACCCACGCGAAAAGCAGCCGCGCAGCGGCGGCATTCATTAGCCCAGCGCGTAGCGCTGGGTAAAAGGCAATCCAATCGGCAGCCCCGTAGGGGCGGCACTGCGGCGCAGCGGGCGCAAGCCCGCCAGGCTGCGCCAGGAGCGCAGCAATGTACTTCCGAATAATCGCGGAATCAAACTCATCACCTCCACGTCCCAAACCCTGCGCCAATCAACGTTTTCGCGGTGATCGCGCGCTCCGTCCCTATTGACTGCAAGAACCATGCGGCTCTGCCGAGTTATTCACAGTTGACATCCAGCAAACTAGGGGCAAAATAGCTGCCATCAGGATTCCGCCTCGGCAAGTGTGCTTCACCTCCCCCGGAATTGGCTGGGGCAGACTGGAATTCTGCCTAGGAGAGAGAATGAACAAAGCTGATCTCGTGGACCGCATCGCGGGCGCCTGTGAAATGAGCAAGACGCAGGCGACGACAGCGATCGACACCGCCGTGGACAGCATTACCGCTGCCCTCAAAAAGGGAGACCGGGTAGCTTTGATTGGATTCGGCACTTTCTCGGTTTCGCAACGCAAGGCCCGCAATGGACGGAACCCGCAAACCGGTGCCACCATCAAAATCGCTGCTCGCAGAGTCGCGAAGTTCACCCCGGGAGCTGAACTGAAGAAAGCGGTCAACAGGAAGTAATCTAGACAAGCTCAGGTTCCTCAGCGGCAGGAGGTCGGTCCTGCCGTTTTTCTTTTTAGCGCAGCCGCGGCAGCAACGATCCGGTGCGCTTTCGATACTGTTCATAGGTTAGCCCGAACTGGCTGGTCAGCAGCGCCTCTTCTCTGCGCGATTTGTGCCAGTGTCCCAAAATGATGATTGCGGCGCCCACCAGCGTGCGCCACTGCCCGGAAAACAGCGCTGTGCCAATCAGCGCCAGCGCGATCCCGCTGTAGATCGGGTGCCGGACTCGGGCGTACGGCCCTGACTGAATCAATTCATGCCCTTCCTTGAGCGTCACTCGGCCGCTCCAGAACTTGCCCAGGTGACGGCGAGCCCAGATGGAGAAGCCGAGCCCGGCCACGACCAGCGTCAGTGCAACCATCCGCAATCCCTCGAGGTCGGGCACGAACCGGCGGTCAAGCGGCCCCAGCGGCGAGTTGCGGGAAAAGATCAGAAAAGCGCCAATCCCCACCACGACCGCGGTCAGGAACCGTTCGCCGGTCGACTCACCGCGTTCGTTGCGGCGAACACCCCATGCGCTGATAATCCAATAAGCCAGCCACGCCATCCACAGAAAGGCGACGGTGCTCCATGAGATCCAGTGGGACAAGATCGGCCCTCCCTGGGCTGCGTTGGCACTACCTCTGGAGCTTACCTTCCCCGCAAGGTCCGTGCAATCAGCGAGTTGGACCGTTGCTGAATCCAAGGTCCATCCTGTAGAATCAAAGATTCGGAATCGAGGACCCAACCGACATGAAGGCAGCCATTCATCCTACCTACGAAGAAATCCGCGTCATGTGCGCGTGCGGCAATAGCTTTACGACGCGGTCGACTCACAAGGGCGACCTGCACGTAGAAATCTGCTCGGCCTGTCACCCGTTCTTTACCGGCAAGCAGAAACTGCTGGACACCGCCGGCCGCGTGGAGCGCTTCCGCCGCAAGTACGCGAAAAGCGACGCCGCCAAGGCAGAAGCCGCGAAGGCCGAAACCGCGAAGAAGTAACGTTTCGCGCCTCTACGGAAGCTCGAAGCCCTCGCCCGCGCGGGGGCTTTTTGTTGCATACGCAAGCTAGAATATTGACGTGCGCAAGTACTGGGACAAACCGCCTGACGAAAGGCCCGCAGCCGAGCTTCCGCCGGTGCCGGCGAAACTTCGTCTGGGCACAGTCGAGATCGCTCCAGCGACGGTTCTTGCGCCGATGGCCGGTGTCACCGACACTGTCTTCCGGCGGTTCATCCGCAATCTTTCCGGTTGCGGCTTGATCATGACCGAGTTCACCTCGGCCGACGGCGTGTTGCGCCACAAAGACAAGAAGGCCAAGCGCTACCTGCACTTCTACGAAGACGAGCATCCGATCTCGGCGCAACTTTTCGGAAGCAATCCGGAAGTCATGGCCGAGGCGGCCCGCATGGTCGAGGGACTTGGGTTTCGATCTCGTCGATCTAAACCTCGGTTGTCCTGCCAAGAAAGTCGTGAAGTGCAATGGCGGATCCGGCCTGCTACGCGACCTGCCCGCGATCGGGAAGATTTTTGAAGCGGTCCGCTCGGCGGTGAAGATTCCATTCACCGTGAAGTTCCGCGCTGGTTGGAACGATCAGGAAATCGTGTGCGTGGAGCTGGCGAAGCTCGCCGAGAATTGCGGGCTGTGCGGCGTCGCCCTGCACGCGCGCACGCGCGAGCAGGGATACAGCGGCAATGCGCGCTGGGAATGGATTGCCGCCGTGAAACAAGCGGTCAAGATTCCGGTGATCGGCAACGGCGACGTCCGCACCCCGGAAGATGCGAGCGCGATGGTCGCGCAGACCGGTTGCGACGCCGTAATGATCGGCCGCACCGCCGCTTCGAATCCGTGGATCTTCCGCCAGATCGAGCAGTACACCGCGACCGGCCGCTACGATCAGCCCGCCGAGGCGGATCGCTATGCCATGATCCGCACCTACTTCAGCATGTTGATCGAAGAGAAATTCCCGGACGCCCCCGGCAAGATGAAGCAGTTCGCGTCGTGGTTCACGCACGGCGTGCCCGGGGCGCGGGGCTGCAGCGAAAGCGATCTACGAGGCGAGAGAGAGACCGCGAGATCCTGAACGCGTAGAAGACTTCTTCGAAGCGCGTCTGCAGGGCGATACATGACATGCCCAAAGCGCAACGCCACGTGCCACGTCTGAACGGTTCCCGTAGGCCCAGCCGCCCCGGCTGGGCTGCCGAGCGCCAGCTCGGCGTGGCTCTTCTTCCGAGTGCCGTCAAAACAGCGGAGCTATGCTCCGCCGGGCAGCCGAGGGCGGCTGCCCTCACGTGGCCGGTGGTGGCTTCACAACCAATTTTCCGAAAGCGTCTTTCTTAACGTGGCCCACGGCATCGCATCATTCGCCTGAACGGTTCCCGTAGGCCCAGCCGCCCCGGCTGGGCTGCCGAGCGCCAGCTCGGCGTGGCTCTTCTTCCGAGTTCGATGCCGTCAAAATAGCGGAGCTACGCTCCGCCGGGCAGCCGAGGGCGGCTGCCCCTACGTGGCCGGTGGTGGCTTCAGAGTCAATTTCCCTGCGTCATCTTTTTCGATACATCCCCACGGCATCGCATCGTCGTGCGTAAACACCGTCAGCCACTTCTCCGGGATTGCCTGCGCGTAGTACCGCTTTTTGCTGTCGATCGTGTCGATGGGCGACAGGTCGTAGGCCATCACCCACGTCAGATCAATGTGCGCACTCGTCGGAATCAGATCGGAAATGTAACAAGCCGTTTTGCCGCCGCTGATCACGACGACCGCTTGCATATTCATTGTGTGACCCGGAAAGACACGAACGGAAATCCCCGGAACGATCTCCCGATCGCCGCGCAACAACTCCATCTGCCCGCTCTCGATCAGCGGATTGTAGTTGTCACTGATGTAACTGATGGCGTCCCGGAGATGCTGCTCCTGTGCGTGCCGCCATTCGCCTTCCTGCACGTAGTACTTAGCCTTCGGGAAGGTGGGCACCACGCGATCGCCCTGGCGCATCGTGTTCCACCCGCTGTGATCGAAATGCAGGTGGGTGTTGATGACGATGTCGATCTCTTCGGGCGCCATCCCGGCGGCCTGAAGGTTCTCGAGCAACTTCGCCGGCTGGCCGTAGACCTTGACCATTTTCTCGGGAAGCTTGTTGCCGATTCCAGTCTCGACCAAGATGTTCTGCGAGCCGGTGCGGATCAGCAGCGAGTTCAGCCCAGCCGTGATGAAGTTCTTCTCATCGGCGGGCGCCTTTCGCGACCACATGACTTTCGGAACCACGCCGAAAAAAGCTCCTCCATCCAGCGGATACGTTCCGTCGGAAACAATACTCAAATCGAAGTCGCCAAGCGTCATCTTCCGCACGATGGGCCCCTATTTCAGTTCCCGCTCGAAGTGTTCGTCGATCAGCTGGAACAGGTGGGTCCGCGCGGCCTGCCCCGCAATCCCGTGCGTTTTGTTCGGATAAACCATCAGCCGGAAAGGCTTGTCGGCCTTGATGAGCGCATCAATCATCTGAATGCTGTTCTGAAAGTGCACATTATCGTCGCTGGTTCCGTGCACCAGGAAGAGAGCGCCATGCAACTGACCGGCAACCTTCGGGATGGCTCCCTGTTCGTAGGCCTTCGGGCTGTCCTTCAGTAAGCCGAGATAACGCTCGGTGTATATGCTGTCATAATTGCGTGCATCGGCTACCGGCGCGACCGCAACCCCGGCCTTGAACGCATCCGAGTGTGTCATGCCGTAAAGCGTCATCGTTCCGCCGCCCGACCATCCCCAGAAAGCTACGCGGTCTTTGTCAAGTTGCGGATACTGCAACAGCAACTGCTTAATGGAGTCCAGCTGATCTTTCAGTTCGATCACGCCATATTCGTGATCGATGCTTGCGCTGAAGGTCCGTCCGCGATTCGGCGTGCCGCGATTATCGACGGAGAACACCGCGAAGCCCTTTCGCAGAAGAAGCTCATGAAACAGATAGGTCGTGCCTCCCCATTCGTCGAGCACAACCTGGGCGGCGGGTCCGGAATAGACATAGGTGACTAACGGAATCTTCCCGCCCGGCGTGCCTTCGGGAAGCAGTAGCTGTCCATGCAATGTGGTTCCGTCGTCCGCCTTGAACTCCAAGAACTTCTGCGGTACGAGGCCGAGATCGCCTACGCTGCGGGATTCCCACACGCTGCTGCACGGGCCATCTCCCGCACACAGCGACCACTTCGGCGGCGTCGACGCATTCGAGTACCGGTCCAGCCAATGCTTCGCGTCGTCTGCAAACGACGCATTGTGCCAGCCCTCTGCCTGCGAGAGCCGCCGAACCTCTCCCCCATTCAGCCCCACCGAAAACACGCCCTTCCTCCGGGGATCCCCCTGGTTCGCGGTGAAGTACACCGCGTTCTCATCCACGGCCTCGACCGACAGAACTTCGTACTCTCCTTTTTCCAGTTGCCGTTCCAGCTTGGCATCCGCGCTCAACGGATTCTGCTTATCGAAGCTGTACAGATACAGGTGGGTGTACCCGTCTCGCCAGCTGGACCACAGGAAGCGATCGCCGGACTTCAGAATGCGGAAGACGTCATTGACATCGACCCAGCTGCCCGGGCTCGATTCGGTCAGCACTTTGCGGGTATGTCCGGATTTTGCATCGATGAAGTACAGGTCCATGGTGTCCTGCGCGCGGTTCAAAACTTGTGCCCACAGAATCCCTTCCCGCACCCATCCAAAGCGCGGAATATAGATGTCCGTGTCTTTGGTGAGCGAAATCCACTTCGGCTTGCCGCCTTTCGCAGATACGATTCCCAGGCGAACCTCCGGGTTTGGATCGCCCACCTTCGGATACTTTTCCTGCTCGACCTTGGGATGCGTGGGCAGCCAGTCGGTGATGGGGTAGGTCGGCACCTGCTTCTCGTTCATCTGCAGGAACGCGATCTCTTTGCTGTCGGGCGACCAGAAATAATTGCCGCGCACACCCAGTTCTTCTGCGTATACCCAGTCCACCTCGCCGTTCAGGATGTTGTCGTCCGTATCGTCGGTAAGCTGACGCCCGTTCTGTGCGGCCAGCGGTTGCACGTAGAGATTGTGTTTGCGCAAGTAGGCGACGTGATTGCCGTCGGGAGAGAACTTGGGATCCTGGCTCGCATCCGGCGATGAGGTGAACTGCACCGCAACCCCATTTTCCAGGTTGTAAATCCAGAGCTGTCCGCTTGAATCGAACAGCAGATTCTTGGAATCCGGACTCCACACGTAAGCCGCGACGTGGTACCGGGTGACCCGCTCTTTCTCGCGCTCGTCCTTGATCTTGTTGGCGTCGGGCGCCAGACTTGCCAGCTTGGCTTCGCTGACCAGGACTTTTTTCTCGCCGCTGGCGGTATCGACGTACCACAACTGGCCGTGCTCGCCCGCATCATCCCGCAGGACAAAGGTCAGTTTTTTTCCATCCGGGCTCCACTGGACAGCCTCAGGCGCTCGTCCGGTGATTCCGCCCTCGGAAAAAATAGATTCGATGGTTAACGGCTCTTTCGAATTATTGGGCGCCGCACTTTGGGCAAAGCTGGCAGAGGCAAGATTACATACCAGGATCAGAACGACACAAAGGCGTTTCAATAGCGTTCTCCCGAAAGCAAGAATTCAGTTCGCGCGGCAGACCGGAAAGTTTACACCGCTGCCCCGTCGCCCGGCTGTGCAGCGGGGATTTTGTGGGCACGATCCGCTCTTTGCAAGTCATCTCGATCCTTAATCGAAGCTTGCGCGCGCGTCCTGCTTTCACGCACAATCATCGCCTTCGAAAGGGAGATATTCATGAAGATGGATCGCCTGAAAAACGATTGGCTGGTGAAGACGCTATTCATCGTCATCGCTGTACTTCTGGGAATCATTGCTTTCCGACCCGCGGTTGCGCCGCCTGTAGTGAAGGCCCAAGCTGCCGAGGGATACCCGTTTTACATCGAACCTGGCGTTTCGATGCTCCGCGCCCCCGACGGCAGCCGCCAGGTGTATGGCAAGGTGGTTGTCGACCTGCGCAACGGCAAAATTTGGGGATTCCCCACCCTGACCGCCGACTCCCCGTATCCCGTCGATCAGGTCAATACCACCCCGCCGACGTCGCACCCGTTCCTGCTCGGAAAGTACGCATTCGGCGACACCGACAGATAAAACAATCCGACGGTACTCCAGGTTCACGCAATGATGTCGCGCTAACCTCGGCCCATCTGCATCCGCGCGGAACTCCTGCAATTCCGGCCCTAAGCCCCGGGGACGGCCAGTCCCTGCGTGCTAAAATGATTGCATTCCATGTTGCAGGACCTTCAAAGCCTGATGGAACTCCAGGTTGCGGACAAGGAAATCCTGCGCTTGAAAGAAGAAGTGGCCGCGCTTCCCAAGCGCGTGGCCGTCATTGAAGCCAAGCTGGCTAACACGAAGGCCAATCTCGAGAAGGCCAAAACCGCCTCCAAGGCCGACGAGGCCGCGAAAAAGAAGTACGAAACTGCCATCCAGGATCTGCAGGGCAAGATCTCCAAGTACCGCGACCAGTCGTTGGCCGTCAAAACCAACGACCAGTACCGCGCGCTCATGCAGGAGATCCAGTTCGCCGAGCAGGAAATTCGCGCCAACGAAGACAAGATCCTCGACCTGATGGTCAACGCCGAGGCGCGCGAAAAGGACGTAAAGGCCGCCGAGGCCGAGTTGAAGGCGGAAACCGCCGAAATCGAAAAAGAAAAAGAGCAAGCCCGGCTGCGCACCGCCGAAGACGAAAAACTTCTCGCCGAATGGAACGGCAAGCGCGACAAACTACGCGGCGGGGTGGGCGCTGACATCCTGCGCCACTACGAACGCGTCATGAAGTTTCGCGGCTCTGGCATTTCCGAGGTACGCGATCAGAAATGCATGGCCTGCCAGGTCATGCTGCGCCCGCAGACCTATAACGAGGTCCGCGCCGGACAGAAACTGATCGAGTGCGAGTCCTGCCAGCGCCTGCTGTATTTCAATCCGGAAAACGAAGCCAAGATCGAGCGCACCAATTTCACCACCAAGCGCCGCGCCCGCCCCAAGGCAGATTCCCAGCAGGCCTGGTTCTACCACCCCGCCTTCGGAGAGATCGGCGAAGCGTTTCTGGCCTTTGTAAACGCCGCCACCACGTCCTCGCGCCGTGTCTATGAGCTGCACACCGGCCGCGAAGTCGGCGACATCCTGAACCGAGAAGGCAGCTTCCGCCTCGCGTTCCCTGAGGACCTCAATGGCGTCATTCGCCTGAATGGCCACTGGGACGAGGAAGAGATTGACAGCTGGGGCGCCGAACTTCCTATGGTGGTGCTGGACTCGCTGCTGTCGGATTTGGCCGCAGCCCGGGCTGAGGTGCACTCCTCGCACGCCGCGTCGGCTGGACAAACTTCTTCAGAACATCCCGCCGCCAGCTAACTGGCTCGAATCATTCTTACCTTGCACGAGTCCCTGCCTTCGCCTCGCGTCGCTCTCTTACCCCACACGTTGCCAGCGCAGCGTTCTCGTGACCGGCTCTCCATCACTCGCCATCGTCTCCAGTTCGATAACCATATCGCTGCCGTTGATTTGAAACCGGCGGGTCACCACTTTTCCGACATCACGCGGCGACAATGCTCCCATGAGCTCCTGCGTGACCGTGCCTGCTTCTTCGACCGTGTACCGCCCGAAGTAGGCATCGTATCCAAGGCAGGCGCTGCTGTTGCCGCCGCCAGCCACCGGCACACCGGCTTGCGTCTCCATGGCCCCACGATCCCGCTTCATGAACTGCACGGCAAAATGACCGGCCCCGTCGTACATGAGGTATGCGAGTGGATTGCCGCCCAGGATCGGATCGATTCGCCGCTCTCCACGGACGGTGACGTCCTCGCGAGACAGGAGTTTCCACGTCCCCACCAGCGAATTCTCGGAAGAGATTGCCGCCATTAGAACACCTTCCCCATGAACGTCCGGTGTAGCACCTGCACGACAATCTGCCACGGAATCGCGAATCCATTCATCCGTGCCACCCCAATTGGATCTCAAAGTTTTGTCCATCGAGCAGGGCGCCCGATTTGCATTTTCCAAAACCCTCACGAAACGAAAGAACAAAACGCCTCACAATTGTGAAGGGAGGGATCAACATGGGGCGATTCATAGCTGCGTTGTTCCTGCTGGGCAGTCTTTCACTCGCGATTGGTTGCGAGAAACGCCATGGCGGTGGCGGAGGGGACGTGATGGGTTCGAAAGGGGCCGTGGTGTATGCCACGACGGAGTGCACGCAAGGGAATGCTGACGGCGTGCGCTGCGACAAGAAAACCTGCAAGACCGATGCCCGGTCGGACTGCAATGACTTTGCAGCCAAGTGCATCTATTACGGACATCAGTACGATGGAACGCGGACCGAAGGCACCTGCACTCGCATTGCGCAGTGACCGCGTAATGGGTAATGCAGCTCGGTATCCGATCGGTTCGATGTAGCTGACCGGTTCATGAGGCGCTGCCCGCCGGCTAGGCTCACGACCCTCTTTACAGGCGCTGCATTTAAGATGGAGTCATGCCTTCGCTCCATCAGCGTGCGCCCGCGCGATCCGCAATGCGCCAACCCGCCGCAGTTCCTGCTGGCCCGAAAGCGTTGATTTCTGCGCGCGCCGTGAGCCGGCTCAAGGCAGGTCATGTCTGGATCTATCGGTCCGATGTTTTGTCCGAGACCGAAGCCAACCCGGGCTCCGTCGTCTCCGTGGTGGATGAGCGTGGCCGGTTTTTCGGGGCAGCCCTCTACTCCAACAGCTCGCAGATCGCCCTGCGCATGCTTTCCGAGCGGCCAGTCTCCGACCTGCCTACCCTGCTTCGTGAGCGCGTGCGCAATGCCGTGGCCTATCGCAAACTGCTGGTTGGCGACACTGACGCCTACCGCGTCGTTTTCAGCGAAGCCGACTTCCTGCCCGGACTCATCGTCGACCGCTACAACGACATCCTGTCCCTGCAGATCCTCACCCAGGCCATGGACCGCGATGATGTGCGCTCAGCCCTGCTGGCCGAACTTTCCGAGCAGCTTCACCCGCAGGCGATCGCCGAGCGAGTCGACCCGCACATCCGCGAGCTTGAGCAGTTGCCGCCACGGGAGTCGGCTCTCCTCGAGGGCGATAAGACCAGCACCATCTTCACCATGAATGGAGTGCGTTTTCATTTCGATATCCGCGAAGGCCAGAAGACCGGAGCCTTCCTGGATCAGCGGGAAAATTACGCCGCCGCTTCCGCCTACGCCTTGTGGGGATGCGCTCGATGTCTTCTGCTACCACGGCGGGTTCGCCTTGCACCTCGCCAAGTCCTGCAACGCTGTGACGGCGGTTGACAGTTCCCGTCCGGCCCTGGAAGTCGCTGACAAGAACGCCCTGCTCAACCAGCGCGAGGTCGAGTGGATCGAGGCCAACGCCTTCGATCTCCTTAAAGATTATTCCGCCGCTGGCCGCCAGTACGACACCATCGTCCTCGATCCCCCGGCCTTCGCTAAAAGTCGCAAGAATCTGGAGACTGCGCTGCGCGGCTACAAGGAACTCAACCTGCGTGCCCTGAAAATGCTCCGTCCCGGCGGCATCCTGGTGACCTGCTCCTGCTCCTATCACGTCGGGGAAGCGGAATTCCTGGAAGTCGTGGCCGACGCTGCCCGTGACGCCCGCAAAACCGCGCGCCTGCTGGAGAAGCGAGGCCAGAGCAAAGATCATCCCGTACTGCTCTCGGTGCCGGAAACGAGCTATTTAAAGTGCCTTATTCTACGCATAAGTGATTGATTCATAATAGGTTTTAGTACTTGACAATAAGACACTCAACTTTTATGCTTCTTTTGTGCTAATCGCTCATCTAAACTGAGTGACGGCAGCACCACTCAATTTCAAGATCAGCTTTTAGGAGGTTTTAAAGTCATGACTGTCATTACCCGTTGGGATCCCTTCCGCGAGTTTTCTACCCTGCAAGATCGCATGAACCGCTTGTTCCGCGAGTCGCAGGGCCCCGAGGAAGCGTTGACCACCAGCAGCTTTGCTCCGCCGGTGGACGTCTATGAAGACGAGCACAATGTAAGCCTGAAAATTGAAGTCCCGGGCATCGACGAGAAGGACATCGATGTGCGCATCGAGAACAATGTCCTGACCGTTCACGGCGAGCGCAAGTTCGAAAAGGAAGAGAAAGAAGAGAACTTCCGCCGGGTCGAGCGCCAGTACGGCAGCTTCACCCGTACCTTCACTCTGCCCACCACGGTGGACGCAGAGAAGGTCTCGGCCAACTACGACAAGGGCATCCTGAAGATCGCCCTGCCCAAGAAAGCCGAAGCTAAGCCCAAGCAGATCAAGGTCAACGTCGGCGGCGAAAAGACGCTGGAAGGCAAAGGCCCCAGCAAAGCCGCCTGAGCGACACATGTAGGGACGGCCGCCTCGGCCGTCCAACCGAGCGAAGCTCGGTACCAGATGGGGGCGGGCAGAAGTGACCGCCCCCTTTGTGATTCTGTAATTTTGTAACGGGTAATTTGTAATTTGATGTTGTCCGGTGAAGTGCCGGGAACATCCAAGGTAGTGTCGATTTCTCAAATTATCCAATTACAAAATTACCCGATCGTTCTTAGGAGTTTCCCATGGCAATCCGCTGGGACAAATTCACAGTGAAGGCGCAGGAAGCGGTCCAGCGCGCGAACGACATCGCGACCGAACACGGCAACCCCGAGTTGCTGCCCGTACACCTGCTCGCCGCTTTGCTCGAAGACAAGGAGGGCATTGTCCCCCCGGTTCTCGAAAAGCTGGGCATCGGCCCGCAGGCCGTTCTGAACGAGGCCTATCGCGAGATCGGAAACCTGCCCAAGGTTTCGGGCGAGGGGGCGACCCAGGCCGCCATGTCGCCGGCGCTTACGCAACTTATCGACCGTGCCTTCAAAGAAGCTTCTAACTTCAAAGACGAGTATGTCTCCACCGAGCATCTGCTCCTGGCCTCGACCCAGGCCAAGCGCGACGCCGCGCAGGCCATCCTCGCCCATCACGGCGCGACCTACGACGCCATCCTGAAGGCGCTGACCTCGGTCCGCGGCACGCAGAAAGTCACCGACCAGAATCCCGAGGCCAAGTACCAGGCGCTCGAGCGCTATGCCCGTGACCTCACCGAGCAGGCTCGTCGCGGCAAGCTTGATCCTGTCATCGGTCGCGACGAAGAAATCCGCCGCGTGGTGCAGGTACTTTCGCGCCGAACGAAAAACAATCCCGTGCTGATCGGCGAGCCGGGCGTTGGCAAGACCGCCATCGTCGAAGGTCTCGCGCAGCGCATTATTTCCGGTGACGTCCCCGAAGCTCTCAAGAACAAGCGCGTGGTCGGTCTCGATCTGGGCGCTATGCTCGCAGGCGCAAAATACCGCGGCGAGTTCGAAGATCGCTTGAAGGCCGTGCTCAAGGAAATCGAAGAATCCGAAGGCGCGATCATTCTCTTCATCGACGAATTGCACACCCTGGTCGGCGCCGGCGCCGCCGAAGGTGCGGTCGATGCAGCCAACATGCTCAAGCCCGCGCTCGCTCGCGGCCAGCTGCGTGCCATTGGCGCCACCACGCTCAACGAATATCGCAAGTACATCGAGAAAGACGCTGCCCTCGAGCGCCGCTTCCAACCCGTTTACGTGGGAGAGCCCACGGTCGAGGACACAATTGCAATCCTGCGCGGCCTGAAAGAACGCTACGAAGTCCATCACGGCGTGCGCATCAAGGATTCCGCCATCGTGGCCGCCGCGACTCTATCGCACCGCTACATCACGGATCGCTTTCTGCCTGACAAGGCCATCGATCTGATCGATGAGGCGGCCGCCTCGCTGCGCATCCAGATCGACTCCATGCCCACTGAAATCGATCAACTGGAGCGCCGCGCCATGCAGCTCGAAATCGAGAAGCAGGCCCTTAAAAAAGAAGACGACCCGAATTCACGCGAACGCCTGGCCGTCATCGACAAGGAACTCGCCGAGATTCGCGAGAAGTCGAATGCCCTGAAAGCCGCCTGGAAACAGGAGAAAGACCTGATCGCGCGCCAACGCGGGCTGAAAGAGAAGCTCGAGCAACTGCGGATCGAAGAGCAAACTGAAGAGCGTAAGGGCAACCTGCAGCGCGTGGCGGAAATCCGCTACAGCCTGATCCGCCAGGTGGAAGAAGAATTGAAGAAGCTCACGGCGCAACTGGAGAAGACCAGCGCCCGCCGCATGCTGAAAGAAGAAGTGGACGAAGAAGATGTTGCTCGCATCGTTTCGAAGTGGACCGGCATTCCCGTCTCCAAGATGCTCGAGAGCGAGGTCAAGAAGCTGGTCACGATGGAAGACCGTCTGCGCCAGCGCGTCATCGGCCAGGACGAGCCGCTGCAGCGTGTGGCCAACGCCATTCGCCGCTCGCGCGCCGGACTCAGCGATCCCAAGCGCCCCATCGGCTCGTTCATCTTCCTTGGCCCCACCGGCGTCGGCAAAACTGAATTGGCGCGGGCGCTTGCCGAGTTTCTGTTCGACGACGAGCACGCCATGGTGCGCATCGACATGTCCGAGTACATGGAGAAGCACGCCGTGGCTCGCCTGATTGGCGCTCCTCCCGGATACGTCGGCTACGAAGAGGGTGGCCAGCTCACCGAAGCGATCCGGCGCCGCCCGTACGCGGTCGTGCTGTTCGACGAAATCGAAAAGGCGCACCCCGACGTCTTCAACATCATGCTGCAGATCATGGACGACGGCCGCCTCACCGACGGCCAGGGCCGCCAGGTCGACTTCCGCAACACCATCATCATCATGACCTCCAACATCGGCTCGTCGTTCCTGGTGGCGGAAAACATCCGCACCAACGAAGACTTCGAGAAGGCCGCCAAGGAAGTCACCAGTTCCTTGGCGGGATACTTCAAGCCTGAGTTCCTGAACCGGGTCGACGACATCATCGTCTTCCATCCGCTTGGCAAGGAGCAGCTGGTCAAGATCGTGGACTTGCGGTTGGAGGATTTGCGCCGCCAGCTGGCCGAGCGCAAGATCTCGCTCGAGTTGACCGATGCCGCCAAGGAACTCGTGTTGAACGAAGGCTACGACCCGAATTACGGCGCGCGTCCGCTGAAACGAGCGATCCAGCGCTCGATCCAGGATCCGCTTGCCCTGAAGATTCTTGACGGCGAAGTGCTGCACGGCGACCATGTAATCGTCGATGCAGACAAGAAGACCGGCAAGTTGGTATTCGAGGTAAGTGAACGCGTCGGCGAAAAGAAGCCAGCGAAATCGAAAGCGTAAGCATTCGGTTGCCGGGCGGACCCCTGGTCCGCCCCCAAATTATTGGTCGGAGTTTGTTTCAAGGTTTGTATCCGGGAGCGCCTTCAGGCGCTCCATAACCGCCGAAGACGAGCGCCGCTTCAGCCGCTCGGTCGTGCCCTACCCATGTTCAAAAAGATGGGGAAGCATTTAAAATAGCGGCGGAGGCGCAATGACACTGCTGCAGATTGATTTTCCCAGTCACGGTCCTTGGGGTGAGGATTTCACAAAGATGGCCAGCGATCTGGCCCGCCACCTGAGCAAAACACCCGGTATGGTTTGGAAAATCTGGACTGAAAACAGCCGCACTGGAGATTGCGGCGGTGTTTACCTGTTCATCGATGAAAGCTCTGCGAACGACTTCCTCAAGGAACACCTGCCGCGCCTTGCTTCGATGGGAATCAAGGATGTGCGAGCGAAGGTTTTGGATGTTAACGAGAACCTTTCGCACATCACCCGGGCGCCGATCCCGGCTACCGTGGCGAAAACAGCGTAGAAACAGACACGCTTCCGCCACAGAAACCGGTACGCTGTTCGCATTGTGACGACATTCATTCTGCCTTGAGCAGGAAGGCTGGAATCACGGAAGAACAGACGGCTTCAACCCCTCAGCGCCCGCCGGCAAAAATCGCCATCAACTCCTGCGCCGGCACCACCTCCAGCTGCGCATACGTGCAATCGCTCGGCCTCTTGTCCGTCCGCCAGCGGCGAAACTGCGCCATGTGCCGGAAGCGCCTCCCCTGCATGTGCTCGTAAGCCACCTCAACCACCAGCTCCGGACGCAACGGCTCCCATGACAGATCCTTCCCTTGGCTCCAGCGGCTTTGCCCGCCCGGCATCCGATGCCCCGCGCCCTCGCCCGCTCCCGCCTCGGCCCAACTCTTCCATGGATGGTTCTCCAAAGCATTCTTCCGGTACGGCGCAAGAAACTCCACGAGTTCCTTTCGCTTCGCGTTCGTGAAGCTCGCGCACACGCCCACATGCTGTAGCACCCCCGCATCATCGAACAACCCGAGTAGCAGCGACCCGATCGCCTCTCCTTCACCTTTCTTATGCCATCGAAAACCGGCGACCACGCAATCGCAGTCGCGCTCATGTTTCACCTTCAACATCACGCGCTTGTCCGACTCGTAGGTTCCGGCCACCGGCTTGGCCATCACGCCGTCAAGTCCTGCGCCCTCAAACCGCCGAAACCAATCCGCGGCCACACTCAAATCCCGCGTAGCCGGAGTCAGGTGAAGCGGCGGCGCGGCCGATGAAAGTACCGTCTCCAATTCCTGGCGCCGGCTCTCAAATGGAACGACGCGCAGATCCCGATCGCCGACGCAAAGCAGGTCAAAGAACACCACCGACGCCGGAATCTGCTGCGCCAAAAGCTTCACCCGCGAAGCCGCTGGATGGATCCGCAACTGCAACGCCTCAAAGTCCAGTCCGCCATCCTTGGCGATCACAATCTCCCCATCGAGCGCGCATCGCGCCGGCAACTGCGCCCGAAGCGGCTCGATCAACTCCGGAAAATACCGGTTCAGCGATTTCTCGTCGCGACTCTGCAGCAAAACTTCGTCCCCATCCCGAAAAATCAAAGCGCGAAATCCATCCCACTTCGGCTCGAAGATCCAATTCTCCCCTTGCGGCAATTCTTCAATTCGCTTGGAAAGCATCGGCAACACCGGCGGGTTCACTGGCAAGTTCATATAACAATGCTATACCGCCTGCCTCCGAAGAAAACGGCTCGTAGCACCTTCGAACGTCGCCCCCAAACCAGCCGCACAGCGGCGGAAGACATTAGCCCCGGCCGGTAAGCCCGGGGTGTGCGCGGGGTGCCCCATCCTAGCGCGCCTTTTGCGCTAGGGTGGGATTCCACAACTCCATCCTCTTGGGATTTCCTAACACCGCTGGTCGGTGCCGCCTACCGCGTTCTTTGGGGAGGCTGCGTCCTTCATCTGCGCACGCATCCTGCACAAGTCGACCAGAGGAGACGAACCGGAAGGCTCCCAGCAACGCCCCGTATCACACCAACCGCTCGCATCGCCCCAAACCAGCCGCGCAGCGGCGGAAGACATTAGCCCCGGGCGTAAGCCCGGGGTGTGCGCGGCGTGCCCCGTCCTAGCGCGCCTTTTGCGCTAGGGTGGGATTCCACAACTCCATCCCTCTTGGGATTTCCTAACACCCGCTGGTCGGTGCCGCCTACCGCGTTCTTTGGGGAGGCTGCGTCCTTCATCTGCGCACGCATCCTGCACAAGTCGACCAGAGGAGACGAACCGGAAGGCTCCCAGCAACGCCCCGTATCACACCAACCGCTCGCATCGCCCCAAACCAGCCGCGCAGCGGCGGAAGACATTAGCCCCGGGCGTAAGCCCGGGGTACACGCCGAATAAAAGATAGAGCTCGGCAGGGCGACACCCCTTGCTGCTGCTGCAATAGAAATCATCCTCAACCTCTGCCCGACCCGCGCGAGATCCCGGCATGTGCAGACGGTGCGATAAACACTCCACCTGCCGCCAGACTTCGTGGTAAGCACCATTCGAATGCCGCCATTACAATCAACCGTTGCATGGACACCTCCCGCATCAGCGACCTGCTGGCGCCTTTCCTTGAGGAAACGCTAACTCCAACCCAGCTCGATCAAATATCGACGTACATCGATTTACTGATCCGCTGGAATTCCCGTGTGAACCTCACCGCCATACGCACGCCCGAAGAAATCATCACCCGCCACTTCGGCGAGTCCCTCTTTGCCGCCCGGCACCTCTTTCCGTTGGGTTTCCATATTCCGTTGGAGAAGACGCCAGCCCACGGCCTGCTGGTCGATATCGGCTCCGGGGCCGGGTTCCCCGGACTGCCCCTAAAAATCTGGTCCCCTCAAACCCGGGTAACCCTCATCGAGTCCAACCAAAAGAAAGTGGCGTTTCTCCGGGAAGCGATCCGCGCCCTTACATTGACAGGCATCGATGTATTTTCCGGCCGCGCCCAAGAATTCCCCCCAGCCTCAGCCGCGACCATCACTCTGCGCGCCGTGGAGCGCTTCGACCAGATCCTCCCCACAGCCATCAGCCTCCTCGCCCCATCCTCCCGCCTGGCGCTCCTGATCAGCGAGTCGCAACTTTCGCCAGCCCAAGCCATAGCCCCATCCCTCCACTGGCTTCCCAAGATCCCACTTCCCCTCTCGACCCGCAGGGTCCTGGTAATCGCCAAAAGCCCCTAAATACAAATAAAGTGGGAAATTATTAATGATTTGTAGCGCTTTCTAATGACATAACTTACAAAAACATGATGAAAGTGGAAATAGTATCGAATATAAGGACCGCGCTTGCCTGGAGGTGCCCTCTGGAACGACCTTTCTCACTCCAATCGTCTGCCCAGGAACCAAGATAGTAATAAGTGGGATAAAAGCGTGAATCATTGGGCCGCAAGTAAACCACAGCAATGCCTACAACCCAACCAATTGGCCAACAAGTGGGAAATCTCGCTTTCAACGGTCTGCGGTCGGATGCAAAAGCCCAGAGTGTTCCACGTGGAACATATCTCGATTTAAAACAGCACTTCTGGTTGAAAGGCTCAGATTCAAAAACGTGGAATCCTTCAAAGTGTTCCACGTGGAACACTGCTCCACGGTCTGTCGATTCCATCGAGCGCCCAACCCTGGAAATCCGCCTGCGCCCTTGAGTACTCCATCTGGAAGAGTTTCAACATGCTGAGCGAATGCCCAGCAGTTCGGCTGGGCCGGCCACAGATCTTTTCCTGAAAACTGAAGAGATCGACTGATGGCTGCAGATCGTCGCATGCAGTCACACAAGTGTTCCACGTGGAACACTCCGTCAATGCGAGACGATTGTTGATATTTAATTGGAAAACTCGCGCAATTGGTTGGGATTGAATCACTAGTGCACCTCGGCCCCTTGCACCGAATTCCGTCGTTGCAATCGCGGATTGATTCGACATATTCTGCGGACAGCTCTCGCTTCTCCTGAAAATCTAAATGGGACGTGTCATCGCGGTTGCCAACCAGAAGGGCGGCGTCGGCAAGACTACGACCGCCATCAACCTGGCCTCGTCATTCGCCGCGGCTGAGGTCAACACTCTTCTCATTGATTGCGATCCGCAATCCAATGCTTCGAGCGGTCTCGGCCTGGTCAAGGATCCGGAGCGTATCAGCACCTATCATCTTCTTATGGGTGCGGCCTCGGCTGAAGAAGCGCTGCAGCCGACAGAGCTCGAGCAACTCTGGATCATTCCTTCCCACAAAAATCTGATCGGCGCAAACCTTGAACTGGTAGAGGGGGAGCGCCGCGAGTATCGGCTGCGTGATGCGATCGAGCCTTTGCGCGAGCGGTTTCAGTTCATCGTGCTCGATTGTCCTCCCGCCCTCGATCTCCTGACCCTGAACTCTCTGGTTGCGGCTGACTCGGTTTTGATCCCGATGCAGGCGGAGTACTTCGCGCTTGAGGGCATCAGCGAGCTGCTCGATACGGTTGAGCGAATTCGCGCGGGGTTGAATCCGGAACTGGCGATTGAAGGCGTCGTGCTCACGATGCTGGACGATCGCACCAGCCTCGCCAAGCAGGTCATGGCGGAACTTCGGAAATATTTTGGGGACAAGCTGTGCGCGACCTCGATCCCGCGAAACATTCGGCTGGCCGAGGCTCCCAGCCACGGGAAGCCGGCATTACTTTACGATGTCCGCTCGCGCGGGGCGGAGAGTTACATACGGTTGGCCAAGGAGATCATCGCGCATTATTTTGCCCAGGCTGAGGCGGCCGAAGCGCCTGCGGCGACAGAGGTCGCCGGCGAAGGGCAGCCGGTGGCAGAAGAGCAACCTGTCGCCGAAGTGCAGGCGATGGATGAGTCTCAACCCTCGGGGGAGACGAATGAAGGAACGGTGGAAGTTCTTGGCGAAGATCAGCCAGCCGCAGAGGCGCAGACCATGCACGAGGTAGGTGACGGGCAGGAGACGCCTGGGTCTTCGAAGGCGGGCGAGGGGGAGGCTGCGGCGGGCGTGGATGAGATGGGGAAGACAGCTTAGATCGATGGTGGTCTATATTTATCGCTATCGATGTATCAGCGCCGCCCGTCGGGGCTGGCGCGGAAGCTGGGTTGCTCTATGCATGAGGGCAAGATTGTTTGCGAAGAGCAGTCGGTGAGCAAATGTCCGTGTTCGAGTCTTGCTGGCGGTAAACACAGGGTCCCTCGACTGCGTTCGGCTGACGCCGCACTTCGCTCGGGATGACAGGTTTGGGGCGATCTTTTTCAAGATCGCTTTTTGTGGAAGAGGGAGCCGTGGCAAACATCGCCGCGGCTGGACAGGCGAGGGCGCCTGTCCCTACATGGTCTGGTGGCGTGTTCATTGCGGGGGAGATCGGAAACTACATGACGATTGCGGCGGATAAGAATGTGGGACAGCACGACGGGACGGTGAATCCACAAAGTGCGTCTCAGAAGCCAGACGCGAATGCGCCTTCGGATGGTTTGGGGGCGACGCGGCCGGTGCTGGCACATGATAAGCGGCGCGCTTTGGGGCGCGGGCTGGAATCACTGTTGCCAGGGCCCCGTCCGAGTGCGCCCGGATCAACTGGCGCCGGTGGCGGCGCTGCACCGGGATCTGCGGGTGCTCCGAGTGGTGTTTCAGCAGGGCGCGCTGGCGCTGCGGCTCATGGTTCGCCTGGTCTCGCCGGCGCAGGTGGTGCGCACGCTACGGATGGCGCTCCCGTTCCGGGGGTGATTACTGAGATCCAGGCACAGGCGTCCCGGCGCAAGGATGATTCGCACGAAGTGATCGATCTGGTGATTGCGCTTATCGATGTCAATCCCCACCAGACGCGCAGCTGGTCGAAGATGGAAATCGAGTCTCTCGGGGAACTCAGCGATTCGATCAAAGTGCAGGGCGTGCTGCAGCCGGTCACGGTGCGTCCGGGAAAAGACGGACGCTATTTTCTGATCACGGGCGAGCGGCGCATGCGCGCGTCGACCATGGCGGGCAAGGCGACGATCCCGGCGATCGTGCAGCTGGTTTCGGAGCAGCAGGCAGCCGAGATGACCGTGATCGAGAACCTGCAGCGGCGCGACCTGAACTGCATCGACCTGGCGCGGGCGTACATCATGCTGAGCCAGGATTTTGGCCTGACGCAGGAGCAAATCGGGCAGAGAGTAGGAATTGCGCGCGAATCGGTGTCGAATTACATGAGGCTGGCGCGGCTCCCCGAGTTGGTGCAGACCTATCTGCACAGTGGGCAGCTTGAGTTCAGCCACGCACGCGTGCTGCTGAATCTGGAGGATCCGGACGTGGTGGCGCGGGTGGCGCACAAGGCGGCGATGGACAACTGGTCGGTCGATCAGCTGGAGAAGTTCGTGTTGTTCGATCCCAGCATGTTCGGCGTAAAGAAGAAGGAGTCGAAGGGTGGCGGCGGGGCGCGCTGGGTGGATCCGAACGTGCGCGCGGCGCAGCGCGAGCTGGAAAGAATTCTGGGAGTGCGGGTGCGGATTCGCGATCGCAAGGGTAAGGGAAAGATCACGCTGGAGTATGGGACGCTGGAGGATTTCGATCGCGTGATTGGGATGTTGAAAGGGAAGAGCTAGGCTTACCCAGGGCTTACGCCCTGGGCTAATGTCTGCCGCCGCTCTGCGGCTGGGTTCGGGCGGTCGAACGCTCGCGGCTGGATACCGGGAGTCGAACGGTTGAGCCTGCTTGGAGTAAATTGCGGGGTGTCGCGGGCTCGCCTCAGTGGAGCGGGATGGCGTCCTCGCCCGCCATCGGGGAGCAAGCGATGCTGTGTGCCGCAAAATTTGGATTCCCCGGACCGGACGCAGGAGTGAGCAGTTCTGACCAGTTCCCAGCCTGCCAGGGCCGTATAATTCGCCGCTGAAAAAGGCACGAAAACTTTAAAAGGAGTTTCCCCGATGAAGCGAATTCTCGTGGTTCTGCTGGCGTGTGCGGCCGTGTTGCTGGTGGTGGGCAGCCAGGCCAAGGAAGTTCCTAACGACGTGCAACAGGCTCTGATCACGCTCGACAAAGAGTGGGGCCAGTCGGGCGGCGACACCGCCAAGCTCGACAAGATTATTGGCGATCACGTGCTCGCTATTGGCCCCAAGGGCGAAGCACAGGACAAGAAAGAGCTGGTGGCCGCCAACGCGTCCGCCGCCGCCGGTGTAACCAATTCCACTTACACGCCCGATGAGTACAAGTTTGAAATGCTCAGCCCGGACGTGGTGGTGATGACGCACCGGGGCACCACCAAGGGCACGCAGGATGGCAAAGAAGTTACCGAGTCGCACCGCAGCCTGCATGTTTTCCAGAAGCAGGGTGGGAAGTGGCAGGTCGTGGCGAACGCCCAGCTGCCGATTGAGAAGTAGCGCGCGGTCGATTTTGGTTGGAACGGAGGCCCTGCTCAGGAGAGTGGGGCTTTTGTTTTGGATGCAGTGCGGGGCTCGCGGGCTTACGCCCCCTGCGCTGGGTGCCGTCCCTACGGGACTCGCGTTTCAGGGGAACCTTACCCAGCGCTTACGCGCTGGGCTATTGACTGCCGCCGCTCTGCGGCTAGATACCGGGAGTCGAACCGTCGAGCTTGCTTGAACTGACGTTGCGAAAGTGTCCGTGCAGGAGGGAGATGCGATATCGCGTTTCGAAAGGCGCGCGAAATGACGCGCGCGTCTCTTGTGCCGTCCCTGCGGGACTCGCGTTCCAGGGGAACCTTACCCAGCGCTTACGCGCTGGGCTATTGACTGCCGCCGCTTCCGCGGCTGGGTTCGGGACGATGCTCGCGGGCGGGGGCGCCCGCGCTATCACCTACTCAATGGGGTCTCTCCGTTTGGCTGGGGACGTTTTACAATCCTTGGCCTTGAAGCTGGGCTACACTGTCGGGCACGCTTGGCCTCGGGATGGGTGGGGTTTTGAGGGCGTCGTGAATCGATACGGAACAGTGCTACTGGGGCGCATAGTGCGCGGGACTGTAGAGGGGCGGAGTCCGGCCTGGGCGGTGATCGGGGGGCTGGCGCTCTTCCTGATCGCGGTTGGTGTTTTGCCAGTTGGACCAGCGATGGTCGCGGTAGCGGACAGCGAGGCTACCCCGACTCCTACAGCGCAGATTGATTTGCTGCCGCTCGGGTACGGCGGGCTGTCGGTGGGGGCGCGGCAGTCGGGTGGGGCTAACCTGTCGGTGGACTTCCTCGATTCGAAGCACGTTCTGGTTACATTCAATCCCAAAAAGCTCTTCAAGCGGTTGCCGGAATGTCCGTCGAGCCATGCCGATCGGCTGGTGCATGCCATGGTCGTTGCGGTGCCCGGCGGAGAAGTGGTGAAAGAAAGAGATTGGTACCTGCACGATTCGCGACGCTACGTGTGGCGTCTGGCAGACGGCAGAGTCTTGCTGCGGCGTTTGAACAAGCTGTACGAGGTAAATTCGAACCTGGAGGAGAAGTTAATCTTCGATTCTCCGCAGGAGTTGCTGTGGGTGACGGTGACGCCGGATGGGAAGCAGATCGTCGTGGAGACCGGTTCGCCGGCTCCGCCCGCTCAGGCCAACAACAAGGCGGACGACACGAAGAACGATGCCAAGAACAAGGAACGCGTGAAGATTTCGTTTCTGGACGCGAAGACTTTAACCGTGCAGCGAACGGTGGACGCGCGCGGGATGACCAAGCTGGAGGCCACCAGTACAGGCTTTGCCGACGTGCGAAAGCAGGGGAGCAACTGGCTGGTGGAGTTCGGCAACACGGACATCACGCGGGTGAAAGCGCGGCGCGTGCCCAACCTTCTCTATCCCAGTAACAATACCGTGCTGGTCGGACGCTGCTCGGTTTCGCATGGCGGGTATAACGTTAGCGCATTTACGACAGCCGGCTCTTTTCTATGGCGACAGCGCTGGGCAGATTGCCGGTATGCGCTGACGGTTCGCGGCAGCGAGGATGGGAGCCGCTTTGCCGCGGGAACAGTGACCATCCGCCATGCAACGGAAGCGCCGGCCATTGCGGCGAGCGACGAATCGCCGGAGGAAGGACTGGATCAGCACGTCCAGGTATTCGATACGGCGACCGGGAAGGTGCTGCTCTCGCTGATGGCGGCGCCCGCGGTGCCGGATGGGCAGAATTTCTCATTGTCGCCTGCAGGCGAGCGGCTGGCGGTGGTCAACGGAACCACGATGGACGTGTACGAACTTCCGGAAATGCTGACCGGCGACCGCGCACGTTTCATCGCAGTGAAAGCGGATGTTCCGGCGTTGAATGTTCCTCCGGCACAAGCGGGCAAAGAGAGCGAACCGCTGTTTGAGTCATCGACAACTTTTGACTCCTCCGAAGCGGACACTCCGACGGAAAGCGCAAAGGCCGCTGCGGCGTGCCCGAACCAGCTGCCAAGAAGCCGGCCGTAATCGACGAATTCACACCGACGCTCACCTTCCGGACGGGAACGCAGGTAGTTGCCTTGGACGTTGTCGTGACGGACTCCTATGGGAGCGTGGTTCGGGGCCTGCAGCAAAGTGATTTTAGCGTCAGTGAGGATGGAAAGCCGCAGAAGGTACGCTACTTCAAGGAGTTCGCGGACACGCACAGAGAAGCTGCTCCGCCTGCGCTTCCGCCGAGGGAAGCGCTTCCACCGAATGTGTTTTCCAACTACGCATTGCCCGTCGAGGATGAGGCGGTCACGGTGGTGATGCTCGATCTGTTGAACACGCCGATTCCGGATCAAGTGCGCGCACAAGACGAGCTGGTGAAATTCCTGAAAAAGAAACCGAAGGGCACCAAGGTCGCGATCTGCGTGCTGGGAGACCGGCTGCAGATGATCCGGGGATTCACGGATGACAGCAACTTATTGCTGGCGGCGGCCAAGGGGAAAAAGGCGTCTCAACGAGTGCGCTCGTTTCAGGATCGGGATGCTCCAGTTCCGGTGACGCTGGAAGCGGGACCGGAAAGCGCGCGGTTCAATGGAAGCCTGGCCTTCCTGGTGGAGTCCATCGCCTTACAACAGTCGGAGACTCGACTGCTCGATGCGGACAAGCGAATGATGATCACGGTCGATGCATTCGCCCACCTGGCTCGATACTTGAGCGGCGTTCCCGGGCGCAAGAACCTGGTATGGCTGTCGGGCTCTTTTCTGCTTGGAATTTATCCGGAAGCAAATCACCAGAACCTGTTTCTGGAAGCGCGGAATTATAGCGACAACCTCAAGAGAGTCGCGAATTTGCTGGGGGACGCGCACGTGGCGGTGTATCCGGTGGATGTGAAGGGACTGGAAACGAATCCGTTGTTCAGCGCGGCCAGCAATGATGCACTCGCGCCGATCACGATGCCGGGCCTGGCGGCAGATCCCGGGCAACGGCCGCGAGTTCAAATCAGCGCGGTAGCCAATGCGATCATGATGGACCAGATGGATCAATTCTCGCTGGCGCAGACCGATGAACACACCACCATGACGAAGCTGGCCGAAGAGACCGGCGGGCAGGCGTTCTTCAACACCAACGATATTACGAAAGCGATCCTGACCGCGACCGAACAGGGCGCGAATTACTACGCGCTCTCGTACACCCCGGAGAACAAGAACTACAACGGCGCCTACCGAAAGCTGAAGGTGACCGTGGGGAAGAAGTACCGCCTGGCCTACCGGTCGGGCTATTACGCGATCGATGCGCTCGCGCCGGTGAAGGGATCGAAGGATCTGGCCTCGAGCCTGGCGCGGGCGGCAATGCAGCAGGGTTCGCCGGAGTCCCATCAGATCGTGTTTGGCGCCCGCGTGGTTCCGGTAGGAAAGCCACGGATTCTGGAAGGATTGCCCACGGCAAGGCCTGCAAAAAAGCGCAAGAAAGATGCGGGCCCGGTCGAGATGCAGCGGTATTCGATCGATCATGCGGTTTCGGTTTCCGATCTGCATTTCCGTCCGACGCCGGAGGGCAAGTATCACGGCGTGGTGAACTTCATGGTGACCGCCTTTGATGGTGAAGGAAAGCAGGTGGCCAGCCAGTTGAGCGAGCTGAATGCCGCCCTCAAGCCGGAGGAGATGAAAGATATTCTGGCGGGCGGCGTTCGGATCCACCAGGAGATTGACGTTCCGGTGAATAGCGTGGCGTTGAGGTTGGGGGTTGAGGACGTCAGCGACAGCCACATCGGCACGATGGAGATCCAGCTGCCCGTTCCGGCTCCGCCCGAGGGTTTGGAGGGCGTGCGCCGGTCGCTGCCGCCAGTAGAGCCGGATTAATTTCTTCGGAGAAGACCAAACTACGGGTGCAGAGGACAACTGACAGGAGCTTTTCAATGCAGAGGTCGCTGAGAAGGCCGCAGAGGACGCGGAGAGTGGCTCTCCTGGTGACATGCTCGATTCAGGCACAAAGGTAATCTTTCAGCCCGGGTAGAAGTAACCTCGGAGGCCGCTCACCCGTAATCCTCTGCGAGAACCGGCGTAATTGGCGCGGTTCGCGTTAACAACTGTAAACTCCTTTTTACATACCGGACTTTGTATGAGTTGGAAAGCCACTCGGGCTGGGATGAGGAGAGAACGCATGTTGAGATTTGCAACGACACAGGAACCATCCTCGACACGCATCCCGGTCGATAACGGGTGGAATGGCAGCGTGCTTTTTATCCCCAGATTGAGGATGGAGTGACCATTCTTTGGGGAAAACTCAAGGATAAATGGGAAAGCACCGCGGTTCATGAAAGGGAAAGCCCTTCCTCCAACCATGCGCCTTTCTCTGAGCAACGCGGCGACGTAGAATATCTGGCTTTCAGGGAAGGACCAGATATGAATACGAATGCGCCGACGACAGATCAGACAATCTATACGAGCCTGACCGGTTTGCCCCTGAGCATTAAGTTTGACTGGCCGTTTCATCCATCGACCTCTGGAGCGGATTTCTGGGTGCTGCACGCACAGGTGCGCCTGGAGGGATCCGAGCTGGTTGCTCCGGTGGCGGTGAACATGTCGGCGACAGTGCGGGAAGTGTTTTCGTCGCTTGAGCCGAAAGACACCGAGGGGCCGATCATCAATGCGATCCGCAAGGAAGTGGACCGCCGGCAATTGGAGTTCGTGAAGTCGGGGAAGCTGGTGCCATTACAGTTCTCGAGCCGGCATTACGATTTCAAGCGCAACCAGTGGGCGTTCGGCAAGGCGAATGACGCGACCGTCCGGAAGTTTCTGGAGCGGAAAATTTATTGGCAAACGAAATTGCGCGGAGGCGAGGTCTGGTTGGGAGATGGGACCGAGGCGCAGTATCTGCAGAGCTACGACCGATCACCTGGCGGAAATCGCGAACGGAATGGCGGGTGAGGGATTGGTCAAGTTGGAGCGGCGGTATGCGACGGCGTTGCCGGCCTTGATGGCGCGGGCGGAGGAGTTTGAGTCGGCGAGGCAGGCGGCGCTTGCGGAGTTAGAGAACAAGCACGTGTTCGAGCGCGGATAGAGTTTGGAGTAGGGAGACCCTGCGGGCCGTTTTCGTGTCCACGAGACGGCCTTTTGTATTGGAGGTTTGCGCTTTCTTGTTTTCCCCTGTCGTAGTATTCCAATCACGCTCGAGGAGGTTGTTGCGTGTCAGAGAGTGTGGATCTCTACGACGGCGCGTATGCGAACTACGGGTTAGAAGTTTACCGAGAGGTACGCATCGAGACGTATGGGGAAGACTTTGGACAAACCAGCTGGGTCACCACCGAAGAGTCCTCCGAGATTCCACGATTGCTGGAATTAAAGCCTGATTCGTTGGTGGTCGAAGTGGGGTGCGGTTCTGGTGGATATGCGTTGCATCTTGCGGAACAAGTGGGCTGCCGCCCGGTAGGGCTGGATGTGAATGAACCCGGAATTCGCAATGCAAACCGACTTGCGTCGGCAAGGGGGCTGGAGGCGCTGGCGCGTTTTGAACAGTGCGACGCTTCCAAGAGACTGCCTTTCGAAAACAATAGCTTTGATGCGGCTTTCTCGAATGATGTGTTGTGCCATCTTGCGGGCCGGCCTGAGGTGTTGAGCGAGATCTATCGCGTTCTGAAGCCCGGGGGACGCATGCTGTTCAGCGACGCTCTGGTAGTAGGGGGAATGGTGACCCACGAAGAGATCGCCACACGCAGTTCCATCGGCTTTTACGTGTACAGTCCGCCGGGAGAAAATGAACGACTGATTGAGTGTGCAGGATTTCGCCAGATACGTGTGACCGACACGACTCAGAATGCCGCTCGAATCGCGCAGAGGTGGCATCAGGCGCGAGAGAAGAGGAAGGACGAACTGATCGCAGTCGAGGGCGCCCGCAACTTCGAAGGGCTGCAACGGTTCCTGTCCTGTGTATATCGTTTGACCACGGAGCGGCGTCTGCTGAGGAATTTATACTTCGCGAACAAAGGTCTGTGAGAACCTGACCCGCGGAACTCTGCGAGCGGAACGAAGACGTGCCCTGATACAAGCGTCTGAGGTCAAATCCGCATGGGCATGACGATGTAGCGGTACTTGTAGTCCTCGCTGCCGAGGGGGCGGAGTTGGCCGGCGGATTGGGGGTCTTTCAGTTCCAGGCTGACGTCTCCGGAGCCGACGGCTTTCAGGAAATCGAGCAGGTAGGTGGCGTTGAAGCCGATGGTGAGGCCGTCGCCCTGGTAGGGCGTTTCGATGGAATCTTCCGACTCTCCGGTTTCGGTCGAGGATGCGGAAAGCTTCAGCTCGCCTTTTTCGAGGCGCAGGCGGACGGCGCGGGAACGCTCGTCGGAGAACTGGGCCACGCGCTGGATGGCGGAGTTGAAGTCGTCGCCATTCAAACTGACCAACTTGCTGTTGTCCTTGGGAAGCACGGCTTCAAAGTTCGGAAACTGGCCGGTAAGCTGGCGTGAGGTCAGCAGGCGCTGTCCGATGCGGAAGAAGAGCGTCGACTCGTCTTTCGCGAAATCGATGGTTTCGACTTCGGTCGAGTCGACGAGAGATTTCAACTCGTCCATGCACTTCTTGGGAATGAGCGTCTTCAGTTCGCCAGAGACGCCTTCGAATTTTTCGCCGCTGCGCTCGATGTGGGCGAGGCGATGGCCGTCGGTAGCGACCATGGTGATCGATTCCGGCTTCAGAACCATCAGAGCGCCGTTCAGCGTGTAGCGGGATTCTTCGCTGGCAATTGCGAAACCAGTCTTGGCGATCATGAAGCGCAGAACCTGTGCGGGGATCTTCACGACGCCAGCGGTCGGAAACACGGGCAGGCTGGGAAAATTGGATTTCGCCATGCCGACCATCTTGGTGTTGGAACGGCCGCAACGAATGCTGACCCAGTGGTTCTCGAGCAGCTTGATGGTGATTTCCGCGTCGGGCAGAAGCTTTACGTAATCGTAAAGTTTGCGCGCCGGGATCGTGCAGGAGCCTTCTTTCTTGACCTTGGCGGCGCAGGCGGTGCGAAGGCTCAGGTCAAGATCGGTGGCGGTGAGGGAAAGTTTGTCACCCCCGGCTTCGAACAGGTAGTTGGAGAGGATCGGGATGGTGGTCTTGCGCTCGACGACTCCTTGGGTTGCCGTGAGCTCACGCAGGAGTTCAAACTTACTGATCGTGATCTCCATCGTTCCAGTTCCAGTCGCGGTGGCCTCTTCAACCGGCATAGCCGAATCTCCCCGTAGGCAACGCTACTTTTGTTACTTTTTTATATCAAATTAAAAACCTATAAAACCAGCAGTAACAGCAGGCAGGTCGGAAAAGTGGAAAACCGTGCCAACTACCGACCCTGCATTTGCTTACTTGCCCACTGTTCATGTCCAAAATAGGACCCGCGGGTGGCGGAGGCAGCAGTAAGGTTTCCCCCGACTCCCGCGACAGTCTATCTCTTACACAGCTTCCACATGCTCTCCACAGACGTAGGCTCGGAAGACCTTGCCATTTCGTGGAAAACCGCGCCGGAAGCGCGATTAACCGCCTAATTGCTCGGTCAATTTATTGATGAGCCTGTTTAAATCCTTGTCGTTCTTGCGGGCCTCGTCGATTTTCTCGACGGAGTGGAGCACAGTCGTGTGGTGCTTTCCGCCGAACTGGCGGCCGATCTCAGGTAACGACGCTTCGGTCAGGTGCTTGGCAAGATACATCGCGATCTGGCGCGGGTAGACAATCGCGCGCGAGTTGTTCTTCGCCTTGATCTCGACCAGGCGCAGGCCAAATTGCTCGGCCGTCGCTTTCTGGATGGATTCGATCGTGACCTTGCGGGCCTGCGAGTCGATGAAATTCTTCAGCACCTGTTGTGCGTAGGGGAGGGTGATTTCGGCGCCGATGAGAGACGAGTGAGCTACCAGGCGGATGAGCGCGCCTTCGAGCTCGCGGACGTTGGAACGGATGTTGGAGGCGACGTACAGGGCGACGTCGGTGGGCAGGGTGACTTTTTCCTGCTCGGCTTTCTTCTGAAGAATGGCGACCTTGGTTTCGAGGTCGGGTGGCTGAATGTCGGCAATCAGTCCCCATTCGAAGCGGCTGCGCAGGCGGTCTTCCACCTCGGCCAGCTCTTTGGGCGGCCGGTCGCTGGCGATGACGATCTGCTTCATTGATTCGTGCAGGGCGTTGAAAGTATGGAAGAACTCTTCCTGGGTGCGCTCTTTCTGGGCGAGGAACTGGATGTCGTCGACCAGCAGCACGTCGACGTTGCGGAACTTGTCGCGGAAGCTGGTCATCTTGTCGTAGCGCAGCGAGTTGATCATCTCGTTGGTGAACTTCTCGCTGGAGACGTAGCAGATGGCGGCTTGCGGCATGCGCTTTTTGACTTCGTGGCCGATGGCCTGCATCAGGTGGGTCTTGCCCATGCCGACGCCGCCATACAGGAAGAGCGGGTTGTAGGCCTTGGAGGGGCGCTCCGCAACAGCCTGGCAGGCGGCGTGGGCGAACTGGTTGCCGCTACCGATGACGAATGCGTCGAAAGTGTAGCGTGGGTTGAGCTGTGCGGCCCCGTCCCAGTCGAAGCGGGCCTGGGCGGCCGCCGCGGCGGCGGAGGAGACGGCTGAACTGGTGACCATGCTAAGGCCGCCATCGTGGCGAAGCGGCGTAGCCGCCGGATCGTCGTCGGGCGTAACAAACTTGACGTCGGCGTACTCCATGCCGAGGTTGTCGATCGCTTCCTGGATCAGGTCCGCGTACTTGTCCCCGACATGGCGGAATTCGACAGTCGGAACGCGTATGAAGAGCACCCCGCCGGTCGCATGACTATAGCGAGTGGGTTTTAACCAGGTATCGTAGGAATGGCGGTTGATTTTCTTCTCGAGCGCGTCGAGGATGCGAACCCATGGGTTGGGGGCAATGGTTGTGCTAGGAACAGACATAAACGCTCATCTCGGGGCCGGCGGCTGGGAGGGCCCGACTGTTAATAATTACGGTTGAAGAATCTCTTAGTTAGTGCAGAGCGCCTCCCGTATCGCGGGAGCGGATTGCCTGGGCTAAAGAAAATTTCAGAAAGTAGAACAGGCGGCATACTAGCACAAAATATTTTGGCCGCGTGGAAAACTTCGCGAAAGAATTTTTCGGGCAGGCAAAATTCGAGCGCGAAGTTTTTGCCCTGTCAAGTGGCGAATGTGTAACTGCAACACGGGTGGTGCACAAACGCACGCTGGGGTCGCGCGTGCGCAGATCTGGCGTTGGGCGCGGCTTTCGCACGATCAGAAAATGCGTGATGAGAGCGCGGCATCGCACGCAAGTTTTTTCATTGGTGTGACGAGGGAGTGGCAGTCGAGCACGTCGGTAGAATTGCTTTGCGCGAGTTTGCGTCCTCATTGCAGTTGGGGAACATGACGATGAAAAGCGCACAGCGAGCCGTTGATGGAAGGGAAGTTCGCGGGCTCACGCCCGCTGTAACAGGTGCCGCCCCTATCGGGGCTTACTCGGTTTTCGATGCTCACCCAGCGCTTACGCGCTGGGCTAAAAGTATGCCGCCGCTGCGCGGCTCGATTGTGCCCTGCGTTGGCCGCCGTGGCGTGCGTCGGTCGCCTTGCCATTCGTCGGCCACCGTGCGGTACGTCGGCCGCCGTGGGTTCGGCGTTGCTTTCGCGAATTAAGCGCGTGACTCCGACCTCCTGGAGTCTATGCGCTAGCTCACGATCTTGTAGACGAGGCGCGTCAGCCTCCACGCGCTCACCGACGCGGTGGATTGCCGGGGTTGGGCCGGGTCATTTATACTCACTGTTTGCCTATAGGCCATTGATCGAATCAGGAGCAGCTATTTTTCATGCCCAAGCGCACTTTCCAACCAAACCGGCGTAAGCGCTCAAAGAAGCACGGATTCCGTACGCGAATGAAGACCAAGAGCGGAGCCGCAGTGTTGTCGCGCCGGCGCGCCAAGGGTCGCAAGCGGGTATCGGTGAAGCCCGGCTTCCGCGAGTAACGTCCCGCTATCTTTCCGGGTTTCAACGAGTTCTCCGATAGGGTCGTCATTCTGTGCAGCGAATCCGCCAACGGATCGTGAGTGAGCTGTGACTGTGACTGCCGCGCAGGAAGGCACGAATCCGCACGCAAGGGTGGGCAAGAAGAATCCGCGCAGCGGGCGATTGTTGCGGCATGCCGATTTCGAGCGGGTGTACAAGCAGGGCCGCCGGCATTTCGCCACGCACATGACCGTGTTTTACCTGCGGCGCGAGGAAGGCGAGGGGATGCGCGTGGGATTCACGGTGGGACGCGTGCTCGGCGACGCGGTCGACCGGAACCGGATGAAGCGGCGCTTGCGCGAGTCGGTGCGCTTGAGCCGTCCGGCGGCGAGTCCGGCGGTGGATGTGGTGATCAACCCGAAGAAGTCGGTGCGCACGGTGGAGTTTACGGTGTTGCTCGGCGAAGTGGGCAAGGCGTTCGAAGTGATTGCGCAGAAATTGCGCAGCGCGTAAAGGCGGGTGAGATGGCAATGGCGAGGAACGCGGTGCTGGTTTTGCTGCGGGGATACAAGTGGGCCGTGTCTCCCATGCTGCCGCCGAGTTGCCGTTACGTGCCAACCTGCTCCGAGTACGCGATGGAAGCGGTGGAACATTTTGGCGCCCTGCGCGGAAGCTGGATGGCGCTGGCAAGACTCTTACGGTGCCACCCGCTGGCGAAGGGTGGATACGATCCGGTCGTGCGGAGATCGGAAATGCACGTATGTCCTGGCCGGCAGGGGGCTCCGCAGGTCAGCCCTTAAGCGGGCGCGAGAAAATGGCAGAGGAAGGCGTTGCGAAAGCGATGTACTGACACGAGCCTGAAGGGAATTCGACGGTAAGACTTTGGCAGACTTTCAAAACCCTCAGCAAGAACCAGGAATGGAGAAGCGGCTTCTCCTTGTCTTTGCGATTACATTCCTGATCATTCTTATTTCGCAGCCGCTCCTGAAAAAATACTTACCGCAGACTCCGGAAACCAAGCCTGCTGATCAGAGTCAATCTCAGAACCACCCAGTGAATCCCACGCCGCAGGCTGCAGCGGCTGCATCGACTCCCGCTGCTGTCCCGGTTCAGGGAGCAAAGCAGGCCGCTTCGGAAGCGGAGACGGTGGTTGAGAACGATCTGTACAAAATCCGCTTCACCAATCGTGGCGGCCAGGTGAAGTCGTGGGTGCTGAAGAAATTCAAGGACGACAAGGGCCAGCCGCTCGAACTCGTGAATGCGACCGCGGCCGCGAAATACGGGTATCCGCTTTCGCTGTGGGCGTATGACGAGACGCTGCGCAACAAGCTGAACTCGGTGCTTTACGTTGCCACGCCGGATGGAAGCAATTCCGTCACCGCACCGGCTGATATTTCTTTCGAATATTCCGACGGCGACCTGGCCGTGCGCAAGAAGTTCAGCTTCGACCACAGCTACCTGCTGACGGTGGAGACTTCGGTCGTACAGAAAGGGAGCTCGGTCAGCGCGTTCCCGATGTGGCCGGCGGCGTTTGGCGACGAGTCGAACCCCGCTTCCTATGCGGCGGCACGCATCGAGTATCAGAACGGCGGGGATGTCGAGCGGGTAGCGCTAAAGAAGGTGATCGGCGGAAACACGGTACACGGTCCCTTTCAATGGGCGGGCGTGAGCGATCAGTATTTTGCCGCGGTGTTTTTACCTGCGGACCCCGCGGGCGCCGCCATGGTCACACTGCACGGGGCGCTCGACAATCCGCAGGATGCCAAGCATCCGCTGGAAGTTCTGGGAGCTGGGGTCGGACAGCTGGGCGGAACGACCATGGGGCGGATGTACGTGGGGCCGAAGGCGCTGGATGTGTTGGAATCGGTGCCGGTGGCGGGCTTGCCGGCAGGCACGGATCCGGACCTGCGCAAGCTGGTGGATTTCGGATGGCTCGGGCTGATCGCGCGACCGCTGTTCCTGTGGCTGAAGTGGACTTACAACCACGTCGTCCCTAACTGGGGATGGGCGATCGTCATCCAGACGCTGATCATCAACCTGGCACTGCTGCCGCTGCGCATCGCGCAGATGAAGTCAATGCTGAAGATGCAGCGGGTCGCGCCCCAGATCAAGTCGATCCAGGAAAAGTACAAGAAGTACGGCATGCGGGATCCGCGCAAGCAGGCGATGAACGAAGAGATCGCCGCCATCTACAAGACGGAAGGCGTGAATCCGGCGGGCGGGTGTCTGCCGCTGATCATCCAGATGCCGTTTCTGTTTGCGTACTACCGCATGCTGGGGGTGGCGCTTGATCTGCGGCTGGCGCATTGGGCATGGGTGCCGGATCTGTCGTCGCCGGATCCACGCCACATCCTGCCGATCGCGGTCATTATCAGCATGCTGTTCATGCAGCGCATGACGCCGCAGGCCGGGATGGATCCGCAACAGCAGAAGATGATGAACCTGTTCATGCCGGTGATGCTGGGCTTCATCAGCTGGAATCTGGCGGCTGGATTGTGCCTGTACTGGTCGGTGGGCAACCTGATCGGCATCGTGCAACAGCTGGTGATGAACCGCACCACGCTGGGCCGCGAAATGCGCGAGATGATGGAGAAGCGCGCGCGGAAGAAAGACAAATAGCTGTGAGCTTCGAGCCGTGAGCTACGAGCGAACGTAGCTTGGGCCTGCCGAAGCTCGGAGCTGAGAGCTCGAAGCTACCTATGCCTATACCTGACAAGATCGCCGCCGCTAACAAGATCAATGAATTCCTGCGGGGAGTTGTGGCCAACGCGGGGCTGCGTTTGAAGTACCGCATCACAGTGGATCCGCCGCTGCCCGAGGAGCGGGACTGGGAGCGTCCGGAGATCCTGGTCGAGTTTGCCGGGCCGGACTCGGCTCTGGTGCTGGAGCGCGGGGCGGAATTGCTGCGTTCGATCGAGCTGCTGGCGATCGAGATGCTGCGCCTGCCGGGTAACGAGCATGAAAAGATTTCCTTCGACTGCATGAACCACCGGTCCATGCGGATTGAAGAGCTGCGCATGGCGGCCAACGTGGCGGCCGAGAAAGTCCGCAAGACCGGCGCACCGTACCGGTTCGCGCCCATGTCGTCGCGCGAGCGGCGCATTGTGCATCTGACTTTGCGCGATGAAAGCGACTTGCGCACCGAGAGCGAGGGCGAGGGGATGCGGCGATGTCTGGTGGTGTATCCCAAGGATTATCGGGCTTCGGCTTCGAGCGGCACGCGTCGTTTGCGCTAAGGCCCAAGCTCGAGGACCAAAGAGGGCAGAAGGAAGCACGGACGTATTGCGCACTGAGATTCTCCTGAAGTGCTGTGAGTTTCCATCCAGGTCGCGGGCGGGGCGCCCGCGCTACACGAGTTCCCCGCTACAATCCTTGCGTGAATCTCGACGACACCATCGTGGCCATTGCGACGCCTGCGGGACGCGGGGGGATCGGGGTTGTCCGCCTGGCCGGGCCGGAGGCTTGCGCCATTGCAGCGCCCATGCTTCGCTTGCGGCATCCGTTGGAAGCGGGGCGGGCTGTGTATGGGGAGTTCGTGGAGCCGGAGGGAGAGGCTGGCGCCCAGCATTCCATGCTCAACGAAAGTTCGCGGGCGGGGGCGCCCGCGCTACATGGGCGGCGGATTGACGAAGTAGTGGTCACTTACTTCGCGAAGCCTCGTTCCTACACCACCGACGACATCATCGAAATTTCGGCGCATGGGTCGCCGGTGGTGTTGCGGCATGTTGTCGAATTGGCGCTGGCACGCGGGGGCCGGCTGGCTGAGCCGGGCGAGTTCACCATGCGCGCGTTCCTGAATGGACGAATCGATCTGACGCAGGCCGAAGCGGTGCGCGATCTGATTGAGTCGCAAACTCTATTTCAGG
The DNA here is from genome assembly GCA_963735815.1 of uncultured Acidobacteriota bacterium. Taxonomy (GTDB): domain Bacteria; phylum Acidobacteriota; class Terriglobia; order Terriglobales; family Acidobacteriaceae; genus Gp1-AA133. The sequence continues at coordinate 288,916 of CAVTMJ010000004.1, read as the reverse complement.
CGAAGGTGGCGGCGCAGCAGCTGGAGGGCGCGCTTTCGCACCGGCTGAAGCCGATCAAGGCAGACCTTGTGCAGCTGATCGCGGAGCTCGAGGCTGGGATCGATTTTGCCGAAGACGATGTTTCGATTCTCCCGGACGCTACGATCCTGGAGCGGATGGCGGCGGTTCGTTCGCCGCTCGAGACGCTGGTCGCTAGCTTTGCTTACGGAAAGATCGTGCAGGAAGGGCTGACGCTGGCGATTGTCGGGCGGCCAAATGTCGGGAAGTCGAGCCTGTTCAACCGGCTTGTAGAGCGCGAGCGCGCGATCGTCACGGCGACGCCGGGCACCACACGCGATCTGGTGAGCGAGACGGTCGCGATTGGAGGGATCCCGGTCAAGCTGGTCGATACCGCGGGCATCCGAAAGGCGCTCGACGAGGCGGAGAGCATCGGGATACGGAAGTCGATGGAGGCCTTGGCGGACGCGGACCTGGTGCTGGTTGTGCTGGATGCTTTGCGGCCGGCGACTGCGGAAGACAGCGACCTGCTGGCGCAAGTGCAAGGGCGGACGGCGATCGTGGTGGAGAACAAGTCGGATATGGCGGAATCCGGCACTCCGCTTTCATCCGTCAGTTCTCAGTTGCCTTTGGTCCGGACGTCTGCGCTGACCGGCGACGGGATCGAGGCATTGCGGGGGCAGATTCTGCATGCTGCGGGCGGCGATTGGGCGGGACAGCGGGAAGCCGGCTTTCTTACGAACGTGCGGCACCAGGGGCTGGTGCGCGATTCCCTGGCTGCGCTGGCCGAGGCCCGGACCGCTGTGGAGAACAAGATCCCACACGAAATGCTTCTCATGGATCTCTACAACGCGCTGCGGCCGCTGGATGAGATTACCGGCTCCACCACCAACGACGACATCCTCAACTTGATTTTCAGTAGGTTCTGCATCGGAAAGTAACGCCAGGTCCCGCAATTCCTAGCAACGTGCTCTTTCGCCGATACGGATCTCCCTCGTTGCTGATGTGCAGCTGACCTTTCAGATAAGCGATGGGGCAGTCTTGACTTGGCAATCTTTACAAATTGATATCACCCCGCACTGATGCCATAATCCATCCCCTGGGGCGGTGACTAATCGCCGGCGCACGCTTCCACTCCCTCGGGCGCTTAGGGTCGGCAAGACGCATTTTCTCGCTCCAGCCATCGATCACTCACAATGGAGAAACTCATGGCACTGGGTTCGGGCGACTGTTCTGGTACTGTGCGTGGTGTGGTTGCCGACCTTGTTTGCGCAAGTGAACGTCACCACCTTCCAGTATGACAACACCCGCACCGGCCAGAATACCCAGGAGACTGTCCTCACGCCTTCCAATGTCAACGTCAGCCAGTTTGGCAAATTGTTCACCGTGCCAGTCGACGGCTACGTTTATGCCGAACCTCTGTATCTGTCCAACGTTGCGATCGCTGGCGGTACCCACAACGTGGTCTACGTTGCCACCGAGCACGACAGCATGTATGCCATCGATGCCGACAACGGCGCTATTCTTTGGCAGCAGAGCTTCATCAATCCCGCAGCCGGCGTCACCACGGTTTCCAGCACCACGGTACGCTGCACTGATCTCGTACCTGAAATCGGGATCACATCCACGCCCGTGATTGACCCGAATAGTGGAACTATCTATTTCCTGACGAAAACCACCGAAAGCGGCGGCCAAGTCCAACGCTTACATGCTCTGGACACATCCACGGGGGCCGAGAAATTTGGGGGGCCGGTCGTGATTGCGGCGACCGTCAACGGCACCGGGGATGGCGGCAGCACGGTGAGTTTCAATCCTCTTACCCAACTGAATCGTCCGGGATTGCTCCTCGATCATGGTCACGTCGTTTTGGGCTGGGCATCGCATTGCGACAATTCACCGTATCACGGGTGGGTCATGTCCTACGCTGCCGGCTCCCTGGTCCAGGATGCCGTCTTCAATGCGGCTCCCAACGGAACCGACGCAGGGATCTGGCAATCGGGGGATGGCATCGCCTCGGATGCAAACGGCAACCTGTACTTTGCCACCGGTAACGGCACATACGACGGCGATGCCTCCGGCGACTACGGAGACAGCATCGTGAAGCTGTCTCCACCGAGCGCGGGCAAATTCAATGTTGCGGACTGGTTCACGCCGTACAACCAGGGGACGTTAAATGCGGGCGACGTAGACTTGGGATCGGGTGGAGTTCTCTTGCTTCCGGATTTACCGGGTGGTGCTACCCACCCGCACCTGCTCGTTCAACAAGGCAAAGGCGGCACCATCTATCTGCTCGACCGCGACAATATGGGACAGTACTGCAGCGGTTGCTCCCGAAACTCGCAAATTGTGCAGGAGATCGTGGGCGCTAGCGCCGGTCTGTGGGGCGCGCCAGGCTATTGGAATGGGAACCTCTACTGGGGCGCTGGCCGCGACGGGACCGGTACCGAAAGCCTCAAGGCGTATTCTTTCAATGCCAACAGTAGTGGCTTACTGTCGACCACGCCGACCTCGCGCAGCCTCAAGGCTTTCACTTTTTCCACGGCAACCCCCGTAATCTCGTCGAACGGCAACTCGAACGGAATCCTTTGGATTCTAGACAACACTTCGTTCCGATCCAGTTGTTGTCAAATGCTCTACGCCTACGATGCCACGGACCTGGGAAAGCTTCTGTACCACAGCAGCCTCGCGCCCGGCGGACGAGACTATCCCGGAGGATCCGTGAAGTTCAGTGTTCCCACGGTTGCCAATGGGAAAGTGTACGTCGGCAGCCAGGCAAACGTGAGCGCTTTTGGCATCATCGATCAGACTCCCGCGGCGGCCACGCCCGCATTCTCTCTGATCTCCGGTGCCTATACCGGACCCGTGGTGGTCAATATTTCCGATGCTACGCCCGGGACGACGATTCATTGCACCACCGACGGCAGCACGCCGACCACGAGCTCGCCGGTCTGCGGGGCAGTACCCGTGAACGCGACCACTACCCTCCAGGCTCTTGCGACCGCGAGTGGCTTCCGGAACAGCACCGTGGCAAGCGCAAGTTACCAGATCGGGACCGGTACGGGCGTCAACTATGGAGGTGGGTTCACCGGTTCGGGTCTCATCCTCAATGGCTCTGCGGCCGTGAATGGAACAAGTCTGCGCCTTACCGGTGAGGTGCGGAACCAGGCAGGATCTGCGTTCTTCAGCACGCCGTTAAATGTGCAGAATTTCACCACGGATTTCACGATGCAGCTGATCTACGCCCGGGCTGACGGCATCACATTCTGCATCCAGAACGCCGGAGGCACCTCGCTCGGGGCCAGCGGCGGCGCCCTGGGTTATGGGGCGGGATCAGTTCCGGGGATTGGGAACAGCATCGCCTTGAAGTTTGACCTTTCCAACAACACGACGGAAGGCCAGAACTCTTCAGGGCTCTTCACTAACGGTGCGTCCCCCACCGTTCCCTCGACCGACCTGACGCCCTCGGGCATCAACCTGCACAGCGGCGAGATCTTTAGCGTGCATGTCACGTACGACGGCACCACGCTCACCATGACGATCATCGATACCTCGACCCCCTGGGTGAGCTTCACTGATAGCTGGACGATCGACATTCCGACAACGGTCGGGAGTCCAACGGCCTTCGTGGGATTCACCGGTGGCACCGGAGTGCAGACCGCTATTCAGGATGTTCTTGCCTGGACTTATTACACGGCGAGCGTTGGATCGACGCACTCTCCGACGACGACAACCTTAACTTCGTCGGGGAATCCTTCCACCAGCGGACAGTTGGTTACTTTCACAGCCACGGTCGCATCTGCGTCCGGCACTCCCACTGGCACCGTCGTTTTCCAAGATGGCTCCACTGCTCTGAGCAGCGCGGCGTTAGACAGTTCCGGAATGGCGACTCTGACTACGTCGTCGTTAAGCACGGGCACTCACACGTTGACTGCAACGTACAGCGGAGACTCACAATTTGCGGGCAGCACGTCGACGACCTTGACCCAAACCGTCAGTGCCCCCGCTCCCGCATTCACCATGACGACAGCATCGGACACGAAGACCATCAGCGCAGGACAGAGCGCGACATTTAAACTATCGCTGACCCCGCAGAATAGTTCCACCGCTACCGTGAATCTGTCGTGCTCGGGCGCGCCACTGCTGGCAACCTGCGCTGTCCAACCCACCTCGATAACACTTTCCGGCAGCGGTTCGTCCAACATCATGGTTACCGTGACCTCGGCGAGTCCCTCTGCCGCATCACACCTGCTAGGCGCAGGCGCATGGTTCATGGTGATGTTGGCACTGGCCGTGGTTCTCCAGAAACGTCCGCGGCAAGTGTTGGGTGCGGTGATCGTGGGCGGTTTAGTATTTTACAGCTTGAGTTGCGGAGGCGGCAGCAGCAGCGGCGGCACAACAGGCGGCACACCCAAAGGCAGCTACACCATCACAGTGACGGGCGATGCCGGAGGTGGCATCAGCCAAACGGTCAACCTGACTCTAATTGTTCAGTGATGCAATCGCGCAGTCTTCCGGCAATGCAGTACATTCTGTAATCGGTAAGTGAGCCACCTCTAAAAACCTTAACCACACGGGACACAGGGAAGCACTGAGGAAATCACGAGGTTTACTCGTAGCGCAGGGCTTCTACCGGATCCAGCTTCGAGGCTCGCAAAGCGGGGACCATGCCACTCGCGACTCCGACCAGCAACAACACTCCCGTCGAAAGCAGCACCGTCATCAGCGAAATCTTGAGATGAATGTCAGCTTTGCCGGAGTCATCTTCAAACAGCGCGCCCATCAAGGGGAGCGTGCCCACGGCGGTCGCAATCAGGTAGGAAATCAAAATTCCGACGGCACCACCCAGCAGCATGATCAAGAGGGTCTCGGCCAGGAATTGCAGTTTGATGTGACGCTTGCGCGCGCCCAGCGCGCGGCGCAGGCCGATTTCTCGGATGCGCTCGTCGACCGATACCAGCATGATGTTCATCACGCCGACGCCGCCAATACCGAGCGTGAGCGTGCCAATGAAGGTCAGCAGGACCTGCAGGCCGATGGTCAGGCCGTCGATGATGGGGCGAAACTCCTCGCGGCCGAACATCTGGATCGCCTTGGGGTCGGTAGGCGAGAACTGCTGGCGGGATGCGACCGCGGCCAGCACCTGCGCCTCCGCGCGCTTCTCGAACTGGGGAGCGATCGGCTCAAAGACGAGCACCGATCCGTAGCGCGTGTTCCAGAGGTCGCCCGCAGCGGAGTAGGGGATCCAGGAAGATTGGTCATCGCTGGAAAAATAATTGCTGAGCTGGATCTTGCGCGCCATGACGCCCACGACCTGGAAGGGGACCCCGGCCACCAGCACGGTTTCGCCGACCGCGGGGCGTCCGCTGAAGAGCTGCTCGCGTAAGCGGTTGCCGAGAAAAATCACGCGCCTGCGTTCCAACTCGTCTAACGAGTTGAGCCAGCGGCCCTCGGCCGCAACTTCGTTGCGCATGTCGCCGTATTCCGGGCACACGCCCCGCACCGGCGCGGTTCCCGACATGCGATCGCCATAGGCGATACCAGGCCGATGGACGGTCTCCATGCACACGTGTTTGACGAGCGGAGCCGTTTCCTTGATCAGTTCGACATCTTCTTTCTCGAAAACCACCTTCTTGCCGGCGCGCTGGCCGCCCGGCTGCTCGCTGGTCTGCTGCGGCCAGCAGATCACCGCGCCTTTGCCAAATGCGTTGAAGCCATTTACAAGGACCGAACGAAAGCTGTTACCGTAAGCAATCAATAGCGTTACGGTCGCGATACCCCAGACGATGCCCAGCATGGTAAGCGCGCTGCGCGTTCGGTTGCGCTTTAGCGCGATCCAGGCTTCGTAGATGATTTCGGTGAACATGAGCTATGAGCTACGAGCTATGAGCTGTGAGCAAGCTCGATTTATTTTCAGTCTGCAATTCAACAACGACATAAAACACCGCTTCATCCCCCTGCCTCGTAGCGCAGAGCTTCAATGGGGTCGATGGACGCTGCGCGGCGTGCCGGGTAGAGCGCCGACAGCACCGCGATCATTCCCAGCAGCGTGCACGCCAGCAAGCCGGTGCCCCACGTAGGCAACAGGCCCGCAAAGAATTCCGGCATAGGCAACATGTTCACGAGCGCGCACAGCCCGTAGGCGATGCCCAGGCCCACGGCGCCGCTGAGGCCCGCGATCAACAACGCCTCGAAAAAGAACTGGCGCAGGATTTCGTCGCCGCGCGCGCCCAGCGCTTTGCGCACGCCGATCTCGCGCGTACGCTCGCGGACCGCGACCAGCATGACGTTCATCACGCCCAGCCCGCCGAGTACCAGTGTCACCAGGCCGACGGCGCCCAGAAAGTATTTCATGCCGTTGGTCATGGTCTCGAAGGCTTTGGCTTCCTGGACTGTGTCCCACACCGGGCAGGCTTCCTTGTCATTGGGGTCGAAGTTGTGGAGATGTCCGAGGGCGCGGCGGATCTGATATTTGCAGACGTCGTGTACATCGACCGAGCGCGGCGTCACGAGCAGCTGGTCGACTTCATGCGCGGTGGAGGGCGGCTTCGCGGGAAAGTCACGCTGCATGGTGGCAAACGGGATGAAAACCTTGTTCACGTCCCAGCCGTCGTAACTCGAGTCTTGCTTTTTCTTTTCCATGACGCCGATCACGGTGTAGGGAAAATCGTTGAGATGGATGGTCTGACCGACGGCTCCACCGCTGGGGAACAATTGCCTGGCGGCGTCGGTGCCGAGGAAGGCCACTCGTCGTTCTTCTTTTTCGTCGCTCTCGTTATAGAAGCGGCCTTCGCCCGGATTCAGCGTCCGTACCCAGCCGAAGGCGGGCAGGGATCCGGTGACCAGGAATGCCGCGTTGTTGAACGCGCTATGCGTGCGCACCGTGTCCTGCTCGAGTTCGGGCAGAATGTATTGGCACTCGGTGGCATTCTGCTGAAGATAGGGCAGGTCCTCGTCGCTCCAGCGAACGGGTCGCCCGGCGCGCTGTCCGCCGGCCTGCAGGCTGGTGCGGCCGTGGAAGACAATCATCACGTCTTTGCCCAGGGTTTCGGCGACCTTGGCTTGGCCCACGCGCAATCCTTCGCCAGCCGCCACCATGAGCACGATCGACACAATGCCCCAGGCGATTCCGAACATGGTCAGGAATGTACGCAGCTTGTGGGACCAGAGCGTGCGGAAGACGTCGCCGATGAGATCGCGGAGAACCATTGCTTTATTGGACGGGAAACTCCGGCGCCAGTTAGTCGGAGATTGGGCTGACGGTTGCCAGCGTCCGAAAGCCAGCGGGGCGGTGGCTGCCGAGAGCGTCCCTGCTGCTAGATACGGAAGGCGCGCGGACTTTGTTCACCGTCTGTGGACGAGCGGCCATCCCCAAGTCCAGAGGGGTTTTAGCGGGATGGCAATCGAGTGCAAGGGGTGGATCGCCGTCCCCAGAGCGGGTGCATGCCCGAAGTTCTAAAGGGCTTCCTCTGCGGCGCGTGTTGAGATGAGGTCAGACTTCAGGTCCAAGCAGCGACCGCGCCGACTTGCTCCAGCCAGGCGTTGAAATCGCGCAAAGCGGCCTCGCACTGCAGGCGGTGGCGCTCTTTGCGGTCGCGAACCCGCTTCTCCAGCGCCGGCAATAAATCGAAGGTGATATTTGCGGGCTGGAAGTTGCGCGGATCGGCTTGCGTGACGTAGTGCATTAAAGAGCCAAAGGCGGAAGCGCGTGGGGGCGCAACGGGTTCGGCGCCGGCAGCGAGAGCGGCGGCGTGTACTCCTGCCATGAGGCCGGTTGCGATTGACTCGACGTAGCCTTCGACTCCGCAAATCTGTCCGGCAAACAAAATCCTGGGATGCGCTTTCATCTGCAGGGTTGTGCGCAAGAGCGTGGGACCGTTGATGTAAGTGTTGCGATGGATCTGGCCGAAGCGCAGGAAGCGGGCGTTTTCGAGCCCGGGAATCAAACGCAGCACGCGCGCCTGATCGGCATACTTCAAATGATTCTGGAAGCCGACGAGGTTGTACGAGTCGGCGCGCAGATTTTCCTGGCGCAGTTGCACGACCGCATGAGGTTGTATCCCGGTGCGCGGATCGCGCAGACCCACCGGCTTCATCGGACCGAAGCGCAGGGTTTCGCGTCCGCGGCGCGCAATTTCTTCAATGGGGAGACAGCCTTCGAAGTAGTTGAGCTTTTCCCAGTCGCGCTCTTCAACGGACTCGGCCGATAGCAGCGCGTCGCAGAAGCGGTCGTAGTCCTGCTTCGACATTGGACAGTTGATGTAGTCAGCCGTCCCTTTATCGTAACGGGCGGCCAGATACACCTTCGACATGTCGATCGAGTCGGCCTCGACGATGGGACTGATTGAATCGTAGAAATAAAGCCTGTGTGGCGCGGGCGCCCCGGTCCGCGAAATGTCGGAATCGTTCGCCGTCTCGCTGAGCCGCCCAATCTCGGCAGCCAGAGAATCTGAAGTCAAAGGTCCTGTGGCAATGACGGTGATCTGGCTGGCATCGACGGCCGCGACTTCCTCGCGCCGAACAGTAATGAGCGGCTCGCGCGACAAGGCCTCGGTCACTCTTGCGGAAAATGCCGTGCGATCCACCGCGAGCGCATGACCTGCCGGCACCGCGCAGGCCCGGGCGATTTCGAGGAGTAATGACCCGGCGCGGCGCATCTCTTCTTTCAACAGCCAGGGAGCGGTGTTCTCGCTGTCGGACTTCAGCGAGTTCGAGCACACAAGTTCGGCGAACTCCGCTGTTCGATGCGCGGGCGTGGAGCGTACCGGTCGCATCTCGCATAACTCGACTGCGACGCCGCGGCGCGCGCACTGCCAGGCTGCTTCTGACCCGGCAAGTCCGGCGCCGATAATGCGAACGGCGGTCATGGAGTGGCACCGGCGGCCAGGCGGCGCAAGGCGTCACCCTCGAGAATGACTTCCCGCCAATCATCGTAGAACTCCGCGCCCAGCTTTTGATAGAAGTCGATGGCCGGCTGGTTCCAGTCGAGCACTTCCCAGCGCACCGCCCCACAGCCATCCTGCACCGCGATTGCGGCCACTGCTTCCATCAGGAGTTTGCCAATTCCCTTGCCGCGAAATTCCTTGCGCACGTAGATGTCTTCGAGAAACAATCCCGGACCCTGGAAGCTGCTGTAGAAGGGGAAGAAAATCGCGTAACCGGCCAGTTTGCCGTCCCACTCGGGCAGCAGGGTTCGAAAGCGCGGGGAGGGGCCGAAGCCATCGCGCTGGAGCATCTCCTCGGTCACGGTGACGTACTCAACAAGTTTTTCGAAGGTCGCAAGTTCCACGATCATTTGCTTCAGCAGCGGCACATCTTCGACGGTGGCGGCGCGGATGCGAAGCATTTCGGTGGAAACTCCAGCCCGGTTGGCGAGGACGGAAACAACGCTGCCGCGTATTATATCGGACGCACGGAGGCGGAATTCATGGCGCGCCGGGTCGTCCGCCTTGAATCAGGCGTGTAGCTCCCGCGCCGTGTTTAGCACCTCGGGCACAATCGCGTCGATGTCCGAGTCTTTGGTCAGATGATTCACGATGCACACGCGCAGGCAGAATTTGCCCTTCAATTCGGCATTCGACATGTAGACCTTGCCTCGACGGAGGATGCGCTTGAGCAGCGCGAGGTTGAAGGCGTTGCGTTCATCGTCGGACGCGTTCTCCCGCACCAGGTGCCGGAAGCAGACCGCGCTCAGCTCCACCGGAGCCAGCCGTTCCAGAAGCGGTGTGTGGTCGACGAATCGCGCCAGATGCTGCGCGTGATCGAGATCGCGTTGGATGGCAGCGCGAAAGCTGGCCAGGCCGTGATAGCGCAACGAAAGCCACAGCTTCAATGCGCGGCAGCGCCGTGACAGCTCCATCGACTCTTCGAAGAAGGCGAAGCCTTCGATCGGGTCGGAGCTGAGCTGTTTCGCATAGGAACCTGTGTACATGAAGGTCTTGCGGGCGTTGTCGATGTCGCGATACAGCAGGCAGCCGCAATCGAGCGGCTGGTAGAGCCACTTGTGCGGATCGAGCGAGAGCGAATCCACCTGCGCGAGGCCGTCAAATTTTTCAGGGGCGGCGATGGCGGCGAGCGCGCCGTAAGCGCCGTCCACGTGAAGCCAGAGACCGTGTGCACGGGCAATGTCACCGAGTTCACGCAGTGGATCGATCGCACCCGTGTTCACCGTACCCGCTGAAGCGACAACGGCAATCGGAGTTTTCCCCTGGGCTTTGTCTTCGCGGATCGCACGCTCCAGTTCTGACGGACGCATGCGGTACGCTTCATCGCAAGCGATGTAGCGCAGGTGATCGCGGCCGATGCCCAGCATGGCCACCGCCTTCGGTACTGCCATGTGAACCTGCTCGGACGCGTAGATGACGCCGGCCTTCGCGTTCCACAAGCCGCGCTCGTTGCCGGGAGTTTTTGCTTCGCGGGCCATGGCGAGGCCCATCAGATTGGCTGGCGATCCGCCGCCTGTGAGCGTTCCATAGAAGCCCTTGCACCCGACCGATTCGGCCAGCCAGCGCACGACCGTGCGCTCGATGGTGATGCCGGAGGGAGAAGAGCGCCACGCCGTCATGTTCTGGTTGAGCACGGAGGCGAACAGGTCGCCGAGCGCGCCCACTGGCTCGCCGGGCCCCTGCACGTAGCCGAAGAAGCGACCGTTCTGCACGCGCGCTTTGTCCATCACATCGCGCAGCGCAGCCAGAGCCTGGGGTCCCATGCCGCGTTCGGGCAGATCGAGAGCGAACATCTGCTCGGCTTCCTGCCCGCTGATGTCCGGGAACGTCGAGCGCGCGTCGAGCGTGGCGAAATACTCGGCGGAAAGATTCACTACTTCATCGGCAAGGCGGCGGAATTCGTGGTCGGAAAGTTCGAGGGGTCTCATGGAAGGAGAAATTTAATCACAACCGCTCGGTACGGCGTGTCATGGACGTACCCGGTGCGGCCTGTCTAAACCTGTGTTCCTCAGTGTCCTCTGCGGTTAACGGTTTTTGTTCGCTCCCACTGGCATCGCGCAGAACGTCCCTTCGCTGAAGCCCTCGGCCTCGAGACCGAACGCGTGATTGAATCGCGCCCGATAATTTTCCCAGGCAATGTTGGCGGTGAGTTCTACGAGTTGTGCCTCGTTAAGTTTCGCCTGCAGTTTGCGGAAGAGAGTGTCGGGAACTTCCACCGGGGTTTGGGTCATAGCATCCGCATAGTCGAGCACCAACCTTTCTGTCTCCGAGAAAACGCTGCTGCCCGCATAGTCGTGCAGGTTCTCCAGCTTCTCCTGCGAGATGCCATTCTGTCTGCCCCCGGCAGACCCGATGTCGATTCAAAACGGACACCCGACGAGCGTGGCCACGCGTAGCGTTGCGAGTTCTTTGAGCGCGGCGTCCAAGCGATGGCTGGAGAGCAGTGACTGCTCCATCTGCCCGTATCCCCAGAGAATCGCCGGGTGATGCGCCGTCACCTGTACAGGCATGACGACTCGCCCAAGCTTGCGCTTTGTGAGCGCATAGACGATGCGGGTAAACAGCCCGCTGAAAGAACTCTGTCGCGACGGATCAGCGCCGGAGATGCGTGCCATGCTCTCCTCCTGTCGTTTTTGGATGATGTTCTGTCCGTGATGGAGTCACAGAAAGCATGCTGCTCCGAATTACTTCTGCAACCGCAGCGTGCTGCCACTCAGTGCCGACCGTCGCGCAGCATCCAGAATCTCGACCACAATCACGTTGGTCTCCAGCGACGTCGGCGCGTCGGGCATTGCGCCGTCCAACACGACAGCGCGCAGTTCGGAGATCGGGTCGTCATACGGCGGCGCAATCGACTTTCCGGGCACCATTCTCTCGTCGCCAGCGATCCGTACTCGCAGATCGTCGCGCTTCACTGTGAATACCTGACCGCGTTGTCCATAAACTTCCATGTCTTTGCGGTCGAACGGCCAATTCCACGAGGCCTGAATGATCGCCACCGCCTTGGGATAGGTCAGCACCACGGTGGCTTCATCGTCGACGTGCGGATAGATCTCCGGCTTGATCTGCTGCACCACCGCGGTTACGCTATCGGGCCGGCGCCCCTCCATGAGCCAGGTCGCGAGATCCGCGCCATAGCAGCCAAAATCAAACAGGGCGCCCGCGCCATCCAGCTTCGGATCGGTGAGCCACGCAAAAAATTCGGGCGGCACACCGATCTCCTTGGGCCCGGCATGGCCATCGTGCACCACGATCCGGCGCACCTCGCCGAGCGACCCATCGTGCACCAGGTCGTAGGCCGCATGATTGCTGCGATACCAGGTGGTCTCATAATTCACCAGCACCGGAATCTTTGCCGCCCGCGCCGCCTTTTGAATCGCGTGCGCATCCTCGATGCTTACCGCCAGTGGCTTTTCCACCATCACGGCTACGTGGTGACGCGCAGCGATTTCTATCACTCGCCGATGGTCGTACGTGCTGGTGTACCCGAGTACCGCATCCGGGTGCGTTCGCTGAATCGCCTCGTCGAGATCGGAATAATAGAGCTTGCTATCCAAATTGAACTTCTTCGCGTACTGCTCGAACAGTTCCCGGCTCGGCTCGACGATGCCGACAATCTCCAGATCTGGCCGCTTCTGATAGTGCTCAAAGAATCCCGCGGCGTGGCCGTGGACGAGGCCGGCGACAATGACGCGCAATAGTTTGGCAGTCGAGTCCGTAGAACCCTGAGCAGCAACCCCAGGCGCCAGCAACAGCGAGCCGAGCACAACTGGGAGGAGTCGCATCATTGAGCTGTCACACCGAGTCATGGTGTTCACCCTTTCGAATATGCCCCTGCAATACCTGCCGCAGTTCAACAATCCGATCCTGCGACAAGACTCTCTTGGGAATAAAGGCGCAATTGCCTGCTTCGAAAAACAAGACGAATAGCTCCGATGTCTCTTTGTACTTTGAATATACGGTCCAGCGGAGTTCTGCTTTTCCCTTCGAAGAGGTTGTCGTTGTTCCTGTGTCCTCAAAGTTCCAAACCACCTCCGAGCCATCCATACGCTTGTACCTGCGCTGGGCGAGATAGCGCGGGATTGTGTACGCACTGAGTCCTATCCCGATCGCAAAAATCACCCAGGGCCATCCTACTTCAGGAAGATCGCGCCGAATCAGGAACACACCCACCACGAATGTAATGACAAGCAGCATGGCCAATGCGACCCTTGCCCACAATGGTTGAGACGTGGCGTGGATGCTATCCAAGTAATCTTGATAAGTGTGGACCAATCTTACTTCCAAGGTCCCTCCCCTAAAAGCTATTTCCCGCAACTACAGAATCACTCGCTTATCCCCGACGCGTCGCGTCACCCGTTCTCGGTCCAGATACTCCAGCAACGGAATCGCGTACTTTCGGCTAACACCGGTCATTTCCTTAAAGTTGCCAACGTCGATCTTGGCCTCTCCGGAGGCGGACTTCGACTTCAATGCCGCGATCTGCCCGCGTAGGTTCGCTAGCGCCGATTGGTGAAACACCAAATCCTCAGAAATCTTCACCAGCACCTTGTCGCGCAAGAGCAGCGTGACGATCTTCTGGGCGCGCGCCTTGTCGACTTTGAGGCCGGCGAGCACAGTGTAGAGTGCAGGGACCTGCAGTCCGGCCGTGGCGAAGGCTTGCTCGATGATTTTCTTCGATTCGGCTTCTTCGTCTTTCAGGACGACGCCGCGGCCGGGGAGGCGAACAAGGTCGCCGGCGAGTTCGACCTTCTTCTCAAGGGCGAGTTGCCGCAGAATCTCGTCAAACACGACATCAACACTTGCGTCGCTTGAAACTTGCAATTCCTGCTTGCTGATCCCCTCGACCAAACGGTTCTTGTCGTGAAAGTCCACGAGCGTCGGAACGATTTGGGCCTTCAAAACCTCCCAAGCCTGCGCGGGCAAGAACACATCTCCAACAGCGATGACCTGGCCCTCCGTCACTGCGTTGGCCAGATGGAACTTGATCTCACCCTTCGTCCAACCGGTTTCCGACACAAGCTGCTCTAGCCAGGTGCCATCGTGATAATTGCGCCATATTCGAGTTCGGAGAATCTCCGCGCGGTCTGCACTCGCCAGAGCCCTGAGGGATTCGTCGATTTTGAGGTTCCGTCTGACAGGCGCTGCGTCCAGAACCCGGCCGCCCCCAATCGTCACAACCGGCGAAAACTGGCGCACGATGAAGCGGTCTCCGGGCAAAAGCAAAGTGGGAGCCACTAATCGAAGTTGCGCGTAGCATTCTTCTCCAGGTTTCAGCTGTTTTGTTTCGAGCAGCCGCACTTCGGCGATGGTCTCCATCGTGTAGGCGTGAAAGTGGACGCGGGAGGCATCTTTCAATAGTTTCGTCGCGGGTAACAGGGACAGCAGCACGTCAATTCGTGTCGTCGGCTGGAAAGTGTCGCCCGGCGCCAGCGTCATTCCGCGAGACAGGTCCTCGGTGGCGACGCCCGCCAGGTTCAGAGCAGTTCGCTGGCCTGCGATTGCCTGGTCGGCGGATGAACCGTGAACTTGCACTCCTCGTACGCGAAGCCGCTGTCCGGTTGGAAAGACTTCGAGCTCGTCTTCCTTACGGATGGTACCCGCGACCAGTGTCCCCGTCACCACGGTGCCGAAGCCCTTCATCGTGAACACGCGATCGATGGGAAGGCGCGCCAGCGAGTGCGAATCCTTCGCAGGCACTTCCTGGGCAACGTTCGCGATGGCCTGCTTTAGTTCGGGCAGACCCGCGCCGGTGAGCGAACTCACCGCGACGATCGGGGAGTTCGCCGGATCAAGAAACGACCCGCGCAGGAATTCTTCGACCTCCAACCTGACGACGTCGAGCGTCTCGCCATCGACTGCATCGGACTTGGTGAGCACCGTGATGCCGCGACGCACGGCGAGCAGTCGACAGATGTCGAAGTGCTCGCGGGTTTGCGGCTTGATTCCCTCGTCGGCGGCGATCACCAGCAACACCAGGTCGATGCCGCCCACGCCCGCCAGCATGTTGCGCACGAAACGCTCATGGCCCGGGACATCGACGAAGCCCAGACGCAGCGTCTCTCCGCCGGGCGCGGGAAGTTCGAGGTGCGCAAAGCCGATGTCGATGGTGATGCCGCGCCGCTTCTCTTCCTCGAGGCGGTCGGCATCGATGCCGGTCAGAGCCTTGACTAGCGCCGTCTTGCCGTGATCGATGTGTCCGGCGGTGCCGACGATGACGGATTTCATGAGGAGATCAGTATAGGGAAGGTTGTCGTCGGTAGAAAAATCAGTTGTTGATCGATGCTCATTGTCTGCTCGACTAGACTGGTGCGATGCTCCGCTTCCTGACGGGTATCCTCCTTTTGACTGTCCTAGCTTCCGCGGGTGAAGCTCCCGGGCAGCGGTTGCCTGAATCTAAGGCGAATCTCATTCGCATCTCGCCGAGCATCGACGAAAAGCCCAAAGCCGATACCAAGCTGCTTGAGCATGGAACAAGGGTGACGGTGCACGCGGTCATCAGCAAAACCGGGGATGTTACTAAAATAAAATTCGTGAAGGGGAACTCCGACCTCATGCCTGAAGTACGGAAGGCGCTGAAGAGGTGGAGATACAAACCGTACATTTATCAGGGTCACCCGATGGAGGTCGATACGACAATCTTTGTGAGTTTTGATCCGCTGACGGGTGATTGAACACCGAACGAAAGGGCGGCGACCGTTCCTGAGGCCTCGGCGCCCTGGATCTGCACGATTTTTTTGCCAACGACCAACAACCTACGACTGTTCTACAATATTGTTTCCACCCATGACCCAGCCCCAGAACCCTGCCATTACTCCGGAGCTTATCCGGGAGCACGGCTTGACGCCGGAGGAGTACGCCAAAATCGAGCAGTTGCTGGGCGGGCGGGCGCCTACGCTGACCGAACTCGGCATCTTCAGCGTGATGTGGAGCGAGCACTGCTCCTACAAGTCGTCGCGCGTGCACCTGAAGCGGCTGCCCACGCGCAGCAAGCTGGTGGTGCAAGGGCCTGGGGAGAACGCGGGGATCATCGACATCGGCGACGGGTGGGCGTGCGCGTTCAAGATTGAGTCGCATAACCATCCTTCGTTTATTGAGCCGTTTCAGGGGGCGACCACCGGGGTGGGCGGGATTCTACGCGATATTTTCACGATGGGGGCTCGGCCTGTGGCGGTGATGGATTCGCTGCGCTTTGGGCCGATTGCAGAGTCAAAAGTAAAGGCAGCGGACAGGAGTGTGCGCTCCACACAGGGTGCCGAGCTTCGCTCGGCTGGACAGCCGGGGGCGGCTGTCCCTACACAGGCATTGCCTGCACAATCCGAAATTCATAAGAATCACTCCATCATGGAGGGGGTGGTCAGCGGGGTCGCTTCTTACGGGAATTGTTTTGGGGTGCCGAACCTGGGCGGGGAGACGCAGTTTGAGCCGTTGCTACTCGGGGAATCCGCTGGTGAATGCGTTTGCGCTGGGACTAGTGCGGCGCGACCAGATTTTCTATGCGAAGGCGGCGGGCGAAGGGAATCCGGTGATTTATGTGGGAGCCAAGACCGGGCGCGACGGAATTCACGGGGCGACCATGGCTTCGGAGGAATTCAGCGAGGCGTCGGAAGCGAAGCGGCCGAACGTGCAGGTGGGGGATCCGTTTCTGGAGAAGCTTTTGCTCGAGGCATGTCTGGAAGCGATGCAGACAGGCGCGGTGGTCGGGATCCAGGACATGGGGGCTGCGGGCCTGACCTGTTCGACTTGCGAAATGGGCGCGCGCGGCAAGGTTGGGCTCGAGATTGAGTTGGATCGGGTGCCGCAGCGCGAGACCGGGATGTCGGCGTACGAGATCATGCTCTCGGAATCGCAGGAACGCATGCTGCTGGTCGCGGAGAAGGGTCGCGAGGCGGAAGTGTTTCGCGTATTCGAGAAGTGGGGCCTCGATGCGGTCGAGGTCGGACATGTTACGCGCGATAACGTGATGCGGGTGCGGCAGCATGGGGAGTTGGTGGTGGAGATCCCGAACGAGGCTCTGACCGACGATGCGCCGGTCTACAAGCGGCCCATGGAACGCTGGGAGCCGCCGGTGGAGCGCGAGATGCCGGCGGACATCCGGATATCGTTCGCTGGCCGGAGTGAACCTCAGGGGCTGAAGCCCCCAGCAAAAGCATCCTTCATCGGCACGGCTGAAGCCGTGCCCTTTCAAACCTCAAGCCCAAACCCCTTTCAACCCTCAACCCATGACGAAGACCGCACCCCAGAATTCAAGCGGTTGCTGGCCAGTCCTAACATCTGCGGGAAGCGCTGGGTGTGGCAGCAGTATGACCATATGGTGCAGACCAATACTGTTGAGGGACCGGGCGCGGGGGATTCGGGCGTGATTCGCATCAAGGGCTCGCAGCGCGGGCTGGCGATGGCCTTGGATGGAAACGGGCGTTGGTGCTATCTCGATCCACGGTTGGGTGCGATGCATGCGGTGGCGGAGGCCTGCCGCAATGTGGCTTGCTCGGGGGCGACGCCGATTGGCGCGACCAATTGCCTCAACTTCGGAAATCCCGAGAAGCGGCACATCATGTGGCAGTTCTCGCAGGTGGTGGATGGGATCACCAAGGCGTGCGAGGAACTGGAGGTTCCCATCACTGGCGGCAACGTCAGTTTCTACAACGAGACATTGGGCGAAGGCATTTATCCAACGCCGGTACTGGGCATTGTCGGCATTCTCGAGGACGTACACAAAACGGCGAAGATGGAATTCCGCGAGCCGGGACGCACGATTGTGCTATTGCGCGGGAGTGAGCCGGGCGATATCACCGATGCAGAATTGGAATTTGGGTCGTCGGAGTACGCGAAGGAAATTCTGGGAGCGGTGTGGGGATATCCGCCGGAACTGGATCTGGAGAAGGAAGCGGCGCTGCAGAAGGGCCTGATTGAGATGATCCAGACCGGACTGGTGGAGTCGGCGCACGATTGCTCTTCGGGCGGGCTGGCCGTGGCGCTGGCGGAGCAGGCGTTTCCCAAGGGAATCGGGCTGCGGGTCGATATCGCGTCGAATGGGCTGCCGGCGGAATTTGTGCTGTTTGGCGAGGATGCGAGCCGCGTGATACTTGCGTGCGACCCTGGGCGGCTGGCGGGAATCCAACAAGTAGCCGGGAAACACGGGCTTCGCGTTGAAGTGCTGGGCGAGACGATGCCCGGGCGGGTGGAGATTCAGTTGGATGGGCGGACGGTGATTTCGGCTTCGGTGGATGAGTTGAGCGAGGCGTACGAAGCGGCACTGGAAAATGCTCTGCGAACCGAGCCAGAGGCGGTGGCGGCGGACTAGTCCTTATTTCAGATTGAAAAGCTTTTAACCGCGAAGAGCGCGAAGTCGGGCGCGAAGGGCACTAAGAAAACCTTAAAGGCGCGGAGAAGTGCCGTAGAGGACGCGGTGAAAAAATTGCCGGGCTGGCGCCCCGACGGACAGCCGAGGCGGCTGTCCCTACGTGGGCGGTGTTGGAGCTAAGAGCTAACGGCTAAATGCTAAAGGCTGGGTTTTAATGGCTGCTTTCGACAAATTTCACGAAGAGTGCGGGGTGGTGGCCATCTATGCGCATCCCGAGGCGGAGAAGCTGGCTTACCTCGGGCTCCATGCCTTGCAGCATCGCGGGCAGGAGTCGGCTGGGATCGTCAGCTCTGATGGGATGACTCTGCATGCGCACAAGGCCATGGGGCTGGTGGCGGATATTTTTGTCGAGGATGTATTGGCCAAGCTGCGGGGGACGCTGGCTATCGGGCATACACGCTATTCGACCGCCGGGGACTCGGCACTGCTGAATGCGCAGCCGATTCTCGTGCAGTCGAACAAGGGATCGATCGCGGTTGCGCACAATGGAAACCTGGTCAATGCGCAGGAGATCCGGTCGCGGCTGGAAGCGCAGGGATCGATTTTTCAGACGACCAGCGATACGGAAGTCATCGTTCATCTGATCGCGATGTCGCGTGAGCATACCCTGCCTGAGGCGATGGCCGATGCGCTGCGGCGGGTAGAGGGTGCGTTCTCGCTGGTCATGGTGAGTGCCGACCGGGTGTTTGCGGCGCGCGATCCGCGTGGGTTTCGGCCGCTGGCGATGGGCCGCATTCCGGCGGCGGAAGGTGTGCGCAAGGACACGATCGTGTTTGCGTCGGAGACTTGCGCGTTTGATTTGATTGGCGCGGTCTACGAGCGGGATGTGAAACCAGGCGAACTTGTGATCGTTGGTCCCGAGGGCGTGACTTCGCGTTTCTACTCGCCGACCGGGCCGCAGTCGAGCTGCATTTTCGAACACGTGTACTTTTCGCGTCCTGACAGCCAGGTGTTTGGGCGGTCGGTGCAGGAGAGCCGCGAGAACCTGGGGCGGCAGTTGGCGCGCGAGGCGGGCATTGACGCCGACGTGGTTGTGCCCGTGCCCGACTCGGGCGTGACGGCCGCGGTCGGGTATGCGGCGGAGAGCGGACTTCCCTTCCGGTTTGGCTTGATCCGCAATCACTATGTAGGGCGGACGTTCATCGAGCCCAAGCAGACGGTACGCGACTTCGGCGTGCGGCTGAAGCTGAACCCGGTGCGCTCGCTGCTGGAAGGCAAGCGCGTGGTGCTGATCGATGACTCGATCGTGCGCGGGACAACCAGCAAGAAGATTGTCCGCATGGTGCGCAATGCGGGGGCGTCCGAAGTGCACATGCGCATATCATGTCCGCCGACCATTTCGCCCTGTTTCTATGGGGTAGACACTCCTTCCAAGAACCAGCTGATTGCGGCCAACAAGTCGATCGAAGAAATCCGTGAATATATCGGCGCGGACTCGCTGGCTTACCTGTCGCTCGAGGGTTTGAAGAAGGCTTGCGGCGAGGGCGAGAAGACCGATTACTGCACCGCCTGTTACACGGGGAAGTATCCGACGAATTGGGTGGACGTGGAAGAGGTCCTGCCAGCCGCGGTCAAGCGGTAGAGCGGAAGGCAAGTTATCCCTTGTGATTTTTGAGGCAGGCCAAGCGTTAGCCGAACGAAGTCGACACCCTCTCGAAACGCCCCACCAGCCTTGTGACGACCAACCCTTTCAGAAATGAAACTTCAACGCTCCACCGACCGTGCGCGAGGGAGCGTACTGGATGGGGATTTCCTCACTCTCTTTGGCAATCTGATAGACGCTGTTGGAGACGTTGGTGACATTGAATTCGAAATCGAGCCGGCGCGGCTCGGCGTTCCACACGGTCAGGCCGGTGGCCAGATCGCAGGTGAAATGCTGGGGCAGGCGCGGCCCGTTCTCGACGATGGTTCCGCTGCCATAGCGCAACGCGCTGCCGCCCCAGAAGCCCCGCCAGCGATTGTGATAGAAGAGCTGCGCGGTTCCGGTGTGCGTCTGGTCAAAAGCGGGGACGATGCGCTCGCCCGCGACTAGCGGTTCGTCGCCGGCGAAGCCTCCCGTGATGGGGCCGTAGAAATATGTGCGGGAGAGCGCGTACTGAAAGCGCCCGGTGATGCCGAGGTGCTCAAGCTGCTTCATGTTGAGGACCAGTTCGGCCCCGCTGGAACGGGCGGCATGGAAGTTGATGGGTACGAAGATGCGGCTGATCGAAATCTCGTGGTTTTCGAAGGAGTCACGACCGGTGTGCAGGTAGGCGTTCAGCTCGAGGCTCACGCGCGGGTGCAATTCCTGTGACCAGCCAACCTCGTAGTAGTGCTGGCGGTAGGCGCGCACGTTGCCGACGCGCTGGCCGGGATCGGCGGCGTTGTTCCCGATGAAACTGGCGAGCAGGGAGTACTCGATGGGCGGCGGCGAGAAATAGCGGTTGTAGGCGGCGTGCAGCACGGACTTGGTGCGATTGAAATGATAAGCGAGGCCGACCCGGGGGCTTACCTGGGCCGCGGTGGTGACCAGGTCGAAGTAGTCGTAGCGGGCGCCCAGATCGATCCACAGGTTGCGCACGGGCGAGAAGTGATCCTGCAGGTAAATGCTGGCCTGACCGCCATGCAGGCCGCCGCTGAAGTTTGGAAAGACATCCGGATCGCCGCGGCTGTCGAACGAGAAACTCTCGAGTTCCCGCAGGCGAACCAGGTCAACTCCGGCCCGGATGACGTGACCGCGCCACACATGCGAAAGATCGCTCTTGATGCCGAGCGTGAGCGGCGCGCGGGATGCGGAAGACAGCGGTGTGTCCGGATCGGTCGTCGGCAACACCCGATCGGATCCGACTCGTTCGTAAAGCGAGGTCGAGAGCAGGGTCTCGGGCGAGAAGGTGTGATGCCAGCTCAGGATGGCGGTCTGCTGGCGTAGGTGGCGCTGAGCATCGCGTCCCGCTTCCTGATCTTCGGTGATGTTGGGCTGCTGGAAATTGGCGCCGCCGCCCATCAGGAGGAGCTTGAAGGTGTCCTTGGTTCCCACGCGGTAGTCGAACTGCGCGGTCGCGCGCGAGCCTTTGCCGAAGTCGTAAAGCTCCTTGGGTTCGGGCGGATCGAGATAGCGGCCCGACGCGAATCCGTCGACGAAGAAGTAGTAGCCCAGGTTGCCGGTCTGTCCGCCGTAGTCGGCGTTGAGGTCGTAGTTGTCGAGCGTGGCGCCCCGAAAATTCACGTCGCCATGCCCCGCCATGTTGGCGCCTGAGCGGGTGGTGATGTCGAGCACGCCACCAAAGCGATTGCCATATTCGGCCGGGAAGCCGCCGGTCATTAGATCGACGGTTTCGAAAATCTGCGGGCTGACGCCGGGCGAAAACTGCGGCTGCGTGTTGTCGAGAAACGAGACGCCGTTGATGAACTCGTGCAGCGAGAACTCCGTGCCGCGCACGGCGAGAAAGTTATCGTGACTGTCGCTGGCGCCGGGCATCAGATTGTTGACCAGGTCATTCGTGCTGTCGGCGATCGGGCCGGGCAGACCTTCCAGATCGCTGTGCGTGAAGGTGTAAGAGCTGCCGGTCTTCTCAGGATCGATGGTCTGGTAAGTGGAGCGCACTTCCACCTGCTGCTGAACAGTTTCCTTTTTCTGAAGATCGATCGTCAGAGACAATGGCTGGCGCGCACGCAGCACGAAACGATGCTCCGCGGGATAGAAGCTGGAAGCATCCACCTTCAGTGTGTAGAGGCCGGCTTCGACTGCGTTGAAGTGAAACATGCCATCTGCTCCGGTGGACGAAGATTGCACGTCGCTGGCATTCTCGCGCTGCAAGTGAACGGCGGCGCCGGACACCGGCTTGCTCATCGCGTCACGCACTGTGCCTTCGACCACCGTCTGAGCGAACGTGAGAGTAGAGGCTGTAATCAGGAGAAAAGTCAGAATTGTTCGCAAGATATTGCTCCATGGGGGGAGACTATCGGCCCATTAGTGTAACTGCAGTATGTGAGTAAGGGAAGAGTAAGCTTTAGGGAGTAAGAGCGGGGATGGCAGTATTTATGCGGGTCTACGAGGGTGGATAGTAGATGACGTGGCTGGCTGCATGTCTCGGAAAAACCTTTCAATCTCGCCTACGAACTTTGTGGCGTCGAGTCCGCGGCAAAGGCTTATGCCGTAGTCAGCTTCGGCGACCAAGTCTTCACTAAGTCCCCCAGCCGCTCCAGCGCTCTAGGGAAATCATCTCCTGCGGCCGCGAAGCCCAAGCGGAAATGCGATGGGACGTCGAAGCAGTCGCCCGGGGCAAGCAGGATGCCGCGATCGGCGGCGGTCTGGCAGAAGGGGCGCGCGTCTTCGCCGCTGACCAGCCACGGGAAGGCTGTCATTCCGCCCGGCGGGGATATCCAGCCCAGCACGTCGGCGTGCTCTTTCATGAAGGCGTCCAGCGTCTTCAGGTTGGCGGTCGCGGCCCGTTGCGCCTTGCCGAGCACGACATCGCGCTTGCGGATGGCGATCTCGGAGAGAATTTCTCCGGTGGTGCTGTTGCACACGGAGAAATAGGCGCGCGCGGTCCAATACTGCTGGCGGCGCTTCGCGTCATGCTCGATCATCCACCCGGTGCGCACCCCCGCGATCGAGAATGCTTTCGACAGATCGCTGATGACGGTAGCGTGCGGCAGGCGGGCTGCCGTTTTCGTTCGTTGGCCGTGATAGATGGGGTGATAGACCTGGTCGCTGATCAGCTGGATGCCGCGCTCAGCCGTGAATGCATGCAGGGTTTCCATATCGGCGTCGCTGATGGTTGCGCCTGTCGGATTGTGCGGGCAGTTGACGAGGATCAACTTGGTTTTCGAGTCAGCCAGGCGCTTGATCTGATCCACGTCGATGCGGAAGCCATTTTCACGGCGCACGCGGTAGAAGCGGGTTTCGAGGCCGAGGGACTCGGGCAGCGCCGAAAACGTCGTGAAGCCGGGCAGCGGAAGGATGACATTCGCGCCCGGTTCGGCGGCGAGCCACATCAGGGCGACCAGGGCTTCGGAGGCGCCGGTAACGATCTGCACAGCGTCCGCGCTGACACCTTCCATTTCAGCGATCGCTGCGCGCAGGCTGTCTTCGCCCGCGGGATGGCCGTACACCAGCTTGTGGTTCAGAAAACGATGGCGGGTTTCTTCGTCGGCAAGAGCCAGGACGTCGTTCACGGTCCAGGTCGGGCCGGTGCTGGCGGCGAGATTGAATTCAAGGCTGTGTTCGTATTGATCGAGCCAGGCATCGAGCAGAAACGGCTTGAATTGCATGGGACACACTTCGAAGGATGGCGTACTCGTTTACAGATTCAGCGGAGTTGCACGGGGATGAATTTAGTTTAGGCCTGCGGCTTGCGGGCGGATGCAATTCGGGGAATGCCTTGCAGATCGTTTGAAATAGTTATGTCTTGCCAGCCGGCGAGGAGCGCGCGCACGCCTTCGGCAATGGTGCCGCTGATTTCCATGATGAGATAGCCGCCGGGCTTCAGAGCGGCGTGGGCGGGAGGGATGAGCTTTTCGATTACCTCGAGGCCAGTGGCGCCGGCGAACACAGCAGTGCGCGGCTCGAACTTGCGCACTTCGAGTTGCACTTCGTCTTCCTCGGACAGGCCCACATAGGGGGGATTGGAAACGACGAAATCAAAGTCTTCGGCGTCGAGCCCATTAAGCAGGTCGGTGTCGTGGAAGAAAATGCGGCGCTCCGGATTGTGCCGGTTGGGAGAGCGAAATTCCAGTTGCAGGCGGGCCGCGTTGGCTTCGGCGATCTCCAAAGCTGCGGGCGAGTTGTCGGTCGCGTGGATCTCGGCGTTGGGAAGTTCCTTGGCGAGGGCGAGCGCGATCGCGCCTGAGCCGGTGCCGACGTCGGCGATCTTGGGAGCCTTCATTGGCTTGGCAAGGGGGAGAACGGTTTCGATCAGATGCTCGGTCTCGGGGCGCGGGATGAGGACCGCCGGCGACACGATCAGGTCGAGCCCCCAGAATTCCTGGTGGCCGGTGATGTATTGCGCGGGGACGCCCTTGGCGCGCTGGGTCAAGGCTTCGTCGTAGCGGGATTGCTCTTCGGCGGTGAGTTCGCGCTCGGGATGGGCGAACAGGTGGGCGCGGTCGCAGTTGAGGGTGAACATCAGGAGAGTTTCGGCGTTCAGACGCGGCGAGGGAACGTGCTCGTCGGTGAGCCGGGCCACGGCGGATTGAAGGGCCTCGCGCAGGGGCATGTCTAGCCTATTCCACCACCCCTATTTCACCACAGAGACACAGAGGCACAGAGAAAACAGTTCTTAATCATTGATTGTCTCTGAGCGCAGCGGAGAATTTGTGTGCCTGGTGTGAGTGAAGAATGCATGGGTCCTTCGCTTCGCTCCGGATGACAGGGTGTTTGGTGAGAGTGATCTGCACGGAGTGCAGAGAGCGAGCCGAGCTAGGCTCGGCTGGACAGCCGAGGGCGGCTGTCCCTACGTAAATCTTGCTTCACGCTACCGTGGTAGCTTCGCTCTTTAGCTTCTCCGCCTGGTAGTGCGCGCTGAGCGCGTCGACTATGGGCTGGAGCTTGCCGTCCATCACTTCGGTGAGTTGGTGGATAGTTAGGCCGATGCGGTGGTCGGTGACTCGGTTTTGCGGGAAGTTGTAGGTCCGGATCTTTTCGCTGCGGTCGCCGGATCCGACCATGGCTTTGCGTTCTTTCGCCAAGGCTTCCTGCTGCTTCTGCATTTCGAGTTCGTAGAGGCGCGAACGCAGGACACGCATGCCTTTTTCGCGATTCTTGATCTGGGATTTTTCGTCCTGGCAGCTGACCACCGTGTTGGTCGGAATGTGCGTAATGCGGACGGCGGAGTACGTCGTGTTCACCGATTGTCCGCCGGGACCAGACGAGCAGAACGTGTCGATGCGCAGGTCCTTGGCTTCGATCTTGATGTCGACGTCTTCGGCTTCGGGGAGCACGGCAACGGTGACCGCGGACGTGTGCACGCGGCCCTGCTGCTCGGTTGCGGGCACGCGCTGCACGCGGTGCACGCCGCTTTCATATTTCAACTGCGAGAAGACGCGCTTGCCTTCGATGATGGCGATGACTTCTTTCAGGCCGCCGACCGAAGATTCCGAAGTCGAAAGCACTTCCACCTTCCAGCCTTGCGTTTCGGCGTAGCGGGAGTACATGCGGAACATCTCGTCGGCGAACAGAGTGGCTTCGTCGCCGCCCGTGCCGGCACGGATTTCGAGGATGATGTCTTTCTCGTCGTTGGGATCTTTGGGGATGAGAAGAACCTTCAGATCGGCTTCGACCTGGGTGACGCGGGCTTCCAGTTGCGTGAGTTCTTCCTGCGCGTAGGCGCGCATGTCGGGATCTTTTTCGTCGGCGAGGACGGCCTTGCTTTCCGCGATTCCGCGGGCGAGGTCCTTATACTCGCGGTACTTGTCGACGATGTCGGACAGTTCGCTATGCGCCTTGGCAGTCTTCTGGTATTTCGCCGAGTCGGTAACGATCTCCGGCGAAGACAGGGCCCGGTTCAGTTCCTCGTAGCGGGCTTCGAGTTGGTCGAGGCGTTCAAACATAAGCTGTCAGCTCTCAGCAGTCAGCATTCAGCCAGTGCGGCGGAATGGCTAGTTCAACATTATTTTACGGGCTCGTTGTCGGAGAAAAGAGCGAGATTCGCGGTGGGGACCGCTAGGCAATGACCAGCTCGCCGCCGTGCTGCTTTTCGAGTTCCATGGCCTGGTCGAGGGCGACGATGGCGCACTGGACCTGGTCGTCGGCGGGAGGCTGCGTTGTGATGCGCTGTAGCCATAGGCCGGGGGCGGTCATCAGGGCGAAGAGCGAGCCGCGGTGTTTGGCGGCGAAGCGGATGATTTCGTACGAGAGGCCGGCGATTACCGGCAGCAACACGATACGCGTCGCGAAGCGCGCCCAGAATGTCGTCACCGGGAAAATTGCGTTGGCGGCAATATAGACCACGATCGAGAAGATCATCACCGTCATCAGGAAACTGGTGCCGCAACGCGGATGATATGTCGAATATTTCTGAACTGTGCCGGTCTGGAGCGGGTCGCCGTTTTCGAAAGCGAAGACAGTTTTGTGCTCGGCGCCGTGGTACTCGTAAACGCGACGGATGTCCTTCATCAAGGACACGCCCCAGATGAAAAGCAGGAAGAGCGCGATGCGAATGACGCCGTCAACCACGTTGAACATGATCGAATTGGCGAAGATCGGGTGCACGCGCTTCAGTTCCGTGGCTGCTGCCAGCGGCAGGAACTTGTACATGAAGATGAAGAAGCCGAGCGAGATCGCGATGTTGACGGCGGCCATCCATCCGCTGATTTCGGCCTTCTTGCCCTGTTTATCTGCGGGGACGATCTGTTCGAGGGCGACGTCGGCGGAAAAACGCAGCGCGCGGAAGCCGAGCGTCATCGCGTAACCCAGCGTCATGACGCCACGAATGATGGGCCAGCCCATCCATTTATGCTTTTCCGAGGGACGCTCCAGCGTCTCGCTGTGGGTGGCGACTTCGCCCGAGGGCCTGCGCACGGCGATCGCCCAGGCGTGGGGCGAACGCATCATGACGCCTTCGAGCACGGCCTGGCCGCCGACCAGCGTCTCTTCACCACTTTCGAGAGCCGGCAGAAGCTGCAGGGCCACCAGAAAACGCCACATTTTGCGCAGATAATCCATGTTCGTTAGATGATACTTCCTGGGGGGAAGTAGCAGGAGTTAAGGGTATCACAGGGTTGCGTGATTTCTGACACGGATGGTCGTAAGTGGTTGATGCATGGGTGGTTATTTGAACATTTGCGTTTGGCGTGCGGAGCCTTCGACAGGCTTAGGGCAAGCTGGGGGGCGCGGCACCGGCTGATTGAGGTGGGTTGGGGGAATATGCGGAGATTTGCAGAGACTTGCGAGGCGATTGCGGGGACGACCAAGAAGCTTTTGAAGGTCGGGATCGTGGCGGAGTATTTGAAGTCGCGCACGGTGGAGGAGGCGTCGGTCTCGGCGATTTTTTTATCGGGCAAGGCATTTCCCGCTTGGGAGGAGACGACTCTCCAGGTTGGAGGTCGGTTGTTGTGGCAGGTCGTTTCGGAGTTGTCGGGGTGGAGCGACGCGGAGCTGACAGCAGAGTATCGGAGATTGGGGGATTTGGGAGCGGTTGCGGGGGAGGCGCTTCAGGGTTCAGGACATGCCAAGGAAAGCGTGCGGGGCATTCGCCCGGCCGGACAGGCGGGGGCGCCTGTCCCTACGCGAGATGTGGCGTCGGCGGAAGTCTTGCCCCATGACGGGTTGAGCGTGCTTGCGGCGGAGGCTTATTTCCGAAAGATTGCTTCGGCGCGGGGGCCGACGGCCAAGGGCGCGCTGGTGCGCGAGCTGCTTTCGCAAGCTACTGCGCTTGAGGCCAAGTACCTGGTCAAGATCATGACTGGCGATTTGCGCATCGGTTTGAAGGAGAGCCTGGTCGAGGAGGCGATTGCGCGCGCTTACGGTGGAACGCTTCCCGAAGTGCAGCGTGCGAACATGCTGGTCGGCGACATTGGAGAGACCTTGCGGTTGGCGGCGCGTGCTGCGCTCGGTGAAGCGCACATGCGGATGTTTCATCCGCTGGGATTCATGCTGGCGAGTCCGGCCGAGTCGGCGGAAGAGGCGCTCAGCTATTTCGAGCAGGCTTCCGTTGAGGACAAATACGACGGGGTGCGGGCTCAGGCGCACGTTTCCGGTGGCGAGGTGCGATTCTTCTCACGGACGCGCGACGAGATCACGGAATCGTTTCCCGAACTGCCGGATGCTCTGGCGGGATTGCCGCAGGATGCGATTCTCGACGGAGAAATTCTGGCGTGGAGTTACAGCGAAGATGGGCCGGGACGGGCGCTGCCTTTCAGCGCCCTGCAGCAGCGGTTAGGGCGAAAGAAGGTCAGCGGGGAGCTTATGCGCCGGGTGCCAGTGGTGTATCTCGCGTTCGATGTGCTCTATGCCGGGGCGGATCTGCTGCTGGAACGGCCGTTGCGGGAGCGGATGCAGATTCTCGATGAGTTGTTGGCGGCGGAGAAAGTTACTCACCACAGAGGCACAGAGGCGCAGAGAAAACCCGGAACACAGGGCGCTTTCCTGTTTGGCGAGAACGGGAGTTCGACCGTTGAGCGCGTGATTCGCGCCCCGTTTACCCGGGCCACTACGCCGGAGGAACTGGAAGAGCTGTTTACGGCGGCGCAGGCTCGCGGCAACGAAGGGCTGATGATCAAGGATCTGGAATCGTCTTATACGCCGGGGCGGCGGGGGAAGTCGTGGCTCAAGATGAAGCGCGAGCTGGCTACGCTGGATGTTGTCGTGACCGCTGTTGAGTATGGGCACGGCAAGCGTATTGGCGTGCTCAGCGATTACACGTTTGCGGTGCGCGATGGGGAGCGGCTGGTGAATATCGGGAAGGCTTACTCGGGGTTGACCGATGTTGAGATCGCCGAGATGACAAAGTGGTTTCTTGAGCACACCATTGATGATCAGGGATTTCGGCGGGAGGTTGAGCCCAAGATTGTGCTGGAGGTGGCGTTCAACAATGTCATGAAGTCCGACCGGCATGAGAGCGGGTATGCCTTGCGCTTTCCGAGGATTGTGCGGTTGCGGCCGGATAAGTCTGCCGCGGACGCGGATACGTTGGAGCGGGCGGCGGAGATTTACGCCTCGCAAAACCATGCCGAGGCCGAGTAGGCAAAGACGGCGGATCAGGACTTGTGGTTTTGCAGTGCTTCCATGGTGCGGGCGCAGATTTCGCCGGGCGATCCAGCAGCGGCGACCGGTAAAAGCAAACCGAAATTTCGATAGAACTCGATCAGCGGCGCGGTGCTGCGCTCGTAAGTTTGCATGCGGACGGTGACCGCTTCGGGGCGATCATCTTCGCGCTGGAACAGGTTTTCGCCGCAGGCGTCGCAGACGCCGTCGGTTTTCGAGGGCTGGCGGGTTACGTGGTATACCGCCTTGCACGCCTTGCAGGTGCGGCGACCGCTGAGGCGCTCGACAATTTCGGCGATCGGCATTTCGTAGTTCACGACTGCGTCCAGGGAAATCCCTTCATCGGCCATGAGTTGTTTCAGCAACTCGGCTTGCAGACGGGTTCGCGGGAAGCCGTCGAGGATGAAGCCGCCGCGGCAGCGGATGCACGCGCTGCGCTCCCGCACCATCTCCCATATGGTCGAGTCGGGGACGAGGGTGCCCCGCCGGATGCAATCGAGGGCAGCCGCCATGGCGGGACTGGGTTCGCAGGCTGATTGACCCGCGGCCCGAAGAACATCTCCGGTGGAAAGGTGGCAGGCTCCCAGGCGCTGACTCAAGAGATCGGCTTGCGTGCCCTTACCGACTCCGGGCGCTCCCAGAAGAACCAAGCGCCAGGGATGAGCGAGCCCAGGCTGAGGTGCGCACACAGCGGAAGGTCCCTCAAGCCAGGCGGCTCGATTGGGTTTTGTGGGTGAGGGCATCTGAGCACCTGCGGAACGAATTTCGATCCGGCTGTCGTCGAGTTGCTCCGACTGCGGACCACAGGTTCAGGTTAACGTGGGCAGACCAATGAGTTCGTGACGAGCGTCACGCTGATGTGTACAGGGCAGACAGGGCCAGGATCCTTCGGCGGGCTCAGGAGAGGCTGCCCGCCGCTCTCCCGGCATTGAAGGCGGATTCCAGGTCTAGTGATGGTGATGATGCTCGGCTTCGGCGACCGGGATGACGCAGCCGTGGGCGACTTCACATTCGACGTGTTCGAACTGGATGGTGGTGTGGACCACGCGGAAGTCGTGCTGCAGGACTTCTTTGACGTCGCGCAGGATGCGTTCGCTGGCGGAGGGCGGAATGTCCGCGATGGCGATGTGGCAGGAGAGCGCGTGGCTCTCCGAGCCGATGCTCCAGACATGCAGGTCGTGGACGTCGTTAACGCCTTCGACTTTGCGGATGGCGGCTTCCAGGTTGTCGAGTTTCATGCCGCGCGGCGTGCCCTCCAGCAGGATGTTCATGGTCTCGCGCAGGATGCCGACCGAGGACCAGAGGATTAAAGCGCCGATCCCGAACGATAAAGCCGAATCGATCCAGTACTGGTGCGTGGCCAAGATGGCCCAGCCGCCAACGATGACCGCCGCGGTGGAAAGCGTGTCGCCGACTTCGTGCAGCAGAGCACTGCGGATGTTGACGTCACCGCCCGAACGGTAGAGCAGCAGGGCAATCGCGCCGTTCATCAGGACGCCGGCGGCGGCCACCCACATCATCAGGCCGGCATGAACGGGCTGCGGGTTCTGCACCCGGTGGAATGCTTCGTAAAAGATGAAGAACGAGATCACGACCAGGGAGGCGGCGTTGATCAGCGCTGCCAGCACTCCCGCGCGGTGATAGCCGAACGTCTTGGTGGCGCTGGGCGGACGCGATTGCAGATAGACCGCAACCAGCGAGAGGAGAAGAGCCAGGAAGTCGGAAAGATTGTGGCCCGCTTCAGAAAGCAACGCGAGCGAGTGTGCCCGGATGCCCGCAAAGACCAGCAAGGCGATGTAGGCAAGGGTGACAAGCAGGGAAATCCGCAGCACCTTCGAGGTGCCTGCTCCGGCCCCGGAATGCACGTGCATGTGCATCTCTCTCAGTCTATCGAGGCAGGCGAGGCCCTTCAAGACGCGCGGGCGGGTACTTGTGGGCCTGTCCGGCCGCGTGGCAGCGTTGAAACAAGAGTAGAATGCTGCCCTCCTGGGAAACAACATAGCGCGGGTGTACGAGCGCAAATTCCAGGCGGAGATCGAGATGAGAGGACGTACCAGCTTTGCGGCGGCATTCGTGTTGATACTGGCGGGCATTTGCTCGGCCGACACCATCATCACGCGAGAAGGTGCGAGCTATTCCGGAAACTTTTTGGGCGCGAAGGACGCGGCGATCGGGTTCACCGACACGAGTGGAATCGGGTACACGTTCCCGACGCGTGATGTTCAGTCGCTGGTGTTCACGGCGGCGAACGATACCGTAACCCTGCGCAACGGCAAGGTGTATTCCGGGAAGTTCACGGGCGCTGATCCGCTGGCGTTCAAAGACAACATGGGGATTCTCTACGAGTTTCCGCGGAAAGATGTGGAATCGCTCGTACTAAGCACGGCAGGAGTTGCCCCTGCGCCGCCGCAGGGGTCAAAGGTCATTCCGACGGGCGCCGCGATTCTGATTCGCACCGAAGAGAAGATTGATTCGGATAAGGCGTCGCCGGGGCAAAAGTTCTCAGCGGAAGTGGTGGATGCCGTTGACGATCTCGCGGGCGGGGTCGCGATACCGGCGCACTCGAAGGCGAAGCTGCTGATCGTATCGGAGTCGGGCGGGGGCGCGGGGTCTCCGTACATGTACCTGGACCTGGACACGGTCAACATCAGCGGGAAGGTACATCGCGTGTATACCTCGGAGCTGAAGGAGTCGAACTCGAAAGGATTCGGCAAGAACAAGCGCACCGCGGAGTTCCTGGGTGGCGGGGCGGCGCTGGGCGGATTGTTTGGCGCGATCCTGGGGGGAGGGCAAGGAGCGGCAATCGGCGCGGCGTCGGGCGCGGGTGGCGGATTCCTGGGCCAGTTCTTCACGCGCGGGAAGCAGGTGAAGGTTCCGGCAGAAACCGTGTTGCATTTCGAGCTGGAGCGCCCGCTGGTGCTGCAGCCGCAGTAGACTCCATTCATGGAGACGGCGGATGTAGTCATTGTCGGGGGTGGAATTGTCGGGTCGAGTATCGCGTATCACCTGACGGCGGCGGGCTGCGGGAACGTGCTGGTGATCGAGCGCGAGACGCAGCAGGGCAAGGGCTCGACCGGCAAGAGCATGGGCGGGGTGCGCGCCCAGTTCTCCACACCCGTCAACATCCAGATGTCGCTGTACGCGATTCCCTTCTATGCAGGCTTCGACGAGCGGCTGGGCCTTCCGGCGGGGTACCGGCCGCAGGGCTATCTCTTCTGTGCGACTTCGGACAAGCACATGGCGTACCTGCGGACGAACTACGAGAAGCAGGTGGCGCTGGGCTTGAAGGATGTGCGCATCGTGTCGGGCGACGAGATCCGCGGGATGTTTCCATTGCTGCGGGGCGATGACATCATCGGCGGAAGTTTTTGCGCGACCGATGGGTTTGTCGATCCGTACAGCGCAATGATCGGGTTCATGACCTGGGGCTCGGAGCATGGGGCCAAGCTGTGGAAGAACACGGATGTGACGGCGATTCGGCGCGACGCACGAGGGATTTGTGAGGTCGAGAGTTCGCGGGGTACGGTTTCGACGCGCGTCGTCGTGAATTGTGCGGGCGCATGGGCGGCGGCAGTAGCGAAGATGGTGGATGTCGATCTGCCCGTGGAGCCGCTGCGGCGCATGCTGGTGCCAACCGAGCCGTTCGACGAATTTCCGCACACCGCGCCGATGATCATCGATATGTCGAATGGATTTCACTTCCGGCCGGAGTCACTCGGATTTCTGCTAGCTTGGAATGATCCTGAGGAGACGCCCGGATTCAAGGCGGATTTCGAGCCCGCGTTTATCGAAAAGATTCTGACGCGGGCGGCCGACCGGGTGCCGTGCTTTGAGAATCTGGCGGTGAATCCGAAGCGGGCCTGGGCGGGGCTTTACGAGATGACGCCGGATCATCATCCGATATTGGGCGGGGTGCCCGAGGTGCCAGGATTTTTCCTGGCGAATGGATTCAGCGGGCATGGGGTGATGCATGCGCCGGCTACGGGGAAGATTTTGAGTGACTTAATACTGACCGGCAAAACCGAGTTGATTGACGCGTCTCTACTGAACTTTGCTCGCTTTGCTGAAGGGCGGATGATTCATGAGACTGCGGTACTGTAGGGCGAATCCAGGTCCGACGAGGTCAGTTGGGAAGATTCATCCGTTTAATCAGTGATTGATATCTCGGGTCGGACCGGATCGAGTCGAGAGCGGCGGCGCCTTTCACATACTGCATGCCTTCTGATTTTTCGGCAAACCCTTTCTCCAGCCACTGAAACGCTTCGTCCTTCATGCCTATCGAACCGTAGTCAAAGCCCAGATTAGCAGGATCGAAGTATCGGCGCTTTCCCAGTTCTTGTTCCATCTGAATCCGGCGAAGGATTGCAGGCCGGAGCCCTGACTTCTTGTAGGTCTTGGCCGTCGCGACCGCGATGTTCAAGTCCTCCTTGTCATCGTTAATCTCATCGGATTTGCGCCACTCCTCGAGCCACAAATCATAGTTTCCCATGTCGAACGCGGTGATCGCGAGATTGCCATGCACATTCGCGCTGGGGTCGATCTCACGAATCTTTTTGTACTGTTCCATCGCCAGGTCGTATTGACGCGCGTTCCCGTATCCCATTGCCAGGTCCACGTTGAACACGACGTTCAGGGGATCGGTTTCCAGAGCCTTGCGGAACTGATCCAGTGCCTGATCCCGGCGGTCAAAAGCTGACAATAAAAGGCCATACCACTGGTGCGCAGTACCGTTATTCGGATCGAGCTCGATCGCGCGGCGATAACCTTTCTCTGCGGCGTCCCAGTTCCACAGATTCTGTTCAGCGCCTGCGAGCACCGCTTGTGCCTGGGAAGAGGAGCTGTCGATGGCGAGAGCCTTCTGCGCGGCCTCACGAGACTTGACAGAGGCTTCCGCAGCCGGCACCGGGCTGTAGTCCGGCAACACAATGTAGTAGTCCGCGAGCCCCAGATACGCCATCGCATAGTTCGGATCCTTGGCAAGGGCCTGTTCGAAATACGTCTTCGACTTCTCGAGCGATGTCTGCGTGCGCTGCTGCCAGAGATAACGACCCTTCAAATACAGTTGATAGGCCTCAGGATCGGCCGTGCCTCCCTTGGCCGCCTGTTTTCTCGGCTCTTCTCCTCCCAGGCGTTCGCGCAGCTTGGCCGCGATCGCAGACGTGATCTCCTGCTGTACGGCGAGCGCATCCGCGACCTTGCGGTCGTATTGATCTCCCCACAGATTGCGATTGGTGCGTGCGTCGATCAGTTCCGAGCTGATGATGAGTTGGTCGCCGTGCTGCACGATGCGTCCGGTCACCACCGCTTCGACTTTCAAATCACGGGCAACAGCCTGGGGATCGACGTCTTTGTCCTTGTAGTGAAAAACCGAGGCGCGTGACATCACGGCCAGATCTTTGACTTGTGAAAGGTTGTTGATCAGGCTCTCGGTGAGGCCGTCGCTGAGGTACTCGCTGTTCGGGTCGTGGCTTGCATTTACGAATGGCAGAATGGCAATCGAGGAAATCTCCTTCCCGCCGGAGTGAGCCTTCCAGAAATAGGCAGCTGCGCCAGTGGCAAGCAGAACAGCAACTCCAAGCAGCGCCGGAACCAGCCATTTCCGAGCCGGAGGCTTCGGAGGTGCGCCAGCCGCAGCGGGAACTTGCGCGGAACTGGTGTCGCGGCGCAGGCGTTTCACATCCGCCAACATTTCCGCTGCGCTCTGGTAGCGCAGGGAGGGGTCTTTCTCGACCGCCTTGCTGATAATGCGTTCCATCTCGGGCGAGAGATCGGGGTTGATGCGAGCGGCCGAGGCTGGAGTCTTGTGCAGGATAGAATCGAAGATGACCGCCGAGGTATTCCCGCTGAATGCCATGCGCCCGGTTGCCATCTCATACAGGACCGCGCCGAACGAGAACAGGTCGGAGCGGCGGTCGAGTTCGAGTCCGCGCGCTTGCTCGGGCGACATGTAGGCCACGGTCCCCAGCGCAGTGCCGGGGCTGGTCAGATTGGCTTCGAGGGTCGCCATGCTGGCGTTGGCTGCCGCCGGTTGATCACCTGTGAGTTTCGCCAGACCGAAGTCGAGAATCTTGGCTGAGCCGCGCTTCGTTATAAAAATGTTGGCGGGCTTGATATCGCGGTGCACGATACCTTCGC
The DNA here is from genome assembly GCA_963735815.1 of uncultured Acidobacteriota bacterium. Lineage (GTDB taxonomy): Bacteria > Acidobacteriota > Terriglobia > Terriglobales > Acidobacteriaceae > Gp1-AA133. Next base: position 253,794 of record CAVTMJ010000004.1, on the reverse strand, counting down.
TGTGGGCAGCGTCGAGGGCATCGGCAATCTGAATGGCGAGTTCCAGAAGCTGGTCGAATGGAATCGGGCCGCCGGTCAGGCGCTGCTTGAGCGTTTGCCCGGCTAGGAACTCCATGGCGATGAAGCTCTGGCCTTCTTCCTCGCCAATATCATGGATGGTGCAGATGTTGGGATGGTTCAGGGCGGAAGCAGCACGTGCCTCCCGGCGAAAGCGTTCGAGCGCCTGGGGATCGCGGGCGAGGTCGTCGGGCAGAAACTTCAGGGCAACATGGCGACCGAGGCGGACGTCCTCCGCCTCGTAGACCACTCCCATCCCGCCGCCGCCCAGCTTTTCCAGGATGCGGTAGTGGCCGACGGTTTTGCCGATCATCCTCGCTCCACTCGTATGCCGGGCATGGTAGGCTGGCGGGCGCGCGAAGTCAATGAAACCGCCGGGCGATGGCCCGCGAACAACAGTCTGAGGAGACCCGTCCGGAGTGATCCAGGAACAGAACTATTGGTTGACGACGGTCGAGATGCCGCGCACCGATGCGGCGCGAACACTGCCTGAGGCTGCCGACGTGGTAGTCATCGGTGCCGGCTTTACGGGATTATCGGCGGCGCGGACGCTGGCGGCCAAGGGAGCGAACGTTGTCGTGCTCGAGAGCGAGAGCATCGGCTGGGGCGCCAGTTCGCGCAACGGCGGGATGGTGCTCACCGGGATGAAGCTGGGCGTGAACCAGCTGATCTCGATGTACGGGCGCGAGCGCACCCAGAGAATGTACGCGGCGTCGCTGGCATCGATTGACTGCGTGGAGAAGATCGTCGGCGAAGAGAACATCGCGTGCGACTTCGCGCGCTGCGGGCACCTGGAAGTGGCTTGCAAGCAGGCGCACTTCGACGACTATGCCCGGCAGGTCGAGGTCATACAACGCGAGTTCAATCACGAGCTGAAAATTGTGCCGAGGGGCGAGTTGCGGTCAGAGATTGGGTCGGACATTTATTTCGGCGGCATGGTGGATGAAACCAGCGTGGGATTGAATCCGGCGCGCTATGTGGCGGGGTTGGGTGCAGCGGTGATTCAGGCAGGAGCTTGCGTACGAGAAAAAACACGCGTCGAGGAAATTGAGCGCGCTAGCCGGCAAGGGAATACTGGATGGACGCTGAATACTTCCAAAGGCAAGCTGTGGGCGCGGGATGTTTTTGTCGCGACCAGCGGGTACACGAGCCGGGCGACTCCGGCACTACAGAGGAAGATCGTTCCGATCGGGTCGTACATCATCGCGACCGAAGTTTTGCCGGATGCGCTGGCGCGCGAACTGAGTCCGCGTAATCGCATGATCTACGACTCGAAGAACTACATCTACTACTACCGGCTGACGCCTGATAACCGCATGCTCTTCGGAGGGCGCGCGGCGTTTTTCCCGGAGAGCGGCGGCACCATCCGCAAGAGTGCGGAGATTTTGCGGCGGGGGATGATTCAGGTATACCCACAGCTGCGCGACACCAAGGTCGAGTTTGTGTGGGGTGGGACACTCGACTTCGCGTTCGATATCATGCCGCACGCCGGGCAGATGGAAGGCATGTACTACGCGTTGGGCTACGCGGGGCATGGCGTCGCGATGGCAACCTATCAGGGTCAGTTGATGGCCCGGCGAATTTCCGGAGACACTCCGGACAATCCGTTCGAAGGAATTCCATTCCCCGGGGTCCCGCTGGGTCTGTACAACGGGTCCCCGTGGTTTCTGCCGCTGGCTGGCGCATACTACAAGTTTCTGGACTGGGTGAGTTGAGCGCCCCTGAGACTAGGCGACGGAACGGGTCTCCTTACTCTCGGCAAATGAGTGGATGGCGCTGGCCTCGTCAGCTTGAATGTCGAACACCGCGTTGAGGCGGGTCATCTCGAATAACCTCTGCAAACGCTGGCTGAGGCTTACCAGCTTCAACTGCCCGCCTGCATTGCGCACGCTGGTGTAAGTGCGTACCAGTTCGCCCATACCCGAGCTGTCGACATAGCCCACTTCGTGCAGATTGAGGAGCACACGATTGTGGCCCTGTTCCATAACTTCGCGCACGGCCTCGCGCAACTGAACGTTTCCTTCGCCGACGGTGATCCTGCCAGTGACGTCGATGATCGCCACTCCTTCTACATGACGCACCCGGGTTTGCGTGCGGACCGGAATGTGCCCGCGCAGGCCGAGGCCGTGGCGATCGAGAATCTCCGTTGCGCTCTTGGCTGTCTCCGCGGATTCCGTGCGAACCACGACCAGGCTTCGTCCTGAGTTCAGCACTTCGGCGAAGAAGGCGGTGTCTTCGGGTTTGTCGGTGCTCGGCGCAACTTCGGGTTCAGCGCTGCCGGCGGCGGCTTTTCCCACAGCCGAACCGGTTTGCGCTCCGACCAGCCCGAACAGAGCGGCGGCGCCAAAGCCCAGCGCGAATACCGGTCCAATACCCGGAACCACCAGCATGGTCGCGGCGGCGACGCCCGCAGTCATTCCGGTCGCGGCTCCCATAAATCCTCCCACCGCGGCACCCAATTCCTTGGCAAAAGACTGCGCCTCCGCCTCGGAGCGGGTCAGAAAAAGAATGGATTCTTTTGGGACCTGGTTGCGAAGAAGTTCCAGCACCGATTGTTCGGCCCGCGTACGTGAAGAGAAAACGCCAATACAAGTTTCCAAGGGGGACCTCCCATTTTTGATTGTGGACGAATAAAGCCGATCAATGAGGCCCCGGGGAAAGTTGGGGCTTGAGGGAACCGACTGCGTTGCGGTAGACAATGCCACAAGGAGAAGAGGGTGTCAACCGAGCAGAGCCCATCAGGACAAGGCTCGCCAAGGAGGTTTGCGCAGTAACAGATAAACCATCGGCCCGGCAGCCAGCGCCACCGGTCCCCAGCGCAGTCCATAGCGATCGCTTCCCAGCAACGCCACCAGACTCATCAGTACGACCGCCACGACAGCGGTGATCAATCCAGGAGAACCGCCCGGGACAACAAACGAGCGTGGCAAGTCAGGCATTTTGCGGCGGAGTTGCCAGGCTGCGAGCACGGTGAGGATCGTAGTGGCAACGCGCAGCCAGTTGTAGACGGTGATGAGTTGGGTGAGGGAATGAACGGCAAGCAATCCGTAAATGAGCCCGGAGACGATGATTGAGATCCAAGGGGTGCCGAAGCGCGGATGTTTGCCGGTGAGGACTGACGGGAGATAGCCGTCTTCCGCCATCGCGAAAGGCATGCGCGTAGACGTCAGGACGGTTGCGTTGAGCAGCGAAAGATTCGTCACCATGGCGGCGATGGTCATCCAGGAGCCGAGCCAGGGGCCGCCGATAAGCTGCGCCGCGTCCGAGAAATAGCGGGTGTGCCAGTGCTGCCAGTTGCCCAGCGCGGCGAGAGAAGCGAGGGTTGGCAGGAAGTAAACCGCGATCGAGAGCGGAACGACAATCGCGAGTGCGAGCGGATAGGTGCGGCGCGGGTTCTCGACTTCTTCAGCAACGCTGGAACTCTGCTCGTATCCGGAGTACAACCACAGCCCCAGGGCCAGGCCGACTCCGAACACGTTATACAGAGGCTGATGCGGCGGCACTACGGGCACAAACGGGTTGTGCTTCCATTTTGCCAGCCCCATGACGACCATCACCAGCACCGGCAGCAGGATGAAAATTTCCAGCGCGGTCGCGAATTTTCCTACCGCGTCGATGCCGCGGACGTTGATCCAGGTGATGAGCGCGACCACCAGCAGCGAGACTGCGTAGTGTTTCCATCCCGTAAGCCAGGGCAGGTAAAAGCCGAGGTAGTCGGAGAATTGCACGGCGTATACCGCGCCCAGGAGGAACGACGCGCACCAGTTCCACCAGCCGGCCAGAAATCCCCAGAAATCGCCGAAGCCGGCGCGCGCCCAGCGGTAGAAGCCGCCTTCGACCGGCATGGCCGTAGTTAGTTCCGCCGACACCAGCGAGACGGGGATCGACCAGAAGAACGGAATCACCAGCAAGTAGATAAGCGTGAGGCCGGGGCCGGAGGTCGTGACCATATCCTCGAGACCGAAAGGGCCTCCGGTGCAATACGAGAACATGACCCAGACGAAATAAAAGAGGCCGGCTTTGCGGATGACGGATTTGGCGCGCTGGTCGGTGGCCACGGTGGGTGGTTGGAAATACGCGCGCCGATTATACGTGGAGCACTTTCAGAGGGTGATACGAAGGTCGAAAAGCGCAGCTTGACGCATCGGTTCGGAAAAGCTCGAAGTGTGAGGAACCTTCGACAGGCTTATGGCAGGCTGCCCGGCTGCGCCATCGAGTTTGCTGGATCTAATCTCTCGATAGGAGAGCCATCTGAGTCGCCCGGCTTGGTAAACCCAAGGTCGCTCAACTGCGTTGGGCCGGCGCCTCCCTACGCGCGAGAAGGGACATTTTGGATGGACGACTTGAGCCTTTGCCGGGTCAGGCTGTTTTCTGTTTGTCACGCCAGCGATCCAGCATGGTATCGAGGGCGTCCTTCGCGAAAAAAGTGAGTGCCTGGGTCACATCGAAAGACGCGGGGGCGGTCGACTCACCCACTGCGTCCATTACCAGGTCGACCCGAGTCGAGTCTTTGAGGCGAGTGAAGATGACCATTTGCTGAACAGTCACTCCCAGGGCGTGATTCAGCAGTCCGATTTTGAGGGGAGGCTCAATTTGGGTGACCACCGCCGAGACTGTGGTTTCGACTGGCTGGACAACCACGTAGCGCAAACGGCTGCCCGTGTGCCATGGCTCGCCTTGGGTCCAGACAGCTTCGGAGTAGATCCCCCGGCCGAGCAAGCGGTCCAGGTCGCAGAATGCGGCCCAAAGTTCTTCCGGCGCGGCCCTCGCGTTCACGGAGTATTCGACACGCGGCAGCATGTTGCGTCACCCACGCGGAATCCGGAACGGATTCGCGTCCCCAAGCTATGGCGCAAATCTAGGCTCGTTTCCTCTTGATTACAAGATGAAACCTCATGCAGCCAGAATGCCGGTCAGAGCGCCTTCCAGTTCGAGCAGCTGCCGCTTGGTGTCGAGTCCCCCTCCGTAGCCGCAGAGCGTGCCATCGGAGGCGATAACGCGATGACAGGGGACCACGACAGCGATGGGATTGCGGTTGTTGGCCATGCCGACGGCGCGAAAGGCTTGTGGCTTTTTGATGGCGCGGGCAATGTCGGCGTAGGTGCGGGTCTCGCCGTAGGGGATTGTGAGCAGGGCCCGCCAGCATTGCAATTGGAAGGGAGTGCCCCGGAGGTCGAGGGAGAATGAGAAGTCGCGGCGCTTGCCGGCGAAGTATTCGTTGAGCTCCCGGGCGTACGGTTTGATCTTCTCAGGCGAATGCTCCCAGGCGACTCTCTTGTTCTTCGTGGGCGGGAAGTGTCCACGGTCGAATTCGAGAACGACCAGTCCCATTTCTGGAGGCGGCGAGATTCAGCGGGCCGATGGGAGAAGCGATTTGCGCGCAGTAGAGAGTTTCCATGGGATGTCCGACCTAAAGATTTCATTTTCTGGTCGCGGGATGCAAGCACGCTCCGGCCTCGAGGTCCGAAAGTGTCCGGCGAGTGATGTTGAGTTGTTAAGGAAGAATCCCACGCTTGATGCTTTCGTGGAATCCCACCCTAGCGCAAAGTGCGCGCTAGGATGGGGCACCCGGCGATTCGTGGACGACAAAAGAAAACCCCTCGCTGTCGCGAGGGGGCTCTTGGGGGAGAGGGCGGGAAACCCGCCTGAGTACAAAGTTATTTCGCGGGGGCTTGCTGCTGACCCTGCGCTGCGGGAGCCGCAGTGGTCGAACCGGAAGCCAGCTGATCCAGGTTGTTCTTCAGGAGGCTGATTTCGACGCGTCCACCGTTGGTCCGCTTAGTCTTGGTGTCGGTCGTCGCAGTGGCCTGCGTCGGAGCGTTGCCCATGCCGACGAGGTAGATGCGGTAGACCGGAATGTCATGGTTGAGGACCAGGTAGCGAACCACGGACTCGGCCATCTTCTGCGAGTTCTGGATCGCGGTCTGACCCTTGCCGGACGAGAAGCCCTGCACTTCGACGATGTAGCCGCGCTGGCTCTTCAGCGGGGTGGCCATTTCGTCCAGCGCGTCCTTGGCAGCCTTGCTCAGCACGGACTGGCCGGGCTTGAAGCGGATTTCGGTCTGCGTCGAGGGCGTGTACTGGTCGATGTTGCCAACCACCTGCTCCACCGTGGTCAGGCGCGTGGTGGCCTGGGTCGCGGTCTGCTGGGCGGCATTGGCGCGGTTGCCGGCGTCAATGGCGTGCTGGTCGGCTTCGTTCGCCTTGTTCGAGGCCAGCGTGATGCCCTGCTGGGCGCGCGAGTCAACGTCTTTAATCATCTTGCCGTTGGCGGCGGTGAGCTCATCGAGCTCGTTCACGCGATCGCGGATCGGCGAAGTCTGGCGTTGTACGTACTTCTTGCGGGCAAACGGATTCAGCTTGCCCCAGAATCCTTCGTGGGTATCCGGCTGCAAAGGATCTTTGCCGGTGGCAGCGTCAGCCTTGGTAGGCGCAGGCGCGGCCTGGGTCGTTCCCTGGGCGGGAGTAGTGGACGTTGTCTGCTGGGCGAAAGCCGGGATCGCAAGTGCGCCGGCCACAAGCAATGCAATGAGGCTTTTTTTCATTTTGAACTTCCTCCGATTGGGGGAGCGTTTGGGCTCCACTCCAGCACGCCTGAGAGCGTGTTGCGTGATTTTTGATTGCGTCCCCTAACGGGTGAACAAGAGCAAGATGTTACTTTGCCGGCATACGCTGACGCAACGTATGCACATAAACCCTTGCTGATGCGCGCCGCCAGATACGCAGCGCTCGCCTTAGCTAATTACAGGTTGCGTGCCAAACCCCGTATTCCCATGGCTACGCTAAATCACTGAGTCAGAAGGACATTGTACAACCGTTTGCAGCCTTCGTGCGAGCCAAGCACAAGGGCAGAGTAATTTTGGCAGAACCTGCTATAAAAACTACTTTGGGCCGACCTCAGGTAACTCGCGGAAATTGAGGGAGAAACGAAGGATGCGTGGAGCCGATGTGCAACAAACTTGCACTACTCGTGCAGCACTCTTCTTCATCGCGCTTGTGGTTGACGTGATGGTCGGAACCGCTGTTTCCATGTGCGGCACGCAACCTGACACGTTGCCCATGCCGATGGCATCCAGCCGCGTACCTGGCGAGCATCTTTCTCGATATTCCGACCTGGCAGTAGAGTGGCTGGAAGAATATCTGCGCATCGACACCACCAATCCACCGGGAAATGAAATCAAGGCGGCGACGTTCCTCAAGAAGATTCTGGACGAGGAGGGAATCGAGAACCAGATTTTCGAATACCTGCCGGGACGCGCCGATCTTTGGGCGCGGTTGCCGCACACTGCGGCGCAGGCGAAACGGCCACTGATCCTGCTCAATCACATGGATGTTGTCACCAGCGACGCCAGTCATTGGAGAGTGCCTCCCTTCAGCGGGCAGATGCTCGACGGGTCGATTTACGGCCGGGGCGCGCAGGACATGAAGAATGAAGGGATCGCGCAGCTCATGGTGTTGATCATGGCCAAGCGCGAGAAGGTTGCCCTCGATCGGGACATCATTTTCCTTGCGGTGAGCGATGAGGAAGCGGAGGGGACCGGAACGGATTGGATGATCGCGAATCACCGCGATCTGCTGGAAAACGCCGAGTTCCTGATCAATGAGGGCGGCGAGAATTTAGTGGAGGACGGGCGCTTGCGCTTCATTGGGGTCGATGTGGGGGAGAAGATCCCATTCTGGCTCCGCATGGTGGCGCACGGGCGGCCGGGGCACGGGTCGCGTCCAATTGCTGATTCGGCTCCGAACCGGCTGGTGCGGGCACTGAATCGCGTGCTTGCCTACCGCACGCCTTATAAGGTCCTGCCGGTGGTGGAGGAATTTCTGCGGGAGATGGCTCCCTATGAACCGCCCGAGCGGGCCAAGCGCTTCCGGAATTTAAAGCAGGCTCTTCAGGATCCGCACTTCGCGGAGCAGGTGGACCATGACGAGTCTCTAAATTTCCTGGTGCGCGACACCATTTCGCTCACGATGATGGGCGGCTCAGAGCAGACGAATGTGATCCCGTCGGAGGCGTGGGCGAACCTGGATGTGCGTCTGTTGCCGGGTGAGGATCCCAAGCGATTCCTGGAGACGATCCGCAAGGTGGTGAACGATCCGGAGGTCACGGTGGAGCCGGTGCCGGGAAGCTTTCGCACGGCCAACGCCTCACCCACAGATACCGCGCTTTATCAGGCGATCCGTCAGGCCTCCTCGGAGTACTTTCCGGAAGTTCCCGTGGTTCCTCGCCTGACCAGCGGGTACACGGAGAACCAGCGGTACCGGCCCCTGGGCATCGTGGCATACGGATTCACGCCCTATACAGCTACGGGTGTCGAGGGCAGCACGGAACACGGGAACGATGAGCGGATTCGCGTGGAGGAAGTCCGGCGTGGGCCCAGGATTCTGTATGACGTGGTGATGGCGGTTGCCGGGGAGTAGTTCCTGGTCAGGGGTACGAGACTGTCTCAGATACAACCGGAGAAAAGCATTTAAACGCAGAGTTCGCAGAGAACTGCCGCAGAGGGCGCTGAGAAAGGCTCAGCAATTGGGAGTACTGAATCGCGAGTTGAGTATCACGATGTGGGACGGGATTCAGAAGAGTTACGATGCGGTCGCGCGTGAGTATGCGGACGAGATCTATGGGGAACTCGCTGGCAAGCCTTTCGATCGCGCGGTTCTTGACCAGTTTGCAACGCGGGTTCGGGGTGAGGGTTGGGTATGCGATCTGGGTTGCGGTCCCGCGCAGATCGCGCGTTACCTGCGAGACCGCGGGGTGAACGTATTGGGAGTGGATCTGTCAGCAGGGATGCTGGCGCAGGCGAGGAGGTTGAATCCTGATCTGCAGTTTGTGCAGAGTTCAATGCTTGCGCTCGGGTTTGGTTCGGGGACGTTGTCGGGCGTGGTTGCCTTCTATTCGGTCATCCACATTCCTCGGCCTCAGGTCGTTGACGCTCTGAGAGAAGTTCATAGGGTGTTGCAGCCTGGAGGATTGCTCCTGATGGCGTTTCATCTGGGCTACGAGGACAGTCATCATGAAGAGCTATTCGGACGTCCTGTAAGCCTTGACGTGGCCCTCTTCACGACCTTGGAGATGAGTGGTTATTTGAAGACGGCGGGTTTCGCGATCGAGGAAACGCAGGAACGAGATCCCTATGCCCCGGAAGTCGAGTACCAGAGCCGGCGAGGCTACATTCTGGCGGGCCGGCCGGAAAGATGAGCAGTGCCGACTTCTTACCGAGCACACGTGGGCGGCGACAGCCCGGGCAATTCCTCGCGCGGCACAAATCTTTTGCATGCATCCCTCCGTTCGCTCGCCTTGGGCAGTAGGTAAATGAAAAGGCGATCGCAGGGGCGCCGTCCCGTGCGGAGCTGGTGCTCCGCTGGGCAGCCGAGGCGGCTGCCCCTACGTGGCCTCCACTCGTAGTGCAGACTGCGTATTCGATCCCAGACGCTGCATTACAATGGAGAATACAGGAGCAGTTTTTGAGTCAGGGGAACGAGGTCTTCCTTTCATGCACGTGCTCGCGCCATCATTAACGCACTTGACGATGACCAATGTCATCGACATTTTGCTGGTGGCGTTCGTGATTTACCAGTTTTTGATGCTGGTGCGGGGGACGCGGGCGGCGCCGATGTTGGTTGGCGTGGCGGCGGTGGCGCTAGGCTTCTACATCGCCCGGGTGGGGCGGCTGACGACCCTGAGCTGGCTGGTCAGCACGCTCCTGCCTTACGTTGTTTTCGCGTTGATCGTTGTGTTCCAGGCGGAATTGCGACATGCGCTGGCAAATCTGGGCAGCCGGCTTACGATGAGCCGCGCGCCGAGCTCTGAATCGGACGCCTACGATGACATCGTGCTGGCAGCGAACCTGTTTTCGCAGAACCAGACGGGGGCGCTGATCGTCATCGAGCGCGAAATCGGGTTGCGGACCTACATCGAAAGCGGCGTCCCCATGGACGCGCGCATTTCCTACGATCTGCTGGCCACGATTTTCCGGCCCAGCGCTCCCCTGCATGATGGAGCGGTGATCGTGCAGAAGGACCGGATCGCGGCGGCCGCCTGCTTCCTGCCTTTGTCGATGAACCCGGTGCTGTCGACGCAGATGGGGACACGGCATCGCGCGGGCATCGGGATTACCGAAGAGACGGACGCGATTGCTGTCATTGTGTCGGAAGAGTCGGGAGCGATCAGCCTGGCCGTGTCCGGAAATTTCGAGCGCGATTTGACGGTAGAGCAGTTGCGTGAACGGTTGAGCACGTTGTTGCGGCGCTATGTGCCGCCTTCGACCCTGCCCACGCCGATCGTGACCGAGGCAGAGATCGAAGAAGGCGAACGTCCGGGCAGCCTGCGCAACCCGGATCAAAGTTATCCTTCGGAGGTCGACCGGTAACCGTGATCGACCTTCTGCAGCGTTATGTGTTTGCCCACTTCGGCTACAAAGTGGTTTCGCTGGCGTTGGCCGTCGGATTGTGGTGGGCGGTCTCGCACGATCCGGTGGCGGAAGTGGAAGTCAGCGTCCCCATCGAGTTTCACCGTATTCCCCAGAATCTCGAAATCAGCTCCGTCAATATTCCGGAGGCGCTGGTGCGCGTGCGCGGACCGGAGCGGGTGATCCACAACATGCGCCCTCAGGAAGTTCACGTGGAGGTCGATCTGGCCGGAGTCAAGCCCGGGGAACGAACCTTCGACCTGACGGCGCAACAGGTACACCTGCCCTACCAACTGGAAGTGACCCAGGTGGTTCCGGGACAAGTGCGGCTGAGTTTCGATGCAGGACTCACCCGCGAGGTGGAAGTGCGGCCGCGAGTGATCGGAACCTTCGCGCCCGGATACCGGATTGCCACCGTGAAGGCGGAGCCGGACAAGATATCGATCAGCGGCCCGATGCAGAGGGTGCAGGCAGTGGAGGCCGCGACCACCGATCCGGTGGATGTTTCCGGCACCATGGGGCGCGGAAGTTTTGTGACGAACACCTTCGTGGCTGACCCGCTCGTGCAAGTGGTGCGGCCGGCGCCGATCCGGGTTACGGTGACCATGGAAAAAGTTCCGGCCGAACCCACGGGAAATAAGCCAACCGAATGAGTCAACCGACAAGACAGTTGTTTGGAACCGACGGAATTCGCGGCGTGGCGGGCGAGTTTCCGCTTACCTACGAGAGCACATACGCGATCGGGCGCGCCCTGGGACACGACTTGTTGCGCGCGAATTCCAATCCGGGCGTCGTCATAGGGCAGGACACGCGGGAATCGAGCGCGTGGATTGCGGATCGCGTCACGCTGGGATTGGCATCGTTAGGCGTTCGAGTGGAGAGCGCGGGCGTAATCACGACGCCGGGTGTGGCTTACCTTGCGCGCTCGCGCGGGATGGCGGCCGGGGTGGTGATTTCGGCGTCGCACAATCCCTGGACCGACAACGGAATCAAAGTGTTTTCGGGCGACGGCTACAAACTTCCAGACGCGCGCGAACTGGCAATTGAGCAGGAGATCTTTGCGCTGCTGCAGAATCCTGTTGAGTCTCACGAGCCGAAGGCCAAGTCGTGCCCCAGCCTGCCGGGCGACGCAGAGTTGCGCGAAGCATACGTGCACTGGCTGGCGCGAAGTGTTTCGGCCGATCTGAGCCGCATGCGCGTGCTGGTCGACTGTGCCAATGGCGCGGCCACGGCCGAGGCGCCGGGACTGTTTCGCGCGTGCAGGGTCCAGGCGGAATTTGTGCACTGCGGTCCGGATGGAAAGAACATCAACGAACAATGCGGTGCCCTGCATCCGGCGACCGTGGCGGGGCTGGTTGCATCGCGCAAGGGACAATTCGATCTTGGCATCACCTTCGACGGCGACGCCGACCGCGCCTTGTTCTGCGACGAGGCGGGCAAGGTTGTCAATGGAGACGCGGTGCTCCTGATCGCCGGGCGCGATATGCAGGCGCGCGGCGCACTGGTGGGGAATACGGTGGTCGCAACCACCATGTCGAATATGGGTCTCGAGGTTGCCTTGAGGCGCGCCGGGATCCAGATGCTGCGGGCCAATGTCGGTGACAAGTACGTGCTGGAGGAAATGCTGAAGACGGGTGCAACCCTGGGCGGCGAGCAGTCCGGACATATTCTGTTCCGCGATGGCGACGCGACCACGGGAGATGGGCTGATGACGGCGCTGCGACTGATGGAGATCATGGTTCGCAGCGGGAAGAGCCTGGCGGAATTGATTGGCGATTTGAAGGTCTATCCGCAAACCATTCAGAACGTGCGCGTGCGCGAAAAGATTCCTTTTGCGCAGGTGCCGGAAGTGCAGCGCGCCATCCAGAATGCCGAAGGCGAACTGGATGGAAATGGCCGGGTGGTGGTGCGATATTCGGGAACCGAAGCGCTGGCGCGCGTAATGGTGGAAGCTGAGTCTGAAGAGAGAATGAAGGCCATCGCGGGAAGTATCGCATCGGCGATCAAGGAAAAGCTGGGCGCGTGAGCTCAAACCCGCTTCAGTGGGAGAGTTGGTCCCGCTGCGCCAGGAAATTGTCCTGGCACCGCTTGGGAGCGGAAAGCAACTGAGGGTACTCGGACGAGGAGCGGATCGAAGACAGCGGGGGATCCTTCTGCAACGCGGTATACGCGCAGTACTTCCCCATCGAAATTTGTGGAGGGGGCTAAAACATTTAACCACAGAGGACATGGAGGGGCACAGAGGATACTGGGGATCTTCTTCTCTTAGACTGCTTCATCTGTGTCTCTGTGACTCCGTGGTGAGTCAGCTTTCATTCTCGGAGAGAACTGCTCCCAGGCGATCGAGACGGCGTTCCCACAGTGAGCGGCGCTCTTCGATCCAGCGTTCCGCGATGCTGAGGCCTTTCGGTTCGATGCGGCAGGTGCGGACGCGACCGATCTTGGTTGTGCGCACCAGGCCGCTCCGTTCCAGGACCTGCAAGTGCTGAACGACAGCCGCCAGCGTGATGTCGAGCGGCCTGGCGAGGCTGGAGACGGAGATGGCCCCGGCGCTGAGTTTCTCGACGATGGCGCGGCGCGTGGGATCGCCGAGGGCATGAAACACGCGGTCGACTTGCGCTCTATGAGTCAACATCGATGGGCCTCTTCAGACTTGCGCCAGTTGTTTTCCCAGGGATTCCAGCAACAATCGCCAGCCAGCCTCCCGCATCTTCGGTCCGTCGGCGCCCTCGAAGAACGCCGATTGTTCGGTGAAAACCAGGTTCGTTCCCTTGTCCGTCGGCAGAAATTCCACGGTCGCCTGGGACGAGGAGATCCGCTTGTCGCCCATGCTCATGGTGTAGGCGAACACAATGTGGCGATTGGGCTGAATGTCCTGATAGATGGTGTGGTTTGTGAACTTCCACCCGTTCCTGGCGCGAAAACGAGCTTCCTCGCGACCGCCCTCGCGAAAATCGAGGGCATAGTGTTCGATCTCGGATTCCTCCCCTTCGGCGAACCACTTGCGCTTCTTCGCCGGATCGGAAAAGGCGGCGTAGACGCGCTCGGGCACTGCGGGATACGTCCGCTCAATCACAAACGTGCTGTGCGTAACCGATCGTTCGGCCATTCCATGCTCCTTATGCCGCCGGTTCGTAGCAAAGAAACGCATTGCCGCTCGGGAATATCCGGTTCCGGGTGAGCTTGAGGCCGACCGAATGCTTCAGCCCGTCGAACATCGTGCGCCCTTCGCCGAGGACCACCGGATTCACCACCACCTGAAATTCGTCGACCAGCCAGCTGCGCCAGCTGAGAGACGATGCTGCCGCTGCCCAGGATGACCATGTCGGCGGAAGACTCTTTCTTCAATCTTCGGATTTCCGCCACCGGATCGGTCTTCACCAGGCGCGTGTTGTTCCACGGTGCGGACGACAGCGTACGCGAGAAAACGAGCTTGGGCGCCTTGTTCATGCCGTCGGCAACCACCGGGTCCGACTTCATCGCCTGCGGCGTCGGCCAATAGCTGGCCATCAGTTGATAGGTGATGCGACCCAGCAGGATCGTGCCGCCCAGTTGCGAGTTGCCCGCGACGAACGCGTTGAATTCGGGGTCCATGTGGCTCTTGGCCCAGGCAAACTCGCCGTTCTTGCCGCAGAAGTAGCCGTCGAGGGAAATATTGTTGAATGCGCTCAGTTTCATCATGAGGGGACGTCCTTTCAATCGCTTTAGCATTGACTTAAGTATTACAGCGCAGGCCTCGCGCAATTGTCAAGTGCCCACTTAAGTATCACGCAACGTGGGCTGAGCGGAATTTACTGGGGAACCTTAATCTCGACCGTGGCATCCAATCGTGCCTGCAGATCCTTGCGGTAGCGGCGGCTCAGGCGGAGTTTGGTTCCACCGGCCAGCACCACTTCGTATTCGGCTTCTGCGTCGAAGCGAAGTTCGCGGACGCGCGCGAGATTCACAATGGTGGAGCGGTGAATGCGGCAGAACTGCGCGGGATCGAGATCTGATTCGAGATCATTCATGCTGCGTCGGAGCAGATGGGTTTTCGAACCAACATGCAGGGACGCGTAATAGTCGGCGGCTTCGATCCAGTCGACGTCGGCCACGGGAAGAAACACAACGCATCCGGCATTCTTGATGGTGAAGCGTTCCAGCCGGGCGGGAGCCTCGCGGCGATGCGCGATCCGCTCCCGGGCCCGGTCAAGCGCCCGCGCGAACCGTGCATTGTTAAAGGGCTTCAGCAGGTAGTCGAGGGCTCCAGCATCAAAAGCCTTCAGCGCGTACTGATCGTACGCAGTAACAAAAATCACAGCCGGGGGAGCGTCGGCGCCCAGCATTTCCAGGATGTCGAAACCGTCGTACTCCGGCATGCGGACATCGAGAAACACCAGGTCGGGTTTCTGCGCGCGAATCGCCTCCAGCGCCACCGCGGCGGATTCGCACTCGCCCAGGATTTCGACTTCCGGATTCGTGCGCAGCAGGTGAAGCACATTCGAGCGAGCCAGCGGTTCATCGTCGACCACCAGCGCGCGAATTCTGGCCCCGTCGACGCTCATTTCGCTTTGTACGGAACCGAGAGTTGCACTTCGACGCCCTCATCGCGGTTCCGGATATCGAGATGGCTCTCACGGCCATAAAGACTCTGCAGCCGCGCCCGCACGTTCGAAATTCCGACTCCGGTTCGCTGTTCTTCCCAATTCTCGAGGATGCGGGGGCCCTCGTTGTAGACACTCAGGGTGAGAAAGCCGTTGTTCCGGACTGCGCCAATGCGTATTGTGCCCCCCTCGGCGCGCCTGCCGATTCCGTGCTCGATGGCGTTTTCAACCATGGGCTGCAGAATCAGGCGGGGGACGCGCGCGTTGTGAAATTCCCGCGGCACATTCACGCTGACCTGCAGGCGTTCGGCGAACCGTGTTTTCTGGATTTCCAGATAGGTTTCTAAAAACTCCATCTCTTCGCCGAGGGAGACTTCCTGGTTGCCCGAGTCGTCGAGTACGCGCCGCAGCAGATCGCTGAGCCCGGCAATCATGGTGACGGCGTCGTCGTTACGGTTCTCGCGCACCAGACCCGCGACTGCATTGAGCGTATTGAAGAAGAAATGTGGCTCAAGTTGGCGGCGCAAGGCATCCAGTTGCGCGCGGGAAAGCTGCTCGCCAAGACGCGCCGCTTCGGTTTCGCGTTGTGCAAGCCGCCGGGTGGATTCGAGCATGTAATCCACCACCAGAATCGCCGCATACAAAATCAAAAAGAGATGGAATTCTCCATAAAAACCGTAGAACGCCGTTTTGCCGAACTCGGTCACCTGCGTGACTTGCCACGGCTGCAGAGTCATCTGCAGGGCGGCCGCCCAGAGGCCGTAAATCGCCCCGACCGCAATGCAGGCTGCAAAATGGATGGCCCACATGCGGGCTGACCGCCATTGCGTGGGAGGAAAGCGTCGCCCGAGCAGCAGAACGAACGGCGTGGCCAGCGCCCAGACGATCCATGAAGCAAACACGGTGAAGAAAAGCCGTATCCAGGCATGCTGCATTCCGACGGCGCGCATGCCGGCGACGATCTGGGTCGCGTTTACCAGTGCGAAGCCAATCCAGAGCACTGCAATCCACTTCCAGGATTGGCGCACGGATCGCCGCTCGGCCTGAGACCCGATTTGCATAGGAGTAGTATCGCCTCGCGTGAGGAATTCCGACCAGCAAATGCAGTGAATCGACGGGAGCGTGCAGGGGATGATCTCGCCTGGCACCCACTCAAGGGAGATACTACGCCGCATGACAAAACTCATCCAAACCACCGTGCTCGTTGCGACTGTGCTGGTATCCACCGTGCTTTTGGCCCAGGACTACTCAGCGCCCAAGACCAGTTCCGAATACAACAGCAAGGGCCAGATGAAGCTGCCCGAAAACTATCGCCAATGGGTGTATCTGACTACCGGGTTTGATATGAGCTACAACCCCACGCTCTCCTCGATGGACCACCACATGTTCGACAACGTGTTCGTAAATCCGGAAGCGTACAAGAAGTTTCTGGAGACCGGGACGTGGCCTGACAAAACGGTGATGGTGCTAGAAGCTCGCATGGCCGAAGGCAAGGGATCGATCAATCAGAAAGGGAACTATCAGGGCGAAGTCATGGCGCGCGAGGTGCACGTGAAGGACGAGACTAAGTTCCCGGGCAAGTGGGCGTTCTTCGCGTTCGGAGACGAGCAGACCGGAACCCTGGTGCCGACGACGGCCGACTGCTATTCCTGCCACTCCGAGCACGGGGCGGTGGATACGACGTTTGTGCAGTTTTATCCGACGCTGCTGGGTGTGGCGAAGGAGAAGGGGACGTTGAGCGCGGGATACGTGAAAGAGATATCGAAACCCGCAAAATAGGTGAACGAGGCGGCCACGTGTTCGCCTGGCAACAGCCTTATTTGGCCGCGGCCTCTGAATCGCAACGCTCCGCAGCGAACTCTAGTTGGCGTACGCGGCAATGATCGACATCCACTGCACGGAATTCTCGAACGGACGCGTGCGGATTTCGACGTACTTAGGATAGGAGAAGATCGGTCGAACTCCCTCAGTCTGCGCGGGACGAATTCAGACTTGATCGTAGAACTTGAGCGCCATCGCGCCGTGGGTTGCAGCGCCTCCAGCCCGCAAGGCAGCGGCAATCAGGGAGCTTTCGGTGATTTCTTCACGGGAGGCACCTGCGCCTTTCGCCGCTTTTACATGCACCTCGATGCAGTAAGGGCATTGCGTCGTGAAAGCAACCCCCAAGGCGATGAGCTCGCGATATTTTCGCGGAATCGCTCCATCCTCGCGAGCGACGATCTTATCGAGGCTGAGCCATGCGTTGAATTCCGCGGGCGCAAGCTTGCCCATCTCCTTAAGGAACCGCAAATCGCCGACATCATGGTAGTGTTCGCTCATTTTCTCCTCTTCGATTTAGAGCCTAATTGTTTCTGGGGCAAAATCAAAACATCGTCTTCTGCTCTGGAAAGCCGTTTCTCCAAACTGCAGTACGCGAGGCCTGGCTTTTCTTCGGGGCGCGAGCAAAGTTTCTAAATTGGACTGGACCTGCTACTCCAAATCCCGCCAGTTCTTTCCTACCCCAATCTCAACGACCAGCGGAACGGCAAGCGGGTGGACTCTTTCCATGTACTCGCGGACCAGCGAGCGCATGACGTCCAGTTCGCCCTCGGGGACTTCGAAGACGAGTTCGTCGTGTACCTGCAAGGTCATGCGCGACTTCAGGCTCCGGTCGCGGATGGCTTCGTCGATGCGGATCATTGCGATCTTGATGAGGTCGGCGGCGGTGCCTTGCAGAGGGGTGTTGACGGCGGTGCGTTCGGCGAAGCCGCGCTGGTTGCTGTTTTTCGCGTTGATGTCGGGAATGGGGCGAATGCGTCCGAACAGCGTTTTGACTTTCTGATCGCGGCGAGCTTCTTCCAGAGTCCTGTCGATAAAGGCGCGAACGCCGCTGTACTTCTCGAAGTAGGCGTTGATGAATTGTTTGGCTTCGCTGGGCTCGATGCCGAGGTTCTGCGAAAGTCCGAAAGCGCTCAGGCCGTAGACGATTCCGAAATTCACGACCTTGGCCTGGCGGCGATGATCGGGCGTGACCATCAGGGGTGGCACGCCGAAGACCTGCGAGGCCGTCAGGGTATGAACGTCGTCGCCGCGGTTGAACGCCTCAACCAGCAGCGCATCGTTTGAGAAATGGGCGAGCAGGCGGAGTTCAATCTGTGAATAGTCCGCCGCAAGTAGAACGTGCCCGGGCTCGACCGTAAAGGCGGCGCGGATTTCGCGCCCAACTTCGGTGCGGATGGGGATGTTTTGCAGGTTCGGATTCGCCGAAGACAGGCGTCCGGTCGCGGTACCGGTCTGATCGAAGGTGGTGTGGAGGCGACCGGTCGACGGGCTGAGCAGCGCGGGCAACGTGTCCACGTAAGTCGATTTCAGTTTTGAGAGCTGGCGGTATTCCAGCACCAGCCGTGGCGCCTGATGTTCGGCCGCCAAGCCTTCCAGCACGTCCACGGCGGTCGAGACGGTTTTACCCTTGCCGTACTTCACGGGCTTCGGCAGATTCAGCCTGTTGAACAGAACATCGCCAAGCTGGCGCGGGGAGTTGATGTTGAATTCCTGCCCGCAGCAGTCGTAAATTTCCCGCGCCTTGGCGTCGATCTCGCGTTCCAGCCGTGTAGACATGCGGGCCAGAGCTTCTGTGTCGATCTTCACCCCGGCTTCTTCCATCCGGGCAAGCACGGGAACGAGCGGAAGATCGATTTCGTCGTAGGTCTTCTTCAGGGCGTACTGCTCGACTTCTTGCGCCAGAGTTGTAGCGAGCCGGCCGGTAACGTCGGCTGCCTCGGCGAGATTTCCAGAGAGCTTGAGATTGAGGCGGCGCAGCGCGACTTCGGGCAGACCATGCGAAGAATATGTCGGATCGAGCAGGTAGGAATACAACCGGGTGTCGTGCCGCACGCCGGAAAGCTCGATGGCCGCTGCATTGAGCACATGGATCGCGGCCTTGTAGTCGTGCACAGACTTCGGGAAGCGTTCGTTCGCCAGCGCGGACTTGAGCTTCGATCCCGCTTCCGAATTGAGCGCAACTGTGGCGGCAGATCCAGCGCTAGCCGAGATAGCGATTTTGCGGGTTACGGGAGGCGAGGATTCCACCGGGCGCGCAAGGTTGAAGGGCAGCATGCCCTCCTCTGGCTCGCTTTCGTCGCTTTCGTTTTCTTCTGTGCTGGCGGCGGTCGCTGCTTCGATGGCGATGGTCAGCGAGCCGCCTGAGGGCATGTGTTTCAGAACAGCTTCAACATCGGCGGACGTTTTCGCCTCGCTGTACTGGGCCTCGGTCACCTCGACTACAGGGAGCAACTCTTTCAGCAGCGAAGTAAATTCGAGTTCCGCAAACAAACTGCGCAAGGTGGCGATTTCGGGCTCGCCGGCCCTCATCGCGTTGAGATCGAGTTCGACCGGGACATTGCAGTCGATGGTTGCCATTCGTTTGCTGAACATCACGATCTCGCGGTTGTTCAGTAGGGACTCGCGATAAGTTTTCTTCTCGATTTCAGCCGCATGATCGAGCGCCTGCTCGACACTGCCGAAGCGCTTGATTAACTCGACGGAGCCTTTGTCGCCGATACCGGGAGCGCCCGGGATGTTGTCGATGGAATCGCCGCGCAGGGCCATCACGTCCACCACGCGGGCGGGCGGGACCCCGAGGATCTCTTCCACCTTGGCGGCGTCGGCGATCAGATTGTCTTTTGGCGGATTCAGGACAAGAACTTTGTCGGTGACGAGTTGCAGCATGTCCTTGTCGCTGGAAACGACGTAGACAAGGTAAGACTCGGCGGCTGCCTTACGGGCAAGCGTGCCAATCAGATCGTCGGCCTCGAAGCCCTTCTGCTCAAGGATCGGGATACGGTAGGCCTCCAGCGCGCGGCGGATGTAAGGAACCTGCTGGACGAGGTCCTCGGGCATCTCGGAACGGTTAGCCTTGTAGCCGTGGTACTGGATCTCCTGGAAGGTTTGCGTTTTCAAGTCGAACTTGCGGACCGTGGTAATGGCTTCCGCTTCCTGATCGCGGAACGTCTTCCCGCCTACATCGAACACGGCAGCCAGGTATTCGGGAGAGAAGTCCTCGCGCAGCTTGCGGAGCATGTTGACGAAGACGTAGATCGCGGCCGTGGGAAGCCCGGTCTTTGTGGACATGGGACGCTGGCGCGCCATGGCGTGATAGGCGCGGAAGATGAAAGACATGGTGTCGATGAGGAAGACGCGGTCCTTGACGCCCGAGGGCGCAACGGGCACGGGGCCGCGCTTTTGGGAAGCTTCCTCGGACTGCTTCAGCGATGATGTTTTTCTTGGGGGCAAGAGATGATTTTAGCAGTTGATGGAAGGTCGGTTAGACCGCGCCGCGCAGTGGCTGCGCTTCGCGGAGGGAGGCACGCTGGTCCACCGACTTCACTCACTATATCTAATAGCCGAAGGAGAGGCTGAAATCAGCCGTTATGGATTTTACTGGGGCGCCGCCGGGGGCGTTGACGAAGACCACGTAGTACTTGGCTGAAGTGTCTCTGGTGGGCGGCAGGACGTACTCCACTTCGTGATCATGAGTGGATTCGACTGTGTAGAGAGCGGTGCCGCCTTGGCCGCGGGAGTAGTCAGAGAACTGCTCCGGGTCCATTAGAAGGAATTGGACGTCGGTGGTGTCGTCGCTGAGGTCCTCGTCTCCAGGGCGAGGAACGAAGGACTGAAACGTCCCGTGAATACGCGGAATCGCGGTGTGCGGGGGAACCTCCACTGCGAAATGCGCGGAGGTCTTCACAGTGAACGTCTTGTGCAGGAAATTGACCGGCTTGACATTGGTCGCGACATGATTGAGCGGTTCGGACGGCTCTCTCGCGGGGACGGGCTTCGGTCGCTTGCAGGCTGGGACAATTGCCAGCATTCCGGCAAGCGTGCAGATCATCAGACGATGCCGCAT
Organism: uncultured Acidobacteriota bacterium; assembly: GCA_963735815.1. Taxonomy (GTDB): domain Bacteria; phylum Acidobacteriota; class Terriglobia; order Terriglobales; family Acidobacteriaceae; genus Gp1-AA133. The sequence continues at coordinate 232,864 of CAVTMJ010000004.1, read as the reverse complement.
CCCAACCTCACAATCACCACGATGTCCCAATAGCTCACGCTGACGGATCCACGTTCACTCAGCCTTTTTGCTTGGGCTTGCCGAATTCGGTGGTGTAGTGCAGCTGGATCTCTCCGCAAGTTCCCTGCTCGGGCGAGTACACGACGCAGGTATCGAAGGGACGCGAGTACACGTGCAGGCTGACGGCGCGCTGGTTAAACTCGCGCGGGTTGAGCACGCGATGCACCGGTTCCAGCGGATCGACCGCGCAAGGATGGCTGGGATTCATCTCGACCTTGTCGGCAGTCTCCAGTTCGCAGCGCCCTTGGTCGATCTGCTGAAACACGACGCGGTAATTTTCCACCAGCAAGCGGCCGATGGGGACCGCCATCCAGCAATTCTGGTCGCGATGGTTGTGCACGGAACTTGTCTGCCCAACTTCCCAGCAGATGGCAATCAGTTCGTACAGTGGCGTCTTGTCGATGAGATTGCGCGTGTAGTGCTGACGGTCCCATGTGAGGTAGGGAGCCAGGCTCTGGGGATCGACCGCTGTGCTCGAAAGGAACGCGACAATTTCCGCGGTATGGTCAAAGGCACTCGCCGGGAAGGCGCGCAGTTGGGTCACGAAGTCCTGAATGGATACGGATTTCTGAGCGGTTTGCAGACGCATAATGGACTCCAAGAGAAGTATATTCGCCCGCGGCGCGACGGCGGCGGCCGATTTGGCGGCGAAGCTCGATTTATTCCAGGAACATGCAGTCGCCATATGAATAGAAGCGGTAACCCTGCTGCACCGCGTGGCGGTAGGCGTTGAGCACCGGTTCGCGGCCGGCAAAGGCGCAGACCAGCATCAGCAGGGTAGATTCCGGCAGGTGAAAGTTGGTCAGCATGGCGCCCACAATGTGGAACTGGTAGCCGGGATAAATAAACAGATCGGCTTCCCCGCCGCCTGGCGCAAGCCGGTTATCGCTTGATTGCGCGATGGCGTACTCGAGGGTGCGCACCGAGGTCGTGCCAACCGCCACGATGCGGCGCTTCTGCTGGCGGGCACGATTGATCGCATCGGCAGCCTCAGGGGAGATGGTGTAGGACTCCTTGTGCAGATGGTGATCCTCGACTTTTTCCACGCGGATGGGCTGGAAGGTTCCAAGGCCGACGTGTAAGGTCAGCTCGGCGATCTCGATTCCCTTTTCGCGCAAGCTTGCGAAGATTTCGGGGGTGAAGTGCAGTCCGGCGGTGGGGGCGGCGACGGAACCGCGCTCGCGGGCGTAGACCGTCTGGTAGCGCTCATGGTCTTCTAAGCGGTCAGCGCGGGAAATATACGGCGGCAAGGGGACGTGGCCGAGTTTCTCCAGCGTCTGAAAGAGGTTCTCAACCGGCGCGAAACGAATGCGCCGCTCGCCGAAAGTGCCTCGGCTTATGACTTCCGCCTGCAACTCCCGTGCTTCGCCGAAGTAAAGAGATTCGCCCACGCCAATCTTGCGGCCCGGACGTACCAGGCATTCCCAGTCATTGGGATTCTCGCTGACCTGGCGAGTGAGCAGCACCTCGACCCGGCCGCTCAAGAAATCGCGGGAGGCGGGATTGTGCGAACTGAGCGGCTGTGAGCGGCTTCCCTGGCGGGTGCCGTAAAGGCGTGCCGGGAAGACCCGGGTGTTATTGAGCACGAGCAGATCGTCTGACCGAAGAAGCTTTGGGAAGTCGCGAAAATGCAAATCGCGAAACTCCCCGATTTTTCGATCGAGGCGGAGCATCCGCGAAGCAGAACGGTCGGCCAGAGGTTCCTGCGCGATCTGCGATTCGGGAAGGTCGTAGTGGAAGTCGGAGACCAGCACTCGCGATGGATTATAGGCGAGCGCGCCTTCGAGAAACTTAGTCGTGGCCGGCGCGGTACGCCGCAAATATGCTGCAAAATATGACAGAAAACCGACGAATCCGATTGTCGGAATCTTAAAAGGTGCGGTACGATGATCGAGTCAGGCCCCCCTTCTGTCCTGTCCATCCCCATGGCCACAGAGCGCCAATATCGGGACCAGATCGTCCGTTACGGCCGGATGTTGCACGAGTGCGGGTTCGTGGCCGCCACTGACGGCAACCTTTCGGTTCGACTCAGTGCCAACCGCATTCTCTCGACCCCCACTTGCATGAGCAAGGGCGCGATGCGTCCATCGGATCTGGTCATTGTCGACATGGAAGGGCGGGTTGTCTCGGGGAAGCGCAACGTTTCCAGCGAAATTGGGATGCACTTGCTGATTTACCGGCTGCGACCCGACGTTAAGGGCATCGTGCATGCTCACCCAACGACCGCGACCGGGTTCGCGGCGGCTGGCGTGCCGCTGAATCAGCCTTTGGTTTGCGAAGTGGTGATCGGATTGGGATCCATTCCTCTCGCCAAGTATGGAACGCCGGGAACGGCCGAGCTGACCGATGCACTTGAACCGCTGGTCCCGGAATTCGACGCGATCCTGATGTCGAATCATGGAGTGGTCGCTTACGGCGTGGATCTCGATCAGGCCTATATGAAGATGGAGACCGTAGAGCACTTCGCGCGCATCGCCCTGGTGACCCATCAACTGGGCCAGCAGAAGCCGCTGGGCACTGCGGAGTTGGAGAAACTGGTGGAGGTACGAGCCAAGTACATGGGCGGCGCGCAAGTGGGTTCGTCCAGCAACGGCCATGGCAGGAAGAAGAATGCAAACTCCAGCGCCGTGGAAGTCACTTCACGCGGACGCGCTTCGCAATAGAACTTTCCAGCCTCTCCTCCTGCTCCTTTATCCCGCCTGATCTTCCGGAAACCGGTTGGGCTTCGCGTTTGCGTTTGCCGTCGAGAGTTAGCTCCCTCCAAACCGAAAGCGCAGGCCCGCGCGGAAGTTGATGCCGAGCGCGGGATAGCCCACGACTTCTTCGTAGTGCTTGTCGAGCGCGTTTTCGACGTTCGCGTAAGCGGTGACGTGCGCTGTGAAGGCATACCATCCGCCCAGATCGACGCGTGCATATCCTGCGGCGTGCGCGATACCGAGGCCGAGGAAGTCGGAGTCGGCCCGGCGCCCGACAAAGCTTCCTCCGAGATTGGCCCCCCAGCGCGTTCCGAGATAGTTGAGCAGCAGGCTGCCGGAGTGTCGGGGACGGCGGATCAGCGGAGATCCCGCCGCGAGCAGCGGATCGCAGAAGTTCTGCGGCGTACAAAGGGGAGCTTCCAGGATTTGCGTTGAAGTGTAGTTGTACGCAGTGTTCAGCGAGACGCGCCGGCTCACGCGGCCCTGGAACTGGACTTCTGCGCCATGCGCCATGCTGCGGTTCACGTTGAGGTACTGGCCGTTGAAATCCAGCGGGTTGGTGGTGAACTCGATCTGGTTTCGAAAGTGGTTGTTGAAGTAGAGTGCCGACAGGGCAAACTTTCCGCCAAACAAGCTCTGCTCGAAGCCCGTTTCAAAAGCGCGGTTCTCTTCCGGCTTGAGATCGGGATTAGGATCGGATGGAAACACACCCGAGATGCCGAACGACTCTTCGAAGCGCGGCTCCTTGATTCCCTGGGCATAGCCGAAGCGAAGGCGGGTCCCCGAAAAAACATTGCCTCCCCGCAATGCGAGAAAGGTTGCGGCCGCGCGCGGAACAGCGCGGTCGCCGAAGCTGTCATTGTGAACGTACCTCAGGCCGCCGATTACTGAAAAGCGTCCGCGAGTGATGCGCTGCTGGGCAAACAGCGCGTGGTTCAGGCGCAGACCGTGCGTGAATTGATTGGCCACAGTACCGCCCGGATTTGTCGGATTGCTGGGATCAGTGTTCGTGAAGGCAGTATTGAAGAAGCCGTTCTCATCCTCGAACTCGTAGCCCAGCGTGGTCTGCGCCCAGTCGCGCGGGATGTAATCGGCCTGGTAGTTGAGGCCTGCGCGATTGATGTGAGCTTTATCGCTAAAAAAGCAGTCGGTGAAATTGAAAATCGTGACATCGCAGCCGCGCTCGGCTCGAGTGTCTTCGTTCAGCGTGCGATGGTTGTATTCGAAGGCGGTCGCGCGATGCTGCCAGTGGGCAGAGGCCACGAAGACCAGGTCAGCGCTGGCCACCAGGTTGTTCTGACGGGCACGGGCGTCGGCGTCGGGAGGAAGAAGGGGCTGGCCATTAAATTTCCACTCGCCCTGCACGCCGCTGCGACTGTTTGCGTGGCGAGCACGGAAACGAAAAGTGGCGCGATCACTGAGGCGTGCTCCCAGGTTTACCCCTTGCGATGAGTTCGAATAGTCGTCGTTGATGCCCGATCCCTGCGTGTTGAACTGGTCGCCGAACACGTGATAGTCGAAGCGCTCGCGGGCGCCCGCCAGCGACAGATAGCCGTGGGCGGTTGAGAAGTTACCTCCATCCGCGCCAAAGCGGAGTTCGGGTCTCCCGGTGGATCCCGTCTGGCTGAACACCTGGACGACGCTGGTCATCGCGTCAGAGCCGTACAGCGTGCTCTGGGCGCCGCGCAGCAACTCGAGTCGATCGGCGCCGGCGAGCGGGACTGTGCCGAAATCAAAAATGCCGCCGGGGTCGTTAACGGGAACGCCATCGATGATGACCTTGTTATAGCGGGAGTCGCCGCCGCGGACGAAAAGCGACGACTGCCCTCCGCGTTGTCCCACCGTGTTGACGACTACTCCCGGCAGGAAGCGAATTGCGTCCGCCGCGGCTACCGGCTGCATCACCTGAAGTTGCGCGCTTTCGAGCGTCGAGACGCTGGCGCCGGATTCCTGCTCGGGGAGCGGAGTGCGGGTAGCGGTCACCACCACGATTTCAGACGTGGTTGCGATGTCGAGCTTCATGACGAACGTCGATTCCTGAGGGACAGTCACATTGGTAGTTTGCGGCGCGAATCCGGGCGCTAGAACCTGCACCCGATACTGGCCATCGGCAAGTCCGGGGAACGAGACGATTCCCTCGCCTGCGGTGTCGAGAACCGCTGCCGGAGTGGACCGGTCCGCGGGGAACACGGAGACCTGAGCGCCCGAGACGGCGGCTGAATTTGGATCGGCGACTCTGATTTTCAGGTCGGAAGCGAATAAAAACGTTGAAAGAAATGCGAGCGAAACAACCGTGCGAACAACGCGCATGCAATCCTCCTTGTCACGCGAAAGGGATTGTGGGTGTGGAGGTTCGCACCGGTCTCCTGGCTTGCGAGTAAGAACGCCGGAGCGTTCGACCTTCTGCGGCCGGCCTTCCCTGGACTTCTCCAAGTGACCGACGGCGGATTTCCTCGCTTACAGTTGCGCGGCAGCGCGGGATTTACACCCGCTTCCCAATTTCCGTCCGAGCAGACGGAAATGCGCGAACCAATTTTGAAAGAGCGGAAAATGCGTTCAGGAAATTTAATTGGCAAACGTGGGGAAGTCAAACGAGTAAGGTGCGAGTCTGGCGCGGGCGCCCTCGTCCGCCAAACGTTCGGGGCCAAGTGTCAACGAAACCGCGCAATCCTCAACGGCCGAAGCGCAGTTTCTCCCGCCGACACTGACGGATGGTGAACATGGTCGCGAGCAGGAATCCCATGGAGGCGCCAAGGAAACCTAATGTCGCGATCTGGCCCAGCGAGGCTGATTTACTCCCGCCTGATAGCAAGAATCCTTCATAGGCGAAAGCCGGAACCCAAAGGAGCAAGCGTAATCTGAAATCCATGGGGGAACCTCGGCGAAGAACTCTATCTTCAGGCTACCTGCCAATCAAGGTGTAAGAAGGGCAATGACCCGAGGTGCTGGTTACTACGTCGACTCCCCATCGGTTTGGTGGAGTAGCGCTTCAAAAAGTCCCGCCCCTTGCATGGCGAGTAAAAAACGGGTACTCGGCGGTCCCGGCCTTGGCGACGTTGGCTTCCGCGTACGCCTTTACGCGGTCAAGCGAGGCCTGCAGCAGCGCGTTGTAATGGTCGAGTTGCTCCGAGGGCATGTCTTCGGGCACCGGGATCAGGCTCCCCACGCGCATCAGCGCCCGGGAGAATGGTTTCGGCACCAGCAGCCGATCCCAGGTATTTAAAGTCCAGGCGCGGTCAATGGCGATGTGGAACACCGCCATCGGCACTCTCGCCGAGCGGGCCAGCAGCACTGGGCCTGGTTTTGTGACAAAACGTGGACCACGAGGTCCATCAATCGTAAAAGCGACTGTGTATCCGGCCTCGATTTCTTTGCGCATGCCCAGCAGCCCACGCACCGCGCCCCGGCTGCTGGACCCGCGGATGGGGACGAATCCAAACCGGCGGATCATGCGCGCCGTGAATTCCCCGTCAAAGCTGGTGCTGCTCATCACACGAATGTCGAGGTCCCGCCACAGGTACGTCGCGGCAAACGTGCACTGGTGCCAGAAGGAATAGACGAACGGCCGCTGCTCGAGACTGAGCGGAGAGTTCTCTTCGCAGGAGACCGCGAATTTCATGGTCGGCCCGATGAGACGGACCGCGATCGTGGTGGCCCAGGAGATCAGTGTGAGCAGTACCCGCTGCCCGCGTGTGAAGGGGACTCGGCCGGTCAAGGGATCAACGCCAATGTCGGAGAGGGTTACGCTCACGCGAATATTGTAACGGGGGGAGGATTCGCAAGACCGTTACACCGACGCCAACATTGCTTGATCGCTTGAATTTGAGCGTCCGACTGGCGAGTTTGCTAATACTTCGACGCCTTATCCAGCGGATAAGGCTCGCCGTACTTGTTCAGTCGTAAAATCCCGATTTACATTCGTGATGCCCGGTCACACCGACGTCACAGCTAAGCGCGGGTGGAAAGTTGTAGCGTAAAGGGTCGGTTTACAATGAAATCAGATGGTATCCGGGAATTTTGACTGTCGTGAATGCAGCCCTTGTAAAGGTTGGCAAAGATGGGACGCTCTCTGATCTGGGTCCAAGGCAATGTGGACGCGGGGTGGGCCTGTTCGAGTTGCCCGTGGAGATTCCCCGTTCCCACGTTGCTTGGGGAAGATGCGAAAGACGCTTACGATCGCCTGGCAGCCGCGAAATTTCGTGAGCACACGTGCGAAGCGCAAGCCGGTCCAGCCGCGCCCAAACCAAGCACTGGGCCCACCTTCGCGGACCGTGCGCGGAGATTGATCAAGGGAGGATACAAGCCCAAGGATGCGGTCGAAGTGGTGCTTCAGGAAATCGCTCTTGAACATCGCAACGAGCCCAATGTCATGGCGAACGCGCGCGAAGACGCCGAGGACTTCCTTCTAAAAATCCGCAAGGGGCTTATCTGACGACCGCGTCCGCCAGTCCGGCCTCAGTTTGAGTCCCATGCGACACCGGCCCTACTCTTTCACGGAGTGACTCAGTCGGTGCCAGATCAGGACCGTACAAGAAGAGGATCGTTACTCACTTGCAGGGCAGCTCCGTATCATGCGACGCGATGATCTGCCACTTCCCGCTCCGCTTTAGCCAGGTGTGAGTGAAGCTCAGGCACTGGCGCCGGTCGCGCCCGTCTTTGCCGGCACGGACGGAACTCCCATTGCCGTAAACCACGGCGAGGCTGTCCCCGAACAGGCGGACCTTCGTATCAGTGATCCTGCACTCGCGCACGGACGTCGACCTGTCCTGCGTCGCTCTTACTTCCTCGGCCTTGCCATATTGCGTGCCGTCCTGGAGAGTGCCCCAGAAGTCGTCTGCAAGAATCGTCTCCGCGATCTTGTTATGGTCACAAGCGGCCTCTTCCCATCGCCGCTCGGCGTCGAGCATGAACTTCGCGTTGGCATCGCCTGCCCGGGCCCACTGTGCCTGCTGCGCCGGAGCAGAAGCCCCCGTGAAGATCGCCATCGCCAACCATGTCAAGGAACGCTTCAGCATGCGATATGTCTACCTGTTCGGCAGAGACCATACCATCCACTTGCAGAATGTCAACTGAGCGAGTGTTACACTGCCGGCGCGATCCCGGAGGGGAGACATGAAAGGGGCTGCATTTTATCGAATCGCCGCTGTTCTCCTGCTGCTTTTTGACATTGGACATACCCTTGGTTTTCGGCAGTCCGATCCCCAATGGGGAGTGGACACGCTTCTTGTCTCCATGCGCTCCATTCACTTCGACGTGCAAGGGTTTAGCCGAACTTATTGGGAATTCTTTGTGGGGTCCGGATTTTTTGTGTCCGTGTTTCTTCTATTCGCGGCGGTATTCGCGTGGCAGCTCGCCAGTCTTTCGGCAGAGACCTTGGTGCTCATGCGCCGCACAGCGTGGGCGTTTGCCCTTTGTTTTTTCGCCGCGACGCTTTTGAGCTGGAGATACTTCTTCCTTCTGCCTTTCGTTTTCTTAACCCTGATTACCGTGTGTTTGGTTGCTGGGGCATGGCTTTCCCCGAAGCCAAGTTGATTTCATTTGTCCGCGGAATTGAGCGGACGCTAGCGGCATCGTCGGCTTCCGTTCGGCTGGCGAGAGGATTCTAATTGTCCAGGTAAGCGTCGATCCATTCCTTCAGCTTGCGGCGGCGCTCATCGGTGGCGTCGAAACGGATGCCGAAAGAATGTCTGGGCTTTTTCCAGGTCACGGTGGCACGCACCCAGAGCCGGGGCAGAGTGAGCAGCGCGAATGAGACTTCGACGGCTTGGCCGGTGTTGACGGTCTCAGCGCTTTTGATCGACATACCGCCGGAACTCACTTCAATGCTTGTGGCATTGAACTTCCTGCCTTCGGGACCCTGCACTGCTACTTCCGTCATGACCGGAATGCGCACATAGCGGCGGAATTCGTGGAGCACCAGCATGTTGGTGGCGCGCACGAGTTTCAGCGCGGCCGAACGTTCCACCGGTTCCTGGATCATGGCGTTGATTCCGTATTTCGAAAAGCGCATCGCTTCCTGCGCGCTGCCGCCCAGACCGTAAATGACCATGCGGCTATTCGAAGGAGATGTCCGAACCGATTCCATGACAGCTTGGGCAGCGGGGCCGAGTTGGACCACGCACGCCTCAAATTTTTCCTTGCGCAGGCGCTCGGCGGCGTTGCCCGTCACCGTGACGGCTTCGATGCCAAATTGGCGGAAACACTCCGACAGAATGGCGCGGCTGCCGTCCTGCACATCGACCATGGCGACGCGGGCCGCAGCCTTCTTGGCTTGGGGAATCGGGGCCAGGGCAGTTCCGTGGGCGTTTTCCATAACGAGTGGGCGAATCTCGCGTGAAAGCCTATTCTGGCTTGCCAGAGCGGCTTTGGTAAAGGCTCGTTCGGCATATAGCAGGGTACAAAAGTGTTATTACAGGCGGTGAACATGCGGGTTACTTTCGATTTGAGCTGCGAGCTATGAGCCTTGAGCGAAAAACCAAGAAAAAGACTCTTTTGCATAGAGCAGACGAGAGGGGCTGCCCTACGCATTAGGCTGGACCTCTGCATTGCTGATGTGGTTTAAAGCGTTTAACGCGCCCTTCAGGTTTGAGGTTGGGCGCGCGGAGAGGAGATGGAGCCGCCGGTGCTGCTATAACCAGCGTTTGAACACCAGCGCACCGTTGGTTCCGCCGAAGCCGAAAGAATTGGATAGCGCGTAATCAAGACTGGCCTTGCGGGCCTGGTTGGGAACGAAGTCCATTTCCTTGGTATCGGGGTCCTGGTTCTCGAGATTCACGGTCGGCGGCAGAATCTGATTTTGCAGCGCGAGCACAGAAACACCAGCTTCCAACCCTCCCGCACCGCCCAGAAGATGTCCAGTCATTGACTTCGTCGAGCTCACCGGCACCTTGCGCTCGCCGAAGAAGTTCCTGATCGCGTGGGCCTCGAGCACATCGCCGATCGGCGTAGACGTGCCATGCGCGTTGACGTAGCCGATATCGCCGGGCTGCAGCTTGGCATCCTTCAGCGCATTCTTCATGACACGGAAGCCGCCTTCGTGCTCGGGCGCCGGCTGCGTGATGTGGTAGGCGTCGCCACTCATGCCGTATCCGACCAGTTCAGCGAGAATGTTAGCGCCACGGCTCTTGGCAAATTCTAGCTCTTCGAGAATCAGAATGCCGGCGCCCTCGCCAATGACAAAGCCGTCGCGCGCAGTGTCCCAGGGGCGGCTGGCTTTCTCGGGCGCGTCGTTGCGCGTGGAGAGCGCACGCATGGCGGCGAAGCCACCCACGCCCATCGGGGTAATGGCAGCTTCCGCGCCGCCTGCGATCATGACGTCGGCATCGCCGTGCTGAATGATGCGGAAGGAATCGCCCAGAGAGTGCGCGCTGGTGGTGCAGGCAGTCGCAGTTGCTTCGTTGGGCCCCTTGGCGCCGAACCGCATGGAGACGTGCCCGGCGGCAAGATTCACGATGGCGGCCGGAATGAAGAAGGGCGATATCTTGCGCGGGCCGCCTTCGAGCAGGGCACGGTGTTCGCGCTCAATGACGTCGAACCCGCCGATCCCGGAACCGATGTGAACGCCGACGCGCTCGGCATTTTCGGGAGTGACTTGCAGACCGCTCGCCCTCATGGCTTCGTCTGCGGCCGCGAGGGCAAAGTAGATGAAGCGGCCCATCTTCTTGACTTCTTTTTTCTCGACGAAATTCAGCGGGTCAAAGTTCTTGACCTCGGCGGCAATCTGGCACGCGTGGCTGGAAGCGTCAAACTGCGTGATTTTCCCGACGCCGCTCTTGCCCGCGAGCAAATTTTTCCAGACTTCGTCCGTGGTATTGCCAACACCGCAGATCAAGCCGATGCCGGTGACTACGACCCGCCTCGTCAAACCTACTTCCCACCTTTCGAGTGCTTGCCGATGTAGTCGATGGCATCCTGCACGGTGCGGATCTTCTCCGCGTCTTCGTCGGGAATCTCAATGTCGAAAGCTTCTTCGAAGGCCATGACCAGTTCGACGGTGTCGAGCGAGTCGGCGCCCAGGTCATCCACAAAAGACGCGTTGGTGGTGACTTCGCCTTCGTCCACGCCGAGCTGCTCGACGATGATTTGCTTTACCTTTTCGTCAACGGCTGCCATTGTTTCTCCTATCCGGCGCCCGGGCGGGGCTCGGTTCAAAATTGTCTACTTGCTCACCTTGGAATGCTTCTCGATGTAGTCGATGGCGTCCTGCACGGTGCGGATCTTCTCGGCGGCATCGTCCGGGATTTCGATGTCGAAATGCTCCTCGAGCGCCATCACCAGCTCCACGGTGTCGAGCGAATCGGCTCCCAAATCGTCGACAAAGGACGCGCTGGAAGTCACTTCCCCTTCTTCCACGCCCAGCTGTTCAGAGATGATCTGCTTCACCTTCTCGGTGATTTCCTTCAGTTTATCGCCTGCTGCCATAGCAATGCCTCCGCCGCAAATTCTGTTGGATGGAAACTTTGAGTCTAATGGTGCGAACAAATTTATGTAAAGGGAACGCGGATTGTTTCGAACGCGATACGCCGCGAATTTGTTCCGGAAAGCCTTCAGCATCCTAATTGTTCGAGAGGAAGCGGGTCAACGCGGGGAGGGACGCGGGCGACGGCGCCCGCGCCACACGGTCTGTTACTTCGGCCAGTACTCGTCGCGCAAGCGCGTCTGGCGGCTGGTTAACGGAATCTCCTGGCCGCCGATGAAGACGTGCTTCACGTCCGTCTTCACGTCCAGCGGATCCCCATTGGCCACGACCACGTTCGCGGTTTTGCCGGGATCGAGCGACCCGAGTTGGTCGGCGACTCCCCAGATTTCAGCGGCATTCAGGGTGATGGCTTTGAGCGCCTCTTCGGAGGGGAGGCCGAAGCCCACGGCGAATCCGGCCTGGTAGGGAAGGTTGCGGGAATTATGGGCGTCGAAGCTGGCGAACGCGATTTTGACGCCCCGTTTCTGAAGTTCGGCCGGCAGGCTGTAGACAGCGTCGTAGCGCTCGTACTCTTTTGGCGTTTCGTAGATGGGTCCAACAATCACCGGCACTTTGAGGCTGGCGATGTAGTCAAGCATGGGACGCGTGTGACTGACGTGGTTGAGAACGATCTTCAGATTAAATTCCTGAGCAAGGCGAACCGCCGTCTCCAGATCGCTGGGACCCTCGGCGGCCAGCACCACCGGCTTTTTGCCCTGCAAATACGGCAGCAGGGCTTCCAGTTTCAGGTCGCGTTTGGGTGCAGTGGGAAGCGGCTTCTTATCGCGCTCGGCGTCGGCTTTCTTCTTCTCGTAATCGGCGGCCTTCTGCTGATAGTCCTGGGCGTCGAGAAAGGCCTGGCGAAGCTGCGAGGCCATTCCCATGCGGGTTTCGGGGAATTTGCGTTTCTCCCAGGACTCGTTGCGGCGCTGCTCGCCGGTGAAGTTCATGGGCATGGCGATATCGCGGATCAGCAGCATGTCGGCCGCCGAGGGTCCGGCGAGTTGCACGAACGAATCCTGGCCAGGCAGCGTGTCGGCGCTGTCGGGCGCGACGATCGCGTTGGTGATGCCATTGATGCGCGTGACGGGAATGAGTTCCGACTCGGCATGAAACGCGTCGTAGACGTGCATGTGCGGCATGATCTCGTCGCTCATCTCGATGCGGTCGTTGGTCGCGTCCTCGGCGGAAATTTCGGTGAGACCGAGGGACGTCTCGGAATCGATCAGACCCGGGTAGACGGTCATGCCGGTGACGTCGATGACCTTCGCGTCTTTCGGAACTTTCACCGACGAGGCCGCGCCAAGCGCGCTGATCTTGCCCCCTTGCATGACAAGGACACCGTTTTCGATCACGCCGTGGGAGACGGTCAGCAGTTTGCCGCCCTTGAGCACGATGGTTGGCTGGGAGAAGGCGCAGAGGCTGCAGAGCAGCAAGACGCAGAGGGTGACGAAGATCCAGGCAGCACGCTCACTGCGACGAGTTTCGCGGGCGGGGTCCCCCGCGCTACACTGCACTGCGAACTGAGAACCGGCAACTGAGAACTGTTTTCTCACTGTCCCTCCGTGTAGTGCGGCATGCCGTATCCCGGAAGGGAGCGGTCGAAGTACACATCGCCGTCGATCAGAACTTTGTTCGGCACGGCAGAACTCGAAAGCGGGTAGCCGTCCCACAGAACCAGGTCGGCATCTTTGCCAACATCGATGGAGCCGACCTTGTCGTCGACCCCCACGATCCACGCGGCGTTCAGCGTGATCATTTTCAGAGCTTCTTCTTCGGTGGCGCCTCCGTAGCGCATGGTCTTGGCGGCTTCCTGATTGAGGCGGCGCGCAAAATCGTCAGAATCGCTCTTAATCGCAACCCGGACACCTTTGCGCATGGAGATCACCGCATTCCACGGGATGGCGTCCCAGGCTTCGTGCTTGTAGCCCCACCAGTCGGCGAAGGTGGCGATGCCGACGTTCTCCGCGGCTAGTTTTTCCGGCACCTTGTACGCTTCGAGCGCGTGGTGGAAGGCGCGAATGTGGAATCCGAATTCCTTGGCCATGGCCATCTCGGTGATGAATTCATCGGCGCGATAGCAATGGATCTGCACCATCAGCTTGCCGCGCAGAACGTCAGCAAGGGCTTCGAGCTTAAGATCGTGCTTGGGCGCGGTGGCGTCCTTATCGCCGCGCTTGACCTTCGCGTTGTAGTCGTCCCATGACCGGATGTAGTCCTGCGCCTGCACGAGGGCCTCGCGCTGCACGGCGAAGTTGCCCATGCGGGTGGAGGGCAGCTCGTGGCGGCTGCCATAAACGCGCTTGGGATTCTCGCCGCTGGCAAACTTGATAGAGCGGGGCGCGCCCGGAAACAGCATGGCGTCGCGGCCAGCGCCGTATTTGTGCTTGATGACGACGGCCTGCCCGCCGATCATGTTGGCGGAACCATGCAGCAGCAGCGAAGTCGTGACCCCGCCCGCCAGCGCGCGGTAGATAGCCTTGTCCTGGTAGTCGAAGGCATCCTGCATCATCATTTGCGGCGTGACCGGACTGGTAGCTTCGTTTACATCGTCGTCGAGAGCGAGGTGGGAGTGGGAGTCGATAATGCCGGGCGTGAGATACTTTCCACCCGCGTCGATCACCGTGGCCGAGGCGGGTGCGTTGACAGACTCGCCGACCGCGGCGATCTTGCCGTCTTTGATATAAACGCTGCCGTTTTTCACGTTGCCGTGCGTGACGGTCATAACGACCGCATTCTTGATAACGACATCGTTGTGTGGGGGTGCTGCCGGTTGCTGGGCGAGGACTGCGTGGGCAGCGCAGGCCGAAGCCAGCGATAGCAACCTCCCCAACCTTGTCGTGTTACGACCCATTGGAGCTCCTTAGAGCGACGGGAATGACGTGCGATTGTAGGCGGCTGTTTCATCGAGGTCAACGTACGAAGAGAGGCTGTGGCAGCGTTTGTTTACAGGGTTGAGTCAGCTAAACAGTTCAAGACATTTTGTTATATGCGAGCCGTCGTTCAAAGAGTAAGCCGGTCTGTAGTAACTGTTGCAGGCGAGGTCACGGGCGAAATCGGCCTCGGGGTGCTCGTGCTGTTGGGAGTTGGCAAGCGGGATTCCGAAGCCGCTGCCGAGTATCTCGCTGAAAAGGTGATCGGCCTGCGCATTTTCGAAGATGACGGCGACAAGATGAATCGGTCGGTGGCCGATGTCGGCGGAGCGGTGCTGGTCGTCTCGCAGTTCACGCTTTACGGCGACGCTCGCAGGGGAAAGCGTCCGTCGTTCGATGACGCGGCTCCGCCGCAAAGGGCGCGGGAACTGTATGAATATTTCGTACAGCGGGTTCGGGCCTCCGGGCTGCGCTGCGAGACCGGGCGATTTCAGGAAATGATGCAGGTAGAGTTGATTAATGAGGGGCCGGTAACGATTCTGCTGGATTCGGAGAAAACTTTCTAGCTTTTCATATCCGCAAACATTTCTGCCTGCGTGTGCTGTGCAATGTATTTCTTGCTGTCGAATTTCCTGCCCGTACTGGCGCCCGACATGTAGCGAATCTGCCCGAAAATCGGCCGCTCAAACCATGGCCGATCGAACTTCCCGACGATCGACCAGGCAATTCCGGCATAACCATTCGGATCGCGGCCGTCGATCTCATACTTATCATTCAGGCGGACGGCGATTTGATGCGCCAGCGCGGGCGACTTTGTCCACTCCAGAATTTTCTTTCCCCAGTACATGCGGACGTAGTTGTGCATCCAGCCCGTGGTGACCATCTGCATCTGGGCGGCGTTCCACAAGGGATCGTGGGTCTCGGCATTTTCCAGTTGCCCCTCTGTGTAAAGCACTGGGCGAGGATCGCGGGCGTGCTTCGCCAGCGTGCGATGAGCCCAGGGCTCGGCGCATTCGAAATTGTCGTAGTTCGGATTGAAGTACACCAGGTTCACGGACAGTTCGCGCCAGGTGATGACCTGGTTCAGAAAGGCGTCCTTAGTCGGTTGCGAGACGTCGGCGTTCTGCACAGCGAGTGCCACTGTAATCGGGCTGATGTGTCCAAAGTGAAGATAGGGCGAGAGACGGCTAGTGCGTTCGCGTTCAGGATGATTGCGATCCTGAATGTAATGCGGAAGTCTGTGCCGGACGAATTCCTTTAGCAGCCGCAAGCCTTCGCGCGAGCCGCCTTTCCACTGCGCAACCGGTTTCACCGAACGATCGAGATCCCATCCCCCGGTTAAGTCACAGTCCGGCGCAAGCACCTGCAGATTGCGTGGCTTGGTCCATGGAACTCCGGCCTCGGGATTGGTGGATGCGAACAGAAATCGTTTGAGCTGAGCCTGTAGCCGCGGCCGGGCGAGGAAGGCGGCGTACTGCTCCTTCTCAAGGAGCCTCGATGGCACGATAACGTCGGCGTCGACGGTCCACAAGGGAAGCTTGAGTTTTTTGGCAACCGTTTCCCGCCAGGCGCGAGCCTGGCGGATCGGATTCTCGTCGCCAACCACGAGCGCAGGCCTCACTTCCTCACAGAATTTCAACAGGCTATGGTCGGGAAAACGACGCAGGACGAAGCCGATCCTGCGCTTTTCGAGCGCCTCGGCGATGTCGGGGATTCCCTGAGCCAGGAAAGCGTAATGGCGAAGATTTGCGGGAGGAAAAGGGCGCGGAGCGAAAAACACCACCACCGGCTTGCCCAACGCATTGGCTGCTTCGACCGCAGTATCGAGCGCGGGATTGTCGATTCCCCGTTGCGCACGCTGCATCCAGTAAACCACGCAGGTGCCGTCGGGATGTGGAGCGCTATCCCGGCGCACGGTTACCCGCGGATTGTTTTTCAGTGAAAGAAGTGCGTCCATTTTTTGCGCGTCGATAAAAATTTACCGCGAGTTGCTGCGACACAGATGCGGCCGGGCGGAGGAACGATGCGTTGTCAGCGAGGAATTCTTGTGGCCAGGTCAAGCCATAACGTCGGCAACGCGCGCCGCATCGATGCAGGCGCGAACGTCATGCGTTCGGATAATATGCGCGCCCTTGAGAATCGCCGCAGTCTCGGCCGCGAGGGTGCCGTAGAGCCGATCCTGAACAGCAGCGTCGTGTCCCTCACGCGCCAGCATCCTTCCGACGAACGACTTCCGCGACACGCCGGCCAGTAATGGGTAGCGCAACTGGTGCAGTTCCTCGAAGCGCCGGAGGAGAGGGTAATTCTGCTCGAAGTTTTTCCCGAAGCCGAAGCCCGGGTCGAGAACCATTCGCTCGCGCTTCACCCCGGCTAGCTGAGCGGCATCAGACCACTCGCGCAATTCCCGCTTCACCAGCACCACGATGTCGGCGACGGGTTCGAGTGTGCGCCATTCTTCCGGCCGGCCGCGCATGTGCATGAGCACGGTTCCGCACTTCAATTCGGCAACAGTCTTTGCCATCTTCGGGTCCCAGCGAAACGCGCTCACGTCGTTGACGATTTCCGCTCCGGCTTCGATGGCAGCGCGAGCGACATTGGCCTTGTACGTGTCAATGGAAACAATCGCCTTGGGCCGCCGCTGCTTGAGCTTCTGAACGACTGGCAGGACACGTTGGAGTTCCTCTTTCTCGCTCACAACTTGGGGGCTGGCGGAAGCGCTCACCTTGGCTCCTGGACGGGTGGATTCGCCGCCAATATCCACGATGTCCGCGCCTTCGTCGAGCATTTGCAGCGCGTGTGCGACAGCCTTCTCAGGGTCAAGAAACTGCCCTCCGTCGGAGAACGAGTCAGGGGTCACGTTCACAATGCCCATGACCAGCGTTCGCTTGCCCAGCGGCAGAGCGCGCGTACCGATATTCCAGTCGAAGACGGGGCGCATCGGTCCAGATTCTAAATGAGGTCGGCGGGAGAATTTCCAGAGGGAGGTTTACGCGCCACGAATCCGAACCTCCCTCCTCAGAACCTCGGCTCATCAGCCCAAATCACGCCACTGACGTGCACTCTTTTCAGTGCTAAAATCTGCCTTGAGAAATATTCATGCGCCGGTTGCGTTGCTGCCTCGTGCTGCTGGTTGTCGCCTGCCTGACGTTTCCATCGCCCGCCCACGCAGCCCGGAAAAAGAAACTGCCAGCGCGCATCGCGGCGATTCTGGCCGAACCTGAACTGGCACGCGGTTTCTGGGGAATCGAAATCCGTTCTCTGACAACGGGCGAGGTCCTTTACGAACAGAACGCTGCCAAGCTGTTCACGCCCGCTTCCAATACAAAGCTATTTACCACCGCCGCATCGCTGGCGCTGATCGGACCCGACTACAAATTCCGAACTTCGGTCGAGACCAACGGCATGCTCGACACGCACGGCCGTCTCAACGGAGATCTATTGTTGGTCGGGCGCGGCGATCCGAATCTCTCCGGTCGCGAGTTGCCCTATGACCTGCGCACCCAACGCAATGACCATCCCATCAAGGTTCTCGAGGATCTGGCGGACAGCCTGGTTCAAAAAGGCGTGAAGTACGTAGATGGCGACCTGGTCGCTGACGACTCCTACTTCGCTTTTGAGCGCTACGGCGAGGGCTGGAGCCAGGATGACCTGGTATGGGGCGACGGCGCGCCGGTGTCTGCGCTCACCATCAACGACAACGTGGTGTTCGTCAATATTCTGCCGGCTGACCGTGCGGGGGAGCGGGCTTTTGTCACCATTGTCCCCTTCGCCGACTACTACCATGTCGACAACCGGATCATGACCACGCCAGCGGGCACAGCGCGCCGGATCTTCTTTAATCGCGAGCCGGGATCGACGGCGCTTACTCTTTGGGGCGAGATGCCGATCGACGACAAAGGCGCCAACGAAGCTTTGGCCATCGACGACCCCGCCGCCTTCGCTTCGGCTTTGTTTCGGAACCTGCTGGAAAAACGAGGCATTATCGTCTACGGCCACGAACGGACGCATCACACCGAACTGGCCGGACTGTCGACCTTCAGCGTCACGGCTACTGCGGAGGGCCGCGGTGGCGGCGAGTCCCAGCGTCCGGGGCAACCGAATCAGGGTATGGTGCTGGCGAGCTTCGAATCAAGACCTCTGATCGAAGACCTTCGCGTCATCAACAAGGTCAGCCAGAACCTGCACGCGGAAATCATTCTGCGTCTGCTGGGGAGGGAAAAAGGAACGGCTGCCACCATCGACAGCGGACTCGAAGTCGTGCGCGGATTTCTGACCAAGGCGGAAATCCCGGGTGATCAATACGTTTTCTACGATGGCTCCGGCCTGTCGCGCCAGAATCTGGTAACGCCGCACGCGGTCGTAGCTTTGCTTGAATATGCCTGGCGACAGCCATGGGGCAAGGCTTTTCGCGATACGCTGCCCGTGGCGGGAATCGATGGCTCGCTGGCGGACCGGTTCAAGGGCACCATCGCGCAGGGGCGGGTTTACGGAAAGACGGGCTCTCTGGGCGGGGTCAAGACCCTCTCGGGATATGCAATGACCGACCATGGGGAACCGATTGCTTTTGCGATTCTTACCAACAACTTTAATCTCCCGGCGAAAAAGGTAAATGACGCGATCGATGAAATTGTCTTGAACATCGTCGAAGACAATTCCCGCCACAAATAGCATTTTCGAATCATCAATGAACCGGTAAAAAGAGGCGTGTCCCCGAGGTCACTAAGCCGGACGCCGTGCCGCTTTGCGCAGACGCGTCGCGCCCGCTGCCGCGGGACCCGTTCCCGTGGGCGGTTTCTTCATGCCATCGAGCAGGTCTTTGAGGACCACGGCGTTGTTGTGCTCTTCGTCGCTGAAGGCATAGAGCAGGGTGAGACGCTTTCGTCCATGAGCCAGCCGATAGAGTTCCTGCAACTGCGCCGTGGCCTCCGGGCGCGCCAGTTCCTTGAGGTAGCGCTTGCGGAACATGCCCCACGCGCCGCGATTTGCATGCGACCAGCGGCGCAATTCGTCGGAGGGCGCGAGTTCCTTCAGCCAGGCATCCAGCGCCGCATTTTCCTTGCTGATGCCGCGGGGCCATAGCCGGTCCACCAGGACACGGGCACCGTCGGCGGCCGAAGCCTTCTCGTAGATGCGCTTGACGACGACTGCCATGGGCTTTGCTCTATTATTGTACGTCTACCGCATACCAAGAACGGAGCGTTTGCTTCACGTTGAGGGGAACGATGGACGCCTTGAAGAAAAGCCAGTGTGCCGGGTCGCTGGGGGTTTTCCTTAGCGCTTTAGCGGCACTTCTCCTGTTGCAGGGCTGCAATGCCGAGATTCGCAAGTCGGATGCGGAACTGGGGTTGAATCCCCAGCAGAGCGCAGGACGCCGTATTTACGATCGGCACTGCGATCAATGCCACGAACCTTATTCGACCAGCGGGAAGAAAGGGCCCGGGCCTGAAAGGCATCTTCAAGAAGCAGTACCTGTCCGAGAGCGGTCTACCCGCGAATGACGAGCGCGTAGGGGAAATCATCCGCGCCGGGCGCAGCAAGATGCCGGCGTTCGGCCAGACCCTTGATCAGCAACAGGTAGAGGATTTGCTGGCCTACATGCACACGCTGTAACCCCGCTCTGTTTGTTCCTGCGGGCAGCTTTAGTTTCCATCCAAGTGAAAGCCGTCTCCAAGTCGGATCTCTATCGCAAGCTACCTTCCGTGGATGAGCTTCTGCGGCAATCTGAGCTTGCGGAGGCCGTGGCCCGCGAGGGGCACGTTGCAGTGGCTGACGCGGCACGCGTAGTGCTGGAACGTATGCGAAAAGACATTAGCGATTCGGATGCACGCCCGCCTGTAGTCGATGCGACCATCCCCGGCATCATTGATTCCGTTCGCCATGAACTGCAGCGCAGCCTGGCATACTCTTTGCGGCCGGTGATCAATGCTACGGGAGTCATCCTGCATACCAACCTGGGACGCGCCCCTCTCGCCCCGGGCGCAATCGAAAACATTCAAAGGGCGGCGGCGGGTTACTCGAATCTAGAGTTGGATCTCCCTTCAGGCGAACGCGGGAAACGCGATGTCCACGTGGAGCGTTTGTTCCAGAGGCTGTTTGATGAGAGCCAAGAAGCCCAGGCACGCCGCGAACTCAGTACGATTGTCGTCAACAACAACGCGGCTGCCGTATGGCTGGCTTTGAACACGCTGGCCGCGCGAGGGGAAGTCATCGTTTCCCGCGGCGAACTGGTCGAGATCGGTGGATCGTTCCGCATCCCCGACGTGATGGCGCAATCCAATGCCACGCTGCGCGAGGTCGGTACCACCAACCGTACCCGCATCGCAGACTACGAGCAAGCCGTCAACGAGAACACACGAGTGCTGCTGAGGGTCCACCGCTCGAACTTCCAGATCACTGGATTTACTGAGCAGCCCGCACTGGAGGAACTGGTCGGGTTGGCGCGGTCCCGCAAGCTGATTGTGGTCGAGGACCTGGGAAGCGGCGCGATCTTTAATCTGGCTTCAGTCGGTATTCGCGGGGAGGCGACCGTCTCCGACAGTTTGCGCGCGGGAGTAGATGTGGTGACCTACAGCGGTGACAAACTGCTAGGCGGGCCGCAAGCCGGCATGCTCACAGGAAACGCCGATCTCATCAGGCGTATGCGCTCCAACTCCTTGTTCCGCGCCTTGCGCGTCGACAAGCTCACCTACGCCGCTCTGGAAGCGACCCTGCTGGCTTATGTCAAGGAAGATTACGATTCGATTCCGGCGGTGCGCATGATGCGGGCCTCGAAAAGCGAAATCGGCGAGCGGGCCGAATCCGTTGCTCGTCAGTTGCGCGAGGTACGCGGTGTGGAAGTGGAGGTGATCGACGGCGAATCCGTGATCGGTGGAGGTGCAGCGCCGTCCGCAGTGCTGCCCACTCGTTTGCTGGCAGTGACGTTACGCAACGCGAATGCCGATGCGCTTTTGGCACGCTTGCGCTCGCAAGACCTGCCCCTGATTGCCCGAACGCACGAGGGACGGGTCCTGATTGACCTGCGCACGGTATTTCCGGGGCAGGACACGGCCGTGATCTCGGCCTTGCGTGCGGCCGCCCAAAGCTGATTTATCCAGCCTCTACACTCTGGGTAATCATCCAATAGACAGCAGCGGATTCGGAAACGTGGCGACCCTCTATACCATCGGACACTCGACGCGCACGATCGACGAACTTATCAGCGTGCTGCGCGCTCACGATATTCAAACACTGGTCGACATCCGCGCATTTCCGATGTCGCGCCGTCTGCCTCACTTCAACCGGGAAGCGTTGGAAGTAGACTTGCAGAACGTCGGTATCCGTTACTTGTGGATGAAGGCTCTCGGGGGGTATCGAAAAAAGATTCGAGAAGATTCTCCTAACACTGGGCTGCGCAACGCGAGTTTCCGAAACTATGCAGACTACATGCTCACACCCGAGTTCGGTGCAACCATCGCGGAACTCATCGAACTGGCCGAAAACTCCCGCACGGCCTACATGTGTGCGGAGCGCATGTGGTTCCAATGTCATCGGATGTTGGTTTCTGATTGGCTTACTGCGCATGGGCACACGGTTGTGCACATCGATGGGGAAGCGCCTGCGAAGCCCCACCGCCTGACCGCCGAAGCGCGCCTGGTTGGCAACCAAGTCGTCTATGCCGGCGATGTTCTCTTCCAGTGACCCGTCGTTCTATCCCAGCGATGCCATACACCCTCTGTGCTCCTCTGTGTCCTCTGTGGTAAAAGATCTTGATTTTCGTCGAGCGTGGGCTCTTAGCTTGGTGAGCTTGTGCTAACGTTTCAGCATGATTGTCGGCACCGGCATCGACATCGCCGAAGTCCCCCGGATTCGTGAGGCCATCGAGCGCCACGGCCAGCGCTTCCTGAATCGGATCTTCACGGAAGGCGAAATCCAGTATTGCGAATCGAAGGCGAACCGCGTGGAACGGTACGCGGCGCGCTTTGCCGCCAAGGAAGCGGGCATGAAAGCGATCGGCACCGGCTGGAACCACGGCGTGCGTTGGCGCGACATCGAAGTTGCGCGAAAGCCCGGCGGCCGACCCAGTCTCGTGCTCCACGGCAAGGCCGCCGAATTTGCCACCAAGCTCGGTGCCACCAACATCGCGCTGTCTTTGACCCACACCGCCGAGCAGGCCATGGCCCAAGTCATCCTGGAAAGCTGATTCGTTCTGCTAGACTGACGCTCCAAATCCCAATCATGGCAACCACGACGTATCCATCCCAGCCCTCCGTTTCGGCCGCACCTTCCTCGCGCACTTTGCTGCTGGGCATCGGGCTGAGCAGTTTTGCCGCGTTATTGCTCGAGCTGGCATTAACGCGACTCTTTTCCGTGGTGCTCTTCTACCATTTTGCGTTCCTTGCAATTTCCATTGCGCTGCTCGGACTGGGCGCGGGCGGAGTTTTCGCGTATCTGCGCAAACAGCGCCTGAACGAAGTCGAGACCCGCCCGCTGGCCGCTCGACTCTGTTGCCTGAATGCAATCGCAATCCCGATCGTTCTTGAGATCGTCCTGCACGTGCCGGTGTCACTGGAACTTTCCTGGGGCAACCTGGCGCGGCTCACGGTGCTCTATCTCGCGGCGGCTGTTCCTTTCTTCCTTACGGGCGTGCTTTTTTCCGTTGTGTTCGCGAGGGAAGCGCGCCTGATTACTCGCCTCTACGGTGCTGATCTGCTGGGTGGTGCACTTGCCTGTCTCAGCGTCGTCCCGCTGCTGAACGGAATCGGCGGACCGAACACCATTCTTTTCTCGGGCGTCATGATGGCCGCAGCGGGCGCAATCTGGGCGGCTTCCCCCGCCATCCGAAGAACCGCTGCGGTCCTGGCCGTCGCTTTACTGCTGATCATCGCGCTGAATTACTCTGGCCGCGTCATCGACGTGGTGTACGCGAAAGGCATGCGGCGCGACAAGTCCTGGGTGGAGTACGCGCGCTGGAATGCCATTTCGCGCGTGGAAGTCGACGGCCAGGGGACCAGCGGCAAGGCCATCGTCATCGATGCGGACGCCTCCACTTACATCATGAATGTCGATCCACACGCCTGGCAGGGAACGGAGTGGCAGAAAAATCTCATGGCTGCGCCGCCTGCACTGGCGAACGTGCTGCGGCCGCACGGCGAATACGCAATTATCGGGCCGGGTGGCGGTGTCGACGTCCTACGGGCCGTCGCCAACGGCAGCCCCAGCGTCACCGGAATAGAAATCAATCCCATCATCGCGAATTCGATTATGCGGGGCCGTTATGCGGACTACTCGTACCACCTGTATGAGCGGCCTGAAGTCCATCTGCACGTCACTGACGGGCGCTCCTTCGTCCGGAACGCCAAGCAGAACTTCGACGTGGTGCAGATGACGCTGGTCGATACCTGGGCCTCGACCGCCGCCGGAGCGTTCGCGCTCAGCGAGAACAGTCTCTACACAGTCGACGCGTTTAGCGAGTACTTCGATCATCTCAAGCCCGATGGAATGATCGCCATCACGCGCTGGGAATTTAAGGAACCGCGCGAAGCCTTGCGTGTGGTTTCAGTTGCGACCGAGGCCCTCCATCAGAGAGGTATTGAGAATCCGGCGAAACACTTCATCGTGGTGTCCGACGGCGATCTCGACGAAGACGGAATTCCGGTCGTGGTGCTGGCGAAAAAATCCCCCTTCACGGCCGACGAAGAGGCCCAAGTACTGGCGCACCTCGACGAGCACGAAGATCTGGTTGCTCTCTACACACCTTCCGTACCAAAGCAGAATGCATTCTCGGCCCTGATCGCGCGCAACGACCCAAGAGCATTTGCCCGCGACTATCCCTACAACGTCGCCCCGGTAGACGACAACGCCCCGTTCTTCTTCTTCACACTGAAAACCGATCAGATACTCCACGATGGCGGCCTGCAGCGCGGTATCGACTGGAAAGTCAACCTGGGGGTCGTGGTCCTGGGCGGCGTTTTCATAATCTCAGTACTCGCGGTTCTCGGATTTCTGATCTTTCCCATGGCCCTGCGCGGCCAACGCGTGCAACGCTCGCTCCCCTTGCTCTACTTTGTGGCGGTCGGCCTCGCCTACATCCTGGTCGAGATCAGCTGCATTCAACGCTTCGTGCTTTTCCTGGGCCATCCGACCTATGCATTGACGGTCGTCATCTTTCTACTTCTTCTATCGAGCGGCGCCGGCAGCCTTCTGTCGCGGCGGTGGCTATCGAATACGGGACGCGGCTGGATTCCTCTCGCCATCCTGATCGCGGCGATTCTGCTGAATACCTGGACCCTCCCCAGGTTGCTGACCTACTTGATCGGCTTGCCATTCATTCTCAAGCTCGGAGTGAGCGCGATCGTCTTGGGTCCGCTTGGACTGGCCATGGGCATGCCGTTCCCGACTGGCTTGCGGGCCATCTCGAAGTCCGGCCATATGGAGTTGTCCGCCTCCGAATTCGGCGAACCTGTCCATCCCGAAGATCCGGCGGTCGAATGGGCATGGGCTATGAACGCAGCCTCGAGCGTACTGGGCTCGGTATTGGCCATGGTGATTGCCATCCGTTTCGGTTTGAATGTCACGCTGGCCAGCGGAGCGGCTGCGTACGGTCTGGCGTGGGCGCTGTTTCCAGCGTTGGCACCCCGTTCGCGGGCAGCGTGAAGTCGCAGTTATGGTCTGTTATGATCAGCGGAATTCCACGCCGTCCGTCACGAGTGTTGATGGTATTGGTTGGATGCTTGGGCCGGGCGCCGATTCCGTCCGGGCGAGGAACGCGTGCCTAGCCAGAAGCAGCTGAAGTGGTCACAACTGCGGGTCGGCCTGACCGTGCTGTTCGCCAGCATCACGCTGGGCGTGCTCACTTTCCTGATGAGCGGAACCACCGGGCTGTTCACCCCCAAGATCAAATTGAAATCTTATTTCGATAACGCCGGCGGCCTGCGCGTGGGTGCTCCCGTGCGCCTGGCGGGCGTAGACGTGGGCAACGTCACCGGCCTGCGCGTGGTTCCTGACAAGCCGCTGACTCCCGTCGAAATCGTAATGAAGGTCACCACCAAGTACCGTTCGGTGATGCGAACCGATTCGGTCACGTCCCTGGCAACCGCCGGCGTGCTGGGCGAAACCTACATCGACATCGACAGTTCCCATGCCAAGGGACAGTCGGTCAACGACGGCGATACGCTGGCCACCCGCGAGACGCCCGACATCCAGGATGTGGTGCGCTCCAGCCAGGGCACTCTGCAGAATCTGGACGCGCTGCTGAAACGTACGGATCGCATCCTGGCCTTCGTGGAAAGCGGCCAGGGCTCGATTGGCAAGCTGATTTATGATCCCCAACTCTATAACCGGTTCGCGGAAACCGTGAATGAGTTCAAGGGAATCGTCGATCAGATCCGCAATGGAGAGGGCAGTCTCGGCAAGCTTGTCTCCAACGATGAGGCTTACAACAAAATCACGGCGGCCGTCGATAAGCTGAACGCCATCGTCGACGACTTGCAACAGGGCAAAGGAACGGCCGGGAAGTTCCTCAAAGATCCCTCCCTCTACAACAACGCCAACGACACCATCGCCAACGTGAAGAAGCTCACCGACGACATCAATGCCGGAAAAGGCTCGCTCGGCAGGCTGACCAAGGATGAGGCCCTGGCGCAGAAACTCGACAACACCATAACCAAGCTTTCGGCGCTGACCGACCGGCTGGAGTCCGGGGAAGGAACCGCCGGCAAGCTTTTCAAGGATCCATCGCTCTACAACAATGCCGATCAGATGCTGATCGAAACTCGCCAGCTGGTGAAATCCATACGCGAGGATCCCAAGAAGTACCTGACCTTCAAGGTGAAGGTGTTCTAAGCCGTAGTCCCTTGGCGATAGCCTGAGGCATTTGAACTCGATTCCGGCATAAACGTATACTTGTCGACCGCCATGAAGGTCGTGGTTATCATTCCGGCCGCCGGGCTCGGGACACGCATGGTCCCGGCAGGTAGCAGCAAGGGAAAAGGTCCTTCCAAACAATTCAGCGACTTGGGGGGCACGCCGATTCTCATTCACACCCTGCGCAAGTTCGCGGGCAGTCCGCGCGTCAGCGAAATCGTGGTGGCCTTGAGAAAAGACGAGATCCCGGGCTTTCAAGAACGATTGCAGAACGACGGCGCTGCCGGACTGGCGACCAAGGCCAGGCTGGTCGAAGGTGGAGAACATCGCCAGCATTCGGTCGCAAACGCATTGGCCCAGGTTTCGGCGGGAACAGACGACATTGTTCTCGTGCACGACGCGGTCCGCCCGTTTGTCACGCTGGAAATCATCGACGAGGTCATCAAGGGCGCGGAAAAATTCGGGGCCGCGATCGCCGGCATGCCCGCGGTCGACACTATAAAAAAAGTCGAACGCACCGCCGATGGCGCGCTGATCACCGCCACCATCCCGCGCGAGCACGTGGTAATGGCCCAAACCCCGCAAGGCTTCCGTTATCCGGTGCTGAAGAAAGCCTTTGACGAAGCGATGGCTGACGGCTTTATCGGCACCGATGAAGCATCCCTGGTGGAACGTTCAGGCCACGAAGTGGCCGTGGTAATGGGGTCCCCACGTAATATCAAAATCACAAACCCCGGAGACATGGAGCTAGCCGAGTTCTATCTAAGTAGATCGTGAAAATACTTCTGGCATAAGGCAAGCCAGCAAACGACACTAACGAGACCTGAGACCTGAGACCTGAGACCTGAGACCTGAGACCTGAGACCTGAGACCTGAGACCTGAGACCTGAGGAGCGCACCGCCCGATGAAATCCGCCACCCGCATCGGCTTTGGATGGGACTCGCACGAGTTCGTCACCGGAGTTCCGCTCAAGATCGGTGGCGTCGGCATTACCCACAGCAAGGGTCTGGGCGGGCACTCCGACGGAGACGTCCTGCTGCATGCCATCACCGACGCCCTGCTGGGTGCGATTGGCGCCCCCGATATTGGCACGCTGTTCCCGCCGTCCGATCCGCAATGGAAAGGGGCTGACTCGGCCGTCTTCCTGAACGAGGCCCTCAAACGCGTTCGCGCTGCTGGCTACATCATCGGCAACGTGGACTCTTCGCTGATCATGCTGTCGCCGAAAATCGGTCCGCACGCCGCGAACATTCGCGGGCACATATCCAAGCTGCTGGGAATTCCCACCGATTGTGTGGGCTTGAAAGCGAAAACCCCGGAAGGCATCGGGACCGACAACGCGGCGATTGCCAACGTCGTCGTGTTGCTCGAGAAAGCGGCTAGCGCGCCGAAGAAGTCGCCTGCGCGACCCGGGCCGCCGCAATCAAAGCGCTGAAGATTGCGCGCGACGGTGCGTCCTCATCCACCGAACGCTCCGGATGCCATTGGACGGCGAGCACGAAGTGTTCGGGATCGGTTCCTTCGATAGCCTCAATGATCCCGTCGTCCGGGCAACGAGCCGAAATTTGCAACCCCTTGCCAATCGCTTCCGCTGCCTGGTGATGGCTCGAATTCACCGGCACTCGCTGAAGCTCGCCGTTGCTTTCCCGTACGATGCGCGCCAGAAGCGAGTCTGGCTCGACCACGACATCGTGAGCGATCGCCACCTTCCGTCCCGCCTCGTGGTTCACGGGCGACTCAATATGCTGTAATAACGATCCCGCGCGGTACACGTTGAGAATCTGCAGCCCGTAACAGATTCCCAGAATCGGCTTGCGGTATTTGTAGGCGTCCTCTAGCAGCAATACATCGACCATATCCCGAGCTAGGTCGGCGTCGGCAGTCTTGGGATCCCGCGCCGCACCATACTTCTCCGGCAACACATCCGCCCGGCTGCCCGGAAGCAGAACCGCGTCGCAGCGCTCGATGACCTTCTGCAGATCGGGACCCGCGACGTCGAGCGGGATCGCCACCGCTTCGCCTCCGGCGAGATCAACCGCCCGCGTGTATTGCGGCAAAGCGCGGCTGGCATATTCGGGATCGCGCGAGTGAGGAACCGGGATGGCAACACGTGGACGCATCACCCCTGATTGTATCGGGAGTGCGTCTGGCGCAAAAACGTCGAAGGTAACCGAAGGTCGGTGCACCAAGCGAGGACTAGAACCGGCCCGACGGCTCCATGTGGAATCCGCCGTTGGGTACGGATCGAATTTCACCGGCTTACGCGAGCAATCCCCGCCAGCGCTTGCGCTTGTCGGTAGTGACGAATTTCGATCACGAGCGTGACCACGAGTACGATAGCGCCGGCGACGATCGCCACCGGCAAAGCCACGTGCCGGTAAGCGAATCGCATGTCAGGATTTGTTCCCCGAACTGCCGCGGCCACCACCATGGCGATGATGGTCAGCAGCAAGGTAACGGCAAAAGACAGCAAAGTCAGCAGCAGCGTTACGAAGAGCGCGCGCGCCGGAACGGCATACCAACGCCGCTGTGGAGGTGGGGCGGAGGAACCCATAATCCCTTAGATTACATCGTTTTGACTGTTAGCGCGGGTGCACTGAGTGCGGTGCGTTACAATGCTGACTATGTCGCAGGCCGCTCCAGCGTTGACGCGGACTCCCGCGGAAGTCGTTCGCCAGACTCCTGTCTCGCAGGCGTCGAACGGAGTCTGTTATGCGCGCTCAGGCGAGGTCATGATTTCCGAAGGCGACCTGGAGCGCATGATTGCCGCTGTGCCTCGCAATGCCGCGGCTGCTTTGGAGCGTAAAGCGTATTATTTCGTTCCCCTTACCGTCAGCCAGGGAGAGGACACCGTCATCGCCGACCGCTACGACGTGGTCCTGAGCGACAACGCGGTCTGCCATCGCAACCTCAACCTTGGCGACGCGCAGTGCGTGTTCATCTCCACCCGCCTCATGGACGACAAGTTCTCGGTGGCGTTCGAGTTTTATATCAATGTGGGCCACGCCATCGTAGAAAGAACCGGCGTATCACAGGCCTTCGCCGACCTGGCGTGGAAGCAGGTCGAAGGCGACGTTCGCGGTGAAACCTCCATGGATGCGTGGGAGGCCCGCAAGGCGGCGACCGGTTCCGGCCCCGACACCGAGAAAGCGAAAAACGAATTCTTCGCCTCTGCCTTTTCGGATGCGATCTCCATCTACCTGCTGTCGCTGTATCTGGATGTGGACTACTACGATCTGCGGGAGCGCGATTATCCGCTGCTGGCGCCCTCCGCGATGGCCGAACGCCTGAGAAAAGTCGCGGAACTGTTCCCGCCGAGCCCCGGGTTCGAGTTCGCAATCTTCCACAAACGGCGGAAGTAGTTCGTTCGCGCCGCTCACTGCGTTCTCCCGGGACTTGCCGCAGTCTACGATCAAACGGAATTCCAGTATCAGGCGGCTGTGATTAAATGGCGGTGTCCATGCCTGTCACCGTCCGCTCCTTCGCCAAGATCAATCTCGGCCTGCGTATTGGCCCGCGGCGCGCGGACGGCTTCCATGAACTACAAACGGTCTATCAGACGATCGGCCTGCACGATGTGCTGGGGCTGAGCGTGCAACGCGGGTCTGGCATCGAGATTCGATGCGCAGATCCGCGGGTGCCTACGGACCAGAGCAATACGTGCTTCAAAATTCTGGAGCGCGCCATGGCGGCGCTTGGGGCAAAAGGGCGGGTCGTCCTTGAGATTGAAAAGCGGCTTCCGGTGCAAGGAGGGCTGGGAGGGGCGTCGGGGAATGCCGTGGCGGCGTTGCTCGGGCTGGAACTTGCTTTGAAAAAGCGGCTTTCGGGGGTCGAGCGATTGTGTTTGGCAGCTGAGGTGGGTTCGGATATCCCGCTCTTTTTGGTCGGGGGAACTGTGCTCGGCGTAGGTCGCGGCGAGGACGTTTATCCGCTGCCGGATTTGGCGCCCACCGCCTGCGTGATTGCGACTCCGGACATTGGAGTTTCCACTCCCAAGGCCTTTGCGGATTGGGATGCGCTGGCAGCGCCTTCGTCGCTGACGGGCGGGGACGCCCGTCGCTCCATTGAGGGCCAAGGAAACTTGACGGGAGAATCAGGAAAATTGACCGAATCGGAGCCCTCCGATAGAATTAACAGGTTCGGCCGTGAGATTTCCGCCTGGCTGAGCAGCGTTCCTGCGAAAAAGACCTCAAAAGAACGTTTCTCCGGTGTCCCTGCAATGGGCAGGGGCCGGGCCGAGACCCTGCTTCTCGACCTCGTCCGTACCGGGATTGAAAACGACTTCGAAAGAGTCGTCTTTCCTCAATATCCCGCACTGCGAGACGTGAAGTGTGCGCTGGAACGTGCTGGCGCGGTGTACGCGTCGCTGTCCGGCTCAGGGTCGGCGCTCTATGGGCTGTTCCGGACCAAGGCGCAGGCCGAAAAAGCCGCCGCCCGGTTGCGCAAGCAAGGCATTCCGGCGCGGGCGACGGTCACGCTGACGCGGCCACAGTATTGGAAAAAGTTTCAAGTTTCGAGTTTCTAGTTTCGAATGCTTCAGACGGGCGAAAAGTTCCCACTTGAAACTCGAAACCCGAAACTTGAAACTGTACTCACTGGGCCGTCGACTAATGGTAGGTCAAGTGCCTTTGGAGCACTTTGTCTAGGTTCGAATCCTAGCGGCCCAGCCAGTTCTGTTCAGTCGAGCGCAAGGTCAGACTTCGTTGCGGGTAGCGAGGCTTGCGGACACCAACGCAGCCCTCGCCCAACTCGAAACCGAAAAACTTCACTTGGTCTACGAGAGAGCCCACATGGCAACTTTAGCGACGCCGGCGGAAAAAAAAGGCCAGCAGGTGCCTGAAGAGAAGAGCGAGCGCAATCGACCGACACGCCCGCGCGTGGACGAAAAATTCAAGATCTTCAGCGGGACCGCGAACGAAGCTCTCGCTGATGAAGTTTGTGCTTTTCTCGGACTGACGCGCGGCCAAGCCACGATCACGCGTTTCCGGGACGGCGAATGCTATTTGCAGATCCAGGAGAACGTGCGCGGCGCCGACGTCTTCGTCATGCAGCCGACTTGCCGTCCCGTGGATGAGCACTTGATGGAATTGCTTTTGATGATTGATGCGCTCAAGCGGGCTTCGGCGAGACGGATCACGGCCGTGATTCCGTACTACGGCTATGCCCGGCAGGACCGCAAGGACAAGCCACGCGTGCCGATCTCTTCGAAGCTGGTGGCCGATCTGTTGACCACCGCCGGGGCCGATCGCGCGCTGGTGGTTGACCTGCATGCGCCGCAATTGCAGGGCTTTTTCAACATCCCGGTCGATCACTTGTTCGGATCGCCGGTGCTGGTCAGCTACTTCCGGGAGCTGAACCTGCCGAACCTGACGGTGGTTTCTCCCGACGCCGGCGGCGTGGAGCGCGCCCGATTCTTCGCGAAGAAGATGGACGCGGCGCTGGCCATCGTCGATAAACGCCGCGTCGAGATGAACGTGGCCGAAGTCATGCACGTCATCGGCGATGTTCACGGCCGCACTTGTCTGGTGATCGATGACCTGATCGACACCGCCGGCACCCTGGTGAAAACCGCATCGGCGCTCATGGAGAACGGAGCGACCGCTGTCTACGCCTGCTGTTCGCACCCGGTCTTCTCCGATCCGGCGATTGAAAACATTTCGACATCAGCCATCACGCAAGTGGTGGTCACCAACACCATTCCCCTGAGCGAAGCCGCGGAACGCGAGCCCAAGATCAAGAAGCTTTCGATTGCGGGGCTGATTGGCCGCGCCATTCAGTCGATCCACGAGGAAACTTCGGTCAGCAAATTATTCAGCTAGGACAATCAATTTATGGCAACCGTTACGGACAACAACACACTGGAAGCGCAATCGCGAACCTCGGGCAACAAGAATGCCGCCCGCCGTGTTCGTCAGGACGGCAAGATCCCTGCCGTCGTCTACGGAGCTGGACAGGATTCTCTGCCGGTCGCGGTTGATCCGCGGCAAGTCACCCGCATTTTGAATTCCGAGACCGGGCACAACACGATTTTCGATCTTGCGCTCGATGGCGCCAAGACCAAGGCCATGATCGTCGACTGGCAGTACGAGCCTCTCAAAGGCAAGCTGCTGCATATCGACCTGAAGCGCATCGCCATGGACAAGAAGTTGGCCGTCATGGTGCCGATCGAACTGGTCGGCGAACCGGCCGGCGTCAAGACCCAGGGCGGCATCCTCGAACAGATGCTGCGCGAGGTCGAGGTCGAATGTTTGCCGGCTGACATCCCGAGCCATATCGATGTCGATGTCACCGAACTGGTCTTCGGCAAGGTGCTGCGCGTTGCTGATCTGCCGCACAGCGACAAGCTGAAGTTCCTGACCGACGAGAACCTGCCCGTCGCCCACGTGACGACCGTGAAGGAGGAGGTGGTCGCGACGCCTGAAGCAGTCGCCGCCGAAGCCGCTGCTCCGGCCGAGCCTGAGGTTATCAAGAAGGGCAAGCAGGAGACCGAGGAAGAGGGCGCTGCTGCTGCACCTGAGAAGGCTGAAAAGGCCGAGAAAAAGGAAAAGAAATGACCGCGCTCGCCGCGGTCCTCCTGAGCGCAGCGAAGGGTCTCGAGCCGCGGGCAACGGGCTAAGAGCGACATGGCGTGAAACTGATCGTCGGGCTGGGCAATCCTGGAATCGAATATCAGTTCACGCCGCATAATCTCGGCTTCCTCAGCATTGATCGCATTGCGAGTGATCGCAATGTCGAGGTGAGGAACCGGCAGTGCCGGGCGTTAACCGGGCGGACGCAGATCGGCGAAGAGCCTGTTCTGCTGGCCAAGCCGGAAACGTTCATGAACTTGAGCGGTCTTGCCGTACGGGAGTTGCTGGACGAGTACCAGCTTCGCCCGGAATCGGACCTGATCGTGATTTACGACGAACTGGACCTGCCGCTGGGCACGATTCGCATTCGGCAGCGGGGCAGTTCGGCGGGCCACAACGGCATGGAGTCGATCATCGGGGCGCTGGGCACGCAGGAATTCCTGCGGATCCGGTTAGGAATCGCGCCCGAAAAGAAGATCCTGAAGCCGTTCAGCAAGCGGCAACTGAAGCTGGTGGACGAAGTACTCGATACCGCCGCCGAAGCCGTGCAGGTGATTTTGACGGAAGGTCCAGGAGCGGCCATGAACCGCTTCAACCGCAAGAAGGAAGATGACGACGCGGAGCCGGACACGACGTAAAGGATTTGGAGAGAAAACGAATGAATCGTACTTACGAACTGATGTTCATTGTTCGCCCTGACATGCCGGAAGAGGATCTCGACAAGCTGATCTCGACCCTGGAGACCGCGGTCTCCAGCTCGGGCGGCACGATGAAAAATGTCGAGAAGATGGGCAAGCGGCGTCTGGCCTATACCGTTCGCCGGTTTCACGACGGCGTTTACATTCTGCTCACGGTTGAGGGCTCGGGCGGTCTGGTTCACGAACTCGAGCGCAGGCTGCGCGTGACCGAGCCGGTGCTTAAGTTCATCAGCGTGCGCATTGACGAAGAGCAGAAGCGGCTCGCCAAGATCAAGGCGATCCGTGACGCGCGCAAGAAGGTGACCGCGGCTCCCGCGGCTGCAGCTGCGCCGGAAGGCGGAGAGCCCGCACCGGCTACGGCTTAACATCAAATTCCGCGGGCGTGGGCGCTCGCGCTACAAGAGAATGAAGGAGCATCATGGCTGAAGAATCGAAAGCACCCGTTGCCGCGGCCGAAGGGCCGCCAGCATCCGAAGGACATAGCCAACGCCCGCCTTCCCGCGGACCTCGTCCCGGGGGCGGTCCTGGCGGTCCCCGGGAAGGTGGGCGCAAGTATTTTCGCCGCAAGAAGGTTTGCAAGTTTTGCGTCGAGAAAATCGAAAGCATCAACTACAAGGACGTTCGTCTGCTCGCGCAATTCGTTGCCGAAAGTGGGAAGATCGTTCCGCGTCGCCTGACCGGAGTTTGCACTCCACATCAGCGGCGCTTGTCGAGCGCGATCAAGATTGCGCGCAACATCGCGCTGCTGCCCTTCGCCGGGCGAGCCATGTAGGACGATTGAGTAATTGGGGAATTTGGTAATTGAGTAATGTTCTACTCTCTTGCCGGATATGCGTCAGTCGATCGGTCGTGTCGATTTACGACTTGGACTTTCAATTTCCCAATTACCAAATTTCACAACTTCTCAATTTTTAGGAGTCATCCATGGAAGTCATTCTGAAAGAAGACGTTCCCAAGCTCGGCTCGCGCGGCGATGTGGTGAAGGTGGCCGAGGGTTATGGCCGCAACTTTCTGCTGCCTCGCAAACTCGCCATCGAAGCCAACTCGGCGAACAAAGCCGTCATCGAGCAGATGAAAGCCGCTTCCGTCCGGCGCTCTGCCAAGGAGAAGCACGAGGCCGAGGCGCTCTCCAAGCAGTTCGAAGGGCTCTCGGTTTCGTTCCAGCGCCGCTCCGGTGAGAACGATCAGCTGTTCGGGTCGGTCACCTCGAGCGACATCGCCGAGGCGCTCGAGAAGAAAAGCTTCCATATCGACCGCCGCAAGATCCAGTTGCACGATCCGCTGAAGGCGGTCGGCGAGTTCGATGTGCCGGTGAAACTGCACAAAGATGTCACCGCACACGTGAAGGTCATCATCGAAAAGGAAGCGGCCGAGTAGAGCGCGAGGAACCTCGCCGCCCCCGATCCCGTATAGGGCTTGGGGGCGATTTCTTTCTCGGGCGAAATCTCGCGGATCCAGGCTTTCACCGAATTTTTATAAATTTCGCGCCGCCCACGAGCTCAACAGGGCTGTTGAAGATGTTTCGCACTTGAAATGGTGCATAGTTAATATATTTAGAATCAATCAGTTAGCTGGATTCACCCCGGCAAGGCAAGAACCTTGCCAAAGCTTCCCACCGCTGCTCACGGTTCGGGTGCTGTCTCGTCCATAACTATGCAGGCCGGACGCGGTTTCAGGCGGGCTTGCATGAGGATAGACAGACAGACATGCCGGCCGATGCGTGGGCGGTACCAATTACGGTTGGCGAGCGTTCCTACCCGGGTATAAGGGGCACGGGTGTGAACAAGGGTAGCGGAACCCAGGTCCCCGCCGCACGGACCCCCATGGCAGGGCAAGGCAGCCGCATCGACGACACGATGTTGATCCGCGAGGCGCAGCGCGGCAACCGCGCTGCCTTCGAGGAACTCGTTCGCCATTACGATCAGGCGGTGCTGCGTCTCGCGCTGCACCTGACCGGCTCAGAGCACGACGCACAGGACATCTTCCAGGACGCATTCCTGAAGGCCTACAAGAACGTGGGCAGCTTCCGCTTCGAGTGTTCCTTCTATACCTGGATCTACCGCATCGTCACCAATCTCTGTCTCGATCATCTCCGCAAGAGACAAGTGCGCAAGGAAGACGCTCCGGTCTCGACCGACGCGTCGGGCGAAGAGTACAGCCTGCTCGATCAAGTGCCGGACGGGCGTCCGGGAGCGAATCCCGAGCGCGACCTCATGCGCCGCCAACTGGGCTCGCGCATCAACTGCGCGCTCGACAAGTTGACACCGCGCGAGCGCATGGTTTTTGAGTTAAAGCATTACCACGGCCTGAAGCTGAGAACTGTGGGCGAGATTTTGCATACCACGGAAGAGACGGCGAAGAACACCCTCTTCCGGGCCACGCAGAAATTGCGCGGCGCGCTGTCGGACTTACGTTGAAGTCTGGCGGCCCGAATTTATATGGAGGACCCCCAAGGGGGTGCACTTATGAAGTGTGAATGGGTACAAGAAAATATTCTGCTCTACGTTTACAACGAGCTTGCCGACGATGCTCGTTATGAACTCGAGCAGCATCTGAGCCGATGTCCGGAGTGCGCAGCGGAGCTCAAAACAGCCCGAGCATTCCACGCAACCTTGTCGAAGCTTCCAGTCGCGGAACCGACTGCCAACCTGCTGGCGGCGTCGCGCATGCGCCTGCAGGAAGCTCTCGAAACAGCGCCACAAGGCGGATTCTGGCAGCGGCTTACTTTCGATCCCGCCAACTGGCTGCGCCAGGTACGGTTCTCCCCCGCATTAGCGGCGGTGATTTTCATGATTGGGTTTGGTGGCGGAATCGGGGCGATGTACAAGATGACTCCGGCGGTTCCCGGTGGTCCCGTTGCAGGACCAGTACAGGGGCCCACTGCGGTTCCTACCGAGGCTTCCATCACCGGCATCCGTTCCGTGGTTCAGGAACCTGGCTCCGACCGCGTCAACATCAAGTACGACACAGTGCAGACGCAGGAAGCCACCGGAAACCTCAACGACCAGCGCATCCAGCAACTCCTCCTATTCGCAGCCCGCAACAACTACAGTTCCGGTGTCCGCATGGATTCTGTCGATTTGCTCACGCAGAAGCCCGACGACACACGTGTGCGGGAAGCTCTGATGTACTCGCTGCGCAACGACTCCAATCCCGGTGTGCGGCTAAAGGCGATCGAAGGACTGGGTTCTTATGTGAAGGATGACACCCGGGTCCGCGACGCGGTGTTGAATGCGCTGATGGTTGACCAAAACCAGGGTGTGCGCGTCCAGGCCCTTCTGCTGCTGAGCCCAGTGAAGGCGGACAGCAGCGTTCGTGGGGCCCTGCAGCATTTGGCCCAGACCGACCCCAATCAGTACATCCGGTCGCAAGCGCGCACAGTTCTGGCGCAACTGCCAGAGATCGACTGAAAGGGTTGGGAAGGGCACGACTTCAGTCGTGCCGAACGGGATGAATGAAGTCCAGGCGTTTAGCCCCTGAGGGTTGAACTGGACTTCAACCCGCGACTGCAGTAAATATTCGGAGCCCCGGCTCCTTAAAAAGGAGAACACGCCCCAACTTCGGGGGACTTGCTAGGCCCTGAGGGTCGGCTGACAACATCATGTTCAAGAAGTTTTCACAAATCGCGGGAGTGCTGGTCGCGGCGGCATTTCTGGTTTCGACCGCAGTTGCGCAGCAGGTGCGGGTATTCCGCGACGGCGAATCCTGGACCGAGGAAGTCACCGGTTCCCTTACCGCCGGCAAGATTCTTCGTCTGCGCGTTGACTTCGGTTCCGTTCGCGTACAGGGTGGCTCTCAGCAGGACATTTCTTACGTGATCCGCACTCGTTCCTATACTTCCAACGAGAAGCAAGCCCGTCGCGAATTCGAATCGTACAAGATCACCGCCAACTCCCAAGGCAATACTGCTCTGATCGAGGGCGATTGGCAAGGCGGACGGCATCACCTGTGTTCCGGCGAATTCGTCATCAACGTCCCGCGCAATCTCGAACTGGCAAAACTTGAGACCAACGGCGGCGACCTCACCGTCAACGGTATCGTGGGCCGCCTGGAAGCGGAAAGCGGCGGCGGCAAGCTGCGCATCGACGACATCGGCGGGCCGGTGACCGCGCAAACTGGCGGTGACAGCATCGAGATCGGTACCGTCAACGGCGATCTGCACCTCGAAACCGGAGGCGGGCGGATCAATATCGCGAACGCCAAGGGCAAGGTGAACGCCACCACGGGCGGCGGCAATATCCTGCTTGTGTCCGGCGCAGGCGATGCCACGCTCGAAGCGGGCGGCGGCAACATCGAAGTGCGTAAGTGCGGCGGCAAGCTCAGCGTCTCCACCGGCGGCGGCAACGTCGAACTTGGGGACATCTCGGGCCCGGTGGAGATTGAAACCGGCGGCGGCAGTATTCGCCTGGGCTGGGCCAAGGGCGCGGTGCGCGCGGAAACCAGCGCAGGCCGCATTGAACTCAACGGTGTTTCGTCCGCCCACGCCGAGACCGGAGCGGGCGCCATCCTGGCCAAATTCATCTCGTCGGCTGGAGATCGCACGGACTCTGTCCTGGAAACCTCGGCGGGCGACATCGTGGTCTACATCGCGCCCGACGTGGCCATGACCATACGCGCCAGCATCGATCTCGCGAACGGCCACAAGATTATGTCGGACTTCAATGACATCCGGGTCACCAGCGAAGGCGGCGATTGGCCTGGGCCGAAGAGTTTTACGGCGGAAGGCAAATTGAACGGCGGCGGTCCCACCCTGAAAGTGCGGACGACCACGGGAGACATTAAGTTTTTGCGTGCCAGCCGGTAAAAGAATCCGCGGCGTGGAGCGATCCGCGCCGCGAGCTCGACCGAGCAAGTAGCGCCAAGAATTGCTGGAGGTTCCCCCATGCGTTCACCCATCCTGTCTTTCGTTCTGATGCCCGCGCTGATTTCCGCTTTGAGCTGGCCCGCCCTCGCTGCCGAATGTCCGGTAGCCGATCGGCTGGGAGGCACGTACGCATTCAGCGTGGTGTCCTCCGACACCGGATTCCCGTCGGATGAAGAAAACACGGGCGCCTATCTGGGCGTTGATATCGCCGACGTTACAACGGATCGTCTCTCGACGCTAAAGCTGAAGGATGAGCGCGGCGTGGAAGTCACCATGGTCGATCAGGATGCTCCAGCTGGGAAGGCCGGGCTGAAAGAACACGATGTCATACTCAGCATGAATGGAACCGAGGTTGAAAGCGGCGCACAGCTGAGGCGCATGATCCGAGAAACCCCCGCGGGCCGGGTCGTGACCCTGGGGGTCAGCCGTGACGGCCAGCCGCTCACGTTGAAGGTTCAGCTGGCTGACCGGCACAAATCGGTTGCCTGGGGTGCGAAATCGAAAGACTTCAAATTCGAGATGCCGAACATGCCCAACATGTCGGATTTCGACGTACCTGTCTCGGTTGTGGTGGTGCATTCGTCGATACGCAGCGGCCTGATGGTTGAGAACATCACCCCGCAACTTGGCGACTTCTTCGGCGTGAAGAACGGCAAAGGCGTTCTGGTGCGGTCCGTCGAGAAAGGCAGCCGCGCCGAAAAGTCAGGCTTCCGTGCCGGCGATGTCATCGTGCGCGTCAACAGTCAGACCGTGAATGACACCAGCGATTTCAGCCACGCCATTCGTTCCACCAGTAGCGGGAGCGTAACCGTGGGCGTGATTCGAGATAAGCGCGAGCAGACCCTTACCCTGCCGCTTCCGGAACGCAGGGACTCAGGGGACATGCTGGAAGAAAGTTTCGACGCCCCCGATTTCGATGCCGAAGCGCACATCGACCTGACCGAAATGCGCGATGAGCTGGCGCAGCTCACGCCGCAGATGCAGTTCGCGTTGCAGGAATCGTCTCGTATTGCGGAGCAAGCGCGCCCGGAGATCGAAAAGGCCCAGCGCGAAGCTCGCGAAGAATTGGAGCGCGCGAAACCGGAGATGGAGAAGGCGATCCGGGAGGCGCAATCCGGCGCCGAGGAGATGCGCAGTGAACTCTGCAGGAAGGAGCGAGAACTGCGCGAGCAGACGCAAAAACTGCAGAAAGAGCTAGGCAAGCAGCGACGCGAGGCCTTCCGTAAAAACCGAAGGCAGATGGAGCGCCTGCGGCACGAAATGCACGGAGACTGGATGCAGATCTAGGCGCGCCGGTCAGTTCTGATGTCTGTCAGCAGCAATCATGAACGACCAATTGGAGTTTTGCTCCGGCGGTTTTCTTCCTTGGATTGGCCGTAGGTTCCCTCTGCAACGCCGCGGGATGCGTGCGGCGGTTAAAGGCACTTTTGATCAGTTGATGATTGTTCAGCTGAAGAGTTACTGCTCGGTCACAGCTGGCTGACGATAACTGCGTGACGGGTTGTTGTTAACTCGCTCCGCCCGCCGCAGCTTTATAACAAGTCGGCCCCAGTAGCACCCGGTTCCGTCCGCTCTGCTTCGCCGCATAGAGTCCGGCGTCGGCCGACTTCACCAGTTCATCGCGGGTAATGCCATGATCCGGAAAAGTCGCCACCCCCGCGCTGATGGTTACACGCTGCGGAACTCCTGGAAACTGCCAGTTCTCGACCAGGCGCCGCAATTTTTCGGCAACCGCCAGCGAGTGCTGGGGATTGGTTTGCGATAGCAGAATCGCGAACTCTTCCCCACCGTAGCGGCACACCACATCGATCTTGCGCAATTGCTGATGAAACATCGACGAGACCTGGCGAAGCACTTCGTCGCCCAGCAGGTGTCCAAACTCGTCGTTCAAGCGCTTGAATTGATCGATATCGACCATAAGCACAGCCATGCCGCTGTCAAAGCGCCGGGCGCGATCGATTTCCTCCATCACCCTCATCTCAAAATAGCGGCGGTTGAAGATGCCGGTAAGCCCGTCCAGGTAAGCAAGTTGCTTGACGCGTTCCACGTAATGCGCGTTCTGAATGGCAGTCGCGCAGATGTCGGCAACCGCCTCCAGCGACTCCACGTCGCCTTCGTGGAAGGTTCCCAGGTGCGCGCTCTCGAGCATCAGCACGCCCAGCGTCTGCCCAAAAGAAACCAGCGGAATGCACATGCGCGATCGAGTTTCCTGGTAGAAGCCGATGTATTCCGGGCAGGCACGAACATCGTCTTCGATCAGGGTCTTCCCGGTCGAGAGCGCCTTTCCCCAAAGCCCGGCACCCGCCGGCAATCGTCCCCCCGACGCCGCGCTGGCGGTGAATTTCCCCTGGCTGGCGCGCAACAGCAGGCCGTCGCCGTCGCGCAGCAGGACCGAAACATGGCCCACCTGGAAGGTCTGCTGGATTACGGCGCAGACCTTGATCAGCAGTTCTTCCTGGTCGAGCACCGCCGTCGTCTCGCGCGCGATGGCATTGATAACTTCCAAATGCCGCGCACGTTGCCGCTCCAGCGAATACAACTGCGCGTTCTGCAATGCCATCGACGCTTGCGTCGAGAACAACGTCAACAGGTCGATCGTGTCTTTGTCGAAGTGATCCAGATTCTCGCTCTGGCAGTCGAGAACGCCTACCACTTCATCCCGTGCCATCAGTGGAATGGCCAGCTCGGACTTCGTACTGCGCGCAGAAGAAATGTAGTGCGGCTCTTGCGCAACGTTAGGAGAATAAATGGGACGTTTCTGCAGCGCCGCTGTTCCGGTCAATCCCTCCCCAAGAGGTAATCGCGTCGCCTCATGACCGGGGTCCCAACCAATCTGGCAGCGTGGATAGAGTTCCTGTTTCTCTTTGTCTAACAAGAGGATCGCCACGTTCTGCAGATGAAAATAATCGCGTGCGATTGCCAGGATCTGCCTGAGAACCTCATCGAGGTCAAAGGTAGACAGGACGGCCTGGCTCGCATCGTAGAGGATGGCGATCTTTTGCATGCGGCTCGAAGAATTCTAGCTTGTTCGGGAGGCGTTACCGATGTTCCGAAAGTAACCTGCCTAAGGCCGATAGCTGGGCAAGCACTTAACCTGGCAATCCCTGGAGGGCGGGCTAAGGTCTGCGATGCCGCCACCACTGCGCCGTGCGTATCAACCCAAAGGCCACCACGCAGAACCAGAAGTCAACCAGGAGACCCAGGTCGATTTCAAACAAATGGTGCCGGGCCGCGACCGGGAGCGACGGCATAAGAAAGTAGTAAGCCGCGTTGCCGAGCAGCACTGCGAACAGCGACTGCACAAAGTTCGCGATCACCGATGGTTTAGACACCGCGCATCCCTGAACGGAGCCCAGCGCGCACACGCCGCTGCCGTCCCTCCGTGCTCCCTGTTACCATTCTGATCGACTCCACCCCATGCTGGAACTCTCGACGCCGGTTCAGTACATCAAGGGCATAGGACCCCGGCTTGCGGAAGTGCTCGCCGCCAAGGGCATCTCGACCGTCGCCGATCTCCTTTTTTATCTACCATTTCGATACGAAGACCGCCTGAATCCTCGGGGCATCGCCGAACTCCGCCCCGGCGAAATGGCGACTGTCATCGCCGAAGTTCGCAACTCAGGCCTGTTCCGCACCCGCCGCATGCCCATCTTTCAGATGACGGCCGGGCAGGGTCGCGCACGCCTGAAATGTTTGTGGTTCAACGGCACCTACCTGCGCGACCGCTTCAAGCCGGGCCAGATGGTCGCGCTCTACGGGAAAGTTGAGACTGATCGCAACGGCGAACTGCAGATCATGCAGCCG
This sequence comes from uncultured Acidobacteriota bacterium, assembly GCA_963735815.1. Lineage (GTDB taxonomy): Bacteria > Acidobacteriota > Terriglobia > Terriglobales > Acidobacteriaceae > Gp1-AA133. The sequence continues at coordinate 191,000 of CAVTMJ010000004.1, read as the reverse complement.
CAGTTTGAAATCCTGGGCGATGCCTCGGAAGACGGCTCCAGCGACGCGATCGACCAGAAACAGGCAGCCTCGCTCGAGATCGGACGCATTGTTCCCATCTACGAGTCGGCGGGGCAAGGTCGCCTGACCGCGCGCTGGTTTCGCCGCATCATTCGGAACGCGCTCGAAAACATCCCGCAGACTTTGCCCGACCCGATCCCCGCCGCAGTCCGTTCGCGCATGAGCCTCATTTCTCCCATCGAGGCGTTGTGGCAGGTGCATTGGCCCGAGGCCGGAGAAAGCCTGGCCGATTTGCAGTCTTCGCGCACACCCGCGCATCTCCGCCTGATCTTCGAGGAGCTGTTCTTCGTTGAACTCGGCCTGGAATTCCGGCGCCGTCAGATGAAAGCGCAGACTGGCATTCCCTTCCGTCTCGATGAGCGCTCGCGAGATGCGATCAAGAAGATTTTGCCCTTTCATCCGACCGCCGCACAGAAGCGCGTATTGAAAGAAATTGCCGCCGACATGGTGAAGCCGTATCCCATGCGCCGTCTGCTGCAGGGCGACGTCGGTTCCGGGAAAACGATTGTCGCGTTCGAAGCCGCAATCATCGCAATTGAAAACGGATGCCAGGTCGCGCTCATGGCGCCCACAGAAATTCTCGCGCAGCAGCATTACTTTTCCGCGCGCCGCATCCTGGAAAGCGCCGGCTACCGAATCGTCCTGCTCACCGGGTCTCTCGAACAGGATCGAAAGCGCGAAATCCGGCGACACATCGCCCAGGGCAATGCCCACCTCATCATCGGCACACACGCCCTGTTGGAGGAAAGCGTTGAGTTCGCCAAACTTGGCCTTGTCATCGTCGACGAGCAGCATCGCTTCGGCGTCATGCAGCGCCTGAGGCTCATGCGCAAAACCAACGAAGACGGGCCCCGCGAGAAGCGCTCCATCGCCGCGGGGAAGCCGGTTCCCCCGAATGGGTCAACCGGCGCTGAACCGCCCGAGCCTGACGTCCTGGTCATGACCGCCACCCCCATCCCCAGAACGCTGGCGCTGACCATCTACGGCGACCTCGACTTCAGTGTTCTCGACGAACTCCCGCCCGGCCGCACGCCCATCGTGACGCGCCGCATCTCCGACGAGCGCTCCAACGAAGTCTGGGACTTCGTGCGCAAGCAGGTCGCCGGTGGACATCAGGCGTACGTCGTCTACCCGGTCATCGAAGAAAACGAAGAGCGCGAATTGAAGGCTGCGCTCAAGATGTACAAGGAGCTTAGCAACCAGACCTTTGCCGACCTGAAAGTCGGCCTTCTCCATGGCCGGCTCGACAGCGATTTGAAAGAACAGGTCATGCGCCGCTTCCAGTCCGGCGAACTCAACATCCTGGTCGCGACCACCGTGATTGAAGTCGGGGTCGACGTTCCCAATGCCACCGTCATGGTCATCGAACACGCCGAGCGCTTTGGCCTCTCGCAGCTTCATCAACTCCGTGGTCGGATCGGTCGCGGCTCTGGCAAGTCGTTCTGCATCCTGATGACGGGCGGAAAGGTTTCCGAAGAGGGCGAGCAGCGTCTCGATGCGATGGTCCGCACCAACGACGGTTTCCAGATCGCCGAACTCGACCTCCAGCTGCGCGGTCCCGGGGAATTCTTCGGCACGAAGCAGGCCGGAATGCCCAGCTTCCACGTCGCCAACCTGATCCGCGATCGCCAGGTCCTGGAAGCAGCCAAGCGCGAGGCCGCCGCCGTGCTCAGCGGGCCCGGTCCCGAGATTTCCCAGGAGGAGATTGATCGCGCCGTACGCCACATGCGCACCCGCTGGCAGAGCACCTTCGGACTCGTGGAAGTGGGCTGAGACCCTCCGCGAACTTTTTACTTGCCTGCAAACTCACGCATGAAAGAACATGATGCCCTCGCTGGCTTCACTCGCAGGTCCGGCCGGCGGAGAATCGTCGTATGGCCCAGACCGCTATCGGCAGTGTCGCCATCATCGTTGCTTGTATCGTGGGCGCTTTGTTCGCGCTCGCAGTGCTGCGCCACTACTGGGCGCCCAGCGCGCGCCTTGCCCACAACGACGTGGTCGGCCCGAACGTCAGCGTCATCGGCACAACCTATGCCGTACTGATCGCATTCATGCTGTCAGGGGTGTGGACAAATCTACAGGCCGCGCAAATCAACGCCGAGCAGGAAGCGAACAACCTGGTCAACATCTTCCGCTTCGCGTACCAGTTGCCGTCCGAATCCCGGGCCCAGATTCAGACCCTGGCTCGCGACTATTGCAAAGCCATGATTTCCGAAGAATGGCCCGCCATGGCGCGCGAGACCCAGAGTCCGACCGCACATAACCTCACGCAACAGCTCTGGTATTCCATGATCAGTGTTCAAGCGCGCAATGCCAGCGTGCAGACCGTGATGGATCACTCGCTCTCGGAACTGACTAGCATGACCGAGCACCGCCGCATCCGGTTGTTGCAGAGTCGGCAGAGCCTTCCTGCCCTGTTGTGGGCTGTCCTGGTGGTGGGCGGAATTGTGACGGTGGGATCGACCTGCCTGTTCGGCGTCGACAATTTCACCCTGCACATGGTGCAGGTCTTCGAGATCAGCTTCCTGCTCTCGTTAATGCTGGTGGCAATCGCGTCGATCAACCGGCCGTACCAGGGGACTGTACACGTGAGTCCCGACGCATTCCGCTACGCCCTCGAAACCATGGACGAGTCCTTTCCCGGAACGATGTTAAATACCCAGCAGAATCCGCCTGCAGACCAGCCCCCAAATCAGCGCTGAGCTTTGCCGGAGTCGGTTTCGCGCAGGGCTCGTCTACGGACGAGCCTGGTTCAAGGCTTCAGCGGTGGCGGCTAGCAACGCATCGGCGGAGACCGGCTTGCCAGTAGCGTTTTCCATCCACAGATCGGGCGTCACGCGTCCCATCTTTGCCATGCGTTCAAACTCGGGGCCAATGCTCCCCGCTTTCTTCATCTGCGCTTCAATCTGGAAGGCGATGAGGTGCCCGATCGGGTAGTCGGGAAGATAAAGGAACGAGTCGATCATGTGGGAGTAGATCGCGAGCAGCACAACGTCTTTCTTGTTGAAGACGGGAGCGTAGTAGCGATTCCAGGTATCTTTTGCGATCTGGAGTGTGGCGTCGCGCAATTGTTCGGGCGTGGCTTCGGGATGGTCGTACATCCAGTGCCACACGGCCATGTCGACCAGGGCGACACCGGCGATTTCGTAGGTGCCCCAGAAATCGTTGAGCGTCTTCATGGCGTCGCTCTTGGGATCGGGCGAGGAGAGACCGAGAAGCTTCAGGTCCTGCGCCTGAAACACGAAGGCGAGGGCCTCGGTGAAGGCGGTGTTGGGTACGCCCTGCAGGAGCGTGTAATCGACGTCGTTGAGCGAGAATGTCTGCTCAACGTTGTGGCCCATCTCGTGAACGGCGATGTTAAAGCCCTTGTAGTTCATGCCCGTCTTTTCAACGCGCGTGCGGAGGTGCGATTTTTCCGAGCGCATCTGCGATCCCATAGCGTGGCCAGAACCGCGGGCCGGGTCGACCACGATGTGGTCGGCTACGTAGCGCGCGCGCTCGGGAGAGAAGCCGAGTTTCACGAGCAGGTTGGGAATGTCTTTCTGGTAAGCCTCGGGCGTCGGATACTTCTTCGCGACCGCGGCATCGAGTTCTTCCTCGCTGTACTTGCTGCCCGGACGGAAGCCCGCGTACCACACGTCAAAAGGCTCCAGCGGACGGCCGAGCCGGGTTTCAATGAGCTTTGCAACCTGCGGAACGAGCGGCGACGTGAGCACCTGCTCGAGCATCGCCTTGAGGCGGTCTTCGGGGATTTCACGATCTTCGTCGAAGCGCCGGTCGATGAGCGTGGGGGCGGTAGGCGAGTAGGGATCGGCCATGCGCGACGCACGATAGGTCTTCAGCAGAGTTGCGTAGCGCGTGTCGGGTTCGGGTGCGTTAGTGATTTCGAGGCTTTTAGCGGGCGCTTCGGAATCCTGCTTGGCGGCGGGCTTCACTTCGTTGGTGAAGGGATTCCAGTCAGCCAGCGGGTTGTCAACGACAGATTGCGGAATGGACTGGGTGACGATCCGTTCCATCACCTGTTGGATGACACGCTGTTTTGCCAGGCCATTTTGCTGATCGGCGTAGTCGGACTTGATTTCGTCGCGCAAATTCCAGTGGCTCAGCAGGCGCATCTTCGGGGGGAAGAGGCGTTGTCCTTTGTCGTCAAGCACGTGGTACATCCAGATGTTGTAGCTGGCGATGTAATTGGCGGCGTCGCTGCCGGCCTGGGCGATCGCGAGATTGACGTTGGCGGGAATTCTTTTCGAAAAGCGTTCTGCCAGCCGAGCCTCGGCCCACTGGCGACGCGTCCACTTGGGACCTAGATTGATGCGTTCTTCGAGGGTAGTGAGCGGAAAATTCAGGAGCGCGATGAACGCGAGTTTGTTCTGGAAGAAGTCGTCGATCAGGTGGGCGGACGGGTCGTAGCCGCCGAAGATTTCGTCGTAGGGACGGATGGGGCCGCGGTCGAGATCCTGCTGGGTGGTGAATTCGCGGGCGATCTCGTGCATGTGGCCGTCGAGTTGTTCGAGCAACCGCTGGTAGCGATCGAACATGGTATCCAGAGAAGCCTGGTCGCCGGCGAAGTTGGTGCGCGCGAAAGCTTCGAAGGCGGCTGCGTCGCCATCCTCCGGACGCCAGAATTCCACGACCTGGTGCAGGCCGGTGCGAATGCGGGCTTTTTGACCTTCGCCATATTTCGCGAGGAGTTCGGCTTGCAGCCTCAACATGGAATCGTTCAGCTGCCCGGGGGTGAGGATTTCGGAGTGACCTTGCGCTTCGGCGGTGGCGGAGGATGGGGCCATCAGGGTCTCCTGAGAGAACGAGGTGAGGGCTATGGCTACGAGTACGAGAAGAGCGACGCGGGCTGAAAATCGGCGGAGCTTTGCTCCGCTGAGCCCTTCGACTGCGCTCAGGGCAAGCTCCCGGGGGCAATTGCCTCTACGTGGACTTTTCATGAGGCTCCTGGTTTGTCGCGGTTGAGGGCGGATTCGGGCGGCGGATAGGGCAGTGAGTCGCGGATCTCGGAGATTTCCCCGGCGGCGAAATCGGGAAATGGCAGCGCGCGCTGGTCGCGCCACTGGCGCACTTTCTGCTCGGCCTGTTCGGCCTTCGCCTTGTCGATCCCCTCGTCCCGGCCAAGATGGATGGTTTGCGAGGGGTAGGCAAAGGCGGTGCCGGCGTCGTCGATGATCTGCATCAGACGAAGAAGGATATCCTCGCGAACCGCAGTGAACTCGGCCATGTCGCGGGTTAACACGTAGCTGAAGATCTCGAGCGCGAGCCAGCTGTCTTCGAAGGCCGCGAAGCGGATTCGCGCGCTGACAGTTTCAACCTTGGGATGCTGGTACAGCAGGCGACGCGCTTCGCTGAGCACGTAGCGAAGCTGGTCAGGTGTGGTTTCATAGCGCAAGCCGATCTTGGGATTGAAGAGAATCTTGTCGCGCCGCGACAGGTTCTCGACGTTCATAGTCGCCAGCGAGCCGTTGGGGATGGACAGCTCGGTGCGTTCGACAGTGCGAATGCGCGTGGAGCGCAGGCTGATGTCTTCTACCGTTCCGACCCGGCCGTTGAAGTTGCAGGTATCGCCGACGCGGATGACCTCGTCGCCGAGCAGGGAGATGCCGCCGAACAGGTTCTCGATGGTCTTCTGGGCGCCGAAACCGATGGCGAGGCCGCCGATGCCGAGTCCGGCGAGCGCGGTGGTCAGGTTAAAACCAAGCACGCCCATCACGGCGAGGGCCGCCGCGATGACGATCAGCGCCTTGGCGACCCTTTGTCCCAGTAGAACCAGGGATCCTGTGCCAGTGCTACCGCGGGCGATGGCGCGTTCGCGCAGCCGATCCATGCCCCGCGAGAGCAGGCGCAGCGTCAGCCAGCCCAGGCCGATGATGAATACCACGCGCGCCGTAATGAAATAGTAATGGCGGTGCAGCAGTGGCATGCTGAGATAGCTAACCAGGATGCGGTGGATCATCACGCCCAGTACCACCCATACCGGGCCAGAAACCTTGCGCCAGTTGGCCAACTGCGGTTGCTTGCGGAGGCCACGCCACCACATCAGCGGGAAGACAACGATCTCAATGAGAATCCACGCCAGCACGGCAGCGATAGGGACGGCGATCAGTAATGCCAGCCACAACCAGACGGACATCCCGAGGAAGTGCCATTTGACGAGCACCTTCGGGACATGAGTTTCCACCTGGTGCGCTTCGACCAGTTCGTACACTTCAGGAATTCTGGCTAGCGTTTCAAAGGAGAACAGCCAGATCTTTCCGGCATTCGAATCGGGCACACGCACCAGGATGACGTCTACTTCGGTGTCATCCACAGAAAGAGTTCCGAGCCGCTCGTGCTCGGGCGGCACTCCAGGTTGTGGAGTGCCTTCGGGATTTGTGCTGATGGCTCGCAAGCTGCCGACGAACGCGCTGTCGAGCACAGTCTTCAGCTGGGTGGCGATTTGCTCGCCTTGGGCTGCGCGACGCGCCGGGCTCAGTTGGAGATATTGCGCCGCGGTCACGTAATTATCAGCCTGCATGGCTTGCAGGAAGCCGAACAGCGTGCCGTTGGGCGTTTCGCGACCGAGCGGGTCGGGAGCGACTGGCTGAATAGACTTCTCTTTGCTCGATGGAACCAGTTGCGAGAGCGAGCCTTGGGCGTAGACGGGAAGAACGAGAAGCAAAGATAGAATCGCGAGGAGAATTTGCTTGAGGCAGCGGTTCATTTGAGCTTCCCTTTACTGAGTCCCGCGCAGCGCATGAAGGCGCGTCCTGATATGAAACTAATGTTCAGCAGTCCCGCGCGGGTTGTGTCCTTGCGTAAGAGCAGGCCCGCATTTCTCTCTCGCTACGATTTTTTCGGGCGATACACATCGGTGCTGGTGCCGAAGAAGACTTCAGCGGCTTCCATGACAGTCTCCGATAGCGTCGGATGCGGGTGGATGGTTAGTTCCAGATCTCCCGCCAACGCCGCCATCTCGATGGCCAGCACGCCTTCTGCGATGAGTTCTCCCGCTCCCGCTCCAACGATGCCGACCCCCAGTATTCGCTCGGTTTTTGGATCGAGGATCAGTTTGGTCAGCCCTTCCGGGCGATCAAGAGTGATCGCGCGTCCGGATGCGCCCCAGGGAAACTTCGCGACGGCGATCTCGCGGCCGGATTCTTTGGCCTGCGTCTCGGTCAGTCCAGCCCATGCGATTTCGGGGTCGGTGAATACGACTGCGGGAATAGCATGCGGTTCGAAGGCAACTTTGCGTCCTGCGATGGCTTCGACGGCGGTGCGGCCTTCGTGCGAAGCCTTGTGCGCGAGCATGGGTTCCCCCACTACGTCGCCGATTGCGTAAATGGCAGGATCGTCGGTTTGAAGCTGCTTATTGACCTGGATGAAGCCCTTGGGGCCGATCTTCACTTGAGTCTTGTCGAGGCCCGGGATCTCGGAATTCGGCTTGCGGCCGACCGAGACGAGCACTTTGTCGAAGACTTTCTCGCGCTCCTTCACGTCGGCCCCGTCGAAGGTCGCGCGGATACCGCCGCTTTCTTCTTTGAGCGACTTGACGGTGGTGTTCAACAGGATGCCGTCGAACATTTTCTCCAGCCGCTTGTGCAGCGGAAGGACGAGGTCGCGATCCGCGCCGGGTAGTAGGCCGGATAGCATTTCCACGACCGTGACGCGTGTTCCGAGCGCCGCGTAAACGGAGCCGAGTTCGAGGCCAATATATCCGCCACCGATCACAAGAAGCGTTTTCGGGATGTCCTTGAGGTCGAGAGCTCCGGTCGAGTCGAGCATTCGCGGGCTATCGATCTTGAGCGACGGAATGACGGCAGGACGGGAACCGGTCGCGAGCAGGACGCGATCGAAACGGAGCGACTCGTTGCTGCCGTCGGCTTTGGTGACGCGCAGTGTGGTTGAGTTCTCGAAACCAGCGCGGCCCTGGATGTATTGCACCTTGCGTTGCTTGGAGAGTTGTCCGAGGCCGCCCGTCAAGCGCTGAACCACGCTCTCTTTCCAGCCCCGCAACTTCGCGAGGTCAATCTTAGGATCGCTGAACGTGATCCCCCAGTTTTTCGCCTGATGCGATTCCTCGATCAGCTTGGCGACGTGCAACAGGGCTTTGGAAGGAATGCATCCGCGATAGAGGCACACGCCACCGGGATTCACTTCCGGATCGATGAGGGTGACCTTCAGGCCAATATCGGCCGCGAGAAAAGCGGCGGCGTAACCACCCGGTCCGCCGCCCACAACTGCGAGATGCAAGCTGGAATTATCTGCCATGTAATTGATGGTCCTTTAAGAATTAGCCCTGAACCGACAGCAGGAATGGCTGCTCAAAAGCCTCCGCGATCCAGCGCAGAAAGCGGGCCGCATCGGCGCCGTCGATCAAGCGGTGATCGTAGGAAAGCGATAGCGGCAGAATCAGGCGCGGCTCAAATTTGCCGTTGATCCACTCCGGCTCCATGCGCCCGCGCGACAGACCGAGGATCGCAACCTCGGGATGATTCACGATTGGCGTGAACGCCGTGCCACCGATGCCGCCGAGATTCGTGATCGTGAACGTGCCGCCTTCCATTTCTTCGGGCGCGAGCTTCTTGTCGCGCGCTTTCTTTGAGAGCTGCGAGAGTTCCGCGGCAAGTTCGACAATGTTCTTCTTGTCGACATCGCGAATCACGGGAACGAGCAGGCCGCGATCGGTGTCGGCGGCGACTCCGATGTTGATGTACTGCTTGTAGACGATCTCTTCCTTCTCCATGTCAATGGAGGCATTGAACTGCGGAAATACTTTCAGTGCGGAAGCGCAGACTTTCAGCGCGATAGCGGTGACGGTCATCTTGCCGCCGGCTTCTTCGGCGCGGGGAGCGAACTTGGCGCGGAGTTGTTCGAGTTCGGTGATGTCGGCGCGGTCGTGCTGCGTAACGTGGGGGATGGTGACCCATGCTTCGCGCAGATGTTCGGCGGTCTTGCGGCGAACGCCGCGCATGGAGACGCGTTCGACCTTGCCCCACTTGGCGAAGTCAGGAAGTTTTGGCTCCGCGAGACGCGCGGCTTGTGGAGACTGTGCGGCAGAGACGGCGGCGGCAAGCGTCGCTTTGGCAAAAGCCTTCACATCGTCTTCGCTGATGCGTCCACTCGGGCCCGAGCCTGTGACGTTGTAGATGTCCAGCCCGAGTTCGCGCGCGAGCCTTCGCACATGTGGGGCCGCAGGAACAGGATCGCGATGCTCCGTGCCCGCTACTTTGCCGAGTTGCACCGGCATCGTGAAGGTTGCTGGTGCGGGTTGCGGGCGATCGGGAGGCAGGGCCTGCTCTTCCGTTTTGCCCTCGGCCTTCATCGCAAGGTGGAAGGCAAGGCGGGCGGCCTGTTGCCCGGAAACATGCTCGACGGGTTCGGAAGGAGCTTTCGCAGGCTTGAATTCAACCCCGCCTTCGAGTGTAAAGATGACCTGGCCTACTCTGACCTTGTCGCCTTCCTTGACTTTGATTTCCTTCACCACGCCGGTTACTGACGAAGGCACTTCGACGACGGCCTTGTCGGTTTCAAGTTCCATCACGGGCTGGCCTTCGGAGACCTTCGCGCCCGGAGTGATCATCAGGCGGACGAGGTCTCCCTGATCGATGTTTTCGCCGAGTTCGGGGAGCTTGAATTCGGAGGCTCCGGAGGTTGCGCGTGGGGTTGCGGGAACTCTTCGTTCGACAGGCGGAGCGGGCGCGGCGGATGTTGAATGAGCGTCTTCGACGTCCCGACGGGCGTGAACGTCCGTTGTGCCCCCGTCGGATTCCTGTTGAGTCGCGGGTGGTTTTCGGGAGGGGGGTATGGTTTCCGCGGGCACGGATTTCGCGCCGCCTGCACCGTTTTCGACCGTGAAGATCACTTGCCCGACTTTGAGCTTGTCGCCTTCTTTGACGCGGATCTCGCTGACCACGCCGCTCACCGACGATGGCACCTCGATGACCGCCTTATCGGTTTCCAGCTCCATCACGGGCTGGCCTTCTTTTACGTCGGCGCCGGGCGCGATCATCAGGCGAACCAGGTCGCCCTGCTCAATGTTTTCGCCCAGCTCGGGCAGTTTGAATTCCGTCACTGTCCTTGAACCTTTCTTAGCTGATGGCCGGGTTCGGCTTTTCGGGATTGATACCGAGATCTTTTACAGCTTGCTGCACGGTTTCGATTTTGATCTGGTTTTCGCGGGCTAGCGCGCTCAGCGTCGCGAGCACGATGTGCTTGGCATCGACTTCAAAGAAGTCGCGCAAGGCGGCTCGGTTCTCGCTGCGCCCGAAACCGTCGGTACCAAGCGAGACCAGTCGGCCGGGAACCCAACGCGCGATGCTCTCCGGCAGAACTTTCATGTAGTCAGAGGCTGCGACAAACGGGCCGGGAGCATCTTTCAGGGTTTGAGTAACGAAGGGAACGCGCGGTGTTTGCCCGGGATGCAGCAGGTTCCAACGTTCGCAATCATTCGCCTCGCGATAAAGCTCCTTGTAGCTGGTGACGCTCCACACGTCAGCACCGACTGCATATTTTTCCGCGAGAATCTGCTGCGCCTTCAGGACTTCGAACATGATGGTGCCGCTGCCGAAGAGTTGGGCGCGAAGCTTCGCATCTTTCGCGGTTGATGGCTTGAAGCGGTAAAGACCTTTCAGTATGCCGTCGCGAACTTCCTTTCTGGAAGGCATCTCCGGCATCGGTAGAGGTTCGTTGGTCACGGTGAGGTAGTAGAAGATGGATTCACCGTCCACGTACATCCGCTTGATGCCATCCTGAATGATGACGGCGATCTCGTAGGCGAACGCGGGATCGTAAGCCAGGCAGTTGGGCACGCTGAGTGCGAGCACGTGCGAGTGTCCGTCCTGGTGCTGCAAGCCTTCCCCAGCCAGAGTGGTGCGCCCGGCGGTGCCGCCGACGAGGAAGCCCCGAGTGCGCATGTCAGCGGCCGCCCAGATCAGGTCGCCGATGCGCTGGAATCCGAACATCGAGTAGTAAATGAAGAAGGGGATGGTGTTGATGCCGTGATTTGCGTAGGCAGTGCCGGCGGCGATGAACGAACACATGGAGCCGGCTTCGGTGATGCCTTCTTCGAGAATCTGGCCGTCCTTGGCTTCCTTGTAGTAAAGCAGCGTATCCATGTCGACCGGCTCGTAGAGTTGCCCGACGCTTGAGTAAATGCCGACCTGCCGGAAGAGCGCTTCCATGCCGAAGGTGCGGGCTTCGTCGGGAATGATCGGAACGATGAGCTTGCCGATTTCGGGATCGCGCAGAAGCTTTGCCAGCAGGCGGACGAACACCATGGTGGTCGAGACCTCGCGGCCGTCCGTACCTTTATAGAATTCTTCGAAGTGAGTTTCAGGAACGTGCGCCAAGGGTGTGGCGCGAACTTTGCGCTCCGGGAGGTAGCCGCCCAGTTGCTTGCGGCGCTCCTGCATGTACTTGATTTCGGCGCTGTCATCGGAGGGACGATAGAACGGGGCACCGTGCAGCTCGTCGTCGGGAATCGGGATTCCGAAACGCGAGCGGAACATGCTCAGTTCGTCGTCGTTCAGCTTTTTCTGCTGGTGCGTGATGTTCTTGCCTTCACCGGCCTCGCCCAGACCGTAACCTTTGATGGTCTTGGCCAGCACGATGGTCGGACTCCCTGTGTGCTCGACCGCAGCTTTGTAGGCGGCGTGCACCTTGATGGGATCATGGCCGCCCAAGCGCATGCGCGACAGTTGCTCGTCGGAGAGGTGTTCGACCATCTTCAGCAGGCGCGGATCGGTTCCGAAGAAATTCTGGCGGAAGTAGGCGCCGCTCTCGACAAAGTATTTCTGGTACTGGCCATCGCTGATTTCGCCCATGCGGCGGACCAGCAGGCCATCGCGATCGTTCTGAATCAGGCTGTCCCAGTCGCTGCCCCAGATAACCTTAATGACATTCCATCCGGCGCCGCGGAAAATGGCTTCCAGTTCCTGAATGATTTTGCCGTTGCCGCGCACCGGGCCATCGAGACGTTGCAGGTTGCAGTTGACGACGAAGATCAGGTTGTCGAGGCGTTCGCGCGCTGCCAGCGTGATTGAGCCGAGAGACTCGGGCTCATCCATCTCGCCGTCACCCAGGAACGCCCAGACTTTTCCGCCGGTCGTCTGCTTCAGGCCGCGGTTCTCAAGATACTTGATGAAGCGCGCGTGATAGATCGCCTGGATCGGGCCCAGTCCCATCGAGACGGTGGGAAATTCCCAGAAGTCCTGCATCAGCCAGGGATGCGGGTAGGAAGAGAGCCCGCCACCGGGTTTCAATTCCCGGCGAAAATTTTCCAGCTTCTGTTTGGGGATGCGGCCTTCGAGGAATGCGCGGGAGTAGATGCCCGGGGCAGCGTGGCCCTGGAAATATACGATGTCGCGATCCCCATCTTCGGTCTTGGCATGCAGAAAATGATTGAAGGCAACTTCATACAGGGTGGCGGCGGATGCGAACGTCGAGATATGGCCGCCGATGCCTTCCTGGATCTTGTTGGCGCGGATGACCATGGCGAGCGCGTTCCAGCGCACCAGGCTCTTGATCCGCCGCTCCATCTCCTGGCTTCCCGGAAAGGGCGCCTGGGTTCTGGAGGGAATCGTGTTCTGATACGGAGTGGTCGCGGTGAAGGGGAGGTTCAGGCCCGCGGCCCGGCGTGCATGCAAAGCCAACTGCTGAAGCAGGCGGCCTGCCCGGTCCGGCCCGCCTTTCGACAATACGTAATCGAGAGAGTCCAACCACTCTCGAGTTTCCAGGACTTCCAAACCATCGGTTTGCATCGTAGCCACGTCTGAATTCCCCCACAAGGAATGCGGAACCCTCAATGATATTCAATTCTGCGGATTTTTGCTGGGCACTGAACCGATTTTGCAGGCGACGCAGATTGCAATGGGGAGCTCTCCAAGTTGAGTCACCAGACAAGCCAGCAACGCGTTGCGATCGAGTTGCCTGTGCATAACTCTGGTAAAGTCCAGCGGCGTCGCGCCGATAAGTCCACTGCAAGCGCAGACGGCGACCAAGCTTTGGGGCGATTGCCGGGCGACGCGAGGTTGGCCTGTGACTACTGCAGGCCGGAAGATTTTGCCGGATGGCGCAGAACTACCCGGCAGAATCTTCCTCAACTTGTCCCTTTCTAAGCCTTCTTTAATCTCGATTTCCTTTCGACGGGCGGGTATCTGAACGTTTCCACCATTTTTTGCCTCCATCGCCTTTGGAATGGATCGTGCTTGGATCGCATGCGGAGCAGACAAGTGGACAGCGGATTCTACGCAGCCTGTGCGGGTCTCAAAGCCCGCACGCAAGCCCTCGAAATCATCGCCAACAATCTTTCCAATCTGAACACGGCCGGTTATTCCTCCTCACAAGTCGATAAGCGGAAGGTCGGGAGGCTGGCGACTGCGATTCAGGTGGCGTTTCAGGAATTGGGGGTCTTCCCGGCGTCGAGCAAAATCGTCGCCCCCGACTCCTCCGAGCCAATCCCGTTTAATACTGTGCAGGCCATCGAGAACGCAGAACGCACGGCCGCTCTAGGCAGGATTGCGCCTTCCCCGAAGGGACTCCTGGGAGTTTCCGAGAACGGAGATCTGTCCAGCCTTCGCCAGGAACTGGAAGATGCGCTCGCTCCGGAAATTCAGCGACGGGAAGTGGCTGTGACCGTGGGGCCCGACGGGTTGATTGTCAGCCTCCGCGAAATCGGATTTTTTGACAGCGGCTCCGCTAAACTCCGGGACACGTCTCTCTCCGCTTTCGATCGAATCGCATGGCTGCTCGCCGAGCGGCCGTACCGAGTGCGCATCGAGGGCCATACCGATAACCGGCCCATTCACAATGCGGAGTTCAGCGACAACTGGGATCTTTCGACCGCGCGGGCGACCGAACTGGTGCGGCTCCTGATGTTGAAATACGGTTTTGCTCCGGAACGCCTTTCGGCTGCCGGCTACGCGCAATATCATCCGGTCAGCAGCAATGACACGCCGGAATCGCGCGCCCAAAACCGCCGGGTTGACCTCGTGATTGTCGGGAAGGTGCCTGCGACCAAAGCGATGCCGGCGCCAGGTAGTGCAGCCCCGGGGACTCCCGATGCACCGGCATCGATTCCGAAGCCGTCGCCGGCAGTGCCTGCTGCTTCCGAAGTTCCTCCGCGGTAGATCTGCGGCCAGGGCTAAGGCGGCTACCTGGGCGCGCTGAGCACCGTTTGGTAGGGATCAAGTACGACCTTTCGTGTGCCAACCGGCGCTGTGAACCGAAAAGTCGTTTCGGGGCCGTCCGCTAACACCGTGCCCAAAAAAACCTTCTGGTCTTCGGAAACCGCGTACACCGGCACGGCCGATACGTAGTCCTGAGGCGTTTCTTTTTGCTGTAAAGTCCCGACCACTTCGGTGCGGCTCCCTTTCGATTGATATTTGACGTTGTGGAGGCTGTAGCGGGGCAGGGACGTGCCTTCGACCCAGCTACGGACGAACCACTCCAGGGATTTGTGCCCCTCGTACCACAAAGGTTTAGGCAGATCCTCTTCGAACACCGCGAACAGTTCGCTGGTGCTGATCGACTTTCCCGCATAGCGCTCGCGAACTTTTCGAAGGCCACGGACAAAGGGTTCGTCCGGATTGAGGGGAAGACGCTCCGCCGTCGCCCGTCGTTTGGGTTCAGTTTCGAGCAGCATGTTGCGAAGCATATGGAATAGCCAGGTGCCGCGTCCATAGCTGATGGCTTCATAGCCCTTCGGAAAATGGGAAGAGTTCAGGCGCAGGCCAAGAGTTACGGGGCCGGCATCCCGGAGGGCTTCGCCATCCTTGTTGGTCTCGTCCAACTCTTCCCGATACAGCTCAAGAATATTGCGTACTTCTCCCGGCCGGTCTTTTTCCAGCGTCATCAGAGCGCAGTAGTTGGCGAGGGCTTCCACAACCCACTGGTCGCGATAGCTGCGCCAGCCTACTAAGTCCCCCCACCATTGATGTGCGGTCTCGTGGGGAAGCGTCAGACTGGCCAACGCGCTTTCCAAAGAGCTGCCGCTCAAATCCTCGGCTTGCTCGTGGGTGAGGAATGCAAAACTGGATAAGAAAACAAGTCCCGGCCACCCCTGGCTCATGCGACCCGGCATCTGGGTCAGTTGCAGCGATCCATAAGGATACGGACCAAAAAGGCTGGAATAGAACTCGACTGCCCTCGCCCCGTTGTCCGCGACGGACTGCGCATTGCGTGCTGGGGAAGGGATGACCGGTTGACGCACGATCGGATCGACGTTCATGCGCGGATCGGGCAAACTCGGCGGCCTTACCACCGTGGCAGAGGGCCGAGGGAAGGCTCTTTCCATGGCCCGCGCCGCATAAGCCTTTACCGTGACATCGCCCGCAGTAGCTGTGGCCACTTCGTACTTTCCGAGGTTGAAACCCGCCAGAGTGACGGGACGCTCGGTTACCCAGCGCGCGACCTGGATTTCGGAGGCGTCCGGCACCGGGGACCTCTCGTCTGCAGGGACGCTCTTGCCGGTTGCGACCAGCGTCCAACCACGGGGATATCGGAACTCCAAATCAAAATCCGCCATGGCCAATCCGCGATTGGGATACCAGGTTCCGCGAGCACCTACATAAAGCAGGCCGCCGCCCGCCTCTGACAGAACCTCGCCGCTGTACACAAATTTCAGGTTCAAGATCTGCTTGTCGCGCAGTGGCTGCGGAAAGACCACCGCGACCAGGTCATTCCCCCTCCTGGAAAGTTGACTCCCCTCGAGCGCAGGGTTGTTAATGAACTCGACCGCGTGCCCATCGACGTCTACTTCTTTGACCTGGAGGAAACGGGAAAGCTCGAAATAGACGGTGCGCTCTCCACCACGGTGAACTTCCATTTGCAGGAACGCCTCGGCACTCAGAGTCGTGGGAGGGGTGACTTGCGCGCGGATTTTGTATCCCGATATCGCAACTTCTTCGTTCCGCGTTAAGGGTTCGTCGATGTGGCTCGCGTTGCCAGATGCTGGTGGGGTGAAGGAAGTCCAAAGATCGTAAAAGGCCAAGCCATCGACGTATCTCGTCTGGCCTGCCCAAACTTGTTCGATGCCTTTCGTGTCGAAATACGCGTCAAAGATCCCCAGCTTGAGCCCTTGCGCGCGAACATGCAGCATGCGATCGGATGGGTCTGAGACCCAGTGCATCGCAGACTCCGGTTCCCCTGCGACCGGCAAGGCCCGACTGAATGTCCCGAGCAGGCGGAGCGCATCCTGGTCCGCGAGATTACGGGCGCTATCACCCACGTGCGAGGCGAAATCAGGCTCTGCGGTGGAGGGACGCAAATAGGGCTTTAATTCGGAAAACGTGTCGTCATTAAAGCGCAAATACGCGGAAGAGATGCGCTCTTCAAGAATTGCCATCCCGGTAAACAGCACCATGGAGGCGCGCTCTCCCTGATTGGGAGGCGTTAATAGCAGTTCAGCGTCCCCCTCGAAAAACGCGCCCGTAACCCGTCCGGCTACATCGGAGGTGAAAACGATTTCGCCGTCATCAAGAACAAGGTGAAGGGAAGGACGATCAATGGAAACACCGCGAATATGAAAAGTCCGCGTCGCATCAAGTCCCACGCTCCGCAGTTGCAGGTAAAGCTCTTCGGCAGGTTTCGCGACTTCCAGAGATGGCGCCAGAGCAGGGGCAGGAGATTGAGCGCTCCCGGGAGAGACCGCGGCGAGCAAGCAAACCAACGCGATTATCCGCACGAAGCGCGCGCTCCCGGTTACTTGGGTCACCTACTGAAGCTCCCTGGCCATTGCTAAAATGCGCACAAGTGCGCACCCGTTTCATTTTCTCATTACCGCTTCTATTCCTGCTGACAGCGGGGGCGGATATTCGCGCATGGGCCGACGTCATCCACCTCAAGAACGGGCGCAAGATTTGGGCCGACCACGTTCGCGAAAACGGCACACACGTCGAGTACGAAGTCGGCGAAGACTCCTATAGGATTTTGAAAGCCTCGGTGGCGAGCATTGAAGCAGGCGGAATCGCTCCCGCATTCGCATCGTCGGCCAGCGGCCAAGGATCTGCGAAGGATCTGCCCAGGTTCGTTCCCGACGATGGCTTGGCCGGGCACGAGGATCTTGCGACCAAAGTCGTTCATGACGGCAAGGTGGACCTCGATGCTCTGACGGCTATCGAGAAGGAGGGTAAGCCGGAACTTTCCGCCACCGCCTATTTCCTCGCTGCCAAACACGAATTTGAACACGGCAATCTTCCGCAGGCGCGCCGTCAGTTCGAGGCCGCCTTGCGATTCCAACCGGAAAATTCCACGATCCTGAGTTATTACGCAATGGCTTTGGTGCGTTCCGGCAATGCCGCGGCAGCGTTACCCTACGCCGAGCGCTCGACGCGCGCTAATCCCAATTCCGCGGACGCCTTTACAGTGCTTGGCTACGTTCAATTCTCCGCCGACCGCACGAAAGACGCCGCCCGCACCTGGAAGCATTCGCTCGAGTTGCGCCCCGATCCAGTCGTCGAACGATATCTGGCGAAAGCCCAACGCGAAGTCACGACCGAAGCAGACTTCTCTCAAAAAGAAAGCAGCCACTTCACCTTGCGCTACGAGGGCAAGCAATCCTCCGAACAGCTTCGCCGCGAACTGATGGCAACGCTCGAATCGGAATACGATGATCTGGTCCGGCAGCTGGGAGTCGCGCCCCGCGCCAGCATTCCCGTCATTCTGTACACCGAGCAGGCGTTTTTTGACGTAACTCAGGCTCCGTCGTGGTCAGGCGCCGTGAACGATGGCAAGCTTCGGATTCCGATCAGCGGAATTTCCTCGATGACTTCGGACCTGGCCCGCGTCCTGAAGCACGAACTCGCCCATTCCTTCGTGAACCAGGCTTCGGCAGGGCGTTGCCCGACCTGGCTCAACGAGGGCGTGGCGCAATCGGTTGAAGGCAAGTCCCTGGCATCGGATGGCCGCCGCATCGGGCAATTGTTCCGGGCTCAGCACGCGATCCCCTATAACGTACTCGAAGGCAGCTTCATGCGCTTCTCCAATGTGGAAGCGGTGGTGGCCTACGATGAGGCGCTTGCGGCCGTGGAGTACATCAACGAGACCTACGGGATGAGCGATGTGGAACGTATCCTGGAGCGAATCGGCCAAGGTAGTTCGGCCGAGGCGGCCCTGCGCGCCACCATTCACTCCGACTATGGCCAGCTCGAAACTGAAGTTGGGCACTTCCTGGGCTCAAAGTACGGCGAGTAAGAGCGCCCCTGTATAGCACGTCCTTCCGCTAGCCAACCCTCGCCCTGTGTGCTAACTTCAGCGCTCTCGGGTGCGCTTATGAGGGGACTGCTCATTCGCCGTAACAAGAAGATTCCGGTCGCGATCGAACCGGTGGCTTCTGCCTTTCCCTGCTTAAAAAACGCCGAGATCGCCGCGGCATTCGCCGGTCAACGGAGTGCGGGCGATTTCTATGACTCGATCCGCGTGAGTCCATCGCGCGTCCTTTTCGGCCTGCTCGACGTCGCCGGCCGGCGCGAGCAGAACCAGGGGATACTCTCGGCAGCGCAGACCGTCTTCCGGGACACAGGGACAAAGTTGCTTTCGCCGCCGGAAGCCAACGAGGCCGACGCGATGACGGAACTTTGTCTCGCGCTGAATCGGGCCATCATGAATGCGGCCGGGGGTGTGCATTCCAGCCCAGCCTTCGCCGGTTGCTACAACGAAGACCTGGGCATTCTCTGCTACTTCAACTGCGGACACACTCCCGCCCTGGTTCGCCATGCAAGCGACGTTTCGGAACTCGGGGCCACCGGCCTGCCCCTGGGATTGTTCGCGATGGCGCCCACCGAGGCTCGGCTGATAGCGATGGAGCCGGGTTCGGCCCTGGCGGTCGTTTCCCGTGGCGTGGTCGAAACCGAATACAAAAGGCAGGAATTCGGGTTGGGCAGAGTCGAATCAGCCTTGAAGAATGCCAACCAGGCTGGCGCGCAGGCGGTTTGCCACTCGATCCTGGACGATGTCCAGCGTTTCGCTGCTTCCGAGCCCATCAAGGACGACATCACGGCCCTGGCCCTGGTCCGGAATTCCGCATCCTAGCGGCTGAAGGGGCTCACTACCGTGTCCAAACGGGCTGGATCAGGCCCGGTTCGCGGGGTTACAATCTCGTAAAGCTCAAAGTTCACTCCGAGTCCGGCTGCGGCCAAAGACTCCCTGGTGATTTTTTCCAATGAATAAGAAACAGTTGCTATGTCTGTGCGTTTGCCTGGTGACCCTGCCTGTCGTCCTCAAGGCGGATACCGTAGTCGAGGAGATTATCGCCCGCGTCAATAACTCCATTATTACCCGTTCGGATTTCGAGCGCAGCAAACTGCAGCTTAAAGACGAGGCCAAACAGCAGGATCCGAACAATGCCGAAAAAGATGTCGCCGAGAAGGAGCGCGATGTTCTCCGCGATCTGATCGACCAGCAGCTCCTCATTGATAAAGGTAAGGATCTGGGACTCACCGCCGATACGGAACTGATTAAGAAACTCGACGAGATGCGCAAGCAGATGAACCTGGAGTCGCTCGACGATCTGGAGAAAGCAGCGCAAGCCCAGGGCATCTCCTACGAGGACTTCAAGCAGAACATGCGCAACCAGATCATCACGCAGCAGGTCATTGCGCGCGAGGTGGGCGGACATCTCAACATCACCAAGGAAGAAGAGCAAAAGTTTTACGAGGAGCACAAGAGCGAGATGGAGCAGCCGGAACAGATTCGGCTGAGCGAAATCCTGGTTTCCACCAAGCCTCCGTCGATTACGCCGATTGAGAAAGCGGATCCGGCGGCTCCCCCGAGTACGGATGCCGCCAAGCCCGCGGAGAGCGCGCCTGCAACTCAGCATGCCGATGAACTGGCGGTTGCCGAAGCGAAGGCGAACAGCCTGCGTGAACAGATTCAGAAGGGCGCCGCGTTCGACGAAGTTGCCAAGAAGAGTTCCGACGGACCGAGCGCGGCACAAGGCGGCGATCTGGGCTACTTCAAGCGCGGAACCTTATCGAAGGATCTTGAAGATCGTACGTTTGCCATGAAGGCCGGCGACGTCAGCGACGTGATTCGCACGAAACAGGGCTTCGTGATTCTCAAGGTCACCGAGCACCAGCAGGCTGGCATCCCCACCCTGAAACAAATGGAGCCGCGCATCCAGGACGCCCTGTACTATCAGAAGCTGCAACCAGCGTTGCGCGCCTATTTGAAGAAATTGCGCGAGGAAGCGTTCATCGATGTCCACGCGGGCTACGTGGACACCGGGGCAAGCCCGAATCAGACCAAGCCCGTCGAGACCCCGGGGAAAGAAGCAGGCGCCAAGAATCTTAAAAAGAAGAAGAAACTGGGGATTTTCAAATAGACTCAGACGACCGCTAAGAGACTTCAGGCGCTGGGGGCGCAGCAACGGATTTCATGAAACAGTTCTTCATCTGCGACTGCAGCGTGCAGGAAAACAAGGTCATCACCTCAAGCTTCGTGGTGGTGTCGAAGCAGGTTAAGCCAAAAAAGACCGGGGATCCTTATCTCGCGCTCACTCTCGGCGATCGCAGCGGGCAGATCGAAGCGAAGATGTGGGACAACGTCGAGGATTCCCTCGATGCATTCGAGCAGGACGACTTCCTCAAAGTCAAAGGACTCATCAACAAATACAAGAATCGTTTTCAGCTGACAATTCACAAGTTGCGGAAGCTGGGAGAATCGGAAATCGATTTTTCCGACTACCTGCCCAAAACAACGAAAAACATTGATGAGCTTTGGCAGACTCTGACAGACTTTGTTGCCAGCATTCAGAACACGCACCTGAGGAATCTGATTCAGGGGTTCATGGCTGACCCAGACATCGCGCAGGCGTACCGCAACGCGCCCGCCGCGAAGACGCTCCATCACGCGTACATCGGGGGCCTGCTCGATCACGTGGTTTCACTGTTCCGGTCTTGCGACCTGATCTGCCGGAATTATCCGCAAGTAAATCGGGATCTTG
This sequence comes from uncultured Acidobacteriota bacterium, assembly GCA_963735815.1. GTDB lineage: Bacteria > Acidobacteriota > Terriglobia > Terriglobales > Acidobacteriaceae > Gp1-AA133. Next base: position 170,017 of record CAVTMJ010000004.1, on the reverse strand, counting down.
TGCTGGCGGGCGCGTTTCTTCACGATATCGGCAAAATTCATGAGCTGACCTACAATCGGTCATTCTCGTATACGACGCGTGGACAGTTGTTGGGCCACATGGTCATTGAACTTGAGATGTTGCAGGCCAAGCTCTCGCTGGTGCCGGATTTCCCGCCGGAACTGAAGACGCTGCTCGAGCACCTCATCATCAGCCATCACGGCGAGTACGAGTTCGGATCGCCTAAACTGCCCATGTTCCCCGAAGCGCTCTTGCTGCACTACCTGGACGATCTCGATTCGAAAATGGAGAGCATGCGGGCCTTATTCGACCGGGAAGTCGAACAGGAGAATCCCTGGACCAGCTACAATGCCTCCCTTGGCCGGCCACTCTTGAACACTACTAAATTTCTTGCGGCAAAACCTGCGCCGGCAGTATCCACTGCTTCGTCTGAAGGCGACACACTGCAATTGGACGCGCTCGAGGAATGCGATCCTGCCCCGGCAGCCGGTCAGGAGCCGGTTAAGACGTAGTCTCGCGTTCCCGAGTGCTTGCAGTACGACCACCGTTTCAGTACATTTTTCCGACGGGAGATTCACATGCGATCACGCCTTGGACTACTCACGCTCGCTTGTTATCTGACTTTCACAGTGCTGGCATGCACTTCCAAGCCACCCGCAAATGATGCGGGAAACTCGACAACGACTACCGATTCGAATGGCTCTCCGGCGAGCAACAACCCAGCCAACGGCTCGAGCGCCTCGCCGGCAAGTCGAGGTGATTCCCGCGGAGGTGCGATGGCTTCGAATCGAGAAGCGGCCGCTCCGCAACCGATTGTGGTACCCAGCGGCACTGTCCTGACCGTTCGCCTCGGAGAAACCTTAAGTTCCAAGCAGAGCCAGGCGGGACAGAGTTTTTCTGCGACCCTTGCCGAACCGGTTCAAGTTGACGGACAGACGGTAATTCCCAGCGGGGCGACGGCCAGTGGAACAGTAGTGGCGGCGCAATCGGCGGGCAAGTTCAAGGGGGCTTCGCTGCTGCAGATCAAGCTGAATTCTATTACCGTGGGTGGCAGACAGCGGACGATCGAGACCTCCTCAGTGGCGCGCTCGGAAAAGGGAAAAGGGAAGCGCACAGCTGCCATGATTGGCGGCGGTGCCGGAGCGGGCGCCCTCATCGGAGCTCTGGCTGGAGGCGGGAAAGGCGCGGCCATCGGTGCGCTGGTCGGAGGCGGTGCAGGCACGGCTGGGTCAGCCTACACCGGCAACCGCGACGTAACCCTGCCTGCCGAGTCTGCAGTCAGCTTTAAGCTGGAAGCGCCGTTGCAGGTGGAACGGTAAGTTCGCCGTTATCCTTCTGAAAAATGACGATCCCGGAGGCTGCGGTCTCCGGGATTATTTTGCCTGCCTCACACTCCTCGGCGAGATGTAGCGATGATCAATTTTTCGGATACGGAACTCCTCACCTTCGACTGCTACGGAACCCTGATTGACTGGGAGAACGGAATTTTCTCTGCGCTCCGTCCTGTACTGACTGCGCATGGAAAGTCAATCGCCGATGCGGACCTGCTAGCCTTCTATGGAGAATTTGAGAGGAACGCCGAGGCGGGAGAATATCGTCCGTATCGGGAAGTCCTGCAGTCGGTCGTCGGTTCCTTCGGACAGCGGCTCGGCTTCAACCCCACCCAGGCCGAGCTCCAATCGCTGCCAGACTCCGTTTCGCAATGGCAGCCTTGGCGCGACACCGTAGCTGCGCTGCAGCGACTCTCTGCTCGCTACCAGCTGGCCATCATTTCAAACATCGACGACGATTTGTTTGCCCGGACGCGCGAGTTCCTGCCGGTAGAGTTCGTGAACGTCACCACCGCGCAGCAAGCGCGCTGCTACAAGCCGGGACTGGGGATCTTTCGGATGGCTCTCGCGAAAGCGGCAGTGCCGCACAGCCGAATATTGCACGTGGGGCAGAGCATTTATCACGATGTGCTGCCCGCCCAATCCCTTAAACTGGCGACCGTTTGGGTAAATCGCCCCTCGCCCCGCGCCGGAATTGGGGCGGTCATACCAGCGGCCGGGACGCCGGACCTGGAAGTCCCCGATCTTGCAACCCTCGCGGAACGGGCAGGTTGCTGATTGCGAACTTCCTCTGATTTTTCGGCCGCCTAAAATCCCGCCGGCATCTTTACGATCTTCTTCCGAATGGCGCAGTGTACGAGTTCGGCCTTGTTATGAATGTCGAGCTTACGCATGAGATTAAATTTGTGCGCTTCCACCGTTTTCAAACTGAGTCCCAACATGCCGGCGATTTTGCGAACCGTGTTTCCCTCGGCCAGCAGTTTCATGATCTCGGTTTCGCGAGGCGTCAAAGAGGTCCGGGACGGACGTGGACGATCCTGCCCAAACCGGCCACTGTCCAGCAGGCCGCCCAGGACTTCGGGGCTGACGAATTTCCCGCCATGGTGCACATCACGTAGAACGCTTGCGAGCTTATCGGCGGGTGTGTCTTTCAAAAGGTAGCCGGCCGCTCCTGCCTGCAGTCCCTGCATGACGTAATCCTGGCTCTCGTGCATGGTCAGAAAAATGACGCGTGTTTTCGGATAGTCGGTCTGGATGACCCGGGTCGCATCGAACGAAGAGAAGCCGGGCATGCCAATGTCCATCAGCACGATGTCCGGGCGAAGCTCTATGACGAACTTCAAGGCTTCCGCTGCGTCGCCCGCTTCCCCAACAATTTCCACGTCGCTCTCATCTTGCAGCAGTCGACGAATTCCCTGGCGCACCAAGACATGATCATCCGCAATCACACATCGAATTTTGCTTTTCAATTCTGTCGTGGTCGTTTCGTCGAGATACACCATTCCTCCCGGGCCAGAGAAGTTGGAAGCGACACGAGTGTGGCGGCACAGCAGGATCGCAATAGCAGGGTGGCGTGAAGCGATTTTACCGATTCGAAGGTGGGATGTCACGGCAGAAAGCCATTGATTCCCCGGTTGCCTACCCCTCGTCCCGACCCTTCATCAGTTAGAATCAACTGCTTATGTTGCGCTACTTCACCTCCGGAGAATCTCACGGCGAAGCCCTGGTTGCGTTTCTCTCCGGCCTGCCGGCGGGTCTGCGCGTCGACCTGGAATTTGTTAACCGGGACCTCTGGCGACGGCAACAAGGCTACGGACGCGGCGGCCGTATGAAAATCGAGACCGATCAGGCGCACATTTTGTCGGGCGTCCACCACGGAATGACGATCGGCTCGCCCATCGCCATCCTGCTGGAAAACAAAGACTGGAAGAATTGGCAGGAATCATTGCCGGTTGCCGAAGGCGATCCCGCCAAGCACAAGGCGGTGAAATCACCTCGGCCGGGCCACGCCGACCTGGCAGGAGCGCTGAAGTACAACTTTTCTGAGGCTCGCTACGTACTGGAGCGTGCCTCTGCCCGTGAATCGGCAGCTCGGGTAGCGGTGGGTGCTCTGGCAAAACTGTTTCTTCGGGAACTGAATATCGAGGTTCTCAGCCACGTTCTCTCTGTGGGATCCGTTTCGCTGGACGAGGAAGTGCCTTGGAACGCGATCAAGAGGGTCAGCGAGAAGGCCGACATTCTATTGAGTTGCGCGAATGGAACGGCCGAGCAGCGCATGAAGGAAGAGGTCGACAAGGTTCTGAAAACAGGCGACTCCGTCGGTGGCGTCTTTGAAGTGGTGGCCCACAACGTTCCGCCCGGCCTTGGAACCTATGCGCAGTGGGATGAGCGACTGGACGCGCTCCTCGCGGCCGCGGTCATGTCGTTGCAGGCCGTGAAAGCGGTCGAAATCGGGTCGGGCATCAGCGCCGCTTCGGCGCCGGGATCCCAGGTTCACGACGAAATCGGCTACCAGGCAGACGATCGCTACACGAAATTCAGCCGCGCCCACAACAATGCGGGCGGAATTGAAGGCGGAGTATCCAACGGCGAAGAGATTCGTGTCCGCGGATATCTCAAACCGATTTCAACTTTGCGGCGGCCACTTGCGTCCGTAGAGTTTTCCACGCGCGAACCGGTGAAAGCCGCTTATGAGCGCTCCGATGTGTGCGTCGTTCCGGCCGCCGGCGTGGCGGCAGAATCTATGGTCGCGCTTACCCTGGCGCGGGCCGCGCTGGAAAAGTTCGGCGGCGACTCCATGGTTGAGACCAAGCGCAACTTTGCCGGCTATCTGGAACAGCTGAAGAACTTCTGAGACCCGAACCCTGAATGATCTATCCCATCGTAAAATTCGGCGATCCGGTGCTCGAGAAGAAAGCCGAGCCGGTCACGGTTTTCGACGATGAGTTGAAAAAACTTGTCGACGACATGTTCGAGTCGATGTACGCGGCACACGGCGTCGGATTAGCCGCTCCGCAAATCGGCATTTCGAAGCGGTTGGCTGTGATTGATGTTACGTTCAAGGAAGACCCGGATGCCAAGCTGGTGCTGGTGAACCCGGAAGTCATTCACTCCGAAGGCCGCCACTCGCAGAATGAAGGCTGCTTGAGCATTCCCGATTTCCGCGAAAATGTGACGCGTCCGCGCAAGGTAACGATCCGCGCCCAGGACGTGACCGGCAAATTCTACGAAAAAACCGGAGAGGAGTTGCTGGCTCGCGCCTTTCTGCACGAAACCGATCACCTCAACGGCAAGCTATACATGAGTCACTTGAGCGCCTTGAAACGCGACTTGATGAAGCGCAAAATTCGCAAGCTGATGAAGGCCGGCGAGTGGTGAGTAGTTTCGTGGCCAGCGGAACACGTTGCTCTCCACCCACCCAGCCGCCCTCCAGCGATTGCCCATCTCATGAATCTCGTTTTTGCAGGAACTCCACGATTCGCTGTCCCGACGCTTGAGAAGCTGGTTGACGCCGGATTCCACGTACGCCTGGTCGTTACCCAGCCCGATCGGCCAAGCGGACGTGGCATGGAACTGACCTCCTCTCCGGTGAAACAGGCCGCGACTCGCCTGGGTCTCCGTGTTCTGCAGCCCACAACGATCAAGGAGAACCCAGAGTTCCGCGGGGAACTCACTGAGATTGGCCCGGATGCGGTGATCGTCGTCGGTTACGGCCGTATCATTCCGCAATGGATGATTGATTTGCCGGTGCTCGGCAATCTCAACGTCCACGCGTCGTTATTGCCAAAATATCGCGGCGCCGCGCCGATCCAGTGGGCGATTGCTCGTGGAGAATCGGTTACCGGTGTGACCACCATGCGTATTGACGCCGGACTCGACACCGGAGATATCCTGCTGCAGGGCGAGCTTCCTATTACGGACCAGGACACAGCTGAGACCATCGCACCCCGGCTTGCCAGCCTCGGCGCCGAACTTATGGTTGACACTTTGCGCGGCCTTCGCGAAGGATCGGTGGTCGCGCGCCGGCAGAATCACGAACAAGCCACTTTGGCCCCGATCCTCACCAAGCCCGATGGAGAGATTGATTTTCATCGAACCGCGACGGAAATCTGGAACCGGATGCGCGGCTTCCAGCCGTGGCCGGGGGCCTTCACGCGCTTTCGCGGAAAGAATCTCCACATCTGGGGCGCGCGGCCGGTCGAGGTTGAAGTGCCGGCGGGGGCGATTCACATGGCCGGCCACCTGCCGATGGTTGGTTGCTCGCGCGGCACAGCGCTCGAGCTTACTCAGGTACAGGTCGAGGGCAAGAAGCGAATGTCGGCGCAGGATTTCGTGAACGGATATCGCCCTTACGATGGTGAGCCGCTCGGTCAAGCCAACCAGGAAAGCTGAGACTTTCATCGCCTTATGTCCGTCTCTCCAGCCCGAGCCGCGGCGTTCCACATCCTGCTTCGCGTTGAGCAGGAGGACGCCTACGCATCCGAGTTGCTGCACTCCGAGCGCTGCGCCCACTTGACGGCCGTTGACCAGGCACTGACGACTGAGCTTGTCATGGGAGTGCTGCGCTGGCGTTCTGCTCTGGACGATGCAATCGCCAGTGTCTCGTCGCAGAACCTCGCTCGGCTCGATCGTGAAGTCCTCACTTCCTTGCGACTCGGCGTGTACCAGTTGGGGTGGCTTGATCGCGTGCCCGCACGGGCCGCGATTCATGAAAGCGTAGAGCTGGTGAAGAGCGCGCGCAAGCGCTCGGCGGCGCCTTTCGCAAACGCGATCCTGCGCAAGATCGCTGGAAATCCTCGCATCCATAATGATCTTCAACCACTGTTGGCGGCGGCCGATCCGGAAGCACTCGCGAAGACTTCAGCCCACCCGCTCTGGCTGGTCGAGCGTTGGATCGCCCAATTTGGCGTCGAAATCACCGCACGGATCTGCGCCTTCAACCAGGCACATCCTGTCACCGCCATCCGGTTGCGGGACCCGAAGGCTGATGAAGAATTTCGCGACGAAGGGATTGAGATTGTCCCCGGCAGCCTTCTCGCCAATGCACGGCGCGTCATCAACGGGGATATCACAAAGTCGAAGAAGTATGTGGACGGACAGATTGCAATTCAAGACGAGGCATCGCAACTGGTTGCAGCGCTGGTCGGTAGAGGATCGCGCATCCTCGATTGCTGTGCGGCGCCGGGAGGAAAGACCTGGGCAATCGCAGACCGTAATCCGGATGCCACTATCGTCGCGGTTGAACTGCACGCTCGTCGCACACAAGTTCTGCGCAAACGGGTGCGGGCAAACAACGTCGAAGTGATCACCGCAGATATTCGAGAGATGCCGGTGGGCGATGTATTCGACCGCGTGCTGGTAGATGTACCCTGCTCCGGGACAGGGACCATTGCGCGCAACCCCGAGATCAAGTGGCGTCTTCGCCTCGAAGATTTGGCCGATCTGCGAGCGCGCCAGCTGGCCATTCTTCAGGCAGCGGCAAGACACCTGGCTCCCGGGGGTACGCTGGTCTATTCAACCTGCTCGCTCGAGCAGGAAGAAGACGAGCGCGTAATTGAAGAATTCTTGCAGGAACACGCGTCGCTGTACCCGCTCGACATCCGATCAGAGTTGGAGCGATTACGCAGGGCCGGAGAACTTGCTTCCATACTCTCCACTGAAACGCTGGCCGAAGGGTCTTACCTGCGAACCATTCCAGGCGTCCAGCCCAGCGATGGCTTTTTCGTGGCTATGCTGAAAAAAGAGACGTGAGGCTTGTGAAAGTGTCTGCAGCTCCGCAGCCTTGCAGCTGCTTACCGCACCTCGAAACTCAGCGTAGCGCCAGCATCCACTCGCGTGCCAGCGGCCGGATTCTGCGACACGATGATGCTGGCGGGCGAAGGTTGCGGAGGCGGCACAATTGGAACAATGGAGGAATTGTCGGGGGGACTCGCTGCAACCGTCACGTTGCCAACGTGGAACCCGGCATCCAACACCGCCAGATTGACCGTCCCCAGCGGCTGCCCGACGAAGCTTGGCATCACAAAAACGGGTGGCTGCGCCCCGGTGGTTACCAGCAGGCTGAGCTTCGGAACAGAAACCCCGCTCGCATTCGGAGGCGGACTTTGGCCGAGCACCTGATCCGCCGACATTCCCGGCATCTGCAAATACGCGATAGAGCCAATTTCGAGCCCTCGGCGCCGGATGTTTAAATCGGCCGCCCGGGCGCTCTCGCCGAGCACGTCGGGAATCGCAACGCGTTGCGGCCCAAGACTCTGCGCTACTCGTACCTGCCAGCCCCGTCGCACTTTCATTCCTGCTGACGGAATCTGCGAGATGATTTTGCCTTCCGGAATGTCCACGCTGTAATACTGTCGTTCTACCTGAAGAGTTAAGCCGAGGCCCGCAACCGCGCGCTCCGCGTCCGGAGGCGCCAGGCCTGTGACCTTCGGAACGGCCACTTCACCGCCGTGAATGGCGAAGCGCATGGCCAGCAGCGCGGACGCCATGGCCACGAACAGCAAGACAAGCGCGATCAAAGCGAGCCGTAGAAATGCTTTCATCCTGGTCGGAATTATAGCGTCCGGCAACGCCGCGAATTCGGGCGGAGTTACCCGGTTACCAAAGACCTTGACCGCATGGGCCTTTCGGCGGCCGCGCACAGCACTCCCGAGACAGATGCAGGAAACGCGCTTGGGGTTAAGTTAATGCCTACAGCGGACGCCACGCCGCGCAGAGCGGAATCGCCGCTTACTCCTCGCACGAAGGCAGTGATTATGCAGAATGCGAATTCCCCCGCCGTACTCCGACGCAGTTCCCGAGTTCCGGTCAATCTTCCCGTTCTCGTTACCAGCCTCGAGCCGGGCACGCGTTTTTCGGAAGTGTGCGAAACCCTGGTCGTCAACGCGCACGGTTGCGCCATGCGCTCCCCGGTGAAGCTGGACGCAGGGGTCCTGCTGCATTTTCACAGCAAGGAAGGACGGGAGACCACGGCGAAGGTGATCGCGTGCCAGCCTCTCGAAGCGGACCGCACAAGCTGGCGATTGGCAGCACGGCTCGACCGGCCTGAGAACTTTTGGGGCCTCACAACGTGCCCCGCGGATTGGGCGCAGTTGCCCGCACCGGCCGCTCCTACCAGGTCAAAGCTGCCACAGCAACTGGCAGCCAAAAACGTCCAGATCATCGATCAGGGAACGCTGCTCTCCCCCTCGTTGAAGATGATGTTCGACAGTATTCAGAAGCAGGTTTCCGACGATCATCTGCGGTCCATGATCATGGAACTGGTTCAGCCACTGCACGCCGAACTGGCGGATCTGCGGGAAAAGACCACTCGCGGGCGGAGCAAGTTCGAAGTTTCGTTGACGCAGATTCCTCCCGAATTGCAGGACCAGATGGAAGAACGCCTGCAGAAAAACCTTGGTCCGCGGGTGCTCGAGCAGACGGGCGCCCAGGCGATGCAGGTGCTGGAAGCGGCCAAGGTGGCAATCGCGCAGAAGACCGCCGAAACGCACGACGATTTTCTAAAGCGCGTGGCGCGCGAACTGCAAATGGTGGAGGAACGCGCCCGGGCTCTGTCCGCCGATATTGCGGAGAACCAGCGCGAGCATCTCAATCGCGGCATGGGTGAATTTCACCAGCACGTCGTGGACGGTGGGAATCGTCTCAAGAAGTTGAGCGAAGATCTGTTCCGCGTGATGCAGCACGATCTGGGCGAGGAGCACGAAGGGCGCCGGCAGGAGTTTGAGCGGGTGCAAGGCGCGATGGCGACCGAACGAGAGCGACTGGAAGTTGAAGTCACTCAACTCGACAGCCGAATTGCGAAACTTGACGAGTCTGCCCACTCGCTGGAGGCTGGCCTGGACAAGCGCCTCGGGCAGATGGCCAGCAATACCCTCGGCGATGTCCGCAAGCAATTGGAGAGTGCCACCGACGAGATTCTGATCGAACTCGAGACCCGCAGCGCGCGCGAACTTGGCGCGCAGGTGGAAGCAGCCAGTGCGCAACTGAAGGCCATCCAATCAGAAGTCCAGGCGTCGGCTCTGGCGTCTCTCAACAAGCATGTGAACGAGACGCTTCGCGTGTTTGCGCAGTCCATGGAAGAGTTGGAGCAGGAATCTGTCGAGCGCTTGCAGAACACGCTGTCGGGCGGCTTGAATTCGGTGGTCAAGACGCTGGGCGAGCACTTCCGCGGCGAGCGCGTAACGACCGAGCGACGTTGGCCGGCTGCCGACTGAGTACCGGATAGATTTTCAGGGATGAGAAATACTTCGCCCGCGAGGCGTGCCTTCTAATCACTTCAAACTAGAAGCCCGTGGGCTTGTGGGAGACGCCGTTGCCGTGCATTGCCGCAGGGTCCACCATGCGTCCGGTACGGCGCATCTCGATCAGGTCATATTCATAAGCTGATCCGCAAATCAAACACACCTGGTAATCCTGACCGTTAGCGCCGCTGTGCGGCCATGAGAAGCGGTGGGGACAAAGCTTTTCGATGATCCGGCTGAGCAATCGGGCTGGCATGCCTGGCTTCTCTCCTTCACTGTCGGAACCTGCGTGCTGCGCCACACGAAAATTTGGGCCAAAATCTGGCATCTTGCCATTCCTACCCGGGATTGATTTCAACTTAGCACACACTTGCATTCCTGTTACGCACCGCAGTGCATGCCGACCTTGCGCAAGGCCAGTGGTTGGTCTGATTACCCCGTCCGGCACGGGTTTTGCCGGATTGGCGCTCAGCACCGGCGAAGGGCAAACCAGCTGAACCTGGGTCCTTCATTTCACGAAATCGGAGATCGCACTACAATGGCAAGCCATGGGTTTGTTCGCCAACCCCAATCCGGGCGCTTTCGTTCGTTCGCTGCCCAAGGCCGAATTGCACCTGCACCTGGAGGGCGCAATCGACCCGCCCACGTTGCTTGAAATTCAGCACAGCCACGGACTCACGAAAAACACCCTGGCCGAGGTTCAAAAGCTCTACCACTACGCCGACTTCCCCGGTTTCCTGATCGCGTTTCGCGATATTACCGAGCACCTGAAGTCGCCCGCTGATTACGAGCTGATTACGTACCGGCTCATGGAAAAGTTGAAGGCCGAGAATGTGCTCCACGCCGAGGTCTACGTCTCAGTGGGCGTCTGCCTGTACCGCAAGCAGGATTTCCCTGCGATCTTTGAAGGATTGGAAACGGGACGCATCCGTGGAGAGCGGGACTTCGGCACATCACTCCTTTGGATCTTCGACGCGGTCCGACACTTTGGATCTGCCGAGGCCCAAAAAGTGGCGGAGCTGGCAGTGCGCTATCGGGATCGCAATGTCGCGGGCTTCGGGATCGGCGGAGATGAGAATCGCGCCGGGCCGGAATTGTTTCGCGAGGTGTACTCCTTTTGCGCGGATCATGGCTTGCGACTCACCGCGCATGCCGGTGAAACTGCCGGACCGGAATCGATTTGGGGAGCTCTCAACCTGCGCGCAGAGCGCATCGGCCATGCGCTGACCGCGCAGCAGGATGCCGACTTGATCCAGGAACTCGCCCAGCGCCAGGTGCCAGTCGAAATCTGCGTCACCAGCAACGTGAAGACGGGTGTGTGCCCGAATCTGTCTGAACACCCGGTCCGGAGATACTTTGACGAAGGGTTGATGGTCACGATCAACACCGACGACCCGGCCATGTTTGAAACCTCGCTTTCCCGCGAATATCAGCTGGTGCAGGAAAACTTCGGCTTCAGCGACGAGCATTTGCGGGAACTGGCCCGCAATTCGTTCGAAGCGGCTTTCTTGCCGGCGGAGAAGAAGCTGGAGTTTCTGAACATGTTCGACGCCGCGGTGGCCTCGACGTAGGCCGACTTGAATTTCAGATGGATGAGTACGGCCCCCATGAAGGGTTCCGTCCCTAAAAAATCTGCAATCTGAAATCACAAATCTGCAATCCAATCCCTATGCCCCAGCACATCGGAATCGTTGCCTGCAGCGCTGAGGGCGCAGCCTTGTGCTACCGCACCATCTGCCTGGAAGGCGCAGCGCTCTTGGGAACTCATAACCATCCAGAAGTGTCCATGCACACCCATCCTCTGGCGGTGTACATGAAATTCGTTTACGCGAACGACTGGGCGGGGGTTGCCGAGCTGATGATTTCTTCGGCCGGGAAATTGGCTCGCGCCGGAGCTGATTTTCTGATTTGTCCCGACAACACCATCCATCAGGCATTCGACCTGATCGAGCATCGCTCGCCGCGCCCGTGGCTGCACATTGCGCAGGAAGTGGCCTGTGAAGCAAGCCGGCGTCATCACACAAAGATCGGGGTCCTGGGCACGCGCTCGCTGATGGAATCGCGAGTGTACCCCGATACGCTGAAAGCTGCCGGCCTTGACTACCTTATTCCCACCGCGCAGCAACGCGAGAAAATCGACCACATCATCTTCGACGAACTCGTCAATGGCCAGTTTCTCCCGCGATCGCAGGCGTACTTCACCGAGGCAATCCGCAGCTTGCAGGACGAGGGTTGCGATGCGGTGGTGCTGGGCTGCACCGAGATTCCGCTGATCGTGACCCCGGAATCCTCGTCCCTACCTGTGCTTGATTCAACCCGGCTGCTGGCGCGGGCCGCACTCCGCAAGGCAGTCGATGGCTAACAACGGCAGCCCACGAGTTGCTGAACAGTCATCTCCCTGAAGCCGCGGTTGCTACAATGCCGGTTTTACTTCAAAGCATGGTGAGTGCATTCGCATGCCCCACAAGTTGCGGTTCGCCCGACTCGCCGGATCATTTGCGATCAGCCGTCTCAGCCCCGGTCATGCGGTACCGGAGTGGGCGCTGCGAGGCGCGTTCTTTTCCATCACCTCGACTGCCGATGAGCTTTCCGTGGTTTGCCTGCAAGCCCAGGTCCCGGCCGGGATTGCGCATGAGGGGGATTGGGCCTGCCTGAAGCTGCAAGGACCGTTCCCTTTCTCGGAGACGGGCATCCTCACCTCATTCGTCCAGCCTCTTTCCGAGCGCGCAATCCCGGTGTTCGCGATATCCACGTTCGATACCGACTATGTGCTGGTGAAGCAGGGTTGGGTCGATCAAGCGGTAACGGCACTGCGCGACGCCGGCCACCACGAACTGTGAACGGCTGTTGAAGAAGGGCCTTCGATTTGACTCTCCATTCCCGACGGGAATGTTCCCGATGAAAGGCAAAAGCTGGCCGACGGAACCGTGCTGAACCTTTCCATGCCACCGTTCACAAGCCAATTTCATCCAAATACTGCTTCCACGCGCTGCTGGGGCGACTGATCTAATAAAATGAGTAAATTCATGCCATCCGGTAAAACATCGTGGAAACGTCGCCTGAAGGCGATCCAGCGGAATATTCGAGGCGCCCAGATGGTTGCCAAGGGCCTTGCCTCGACCGACCATCCCCTCCTTGCCCACATCATTCCGATCCGGCGTTGCAACCTGGCCTGCGAATACTGCAACGAGTACGACGATGTCTCGAAGCCGGTGCCGACCGAGACCATGTTCCAGCGCGTGGACAAGCTGGGGGTACTGGGCACATCAGTGATCACCATCAGCGGGGGCGAACCCCTGCTGCATCCGGAACTCGATGAAATCATCCGCCGCATTCGCAAGAACGGCATCGTTGCCGGGTTGATCACGAACGGCTACCTGCTGGTCGGGGAGCGCATTCAACGTCTCAATGACGCCGGTCTTGAGTGGCTGCAGATTTCCATCGACAATGTCACGCCCGATGATGTCTCCAAGAAGAGCTTGAAGGTTCTCGATAAAAAGCTACAGCTTCTCGCGGAGCATGCTGATTTCCACGTGAACATCAATTCGGTGGTAGGCGGCGGAGTCAAGAAACCGCAGGATGCGCTTACGATCGGCAAGCGCGCGATGGAACTCGGGTTCAGCTCAACCATCGGAATCATTCACGACGGCAGCGGCCAGCTCCAACCATTAAACGCCGAAGAACGCGCTGTCTATCACGAGATGAAGTCGATGGAGAAGCGCAGCTTCACCCGCATCAATTCCTTTCAGGACAATATCGCCCAGGGCCGCCCCAACCAGTGGCGCTGCCGCGCGGGCGCGCGTTACCTGTACATCTGTGAGGATGGCCTGGTCCACTACTGTTCTCAGCAGCGTGGTTACCCGGGAGTTCCGCTGGAAAACTACACGGTCGCCGATATTCACCGCGAGTATCTGACGGAAAAAGGCTGCGCACCGCACTGCACAGTCTCGTGCGTGCATCAGGTTTCGATATTCGATTCCTGGCGAGCCCCCCAACAACCCACGCCGGTCACTACAGGAACAGGGGGCCTGGTGCAGATCGAATAAGGCTGGCCAAGAACTCTTCAGCGACCAGTGATCACTTCTTAGGCTGGGCCGTCGGGGGCAGCAATCCATTCAAGCGTAAATAGCTGGCCGCCGCAGAATAGTGATCCGCCCAGTCATTCGTGAGCGCGATCAGCGACCAGGCCCGTGGAACCTCGCGCCCGCCGTAAGCCTGAATGGTGTCGCCCAATTTGCTGTCATCCACCTTCGCGATGCTGGTCGTGCAGAAGTCGAACGACGCCTTGAGCGCAGCGACCAGAGCGTCTTTGTCGGTCTCCTTCGGCATATCGAGCTTGGGCTGCGGGGTGTCACTGGCCTTCGCACACAGGTAATAATTCGAGTCAATCATGTGCGCGACCAGGTGCCCGAACGTCATTTGCGGCGGGGTCGGCTTGAACGAGAACTTGTCAGCTGGCATGGTCTCGACAGCTGCCTGGAGGTTCTTGGCCTGCCGCGGCATGATTTCCTTGATCACCGTAGTGACCGGATTCTTCTTCTGTCCAAACGCCGGGCAACAGAGGGCGGAGAAAATCAACACAAAGCCCGAGTAACGTTTCATGAAAACGCCTCCGATAGCGTGCAAAGAGAATAACCGGGACGGGCAAACTTCGCCAAGCCAGCCATGCCGTCAAGTGGATCGGGAAGACGCGACTGCTAGACCGTGATTTCGGGCGTAGCCTCGAGCAAGCTCTTGGTGTAGGGATGTTGCGGCTGCTCGGTCATCTGCGCAGTCGGCCCTGTTTCCACGATGTGCCCGCGATACATCACTGCGATACGCGTGGCCAGATAGCGGACAACCGGCATGGAGTGAGAAATAAACAAATACGTGAGACCGAACTCCCGCTGCAGTTGAGCCAATAAGTTCACAATCTGCGCGCCCACACTGACGTCCAAGGCCGAGACGGGTTCGTCCGCCACGATGAATTTAGGACGCAGCGCCAAGGCACGAGCAATGCCGATCCGCTGCCGCTGACCGCCGCTAAACTCATGCGGATAGCGGCCTGCTGCGGACTCATCCATGCCCACGGCGCGCAAAAGTTGGACAACGCGCTCGCGCCGGCTCGCGGCAACGAGCGATTCATGAATGATGAGAGGCTCAGCGATGACATCCTGGACCCGAAATCGGGGGTCGAGCGAACCGAATGGGTCCTGAAAAATGATCTGCATATCGTGCCGCATCCGGCGCATTTCGCCACGTCCGGCGGCCAGCAGATCGTGTCCGTCAAAACGAATGCTGCCCGACGTCGGTTCCACCAGTCGTAGGATGAGCCGGCCCAGCGTGCTCTTGCCTGAGCCCGACTCCCCTACCAGTCCCAGGGTCTCGCCGGGCTCTATGGTGAGTGAAACATCGTCGACCGCGCGCACCTCGCCATGGCTTCCGCCTCCGAACACGGACTCGCCCAGCGGGTAGACCTTCGTGAGATTGCGGACCTCAACCAGAGACATGGGGAAATTGAGTAATTGGAAAATTGGGCAATTGGGGAAATTGTGTTTTGTGATCGGAAATTTGTAACTTGAAATCCATACGTTCGCAGCTGCGCTCAATTACAAATTACAGAATGTGAAATTACAACCGTCGCCATTCCAATTTCCTAATTGCCGAACTTTTACCCGGCAATCAGTGGCACGGCGACGAGCGCGGCGATCATCCCTACCACCCGCCAATGCGAAAAGTGTTCTTTAAGAAAGAAGCGCGCCAGCAGCACAGTGACGGCCGGATAGAGTGAGCTGATCACGACGGCGGAGTCCAGTCTTCCGCGCTGGCTGGCCACGATAAACAACGCGCTGCCGGAGATGTCGAGTACGCCCGCTCCCAGTCCCCACGCGACGCCCGCCCGGCCAAGCGGGCCGAATTGTCGCGTGAGAACCACGATTGCGCCGGTCGTGAGCAGCGAGACAAATCGGGATGCGCCCGCCAACCAGAACACCGACGCCTCGCCGGCCTGATGGATACAAAGAAAGTATCCCGCGAAGCCAATCCCGGCGATCATGGCTGTGCCAATCCCCTTGGGATGGCCGCTCAATCCCTCGGAACGCGAGATCAGCCATATGCCAACGCCCGCAAGGACGAACCCGGCGATCTGATGTAGTCCGGGAAATCCTTGCGTGAAGAATCCGAATATTGTCGGGATGCCGGCTCCTAGAACTGCCGACACAGGCGCGGTCAGTCCCATGTTTCCAGTCGATAGTGCCCGATAAAAGACTGCCAGCGCGAATCCGCCAAACAGACCCGCGCCTACCGCCCACTGCAGATTCTGTTTTGCTGGAAATGTCGAGTGAAAAGAGAGCGCGAGAAGGAGCATCACCGCCGTCCCGCTGAAGTGCGTGACGGTGGTCAGCAGAAAAGCGTTGGCTTTCCGCGATGCGTACCCACCGACAAAATCGCTCATACCCCACGCAAAAGTCGCAGCAAGCGCAGAACTAGCGGGAACGAATTGGTAAGGGATGAACAAGGAGGCTAGTCGAATCGAACGAGATTAGCATGCGGAACCTTCGTGCCACGAGCTTCGAACAACAAACTCACGAAAAATGGTCACGCTTGCCCTCTGAGCCGGAGTTCTGAGAAGGTGGTGGAAGGCAAATCGCTAACCTGCTGGAGAACGCTCCCTCGCCATGTCGACCCTGAACGAATTCAAATGCGAAATCTGCGGAATCATGACGTCCACTCCGATCCACTGGTTCGTAATCGAATGCGGGGATTTGAAGTTGTCGGTTCACAAGTGGGATCTGCAGATCGCCAGCGCTCCCACCGCCCGTCATTTTTGCGGCGAACGCCATGCCCAGGTGTTCATCAGCCGCTGGTTCGACTCAGTCTGCGTGCCTCCCAAGCGATGAGCGCCCGCCCGCGCTTTCAGTCCCAAGGCTTCGTGAGTATGCAGGAGAGAACACCTTAGCCCCCGGCCCGATCCGTCAAATCGAACTTAGGCCCGAGTACCAGCACGCATCTTCGCCCGAATCACTCGGATCTTCGGCACGAGCACCAGCACCTAGTCTTCAGCCCGGGCCAACGCCTTCGATTCCCGGCGAACGCTGAGCCGCATAGCGGCGGCATGGATTAGCCCAGCGCGTAAGCGCTGGGTAAGAGGACCGGATGAACGCGAGCCCCGTAGGGGCGACACTCGTGCGTGGCGGGCGTAAGCGCGCAAGCGCTTCGACGAACTCGTCCGCCGCCATGTAAAATTGACGAGACCATGGCGGGCGCTTCCCAACTCATTCAGATCGACCTGGCTCCGCCCGTCCGCCAGCCTAAACCGGAGTGGTTGCGCGCCAAGGCTCCCGTCGGCGACAACTTCCACAATTTGAAGAAATTAGCCCGCGGCCTGGGCCTGCACACGGTCTGCGAATCGGCACAGTGTCCCAACATCGGCGAGTGCTGGAACCATAAGACTGCCACCTTCATGCTGCTGGGCGACATCTGTACCAGGCGCTGTGGTTTTTGCGCCGTACCCAAAGGCAAGCCCGAAGCCATTGACTGGGACGAACCGCAACGCGTTGCCGAAGCGGTCGCCACTCTCGGCTTGAAGCACGCGGTGGTGACCAGCGTGAATCGCGATGACGACAATGTCGGCGGCGCCAGGATCTTCGCCGAAACCATCCGCCAGATTCGCGCCGTCGCTTCCGATTGCCGCATCGAGGTATTGATTCCCGACTTTCAGGGCCTGGAAGAACCACTGCGCATCGTGCTCGATGCCCGTCCCGACGTCCTGAACCACAACACCGAAAGCGTTCCCCGACTCTATCGCGCGGTCCGCTCCGGCGCCCGTTACGAGCGCAGCCTGGACCTGTTGGAAAACGCGAAGAAACTCTCTCCGGGCATGGTGACCAAAAGCGGGGTGATGGTGGGATTAGGCGAGTCGATGGAAGAATTGATCGAAGTCTTCCGCGATCTCGGCCGGCGCAAAGTCGACATCCTTACCGTAGGACAATACTTGCGTCCTTCGAAGGACCATCTTCCCATCGCGCGTTTTTACACGCCCGCCGAATTCCAGTACATGAAAGACGAAGCCCTCCGCTTCGGATTTAGGCACGTGGAGTCAGGGCCAATGGTGCGATCGAGCTATCACGCCCACGAGCAAGCCGCAGCGACTTCAACTACCGACTAAGTAATTCCCGCCCATTTTTCACACAGCGGAAAGTGACACGTGCCATCGTCCGGTGTCGTACGTTTCTATGTCCACTCTCGGACGGTCAGGCCCCCGACCGTAGGAGTACTCTCCTAAGTTTCTTCCGCCATCTTTTTCGCTGAATCGGCGGTAGCGGTCTGTGCGAGTCACACTGGGTGTTTGCGGTTCACAAGGAGCATTGTTGCCCAAAAAAACTGCCTCTCCTGGCGCTGCTTCACCACCGCGAAACAATGACGGCGACGGCCATTCCATTAAGAACGAAATACTGCTGACCCTGCCTCCCCAAGAAGCAGACGAGATAATCCCCCATCTGGAGTTTGTCCGCCTGAAACTGCACACCGTTCTGCACGAGGCCGGAGAAGAAATCAAATCTGTGTTCTTCCCGAATACCGGATTGCAGTCCGTCCTGGTGGTCCAGCCGGACGGGCGCAGTGTCGAGGTGGCCCTGATCGGCAAAGAAGGCTTCGTCGGCATACCGATCATCGCCGGGTTTCGCAGCAGTTCAACTCGAGTGATCACGCAGGGAGAGGCAACCGCGTACCGGATCAATACCGGGGCCCTGCATCAGGTGCTGCCCGGCTCGCCCCAGCTGGAGCGTGCGATGCAGCGCTTCGCGCAGTACTTGGCGCTGCAGTCCGCGCAGATCGCCGCCTGCAATTGCCTGCATGACGTGCAGGAGCGGTTAGCCCGGTGGATTTTGATGTGTCGCGATCGCATGGCTTCCGACAAGCTCTTCCTCACCCAGGAATTTCTGGCCCAGATGCTCGGCACACGTCGCGCCAGTGTCAGCGTGGCCGCCAGCGCCCTGCAAAAGGGCGGCAGCATCATCTACTCGCGCGGAAGCATCACCGTCCTGAACAACGCAAAACTCCAACACGCCGCCTGCGACTGTTACGAGAGCATCCAGCGGCAGTTAGCGAATTGGCGAGAAGAGAGCACCTGACACAGTGTTCGCAAGCGGACACTCGCAGGCACGACACCGCATCGACCGTCCGCTCGCCGGGGCGTAGCATTTTTTTCATGTCCCAGACCGAACATTTCCTTCCCGATTCGGTCGAAAGAATTCTGGAAGCCCTTTCGGAGAATCCTGAGGAGACCTGCTGCCCCCATTGCGGCGGGGAGTTGCGATATTTCAAGACAAGGTTCTGGATAGCAGGCACGAACAAAGCCTGGAACATCCGCGTTCCTGTCTGCCTTGATTGTGAAACGTAGCTTCGTCCGCCTGCCAGACATGACGGGGTTCTTCGCCAAGACACTTATCGCCGAGGGGATTCGTTCTTAAAATCGCTCTCGAGGTACCTGTCGATGACGATTTTCAATGATCCCCGCGGCAAGGTGATCGATGTGGGCGGAAATCCTGTTCTCAAATTAATTGGCCTCGGCATAGTCGGGCTGATTGGCGTCATCCTGCTGTCCAGTTGCATCACGCGGGTGCCCACCGGTCACGTTGGCGTCCTCACGCTGTTTGGAAGAGTGACGGGAGAGGTGCTGCCGGAGGGCATGCACCTGATCAACCCGCTGAAGACCAGCAACGAGATGTCAATCCAGACTCAGACCATCAAGGAGTCGGCTAGCGTGCCTTCGAGTGAAGGCCTGGTGATGAACCTGGACACATCCCTGATCTACCACCTGAATCCGGATAAGGCCTCCGACGTTTTTCAGAAAATCGGCGCGAACTACGAGACTGTAGTCATTGAGCCGACCTTGCGCGCGGCCATCCGCGAGTCCACGGCGTCGCACAGCGCGAATGCCCTGTACACCGGGGAACGCGAAATGGTGGCCAAACAGATCAGCGACCAATTAGCCACTGCACTGAACCCGCGCGGGCTGCTGGTCGAGAATGTTCTGCTGCGCGACATCCAGTTGCCACAGACACTGAAAACTTCCATCGAAGCCAAGCAGCAGGCCGAACAGGAAGCCCTGGCCATGAATTTCCGCCTGCAGAAAGAAAAACAGGAAGCTGAGCGCAAGCGCATCGAGGCTGGCGGTATCCGAGATTTCCAGCAGATTGTCGCCCAGGGCATCAGCCCGCAGCTGCTGGAGTGGAAAGGGATCGAGGCGACCGAACTGCTTTCCAAGAGCCCGAACACCAAGGTGGTCGTCATTGGAAATCCGAAGAATGGCCTGCCCTTGATTCTCGGACAGTAATCGCGAGACACATTGCATTAGTTGAATATTTTTTTACCACTAGACGCAGAGTCACAGAGAAGTCCGGATTCAGCTTCCTCTCTGTGTCTCAGTGGTGAAGTCCTTCCCAGCACTTCCGTGGTGTGATCCCATGATGCCACTGCCGCGCCAAGTCGAGCCCGGGCCGCCGCAAAAGTTCCTTCCACTGCTAACATAGCCCTCGTGTCCGCGTTGCTCGAAGTCCGAAACCTGAGCGTAGCTTTCCCGGCGGCGCGGGGAGATACCGCCCGCGGCTCGGAAGCGTCTGCATCTTTCGCAGTGCGCGACCTCTCATTTACGATCGCTCCCGGTGAGGTGTTGGGCCTGGTCGGCGAGTCGGGTTCGGGAAAGTCCGTGACTTCGCTGGCGCTGATGCGGTTGCTGCCTCCCCAGGCGCGGCTGACGGGCGAGATGGTCTTCACCAATGGGGACGGAGCCTCGCACCGCCTGCTCGATCTTCCCGATGAGGCGGTGCGCGCCCTGCGCGGATCCAGCCTGGCGATGATTTTTCAGGAGCCGATGACTGCGCTCAATCCGGTGATGCGGGTGGGCGATCAGATCGCAGAGGCGGTGCGGGCGCACGCGCAGGTTTCGAAGTCAGAAGCGTGGCAGCGCGCGGTGGAAGGAATGAAAGACGTCGCGATTCCCGACCCGGAGCGCCGCGCTCGCGACTACCCGCACCAGCTTTCGGGAGGCATGCGCCAGCGCGTGATGATCGCCATGGCCATCGTCAACCGGCCGCAGTTGCTCATTGCCGATGAACCCACCACAGCGCTCGATGTCACCATTCAGGCCCAGATTCTGGAGTTGCTGGCAGGACTGCAGTCTCGTTTCAAACTTGCCATGCTGTTTATCTCGCACGATCTCGCGGTCGTCTTCCAGGTGGCCGACCGGGTGGCCGTGATGTATTCAGGAAGTCTGGTGGAGTTGGGCGCGAAGCGCGACATCTTTGAAGCGCCGGCCCATCCTTACACGCGCGGCCTGTTGCGCGCCGTGCCCACGCTCGAAACCGACCGTGCGCAGCCTCTGCGAACCATCGAGGGGTCGGTCCCGCCGGCGCATGCGGCGCCTCCGGGCTGCCCATTCGAACCGCGCTGCGGAGACCGAATTCCGGAATGCGCCCTTTCCCTGCCGCCGCTGGTTGAAGTATCGTCGGGTCATTGGGCGCGGTGCCCGGTCATCAACCCATCCCCCGGTTTGCAGCACGGCGTATAATCCCGGCTTTATCGGTGCCTAGTGCGCATTCTTGTTCTAAGCGATATCCACGGGAATCTGGACGCGCTGGAGGCCTGCCTGGCCGCCGCGGGTGACTACGATGCCGTCGTTAACCTGGGCGACATTGTGGGCTACGGCGCCAGTCCCAACGAAGTTATCGAGCGCTCGCGCGACGTGGGCAAGTACTTTGTGCGTGGCAACCACGACAAGGCTTCCAGCGGCTTGATGGACTTAAAGGACTTCAACCCGATCGCGGGGCTGGCTGCTTTATGGACCCGCGATCAGCTCACACCGGAGAATCTTTCCTGGCTGCGAAGCCTGCCCCAAGGCCCAGTTCAGATTCCGGGACTGGAGGAAGTCCAGTTCGTCCACGGCTCGCCCATTGACGAAGATGAATACCTCGTCACCCTGCACGACGCGCTCGCGCCGCTGTCTGCCTTGCCGGTCGCGGTGACCTTCTTTGGGCACACTCACTTGCAGGGTGCGTTTTCGTTCAAGGTGGCGGCGGGAGATGCTTACCGGCCTGCCTACAAGACGATTGGCCAGAGTGAGAGCGTCCCGCTCGTCATGAAGCGGGATTTCCGGTATCTGATCAATCCCGGATCCGTGGGACAACCGCGGGATGGCGACTGGCGCGCGGCCTTCGCGGTGTTCGACACCGAAACGTGGACCGTGGCTTTCCATCGCGTTCCCTACAATCTGAAGAGCGCGCAGGATCGGATTTTCGCGGCGAACCTGCCGCAGCGGCTGGCGACGCGGCTGGCCGCGGGAAGATAGCCGAGGTCGAAGGATATCGCCTAAGAAGCCTTCGGCCTGGCCTCCGTTCCGAAATTGTGTTGCAGGCTGCGATTCCAGGTTTCGTCGTCGCTGGCATTCAGGTCGACCCACTGCTCATCCGTCATCCCACTGCGCCATTCCAGGAAGGGCAGCGCATCGGGCCCGACCGGGTAGCGGAGTTTCCACGAATCGCTCTGCGCAACTTCTAGGATCTTGTCGGCGACCAACGAGGGCGGCACGGGATTTTTCAGCGAGGCGGAAAAGAGAGCCGAAAAGCGTTCGCGCTGCCGGTAGGGGGAATTGGCCGCCGGGTCTCCGATGCGGCGCGCCATCGCCGTGTCAATGATGCCGGGCTCGACGATGGCGACCCGCACATTGAATGTCTTCATCTCGCCGGCCAAGGCTTCGCTCAAGGCTTCCAGCGCCCACTTCGAGGACGTGTAGGGCGCCATCGGAGCACTGGAGATGCGCCCCGCCACCGACGTCACGTTGATGATGCACCCGCTGCGCCGTTGCCGCATCGACGGCAGCAAAGCCTGAATGCAGCGGATCGCGCCGAAGTAGTTCGTTTCCATGACTTCGCGGAAATCCGCCAGGGGCAGTTCTTCCACCGATCCCGCCCGCTCCACACCGGCGTTGTTGACCAGCACATCAATCGGACCATGGTCTTTCATAATGCGGGCGATGCCGTCGGTCACGGAGTGGTCGGAGTCGACGTCCATGGCCGAGATGTGAATGGGCAATTTTTCCCGCGCGACTGTTTCCGCCAGCTGCGGAGACTGCGATGGATTGCGCATCGTCGCATGAACTTTGTAGCCGGCGCGTCCAAACGCCAGTGCCGTTTCCAAGCCGATTCCCTTGCTGGTGCCTGTGATCAGTACCGATGCCATTATCGCCTCCTCGAGCGTTGCGGTAGCCGAGGATTGTACCGTGAACAGGCATTGGGCTGCGGGATTGCGGGGAGACGATTGCGTTGTAAACTTCTTTGATGTCTTCTTCCTTTCGCGGAAAAAACTTTTCTGAGGCCGGATCGCGAAGCTTATTTCCGGCAAAGGCGCAGCCGGACTCCTTCGTGATCGCCCATATCGATGGCGGGGCACGGGGCAATCCCGGGCCGGCGGGGTACGGGGTCGTCATCACGGACCAGGCGGGTCACAAGGTCGCAGGGCTGAACGAGTACCTCGGCCACCAGACCAACAACTATGCGGAGTACAGCGGGCTGCTGGCGGCGCTCGGCTACGTGCTTGACCACGGGCACAAGGCGTTGAAGGTGGTAGCTGATTCTGAACTGCTGGTGAAGCAGATTCGCGGCGAGTACAAGGTGAAAAGTCCGACGCTGCTGGAGCTTTACCAGCGGGCCAGGAAGATGATTGCGCAGCTGGACTGGTTTTCGATCCAGCATGTTCTGCGCGGGGGAAATCAGGAAGCGGATCGGCTCGCCAATCTGGCGATGGATAAAGGGATGGGACGCACTTCCGCCGCACCGCCGCAGGTAGCAACGTTGTCACGTAATCAGGAGTACACGGGCGTCGTGCGTGACGGAGTGATTGTCGTGGATGGGGAGAAGCTGCCGGAAGGCACGCGCGTGCAGATTCGAGTGAAGCAATAGGGCGGTCGTTGGTCCTTAGTCGTTGGTCGTAGGCCCAGGCTGGCACTGCGCCGGCTGGAAAGGAAAATCGCGTCGCGACCATTGCGGCTGAATAAGTTGGGTTGTGTTACAGCCGACCACTAGTGATTAGCGACTGTCTGCCGCTGTGTGATCGTGAATGATTTTCCAGCCATTCGGGAACTTCCGGAATACCAGCGTGAACAGGCCGTGCGGGTTTTTGCCGTCGCTTGTCGTGAGATGCCAGGCCCCTCGCACGAAGGCGGCGTCTGCGGCCAGCGGTTCGATCTGCAGGTCGCAGAATTCGAGCTTGCCCATTTCCTTGCCTTCGCTCTGGTACACCCTGTGGTAGCGGTCGAGCGCGGCCTGCCATCCCGAGGTGCGCTGCGCGCCGGAAAAGAAGGTGAGTTCCGGAGACTTCCAGTATCCGGACATGAAGGCTTCGAGGTCGCGGCGGTTCCAGGCGTCTTGCTGCGCGCGCAGGACCTGCTCGACCGATGTCTTCACGTCGGACGTGGTGTCTGTGGCGAAGGCTACGCTCGGCATCAGGAGCGCGGCAGCTAGCAGAGAGGTCAGACCGAAAGGGGTCATCCGTAGTCCTCCTTGAGAACGCCCCAGTCTCGCACAGGCAGGCAAGCCTTTGACCACATTACAAAACAAAAACAGCGGCACCAGCCGCTGTTTCACTTAACCCGCAACTCGGTGCACAATCTGCGTACCGATACTAGAAATCCTTACGCCGGGCTTTTCTTCGCCACCAGGGCCTTCACGCCGGCGGCTTGCCATGGTCTTTTCTTGCGCTCCGCTTCCGGCTTATCGCGGTCGACGATCCGGTCGTATTGATAGGATTCGCTCACCGTGCCGAGGGATTCGTTGTAGAGGCTGGGCAGGCCGAGCGCTTCTTTCAACTCTTCGGAGAACGAGTGCAGCGCTTTCAGATGGTCGGCGCTGGCGGGAACCTCGGTTTTTGAAGTCTTCAGGAACTGCTGGTAGCCCTTGTTGACGAGCTTGGAGATCTCGCTGCCTACCAGATAGCCGGGGTACGCAAAGATCTTGATGCCGTTATCACCATCCTTCTGGATCGCGGCCGACACATTGTACTTCTTCAGGAAGACGCGGCCGGTGGTTCCCGGCGCTTCGAGCACGTCGAAGCCGTGTTCGCGGAAATATCCCAGCGCGTCGTCGTATGTCTTTTGTTCAAGCTTGTTTGCCATCTCTAAGGTGATCCCTTCTTCTTCACTCGTGTTGGTTAGATGCAGGTCTGACGAGAACCGATCAACTGGAAAAGTTCCTTGGAACCCTATTACCTCTTCTATAATCCAATCAACGTAGTAGATACGCCTTTTTGCCGCGTCCGGCACATTACGATAGTCACTGCATTCAACAACATGGAGCAGGTCTCAACTCAATCAGCAGGTGACACGGCATCCGGTGAAAATTCTCCGGCGCCTTCCCGGCTGGGCCTGAACGCGCTCGACCGCATCGGAAACACGCCGCTGCTTCGGCTCGATCGAATTGCCGCCGATCTGGCTGACGTCGAAATTCTCGGCAAAGCCGAATGGTACAACCCGGGCGGCTCGGTGAAAGATCGCGCCGCCTCGCGCATTGTTCTGGAAGCACAGCGAAGCGGGAAACTGCCGCCGGGAAAAATCCTGCTCGATTCGACCAGCGGCAACACCGGCATCGCCTACGCCATGATCGGCGCAGCCCGGCGCATCCCCATCACGCTGTGCATGCCGGATAACGTTTCGCCGGAACGCAAGCGCATTTTGCACGCTTACGGCGCCAACATTCTGTACACCGATTCGAGCGAAGGCTCCGACGGCGCCATTCGCATGGCTCGCGAACTTCATGCCAAGCATCCGGATCTCTATTACTACGCAGACCAGTATTCCAACGATGCCAACTGGCAAGCTCATTACCATGGCACGGCCAACGAAATTTGGCAACAAACCGAGGGACGCATCACACACTTCGTTTCCATGCTGGGCACCAGCGGAACGTTCGTTGGTACGACCCGCCGGCTGAAAGAATTGAACCCGAATATCCGGTGCATTTCGTTGCAGCCGGATTCGCCGTTTCACGGGATTGAGGGCGCGAAGCACATGGCGACGGCTATCGTGCCGAAAATCTACGATGCCTCGCTCGCGGATGAAGACATCGGCATCAGCACGGAAGACTCGTACAAGATGGCGATCCGCCTGGCGCGCGAGGAAGGGCTGCTGGTGGGAATCTCGGCCGCGGCGGCGGTCGTGGGCTGTCTGAAAGTCGCGGCAGAACGCAAAAAAAGCCAGTCGGCTGTAATCGTGACCATCCTGTGTGACTCGGGCGACAAGTATTTGAGCGAGCGCTTCTGGACTGAGGCGCAATGAAACATCAACCACAGAGGGCACAGAGCTGCACAGAGGAAGGCTGATTCCCCTGTGACTCTCCGTGTCCTCTGTGGTTAAGGGGTTTCGCATTTGCTGAGATTAAGCCACAAAGACTACGACGAGATTCGGCGGCACGGGGAAGAGACTTACCCGCACGAATGCTGCGGAGTCCTGCTCGGGCAGATGGACGGCGATGTTCGCAACGTGACTTCAACGGCACGCTGCGGAAACACGCGCACCGACTCGCCGCAGAATCGCTATCACATCGACGACCGCGACATGATAAGGATAATGAAATGGTCGCGAGAGCATGGCGTAGACATCATCGGTTTCTACCATTCGCACCCGGATCATCCGGCGCAGTGGTCGAAGACGGATCTGGAGGAAGCACACTGGATCAGTTGCTCCTACGTCATCACGAGCGTGGCCAAGGGCAAGGCGGAAACGACAAACTCCTTCGAACTCGCTGGCTCAGATGAGTCGGACAAGAACTTTATCGACGAGAAGATCGAACTGGGCTAGGGGGCTGGCCCGGATAAGGGGTTTGTGGATGAGAAGGTCCCGATCGAATAACATGGCTCGTGGCGACAAATCCGGAAACGTTCCAAGCGGCCAACCTTTAGCTATCGATCCGAACGCTATCAGCGCTTCCCCTGACAAGCCCGCTTTCCTGGCTCCGCCCAACGACGCACCCGTATACCACGGTTTTCAGGTGCTCGATGATGTCAGCGTCGAAGGTTTCACACTGGGAAAGATTACCGACTTTGAAGCGCAGGCATCCGACTACGGCGATGCCTTTGTAATAGCGCCCGACGGGAGCCGCGGAGGATTGGTCTGGGAGCGCAGCGACGCCTTCACCTTTCAAGAAGTCTGCGCCCCAAATCCCGAGCGCTGGGGTGTGTGGGCAGTGTCGTTTCCTTACCCGATGACCACCAGGGAGAATGCTCGCCGCAATCTGGAATCGATAGCTCCAAGACTTAAACAAGTCTGGGAAACCTGGAAGAGTGAACGAAATCGCAAGCTGCCCTGAATCTTCAGGGTGGGCTGTGGCATCATTGATGAATGGCTAAAATCCACATTCCAACTCCTTTACGGCAATATGCCGGGAAGCAGGCCGATATTGAGGTGAAGGCCGGCTCGATCGCGGACGCGCTCTCGGGCCTGGTGGCGCAGCATCCAGACCTGCGCCGTCATCTTTATACCGAAGACGGCAAGCTGCGCGCCTTCGTCAATGTGTATCTCAACGACGAGGACGTGCGCTACCTGCAGAAAGAAGCCACCGCAGTGAAAGACGGTGATACCATTTCCATAGTGCCTTCGATCGCCGGAGGCCGGGCAGATTGAAGATTTTTATGACTTTCGATTGCAGAATGAAAAACGCAGTAGCCTCCCGCTGTTGTTGCTCCCACGCCTGTCCGCAGTGTTGTTAGTCCTTCAATCTTCAATCTGAAATCAGAAAATCTGAAATTCTTTGAGGTCCTGATGGCCACCACATTTGAAGTCAAACCCGAAACCGCTACCCTGAACAACGAAGAGATCCTACGCTACTCGCGCCACCTGATCATGCCCGAGGTCGGCATGGAGGGGCAGCAGAAGCTGAAAGCGGCGCGCGTGCTGTGTATCGGGGCCGGGGGGCTGGGATCTCCTCTGGCGCTTTATCTGACAGCGGCGGGCGTGGGCACGCTGGGCATCGTGGACTTCGACGTGGTCGACTTCACCAACCTGCAACGGCAGATCATTCACTCAACCGCCGACGTGGGCCGGAAGAAGCTTGATTCGGCTGCGGAGAAGCTGAAGGCAATCAACCCGTTTGTGAATGTGAAGAAGATCGAGACCCGGCTCTCGAGCGAAAACGCGCTCGAATTGTTCCGCGAGTTCGACATCATCGCCGACGGTACCGATAACTTCCCGACGCGCTACCTGGTCAACGACGCCTGCGTCCTGACCGGCAAGCCCAACGTCTACGGATCGATCTTCCGATTCGAAGGCCAGGCCAGCGTGTTCGCGACCAAAGAGGGACCATGCTATCGCTGCCTGTATCCCGAACCGCCACCTCCGGGACTGGTTCCGTCTTGCGCCGAGGGTGGCGTTCTTGGAATTCTGCCCGGGCTGGTGGGCGTGATGCAGGCCACCGAAGTCATCAAGCTGATCCTGGGCGCGGGCGAGCCGCTGATTGGGCGGTTGCTGCTGATCGACGCACTCGCGATGAAGTTCCGCGAGCTCAAACTGCGCAAGAATCCGGATTGTCCGGCGTGCGGCACGCATCCCACGATCACCAAGCTGATCGACTACAATGAATTCTGCGGAATCCGCGGAGAGGAAAAGCCAGTGGAGACGGGAATTCCCGAGATGCAAGTCGAAGAGTTGAAGCGCCGCCTGGATGCGGGCGATGACCTGTTCGTGCTCGACGTGCGCGAGCCGCATGAATACCAGATCTGCAACATCGGCGGGCACCTTATCCCGCTGGGCGACCTGCCGAAGCGCGTGAACGAACTCGACTCCAGCCGCGAGATCGTGGCGCATTGCCGGAGTGGTGTGCGCAGCGCGAAGGCGGTCGGGTTCCTGCAGCAGGCTGGGTTCAAGAAAGTACATAACCTGGCGGGAGGCATTCTGGCCTGGGCCGACCGGGTCGATCCGAAGATGCCGAAGTACTAACGACGTTTGTAAATGGCATGGGAGGAAGAAAATGGAAGACCCCATGGCAATCGACAAGAAGCTGATCGATCAACTGCTCACCGACTACAAGAAACCCGAGGATATCATCGGGGAGAACGGTCTGCTCAAGGAGCTGACCAAAGCGATACTGGAACGAGCGCTGGCAGCCGAGATGACCAATCATCTGGGCTACAAGAAACATCACCCGGCGGGCCACCACCGGGGGAACACGCGTAACGGGAAAAGCCAAAAGACCTTGAAGGGCGAGTTCGGCGAGCTGGAGTTGGAAACTCCGCGCGACCACCAAGCCACGTTCGATCCCAAGATCGTGGCCAAGGGGCAGACGCGCTGGACGGGCTTTGATGACAAGATCATCTCGATGTACGCCCGTGGGATGACGACGCGGGAGATCCAAGGCCACCTGCAGGAGATGTACGGGATCGAGGTTTCGCCGACCCTGATCTCCAACGTGACCGATGCAGTGCTCGAAGAAATCAAAACCTGGCAGGCTCGGCCGCTGGAAGAGCTGTATCCCATCGTGTATCTGGACGCACTGATGGTGAAAGTGCGGGACGAGCGCCACATCCGGAATAATGCGATCTACGTGGTGCTGGGCGTCAATCTGGAGGGCCAGAAGGAAGTGCTGGGGCTATGGGTGGCACAGACGGAAGGCGCGAAGTTCTGGCTGCAGGTGCTGACGGAGTTGCGGAACCGTGGTATGCAGGACATTTTCATCGCCTGCGTAGATGGGCTGAAAGGTTTTCCGGAAGCGATCGAGGCGGTGTATCCCCGCACCGAGGTGCAATTATGCATCGTGCATCTGGTGCGGGCCTCGCTCAACTATGTGCCCTGGAAAGCACGCAAGCCGGTGGCGGCCGACCTGCAGTTGATCTACCGCGCGGGCACGGTGACCGAGGCCGAGCAACATCTGGCGCAACTGAAGGGCAAATGGAAAGCCTATCCGGGTGTGAGCCAGGTGTGGCGGCGGAACTGGGCGCGCATTACGCCGTTTTTCAACTACCCAGCGGACATCCGGAAGGCGATCTACACCACCAACAGCGTGGAATCGCTAAATCGATCGCTGCGCAAGATCATCAAAACCCGCGGCGGATTCCCCAACGAAGAGGCAGCGCTGAAGTTGCTGTTTCTCGCGCTTCGGCAAGCCGCGAAAAAATGGACTATGCCGATTCATCACTGGCGAGAAGCGCTGAACCACTTCACGATTCTGTGGCCGGAACGGATGCCAGCCCTGGAGAGAATTCCGCAATGAACGTGCATCCCACTTCTACAGACATGAGCCGGGGAAGGCAAACTGCCCCCTTCCCCGGCGCCCCATCATCGTCCGTTCCAATCCCAAAGCTCTCGGCACCTCCAAGCCTGCCCAAATTGAGCCCTCAAGCTTGGGAACAATACGCGGTTTATTGGACAGCGGAGCCGAGCTGGAAAACAGAAATACACCTTCGCAACAACTCGCCTAGCCAGAGTCTCACGGTCACTCCAGCGCTCCGAAGCACCGATGGAGCAGAAACTCCATTACAGAGCATAACGATCGCTCCAAATGACGTTGCTGCCGTGGACATTAGGCCGATGATCGCGGCAAAAGCGTCCCCGCTTGTCAGCGAATTCGGTTCCCTAGTCCTCCGCTACACGGCTGTCGTCCCACGCGCCTTGTATGCCGCCGTGATCATTCAGCTGCCGGGAACGCCGATTGAGTTCCACCTGGATGCCTTTCCCAAGTCTCCGAAGGCGATGACTGGAAGTCGTGAAGGCATCTGGTGGTTGCCACAGAATTCAACAAAGGATTGGCTGGTTCTTACCAACACCAGCGACAGTCCGCTGATGGCCAAGCTCGCACTCTATGACGCGAGTGGCAAGACTTCGAATCAGCCTGTAAAGCTAGGTCCTCGGCAGACAACTCGGCTCTCCATTCGGTCACTCCTACAACAAGCGGGATTGGCTGGCTCCTACGGCGGCATAAGTATCGATGCGGCGAGCCGTGCCGCGGATCTCGACTCCGCACACTTCCTCTATGACGAGACCAATGGTTTTTTGGCGCTGATGAAAATGTTCGACCGTGATCTGAACGCCAAGCTCGGCGAACGCACTTTGAGCTCACTCGCAATGGACGATTCGCGCTCCCATGCTGGCCCTGACGAATCCTGATCCCGCGCTCGGTTTGCCCGCCGGGACCACTCTGAAGCCCACGATCTTCTTGCGCAATGCATCCGCCGCTGCCTCTAGCGCACAAGTAACCTTTCACTGGCGATCAGGAACGGCTATCGGTAAAGGCACCGTGTCAGTTTCACTTGATCCGCATGCAACCTCAATCGTGGACGTGGCTGCCCTGCAGGCAAACGGCACGATTCCCGCGAGCGCCCAGTGGGCATACGTGAGCATCGTCGCGCCCATCAAGCCAGATGATCTGTTGGCAGTCGCGACCAGCTTCGATGAGACGGGAAAGCTCGGGGCGCAGACACCTTTTACCGATCAAGTCTCAAACCACTGGGCAGGCGGCATGTGGGAGGTAGACCCAACCCACGATACCTTTATTGCGGTCGGAAACGCCGGGAACAGTGCCTCCAAGGCTCGGATCACGTTCTACTACAATTCCGGGCAGGGAAAGTACCAGATCGAGCAAACGCTGGCTCCCGACGAGCAAGTTTGGCTCGACATCGGCAAATTGATTCGCAACCAGGTGCCTGACCTGAAGGGCAGCACCGTACCCGTGAACATAATGTCGGGCAGTTACGAACTCGATAACAGAACCGATAAGCCCACAGAAGGGCTCTTTGAAGGCAAGTTGGTCGTGGATAAGACCTACGGCTACGCAGTTCACGGTTGCGCCCTCTGTTGCCCCGAGACCTACAACCGCCACCTTGTGCCCAATCCCTTAAATCTCAGTGTCGGCGGGGAAGCGAGCATGTCCGCGGTGGGCACCGATGACTGTTCGGGAAAAGACGTGCCGCTAACCGCTTTGAACTGGGCGACGGTGAATTATCAGGTAGCAACCGCGAGCGGGCATCTGATTGACGCCACTGGAGCAGGATCAACAACCGATTCCGCCACCGTTTATTACAAAGGAATGCGATGCTCGGGGCTACTGCAAAAACTATTCGCAGACGATCAACGGGACGGTGAAGGTGCAGGTGCCAACCTTTTTTGTCGGTACAAGCGATGATCCACTCATTTCACCTAACTGCGATCCGCTGTACATCGGAGGTGGGGCTGCTGTGCACTACCAGGTGGCAGACCAGTTCGGCGTTCCGATGGCGCTAAGCGGGATGACTCCCCAGGAGCATTTCACTGTGAACGGGACCCCTAGCTTTTCTGGCTTTAGAAGCTTTGCTACTCCCCCGACCACTGATGCGTCTGGAAGCTTCACTGATACTCCCGTGGGAACCTGTTTCCACAATAGTCCGCCGTTGCCCAACAATCCAGCGCAGATGTTGTACAGACATTCGATATAGTTATGCCCTCTGGTACTTTGTATCCCATCAGCACTACGACAACCCGCCGGGATTGCGCGAAAGGGATTCGCATTCAAGTGTCCAACCCTGCACCGGGCGCCAGCAACACCTTCTCGAACGGCACGGTAAATTGATTCGGAGAAAAATATGTTTGCATCATCAACCCTTAAGAAGGCTTCAATCCTCATCGCGCTCTGTTGCTCGGGGATCTTTTGCGCAGGGCAGAACATTGGAAACGAAGCCAGTACCGATGAAACGGACCTCGTCCGCACATCTATAGTTAAGCAGAAGATTCAAGCAATCATGCAGGCCACTTTGAAGGAGGGTCAGTTCACGACCGCCGGCGGCATAAAAGCAACCACGAGAGTGCCACCTTCGCAGAACAAGCAGCGGCAAGAGATTCGAAATAAGGGTTCCAAGGCGGGTGGCCCAGAGAACACGAGGGTGCCCCATTCAATCGCGTTCTGTGCGATTGAGTGGGGTTGCGATACAGCCGACACCTTAACCAGCCCTTCCATAGAGCAGGCAAGAATCGGCCAATCATCTCCGCAGCATGTCTCGTTCCTCGCTGTGAGTTCAATTGGCAGCAGCTAATCTTGTCCGAATCTCCTCGTATGAACAACCTCTGGCGTGGCCCAGTTGAAATACGATGCCGACAGCAACGACAACCAGATTGGTCTTGGGACTACTTCGACCAACTGGGATCTTCACTAGGGGGTGCTTATGAGTGAGATCTCAAGAACTTGGCTTTATGTGTCGTTTGCTTCCTTCCATTGATCTCTATCGGGCAGGAATGCAGTGAGGCAAGATTAGGAAGCGCTGCGGAGGCGGCGGAGTACTTGCAACATGCATCGGCGGTGGTGACGCCATTGGTGTGCGTGCAGGCGGCATTTCAGCGAATTGCAAACGCACCATCTGAGGAGGCAATTCCCTTGCTTCTTCAACATCTTGCTTTCAAAAGACCATTGAATGAAGGCGAGAAGCACGGAGTATTTATCCACGGACGCACCCCGGCAACTCTGTACCCAGCAGTGCAGGCGCTTTCTACCATAGGTGCACCAGCCGAGTCCGGGCTAGTCAGCTTTCTTGCAAATGAAAACGAAGCGAAGGAAGTCGAGAGGAACAACGCCATCTACGCATTGTTGTTGATTCATCACGGCAACACATTGACAGTCATAGAAGATTTGATGAAGGCTAGCAAGTTAACCCGCGACGAAGCCGAGGGCGCCCGTCTACGAACTGCTGCAAGAGAAGCTGTCTCTAAGTGGTGTGACGAGCAAACGAAAGAGAAGTGCAAGCAAGCCATACAGTAGTCGTGCTGGCGTGCGCTGTGGCCTTCGCATTCCCTATGCTAGCCCGAGTCTTTCCACAGTAAAACAGAAATGGGGAGCCTTCGCGGCTCCCCTTCTTATTTCTTTTCACCGCAAGATCGCTAGCGGGTTGCGTCGGCCTTCGCGCCTTCCTCGCCCAGGGCGATGGCGAATTTTTTTCCGCTCAGCCGCACTTCGCTCAGCGACTTCGAACCGTCGCCGTTATTCTTTACGACGGCCGCATCATTGGACGAAGGCTCCTCGAGTTTCACGAGCTGGGCCGGAACTTTTGCGATGACTTTCTTGCCCTGCGTGATGCTCACTTCGACGTTGGGACCGGTGCCTTCCCACTGCACCTTGTAGTCCCCGGCCGCCAGTTTCGTGCCAGCAACCATCACAGGTTCCTGCACCGAGAGAGATCCCTTGTTCGCTGCGAATGCGCTGGTGGCCAGCAGCAGGGCCAGCCCCAGAAATAAACTCTTCGACGTTTTCATACTGAATTCCCCTTCTCTCTCCCGAAGTCTCCCTCGGGCATCGGTTCTGGGCGGCCCTGAATGATTCCGGCGCGGGGAAGGCTCTTGCGTTTTCCCATCGCTGGCATACAATGCTGCGGTCGGGGTTCAACACAAAAGGCCGCAGTCGCAAGACGGCGTGCTTTTGCTGCGGGGATTGTTCTCATCTGGCCGCCAAACCTTGTTGAGACAGTCCCCTGAACCCCGTAGATGTTTCTTACCTGGAGAACGCGACTGGTTTCCTCACCCGCTCCCAGGCACCCTCTTCAGATACGCTTGACCCCAACCAAAAGTTCCTCGTGGTGCTTGAATCAGGATCACAACGTTGGACGACTTCGCGCGTGGGTGGTTAGCAAATTCATCGTGCACACAGGGCATCGATGTCTATGTCTAGATGCTTGATGACAAAGACATTCACAGTTGCGAAATAACTGCGGTGAGCATGCGCGTTGTGGGGGGAAGGGTTATCCGCGGCTGCTGACTAAAGTGAGTATTGCTTAAGGGCGCGAGAATATTTGCTCTTGCATTGCGGAGGGAATGAACCCCGACGGCGAATCTCAGCGGCTGAAGCCGCCATTGATTTTGTTAGCTTACGGCTCGGCTAAAGCCGAGCCCTTCCAAAGCAACCGATGTTCGGAGTTTTTTCGCGAGTGCGAAGCCGGTTTGGCATCGATGCTCTGGAGTCCGGCTTAGGCCAGGCCGTTCCCAAGCCAGATTCATGTCGTGAAAGTTGCGGCACAGCGGTCTGCGTCGCGATGGCACAACCTGCCGCTCACGCGATCTTCAGCACGACCTTGCCGTAATTTTTCCGCGCCAGCAAAAGTTCGTAACCTTGCGCAGCTTCGGCGGCGGAGAGCACGCGTCCCACGACGGGATGCAGCTTGTCTTCGGCAATCCACTGCGAGAGTTGCTTCCACGCCTGGTTCATCAGGTCGCGCTTGCTCGACAAATAAGTCAACCACAGGCCTTGCACGCTGGCGGCTTTTGCATAGAGGGCGCGAAGGTCGAGTTGCGGTTGCTTGCCGGTGGCGGTGCCGTACTGGATGACTTTGCCGAAGTCGCGCAGGCAACGGATGCTCTTGGCGGTGTGCTCGCCGCCAAGCATTTCCAGGACGGCGTCAACGCCTTCGCCTGCGGTCATCTCCTTGATGGCTTCTTCGTAGTCGCGCTCTTTGTAGTTGATTGCGTGCTGCAGGCCGCGATCCTTGACGCGGGCAAGTTTGTCGTCAGAGGAAGAAGTTCCGTACATCTCGAGGCCCAGCAGATTCCCGATTTCAACAGCCGCGGTGCCGACCCCGCCGGCGACCGCGTGAATCAGGACACGCTTGCCGCGGCCGGCATCATTCAGGAACCCTGCTTCCCAGTAGGCGAAGTAGGCGGTGAAGTAGTTGACGGGAAATGCCGCGGCTTGTTCGGGGGTCCAGCCTTCCGGGACGGGCCAGAGGAGGTCCGGACGCGCGCTGGTTTTTTCGGCAAAGGCCGCCCACTGCGTGTATCCCATCACGCGGCGCCCGGTGGATTCGTCGATCCCGGTGAACTCGCGGCCGGCGATCAGCGGAGGCTTGGGGGTTCCGGGATAGCCGCCTTGCGCGGTCATCAGGTCGGCGAAGTTCAGACCTCCGGCCTGAACGCGAACCAGCGACTGCCCGGGACTTGCCACCGGCTCGGGAACCTCGCGCAGTTCCAGCACCTCGGGACCACCTAACCGCGTGATGACAATGGCTTTCATGAATAAAAGTGTAGCAGGGCTGCCATCATCCGTGCCCGGTCCTGGAACTTCTGGAAAGCTGGTGGAAGGCGGCAGAAGGAAAATTCTTAAAGCGCAGAGGGCGCAGAGAACGGCCGCAGAGCAACTCTCGTTGTGCCTGGCGGGGATCCGAAAAGCTCTTCACCGCAAAGGGCGCTAAGACCCCGCAACGGACGCCAAGCGACCGCTTATCCATGGGCTTTAGGTACTGTCTCGGGTTATCGGAAAGGTATATACTGCCTTTCGGTTATGGCTGTTGGCCCGGTCGTTTTTCAGACGGCGGGTCTGCGGAGCGTCGATTAATCCCTCATTCATTGCTCCGCTTTAAAGATCGTTGGCCCCCAGGGGCGTACAGGGGCTGACGCGGGACGTGTGGTGCCGTTTGGCAGCACGCTACCCCGAGGAGGTCCTTACTCGTGGACTTGGTATTGGTACGGGTTTTATTTGTTCTTATAGTTGCAGTTTCCTGTTATTTCATTCAGCCCTTCGGTCGCAGCGCCAGCTTTGATGCAGGTCTCGGCGCGATCATCGGACTTGCGGTGATCGTGTTCGAATGGCGGCTGCGGCTGGTGAGCCTGAAGCGGCTGATCGGCGCCGCCATCGGCAGCATCCTCGGCATCATTGGCGCCTACCTGTTTGCGCTGGTCATCCGCACCAGCATCCCGGAGGGACACACCCAAAGTTTCCTGCAGATCATGGTCATGCTCCTGATGGCCTACGTGGGGCTGATCGTCGGGGCCAATAAGGGCGACCTGCTGAACCTGGCCGCGCTGGGCGGGATCTTTGGCGGCGAGAAGCAGTCGAAAAAGAGCTACAAGATTCTGGATACCAGCGTCATCATCGACGGTCGCATTGCCGACATTGCAGAGACCGGCTTCCTCGACGGCGTCATCGTGATCCCGCAATTTGTGTTGCGCGAGTTGCAACTGGTGGCCGACTCGGCCGACTCGCTCAAGCGCAACCGCGGGCGGCGGGGCCTGGACATCCTGGCTCGGCTCCAAAAAGTGGCATCGCTGAACATCCAGATCGTGGAAGACGATTTTCCCAGCGTGCGCGAAGTCGACCTGAAGCTGATCGAGTTGGCGAAGCTTTATGAAGGCAAGATCATCACCAACGACTTCAATCTGAATAAGGTGGCGCAATTGCAGGGCGTGGCGGTGCTCAACATCAACGAGCTAGCCAATTCCCTGAAGCCGATCGTGCTGCCCGGCGAGACCATGCGCGTGTTCATCCTGAAAGAGGGGAAGGAATACAACCAGGGCGTGGCGTATCTTGACGACGGAACGATGGTGGTGGTCGACAATGCGCGCAAGATGATCGGCAAGACCATCGATATATCCGTGACATCGGTGCTGCAGACGACGGCCGGGAAGATGATCTTCGGCAAGTGGGATGAGCGCGCGGCAGCCGCTCGCCAGGAACCGGCGCGGCCAATCAACCTCGGGTCGTCGCCTGCCAATGCGGTGCCGAACGGGGTCGACGTGAAGAAGCCTCCGGCGGTGATGGTCGATCGTCCGGTGGAGTAGGAACACAGCTTTCTGCCCCAGGTCAAATCATTAACCACAGAGGACACGCAAGGGCACAGGGGGATATGAGTTCCTCTGTGTTCTCTGTGTCCTCTGTGGTGAAGAATCTGTGAGGGACTCATGTTGAAGCTGAAAGATCTTACGATTGCGCTGCTCATCGGCGCCGCACCTTTCTCTATTGCTCAAACAAGCACGCCGAATTCCAAATCGAACGTGCGTTTCAGTCCTGACATGCTCGACAAGAACATCGATCCCTGCACTGACTTCTATGCTTACGCGTGCAGCAAGTGGCAGGCGCAGAATCCGATTCCCAGCGACCGTCCGGCGTGGGGACGATTTAACGAACTGCAGGATCGTGGCGAGATTATTGTTCGCGGCATTCTGGAGAAATATTCCACGGACGACCCGAAGCGCGGCGCGATCGAGCAGAAGATTGGCGACTACTACTTCTCGTGCATGGACGAAGCGGCAATCGAGAAAGCCGGGGCCAAAGCCTTGCAACCTACGCTCGATACGGTGGCGGCCCTGAAGTCTAAGGATGAATTCGCGAAAGAAGCCATCGCGTTGCATCGGGACGGTATCACAGCGTTTTTCGAATTCGGATCGCAGCCGGACTTCAAGAACGCGCAGCAGGTGATCTCGGCCGCAGAGCAGGGTGGCCTGGGACTGCCCGACCGCGACTACTACCTGAAAGACGACGAGAAGTCGGTGGAGATCCGTAAACAGTACCTGGCGCACGTGCAGAAGATGTTTGAGTTGCTGGGCGATCCCGCGGAAAAAGCTGCGCCCGAAGCGAAGGTCGTGATGGACATCGAGACCTCGCTGGCCAAAGGGTCGCTCGACCGGACCAGCCAGCGTGAACCCGAAAAGATTTATCACAAGATGTCGACCAAGGAACTGGCGGAACTGAATCCCTCGTTCGGATGGGCGCAGTATCTGGAAGGGATTGGATCTCCCAGGGTGGACTCGCTGAACGTTGCGGAGCCGGACTTCTTCAAGCAGTTTGATTCAACTTTGAAGTCGACCTCGCTGGATGACTGGAAGACTTACTTGCGCTGGCACGTGGTGCACAGCAACGCGCAGATATTGCCCGCAGCGTTCGTCAGCGAGAACTTCGCCTTCTACGGAAAGACCTTGCAGGGGACGAAGGAACTGGCTCCGCGCTGGAAGCGGTGCGTGCGCGCGGCCACCAGCGACCTGGGGGAAGCGATTGGCGAGAAATATGTCGAAGAGACCTTTGGGCCGGAGGGCAAAGCAAGAACCCTGAAGATGGTGAATGCGCTCGAAACCGCGCTGGGCCGCGACATCCAGACCTTGTCGTGGATGGGCGACGATACCAAAAAGCAAGCGCTCGTGAAGCTGAAAGCCATCACCAACCGCATCGGTTATCCAGACAAGTGGCGCGACTACTCCAGTTTGAAAATCGTGCGCGGCGATGCCCTCGGCAATTCACAGCGGTCGAACACTTTTTTGTTTCAACGTGACCTCAACAAGGTCAACAAGCCGGTGGATAAGGGCGACTGGCCGTATCCTCCGATGACGGTCAACGCGAGCTACAACCCGCTGCAGAACAACATCACGTTCCCCGCCGGAATTCTTCAGCCGCCGTTCTTCGACAACGACGCGGACGACGCATTGAACTACGGCGCGATTGGCGCGGCGATTGGGCACGAACTCACTCACGGATTCGACGATGAAGGCGCAAAGTTCGATCCCGTGGGCAACCTCAAAGACTGGTGGACCACTAAGGATAAAGAAGAGTTTGAGAAGCGAACCAGCTGCATCAAGGACCAGTACGCCGACTACAACGCGCTGCCCGATGTGAAGCTTAATGGCAAGCTAACCCTGGGCGAGAACACGGCCGACAATGGCGGCCTGCGCATCGCGTACATGGCGCTGATGGATTCGCTGGCGGGAAAAGAACCCGCTCCGATCGACGGCTTGACCGCGCAGCAGCGGTTATTCCTGGGATTTGCGAATGTGTGGTGCCAGAACCGCACCGACCAGATTTCGCGCTATCTGGCTAATATCGATCCGCATTCGCCGGGCAAGTGGCGGGTGAATGGGACAGTATCGAATATGCCGGAGTTCCGCGAGGCTTATCACTGTAAGGCCAACGCGGCGATGGTGCGGGAGAATGCTTGTCGGGTGTGGTGACACGCCGGCGCGAGCGAAGTCAAAACTCAGCCTGCGCGAACCAGGCCTGTCTCTTTGGCGCTCCTCCGCAGAGGAATTCTTCCTGTTCACCTGAGTGAAGGAGGGGTTCTGCGACCTCGCACGGGGTGACAGTTTTTGAATTTCCGGCAGCGAAGGCTAACGTGTGCCCGGCTCCTCGCCACTTGCTCGCTCACCCAGTCCAGACTTGCTCAGTGCACGGCATTTTCCTGTGCGCTGGCCTTCTCCGCGATGACCACATAGACTCCCAGAATCTGAGATGTCTCCACTGGAACGAAACCTTCGGTCTGGGCCTCGGTGAGATTCTTCTCCGCGTTTGATTCCCGCATGCTTTTCAGAAAACGGTACTCGTAGCGCTTCTCAGCCTGTGTAGGAGGCTTTTCCATGATCAGGGCAAATCCGCTAAGTGCAGCCAGGGTGTGCGGGCTGAGGCGATAGCCCTCCGCCGCACCCTTGTTCATGTTTTTCTGCACATTGCCTGTGGAAAGCGCGTGCACCAGCAGGTAGTGGTACGTCTGTGGAGGAACGGCAGACTTTTCCATAGTTACGTCGGCGCCACGGCTGCCCGTGATTCGGAAATCAGTGAGGCGGTAGCCAGCAGCCGCGAGTTCGTTCAGTTTCTGTTCCGCGCCGGTGAGATCGCTCGCCTTGATAGCCAGGACCTGGCGATCGGTTGTCCCTTCAGTCGCAGGTGCAGGGGAAGGGGCCACAACATTTTGGATGTCAGACGGGTTCCTCAGCAGTACCAGCTTGGTGGTCACGGCCACGGTCCTGGCAAGCTCCCGGACCACGCCCTTGGAGTCGCCGCCAAACACACCGCCCGACAATGTGCCAATCACCTTGTCCTCAAAGACAAGTTGCCCGCTGGTGCGGTCGAGGTAATGAAGGGTAACGAAAATACGCGCGGCGCCGATTCCGACTCCGAGGTAGCGTTTGCCTCGACTGCCCTGGTCAAAGCCGGTAATGGTGCCGGTAAGGCGAAGCACCGAAGTTTGTTCGTCGGTGGGATTTTCGCCGGAAGCCAACACCTCGCTGAACTTCTTGGACTCCTTCAGTTCGTGGACCACCTCCTGAGGCAGGCTCGCGAGGTAGTCGGAGGGCAACTCCACGCCGGGTTGAATGTCGAAATTCCCGACCTGGATGACGTGGTATTTGTCCTTCAAACTGCCTTCGCTGGTAGTTGGTGTCTGACTCACGGTGAGGGTGCTGAACAAAGCGAGGTAAAAAAGCGGGACAAGAATGCCTTTGCGCATGACACGACCTCTGGCTGGCGTCGCTTTCTCTGTCTGGTTGAGCAAATCACAGATTCCCTCACGAATGCAGTGAGCCGCGAGACAGCTGGATGTGACGCTTTCAGGGTCGCCTGTTACAGGGGCCGAGTATCGGTGCTGGCCATCGACCTGGCGAGGGACTACATTGCGCCTTCCCGCCTCCGGTGAATAATTCGCGCGCGCCTGCATGAATGTTGCATGCTGACAACATTTCCACACTCAGTTTTTCGCACTCGGACCACCAGCAGCAGGAAATCAGTAACCGCGAACTCGCGCCATTGCGTGGGCTAGCGCACCCATGCGAAAAAGGAAAGTAGCCATTGCACCAAAAAATGTCATCGGCCTGTGAGCGGGCTGCACTCGATTGATTTTGCGGGACATAAAATCGCACGGTTTCGATTGACTCTAAAAATAGAAGGAGTAAAACAAACTCGTTCTTTGACACGTTCTGAGTTTTTCCGATTGGTGCGGCGTCCGGGGCTCAAGCGAAGTCACCTTCCAGCGAAAGCGGGAAGGAAGGCGAGCAAGGGTCTATAGCTAAGCGCTGGTCGAGGAGAACAGGAGCACAAGTCGAAGGCAAGATAGAGTCCCGAGGCGTTGAACTGATTTGTCCGGTTGGCGGTAAGCCCGGAGCCCGAGTCTAGATCGCGCGTCGTAACCCGCAAGGAAACGACGAAGGCAGGTCGGCAAGGGTCTAACGCGAGCTACTGGCCGAGATGAATGAGATCAACATCCCCTCGGGACTCTTAAGTTTTTGGCGTTTAAAAAATGCGTGCTTTGGAGGCCGTGCGCGCACTACTTCCTTGAAATTCCCCGGCTCAAAACCATTAACCACCGAGAGCCCTGAGGTACACAAAGCTCCTCTGTGATCCTCCGTGTCCTCTGTGGTTAAAAGGTTTTTGCATCACTTAGAGCTACCCGGCCCGCCCACCGCGTGCAATCTCGGAATCCGATCTTCCAAGGAAGGCAACTTGGGAAACTGGGCATGCGGTTCTGCCTGATACCAGTACGCCACCGAGAAAAAATCATCCGACCGATGATTGGCGTGTCCGTGCTCGATAGTCGCTCGCAGCGATTTGGTAAACGGGATGGGCGAGTCGAGGTGGAACCGGTATACCGACGAGCGGCTGCCGGCGAGTTCGTCCCCCTTCACGGGCGCGCCGTAGAGTCCATACGCGAAGGCCCCCGCGCTGAATCCCCAGGCCCCGAGAAAGTAGTCTTCCGAGCCGGTGCCGTTGATCGAAGGCCGCGGCTCGCCGTCGATGAAGAACATGTCGTCGCCTTCGCCCCACCACTGATCCTGGTTCTGCAGCACCGACATGGTCACGCCCACAAAGTGCCCGCGCCCCGTGGCTTCCATCCAGACGTAGTTGCCATCGCCGTTGAGATTCTTGCGATCGTTCATGTCGCCGTTGGATTTCCAATCCGCGGTCGTGCCCATGTTCGGATTCGCTTGCCGGTATTGTGCGTGGAAGTAGAGCTGGTCCGGAGGCAGTGGTTTGGAGTAAGCGCGATAGTCGATGTTGAAGTAGAACGCATCGACCTTGACCGGCCCATCGTTGGTCACGGTGATGCGCGCGTGTTTCTGAAAAGGCATCGGGAAGTAGGAATTCAGCGCCTTGTCAGACCCGACGCTGAGCGGGATCGACTGGTAGCGGTAATACTCGCCCAGCCCAAGCCCGAAGAAATCGCCGATCGGAGTTTCGACGCTGGGCGTGGCCTCGCCGTCCCAGTACGCGCGCAGTACCAGCGCCTTCAAATGCTGCGGGTCGGCGCTGGCAATCGTCACCCAGATATGGGTGATGACGCCGGGCCCGTCGATGTCGAGCAGCGTGGTAGTCTCGCCGCCCGGGAGCTGGCGATAGTCGGCATTGGCGCCGCTAATGTCGAAGCTGGAGACACGCTTCTGCGCGTAATCCTTGGCCTGCGGAAGATTGCCGAGCCAGGTCTGGGCATCCTGGGCGAGGGCCGGAAGAGTTAGCGTGAAGGCGAGCAGCAAGAAGAGTTGTTTCAAGAGGGGCCTCCCGGAGAAGACGCATTCTACTCTGGCGGGCAGACTCGCCGCATCGACTCGTGACCGCGGACACAGACGCAGATCACTACACCAACTACCGTCGATTTTAGGTCCAGCACAGTCTCCACAGGCGGCGTGTCCTCGCAACTCGGTTCTTGACATAGGTACCATATATGTTACCATCGCAAAAGATCGAGATTCTTGAATATCTCGATCACAACGGTCATAGCCCTTACGCCCGATGGTTCGATAGTCTGGGGGCCGAGGCCGCCGCCCAGGTCGCGGTGGCGCTGACGAGGTTGGAGCAGGGGAATGTGTCCGGAGTAAAGAGCTTGGGGCGTGGCCTGCACGAATGCCGAATCCATTTTGGCCCTGGCCTTCGAATCTACTTGGGTAGAGATGGGCCGCGGCTGGTGATTCTGCTGGGTGGCGGAACGAAGTCGAGACAGCACCAAGATATTCGAGACGCGTTTGAAAGGTGGCAAGACTACAAAACGAGGAAGCCGAAGAAGTGAACCAAGATGCCCCTAACGCGTGACTTCAAACAAACCGTGCAAACGCGCGTTCGCCGAGACGCGGCGTTCCGGAAGGAGCTTTTACGCGCCAGTGTCGAATGTTTCGTTCGCGGAGACCTGGAAACCGGCAAGGCCGTGCTGCGGGATTACATCAATGCCACCATCGGCTTTGCCGAACTCGCCGAAGCAACTCAACATTCACCCAAGAGCCTGATGCGGATGCTGGGCCCGTCCGGCAATCCTCAGGCCCGCAATCTTTTCGAGATCG
Source organism: uncultured Acidobacteriota bacterium (assembly GCA_963735815.1). Taxonomy (GTDB): domain Bacteria; phylum Acidobacteriota; class Terriglobia; order Terriglobales; family Acidobacteriaceae; genus Gp1-AA133. The sequence continues at coordinate 126,683 of CAVTMJ010000004.1, read as the reverse complement.
TCGATTACCTGCAGCGCAAAGAAAAAGTTCGCTTCAAGGTTGCGGCAGCCGCTAGATAGCCAACTCCTACAGCGGTATGTTCCCATGCTTCTTCGGCGGGTTCTTATCCCGCTTGGTCTGCAGCATTTCCAGCGCCTGGATCAGCTTCTTGCGCGTCTCGCGCGGTTGGATGACGGCGTCGACGAAACCGCGATCGGCGGCGACGTAGGGGTTGGCGAAGCGGTCGCGGAATTCTTCTATTTTTGACTGACGCACTTCGTCGCGGTTGGCGGCTTGCTCCAGTTCACGCTTGTAGACGATATCGACTGCCCCTTCCGGTCCCATCACGGCAATTTCGGCCGTCGGCCACGCGTAGTTCACGTCGGTGCGAATGTGTTTTGACGCCATGACGCAATAGGCGCCGCCGTAGGCTTTGCGCGTGATCACCGTGACCTTGGGCACCGTCGCCTCGGCAAACGCGAACAGCAGCTTCGCGCCGTGCTTGATGATTCCGCCGTATTCCTGCTGGGTGCCGGGAAGAAATCCCGGGACATCTTCGAACGTCACCAGCGGAATATTGAAGCAATCGCAGAAGCGCACGAACCTCGCGCCCTTGACGGACGCATTGATATCGAGCGTGCCGGCCAGCATGGCGGGCTGGTTGGCGACAATGCCCACCGAGCGGCCGTTCAGGCGGGCGAATCCCACCACGATGTTCCTGGCGTAGTGTTCCTGCACTTCAAAGAAGTAGCCGTCGTCGACAACCGCATGGATCACATCTTTGATGTCATACGGACGATTGGATTCCGCCGGCACCATCTTGTCGAGCGCGGGTTCAGCACGGTCGACCGGATCGGTGCAGGGGCGGCGCGGCGGATCTTCCAGATTGTTGGACGGAACGAAACTGAGCAGCTCGCGCACCATCGAGAGGCACTCCGCATCGTCGTGCGACAAAAAATGCGCGACGCCCGAAGTTTCATTGTGGGTGGTCGCTCCGCCCAGCTGATCCTTGGTGACTTCTTCATGGGTGACCGTCTTGATGACATCGGGTCCGGTGATGAACATGTACGAGGTCTTGTCGACCATCAGGATAAAGTCTGTGATGGCGGGCGAGTAGACGGCGCCGCCGGCGCACGGCCCCATGATGGCGGAGATCTGCGGGACTACGCCGCTGTACAGCGTGTTGCGCAGGAAAATATCAGCGTATCCGGCGAGTGACATGACGCCTTCCTGAATGCGCGCACCGCCCGAGTCGTTCAGACCAATCATCGGCGCGCCCATCTTGGCGGCGAGGTCCATGATCTTGACGATTTTTCCGGCATTGGCTTCGGAGAGCGAGCCGCCGAAGACGGTAAAGTCCTGCGCGAACAGGAAGACCAGGCGGCCTTCGATGCGGCCGTAGCCCGTGATGAAGCCGTCCCCGTAAAACTTCTGCTCGGCCATGCCGAAGTCGTTGCAGCGGTGCGTGACTAGCTTGTCGGTTTCCTCGAAAGTACCTTCGTCGAGCAGGAACTCGATGCGCTCGCGCCCCGACATCTTGCCTTCCTTGTGCTGTTTCTCGCGGCGCCGTTCTCCGCCGCCTTCTTCGGCCAGGTGGTCGCGTTTCTTGAGTTCCTCGAGTTTCTGTTCCAGATTCATAGGCCACAAATTATAGGCGAGTTGGCCTTCCGTAAACCGTGATGCACAAGCGAAATGACACTTGCCTGCCCGCGTGTGGTCTAGAATTTCCTGCATGTCTGGGGGACAGCGTGCCTTTGGGCACAGCAGCATTGCGCTCGCGTGCCTGTTGCAGGCGTGCGGCAATGGCGCGACTCCGGAGAGTGGACGGCTGGCTCTCATGCCCGGCGGTGAGCGGCCTGAGCAGCGCTGAAGGCTTTCTCTTCTCGGCCATTTGTTGGTGGTTAGTAGGCCCCTTATATCTTTGTCTTCCTCGGACAAGAAGATCTTTAACCACAGAGGACAGTGAGGATCACGGGTCAAACCCAAGATTCGGGGCGGCCAGGGCTACGACGATGGCGAACAGGCGATTACCGGTTTGATGTCGATCACGGGGGTGCCGTCGATGGCTTCGATGGGGCCGATACGCAGGCGGGTGCCCACAATCTTTCGGATGGTCACGGGATGCAGGCCGATCGGGTTGGGGCGGTCGGGAGAGCGCGTTGCGAAGACTCCGGTGAGCGCACGATTCGGATCCGAACGCGGGTGAACTTTCAGCACGTCGCGTCGGGATTGATGGAACCAGGTCATCACGATGATCTGGTCGCCGGGCTGGAGTCCTTGAACGGCTGGAGCCGCAAACGCTTTGATCTCAAGCCATGCGTCGGGCGCGCCTTCAGAGCCTTGTTTCGGCGCTTTGCTGCGATTCGTGAGAGTGGATCGAATCTCGCCGATTGGGCGAAGCTGTGGACGCTTTCCTGGCTTCGTTCCTCCACGATTCCGCGCTGCGCGCTTTGTTTTCGTCACAAGCGAACCCTCATTTCGTTGGTGGACGTAAAGCCCATCGATTCGTACAGCTTGCGACCGTCCGGGCTGGCATGCAGGATGACGGTATCGACACAATTCTCGCGGCACCACTGGATCGCCACTTCCATGAGTTGACGGGCCAATCCGCGGCGGCGAAATGTTTCGACGGTATAGACGTTCAGGATATTTCCCCGGCGCGCGCCCGCCCCAATCATATGGGGAGGCCAGTCCATCAGCCACAGTCCCGTACCCGCCACGATGGAACCGTCAGGCGCAATCGCCAGCCAGGCGAGGTATTCGCCGGCATCCATTTGTTTGAGGAGCCAGGGCCGGAACTTGAGCGACATTGCGTCCATGGCGGCATGGTCACGATAGCCCATGTCGTAAAACATCCCCCGCCGATGCTCGACCAACGTGGTCAAGTCGTCGGTGGAGGCGCGGCGTATGGTGAACCCTTCCGGCAGGCCCATGGGATCTTTATTTTAATGCAGTGCTCGCACCGGGGAAGTCTCGGAGTTCCTCCACTGGCAGGAGCGCAGCTCCGTGGTCTACTGACCCGTCTCCGGGAGGATGGAGAGCTCCAGCTCGCGTAAGCGTGCGGGGTCGGCGACGATGTCGACTTCTGCGATCCTGCCGTTCTTGATGGTGAAGCGGAGCACCCTCGACAGCTTTCCTCGCGGCGCCAGCACCGCGCCCACAACGCCATCCACAAGCACGGGACGAACGAAGCGGGCGCGGCAAGCAGATGGCAGCGCGGGTTCTCCCTGCTCGAACTGCTGCTGGTGGTGGCGATTCTCATGGCCGTTATGGGAGTGGTGGTCCGGGGAGCGGTCGAATTGCAGAAGAGAAATGTCACCGAGATGGCCAAGGTCGATCTAACCCAGCAGTCGCGCCAATTCATCGACCAGGTCGTGAAGGATCTGCATCACGCCGGCTACCCCAGCGCGCGGATGTATGACACGGCGACGGCAGCAGCCAACCCTGCCCTATACGGGCAGGGACTGGTCAGCATTTCGAACAATGCGATCCAGTTTGAAGGCGACGTAGATGGCAGCGGCACAGTCAGCGTTGTGTTCGTACAGCTCAATCCGTTGAATGGACCGTGTCCCTGCACATTGCAGCGGGGAAGTTTGTCCAAGGCGGATTACCTGGCTGGGAAGTTGCCGCTCTATTACACGCAAGTCGACAACGTTGTAAACGTCAACCCCTTTAGCGCCATCCTGAACGACGGTTCTGCCACAGCGTTGCCCTGCAGCATTGCCGCTGGCGGCTGTCCGGACGGGAACAGTATGGGCAACATCAAGGCGGTGGGACTCACACTCAATGTGCAAACCACCAACCAGAGTATCGAAGACCATGCATTCTCAACCATCAGCATGTCTTCCGAGGCGAAGATCAATAACTAGGCGAATCGGGCCCCGAGGTGAATTATGGACAAGCAGAAAAATGGTGAGCGAGGGATCGCATTATTCATGACCTGGTATTGCTGCTATTGCTCAGCGCGATTGCTGTCGCTCTGGTGTATATGGCAAACACCGACAGCCTGGTGAACGCCAACTACCGCAACCAGCAGGTTCTCTATTTTGCAGCAAAGGCTGGCATCGAAGAAGCACGCAATCGCCTCATGGTTGCCAATGCGAATACGGTGGTAGCTCCAACCTGCGCCCCGGCCTCGTCCTGTTTGCCTGCGGCTCCCGTCGAGCCTACTGCTGGAAATGGTCAGATCCTCTACATCCTGGGCGGACAAACTCCCGGCGCAGTCAAGCCCTGGGATCTCACCACGGTTTATGGCGACGATGAACTGTGCCACAACGCCTACAACTTACTGGTGGCACCTCAGAGCGGCGATATGCACTGCACCACCATACCCGCGGGAGCAGGTTGGTACTGGACGACCACCAGCAAGATTCCCTGGAATTCCACCACCGCTGCCCTGGCTTTCCAGTGGGTTCGCATCAGTCCCAGACTCAACGGTTCGGTCGACAATGGGAAGTATCCTGTAAATCCTACGCAACCGATGAACAAACAGGTGTGCTGGGACGGCAGCGAAGAGGTCCTGTTGCAGAACGCGCCGGATTGCACCCAGATGGTCAATTCGACACCCCCGGGACCCGCGGCCAATCCTGTGTACCTGGTGACTTCGCTTGCGCTCAATCCCCGAAATAGTTCACGGCGCTCGGTTCAGGCCGAAGTAGCCTTGCCGCCGGCGCCTCCTTTTCCATACGGCCTGTTTGCGACTGGTACTGGATGTGGCGCCTTGCAGATTGGCGGTGGCAGCACGACCGATAGCTACACCAGCGCCAACGGGGGAACCTACGCCACCACCCACGTGTCCTACGGAGGCGACGTCGGATCTAACGGAAATGTCCTCTTGAATGGCAACAGCACCCAGATTGGCGGCTCAATTGGCGTGCCCAATCCGGTGATCGGAGCCTGTCCCGCGGGGGTTACGGAGGTCGGTGGCGCCGGCCTGTTGCCACCGTCGAGCGCGAATCGAGTGCAGAGCGCAGGTCCATACACTCTGCCTGTTCCGCCCCCACCGAACCCCATGCCGCCGACAACACCCTTGAGTCTCAAGAAAAATGGAGGCAGCCTCGTTCCCGGATCGTACGGCAATATCTCGGTAACCGCAGGCGGAACCCTGACATTGGCACCCGGGACTTACACCATCAACAGTATTAACCTCGTAGGCAATGCGAGCATCGTCATCAGTCCGGATGGCTCGGTCGTGATCAATGTCGCCGGCCAGGGAGTGAACACGCCGATCGACTTAAGCGGAGGCTCGATTTCGAACTTGAGTGTCAACGCCAACAACATGTTGATTAACTATTCAGGCAGCGGGACGGTCAAGGTCGCGGGAGGAGCGCAAGCCTATGTGACCGTAAATGCTCCAAATGCCGATGTGCAGATCACCGGGGGTTCTGACCTCTACGGCTCGATCATCGGAAAAACAATCGAGGCTATGGGCGGCACGAAGTTCCACTACGACAAAAATTCGAAGGTCGCTCCCCCGTCAAACGGCTACTACACTGAGATTGCGTTCCGCGATATCAATTACTAGCCGCTTCGAACACAGACCGAGACGACCACGATCTTGAAGTGCTTTCTGTTGCGCCAGTAACCCTCGCAGGGGACGCAGGCACTCCGGTCACGTACGGCACGACTGAAGTCGTGCCCTTCCCAAAACACGATGTACCGGACTTTTTTCACAGCCTGTGAAGCCACGTCCCCACAGTCAAGAAGGCATGCCCGCCGTCCGTAAAGACAGCGGGGCCAGGGATTCCACGGTATTCAACCCGCTACTGTCACATTCCAGGCTTGCCATCCGTCATTGTCATGAAGAAGGAAATCAACACTGAAAAGGAGATCGACCATCATGCAAGCACGATTGAAAAATCCCGCCATGATTAATCCCGAAGCCATGCAGGCCCTGTATGCGCTGTCGAAGTCCACGGAAAGGCGAGGCGTGCCGGAACGCACCCTCGGGCTGGTTCATCTGCGGGCCAGCCAGATCAACGGATGCGGCGTGTGCCTGGACATGCATGCGCGGGTGATGAAAAAGGCTGGAGAAACCGATGAGCGCTTGTTCGCCGTGGCCGGGTGGAGAGATGCGCCCTACTTCACTGAGGCTGAGCGCGCGGCGCTCGCGCTCACGGAAGCGGCCACCCGTTTGAGCGACCGGTCCGACCCGGTGCCCGATGAGGTGTGGGAGGACGCTGCCCGGCACTACGACGAGCAGGCACTCGCCGCCCTCGTGATCGCCATCGCGACCATTAATGTCTGGAACCGGCTCAATGTTGTGACCCGGCAGGTGGCGGGCGAATGGGTCAAGTCCGAGGAAGCGCGTGCCTGGGTGAAGAAGGAAGCGGTTGCCCGCTAAGGCGAACTGTAGGGCGAGCGCCCTCGCCCGCGAAACCGGCAGCGCGCAGCAGTAGCTGTTGCGCGCTGCGTCTTGAAAACTAGTTGGCGCTGTTGGTGCCGATGGGCTGGTACTTGTACTGCTTGCCGTCCCAGAAGACTACCGAATCGCCTGCGCTGGCGTCGGCTTCGACGGCGAAAATTGCGTTCACCTGCTTCTTGCGCAGTTGGAGCCGCCGCACGGCGATCCGCTTCAATGGCACGTTGATGATGACAAACTTGGCCTTGGGCGTTTCCGAGCGCCACGCCTCCGGACCGGCGCCGTGAATCACCAGCACAACGAGGTTCTTGTCCATCACATCTTCCGATCCGAACGTGGAGGTCAGCTTGGGATCTCCGTAGCCGTAGAAGCTGTAATAAGGATCGACGACTCGGTAGCTGTGCTCGGCAGCATCGAGCATCGTCTTCTTGCTGCGCGCCACGATCACCAGATCGTCCACGCCGTCGCCATCAATGTCGCGGACGTAGGGCGTGGAGATGTCCACCAGCGTGAATTCTTCTCCAAACTGTTTCTGGATGAAGGCCTGGTCTACCGATACGGGCGCGTTTGCGACTGCCGGCTGGGACGGGGTCGCGGGTGACGCGGAAGTTTGGGCGTGCAGCGAGACCAGCGCGAACCCCAGGCTCACGACTGCGAGACAAGCGAGCTTGTGAAGGTACGACATACCTTTACTTTAGACCCCTATGGGAGCCCGAACTAGAGCATGGGAAGGTACGTCGGGACGTGTCCTGTCGCGCGAGACGAATCGCTGAGCTAACGCTCCACAGCCAGTCGCGGAGACTTCGTCCCGGCCGCCCAGACGAGGGTGTCTGGGCCTAGGTGGTTCGGCTCTGCCGCCACTGCCTGAAATGTTCCCAGCCCTCGGGCTTTAGTTTTGTGAGGGCACCGTTTTCGCTCTTCAAGCGAATGTTTCCTCCTCGTATGACATGGCCTACGAGCGTCACCGGAACGCGCGCAATGCGGCTTGGAATCGGAGTAGTTGGACGCGCTGTAAATAGCAACTCGTAGTCCTCGCCGCCGTGGAGCGCGAGTTTCAGGTCAACAGGCTTGCGCCGAGGGCCAACACGAGCCCGCGGAATGTCGGCGGCGAGGATTTCCGCCCCCACCCGCGACTCTTCGCAAATGTGTGTAAGGTCGGTGGAAAGCCCGTCGCTCAGATCGATCATGGCCGTAGCCAGCCTGTTCCTCCGCAAAAAATCGCCAACTACGATCCGAGGCACAGGGTGGAAGTGGCGCGGGAAATCCTTTGGCTTCGCCTTTTTCCCGGCGAAGAATTCCTTGAGCGCCGCGGAACCGCCACCGAGTTCACCCGTCACGTAAATGCGATCCCCAGGCTTCGCGCCTGAGCGCAAAACGGCCGTTCCTTTCGGAACAGATCCCAGCACCACGATGTCGGCCAAAATCTCACGGGGCGATTGCGCCGTATCGCCTCCGGCCAGCGGAACCTTGAATTCGCCGGCCAGCCCGAGCAGGCCCTTCATGAAACGGTTGACCCAGTTTTGCGGGAGTTTGCCGGGCAGCGCCAGCGAAAGAAAAACTGCAAGGGGTTGACCTCCCATGGCGGCGATGTCGCTCAGGCCACGGGTCAGACAGCGACGGCCCACCACCTCCGGAGAATGCCACTCCCGCCGAAAGTGAACCCCTTCCAAAGTGAAGTCGGTAGTCACCAGGATTTCGTGGCCAGACGGCGGCTTCAGAACCGCACAGTCATCGCCGATTCCGGTGACCACGGCCCCTTTCCCCCCTTTTGCGGCGCTGCGAATGGCGGCGATCAGCGCTTTTTCCGGGAGGGGCATGGCAATGACTATATCGATTTCTGCCGTCTTACAAGAAATCCGAGGTCAAATTTGCGACGCCCGGCGGCACTAAGTGCGGCGACGTCCGGACTCTGATAACCGCAACGATAATGGCCGAAAGGACCACCGCGCGTGCCGGGTCGGCTCGTCCTGAGGGCCAATTCGGGCTACCCGGCCAAAGTAACTGAAATCGGGTAGTTTGCGCGTTGACAGGGAGGAACCCAGTTTGTTACCGTTTGGAAGCTGTTTCCAACACCTTTGGCCGGCTTAAGTGCTGTATCCCGTTCGGATTGCAGACATTGAAGCTTGAGGCCTTACCCGGTTCCGGTAGGTAGTGAGCACGAATCAGCGACCCCACTTTGGGGGCGTAGCTCGGGAATCGGGATGCTGCGCGGGCTCCTGTAACCGCAGGCCGTCCGAGCATGGTTCTGAGATTTTTCTAAAGACCGGAAAGGAACTTCTTGCGCAAACGCTTCTACATTCTGTTCGTGGCACGTGACGACGACGGCCAGCTGCGCAAGATCCCCATCCCTGTCCATTATCTGTACATTTTCGTAGTCGGCGCTGCGATCGGCTTCCTCAGCTTGACCGGGATCGCAAGCTCCTATGCTCGGATGCTCCTGAAAGTCTCCAGCTACAACCAGCTGCGCACCGAAAAAGACGATTTAAAGAGCCGCTACTCGCGCCTGGAGCAGGTCGCCAAGGAACGCGACGTCCAGGTGGCTTCGTTGGGATCGCTGGCGAGTGAAGTTTCCTCGCTTTACGGCTTGAAGTCGGACCCGAGACTGGTTACAGGCGCGGACGAGCAAGTGCGCACCGCTGAGGTGAATTCCTCCCTCGACCAGTTGTACGCTTTGAAGAATTCCGCTCTGACTGGCGCCACGACAACTGGTTTGTCGCTAGGACTGACTCGCAACGCCACAACTGCGGATTGGCTGCGTGCGAACCAGGCGCCGAACCTGTGGCCCGTTGAAGGTCCGGTGACTGGATCATTCGGCGAGCGCATTGATCCGTTCAACGGGGAAGGCGCCTTCCATACCGGCGTCGACATTGCCGCCATCGTCGGACAGCCCGTGATTGCTCCGGCTGACGGGCTTGTCGACTTTGCTGACTATATGGGCGGCTACGGTCGTGCCGTGATTCTCGATCACGGCCACGGAATCGTTACCCGCTTTGGACACCTTTCCGGGTTTGCCGTCAGTTCCGGCCAGCATGTGCGGCGGGGCGACATCCTGGGATACGTTGGCTTGAGCGGACGCAGCACCGGTCCCCATCTTCACTATGAAGTGCGCATCAACGACACTCCTGTGAATCCTTACAAGTACCTCCGCATTACCGTGGCCCACACGGGGGGATTTGCGGCGGGAAGCTAGATCTAGTCTTCAGCCGCTCGTCTCCAGTCTTTAGCACAATCTTCGTATAGAAATACCTTTCGCGAGAACCTGCACGAACTCACTGAAGTTGAATCTTGCCTGGCGTACGCAGGAACCTGAGCGTCTCGCTGACGACTAGCGACTGGAGACCAGCGACTGCCCTACTGCCTCAACCCCATCCACCGCTCAGAAACTACCAGAGAATTGCCGGGATTTTGCGGATCATATTTCACCGATGTGGGCAGGCCTAAACGGCAGGAGTGCAAGTTGACCCACTGGCGTAGATACGTGATGTCCTGCGAAGCTTCGTAGGAAACACCCGCCACGTCGTATTGAAAGATCAGCATGGTTGAGATGTGCTGGCCATCGAAGGGAAGCTCCTGCACGTCGATCACGGTGCCGTCGGTGATGCGGCCGACCGTGTCGAGGAATTCCCGGCGCTTGCGCTCGAGTTCCTGCGGGCTCTTGGGTTTGCGGCGCAGCAGGAAATACATACTGAATGCGATGGCGCCGCCACCCAGAAGCAGACTGTAAATACGAAAGGGATTCATGATGAAACGGAAGGGACCAGCGTCGAACTTCCCGATACACCAGCATAAGCCCGAAACCTGAATCGCGGAAGGGGCGTGCAGGTTACGAATGGGCAAGCCCGAGAAACTAAGTCCTCAGTCGCCAGTCACCAGTCTTCAGCAAAACGAACTTCTTCACCACGGCGCAAGTTACACAGAAAAAAACCTCTGTGCCCCTCTGTGTCCTCCGTGGTCAAAGGTTTTGGTTGCGAGCAGAGGCTCCTTATTCATCGGCAATGGGATTCTGCAATGTCCCGATCCCGTCCACAGTCACGGCGACCACGTCGCCTGCGACTACCGGGCCGACGCCCTTCGGCGTGCCGGTCGCTATGAGATCCCCGGGGAGCAGGGTCATCACCTGGGAGATGTAGCGGATGACAACGTCGAGCGGGAAAATGAAATCGCGGGTGTTGCCCTCTTGCCGGACTTCGCCGCCGACCGTGGTTTTTACTCCGATTCCCGTCCACGGGTCCACGTCGTCGGTGACGACCGGGCCCACCGGGCAAAATGTGTCGAAGCCTTTGGCGCGCGTCCACTGGCCGTCTTTGTTCTGCAGGTCGCGCGCCGTGAAGTCATTCACGCAGGTATAGCCGAGGATGTACGGGCGCACGTCATCGCTCTCGGCCAGCTTGTAGCAGGGCTTGCTGATTACTACGCCCAGTTCGCCTTCGTAGTCGGTGCGCTCGGAAATGCGGGGCCTGCGGATGGTGCCGCCGGGAGCATTGAGCGCGGTCGTTGGTTTGAAAAAAAGCAGCGGCTCGGTGGGAATGTCGTGGCCTAGCTCGGTGGCATGTTCGCGATAGTTACGGCCAACGCATACGATTTTGGAAGGGCGTACCGGGATCGCCAGCTCCGCATCTGCGAGCGCTACGTGGTCCATCCGCTTGGTACGCAGGTCGTCCATATCGCCGCCAACTTCCTCGGGAGGAGTTACCAGCAGTCGTGTGATTTCATCGCGCCCGGCTACGGATTCGACCAGGCCGTAGTGCGTTTCTCCATTCCAGTGGAAACGGCAATATTTCATAGAGCGTTTATCTAAACATAGATTTGGAGCAAGTCCCGGAGGAAAAAGTGAGCTGCGGCAAAAATCGCTGCGGCCGTGCTTGACTGGAAGCACGGTATCAAATGATTGAATGACCGTAAGGCACTACTGCGGTACGGTCTCGCTGGCTTCTTCCGAGAGAGGGCTTTCGTTTCCGCGCTCATCAACGGCGGAGACGGAATACGCGTAGCTCTTGCCTGGCGTGACTGCCGTATCGCGGAAGGCGGGTGTCTTCACCAGATCGCCATTGATTTTCGCGGCCCGGGCCTCGTTTTCACGGCGGTAGACGTTGTATCCGGCAAGGTCGGCATCGGTGACGGGAGCCCAGAGCAGGTCGATGAATGGGGCCTGGCCCGGGCCGGAGTACACCGCCTGAAGGCCGGTTGGGACGGCCGGCGGATAAATGTCTTTGGTGAAGACCTTTTGCGGAGGAGAATCGTCTCCTTCGGCGGAGGCTACATCCAGGCATTCGATTGTCGCCGTATTCTCCGCATCTTCTTTTTTCTGCGGAACGGGACAAGGGTGGACTTTCGGCTCCAGCTCAATCACGGTCACGACGGTTATCCGGTATTCGTAAGTCTTCTGCCACTCGATAGCCTGATCCTCGAAACGATGATCAGGGCAGGCAAGCTCGGCAACCTTCACCTCGGCATTGGTGTCTGCGGACTTCCGGTAGATGCGATAGACGTAGCGGGCGCCGCGCGGTTCGGGGGGCCCTGGTTCACAATCCCACGTGAGGATCACGCCTTTCACAGTGACCTCCGCGCGAAAGTTTGGCGGGAACGGCAGGGTTGGAACGAGGGCAACCTGAACCTGGTTTGACAGTCCGGCACTGCGCGCGTGCAGGTTGAGTGCTTCCACCGCGTACGTTGCGAGCCGCATCGGATTCTGTTGCTGGAGATCGCGCGGAAGAGTGTCGACGAAACTGGTCTCTGCTTTGACAGGGACGGCGCCCGACGTCTTCGGGGGAGGGGCAACGTTGCCCACCGGCGTACCGCACTCCTTCATAGGGGACTCGAGGCTTCGGCAAACGCGCGTCGGGCCGGCTCGACGGATGCGCTGACGGTCCATGGTCTGGCTGGGCACGGACCAATAGAGATAGACGCGGTCGCCTTTGCGCACGGCTCGCAGGTCCGGGGGAGGCTTGGGCAATTCGAGCGAAGGGGGCAAGGGGGCCTGGATGGAGGCGCATCCCGTGAGCAGACAGATGAAACTCAGGGCAACGGCTGCGGGGAAGTTGTGACGCGGCCTCATGCGGGAACTATCAGCGTAACACGCGGCTCGCGGCGGAGAGGGCGGACCGGTTCCACTTCGACCTCGCCCTCTCCAGAAAAAAATCACCTCAAATTTACCAGGCTCTCCGGCGGCTGGAAAAAATCGTGCCCTGCCAATTTCTCCGTTACGCCGGTAACCTTTCCTTTCAATTGTGTATCATCATCATTGAAGGCGCAAAGGAGCGTGACATGTCGAAGAACCATTACGTTACCAAGGCCAAGCGCCGCAACCGCTCGGGGAAACGCAAGGACACCAAGCGCATCGCGGCAAATATGACAAAAATAAAGGAACTCGAAAAACGCTCGGGTCGAAAAGCATAGAGCAGCTCCTCACCTGTATCCGTCCAAGCAAACAATCTGAGTCGGTGCGGCGGCCGGCGCGACTGAAACGTGCTTCGAAAGCTTTCTCCCGTCGAATTATCGCGCGCTGGCAATTCAGGCCGCGTGCAAGCCCACGTTAGCGCAAAAGGCGCACGAACGTAGGGCACCGCCGGTTATGGTATCCCAGCCGTGCTTAAGGGAAGGGTTTGGCGGTCTCTATCCAACCAGTTCCTTCGCCGCTTCGCGAAATACTTTTGTGTGCTGGTCGATGTCTTCTTTCGACGTCATAGGCGACATCAGCGCCATGTTGTGGAAGGGTGTGAGCAGAATTCCGCGGTTCATGGCGTAGAGATGCATGAAGCGCTCGAGTTCGAAATCCATGGCCGCGTGCGCCTGGGTGCCGTTGCGCGGGGTCTGGGAAGCGAACAGGTACTCGGCGCGGCAGCCCAGGCGCGTAACGTTCCAGGGCAGCTCAAACTCCGCAATCGCTTTCGCTACGCCGTCAGTCCAGCGCTCGGCCATGGGAATCATGCGCTCGAAGGCGTCCTTGGTCAGAACTTTCTGTAGTGTGGCCTTCATGGCGGCAAGCGAAAGCGCATTCCCCGCCAGCGTGCCGCCGATGCCGCCCGTGTCGCAGTCTTCGAGGTTCTGGCGATCGAGGATGCACTGCGCCACTTCGGCGGTAAACCCATAGGCCGCGCCCGGTACGCCGCCTGCGATCGGCTTTCCGAAGACCAGGAAATCCGGCTCCAGATTTTCCGCACGCGTGTAGCCGCCCGGGCCTGCGCAGATGGTATGAGTTTCGTCGATGATGAGGAGCGTGCCGCGCTTGCGCGTAATTTCACGAAGGGCAGCGTGATAGCCCGGATCGGGCAGCACAATGCCGACGTTAGTCAACGCAGGTTCCGCCAGCACACACGCGATGTCTTCTTTCTGCAATGCTGACTCCAGCGCTTCGAGATCGTTAAACTCGACCACGCTGGTCGTTACAGTTGGATCGACCGGCGGCCCGACATTTCCGCGGCGCGCCTTCGCGACTCCGCCCTGCAGCGTGATGAAGCTCTCGTCCACCGTGCCGTGATAGCACCAGTTGAAGACGAGGATCCTCGGCCGTTGCGTGATATGACGGGCCAGGCGGATAGAAAACCGGTTCGCATCAGTGGCAGTAAGCGCGAATTGCCAGTAAGGGAGGCCAAAGCGCTTCTGCAGTTCCTCGCCCACGATGATCGAGTCTTCGCTGGGCAGCATCAGCGTGATGCCACGCCGTGCCTGTTGTTCCACTGCCGTTACCGTGGCTGACGGGGAGTGGCCGGTCATCGCGCCGGTATCACCCAGGCAAAGGTCGATATAACGGTGGCCATCCACGTCGAAGAACTCAGCGCCGCGCGCTTCCCGCACGAACGGAGGAAATGCGCCCGCCCACTTGGCCATCCAGTTCATGGGCACGCCGCCCAGCAGCGACTTACGCGCGCGTTCAAAGAGGGCAGCGGACTTGGGCCTGTCGGCTACGAATTTCTTCTGTTCGCGGTCCATCAGGGATTGCAGGCGGGAGCGGTCAATGGTTCGCATGGGGGCTCGGGCTGTGGGAAAGCAGTGTAGAGACAGCCGCCCCCGGCTGTCTACCCCCTGGGGGACGGCCGAGGCGGTCGTCGCTACGTGGCTACAAGATGTACCGTGAGAGATCCTGATCCTTCACGATGTCGGAGAGCATCTTGCCGACGTAATCGGCGTCGACCGTGATCTGCTGGCCTTTTTTCTCAGGAGCCTCGAAGCTGATTTCGTCGAGCACCCGCTCCATGATGGTATGCAGGCGGCGGGCTCCGATATTTTCGGTGCCTTCGTTCACGCGAAACGCGAAGCGGGCAACTTCCTCGAGGGACTCCGGCGTGAACTCGAGCTTGACGCCTTCGGTTTCCAGCAACGCCGTGTACTGCTTCACCAGCGACGACTTGGGCTCGGTGAGAATCCGGATGAAGTCGTCCATGGTCAGCGATTGCAACTCCACGCGGATCGGAAAGCGGCCTTGCAGCTCGGGGATCAAATCGCTCGGTTTCGACACGTGGAATGCGCCCGCGGCCACGAACAGGATGTGGTCCGTGCGGACCATCCCGTAGCGCGTGTTGACCGTGGTGCCTTCGACGATAGGCAGAATGTCGCGCTGCACGCCTTCGCGGGAAACGTCGGGACCGTGGCCGCTCTCGCGGCCGGCGATCTTGTCGATCTCGTCGAGAAAGACGATGCCGGAATTTTCGACGCGGTCGATGGCCGTGCGCGTGACCTGGTCCATGTCGATGAGGCGATGCTCCTCTTCCTGGATCAGGTACTCGAAGGCCTCGTTGACCTTCATCTTCCGTTTTTTGCTGCGCTGCCCAAAGATGTTCGGCAACATGTCCTTGATGTTGACGTCCATCTCCTCGACGCCCTGGTTGGAGATGATTTCGAAGGACGGGAAATTACGTTCCCGGACATCGAGCTCCACCATGCGCTCGTCGAGCTTGCCTTCGCGCAACTGCTGGCGCAGCTTCTCGCGCGTGCGGGATTGGGAATCGGTGGGCTCCCCAGTGTTTCCTTCCAGGACCACGCCTCCGCTGGTGGTATCGGGCGGACGCGGGCTGGGCGGGGGCAGGAGAAGGTCCAGCAACCTCTCTTCGGCGTTCAATTCCGCCTTGTCGGCAACGTCTTCCAGCTTTTCTTCGCGGATCATGTCGATGGCGATTTCGACCAGATCGCGGATCATCGACTCCACATCGCGGCCCACGTAGCCGACCTCGGTGAACTTCGATGCTTCGACCTTCAGAAAGGGCGAGTTGGTGAGCTTGGCCAGGCGGCGCGCGATCTCGGTTTTGCCGACGCCGGTGGGGCCGATCATGATGATGTTTTTCGGAATGATTTCTTCGGCGAGCTCGGGCGTGAGCTTCTGGCGGCGCATGCGGTTGCGTAGCGCAATGGCCACGGCACGTTTCGCGTCTTTCTGGCCGACAACGTACTTGTCGAGTTCGGCCACGATTTCTCGCGGCGTCAGGTCGTCGAGCGCCAGCTGTTCTTCTTCGGCAGTGGGAGGGAAATAGATGGCCATAATTCGTTAGCTGGTGGCTGGTAGCTGATAGTCAGTGGCAAAACCGTTGTGCCACCAGCCAATGACTATCAGCCATCAGCTACAATTCCTCAATCGTAAAATTATCGTTCGTATAAATGCACATCCGGCCGGCGATTTTCATGGCCTGCTCGGCAATTTCTCGGGCGGATAGCTTGGTGTGTGTGGCCAGCGCGTCCGCGGCGGCCTGAGCAAATGGTCCACCTGAACCGATGGCGGCAATGCCGCCGTCCGGCTCGATCACGTCGCCCTGTCCGCTCAGCAGGAAGGTTTGATCCTTGTCGCAGACCAGCAGCAGGGCCTCAAGATGCCGGAGAAACTTGTCGGTGCGCCAATCCTTGGCGAGTTCCACCGCCGAGCGGCCCAGATTGCCGTGATACTGCTCCAGCTTCGATTCGAACCGGCTGAACAGCGAGAAAGCGTCGGCGGTTGAGCCGGCAAAGCCCGCCAGAATCTTGTCCTGGTAGAGTCTGCGAATCTTCTTGGCCGTGTGCTTAATCACAGACTCGCCCAGAGTTACCTGGCCGTCGCCCGCCAGAACCACCTTGCCGTCGCGGCGTACCGATAAAACGGTCGTCGAACGTATCAGTCTCTTTTTCGTCATGAGCGCAATTCTTAATTATAACAGCGCCGGAGAAGGGGCATCCGCGGCAGGCGTGGTGGGTGGATGTACGATTTCAGTCGGTCTGCGGAAGGACCTCGATGGCGCTCACGGTCGCGTAACTGCGGGTCGGAACGAATTCCAACAGCAGCTTCCCTTGGGCGTTGGGTTCAAGGCCGCCGACCCTGCGAATCACTGGATGGTTCTCACCGGCGAGCTTGATGAGATCCAGATCGCGCAGGATCACTTTTCCATTGCAGAAGACACTGAACAGGCGGCCTCCCTGGGGTGTTGCATCGGAGTCGCCGTAGCGGTCGCGGTTGGCAGCATCGAACCGGCGCTCGATAAAGTAAAACGTGGCCACGTAACGCCCGGCTGAGACAGGAATCGCGTAGGAGAAATGCCCCCAGCGTTCCGTCTCAAACAATTCGGGGTCGTCCTCCTCGGTGGCTGGCTGGTCACTGGCGGTAATCTGGCCGCCCTTGAAGTAGTTGTCCGGTCCCCACCACCGGCTGTCGTCCGAGTAGTAAGGGACGTCGCGAGCCACTATGCGCACCGGCCGTTGGCGCGCGGGCAGGCCGGGCAGAATCTCGATGGCCGACAGCATGGCGCTGCCGCCGCGAACCGACGAAAAATCCAGGTGCAGCTTGCCATCCTGCGCGGGCGAAATGCCGGTGAAGACCTTGACGTCCGCCGTCCGGCTCCCGCCCGCGTCCAATGCAACATCGAACTCGCTTAGCAGCGGCTTACCGTTGGCATTGACCGTCATGATCCGGCTGCCTTCACCTCCCCCGCCGATCTCCTCTGGGCCATAGAGGGTCTCGGCAAAATGCAGCCGCAACTCGTAGGTGCCATCTTTCAGGGGAATGTCGTAGTGGAAGTCGCCTTGGCGGCTGCTGCGATAAATGCTGGAATCCAGGGTACGCCAGATGTGCGGTACCGGGCTTCGCACCGGCTTCCCGCCCGAGAAATATATGTCCGGGTTCCACGACTTTCCCGCGCGGTCCACATAAGTGCGGGTTGCACCCGCGACGATTCGTAGTTCGTCACCGACTGGAAGGCCAGCAGGCAATTCTGGAGGAGAAGGCGCCGCTTGTGACGATGAGACCAGGACCGGGCGTGTCTGGAGCCGTTGCCGAACTGCGAGCCCGGTAATCGCCAACATTGCCAGGAGGATCGTGCCCGCCAGCAGAATTCCACTTTTCCTGTTTCCGGAGAAAAGCGCGCGGGGAGTCCCCTTTGCAGATGGTGTTCCTCCTGTGAGCACCGAGGCGCCCGGCGGTTCTGTAGGCGTCTCTACCCTTTCGAATGAGGGCACATACTGTCCGATGGGAATTGTGATTCGCAGGGCATGAGTAGCTCCCTCTCCGCGGTAGTACTCGGCCAATCGCTTGCGCAGTCGGTTCGCCTGCACCCGCACGATGGAATCGGTGTCCTGATCGAACGAATCCTGCCGTCCGAACACGTCGAGGGCAATCGAGTATTCCTTGACATGCTCGGTTTCGCCGGCAAATTTCTTCTCGCACAGATAGGAAAGGAGATGGGCAAGAGTCGGGGAACGAACGAAGAGCTGTGACGCCAATACCTCTTGCAATTCGGCGCGCTCCAGCCCTGCATGGACGGGTTCCGCGGCTAACGCAGGCATCCCGGCCCTCCTGGTTGCCCCTGGTTCGCTTATACATCGTCCCCCTCGCGCTGTGCAGTGACATCCAGCACTTAACGGTCTACAAGCTAGCTTGGCCATTCGTGTAACGGGCTTTGTAACCCCTGTGAGCGACAAAACGCAACAGCGCGTTAAACAACCTACCCGCATACGTCAAGCGATTGAAGCGATTCCACATAGCACATCTCGCCGCTATTAACGGGCCGATGTAGCCAGGTGGTAGCAGGGTTAGCGTTGTGTGCCCCGCACAACTGCGGCATAAGTGGCGCAGATGCGGAGAGCAGATCGGCGGGTAGGTTCGAGGCAAGGCCCGAACGGATGCGACTCCGGGAACGGAGGTAGTCAAATGAGAATCCTGACTTCGACCATCATGCTTGCTGCGCTGGTGGCGGGACTATCGGTCCCGGGTGTGGGCCAGCCTGCGCCGCAACCAGTTCCGGTGAAGCCGGACGCCATGAGCGTCGCAGAACTGGAAAAGGCTGGCGACCTTGCCCGCGCACAGAAGGACTACGAGCACGCCATCACCTATTTCCAAACGGCTCTGCGGAAGGATAAGAAGAACGCCGTGCTGTACAACAAGCTCGGCTTGTCGTACCTCAAGCAGGACAATCTGCCTGAAGCACGCAGCAATTTTGAGAAGGCGGCCAAGCGCAACAGCAAGTACGCGGACGCGCTCAACAACGTGGGCGCCGTTTTCTACCTACAGAAGAACTATGGCTCGGCGGCCCGCTATTTCAAGAAAGCCCTCGCACTGGAGGAGGCCCGGCCCGCCTTTCACGTCAATCTGGGAGCAACCTGGTTCAGCCAGAACAAGGTGGATCGGGCGATGGCGGAGTACGGTCGCGCCCTGCAATTAGACCCCGAGGCCCTACTCCAGAATAGTCACAGCGGCATCGCTGCTCAGATCAGCACTCCGGAGGAGCGTGCGCGCTACGACTACATGCTGGCCAAGCTCTATGCCCGGATGGGAGATACCGAGCAATGCCTGCGCTGTCTGAAGAGAGCCAAGGAAGGCGGATACAAGAATATTGCGAATGTCTACAAGGATGAGGAATTCTCCCGCTTGCGGCAGGATTCGCGGTTGTCCGAAATCGCCCCTCAGCCCGACGCCAAGTAGCCTGCGGCGAGGAATCCGGCCGTGTTCGTCTCCGATAACGAACACGGCCGTTGGTGTTTATGCGTGGACGGCCTCGGGCTTGGCGGCGAGCAATTGCCGCAGCACGTACTGCAAAATGCCGCCATTGGCGTAGTACAGCGCTTCCTGCGGTGTGTCGATGCGAACGATCGCCTCGAACTGCTTTGTCTTGCCGTCCTTCGACGCCTTTACGCTGATCTTGCTGCCTGCAGCAAACCGCTCGACCAATTCGCGGATTGCGGCGATCTCAAACACTTCCTCGCCGGTTAGCTTGAGCGATTCAGCATTCTGCCCAGGAAGGAACTGCAAGGGAAGAATGCCCATGCCGACCAGATTCGAACGGTGAATACGTTCGTAGCTTTCGGCGATGACCGCCTGTACGCCCAGCAAGCGCGGCCCTTTCGCCGCCCAGTCGCGCGACGAACCCGAGCCGTATTCCTTGCCGGCAAGAATCACCAGCGGCACGCCTTCCGCGATGTATTTGGCCGAGGCGTCGAAGATTGACATCTCGGCGCCGTCGGGCAGGTAGCGCGTGAAGCCGCCCTCGGTGTTCACCATCTTGTTGCGCAGGCGGACGTTGGCGAACGTGCCCCGCACCATCACTTCGTGATTGCCGCGCCGCGAGCCGTAAGAGTTAAAGTCGGCTGGCTTGACTCCGTGCTCGATCAGATACCTTCCGGCCGGGCTGTCTTTCTTAATGGAGCCCGCGGGAGAAATGTGATCGGTCGTGACACTGTCGCCGAGGACCGCGAGCACGCGCGCGTTCTTGATGTCCGCTACTGCCCCGGGCTTCAACTGCATGTCGTCGAAATACGGTGCCTGGCGAATGTAGGTTGAGTCTTTCTCCCACACGTAGGTTTGGCCCTGCGGCACGGGCAGCGAGCGCCAGTGCGAGTCGCCGTCGTAGACATCCGCATAGCTCTTGCGGAACATGTCGGAGGAAATCTGCTGGACCGCCTCGTCGACTTCTTTTTGCGTGGGCCAGATGTCGGCCAGATGGACGGGCTTGCCGTCTTTGCCGCGCCCGATCGGATCTTTCTTAAGGTCGACATCGATACGGCCAGCCAGCGCGAAAGCCACTACCAGTGGCGGCGACATCAGGTAGTTGGCGCGGACTTCGGAGTTGATGCGGCCTTCGAAGTTGCGATTGCCGGACAGCACCGACGCGACGACCAGATCCTTTTCGTCGATGGCCTGGGAAACTTCCGCCGGCAGCGGTCCGGAGTTTCCAATGCACGTGGTGCACCCGTAGCCGACCAGATTGAACTTCAGTTTCTCCAGATAAGTGAGCAGACCGGCTTTGGCCAGATAGTCGGTGACCACTTTCGACCCGGGAGCTAGCGATGTTTTTACCCACGCCGGAGTCTGCAAGCCGCGCTCGACTGCTTTCTTGGCGAGCAGACCGGCGGCCATAAGCACCGAGGGATTCGACGTGTTCGTGCAACTTGTGATGGCGGCGATGACCACGCTGCCGTGCTTCAGGGCGCTTTTGACATTAGCGGGAACGTGTTCTTCCACGCGAGGGTCCTCGACTCCGACTGCAGCCGGGTTGCCGCCCTCTTGCTCCCACCGGTTCTCCTGCTTCGCGGCACTGTCGGACGACGCGATTACAGCCGCAGCAGGCTTAGCTTTAGGCTTGATCAGTGAAGGCAGGGCCTGCCGAAACGACTCCCCCGCGTTCGACAACACGACCCGGTCCTGCGGACGCTTTGGCCCGGCTAGGCTGGGTTCGACCGTCGCCAGATCAAGCGAAAGTAACTCTGAATACTGCGCCTCGGGAGTTTGGGCGTCGTGGAACATGCCCTGCTCCCTGGCGTAAGCCTCGACCAGCGCGATCTGCTCTTCGGAGCGGCCCGTAAGACGCAGGTAGCGCAAGCTCTCTTTGTCGATCGGGAAAATGCCGCACGTTGCGCCATATTCGGGCGACATATTCGCGATGGTCGCGCGGTCGGCCAGCGGCAGGTCCTGCAGTCCGGGGCCAAAGTACTCCACAAATTTCCCGACAACACCATGCTTACGCAGCATTTCGGTGATCGTCAGCACAAGGTCAGTCGCAGTAGCGCCTTCACGCAGACGTCCCGTGAGCTTCACGCCGACCACGAGCGGGATCAGCATCGACACGGGCTGTCCGAGCATGGCGGCCTCTGCTTCAATCCCGCCGACGCCCCACCCCAGCACACCCAGTCCATTGATCATGGTGGTGTGCGAGTCGGTGCCGACCAACGTGTCGGGGTACGCTACGCGCTGTCCATCGGATTCATGCACGAAGACGACGCGGGCAAGAAATTCCAGGTTGACCTGGTGCACGATGCCGGTGTCGGGCGGGACGATGGCAAGATTGTGGAAGGCTTTCTGTCCCCAGCGGAGGAACGCATAGCGTTCTTTGTTGCGCAGGAACTCCAGTTCGGCGTTCAGTCCGAATGCCTGCGCGGAACCAAATTCGTCCACCTGCACAGAGTGGTCAATTACGAGCTCGGCCGGCTGCAGGGGATTGATCAGCTTGGCATCGCCGCCCAGGCGCTTCATGGCGTCCCGCATCGCGGCCAGATCAACCACGGCGGGGACGCCGGTGAAATCCTGCAGCAGCACGCGGCTGGGTGTGAAGGCGATTTCCTTGTCGGGCTTCGACTTGCTGTTCCATGCGGCCAGAGCGCGCACTTCTTCCTGGGTAACATTGTGGCCGTCTTCGGTGCGCAGCAGGTTCTCGAGCAGGATGCGCAGCGAGTAGGGCAGATGCCTGGTGGAGATGCCCTGCTTGTCGAGCGCATCGAGCCGGTAGATCGTGTATTCCTTGCCTCGGACGGACAGGCTGGAGCGGCTATTGAAGCTGTTCATATCTCTATAGTTTAGTCGTTCTGCACGGGATTGCGTAGGGGTTGGAGAGCATCGCGCAAAGTCTGGAAAGCAGAGTGCGCGGAGAGAAGCGCGGAGGAGCCGGAAAGTCGGCGCAACTCGAAGGAAAATACTGCGGGCCGGGCTTCTATCGGGCCCGCAGTAGCAGCACGGGGATCGAGATGCGATGCTGCACACGGCTGGCAGTCGTGCCCAGGAAAAGATCTGCCAGGAAACGGTGACCGTGGGTGCTCATCGCGACCAGGTCACAGCCTTTGCGCCCGATCCACTTGACGATTTCATCGGCCGGATCACCGTAAGCCAGTTCAGCCTGTGCGGGAATGCCGGCCGCTTCGAATTCCTCTCGGACCTGTTTCAGATAGGCAGTGTCGGCCGTGATCTCCGGGCTTACTGCTTCCGGACCATAAGTTCTGGCAGCCCAGCCATCCGCCACGTGCAGCAGCACCAGGCGGCTATGGGCGAGCTTGGCAAGTTGCTTGACGTGCTCAATGATCGCCCGGTCGCTGGGTGTGCCATCCAGGGTGACCAGAATGGTTTCGTACATGGTCATCGTCTCCCGGTTCGCATCATCTGCCCCCGACCACTTGCCATGCAATCTTCAATGAGTCTCGCAGTCCGTACACGTCCATGCCGGTAATCAGAATAGCGCTCGCCCAGCCGGCCAGCAGCAGAAACCACCCGTTCTTCCATACACCCATGCGCTTTGCCCGAACTGGTGAAATGCAGAAGGGGAAACATGGCGAAAGGAAGCTGCAGGGCCAGCACTACCTGGCTCAACGTGAGCAAGTCGGTGACGCTGCCTTCGCCGCGGATTCCGATAATGAAAACCGCCGGCAGTATCGCCAGCGTGCGCGTAATCAGCCGGCGCACCCAGGGCCGGATGCGCCAGTGCATGAAGCCTTCCATGACGACCTGGCCGGCCAGCGTGCCGGTGATCGTACTGCTCTGCCCGGCAGCCAATAGGGCAACCGCGAACAACGTACTGGCGGCTGCCGTGCCCAGCAGGGGGGCCAGTGTCAGATAGGCCACACGAATCCAATCGCTCTCGGGAGAAAACTGGATCAGGTGGCCGCCCGGAACTGTGACGCTTTGCTTGCCATAGAAGACCGATGCGGCGAGCACGAGAATGGCGGCATTCACGCAGAAGGCGACCGACAGTGCGACCACCGAATCAATAGTGTTAAAGCGGATCGCGCTGCGGATGGACGGAACGTCTTTCTGAAATCTGCGGCTCTGTACCAGTGCGGAGTGCAGGTACAGATTGTGCGGCATTACCGTCGCACCGATGATGCCGATCGCAACGTAAAGCATGCCAGCCTGCCGGACGTGCGGCGTAACCAGCGCGTGCGCCATTTCCAGGAAGGCAGGCTTGGTCTCGGGAAGAACGAAGATCTCGATGAAGTAACAAACTGCAATGGTCGCCACCAGCACTACCACGACGGCTTCGATGGTGCGCATCCCAAAGCGCTGTAGGGCGAGGAGCAGGAGAACATCGAGTCCGGTGATGATGACGGCCCAGAACAGCGGGATGTGAAAAAGGAGATTGAGTGCAACGGCGCTGCCCAGGACTTCCGCCAGGTCACATGCCCCGATTGCCACTTCGCTCATCAGCCAATTCGGCCAACGGGTCCATCCTGGATACCAGTCGCGGCAACATTGCGCGAGGTCCTTGCCGGTGACTACGCCGAGGCGGGCGGAGATTACCTGCATGAACACAGCCATCAAGCTCGATAGCGCGACAACCCATAGCAGGCCATATTTGAATTGAGCCCCACCCTGGAGGTCGGTGCCCCAATTCCCCGGGTCCATGTAGCCGACGCTGATCAGAATTGCTGGTCCGACGAAAGCCCGCCACTGTTGCCAGAAGCCCGCCTCATGGTGGGGAACGGCGATGCTGCTGTGAACACCCTCAAGCGAAGGAGTGTTGCCGCGAGCCCTGTCGAGTTTCCGTTGTTCCGCGCTCTTCATCGAATGCGCCCCACGCGCTTATTCCGGGCAAGAGGCCGGCCCGGGGGTCGGAAACCAGTGTACACCACTGGACATTAGCTATAGTTAATTACCAAAGCCGGGGGCAGGATCAGCGCGTGGGTAACAGCCAGATCTTTTCTGCGGAAAGACGGCCCAGAATCGCCGGTCCGGACGGCGTGCGCACCGAAAGCGTCTGGTCGTAGTTGCGTTCAACCACGTCGAGTTTGACTCCGGGCCGGATGCCGCGCGTCTCCAGAAACTCCAGCAGTCGGCGGTCCCGCTCATAAATGCCGCTGACCAGGTAGTGCTTGCCGGTTTCAGCCTCCGACATCAGCAAAAGACCGCGGCGGCGGCGGCTGGCCGGGCTCTCCAGTTCGCTCAAGTTCCCGTGTGGACAAGCTCCGCCGCGCCCCAGTTGCGCCAGTAATTTGGCCTCAAAGTCGGGCGAGACCGCGTGCTCCAGCCGTTCCGCCTCATCGTGGACCTTGTACCACTCCATGCCGAAGATCTCGGAAAGCATGCGCTCGATCAGGTGGTGCCGCAGGGTGAGGCGGCGCGCGATCTTGCGTCCGGTGGCGGTGAGGCGAACGAGTCCATCGGGTTGGACGCGCACGAAGCCGTCTTTCTTCAGACGCCGCAGGGCCATGGTGACGGCCGGAGGAGAAACCTTGAGCCAGTGCGCCAGGGTCGCGGAGATGACGGTCTCGCCTTCACTCTCGGCTTCAAGGATGGCTTTGAGATAGTCCTCTTTGGAAACGGTGATCATCTGAGTGAGATTATACGGGGAAGTTAAGCAGGGTTAACTCAATAACCGAGATCGCATCCTACCCGGAATATCAGTCTGAGCAAGCTGGCAGTGAAATGGCTAGCCCTTGCCGGTAATCCTGCGAATCCATTCCACCTGGCAGCCCTGTCCATCGTGCGTTTGACATCGCACTTCTCTCCCCCTACCCTTGTGTGTTCTCGAAGCTATGAAAGTTCTCGTCATTGGTGGCGGAGGTCGCGAGCATGCGCTGGTGTGGAAACTGGCGCAGTCTCCGCGTGTTACCAAGCTTTATTGCGCGCCGGGGAACGGAGGCATCGCGCAGGAAGCGGAATGCCTGCCCGCCGACACGCGCAGTCTCGACGCAATGGTCGAGCTGGCCAGCAAAATTCAGCCGGATCTGACGGTCGTTGGTCCGGAACTTCCTCTCACCCTGGGCGTGGTGGACGAATTCCAGCGCCGCGGGTGGCCGATCTTTGGTCCCACCCAGGCGGCCGCCAGGCTCGAGTCGAGCAAGAGCTTCGCGAAGGAATTCATGCAGCGCCACCATATCCCGACTGCCCACTACGCCATTTGCCAATCCGTGGACCAGGTGCGGGCGGCTCTGACTCACTTCCATCCGCCGATTGTGGTGAAAGCCGACGGCCTGGCTGCAGGCAAGGGCGTGGTCATCGCGAAGAGTCGGGAGGAAGCGGCATCGACGGCTTCCGACATGCTGAGCGGGAAGATGCTGGGTGCGGCTGGCTCGCTGGTCGTACTTGAGGAATGCCTGAAGGGCGACGAATTATCCTTCCTCGTCTTCAGCGATGGCGAGCGCGTGGTTCCACTGGTGGCCGCACAGGATCACAAACGCGTGGGCGATGGCGACACCGGGCCGAATACCGGCGGCATGGGCGCTTATTCAACGAAAACCATCGTCGACGACAAGATGCGCGACTGGCTCGTCCACCATATAGCGCAGCCCGTAGTGGCGGGGATGAAGTCCGAGGGAGCCGAGTATCGCGGCGTGCTTTATTGCGGCCTGATGATGACGGCGCGCGGCCCGATGGTGCTGGAGTTCAACTGCCGCTTCGGCGATCCGGAAACTCAACCGATCCTCATGAGGCTGGAAAGCGATCTCGTGGAGGCGCTGGAAGCGTCGGTGCAGGGTCGAGTGAGTGACGGAGATTTTCGCTGGTCCCCGGAGGCCTCAGCCTGCGTGGTCGTTGCCTCTGGCGGATATCCCGGGACGTTCGAGGCGGGGAAGAAGATCGCAGGCTTGGAGCAGGCGGCGGCCGTACCGGGCGTAAAGGTCTTTCACGCCGCGACCAGCGTGCGCGACGACCTCTATTTCACGGCCGGCGGGCGGGTCTTGGGCGTAACCGCGCGGGCTTCAGATCTCGCCACCGCGGTACACAATGCCTACTCCGCGGTATCGAGCATCGGTTTCGAAGGCATGCACTATCGCAAGGACATTGCAGCGCGCGCGTTGAAGAAGTAACCGCATCAATTTCCGGTTTACCAAAATCATTCAAGGACGATTACATAAAATGGGCAAGCCACTGGTTTCGATTGTCATGGGCAGCGACTCCGACCTCGAGATCATGCGCGAGGCTGGCAAAGCGCTGGAGGAGTTCGGCATCGAGTACGAGATCGACGTGACCTCCGCGCACCGGTCTCCGGACCGGACCGCTGATTTCGCGCGGAAAGCGGCGAGCCAGGGCATTCGCGTGATCATCGCCGGCGCGGGCGGTGCGGCGCATCTGGCGGGAGTGATTGCTGCGCACACGACTCTACCGGTTATCGGCGTTCCCATTCCTTCAACGTCACTCCAAGGGATGGATTCGCTGCTTGCCACCGTGCAGATGCCCGCCGGAATTCCAGTGGCTACGGTCGCCATCGGAAAACCGGGTGCGACCAATGCCGGCATTCTGGCCGCACAGATGATCGGGCTTTCCGACCCCGCAATCGCGAAGAAACTCGATGCCCATAAGGAAAAGCTGGCGCGCGGGGTGGAAGAGAAGTCGAAGAAGCTGAAGAGTTCGATGGGAGCATGACACGGGGTGTCTTCATTCCCTTCAAATGAGCGCTAACTGACAATCGGAATATGTACGCAGGAAGAACTCCAATGGATCCCGGTATATCTTTCTCCGATCTTCTTTCCTACAACGCGGACGAATCCGAGCACTGGAAACGCTTCTTCTCGGAGCACACGCCGGCCCTGGATCTCGCTTGCGACGTTGCCGGTGCGGGCTCGGTGCGGAGACTCTTGCACCACATCTTTGCGACCGAGCTGTTTTTCGCCAATCGCGTGCTTGATCAGCCGAAGGTCGATTACGACAAGCTGCCGCATCGAAGCTCTCGACGAACTGTTCGCAATCCATGAGGAGGCTAACCGCAAGTTTCAGGAATTTCTGGCGAAGGCGACACCCGCAGGAGTGGTCGACCCCGGTGTCATTAGGTTTTCGCGACTTCAAAGCGAGCAAGCGCAAGATGGTGGCGCAGGCGGTTGCTGCATAGTGTGCATCATCGCGCGCAGCTCGCCACCTTCCTGCGCCAGCAGGGATTCAAACAGGACTGGACGCATGACTTCATTGCCAGCAAGGTCATGATCTAACCTGGTGGATAAAAGCTGGAGCTGGAGACGCGCGTTTTGAGTCGAACTTTAGAGTTGAAGGCCCTTAAGATACTCGCGGAACTGTTCCCCGAGTTCCGGACGCTTCAAAGCCAGTTCCACCGTGGCCTTCAGGAAGCCCAGCTTATCCCCAGCATCGTAGCGGCGGCCTTCATAAACGTAGGCGTAGATGCGCTGTTCTTTCAGTAAAGCTTTCAGGCCATCGGTAAGCTGCATTTCGCCGCCGACTCCGTGGGGCATCTCGGCGAGAATCTCAAAGATTCGAGGGGTCAAAATATAGCGGCCGATAATCGCGAGCTTCGAAGGCGCGTCTTCGAGCTTGGGCTTCTCGACCATGTTGTTCACTTCGAATAGCCGGCCACCGAATCGGCCGTCCGCAGGTTTCACGTCCAGCACGCCATACGCTGAAATGCCGGGCCCTTCGACGATCTGGGTGGCCACTACCGTGCACTGCGTCTCCTCAAAAACCTGCATCATCTGCTTGAGGCAGGAGACCTCGGCATCGATCACGTCGTCGGCGAGCAGCACGGCGAAGGCTTCGTCCCCCACCAGTTCGCGCGCCATCAATACCGCGTGGCCAAGTCCGAGGGCTTCCTTCTGGCGCACGTAGGCGATGTGCATCATGTCGGAAATTGAGCGGACAATCTGAAGCAGATCGGTTTTCTGGCGCTCCTCGAGCATCTTCTCGAGTTCGTAACTCACGTCGAAGTGATCTTCGATCGATTGTTTCCCGCGGCCGGTCACGATGATGATCTGGTCGCAGCCAGCCGACAGTGCCTCTTCCACCCCATACTGGATGATGGGCTTGTCGACAATGGGAAGCATCTCTTTCGGCTGGGCCTTGGTGGCGGGCAGGAAGCGCGTGCCCAGTCCAGCGGCCGGAAAGACCGCCTTGCGAACTTTCATCGGCATGATTGGCTCTTCAGAAATGCAGTATCGACCAGGGATCAACCGTGCGCAGCACACATCACAATAGCAGGAGAATCTACGGGCGCGAAAGGCTAATGTACCGGGTCGGGGCGGGGATTTTCCTGTAATGGCCCGGCCACCGGCCCTCGATATCACGCTTAAAGCTACTTTGCTTTCAGCGAGGCCATATCAATGACAAACCGGTAGCGCACGTCGCTCTTCAGGACGCGCTCGTAGGCTTCGTTCACTTTCTGGATCGGAGTC
Source organism: uncultured Acidobacteriota bacterium (assembly GCA_963735815.1). Lineage (GTDB taxonomy): Bacteria > Acidobacteriota > Terriglobia > Terriglobales > Acidobacteriaceae > Gp1-AA133. The sequence goes on along the minus strand of CAVTMJ010000004.1, from coordinate 98,083 downwards.
ATCTCGATGTCGCTCACGATTTTGTGCTTGCCGCAGAAATCGAGCATCTCCTGCGTTTCCTGAATGCCGCCAATCGCGGAACCGGCCAGGCTGCGGCGGCCCATCACGATGGAACCGGCTTTGACCGAGTTCTCTTTTTCCGGAATCCCCACTACGACCATGGAGCCATCGACCTTCAACAGTTTCAGATAATCGTTCCAATTAATGTCGGCGGAAACGGTGTTGAGGATGAGATCGAAGTGGCGCTCAAGTTTGGTGAAGGTCTCCGGATCGGACGTGGCGTAGTAATAGTCCGCGCCCAGGCGCTTTCCATCTTCCTTCTTGCGCAGAGATTGGCTGAGCACGGTGACTTCCGCGCCGAGCGCGTGGGCAAGCTTCACGCCCATGTGTCCAAGGCCGCCCATGCCGACGATGGCCACCTTCTTTCCGGGACCGGCTTGCCAGTGCTTCAGCGGCGAGTACAGCGTGATACCGGCGCAAAGCAGAGGTGCGGACGCATCCAAGGGGAGACTGTCGGGGATACGCAATACGTAATTTTCATCAACCACAATCTTTTCGGAGTAGCCGCCATAGGTCGGTGTCTCGTCTTTTTCGCGGCCGTTGTAGGTCCATGAAGTGCGCACGGCGCAGTATTGCTCCAGGCCCCGACGACATTCCGGACAGGTGCGGCAGGAATCGACGAAGCAGCCAACTCCGACCCGATCGCCGACCTTGAACTTGCTGACCTCGCTGCCCACAGCCTTCACGACGCCCGTAATCTCGTGGCCCGGAACCATGGGGAAGATGGCGTCTCCCCACTCATCACGCGCCTGGTGAATATCGGAATGGCAGATGCCGCAGAACTGGATATCGATGAGAACATCGTGTTCGCGCGGTTCGCGCCTTACAAAGGAGAACGGAGCCAGCTGGGCCTTTGCCGTCAGGGCGGCATAGCCGCGAGTCGTTCCACCGGCTTTCGTGGAACGTGCCGCTTCTTCTCCAGCCACAACCTGATTCATATTCACGAGTGCCTCCGGTAAAAAACGATTATGTGAAGTTAGATGTCTGCTCACGGCATGAAGCTCAGGCCGCAGCGCTGGGAGTGCCTGCCAGTTCTTCCAAAAGAATTTTAAGATTGCTGAGTACTTCCGCAGGCAACGTAGCCTTTTGCAAAAATTTCAGTGTTCCATCGGGCGTGAATTGGGTTCCGCGTTGGGATGCGACGAAGCGCGCCAGCCGTTCCGGATCAACCGTAGCCGTCTGTCGAAACTTGATGCTGATCTGGTCGCGCTTGCGCTCGATAGCATTGACACCCACGCGCACGGCCACCAGCTTCAGTTCCGCATAATCTAAGAGGTTACGCACGGCGAGCGGCGGTTCCCCATAGCGATCGATCAGTTCGGCGCGCACGTCGTGCAGTTGCGCCTCGCGTTCCACTCCCGCCACACGCTTGTACATCCGCAGGCGCTGATTCTCTTCAGGAATGTACTCGGCCGGAATCCGGATGTTGAGGCCGAGATTGAGCTGGGTCGCGATCTCCTCTTCCGGCATCTCGCCCTTGAGTTCGCGCACGGCGCGATCGAGCATCTGGGTATAGAGCTCGAATCCGATGGCTTCGATGTGCCCGCTTTGTTCGCCGCCCAGCATATTGCCGGCGCCGCGCAGTTCCAGATCGAGTGCCGCGATTTTGAAGCCGGCGCCCAGATCGGAGAATTCTTTGAGCGCCGCCAGCCGCCGACGCGCAATGGGCGTCAGCTCAATCTCGGAAGGCAGCAGGAGGTAAGCGTACGCGCGGCGATCGGACCGCCCGACCCGGCCGCGCAACTGGTAAAGCTCCGAAAGCCCCAGCCGTTCGGCGCGATTGATGAAGATCGTGTTGCAGAGCGGGATATCGAGACCGTTTTCAATGATGGTGGTCGCCACCAGGATGTCGGCTTCGTGGTGCATGAATTTCAGCATCACTTTCTCCAGTTCGGCCTCCGACATTTGCCCGTGTCCTACCAGGATGCGCGCATTGGGCACTAAAGTTTGCAGCTTCGCGGCGATTTCCCAGATGCTCTCCACGCGGTTGTGGACGAAGTACACCTGGCCGCCGCGCTCGAGTTCCTGCTCGAAAGCTGACTGGATCAGCTTGTCGTCCCAGCTGGCGACGACGGTCTGAATGGCCATGCGATCCTTGGGCGGCGTTTCGATGACGCTCATGTCGCGCAGCCCGACCAGCGACATATGCAGTGTGCGCGGGATGGGCGTGGCCGACATGGTCAGCACGTCGACCTGCTTGCGCATCTGCTTGAGGCGTTCTTTGTGGCGAACGCCGAAGCGCTGCTCTTCGTCCACGATCAACAGTCCGAGATCGGAAAACTTCAAGTCTTTCGACAGAATGCGGTGCGTGCCGATCAGGATGTCGATCTTGCCGGCTTCGGCTTTCTGCAGGATTTCTTTCTGCTGCCTGGGCGAGCGGAAGCGGCTGATCATTTCGACTGTCACCGGGAAGGCGGCGAAGCGTTGCTTGAACGTTTCGAAATGCTGGAAGGCCAGGACCGTTGTAGGCGCAAGCACCGCGACCTGCTTGTTGTCACTGATCGCTTTGAAAGCGGCGCGCATGGCTACTTCGGTCTTGCCGTAGCCGACATCGCCGCAGAGCAGCCGGTCCATGGGGCGGCCGGATTCCATGTCGCTCTTCACATCGCTGATGGCCTGCGCCTGATCTTCAGTTTCGGTGAACTCGAAGGCGTCTTCGAATTCCTTCATCCATTCGCTGTCAGCGGGAAAGGCATGGCCCTGCGCCATCTGGCGCTGCGCATAGAGCTTGAGAAGTTCGTCGGCCATGTCTTTCATGGCCTTACGCACGCGTGCCTTGGTCTTGGCCCAGGTCTGCGTACCCAGGTGACTGAGCACCGGCTTGGCGCCTTCTGACGAGCGATACTTCTGAATCAGGTCGAGCCTTGTGAGGGGCACATAAAGGCGCGACGCCTCGGCGAACTCAAGCAGCATGAATTCTGCCGGGCCGTCCCCCTGGTTCAGTTCTTTCAAGCCCTGGTACTGCGCAATGCCATGCTCCACGTGCACGACGTAGTCACCAACTTGCAGGTCACGGAAATCGGAAAGGAACGCCGAGACCTTGGATTTCTGCCGCTGCGGCCGTGACGCCACCAGTTCCGATTCGTCGAACAGGTCGCGGGCGCCGAAGATCGCGAGATTCGCTTCGGGAAAAATCACGCCGTCGGGGACATAAGCTTTCACGAGAGTGGTTGTGAGCACGTCTCCCGAAAAGTAGGCGGTTTCGTCGGCATAGCTTTCGCCACCACGCGTTCGGCTGCCGAGACGGAACGAAACGTTGTATTCGGTGAAGATGTCGGCCAGGCGCTCGACCTCTCCGGTGTTGGGCGCGGCAAATACCACGTTCTTGCCCTCGGTGATGAATTTCTGGACTTGCTCGAGCATCGTGGGGACAGAGCCGTGGAAGCGTGGCGCGGGTTGTGACTGGAATGGCAGACCTTCGGCCTGATCGGGGCGCGTGATGCCGAGATGTTCAAGATCAGCGCCCGGTTGCGCAGCCAGCATCCGCCACCAGTCATCCGGTGGAAAATAAAGATCGGTCGGACGGACGAGGTTTCCAATCAGGCTGCGCTCGTGAGCTTCCTCAATCCGGGTCCAGGTGCGGTCGAGCTCTTGCTTAAGGTTCTCGGGCTCGTCGGCAAGCACGGCCGCGTTGGGCAACAGCTCAAACAGGCTGCGGCTTTCGCGCGCGACTGGCGCATAGAACTCCCAGCCGGGGAAGACCGTGACGCCCCCCGAGCGCACCGCCTGCTCAATGACTTCTTCGTTGCCGGTAATGCGTTTGCCGGAGAGGCGCACGTGAATCGCCCCCAGCAGATCCTCGCGGACCGGGGTTTCGGTCAGCGGCAGCAGCAAGGCCTCGTCGACGGGACTCGAGGAGCGTTGCGTGGCGGGATCGAACTTGCGGATCGACTCGACTTCGTCTCCGAAAAACTCAATGCGAACTGGCCGGTCTGCCTCGGGCGAATACACATCCAGAATGCCACCGCGCAAGGCATACTGCCCGGGCATTTCGACCACGTCGGTCGCAGCGTATCCCACGGTGTTCAGGTGCTCGAGCAGCGGTTCGGTATCGAAAGTCTCTCCTCGCCGGACGGTGCGGGCGAGATCGGTGTAATACTCGGTCGAAGCCAACCGGATGGTCGTGGCGGCAATGGGAGCGATCACGATCGAAACGGCGCCGGTCGCGATCTTCCACAGGGCAGCTGCCCGTTCCTCCTGGATGTCGGGATGGGGAGAGAGATTCTGGAAGGGAAGGACATCACGGGTGGGCAGAGTGACGATCGATTCCGGGTCGGCTGATCCGGTGAGTTCGGCAAATCCTTGCAAAACGGGCAACAAGTCTTCGGCACCCCGGTTGTCGCTGACGACGAAAATCAGCGGACGCTCGGAGGCCTTTTGGAGAAGTACCAGCAGAAGAGCCTTGGCGGTCGGGGTCAGTCCGGAAACACTCACCCGCCCCGTGCCCTCCTTGAGACGGGAGGCAACACGCGCAAAAGCGGGCAGTTTTTCCACGTCCGCGAAGAGTTCGCGAACGAACGGTAGGGCCATTGCCTTCTTATTTTAACAGCGTCGCGGGAGGCTGGCGCGAGGCACCGACTTCAGCTGCGTAATAGCGGACGCGTCAGGCAAGTGGGCCCTCCGGCTCCGTTGACGCAGATTTCCGACCCCGGGAATGTGCGCACCTCGAAACCGGCATTCCGCAGGCGTTGGTTGGTCTTGCGGTTTTCCTCAATCGCCACCAGGCGCCTGTTCGCCAGCGACAACACGTTGCACGCCAGCGTGTCGCGTTCGGAAGCGTCAATCTCGATGAATGTATAACCGCGAGACTTCAGCAGTTCCACAGTGTCGACCGCAAGCCATGGCAAATCCACAAGCGCAGTCTTCTCATCGAGCAGGCTGATCAGCGACATCAAGTGCAGGCAAGCGGATGGTCCCGGCCCGTAAGGCAACGGTGCGGTCAGAACTTCAACACCATGAGGCTTCAGCAGGCCCCGCATTTGAACGATTCCCGCGGGATTTGTGCGATAGCCGTGCCCGATCAGCAACGTATGAGAGTCGATCCACATCATATCGCCCGCCTCCGTCGTGCCGGGCGGTCGAATTTCACCCAGTACAGGAATGCCAAGGCCCTCGCAGAATTCGCGGTGACGCACGGCTTCTGGCATGCGATTCGGTTTGCCGGGATTCATCAGGATTAATCCGAAGTCGGTGGGCAGCGAAGCGTCGTGCGCGTAAGCGGCATCCAGGCTCAGATCGGGAGATGCCGGGAGCTCGAAGACCTCCACCTCCGCGTCCTGCAAAATCTCGAGCAGCTTGCCGTGTTGTGCCATCGCCAAATCAAAGACCGGCGGGCGCGGGAAGCCCAGTGTCGCCGATTGCGCAACGCGTTCCGCAACATTCCATCCGGCAGCCTGGGGGGAGCAGACCAGCACTTTACGGAGTTCGCCGACCATCGAGTGGCCACTGCACTTCTCCGTTTTAAAAGTAGTGGTCATCTCTGAAACCGTTCCCCGGCCTTAGGAATCTAAATGGCTGTTATGGCAAAAGCAATCTGGGAAAACACAGTGCTTGCGGAAAGCGATCGCACCGTCGAGCTAGAGGGAAACCAGTACTTCCCGCCGGACGCGATCAAGACGGAATACTTCCGGCCCAGCGATCAGCACACCACTTGTCCGTGGAAGGGCTTGGCGAGCTACTACAGCCTCGACGTGAACGGGAAAAACAATCCGAACGCCGCCTGGTATTATCCGGAACCGAAGCCGGCAGCCAAACAAATCAAAGGCTATGTCGCGTTCTGGAAGGGTGTGAAGGTCGAGAAGTAAGCCCGAACGGCGAGCTTTGAGCCTCCGCCTTGTGGGGAGCCGACCCGACTCTGCTTCTTGTAGCCGCTCACCGTGACACCTCGCCTGATTCAGAATTCCAGGTGCGCTCTTAGCGACGGCACCAGCACCGGGCCGCGATCGCGGTTGTATCCCGGATTGTTGATGTGCTGGAGATCGAACGCGCCAAACAATCCGCGCCACACATGCGCGTTGTAATACGCTTCCACGATGTTTTCGCGCCCGTAGGTCAGTGCGCCATCCCCTAATAGAAACCCTTGTCCACCCAGTGCCAGGTAACGCTGATGGTCGGCCTTGATCGCATTCGACACAATAACCCCACCGATCTTGTCCAGTTTCCGTTTCCACCGCTCGCCCGTGTGATCCGCGCCGATCTGAATCGTCTGATCAACCTCGGTGTAGGCGTAAGACTCGTGCTGTCCCTCATTCCAGCCGAAGCGGCTGAAGAGGCGAAGCGAGTCCCCGATCTCTTGTTGCACGTTCCCCTCGAAGCCATACTTCACGGTGGTTTGCACGGGATGATTGGTGATCTCCGGCTTCGCCGTTTTGCCCGCCCGGTAGTTATTGATCGCGTCCCGATACACGCCCATGTTGGCGTGATTCACAAACGACAGCAGTCGAATCGTTGTGCCGCGCGAGCCGGAAAGTCTTGGGTGCAATTCAAGCTCGTAGTTTTCCGCGCGAGCCCGACGCAGATTCCACTCGAGATCGATGCCATTCGCCACTTTCGGCATCAGGGCTTCTTCGAAACGAAATGCCCAACTGCGATCGTGGAACTCGGCCAGCAATCCGATGGTATAGCCGCGCGTGTCGGCCGCGTAGTCGAACGCCCCGTTGTTGTCGACCGTCCAGTTCATGAACTGGGAGTGGCTGTCAGTACCGACATCGTTGATATCGAAAAAATCATTGACGCCCATTTTTCCGAAACGCAACTCGATGCGGCGCACTGGCACTTCCGTCGCCAGGTACCACGGCGTACGTTCAGACTCCACCATTTCATCGCTCAGCGGAATGATCTGGCGAATCATGCCGCGAGCGATGTAAGGAGTCGTCCCCAGGGTCGGATTGCGGACGACATCGAGATCCGTGAACCCGGCAAGCCCCAGCGCATCGCTCAACCCGCCGCCGGCTGCCGCTTCGAAGTGCATGAAGATTTCGGTGGTGTGAGTCAACTGCAGCCCGGTGAACAGGGTAGCCACGTTCGAAACCGCGTGCTCGGCTTCCGAGCGAAAGCTGTCAGGGCCGCTGTATTTCGCACGGAACGAAGGATGCCACTGCGAAATAATGTTGTCTTGTCCGGAAACCCACCACCGCGCCGTCTGCGAGTGCGGGAACATGGTGACGGCCGGATCAGCGGAAGCAGGGTCGGCCGCTGAAGGCGCATCGGGGCCTTGCGCGACGGCGTAGGTGATCGTGAACAAGATCGACAGCAACATCCGGCCGAGGCCGTGACGAACTCCCGTACATGGCTTGGCGGTGTAGGTCACGAAAAAGCTCATTCTAGGGATCGTCAGGCTCGTGCAGTTCCAAATCCCGACTGCGTTCCACCGCAATCTTATCGGAAATAGATATTGCACAAAGATGGGGTGGCTGGCCGACTTGCCTCCGCGTAGTCGGCGCCTTTCCGCGGCAAAGAAATGAGGACAGCCCGGAGCCCCCGAGGCTGTCCCTGCAAACCCTCCCGGTTAGAAGGGCAACGTATGCGCTGAGCCTATGCCCGGCGTGTTGCGGGAGTGTTTACGCTTTGTGAAAATCTCGTGAAAATCACATTGCCTGCGTCGTTGCGAGGTCACAACTACCGGTGACCGGCTCCGCTGCGTCGTCCGGGCCACTGTTATAGTTATGAATTCTGGATATTGCCACGGAGGTGTGCCCGATGGCCCGAAAGCTCGATCAATCACGCAAGTTGCAGAAACGCGCTGAGATGCTTATCCCGGGCGGCGTGAACTCGCCGGTTCGTGCTTTTCGCGCGGTAGGCGGCGATCCGCCATTCGTCATGCGCGGTCTGGGCTCGCATATCTGGGACGCAGACGGCAACGAATACGTCGACTACATCGGCTCCTGGGGCCCGCTCATCCTCGGCCATGCCGCGCCGGTCGTTCTCGAGGCCCTCGCCGCCGCCATGAAAAATGGCACGAGCTTTGGAGCCTCGACTCCGGCAGAAGCCGATCTGGCCGAGTTGGTGATTTCCGCTTTTCCTCACATGCAGAAAGTGCGTTTCGTGAGTTCGGGCACGGAAGCGACTATGTCGGCGATCCGGCTGGCGCGCGCCTGCACCAAACGGAAATTCATCGTGAAATTTGAGGGCTGCTATCACGGTCATGCCGATGCCCTGCTGGTGAAGGCCGGTTCCGGGGTGGCGACGCTCGGCCTTCCGGGTTCGGCGGGAGTTCCCGAAGAGTTCATCCAATTCACTCTGGCTCTGCCCTACAACGATACCGACGCCCTCGAAGAGGCATTCAAGAAATTCAAAGGCCAGATTGCATGCGTGATCGTCGAGCCGGTGGTGGGCAACATGGGCTGCGTCCCGCCTGCGCGCGGTTATCTGGAAGCGCTGCGCGCGGTTACTTCCAACGACGGCGCTCTGCTGATATTCGACGAAGTGATGACCGGCTTCCGCCTGGCTTTCGGCGGCGCCCAGGAGTTGTACACCATCCAACCCGACCTGAGCACGATGGGCAAAATTATTGGCGGAGGATTGCCGGTGGGTGCATACGGCGGCCCATCGGAAATCATGGACATGGTCGCGCCCCTCGGTCCCGTGTACCAGGCGGGCACGCTGTCCGGCAATCCGCTCGCGATGGCAGCAGGCTATGCGCAGTTGCGCTACCTGAAAGAGCACCGCGACCTCTACGCGAAGCTTGACCGACTCAGCGGGGAACTTGTGGCGGGAGTAGCTGCGGCTGCAAAAGCCGCCGGCGTGCGCATGACATACAACCGGGTCGGCTCAATGTTCACCTGGTTCTTCACGCCCGGCCCGGTGACTGACTGGGATTCCGCGTCCAAGTCAGACACGGAAGCCTTCGGGCGTTTCTTCCGCAACATGCTCGATGCGGGAATTTACTTGCCGCCATCGCAGTACGAAGCCGCATTTTTGGGTGCCGCCCACTCCGAAGAGGATGTGCAGCAGACGATCGCTGCGGCTAAGCAAGCATTTGCCATGGTGGCGGCGTAGGCCTCGAGAAATTTCACCCTGGTCCGAACATCTATGGCTTGAGGACCGCGGCGGGATCGGAAACCACATCGAGTGTGCTTTCCTTGCTCAAGTGAGCATCCACTCTCACCGCGTCCGGCGGCCCGTTGTGGGCGAAGGTGGCCGACCTCACCGACTCGACCGGCATTGCGATATCTTTGCCTGGGCCGACCAGCTTAACAATCTTGCCCCGCGCTGGAATCGTAAACGAGACGGATATCGGCTTGAGCCTCGCTCCCGGCATGGGATTGACCGTCAGCACGCCTGCAATATCGCGGTCGGATTCATTGGTGAATCCGTACGACTCTTTAGCCAATTGGATGTTCTGAGTGGTGTCCACGGTGAACAGTTGGAAGTCGCTGAGGGTGTGGCGGCGATAGTAGCGGCGTCCCTGGCGCTCGACATGGAGCTCGATGATGTGAGGCAACCACAACTGTTTTTCCTGCGCGTGGAACTGAACGGGCTGGTATGTAATGACAATGTGCTCCTCCGTGAGCGCCATCTCTTTGATCGGATGCACGAGCTCGGTTTCGAGCCGTCGCACTTGAAAGGTTCCGGGATCAATCCACGCGCGGCCCCTAAGTGCCAGGGAACTGTATCGTCCGCCAGCGGCGTAAGCAATCAGTCTTCCCGGCCGATCGAGGCGTTGCACAAAGTGAACCTGCCAGGCACTCCGTTTCTCCCACTCGCCCAAACCTTCGCACTTGAATTGGAAGTCGGCCGCCAGTTGGGGATGAAAGAGCAATGCAATAGCCGGCATGCCCTGGGTTGCGATGTGTGCCGGAAATTGTTCAGGATCGACGCTTCCGTTTCGATATTCGTCCAGCAGAAACACGCCGCTGGAATTCCTGGAAATCATGACCACATAGTTGAAATCGCGAACCGTGGCAGAGTGGCGAACGCCTGCCGCGTCAATCACCGAGTGCTCGACGCGTTCCCTGGCAGTGAATTTCTCCAGATCGCTGACGAACTCCTTCATGCGCTGCCCGGTCTTGCTGAGGATTTGTGGAAGCGGGCATTCCACTTTCGGATCTACATAGGGCACGGCCGCATCGACATCGGGCGGTTTCCACGAGTCTGGTCCTGCAGTCGTGTCTGAAGAAAGTTCTGCAGTCGGAGGTTGCGGCTGGCGATCAGCCAACGGTTGCGGCCTCATGATCACAAATCGCGTTTGGAGTCGATGGCCGGCTTCGACCTCGATGTTTTCCTGTGTTGTCACAAATCCTGGGGCGCTGGTCTCGATCGCGTACGTTCCCGGAGGCAGATCTGGGAAGACCAGCTCTCCTTCCGATTCCATTTTGCCGCTGACCTCGCGACCTTCGCGCCCCGTGACGCGCACAGTCGCTTGGCCGATGAACGGAGATTCATCCTGGAGTCTGAGGCAGATCCGCAGTGAACTGTTCTGGCTCCCGACAGGCGTCTGGGCAGACAAGTTCTGTCCCGAACTTTGCCCCACAGCGAGGTGATCTACGAGGAACAGCGCCGTAAGTACGATGGTTAAATGACGGAAGAGCTGCGCCCCACGCATAACGCTCCCGAACAGCGGTTGGACTCAACTTCGCAAGTCTACTCCTGATTCCCTGGAGCGGCGCCGACGGGATGCGACCCTCAGCGCGACTGAACATGGAAAACAAGGCTCTTTGCAGAGCCCTCGCCAAAACTTAGACGGTAATTCGTCGTGTATGTTAGCTGCCTCGAGCCGACACCAGACGAGTGCGGCGTCTCCTACCGTTGGGGCGGGCGCGCTTCCTGGCTGACGCGTCGCTCGGAACCTTGCCGATTCGGCCGGAGCTTGACTCTCGCCCATCGTCGACCGTGGTCCGCCACTCTGGCGAATACCGATTCCGCCATTTTTCATCAGGCACTTACGGGGAGCGGAAATATCGATGATCGATGCGTCTTTTCTTGGCACTTGTGCGTATGTATCCGTAGCATGAACGCGACTGCCTGCTACTTCGTGGGTGCGATGGCCGACCAAAACATCGAGATCGCTCGTGGACTTCGACGTCGCGATCCCGACCTGCTCGACCACTTGATCGAGAAGTATCAGCATCGTCTTCTGCGTTATCTGGTCTATCTGACCGGTCGCCGCGATCTGGCCGAGGATTTCTTTCAGGAGACCTGGGTCCGGGTATTGGAACGCGGCCGCCAGTACGATGGCCGTCATGAGTTCAGCACCTGGCTGTTCAGCATCGCGCGCAATCTGGCCATCGACCACCTGCGCCGCAGAAGTCCCGTAAGTTTCGACAGTCTGTCGGATCGCGACGATCCGATCCCGTTCGACATTCCAGCCACCGGCCAGCCGTCGGCGTTTGATGCGACGGTGCAACGCGAGCAGAACGAGCAGATTTCCGCCGGCATGCTGCAGATTGCAGCCGAGTACCGCGAGACCCTGGTGCTTCGTTTCCAGGAAGGGATGTCGCTCGAAGAAATTGCCAAGGTGACCGGCGCGCCGTTGGGCACGGTGAAATCCCGTCTCTATCGCGGATTGAGCGCGCTCGAACCCTGGGTAAAAGGAGCCCGTTTGTGAACGGTGATTTCATGAATTCCGACCCCCATGAACACGCCCGCATGATGATCGCCTTGTCCGGTTCGGAGGTGTCTTCGAACGCCGGTCCTTCCCGCAACGAGCAATCGTGGCTGGCCGAGCATCTGGAGTCGTGCGCATCCTGCCGCGAGTTTGCGGAAAACTCACGGGCGGCGCTTGCCTGGTTGCGCTGCATACCCATCACGGCGGGGACACACCTCGTATCCTCGACCCAAATGCGCGTGCGCCAGCGCGCCCGGGAATTGCAGCGTCGGCAGGAACGATTCTGGGTGATCGCTATCTGCTGCGCCGCGGTGACGCTCTCGGCCGCGCTCACAACAGTTGCGTTATGGCGTGGATTCGCATGGATGGGGGAGCAGGCCCGCCTCTCAGCGCCCGAGTGGCAGGGCGCTTTTGTCGTTTTCTACCTGATGCCGGCGGTGCTGGCGGGAATTCTCTTGCTCGCACGCGGCACTTTCCTGGCGGATCACAACGCGCCGCCCTATCGGGATTGACCCATGGTGCTGTGTGGGAAGTGCAGTCAATTAACGGTGAAACGCACTCTGGAGGTTTGTGATGGCAGTCAGAAATGAAAGTTCAACCCGCTTCAGAGATGAGGTCCGGATCATCCCGACATGGGGCTACTTTGTCGCTCTTCTCGGTTATGTAGCAGTCGGGGCGGCGGTGGTGTTCTCGGTTCATCCGAACAAAACTCCAGATCCATTTTTCAGGCTACCGCTGGTGGTGCCGCTCGGACTCGCCGCGGGAACTGTGATGGCCTGCTACATCCTGCTCATCATCTACATCAATCGAGACGCCGGTCGCCGCGGCATGAACCGTCTGGGCTGGACGCTGCTCGCCATCTTCATCCCCAACGGGCTTGGCATCGTGCTCTATTTCGTGCTGCGCAAGGCGCTGGCTCCGAATTGTCCGCAATGCCGGGCGATTGTTGAATCGGGATTCGGGTTCTGCCCACGTTGCTGCTTCCGGTTAACTCCGGTGTGCGCGCACTGCCAGCGCACGGTGCATTTCAACGATAAGTTTTGCCCTTATTGCGGTTGTGAGCTTGCGACCGGCAAGCCGGTTTCTGCACCGGTATCGAATCAAAGCTGAGGAGGCAGCTCACTTTTCGAGCTTGTTTTGATCGCGGAGCCAGCGATCAGCGCCTGCGCACCAATGGCCGTTCTTCACTCTCCAGATTCCGACGCGATTTGGCCCGCTCCCATCATCTCCGGAACCGTTACAAAGTCGTAGCCCCTCTCCCGCCAGCTCTCGATCAGCAAATGGGTTGCGACCACGGTCTGCCAACGATCGGCGCCCGGCGCGATGTGGCTGCCGTCATGCAGAAGGAGGATGTCGCCTCCCCGCATGCGGCGGCTGCAGGTTTCGACGATCTTTGCGGCAGGCGGAACCTTCCAGTCCCAACTCGTGACATTCCACATGACTGGCTCGAGCCCCAGCGAACGCGCGATGCGGAATGTGTGTGGACGTCGCCCGCCGAACGGCGGACGGAAGAGGCGCGGAGCCTCGCCCGTCGCGTCCTGCACAGCGCGCTGGCATTCTTCCAATTGAATACGAGTCTGCACCGCTCCAGAAAGCGCCAGGTGGGGATGGGTGTAGGTGTGATTCCCAAGGACGTGCCCGGCTTGCAGAAGATCCCGCACAATGTCGGGCCGGCGATCGACATAGCGCCCAATGAGAAAAAAAGTGGCCCGCACGCCGTCCTTCTCCAGCACCTCCATCAACTGCAGCGTGTGTGGATCATTAGGACCATCGTCATAGGTCAATGCAATTTGTTTTAGAGCGGGATTTCCGCCGACAAATGAGGCGCCAAATCCCTGCGCCCAGGGCGCCATCGAGTGATATGCAGCTGCGCCCGCGGCAACCACTGCCCCGGCGCCGATAAGAGGTCCGAGCATCGAGGGCATTGTAAATGCAGTTGCTAGTCGCCAGTCGCTGGTCGCTAGCTAAAACCTGCCCTCGGCCAAAGAGCGCCCGCTGTGTTTGGCCAAAAGCAAATCACATCGCTTCACCGCATGGGCTTTTCGCTGGTGACGAGTGACTGGCGACTGACGACTGGTTCTGTTAACTCTTCCCGCAATTGTCAGCGCGCCGCACTCGGGATATTCTGCAGTGCGACGAACTTCAAGCGAGCCCATGGCAAATCTCTTCGAGAGTCCCCGCTACATTGCAGTGGAAGGTCCGATCCGGGTCGGCAAGAGCACCCTGGCCCGCATCCTGGGCGAGCGCTTGAACGCGCAGCGAGTGATCGAACCAGAAGATAATCCTTTTCTAAAATCTTTTTATGAGGGCGAACCTGGGGCGGCCTTTCAGGCGCAGTTCGCATTCCTCGTGCGGCGCTTCGAACAGTTGCGGTCCCTCGATATGGGTTCGCGTTCGCAACGTACGGTGGTCGCCGATTTTATTTTCGAGAAGGACAAGCTTTTCGCCTGCCTGAATCTGAGTGACCAGGAACTGGAAACCTACAACCGTTACTATAATTTTTTTCGTGAGCAGTTGCCCACTCCGGATCTCGTGATCTATCTGCAGGCCACGCCGGAGGTTTTGAAGAAACGGCTCAAGAAAAAGAACGCCGCTGGAGAAAAAGCGATCAACGAGGATTACCTTGAAGAGGTCATTAAAGCGTACGAGCACTTCTTTTTTCACTACACCTCGTCCGACTTGTTGATCGTGAATACTTCAGAAATCGACTTCGTCGATCACAACCAGGACCTGAAAGAACTCCTGCGAAAAGTCACCGAACCCATCAAGGGGACGCAGTATTTCCTGCCCCTGGGCAGCCAGGAAGCGGCGAGTGCGTAAAACCGGTCGCTGGTCGTTAGGCTGCGGCATCAGCCAATCACCCGAGCCGCAAAGCGGCGGAAGAGATTAGCCCAGGGCGTAAGCCCTGGGTAGGCCGACGAAACCAAGGCGAGCCCCGGAGGGGCGGCAGCCTACGACGTGGATACAAGCTCCGAGCGTACAGGGCGAATCTGCTCCAAATAATTGAAAACACGCGTGTTGATTCCCCATTCAGAAAGACCCGTCCTCCCACCAACCGCCCCTTCCACTATTCACTCTTTCGATCTAAACTATCCTCGTTCGAATCCAAAGATGTGTACAGGCTCTATCCGGCAAGGCCGGAGGGGCACTGGAGGACATCGTGAGTCTCACCCCGATCGGCGACCCTCGCCAGAAGATCACTGTATCGACCCTTCGTGAAAAGAAACATCACCACCAACTCATCACCTGCCTGACGGCATACGACTATGCGAGCGCGCGCCTGGTCGACGAAGCGGCCATCGACATCGTGCTGGTGGGCGACTCGCTGGCCATGACGATGCTGGGCTACGAGAACACGCTCTCGATCACCATCGACGAGATGCTGCACCACGCCAAGGCTGTGCGCCGCGGCGTGAAGCATGCTCTGCTGGTTGCGGATATGCCCTATGGTTCCTACCACGTCAGCCCTGACGATGCTGTACGCAATGCCGCGCGCTACGTGAAGGAAGCGGGCGCTGAGGCGGTGAAGGTCGAAGGCGGAGAAAAACGCGCCGACCTGATTCGCCGCATCATCGATGCCGAGATTCCCGTGGCCGGCCACATTGGCCTGACGCCGCAATCAGTCAACATGATGGGCGGCTACAAGGTGCAAGGCAAGGACTTGACGGCAATCGAGCACCTGATGCGCGATGCGGTCGCTCTTGACCGCGCGGGTGTCGCCTGCATTTACCTGGAAGGCATTCCGCGCGAAGTCGCGGCCATGATCACCGATGAAGTCGAAGCGCCTACTATCGGCATCGGCGCTGGCCCGGATTGCGACGGTCAAGTGCTGGTCTTCCACGACATTCTGAACCTGACGTTCCAGCAGCCGGCGAAATTCGTGCGCCGCTATGGAGATGCGGCTGCGGAAATCACGCATGCGGTGCAGGCGTTCCGCGCCGATGTGTTGTCGCGCCAGTACCCGTCGGATGCCGAGTCGTACCACTTGCCGAAAGAAACCAAGGCGGCGCTGGACACGGTTCTCGAACGCAAGCGGGCCTTGCGGCGGTAACTGGCGAGCGCGAGCTTGTGCTACTTTCGAGTGCCTTGGTTTGAAAGGGCCCGGCTTCAGCGGGCCGCAAGAATCTATATTACTTTCGACGCCTAGGCTAACGGGCGACACCTCGGAGACCGCGTTTCTCAGTCACTGAAATTCCCCAACTGACCTCTCCATGGATATAGTTACGACGATTGCAGATACTCGCGCCAACTGCCGCGCCGCGCGTCGTGCCGGGAAACGGATTGGCCTGGTCCCCACCATGGGAGCGCTGCACGAAGGCCATCTGTCCCTGGTGCGCCTTGCGAAAGCGAAAAGCGACTTCGTGGTGGTCTCGCTCTTCGTCAACCCTCTGCAGTTCGGACCAACAGAAGATCTCGCCAAGTATCCGCGCACCTTCGAGCGTGATCTCGAGCTGCTCAACCGCGAAGGCGTCGATTTGCTCTTCGCGCCCACGGTCAGCGAGATGTATTCCACTCTGTCCGTCACCTATGTGAACGTGGAAAATCTGAGCGATCGTCTTGACGGCCAGTCACGCCCCGGACACTTTCGCGGCGTCACCACTGTGGTCTCGAAGCTGTTCCACATCCTCGAACCCGACATCGCCGTGTTCGGCCAGAAGGACGCAGCCCAGGTCGCCATCATCAAGCGCATGGTGCGGGATTTGAACATTCCCGTCGAAATCGTCGTGGGCCCCATCGTGCGCGAAGCGGATGGATTGGCGATGAGTTCGCGCAATGCGTATCTCGGCCCGCAGGCAGCGCAAGCAAGCGCTCGTGCTGTCGCGATCTCTGGCACGGGTGCAGGAGCTCTTCAATCGCGGGGAAAGATCGCCCGCGAAACTTATCGCTGCCGGGAAAGGCGTATTTTCCGAAGAGCCCGCCGCCCGAATCGATTATTTTTCGATCGTGAATCCCGAGTCGCTCGAACCTGTAGAGGAAATTCACGGCGAGATTCTAGTTGCTGTCGCGGCGTATGTGGGCACGACACGGCTGATCGATAATCTGGTGTTAAAAAGTTAGTGGAATTATCCTCTCCGCGATGAAAGCTTAGCGCAAAGGCGGCAACGCCCCCCAAGGATACGAAGAAGAACTCGAACACTTCGGATTGTGCAGGTTCGTTTTATCGGATTTTCTTTGCGATCTTCGCGGGGTCTTCATAGCGCGCTTTGCGGTTCAGAACCTTCTCCACGAGCGGCACTCTCAATTCTCTTCTGCCAGACACAAACCGGTTTCCGGGAATGATGTAGCGAAGCCGCCTCTCCGCCGCCTTCGTAATGCCGATGCGGGGCGTGGTCTTCACCCGAGGCCGAGATGAACCGTCATCGGCGATCCACAAATCGGATTCTTCCGAAGTCAGGTTCTTTTCGTTATCGCGCAACCGCGTGATGCCGAAAGGCTTCGGCCAAACGTCCCGGGCCGCTGGTTAATTTCCGCAGATCCACCATATTTGGGTCTTCGCATCCGCGGGCCCGGGCCATCTCTTCCATCCCTGCCAGGGGTTCGAGCGCGCGAAACAGCACGCCTCCGGCCACCCCATCCTCGAGACAGGAAACGTTCAAGCAGTAGTGGTTCCCGTAAATAAAGTAGACGTACGCGATGCCCGGTGGTCCCCAGAGCACCGCATTGCGCGCAGTTCGTCCCGCGAATGAATGGGCTGCCGGATCGTTGTGACCCAAATAAGCCTCGACCTCGACAATCCGTCCAAGCAACAACTTCCTGCCTTGAGTGCGCACCAGCACTTTCCCCAACAAGTCGCGCGAAACCCGTCGCGGATCGCGATCGTAAAAGACTACCGGAAGTGGGGGCAGGTCGACCGCGCTGTATGACTTGGGTGGTGCCACATCTTTCGTAAGTACCGGAGAGATCATCGCCGCCTGTAGAATAATTGCAACTCGACCCTCGCGCCGCTTCCGAATAATAATTCACCCTTTGAAGGAGAACCCATGCTCGGGACATCCCTGAAAGCAACCTCGGTAGTAGCGCTGCTGACCCTGTTGTCGGCAGCCCAGACCATTCCCGCCGGCACTCATCTCACCATTCGTACGGGACAGGAACTGTCGTCAGGCACTGCCAAGGTAGGGGACCGCTTTGACGCCACACTCACCCGTGCCCTGGTGGTCGGCGGCAAGACAATCGCCAAGGCGGGCGCTCCGGTCCGCGGTAAAGTCAGCGCCGCAAAGTCCAGCGGCCGCTTGCATGCTCCCGGACAGCTCTCCGTCCGCCTCACCTCCGTGCAGGTCGGGGCAAAAATGGTCCCCATCTCCACCAGCAGCTATCACATTGAGGGAAAAAGCCACACCAAGAGCAACGCGACCAAGATCGGCGGAGGCGCAGCCCTGGGTGCACTGATTGGCGGTCTCGCGGGCGGCGGAAAAGGTGCGGCCATCGGTGCGGGTGCAGGCGGGGCGGCCGGTACCGGAGTGGCCGCAGCCACCGGTAAAGAAGAAGCCGTTATCCCGGCAGAGAAGACCGTGAGCTTCACGACCACTGCCGCCGCCACGGCAAAGTAAAGCCTTTCCAGCCTTTGTTATGCAGGGGCCCGGCGTAGCCTGGGCCCTGAATCCACAAAATGGAAAGACGGCCCTGAAAATTTACAATGGCCGCTGGTTTTGCAGGTTTTTTAACAACTGACGCCGAAATAGAGGCGTAAAATCAGCCGCATCATTCGGGTGCTGCACGGTCTCATTTTCCAGGGTTCAGTCCCAAGCAATGGCGAAAGCCGCTCTTCGCGGAAGATGCGCCGGCTGGCGAACTTTGGAGAGGAGGTTCAGCTTGTCAACGCCCGGCTCCCGTCTCGGGGCTTTCGAGAATTCGCAGCCAACCAGCCGCCAGTTCTATGCGATCGTGATCTTATCCGCACTGGCCGTAGTCCCCTTCCTGGTCTGGCCCAGACTCAGAGGGAGCTTGCTGGCAACCGATTTCCTTCCCCATCTTTACTGCTACATGCGAAACCCGGCCCTGGTGTGGACCCATGTGGTCGCCGACACGCTGATTGGAGTCGCCTATCTCGCGATTTCCATGACGCTAGGATACTTGGTCCACAAGGCGCGCCGCGGCATTCCATTCCCCTGGATGCTTCTGGCGTTTGGGCTCTTTATGGTCGCCTGCGGCGGCACGCACTTCTTGGAAGTGGTGACGATCTGGATTCCGGTCTACATCCTCTCGGCGACGGTGAAGGTTTTTACCGCAGCCGCATCGCTCACCACAGCCGTGGTGCTTCCTTTCATGGTGCCTCGCGTTCTGACGCTGATCCAGCAGGAGAAGGTTTCGGAACAAGTGACCGCTGAGTTGCGTTCCAGCGAGGAACGCAAGGAGGCTCTGCTGCGCGAAGTCCATCATCGCGTCAAAAACAACCTGGCGGTGATCTGCAGCCTTTTCTACCTCCAGTCCACTCATACCAAGGATGAGAAAACCGTGCAGATTTTTCAGGACATGGAAAATCGCGTGCATTCGATGGCCCTGGTACATGAAAGCTTGTATCGTTCCGAGAACCTCGCGCGAATCAACTTCGCGGAGTATGCCCACAGGCTCGCGACCGACATACTCTCGTCGCACGCCAGTCCGAGTGCTCCGGTTCGTTTGAAGACTGAACTTGAACCCTTGATCATGACCGCGGATCTGGCGATCCCTTGCGGCCTCATCCTCAACGAATTGATTTCGAATGCCTTCAAGCATGGCTTTCCCGAAGGCGCTAGCGGCGAGATCAAGGTGACGCTGCGGCGCGGGACCGGGGGTACCTGCAGCCTTTCTGTTCAGGACACTGGAGTCGGGATCCCTGCTGACCTGGACGTCAACACGAATAAATCGCTGGGCTTAAGGCTGGTGCGGTCTCTGACCCAGCAGATTCAAGGCTCGTTTGAGCTGCTCCGGAACGGACCCGGAACCTCAGCCCATTTGCAATTCATGGTGGATCATCATGCACGCTGATTTTGTTGCCCCTGCGTTCCGTGCCCTGATCGTCGAAGATGAGGCCCTGATTGTTGAAGAACTCAGAGAGCGCTTGTCATGCATTGGCTTTCTTGTGATCGGCGCCGTCGACAATGCGGATGAGGGCATTGCCATCGCTACCCGGGAACGCCCGGACTTGGTTCTGATGGACATACGATTAAAGGGAGAGAAAGACGGTATTCGCGCTGCGGAGGAAATCCTTCAGCAGGTCGATGCATCCATCGTCTATCTGACTGCCCACTCGGATCGCGTGACGGTGGACCGGGCCAGTCGCACGGACCACGACGGGTTCATTCTGAAACCGTTTCATCGCCGGGAGTTGCAGTCCACCATTGCGGTGGCGATGCTGCGCCGCGCCATCAAAGCCAGGGAGAAAGAGCAGTAGGTTAGTGCCCGGTAGACCCTAAGCCGCCTGTTTCAAATACGCCAGCACTTCCTCCGAATGCCCCTCCGGCTTGACTTTGTGGAACACGTGCTTGATCTTCCCATCCGGCCCGATGATGAACGTCGTTCGCGCCACGCCCATCACCTTCTTGCCGTACATGTTCTTCTCCTGGATCACGCCGAAAGCGTTGCACAGTTTTTTGTCAGCGTCGGCCAGCAGCGTGAAGGGAAGGTGGAATTTGTCCTGAAATTTCTTCTGCGCCTTAGGCGTGTCGGGCGATGCTCCCAGCAGCACGGCGCCGGTTTTCTGCATCTGTTTATAAGCGTCGCGGAATTCGCAGGCTTCCTTGGTGCATCCGGGAGTGTCGGCGCGAGGGTAGAAATACAGCACCACCGTCTTACCCTTAAAATCCTTCAAGGAAACCTCTTTGCCGTTCTCATCCTCTAATTTGATGTCCGGGGCTTTATCATTAACGTCAAGCATGGCTGTGTCTCCAATCCGCACATCGTTATACCGTAGCGCAAGCCGCGCCGTCATCTGCGTGCTGCTCGCTTGCGGGGTTACACCAGCCACTTCGGCGCAGGTCGCGAAGAAGACCAAGGAAACCAAGGGCCCTCGCGCGCTGGGGCTGCTGGAGATCTCTTCCGACGGCAGCGCGCGTCTGGTCCCTATCTCCATCATGACCGACGGCAAGTTCTACGATGCCGGGGCCTACAAAGCCTCGCCCGTCCCGTTCGCGCTCTGGAGCCAGACTGTCTATGAGGCCGAAAAGACAGGCGTACCGCAAGGATTGTTTACGGTCGGCGAGGCCATGCGCACCGGCCCCAGCGTTTGGTTTGGGCAAGGGAAATGGAGCCCGGCAGGCTCCGAACCCAAGAAGCATCGCACCGCCAGCAAGCCGAAGGCGGACGAGGATGAGGGGCCGCCCAAATTACGCCGTGCGGATTCCGACAAATCTGATTCGACCGCAAAGTCTGCCCCACCTGCCTCCACGCCTCCTGCGGACGAAAAGAAGAATCCGCCGAGCACTGGAACACCTGCGGGTTCAGCGCCCGCCCCTTCCAGCGCGTCGCCATCTCCGAAAACTCCGCCAGCGGATGACTCGTCCAAAGACTCTTCCGCAGGTCAAAAACTGGAAGACACCGCCCCGCCCAGCGACGCCAACGACGACGATCCCAATCGGCCCATTCTCAAACGCGGGAAGTCCGAGAAAGAGAGCGCAGTGCACCCGCAGGTAGGCGCATCCACAGGCGTCTTGCGGCGTCCTGTAGGGGACGCGGCCAAGGCCGACGCGAAGAAGACGACCACGCAGGCGATCCCCGCGATCTCCGATGCCGGCGGACCTGACCCCCGCCCATATTCCTACGACATCAAACCAGACGAAGAGCAGAAGTATCGCAAGGGAATGCTGGCCCTCGCTTCCGACGCGCTGCTGGCCCGGCTCAAAGAGACGACGCCATCGGTCCCGGGAACAAAGCCGATAGCACGTGCCCCTGCCGGTCGCAAACCCGCTCGGGGACCTCGGCCTGCGTTCGATGATGTCCGGTTCCGCTCCTTCGATTTGTGGAACACCAATGAGCCGGTGTTTATTTTGAGTGCGACCGCTCACATGCCCGACTCCACCGCCAGTCCCCCTGATCCGGCACAGCAGTACTACATCACCCTGGTGGCTAAGAAAAATATTTACGACGAACTGCGAAAACTGTACGCGGGCGTGACCGATGCTAGCCATCTCGACCAGACTCCGCGTATGGAATTAATCGACGCGGTCGATGCTGACGGCGACGGCCGTGGCGAACTCCTCTTTCGCCGAATTTTCGATGTCGGCAGCGCGTGGGGTGTCTACCGCGCGGGCGCCGATCAGTTGTTTCCCCTGTTTGAAGGCACGCCGCCCGGGCAGTAGCTGCGTCTCTACTCAAGACCGCCTCAACCATTTACAATCCCGTCCGAGTTCTGAGAGCACCGGAGAGTGCATTCATGCGTCAGTCTGTCATCGCGGGTTTTGTGCTGGCCCTTGCTGCAGCATTGTCGGCCGCGCAAGATCAAGACTTCAGCAAAGTTGAAATCAAAGTCACCAAAGTTTCGGGCACTGTCTACATGCTGGAAGGCGCTGGCGGCAACATCGGCGCCTCAGTCGGTGAAGACGGCATCGTCGTGGTCGACGACCAGTACGCCCCGCTCGCCGAGAAAATTCAGGCCGCGCTCAAGAGCGTCACCGACAAGCCCGTGCGGTTCATCATCAATACCCACTACCACGGCGATCATACTGGCGGGAACGCGTTCTTCCAGAGGCAGGCGCCCGTCATTGCCCACGACAACGTCCGCAAGCGCCTGGAAACCGGCGGCACCGTCGGTAATCTCGGCTCCGTCTCCATGGAGCGCAAGCCCGCGCCGAAAGACGCGCTTCCTGTTCTCACATTTGACCACGACGTCACCGTCCACCTGAATGGAGAAAATATCCGTGCGCTGCATTTTCCCAGTGGACATACCGATGGCGACAGCATCATCTTCTTCCCCAGTTCGAATGTCGTGCACATGGGAGACGATTTCGTGCGCTACGGTTTTCCCTTCATCGACTTGGCTTCCGGTGGCAGCGTGGAAGGCATGATTGCTGCCCTGCAAGAAGTCGTCCCCAAATTGCCGCCCGACGTAAAGGTCATTCCCGGGCACGGCAACGTGTCGAATCTCGATGACGTGCGCGAATACGTAAAGATGCTGGTCGAGACCCGCGCGGTCGTGGAGAAGGGCGTCAAGCAGGGCAAGACGCTCGATCAGTTAAAGCAGCAGAAGGTCCTGGAGCCGTGGAAGAAGTGGAACGGCGACTTCATCACCACCGACGCTTTTATCGAGACGCTCTACAACGACCTGACCGGCAAGAAGGACGCAAAGTTCATCAAGCACAATTGAGCAGCAAGCGGCGTCGCCGCCCCGTCGCGCCGCGAAACTCGGCCAAGGAAGCAGACTGAAATCGACCCATGCCCATTGATCCCCGGTCCCTGACACGCCGTAACTTTCTCTGCTCGACCCTCGGATTCGCCGCTGCCAGCGCGCTCGGCCACGCGCTTCCTTTTCCTCTGTCAGCCGCGCACGCTTCGTCCGCGATCGCTTTCCCAAAGAATTTCTGGTGGGGTACGGCGACCGCTTCCTATCAGGTGGAGGGCGCGTGGAACGAGGACGGCAAGGGCGAATCGATCTGGGACCGCTTCTCGCATACGCCCGGCAAGATCAAGAACAACCAGAACGGCGATGTCGCCTGCGATCACTACCATCGCTACGCCGAAGACGTTCGGATCATGCAAGCGCTGCAGATGGCAAGCTACCGGTTCTCGATCGCGTGGCCGCGTATTCAGGCAAACGGATCCGGCAAGCCCAACTCGAAGGGGCTGGACTTCTACAGTCGCCTGGTAGATTCGCTGCTCGCGGCCAAGATTCGACCGTTTGCCACGCTCTACCATTGGGACCTGCCGCAGGCGCTCGAGAACGCGGGCGGCTGGCCCAATCGCGATACCGCACAACGTTTCGCCGACTATGCCGACCTCATGATGACCGCGCTCGGTGATCGAGTACATTCCTGGATGATCTTCAACGAACCCTGGGTCTTCACCACGCTTGGATACCTGCTGGGCAACCATGCACCGGGACGAACGGACCTGGACGCGTACTTGCGCGCGACCCATGTGGTGAGCATGGCGCAGGGTATGGCTTATCGCGTGATGAAAGGGGTCCGCCCGAAATCGGTCGTGGGCACGGCTTTCAACATGTCGCCCATGCAGCCCGCCACCGCCTCCCGTGCCGATCGCGAAGCCGCGGAGCGCGCTCATCTCTGGCAGAACGTCTGGTTTCTTGACGCGGCACTCAAGGGCAAGTATCCCGATGCGTTCATCGGTGTTACGCCCGAAATGCTCGGCGTGCAAGCTGGCGACATGGAGAAGGTTCGTACGCCACTCGACTTCATCGGAATCAACAACTATTTCCGCATGATCGTGAAGGCCACGCGGCGCGGCGCATTGAACTTGAATCCCATCTCGAAAATCTTTCCGGCCGACGTGAAGCTGGGCGGCGACACAGGCCCCAAAACCGACCTGGGCTGGGAAGTCTACCCGCGCGGCCTGTACGAAATTGTCATGCGCATCTCCAAGGACTACAAGCGTCCCATTGAGATTACAGAGAATGGCTGCGCCTATGGGGACGCGCCCGGCAAAAACGGTGTCGTCAGCGACACGCGCCGCATCGCCTACTATCACAGCTATCTGCGCGAACTGGCGCAAGCGATCAAAGAAGGGGCGGACGTCCGCGGATATCACGCCTGGAGCTTGCTCGATAATTTCGAATGGGCCGAGGGCTACACTCAGCGCTTCGGTATTGTCTACGTGGATTTCAAAACGCAGAAACGCACCGTGAAAGAATCAGGAAAATGGTACGCGAAGGTCGCGGCTGGGAACGCTCTGCCGGCAGCAGAAAAAAAGGCGGCAGCGGGCTTGTAGAAAAAAGCCTTAAATCACAAAGCGTCCCCGGTGAAGCCCAGTCCCAAACATCTTGTCATTCTGAACGAAAGTGAAGAACCTGCTGTTGCCTCGAAGCTGCACGGACGTCTTCCCCCACCGGACCGCTCGTAGCTCGAAGTTCGAAGCTCAAAGCTACTTATTACTCACCACCACTTCCCCATTCTCCACGCGAATCCCACCTACGTTCTCAGGCAACTTCAACCGGTCGCGCTGCTCCGCCAGCCGCTTCTGCAACTGATCGTTCACCAGGGACACAGGCACCTCGAGGTCGCCAATCTTGATCTTCGTGGGATCGAACGTCGCGTATCCATCCTTCGATCCAAGCTTACCTTCGAGCGTGACCCAGACATCCTTACCTGCGATATGCGTCAAGAACTGCCCCTTGGCGATGTCGCCCTCGAAGTTCACCTGATAATCCTTCACCGAAGGTTCGCCCGCACCGAGGTTCCCCGAAAGCGGATCCGTTCCCGACTCCGAAGTCGTGGAAGAAGCCGTGGAGCCGGTACCCGCCGGCGCGTCTAAGGCCCCCGAAGCCTGCGCGATCGCCGCGGCAACCTCCTGCGCATTCAGCCGGACCTCAGAGCCCGACTGCCCCTGCGCCCGTGCCTGCTCCAGTTGTTCGATCTTGTTCTGAAACGATTGCGCGTTGGCGGCCACCGCGGGAGCGGGCAGAACTGGAGCCACGGGCTGGGGCCGCTTCAACACGAGCACCAGCGCGGCTACAGAAGCCGTGAGAGTCGCAATGCTGATGATGCGATCAAGCTTGATCTTCATGGATCCCTCAATCGACCTCCAACCATCCCCCTAACCATGTCAATGTTACCCAACCGCCGCCATCTCCCGAAGTCACGAAAGCCGCTGTCCGTCGGCTAGCCGCGCATGCTCCGCTCGCGCACCTGCTCCGAAGTCAGCCCATATAGCGGAGGCGTCTCCACCCCCAGCATGCGCAGATACAGATAAATCTGCCCCCGATGATGGACCTCGTGCTCCACCATCGCGCGCAACCACTTCCAAGTGGTGATGGGGGCGCCATCGGGCGTCATGCACTTCGCATTGAGCTGCTCGGGAGTGAGCCGGGAGAATATTTCCGCCGACTCGCGATGCATCCGCTCGGCAGAAGCGAGCACCGCCTCGTACCCATCAGCCAGTTCCTTGCCGCAACCGTCATACCGGCTCGGCCGCCCGGAAACCGTCTCCGCGTACATATAGCGATTGATAGTCGCAATATGCCGCACCAGGTCGCCCAGCGTGAACTGCCCCTCGCGATAGGTCCAGTCAATCTTGTCCGGAGGAATGCAGCGCGCGACCCGCATGGTGCGCTGGTGGATTTTGTCGAAGTAGTCGAGGAAGGTGGGAAGGTCTTGAATCTGCATAGGACTCACTTACCAGAACAAATCGGAATATGTAATTTCTAACCCCCGGAAATCGGTATATCTTTCACCAGCAGCATCAAGTGCAAGTCGTCCACCGCGCACTGTTCAAACCCGAAGTGCTGGTAGAACGCTTTCGCCTCCGCGTCGATGGCGTGGACGAGAACGGCTCGCGCGCCGATTGACTCAGAGGCCTGCAGGCATCGCTGTAGTGCGTTCTTCAGCAATGCGGCGCCTAGTCCTTGACCTTGTTCGGTCTTATCGACGGCCAACCGTGCCAGAAGAATCACCGAGATGGGATAAGCAGGCTGCCTTTTCGCAGCGCGCAGGGACGCCTCCTCTTTCCGTATGCTGGATGCCGCCAAGGAAAAGTATCCAACGACTCGATTCGCCCTGTGGACGACATACGTCCGCGCCGATTTCGACTGCTCGCTTGCCAAGGCATACTTCTTAAGCCAATTGGTCAGGGATAAGTGTTCGCCGCAATCGAACAGTTCCAGGATGTGATTCTCGTTTAACGGTTCGACAGCGGACAGTGTGGCTTTATTCAAGGACGGAAGGTTCCGACATCAACTGGCTCAATCGCTCGTGACGGCGAACCGGCCGATCCAATGCCTCAACAAAGGCCTTCCACCGCGCGGCAGACAGCACAAACTCAATCTGATCCGCCAAAACCATTTCTGCTTTTTCTTGCGCGCTGGCCAGCACAAAATCAGTAAGCTTCTGGCCCTGCACGCTGGCGCCACGTTTAATCAAGGCTTTCTGCTCTTTGGTGGCGCGTATACCGATGCGCGTCTCTTTGGTGCCTGTTGTCATAAGGACCAAGCTTTCCTATTTGTGTGTACAATGTACCAACAATTCGGAGGCGATTTCAATCGCCGAAATCAAAGCGGGAAGTAAGTACTTGATAGGGAATGGCTTAGCGTTTCATTTTTTGGACTCCTAATCGCCGCCCGCGGTGAACTGGCAGCACTTACCAGGGGCTCAATAGGATCGGGCGGCTACCCTACCCCTCCAATTTCCTCGCCAGCATCTCATTCACCACCTGCGGATTCGCCTGCCCCTTCGAAGCCTTCATTACCTGCCCCACAAAGAATCCGATCATCGTCTTCTTCCCGGCACGATACTGTTCGACCTGCTTCGGATTCCCGGCGATCAGCTCGTCGATGATCTTCTCAAGCGCCGACGTGTCCGAAGATTGCACCGGCCGCCCTTCTTCCTCGTAAACAGCGCCAAAGTCTTTCCCGCGCTCGAAGCTCAGGTCGTAGAGATCCTTCAGCATCTTGCCCGAGATCGCGCCCGACTCCACCAGGTCCGCCGACATGGCCACGCCCTGCATCGTGACCGGCGACTGCCCAATCTCGATGCCGCGCGCCTTCAGCCGCCCCATCAACTCGCCCTGCACCAGGTTCGCCACCCGCTTGGGATTCTTCGCCGCCTTCGCCGCCGCCTCGAACTGGTCGGCGAACTCTTTCGAAGATGTCAGGACGCCAGCATCGTACTCGGTGATCCCGTAGTCCTTTACCATGCGCGCCCGCCGCGCCTCGGGCAACTCCGGCAATTGCTTCGCAATCTCCGTTTTCCACTTCTCATCCACCACCAAAGGCAGCAGATCCGGCTCAGGAAAATAGCGGTAGTCGTGCGCCTGCTCCTTCGACCGCATGCCGTAGGTCTTGCCCTCGTTCGAGTTGTAGAGCCGCGTCTCCTGCTGAATCTTCCCGCCCGACTCGATCACGTCGATCTGCCGCCCGATCTCGTACTCCAACGCCTCGCGCACGAAGCGGAACGAATTCACGTTCTTGATCTCCGTCTTGGTCCCGAATTCCCTCTGCCCGCGCGGCCGCACGCTGATGTTGGCATCGCAACGTAGCGAGCCCTCCTCCATGTTGCAGTCGCTCACCCCGGTGTACAAGATGATTTCTTTCAAAAGCGTGAGGTACTCGTACGCTTGTTCGGGTGAAGACATTTCGGGATCGCTGACGATCTCGATCAGCGGGACGCCCGTGCGGTTCAGATCGATGCCCGTCTTCTCACCCGCGTCGGCAAAGCCTTCGTGCAGGCTCTTGCCCGCGTCTTCTTCCAGATGAATGCGGGTGATCCCGATTTTCTTCTGATTCTGTTTCAGATCGATCGAGCCAAACTCCGCCAATGGCTTGTCGTACTGCGAAATCTGGTATCCCTTCGGCAGATCGGGGTAGAAGTAGTTCTTCCGCGCAAAAATCGACGTCTCGTTGATGCGACAATTCAAGGCCATCGCCGCCAGCACGGCGAACTCCACCGCCTTCCGGTTCATCACCGGCAGCACCCCGGGCATCCCCAGGCACACCGGGCAAACATTGCTGTTGGGCGGAGCTCCAAACTGCGTCGAGCACGAGCAGAAGATCTTCGTCGTCGTCAGCAGCTGGACGTGAACCTCCAGCCCAATCACCGCCTCGTACTTGGCGTGAGCGGCAACGGACGTGTCCGGCGTGGTCGCCATAGGTAGGCATTATAGCTGTGCTCCCGCGATGCGGGAGCTGGGCCTCGCCCAGCTGGAAGTAGAGATGCTTCTCTTATCTGCCAAGCTTGAATGAAATCTACTTCTGGAAGGGAATCTCGAAATAAAGCAGTTCGCTGCCCTTGGCATCCCGCAGCCCTGTCAGATAAAACCGCGCCCCTGCCAATGGGGAGGATATCCCCGACACATCGAAGAACACGAATCCCGCTTGCGTCGAATGTGGCTCCACGGCCTTGGCCGAGAATTGCGCAGCATCCATCTCATCGAGCGCCTTTTTCCCGACGGCGCCTTTCACCGTGGTTCGCGGAAAGGGCAGCGGGTACTTGGGCCTGCTGGCGTTGGGGTGGGCCAGTCGGCGATAGAGTTCATCGGTACTGGCGGCGGGAATTTTCTCGCGACGCGAGGTGATGAGCTGCGCCTGCATGCCCGACAGCGAAACCGGCTGGTCGCTGTCGTTGGTCACTACTAAAAAGATTGGCAGGAATCCTTGTTCTGCCCACTTCACATTGAAGATCTGCGCCTTTTCCGGGTCGTCATAAGGATCGACACCCGCTGCCACATTTTCATCGGAATGCTGGTCATGGAGGGGATAAGTCGCGGCTGGCTTGGCAGAAGGCTTAACGAAATCTTTCGCAACCAGGACGCCAATACTCGCCAGAAATAACACGCCCGCCAGCACGACGCCTGAGCGCAATCTGCGCTTTAGATCACCATAATACTGCTGCATGCCGTGATTATAACTGTGCGGGCAGGATCCGGATGCCACTTACGACGTCGAACCGGAAGTTGTCTGCGACGAGGAGTGATGGCCAGTGGCAACTCCAACCAGAGTTCCGCCAATCAGCCCCGCCAGCACCGACAACAGGATGAGCGTCAACATCTGATTACGCAGATGACGCTTGCGGCGAATTGTAATGGGCATAACTGTCCTCCCGGGGAAAACATCGAGGACGCGGGCGCTCCTATATGTTAGAGGAAAAAGCCGTGCCGGAGTCAAATCGTCCTAAAGTACAGGGCCCGTTTAGAATGGCGTTTCCATGTACCTCGTCTATAGCGCGCTTCTGGCGGTAGTCCTCGTATGCGGACTGCCGTATTGGCTTTACCAGATGTGGCGCCATGGGAAATACCGGGCCGGGTTTCTGGAGCGAATCGGCATCGTGCCGGGGCATCTGGCCACACCGTCGTCTCAGCCTACCCTGTGGGTGCATGCCGTCTCCGTAGGCGAGGTCCTGGCGGTGAGCAAGCTGATTCAGCAGATGCAGGCGCGCTGGCCGGCTTACCGTATCGTGGTCTCGACCACCACCGATACCGGGCAGAAGCTGGCGCGCACGCGCTTTGCTGCCGAGAATGTCTTCTATTTTCCGGTGGACCTGGGCTTTGCGATTCGTCCCTACCTGCGAGCGCTCCGCCCTCGCCTGGTGGTTATTGCGGAGACCGAATTCTGGCCAAACTTCCTGCGCTTATCGAAGCGTAGCGGCGCCTCAGTCGCAGTGGTCAATGCCCGCATTTCCGATCGTTCCATCCGGGGCTACCTGCGAATCCGCTGGTGGCTGCGGAAGGTCATCGGCAACGTGGATCTGTTTCTGGCGCAAACTTATCAGGACCGCACGCGTCTCATCGATCTGGGAGCGCCAGAAGCACGCGTGGGAGTCACCGGCAACCTGAAATTCGAATTGGAGCCGGGTCTGCCTCCTGCGCTGGTTGCTCATCTTCGGGAAAGCTTTGCGGCCACCCATGCCGGGCCGATCCTGGTTTGCGGGAGCACCGTCGACGATGAAGAAGAACGCATGCTTCTTCAGGCGTTCCAAAGCATTCTGGCCAGCCATCCCCGGGCAGTGATGATCCTCGCGCCTCGTCATCCTGAGCGCTTTGCCCCGGTAGCGGCGCTTCTGGAAAGCTTCGGCATCAAGTTTTTACGGCGTTCGTTGTGGAGCGGGGAACCTCTAGCCGGCGGCGTGCTGCTGCTCGATACGATCGGCGAGCTCTCGGCTGTGTATGGTCTGGCCGATGTGGCGTTCGTTGGGGGAAGTCTGGTCCCGAAGGGTGGGCATAACATCATCGAGCCCGCGCGCCACGGCGTCGCCATTGTGGTGGGTAACCACACGGATAATTTCCGCGACATCATCTGGCTCTTCCAGACGCATGATGCCGTGAGAATCGTGGGGCCGGCTGAATTGCCGCTGGTGCTGATGGAATTGATTTCCAACGATGCCGAGCGCAAGGCGCTAGGCCGCCGTGCCGCTGAAACCCTGCGCTCGCAAGCGGGGGCTACGGAGAAGACGCTTGCCGCACTCGAAAACTTGCTCTCTTCGGCTGAGGCCGCCGCGGACGCCGGAAAATCGTGAGCCTGCTCTCCACTACTTACGGATTGGTAGTTCGCGCGCGCAACGCGCTCTATGACGGTGGAATTTTTCGGGCTCGGCGCTTGCCAGGGCCGGTCATCAGCATTGGCAATCTTTCCGTCGGCGGATCGGGCAAGACTCCTTTCGTCATTCTGCTCGGGGAACTTCTCAAAGCGCGCGGCGTCGAGTTCGACGTGTTGTCGCGTGGGTACGGCCGCATATCCCGCGGCGTGCTCCTGGTGAAACCCGGTGGTGCGTCCAGCCAATTCGGCGACGAGCCTCTTCTGATCGCCCGTCGTCTGGAAGTGCCCGTCATTGTTGGGGAAGATCGTTACCAGGCGGGAGTGTTCGCGGAAAGCGAATTCGGTCCGCTTCTCCACTTGCTGGATGATGGTTTTCAGCATCGCTCCCTTGCTCGAGATTTCGATATCGTTCTCGTCAGTGCGGACGACGCCCGCGACTGCCTTTTGCCCGCAGGCCGCTTGCGCGAGTCCTGCCAATCATTGCGCCGGGCCGACGCCGTCGTGCTCACGGCGGGCGCATCACCCGGGGACTTCCCGCTCGATGGAAAGCTGGCATGGCGAGTCCGCCGCGGCATCGCTCCGGCAAAAGTCCCAGCCCGTCCGGTGGCCTTCTGCGGCATCGCCCGTCCCCAGAGCTTCATGCTTCAGCTGCGCAAGGCGGGCATCGAACCGGCCGCGGAAGCCGTCTATCGTGATCACCACGCCTATACCGAAAAAGATATTCGTGAGCTGATTGCACTTAAGGCTCGGAGCGAGGCCGATGGCTTCGTTACCACCGAGAAGGACGCCATCAATCTTGGCGGATTTTTCTCCGCCCTGGAGCCCATCGCCGTAGTTCCTGTAACCATGGATCTGGTGGATGCGGCTAACGCCGTCGACACCGTGCTGCGGATCGTTCGCGAACGAAAGAACCGGGCATGAGAGAATCTGAAGCCGGATGACCAAGCATCCCAAAGAAGCTGATCGCCTCAAGAAGATTCTCGACGCGTTTCCGAAGACCACGGTCACGGCCCTGGCCGACCTGGTCGCGGACGAATTCGTGTACGGGGAAATCTCCCGCGTCTCGCGCGAGGCGCCCGTTCTCATCCTCAAGCACCGCGAGCGAACCATCGTCCCCGGTGGCGGCGCCAATGCCGTCAACAATCTTGCCGACCTCGACGTCAATGTTCTTCCCGTCGGCATCGTCGGAGATGACGAGGCGGGCCGCCTGCTGATCAAAGCATTTCGCCAAAAGCGCATTCCGGTGAGCGGTATCCTGAAAGACAAAAGCCACATCACCGTAACGAAGACGCGGATTCTGGCGGGCATGACGCACTCCGCGCGCCAGCAGGTTGTGCGCGTGGATCGCGAGCCGGAGTCCGAGCCTAACGCGCACTTCGTCCGCGAGTTGGTTCTCTCGACCCGCGAATATGTTCGCGCCTCGGACGCGCTGCTGGTCTCCGATTACGGCTACGGGTCCGCGACTCCTTCCATCCTGAATGCGATCCGTTCCAAGGGCAGACTGCATGGCGTGCCTGTTACTTTGGACTCGCGCTTTCGCATGCTTGAATTTTCCGGAGTGACGGCCGCGACTCCGAACGAGCCCGAAGTTGAAGCCAGCCTTGGCATCCGGATCGGGCAGGACTGGTCCCGGCTGGTCGCTGCCGGTCAGCAATTGATGACGCGCATGAAGCTGCAGTCGCTGATCATCACCCGCGGCCGCGACGGCATGGCCGCCTTTAACGATCGGCGCAAGCCCGTTGACATCCCGATTTTCGGTTCCGACGAAGTTGCCGACGTCACGGGTGCGGGCGACACGGTCATCGCGACCTTTACGGCGGCGCTCGCGGCCGGCGCCACCAGCGAGGAAGCGGCCCAATTAGCAAATTATGCCGGTGGAATTGTTGTCATGAAGCGCGGAACGGCCACGGTTACGCGGCAAGAGTTACTGCACGCGATCGAGCAAGCGCCGCCCGCTACCAGGTCTCATTGAGCGAAAAGAATTCCAAAGTTCTGAATCGCGCCGAATTGCGCAAGCAGGTCGAAGCTTGGCGCGCTGCCGGAGACCGCGTCACGCTGACCAATGGCTGTTTCGAGCTTTTACACGTGGGACACATCCGTTATCTTCGTGCCGCTAAAGAGCTCGGGGGCCGCCTCGTTGTCGCCATCAACTCCGATGATTCGGTGCGCGCCCTGAAAGGCGAACACCGCCCCCTGATGCCTGCTGAGGAACGCGCCGAAATCCTGGCGGCGCTCGCCGACGTCGATGCCGTTGTAATCTTCCCGGAGCGCGACGTTCGCGCCATCATTCGCGAACTTCATCCCGACGTGCATGCGAAAGGCACCGACTATACCGAAGCCAGCGTCCCGGAAGGCGATGCGGTTCGCGAATACGGGGGACGCGTAGCCATCGTCGGCGATCCCAAGAACCACTCCGCCAGCGAAATCATCCGCACCCGGCTCACGCCGAAGAAGTCCTGACCCACGCCATGGCCGCCTCTGACTCAATGCAGTCGACCAGCCCTCAACGGATTCTCATCGTGCGGCTCAGTTCCATGGGCGACGTGATTCATGGGCTTCCGGCTGCCGTGATGTTGCGGCAGGCATTTCCAGACGCGACCATTGGATGGCTGATCGAAGAACGCTGGGCGGAGTTGTTGTGTGCCATTTCCACTCCACGCGCCGGAAAGCGATCTCCCGAGCGGCCCCTGGTAGATGCGATTCATTCCGTCAAGCTGAAGCAGTGGCGATCGTCCCTGTTGTCGACTCAGACCTGGGAGAGGATCGCGGCAAGTTTGAGCGATCTGCGCTGCCGGCAATACCAGATTGTCATCGATCTGCAGGGTGCTGCGCGGTCGGCGATTCTGGCGCGCTGGTCGGGCGCACCCTCGATTTACGGTGCAATCCAGCCGCGTGAGAGTGTCGCCAGCTTGTGGTACACGCGCAAAAACCTCACGCGGCGTTCCCACGTGATCGAGCAATACGCAGAGATCGCGCAATCGGTCATCGGCGAAGGTCGTCCAATCCCGGATGCGATCCTTGCCATTTGACCCGGTTGCCGAGCAGTTCGTCGAGAAGCGTCTGCGCGAGCTGGATCTGCACAACTTCGTGATTCTCAATCCTGGCGCCGGATGGGGCGCGAAACAGTGGCCCGCGGAACGCTATGGCGCCGTCGCGCAGGCGCTGGCGCGCAAGGGAATTCCATCATTCATCAATTTTGGACCGGGGGAAGAACGGCTGGCCAGAATTGCGGAAGCGGCCAGTGGCGGGAGCGCGCGCGCTTTATCGTTCTCGATCGGTGAGTTGGTCGCGCTCACCCGGCGCGCACGGCTCTTCATCGGCGGTGACACGGGCCCCCTGCACCTGGCGGCCGCGCTGCGGGTTCCGGTCGTGGCCCTTTTCGGTCCTACCGATCCCGCACGCAATGGCCCTTTCCGGACGAGGAGCGTCGTGCTGCGTCACCCGGACAGTCCGACCACGCTATCGCATCGGACCGAACCGGACCCCGGTTTAATGGCCATCACCGCCGACCAGGTCATCGATGCTGCCCTGAAGCTGCGCGAAGGTGCCCATGGCTGAGTGGTCCCGCATAGCCCGCCGCATCCGTGTACCTCTTGGATTCGCCTTCGCTGCGTTTTACTTGTGGATCGCGCGGCCCAGCTGGACGTCTCTGGTGATCGGCACCCTCGTGACGCTTCCCGGAATTCTCTTGCGCGCGCACGCTTCCGGTCACGTAAAAAAGAACGAGGAACTTACAACCTCCGGCCCCTACGCTTATACCCGCAATCCGCTGTATCTGGGGTCGCTGATCATGGTCGTGGGTTTCGCGATCGCGGCGCGGAGCCTTTGGGTTTTGGCCGTGATGGTTATCATGTTCGCCGCGATTTATCTTCCGGTGATTCGCGCCGAAGAATCGTACCTGCGTTCGGCGTTTCCAAATTTTGACGAGTATGCTCGCAATGTCCCGCGGCTCCTGCCCCGCCTCACCGCTTTTGGAGACGGCGGAGGAAGCTTTTCGCGCCCTCTGTACTGGCAGCATCGCGAGTACAATGCCGTATTGGGCACGACGGCTTTGCTGGCTGCCCTCGTGGTTAAATTATTGTGGGCCTCACGATAGCCGTTTGCATCGAACCTGCAGCGGCTCCACAGGGTGCGCAGCACGCCTTTGATTCAACGATTCTCCCAACCCGCCCGCGCACCTTCACCCGTATTTCGATGGATCCGCCTCTGCTGCTGGTGTCTTGCGTTGACTTTCTCGGCATCCGCAGTTGATCAAGGTTCCATCGTGACGATTGGACCTTCGGCTCAAATTCTGTCACCGCCGCCGACCTACCGCTTCCCCGACGGACAAGCCTACGTCTACACCGCAGAATGGCATTTGTTCACCGCCGGCACATCAACGGTGAAGATTGAACCCGTGGGGAGCGAGCGCAGAGTCACGGCTATCGCAGATTCCGCAGGCATGGCCAACGTGCTTTATGGCGTCCATGATCGCTTCGAAGCGCTCTTTGACTCCAAGACGTTTTGCTCGAATAGCGTCTTCAAGCACATCGAAGAAGGGTCGCGCAAACGCGAGACCAAGGTCACTTATGATTATCCCAAGCGCAAGAGCGTCCTGCACGAGACGAATCTGAAGACCAGCGAAACAAAGTATCTGGAGAACGACATCCCGCCCTGCGTGACTGACGTCGTCACCGGCTTTTATTACCTGTCGTCCTTGCCACTGCAGCTCGGCAACTCCTACACGTTCCCGGTGAATGACGGCGGCAAGACGGCCGAAGTGACCGCGCGCGTAGAGGGCAAAGACAAAATCAAAGTCCCCGCCGGCACCTACCAGACAATTCGCGTTTCGGCCGAAGCAACGTCGGGCACGCTGAAGGGAAGAGGCAGGATCTGGACCTGGTTCACCGACGATGCGACCCACATGCCGGTGCAGATGCGTGCCAAATTGACCTGGGGGACGCTGCTGTTCCGCTTGCAGCGCGTGGAGCGGCACTAGGTCTGCCCGTGACCCGCTTCTGAGTGGATTGGCCTGCTTACGCCAGTTTCAGACAACCACGACAGTTTTAGAAGTCCCCGCCCCTCCAACAAACGAAGAGACGAGGACGGGCATTCGCTCGGTTGTTACGCTGCTTTCGCCATTTGCGCGCGCATCTGTTTCATGAACTCGCGCATGGCCGCGATGTGACCTGGCGAGCGGCTTTCGATCCATTTCTCATAACGTTGCGCGGCTTTTTCCAGGTTGCCGCAGAACGTCTTGGCCACGAAACGTTCTCGGAACGCAGGGACCACCGGTTTGACCATTTCCCAAACACCGAAGAACTCCCCGCTAGTTTCGAAGAACAAGTCCTCATGAAGCAGGTCATAGTTGAGCAGAGCACAGGCTTGTTCCCAATAACTCATGACCATACTGGCGAACGCACCAGTCTCCGACCCCATGGGAGCAATCCGCATGGCATCGTCGAGACTTGTCACATGATAGTTTTTAAAAAACCAGTCACGTGCCTGGCGAAGCTTCGCCTCACGGCGCTGATCGTAAACCTGAAGATGTAATTGCGCTTGTTCGAACGTTGGCTTCGTACTCATGCTTGCTTATCTCCTTTTGAGTTGATGTTTCTGCCTTATCAATGAGTACCGAGGGCGGTCGCCCCTCAGACTAGTTGGTACAGGAGAGGTGTTCCTTATGTAGACGATGCGGAGCAGCCGAAAAGTGCCTCCGGATCAGAAAAAAACTGTGGAAATTCGGAAGTCTATCTGCTACGGGGTGTCGTAGTCGACGGACCACCCGGCCATCTCGGCGAGGAATTCAGGCTCTTTCGGCCAGTTCAGGCTCTTCGGTATCAGGTTGCCGATCGCCACTATTGAAACGTCCATATTTCGGTCACTGACATTCGTTCTTACTTTTACTTCTCGGCCACTAACCCCTTCGCCCGACTCAACTCCGGACGCTCCGAGCTCCCGCCCGCACAGACCTTCACCAATTCGCCGTAGTACTGCGCTGCCTTCTCCTGCTTGCCCGCCGCTTCTGCCGCCTGCGCCGCTCCGTAGAGCCCGTTGAACCGGTTGGGATTGAATTTCAAATCTGTCTCGTACTCAGCCAGTGCCTGCTCGGGGCGCTTGGCCATCATCAGGACTTCGGCAACCATCTCTCGTGTGGGAATTCCCTGCGGCTCGTCGCCCAGGGAATCTTCCTTGTCGGCCAGGGGTTTTAAGATCGCCAGTGCCTCATCGTGCTTGCCTCCCGCGACCAACGCCCACGCGAGCACCTGTTGGTGAGCCTTGTCGACCGTTTCAGCAAACTCTTTTTTCTTCGCCGCTAAAAGTTTCGTGTGAATCGCGTCGATCTGTTCAGCGTCCTTGCGTGCCTGGTCCGCAATTCCGAGATGCGCTGCGCCCAACGCATGCGCCCAGTACGTAATGTAGTCATCCTCTGGACGCGCCGCGCCCGTCGCTGTCAACGCAGCCGCCTCCTGCCAATGACGCATCTCGACGGGATACAGCGCTGTGAAATACACAAGCGTGGCAGAGCGCGGGTTGTAGTCGGTCCCATACATATTGTGGACGGTGTCAGGCATGGCTTTCACTTCGTCGATCAGGGCCTTGGCCTCCGCGTCGCGCCCGCTCTGCAGGTAGGCATAGAACAGGAAGTCCATGGCGTGAAACTGATGTCCCTCGCCTCCCATGTGCATGGCAGCTGTCTTGCGCGTGGCTGCCACGGAAGCCAGGTTCGAAGTGATGTCGTCCTGCCACAGGCCGACACGGGCAAAGATGTGCGATGGCATGTGCAGCGCGTGCGGCGCCGCGGGCGCAACTTGCGCGTAGCGTCGCGCAGCCGGCAGCCCCAGTTCGGCAAGCTGCGGCCGGTCATACGCATGGATCAGGTAGTGCGCAACGCCCGGATGATCGGGCTCGGTGGCAAACAGTTTCTCGAGAATCGCCGCCGCTTTCTTCTCATTCGCGAACGTCGGATCGTTCCCTTGATCCGCCGCCAGGATTGACAGCGCATAGAAAACGGCGGCTTCGTGGTCGTCCGGATTCTTCTGGTGGACCTTCTCCATCGCCTTCGAGTAAGCATTGGCGCGCGCGTAGAAGTCGCCCTTGCTTCCGTAGAATGCCTTCATGGCGGCGATGTAGTCCCGCTCGCGCTCTGTCGCAGGCTTCAGCGATCGCGCCTTCTTGATCTCCGCGCGCGCTTTCTTCGTGGTGGCGGCATCTGGACGGTTCCAGAGCTGGTGCCACTGGCTCATCGCCAGGCCCCACTGCGCCATGGCGCATTTGGGATCATCCTTGGCGATGTCCGTAAACTCGGTCTCCGCTTCCTCGTACCAGAAGGAATGCAGCAGCGCGATGCCGCGCTCGAACGGCTTCTGCACCGTCGCTGCGCAGGAAACCGGAAAGTGCACGGTGCCCAGTTGCGTCTCGGTCAACTCCTCGTGGTGGTGGCCCTCATCCGCGAATACAGGGCAGGCGCAGAACAGGGAAACGACCAGAGCGAAAACACAAATTTTCATGGGATTCCTCGTATGGAGGGAGTCTAGATCGGCAAAAGCGGGAAGGTCAATTTCCTTATTCCGAAAGCCCGGACGTTGTATTCTTCGAACAGGAAGCAGCGAGTGGCAAGGGATCGCGTGCTCATGCTTTCGTAGTCCGCCGATAAACCCGCACCTTCAACCCGGCACGGTAAGTTTCACTGAATCCGGAACCGCTCTGTCATCAACCGTTGCAGTCGCGGTTTATAGAGGATATCGAAAGCCAATTCCTTGCCTGGAAACATGGCAAGGGCAGCGCGGCGCGCGTTGGCGGAAAGTTCGGAGGCTTCTTCGATGGTGAGATCCGGATCCTGGCTGATCACCGACATGACCATGCTGATCATGACTTGCAGCCGCCTGATTTTTCTGGCTTCGTCCTGAGTTTCCTGAGGATTGCTCTGCTGCCCGCCCCCGTTCGAATCTTCCATACGGCCCTCGTCAGGGAGCCCGCTGAGATTGCCCAGCCCAGCACCGCGTGCCTTGGGTGGCAACACGCGCCGGCGGCCTCACCCCTGTTCTGCCCATTTTCGGGGCATTCCGGCCCGAAAGCAACTCCCCCAAGGTGGGGGCAGCGGCCGATTTTCGCTGTAGGCATGCAACTTATTGTTTCTTAATGCCTCGCCGTAAACCTCTGCGGATAGGTTTACAATCCTTCTTGGCGGAAACGCCCGATGGACCGTGGTCGAACCCCGAATTTTGCCGTGGAGGGCATATGCCGGAAAGCTCCAATCCCCCAGCTGGTCGAGTTCCTGATCCGAATGAGAAACTTGTCAAGGTATTCGACAGCGAGCAGGAATCCGAAGCGATGGTTGTGAAGGGACTTCTCGACTCCGCCGGCATCGACTCCGACCTGACTTCCGTGGACGCCGTCCAGGATATGTTTCCCGGAGTGGGCGGCATGGTCATCCTGGTTCGCGAGGAAGACGCCGATCGAGCCCGCGCCATGATCGAGGACTACCGGCAGTCTCCCGACTCGGATGAAACTTCCGAGATCGATCTTAACGAAGACACGCCAACTGTGGGGTGACCGACTGCCCGTCCAGGTAAAAAGTCACCGCACCCTGCCGGTCCGTCCGGTACGTTCGCACCCCTTCATTCTGCAGATGTTCTAGCGTCTCCCGGCGCGGGTGGCCGAAAGAATTTCCCGCGCCCACCGAGATCACAGCCCAGCGCGGCCCAACTGCATTTACAAATTCCGGCGTCGAGCTCGTCGCGCTGCCGTGGTGCGCCACTTTCAGCAGATCAGATTTGAGATTGTGAAGTGCAGCCATGCGTTGTTCCACGCGTCCTTCAGCGTCACCCTCCAGCAGAATGCTCGATTGCCGATAACGAAGCTGCAGCACGAGGGAATCGTTGTTGCGTGGCTGTGCGGAAGTTTGCCAACCCGCTGCGGGCGAAAGCACGCTCACTTGCATACCGCCGAATTCAAAGGATTCTCCATCGTTTCGCCGAAGCACGCGAATCCCCAGACTCGCGGCGTAGTTCAGAAGAGCCCGGATGGTCGGAGTATCGGGAACGGCGCCTATCCACAGCTCGCGCGGCCGGAAATTGTTCAGCACAGAGTGCATACCGCCAATGTGGTCGGAGTGGCCGTGGGTCAGTGCAACTACATCGAGGTGCGATATTCGTCGTTCCCACAGATAGGGCGAAACCACGTTCTCACCATAGTCGAACTCGGACTGCAGTCCTCCCACCGCACCGCCCGCGTCCACCAGCAGAGTTCTTCCCTCCGGCGTGACCACCAGGAGAGAATCTCCCTGGCCGACGTCGATGGCGGTCAGTTCGATGACTCCGCGACGAATGTGGGGTTCGGGAGCGGCCGCACTCACCCACAGACCAGCCGCAGCAAGGACTGCGAGACCGGCCAGAACCAGCGGGCGCCGCTTCCACGCCAATACCATGGCCAACGCCAATGCACACACCGCAATCATGATCGTCAGTGGCTCAGGCATCGCGACTCGATGGTCCGCAATACGCAAACCGCCCAGGCTACGCACCGTGCCGGTGATTCCATGCAGAGCCCACGTGGCAGATACTGCCGACAGTTTTGCGAGAGGCAACCACACGTAACTGAGCGCAGACGGCCAGTACAGCCGCCGGCATCAGGATCCCCGTCAGCGGCACCGCCAGTGAGTTCGCGACTATCCCCAGCACGGTCGCACGGTGAAAGTAATAGACCATCGGCAGGGCGAGGCACAATTGCATCAGTACCGAGACGCAGAGGACTTCGTACGTCTCTAACGCACAACGGGCCATTACCCTCGCGCCGAAGTGGGCCGCACGTCGGACCTGCGATCGGGGCCAGCCGTCCCGCAATCAGTCGCAAATCGAGCCGCATCTGCGCCACCCGTGGCGGGAGCGTGCGGTCGAAATCGGTCGAATCCAGATGCCGCAGTCCTTGCAGGTAGGGTTGCGAAGTTCGTTCCAGAACCGGCACAGCGATCGCGGCAAGGATGAACACCGCCAGAAATGTGAGCTGAAAGCTTGGTCCCAAGGAGCGCCCTGGGGTCGACCACCATCACCACCAAAGCTGCCACGCCCAGCGCATTCAGCATCGATCGTTCGCGATAAAACAACCGCACGACGAGGTACACACTAAGCATCAACACGGCACGCCACACCGGAGGGCCCACATCGGTCACGAACGCATACGCCGCGCACAGAACTACGGTCAACCCGCTGGCCGCAAAGTCGCTGAACCGCAATCGCCGCATCGTCCAGAAAACCACAAACGCCAGGATGCTGACGTTCATCCCGGAAACCACCAGGATGTGATACGTGCCCGACCGCTGAAAATCGAGCTTTCGTGGTCGGCGTCAGGAAAGCGCTCTCCCCCACTACTGCCGCGTCCATCAACGCCGCGTCGTCTGCGGACCACAGCTCATGAATTTTACTGACGATGCTGCGATGCACTTGCTCGCGCCACCACTGCCATCGGCTTCCCACAAAGCCGGGCAAGATCTCCACTTTGGAGTTCTTGGTCGATGCCAACATGACGATCCCGTGGTCGGCGAGATACCCGCGATAGTCAAAGGCGCCTGGGTTACCGAAATTGCGCGGCGCCCGCAACTTCGCCGCGAAGCGCAAACGGTCTCCGTAATGAAGCTCGCGCATCGCAGGCTGGGCTCCTTCGCCATACTCCGACTCCTTCGCGTAGATTCCGAGCCTCAGCCCGCCGTGGACCGCCTCCCTCTGATCGTCTTTAGCCACCTCTTCGATTTCGACATCAATCGATTGATGCAACTCGCCCGACGGCCCCTGTCGAATCTCTCCACCCCGTGTTACGTGCGCGGTAACGAATACCTCCTCACCGCCCGCAAAAGCCGACAGCCGATCATCTGTCACGACCGGTGGTTGCACCTGAATCGTCAGCGCCCCTACCGCAAACAGTGCGAGTAATGCGAGAGGAAATGCCAGCCACCAGCGCCGGCGCGCGAAATACAGTCCGGCTAAGAGAAACGACACCGTCGCCACCACCCACCAAAACGGTGGGCGCCACGCATGCACGCCGCAGACAATCCCGGCGCCATAGGCGAGGGCTGCCCACAGCATCGGCCGGCGCGGTACTTCGCAGACTTGAGCGAAAAACGAGATTGCCTTCGCGGGCGACACATCTTCCCGATCGGGAACGGAAGGCTATCGGACTAGCTCGACGACACTCTCAATGTGATAAGTCTGCGGAAACAGATCGATCAGATGCACCTGCTCCACTCGATAACCCGCGCCCGTCAATGCAACAAGGTCGCGGGCCAGTGTTGCCGGATCGCAAGATACATAGGTCAGTCGGGGCGCGCTGATCTGCGCAAGACTGCGAGCAACACGCTCCCCCAGCCCTGCCCGCGGCGGATCCGCCACAACCAGGTCAGGTCGCAACTTCGCGCCCCGGCCGGCCAGATAAGCGTCGACTGTCGACCGCACCGCCTTCACGTTCCGGGGAGAATTGTATTTGAGGTCGACCGCCGAACCTTGTGACGACTCAACCGCCACGATGTGACCAAACGACACCGCCAGTGCCATGCTGAACAGCCCAACGCCCGCATAGAGGTCGAGTGCGACCTCGCCGGAGCGCCCGCCCGCGACGATCCCCACCAGTTCATCGATGAGAAAGCGGTTCACTTGGAAAAATGATCCTCCACTCACGCGCAGCGCCCCCGCCTTCGTGCGGTAACGAAATTCACCCGGTCGCAACGTCCAGTCGGCCTGCTCGGTAACGTGCCACTGTTCCCCGCGCGCCACTCCAGTGGTCTGCGCGAACACATAAGCGCTGACCACCTCGGGCATCTCACCCCGCAACAGCTCCGCAAAATCCTGCGACGCTTGTGTCCGGCGTGCCTTGTCTGAGTGCGGATCGGCGTACAACTCAACCTGCAGCTGGGTGTCATCTTCATTCGCAAACAGCTCGATCTCGCGCAGTTCTTCCGGAACCTTGCGGTCGCGGCCCAGCCTCCACAACACCTCAAACGCTCGATTCAGCAAGCGCGAACTAATCGGGCAGCTCTCCACGGCCATCAGCACGTGCGACGAACCCTTGAAATACCCCAGCGTGAACCCTGAATCCACGCGTACCTGCAACCGCGTGCGGTTGCGATAGTTCCACGGTGGCGAAGGGTGGACCTTCAGCCCGGCCGGCAATTCCATCTTGGCCAGCCGCCGCAAATTCTCCTTCAGAATGTCTTCCTTGATTTTCAGCTGTTCCTGATAGTCCGCGTGTTGGTAGTGACATCCACCACACTGCTGGAAGTAGGGGCACTGCGCCTCAATCCTCAACGGGGAGGGCTCGACGATCCGGGTGGCGGCAGCCCGTACGAATCCCGGCTTCTCCTCCCGCACGGCGATGTCCACCTTTTCGCCCGGCAGCGTGAACGGCACGAACGCGGCTTTCCCGCGGCCTTTTTCGTTGGCCGGCAGGCGGCCCAGTCCATCGCCGCCATAAATGAGTTTTTCGATGGTGAGATCCAAGGCTTGATTCTATGCTAGGGAGACGGAAGCCATATCCGTTATAAAGGAATCAGCGAACACTCTCCCAATCCATGAAATTGTCGGTTGTCATGCCGATTTACAACGAGCGCGCTACCCTGCGGCGCGCGGTCGAGGGTGTACTCTCGGCAAATCCCGGTATTGCGATCGAACTGCTATGCGTCGATGACGGCTCTACCGATACATCGCGGGAAATCCTCGAGGCCCTCCAGCGGGAATATTCGCCGGCCCTCCGGGCGCTGTGGCAAACCCGCAATATGGGCAAAGGAGCCGCCCTGCGTCGCGGCATTCAGGAGGCGACCGGTGACTTCGTCATTATCCAGGATGCCGATCTCGAATATGACCCAGCCGAATATCCTCTGCTGCTGGCACCACTCATGCAGGGCAAGGCCGACGTGGTCTACGGCTCGCGTTTCATGGGAGGCCGTCCGCATCGCGTCTTGTATTTCTGGCATTCGGTCGGAAATCGCCTTCTCACTCTGCTTTCCAACGCCCTCACCGACCTCAACCTCACCGATATGGAGACCTGCTACAAAGCCTTTCGCCGCGAAGTCATCCAATCCATGAATCTAGGTGAAAACCGCTTCGGCTTCGAGCCGGAGGTGACCGTCAAAATCGCGAAGCGCCGCCTGCGAGTCTATGAAGTCGGCATCAGCTACTCGGGCCGCACCTACGAGGAAGGCAAGAAAATCGGATGGAAAGACGGCGTGCGCGCCGTCTGGTGCCTGCTGAAATACTCCATCATCGAACCGAGAGCCAGCCTTGCTCCGGCCGCTGATCGCGCTCTGTCAGAAACCGAGGATCCGCAACCCACGCCGTCCGGACCCGACTCGCAGTATTCTCTGTCCAATCGCTCCGGTTCCGAATCGCACTAGGGCGCTAAAGTCTCGGATCCACCGGCTCACTTTCCAGCGCCACCACACCAAACACACATTCATGCACCCGCCGCAGTGGCTCGTGATGCACAAACCGTTCCATCGCTTCCATCCCGAGCGCAAATTCGCGTGACGTCAGCACAGAGCCGCGGAGCGGCGGCATAGATTAGCCCAGCGCGTAAGCG
Organism: uncultured Acidobacteriota bacterium; assembly: GCA_963735815.1. Taxonomy (GTDB): domain Bacteria; phylum Acidobacteriota; class Terriglobia; order Terriglobales; family Acidobacteriaceae; genus Gp1-AA133. The sequence goes on along the minus strand of CAVTMJ010000004.1, from coordinate 53,825 downwards.
CTGGGTCAGAGTCCAAGGCGATCGCAAGTCCCGGAGGGACGACACCCTGCGAGGCGGGCGTGAGCCCGCGAGCACCGCCGGAGAATTGGGAAATGACACTATCTAAGTCACAAACATACGACCCACTCACTTCCCCACGTAGCTAACCCGCCATATCGAATTCGACCCATCATCGCTCACCAGCAGCGACCCATCTCCAGCTACTGTAACTCCCACCGGACGCCCCCACACGTTTCCGTTCGGGAGAACAAACCCCGTCAGAAAATCTTCATAATCTCCGCTAGCCTTCCCGCTCTGATGCAAAGGCACGCGAATGACCTCATACCCGGCACGGGCCGACTTATTCCACGATCCATGTTGTCCTGAAAAAATATCGCCCCGGTACTCCCCAGGAAACTGCTTGCCCTCATAAAAAGTGATGCCCAGCGAGGCGTTATGCGCTTGCAACAGCACGTCCGGAACAATCGCCTTGTCCTTCAACTCCGGATGCTTCCCTTTATGCCGCGGATCCTGGTGCGCCCCCAGGTACCACCACGGCCATCCATAAAAACCACCCTCCTGCACATGAGTAATGTAATCAGGAACCAGATTGTCGCCCAGTTCGTCCCGTTCATTCACCGAGCACCACAGTTCGCCCGTCTTCGGGCTCACCGCCAGCCCACCACCCGCATTCCGGATTCCATACGCATACACGCGTTGACCCGTGCCATCGGGATTGAACGCCAGGATATCCGCACGATTCTTTTCCTCAGGAGTTTTATCCGGGTCGTCGACATTCGACCGCGAGCCGACCGCCACGAACATCGTCTTGCCGTCAGGTGAAAATTCCACCGACCGCGTCCAGTGTCCCTTCGTCGGCAAATCAACCAGATGGTCCGGCTTTCCGGTAGCCGCCATGTCCCCGTTCTTATACGGCAACCGCACCACCTCGTTCTCACACCCGATATAAATCCACTGCGGCTCCGGTCCCGGGGGATAAAACGCGATGCCATAAGGGCGCTTCATTCCCGTGGCGAAAACCCGCATCTGCTGCGGCTTGCCATCACTATCCATCCCGCGAAACACCCGGATGCGCCCCGCATCACTTTCTGCGAGGAAGACATCCCCGTTCGGCGCCGTCCGCAGCAGGCGCGGATTTTCGAGTCCCGCTGCGTACAAATCCACCTTGAATCCGGCTGGAGCCTTAGGCCATGCGTCCCTTGGCCGCGCCACCAGATCCGGACCGTTGTCGCTCGATTTCGTGCTGTAGGGTTGCGGAAGGTCTGAAACCGAAATCCTGCGCAGCGTCCCCGGCGACTCGTAACGAAAATCCGTGAAGGGAGGCTTGGGCGCGGGAAGCGTCAATGTAGATGCCATCGCCGGAGCGGCAGCCGGCAACTTCGCGCCCTTCTGGAGATAGTCGCTCTTCACATAGTTGACGATCTTCCACCGCTGATCAGCCGGCAGCTTCGCCCACGACGGCATCTCCCGCTTCGGATCACCCTTGGTGATAAACCAGAACACCTCTCCCGGCGTCGCCTTCCGGATATCATCTGCCCGCAAAGCCGGAATGTTTCCCGATCCCAACCCCGTTTCCCCATGACAGCGTGCGCACTTCAAATGAAATAGAGGCTTGCCTGCTTCCGCTTCCGCGACTATTCCCTCGTACGGATTCTTCAGTTCTTTCGCGGAATCAGGCGCGTTGTGAAAGTTCTGCGCATCACCGCTGCTAACTGAAAACAACACAGTCATGATGGCGAAGGTAAGGACAAGAGGCCTCTGCATCAGTCTCCTCACATGAATGATTGGTTTGGCGAATGGCAGCGATATTCTAATGCTTTTCGAAGCCCGTACTTCAGCCCGCTGCTTTCTTGCTTTGCTTGGCGAACGCGATCCCGCGCTTCAACTCCGAGGCCAAATCGGTCTCGGTCGTAACAATGTGCACCGGCTTATCCGTCACCCGCCCCAGCCATGCATTCAGCTCCTCCGGAGTGCTCGTAACCGACCGTCCTGCGCGTGACACGGGCATTCCTTCCGACTCCCAGCGCTGCGCCACCGACACCGGCTCCCCCAGGAATTCCGCAATCGCTTTCCAGCCTTTCAGGACTTCAGGCTGACCTTCGTCTTGCGTTTTGTTGGCCGCTTTCCTCGCCATGATCAGTTGAAACCCCGGTTTCCCGGACAGTCAGTTCCAAAAAGTCCGAAACGTTGAGAAGCCCCAGCATAAGCCGAACGATCGCGGGCACAGCCCGCCGCTTCTGGTCACGATAAAGATAGGGTGCAGTTAGCTGCAGCGTGTGTCCTCGAGTCTCAAGTTCGCATCCACCCCGCGCCACTACGTTCCGAACCCATTCCGACTCGCGCCCATAGGTGAGCGCGATCACGAACCGATTGCCTTGCTGAAACACGATCACCGGCGTTCGATACACTCGCTGCGTCTTCCGCCCAACATGCACAACCACTCCCATCCCCGGCATGCGAACAGCCAAGGGACCAAGAATCCGATTCGTTACGTGCAAGTTAAATCGCGCCAGCCAGCGCGGTGCCGGCATACAGACATCCTCTACTGATCGGATGCAATTTCCACCCGCACCGGACCATAGGATTTTTGCGATTCTCACCCCGGGAAGCGTGAGCGAAGAATCCGCCGTTGCGCTGGCCTCATCCCCCTTGATCCTCGGCGACTGCAATCGTGCAGGCCGCGCTACATTTGGCCCCCCCGTATCCGGACTTACCCTTCTCGGGAAGAGCATTTCACCAATGGCGTAATCACCTATGTACAATGTCATATCTGCCATCTTGTCCCAGGCCCCTTCAGGTTCTAGTCTCTGGATCAAGCGCAATCGATCAACGAGTCGCGAGTTCACCGGACGCCACTCGATCTAAAGCGCGAACTTTGAAGGAGGCACTATGTCACTGACGCAAGCCAAGATCACCGACCATTTCGAACCTATCGGTCTGACAGGAAAAACCGTCGCAGAGGCCGATCTCAAGTATCTGCGCATTGCTCTGAGGCTGATCGGGGTGACGTTTATCTTCGGAATTTACGCGCTCACCCAGGTTTGGCCGTCGGGCTGGTCGTGGCATATGGGTGCCCACACTCCGCATTACCTGCAGATGATTCTGGGTGTTTATGCGACCTTGGGAATTTTTCTGCTGATTGCCAGCCGCGACCCGCTCGCCAATTTGAGCCTCATCTGGTTCACGGTGTGGTCCAGCGTGGTGCACGCTGCAATCATGGGAGCCCAGGCTCTGGCCAACCCTGAGCACATCGGGCACCTCTGGGGCGACGTTCTCGCGTTATTTCTCGTAGCCGCTGTCCTCGCGTTTCTGACCCCACGTGGCGCTGCGAAGGCACGCTAGTTTTGGGCCTGGCCCCCTTTCGGGGGCCGCCCATTTTCAAAAGCTTATCGCCGACCTTCAGCACTTATGGTCAGCGCAAATACATCACACGCTCATGTGATCCGAGTCCTATCCCGCCCAATTCCCCTTCCGCTATAAGCGACACTGCGGATTTATCGGCCGCAAGGCAAAGTGTTCCGGCCTAAGTCTTTTGTCCGGAATATTTTGCCTTTAAATTCTTTGAAATGTTAGATTTTGCCTTCGTCTCACGCGGAACTCGATGATTCCAAAAGACAAGAGGGGAGGGGGATACACCGTCAAGCACCGGAAGTTTTCGCTACGTTACATGTAGAACAGGCTGAGCCGCGGCAAGCCGTATCTTTCGAGTAGCCGTTTGTGGATGTACTGCCTCAGCAGTTGGTCGATCTGCGCTCCGGGCATCTTGCTGCGGTAGGGGGCGAGCTCCCGGTCGGCCTGGGCTCGAATATTGACCAGGTCCGCATCCGGGGTGGCTGTCAGCAAAGCCGCCAGAAGTTTTTCTTCCAGCACCGTCAGCCTGCGCTCGATGTCTTCGAGACGTAGAGACTGGCTCGCGGTAACCTCGTCGGCAAGCTTGCGGAGGGTTGCCGCGGACTCGCGCACCAGAGTCTCTGGAGAGACTCCGTTTCCCGCTGGTAACTTCGCCTGCTCCAGCCGCTCGGCGTTTTTGCGGAGAAAGCTTGCGATCTCTTCCGGATCAAATCCGCGAACTGGGCTTCCCGGCTCGGCTGCGCCAGTTTGATCGCCAGCCGCGCCCACGACCGCTTCTTTCATGTCTTCGGCGGCGGTCAGCACTTCCTGCGCACAATAGGCGAGACTGTTCACCTTGCGCGATTTCGAGGGGCGTTCCTGGTAGCGGTCGAAGGCCGCATCGATGCCGCGCAGCGCCGCTTCCAGCGGAATGCCCGCGTCTTTCCAGGTCTCGATCAGCGCCCAGTCCAGCGTCGACAGCAGCAGAATTCCGCCGCGCCGCCGCTGAAAATGCTCTTCGATCTCGGTAAAGTAGTTGAAGTAGTTATCCACGAGCGCTAATGAGAGGACGTTCGAGACTTTGCGCTGGCGGAAGCCTTACTCGACTCGCTTGGCTTGGGAGTCTTCGTCCTGGAATCAGGCTTGCCGCCCGAGTTGCGCTCCCAGATGATGCGCAAGCCTTCGAGCGTCAAATGATCGTCGATAGTCTTGATGTACTTCGACGCCGTACCGATCATCGACCCCAAGCCGCCGGTCGCGATCACTTTCGAATCTTTCCCCAACTCGCGGAGAAGTTCCTCGAGGATCCCGTCGACCAGCCCGAGGTAGCCGTAGTAGAGCCCCGACTGCAGGCTCCCGACCGTGGTGCTGCCGATGACGCGGGCCGGCTTGCGGATGTCGACGCGCGGCAAGCGGGCGGTGCGCTGAAAAAGCGCGTCCGCGGAAATTCCGATGCCCGGACAGATCACCCCACCCAGGTACTCGCCCTTCGCCGACACGCAATCGAACGTGGTGGCGGTTCCGAAGTCAACGACCACGCATGGGCCGCCATATTTTTCAAAAGCCGCAACCCCGTTCACGATGCGATCTGCGCCAACTTCGGAGGGATTTTCGTAGTGCACCGGCATGCCGGTCTTTACGCCCGGCTCGACAAACAGAGGTTTCAACTTGAAATAGCGTTCGCACACCTGGCGCAGCGTGGAGTCGAGCGGAGGCACCACCGACGAGATGATGATTCCGTGAATTCCGGACGCGTCGAGGTCGTCCATCGCGAACAGGCTGCGAAACAGAACGCCGTATTCGTCGACCGTATGGTTCCAGATGGTCGATACGCGCCACTGCGCTACCAGGCGCTCATACCGCGCAGGCGTGGTCGCATCCTCACCAGGGTGCACTTTCGCGACGCGCGCGAAGACGCCTAGCACCGTGTTCGTGTTGCCTACGTCGATGACCAGCAGCATGAAGTTAGTCTTTAGTCGTTGGCTTGCCGTAGTTCATCGTGGGCGCAGTGCGGCCGCTCTCCGCGCCCTTCGCGGATTTTATCTGCGTCCTCTGCGTTCCAGGATTTTCCGCCATAAGCCGCAGCACATAGAGAAGAAACACGATCCGCGATCATCCTCGTAACGGTCGCACCGTTCCGCTCAACACTGTCCGTATCCGGTCCCCGGAGCGCACCAACAAAAACCCGCGCGCATCCAATCCTTCGGTCACACCCTCGAAGCCGCCGTTCTCCTCGATGCGCACTTTGCGGCCGCGAACGCATGTGGACGCATCGCTGAAGCGGCGCAGAACCTTATCGTGCGCGTCGGGCCCTTCCAGCAGATCGCGATACTCGCGGTCGAGCGATTTTAGCAAAGCCGCCGTCAGTTCCACGCGCGACCACTCCGAGCCCGAAGCCAGCAGAAGCGAGGTCGCGCTTTCGCGGAGATCCTCCGGAAACTTCTGCTGGTTTACATTGATGCCGATCCCGATCACGATGTGGCGCACGCGCGTTGCTTCCGCATTCATTTCGGTGAGAATGCCACAGAACTTCTTGCCGTCGAGCAGCACATCATTCGGCCACTTGAGGTCTGGAGCCATTCGCGAGTCGATCGCCCGAATCGCCGAATGCACGGCCAACCCCGTCGCCAGCGAAAGCACCAGCGCCTCGGACGGCGGCAGGTTCGGACGCAGCACCACCGAACAGTAAATCCCCGACGAGCGCGCCGAGTGCCATTGATTCCCGCCGCGTCCCTTCCCCGCAGTCTGCTCCTCGGCCAGGAAAACACTTCCCTCCGGAGCGCCGGCCGCGGCCGCTTCCATCGCGGCCTCATTCGTCGACCCGATTTTGTAGTAGTGCTGAATCTGGGAGAACAGCGTTCCTTTCACGAGCGGCGCCACCACATCGGCAAGCAGCAAGTCGGGAACCGAGCGAAGCCTGTAACCCGTCGCCGGATGACCTTCGACCTCGACGCCCAGCGACCGCAACTGCTGAATCAGGCGCCAGACCTCGGATCGCCCAGTGCCAATCTCTTCCCCAATCTTGGTGCCGCTCACCATGACCATCGCATGATCCATAAGCACGCGCACGATACGTCCCAGGCGCACATCGGTTTTCTGCGCCGGGGAAACCGCGCGCTTCGCGGCGCGTTTGCGAATTGGAGCGACCCTTGCGATGAGGGGATTATAACGATTGCGGGGCAAGGAAGTTGGGAAGCGCCAACTTGATTCATTAAAGCGGCATCTGGAAGGAAGCGTTGCGTCGACTGGCTGCACGCTTTTAGCTTTCGGCGACGACTGACGAAGGTCTTCTTACGCCTGCTCGATGCGCAGGTTCATGTCGACGGCGGTGGCGAAGTGTGTGAGCGCGCCGACCGAGATGAAGTCAACGCCAGTCTCGGCATAGGCGCGTACATTGTCCAGCCTGATCCCTCCAGCGCATTCGACCGGGATTCGCTTCTCGCGGTGAGAGCAATACTCCACGGCCTTGCGGACATCTTCGACGGACATGCCGTCCAGCAGCAGGGCCTCCGCGCCGTGAGCCAGGGCCTGCTCCATCTCGGCCAGGGTGCGCACTTCGATTTCGATCGGCTGCGCTCCGCGGCGGTTGTGATGGGCCCGTTCGAGTGCCGGCACGATGCCGCCCGCCAGCGCGATGTGATTGTTCTTGATGAGCACGCCATCGGACAAATCGAGCCGATGGTTCTGACCGCCGCCGCAGCGGACGCCGTACTTGTCCATGAGTCGCAAACCAGGCACGGTCTTGCGCGTGTCGAGAATACGGGCCTTGGTCCCGCTCACGGCCTCAACAAACTGGCGTGTGAGGGTGGCGACGCCGCTCATGCGCTGCAGGAAGTTCAAAATCACACGCTCGCAGGAAAGCAGCACGCGCGCGTTGTGCCGGATGACGGCGATGGACTGGCCGTTGTGCAGGCGGACGCCATCGAAAATTTCCGGATGGCTGGTCACCTCATAGTGCGAGATGACAGCACCGTCGAGCGCGGCGAACACGTCGAGGATGGCTGGAATCACGCCCACGCCGGCGAGCACGCAATCCTGCTTGGCGAACACGATGCCGGTGGCTCTCTGATTGGGCTCGACGCAGGCGTAACTGGTCGCGTCGCGCGTGGCCCGGTCTTCGAGCAGCGCGTTCTCAAGAATCGCCGTGATGCGGCGGCTGTTCCAGTCCAAGGTCAGCTCTCAGCTTTCAGCTGTCAACTATCAGCTCGCAATTATATTTGTCCAACCGGGTCGATCCGTACTTCAATCGGGGTTCAGGTACAGCCCAACTCACGCATCTTGCTTCTCGTTTTTTCGATCAGGCCCTCGTTCTCGTGCTTCTGTTTGCGAAGACCTTCGACCACGCTGGCGGGCGCTTTCGCCAGGAAGTTTTCGTTGCCTAGCTGGCGCTGCGCATTGGCAACGTCCTTCTCGAACTTCTCCAGTTCCTTCTTCAAACGCGCGCACTCGGCGGCAACGTCGATCTTCTGTTCGTATATCAAGTGCACATCGAAACGCGCCGTATGCCTTGCGCCGGGCAGTTTCGCCAGCGAAGCTTCGACGAACGCAATGGATTCCACATTCGCTTGCCGGTCGTTTTCGATGGCGCCACGGTTTTGCTCGATCAGAGTGCGCATCTCCGGCTCGTGCGCGTACACCTGAATCGGCGTCTTCACTTTGGGCTCGACCTTCAACTCCGCCCGCAGGTTGCGCACGCTGACAATCAAGTCTTGCAGCACGGCCATGTGCATTTCGGATTTGAGGTCGACCTGTTTCGGGTCGGCCTGCGGGAACGCGGCCAGAGCGATCGACTTCAAAGGCGGCTGGCCGTCGTAGATCGCGTGCCAGATTTCTTCCGTGATAAATGGCATCACCGGATGCAGCAGGCGGAGGGAGGCGTCGAAAAGGGTTACCAAATTGTTGCATGCGATCTGAGCCGCATTCTTGTCCGCACCGTCTTCGACTATGAGCCGGGGCTTGATCAGTTCGATATACCAATCGCAAAATTCACCCCAGAAGAAGTCGTAGATACGGTTGGCGGCCTCGTGGAAGCGGTAGTCCTCGAGCGCTTCATTCACGTACGCGGCGACGCCGTTGAAGCGGGACAGGATCCAGCGGTCTTCGAGGGTTTCTGCTCGGAACCCTGCGACGCCTGGTCCCCTGGCAATCGCGGACGAGGGCCCTTCGGCAGGCTCAGGGCAGGCCGCCCGCGCCACACCCAAACGGTCCATGTTCATGAACATGAAGCGGGCTGCATTCCAGATCTTGTTGGCGAAGTTGCGGTAACCTTCCGTGCGGCTGGGGTTGAAGGCGATATCGGTGCCGGGCGCCGCCATGGCGGCCAACGTGAAACGCGTGGCATCCGTGCCGTACTTTTCGATCACCTCGATCGGGTCGAGCACATTGCCCTTGGTTTTCGACATCTTCTGTTTGTCAGCGTCCCGCACCAGGGCATGAATATGAACCTCGCGGAAGGGAACGCTGTTGCGCAGAGCTTCTTCATGGCTCTCGGGTTTCTCATCGGGGCGCATGGGCTTCTCGGGGGGCATCATGAACCAGCAGCCCAGCATGATCATGCGGGCGACCCAAAAAAAGAGGATGTCGAATCCGGTGATCAACAGCGAGGTCGGATAGAAGACATCAAGATCGCGGGTTGCTTCCGGCCAGCCCAGCGTCGTGAAGGGAAGGAGTCCCGACGAAAACCACGTATCGAGCACGTCGGTGTCCTGCTCAAGCTTCGCGCCGCCGCACTTCGTGCACTGAGACGGAGTCTCGCGCGCCACGATCATTGCGCCGCAGTCGACGCAGCGCCATGCCGGAATGCGGTGTCCCCACCACAACTGGCGCGAGATGCACCAGTCGTGAATGTTGTACATCCAGTTCAGATAGATCGTCTTGTAGTTTTCGGGAGTGAAGCGGATGTAACCCTTCTCCACCACCTCGATCGCGCGCCTGGCCAGCGGTTCGATTTTCACGAACCACTGCTCTGACAGGCGTGGCTCGACCACCGTGCCCGAGCGATCGCATTTGCCGAGCGCTATCGTGTAGTCCTTGATGGCGACCAGGAAACCCTGCGCTTCCAGATCGGCGACCACGCGCTTGCGCGCCTCGAACCGGTCCAGGCCCGCATACGCGCCGGCATTCTGGTTCATGTGCGCGCGCTCGTCCATAACGTCGATCTGCGGCAGGTTGTGGCGCAGACCGGCCTGGAAGTCGTTGGGATCGTGCGCCGGCGTCACTTTCACGGCGCCCGTGCCGAACTCAGGATTGGCAAGTTCGTCGAGGATGATCGGAATCTCGCGGTTCATCAGCGGCAGCACGACTTTCTTGCCGTGCAGATGCGCGTAGCGCTCGTCCTTGGCATTCACCGCGACGGCCGTATCGCCAAGCATCGTTTCCGGCCGCGTGGTGGCAACGGTAATGAATTCCTTCGAGCCCACCACGGGATAGCGGATCTCGTAGAGTTTCCCGGGCACATCCTCATGCTTGACCTCAAGGTCCGAGATCGCCGTGCCGCAATCGGGACACCAGTTCACAATGTACTTGCCGCGATAGATCAGGCCCTGCTCATAGAGGCGCACGAAAACCTCGCGCACGGCACGCGACAGGTTCTCGTCCATCGTGAAGTATTCACGACCCCAGTCGACCGATGCCCCGAGGCGTTTCATCTGCTCCAAAATTGCGCCGCCATACTCCTTGCGCCAAGCCCACACGCGCTCGACGAAGGCCTCACGCCCCAGATTGAGCCGTGATTTGCCCTCGCTGCGGAGTTGTCGCTCCACCAACATTTGCGTCGCAATACCGGCGTGATCAGTACCCGGTAGCCAGAGCGTGAGATCCCCGCGCATGCGATGCCATCGGATGATGATGTCCATCTCGGTCTGCTCAAACATGTGGCCCATGTGAAGGCGACCGGTGACGTTGGGAGGAGGCAAAAGCAGGTCGAACATGCGCGCGTGCCCTTCGGCAGGAGTAGGCACGTGGTACAGTTCTTCCTTTGTCCAGTATTCGGCCCAGCGCGACTCAATCGCGCCCGGCTGATACGCTTTGGGCAGTTCGTGCGGCATGTTTTCCGTGCGTTGCAGAGTCCAGCGGCCTGGGAACGGTCAAGCCGCTGGGTTGAAAGGTAATCTTTGATAGTACAAGGCGGCGGAAAAAAGGGTCAAACGGCGGGCGGGGTATCGTCAGGATACTCGGAACGGATTTCCAGCCACGTTCGTGTGCCCAGAGTCCTATAATCCAAACTGTCTCCGATACTCGCTCGGGGCTACACCCGTGTGCCGCTCGAACAGTTCGCGGAAAAAGGCGACATCCTGATAGCCTACGGCGTCGCTGATTTCCTGGACCGTGCGATGATCGCTTTCCAGCAGCCGTTTTGCGGCGGCTATTCGCAGTTTTTGCAGATAAGTAAGGGGGCTGTCGCCGGTGGCTTGTTTGAAGCGGCGCACGAAATTTCGCGGGCTCATGGCTACGTGCTGGGCGGGGGTTTCGAGCGGGAAGGTGCGGTGGAAATTTTCGTGCAGCCAGTGCTGGGCGCTGGAAATCGCTTCGTCGGAATGCTCGGTCTTCATGGGAACGATGGCGAAACCGGACTGCCAGGCACGCGGAGTTTCGATCAGAAGAGCCTTGGAAGTTTGCACGGCGATGTCGTGACCGCAGAATTTCTCCACCAGGTAGAGGCTGAGATCGAGCGCGGCGTGAACACCGCCGCCACAGTAGAAGCCGCGGTCTTCGGTCACCATCAACTCCGGCATCCACTTCACTTTCGGATACTTCTCACGAAACTGCCCGGCGAGTCCCCAATGCGTGGTGGCGCGCTTGCCATCGAGCATGCCGGTGGCTGCGATCAGGCCAACGCCCGAACAAACGCTGGCGATGGCGGCGCCCCGCTTCCTCCAGCGTCGCAGCCAGGGAACCACCGCCGCATTGCGCTCCAAGACCCCCTCGATTCTTGGGCCGGTCGTCGGAACGAAGATGATGTCCGTTTTTCGGATAGCGTTGATGGCGACATCCGGCTGGATATAGATGGGCCCATCACAACGGACAGCACGGCCATCGGCTGACGCTGTCGTAACACGGAAACGCGGCGTGGGTTGCCCTCCGGTCAGGGAGTTCCACAAACAGCCGGCGTGGCGAAAAACTTCCATCGGCCCAACAGCCGTGGAGGAAAATGTCTCTTCCAGAAACAGAACAGTCACGTTGATCATCGGCAGACTCTCCGGGGGATGGCGAAAATACCTATCTATAATGGCAAATCTGCCATCTTGTGGCAAGTCGTTCGGGAAGCTATTTTCAAGACACCGAAGAATCCTGACTGAGGATTGGAGGATGTCATGAAGAAATACCTGATTGAACGCGAGATCCCGAAGGTGGGAGACCTGCAAGGAGAACCGTTGCGGCGAGCGGCTGAGACCTCGAACAAGGCGCTGGCGGAAATCGGCTCCAACGAGATTCAGTGGGTCGAGTCCTACGTTACCGATAACAAGACGTTTTGCATCTACCTGGCTAAGGATGAGTCGGTGATCCAGAAGCACGCGAAGCTGAGCGGTTTTCCGGCGAACAAGATCACAGAAATCGGCAAGGTGATCAGTCCAAAAACGGCCAACGAGCCCTGCTGACGGCTCGCGTCCTGGGTTGTTCGCAGCACAGCGGTGACGTTTGCTAACGGCGCAAGCTCGGAGCGAGTCTATTCACTTTGAAGGCGGAATCCTGCGAAGGGGGCCGCCGACGGTGACTTGGCATGTTCCGATCTCTGGTGACCGTCCTATTGCCCGCAATGAGCGTAATTTCGCTCGCCCAGCCAAACCCTCCCAAGCCCGCTTACGATGTTTCCTTATCGCGCGCGGAGAAGATCAAGCTCGCGAAAGGTGCAGCCCCGCCGGAAATCGCGGACAAAGCGACTGTCTACGTGCTGGATACCGCCGGCTATGTGAAGGTTCAGGACGGGACCAATGGCTTCTCCTGTTTTGTGGATCGCCAGACGCCGCTCAACATGGAGCCGACTTGTTTCGATGCCGAAGGGAGCGCCACCACCCTGCTGACCCGGTTCTATGCGGAAGAACAGCGCGCGAAGGGTAAGAACGAAGACCAGATCCGGACTGAAATTGACGATGGGTACAAGTCTGGAAAATTTCTGGCGCCTCGGAAACCGGGGATCGTGTACATGCTTTCCGACTCGATTTACCTTTTCATTGCCTCGAACAACCAGCTGGTGCATGCTCCGCCGCATCTGATGTTTTACGCGCCCTATGCGACTGAGAAAGACATCGGATCTCCTCCGGCGGCGATCAATATGCCTCGGCTGATTCGAGCCGGGCAGCCGGACGCGGTGATGATTGTGTTTCCCGCGCAAAAGGGAAACGCCACTCACTGAGTGGCGTTCGTTGAACTTCATCTATTGAATCTCAGGCCTGCAAAGGCAGAACTAGCCCTTCTTGGAATCGGCCAGCTTCCGGGCAATCTCCTCCACGATTTTGGGGCGGAGTTCTGCGAGCACGCTGTCGACAATATTGGCAATCGCCGTGGGGTCGCTGGCTCGCAGCGGACTGGAAGCATCTTCGGCAGGCGATGCAGGAGAAACGGGGTGATCGCCGGTCACCGCTTCCGGCTCGCGGAATTCCTCCTTCGAGGGGGCCTGTTTCGGCGCAGCTCCCGCGATCGAATCGCGGATATTCTTCCAACTGGCGGCCATAACATCTCCTTCCATCATTTCGTTTGCGACATGCGCAGGGTCCGCAATTATGGGCATGGCGGATATATCAGCAGGGGGACTCGGGAATTGGTGCCGCAATCACTTCGTGGGACGTTTCAATCGTAGAGTTCTCGGCCGGGATTTGTGCGGATATTGCTGCGACGCCCGGCGTTCCCTCTCCAGCTGCCGCGGCCGAAGCCATTGCGTGAACCACCGCCGGTTCGTTCTCAGCCGGCGCGACCATGTGAGCTTCTCCGTTGGTCGGCGCGAGCAGTGCTTCGGAAGAAATCGCGTCCGAGTGAGCACCTTGGCCCGAAAATGCGGCGTAAGCGGCTTGCATCTCTTTTTCCAGCGAGAGAGCGACTTCCTCCCCGGCCAGGTTCACTTCTTCCGCCGTCCATCGTGGACTCGCCGAGTGCGCTGGGAAGGTGGCCGCTGGAACGTCGTTCGAAGACAAATCCATTGAGGCGGGTAGGCTGCTGATCGATTCGTTGGGGATAAGCGTTTGCAGAGCGGCCATCACTTCATCATCAGACGTGGGGGCCGGCTGCACAACATCCATTTCCTGACTTGTTTCCGCTAGTTCCGCCATGATCGGCTGCTCTGGCGACGGAGGAGGAGGCTCCGTTACATTCGAGACGGGAGCCGATTCGGAGCTTTCGGGGACCGAAGTGGTTAAGGAGTCGACTGCTGCAGAGACGCTGCTTTCCTCCACGTTGGTCGCGATCGGTTGCGGCGGCTCTTCCGCCGCAGCCTCCACCGGTGCAGATGGAGGACTGGTGGCTTCCACAGAGATCTCCGGTTGTGTCGCGATGGCCTCAGTGGGCACCGGCTCTGTCACCGCCTCTGGTTGCGCATTCGTGGAAGTCTCAGAAGGAGCCGGGCTCGACGCGGCTTCAGGGTCTTCAGTAACTGCTGGTGAACTGGCGAATGTGACAGGAGCACTTTCCTGGGCGTCGACTTCGTGAGCAGGACTCTCTGCATCAACGCTTGTGGCCTGGCTGACTGTCTCCTGCACGGGAGCTGGCGCTGGAACTCCCCTTAACTGAGCCGCGGCCGCCGTGATGGCAGCGATCTCTTCCGGCGTAATGTCGCGTGGCAGACCGGCAGGCATGGGCCTCTCCGGCGCGCTCGCCGTCTTATTCGGAGGCGGCTCGGCGTAGTCGCGAAATCCTTTGCCCTGCGTGTCGGCGTAGTCGGGAGCTGGTTCGGTCTCCTTCGGCTTTCCGGTTGGTATCCGCAGCCGTGCTTTCCAGCCTGCGTCCTTGTCACCGAATTTCTCCGCGTCCGGCTCAGCATCGACCGAAGCGACCGCCTTCGCGAACCGACCTTGTTTGTAGGGTTCGGCTTGCGGGATGACCTTGTCCTCCAGCTTCGTAAGGGCGGAGAGCAGTTCGCTGGCCTCGAAGGGCTTCACAACAAATGCGTCGGCGCGGGCGCGGCGAGCCTCTTCGGGTTTGAATGGCTCCAGTTTGCCGACGGTCAATAAGACCGGGATGCGAGCGGTCTCACGGTTCTCCTTAATGCGCTGACAAACTTCAAGCCCGCTGTAGCCGGGCATGTAGACATCGAGCACGATGAGGTCGGGCTTGGATTCTGCGATCTTCTTGAGAGCTGCCGACCCGTTGTTGACAGTAACTACTTCGTAACCAGCATCGGTAAGGATTTTTCGGCCCATGTTTTGGGCGGTTACGCTGTCGTCGGCGAGCAGAATCTTGCGAGCCAAGGGGTGTCCTTTGGTGAAGGGGGAGATACCGCGAAGTTAACCTGTGCGTGTATTGAAGTCAATTGCGATGGCGGTTACGAGTGGTTACTAGCGGTCATGGCTTGTTGAGGTTGACAAGCTATCGCGTTGAAGGCGTGGAACTCTTGCGCTTCCAGGGACATGAGCGGGGCGAGTTCCACCCCGCTTTTACGCCAATCTCCGGTTCTAGAACGGGTTCAGCTTACCCAGGCCTTTCTTCTTCTTTTTCTTGCTGGTCGAAGCCTTGCCGGTGGATGCCTCGGAAGAACTGGAACTGCTGGACGCGGCCGCGGAGGTATCCGTGCCCGGCTGAATCTCGTTCACCTGCGTCGGAGGCGGCACATTCTGAGCGCCGGCTTCCGCCGGATTGACCTTGAGTTCGTTGGGATCAGGCGCGGTGTTCGGCTTCAATTCGTTGGGATCTGGCGCCGCGACAGGTGGCGCTCCGTCGGTGGACGTGGGCGCGATCGAGTCAGACCGAGGAGCGGGTTCATTGGGTGGCGGAGCAGGGGATCCGTCCTTGGGGACCTCCACGGTAATTCCTGTTTTACCTCCCGGCGCTGGCGGCATGAGGGCCTGGGTGACTTCCTTGCTGAAGTCCGTGGCACTCATCCCCTTTGGATCAACCAGCGGCGGCTCGCCCACTTTGGTGGCGCGCGCGACATCGGGATGCTTTTTGAAGCCAGCCATCACGTGACTGACCATGCCCGTCGTACGGCGACTCTCTTCTTCGGCCTTGTTCTGGGCGATGGCGGCCTGCGTGGGCTTGGGGACAGGACGATGGAGAGCCTCAAGCCTCTTCGTAGCGTCCTCGGTACGATCGGCGAGGGGGTAGCGGGTGAGAATTTTGTCGTACGCGGCTGCGGCTTTACTGGTGAATTCCTCAATCACCCGAGCCTTCAGGGTTTCATTCAGGGGTTTGGACCGCACGACAGCGACTTCACCTTCATAGCATTGGGCAAGAAGGTAGAGGGTTTCGGCGGCGCCGCTGTAAAGCGGGTAGCGTTCTACCAGGGAACTCAGGCGCGCGATTGCCGCCGGATAGCTCTGGCGCAGATAGTAGAAACGTCCAATCTGATATTCGCGCTCCCCCAGCACTTCCTGCACTTCCAGCAGCCGTTGCTTGGCTTCGGGCAGCAGCTTGGAATCGGGATACTGCAGGATCAGGTTTCGGTATTCATCTTCCGCACGCTTTGCATGAGTGTAGTCTCGATCGGGTTTCTCCATCTGCTGGTAGTGGATGTTCGCGATCTTCAACTGCGCCTCGGCAGCTTCCGGCATGTTGGGGAAGAAGGTTTCGAAATCCTTGTATTCAATTTCGGCCTGCGACAAAGCGGCCGTGCCACCTTCGGCGTACCAGGAATCGCCCACCGCCAGTTTGGCGCGGGCAATGAATTCCGAGTCGGGATAGGTATTGATCAGAGTCTGCAGGGTCATGCGGGCCACATCGAAGCGGTTGTGCTTCATCGCGTCCATGGCGCGGTCAAACAGGACCTTATCCGGCTGCTTGGAGCCGACATTCGCCAGGGGATTGTTGACCTTCTTATTCGTGCAGCCGATGCTGAACGTGAGCGCGCCTAGCAGAACAATGACCGGAATACGACGTGACATAAGAACCTCGGAAATCAGTGTGGCACGGGCCTACGTCCCGTGTTGCTGGATGCAATCCAGCGCGGCAGACGAGGGCGTCTGTCGCTAGGTGAACCTTCAAACTTTCTGCAGCGTGGCCTCGGTGGCTGCCTTCAAGAGTTTCTCGGCGTTAGTCTTTGGATCACCTTTGCCGAATACCGCGTTGCCTGCCACTAGAATTTCTGCGCCCGCGCGGACTACTTCGGCGACTGTGTCGAGCGCGACGCCGCCATCGACTTCAATCCGGAAATTGAGGCCGCGCCGCGAGCGAATCTCGGCGAGTCGCCGCATTTTGTGCAGGGAATTGGGCAGAAACTTCTGGGCGCCGAAGCCGGGATTGACCGACATAACCAGCACATAGTCCACGATATCAAGCACTTCGGAGAGCATGGCAACGGGCGTGGCCGGGTTGATCACGACGCCGGCAAGCGCCCCATGATCTCGAATGTGATGCAGCGTCCGATCCAGGTGAACGCAGGCTTCCTGATGCACCGAGATCCAGTTTGCCCCTGCCTCCGCAAAGGCCGGAATGAATTCGTCGGCATTCTCGATCATCAGGTGGCAATCCAGCGGGAGGTCGGTCGCTTTGCGGAGCGACTTGACGACCGGCGGCCCGATGGTGAGGTTCGGGACGAAATGCCCGTCCATGATGTCAACATGGACCACGGTCGCGCCACCCTCCGTAGCGCGCTGCACCTGCTCGCCGAGGTGGGCGAAATCCGCTGACAATATGGATGGCGCTAGTTCAATCAAACCTGGGTCTCGCAAAGAATTTCCTTCCGGAATTCTAACACGTGGTTTTATGGTCAGAACCCCAAATGCACCAGTAGCTTAGCCGTCGCTGGCCATGTTGGAGGGCCCTTTTGCGGCCGCCTCGAGAAGACGAGCGACCGCCTCGGGACGCAGAACGGAATCCTGTGGGCTGGTCTCTTGTGCCGCCACGTCGAGGGATTTCTGATCCGGTAAGCGAGTCCGCAAGCTGGTATGGACTTCACGCACACCAGTGGCATCGACGATCCTGCGAATATTCTCTTCGCGGATCCGTCCGCAAGCCAGGATTTCGATTCGTCCGGCTGCGGACTTCACGAGTTGGGCCAGCATTGCGGCTCCCTCGTCCGCCGTGCGCGCTCCACCCGAGGTCAACACACGGTCCGCTCCCGTTCTGACCACTTCATCGAGTGCCGCCGGCAAATCAGTGCAAGCGTCGAATGCCCGATGAAAAGTGACGCTGAGCGGGCGTGACAGTTCGACGATTTCGCGGGTTCTTGCCACATCGACGCGCGAATTTGAGTCGAGAACCCCGAAAACAAGTCCGTTGGCTCCCAGATGTTTGGCTTGGCGGATCTCGTTCCTGATCGCTTCGAATTCGATTGCCGTGTATTGAAAGCCTCCTGCCCGCGGACGAATGAGGACGTGAAGCGGAATTGCGACTTGCCGTCGAACTTGTTCGGTGAGGGTAGGGTCGGGGGTAACGCCCTCCACGGCAAGATTGCTGCAAAGCTCGATCCGGTGCGCGCCTCCACGCTCGGCAGCGATTGCCGAGGCGACCGTCTCAACGCACACTTCGACTAAAACCGGGGAACGCATGGAGGCAAATGGGGCCGCTGGAGCAGAGAGTCTACAACACGAGCGATGAGCTTCGAGCCTGATCAGGTGTGCTGCGAGCAAACTCCAGCGTCTCCGATTGCCTTAGCCCGGTCAACCTTTGGTTACCTGTAGGGTCTCAGGGTTTCTGTTATTCTCCCGGCAACCGACCCGCTGTTCGATTGCTTGGGGTCGAACAGCGATCATGAGCGTTCCTAAGAAAGACGCCGCGCACGAGGAATTGCTGTCTGTACTGTGCACCGGCAAAAACCGCCTGGAATTTCTCACGCACAACGACTGGCAACTGATCGTCGATCGGGCCAAGCGAACCGCTTTTAACAAGGGCGAGGTGCTGATTCAGGCCGGCAAGCAGAACAAGACAGTCTATCTTCTCGTGAAGGGGAACGCGCGGGTGGAAGCTTCTACCAAGGCTTTTATCGCGCACCTGCAACCTGGCGAGGTGTGCGGCGAAATGGCCTTCCTCGAAAATGGCGTAGCCAGCGCCAACGTCACGGCTGCGGAAGCGCTCGAGGTTTGCGCGATTGAGTGGGCCGCGCTCTCGGATTTGTTTGAGTTATATCCTCATCTGGGATCCCGCTTTTATCGCTCGCTGGCTGTGAACCTTTCGCGGCGCATGCGGGATCTGCTGGGCTCAAAGCCGGGCGTGAAAGCCTCCACCTGACTCCGGCCGAATCTAGCCGAATTGACCCCGCCCCCCCGGCTCTCTAGACTAACCGTAGCACCCATCATGCTATTTATGTTCTTTCGTCAGCCGACCCAGCTCTGCAAACGACTTTCTCTCTTAGTCGCAGTGTTCTTTCTGACGGCCATCGCCGTCGCCGCGGACTCCCCGTGGCAGCAGGCCCGCATCGTCGAGGTGAAGAAGACCGTCGACACACGGACCTCGGCCTGGATTGTGAACACGCCGATCCAGGACGAAGAAACCGTGTGCGTGATCCGCATTCATTTGAAGGACAAAGTGCTGCAAGGGGTTTATACGCTGGATAAGGCGCAACCCGCGCCGCCGCCGGAGTGGGTCAAGCACGCTCCGGTCCGAGCCCAGGTGGTGGGCGACCGCATGTTTCTGAAACGGACTTAACGGTCAGGAGTACAAGTTGCGCGTGGTCTCGGCGAAAAGTGCGCCCATGCTGGACCCGTGGACAACCCAGGAAGTGACGGCCGAGAAGGCCGCGGCCATGACGCAAGAATCGCAGCACTCCATGATCGGATTCGACGACCGTCCCTCTGAACATGCGAAGCCCGAGGCGCCCGCGCCCGTGGCGGTTCCGCCTGCGCCGCCACCCGCGCCCGAGCCTCCCTCGGGACTGGTCAGTATCAGTTCCGTTCCTTACCTGGCCGAAGTTTTCGTCGACGGCGAGAGCATGGGATACACGCCCGCTAAATTGAAGCTGCCGCCCGGGAAACATTCCTTCCGATGTGAGAAGTCGGGTTACAAGCCCTGGACGAAGGACATCACCATTACGGCCGGGTCTGAACTGACATTGGATGCCACTTTGCCTCAAGGCAAGTAGGCTCGCGATTACGCCTCCCGATGCAGCTCGGTCGTAATCCTCCGCGACTGGGATGCAGTCCGAGCCCACCAAGCCAGCGATCGATGGGTTGGATAGTAAACGACGATCGGCACCAACACGAGATAGGCCAGCAAATACAGCCATCCGGGAACAATTTTCTGCTGCACGAAGAAAATTCCCCGCGCCCAATTCACGTTATGTTCAGGGCGCCAAAAGTAATTGATCGGCACCACAATCCAGCAGGTCAAGGTTTGCAGCTTCCATCCGCGCTCGTCGTATCCAAGGCGCCAGATCGCCCACAACAGCAGCACGGGAGTGACCACGTGGAACAGACTCAATGCCCGCACGAACCAGGGCAGGTGGGGATCGAACATGAATTCGGTGCCGCCGATGAGATGGCGTCCGATCGCCCATGCTCCCACCAGATCAATCGTGAACAAGGTTTGGAAAACCAGCAGGCTCACCGCTTGCCACGAAAATAACAGTGCGCTCTCCGACCACAGCGCCATCGCGATCACCAGGTTTCCGAGATCGCAGAAAAAGAGAAAGTTCTGCACGCCATATTGCTTCCAATAGAGCGGTATCCAGCACAGTACCCAGACTGTCCATACAATTTTCAGCCAGAGAGGGACGCGCATGGCGCGGCCATTGTATGTCGAAACGAGTCACGAGCTGCGATCTACTGAGCTTCGAGCTACCGAGCTTCGAGTCATGATCCGCACTCCTTGAGCCTGCATTCCCGTGCCCAGCACCAGCGGAGGCGGAGGATCTGCATGATTCGCGGCGGCTGGGAAGAAACAGATCTCTCACTTCGTTCTGAATCACGAGCCTGGGTAACACCTCTGTGTCCCCCCTGTGTCCAGTGGTTAAAGCTTTTGCGTCGGGTCAAAATTGATCTGGCTCGAGACTCGCAGCTCGTAGCGCGCAGCTCTCTCCCTTACTCTCGTAACTTGCCGGAGTGCAAACTGCTCCGTAGCATCAACTTACTATGGCTACGCGTGCGTTTCTTTTATGCGGAGACGAGAAGGCGGTTCAGGCCGTCACTCAGATCCTTGACGAATTAGAAGTCAGTTTTGAGCATTCCAGCGAGCCTGCATTCTCGCTTAAGCGGTTGGCAACACAGCGCTTCGACTTGCTCATCGTGGACTGTGACAATGCCCAGAATGCCACGCAGGTGTTCAATAGCGCGCGCGCGTCAAATTTCAACAAGACTTCCATTGCCATCGCGATCGTGGAAGGAAAGGCCGGGGTGCCGAATGCTTTTCGTTTGGGAGCAAGCCTGGTCCTGACCAAGCCCGTCTCGCTCGAGCAAGCCCGCAACACGCTGCGCACGGGAATTGGGATGACCCGCAAGGATGCGCAAGAGGTGAAACCCGCTCCGGCAGTCACGCTTCCCGGAACTCCGGCGGTGGCGGCCGCGGTGCCTACAGTTTCTACGCCCGCTCCAGTTTCCACAGCCACTCCCGTCGCGACCGCGCAGGCCCCGCGCCCGCCCGCAACTCCCGCAGTGTTGACTCCGGTAGCGCCTCCAGTTCCGGCGGCGCCCAAGCCGATTGCCGAAACGCCCAAGCCCGCAGCTGCGCCTCCCATTGAGAAGGCGCCAGTGGTGACCCGCCCGGCGATGGTGCCCCTGTCGCCACAGGAGCACAAGCCGGCCCTCACGAATTTTACCGAGACCAAAGATTCGCCCGCGATTACGCCCACCCTGGCCAAGAGTGCCGTTGCAGCGGCTGGTGCTGCGCCCGCTCCGAAGAACTTCGATGCGGTTTTCAAAACGCCGGCTCTGACGGAGGATGCAAAACCCAAGACCAGTGCGTCCAAAGTTGATTCGAAGGGAGCAGAAGCCAAGGGCAGCCCGACGCTAAGCATCGTCGATCCGCTCGCGGAGGAAGATGCTCTCGATCCAGTTCGAGATCATGGTGTGCCTTCTTTTGGGGCAATTGGAAAAGACTCTTTCGCCGGCTTGAACAAGACCAAATCCAGCGCCGGCAAAGGCTGGTTGATTGCCGCGATCGTGCTCGTGCTCATCGGTGCGGGCGGATACGGAGCCTGGTCCACGCAACCTGAAGTGCGGAAATTTGTTGCCTGGGAATACCTCAGAACGATGACGAAAATTGCGGAGCTCCGCGGCCAACCGCAGACGGTCGCACAGAAGCCAGTAATCCCGGCGCCCACGCCAGTTGCTCCACCGCCGGCTGCAGATTCCGCGACAACGCCAACAGCAACGACCGATCCGGCGGGCAACACAACCGGTGGCGCTGCAGATCCAGCGCAAACAGCTAACGCGCAAAACACAAATTCACCGGTCACTGAGACTGCCGCTCCGAAACAAGCAGCGGTCCAACCCGCCAAGCAGGAGACAACCGGCAATCATGCAGCGGCCAATCCGGCGCTGCTGCCGACCAGTTTGCCGGCAACGCCAGTGGCTAAAGCGCCAGGCAATGAGTTGTTGGAAGTGCCGGAAGATTTTGCCGACGACCAGATCGTGCGGCGCGTGCACCCGAATTATCCGAAACAAGCCCGCGCTCGCAAAGTGCAGGGTACGGTCGTCCTCGAGGCCATCGTGAACAAAAAAGGAACCGTGGACTCGCTGCAACTGGTTTCCGGGGACTCTTTGCTGGCGCAGGCTGCCGCGGATGCCGTGAAGCAATGGAAGTACAAACCGTATTTCCATAACGGCGAGCCGACTGAGTTCCAGACTCGTATCACGATCGACTTTAAACTCCCCTAAACAGGGCACATCCGCTTGCTTCGCCGGCCAGTGAACGCTCCCTCGCAAGCCGCGCAAGTCCCATTACTGCCGTAACTTGCCGCACCTGACAGGTGTACCTACGATAACTCTATGGGTTACCAGGCATTACTGTTCTGTCCCGACGAAAAAACCGCGCGCACGGTCACGCAAGTACTGAGCGAGCTCGACTTTACGATTGAGCCTTGCAGCGAGCCGTTCGCCGCCGTCAAGAAATTGATGGCGCAACATTTCGATGCGGTGGTCGTGGATTGCGACAACGAACAGAACGCGACGCTGTTATTCAAGAGCGCGCGCAATTCCAGTTCGAACCAGTCGTCACTTGCCGTCGCCGTGGTGGAAGGACAAGCCGGAGTTGCGAAGGCATTTCGCATCGGCGCCAACCTTGTGCTCACCAAGCCCATCAATGTGGAGCAGGCGAAGGGTACGTTGCGCGTGGCGCGTGGTCTGCTGCGCAAAGGAGCTGAGTCTCCGAAAGCGGGGACAAGCGTATCCGTTGCGCCCGCAACTCCTGCGGCAAAACCTGCAGTTACTCCCGCCAGACCTGTGACGCCAAGCGCACCGCCAGCCACGCCCGCCGCTGCGACACGCAAGACTGCGCCTGCGGTGGTTCCGATCAGCAAGCCCGTGCCAGCACCCACGATCCCTTCTATCGCGGCGTCGGCGCCAGTTTTCGATTTGGACGATCAGGATTCCGACACGATTCTCGACCCGGACAACGAGGAGCCGATGGCTGCCCCGGCTGCCTTCGAAGCCAAGCCAGTCACAGCGCCACCGCCTCCCGCGGCGACCGGTACCAGCAAGTTTCCCTGGCAACCCAGCCCGAAAATGGCGGAGCCCATGGCTTCCGCGTTACGGCGCGCCGCCGAAGCGGCTGGTCAGGTTGAGCCGGTCCACGAGGGACCAGTCATGCCGCCGGTTGTGGCCCCGCCTGCGCCCGAGAAGCGGCCTATGTCAGGCGCGATGTTCCAGGCACAAGGTCACGCCGCAGCGCCGGCTCGAGCGCCCGAAAAACCAACTATCGCGCCGTCTGCGCCTCCTATCGAAGAACCAGTCGCACCCAAAAAAGCTGCGATCCAGGAAGTCTCCGCACCAGCATCCGAGAAGTTCGCGGTAATCGACTCGACGCGCGATGACGTTGCACCGCCGACTTTCTTTCCGGGAGCCTACGATTCCGACGAGAGCGAAGGCGGGGGCAAGACAAAAGCTCTCGTCATTGTGGCGGCCGTCGTGCTGCTCGCTTGTTCCGCTGGATATCTCAGCTGGAGGAACGCGGGAGGAGCCAAGTCGTCAGCGGCTGCTCCAGCGAGCTCGCCTGCACCCGCTGCTAACACGCCTGCGTCGGAAAGTACCGCAACGCGCGCGTCTAGCCCTTCAGAACAACCGGCAGCAGAAGACATCGGTGTGGGATCGGCATCGGCAAACACGCACGCACCCGCGCCGTCCACGACTTCCTCGAAGCCGGGCGCAAAGCCTTCCGCGGCTGTGACTGAGGCTCCTGCCGAGCCCGAAGTCACACAGCGACTGATCGTGAAGAACGACGTGCGTCACCTCGCGCCTCAACCGGCCCCACAGGACTCGGAAGCGGTGCAAGCTCCCAGCGCCATTGGTTTGGCGACCACTGTTGACACGAAGTCTTTGGCCAGCCTCAGCACTGCGGGAGCAACCGCAACCAAGGCGCCGCCACAGTTGCTGCGAGTTTCTCAGGGCGTTATGGAAGGTCTGGTATTAAAGCGGGTGACGCCACGCTATCCCACGCAAGCCCTTCAGATGCGCATTCAAGGTTCAGTGCAATTGCAGGCCACCATCAGCAAGACCGGAGACATCGAGAACCTTAAGGTGGTGAGCGGCGACGGGGTGCTCGGACGCGCGGCGGTCGAAGCTGTCCGCCAGTGGAAGTACAAGCCCTACTACCTGAATGGCGATCCTGTGCAGATCGAAACCCAGATTCTGGTGAACTTCAGGCTGCCCAACTAAACCTACATCAAAAGCTCTGGCAAGAACTGCGCGAGGCGAGATTGCTCGCGCAGTTTCGTCTGTGTCGCGCGTAGCTGGCCCTCGGCCTGGACAAACGGCGGCGTCTGTCGTTGTAGGCGTAGTTCCGTTCCTGGGGCGAATCCTCTAATGACAATCCTGACCCAGACTGAACCGTCGACCCGATTCCCAATCAGGTTGAATTTGCCGAAAATGGGAAGAACCAAATTTTTAGGAGCCCTACTATGTCATCCGACCTTAAAGGAATTCGCATTGCCATTCTTGCGACCGACGGCGTCGAGCAGGACGAACTCATTGAACCACGCAAGTTTCTCCAGCAACTGGGAGCGGAAACATTCGTGCTCTCGCCCAAGAATGGAAAGATTCAGGCCATGCAACACCACGAGAAGGGAGAGACGATCGAGGTAGACCGTCCCTTGAACGGCGCGGAATCGCGGGAATACGATGCGGTGCTACTGCCCGGCGGCGCGCTGAATGCCGATACTCTGCGCATGAGTGAAGAAGCCCGGCGCTTCGTGCGCGAAGCCGATCGTGCTGGAAAGCCCATGGCCGTGATCTGCCACGCACCCTGGCTGTTGGCCTCGGCCGGCCTCTTGAAAGGCCGCACTCTGACCAGCTTTCGAACCATCCAGGACGATCTGCGCAACGCGGGAGCAGATTGGCATGACGAAGAAGTGATTCGCGATCAGAACTGGATTACCAGCCGTCAACCTTCGGATATTCCTGCCTTCAACCGCGCCTTCGCGGAATTGTTGACCGAAGTCCGCAACAAGAAAGCGGCGTAGATTCCGATAAAAAGGGCGGCCAAAGGCCGCCCAAACAATTTCGAGTCTCTCCGAGGGATCAGGCGCGCGCTGGGCTTTCCCCGCCCTTTGCGAGTCCGGGACGTCCTGGCTCCGGCTTCAGCACCTGCTGCACCCCATCATCTTTCGACGGCAGCTTCACCGGCGGCAGTTCCTTCCCTTCGACGATCAGCTTGATCTCATTCGCGTCCAGCACTTCGCGTTCCAGCAGTGCCACTGCGATCCTGGTCAGGACTTCGCGGCTGTCGGAAAGCAGCACCTTGGCCTTTTGATAACCCTCATCCACCAGGCGCCGAACTTCCAGGTCGATTTTGATCGCGGTGTCTTCGCTGTAATCGCGATGCTGCGCGATTTCCCGGCCCAGGAATATCTGCTCTTCCTTCTTGCCGAAGGTGAGTGGCCCCAGCGTGCTCATGCCCCATTCGCAAACCATCTTGCGGGCAAGCTCGGTGGCGCGTTCGATGTCATTCCCTGCCCCGGTGCTCATCTGATCGAGGAAGAGTTCCTCCGCCAGACGACCGCCCATCAGGATGGCAATCTCGGTTTCCAGGTATTCCTTGGTGTAATTGTGCTTGTCGTCGATCGGCAGCTGCATGGTCACGCCCAGAGCCATTCCACGCGGAATGATCGTAACCTTATGCACCGGATCCGCATGCGGCAGCTTCACCGCCAGCAGAGCGTGCCCGGCTTCGTGGAAGGCAGTCACTTTCTTCTCCTCGTCGGAGAGGATCATGGATTTGCGCTCCACGCCCATCAGCACTTTGTCTTTGGCAACTTCAAAGTCGAAATGCAATACCGCTTTGCGGTTCTGGCGCGCCGCGCTCAGCGCGGCTTCGTTCACCATGTTAGCCAGGTCGGCCCCCGAGAATCCCGGAGTCCCACGCGCGAGTACGGTGAGATCGACGTCTTCCGCAAGAGGAATCTTGCGGGTGTGTACGCGAAGAATCTCTTCGCGTCCGCGCACATCCGGACGGCTAACGACGACCCGGCGGTCGAAACGGCCTGGCCGCAGCAGCGCTGGGTCGAGCACGTCGGGGCGGTTCGTCGCCGCCATCAGGATCACGCCTTCGTTTGACTCGAATCCGTCCATCTCCACCAGCAACTGGTTCAGTGTCTGTTCGCGTTCATCGTGACCACCGCCCAGACCCGCGCCCCGGTGACGTCCAACCGCATCAATTTCGTCGATAAAGATGATGCACGGCGCGTTCTTCTTGCCTTGCTCGAACAGGTCGCGAACGCGGCTTGCGCCCACGCCGACAAACATTTCCACAAAGTCTGAGCCGGAAATCGAGAAGAAGGGAACATTGGCTTCGCCGGCAACCGCACGGGCCAACAGCGTTTTACCCGTTCCTGGAGGGCCAACCAGCAGCACGCCCTTGGGGATGCGTCCGCCCAGCTTCTGAAACTTCTGTGCCTCGCGCAGGAACTCAATAATTTCCCGCAGCTCTTCCTTCGCCTCATCCACGCCTGCCACGTCCTTGAACGTGACCTTCTTCTGTTGCATGGAGAGCAGCCGGGCGCGGCTTTTGCCGAACGACAACGCTTTGTTGCCGCCCGTCTGCATCTGGCGAATCATGAAAAACCACAAGGCTGCCAGCAGGATGAGCGGCGCCCAGGTCCCGAGCAATTGCAATGGCCAGCTGCCGTTGGTCACGTCGCGGATATTGATGTTCACGCCCTTATCCCGCAGCGCCTTGATCATGTCGGGATAATTCACCGGAGCCGTGGTGTTGAATCCGCTTCCGTCTTTCATCTTCCCGCGCAATTCCTGCGCGTTGATGGTCACTTCGCTGACGTTGCCCTGATCAACGTTGGTCAGGAACTCAGAAAAATTAATGGGTTTATCCTTCTGGGCCGTGCTGCCGGACCTTACCACCTGCCACAGGAGAATGGCCGATACCACGATGACCAGCCAGAAGATAACTGTCTTTACCGTCGAATTCACTCAGGACTCCTCGATGAACAGCCACTACCGAAAACAACGCATACCAGTCCGGCCCATGGCTGCTCTAAGAACTTTAGATGCCAGACGCCGAACTTTTGATTGGGCAAATACCCGAGGCTGCCATTTTACCCGTTCCCAACGCAAAACGGCTGGGCTTGTTTGGGTGACTTAAGTCATAAGGGCAGTTTAGCTTGCGGCAGCCAGGTACGGCAGGTTCCGATTGGTCTGTTCCGGGCCTCCCAAGCCATACCCGACCAGGAACGCTTCATCGACCAGAAACCCGAAATAGTCCGGCTGCAACTGAACCCGCCGGGCGGCCTGCCGGTCGAGCAAAGTCGCCAGCTTTACCGAAGCCGCGCCCCTCGCCCGCAAGTCGCTCATAAGAAACTCGGTTGTGACGCCCGAATGGACCAGTCCTTCCACCAGCAGAACGTCTTTGCCCTTGATGTCCAAGTCATGGCTGAACAGGATTTCCAGCATTTCTGATTGCCCGCTGGCGCCCTGCGTCCGATACCGCGGTTTCACGAATGTGCAAGTCAGGGGAACATCCATGGCTCGCACCAGGTCCGCCATGAACATAAAACTGTTTTCGAGAATTACCAGCACGTGGACGGTCTTGCCCTGGTAGTCATCCGAAATCTGCCGTCCCATTTCCCGAACTCGTTTTTGAATTTGTTCGGCCGAGATGACGGAACGTAACGGCTCAATTTTCGAAGTGGTGTTCATGTAGTGGCGCGCTCCTGTTGCCTCGAACGGAACCGAACCCCGATCAGTCCTCCACCAAAGGTGTTTCGCGAATCAGAATCCCCTGGCCACGATCTTTCACTTCGTGCGCAGCGGCCACTGCGAATCCCCGCACCCACACGATCTGGTCCCCGCAGACTACGACTGGCCACGTTTTGCGCGACGTTCCTGTGATCTGGCGTTCCTGCAGCAATTCCTTAATCTTTTTCGCGGACTTGGTATGCGCCGGCCAGAACCGATCCCCGGGTCGCCAGTTCCTCACGCGCAATTCTTTCGACAGCAGCGACGAATTCAGAAGATGCTGGGGATTATATCCCGCCCCCTCCGCTGTCAGATCAACTCGCACCGCTTCTACCACAGTGCCCGCCTCCGCCACTATGGCCCGGCCGGGTACCGGCAATACGTATTCATAGTCGACCGGGAAGCGCTCCCGGCTGCGAAGGTCCGGGGTCAGAAATGTCAACGCCGTTGGCTCGTGTGTCACGCTCCAGCCCAAAGGCAGTGACAGCTCTTTCCCCGCCCCGTCTTCGTCGGAAGCAAAGCGCAGGATCTCCTCAACGTGCTTGAATTCCAGCGGGAACCCCGCCAGTTCCCCAACGGCTTTGATTGCGCGCCGCTGCACCGCCAGCGGCTCAGACAGCAGCCACATCAGATCGACCGTGGCATTCATCACCAGAGGCCCCGGCTCCTGCAGACGCTCGCGCAGTTCCGGATTGAAAGGCTGCAATTGCACCAGCCCTTGCTGCCCCGGATTCGCCCACTCCGGCTCGACCCAATGAATCGCCGTCCCCATCCACCCGGCAATTTCGTTCTGCCAGTAATCCTCCTCGCCTCGCGCAATCTCTGCGAGTTCGCTCAATGCCTCCTGCACCGCGGGATTAAATTGGTTTTCGAGCAGAGGCATGATCGTGTGGCGCATTCGATTCCGCGTAAACTTCGCATCCAGATTGCTGGAATCCTCGCGCCAGGTCTGGCCGATCTCCGTCAGATACTGCGTAAGTTCGGAGTGGCGCACCGTGAGCAATGGTCGGATCACCTCTCCGACCGATTCATCATCTTTTTCAATATCGAAAACCGGATAGATCCCCGCCAGCCCCCGCATCCCCGTGCCACGCACGACCCGCATCAGCACCGTCTCTGCCTGGTCATCGAGCGTGTGTCCAGTGGCAACTTTGTCCAGCCGCGGCACGCCCTCATTCGCCGCGCCCTGCAATTGGCCGAAGAAGTCGTAGCGCAACTCGCGGGCTGCGGCCTCCACACTCATCCCGGAAGCCGCTGCCTGAGCCGCAGCATCACCCGTCGCGGTGAAATATTCCAATCCCAGTTTCCCGGCGAGGTCCGACACGAACCGCTCATCCTGGTCGGACTCCGCACCCCTCAGCTTGTGATTGAAATGTACAACTGACAGGACCAGCCCAATTTCATCTCGCAGCGCAAACAAAATCCGCAGCAGCCCCACCGAATCCGCGCCACCGGAAACGGCCACCCCCACCCGGTCGCCCGCCTTCACAAGCTCAAGCCGTCGGATGTGTTCAAGAGTCTTCAGAGCCAGCGGATTCACGCGAACATGTTACATCCGAGGTGCACACGTAGGGACAGCCGCCCTCGGCTGTCCAGCGGAGCGAAGTTCCGCGATCCGGCCGGGAGCGTCTTCACGAGACCGCCGGCGTCGTCACTGGCGCAACCCAGAGCCACTGATATTCGTTAGGATTGAGCACGAGACCTCGACGCACCGGATTATTCAGAACATACTCCACTTTTTCATCCAGCTTCTCCGAGCATCGCAGTACTCGATCGAACGACTCTTCCTGCCACACCCTGCCACTACGCACGAGCAGACGATTGATCAGATGAGCAGAAGCTCCTTTAATTGCATCCATGATTTCGGCCAGGGAATAAACTTCTCGAGCCTTTTCATTGATCAGAGGAGTAAAGATCAAATGAACATGATCGGGCATGACCACGACCGCGTGAACGTCCACTTTAGTTCCATGATCGTGCAAGCAACATCGCAGTGTAATTGCGCGTGCTTCTTCCGGGAGAATCCAGCGCTGGTAAGTACAAAAGGTCACAAAATGTGGCTTGTAGTCGCTTTGCAGATGCGGCAGTCTCCGCCGGTAAAACGCCGTGGGCATAGCAAATTCTCACGTAGGGACAGCCGCCCTCGGCTGTCCGCGGAGCGAAGCTCCGCTCTATTTCATCTTCGACGATTCACAGCGCAGTGGCATCCTGCTACACGGGTTTAATTTTTCCGAAGTACCGGAATGGGCAAGGGAAGATGGACAGCCGAGGCGGCTGTCCCTACGTGGCTGGTGCCGGCCCTACAACCCCGCGCTCTTCTCCGCGATCAGTTTTCGAATCTTCTCCACGAACTCCGCCGCCGCCATGTCTTCCGTCTTCTCTTTCCCGCGCGTGCGGACATTCACTTTGCCAGCCTCAGCCTCTTTGTCTCCGACCACCAACAGGAACGGCACTTTCTGCATGGCATGTTCGCGGATCTTGGCGTTCATCTTTTCGTTGCGGGCGTCCACATCCACGCGTACACCCACCGCCTTCAACTGCGCCGCAACTTTGTTCGCGTATTCCGCGTGACGCTCAGAGATCGGAATCATCACTGCCTGTACCGGCGACAGCCACACCGGAAACGCCCCAGCGTAATGTTCAATCAGCACCCCGAAGAATCGTTCCACCGACCCATACAACGCGCGATGCACCATCAGCGGCTGCTTGCGCGACCCATCCTCGGCCACGTACTCCAATCCAAAACGCTGCGGGAGATTGAAATCGAACTGTACAGTTGAAAGCTGCCACAGCCGTCCGATCGCGTCGACCAGCTTGATGTCAATCTTCGGCCCGTAAAACGCCGCCTCCCCGGGAATCGTTTTGTATTCGATATTCAGTTTCTTCAGGACTTTTTCCAGGGAGTGGGTCGCCAGATTCCATTGTTCTTCGCTGCCGACGAAACTCTTGCGGTCGTCCGGATTCCAGGTCGAAAGCTCGGTCTGGAACTTGTCAAAGCCGAAATCCTTCAACACATCTTTCGCAAACTCGACGCACCCCTCGATCTCGCTTTCAATCTGATCGAGAGTGCAGAAGATATGCGCGTCGTCCTGCGTGAAGCCGCGCACGCGCAGCAAGCCGTGCATCACGCCCGAGCGCTCGTAGCGGTACACCGTCCCCAACTCGCCCAGCCGCACCGGCAAATCGCGGTACGACTTCAGGGAGTCGCGATAAATCAAAATGTGGAACGGGCAGTTCATGGGCTTCATGCGGTATTCCGCATCGTCGAGCTCCATGGTGTCGAACATGTTTTGCGCGTAATAGCCTTCGTGTCCCGAGGTCTGCCACAACTGCCGGCGCGCCACATGCGGCGTGTACACCAGCGAGTACCCGCGCTTGATGTACTCGTTGCGCATCCAGTCTTCCATCTCTTTGCGGATGATCCCGCCTTTCGGATGCCAGAAGATCAGACCCGGTCCGGCGAGTTCCTGGATCGAGAACAGATCGAGCTGCTGCCCGAGCACGCGATGATCGCGCTTCTTCGCTTCCTCGATGCTGTTGAGATGGGCATCCAGATCTTTCTTGGAGAAAAACGAAGTCCCGTAGATGCGCTGCAGTTGCGGATTCTTCTCGTCTCCCAGCCAGTACGCCCCGGCAATGTTCAGCAGCTTGAATGCTTTGATTTTCCCGGTCGACGGGATATGGGGGCCGCGGCAGAAATCCAGGAACTTTCCCGTCTTGTAGATCGAGATTTTTTCATCGGGCTGGGTGAACTGCTCGATGAAGTGGCACTTCATGAAATCGCCCTCGCCCTTGAACTTCTCCAACCCTTCCTGGCGAGGCAGGAATTCGCGCGCGTAGGGAATGTTCTGCTGCGCCAGTTCCTGCATTTTCTTCTCGATCTTCTGCAGATCGTCAGGCGTGAACGGCGTCGGCCGGTAAAAGTCGTAAAAGAACCCGTTCTCAGTCGCCGGACCGTGACCCAGCTTGGTCTCCGGAAACAATTCAAGAACTGCCGCCGCCAGCAGATGCGCGGACGAGTGCCGGTAAACCTGCAGAGATTCGGGATCTTTCTCCGTAAGGATGCGCAGCTCGGTGTCCTTCTCAATCGGCTTGGTCAGGTCGATCAGGTCGCCGTTCGTCTTGGCGACAAGCGCCGCATCGGCCAGACGCGGGCTGATGGACTTGGCTACGTCGAGGGCAGTCGTGCCCTTCGCGACTTCTTTGGTGCTGCCGTCAGGAAGCTTGATATGAATGCTATCCGCCATGGTGGGTACTCGTACTGTGCTGAAACTCTTGAGTTTATCGGACGCTTAGGGGCGGGTCAAACCATCTCGGATGGCTTTGCCCAGGATCGGGATGGCTGTGACTTCCGTGCAGGCTCCGGTGTTCTAAGTCTTCGGTGACCTACTCCCGCCCGCTCCCCGTTGCTACCGTGAAGTCAGGGGAAAGGAAGAATCTGGCTCATCTCATGGCGAAATCTTCGTTCAAGCTCAACATCCTTTACGGGGAAGGCGATCAGGAAATAGTCACTTCGCAGGCCGGTTCGATGAGTAAAGCCGGACACCAGGTCACCACGGCCGTGGGCCGTAAAGAAATTGAAGCAGCGCTGAAGAAAGGCACATTCGACCTCGTGATCCTCGGGCCAACCCTTACCCGCAACGACCGCCACCATCTGCCCTACATGGTGAAGAAGGCTTACGAGGGAACGCGCGTCCTGGTGCTTCATGCCGACGGCGGCCGCCACCCCTACGTGGATGCAGCGACGGATACGGGCCGGAGCATTGAATCTATCCTTGAAACCATTGCTTCGATGATGGCGCAACAGTCGACCGTAGCGGCTCGTTGATCCTCGCCGATACTTGTACTTAACGGGCGGCTGCGGCCGCCCTGTTGTATTTCTGGTTTTGAATCTCCACCTTACGTTGGGAACCTGCTTCGAGTACCATAGATTCAGCCCAAGCAGCAGCATCCCCGATCTGTTGCATCAAAACTACATTATGAAGAAGAAGCTGATTCTCGCCGCTATTGCCGTTTTCTCACTCGCAGCGCAGGCCCTGGCCCAAGCCCAGCCGGTACACCCGGTTCTCCGGCCGCCCAAGGGAGCGACCGTGGCCCTGGTTATTTTCGAGGACCTGGAATGTCCCGATTGCGCCCGCGCGGCGCCGCTGCTCGAAGAAGCGTCCCGCACCTACAAGATCCCGGTCGTGCGCCACGATTTCCCGCTTCCTATGCATCCCTGGGCCTATGACGCGGCGATCTTCGCCCGTTATTTTGATACGCACTCCAAGGCGCTAGGCAACGATTTTCGCGACACCGTCTTCAAGCATCAGCTTGAGATCACGAAGGATACGCTGCGCCCATTTGCTGAGAAGTATGCCGCCGCCCACAAGATCGAGCTGCCCTTCGTGGTCGATCCGGACGGAAAGCTCGCCAAGTTGATCGAGGCTGATCGAGCCGCCGGCACTCAACTGAATCTGCAACACACGCCGACGCTTTACGTAGTCAGCAACAAGCACACGGGAACTCCTTTCGTGGAGGTTGTCGATCGTACGCAGCTATTCCAATTGATCGATACCATGAAGAAGGAATAGCTGCGCTGAATGCGATTTTCGGAAAGACCCGGCAGATCTTGCGTCGGGCTGGCGATGGTTTCCGCCATTTCTTTAAAAACAAAAGACTTAACCGACCACAGTGGAAAACCTTAGGTATTTCTGAGGGATATCACGTAAAATACAGCTGCGTTTGATTTTTGCGGTTCTATGCACTCTGCAGTTTCTCCGCTTACCGGCGTGACCTGCCTGCAACAGTCCTGCGAAATTTTCAGCGCAACATCTGAGAAAAAGGAAACAAAGCAACACCATGGAAACAGGAACAGTAAAGTGGTTTAACGACGCCAAGGGTTATGGATTTATCAGCCGCCAGAACGGCGAGGACGTGTTCGTTCACTTCTCCGCCATCCAAGCCGGTGGATTCCGCAGCCTCCAGGAAGGTCAGCAGGTTCAGTTCGATGTGGTCAAAGGCCCGAAGGGCTGGCAGGCCGAGAACGTGAAGGCGATCTAACCACTTTCACAGTTTTAGAAAATCGAATCATTGGGCGGCCGAGAGGCCGCCCTTTGTATTGCAGGAAAAACGTACTTCACGAAACCCTGCACAAAAACAGATTGCACGAAACGCGATCCAGAAAACCTCACCAGACCGTAACGCGATTTGCGGCAAAACGTACTCCGGGTCGATGTCAAAACAAAACGGCACACTTGAAATCGGGCGCCCCCGCTGCGACGAAGCCGCGTAGCGGCAGCATTCATTAGCCCAGGGTGAAGCCCTGGGTAACCCGCGAAAACAGAACGAGCCCCAGCGGGGCGGCACCCACGCGATGCGGGCGTTAGC
This sequence comes from uncultured Acidobacteriota bacterium, assembly GCA_963735815.1. GTDB lineage: Bacteria > Acidobacteriota > Terriglobia > Terriglobales > Acidobacteriaceae > Gp1-AA133. Next base: position 19,710 of record CAVTMJ010000004.1, on the reverse strand, counting down.
CCGCGAGCCCGCTGTCTTCCACACAAAACACCCGCCTGCTGTCCAACCTCCCATCACGACTTGCCACTTCTAGCGTTCCCATACATCATTGGGGAATGCGTCGCCTGATTGCCGCCATCCTTATCCTCACGTCGTTTGCATTCGCGGGGATCGTCGACGACGTCCGTCTCCAACTTGCGCAAAGTAACTTCACGGGCGCCGAATCCCAACTGAATGCCTACAAGGCCCAACGCGGCACAACCCCCGAATACCTGGAAGCCCTCTCCTGGATGGCCCGCGCCGCCCTCAGCATGCAGCAATACACGCAGGCCGAAGGCTACGCCAAACAGACTCTGACCCTGGCGACCCCTGCGCTGAAAAGCCATCCCGTGAACTCCGATGAGCACATGGCGGCCGCAGTCGGCGCCGCGCTCGAGGTGCAAGCCCTATCCTTGGCAGGCCGCGGACAGAAGCCGCAAGGCATAGCCGTTCTGCGCCGTGCTTTACAGACCTACGGAAACACCTCGATCGCTCCCCGTCTTCACAAGAACCTCAACCTCCTGACCTTCGTCGGACAACCCGCACCACCGCTGAGAGGCGGCGAATTTCTTGGCATGCGGTCTGCATCCCTTGCTGAACTCAAAGGCTCTCCTGTCCTGCTATTTTTCTGGGCCCACTGGTGCATGGACTGTAAAGGCGAATCGCCCATCCTGGCGCGGCTTCATTCGGAATTCAAAGATCTCACCATCATCGCTCCCACCCAACGCTACGGATATGCCGCCGCCGGTGAGGAGGCCACCCCGCAAGCGGAACTCTTTTACATCAGGAAGGTCTGGCAACAGTACTACGCAGGATTGCAGTCGGCTTCGGTGCCGGTGAGCACAGAGAACTTCAATGTCTATGGCGCGAGCACGACACCCACCCTCGTGCTCATCGATCGCACCGGAAAGATCGCCTATTACCATCCCGGCGCGGTGATGTACGACGAACTGCGGGCGGCCATCGAAAAAGTGGTCAACGGCTAAACCGCAAGCTTCGCGCCCTCCGCGTTTTAAGATTTTTCCCCTCAAAACCGGAATCGATACTTCAACTGCACGGCGATCTCCCGCGGGTTGGCGAAGTGGGTTCCGCCGAAGGTGTTGCTGTTGTCGAGCATGTAGTGATTGTTCCCGATATTCAGAGCGCTGAAACGCAGGCTCCAGTTTTCGCCGAACGACTTGCCTACCGATAAGATCCACGGTCGTGTGGGGCGGCAGATGTCCAGGCCCTTCGCCGTCGAGAAATCCCGACCCGTAGTTGACGTTGAACGCGGTCCATAGTCTCTTCGGCAGAGTCAGATTCACTCCCGTGCTGAGCGTGTCCCGCTGATCGTGATCGAGCGTGCAGATCGGGTCCTCGCATGCATCTCCACCAACCAGTCCGCCGGTGATTCCTCCACTCCACTCCGCGTACTGATGCGAGTAGGCCAGATGCCACGATGCGATGCCGCCCAGCCGCGGAGATGCTCCCGTCGCCTCCCACCCGCGAATCCGTGCCCGTTCAAGCGTCAGCGGGAAGAAGATATTCGAGTTACCGAGCACATCGTGATCGAAGAAGTTTTTCGCGCCAGTGCGGAAGTTGCTGACATCGAACGTCCAGCCCGCGACCGGAATCGTCAGTCCGAATTCCCGCTGTTCGTCGCGCTCCCCATGCAGGGCCGCGAACTGGCAATCAAGCGCCGTGCACTCCTCAATGAGCGGCCCTGAAACCGTGAGCAGCGGGGGTGCCTGGTAATAGCGTCCCCAGAAAGCGCGCCCCACCCAATGCAGTTTCGGGATCTGCAGAGCAGCGCCGATGCGCGGATCGGCAGCGTTGTCGACGACGCGTGGCAGGTTCGATCCCGAGGGCGATCCGCCGGAAAAATGAGTCAGGCGCACGCCGCCATTGAGCGTGAGCCAGGACGTCACTTTGAATTGATCCTGCAGGAACAGAGCCGAGGTGCTGCCCGACATGGTCTCCCGCTCTGCGATCGGTGCATTGCTGCCGTCACTGGTGACGACGCCGAAAGACTGGTTGTCATGCTGGCCGTACACCTGGACTCCGGCGGTGGCGTTGTGGCGTCCGCGCCGGTAGGCAAAGGACACCACTCCGCCAACGTAATTGGAGCCGCGGTCATCCTGCGGAATGACGACCTCAGGATCAGGCGGGCCGTTGTATGCGCCGACATAGTGGGCGCGGTTGAAGTGATAGAAGGGCGAGACCGTGAGCACCGTGTTGGGATTCACGGAATGCAGCCAGGAAACATTCACAAAAGCATCCCGCTCGTTTTCGACATCGTGAAACCCGGCGGCCTGTTGCTCCGGCGTATTGGGAACCTGGTAGTGATCGCCGCGGACTGACGTCACCAGGCGCAATTGGTCGTTGGGCGACTTGTTGAAGATCAGAGAACCGTATCCGCCGAGTCCTGCGGCCAGATCGTGCTTCACATCGACGGTCGGCGTCTCGAGACCAAGGTCGGTGCGGTAGCCCGAAAGGCTTCCCAGCCACGCAAAACGATCGGTGTGATCGCCAAAGCTGAGCTGATTGTCGGTGTTGTTGTAGTTGCCGTAGCCCAGCACCAACTCGCCTTGCCGGTCGCGCTCGAAGCCGGAGCGCGTCACCACATTGAACACTCCGTACGTGCGATCCCCGTACTCGGCGTTGTAGCCCCCGCGCTGTACCTCGAGGTAGTCCACATTTTTGGGATCGAACTGCGGCCCCACGTTCGACGCGATGTTCGTGTTCGGTACCGGCACGCCGTCCAGCAGCCACGACACCTGGTGTCCCCCGCGAATGTGCAACTGGTCATGGACCATGTACGCGCCCGGCGTGTAGTCCGTCACCATTGTCAGGCTGTTGGCCGCATCGGCGCCCGGCGTCTTGCTGATCGAATCCCGGCTCACGATGTTGGTGCTGGTCGACGACTCCGGATTCACGGCGGGCGCGATATCCTGCACCTCGACGGTCTCAGCCGCGTGCGCCACTGTCAACGAGAAATGCGGCTTGGCGTCTCGGCCCGAGGTCAGAACAACTTTCTGCTCCTCGGTGGCGAAGCCCGGCACCTCGACGATGACGCGGTACTCGCCGAGCGGCACGTTCTCGAACAGAAACTCTCCGGCGTGGTTGCTGGCCACGGTTTGCGACCAGTTCGAATTGGTCGCCTGCAACTTGACCTTGGCGTCCTCCACGGGACGATGCTGGGGATCGTGAATCAGTCCGTGGATGGTTCCGAAAATCGTCGCTCCGGCCATGGCGGAAAACAGCAGCACCGGCCGAACCCAATGCAATCCGAAATAGTTTTCTCATATGCCCTCAGCAAGCTGTTGAACAACAACCCAGGGGGCGAGTCCGAGAATTCCAGGTGCAAACGGGTTAGGTACGATCGCGTACCAGGAATCTCGTTGGGGAAACTCGCTATGACGGAAAATTGGCTACAGCGCGGGAGGGCCGCGAACGGAATGGGAAGCTACGAAATCGCGCTTGAAGAACGAGGTGTGCTGCACAGCAGTGTGGATTTCTGCGCGAGCGAGGACCATGAAAACTGGCCGCGGCCCGACGTGGGCGGAATGTGACCGGACCATCGACCGGCAGCATTCGTGCCCGTCGCAGCAGTTTCCTGACCGCAGCGCCAAAGGACTGCGGGACGCTTCCGCTGAAGCATTCGCGGCGTGTTCGTGGTGGTGGCACCCCGGCATAGGGGCTGCCGCCGCTTTGCGTAGACAATGATCCGCAGACATCGCCGTGGCCGACGGCGTGGGAGCCATCGCGAAGGCGTTTGCCATCGGGGTAAACGTCCCCGCAAGCAAGACCAGCAACAGAAATTTGGCGGTCCAGCGGATCATAATTTCTGAATACGAAGAGGGGAGTCGACTGCGGTCCGTTTCTCCCCCACATCCGATGTCGCGTTGGCGACGGAAACGGAGCAGCAGCAGAACTAAGCATAGGTCAGTTTCGCTCAGCGCACAACCCCCGGTGACTTAGGTCACCTATGGCGCGACCATCACGAAGCTCAAGCCGCCAAAAGGCGGCGAAATTCATTAGCCCAGCGTTGACCGGGTTGTTCGCAATTTCGGATTGCACCAGCGTCAAGCCATCGCGGCTTGAGAGCCCAACTTCCGCCGTGGTAGCATCCATAGTTTTGGCAGGCAAGGTCTGCCCAGCCTTTGCAGTCCTCATCCTCTCTTCGCCGGACTCCTCATCCATGCCGGGCTGGCGACCGACGACTGAAGACTGACGACTGACCTCGGAGTGAACCCGTGAAAGTTTACGAAGGCGCAAATATCCGCAACGTGGCCCTGGTCGGTCACGGGCACGCTGGAAAAACCTCGCTTGTCTCCGCCGCACTTTTCACGGCGGGCGCAACCCAACGCATGGGCCGGGTCGACGATGGCAGCGCGACCACCGATCACGACGAGGAAGAAATCGCCCGCAAGATGTCGGTCGGCACCGGCATCGCCTTCGCGGAGTGGGGCAAGACCAAGATCAATCTCCTCGATACTCCGGGCTTCAGCATGTTTGTCCACGAAGCCAAGACCGTGCTCCCCGTGGTCGAAGCCGCGCTGGTAGTGGTTGACGGAGTCGCCGGCGTCGAGGTCGTCACCCAGCGCGTCTGGGGATACGCAGAAGAAATCAACTTGCCCCGCGTCATCGTAGTCAGCCGAATGGATCGCGATCGCGCCGACGCTGAGCGAGTTCTCGAATCCCTGAACAGTGCTTTCGGGCGCGCGGTTGTTCCCCTGCAGTTCCCTATCGGCAAGGAAAAAAGTTTCAGCGGCATCGTCGACCTGGTGAAGATGAAGGCCTATACCTACGAACTCGGCGGCAATGGCAAGGGGAAAGAAGCAGAGATCCCCGCCGACCTGGCCGCGGCCGCGCAGGAAGCGCACGAGAAATTGGTCGAGCTGGTCGCCGAAGGCGACGACAAGCTGATGGAAGAGTTCTTCGAGAAGGGCACCATCCCCGAAGAGCACCTGATCCCCGCGCTGCACGACGCGATTCGCGAAGACAAAATCTTTCCGGTGCTGTTCACGTCAGGACTGGGAAACGTCGGCGTCGACAAGTTGATGGACTTTCTCGTCGACTACACTCCCGCCGGCACCGAGCATACGGCCCTGCACGGCGTCGCCGGCAGCAACGGCCAGTCGCCCGAGCGGCACGTGGCAGACTCCGACGCGCTTTCCTTGTTCGTCTTCAAAACCGTGTCCGATCCCTTCGCCGGCCGCATCTCGTATTTCAAGGTCTACAGCGGAGTGCTCAAGAACGACGCGAGCGTGCAGAACTTCACGCGCAACTCGCAGGAAAAGCTGGCGCACATCTGGGTGATGCAGGGCAAAGCCACCACTCCGGTCAACGAACTTCATGCCGGGGACATCGGCGCCGTTGCCAAACTCCGCGACACCCTCACCGGGGACACGCTGGGCGATAAGAATGCCCCCATCCAGTATCCCAGGATCGTGCTCCCCGAACCCGCGATCACCTTCGCGATCGAACCGAAGAGCCGCGCCGACGAAGACAAGCTTGGGCCCGGAATCCACAAGCTCATGGAAGAAGACGCCATGCTGCGCTTCTTCCGCGACGCCCAGACGAAGGAATTCCTGATCGCCGGCACCGGCCAGCAGCACATTGAGGTCGTTGTCTCCAAGCTCAAGAAGCGCTATCACACCGAGGTAAATCTAAAGGCGCCCAAGGTCCCATATCGCGAAACAATCCGTGGTAAGGCCGACGTGCAGGGACGCCACAAAAAGCAGACCGGTGGCCATGGCCAATACGGAGATTGCAAGATCAAGATGGAGCCTTTGCCGCGCGGCGGGGAGTTCGAGTTCGTGAACGACATCTTCGGCGGCTCGATCCCGAAGAACTTCATTCCGGCGGTCGAAAAGGGTATTCGCGACGCCGCCGGACGCGGCTACCTGGCCGGATTCCCGGTGGTGGATTTCCGCGTCATCCTGTACGACGGTTCTTATCACGACGTCGATTCAAACGACTTGTCGTTCCAGATGGCCGGACGTATCGCATTCAAGAAAGCCATGGAAGTCGCCAAGCCAACCTTGCTCGAACCAATCATGTCGGCGGAGATCACCGTTCCCGACGAGTTCGCCGGATCCATCATGGGCGACCTCAACAGCCGACGGGGCCGCATCCAGGGCATGGATAACAAGGGCGGCAACACGGTCGTGAAGGCGGAAGTCCCCATGTCGGAAATGCTGACTTACGGCGTCGATCTTACGGCGATGACGCAGGGCCGCGGCAGCTTCAACATGGAAATGAATCACTACGACGTGGTGCCCGGCCAACTTCAGGAAAAAATCATCGAGAAGGCCAAGTCCGAGCGCGGCGAAGTGAAAGAAGAGGAAGAATAACCCACCCACTCGTGGCCAAACGTATGGCGGCCCCCCTGCGAACTCCGCGGAATTTTCTCAGCGCCCTCTGCGGAATTTCTCCGCGCTCTCTGCGTTTTAAGATTTGCCAGTAGCCGGAACAAGTGTCGAGCTGACGAAGGATCAATCCCAACCCCGCCTTGTTGCCGGACAGACGCACCATTTAAACTGGCGCGGCTTCTTCTTACTCCTAATAACCGGAAGAGGCTTGGAGGCGTGCAATGAAATCATGGCGTGTCATTCTTGCAGCCCTGCTTCTGCTGGGCGCGAGCGCAGCCTGGGCCCAAAAGGTCGATGTCGACTGGAACCGCAACATTGATTTTTCCAAGTTCAAAACCTATGCCTGGACCGAATCAAAGCACCCCGGAAAGGGCCTCTGGAACCAGCGCATCATCGACGGCGTCGACGCAAAGCTCGCCAAGGCTGGCCTGAAAAAAGTTGACGCGAGCGCAAATCCAGACCTTGAAGTCGTCTACAACGCCGGCGTGAAAGAGCACACCGTGGTGGAAGGCTACGACTACACCTACCGCCCGTGGGGATGGTACGGGCCGTATGGCCCCCCGCGTCCCATGCGCACGATGAGCTATCAGGAAAAAGAAGCGACTCTGGTCGTGGACCTGGTAGACAATTCCGACAAGGAAATGGTGTGGCGCGGCACCGCCCAGGACACGCTCTCCGACAGTTCCGACAAAAACGTGAAAGCGTTCGACAAGGCCATGGACAAGATGTTCAAGAACTTCCCACCCGCTAAGAAATAGAAACCTTTGCACAAAGAAAGAGGCGGCCTTGGCCGCCTCTTCGCTATTAGACCTCTGCTCGGTGCCTCTCCGGTCGCCCCGATCAGCGCGCCGCTGAACATGCGTTACTACTGCCTTCCGGCCTCCACCTTGGCATTGTGCTGCACCTTTGGCATCTCCGGCACCGACACCAGATTCTCGGTCGTGCGATCCAGTTCGAAAAACGTTCTCTTCTTCGCGCAACTCGAGGTGCCGGAAACCTCCTCTTCTTCCGGAGTCAGCGGCTGTCCCTCCAGGACAATCGCTCCCTGCGCGCCGAATCCCAGCACGCGCAGGTTCATCGAGCACTCGTGGCCATAAGTCTTGGCAAAGGAACGCTGCAGATCCGGTTGCTGAAAGGACCCGATTCGGCTGTCATAGAGCAACACACTGCGGTTGGATCCCGGCTGCTCGTATTGCCATTCGGTCACTTCCGCCAGAAGACGGCGGCTATCCGAAGACCAGTCGATCAGGCGCAGGAAGTTTCCGTTCTCGACGTCGGCGGGTTCCTGCAGGAATTTCAGCTTGAACTCGCCGGTATTGGGAGCCACGAACAGTCGCGAGTTGTTTATGCAAAGAGGCCCGGCGTATCCGGAAGGCCGCTGCGCATAAAGGGCTGTGGCCTCGACTTCCGCGTAAGCACGATGTTTCTGATCCGGAGCCACGAGTGTGTTGCCCCGCGCGGTGCGCGAAGCAAACGGTGGTTTCTTCCCGCAAGTAACAAGTTCAGGATTGTTCGCGTTCGGAGTATTTTGCGGCGCAGGAGCGGGGGAAGTCTGCGCGCCCGCCGAGGCGCTCATCAACCCGGCAAGCATCCAATGTCGGCAAGATTTCCAGAGATGCGGAAACACGGCAGGATTGTAATGCACAAGGAGAGAGGACGTCTGTAAGGCACATTGCGTACTCTGAAAGGACTGAGTTGGAAGGAGCCCGGCTTTAGACGGCTATATAGCTGGCCAAAGCAACTACCCTCGGTGTTCCTCCGTGGCCTCTGTGGTAAGCGCTTCTGACTCTCCCATCCGAGCTACTCCCCAGAGCTCTTTCTCTTCACCGTGGCCCCAATCTCCCCGCGAGCCACCCGCGCCGTAATGTCCTCCCCGACATTCACGCGCGCCGCGTCTTTCACCAGTTTTCCCGACGCGTCAAACACGAGCGCGTATCCTCTGTCCAGAATCGCCACTGGCGAGAGCGCCTCCATCTGGCTGGTCAGCCGCTCCAGGCGCGACCGCCGCCGCAACAACAGATCGCGCGCCGCAGCAGCCATCGCCGCCACCTGCGCATTCAGTTCCTTCCGCACGCCGCCCAGCACCAACCTCAGATCGTAGTGCCGCACCGCCGCTGCCAGGTTCTCGAACCGCCGCCGCTGCGTTTCCAATTGACTGCGTTGCGCGTGCGTCAGCCGGTTCGTCAGATCATCGACTTTCTGCTGCCTTCTGCGAATCAAATCCATCATGCGCCCGAAGGCGCCATGTTGCGCCAACTCTGTCAGGCGCTGGCGTCCCATGATCAGCCGGTAGCGCATACCGCGCGCAAGTTCGCGTTCCAACCCTGCGATCTGTTCCTCCACCTCGACTCGTGACCGGATCACCAACTCGGCTGCTGCGGACGGAGTCGGAGCCCGCAAGTCCGCCACGAAGTCGGCGATCGTGAAGTCGGTTTCATGGCCGATCGCCGAGATCACCGGCAACTCCGACGCGGAGATGACTCGTGCCAGGCCCTCATCGTTGAAAGCGGCCAGATCCTCGGCCGAACCTCCTCCGCGCGTCACCACAATGACATCCACCGAGCGTGCCCGGTTGAAATACCGAATGCCCGCCGCCACCTCTCCCGCCGCCGCTTCTCCCTGCACCTGCGCCGGATAGATCAGCACGCTCGCCGTATCATGGCGTCGCTGCAGGATGTTCAGAATGTCGCGCAGGGCGGCTCCATGCGGCGAAGTCACAATCCCGATCGCGCGCGGGAGTGAGGGGATTGCCTTCTTCCTTTCCGCTTCAAACAGCCCCTCGCCCCCCAGCTTCGCCTTCAGTTGCTCGAAGGCAATCTGCAACGCCCCTGCGCCTTTGGGCTCGACATACTCCGCGATAACCTGCAATTGCCCGCGGTCTTCATAGATGGTCACTCGTCCCCGCACCACCACCTGCATCCCATCCGCCGGACGAAACCGCAGCAGCCGCGCCGAGGAACGAAACATCACCACGCTGATCTGCGAACTCTCATCTTTCAACGTGAAATAAATATGTCCCGAATTCTGCGCCCGCAGATTGGAGATCTCTCCCTCCACCCATGCGTCGCCATACTCCCGTTCGATATGGGTGCGCACCGAGGCCACCAGGTCGCGGACGGTCCACACCCGCCGCTCTGGTGGCCGGAAACTGAACCCAAGCTGGTCAATAGCCCCCATCGACCGCAGTGTACCGCACGACTCACGTAGGGACAGGCGCCCCCGCCTGTCCAGCCGCGCCGTCCTGTGGCGCGACCAATTTCAAAGCAGACAATCTACCGGCGCCATCGCGACACCACGTACAAAACCACCGACAGCACCACACTCAAAACAATCGAGGTCGCCAGAGGGAAATAAAAAACCGTGTTTTTGCCTTTGTAAACGATGTCCCCGGGCAATCGTCCCAAGGGCAAGCCCGTCTTCCCCAGCAACATGATGGCCAGTCCCACCACCAGCAATACCGCCCCGGCAACCACCATCAATTTGCCCACGTCGCTCATGGAAACAGTCTAGCGCACGCCACGACCCGGACCCGCTCACTGCTCCTTTGCACTACAAAGTACTTGACCGGTATTAAGCGCTCTTCTACCCTGCATTCGATGCTCGACCGCCAACCCCACCGCCTGCGCCGGCCGCACGCTCGCTCTCGGCCGCCTGCCCAGCGCGCTCTCGACGACTTGCGCTACATCCGGGAAACCATGGAGCGCTCCTCCACCTTCACCGCAACTTCAGGCTGGGGCCAGGTTTTCATGGGATGCAGTGCGATCGCCGCCGCCATCCTCGCCGCCCGCCAACCAAGCCCGGCCGCGTGGCTGGCTGTCTGGCTCGCCGAAGCCGCCCTCGCCGTCACCATCGCCCTGGCCGCCATGTACCGCAAAGCCCGCCGCAACGGCCTCGCGCTCACCAGCGGCCCCGGCCGCAAATTCGGTCTGGGATTTCTCCCCTGCGTCGTGGCCGCCATTCTGCTGACAGTCGCCCTCGCCCGCCTTGGCCTCACGAATCTCCTGGCCGGTGTCTGGCTTCTGCTCTACGGCGCCGGGGTAGTGACCGGCGGAGCTTTTTCGATCCCGCTACTGCCCGCCATGGGCTCAGGTTTCCTGCTGCTTGGAGCTATTGCCCTGTTCTTTCCGATGTGGAGCAACATCCTGATGGGCATTGGCTTTGGCGGCCTGCACGTCGTGTTCGGCGCCTGGATCGCGAGGCACCATGGCGGTTAAAACCAAGCGCGCGCACCCATCGTCGAAGCCGTCCGCGCCGTCGCGTCTCCGTGCTGTTGAGGATCTTCCCGAACTCGACCGCACGATTCACGAGCGTCTCCGTCTCGGCATCGTGAGCGCCCTCGCCATCAATGACTCGCTCAGCTTCAACGATCTCCGCCGCCTGCTGAAAACCAGCGATGGCAATCTCAGCGTCCACGCGCGCAAGCTTGAAGAGGCTCGCTACATCACCTGCAGCAAGTTCTTCGAAGCCCGCATTCCGCGCACCGAATACCGTCTGACCGCCGCCGGCCGCCGCGCTCTGGAAAAATATGTTGCGCAGATGGAAGATCTCATCCGCCGAACCCGCGGCTTGTAACTGGAAATGGGTTTATGAGTGCGGCGTCTTTCTTGCACACCTGACTTCAGCAAGTAGCCTTCCCTGACGACTGACGACTGACGACTGATACCTGACGAGTGCTAGAATCCTCGCCGATGAGATCAATTCGCATCGCGGCGTTCCTGGTCATTGCCATCTTCGTCGTCGCCCAGGCAACTTCCGAAGTCGAAATCACCAATGAACCCCACCACCATCTCGCGGTCGAAAACGAATACGTCCGGGTTTTCAAGGTGGAAGTCGCCGCCCACGACGCCACACTCATGCACCGCCATCGCCATGACTACCTGTTCATCTCGCTAGGTTCGGCCGACGTCTCCAATGAAGTCGAAGGCAAATCCCCCGCCCGACTCAACCTGCAGGACGGACAGACTGGCTTTCTCCCCGGCAACTTCGCCCACATCGCGCGCAATCTCGCGGCCGCCCCTTTCCGCAACGTCACGATCGAATTGCTGCGCGACCACGAGGCCCGCACCGCGCCTCCGCCCAAATGGGACGAGGAACGCGGCCTTCAGGTCCTGCACGGCGGCACGCAGGAAATTCTTTTCGTGAAAGATGGCGCGCGCGTCTCGGAAATCGAACTGCAGCCCGGCGGCATGATCCCCACCCACCACCACAAGGGGCCGCACCTCGTGGTTGCCGTTTCCGACCTCGACCTGCGCAGCGACATCGAAGGCCGCAGCCCTATGCCGTCGCAACTGAAATCCGGTGAATCCAGGTGGGTCCCCGGCGGCTACACGCACATGCTGACTAACGTCGGGAAGCAGCCGGCGAAGTTCGTGACCGTGGAGTTCCCGTGAGCAAGTCTGACACCGGTGTGCGAGAACCTCGTCCGTTCCAACGAAGAGACGCTCCAGTTTGCGAAGAGCATGCCAACTGAGTGGGTGGGGATTCCAGAGTGCTGAAAAGTGCGCGAAGGGAATTCCGCATTCCCTTCGCACCCGGTTAGCGTTTGTTTCTTGACCGGAGGCTAGGCGCGCCGAACGTCTCACACACTTCGCAATGGGTTGGCACCCGCTGATAGGTCTCGATGATGCTCTCTCCCGGGACCAGGTAGCTGAAATCCGGTGCGTCGATGAACGGCGTCTTGTTCAGATCGAGGTAGGCGCTGAAGAAGAAAATCGTGGCCTTGAGATGGTCGCAGTCCACGAACTTCACCGACTCCCGCACGGCGTCCACTTCATTAAGAGGTTTCTGGCGGCGGAAGTTCCGAACTGGTGGTGTACAGCGAAATGACTTGCCCGAC
>CAVTMJ010000004.1:0-2500 GCA_963735815.1 uncultured Acidobacteriota bacterium | reverse complement strand
GAAAGGACTGGTCGACGGTTGAGAAGAGACCCTGCCGGCATAAGTAGCGATAACGGAGGTGAGAACCCTCCGCGCCGAAAGTCTAAGGTTTCCTGAGAAAGGTTAATCCGCTCAGGGTCAGCCGGTCCCTAAGGTGAGGCCGAAAGGCGTAACTGATGGACATCCGGTTAACATTCCGGAGCTCCCTTGTGTTCGTTATCACGATGGGGTGACGCAGAAGGATAAGCGGGCCGTCCTATGGCTATGACGGTCGATGCGTGTAAGGTGTCTTGGGTAGGAAAATCCGCCCGGGAGTTATCACTGAGACGCAAAGCAGTAACCCGTATGGGTGAAAGCCGCCGATTCCACGCTGCCGAGAAAAACCTCTAAGGAGAACGTAAGGGAACCGTACCTCAAACCGACACAGGTAGACGAGGAGAATATCCAAAGGCGCTCGTGAGAACGCTTGTTAAGGAACTCGGCAAATTAGACTCGTAACTTCGGGAGAAGAGTCGCCTCACTAGGGTGTTAAAGCCCGAAGAGGCCGCAGAGAAATGCGCACTGCGACTGTTTAACAAAAACACAGGTCTCTGCAAAGTCGAAAACGACGTATAGGGGCTGACGCCTGCCCGGTGCTGGAAGGTTAAAGGGAGAGGTCAACCGCAAGGTGAAGCTTCGAACTGAAGCCCCAGTGAACGGCGGCCGTAACTATAACGGTCCTAAGGTTAGTTTTGCTAGCCTTAGTAAAATCTGGCTATTTGCTGGAAAATCTGAGTATCCCACGCTACGTGATCTCAAAATTCACGTGAAAATGCGCTGGGTGCAGACAATCAGCAGGAAAGGCCAGCAGACACTTTGAATTCACGCAAGTGATTTGGAAGGGCACGGCTTTAGCCGTGCCGCAAAGGCGACCAACTGAGTGGGCTTTAGCCCCTGAGGTTGGCTCCTTGCGCTCTGCTGGAATCCTCAGAGACTGTACGCCAGATTCCAATGCGAATTGGAAAAGATACAGTCCGGACTGCATGGCGACATGCAGAGAGTGGCAGAAATGTCCACTCCCCCTCACACCCGTGAGGGAGTAACAAAGTCGAGCGAAATTCCTTGTCGGGTAAGTTCCGACCTGCACGAATGGCGTAACGAAAGTGCGACTGTCTTAATGAGCGACACGGCGAACTTGTAGTGCCGGTGAAGATGCCGGTTGCCCGCAACTAGACGGAAAGACCCCGTGCACCTTTACTACACCTTTACTATGAACTATGGCACTTGCTGCGCAGGATAGGTGGGAGGCTTTGATTCCAGGCTCTCGGGCTTGGAGGAGCCACCGGTGAGATACCACCCTGCGAGTTCTGTGGTTCTAACCTACCCCCGTGATCCGGGAGAGGAACATAGTAAGGCGGGTAGTTTGACTGGGGCGGTCGCCTCCTAAATTGTAACGGAGGCGCGCGAAGCTACGCTCAGGCTGTTTGGAAATCAGCCGACGAGTGCAAACGCATAAGCGTGGTTGACTGCGAGACCTACAAGTCGAGCAGGTACGAAAGTAGGCGTTAGTGATCCGGTGGTTCTGTATGGAAGGGCCATCGCTCAACGGATAAAAGGTACGCCGGGGATAACAGGCTGATCGGAGCCAAGAGTTCATATCGACGCTCCGGTTTGGCACCTCGATGTCGGCTCATCGCATCCTGGAGCTGTAGAAGGTTCCAAGGGTTAGGCTGTTCGCCTATTAAAGCGGTACGTGAGCTGGGTTCAGAACGTCGCGAGACAGTTCGGTCCCTATCTGTTGTGGGCGCAGGAGATTTGAGAGGACCTGTCCTTAGTACGAGAGGACCGGGATGGACGAACCTCTTGTGTTCCAGCTGTCGTGCCAACGGCATGGCTGGGTAGCGAAGTTCGGTTGTGATAACCGCTGAATGCATATAAGCGGGAAGCACTCCTCGAGATGAGATCTCCCAACCCGTAAGGGATAAGAAGGGCCCAGGAAGACTACCTGGTTGATAGGCTGGAAGTGGAAGCGCAGTGATGCGTGTAGCTTACCAGTACTAATCGCCCGTTCGGCTTGACCATAAAATTTACTCGGTGCAGTAAACCAGTTGTCAGTTCTCAGTTGCCAGTTCTCAGTTCGAACCTGATTGGAACCCGCAATTTGTTTGGATGTCGTTCGAACCTGGATGACTGAGAAGCAAGACTGATAACTGGGCGCCGACGAATTTTTTCGAGCCTTGAAGAAATGCCGCTAGCTACTGGCCACTGGCTATTAGCTAGCACCCAATCTATTCAGTTGTGAGGCATTGGTCCTCACGCTCTTTGAAAGTTTGCAGCGAAGATTCCGTTCGCGCGTGCTGTTCGCACCGCCGGTGTCAGGCTCGAAGCTCATAACTCGCAGCCCGAAGCTGCATCAAGTTGTCGGTGATCTTACCGCGGGGGTCCACCCGTTCCCATCCCGAACACGGAAGTTAAGCCCCGCTGGGCCGATGGTACTGCACGCGAAAGTGTGTGGGAGAGTAGGTAATTGCCGGCATTAAAT
>CAVTMJ010000003.1:0-1079846 GCA_963735815.1 uncultured Acidobacteriota bacterium | reverse complement strand
CGAGATCGAGTTTCTCGATAAGGTGGAGTTCGCGTTCGATCTGCCGCCGGGCGCGCAATTGCAAATCTCGATTGTGAAAACCGTTTTGCGGAACGCGCTCGCCCGACAGCGAAACTCCGTAGCGCCAACGGGCGCCTTCGTCAGTGCGTTGCCGCAAAAACGACATCATGGTCTCGCCTTCCGGTACGGGATAACGCGGAAACTCATATCCCAGATCGCTGAGTTTGAACTCGAGGCGGCCGGAAAGCTCAACCGTATTCGTGATGGCTTCGGGCAGATCGGCGAACAACTGCGCCATTTCTTCAGACGTTTTCAGATGCCGCTCAGAATTGCGTCCCAGCAGGCGGCCAGCCGTCATGAGTGTGCGATGGTGGCGGATGGCGGTGAAGACGTCGCAGAGCGGTCGATCGTGCGGGGTGGCATAGCAGACGCCGTTCGTGGCGAGCAGAGGAAGGTGCAGTTCGCGGGCAATCTCAATAGCAACGCGGTTCCGCGCTTCTTCCTCGCGGTGCAGATGGCGCTGCAGTTCAACGTAAACATTGTTGCGTCCGAAGATGCCGGTGAGCCGGTCCACCACGCGCCGCGCTTCGGCAGGTCCTCCTTTTTTTAATGCGGCAGCCAGCGGACCCTCATCGCCGCCCGTCAGGCAGACGATGCCGCCGGCATGCTGTTCCAGTTCGTGCTCAAGGACGGCACCTTCCTCTTTTAGTTGAGCGCGAAGTTTCATGCGGGTGATGAGCTGACAAAGATTCTGGTAACCGGTGCGCGAAGAAACGAGGAGGGGAAGTCGGAAGTCGACGGAGGATTTCAGACTTTTGATTTCAGACTGCGGATCGGTCGCGGGCAGTGCAGTATGCGGCAGAAAAGCAGGTTCTTCGCTACGCTCAGAATGACAAGTCTTTAAAAGATTGTGTGCTTCCGCGAATGTTCTCTCAGGTCTTTCTATGATTTTGGTTTTCTCTGTGTCTCTGTGCCTCTGTGGTGAAAAGTTTTCGCTTTTCAATACGAAAGCTTCACAGCTCACTTCCGCCCCGATGTGCGCTTTAAGCTTTGCTTTCTGTGCCGCAAGGTAAAAGCGGGGAGATCCATAAAGACCATCGCGATCAAGTAATGCCATGGCGGACATGCCATAACCGGCGCACACCGAGATCAGATCCTCGGGCAAAGTAGACCCTTCAAGGAAGCTGAAAGCGGACCGAGCATGGAACTCCACGTACAATTTTTCAGCCTCGAAAAACGAATTCACCACAGAGGCACAGAGCCACAGAGAAAAATAAACACTCAGAATTGATCATGCATCCTCTGAACTAAATTTCGATCGAAGCTCGAAGCCAGAGCTGATAGCTGATAGCTGATAGCTGATAACTGAGAACTGAGAACTGAGAACTGAGAACTGAGAACTGTCCTTCAGTCATACGACCCCTCCAAAAACCACTTCCCGCTCAGCAGATCGTGCACCAGTCGATAGAGACCCAATGATTTGCCGACGACCGAGGGCCGGCGACCGACGACCGATGAAATTGCGATATCCCATTCATCCCGCGCCCAGCCGTCTTGTTCCCACCAATCCCCCGAAGTCCGCCAGGGGCCAGCCATCCATAAAATGTCACCACCAACTTCTTTGCGTTTCGGGCACGCGACATGCGCGGGTTTCCCATCGCGCAGCGCAATCGTGGCGCGCAACGGCGGCCGGAACATGCGTAGTGCGGTAATGGGCGCACGCGAAGCAGCGCTCTCCAGCTTTTCCTTCTGGCCCTTTGGTTCGGCAGGCACGAACCGTTGCATACGGAACGCATCCGGACGGTGGGAATCGAGCAGTTGCAGCGACCCTACCTTGCCTTCCCCGACCATGCCCGCAATGCGCGCCAGCGTGAGTTCAAGTTTTTCCGGTTCGGGTGTGGGTGGCAGAAAGAGCCCGCCCTGCGTGCTGCGAGGCTGCGCCGGCGTGGCGGAAAGATGCACTTTCAAAATCGGAGCGCCCGGCGGATGGGCCTTCAGATCAAGCTGCAGAAGTTTGAGAAAAATCCTGGCATCGAGCATAGGGATCGGGAGTTCGATTGTGCGAGTGAACGTGGAGTTTCGAGTTTCGGGTTTCAGGTTTCGAGTAGTGTGTTGGGAGCGAGCCTCGGCAGTGACTGCTCCAAGTGTCCCGGGGTTATCATCCTGAGCAAAGCGAAGGACCTCTGCGTTTTGCTGAGAACCCGAAGGATTGTTGGAGTCCGGATCGACATCCCCACAAAGCACGTCCTCCACAAAGTGAAAGCCGTTATCGAGTTTCAGTTCCAGGCGCAGTTCCTGCGCAGCCAGAGCCCGTGCCGCCAGCCGCGCACAAAGCTGGTCAAGCAAATGCGCGAGCAGAAATGCCAGCGGCTCCAGCAGAACCAGCGGGTGGTCCAACTCCATGGCTTCTTCGAAAATCAGCGGCGGATCCACGGGAACCAGCGTGCGCGAAATCACGCCGCGCGCCAGTTGCTGCAGCCGGATGCCGCGTTGCCCAAGCCGTTCGCTGAGCGCGACCTCGGGAAGCGCGCACAGCGCGCGAAAATTGCGCACGCCCCACAAATCAAATGTCTCAAGCAGGCGAACCGCTTCTTCGGAGGGATCGGGCAACGTGAGTTCCGGAAACAAAACGTCCAGGGAAAGATTGCCCATACGTTCCGCTTCCTTTCCCTCCGCAATTACGGTGACCCCCGAGAAGCCGCGCGCGGCGAAGCGGGCCGTGTCGGGATTCAACGCGGTGGCAACATTCGCCTCAAGTCCAAGGTCGGAAGCTCGTCGCGCAATATCACGTGCGATTTTGGGAAGGGACCCGAACAAAGACTCGAGCCCTGCGAGATCCAGAATCACGGTATCGGGTGCGGTTTCTTCAACCCGCGGCGAGAACGATTGCGCGCAGTCGAGCAGGGCCGCATGCGCCGCCGTCTCCTGCAGGGTAGAGCGCGGGCGCAGCACGATTTCCGTGAAGGCCTCGATCTGAATTTTTGTCATGCCAGGCTCGATCCCGGCGCGTCGAGCCTTTTCGTTGACGGCGAAAACTTTTTGCAGGGGCGGCTTGCCTTCAAGGACGGCTACTGCCTGCGCGCGCAGTTCAGGTTCCGCGCGAACAATTGCCTCGGCGGGAAAATCCGGGACGAAGATGCAAGCAAAAGGCATGGAACCGTCGCACGTTAGTTGCTAACGAAGAATCAGTCGTCATCGTCCGTCATTAACGAAAAGCAGTATCAGCTATAAGCCATCAGCTATCAGCCATCAGGTATGCCTGAACACTCATCCACCCTCGCCTCACGCTGTCCACGCAGTCTGCGTCGAGAACGCCCCGGCAGACTGTGACGGCTTGCGTTCCGCCCGGGAGCGCACGACCTCCGCGCGAATTTCTAAGCCAGTCAACAGTTCGGCGTGCGCGGGGTGCTCTTCAGTGAAACAATTTGCCCCGGAAAGAATTCCATTTCGGACAAACCAAGACGACTCATGAAAAACTGAACGCTGAGAACTGAGAACCGGGAACTGAGAACTGGAGCCCTCCTGCGCGCCCAGCTTTAACCCCAGCGACGCACACGATTGTGTGCAAGGCTCGGTCCCGATGACCAGCAACACCGTAGGAGTGTTTTCCACGGCGCGGCGAAACCGGAACCATGTGGTCAGTGGAATGCGGCGCGCCATCTTCAACGGCACCCCGGCAAGGTCAACCGCCACCATGCCAAAGCCGCTGCTTTGCAACAGCAAATCCGCGGCGCGCAGAGCTTGTTCGACGGGATCTTCCATGCGCAGCCGTTCCCACTCCTCAAAACTCGAAGCGGGCCGGCGCTTGCGCGACAGAGCCGAGGTCGGGGCATAGGCTCCGCAGCGAATCCACAAAAACCTTTCGAGATCCAGGCCGGCCGCCGCGGCAGAATAAGGATCGAACGCGTCGCTTACGTCGATCAGCGCACAGATCTCTTCCCGCCGGGTAGCCGCAGTTAAGGCGGAGAGCATCAGGCTGGTGCGCCCCGAACAATCGGGCCCGCTGACTTCCGTGAGACAGCCGCGAGGAAGGCCCCCGGTGATGGCATCAATTTCCCCGATGCCGCTCGAAGCCGTCTCCGGTGCAGGCCGTATCTCCAAATGGGAAGCCGAGGTAATTCCCGGAGATTTCCGCGAGAGTTCTTTCAAAAGAGAGGCAGACTTCGGTTCGATTCCACCATCCAACCGATCAAGTTCAACCTGTAAAAGCGGGGAAGCCATGAGGATCCTCAAGAACGCGGAAAGCGTTGAAGCGGCCGTTCCCTCGGGGAAAAGTCGTTCTTTCGCTTTTTGTTCGCCTTAAGAGATTTTGCTACCGCATCGCAAAGTTGTCAAGAGAGGAAGAAAATACCGACTTACGCTGTTCGTTCTTTGGGCCGAATTCGCGAAACCACGGCCTACCACTCCCACCCGCACTGGCAGCGTACCGAGTGGCTGAGGTCGGGCTTCAGCATCAGCTTCTTACATATGGCACATAATCTCATCCACATAACTTTGTTTCCGTTCTGACCCGATGGCTTACCTGCCCATCGGGCCAACTATCATTCCGTTGCAACGTCGACGAAACGTCCTTCGACCTATTTCCCGACCTTGCCCTTGACGCTCCCGATTCCGGTGCAGAGGTCCCACCCTAACTTGGCCGAGAATCCAGCCGTAGGGCCGCAAAAGCCGCTCTTGATGTCATTGAAATCTGTGGTAACCGCCAAATTGTTATAGACGAGGTTCAATTCTGCCTGGCTGGAGCCGAGCCTGTTTCCGGCTGCGTTCACAATGCCGGCCAGTGCAGGCGAAGCGAGACTAGTTCCTCCCACGATGAACCATCCGCTGCCCGCGCCCTGCACCGGCGTAGAGTCGAACACCCACGCGCCAGTAACCGGATTGGAGTCGAACGACAAGTCTGGAACTCCACGCCTGGTTCCCACGATTGATTGGATGACATCTTGATAGACAGGGCGTGCTTCAAAAGCGCTAATACCGCTGCCGCCGAGGTCCCATGGGCGCTCCGACAAAAAGTTTGCGGTGGAGGGATTGCGGGCCGTTGTCGTGCCGCCCGCAGCCACCACGTTGGGAGAAGCGGCCGGATACTCTACGCCTGGCTGATCGCCAGAGGAGGCGAAATAGACGACTCCGGGAGTCGTAAACACCGAGTCGAATGAAGTTTCGCCGGCGAATTCATCGCTACCCCAGCTGTTAGTAACCTCCCCGGCCCCGGCACTTGCCACTCGATTGCCGGCCACAGACTCAGCGGCCAGCAGGTCACTTAAGCTGTTCGACCTGGCCTCCACCAGAAAGAGCTTGGCGTCGGGAGCCATGGCGTGTGCCCACTCCAGATCGAGAGATGCTTCCAGTTCCCAGCCTCCGCTAGGATCCTGCGCAGGCTTGGTGCCGTTTGCGAAAACCACAGTCAGGTTGGGCACTTTCAAGCCAAACTGAGTAGAAAAAGTCTGCAAGTCCGCCAATGCTGTCGGATCGTGGAATGCAACGACCACGGCGATCGCGCCGAATCCCCCAGTGGGATTCGCGGTAACCACGTTCGGATTGCACGAAGACGTTCTGGGCACGAGGGAGTACACACAGGCGAGCGATGCCGGAGTCTCAAAACCCAGACCAGCGAAGGGAGGGCCAGCGAACGGAAGCGCATCTTCGGGCATGAAAACCTGCAAGTGAGTGTGCGCACGAACTCCTCTGTCACCCGGATGGGCAATACTGGATGCGGGCGACATGACTCTGCCACGCGATTTATTCTGTTCGACAGCAGGCGCATTCGGATCCGGGACGCCTTCGGTCTGACCCACACAAACGGTCGACATGGCAACGGCGAAGGACATAAGAGCGGAAATTACACGAAACCTGTGAGCGTGCACGATGGAATTCTCCTGCTGTCGTTGAGATTGTTCGGCGAAATACGCCCGCGAAATGCGTCTTTCGGCCTCAGCAGGTATAACGAGGAAATCTGGCGGCACAGAGTTTTCTTTGTCAGTGAAAGCACGCGTATTTCAGCAACACCGAGAAGATTAGGAAGAATGAGGTCACGACCTTTTCACCGGACGAAGGCTACTCGACACGAGAGGAAGCACAGCGGAGATACGATGAACAAGTCCAGTACCGAGTTAAAATTGGCTTCGTTCACTGCTTCTACTTTGATCCCTTCGAGAAGGACGGAGTTGGATATCGGTATCTCGGTACGTGAAGGCGCATCGTGGACTACACGCAACTGATCCCACGTTGATCGGCTCTGCTTAGTCTTCACTTGGGTTCAGATTCGAGTTCAGCCGCGATCGTGACATCTCCACCAATCGCAGTGATTCTTTTCTCCCAAACCTTATATCCGGCCTTAACGATCTTTGTGGAATGATCGCCGGCTGCCGTAGGAACCGACGACGGCGTTTGTCCGATGAACTTCCCATCGAACTCGATGTCAGCGCCCGTCGGAGTTGAGGTCAGCTTCACGAGTGTCGGCGCCGTGGTTGGGTGTGCCGTTTCGTTGTGGGCTGTGAGCTTGGAACTTAGAACAGCGAATGTGGTCTCTTTAGATTTTCCATTCTTTTCGTGCAGCACCTTGAGGTGCCCTTTGTCCCAGCGTGCCTTGTATGTTCCTGGGGGCACCAGGCAACCGCTCACTGTGGCGCTCCCCGTTCCTGCCGCAAAACCTTGAGCGAATCTCGATCCCGCTCCCCCAGTACAGGCAATTGAGTAGGTGTTCCCGTCCGAGGCTTCCGCTATGGAAGAGAGATCGGTGTGTAGCGCACCGGGGTTATGCAGAGACGTGCAATTAAAATCATCTGACCCGGGAGAACTGGTGCAGGTGGTCGTCGTTCGCTGACCCCCAGCCAGGGATGTGGTTGCCCTGGTTTCCAGAACGGTCAATGTGAGCGGATACTCTTTGGCATCTGCAGCCCTCAGAACAGAAACGGCAAAGAAAACGACCAGTACACCTACCGCTGTCCGCATGTGAAGACCCCGCATAGGGAAGGGACGGTTGAGTTGTGTTTCAAATGATTCGTCGGGATGCTAATGCAACGCGACGTATCCTGGCGGCAGGAAGGCAAGCCCTGTAACGCACGGGATTGTATTGGCCAGATCGTCCCTCGTCGGTTCGCATCTAACCTGCCTCGCCGCGCCATAGCTCGCCATGCTCCACCGTCCGCATTGGGCACGGTAGGACAGTCACCCCGCAACTTCGGGTTGGGAACATCTGCCTTCCACAATGTGCATCGCAATCAATCTGGGAGAATGTATACCGCTTTGTGTACCGCGGTTCGCGCTTTTTGCCGCCAACGCTGATTTAGCGGGCGTTAGCGGATAGTACTTGGTAGCGCTACCGGGAATCGAACCCGGGTTTGAAGATTGAGAATCTTCCGTCCTAACCCCTAGACGATAGCGCCACTGGAGGCGACCTAAATTATAACAAAGGGCGCTTGCGCTCTAGGCTTACCGGCGCCCGATATCCGACGGATTTCTGCCGCGCCCGTCCAGCCTACTTAGGGCTCTCCAGCCGGTATCCGATGCCCCGCAGCGTCTTGAGGTAGCGCGGGTGCCGAGGATCCATTTCAATCTTCTCCCGCAAGCGGCGCACGTAGACATCCACCGAACGCGGTGTCACAAACGCCGTCTCTTTCCACACAGAATCGAGCAACTGATCTCGCGTGAAGACTCGCCCCCGATGAATTGCAAAATATTCGAGCAGGCGAAATTCGCGGACCGTGGTCAACACCGTGCGCCCTTCGACCCGCACCGTCATCGACGACGCATCAATTTCAAGATCTCCCACCTTCAGCACTTCACTCGGCCGGACCACTTCGTGCTGGCTGCGAAGTACGGTGCGCACCCGTGCGATTAGTTCCCGCGGGCTGAAGGGCTTTGTAATGTAGTCGTCTCCACCCAGCTCCAGGCCTTTAACCCGGTCCGATTCCTCGCTTTTCGCCGTCAAAAAGATGACTGGTGTGCGGGCCAAGTCGGGCGTCGAGCGAATCTGCCGGCAGAGATCAAAGCCGTTCATGCCGGGCAGCATTACGTCCAGCAGAAATAAAGAAGGCTGTTCCCGGCGCGCTTCTGTCAGCACAGTACCGCCACTCGTAAAAGTCTGAACATCATAGCCCGCCGCTTCCAGATTGTGGCGGAGCAGCAGAGCGATGTCTTCCTCGTCCTCCACCACGAAAATGCGTCCGCGAAGGCTTGACGCTGGGCCGAACTGTTCTCCACTGGCCGTCATTGGTTCGGTCGCGCGTCGCCCATGGGGCCGTTGAGATTTTTATCCCTGGGAAACCACATCCCGTTTGACTGTAGGAGGGAAATGTTGCGTAAGTGTTTCGTGAGTGTTAACGATTCGTGAATTTGCGATGTAGCGATACCAAGAAAGCGGTGCGCGCTGTGGGAAGTATCGCGCGTTCCTAGGTCGACACGACGCGTTTGGGCAGATGACGCAGCGTGTGCCCTTCAATCAGGCTGTACAACTCTTCCGCGAGATTCTTGGCGTGATCGCCGGATCTTTCGAGCGCTTGCGCCATGAGCAGAACGTCGAATCCCAGAGAATCTTTTTGACGCGAGTTATCCGCCAGGTATCGCTGAAACATGGAGTGACAGATGTTATCGAGGTCCGCGTCCATATGCAGCACCTTGCGGGCCGTCTCCACATCGAGCGAAATGAATCCGCGATGAATGTTCTCCAGCATGTCGTGCAAGATCACTGACATCTGGATGAGATGGCGAACATCGCCCGCAGGAAGCTGGCCGCTCCGCGCCTGCACACGCTGCGCGACGCCCATCACCAGATCGCCGATGCGCTCGAGGTCGGTAATGCACTTCAGGCAGGCCAGCAGTTGCCGCGCTTTGGTTTCGTTCACGCGCGTGATGGCCCCGGGGAGTTGCTCATCAATCTGCCGCTCGATCTGGTCGAGCTCTTTTTCGCAGTCTCGGATGGCCAGGAAGGCCATGCGGGAAGAATTGGTCAACAGGTCCTGAACGTTGAAAGTCGCGTCGCGCGCAATGAGGCAGGCCTTCAAGGCCATTCGCATCAACTCTGCTTGCGTGCTGTCTGCCCGGGTGCGGGCAAGTTTCGCATCCTTCTTCTTCTGTGCGGTTTTCTCGCTTGGAGGTTCAGAGTCTGCTTTTCGAGGGCGAGTTGTTTTCTGAGCCATTGCGGCGCCTTGTACGGTGGGAAGCCCCCGCGATTGTGAATAGATAGTGTAATGAGATTGTATGAATAAATGGTTAAAAGTGGCCGTTTCCTTCAAATCGGAGCCGGCTTGATCCAATTGCTGAAAACGTTCCGTTCGAGGTCGGGCTTTAGTCTCTGAGGGTACATCCCGATGACAACGGCGATCCCGGAGCGTAGGTATAATTTTCGGTTCGGATCAGAAAGGTCGAGAATATCTTCCGATAAAACAGTCTAACCAGGCAGCTCGAGAGATCCCGAAAGGACTATGCGATTCATGAAAGAAACGGCAGAACAGTATGTGAAGCGAATCCTCGGCCACATCGATGGCCAGGATCCGCTGAAAATCCAGAAGAGCACTCCCAGAAAGTTGGAGAAGACGATCAAGCATCTCAGCAACAAGCAGATGCGGAAGAGGCCCGCCCCCGGCAAGTGGTCGATTGCCGAAATCATCGCGCACCTTGCCGATACCGAGGTGGTCGCGAGTTGGCGTGTGAGACTGATCTTGGGCAGCAACGGCACGCCCGTCCAGGGCTTCGATCAGGACGTTTGGGCGACGACGTTCCGTTACGAAGACCAGGATCCCCGGCAGTCTTTAAAGACTTTCCGTGTTCTGCGAGAAGGCAATCTTTCTCTCCTGAAGCGCGTGCCGCGCAAACTGTGGCAGAACCATGGAATG
This sequence comes from uncultured Acidobacteriota bacterium, assembly GCA_963735815.1. Taxonomy (GTDB): domain Bacteria; phylum Acidobacteriota; class Terriglobia; order Terriglobales; family Acidobacteriaceae; genus Gp1-AA133. The sequence goes on along the minus strand of CAVTMJ010000003.1, from coordinate 1,070,013 downwards.
CATTCCGAGCGAGGCAAAGAGACGATCGGTCACATCGTGCAACTGTATGCCGGCCACGATCTGAACCACTTGCAGCAAGTTAAGAGCATCGCCAAAACTCAAAAGCGGAAGTGACACGAAGCTTCTCGGTCGATGCGCTCGCGATAGCAGATTTTCACGAAGTAGCGGAGTTAAGCGAGTCTATGGATCTTCAGGAACACTACCGATACCTGGCGAGCTATGACGAGTGCGCCAATCTCGAAGTAATTTCAGTATTGCACGGCGCCAGCCAGCTACTGGAAAGGCCGCTCAAGCTCATGGCCCACATCCTGGGCGCGGAACACATATGGCTGGCGCGCGTGCAGCAAAGACCGTCCCCGCTGCCCGTGTGGCCCGATCTCACGCCTGACCAGTGCAGTGAGCAAGCGCGTTCCCTGGCCAAACGCTGGCAGGATCTTATGGCCGGAGGCGGCGAAATCCTTGATCGCTCCGTAGCTTATACGAACAGCAAGGGAGAGGCTTACCAGAGCCTGGTCCGTGATATCCTGACCCACGTTTTCATGCACTCTGCCTATCATCGGGGCCAGATTGCCTCCGACATGAGGCAGGCCGGCTTGGTCCCAGCCTACACAGATTTCATTCATGCAGTGCGGCAAGGGATGGTGAAGTAGGGAAGAGTCGGCCATCCTCCGCGGCTCTCGCCACGACCCTTGGTGATCTAGCGCTTGGAGACACTGCGCCATACCATCCGATCAGAGTGAAGATGCAAGACCTCCTGATGGAAAGGCGGACAGCGCAAGCTGCCCGCCTTTTTTCCCCGAGGGTCTTCGCCTTTACATCGAACCACTCAACTCCGGCTGCACGTTCCAAACGTTGCCAGACGGCGAGTGTGAAACTCAGCGACGTCGCCGCCCTCTTTCCGCACCGCAGCTTCTTCCTCGGCCCACGTGATCGATTCTGCCTGCTGCAACTGCTCGAGCAGTTGCGTAGCACAGACCGCGCAACAGAATCCCTTTACCGGGCGACATCCCACCTTCCCCTCGGAGCAACCGTTCTCGAATTGAAAAACCGAGGGCTTCGCTGCACAGATTTCGCACAGGCTGGGGGCATCGGAAAAGAGCGGATCGAACGTGGAAAATGACAATTGGTTGCGCATTGTGAACCTCGTTTGTATTGGCACCGTACGCGGTGCCGGAAAATATCTCACCAGGCTCCGGTTGTCAGATATTCGTGAATCGACTGTGCGGCCCGCCGTCCGGCTCCCATGGCCAGGATCACGGTTGCACTGCCCGTTACAATATCTCCGCCCGCAAATACGCCCTTGCGCGATGTCCGCTGCGTGTCGGCATTCGCGGTGATATAGCCGCGCTTGTTGGTCTCCAGACCGGGCGTCGTACTTTGTACGATCGGGTTTGCGCTGGTGCCGATGGCCATCACGGCCACGGATAACGGCAACTCGAACTCCGATCCCGGCACCGGAACGGGCCGACGGCGGCCCGAGGCGTCAGGCTCTCCCAACTCCATGCGCACGCAACGCGCAGCCCGCAGCCATCCCTTGTCGTCAGAGAGGAATTCCACCGGCGCCGTCAGCACCTGGAAATCGATGCCTTCCTGTTTGGCATGCTTCACTTCCTCCGCGCGTGCTGGCATCTCGATCTCGCTGCGCCGATATAGCACGTAGGCCTTCCCGGCGCCCAGTCGCAGAGCCGAGCGGATCGCATCGAGTGCGGTGTTGCCCCCGCCGATGACCGCCACATTCTTGCCGACCAGATCGATCATCGGCTCGTCGTAGCGTGGAAATTCGTAAGCGTGCATCAAGTTGATGCGGGTCAGGAATTCATTGGCGGAGTAGACCCCATTCAGGTGCTCGCCTGGAATCCCCATGAATTGCGGCAACCCCGCGCCGGTGCCGATGAACACTGCGTCGTAATCTTCCTCTTGCATCAGTTCGTCGATCGTCACCGTGCGTCCGACCACCACATCAGTCTCGAATTCGACGCCCATCGCCCGCATGTAGTCGACCTGCTCGCGAATAATCTTTTTTGGCAAGCGAAATTCCGGAATGCCGTAGACCAGCACCCCTCCGACTTCGTGCAGCGCCTCGAAAACGTGTACCTGGTGTCCGCGCTGTACCAGATCGCCCGCTGCAGTCAGCCCGGATGGCCCGCTTCCAACGACTGCAACTTTCTTTCCGGTCGACGGTGCCCGCTTGATGTTCTTCACGTCGAGGTGCTGCTGTTCATAGTCGGCGACGAAGCGCTCCAGATATCCGATGCCGAGCGACTGAACCTTCTTGCCCATCAGGCACCCGCCCTCGCAGTGATCTTCCTGCGGGCAGACGCGTCCGGTGATGGCCGGCAGTACGTTGTCTTCGCGAATTTTCGCGGCAGCGCCCAGAAAGTCGCCGGCCACGATCAATTGCACAAACTCCCGGACCTTCACGCCCACCGGGCATTTGTCGGTACAGGCCGGCTTCGCGCATTCCAGGCACCGCAAGGCTTCCTGGCGAGCCAGTTCCGTCGAGTATCCCAGGTTGACTTCCGTGAAGTTCGTTGCCCGGATCTGCGCGAGTTGCTCGGGCATGTGCTGGCGCGGCACTTTCATGCGCTCTTTGAGGGGAAGCGGATTCAGGGACGGTGTTTTTACCGGCGGCGTCATCGCTGGCCTCCACTCAACGCGCAAAGCTCGCCGAGTTCTTTCCGTACCGAATCTCGCTTGGCCTCAACTTCGTCTTGGAACGCGGCCATCGATTTGCGCTCGGCCTCGCGATACATCGCGTTGCGCTGTACCAGCACGTCGAAGTTCACACGGTGCGCATCGAACTCCGGCCCATCGACGCAAGCGAACTCGCTCTTGCCGTCGATCAGGACGCGGCAGCCGCCACACATGCCCGTGCCGTCAATCATGATCGGGTTCAGGCTCACGATGGTCCGGATGTGGGCATCGCGGGTGACATCCGCAACCGCCTTCATCATCGGAATCGGTCCCACGGCGAGTACCAGGTCAATCCGTGTTCCGAACTTGATCAGTTGCCGGAGCTTATCGGTGACGAAGCCCTTTTCGGCGTAGCTGCCGTCGTCGGTGGTGATCAGCAGCGTGTCGCTGACCTCGGCCATCTCTTTTTCCAGGATGACCAGTTCCTTATTCCGCGCCCCCACGATCGAGATCACCCGGTTGCCGGCTTTCTTGAGCGCCGCCGCCGTCGGATAGGCCATGGCCGTCCCGACGCCTCCGCCCATCACCACGACCGTACCGAAATTTTCGATTTCCGAAGGCTTGCCCAAGGGGCCAACCACGTCCAGGATGTGGTCGCCGGTCTCGAAAGAGTTGAGCAGGTGGGTGGTTTTCCCCGCCGACTGCACGCAGATGTTAATCGTGCCGCGCTCGGCATCGGACCGCTCAATGGTCAGCGGAATGCGTTCCCCGGCCTCGTAAAGCCGCAGGATCACGAACTGTCCCGGCCGATGCTTGCGCGCTATGCGTGGAGCCTCAATGACAAAACGCTTGATTCCAGGCGCAATAAAGGCTGCATGAAGGAGCTTGAACACAGGCACCCCGTTGGTACTCACAACGATTGTGGGGGACCGATGTCATTGGAGGCTGTGACATGGGTCACGAGGGGAGGAGAGGGGGATCACTTGATCTACGAAGCGCGGGGCGTGCTCCAACGTCATAATCTTAAGCGCCCTTGCGTGTCACACTGAAAACAATGCAGCCTGAGGTGTTCACAAGCCGCACAGCCTGAAGCATGCACCCTGAAGCCGCGTAGCGGCGGCATAGGATAGCCCAGCGCGTAAGCGCTGGGTAAGCTGCAAAATCAGGAGGGGCGGCACACAGGCGATGCGGGCGTGAGCCCGCGAACTGGCGCCACTCACCGGCCTTTGCTCAAAGCCAATGAGTGCATACGTTCTTCTTCGCTGCGCTCAGCCGAGTCTCGAATCGCCGTTTGGCGACCAAACCGGCTTAAAGATCAGCCCTTGGCTAGTCCGCCCGTTCATCACCGCGCTCAGGGGCGAGTCGAACCGCAAGTGTCGCACGCAGCCGTCTTCTTCAAGCGCCGGTGTATCAGCCAGCCACTGCCAATCCACGAATCCCTCCCCGGCATCCGGATTCACCGTGAAATACCCAACCTGGAACGCAGTGAGGTTCTGGAAAAAGTGGCTGCCCTGCGACGGGGTAACACGAAAGTCTCTGAACCCAGCCTCGACGATCACCCGGGCCCCGGAAATCTCGTCCCACTCGACTGGAATTCCCAGCCACGGCTCGGTGCTTCCCCATCGGCCCACGCCGATCAGCAAATAAGGCCGGCCCTCGGCATTCAACTTCGCATTGAAGTGCGCAACGCCGCAGGCGACTTCCTTGCTGCGTGCCCGCTCGAAACGGTGAAAGTCGACCACCACCACATCCCGCAAATCGGGAATCCTTCCATTGCCCAGGACCTTCGAACTCTGGCAAACCAGCCGCGCAGGATCCACTTCGTCTAAGCGCAGCTCTTCACCCTCGCGAGATAGGACCAGAGGCCGTACCTGCAGGAATCCGAAATCCGCCGGATCGCCGCTTTTTTGCGGAAGCTGCGCTGCAAACTCAATTTCCACCGGCCGCCCAAAAGCCTCTTCCCCCATCTTGGTGAGCTGTTCCAACAAGCCTGCCAGAGGAAAAACATCGTGCTTCAACACCGGCGCAAAACTCACCACGCGCGCCCCCGAACGGCTGACCCCGTCGTAAACCACGTGATTGTCTGCGGAATAGGTCGATCCCACCGAATACAGCGTGCCATCCTTCTCGGCTGCATCGAGGCTGAATCGGACTTCGCGCATTCCAGCGTTCTGATCCTCCTCACCCCCCTCTGCATGATTCAATTCCAGCGCCCAGAAATGGGACTGCGAATTATTCAGAATGTCTTCCACCGACGAGAACTGCAGAATGTGGCGAGGATAGCGTGGGCAGAAAGTCAGGCACTTGCCGCCATCGACCACCGCACGCCCGAGCCCGAGCGCCACGGCGGATACTCCGTCGTGAAAGGTCATTGGTGGTACGGGATAGAAGTTGTACGAGCGCGCAACCCCCGAAAAATCAGGATAGAAACGCGTATCGTGCGGAGCGCCCACTACCCGTTGCAGGATCACCGCCATTTTTTCTTCTTCCAGACGATACGGCGTAGCTCGCACGTATGCCTTGGCGTGCTGGCTGAAAGTGGAAGCATAGACCCGCTTGACCGCTTCCATCAGCCGGTCGAGTCGCACCGAAAGATCCGGATGCTGGTTCCCCAGCATGAAGGTTTCGTACACGCCCGTGAAGGGCTGGTATTGCGAATCCTCCAGCAGGCTCGAGGAGCGCACCGCCAGCGGATAGTGAATCTCCGAAAGAAATTCCAGCAGGCTGTTGCGCACCGATGCCGGAAACGATGCTTCCAGAAAGCGCCTTTCAATTTCGGAATCATCCGGGCAATTCAGGGCAAAGTCGGCCAGATCGTTCTCACTCAGAAAGTGGTCGAAGACGTCAGTCGCCAGCACAACCGCTGGCGGCACACTTACCCGCACGTCCGGGAACAGCCGCGAGAACCGGTGCCGGCGCAGCAGATGCCGCATGAAAGCCAGGCCGCGCGCTTTCCCGCCCAGGGAACCAACTCCTATGCGCAGAAAGAAAGCATCCGTCGGGGCCAGCGCAGCGGGACTGAAATCTGCAATGAGGACTTCACTTTGCTCGCTGCGGTAGTCGGCAATCGAAGCAATCAGGTCATTGCGGAGGTGCTCGGTACTCTGGAAGTCAGAAACTTTGCGGGGTCGCAGTTTCTGAGCCAAGGCAAATTCCGTGCGAGCCATCAGCCAGTGCGAAAAATGATTGCGCTGCGCGTGGTACGCCACACTTTCCGCGGGCACTTCCTGCAGCATGGTCTCGAGGGCGCTGAGATCATTAGCGCGTCCCACCTCGGAAAAGTCCGGCAGCCGGAAAACGAAGTCCCCGAAGCCGAACTCCTCCATCAGCACCTGGTGAAGGTCCGCCATCAGCGTGGGTGAGCGCTTCCGCAAGAACGACAGTCTCTCCGCATTCGCCCGTTCCCGGAATTGCGTGCGGCTCGATTGCAGGACGATTGGCACGTCGGGAACGGCGCCGCGGATCAGGTGCGCCAGTTCGAAACCAGCATCCGCGCTGAGCTGACCCTGTCGCGGAAATTCTATGTCGGACACCACGCCCAGCAGGTAATCCTTATACCGCATGGCCAGTTCTTCGGCTTCTTCGTAGCTCGAGGCCAGCAGAATCTTGGGCCGCGCTCGCATCCGCAGCAATTTGTGAGCGACGTTGATCCCTTCTTGAATCACTCTCCGCGACTGCGAAATCATCTCCGTGTAAATGACCGGCAGAAACGACGAGTAATACCGGATGTTGTCTTCCACTACCAGGATGACCGGAACCCCAATCGCAGCCGTGTCGTGGGTCGCATTGCGCTTGTCCTCGACATACTTCACGATCGCAATAAGCATCCGCACATTCCCCTGCCACAGGAATACGCGTTCGATTTCGCTTCGAGGATTGCGCGCAACGAAGTTCTTCAGCTCCCGATAGTCGTAGGCCAGGACGACAATCGGTATGTCCAAGCCGGCCTGTCGGATCTCGCGCGCCAATCGGGCCGCGTCCATGTCGCCGACTTCAAGATTCGTCACCACCAGATTGAAACGGGGCTGCGATCGGACGAGCGCCAACGCCTCCGATCCGGTGGACACCTGCGTGATGCTGGGAATCTGCTGGAGGTTGAGTTCCAGCGACTCGCCGATCAGCAGTTCGTTGAGCCGGCCATCTTCTTTCAGGATGAACGAATCGTAGAGACTCGACACCAGCAGAATGTCGCGCACGCGAAACGGCATGAGGTTTTCAAAGCCCTCAAAGAGCCGTTGCGCATCCATCGTCGCGTCAAGCGCCGGTTTTGTGACCATGGCGGGATCCAGGCGTGCGCCCATATGAAAACAGGCGGGGAGGAGTTCGTCCACCCCGCCTGACATCCTACTCAGTTCAGCTTAAACGAGCCCTTGATCGATCATCGAATCGGCCACCTTCAGGAAGCCGCCGATGTTGGCGCCGTTGACCAGGTTTCCGGGCGTGCCATACTTCTCGGCCGTCCGGAAGCAGTTGTCGTGGATCGCGATCATGATCTTGTGCAGGCGATCGTCGACTTCTGCGCGCGTCCAGCTCAACCGGGCGCTGTTCTGCGCCATCTCGAGACCAGAGGTGGCAACGCCGCCCGCATTCGCGGCCTTGGCCGGACCATAGAGAATCTTGTTCTCCAGGAACAGCTTGGTCGCTTCCAGCGTGCTCGGCATGTTGGCGCCCTCGGCAACGACCTTGATGCCGTTCTTCAGCAGGTTGGCCGCGTCCTTGGCGTTGATTTCGTTCTGGGTGGCGCTGGGGAACGCGCAATCCGCCTTGATGTTCCAGAGCGGGTTGTGATCCGACTTGATGTCAGTCGCCATGAAGATCGCTTTCTTGAACTTGTCGGCGTACTCGCGGATGCGGCCGCGGCGCACGTTCTTCAGTTCCATGATGTAAGCGAGCTTCTCGCGATCGATGCCGTCCGGATCGCAAATCACGCCATTCGAATCCGATACCGTCATCGGTTTCGCGCCCAGATCCAGCAGTTTCTCAATCGTGTACTGGGAGACGTTGCCGCTGCCCGAAACCAGGCACAGCTTGCCTTCCAGCGTGTCCTTGCGGGTCTTCAGCATCTCGGCGGCGAAATACACGCAGCCGTAACCGGTCGCTTCCGGACGAATCAGCGAGCCGCCCCAGTTCAGGCCCTTGCCCGTCAGGACGCCCGTGAATTCATTCCGCAGCCGCTTGTACTGCCCGAACAGGAAGCCGATCTCGCGGCCGCCTACGCCGATGTCCCCCGCCGGAACGTCAGTGTCCGGACCGATATGGCGCTGCAGTTCGGTCATGAAGCTCTGGCAGAAGCGCATGACTTCGTTGTCGCTCTTGCCCTTGGGATCGAAATCCGATCCACCCTTGCCGCCGCCCATCGGGAGCGTGGTCAGGGAATTCTTGAACACCTGTTCAAACGCCAGGAACTTCAGGATGCCCAGCGTCACGGACGGATGGAAACGCAGGCCGCCCTTGTAGGGTCCGATCGCGCTGTTCATCTCGATGCGGAACCCGCGATTAACCTGGATCTTGTTCTGATCATCGAACCACGGAACCCGGAACATCAGAACGCGCTCTGGTTCGACAACGCGTTCGAGGATGCGCGCTTCCCGATATTCGGGATGCCGTTGAAGCACGAGCCTCAATGAATCGAATACTTCCTGGACAGCCTGGTGGAACTCGGGCTCGGCCGGATTCTTGGCCTTCACCTGAGCCATGACTTGTTCAATGTAATCGCCCGAGACTCGGGTTTCGGACGGCGTCAGCGTGCCTGCACTCATATCGGTAAACCTCCTTGATGTATAAGGGCTGCGGTCGGTAACTCTACACCTTGGAACCTTGCCCGGCGAAGACTCTTGCCGGCCACGTCCATTACTTGATGAAAATCACTCTTTCGGACTCCTCTGCCACATCGGAAGCTGGGGATTCCAGCTGTGAACGTCCTTCTCAAAATTGCGCGGCTCGCGCGCCATTGCGCACACCAATTCAGGGCCCTCCTGTGGTGGCGCGACAACTCTCAAGTAAGCCTCGATTTTGCTCTTAAGTTCCGGATCCGAAAAGAACTCGGCTAGCTGGGAGCGGCGGACTTCTCCTTGCCCCTCGCACAGCGGGCACTTCAAGTGGTCGCGATGATCGGTCATGATTTTCGTACCTCGACAGGACCTTGGGGATCCCTGGGCGGGCGAACGGAAGACCAGCCCATACCCGATTAGACTTTGTACCGAGGTTTGCGGCAGTGACTCGAGCCACACGGGGGAGTGAGGTACCTCACAACCGCCAGTGGACGAAGAATGATCGAAAGCCCAGGTTCGCTATAAAGCGCCCTGAGATAGTACTACTTCGGCGGGAAGCCACAAATGTCAGAGGTGCAAAAGGGACTCGGTCGGCTCTATTGACAGCACCAGTCGGCGTCCATTAGTTTGAACGCCTGCTCGGCAGTGCCGTCCTTGCTACTCCGTCCCTTGGCACTTGCCGGCTTGCTGGTGCGGTCTGCAGCGATCCTTTATCAGTACGGGGACCCGCCCGGTAGGTGTTTCCTTGGCGTCGCATGTATGGCACGCGGGGGTAGCATAGCTTCGGTAATGCGCCGGGAGACCATCCCGGAGATGGTGGTTCGAAACCGCCCTCCCGCCCCACCTGATTAGACTTTTCCCTTAGCGCGCCCGCGCCAGCACCAGTGTGATGTCATCCGGCTGTTCATTGTCACCGATCCAATCATCCACCGCCGAAGTCACAAGGCTGGTGATGTCTTCCAGTGGCAAACCACGGTTCTGCCGGATCACGTCCACCAGCCTCTGCTCCCCAAACTCTCCAAAATCATTTTCCGGTTCGGTGATGCCGTCGCTGTAGGCGATGAAGATGTCTCCGGGCCTGAGCTGCACCTGCCCTTCGTCGAACGTGAGGTTATCGAACAGGCCGACCACGGTGCCGCCCTGGTCGAGCCGTCGCAGCGAGCCATCTTCCCCGATAATGATCGGCGGCAGATGCCCGCCATTACTGTAAGTAAGCTTTCTGGAATGGCCGTCGTAGTTGGCCAGAAAAAGGGTCGCGTATTTTTCTTGGGGAGTGCTCTCGTAGAGTTGATGGTTGAGTAAAGCCAGCAGCGCGCCGGGCGACACCTCGGCGCCCTCGAAGCGGGATTCCACCGTCATGGCCAGTCCCCGCCCGGCCCCTACGGCAACCGGAGCACGAAGAATCGGAATTCCCTCGATGCTGTAGGCGCGGACGGCGGAGTGAATCGTCGCCATCAGCAACGCCGCCGAAATGCCTTTCCCGCTCACGTCGCCCGCCGCCAGGATCAGTCTGTCCCCGCTCACGGTCAGGAAGTCGTAGTAGTCGCCGCTTACCGTGCGCGCGGGACGGCAAAATCCGTGGACTTCGAGCGACTTGAGCTGTGAAATTTCGCCTGGAAACAGCTGCGCCTGCACTTCCTGCGCGATTACCAACTCGTTCTCCATGCGCTGCTTTTCCTTTTGCTCGATGATGAGTTTTTCAATCGAAGCAGTCATGGTGTTGAATGAAAGTGCCAGCTGCGCGAGTTGATCAGTCGATTTCACCGGAATGCGGTGACTGAAATCTCCCCGGTCAATGTGCTGCGTAGCTTTGTACAGCTGTGCCACTGCGCCGGTGATAGAACGGCTCAGGCTTGTGCCAATGACAAGCGCCAGCAATTCGATGATTGCGAGCACGATGGCGATGATGAGCAGAATCGCTTCCACGCCCTTGGCGAAATTTCCCAGGGCCGCGAAAAGACGGCTGTACAGGACCGATGGGCGCGTTTGCACCCGAACGCCCGGCGAGTCTTGCTCCCGGATCCCGCTTTTCCAGTCAATGACCGGCACCGGCGTTCCAAACGTGATTTGATGGTCGAACATGTTGACGGCATTGGGCACGCTCCCGGCGGTGAAGAGTGCCCGAGGCGTCCCCGCGGCGTCCGAGTCGCTACCATTCTTGTCGTCGCGAACGCTGATCTGTACACCCGGCTGGTTCGTTTTCGAAGCAGCCGAGGAATTGTCGTTTTCCAATGACGATCCGTTCTGCAACTGGAAGCCGCCGGAATATAGAGTGATCTCGCCCAGGTCTTTCGCGATCTCCTGCATCAGCGGCTCATCCAGAGCCTCGCTGGAAACTACCGTGAGCTTTTCACCGCGGACCGGCAGAACCGTGGCTGCGCGCAGAAACAAGCTTCCGCGGTCCCGGACAATCTCGTTCAATGGCCCTTTCACAAACAAGGGCTGTGGGAACGGTGTGCCGGTTTTGCCATCGCCGCACATTGGAAGCGGCTTAGCTCCCAGCCATGCGCAAACTTCACGATGCCTCCAGATCACATCTGTTTTGCGCAGGCTCTCAAGCAGTGCCACCGTGGGTGCCTCGCCACGATCCAGTCGCACCGCTAATTCGTTTGCAATCGCCGAGTTCACCGCTTCCACGTGCTCCATTTGCAGGTGGATCTCAGAAATCACCACGAAGTTGGCAAACTGACCGGCCAGTAGATAGAGAGTCACGAACGTCATGCCAATCAATAGCAGTGTCGGCACCACGCCAATGAAAATGTATGTGACGATCAACCGGTTCCGGAGCCGCCACAGAATCTTGGCCTTCAGAAAGCGGAATGCCAGGATCGTGAAAAAGAAAATGGAGATGAAGCTAAGGAAACTTACCCATCCGCCTAGTGTCGCGCCCGACGAAACTCCAAATGCCGCTACCAGCTTCTGCAGAATAAATAGCGCCAGCGCCAGCCCCAGCGTATACCACGCGCCCCATGCCACACGTGTGTGTGGCCAGAGGCCTCGCCGCTCCAATCGGTCCCGCAGCATGGCGAAGATGATTTTCATGACCGTAAGAGGTCGATTATGACAGAAACCTTCGAACGAGGCGGGTCGTTCCAGCCCGCCGTTTGAAGAGTCGATACTCGAGGCGGGCGATCAGCGCTTCAGGGCAGTTTGCGTTTCGGGCCGGCGCATCGCGGTGACGCGAGGCTCGGCCAGTGTCCCGGTTACCGTCAGTCCGGCGGATCCTTCCGGAATCAGTTTGAAATCCAATTTCCGGCTCGCGGACACTTTTCCCGTGACCGAGTAACTGGTGGTCGGCGATTCAAGGGTACCTTGCTCCAGTTCGATCTCGCCCTTTCGAATCGTGACAGTCCCGTTGAAGCGGCGAACCTGCAAAGGCGCAGAAGACACCAGGACGTGCGGGAAAATTCCGTCACGCATGTTGAAATGGAGGTCGCCCTTTGCGGAATTTATCAGCTCGCCGGTCGAGAAGCCCGTCAACTCGATCTGATACTTGGCGCTCGCCGTACCCGTGATCCAGGGTTCGTCCATGGTTTCGGCGACTTGATTCAACGCGGCGGAATCAATCGTCCCCGAACCAGAGTAAATTGGAGGTTTCGCCGCGAAATCCAGCCGCCACTCCCCGCGATGCTTCCCGCCGAAAAGGTCGGCGCGGAGATCCCATAGCCGAAGTTGTCCGCGGTCCAACTCTGCCTTTGCAGTCACTCGCGCGGCCAGCAGGTTTCGAATCACAACCCGATCAGCCGCTACCGTTCCGCTGCCTCGAACACCGCCCAGAAAAGATGGTCCGTCGGTGGATGACCTCGACGAGAACCGGTACCACGGACGCTCGGGAGGATTGGGATTCAGCAAGTCATTCCACTGATCGGTAGAAATCTCATCCGCGTGCAAATCAAATTTTACCGGGCAGGGAGCAGGACACTGCCGTGGAAGGGACAGGGAACCAGACCAGCGGGTTCCAGCCACTATGGCGGAGATGCCTTCGGCCCGGGTTTCGGAATCGCTGAGTGTAACTCGTGCGGACGAAATCTGAACTGGTCCGTTGAGCCCGCGGATCTCAGCCTGCACGGCATGAATTTCTGCCGTTCCGGTGATCGCTGGTCCAGGAAACCCTGACCATACGCCCGTCATCTGTAGGTCCAGCCTGGTTGAGCCCGTGGCGGAAGCACGGATCGCCGGGACGCCGGCTACACGAGCCAACTGTATGAGGCGCCGAAGGTCGGCATCGCCCCTTAACGAGATGTTGTAGCCGCTGCGTGCGACCCAACCCTGGATCACCGTTGGCGAAGGACGGCCCAATTTCACCGGGACCGGTCCGAGAGACAAAAATGGTTCATCGGGCGCGTGCAGCGTCACAACCTCCGCCCGCGCGTGCACCTTTTTCCCCGTGTGTGGTGGACCGGATACGAGCGAGAAGGGAATCACGTCGAGCGGCAGATCCGTCTTGCTGCTCTCGGAGACCAGGCGGAAATCGCTGGTCCGGCCGCCGCCCTCGAAAACAGGTTTTCCTGTCTCATTCGAGCGCGCGTCGAAGGTTGCGTCCATCGTGCCTGCGGCTCGCAAGTCGCTTGGCAAATCTTTCTTGGCCCGGCGAGCCACGGCCAGAACACCCTGCATCGGAATTCTGGCCGCGATCACATGGACCGCATACCGTCGCGGCCCCAGGAAATTCGACGCTTCCCCCGTCACTGAAAGGGAGCCATCCCCTACCGGGCTCAGACAGGCAAGCTCTCGCAGGCTGCGTTCCGCAACTTCGTAGTGCGCTTCACAGTGCGTCTTAAGGTCAAGCGGCGAAGTCCCCGCGATGTCGTACCGGCGGAAGTCCTGCAGCACGCCGTCGGCGCGCACCAGCAGGTTCGACGGCGTCCCCGAAAATTCCAGCGTCGCGCGAGCCGTCCCCCGCCATCCCCGGTCTTCTCCCGACAGCAGCTTGCTGAGTTGCCCGAGTTGCCCGCCGTCCCACTGCATGCTGAACTGCACCGGCGTTTCATAGAGTGAATGGGCCCGCTGCCATTCTCCACTCACCTTCACGACACCCGTGTCGCTCAGATTCATATCGGAGCGCACCGGCTGGCCGCGCAAGCGCATGCCCCAGCTATTCTCGGAGTCCTGCCAGAAAGCGTACTTCGCATCGGTGATGGCGAACGGTTTCTTCTCCGGCCCGTTCTTGAAGTTAATCCGCCCGCGATCCGCTTCAATGTAAGGGAAAGCCGGGCGTCGTTCCGAGGCTGCCTTGCTGGTAGGCGCGGCGGCAATCTGGGCCGTACGCTCGAGGAAGTTTTCAATGTTCCAGCGTCCGTCCTCGCGACGAACCAGGTTCAGGCTCGGCTCGGTCAGGCTGAGTCTGGAGATTTCCATGCGCCCGCGCAACAGCGAACTCAGTCGGAGCAGGGCAGTCACTTCCTGGGCGCGCAATACCGGTTCGGCCCCAAACGCGGGATCGTCATAGACCACAAAACCGTCCAGATCAAAACCCGGCGCGGGAAGCAGGTGAACGTGCACATTGCTGATTTCCACGCGCCGCTGCACCGTCATTCCGATCGACGACGCGATCCGCGTCTTGAGGCGCGTTGCCCCTGGCCTGATGAGGAACAAGGCCAGGATCACGGCCACGACCGCCACCATCCAACGTCGTTTGGATTTGAGCGTCACCGAACCAACCGGAATGTGCGGCGCCACCGCGTCTGGTCAAAGAAGTGGATCGCAACGTGGACCAGAAATCCAATGCGCTCGCTGAAATCAGTATGTCGATATTGGTCCGCAGGAGTATTGAACGACCAGTACACAAACATGGGCCGGCCAATCACATTCTCTTTCGGAATGAATCCCCAGTAGCGGCTGTCCAGGCTCACGTCGCGGTTATCGCCCATGCCAAAGTAGCTATCCGGCGGCACCACGATGTCATCGCCCTCAACATGCGAACGCATCTGCAGCTGCCAGTCGGGAGAGACGTTATAAGCGTCCGACGGAGGGATGGCCGGAAAATTATCGCGATAAGGATCGTAGAAAAGCGGTCCCTTGTGCATCACGTAGGGCTCGGTCAGCTTTTCGCCGTTGCGGTATACCATTCCATCGCGCAGGTGAAGCCGGTCACCGGGGATTCCCATGATCCGTTTCACAACATAGAGTCCCGGTTCTGCGGGGGACAGGAACACGACAATGTCGCCGCGCTTGATATCGCGATAGGGAAGCAGCGGCCCCATCCAGTTTGTCTTCGGGGCGAACTGCTCGCGGTTTACGAAAACGTGATCGCCAATGAGGAGGGTGTCTTCCATCGAACTGGAAGGGATCTCAAAGGCCTGGAGGATGAAGGTGATAATGAAAAGCCCCGTGACCAGCACTGCAGCCAGGGAGGCAAGAAACTCGACGGTAGTTTCGCTCTGTTTCTCTGCCGGAGGATTGTCTTTCTTAGCCATGTGTCGTTTCTGGATCCAAAAGTGACGTTGACTGCGTCAGCTAACCACTCGAAAAGTGCGGTCCCAGCGCGTGATCTGGAAGAAATGAGTCACCGCGTACGCGAAATGATAGAGTCTATCACCCACCGATGCGGGGATTGGCAAGTCGCTATCCAGGTCGCGAATCGACCAGTAGATCAGCAAGGGCCGCCCCACGATGTTTTCCCTGGGCACGAATCCCCAGTATCGGCTATCGGAACTGTCGTCGCGGTTGTCGCCCATCGCGAAATAATGACCCTCCGGCACGATCAATTGTCCGTCTTCCACAAGTTTCGGCATCTGCACCCACCAGTCGGCATTGATGCCAGGGTCCAGCACGTCGAGTCGCGGAAAATCATCGCGAAAGAAGTTTCGCTCCGGCTTGAAATAGCGCACGTAGGGTTCGGGCAGTGGCACCCCATTCACAAAAACCCGTTTGTTGACCAGGTGAATGCGGTCGCCGGGCACGCCGATCACTCTCTTGACGAAATGTTGCGACGGGTTCACCGGATAGTGAAACACGATGATGTCGCCCCGGCGGATCGGGCGATACGGAATGAACAGGTTGCCGCTGCCCCCATAGCAGAGCTTGTCCACCAGCAGGTAATCGCCGATGAGCAGCGTATTCTCCATCGAGACCGACGGGATCTGAAACGCTTGTACGATGTAGGTGATGACGAACACCGCAATCACGACCGTGGCCAGCAGCGACTGCGTGGAGGTTAACCAGTCCGTGCTGTTTTCGTGAGCCGGCTTGGAAGACGTCGTCATTGGGTAGGCGGCGTGGACTGCTTCTGAACGACCTTGCCTTCAGCCGCTCCCGGGAATGCGGCCAGATACTCGAGCACCTGCCGGGCCGCGTCCTGTTCCGCTTTCTTCTTGGTGGTGCCCTCGGCGCGTCCCACGAACTCAACTTTGGTCTGTCCGGGCGCGGAAAGCCTGACTTCGACCGTAAACGTCTTGCTGTGCTCCGGCCCCACTTCCTTCACGAGTACGTAGGATGCCTGTCGTCCCGTAGCTTGCAGATTTTCCTGCAAGGCCGACTTGAAATCCATGACCGGCACGCCGCCGCTGGCCGGGTTCATCCGTTCTAGCTCAGGCGTGATCACGGTCTTCAGAATGAACGCCCGCGCCGTTTCCAGGCCCCCATCCAGATACAGGGCAGCCAGCACGGCTTCAAATGCGTCCACCAGCAGGGCGGTCTTGCTCCGGCCCCCGCTCTTTTCTTCTCCCCGGCCCAGCCGCAGGTAATTTCCCAGGCTCAGGTTCTGTGCAACTTGAATAAGATGCCGTTCGCTGACCAGGTGAGCGCGTAATTTCGAAAGTTCGCCTTCCCGGAAAGTTGGAAAGCGGCAAAAGAGTTCTTCCCCGGTTACCAGCGCGAGCACCGCATCCCCGAGAAACTCAAGTTGTTCGTTATCTCCGGGACGCACGCCGGTTTTTACCGGCTGCAACGCCTCGAGTTCCCGTGCTTGAGAACTGTGAGTGAGAGCCTGGTCGAGAAGTTCCGGGCGCTGGAAGTGATACCCCAACAGATTTTCCAGCGCCGCGATTTCTTTGACTTTCATGCAGATTCGGGGCGGGCGAGACTATCCAAAATCCTCCCGCCCCACAAGTCTTACGGAATCCGTCAGTTCTTCGGCTGATCGGAGGCGGCTGGTTTGGGTGCTGCCGCATTCCCTCCCACCAGTTGGTTCAGGCGGTCGCGCTCCTGGCGCGCCAGCTTGCCCGCACTGGTAGCTTCCTGCGTCAGCTCCACGGCATGGTTCGCTTCTTTTAGCGCTTCAGGATACTTGCCCTGGCGGTCCAGCGAAATGGCCAGCCGCAACACCACAACCGGATCAGGCTGCGACGGGTAAGCATCCACCGACTTGCGCAGATCGGTCTCCGCGGCCGTAAAGTTGTCCTTCTTGAACTCCAGCGTGCCAATGATCGAGTAGGCAAATGAGCGCAGCTGGCCTTTGTAGGCGTCGACCTGCTCCTGGGGCGTGTTGGGCGGAATGGAGATGTCGGTGTCGACTGTCTGCAGCGACTTCTGCGCCATCTTCATGGCCTCGTCCAGTCGCTGATCTTTGTCGAGATCGGTGTCGCGCGTCTTTTCCGCCAGTTCACTGGCCACCGTCACGAGAAGCTCCGGATCATCGCCATCGAGCGCGAGACCCTTCCGGCCCAGTTCAATGATCTTGTCGGAGTTGCCGGCCCGCTGGCTGGCGCGCATCGCCGACTTGAAAAGCATGACGCGCAGTTCGCTGTCTGGAAATTTCGCGGCGAAATCATCGGCTGCCTTCTCGGCCGCGGCCGCGTCGGTCAATGCGATAGCGGTCTTGTAGGCGTCATACTCGGGCTGAGTCTTTGCCTGCGGTGGACGTTTTCCCAGCGCGGGGGCTGGAGCCTGCGTTCCCGTTTGCGCGGCCGGTTGCGCTGCGGGTTTGCTATTGGCCTGCGCGAAACTCCACGTCGCAACCGTCAGCACAGCTCCGATCATCGCTGCTCGCTTCATGCTCTCTCCTTGGGTGGCCGACTCTCGTTGGGGAGAATCGAAGTGCTCAATTCTTGTCCTGCTGCTGACTGCTCGCGGGTGGCTCGTACGGCCTCTGCAAACCACGCTCCGCTGCCGCCTTCACTTCCGGCAACGCGGCCCCGGCAGTCAGCGCAGCGTGATATTCGTCCAGGGCGTTCTCCCGTCGTTCCTGCAGATCGAAGATTCTGCCCAGGTAAATATGCGACCAGGCGATCACCTTCGGCTCTTGCGCTACTTTCAATGCCTGCTCGAAATATCCGGTAGCTCCCGCCATGTCCCGTTTCGCTGTGGCGATTTGCGCCAGGATGAAGAGCGCTCGCCCAGCATCTTCGTGACCGTCATGCAACGACTGCTCGGCCAGTTCCTGGGCGGTCTTCAGGTCTCCGCCCATCAGTCGCTTTTCGGCGAGCAGCAGAAGACGCTGATCCTTGGGCCGCGCGAAATGCAGCACATCGGGAACAGCTTCCGCTGCAAAATGCGTCTCTGCAGCGCGCTTCTGTTCCTTCTTCAGGTCGACCGCGCTGAGCAAGTCAATATACGCGTTGCGAATGCCTTCCGGATCCTTTTCGAACTGGGCCAGCGAATCATAAAAATAGCGGGTCAGAATAAAACCCTGTTCCATCGACTTTTCGATGGCATCGGCGCGCAGCGCCTCAGGAGTCTTGCTCGTACCCTGCATCCGGATTTCGACCGCCCGCACCAGGCATTCGGTCACCAGCAGCGACGTGTCAATCTTGAACGACTCTTCCATCGGCGCGCCCTTGACGGACGCGAGTAACGGCTCCAGGCGCTTCATAGACGTCGGATACTTCAGCGACAACGGATCGAGAAGATAATGCAGGTAGGTGTGCCGGATCTGCTCCATCTTCAGTTCTGAGCCGGACGGGGAAATCACGACATAGTAGTCGCTCCCGTAGTTGCGGGCATTGACCTGACTGGGCGCGCCCAGCGGCTCCAGATAGACCGCAAAACCGCGGCCCAGATATCCCGACGACGGCAGCTTCAGATAGATCTCGGTGTCGAACAGCGTCTTGGAAAGCGGTTCGTGGTATCGCTCCGTCATCCGGGTATACGCATCGCGGTGCTTCTGCCAGATGGCATGCAATCCGGCCTTCTCGTAAACCACCGAAGCCAGCCTCGCAAACCCCACCACGTTGGCGGCATCCGGCGGCAGCTCGGCCTCTTTTACCTTGGGAAGAAAATTCGGCGGGTCGCCCAGGTACAGTGCCAGCGAAATATACTGCGCCAGATCGCGCGTTGTGTCTGGTCGAATATGCTCGTGGTAGTACTGGCACATCAGGTTGGTAGCTTCCAGCGCCTCGTCGGAGTCGTGAGTGGCTCGCGAGATTTCGTTGCGGATCTGCTTCCGGACAGGATCCGACGTGTTCAACTCCTGCGAATAGCCGCACGTGTTCATCGCCCCCAGGATGGTGAACAGAGTTTCGCTCGTGTCCAGTGTCACTTTGGGCGCGTTCTGCGCCAGACACACCGGCGAAAGCAAAGCCAGGAGGGCGGCTATTTTCGAATGTCGCAACCGGAAACCCAGGAAAACCTCCAACCGGGCGGTAAGCTGTAGGAGATGCAACGATAGTTTAAGGGGTTCGGCGCGGAGGGTCAAACGCGCCTGAGGCCCGGCAAACACACCAAACACCCCAGCGGAAACGAGAGGATCGCTGGGGTTCTATCCGCGCACGCTGATTTTCGAAAACGACAATACCGCCCGTCCCGGCGTTGGCCGTCCCATCGACATTGCCGGACGGAAAGTCGTGAAGATCAGCATCCTCTTCACCTCCGGCAGCAGCTTCTGGGAACCGTCCGGATCGGAAATAATCCGGTAATCCTGGATGCGCCCATTCGCGTCTACGTATGCCTCGATGACCAGCGAATCTTCGTTCACTGAACTCAAGGTCGCCGCAAACGACGATTCCTGCAGTTCAGGGCCGCTATACAACATCAACGGCACATCGTTTGCGTTGCGCGCCTGCAGTTCCGGCAAAGTCAGCCCCATCACGAAACCGAAAATGGCAATTGCGGCCAGAGTGCCCGCGGTAGCGGGAACCATGAAGGCGTGCAGCAAGTTTTCCAGTCGGACCAGCAGTCCCTGGAAGGGCGGCTGCTTGGCCGTGGCAGCTTCGCGAGAGATGGCCAGTCGAAGCTTCAATGCCAAATCGGAAGGGGCCTTGCGGCGGCCTATCTTAGCCAGCAATTCTTGTGTTTGACGGAGCAGCGCATACTCCCGGTGACACCTCGAACATCTTCCGAAGTGCACGCACAAGGCCTGCATTTCGGCTCCCGACAAAGCTCCGTCAAGGTACGGCGAGAACATCAACTTCGCCTCGGCGCACTTCATGACGACACCTCAAGTCCTTCTCCGTTATTCGGCAACTCACAGATCGACTTCGATTCCTCTTCTTCCGGACTCTCCAATCCCAATTCCGGACCAACTTCACGAACATATCCAGTCAGCCGGCGCCGGAGTGCTTCCCGCCCGCGGGTTAAACGTGACTTCACGGTACCCAGCGAGATGTCGAGCACTTCCGCGATTTCTTCGTACGACATCTCTTCCAGATCCCGCAGGATCACTGTGCTGCGATACGGCTCTGGAACTTTTCTCAATTCCATTTCCACGCGCGCCCGGACTTCTTCATGCGCGGCGCTATCGAAAGGGGACTCCCGCTCATCGATCAGCGCGTCCCTTGCCGATCCAGACTCGGATGTATTGTCGAGCGGCTCCATCGATGTCTCTTTGGCCTTGTGTCGGAACCACCAGCGCCGCCGGTTCGACGCCTCGTGCACCGCGATCCGGTAGATCCAGGTCTTTAGGCTGGATTGCCCGTTGAAATGCTTCATCCCGCGGAAGACTTTCAGAAATACTTCCTGCGTCGTATCCGCCGCATCGGAGGGGTCGGTGAGGATGCGGTACACCAGCGAGTAGATGGGCTGGTGGAACTCGCCGATGAGCCAGGCGTAGGCCTCCTCGGATCCAGCTTTCAATTCCGCGACGACGGCCCCGTCCAGGTCCCGGGCCCCCATCGCACTTGCTAAATCACCCAAGGTGGCTACTCCCGCCATGACTCTCACGGCGCACCTCGTATTATAGGATTTTCGCGCCGCAAACCAGACGGAAATCGGATTCGCCGCGCCCCCCAGTCCCAGGTCAAGGGCCGAAACGACACCCACTAACATAGACCCCACCCGAGTGTCAGGAGTTCCAGGATTGTAAGCAGCCTGTTTTCAGTGTGTTGGAGGTTGGAGATGTAGAGCGCGCACCCTCGCCCGCGAAGTCCCAGGCTCCTGTATCGAAGGTTGGTTCGAGAAAGCCTTTTGACTACGATGGAGGCGGCGTAGCCGATTGTCCAGGAGGCTTGGTCGGCTGAGCGGTCGTCGGTTTGGGAGGTCGTGGCACTTTCTTCTTGGCGGCCGGCTTCTTCGGTTCGTTGTCGTCGACCACAATCTTCTTGGGAGGTGGAGGCGGCGCGGCCTGCAGAGCCTTGATCTGCGTGCGCAACTGGGCCAGTTCCGATTCCTTCGAAGCGCTCAGGGTCTCCAACCGCTCCCCCAGCGACCGGCGGTTTCGCTCCATGGCATTCAAGTCGTTCGAGAGAGACTGGAATTCATCCTTCGACCCAAATGCCCCGGCTGATTCGGTGATATTGCCCAGCACATCGTAAAGCGCGTCAAGATTCCGGTAGAGCTTGAAGGTCGCCGTCAGATCCTCGGGAGAATTGCGCAATTGTGTCACGATCTCCGGAAGCGCATTCTGCAGGTTTCGCTTCACCGAGTCAGCGTTGCTCAGAACCTGTTTCTTGTAATTGGAATCCATCTTCCATTTATCGATCCGCAACTTGGTCAGGTCGGCTTGAGTAGCCTGCGAAGCCTGCTCGAGCGGGCCCAGGATCGAGTTGAGTTCGCTCACTGAGGCGTAGGGCACCGGGGCGGGAGCGATCTGGGCCGTGAGACACGTTGCCGAGATAAGGAGCGAAGCTAGAAGCGGAGTGTTAGTAAAGTTCAGGGTCATTGTGAAGTGCACTTCGTTCAGAATACTCATTTTCCCAATATTCTCAAAATCCGTCGAAGCCGCACGATTGACTACCCTTAAGAGACGCGGGAGTATAAAATGGTTGGCACCAACCGTACACGCGGCGGTCGTCGCGCAGAGTGGGCCTGTGGCGCAGTTGGGAGCGCGCTTCCATGGCATGGAAGAGGTCGTCGGTTCGAACCCGACCAGGTCCACCAAATTCCCAGACCTTTCACTGATATCCCCAAATTGATCGCTGTCTCGATCCACCTTGGAACTTCGTATGGAAAGCGACTACAGCCGGAGGGAGATGCTTGCGGGGTCGATATCAGAATTCGCGGGGAGGTCTAGGTCTCCCTGTCCCCCGGTCGGAGCACCGGGGACTCGGAGCGACAACAAATTCCGTAGCGCTGCCAAAGCCGAAACCAGGGGCTATGCGCGAGCATCTCGTCGTGTCTGCGATTGGCGGCCGCGAGATCGCTCAGACTCATCGGTCGAGGATCCCGCACCGCGAAGATGCGCTCCAGCAACTCGATTTCGGCAATGGTCTTTTCCGCGTCCATCCCGACCAATATGGAGCACAAGCGACGGCGAGGTCAACTCCCGGCCGTAACCGGTTGGCCAAAATCACGACCTGCAGGTTCGCGGGCTTACGTGCGCTAAGGTACCAAACCGACAGGTCCACTAACTATGCCCCTCTACGATTAGATTTACGGCCTTATTTCGATGGGCGTTCCATCCGGCACCGTTCGCCAGATCTCATCCATCTCCTCGTTCGTTACTGCGATACACCCGTCAGTCCAGTCGCGCAACCGGTGGCCTGCTCCGATCCATCCGAAACCGTTGGGTAGCCCGTGAACCATGATGTCTCCACCAAGATTCACGCCGGTCTTTTGTGCGCGTGCGCGGTCCTCCGCATTTGGATACGAGATGTGTAACGATCGATAGAACTGACTGTGCTCATTGCGGCGATCCAAAACATAGATGCCTTCCGGTGTCCTGTGGTCCCCCTGTCGCTCCTTCCGTCCAGCCGGCTCGCCCCCTAACGCGACTTTGTATTTCTTCAGAAGCTTTCCGTGGTCAAACAGTTGGAGCATGTGATCCCTCTTGGACACGACCACCTTATCGGCGTGAGCGTTAGCAGCAAGATGATCGTCAGCGTGGCAGGCACGCGCGACAGTTGCGATTAGAACGCACTGAATGAGGATCAATCCCGGCCATCGAGGCGCCCCACGAGGTGGAACAAGATTAGGCACGACTGTGCGACTCACCGGCCCCTGACAAGTGCTACGCTTCAGAAGATGGCGTTGATGTCCCATATTCGGCGTTCCGTCGCCATTCTAGCGATATGTCTTGGCGCAACCCCCAGCCCGATGCTGGCCCAGCAGGTTGCCGCATCAAAAAAGCCAAGCCGCTGGTCCATCCAGGTCACGCCGCCCAAGTTGGTAAACGGTGTCCCCATTTTCCTGCAAGTTACTCCCTCAGCGGCGCTTGAGTCCATGACCGGAACCTGGCTCGGCCACGACCTCACCTTCGACCACATCGGCGGGAAGAACTGGTTCGTTCTCGCCGGCGTCAGCCTTGAGACCAAGCCCGGCCGCTATCCCTTGAAGGTCGAAGCCGTCACCACCGCCGGCAATCACGTACACTTCGAAGAAGATTTGGCCGTCGGCCGCGAAAAATATCCGACCATCGAACTCAAAGTGTCCAAGCAATTCACCGAGCCGAACCCCGAGCAGCAAGTCGAAATCAAGCAGGCGCAGGACGTGAAGAAAGAAGCCTTCAGCAAAATTACGCCGGCCCGCGAATGGTCGGGACCTTTCTCAGCCCCGGTCAACGCGCCCAGTTCCGACATCTTCGGCACGCGCCGCGTCTTCAATGGCGTGACCAGGAGCGTTCACCAGGGACTCGACTACCGGGTCGGCCCCGGTACTCCGGTGATGGCGATCAATTCCGGCACTGTCCTGCTGGCGCGCTCGCTTTACTTTGAAGGAAATTGCGTGGTGATTGACCACGGCCAGGGCCTGCTCAGCCTCTATCTGCATCTTTCGGAACTCAAAGTCGAAAGAAGGAGACCGCGTCGAACGGGGAACCGAAATCGGCCTAAGTGGCGCCACCGGCCGCGCCACCGGCCCGCATCTGCACCTGGCGGTGCGCTGGCAGGGAGTGTACGTTAGTCCCGCTGTTCTCCTGAGACTGCCTTTGCCGGAAACCAACCAGAAATCGGCGAGCAAAAAATAACTACAGCCGGGCGCCCGGTCCCTTGGAGACCGGTCCGCGCGCGCCGCTCGCCTTGCTCGACTCTTTCAAATCCAGATTGCGGATCAACCGGTGCAGGTAATTGGGATGAACGCCGAGAGCCTTGGCAGCTTCGGTGATGCCGCCGTGCGCCTCCTCCAGTGCATTCTGGATAAGCCTTTTCTTCAGTTCCTTGACGGCGCCGTGATACTTCGCCTCGCCCACGCCCGGCGCCGGATCGCGCTCCAGCAAATTCTCCGGCAGATCCTCCGGCAGGATGTCTTCCGACGTGCCCAGCACCAGCGCGCGTTCAATCACGTTTTCCAGTTCCCGCACATTTCCGGGCCAGTCGTAGTTCTGCAGGCAAGCCAGCGCCTGCCGCGAGAGCGGCTTCGGCCTCGCACCGCACTTGTTGCAGTGTTTCTCCACCAGGAAGCTGACCAGCATCGGGATGTCTTCCTTGTGCTCGCGCAGCGGCGGCATGGTCAGGCTGACCACGTTCAACCGGAAATACAAATCCTGCCGGAACTCTCCTTTGCGGGACGCCTCTGCCAGATCGCGATTGGTGGCTGCGATCAGCCGGATGTCCACGTGAATCGGGCGGTTGCCGCCGACGCGTTCAAACTCGCGTTCCTGCAAAACACGCAGCAGCTTCACCTGTAGTGCCGGCGCCAGTTCTCCGATCTCGTCCAGAAACAGCACGCCCCCGTCGGCCATCTCGAGGCGTCCTTTCTTCTGAGCGACCGCGCCCGTGAATGCGCCCCGCTCATACCCGAACAGTTCGCTCTCCAGCAGGTTCTCCGGTATGGCTGCACAGTTGATCGCGACGAACGGCTTGCTGGCGCGCGGACTCTTGCGGTGAATGGCGCGCGCCGCCAATTCCTTTCCGGTTCCGCTCTCGCCTCCAATCAGCACGGTCGCGTCGGTCGGCGCAACGCGCGCGAGGAACTGAAACACATCCTTCATTCGCGCGCTCTCACCCACCAGCGTGCGGTCAAGCGTGATCTCAGTAGTCAGGCGCTGGTTTTCCTGCTCCAGCCATTGCAGCCGGCGGGCATTCTCGAGCGCCACCGCGGAAATTCCCGCGATCGCCGTGACCAGTTGCAGATGATCTTCGTTGAACCGGTCCGCAACGTTGATGGTGTCCAGATAAATACAACCAATCGTCCGCTGATAAATGCTCAGCGGCACGCACAGCAGGGAACGCACCTGCAGCGCGATCAGGCTCTGCACCGTTGCCAGGCCGGTGCCCGGAACGTCAGACCCCAGAATCGCCAGCCCTTGTTCGAGCACGCGGTGTGCGATTGTGCCGCTCACCCGTACAGGCTTCTCGTTTCTCGCGTCACGATTGCGGCCGAAAACCGAGTTGAACGCACCACCGGTGCCGTCCAGCAGGATTGCCCCTCTCTCGGCCGGGGCAACTTCGAAGATCAGATCAAGCACCTGCGCCTGCAATTCATCCAGATCGCGAATGGAGTGCACCACCCGGCTGATCTTCAGCAGCGCGCTCAGATTGCGGGCCAGCCGCGACGTGGCCGGCAGTTCGCTGAGAATCTTGTCGGGCTGAAGGTAGAGAACATCCTCGGGCCGGATCTCGGCAGCAGCGTGAGTCGCGCCGCTATCGTCGAACTCCACGGTGCGACTCGCTCCCGACCCCTTCTCCGGATCGTCCTCGATGAGAAACCGGAAAACCGAATCGCCCACCGCGATTTCATCCAGATGGTGCAGCCAGTGGTCCTTCACCGGCTCGCCGTTGACCAGCGTGCCGTTGCGGCTATCCAGATCCCTAACCTTAAAGCTGGCCGCCTCGCGGCGGATCAGGCAATGCCTTCTTGAAACGGAAGGATCGCTGATCGGCAAGCCGTTCGAGGCATCGCGGCCGAGCGACAGGTCCGCCTCCGGAAGCGCGAACACCGAATCGCGCAATGGTCCGGCAATCGCGACCAGCCGGGGATTGCTTCGGCTCTTCGCGCTGCTCGCCGTGTTGCGCATTGCATTGATGGCCATCGCAGATCGCCCAACAACTATCCAAGAAGATAGTCGCCTATCCGATCGGATAGGCCTTTCATGATAAGTGAAGAATCCGTCGAAAGCGCTTCAGGTTTTCGAAAATATATTCAAGTCATTGTTGCGCAGGCATTTACGGGTGGCAGCGATCGCCCTTGGTCGGATGACCCCAAACTTGGCCTCACGCTTGCATAGTCATTGGGCGACGACTGGCCTGGCAAAGCGACGGGGGAAGCGCTTAAGTATTTTCGGCTAGGCAGGAGCGGGAATCGAGGAGCCGGAGGGACCCCCTCGCCGGTGGCCGAGATTCCCTTTTTTCTTTTGCGTATTCTCTTACGCGGGTGGCCAGATCCTGTTGATGTCCGATCCTCTTCTCATCGGAACAGCAGGGGCACGAAGTTTGTCAGGTTGTCGCGCCATACCATCCACGTATGCATGCCCGGTGTCTGAACGGCAGTCGGTTGCAGACCTTTTCCCTTCAACCAGGCGATCAGTTTCTGATTTCGATCGAGCAATTCATCTTCAGTTCCGCACGCAATCCAGAGCAGTCGGAGTCTGGCATTGATGCCTGGCGCAGATTGGGTTGTTATCCCTGGAAACGCTGAACCAAAGTCGCTCTCTCCCAACCGGCCGGAACTGAACCCTCCCAGGTAGGCAAAGTCGTCGATATGATTCAATCCCACGAGCAGGCTTTCGGCGCCGCCCATGGAAAGGCCGGCGATGGCATGATCTTCGCGCCTATCCGAGAGCGGATACTGCTGCTTCACAAGCGGCATGATTTCCTGAAAAAGCGTGTCTGAAAATCTCCGGTAATTGCGGCGAACCAATTCGCCATCGTCCCAGCCACTCGATCCCCGGGCAATGATCTCCATGTTCCCGTAGCCAAGAGGCATCACAACGATCATTGCCTTGGCCTTTCCCTGGGCAATCAGGTTGTCGAGAATCACATTGGCCTTGGCCATGGCCGTCCACGCGCTGGGATCGTCACTGTATCCGTGCAGCAGGTAGAGCACTGGATATTTCTGCTTGTTACCAGCAGCGAAATTGGGCGGCGTGTAAACGTAGTATTCGCTGTCGATCCCGACAAGCGTCGACCGGTAGTAGTGATGATGCACCACCCCATGCGGAACGTTTGCCGCTTCCCACGGCCTCGGAGGGTTACCGGGAACCAGGAAAGTATTTTCCTTGTCGAAAAAACCAGTCGTGAACGTTGCGTTGCGAGGATCAAGGACATCGGTTCCGTCTACCCGGAAGCTGTAGCTGTAGTACTGAGGAGCCAGTTTCGGCACCGTGACGCTCCACGTCCCGTCGGGCGCTTTCGTCATAGGTAACGGGGCCTTCATGCCTTCGAGGTTGAGTTCTACTTTGGCGGCGTTCGGCATGGCGAGACGGAAAACAGCTGTTCCATCCGGCTGCAACATGGGGCTAGGCGCCACCGGGAGGGGTGCAGTTGACTGTGCGCCGGCAGGATAAAGCCCTCCCCAGAGTATCAGCACGGTGAGTGCATGGCAGAAGACGATGGACGGCCACAGAGTGAGTGCCATAGTTGTAGTGGGAGAAGTTCACCAGTGTGTGAATCCGTATCTTCTTTGCTACCGCTTCTATCGCATGGCGTAGATGTCGTAACTCACCCTCGACTGCGGGACATCAAACACGCCCACACCTACGCACTGCAGGCGGTTCAGCCACGAATAGTCCGGATGGCTCGTGTGATACCGCGGCACGATGCGCAACTCGGGGCGAGGCGGCAGAATTCCTTTCAGAAATTGGTTATAGCCGTCCGGTCCTAAATCCACTACGCCGCCGTATGTCGTATATACCAGGGCGCCATCTTCCAGTTCCATGGTGGCGCGAACATCGAGTAAGCCAATGCCATCGGTGCGCAGCAAAAGCCAATCGCCGCCAACAATTCTCAGCCGGCCTCGCATCTTCGGCCCCGAGACTTCGCCGTCCGTAACGTAGAAATTTACCCGAATCCCCTCCGCGACAGGTCCAATTACTTCCGGGGAAGCGAGCGTTGCCCAGTAGGAACAGATGTACTCAAGATCAACACTGGCGAGACGATTGACCGTAGTGGCGGCGTTCATTTGCTCCTCCACGTTTCCGAATCGGGGAAGAGTATCACAGAGGCGTCATTGCCGAACGAAAACGGCGCTACCCGTCGATCAGGCGGAAGCCGCGACGTCTTTGGAGATAGTTCCGGGCGATGGCGCCATCTCAGCCACTCCATCGCGGAACGTCACCGTCTTTCCTGAAATCGATGGCACACGCTCCCCGGGAATAAGAATTCCAACCAGGTTGAGAGGGTCGGCTGCGGAGATGGTAATGGTTTCATTGGCCGCGGGCAGCTTGCGCATGGCTCGCACCGACTCCACCGCGACTGGAAGCGCAAACTGTTCTCCCAGAAAACCGTCCACAAAGCGGCCGCCGCGAATCTCTCCGCGATCTTCAAGTCTCCGGAAAGCAATCAGGAGTTCGCGCCAGGTGGGCAGGTTGGCCTCGCGCGCGATCACGTCGCGGAAAACAATTCCGTAGCGTTTCAGCAGCATCCAGCATGCAGACTCAAGAGAGCGTGTTTTCTCGATTGCATCGCCGGCGTGCAGCAGCGCCCAGCGTCCTGTGCTGTGCCGCGGACGGGCGGTGCGGCCGTTGCCTTGTCCGG
This sequence comes from uncultured Acidobacteriota bacterium, assembly GCA_963735815.1. GTDB lineage: Bacteria > Acidobacteriota > Terriglobia > Terriglobales > Acidobacteriaceae > Gp1-AA133. Next base: position 1,041,728 of record CAVTMJ010000003.1, on the reverse strand, counting down.
CGCGCCGCTTGGGATCGATCAGCGAGCGCAGGTTATCGAAGCCGTCGGCAGTGATCAGACCGCCCGCAACCAGTTCCCATAATGCGGTTTCCACCTCCGCTTTCAGTTTGCCCGTACCGCGCACGATGTCAGCAAAGAACGAGGCGCCACGCTGCCGCAGGAACTCGAGCACTTGGCGCGCCCCCTGGCTCAACCCGCGCGCTTCCGGTTGATCCGCGCCCGGATGCTTTGGCGTCATCCAGTCCGCTTCTTCGCGGATGAAAAATGTAATCGGCGCGACGCTGGTCGGAATCACGCGCCGCTTGCCTTCGGCGGAATCCTCGAGCGTGGCCGGATGTGGGGATAGCCGTCCCCAGCCCACTGCGCCGGTCAGGCAAAGCTGGTCGAGCCATTTGGGATCGTAATCGGCAATGCGCCGGGCCAGGACGTGGCGCTCCCACGCGTTCGCCGGCATTTCGAATCCCTGCAACTGGCGCAGCACCTCCAGCGTCCCGCGTTCCCCGACCACTTGCGTTCCGGGCGCGATGTGCTGCCACCGCAACAGCCAGCGCATGAACTGCGCCTGCGTGACCGGCTCGATCTGCTTGCGAAGGGTCGCAACCGTGAGGCGATGAATGCGGGCCAGCAGGCGGCGATCGCACCATTCGATCTGTGCGACTTTGGGATCGGTGAACTTGCCGCGCAGAACCGAACCGCTGGCTTCCATGCGGAGCAGAGCTTTTTCGATTTCACTCGCCGGCACGCCCAGCGTGCCGCTCATCCGCGAAGCGCTGGTCGGGCCAAGGTGCGACATCCAGCCAGTCACCAGAGAGAGCATGGCGTCGTCGTGATTCGGCGGCGCGCCGGGGACTTCGGGCATCGCCGGTTCAAATTGTGCCGATGGAAAGAGCAGGGAGAAGCATTTCAGTTTCTCCGCAGCCACCCAGTAGCGCCGTGATGCTGCCGCAGGTGTCTCGGCTGCGACCGTGGCCACTCCCGCGCGCCCCTGCAAGACCAGTTGCTCGAAGAAACGTCGCCACGGATCGGTCGAGTTCACGCTCACCGCGGCCAGGCCGCCCTGCTCCACAATTGTCGAAAGGCCGGGGCAATCCTCCGGGAACGCGACCAGCGTATGTAAGACATCGTGCAGTTCGTCGGCATCGCGGACGTCGGGCCAGGCTTCGTCCTGCACCTGCGCGATCGCGGCCGGCTCCAGCTTGCCAACTTCCTCCAGCACAGACTCCGGCAGAATGCGCCGCATTTCGACCGCACGCGCGCGACGTTCTTCCAGAGGCGCGTCGTCAAGGTAGGCATACGGATTCGCGTTCAGAATCTCGTGCGAGAACTGCGAAGGGACCGGCGTATCCACTGCAATGCAGCGAATGCGGCCGTCGGCGATCCCGGAAAGCAATTTGCGCAGTCCATCGATGTCCATCGCCTCGGTAAGCACGTCTTTCATTACTTCGTGCACCAGCGGATGGTCCGGAATCTGAATATCGCCTTCGATGTTTTCCTGGCAGGCCGCCACGTCCGGGAACACCGACGCCAGCAAATCGTCGGAGCGGATACGCTGAATCTGCGGCGGCACCTTCTTACCGTTCTGAAAACGAAGCAATGCCAGCGCGCGCGAAGCGTCCCACCGCCAGCGTGTTCCAAAGATTGGAGACGCCAGGGAAGCCTGCTCGAGGATCGGCTGCACGGTGTCGGCCTGCAGAAACTGAAATACATCAGCGAGCGGGAAGCTGTGCTGCTCGGCGAGGGCGATGTTCAGCCCATTGTCCGTGGCCGCCGCCTGCAGTTCGAAATTAAAGCTGCGGCAAAAGCGCTTGCGCAGCGCAAGTCCCCACGCCTTGTTGATTCTTCCGCCAAACGGCGCATGGATCACCAGCTGCATGCCGCCGCCTTCGTCAAAGAAGCGCTCGGCGATGATCGTGTCCTGGGTCGGAACCGCTCCCAGCACCGCGCGGCCCTGCAGGATGTATTCAACGGTTTGCTCGGCCGCCGAATCATCCAGCCCGCATTCCTGTTTCAGCCAAGTGACGGCCGCCGCCACCTTCGGATTGTTCTGCGACACGCCTACCGGGGGCGTATCCGCAAGCACATCGCTTACATGCTGCCGCAGCTCCGCAATGTGCAACGAGAGCTCTTCCGTGCGAGCCGGCGCTTCTCCGCGCCAGAAGGGAACGCTGGGTGGAGCGCCATGCGCATCCTGTACCAGCACACGGCCGGAGTTGGCTTCTACGCGGCGAATCATCCACGACGTGTTGCCCAGCAGCATCACATCGCCCTTGTTACTTTCGACAGCGAAGTCTTCGTCGAGCGTGCCGACGACAATGCCTTCCGGCTCAGCCACCACGGTGAACAGGGCATTGTCGGGAATGGCCCCGCCGCTGGTGATGGCGGCAATCCGGCTGCCTCGGCGCGCGCGCAGCTTCCCATTCACTTGGTCCCGATGCAAGTACGCCCCGTAGCGTCCTCGCCGGGCGGCAATCCCCTCCGACAGCATCTCCAGAATTCCCTGATAGGTCTCGAGCGAAAGCTCGCGGTAAGGATAGGCGCGGCGGAGAAGGTTGTATAACTCCACCTCGCCCCATTCTCCAGCAGCACATGCCGCGACAATCTGTTGCGCCAGCACGTCCAGCGGACAGTCAGGAATAATCAGGCGGTCGAGGTCGCCATGCCGGATGGCACGCACCAGCGCCGCGCACTCCAGCAGGTCGTCGCGGGTCGTGCAGAACAGGCGGCCCTTGGGAACGGCGCCGCGCCAGTGACCCGACCGTCCCACGCGCTGCAGCGCGACAGCAATCGAACGCGGAGAGTTGATCTGGATCACCAGATCGACTGTCCCGATATCGATACCGAGTTCAAGCGAGGCGGTTGCGACCAGGACCTTGATCTGGCCGTCCTTCAATTTCTTTTCCGCGGCCAGCCGAAGTTTGCGCGACAGGCTGCCGTGATGCGCGGCTACATTGTCTTCGCCAATACGCTCGCCCAGCTGGTGCGCCATGCGCTCGGCCATGCGCCGCGTGTTGACAAACACCAGCGTCGAGCGATGTTGTTCGACCAGTTCAATCACGCGCGTGTAGATCTCGTCCCACATCTCGTTCGAGGCGACGGGACCGAGCGGGCTGGGCGGCACTTCGACTCCGAGGTCGAGCGTGCGCTTGTGGCCGATGTTTACGATGACGGGATCAGGCCGCCCGCTGCCGGTCAGGAAATGGGCAACGGTCTCGATCGGCTTCTGCGTGGCCGAGAGTCCAATTCGTGCGGCCGGCTTGTAGGTCAGCGCTTCCAGTCGTTCGAGGGAGATGGTGAGATGCGCTCCCCGCTTGTCGTCCGCGACCGCGTGAATTTCGTCGACGATCACCGTCTCGACGTCGCGCAGGATGGCGCGGCTCTTCTCGGCGGTCAGCAGAATGTAAAGGGATTCCGGAGTGGTGACCAGAATGTGCGGCGGCCGCTTCAACATGGCGCGCCGCTCGTGCGCCAGCGTGTCGCCCGTGCGCACCGCGGTCCGAATCTCAGGCATCAGCAGGCCGCGCTCGCCCGCCATTTGCAGAATTTCGCCCAGCGGAATTTCCAGGTTCTTCTGGATGTCGTTGCCGAGCGCCTTCAACGGAGAGACATACAGAACTTCGGTCCGGTCTTCGAGGTCGCCCGCGAGCGCCTTGCGGATAAGCCGGTCGATGCAGGCCAGAAACGCCGCCAGAGTTTTGCCGGATCCGGTGGGAGCCGAGATCAGTGTGGTGCGTCCCTCAAGGATGTGCGGCCACCCCTGCTCTTGCGGTTCGGTGGGCGTACCGAAGCGCCCGACGAACCATTCCTGCAGCAGCGGATGGGCCCACGCCAGCGACTGGGGAACAAGCAGGGACATTCTGTCTATTTTATCGGGGTTTGCGATTTTCGTAAATTGTTCGCCTCAAGACAATTTTGCGCCAAACCGGCTGGAATTTCAGGATGCTAGAATCCGGCGATGCCCACCAAAGCTTCCGCCCAGTCTCGCGCAAAAAAAATCAAGCTCATCCTGTTCGATGTCGATGGGGTGCTGACCGACGGAAAGATCTGGATTTTCCCCGCTCCTGCGGGCGCGCTCCAGTCGACCCAGGCACAGGCCGCGCAGCACGCCGGGATGGGCGGCTTTGGCCTGCACAGCCAGAACATGATCGAGGCCAAGGGTTTCAATGCTCACGATGGAGCGGCTTTCTCGCTGGCGCGTCTGGGCGGAATCAAGAGCGGACTGATCACCAAGCGCATCTCGGAAACGGTCGCGCTGCGCGCGCGCGATCTGAAACTGGAACTGGTTTACCAGGGAATTCAAGACAAGCTCACGTGTTTTGAATCAATTCTGGCAGAAAGAAAATCTAAAAGCCTCGGAAGCCGCGTTCGTGGGCGATGACGTCATCGATCTTCCGGTGATGCGTAATTGCGGGCTGGCGATTGCGGTGGCGAATGCGCGCCGCGAAGTGAAGGCGGAAGCGCATATGCTGACCGAGCATAGCGGCGGGGATGGCGCGGGCCGGGATGCAATCGAATTCATTTTGAAGGCGCAAGGCACCTGGAAGCGAGTGGTCAGCGAGTACATCTGCGAACGCAGTCCGAAGGGAAGCATCAGCCGCTGAACTTCGCTCTCTTCACTGAATCGGAAAATTCTTTACCACAGAGGACACAGAGGTCACAGAGAACCCCTTAAAGCAGTAAACCCCGGCATTTCCTCCGTGTTCTCAGTGTCCTCGGTGGTGATCGCGTTTTCGGGTTTCCGCCCATCCCGGAAAGTCGTCACCCAACAGAGGACGCAGGGAGCGATTTACTGTGAAGCTAAGTGATTGAAAACTCGTAGAGGCCCTTTAAGCGACGAAAAACACGCTGGCACTCGACTACAGGATGCCCATTCCAAGCGTTCAGGAGCCCGCAGGCAGCCCTTTAGGGCCGAGGTGATGTCCAAGGCCATCCCACCCCTTGCGGATGCCCCTGTGAGCCTCCGTGGCGCGAAAGTTATCTTTTAGTTAACTAGACTAGGCTGGTCGGATAAGCAAGGTCGGATTTCGCCGGCACCTCGAACTTGGTTGGAGAAAAAAGGGATCGCTCGAAGCTCGCGCCTCGAAGCTCACAGCTCAAAAACAAAAAACCCACTGACCACCTGCTTGGGGCGTGCTCGGGTCGGCAGTCAGTGGGTTTACCGTTTCTCCTTACTCACCCTGTTGTTTTCAGGAGTCAATGAACACAATTTAACCCGCCGAAAGCCGCCCTGTGTCAGGTTTTACAAAACTTTACCTACGATTCTGAGAGGCGCAATTTGCCGCCGATTTTCCATGGTTTCACGCACATGCACCGTCATTGCAACGTGGCCGGTTAGCGTCAGAAACTAACCTCGGGTGGGGTTTTAGGCAGGTCGCCACCTTCTGGACCACATTTTGATTGATTTCATTGCTGCGCCTCGTTCTTCTTGATACCCACCACCTCCAAATCACAGAGCGGGTGGTCTTCATCGAGGACAACAAATTGAAACCAGTCTGACCCACTGTGCTTAATCTTCTTGGCGGGATAATCCGTTTCCGGCTCAAGGCTGATTACGGCCTTCAAAGAAGAGGCATGGCATCCATGGAATACTGAGATGTTCGTCGCATGCAGTATGTAAGTCACTCCGCCAATCGTGGCTTCGACCCGACTGATGTTAGGTGCGTGATCGTGTTTTAGGACGTGGGCAGTCAAAGGGTACTCTGCGAGATTCACCTTCTTTTTTGCCGATGCTGCTGCCGCGAACATCAGAGTGATCAAAACTATTTTCAAGGCTTTCTTCTTCATGGTGCCCTCGATTCTTCTGCTGCATTCTGTCTTTCGCGCCGCCCACGCTAGTGCGCTAGATCTTTCATCACGGGATGAACCGTTGCCGCGATCTGCACGTCCGCGTCCGTGCCCACGTCGATACGTCCAGAGCAGTAAAAACGCAAAGCGGTTCATTCATTGAAATTCAAAAGTTCCGCCACGCCAGCGCGATCAGCATGCCCATTGAAGCGACCATGAGCAGGAGCGCGATGCGCTCCACGACCTCCACTTGCCACAATGCGCAGTTTGCTTTGTGCTGCAACAGTGCGATTTGTTTCCTGTTTTTTTCTTGCGCGGCAGCGGATTCCGCAAGGTACTGAGGCACGTCCTTCGGCCCACGTTCGACGCTGTATACATCTACCGCCACCCTCATCAGAGCGCACTTGGCTTGTTCTCGGTTCAATCGTGCAGCCAGTTCCTGGCGGGCGTGGGTGTGAATAACGTAGAACGGGTAGCGCCAGTTGCGGTACCCCGCCGCGATCATGGTGAGCACCAGCGTCACCAGCGCAGAGCGCAGCAACCACGGTGGCTGCAACCGTCCGGCGTGCGCACCCACGAACGAGACCACCAGCGCGATGGTTCCGCCAGCAGCCAGCGCGATCTTTTCCAGATATTGGGTTTTCTCTTTAGCAACATCGAGCGCCGCTTCGATGGCACGCTGATTCATTTTGGACACGAATTCATCGGCGTGCTTCCAGCGCTCGTGGAGTTCGTTCGGGTCCGGGGTGAATGCGGGCGACGGCTCAGGCATGCGCCGATTCTAGGCGGGTTTCAGCGGTGGAAAACGGCAAAATCCTTGTGGCCGAAATTGTGGGCGTTTTTGTGGGTAGTGGTGTTACAGAAGGATGGTTGGCGATAAATGGTGAATGCATGCCAGACGCTTGATTTCACATGTGTTCAGCCATCCACTGCCATTCTCGGTTACCTGCCCGAAACGGTTTGCAAAACTTTCTCTTGCCGCATTTTCCACGAAAAACCTGCAGTATTCTTTAGTCGGTAATGGCCGGCGGACGCGCGGCCATCAGCACATTGAAGCGCGGATCTTTGCGCACGCCGGCGAATTCCGCGTCTTTGTAGACGCTGTTGATCCCCTTGTAGCCCTCTTCCATGGCGCGGCGGAGATATTCGAGCGAACGTTCCGGGGCGCCCATCTTCGCGTAGATCTTGGCGACCACATAGTCGTAGTGCGCCCGGTCCTCCGGCTTCGCCATCTGTGCGGCGACCCCAGTCTTCGAGGTGCGCTCGAACACGTCCGGATCGAGCGCCAAAGCCTGGCCGTAAGCGGCCGCCGACTTCTCAAACTCTTTCTTGGAGAACAGGGCCGCGCCCAGGTTGCTGTAATACGAGGCCGTGTCCTGTTTGAGGTTGATCGCCTTGTTGTAGCGGTCGATGGCTTTGCCGTACTTCTTTTTAATGTAGAAAATCACGCCCAGGTTGTTGTAAGCGTCGGAAAATTGCCGGTCCGAATGGATGGCGTTCTCGAAGTCCTTCTTGGCTTCCGGCCAGCGCTGCATGAGCAACTCAACGATCCCAATCTTGTTATAGATGGTCGCGGTGCGCGGTTTCTTGGCCAGGGCCGCGCGATAGTAGTCCAGCGCGTCGAGGTACAACTTTTCTGCGCGCAGCGAATCCGCGCGCTCCTCGAGCATGTCGGACGTCGCATTCTGGGGCGGGGGTTCGATGCTGCGCAGCACCGGCGTGGTGATTTGTACCTGATCCGCGGGCGGCGGTTCCGTAGCGAAGACCGTTCCGGCCAGTGCGAGGAGGGATAGCAGCAGGGTGGAGAGGATGCAGATTCGAGGGCGAGGCATGACCGACCTCCTATGTTTGCCAGTGGAACTCGACCCCGCGAGTCCCCGTCGTCCGCTAATGGGGATCTTTTTCGTTCGCGTCCGCTGGTTTGGACGTTTGGGACGACGATTTGTCTTCCTTAAAGATACCCACAATCTTGCCGAAAAATCCCTTTTTCTTTTTGTCCGCGTCCGAACCTGTCTGGCTTTCGTTACTGGCCTGGGCGCCGTTGGGAGGCGGCGGCAAGGGTTTATCGCCAAGTCCCAACAGGTGCGAAAAGAAGCCGCCCACCCCGCTGGTCTGATCGCAGGTCTCGCGCGGCTCGGTGCCCGCCACGAACGCCGCCGTGTAAGTTTCTGGACAAGAAGGGGTTGCGAGCCGGTTGGTGGACTTGTCGAGTTGCACATCCACCACCCCCGAAGGCTGGCTGAATCCGTGCATGTCGGAATACTGGGTCAGCGCACTGGCCTTTTTCATGAACTCGGTCCAGATCGGAGCGGCCGTCTGCGCGCCGCTCAGGTGCAGGTCGCTGTAGTCGTCGTATCCAACCCAAACAATGCACAGCAGGTTACTGGTATAACCGGCGAACCAGCCGTCGTGCGAGCTGCCCGTCTTTCCCGCGGCCGGTAACTGGAAGCCGCGCCCGCGCACGGCCGAATAACCCAGGCCGAAGTTCACCACGCCTTCCATCATGTCAGTCATCACGAAGGCAACCCGCGGGTCCATCACCTGGCGTTTCTCGGGAGTGAAGTCCTGCAGCACGTCTCCCTTGGCGTTGCGCACCGAGCTGACCATGATGGGCGAAATTCGAACACCTTCGTTGGAGAAGGAGGTGTAGGCGCTTGCCATTTCGAGCGGGGTCGCGTCGTAGGCGCCTAAGGCCATGGCGGGTGTGGCTTTCACCGAAGTGATGCCCGCGTTCTTGGCGAGATCCGCAACTTTGTCGTAGCCGACTTCTTCCGCGACCTTCACGGTGGCGTTGTTCAAAGACATGGCCAGCGCGTAGCGCAGCGTAACCGGACCGTGGTACTCCTCTTTGTAATTGCGCGGCTCGTAGATCTGATCGCCGTAAGCAAACGTGGTCGCCGCATCATCGACCAGGGACGCGGGCGTGAGCACGTTAGTCGCGCCATCGAGCGCGGTATTCATGGCGGCGGCATACACGAATGGCTTGAAGATGGATCCGGTCGGACGCTTGGCAACAGCATGATTCAGCTGGCTGAAGCCGTAGTTGCGACCACCGACCAGCGCCAGCACGGCTCCGGTGCGCGGATCAAGAGCGACCAACGCAACTTGCGCCTGCGGTCCCGGGGCAACGTGGGTTTCGTATTTCCCTTTGCCCACTTTGACTTTCCTGGTGCGCATCTTCGTGATCTGGGCGTCGACCAGCTTGATGCCCTCTTCCACGGACTGGGCAGCCGCGCGTTGCAAGTCCGGATCCAGCGTCGTGTAGATGCGGTAGGACTGATCGTTCAACTCGTGTTCACTGAACTTGTTGACCAGGGAATCGCGCACCAGGTCAATGAAGTAGGGCGCGTCGCTGGCTTCCACGTTGGGAGGCGCTAACTTGAGGGGGGTTGCCTTGGCCTTCTCGGCGTCGGCCCTGGTGATGGCGTGGGTATCGGCCATTGCGTCAAGCACGGTATTGCGCCGCTCGAGCGCGCGTTCCGGATGGCGGTAGGGCGAGAGAAAACTGGGTGCCTGGATCAGACCGGCGAGCAGTGCCGCTTCAGGCAGCGTGATGTCCTTCAGGTCCTTGTTGAAGTACGAGCGCGAGGCCTCGGCGAAGCCGCTGATGGTGAACGACCCGCGCTGGCCAAGGTCGACACGGTTGGCATAAAACTCGAAGATCTGCTGCTTGCTGAACTTCTGTTCGAGTTCGAGCGCGATCATGATCTCCGACAGCTTGCGCTTCACGGTTTTTTCCGGCGTCAGAAAAAACGCGCGCGAAAGCTGCATGGTGATGGTCGAGCCACCCTGCTCGTGACGCTGCCGCGTGACGTCGACCCAGAACGCCTGGGCCAGGCGAAGAAAATTGACGCCGCCATGTTGGAAGAAGCGGCGATCCTCGATGGCCAGAACCGCGTCTACCATTACTTTCGGAATGTCGTCGTACTTGACCAACTGTCGCTTGGAGCGTTGCTCAGCGTCAAACAGTGCCGTGACCAGCTGTGGCTCGAGTTCGTAAGCGGCCAGATCGCTGCCGCGGCTGGTAATGCCCGCCACTTTCCCATCTTGCAGGACGATGCGCGCCGGATCGGGGCTGTGATACGACTCTGGCCCGGGAGTGATCTCGATGCCGTTGGTCAGCAGGCGATAGCTTCCCATTGGAGACGGCTCGCCCTTCTCCGAGTACCCGGCATGCTTCAGTTCGGCCGCAATCGATCGAGCCGGGAAAGCCTGGCCCGGTCGAACGACTTTCGGAGTGGCATAGATTCGCGCGGAGTTACTGAAGACCGGACTGCTGAAGCGCTTGACGATGACCCGGTCGTACTTAACGTAGAAGTACGAGAATGTCCCCACCACCAGCAGGGCGAGCGTCACAAAGACAATCAGAACGGCGCGCACGACCGGATCGCGGGGCAGCAGTACGCTGCCCTTTCCCGCTGGTCCGGTAGTTTTCGGGATCTTGAGTTTGATAGCCACGTTACAAGGGCGGAGTCACCACGACTACGCGGGGCCGATTTTCAGTCCGCGTGGCAACGGGTGCGACAGCCTGTCTCCCGGGCCAGAGCACGATCCTGCTCGTTCCAACCGAACAGTCACGGGACGGGAGTATGAATTTATTCTAACCCGGGAACCGGGAATTTGCTGGTCACTCGAAAGACACAGTCACCCGCTGCCTCTGGGCTAAGCGGGTGACTGGCCTGATGCCCAAAACTGTTAGTTGGTGGCGGCGAAATACGGACTCGCTGCCACGCCTAAATCCGGTACCGGAGCCGACACTGCACCGCTTTGCGGATCGACCTTCCTCACGCCCACAAGGCTAGTAGGAATTTTGATGCCGAATAGAGCGGTTCCGTCCTGGTCAAACTGGCAGTCTGTCAAGAAGGGCAAACTGGAGAAGGGCGAGCCGGAAAGCTGTGTAAGAGAACCGGCAGTGAACTGAAAGCCTTCCAACGCGACCTTGCCACCGAATGCGTACACAAATTTTCCGCTGGGATGGATCAGTATTCCATCGATGGGATCGGCTGTAGGGTATGAGGTCGTGGAACCCAGCAGCAGAGTGCCGGTACCCGCTTCTATCGGCACGACATTGATCTGGCTGGTGCCACCCTCCGCGCTGAGCAGGAACGTGCCGGTGGGATCGACCTGGACAGAGGTGACAAGCATTGCAAATGGACTCCCAGGGATTGGCGACAGGGCACCGGTATTTTGATCGATCAGATAACCGAATACGTCTCCAGTGGTGGTACCCGCGTTCGCGTAAAGGTAGTTTCCTGTGCCGTCCACGTGCAGGGAACTCGCCGCGAAGCCCGGATTAGAGAAGGGAGATCCGGTTACGGGGGTTAGAGCTCCCGTGCTGCCGTCAATCGTAAACACCACCAAGTCGCCTGAGGTGAAATCAGCCGCAAACAGGAATCTTCCCCCATTTGCGTCCGGGTCAGCCGCGAGCGTGGTCACCTGCGATGGGGAAACGGCGAATGGGCTGCCGGGGATCGCTGTCAGAGCGCCCGACGAATGATTGATGGAGAAGCCCATGACTCCGCCAGAGCCATTCTGGTCGGGAAGATAGAGGAACTTCTTGTTGACAACGATCATGCTGCCGACCGTGGAGTTTCCCACGTTGGTAGAAATTCCCGGAAGCACCTGAAACGTCGTGGCGGTCAGGGCGGCGGTGTTAATGGCGTTATTCGCACCGTTGCTGCCGTGGTAGAAGAAAAAGTCGCTGGCCGACCCCCCATTGTTGTTCGAGCCCGGCCCGCAGACCGATCCCCCGCTGCTGACTCCCCCACTCGAGGAACCGCCACTTCCGGTCCCGAAACTGATGCCATTGCAGTTTGTCTTTTGTCCGCAAGCTGCCAAGGTCAGGAAGGCGGCTGCCACCACCAGCATGGAAAAAATTCGCTTCGTGTATTTCATTCAACTCTCCTGCCGAAGAACGGCGGCGAGGCGAATCTTTCCTTTCGTACCCTCGCGTCCACCTTCGGAGAACTCACTGGATCCGGGATTGGGGGAACCGTGCGCACCTTGCTCAAGCTGCAAGTGGGCGGCTGGCGGCTCTTCAGGGATAGTAGGCGAGGGTGAAGCGGCCCACAACATTACGCTTGTCTCGGACACTTAGTAACCATGCAGGTAACGTTATGTCGGGCGAAGCTGGGGTAGGGCACGAATTGGTTCGTGCGCAAGAAGATGAGATCGAGGAGTGGCTAATTAGAACGCCGACTTGTTCTTGCTCTGGGGGTGGAAATTCAGATCGAGCGGATAGCCGGGCAAGTCGATGTGGATGGTGTACTCGGTTTCAATGGCCACTGCGCCGTTGCCCGACGGTCCGGTGCGCTGCACTTTGATCTGGTCCTTGGTGATGGGCAACTCCAACTCTTGTGCGCGCTTGAAGACGGCGTCGCGGATCACATCGTCGCCCTTCACGCTGTAGGTGCCCATGCGAGCTTCGGTATCGAGCGAGTCCTGGAACTCGTAGTTGGCGAAATACGGAGGAATCACCTCGGCGCCCACGTACACCATGCCGCCGAGAAGGCCAAACACCAGAATCAGTTTGATCGTACCCATAATGCTTTCCGTCTGCGGCCCGGCCGCTGAAGACGAAAAGCTTCAGCGCGCAGGCCCCAGCAAATTCACAAAATATTCCGTTATTGCGCCGATGCTAGCATCCTGCATCTGGCGAGTCGAGCGTTGAACGACCTCGACAGTACCTTCGGTAACCTTCTTCCCCACATTGACACGAAAGGGTATGCCCACCAGGTCAGCGTCCTTGAACTTCACCCCTGGCCGTTCGTCCCGGTCGTCCAGTAACACGTCGTATCCGGCGGCTTCCAGTCTCCGGGCGATGTCTTCGGCGGTGGTTCGGATCTTGTCGTCGGAGACGTTGGTAGGCACGACCACGACCTGGAAAGGGGCCACCTGCGGCGACAGCCAGAACCCGTTTTCGTCGTTGTTCTGCTCCACGACAGCGGTCAGGATGCGCTCGATGCCGATGCCGTAGCACCCCATGATGGGCATGACTTCTTTGCCATTGCGGTCGAGCACGCGGGCGCCCATCGACTCGGAATACTTGTAGCCCAGCTTGAAGATGTGACCGATTTCGACGGCAGTGTCGATGCGCAGAGGCTCTCCGCAATTCGGACAGGCTTCTCCGGCGACGACGCTGCGCAGGTCGGCATAGGCGGTCGGGTGGAAGTTTTCTTCGGGCGTGACGTTTTTGAGGTGGTAGTCCTCCTTATTGGCGCCGCTGATGAGATTTTTCCGGCCCTTGAGTGCCTCGTCGACGATGAGGATTGGCTGGTCGGAGTCATCGAAACCCTTGGCGGGCTCGAGGCCGATGGGGCCGAGGAAGCCTGCAGGCGAGTGAAACAGCGCCTGAATTTCTTCTTCGGTCATAGGACGCGTTTCGCGGCCGCCGACCGCGCTTGAGAGCTTGGCCTCGTTCATCTGGTGATCGCCGCGCATCAGCAGGATTACGGGCCGCAGTTTCGTCTTGCGCGTCTTGGCGTCGCTTTCGGTCGCCATGAGGGCGAGCGTTTTCATCTTGTTTTTGGGCGAGACCCCCAGGAAGCGCGCGACATCTTCAATCGTTTTTTGCCCGGGCGTGTGGACGAGCAGAGGCTTGCCGTCGCCTTCGGGCTTGAGATCTTCGACCGGTTCGAGCTTTGAAGTGGCTTTCTCCATGTTGGCCGCGTAGTTGCACTTCTCGCAGCTGACGATGAGGTCTTCGCCCGCGGGCGTGCGCACCATGAATTCGTGCGACAGCGATCCGCCCATGGCGCCGGAGTGCGCCTCGACCACCATGTACTTGAGGCCGCAGCGGTCGAAGATGCGGCAATAGACGTCGTAGTGCTTCTTGTAGGAGACGTCGAGCCCGGCGGCATCGATGTCGAACGAGTACGAATCCTTCATGATGAACTGGCGAACGCGCAGCAGGCCGGAGCTGGGGCGGGGCTCGTCGCGGAACTTGGTCTGAATCTGGTACCAGATCTGGGGAAGCTGCTTGTAGCTGCGCAATTCCTTGCGCGCGATGTCGGTCATGACTTCTTCGTGGGTCATGCCAAGGACGAGTTCGGCACCTTTGCGGTCCTTGAGGCGGAACATGTTGTCGCCCATGACCGCTGCGCGGCCGCTAACTTCCCAAAGCTCGCGCGGATGGATGGCGGGCAGGAAGAACTCCTGGCCGATCGTATCCATTTCGTGGCGCACGATGTTCATGATCTTGTTGAACGAGCGGTTGCCCATGAAAAGGTAGGAATAAAATCCGGCCGCAAGCTGGCGGATGTAAGCGGCGCGGACGAGGAGTTTGTGGCTGGCGACCTCGGCATCGGCCGGGGCTTCGCGCAGGGTAGGGATGAAGAGTTCGGACCAACGATGCATAGTTAAGGGAATTCCAGTGATGGAGAATCCGTTATTGTAGCAGCCGGTGTGAGCAGGACCGAACGCGCAGCGAGGGGAGACGTTGATTAACAAGAGCGATCGAATCGACGAAAAGCGTAAAAGAACAGCAGTGCTCCACAGGTGGAAACGATGCCGCAAAGCCTGACAGCCTCACAACGGAATGCCGACGAGCGGCAGGAACGAGGAATCCCAACTGTCACGCCGCTCAGAATCTTTGGATGCGGCTTGCAGTTGCCTGGATCGAAGGATAAGGTCAGACCCAGCGCAAGCCAAAGCAAGTCCTTGTCAAAAAATCTCCAGATCCCTCATAGGCGTCGTCTAGCAGTACTTATTTCGACAGTTGATTCAGAATCTGCTTCCCCAGCTTCTGCGTCTCGCCGAAAAACTTCTGATACTCGGTGAACAGGCGGTTCAGCTCCAGTGATTCCTCGGGCTTGAGACGCCTGCGCAGGATCATGTCGCGCAGGTGGACTGGGTTGGGCAGGGTTGCGTCTTCTTTGAGTTCTTCGAGAGCGGTGGTTGGATCGTAGTGGTACATGGGAACCTCTGCGGAATTGTAACGTTGCGAGGGCGGGGACGCCCTCCCGACTGCCGGCGGGGTGCCGGCGCTACTACAGCATTTCCGTTCCCCACAGGTCGTGCAGGTGAACGACTCCCTTGACGTTTTGATGCTCGTCGATTGCTACCAGGGACGTGATCTTCTTTTCTTCCATGAGGGCCAGCGCGGTGGCCGCGAATTCGTGGGCGGAGATGGTTTTCGGGTCGCGGGTCATGCAGTCGGCGGCGGTGAGGTCGAGCACGTCTTTGCCGCGGCATTCGAGCAGGCGGCGCAGGTCTCCGTCGCTGATCACGCCCAGGAGTTTCTCGCCTTCGACCACCGTGGTCATCCCCAGCTTCTTGCGTGACATTTCGTAGATCACGTCGGACATGCGCGTAGCCGGAGACACGCGGGGAAGCGCGTCGCCGGAGTGCATGAGGGACTCGACACGCGCCAACTTCTTCCCGAGCTTTCCCCCGGGATGAAGGTTGGCGAAGTCTTCTTCCTTGAAGCCTTTTTTTTCAGACAAAGCGACGGCCAGCGCATCGCCGAGCGCGAGCATGGTCGTTGTCGAGGCAGTAGGGGCAAGGCCTAGCGAGCAGGCTTCCTTGTCGACTGAACAATCGAGAGCGATCTCAGCCGCCTCGGCCAGCGTGGAGAGTTTGTTTGCGCGCGGGTTCGCACTCGCGGAAGCGCAAATCAGATCGCCAGTCATGCTGATGAGCGGGACCTGCAGCCGCTTGATGGTCGCCAGCAGGCGCAGGATTTCTTCCGTTTCGCCGCTGGCTGACAAGGCCAGCACCACGTCGCCGCGCACAACCATCCCGAGATCGCCGTGAATTGCGTCGACGGGGTGCATGAAGAGAGCGGGCGTGCCGATCGAACTGAGCGTGGCCGCGATTTTGCGGGCGATGATGCCGCTTTTGCCCATGCCGGTGACGACGACGCGCCCGCGGCAGGCGTCCATTAACTCGACGACGCGATTGAACGCTTCCGCCATGGGGCCGCCGATGCGGTCGGCCAGGGCGCGCAGGGCCTCGGCTTCGATCCGGACCACGTTTTCGCCGGTGTGCTTCATGGGAAGGAGGATGTTATCAAACGTGGCGCGGTCATGCTTCCGGTGGGGCGTTGTATTGGAGCGGCATTTTGTTTGGGATCCAGGTCAGCTGTGCCGCACGCAAGAAAGCAGGTCCTTCGCTGCGCTCAAGATGACATTTTTGTAGGGGCAAAAAGTAGAGGGGAAAAAAGAGTGGAGGGGGAAAAAGGCAGGGGAAAAAGTAGACAGAAGAACAAGTTGACTTAGAAGTGGTCGTCGACCACGTGCACGCCTTCGCCCAGGCCTTTGGCAAGAATTGCGCGATCCCACGGGCCGCCCTGCCAGTTGTCTTTCCTTTTCTCATCGTGCATCCATGGTGGGATCGTGAGTAACAGGCGGCGGGCGAGAGCATCGCAATAGGGCTCGTACAGCGACCGCATTTTCAGGAGTTTCTTGTCGGCTTCGTCGTCCTGCTTGGGTCGCATTCCGGCGGCAACCAGAGTCTTGCGCAGTTTTTCGAGCTGTTCGGGAGGCAGGCGGTCTGGCGCATGAGGATCGTAGGCCGCGTTGACCACTTGGGCGAGATCCACCGCCGCGTGACGGGCCATAGCGAAGGTCAGCTTAGCTTGTTCTTTTGCGATACCGTCAATGCCGGACAACACCAGCGATGTGACGTCGAGCATGGTCGTGAGTGCCGCCAGCCACGACTGGTTGCTGTGCTGGGAGCGGAAAAAGCACAGGACCGGATAGGAGATGTGGCTGGCCAGCAGGTCTGCGGACCAGCGTTCCCAGTCGCGAAAGATATTGTCGAGCACAACCGGGTCCGGACAACAACCGAGCCGCCCCAGCAGTTCGCCGGAGGACGGCGGCGAGCCCGCTCGCGAATCGAGCAGCGAGATTTCCACCTCGCGATTCGAGAACGACGAATAGACGACCGGCAGGTATCCGACCACCACGCCCAGAAACGCGAAGCCCATGCCGGCTTCCATGACCGCGAAGGTGCGGGCCAGCGGAGTGACGGGCGTGATGTCTCCGTAGCCCAGGGTGAAGAAGGTCTCACCGCTGTGATAAAGCAGAATGCCGAAGGAGATGGGTTCGTTTCCCAGGCGGACGTGCTCGCCCGTGCCGAACTGCAGCAGGGCGAAGCCGAAGATAAGTCCAATCGCCCAGAACACCAGCAGCAGAATGAGGGAAAACGGGCCGAAGTAGCCGAGAAAGCTCTCCCGCCAGCTGTTGATGCGGATGAGCCGGGACAAGCGTACCCAGGGAATCCAGGTGTGGCGGTAAAACCAGGAAGTCAGTCGGAACGCGCGCTGAACTTTGCGGGGGAGGACAATGGTTTCAAACGCGTCCAGCAGGACGCTGAGAATGACGAGAAGGCCGAAGATGGCACCTAGGACATGCATTGCCTACGGGAAAGATGAGAGTGGATGTTACCAGATTCAGCCCTTGTCGTAGTTTCAAAGCGGACCCTGCTCTGCTGAGCGAACGAGCTCTCTGATGCTGTAATCTGACGGGTCACGAAGACGTCTGCATGTTAGCCTTGATCTGTGTCCAGCGCCCCGCGCGAGAGTTCTTTGGACTTACACTGATTCTTCTCTTTGCGTGTTGCTGGAGCCTGGCCCAAGTGGAAAACAGCGACGATGGAACTTCGCGCCGGGTTGCTGCGCCTACTCACCAGTCCTGGCTGCAACCCGGGACCAACGAATTTGGCGTATGGGGCGGGTACTCGCCATTTTCTTTTGTGCTGAAGGGAACGTCCAAAGACCGCGAACTACTCCTGGTGAATCTGCAGTATGCGAGAACGCTGGTGACGACTCGCCCGCTTACCTTGAAATACACGGCGGAGCTAATGCCGCTGGCGTTCGAGTTCCAACCGACACAGCGCTACGTGGTGGATGGGAAGGTGGTAACCAATCCGGCAGGGGCCATCTATGCGACGGGTATAAGTCCGATCGGGTTTCAGGCAAACTTCGGATCGAAAAAAGTGGAGCCGCTGGTGAACGGCAGCCTGGGTTTTCTTTACTTCGATCGCCAGGTGCCGATCCTGGGGGCCGCGCAATTCAACTACACCATCTCCGTGGGCTTTGGGGCGCAATTTTTTCCGCGTCCCGGCCGCTCGTTCACCGTGGGGTGGAAATATCACCATCTCTCGAACAATTACCAGTCGCACTTGAACCCGGGGATGGATTCCGGGGTCTTCTACGTAGGATTTTCGGTGTTCCGGGCCAAGCCGGTCGATAAGCCTAGCTTGCAGCGTCGTCTTTTCAATCATTGAAGTCTCGCCGCTAGAAGGCACCTGCTCGCACAGAAGCGACTCACACAAACAACAGGCGGGAAGTCCTGGGCGGAAATGGCCGGGAGGATTCCTTGTGAGCTATGTACATAGGATCGGTGATGTGGAGCACAGCAGGGTGAGACATGTTTTGGTCTTATCTAGAGGCGCCCTGCCGGGGTGACTGAGGTAAGCCCGTGCGGGCGTTCTATCCGGCTAACATGGCATGAACGCCTTCAAGAATGCAGGACATCTTTTTCGATTGGCTGGAGTCTTTCTTGTCGGTCTGACGCTGTTCCTGACCGTTCGGGGGTTTCTGGTCCCCAAGAGTTTCGGACAGTACGGGCACTATCGCGGCCAGGCCCTGTCCGACCTCGCCGCCCGGCCGGTTAACTTCGCCGGCCACCAGAGCTGCGAAGCCTGCCACGCGGATGTCCTGGATCAGAAGACGAAGGGCAAGCACGCGCTCTTGAATTGCGAGGCCTGCCACGGGCCTCTGGCAAAGCACGCGGACGATCCATCCCTGCAACCCGCCAAACTCGATACCGCCCTTCTGTGTCCGGTCTGCCACGAGGCCAATCCGGCCAAGCCCAGGACTTTTCCCCAGGTCGCGTCGGCGGAGCACTCGACGGGCTTGCCCTGTGACACCTGCCACCAACCTCACAGTCCGGTGATCGGGGCAGGAGCTGCCAAATGAACATTACCCGGCGGCATCTCCTCCTACTGTTACCGGCCGCGGGCGTGGCCTGGAAGCATGTGCTGGCGGGAACCCCGGAAGCAGCCCCCAATTACAAAATGACCGAGCACTGGTGGGGCATGTTGATCGACCTGCCCAAGTGCATTGGATGCGGCAACTGCGTACGCGCCTGCCAGGCGGAAAATGACGTTCCCGATGGATATTTTCGAACCTGGGTGGAGCGGTATCACGTTTCCGACTACGACATTGAAAATCCCGAGGTGGATTCCCCCGCCGGTGGGAAAAATGGTTTCGTTGCCTCGAAAAATACGGGAGGCAAGAACTTCTTCGTTCCAAAACTATGCAACCACTGCGCGGACTCGCCCTGCACGCAGGTTTGCCCGGTAGGTGCGACTTTTATCAGTCCGGATGGTGTGGTGCTAGTAGACAAGGAATACTGTCTGGGTTGCCGCTATTGTGTCCAAGCCTGCCCCTACGGCTGCCGCTTCATTAATCCAAAGACTGAAACCGCGGAGAAGTGCACGCTGTGCTATCACCGAATCACCAAAGGTTTAACCACTGCGTGTTGCGAGAATTGTCCGACCGGAGCGCGGCAGTTGGTGGACCTGAAAAATCCTGCTGATCCCATTCACGAATTCCTGAAGACGCACAGCGTGCAGGTGCTGAAGCCCTCTATGGCCACGCATGCCAAGGTCTTCTACAACGAACTGGATGGTTCGGTGCGGTGAAGATTGATGCGATGAGGAGACACTACCTCTATGCCGGGCATTGACGGCTTCATGTATCCCAACGAAGTCGAGTTGCAGTGGAGCGTGTTGATCGTTCTGTACCCGTTTCTCACCGGACTGGTAGCAGGCGCCTTCATTCTGGCATCACTGGAGCGAGTGTTCCAGGTGCAGGCCGTGAAGCCCACTTACCGGCTGGCATTGCTTACGGCGCTCTCCTTCCTGCTGGTTGCGCCTCTGCCCTTGCAGCTCCATCTGGGACACCCAGAGCGCTCGTATGAGATGTACCTGACGCCTCATCGCACGTCCGCCATGGCCATGTTTGGGTTCGTTTACTTGTGGTACCTCATGGCCGTCCTGGTTCTGGAAATCTGGCTCGACTATCGGCGGGAAATCGTCCTGTTGGCTCAGTCCAGCACGGGTTGGAAACGTCTCATTTATCGGATCATGACTCTAGGTTCATCGAACATCAGTGAAGGCGCGCTGGCAATCGACGATCGGACGGGATGGCTCATTACGGTGGTCGGCATTCCTTCCGCGTTTCTGCTCCACGGCTACGTTGGATTCATCTTTGGTTCCGTGAAGGCGAATCCCTGGTGGTCCACTCCGCTGATGCCGGTCGTGTTCCTGTTTTCCGCCATGGTTTCAGGCATTGCCCTGGTGATGTTGCTCTACATGCTGATGATGTGGCTGCGCCGGGCAACGATTGACATGCGCTGTGTGGACACCGTGGCGCGTTACCTGTTCTACACTTTTCTCATCGACTTCAGTCTGGAGATGCTGGACCTGATTCACCGGATCTACGAGGCGGATGACTCGTTCCGCAGCCTCGATTTCATGGTCCACACCAAGCTGTACTTCTCCCACATCGTAGTGCAGATCGCTCTCGGAACCATCGCTCCGATCGCACTGCTGGCTTTGACGCAGGTTCTGAAAATGTCCGAGGCCGCTCGCAAACGCATCTACGCCGCTTCCGGATGCCTGACTCTTGTCGGCATCTTTGCCATGCGCTGGAACGTCGTAATCGGGGGACAGCTATTTTCGAAGAGTTTCCTCGGGTACACGACCTACAAGATGGGCCTCGTTACCCGAGAAGGATTGCTGATGGCCATCGTGCTGACCGTTCTGCCCTTCGTGATCCTGTGGGTGCTGGTGAAGCTTCTGCCGCCCTGGCCGGAGAGAACCTCGGGCTCGCTTTCCGACGCCACGCCCGCACACTAGCGTCAGCAGGTCGGAGAGCCGCTTTCCGACCCCTGTCAGAACCAGCAAAGGTTAGGGCGTGTTGTGCACCTTTGCCAGGCTCTTCTGCACTGCCAGCAACTCTTTCAGCACGCCGCGAAGCTTGCGGGAGTCGAGAGCGTTGGCGCCGTCCGACTTGGCTTCCTTGGGATTGTCGTGGACTTCCATGAACACTCCATCGACTCCGGCGGCCACCGCCGCGCGCGCGAGCACCGGGATAAATTCCGGCTGGCCGCCGCTGGTGGCGTTGCCGTTGTCGTTTCCGTGAGAGGCCGAGGGCAGTTGGACGGAGTGCGTGGCGTCGAAGACGACCGGGGCGAATTTCCGCATGATGGAGAGCGAGCGCATATCGACCACGAGGTTGTTATAGCCGAAGCTGGAGCCGCGCTCGGTGACGAAGACTCGCTTGTTGCCCGAAGCGTGGCATTTGTCGACGGCGTGCTTCATGTCCCACGGGGAAACGAACTGGCCTTTCTTGATGTTGACCACGCGTTCGCTGAGGGCGGCGGCGACGATGAGGTCGGTTTGGCGGCAGAGGAACGCGGGGATCTGCAGAATGTCGGCGACCTCGGCGACGGTGGAGACGTCCACGGCTTCGTGGACGTCGGTAAGGATCGGAACTTTTACTTCCTGCTTCACTTTTTTCAGAATGCGCAAGCCTTCCTTGAGGCCGGGGCCGCGGAAACTTTTCAGCGACGTGCGGTTGGCTTTGTCGTAGGAGGCCTTGAAGATGAACGGGAAGTTCAGCGAGCGCGTAACGCCCTTGATGATCTCTGCCATACGGATGGCGTGGTCTTCGCTCTCGATGACGCAGGGGCCGGCGATGAGGAAGAGATTTCCGCCGCCGATGCGGACGTTATCGAATTGGAAGGAGATCGCCATCAAGTCAAAAGCTTAAACCACAGAAGGCACAGAGGAACACGGAGGAAGTTCTCTGTGTCACTCGGTGTCCTCTGTGGTTACTGGTTTTGGGTCTCAACTAGAAACCCGAAACTTGAAACGGCCTACCGCCTTCCCACCTTCTCCGGCCGATGGAACATCTCGACCTCGGCTGCGGCTTTTTCGGAGCGACGACGCAGGCCGTGTTCATACGACGCGCCGATAAAGGCCTTGAACAAGGGATGCGGCTCGAGCGGCTTCGACTTGAATTCTGGATGGAACTGGCAGCCGATGAAATAGGGATGGTCTGGAATCTCGACCATTTCAACGTAGGTGCCATCGGGCGTCGATCCGGAAATGCGCAGTCCGCCGGCAACCAGCGTGTTCTCGTATTCGCGGTTGAACTCGTATCGGTGACGGTGACGTTCGCTGATCTCGCTCTGCCCGTAGACCTGGTGGGCGAGGGTTCCGGGCTCAATCTTGCACGGCCACGCCCCCAGTCGCATCGTGCCACCCAGTTCCTCGACCCCCCGTAACTCGCGCAGTTTGTAAATGACACGGTGCGGAGTAGCAGGATTGAACTCGCTCGAATTCGCATCCGCCAGCCCGCAGACGTTGCGGGCGAACTCGACGCAAGCGGTCTGCATGCCGAGACAGATGCCGAAGTAGGGAACTTTTTTCTCGCGCGCGTACCGGATGGCGACCAGCATGCCTTCGATCCCGCGCTTGCCGAAGCCGCCCGGAACCAGGATGCCGTCGTAGTCTTCCAACTGGGCCTCGCTGTTGGCATCCAAAGCCTCAAGTCCCTCGGCCTCGATCCAGTTCACCTGCAGTTTGAGGTTGTGCGCCAGGGCTCCGTGCACGAGCGCTTCTTTCAGCGACTTGTAGGAGTCTTCGTATTCGACGTACTTGCCGACGATGCCGATGGTGACTTCCGCCTTCGGGTTGTAGACGCGGTGCACGATGTCTTCCCACTTGGAAAGGTCGCGGTCTTTCGCGTCGATGTGCAGATACTTGAGCGCGAGGGTATCGACATTTTCCTGCGCGAATACCAGTGGAACCTCGTAGATCGAGGCAACGTCTTTGGCGGTGATGACGGCTTCTTCCTCTACGTTGCAGAACAAGGCGATCTTCGACTTGATGTCTTTGGCGAGGAAGCGGTCGGTGCGGCAGAGCAGGATGTCGGGCTGAATCCCGATGCTGAGCAGTTCCTTGACGGAGTGCTGGGTCGGTTTGGTTTTCAGTTCCTGTGCGGCCGCGATGAAGGGAACCAGCGTGACGTGGACAAAGAGCGTATGCTCGCGTCCTAATTCCTGGCGCATCTGGCGGATGGCTTCCATGAAGGGCAGGGATTCGATGTCGCCGACGGTGCCGCCGATCTCGACGATGGCGACGTCCACGTCCTGCGCGACTTTCTTCATCGCGCTCTTGATTTCGTTGGTGACGTGGGGAATGACCTGTACGGTTTTGCCGAGGTAGTCGCCGCGGCGTTCTTTAGCGATGATCTGTTCGTAGATGCGTCCGGTGGTCCAGTTATTGTCACGGGATAGCTTGGCGTGAGTGAAGCGCTCGTAGTGGCCGAGATCGAGGTCGGTTTCGGCGCCGTCGTCGGTGACGAAGACTTCGCCGTGCTGGAACGGGGACATGGTGCCGGGATCAACGTTAAGGTAGGGGTCAAACTTCATCAGGTTGACCTTGAGCCCGCGGCTTTCCAGCAGGCATCCGATCGAAGCCGCGGCCAGGCCCTTGCCTAAAGAAGACACAACTCCGCCCGTCACAAAGATGTACTTTGCCGACATCGCTTCCTCACTTTATTTTGGGTTGGAAAATTGTGCAGGCTGGGGTGCACGAACAATTATGGCAGAGATTCGGGGAGAAGGGAATGTGGAAAATCGGGACGGATGGTTATTCGCGAGTTCGAATACTTCTTTTTAAGGAAGCGTCGTGCTCACATCATGGAAAGCAGGTCCTTCGCGCTGCTCAGGATGACAATCTGAAAAGGATGATTGGGAGCTGAGGAGGAGGCCGCAGGTTTGATATGCAGTTTGTTGCTTCTCAAACATCATTGCCCCATTTTAGGCTGCTTGTCATCTTGAGCGCAGCGAAGGACCCGCTCTTCGCTCTTGAGTGTCCGCGGCCTTATTTGAAGTCAGCGGCCCGGTCACTGCATCACCGCCTCAATTTCCTCGGCCGTGTAGGGCACGCCGGGAGTCAGCAGTTCGGCTCCTTCCTTCCGGATGATGTACATGTCCTCGAGAAAGAATCCCAGGCCGTCGACCGATGCGATCGGTTCGAAGTTGATGGTTACGCCTGCGGGTAGTGGATCGGGAGGCCATCCGGCCAGCACGTTCGACGTGTGGATCTGCCAGAACGGAACGTTCTCGCGCTTGCACCAGGAATCAATAGCGTGCTGGGCGAGCGGAGTCTTCGCACTCGCGCGATGGGCCAGGAGTTCCTTGCTCCAGGTTTCGAAAACATCGTCGACCTTCACACCTTCGCGCAGCTTTGTGACGGCCTTGCGGTAGGCGGCCACGAAGATGTTCCAGGTTTCGCGCTGGTCGTCGGTGTAGTGGCCGGAGACCGGAACGGTGCGTCCGAGATCGCCCAGATAGTGCTGGTATTCGCAGCCTACGTCCAGGCGAACGAGTTCTCCTGAATGCATCTCGCGGTCCAGATGATCATAGGCAGCCAGCGAAGCCAAAGGCTTGGGAAATACCGCGTTCTCGCCCGACATTACCCAGGGCCAGAAATTCGATCCGTGAGCGCCCTTAGCCCAGCAGGCGCTTTCGACCGCCGACTCGACCATGCGCTGGGAAACGCCTGGGCGAATGGCTCGCATGCCTGCGGTAATGGCCGCCACTGTGCTCTTGGCAACGGCCCTGACGGAGGCGATTTCGTCTGCATCCTGCACGGCCATCAGATTCGTCAGAGAGTCGGTGACATCCTTTGCCGTGAGGGAAGGCCATTTTGCGAGAATCAGCTGGAGCCAAAGGGGCGCGCCGGGAGCTTTCGGGCTAAGAAGGTTGGCAGGCATTTCTTCGAAGTCGGCCAGTCCGTCCTTGGCGTAATAGAGGGGGGCTGAGGATGTGTTATGGGCTGCAAGAAAGGAATCCAGTTCTGTCCAGTCCACCACGTGATCGATGCCGGACTGGCGCGCGGCGTCGGTGCCCGGCGTGAGAGGAGCCTCCAACCCAAACTTCGTGAACGGCGGTTTGGAAGGCAGGAAGAGCCAGGACTCGCTTGACTTGCCGTCAATCGCCAGCAGGGCGCTGACGACGTTCTCCTGTCCGGTCAGGTAGTAGAAGTAAGGGTCCTGGCGGAAACCGTCGGCCGCGATATCCATCCGAGAGTTCGCGTGGATGAGCAGAATGCCATCATGAAAGGTGGTCGCGGCGCGATGGCGACGGTCTCGCAAGGTCGCCTTGTCGGCGGCACCAGAGTTGGCGATGGCTGCAAGGATGAACGCGACCAGACAGGCCACTCTGAACATGGCCGGAAACCTTAGCATGAGATGTGCTGGGGAACAATCGAGCGCGCCGTGGCTGGTCGCGAACGTGAATCGAACGGGCGATGCTGACGATTCGATAGAATAGAACATGGCCGACCCTTCCCTGTGGAGTGAGGACGATCCGCGCACGCGGCTCGCCGAACTTACTGCCGACACCTCCGATCCTGCCAAAGAACTTCCCTTGCGGCGCGATGTGCGCTCGCTGGGGATTTTGCTGGGACGTGTGCTGGTCGAGCAGGAAGGCGAAGCGTTCTTCGAGACCGTGGAGCGGCTGCGTCGGCTTCTGATCCAGCAGCGCGAGCAGGCTCCGGCGGGAAGGGAACAGTTTGAGTCCGGTCTCATGGCGCAGGCCCGCGATGTGGTTCGCGGATTGTCGGTCGAAGACGCCTACCGCGTGACCAAGGCATTTGCCGTCTATTTCGAACTCACCAATCTTGCCGAAACCAATCATCGCAAGCGCCGGCGGCGGGCGGCGCGCCTGCAGTCGGGACGCGCGCCGATCGAAGGATCATTTCGCGGAACGTTGTTTCGATTGAAGGCTGGGGGCACGCCGCTGCACTCCATCCTCGGAGCCCTTCAAAAGGTGTGTGTGACGCCGGTCTTTACGGCACATCCCACCGAGATTACACGGCACACCATTCGCCTCAAGCGGCGGCGCATCGCCCGTCTGCTGGAAAGGCTCGATCACGTCCTGCTGTCGCAGGCCGATGCGCTCGAGTACGAAGCGCAGATCCTGCAGGAAATCACTGCGCTTTGGCAGACCGACGAAGTCCGCCTCAAGAAACCTACGGTGCGCGACGAGATCCACATGGGGCTCGATTACTTTCCGATGGTGTTGTTCGAGACGGTGCCTAGGCTGTACGCAGAGTTGGAGCAGTCGCTCGCGGATCTCTACAGCGCTAAGGCGGAAGAGGTAAAGCTTCCGGAACTTTTGCATTTTGGCTCATGGATCGGCGGCGACCGCGACGGGAATCCTTATGTCACGGGGCAGAGCACGCGCGATGCGGTGCGGATCGCGCGCCACCTCATCATTGATCACTACGTCGCGGAGATCGCGCGGCTTGTGAGCCAGCTCAGCATGTCGCTGCGCCGGATTGGTGCGTCGGAGCGGTTGGTGCAACGGGTGCACACTTACGAAAATACCCTGGGTGAGGAGCACTCGCGGTGGAAACAGATTACTGAAGTCGAACTTTACCGTCACTTCCTGGATTTCGTCGGCGCGCGGCTACGCTTCAGCCGTGACTCCTCTGAGCATGCCTTTGCTTACGGTAGCGCTGCTGAGTTCGAGGATGATCTCCGGCTGGTGCGCGAGAGCCTGTACGCCAATCGGGGAGAGCGGTTGGTGGAGTTGCTGATCGATCCGCTGCTCAGGAAGGTGCGGACGTTTGCCTTCCATCTTCACACGCTCGATATCCGGCAGCATACGCGCGCGCTTTCGGGCGCGGTTTCGGACCTGGCTTCGGCCGTCGTGCCGCAGGAGCAAGCCCGCAATCTGCCCGCGTCTTCCGTGGAAGTGCTCGAAACGTTTCGTGCCATCGCCGAGCTGAAGAAGACCCAGTCCCCGGAAGCGATTCGCAACTTCATTGTGAGCGACACGCAATCAGAAGAAGACGTCCTGAGCGTCGTTCGGCTGGCGGAGGTGTGTGGCGTGGCGTGCAAGGCGGAAGGCCGCGACCCAGGGCTTCGGCCGGTACCGCTGTTTGAATCAATTGCTTCGTTGCGCGACTCGGCGGCGGTGATGATACGTCTATGGGAGTCACGAGATTACAAGCCGTTGCTTGAGTCGTGGGCGCGCGCGCAGGAAGTCATGCTGGGCTACTCCGATTCGAACAAAGATGGGGGCATGCTGACCAGCACGTGGGAACTGCATAAAGCGCAGCGCGATCTGCATGAGGCGGCGCGCGAGCATGGCGTCAACCTGCATCTGTTTCACGGGCGTGGCGGAACGGTGGGGCGCGGAGGCGGGCCGACCCATGCCGCGATCCTTGCTCAGCCGCCCGGAGATTTTTCTGGGGAAATTCGCGTCACCGAACAGGGCGAAGTCCTGACCTGGAAATATTCCGACGCGGTGCTGGCGGAGTGGAATCTGGAAATCATGATTGCCGCCTGCCTGGAGGCGGTGCTGAGTCCAAGCCGGCCTTCCCCGCAAGCGGCCACGCGCTGGAATGCGGCGATGGAGACCATCTCCGAGGAAGCATATCGCTACTATCGCAAGCGAATTGCCGAGGATTCCGACGTTCTCGAATACTTCGAGCAGGCGACGCCCGTGAATGAACTGGAGCATGCGCGGATCGGGTCGCGTCCCGCGCGGCGTTCGCAGAGCCGCCGGCTGGAGGATTTGCGCGCCATCCCGTGGGTGTTTGGGTGGATGCAAAGCCGGCACGCGGTTCCGGCGTGGTTCGGCGTGGGGTACGCGCTGGAGCGCTTTACGAAAGCTTCCGCCGCGAATGCCAGGCTCTTGCGGGAGATGACGAAAAACTTCCCATTGTTCTCGAGCCTGGTGCGCAATGTGGAGATCGCGATGGCCAAGGCCGATATGTCCATTGCGCGGCTTTATGCGGAACTGGTGGAGGACGCGAGGATCCGCGATCGCGTCTATGGCATGCTGCTCGAGGAATTCGTGCGTACGCGCAGCGTAATCCTGTCGATCGCGGAACAGAATGATCTGCTGGAAAAGAACCCGGTTCTGTTTCGTTCGATCCGACTGCGCAATCCCTATGTCGATCCGATGAGCCTGATCCAGGTCGACCTGCTGCGCCGGAAGCGGAGCGGGGAGAAGGACAAATCTGTCGACTATGCCATAGGCGCTACCATGAACGGGATTGCCGCCGGGCTGCACAATACGGGATGAAGATAAGCAGCTCTGGGCTTTAGGCTCTGGGCTCTAGCTCCTCGCCCCACGCCAGGTGACGACCACGAAAAGAAAATATGAGATGGCGTACGCACTTCGAATTTGTAGTCAAGGACCTAGTCCATTTCCGGAACCGCTAGAGCCTAGAGGCTAAAGCCCAGCGCCTAAAGCCCAGAGCCCAGAGCCTAAAGCCGAGACTACCGCCATGCCATCCAAACGCGACCTCACTCAAGCATTCGATTCTCGTTTGAGACTCCTCGTCTATCGCCACCTGCTGCGCCGCGAGAAATGTCCGACTACCGCGGAGATGGCGCGCGGACTGCGCACGTCCCCAAGCAACGTTCGAGCGAGCCTTGCACGGCTGAGCCAGAGCCATGCCTTCATGACGCAGGAGAATGGCGAGTTGTGGCGGGCCGCGCCGTTTTCGTGCATTCCCACGGCCTTTCCCGTCGCGGTGGGACGGAAATCATGGTTTGGAAATTGCATTTGGGATGCGCTCGGCATCCCGGCCATGATGAAAAAGAACGCACGCATCGGAGCCGCCTGCGGTTGCTGCAACTTCGACTTGCCGGTCGAGATACGACGGGGGAAGATCTCGGGCAACGGCATCATTCACATCGCCGTTCCGGCCCGGCACTGGTACAAGGACGTGGTCTTCACCTGACGGACCATGCTTCTGTTCCGGTCGGAACAGCATGTGGACCGCTGGTGCGAGCAATGGAATCGCCCCCGCGGAGGCACCGTTTCCCTGGCACAGGGATGGAAGTTGGCGAAGCTCTGGTACAGCGATCGCCTGAACCCGGAATGGCAACCGAAGTCCGCAACCGAGGCGGAAACAGTGTTTCGCGAGGTTGGACTTGTGGGAGAATTCTGGAAGCTCTCGGACTGAGCATCCGCTGAATTTGCGCCTGCATCTCACGAGTTGGGTGAATCCCATGCGCCGTGTTTCCCGCATTTGCCTGATCTGGCTGGGGATCGGAACTCTCCTGTGGCTGGCGCCCGGTTTCATGCAGGCGCAGGATCTCGCCAAACGCCTCTACCTCAAGGACGGCTCCTACCAGTCAGTCACCAAGTATGAAATTAAGCGGGACCGTGTGCGCTATATGAGCGCCGAGCGCGGCGAGTGGGAAGAGCTGCCGAAGTCCATGGTGGATTGGCCCGCCACAGAAAAGTACGAGAAGGATCGCGCGGCGGGCGCACCGACTCCGGAGGCCGCCGCACTCGACAAGGAACTGGAAACCGATCGTGAATCCGAGGAAGCTCGTTCCCCGCACGTCGCGCCCGGATTGCAGCTTCCTGAAGAGGGCGGAGTCTTCCTGCTCGACAACTACGAGAGCCACCCCGAACTGGTGCCGATTGATCAGCGCGGGGGCGCAGTCAACAAGAACCTGAAGGGCAACATTCTGCGCTCAGCGGTGAACCCCATCGCCAGCAACAAACAGACTGTCGAAGTTCCCGGCAAGCATGCGCCCGTGCAAGCCCATGTTTCCGTACCGGCTTTGTACATCAACATCGACCGCGGCCAGGACGATGACGCCGATGCTGGCACGCAGGCAAAGAAGGATGATACGGCGAAGAAAGATGCGGCGCCTGCATCCGGTGACCGCTTCCGCATCATTCGCCTGGAGGCCAAGGGCGATAAGCGCGTGGTTGGCGAAATCAAGGTGGCCGTCTACGGGAAAATCAGCCAGGACGCCAAGTTCGTGGCTACCACGTTACAGCCTATGAAAGGCGGGTGGGTCAAGATCACTCCCGTCGAAGCCCTGCCCAGTGGAGAGTATGCCGTCGTCGAGATGCTCGGAAAAGAAGGAATGAATCTTTACGTGTGGGACTTCGGAGTGAATCCGAATGCTCCGGCGAACTCGATCGCCTTCAAACAGGATCCTTCCGCCATGCAATCCGATCCCGATCGGGCGATTGAGCTGCAGAAAAGGAAGAAGGAGTAGGGTCTAACATGACCAAACGTCCTGCTGCGAGCGAAGAAAAGCAGGTCCTTCGCTGCGCTCAGGATGACAAGCTTTTATTTTGTCCGCGCCTAAGACGTTACCCCTGACATCTGACAGCTAGCTCAGTTCTTACTTCATCACCCCGCGCTGGGCTATTCCAATATTGTCGCGACTGGTGTTTTTTACCAGGTACATCATCTCGTCGGCCTGACGGATGACATCGTGCGGGGACTTGGCGTCGTGCGGGTACGTTGCCAGGCCGATCGAAGCGCGGATGTTCAGGTTCAGGCCTTCTTCCTTGCAGAACGCGCTCACGCGCAGCGCATCGCGAAGACGTTTGGCGACAGTCAGCGCCTGATCTTTGCCGGTTTGCGGAAGCAGCACGACAAATTCGTCGCCGCCGTAGCGAAACGCATAGTCGATCAAGCGCAGCTGAGCTTTGACCAGATATCCGATTTCCGCAAGCAGCTTGCTGCCGATCAAGTGACCGTGTGTATCGTTTACCTGTTTGAAGTGATCGAGGTCGATGAACAGGACGCTGAACTCGTAGCCGAAGCGGGAGGAACGGTAGACTTCGGTTTCCAGCGTCTTATAAAGATGGCGGGCGTTGTAGAGGCCGGTGCAGTCGTCGGTGATGGTGAGTTCCTGGATCTTCTCGACGGCGCGCGAGTTCTCGATCGCGATGGCCGCGTAATCGCACAAGGCCTGCAGGAAGAAAATTTCCTGGTCGCCGAAACCCTTCATGTCGACATTGACCAGTTGGATGACGCCCAGCACGCGGTGTTTGGAGTTCAGCGGAATGCAGATGATCGACCGCGTCTCCCACTGCGTCACCTTGTCGATGCGTTTGGCGAAGCGGGCATCGGTGTAGACGTCAGGGACGATCAGTTGCTCGCCGTTCTTGGCCACCCAGCCGGCAATGCCTTCGCCCACTTTCAGACGAACGTCCTTCAGGGCCTCGGCGGCGTCGCCGACGGCGATCGCAAAGTAGAGTTCGTTGTGCTCCTCGTCCACCATCAGCAAGGACCAGGTATCCGGACGGAAGTATTCCGCCATCTTTTCCATGATGGTTTGCAGAATGGAATCCAGATCCAAAGACGAGGTTAGGGCCTTGGCCACATCATGAAAGATGTTGAGCTCTTGGCTTTGCCGTCTTCGGTCGGCCCCGGTGGCCTCAGGCATGCAAAAATCCTTCTAATTTTCAGGCAGAATTGCTCAAATTATATGCGTCGCTCGGAAGCGCGGGCAACGACCTTAAGTAACCCCCCGTACCCGCAAAGCCACGTACGGCAAGGGGCTTGGCGAGGGATCGCCCCGAAAGAGGCATTACGTCTACGGTTCGGGCCACGCCAAATGCTGGCAAGCCTCTTCCCGTCCGTTTAACATACGGATAGTATTTCGTGCTATCCCGATGCCGGTCTTGGGGAGAGCCTCTATGGGATCTTTCGGTGACAGGCTGAAAAAAGAGCGTGAGCAACGAAGCGTCTCGCTCGATGACATCGCCCTCAGCACCAAGATCGGGACCCGCATGCTGCGTGCCCTGGAAGAAGAAAAGTTTGATCAGCTTCCTGGCGGCATCTTCAACAAGGGATTCGTGCGCGCCTATGCCCGCCACTTGGGCCTCGACGAACAACAGGCCATTAACGATTACATGGAGGCGTTGGGCGGAAACCAAGAACGCTCCATGCCGCCGGATGCGACGGCTGTTCCCAAGCAACAACCAGTGGCTGAGCGTCCGAGCAAACCCATCGTCGAGACCCGAGAGCCGGAGCCAGCCGCAGAAATTCCCTGGGGTCTGCTGGCTCTTGGCCTTTTGCTGGCGGCCTTGGCATTTGCAACCTGGAGCTACTACCATCGCACCCGGGGTGACGACCGAAGCGCCGCGACTCCAGCGCCAGAGATGCAAGCCACTCCGGCAGCATCGAGTTCTAATACCGGCGCGCCACGGCAGATACCGACCACTCCTACCGATGGCAACCATGCTCCCACCACACCAATTCCGAGCACGGAGAAGACCGGCTCCGAGCCTGCGCCAATGGCGCAAGCCGCCCTGCACGGGGCCGCTTCCTCTGCAGAGGTGGCGCCCGGAGCGTTCACTGTTTTGTTGAAAGGAAACGACGACTCGGACGAGTGCTGGGTATCGATCAGCGCCGACGGCCAACCTCCGGTTGAAGTGACGCTATCGGCTCCGCAGGAGAAATCCATCCAGGCAAACCGCGAGGTGATCGTCAAGGCTGGCAACGCCGGTGCCCTGGATGTTTTCTTCAATGGACACAAGCTGCCCCGCCTGGGTGAATACGGCACAGTGCGGACCCTAACTTTCCACAGAGACGGCCTGCAACCTGCGACTCCGAAACCACCCGTTCCTGTAGTGAATTCACGCTAAAGAAGGTACGGAAGAGGTCCCTCGCACAGTCGAGCGCGAACCTCGGCGGCTGAAGCCGCATAGATTTTGCGGCATTTTAGGGCACGCCTGAAGGCGTGACCTTTCAAGGACACAACCGCACACCGACTCTTTCCGCATCCTCTGAAGTTGGGAGCTTTCAAACCACAATGGCAAGCAGATTCTTCGGCAGGCCGAACCGTGTTTCTTCTTGCCATTCGGTGCCTGTCAGCGCCATCCGGAGCCCGTATATGACCTCTCGGTTGACGATCTGCCAGCCGGGGTCAAAGTCGTTGCCTCGGTTATCCTTTCTCTGATAGCTTTTTAGAGACCTGAAAACACTGGGCTAACGCGCGGAAAGATGGACTCAGCGCCCTGCTTTTCCCGCCACCTGGAGCGCCCTTTTGAGCGCAAGGAGACAAGAATTTTGCCATCCAAAAACCGTTATTTGTTTACTTCGGAATCTGTGACGGAAGGACATCCCGACAAGATCGCGGACCAGATTTCCGATGCCATTCTCGACGCCTGCCTCGCTGAAGATTCCACGAGCCGCGTCGCTTGCGAAACTCTGACGGCCACCGGGCTGGTCGTGATCGCCGGGGAAATTACCACCAAGGCGTACGTCGACTTCCAGTCGCTGGTACGCGGCGTGGTGCAGTCCATTGGATACGACAACGCCCTTTACGGCTTCGATTGCAATACCTGCGCCGTGATTTCGAGCATCAACAAGCAATCGGGCGACATTGCCATGGGCGTCGATACGGGCGGCGCGGGCGATCAGGGAATGATGTTCGGCTTCGCGGTGAACGAGAATCCGGAACTGATGCCCACTCCCATCCTGCTGGCGCACAAACTCACGCAGCGCCTCACCGAAGTCCGCAAGAACGGCACCTGCCCCTACCTAAGGCCTGACGGCAAATCCCAAGTTACCGTCGAATACGACAAGAACGGCAAGCCGATCCGCATCGATGCTGTCGTCATTTCCACGCAGCATGCTGAAACCGTCGGCAATGATCAGCTGCGGGCGGAGATCCTCAAGCACGTGATTCAGGCGGTGATCCCGAGCAACCTGCTGGATGCAGATACGAAGTACCACATCAATCCCACTGGCCGTTTTGTGATTGGCGGGCCGATGGGCGATACCGGCCTGACTGGCCGCAAGATCATCGTCGACACCTACGGCGGCATGGGACGTCACGGTGGCGGAGCGTTCAGCGGAAAAGATCCGACCAAGGTGGACCGCTCGGCTGCCTACATGGCCCGGCATATCGCGAAGAATATTGTGGCCGCCGGGCTTGCCGACAAGTGCGAAGTTCAGTTGGCGTACGCGATTGGGGTTGCGGAACCGGTCAGCATCCTGGTGGAGACCTTCGGAACTGAGAAAGTCGATCCGGCCATTATTCCTGATCTGGTGCGCGCGAATTTCCAGTTGACTCCCAAGGGCATCATTGAGTCGCTCAACCTGCGGCGTCCGATTTATCGCAAAACGGCTGCCTATGGGCACTTTGGGCGAAGCGACAAAGACTTCACCTGGGAAGCCACGGATAAAGCGGCGAAGCTGGCCAGCGAAGCAGGACTAAGGGAACCAGCCCTGCAGACGGCCAAACGGTAGTTTTCCCCAGAAGGACAGAGGACGTTTGGCGACGTCCTCTGGTAACTTCCCCGGGCGGTTTGCATTGGGCAATCCGTGCCGGCATTTCGTGTATCCTGAATAGCAAGCACGAAGCCAGAAATCCTAGAATTTCAACGCATTCATGAATCAGGAGAGGTATGTCAACGACACCGACGCAAGTGAACTGCGACGTTAAGAATCTTGATCTTGCCGACATGGGCAAAAAGCGCATTGATTGGGCAAACCAGTCCATGAATGTGCTGCAGATCATCCGCAAGGAATTCATCAAGAATCAGCCACTGAAGGGTGTGCGCATTTCCGCCTGCCTGCACGTTACGGCCGAAACGGCGAACCTGGCGATCTGCCTGCGCGATGGCGGGGCGGACGTGGTGCTGTGCGCGTCGAATCCGCTCTCGACCCAGGATGACGTCGCGGCCAGCCTGGTGCGCGACTACAACATTCCCGTGTTCGCCATCAAGGGCGAGGACAACGACACCTATTACCAGCACATCATCGCGGCCATTGATCACCGCCCGCAAATCACGATGGACGATGGCGCGGACCTGGTGAGCGTGCTGCACACCAAGCGCACTGACGTGCTCGAGGGCGTCATCGGCGGCACGGAAGAGACGACGACGGGCGTGATTCGTCTGCGCGCGATGGCGAAAGAGGGCGTGCTGCGGTATCCCATCATCGCGGTCAATGATGCGGACACGAAGCATCTTTTCGACAACCGCTACGGTACCGGGCAGTCCACGATCGACGGCATCATCCGCGCGACCAACTTCCTGCTGGCCGGTTCGAAGTTTGTAGTTGCCGGGTACGGATGGTGCGGCCGCGGACTTGCCAGTCGCGCCCGGGGAGCCGGCGCTGAAGTAATCATCACGGAAGTCGATCCAACGAAGGCGTTGGAAGCGGTCATGGATGGATTCCGCGTCATGTCGATGAACGAAGCTGCTCGCATGGGTGATGTGTTCTGCACTGTGACCGGCAACAAGAACGTGCTCGCCAAAGAGCATTTCGAGGTCATGAAGAACGGCGCCATTATTGCGAACTCGGGCCATTTCAACGTCGAAATCGATATCCCAACGCTTGAGAAAATGGCTTCGTCGAAGCGAACGACACGTAACTTCGTCGAAGAGTATTCGATGAAAGACGGCCGCAAGATCAATCTGCTGGGCGAAGGCCGCCTGATCAACCTGGCTGCGGCCGAAGGCCATCCTCCGTCAGTGATGGATATGAGCTTTGCCGACCAGGCGTTGTCGGTCGAACACATGGTGAAGAACTATTCCAAGCTGGAGAAAACGGTTTATACCGTTCCCGTGGAACTCGACAAACGAGTGGCAAAGCTGAAACTGGAATCGATGGGCATCAAGATCGACCGGCTCACGCCGGAGCAGGAAGAGTACCTGGCCGGGTGGTCGGAAGGAACTTAGGTCTCGAAGATCAGAGGAAGTTCAACTTATTAAGCAGGGGCGGCGCAGGCCGCCCCGTTTCCATTAGAGGATGACGAAAGTCCTATCCCATTTGTGGCACTCCTCTCACCCCTGATTGTGACGATAATCACGCAATCTATTCGACTTACTTTTCTATGATTGACCCAGTCTTGGTCAAACGCTTCTCTCCGAGTCTGATCCAGGACAATTACGATTGATAGGAGTTGCAATGTTACGAAAACTAGCTCTGATTTGTGCGCTATTGTCGCTCGCCTCTCTACTGGCGTACGCCCAAGAACAAGCCAAATCGGGCGAGGTATTTGGCGGATACCAGTTGTTGCATGCGAGCACGGGCATATCGGGCGTTGACAGTTTCAACCTCAACGGCTGGAATGCGTCGGCGAGTGCTTTCTTCACGCGAAATCTGGGTGTTACGGCAGACTTCGCTGGAGTGTACGGCACCCCGAATCTGGCAGGTTTGGGAGTAAAGACGAATCTTTACACATTCCTGTTTGGACCAACTGTACGTTTTCCCAATTCTTCGCGCGTGACGCCCTTTGCGCACGCTTTATTCGGAGGAGGGCGGATTTCCGGCTCCCTGTTCGGCAGTTCCGCGTCTGAGACGGACTTCACCTGGGCAGCGGGCGGCGGTGTGGACGTCAATCTAAGTAAGAACTTTGCGATTCGTGTAGGCCAAGCGGACTTCCTGCAAACCCGCGTTGCCGGTGACAGCCAGAATCACATGCGGTTTTCAACCGGTATCGTGCTGAAGTTCTAGAGAAAAATCCAGTGACCTGCGGGTCGCTGCACAGGAACTTTTCAAAGTCAGGAGGCTCGCGAAAGCGGGCCCCCCTGTACTGCGAATCTGGAAAGCTAACGTACCTGGATCGCTGAAACCCGGTCGTTCCATGTACGCGAGGGATCGTCTGCGGTCCGCCATGCCTTGAGGTTGGGCACATCCCTTTTAGTAGTCCCGCGTCTTCCACCAAAATTGGAATCGTTATAGAGCGTGACCTCGGCGTGGTGCATCAATTTGATCGAGGAGATGCGGTCGTTGTAACCCGGTGGTAAGTTGGGGTAGCTCTCTCCGCGCCGCATGCAGAAGTACTCGCCCGCATAATTGACCTCTTTGTAGAAGCAGGCTCCCGCATTGTTGCCCCAAGCCGGCCCACCCGGACGGGGCGGGCGGTGTCCGTACCCGGGATTCCCCCAGTTCGGCGTACCGTTATAAGCGTTGATCCGGAACTGACCGCGGCATCCGCCTTCCACCCAGATTCCACGCGCATCGAAGCCCCAGGTGCGGCCTTGCACGCACTGCGCGGAGCTGAGTTGGCGGTCGAGCGTGACTCCGCCGCGAGTATCCGCCGCGCAATAGTTGCGTCGACTATTCCTCGATTCGCAGGTCACGTTGGGCATCGGCCGTTGCGGTGGCTGGCCGGGATAGTTCATCTGGGCGGAAAGACTCGGGGTCAGCGAAGCGGCGAGAATGACGAACCCCAGCAACCGGGAACATCGCTTCAGTCTCATATCGAATTCTCCTAGGCGCAAAGATTTTGTAGATCAGTCTTCCGATGATGGAAGGAAGCTGACCGTTGTCGCTAGTTTCAGAGCGGGGTCTAAAGAACGGGTGCTTCGACGGGGCGCAGGGATCGAATTGTACATCGAAGCCAGGCCAGAACTCATGGCGCAAACGTCTCGCTTTGAGAAACGATAACCTTCTCAGTTGAAATCGCGGCGGCCGCATGCGCCGGGTCCGCCCGGATCTCCGCAAGAGCCGCAGGGTGCGGTTCGGGGCAGGCTTGAGGTTCCACTCTTCGTTGAAACGGAGAAGGTCGAAAGCTGCGGAGACAGGTTGCGGCTTTGGCATTTTGGGCATTGCGCCTTTTCGTCTCCGTAAACCAGCGCCTCGAATCCGTGATCGCATTCCTGGCAAACATACTCAAAGATCGGCATGGCCTGAACTCCCCGACTGGACCGCACAAAATACCGGCTTGGTTATTTAAAATCAATCTGTGGCGACTACGCAAATCGGCGAAGAACGAACTGCCTTCAAAGCGCGCAGGCTGTTTCGCGGCGGGCATCTGCAAACCCTGGCCGGATTTTTTCTGTTTCGCAGTGCGCGGCTGCCGGAACCCGAGGAGCGTTACATCGAAGTTGCGCCCGGAGTGAAAATCCTCTGCCACTGTCACTGGCAGCAAGACCGGCGCAAGGCTCTGACCGTCATCGTGGTTCACGGACTGGAAGGCTCCAGCGACTCCGGGTATGTCATTGGAATCGCGCAGAAGGGTCTGGCGGCCGGGATGAACGTGATCCGCGTCAACCAGCGGAATTGCGGTGGCACCGAGCACCTGGCGCCGACGCTCTATAACTCCAGCCTTTCGGGCGACATTGTCGCGGTGGCCCGCAATATGGTGGACGATGGAATCTCGCGCTTCGCCCTGGCCGGCTTCTCGATGGGCGGGAACCTGGTTTTGAAAACCGCCGGCGAATGGGGAAGAGAAGCTCCGCCCGAATTCCGCGCGGTGGTCGCAGTATGTCCGGCGATGGATCTGGCGGCTTCGGCCGATGCTCTTCATCTTCCCGGCAACCGGATTTACGAAGCTTACTTCATGCACAAGCTGCGCCGACGCTTTCGCGACAAGGCAAAGTTGTTTCCGGGACAGTTCGATGTGGCTCGCCTGCGCGGACTTCGCAGCCTGCGCGAGTTTGACGACAAGATCACCGCGTACTATTGCGGCTTCGAGGGCGCGGTCGATTACTACGCGCGGGCGGCGGCCTCAAATGTCGTGGATCGCATCAGTGTGCCGGGCTTGATCATTCACGCGGCCAACGATCCGTTCGTGCGTCTTATCCCCGAGACGCGCAAGAAGATTGCCGCCAACCGCAATCTGACTTTTGTGGAAGCTGACGATGGCGGCCATTGCTCGTTCATTGCCGATGCGAACGATTACGACGGGCGATGGGCCGAGCGGCAAGTCGTGGAGTTCCTGCAGCAATTTTGATTCGCTCTCTTTGGCGGCAACCAGACTCGCGATTTCGGCATCGCCCCTGCGCTCTGGTACTCGCGACTGGGGACTCGGCGCCCTGACGATTCCTGTACAATTTGGCGCGATGCGCAAGTGCGTTCATTTCGTCACGATCGTACTGGCAGTCGTGACGCTGGCCGCATTGGCATCCGCGGAACCGGTTTCTTCGCTGAAGCCCACCGATTGTGTGAACGACTTCGCCGGCGTTCTCAGTCCGGCGACCACGACTCAACTCAAGGAGATGTGCCGCCAGGTACTCGACAAGGCGCAGGCTTCGGTGGTGGTGGTCACGATCAAATCCACCGACGGCGAAGACATCTTCAACTATGCTCGACGCTCTCTATAACGGATGGGGCATTGGCCAAAAGGGTAAGGATCGCGGAGTGCTAGTACTGCTCGCGGTGCAGGATCGCAAGTACTACATCAACGTTGGCTACGGTCTGGAAGCCGATCCTCCCGGACGGCAAGGTCGGCGGCTTTGGACGCGAAGCTGTACCGTACCTGCAGCGCGGCGACTACGACGGCGCGGTAAGTCTGCTCGACCTCGCGTGTCATTGACGTCATCGCCAAGGATGCTGGCGTCGAGACTCACGACGTCTCAGCCGCGTCGCATTGAGCCGCTCACCTCGGCTCCCCGCAAACCGGACTATCTCCCGGGCGCGATCATCGCGATTATCATCGTGATCATCATCGTGCTGGCGGTCCCGCCCTGCGTCGCTTCCTGTTCTACATGTTCCTGTTCGGTGGGGGGTGGCGGCGGAGTTATCGAGGCGGCGGCGGTTGGGGTGGTGGGGCTTCGGTGGGGGGGCGGTTTTGGCGGTTTTGGTGGAGGAAGTACGGGGGGTGGCGGGGCCGGTGGAAGTTGGTAGCCGAACGATTCGAGGACTTCTATGGCTGCGTGAAAATCGCAATTCCGGAAAAGCAGATCAGCGAGTTCGTTACCAGGCTTCAGGAAGCTGCGGGGACGAACCTGGAAAGCATCATTCTGTATGGTTCCGCGGCCTCGGGCGAGTACGAGACCGACTATTCCAATATCAAT
Organism: uncultured Acidobacteriota bacterium; assembly: GCA_963735815.1. GTDB lineage: Bacteria > Acidobacteriota > Terriglobia > Terriglobales > Acidobacteriaceae > Gp1-AA133. The sequence goes on along the minus strand of CAVTMJ010000003.1, from coordinate 1,002,381 downwards.
CTGCTCGCCATCCTGAAGGACACCTCGTTCGCCAAACTCGCGGCTCTTGCGCCGGTGGTAGAGAGTTGGACCCAGCAACGGCGCCCGGCCCCCATGTTGATCACAAGGGACGAGCTGGAACGTTCGGCGGATGTATTTTCCATTGAACTCACGGACATGAAGCGCCAGCACCGGGTGCTGTTTGGCCCAGACCTGGTGGCCGACCTGCAGATTCCGATGACCCTGCACCGCGCTCAACTGGAATATGAATTGCGCGAGAAACTCATCCTGCTGCGACAGCGGTTGCTGGTGGATGCAAGCGACGAAAAACGCACCTGGCACCTGTTGTTGCATTCGGTCCCGGCATTTGCAACGCTGTTCCGTCACGCACTGATCGCGCAAGGCCAACCAGCGCCTGTCACAAAACGCGAGTCGGTGAAAGAACTGGCTGCCGCGCTCTCCTTCGATGCCAGCGCCTTCGAGAATCTGCTCGACATACGCGAGCACCGTGCTGATCCGAAGCAGTTCCGCGTGCGAGACGTGGCGGCGCGTTATTTAGCGGCGGTTGAGCAAGTCACCGGCGCAGTCGATAGAATGTTGGATTCCCGTGGGCGTTGAGTTTCGATCTGTTTCCCAGACTTTGTTTCGAGGAGAGGAACATGGGTAAAGGCCTGATTGTCGTGATTATCCTGGCGCTGATCGCGCTGGTCGTTTTTGGCCAGTACATCGGCGTGCGCAACACGCTCGTCACCAAGAACGAAGCGGTCAAAGCCGCCTGGTCGCAGGTCGACATCGTGCTCCAGCGCCGCGCCGACCTCATCCCGAACCTGGTGGAAACCGTCAAGGGATATGCCAAGCAAGAGCAGACCGTGTTCGGCGACATCGCCAAAGCCCGCTCCGCGCTGTTGGGCGCCGGGTCGCCGCAGGAAAAGATCGCCGCCAATAATCAGCTGGACGGTGCGATCGGCCGCCTGCTCGTGCTGGTGGAGAACTACCCGCAACTGAAGTCGAACGAGAATTTCATGCGCCTGCAGGATGAGTTGGCGGGCACCGAGAACCGTATCTCGGTCGAGCGCAAGCGCTACAACGACACGCTGCAGGACTACAACACCTACGTGCAGCGGTTCCCGGCCAGCCTGTTTGCCGGATGGGCAGGCTTCAAGCCGAACGACGCCTACTTCAAAGCGGCGGAGGGATCGAGGGAAGTTCCCAAGGTGAATTTCGGTACTCCGGCGCAGCAACCCGCGCCCGCGCCGGCACCTGCGAAGTAGAACTTGCGGTATTTCGCCGAACAGAACCGCGAAAGCCTGAGTCGAGCAGTCAGTGTGCATCCCCCGGCCGCTTGGGCCGCTGCAATTTCGCCGGTTCGATGTCCTGGATCGCTTTGTTAGCTATGCAGGTTGACTTCGCCATCGAACTCGGCCGGGACGACGAAACTCTCGAATTCCCTTGGGCGGCGCCCGAAGGCGAACCTCGCTACTACGATCTGAAGCGCGATCCAGGCGCTCTCGGAAAAATCCAGGAAGCTACCCGTGTGCCAGAATTGCGCGACTTCCTGATCGCAGTGAACTCACCATCCTCCATTCTGGAGAGCGCGAAGTGTGACACCTGGTCGACCACCGACATCCATCCGGAAGAAGAGATCTTCCATTTCTCCTGGAAATTCGGATGCTATGTCGACCTGTTGTTCTCGGAAGAAGCGGCCCGCTTTTCGTTTGAACGACACGAGACGTTCCTGAAGCAGGTCGCCGGCTTGTTGCAACGCGTTCCCGAGATTCCCGACTCCGCCGAACTCATGTTGAGGCGTTGCTTCTACCACGGGCAGGACGGCATTCGCGAGGGTTACTACGTAACCTTTTACCTGTTCGGCTTCGGAGAAGATGAAGCCAAGGCTCGCCAGCAGTGGGGAATCGCACTAAAACTGGTTACCGGCGCCATTACCCAGTTATCTTCTCGCCTCTCCACTCTGTAATAGTTTTGTATTTTCGATCATTCCTCACATACAGGAAGTCCTCGACCTCCTAGGCTGAACTTTCAGGAGACTCGAAAACAATGGAATCCCATCCGCAGGGCAGTCGCGCGCGCGTGCTTCTGACCTCCGTGTTCGGACCTTATGCGCAGGACGATGAGTTTGGCAGCCGCGCCATCAATCCGATGGAGCTTTATCACAACCAGGTCACACGCGCGCAGGGCGCATTCTCATTGCGCATGTTTCATCGCTCGTGGGGCATCATGATGATCCAGGCGAATATCTCCAGCCCCTGTACGGTGCTCGATTTCCCCACCCGCGAATCATTGGCTCGCGAATTGGTTGCCCAGCAATACGACGTCGTGGGCATCTCTTCTATCATCGTGAACGTCGGCAAGGTTGCCGAGATGTGCCGCATGGTGCGCCGGTTGTCTCCGCATTCGAAGATTGTCGTAGGTGGGCACGTCAGCGCAATTCCGGGCGTTGAACACATGCTCGATGCCGACCACATCGTGCGCGGCGAAGGCATCCGCTGGATGCGTGAATACCTTGGGGAGGACCCCGATGCCCCAATCCGGCATCCGGAGATTATTTCGGGCATGGAGGCGCGCATTCTGGGCGTCCGTCTGCCGGACCGGGAGGGCGCAACTGCGGCCACCGTGATTCCCTCGGTCGGTTGTCCGATGGGATGCAATTTCTGCACGACGTCTTCCTTCTTTGGCGGCAAGGGCAAGTTCGTCAATTTCTTCGAAACCGGCGATGAACTGTTTGAAGTGATGAGTGGACTCGAGGCGTCCCTCAAAGTACAAACGTTTTTCGTGATGGACGAGAATTTTCTTTTGCACCGCGAGCGCGCGATGCAACTCCTGCGCCGCATGAAAAAAGCGGGAAAGAGCTGGGGGCTCGCCGTGTTCGCCTCCGCCAACGCGATCCGCAAATACACGATGGAGGAGTTGGTTGAATTAGGGGTCTCGTGGCTGTGGATGGGACTCGAGTCTCCACGTTCGTCCTATGCCAAGCTTGCCGGTACCGACACGCGCGAGCTCACGCGTGAACTGCGCGAGCACGGTATCCGCGTGCAGGGCTCGACCATCATCGGTCTGGAGCATCACACCGAGGACAACATCCGGCAAGAAATCGAGTACGCGATCAGCCACGGCACCGATTTCCATCAGTTCATGCTGTATACACCTGTGCCCGGAACGCCCCTGTACACGCAAATGTCAGAGCAGGGAAGGATGCTGCCGGACGTGAACCTCGCTGACATTCATGGCCAGGACCGGTTTAACTTTCGCCATGCCGCCATTTCGCGCGCCGATTCGAAACGTTTTCTCGATTGGGCATTCCAGCATGACTTCGAACAGAATGGGCCGAGTCTTTACCGCATGTGTCGAACCATGCTGCAAGGCTGGTTGCGCTACAAGAATTCTCCCGACGCCCGGGTGCGGGAACGTTTTGCTCGCGAATCGGTGAAGTTGCGGACCGCGTACAGCGCCGCGCTCTGGGCTATGGAGAAACGGTTCCGGCAAGTCAATCGACGTGTCAGCGACGAAATCCGAGGGTTGCGGCAGGAAGTGCAGAGCGAGTTTGGAAACACCGCGCGGCTGGCCGCGCATGTCGGGGGGCCTTGGCTGGCCTGGACTGCGCGACGCGAGGAGCGACGCCTGGCTCAGGGAAGGACCTATGAGCCGCCGACATTTCTCGAGCGGCGCAATTGGGTTTCGGCGGAGGTTTAGGCCCGAGTTAATTCGCGGTCAGAGGCTTGCGGAAGAGCTTCCATGCATCTGCACCCTGCCTCTTCATTCGCGTCCGCGCAATGGAAAGAGCCAGCATCATCAGAAAGATGATTAACAGGCCAACCGATGCTCCGAAAATGCTCTGCGCGTGTTTCGGCAGAATGGAAACCCGCCCGTATACAAATTCAATGTGCACCCAATAGACGAGCAGGGAAGTCTGCCCCAGTTGGATCAAAGGACTGAATCCCCACTGAGCCGCTCCCCAGCGGCACCAGGCATAACAGGCCGACAAGATCATCAGCAGCAGTCCCACGCGCAGAAGAAAGAAATTCGGGCTGGTGTGCCAGTAGTCGTAACTGGCATAGACCGATAGCGGACGGGCGTCCAGCCAGCGAGATCCGACCATGAGTACGATGCCCGCGAGTCCCGCGTACGCGAAGGCGGAGGCCTCGTGAAGCTTCGTCCAGGCACTCTGCAACCCGAAGCCCAGTGCCAGCCCGGCAAAAGCGAAGGCAGTCCAGGGAAAAATCGGGAACAGCCAAGCTTGCGGCGCACCCAGGTTGTGGACGCCATTGATGTACGACTCGATCGGCCAAGGCAGCCAATCTGGCCTGCAAGTGGTCCAAAGCGGAGGCGTCAGAAGGGCGATCGCCATGGCGGTTCCGGCTGCGGTAATCGTGAGTCGCAACGTCGGATTGCGCGAGCCGCGCAGCGCGAGCACAATCCAGCACAGGATTCCCATCAGCATCATGGAGACGCCGATCGTGTTCAGAATGTCGACGCGAAACAAATCGCTCCAAGGCGCCCATCCCCATGCGATCACGTACTCCTGCAACCGGAACAGAAGCCCAAGCGCGAAAATCTCCGCGCCGCGCCAGATCGTGGTCTTCGCGATCTGTCCTGTCCCGAGTGCCTTTCTGGATGAGTTTGTCGGTCGCCAGCGCAAATGAAATTCCGGCAAGAAACAAAAAAAGCGGGGCCGGCAGCGTTCCGCCGAGTTGCGAATACATGAAGAAGGTCGTTTTGCGCGCCTCGGGCGAGAGCCACGCATCGTAGCAATGGGTCTGAAACATCAGCACGCAGGCCAAGCCGCGCATCCAGTCAATGTAGGCGAGGCGAGATGTTGTGATGGGTGGCAGCGGGCGAGTGAAACCTTTCCCTCAAGTGGGTGAGTCGTTTTGTCAACGGGACTTTGGATTATTCCTTAACCCGCGGAGGAAGGCAACGGACGGATGGGGCGCTAGCGGGCAGGCTTCCCGAGAAGAGATCCCTCAAGGCTGTACTACTGAGCATTGGCAAAGTATTGGCGCTGAAAGTAAAGCGCCACATTCACCAGCACAATCATGACCGGGACTTCGACCAGCGGGCCGATCACCGCTGCAAATGCCGCTCCGGAGTTTATCCCGAACACCGACACGGCCACGGCTATGGCAAGTTCGAAATTATTCGACGCGGCCGTGAACGCGAGGGTGGCCGTCCTGGAGTAATCGGCTCCCAGTTTCTGCCCCATATAGAAAGAGAGCAGGAACATAGCGACGAAATAGATCAGGAGTGGAAGCGCGACGCGAAGAACGTCGAATGGTAACCGCACCATGTACTCGCCCTTGAGGGAAAACATCACCACTACCGTGAATAGCAGCGCGATCAAGGTAAGGGGACTGACGCGGGGAACAAAGTTGTGCTCATACCAGGCGCGTCCTTTAATCCGCAACAGGACTGTGCGAGTCACCAGCCCGGCTAAAAACGGAACACCCAGATAGATGAAAACGCTTCCTGCAATCGCTGCCATCGAGACGTGAACGACAGCACTCTGCAGACCAAGTCGCCCGGGCAGTACGGTAATGAAGAGCCAGGCATAGAGCGAATAAAACAGCACTTGAAATACCGAGTTGAAGGCCACCAGCCCGGCAGCGTATTCGGTATCGCCCCGGGCGAGCTCGTTCCACACGATGACCATGGCAATGCAGCGGGCAAGGCCGATCATGATCACCCCGGCCATGTATTCGGGATAGCCGCGCAGAAAAGTCACGGCCAAAACAAACATGAGAGCCGGTCCGATCACCCAGTTCTGAAGCAGGGATAGTCCGAGTATCCGGGTGTTTCGAAAGACTTCATGCAATTCTTCGTAATGCACCTTTGTGAAGGGCGGGTACATCATCACGATCAGTCCGACAGCGATCGGAATCGAAGTCGTGCCAACACTGAAGCGGCCCAGAAATGGCACGACTCCCGGAACCAGCCAACCCAGGGCGACTCCGAAGGCCATCGCGGTGAAGATCCAGAGGGTGAGATAACGATCCAGGAAGCTGAGTCGGCCTGTTGTCTTCATCTTTGCTCTCGACCAAGTCGCTTGTGTTTCGCCCTGTGCCTCACCGTAACCCAACTTCATCCAGCGCCGTCTTTAGAGCGAGTCGATCAAGGGTCGCAAGCGGAAGGGAAAGAAATAGACTGATGCGTCGATCGAGCGATAAAAACGCATTCCGGAAGGCGCGCTCGATTTCAGCGGCATTGCCCCGAACGGAGGCCGGGTCAGGGACGCCCCAATGGGCGGTCATGGGTTGGCCCGGCCAAACCGGGCAAACCTCGTTGGCCGCATTGTCACAAACGGTGAAAACAAAATCAAGCTTGGGGCCGACGCCTACAGAGAATTCTTCCCAACTCTTGCTGCGCATTCCCTGAACCGAAATTTTCGCGATTTCGAGTTGCCGCAGCGCCTCCGGTCGAACCATTCCGGTAGGATGGCTGCCCGCACTGTAGGCCGTAAAGCTGGGCTTGCCTTTCGAATTCAAAATACCTTCTGCCATGATGGATCGTGCCGAGTTACCTGTACAAAGAAACAGCACGTTGTAGTGCGCATTCATAAAGGCGTCTCCGTTAAGGCTAGTTGCAGCAGGCCGGTCCACAACACGGCTTGGCAAGCGATGGCTTCACGCCGCGCACGAAAGCGCTCATGAATTTTTCGTCCACCGAGCGGGCCAGCGCGTCTACATCCAGACCTTGGGCTACGAGAAATTCCCGGGCATCATCCACCCGGTAAATGCGCGTAGGCTCGAGTTCGACTTGCTCGAAGCCAGCCGCGGTGAGTTTGGCACGATATTCGTTTTCTTCGAGTGCCCCTGCAATGCAGCCCACCCAGAGCAGAATGCTTTGTCGGATTTCGGGTGCGATCTCGCCGCGCGTGACCACGTCGGAGACCGCCAGTCGTCCGCCAGGTTTTAGCACTCGAAAGGCTTCGCGCAGGACGCGGTCCTTGTCGGCGGACAGGTTGATGACGCAGTTTGAAATGATGACATCGACGGAGTTGTCGGGCAGCGGAATGTTTTCGATTTCCCCTCTCAAGAATTCGACGTTGGTGAGGCCGGACTTATTCTTGTTCTCGTTGGCGAGGGCCAGCATCTCATCCGTCATATCGAGCCCATACGCCTTGCCGGTCGGCCCCACCCGGCGCGCAGAGAGCAGCACGTCGATGCCGCCACCGGAGCCAAGATCGAGAACCACTTCCCCAAGCTCAAGTTTGGCGAGTGCGGTCGGATTTCCACATCCTAGAGAAGCCAGCACGGCTTCGTCTGGCAGTTGGCCAACCTGCGCGGCATCGTACAGGTTCGCGGTGATCGGGTCGCAGCAGGAGTCGCTGGCCGGCGTCGCCCCGCAACAAGTGCTGCCCCCTTTTTTCACGCGCAGGGCGGCCTGCCCGTACTTTTCTCGGACGATCTCTTTCATTTCGGTTGGCGTTCGCGTGTCCGGCATGGCTTTTCTCCTATTTCGCTTTTGCGATCTGAACGATGTCTCGGGGTTGGACGGCCTGGTTGCGCGTGCAGCACTCGGCGTATAGAAACTGCAACAACTCCTGAAGCGCTTCGGTGTTCGCGGTGTAGCGCAAGAAGGTGCTCTCGCGCTGTACGCGTACCAGATCTTCGCTTTTGAGCTTGTCGAGATGATGGGAAAGGGTGGAATGTGGAATCGCAAGTTCGTCCTGAATCTCACCGACGACCAGTCCCTCTGGATGCGCGGATAGCAGCAATTGCATAATCCGAAGGCGCGCTTCGGTTCCCATGGCCGAAAACATATCGGCGTACTGGGCCACCTTTTCCGATTTTTGCTTAGGCGCCGCGGTTGCCATATTTCGATGTTTGCAGAAATACGGATATATGTCAAGCGAAAGCCCGACAGGGCGCGGAAGCCTCTCCCGTACTGGGAACGGCAACCATTCTGGAAAGACAAGTCTCCGGGCATCAGGAATTCATGGATAGGAATTAGCTATCTCAGTAGCCATGCCAGCGGCAGCAGCCCTGCAAGAGCCAGGCCGGCGAGCAGGCTGAGGCTTTGCAATCCTGTGTTCCGGTCGGAAAAGCCGTAGGCGTAGCATCCCTTGGCTATGTTGTTGCTTGCGGCCGCGATTACGATGCCGGCTGCGCCGACGTTCAGGGGCACATCATGCCCGGCGGATTGCGCAATCCCCATGATGAAGGGATCGACATCCGCCAGGCCCATAATGCCGCCCAGGGCATATACGCCCTTATGGCCCAGATAAACGATCGCCAGGTGCGTGACGACTACCATAGCGACAAAGAGGCCTGCGAACAGCAGAGCCGCCCGCAGTTCAAGAGGATTTCCAGGTTCAAGTTCACGAGCTTGCTCGTGGGAAGAAGGATCCGGGATCTGCGACCAGATCCACCCGGCCAGGAGAGCCGAAGCGGCCAGGCAGAGAAAAGGAAGACCTAACACCCGCAGAAGTCCATGATTGAAAAGCGCCAACAGCAGGGCCAGGCGCAGATACATCATCCCGGAGGCAATCAATGTTCCTCCAGCAAATAAATGCGGCTGCTGCGCCGTGCCGGACCGCCGCGCCAGCGCGATGGTCGTAACCGTGGAGGAGTATGCACCGCCCAGCAGCGCCGACAGCAACACGCCGTTTCTTCCGTGCGTCACCTTGAGCAGCAGGTAACTGCCGTAGGAGACCGTGCTCACCGCGACCACCACCAGCCAGGTCTTGAATGGATTGATCTCGAATTGTGTAAATTGCGCGCGCGGTAACACCGGCAGAACCACCGCTGTCAGGAGCAGAAACTTTGTGAAGGTGAATATCTCTTCCGGCGGGACGCGCTTGGTCAGCCCTTCCAGGGTGCTCTTGAGGACCAGCAGGAACATGCTGATCACGGTGATGGTGGTCGCAATCCAAAGTTGGTCGTGGTAGACCAGGGCTCCGAGTAAGTAGGTCCCGAGCGCCGAAATCTCACTGGTGACGCCGGAAGGGTTCTCGGTGGAGAGCTTGTGCGTGTAGGAAACCACCAGCAGCGCGCCCACCACCGCGAAGCCCAGCGCCACCGGAATCAGCTGCCCACCCGAGAGCAACGCCATGCCGTAGCCGATCAATCCAATCAACGGGAAAGTGCGGACGCCGCCGAAGGAATAGCGTTCGGGATTCGACTTGCGTTCCTCTCGCTCCAGGCCAATCAGGAAAGAGAGAAACAGCACCAGCAGAATCTTCGGCCCCTCAACCGGAAACAATCGGAATAAATCGTTAGGCACGTTGTCGACTCTTCCCCAAATTCCAAAAGCTCAGCGGTACTTTTCCGGAACAAAGGTCTGATCCTGCATCGGCGGCCGAACGTACTTGGTCTTATCGAGGGGCGGCAGCTTCAAAGGTTTGGGAGTGAGATCTTCGTAGGGAATGAGCTGCAACAGGTGCTGGATTACGTTGAGTCGAGCTTTCTTCTTGTTCTCCGCATTCACCACGTACCAGGGGGCCTGCTTGATGTCGGTGTAAGCGAACATCTCGTCCTTGGCGCGGGAATACTCGACCCAACGGCGTCTCGATTCCAGATCCATCGCGCTCAGCTTCCAGCGCTTGGTGACGTCGTGCATGCGCTCCTGGAAGCGGCGTTCCTGTTCTTCATCGCTGACCGAAAACCAGTACTTCACCAGGATGATGCCGGACCGAACCAGCATCCGCTCGAACTCGGGACAGCTGTGCAGGAACTCGAGGTACTGTGCCTCACTGCAAAATCCCATGACCCGCTCGACTCCTGCGCGGTTGTACCAACTGCGATCAAACAGAACGATTTCACCCGCTCCCGGCAGATGCGCCACATATCGTTGGAAATACCACTGCGTCTTTTCTCTTTCGGTGGGCGTGCTCAGGGCCACGACCCTGCAAATTCGAGGGTTAAGACTTTCGGTAAACCGCTTGATGGCACCGCCCTTGCCAGCCGCATCCCGGCCTTCAAACAGGACGACCACCTTCAAGCCCTTGTGCCGCACCCATTCCTGCAACTTGACCAGCTCGATCTGCAGCCGCCGCAGTTCCTTCTTGTAATCACAGTCATGCCCGAGCCGCAAAGGCTCCAGCGACCGGTCTCCCGAAGGGCCGTGCCCGTTTCCGTTTCCCGAATTTCGATTCCGGCTTTTCCCCATTACGACGCTCCCGCCCGCGTACAAAAGGGCCACGGTCTTCCCACAAATCAGCTGACTTCCAGGTTCTGCAAGAGAAGTGACCTGAGTCGTTTATCGGCTGGAGAAAGCAATCGGCTTAGAACTGGCGGGGATCCAAACGGTTACTAGAGTCCATAGGGTTAAAATTGAAGTCTCATGTGCGGTCGCTATCGGCTTTCGCGGCGTAAGGAAATTCTTGCGGAACAGTTCGATACCAATTTTGACGACCTCGACTGGGAACCTCGCTACAACATTGCGCCCACCCAGTCAGTCCCGGTCATCCGGCAGGGAGCGAACCCTGCAGTCCGGCAGGCGACAATGATGCGCTGGGGATTGATTCCATCCTGGTCGCTCGATCCCAATGTGGGCGCCCAAACGATCAATGCCCGCGCAGAGACGGCAGCCACCAAGCCATCCTTCCGTGACCCGCTGCGGAAACAACGTTGCCTGCTGCCGGCCGACGCCTTCTACGAATGGCGGCGCTCACCTAAGGAGAAACAGCCCTTTTGCTTTGAGGTTGACGACGGTGCGCCCTTTGCTTTCGCTGGTCTGTGGGATTGCTGGCGGGGGCCCGACCAGCGGCTGGTGGAAAGCTGCACAATTCTGACAACGACGCCGAACGACTTGCTTTTGGGCGTGCATGATCGGATGCCGGTGATCTTGCCGGCTGAGCACTACCAACGCTGGCTCGATCCCGCTATGCAGGACATGACGCGCGCGATCTCGATGCTACGACCGTACGACTCCACCCGAATGAGGCGATATCCGGTCGGACGGCAAGTCAATCTTGTGACCAACGACGACCCGGGTTGCTCCGTGCCGGTGGACCTGGCCACGACCGGGTCGCTATTCGACTAACGTTTCCGCAACCGCGAGACTATCTCTCCAGCGCGCTGCGCCGCGTGCGATCTTCTTTCGAATATGCAAACGGAATGCCGCCTGTGATCGGAGTTCACCGTTGAAAAGCTCGCGAGGCTACTTCCAGGAATGCGGATTTCAGGCGGGCGTGTCGATATCCCAGTGCGCTCGCTTCCCACCGCGCCCAGCGAGGTCAGCGCTTTTTCTGCGCTTTTCTCCATTTTGCCCAGCGTAACTTCTGAGCCGCACGGATGCGTGCGAGAGCGCCGGGAGACAACTTCCGTCGCTGTCCGGTGCGTCCCCTTCCCGGTAAGCGAAGAGCCGCGATCGCCTTGCCAATGCTTTCCAATTCGCTGCTGAGACGGGTCCGTTCCTGCTCGAGGGCCGCAAGCACTGGATTGAGGTTTGTCATGCGGGAGATTCTATCAGGCTAGGCCAGCCAGCAATCGCTGGAGGTGAAGATTTCGCCCGGCCGCGCAGGAAATGTTCGCAATCAGGATTCGGGGAACTGTATGGCGACAACTGCGAAGCGGTAAACCGTCCGCCCGTGTCGGCGATGTTGCTATCATAGAAAACGAGGGGTGCGCCGGAAACTTGAAGGCCGCTCTGAACAAGGCCACGGGCGCGTAGCTCAAACGGATAGAGCATCGGATTTCTAATCCGAGGGTTGCAGGTTCGATTCCTGCCGCGCCTACCAGTCGCCAGGTTACAACCGCACGGATCAAACGGAACTGGGCATCCCATCCGCGATCCAGCCGGGATCTTGATTCTTACTGTAACATTTCATGAATGCAGTGAATTTCATGGATCGTGGAGTCCAAGTGAAAAAGTGGATGGCTGTCCTGATCTTTGCCGGGATTATTCTTGGTTCCCATGCTTTCGCGCACGATCAGATCAACCCCCAGTCTCGCGCCTACAAAAAGTCTGCGCGCAAAGCGCAAAAAGACATGGCGCGTTACAACAAGCAGCAGCAGAAAGCCATGCGAAAATCAGCCAAGGCGCAGAGGAAGGCATTGAAGCGCGCCCAGCAGCGAAACCATCTATAGACCGTCGGCGAGCAACCTCTCGCACGCACGGCGGATGGCACGCGACGATTATCCGAACAATCGATTCGCAGCCTTACGCCAGTTCTGTCTTTAGGAAATCTGAAGTGGTCGATACCGCTAGCCGTGCAGTGCAGCATTCACTTTATTGATGACCTGCTGGGCGTTCATGCTAAGGGCATGAACGGTAGCCACCACGATCAGTACCAGCAGTACCAGGACGACCGCGTACTCGCTGACGTTCTGACCTTCTTCTTCCTGAACCTGCGCCCAGAACCGACCCAACATCCGCTGCGTGACTCGTTCCCGCGGCTCTTCAGTCGTCTACTTTCTCGCTGAATTGCTCCGCCCCGGAAACATCTCACCCGGGGCGGTCACCGCTGCAAGGATTGTCTGCGAAGTGAGTTGCAAGGTCCATGGCACAAAGGTGGAGCTATCCACGAAGAACCAACTAAGGGATAGCACGATGGGGGAGCGCCGACGGATCGTCAACTCTTAAGCCTTTGATATACTTTCGTAAGTTCTCAGGGCCGACGTAGCTCAGTTGGTAGAGCAGCCGATTCGTAATCGGCAGGTCACCAGTTCAAGTCTGGTCGTCGGCTCCAGTTCTCAGATTCATCCGGCTTCAAATTCCCGTGGATTCGCCTTTCTCCCGGAGGTTTTTGTGCGCAAGCTTCTTTCCTTCTTGCTGTTGAGCGCTCTTATGGCATTCGCGGCTGACAAATCGGTTTACGATTACACGCTGAAGTCCATCGAGGGCCAGCCCGCGCCGCTCACTGCCTACAAGGGAAAAGTCCTGATGGTCGTCAATGTCGCCAGCCAATGTGGCTACACGCCGCAGTATGCGGCGCTGGAATCGGTCTACGAGAAATATAAAGGCCGCGGCCTGGTGATCGTGGGCGTGCCCGCCAATAATTTCGGATCGCAGGAACCCGGCACCGATGCCGAGATTAAGACCTTCTGCACCCGCAAATACAACGTGCAGTTTCCCATGATGTCGAAGGTGTCGGTGAAAGGATCCGACACTACGCCACTCTATCAATACCTGACCGATTCGGCCCAGCACCCGAAGACCGGGGGCGAGATCAAATGGAACTTCACCAAGTTCCTGGTTGATCGCAAGGGAAATATCGCTGCCCGGTTTGAGCCCGAGGTTACGCCCGACTCGCCAGAGGTGGTTCGAGCGATCGAAAAAGCTTTGGCCGAGTAGGCTGCAAGTTCTCAGAATATGCAGTCCCGATCCGGCGCCGAAAGCCGGTAACCAGAGAGGACACGGAGTGGCACAAAGGAGTTCCTGTGGCACCTCTGCCCCCTGTTGTGAAGATCTTGCTCTGATGGGGCGATCGTTCCCCATAGCGACCGAGTGCACCGTTCTTGCTGCAGTGCTGATGGAGATTCCCGCCCGTCCGCTTTCCACTTGCATTCACAAAGCGGAAATCCCGATAATGAAGGCAGGAATACCCATATCACCGTGTACCGATACAGTCGAACGGACCTGCTTCGCATTCTGCGGCTCACGGCGCGTCAGTTGGCGAGTTGGGAAAAAGCCGAACTGGTAGCCGCCGCCGAGAGTTATTCGTTCTTCGATCTCCTGCAAATAAAGAAAGTTCGCGACCTGTGCGCCAAGAAAGTGCGCCCGGCCGTCATCCGCCAGTCCTTGCAGGCGATGCAGAAGCAAGTTGCGGGCATGGAAAATCCGCTGCTGGAAGCGGGCGCGTTTCTCTCCGGACACCGGGTCGCCTTTCGTCATGAAGGGAAATTGCTGGAACCGATTGCCGGGCAATTTATGTTCGATTTTTCGCCCGAGCAAAAGGTGATCTCGCGCACGCCCGTCCTTCCGTTACATCCGGACCCGAAAGAGTCTGATGTCGCTGCACTGTTCTCTCGGGGCATCGCGCTCGAAGAAGACCCTCATACCCACGCGGAAGCAATCTCGACCTACCTGAAGGTTTTGGAACACGATCCTGGGCATGCTGCGGCCCACATTAATGTGGGAACGCTTTACTACAATCGTCAGGAGTACGGTCTGGCCGAGAAGCACTATCGCGCAGCCATCGAGTCGGATCCGCGATATGCGCTGGCACATTTCGATCTCGGCAACGTGCTCGACGAGACCGGGCGAGTTCACGAAGCGATTCAGACTTACAACACCGCTTTACAGTTGGCGCCCACTTATGCGGACGCTCATTACAATCTCGCCCTGGCCTATGAAAAGCTGAAGCAGCCGCGCAAGGCGCTGGGGCATTGGCGGGCCTACGTCAAACTCGACACCACCAGCCCGTGGGCCGTTCATGCGCGAAACCAGGTCCAGCGTATCTTGCAGAACGACGGCCTCAAACTCGTCCCCGGCAAAAAACGCTGACATTACGCCTCCGGCTGCAGTCGAACTCTCTTTACGCCGAAAGCCATCAGGCGGGCTGGAATATCTCGCAGCAGCGGTATCTTGAAAAACACTCTCATCTGCCAGGGAACCTTGAATGCTCCCGGCGCTTGCAGCGCGCCCGCAATCATCCTGGTTTGCATTGCCGACTGCATCGCCTGCACTACGCGAATCGGAAACTCGCGTTGGCGCTGCACTTTCTGGAGGTCCTCGACCCGGACCTTGCCCTGATGCAGAGGTCGAGTCAGGACGTTGGTCGCCACCACCGCATCCTGAACGGCGTAGTTGATGCCGACCCCGCCTACCGGCGACATCACGTGCGCGGCGTCGCCAATCAATAGCAAACCGGGCTTGTACCACACGGGACAGCGGTTTGCCTCCACCGACAACAGCGAACACTGGTTCCACTCACGCAGCGATTCCACGTGCTTCGTGAACCTCGGTTCAACCTCGGTAATTGATTTTCGAAACGAATCAATTCCCCCGGCGCGCAGTTGCTGATATCTCCCTTTGGGAAAGACGTATCCGATTTGCCAGTGATCGCCCCGATCAAACACCGCGAGCAGACGGCCTTTCCCAAATCCCCCCATCACCCGCTCGGAATGCTCATCGCCCGGCAGGTGGGGTAATTCAAACCACAAGATGTCCATGGGTGGTGAAGTCTTGATCGGCTGGAAACCCGCGAGCTGGCGAACCTTGGAAAAGCGTCCGTCTGCTCCCACCGTCAGAAGCGCGCGCACGGCGTGCCACCCATCGGTGCTCTGGTAACGCACGCCGCAAACCTGGCCGTGTTCCTCGATCAGTTCGCCCACGTTGGCCACCATCCGCAGGCGGAAGTTGGGATATTTTTTCCCCTCCCGCGCCAGAAAGTCCAGGAACTTCGTTTGCGGGATGAGCATGATGTAAGGGAAGCGGGTCTTCAGACGCCGGAAGTCGATGGGTGAGAAGTTCCCGTCGGCAGTTTGAAATGTCGGACCATAAATCTTGGTGTGGGGTAATTGATGCAGTGCATCCGCCAGGCCGATCTGGTCGAGAATTTCAAGAATCGCTGGATGCACCGTATCCCCGCGGAAGTCGCGGTTGAAATCTTTGTGCGCTTCCAGAAGGGTGACCCTTACTCCGCGCCGCGCCAACAGAAGCGCCAACATCATGCCGCCCGGGCCACCGCCGACAATGCAGCAACTGGTCTCTTGTGCGGGGTCGATTAAATCGGTGTGGGCAAGTTTCTCGTCGGGGATTGTCGCCGTTGCCATAGGGTAGCTCCGTCGACCACTGAGGTTGAGTTTGCGAAGTATACCCGCGCAACGCTGCCCAGTCGATGCGGTTGGGCGAGACGGGATGCCTTGCCCACCGCAGATCCCGCCTCCAGCAATGTTAAAATTAATGGTTTGCCATTCTTAATCTGAAGGTATCCGTATGCCGGAAACAATTGCAGCTGCTGCCAATCCCGCGCCCCTCACCACGTTGACCGAAGACGAGATTCTCTTTCGCGACAACGTCCGGCAATTCGCCCGCGAGCGCGTCCGCCCGCTTGCCAAGGAGATGGACGAAAAAGGTGTGTTTGACAGGGACCTCCTTCAGCAGTTCTTTCAGCTTGGGCTGATGGGCATCGAGGTCCCGGAGCAATACGGTGGAGGCGGCGGCAAATTCTTTGAGGCGATCCTGGCGGTCGAGGAGTTGTCGTGTGCCGACGCCTCGGCCGGCGTCGTCGTCGACGTGCAAAACACTCTCGTGAACAACGCCTTGCTGCGTTGGACCACCGAAGAACAGCGCAAGCGCTATCTTCCGCGCATGGTTTCTGACACCGCCGGCGCCTATGCCCTCAGTGAAGCCGGTTCCGGTTCGGACGCATTCGCGCTTCAGACCAAGGCTGAACTCAAAGGCAGCGACTACGTCCTCAACGGCCAAAAGCTGTGGATCACCAACGCCAAAGAGGCCGGACTCTTTATCCTGTTCGCGACCGTCGATCCCTCCGCCGGATATAAGGGCATAACCGCTTTCATTATCGAGAAAGATTTCCCCGGCTTCACCGTCGGCAAGAAGGAAGACAAACTCGGAATCCGTGCGTCGTCGACCTGCGAACTTATTCTGGAAGACTGCCGGGTACCCAAGGAGAATGTTCTCGGCGAAGTCGGTAAGGGCTACAAGATTGCCATCGAGACGCTCAACGAAGGCCGCATCGGCATCGGCGCCCAGATGCTGGGAGTGGCCCGCGGCGCTTGGGAGTACGCTGCCGCCTACGCTCAGGAGCGCAAACAATTCGGCAAGCCCTTGGCCGATTTTCAGGGTATCCAATTCCAGATCGCGCAAATGGCTACCGACATCGAAGCCGCCCGTCTGCTGGTCTATAACGCCGCCCGCATGAAAGACGCCGGCGTGAATTTCGTGAAGGAAGCCGCCATGGCCAAGTTGTTCTGCTCGCAGGTGGCCGAACGCGTGACCTCGCTCGCGATCGAGATCTATGGCGGCTATGGTTTCACTAAAGACTACCCGGTCGAGAAATATTGGCGCGATTCCAAGATCGGCAAAATCTACGAAGGCACATCGAACATGCAGCTGCAAACCATCGCGAAACTGGTGATGAGCGGCAAGTAGTTGACCTCGTTCCTTAGGAAGGCTCGATGTTTGCTGGTCGGGCGGCCCCGTGAAAAGCCGCCACCAGCACGCCTTTTCGGGCAATCAAGTCACCCCGGTAATACCAACCCTAGTTACCAATATGTGCAGGGAGTTGCAGTTGGGGCTCTTCCCGTACTTTCTGAAAGCACACCTAACTCCTTGTCCACCTGTTGTTTCCACGGCTCGTTCCGGTTGGTGCACTAGCTGCAATTCTGGGACATGCCCGCAGCCGGGCGAATTCTTCGGGGGCGCAAGTGACGACAATTTTCGGTACTCCGGAAGTTCAACCCAGATCGAAGCACACCATGCTTCCGATCCTCACCGTGCTGTTCCTGATCTCCTACGGTCTGATGACCCTTCTGATCGTAGAGCAAGGCAGCACGATCCAATCGCAACGCACGCTGATCCAGCAGTTGCTCGGTGATAGCAGCGAACTGTCCGCTATGAAGGGCAAGGCAATCCAGCAGCAGGCGAAAGCCCCCAAGGCGCAGGCTGATGAGAAGAGCAGTCCGGTTCAGACTCCGTCGACCCAGGCCGTACCGTCCGAGAAAACCAGCACCGCGCACAATCACAGCAAAGCGCAACGACCCACGCACGAAATGCCGCCGGTGCCGGCCTCGGATATTGGAGATGCCCGTAGGACTTTGATGTCGATCTAAGAATGCCCGCCCCGTCTCCCGGGGCTCTGTGAGAACGATATGAAAGCTCTGGCCCTAGCCCTACTGTTTTCGTTGCCCGTCCCCAGGATCGCACCGCCGGCCCATCAGCCCGTGTTTGAGGCTGCCGTGAAGCACTCTCGCAAGGGCGGCAAATGGTACTTCGCCGCGAATGGTCACGCCGTGTACTGCTACGGCCCTGTCATGTATGTGACCGAGGCGCAAGGTGGACTGACCCGCGTAGCCACATTCTGCCAGAACGATCAGCCCATGGTTCCGCTGAAGGACTAGCTGGCGTTTCCTCATCTTTGTAGACCCGTTCCTCTAAGTTCAGCTTTTTCATTCCTGGGATGGAGCGGGTCCCGGCCGCCGAGAGCTGCCGGACCGCTCTCTCTCTGCCACCCCGGAATCCTGTAAATTGAAAAGCATGCCCAAGTTCGAGAAGCACCTGTTTATCTGCTGCAATCAGCGCGATCCCGGACACCCGCGCGGTTGCTGCGATCCGAAGGCACAGGCCCAGCTGCAATTTATGTTCAAACAAAAACTCGCTCTGCGCGGCTTCAAGAAACGTGTACGCGCGAATATGTCAGGATGCCTGGATCAGTGTGAGCACGGCCCGACTGTGGTGGTATATCCAGACGCGGTCTGGTACGGCGGGGTGACCGCCGCGGATGTCGACGAAATCATCGAGTCTCACATCGTCAACGGTAAACCGGTCGAGCGTCTCATGATCGCCGAGGATTGCCTCAACGCTTCCACTTGCCCGCACCGCGCGCCCAAGCCCCAGGAATAAAGTAGCTCAACGTGGTTGCCCCACTTGCGCGGGCGCTTCCGGCTTTCGCGCACCGCGATTGCGCTCTGCGAGTATCTCCTGATGAATGCTGAGGTATAGAAGCAGGAAGGCTGGAATCCAGAGCAGGAAGACCAAGTATCTCATTGTGCCACCTCCCGCCTGCGAATGGCAGGTGACTCTGCTCTCAATCTATTCCGCAGCCCTTGCCTTGCATACGTCAGCCATCACGTATTTCCGTGAGAGTCGATGTAGTTCAGCCAACAATTCCCACCGAAACTCTGCCGCGCCATTTGCGTTGGAGGATCCTTGCGGCAAACTCGCGGAGGTGTTGGGGCAACCGGCGCAGTTAAACCACCTGGAACTCAGAGTTGCAAAAGCTGAACTCCTATTCGCGATGGGCGGCAAACGAAAAAGCCACCCCGGCAATAGGGCGGCCTTTTCTTTCAAGGGAGAATAGTTCTAACGGAAGGCAAAGTCCGCCAAAACTTTCTGGCCGAATCTTATGAGTCCAAAAAGGGGGGTGTCAAGGAAATTTTAGATAATAAATGCTTTTGTTTTCAATAGTTTACGAAAGCCGCCAATAGCTCTCGAAAGTGTGTCATTTTGAGACTTTCCCGTGCCTCGGCTTCGCTAAGGCTTCTCAATTGAGGTACTTACCGTAGCTTGACAGGTCATACTACGTCAGCTCGAACTCGAAGAAACTCCGGTCCCGCTGCGTGACTCGCGCACGGATTCGTCGATATTCAGCGCGATGAATTCCTGTCCTTCCACCTCACTCCGTTGGGAAAGCAGACGCTTGAACGCCACCCTTACGCCACCGAATGCAACGCCAGCGACCAGAGTGATGCCCATCAAAGCACCGCACAGTACCACCACATTCCATAACAGGTTCGCGACATTGTTCTTCTTGTCGAAGAACGTGTTTTCGTTCCAGGTAACGTCCGCATCGTAATTGACCTGCTTCAGCAGAGCCTCAGCTTCGCCCTGTGAAAAGGTTCCTGCCGCGACGGCCACGATTGGCCCCGATCGTTTTTGTGCAAACGCACCCATTTCCACTACCGCAGGCTGCCCGGACTGGCCATTCGGTTGATGCGCTGTCTCAATGCGATGCAGGTGATCGGTCGCAATCTGCGGCGTCGGATACGAAATCAGCATGAGCGTACCTGAACCGCTGGCGCCCCGGTAGGTTCCCTCGACCACTTCCGCGCCTGCCGTAAAGTCGACCATTTCGACCGGCAGCGGCGAACCCAGCTTGTCGAGCGTCAATGGCCCCATAACGTATTTCGCAGTGTTCTTCACGTAGGTCTGTTTCGGCATGTAGGTTGGAAGCGATGGCAGATTGCGCGCTCCCCCTTGGGGAAGAGGAATCACGCTCGCCAGTTCGCGCAACTCAGCCGCCGACATCACGCTCAATTTGTCGAACAGCGCATCCACCAGCACGTTCCCGCGATAAAACAGTATGCGATTGTTTAGCGAAGATGCTTGATCTCCGATTTTCTCGTTCAACATCTCGGGCTGCTTGTAATAAGTAAAAGCTCCGTAAGCTCCGCTGGCGTCTGCAAAACGCGCCGCCCGAATGGTGAGCCTATGCCCGTCTTCTCGAGTGAAAGTCGCCGAAGAAAAATCGGTGAATCCGTATTCCTTGAGGATGGCCGGGTTGGTGGCATCGGCTGTGGCGGGATCTGTGCTGTTTTGGGCTGCTCCCTGCAACTGCCATCCGCCAAAGGTAGTCGGGAGAATCGGCGCCGGCGCCGGAGCTTTCGGCTCACTGGCATGGGCAGAGGCCGCAATGAGGCAACTCAGAACGACCGGGAAAAATCGACGAAAAATCATGAGAGTGGAAAAGAGGAAAGGTCCCTCTGCTCCTCATATTAGACTACAAGGGAGCCTCAAAAGTTTCCGCCACCCGATGAAATGCCCATGGGAATGGGTTTCCATCCTAAAAGCCTACATCTCCGTATATGCAGGTGTATAGCCGCTCATACCATGTACGGAGGCAGCATTTGCACGAATCGGCAAGTCCTGTATCTTGAAAGGGAATTCGGGCTGGGTCAGCCCCAGGTTATTGGCCTTCTTCTTTCGTGATCTTGCTCGCCATCTTCACACCACTGAGCCCGCTCACGTACTTGGCAATCCCACGATAGAGGGATTCAGCGATGCGTTGCCGGTATTCGGGCGTTTGCAGTTTGCGTTCATCCGCCGGATTGCTGACAAATGAGATCTCGGCAAGAATCGACGGCATGTTGGCCCCGATCAGAACTATGAACGGAGCCTTTTTCACTCCGCGATTGCGCAGCCCGGGACTCTTGGAGGACAGGCCGCTGTGCAGCGCTTCCTGCACGTCGCTGGCGAACTCGTGCGATTCCTCTATCTTTTCCTTGAGCGCGATCTTCTTCACCAGGTCGCCGAGTTCGTGAATCGACTTCTCCGAAACTGCGTTCTCCCTGGCCGCAACCTCAAGGGCGTCGGCCGACGAGGTGAAGTTCAAATAGTAAGTTTCCACGCCCCGCGCATTCGGATCGCGGCTCGAGTTGGCATGAATCGACACGAATAAGTCCGCCTGATCCTGGTTCGCGATTGCCGTGCGGGTCTCCAGGGGAATGAAAGTGTCGTCCTTGCGCGTGTACACCACTTCGGCCCCCAGTCGTGATTCCAGCAACTTGCCAAGTCGCCGTCCCACATCGACGACCAGGTCCTTCTCCAGCAAGCCACCTGGTCCGATCGTCCCGGTGTCGTGCCCACCATGGCCGGGGTCAATCACGATTTTGCCAATCTTCAGGCCCAGCGCCCGAATGAGCGAGCGGTCGCCCCGGGCAGTGGGTCGGGCCTCCCGAACGTCCAATTCTGCAGCGCTGGCGGGTGAGCGGCGCTTATTCTTTCCGCGAGGCGCTTTTTCTACACCCGCGGCCGAGGCCGGCAGATCGCGCTCGATGGTGTCATCAGTAGCCGTGCTCGTGGCTGGCGGCAACTCCGGGCGCAAATCTTCGACGGTGCGGGCTACGTTTCTTTTTCTCCCGACGTTGTCATCGTCGCCAGCTTCAATAATCTTCTTGACGGAATTCTTGCCAACCTTCACGGTCTTGACAGTTGGCTTGGTGTCGACTGTTTTCGTCGGGTCCAGGTCACGCTCGCCGGCAGGCTCGGCACTCGCAGAACCCGGGGCCGGAAGCTTCGCCGGCGGAAGGTTATCGGCGATCTCAGCCGCAGCCTTCGGCGGTATCGCGCCCTCCGGCGTGCGAGTTTTCGCGCCCACCGCTTGTTTCCCGCGGATATCAATGATCAATCGAGACGGATTCGGGAGCAGGAACGCGTCGTAATCGGAAAGGTCATCAACCTCCAGCACGACGCGGGTCTTGCCCGGTTTGAATTGCGCTACCCGGATCTTCTTGAGGAACCCATCGTCTACATCAAAAGTCTTGCCAACCAGGGTCGACGCCAGCCTGGTGTCATACAGATCAAAGAAAATCCGGTCCGGATGATCGATGCGCTGGGAGCCGAACTTTACGTCCTGCTCCAGATCAATCGCCACACGCGTGTAGTCAGGAGTCGACCAGTGCCGGATGCTGGTAACGCGGGGAAGCTTGCTGGTCGGTTCGTCGGAGGTCGCCCCCGCCGAGACCATGTTCTCCTCATCGTTTGTTTCCTGATCCTGGCCAGTCTTGTCCTGGATTTTGTTTTCCGTTTTTCTGGACTTCGCGGCGACGTCAGCAGCCTTCTGGAATTTCTCCGCTTCCCGCTGAGCGGCAGACTTGTAAGGCTCCCCGTGATCCTGCTTCAATTCTGCGATCGCCGCTTTGGCCTGATCCGCCAGGTGATGGCGGGGATAGCGGTGCACGAATTCCTGGAAGGTCGCCAGCGCTTCTTCGGGATCCTCCAGATCGTCCTTATAAATCTCAGCGATGGTGAACAACGCGTCGAACCGGTACCTGCTGCCCGGATATTCTTTGCGCAGAAATTCATACTCGCACACCGCCCGCTGAAAAACCTTGTTGTCGTCGAAGCGCCGGCCCATCTCGACGTGCAATTCGGCGACCGCGACGACGCTGGGATCGGCTTTAGAAGATGTGGGTGCGCCAAAATAAACGCGGCGGTAGGAATCGATGACTCGCTGGTAGTCGCGGCGGGTGCGTTGTGCGACCGGGCGCCCGTTGAGCGCCTCCCGCATTCGCTCGGCTTTCGCGAAATTGTCGCGCGCCCACGCGTCGCCATGCCGGACACGGGCATGGCCCGGCAGCGCCGGCAGCAGCGCCAGAAGCGCTACACCCAGACGCAACGCGCGCTGGCTTCGATGTAGGGTCGTCAACGTTTCCAGCTCGTTACTGCTTGTTGCAACGGCTTCCCTGAGAGATGCCGAAAACCTTAGTCAGTGTTGCTGATATAAAGCACGCCCCGCGCATCTCGTTGCACGCGAACGGGATCGTGGACAACGTTGCCCAGTACACGGGACCCGGGCTGCGAGCCGCCGTAGTACAGCTCCGTAATTCGCCGTACGTAATTCTGCGTTTCCGAGAAGCGCGGAATGCCGGCACTGCGAGCCACTGCGCCCGCCCCGGCGTTGTAGGCCGCAAGGCTGAGCTTGATGTTGCCGCCGTAGCTCTCGAGCAGGCTCTTCAAATGACGAACCCCGGCGTCCACATTTTGTTGCGGGTCAAACGGGTTGGTCACATGCAGCGACCGCGCCGTACTGGGCATAAGCTGCATCAGGCCCATGGCTCCCTTACGCGACACCGCGTTGGGATTGAAATTTGACTCAACTTTGATCACCGAGCGCACCAGGTTTGGATCGACATTGTGGCGGGCGGCCGCCTGCTCAATGGCCGAATCCACGTCCTGCTGGCTGATTGGGGTACTGCTGCGCAGGTAGTTAGACCTCGCCGCAGCGTCTTCGGGGTTTGCTTCCCGCTGCAGATACTGATTCACTTCGGCCGCCGCTGACCGGGCCGCTCCCATCGTCGCAAAAGGCACTGGCTTGAAGCGCTTTTCTTTCGAGCTCCAGTACACCAGGCGGCTCCGCGGACCCGTGTTCTGGCTGCGTGTTCCCTTTGCCGGGGCCACAGTCACGTCGTTGGTATAGACGGTGCGCCCGTTGTCGTCGGTCGTGGCCACGAGTTTCGCAGGAGCGTCGTCGGCGCCTGAGGCAAACACGAGTGGCGTGAACAGGGAGAAGGAGGCCGCGAGTACGGGGGTAGCCATCAGCGCGATTTGCAGGTGCTTTCGCATTGTCCGGGTCTATCCTCGTTGTAAAGACACAAAGTCCTTAGCGTGACCTGCCCGGAACCTGACGGAGAAATATCAACCAGAGTGGACTGATTATAGGGCGTTTAACCGAGGCGGGCAAACTATCCGAAGGCCATAGAACCACCGAAGTAATCTATGTAAGTTACTGAAAATAAGGCTACGAATTTGGCCGAGAGCGTGCCCCTGGGGCCATGAGAAGTCTTGGACCTAGCTTGTGGGGATGCGGTGGTGATGGTAGTTTGGCAGGCCATGTCCGCAACTACTTCCATGAATCCTTCGGCGGGGACTTCGCCTTGGAGCGGTCGTACAGGAGCGTTCATCCTGCACACTGCGATGGTTTTGGTCTGCGCCTTTATCGGTTTTCCGGGGCTGATCTGGCGCTTGCCTAGCTGGGTACAGCCTTTTGTTCACCTGCCTTGGTTGGCGCAGGCTTGGAGTTGGTATTTGCCGCACATGGCGCTTGTGAATCTGGCCTTGTCAATCCCCGTCGGGTACGGGATGGCGCGTGGTTTGAAGATAGCGGCCATCTGGGCATGGACGGTACCCACACTTGTGCTGGGGGTAAAGATGCTTGTATTCGCGCATCCTCCTGCCAGTTCAGTGCTGTTTCAGGCTTCGCCAGCAACGACGGCGCTTGAGTATTTTTTCGGTACCCTGCCGGTGGCGCCGCTCGAGCCCGATTTCGGGCGAATCGTCGCGCAAATGAGGTTCACGGCATCTTTCTGTGCGGGTGTCGGATACACTTTGGGTGCGCTGCTGTCTAGATACGAACTTCTTACGAAGATGTTTGTTTTCGAAAAGCCGCCGGAAGATGAGAGTGCCGTCGCATTCTCGGATGCCAGTGAAGCGGAGCAGTAGCCCGGTGTTGTTTTCCATGTTCGCTGCCCTGTAGTACCCTCGCTGCGTTCCCATGTTTGAAGATTCCCCGCAAACCGAGACGCCAAATTCACTGATGTTGCCCGGTTTCTGGTATCGCGCCCTGCCCGGCGACACGGTCTTTCGCGAACGCCCGGAACGGGCGACGCTGTTGGAGACGCCATTGGTCATCGGGCGCGATGCGAAGGGCCGGCCTTTCGCGCTGCAGGACGCCTGTCCGCACCGCGGTATGCCGCTCTCTTGCGGACGTTTCGACGGCACTGCGATCGAATGCAGTTACCACGGCTGGCGCTTCGACGCGCACTCCGGCCAGTGCCAGTTGATCCCCTCGCTCACCGCCGATCAGAAACTCAGCGTCGACCGCATCTATGCCGGGAGCTACGCCTGCGAGGAGCACGATGATTTCATCTGGGTTTTCATCCCGGAGCCCGCTCCCGCCAGATCCGGTTTCACCCGCCGGGCGCAACCACCCTCGATCCCTCCGCGCGTTCCAACTTTTAGCGAGAAATACAATCTTGCCTACCTGACCTCGGATCTGCCGTGCAGCGTTGACCACGGCATCATCGGGCTGATGGATCCCGCTCACGGGCCGTTCGTACACCAGGCCTGGTGGTGGCGCAGTCGGGACTCGATCCACGAAAAACAAAAAGCTTTCGAGCCCATTGATCTTGGCTTTCGGATGAGCGCGCACACGCCCAGTTCCAACAGCGCTCCTTACAAACTCCTCAAGCTATACGCCGACGCGGATGCGATCACGACGACCATCGACTTCACTTTGCCCAATATGCGCTGGGAAACGATCCGGGCAGGGAAGTACTGGTTCTCGAGCCTGACCACCGTTACCCCGATCACGCGCAGCCAATGCCGCATCGACGTGGTGGCCGCCTGGAACCTTTTCCAATGGTTCCCCTTCGGCGCTGAGCTGTTGAAGTACGTCTTCGCAAAATTCGTGGAGCAGGACCGCAAAACTATGGAGCGGCAGTCCGAGGGTCTGAAGCACAACCCGCACCTGATGCTGATCGACGACGCGGATCGTCCGGCCAAGTGGTATTTCCAGCTAAAACAAGCGTGGATCGAATCACGGCGGGAAGGAACACCCTTCCGCCACCCCATCACCGGCCCGGTCACCTTGAAGTGGCGTAGTTAAGCGGGGAATCGCCTCCTCGGGCGAGGTTAAGATTTCGTGTCCATCCGGTGGGCGCGTACGGAACTTTAGCGCCTTTGTCTACGTAGCTTAAGTCCATGCAACCTGGAGAGACTCAAACCCTCGAGCAACTTCCAACGCCTGTGCCGGACGTCCCAGTCGCCCGGCAACCGAACCGCCTGCAATGGGTCTTCCTGGGGCCGAATGGGCTGCGTGCCTTTTGGCGCCTGATTATTTTCGTCGCCATCGTAGCTGGAATGCGATTCGCGATCAGTGGAATTCTGCGCCTTCTGCATTTGGTCAGGCCTCACCCCGCAGTTATCGATTTCAGCGCCAAGACCGTGCTGATTCAGGATGGGTTGGCCTTCCTCTGCGTGTTGCTGGCCACGCTGGTGATGGGCGTCTTTGAAAAACGTTCTCTTGGCGACTACGGCTTGCCCGCGCGCGGCGCCTTCGGACTTCGCTTCTTTGAAGGCATCGTCTGGGGCTTTGTGGCCGAATGCGCCACCATGTTCACACTCTTTCTCACGGGGAATCTGACGTTTCAAGGGTATGCGTTGACCGGCGCAGCCGCGCTCCAGTATGCGCTGTTGTGGGCTGCGGCATTTCTGATGGTGGGATTCTTCGAGGAATCCCTTTTTCGTGGCTACCCGCAATTTACGTTGGCCACGGGAATTGGCTTTTGGCCTGCCGCCCTTGTGCTGTCGGCACTGTTCTGGCGCGGGCACATGAACAACCCCGGCGAAAACTGGGTTGGAGGACTCGGGGTTGCTTTAGCGGCGATCCTGTTTTGCGTTTCGTTGCGGCTCACAGGAAATCTCTGGTTCGCCGTCGGCATGCACGCGTCCTGGGATTGGGCCGAAACCTATTTCTTTGGCGTCGCCGACAGCGGTATACCCGCCAACGGACACCTGCTGAACACCACCCTTTCAGGTTCCAAGTGGATGACGGGAGGCACGGTTGGTCCCGAGGGCAGTGTGATTGAGTTAATCGTGGTGACTGCGGTAATCGGACTCTTGTATCTACGCTTCCGGCCTAGCAGACAGAGACTTACGTCGCCCCTGTCGTAATCGCGATTCTAAGATTTGGGGGGGGAAGCTTCGCAGGTTGGCGATTGCGACCTTGAAGTCACAAGACTATGGCGTGCCAGAATCATCCTGAGTGAGCCAATCCATTGCAGCTTCGCGGGTCTGGAAGGGCGGGAAATTCCGCTGCGTAAAGCTCTTCATGTTTTCGTAATAGACCTTGGGCAGACTGTCGACTCCAACCCAAGCCGACTTTTTCACATACGGCCGATCCATGACCAGCACTTCCTTCATGCGCGTCGCTACCGCGCGATCGATGTGCGCTCCTGTCAGATCGACTAACGTCAGCAGGGAATTGCGATCGTGCTTCGCCACCGTACGCTGGATCTCGTCGAGCATCGTCAGGATCTCCTTGGGCTCACACTGGCTGAAATCGATCAACAGGATCGGCTTGCCGCGATGCGTGATGAAGGAGATGCGGTCAGACATAGAGAGAGGTCTCAGGTGTCGGGTCTCAGATTTCAGGTCTCAGGAACAGCGCAGCCCTCAGGATTTTCCTGACGCCTGAACATGAGGCCTGACACCGGATGTTTCAGACCATTGACTCCACAACGTTGTACACATCATTGAGCGCTGCGTCCAGAGCCTCCGGCTTATCTCCGCCCGCCTCGGCCATGTCCGGACGCCCGCCGCCCTTGCCCCCGACTTTCTGCGCTACTTGCCCAATAATCTTCCCGGCCTGCACCCGGCTCGTCAGATCCTTGGTAACACCGGCGATCAGCGCA
The DNA here is from genome assembly GCA_963735815.1 of uncultured Acidobacteriota bacterium. Classification (GTDB taxonomy): domain Bacteria; phylum Acidobacteriota; class Terriglobia; order Terriglobales; family Acidobacteriaceae; genus Gp1-AA133. Next base: position 974,851 of record CAVTMJ010000003.1, on the reverse strand, counting down.
ACCCGCCCATCGGTCGCCGATCCCAACACCACGACTCCCGATCCGACTTTGTCGCGCAGTTGGTCAATCAGCGTGCGCATCTGCGCGCGTTCGAGATTGTCGACCCGATGGGTGAGAACCTTGATGCCTTTCACTTCCTTGATTTTTTCTGTCACCGACGCCATGGACGACGATGCCGACTTCATGCGCACCTGATCGAGTTCACGCGCAAGCCGCTTGATCTCCGCATCTTTCTTGTCGAGTTCCAGCTTCAAGGCCGCCGCCGGACTCTCGGCTTCGGCGTGTCCGGCGAGCGCGGCCACCACGTTCTCCAGTTGATGATCCTTGCGGAAGTGCTGCAGCGACCCCTCGCCTGTGACCGCTTCCACTCGGCGCACTCCCGACGAGACGCTGCCTTCTTTCAAAACCTTAATGAGCCCGATTTCGCCGGTGGCTGCGGTGTGGGTCCCTCCGCACAGTTCGGTCGAAAAATCACCGATGCGGATCACGCGCACCTTGTCGCCGTACTTCTCGCCGAACAGCGCCATGGCGTGATACTCGTTGACCGCGACATCGATGGGCACATTCTCGATGACCTCGATACGCTGGTTTTGCAGGACTTCCTTGTTGATCAGGTCTTCAATATCCTGCAGTTCTTCGTCAGCCACCGCCGTGAAATGCGAGAAGTCGAAACGCAGATGATTCGGCGCGACCAGCGATCCAGCTTGTTTCACATGCTTGCCGAGCACTTCCCGGAGACCGGCATGAAGCAGATGCGTGGCGGTGTGATTGCGCATGGTGGCCGCGCGAATCTGGGTATCGACGACGGCATCGACTTTGTCGCCTACATGAATTGCCTGCTTCGCCTTGATCTTGTGAGCCCGCACCCCTTGAATCGGATAGTAGGTTCCTGTGACGTCAGCGACTACCGTGTTGTGGTCATCGGAATACAACCATCCGCGATCGCCCACCTGCCCGCCCGATTCGGCGTAGAAGGGCGTGTGATCAAGGACTACCTCGCCTTCGTCGCCCGGCTTGAGCTCCTTCGCCCCTTGGCCATTCTTCAACAACGCAAGGACTTCGCATCCTTCGGAGCGAGTCTGGCGGTAGCCTTCAAAAACCGACGTTGGAAGCTTTTGATACTCCGGATTGGCGGTTTGCTTGGCGGCGCCCTTCCAGGAAGCGCGAGCGCGCTGGCGCTGCTCTTCCATGGCCACATCGAAACCGGCTTGATCGAACACGATACCCTGGTCGCGTGCGGCATCCTGCATGAAGTCAAGCGGCATACCAAAGGTATCGTAAAGCTTGAACGCCTTCTCGCCCGCGTACAAGGATTGCTTCGTTGGATCTTTTCGTCCCGACTCGATCAAGGGCTGGAGATCCTCTTCCAGTTTCTTGAGCCCGACTTCCATCGTGTGCGCGAAGCGGGTCTCCTCCGCCAGAACTGCCTTCGACACACGGTCCGCCGTTTCTTTCAATTCTGGATAGGCATCCTGCATCAGGTCGCGCACTGAGAAAACCATCTGGTGCAGGAAGGGCCTGTTCTGTCCCAGCAGGCGACCGTGCGTGATGGCGCGCCGGATGATTTTTCGCAGCACATAGCCGCGGCCTTCGTTCGAGGGAATGACTCCGTCGGAGATCAGGAAGGTTGCGGCTCGGGAGTGGTCGGCAATCACGCGCAGCGAAGCCGCGCCATGGCCGCCGCCAGCGGGAGCCGAGCTTCGCTCGGCCTGGACGGGCGAGGCGCCCGTCCCCACATGAGTCTTGCCCGAATCCTGCGATGCTTGCGTAGGGACAGGCGCCCCCGCCTGTCCGGCCGAGCCCCGCTCGGCTTTCTTTCCGGTCAACTCCGAGGCCCGGTGGATGAGCGGGGTAAACAGATCGGTCTCGTAATTCGAGATCACGCCCTGCAGCACCGACGCCAAGCGCTCGAGGCCTGCGCCCGTGTCGATGGAAGGCTTGGGCAGCGACGTCAGCTTGCCGCTGGTGTCACGATCGAACTGCATGAACACCAGATTCCAGATCTCAACATAACGTCCGCAATCACAACCGAACTCACAATTCGTGTGTCCCTGGTCGCTGGCGATCACGCCCATGTCGTAGTGAATCTCACTGCAGGGGCCGCAGGGGCCGGTGTCGCCCATCTGCCAGAAATTGTCCTTGGCGCCGAATTCGTAAATGCGATCTTTCGCGACACCTTGCGCGACCCACAAGTCATAGGCTTCGGCATCGCGCTCCACGCCGTTTTCACCCTTGAAGATCGTGACGTAAAGCTTCTCCTTCGGAATCCTGAACCACTTGGGCGAGGTGATCAATTCCCATGCGTAAGCAACCGCGTCTTTCTTGAAGTAATCGCCGAACGAAAAATTCCCCAGCATCTCGAAGAACGTGTGGTGCCGGTTGGTGAATCCGACGTTCTCCAGATCGTTGTGCTTGCCACCTGCGCGCACGCATTTCTGCGAAGTCGTCGCCCGGGAGTAATCCCGCTTTTCCAGTCCAAGGAAGACGTCCTTGAACTGGTTCATGCCCGCATTGGTGAAGAGCAGGGTGGGGTCGTTCTGCGGGACGAGCGAAGAAGAGTGCACCTCGCGGTGACCCTTTTCGATGAAAAAGTCCAGGAATTTGCGGCGGATTTGCGAGCCGGTCAGCATGAGCGTTTAGAGGGCCTCAACGGTTGGAACGGGATTGATTGCCGAAACCCCAATTCTAAACCACAGAGGACGCGGAGTCAGGGAAGCTTAGGACATAGGAATGATCAGGCGGAAGGGCTTGTTTCGGGACCAACGGTAGAACTCGAAGTCGTGGTCCAGCGTCAAAATATCGCCGCTATGGAAAGCTTCGGCCAGGTGAATTAAACAGGCATCGGCGAGATCTGTATCTCGTCTCTGATATTTGGTCAGAATACGCGACGCCTCATCCGCGTACGACACTATGGGCAGGGGAATCTGAAACACTCCCGACGAGACATTCTGCAATACCGCTTGTGGTGCTCCCTTCACGCGCCGAAGCAGGTAACAGCTCTCAGCAACGACAGCTTCGCATGTGACCAAAGGCGCTCCGAGGGTGCCTATCGCCTCAACGCATTGCGCATGGAAACTATCGCTGGCATCAAGAAGCGAGACAATCGGCCCAGTATCCAACAGAACGGGCCTCACTTGCCAAAATCCCGCAGGTGTTTCTTGTTAGAGGCGAGGTCTCTTAGGCCTGAGGAGAATTTTCCCTGTCCGAAAATCGTGCGTCGACCTCTAGGCACGTAACACTCTGCCAGGACTCGCAGGCCTTCACGTACCGCCTGAGACGGCGTCCACCCGAAATGGCGAACGAGGCGGGCTAGTGCCCTTTCTGCGTCTTTGTCGAGCCGGGCCTGGATTGAAGTTGCCATTGGGGGGATTGTACTACAAACGCAAGTATGTATGACAGCTCTTAGTGGGCTTCCGGCTTACTCTTGGCCTTCGCTTTCCAGAGAGCTCAGCATCTCCTCGTCCACATCCCATTTCTTCAGGATTGTGAAGATGGTCTTCGAGCGAAAACCCGCCCGCGTCAACTGCCGGAATATCCGGGCGGCTTGCTTCTGATCCTGTGGCTTCCTCAGCCGCTTGCGGTGCAGGAAGGCGCGCGCCTGTTTCTCCTCATTTACTTCATCAAAGGCAGCGGAAACGGCGGTCTCGATGACCTCCCCGTGGACGCCTTTGATCTTGAGATCGGTGACCACGCGCATGCGGCCGAATTTCTCGTTGTCGCGGCGCAGGGAAGAAAAGGCGGCAGCGTACTTCGCGTCGTTGAGGTAGCCCTGGTCTTTGAGTTTTCGGATGATGAGCTCGACCAGCGTCTGCCCGAATTCGCGTGTCGGCCTCGACTCTTTGGCGCAGAAGCCGCTTCAGTTCGGCGACCGTGCGCATACGTCGCCCCAGTGCGCCCACCGCGTACTCGTAGAGTTCCGCTTCGGTGAAGACCTTCTTGGGACGGGGAAAGGACATCGCCAACACCTTAGCGCAACACGGCAGGGATGGAAAGAAGTGGATCGTGTGGATGCCGTTTGGAAGGGTACGACGGAAAAGCTTTTAAACGCAGAGGACGCCCGCAGAGGACGCCGAGAGATCTCCGAACCGCAACGGTCGCAAAAGATTCGGTTGGTCGCGAAAAGGAGCCCTTTTTGAGGCCGCTATCCCCCTGTGACCTGACACCTGAGACCTGTCACCTGCCTTCCAAAAAAAGGGCGCGCTTTACGCGCGCCCGGTTCAGGAGGACAGCACCCAGCAATGTTGAATCTAGCGGCCGCCGAATCCGGCCGACTGCATCGCCTGCCGCGAGATGTCGGCAGTCGACGCGATACCTTGCATACGCAGCTTGAAGTCGTCCGCGTTCGACGCGTTCTCAAGGGCGGTTTCGTAGCCGATCAGCCCAGCCTGGAACAAATCCCAGAGTGACTGATCGAAGGTTTGCATGCCGTATTGCGAAGTTCCGGCAGCGATTGCGTCGCGGATGGAGCGCGTCTTTTCCGGCACGAGAATACATTCGCGGATGAATGCCGTGTTGATCATGACTTCCACCGCGGGTACGCGGCCCTCTGTGTCGGCGCGGCGCACCAGGCGTTGGCTGATGATGGCGCGCAGAATCGCCGCCAGCTGCAACCGAACCTGCTTCTGTTCGGGTGGCGGGAAGACGGCGATGATGCGGTTGATGGTTTCCACCGCGTCCAGGGTGTGCAACGTGGAGAACACCATGTGGCCGGTTTCGGCCGCATGGATGGCGGTGCCGATGGTTTCCAGGTCTCGCATTTCGCCGACCAGGATCACGTCCGGATCCTGACGGAGAGAGGCGCGCAGCGCAGCGGAGAACGACGGCGTATCGACTTCGATCTCGCGCTGGTTGACGTAGCCCTTCTTGTCGCGGTGCAGGAATTCGATGGGGTCTTCGATGGTGATGATATGTTCGGCGCGCGTGGCGTTAACGCGGTCGACCATCGCAGCGAGTGTGGTTGACTTACCGGAGCCCGTGACGCCCGTGACCAGCACCAGCCCGCGAGGCATGTCGCATACCTGCTCCACCACCTTGGGCAGGTACAGTTCATCGAGCGCGCGAATTTTCGTGGGAATGACGCGGAGCACCAGTCCCACGTTGCCGCGCTGCTGGAAGACGTTCACACGGAACCGGCCCAGTCCGGCCACTCCGTACGCCATATCGATTTCAGTGGTCTCTTTGAACTTCTGCTTCTGTCGCGCCGACATCATGCTGAACGCCATGGTCAGCATGTCTTCCGCGGTAACGCGGGGCTGATCGGTCAAGGGGAGCAACTCGCCGTCAATGCGCAGGTGCGGATAGTTGCCGACCTTGAGGTGCAAATCTGACGCCCGGCGCTCCATCGCTATCCGAAGCAGATCATCAATATTCATTCGACACGGCTCCCTGTGTATCTCTCGATATGATTGCGCGAATCGTCACCTTGCCCAAGATGACCTAAGTAATGGGAAGGCAGCCGTTAGCTATTAGCCTTTGGCTCTTGGCTTTGAGGTGGCAATCGAGATTCAAGGAAGTGCGGTTTGTGATTGCGGGATGGACAAAGGAAGCCGCCCAATGTTCCGGGCGGCTGCACAGTCGGGCGAATCCCGGTTAGGCGGCGCTGGATGCTTCCGCAGGCATCCAAGGCTCGTCGTAGCTGCCGCCATAAATCGACGGGCACTTCGCTCCCATGGGACGCAGGTAGGTGGCAAGCTGTCCGCGATGATGGATGCTGTGGTTATTCAGAAATCCCAGGTAGAACGCTGCCGGGAGATTAAACACTCCGAAGAAATCGACGTTTGCTGTCAATTGCTCGGGATTCATGGCGCGAATGCGTTCCATGCCGCGCGTCATGTTTTGTTCGTACCAGGTCACAAGATCAGCCACTGTTTTCGGCTTGTGCTCGTCGTCGGGGGACTCCATGTTGAACTTGCCATCCGCGATGCCATCGAGGAACTGCACGTCGGTGTTGGCCAGATGCCAGGCCAGTTCCCAGGCCGTGCGGCAGTTGGGATCGTGGCGATAATCTTTCTTGCCTTCCGGAATTGCCGTCAGAACTTTTTTGGTCGTTTGTACTTCATTGGCTAGTCCCTGAAGCATCATCTCGCGATAGCCCAGGGCGAAGTCTGCGGTCACGCATGGTTCTGCGGTCGCCATAAATGCACTCCTTGTGAGGGTGTTGAGTCGTCAGGCCGAAGGGCGCGTGTGAGGCGCTCACATTTGAAAGTCGGCAGCCATTCTACATGGCCGACTGGATCGACCCAAGGATGAAGTTGCTGCCATCCTGAAGGACTAGAGCCCAGAGCCCTAGACACTCACCGGCTGTTTCGTGCGAACCGGAACCGGCGTGAGCCACTGATGCCGATCGGCTTTTTCGCCCTTCACGATCGCGTAGAACTCTTTCTGGATCGCTCTCGTGATCGGTCCGGTTACGCCCTTGCCCACGCTGATCTTGTCGACCGAGCGAATCGGCGTGACCTCCGCGGCTGTGCCGCTGAAGAACGCTTCGTCGGCGAGGTAGAGCATTTCGCGCGGGATGACGTTCTCGACGATCGGGATGTTGAGATCGCGCGCAATCTGCAGCACCGAGTCGCGAGTGATCCCCGGCAGAACGGAATTGCCGAGCGGTGCAGTCTGCAACGTGCCGTTGCGCACGAGGAAGACGTTCTCGCCCGAGCCTTCGCTGACATAGCCATTCGTGTCGAGCGCGATGCCCTCGGCGTAGCCGTTGACAATGGCTTCCATCTTGATGAGCTGCGAGTTCATGTAGTTCGCACCGGCCTTCGCCATCGCAGGCAGGGTATTGGGCGCCAGACGCGTCCAGGAAGAAACGCAGACGTCGCAACCGGTGTCGGCATCGGAACCGAGATACTTTCCCCACGGGTAATTGACAACGTAGACCTCGGTGGGCGAGTTGAAAGGATTCACGCCCGCCTCGCCGTAGCCGCGCAGCACGACCGGGCGCAGGTAGCACGGCCAGATGCCATTGTTCGCGATCACGTCGCTCATGGCTTTGACAATCTCGTCGCGCGTGTAGTCCACGTCGATCCGATAGACCTTGGCTGAATCCAGCAGTCGCTGCGCGTGTTCGTGCGCGCGGAAAATCGCCGGGCCGGCGGGCAGCGCGTAGCAGCGCACGCCTTCGAACACCGACGACCCGTAGTGGATCACGTGCGACATCACGTGAATGCGCGCGTCGTCCCAGGCTATGAGCTTGCCGTTATGCCAGATCTTCTCGGTTTTCTGAATCGCCATGAAGACTCCTCACCCAGTCGAATTCGATGCTGTAGCTTTGCAGGCGGCGCGGGATAATTCGCGGGGAACGCGCTCGGGCACTGGCAAATTACAGTTGATTATAACCGAGCAATTCGACACCGCCGGACACGGAAGGCACAGAATTTACAGACTGCACAGGGCGAAGCTGTGGAATGCTTCGTACGTTCCGGACGGTCGGTTGGACGGTCAATAGGCAGGATCGTGGAGCGCTACGAATCTCAAGGGTGCCCCGTCCAAGCTCCGCTTGGGCGGGGATGTTTGTTCGCACAGTAGCGCATTTCCAGGGCAGCGATGCCGACTCGCGCCGCGAGTCGAAGAACCCGGTGAGCGACCCGAGATTACGACTTCAAACTCACGCATAACAAAAAATTCCCGCCCAAGCGGAGCTTGGACGGGGCACCCCGCCATCTCGTGCTCCTCAGGAGCAGTGCGCGGTGCATTAGTTCTTTTATCTTCGGCATACTGCAACCGTGTCCGATCAGTCTTATTGTCCTCCGCCTAAAGGCACAGAACTCGCCGTGGTCGCCGGCACCCCAGCCACCCCCGGCATCTCATCCCCACGGAAGTACTTCGCCTTCCCGGCCTTCATCACCGGCATGGCCGCATAAGGCTTTGAGTAGTCATTCCCGGCATTCCAGAACAAGAACCCCACCCCGCCCTTCTCCTTCGCGACCCGCACCTGCGTCTCGATGTACTCAGGGGAATAAGTCTTTGTTCTCCAGCGGAAGGCCTGCAGCCACGGGCGAATGGTCGCGTTGCTGTCTTTCGTGATCAGCTTGAAACGGTCCATCGATTCGCCGATGAAGTGTTCCGGCGCGTCTCCGGGGTGCGCTATGCCGTCCATGCCGAAGAAGTGCGAGGGGTAGATCATGGGCGAGAGCACGTCGCAATACTTCGCCATGCCTACGATGTCCTGTCCGGTGTGCGAGAGGTCGATCGGACGCTGCCACGCCATTACGCCAAACACGTCGAGCGAGAGCAGCACGCCCTTGGGATGCAGCTCGGCGTAGGCATGCTTCAGGAAGTCGTTGATTACGTCCGAGCGATGCCAGGTCGGGTGTTCTTTCTGAAAATAGAACGTCGCGTCCTTCTGGTCGCCTTCGGCTGGGAAGCGGACGTAGTCAAACTGGATCTCGTCCACGCCCAGATCGGCCACGTACTTTGCCAGCGCGATGTTGTACTCCTGCACCTTGGGATTCGACGTATCCGTCCAGACCAGCTTCCCGTTTTCGCGCCACGCATTTCCGCTGCGCGCGGACTTCACCGCCAGTTCGGGATGCGCCTCCACCAGTCGTTGGTCGCGGAAGATGGCTATGCGGGCGATGGCGTGCATGCCTTGCGAATGCAGAAAGTGTGCCAGCTTTGGCACGTCGCGGATGTACACATGTTGTCGTCCCGCCAGCGGGTGATCGAACGGGATATTCACGCTTCCGTCGCTGTCCTTGATATCGAACACCACGGCATTGCCGCCGACTTCGCGCCAGTGCTTGATGATGCGTATCCCGTGGTCACTTCCGGCCATCACGCCAGTCAAATAGATGGCGCGCACTTCAAAATCCTTGGCTACCGGGATGGTCTTCTCGACGATGGGCGCTGCCAGGATGCCCGGCACCATGATCTGCTCCCCGGCTTTCAGGTTATTTCCCGTGCGGTTGCCGTTGGCCGTGCGAATGGCCTCCGCCAATTCGCTTGAAGTCAGGTAGGATGTCCGCTTCAAATACTGTCGCGCCAGCGACCCCACGCTGTCCCCCCGCTTGGCGGCGTACAGTTCCGTGCCCGGCGGGGCAAACGTTGGAGCAGGGAGATCGGCGGGTTTCATAGTGGCCGGAGTAGTCGAGACACTGCTCCGAACGATCTTGGCAGGTTGCGCCGATTGTTGTGCCCGCGCCACTGCCGGAAAAGAGATCGACCGGTTCGTAACAAAGGCCAAAACGACGAGGAGCCCAAGGACAAGCGAAACAACATGGAAACGACGCAAGGTTTTCTCCAGAAAGTGCTTCTGGGGCGGATACTAGCCTGCGTTTTTCGGGGCTGAAAGTTACGTCGGACCTACGCCAGATAGCGGTTTTGCTGAGGAACGAAAGGCGCTACATGCATCCCGAATGCGCAAGATTTTACATTTCGCTTGCATGGCCAGCGCCTGCGGATAAGTCCCATACTGCTCAAAGAGGCATCTAAGACAGCAGGAAACGGGTGACCGTGGTTACCTAAGGGGATGGCTAATCGTTTGCAACATCAGGGATGCAGTTTAAGTAGTGACACAATTTGTCGCTCCTCGGAGCGGGAACGATCGTCTCCCCAGGACTAACGATTCGGCCCCAAATATAGAAAGGGCCTTTAGACCCTATGAGAACGAATCTCGCCACTGTGCTCGATCCCAGCCGTCGCAGCAACGACGCCAAGGAGTTTGACACTGCCTTGCGTCGCAAGATCGTCGGACAGGATCAGGCCGTCGAAAAGGTGGTCGAAATCTACCAGATGTTCCTGGCTGGTTTGAATCCGCCGGGACGCCCGGTGGGCAACCTACTGTTTCTGGGACCTACCGGGTCAGGGAAAACCCGGGTCGTCGAGGCTCTGGCTGAGTCTCTGTTCGGCGACGCGCGCGCCTGCATCAAGATCGACTGCGCCGAGTTCCAGCATTCGCATGAAATCGCGAAACTCATCGGGTCGCCTCCGGGCTACCTGGGACATCGCGAGACGCATCCGCTGCTGACCCAGGAAGCGCTCAACCAGTGGCACACCGACAAGCTGAAGCTCTCAATTCTCCTTTTCGACGAGATCGAGAAGGCCAGCGACTCGCTCTGGCAGCTTCTGCTCGGCATTCTCGACAAGGCCACGCTCACGCTCGGCGACAACCGTCGGGTCGACCTGTCGCAGTGCATCATCATCATGACCTCGAATCTGGGCGCCGGCGAGATGACCGGCCTGGTGGACGGTGGAATGGGCTTCGCGACTCACGTCGCTGAAGTCGATGCCAAGTTCGATGAGAAAATTTCCCGCACCGCCATCGAAGCCGCGCGCCGCAAATTCACCCCCGAGTTCATGAACCGGATCGACAAGGTGGTGGTCTTCAAGACGCTGCGCTCCGAACATCTCACGCAGATTCTTGAAATCGAACTGGGGATGGTCCAGCAGCGCATCCTGCAAGCTGCCGGAGCCAATCAGTTCGTGTTTACCTGTACTCCAAAGGTGAAGGACTACCTGCTGGCGGAGGGAACGGACCCGCGCTATGGTGCTCGTCACCTGAAGCGCGCGATCGAACGCAACATCGTGTTTCCGCTGGCCAACCTGGTTGCCACCGGACAGGTGAAACTAGGCGATTTCGTCCGCATCGACATGGCGGGCGAGAGCCGCATGACCTTCGTCAAGGAAGCCGAAGGCGCGATGGTGCCGGTGCTGCTCGAACGCTACGGCGCAGCGACCACCGCCCAACCCGCCGCCGCGCGTGCTGCGAAAACCGTAAACGGCCGCCGCGAATTCGGCGCCAGTCCAATCGCCGAAACAAAGTAATCAATCCTCTCGCAGGAAAGAAGGCGCCGCAATGCGGCGCCTTTTGTCTGTCATGGCTGTAATCAGGAGCGAACCTCAACCGCTGAAGCCACAGATCCTGCGTCGCTGTGGCCCGACTGAGTCGTTGCTAGGACCTGATGGCAGTCAGACTCAGAAGCACTCCAGGCCGGCTGCTGAACACTGGTAGAATCTGTTTGGCCCCTTTCGCCTTCTCTTCTATGGAGTCGACGACCAAAACCATCTTCCACGTCGACATGGATGCCTTCTTCGTGTCGGTCGAAGAACTGTTTGATCCCTCGCTGAAGGGGAAGGCTGTGGTCGTGGGCGGACAGCGCGACGAGCGCGGCGTAGTCTCGGCCGCGTCCTATGAAGCGCGCAAATTCGGCGTGCATTCCGCCATGCCGTTGCGTACGGCGGCGAAGCTTTGCCCGCACGCAATCTTCGTAGATGGCCACCCGGATCGCTATCGCGAGTGTTCTGAAAAAGTGCACAATGTTTTAAGCACTTTCTCCCCGTTGGTCGAGATGGCTTCGATCGACGAAGCCTATCTGGACATGACAGGAACGCAGCGTCTTCACGGCGCGCCCTTAGGCGCGGCCCACTCCCTGCACGCCAAAATGAAAACCGAGACGCGCCTCAACTGCTCCATCGGCATTGGCAGCTCGCGACTCATCGCCAAGGTCGGATCCGCAAAGGCCAAGCCGAATGGTGTTCTGTGGGTAGTGCCCGGGCAGGAAGCCAAGTTCCTTGCGCCCCTCGATGTGCGCGATATTCCAGGCGTCGGCAAAGTGATGGAGCAAAACCTTCACGCCCTGGGCATACGGCAAGTCTCGGATCTTGCCGCCCTGGAAGATGCGGTGCTTGAAGAGCGTTTCGGGAAGTGGGGACTGGCACTTGCGGGCAAAGCGCGTGGCGAAGATGCGGGCGGGTGGTTTGACGCCGCGGTCGGCGAGCACGAAGATCCTCAGTCGATCAGCCACGAACACACCTTCAACGAAGACACGGCCGACCATGCGCAACTGGAATCCACCTTGATGCGCCTGACCGAGATGGTCGCACGGCGCCTCCGCGAGCATGCCCTGCACGCCCGCACCATCCAACTCAAACTCCGCTACAAAGACTTCACCACGATCACCCGCGCGCACTCGCTCTCGGTACCCACGCAACTCGATACCGAAATCTTTCAGGAGATCCGCCAACTCTTTCGCGGGAATTGGAAAAAAGGCGCCGAGGTGCGCCTCCTCGGTGTGCAGGTCTCGTCATTGGAGGGAGCTCGAGCCACCCAGATGGATTTGCTGGATGATGGACGCCACCAGCGCTGGCAGCAAGCGCTGGCCGCAGCCGACAAGTTGCGCGATCGGTTCGGTGAAAAAAGTGTCGGCCTCGCCGGCGGAATGCAGGGCACCTTCCGCGAGCGAACGCACGAAAATCCCGCGAGCCTGCCTGGAAAATCGAAGAAGCCTCCCAAGTAAAGCTTGCGAAATGCTCATTCCAATGGACGACCGATTTCTGCCCTTCACGGTGCATCCGCCACGCACCGAAACCCGATCGTTCCCGACCGGTCTCGCCCCGGAGACATCAGCAAATATTTCTGGTGTTCATTCAGTTTGTAGGTCTGCGGGAAATACCAGATCGATCCCCGCGGATGATAGGCCGCTCCACCGCGAATAATTGCGGCGCGCGTGTGAGGATCACGATACTCGTCGGTCCACTGCGATACATTGCCGATCAGGTCCAGGACGCCAAAAGGGCTTGCACCCTTCGGGAAGTCGCCTACATTGGTGGGCGGTCGCATCGCAGGTCCAGCGTCCACTGGCGGCAGGGCATCCGCATTCCACTCGTTGCCCCATGGATATAGCCGTTTTTCGGCTGACTGGGCTGCATACTGCCACTCCCATTCATGCGGAAGTCGCTTGCCGCTCCACGCGGCATAAGCGCGGGCGTCCTCGATCGATATCCAGGTCACGGGCTTGTTGTCCCAGCCTTGCGGATACGTCCCGTCTTTCCAGGAGTGCAGGAAATTGTGGTCGTCTTTCGGCCGGTAGGCGGTTACCTCGAGAAATTTCTTGAACTGCGCATTCGTGACTGGTGTCCGATCCATGTAAAAGGCGTGCATATGTATCAGGTGACGGTGAAAGCGCCGCGCTTCACCCTCCCAGGGATACTGCACGTCCACGCCGGGATCGTTGCCGCCCTCCACTTCGATGCCGTTTACCTCGAAATCAAAATCTCCCTCGGGGATGCGAACCATTCCGGGCGGGGCGGTCGCCGCCGCCCGGGTGGCGGGAATATCCACCAGCGTTTGAGCCACCGCTTTCCACTCCCGCGAGTAACTTGCCAGCGGGCGCCGCGAGCGCTCTGCCATGAAACGAAGCAGTTCGTTGAATTCCTTCGAATCGCTGCCGGTCGCCAGAACCGCTCCAAACCCGAGGCCTTCCATTTCGAAGTTCAACGTGGCTGTTGCGTTGGCGATTTGAGGTGTCAATTCCATTCCATGCCACAAGTCGTAGTAGCGCATCCCGCTCTTGTGAGCCACAGTCAATTCAGCGCCCACCACGTTGTATTCATTGCGGTTCACGATGGTCCACAGAGTCCCCTCGGGCGCGGGGAAGCGGCTTGCAAAGATGCCAGGCTGCAGCACCGCCGCATGCGGCTCCCACTCTGCACTGCGCAGGAAGGCCGCCATGGCCCGCTCGATGCGCGTGACGCGCAAAATCGCCTCGGCATCATGCGGCGTGTTCCCGTACCAGAATCCCCAGAGATTTTCGAGCGACGCGTACCCCTGGCCGTTGAAGAATGCATGCTGCGGGCTGTCGGTCTTATCGCGCGTAAAGCGGTCCGTAACATTGACGGCGTGCCGGCTCTCCATCCATTTTGTTCTGCTCACCATCGGGATGAAGGGATACTGCTTGCCTTCCCAAGTTACCCAATCGTTCCAACTGATATTCGTCCAGGCCAGCGACTCATCCCGCGGCTGGAATTGCGGTTCCAGTGCCAGCGGATACCCGATCGCATCCGACGCCTGTCTGAATTGCGCCGGCACGCTCTCCAGCGTGTCGAAATTAATTCCATTCGCGCCGATCTCCTTGAGGAGTTGAGTCATCTCCGTCCAGGCAGGCGCTTCGCCCGCACGAGTTCCCGTGTCCCATGCGAGAAACGGGAAGAATACCTTCACTCCGCGCTGGTGAAACTGTTCCACCATTCGCCGCAATCCCGCGGGGCCACCGGGAAGATCCCGCAAAAGCTCGAATTGGTTTCTGTCGTCGACGCCCAGGTTGGGATAGACATGCCAGATGAGCACGGCATCAATCGGTCCGATTCGACTTTCAGTCTCCGAGAGAAAATGATCGACAGTGTACACACCCTTTTCGGGATCAAAGAGGCTGCGGTCCCAGATAAGCAGTTGCACCTGGGAAAAAACGTGTTGCGTCCATTCCAACTCGGGACGTTCGTACTGCGACGGACTGTAGCGCAGCAGCGTCCGACTCTCGCGGCGCGCCGACTTCAGTCCCTCTAACCACGTGGATTGTTCAGCCGGACTTGCTGGCCCTGGAAAGAAAACTTCGCTCGGCGACGGCGGTTCCGCCGGGTTCATGACCCCCGTGTGCGAGACCAGGTCATGCCGCGGTTTCCACTCGTCTGCGGACGAGAGAAAAGCGAGAAGCAGGAAGCCGAGAAGGGCAACAACGCTTCGGCCGCAAAAAGAGTCTTTATCCATGAAGCCTCGCGCTCGGTAGTTACCGATTGGAATACTACAGAAATTACCCGATTCCACTGGCGCCACTTTTTTGCCTTGGGAGTGGCAGAAGTACCGTCCTCTTTCTCCACAGCCTGCCGTAAGTGACTCTCAGGTCAGGGCTGTATTTTGGCAGCAAACATGCACAGGCTTCGGCGGCTTGTTGTACTTATGCCCCAACGGATTGCAAAGGCGGGGGACGATGCAGAGAATGATTCGGCGACGATTGCTGTGCGTGGACGATGATTCGGCATTTCGCCAGTTCTACAAAAGCCTGCTAGGCAGCTACGGTTACGACGTCACGGTGGCGGCGAGCGCGAAGCAAGCCCTCAAGATATTCCTTTCCCGCAAAGTGGATGCTGTGTTAACTGACCTCGAGATGCCCGAGATGACGGGCGCGGAACTGGCAGTGCGACTGAAGAAGATGCGTCCCGAACTGCCGGTTTTGCTGGTTTCGGGCTCTTCCGCGGCGGAACACCGACCGCCCGCCGGCGTAGACGCAACGGTTGCCAAGGGAACGTCCTCGATCAAGTTGGTTGACCAGATCGAATCGACGCTCGCGAAGTATGAGACGCGCCCGGCAAAGTTAAATCCACGGCGCCTGGCCCCGCTGGGTTCGGTGCTGGCCAGCATAGCGCTAGCGGCCTACGCGCTCCCGCGCCTCCTGAAGTAGCCGGGCGACGCTGCCTATTCCCATTACTCCAGCTTGAAGAACACTGCCGCCAGCGGTGGCAATGTCAACTCCAGCGAAAATGGCCGTCCATGTTGCGGAATCGGCTCCGCCATCACGCCGCCGCTGTTTCCCATGCCACTTCCGGCATATTCAGTGCCGTCACTGTTCAGGCGTTCCTTCCACCATCCGCCTGCAGGAACACCTACTCGATATTTTTCCCGCGGCACTGGTGTGAAATTACAGGTCACCAGCATTACATCTCCAGCCGACTTTCCTTTTCGCAACAAGGACACGACGCTCATGGGAGCGTCATTGCAGTCGACCCACTCAAAGCCGGCCGGATCGCTGTCCAGTTCATGCAGCGCCTTCTCGTTGCGATAGAGCTGGTTAAGATCGCGCACCCAGCTTTGTGCTCCGCGATGTACGGGAAACTGCAGCAGCCACCAGTCGAGCGCTCGATCATGGGACCACTCATTCGACTGGCCAAACTCTGCACCCATAAACAGGAGCTTCTTGCCGGGCTGCGCGTACATGTACGCGAACAGTAAACGCAGGTTCGCGAATTTCTGCCACTCGTCACCCGGCATTTTGTTGAGCAGGGATCCCTTGCCATGCACCACTTCATCGTGCGAAAGCGGCAGCACGAAATTTTCGGTAAAACCGTACAGCATGCGGAAGGTCAGCAGATTGTGGTGGTACTGGCGGTGGATGGGATCTTCGTGAAAATACTTCAGGGTGTCGTGCATCCATCCCATGTCCCACTTCATGCCAAACCCGAGGCCGCCCACATATACGGGGCGTGACACCATCGGCCACGCGGTCGACTCCTCCGCAATGGTCTGGATGTCCGCATGTTCTTTGTAGGCCTCCTCGTTGAAGCGACGCAGGAAGTCGATGGCGTCAAGATTTTCCCGGCCTCCATATTTGTTCGGAATCCACTGGCCTTCCTTGCGCGAGTAATCGAGATAAAGCATCGATGCAACGGCGTCGACCCGCAAGCCATCGGCGTGGTACTTGTCAAGCCAGAACATGGCGCTCGACATCAGAAAGCTGCGCACTTCACTGCGCCCGTAATTGAAGATGTAAGTCTTCCAGTCAGGATGAAAGCCTTGGCGCGAGTCTGCGTGCTCGAACAAGTGCGTGCCGTCGAAGTAGGCGAGACCGTGCCCATCGGAAGGGAAGTGCGACGGAACCCAGTCGAGAATGACAGCGATGCCATGCTGGTGCAGGTAGTCGACCAGGTACATGAAATCCTGCGGGGTGCCGAAACGTGAGGTCGGGGCGAAGTAACCCGTGGTCTGGTATCCCCACGAGCCAAAGAAGGGATGCTCCATTACCGGCAGGAATTCGACATGGGTAAATCCCATGTGATTCAGATACTCGGCCAGTTTCGGCGCGGTCTCACGGTACGTCATGGGCCGATTGTGATCCTCGGGGACTCGCATCCATGAACCGAGATGGCACTCGTAGGTCGAGACCGGCGCTTTCAGAGAGTTGGGCGCGGCTCGATTGACCATCCAGTCGTTATCATTCCATTGATAGTCCAGATCCCACACGACCGATGCGGTACGCGGGGGCCTTTCGTGGAGCAACCCGTACGGGTCCGCCTTATCGGCGCGGTGACCGTGATGGTGCGACTCAATGTGAAATTTGTAGAGCGCGCCCTTGCCTACACCCGGCACAAAACCTTCCCAGATGCCGGAACTTCCGCGGGGCCGCAACAGATGCGTCTTGGGATTCCACTGGTTGAAGCCGCCGATGACTGAAACTTCCCGTGCGTTAGGCGCCCACACGGCGAAACACGTGCCCGCGCCGCTTCCGGGATCCATCACATGCGCGCCCATTTTCTCGTACATGCGATAGTGGCTGCCTTCGTTGAAAAGGTAGAGGTCCTGATTGCTGAGCAGCGAGATGTCGTAATGAACAGGGCTGGCGGGTGTTTCGATGCGTTGGCTCATAGGTTCTTCGCGGCGCCGCGCTGCGCTGGTGAGGACATCTTAGACTATCAACGGTTCGCCGCGCCTCCGTGCTAGACTGCAGAATTCCCCAACGGCTTCTGGAGCGAGAGTTTACTCTTCATGCCCGTGTTGCGCGTTTGTCTGCTGTGGCACCAGCACCAGCCTTATTACAAGAACCTGGTGATGAGCGAATATCGCTTGCCTTGGGTCCGTTTGCACGCCCTCAAAGATTATTACGGGATGGTCAAACTGCTGGCCGAGTTCCCGAATGTTCATCAGAACTTCAATCTCGTCCCCTCCCTGATCACCCAGATCCAGGATTACGTCGCGGGTACGGCCCAGGACCCGTTCCTGCAGATAGCGGCGCGCCCGGCCCGGGATCTCAGTCTCGACGAGCGGCGCTTTGCCCTGCAATACCTCTTTCAGGCCAATCCGACCAACCTGATCGGGCGATATCCTCGCTACCGTGAATTATGGGAACGCTTCCGCAGCGCGGGAGATTCGCCGGAGCGCGCCGAGAAATTCTTCCAGTCGCAGGACTTCACCGACCTGCAGGTCCTTTCGCAGATCGCATGGTTCGACGAATTTTTTCTCGAGGATCCCAACATCGCGGAATTGATTCGTAAGGAGCGGAACTACTCGCTCGACGACCAGCGCTTCGTGATCGACAAGGAAAGAGAAATAATAGCCCAGGTGCTGCCCGCGCACGCGGCCGCCGCCCAGAAGGGCTCCATCGAGATTTCCACCTCCCCCTTTTACCACCCGATTCTGCCTCTATTGTGTGACACCAATATTGGCGCGGTCTCCACGCCCGGTCTGAACCTGCCGCAAAACCGTTTTCAGCGCCCGGAAGATGCCCGCGATCAAATCCGTCGCGGCCTCGACTTGCACGAAAAAGTGTTTGGCATTCGGCCCAAGGGCATGTGGCCTTCGGAGGGCAGTGTTTCCGATGAGGCCATTGCCATTGCCCATGATCTGGGCGTGAGTTGGATGGCAACCGACGAGGGAATCTTAGGCCGCAGCACAGGGCTCTTCTTCGCGCGCGACGGCGAAGGTCGCCTCGCCAGGCATCTGGCGGAGAGGTTGTACACGATCTACCGGTACGAGAACGGCTCGTCCGAAATGAATATGGTCTTTCGCGACCACACCATCTCCGATCTGATCGGCTTTGTCTATTCGGGCATGCCGGCCGCCGAAGCCGCGCAACATCTGCTGCAGAACATCCAAAGAGCGGCCCAACCAATACTGGATCGCGGCGAAGACGCGGTGCTCTCCATCATTCTGGACGGCGAAAATGCCTGGGAATACTACCCAAAGTCGGGTCGCGAGTTCCTGCGGCGGTTTTACGAGAAGCTGCAAACCACGCCCGGCATCGAAGCCCTGACCATTGCAGAGGCCATTGCACGCCATCGCAATTTCGGGCACCTTGCCTCGATCAGCCCAGGTTCATGGATCTCGGCGAACTTCAACGTCTGGATCGGAGCCCCGGAAGACAATCGCTCGTGGGATTACCTCTACCAGGCGCGCAAGTTTTACGATGAACACGCGCCGCTCTGTACCGACGTCCAACGCAAACTGGCGTATGAGGAATTACTGATCGCCGAAGGCAGCGACTGGAACTGGTGGTACGGGCCGGAACATCACTCAGCCAACGACCGCGACTTCGACGAGCTTTACCGCAAGCACCTTTCCAACGTCTATCAGGCGCTGGGCGCCACGCCACCGGACCACTTAGCGCAGCCCATCAGCGGCATCGTGGCCCGGCCATCTTTTACGCCGCAGACGGCGTACATCCACCCGCGCATTTCAGGCGACATGATCCGATACTTTGAGTGGATGGGTTCGGCGATTTACACGGCGGACCATCGGGCGGGCGCAATGCACGGCAAACAGTTTCTGCTGGATTCTGTGCATGCCGGCATCGATGAGACTAATGTGTACGGCAGGCTCGATTTTAAAGGGCAGATTCCCGAGATGCAGTTTGAAATCGTTGTGAACCTGGAATCGTGGGCAGATCACGAGTTGGCCCCACGCAAAGTTTTGCGCATGGATGTGGTCATCAAAGATCGCAAAGTGGTTGAGTGGAGAGTAAGTGCACCTGATCAGACCGGCTCTCTGCAGTCGACGGGGGAGGATGCAGCCAGGGTGGCGCTGGTGCGCAACTTCGAATTCCGCGTGCCCTTGGCCTGGCTTGAGGCCGGTCCTGTGAATCCTGATCAATTGAGGAAAGGGAAATCTGTGGCGAATCGCATTCGACTTCGGCTGAGCCTGTGGCAGAACCGCCTTCCCGTAGACGTTTTGCCTTTGGAAGGATGGATCGAACTCCATCTTCTGGAAGAAGGGGAGTTGATGTCGATGTACTGAGCAGCCGCTTATTTAGTCCCATGTTCAAAACCGGCTTCCGAAAATAAAAAACCCGGAGCAACGCTCCGGGTAAAAAAGTTCTTCAGAACGGAGAACCGAGAACTGCCCTTCTACTGTCCCGCCCCAGCCGCCGTGGTTGACATCGTCATTGGGCGGCTCAATTCCATCATCAATAGCGTTCCGGAAGGCAGTACCGCGGACCGGTGCTGGACGAGCCAATGAGTGCTGGCCGCCCCAGCGCCGATGGCGCCCCCAATCAACACACCTGGCCCACCGCCGATCAATCCCCCTAGCAGCATTCCTGCGCCTGCCCCTCCAGCCACTTCGATCTGATCCCGGCGGTCATGGCCCGATCCCTTGAACATGCCCTCGTCGTTCACGTCGGTTCCGCTGATGTTGGTGTCGACCAGCACGGCATTCAGCATGAAGCGCTGGCCATCGGGCAGGACAATCTGCTCAGGTAAGATGCCAATCGTCGGCTTCCCCGAGATGCGCCGTGGTTCGGTCAGCTTGGTGACCCGGCCTTCCACCATGGCACCAGCCGGAATCACAGTTTTGCTATCGACGATTATCGGGTCGATGATTTTCCCCTGAAACGGATCCCCGACCTTGCTGCTGAAGGTCGAAATAGTGGTTTGCAGATTCACTTTCAACGGGGTCCCTTCGGGCACAGAAACGCTGCTTTGCGCCCAGACCGAGACCGCCAAAAGCAACACGCTCAAGCTTCCCAACAACTTCCTCATGACGCCTCCTGCGAATTCATGGAATTCCTTGTGGTTGCTCAAGTCCTGTTCCGTACAGCCGGTTAACCCAGTTTCTTCACCGCCGCCAGCACGTCCGGCAAGGGTGCTCGATCATGCTGGTTGTCGCCGCGATAGATATAGCGCACGGTTCGATCGCGATCGATAACCAGCGTCGCAGGGTGCGCGATGTTCAGCGCATCCATGCCAATCAGGTGATACAACCCATAGTTCTTGGTAACGACTCGGTCTTCATCCAAAAGAAACGGAAACGATACCGGGTTCTTTTCCAGAAACTTGGACGGCTTGAACACGCCATCCCTCTTTTCTGCAGCAATGAACGCCAACTCGGCCGCGGCTTGCGCAATCTCGTCCTTGATCGACTCGACCCGAGCCATGCGCTGAACGCAATTGGGTCACCACGTCCCCCGCAGAAACTCGGCAATCAGCACTCCACGGCGCAGAAACCCGGACAAAGTCAGTACCCCATCCCGATTGGCCGCCCCGAGCGCAAATTCCGGAGCCCTTTGCCCGACCCGCAGAGTTTCTGTGTGGTCCAGCATCTAACAGTTGACTGTAAATCAACGGAAACGCAGGGACAACGGAGGAAACCGCGCACGAACCAGACGAGGCACGGTGGATTAGCCAGCCTGATCAAGGGCGTCGCTGCTCAGACACTCGAAGCCGGTTCAGTTGTCACATGCCCGTTCGCATGCTTCCGATATAATCCCCCTTTTCGAGGAAGACGAATGGGAAGGCTGTATGCCGGTGCGGGTTATCTCACCGGACGAAAGATCGCAGTCGATTCGTCCAGCAAGCACGTTTTCCAGGGCGACCTGCCCAAAACCCAAACTGAGCTGAAGGATAAAGAAAGCCCCATGACTAATATTTCTGAAATTCATGCCCGGGAAGTGTTGGACTCGCGCGGAAACCCGACCGTCGAGGCCGAAGTACAGCTGGCTGACGGGACAATCGGGCGTGCCATCGTTCCCAGCGGCGCGTCCACCGGCGAACATGAGGCGGTCGAGCTGCGTGACGGCGACAAGCAGCGCTATCTCGGCAAAGGCGTGTTGAATGCGGTCGAGCACGTCAATCGGGAAATTGCCGACGCCCTCGCCAATTTTGACGCCGCCGACCAGGGCGCCATCGACGCCCGCATGATCGAATTGGATGGAACCGAAAACAAGGGGCGCTTGGGAGCCAATGCGATTTTGGCAGTCTCGATGGCCGCCGCCCGAGCATCCGCGAATGCTTTCGGCCTGCCTCTGTATCGCTACCTGGGAGGCGCGGGCGCGAACGTCTTACCTACGCCCATGATGAACATCCTCAACGGTGGCGCCCATGCCGATAACAATGTCGACTTCCAGGAATTCATGGTGATGCCGGTGGGTGCGCCCAGTTTCTCGGAAGCGCTGCGCTGGGGCGTGGAAGTGTTTCATACTCTTAAAGGCGTCCTGAAGAAGCGCGGATACAACACAGCGGTTGGCGATGAAGGTGGTTTCGCCCCTTTGCTGAAGTCGAACGTCGAGGCGATCGAAGTGGTGCTCGAAGCCATCCAGCAAGCCGGTTACAAGCCTGGAGACGAGATTGCCATCGCGCTCGATCCAGCCGCCAGCGAGTTTTATCAGGACGGCAAATACGTTTTCAAGAAATCAGACAAGTCCACGAAATCCTCGGAAGACATGGCTCGCTTCTGGGCGAAGTGGGCGAATGATTACCCGGTTGTTTCGCTTGAAGACGGCCTCGCCGAGGACGACTGGGACGGTTGGAAGACCCTGACCGAACTTGCTGGCAAGAAGATTCAGTTGGTCGGGGACGATCTCTTTGTGACCAATACCGAACGTTTGCAGGAAGGCATTGACAAAGGCATCGCAAATTCGATCCTCATCAAGGTCAACCAGATCGGCACCGTCAGCGAGACGCTCGCGTCCATCGATCTGGCCCGCCGCAACGGTTACACCTCGGTGATTTCGCACCGCTCCGGCGAAACCGAAGACACTTTCATTGCAGACCTTGCGGTTGCGACCGGCGCCGGGCAGATCAAAACCGGCTCAGCCTCTCGCACCGACCGCATCGCGAAATACAATCAGCTGCTTCGCATCGAAGAAGAGTTGGGAGACAATGCGCGATATCTTGGAATCAAGGCGCTGAACTACAGTGGATCGTAAGACCAGCAATTCACAGAGGGCCATTCAGATGCGTAGACTCGTCGGCTTCGCGGTCCTGTTGTTCGTCCTTGTTGGAATCAGCAGCGGCCAGGCGACTAACGCTGCAACCGCGCCTAGCAGGGAAGACGTGCTTAAGTTCTTGGAGGTTTTGCATCTTCGGTCGCAGTTCGTCCAGTACTTTCAAGGTGTCTCTAACCAAGCAAAGGCTGGTGCTGAAGAGGGGTTCAAGCGAAAGGTCCCCGATGCGACACCCGACCAACTGGCTGAAGTGGATAAGCTGGCGGACGGGTTGTTTTCAGATATGCCAATCGACGAGATGATTGACGCCATGGTTCCCATCTATCAGAAACACCTGACGAAAGAGGATCTGGACGGGATACTGGCATTTTATTCATCGCCGCTAGGGCAGAAATTACAGCGCGAGCAGCCTGCGATGATGCAAGAAGGCATGGAGGCAGGAGGTGAAATCGGCCGCCGCCGAATTGGTGCCGCCGCTCAAAAGATGGAGGAATTCATCAACAAACTCGCTGAACAAGAACAGCAGAAGACATCAAAACCCAAAGAATGAAACCAGCGAGATTCGATTTTTCTCTGCCTCCAGACCACACTTTCATACCTCTCTGGAAAGCCACTAGGAGTTTACGTGCGTCCCAAACCTCTCGTTCTCATCATCCTCGACGGATGGGGCTATAGCCCCAAGACCGAAGGCAATGCCATCGCGCTTGCCCGCAAGCCAACCTACGATCGCTTGTTGCGCGAATATCCCAACACCCTGATTCACACCAGTGGGCCTTTCGTAGGGTTGCCCGATGGGCAAATGGGAAACAGCGAGGTCGGGCATCTCAACATCGGCGCCGGCCGCATCGTGCACATGGACATTACGCGCATTGACCTCATGATCCAGACCGGCGACTTCTTCTCCGATCCGACGCTAATCGCGGCCATGAAGCATGCGCGCACCGGCGGACGCCGCCTGCATCTGTTCGGCCTGGTTTCGGATGGAGGTGTGCATTCGCAGCAGACGCACCTTTACGCTCTGTTGAAGATGGCCAAGCAGCAAGGGGTCGATCGCGTCTTCGTACACGCTTTCATGGACGGCCGCGACACGTTGCCCACCAACGGCGCGGGCTATCTGGAGCAGTTGCACCAGAAGATGCGCGAGTACAACTCGGGCAAGATTGCCAGCGTCAACGGCCGCTACTACGCCATGGACCGCGATCGCCGTTGGGAGCGGATTGCCAAGGCTTATAACGCGATGGTGTACGGAGACGGCGAGGGCGGCAAGTACGTCGATCCCGTGCAGGGCATGAAGGACTCCTACAACAAGGGAGTCACCGACGAGTTCGTCATCCCCTTCGTCTGCATCGACAACAAAGGCGAGCCGCTTAGCACGATTCGCGATGAAGATTCCTGTATCTGCTTCAACTTCCGTGCCGACCGCGTCCGCCAGATCACGCGGGCTCTCGCTCGCAACAGCGGCTTGAATCCGCAGGAAGGGCGGGACCTACCCGGAGCCGAGGACCTCGACAAAACCATTCCGCGCGATCGCGTGCCCAGAAATCTGCATTACGTCTGCATGACGCAATACGACAAGAATTTTGCCTTGCCGGTTATGATTCCGTCCGAATCGATGGCCAACATTCTTGCCAACGTGATGGGCCAGTCGAACCTGCGCAACCTGCGCGTGGCCGAGACCGAGAAGTATGCTCACGTCACCTACTTCTTCAATGGCGGAATCGAACAGCCCTTTCCCGGCG
This sequence comes from uncultured Acidobacteriota bacterium, assembly GCA_963735815.1. Taxonomy (GTDB): domain Bacteria; phylum Acidobacteriota; class Terriglobia; order Terriglobales; family Acidobacteriaceae; genus Gp1-AA133. Next base: position 950,691 of record CAVTMJ010000003.1, on the reverse strand, counting down.
AGGACCGGGTGCTCGTGCCATCTCCCAAGGTCGCGACCTATGATCTCAAGCCGGAGATGTCGGCAGCAGGCATCGCGCAAGCGGTTGTGAAGGCGGTCGAAGACGGAACATTCGATGTGATGATTGTGAATTTCGCCAATGCCGACATGGTCGGCCACTCCGGAAAGATCGAACCGACCGTGAAGGCTGTGGAAACCGTCGATTCCTGTTTAGGGGAAATCGAACAGGCGGTGCGTGCCCGAGGAGGCGCAATGCTCATCACGGCCGACCACGGCAATGCCGAGCAGATGATCGATCCGGCAACCGGCGGCCCTCACACCGCGCACACCACCAATCCCGTGCCCTTCATCGTGGTCAGCGAAAACGCCCAGCAGTTTACCCTGAAGCCAAACGGATCTTTGCGGGACATCTCGCCGACCATCCTCGGCATGCTGAATCTTCCCGAACCGAAGGAAATGACCGGCAAAGATCTGCGGACGAAGAATATCGGCTGATTGTGGAAATCCGGCAGTAGTTAGAACCAGAGCGATTCGGACAGCCCAATCATCTAGTGAATCGGCGTGGCGTCGGTCGCAATGCAAACCCAGGTGTTCCCCTTGTGCAGCCAGGTGTCGACGAAGCGTTCCCGGCGCGTGTATGACTTTCCGCCTTCCACCCCTTTTACACGCAAAACGCCGCTGGCAATGGCAACCTCGCCGTGGACCGTGACCTTCAGAAGTTCCGGCGCCACCTGCTGTTCCTGCGCGTTGGTTGCCTTCACGCTGGCCAGAAATTCTTTCTTGCTCTGCTGACTGCCATCATCGTTAATGAGCACAATCGAATCGTCGAGCAGGGCGTCGAGCGCCTTGGTGTCGCCACTCTTGTACGCCTGGTTCCATAACTTTTCGAGGGCAACGATCTTGCCTTCCACACTCGCGTTCGAATTCTCTTGCGCTCCGGCGAACAGCGACGCCGCGCACACCACCGCGATCCAGAAGGCAGACTTTCGCATGGGGAGATCTCCTCGACAGAGTATAGGGCAAGGTGTGCTTTGATTCGGTCCTGGGACCTACTCATGCAATAGGCGCGTTGGCGACGGTCTGAGGACATGGCTCTGAGCTGGCGACGGGTGCGCGATCGGGCGCGGCGGCGATCTTTCAAGCTTTGCGATACACTTTTGGTCGCGCAGGAATACTCGAGGAGCCAGCTCATGCAATTTCGTTTCCTCCTGGCGTTAGGGATGGTTGTCGCGATGTCCTCCTTGCTTCGTCCCCAATCCGAACACAATGCGCAGCATGCGATACTGCTGGTGGCGAATAAAGCCGAACATACTCTCGGCTCGATTGATCCGGCAGCGGGGCGCCAGATTGCCACCGTCGATGTTGGCGGGGTGACGGGGCATGAAGTGATCGCATCCCCCGATGGTCACATCGCGTACGTGCCCATCTACGGCAATTCCGGCGTCGGTTTGCCCGGGACCGATGGCAGCGCCCTGGCTGTGATCGACATTGCTTCCCGAAAGATCGTTGGCAGCGTCGACTTTGGCCGCGGCGTCCGCCCGCACTGCCCCCTGATTAATCCGAAAGACAAGCTCCTCTATGTCACCACGGAGATTGATCAAGCCGTTTCCGTAATTGATCCCTCGACGCTGAAAGTCATCGGCAAAGTTCCAACCGGCGCCCCGGAGTCGCACATGCTCGCAATCACCCGCGATGGCCGCCGTGGTTACACCGCGAATGTTGGCCCCGGAAGCGTTTCGGTGCTCGACCTCGAAAACCGTAAGACGCTCGCAGTGATTCCGGTCGCGTCAAAAATTCAGCGTATCGCCCTTTCGGTCGACGACAAACTTGTCTTCACCGCCGACCAGACCAAGCCGCAGCTCGCCGCCATCGACACGGCCACCAACAAGCTGAAAACCTGGATTCCCCTTCCTGCCCAAGGTTATGGCGCCGCCTCTACGCCTGACGGCCGCTGGCTCGTAGTAGCGTTGCCCAGCGGCAAACAGGTCGCGGCGGTTGACCTCAGCACCATGAAGGTCGCCCACACCATCGACGTTCCCGCCGCTCCACAGGAAGTGCTGATTTCGCCCGACGGCCAGACCGCGTATGTTTCGTGCGATGCCAGCCAGAAAGTTGCCGTCATCCGCACCCGCGACTGGACGGTGGAGAAACTCATCGACGCCGGTCGTGGTGTGGACGGCCTGGCGTGGGCGGTGGCCCACTAGTCTTGATGTATCGCCCCGGCATGCTAGCGCTGGCCCTGTTCGTCGCCTCTGGGATCGTTGCGTACGAAAAATTTCCCGGCGGAGGCGAATCACCTGCTGCGCCCACCTTCTACCGCGATGTACTGCCCATCCTTCAGCAACATTGTCAGCGCTGTCACCGTGTTGGCGAGATCGCGCCCATGCCGCTGGTCACTTACGAGGATGCGAAAGCCTGGGCGCGCCAGATGGCCAATGACACGCGCTCCAAACGGATGCCGCCCTGGTTCGCGGATCCCTGCTGCGGCCACTTCGCGGATGATCCGTCACTGACTGAGGCACAGATTGCCACGCTGTCGGCTTGGGCACAGACGAAGGCGCCGGGCGATCCTCATGACTCCCCGTCTCCCAAGGATTGGACAGAAGGATGGAACATCCCGTCGCCTGACCTCATTTTGAAAATGCCCAAGCCCGTGCCCATCCCCGCCGAGGGCGACATCGAGTACACCTACGAGATCGTTCCCACTGGTTTCAAGGAGGACAAGTGGATCCAGATGTCTGAGATCCGGCCGTCGAGTCGCCAGTATGTGCATCACGCCGTGGTGTACATCCGTCCGCCCAACTCAAAATGGCTGCGCGGCGCGCCTCTCAACACACCCTTCACCGCATCCAGCCTGAACGATCCGGCTCTTCGGCACCAGGCTCACGAAACTACCAGCGATCTGCTGCTTGTTTACGCGCCTGGCAGTTCCCCCGATCGCTGGCCCGACGGCATGGCCAAATTCATTCCCGCCCATTCGGACCTCGTCTTTCAGATGCACTACACGGCGAGGGGACAGGCGGGCACCGACCAGACCAGCGTCGGATTAGTATTCGCAAAGAGCAAGCCGGTGCAGCGGGTTCTTACCCTCCAGTTGGCGAACGATCACGACCTTGTGCCGATCCCTCCCAACGCTGACAATTACCGAGTGGAAGTGCACGGCACTATGCCGAATGAAGCGGTGCTCCTGAGTTTTTTCCCACACATGCATCTTCGCGGCAAACGCTTCGAGTACAACCTGGTCCGTCCTGACCACTCAGTCGAGACCCTCCTCCGCGTGAACTACGACTTTTACTGGCAACTGAGCTACCGCCTGTCGGAGCCCAGGACCATCAAGGCGGGAAGCACCCTGCAGGCGGTTGCCTGGTACGACAACTCCGCAAGTAACGCTCACAATCCGGACCCTGATAGTCCAGTACGCTGGGGCGATCAGACTTACAACGAGATGATGGTGGGCTTCTTTGACGTCGCGGTACCCGCCAGCATCGACAAGGAACACTTCTTCATCCGCGGTGGCCCATAGGCACCTCGCCGATCTCGCGCCGCATCAAATACGTTGGCGATGCACAACCGTCGGATTGGCCTTCCAGCACCGATTCCCATGCATCGCATAAAATTAAGCTCTGTTCTTCCCCGGGTTTTGCTGCACCAATCGAACGCGCAATGCACAGGACGAATCTCAGAAGGCCTAAGTTTAGATTGAGCTCGGCGGGCCCTTTGATCCTTGCCCTGCTCCTTGGTCCACGAGCCGTCGCGCAAACCGATACCCTTGATGTCGCGGCACCGTCTGTTTCGCGCACACACACGCTGAGCGGAGCGGTCGTGAACTCGGTGAGCGGTGAGCCGGTGCGCAGGGCAATGGTTCAGGCCACGCCGTCCAATACCGCGTCCGTAATATCAGTCCTCACAGACTCTGAAGGCCGCTTCGAATTTCCAGCGCTGCCCGAAGCCGACATCACCGTTCTTGCCCACAAGCCGGGTTACTTCAGCGGCCTCGAACTGAATCCTTCGAACTTTGAGCCCGAAGTCGTCCACCTGTCAGCGGACGTTTCCAGCCTCACTTTGAATCTTCTCCCGGAAGGCGTTGTCTCCGGGCACGTGGCCACAATCAAAGGAGAACCGATCGAAGACTCGCCCGTGCGCATCTTGCGCGAGGTGTTTGCGAATGGTTATCGGCATTGGGAGGTGCGCGGGCAGGCGACCACCGATGAGGACGGACAGTTTCGCATGGCCGGCTTGATGCCCGGGCGTTACCTGCTGGCGACCGGGCCGAGCCTCCCCAGCATACATGCCGCACGCCTGCGCAGGATTCGCAAGAACGGATACGGCACAATCTTTTACCCCGGCGTGCCGGACATGGATTCCGCAACCCCGCTGGTCATCACCGGCGGCCAGCAAGTGCAGGTCGATTTCGCTCTTAAGTTGGAGCCTATCTTTGAGGTATCCGGCACGCTCGTTGGATTTTTCCCGGGATCGGGAGTGGGCGTGCAGTTTGTGAGCAAATCGGGTGAAGTCATTCCTTCTCCCATCGATGTCGATATGCAGACCGGAAAATTCCATGGAGCGATCCCGGGGGGCGCTTACATTCTGCAGGCGCGTGGGTCCGATTCAGCGGGGCGTGTCGCCGCCGCCGATCTGCCTGTGATCGTGAATCATGATGTCGAAGGAATTACGCTGGCGCTGGGCTCCTCAATCACCATCCCGGTCAACGTCGAGCTGCGGCCTACGTCAGGGGCGCCCGAACAGGTAGCGGCGGCGAACTTCCGTCCGGTCCGCGATTTCGCGGTGTCCACGGTACAACTGATCTCCACCGATCTCCGCGTCGACAATGTGCAAGTTCAAGCCGAGAGAAACGAACGCGGTGAGCTGGCATTTCGCAGCCTGGTGCCGGGCCGCTATTCCCTCGAAGTTGCCACCACCCAGCCGTGGTATGTCCGTTCGGCAACCAGCGGGACAACCGACCTGCTACGCGAGGAACTCGTAATCAGTCCAGGCCGCTCTCCCGAACCCCTGCAACTGGTTCTACGCGACGATGGCGCAAGCCTCAAAATTCATATTGTCGCCGAAGGGCAACCCGCCGCAGGTTCTGTCCTGCTGTTTTCTGACCAGACAACGTTGACCAACGCGCTCACTGGCTCGTCCGCACCGGGAGGCGAGATTAGTTTCTCTGGCCTCGCTCCCGGCGAGTACCGATTGCTGGCATTTGATACTGCAACGATGGACTCCCTCGAGTTTAGAAATCCGGAAGCGCTCGCTCCGTATACTTCAAAGGCGGTCAGCATCACCGTCCATCCCGGCGAAGAGGCTTCCTTGAACGTCGAAAGGCAAGGAACGGGAAAGTGAGATTTCAGTCGTTCCTGATCGTCACCGTATTGCTGTCGGCATCGCTCCCCTTGTCGCGCGCACAAAGCGTCAATCCCCCAGTTGCCGCCGGGAGAATCACCGGAACGGTTGTTCACTCGGTCACCGGACAGCCCTTAGCCGGCATCGACGTCGCGATTTCCCCCACCGAACAGCGCGATCTCCGCACCGAGGTGACGACCGGTTCTGACGGCCGATTCGTTTTCGAAAATCTGGCGCGCGGAAAATTCACCCTCAGCGCGCAGGGGCGAGGATTTTCCGAGCAAGCTTACCAGCAGCATCCGCCCTTCTCGACCGCCGTCGCCGTGGGGCCCGATGTCATATCCGAGAACCTGGTTTTCGAGTTGGTCCCTGATGCATCGATCTCCGGCACGGTGCTCGACGAAGAAAACGAAACTGTGCGGAGTGGAGACGTCATGCTTTTTGCTCGCAATGGCGCTACCGGACGAATGGAATCGCGAGCGCAAGCGAATCTCGAGGAGCAGGGCCGCTTTCATTTCGGGCACCTGCCGCCGGGTGTGTACTTCTTAGCCGTCTCAGCGCAGCCATGGTACGCCACCGACCCGCCCGTTTCCCGGAATGCGGCGCAACTCTATACCGAAGGTGAGGCCCAAACTTACAAAGACGCGCTTCCAGTCGCCGAGGCTAGCGAAGACTCGGCGCTCGACCTGACCTATCGAATCACGTTTTACGCCGACGCGGTGGAGGGTGAGAGCGCGACACCAATTCAACTTCATCCCGGAGAGCGGGCGAGTGCCGACATCACCCTGCGAGCTGTGCCTGCGGTGCACTTGACGGTGCGGAATGTAAGCACCGATCCCAACCAGCCGGCCTCCGCTCAAGTGCAGCAAAAGATCTTCAATCGCACACTCCTGCCGATTCTTGCGCGCAGCCAGCCCGGCGCGCACGGCACCCTTAGGCTTAGCGGCATTCCACCTGGTCATCTGATCCTGAAGTTGCGTTCCTTTACCGGCAAGGAGTGGAAGACCCAGGTTCGCGAGGTGGATATTTCGGGGGACAGCGAGATCGACGCGGCGGACAATTCGTCCCTCCCGGTCTCCATTCACGGCAGAGTGCAAATTCCCGGACAAGCCGCGTTCGCTCCCGGGTTCTATATTCGCTTCTATAACCGCGAGACCACCGAGAGTTTCGGTGGTCCGGTCTCCCCGAAGGGCGAGTTCGAAATAACCCAGAGCATCACGGGCACGTCCGAATATGAAGTTGCAATGATTAACGCCCGTGGCTCCATGGTGCAAAAACTTACAGCCTCGGGCGCGAAGGTTGTAGGCCGCACGCTGGTTCTTCCGCGCAGCGGAACGGTCGACCTGGCGGTTACGATGTCAGGACAGGCGGCGCGGATTGACGGAACCGTGCTTCGTGACGGAAAAGGCACGTCCCAGGCTATGGTTGTGCTGGTTCCTGAGTCTCTTCAGGGAAACGCTGACTTGATTCGACGAGATCAGAGCGACAGTGACGGCACTTTCAGCCTGTACCAGGTTCTTCCGGGCCGCTACCGGGTAGTCGCTATCGCAAATGGCTGGGATCTCGCTTGGCAGAATCCTGCGATTCTGCGGCCATACCTCGAACACAGCGAACCCATCGAAGTCACCAGCGCCCGCACTTACAGGATTTCAGTGCCGGTCCAGGACAGTACAGTCTCACAGCCCGCGAATCCTCAGAACTAAAAAAGGCAATCTTTAAGCGAGAGATTGATGACGAACCCCGTGCCGCATGGAATTAACCGTCGACTGCGAGCAGTTCATGTCTGTGTTCTTGCCTTGCTGATTCTTCCGCCTGCCGTTTTCGCCCAGGATGCCACACTTCCCGCCTCCAAACGTACTCTGCTTGAGAACACGATCTCAAAGTTCATGGCGGCCAATAGTGCGCCCGGAATCTCCGCCGCCGTCGTATTGAATGGGCAGGAAGTGTGGTCCGAGGGATTCGGGATGGCCGACCTTGAAAACAGCGTACCCGTGACGCCGCAAACTCTGTTCCGGCTGGCATCGATCTCGAAGCCAATCACGGCTACCGCTGCGATGCAGCTCTGGGAGCAAGGCAAGCTTGACATCGAGGCACCGATTCAAAAATACTGTCCGGCCTTTCCGCAAAAAGAGTTTTCCATCAGCACCCGCCAGCTGATGTCGCATCTGGGCGGGATTCGTCATTACCGGCCCGATCCCAAGGACGACGTTGAATGGAACAACACGAAGCACTTCGACGACCCCGTCGCGGGGGGAATCCAATTCTTCGCCAACGATCCATTAATCGCCAAGCCGGGGACGAAGTTCCACTATTCCACGCAGGGATTCACGCTGGTCGGATGTGCGATCGAGGGCGCGTCTGGCAAAAAGTACCTCGACTACGTGCAGGAAAACATCTTCAAGCCCGCAGGTATGGCGAGCACGCGTTGGGACGATCGCTTCGCTGTCATCCCGCACCGTACCCGCTTCTACTCGAAATCAAAATCCGGAGTTGTGCAGAATTCCGAATTTCTGGACTCCAGCTACAAGATTCCCGGTGGCGGCTGGCTCTCGTCCGCGGACGATATGGCCGCCTTTGAAGTGGCGATTCTCGCCGATCGGCTTGTGAAGCGTTCCACGCGTGACTCGATGTGGACACCTCAACATGCTTCGGTGCCAGACATCGCCGAGGAAAAGCACCGTAATTACGCGCTGGGTTGGGGTGTGGGAGATTCAGCGGGCGTGCCTGACGTCGGGCACGGAGGCGGGCAACAGGGAACCAGCACCTTTATCATGCTCGCTCCCCAACAGAAAGCTGGTGTAGTTGTCCTGATTAACATGGACGGGGTCGATTCTTCCGCCCTGGCGACCGACCTGATGAAGATTCTGCTGGGAACCGGGAACAAGTAGATGGGATCGACCTCTAAGCCGCGAGAATGCCACGGATGGTGGCTTTCATCTCGGAATGCTCCCACTTGCAAACCGCATGCGCCGCCGATTCCTTGCCGCTCCTGTGGGCCAGCATCGGCAGGAACCAGGCCTGCGGTTGCCTGCGTTTAAGTTCGGCGAGAAACGCGTGGCAGTCGGGGTGCGCCATGTCCTCGTCGACGAGCAGGATGTCGAATTGGTATTGATCAGAAAGCGCGAGCGCCTCGCGCCCACCCCACGCCGTGGTTGTTCGGTAGCCTTCGCTTTCCAGCAATCGTTCCAGTTCGATCAGCACCTGTTCGTCGTCATCCACAATCAAAATTTTGATAGGATCACTGACCATATCCATACTCCAATCACGCAGCATGTCCCGGGGGGTCGCGAGGCCACGAATTCTCGCTAAAGCCCCGGCCTCCGGATGGTTGGGTAATCGGTATAAGAAACCGCGTTCCGCAGAGTGGAGGCCGAGTCATTCCATCTTGTAAGCAAGGACGAGCACGGTCTGTGACCATGGTCACAGACACGAAAAATCTTTTGCAGGGATGAGGCAGGGCCCGGGCTCTAATGCCTCGATCTTCCTTGCCGCTCTGCGTTGCACAAAGGCGCCAGCGGCATAAAACGGAGTCAGGTGAGGCACAGCATGAGACACGATCGACCAGACAACTTGGCGGCTATCCCTTACGGCAGCAGCCTGGAGGAGATCGAGGAGGGTGTCAGCGCCGAAGCGGTCAGCTACGCGGCGGGCCTGTTGGTGGAGGCGGTACGCAGCTATGATTCCGGCACCCTCAGCGCGCGCAAGCTGAAGCTAAGCCTGACCGAGGCCCAGATGATCGCTGCCAACCTGATTGCCAAGGCGTCAGCACGCCTGGACGATCAAACGATGAACGAGCAGATCGAGCGCGTCCGGAAATCGATTCGCGAGGTGAAGCCTAAAGAGTAGTAAGAAAAGTCAAACATCTCCCAAGCCGCTATGAGCTACTTAGCATTGGGAACCTGGAATACGATTCCGCGGTCTGAGTTCGCAGTCTTGGTGGCTGCCACGTCGAGATCAGCCAGCGGCACCTTCTTCGAGTCCTGCTCCGTATAGATCCACAACGTTTGTCCCACAATGGCATAGTTACGAGCCTCGGTGCGGTGCCCATCCTGGAAAACCAGCACCGTCAGCGGAGTTCCTTCGTCAACCTCTGGCGAGCCGGCAGCCGGCGTGGGGGTAATCACCACCGTCTTCTTGGCTGCCGCGGGCGTTTTCCCTTTTGTACGGGTTTCAGGAGCGGGTTTTACGGATGTGGTACGGTCTGCCTGCAGTTCCTCGACCGCTGATGTGAGACGAGATACCTGCTGCTGCAACTGGTCGACGGCCGCCCGCAGTTGCTGAAGTTCGTTGGCCGTGTCGGGGTCTTGGACGGATTGAACCGCCGCCGCCTGTCCGTCCGGAGCCGGTTGCGCAGGTTCAGTCGCGTCCTGGCCATGGCCGAGACAGGCGAATCCTAAGATACTCATCGCGACGAGCGAAGCAAAACAGCGATTAAACCCATTCATGCGGATCACCCGTCGGCCTAAGCTAGGCGAATCACTGCAACAGAACCCATACTCGGACTCTATTTCTACTCAATTTCCCCGTCAAGCCGGAATGGCCCTTCTGGGCAATGTCCCAATCCCAGAGCACCTTAGCTGTAAAGGGGCAGGTAGCAGGAAAAAAGCGTTATCCGAGGAGGCATTATCTGGAGGGCGGGTGAACGCGTGAACTCAAATTGCTGCAAATTCCCACACTCGGGCTTGGAAGCCCTGCAACGAGCAGGCAAGCTCGTCTCAAGGACCTTAATCCGGGGTTTCTCCCATCCCGCGGACCCAGACGTACCCGTCTTCCCAGGAAATTTAAATTCACGGTGAGCAAAGAACTCGTTTCTACTACTCTTTTGATTGAGGTTTCGACTCTACTTTTTTCTAGTAAGGCCGCATCCCCGTCGATTAAGTTATATGCGCCAGGTGGTAACTAACTTTCACATGTCCATTTCGGGTCGGGTGCCCCGGGGTCAATTAGTCTTGATAAATTTTGTCTCGGATTAGCCGTCGAGAGGGCAATCTGTTTGCTAGAATCCCCTGCGAGGAGGTTACATGCCTAACTTGGAAAAAGTGGTGAGGTCGTTGATGTCGGAACAAAAGACTCTGCAAGCTAAGTTGAGTCAAGTGGAAGCCGCCATCTCGGCGCTACGCGGGATGAGCAATGGCCGGAGCGCTGGAATTCGTCCCAAACGCGTCCTGTCAGTGGCAGCACGGCGCAGGATCGCAGCTGCGCAGAGAGCTCGGTGGGCTAAGTACAAACAGCAAAAAAAGGCTGCGGCCTAGTTCGTAAGTTCAGGCTTAAAGGATCAAACCGTCGGTTCGCGAGGCTTGCATTAGTTGCGGCGGCCCTGGGAACCGGCGGTTTTGCTTTCGCAACTGCACACTTAGGCGCTCCTGTGTACTTCGCCCAGGACGTGTCTCATTTAGGCCGGTAAGCCTGCGCATCCACCTTGACTAGTGCCAGATCCGAATAGTCCAGTTCCAGACGAAGTTGCCACATTCAATCAGCAGAAGAGTCGCGTCCGACGCATTCCTACCGGTTACACCTGACACAAAACCTCAACCGCAAAGGCTTCCTCCGCAAAAACGCCAAGCCGGTTCGAATCAGGGTCCCGGGTGATTCCAAAAGAATCGGGTGGTTTGACAGTTTTCCCATTGACCCGCGTTTTTGGGGATTTCCCAGTTTGATTGCCGGTGACTGTCAAGGCTCTTCGTCCTTGTGAGCAGATTGTTTACAATAATAGACTTGGCATTACGCCGGGGTCCTAGCTAGGGCTCGGTACTCTTATTTAAGGCTTACTTCGACTTTTGGATTCAACGACAAAAAATTCCGGGCCGGGTCCCTCCGCGCCTGTCTATTGGCGCGTCGAAGGCAGTCTGCTCGACCTGACTACGGTCCAGCCGGTGGCTTTCTTCACCTGGAATGCCCAGACTTTTGCCGCCCGCATGGCGCGCCGCGGGTTGGTATTCCTGATGGCGGCTCTGCGTCCTTTTCTGTACGCGGCTCATCGCGTTTTTGCCACCCGGGTGGTGCACGCTGTTTTGCGTGGTGTAAGCCTAGACCGCCTCGACCTGCTTGGGGACGAATACTTCCAGTACAAGCTGAAGCCGCACTTGAAACCCGATGGTTTGGCAAGCCTCAAAAGATTGCAGGACCAGGGAGCCGACATCGTCCTGGTCAGTCAAGGACTCGATCACGTGATGCGTCCGCTGGCCCAGTTCCTGGGCGTGAAGTGGCTGGTCGCCAACCGTCTCGACTTCCGCGATCGGGTCGCGACTGGACGATTGCTCTCGCCAGTCATTCGGCCCAGAGGTCTATTCGCTCGCATCACCGGGGCGGGGCCAGACGGCCAACGCGAACCGGATCGCCTCGTGCGGGAGTTGAACCTGCCCGACGTCAGGGTGCTACGTACTGCCATCGTTCCTGCGGCACGATCGATTCCGGGCGCCGAGCGTCCGGTCGTCTACTTCGACAATCACCGCCATGCGCAGCCCTTTTCAGTGCGGCGTGCGATGGCTGGTAAGCACATAATGCTGGTCGGATTTACGGGCTTCATCGGAAAGGTCTGGCTCGTGAATACCCTGCTTGACCTGCCCGAGATCGGGCGCATTTATCTGCTCATCCGTCGCCAGAAATCCAACCCTGCGACCAAGCGCTTTGAGCGCGTGGTGGAGGAGTCCCCAGTTTTCGACCCCCTGTTTGATCGCCATTCCTTCGGCTTGTCCGCCTTCCTTAAAGACAAGGTTGAAGTTGTCGAAGGCGATGTTTCGCAACCAGGCCTGGGGATGGACCCAAACGTCGCCGCACGCCTGCACCAGAATCTCGACCTGATCATAAACAGTTCCGGCCTCACCGATTTCAACCCCGATCTCCGGGACGCGCTCGCAACCAACGTGGACGCGGCCGTGCACGTCCTCGATTTCGTGCGGCAGTCGGACCATTGCGGCCTCGTTCACCTTTCGACCTGTTATGTGGCTGGGGCCCGCGATGGACGGGTCAGCGAGAAGCTTCGCCCCAACTACACGCCCGCAGGAGTTGCCAACTACGACGCCGAGCAGGAATGGCGGAACCTCCACCAGTTAGTGGAGCAAGCCGAAGAAAAATCGGAAGGCCCTGAAGTCACCAGCGAACTGACGCAACAGGCTGTCGGCAAGGAGCACGCAGCTAAAGATCTGCGCGGAGCAGCCCTCGAAAATCAAATCCGCAAAGGCCGCATCCGCTGGTTGCGCAACTATTTGACCGAGGCCGGAGCGCGCCGCGCCGCCGAATTGGGCTGGCCCAATACTTACACCCTGACCAAAAGCCTTGCCGAGTCTCTGATCGGCAACCGCGCTGCCGGTCTGCCGGTGGCAATCGTTCGCCCGGCCATCGTGGAAACCTCCGTGGGCAAGCCTTTCACCGGCTGGAACGAGGGTATCAACACATCGGCGTCGCTCTCCTACCTGCTGGGTACGAACTTCCGCCAACTGCCCTCGAACGAGCGCAAACGTCTCGACATCATCCCGGTCGACTCAGTATGCCAGGGCATCACTCTGATCGCGGCCGCCGTCATCGAACGCCGTCACGAAACGGTGTACCAATTGGCCACGTCGGTCACCAACCCTTGCGATATGGGCCGATCGATCGAGTTGACCTCACTGGCTCATCGCAAACACTATCGCGCGCAGGAAGGCCTGGAAAGCTGGCTGCGCCTGCGCATGGACGCGATCCCGGTTTCGAAGACCCGCTACAACCGCTTGTCCGCGCCCGCCCAGATGGCCATCGTGAAATCGATCCAGCGCGTCATGGCTCCGCTGCCTTTGAAAAAGACGCCCCTCGCGCGCGCCGAACGAAACCTTGAGAAAGTAGGCAAGCTGGTTCAGTTGTTCGAGCCCTTCATCCTCCATAATGAGCACGATTTTGTCGCGGACAACATTGAGAAGCTATCTCTGGCGTTGGTGCCCGAGGAGCGTGCCGACTTCGGCTACAACACCCGTGCTCTGGACTGGTGGACCTACTGGATTGACATCCATATTCCTGCCCTGCGACGCTGGACTTATCCTTTGATCGAAGGCCGGCCGCTGGCTGTGCGCCCACCTCGTCCTCTCATACCCATCGATGAACAGAAAACAACGCAAGACGAGACTGTGAAAACTGGAACCAACGGGGCAACGTGGCGATATTCCTGACCGGATCGACGGGCTACATCGGCGCGCATGTCGCCGCGAATCTGCTGGACTCGCACGGTGCGGCGTTGAACGTGCTGGTCCGCGGCAAGGACGCGGAAGAAGGCGCGCTTCGCCTCTGGAACGGCATCCAGCTACACATGGATTTTCCGCGCTTCTACGAGCACCTGCAGACCCGCATCCGCGTCTTTCCCGGAGACTTGACTTCGCCTCAGTTTGGCCTGAATCGTGACGACTACGATCGCCTGATTCACACCACGGATTCGGTAGTTCACTGCGCCGCCTCGCTGAACCGCAAGTCCGAAAAGAGCTGCATGAACGTGAACCTGCGAGGCACACTCGAGGTTCTGCGGTTGGCTCGGCACTCTCACTACTACCACGGCCTGCGCCGGTTCAGTAACGTCAGCACCGTGGCCGTGGCCGGAAAGCGCAGCAACGAAGTTGTCACCGAGGATCGTTCCATCGATTGGAATCGATCGGACTACGATCCTTATGCCCGCACGAAGAAATTCTGCGAGCACATGGTGCGCGAGTTGTTACCCGATGTTCCCATCACCATCTTCCGTCCCAGCATCGTTCTTGGGGACAGCCGCTATCCCGAAACGACGCAGTTCGACATGGTGAAAGCCTTCGTCTTCCTTGCCAGCCTGAAGGCGCTTCCGTTTCGTGCGCACGACAAGATCGACATCGTGAACGTCGATTTCGTTGCCGATGCGATTGCAACCCTGCACCAGAAAGCCGAGCCGCAATACGACACCTATCATCTGTCCTCCGGACGCGAGTCGCAGACATTTCGCGAAGTCACGACCGCCCTGGCGGCGGCGCAGCAGAAACGCAGTCCCATGTTCCTGCCGGTTTTTGAAAAGCCCTTTTCGAGCGTGGTCAATACCTTGGCCAACCGCAGCGGATCGATCGCTCACGGCGCTGCCCTGATGAAAGTGTTCATGCCGTATTTAGTTTGGAACACGGTTTTCGATAATTCCCGGGTTACGACCGAACTGGGCCGCAAGCCGGTGCCGTTTTCGCAATACAGTTACGGCCTCCTCAAGTTCAGCCGCGATTCGAACTTCACCTATGCCTACAAGCCCTGGCCTGCAGCCAGCGCGGGAGGATCCGCCGCATGATGGACTTCGTCCTGGAAGCGTGGGTCAGCGCCATCATCGAGTCAAAGCGCGCATCGTGGATGATGGGCGGGGGCACGAGTTGGCGCCCGGGTGAAAAGCTGAAGCTCCTGTTCGCGGGTTACAACGGTACCCGTAACATGGGCTCAGACGTGCGCGTCGAGGAAATGCTCCGCCAGTTGCGCCACATCCTCGGCGCCGATCAAGTCGATTTCAGCGTGATGACCCAGACCTTCGCGCGCTCCGAAGGCTACTTCCAAGACACGTGCCAGGTGCTGTTGCCGCAGATTTTCCCGCCCTTTCTGTCAAGCGAAGTCCCCAGGCATCACGGCGTGGTGGCCTGTGAAGGCTCCATGTTCAAGAGCAAATTCGCCAATGCGCTTACCACCATGATGATCGGGTCGCTCGGCATCGCAGCGGTGCAGAACAAGCTGTCCGTCGGCTACGGCGCCGAGGCCGGCCACATGGATCCGCTCGTCGAGCGCATGTGCGCGCGCTACTGCAAGGATTCGCTGATCATCACCCGCAACGATGAATCCCGGACGCTCCTGCGGGAACTTGGCGTACCCGCTGAACTCGGGACCGATACTGCCTGGACGTTCGAGCCGCTACCTCCCGAATACGGAGAGCGCGTCCTTCGCGAAGTTGGCTGGGACGGAAGCACCCGGGTCCTGGTGGTCTGCCCAATTAATCCCTTCGAGTGGCCGGTAAAAGCTTCCGTCGGGAAATTAGTCGCGCGAAAGACAACCGGCGCGTTCAAAGACAGCCACTACCGCTCGGTTTACTTCCACAATTCTGGTCCGGAGGCCGAAAGGAAGTACGAGGCATATCTGACCGGAATTGCCAATGCGGTGGCAGCCTTTCGACAGAAGCGCAATGTGTTCGTCGTAATGGTGGCTACCGAACGCCTCGACGCGAGGCCAGCGCGGAGGATCGCCGAGAAGCTGGGCGGCGTGCCTGTCCTCAGCTCCGATGATTACGATATGTACCAGGTCGTTAGCATTCTGCGCGCCTGCCACCTGATGGCCTCGTCCCGCTATCACGGCATTGTGACCTCCATGCCCGGTCTGCTGCCGTCCTGCGGAATCACCATGGACGAGCGCATCAGCAATCTCATGCGCGAGCGCGGTCATCAGGATCTGCTCATGAACGTCGACGATCCCGATCTGGAACCACGCCTGCTGGCATCATTGGAACATCTCCACACCGACGGAGAATCGGTGGCCGCCGGCATCGGCAAGACCGTGGTGAAGAATCTGAAGCTCATGGCAAGGATGGGAATTCACTTCGAAGAAGAAGTGCAGCGCCGTTACCCTGATTTCCCGACTCGCACCGGCGAGTGGAGTTGGGAAGACTATTTACCACCGATGCATCGGGGTTTGCGGGAACTGGTGGAACGCGTCGATACTTCTGTCGAGAACCGAACACCCGCCGTAGCCAGCTAGGTTCAACCGCGGACGTTCATAGCAAACCGGGAATTCGTGATTCAACGATGAGTTTTCTGCAAGACATCTTCGCGAGCCTGCAAAAATCCGGCGACACCGCCGTGCTGCAGGAGATCCGCGACCGCCGCATCACGGCCGTGTCGGGGAGGGAACTCCTCGAACACGTCTCGCGCGCACGTGCTTTCCTCGCTGCCCAAGGGTTGCACAAGGGAGATCGCTGCGCGCTTTACGCCAACAACAGTATCCGCTGGGTGGCCATGGACCTGGCTATCATGGCCGAAGGCCTGATCGTCGTCCCACTCTACGCCCGGCAGGCGCCTGCGGAACTCGCCGCGATGATGAAAGACTGCTCGCCGTCGCTGGTCTGCTGCGGCGATGCCACCTTACGGGATGGTCTGGTCCGCGAATGGCCGGGCGCGCCTCCGCAGTACGTCTTCGACGATATCTTCTCAGCAGCGCGTTCCTCTGATCGCGAACCACAACTCGTCGACTCCGACCCGGTCACGATCATTTACACGTCCGGAACATCAGGCGAGGCCAAGGGCGTCATCTTGAACGCCGGCAACCTCGCCCACATGCTGAAGTGCATCAATGGGCGACTCGATCGGCTCATGGGCACGCGGCAGGATCAGGACCATGTCTTCCACTATTTGCCGTTCGTTTTTGCCGGATCCTGGATGCTGTTGCTGACTTCGCTGTTGCGCGGAAGTTTGCTTGCCATGAACACCGATCTGGGCGAAATCGCGCAAGACATGCGCACGGTCGCTCCCGACTATTTCCTGAACGTTCCCGCGTTGCTCGAGCGCATGCGCCGCGCCGTCGATGAGCAACTGTGGCAGGCCGGAGGCTTCGTCCAGGCGATCTATAGCCGCGCCAAGTCCGCCTGGACACGCAAGCACGAGGGAAAATCGAAATCGCTCGACCGCCTCTGGCTGTCATTGGCGAACTCGGCAATCTTTCCAACCATCCGCAAAAAAATGATTGGCCGAAATCTGCGGGCTCTGATCTGCGGCTCCGCTCCCTTGGCCGTCGAAACCCAGCTCTTCTTTATGATGCTCGGCATTCCCGTTCTGCAGAGCTATGGCCTCACCGAGACCACCGCCATCTGCACGCTCGACGATCCCGAGGATTTCGAAGCCGGTCGCGTCGGACCCGCGATTCCCGGCATCGAAATGAAGCTGGCGGAAAATGAAGAAATCGTCGTGCGCGGCCCGAATATTTTTCCCGGTTACTGGAACCGCCCGGAGGAAACTTCCAGGGCCTTGCGCGATGGCTGGTTTCACACCGGCGATCAGGGCGAAGTCGACGCGGGCGGGAATTGGCGCATCGTTGGCCGCATCAAGAATCTGATCATTCTGGGGTCGGGACACAACATCGCCCCTGAACCCATCGAAGAAAAGCTGGTGCAGCATTTGCCCGGTGGGGCGCAGGTCGTGCTGGTCGGCAACGGCAAAGGCTATCTCTCGGCCATCATCACCGGAGCCGTGACTACGGGGCAGGCACAAGCCGCGATTGACACGGTGAATCCGCATTTCCCGCATTACAAGCAGGTCCGCGCCTTCCACGTTCGGCCGGAAGCATTTACGATCGAGAACGGCTTGCTCACCGCGAATGGGAAACTGAAGCGGGATGCGATCGCGCGCCATCTGCGCGACGAAATCGAAGAGATGTACCGCGTGAAGGTCGCGGTCTAGGCGGAAAAATCATTGAACGCGATCAAAGACATGGCAGACCGATTTCAAGGCCAGGCAATCTCGTGGGAAGTCGCGAACGGCGTAATCGAACTCGCGCTGCACCGTGGCCCCTGCAACGAAATCGGATCCCTCTCGCTGGAAGAACTGGAGAAGTTCACGCAGTCGCTGGACGGAATGTCGCGGCATGCCCATGCCCTGATCGTGCACAGCACCATGCAGTCCGGATTCTGTGCCGGGGCCGACCTCCGCGAGCTCTATCAACGTTCGCAGGAAATGCAGAAAGCCCAGGCGCTTGCCGGCGTGCGCGACTTCCTGGAGCGCATCCATCGCGTTCTGAACACCATCGATGCCGCGCCGCTGACCACGATTGCGGCCATCCACGGAGTGACGTTCGGCGGGGGCTTCGAACTGGCGCTGGTGTGCGATCTCATCATCGCCGACAAAATGGCGCGCTTCGCATTCCCCGAACTGCGCCTCGGCCTGGTTCCTGGCTTCGGCGGAATTCCGCGGCTGAAGCGCGACCTTGGTAATGCGGTGGTGCGCGATCTTCTCCTGACGGGCCGCAGCATCAACGCAACCCGCGCGCATGCGATCGGCCTGGTCAGCCAACTGGTCGCCGAAGGAGAAGCTCTGCGCGCTGCCCGCGCTACCGCCGCGCAACTCGGCAAATTCGATCGCCGCACCGCCATCGCCGCCAAGAAGTTCATCAAGCCGATCCCGCACCACGAGTTGAAGCAGGAAATCGACCTGTTCTGCCAGTTATTCGCCGAGCCTGCCGTCGAAGCCGGACTGCGCAAGTTCGTGGAGAGCACGGATCTGCAACCATACCTGCCCTGAATCGGGCAGCCCGAAGATTTCATCGAAAGACTGGATCATGCCAACCGAAGAGAAAACCCTGGACGAAATCATGGATTTGGCCGCCAAGCACTTCAAGGTCTCGCGCGAAAAGCTGCAGCCCGACGAGGATTTCTTCAAGACCCTCAACATCGACAGCCTGCAGGCTCTCGATCTACTCACACGGCTGGAGAACCATTTCCACGTCGAGCTGCCCGACTACGAGTTGCAGGGAGTCACAGACTTCCGTACGCTAGCCGGACGCATTTACGCGCGTCTCTGAAATCGCAGGTAATGATTTGGTTAACACCGCTCTAGTCTGGGCTGCCGTGTCTCCGTGGTGAAATAGTCATTTCATGCTGGATTTGCGCCAATATCCGTCGTTAGGGGCCGCACTGCGCGATGCCCTCGAGTTCTGGCCCAACGAGACTTGCCTGATCGAGGCCGATCGGGACAGGGAAAAGACCCGTCTCACCTATTCCGACTTCAAGGAGCTTGCCCGTCCGCTGACCCGCGCCCTGCAGGACGCCGATTTTCGTGAGGGTGATCGCGCCGCCATCATCATGAGCAACCAGTCCAAGTGGCTGGTCTCGGCCTATGCCATCTTTTTCTGTGGCGGCGTTCTGGTGCCTCTGGACTTCAAACTCACCGCTGCCGAACAACTGCAACTGCTCGCCCACTGCAAAGCAAAATTTTTGATCGTTGAATATTACCTGTGGCGCGCCATCATGCAGTCGCCCGACTTCAAGAAGCACACGATCAAAACGGTTCTGGTAACCGAGGCTCCGCTGCGCGCGGATCTGGGCGGTGCCTATCGTTGGGAAGATTTCCACCGCAAGGGCGAGCCCATTTTCATCGAGCGTCAGCGCGAAGACGTGGCATGCATCGTCTATTCGTCGGGAACCGGCGGCCGCCCGAAGGGCTGCGTGCTCACGCACGAAAATTATCTTGAACAGTGCGCTTCGCTGACCGCCTGGTACCCCTTCTGGCCCGGCGTCCGCTACCTGAGCATCCTGCCCACCAATCATGCCATCGACTTCATGGTCGGCTTCATCGGGCCATTTGTCTGCGGAGCCTGTGTAGTCCACCTGCGCACGCTGCGTCCGGAGTACGTGCGCGACGCGTTCGTGCGTTACCGCATCAGCTACATGAGCCTCGTGCCCATGGTTCTTAAGAACCTCGAACGCGGCCTCAAGGCGAAGTTCGACGAACTCCCCAAGGCCAAGCGTTTCATGCTCGACCGAATGATTGCGGTCAATAAACTTCTCACCCGCCGCCGTCCCAACGTGAAGCTGAGCCGCCGCCTGCTCGGACAGGTGCACAAGGCTTTTGGTGGACAACTTCTCGCCCTCTTCACGGGCGGCGCCTTCATGGAGCCCTCGACCCTACAGTTCTTTTACGATCTTGGCATCCCCGTCGCCAACGGCTATGGCCTGACCGAGGCCGGAACCGCCCTCACCCTGAATGACTTCAAGCCCTTTCGAGCCGATACCGTAGGCCGTCCGCTCCCCGGCGTTGAATTGCGCGTGCTGAGTCCCGATTCCGAAGGCATCGGCGAGGTCTCGGTCCACAGTAAGACCGTCATGTCGCACTATCTCGACGATCCGGAGCTCACTGCCGAGACCATCGTCGACGGCTGGCTGCTCACTGGCGACTTGGGCCGATTCGACTTTACCGGGCATCTGCAACTCTTCGGCCGCAAGAAAAACATGATCGTGACCGAAGGCGGCAAGAACATATATCCCGAAGATATCGAGTCCGTTTTCGACGGCTTGCCGGTGAAAGAGTTCTGTGCGTTTGCGGCCAACTATCTCTGGCCCGCCAAACAATTGGGAAAAGAGTCGCTGGTGATGGTTTTGCGTCTTGACCAGAATCAACAGATCGACGCCGCCCTGATCGACGAGATGAACGAGCGCAACCGTCGCCTGGCCGATTTCAAACGCATTGGCGGCTACCTGGTTTGGGATCGCGATTTCCCCCGCACCGCGTCCTTGAAAATCAAGCGCACCGACCTCGCCCAGGAAATCGGCAAATCCGCGGAGCGCGCGGCGGTTGTCCAGCTGTGAACGACACGTTTCTTGCTGTCGTGAATCCCGCCGCTGGCGGCGGACGCTGCCGCAAACTCGTGGGGCCCGCGCTCGAACGCCTGCGCGCCGGCGGCCTCAAGCTCGATGTCCTCGAAACGGCACGCCCCGGCGATGCCATTCGCATCGCGCGTGAGCACTATGCCCGCGGTTACCGCCGCTTCCTCGCCGTGGGAGGGGATGGCACCTCCTACGAGATCGTGAACGGAGTCTTCCCCGAAGCGCAGGGCGGTGAACCCCCCGTGCTCGGATTTCTCCCGCTCGGCACCGGCAATTCCTTCCTGCGCGACTTCACCAAGGACGGCGTCGAGGGCGCCATGCAAGCCTTGCTCGCGCAGCGCACACGCGCCTGCGACGTGATGCGCATGCGCCACAAGCAAGGCACCATCCACTACATCAACCTGCTCAGCGTCGGATTTGCCGCCGACGTGAACGCCACCCGTTCCCGGACGTTCGCCGGATGGGGCGAGCCGGGCTACTTTCTCTCGATCTTTCTGCGCCTCGCCCAACTTCGCCGACGCCCATTTCCACTTCGCGTCGAAGGCGACGCTGTTGCCGATAAGCGCCGCTGCCTGTTTCTGACGTTCAACAACAGCAAGTTCACCGGCGGTACCATGATGATTGCTCCCAACGCTGAGGTTGACGACGGCCTGATCGAATACGTGCGCTGGGGGCCGATCGGGCGCGTCGGGCTGATCCGCAACCTTTCGACCCTCTACGACGGCACCCATGTAAATCACCCGCTGGCTGAGCGGCGCACCGCCCGCCGCATTGACTTCGAACTCGACAACCCGGTCGATGTCATGGTCGACGGGGAGGCTCTAACTTTGCACCTTGAGAAACTCGACGTGCTGCCTTCCGCTCTGCGGGTCGTGATATAAAAACTTTCATGTCTCAGCAACGAAGAGAACGACGACAGGCCGAGGAAGCAGCGCAGACTGAACGCGATCCTGCATTCCTGCGCAAGGTCATCATCGGGCTGGTCATTGCCGCGGCGCTGGGCGCGACCTACTACGTCGGCTATCACCGGCGCGTTCACGAGCACGACGACTTCGCGCGCTGCCTGGCTAAGCACGACGTCAAGATGTACGGCGCCTATTGGTGCCCGCACTGCTCCGACCAGAAAGCCATGTTCAGCGCTTCGTTCGAGTACGTCCCCTACATCGAATGCGGCATCCCGGGCGACACCTCGAAGATCCAGCAGGTTTGCACCGACGCCGGCATCAAGCATTTTCCCACCTGGCAATTTCCGCCCATGGGCGAAAGGGTCGAGGGCGCGATCCCCCTCGATGACTTGAGCCTGCGCACCGGATGTCCACTGAAATGACGGTTACTGCGCGGCGACTGCTGCGGGCAATCGCGATCTTCGCCTTGCTCGGAATTGCCGTGTCGTCGTGGTCGCTCGATCATCATTTCAGAAAATCTAAAACGTCCTATTGCGACTTCGGGCAGACTTTCAATTGCGACATTGTGAATCGGAGTGAATATTCGACCATCGCGGGAGTGCCGGTTGCCCTGATCGGTATTCTGGGCTATGTCGCCCTGTTGGCCTTCGCGACGTTTTACCGCGAGAAGGCAGAGACGCCCGGCATATTGCTGGCGGGCTCGGTGGCCGGTCTCGCTTTTGCTCTCTACCTCACTTACGTCGAGAAATTCATTCTCGGAGTTTGGTGCATTCTTTGCCTCACATCTTTGTTCGCAATTTTCACGATTGCAGTCTTGTCCTGTATTTTGTTTCTCCACTCCGTGAACCGCGCGCGGCGCGTCTAGCGGCGGACCCATCCAAGCAACCAATGGAAAATTTCTCCCAACAAGTGCTCGTGGCGAAACCTGTCGATGCGAATTCGACCGTGATCGGGGACCTCCGGATTCATGAATTCAACAGCCACATTTTTCGGAACCGTCGCAATGTTCGCGTCTGGGTCCCCCCAGGTTACGATCTTCCCGAAAATTCCGGCCGGCGGTATCCGGTGTTTTATCTCAACGACGGCCAGAACCTGTTTGATTCGGAGACGTCATTTACCAAGATCGAATGGCAGGTCGACGAGACGGCCGATCGTCTGATCCGCGGCGGCGTCATCCCTCCCACGATCTTCGTTGGCATCGACAACGCGGGCGGCGAGCGCCTCAAGGAATATTTGCCTTATCGGTCCCTGAACCCGGTCGTCTTGCGTCCCCAAGGCGCCAAATACTCGTCGTTCCTTACTAAGGAGATCATGCCTTTTGTGACCCAGAACTACCGGACAGCAAAAGGGCCGGAAAATACCCTGCTGGGTGGCTCATCGCTGGGCGGCCTGATCGCGCTGTATGTCGCGATGACGACGCCGGGAGTTTTCGGAAGCGTACTGATCGAGAGCCCATCGCTCTGGGTTTCGAACCGGCAGATTTTGCGCGATGCGCGCCAACCACGCGTCTGGCCGCACAAGATATTTCTCGCCATCGGCACGCACGAAGTCGGCCGCGAAGAAAAAGACCGCCAGACGGTTGAGAACGTTCGTGAACTGGAGCGCATCCTGCGGCGCGGCGGCCTGGATGATCGTCGACTGCGCGTGCAAGTCGCCGAAGGCGGAACGCACAGCGAATCCGCCTGGGCCGCCCGCTTCCCGGGCGCGCTTCAATTCTTGTTAGGAGTTCAACAGCCGGCGTAGCTGCGAGCCGCCGTGCCAGCGAGGTGTTCATTTCCCAACGGGTCTTTCTCCCCCCGGCAAATCATCCACAACAACAACGCCATCGCAACAACGGACACTTGCACATGTGTCCACCTGGCAAGCGGACCGGCCAACGGCAAAATGTAGCAGGCATACAGAACAGGCCCAAGCCATGGCCGAGACAACGGGTGAGCCTTCGCCCAGTCAGCCAGCAAAAGAAATGCAGGCGCAAGGATTACGAGGTCGTAGACCGTGAGATGCGGAGCCACGAGCACAGTTGCGATCAGGAGTGCGGAGTATCGCAGCCGCAGATCAGTTCCGCTCTTCCAGCAGCGGAGAGTCACCCACAAAACGAAAACCGCACTGATCGCGTAGATCCAGAATGCCGCCTGCGACGAAGGAATCAATAGCTTCCAGAACGCGCGCAGAGAGTGCATCTGGTAGAGCCGCGGCTCCAGTTGGGGCATCACTTCCCGCACATGCAGCAGGCGTTCGAAATAGGTCTGCATCACGGACGTTCCGTAGTATGCCCATCCGATCGACAACTGGGCAACCGCCGCCAGCAGGGCACCGGACACCACGTTCCATTCCCGGGCTGCTAAGAACACGAAGGCCGCCGCCAACCCCAATTGCGGTTTGACCATCAAGCAGCCAACGGCAAGCCCTCCCAGAAAAGTCTTTCCCGATCGCAATGCGAGGTAAGCCGCCGTGAGGCATGCCAGCGCCAACGCCGACGTTTGGCCCCACGCCATCAGATGGAAGAATGCCGGATAGGCCAGCCCCAAAAGCAAGACGAGCCTTCCGTCTGAACGCAGGCTCGTACACGGTCTCCAGATCAGGTAACAACACAAACCATAAAGAACAGCATTCGCCACCAGCCATGCAACCAATGCCCCAGCGTAGGGAAGCGCAGCCAGCGGCGCGAACAAAAGCGAAACTTGCGGCCCGTAAAGCGCAACGAAGAACAGCCGGCCGGCTTGGGGAACCCGCCGTTCGGCCAGCGCCGACTGTGCCGCCATGTCGTACAGTTCCGCCCCCCGCCGTTCCAGCGCCAGCGTGCCCACTGTGTAAAAGTGAAGGAAGTCCGCGCCCTTTACCAGGCCGTTCCGGCCAACCAGACCCGGAGATGTCATGATCCACGCATACGTTCCCCACAGGCACACCGCCAGCAGCAATCCGTGCGCACACAGCCGTTGCGCGTTTACCCAGGGCCGCGTTTTGTCCGGGACAGAGCTCATGACCCGACATCATAGCGTGTGCAGTTTGGGGGGATGATTTCGCGAGAAAAAATACCTGCCGGGACCGCCGGTTCAGATTCCGCATCGACCAATGTCTGGGAGAAGACAAAGAAAGCGGGCGGCGCCGGATAGTAAGAGATCCTCCCTCAGAACCTTTCAGCTCAACGGCTCGCCCGCTGACTCCTGCCGTCCGGCAGGACGCGGGAACTCAATTGACGCTCCGGGCAACCGCTACCAGAGCGGCTTGCCGTCATTGTCGCGGAACAGGAATTCGTCCTCGCCTCGCTTGATCTTGCGTGCCAAGATGGTGTCCACGCCCTGAAATTTCACTTTTACGCCGGTAACCTCCAGTACATCGCCCTTGTGAAACACGAGTTCGTACTGGGTTACAAACTTCGTCAGTGCCAGGTGCACTTCCAGGGTTCCACCCTCCGCCAGCTTCATGGTCAAGTGCGCGCCCATGCCCCCGGAAACCGGGCACTCGCGATCCTTCACTTCCTCGACGATGCCCTTGAAGACGGCTTCCGTGGACTTGTCATATTTGGGGACCGAGTCGTTCGCTGGTTTCTGCGCGGCCGAGATCGTGGCCGCCACCATGACAATCAGAAAAAGCAGGCCGATGCGCCAGGTTTTCATTGGTCGCCCTCCTTCTTACAGGTCCGAAACCTTGGGCCTGGCTCTGCTTGATTATGGATCCTCTACGTCCACGCCTCCCGTGATCTGCATCACTCCCCAGGGTGTTTTCGGACAAGGCCGGAAATAGCCGGGAATGCTGAACTTGGCGAGGTCGCCAGGCTTTGTGGTAAGGGAAACCGGTGTCGCAATTGCCGCAATAGAAGACCGTGAGTATCGAGAGGCCGGAGAACGACACCAAACGGAATGCGCGGGGCGAAAGATGAGTCCGCGCACAAAATGAAACTCCGATTGGCCCAGTGGCAAAAGTTGCTTACTACTGCATGGCCGGTTCGTTTTCCTTCATGAGCTTGTCAAGGATGCCGTTCGCCACTTCAATCAGTTCGGGATCCACTTTGCGATTGCTTGCAATCGCATCTGCCAATGGCACCGACGCGATCTTATTCCCGCGAATCGCAGCCATGCGGCCCCATTCCCCGCGGTGCACCATGTCGATGGCGCCTAACCCGTATCGAGTGGCCAGCACGCGATCGAAGGAACTGGGCGAACCACCGCGCTGAATGTGCCCCAGGACCACCGATCGGGTCTCGAAGCCGGTGCGTTTTTCGATTTCGCGCGCCAGGGCATTTCCGATTCCGCCTAGCCGCTCATGCCCAAATTCGTCTTTGCTCATGGCCTGCAGTACCAGCTCCGGTCCGCTCGAAGCGGCGAACTTTGCTCCCTCCGCTGCCACCACGATGCTGAAATACCGCCCGCGCGCGTGCCGCTGGCGAATCAGTTCGGCCACTTTGTCGATGTCGAAGGGAACTTCGGGGATCAGGATCACATCCGCGCCGCCCGCCACCCCGCTATATACGGCGATCCAGCCCGAGTCGCGTCCCATGACTTCCACCACGATCACGCGATTGTGCGCCTCGGCCGTAGTGTGTACCCGGTCGATCGCGCCTGTGGCCACGTTGACGGCCGTGTCGAAACCAAAAGTAAAATCCGTGCCGGCCAGATCGTTGTCGATCGTCTTGGGCACGCCCACCACCTTCACGCCATTCTGAAATAATTTCTGCGCGACCGAAAGCGTATCGTCGCCCCCAATGGCGATCAGAGCCTCGCATCCATTCTTCTTCAGATTGTCAGCGCAGGTTTGTAGTCCGCCCTCGCGCTTCGCGGGATTGGTGCGCGACGTCCGCAGAATTGTCCCACCGCGAGGCAGAATTCCGCCCACTGTTTCCAGATCGAGCGGCATGGTCTTGTTTTCCATCAGCCCCCGCCAGCCTTCCATGAAGCCGACAAATTCATCCTGGTGGTGAAAGGTCCCCTTGCGGACCACCGCCCGGATAACCGCGTTCAACCCTGGGCAATCGCCGCCGCCAGTTAACATGCCGATCTTCATTGCGTGCTCCTCCTATAAGGGATGGAATCTCGTTCGGGATGTTCACCGCGGTGTCGCTCTGTCTACACAGAAGGACCGCCGGATGCCGAACCTGACCCAAACCATAAAAGATTACCATTAATCACACTCCACTTTGTTGGAAGCGAAAACCCTGATTCTATGCGGCCTTCAAACGCTACCCCCTGGCGGCCAGATACCGGGCGTCCGGTCACGGAAGCGCGTGTCGATGATCGCAGACGGTGTTTGCCGGAGGAAGTTTTTCGCCAGCGGAAGTCGTTGCCCCGAATTTGCAACGTCGCCTCATATTCGCCACAATACTGCGGGCTGCAAGCCGGCCCCTTGGCCTGACACCCATTTCGGAGATCGGTATTCAATGCCCAAGACTGCCCGTGTCGCCATGTGGATAGCCGTCGCCGTCGCCGGTGCGCTATCGGTCGCGACCATCGCCCTTCATCGCGGGGAAGAGATCAATGCGATGTGGTTGGTGGTGGCCGCAGTGTGCAGCTACGCGATCGGCTACCGGTTCTACAGCAAATTCATCGCAGCACGAGTGCTCACGCTCGATGCCTTGCGCGCGACCCCCGCCGAGCGCCTTGAAAACGGACGGGACTTCGTCCGCACCAACAAGTGGGTCGTCTTCGGCCACCATTTCGCAGCCATCGCGGGTCCCGGTCCACTTGTCGGTCCAGTGCTCGCCGCGCAGTTTGGCTATCTCCCCGGCACACTGTGGATTCTCGCCGGCGCGGTCTTCGGCGG
Source organism: uncultured Acidobacteriota bacterium (assembly GCA_963735815.1). GTDB lineage: Bacteria > Acidobacteriota > Terriglobia > Terriglobales > Acidobacteriaceae > Gp1-AA133. The sequence goes on along the minus strand of CAVTMJ010000003.1, from coordinate 923,374 downwards.
ATGCGTCCAGGACTTCGTGATCCTGCTTTTCTCGGTGCGGCGCGACGGCAAATCGCTCACCGAAATGGCAAAAGACGAAATCGGCCGCCTCGGCGGTTTTGTCGCCTACGTGGCCGTAATCAGCATCATCGTCATCCTGCTTGGTGTCTGCGCTCTGATTGTGGTCAACGCCTTGAAAGCGAGCCCATGGGGAACATTCACCATCGCGATGACCATCCCCATCGCGCTGCTGATGGGTGTTTACCTGCGCCGCCTGCGTCCAGGAAAGGTGCTCGAAACCTCCATCCTCGGATTCCTACTGGTAGTGCTGGCGATCTGGGGCGGCGGCTGGGCGGCGCACTCCCCATCCATCGGCCGCTACTTCACCCTGAGCGCGCCCACGCTTGCCGTTCTGATCATCATTTACGGGTTTGCCGCCTCCGCGATGCCTGTCTGGCTTCTGCTCGCGCCTCGCGACTACCTGAGCACTTTCGTCAAACTCGGTACCATCGCCATGCTTGCGCTCGGCATCATCGCGCTGCGTCCCACACTGCACATGCCCGCCATGACCCGCTTCATCGACGGGACTGGGCCCGTCTTCGCGGGAAGCTTGTTTCCATTTGCCTTCGTGACCATCGCGTGCGGCGCCATCAGCGGATTCCATTCCCTGATTGCCAGCGGCACCACGCCAAAACTGATTGCTCGCGAGACCGAAACACGCATGGTCGGATACGGCGCCATGGCCTGCGAATCGATGGTCGCGATCATGGCCGTGATCGCCGCCTGTGTCCTTCAGCCCGGAACTTATTTCGCCATCAACAGTCCCGCCGGCATCGTCGGCCAATTACCCGAAGCTGCCACCAGCACAATCTCGAACTGGGGATTCGCCGTCACTGCCGCCGACATGCAAGCGCTCGCGCAGGCGGTCGGTGAACAAACGCTCTTCAATCGCACCGGCGGCGCGCCTGCATTCGCTGTTGGAATGGCCCACATCTTTTCGCACAGCATCGGAGGCCAGGCTCTGATGGCGATCTGGTACCACTTCGCCATTATGTTTGAAGCGCTCTTCATCCTGACCGTGCTCGATGCCGGCACGCGCGTGGGCCGCTTCATGGTGCAGGACGCGCTCGGCCACGTCTGGAAGCCGCTGGGCCGGACCAGTTGGTATCCCAGCATCCTGCTGAACAGCGCCCTCATCGTCGGCGCATGGGGATATTTTCTCTGGCAAGGCGTGAAGGATCCCTTGGGCGGCATTAATTCGCTCTGGCCGCTGTTCGGAATTTCCAACCAGTTGCTGGCGACGGTCGCCCTGTGCGTCGCAACCACCATCATTATCAAGATGGGGCGCGCCCGCTACGCGGCTGTTACCCTGGCGCCCCTGTCCTGGCTGGTCGCCGTAACGTTTTCCGCGTCCTACTACAAGATCTTCGATCCCAATCCGCGAATCGGATTTCTGGCCCACGCCCGCCAACTGGCTGCATCCGCCGCCGGAAGCGCATCTGCACCAGTTGCCACGGCTCGCCTCATCTTCAACGACCGCCTCGACGCAGCCGTCACCGGCATCCTGATCGTGATGATCGCGATGATCCTGATCGAATCTGCCGCCGAATGGATTCGCATTCTCGCAGGACGAAAGCAGCCAGTGGTGCGCGAGTCCCCGTTCGTACCCACGCGCTTTGCCGCAGAGGAGCAGGGATGACTCGAACCACATTGTCGAAGGCCTCAAGATTTCCGGTCTTGAAAGGGCTGGGCTTCAGCCCAGCCGAAAAACGTGTAATGGAAGGCGCGGCTTCAGCCGCTGAGGTTCGTTCTCGGCGTCAAGATGCTCCGCCCTCCAAGCCCAAAGCGCTGGAGTCAAAAGCAAGGACTCTATCGAAGATCCCCGTGCGGAAAATGTTCCGAAATGCCTTTGCCCTGGTTCTTTCAACGCTCCGGGAAATCTTCGATGAGTCCGCTTACGCCCGCTTCCTCACGCGACGCCAGATCGCGACTTCGCCGCAAGCCTACGCCGACTTCCTTCGCGAGATGCAAACCCAACGCGAACGGCGCCCGCGCTGCTGCTAGGGAACCCAGAGCCTCGCATGACATGACATGAATAGTCACGTGCTCCACTGAAGACTGGTTCGCATGCCGAACAACCGCTACACTGACTCCATGCGCGTTCTCGGCATCGACTGCGGCACCGAATATACCGGCTTCGGAGTCGTCGAGCTCGCATCCTCAGGTCGCCTCCATTACCTGACCTGCGGCGCCATAAAGCTCTCCACGCGCGATCCGCTGCCAACCCGCCTCAGCTGCATTTACTCCCGGCTCGAGCAACTCATCCACGAACACCAGCCCGACCAGGTCGCCATCGAAGACGTTTTCTACGCACTTAACGCGAAGTCCGCCCTCAAACTCGGGCAGGTCCGCGGCGTCGCCATGCTGGCCGCCGCTGCCGCTGGCCTCGAAGTCGCCGAGTACGCGCCGCTCTCCATCAAATCAGCCGTAGTGGGCTACGGCCGCGCCGAGAAGCAGCAAGTCCAGCACATGGTGACCCGCCTGCTCGAACTCACCGAGCCTCCCCAGCCCTCCGACGCATCCGACGCCCTCGCCATCGCCATCTGTCACCTGCACACCTGCGCCACACTGCAGCGCCAGACCGCCGCCCGTCGCTAAGCTTGAAGCAAGCCGCGCAGGTTCTAGATTCGAGCTGAGGATTCAGCAGGGGGAGCACCTTTTGTGGCCGGATTTGCTACGCCTCACCTCTGCGTCCTCTGCGGCAGTTCTCTGCGCCCTCTGCGATTTAAGATTTTCCGCCCGGCCCCACAAATCCCCTGCTGCGCCGCACTCTCGAAAGCCTTAGAATCGTCGAGACCCTATGAATATGTTCGTCCGTCTCGCCCGCACGTTACTAATTCTGGCCACTACCGCCGTATCCCAAACCCAACCCGCGACCGTCTCGTTCTCGCTGGATTTCCCCGAATCCATTCCCGACCACTACGTCGTCACTGTTTCCTCCGACCGCCACGCCAGCTACGATTCAACCGGAAAGCTCACTCCCCAATCCGATCCCGGCGACTCTTTTCACAATGACTTCACCATGTCGCCCGAAACCTGCAAGAAGATTTTCGACTTGGCCGCCAAGGCGAAATACTTTGAAGGCAAGGTCGACTCCGGCAACAAGCGACTCGCCTCCACCGGAGTCAAGGTCTTGAAGTATTCCGAAGGCGCCCAGAAAACCGAAGCCACCTACAATTACTCTCCCAATCCCGCCGTGCAGCAGCTCACCGCCATCTTTCAGAATATCTCCGCAACCCTGGAGTTCGGTCGCCGGCTGGAGTTCTACCATCACCATCAGAAGCTCGCGCTCGAGGAAGAACTGAAACGCATGGAAGAAATGGCCAAATCCAGGAGTCTGGATGAAATCCAGGCCGTGGCTCCCATCCTGCAGAGCATCGTCGCCGACCACAGTGTGCTGAACGTGACACGGATGCGCGCCCAGAGATTGCTGAACGGCGCCAGCATGACCGCGGCTGGTGGTTTCTGACGTATCCATCTTGATTTGAATGGCTTGCCCTGACCTCTCCGAAACCGTGGAAATTCCTATCTTCGGCTTCGCCTGCCTCAACCTCCTGAAATTACAGCTCTCTAGCAACTAAAACCCGACCACCCATGTTCTAATGAGGTAAGGCAAAGAGTCTCCAGGAGACAGTTTATGTTGAAGCGCAGCTTGGGCACGTCGCTTGCTCTGGGTGTTGGGCTGATTTGTGCGTTGGCCGCGACCGCCGCCATGGCGGAGTCGCACGTGCGCATTGTCCGGCTCAGTGAAATCCAGGGCGCGGTCCAAATCGATCGCAATACCGGGCAAGGCTACGAAAAGGCAACCGTCAACATGCCGCTGGTCGAGGGCATGAAGTTGGCCGCCAAGGCCGACGGCCGGGGTGAAGTCGAATTCGAAGACGGCAGCACGGTGCGTATCACGCCCAACACGAAAATCGAATTCGCTGCCCTCAGCTTGCAGGATTCCGGCGCAAAAGTTTCGACCATTACCCTGACACAGGGATTGGCCTACGTCGATTACACCGCCAAGCAAAAGGACAACATCTTCACGGTGATTTTCAAGGACGAGAAAGTCCGTCCGGAAGAAGCCGCGCGCTTCAGAGTAAGTCTTGCCGAAGCCACCGCCGAGGTCGCGGTGTTCAACGGCAACCTCAAGGTCGACGGCCTTTCCGGGCCGGTGGAAGTCAGCAAGAACCGGTCCGCCATCTTCGACCTGACCAATGGCAACAAATCCACGCTCGCGAAAAACATCGAAGAACAACCCTACGACGCGTGGGAAAAACAGCAGGCGAAGTATCAGCAGACCTACGCCAGCAAAGGGTCGTATAACAACTATCCCTACAGCTACGGCGTGAGCGACCTGAACTACTACGGTAGCTACACGAACGTCCCGGGCTACGGCATGATGTGGCAGCCCTTCTTCGCCGGTGTCGGCTGGGATCCTTTCATGGACGGCTCCTGGATGTTCTATCCCGGCGCCGGCTACACCTGGGTGTCTTCCTATCCCTGGGGCTGGATGCCCTATCGCTACGGAAGCTGGAACTTTGTCCCGGGCTACGGCTGGATGTGGGCGCCCGGTGGTTTTGGCGGAGGATGGGCAACCGTCGTCCCGGTAACGAATCCTCCGGTGCGCTTTAAACCGCCCGCGCCTCCGGTGCGCGGCACGGCTACGGTTGCGGTGGGACGCCCGGTATTCTCGAGCACGACCCCGAACCGTCTGGTTGTGCGCGGCGACACAGCAGGCTTGGGGGTTCCTCGGGGTTCGGTGAATAATCTAAGTAAAGTTGCGCGCCAGGTGCAAACCAATGGCTCCGCGACCGTTCGCGCGACTCCACCGCCGGCGCCCAGCATGTCGGCGCCCGGCATGGGCGGCAACCGCGCGAGCACCGGCAGCAACCGGCCAACCACGGGCGCTAGCCGGCCGAGCACCGGCGGCAGCCACATGAATACTGGTGCCGGTCGCATGAGCACTGGCAGTGGCGGACACACGTCAGCACCACCCAGCCGTCACTAAACTGGCCATCCACGAATCACGGGCGGCGCTCGCGCCGCCCGTTTTGTTTTCCCGAACCTTCTTTCACCACAGGGAATTCTGGGATTACAGGAATCACCGTTCCTTGACCACCCATTTCGAGCGAAGCGAGAAATCGGCTGCTAAGAATCCCTCGCTTACATCAGCGGCCCCATTTCCCATCAATTCCTGAGTGTCTTCCCGGTCTTCAACGTGTACTGAATCCGTTCCTGCGTCTTCTTCTCACCGCACAAAGACTTGAAGGCCTCGCGCTCAAGATCAAGAATGTACTGCTCACTCACCGGCGTTCCGGGCGTGACGTTGCCGCCGCAGAGAACCTCGGCGACTTTATTCCCGATTTTCACTTCATGGTCGCTTATGTATTCGCCTTGCCGCATGAGGTAGACACCCATCTTCAGCGTCGCCAGAATATTCTCACCGGGCGCGGGCAGGTCCATGCGCATCACGGGAGCCTCGTAGCCGCCTCGCGAGAGTTCTAATGCCCGCGCTTTGGCGTCGAACAGCACGCGTTCGCGGTTCATGCTGATGTTGTCGGAGTCGGAGAGAAATCCCAGCCCCCGTGCCTCGTGCGCCGAAGTCGCCACTTTCGCCATCGCAATCGTTTCGAAAGCCCGCTTCATCGCCTCCAGCAACTCGACCGACTCGCCGCGACCATCCGGCCTGATGGAAGTGAGCGCTTTCCAGGGCGCGCAGAAGCATCTCCTTGCACCCTCCGCCGCCCGGCAGCAAGCCCACTCCAACCTCGACCAGCCCGGTATAGAGTTCGGCGTGGGGCTGGCGTGCCGGAGCGTGCAGCGAGATTTCCGTTCCACCTCCAAGTGTGAGTCCAAAGGCTCCGACCACCACTGGCTTCGGCGAAAACTTGATCGCCTGCGTCATCCCCTGGAACTGCCGGATCACCATGTCGACGTCGTCCCACTCTTCTTCCTGAACGGCCATCAGTAGCAGCATCAGGTTCGCGCCGACGGAGAAGTTCGTCGCGTCGTTGGTAATGACGAAAGCATCGAACGCGTCGCCCGGTCCACCCGGCTTCAAGGTTTGCGTGATCAACTGGATGATGTCGGCGCCCAGCGAATTCATCTTGGAGTGAAACTCGATGCAGCCTACCCCGTCGCCCAGATCGACAAGCGAAGCCCCAGAATTCTTCTTCACCACGCCGTTGGATTTTTTCGCGACCGTCACCGACCACACGCCTTCGGGAACCGTCACCGGCTTCCAGTTGCCACTCGCCAGATCGAAGAACGATTTTCCGGAGGCAGTGGCCGGATTGTCTTCGTACCAGCATTTCTTGCCCGATCCAAGCAGCTTCTCAACGTTGGCGGCAATCGGCTTGCCTGTTTTTTTCATGCGCGCGACGGTGGCATCCACGCCGGCCGCGTCCCACAGCTCGAACGGTCCCATTTCCCAGTTAAAGCCAAGCTTCATCGCGCGATCGATTTCCACTACCGTGTCAGAAATTTCGGGAATGCGATTGGCAGCATAAGTCCAAAGATCCGATAGCGCAGCCCATAGAAACATTCCCGCTTTGTCGTCTTTCTGCGGGGCTCCCTCAAGCCCAAGCAGCATGCGCAAGCGCGCACCCGTCTCATCGACATTTTTTGCCATCTCAAGCGCAGGAAATTTGGGTCTGTGCCGCGGATGATATTCCAGCGTTTTCCAGTCGAGCGCGAGCCGTTCTTCCTTCCCGTCATGCCCTCTGGTCTTCTTGTAAAACCCGCCTTTGGTCTTGTCGCCCAGCAGCTTGCGGTCCAGCATCTGCTGATAGAAATCGGGAATCTTGAGTTCACTGCGTTCGTCGCGCACATTCGTGGTCATGTTGCCGACGACGTGCCCGAGAATGTCGAGACCCACCAGGTCGATGGTCCGGAAGGTCGCCGACTTGGGCCAGCCCACCGGAGCTCCCGTAAGGGCATCCACGTCTTCAATCGTGAGATCCATCTCCTGCATCAGCCGCATCACGTTCAACACCGAGAACGTTCCGATGCGGTTCCCAATAAAGTTGGGCGTATCCTTCGCGTAAACCACGCCCTTGCCGAGCCTCACATCGCTGAACCACGCAACCGCCTCCAGCAGCGCGCGATCGGTGTCCGGGGTGGGGATCAATTCCAGCAGGCGCATGTAGCGCGGCGGATTGAAAAAGTGCGTGCCAAACCACGAGCGCCGGAAATCTTCCGGGAATCCTTCCGCAATCTTCCCTACCGGCAGCCCGCTGGTATTGGTCGTGATCAAGGTCCCGGGCTTCCGCACGCCATCAACTTTTCGCAGTAAGCTGCGCTTGATCTCCAGGTTCTCGACCACGGCTTCAATAATCCAATCCACCTCGCCGAGTTTCTTGAGGTCGTCTTCGAAATTCCCCACCGTGACCAGCTTCGCCAGCGAAGGTTCGAAGAAAGCGGCAGGCTTGGATTTTCTGGCAGCGTCCAGCCCGGCTGCGGCGATCTTGTTGCGGGCCGGGCCATCGGCGTCCGGCGGAACGATATCGAACAGATAACTGGGTACGCCGGCATTTGCAAAATGAGCGGCGATGCGGGAGCCCATCGTCCCGGCTCCGAGGATGGCAACTTTATGAATGCGTTTCATTGGTCATAACTCCAGCGCCGTGCGAGCCGGCGCGTGTGTACATCGTCCAGATGGGCAACGCGTTGTTTACCTTCAAGCGTTGATTTCAGTTCTTCGAAGGGAATCATTCTAAAGGAACCGGGTAGTGCTCGACTGTGATAACGCCAAGACCTCGATCTGAAGGACATACGCCGCAATCGCTGGTCCGGGGCCAGCGGGAATTTACGGCAGCTTGTCGATGGACCACTCGCTGACACCCGTCCTCACCACCACCAGGCTCGACGTCTGCGGCCGGATCCACTTGACCCCTCCACTCGCGGGCTGCTGGAAGAGCGAGACGGGAAACCGGTAGCGCCCCGGAGCCAGCTTCTTGCCGCGCGCAATCTCGAAGCTCTGACCCCGGCACGCCTTGCCAGAGAAGAAGTCCAGCAGCGCGTCTTCCGAAGAGCGTTGTTTTAAGCGATCGGTGAGCAGCAGGATTCCCGCCTCACGGTCCTGGGTTTGCCATGCATGAAGAAAATCGTTGGCAGCGCCCAGCGCGAACACATAGTCAGAGTCGGCGGGAGGAGCAATTTTAGATTTTGAAAAGGATAGTGGCGAAAGCAGCGCTAGCAGCACGGCCGTCCAGCGGAACCGATGTGTACCGATTCGGAGCACCTTCGTAGTTAGCACGGCCGGCAAGGTTTTCGGAATGACTAAGCTGGTTCGCGGAAGGGTCGCCCAAAAACACGACAGGCGCGTACCGAATTAGATGTTGCGTCGCATGACGCCAGCAAATGTTATTCCATACATGCAAGTCTTTGAGTCCATTAGAGTGTAGACAGTGGTTTCGGGAGGTCGAGCTAGAAGCGACGCAGTGCCTCTACAAAAGCCTATGCTGTTTTCGATGGCTGACCGGATGCCCAACGCCACGCATTGGCGGCCCATCGGAGCACCTTGAGGCGTATCGCGGATTGACTGTGAGCGTAATGATTCCATAACAATGTCGGCTCCCCGGCCCGAGTAAAGTTGGTGGTGCGAAAGCCAACCAAGAAGGCTCGGGAGAAAGGAGCCGAACATGATCATTATAGGATGTGATTATCACCCGGGCTTCCAGCAAATTGCGTACGTAAACACCGACACGGGCGAACTGAGCGAAGCACGCCTGGAACACAAGGAACAAGCCGAGCAGTTCTACCGCGAACTCAGCCAGCGCGCCGTGACCGTGCGGGTGGGCATGGAAGCCAGTGGGCATGCGCGCTGGTTCGAGCGTTTGCTGAACGAGTTGCAGTTTGAGTTGTGGATCGGCGATGCCGCCGCGATCCGCACCAAACGAGTACGCAAGCAGAAGACCGATCGCCAGGACGCGCAGTTGTTGCTGCGGCTGTTGCTGGAAGATCGCTTCCCGCGGATCTGGGTACCGGACGCGGAGAATCGCGATCTGCGGCAACTGCTGTGGCATCGCCACCGGCTGGTGCAGATGCGCACGCGCGTCATGAACCAGTTGCACGTGGTGGCGCTCAACGAGGGGCTGCGCCGTAAGAAAGCGTTGTGGCGTCCGGCGGGCCGGGCGGAACTGGAAGGGTTGTCGCTGGCGCCGCTGGGCGAGTCGACGCCGGCAAGACCTGCTCGACCTACTCGACCGGCTCACGCCGAAGATCCAGGAACTGAACGGAAAGCTGGAGCAGATCGTGGAGCGACGGCCCGTGACGCGGCAACTGAGCACGCATCCCGGAGTGGGCCCGCTGACCGCGCTGGCGTTCGAGTTAGTGATTGGAACGCCCGATCGTTTTGCCTGCGCCAAGCAGATTGCCAGCTACGTCGGGCTGGTGCCGTCGGAAGAGTCCAGCGGAGACCGGCGACGACTGGGCCACATCAGCAAGCAGGGCAACGTTCTATTGCGTTTCTTGCTGGTGGAAGCCGCGCAGGTCACGGTGCGCAGCGATCCGCAATGGCGCAGCCAGTTCTTTCACCTGGCCATGCGGCGCGGACGTAAGATCGCCAAGGTCGCGATGGCCCGCAAGCTGGCGGTCGAGTTGTACTGGATGTGGCGTCGCGGCTGGGACTACCAACAGATGCAACAGCTCGGTTCGCACGCGGGAGAGCCCGGAAATCCCCATGGTGTGCAGTAAATCACCGCCGTAATGATTGGGCATCCCGCTCCCCTTCACCGGGGAGTTCGAAGAAGTAATCATGATCGCGATAAGTGATCGAAGAGATGGTTGGGTCGGACTGAGTGCCTGACCCGCAACGATTAGACGCGAGCCTAAGGTTGGCCTGGCAAATCTCAACTAGAGCGAAATGGCGCTCGGCTTGGAGCGAATGCCGCAGTGTGCTTGAAAACATCTTGACACCGCCGACATTGTTAGAGATGGTTTTTTGACAACTATCCAGCAGAATGCAGCTTGTATGTCAGGATGCGCAGGGCAAGTGCTGCTGCCGCGACCACCAAAATGAATGCAGCGGGTCCAATGCCCTTGACATCGCCTACACGCAGATGCGACACAGATGCGCCCACAAAGTAGATGACGAGGCCGATGCCTGCCGCCACACCGAGGAGAGGCCACCAGATACCAAGAAGTATGCCTAAGGCGCCAGCAAACTCACAAGCTGCGAGAAGCGGAAAGTACTTCAACGGTACGCCAATGACTTCGTGAATGACCTTCACGATATGCGGATCGCGGCGAATCTTTCCAATGCCGGAAAACGTCACTATCGCCGCGAGGAGGATTGTAATCACCAGATACGCAATGCTCATGGAGCCTCCTTTCCCCGTCGCGGAATATGATACGCAGGATTGTTGAAGAAATCAGGCGATAGCGCAAGTTTGCGCCGTTTCTTCGCCCCTCCTGCGTTGGGGCGTTTTGAGCGTAATGGGGATGTTGCCAATTGACCCGCTAGATCGCTGTTTCACAAGGCTCTGATTCTCAATTGAAGGTAAGATAGTCGCGTAACCTTCTCGTTTTATGACCCGCTTCAGCAGGGGCCAAGTGTCCCGGATTCTCCTCGCAGGGTTCACCATCTTCTGGGTTTGCATAGCTCCTTCCTGCTACAAGAACGACAACAGGGTCAACGACCTCTGCGCCGCGTCTGGTCGGGGAGACATTGTGAGAGTGCAGGCGCTACTTAGAGTCAACCCCGGTCTGCTTTCTCGCAGAGACAGCAATGGGGACACGCCGTTGCATTGGGCCGCTTTATACGGCCGGGGGGACGTAGCGGCGGTGCTGCTTGCCAACGGCGCCGATGTCAATGCCCGAGGGCATAGGGGAACTACGCCGTTGTACAACGCGGTGTGGAATAACCAGCGGGAGGTTGCGGACTTACTTTTGACCCAGAAAGCCAATGTCAATGCTCAGGCAGACAATGGCATCACTCCTCTGTACGTCGCCGCCGCACACGGCTACAAGCAAGTCGCAGAACTGCTGGTTGCGAGCAAGGCCGATGTCAACGCAAAAGCAGGTGGAGGTTTCACGCCTCTTCACGCAGCGGCGTTAGGAGGCAACAAAGAGATCGCACAATTGCTCCTCGCTAATGGAGCCAACATCAATGCAATGAGTCTATACGGCACAACTCCATTGCGCTTGGCGATGAGGCAAGGCAACAAAGACGTCGCTGAGTTCCTTCATGAACATGGCGCTTTGGCACCACCCGTCAGCCGGCCAGAGTGGTCGTATCCCTGATGAGTCGCAGAGTCGATTCGGGTACGCGAAGCGATACCTGCCACTCACGGCGCGCGCCGCTGGCGTTCTGAGTGAGTGTCGCAAATTAGCAAAGCCTGCGACTCCGTGGGTGTGCACATCTTTCGACGGTCGCCGCCGCATGGGTCGCAACTGGGTGTCAGAGCAGTTCGCAGCGATCAGAGACAAGCTGGGCTTGCCGTGGGACTGCGTTCTGCACTCGACGCGGCACACGTTCTGCACGCGCCTAGGCGAGTCGGGCTGCGATGCGTTCACGATTCAACGATTGGCCGGACACAACAGCATCGTGATCTCCCAGACGATACGTGCATCCGACTCCCGCCCGATTGGAAAATGCGATAGCTCTGCTGGAAAGTACAAAAGCCTCTACGGACGGCAAGTAGGATTTCTGTAATGGATTGATTCGAGGCCAAAACACGACAGGCGCGTACCGAATTAGATGTGGGGTGAGGATGGCATCGGTACGCGCCCTATTAAGTTGGATTAAGGTTAGGCTAGCGCGGTCCGGATGTCAAGAAAAATCGATTTACTAAAGGCTCACGAGATCATCTTCGCAATCACAAAAGCGGCTCCCGCCGCAAGGCCACCGATCACCATTGTCTGTGACGCGCCCCGCAGGGGCGCGGTGCCCGTAAATCGCGCCTTCAGGTACCCGAACACCCCCAGCGCCGCCAGCGTAACCGCGGCCGACCACAGCAACCCGTGCCACGCGTTCCCCAAAAGAATGTAAGGAGACAGCGGAATGAATCCTCCCGCAACGTACGACAGGGCGATCGTCGCCGCGCTGGTGACGGCACGCTTGGGATCCGGCGCCTCCAGCCCAAGTTCGAACCGCATCATGAAATCCACCCACTCTTTCGGACGGTGGCTCAAGGCTTCGACCACCGGCTTGGCTTCGGCTTCGGTCAATCCATACTGCTCAAATAATTCCTCGACTTCCGCCTTCTCGGCCTCCGGAATTTCGACGATCTCGCGCTCCTCGCGCAACTTCTCCTGGGCGTAGTGCTCGGCATCGCCCTTGGCCGCGAGATATCCCCCCAGTCCCATGGCGATCGATCCGGCGGCAATTTCCGCAACCCCGCCAATCACGATAAGGCGCGTGGAACTCACGGCCCCGGAAAGGCCTGCCGCCAGCGCGAAAGGCACCGTGAGGCCGTCTGCCATGCCGATAACAACATCGCGAACAAACAGGCCGGCAGTGAAGTGTTTCTCGACGTGCGGCGTGATGGGCATTCTGAGGTCAGACCTCCGGATGAGATTTGAGATATTCCTGCGCCTTCTTCACAACCTGGCGCTCGCCGTTGTAAGCGAGTTTCTTCGGCGCCTCTTCGAGCGGCAGCCACAGCGCCCGCCGAACTTCAACCCGCATTGCAGGAGTGACGTCGTCGATGCGACCGGATTCGTAGCGCAGCAGGTAAAAGCTGACGATCTTGAACACGCGCTCCCCATCGCCCCAGGAGCGGACGTACACGTATCGGATATCGGTGAGCTTGGTAATCAGGCTGGCGGTGATGCCGGTCTCTTCGCGCACCTCGCGGAGGGCGGTCTGCTCCGGCTTTTCGCCCTCGTCGACCAAACCTTTCGGAAGCGCCAGAACAACTTTGCGGGTTCCCCGGCGGACGCCGCGGGCGGGTTCGGAACCTTCTTTTTGTGGCTCAATGGCCGCGACCTGCCACTCGCCGGACATGCGCCGGAGGACCACGCCGCCCGCCGAAAATTCGCGTACCATGCGCTGATAAGTTAACAGGAATAAAGAAGTTCGTCATGGCCGGCAAAAGGGAGACCGAATCGCTGTTGCGTAGTTCATCATTATCCCAAGCACGCCGCGCAAATGCCAGTCTCCGCCACTGGTTTGAAAACTCATCGCTGGCCCTTCCCAATGCGCAATCCTCCTAAGTGCCTCAGGGAGATTGGTTTCTATGTCCAGGGGCCCACGAATCGCCCGTCCCGCGCGGGAAGTGACGAAAGATAACACTAAAGTGGTCTGCACCATACCCCCGGGAAATGGCATCTTACTGGTTAGTGGGGATGCTGTTTTACCCGGCAACGGGATGTGGGGCTCGCTGTGAAGTCGGTGAAACGAATTATCCGGTCGGTTCAGGCCTTTGGGCGCGAACTCTCGCGCCTCTCCACTACGCCTGAAACCACGTCCACCATGCCCGGCATCGGAATTGCGCTGGGTGGCGGGTTTGCGCGGGGCATCGCGCACATCGGCGTTCTGAAGGTTCTCGAAGAAGAAAAAATTCCCATCGATTTTATTGCCGGCACCAGCGTGGGCGCCTTGATCGGCGCCGCCTACTGCAGCGGAGTGACGCTGGAGGAGCTTGAAGTCATCGCCCGTCGTGTGCGCTTCAAAACATTCGCCCGCTGGACGCTCTCCAGGCACGGCTTCGCCACCAACCAGCGCATGATCGGCTTCCTGAACAGTATGCTCAAGGTGAAATCGTTCGAAGAATTGCGAATCCCGCTAGCCGTGACGGCCACCGATCTCAGTACTGGGGAAGGCGTGGTATTCAATTCCGGCCCTTTGGTCGAACCGGTGCGGGCGAGTTGCGCCTATCCAGGAATGTTTTTGCCCGTGAATATTCGCGGACGCTGGCTGGTGGATGGCATGCTGGCGCACGCCGTGCCGACGCGGCCGCTTGTCGACATGGGCGCGAAACGCGTGCTCGCGGTGCACTTGAAAGGTCGCTGGTCCAACGGAACTGCCCCGCGCCACTTGTTCGACGTGATTGGCCAGTGTTTCGCCATCGCCCAGGACATGAGCGCAGCCCACTGGAAGGAAGCCGCGGACCTGATTGTGGAGCCCGACGTAAATGGCTTCGAGTACGACGCGTTTGTGCACACCACCGCGCTGATCAAAGCGGGAGAAATTGCCACCCGCGCCGCTATCCCCGCATTGAAGAAGTGGATTGAGCAGCGCGATCCGGCTACTCGCGCGTCGGTTGCGCGTTCGCTGGTGCAAGCTGCAACCATGCCCGCGGACTAAGACCGCTGCGCACGTCGTTATCAAGCACACTTCCAGGATTTCCCTTTCATTGTCAGCCTGAGTGCGCGGCGCGGGACTCTGTATTTTGCTGGGGGAAGAGTGCCGCATATTCCAGAAAAAAACTCCGTTCAAGCCGGGCTTGAACGGAGTACCCGTAGTGTCGGGTAAGCGCTTGTGTTTTTCAGCCAACCCCCTCAGTTGACCATCAACACAAGCGCGGTGCTATCACCTCCGCTGGAACATCCGACATCGCCAGAACCGCCGCTGGGAGTGTGAACGACCACGTTGACCGCACCGGGTCCTGAAATCACGCCGGTCGTGAGCGTGACTTTCAATTGCGCATCGCTCAGTACGCTGGTACTGAGCGGCTTGCCGTTGATCATGACCTGGGACGCGGCCACAAACTTACTACCCTTTACGGTCAGGACCGCGCCTTGTTCCACCTTCGTGAAATCCAAGGTGCTGGGTGAGAGCGAGCCGATGAGCGGGACCGGCCGGGCGCTTCCGCAGAACGGATTCAGGGTGTTGTTGCAACCTGGAAGAAACAATACCGCTAGAAGCGCGGCTAGGGTCAGACGGGGCATGGACATGCTCCTTTGAGAATCAGTCTCCCGGCTGGATCGTGAGTAGTGCGGGGATGGGACCACGCTCAGCGGGTCAAACGCAGTCGGGAACCCCCGGCGGGCGCCGAAGTTGCGCGCGATCGAAAGATTTTTTCTGGACGGTGCTCCCGGGCCCCGGTCCAATTGTAGGGCAAGCGACCAAAATCCGCCCGCTCAAATCCGCGCAATGCCGCGTGCTTGTCCCAACCGATTGCAAGTGTAAGTGCCGCTTTGCGGTATGCTGTTGTGCGCTTGCCCTCGTCTCGCCGCAAGACGCGCTGAAGGAACGGCTTGGCGTTCGCCGCGCCTCTACTTTTTCTCCACCTTCACCACGTTGTCATCCGGATTTCGATCGATCAGCTTGATCAGCGGATCCACTCCCGCCTGGCCGGGCAGCGCGTCCACCGTCACCGTGAATTCCTGCTTCTCCCGTTCCAGCTTGTGCTTCTGCAGATACAGGTAGTGTCCCGCGCCATCAAGCACGCCGATATCGACAAGATCGCCTGATGGAATGAGATGTTCCTGTCCTTTACCGTCTGCGCGGTACTTCTTGGCCTCGACCTCTATATGGACCTCGTATTTCCTGCCAGGTGATTTCACGTAACTTGCTGAGACCGCGCGGTTATCGAAGATGGTAATGTTTTCGAACCAGTCTTCGTAGAGATACTGAAACTCCGGCGGCGTCACAGCGCGCAGGTGGCCGACCAAGTCGAGCGCTGTAGGATAAGGCGGACCCTTCAGTCCGTAGTCTTTCACCATTGCCGCTAAAGCCCGGTTCACCCGCTCTTCGCCAATGTAATCCTGCAGGGCATACATTACCTGGCCGCCCTTGCTGTAATGCACGTAACCCTGATTCGGCTCCACACGATTCAAGGGTTTTTCCTCGTTGTGTTCCTGGCCGCGTCCACGGAGATATGCATCCAGCTGCTTGCGCAGAAATTTCTTCATCGACTCGTCGCCGTAGGTGTGCTTCATGATCATCAGAGCCGAGTATTGCGCGAGCGTTTCCACGATGGCGGTCGCGCCTTCCGTGTTTGCGCTGACCACCTGGTGGCCCCACCACTGGTGCGCCACTTCGTGTGCGGTCACAAAGAAGGGCAGGTTGATCGCATCCTTTTCCTTCGGATCAACGTAGGTGATGAATCCGATGTTTTCGGAAAACGGAATCGTGTTCGGGAACGATTCGGCGAAAGTCGCGTAGCGCGGAAACTCGATGATGCGCACCTGCCGAAACTGAAATGGGCTGAAGGCCGCGCTGCAGTATGCGAGCGACGCCTTCATCCCCAGCATCATGCGGTCCAGATCGAATTCGTGTCCCGGCTGGTAGTAAATCTCCAGGTTCACGTTCTGCCACGAATCGCGCCGGACTGAGTAACGCGCCGAATTGATCGAGAAGATCCCGGCCATGATGGGTGCGTCGGCGCGGTACTCGAAGTGACGCCGTCCGTTCTCGGTCCATTCTTTCTGCAGATAGCCGGGCATGATGGCGATCTGATCCGCGCTCGTGCTGACGGTTCCCCCAAAATCCACCCAGTCGGCGTCGGTGGCGACGTAGTTCGTGTCTCGGGCAGAAGCATCCTCAAGCTTCGGCAGTCCCGGTGACTTTGGCAGTTTGTGGCGGCGCCGAGCGCTGTCGTCCACCAGTTGCACTTCCTGAAAATATCCGATGAAAGGCAAATAGCTGCTGTTTAGAAAAGTGCCATTGGCTACGATGTCGCCATTCGGAAACGCATTGACGAATCCCGGGTTGGGATAAGCCAGGTCGAAGTCGAGCGCGATGCGACCGTGAGGCGCAAGCGGCTGCGGCAGCCGATACACGTAAAAACCAAGCGCGGGATCTTCAATGACCGCAGTCTGTCCGCCCTCGATCTGAAGCCTCTTCACCTCAATATGCGGACGGGGAATCACCTCCACATCCTCAGGCCAGATCGTGATGGCAATGCGGTCAATCGGCGTATCGGTCTTGTTCTCCAGCCACTCCCTTCCGCGCAACAGCGCGAGACGCCGCTCGGGATAAAGCTCCGCATCCACTTGCACGCCGGTGATCCGAGGCTGCGCCAGCGGCTGGAATTGCTTGTACCGGATTTCATATTGAGCGCGCGCCTCGTCGATCCTGTAAGTCGTAAGCAGCGGGTTGAGGATGTGCGTGTTGTAGTAGATGTATCCGCCGACCAGAACGAAGAGCAGGCCGGCGGCGGCCAAAACCAGCTTCGTGTATCTCGACAGGCGGGCGCGGGCCAACTGCAGCCGGTTCTTCCAACTGGTTTCGATCCCGCGCACCCATAAAAGATTGGTCACGATCGCCAGCAGCACCGCGCCCAGTCCCCAGTACAGGTGAAACCAGAACAGTGGCTTGGCGAAGTGGCCGTAGCCGTTCATATCGGAATAAATCACCGTGGGTGACTGGCCGAGACGGTACAGGTAATCCTGAAAATTCATCTGCGGCAGCGCGATGCCCGCGATGAAGTACAGCACCATCACAAAGTGGCCAAGGTACTTGTGATTGACGATGGTGTGCACCAGCATCGCGATTACGCACAGAATCCAGAACGTGACCAGGCGATGCGCGAACAGGTCGGTGAAATAGAGTCCAAACTCAAAGTGGTGATAGCCATGGCTGAGCTGCACAATCAGTCCGCACACCATCACCATAATCACCAGCAGGACCTGGACCAGCATGAGCGCAAGCAATTTGCTGCCGAACAGCACCCAGCGGCGCACCGGCAACGCGTCCACGATCTGGTTGATCTGCGCATCGCGTTCCCGCCACACCAGTTCGCCCGAGTAGAAAGTAACGATCGCCAGGATAAACAGCGAGAACCCGCCTCCCCCCAACTCCAGCATCCGCCAGGTGACGGGATACACCGGTGTAGAAAACGGGCTGTTGATGCCCACCGCGGTCATGATGTCGAGCAGCGCTCCGGCCAACACCAGCACGGCGAAGAAAACATTCTTCACAGTCTCGGCAAACTGCAGACGGGTGAGAGAAAAAAGCTCGCGGACCGAATCGCCCAAGCTGAAGACCGGATGGACGATGGTCCGTTCGTGCGTGACGACGATCAGGGATTCATCCGCAGTCGCGGGTTGCTTCTTCCGCGCCGGACCGGCGGCATAGGAAAATGAAAACCGCGCATAGGTAAGCGCAAGCACTGCTCCCGCAATGCCCAGCCAAAGAATCCGGTTCCACAGCAACACGCCAGTGAACGGGACGAACTGCGCGTTGCGCTGAAACGGGGTCCAGTACTGCGTGAGACGGCCGACCGCGTTTCCCCCGAACGGATCCACTATGGCGGCGAACGCTGTAGTTGTGAGGTCCGCGGAGAGCTGGTTTGCCACGAAATATCCGACCAGCAACAAAACGCTACCCGTATAGACCGGCAACATCCTTCGCCCCAGGGCAGCCAGCGCGAAAAAAATCGCCGATGTGAAGATCAGGTTCGGCAGCACCAGCGTCACATAAGGCAGAACGTAAGAGAGTGGGCTCTGCGGACCGACTCGCGCCGCATCGAGCGATGGCATGTGTGTGCCCGCCCAGGCACCTAGCCCCACGCTCGCGAAGATCACCACCTGCACCGCCAGCGACCCCACAAATCGCCCGGCAAGGTAGTCGAACTTGGTGATGGGAGCGGTGTAGAAGAAGGCCGTCGTCTGGTGGTCGATATCCTGATACGTGGCTTGCCCGGCCAGCGCGGCCGTGACGATCAGGCCGAAGAAGCTCACGTACATGATGATGATGACAAGCGCGAACGGCGAAGTCACCAGCACCTTGCCACCGGTGCCGAAATCAACAGTTGCCCCCGACAGGCCTCCACCCGACATGAGCACGAACAGGAAGCCCAGCCCAAAGAACACCAGGAAATAAACGTAGGTCGAAATCTGGCGCAGTCGCCGGCGAAATTCGAATGCCGCTATCGTTCCGGCCATGGGATCAGTTCACCGTGCCCGCAGGACGGTGCGCGTAGCCCTTGATGGTCGCAAAATACAGGTCTTCCAAATCGGGCTCACTAGCTTCGAAGCCCGCTTCCGGAGCTTGCTCGCTAAGCACATGCACAACCGTCTGCCCGGCGAACAGGCGCATCGAGATCACCTGGAATTTCTGCCGGTAACTCTCCACTTCGCCGTGCGCCACGGACTTACGCCACACTTTGCCTTTCAATCCGGCGACAAGTTCCAAAGGATTGCCCGCCACCCGCACCCGTCCCTGGTGGATGATGGCCATGGCCTGGCAGAGGTCGCTCACATCGGACACGATGTGCGTCGACAGGATCACGATGATGTCTTGCCCGATTGCGCTCAGCAAATTGTGAAAGCGCACGCGCTCCTCGGGATCCAGTCCCGCCGTAGGCTCGTCCACGATGATCAGCCGTGGATTCCCCAGCAACGCCTGCGCAATGCCGAATCTTTGTTTCATCCCGCCGGAAAAAGTTCCCAGCGCTTTGCGGCGATGCTCGTAGAGGTTGGTCTGCTGCAACAGGGACTCAACTACCTTCCGCCGCTCCCTGACATCCACAATTCCTTTCAAAGTTGCAAAGTGCGTCAGCAGGTCGGTGGCGGAAACTTTCGGATACAAGCCGAATTCCTGCGGCAAGTAGCCGAGCACGCGGCGCACCGCATCCTTTTCCCGGAGAACGTCGATCTCTCCGATCTGCGCCCGCCCACTGTCCGCTTCCTGCAAGGTCGCGAGCGTACGCATCAGTGTGGACTTGCCCGCGCCATTCGGCCCCAGCAGTCCGAACATGCCGAGGGGAATGTTCAGGCTGACATCCTGCAAGGCCTGCGTGCCGTTTGGATAACGCTTGGAGAGATGCTCAATGCGCAGTTCCATGACGATCGGGTTTTCTCCGAGATGGGTTACGGCGTTTGTTGCTGAAAAGTTCCTGAGGGTTCGTCAACGTCATCGGACTACCATCAGAAACCTACTGTCCGCGAATGAAGCTGGCTGGCTAGCATAACTCAGAACGAATTCGCCCCTTCCTGAATCCGTTTCCACGCTCGCTCCACATGCCTGCTCTGCGTGTTTGTCTGGCCAACACAGAACCGGAGGGTGAAGCGGTCGTTCAGCCTGGTGTGTGTCAGGAAGAGTTCGCCCGAGCAATTCAAACGTTCCATGAGCGCTTGGTTCGCGGCATCGCCCGCCTTAAGCCGGAAGCATACAAGGTTCAATGGCGCCGGGGCGGCCAGTTCAAAACGAGCATCATCGCGTACCCAGCCGGCAAACTCCTGGGCCAGAGCGACATGCTCGCGAATATGATGCTGCAATCCCTCGACCCCGTAGTGCCGCAGAACGAACCACAGTTTGAGCGCGCGAAAGCGCCGTCCCAGCGGAATCTGCCAGTCGCGATAGTCGATGACCGCTCCCGATTCGGTTGCCTGGTTGCGCAGATACTCCGGCAGTACACTGAGCGTCTGAATGAGCGCCTTGCGGTCGGCGACATAAAACACATCGCAATCGAAGTTCGTAAACATCCATTTGTGCGGATTGAAGCAGTAACTGTCGGCGTGCTCAACCCCGGCATGGATGTGGCGGAACTCCGGACAGAGCGCGGCCGTGCCTGACATGGCGGCATCGACATGCAGCCATATCCCGTGCTCGTGGCAGATGCCCGCGATCTCAGGCACTGGGTCGATGGCGTTCGACGAGGTGGTCCCGACGGTCGCGCACACAAAGCAGGGAATAAGGCCGGCGGCTTTGTCCGTCGCAATTTGCCGCGCAAGCTCATCGGAGCGCAGCGCGAAGTTCGCGTCCACTGCGATGGCGCGCAGGTTGGAGGCTCCCAGCCCGGCGATCTTGGCCGCCTTTTCCACCGAGGAGTGCGTTTGAGTAGAACAGTAAGCGACCAGTTTGCCGTCGCATCCTCTCGCGTTGCTGCCGTAGTTCGTTGCGCGTTCCCGTCCGGCAAGCAGGGCGCACAACGAAGCGCTCGAAGCCGTATCGTGAATCACGCCGCCGCCCGTGCCGGTCGACAGAAACTTCTCCGGCAGCCCCAGCATCGGCACTAGCCAGTCAAGGACATGGGTCTCCACTTCCGTGCAGGCCGGGCTGGTCGCCCACAGCATCCCCTGCACGCCCAGTCCAGATGACAGCAGGTCCCCAAGAATCGCCGGGCCGGACGCATTGCAGGGAAAGTACGCGTAGAAATTCGGCGATTGCCAGTGCGTGATTCCCGGCAGGATGAGCTTGTTCACATCGGCAAGAATTGCGTCGAAGGTCTCGCCCTTCGCCGGAGCCGCCGCCGGCAAGGAACTCCGAATCTGCCCCGGCTTCGCCTGCGATAAAACCGGGAACGACTCGATCTTGCTGTAGTAGTCGGCGATCCAGTCCACCACGGCGTGGCCATGTCGGCGAAATTCGTCAGGCGTCATGTGAAACGATTTTTCGGAAGTTGCAAGCGTGGCTTTATCGGATTTCATAGCAAGTAGCTCGTCACGTTGTTCCATGATTCAGGGGTTGTGCGATGCGATTCATCCCGCTTTCAGCTTTTTGCTTGAGCTTCCTTATTAAGGGTTGTCATTCTGAATTAAGAGTTGTCATTCTGAGCGAAGCGAAGAACCTGCTGTTTCCTGCGGGCGGCAAAGATTTTGACTCAATGCGCACGAAACACAGTTCTCTCTCTTTTGAAATGTCAGCGTGCATATGCTCTACGTCACCCGCCCGAAGAACATGCGCGTCACATAATCCATCCCGATGCGACCGTTGTTCTGATGCGCATCAAACAGTCGTCGCAGCTCCCGCAGCATCGCTTCGTGCTGCGGATGACCCTCGCCGGGCGCGTATGACGAAGAGAGCAGCCGCCCCTCGAGTTGCGCACAGTCGAAATCCTGCCGCATATCGAAGACCCGCTGCCCGAACGGCGTCGGCGCGAAAAAGCCGCCAATATTGTCGGTGGTGTGCTCGTGCCGAACTTTTTCGTAGTCGGTGCCATACTGCAGCAGAAGCTCTTCGTACTCGCGCAGAAACGGCGTCCTGTCGGTGCAGCGTTCATTCCACAGCAGCACGGCCCATCCGCCCGGCTTCAGGATGCGCGCGAATTCTATCCTCGCCTTGGGGAGGTCGAACCAGTGTGCGGCTTGCGCTGCCGTGGCGAGATCGACGCTCTGGTCGGGAAGGGTTGCGGCCTCTGCGGTTCCCGTGACGCTCGTGAAGCGCGGATACCCGGCCAGCAGCCGCTCCGCCGCTTCCCGCATTTCGCGATTAGGCTCCACTCCAAAGACCCGATTGCCATTCTCCAGCAGGAGCCGAGTGAAGATTCCGGTACCGCTGGCAATGTCGGCAACTGTAGAGGAAGCAGTCAGCCCGCACTCCGACCGCAATGTCTCGAGCACCTGCGGTGGATAGCTGGGACGGTAACGAATGTAGTTTTCGACGCGGGCAGAAAAACGCTGGGTGGGATCGGTTTGCAGCATATTCTCAGTTTATCCGAAGCGCACAGCACCCTCCGCCCAATGAGACGCACCCGCGCTTGTTAAACTATTCACACGGCAATGCGCCTGGTCATCAAAGTCGGAACCAGCCTGATCGCCCCCGGTGGGCGCATCGACAAAGAGCGCATGCGCGCGCTCGTCGACCAGTTCGATCTCTCGCGCCACGAATACCTGATCGTCAGCTCGGGCGCGATCGCCTCCGGCATGTCGAACCTGCGCCTCAACGACCGTCCCAACAGCGTACCCCGCATGCAGGCCTGCGCCGCCGTCGGCCAAAGCCTGCTGATGCATACCTACGAGCAGCTCTTCTTCGGAAAGAAAGTCGTAGCCCAGCTGCTGCTGTCGAGCGACGACTTCACCTCGCCCGTCCGCTACAAGAATCTGCAAAATGCCTTGCACGAACTCGTGAAGCTGGGCGTTGTTCCCATCGTCAACGAAAATGACAGCGTCTCGGTCCGCGAACTGGTGGGC
Source organism: uncultured Acidobacteriota bacterium (assembly GCA_963735815.1). GTDB lineage: Bacteria > Acidobacteriota > Terriglobia > Terriglobales > Acidobacteriaceae > Gp1-AA133. The sequence goes on along the minus strand of CAVTMJ010000003.1, from coordinate 900,601 downwards.
GCCTTCGGCGACAACGATGAACTCAGCGCCCTGCTCGCCACCGCGGTGAAGGCCGATTGGCTGCTGCTCCTCACCGACGTCGATGGTTTCTACGTTCCCAGCGGCCGGAAAGCGACGAAGCTCATACGCACCGTACGCAGGCTGACTCCGGCCATGGAAGATCTCTGCAACGGGAAAGGTAAGCTGGGCACCGGCGGCATGCGCTCGAAGCTGCGCGCCGCGAAGTCCGCCAGCGAATCAGGCGTGCACGTCGCCATCGTCAACGGACGCCATCCCCACGCCATCGAGTGGGCGATCGCCCGGAAAATCGGCACCTATTTCCCCGCTCAGAAAGCACGCATCTGACATGGCGACCAGCGTCAACCCGGCCCTCTCCTCCCGCGACCACCTGCAGCGTGCCCGCGACGCCGCTCCTCGAGTTGCCCAGCTTTTTACAGCCGAGAAGAATGCGCTGCTTGAGGCCATGGCCGGCGCGATCGAAACCCACTCGGCCGCCATCCAGGAGGCCAATCAGAAGGATCTTGATGCCAGCGGAATCATGGGTGCGATGCGCGACCGCCTGCTGCTGACCCCGCAGCGAATCGCCGCCATGGCCGCAGGCATGCGCGAAGTCGCCGCGCTGCCCGATCCGATCGGTGAGACGGTTGCCGAATGGAAACGTCCCAACGGCTTGCTGATCCGCAAAGTCCGCGTTCCACTCGGAGTGATCGGCATCATTTATGAGTCGCGCCCGAACGTGACGGTCGACACGGTGGCTCTCGCGCTTAAAACCGGCAACGCCATCGTTCTGCGCGGCGGCAAGGAGGCAATCAACAGCAATCAGCGCCTGGTGGAGATTCTCACCGGAATTCCCGGTCTCCCGCCCGGAGCGATCGAATTGCTCGATTCCACCACCCGCGACTCCGTTACTGAACTGATCCACGCACGCGGGCTGGTCGATGTGATCATTCCCCGCGGAGGCTCCGGCCTGATTAATTTCGTGGTTGAAAATTCCACCGTGCCCGTCATCGAGACCGGGGCAGGGAACTGCCACGTCTTCATCGACGAATCCGCCAACTTCGACATGGCCGACCGCATCGTCATCAACGCCAAGACCCAGCGCCCTTCGGTCTGCAATGCCGCGGAAAAGTTGCTGGTGCACGAGCGCATCGCCGCCACTTACATCCCGCGCATCGCCAGGAAACTGGCGGAGTTCGGCGTCGAGCTTCGCGGCGACGAAGCCGCCCGCCAACTCGTTCCCGATCTCCCCGTCGCACCGGCGACCGAAGATGACTGGTGCGAGGAGTATCTGCGGCTCTGCATTGCGATTCGTATCGTCTCCGGCGTGGACCAAGCGATAACCCTCATCAACCACTATTCCACGAAAAACTCAGAGGCTATCGTCACTGAAAACGAAGCCAACGCCCGCCGCTTCCTGCGCGCCGTCGATTCGGCGACGGTTTACTGGAATGCGTCCACCCGCTTCTCGGACGGCGGAGAGTTTGGTTTCGGCGCGGAGATGGGAATCAGCACGCAGAAACTTCACTGCCGCGGCCCCTTCGCCTTGGCCGAACTGACTTCGTCGAAATACGAAGTCTTCGGCACCGGGCAGGTTCGCGAATAGCCGGAACACTGACTTTCACCCCGACCAATCGCTCGCGGTACAATCCTTAATTCGTTCGCCAGAGGCCGACGTGAGAGGCGTAACTCCCGAAACAACTCGCAGCCCGATCCAGCCCGGTGAAACGGCGCCCGATTTCGATTTACCCGTCCTGGTCGGCGGCGTCAAGAAGCGCTTTCACCTCTGCGAGCAACTCGAGAAAGGCTGCGTCGTGCTCGCGTTTTATCCGGTAAATTGGGAATCGGTGAGCGTCCGCCAATTGGCCGAATACCAGGCGGAACACGCCCGCTTTGTTCCCGGAGCAGAAGTCGTGGGCATCAGCGTGGATTCCATCATGAACACCACCGTCTGGGAGCGCGAGATCGGTCCGCTCGATTACCCGCTGTGCAGTGATTTCTGGCCGCACGGAGAAGTGAGCCGCAGCTACGGAGTGTTCCGCGAGAAGTCCCCGTATACCGGCGCCAGCGAACGCGCAATTTTCGTCGTCGATCGCAGCGCCCGGGTCGCGTTCAGCAAGGTGTATGGCCTCGAGGAACTTCCTCCACTTTCCGAAACGCTCGAGGCCCTGCGAAAACTTTGAGAACGACGCGCGTCACCGCAGATTCACGAGACCACTCATCCGTTCCAGGAGCGTCATGAAAATTTTCCCGGCCAGCGGTCTGGCGTGTGCGTTTTTGCTATTCCATCTCAGCGGCGCCGGTTCCCCGGTTCCGGATGGCAGCAAAGCAGACGGCGTGCTCTTCGGTTTCCGCGATGCAAGCCAGGAGCTCAAGGCCGAGACCCGCTTCCTCGGCGTTCCCGACCCGAAACTCGCTGAGGATCATCTGCGCATCCTGACCCGCGAACCGCACATCGCGGGATCCCCCGAAGACAAAGCCACCGCCGACTACGTCGCCTCGAAATTCCGCGAGGCCGGACTGGATACCGAAATCGTCGAATACCGTGTCTGGTTCAATTACCCGACGGAACTGAGCGTCGACGTCACGGCCCCCGAAGGCGTGACCATGCACGGCCCGTCGCGCGAACACGTCGACGGCGATCCCTTCCAGGACAATCCCCGCGTGGTCCCGCCCTACAACGGCATGTCGCCCTCCGGCGACGTGGAAGCCGACGTAGTCTATGCCAATTACGGCTCGCCGGAGGATTTCCAGAAACTCGCGCAGATGAAAATTGATGTGCGCGGCAAGATCGTCCTCATGCGCTACGGGCAGAATTTTCGAGGAGTGAAAGTTTTCGTTGCTCAGGAACACGGAGCCGCCGGCGTGATCATCTACTCTGATCCGGCGGACGACGGTTGGAAGCGCGGCGACAAATATCCGCAAGGCCCTTGGCGTCCTGATACCGGTGCGCAGCGCGGTTCGGTCGGCTACATGTTTCAGTTTCCCGGAGATCCCACCACTCCCGGCATCGCCTCCATCCCCACCTTGCCCGACGCGCAGCGTATTCCCGTCGACCAGTCGGCGCAGCTCCCCAAAATCCCCTCGACTCCAATTTCCTACAGCGATGCCTGGCCCGTCCTTGAACATCTTGGCGGACCTGAATCGCCGCGCGATTGGCAAGGCTCGCTCCCGTTCACCTACCACGTCGGTCCCGGACCTGTAAAAATCAAACTCCACCTTAAGCAGGACTTCCAGTTCCGCACGATCTGGGACGTCATCGGAAAGGTCCGCGGCGCCGAAACGCCCGACGAATGGGTCGTAGCGGGCAATCACCGGGACGCGTGGGTCTACGGCGCGGTCGATCCCAACAGCGGAACCGCAGCCATGCTCGAAGCGGTCCACGGAGTCGGCGAGCTTCTGAAGTCGGGGTGGAAGCCGAAGCGTACCCTGGTGTTCGCCAGTTGGGACGGCGAGGAAGAAGGCCTGATCGGCTCAACCGAATGGGGCGAGCAGCACGCCGGTGATCTCGCGCAAGCGGCCGCCTACTTCAACATGGACGTCGCGGTGTCGGGTCCAAAATTCGGCGCATCTTCTGTGCCCAGCCTCAAACAGTTCCTGCGCGATGTCACCAAGTCCGTGCAGAGTCCGCAGGGTGGAACCGTCTACGAGGCGTGGCGTAAATCGACGCAATCGGGAACCGACATCTTCAACCCGCAGGAAACTTCCGGCAGCACGTTCCGGCCGCCAGCCGCGCAGGCGCACACCGACGTTTCCGTGGGCGATCTGGGCAGCGGTTCCGACTACACCGTCTTCCTGCAACACCTCGGCGTTCCATCAACCGACGTGGGCTCGACCGGTTCCTACGGCGTGTATCACTCGGTCTTCGACAATTTCAACTGGTTTAAGAAATTCGGCGACCCCAACTTCGTCTACGAGCAGGAGATGGCCCGAGTCTACGGACTTGAGGCCGTGCGCATGGCCAATGCCGACGTCCTGCCCTACGACTACGAAGAGTATGGCAAGGAGATTCTCGCCTACATCGACGGCGCGAAGAAGAAAGCCGAAGCCAAGTTCGGCAAGCAAGCGCCCGATTTCTCGCAGGCGGCAGATGCGGCCAAACACTTTGAAGAAGCCGGCGAGAAAATTCTGGCGAAGGAGCGCAAACCGCCCGCGGACGCCGCCAAGCTGAATCGCTCCCTGCGCGACGCTGAACGCGCCCTGCTTATTCCAGAGGGCTTGCCCAACCGCCCTTGGTATAAGCACGCCATCTATGCGCCGGGCCAATACACTGGCTATGCCGCCGTCGTCATCCCGGGTGTCAACGAAGCGATCGAGGCCGGTGACTTGGAGCGCACCCGCCAGCAGATCGTCGTGCTGGCCTCAGCCATCCAGCGTTCTACCCGCGTCCTGGAGAGTTATCACTGAGATCTGCAAATCTTTGCACACGAGTCTTTGTCTTGGAACCCAGGGTCAAGTTAGGTTAAACTGCCTCCACGGTGATGGCCCGGAGAATGGCAATCTCTCTCCGGATCTGGTCTTCCGCTTTTTTTATATAACCGCTGCCCTTCTCTTTCTTGATGGGTGGTGCCCACACCGAAGGCCCAATGCCTCTGGCTCGCATCATCACGAAGTCTGCAGACGACTCCCTGGAACTTTCCATGCAATTGCGGTCGCGTGGATTCCGGGTCGAGACGGTTGCTCCTGATCACGTTCCCACCGGCCCGGCGGATCTCGAAGTGTGCCTGGAAGAGTGCGCGCCAGAAGACGTCCTCACCAAAGCCGCGCTGGTAAAGGAGAGCGAGGATCTCTGGATTTTTGTCGCGCCCGGTGCGCTCGACGAACGCTCGCGCCCGATGCGCGTCGTTCCCCTGGTCCCACAGGTGGTCGAGTTCCGTATTCCCGAGCCGGTCGTCGCAGCGGTGGCCGAGATCAAGCCAAAACTTGAAGTCGCGGTCGTAGAGGTAAAAGGACGTCCTTTTGAGGAAGAGGAAGACCCGCTCCTGTGCGAGTTGGAAGCGCAGACTCTGACTTCGCCCGCAATGGAGACTTCTCCCAAAAGTGAAGAGCTTCCTTCGCCGATCGCCGCACCGCCCCTGCTGCCGGCAGTAGAACAGATGCTGGTGGCCGAGACGCCAATGGTGACGGAGATGCCGGTCGGCGCAGCGCCGGTTGCAGCCAACCCGGTGGAACTCAAGTCAGTTGAACTCAAGCCTGCAGCTGCTCGCATTCCTCATTCCCTGGAACGCATCAAACGGATCGCGGTCACGCAGCACGCTTCAGAAATTCCGATCGTTCCCGAGCGCGTGGAGCCGAAGCTGTTTTTGTATCGTCCCGCTCCTCCCAAACAAAGAATCCGCGGCCCGAGAAAATCCTACAAAGTATCATTCCAGTCGGGCCCGAAGCTGTGGCGTACGGCCTCTGTCACTCTTGCTTTGCTGGTACTGGCTGGACTGGTTGCAACGGTCGTCGCCGTGCGCCCTCCGCTGGCTGCGCCGGCTAAGCCAAAACCGGTCACGAGTTCGAATCCCCCGCTCTTCCTGCCATCTGCGCAGGCCTCAACGAAGGATGCTTCCCGTCAGGGTGCTGCGACTGCCGCCGGCGGCCGCAAAACGATCGCGGGACCACCAAGCCCTTCCGCTTCCAAAAGTAACCCTGCCGCCGCGCCCCGCCACCGCTCCGCATCCGACGACGGCCGGATTGCCGAGGACACCGTCATCTTCTACAACCGCAAACCTGCCCAGCACGAAGCAAAGTTGCCTCCGCCGCCCTCTGATGTCAAGCGCTACTCCGAGTAAGCTTTCACTCTGCCTGCGTGCTCAGTGTGCGATCTACCGAATACGCTCCGCCGCCTCGCGCCATCAACACGATCGCGATGACGATGGCGAGCAGGTGATACTCAAAGCCCTCGCCCTTCTGCTGCCCAGTCCAGTTCATAAAGAAGCCAACTTTGGAGTGCACCATCAGAACGGCAACCACCATATTGGTGGCGGTGCCAAACGCCGCGATGCGAGTGAGCGCTCCAACGATCAGTCCGATCCCGCCCAGAAATTCTGCGCAAATAGCGAGAAAGGCAAAAACGGCGGGAATGTGCATCATGTTCGTGAAGAATCCCATGGTTCCTGAAAAACCGTAGCCGCCGAACCAGCCCAGCATTTTCTGTGCGCCGTGCATGAAGAACACAACGCCCATTACCAGGCGAAGCAGCGTCAAAGCCCAGTTGTTCGAAGTTGCCAGCAGTTTGCGAAACATCGAGTTATCCCTCCTCTGAATGTCAGTTCTCTTGATGTCCGCAGCGCGCGCCGCGGATGGCTTTGTTGGCGGGAGTGTGGATGCAGTTACTTGATTAGTCATGTATTCTCCAAAAAAAAGTTACGTCAGATCTTCCCGCACTCTTTCCAGTGTCCGGATGAGTGTTTTCTGTTCAGCGGTTGACAGTGGTTCCATCGACTTCGCACCGGCGGTCGTCACCGGCTTATCGAGTTCGGCCAGCAGCCGCAAGCCGGACTCTGTAATCCAGCACAGAACCTGCCGCCGGTCCTCGGGGCAGCGCTGCCGCCGAACCAGGCGCTTGGCTTCCAGTTTGTCCAGCAGGCGAGTCACGCCCGGCGTCATCTCGATCATGCGATCGGCAATGTCCAGGGTCGGTGTCCCCGCCTTGCCCGCTCCCCGCAAGATGCGCAGCACGTTGTATTGCTGCAGCGAAATTCCATGCGGCTCGACCAGCTGCGAAAAACGCCGCCGCAACACGTCGCTGGTTCGGTACAAAGCGAGAATCGCCTCCTGCGCCGGAGAATCGAACGGCTTCGACTGCCGAATCTCATCCCGCAGCCCCTTGCTTTTTCGTGGCGCCCGCCTTGCCATGGACAAATAGATGACGAGTCAATTAATGTCGATTCATGTATTTCCGTCCGCAAAGTGGCAGACGTTCCGCCCGCCCAGGCAGTAACCTCAAGTACCCGAGTTTCAGTTGTTTACAGGCGCTCTCCAGTTGACCGCTTGCGCCGCCGCCCCGTATCATGGCCGAACTTTGCGTCCGACCAAGCAATTTCGCCAACAGGAACGCCGCGCCCCGGTCCGGACAGAACGATGAGAGCGTCGAACGCCATTCAGCACCTGCTTCTGACCATCCCGGCCGCGGCGACCGCGACGTTCCTCGCGCTGTTTCCCATCGTCAACCCGTTCGGCGGAATCCCGCTCTTCTTTTCGATCACGTCTGACTTCACGCCTAAAGACCGCTACCGCGCCGCCCTCAAAACCGGCGTCTACGTCTTCGTGATCCTGGTAACCTTCATGTTCTTCGGCCGCTTCGTCCTGAACTTCTTCGGAATCTCGCTGCCCGTCCTGCAGATTGCCGGAGGACTGATCGTGGCGAACACCGCTTGGGGAATGGTGACGGGAGGACACCGGATCACGCAGGAAGAAAACGACGAGGCTGCCACCAAGGAGGACATCTCACTTACACCGATGGCGATGCCGATGCTCTCCGGTCCCGGTTCAATCGGCGTAGTCATGGGCCTGGCCGCCCACGTCGACAGCATGACCGCCTACCTAGGCATGGTGATCGGCATCGCCGCCCTGGCGGTTACGGTCTATCTTTTCCTGCGCTTGGGCGGACCGCTGGTAGACCGTCTGGGACCGGGCGCAGTCGGCGCGATCAGCCGCATCTTCGGATTCCTGATTCTGGCGATCGCAGTGCAGTTGGTATGGGACGGGGTGGCCGAGTTCAAGTAGTGTGAAACAAATTCTGGACTCACCACGGAGTCACACAGGCACGGAAAAACAATAAAGGTTTCCTCTGTGTCTCTGTGGTGAAAAACTCCTACTTTAAAGTCACCAACTTCTCCACCAATTCCGAGTAATCCTTCTTCTCCAACCCGTGCACCTGCTTGTTGTACTCGTCCACCTTCGACGAATAATTCATCGAGCAGAATTTCGGGCCGCACATCGAGCAGAATGCCGCTTCTTTGTAATAGTCGTCGGGCAGCGTCTCGTCGTGCATCGAGCGCGCCGTCTCCGGATCGAGCGACAGGGCAAACTGCTTTTCCCAATCAAACTTGTAGCGCGCATAACTCAACGCGTCGTCGCGATCGCGCGCTCCCGGCCGATGCCGCGCCACGTCCGCCGCGTGCGCCGCAATCTTGTATGCGATGATGCCGTCCTTCACGTCCTTGTCGTTGGGCAGGCCCAGATGCTCCTTCGGCGTGACGTAGCAAAGCATCGCCGCCCCATACCATCCGATCATCGCCGCCCCGATCGCCGACGTGATGTGGTCATACCCGGGCGCGATATCCGTCACCAGCGGGCCGAGCGTATAAAACGGCGCTTCATAGCAGAGTTCGTTTTCCTTATCGACCTGCTCCTTGATCTTGTCGATGGGAATGTGGCCGGGCCCTTCGATCATGACCTGCACATCGTCTTTCCACGCGATCTTGGTCAACTCGCCCAGCGTCTTCAGTTCAGCAAACTGCGCCTCGTCACTGGCATCGGCAATACAACCGGGCCGCAGCCCATCCCCCAGGGAGAAGCTCACATCGTATTTCTTGAAGATCTTGCAGATATCCTCGAAGCACTCGTACAGGAAGTTCTGCTTGTGGTGATGCGCCATCCACTGCGCAAGAATCGCGCCGCCGCGGCTGACAATCCCCGTAATGCGCTTCGAAACCATCGGCAGGTACTGGATCAGCACGCCCGCATGGATCGTCATGTAATCGACGCCCTGCGCCGCCTGTTCTTCGACCACTTCCAGCATCACGCTCGCGTTAAGATCTTCCACGCGTTTCACCCGCGAAATCGCTTCGTAAATCGGCACCGTCCCGATCGGCACCGGCGAGTGCCGCAGAATCGCCTCGCGGATTTCATGAATCTCGCCGCCCGTCGAAAGGTCCATCACCGTATCGGCTCCGTAGTGAACCGACGTGTGCAGCTTCTTCAGTTCCTCGTCAATATTCGAGGTCACCGCCGAATTCCCAATATTCGAGTTGATCTTGCAAAGCGAAGCCACCCCGATGCACATCGGCTCCAGCTCCGGATGGTTCACGTTCGCAGGAATGATCATGCGGCCCCGGGCGACTTCGTCGCGCACCAGTTCCGCGGTGATCTTCTCGCGCTCGGCGACATAGACCATCTCCTCGGTGATCAGGCCCTTGCGCGCGTAGTGCATCTGCGAGAAGTTGCCGTCCTGATTCTCCGCTTTGCGACCGGCCAGCCATTCGGCGCGAGGCTTGGGAACTTCGCCTTTTCCATTGTTGCCGTGAGACGGGGAACCGTTTGCGGGCGTGCCATTCGTGGGAGTCATCGACTGCGCAACCTCTCAAAGTAGTTGATTGTCAGATTATACGCTGGATGCACGACGCCTCTAAGCTTGCCGCCCGACATAAGGTCATACGAATCCGGGCTTTTCTCTGCGCCCTCTGCGGCTCTTCTCCGCGCCCTCCGCGTTTTAAGATTTTTGAACCTTTGCCTGTAGAGAATCGCAGGAAAGTCCCTCCGAGACTGTTCACCTTCCCGCCGCTTGTCCGTCTAACAAATCTGCACCTACAATCCTCTGTTCACCGCGAGGTTATTGTGCAAGCACTCAAGGTCACTTTCTGCGCGCTCATCGTTCTCTCCGCCCTTGCCGCCTTCGCCCAGTCCCCCAACGACAAGATGGCTCCCGGCTTCAGCATCGAAGCCATCGACAAGACCGTCGACCCCTGCGTCGACTTCTACCAGTACGCCTGCGGCAACTGGCTCAAGAATACGGAGATCCCTGCCGACCAGAGCGAGTGGATCAGCTTCACCGAACTCTACGAGCGCAATCTTGTCACGCTGCGCGGCATCCTGGAAAAAGCATCCACCGGCGGCCCGAATCGCAGTCCCATCGAGCAGAAGATTGGCGACTACTACGGCTCCTGCATGGACGAGAAGACCGCCGACGCCAAGGGCCTCGACCCGCTCAAGCCGGAGTTCGACCGCATCGCCACTGTGAAAAACAAGGCCGACCTCATCGACGTCATTGCCCACAACCACATGTTCGGTGCCAACGCCCTGTTCGCTTTCTACTCCTCTTCCGATCTGCACAACGCGGACACGGTGATTGCTTACCTCGATCAAGGCGGCCTCACCTTGCCCGACCGCGACTACTACATCAAGGACGACGACAAGCACAAAGAGATGCGCCAGCATCTGGTCGACTACGTCACCCAGATGTTCACCCTTGCCGGAAAGAAGCCTGCCGAAGCGGCCGACGCCGCGCAAACCATTCTGCGCATCGAGACCGCTCTCGCCAAGGCCGAGATGGACCGCACCCTGCGCCGTGATCCCAAGAATCGCGACCACAAAATGAAGCGCGACGAAATCGTCGCCGCCGCGCCCAACTTCTCGCTGAACCGCTACTTCGCCGGCGTCAACGCGCCGCAGTTCAGCGAACTCAATGTCTCCAATCCCGAATTCTTCAAGCAGGTCAACTCAGTCATTGACTCCGAGCCGCTCGACGCCCTCAAGACCTATGTCAGCTGGCATCTGCTCGATTCCACCGCGCCCTGGCTCTCCAAGCCCTTCGTCGACGCCAATTTCAAGATGCAGCAGCAACTCACCGGGCAGTCGGAAATCCAGGCCCGCTGGAAGCGCTGCGTCGACGCCACCGACGGAGCGCTCGGTGAGGCGCTCGGCCAGAAGTACGTGGAAGAAACCTTCGGCGCCGACGGCAAAGCCCGCATGCTGAAGATGGTCGACGCGCTCGAAGCCTCGCTCGATCAGGACATCAAGGGCTTGCCCTGGATGTCCGACGACACCAAGAAACAAGCCAAGGTCAAGCTCGAAGCCATCCGCAACAAGATCGGCTATCCCGACGTGTGGCGCGACTACAGTTCGCTCGAAATCAAGCCCGGCGACCTGATCGGAAACTACCTGCGCGCGAACGATTTCGAGTCGAAACGCCAGGTCGCGAAGATCGGCAAGCCGCTCGACCGCAAGGAGTGGGGCATGACGCCGCCCACCGTCAACGCCTACTACAACGGCTCGAGAAACGAGATTGTGTTTCCCGCCGGAATTCTGCAACCACCTTTCTTCGACAAGCAAATGGACGACGCCGTGAACATGGGCGCGATTGGCGTCGTGATCGGACACGAACTCACGCACGGCTTCGACGATCAGGGCCGCAAGTTCGACCCACAGGGCAACCTGCGCGACTGGTGGACGGAGAAAGACGGAAAAGAATTTGAAGCCCGCGCCACCTGCGTCGCCAACGAGTATGGCAACTTCGTCGCGGTCGACGACCTGAAGCTGAACGGCAGATTAACGCTAGGCGAGAACACTGCCGACAACGGCGGCGCCCGCATCGCACTGGCCGCGCTCGAGCAGATGATCGCGCAGAACAAGACGGGCAAAGCCGCCGAGAAGATCGACGGTTACACGCCCGAGCAGCGCTTCTTCCTGGGCTTCGGCCGCGTATGGTGCGAAAAGCGCCGCCCCGAATTCTCGCGCACACTGGTGACGATCGATCCGCACTCCCCCGGCAAATACCGCATCAACGGCGTAGTGCAAAACATGCCCGAGTTCCAGAAGGCCTGGAGCTGCAAAGCCGGCCAGCCGATGGTGGCGGAGAATGCGTGCAGGGTCTGGTGAGGGAAGAGCTGTTAGCCGTTAGCTCTTAGCCTTTAGCCCAGAACCAAACAATGGAGCAGCGGGCATCCTCGCCCGCTCAGCCACGGCAAGATGCCGCCGGCCTTACTGTCATTGGTTAGTCCCCGCGGTGGGAACTCCCATAGCTTCTACCCCGTATACACTTTCAACGTAATGAGATTTGCCGTGAGGGCACACATGCGAGATCGGGCGCTAAAGGGTGTGTTGATCGTGGTGGGCTTGATCTTCTGCGCGTTGGTTTATCCCTTGATCATGTTTACGCAGCAAGAGCCTGCCCTGGCAATGATGCTTAGCGTTTATGTCACGCTCGGTGTTTTCCTGCTGCTGGCCGCCCGTGACCCCTCGGCAAATCGCAGTCTGATCGCCTTCACCGCATGGTCGAGCCTTGCCCACGCCGCGCTGATGGCCTTTCAGGCATTCCGCCATCTCATTGCACGCGGCGAGTTGATTGGCGTCGCCGTGCTGGTCGTTATCGGCGCATCCCTGATCGCGCTGGCGCCGGACAAGACAGCGTTCCCGACATCTTCATCCTGAATCGAAACCAAAATCAGGCGCGCCTGGGACCTGTCACCTGAGACCTGTCACCTGTCACCTGCTCCCTTAAATCCCTTCCGTCTCTGCTCGCTATACCCGTGCAACGCGCTCATGATGATTGGATACGCTTCGGCCGCCGGGCGGATCTCGTCCACCTCCACCGCTTTCCCTTCGAGCTGCTTGTAGTCCTGAAAAAAGCGGCGCAGCATCAGCAGGCGGTGCTGTGGCATTTCGTTAGCCTCGTGGTAGCTGTTGAACTCCGGGTCTTCGGTCGCTACCGCGATAATCTTGTGATCTTTCTTGCCCGAGTCGATCATCGTCATCAGCCCGATCGCGCGTGCGTGGATGATGGTCAGCGGCACCACCGTCTCCTGGCACAGCACCAGCACATCGAGCGGATCGTCGTCTTCGGCCAGCGTCTGGGGAATGAATCCGTAGTTCGCCGGATAGTAGACCGCCGAGTAGAGGACTCGATCGAGCTTGATCAGGCCGCTGGTCTTGTCCAGTTCGTACTTCACGCTCGAGCCAAAGGGAATTTCAATCACCGTATTAAACTCGGCGGGCAGCTTGTCGCCGGGGGTCACGTCGTGCCAGGGATGGATCATTGTCGGGAAGGCCTTCTTGGGGGAATGTAATTCGCAATTTTACCAACCTGGGGCCGGGCGCGCTCCGGAATTCGCCATTTAATCAATGAAAATCAATGGGTTACGCGCGGTGCGCTCTCAGGCCCGATGTCCGTTTGCGTCTTGACCCCATCCTTACGTGCGGGTAGAGTTTCAGAAGGGACTCGGGGAAATTCCTTATGTCAAGTGAGACTAGCAAGTTCTTGAAGTTTGGCGGCGCCACAGTTGTGATTCTGATGATGCTGGGCTACCTCGCCTACACGGGCGTTCAGGAAAGCAAGAGCTACTACGTCACCATCAAGGAATTGAAAGGCCTCGGTGACGGCGCATACACCAAGCGCCTGCGCGTCGCCGGCAACGTGCAGCCCGGGTCGATCAAGCGCAGCGGCACGCACGTCGACTTTATCCTGGTTGAGCAGAACCTGTCCTTGCCTGTCAGTTACGCCGGCACCGAACCGCCGCCCGACACCTTCAAAGACAATTCCCAGGCGCTGGCCGAAGGCAGTTTCGGCAAAGACGGCGTGTTCCACGCCAAGGCACTGCAGGCGAAGTGTGCCTCCAAGTACGCGCCGGCGAAGCCGGGCGATCCGGCCACGGGTACTCCGAACACCGAGCCGCCCAAGAGCATGACCGAAAAAGAAGGCTCGAAAGGCGTGACCCTGTAACACGCGGTTGGCTTCTCTGACGAAACCAATTCGATTGTGAACGATTCCCAAACGGCGCATCCCCAGGCCGCTCCCATCATTGCTGTCACCGACCTGGTCAAGCAGTTCGGGCGTTTTGCTGCCCTGCGCGGCGTAAGCGCTTCCTTCGAGGCGGCCCGTCTCTACGGTATTCTCGGCGACAACGGCGCCGGCAAGACCACGCTGCTGCGCATGCTTGCCGGATTGGTCGCTCCCACGCGCGGCCAGATCACCATTCTCGGAAAGCACAATCCCCGCGACGTCTGCCGCGAATTCGGTTACATGGCCCACCCATCGCTGCTCTACGACGAGATGAGCGGGATGGAGAATCTACGCTACTTTGCGCGGCTTTATGGTCTGCAGGATCAGAAGCGCTGCGCCGAAAGCATCGCCGCCGTTGGCCTCGATCCGGAATTGCAGCGCCCGGTGGGCCAATACTCGCAGGGCATGCGGCAACGGATGTCCTTGGCGCGCGCTTTGCTGAACGATCCCAAAATCCTGCTGCTCGACGAGCCCTTCTCCAACGTCGATATCCGCTCCGCCCGCGAAATGGTGAAGCTGCTCGGCCACATGCGCGATGCGGGCAAGACAATTTTCGTCGTCACCCACCAGGCATCGTTGCTGGACGGCATGGCCAACGAGTTTATCTGGATGGACTCCGGGCAAATCATCAACCGCACGCCCGACTTGAAATTCATGGAGACCGCATGAACGCGCCCCAGGGGATCATGCGGGCAACTTTGACGAAGGACATTCGCCTCGAGTGGCGATCGAAAGACGCCATCAACTCGATGCTGTTTTTCGCGCTGCTGGTGGTCGTGGTGTTCAGTTTTTCGTTCGACCCCAACGCCGAAGAGTCCCGCCTGATTGCCGGCGGGCTTGTGTGGGTGGCGTTTTTGTTCGCGGCGGTGGTCGCGCTCAACCAGACCTGGGCGCGCGAAATTCGCAATCAGGTGCTGGACGCGTACCGGGTTTCGCCCGCCCCCGCGAATGCGTTGTTTCTGGCCAAGGCCGTGGGAAACTTCATTTTTGTGTCCGTTCTGGAAGCGCTGATGGTGCCGTTGTTCGTGGTTTTTTACAAGCTTCGGGTCCTGGGCCCGGCCTGGCAACTGATCCCGGTCGCAGTACTTGGTACATGGGCAATCGTGGTAAACGGCACGTTTTTCGCGGCCATGTCGCTGCGCACCCGCAGCCGCGAGATCATGTTGCCCCTCTTGCTATTCCCAATTACGATTCCGGCGTTATTATCCACCGTAGAGGCGACCACTACGATCCTGGTCGGAGATCCGGCGACCTCGGCGAAGTTCTGGATCGTGCTGCTGGCCACCTACGACGTAGTGTTTACGATGGCCTGCCTCGCATTATTTGAAACGGTATTGCACGCGGAATGAAAAAACTTTTCCCCATCCTCGGAGTGCTGACCGCGATCTTTCTGAGCTATGCCCTTTACCTGGCGATGGTGGTGGCTCCGCGCGAACAGACGATGGGCGACGTGCAACGCATTTTCTACTACCACGTGCCCTCGGCGTGGACCGCGTTCCTGCTGTTCTTCATTAATTTTCTCGCGTCGATTCAGTACCTGGTGCGGCGCAATCCATCGAACGACAAGGTCGCAAACTGGGTCGTCATCACGATGGCAGTAGTGACGTGCATCGCCTCGGTGGTCATCGCCATGGTGCCTGATCTCAAGGAATCCATGCCGAAAGACGTGTATCCGTCCTCGATCGCAACCACGGGCCTGATCATCGCGGGCGCCTACTTCCTGGTGCGCAAACTGTTTACCGCGGAGACTGTGGACGCGCTGGCCGTCACGACCGCCGAAGTCGGCGTCGTGTTCTGCACGGTAGTGCTGGTCACCGGGCCCCTGTGGGCGAGGCCGGTGTGGGGCATCTGGTGGACGTGGGATGTCCGGCTGACTTCCACGCTGGTGCTGTGGCTGATCTACGTGAGCTATCTGATTTTGAGGCGCTTCTCCTCCAGTGGCCAGACTCCGGTCATGGCGGCGGCGCTGGCAGTGTTCGGAGCGCTGGACGTGCCGCTGGTCTATTTCTCCATCTGGATCTTCCGCACGCAACATCCGCAGCCCGTTGTGGGTGGGGGTGGTTCGATCGATCCGCGCATGCTGCACGTGCTGCTGATGAACTGGCTCGCGTTCCTGTGCTTCGCGTACCTGGTGTGCTGGTCGCGTTACCGCCTGGAGATCGTGAAGCGTGAAGTGGAAGAAGCCCAGGCCCTCGAATCCCTGAGAGAGCCAAGGAGCGTCACTCGATGAACTTCCTCTACGCCGCCTACGGCGCCACCTGGGCCATCCACATTCTCTACCTGATCACCGTGGTCCGCCGTTATTCCCGCCTGAAGCAGGAAGTGGACGAGTTGAAGAAGTGAAGAGCTACGAGCTATCGAGCCTCGAGCCTCGAGCTTCGAGCTTCGAGCTTAAAGCCCAGAGCCCAAAGTCGAAAGCCCAGACTCGACTTCAACTCTGCGTTCTCTGCGGCCTTTCTCAGCGAACTCTGCGTTTAAAAAGCTTTTTCTTCCCATGGTATCAACTACTTAGCTATAAGATATTGCCACAAACGCTCACTCTGACGTTCCCTTGCCCCAAAAACACCTCGCGAGAAGCTCACAGAATGCCTGCTAATGGCGTTTAGAGCGCCCCTGGGCTCGTGCGGAGGGCGGGGTGATGGTTTGGGTCGGCCGGGCAGCCAGCGATCGATCCTGGGGCTCTACAGCGTAAATGTAAGCTTTAAGAAAATGAAATTCATTTCCCATCGGCAAAGACTCAGGGACGTCGAGGATCGCCAAGGTCACGAAGAAGATCTTGCGACTCCCGGGTTCTTGTGGACTCTCTGCGGAAAACTACCCCGGCGCCTTCCACTGAGGCGGGAACGCGGCGGCGAAGTCGGGATTTGGGCTCGAGCGCAGGAATTCATATTCCTCGATCATGGCGGCAATACCGATGCGCGAGGATGCCGATGGCGTTTCGACGCGGATCACCCGCGCCGCAAAGCGCACCCGCACCGCGTCGGTCAGAGTCACGTGTGGTGGGAAGGTCAGCGTCACTTCGATGCGCGATCCGGCGGCGACTACCCGGTCGAGGTAGAAGAAAACTCCGCGCGCGCTCACGTTCTGGGTTTCGGTGAAGAACTCCCCGAGCGTGGCTTCCGAGAAGCGGATGGAAGCGGGCAGGCGCATGTCAAAACGTCTCATCGAACGGCGGTCTGTCGACTCTTGCGGCATCGAACGCCTTTCACAACTGAAGGTTTAAACCGAAATGCATCCAGTCCAGGAAAGGCTGGGACTGAAACCGCTGGGCATTGGGACTGGAATAGTACCGGCCGGTCCCTGACTTTCGCTCTTTGTGAAACGCCAATTTCCATTATTTATCAGCAGTTTGCAACAGCAAAGATCACCGGGAACTGAGTCGGTTAACTCAGTCACGCTGCTGATGTCCGTCCAACGGAGGACTGTGAGGGAGGCGCGCGGAAACGAATGCGCGAGGTTCGGGAGCAATCGCGCTGCCAGAGAGATGTGTGCGGAATCGCTGCAAACATGCCGATTCTTGAAGGTTCCGGCTTCCCCAATGGAATGCTCCAGTGCAACGGATTGCTGCTTGCTGCGAAAGAGTTTCTGTTCAGGCGGAGCCACCCGGACTTTTTGGAGTTCGACCGCGGCATCTTATTCGGGAGGTCCGCGCATCTCATCACGCTTGAACGGCGAGGGTGGGAGTGCGCTCGCTTGACACTGCTATCCACCGGATGTTTAAGTAGTTATTTATTTTTCACTCGAAGTTGGAGGCTGTACCTGCCGTCCCGCATACCCGGGGCCGCGGGAAACTTTTGTGCCGTTCTTCATCCCTCTCCACCTGAATTGAATATGCCGGAGGAACTCGTGAGACTGAATCGCCGTGGGTCGGGTACAGGCCTGTTAGGGAGCCGCATCGCGCCGGCCGGGTTGTTGTTGCTGACTGCCGCTTTGTTGTTGCTGAGTTCCCACCCTCGAACTCCAGTGAACGGCTTGGCGATGGATCGTCCGGCGACCATTCAACCCGCGGTGGCGGCGAAGAGCAAACTGAACTACGGCCGCCTTCCCTTGATGTTTGAACCCAACCTGGGACAGACTGATCCCAAAGTGCGATTCATCGCCCGTGGCGGCGGTTATGGACTCTTCCTGACCGAACAGGAAGCAGTGCTATCGCTGCAGGCGCCGGTTGCGGGTAAGCCCGAAGCGCGGCCGACTTCTGTAGTTCGCATGACGCTGGCAGGCGCGAACCAGCACCCCGTCATCATCGGCACCGAAAAGCTTCCCGGCAAAAGTAATTACTTCATCGGCAACAATCCCGCCCAGTGGCGGCAAAACGTTCCGCAGTACGCGCGCGTCGAGTACGCGCAGGTTTATCCGGGGGTCGACCTGGTTTACTACGGAAGCCAGGGACACCTGGAATACGATTTCCAGGTTGCGCCCGGAACCGACCCCAAATCAATTCAATTGAGCTTTCAGGGATCGCAGGGTTTAAAACTCGACGCGGGCGGGCTGGTGCTGGAAACGGCAGCGGGCGACATTCGGCTGGAAGCTCCGCGTGTCTACCAGCAGGATGGGAACGCCCGCAAACCGGTGGCGGGCCACTTCGCGATGCTTTCGGAGAATCGCGTTGGATTCGACATTGGGGCATACGACCGCAGTAAAACGCTGGTGATTGACCCGGTGCTGAGCTACTCCACTTACCTGGGCGGGAGCGGCAGCGAATTGCATCCGGCGATCGCAGTGGATTCCGCGCTCGACATGTACGTGACCGGGGCCACGAGTTCTATGGACTTCCCGGGGATTACGGACGGAAGCACGTTCAAGACGGGTGCAACGGCCAACGTATTCGTAGCGAAGTACGACCCGACGGGCGCAACATTGTTGTTTGCGTCGTACATCGGCGGCACCGGAGCCGATTCACCAGTCGGAATCGCCGTGGATGCGGCGACCAACATTTATGTGGCAGGCACGACAACCTCCACCGATTTCCCGACCAGCGCGTCTGCATTTCAAGCGACGCCGAGCGCCCCCGGCAATCCGCACGCGTTCGTTACGCAACTCATCAGCACCACGAATGCGTCCACCTACTCATTGGGCTACTCGACCTACCTGTCGGGCGGCAAGACCGACACGGCGACCGGGATGACGCTCGACAACAAGGGCTTCGTCTACGTCATCGGAATCACCGACTCGACCGATTTCCCCCTGGCGCCCGTGGCTGGAACGTTTCAGTCGACGTTGCAAGGCACCAATGCCTTCTTTATCAGCAAGGTCGCGCCCACCAGCACAGGCGCGAACAGCCTGAATTTCTCGACCTATTTCGGCGGTGGGTTCCCGACCACCGGAACCATGAAGGGCGGGGCGATTGCAGTCGACAATAACGCCAACGTCTCGAATATCTACTTCACGGGCGGCACGAACTACATCTACACGGGACAGAATAGCCAGACTGATTTTCCGATCCGCAACGCTTATCAGCCTTGCTTGGGCCTTGCGCCATCAGGCACGCAGCCACAAACGTGTGATACCACGGTGACGCTGCCCGACACCTTCATCGCCAAACTGAATCCGGGGACCACGACCGGAGCGCAACTGCTCTATTGCACCTACCTGGGCGGGAGCGGCAGCGACGTCGGCCTCGGCATCGGGTTAGATGCTTCGGGGAATGCTTACATCACGGGTTCCACGGACTCACCGACTTTTCCGGTGTCGACCGGAGCCGGCAAAACCCTCATCGGCCCGCAACCGACGCCCGCCTCCGGGGGAACGCACGCCTTCGTCGCCAAGATCAACAACCCGGCGACCGGCACCGGCAGCAACGGCAGCACGAACGTGCAGTTCACCTACTTCACGTATCTGAGCGGCTCGGGAAGCGATGTCGGCAACGCGATTGCCGTCGACAACGTTCAGGGTGCCGAGGTGGTAGGCACCACGCAGTCCGCGTCGAATTTTCCGGTGTCCAATGCGTTCCAATCGACTTTAAAGGGGACGCAGGACGCATTCGTGGCGCGGCTGGATACTTTGGGCACGACCACCGGCGCCAGCCAATACGTTTCGTATCTCGGCGGAGGCGCGACCGAGACCGGCACCGGGGTGGTACTGGATAGCGATTCCAACGTTTATGTGACGGGTGAAACAACTTCTACCGACTTCCCGACGAAGAATCCAAAACAGCCCAACAAGGCCGGCAGTGCCGGAGTTTCCGACGCGTTCGTTACCAAATTGGGGCCCAGCCTGGATTTCGACGTGCAAGGGCACGCCCCGGGTCAGAACTCGGTGAACGCGGGGAACCAGATCGCCTTTAATTACACAATTACGAATAACGGCGACACGACCGCCAACGTTGCCTTCACCGACAACCTATCCGGCGGCAATGGTAGCGCGCCCGTCACGTTTGTATCCGCGTCGGTTTCGGGAGGCAGCTGCGCTTCGACGCCCACCGATAACAAAGTGCTGTGTAACCTGGGAACAATCAAGGGGGGCGCCACATCGACCGTGACTATCAATCTGACGCCCACAGGCGGCGGCACGGTGGGCAACAGCGGAACCCTGACCGTAGGCGCCTTCTCGAAGACCGCGGTGGCTCCGGCGGTCACGGTAAACACCTTCAAACTTGAGGCTCTGAAATCGAGCAACACCGTGGTGGCGGGAAATCCGGCGAGTTACACCATCAAGCTGACGCCCCAAACCAACTTCACGGCTTCGGTTTCCCTGGCTTGCGGGTCCGGCCTTCCCCCTGGAACTTCCGGAACCCAGTGTGTCTTCTCAACGACTCCGGTGACCCTGCAAGGCTCCAGCCCCTCCACCGTGACCCTGGTCATCAATACCACTGCGCGCGTAACGACGACGGCAAGCATTTCACACGGTAACGGGTTGCTCTATGCGACCTGGCTCCCGATCACGGGCATTGCTCTGCTCGGCATAGGTATGAGTACTCGTCTCCGTCGCGGACGCCGGGTGCTGGGAGGCTTGCTGTTTGTCGTGGTGGGCACCTTGATCCTGCTCCAGCCCGCTTGCGGCGGACACAGTTCGAGTACGACGACAAGCGGAACCCCTGCGGGCACATACACGGTCAATGTTACGGCGAGTTCGGGATCCTTCTCGCAGACCACGCCGATCACGCTGGTGGTGCAGTAAGCTCGGTCACCGGCAATCGTTCATGTCCGCGTGTTATCCGGGCACCGGCATTGGAAAAAAATCCCTTCGTCGACATTTGGCAAGGAGTCAAGAAGGCGAATGGTGTCGGCACTCCCATTTTTTGATACCCGGTCGAACCTCTCTATCCGGACTGGCCAACCTGCAGTAGAGAATTGCCGCGGGACGCATGTTCATCCTGATGGCCCCCACACACAATTGCCGTAGCCGGATCGGGTGAGCATCCCATTGGCCTGGCTTGCCGCGGAGTGTTCAGCGTACCGGCACCGTCTGATACAGTTAAAGCCCGTTGCAAAACTTGCGGGACGACATCGGAGGCCCGGACGGAATGTTCGAAATGCGAAAGGAACTCATCCCCCCCGACACGGCTGTGCTTCATTTGTCGGGTCGGATCTCGATGGGCAAGCCCTGCCAGGACATCGACACGCAGGTCGATGAACTGATCCGCGAAAGGATTTTGAAAGTGGTCCTGGACCTGGTGCACGTGGATCGGGTCGACAGCACGGGCTTCGGAACCATCGTGATGTCTTCCGGCAAGTTTAAGAAGTCAGGCGGCGAACTGCGGGTAGCGGGCGCGACCGGGATCGTGGCCGAGATTGCGCACTCGTCGCAGATTCCGAGAATTGTTCCGTTTCATACGACGGTCGAGGACGCGGTCGCGAATTTCGCGAAGGTGTGAAAATCTCGAGCGGTTCTTGCGGGCTTCTACGGCTTTCGCTGTATTGCGGATGTCGATAGAAAGCGTAGTTTGACGAAAGACGAAGTGGCGCAGACCCCACGTCAGGGGAAATGTTGAACGGGAATTCTCCTGACGTGGGGTCTATATTTTTTCGGCTATGCGGTAATCAGCGACTCGAGCGCAACCCGGTTGGAAACTACCAGCGTGGCCCCTTCCTGCTCAATCATGTGTTGTTTCCGGAAGCCAGCCATCAGGCGCGTGACAGTTTCGCGAGACGTGCCAATCATCTGTCCGATTTCTTCATGAGTGAGCGGGACCTTCATGCGGTCCGGAGTATGGGGAATGGTTTTCTCATCGAGCCAGCCCACCAGCAGGCGCGCCAGCTTCTCGGTGGCCGAACCGGAGAGCATCAGGGTCCGGATTTCACGGCAAGTGAAGTTGTAGTCGCGGCTGAGCAACTGGGTGATCCAGAGTGCAAACTCGCCGTGGATGCGCATCATGCGCAGCACATCCGCTTGGCGAATGAAGGTGACGTCGCAGGGCTGCTGCGCTTCGGCGGTCGCTTCGTAGTCGCGGCTTCCGATGGTGGAAGCAACGCCCAGCGCCTCACCGCCGCGCGCGATGCGCAGGATTAAGGTCCGGCCGTCGCTGGCGCACACCGAGAGCTTTACCAGCCCGCGCTGCACTACATAGATCCCGCGAGCGGGTTGTCCTTCACCGAACAGCACCGCGCCCGTGGGATAGTGGTTGGTCAGGGAGAGGGTCTCGAGTTCACGAGCGATAGCGGGAGACAGATCGCTGAACGCCGATTGGGCTGTCGAGGGCTTCTGTGGGGGTTTGATCGGTTGAGTTGCCATTGGTCTGCCTCCGTAATACGCCTGCTACAAGGGCATCTGCCGGGCCAACCGCCAAACCGGCTGTCCATTTGCGGATTCAAACTGATAAGTAATTCATAATTAACAACTTATGAAGAACTAGGGTGGGCAGGCGTGGCCCGCGTTTCCCAATTATGGAGGCCTGAGGTGGGTTATTTCCCACAGTTGTGTGTGATCCCCATCACCATAGGCTGGTGATTTCGTGGTCGGAGGAAGGGAGATGATTACCCAAGTGCCTTGTCGAGGATCTTGTACAAGGCAGCCCGCGTAAACGGCTTTTCCAGGAGAGGAACCGATTGGGAAGCGGGCTGGGCGATCAATTCCCCGGTATAGCCCGACATGAAAACAGGTTTTACCTCGGGATGGGAACTGTGCACCTCCGCCACCAGTTCCGGGCCGCACATGCCTCGCATGACCACGTCGGTGAGCAGGAGCTGAATCGGCTCGGGGTGGGAGCGGACGATTTCGAGCGCAGCGTTGCCGTCCCTGGCTTCCAGGACGGTGTAGCCGTTTTCGAGGAGCAGCTGGCGCGTCAAGCTGAGCATGATTTCGTCGTCTTCCACCAGCACAATGGTTTTGCCTTCGCGGCGGCGAACGGGAGCATCGGTCATGGACTCGATTTTTCCGCCAAGCTTTTCTTCTGCGCTGGGTAAATAGATTTTGAAGGTGGTGCCGCGATTGGGTTCGCTGTAGACCCACACCACGCCGCCATTCTGCTGCACGATGCCATACACGGTGGCCAGTCCAAGGCCAGTGCCCTTGCCGACTTCCTTGGTTGTAAAGAAAGGTTCAAAGATGCGCGAGGCGGTCGCCTGATCCATGCCGACGCCGTTGTCGCTGACCGCCAGCACTACATAGTGGCCGGGCTTCATGGGAGGATGCTGCCGGGTGAACACATCGTCGAGTTCGAGCAGAGAAGTTTCCAGAATGAACTTTCCGCCACGCGGCATCGCGTCCCGGGAGTTGACGGCAAGGTTCAGCACAATCTGATCGAGCTGTCCGGGATCGATCTCCACGATGGCGGACGGGCAGCGCGGCTGGATCACAATCTCGACGTCGTCGCCCATAAGCGGGCCGATCAGCTTGGTCACGTCTTTCAAGTGCGCATTCAGATCAATCACCTGCGGTTGAACGGCGGACTTCCTCGTGAAGGCAAGCAACTGGCGGGTGAGCGAAGTGCCGCGCACGACGGCCTTGCGGATGTTGGCGATGTAGGGCGAGGGTTCAGCCGTCGGTCCGCCGCTTTCGCGCAGGAGTTCGGTACAGGCGGTAATGATTCCAAGAATGTTGTTGAAGTCGTGGGCGAGGCCGCCGGCCAGCCTTCCGACCGCTTCCATCTTTTGAGCCTGGCGCAGATGCTCCTCGGTGCGCTTCTGCTCGGTAAAATCGCGCGCAATCGCCGAAGCGCCCACGATTTTTCCAGCGCTATCGCGAAGCGGGGAGACCGAGATGGAAACGTTCAGTCGACGGCCATCCTTGGTGATGCGCACCGACTCATAGTGTGTGATGTGCTCACCTTGGCGAATGCGCGCCAGGATTTGTGGAATCTCGTCCGGGCGATCGGGGGAAGTCAAAAGGGAAATATTCTTTCCAATGACCTGGTGGGCGCTGTACCCATACATCTTCTGGGCGCCCCGGCTCCAGGCCGTGATGGTTCCGTCCAGATCTTTGCTGATAATGGCGTCTTCGGAGGAGTCGATGATGGAGGCCAGGCGAGCCCGGTATTCGCCGATTTGCTGCGTGGTGCGGCGATTGAGTTCCTCGTTGGCCTGACGGAGTTCTTCCTCGATTCGCTTGCGGTCACTGATATCCCGAATGGCACTGAGAACAATCAGGCCATCTTCGGTGGCGACCGGACTTAAGCTGATCTCGACATCGAACTCAGAGCCATCGCGCCGCCGGCCCTTCAGGTTGAGGCCCGCGCCCATGCGCCGCGCCTTGGGCGAGGCCGTGAAAGAATCGCGATGGTTGTGATGTTGTCCGCGAAAGCGTTGGGGAACGAGTATCTCGATTTTCTGTCCGACCAATTCACCGCGCGCGTAACGGAACAGTTCTTCGGTTTGGGTATTGACCTGGAGAATGGTCCCGTCGGTGTTGACGGCGACGATGGCATCCGGGATGGCCTCGAGAAATTGGCTGGAGAGCAGAAGCTCAGCGCCCGTGTCGGCGGGCAGCGGAGATCGCGGATTGTCCGGAGCGGGTCGTGCTGTGCGCATACTACATCCGCTCTCAGGAGTTAGGCGGTTCCTTACTGTAAATCGAGGTGCGAGGAAGAGTAAAGCGGCAGTGCCTCTTTATGCGCCTGCAGAGAGCCTGTGGTGGCCCCCGCGGGCCTCGGCGATGCCGTACTGGCGGATCTTGTAAAGCAGCGCCTTGTAGCTGATCTTGAGCAGCGCGGCCGCCTGCTTGCGATTCCAATTTGTCTGCTCGAGCGCCTGGGTAATGGCGGCGGCCTCAGCTTCGTCCTTGGCGCTGCGCGACAAAGACTTCAAGCCTCCGGCGGACGAGTCGGTGCCGGCCTTGGCGCCGCCCTCGGCCCGTTGGCCGCCGTTGACGTCGTTTTTCGGATTGAGTTCAGCGATGGCCAGTTTCTCATCGCCCAGAATCAGGTAGCGCTTGATGAAGTTGCTCAATTCCCGCAGATTTCCCGGCCAGGAATACTCGAGGCAGGCGTTCATCATGGTGGGCGAGAGGGGCAAGGGAGCGCGCGCGTATTGCTCGGCCATGCGCGACATGAAGTGCTTGAGGAGAATAGGAATCTCTTCCTTGCGCTCGCGCAATGGAGGCAAGCTCAGGGTGAAAGCGTTCAGACGGTAGTAGAGATCTTCGCGCAGGCGCTTGTTGGCCAGCGCTTCGGGAATGTTGATGTTAGTGGCCGCCAGAATGCGGACGTCCACCTTGATTACGGTCCGGCTGCCCAGGCGGGAGAACTGCTGGTCCTGCAGCACGTGCAGCAACTTTGCCTGCAGGCTGGGCGGCATCTCGCCAATCTCGTCGAGCAGGATTGTGCCCTTATTGCATAGCTCGAACTTGCCGGGCTTGGGATGGGTTGCGCCCGTGAAGGCGCCGGCTTCGTAGCCGAACAGTTCGCTCTCCAGAAGGTCCGCCGGTACCGCGGCGCAATTCACCTTGAGGAACGTGCGATGAGCGCGTGGGGACAGTTTGTGCACCAGGCGCGCCAGAACTTCTTTGCCGGTGCCGCTTTCACCCAGCATGAGAACCGGAATGTCGACGTTGGCGACTAGCGCGGCCTGGGAGCGGATCTTGCGCATGGCCGGGCTGGCGGCTACGAAGAAAACGTCGTCGCATAGTTCTTCGACTTCGCCCGCATAATTCTGCTGATTCTTGCCCAGGCATTGATCGATGACGGCATCGAGCTCGGCTTTCTGGAAAGGCTTGGTGAGATAGTCCTGCGCGCCCAGGCGCATGGCCTGCACAACCTTGCGGGTGTCGCTCACGCACGATAGCATGACCACCTTTACGCCGGGCTTCATGTGGCGCAGTTGTTCGAGAGTCTCCAGGCCATCGATGCCAGGCATGAGCACATCGAGCAGCACCATGTCAGGCTCGAGGCCCTTCTCTACGCGCTGCAGCGCTTCTTCGCCGGTCGAGGCGGTCTCAACTTTGTAGTCGTCGACTTCGAGCAAGGTCCGGATGTACCGGAGCATTCCCGGTTCATCATCGACCAGCAGAATGTTGGTCGTTTCAGTCATTTCGTTTTCCCTTTGGCAGAGCTGTTGAGGGAGGGTTTAAGAGGAAGGAGAAATGAAAACTTGGAACCGGCGCCCGGTTCGCTTTCTACCCAGAGCTTGCCCCCCATGGCGTTTACGAGGCGGCGGGCGATGGCCAGGCCCAGGCCCATCCCGTCGGACTGGTTTTCATTACTCGGCAAGCGAAAGAAATCGTCGAAGACTTCGACGTGGTATTCGGGTGGAATGCCCGGGCCGGTGTCGGCAACGCTGACTTTCACAGCGTTGGGAGTGGAGAGCGGCTGCCGGCGCCGTTCGCGTTCCACACCCGACTTGGGCGCTCCGCGGCGCTCCCACATGTAGGGCTCAGCGTGCAGCCAGACGGTGCCGCCCGAGGGCGTAAACTTGCACGCGTTCTCCAGCAAATTTGAAATCACTCGCTGAATCTTGGGCGAGTCAAACGGAAACAGCACCAGCTTGTCGTTCGCCAGGAAGTACAACGCTAGACCTTTGTCCTGAAAGCGATGCGACCACAAGCGGCACACCTCCGAAAGACAGGCGTTGATGTCAGCCTGCTCGAATTGCATCCGGAGTTCTCCGGTTTCGAGCACCGTGTATGACAGGAAATCCTGGATGAAGCGTTGCAGCCTTTGTCCGCTGGAGTGCATGTCCCCGATCACTTCACGTTGGCGATCGTTCAGGGACCCGAGTTTCTCACTTTGCAACAACTCGATGTAGCCGTTCAAGATTGCCAAGGGAGTCTTCAGGTCGTGAGCTGCTGAGGCGAGCGCGTTGGTGGTGCGCCGATACCGTTCTGACAGCTGGTTGTAGTTCTGCAGCAAGTCCTGCGGATAGTCCGTACCTTCGCCCCCCTGGCCGGGTACCGGCCCATCGGAGCGAGGCGCGGCCTCTGCTTTCGCCTGTAAAGCTCGGGAAAGAGTAGCATTGTCCGAGTTAGCAGCCATAGTCAGAGACACTCGTGGCTTGGTCAACGGGGAGGGGACAGAATGAACTTTACTGCTTCACGTTTGGGGATGACGTGAGTAAATCGTAGGATGGGTGTGCTGGGATTGTCAACGAAAATGCACCGGAATTGCCACACTAGGGTAAATGATTGCACTTTTCAACAGGATAGGGACAGCGATCCAGAATTTCAGGAGAAACGCGGGAGAAATCCCACAACAAGGCCGAATCCGGTGCAGGAAGCGATGTTTCCCGGGAGAATTCAGCCGCTGAAGGGTGTGAACCATGGGTTCAAGGGCTTGAACATAGATTTGGCCCATTAGATGCGAACCAGTCCGTGTAAATCGCTAGTGTCAGGGAGCAGCCTTTGGTGCGACGCAGGGCCGAGAAGGAACGTCGGAAATGGACCCGACTGCCATTGGCGATCCCGGTTTTTGTGCGCAGCCGGGACGAAAAGGGCAAGGAATTTCTGGAGTTTGCTACAGCATTGAATGTCAGCGCGGGGGGTGCGCTGGTGGCGGTGCGACGCTCCTTACCTAAGGCGGCGCAGGTCATGCTGGAAATCCCCAGTGCTCCTCTGGCAGCAGCCACCGGGCTTCCCCGGGCGGCGCGCACCTTGCGGGCACGCGCCGTGCGGGTAAACCATTCCGACGGATACCACCTACTTGGTCTGAAATTCTCGCGGCCCTTGCTCAACGACGCAACCAAGCCTCGATCCCGGAGAGGGAAACTTGGTTCTGCGGTGTGAAAGTTTTTTCCTACTGTTTTGCCCGGTTTTCCTAGCCCGGGCATGTCCTCTTTCGGTTACTATCCTGGTTGACGGATCTCTAGTAAGATATTCAAAATAAATAATTTAGATCTACACGCAGGCGCCCTGAAGGGGTAACCGGAGGCTTTGGCGTCCGGGGTGCACATACACCCTGTGTCGGCGGGCAAGTCCTGCTGTTCAAGCTATGACAACGACAAATCCTGTCAGTTCTTTAGTGCAATCCATCGGGGAAATGCCACCCGAATCCATCGTGTTCGGACACTCGGACGCCATGCAGGCGCTGCGCGCGCGCATGGACAAAGTCGCCGCGGCCAACGTTCCCGTGCTGATTCACGGCGAGAGCGGAACCGGCAAAGACATCATCGCGCGCATGATCCACGTGCGCTCTCCCTGGAAAACAGGGCCGTACGTGAAGGTGAATTGCCCGGCGATTCCGGGAACGCTGCTGGAAAGCGAACTGTTCGGCTATGAGAAGGGCGCGTTCACGGGCGCGTACGGCATGAAGCCGGGGCGTGTGGAGATGGCGCATCGCGGGACGCTGTTCCTGGATGAAATCTCTGAACTGGATCTGGCCCTGCAATCCAAGTTGCTGCAACTTTTGCAGGACGGGCAGTTCTGCCGCATCGGCGCGCAGGAAGACAAGAAAGTCGAAGTGCGGGTGGTTTGCGCCACCAATCGGGTTCTGGAAACTGAAATCGAAAACGGAACATTCCGCCAGGACTTGTTTTATCGCATCAACGTTGTGAACTTAGCATTACCGTCACTGCGGGAACGTCGCTCCGATATCGAGGAACTGGCCAACTACTTTCTCGAGTACTACAACCGGAAATACAACTGCCGGGCTAAGTCGCTGTCGAATGAATTAATGACGGTGCTGCAGAAGTATCACTGGCCGGGAAACATTCGTGAGCTTGAGAACCTGATCAAGCGCTACGTGATCCTGGGCTCGGAAGAAGTAATCTCGGGTGACCTGGTCACGCGCCAGCACGATTATTTCAATCCTGAAATCAATCTCGACGGGCCGATCTCGCTGAAGAAGTTAACGCGCCAGGCCACGCGGGAACTGGAACGTAAGGTGATTTTGAAAGTCCTGCAAGCCAATCATTGGAATCGAAAGCAGGCAGCGCGCGCCCTGAGCATCAGCTACCGCGCACTGCTGTATAAGATTCGCGACGCGGGTCTGCCATCGAATCGCACCGTTCGTCGCCGCGAAGCTTCTAGTTCGGGATTGGCGGCTGACTAGTTACTTTCTTACTAACAGGAAACCTGGAGCAGCGAGGCGCAGCAGTATCTCTCAAGATGCTTGCTGCGCCTTCGTTTTAGGGCAGTGGAAAACATAAGAAGCCGAAGGGAAGTTGTGTTCATGCGCAGCACTTTGCACCTTTAGTATCAACGAGGTAACGTTACCTACCCTAAATACATGATTAGATGCGTGTTGTTTTGCAATGCTTTTGGTATGATGAGTGCTCTAGTGGGTAGCGGGTGTTGTTGTATCCTCTGTCCCTGAGAGATGCGATGCCCCAAGAAAGGTCTCTTCCCCCGGGGACCGGTGATTCGGAACCTTCCTAGGAGGCAGTACATCAATGTTTAAGAAAGCGTTATTGCTGGCTGTACTGGCACTGGCCCTGCCATTGGCAGCTTTTGCGGACAGCAGCATCGACATCTCAAACGCTGGGGGCACAATCACGGGGAATGCAAGTGGCTTGTCTCTCTCCGGCTCCACCCTGTTCAAGGTTGGAAGCGCGGTGGGATCGAACCTCGGAACCCTCAGCTTCACAACCGGGGCGTTCTTGACCGGCGACGCGCAGAACGGCGGCACGTTGGCGGCGGGCGGTAGCTTCATCATTACCGGAAACGGCACCAACGGCGTTCCGAATGGCGTGATCTTCAGTGGCAGCTTCAGCGATGGAGCGACCTGGAACCTGGTCACGCTGGCGAACGGAACGCACAACTACGTCCTGATCGGTGCCATTGTTAGCGGCAGCGGCCAGGTGGGTGCAACCACGCAGATCACCATCAATACAGGCAAAGGGCTGTTCAACGGAAGCACGACCCTGTCGAGCGGCGACACGAACCTGTCAGTACCTGAGCCGGGCACCTTGAGCCTGTTCGGAACTGGTTTGATCGGTCTGGCTGGTGTGATCCGGCGCAAGCTGAGCTTGTCCTAGTTCCAGAAATAAAGCGACTCCTGAACGAGAAACCCGCCGCGGGGATGCGGCGGGTTTTTCTTGTTAGGGGTCATATTAAAGTCTTCCCGTTCAAAAACGGGTTTGCGATCGAGAAGTGCAGACGCTTAAATAAACTAAGGAGCACCCGGCCGGGTGCTCCTGGTATCTCGGTCCACCGAGACCTACAGCGAACTCTTCTACTTAGCTTCCGCTCTGCTGGGGTTGGGCCTGCTGCGCTTTCTTCAGATGATCCTGAAACGTAGGATCGTTGGGAACCTTCTTGAGCGCCTCCTTGAACAGGTCGATGGCGGTCGGATAAAGGCCTTTCTGATAGTAGGCCCAACCAAGCGTGTCGGCGGCATTCGGGCTGTCGGGCATCAGGCGGCGGGCGGTCTGCGCCAGCGAGATGGCGACATCGATGTTGCCACCGGTTTGCAGCATGACGTAAGCCAGGTTATTGGAGGCTACCGGGTTGTCAGGCTGGATGGTGAGGGCCTTCTGATACATAGCCCGGGCGTCCTCCCACTTCTTCTGACCTTCGTACAGTTCTCCCAGCAGGATGTAGAAGGAGACTTCATTGGGATTGTCCTTGACCGACTGCTGGTAGGTAGCGATGGCCTTGTCGGCGGAACCCTGGGCGTTCAAAGCCTGGCCGAGTTTCAGCAAGGCGTCGGAATTTTTCTTGTCAAGTTCGGCGGCTTTGCGCAACGCGGTTTCGGCGCCCGCGTAGTCTTTCTTGTTGTTGAAGAGCGCGGTCCCGAGCAGGTCGTAAAACGCACTGCTATTGGGAACCTTCGCGATCTGGGCGTTCGCGACGGCGACGGCTTTGTCGGCCTGCTTCTGTACCAGGTAGGTATTCATCAAACCACCCAAGGCGTCGGAATTGGAGGGGTCGACGTCCAAGGCCTTCTGGTAGGACTTCGCCGCCGGGTCGTATTGCTTTTGAAGCAAGCGTAAGTTGCCGAGTTGGACATAACCGATAGGACTTTGGGGTGCAACCGCGATGGCTTTGTTGATGTCCTGCTCGGCGTTGGCGAACTGCTTCTCGTTGATGTAAGCGATGGTGCGCATGGCGTATCCATCGGGAGAGTTAGGCTGTGCTTCGATGATGATCGAAGCAGTGCGTCGGAGACTGTCCCAATCGCCCTTGCGGACCGAAACGGCAGCCAGTGCGCGCTGGGCTTCGATCAAGTCCGGCTTCAGACGCACGGCGTCGCGCCACTCGGATTCGGCTCGAGAAAGATTTCCTTGCTGATCAAAGGCCAGTCCGAGATGGTAGTGCGCCACGGCATTGTCAGGGTCACTCTTGAGCGCGGTCTGCAAAGCATTGACGGCTTCGTCGAGATGACCGTCCCGCATCTTGATCTGACCTTTGTAGATGAGGGCTTCGTTATCCGCCGCGTTGGACTTAAGGATTTCATCATCCAGCTTGCGGGCTTCGTCCAGACGGTTCTTGAGAATCAGAAGCTGGATGTAGTTTTTCTTGGTTTGGATGTCCTTGGGATGATCCTTGTAAACGGCTTCGTATTCGGCAACCGCTTTGTCGAGATCGCCGCTGGCGAAGTAATAATCGCCTAACATGCGATAGCCGGCCGGGTTATCCGAGAGATCCTGTTTCGATTGCTTGAGGAAAGACTCGGCCTCCGACTTTTTGCCTTGCATCATGTAGAGACGGACGAGCGCGGAGCGCGGGTCGGGACTTTTGGGATCGATGGATATCGCGTGTTTGAACTGCTCCTCGGCTTCGGGAAGGCGGCCGCGAGTCTGGTAGAAGCCGCCCAGGGCCAACTGGGCATTCATGGCCTTGGGATCGAGGGCGGTAGCCTTTTTAAGGCTGGCTTCGGCGGCATCGAATTGCTGAGCCTGGATCTGCATCATCGCGAGATTCAGGAAAGCCTCGGAGCGATTGGGATCGAGGCTGATCGCCTTCTGCATCTCCTGCAGAGCGCCGGGAAGGTCGCCCTGGCGGGCCTTGAAATTTGCCAGTGCGGAATGAACGTCAGGATTGTCGGGCTGCTTGGCGGTCAGAATGTCGAGCTGTTCCTGGGCTTCCTTGTAGAACTTGGCAGCGATCAGCATGTTGGCGATATCGACGCGGGCCGCATAGTTGGCGGGATCGATTTCGATGGTGCGCTGCAACTCCTGATAGGCGCGATTGGGCTCGCCCAGGCGCAGGTAGGTGAGCCCGAGATGGTAGTGCGCATCCGCAAAGCGCGGGTCCACCTGGATGGCGTTGCTGTATTGGATGGCGGCTTCCCGGTATTTGGCTTTCTCGAAGTAGCGCTGGCCACTCTCGAGGTATTTCTGTTTGCGCACGTTGGGATCGCGCGAGCATCCGGCCAGCAGGCCGAGGGTAATAGTCACCACAAACAACAAACGAAGAGACGGGACACGCCTCATGGCTAGATCTCCTGGAGCGAGCGAGTCACGCGCGCAGCGCTGGATGGAATGATGAAAACATGGATTTCAGACTGCAAATCCAGATTGGTCCGCCGGCCAACGTCCCGGGCGGGCGGTGTGAAGAAAAAGTACGGGCTTGTAAAACTGAAAATTCTCCGATGGTTCATTGCGGGATGTATTCGTTCAGCAACGGCACTACTTGTCCGGCAAAGGGAGTGAGCCTGGCCATAGCCGCTTCCACCGATTCTCCGGGCAGCATGCGGGTGTTCAGGCGCACCAGAGAGCCGTCGCTGCGATTCATGCGGATCGAGTCGGTAACCAGGTAGATTTTTGCCCAGTACTCGCTGGCGACCGCGCGGTCATGTGCCAGGTACCAGTAAAGGACGAGCAAGCGGTCGGTGCCCTTTGCAATCACGTAACGGTTGACCGGAAACGGGGCACGGCCCGGCAAGGAAAGTGCGATGCGCGAGGAGTCGATCGGAGTCCAACCCGCGCCCGGAAGGCAGTTTTTGGGGGAATGAATCGTGTCCCCGGCGCGCTGGCTGGGAAAGTAGGCGATGAACAGGTCGGTGCTGGGCTGCC
The DNA here is from genome assembly GCA_963735815.1 of uncultured Acidobacteriota bacterium. Classification (GTDB taxonomy): domain Bacteria; phylum Acidobacteriota; class Terriglobia; order Terriglobales; family Acidobacteriaceae; genus Gp1-AA133. The sequence goes on along the minus strand of CAVTMJ010000003.1, from coordinate 867,859 downwards.
GCACGTCCGGGGTGCGATAGACGCGCAGGATGAAATCGCCCGGGCCAAGCACATCCAGAATTTCTTTGCCGATGGGAACGCTCGTGCCGGTCCAGTCGCCAAGCTGTTCGGGAAATGCGGACAAAGGCTTGCGCGGCGGGAAAATCTCCCCGCGATTGCGCGCCTGCAGCAGCAAGGCGGTCCCTATTAAAAGGAGCAAGGCTGCGACGAAACGGACATGAGCTTTCATCGGCGCGCCGCTCCTTCCGGCCACATCCACTGTAATGCGCGATGCAGAAGGAACAGCATCGCGAGAGACACGACGAAAATCAGCCATCCCGAGAAGGTGTGAAAGAATCCTTCGGCCTTTTCGGGATCCCAATACTGCACCAGCAACCCGGTTCCGAAGATGCGAAAGCTGTTCGCCAGCACCGCAATCGGTACTGAGGCGAGCGCGAGAATGACGCGGATGGAAGTTCGTGGTTCGAGAAGATAGCCGTAAATGATGGCAAGGGTCGCGAGCGACATCAGGGAGCGAATCCCGCTGCAGGCCTCGGCAACTTCAAGGGCCATTGCCGGTAATTGAATGATGTTGCCTTCGCGCAACACCGGAACTCCGGTGAGCGGCAACGTAAGGGCCGCGACCTTTGAAGCCAGCAACTGCAAGGGAAAGGTGATCTGGTTGAGGACGATGGTCGGGATGGGAATCATGAACAGCAGAAACACCCACGGGAAGAAGATAGCGCGCAGGTGGTTCCATCCGTAGCTGATGACCACCAGGCCGGCAATTGTCACCAGGAGTGAAATCCTGGAGAGAAAGAGTTCGGCGCCGAGAATGCCTGCCGCCAGGACTAGGAGTCCGAAGGATAGAACCAGCAACCCTGACCAGGATGGTTCGATGGGAAGCTTGCGCAGCTTTTCCCGCTCACTCCAGATTACGAATAAGGAAAACAGCGGAACAAAAAAACCGTGCGAATAGTTTGGGTCGTGAGCCCATTGCCAGACCAGGTGACGCAGCACCGAAGCGTATAGCCAACCGAGTACGACGACCAGGGAGAGGATTTGCCACCACGGCATTCTCTGCTGGGACAAAGGCTGTGATTCAACGGTCAACGGCACGGTTTGGACGGCTTGGCTCAAAACACAAGGTATAGAAGGAGATACCAAAAGCATATGCGAACTGCAGGCGAGGTGCAATCAGTGAATGCACAGGGTGTGACTTTCGTTACGTGAGATGACCCCGCAAAGGTGGCGCCAATCAACAGGATCCTTTAATCCCTGGGCTTTACGAATCTAAGTTTCATTTCCTGCAGGCGAAGCCATTTCTTTCCGCGAATTTCCCGAGCCAAGCGGATGCAATGAAAGTATTAATAAAGAGAAAAGGAATCCTCGGGTTGGAGGTGAAGAGTCGAGCCCCACTTAAGCACTAACTCATAAGAAAACAGCAACGCCACAGCTCTCCTTTTGGGTCACAGAATTATCCAATTTCGTCGGCCATCCTACCGACGAATGTCATCCCACCACAGTGCTTAAAGGGAAAATGTTTGCTTACACCTCAAGGTCGGACTTGGGGGGTGAAAGTTATCTGTCTGGGAGAGTATTTGCCCCAAAGATGGGGTTTTAGAACCTGTCGATTACGGGCGAGCGGGGGCGTCTTGGGGAAAAGTAACCAATTGAGGTTACCATCGGGTGGGTAAAAACTTTCCCTTCCAGTGCCCATGTAGTAGGCTGTGTGACGTTGATCACAGTTGGTGCGTCAGGTTGCAGCTATCCTCCAAGCTGCTGAAAACAATAAGCCTAGGGCATTCGGGCATGGGTCGCGGAAAAGACTGTGGATGGCACCCGCCTTGCTTCCGACTGGAACAGGAAAAACATCCGACTCACTGGCGTTATTCCCCCGGCTGCGAACTAGGGCCAATATGGCAAAAGAATTCCCAGAATTCGTTGAGACGAAAGCCGTTGCCTGCAATTTGGAAGGGAACGGTTGCAGCTTCGTCGAAGGACTCGGTCAAAGCATGAAGGCTTTGGACGTGGTGATCCGGGAACTGGCACGGAGTGAAGTGCCAGTGCTGCTGCTGGCGGAGGCGGGCACGGGGAAGAAGGCGACGGCGGAGCGGATTCACCAGATGTCCGCGCACCAGGCAGAGCCTTTCCGGGTTGTCTCCTGTGCGGACGTGACGCCACCGATGCTCAGCGAGGACGGTCGTACCGCGGGCGGACTCTTTGAAGGCGGCACAGTGTATTTCGAGGAGCTGGCGGATCTGAATGCAGCCTGCCAGGAGCTTCTTCTGTCTGTTCTGCGGGTGGGGGAAGGCAATGGGCATGGTAACGGAGTCCGGGCGCGGCTGATCTGTGGGAGCTCGCGGGACCTGGAAGCCGAAGTAAGGGCAGGACGTTTTCGCGAGGACATGTATTACCGGGTCAGCGGAGTCTGCCTGCGCTTGCCGCCCTTGCGGCAGCGCCGCGAAGATATTCCGGCGCTGGTGAATTTCTTTTTGGCCAAGTACGCGCGCGACTTCAGGCGGCCGGTTCCGCAGTTGAGCCAGGCCACACAGCTCCTGTTCCATGACTACGGGTGGCCGGGAAATATCCGGGAGTTGGAAGACGCGGCCAAGGCGATCGTGGCGCTGGGCGATGAGTCGGTGGCCATGGGCGGATTGCGATCGCTGCTTAAGCGCCCGGAGCGCAATGGCAACGGCGAACGGATTTCGCTAAAGCAGGCTTCGCGAGCAGCGTCGCGGGAAGCGGAGAAAGAACTGATTCTCAGGGTGCTGCAACGTACGCGTTGGAATCGCCGGCGGGCCGCGCAGGAACTGCAGATCAGCTACAAGGCGCTGCTCTACAAGTTGAAACAAATCGGGTACCAGGATTATTCAGCTTCCTAAAGGTTTCAGGAGAAGACATGAAGCGCACCAAGAATCTTGCAATCTTTCTGTTGGCAGGAACCATGGTCAGCAGCGGCTGGGGCCAGGCGACCGCGAAAGCCGCGGACGAAGCGAAGCCGGCCGGCGAAGCAAAGCCCGCCGCCGACAAGCCGCTGAGCGAACCGGTGTCGGTGGCCGGTGCTGACTATGTAATCGGCGCGAACGACATGCTGCACATCTCCGTGTGGAAGGAACCAGACCTGACCGAGTCGTTACCCGTACGGCCAGACGGAAAGATTTCTCTTCCGCTGCTCAATGATGTAGTGGCGGCTGGCTTAACGCCCACCCAGTTGGCAGAGTCGATCACGACCAAGCTGAAAAAATACATTGCGGACCCGCGCGTGACGGTTGTCGTCACTGCCATGAACAGCCAGAGAATCTACATTCTGGGCGAGGTCCTGCATCCCGGCAGCACGGCTTTGCAGCCAAACATGACGGTGCTGCAGGCGCTGGCTTCCTCGGGATTCTCGCAGTTCGCCAATACCAAGGGCATTTACATCCTACGCACGGAAAGTGGGAAGCAGCAAAAGATCCCGGTCCACTATCGGGAATTGCTCAAGGGCGAGGGAATCAATTCGAACATCATCCTGAGACCTGGAGACACGATTGTCGTCCCGTAAGGATCGGACCATGAAGATGAAGAAAACAGTGAGCGTGCTGCTGTGGCTGGCGATGACGGCCGGGGCCGCATGGGCGCAGGACAATTCGCAGCAGCCGCCTCCAGATGATTCGCAAAGAACGCCGCCTCCGGCTGCCTTCGGCCAGGACAACCCGCCCGTGGTGGTGAATGAAAATCCACCCATCTCCGGTCTGGATCAGCCGTCGCTCGAACCGAACATTCAACCACGCAGCATGTTGCTTGGAGGAGTGGAGGCGAGCGAGGCGCTGGATTCCAACATAGGCAGCGATGCGCGCCCGGCGCTGCACTCGGTGACGCGCGGTCTGGGTGGTCTGACGTTGCAGAGGTTGTGGCGCCGTTACCAGCTAGCGGCAGCCTATGTGGGCGGCGTCGGCTATTACAACCGCGCGGGCACGGGCCTGAAACAAATTCAGGAATTGCAGGCGCAGCAGTCAGTTCTGTGGCGAACCGGCCAACTGACGATGCGGGACTCGTTCAGCTACCTTCCGGAGGGATCGTTCGGATATGGCTCCTACGGCGGAGCCGGCGGATTTCAACTGGGCTTGGGCGGGCTGGGCGAAGGCATGGGCATCATGGGGAGCGGCTTTGGGGGCCACTTCGGGATTCTGGGATCGCAACAGCTGGGCTCGCTCGGACAGGCATCGCGCATCACGAATGTGGCGGTGGTGGATGTGGTGCAAGGTTTGAGCCCTCGGTCGTCGGTCACGCTGGCCGGCTCGTATGGATTGGTCCACTTCACCGACAGCACACAAGGCTTCATCAACAGCCGCCAGGCAGGCGCGCAGGCTGGTTACAGCCACTCGATCAGCAAGAAAAATCAGATCGCTTTCAGCTATGGATTTCAGTCGTTTCACTTTCCAGCGCTGGTCGGTTCTGACGATGTGACTGCGCACGTGGTACAGGCAATGTACGGGCATCGGGTTTCCGGCCGGATGGATTTGGTTCTGGGCGCCGGTCCGCAGTGGACGCTCATCCACGATCCCCTGTTCGGAAACACTAACCGGTTGTCGGTCGCAGGCCGATTCTCCTTGCGGTACCGGTTCCATGATTTCGGCGCGGCGCTGAGCTTCGAGCGCTACGACACCAGCGGTTCGGGTTTTTTTGCCGGAGCCCAGAGCAACATTGCGCGCGCCACTTTTGAGCGGAAACTTGGCCGGAGATATACGGCCAACGCGTCCCTGGGCTTTTCGCACAACCAGCGCCTGCAATCGAGTCTGCTGGGCGTTGCCGCCAGATCCTACAACATTGGATTTGCCGGGCTGGCCTTGCGCCGGCAGTTTGGCTACAACTGGGGCGCCTTCCTGGCGTATCAGTGGAGCGACCAGATCTTCGACACCTGTCCTATCGCAGGGCAGATCAACTGCAATCGGATTTCCGTGAGACATGTGCTGACGCTGGGCGTGGATTGGCACTTCCGCCCGATCCGGATCGATTAATTCAAGGCTGCCTGAGAAGGGGCCAGAACGGAAACTTTGGAATGATTGAAAATCGTGACTTAACCCTGGATGACTACCTGGCGATGTTACGCCGCCGCCTGAAGATGATCCTGATCCCGGCGTTGCTGGCGCCCCTGGTCGGGTACCTCGTCTCTTACGCCTTCACCGCAAAGTACACGTCGCAGGCGCTGGTGCTGGTCGAGGGGCAGAAAGTTCCCGAGGGCGTGGTGGCGCCAGTCGTGACGGCGGATCTCGCACAACGCATTGCCACCATGCAGCAACAGGTTATGGGACGGAACCGATTGCAGCCCATTGTCGAGAAGCGGCCCAACCTGTTCAAGGGCGGAAAGAACCTGGAAGACGTTCTGGAAGAAGTCCGGGCGGGCGTTCAAATCGAGCCCGTAGTCACGGATTTAGGGCAGATCGCCAACACCGGCGGAGGCAGGCGGAAGGGGCAGGGCAGCGTCCCGGGTTTCTATGTAAATTTCACGACCGCCAATCCGCGCGATGCGCAGGACATCTGCAACGATCTGACTTCGGCGATGTTGACCGAGTTTCAGAGCACCCGCGAAGAAGCGGCGGCCGGCACCACGGCCTTCATCGCCCGGCAGCTGGAGGAAGCCAAGCGCAATCTGGATGACCAGGACGCGAAGCTGGCTGAATTCAAGCGGCAGTACTCCGGACAACTGCCTGGGGACGAGGACAATAATCTGAAGGTGCTGGGCACGTTGAACTCGCAGATGGATGCGAACACGCAGACGGTGAACCGGGCGCAGCAGGACAAGGCGTATACCGAATCCCTGCTTTCCCAGCAGTTGGCGGCATGGAAGTCTTCGCAGGGAAGCAACAATCCGCAGAGTCTGGAGACCCAACTCACCAACCTGCAGACCCAGCTGCTGTCGCTGCAAGCCCGTTACACCGACGATCATCCGGATGTGATCAAGACCAAGTCCGATATCGCCGAGGTGAAGAAAAAGCTGGCGGAGGTTAATGAGGCCGCGGCCAAGGGACCCGAGGCCAATGCCAAGGCGAGCGCTACCGAGCCGCCAGAAATCCGGCAGCTGCGTCTGCAGGTTCACCAGTACGAAGACATACTCAACCAGGCTACGCGCGAGCAGAAGCGAATCGGCGACCAAATCCGCATGTATCAGAGCAGGGTTGCGATCAGTCCCGGGGTCGAAGAAAAGTACAAACAACTGACCCGGGATTACGACACCGCACAGAAGTTCTACACCGATCTGCTGGCAAAGAAGAGCACGTCGGAAATGGCGACGGACATGGAACGTCGCCAGCAGGGCGAACAAATGCACCTGCTCAATGCCGCCAATCTTCCCGAGGCTCCGAGTTTTCCGAACCGGCTGTTGTTCGCGGCCGGAGGCTTGGGAACGGGCCTGGTGATTGGCATGGGACTGGCACTCTGGCTGGAATTGAGAGACAAGTCGATTCGCAACGAAGCGGACGTGGTGGCCAGCCTTCAGATGCCGGTTCTGGTGTCGTTGCCCTGGGTGACCGAGACGGCGACGAAGAACGGCAAGTTCTGGAACCGCGACAAACCTGAAGCGGAACTTGACAAAGAAAAGGTCGGGGTCTAGGCGACGGTATGTATAAAGAGTTTTTCGGACTACGAGCAAACCCGTTCAACGTCAATCCGGATCCGCGCTACCTGTTTCTAACGCGGCATACGGAAGAGGCTTTGGCGTGCCTGACCTACGGCATCCAGAGCCGGAAGGGTTTTGTTCTTCTCACCGGCGAGGTTGGCACCGGCAAGACGACGCTGATCAACAAATTGCTGGAGTGGCTGCGTCTGCAACAGGTAGCGACGGCCTTCGTCTTCAACTCGCGCATGAATGTTCCACAGTTCCTGGACTACATGATGGCGGACTTTGGCATTCCATGCGATTCGAAATCGAAGAGCCAGATTCTGCAGCGGCTGTACAACTGGCTGCTGGACCGCTACCGGGCGGGCGAAACGGCAGTGCTGATCGTCGACGAGGCCCAAAATCTTACCGATGAAGTGCTGGAAGAAATTCGTATGCTTACCAATCTCGAGACCTTCACGGAAAAGCTGCTGCAAATCGTGCTGGTCGGGCAGCCCGAGCTGGAAACCAAGCTGAAGCAGCCGCAATTGCGGCAATTGCGGCAGCGCTTGACGCTGCGCGCCAAAACGCATCCCCTCACTATCGAAGAAACCAAAGCTTATGTGCAGCAGCGTCTGCGAATCGCCGGTTCCGATGGGCGGCAGATTTTCGATGGGGAAGCGCTCAGCGCGGTGCATAAGTACTCCAACGGCATTCCGCGCGTGGTGAACCTTCTGTGCGAACACTGCCTGGTAAGCGCCTTTGTCGACCAGAAGGCGACTATCAATGAAGGCATCGTGGACGCAGTTGCCCGCGATTTTGACCTCAGCGACAACGTGGCGTCGGGAGCGATGACGGTTCCGGCGACGCCTTCCCCGGTGCCCGGAGCCGAACGATTCGATCTGGTAGAAGCCCTGCGCACGCTGGCCACCTTGGCAGACCGGCTGCGTCAGAGTGAACAAGATCTGCCCAAAGAGAGGAAATCATGAGCCGAATTCACGAAGCACTTAAACGAGCCGAACAGGAAAGGGCGGCATCGCAGGGAACCCGCACGGATTCATCGCCCGTGATGGATCTACCCGCCTCCGAACCGAATCCTGTGTCGGCGGAGGTGGCGCAGGCGGTGGCCCCGGCAGCCTCCGCCAGCGCGGCCGCTGCTCCCGGAATCGGCCATCCGATGCCTTCCTTCTCGAACCCCTATACCTTCGACACGTTGCTGGCGCGCTGCAGCCAGGCGGAGTGGAAGCCGGACGCCACGACCATGCTCTTCTTCAACCAGGAAGAAAACGCGTTAGGCACGGAACAGTTCCGCACGCTGCGCTCACGGCTCTACCAGATGCGCGAAAAAATTTCGCTGAAGAGAATTCTGGTGACCAGCGCGCTGCCCCAGGAAGGCAAGTCATTTGTGTCGGCGAACCTGGCGCAGGTGCTGGTCCGCCAGCACGGACGGCGCGTGCTGCTGATCGACGGCGATCTGCGAGTGGCGCGCCTGCACTCCGCCCTGGGCACAACCTCTTCGCCCGGTTTAGCGGACTATTTGCTGGGGGAGAGCGACGAGTTTTCCATCATGCAGCGCGGTTCCATGGAGAACCTGTTCTTCATTCCGTGCGGCCGCACGGTGGCCCACCCGGCGGAGTTGATAGCCAACGGCCGCATGAAAATACTGATGCAGCGGGTTGAGACGCTGTTCGATTGGATCATCGTGGACTCGCCGCCGGCCGTGCCGGTCTCGGACGCCAGCCAGTTGGCCAACTACTGCGATGGCGTGCTGATGGTCGTTCGCAGCAATGCGACTCCATATGACACCGCGCAAAGGGCCCGCCAGGAGTTTCAGGGCAAGACCATGGTGGGAGTGGTGCTGAACGGAATCAGCCGCGCAGATTCGTATTCGCGTTATTACTACGAAGTGTACGAGAAGAAACAGAAGTAACAAGGCCCCCTTTGATCCGACTGTTCAATGTCTACTATCCGGTCCGCTCGCTGGTGTTGCTGGCGGTCGAAACGATGGTGGTGTTTTTCTCGTTTCTGCTGGGGATGATGCTCGCCTTCCCGGATGACCGTTACATTGTCCTGAACTACGAGAATGGGTACCTGAAGGTCGTCGTCGCCACACTGGTAGTTCTGATTTGTTCCCACTGGTTCGACCTGTACGACTCCTCCCGCTTTGAAGCCAAGGGCGAGATGTACTTCCGCCTGTTCCTGGTGCCCGGGTTACTCGCCATCCTGCTGGCTGGGGTGAGCTGGATTTATCCCGAGGTGCTTCCGGGAAACAACGCGTCCCTGTTTGGATTGGTGCTGCTCACCATCGGCCTGGTGGGTTGGCGCGTGGCCTATGGCTGGCTGGTGCAGCAGCCCTTCATGCAGGAGAAAGTTTACGTCCTGGGCACCGGGGACCGCGCCCAGCGACTGGTTCAAGGGTTACGTCAGCGCAAGGAATTGGGTGTAGACGTAATTGGATGGAGCGGGAACGTGGAGGGTGCGCTCACGCGCGAGTCGGCAGCGGCCCACCTGATGGAAATGACCGCTTCGCAACGCGTGCATCGCGTTATCGTGGCGATGACAGACCGGCGCGGGACGTTCCCGGTGGAGGAACTTCTGCAATTGCGCCTGAATGGCGTCCGCATAGAGGAAGCCACTTCGTGGCTGGAAAAGATTTCGGGACGGATCGAGGTGGAACAGCTTTATCCGAGCTGGCTGATTTTTGCGGACGGCTTCCGCTTCAGCACCAGTTTCAACGTGATGCGGCGCGCGTTGTCGATGATCGTCTCCCTGATTCTTCTATTAGTGGTTTTGCCAGTTCTGCCGTTCGTAATCCTCGCCATCAAGCTGGACTCGAAGGGGCCTGTGCTGTACCGGCAGAAGCGCGTGGGCCGCGCGGGCAGCACATTCTTCTGCTACAAGTTTCGAACCATGCGGCAGGATGCGGAAGCCGATACCGGCCCAACCTGGGCGGGAGATGACGACCCGCGCATCACGCGAATTGGCAAGTTCCTGCGCACCTCGCGCATCGATGAAATTCCGCAGCTTTGGTGCGTGTTCAAGGGATCGATGGCGTTTGTCGGGCCGCGTCCCGAGCGTCCTGAGTTTGTTGAGTGGCTGACCAAAGAGATTCCGTATTACGGAGTGCGGCACGCGGTGCGTCCCGGGATTACCGGGTGGGCGCAAGTGCGCTACAAGTACGGCAATACGATTGAAGACGCGAAGGAAAAGCTTCAGTACGACCTGTTCTACATCAAGAATGCGTCGCTTGGCCTGGACATTCTGATCATGTTCCAGACCATCAAAATCGTCCTGCTGGGACGGGGCGCGCAATGAGGGGGATTTTCTGGAGTGCGGTGGCATTGATCGGCTACACCTATGTCGGCTATCCCATGTGGCTGTGGATGCGCAGCCGCTGGCAGCCGCGTCCGTTGCTGACCGGAGCAAATCAGCCATTGGTCTCCATCGTCATGGTGGTGCGCAACGAGGAGAGAGTGCTCGAGCGCAAGATGGAAAATCTGCTGGCGCTCGAATATCCGGAGCAGGCCGCCGAGATGGTCGTGGTTTCGGATGGATCCACCGATAGAACGGAAGCGATCCTCCGCGAGTATGCGCGCAATCCACGGGTGCATGCGGTGCTGAACCAGTTATCGCGGGGCAAAGCGTCCGGGTTGAACGATGCGCTGGAACTGGCGCATGGCGAGATCGTGGTGTTTACGGATGTGCGGCAGACGCTCGAACGCGGCAGCTTGCGAGTGCTGGTGGAAGACTTCGCCGATCCGGAGGTGGGATGCGTGAGCGGCGAACTGATGCTGGGAGATCCCGATGCCGGCGAGAAGAATCGGGGTATGGGTTTGTACTGGAGGATCGAAAAGACGATTCGGGAACTGGAATCGGCCTCGGGTTCCGTGGTCGGCGCAACCGGAGCTTTCTATGGTGTGCGTCGCGAACTGCTGCAGCCCATTCCGCCGGAGACCTTGCTGGACGACGTGTACATCCCGATGCAGGTGGTGCATGCGGGGAAACGCGTGGTGTTCGAGCCGAAGGCGCGCGCGTGGGATCTGGCCGATCAGGGAACGGAGCGCGAATTTGCCCGGAAAGTCCGAACTCTCAGCGGCAACTACCAACTGCTGCAGCTGCAGCCCTGGTTGTTGAGGGGGGAGAACCCGATTCGCTTTGAGTTTGTCAGCCACAAGATCTTGCGACTCGTGGTTCCATTCGCGCTGCTGACGGCGTTGGTGGCATGCGCGTTTCTGTCCGCAGCCGGTTTATCGTGCCGCGCTGGTGCTGCAGATCGCTTTTTACGCGTTAAGCCTGGCGGGACTGGCAGGGGTGAAATTAGGGCCGGTCTCCCGCGCAGGAGACGCTGCTTTCACCTTCGTGGTGTTGAACACCGCGGCGGTGGTGGCGTTTGCGAACTTTGTAACGGGAAGAAAGGTAGCGTGGACCCGCTAAGACCAACTATGAATCAGTTCACTCTGGCTCCGGAACCCGCATTGGTCGGCGCGCCTCCCCCGCAGACCCGCCGCACAACGCTGGCGTACCGAGCGCTGGTGTTGTTTTCGCTCCTGTATTTCTTCCGACCCGAGGACTTTATTCCCGGCCTGAGTCACGTGCCGCTGGGAAAGATCGCGGGAGGGGTGGCGCTCGCGGCCCTTATCTTCGGGGTGAAGAAAAAGGATCGAGGACGGCTTCCGCTCGAATGCAAGATTCTGCTGGCCCTGCTGGCGCAGATGATTCTTACGATTCCGACCGCGTTCTGGCGGGGAGGATCTTTCGATACCGTGTTCAACAAGTTCTCCAAGGGGGTCATAGTTGCGCTTTTGATCACGCTGGTGATCACGAAAATGAGCCATCTGCGCAGATTGCTTTACATCCAGGCCTCCGCGGTGGCACTGATCACGGTGGGCTCTTTGCTTGTGCATCACACCAAAGACGGTCGCCTGTTGGGGATCCAGAAGGGAATCCTCGAGAATTCCAATGACCTTGCCATCAATATTGCGATCAATTTCCCGCTCTGCATGGCATTCGTGTTTGCGGGCAAAGGGGGATTCCGGAAAGTTTTGTGGAGCCTTTCGCTGATCGCGCTGTTGATCGGGGTGGTGGCGACCTACTCGCGCAGCGGCATGATCGCAATGGTGATCACGTGTCTCATCTGTCTGTGGGAGTTTGGAGTGAGGGGCCGCCGCTTTGGCCTGCTGGCGACCACGGCCATTTTGGGGGTGGTGTCGGTAGGCTTCCTGGTCGCATCGCCCCGGTATGTGTCTCGCCTGGCCAGCCTGGTGGTGCGCCCGGCGGGAGCGGAGATCAGCGGCACCATGGAATCACACGGTGAAGGATCGTTGCAGGCGCGCACGGAGTTGCTGAAGCAGAGCATCAGCCTGATGGTGCACCATCCCATTTTCGGGGTCGGGCCGGGCAATTTTCCGGCGGTCACCGCCACCTGGCGAGTGGCGCACAACACCTATACGGAACTGGGAGCCGAGACGGGCGTTCCCGGGCTCCTGTTGTTCCTGGCGCTGCTGGGAGCTTCAATGCGGCGAATCCGTAGTGTGCGCAAACTGCCCAGCTATGCGGCTGACCCGGAAATCCGCCTGTGGGCGAGTGCGTTGTGGGCGGCCTTAACGGGCTATGCAGCCGGAGCCATGTTCGCCTCCACGGAATACAACCTGTTCCCCTATTTCATTGTGGGCTACATTTGCGCGCTCCATCAGATCGCTTCCAGACCCGAAGGTGGCATAACGGGAGCGGATCGGCAGACGGGAGACGGAGGTCGGCAAGAACTTGGATATGGTGGAAACAAAGAACGCGAGCTCGCCTGGAGTCGCTGAAGAAGTTGTTGCGATTCTGCGTTGCCTGAGTTGCCAGGGAAGATTGAACTCCGGGGGCAAGGGCCTGGTGTGCGCCAACTGCGGACGCGAATATCCCATGCTGAACGGCGTGCTGCGGTTCGTGGATGAGCAGAACTATGCGGGGAGCTTCGGCTTTCAGTGGAAGCTCTATTCGCGCACTCAAATGGATGATGCAGCCAGTCAACGCTCGGAACAGGCGTTTTACCGGCGCACCGGTTTCCGCCCCGAGGATCTGGCCGGGAAGCTGGTGTTGGATGTGGGCTGCGGTATGGGACGGTTTGCGGAAATTGCAACCCGCTGGGGCGCCCACGTGGTGGGCATTGACTTGAGCCTGGCGTGTGAGGTCGCGGCCAAGAATCTGGCGGACCGACCGGCCACGATTTTTCAGGCTGATGTGTTCAAATTACCCTTCGCTCCCCAGAGCTTCGATTACATCTACAGCATAGGGGTGCTGCATCATACTCCGGATTGCGAACAAGCCTTCAAAGGACTGCCCCGGCTGCTGAAGCCCGGTGGACGCATCGCAATCTGGTTGTACAGCGCTTATAACCCCTGGTACCGGATGAGCGACGTGTATCGCAAGTGGACGCGGCGCATGAAGCCTGAGACGTTGCACCCGCTCTGCAATGTGGTCATCCCTCTATATGCAGTTCACAAGGTATTGAAAAAAATTCCCGTGCTCGGCCGGCGCGTGAGCAGCGCGCTCGCCTGGGCGATCCCGATGTCGCATAATCCGGATCCGGAATGGCGTGTGCTGGACACCTTCGACTGGTATTCGCCGTGGTATCAGTCCAAACACACCTATGAAGAAGTATTCCGCTGGTTCGAAAGCTGCGGGCTGGAAAATCTGCGCGTAATCGGAGAGCCGATCGCGGTGCAAGGCACCCGGCCGCGCACGGCGGTGACGGATTCGATTCCCCAGGCAAGGGAGGTTGCGCAGTGTGCGGAATAGCCGGCATGGTGGGGCGGCGGGATGAAGCGGTCGACGCCGCCGATGTCCATCGGATGTGCCAGACCATCGTGCACCGCGGGCCGGACGATGAAGGGATCTATACGCGGGGCCCGGTCGGCCTGGGCATGCGCCGCTTAAGCATCATCGACCTCTCGGGCGGACACCAGCCCATTCACAACGAAGATCAAAGCATCTGGTTGGTCTACAACGGCGAGATCTATAACTTTCCCGAGTTGCGCCGTGGTCTGGTGGAACGCGGTCACAAGTTCTATACGCATTCCGACACCGAAGTGATCGTCCATCTCTATGAAGAGAAGGGTGCTGATTGCGTGAAGGAATTGCGTGGAATGTTCGGGCTTGCCTTGTACGACGAACGCCGGAAAGCCTTGCTGCTGGCCCGGGATCGCCTGGGCAAAAAGCCCATGCACTACGCTCTCCATCAGGGGCGGCTGTTTTTTGGATCCGAAATCAAAACCATACTCGCCGTAGCTCCTGAGTTGGCGTCGGTGGATCCCGAAGGGCTGCTGCAATACTTCTATTTTGGGTATATCCCGGATCCGTACACCGCGTTTCAACCGATTCATAAGCTGCCACCCGGGCATCTGCTCGAGTATGTGGACGGCAAAATCAGCATTCGTCAATTCTGGGACGTTCCGGAATACGGCACGCATGCGGCGATGACGGAAGAGGAATGCCTGCAAGAGCTGGAAAAGCGGCTGGAAGAGGCGGTGCGGATTCGCTTGATCAGCGATGTTCCGCTGGGTGCCCTGCTCAGCGGCGGGGTGGATTCCTCAATCATTGTGGCCTTGATGGCTCGTGTCAGTTCGGGGCCGGTGAAGACTTTCAGCATCGGGTTCCAGGCGGAAGCCTTCAACGAGGCCGAACATGCGCGCCTGGTGGCCGAGAAGTTCGGCACTCATCACCATGAGCTGATTCTGGATCCGAACCTTGAAGAAACGCTGACGTTTTTGACGTCGATGTTGGAGGAACCGTTTGGCGACTCCTCGATGTTGCCAACCTACTACGTCAGCCGCATGGCGCGGGAACATGTGACGGTAGCCCTATCGGGCGATGGCGGCGATGAATTGTTCGCCGGTTATGACCGCTACCTGGTGGCGATGGACCGGAAGAAGTACGATCGCATCCCGGCGTGGCTAGGGCGCATCTATCGGGACCAGTTGCATCATCGCTTGCCGGGTGCGATGTATGGAAAAAACCGGGCCTGGAACGCGTCGCTCAGCCCGCGCGATCGCTACCTGGACGATGTTTCCTACCTGCCGGCATTGCACCGCGAGCGAGGACTGTTCTCGCAACAGTTCCTGGAGCAGGCCAGTGCGCTTCCGAATCCTCTGGAACAAAGCCAGCGTTTCTACGACCAAGCGCCGGCCAGGGATTCGCTGAGCCGCCTGCTTTATCTCGATACCAAGACTTATCTGACCGCTGACATTCTGGCCAAGGTCGACCGCATGAGCATGGCGACCTCGCTGGAAGTCCGCGTGCCTATGCTCGACCACGAATTCGTGGGTTGGGTTGCTGGTCTGCCCATTGAATGGAAGATGCGCGCCGGATCGCGCAAGTTCATTTTGAAGAAGCTCGGCGAGCGGCTGGGGATTCCGTCGGCCCTGCTGCACCGGCGTAAACAGGGATTCCAATTGCCGCTGGTGGATTGGATGCGGGACTCGATGAAAGACCAGTTCCTGCGGGTATTGCTGGAACCGCGCACCCTGCAGCGGGGATACTTCAAGCCGGAAGCGGTTCGCGAGCTGGTCGAAGAACACACGCGCGGCCGGCGCAATCGATCGGGCGTCCTGTGGCGCATGCTGGTGCTGGAGTTGTGGCATCGGAATTTTATGGAGGCGAGAGCATCACGACCAGACCTCGTTCCCCTCGTATCATCGACGGCCATGCACGGGGCGTCTGTGTCCTCGTCGTCAGCAACCCCAGGCGGAGCTCGTCGCTAGTCAACCTGCGAACAAGAATCTGCAATCATGCCGACCCATACCACCGAGAAGACGACTCTCACCGGCGTAAGATCCGGCCGAAACAAGGCCCCTGTGTTTGTGCTGGGGTGTCCCCGGTCCGGCACAACGCTGCTGTATCACATGTTGTTGTCGGCAGGAAACTTTGTGGTCTACCGCGCCGAGTCGCAGGTTTTCAATTTGCTGGAACCCCGCTTCGGAGACCTGCGAGTGCCGCACCATCGCCGTAAGCTGCTCGCCGCCTGGAAAAACAGCAGCCTGTTCACGAAAACTGGTCTCGAAGCCAGCCAAATCGAACCAGAGGTGATGGCGAATTGCGAGAATGCGGGCGACTTCCTGCGCATCGTGATGGAAGCGATGGCGCGAAAGCAGGGAGTTGAACGCTGGGCTGACAGCACGCCCGATCACCTGCTGGCGGTGCCGCGCATCAAGGAAACAATTCCGAACGCGCTGGTCATTCACATTATCCGGGACGGCCGGGATGTGGCCCTTTCGCTGGAAAGACAGCATTGGATCCACCCCTTTCCGTGGGATCACGGCAAGGAGTTGCTGACGGCTGCGGCCTATTGGGAATGGATCGTCAATCAGGGACGCGCCCATGGCCGGGCGCTGGGGCAAGATTACAAAGAAGTGCGGTACGAGGATCTGGTAGCGGACCCGAGATCGACGCTCGCCGAGGTGGGCCAGTTCATCGGCCAGGTGCTGGATTATGACCAAATCCGGCGTGTCGGCATCGGTTCGGTCAGCCAGCCCAACAGCTCATTCGAGGGGGACAAGATAGCAGGCGGCTTTCACCCGGTAGCCCGCTGGAAAAAATCACTTTCCAGGCAACAATTGTGGCAGGTGGAGGGTTTAATCGGGCAGACACTCGATGACCTCGGCTACCCGAGACAGACTACCCGGCCATCGGAGAAACGACCAGCCGACCTGAACAGAATGAGGAATCTGTATCACACCTACTTCCGCGCCAAGCTAGCCATCAAGACAAAGACACCCTTGGGGAGGTTGGTGGGCGGGGATCTGAAATTCCTCGGCGGGGAGGCGGAAGTTCCGGTGCAGTCCTCCGAGGCGTTTGAAGAGCCGGTGCGGATTTTACAGATTGGCAACTACCCGCCGCCGATGTGTGGCTGGGCCATCCAGCTCAAGCTGGTGACCGAGGAACTGCGGCGTCGAGGCCACGTTTGCGAAGTGCTCAAAATCAACGAAGGGCGGCAGATCAAGAGCGCAGAGTACGTTGACGTGCAGAGCGGGCCTGACTACCTCAAAAAAATCTTTACCTACGCCCTGCGCCGCTATCGCCTGAACGTCCACGTGAACGGAATGTCGAAGAAGGGCTACGGGCTGGCTATGGCCGCGGCGCTGACCGGTCGTCTTGTAAATCGGCCCGCTCTGGTCACGTTTCATGGCGGTCTGTCGCAGGATTACTTTCCCCGCCCCGACCATAGTCTGGCGCACCAGGCGTTCTATGCACTGTTTCGGCTGGCGGGAGAGGTTGCCTGCGACAGCGCTCCGATCCGCGACGCCATCCTCGAATACGGCATTCGGCCGGAGAAGGTGGCCTGCATTGCGACCTTCTCGCCCCAATACCTCGAGTTTGCCCGTGTGCAATTAGAACCGCGCATTGAGGATTTCCTGCGACGGCATCCGCGCATCCTATTGTCATATGTTTCTTTTCGACCAGAATACCGCCTGGATGTGTTGCGGGAGGGTATGCAGCGCTATCGCGCGCTGGATCCGGAGGCGGGATTTGTCTGGCTGGGTTTTCCGGGAAAGGAGATGGCCGCGGCGGAGGAGTTTGTCCGCAGCTGGCCGGCCGACGAGCAGGCCAGCCTGCTGCTTCTCGGGAATCTCACGCATGATGAATTTCTTAGCCTGCTGAGCCGGTGTTTTGTCTATCTGCGGACGCCCGCGTGCGACGGCGTGGCGGCATCCGTGCTGGAATCGCTGGCGTTGAAAATTCCGGTAGTGGCCAGCGCCAATGGGAGGCGTCCGGATGGCGTCGTTACCTACAATGACGCCGACGCGGCCGATATGGTGGCCAAGCTGCGCTTCGTGCGCGAGCACTATGAGAAAGTCAAAGAGAGCCTGCGGTCGGAAGCGGGTGACGACAATGTTGGCCGAATGGCCGATTGGCTGGTTGGAAATCTGGTCTCCGCACCTCAGGCGGCCCCGACCAAAAACAGTTAGAGCGAATCCCTTTATCTCTGCGCGGGTTCATGGAGGCTCGGTGATGAAGTTTTTTCTTCGGATGGCATTCATTGTTCCGATGATCGTTTCGGCGCTTGCCTGGAATGCGGCCGGCGAGGCGGATGCCAGCAAGTTCGATGGACCGGCGGAACTTCCGCGGGTTTATGTCAAGAGCGCTCTTTCGGATACTCCAGCGCCCGGCAAATCAGTTCTGGTGAAGGACTCCCGTGAACTGAAATCGGCGCTCGAGAAGGTGGCGTGCGGGGAAACCATTCGCTTGCAGGCGGGCGCGGAATTCTCCGGAGACTTCAAGCTGCCTGCCAAGACCTGCGACGATGCGCACTGGATCGTGTTGCGCACCAGCGCGGCCGATTCCAGCCTTCCCCCCGAGGGGTCACGGCTCAATCCTTGTTATGCCGGGGTGGCGTCGCTTCCCGGAAGGCCGCGCTACTCCTGTGCGTCGGCCTCCAATGTGATGGCAAAGATTATTTATGACGGCAAAGGCAGCGGGCCGATTACCTTCGAGGGAGGCGCGAATCACTACCGCTTGATCGGTTTAGAAGTTACCCGCGGCTCTCCGGGCGCAACCATCTACAATCTGGTTACCCTGCCCATCGATCAGGCAACCGACCATGTGATCTTCGATCGTGTGTGGTTCCACGGCACAGCGCAGGATGAAACCGTGCGGGGGGTTCTGCTGGGAGGAAGCCGATACGTGGCCGTCGTGGATTCCTACTTCAGCGATTTTCACTGCATGGCAATGGGTAGCTGTACGGATGCGCAAGCGATTCAGGGAGGCCTGGGCAAGCTTGAAATGGGTCCGTACAAGATCGTGAACAACTATATGGAGGGCGCCGCGGAGACAATCTTGTTCGGCGGCGGGGGAGCTACGGCGACCCCGGCGGATATCGAGGTGCGCCGCAACCACATGTTCAAGCCCACGATCTGGCGGAAGGATGCGCCGGGTTTTGTGGGGGGAACTTCCGGCAAGCCCTTCATCGTGAAAAACCTTTTCGAACTTAAGAATGCCCAGCGCGTTCTGCTTGAGGGAAATGTGATGGAGAACAGCTGGGGCGGATTCAGCCAGACCGGATTCGCCATCTTGCTAATGGCGAAAAACCAGGGCGGGAAATGTCCGGCGTGCCGGGTCACCGACGTGACGGTTCGTTACAACCGCATCGCGCACACGGCCAGCGGATTTCAGATCGCGACGGCGCTGGCAGGCGAGGTAAATGCCAGCAGTGGAACCGAGCGCATCAGCATTCACGACGTCATTCTGGACGACTTGGGCGGCCCTGCCTATGGAGGGCTGGGAACTCTCGCGCAGGTGAGTTCTTCGCACCCTGTTTTAAAGGATGTCTCCTTCGATCACGTCACCGCATTTCCGCCGCGTGCGCTGTTCATCATGGGTGGTGTGATTGAGCAAGGCCAGATGAGCAATTTCACATTCACCAATAATCTGGTAGGCGCGGGGCAATACGATATCGTGCCGGTCGGTGGAGGAACAAAGAATTGTTCTTTCCAGCCGGCGAAACAGACTCCCGCAGGAGTTCTCAAGAGTTGCTTCAGCAACTACACGTTCAGTCACAATGCGATTGTGGGTTCCAAGGGTGGATGGCCGAACGGGAACGTCTACCCATCGGACCAAGCGGCGGCCGGAGTGGTTGGGTTCAAGGAGGGGCGGTATCGGCTGTGCCGCGACAAGGACAAAGATAGCGATTGCAGGAAACCATCTTCGGCGGCACGAGCAGGTTCGGATGGGAAAGATCTGGGCGCCGACGTCGAGGCCGTATTTGCCGCGACCAAGGACGTCGACTAAAAAACATTCCGGATCGATGGCTACTTGACGCCTGCCACTGCTGCGGCTATCGCGGCCACGTCCGCTCCCAGCGCCTTGCCGTCACTGCCGGCATGAGCATAAGGACTGGTTGCCAGGATCTGGTAGCGCGCCAATAGTTCTTTCGAGGCGGCAAATTTAACTTCCGAGGCGGTCGCGGGAGCATAGTTTCCCGCCGGCCAGGTGCCGGACGAGCCAACCAGTGCGTTGTGCGAAAACTGCGAGTCCTTGAAGCAACTGGCCAGCATGGCCGCTGGTGCGGGCATATGATAGGCGCAATTCACCGCGCCGCCGCCGGTGGTGGCGATTCCGCCGGCCCCGCTGAAAATATTGTTGGACCAGACGAATCCATACATATCAGGGTAGGCCTTATTGTTCCCGACAATCATCATCGCAGCCCAGTTGTCCTTCTTGAATGCGGTGACATGGTTGATGGAGACGTCGTGCAGAGGCGAAATGTTATTTCCGTTGGATTGCTGGAAAAGATGTCCACCACCAGAGTAAGTGGTGCCGCTGATGTCATCCATTACCACGTCGTGAATGCTGACGTTCCACATACCGGCCGCGATCACGCCCGGCGACGATTGGACATTGGCGATTTGGAATCCATCGCCGGCATGACTGATGAGGTTGTAGCGAATCGTGACGTCGTGTACGACGCAGCTGGGGCAGTGGCCGCTCTGATTTTTTGGCGTCAGCAAAATTGAAAACCCGGCCTGGCTGAAGCCGCCCCACGAATTTTCCAGGATGTTGCCTTCGAACAGCACGCGCACGGCATTCTTGAGTTCGAAGTGATTCTTGACGATGAACGGTCGGCCATCCCGACCGCCGACGAAGCCGGGTTGCCCCTTCATCCAGATCAGCGGCTTGTAAAAGAAATTGCGGCGGACTTCAATGTCTTCGGGATTCTTGTCGGCCCCGCCGCCGCCCAAGAGAATATTTTCACCGGCGGCTTCCAGGAAATTGTTGACGATTTTGTAGGGCCCCATGGGGTTGGTTCCAAGGCCTCCGCCAATCGCCTGCGAGTCGCCGCACGAGCCGGTGAGGGCAATACAATGGAAGTCAGAGAAGAAAGAATCGACGACCGCCACGTAGGTTCCGGAAGAAAGCATCATTCCCCGGGTGGTTTCATCCTGCGCCGTGCCGTGCAGCCAGGAGCGGTCAACGATAACGTGATCGAAAGTTCCATTCTTCTCGGCGATGACCAGGTTATAGACGAGCGCTTTGGGCTTGTCGCGAGTGATCTCCAGGCCCACCAGTCGATAATGGTTTGCGCCGGCCGCCAGAATCAGTGGGCCGCTGCCCGTGTTCGAAAAAGCGATTTTGGCCAGAACATTGCTTGCCTTGGCACATCCGAACGACGGACGT
The DNA here is from genome assembly GCA_963735815.1 of uncultured Acidobacteriota bacterium. GTDB lineage: Bacteria > Acidobacteriota > Terriglobia > Terriglobales > Acidobacteriaceae > Gp1-AA133. The sequence goes on along the minus strand of CAVTMJ010000003.1, from coordinate 847,149 downwards.
CCGGGCAATGCCGCGACCCCCGCATAGCAAGGAGTTAAACGGCTTCCCTCGGGGGGCAGGGCGCTGTCGGGCGCGCTGGTTCGAATCACGATCCAGTGGTTGTCGTCGCAGTTTTTGGCGGGAAGAACGAAAAAACCGTTGAAGGTTGTGCCGGCCTGCAGGGCAATCGTGTCGCCGCACTTTGCGGAACTCAAGGCTGCCCGCAACTCGGCGCTTGTCTTCACCTGATGGGTGGCTCCAGGCGCCGGTGTGTCGGCCAGTGAGCTCTTCATGAAAACCCGCGGAAGTTCGGCCGGGCCGTCGGTCTTTGCGGCATCTGCGAGGGCAACCGTCAAACTTAATTTGCGAGTAACGCTCTGACCGGAGGCATCGCTGGCTTCAACCGTAAGCGGGAAGCCGCCGTCCTGGCTGGTGATGCCGTTGATGGTTCCGTCCGCCGGGTCGAGTACAAAGCCGGCAGGCAGGGCGCCGGATGCGATCTTCCAGCGGTAGGGCGCCGTCCCGCCTGAAACGCGCAGAGCCGCCGAGTAGGGGGTGCCTTCGACAGCTTCGGGAAGGCTGGTATTCGCCATGTTCAAGGCGGCTACGGATGCAGCCGCGCTGACGTTTACGGTTGCCAGAGCGCGCTTGCCGGGGTCTGCCTTGCTGGTGGCCATCAATTGCACGACGGTTGCCGCCGTTACATTCGGCGCCGTGAACAGTCCCGTGCTGGTGATGGTGCCGGCCGAGGCGGACCACGCCACATCCGGCGAACTCGCGTTTAAGACCTGAGCGGCAAACTGGTGGTTGGCACCTGAGGCCAATGCAAAACTCGCGGGTGAAATCGCGATGCTGATCTGCTGGGTTACAGGTACGGGTTTGGTGACGGCGATCGTGAGAGTTCGTAAGCCCTCGGCCGTGTGCGACTGGTCAGCAACAGAAACCATGAATGGAAACGAACCCGTTCGACTTGGCGTGCCCGATATGGCTCCGGACGAAGGATTCAATCTCAATCCGGGCGGCAGTACTCCTGATCGCACCGCGAAGGCATACGGAGCAGATCCTCCGCTGACGGCAAGGACCGCGCTGTAGGAGGCGCCTACAGTTGCCGCCGGCAATTGAGCCGAAATCGCGATGGGATTCGCGGCCTTGGTCGAACCAGCACCCCCAGCGTCCAGCGAAGAGCAGCCAGGTGCAATCGCCAGCAGGGCAATGACGAATACCAATGAATAAAGGTTGATGGATTTGCGGTCGGAAGAGTTCTTGGGCGCTCTGGATCGGGGGGCCACCAGGGTGTACATCACACATCCTCAGTAACGAATTAGAGGGACTGCAGCGCTTGCGAGTCCGGCTCCGATAATGTAAAGAGCTGCTTGTTGAACATATAGATAACCTTTGGGCAGTGGACCGTCGAGACACAGAAGTACATTTGTAATTTTTGAGTAACCTCTGGGAAGGAGTTTGGTGGGTAACTTGTTACGAAGCGGAATCACGGGTCCACAATCCTCAAGAACTGGGGCTTTTTGCAGCCGCAGAATCGTGGAGGATGTGGTCCGCGCAGTGAGAGGCCGATGGCTGGGCCCAGCCGCAGGGATGCTGTATGCGGAATTTGGTTTGCATCGCCAGAAGGACATGTCCTTCCGATTAATGCTTCGGGACGGGAACTATTTTGTAAACCCGAATGGGGCCGAACGGAACGCCGGCATGGGTGGGCTAGGCGTTTGCTTTTTCAGTTCGCAGGGCGACCGCCTTGGCCTGCGCGGCCTCGATGGTTTTTTGCAGAATCTCGACAAACTGCGGAGCGATCGCGGACCAGTCGTACTTGCGGGCGGTCGTAACCGCTCCGATTTCGAGGCGACGGCGAACATCCTCATTCTGCAGAAGGGTCACAATCGCTTCTGCGAATCCAGCCGGCGAGTCTTCCAGCAAAATGTCGCGACCGTGTTCAACATCCAGACCTTCGGCGCCCACCGTGGTCGAGACCGTGCCCTTGCCCGTCGCCATGCCTTCGTAAATTTTGATACGCGTTCCTCCGCCAATCCTCAAGGGCACTACGATGACAGCAGCCTCGCGTAAGTGGTCGACGATCGACGGAACGCTTCCCGTGACTTCCACCGAATCCGATGCCAGCTTCCTCACGCGCGGGTGGGGGTCGCGTCCCACGATGCGAAAGCGGGCTTGCGGAACTTTCCGCAAAACTAGCGGCCAGATCTCGTTGCAGAAGAATTCCACCCCGTCAATGTTGGGCTGCCAGTCCATCGATCCCGTAAAGACCACCAGGGCACTCTGTGGACGAAGGGCAGGGTCATAAGGATATTTGCTGAGATCGACTCCCGTCGGTATCACGCTGATATGAGATGGATCAACCATCCGGCTCATGGCCTCGCGATCGGCCTCGGAAACAGCGATCACGTGGTGGAAGCGGCGCACTTGCCGGGGTTCAAACCTCAGCATTTTCGCCAACTCGAGTTTGAAAACTGCACGGTCGATCCCGGCAGGTTCGACTTCAGCTTTTCGTTTCCAAAGAATGGACTCGACATTGTGCTGGAACAATGCGGTGGGCGTGGCCAGATCGCGCGGGAAGTTCAACGTGCAGTGGAGAAAATCACAGACGGCCACATCGAAGCGGCGTTGCGGAATCCACTGCTTCAGCAGTTGTTGCACCTGCGCATCGGCAAATCTGCTGACTGCGTACGGGGCGCGCCAGGTGACGTGGCGCAGGTAGTCGAGGTGTCGCCGGAAGCCAGTCAGATTTCGTCCCGGTGTGTGCACGGTCATCGTACCCGGGATGTGCGTGGGGACTTCGCGTTCGTAAGACTCGTCACGCGCGCCGTCGTAATAAGAAAGGTAGGTGAGTTCGTGATTCGCCGAGAGGTGGCGAAGGATGTTGTAGGTACGCAGCTTGCCGCCGGTATCGAGCGGAAGAATCTTGCCCGTCTTTACCCACAAGATCTTCATCGCGGCGTTACCAGCAGATGCCTTGGTAGGCACCGTTGTAGTCAATGCGGCGCGACTTCTCGAGGTTCACCAGGTCGATGAGGATCTGGCCGGCGCGAATTTGCCGGGTGAGCACTCCGCGATCGATGCCTCGCGTAGCGATCACAACGACCTCCGCCTGTGCCAGCGCGGTCTCAAGATCGGGGCAGAGCAGGGAGCCGACATGCGGAATCACCTCGTCGATGTATTGGCGGTTTGATCCGATCAAGTGGCCCAGAGAAACATTGTCGTCCCAGATTTTCAGGTCGCGGCCTTCGCCCAGCAGACGCTTGGCGAGCTGCACTTGCGGACTTTCGCGCAGATCGTCCGTGGCGGCCTTAAAGCTCAATCCCAACAGGGCGATTTTCCTTTTGCCGGTGGCCAGCACCATCTCGACGGCCCTTTCCAGATGCTCGTCGTTGCTCGGCATAATCGACTGGAACAGCGGCAGCTCCAGATCCAATTCCTTGGCGCGATAGTTCAGGGCGCGGACGTCTTTGGGCAGGCACGATCCCCCGAAGGAGAAGCCCGGCTTGAGGTAAGTCGGTGAGATGTTGAGTTTTGTGTCGGCCGTGAAAATTTCGACGACGGCTTCCGCATCAACTCCCAATTCCTTCGCCAGCGTGCCGACTTCGTTGGCAAACGAGACCTTGACCGCGTGCCAGGCGTTGCAGACGTACTTGGTCATTTCGGCTGCCCGGAAAGAGGTTTCGAAAATGCGGCCGGGAGCCCATTTGTAAATCTCGCGCAGCATGCCGCTGTGATAAGCATCGGCCGCGCCGATGATGGTCATGGCCGGCTCCAGAAAATCGGCGACTGCCGTGCCTTCGCGCATGAATTCCGGGTTCACGCAGACGCCGAAATCCTTGCCCATTTTCTTGCCGCTGGCGTTCTCGAGAGCCGGAACCACAATGGTCTCGGCCGTTCCGGGCAACACCGTGCTGCGCAACACGACCAGGTGAAAGGAAGTCTTGTTTTTCAGGACCTCGCCAATCTCGCGGCAGACCGGCTCGATGTGTCCCAAATCAAGTTTTCCATTTCGCAGGCTCGGGGTGCCGACGCATAAAAACGAAATCTCGGAGTTCATGACGGCCGATGTCGAATCGGAAGTCGCCTTCAGTCGCCCGGCAGCGTGCGTTTCAGAGATCAGCGTTCCGACGCGCGGCTCGACGATAGGGCTGCGCCCTGCAGCCATCGCTTCCACCTTGATTGGACTGAGGTCCACCCCAATCACCTTGTGTCCCATGTGGGCGAAACAGGCAGCTGTGACCGTGCCGACATAACCGAGTCCGAAAACGCTTATCGAGCGGCTCATATCAGTGCAAATTTCCTTCGTGGTTCCTGGAGTTGTCTTTCCGACGAAATTGGTTCGCGAGAATTAACCGACGATAACCTCTTATGTATCAATTATATATAGGAAAATACTGCTCTCCCGCGCAGGCCCTTTGTACGTTCCGACAAGAAATCAAAGCGCCCTACCAACTGACGCTCCGATGTGCAGCGCTGCCTTTGTGGAAGCCAGTTCTATTTAAACGTACACGCCTCGCTTTGCAAAGGTGATGATTCACTCTTTAGTAACTAAGTCGAAGCGTTTCAATGGGATGACATCGGTACAATGGGTGAGATGCAAGAGGCCCCAGCGTCGGATTCGTTTTTGAAAGCGGGTAGCGCTGGGCCGCGTCCCCGCCGGAAGGTTTTCTACCTGCTGGACTCTCTGGAGGTGGGTGGCACAGAGACGCAGGCGGTCGAATTGGCGTTGCGGTTGCCGGCTTCCGAGTACGACGTGACTCTGGCCTGCTTGCGAGTGAACGGGCCCTTGCTCGAAAAGCTCAAGGGATCGCCGGTCGCGGTGCGTGAATTCCACCCCTCCGGCGGCCTCGATACGCCAGCAGGACTGTACCAATTGGTCCGGCTTGCCGGGTATCTTCGGCGAGAGAGATTCGATGTCGTACACACTCACGACCTGTGGACCAACTTGATGGGAGTTCTGGCGGCTCGCATTGCGGGAGTGCCCGCCATAATCTCAAGCCGGCGCGATCTCGCGAACTTTGACTGGTACAAGGGCGCCAAGCGTAAGTGGCTGCGAAGAATTCAGAACCTGTCGAGCGTTGTGCTTGCGAACGCAACGCCGATCCGCGACGCTTTGATTGCCGAGGACGGGTTTGCGCCCGAGAAACTTCGGGTGATCCACAATGGCGTAGACACGGCAAAGTTTCAGCGCGCCAAGCGCGATCGCGAGCGCCTGTTTCCCGGCATGGAGAATCAGAAACTGGTCGTGCTGGTGGGGAACATGCACAGCGATGTGAAGGGGCATCCCTGGCTGATTGCGGCTGCCCCCGCGGTGTTGCAGGAATTTCCGCAGACGCAGTTTGTGTTTGCGGGAGATGGCGATGCAAGGCCGGTGTTTGAAGAACAGGCCCTAAATTTAGGAGTGCAATCCAATTTCAAGTTCCTTGGGCGCCGGGCCGACATCCCGGAGCTGCTGGCCAGTTGCGACATCGCGGTTCTGCCTTCGCGCGCCGAAGGCCTTCCGAATGCGGTACTCGAATATATGGCGGCGGGGCTGCCGACGATCGCAAGCCGGGTCGGCGGCAACGCGGAACTGGTTGAAGATGGCGTTACTGGATTGCTGGTCCCACCGGAGAACTCGGAAGAGCTGGCAACTGCTTTGTTGCGCCTGCTGCGGGATCCGGAATTGGCGCGTCGGATGGCGGCCAGCGGACAGAAAATCGCGGTGGAGAATTACAGCTTCGAGCGGCTGATTCGAGAAGTGGACATGTTGTATACAGAACTGTTGGATCGTGGCAGGAGAAAGAACTAGGCTGTGAGCACGCAATCCAAATGGGCTCGTCGCGTCGCGAAACTTCGCTCCATGAGCAAAGATGAGCTTGTGGACCGCCTTTCGCAGCAAGTCCATGCGCGGGTGGATGCCTACCGCGCCAGGCGCGACTACGATTTCGCGGCCGTGTCCCTGCACGAAGTCCTGGCGGAACAGCGGGGCCGGTTCTTCTTTTCGCCAGCAGGTGCCCCGGCGCTTGCGGAACTGATAAAGCTCCGATATCCGTCGATGGCGGCCGCGATCGTTGCCAATGCGGAGAGGATTCTGCAGCATCGCTTTGACTTGCTGGGCTATCAGGATCTCGATTACGGACAGCAGATTGATTGGCACCTCGACCTGGTTCATAGCAAACGGGGACCAAACAGGTCCGCGTTCAAAATCAAGTATCTGGACTTCGGGGAAGTCGGCGATGCAAAAATAACCTGGGAATTGAACCGCCATCAGCATCTTGTCACGCTTGCGAAAGCCTGCTGTTTCACCGGCGATCCACGCTACGCGCGCGAAATCCTCAGCCAGTGGAAGCACTGGCGTGCGGCGAACCCTTATCCGAACGGCATGAACTGGGCGAGCAGTCTGGAGGTCGCCTTTCGCAGCCTGTCGTGGATTTGGGTTTATTTTCTGATGCAGCACTCCGAGGAGATGACGGCGGACATCCGCTCGGAGTGGATCAAGGCGCTGGCTTTATCGGGACGGCACATCGAGACTTACCTGTCGACTTATTTCTCGCCCAATACACATTTGCTGGGGGAAGGCGTTGCCCTTTTCTTTCTGGGCACGTTGTTTCCAGAAATTCCAAAAGCACGACGATGGAAGGAGCGCGGTTGGGAGATCGTGTTGGAATCGGCCCGGAAGCAGGTTCGGACGGATGGCTTCTACTTCGAGCAAGCGACCTACTACCATGTGTACGCACTCGATTTTTTTCTGCACGCGCGGATCCTGGCTGCTCTCAATGAGGTGCAGATTCCAGCCGAGTTTGACTCCACGCTGGTCAAAATGCTGGATGCACTTTGCCTGTTCGGCCGGGCTGGCGTGGTTCCCAGCATTGGAGACGACGATGGGGGCAGATTGTTTGACCCCGGGCGCAACCGCGCTCAGCACTTACTCGATCCCCTGAGCACGGGCGCTGTCCTGTACCAGCGCGGGGACTTCAAGTTCATTGCTGGCAATCCGCGGGAAGAAACCTTCTGGCTGCTGGGCGCCGAGGGACTGAGGAAGTTCGAGGAATTACGAAGCCAGGAGCCTTCCGGAGCATCGACCGCGCTGAAGGACAGCGGGTTTTACCTGATGGCGGAGCCCGAAACTGGGCAGCAACTGTTGATCGACGCTGGTCCTCAGGGACCGGGGAATGCCGGCCACGGTCATGCGGATGCTTTGAGCATCCATCTGGTCGGTGGTGGAGGAACTCTGTTGATGGACCCCGGCACTCTGGAATATGTTGGCGACACACACGCGGACAGAAACTTTTTCCGCGGGACGGCTGCGCACAATACCTTGCGCGTGGATGAACGGGATCAGGCTGAGGGCGTTCCGCCTTTTGCCTGGCGGGACCTGCCGACGGTGAAGGCGGAGCGATGGGTTGTGGGAGAGCGCTTCAATCTTTTCGCCGGAACTCACGACGGCTACCGGCGGCTGCCTTCGCCCGTCGAACACGCGCGATGGGTGTTTCATCGCAGACAACACTTCTGGCTGGTTCGCGACGTCGCAACAGGTCACGGGGCACATCAGCTGGAGGTGTCCTGGCGCCTTGGCCCGAGCCTTTCCCCGACTTCCGCCAGGGATTACGTGTTTGGAACCGGAAGCGAGACTCTGGGACTGATCACTGCGGAAGGGCATGGCTGGTCACAAAGCGCCCAGCGGGGTGTCTGGTCGCCTGTCTACGGGCGCCAGGAAAGGACGATGGTGGTAACGTTCGGCAAGGTCGCAGAACTTCCCGCGGAATTTGTGACGCTATTGCTGCCCAATGCCAGCGAGCGGATCGGGCGCCTGGAAAGGATGGCCTCCAATACCCGTGTGCGCGCTTATCGCTACACGCGCGATAAAGAGGAGCATTGGTTCTTTTTCGGCGATCAGGGGAAGCCCTGGGCAACCGGTGATTGGGGAAGCGATGCTTACTTTCTCTACTCGGCATACAACCGAGATCAAGAGCAACGGAGTCTGATCCTTTGTGGGGGCAGTTACGCCGACCTGAGAGGTCGTCGCGTCGTCACCGGCGACAGCCTGCTGGATTTCATCGAAGTCACCGAAACAACCGGAAAAACCGAGTTCTTTTCTTCCGATCCTCAGCGCGTACACATAGAGACGACGTTGGAACCTTTCGAAGAGAAACTCGCCGAGGACGATCCCAGGCGGATAGGCGTATAGACATGTGCGGAATTTGCGGCGTTTTCTATACCGATGGACGCAGGGCCGAGCGGGAAACGCTCGCCCGTATGAACCAGCAGATCGTGCATCGCGGACCGGACGATGATGGATTCTTCGTTGAAGGAAGCATCGGCCTCGCCATGCGCCGTCTGAGCATCATTGACATCAAGACTGGCCACCAGCCCATCAGCAACGAAGAGAACGACGTCTGGATCGTCTACAACGGCGAACTCTATAACCATCAGGAGTTGCGCAAAGGCCTGGAAGCTCGCGGACATCGTTACCGGACTCACAGCGACACCGAGACCATCGTTCACCTTTACGAAGAATATGGGCGGGAGTGCGTTCAGCACTTGCGCGGCATGTATGCATTTGCCATCTGGGATCGACGTAAGCGCCGCCTGTTCATCGCGCGCGACCGGCTTGGCATCAAGCCGCTCTACTACTATTTCGACAGCCGGATGCTGCTGTTTGGTTCGGAGATCAAGGCGCTGCTCGCGCATCCGGGTGTAACGCCACAGTTCAACCGCTCGAAACTCGCAGAGTATCTGGCGTTCGGCTACGTGCCGGAAGCGGAGACGATGTACGCGGGTATCAGGAAACTGCTGCCCGGCCACACACTCGAGATCACGGAAGGCGGCCAGCCCGACAGCGCGCAATATTGGGACCTGCAGGTGTCCTCGGATGCGGAACTGCGGCCGCGCCAGTACTATGTCGCCAAATATCGCGAACTGCTGGAAGGCTGCGTGTCCAGCCACCTCATGAGCGACGTGCCGCTGGGCGTATTTCTGAGCGGGGGGCTGGATTCGAGCGCGGTGGCGGCGCTGACCACGAAGATCCGGCGTGAACCAATCGAAACCTTCGCCGTGGGCTATGGCGAGGAATCGTTCAGTGAACTGCCCTTTGCGCGGACAGTGGCGCAACACATCGGCTCCAGGCATCATGAAGTGCGCTTGAGCCGCGAGGAATTCTTTCATTCGCTTCCGCACCTGATCTGGCACGAGGACGAGCCGATCGTCTGGCCCTCGAGCGTATCGCTCTATTTCGTCGCGCGCCTGGCGCGGGAACGCGTCACCGTGGTTCTGACGGGCGAAGGCAGCGACGAGACCCTGGCCGGTTACACGCGCTACCCGTGGACGGTGCTGAACTCGCGGATGGATTCGGTTTACCGCAAAGCCGTTCCGCGAATCATGCGGCGATGGGTTCGTGAACTGATGCAATCGGGCGCTCTTGGCAGGGATCTGCGCAGGCAACTCGAACACACATTTTTTATCCGCGGCGGCGAGTCGTGGACATCGTTCTATTTCGACAACTTCTATTCAGCCTTTTCGGCGGCTGATCAGGAATCATTGCTGACCCCGGAAGCCAGAAGCGGCGCCGGCGATGCCTATGCCGGTTCGATGAATTACTGGAACTCCTCATCGGGCGATCTGCTGCACCGCATGCTCTATACCGACATCAAGACCTACCTGGTGGAACTGTTGATGAAACAGGACCAGATGAGCATGGCCGCCTCGGTGGAAAGCCGCGTGCCCTTTCTGGACCATGAACTGGTGGAGTTCACCGCCAGCATCCCATCGAAATATGACACCGATGGGTTGGCGGGAAAGTCGATACTCAAAGCTGCCGTCGAGGATCTGCTGCCGCGAGAAACTATCCACCGGCAGAAAATGGGGTTCCCGACACCCTGGGCGTACTGGTTGGGCGGCGAGCAACTGGACCAGTTGGAGAAGACGCTGCTCGAACCACGCACCGTGGATCGTGGATACTTCCGGCCCGACGCCGTCAGGAACTTGTTTGCCGAACATCGCGCTGGTGCGCGGGATCATGGCAATCGCATCTGGCGTCTGTTGAACCTGGAGATCTGGCAGCGTGTCTGTCTGGAGGGAGATCCGGTGGAAGAAGTTCCCCAGCCACAGAGTGCCGTGCTCACTCGGTGAAATGTACGGATTCGCGCGGCAGCTACTGGTCGGAACGCTGCGCGGCGGGATTCAAATGCGGCTCCAGCAACCTGAGCAGATCATTGCGCAGGTGCGGGCCGCTTGCGATCAACCCGGACAACAGCGGATTCCGGTTGTTGGCGCTGAAAGCCGACCCATTTAAGGTCGCGACAAAGCCGCCCGCGCTCAGGACCAGCGCAGCGCCGGCCGCCACATCCCACTCGTTCTTCGTCGTCAGCGTAAAGGTGATGTCGGCCAGTCCAGCCGACACGAGTGCCAGCTTGTAGGCCACAGATCCCATTGCCCGAATCTGGAGCGGGCCGTTTTCGAACGGCTTCCATTCGCCGCGCTTCACCTCGCTGCGACTGGCGAGCGTCACCGCCCCCTGCAGCCGGGCGCGCTGGCTCGGTTGGGCAGGCTTGCCGTTATAGAGAACACCACTATCTACCGAGCCGATAAAAGTCTCGTTGGTCGCGGGATTGTGGATTCCGCCGGCCACCGGGCGTCCGTTCTCCACGTAGCCAATCGAAACGCAGAATTCCGGAATCCCCTTCACAAACTCGCGCGTGCCGTCGAGGGGATCGACAACCCACACACGATTTCTTTCCAGTCGCGAAAAATCATCGACACTTTCTTCCGAGAGCCAGCCTTCGCCGTCGCGCAGCAGGTTCTGGCGCAGCACACCGTCGATGGCGCGATCCGCCTCGGTGACGGGATCGTGCCCCGCCTTGAACTCGGCATCGATGGCGCCTGGGGTGAAACGCGCAAAGGTGGCGCGGGCATCGCCGATGGCAGCCTCGATGCGCTTCAGAATTTCGTGGTAAGCGGAGGTCATCAGATCCTTTGGAGTCGATTCGAGATCAGGCCCAAATCATGCGGGCACCGGTGATGAAAAGTATGGCGCACAGGATGCGACGCAGCCAGACCACCGGAACCCGCGTGCTGAGATACGATCCCACCAAGCCTCCAGGGATCGAGCCAATCAACAGCGCGGACACCAGGCTGGGATCCACGTTGCCAAGCCGGAAATGAAGGAAGCCGGTAACGCCCGTCAAAACCACCGCGTGCACAATATCGGTTCCGACGTTCACCTTGGGCGGGTAGCTGTAGAACAGCAACAGCATCATCATGATGATGCTGCCGGAGCCCACCGACGTCATGCCCACAAGAAAACCGGAACCCAATCCAATAATGGTCATCCCCGCAAAAGATTTCAGGGTAGGGGCCCGATTCACCATGCGCTCTTCGATGCGGGTCTGGAACATCAGCAGGAGCGGTATGCAGACCAGCAGGATGCCGATGGCCAGTTTAATGACGCTGTTGACGCCATCCCCGTACAGATGGCGAAGGTGAGTGAGGTAAACAACTCCCGCCGCCGAACCCGGCACACTGCCGATCGCCAGGGCCACAACCACCTTGCGGCGGACGGTGCCCTTTTTCAGGTGAACAAGGCTGGCCGGAATTTTGGTGAAGAAGTTGAACAGCGCGTCAGACCCGACGGCCACGATGGCTGGCACGCGCAGGCCGAAAATCAGGATGGGCAGCAGCAACACGCCGCCGCCCAGCCCGGTCAGGCCGATCAAAGTGCCGACACAAAAGCCCACCAGAATTTTGGCGGCAATCAGCGGCATTTGGATTCCAGGTCCATTCGCACTTGCGTTCTGCTCGCTACTGCGCTCCGATGAAGCCCTGCTGTTCCAGGTGCAGGATGATTTCCTGGGCAGCTTCTTCGGGAGAAAGCTCGGCCGTGTTGATCACGACTTCCGCCGTTGACGGAACTTCATAGGGATCAGAGATGCCGGTGAACTCCTTAACGATTCCGGCGCGAGCCTTGGCATACAGGCCTTTGCGATCCCGCTGCTCACACGTTTCAATCGGAGTCGCGACGTGCACCAGGACGAAACCGCCTACCGGTTCGACCATGTCCCGCACCGCCTTGCGGGTTGCTTCATAGGGAGCAATGGGCGCACAGATGGCGATCCCGCCATTCTTGGTGATCTCCGACGCGACGTATCCGATCCGCCGGATGTTGATGTCGCGATGCTCTTTGGAGAACCCAAGCTCGGAGGATAGATGCTTGCGGACCAGATCGCCGTCAAGAATAGTTACGGGGCGGCCGCCGGTCTCGAGGAACTTGGTGAGCAGGACATTGGCGATGGTCGACTTACCGGAGCCGGATAGACCCGTGAAGAAGATCGTCACACCCTGCTTGTGCCGCGGTGGATAGCTCCTCCGCAATTCCTGGACGACTTCCGGATACGTGAACCAGGCGGGAATGTCGCGGCCCTCGTTCAAACGCTGGCGAAGCTCAGTTCCGGAAATATTCAGGACGCGCGAATCTTTCGGCACCTCATTGTCGGGAACATATTTGTCCTGATTCTCGAGGTAGACCATCATGTTAAAGGGAACCATGGTGACGCCGATGTCGGACTCGTGCTTCTTGAAAAGTTCTTGCGCGTCATACGGACCATAGAAGGGCTTGCCGTCAGTGTCATTGCCCGGCCCCGCGTGGTCGCGTCCGACAATGAAATGCGTGCAGCCGTGGTTTTTGCGGATCAGGCCGTGCCAGATCGCTTCGCGGGGTCCGCCCATGCGCATGGCCAGCGGCAGCAAGGAGAGTTTCACCGTGCCCTGGGGATATTTGTTGAGAAGAAGTTGATAGCAGCGCACGCGCGTGTAGTAGTCCACGTCTCCCGGTTTGGTCATCCCAACCGAGGGATGAATGAGCAGATTTGCTTCCACCTGCTTGGCCGCGCGGAAAGTGAGTTCCTGGTGCGCACGATGCATGGGATTGCGAGTTTGGAAAGCAACCACGCGACGCCAGCCCAGGCGCGCGAATTCCGCACGCAGTTCCGCCGGGGTGAGGCGCAAGGAACGAAAATCGTAGTGCGAGGGGCCCTGCAGGCCTTCGAGGGTTCCGCCGACGTTCCAAGGGTGCGACTTGTTGATGGCGTAGTCGGCTCCTGGATGCGCCTTGCTGGTGGTTCCGAAGACGCTCTTGGCCTCCGCAGAATGATCGGGCTGCCACACATCCTCGACGTTCAGGACGGCGAGCATCACGCCCTCGCCATCGCGCAGCGCCACTTTGCTGCTGCCCGGTTTCAACGACTTGGCGAACTCCTCGGTGACATCGAGCGTGATCGGCATCGGCCACAGCACGCCACTTTTTAGCCGCATGTTGTTGCAGACTCCCTCGTAGTCCGCGCGATTCATGAAGCCGCGCAAGGGAGAGAAGCCGCCGCTGAGCAGCAATTCCACGTCACACAACCTGGCGCCCGGTGAGATCCCACGACGGCCACTCTTTGGAGTGGCTCTTGAGTTCGGCCGCGCGGGCGGAATCAACGATGAGATTGATCAATTCCCCGCCGTGCGGGGCAATAAGATGGCTGGTAGTCAAATCCGTGAACCTCCTGGGTTCTGGTTATTTTTGGATTGTGCCGGCACCAAGTCCGGCCAAAAAACTTGCTCACAATTCGTCCCGCCTCTGCGGAGTCCAGTTGCGGATGCTGCGCTGGCCGTGAGCCTCACCCATTACGAAAATCGTTGATGTTTTATTGTTACATACCGGGCTCCACCCGACATTTATCTTCCCGCTTCGCCCTTGGCGCTCGAGGACGGCGTGCCGCCCGGGCAGTCTCGGAAATTCCAGCTCTCGGCATAGCGGTTATGGTTCTCCCTGGACAGTATCGACGAAAGCAACGGCGACCTCGTCCGGGGGCGCGACCGGCAACTTGCCAACTCGCCACGCGCGCTTCGTCCACGTCGCCCATAGCAGACCCAGCCCGTAAGGCAGGAAGCCGATCACGATCTGCAAGGCCACTTGAAAATAGCTATGCGCAAAAAACCAGCTGCGCATCAACAGGAGCGTCGCTACCAGCGGCAGCGTGAGAAGCAGCGGCAGAGTGTAGGCTTCCCGGAGATAAGTACCGATGCGTACCCCCAGAAGCCGGCACATGTGGCGCGGCATGAAAACCAGCGACGTGCACATCAAGGGGATGGCCGTTCCAAACGCGTCCCCGACGATGCCGAACGGGCGGATCAGCACGATGCTCAGGATCAAGTTGGTCACGCTTTCCATCAAGGTGACCCATGCCAGGGTGCGGTGTTTCGCCATCCCATAGAGGATGCGCGCCGAGGCGCCCTGGGCGAGCGTGAACATCATGGGTATCGCGAGCACCACCAGCACGGGGTAGCTGGCCGCCACGTACTTGGCGCCCACCCAAGCAGTGATGACGGATTTGCCCAGAATGACCAGGACGGCGGTGATTGGAAAAATGATCAGCGCGCAGGCGCGGTTTCCGGCGATCCAGATGGTGCGCAGTTGATTCATGTCTCCCTTGGCGTGGGATTGCCCAGCCATGGGTACGAACAATTGTGCGAGGCTGCCCACCAACTCCCCCGCGTAATCGAGCAGGCGGTCACCAATCGAAAAATATGTGATGGCGGTGACCGACAGGAATGTGCCGATCACGATTTCGTCAGTCTTGTAACGCAGCTTGTAGCCGATCATGAGGAGGAAACTTACCGCGCTATAGTTCGCAATCTCACGAAAAGCCTTCCGGTCGACGTAGCTCCAGCCAAAACGGACGGGCAGCACGCGCAGGGCAATGAAGGCGCGCGCCGACGAGCTGATGAGCGGAAGAACGACTGTAATGGCAGCCACGGTCAATAATCCGTAGCCCCGATGCAACACGAAAACGATGAGCGCCGCGCGCAGCAGAGTGGAGACGACGTTGGTGAGGTTGACAAAATAAAAGCGCTGCAAGCCTTCCAGAATTCCGCCAAAAACGCCCCCTGGAAATCCCAGCGCGACGGCCGTTCCCACCATCAGGAATAAAAGGCGTGCGGTTTCCAGAAACGCTGTGGGAATGCGAAACAGGTGATCGACGAACAAGCTGCCTGTCAGGGTCACGGCCATGGCCACGGCGCCGATGGCGGTATAGGTGGCCAGGCTGGTATTGATCAGCTTCGCGAGGCCTTCCTGATCCCCGGTCGCCGTGTAGGTCGAAACGTAACGAACGACGGAGGAACGGATGCCAAGATCAAAAAGACCGTAGTATCCGGTCACCGAAAAGATCAGGATCCAGATGCCGTAAGCGGTGTCGCCCAGTCGATGAAGAATAAAAGGCGACAAGAAGACGCCCACGAGGATATTGACGCCCAGACTGAACCAGCTGGAACTTACGTTCTTGAGAATTTCGATCTTCCGCATCAGCTGGGGGTTCCTTGAACCTCGGCCCCGGCTCGCATTCGCGATGTGCGTTGGCCGTCAGCATCGGCAGGGTGTTCCGGATCGTGCATGTTGTTCGGGGTTGGCATAGATCTTGGGTTCAGCGCACCGGCTCGGTTACGCGAGCAGTTGCGATTTCGTATCCGAGAGTGTTCATCAGATCGCCCCAGGCGGCCTCAATTTGCCGGACACAACTATCCGGCAGGGCAGTACGCCAGCCTCCCGACTTGGCGACCCGAACGAACGGGATGTCTTTGCGGCGGTTCCTGGTGGCGACCCACTTATCCGCTTCCAGCTTTTCCAGGGCGCGCATGTGATCGGCTGAGCTGCGGGTGATAGCCCGCTGCAGGCGCTCTGGGGAGGGATCAATTCCCAGAAATTCCGCGATGCGCGCCAGTTCGCTGGCCGTGTCCCGCATCATGTCCTCGTACCGAAGTAGCAGAAAATTCTTTTGCTTGCCGCGCGTAAACATCCAACTGGCAACGTTTTCGCCCCAGGTACCCCATCCAATGGATATCAATTTGCCGTTCACGAAGTCGTCCACGTACCGTTCGAGTGGATATTGATCGTCAATCTGCATGTATTTACGCTGAAAATCGTAATAAGAAAGCGCCACGTCGCGCGGGTCCCGCACGATATAGATGATCTTCGGGTAGCGATGATCGAAGTATTCGTGCGTCTTAATGATGCGGGGCCGCGGAGTCCGTTTGAGTGCTTGGTTGGACTGCGAGGATGTGTCGGGAATCAGTTTCTCGATGTTGGTGAAGCTTACTTCTTTGTCCGCGTGCACCAGGTTGGCGATCAGGAAGCGTGTCCAGGTGTTTCCGGAGCGCGGGTAAGACACAACAAAGGTGTCGTCCGGGTAAACCGCAAAATTGCGTCCGGCCAGATCAATTCCTAATGCGTACTTCACTACCGTCTTGATTCCGTAGATCATCGGGCACGAAGCTCCAAAAGCATTTCTGTTTTCGCCGCCACTTTCTTTGTCCGGCGCCTGTGGCGCGGTGTCCATCTTCCGTCGTTCATGTGAGAGTTGGGTCTCCGAACGTGTCGGTATTCGGGGCCAGGCCGTCGAATCCTGCTTTTTTCAGGGAGCGCGCGTTGCGGTCGCGATATTGCTGCTGGAGCCGTCGGAGATGGAGGCGATACAGCGATTGCAGCAGGCGAGGGAAGCGCCGAAGCCCGATCTGCGCGAGGGTCAATTTCCAACTCGGATCTGAAGTTTGCACCTTGTGCACACTTTCTAAAGCGGTTGAAAACTGCCCCTCGAGCAGCGCCTGCTTGGCATCCTGAAAGTCGATTGCCATGGCGATGCTGTGAATCTTTTGGCGAACGAAGCGAGCTTGTTGCTCGTTCAATGTACCCAGCGCTAAATGCTTTTCGTAGACCTGGATAAGAGCTCGGCGCATGAGTTTCCAGTTGGCGGCCAGGCCATTCGCTTGCCGGTGATGAATCTGGATCTCTCGTGTAAAGGATATCCGGCCGCCGGCCTGCACCAGTCGCAGCCAAAGGTCATAATCCTCAACCCGCCTGAACTGTTCGTCGAACATTCCAACGTTAACCAGCGCCTGCCGCAGCGCGACCACAGAAGATGTGATTACCGTAGATCGCTCGTGCAACAGGCAGTCGAGGTCAACGGGCAGGGATTGCGGAGACGCGTCGAACAAAATTCCCATTGGAACGTCGCCCCGCAATAACAGTCCGTTGGCATAAACCATTTGCAGGGACGAGTCGGCCTGCAAGTGTTCCACCTGTCTTGCCAGATGGTGAGGAAGCCAGAAATCGTCGCTGTCGAGGAAAGCGACATACATTCCGCGGGCCGAACGGATGCCTGCGTTGCGGGCGCCGCTTGGACCGCGATTTTCCTGCCTGATATAGCGAATTTGAGATTGCCGGGGCTTCAGGGCAATTTCCAGGTCAGGTGTGTCAGGGGAGCCATCGTTCACAATCAGGACTTCCAGGTCGGTGAAGGCTTGCGCAAAAACCGACTCGAGGGTGGCTCCGATAACGGGCGCCGCATTGTAGGCCGGGACGACCACACTCACCAGCGGCGTGCGCTCAAGAGCACCGTCGATGCGAGATGGAATGTCGGTCCCGTTGCTCACGATTGCGAGCCTTTCTCCTTCGCTGCGCAGAGCCCGTTGTGCGGATCGTTCGCGCGCCGATTTTCGCTTTCCCGTTGCTTAGATACTACGTGAGCTTGGCCCCATTTTTCGCTGGTTTCGTCATACCCAGGATGGCGGCGGGGGTACCTTGGTAATTCAGGGATTCATCAAGTATCTGATTGATAACGAATCGTTTACGAAATGCCCACGGCGCGAGAAATCCCACATTTCGCCCGTGAGATGTGATTCCTGGGCAACGAAGCAGAAAATCAGGATTCTGGTCGAAAACATGGCCGCGAGTCACGAAGGATTTGAACAGCCAGAAGGCGGACATGGTTGCGCCTCGCAATCCCTTGAACAGGCCGTCCATCGTGGTATTTGCGGAAGTTGTAAACGAGTGTAAATGGTTCCACTCGGCTTACAGGCACGTGCACTTTTATCCTAAGGTCTTGACCTTACTGTGGCGATACTAGGCGGAACCCTCAAGAAAAATTCAAGAAAAGTTTCTGCCCTCCGGGAAACACTGGGGTAGTTTTCACTACGGCGCTGCCCGGGGATTCGCGTCGAGTAAACGTAAACTTTGAGCGTTCAGCTGGTGCCACAAGAACCTTTTATATCAAGGAGTTGGCGCAGCTCTCAGGGGGCGTGGCGGACTTGGCAATTCGCGGAAACCTAAACTTTGGTACTCAAAATCTGGCGGGATCGGGGTGATTTCCACAGGCTGAACTGTTTTCGGAAGTCTTCGACCAAGACGCGAAGCCGCGTCTGAGAGTTCTGCACTGGGAAAGTTGGCAAAGTGAGTGCTATGAAAATCAATACGAAGCTCACCACAACTTAAACCAGTGAACGGTCAGGTTGTTCCGTCGTTCAGAACACCGATCTCGGGGCGATCGTACGGTCACAAAAGCACATTTGAGGGGGAACTCAATGAGCGAAAGGCCCATACGTCTGGGGCAGCGGGAACAGCAGATTGTCGAGTTGCTGTTGCAAGGCTGCGATAACGACGAAATCGCTCGGCAACTCAATATGGCTCGAAGAACCGTGAAGGCACACTTTAACCGGTTGTTCCTGCGATTTGGAATTACGAGCGGAATCAAGCGAGTAAAACTCGCAACACTCTTGTATCGGAGGCAGTTATGTTTGGAGGCGAACGTTACGGAAAGCGAATCCCCAGTGAACGAGAGACCAGAGTCATCGAACTTGTTGCCCAGGGACTCAAGAATAAAGAGGTTGCTGACGAAATCGGAACCACCGAACACGTCGTTAAAAACTACCTCCGAGTCATCTATGACAAGCTTGGACTCTGGAATCGAGTTGAACTCGCTCTCTGGTACGAGGCTCGAAGATTCGAAACCGTCGCCCGAGCGTGATCAGCCTGAAGCCTGGGAGCACCGCATCCTGGGATTGGGAGATACACCTGCAGAAACGCATCACCACTGACGTTCCAGCGCGGAAGGATTGGCGCGAAAAAGGGGCTGCCCGCTACTTCGGGCAGCCAGACCTCAAAAGATCACGAAGCTTGTCAGCGGCCTGGGGCACACCCTTCCGGGACGCGGCGCTCAAAAGCAATCTGGCCTGATCGCAACTCTTCGGTACACCATCGCCCACCAGATACATATCTGAAAGCAGGAGAATCGCAGACGGATTCTCTTTGCCCACCGCGCGCCAAAGATATTTGGCGGCTTCTGCGCTATCGCGGGGATGGGACCTGCCATTCAGGAAATCTTCGGCCATGGCCAATTCCGCGGCGCCGCTCAGCGCGTTCGGGACCGACGCAGATGCCGGCGGCGCGGATGCGGTGGCATGGGGCGGCGGACCAGGCTCGCCGGCTGTCTGTTTTGCGGCAGCTTCTCGCTGGTCATTCTCAGCCGGTACTGCCGGCGCTGGGTGGGAGGCCTGGGTGTCGAGCGTCGACGGTGTGGTGGCCGCACTCGCGGCTGCACTTTCCGGGGAATGATCCGTGGTCTTCAAAGGCGCGTTCGCGAGTGGCGGAGCGGGCGCAGGCGTTTCGGTCGAGGACTGCGCAGGAGTATTCTGCGGGGTGGCTGGCGCACTCTTCGCTGACCGCTGACTTTGCGAAGTGGTTCCTCGTTGAGGACGCGTTTGTGCGTAGAACAAAATTCCAATCGCCAACACGGCAATGATCGCGGGCGCATAACGCGGCCGCCAAGAGGATCCAGAGTCACCGCTCAGGCTTTTCTCACGAAGCCACCGGATATCGGAAAAGCTGTCGTCCGCAGCAGGTACCGATTCATGCGCTGGAGAAAAACTGGCGAGTTCCGTATGCGTGAGAATCGGTTCCGGGGCTCGCGTCGTCGCTGGATTCTTGGGCTCTTCCTCGAGAGATGCCCCGCACATGCCACAGAAGCGTTGAGGGCTTGTGTGCACGTGTCCGCAGGCTGAGCATTGGTAAGCGGGTGGTTCGGCCACGACCGCCTCAACGATGCGAATCGTTTCGACTGGTTGGGAGTGCGTGCTGACCGGTTGATCCGGCTCGGGCCTGGGCGTGTCCGACAGCCCGGCAGGTTGACCCTGCAATTCGCGCAGCAACTCGCCCACCGCTTCTTCGCGCTTCTCCGGTGGACTCGTGAAGTAAACCTGGGCCCAACGTCCAAGATTACGACCCAGGGTGGGGTTTAGAAGAGGATTCAACTCCGGATTGGGAAGCTCAGTTCCCGGTTCCGGGGTCTTTTCCTGCGATTGTGGCACGAATGTTTCCCCCAAAAGCACTCTCGAGATAATTCCACTCCCGCGCGGGCTGCTTGTCAAATCTTACTCTGAGGAAAACCCTGTAGGTTCTAAAGAAAATTCATGGTCCACAAATCAGTCGCAGACCTTGCGGGACGCGGGTTCGAACTGATCCTGCTGCGCATCCCGCTGGCTGGCGATCTTGCCTTGGGGCGTCTTGCCATAGAGGTCCGTCCCCGGGCAGTAATACAGGGCGGTGTGAATGTCGACCCACACGGGAATGTTCGGATTGCCGCTGTACGAAGGGGCGGGCGGAGGCTCGGCCAAGCCCATGTTAACGAGCAGTTCTTCAAAGAAACTGAGCTTGGGTGGGGACGGAGCTTGCTTCCGTTTGGGTTTCGCCTGGGCTCCGGCTGCAGGCGGCGTGGCTGCACCCGTGGCCGCCGACGTGGTCGAATGATCGACCGAGACGGCCCAGATAATCGTGATCAAGAACAGGACGAACGAAGCTCCCAAGGCAAGATCCCCGCGATGGGTGCGTGCGAACACTTTCGCCTTCTGCCAGAATCCCCGGAGCTGAACAGCGGGCGGCGAAACGGCAATGGATCGCAGCCAGACTCGCGACTCGACTTTGGCCGGCACTGGAACCAGCGCGTCTTCGGCAGGCTCAGGCGCAGTCAATCCATCCGTTTTGTTCCCGGAGGATGCGAGGGAATCGTCGCTGGTCTCGAGAGGCGAAGATTCCGAGATTTGCCCAGTCAAACTGTCGCTGGCTTCGAGCTTGTCGGTTATGGTTTCCTCTGTACCGAGTGCTGGCGATGGTTGGCTGACGGAATCCGCGGCCTCCTCGGGCAAAGCGGAGTCGCCTTCAGTGGCTTGCTTCAAGTTCCACAGCGTCGCCCACTTGCTTTGCAAATCCTTTCCCGGAACCGCAGCCCGCGAGGTACCGCACGATCCGCAAAAGACTTCGCCTGCAACCAACTCATTTCCGCAGTTTTGACAGGGAGCTGCTGCGAGCAGCGACTCCGCCGCTTCGGATTGGGTTTTTGAAAGCGCGAGCGCGGAGTCAGGACTGTTGGCGAGCCGCGCCAATTGCGGTTTAATCTTTTCCAGAACTTCCAACATCGAGGCGCGTTCAGCGGCGACGCCTTTGCGCCACTCTTCCTCTGCCGTGTGCGTGAGCGTCTCGGTAACCAGACCCGCCATCAGCTGGCAGGTTCGCACATCCTGATCGTGAAATGCGTCGGGCTTCGCAAACGCCAGTTCTAGCGCTCCCCCGGTCTTGCCATTATGAAGAACCGGCACGGAGATGAACGAGGCAATGCCGAGGCGCTTGGTAACTTCGGGATTCACGCGAAAATCCGTACCCGCGTCAGGACAGCGCAGGATCATGTCATGCAGAAGGGTCGACGAAGAAAGGGCGGCTTCGGGCCTGACCGTCTTGGCCACTTGCCCGATCAGAATTCCACGGGCTGCGCGATAGTGCAGCATGCCTGCTTCCAGAATGCCAATCGCCGCGCCCTGCGCACCGGTGATCCTCACAATGCGCTCCATCACCACGCTGGTTGTGCCGTCAAGGTCGAGGTGATTGGACTGAATCTCGTGTTGTGTTTCGACAATCTGCGCCAGGATGCTGGTATCGGAATCGGTGTCTGAGTTCTCGGCTTTGGTCTCGGCTGGGGCAGCAGGCTTGGTTTGGTCGTGATGTTCCTGCAAGACGTACGCCGCCGCCAGCAACTTCTGGAAAGTTGCTTCGTCAAGTACCGGGCCGCCACTCTTGCTGAAGGCTGCGGTCATCACCGTTCCAAGGTGCCCCCTTTTAGAGCCGGCAAAGGGGCTTTCAGCGCCCATTGTAGTGCAATTGCTGGTCCATACGGAATTGCACAGGCGGGCTATTCCTTATCGGGACGTCTTTGTGGCACGGCCGTCGAAGGCCAAAACCCCAGTAAACTCCGGCTTTTGGAGCGAGTCGAACTAAAGATCACTCGTGACCCGGTGGTCGGATCATGAGTTGCGGGACGAGTTGAGCCGACAGCCGTAATCTTCTGCACATCGAGCGTAGACAGGAAATGTTTTCAGCGGCGCTGAGAGACTACCTCCAGAGCGGGCGAGATGAATTGCTTTTAATCAAGCTACCGGATTCGGGCTGGGGGGCCATCGATTTTCGCCCGAAATGGGCGCCGATTTTTTGCCGCGGCCCGCGGGGTTTCGTTAAGTCCGCGAAATCATTGGTTCTAATCCAAACGCGTTCGGCAGCGAAGAATTGGCGAAAGACGTGCTCTCTGTTGAGGTGCGGTACATAAGCCCCAAGAGGTAGTCGCAATGATCAATCTGGATGCGGTCAAGATCACGCCCCGCGACCAAGAGGTCCTCCTCCTTCTCGCCCAGGGCTGCAGCAATAAGGAAATCGCCGGGAGTCTTCACATCAGTCCACGCACCGTAAAACAACACCTGCGCACTTTATTTTTGCGCGCGGGAATCACCGCGGGCCGCAAGCGCGTCAAGCTGGCCACCGCAGTTTTTGCCAAGGAGCAGATGGAACAATGCAGCCAAGGGATCAGTTAACTGCCAAAGAGATTCAGGTGACGACCCTGGTGTGGGAAGGTCTCACGAACCGGGAAATCGCGAAGATCGTCGGCACTACCGAGCAGGTGGTCAAGAACTATCTGCGCACTGCTTTCGACAAGCTTGGTGTATGGAGCCGGCTCGAACTGGCTCTTTACGTTGCCAGCCACGGCGGCGCCGACTGGGCTTCGAAGCGAGCGGCTACCATCGAAGCTGAGGTCTCGATTCCATCGGAGACCGCGGATGTGGCCTACGCAGGAAGGTGAAGGAATTGTAAGTTCGCGCGCCCGCATGACGGGTACCATGCGGGCAGCCGGGCGGTCTCTCCGGGCATCGCAGTAGATCTGACTGGAGAGGCCGCTCAGGCGACGATGCGGCCAGAGGCGAAGAGGACAGGATTTGGCCTTCGGATCCGAGATTGCGTTGCCACACTAATGCTCTCCCGGGTGCGCGTTATGGGTCGAGAAATGGGCGTGTGGCCCGTCCGGCGGGCGAGGACGCCCGCTGCTCCGCGACCTGGAAAAGATAGCCGGCCCGATCTCGAGGTCCTGATGTTAATACACGGAGTGTTCGCGACACCCTGATCCCACGGTCGGTGGATTGGTGGGAACAGGCCCGGGCAAAGTTGCAGGAACTTGCTGCAAATTATTGCAATTGCATACCTTCCCGGCTACCGGATAGCTCCTGAAAACAGCTGCGCACGCAAAGTCTTACCTTCGTCGATTGTGCGGCCCATGAATTGCACAAAAGGGGACCGACGTTCTTTGAGTCCCCTCTGGAACGGGTGGTTCCAAACCTATCGCGCGGGCGAGGCGGGCAATGGCTTACAAGGAAACCTTCTGGATGGCTTGCGACTCTACGGATCAGTTGCGGGCCGAATATGGGCCATTCCACACCCGCATCGAAGCTGAGGCGGAGGCCCGCAAACTGGGCTTTGGATATCTGCTGCGCTATGAACACTTGATCGGGGCGAACGAGGAAATCGAAGAAGTCCGGTGCATTTTTGTAGAACTGGCGGAAGGTCCAGTTGCGGTGCCCAGCCTGAGCGATCCAGCCGTTAAGCTCCATACCCGCTGCGCCACCTGCGGAGAATCGGCTGTACACGAACAACCGTGGCAGGCTGAAGTCTGGGCCGACATCCACGAGTTCGAACACTCGCGGCACATGGTTCGACTGTTCGCGCATACGTTAGGAGACGGCTTGAAGGAAATTGCCGACTGGCGAAGCGCTGCCTAAGACGCACGGGAAAGCTGGGCGGCCGCGGCCCCATCCACCATCCAGATCAACTCACCATTGGAAGGCCTGATCAGTTTTGAAGGAAGAAGTTCGCCGGGTTTGTTGCCCTCGAGCACTTCCTTCAGCACGCCTGCTTTGTCCCGCCCACTTACCAGGAACATGACGACCGCGGCGTTGTTCAGCACCGGCAGTGTCAGCGTGAGGCGATCGGTTTTGAACTTTTCCACCCAGTTCGACACGACCCAGCGGGATTTTTCCTGCAGCGCCGTCGTACCGGGAAACAACGACGCGGTATGGCCGTCAGGGCCCATGCCCAGCAGAATCATGTCAAAGCGCGGAAAACTCCCCGAGGCCGGATCAAAAAACTTGCGAAGGGTTTGTTCGTAGGCTTCGGCAGCTTTGTTCGCGTCGGGATTCTCTGCGGGGACTCGAAATATATTTTCAGGAGGTATCGGAACTTTTGAAAGCAAGGACTCCCTCGCCATCCGATAGTTGCTCTCCGGATTGTCGGGCGGCACGTGACGTTCGTCGCCGAAAAAGAAATAGACTTTGTCCCAGGGAAGGGAAGCTTTGGTGGCCAGGAGAGTGTAGAGACTTCTTGGAGTGGAACCTCCCGAGAGCGCGACCGTGAAGCGTCCATGGGAGCGCACTGCGGCGGTGGTCTGGCTGGTGAATTCCTCAGCCGCGCCTTGGAACAATGATTGAGGATCTTCGAAAACGCGAATGTCAGGCTGGCCGCTCATGCTCTCCTCAATGTTGCTGAATGCCTTTGGCGACTGCGTAGCGCGCGGCTCCATACAGGGCAATTTTGTCATTCGTGATCACGCGCACGGGGATTGATTCCAGTAACGGCTGCATGCGGCCCTTGGAGACGAAGGCTTGCATGAAGAGAGTTCCGGACAGCTTGGCGATCAGCTTTGGCGCGATTCCCCCGCCCAGGTAGATGCCACCGGTGGCCATCAGCTTCAAGGCGAGGTTGCCGGCCTCGGCGCCATAGATTGAAATCCAGAGATCCAAAGCATGCTCGGCGAGGATGCTTTTACCTCCAACGGCATTGCTGGAAATCACCGCCGCCGGATCACTGTGCGCAAGCTCTTCGGTAAGCCAAGGGGGTTCTTCACCACGCCCGGTGTCGCGCAGGAAGCGATAAACGTTGACCAGGCCCGGACCTGAGACGATACGCTCGTAACTGACGTGGCCAAAGCGGGCCGCCAGGTAACGGAAGAGTTCAATTTCCAGTTCAGCGCGCGGAGCGAAATCGCAGTGGCCACCCTCGCAGGCGAATACGTCGTAGCCCTTACCGTCCCAGTAGAGGCCAGCTTCTCCGAGGCCGGTGCCCGCGGAGATCACGCCCTGATTGCCGACTGGCGTGCCCTTCACGCGGTTCAGAGCCACCAGATCGTTTTCGGCCAAGCTTGGAATTCCCCACGCATTCGCTTCGAGGTCATTGATCAGCATGGCAGAGGGGAGTTTGAGTTCGCTCGCAAGACGGGAGGCTTCGACGGTCCAGGGCAAGTTGGAGGTCTCCACTTTGCCGTTGCGGACTGGTCCCGCAATTCCGAAGCAGGCGATGTCGGGATGTCCACTCTGACTGGCGACGAACTTTGCGACAATCTCGTCCAGCCCGCGGTGCCCGCGGCTGGGGAACACTCCTTCCGCTGCCAGTGAAAGGTGTCCATTTTGCGATTGGAAATATGCGAGGCGGGCGTTGGTGCCACCGATGTCCCCGGCCAGAATCATTTTTCGAAATTTCTCCATCGACGGCCGTCTCGTTCGAGCAGCTCGTCGGCTTCCTTCGGGCCCCAGGTTCCTGCCGGGTAGTTTGGAAAGTTCCGCGGTGGCAGGGCGCGCCATACGTCGAGCACCGGGCTGACCACGCACCAGCCGGCTTCGACCATATCGGCGCGCTGAAACAGCGTTTGATCGCCGATCATGCAATCGTGCAGCAAACGTTCATATCCGGTACTGGACTGCACTCCGAAGTAGTCTGCATATTCGAAGTTCATGTCCACCGTGCCCAGGCGCATTTGCGCGCCCGGCGCCTTGGCGGCAAAACGCAGCGAGATGCCTTCTTCGGGTTGGATGTGCAACACGAGTTGATTCGGCATCAGGTTTTCAACCGGCGTATCGCGGAACAGCACGAAGGGCGCGCGGCGGAACTGAATCACGATATGGGTGTTGCGAGTGGGCATGCGCTTTCCGGTGCGCAGGTAGAAGGGAACATCCGCCCAACGCCAGTTGTCAATCGCCAGCTTCATGGCGACGAAAGTTTCGGTCTTTGAGTCCGGCGGCACTCCGGGCTCGGTCCGATAGGCTGGCACGTGCTGTCCGCCGGAGACGCCCTCCCCGTACTGGCCGCGTACGGTGCGGGTCAGGACGTCCTCGGCGCTCAGCGGTTGAATCGCATGCAGGATTTTCGATTGCTCATCGCGCACGGCATCCGCGCGAAAGGATACCGGCGGTTCCATCGCGGTGAGCGTGATGAGCTGCATGATGTGGTTGGGAACCATATCGCGCAAGGCTCCGGCCGTGTCGTAATAGCCGCCGCGCTTTTCCACGCCGACCGTTTCGGCCACAGAGATCTGGATGTGATCGATGTAGCGGCGGTTCCAGATGGGCTCGAAAATTCCGTTGGCGAAACGAAAGGCCAGGATGTTCTGGACCGTTTCCTTTCCCAGATAGTGATCGATGCGGTAGATCTGCCTTTCGTCGGCGACTTTCAGCAACTGCTGGTTCAGCGCACGAGCACTTTCGACATCGTGGCCAAAGGGCTTTTCGATAATGACGCGGCGCCAATGCCCGCTGTCTTGCTGCATCAGTCCGGCTTGGGAGAGGTTTTCCACGATCGGGCCGAAGGCATCGGGCGTGGTGGCGAGGTAGTAGAAATAGTTGCCCTGGGTGGATAGCTCCTTGTCGATCTTTACGAGTTGCTCTTTGATTCGTCCGTAGGTCTCTTTCTCATCGAAGTTACCGGACATGTAGAAAATCCGACGTTCGAACCACTCCCATAGATCGGGATCGACATCGCCGGTCGCGAACTTCTTGATGTCTTCCGTGACCTTCTTACGATAGTCCTCGGAAGACATCGGGCTGCGCGAAATGCCGATTACCGCGAATTCGCGCGACAACAGTTGCGCCTTCGCGAGGTTGTAAAGGGCAGGGATCAGCTTGCGCCGGGTCAGGTCGCCCGACGCACCGAAAATCACCATCACGCAGGGGTCGGCAATTTTTCCTATCGGTTGCCCGGTCGTGACGGGCACAGTTTCGGTCTGGGCCATAATTCCTTCGTTCTTATAGAGCCGATCTCCAGGCTTGACGGGTTAGGCTGGTTTCTTTGCCGCCTTGGGTTCCACGTGTCCGCCAAATTTCTGGCGCATGGCAGAGAGCATCTTTTCCGCGAACGTATGTTCCTGGCGCGAGCGGAAGCGCACGAAAAGCGCCGCCGACAGCACATCGACAGGCACAGCTTCGTCGATGGCAGCCTGAATGGTCCAGCGTCCCTCACCCGAATCCTGAACGAAGCCGCTGTACTCGGCCAGGGTCGGATTCTCAGTGAGCGCCATGGCTGTCAGGTCAAGCAGCCAGGAACTCACCACGCTGCCGCGCCGCCACACTTCGGCGATGTCGGGCAACTTGAGATCGAAGCGCAACTCTTCGGGCAATTCCTGGCTGTTGGCATTCTTGAAAATGTCGAAGCCTTCCGCGTAGGCCTGCATGATGCCGTATTCGATTCCGTTATGGACCATCTTCACGAAGTGCCCGGCGCCGGATGGGCCGCAATGTATGTAGCCCTGCTCGGCGGTGCCGCCAATTTTCTCGAATCCGGGCGTGCGCGGAATGTCGCCGATTCCAGGAGCCAGGGTTTTGAAGATCGGATCCAGTTGCTGCACGGCTTGTTTCGGGCCGCCGATCATCATGCAATAGCCGCGATCGATGCCCCAGACGCCGCCGCTGGTGCCGACGTCGACGTAATGCAGGCCCTTCTCTTTAAGGGTTTTGGCGCGACGGACGTCGTCTTTGAAGTAGGAGTTGCCGCCATCGATGATGGTGTCCCCGGACTGCAGATACTGGGCGAGGTTCTGAACGGTTTGTTCGGTCGGGCCGCCTGCGGGCACCATGATCCAGACGGCCCGGGGGGCTTTCAGCTTGCCGATCAGATCCTGAAGTGAAGCGGAGGCAACGGCGCCTTCTCCGGCGAGACCCTTGACCGCTTCGGCGCTCAGATCTGAAACCACGACCTGGTGACCACCACGCATGAGGCGGCGCGTCATGTTCGCGCCCATTTTTCCCAACCCAACCATTCCCAGCTGCATGCAAGTTCTCCTAAGAAAGAAGTGCCCGCGCCCGCAGCGCTGGTGACGCATACGGTGCGGGCGGGGAGTACCGCGTGTGAAATTCAGCCCAGTGCTTCCTTGATGGCAGCCTGGAGGGTACGGAGGCCGGCAGCGAGATCGGCTCCGAGGTGCACGCGCAGCACGCGCCGGCCGCGTTCTGCGAGAACCTGGAAATCGCCCCGCGCCTGTGCCGCCTTCACGATTCCGAACGTGTACTTCTGTCCGGGCACCGGAAGATCCTTGGCGTCGTCACAAGTAAGTTGCAGGAAGACGCCAGAGTTTGGTCCGCCTTTGTAGGCCTGCCCGGTGGAATGCAGGAAACGCGGACCGAAGCCGAGGCAGGTGGCGACGTGTTTCTTGTCGCGTACCGAGTGCCGGATCCCTTGCAGTTGCTTTTCGTGCTCGTCGTCCATCTGGATATAGGCGAGCAGCCCGAAATAGTCGCCGGCCTTGATTCGTCCGAAATGCGCTTTCAGGTAGGCGGTCAGTGATTTCTCAAAGCCGGCAGCTTTTGCGAGTTCGGCCGCGTTCTTATCGTCGGTGAAAAGTCTCACGCCCTTATCATCGAGAATCGGTTTCTCGCCGGGCAGGGAACCAGTCTTCTCGTATTCAGTGGTCAGGTTTCGAGTCACAACCTTGCTGGCTTCGACGTCGGGCTGGTTGAAAGGATCGATGCCGATGATCGAGCCGGCCGCGGCCGTGGCAATCTCCCAACGGAAGAATTCCTGGCCCAGATCGTAGGTGTCGGTGAGCGAGATGCGGATGACCGGATGTCCCGCCTTCTCGAGTGCCGCAACTTTGGCGTCCTGCTGCGCGTCGGGCTCGGACTCCAGTCGCAGGTAGGCGAACACGCGATCGTTGCCATACACCTCCGGAGCGCCAATGGCTTCGCGATCGACCGGGATGATTCCTTTGCCTTGTTTGCCGGTGGATTCGGCGATCAGCTGTTCAAGCCACGCGCCCAGATCATGGATGCCGGGCGAGGTAATGATCGTGAGCTTGTCGCGTCCAGCTTTCGCGGCCGAGCCAAGGATCAATCCCAGAATCACCCCGGGATTGGCTTCGACCGGTACACACGACGCGCAGGCTTGCACCATCTCTTCCGTGCGCTCGAGAAATTTCTTGGTGTCCATGCCCATCACGGCGCCCGGGACCATGCCGAAATTTGAAAGCGCAGAGTAACGGCCTCCAATGCTGGGCAGTCCGTGGAAGATGTGCCGGAACTTGTCGGCCTCGGCCACCTTCTGCATTTTGGAGCCGGGATCGGTGATGGCAATGAAACGGCTGCCGGCCTCCTCGGCGCCGATGGCTTGCTTCACGCGCTCGAAGAAATATTGTTTGAAAATGTTAGGCTCGAGCGTGCTGCCCGATTTGCTGGAGACGATGAAAAGCGTCTTGGCAGGGTCAATCTTGTCGTCGAACGATTTGACCTGCGCCGGATCCGTGGAATCAAGCACGTGAAGCTCCGGGTAGCGGGCAAACTTGCCGTAGGTCATGCGAAGGACTTCCGGACAGAGACTGGAGCCGCCCATACCGAGCAACAACACGTCGGAGAATTCGCCGTTCTTGGCGTCCTCGGCGACCTTGCGCAGGTTCTCGTGCTGGGCCAACTGGTCTTCGGTGATGCCGAGCCAGCCCAGCCATTCGGCCTCATCGGTCCCGGTCCATAAAGCCGCATCGCGCTGCCAGAGGCGTCGGACTTTGCCGTTCGCGCGCCAATCGTCGGTGGCGGCTTTCACGGATGCCGCCAACGGAGGAGGAAGAGTGTAGGTCTGGCGACTGACCCGCGGCGCCACGGGATTGCTGCTCGATTTCTCGACCGCCGCCAGCAGCTGATCAAACGCGTCCGCAAACAGCTTCACGCCGTCTTTGGTCAGTTTGTCGGTGACTTCCTTCATGGAGATGCCGGCCTTCGGGAGCGCCTCCATGGTTTCGTGCGATGCTTCAATGTTCTCGGTGAGACTCTCGCGAAGCTTGCCGTGATCGCGAAAGGCGTCGAAGGTCGCGGGCGGAATTGTGTTGACGGTGTCTTTGCCGATCAATTCTTCGACATACAGAACATCGCGGTAATTCGGATTCTTGGTGCTGGTACTGGCCCACAGAACTCTTTGCGTCTGCGCGCCCTTCTTGGCCAATGCCTCCCAGCGTGGCCCGCTTGAAAATCTGCAGGTACTTCTGGTAGGTCAGCTTCCCGTTGGCAATCGCGACCTTCCCGAGGATGCTCTTTAACAGAGCTTGCTGCGCGGGGTCATTGGTGGATTTCAGCTTTTCATTGACGATCGAATCGATGAGCGTGTCGATGCGGCTGATGAAGAAGCTGGCCACGCTGGCGACGCGGCTGAGATCGCCGCCGCTCGCGGCATATTTTTCCAGGCCCGCAATATAGGCCTCGGCCACCTGTTCGTAAACTTCCTGCGCGAACAGGAGCGTCACGTTGATGTTCATACCTTCGCTGACCAGTTGCCGGATCGCCGGCAGGCCCTCGGGAGTGCCTGGGACCTTGATCATCACGTTGTCGCGGGCGACCGCCTTCCATAAGCGGCGCGCCTCGGCAATCGTTCCCTGCGTGTCGTTGGCAAGATAGGGAGAAACTTCGAGGCTGACAAAGCCGTCTTTACGATTGGCGCTGTCGTACACGGGACGCATCAGGTCGGTGGCGTCCTGGATATCGCGAATGGCGAGCAGTTCGTAACGCGCCTTGGCGTCGAGATCGGTCTTGCCTTTCAGGGAATTCAGGAAATCGGTGTAGTCGGTGCTGCCCGCGATCGCCTTCTCGAAGATCGAGGGATTCGATGTCATGCCGCGCAGCCCGTCTTCCTCAATCAGTCGTTTCAACTCGCCGGTCGTGATCAGGTTGCGCCGGATGTAGTCCAGCCACACGGACTGGCCATACTTCAGGAGCTCTTTCAGGGGATTAACAGCTTTACCGGTTTCGACTGTTTCGACGGGGTTCATAACGATCCTCCATGGAGAAACTTTGTTGGACGCGAAGCGCCGAGCAGTGGGCCGATGGCAACCTGAGGACGAATACAGGGGCGAAACTGTAAGAAGGATTTCGTTCCCAGAGACTCGCCACCCGTTGCGAAATGTTATTTTGACGCTGCGATGGTCTTGCGAGCAGCGGCGATTACCGCGTCCGTTGTAAATCCAAAATGTTTTTGCAGATCTTTCCAGGGCGCCGAGGCGCCGAAGCTATGCATGCCGATCATTTGCCCTTTGGGTCCCACATAGCGTTCCCATCCCTGGGGCATCGACATTTCCACGGAAACGCGGGCGGTCACGCTGGGCGGCAGCACGCTGTCTTTGTAGCTTCTGATCCTGTTTCTCGAAGAGCTCCCATGACGGCATGCTGACTACCCGGGCCTGGACGCCCTCGGCTTTCAGTTTTTCGGCTGCGTCCACACACAGGGATAACTCGCTCCCGGTTCCCATCAGGATGACATCGGGCTTGCCGCCCGGGGCGTCCGCCAAAACGTAGGCGCCCTTGCTCAGGCCTGAGGCTGGAGCGTACTTGCCACGGTCCAGCGTCGGAACAGCCTGACGCGACAGGACGAGCAGAGTGGGCCCATGCGAGGTTTGCACGGCCACCTTCCAGGCCTCGACCACTTCGTTTGCGTCCCCGGGTCGCAGAACAATCGTATTCGGAACGGCTCTCAGAGCCGGCAATTGCTCGATCGGTTGATGGGTGGGCCCGTCTTCTCCGAGACCGATAGAGTCGTGGGTGAAGACATGAATCACCGGAGTCTCCATCAGGGCGGCGAGGCGAATGGTCGGACGCAGGTAGTCGCTGAAGTTGAAGAACGTCCCGCCAAACGGACGCAGCTTCGAAACTGACATGCCATTGAGCGCGGCGCCCATGGCATGCTCGCGCACTCCGAAATGGATGTTGCGTCCGCCATAGGAACCCGGAGCAAAGTTGCCGGCGCCTTCGAATTTGAGAGTCGTCTTGTTGGAATTGCCCAAGTCAGCAGACCCGCCAACCAGCCACGGAATGTTCTGCGCCAGAGCATTCAGCGCCTTGCCTCCACTCTCGCGGGTGCCGATGCCCTTGGGATCGGCGGGGAATGACTGGAAGATTTTTGTCCCATCCGTTCGGCAATTCGCGGCGTTGCATAAGTCGCAACTGCTCATCCTGTTGCGGGTATTGCTTCGCGTAATCCGCGTACATCTTTTTCCACTGGGCGTGGAGGTCGCGCCCGCGCTTGCCGATGCCGTCGCGGAAATGTTCCTTCACGCCGTCCGGCACCAGGAACTTGGCGTCTTCCGGCCATCCGTAGTTGCGCTTGGTCAGGCGGACTTCTTCTTCGCCCAGGGGTTCGCCATGGGCTTCGCTGCTGTCATGCTTGTGGGGCGAGCCGTAACCGATGTGGCTGTCGACGACGATCAGAGTCGGCCTGTCCTTGGTGTCAAGAAAAGTGCGGTAGGCTCGTGCCAGCATCTCGAGGTCATTCGCATCGCTGACGCGAGTCACGTTCCAGCCGTAGCCGACAAAGCGGGTCATCACATCTTCGCTGAAAGACCACTCGGCAGGACCATCGAGCGTTACTTTGTTGTTATCGTATATCCAACATAAATTACTAAGCTTAAGATGGCCGGCGAGCGACGCTGCCTCGGCGGAGACACCTTCCATCAGATCGCCATCACCGCAAATCGTGTAGATGTTGTAATTGAAAATTTCGAAATCAGGACGATTGAAGGTGGCCGCCAACCATCGTTCGGCGATTGCCATGCCCACGCTGTTGCCGCAACCTTGCCCAAGGGGGCCGGTGGTGGTTTCCACGCCTGTGGTGAGGTGCGACTCGGGATGGCCAGGAGTGCGGCTGCCAAGCTGACGAAAACGCTTGATCTCTTCCAGCGAGACAGCGAGATCGTTAGTGACCTCCGTGTCGCTCTTCACCTGCCGCACGCCTGCCAGGTAAAGCAGTGCATAGAGCAGCATGGAAGCGTGTCCGGCGGAAAGCACGAAACGATCGCGGTTGGGCCAGATTGGTCCTTCAGGATCGTAGCGCAGCACGTTTTGCCACAACGCGTAGGCGACGGGCGCCAGGCCCATCGGTGCGCCGGGATGTCCGGAATTTGCCTGCTGCACGGCGTCGATGGCCAGGGTGCGGATGGTGTTAATGCTCAGTGTGTCCAGTTGGGCCCCGGTCACAACCGTTTGCTCACTCACCGCCATGGAACGCTCCTCCCGGAAGGCGACGCAATTGTCGCAACCTGCAGAAATTAGCTTCAACTCATTGGATTGCCAACAACAGACGGAGGTTTCAACCCAAATGTGGCTACGAGTGTATCAATTTCTCGAGGAACTGTGCGTCGGGCGATTCCCGGGGACAGAAATGGAGGGGATGGGTAGATAGTTTGCAGACTTGCAGGTACTGGAAGGACTATTTCTCGAGCCTCTGCAGATAGCTGTGTTCGCTGCGTTCGGCCTTGGTGCTGCTCTCGACGACCTTAAGGAATTGTTTCATGCTGTCGCGAACCGCTGGTTCCAGCTCAAACTTGATGCGTACGCCGAAACACGGATTGCTCTTGATTACGATTCCATTCAGCACAAAGCCCTTCACCCAGATTTTTCCGTTCGCGACCCACAGGCCGATCTGCACGTCAGCTCCGCTCTTTACAGGAGTGACGGTCTCAACGTAGCAGCCGCCCATGCTGGTGTTGGAAAGATTGCCCCAGATCGGAGTATCCGATCCTTCCAGCTTCAGTTCCACGGCCACGAAACACTTGATACGCGGGAAGCGCCGTCGGTCATCGACCCAGGATGGGGTAAAAGTATCAGCTTCAAACGGCGGTGTCTGAGCCGCCGTAACCGGAGTTGGAGCTTGAACGGGCGCGGGTTCAGGTGCAGTTGCGGTGGGCGCGGGTTGGCTCTTGATTTCGCGCATCGCGGCAAGCAGGGCTTCCTCGCGCTTGTCGGCCGGCGCTTCGCGATACGTTTGCAGGAGCTGGCCGAGATGGCCTACCAGATCTGGATCCGTCAGGAGCCGGGTCCAATCGGTGCCCGGGACAGTCTTGCTATTCGAATCGTTCATAGAAATTCGCGCACGTCCGGTGATCCCATTTCGACTATGGGTCAGCGTATAGGTTGAGGCAGGAGCGAATCTGAAACAAGATGACGGAGGTTACGACCGTAAGTAACCTGATAGTACCCAGCGACGGCGGGGCATTTCAATCCGAAGGCGTCAGAGTACTGCAGAAGGTCTCGATTGCGCCCCGTTGCTCGTCGGTCAGGCCTAAAAACTCCAGGCCGTGCAGAAACCCTTTCTGGTAGCGCACGATCGAGCGCACCTCAAGCGGTGTCGGGCTGTCGGGCAGGCTGAACTCCAGCGAGACAACTTCACCCTTTACGCATTCGGCGGTGAATACCGCGCCTATGCCGCCGTGCCCAATGTCACCACACCGGCCCTGCAACTCCTCATAGCCGGTCTCGCGCAGGACTTTGGCTTTGAGGGGAAAATCCGTACGGTATCTTTCATAGCGCCGCCTCCAGCTTTTCTGCTTGGCGTGGAGCGACTTTTCAATGGAAGACGGGCTCATCGGAATGGCCAGATTCGTGCCATGAAAGGCGTGCACACTTTTCGGTACGGCGAAAAAACGCGGCCATTGCTGGACGCTCCGCTCCGAACATTCAGAATATCGATCCCGGCTGTTGACAGGAAGTATCGAAGGTAGTGAGACTCATGCCGTCCCGTTGCGCTAGACTTGGCCGGGCCATGCCCAGGGCAGAAAAAAATTGTGTGAAGCAGCCTGAATCCTTTGCATCGAAGGACCATTGGTTGGAATCAAGATTCAGTGCGATGGTTGGCAAAATCGTCGCTGGGACGAGCTGAAAACAATTTCTGAAATCCCACCATGCTCTCTAAGTGTTTCAGCAGGCTGTTTGGAACGCTACTCTCATTGAGCGTTCTACTTGTGCCGGTAGTCGCGGCCCAAACTGCCGGCTCGGCGGGGCAGTCGGTTACCGTGACCATCCCGTCCTCGGTCACCCAGAACGGATTTACGGGAAGCGTTCCCGCGTCCGGCCCGGTGTCGACTCCGCTCTCGATTTCTTTTCTCGAGGCGATCGACCGCGGACTGAAGCAGAATCTCGGGCTATTGCTTTCGGATGACAACACCGTGGCCGCACGCGGCGCCAAGTGGAAGGAATTGAGCAATCTGCTTCCCAACGTTGTGGCCAGGGGGCAGGAGAATGTTCAACAAACCAGTCTGGCGGCCCTGGGGCTGCGAATTCCCGGCTTGCCGCGGGTGGTTGGTCCCTTCAACTATTTCGATGCGCGCGCCTCCCTCAATCAGTCCGTCTTCAATTGGAATTACATCCAGAAGGAGCGCGCGGCGGCGCAAAGTTTGAAAGCCGCAGAGTATTCGTACAAGGAAGCGCGCGAGCTGGTGGTGCTGGTTACCGGAAACGCGTACCTGCAAGCCATTGCGGGCGCGGCGCGCATCGAGACGGCCGAAGCGCAGGTGAAGACCTCGCAAACCTTGTTTGATCGCGCGTCCGATCAGCAGAAAGCAGGCGTTATCCCCGCCATCGACGCCCTGCGTGCCCAGGTCGAATTGCAGAGTCGTCGGCAACAG
The DNA here is from genome assembly GCA_963735815.1 of uncultured Acidobacteriota bacterium. Classification (GTDB taxonomy): domain Bacteria; phylum Acidobacteriota; class Terriglobia; order Terriglobales; family Acidobacteriaceae; genus Gp1-AA133. Next base: position 811,318 of record CAVTMJ010000003.1, on the reverse strand, counting down.
CTCATCGTCGCACGGAATGAGTTCGCGAAGCAGAAACTCAGCCTGTCTCGCATCATCGGACTACCGTTAGGTCAGGATTTCGTCTTGGCCGACAAGGCGCCTTACGAGCAGTACGCACCGCCCTCCCTGGATGAGGCTCTCAGGCGCGCCTATGCCTCCCGCCCGGACTATCAGGCCGCCGCGGCACAAGTGAAAGCCGCGGAACTGTCGCGGCGGGCGGCGAGTGCCGAGCGTTATCCCAGTTTTGACGTGGAAGGCGACTACGGAGATATCGGGGTCAATCCAGGGAATTCCAACGGCACCTTCCATGTTGCGGGCACCGTTACCGTTCCCATCTTCCAGGGCGGAAAAGCTCACGCCGACGTGCTGCAGGCGGAAGCCACTCTCCGACAGGCGAGAGCCCGCCTGGATGACCTTCGTGGAGAGATTGACAACGATGTCCGGACCGCATTGCTGGACCTGAATGCCGCCGCTGATCAGGTGGAGGTTGCGCGAAGTTCAGTCGATCTCGCCGAGCAGACACTGGCGCAGGCGCAAGACCGGTTCGTCGCGGGAGTCACCGACAATCTGGAAGTCGTACAAGCCCAGCAGTCGGTTGCGAGCGCGCATGAAAGCTACATTTCCAGCTTGTACGCACACAACCTGGCGAAAGTGGAACTTGCCCGTGCCATCGGCAATGCCGAGCAGGGTGTGAAGCAGTACCTGCAAAAGAACTCGACAAGGATTCAACCGTAAAATGCCCGAAAACGAGGTTGCTGCTCCCCCAACTCCTCCTGGTCCGGCGGTAAGCGACTTACGCAGCCATCTGCGACGGCGGAACGATCCCCGCTTCCGCATCTTTGTGATCGTGGCTGTTGTCGTTCTGGTGATCGCGGGCATTTTTCTATGGCGCTACTTCACCAGCTACGAGTCCACCGATGACGCGCAGATCGATGGCCATGTGAATTCCATCAGCCCGCGGATCTCCGGGCACGTCATCAAGCTCAACGTGCAGGACAACCAGTACGTGGATGCGGGAACGGTGCTGGTGGAGATTGATCCGACCGACTACCAGGTCGCGGTGGCGCGCGCCCAGGCCGACTATGACGATGCGAAAGCGAATGCCGATGCGGCATCGGTCAACGTACCGGTGACTTCCATTAGCACATCCAGCCAACTGTCTTCCGCCGACGCGGATGTTCTGAATGCGCAGGCCGGCATCAAAGCGGCGCAGCAGCAATTCGACGCGGCCAAAGCCAACCAGCAGGAAGCGGAAGCCAACAACGTGAAGGCGCAAAACGACCTGGTTCGGTACAAACAGTTGGTCGAAAAGCAGGAGATCTCACAACAGCAATACGATCAAGCGGTGGCCGCTGCCCGGGCGGGATCTGCCTCAGTTGCGGCCGCGCGCGCGAGCGCCGACGCAGCCAATTCCGAAGTCACGCAGGCGGAAGGCAAACTGGCGCAGGCCATGGCAAGCCAGCGCACCGCCGGCACCGCGCCCCGGCAAGTCACGATCGTGCGTGCGCGCGCGGCGTCGGCTCTGGCTGCCGCAGCACGCAAGAAAGCGGATCTGGATCAGGCGCAGTTGAACCTCTCGTACACAAAGATCATTGCGCCCGTTGCCGGCGTCGTAAGCAATCGCACCGTGGAGGTTGGCCAGAATGTGCAGCCTGGCCAGGAGCTGCTGAAGCTCATTCCGCTCGAAGATATCTGGGTGACGGCGAATTTCAAGGAAACTCAACTGCGCGACATGAAGCCTGGGCAGAAGTCCACGATTTACGTGGACGCGACCGGAAAGAAATACAAAGGACACGTGGACAGTGTGGCCGGGGCCAGTGGCGCGCGCTTCAGCTTGTTGCCACCGGAAAACGCTACGGGCAATTACGTGAAGGTTGTGCAACGCATCCCCGTCAAGCTGGTCTTTGAACAAGGAGAAACCAAGGGACATGAGTTGCGGCCGGGCATGTCGGTCGAACCCAAGGTGTGGACGCGGGAATGAGCACGGCGGCCCTAACCATGAACCCGGCGGAGGAGTGGCGTCCTGCCGTCAATCCCTGGATCATCGCGATCGCGGTCACGCTGGCCACGTTCATGGAGGTGCTCGACACCAGCATCGCCAATGTCGCCCTGCCGCATATCGCCGGAAGCCTTTCAGCCGGTCAGGATGAAAGCACCTGGGTACTGACTTCGTACCTGGTTTCGAACGCGATTGTGTTGCCGCTCAGCGGCTGGCTCTCGTCGATCGTCGGACGCAAACGTTTTTACATGGGCTGCGTGGCCCTGTTTACCGTCAGTTCCTTCCTGTGCGGCTTCGCACCGAATCTGCCCGCATTGATTATTTTTCGCATTCTGCAAGGCGCGGGCGGAGGCGGGTTGCAGCCCAGCGAGCAGGCGATTCTGGCCGACACATTCCCGCCCGCCAAGCGTGGCATGGCATTTGCCGTCTACGGAATTGCGGTTGTCATGGCGCCTGCGATCGGTCCTACCCTGGGCGGATGGATCACTGACAACTACAGCTGGCGCTGGATTTTCTTCGTCAACATCCCGGTCGGCATCCTTTCATTACTCCTTACCTCACGCCTGATTCAGGATCCGCCTTATTTCCGGCGCCGCAAGCTGAGCGAGACCAAGATCGACTACATCGGTCTCGGTTTCGTTGCTCTCGGACTGGGAGCGCTGCAGATCGTACTCGACAAAGGACAGCGCGACGACTGGTTCGAATCAAACTTCATCCTGATACTCGCGATCATCTCCGCGGCGTCGTTGGTGTTCGTGATCTGGTGGGAATGGCGGCACAAGGATCCCATCATCGATCTCCATTTGTTTCGCGACCGCACCTTTGCCGTCTCCAACCTGTTGATGTTCATGCTGGGCTTTGCGCTGCTCGGGAGCACGCTTCTGCTTCCATTGTTTTTGCAGACCCTGATGGGATATACGGCCGAGCTCTCGGGAATGGCGCTGTCTCCGGGCGGCTTCGTCATTATGGTTTGTATGCCCCTTGTGGGATGGCTGCTGTCGCGTTACGACGCTCGCTACTTGCTCTTGTTCGGTCTGGCCATGTTGTCGTTTTCCCTGTTTCACATGACAAACTTCAACCTGCAGATCGATTTCCGCACTGCCGTGCTGGCTCGCATGCTGCAGGCGGTAGGACTCGCCTTCCTGTTTGTGCCGATCAACACCTCAGCGTATGCATACCTTCCAAGGGAAAAGAACAATGCGGCGTCAGGTTTGATGAACCTCGCGCGAAACATCGGGGGAAGCGTGGGGATTTCCTTCGTGACCACCATGCTCGATCGGCGTGCTCAAAAACACATGAGTGATCTGATGAGCCACCTGAGCAACAGTAACGCCCAGTTTCAAGCGACGCTGCGCGGCATGGCGCAGCAATTTGTGAGTCACGGGTCCAGTCCAGCCGATGCCCAAAGGCAGGCTTATGCCATGATCCAGAATGCGGTTCAGCGCCAGGCCACCATGCTGTCGTATCTCGATAACTTTCACATCCTGGGCTACGCTATCCTGGCGATGATCCCGATGGTTTTCCTGATGAAGAAGACGCGTTCCAGCGGCGGCATGGCGGTACACTAAGGCAATGGGGGATGGCATGTTCCGGATTATCACTCTGGAGCGCGAGTATGGATGCGGCTGTGCCGGAATCGCCAACGCGCTCGCACAGCGCCTGCATTGGAACCTTTGGGACCAGTCCCTGACTGAGGAAATTGCCAAGCAGGCCAATGTGGATTGCGGCACGGTGGAAAAGCGCGAAGAACGCATCGACGGAACGTTTTACCGCCTGGCGAAGACGTTCTGGCGCGGAAGCTACGAACGCCAGATGCCGATGGATAGCCGGCAGACCTTCGACGCCGATTGCATGGTTCGCATGATGGAAGACATCACGGCCAAGATCGCCGAGGAAGGGAAGGCGGTGGTGGTCGGGCGCGGCGCTCCTTATTTTCTACGGGACCGGAAGGATACCTTCCGTGTCTTTCTTTACGCCCCGCGGGAAGAGAAACTCCGGCGCATCGTTGCAGGCGGCATCAGCGCAAAGGAAGCGGAAGAGTTGGTGGACACGGTGGACCGCGAACGCATGGCCTTCATCAAGCATTACTTCAATGCGGACTGGCCCACCCGCTCGCTGTACCACGTCATGCTGAACACGGTGGTCGGCGATGATCAAGTCATCGCAACGATTCTGAACACGATGCGCCTGCTCGAGGGCTCGCCGGTTGGCGAGTCATCGATGCCCGGCGTCGCCTTGAGGTAGCATCGCCAGACTAGCGTCCGGTTGTCGCTGGTCGCAGCGGGGCGGGGCAGCAATCCTCGGGGCAGACGTCGTGGCTTGCTCCCATAGTGCCGAGGGCAACTCGCTCGCTTGTCCTATCCATTCTTTCTACGATCAACTCTCGAATCATGCTCACGAACTTCGGGTGTGTGCCCACCGTTCCAGCGCGCACCATTGGAAGCTGAAGTTCTACGCATAATTGCGCGGCCTCGGTGTCGAGATCGTACAAGACCTCCATGTGATCGGAAATGAATCCAATGGGAGCGATGACCACGCCGGACGCAAGGTTCTCCTGCCTTACCTTCCTGAGGAAATCCAGCACGTCAGGCTCGAGCCAGGGCTGCGTGGGCGGCCCGCTGCGACTTTGAAAGACCAGCCTGTCTCCGTTTCGTCCCAGCGCTGTGGATACCAGACGGCAGGATTCCTCAAGCTGCTTGCCATAGTTCGAAGACTGCGCCATCGAGAGCGGGATGCTGTGCGCCGTGTAAATGACGAGCGCTTTGCCTCGCGCGGCATCGGGCAGAGTTTCTAACGCCGCGCCCACCCGATCGGCCATTGCATGAATGAAGCCGGGATGGTTGTAAAAGACGCGCAGCTTGTCCACGTCCGGCGCTCCCAGGCCAACTTGTGCCTGGGCGTGGGTGACGTTCTCGCGATACTGGCGGCATCCCGAATAGGAGCTGAACGCCGACGTCATGAACGCCAGCGCCCGGCGAACGCCATCCTGCTTCATCTGCTCGAGCGTGTCAGCAAGCAGGGGATGCCAGTTGCGGTTGCCCCAGTAAATCGGCAGTTTCGGACCGTGGCGATCGAGTTCGGTTTGCAACGCGGCAATCAGTTGGCGATTCTGTTCGTTGATCGGACTCTTGCCGCCGAAGTGGTAATAATGCTCGGCGACGGCCAGCATTCTTTCGCGCGGAACGTTTTTGCCGCGCAGCACATTTTCGAGGAAGGGAACTACCTCCTCTTTTGATTCGGGACCGCCGAACGACACTACCAACAACGCGTCATAGTGCATACCTTTAGATTGTGCTTGGACTCCTCACGAGAAGACAAGTTCGCTTTGGGCTTCGACGAAGCTGGCATGTTCTCCGTAGGAAAAACGGGAAGGAACACTTCCAGTCAGGCAATTCTTCAAGGGAATAGCGGGCGGGTCAGTGGACGATCAATCAAGCAAGGCGAGACTGCAAAAGGATTTGCGGAAAAAGAGGACTGGCGCGCCCGGAGAGATTCGAACTCCCGACCTACAGCTCCGGAGGCTGCCGCTCTATCCAGCTGAGCTACGGGCGCGTACTTTTCAGTTTACATGCGGAGTCAGGCGTCATCAAATGCGCACACGACCAAGCCGACCTGCGCGTAAGTAACGGGGATGCGAGGGGGAATCTACCAGCGGTTACGGCCGCCACCACCACCGCTGCGCTCGCGTCCGCGCCCACCGCCGCCGCCACCACCGCCGGTGCGTTCCGGTTTCGGCCGCGCTTCATTCACATTCAAGGTGCGCCCGCCGACCTGCGAGCCATTTAGTGCCGCGATCGCTTTCTCTCCGTCCTCGGCGCTTGCCATCTCGACAAAGCCGAAACCGCGCGAGCGCCCGGTGTCCCGGTCGGTCATGATGCTGACCCGGTCCACCTGTCCATGCACTTCGAAGAGCTGGCGCAGTTCTTCTTCCGACGTGTTGAAATCCAGGTTTCCAACAAAAATGTTCTTCAAGCGAGTGCCTCGGGGGTGAGCTATTTGAGTGTGGACGACTTCGGCGGGGAAGCAGGTGGCGCCTGTGCCCTTCCTGGAATCGAGGCCGAGTTGACTGACAGTCAAATGCGCTGGGAAGTATAGCAGGAATTATTCCGGACAGAATGGCAGGTTCTAACAGGTCGAGCGGGACTGGACTCGCGTGATTCCCAAGTCTGAAAACCTGTGCAACCGAATGCTTACCAGTTAGTCAGCATTCATCGACGCCCCAGTAACCAGCGCGGTGATATCCAAGTTGTAGCAGGCGATTCTTGGGATCGTGCCGCTTTCCGCAATTCGGACACGCAAGGTACCGGCTCCATTGCGTGCCCTGACGATCGTAGTTTTCCGCGACGGAAAAGCTCGTCCCGCAACTGCAAGGGACCAGGTACATGCGCAGAGGCTTGGCAGGGGTGTCTTCCCGGCGCTCCCGCCGCCTGGCCATTATTTCACTTCCTCCGCCATGACTGCGCCCGTGCTCTTCTTCCGTTTGTTTGACTGCAAGACTTTCTTACGAAGGCGGAGAGCTTTCGGAGTCACCTCGACAAACTCGTCGTCGGCAATGAATTCGATGGCCTGCTCCAGATTCAGTTGACGGAACGGCACCAGGCGGATCGCTTCGTCGGAAGTCGAGGCTCGCATGTTGGTGAGTTTCTTTTCTCGCACGACGTTCACGTCGAGATCGTTGTCCTTGGCGTTCTCACCGATAATCATGCCTTCGTACACTTCGACGCCCGGGCCAATGAAGAGTTCTCCGCGCTCCTGCAGATTGTACAGAGCATGGGAAGTTGATAGTCCGCCACGATCGGCCACCAGAACTCCCGTCGGCCGATGGGGGATCTCTCCCTGCCACTCGGTGTAACCGTGGAACAGGGAGTTCATCACAATGGTTCCCCGCGTATCGGTGAGCAGTTGGCTGCGCAATCCGATGAGCCCGCGGCTGGGAACATTGAACTCAATGCGCACGCGCCCGTAGCCGTGATTATGCATGTTGGCAACTTCGCCCTTGCGCGTCCCCAATTGCTCCATCACAACTCCGACGAATTCTTCCGGCACGTCGACGGTCAGGTGCTCCACGGGTTCCATGAGCTTGCCGTCGATGCGCTTGGTGACAATCTCCGGCTTGCCCACCATCAACTCAAAGCTTTCGCGACGCATCATTTCAATAAGGATGGAAAGCTGCAATTCGCCGCGGCCCAGCACCTTGAAGGAATCCGTGCTGCCTGTATCTTCGACGCGCAGCGAGACATTCGTTAGCAGTTCCTTAGTGAGGCGATCGCGCAGATTTCGCGATGTGACGTAGCTTCCTTCTCGTCCAGAAAACGGTGAAGTATTGATCGTGAACATCATCGCAATCGTGGGCTCGTCGATGACGATCGGTGGCAGAGGCGCGGGATTTTCGGCGTTTGTAATGGTCTCGCCAATCGTGATCCCCTCCACGCCTGCCACCGCTACGATGTCACCCAGTTCGGTCTCGGTAATGTCCACCCGCTTCAAGCCGGAGAAGGAAAACAATTTCGTGATCTTCGTTTTCTGGAACGAACCATCGCGCTTGGCGATGCTGACTTCTTCCCCGGTCCACATTTTTCCGTTGAAGACGCGCGCAATCGCCAGCCGTCCCAGGTAGTCGCTGTAATCGAGATTGGCCACCAGAATCTGGAGGGGTCCGGCGAGGTCGCCCTGGGGAGGTGGAATGGTCTTCACGATGGCATCGAACAACGGCTCGAGATCCTGTCCACCACCTTGAATGTTCGTGGTGGCCGTCCCGGCCTTTGCATTCGTGTAAAGGATCGGGAACTCCAGTTGATCTTCCTTAGCGTCAAGGTCGATGAACAGATCGTAAATTTCGTTGAGCACTTCCTGCGGGCGGGCATCGACGCGGTCGATCTTATTGATGACGACAATGGGCGGAAGTTTGGCTTCCAGCGCTTTCCCGAGTACGTAGCGAGTCTGTGGCAACGGACCTTCGCTCGCATCCACCAGCAGCATGACGCCATCCACCATCTTGAGTGCGCGTTCCACTTCGCCCCCAAAATCGCTGTGGCCCGGTGTGTCGACAATGTTGATCTTGACGCCCGCGTGAAAGACCGAGGTATTCTTGGCGAGAATTGTGATGCCGCGCTCGCGCTCCAGTTCGTTCGAATCCATGATGCGATCGACATGGGTTTCGTTGGAGCGAAAGGTGCCGCTTTGTTGCAGCAAGGCGTCGACCAGGGTGGTTTTCCCGTGATCGACGTGGGCGATGATTGCGATATTGCGAATGCTTACCCTCAAAGTCAGGCGGTCCTCGATGGAAAGATCCTGCAGCGGTAAAAAATGCGTCACTACTACTGTACTATGCCGCTCCGAGGTTTGAGCTCAGATAGGAAGATTACGGGCAGGAAAGGATGCTCGATCCGCCAGCAAGACAAGGGCCCGTGTTAAGCGAGGATTCGATACTCTCGACTATCCCACGGCCGTCGGTGCTTCGTGCACACGAGGCGCGCGTCCACCGGCCAGCTTTTGTTCCACTTCTTTCACTACGCGCCGGGCTCCCGTGATTGCCTGCGTCGTGCTTGAAACCGGACCTTCAGCATCCGTATTCGCGAAGAATATCCGATCCACGGGCGCGCGCAGCAGCGGTTGCACCTTTGTATACAGGCCCGGAGTCGTCATGTACATGGGATGCCCGCGCCGGTAGATGTGGACCTCGACCGGATCCACGTTCGTAGCCGGCAATAGTTTCTGAAAATCCTTCAAAACGTCGCCCGCAAGTTTGCGTGAGCTAGCCTCATTGAGAAGTAGCTTGCGTTGCTCTTCGTGGAGCGGGGTATAGCAACTCAGGATATTGTATTTCGGCTTATAGCCAGTCTGGTTGCGGATGACCCAGTCGGCGACGATAAAGTCGGTGAAGGAATTTCCCGGGCACCAGTTGTCGTATCCCTTGCGGTAGATTTCCTTGTCGAAGATCAGATTCACAAGCGCGTACGGGATGTAGCGCATCTGCTGCATGGCGTCGTCCTGCTTCTCGGGAATTCCTTCCACGATCCGCCGCGTGATGAATTTTGGAGTTGCCATGATGACGGCCTTCGCGGAGACCGTCTTCAACTCGGTGCCCTGCATATAGGTGACATTCACGGCATTTTTCTCGTTCGACACCGCAACGATGGTCGTACCCGTCTGCATGCGCTCGGTATGTTTTGGTTTGAGTATTTCGACCAGATGCTTGCTGAGGGCGCCCAGCCCGCCCGGCCAGGTGTAGCGGTCATCCTTGCGAGTCTCGCCGGCCATCCATCGCATTTCAGCTACGCCTATCGCGGCGGGAGAATCCTCAGAGCGCGAGCCCCAACTGGACGCGCCAAAGCCGTCCCACCACAGCCTGATCTCGGGTGGATATCCCTTCAACAAATCAGTGAGCGGCATATTGGAGAGTTCGTCTTTTCGGCTTGCGAGGTCGATCGCCAGCCATTCCTTGCGTACGCGCTTGAACGCCTCTTTCACGGGTGGCGGGTAGGGAAGCTTGTCGATGCCATCGCCCCAGGTGTCGGCGACGAATTCACCGTTAACGATGGTGGGATCGAAATTGTTCACAGGCAGAGGGTCGAGGCCGATCTCTTTCGCGAAGGCGACCACGACTTCGTTATCCCCAAAGGCAGCGCCGGTCGCATACGCTTGCCCCTCGAACTCCATCTGGTAAGCGTTGCCGCCGAAATGAGGTTCTTTTTCCAGCAGAAGGAAATCACGGTTCTGTAACAGGTAGGACGCGGTCAGCCCGCTCATGCCCCCGCCCACGATGACCACATCGTGACTGGCCGACACCGGAGGAAGCGTAAACACTTTTCCGTCGCGCACCTGATGACAGATCTTGTTGTCTTCGCCTTCAAGGGCGGGGGCGACTTCGGACGGAGCGGCAAAAAGAGCAGTGTCAATGGGACAGCCCGACGCAACTGCGCCTGCAACCACGAACTTGATAAAGTCCCTGCGGTTGGAACTCACGATGGTTCTCCTTGGAGTGCGGATTCGATCAGTTCAGCGGCTATTTCCGGTGATCCTTCCGCGCTTCTGCGCAGCCGGTACCAGAGAACGATGGCCGCCAATGAAAAGACAAAGATAATGGTTGAGATGGCATTAATTTCCGGAGTGATGCCTCGCCGCAGTCGGCCCCAGATTTCCAGGGGCAGCGTGTTATCCCGGCCTAACAGGAAAAAGCTCACTGCGATCTCATCCATGGAAAGGGTGAAGATCAGCAGGGCCGCGCCAATGATCGACAACTTCAGGTTCGGTAAAGTGACGCGCAAAAATGTCTGCCAGTAGTTCGCCCCCAAATCGAGGGAAGCTTCTTCCTGCGCCCGGTCGAGTTTCTGGAGCCCGGCGAACACTTCAGTGGTGGCCACCGAGATGAGTGCGGTGCCGTGACCCAAAACAATCGTAAGCAAACTGAGCTTGACCTTCGCTTCGTTGACCAACATCAACAGAGACAGGCCCGTGATAATGCCGGGAAGAATCAGCGGCAGCAGCACGAGCCGGCGGAACAAAGCTTTGCCGGGGAAATGCGCTCGATCCAATGCAAGCGCCGCAGGAATGCCGAGTCCGAGCGCGATTCCCACCGCGCACGCCGCTACCAGCAAACTATTGCCTACCGATTCCCAGATCGCTCCATCCGCGAACAAGGTGCGATACCAATCAAGAGTGAGATTTCGCGGCGGAAACCCTCCCACGCCGGCGCCGTTAAATGAATAGACAATCAGAACTGCAATCGGCAGATAAAGAAACGCGAACACGACCAGCGCATGCAATCCCAACCACCGGGACCCGCGCATTGCATTCGCTCCGCTCATGAGAAGCTCCACTTCTTTTCAAGGCGCTCCGAAACAAAGAGCAGGCTGATCACGAGCACGAGCATGCACAGCGAGATCGCAGCCCCGAGCGGCCAGTTATACGCGGCGCCGAACAGGCTGACCACGATGTTCGAAATCATGATGCCGCTGGGGCCGCCCAGAAGCAGCGGCGCCAGAAAATCGCCGAGGCTCAGCACGAATGCGAAGGTCGCACCGGCGAGCACGCCCGGGATCGAGAGCGGAAAGATGACCCGCCAGAATGTCTGCGCGGGCGACGCGCCCAGGTCGTGGGACGCTTCTACCAGGTTCCGTGGGATATGTTCGAGCGATGCGTAAACGGGCAGAAATGTGAAAGGCGTGTAGATGTGAGTGAGCGTGAGTACCACCGCGAAGGGACTGTACAACAGGAAATCGAGGGGATGGCTGGTCAGATGTACGTATTGCAGGAGCGTATTTAGAACGCCGTCGCTCCCCAGAATCGTTTTCCAGGCATAGGCGCGCACCAGGTAGCTCACCCATAAAGGAATGATGACTAGCTGGTAGAGCAGGTCCTTCCTGGCACCCGCGTGAAAGGACAGGAAGTATGCCAGCGGATATCCCAGCAACAAGGAGAACAGCATCACTCGGGCGGCGATCCACATCGATCGCAAGAGCGTTTGCCAATACACGTCCACCGCAAGAAGCTGGTGGTAGTTTTGCAGGTTCCAGGAATGAACAATTTGCTGCGACGGCGAGACCGACCAGAAGCTGTAGCAGAACATCAGCAGGTAGGGAACGAGCAGAAAGACGGTGACCCACAGGAGAGGGGGCACGGTAATTACGGTTTTGTAAGCCCGTGAGAACATGCGTCAGGTTCTCTCCGCCGATTCGCGGACCGCCACAGCGTCCGCGGGATCAAACTCAAATTCGACCTCACCCTGCCAATCGGTACGTGTGGCGGCACGCACCGAGAACTTGAGGCCATCCGCACATTCGATCTGCAATAGCTCGGTTGCGCCGTGAAAGGCCCTGTGTCCGAGCTTGCCGCGGAATCGTACGACGTCTGGCATCGGAGAAGATGCGGCGACCCGGATGTTTTCCGGCCGCAACGAGAGCAGCGCAGAGCCATCGGGAAGCGGCGTCGGCCAACAAAGCGAATGGCAGCGCGCCACACCCCCGCGAACCTCGGTTCGCAGAAGATTCGTGTGTCCGATGAACTGGGCGGTATACGCTGTCGCAGGGCGGCTGTAGATTTCGCGCGGGGTTGCGACCTGTTCCAGTTCTCCCATACGCAGAAGCGCGATCCGGTCCGACATAACCATCGCTTCTTCCTGGTCATGGGTCACGAATACGAAGGCGATGCCCACTTCACGCTGCAGCGACTTCAATTCCACCTGCATCTGGCGGCGCAAATTTGCGTCTAACGCCGACAGCGGTTCATCCAGCAGCAGGAGTTGTGGACGCTTCACCAGCGCCCGGGCCAGCGCGACCCGCTGTTGCTGTCCGCCACTGATCTTCGACGGCTTTGCCTTCGCGTGGGCCGTCATCTTCACCCGCGCAAGAGCCTGCTCCACGCGCGAAGCGATTTCTCCGCCGCTTTGTTTCTCCACGCGCAGCCCGTAGCCGACGTTCTCTTCAACCGTCAGGTGCGGAAACAAAGCGTAGTGCTGAAAGACGGTGTTGACTCTCCGCTTATAAGGAGGCAGCCGATCCAGTCGTTCCCCATTCATCCAGACTTCCCCGGAAGTGGCAGTCTCGAATCCCGCGATGATCCGAAGCATTGTCGTTTTGCCCGAGCCGCTCTCCCCGAGAATGGTGAGGAATTCACCTTCCGCAACTTTCAGGGAAATGTCGCGCAACACAACGCTTTTTCCGAAGCTCTTCGCCACATTGCGAATGTCGAGCAGCATTGCGGCACCGGGCGTCTCGGCGGTAGCGGCTGCGGATTGTTCCTTGGTAAGCATGCGGGCGTGCGTTTCGAGGTTTATCAGGATCGCGTGTCGAGTCACCGCCGCCAACCGAGATTCCTTACTGCGCCGCCTTCACTTCGTTCCAGATTTCGGTGTACTTCGGGCGGCGCGGGACATCCTGCCAGAAGTAGATGCGTTTCTGATAGGTCTCTACATCATCGAGGTGCAGACCCTGGCGTTGCTCGGCGGTCATCAACGGTCCGGCCTGCGGATTGGCCGGGACGTAGTTGGTAACATCCGCGACCAGTTTTTGCGTTCTGGCCTCCACCATGTACTCGAGAAAGCGATAGGCGAGGTCTTTGTTTTCGCTGGCCGCGGTGATCATCAGATGATCGATCCAGCCGGTGGTATTTTCTTTTGGGATCGTTTCTCCGACCGGAAAGTTCTTCTTCCTTAATTCGACGGTATTCAGCGGCCATCCCATGGCAGCAACTATCTCGTGGTTCTGGAATAGATTCGTCAGTTCGCCGCCCGTCGACCACATTTTGCGGATGTTCGGCTTCAGTTCGAGCAGCTTCTTCTTTACGGCTTCGAGTTGCGCGTCGCTCAGGTTGTACAGTTGATTTGGATCGGGCTTGTCGTAGCCCAGAATCTGCGCCGCCATGAAAACCGTGGAGAGATCGTCCCAAACCGAGATCTTCCCGCGATACTTCGGATCCCACATCAGGTTCCAGCTTTCAGGAGGGTTAGGGAAAACGGTCGTATCGTAGATCAACGGATTTGGACCCCAGGTAAAGGGCACACCATAGACATTGCCTTTGACGCGCACCAGCGACATTGAGGTCAGCTTGGGCGCAAGTTGGTTATAGGTTGGAACGCGCGACAGGTCGAGAGGCGCCGCCAGACCAGCCGAGGCAATCATGGTGGCTACGTCGCTGGACGGGGAGATCACGTCGTAGTTGCTCGCGCTTCCGCCGCGGAGCTTGGCAACCAGTTCGTCGCTCGATCCCATGTAAGAGGCGGAGACCTTGCACTGGCACTGCTCCTCGAATCCCTTCACAAACAGAGGATCGGCATAGCCTTCCCAGACCAGCAGATTCAGCGTGGGCCTCTTTTTTGTGCATGAGCCGAAGCCCAGAACCGCGATCAGTAACGCGGCGAGAGCAAACAATCTCCTCATGCCTTACTTCGCCTCCGTAGCGTGCGCGGGAATTGCCGGTTTCCAGTTTGGCGACTCGTAAATGATTTTTCCTCCGATCATGGTCAGCAGGACTTCCGTCTTGCCGATCGCCGTGGGTTCGATTTCAAACAGGTTACGATCGACCACGATGAGGTCGGCGAGTTTTCCTTTCTCCAGCGATCCTTCTTTCTGTTCGCGGCGTCCTCCGATGGCCGCGCCCAGCGTGTAGCCCCGAATCGCATCGGCCACGCTGATTCTCTCGTTCGGAACAAACCCTCCGGGAGGATCGCCTTCCACCGTTTGCCGTGTAACGGCGTTCTGTATACCTGCCCAGGGGTTCAGCGTCACAATCGGCCAGTCGCTGCCGAATGCCAGCACGCCTCCGGAAGCCTCGATGCTATGCCAAGCCCACGCCCGTTTGCCGCGCTCGGGCCCAGCGTTCTTCAGCCACACCAGCAACGTGTCGTCATCTGGATACGCGTGCAGAGGCTGGAAGCTCGCAATCACGCCAAGCTTGCCGAAGCGCGGAATGTCCTCGGCTGCAATGGTCTCGATGTGTTCAATCCGATGCCGGCGATCTTTCGTGCCGTTTTGACTTGCCGCGTTGGAGTAGGCATCCAGAGTGAGGCGGACGGCACGATCTCCGATGGCGTGCGTGAAGATCTGGATGCCGCGCTTGTCGAGATCAGCCACCGTTTTCTTGTAGGTCTCGGCATCCCAGAGCAAGCTGCCCGAAAGCTTGGGATCGTCGCTATAAGGCGCGAGCATCGCAGCGGTGTGCGATTCGATCACGCCGTCCATGAAAAACTTCACGGCGCCTGCCGAAATCCACTCGTCGTGATATTTGCTGCGATCATCTTCGATTTCTTTGATCTGCTGCGGCGTGAGGGCCGGCGGCTCCGCGCGATAGGCAAGGTACATCCGCAGGGTGAGATCGCCAGACTTCCGCAAGTCTGCGAGCAAGTCCGCGTTCATCAAATCACTCATCCCAACCCCGACTCCGCCGGCGCTGTGTACGCGCACCAGACCGGCGCGATTAGCTTCCCGAAAGCCGACTTTGTAAGCAGCAAGCTTTTCTTCCCGCGACGGCAAGGGGAGCACGCGCAGCATGAGTGCGTCCGCGGAATCCTCTTTCAATGCGCCGGTAGGTTCCCCGCTGGCATCGCGCACGATCTCGCCCCCGGGAGGATTCGGTGTATCGCGAGTGATCCCAGCCAACTGCAGCGCCTTGCTGTTGGCCCACCAGGTGTGGCCGTCGAACGCTTCCAGATACACCGGACGGTCTGGAATGATCGCATCCAGGTCCTTCTTGTAAGGAAGATTGGTGGGGCCGACTGCGGGATAGGTCCACCCGCGCCCGCGTACCCACGGCTGATCCGGATGAGCCTCGGCATAGGCCTTTACCCGTCGTTGAATTTCCGCGACGTCTTTCGCATCGTCGAGGTGGATGCGTTCGAGGCTGAGAGCGCCATCGAGAAAGTGCGTGTGGCAGTCGGTGAAGCCGGGCAGAACCAACCTTCCGCCGGCGTCGATCACTTTGGTTTTGGCATTGCGATAAGGCTCGACGTCCTTCACGCTACCGACCGCGATGATCGCTTCACCGCGGATGGCAATCGCTTCCGCCCACGGCTGCCTGGAGTTCAAGGTGTAGGCGTGCGCGTTAAGAACCACAACATCGGCGCTGTCTTTTTGCGCGTAAGCGCTCAGCCCTTGACCCAGGGTCACCGCAGCGAGAAGCGCAACTGCACATTTAGGGGATCGCAACCAAAATCGCAAGTTAGGTGCCAAGGTCTCCTCAGGTGGAACCGAAAACTGACGACCAGTCACTGACAATATTTCTAAAACGTGGGCGGCGTATTCACCCACAGAACCCAGGTTTCCGAGCGTCCTGGATTTTTCCAATGGTGTGGCGTAGCACTTTCAAAATAAAAACTATCGCCGGACTTTAGCCGGAATTCCTGACTGTCCAGCGCCAGATGCAACTCGCCGCGCAGGACCATCAGGAATTCCTCGCCTTCATGGGTATAGGATTCGCCGCTGCCCGCTTTCGGAGCGATACGAAAGAGGTGAGGTTCCATGACTTTGTTGCCCCAGGCCAGCAACTCCATGCGCACTCCGGGACCCGCCTCAAGAACCTTGCGCTCTTTCGGCCGCACCAGCCGGCGATTGCTCTCCGCCGGATCGAAGAAATCGAGGATATTCGTTTTGTAGAAGCGCGCCAGCCTGCGCAGCGTGCCGATCGATGCGCTCATCTGGGAACGCTCAATGGCACTGAGAAATCCCACTGAGATTCCAACGGCCTTCGCGACCTGGGCCAGAGAGAGCGTGCGTCGCATGCGCAGCTGGCGCAGACGAGCGCCGATGGCACCCACTGCGCCGTCAGTGGTGGGTCGCAACAGGCCTTCGCGCTTGAGTAATTCCACAATGGCCGGCGCATTCAGACCGCGCACGCGCCGGAGGAAGCGTGCGCGCTTGAGTAATTTCACATCATCGGCTGTATACAAACGATACTTGCTCTCGGTGCGCTGCGGTCGCGTCAGTCCCAGGCTCTCCCAGGTGCGAATCACGGATGGGGAGACCCCAACGATGCGAGCCACATCGCCGATTTTCAAGTAAGGTTTGGCGCCGTTCGGCTTCATCGTAAGCAGCCTGTTTCCGCGGTTTTACTTCTGCCCGAGATTGGTATTTTTCGCTTGACAGTACGCGGCAGGTTCTCTAACGTTGCGCGATTATAGCAAGGTTTGTGGTCTGTGCAAGCTGGTCTGTTGGCGAAATTGATTGGAAAAAATTCCCCCGCCTCCCGGAGGTCGTATGCGGCCGTCGAAAGCGACGCGTGTCCTGCTGGTTCTCGTGTTGTGTCTGGTCTGTTCCACCCTTCTGATCGCGCAAAGCACTGGCGGAAGAATTCTGGGGAGGGTTACGGATGCCAGCGGCGCCGTATTGTCGGGTGTAAAGATCAACTTGACGAACGATGCCACCGGGGTCAGTCGCGACGCCACGGCAAGCGAAAACGGAGACTACGTCTTCGTGGAAGTGCAACCTGGGCAATACAACGTAAGGTTCGAACAGCAGGGCTTCACGACGAACTTGCGCAAGGGCGTGACCGTCGAGATCAATCAGGTCGTCACGCTCAACGTGACTATGCAGGTTGGGCAGACGAAGGAAGTGGTGGAAGTCACCTCCGAGGCTCCACTGATTGAAACCACCAGCACGCAGATGGGCGCCGTCGTGAACGAGCGCTCGGTGGTGCAATTGCCGCTCAATGCGCGCGACACCTACCAGTTGCTCTCGCTCCAGCCGGGTGTGCAATCACAAACCGGAACCGATCTGTTTTACGGCAGCGACCGCGCCGGCGTCGTTTCCGTCAACGGAGGCCGAGGTCGCTCCAACAACTTCAGCGTCAATGGCGGCGACGCCAACGATCAGTTCGCGAATCTGCCTGCGGTTCAGCCTTCGCCCGACTCCATCGAGGAGTTCCGCGTCCTGACGAATACCTTCGACGCGGAGTACGGGCGCAATTCCGGAGCGGTGGTCAATGTGGTTACGAAGTCCGGGACGAACAGTCTGCATGGAAATGTGTTTGAGTTCTTCCGTAACGACGCCTTAAATTCCAAAGGGTATTTCGACATTGCCAAACCCGCGTTCCATCAGAACCAGTTTGGCGGAACCTTGGGCGGACCTATCAAGAAAGATCGGACCTTCTTTTTCACTTCGTATGAAGGCCGCCGCATCCGCAACGGGACCTCATCGGATGCTGTGACGGTCCCGACCGCTGACGAGCGTGCTGGGATCTTCAACGATTTATTTGCAGGCTCCGCATCCAGCCAACTGGTCCTTGACCAGGTCCTTGCCCGGAATAACGGCGCATGTCAAAACGATCTATTGGCACAGAATCCGAGCGCCGGGAATTACTTCACTGCAGGCTCCCCGTTCGGATATCACTTGCAAAATCCGGATGATCCCACGAGTCCTGTCCTTCCTGGTTTATTCAGCAACGTCACTACGGTTGGCAATCAGATCCCGACAAGTTGCATGGATCCAGTTGCGCTGGATTTAATGAACCAGTTCGTGCCGCAGGGAAATCGCCCCGATGGAACCTTCCAAACCGTGACCGGCATTCACAAGGACCGAACCGACCAGTTCACGGGCAAACTTGATCACCGCATTAACGACAAGCAGAACCTGTCCGCTTACTATTATTTCAACGACAGCACGTTGTTCGATCCTTACTCGCGCTTCCAGTCGGGCGGCGCCAATGTGCTCAATTTCGGTGCGGGCACAGCGGAACGTTATCAGCAAGCCAACCTGACCCATAACTTCACCATTACCAATGCGCTCGTCAACGAGGCGCACTTCACTTATTTTCGCGAGGCGCAGGGCACGTTCCTTCATCCGCAGCGAACCAACCTGGTGCAGAACTCCTGCGCCACGGTCTCGCCCGACGCCTGCTTTAGTGATGGCACGCCGGGCAATGCCACCGGCATTCATCCGGGGTTGGGAGCGAGTCGCGAGGGCGTTCCGTTTGTGACGCTCTCCGGCGGTTTCGGGTTCGGCAACAACTTCGAAGGCGAAATCCCGCAATCGGGCAACACGTATCAGGTCTCTGACAACCTGAGTTGGGTCAAGGGCACGCACACGACGAAATTTGGAACCGATGTGCGCCGCCAGCAATTCGATCAGACGCTCTACTACAACGTGAACGGCGAGTACAACTATTACGGCGGCGGGCCAAACGATGTGGGCTTCGCCGATCTGATGCCGAATTATCTTCTGGGATTACCTGATACTTATAGCCAGGGCTCCGGTCAGGTTGAGAAGGTGCGCAGCACGATCTTCTCTCTGTTCGCTCAGGATAGCTGGAAGATTCGTCCGAACTTAACCCTGAACTACGGATTGCGTTGGGAGTTGTTCACTCCGCTGACGGATGTCAGCCAGCACGTGCAGAGTTTCCGGCCGGGGCAGGTGAGCACAGTTTATCCATGCCAGCTTTCGCAGTCGAGCATCGACTTCTTCACCAATCAAATCGGCTTCCCCAATCCCGACTGCAACAATACGGGTGTGATTCCAACCGGCCTGGTGGTTCCGGGGGACAAGGGAGTACCTGCGGGCCTCACCTCCACCTACTACAAGACGTTCGCTCCGCGCCTCGGCATTGCTTACAGCCCGGGCACTTCCGGCAAGACCAGTATTCGCGCTGGCTGGGGCATGTTCTACAACCCAATGGAGCAGTTGGTGCTCGAACAATTCAGCGCAGAGCCGCCCTTTGGCGGCAGCAACATCATTAACTACCCGCTCTTCAACACTCCATTTGAAGATCAGAATGGGTTGGTGAAACCGAATCCATTCAATGGGATTTTGAATCCGCCTCGGAATCAGCCGGTAGACTGGTCGATCTATCGGCCGATCCTCCTTTACGGGCAGTTCCAGCCGCACCTGCGCACGCAATACTCGGCGCAGTACAACCTCAACATCCAGCGGGAACTCACAAAGGATCTTGTCCTGCAGGTTGGTTATGTCGGCTCCCAGGGGCATCGGTTGCTGGCTAGTCACGACGTGAACTATGGCAATGCGCAAACGTGCCTGGACCTGCAGGCGATCTCGGATGCAACTAACAACGGCGATCTTGCGTGCGGCCCCTTTTATGCGGACAGTGTTTTCCAGATCCCGGGTGGCACGGCTCTTCCCGTCGATCTCCATTTGCCGTACGTACAGAATCACTCGACCATTGCCGCGGGCACGACTTTAGGTCCGAATGGGATTACGCTGGTGGGGTTGCGGCCTTACTCTTCGCCAAATTGCGATCCCCTCAGCGGTGCCGGCTGCCCGCCTGACGGGACGCCGGTGTTCTCCAGCATCTTCGCCGAAGATACAATCGCTAACTCGAACTACAATTCGCTGCAGGTGTCGCTGGAGAAGCGTTTCAGTCATGGGCTGCAGGCCAACCTCGCCTATACGTTCAGCAAATCGTTCGACGTGGCTTCCAGCTTTGAAGGCGAACTAAATCCTCTCGACTTCCACTCCACCTACTCGCTATCGCAATTCGATTCGCGCCATAGACTGGTACTCAGCTATGTCTGGGAGTTGCCTGTTCCCAAGTACAGCGGCTTCAAGGGCGGCGTGCTCAATGGATGGGACGTTTCCGGCATCTACACCTATCAGAGCGGCTTTCCTATCCGAATCACATCGTCCTCAGACAATGAACTGATGTACAGCGCGTTCTTCGAGTACCCCGGCGAACCGGATCAGATCGCGCCTTTCCGGACACTCAACCCGAAGTCGAATGGCGGGTACTGGTTCGACACCACGGCATTCACGGAAGACACAACGCTCGGGCGAATCGGAAACGCCAAACGCACCATCTGCTGTGGTCCGCCGATCAATAACTTCGATTTCGCGCTTCACAAGGTGTTGCCCATCGGAGGAAGCGAAGGCAAGCGTTTCGAGTTCCGCTCGGAATTCTTCAACTTGTTCAATCACACGCAATTCAATAACCCCGACGGCAACATCACCGATGGCTCTGATTTCGGCCGCATCAAACGCGCGCGCGAGCCTCGGCTGATCCAGTTGGCTATCAAGTTCTATTTTTAGATGAGACAATAACGCTGTAAAAACCCCAAGGCCCGGGCCGGCCCGGGCACAATCTAATGGCCGCTGCGCGGCCTGAGCATTCCTGGAGACTCCCGATGTACCCCGAACTGCAGAAGGAGCTCGAAACCTTCGAGCGCCGCACGCCGAAATCCGCCGAAGCCCATAAACGCAATCTGAAGCGCCTGCCCTTAGGCGTGGCCAGCAACTACCGCGCTTACGATCCTTATCCGATCTTTGTCAAAGAAGGGCAGGGCTCGCATTTCCGCGATCTCGACGGCAACGACTACATCGATCACAACCTCTGCTTCGGCGCGCTCATGGCCGGACACTGCCATCCCGCGGTGATGAAGGCCGTGGAAAAGCGGCTCTCCACCGGCACCATGTTTGGCATGCCGCACGACATGGAGTGGCAGCTCGCGGAAGAAATCTGCAAACGCTTTCCAGTCGAGATGGTCCGCTTCGGTTCGAGCGGAACCGAAGCCACCATGCACGCCGTTCGTCTGGCCCGCGCGGCTACCGGGCGCGACAAGATTCTCAAATTCGAAGGCGGTTATCACGGCCTGCACGACACCGCGCTGGTCAGCGTGAAGCCGCATGAGCCTGACTTCGGCGATATCAAGAATCCCGTTTCTGTTCCGGGCGGACTGGGCGTCCCGGCGGCTTCAATCGCGAACGTGCCGATTGCGACCTTCAATGATCTCGGCACGGTCGAGCGCCGCTTCCAGGAAAATCCCGGGCAAATCGCAGCGATCATCCTCGAACCGATCCTGATGAACGTTGGCCTGTGTATGCCGCAATCGGGCTTCTTGCAGGGCCTGCGCGAGGTCGCCACGAAAAACGGCGCTCTCCTGATCTTCGACGAAGTGAAGACCGGCGCGAAACTTGGTTGGGGCGGCGCCTCAGAATACTACGGCGTCATTCCCGACATGATTTGCCTCGCGAAATCCATCGGCGGCGGATTCCCGCTGGCCGCCTTCGGAACGCACAAGTCCATCATGGACCTGATCTCGCAGCACAAGGTCTTCCATGGCGGGACTTACAACACGAATCCGGTTTCGATGGCCGCGGGCCTGGCGACTTTTGCTGAAGTTCTGACGCGCGAAAACTATGCGCACGTCGAGAAGCTCAGCAAGAAGCTGGTTGATGGCTACAAGAAAACTATCGCGAAGGTCGGTTTGCAGGCTTACATTGCGCAAGCCGGAGCGAATGGCGCTCTCATGCTATATCCGCAGGAGATTCGCAATTACCGCGACTGGTTAACTGTGGACGTCGACCTGTGGCGTCACTACTGGTTCGGCATGGTGAATCGCGGCGTGATGGCGCAGCCTTACTGGCAGGATGAACAGTGGACCATGTCGGTGCAACATACGGAGGCCGATATCGACAAGCACATCGCCGCGTTCGACGATATTGCGGCGTCACTCGCAAAAGCGCAGCAGGAACGCGCCGGGAAGGCTCCAGCTCTGGCCGCGCATTAAACGCGTCGTGTGGGGCGGGCGCCCTCGCCCGCCCTGCATCGCTTATGCACCCGCGGATCCCCCCGCCGCACCCGATCCACGAACGTTCTGAATCAATAACGGTAGCCTCGGAGTTCCTGATTTGCCGGAGAAACATCACGAGACCGAACCACCCCATCTGAAGCGCGTCCTCGGACGCTGGGATCTCGTGCTCCTGTTCGTGGTGGCAGTCTTCAATCTCAACGTGGTTCCTTCCATCGCCGCCAACGGCGGGGTCACGGTGTGGCTCTGGCTCATCTCGCTGCTTCTATTCTTCTGGCCACAGGGCATTGCCGTCATCGAACTTGCGCAACGCTACCCGGGCGAAGGTGGCGTCTATCTGTGGGCGAAAGAAGTCTTCGGCGATTTTCACGGATTCTTGTCCGGCTGGTGCTATTGGACGAATAACATGCTGTACGTGCCGACCGTGATGCTGTACTTCGTCGGCGTATCCGCCTTTGCGATGGGGCCAACACATGCAGGCCTGGCGGATAACAAAAATTTCGCCATGATCACATCGCTCGTCCTGCTCGCCCTGCTCACCGTGTTGAACATCGTGGGTCTGGGTGTGGGCAAGTGGCTGAACAATGTTGGTGCGATCGGCACTTTCGTTGCGGCTGCAGTGCTGATCGTTCTCGGCCTCACCATTTACTTACGCTTTGGGACCACGGTGACGGCCAGTGATTTTCACATCCCCGCCGACCCTCGCTTTGTGCTGAATTCTTTCGGAGTGATTTGCTTTGGATTGGTAGGACTGGAACTGGCCTCGATCATGGGGGACGAGATCCGCGATCCCCAGCGCACGCTGCCCGGAGCCGTGGCATGGGGAGGAGTATTAGCGGGAGCACTCTACATTGGTGCGACGCTGACTTTGCTGGTCTCCATTCCGAAGGATGAAATCAGCGTGCTGCAGGGCATTGTGCAGTCGGTGAGCCACATGGCGGCCAAGGTCGGCGTAGCATGGATCATCGCACCCTTCGCGATCATGCTCAGCCTGTCGATCGCGGGCATCGGATCGGCCTGGATGGGCGGATCTGCGCGCATCCCGTTTGTGGCCGGCCTCGACTCCTATATGCCTTCGTGGCTGGGCAAAATTCATCCGCGTTACGCGACGCCATACGCCGCACTGATCGTGCAGGCCATCGTTTCGCTGATCCTGGTTGTTCTCAATTTCTATGCATCCGGTGGCGTGCAGGAAGCGTTTCAGAGGATGCTGTCGCTCGCGGTCGTTCTGCAGTTGGTGCCGTTCCTCTACGTGTTCGCCGCGCTGCTGAAATTTGCGGTGAAGAAGCCGCTGGAAGGCGGTCGCTATAGTCGCGGCACACTTCTATTTGCGGGAGGCGCGGGGTTCGTCACCACCACTCTTGGCATTGCCTTGGCTTTTTTCCCGTCAAAGCAAATCACTTCCGTGTGGAAGTACGAAGTCAGCATGATCGGCATCACGTTGGCGTTTCTTCTTCTGGCAGTCTTTTTCTTCTTCGTGTACGGCCGTCTAAAGACGCCGCGCGCCGTACCGGTCGAGCCGGTCGAGGCAGCAAGAACCACGTAGGGACAGCCGCCTCGGCTGTCCACCCGGTCGAAGCCCGGGAATGATTCGAGGCGCAAAGATTCGGAGGTTTCCATGCCCAGCGGAGTTCAGACCGAAGTCAAGACCTACCAGATGTACATCAACGGCGAATGGGTCGCCAGCAAGTCGGCGAAGACCTTTCCGGTCTACGACCCCGCGTCGGAAGAAATCATCGCGCAGGTCCCCGACGCGAACGCCGAAGATGTCAATCGCGCCGTGGCCGCCGCCAAGGCCGCCTTCGAAGATGGCCCATGGGCTACCACCACTGCGCAGGAGCGGGGCCGCGTGCTGTTCCGACTGGCCGACAAAATCCGCCAGAACCTGCCCATGCTGGCCGAGCTGGAAGCCCGCAATTGCGGAAAGCCCATCGTCGAGGCCGAGTTCGACATCAATGACACGGCTACCTGCTTCGAATATTACGGTGGCCTGGCCACAAAAATCCTCGGCTTCGTCAATCCCGTTCCCGACAACGCGGTCAGCCTGACGATGAAGGAGCCCATTGGGGTCGCCGGGCAAATCATTCCGTGGAACTATCCGCTGCTGATGGCGGCCTGGAAACTGGCTCCTGCTCTTGCCGCGGGATGTACCTGCATTCTGAAGCCCGCCGAGCAGACCCCGCTGACCGCGCTTGAATTGGCAAACTGGTTTGCCGACGTCGGTCTTCCGCCCGGGGTGGTCAACGTGATTACCGGATTCGGTGAGTCCGCCGGAGCGCCGCTGGTGCAGCATCCGGATGTGAACAAGATTGCCTTCACGGGCAGTGCGGCCGTGGGCAAGATCATCGTGAAGCAGGCGGCGGACACCGTGAAACGCGTCACGCTGGAACTGGGAGGCAAGTCGCCCAACATCTTTTTTGCCGACGCGGACTTCGAAGCCGCCATCGATGGCGCGTTGTTCGGCGTGTTCATCAACCAAGGTGAGGTTTGCTCGGCCGGCAGCCGCATCCTCGTCCAGAAGTCGATCTACAAGAAGTTCGTCGATGCCATGGCCGAGAAAGCCAAGAAGATCAAACTGGGCGCGCCACTCGACCGCGAAACCAAGATGGGGCCGCTGGTCAGCAAGGATCAATACGACCGGGTGCGCGCCTACGTAGAAATCGGCAAGAAAGAAGCCAAGGTGGCCTTCGGCGGCAACCGGCCCGAGCAGTTCGCCAAGGGCTACTATGTGCAGCCGACCATTTTCTACGATGTCGACAACAGCGCGCGCATCGCGCGCGAGGAAATCTTTGGCCCGGTGGCTTCCGTCATTCCGTTCGAAGACGAAAAAGATGCGGTCAAGATCGCCAATGATTCTCCGTATGGTCTGGCCGCGGCGGTGTGGACGCGAGACATTTTTAAGGCGTTCCGCACCGTGAAGTCTCTGCGCGCCGGCATCGTGTGGGTGAATCACATGCAGCCCACCTACGTCGAAGCGCCCTGGGGTGGGTACAAGCAATCCGGCTTTGGCCGCGAGCTCGGTCCGTGGGGGATCGAGGAATATCTCGAGACCAAGCAGGTCTACATCAATCTCAACGAAGCTCCAATCGGATGGTACTGAGATGGCGACGATACAACTGAAGACGTCGATTCCCGGGCCCAAGTCAAAAGCGCTTTCCGAGCGCCGCGCCAGCGCCGTGCCGCGCGGGTTGTCGCATGCCACGCCCATTTACGTCGCGAAGACCGAGGGCGCGATCCTCGAAGATGTGGACGGAAATCGTTACATCGACTTCGCCGGCGGCATCGGCTGCCTGAACACCGGCCATCGCGCGCCCGGCGTGCTCACGGCCATCGAGCGCCAACTCGATAAATTCCTGCACACCTGCGTGCAAGTCACTCCCTACGAAAGCTACATCCGCCTGGCGGAGCGTCTGAACCAGATCACGCCCGGAAATTTTCCGAAGAAAACGCTGTTCGTGAACACCGGTGCCGAAGCCGTCGAGAACGCGGTCAAGATCGCGCGCGCCGCGACTGGAAAACCCGGCATCATCGCGTTTGAAGACGCGTTCCATGGCCGCACCATGATGGCCTTGTCGCTCACCAGTAAAACGCATCCTTATAAAGCAGGCTTCCAGCCTTTTCCCGGCGAGGTGTACCGCATCCCCTATGCGTACTGCTATCGCTGCTCCTACTCTCTGCAGTATCCCGCCTGCGACTTGTACTGCGCGCGTCATCTGGAAGACACGTTCAAGCGCGTGGTCGCTCATGAGGGGGTGGCCGCGGTCATCGCCGAGCCGGTACTGGGGGAAGGGGGCTTCGTTGCGCCTCCGCAGGATTTTTTCCGCATCCTGATCGACATCTGCCACAAGCACGGCGTGCTGTTCATCGCCGACGAAGTGCAGTCGGGATTCGGACGCACGGGCGCGCTCTTTGCCAGCGAACGCTACGGCATCGAGCCCGACATTATTGTGACCGCCAAATCCATTGGGGGCGGGCTTCCGCTTGGTGCCATTACCGGTCGGGCCGAAATCATGGACGCTCCCGGGCCCGGTGGTTTGGGTGGAACGTTTGCCGGGAATCCGGTTGCCTGCGAAGCGGCCCTCGCAGTGCTCGATATGTTCGAGCAGCAGGACCTGAACGCGCGCGCCAACGAACTGGGTGAGCACTTCCAAAAACGCGCTCGCGAGTGGCAGAAACGCTGGCCCATGATCGGCGAAGTGCGTGGCTTGGGTGCGATGCAGGCCCTCGAACTCGTCCAGTCGCCGGACAAACGGGAGCCGGCCGCGGAGGAAACCAGGCAGATCACGCAATATTGCTACGAGCATGGCGTGATCACGATCTCCGCCGGCTCTTATGGCAATGTCATCCGCCTGCTGATGCCGCTCGTGATCACGGATGCGCAGATGACTGAGGCTCTCGACGTGCTCGAAGGGGCGCTGAAGACGGTTTACGAAAAGAAACACGAAGCCACCGCGCAGCCGGTGTAATCTAGAGGACAACGCAAAGCGCTGGCGAGCCGGATCTCTGGATCTGTCGCGACCCGACATTCTTCACGATTGCTGAGGCAAACCTACCATGAGTACAGCCATCATCACCGAAGCGAAAGTTCCGCATTACATCGACGGCCAGTGGGTCGAGTCGAATGCCCGGGAATGGTCTGAAATCGTTAATCCCGCGACCGGCGAGAGTTTGGGCAAAGTTCCTTTATCGGATGCAGGCGAAGTGACCAAGGCCATCGACGCCGCGGCGGCGGCCTATCCCGCCTGGCGCCGCACGCCGCCCGAAGATCGTATTCAGCCTCTATTCAAGTTGAAGCAGTTGCTCGAAGAGCACGTCGACGACATCAGCCGCCTCGTCACGCAGGAAAACGGCAAGACTTTCACCGAAGCGAAAGCCGAAATGCGCCGCGCCATCGAGAACGTGGAAGTGGCCTGCGGGATTCCGACTCTCATGCAGGGCTACAACCTGGAAGATGTCGCGCGCGGCATCGACGAGATGATGATTCGGCAGCCCCTTGGGGTCACAGCCGCCATCGTGCCCTTTAATTTCCCGGGCATGATTGCGTTCTGGTTCCTGCCTTACGCGATCGCGACCGGAAATACTTTTATCCTGAAGCCGTCGGAGCGGGTTCCGCTCACCATGCGTTACGTATACGAGCTTCTGGAAAAAACTGGTCTGCCCAAAGGTGTTGTGAATCTCGTGAATGGCGGCAAAGTCGCCGTGGATACGCTTATCGACGATCCGCGAGTGCGGGCGATCAGCTTTGTCGGATCGACTCCTGTGGCTCGTTACATTTACGCGCGCGCCGGGGAAAAGGGCAAGCGTGCTCAGTGCCAGGGCGGCGCGAAGAATCCGGTCATCGTGCTGCCGGATGCCGACATGCAAATGGCGACCCAGATCATCAGCGACAGTGCATTCGGCTGCGCCGGGCAACGATGCCTGGCAGTTTCGGTCGCAGTCACAATCGGCGAAGCTCAAAAGACATTCCGTGATGCCATAGCCGACTCCGCTTCTAGCCTGCGTGTCGGCAACGGCCTCGAAGATGGCGTGCAGATGGGGCCTGTCATCACCAAGCAAAGCAAAGAACGCATCGAATCGCTCATCGGCACCGGCGAGAAGCAAGGCGCGAAAGTCCTGGTGGACGGGCGCAATCCGAAGATTCCCCGCCATGAACAGGGCAATTTTGTGAAGCCGACCATTCTCGATGGCGTGCCCGCAGCCAGCGAACTGTCGAATACCGAGATCTTCGGTCCGGTGCTGAGCCTGGTCCATGCCAACGACATGGACGAAGCGATGGCGTTCCTGGAGCGCAACCCTTACGGCAACCAGGCGTCGTTGTTCACTTCGAGTGGCGCCGCCGCCCGCCGCTTCCGCTACGAAGCGCCGGCTGGCAACGTCGGCATCAATATCGGCGTAGCCGCTCCTATGGCCTATTTCCCGTTCAGCGGCTGGAAAGACAGCTTCTTCGGCATCATGCATGGCCAGGGGCGGGACTCGGTCGAGTTCTACACCGAAAAGAAAGTGGTTGTGGAACGCTGGGCCAAAGAGCACTCGAGGAAGTTCTGATCACGCTAGCAGTGGTCTATCGTCACTGAAACTCTGTTCTCTCAACGGCTAAGGTAGTTCCTCGCAAGGAGTGCTTTCCATGAGAGGAATTCTCACCACAAAGCCACAGAGTCACAGAGAAGTCAAGGAACAGAAAGACCCAATCACAGCGCCGATCATTGGAGCAGCCATTGAAGTGCATCGTGCGCTTGGTCCGGGACTTCTCGAATCAGCGTACGAAGAGTGTTTATGCCACGAGTTGCATTTGCGCGGTCGCTCATTTAGGCGACAAGTCGATTTGCCTGTTTCGTTCAAAGGCTTGAAACTCGACTGTGGATACAAAATAGACCTCGTCGTAGATGACGTCGTGATACTTGAGCTTAAGTGCGTCGAGAAGATACTTCCGATTCATGAGGCACAGTTGCTCACCTATTTGAAACTCTCAGGAAAACGCGTCGGCCTCCTGATCAATTTCAATGTCCCACTGTTGACGCAAGGGATCATTCGCAGAGTTGTTTAGGTTTTCTCTGTGTCCCTGTGGCTCTGTGGTGAAAGAACTAAAGCGAGGAATCCATGACTACCACCGCCATAAATCCCACCCTCACCGGCCAGGAAATTGTCGACCTCACCAAGAAGCACACTCTGTTCGAATGGTCGGCCCAATCGAAAGTCGACCCGATTCCGGTGGCCCGCGCCAAAGGTATTTACTTCTGGACGCCGGAAGGGAAGCGCTTCATCGACTTCAACAGCCAGTTGATGAGTGTCAACATCGGTCACGGCGACGAGCGTGTGATCCAGGCGATCAACGAGCAGGTGGCTACGCTGGCCTACGCGAACCCGTTCATGGCGACCGAGCCACGCGCCCGGCTGGGCGCGAAGCTCGCGGAAATCACGCCCGGCGACATCGACACTTTCTTCTTCACCAACGGCGGCGCCGAGGCCAACGAAAACGCCATCAAGCTGGCGCGCTTCTTCACCGGCCGCCACAAGATCATGGCACGCTATCGCTCGTATCACGGCGCTACCGCGGGCAGCATCACGTTGACGGGAGATCCGCGACGCTGGGCTGCCGAGCCTGGAATTCCGGGCGTGGTGCGCGTGCTCGATCCGTACCACGGCATTGAGCGCGGATGGGAGTCTGCCGAGTCCTCGCTCGCGATGATCGAAGAGACCATGCAACTGGAAGGTCCGCACACCATCGCGGCCTTCATTCTGGAAACCGTTGTCGGCACCAATGGCATCCTCATCCCGCCCGACGGCTACATGCAGGGCGTCCGCAAGCTATGCGACAAGTACGGCATCCTCATGATTGCCGATGAAGTGATGGCCGGTTTCTGCCGTACCGGCGAATGGTTTGCCATCGATCACTGGAAAGTCGTTCCCGATCTGATTTGCATGGCGAAAGGACTCACTTCCAGCTACCTGCCTTTGGGCGCGGTTGGCATGCGCCATCACATCGCGCAGCATTTTCAAGACAAGGTCTTCTATGGCGGCCTGACCTACAACAGCCATCCCATGGGATGCGCCGCTGCGCTCGCCACAATTCGTGTGTACGAAGAAGATCGCTTGCTTGAGAACACTCGCAAGATGGGTGTAATCCTGAAAGATTTCGGCGCGGAAATGCAGAAGAAGCATCCCTCGGTGGGCGCAGTCCGCTCGATTGGCCTGTTTGGTATCTTCGAGTTAATTCGCAGCCGCAAAACCAAACAGCCGATGGCGCCTTTCAACGGTTCGTCCGAGGAAATGGTTGCGCTGGGAAAATTCTTCCGCGAGAACGGCTTGTACACCCTGGTGCGCTGGAACACCTTCTACACCAATCCGCCGCTCTGCATCAACGAGCAACAACTGCGGGAGGCCTTCACCATTATCGACAAGGGTCTCGAGATTACCGACAAAGCCGTGACCGACTAGTATCCGGGGCACAATCCGTCACACCAGGGCCGCGGATCAGCGCGGCCCTTTCTTGTGATCCAAATCACAAACGCGTGTGACAAGCGCGACTGCCTCCCGCCGGCTCTCAGGCAATACTCCGAACGAATGCAGACAAGACAGTCCATTTTCCAAGGCTGTCCTGCCGCGCCGGAGTGATCGTATGCACAGATTGAAAGTTATCTGGAGAAATCCGAAACCATCTACCCGCAAACGCCGTTGGCATGCACTGGCTTGCGACGTGGGGCGGCGGTTATATGTGGTCGAGGAACTGGTGCCGCAGGGCAAAGACAAATGTTGGGCTCAGGCGCTCGCCCTGGAGGTCATCAACGGCCGTCGGGCGGTCGCGTAACGACCGCATCCTGCGCAGGTGGCGAATGCGAGCGCTCGCGCGCTAATGTTATTTCACCAGCCGGTTGTACTTCTTCAGCACTTCGCGCAGCCGGTCGTGTGGCAACGCCATTACCTCGAAGTCGTTAATCCCCTTCATAGTTTCAGCCGCCACCATTGCATTGACGACGGCCTCTTCGGTCGCCTGAACAGTCGCCAGGAAGAGCGGGTTCAATTGCTCATTCGGAAGCATGGAGATCTGGCGTATTCCCTTTGACTTGGATGCCTCCGGATTCGCCGTGGAAAAGGCCACGAAGATATCGCCGGACCCGTCTCCCGAGAAGCTTCCGTCCCGCCCGAGTCCCAGCGATGCCCGCCGGACGAGCCGTTTCAATTGAGTCGGAATCAGGGGCGCGTCCGTCGCCACCACGATGATGATGGAACCCACGTCATTGTCGCGGACCTTGTGGTCTTGAAGTTCGCGCCCCACTGGAACACCGGCAATCCGCAGCTGGCTGCGCCACCCATAATTGCATTGCACTAGCACTCCCACCGTGTAACCGCCATACTTCGCTTCGAGCACCCGGGACGAGGTCCCGATGCCGCCCTTGAACTCGTTGCAAACCATGCCTGTGCCGCCGCCGACATTGCCTTCCTCCACCGGGCCGCTGTGGGCAGTGTCGAGCGCGTGCCAGGCGTGCTCCGGCTTGACGTGAAATCCGTTGATGTCGTTCAGATCGCCGTCATAGGTTTCGGCCACGACCGGCAGCGACCAGTCATAGCCGTTCTGATCTGGCGGAGCTTTCTTCACTCGCCACGCGATCACCGCATCCCGCACTACCCCTACGCTGTGCGTGTTCGTGATCATGACCGGGCCATCCAGGAAGCCCGAATCCTCCAACCAGGTCGTGCCCGTCATCTCCCCATTGCCGTTCAGCGTGAACCACGCGCCAAACACGGGATCGGTGGAATCCTTCCCGCGCGGCAGGACGGCCGTGACACCCGTGCGCACTGGCCCCTGGCCCACGACCAATTTCCCGGAACCCGAGATCAGCGTCGTATGTCCCACCTCCACGCCTTTGACATCGGTGATCGCGTTGTTGGGCCCGGGCGTTCCATCAAAAGGCACTCCCAGATCGCGGGCTCGAGGCTTCGCTTGTGCCGCCGAGCGCGGCGGGAAGACGGAAAAACAGAGGGACACTGCAAAACAGAAAACTGACATCTTCGCAGTCCATCGGTGGGGCTTGACCAACATGCATGTCTCCCGGATCGTTGATTCTGGAGCCAAAGCGAACAAGCCCGCGAAGTATAAAGCAGGCAGGCGGTCGCGGGTTTAAAATCGCGCTACAGGGGGCAGCATGGAAAGTTGGAAGAAAGCAGTGGTTGTGGGGTCCGCTGGAGCTTCGGCGATTCTTTTCCTCAAAAAGAAGTATCCTGCCGGAGTCCTTACGGCAGGAGTCGCGTTGGCAGTGCTCGCTTCCGAGTATCCCGAGAAATTCGAGGGCGTGCGCCGATCTATTCCGGAATACTTCGAGCGCGGAATGCGTCTGCTGGAAATGACCTCGCGCGTCGGTCAGAAAATCACGCAGTTTGCTCAGCAGGGCGGGCAGGGAATCTGGGACGAGCTCTCTTCCTGACGAAAAACGCTTATTCGATCCCCAACTGCTTGCGCGCATCCATGCTCAGCCGCTCCGGAGTCCACGCCGGACTCCAGACGATGTTCACGTGTGCGGCGCGGATTCCGGGCAGTTGCTCCAGCCGCGAGCGCACCTGCTCGCTGATCTGCACGTGGGCTGGGCACCCCTGGGCAGTCAGCGTCATATCCACCGTAACATCCTGCTTGTCCTCGGGCACCGGCTCGAAGCGCACTTCGTAGATGAGTCCCAGGTCCACGATGTTGACCGGGATCTCCGGGTCATAACACTGCTTCAGGGCGCTTAACACTTCCTCTTGCGTGACGGGCATCCGCTTCCTTGTTATCTCGTAGTGATGCAGCCCACTCCTGCGTTCTTTGATTCTACCTGACGAAACCGAATCCAGTGCGAGTGCTCGCCCTCTCCGATTGTCAACGGATGGCGCTCGAGGCGCTAAGAAACGGACGTCAAAATCGCAACAGCAGTCCGCCCGACATGATCAGGTTGTGCTGAAATCCCCCGCCGGTATCAAGGTTGTAGTTCGGTTTTGAGGTGTAAAGATCCCGCATCTCGATGCGCAGCCCAATGGGGAACACGAACTTAATGGGCGTGCGGATATCGATGCCACCTCCAAACTGAGCGGCGCCGCCGCTGGTTCCGCGGCCAGTGTTGTGCGTCCCATCCATTCGTTCCGGACTCTCGTCGAACAGCGAAAACCCGCCTCCTAGCGAGAGCCAGGGTGACACCCTTGCCGACGGAAAAAAGTTTGCGCGAATCGCCGGAGTGATGAAGAACGAGTCATAGTTCTTGGGCGCAACTCCGCTTGGAACCGTAACCGATTGCAGCGGAATGGCGAGGGTCGGCACTTCCGCATACAACCCCACCGATCGCCTGCTCATCAACTGTCGCGCATAGTTCATCTGAAACGTAGTCCCGGTCCCAATGGTCAGCGGTCCATTGACTGATGCCGAATTCAAGTGGGGCGTTACGATTGCTCCCAGCAGGAACCCAAGTTCATTTTTCGAACTTTTCTGGGCTTTGGCGAATGCACCCGCGAAAGCAAACAGAATGACGGCCCGGCTTGCTCTGATTCGCAAAGGGAACTCCCGAGTTGACAATAGCCGTCTGATTCGCAGGGCAGGGTAAAGTTACGCGGCTCCCCGCCGTGAAAACTTCTGATAAGTTGGAGCAATGCAAATGGATCCTGGAGTTAAGCAGAAGATTCAGATCGCATTGGCGTTGGCAATTGCCATTGCCGGGATTCGGACGGCGTATATCCTCTACGAACGCCACGCCGCGAACGCGAAGGACACGCCGAAAGAGAAAGAGGCCGGCGCGACTCCACTCAATCCCGACTACTACGTCACTCCCAAGAAGCTGTATCCCTTCGACCTGAAATCGGCGCGCCAACTGACCAAGCAACCGGTGTGGGTCAAGGAAGGCTATCGCTACCCGTATTACCCGTACAACACCGCGACCCACCACAGTGATTTTGAGCATGAGGCAGGCATGCTGCTCCCCATCCAGAAGCTTTCCATCAAGGAGGTCGTGCTCGATACCGCGCCGAATAGCGGAGGGCAAAAGCAGGTGATGGCGCTCTTCGAAGACGGAGGAAAGTCCTACTCTTTTCAGATCGGCTATCTGAAAGACTCGGAGTACAAGATCTACTCCGACGCGATGCTATACATTCAGGACCCGCGCGAGTTGTATCAGCATTGGCCGGCGGACGTTTGGCGGTCCGTCGAACAACATCAGGTGAAGCCGGGGATGAACGAGCTGCAGGCTGACTTTGCGATCGGCATGGGACGGCCCGACCGGCAGGAGGATCCGTCCTGGAAAACGGTGCATTATCCCAACGGAGGAAATCCCATCGCAGTCACCTATCACGACGGGAAGGCGGTGGAGATCAAGCCGGAAAAAAGCTCTTCGTAGAGCCAAAGCCCAGAGCCCAAGCCCAAAGCCCAAGCCCAAGCCCAAGCCCAAAGCCCAAGCCCAAAGCCCAAGCCCAAAGCCCAAGCCCAAAGCCCAAGCCCAAAGCCCAAGCCCAAAGCCCAAGCCTTCCCTACTTCACCTTCGGTGAGGATTCATCGGCCGCCTTGGTCTCGTCGCCATGAATCACGCCATCCTCATCCGCGTAAAACGAGCGATGTTGGGCATCCAGGCTTTTGGGCGTCATGGTCAGGATGTATCCATCTTTTTTGCCCTTGAACCCAACCGTGTAATCGCCTCGCTCGGTGGTCTTCGCCATGCGCTTGGTGACTGACCCGGTGTTCACCAGGTCGGCGAGCGACTTTGCGTAGGTGTCGTGCTTTTTGTTGTAGAGCTTTTGTGCTCGAATCACGACGCGCATGTACCCCAGCGCGCCTGCTTCAGAGTCCGAGCGCGCCGGGTCTCCGGGAAATTTGGGTGTGTATTGTCCTTGCTGCGCCGCGGGAGTCTGCCCGGCCGCATTCTGGGACGCGTCCTGGGCGAGTGCCAAGGTGGTCACTACCACCGGAAGTATCGAGAGGAATAAGGCCAAATTCCGAATTTTCATGGTCTCCCACCGTCTTTGAGGGCTTGTACCAATGTTACTCCCGTAATTTCCCTTTTGTTACGGACCCTTTGCAGGGCGCGCCATTGCGTCTATTCTGAGTGCAGTTCCATGCTACCAAGGACCTGCTAATGAAAGCTGCAATGGCGAAAAAGCCTCTCATCCGAATTGCCGTAGTCGAGAGCGACCCGCTGCGGTTCGTGGGCTTCCGGGCCCTGTTTGATTCCGAGTCGGACTTCGAACTCGTGTCCGCCACCTTACCCGACATTAGCGCCCTTCAGGGGATCGATCTGGTCCTGCTGGGCAGCCGTGCCGGCCAGAACCTGTTTGACGTCATGGCCAGCCTGAAAGCGGCCCGCCCTGACCTACGCATCATCGTGACCGGCTCGGGCATCGACGAAGAGACGATTCTCAAGGCCATCGCCTCGGGGGCGAAGGGCTACGTTGACGAAGCCGCCACCCCCGCAGAATTCGTGCAGGCCATCCGCATCGTTAACCAGGGCTCGGTGTGGGCGCCGCGCCGCGTTTTGTCCATGTTTATCGAGCGGGTCAGTTCTTCCCCGGGCCGAATCTTTCCGGCCGGCCGCGTAACCTTTACCGACCGGGAAAAGGAAGTTCTTGAGATGCTGGTGGCTGGCCGCTCGAACAAGGAAATTGGCGCCGCCCTGGGCATCGAGGAGCGCACCGTGAAGGCCCATGTCGCCAAGCTGATGCGCAAAGTCGGCGTCCAGAACCGGATTGCCCTTTCGGTCCACGCGATTACGCATTCGCTGGTCACGGCCAAGTAGACATGCCATTGGTTACCAGGGGACAGTGCCCCCGGTAATCTTGTCGGCTGGATGGATGTACCGCATACTCCATCCACCTACCACAGAACCTGGGAGACGGGGTTGGGAGTGGAGATTAGGGTCGCCACTGTCAGCCCCGATTTTTTTGTCCCCAGCACTTGATTCCCACCAGTTTCCATCGCCCTTCAGTCCCCGACTCAATGCTTTGCGCTTATTCGACCGCACCCACAAAATGGTTCCTACCTGTTAAACTCCGTGGAACACCAACACTCCTGGAGAACTGAGTAGCAATGAAAAAGACCCTCGTGGTTCTGTTGATTCTAGCTGTGTCAGCATTGGCTTTCGGCGCAGACGACAAAGACGAGAAGGACGCGACCAAGGCCGAAGATCGCATCCAGGCTGCCGGTACGGTCCTCGATGAAATCGAGTCTGCTCCGGACACCGGCATTCCGGAAGAGGTGCTGGCTTCGGCCGAATGCGTGATGGTCGTGCCCTCGCTGCTGAAGGGTGGCTTTATCCTGGCGGCGCGCTATGGCCGCGGGGTCGCAAGCTGCCGGACTCCCACCGGCTGGAGTGCTCCAGCATTCATTTTCACCAGCGGCGGAAGTGTGGGTTTCCAGATCGGTGGCCAGGCAATTGACCTGGTCATGCTGGTCATGAACAAGGACGGATTGCGAAACCTTCTTTCCAGCAAATTCCAACTGGGCGCCGATGCGTCCGTAGCCGCCGGCCCCGTGGGACGCCACGCCGCCGCCGACACGGACTGGAAGTTGAGAGCCCAGGTCTTGACCTACTCGCGGGCTCGCGGAGCGTTTGCAGGCATCAGTCTCGCGGGAGCGGTGATTAAGCAAGACAAGGACGCGACCCGTGAGTTCTACGGGCGTATGGTCCCCTTCCGAACGTCGTTGACCGGCAAGGTCGAGGCGCCGAAAAATGCTTTTCCGTTCCTCAATGTACTGGCCAAGTGGGCTCAAAAAGCCGCCGACAAAGACAAGCCGGCAGAAAATACAAAACCGGTCGACACGTCAAAGCCGGCCGAAAAGCAAAACTAACCACAGCATCCCCATCGGTGAATCGGGGGGCGCCCTCGCCCGCCGTCCCGTCTCTCACTTGTCTCCAGCGATCCCGTCGACCGCGCCTGATGCTCACATTCCCCACTCGCCTCGCCAACAAAAATGCAATCGCCATAAACATTCCCATCGATTCATTGACAGTTAAAAATCCCCGATGATACGGTCACCGCTTCATCCGATGCGGACCCGAATTGAATACGCGCTGGCATGGTGTTTGGTAAAGGCGATCGGCGCTCTTCCGCGACCGTTGGCTCGGGCTGTGGGGATCGCCCTGGGACAAACCATTTACCTGCTGCATGGAAAGCTTCGGCGCGTCGGTATGCGCAACCTTGCGCTAGCCTTCCCCGAAAAATCCGTCGGCGAACGCCGCAAGATTGTCCGCCACGTGTTCACCTCTCTGGGACACCAATTCGCCGAAGTCTGCCTTTTTCCTCGATACACGCGTGAGAATGTCAACCGCACCGTCACCTACGACGGTTATGAGAATTTCGACCGCGCCTCTCAGCGCGGCAAGGGCGTTCTTTTCCTCACCGGCCACGTCGGCGGCTGGGAACTCTCCGCGTTCGCCCACTCCCTCTACGGCCATCCTCTGCATTTCGTGATGCGTCCGCTCGACAATCCCTGGCTCGACGCCCTGGTGCGCCGCTACCGCACCATGCACGGCAACACGCCCATTCTCAAGGATGATCCCGCCCGAGAGCTCTTGCGCGCGATGAAAGCGGGCGCCACGGTGGGCATCCTCATGGATACCAACATGACTCCCCCCGAAGGAGTATTCGTGGATTTTTTCGGGATACCTGCCTGCACGGCCAGCGGTCTGGCGCGCATCGCCTTGCGCACCGACGCCGCGGTGGTCCCCGGCTTCACCATCTGGGACCCGATCCTGCGGAGATATCGGCTGCGATTTGATCCGGCCGTGCCGCTCATTCGCACCGGCAACAACGAATCCGACATCGTCGCCAATACGGCTCAGTTCACGAAAGTCATCGAAGAAGTCGTGCGGCGCTATCCCGACCAGTGGCTTTGGGTGCATCGTCGCTGGAAGACGCGCCCTCCCGGGCAACCACCGCTCTATTAAAACCAGTCGCTGCGGTAGGCAACCCACCACGCGAGCGCCACGATTGGAATAATAGAGAACACCTGGTACCAGATTGGCAGCCAGAACGTCGCCAGTTCCAGGATGATCACAATGAGCCAGAAGATCTTTCGTTGCATGTGGGGATTGTATGGATGGCGAGGCCGGTCGCGGAAAACTTTCCTTTCCGGCTGCCCGGCTGCTATACAAGAGCCATGAAGCGAGCGCTCAAAGACGTCGCGGAGTTTCTCGGCGCCAGACTGATCGGCGATGCAAAGGTTGAGATCTCGGGAATCGCCAGCGTATCCTCGGCCCAGCCGGGCGACCTGGTCTTCGTCGAAAGCGCGAGGCACCTTCCGCAAGCGAGCCAATCGCGAGCGTCGGCCATCATCGCGGGTGAATTCGCAGCCAAGAGTGCTGACCGCAAGCCCGTCCTTATCGCGACTCAGCCGCGCCTGGCATTTGCCAGAGCAGGCGCATGGCTTCAGGACGCAGAAAACTCCGCTGGGGTCCGGCACGCAAGCGCTTTGATCGATTCGGGCGCGAAGCTGGCGAAGGATGTCACCATCGAAGAGCATGCGGTGATTCGGGAGAGAGTGGCAATCGACGAAGGCACGCGCGTCGGGGCCGGCTGCGTAGTCGGTCCGGATGTCACGATTGGCCGCGATTGCCGCATCTATCCGAACGTCACGATCTATCCCCAAGTCCGCCTCGGCGACCGCGTCGTCGTTCACGCCGGAACAGCGTTAGGCAGCGATGGCTTCGGCTACGTGGCCGACGTCAATACCGGACGCTACGAAAAATTCCCGCAGATTGGCCGGCTCGAGATTGAAGACGACGTCGAAATCGGAGCGAATTCGACGGTGGACCGCGGCGCCCTGGATGTCACCCGTATACGCAGGGGCACGAAGATCGACAACCTGGTGCATGTCGGCCACAACGTCGACATCGGGGAAGACGTGGTGATCGCCGCCCAGACCGGCGTTTCCGGCAGTTCGGTGATCGAGAACGGGGTGATTGTGGGAGGCCAGGTCGGTATCGCCGATCACGTGCGCATCGAGTCAGGCGCCATACTGGGCGCTCAAAGCGGCATTCCCAGCAAGAAGGTGATCCGCGGAAAGGGAATCGTATTCTGGGGAACCCCCGCAAGACCAATCAAGGAGTACCTGAAAGAACTGGCAATCCTGGCAAGGCTGGTCAAAAAAGAAAAATAATGTCGCGAAAGAGGAAAAAGGATGTGCCACCAGCCAACGACCATCAGCCCTCAGCAGGCGACCCGCCGGCGACTGGAGACTGAAGGCTGAGGACTGCTATTCCATGTCCATCATCGTCATCGGCGGCCATTCCCGGAGCGTAGGCAAGACCAGCGTCGTTGCCGGCCTTATTTCGGCGTTGCCGGAGTTTGCCTGGACCGCCTTCAAGATCACGCAATACGGCCACGGCATCTGCTCCGCCAACGGACAGGCCTGCGACTGCGCGACCGGCGATCACTCCTGGGCAATCACGGAAGAAAAGAACCGCAACGGGGATTCCGATACGTCGCGCTTCCTGGCGGCCGGAGCCGAGCGCGTGTGGTGGGTGCGCACCGAACAGGGAAGGCTGGCCGAGGCGATGCCCAAGATCCGCGAAAAACTAGACAACGCACCGAACGTCATTGTGGAATCGAACAGCATCTTGAAATTCCTCCGCCCAGACCTGTACGTGACCGTGCTCGACCCTTCGACTGCCGATTTCAAAAGCTCCGCCCGCGAGTTTCTCGACCGGGCCGACGCCGCGATTCTTCATGAAGCCAAGGATGGCGACCCGGCATGGAAAGATGTTTCCCTGAAGCCGGTGTCAGGCAAACCGATCTTCCGGATCACTCCACCTCCCTATGTGACGCCAGACATCGTGACTTTCTTTCGCCAAAGACTGTTTCCGGAAACCGAGGCCAACAGCTCTTAACCGAAAATTTCTGCCCGGCAGAACAGGAATCCACCACAATGGCTTACTAAGCAGCCATCGCGCATCCAGTTTGCTATCCTTGCAGCGTGCACCAAATCCGCAAGCAAGCCTGGCTGCTTGTTCTGCTCTCGGCAGCATTGCAGATCCTGAGTTTTCCGCTTCCCAATTGGTACGCCCTGTCGTGGATCTCGATTGCCCCGCTTTTGGTTGCCATTCTTCATGCTCGCGATCCAGAAACGCTGCAGCTTGACGAATCCCGCAAATTAGTTCCCGCCCGCCCCTGGCAAGGATTTGTATTGGGTTATGCGTGTGGCGTGCTCTGGTATGTCGGCACCTGCTACTGGGTCTACGACACGATGCATCAGTATGGCGGTTTGAGCGCGCCCGTGGGCCTGTTGGTGCTCTTGCTCTTCGCTCTTTATCTCGGGCTCTACCACGGCTTGTTCGGATTGCTGGTCAGCGTTCTCGCTCGCAAGGACTCTGGAAACCGCCTGGCCCTTCTTGCCGCGCCATTTCTCTGGGTTGCGATCGAACTGGCGCGCACCCGCATCAGCGGCTTCCCGTGGGACCTGTTGGGCATCACGCAAGTCGACAACATTCCGCTCACCCGGATCGCCACCGTGACCGGAGTGTACGGCCTGTCATTCGAAATCCTGCTGGTGAACGTTGCCTTCGCCGCGACTTTTCTTGTGCCTCGAAGCCGGCGAAGAATTCTGCTGATCACCTCTCTGGCTGCCGCCTTCCTGCTGCAAGCAGGACGATGGCTGGCGCTGCCCCCCGTCTTTGCGAACCACACGGCTGTACTTCTGCAACAGAATCTCTCTGCGGGCGGTGCCGAAGCATGGACCGACGATCAGATGCAGAGCGCTCTCCGCGAATTCTCCGCGCTCAGCCTGAACCCTCAGCCTAAGCCGCCTCAGGCGCCCGATCTGATCGTGTGGCCGGAATCCCCAGCCCCGTTTCAGACCAACGATCCCAGCTTTCGACAGCCCATTAGCGAACTGGCGCGCAAGGCGAACACCTGGCTGGTGATTGGCTCGATCGGAGTCGACAACCCGCAAACCATCTTCAATTCCGCTTCCCTCATCAGCCCGGCGGGCGACTGGACGGCGCGCTACAGCAAGATTCATCTCGTGCCGTTCGGTGAATATGTTCCGTTCGCATCGGTGTTCTCTTTCGCGAGCGGCCTGACCCAGGCGGTCGGAAATTTCACTCGAGGCACTCTGCACCAACCTCTGCAAGCTGGGAACCAGAAGCTCGGCATCTTCATCTGTTACGAGTCCATCTTCCCCAACGAGGTTCGCCAGTTGGTTGCCGATGGCGCCGACGTGCTGGTCAACATTTCGAACGATGGCTGGTACGGCGATTCTGGCGCCTGGGCGCAGCACCTGAACCAGGCCCGCATGCGCGCCGTCGAGAACAACCGCTGGTTGCTGCGTGATACCAACACCGGCCTGACCGCATCGATTGATCCTTACGGACGCATCGTCGCACGCCTGGACCGTAAGATCCGTGCGGCACTGGTCGCGCCCTACGCGCTCACCAAGGTAACTACGTTTTACTCCCGGCACGGCGACTGGTTCGCCTATCTGTGTGCGATAATTTCTATAGGAGCGCTGGTCGCGCGCTTCACACTCCAGCGAAAGACGGAGTCCTAGTGCATGGTTGAAGAATTCGAGCAGCAGTACAACGGCCTGAAAGACAAAGTTCGCACTCTGCGGGAGTATCTTTGACGCGGGCAAACTGCGTCAGCAGCTGACCGAAATCGAGAAGCAGGCTTCCGACCCGAATCTCTGGTCGAACCCCGAAAGATCTCAACAGGTCATGCGCGAGAAAAAGCGCATCGAAGAAGCCTTGTCCACGGATGCAGAGTTAGTCCGCCGCGTGGACGACATCGGCGCCTATTTTGAGTTGATCCGGGAAGGCGAAAGCGTCAACGGTGACTTGCAGCGCGAAATCGGCGGCCTGCAAAGCCTGGTCGATCGTCTGGAGACGGAGACTCTTCTTTCCGGCGAGAACGATGCGCGCAACGCAATCGTCACCATTCATGCGGGTGCCGGAGGCGTCGACTCGCAGGATTGGGCCGACATGCTGCTCCGCATGTATCTTCGATGGGCCGAACGGAAAGGCTTCCCCACCGTTGTTTACGATTACCAGCCGGCCGAGGAAGCCGGCATCAAGTCCGCCACCTTCGGTGTGAATGGGCAATATGCGTTCGGTCTGCTGACCAGTGAGATCGGCGTGCATCGCCTGGTGCGCATCTCTCCTTTTGATCAGGCCAAGCGCCGCCACACTTCCTTTGCCAGCGTGTTCGTATCTCCGGAAATTGACGACAGCATCGATGTTGTCATCAAGCCGGAAGACCTGCGCGTCGACACCTACCGTTCCAGCGGCAAGGGCGGACAGCACGTCAACACTACTGATTCCGCCGTGCGCATCACGCACATCCCCACCGGCCTGGTGGCCAGTTGTCAGAACGAGCGCTCGCAACACAAAAACCGCGACCGGGCCATGAGCATGCTCCGCTCCAAGATTTACGAACTTGAGCTGGAGAAAAAGCGCGAAGCGACGAAGAAGATCGAAGACTCGAAACTCGACATCGACTTCGGGTCCCAGATTCGTTCCTACGTCCTGCAGCCCTACCGCATGGTGAAGGATCACCGCACCAAGGAAGAAGTCGGCGATGTGGATCGTATTCTTGACGGCGACTTGCAACCGTTCATCCAGGCCTACCTGCGCATGCGCCGTGGAGAAAAATCTTGAGCGCGTCCCCACCGTCCATAAAGCTGGGACCGCGTTTCAACGAAGCATTTCTTTTTGCGGCTGAGAAGCACGGCTTGCAGACCCGCAAGAAGACGGGCATCCCTTACATCTCGCACCTGATGAGTGTGGCCGCCCTGGTTCTTGAAGCCGGCGGTGATGAGGAGGCAGCGATCGCCGCGCTTCTGCACGACGTCGTGGAAGATTGCGGCGGGCACTCGGTTCTGGACGAGATCCGTCAACGTTTCGGAGAGCGGGTTGCCGGCATTGTCGCGGGTTGCACCGACGCTTACACGATTCCCAAGCCGCCGTGGAAGACGCGCAAGTTGGAGTATCTCGATCATTTGCGCAGCGCCAGCGAAGACATTCGCCTGGTCAGCGCGGCCGACAAACTTCACAATGTGCGCACCATCCTTGCCGACTACCGCCGGGATGGCGATTCTGTATGGGACCGGTTCAGCGGCCATCGCGAGGGAACGCTCTGGT
The DNA here is from genome assembly GCA_963735815.1 of uncultured Acidobacteriota bacterium. GTDB lineage: Bacteria > Acidobacteriota > Terriglobia > Terriglobales > Acidobacteriaceae > Gp1-AA133. The sequence continues at coordinate 768,780 of CAVTMJ010000003.1, read as the reverse complement.
ATTACCGGGCGGTTCTCGACGTGCTGCGCGAAGGCAAGCCGAACCCGCTGGTCGATGAACTGCACCGGGTAGTTACTGAGCTGGAAACTTTGGCAACGAGTGGCTCTGCTCGTGCCCATTCGTTGCCATAATTAGGACTCCTTTCATGCGAAGCATGATCGACATGATTCGCTCGTCATCGGTGTCTGCCACTGTCATGCAGGCCGCCGCTCGCGGGGCCTTGGCCGTCCCGGGCGCCGAGATGATCGAGATCCTCGTTCACATCGCGAACCACAATAAAGTGTTCGGCCAGCAGGCCCGCATGACGTTGGCGGGATGGGAGTTGAAAACTTCTCTGGAAGCGGCTTCCAATCCCGCCACATCGCAGGAAGTGCTCGACTACCTCATTGCGCCGGAAAATCTGCGGCCTCCCCTGCTGCCCGCATTGCTCGAGAATCCCAGCATTAAACCCAAGACTCTCGCGGAGATGGCGGCCAACGGTTCTCGCGAAGTCGTCGATGCGATGCGTGCCAGCAGCCGGGTCCAAAGCTCGTCCGAACTCCTCCGCGCGCTGGCGGCGAATCCGAATTCCTTAACGACAGAAGCCCCGCCTCAACAAGTTCCCGCAGTCGCAGAAGTGCAGCCGCCTGAGCACGAACAGCAGGCGCCCCCTCCGGAGGAATCGTCTGTCGCACCAAACGCCTCCGAAGACAATATTCTCGAGGACGATACCGTTGTCCATGCTTTCCTGACCGAGCACGCGCGCGAACTCGCGCTCGAAGGCGAGAAACCTTTTCAGCCGCTGGGAGGCATTCAGGAGTTTGAAGTCGTGGCGCCCGACCACGCACCGGGTGCCGCCCAGCCCGAAGAGACGCAAGTAACAGCGCCAGTCACCCCTGCGGTCGAATCTCCCGCGCCCCCAGCAACGGCAAATGTGGCAACTACGGCGCGCATGACCCCGGCCAGCAAGAAGCCACACTCGGGCATGGAAACGGAGCGGGGCAGCGCGCTGCAGAAGATTTCCAAACTCGACATTAAGGGCCGGATTCAGTTGGCCATGAAGGGCACCAAGGAGGATCGGTCGATCCTGATCCGGGATAGCACGAAACTGGTCGCGCTGGCGGTCCTGGAATCACCAAAAATCACGGATGGCGAAGTGGAAAAAATTGCCAACCAGAAAAACGTTCTAGAAGCTGTACTGCGCCAGATTCCCATGAAGCGGCGCTTCGCCAAGAACTACGGCGTCGTCCGCAACCTCGTAGGCAATCCGCGCACGCCCCTGGATGTTTCGCTCGGCCTGATTAAGAACCTGCTCACCTCTGACCTGAAAAATCTATCCGGCAACAAGGAGGTATCTGACACTATCCGAAAGCTGGCCCTGAAGATGTTCAAGCAGAAGTCGGAACCCGGCAGGAAGTCGTCCTAGCCGCCGCGCTGCTTTAGAATGAACCCACGAGTCGCCGGCTGGACTGAGCCCTTGCCCGACCCGCCCAATGCGATCCGAGGACCCCTATGGCTGCCCCCACCGTTCCCGACCAGATTTACGAGATTCTTCAGCGCGCCAAAACCATTGCGGTGGTCGGCTTGTCCGATAACCCGCTACGCCCCAGCCACGGTGTGGCCGCTTATCTGCAAAGCCAGGGATACCGCATCATTCCCGTGAATCCCGAAATCAAAGACTCGCTGGGAGAGATGGCGTATCCATCGCTGCTGGACGTGCCTGAAAAGATCGACATCGTCGACATTTTTCGCCGGCCGGAGTTTGTCGAGGAGGTCGTGGATCAAGCCATCCAGCTGAAGGTTCCCGCCGTGTGGATGCAGGAGGAAATTATCCACGAAAAAGCCGCGCAAAAAGCCCGCACGGCCGGAATCTTCGTGGTGATGGATCGCTGCATTCTACTGGAGCATCGAACGCGTTTTCGCTAGTGTAGCGCGGGCGCCCTCGCCCGCGAGTTTTCACTGCCGCCGCAGCATGATCACTGTCGCATCATCGTGCAGCCCTGCGCCATTTGCGAACGCTTTCACATCCTCAACCAGCATTTCAGGACAGCTTCCTCCGCTCAACAAGTGCGCTGCCAGCCTCGCCGGCCCGTACTCTTCATCGGTTTGATTGGTGGCTTCGGTGATGCCGTCGCTGTAAAGTGCGAGCCGAGCTTTTTCGCCTAGCGGAATCGTCGTCTCCGAAAACGACCCGTGCCGGATTCCAAGCGGCAAGCCCATCTCAGTTTCCAGGAAGCGTGCCCCCGCCGAATCAACCAGCAAGGGCGGCAGGTGGCCTGCATTTGCATAAGTGAACGTGCCGCTATTCGAATCGAGCACCGCGTAAACCATGGTCACAAACCGGCCCGAAGGGAAGTCCTCAACCAACAGCCGGTTCAGCTTGGTCAGCACTTCCGATGGGGTGCAGGCATTCTCGGCCAGCGACCGCAACATCGCGCGCGTGGCCGACATGAGCAGCGCCGCTGCGGTGCCTTTGCCTGCGACATCGGCCAGCACCAGCCCCCAGCGCCCTTCGCCGAGATCGATGAAATCGAACCAGTCTCCGCCAATCGCCCCCACAGAAATCGAAACACCCGACACCGCGAATCCCGGAATAAACGGCGAGCTCTTCGGCAGCAGCGCCTGCTGGATCGAGCGCGCTTCCTGCGCTTCCCGGTTCATCTTTTCGCGTTCGCTGCGTTCCTCCTGAAAACGCAGCGCGTTCTGCACGGCCACCGCGATGTGACTGGAGAGGCCCTGCAGAAGCCACAGCTTGTCGGCATCAAATCCGTCCAGTTCATCGTGGGAAGCGGTGAACACTCCGACCAGCTTCCCATCGACATGCAGTGGGATTGCAACCTCGCTGCGAATCTCATTCCCGCACGCGATGTAGTACGGGTCGACGCTTACGTCCGGCGCGTATCGCATCTGCCCGGTGGCCGCGACATAACCTACCAGCCCTTCCTTGCCGACCTTCAGCCTGTGTCCCTCCTCGTGGGTTGGGCAACTGCGCACCCCGGCCAGTACCAGTTCGCTGTTTTCCGGCTGATGCAGGTACACGCTGATGTTGATGCATCCGAACGAACACGCAATGTCGTTGACGATCTTGTCGATCAATTGGTCGAGGTCGAGAATCGAATTGATCTTCTGCGCCGCCTTTTGCAGCTTGAGAAGCTGGTGCACACGATCCGGTGGGAGCGTTGCCAGCAGATCGTTGCCGGCCTCCAAGGTCGTTGCGCTACTGGTTTCCATCGCTTGAGTCCCCTGTATGGCTGTAAACCCTTGTGTAAACGCCGCTTACCACTTCGTATGAGATGACGGCCGCGGCCTTTACGACTCTTTTTTCGGCCTCTGTTTGGAACGGGCCGGAGCCTCTGGTTCTCGCGGCGGAAGGCCTGTTTTCAGACGCTTGATCTCTTCCAGTCGCTCCCGGATGCGCCGCTCGATGCCCTCGTTGGTCGGGAAATAATACTGCCGCTCCCGCAAATTGTCGGGCAGACACTGCATGTCGGCTACTTTGTTCTCAAGTTCGTGGGCGTACTTGTATCCCTGTCCGTACCCGATATTCTGCATCAGCCGGGTGGGCGCGTTGCGCAAATGCAGTGGAACTGGTTCTGCCGCCGTGCGCTCCACGTCGATCTGCACGTCGGTGTATGCCGTGTAGAGCGCATTCGACTTTGGCGCGACGGATAGATACACGACCGCCTGTGCCAGCGCCAGGTTTCCCTCCGGCATTCCGATGAAATCCACCGCGTCGCGCGCCGCCATGCACAGGGCCAGCGCGTTCGGGTCGGCCAGTCCGATGTCCTCCACCGACATACGGACCACGCGCCTCGCAATGTACAGCGGATCCTCGCCCGCCTCAAGCATGCGCCCCAGCCAGTACAAGGCCGCATCCGGATCGCTGTTGCGCACGGACTTGTGCAGCGCGGAAATCAGGTTGTAATGTTCCTCGCCCGCCTTGTCGTACAGCAGGATTCGTTTCTGCAACGCGTCCTGAACAATCTCATCGCTAATCGCTGCCCCGGTTTCTTTCCCCGAGTTTTGCTTGGCGATGTTGGCCGCGACTTCAAGGACGTTGTAAGCGCTGCGCGCGTCACCGCTGGAGTAGCTGGCGATCTTCTTTAGGACGTCGTCTGAAGCCTGCAGTTTCATCTTGCCCAGGCCCCGTTCTTCATCCGCCATCGCCGCGCGCAGCAGTTGTTCGATCTGTTCTTCCGTCAGCGGCTTCAGCACATAAACCCGCGTGCGTGACAGAAGCGCGGAGTTGATTTCAAAAGATGGATTCTCTGTGGTCGCACCGATCAGGCGGATGTTCCCCTTCTCGACGTGCGGAAGAAACGCATCCTGCTGGGCTTTGTTGAAGCGGTGAATCTCGTCGATAAAAACGATCGTTCGCGTTCCGTACTGCTTTGCTCGCTCCGCATCGGCCATGACCTGCTTGATTTCCTTGATGCCTGCCAGCACGGCGGAGAACTCGATGAAGTCCGCTTTGGTCATGCGGGCGATAATTTTGGCAAGTGTGGTCTTGCCGGTTCCGGGCGGTCCCCAGAAGATCAGCGATCCCGGATCATCGCGCTCGATCTGCGTGCGCAGCGGCTTTCCCGGCCCAACCAGGTGCTCCTGACCCACATACTCATCGAGCGTGCGCGGCCGCATCCGGTCCGCCAGCGGCCGAGTCTCATCCGCCGAGGAACCGCCGCCGGGAATTGTCTGAAAAAGACTCAAGTCAATTCACCACAGAGCCACAGAGCCACAGAGAAAGCCAAAACAAAATCTAAGAAACTCAACGAGCGTCGGGGTGCCCCATCCTGGCGCGCCCTTGCGCTAGGGTGGGATTCCACAAATGCCTGCACCAGGGGATGTCTTGTACGTCGCAAGCAGTTCATCCTTTCAACTTCTGCCGAGCGATCTCGTACAGAACGATGCTGGCCGCCACGCCCGCGTTGAGCGATTCCACTTGCGCCGCATGGGGAATCGCTACAACCTCATCAATCTTGCCCATGACATCCTTGGGGATTCCCGCCCCCTCGCCGCCGATAAGCACTGCGATCGGCCGGTTAAGGTCAGCCTCGGGCAGCGGCACACCTTTATGCGACGACGTCGCCACCAATCGCACCGACTTCTCGCGTAACAGGGGCAAAACGTCAACCAACTTCCCCCGCACCACCGGCAGCCGAAAAATCGATCCCGCCGATCCCCGCACGACTTTCGAGTTGAAAGGACTGACCGTGCCCTCTCCCAGGATCACACCTGCCGCACCAAACGCCTCCGCCGAGCGAAGAATCGTTCCCAGATTCCCCGGATCCTGCAGGCCCGTCACGACCACGAAGGGTCCAAGCGCAGCCTTGGCCAGCAAATCTTCCAAGGAACTCTGTCGATAGCGCACCAGTGCTGCGACCCCTTGCGGGGTCTCGCTCGGCACAACGCTGGTGAAAAGCTTGTCGGGCAACACCGCCGTTTCGACATGCGCGCCGATCTGGGGCAGCAGCCGCTGGGCGTGCCCTTCGGCCGACTCGCTGAAAAACACCGCATGAAAGCGCAGCCCGCTGCGAATGGCCTCCTCGACGATTCGGACGCCTTCGATGGCGCAATCGCCCGCCTCGGTCAGCTCCGCGCGCGAGAATGCCCGCCGCATTTCCTTCACCAGGGCATTGTGCCGCCCCTCGACGCGCCGGAGGCGTTCTGGTGCCGTTTTCCTTGATCGAGCGGGTGGGTGCGGGCTGCGCATGGCGGGTTCGGTAGCAGCATCATACGCCGTCTGTTCGGCTTGCAGCGCCTCGGCGTGTTATGTTAGCTTTCGCCGTCTCAACTGGAAAAACTGGGGAAACGCTGTGCTCGCGGAGATCATCAAGATCCATCACGACAGTCCGGAAGCATCGCTAGTGAAGTATGCGGCCGAGCAAATCAGGGCGGGACAGGTGCTCGGGATGCCTACCGACACCTTTTACGGCCTCGCCGCCGATCCGTTAAACCTGCGCGCCGTCGAGCGCGTGTACGAAATCAAGTCGCGTTCCCGTCACAAGCCGCTCTCGCTCCTGATCGAAAGCGTCGACCAGGCCGAGGATCTCGCTCGCCCGCTGCCCAAAGAGTTTTATGATCTGGCGCGCCGCTTCTGGCCCGGACCTCTCACCATCATCGTGCGGGCTGCTTCCGGCCTCCCGCTGAAAGTCACCGCGAACACGGGCAACGTGGCGCTGCGCATTCCGTCGGCAAAGATTCCGCTGGCCGTGATTCAGGCCGCCGGAATTCCCATCACCGCAACCTCGGCAAACCTGAGCGGCGCCTCGGAATGCACGACTGCGGAACAGGTTCGCGACCAACTGCAGGACCGGATTTCGATTATCGTCGACGGCGGCACTTCGCCTCGCGACGTCGCCTCCACCATCGTCGATCTCAGCAACACCGACGATCGCTGGCGCGTGATTCGTGAGGGCGCAATCCCCGCCAAGGAGATCTCCACGTTTTTTGCGCAGGGATGAAGCTCTCGATCGCCAACCGGTTCCCACGCAAGCATTGGCCTCTGTGGACGCTGGCGGCAGTCGCCCTGTTCTTAATTCTCTTCCTGACGGTTACATGCGTCCGGATCGTCAGCGACGCCGGCAAGCAGGAACTCCACCCCGCCGATGCCATCGTGGTCTTTGGTGCCGCGGAGTATTCCGGCAGGCCTTCCCCGGTTTTGCGCGCCCGGCTCGATCACGCCTACGAGCTCTACGCAAATCGCCTCGCTCCCGTCATCATCACGACTGGTGGAGCCGGCGACGATCCGAGCTACAGTGAAGGCGGCGTGGGGCGCGATTACCTCATGCGCCGAGGCGTTCCCGAACGCAACCTGATTGCGGAAACACTGGGCACCGACACTGCTCACTCCGCCGAACGTCTGGGCGTCATCCTGCGCGCCAACGGCATGAAAAGCTGTCTGGCCGTGAGTGACGAATACCACGTCTTCCGCATCAAGAGACTACTCGAACACGAAGGCATGACCGTCTACATCGCCCCGCGCACGGGGTCACGACCCAAAGGCGCGACCCAGCGAATGATCGCAGTCCTGCGCGAAGCCCTGAGCTACTTCGCTTGGAAAGTGACGTAAGGGAGAAAAGTTAGACTTTGAAACTTTGCAATCTTGAAACTCTGAAACCCTGAAACTCTGAAACCCTGAAACTCTGAAGCTCTGAAGCTTGCTTTTCCTACCACCCCATTTTCTCGCGCAGCCGGGTGATGTGCGCAGTGTGATGCCGTCCGTGCCAGGCGTAAAGTGCCAGAGACTTCTCCAGGGTCATCAACCCGTTCTCCGGGTGGTTGAAAGTTCGTTTCCAATCCGCAGGCTGCAGTGCACGCAGCATCAGCATCCAGCGACTATGCAGCGACCTCAAGAATGCCTGCGATAGTCCGATGGGTGCGCTTTTCGCCTCGGGCAGTTCGGCCCAGCGGTCTTCCATGTACGGCCGGATGGTCGGCTGATCCTCGGTTAAGGCAAGCTTGAAGCGCACATACGAATTCACATGGCTGTCAGGCATGTGGTGCACAACCTGCCGGACTGTCCATCCCCCGTCGCGATACGGCGTATCGAGTTGCTCGTCGGAGAGTCCGCGCACCGCTTGCTCCATCCATGCGGGCGTCTGCTCGATGTCGTTCAGAAACTGTGCTTTTTGCTCGTCGGCGAGTGTGCCGTCGAAAGAAAACTTGCCGATGGGATACCGCGGATCTTCCATGGCCGCCTCCTCGCAAAATTAGATCACGCAAGACGGAAATGGTTGTCAAAAGTTAAGGGGAAGGCCGCGACAGCCCTCCCCTGTCTTTGTCAGAACTGTTGCTGTTTATTGCACGCTAACCGCGACGTCAGTGGTGTGCGACGTAGTCCCGTCAGAGCCCGTCACGCTGACCACATAACTCCCTGCTGGAGTACCCGTGCCACCGCCGCCGCTGGACTTACTGCTGCCGCCACATCCGACGGCGGAAAGAATCAAGGCAATCGTGACCAGGGTGAGCGCCATCGTCAACTTCCTGCGCCGTGACGGCACTCCGAAAACCAGCACACCCGCGAAAATCGCCCCGCTTCCTCCGAGCCACAGCGGAGCGCTTCCCGGCGCGAGCCCCGCTGCCGCGGTCGTAATGCCCACGGTCACCGTCCCACTGGTCGTTCCACCCCCCAAGGTGAGTGGACTACCGCTGACGGTACAGCCAATCTTGGCCGAAGTTGGAGCGGTGCACGTGAACGTGATCGTCCCGCTGTATCCATTGCGCGCATCCACGGTGATGGTCGAGGAACCCGAACCTCCGGGCGCCGCAATTCCAACCGTGTTACCAAACATGGTGAAGTCGACGGTTGTCGGATTCACCCAGTTATTGACCAGCGCAGCCGCATCGATCGATCCCAACCCAGTCACCAAATCGTATCCGGGTCCTGCGCTGAATCCGTACTGCGCCGTGCCGGTGGTCGGACAGTCAATCGTCGCCGGATCGCAAGGCACGATGTTATTGCCCGTAGTGATGTCGTGGAACGCGCCCACATTCGCGGCCGACAGCGCGTACAGTGCGGGATTGATGTTCCCCTGCCGCGAACCCGTCTTCTGATTCAGGATAGCGACGATGCCGGCAAACGTGGGGGATCCGAACGAAGTTCCTCCCGCCACACCGTTGGTCGAAAAGGCGTTGCCGGGACACGAATTCCCCTGAAGATCAGTCACGCAGAAAAGATATCCATCATGTTGAGGATCAGCCGCCAAGGCGATGTCAGGAACATCGCGGGCGCCATCATTAGGAACGCCTATGCCAGTTTGCCAACTGGGCTTGGAAAACAGGAGACTCGCACCGCCGCCGCCTGCTGAAAGTTGGTTGAGCAATATCGTATTGTTCCAGGTCGTTTCGCCAATGTATGACTTGGCCGATCCGTTGCTGGCGTTGTTGCCGGCGTTCCAGAAGTTCGAGGCGTTCGCCAAATCTCCGTTGAAGCTTGCTCCGCCTACCGACGTCACGTAAGGGGAGGCGCCCGGGATATCGACGCTCAGTCCGCCCTGCGCAGGCAACGCGGGCAAATCATCGCAATCCGCCACTCCAAAATCCCCGCTCGCCGCTACAATCGTCTGGCCGTGCATCGCCGCTTGCTGGGTCATTTGTTGAACGGCAGTAAGAAAAGATGAAGGCAGATTCTGTTCGCAGTTTCCGTAACTCATGCTGATGACGGGCGCCACATCGTTATCGATTGCGAACTGGAAGGCGTCGAATACGTTCATGCTCGTGTTGTTGCCAACGTATACGTATTTGATAGTCGCGCCCTTGGCGATCGCCTGCGTCCACTCCACATCGATACTGGCTTCATCCTGGTCGCAGTTGCTCGCTGTGCACACCACCACCGAAGTTCCCGAATTCGTCACGAGCACCCTCTGGAAATTACTAGTCGTCCTGGCAGGAAGCCCGCCCGCCGTGCGAAAAGCGTCCAGATCCGCATTCAGCACGTCCGATTGCCCGGCAACCGCGATGGTCTGCCCGGCTCCGTCTGCAGGAGTAGGGATGGATTTCACGTTATAGATCGTCGCCCAATCATCGGGAGCCAGAAAATGCGTACCACCGGTCGTGAAGTTCGGCCGGAACGCCTCCGTGGCGACCCTGCGCACTCGAGCACGCGGCTTGGGCCGGAAGTTACTCAACCCGTGCACCCCCAGCACCACTTCTCCCAACGCGCTCGGCACCGACGGCTCTACGTTGTTAGCAAAGTGCGATTCGCCCTTCACCATGAAGTGATGCATCTCGGTGCGGAACACGGTCTCGATCTGTGAGACGGTTCCGCTGAACCACACCTGCGTACGCCCGCGCGCGGTCCGGTTTACGGTGAAGCCTTGCGACTGCAGCCACGAGCTCACCTTATTCATGTCGGAGGTGCTCAGCCCAAATCGATCCGCGTACTGCTCCGGAGTCAGCCACTTGTGATAGCTCGGGGAATTCGGATTCTGAAGGTCTTCGAGGAGTTTCTCCGCCGCCGCATCCTGTTCCGCCGTCCGTTTGAATATGAGCGAAACTCCCTCGAGCCTCGTCGCCCCGTCCATGCGTCCCTGATCGGTCCCTTTTTGCAGCATCGGATGGACGCTGCCGCGCAACACGGTCGTGTTCCGGTCGTCGATGGCTTGCGTGATGCGGCTGGTGGCCCTGGTCTGCGAAAAAGCGCTGAGGGCAACGCTCAGCGTCAGAAAAAACATACAAAACTTCAAATTTGAGCGCACGGGCGACTCCCAAAGAATTTTGTTCCTGCTGTTGAGGCTTTGCTATTCGGGAATGGATTCATACGGCAGGGTGAAGGATGCCTCGCCTGACTCGCGATTGTGAACGATGGCTTGATTCTATGCCAGGATGCGTAACCTTCAAACTCGCCGGAAGGACATTACTGTACTAACGGCGCGTCAGCGCAAGAATGCGTACCGGGCCGTCGACTTCGCCTTCCAATTTCATCGGAGCCACGACTACCACGGCTCCCGCGTCGGGCACCCGTTCGAGATTGGCAACGTTTTCCAGGTGGTAAACGCTGTGTGCCAGCGTGTACTCGTGCACAGCCATGGTGCGTGACGATCCCGGATCGACGCTCAGCGTGTCGATGCCTAGCGCCAGAACGGCGCGGCCCTCGACCAGGAAGCGCGCCGCGTCTCGTGAGTATCCGGGAAAATGCATGACGCCTTTCTTGTCGGTGTTGCGATACTCCTTGGGCGAGGCCCACCGTACTCCCCATCCCGTGCGGGCCACGACCACTGCTCCCGCAGGAATCTCTCCGTGCATCTGCTCCCACTGCGCGATGTCTTCAACCGACACTTCGTAGTCCGCATTACGTCGTGCTTGCGTCGTCACATCAAGCACGGTCAGGGGCGCAATCAGACGCTCCGGCGGAATCTGGTCCACCGTCCACATGCCGCGCACCAGCCGCGCCGGAGAATCGATATTGGTATTGCTGGAGCTCGAGGCCGAAACCCGCCGCAGTCCATCCCTCTGCACCAGTCCCGCAGAACGAACCGGCGAGTGGTCATGAATGCTGGGCAGGTCTCCGTGCCCCATCGGATGCGTGAGGTCCACGACTCCCGAAAAATTTCCCGCGGGAATTGCGTCCGGACGGCGCTGCGCAAACAACAGCAGCGCCAGAGCCAGAGCGTAACCGATCACTAACGTCTTGATCCTCATCGCTTCCTTACTAAAACGTCGATCGAAAAGACTGCGCTAAGAAATAAAGTTTTGGGAAAACATGGTCCCCGCCCGAAAATCCCGCCGACCGGTCGACACCCATTTCAACCACCGGGTGAGCCCAACAAACTTGAATTTCAGGAGGGAGGTGACACAGAAATTGTCGCCTGTCAGTAACCAACTGCTCAAGGTACCAACGGCCATGACCAGCCGGTGGGGCCGTCGGACCGCCCCATCTCGCGTAGGGACAGGCGCCCTCGCCTGTCCGGCCGAGCGCCAGCCCGGCTAGCTTTCCTCTCGGTCGCCGAGGCCCAAGATCGAAACCCAAAGCCCGACACTTCTTACAACCCCGCCACCCCAGCCGCCGCCACCGCCGCCAGCACCGTGCTGATGAAGTTCACACTATCGTTTCCAATCCATCCGCGCCGTTCGAATAGCGCGCCGAGAAAGCTGTCGATGACCATGCCCACCACTCCCGCCACTGCCGCAATCCACATCCATCGCGGGGAAAGCAGCCCCACGCGCCATCCAACCAGGCTGACCAGAAGCGCTGCCACCGCCCCTGCCGCGGTCCCCGCGACCGTGATTCCTCCGTCCGTCCCTGCCGGCACCGCCTGGAACGTCGTGATCAGCCGCGCCTCGCGCTTTAGGGCCTGTCCACACTCGCTGGAGACCGTGTCAGCCGCCGCCACTGCCAAGGCAGCCGCCATGCCCAACGACATCAGCGGAGCGTGCCACGCCGAGTAGCAAACTCCGCACGCCGCTGCCATTCCGGTATTAGCCAGCACCTGCGAAGCGGTCCGCCCCTCCTTGCGCTCCGCGATCCCCAGCCGAAACTTTCGTTTCCGCCCAAACCGCGTCGCCAACCATGTCACTGCGAACACCGCCAACAATTCCGCAAACGCCGCCGGGCCGACGCTGGCCAGCAGCGCAAAGCAGACCACCGCTCCAGCCAGCGCCCCCGAGCGCGAGACACCTCGCACAAGCCATCCAAGGAGGGCAAATGCCACCGTTATGGCCACAATCAGGGCCAATCGCGACCCGGTATCCGCCCACCATCCCGGTGAAAGCGTTGTTAAGTGCAATGAAGTCAAGTGCATAGCACGCAGTCGCAACTTCCCCATAGCCCGTACCGGGTGGAATCGAACTGATAACTACCACTGGTTGGGCCCGATTTGTGCCCAACCCATGCGCTCGGGCTTTTTCTCTCGATTACCCCGCCAAGTTGATGCATCAAAAACTAAAGTCGTGCGTTAAACTTTCGACGCTGGGCGCGGCTCTGGCGCCTTCTGAAGCTTCCGGGGAGAACTTATGGCGGCCTCCGTTTGGTCTGGATATCTGACGTTTGGGCTGATCTCGATGCCGGTGCGCCTGTTTTCGGGCGCCCGCAGCAGCGGTATCTCTTTCAACATGCTCCATCGCCCTGATCATCAGCGGGTGAAGCAGCAATACATCTGTCCCGCTGAAAATAAAGTGGTCGAGCGCAGCGAGATCGTCAAAGGCTACGAGTTCCGCAAAGACGAGTACATCGTCATCGAGCCCGAAGAAATCAAGAAAATCGAACCGCAGACCGCCAAGACCATGGAAATCCTCGAATTCGTCAAGACCAGTGACGTGGATCCAGTCTACTTCGAGTCTTCGTACTACATGGTCCCCGACGAGGCCGGTCGCCGTCCCTATGCCCTTCTGACCAAAGCGCTCGAGGAAAGCGAGTACGTCGCCATCGCGAAGCTCACCATGCACAATCGCGAGTACACCGTGTTCCTTCGTCCCCACGAGGGTGGGATGATGCTGCACACCATGTACTACGCCGAAGAAGTGCGCCAGGTCGAAGGCTTTGGCGCTCCCGACGTCGAACTCAAGGACGCCGAAGTCAAAGTCGCCCACCAGTTGATTGAAGCCCTGGCCGCTGACTGGGACCCGGAAAAGTATCACGATACCTTTCAGGAGAATTTGAAGAAGCTTATCGAGACCAAACTCGAAGGCGGCAAGGTAGTCGAAATCGACCGGCCCAAGAAACTGGCGCCAGTCGTAGATCTAATGGCAGCCCTGAAGCAAAGCCTGGCCGAAATGGAAGGGAAGAAGAAGCCCGCCGCCACGACCAAGTCGGCTCCCGAACCCGCAGCCGCTGGAGGGAAATCCCGCCGAGGGAGGTAGAGGTTTCGAGTTTCGGGTTTCCAGTTTCAAGAAATGCAACTTCCCGCGAATCATTCGCGGTCTTTGCCATTCTTGTACTGCCCCGGAAAGCACGAGGACGACATACGCGAACTTCGAAACACCAAGCAGAAATAAAATAAGAGGCCGAGACACCAACTCAAATCAGGAACGCGACGCTCAAAGCTCGAAGCTCGAAGCTCGAAGCTCGAAGCCCGAAACTCAAGACTCAAAACTCAAAACTTGAAGCCCAAAGCCCAAACTACCCAGCTGCAACGATCCTTCCAAAATGCTGCCCACCGAGTCGCGAAGCGGCGACATTCATTAGCCCAGCGCGTAAGCGCTGGGAACAAGAGCCAATGGCCGTCGAGCCCCGCCAGGGGCGACATCCGCGCCGAGGGCGTAAGTCCGAGGCCGCCGCGTGAAAGTGGATCTCCAAGGCAACCCGCCTCCCGTCTCCCGCCACTAAATCCAAAGGCCCCGAGTAGCTAGAATCTCGCTTTCCCAATTACAATGTTCAATTCTCCTAACGCCTTCATTCTTCATGAATGTTCACCGTGGGGTGCCGATGAATTTGGTGTCTAAGGGCCGATTGCCTGGTTTGATGTTCCTGTTCCTGATCTGCATCTCCTGTGGCGACGTTTACCGCCCCACCATCATTCCGCAACCGGTCCCCACGCCCGACCCGAAGAATTCCCACTCCACTTTCACGGTTAACCAGAATGGCGTCCTAACCGCCGGTACGGGCATGCAGGTCGATGTCTCGGGCGACTCGGCCGCGCTCGTCACCAAGGTGGCAATCATGCCGGTACACGCCGTCGTCCTCGGAAACCGCGTCTGGGTCGCGAACCAGGGCGCCGACTCGGTGAGTTCCTTCGCGGTTGCGGGAAGCACGACGACGGCCGGAAATGCAGTTGAGATCAATCTCGCCAGCGGCGCCGCTCCTGACTTCGTCGAGAGCACTGAGACCGGGACCATGTACGTTGCCAATTCTGGCACCGGCACCGTCAATGTCATCAACACCGCTTCAAATGCCATCACCAACACGATTCCGGTTGGCGCCCACCCGATCGCCATGGTGGAGACGCCCAGCAACCCATCAACCACTGGTCTGCCCAAGAAGCTTTACGTGGTAAATCGTGATTCTGGCGACGTGACCGTGATCGCCAGTGCTGACAAAACTGCCTTCCCGCCACTTCCCGTGGGCGCCTCGCCCCGATGGGCCGCAATACGCAGCGATGGAGCGCGCGTCTATGTTCTGAGTCATGATGCAGGGACGGTAACCATAATTAATGCCCTGCTTCCCACTGATGCCATTATTGGTTCCGTTCCCGTGGGAGCGGGCGCAGAATTCCTCTACTACGACAGTCGCCGCAACCGCCTGTACATTCCGAACCCAACGAACGGCAAGGTTGGCATCTACGACGCCAGCACCGACGCCCTGACCCAGCTGGCTACCATCGATTTGACCGCCGCGATTCCGGGCGGAGGCGCTGCTCCTTGCCCAGCCACCGGCTGCATCCCGACGTCCGTCGCGGCCCTTCCTGACGGCACCCGGGCCTACGTCGCGAGCTACTACCTCGACACTACTTCCGCCAACTGCCAGCAGACGTCCTGCGTCCAATCCCAGGTCACGGTGATCGACGCGCTGACCAACCAGGTAACCAAGGCCATCTCTTTGCCGCAAGTCTCCGTGTCGCCGGTCGCGAATTGCTCGGCCGCGCGCTTCCGGATTTCCACTGCTACCGCGATCGACGGCTCGCGTGTCTACGTTTCCAGTTGCGATGCCAGCGCAGTCTGGAGCATCAACACTTCCGGCGACGTTTTCTTTGCGACCGTACCCGCCCCAGGCAGCGCCTATGCGCCCACACTGCTGAACATCACCGCAGCGGTGCAGAACGGTTCCGACACTACCTATACCTACACCTACGACGCGAACAACGGCACGTCGATCTTCCTCGGGTTGGTTGTGAGCATCACCAACATGTCGGTCGCCGCCGACAATGGAATCTTCACGGTCACCGGTCTGGGCAACGGCACATTCACCGTCAGCAATCCCAATGGGCAGACAAGCCCATCCGGCGAGAACGCGACCGGGATCGGCGAGCCTCCCCGGCAAAACCCCGTCTTCGTTCTGACCGGTACGTAGCCAGGAATCCGAAAATCCTCAGTGTCCTCTGTGGTAAGGATTGCTGGGACTGATTTGCGAAGAGGGGTCAGGACCTTGCGAGGGACGAAGGCCCGCGCGCACCGGGAGGTGCGCTTGAAATGAGTCCGGGTCTTAGTGGCCCGCCGCGGCGGCCTCAGCGTGACGCCGCCGGTTGTAGCGGAGCGCGATATTCATGAACACGCTACCGACCGGCGTCTCAAAGCACATTACCAGCGCTTCGGTATCCTCGCTGCTCTTGATTCCCTCGGCGGATTCGTGCATGACCGGCGGGTGCACGCGGAAGTGAAATCCCTGATCATTCAGCGCCGTGATGGCATTGCCGATGATCTGGTTCGCGAGTTCGCACGCCGTCTCTTTCACGAGCAACTCGGATTCGGGTAAATCCGCACCCGCCATCTTGCCGGCTACACGCACTGCTGTTTCGGGGTCGAGGTCGATGATGATGCGCCCCTCAATATCCCCGGTGAGCCAGACCATGGCCGCTACACCCTTCCGGCGGTATGCTTCCTCTTCCATGCTCAGGCTGCCCACGGCAGTCGTGCACTGCAGACCCTGTGCCAGGACCGCGTCCGCCGAGTTGATGAACGGCTGGATCAACTCCATCTTCATTTCGTTAGGCTCCCGCGCCGGCCGCAGTCGCGACCGCACCGTCTTCGCCCAGCACGTACTTGATCACTTCGTAAAGCACTTCCGGCTTCACGGGTTTCTGCACGAAGTGCCGCGCACCCCGCTGCAAAGCGGCCACAATGTTTTCCTGGTAGCCGACCGACGACACCATCACGATGCGCGCTTCCGGATGCGACTGCACGATCCGTTCCGCCGCTTCGATTCCTTCCATCTGCGGCATGGTGATATCCATGAGCACGATGTCCGGATGCGTCCGGTCATACTCGGTGATGGCGGTCAGGCCATCGCCCGCCTCGCCGGCCAGATGTCCACCAAAGGACTCGACCATGCGGGCCAGGTTCTTGCGCGCAAAGACCGAGTCGTCCACGATCAGGTAGCGGACCGGCTGCCCGTCCTTGCTGCGTTTTACTGGCGCAAACTGCTCCATAACGACCTCCCTGTTGCTTACCTTCGTACCATGCGGCGCTTCCGCCGGCTAGATAACCCTAGTTTTGCCCGGCGCTTGCGCCTTTTCCGCCCGCGCCGTGCCCAGACTGCGTGTCTCCGCGCCCGGCTTCCGATGCGCACAGAGACATAAGCGTGCTTGCCATGCCTTCCAAACCCACCACCCGAAGGGCATACCCGCGATCGACCGCCGCCTTCGGCATCCCGTACACCACGCAGGATTCCTCGCTCTGCGCGATGGTGACTCCGCCCGCGGCCTTTACCGTTCCCAGGCCTTCGGCTCCGTCGTCGCCCATGCCCGTCATGATGACGGCCACCGTTTGCGGCCCGAACTCTTCGGCCGCGCTGCGGAACAGGATGTCCGCCGACGGCCGGTGCCCTCGAATGCGCGGTTCGTCACTGAGCAAGGCCACATTGCCGAGCGGCAGTTTCTTGACTTTCAGGTGACGGCTTCCCGGGCAGATCAGCACCCGGCCCGGCATCAGCAAGTCGCCCGACTGTGCTTCTTTCACACGCAGCGCGCAAGTTTCGTCCAGCCGGCGGGCAAACATCTCGGTGAAGTTCTCCGGCATGTGCTGCACGACCACGATGCTGCCGGGAAAATCTGCCGGCAGCTGCGAAAACATATATTGCAACGCGTGCGGGCCGCCCGTCGAAACGCCGATGGCCACAATCTTCGTGGGCGCTTTGGTCGACGCCACCGGCGCTTTGCCATACTGCATGGTGCTGGCCAGCGGTTTCAGCGTCACGCTCTTGCTGTTGGCGGCCGCCTTGATCTTGGAAATCAGTTCGGACGCGATCTCCGGCATGCGCGTCGAAACATCTTTGGGCTTGGCCACGAAATCAAACGCGCCAAAGCCCAGAGCCTTCAGCGTGATCGACGCACCTTCCGTGCTGTGCGAACTGACCACAATCACCGGCACCGGATACAACTTCCGCATCACCTGCCGCAGCATGTCGATCCCGTTCATGCCCGGCATCTCGAGGTCGAGCGTGACCACCTGCGGCTTCAGTTCCTCGATCTTCTTGAGACCGAAGTTGCCATCCATGGCCGTGCCCACTACCTCGATCGAGCTATCGCGCTCGAGAATCTGCGGAATCAGCTTCCGCATGAGTGCCGAATCGTCGACCACCAGAACGCGGACGCGAGGAGTCGTCATGCTTGTCCTCCCGCCGCTCCCTGGCTTAACCGCGCCCGGTCTGCGTGCGAAAGGAGCAGGCCGGAGGCCACCGCTCCGGCTTCGCCCGGCCGCGTGCGCGCAAAATGATCCACCACTGCAGATAAGTTCAGTATGAGTACAACCCGCCCGTCTCCCAGAATTGACGCCCCGCTGACCAGATCGGTTGAGACTGCATGGTCGTCCAACGCCTTGATGACCAACTCTTCCTCGCCTTCCAGCTCATCCACAATGAGCCCGAACTTCCTCTCCCCCACGCTGATGACCAGCACAAAAAGCTTGACGTTCGCCCCATCCGGACCGCCCGCTCGCGGCCGGCCCAGCCGCACCAGCGGCAGCACCTGGTTGCGCAACTGCAGCACTTCACAGTGATCGACTTGATGGACTTCCGCTTCCCGCGTGCGCGCGATTTCGACCACCGAATTCAGCGGGATCGCGTACAGCCGGTGCTGCACCTGGAACAGCAGCGCCTTGATGATGGCGAGCGTGAGCGGCAACTTCAGCCGGAACGTAGTGCCCTGACCCGGGTGCGTCTCAATGTGGATGCTCCCTTTCAGACGGTGTAGAACGCTTTGCACCACGTCCATCCCGACCCCGCGCCCGGACACTTCCGTGACCTGTTCCGCCGTGCTGAATCCAGGGCGGAAGACAAACTCAAAAATCTCGGCCTCATTCAGGCGGGCCGCGTCCTCTTTCGTGACCAGACCCAGCTCGATGGCTTTCGCCTTAATCCTCTGCGCGTCCATGCCGCGGCCGTCATCGCTCACTTCGACGATCACCTGATTCCCCTGGTGATACGCGCTCAGACGCAGCGTACCCTGCGGGGATTTGCCCGCCTTCTTGCGCTCCTCGGCCGGTTCGAAGCCGTGCCCGATCGCGTTGCGCACCAGGTGGGTCAGAGGTTCGGCAATCGCATCCAGAATGCTCTTGTCCAGATCCGTGTCCTGCCCGCTGACCACCAACTCGACGTCCTTGCCGCACTGCAATGCCACGTCCCGCACCATGCGCGGGAAGCGCCGGAACAACTGCTCCACCGGCACCATGCGAATCTTCATCACCGAGCGCTGCAGGTCGTTCAGCACGCGCGCCTGGAAGCCCATCGCATCCGCCAGCCGTCCACGCAGCGCATCCTTGGGATAGATCCGCGTGAATTCGTTCAGAACCTGCTGCAGCATCGACTTGCCGATAATCAGTTCGCCCACCAGATTCAACACGCTATCGATTCGCTCGGCATCCACGCGCAAGATGTTTTCCGCCAGCGTGGTATGAGCCTGCGGCAAGTGTTCGACAGTGCTCTCGTGAATTTCCCGAGACAGATGCGGTTCCTGCAGAAGGTGAGTTTCGGGCGCCGCCGTGACGTCCACTTCGGCAGTCTTGACCGGGTGCTTCGCGGCTTCAGCAGCCGTAGCAATCTCGCCCGGTAACAAATCGGTCTTGACGCTGGCTACGATGGTTGGAATCTGGCACTTAGCGGAAATCTCCTCGGCCGTCTTCGGGGTAGCGACCAGGAATTCCACTTGCTTGGTGGCTGCCGGTGATCCCGCTTCCGGACGTGTGGCGAGCACTTCTCCCATTCCCGCCAGCGCATTCTGGACAAGTTGCCGTCCCGCAATCGGCATCGCGCAGTGCGGGTCGATCTGCGCCTGCACGTGGTACACGTAGTTGCCGTCTTCCTGCGCCTTCTGGACCGCGAGCTTCTCGTATTCGGTCCACCCCAGGGCTTGGGCGCTCACCGTAGCTCTCTTTTTGGGGCCTCGCCTGGTTCCCGGCTCCGCGCTCAGCTTCTTCACCATCTTGCGCAGCGCATCCCGCGCCGGCAGCTTGGTGTGCTTGCGATAGGCCGCCAGCATGGCCGCGAACAAGTCCGCTGCTGTGAAAGCCACTTCCGCCAGGGTCGCATGCGCGGCTGCCGATTCCAGCGCGAAAGCATCTTCCAGTTCATGCGCCACTTCGCTCAGTTCGCGATAGCCGCAGGCCGCCGCGTCGCCTTTCAGCGTATGCACGATCCGCCGCAGGCTGCGCACGATTTCCGAATCGCCCGGATGTTTTTCGAGCTTCAGCGCCTCCTCATTCAAGCTCTGCAGGAGTTCCTGCGCGCTCTCGAAGAAGAGTTCGCGGAGTTCCACCATGCGCTCGTCAGGCTGGCTCATAGCTTCACCTCCACGCGCTGGTAGGCCGTCCCGCTGTTACGGTGCACCATCTGGAATTTATCGGTCAGCCCAAGCAGGCTCTCCGCATGTCCCACGAACAGGTAGCCGTCTGGATTCAGGCAGCGGTAGAACTTGTTGATCAGCCGTTTCTGCTCGGCCTCGTCGAAGTACATCATGACGTTCCGGCAGAAAATGACGTCATTCCGCTGAGGCAGATATTCAGTCTTCAGGTTATGGAAGTCGAAGTGAACGACTTCCTTGAGCGCTTTCTTGACCGAGTAGCGGTCTCCCACCTTGTCGAAGTAGCGCAGCCGGTAGTTGTAATCGACCGTCGCCATCTGATGTTCGTTGTAAGCGCCTTCCTGCCCGGCGCGCAGCACCGAGTAGCTGATGTCGCTGGCCAGGATTTCCACTTTCCAGGGCGGCGGAATCAGCGGCTTGGGGGATGGCGATTCCACCGGCAGGGGATTGCGCATGTAGTAATACGCCAGCGCGTCCGCTACCTGCATGGCCATGGTGTAGGCTTCCTGCCCGGTCGAGCAGCCCGCGCTCCAGAACCGCAACGAGAAATCCCGGCGCTCCTGTTTGCGGTGCAGAAGATCTTCCAGAACGTACTTGTGAAACAGATCGAGTTGCGCGCGGTTGCGAAAGAAGCTGGTCTCGTTGACGGTGAGATTCTCAAGCAGCTGCGCGAGTTCTCCGCGCCCGGCATCGCTGATCAGCAGCCGGTAATAGCTGTAAAACGAATCCACCTGGCATTCCCTCAGGCGGCGCAGCAGCCGGTCCTGCAGGAAATGCGTGCGGCGCTCGTCGAAGTGCATGCCGCACTCCTGGTAAATGAGCGCCTGCAGAAGTTTCAGTTCCGCTTCGGTCAGCGCGGGTGCCGGTGCTGCCCCTGATGTCCCCATGCAGTATCGGTCCAGGACTGCCTAGCGGGCAGCCGCGCCGAGGACCTCCGTTTTCGAAGTCGCCGCCGGCTTAGCCTCGGCCGCAGCTTTTTGTGCCTTGACGCTGCCGAACTCCAGAAGTTTGGTCGTATCCAGCAGCATGATCAGCCGCCCCTGGTACTTGCCGAGCCCCGTCACGCAGCTCATTCCGCCTTCCTGCAGGACAGCCGGCGGCGGTTCAATGTCAGCGGCGGAAATCTTCAGGACTTCCGACGCCGCGTCCACGATCAGGCCTGACAGCCGCCCGTTGAATTCCACCACCAGGATGCGGTTCCTGCGGCCCAATCCCGTTTCCTTGATTCCGAAGCGCTTGCGCAGATCGATGACCGACACGATCTTGCCGCGCAGGTTGATCACGCCCTCCATATATTCCGGCGCGTCGGGCACGGCCGTGATTTCCGGCACCCGCACGATTTCGTGCAGCGCCGTAATGGGCACGCCATAAGTCTCGTTGCCCACCTGGAAGCCGACGATCTGCAGTTCGCGGTTAGTTTGCCGCTCGACGCTCATCGTTTAAGCTCCCGCGGTTGCGCGCCGCGCGACCTTGGAACTGCGATCGTTGCTGCGCCCGTGATCGACATCGCCCGTGCGGCCCGCCACGCGCTCCAGCGCATCCAGCAGCTCGCGCGACATCTTCGACATCTGCTCCGCCGATGCCGCCAGTTCGGTCGATCCCGAAGTGCTCTGCTGGATTAATTCGCGCATGCGTTCCATGGCCTTCACGACCGCTTGCGCGCCCGATGCCTGCTCCTCGACCGCCGAGTTGATTTCGTGCGTGATTTCGTTCAGGCGCGTCGTGGCCCGCGCGATCTGCGAAGACCCGTGCGACTGCTCGTTGGTGGCCGCGCCGATCTCCTGCGCGAACTTGTAGACCTCGGTGACCACATTCGAAATCTTGCGCAGCGCCCCGTTCAGTTCTCCGCCCAGCTCCAGGCCTTCGTTGACGATGGTCGTGCTCTCGTCCATGTTCTCGACCGCTTTGCGGGCTTCTTTCTGGATGCTCTGAATCAGTTCGGAAATTTCCTTGGTCGACTGCGCCGACTTTTCCGCGAGCTTGCGCACTTCATCCGCCACCACCGCGAATCCCAGTCCGTGCTCGCCCGCGCGCGCCGCTTCGATGGCGGCGTTTAAAGCCAGCAGATTGGTCTGTTCGGCCAGGTCGTCGATGACCTCGATGATCTTGCCGATGTCGTCGGCGCGCTGCCCGAGCGCGTCGATAATCGAGCCCGACGAGCGGATGGTGTTGTTGATCTTGTTCAGGCCTTCGGTCGCCTTGTCCATGGTAGTGATGCCGCTGTGGACTTCTTCGCGCGACCGGTTGGAGATATCCAGCAGCACCTTGGCGGTGTCGGCCACGCGTTGGATCGAAGCCACCATCTGGTCGATGGAAGCCGAGGTCTCGCTCACGCTGGACGCCTGGGTCTGCGTGCTCTTGACCATGTTCTGCACGTTGACGCTCATCTCGTGCATGGTGCTGGTGACTTCGTCGATGGCCGAGGAGCCCTGCAGGCTGATCTTGGCCGATTCGTCCGACGCCCCGGCCACCTGGCTGGAAGCGCTGGCCACCTGCGAAGCCAGATCGCGCACGCTGCGTACCAGGCCTCGCAAGCTCTCCACCATCTGCTGGAAGGCGTGGCCCAGGGTGTCCTGCTTCGAGCGCGGTTCGACTTCGACCATCAGGTCGCCATTGGCGATGGCTTCGGAAACTGTGGCCATCTCCTTGAGATAGGTAACCATGTTGGCAAAGGTCCGCGCGAGCTCACCGATCTCGTCCTGGCGCTCCGTATCGATGACGACGTTGTGGTCCAGATCGCCGGTATTGCCGATCTTGTGCGCCACCGTCATCAACTTCGAGAGCGGTTCGGTGATCGAACGCGACGTACGGAACGCGATGCCGATGCCCACGGCCAGGGCCACGATTACACTGAAAAACGACGCCACAATGGTGCCGGTCGCGGCTTTTTCGTCCGAAGCCCGGCGCTCCTCGACGATCTTTTTGTTTTCTTTGTCAGCCGCGTCCAGAAATTCCGTGGAGTTCTTGACCCAGGACGATGCGTCTTTCTGCAAATAAAAGATTTGCAGTTCTGCGACGGTCGCGTTCCCGCTGTCCACGTCTCTGCGCTTATCGACCAGGGGCTGGGCAAATTCCTTGGCCCAGCTCTGCTCCAGCTGCTGCACTTTCTCGAGTGCCGTCTTTTGCTGGTCCGACGCCGCCAGGGCCTGCGTCTTGTCCAGTTTGTCGCTCAGCAGCCGGATGCCCTCATTCATCCGGTCCACTTCGCGGGTATCGCCGCTCAGGAGGTAGTTGCTGAGGTAAAGGCGGTTCTGCATCATCTGAAACTTCACCGCGTCGGTCGCTTCCGCCAACTGCAGCGACGTGGACGCCGCCTTCTTCGCCTCGTGCTCCCGGCTGACCGCTCTCCAGTTGACGAAGAACATGACCAGCACCATCACCAGGACGGCGCCAAAGCTCATGTAAAGTCTGTTGCGCAGCGTCATCGCTGTATCTCCCTCGCTGGCCTCGAACCCGCCTGCGTACCAATCGTGCGCAGGCGCCGCCGCCCCGGCCTACTGAGTGGCAACATTCGGATCGAACTTGAACTCCACGACTCCCGTGGTTTCTTCCGAGGCGGCATCGAACCGCCATTTCTTGACCGCATCGACCGCGGCGTTGACGAGCAACGGGTGCCCGCCCACAACTTTCGTGCTCTTCACGGCCCCGTTGGGCGCGACCACGACCTGAACTTTGACCACACCTGAGATCGCCATGCGACGCGCCAGTTCCGGATAACTCGGCGCTACCTTGGTCTTCACTTTGCGCGTGATCTCCTCCTGCTGCGCCCGCCCCGGCAGCGGATACAAAAGGCACAGAGCGGCGACGCCTGAGATTACGGCTCCCGCCAGCCAGCGTTGTAGTTGTTGTCGAGACACAAGTCCTCCGTGCAAAAATCCTACCCCGGGAACTGCAAAGCCCGTGCCAGCTTTATCGTTCGGAACGTTACTTTGGTGACCGTGATAAGTCGCTGTGCCAGAAGGGAATGTACCGTTGGTGATGACCTGTCGACTCGCTGTGACAAGTTAGAACCGTCTCATCTCCTGCCCCTCCCAACCCCGGTTTCTCAGGCTGAGATTTGAAGACACTCCCCAGACGTGGGATTTCACAGATCGACACCTTTGCCCTTATTCACTTGACTCAAATTGAGATTGCAAGATACTTTCCCCTTATATCTAAATAACTTGGGAACGCAGGGAAGGGTCCAGGCGGTGTTTTTCTAACCATGCGCGCGGGAGACACGACGCTCGTCCAGGGGCCAAACCCCAGGTCCGACGAAGGTTTTCAGAAGCTGCTCTTGCGCTTCTCCGCCGCTGCCGCGCAAGGCACCGATGTCGCCGCTCTCATTCGCCTGTTTTGTCAGGAGACCCGTGACTTCTTCCAGGTGAGCGGCGTCTACTTCTGGCAATGTCTCTCCCCTGACGAGATGGTCGGAGCCGAGGCCGACGGTCTCATGGCAGAAAGCTTTCGTGGACTCCGCCTGAAGGCCTCCGAGAGCGCCGTTTCCGGCGAAGCGATTCGTCGCCGGCGTACGATCTTCGTCAATTTCCTTGACTCCGCTCGCTATCCCCGCGCCTTCGAGTTCCGCGCGCTCGCCATCATGGCCGCACCCTTAGTCGTTTCGAACGAGGTTCTGGGCGCCGTGGCTTTCATCCACGATTCCGAACCGGGCTTCTTCAATGAGGACCTCGCCGCGAAAGCAACCATCGTTGCCGGCCAACTGGGCAGCCTCTTGGAAGCACGGCGCCTGACCGAGGTTTCCCGCGAAGACCATCGCCGTGCCGAAATTCTGGCCGAAGTCGCGCACGCTCTGCACGGCAATCCGGACGTCGCTGCCGTGATCGAAGCGCTGGCGGATCGCATCCGCGTCCTGTTGCGCGCGCGCCTGGTCTGCGTCTTTATGCGCCACGAGGGACCATTCGAATTGCGCGGCATCGCCGCCGAGACCGCCCAGCTGGGCAATTCCGCGCGCGCCCGGCACGACCGCACCGCGTTACGCTTTGCGGCCGACGTCGCCTCCCGCGCTGTTTCCGCCGGTGAACCGATCACCGTCTCCATCGATCCTGCCTCGCATGCTCTCGGAGATCTGGTGCCCGCTGGCATGCTTCTGGCCGCGCCCTTCCGCACCTCGCGTACGCAAGGCGCCATTCTCGTCTATCCGCGCCCCGACGGCATCTTCACCAACGATGAGCGATCGTTGGTTTCGGCGGTGGCCGGCTTCGGCGCCGTGGCCGTAGCCAACGCCGAGCTCTACGCAACCGCACGCAACCAGGCCCACGAACTCCATCAGCTTCTGGAAATTTCTTCGGAGTTGCGCTCGGTCGGCAATCTGGAAAAGTTCCTGGAAGCCTTCGTTGTGCGCGCGGCCGACTTCCTCGGCTTCGGGCGCTGCTTCATCGGCCTGTTGGAAGACGGCAAGTTCCGCGTCCGGTTGGGTGCCGAGAAAGGCGAAGCCCGCCATGTCGACCTTACGTTTCCCGAAGGCATCGCCACCAAAGCGCTGACCGCCAAGGAGGCCTTCTGGACCGATGACGCCAGCAAGCTTCCCGGCTCCAATGCGCAGGCCATCGCGGAGTTCGTGATCAAGCAGATCCTTGCCGTCCCCCTGCTGGGCTCCGACGGTGAGGTCCTCGGCATGTTCGGAGTGCTCGATCGCCTCGACCATGCCGGCATCTCCGAGGAAGATGTCCGCCGGGCGCGCGCGCTCGCCGCCCAGGTATCGGTCGCGCTTGAGGTGATGCGTAACCTGCATCTTTCCGAGCAGCACCGCAAACACGCCGAAGCGCTGATGGGTTTGTCGTTCGAGCTCAGCAGCCTGGTGCACCTGCCCGACTTCAACCGCCGCTTCCTGCTCCGCGCTGCGGAACTGTCGGGCGCCAGGGCTTCCGCCTTGGCCCTGTTTGAGGAGGGCAGTCTCGCATCCACCGTTCTGTACGACTCGTCGCGCGCCCAGCTTTCCGATCGCAGCCTGGAACGGCGTCTTACTCACGCCCTCTCCGAATCGCTGGCCCAACATCCCGAGCGCCTGTACTCCGGCCCCGCTGCGGAACTTCTCGGCACTGCCCTGGCGGCCGCTCTCGAGTGGAGAGATTGTTCGATCCTGCGGCTCAGCGGATCCGGCGAAGAATCGGTCGGCGTGTTGTGCCTTGCCGGTCGCGGCAAGCCCCTCACCCGGGCCGACGAACAATTACTGCACGCCATTGCCAGTCACGCGTCGGTTGCCCTCGAAAACGCCCGCCTCTTCACGCGGATGGATAAGGCCAACCGCCACTGGATGGAAATTTTCGACGCCATCACCGACTTCATCGTCGTGCACGATGAGTCCCAGGATGTTCTGCGCGTCAATCGCTCCCTGGCGGAGTTCATCGGAGTGCCGCCCAGCGAACTGATCGGCGTTAACATGCGCGCCCTGGTTTCGCTCGCCAGCGACCGTCCCGCCCCCGGGTGCCCCTTCTGCCGTAACCCGATCGACGGTCCCGACGAGTACGTCCACCAGGTGCTCGAACGCATGTACCTGGTTTCCACTTCGCGCATTCACGCCTCGGCGGGCGAAGGCCAGCACACCATCCACGTATTAAAGGACATCACCGACCGCCGCGAAGCCGAACGACGCTACCGCGAGCTGTTCGACAACATCCAGGAAGGTCTCTTCTTCGCGGTCCCGGACGGGCACTTCATCGAAGTGAACGACGCGCTGGTCCGCATGCTCGGCTACAACGACCGCGAAGAGCTTCTCAAAATCGACATCCCGAGCCAGCTCTACAGCTCGCCCGACCGCTTGCGCCGACTGAATATGGTCATGCAGCAACACGGGGTGCTGCGCAATCACGAAGAAGTTCTGCGCCGCAAGGATGGCAGCGCTATCCATGTGCTGATCAACGCCTTTGCCGTCCCCGACGCTCACGGACAGGTTCTGCAATATCGCGGCCTCATGCTCGACATCACCGGCCTGAAGACCTACCAGTCGGAATTGCAGCACGCGCGTGACTTCTCCGAGAAGATTCTGAACAACACGCAGAGCCTGATCCTGGTGGTCGACACCGCCGGACTGATCAGCTACGCCAATCGCCGCTGGTACGACGCAGGCTACGAGCAAACGCAGCTGGTGGGGTGCCCGCTGGCCGATCTGGTTTCGCCCACCCGCCGTCCCGTGCTGGCCGACGCGCTCAACTCAACCCTCTCCGGCCACCCGGTCGATAACCTCGACCTGCAGGTTCTGCGCGGCGATGGCCGGGTGGGCCAGTTCTCCGTAAACCTGAGCCCCATGCGCGATGACCAGGGCATCGTGACCAGCATCGTGG
The DNA here is from genome assembly GCA_963735815.1 of uncultured Acidobacteriota bacterium. Lineage (GTDB taxonomy): Bacteria > Acidobacteriota > Terriglobia > Terriglobales > Acidobacteriaceae > Gp1-AA133. The sequence continues at coordinate 741,638 of CAVTMJ010000003.1, read as the reverse complement.
TCGTGATGACCGACATCACTGACTCCGCCATGCTGCAGTCCAAGTTGATGCATGCGGAGAAGATGGCCGCCGTAGGGCAGTTAGTTTCCGGCGTGGCCCACGAAGTGAACAACCCGCTGACCGCCATCCTGGGCTTCGCCGATCTGCTTATCGAGAATCAGGACACGCCCGAATCTGCCCGCAAGGATCTGCGCGTCATCCTGCAGGAAGCGCAGCGCACCAAGCAGATTGTGCAGAACCTGCTCAGCTTCGCCCGCCAGATGCCGCCCCAGCGCAAGCCCGTCCAGCTCAACGGCATCCTGCTGCGCACCATTCAATTGCGGGCCTACGATTTCAATAGCCACGGCGTCGAGATCGTCGAGCACTTCGATGAGAGCCTGCCCCAGGTAGTGGGCGATTCCCACCAGCTGCAGCAGGTCTTTCTCAACATCATGAACAACGCCTACGATGCCGTGCGCGAAACTGGCCGTCCCGCCCGCATCGAAATCATGACCGCCAACCTCGGTACCTACGTCGAGGTTTCTTTCCGCGATAACGGGCATGGCATCAGCCATCCCGACCGCATCTTCGATCCGTTCTTCACCACCAAAGAAGTGGGGAAGGGAACTGGCCTGGGCCTGAGCATCTGCTATGGCATCGTGCGCGAACACGGCGGCGAAATCCTGTGCCACAACAATTCTGGAACCCAGGGGGCGACATTTATCGTTCGCCTCCCCAGCCTTTCTGAGTCGGCCTCCAAAGGTGTGGCCGCGGGAGTTCTACAACGATGAGTCTGCCAGCCATGAAGCCTGAACCTTTGCCCATCCTTTTAATCGAAGACGAGCCGGCGGTCATGGCTTACGTCTCGGCCACGCTGGAGCGCAGCGGCTACCAGGTCGTCGGCGCAAAATCCGGCGCGGAGGGCCTGCAAATGCTGGAGTCAGGAGAATTTCTCGGGGTCGTTTCCGACATGGTGACACCCGGCGGCGTCAACGGCGCCGACGTGCACGCCTGGATTGCTGCCCATCGTCCGGAACTGGCTTCGAGGCTCGTATTCATCACCGGCGACATTGCCAACGAGCAAACCGTCGAAACCCTGCGCCGTACCGGCGCTCCCTGCGTGGAGAAGCCTTTCCGGGTGCAGCAATTCATCTCGGTCGTTGAAAAGACCATGGGGAAAGCGCTGTGAGTGAAGACCTTCGAATCCGGTTATTGATTGTTGATGACGAACAAAGCATTCGCCGTTTGTGCGTCACCGTAGGTGAGGCCCTGGGATTTGTCTGTTTGGAGGCGGCTAGCGGGGAAACCGCTCTGGCCCTGCTCGAGGAGCAGCCCGCGCACATGATCCTCACCGACATGGTGATGCCCCACATGTCGGGACTCGAGTTTTTGGAAAAAGTGAAGAAGATGTTGCCGCGCACCGAGGTAGCGGTCATGACCGGCCACGGATCGGTGGAAACCGCCGTGCAGGCCATGAAACTCGGCGCCTACGATTACATCGCCAAACCCTTCTCCCCGCTGGAAGAACTGCGCCTGTTCCTGCGCCGCATGGCGGAAAAAGTCCGCCTGGTGGAGGAAAACCAGTTTCTGCGCGATCGCATGGACACCGAAACCCAACTGCACGGCATCGTCGGCTCCTCGGCGAAAATTCAGGATGTTCTGCGCATGGTGTCCCGCCTGAAAGACACGCGCACTCCTGTCCTCATCACAGGCGAAAGCGGCACAGGCAAAGAGTTGGTCGCCCGTGCCATCCACTTCCGCGGCTCCTTCGCCAATCGCCCATTCGTTGCGGTCGACTGCGGTTCGCTCGTCCCCACGCTGATCGAGAGCGAATTGTTCGGCTATGAAAAAGGCGCGTTCACCGGAGCCCTGAAGTCCAGAACCGGCCTGTTCCAGTCGGCCGACGGCGGTACTATCTTTCTCGACGAAATCGGAGAACTTCCGCTCGAAATGCAAGCCAAGCTACTGCGCGTTTTGCAGGAAAAGGAAATACGCCCGGTGGGCAGCAATCAGCGCGCGCGCGTGGACGTTCGCGTAATCGCCGCCACCAACCGGGATCTCGAACAGGAATATCGTGCTGGTACCTTCCGCAAGGACCTTTACTTCCGCTTGAACGTCGTAACCGTGCACGTACCCGCTCTGCGCGAGCGCCGCTCCGACATTCCGATGCTGGCGCATTGGTTCCTCGAGCGCTGTGTCCCGGGCCGCAGCGTTCAGGTGTCGAACGCTGCCATGAAGTGCCTGTTGCAGTACGACTGGCCGGGCAATGTGCGCGAACTGGAAAATTGCGTGGAACGCGCCGTCGCTCTTGGAGATCAGCAGCTTCTCGAGGTTGATGATCTGCCTCCTGCCATCGCGTCCGCAGCGCAGGCTCCGGAAATCGACGAGATCCGCGCCGGCTCAGGGCTGTCCACCACCGATCTCGAAGACATAGAGCGCACGACCATTGAAAGAGTCTTTGAACAGGTCAAAGGCGACAAAGCCCTGGCCGGAAAAATGCTTGGCATCAGTCGCGCAACCCTGTATCGCAAACTAAAGCGTTACAACATAGGTGGCCGCACCCACGCGGTCTCGAGCGCGGCGCTGCAGTAAATGAAAAAACCTTAACCACTGAGGACACAGAGACACGCCGAGGATTTCAAGGTCGTTGTCCTCCGCGTCCCCTGTGTCCTCTGTGGTTAAGAAATCCTCGATAGTTCAAGAAATCCTGAGACAAATGTCTCACTGTGAGACAGCGACGCGAGACTGGCGGCTTTACTTATTATTGCCCCTTCCTACTATTCCCTTACGTTTTCAGCAACTTATCTCCGCGTACTTCCGGTTTTTGCTTTGGTTTCACCCGTGCATACAGGATATCTGTAGCAAGCGGACCGAAGGCTCCCGCACAACTCTTTCAAACCGGGAAGAGGGGAGCCGGTCACCGCCTTTCGAGGTTCACCTTGGGAAAACTGGCCCATGCTGTCGAATCTTCCACGCCGTTGGTCGTGCTGGCGCGTCTAGCCCGATGGCTGCGTAAACCTTTCGGCCCTCCCTCCCTCCCCGTCTCTATTTCAATTTGCCTGTTCCAAACCGGATTCGGAAACCATGACTGATTTGAGCCAACTCAGTTCCGAGTGGAATGCCGCTCGCATCCTTTATCCGACCTACTCCGCGCTGGCGCGCGAGTTCGTCATCGACCTGACGCCCTGTAACGATCTGGAAACCGGCGTCGAGCAACCGCCGCAGGAATCGGTCGAGCAAGCCCGGCAATGGCTGGACGATATGGATGAGCGCATCCAGATCCATCAACTGCGTCAGTTCCTGCAGACCACCACCATGGTCACGCCCCAGTTGCTGCAGACGCTGCTGCTCCATCACCTGCACAAGGACGAAAAATCTCCTTCGGATCGCGACAAGATCGATTTCCTGATTGTGCAGCTGTTCTCGCTGGCGGCGCCCTCGCGCCTGGAAGACGCCTCGGTCACGATCGAATACGTGGCCAAGACTTTGACCCCGGTGCTGGGCACGGTCGACACCACGATTCCCGTCTGGCTGAAGCCGCTCGAGAACGTGTTGCAGTCGGCGCAGAAGGCCCGCACCCTCAACGAACTGCTGCATAGCGGGATTCTTGAGCAGGGCCGCAAGTTCAAGGTGCAGAGTGGCGAGAATTATTTCCTTCCGGTCGCCATGATTGCTTTCGCGCGCTTCAGTTTCCTGATGCGGCGCGTGTTCTTCCGCCTGATGCATCAGGACCTGAACGCGATTTTCGACGGCCTGCGCGAACTCGAACAGCGGGGGGTCACGACCATTGACTGCCGGCGCGCGCAATTCTCCGCCGAAGAGCCCATCTTGCGCCTGCGCATGATCTGCCAGTCCTGGAAAGTGATGTTCCAGGCCGAATACTCCTCGGGCCAGCCGCTGCGTATGCTGGTTGATCTACGGGCGGCTATCGATGACGCCCTGGGTCGAGGCGCTGCCCAAGCCAAGGCGAAAACCGCCTCCCCAAAGAAAACGCCGGGAGTTGCCGCAAAGTCAGCCAACCCGGCACCCCTGGCGGCGCGTGCCGGCGCGGGAGCTTCTGCGCCGGCGAAATTCAACGCGAATCCTGACCCGACCCCGGAATTTGAAGTTTCCACCGATGAGCGGAATCCCGACGGAGACGGCAACTGACGATACCGACGATGCTTACCGTGAACCAGAAGAAGATTGGCATCATCTCCGACCAGCCCGATTTTGCGGGTCAGATTTCCGGCCGCTGGCAAAGCGAGCGCGTAGTGCCCGCCTTCACCGTGCTGGGCAGCCAAGTCGTGCCCGCTGTCAATCCTGAAAGTTTCGATCTGGCGGTCATCGATGTGGCGGTCGCCGACTCGCACCTTGCAGTGCGCCGCTTGTTGGAAGCCGCCGGCCAGCCCGTAATTCTGGTGTGCGGCACGTCCGAAATCACGCTGAGCGTGCGCCGGGAATCTCCGCGCGCGCTGGCGGTCACTCGTCATGATGGCTGGCCCGACTTTGTAGTCCTGCTGGCAGGGGAGGCACTGCGCCGTGTGGACGCCCTCCATCGCGCCGATCGCGCCGAACAGGTCAGCGCCCTGCTCCAGCGTCATGCCACGCTCGGCCAGTACATGATCGAGATGCGGCACTCGCTCAATAACGCCCTGACTTCGGTTCTGGGCAATTCGGAACTGCTCTTGCTCGAGCCGGGAGCATTCTCGGCGGGAGTGCGCTCGCAGATCGACACCATGCGCAATATGTCGATGCGGATGCACGAGATCCTGCAGCGCTTCTCCTCCCTCGAAAAAGAGCTGACCTTTGTCGAACAACAAGCAATAAAGGAGCAAAAGCGAAAACCACAAATGGCAGCGGTCCGTCCGTAAGACGTGCACCAGTAATTCGTATCATCGCGGCGCCACGCCCTCCCTCAAACCGCGAACCTCCCCCAAGGAAAGCAGCACCAGGGGCCGCGCTACGGAAAGTCCGCTCTCAGAGATTGCGATGAACACCAGCTTCCATTCCGGACGCTCGAACCGGGGACAAAAAGGCCCCCTCCGCCTCGTGCTCGATCACGAGCTTTCGGAACTACGCTTGCTCCTCGAACGCCAGGCCGGAGTTCTTCTGAACAGTCCGCACGACGTGCTCATCGCCAAGGTCACGGACTACCTGCAAGCCCGGCGGCTGACTTCGGTGGCCGACTTGATCGGCCGCCTGCAGGCATCCGACACCGAATGTGAGCGCCTGCTCGAGCAATTGCTTGACGGTGAAACGGGCTTCTTCCGCCATCCCGCCGCCTTCGCCACCTTTGAGAAGGTTGTTCTTCCCGACCTGCGTGTGCGCAAAGGTACCGAAAGCGGGCAAAGCCTGCGCATCCTGAGTGCCGGCTGCTCCACCGGGGAAGAGGCTTACTCGATCGGATTGACCGTCTGCAATGACCTGAACGAGTACGGCGGTGCCTGGACCATTCATATCCTGGCGAGCGACATTCGCCAGAGCGCGCTCACCTTCGCCGAGCGCGGGCTCTACTCCTACCGGGAACTTGCCCAGATTTCTCCCGCGCTACTGCACACACACTTTGCGCGGGTTGACCAGCACTTCCTGGCCAAGCCACGCTTGCGCAATCTCATTACTTTTACGCAGATGAATCTGGCCCGTCCCGCCTACCTGGGGCGTTTTGATTGCATCTTCTGCATGGACGTCTTGCCGCAATTTTCGACCGCCCAGAGGATCGCCCTCACCCAGCGTCTGCATCTCTACCTCGAGCCGGGCGGCTACCTGCTGCTGGGCGACGGAGAAAAGCTGCCGACCGCCGACGTGCCCTTCCAGTCCGAGACTCACAAGGGCTGCATCCTTTACAGGAAGCCACTAGCCGCCGCGGCCCGTGTCGGTAAGTTTTCTTAGCCTCCCCGCGTCCTAGCGTCGATATTCATCTTCCATCTAAGCAACACTGGTAACCGCAGGAGTCCCAACTCGGGAAACGGAACCCAGTTTATTCCCATTTTGTGTTGCCCATCACGGCGTCTCCGTGGCGCCCCAGTGATTATTGGGATGGTCAAAAGTCGACGCCGAGGCGTTCGACTGGACGCAAAATGCGACGTGCTCTCTCCTACCCCCAGAGAGTTTTCTGGATCGCAGTCCCAGGACATGTGCGCGCGCCCATGACCCATGCTCGACGCCAAGGGAGGCGGAATGCATCTCAAACGAGTCCTGATTCCAGTGTTTCTTGTGGCCCTTCTTAGTGCCTTAGCACTGCCCTTATTTGCCCAGGAACAATTCGGTACCATCGCTGGTGTTGTGCGAGACCCAAGCAAAGCTGTGCTGCCTGGGGTCACGATTACCGTGAACAATAGAGCTACTAATCGTTCACTCACGATGAGTAGCCGTGCCGACGGTAGCTATACTCTCCCCAACCTTGAGCCCGGCCGCTATTCGGTCGTGTTTGAGAAGACCGGATTCACGCGCAGTGAGGTCCCGGACGTGCTGGTGGTCGTCGGCCAGACCACGACGGTGGATGTCGGTTTGCAGGTCGGCGCGGTGCAGGAGATGGTAGAAGTCAGCGCAGCTGCGCTGGCGATTGACACATCCTCTACGATGATTTCGCACAACGTCACGATCGAGGAACTCAACACACTACCCAAGGCTCGTGATTTCACCGGAGTGGCTATTTTCTCTCCATCGGTGAACACCGGCTACGTCGACGGCGGCTTTCAGATCAACGGCTCCAGCGGGGCCGAGAACTCCTACTACATTGACGGCGTTTCGACCAACAGCATGATTGATGGCTCGGCGCGTCAGAGCGCAACCTTCGATTACATCCAGGAAGTGCAGGTGAAGACGACGGGCCTGGATGCCGAATATGGCGGAGCACTGGGTGGAGTGGTGAGTGCAGTGACCAAGTCGGGAGGCAACGCCTTCCACGGGGACCTTCTCTTTTACTATTCCGGAAACAAGCTCAACACTGCACAAAGTAAGCGGCTGCAAATTGATCCGGCTACGCTCGACGCCTTCCAGTACTTCCAGGACAGCAAGATGAAGAGCGACAACTACGAGTTCGGAGGCTCGCTGGCCGGTCCCATCATCAAAGACAAGGTGTTCTTCTTCACCCAAGCTGTCCCGCGCTGGTCACGCCAGCGTCGGAATATCGACTTCACTGACGGTAACGGCGATATGAAACGCAGCGCCAGCCAGATGAACTGGTTCAATAAGCTTTCTATTGAGCCCTTGCAACGTTTGCGCATGAACTTTACATGGCTATATACGCCGCAAAGTATGACCGGATCCATCTACGCACTTGACGGCTATGCGCCAAACACCAGCACCAGTAGCCTGGTAGATGCTCGCACGAGTGCTACCCTCGGGTACTTCCAGCCGGAGCAGAGCTATACCGGCCAGGTCGACTACTTGCCCAGCGTCAACACGGTGCTCAGCGTTCGCGGTGGCCGTTACTACCTGAACTACATGGATACCGGCGTCCAAGCGAACGGCGAGTATTGGTATAACAATTCACCGGCGGGACTCCCCGGCGTTCCAGACTCCGTTCAACGGCAAGCCGGCTATACCTCACCATCAGCCGGGCAGGTCGTCCATGATTTGACCACCCGAACCTATATCCAGGCGGACCTCAGTCAATTCGTACGCTTTGCCGGATCGCATAATTTCAAGTTTGGTATCGGCACTGCCAAAAACGTAAATAACGTGAACAGCTCCGACTACGGTCCCAACGGCCGCGTGGTGCTCAATTGGAATACCGTCGATGAGGATGGGATCCATCCAAACTCATGCGCGATCTGCCAGCAGAACGGCGGGCCAGCAATAACCGGAGACTACGGTTATTACGCGGTGCATCAGGGTGGGACGATGGGAACCGCCGGTTCCTCCATCAACCACTTCTACGTTCAGGATTCGTGGAAAGTGATTCCGCGCCTGACCATCAATGCAGGCGTTCGTTTTGAGAAAGAGACCATTCCGTCGTTCCGGCCCGATATCAAGAAGTATGCGCTTCAGTTCGGCTATGGAGACAAGATCGCTCCTCGCATTGGCGCCAGCTTTGACCTGTTCGGCAACGGCAAGGTGAAGCTTTCAGGTGGCTGGGGTCGGTTCTACGACTGGACCAAGTACGACTTGGCCCGCGGCACCTTCGGAGGGCAGGTCTGGAACGTCTTTTATCGCACGCTCGACACCACCGACGTCTTCAGCCTGAACCTCAACAACATGCCGGGCACTAACCTGTGGCCGACAGCGTACCGCGACCGGCGCATCCCAGGCTTTGACCGAATCGATCCGAAAACTAAGCCGATGAGCTCGGACACCGTGCACGCGGGAGTCGAGTGGGAAGTACAAAAGGGCATGGTCTTCACGGGACGGTATGTGCGTAACAACCTCAACCGCACCATTGAGGACATGGGCCAAATAGAAAATGGCAGCGAAGTCTACAACTACGGGAATCCGGGCGAAGGCCGGAACACTGTGGCCCTTTCGGGCGGACTGGCTTGTCCGATCACAATCGACGGCAATTGCTTCGTTCCTATGCCGAAGGCGAAACGCACCTATGACGCCATGGAATTGTCGTTGGGCAAGCGCTTCGGCGGCGGGTATTTGTTCAACGCCAGCTATGTTTACAGCCGGCTGTGGGGCAATTACTCCGGACTGCAGAGCACAGACGAAATTCGTCCGGCAACTCTCGGCTATGCCTTCGGCGGCAATCAGGCGTTCTTCGCGCAAACTTATCGCCCGGGCGGCAATGCCAACCGCTATTTCGACCTGGACGAAGCAGTATTCGATGCTCACGGCCATGACGGACTGTATGGTCGCCTACCCACGGACCGCCCGCACGTCTTCAAATTCTACGGCTCCAAGATGTTCAAGTTTGGGACCGAGTTCGGCGGGTTCTTCCGTGCCCAGAGCGGTACTCCGATGACCACCCAGGTGAATACCAGCAACGGTATTCCCATGTACGTCGAGGGCCGTGGCGATATGGGCCGTACGCCCATCTTCAACCAAACCGACCTCTTGATTGCGCACGAACTGAAGCTCGGTAAGAGTGAGACCAAGAAACTACGCTTCGAGTTCAACATCATCAACCTGTTCAACCAGAAAACCAACGTCTACACCATGGACCGCTACAACCAGGAGGAGTTGGTGGATACGATTGGCATTCCTCTGAGCAACGTCAATCTCATGCAAGGATTTGACTGGAAATCCTTGGTCGCATCCACCAATGCAACCAATAACGGTGGAATTGGACTCGATCCCCGCTATGGACACCCGGCGGCATTCAACCCGGGCTTCCAGGGAAGAGTGCTGGTTAAATTCATGTTCTAAAATCGATTCATAGGAAAAACTGTGCGGGCCGGCTCTCAAGCCGGCCCTTTTTCGTAGTGAAAGTGCGCCCTAGTTGACCATGTGCGGCAAACGCGTGCTAATTTGCAGCCGGAAAGATGGAGGCTTCCTTCGCGGAGCTGAGACCCGATCCAATTGCACTCTGCGCTTCCCGAGAACCGCCTGCGGCCGCTGCGTGAAAGAATTTCGCCGCCAGGCCGGAGTCTTGCTTCACACCACTGCCGAGGTAATATAGAAGCCCGAGGTTGTACTGTGCCGCCGCATCACCCGCCTTGGCTGCCTTGCGAAACAACTTTGCAGCTTCCTTGCTATCCGGAGGAACACCCCGGCCCTGCAGGTACATGAAGCCCAGGTTCGACTGAGCCGGAGCATAGTTCCGGGCCACTGCCTTGCGATACCATGCCGCCGCCGTGGCGTCGTTTTGCGGAACGCCTTTGCCGCGCGCATACATGAGTCCAAGATTGTTTTGAGCCGCCGGGAACCCCTCCACCGCGGCACGCGTGAACCACTTGACGGCGTCGCTGTCGCTCTGCTCGACGCCTCGACCCCTCAAATACATGCTGCCAAGATTTGTCTGAGCCGCTGGCTCGCCGTTGTCGGCAGCTTTGCGGTACCACTGCGCCGCCTCAGCCAGATCCTGCCCGACCTCGACGCCGGATTCATACGCAAGTGCAATCTGGAATTGTGCGTTGGGATCTCCGGCCTGGGCTTGCTTGAGAAGCCGGGAAAGGTCGCGCACCGGTCCAGGCGCACGGTCGAAAGCGAATCCCACTTTACAGGGCCCGCCCCCGAAGCAGGGAAGAGTTCCCAGCCATAGCACGCTCATCAGCGCGCAAGTTCGAAATCGCATGACTACCCCCACCCTCACGAAGCCGTTATGGAGAACATATCGTGGCCTGAGGGCGGGGTCAAAAGAAACTACGGTAAATGCTACGCACTTTTACATCCTGCAGTTGCAAAGTGCAACGCCCCTGTCTGCTAACACAAAAGGAGAACCGCAAGGCTCCCCTTTTCAACTTCCAAATTCTTATATTGTCTCCAAGAAGGGATCCCGTCCTTCGCAATGTTAGGATGCGCACTCAGCGTGGTCTCTGGTCGCTCACAAATCCGTCGCCTGCAGCCACCGATCCTGCTGCCGGCAGCGAGTACTCGTCGCGTCCTCCGCGCGCAGTGTTCTGATCCCGGGCCGCCAGTATTCCCAAATTCCGTTTCGCCTCCGGCAAGCCGTGGTCGGCCGCCACGCCATACCACTTCGCCGCCTCAGCGTAGCTTTGCGTCACACCCTTGCCATGCTCGTAGGCATACGCAATCTGATTTTCCGCTGCGGCCGATCCGCGTCCGGCTGCTTTTTGAAACAGCCGCAGTGCTTCGGCGCTATCCTGCGCGATCACCGTGCCCTCGAAGTAGAGCAGGCCGAGCTTGTACTCCGCGGGTGCATAATTCTGGGCGGTCGCTTTCCGGTACCAGCGCACCGCTTCGTTCCCGTCTTGCGCTACGCCGCGTCCCACCGAATACATGAAGCCCAGGTTCGCCTGCGCGGGCGCGTAGCCTTTCTTGGCGGCCCGTTGATACCAACGCGACGCTTCCGCATCGTTCGCTGGAACTCCGCGCCCCGAGGCATGCATGAAGCCGACGTTGTTTTGGGCGGGGAGGTAGCCTTCCGCGGCGGCGCGCAAATACCAGCGCAGCGCTTCCTGGTCGCTCTGCGGCACACCCAGTCCGCGCAAAAACATTCCGCCCAGATTGTTCTGCGCGGCGGCATCGCCCAGATCGGCGGCCTTGCGATACCACTTCACCGCTTCGTCATAATCCTGGTCGGTGCCCGAGCCGGTCTCCAGCGCCACGCCGGCCTGAAATTCGGCAGTCCGATCTCCAGCCTGCGCTCGCGCCAGAACTTGTTCGAAATGTGCGGTACGTTTGGGAGCGTGCTGGAAGACCACATCCACCTTGCACGCCGCGCCTGCCCGCCCTGTCAGAGGACAGGTCAGACAAATACCAAGAAGAACATACCCGAGCCTTCGCAAGCTCCACCCCCACCCGCGAACGTCCTGCCAATTGCGCGCAACAATAGCGCAGCCCGCAAGCCGGGTCAAAGAAAAACGGCCCAAAGGAGCCATCTATTTCGGAGATGAGTCGAAAGCCAATACACCGCAAGCGACGAGAGATGCTTGTTGCAGTCGGGTGTGGATCCGTGCGTCGTCTCAACCAACCCGATCAGCTCCGTTTGTTGTTTCTTCCACCATCGTCCCGGCAATCCTCTCGGCACGACGCGAATTCTTGCGGCATCCCCCGCTACTCTCACGACATCCAATCCATGTATCCTGAACTCGGGAGACCCGGCTATGCGCATTCGTGATTTCTGGAAAGGCTTGAAAACGCCCGAACACCGGCTGGCCTGGCTGGTGGCCATGGCGGCGGACGCGATCCAGATCGCGGTCGTCCCCATGTTCGGCGCAGGCGTTTTTTCGCCCGCCGACACCGCCCTCGATGTGATTGTCGCCGCGCTCCTGATCCGCCTGCTCGGCTGGCACTGGGCGTTCCTCCCCAGCTTTGCCGCCGAACTGATTCCCGGCTTCGACCTGTTTCCCACCTGGACCGCTGCGGTTTTCTTCGTAACTCGCCGGGAAGTGATGAGCAGCGAGCCGGAAATCCTGCCGCCCGGCCCGTCTCCAGCGCCCCGGCGATAGCCGCTTGAAATACGGACGAGTCTTCTGGTGGTGTATGGTGCGCCATCCTAGCGCGCTCCTTGCGCTAGGGTTGGATTCAACGAATGCAAGGATGATAGGTTTCTGGTTTCCTCTCTAACGGACCGAGATGTTAGTCTTCCCCATAACTGAGGACCTCGCCCTCGAGCTTTCTAGCCTCGTCTATGCCCCAGTCACCCATCGTCAATATTTCCGATTTCCGCCCGCTGGCCCGGCGACGTCTGCCGAGGGCGGTCTTCGACTACCTGGATGGCGGCGCGGACGGCGAGATCACGCTGCGCGAGAATTGCCGCGCCTTCGACGACATCATTTTCCGCCCGCGCTGCGCGGTTGCGTCTTCTGACTGCGGACTGAAAACCACCGTCCTCGGACAAGAGTTGTCATTTCCCGCGATGCTCGCTCCCGTCGGTTACAGCCGGCTTATGCATCCGGGAGGCGAGGTTGCCGCCGCCAGCGCCGCCGGCAAAGCCGGCACCGCCTACATCCTCTCCACCATCTCCGGTCACCCGATGGAAAAGGTGAAGTCGGCTTCGACCGGCCCGGTGTTTTATCAGCTCTATCTTCTGGGGGGCCGCGCCGCTGCGGAAGCCGCGATTGACCGCGCCCGCAACGCCGGATTCTCCGCACTCGTCGTCACCATCGATACGCCCGTCGCCGGTCTGCGCGAGCGAGACGTTCGCAACGGCGTGAAGGAATTGCTCGGGATCAATCCGGTCGCGATGGTTCCGTACCTGCCCAACGTTCTCGCGCACCCGCGATGGCTGCTGCAATTCCTGCTGGACGGTGGCGTGCCGAAGCTGGCCAACGTCGTGATCCCGGGAAAGGGGCCATTGGAAATGGTCGACGTGGGCGCCGCGCTGGCGGCCTCGGCCGTGAAATGGGAAGACCTGCGCTGGATCCGCGAGCACTGGCGCGGGCCCATTGTCGTGAAAGGAGTCTTGACCGGGGAAGACGCGAAGCGGGCTGTCGATGAAGGGGCTGCCGCCGTCAGTGTGTCCAATCACGGAGGCCGGCAACTGGACGGCGTGCGTCCGTCGATCCGCGCGCTGCCCGAAGTCGTGGCCGCCATCCAGGATCAGGCCGAAGTCTGGATGGACGGCGGGGTGCGCCGCGGTTCCGACATCGTGAAAGCCCTCTGCCTGGGCGCGCGGGCCGTACTCTGCGGACGCGCCTATGCGTACGCGCTGTCGGCGGCCGGAGAGGAAGGTGTGAGCCGTGCGATAGGAATACTGCGCGCTGACGTAGAAAGAACTGTCAGATTGTTGGGCTGCCCGTCGGTCGGGGCGCTGGACGATTCGTACATCGAAGTTCCGGCAAGCTGGAAGAAATAATTCTCGCGCGCACCGTCATCCTGAACGAAGCGAGGCGCCAGCCGAACGAAGTCGAAGGACACCTGTACCACCCGCAATATCAGTGCAATCGGAAACTCTCTATGAAATATCCGGTTCTTCTCTGCGCCTCTGTGTCTCTGTGGTGAAAGGGCTCTTAGGCGAACAGGAATTCCTTCGTCCGCAGTTCCTTGATCGTGTCCCGCAGCTTGGCCGCCTTCTCGAACTCAAACTTCTTGGCGGCTTCGCGCATATCGCTCTCCAGCTTGGCAATGAAGCCATCCAGTTCTTCCTGTGACTTGAAATCTGGCATCCCGCTCTCTTCGACCGAGGTCAGATCCGCATAATCGGCCGCCACAATCGAGGCCAGGGACATCTCCAGCGGCCGCACGATCGATTCCGGAGTGATCCCGTGTTCTTCGTTGTAAGCCGTCTGAATAGCCCGCCGCCGGTTGGTTTCATCCATCGCGCGCTTCATCGAGTCTGTCATCCGGTCCGCATACAAAACCGCGCGGCCATTCAGGTTGCGTGCACACCGTCCAATGGTCTGGATCAGCGACCCGCTGGAACGCAGGAAGCCCTCCTTGTCCGCGTCCAGAATCGCCACCAGCGACACCTCCGGCAGGTCGAGTCCTTCGCGCAGCAGGTTGATCCCGATCAGCACGTCGAACTCGCCCTTGCGCAAATCGCGCAGGATTTTCACGCGCTCCAGGGTCTCGATCTCCGAGTGCATGTAGCGGCAGCGCACCCCAACTTCGCTGTAGTATTCCGCGAGATCTTCCGCCATGCGTTTGGTCAGAGTCGTCACCAGCACGCGCTCGTGCTTGGCCACGCGATCGCGAATCTCGTGCAGCAGGTCGTCGATCTGTCCCTTCACAGGCCGGATTTCCACCGGAGGGTCGATCAGTCCCGTAGGCCGGATGATCTGCTCCACCACCACGCCCGCCGACTTGGTCAACTCGTATGGTCCGGGCGTGGCCGAAACGTACACCAACTGGTTCATGCGGTGCTCGAATTCCTCAAACGTCAGCGGGCGGTTATCGAGGGCAGAAGGCAGACGGAATCCGTATTCCACCAGAACTTCCTTGCGCGACCGGTCGCCGGCATACATTCCGCGCAACTGCGGCACGGTCTGATGGGATTCGTCGATGAACATCAGGAAGTCGCGCGGAAAATAATCGAGCAAAGTCGGCGGCGGCTCGCCCGGCAGGCGCCCTGTGAAATGCCGCGAGTAGTTCTCGATCCCGTGGCAGAAGCCCATCGACTTGATCATCTCGAGATCGAACATGGTGCGCTGGTGGACGCGCTGCGATTCCACCAGCCGTCCCTGTTTCTCGAGTTCCACTTCCCACCACGCCAGCTCTTCTTTGATGGATGCGACCGCCGACGCCTTTGTCTCTTCCTTCATCACGTAGTGCGTTTTGGGATAGATCGGGAGTCGTACGTAACGCTGCTTGACCGTTCCAAACAGCGGATCGATCTGCGAGAGCGCGGAAACTTCATCGCCCCAGAGCTCGACGCGATACGCCATGTCATCGTAGGTGGGGTAAATCTCGATCACGTCGCCGCGCACCCGGAACGTGCCGCGCCGAAAGTCGCCATCGGTGCGCTCGTACAGGATTTCTACCAGTTTTCGCGTGATGTCCTGCCGCTTGATCTTCTGACCCTTCTCCAGGAACAGCAGCATGCCGTAGTAGGCTTCCGGCGATCCCAGGCCGTAAATGCAGCTTACCGACGCCACGATCAGCACATCGCGCCGCTCAAACAGAGACTTGGTGGCCGACAGACGGAGTTTGTCCAGTTCGTCGTTAATCGTGGATTCTTTCTCAATGTAGAGGTCGGCGGCCGGAACGTAGGCTTCTGGCTGGTAGTAGTCGTAATAAGAAACGAAATATTCCACCGCATTGTGCGGGAAAAAACTCTTGAATTCGTGGTACAGCTGCGCGGCCAGGGTCTTGTTGTGCGCCATCACGATGGAGGGGCGGTTCGCGGCCTCGATCACCTTGGCCATCGTGTAGGTCTTGCCCGAGCCCGTAACGCCCAGCAGCACCTGGTGCTGCTCGCGATCGAACACCCCGCGAACCAGCGACTTGATCGCGGTTCCCTGGTCCCCTTGCGGCTTGTAGTCACTGACGAGTTTGAAGTCCATGGAAATCAGCTGATGGCTAATAGTCGTTGGCTTGTTGCCAAATCCCCCGCTGCCGGCCGTGCTCAGATGTTCAAGGCCTCTACAGAGAGCGATTTTGGCGATAGAGAATCTCTTTATTATAACGCGGCTGTGTTGGCGGAGCCGGCGTCCTCGCCCGTCCAGCTTGCGGCTGACCTGGGTGCAAGGGCAGGATGCCCCTCGCGACCGCCGCAAGAGGGCGGCGCTAGAAGTCCGTTTTGGAGCTTGTGCGGAAGATGCTTACAAAGTGCTACCAGCCATCGTCATCGGCGACTCGCCACCTGCCATCCGCCATCAGCGACCCGCCTCCAGCCATCCGCTACTTCACTTCCTCCATCCCCGTAATCCTCGACGCGGCATGGAACTTCCTGTAATCCTTGTAACTAATCTCTTCGTCGACATTGAAATTCTTCAGCAAAGCCAGCCGCGCATCCACGCGCAGGGCAACGCGCCGGGGCAGCCAGACTTCGTCGTTGACGCGGGTGGTGTCGATCAGTATGCGCGAGCCTTTGTGAATGCGCGCGATGAAGAGTCCGAAGGACACCGTATCGATACACTGCGCGTCCAGCTTCACCCACTGATTTTCTGCGCGGTCGATCCACACCCGAAAACGGAACTTGGGCAGAATTTTCGCCTCTTTGCGCTTGGCTTCAAAGCCCGGCCGCGGCTCCCCGTCAATTACATAGGTGTCACGTCCGTCGAGCTGCTCGACGCCGGCAAGCGTGAAGTCGTAGGCGTCAGCGATCTCTTTCACAAACTCGCGGTTGTCCTCGCGTTCTTTTTCCTCTTGTTTCAAGCGTTTCTCGCGCTGCGAGTCTGATTCGTTTTTCCGCTTGTCGATGATTTTCTGAATTTTTTCTTCTTCTTTGGCCGCGTCCTTGGACGAAAGCGGCTTGTCATCCTTCGCAGTCAGGCGCCGAACCTGCTCGTTGTAGATTTCCAGCACGTCGTAAGTGCGCGTCTCAGTGGAAGATACTTCACCTTTACCGTTGAGTTTGTGTTCTTCCACGCGTTCGATGTAGGTGTAGTCGCGCTGGCGCTTATCGTTCTCCATATCCTTCTCGGCCGACAACCGGATCATTTCCTGGATTTGCTCTCGCGAAAGGCTTACGGGCGCCGGCGCAAGCGCGCCTGCTTCCAAACTCTGCGCAGGCAAAGCATCCGAAGTCTTGGAGCCATCCGCCTGAGCGGCGCCGACCGTGGCAGCGAGCAGGATGAAAGAGAGAGTAAGGCCACGCATTTCCATGATTTACGTTACCTGCGGCTCTCCGGTTCGCAGAAAAAACCCGCTGCTGCCCGGAATGTTTCGCCCAATCTCGAAAGCAGGCCAGGAGCGCGCTTTCTCATAGAGAAAATCGGCACAACAGCTTTTTATCGGAACGCATCTCAATTTACGTTTCTTTACAAGGTTTTAACAAAAAAGAGACCGACTTGTTCTAAGCTAAGTCCTTCCACTTAAGCCTTTCCATTGGAAAGGGGTGTAACTCCATGATGCGTCCGGCTCACCGTATTCTCTGCGTCGACAGTTCGCCGCGACGCCTGCACAATCTTACCGGCACTTTGGAGAAAGCCGGGTTCGATGTGTGGACGGCGCGCGGCCCGAGCGATGCCGTGTGTCTTGCAAGCTCATTGAAATTTGATGTAATGGTGCTGGATCAGGCTTCGTCCATGGCGCGGCCGGAAGTGTGGAATTGCCTCTCCGATTCGAAGCCGAGCCTCCCGATCCTGGTGCACTCCGGGCCCGGGAAGGGCAGCGAACTCTGTCGTCACCTGCGCCTGGTGGCTCCCTCGGCGCAGCCGTCGAATCCTGAAGTGGTTCTGGCCTTGCTCCTGTTGTTGCTTGGAGACGGAAGCAGTTCCAATCCCAAGACCCACGAATGGGCGGCCGCCTAGCCAGTCCGCGTCACCGGGCTTTCTTCTGAACTTTTCCCGGCTTGTACGCCTTACCCAGAATTTCTGCCTGGTATACCCGTTCGTCCACCCGATGCAGGCGTCGAGCGATCCGCTTGCTGAACAGACTCTGGTGGGGAATCTCGAGCAGGTGATACACGATGAACCAGATCGGTTTCTCGGTGGTCATCCACTCGAGCCGGTCGAAGCGCGCCAGATTGACGGGGCGTGAAAAGCGGCGCAGCGTTCGTTCGCGGCGCAAATTGAAATAAATGTTGAAGTAGCTGAGCGCCAGTTCACGGAGCGTGCGATAGACCGGCTCGCGATATCGGCAGCCGGTGTAGTTCGACTTTGCAACGGAACCCCAATGCCCGTCAACGCGATACACCGCGATCACGTGGTCGGTGTCATGCTCAGCCTCGAGATCGACGATGAGAGGCGGGAAGCCGTTTGCTCGCAGGGCGGCCGCGCCGAAGATCGCGCCTTCCAGGCAATGCGAAGTGTTTTCCGCCAAAACTTTGCGAGGGGACCAGGCCGTGTCGGCCAGATGGTAGGGCATTGCGTCGAGGTGCTTTTGAATTCCGTGCGGATCCTTCAGGCTGCGCAACTTGCGCAACTCCCTGGGCGTGAAGCCGGAATGGTCGCTCATCATCGTCAATTAACTTCGAGTGTAGCGCACGCGGTCCGCTGTCTCCGTTATCGGACAAGGTCCCTCCGCGATCGGGATTCCCCCAACAGACCGATGGGCCGCAGACGAATGCCTGGCGGATCTGGTTGCTCGGCCGGCACCTCGCTAGAATCAATGACATAGCTTATAGATAACTACAATCTACTATGTTTCCAGGTTGGGCAGGCAGGGAAACTCGAGTCTGCGCGGCCTCTGGAATGGCTGTTAATGGCGATTAGAAGCCCAAGGCTGCAAAGCTATGGTCGTCTCCTTACTCAGGGATCATCCGTAGTCTCGAAGACGCTCCGATCGCTCCGTACGCGAAAAGTAGCTAATAGCTAACTTGAGGAAATCCCGGAAGGGCGAATCTCCAGGCTTCGCCTCTCGCAGGAGCATTTCAGCCGAAGACTTCGGCAAGTTCCCGCGGCGAATCGACCAGTACGTCGGGCGGCGTCAGTTCCAAGGTCTGCGGGGCAAAGCCGTAGGTCACGCCGCAACTCCACAATCCGGCGTTGCGTCCGGTGAGGACATCGTTCGAGGAGTCGCCGACGATCACGGTTTGCCTGGGCGAGCATCCAGTTTCTTTCAGGATCGCCTGCGCGCCGAGCGGGTCGGGCTTTTTGGTGGGAAAGCTGTTGCCTCCGTAGACATGTGAAAAGAATTCGCCCAGGCCGAGCGCATCGACAATCGCGCGCGACGGATTCACGGGCTTGTTGGATAGCACGGCCATTTTGCGAGGCTGCCCATTGCGGGATGCGCGGATGGAGGAGAGTGCCTCGCGAATTCCCGCGTAGACATGCGTGTGGTCCAGCTTGTGTTCGCGGTAGTAGGCGAGAAAGAATTCCAAAGCATGTTGCACGGCGGTCTCGTCGGCTGGATCACCCAGGGCGCGGCGAACCAGCATCGGCGCACCATCCCCTACGTAGGCGGCGATCACATCTCCGGGCAGTTCCGGGCGGTGCAGATGACGAAGCGTGGCGTTGATGGAATGAATCAGGTCGAGGCGCGAGTCAATCAGCGTACCGTCAAGGTCGAAGATCAGCAATTCGATGGAAGCTGGATCGAACCTGCGTTGAATTCGGATCATTTGCGGATTCAGAATAAATGATTCGGGGGACCCTATCAGCTATCAGCCATCAGCTGTCAGCTTTCGGTTATCTCCACCGACCAGTCGGTACTCCTGATCTGGAACGCTGTATTCCAGATCGGCGCGTCTGCATTTACAATGCACTCTGCAAAATCCCCCAGCCCTAGGGTATCGAATGGCGACGACGAAAACTGACCCCAAGTTGAATGCGACCGCCGCGGACGACAAGAAGTCCAAGACCTATTCGGGCTTGACCCGCCAGCAACTCATTGATGCCTATCGCACGATGTACACCTCGCGGCGGGTGGACGATCGCGAAATCCTGCTCAAACGGCAGCAGAAAATCTTTTTTCAGATCTCCGGCGCCGGACATGAGGCTATCGGGGTGGCCGCCGCGTTCTGCCTGAAGCCGGCCTATGACTGGTTCTATCCGTACTATCGCGATCGCGCGCTGGTGCTGGCGCTGGGCGCGACACCCTACGAAATGCTTTTGCAGGCGGTGGGCGCGGCCGACGATCCGAGTTCCGGCGGACGGCAGATGCCCTCGCATTGGGCCTACAACCGCCTGAACATCGTGACCCAGTCTTCCCCGACGGGCACGCAGATCCTGCAGGCGGTCGGTTGCGCGGAGTCCGGTGTTTACCTGCGCAGCCATCCCAACTCTACGCAGAAGGCGCAGGGTGATTACCGGCAGTTCAAAGAGGTCATCTTCCGCGGTGACGAGGTCACCTATGTCTCGCTCGGAGACGGTACGACCAGCGAAGGCGAGTTTTGGGAAGCGCTGAACACGGCCGCGAATAAGAAGCTGCCTATCGTGTTTGTGGTTGAAGACAACGAGTACGCGATTTCGGTGCCGGTCGAAGTGCAGACCGCGGGGGGAAACATTTCGCGGCTGGTGTCCGGATTCCCGAATTTTCATTTTGAAGAAGTGGATGGGACCGATCCGGTGGTCAGCTATGCGGCCATGAAGCGGGCGGTGGATTATTGCCGCGCCGGCAAGGGGCCTGCATTCGTCCATGCGCACGTGATTCGTCCGTACTCGCACTCGCTGTCCGACGACGAACGGCTTTACCGTCCGGACGTGGAACGGCAGCGCGATGCGGCGCGTGATCCCATTACGCGCATGCAGATGTTCCTGATCCGCGAGGGCATTCTCGACGAGAAGGGCATCAACCAGCTCGAAAAACAGGTTGAAGACGAGATGCAGGCCTCGGTTGACCGCGCTCTCGAAGCCAAGTTCCCGACCCCCGAGTCCATTACCAACTTTATTTATTCGCCCGATCTCGATCCAACCTCGGCGCAGTTCGAAACGGAACCGGTATTCGCGCAAGCAACCGAACAGGCTGCAACCGGCGATGGCAAGAAGCCGGCGGCGCCTTTGCCGAAGACCATGGCCGAGCTGATCAATGCCACCTTGCGCGACGAAATGAAGCGCGACGAGCGCATCGTGATTTTCGGCGAAGACGTGGCCGATTGCAGCCGGGTGGACTATCTCAACAAGAAGCTGGTGAAAGGGAAGGGCGGCGTTTTCAAGCTGACGGCCGGCCTGCAAGCGGCATTCGGCTCGGATCGCGTGTTTAACGCGCCCATTGCGGAAGCGAACATCGTGGGTCGCGCGACCGGCATGGCGACGCGAGGGCTGAAGCCGGTGGTCGAGATCCAGTTTTTCGACTACATCTGGCCGGCGATGATGCAGCTGCGCGACGAACTCCCGGTAATCCGGTGGCGCTCGAACAACGCCTTCTCGGCGCCGCTGGTGATTCGGGTGGCCATCGGCGGATACCTGACGGGCGGCGCGCTCTATCATTCGCAGTGCGGCGAGAGCATTTTCACGCACATTCCGGGACTGCGCGTTGTCTTTCCATCGAATGCGCTCGATGCGGCGGGCCTGTTGCGAACCGCCATCCGGTGCGACGATCCGGTGCTGTTCCTGGAGCACAAGCGGTTATATCGCGAGACCTACGGGCGTTCGCACTATCCCGGGCCGGATTTTTCCATTCCATTTGGAAAAGCCCGGATCGTGCAGCCAGGCACCGACCTTACCGTCATTACCTACGGCGCGGTTGTGCCGCGAGCGCTGCAGGCGGCGCAGAAACTGGAGCGCGAGCTCGGTGTAAAGGTGGAACTGATCGATCTCCGCACTCTGAATCCATTTGACTGGGACACGATTGCCGCCTCGGTCGCAAAAACCAACCGCGCGCTGGTGGCGTACGAGGATTCGCTGAGCTGGGGATATGGCGCCGAAATCGCGGCGCGCATTGCGGACAAACTCTTCCCGCACCTGGATGCGCCAGTTCGGCGAGTGGCCGCGATGGATGTTTACGTCGCGTACCAGCCGATCCTGGAAGACGCGATTTTGCCGCAGGCCAATGATTTGTATCGCGGGATGAAAGAACTGGCGGAGTACTAGTAAAGACATCGTTGGTCGTCGGTCTCGTTTGCCTACTCCAGCGCCGTCGGGTTCATCGGGCCGCAAAGATTTTGTACGCTCCGCTTCGCGGATGCGATCCCTCCCTTTTTGTTTCCTCGGGTTCCGGAACGGCAATCTCGATGCCGGGGCTTCCGATTTCTTCAACAACCAATAGCCTCCGCCGTTGTAACAATCCATAACAGAGTGCGCAGAAGTGTGAAAATCATTTCAGCAAAGTTGCAAAACGATTGAGACCGAAATTTCGACATCCCTTGAAAGCCGCATCCGGCACGGTTTTCGATCGAGACATTCTCCTGACAAAGACAAGACTATTCTTGACAATACTAGTCAGATAGTAGGAGTATTTCGTCCGCCTTCCCCAAGGTCTATTCCCGGGGCCTTAAGTCATTTTGAACGTATGGAGATGCTTGATGAACAGCGATGTGAAAGTGCGGAGAAGTGTGTGGTTACCACTTGGCAGTGTCGCGGCGCTTCTGTTGGCGGCGGCGACAGCACTCACGTTCGTTCCTGTTGGGAACTCACATATAGATCGGGCCAGGGCAGATGCTTTGCTTTCTCCCAAGGGAGATTTCGACGAACCCAAGAAGGGAGATTTTGACGAACGCGAGGTTGGACGAAACGCCGAAGCAGCCATCGGCGCCAATGAGCAACGCAATTCCGGCTACTCCCCAAACGTGGAAGCTTACCTGCAGCGGGCCTACCCCGAGCAGAACATTCCCACGGACGCTTCGTTTGCCGCGCAGACCGGGTGGGCCGCTTTCAACAGCGGATCGCACTCGCGCGGGAACTGGCAGTTGATTGGTCCCAGCAGGGCAGTCTTTCCCGGAGTTCTGAACGCATTGGGCGATGGCGCCCAAACTGTGTTTTCAGGCAGGGTGACGGCGATGGCCGTGGCGCCCTCCTGCTCGGAGCGGAATTGCACAATCTATGTCGCCGCCGCGGGCGGCGGGGTGTGGCGCACCAGGAATGCCTTGTCGGGACAACCGAACTGGACCTTCGTATCGGGCAGGTTCGGGACGAACGCCATGGGATCCCTGCTCATCGACCCAAGCGATTGGAGCGGCAACACCATCTATGCGGGGACGGGCGAGCCCAATGCTTCCGCGGACTCCGAAGCGGGCGTAGGCATCTATAAATCCACCGACGGTGGCGATAGCTGGGCCCTGGTCCCGGGCAGCGACATGTTCTTCCAGCGCTCGATCGGGCAGATGGCAATCGACAACGACGGCAACCTGCTGGTCCCGGTGGCCAGCGGCGTGCGCGGCGTCGACTCCACCGACGGCGGGGCGCTGTCGAGCGGATCGACGGATCATCCACTGGTGACGCGGGGTCTCTACCGGCAGACCGGCAGCACGTTCACGCGCATCTTTACGGCGCCCGCTCCGACCCGCGGTTCCACCACGGTGCAGGTGGATCCGACGCATCCAGGGTACATTTACGTAAACGCCTTCCAGCAAGGCATCTGGCGCTCCATCGACAACGGAGCAACCTTCACGCAGATTTTCACGCCACAGGACGCGACCGTGGTGAACAGCGCGATTGACCGCTCCGAGTTCGCGATCACCACGTTGCATGGCGGAGCGACGCGCATGTACGTGGGTGAGGGCCAGGGCGGAGGCACGGGACATCACGCGAATTTCTTCCGCAGCGACAACGCCGACACGACGGCCACCTTCACTTCGCTGGGCGGAATTCAAGTGGACAACTACTGCGGCGGCCAGTGCTGGTACGACAACCTGGTGTTTACCCCGGCGCACCATCCCAATGTCGTGTATTTGGGAGGGTCGTTCGACTATGGTTTGTTCGGCTTCAACAACGGGCGCGCGGTGCTGCTGTCGACCGACGGGGGCAACACCTGGAGCGATTTGACCCAGGACAGCAAGCCCAACCAGGCGAATGCCACGCACCCCGACCAGCATGCCATCGTGGTCAACCCGGACAATCCCTACCAGTATTGGGAAGGTTCGGACGGCGGCGTGGTGCGCTCGGATGGGCGCTTCGGGAACGTTGCCAACAAGTGCGATCAGCGCGGTCTGACGGGAAGCGCGAACTCTTATTGCAAGAGCCTGCTGTGGCGAGTGCCGAGATCGCTTTCCAACGTGAACAGTGGTCTCTCCACCCTGCAGTTCCAGAGCTTATCGGTAAGCCGGCAGAATCCGCTGACCAACCTGCAGGGCGGAACCCAGGACAACGGTACCTGGCAATACAGCGGTTCGTCGGTGGTCTGGAATGGGGAAATGTACGGAGATGGCGGCCAGTCGGGATTCGGCCCGGCCAACGACCATCTGCGTTTCAACACCTTTACGGGGCAGGCGAACGATGTGAACTTCCGGAATGGCGATCCCACCAAGTGGGTCATTGGGTCGGGACCGATCATCACCAGTCCGGAGGCTTCCTACTTCTACCCGCCCGTGATTGCCGATCCGAATCCCAAGAACTGGGGCACGATCTTCCAGGGCTCGTTCAGCATCTGGCGCACCCAGGACTGGGCCGGCAACCAGGCGTACCTGGAAGCGAATTGTCCGGAGTTCACAACCGCGGCGGCGACCGCGACTTGCGGTGACTTCGTGGTCATCGGGCCGCCCGGACAGACGGACCTGGTGGACTCTGGCACCTACGGACCTCCGGTGTACGGGACGGACCGCCTGGGCGGTGCGGTGTCGGTGATTCAGCGTTCTGGCAATTCGAAAGATACGGGCACGCTGTGGGCGGCCACGGGCGCCGGGCGCATCTTCATTACGAAGAATGCGGACGACGCCGCCAGTTCGGTCGCGTGGACGCGGATCGACAACACCTCGGCAGTTTCGCCGAGCCGCTTCCCGAGCGGGATCTACATCGATTCCAAGAACAAGAACCACGCCTGGATTTCGTATTCGGGCTACAACATAAATACACCTGCGACGCCCGGCCACGTGTTTGACGTGAGCTGGAACGGAGCGGTGGCGACCTGGACCGACATCAGCTACAACCTGCCGGACTTCCCGATCACGAGCATCGTGCAGGATGATAAGACCGGCGATCTGTATGCTTCGTCGGATTTCGGCGTCATGCGGCTGGGCCGGCATTCCACAACCTGGGCGGTGGCGGGAGGCGGGCTGCCGATGGTCGAAGTGACGAAGCTGGCGATCGTGCCCAGCGCGCGCGTGCTCTACGCCTCAACCCACGGACGCAGCGCGTGGGTGCTGCGGCTGCCGGAAGACTAATCTGCGCTTGGCCAGCAGTTCAGGGCCGTCCTCAGGGACGGCCCTTTTTGTTCTGCAAAATTGTCGAGGCGGAGCGTTCAACCTAGTGCAGAGGACGTGTGTCAGAGTTGCGGCAGGAAGGAGGCGCTATGACGTGGGTATGGGTGGCTGGGCTTGTTCTGATGGCGGGAATGCCGTTGCAGGTGAAGCATCCGAGCGCATGTGATCATGCGGCGCCGCCCGTGGGGATGCGGTGGGTTTGCGCGAGTGGCAATACGTGCGACTGCCGTCTGGTGCCAAGCGGCGCGCAAGATGAAGAGGAGGTCGGCGGGGCCAAAACTTTATCGCCTGCGGCAGCGCCGCAGAGTTTGGTCTGCCGCATCGCTTCGTTCGTAGTTCCTGGGTATCCGGAAGAGGCGCGACGGGCGCGAAAAGAAGGAGTCATTACCGCAACGCTGCTGCTGGCCGCGGATGGAACTGTGAAGGCTGTGCATGTGCAATCTGGAGATCAACAACTAGCCGGGGCTGCGGAATCGGCGTGGCGCCAATGGCGCTTCACGGCGGTGAATCGTGAAGAGAGCATTCCGGTGTCGGTGAAGTTTGTCTTGGCAGAGAATGCATCCGGATCGGTGAGTGGCAATTCTCTTTTGAACGCCGTGGTCACAGCAAGCCCGTCGCGCTAGTGAACGGGCCAAATTTTGCGCGCACAATCGCATTCGTAGCGGTGCCGGGTTCCAAATGTCGACGCAACCTGTCGCGGCCCAAAAAACAGGAGCAGCTCAAAAGCTGCTCCTTCGTGTTTATCCGCGGCTCGGCTATTGGCAGGGGGGCCCTGCGTTGGTAAGGAATGTGCCATTGTCGGAGAACCATCCACTTACGCCGGTCGACCGGGCACTATAGAACCATGAGAAGAAGGCCAACTCCTGCAGGTGGTAGGTGAAGCGGTTGGGCATAATAATGCGCGGAGCTTCGGTGCCGCTGAGCGGATCGCCCACCTCGAGGTTGCCCTGACATCCGGGCACCTGTCCAGTGTGTCCCCAAGCCGGAGTTGGATTGTTGCCGAACGGGTCATCCATCCACTCGCCAACTTCGTGGGTAGCGGTTGCGATATCCAGTCCCGAAATCCCGAACAGGCCCGTAGAGTCAAAGTCCATCGGCGAGTAAGTCTGGGTCGGATCGTTGTTCCCGGTACCGTGATATCCGAGAATGCAGCAATTGAGCAGGTTGGTGGGATCACCGTCGGACATCACGGCGTTGTAGAGCAGGAAGATCGGGAAGGTGCCGTGGTTGACGCCATGCGGAGCCAGGGCGGGCAGAATGTTGTTGTTGATGAACAGGTCGACAAGGTTGGCGTCGACAATGGCCATCGGGGCGCAGAATGCGGGAGGACCGAGCGAGGTTGTGGCCAGTGCCAGCCCGCTGGCTGCCGGAACGTCAATCACGATTGGGTTGAACGTGGAGACCGGACCGAGGGTTACGTGGTAGTCCTCGCGATCGATAACCTTCCAGAAGTTGGCGCGTTGGAAGGCGTCCGTGGTCTGCGTGCGCCCGACGTCGGTGCCGCCGTAGTTGAAGTCGGCGGATTGAAAGATGGGAGACTGCTGGAACAGGCGCAGGGGATTGTTGTTTCTCGAGCCCAGGCACGCCCGATCGGGCTGGGTGGGATTGAAGGTCGTGTTGCCGGGCGTAGTCGCGACGATTCCGTTGCCGTCCACGCTGGTGCCGATGGTGTGCGTCTTGAAGATGATGGGAACGATCTGCGTGGCAACGTTAGTGCGGCCCGAGTCGCGATTGAAGGGATTGGCGCCGACCATCACGCCGGTGTATTGGTTGCCATCGCGATCCGAAGTGACGTTGAAACTCCAAATGGGAAGGCCCGGTGTGGGGGCTGCCGCCAACGGCGCCGCGGCACGGGCTGCTTCGGGAGCATGTTTCACCATCTGCTTGATGGGGAGCCGCGCTTTGGGCGATGCCGACTGTCCTGCTACGAACGTCGCGAGAAAAACGACGCACACGAACACCACAGAAAACAAGAGAGACTTCTGACGCCTCATTCTTCATTCTCCTTGCGGATG
The DNA here is from genome assembly GCA_963735815.1 of uncultured Acidobacteriota bacterium. Classification (GTDB taxonomy): domain Bacteria; phylum Acidobacteriota; class Terriglobia; order Terriglobales; family Acidobacteriaceae; genus Gp1-AA133. The sequence continues at coordinate 714,818 of CAVTMJ010000003.1, read as the reverse complement.
TGTTTGCTCAATTTTGCGAACGGGGCTTGAACGCGAGTGGCACTGATGGCGCGCGATTTTATGTGAAGTTAAGCGTGGCGTCCAAGCTTTTCTTTCGTGACAATTGGTCGAAGCGCTTGCTGGGCGCGGCTTTCCGACGCATGGAAACGGTCGGTCGGTTTTGTTTCAGAGGCAGTGTGCTGAGAGGGATGGAGTTATTCCAGGACGGAGAGAATGTTCTGGAAATGCCATTTCAATGTGAAGGTGTTATGTCTAGCCGTTGTCCAGATGTTATGTATGTCGCTCGACACATGTGCGCACGGAGGGATTGCGGCTGCCCAGGAACGAGCGAACCGATTTTCGAAAACTATTTCGATTTGTTCGCGCCAAAACTTCTTCCGCTTCCGCGGATTGCATCGATGGAAATCGGGCCGGCCCCGAAGAAGATCAGCGCGAAGGCCATCGTCCACAAGGCGAGAGTGAACTCGTATCCGCCCGCGCCGAGCAGTCCATGCTTCCAGTGCACTTTGGCGATCGCGACCGTCATGTCCACCACCAGCGCGAAGGCGGCGGCGCGGGTGAGCGAACCCATGATCAATAGAATGCCGCCCAGGAATTCCGTGAAGGCGGAAACATATCCCAGCCAGGCGGGGATCCCCAGGCTCGTCATGAAATTCGCATAGTCGTGCAGGTGGCCGTAGACCTTGTGGGAACTGTGGCCGATGAAGATGATTCCCAGGGTCAGGCGCAAAGCGACTAACGCCAGCGGTTGCATGCGATCGAGGTAGCGCAAAGTTTCTCCCTGCTGGCACTAAGGGTAACCTCCGGCGCCGGTTTGAAAAAGTGCACAAATCGGTGACCGCCCGCAGGCTTGGGCCGGATCGATCCTGCGCATGCTTTGAGACGCTTACTGGAGCGCGTACTGGATTTTGATTCCGCGCTTTTCCATCTCGTCGAGAAAGAGGTCTGCCGGAACGTCCCTTTCCTGCAAGACGGCCCCGCGTTTCGCAATCGCACCCGACGCCAGCATCTGGACCACGATCGACGCGGGGAAGGCGGTCGTGCGCATCATTGCGCTCATGTCGGTTTTGGGATCGTAATGATCCACCAGGGTGAAGCTGGCGACCCGGCCCTGGAGGCGGGCCCCCAACAGGCCGCGCACCCCCGGAGTGCGCACCGATTCGTGGGCTTCCAGGCGCATGATACAGACGTCAGGGCCTTTGCCGGCAAATTTTCCCTCAAAGACTTTCGACATCACGGCCCGGGGAGCAATTTCCACCTTGCCGATTTTCATCTTGTCGCTCGAGAACAGGCCGAGCGCTTTCAGTTCGCACAACAGATCAAAGTGGCCGGGATAGCGCAGGGTCTTTTCAAAACATTCCCCTACCCGGCCTTCGAACGTTTCCGGTAGCGTCGAGGTGCCGCCTGAAGTGTGAAAGGCCACCAGCGGAGCGAATCCCGCCATGTGAAATTCTTCGGGCTCGGTCAGAGGCTCAACCGTGACCATCTTGCCTTTGCGCAGGATGCTGGCCGGCTCGACGTACTCATTGATCAGTCCCTCCACCGAGAAGACGAGCTGGTAGTGAAACGGAGGCATGGGCTTTTCCGGCAAGCCGCCGACATAGAGTTTGAGCGCGTCGGCGCGACCGCCCAGGCGGTTCACCAGTTCTCCTCCAAGAATCGATGCCATGCCGGGCGACAAGCCGCAGTCCGGAGCGATGGCAACACCGCGCTTTTCCGCCTTGCCGGCGAGCGCCAGTTCCTGCCGGACGACCGTATTGTTTCCGCCGAGATCGGCGAAATGGCAGCGCGCTTCGATGGCAGCTTTTGCCAAGCCGAGATTCAGGCGGTAAGGAACTGCCGACAGCGCGGCGTCGTGTCCCTTCATCAGGCGCAGGGCAACGCTTTCGCTGGACGCGTCGAGCGCGACCGCCTTCAGCTTTTTGTCGCCCTGAATATGGTTAATGCGAGCGGCCACTTCGCGCGCGCGTTTCAGATTGGAGTCGGCCAGCGTGACCGAGACGACGTCCGCTTGGCGCGACATATCGTACGCCGCCGCCGACCCCATCATCCCGGAACCAATCACGAGCAATTTCAAGAGGGCACCTCAATCTGGACTGCCAAGGAAGTTGAACCGGACTCCTGACGCTAGCAGAGCGTCGGGGAGAAGAAAGTGACGCCGCGCACAAAGCAGGAACCCGATTTCATCCCGGCAAGGGAGCTCATCGGGCACTAAAAGGTGGCCGAGATTGGGGTGCGATCGCGCAGGCAGCGAGGATCTGGCGCAAAAAGGGGTGGGTTTTCTAATGTCAGCGGAGCGGGGCTTTGCGACTTGATGGGCGACTTGGAGAATGGGCGCATACTTCCGTGATTTTCAAAGATTTATCGCGCGTCTTACTACCTTCGTACCGTCGCTAGTACTTTGGTTATGTTAGACGCAGTGACGGTGCGCCCGGTGTGTAAGCGGTACTCCTAATTGTGGTCACTAAGTGGTTAATCGCTACCCGTAGCAGTAATCTGCAAATACACCAAAGTAATTTTCCAGAAAACAGGTATAAAACCCGGTAAAACGCGGAGATTTGGCTTGAACTCGTGTTTTCCCGGGTTGAGATATGCTCTGCACACCGAAATCGGCTCGAACACGAATTGGAACGAGCGATTTCCTCCCAAGGTTTGCCCTTGCCGCCGGAGATGCCGGGAAGTGAGGGTGTTGATTCTGTGGAAGGGACGTGAACTCTATGGCCGACTCGCGAGAAGTGATGAACATTCGCCAGGCGTCGCAATACCTGGGAGTGAGTCCGGACACGCTCTACAAGTACGTCAATGAGCAGAAGATTCCGGCTTTCAAACTGGGGAACCGCTGGCGTTTCAAAAAATCGAAGCTGGATCAGTGGATGGAAGAGAAGTCAAACCAGATGGAAGTGCGGACGAAACGGAAACCGAAGGCGGCGATGAAAGCCGCCGGATCGCAGTAGCGAAAAACAATGCCGCGGGCGAGGGCGCCCGCGCTAACAAGAAGGCGGGCACATGTTTGGATTCGGGTCGAAGACGATTGTAGGTCTGGATGTGGGCTCCTCCAGCATCAAGGCGGTCGAACTGAAGCGGAAGGGGCGCGACATCGAAGTGTCGCATCTCGGGCTGGAGCCGCTGGCTCCAGATATCGTGGTCGATTCCATGATCGTGGACTCGGGCACGGTGTCGAGCGCGATCTCGAAGCTGTTCACCGACCACGAAATCAAGGCCAAGAACGTGGCCACGGCGGTGAGCGGGCACTCGGTGATCGTGAAGAAAATCTCGCTGCCGTCGATGAGCGACCAGGAGCTTGCCGAAACGATCCAGAAAGAAGCCGCCCAGCATATTCCGTTCGACCTGGGTGACGTGAATCTCGATTACCAGATTCTGTCCGAGGACGCCGGCAACCCGCAGATGGACGTGTTACTGGTTGCCGTCAAGAAGGACAAGATTTTGAACTACACCAACGTACTCTCGATGGCGGGGCGCACCCCGGCTATTGTGGACATCGATGCTCTGGCCCTGCAGAACTGCTACGAGTACAACTACGAGCCCGCACCTGGGCAGGTGGTGGCGCTTTTGAACCTGGGCGCCAGCGTCATGAACATCAACATCGTGAAGGGTACGACGCCGTTGTTCCCGCGCGACGTCAGCGTGGGCGGGCACCAGTACACCGACTCGTTGCAGAAGGAACTGGACCTGAGTTTCGAAGATGCGGAAGCGTTGAAGCTGGGACACAAGGTGGGCACGGTCTCGGAAGATGCCAAGACGCCCATCCTGCAGCAGGTGACAGAAATCATCGTGCTGGAAATTCAGAAGACGTTCGACTTCTTCCGCGCCAGCGCGGCGGGCGAGCACATCGAGAAGATTTATCTGGCGGGTGGCTCGTCGAAAGTGCCGGGGCTGGTGGAAGGGTTGCGCCAGGAGTTTTCGATGCCGGTGGAACTGTTCAATCCGTTCCAGCGCATCGCGCCTCCGGTGGAAGGTATGGGAGCAGAGCTGATCGAGCAGAACGCGGGCCAGCTGGCGGTGGCGGTGGGCTTGGCTTTGAGGAGTTTTAGCGACCTATGATCCGAATCAATCTGCTGGAAGCACCGAAACCGAAGAACAAGCGCTCGGCGATGCCGTCGATGCCGACCATGGAAGTGGGCGACGTCGGATCTCCGCGCCTCAAGGTCCTGGTCGCGTTTGGACTGGCGGCGGCATTCAACCTGTACACCTGGTACCACCTGGACGCTGAAAAGAAATTGATCGCCCAGAACATGGTGCAGGCCGAACAGAAAAATCGTGAACTGGCCGACGTGAAACAGCGCTACATGGCGCGGCAGCGCGAAGCTGAGAACTACAAGCGGCGCGTGGACGTGATCGACCAGCTGCGCAGTCACCAGAATCAGAACGGGCCGGTCGACCTGATGGCGATGGTGGGCGAGACCGTCAACAACACGGAAGCGGTCTGGCTCAACAACATGAAGGATCAGGGCACGAGCGTCGATATCGAGGGCATGGCGCTCAGCACGGATGCAGTGGCGAACCTGATTTCGAACCTGCAAAAGACGGGTTATTTCCGCAACGTGGAAATCAAGGAAAGCATTCAGGACGAGACCATCAAAGACATGCAGGCGTTTCAATTCACGCTGAGCTGCGAGAAGACGAAGTCCTAAAGGCAGGAACTATGGCGAATTTCGGGGAAATGTCGGGCATCAAGCAGTGGGCGGTGGTGGTGGGCAGCGCGGCGCTGATCACGGCGGGTCTGTACTTCACGATGTTCAAGACCCAGCGCGACCAGAACACGGCAGCGCAAGCCGCACTGGATAGCAAGCGCAAGGAAAACGCCGAACTGGAATCGTACCGGCCGAAGCTGGCGGAGATGGAACGGCAGTTGGCCAGCCTGAAGCAGCAGCTGGAGATCGAGCGGCGCATCGTGCCCGATGAGAAGGAAGTCGACGGCTTCATGCGCATGCTGGACGCGGAAGCGTCCAAGGCAGGCATTGAGATCCGGCGCTACACCGCGCAGCCGGTGGGGCAGAAAGAATTCTACAGCGAGGTTCCGTTCGAGATGGAACTGGACGGTCCCTACTACTCGATGCTGAGTTTCTTCGATCGCGTGGGCAAACTGGAACGCATCGTGAACGTGTCGAGCCTGCTGGTTTCGACCACCCGCAAGCCGCAGGACGCAAAAGCCAAGAAGACGTACCAGTACGCGCCCAACGAGAGCATTGTGGCGACCTGTAAAGCGACGACGTACTTCAGCCACGACTTGGATCCGGCGGGCACGGGGAAACCCGGCCAGGCTGCGGTGAAAAAGTAGGAGATTCTTATGAAGCTGACCACTGGCATCATTGCGTTGGCACTCACGGCAGGCATGGCCTGGGCGCAGAATTCCGGCGCCACTCAGAACACCAAGAGCGCGACGCCGCAAGCGAAGCCTTCGGGCGCGGTTCCGGCCAAGCCGTCGGCAGCCCAGGCACAGACGGCTCCCAAGCCCGCGGTGATCTCGATCAGCCCGGTGGCGATGCCGGCCAAACCTGCTGCGCCTCCGGCGAAGACGGCAACCACGACCGCGAAGCCCGCAATGGTTCCGGCGAAAGCCGCGCCTGCGACCACGAGCGCGAAGCCGGCGCTGGTTCCGGCAAAGGCGAACACGGCAGCAGCCAAGCCTGCGATCGTTCCCGCCAAGGCAGCCCCGATTTCCGCCAAGCCGGAAGTGAAGGTGGTTCCGTCCAAGGCCGTGACCACTCCGGCGACTAAGACGGCCGCCCCGGCGAAAATGCAAACTGCGGCTGCGCCAACCAAGACTTCGGCCAAGCCGGCGGTGAAGATTGCAGCGACTCCCAGCCCGTCGAAGGACACGAATGCGGCGAGCGGCGAGAAGGACACGGCCAAGAACGAGAAGCCGGAAGACAAGAAATACTCGATGTCAGGCAAGCGGGATCCGTTCATCAGCCCGGTAGTCAACCGCTCCGGGGGATCGGGTTGCAGCACGGGCAAGAAGTGCCTGGACATCGAACAGATCGCGCTGCATGGAGTCGTGAAGTCCGACAACGGCATGATCGCAGTCGTGACCAACGGCTTGAACAAAGCTTATTTTTTGCGGGAGAACGATCCCGTGTTTAACGGGTATGTAGTCAAGATCACGGTCGATTCGATCGTGTTCAAACAAAATGTTCAAGACCGGCTGGGAAAACCGTTCACGAAAGATGTTGTGAAACGGATTCTGACACCGGCTGTGTAGATTTGGCGAGTTCCTAAACTGGAAGCGAGCTTGATGAAGACACGGGCTGTGCCGAGTGGCCGGCGCGTGTGGGGGAGAAGCGAAATGCGAAAGCAACTGCTGGGTGTGGTTCTACCGCTGGTCATCCTGGTGATGATGACCGCAGCGGCACAGACACAGAACACGGGCACGGCGGCCACCGAACACGCTGCATTGCAGCGTCTGAACGTGGTGCGCGGCGATGGCACGATCAGCGTGGAATTCTCGGCTCGTGGAGCTGTGGCTCCCAAGCTGAGCACGCTGAGTTCGCCGGCCCGGGTCGTGATCGATCTGCCGAACACGGTCGCCGTGACCGATCAACACCAGATCGCGATTGACAGCGATGGAGTGAAGGGCGTGCGCGTGGGCATGAATGGCCAGACGCCGCCCAGCACCCGCGTCGTGGTCGATCTCGAGAAGGCGTGCAAGTTCGAGCTCGTTCCCGGCAGCGACCACCAGTTCGCCGTGAAGCTGTATCCCGGCGTGGCTGCGGTGAAGGCATCGGCGAAGCCGGCCTCCAAGACCGCGGTCGTCGCGAAGACTGCGGCTCCGGCGGGCGCCAAGCTCACCACGGTATCGATGGTGACGACTCCTGCCATGCCGGAGAAGACCTCGATGCCGGAGAAGAAGGAAGTTGCGCTGAGCCAGCCCGCGGTTGCGGCTGCTTCCGCGCAGACGGCCTCGAAGCCGGCTACCGATTATGTCTTCGTCGAGCCTTCGTACAAGCCGAAGGATGAGACCAAGAGCGAAGAAAAGCCCGCGCCGGTAGAGCCAGCGGTGCGCGCCCTCGAAGCAGCGGCCAAGTTCACCGATAAGCCGGCATCCGCACTCCTCCCGGTCAATGCCAGCGCGTCTTCGATGACGCCGCAAGCGGCCCAGGCGGCCTCGACGGCCATTCAACCCGCGGTCAATCTCGCAGCCGAACAGAAGACCCAGATGTCGCAAACCCCCGCGACTAACGGTCCGAAGTACACGGGCGAGCCGATCTCGGTCAACCTGAAGGACGTTGACCTCAAAGACTTCTTCCGTTTGATTCACGAAATCAGCGGACTGAACGTAGTCCTTGATCCGAACGTGCACGGCAGTCTGACGATCGTGCTGGATGACGTGCCGTGGGATCAGGCGCTCGACATCGTGCTCAAGAACAACGACCTGGCGCGCGAACTGGATGGCAACGTTCTGCGCATCGCAACCGTCGACACGCTGAAGAAGGAAGCTGACGCGCGTCGCGCCCAGCAGGAATCCGAAGCGCTGGCGGTCGAGAAAGTCACCGTCACGCGCTTCCTGAGCTACGCGCACTCGAAAGACGTCGTGCCGACCATCAAGAAGTTCCTGTCGCAGCGCGGCGATGTGATTTCCGATGATCGTACGAATGCAGTCATCATCTCGGATATTCCCAACGTGATTCCGGCGCTGGACCGGCTGCTCACGCAGCTGGATCGCAAGACGCAGGAAGTTGAAATCGAAGCGCGTGTGGTGGCTGCGACCCGCAGCTTCGCGCGCGACATCGGAACCCAGTTCGGCTTCGGATGGGGCAATGGACACACGGCAGTGGGCGGTGCGGCGTCGAACTCTCCGCTGTTCACCAACGGCCTGAGCCCGACCTACATCACGGCGGGCAGCGCGGGTACGGGACAGATTATTCCTCTGTTCTCGAACCTGCCAGTAGCCAGCCCGACCAGCGGTCTGAGCTTCATCAATGCCAGCAACAACGTGCGCATCGACGCCATCCTGACGATGGCCGAGTCGCGCGGCTTGCTGAAAATTCTGTCCCGTCCGCGGGTCGTCACGCAGAACAACATCCAGGCGCTGGTTCGCCAGGGCGTGCGCGTGCCGATCGTGACGCAGGCGCAGTTGGGCGGTCCGCCAACCGTGACCTACGTTGATGCGTTCCTGCGGTTGACCGTGGTTCCGCAGATCACGTCGGAAGGCACGATCTTCCTGAACGTCGACGTCGAGAACACGACGCCTGACTTCGGCCGGACAGTGCAGGGCAACCCGACACTCATCACGCAGCAGGCGACCACGCAGGTGCTCGTCACCGATGGCGGCACGGTGGTGATTGGCGGCGTTATCCAGACCAACAACTCGCTGAACATCACTCAGGTTCCGCTGCTCGGAAATATCCCGGCGCTCGGCAACCTGTTCAAGCGGCGCAGCGTGACCACTTCAAACCAGGAACTGATTTTCTTCATCACCCCGCGCATCATCCAGACATAAGCGCAGGTGGTGGAAGGAGAAGTTTCCACCGGCTCCAGCGACGAACCTGTCCTGGAGCCGGTTGCTTTTGGGGAGCAATCGCTGCCGCGCCTCCGGCGCTCGTTCTCGGCGCTTGTGTACCCAGCGCTTACGCGCTGGGCTAATGAATTTCGCCGCCTCTCGGCGGCTGGACTTACTCAGCCCTTACGGGGGGTAATGAACTCGCCGCCTGTTGGCGGCTTGTCTTACGCTGGCCCTCGCTGGCTAATGAATTTCGCCGCCTTTGGCGGCTTGTCTTACCTAGTCCTTGCTGGGCTAATGAATTTCGCTGCCTCTCGGCGGCTTGCGGCAACAGGCGCGGCCTTGGCGCGTTGTTGTGATCTGAGTTCTCGCCCCTCGCGTGGTCTGAGTCTCAATATTTCGCGGGGTCATGTCATTGCGTCGCTCCTGATACACTCCCTTCGCGATGAACTACCTGGGTCGCCAAGCACGCTTGCGTGAGGCTTTGTTAAAGGCTCGTTTCGGCGCCCTGCTGGTTACACATCTTCCCAATATTCGGTACCTGTGCGGATTCTCGGGGAGTTCGGGGGCGCTGCTGATCCATGGTGCGGGCAGTGTGTTTTTTACAGACAGTCGCTACACGCAGCACGCGAAGACTGAGGTCCACGCAAAGAAAGTTGTTATTGGAAAGAAGATCCCGCTCCTCGCGGCGGCGGAGTGGATGGGGACGCAGCCACGCAGCAATCGTACATCGAAATCTACACTGCTCGGGATCGAGGGGCAGTATCTTACGGTAGCTTCGCAGAGAAGCCTGTCTGCTGGTCTGCCCCGCCAAGTCCGGCTCCGGGAAGCCCCACTCCTGGTCGAACAGGCAAGGATGGTGAAGGATGCGGAGGAACTCTCCGCGATCCGGGCGGCGGTGAAACTTGGAGCGGAACTGTTCGATCGTGCCCTCGCTACGATCCGTCCGGGAGTGCCCGAGGTTGAGGTAGCCGCTGAAATGGAATACGCGGCGCGCAAGGCCGGAGCGGATGGCATGTCGTTTGAGACCATCATCGCGTCCGGAGCGCGGGCAGCGCTGCCGCATGGCCGGGCATCGGGTGCGGCGGTGCAGGCGGGGGGATTCGTCGTCTGCGACTTCGGTGTTATACTTCGAGGTTATTGTTCGGACCGTACCCGCACTGTATACGTGGGCGCTGCGACCGCGGAAGCTCGCCGGACTTATGACGCTGTGCTCGCGTCGCAGCTGGAAGCGATTGATGCTGTTCGGCCCGGCATCAAGATCGGACAGGTCGATCGCGCAGCCCGTAAAGCACTGCAAAAGAAAGGCTTATCGAAGTTTTTTACACATTCGACGGGGCATGGAGTGGGGCTGGAAATTCATGAAGCTCCGCGCGTGGCCAAGGGCCAGCAGGAAATCCTGCTACCGGGAATGGTGATTACGATCGAACCGGGAGTTTATCTTTCCGGGCAGTGGGGTGTTCGCATCGAAGACATGGTAGTGGTGACCGAGCAGGGCTGCGAGGTGTTAAGTCCCGCGCAGAAAGACTTCATAGAAATTGCATAGACGCACCAAACGCTATAAATTGCCGGAAGCTCTTCGTGCTCCGGCCGTTTTCGCGCGGTTCGAGGGCAGTCCCACCGCACACGATGAATCAAAAAGAGCTTAAAGAACTCATAGAATTCCTCATCGAGAAAGACATCGCCGAGTTCGAACTGGAACGCGGCGATGTGAAGGTGCGCATCAAGCGTGCTGCCGAACCTGGGACGGCGCACCCGGACACGCACTATTTTGCGGTGCCCAGCGCTGCGGCTACGGTCGTGCCTTCCGCTGCCGTTCCGGTCGTCCCGGCCGCGACGCCCGCAGCTCCGGCGGTTGAGCCGGAAGAGGATCTGCACATGGTGCGGTCGCCGATCGTAGGCACGTTCTACGAATCTCCATCGCCGGGATCCCCCCCCTTCGTAAAGCCGGGCGACATGATTTCCACGGGACAGGTGCTCTGCATCGTGGAAGCTATGAAGCTGATGAACGAGATCGAGTCAGACGTGGCGGGAGAACTGGTGAAGCGACTGGTCACCAACGGGCAGCCCATCGAGTATGGCCAGGAGTTGTTTGCCATCCGGGCGAAGAAGTGAAGCTTTGGAAGTCCGAGATGGGGCGCTTGAGCGCGCCCCTTTTTGTTTGTGAAGCGGGCGACGCCCGACAACCGGCCAGCACGGCGGCGTGGTACCTGGGACAAGCATGTTTAAAAAGATTCTGATCGCCAATCGTGGTGAGATCGCCCTGCGTATTATTTGCGCCTGCAAGGAGCTGGGCATTCGCACGGTTGCGATTTATAGCGAGGCCGACCGCAACTCGCTGCCGGTGCGCTTTGCGGATGAGGCGATCTGCATTGGGCCGCCGCAACTGGGCTTGAGTTATCTGAATATTCCCGGCGTCATCAGCGCGGCTGAGATCGCGAACGCCGACGCCATTCATCCGGGCTATGGTTTGCTCTCCGAAAATGCGAATTTTGCGGAAGTCTGCGAAACCAGCGGGCTGAAGTTTATCGGGCCGTCGCCCGACCTGATCCGGTTGATGGGTGAAAAGGAAAAGGCTCGTGCCGCGATGAAGCGTCACGGGGTGCCGATTCTGCCGGGGTCCGATGGCGTCATCGCGTCAGAGGAAGAGGCAGCGGAATGGGGGCGGCAAGTCGGATACCCGGTAATCATCAAGGCATCTGCGGGTGGTGGCGGGCGCGGCATGCGCATCGTGCGCAACGAGCAGGACTTGCCGGGACTGTACCGGCAGGCGCAGCAGGAAGCGGCGGCGGCGTTCGGCAATGGCGACCTCTACATGGAGAAGTATGTTGAGCACCCGCGCCACATTGAGTTCCAGATTCTTGCCGACGAGCACGGAAATGTTGTGAGCCTGGGAGAACGCGAGTGCTCCATCCAAAGGAGACACCAGAAACTGCTGGAGGAGTCGCCTTCGCTGCAAGTGGGCGCGGAACTGCGCAAAGAAATCGGAGACATCCTCAGCAAAACGCTGAGTGCAGTGGGATATCAGAACGCGGGAACGATCGAGTTCCTGATGGACCAGCAGAAGCGGTTGTATTTTATCGAGATGAACACCCGAATTCAGGTCGAGCATCCGGTCACGGAAATGGTTACAGATGTGGACCTGGTCAAGAGCCAGATCATGATTGCTGCCGGGGCGAAGTTGCAGGATGTGTTGCAGGGGCCGGTCGTGCACAGGGGGCATGCGATCGAGTGCCGTATTAACGCGGAGCATCCGGAAAAATTCACGCCTTCGGCGGGGAAAATCACGGCATTTCATCCTCCGGGCGGGACAGGGGTGCGCATTGATACGGCCGCGTACGCGGAGGGCGTCATTCCGCCGTACTACGATTCGCTGATTGCCAAGCTGGTGGTGCGCGGCAAGGATCGCAACGAAGCTTGCCAGCGCATGACCCGCGCTCTCGAGATGTTCATCGTGGAAGGCATCTTCACCACGATTCCCCTGCATCGGAGGATTCTGATGGACCCGGACTTTCGCGAGGGCAAGTTCGATACCGGCTTTATCGAACGGTTTCTGGAGAAGAAGGCAGAACCGGCGGCTTAGAAATTTTGCGCGTCGGTGCTGTTTCGGCCGGAAGCCTGCGCTACCGATTCACCAAGTCTGAGCAATCCTGATTCTTGAAAAACGCCATAAAACTTCCCCGGCTGTATCCCATTCTGGATGCGGGACAATTTCCCAGCCGCGACGCGCTGTTCCTCACGGCGGAGGAATTGGTGGCTGGCGGCGCCACCCTGCTGCAGTACCGGAATAAGAACGCCACGTCCCGCCAGATTCTGGAAGACGCGCGCGAACTTAAAAAGCGAGTTGGCGCTTCGGTACGGCTCGTCATGAATGACCGCGCCGATCTTTGCCTGGCGGCGGAATTCGATGGCCTGCACGTCGGGCAAGAAGATCTGTCGCCCGAGGGTGCGCGCCGGGTGATTGGGCCGGATTGTTGGCTGGGCGTTTCCACGCACAACCCGGAACAACTGAAGGAAGCCGACGCAACTACCGCGGATTACCTCGCCATTGGTCCGGTATTTGCAACCAGCAGCAAGGAGCGTCCGGACCCCGTGGTCGGCCTGGACGGCGTGCGGCGGGCGCGACAATTGACGCGGAAGCCACTGGTGGCGATCGGGGGGATCACCCGGGCGAACGCCTTAGACGTGATTCGGGCGGGCGCGGATTCGGTGGCGGTGATATCTGACTTGCTACGGGATCCCCGGAAATCAGCAGAGGAATTTTTCAGCATTCTGGGGTACAGTGACCGCTGACATTGCATAGCATTGCCATTCCCTTCGACGGGTTCTGAGCCTTCGGCCTAACGCCCAAGGCAGGCTGCCTGTCGCTCCACTTGCAGGAGGGACGTGAGTACCCAGACCAGTGCATCGACCCCGCCGCCCGCCAGCGATTGGGATATCCATTCCCACCAGGATAAGGAACTCGTCAAAGCTCTCGGCCTGACCAGCGCGACCATGCTGGTGATGGGGTCCATGATCGGCTCGGGCATCTTTATTGTGTCGGCCGAAATTTCGCGCGAAGTGAATTCGCCGGCGCTGCTGCTGGGCGCTTGGCTGGTGACCGGCTTCATGACAATCGTGGGGGCGCTCTGCTATGGAGAGTTAGCCGCCATGATGCCGCGCGCAGGAGGCCAATACGTTTTCCTGCGGGAGGCTCTTGGACCGCTGTGGGGTTTCCTGTATGGCTGGACGTTGTTCCTTGTCATTCAGACCGGCACCATCGCGGCAGTGGGTGTGGCCTTCGGCAAGTTTCTGGGTGTCTTTTTTCCCTCCATTTCGTCTACGCACTGGATCCTGCATCTGTGGAAGGTTCCGCCGATTCCGATTGGCCCGATGGTGCTGGGCAACATGGATGTGGGCATCAGCACGCAGAACCTGGTCGCGATCCTGGTAGTGGTTGTGTTGTCGGTGGTGAATATTTTTGGCGTCAAGACCGGGGCGGTCATTCAGAACATTTTTACGGTGGCCAAAGTTTCGGCGCTCGCGGGACTTGTCCTGTTCGGATTATTCATCGGACGCAATGCCCAGGCGCTGGCCGCGAATTTCAACGGGCACTTCTGGCAGAACGCGGGATGGGGCGCGCAGCACGCCGTGCAAGTGGGCGCGGGCGGCCCGATGGTGCTGGTGGGGACTTTGACGATTCTCGCGGTGGCGCAGGTCGGGTCGCTGTTCTCAGCCGACGCCTGGAATAATGTGACGTTCACCGCGGGCGAGGTAAAGAATCCGCAGCGCAACCTTCCACTGTCGCTCGCGATGGGCACCGGAGTTGTAATTCTTTTGTACGTGTTGTGTAACGTGATTTTTCTGAATGTCCTGCCTCTAGACGGGAGCGCCGCAGGAACGACGATCCTCGAGCGCGGGATCAAGTACGCCTCCGAAGACCGCGTGGGTACCGCGGTGATGACCCAGATTTTCGGCGCGGCGGGCGGGGCGCTGATGGCGATCGCCATCATGATTTCGAGCTTCGGATGTAACAACGGGCTGATCCTGTCGGGAGCGCGTGTTTATTACGCAATGGCCAAAGACGGCCTGTTTTTCCGCAGCGTCGCGAAACTGCATCCGATTTACAAGACCCCAGCCGTATCGCTGATGGTGCAAATGGTGTGGACCTGCATCCTGTGCATTTCGGGGAGCTACGGACAGCTGCTCGATTACATCGTTTTCGCTGTGCTGGTGTTCTACATTCTCACGATCGGCGGATTGTTTGTGTTGCGGCGGACCCACCCGGACGCGGTCAGGCCCTATCGGGCAGTAGGTTACCCAATACTTCCGGCCATATATATTTTGATGGCATTGTTTATCGATGTCGTACTATTGCGCTACAAACCGCAATACACGTGGCCGGGGCTAATTATCGTGCTGCTGGGCATCCCGGTGTACTACCTGTGGAATCGGAATCAAGGGACGTCTGCCGGCGCGGTCTGAACTGGGTCAGACAGCGCGAATTAAATACGAACTCATTAGGAGAACCGAATGGCTCATGTGATGGCCAAAAAACCACTGCCTGTGATCATGGCGGAAGCCTCGGAAACGGGCGAGCACAGCCTGAAGCGCGCGCTTGGTCCCGGCAACCTTATTTCGCTGGGTATCGGAGCAATCATCGGCACGGGCATCTTCGTGCTCACCGGAACGGCGACTGCCAATCATGCTGGTCCCGCCATCATTCTCTCCTTCACCTTGGCAGCCGTTGCGTGCGTGTTTGCGGGATTGTGCTACGCCGAGTTCGCCTCGATGATCCCGATTGCCGGCTCGGCCTACACCTATGGTTACGCCACGCTGGGCGAACTGATCGCCTGGATTATTGGATGGGACCTGATCCTGGAATATGCGCTAGGCGCGGCCACGGTGGCCAGCGGATGGAGCGGGTACGTGCTCAGCTTTCTGGGAGAGTTTGGCATAAGGCTGTCGCCCAAGCTGGCCGGTTCCCCGGGGACAACGTTCGTGATGTACAACGGGCACTGGGAACGCCTGACGGCGCAATTCCAAAAAGTTCTCGCCCTGAAAAACATTGACCCATCCACCTTGCCGCACCAGGCTTCCGCGTTCAATCTGTTTGGCTTCCTCGGCATCATGATGGTGACCGTCGTGTTGGTCATCGGCATCAAGGAATCGGCGAACCTGAACTCCTTGATCGTGGTGGTCAAAGTTTGCGTGCTCATCGTGTTCTTGATTCTCGGCGGCAACTACATCCTCGGGCACCGCGCCGAGGCCACTGCGAACTGGACGCCTTTCTTGCCGGCGAATACCGGACACTATGGGGATTTCGGCTGGTCGGGCATTGCGACCGCTGCAGGAGTGATTTTCTTCGCCTACATTGGGTTTGACGCCGTATCGACGGCCGCTCAGGAGGCGAAAAATCCCAAGCGCGACATGCCAATCGGCATTCTTGGTTCGCTGGTCATCTGCACCATCCTCTATATCCTGGTAGCGGCGGTGTTGACCGGGTTGGTGAAATATACGGCGCTCGACGTGCCCGATCCGATTGCCATTGGCATCGACATTACGGGGGTGAGTTGGGGCAGCATCCTGGTGAAGCTGGGCGCGATCTGCGGCTTGAGTTCCACCATGGTGGTCATGCTGCTCGGGCAATCGCGCGTATTCTTTTCGATGTCGAGAGATGGACTACTCCCGCCATGGGCGTGCAAGATCCACCCCAGATTCCGCACGCCGTACATCTCGACGATTCTGGTGGGCTTTTGCGTGGCGACCGTGGCGGCGTTGACGCCAATCAACGTGCTGGGCGAACTGGTTTCGATTGGCACACTGCTGGCCTTCGTCATTGTGTGCGCGGGAGTGTGGATTCTGCGCAAGCGGGGAACCGACGTGCCGCGCGCGTTCGTGGCGCCGTGGATTCCGTTCACTCCGATCATGGGTATCACAGTGTCGCTGCTCATGATGGTCAGCCTGGGCAAGGAAACATGGGCGCGACTCGTGATCTGGCTGGCGATTGGACTGTGTATCTATTTCTTCTACGGCAAGAAACACAGCCGCGTGCAGCGCGGGGAATATTCGACTCCCAAGCCGAGCATCGATCGAACGCCGACCATGGCAGACTGAATAGGAACGGTTTTCGTCAAGGCAAGGGCCTTCCGCACAACACGGAGGGCCTTTTGCTTTATAGTCGTTGGTCGTTAGCTGATCGCTGATGGCTATGGCTACTGGCTGGTCCGGTTTTGCCATCAGCCAACGACTACCAGCGATCAGCTAGCAGACTGCATTATGAAAGCTCTTCACAATCTTCGCCTGATCGGACTCGCGCTCACGCTCGTGATACTCGCGGGCACGGCGGGTTTTCACTTCATCGAAGGATGGTCGTGGTTCGACGGGTTTTACATGGTCGTCACAACGCTTACCACCATCGGATACCAGGAAACGCATCCCCTGTCGCATGCGGGCCGCATGTTCAATGTGGCTGTAATTGTTGCCGGTGTCTCGCTGGTGTTTCTGGCGATCGGAGCGCTCACGCAGGCTTTGCTAGAATTCGAGCTGCGCAGCTTCTTTGGCAGGCGAAAAATGGAACGCGAAATCGGCCGTCTGCATGATCACTACATCATTTGTGGGGCCGGGCGGGTTGGGCGCAGCGCCGCCCGCGAACTGGCCCGGCGCCCGGTGCCATTTGTGATCATCGAAAATAACGAGGCGAAAGCGGCACGCTACAGCAGCGGGGATTGGCTGGTGCTGATCGGAGACGCCACCAAGGAGACGACGCTGCGCGAGGCCCACATCGAGCAGGCGCGCGGCTTGGTCGCGGCGACAACCACCGATGCCACCAACCTCTACATCATCCTTACGGCCCGCGCTCTGAATCCCCGGCTGAAAATAATTGCGCGGGCCAGCGAAGAGGATGCGGAGAAACATTTGCTCACTGCGGGCGCCGACTCGATTGTTTCCCCTTATTCTTTTGCCGGACAGCGCATCGCGCAGACCTTCTTGAGTCCGAATGTTGTGAGTTTTCTGGATGCCGCAACTACCCACCTGGGAATCGATCTGGAGATTGGGGAAATATCGGTTGCGGCACATTCGAGTTTTGCCGGGAAGACGATTGAAAGCTCGCGCATTCGACAGGAGCGCGGCGTCATCGTGCTGGCGATTAAGCGCGGGCAGGGCATGCGCTTCAACCCCGCTCCCGATGATCGCATTGAAGCCGGAGACTTCCTGATCGCCATGGGCGAGCCAGTGCAATTGCGCCAGGTCGAGCAGATGGCGGCTTCCCAATCATGAAGATTGTCAGCGCAGCCGAGATGCGCGAGATCGATCGCGTTACCAGCGCGCGCTTTGGCGTCCCTTCACTCACACTGATGGAAAATGCCGGAGCCTCGGTGGCGGATTTTATCCTGGAAAATTATTCGGACTGCAAACGGGTGTGGGTGGTTTGCGGCAAGGGCAACAACGGCGGCGACGGCTTCGTGGCGGCGCGCAAGCTGCGCGAAGCGGGCAGGGAAGTAGCGGTTCTGCTGCTGGCCGATCCTTCCGAACTGCGCGGCGACTCGGCCGAAATGTTCAAGCGCATCGGGCTGGCTCCAGAGGTGGCGAAGACTCATGAGGAGTTTGCGGCTGCTACCTCACGCCTGGGCGATGCAGAACTGTTAATTGACGCGATCCTCGGCACCGGGTTTCGTCCACCTGTCAGCGGGCTCTACGCTGAGGCGATCGCGGCCATGAATGCGACGGACCTGCCCTTAGTCGCGGTGGATATTCCGTCCGGTGCGGACGCCGATGTGATGGGATCGCAGACCGGAGCCGTCGCTCGTGCGGATGCGATTGTCACCTTTACTGCGCCGCGTCCGGCGCACGTGTTTGGCGACTTAACCGACGGGCCCATCGTGGTAGCGCCCATCGGCTCTCCTGACGAGGCTATTACCTCGACTCTTCATCTCAGGCTCATTACCGCGCAAGAAATCGCAGGGCTGCTCGGACCACGTCCGCGCGATGCCAACAAGGGCAGCTTCGGTCATGTGCTGGTGATCGGAGGATCTCTGGGCAAGGCGGGTGCGGCCGCGATGGCGGGAATGTCGGTCCTGCGCAGCGGAGCTGGTCTTGTCCACAGTAGCCACGCCCAAGTCCGTGCTTGCGACCGTGGCCGGCTTTCATCCCGAGATCATGACCGAACCGTGCGAAGAGACCGAAGCCGGCACGATCTCTTTGCGAGCGCTCGAGTATGCGCACCTCGACAACCTGGTGAAAGGAAAGACGGTGCTCGCGATTGGGCCGGGGATTTCGCGGCACGCGGAAACCTCGGAGTTTGTACGCACCGTGGTGGAAAAATACTCCATGCCGACGGTGCTGGATGCTGACGGGCTCAATGCTTTTGACGGGGTGGCGGACAAACTCCAGGGAAAGGGACGTGCTCTTGTGATCACGCCCCACCCCGGCGAGATGGCACGTCTCACCGGGCTTTCCATTCCGGAAGTCCAGCGGGATCGCATAGGAATCGCGCGCACATTTGCCCGTGAGCACGAAGTCATTGTCGTGCTCAAGGGACATCGCACGCTGATTGCCCAGCCCGACGGAGAAGTATGGGTCAACACGACCGGCAATCCCGGGATGGCGACGGGGGGAACGGGAGACGTGCTCACTGGAATGGTGGCGGGGATGATGGCACAGAATCCCCAGCGCGTAATTGAAGCCGTCACAGCGGCCGTCCATCTGCACGGCCTTGCGGGCGATGTTGCCTGCGAGACCATGGGCGAACCGTCCCTGGTCGCAACGGATTTGATCAACGCGATGCCGGAAGCATTTCGCCGTGTACGGGAGCGGGCCGGTACTGAGTTGTCAGGATGAAACAAGAGTGCTGAACAGACAACGGCGAAGCACGTGCCGCCGATCACTGCAATGTGCCTCGCCTGCGTCGAACTACTTCACGTCAACGGTTACTCGCATCCACGGGTGAATGCAGCACTCGAAGTGATGCTCACCCTTTGACAGGCCGGTCACCTGAAGCTGGCTGCCCTGAAGAATGCGGGTTTTGGCCACATCGAGGTTTTTGAAGCCTCCGGCACATTCGGGAACGGTGGGCTCGCCGTGATTCAGATCGCCGATGAAACCGCCGCCAAACTCCTTCACCTCGGTGAAGGTGTGCGGCTCGCCGCCCTGGTCGACAACGACGACCGGCGTGCCTTTCTTGATGTGCAATACATCCGGCTCGAAATCCCAGCCCGGGTCCGGCGTTCCCGCCTTGGCCAGTGCAAACAGGTCGGCAAAGCTGGTGGAAGCTCCGAGCGCCACGTTCTTGCAGAAGTCCGGCCCAATTGCAGCATTAAAGGTGGCGGGGTCACACTCATCGAGAGCTACGATCTGGGCAGGCACGGGTGGATTCGGTGTTTGTTCCCGCTCCTGCGCCAGCGCTCCCGTCCCCATAACCGAAATCAAACATCCGGCTAGCAAACCGAACTTCACTGTGGTGATTTTCATACTGCCTCTCCTTCTTTTGCCAATGTTCAGAATTGCGTTCGCCTACGCCGGCGAGTCGCCAACCTGGAAGGTCGCCAGTGTTCGCCCCGAACGCTCAAAAGCAGGAATCACTGTCTTCCGTGAAGTGCGGGGCAGTCAATCTTCGCCGTCTCCAGTGCGCCCCAAAGTTTCCTCCATAGCTAAATGGTTGCAAAAATAAGACATTCCGGCCCCATGCGGCCGGTTCTCCGCGTGATAGCCTTGCCTCCAAGGTTCTTGGGGAAACGTCTTGTCCGCTCCTGTTACAACCGCGTGCCCGCTCCGCTTCGACGCGTTCGAACTGGATATCCGTGCCGGCGAACTGCGTAAGCGCGGGATCAAGTTGCGTTTACAAGGCCAGCCCATTCAAGTGTTGGCCGCTTTGTTACAGCACCGGCGAACTGGTGACGCGGGAGGAACTGCGCGAGCAAATCTGGCCCGCCGATACTTTTGTAGACTTCGACGGGCTCAAACGCTTCTACGGAGCCGGCGATCTCTTGCAATCGCAGCCGTTGACTTTCATCCCTCGTGCCATCGTCTAATAGGCCAATACCCGCATCTTCCACTGGGACAAGGGGTTCCTGCGGATTAGGAGGGTAACCGCGGCGCGCATCGGGACTAGCTCTACCGTAATCTTCCCGTAACAATGGCACATAAGTCATAGTCCTTTTCGGCTATGACTCACTTCCCCCAACCGCACCCTACCCAGCGCGCGGCCCGGGTCCAGCTAGGTGGTTCGGTACTAGCTGCCATCCGATTCGACGACGGCCAGCGCTCCCGAGGCAAACTTTACTCCATCTCTGTAACCGGCGGACTGCTGAAACTGGCGAAGCCGCTGAGCCAGGGCGATTTCGTCGAGATCGGCTTTCAGACCAAGGTCGGCACCGTGATTGGCATGGCGGAGATGCTGTCTCCGATGCGCAAGGCGACCGACGGGACCCTGCAGCCGTTCCGCTTCATTGCGCTGGGCGATGATGATCATCGCAATTTGCGCATGGCGTTGCAGTCGGTGGCAGATCAGAGTTATCTGGCGATGAATCCCGGTCAGGCGGCGGCACCCAAGTCGCTGTTCTAGACCGTTGCGTCCGCTTGGTTTCCCCCCGCTCGCACCCGGTATACTTGTGCCAATGCTGGTTGGCACGACGCGGGAAATCACTACTCATTCAGCGGAAGAGACGACCGCGTTCGGTCGAACGCTGACGGATCTGCTCGCGCCGCCGAAGCTCGTTCTGCTGCGCGGTGACTTGGGAGCGGGAAAGACTACGCTCGTTAAGGGAATTGCGGCAGCGTTTGAGGCAGCCGCTGAGGAAGATGTCACCAGCCCCACCTTCACGCTGGTGCATGAGTATCGGGGTCCGCGAGCTAACCTCTACCATATCGATCTGTATCGTGTGGATACGCCGCGTGAGCTGGAAACGCTGGGGCTCGACGACCTGGTCAGCGAAAATAGTATTCTGCTGATAGAGTGGGGGGAGAAGTTTCCGCGTTTTGTCCGCGAGCGCGACGTTGAGATTTGTCTCGAGCGCGTGGGCGAACACGAGCGAAAAATCTCAGTCATCAGCCGTTGAGATTCATCAAAACTGCATGAGAATTGCTGGGTCGCCAATGATAGTGAAATGTCTGCGTATCGTGCGCCCAGGCGCGTGGCTGTTGCTCGCCCTGCTGCCCTGCGCGGCCCGGGCGCAGGAAGACTCGCTGCCGACGAGTGACAATGCTGGGCAAGTGGCTCTCGAGGCATACAGCTTTCTTCCCCAGGCGCCCTCCGCAAGCAAGGCACAGCAGGATGCGTCGAAGACTCAGCAGGAAAAGAGGGTCGAGGAGAAAGAGCAATCGCAACGGACTCTGGGAATTGTGCCGCGGTTTGGCACGACCGACCGCATGGACGCGCCGCCGTTGAGACCCGGCGAGAAATTTCATCTATTCGCGAAGACTGCATTTGATCCCGTGACCGTCGTCATCGCGGCTGCTCAAGCAGGCCTCAGCCAGGCCGACAATCAATTTAAAGACTACGGGCAGGGGGCGGGCGGATACGGGAAACGCTTTGGGGCGGCGTTCGCCGATCAAGTGTCCGCGGGATTCTTCAGCAACTTCATGTATTCGACGATGTTCAAGCAGGATCCTCGCTACTTTCGGAAGGGACATGGAGGTTTCCCACGCCGTTTCGTCTACAGCCTGATGCGGGAAGTGATTTGCCATACCGACAGCGGGGGGCGGGCGTTCAATGCGTCGACTATTTTAGGCGCATTTTCGTCAGGCGCGCTGTCCAATGCTTACTACCCATCCGAGGATCGCGGGTTCAGCCTGACGATGAGCCGCAGCGGGCTGGCAGTGGCGTATGCTTCGGCAGGAAATCTGTTCAACGAGTTCTGGCCCGACATCAGCCGCAAACTTCACAAGTCGAAGCCCGCCGGTCCGCCGCCTCCGACGACCAAGCCCAGCGCCGATTCCAAGTGAGGGTCAAGACGCAGAATCTCAAATCGCAGAGAACGGCCGCGGAGAGCGCAGAGAGAAGCTTGTGTGAATTCGGGGCGGCTGCTTACGCCCGCATCATGGTCTTCGGCGAATCAACACGTCATTCCGGATGGGCGACAGCTGGCGCATCGTGCGACTCAAGCAGCGGGCGTTCACAGGCGATAGGGGCGCTCCACTCCCGGACCATTGAAAGCAGGATGGCAACGGCGAAGGCGGCGAGGGCGAGATAGCGGTTTTGCTTCATACAGACTGTCAGCCCTGGTTCGGGGCCGTGGGCTTGAATCCCATAATATTGTAACCGCAATCCACGTAAATGGTTTCCCCGGTAATTCCGGAGCTGGCGTCGGACGCGAGAAAAACGCCGGTCGCGCCCACCTCGGCGACTTCCACGTTTCTCTGCAGGGGCGCGGTTTCGCGGTGAGCCTTCAGCATGTCGCTTAGGCCTGAAATCCCGCGCGCGGCAAGGGTTTTGATGGGCCCGGCAGAAATGGCGTTTACGCGGATTTTCCTTTTTCCGAGATCAAAAGCCAGGTAACGCACGCTGCATTCGAGCGCCGCTTTCGCGACGGCCATCACGTTGTAGTGCGGGACCACCTTCTCGGCGCCGTAGTAGGTCATGGTGATGATGCTTCCGCCGTCTTCCATCAAAGGGGCAGCGGCGCGGGCGACGGCGATCAGCGAGTAGACGCTGACATCATGGGCGACGCGAAAGCCTTCGCGGCTGGTGTTCAGGAACTCGCCTTCCAGTTCGGCGGCGGGAGCATACGCGACACTGTGGACTACGACATGTAACTTTCCGTAGCGCTCTTTGAGCGTCGCAAAGGTGCGCTCGATGTCTTCGTCTTTGGAAACGTCGCACATGAAGCCTTCGGCGCCGGGGAGAGAATCGATCAGGTCCCTGGCCTCCTCGGCGAGGCGCTCATTCTGATAGGTAATGGCGAGCTTCATCCCCGCCGCATGGAGGCCTTGCGCGATTGACCACGCAATGGAGCGCTTGTTGGCGACTCCGAACACGACCGCATTCCGGCCTTCGAGTTGAAAGGACATGGGGCTCTCCTGAGTCGTTTTGAATTGGAAAGGATATCAGAGACCTTGAGCTACGAGCCTCGAGTCGCGAGCTACGAGCCGCGAGCTTCGAGCTACGAGCGGGGGATGAGAGCCTGATCGCGATACATGTTTTTATCGCGCTACGTCTGTCGCTACGGGTTCGACAGACTCAACTGGCCAGGCTGCGCTCAGGAATGCGACCACGTATACGAAGCCGATAATGGCGAAGCCTCCAGCCAGGCTCACCTTTTGCGCCATCCACCCGACCGTCACGCTGATCATGATCTGCAAGAAAGTGCCCACGAAATAGAAAGCGTTCTGGACGCGTCCCATGAAGTGCTTGGGCACTTGCTCCATCAGGCTGGTATTCATGGCGACGCCGCTTACGCCGCGCGCGGAGCCCATGATCCCGTAAAGGAATACGGCGATCGCCAAAATGCGCGAGTAGGGCGAGAGCGTCATGCAGCAGGCAAGAAATCCCATGGATACTGCGATGGCGGAGCGCGATCCCATGCGGGTGATCAGCCACGGGGCGTACAACGCACTCAGGAAGGCCCCGACGCCCCAGCCTGCGTTCAGCCAGCCATACCCGACGGCGCCCGCGTGGAAGATGCGATCGCTCAGCGAGGGCGTGACCACAACGCCGGTCAGCATGGCGCCCAGAAAGAGCGCCCAACTCATACCCAGCAGCACCACGCCCGGGTGTTCACGCAGGAATTGAATTCCCTCCCAAAGCTCATGCCAGAAGCGACGCTCGGCGGTTTCCGCGGCCACGAAGTCGGCCTTGATCTCAGCCGGCCGCGGCACCACATGCTTGCCTTTGCGCACGCCGAAATAGCAGAAAAACGAGACGACGTAGGTGGTGAAGTCGATCAGCAACACGCCGCCCAGTCCGATGTGGTTATAAACGAATCCGACAATGGCTCCGGCCATCAGCCAGCCACCCTGAATTCCGGCGAGGAGGAAGGTGTTGGCTTCGACGTATTGGCCGTCGGGAGTCAGTTCCTGAATGAGGGCGGTGATGGTGGGCCAGAACATCCAGAATCCGGCCGCGACCAGAGTGTTCATCAAATACAGTTGCCAGACTTGTACTTTGCCTCGGAAGGCAAGAACAGACACGACAAGGATGACTGCGGCGCGCGCTGCGTCGAGCATCATGACCAGGCGGCGGCGATCCTCGCGATCGATGATCACACCGGTGAAGGGAAGCAGCAGCATGGCGGGCAGGGTCTGCAGGACGACGAGCGTGCCGAGGGCCATCTCAGAATGAGTAGCCTGCAGAATGTGCCAAGCGACGGCGGCGGAGTTCATGCCGCTGCCCAGCATGGAGACGACGTTGGCCAGAAGTACAAAACGAAGGGCCCGCTTTTGCAGGATGGCGCGCATTGCTTCAAATTTAAATCAATGAGCGTGAAAAGTTTTCCGCAGCGTTCCACCAGGCGTTTACCAGTACGGCGACTGTTCCCGGGCGGGTGGAGGCGGTCACCGGAAAACGTGATCCTGACCCTTGTCTTGACGAGCCATTGGAGCTAGCATGGCGCCCGAAAGTGGAGTTTGTGCTCCAGTGGGGAGGTGGCCGATGAATTCCAGGTACTGCTTGCCGCTCACCGCGATTCTGCTTCTTGCTTCAACGGGCTACGCGCAAATCGATCGCATTGTGATTCCGGCAGGAACTCCGGAGGATCAGTCGATCCAGGAAATCTCCAAGGAGAGCGACGCGCAGAAGAGGGTTGCCTTGTACCAGGACTTTCTCGGGAAGTATTCGTCGAATCCCGCCGCCGTGGCTTACGGCAACTGGCAGATCTCGCAGTCGTACCAGAGTGGCGGCGACCTCCCCAAGGCGCTTGAGTTCGGGGATAAGGCGCTGGTAGCGTCGCCTCACAACATGGATATTCTGGTTTCGCAGGCGGGAATCGCGCAGCAGTTGAAGGATGACTCAAAGATCATCGAGTATGCGGAGAAAGGCGGGCTGGCCTACGAGGGCATCGGAAAGCAGGCGAAACCGGAAGGGGTCAATGATGAAGACTTTGCCGACCGCACGGCTTCTGAAAAGGATTCGTTGAAGTCTGCGCGCGATTTTCTGGAGAGCGTCGGCTTCAATGCCATCGCCGACGAAAAAGACGCGAAGAAACGCATGTCACATATCGAGCGTTTCACGGCAGCGTTTCCGAGTTCGCAATTCCAGGAGCAAGTCTCGCAATACGCGATGTACACCCTGGGGCCAGGACAACTGAACGACCCAGTGCGGCTGGTGGCTTTTGGAGAGAAAAGCCTGGCCGCGAATCCTAACAGCATGCCGGCATTGCTGATGCTCGCGAACACCTACGTGGAAGAAACGAAGCCGGCGAGCTGGGGGAAGGCGGTCACCTACTCGCAGAAGGTGATCACGCTGGCGAAAGAAAACGAGCCGGATGCCGATCGCACGCGCAAGCTTTCCGCGGGGGTCGCGCATTCGACGCTGGGCTACGCGTACATGAAGCAGGATAAGACCGCTAGCGCGATTCCGGAGCTGAAGTCGGCGTCGGCCCTGCTCAAGGGACAGGACGAAGTGGCCTATGCTACCGCGCTCTACCGTTTGGGATATGCATACGCGAAGTTGAGTAAGACGACCGACGCGCGGGAAGTGCTCGGCGAGGCGGTCAAGATTTCGGGGCCGCTACAAGAGCCGTCCAAGGAATTGCTCGAAAAGGTGAATGCAGCGAGAGCGAAAGGCAAGTAGTTCCAGCCGGCGAATAGCGGCGCAAGCTTAAGGCTTGGCTAATGCGTCGGAGAGCAGGTGAGCTTTGACGGCCAGTTTGTACGCGCGCTGGAGATCGCCAGCAGCGTCCGCCGTTTTTACCTGCTGCATGAAGTGCCGGATCTGCGCGACCGTGGCCTGCTCATCCCTGGTGAGTTGGCGACCGGAAAGCTTCTGCAAAGACTCGTCGGTAGAGGCGAGTAGCTTGTTGGTGTTTTGTCTCTGCCGAGCGGCTTGTTCCGGGCTCATGCCAGGAGCGAGCTGGGTCGTAGGCTCCACGGTGCCTCCCCGATGTATCACCCGCTTACGTTGTTCCTCGTCGGCAGTCTTCGCGGGGTGCTTCTTCCGGGGCGCAGATTTCCCGGCTGGGGTCGCATCCTTATGATCCGAGTTCGAGGATAGGCCCTCGGGGGAAGCCTTGGCAGGAGGGTTGGGTTGCGGTTGGGAAGGCTCGGCCGGCGACGGAGCGGGCGGTGTCGTCTCTTGTTGGGGCTCTGACAGACTCGGGGATGTATCCGGTTTCGCCGGTTCTTGCGCAGGGCTTTGCGGGAAGGAATGGGCTGATCCAGTTCCCGAAGACGGGAGTTCGCCGCGCACGCGTCCACTCGCAGACACGTACAGCAGCGCGCACAGTGCGAGTATGCCGGCCAGATACATACCTATCCTGTGATGCGCCCCTGACAAAACAAGTACCTAGGTGATTTTATGCCGATGGTCAGCCTTTGGGAAGCGGCAGTAAAACGGTTGAAAGCATGGGTCTTCCGATCACCTGGCGATCTCGGCGCAGCAGCAGTGCCGCATTGACCGCCACCCCCGGCCCCAGCGCTTCTTCCTGCCGAACGCTTGCGGCACGGCTCGAACCGTGTCCTTCCCAAAAGGCGTTTCGACGCTGAACATTCGGAGTGGTACTCGGACAGAAGAAAGGGATGTCTAACGAGTGCGGGCAGCCACCTCGCGAGCAGCGTCCAGAGTGGATTCGGCCAACGGTATGCAGAGACGGAACGTCGTGCCTTTGCCTTCCACCGTTTCAAAATCGACTGAGCCATAATGCCACTGCATGACCTGGTAAGTCTGAGCCAGGCCGATGCCACTGCCGCCTTGTTTGGTAGTGAAGTAAAGTTCGAAGATTTTTTCCTGTGCTTCGCGAGGGATTCCCGGACCTGTGTCTTGCACCTCGACGAACACCATGCCTTCGTCGCGCTTGGCGCTGATGGTGAGCTGGCCCCCGCCAGTCATGGCCTGCACACCGTTAATCACGACGTTGAGAATGGCCTGCTTCATGAAGTCGAGATCCGCTTTCACAGTCAGAGGATAGTTGGGGAAATTGCGGACAATGGCGACCGCGTGTTGATCCGCATCTGGGGCGGCCAGGGCGGCGACTTCCTCGAGCAAGCGCCGCAGGTCAACTTCTTCCAGTTTAAGATCGCGCGGGCGGGTGAAGTCGACCAGAATCTGGACAACACGGTCGAGGCGATGGATCTCGCTTCCGATGATATCAACATGGCGGCGCGTGCCGGGGTCCATCTGCTGCAGCTTGTTCTGGAGAAGGTGTAAGTGCAGCACAATGGCGTTGATCGGATTCTTCACTTCGTGGGCAACACCACGAGTCAACCGGCCGCTGGCGGAGAGACGGCGGGACATTTCAATCTCATCTTCCAGCCGGCGGACTGACTCGGTGTCGCGGATGATGAGCAGCGCGCCGATCTGGGTGGACTGCTCCTGAATGAAGTCGAGCGACACCTGCACCCTGCGGCCGTTCGCGGATTCTATTTCGCGCTGCATCAGGGGGCGGCGGCGTTCGAATGCGTCCAGCAGCACAGCATTCAGAGGTGTGCCTGCTCGAAACACATCTTTCGCGCTGCGCCCCAGCATTTCGCCCCGCGGGCGGCCGAGGAAGCGCTCGACCGAAGCGCTGACCAGCACCACGTGGTACTCGCGGGTGAACAGCATCAGGCCGTCCTGCAGATTCGCCATCAGCTGGTCGACGTTGTCTTTAAGGGCCGAGAAGATTTCTTTTGCATCCCGCACCTGCCGGCCGAGGTTGGCGATCTTCAACGTTACCAGGCCGTACTCGTCATGATCCGACTCGGCGTCCTCTTCGATGCTGCCTCCAGTGGCATAGTCGAGGTTGCGATTGATTTCCTCCAGGGGGCCGAGGGCCAGGCGCGAGATCAGCGCCGCCAGCAGCAGGGAGAAAAAAATCGACGCGCCGGAAAAGTACAACGCGTGTTCAAGGCGCGGAGTGAGTTCGTTTCTTAACAGTACGGTGGAGATGCCGACTCGTACGGTGCCGAAAGGCGTGCCGTTCAATTGCAGCGGCACGGTCACGTCGTATACGGCGGAGGGGCTGTAAATCATCCGCAACTGATCGCGGAAACGCGCACCGCGCAATTTCTCAAAGTTGGGACGGGGCGTAAGAATCTTGCCATCGAGATCGGAGTTGCTGTGCAGCATGGCGCGGCCTGTAGGATCCACGATGGCGGCGTCATAGACCATCTGCACGTTGCCCACCGAGGAATCCAGCATGTCGTTGAGGTTCGGGTCGGTCGTGAGGTAGCCCTCGATGGCCAACTGGACAGACTTGCTGTTGTCGGTGTCGATGCGCGTACTTCCCAGGTCTGGAACCGCATTGCTGGCGGAGTAAACCAGTTGCTGGGCTAGCAGTTGCGCGATGTCGCCTGCGGAGGTCAGGCGTTGACGAAGGAGCTGGGAGATGTAGAGGTAGGAAAACGCCGACACCATCACCACGACCATGAAAGTGATGGCGAGAATGATTTTTGTTTTCCGACGCATCTTTTAGTTTCAGATTCAGACGCAAGGGCAGAAATTGCCAAGGGGAGGCTGATAAGGAGTTTACTCCTGCCGTTCGGCGTCCGCATCCGTCGAGTTGCTGCCATACTCCTTTAATTTGTTGTGCAGGGTCTTGAGGCTGATCCCGAGAATCTCAGCGGCGCGCGTTTTGTTATTGCTGGTCGCTTCCAGGGTCTTCAGGATGAGCATCTTTTCAGCCTCGCCCACGGTCGTGCCAACGCCCAGACGGACCGCATCGGGATCGTTCGCCGCCTGCCGCACCGTGATCTGCCCGAAACCTGGCGGAAGGTGCTTGGTCTCGACCACCGCGCCCTCACAAACGATCACAGCTCGTTCCAGCGTGTTGCGCAGTTCGCGGACGTTGCCCGGCCAGGAATAATTCTTGAACTGATTCAGCACAGCTTCGCTGACGGTGGCCACTTTCCGTCCGTGTTTTGAACTCATGTCGGCGAGCAGCGTTTGTACGAGTTCGGGCAAGTCCTCCTTGTGCTCGCGCAGGGAAGGCATGTGGATGTTGAATACATTCAGGCGGTAGTAAAGGTCATTGCGCAGCTCGCCGCGGGCTACCGCCTCGTCGGGAACTTTGTTAGTGGCAGCCAGCACCCGGACGTCAACCGACGTTTCAACCTTGCTGCCCAGACGGCGGAGTTTGTGATCTTCGAGGACACGCAGCAACTTGGCCTGGGTGGCTACCGGCATCTCCCCAATTTCATCCAGGAGCAGGGTTCCGCCTTCGGCGAGTTCGAAGCAGCCAGTGCGCCGCTCCAGCGCTCCTGTGAAGGCGCCCTTTTCATGGCCGAAGATTTCGCTTTCGATGAGGGTCTCCGGGATGGCGGCGCAGTTGATGGGTACAAATGGCTTGGAACGGCGCGGGCTCAATTCATGAATGGTGCGGGCGACCATCTCTTTGCCCGTGCCACTGGCACCGGTGATGAGAACGGATGCCGTGCTAGGCGCGACCATTTCGATGAGGTGAAAAATTTCCTGCATCTTCTTGGAGGAGCCCACGAGCTGGCCAAGCGATCCCGCATCGCGCAACTTGCGGCGGGTGACTTCAAGTTCTACTTTAGTTCCGAGCAGTTCGGATGCGTTTTGAAGAATGGTGCGCAGGCGGTTGGTGTCAATGGGCTTGGTGATGTAGTCATAAGCACCCATGCGCATGGCCTGGACCGCGCTATCGATAGTGCCCTGAGCCGTCATCACAATCACGGCCATGGTGTGGGCCTGGTCGGCGAGCCGCTCCAGCAGTTCCATCCCGCCGACGCGGGGCATCTTCAAGTCGGTAACAATAATGGAGGGCGTCCACTGCGTCGCCTTATCCCACCCCTCCATGCCGTCGGCGGCGGTGTCGACGCGGTATCCCCAGGAGGAAACGACCTCAGCCAGGCCGGTACGCTCGTTTTCTTCGTCTTCCACGATCAGGACTTTTTCTTGGCTCATAGGCTCGGAGCTTCCATTATTCGCATTTCCGGGACACTCTAGCAAGGCAGCATCCTGGGATGCCGATTGGGCCGCGGGCAGGCTATTCGAAAGTGTTCGCCAGGCCTTCGGAGCGGCGCGGTCGAGAGGTCACTTTTGGTCGATGTCAAAGTGAGACAAGCGGCCTTAACTGGAGTCGCAAGCCATTGCGATTGAAGGTACTGGCTACAGTAATATTTCCCGACGCGGATTTCACTTTGCGGTAAGGTTGCTGTTAGAATTTGCGGTCTCAATCGACGACCCGTCACTTGTATCCTTTACCGTCTCGATTCAGTTTGACCCCAGGTTGAAGTATTTGGTCTAGTTCCGGAGGCTTCCATGTCACCTTGTTGCGGATCACGAAACGGCCGGACGATCCGTCTGTGCTTTTTTCTGACGCTAATGTTCATCTTATTTTCCTGTGTTGCTTCAGCCCAGCAGACGACACCCAAGTTCGACATATTTGCCGGCTATCAGTGGCTCGATCCAGGAGGCAGTGTGCCTGGCGGTCCCGACGGCAGCGGCGGGGTGTTGCCGTTCAAACTGCCCAGCATGAGCAAGGGCGGTGGCTTGGCATTCGGCTACAACTTTCATCCGAATTTCGCCTTGGAAGGCGATATCGGCCTCAACCTCAAAGATCAGTTTGACGTTAGCACGTACTCGATCGGGCCGCGCTTCACCTGGCGCACTGAGGGCTTCAACCTGTTCGCGCACACGTTGCTGGGCGACAACCATCTGACCAGCCCGGTGGGCGCGCGCAACGGCCTGGGAGCGATTCTTGGTGGCGGCATTGATCTTCCGATCGTGAAGCGGATTAGCATTCGCTTGATCGAAGCGGACTACCAGTGGGCGCGGCAGAACTACTCGAGCGTGGTCTCGCCGAGTCAACCGGACCTCCGCCGAACCAGTTTTCAGGGAACCCGCCTCCGTTCCGGCATCGTATTCAATTTTGGCGGCGAACCGGAAGTGCCTCCGACCGCAAGTTGCTCAGTCGATCATGCCGAGGTGATGCAGGGCGAGCCGGTCACCGCGACCGTCTCAACCACTAACTTCAATCCCAAGCATCCCTTGACTTACGCCTGGAGCGGAAATGGCGGAACGGTTACGGGCAAAGACACGAGTGCGGCCATCGATACCAAGGGTGTCGCGGGCGGCAACTATACCGTCACTGCGCACGTCACCGATCCCAAGATGAAGAAGAACGGCGATGCGACCTGCTCGGCGAATTACACCGTGAAAGAGCCGCCCAAGAATCCGCCGACCATGAGCTGCTCGGCGAGTCCGACATCGCTGCAAACCGGCGGTACGTCCACCATTACTTGTACCTGCACCAGTCCCGATGGCGTACCGGTAACGGTTGCCGGTTGGACCGCGAGCGGCGGTCAGGTGTCGGGCAACGGCAATAGCGCCACCCTCAACACAACGGGGGCTGCGCCAGGGCAAATTACCGTAAACGCGACTTGCACAGATTCCCGCGGGTTGACGGCGAACGCTTCATCGCAAGTGACGGTTGAGAACCCGCCACCGCCACCGCCGAAGGCCAGCAAGCTCAGCCAGTGCGACTTCCCGAACGAGAAGAAGCCGTGGCGTGTGGACAACACTTGCAAGGCCATCCTGGATGACGTCGCTCTGCGGCTGCAGCAGGAAGCGGACGCGAAGCTGGTCATCGTCGGGAACGCCGATCCGAGCGAGAAACGCAAGAATCTGGCGGCGGAACGCGCGCTGAATTCCAAGGCGTATCTCTCGGGCGGCGAAGCCAAGCAGGCCATCGATGCCAGCCGCATTGAGACCCGCACCGGCAACGGCGGCTCGAAGACCGCTGAGTACTGGGTTGTGCCTGCGGGCGCGACCTTCGACTCGGCCGGCACGGAAGCCGTCGATGAGACCAAGGTGCAACCGGTGCCGGATCACCCGAAACCGGCTGCCAAGAAAAAGGTGGCGAAGAAAGCCCAATAGCCCGTCTTTTCAATGAATCAAGGCCGGTCGGAATCCCCGACCGGCCTATTTTTTTGCTTCCCTTAGGTAACTTGAAGGGGACTGGTTACGCTGTCACTCTCAGACCGCAAGGTATACTGTCCGAAACAGGGGCGAAGACACACATGATTTTTAGAGCCATGAGCTGCAAGTTACTGATTCTTTTGGCGATCTGTCTGAGCTGCAGCATGTCGCTGTGGGCGGGGCAATGGGCCGTGATGGGGCCGGACGGAGGCGATGTACGGAGCTTGGCCTACGATCCGCAGAACCCGGATCGGGTATTCCTGGGCACGAGCACGGGAGTGATTTTCGTCTCCAATAACGGAGGGCAGGACTGGTCGCGTTTCGCCCATCTTGGAACGGGCGATGAATACGTTCTGGATCACATCGTTGTGAATCCGCAGAACAGCAACATTATGTACGCGTCGGCTTGGAGCGCGCAGAGCCAGCAGATTGGCGACGTGTTCCGTACGGTAGACGGCGGCAAGACCTGGCAGACATTGCCGGCGATGCACGGGAAGTCGATTCGCGCGATGGCGATGTCGGCCTCCAATCCGAAAGTTCTGGTCGCGGGCGCGCTCGAAGGCGTATTCCGCACCAACAACGGCGGCAATGACTGGGAGCGTATGTCTCCCGCGGGCCATGCGGAAATCAAGAACATCGAGTCGATCGCGATTGATCCGAAAGATCCGAAGGTTGTATACGCCGGCACCTGGCATCTGGCATGGAAGACCGCCGATGGTGGCGCCAACTGGCAGCACATCAACAAGGGCATGATCGATGATTCGGACGTGTTTTCCATCATCGTGGACCACACCAACCCTGCGAACGTTTTTGCCAGCGCGTGCTCGGGCATCTACAAGAGCGTGAGCGCGGGCGAGCAGTTCTCCAAGATCCAGGGCATTCCGTTCTCGGCGCGCCGCACGCGCGTGCTGAAGCAGGATCCGACCAACGAAAACGTCGTCTATGCCGGAACCACCGAAGGCTTGTGGAAGACGATGGATCTGGGGAAAACCTGGAAGCGGGTCAGCAATCCTGAAGTCGTGGTCAATGACGTGTACATCGATCCTCGCAACTCGAGCCACGTTCTTTTGGCAACAGACCGCAGCGGCGTTCTCGCGTTGAACCCGACTGGAACCTGGACGGCGTCGAACCACGGCTATGCACACCGTTACGTGACGGCGATCGTTCCGGATCAGAAGGATCCGAACACGATCTACGTCGGCTTGGTGAATGACCGCGAATTCGGCGGCGTTTTCTTCTCGCGCGATAACGGCCAACACTGGCAGCAGAGAAGTGCGGGTCTCGGCGGCAAGGACGTTTTCACACTGCGGCAAGCCAGCAGCGGCGCGCTGGTGGCTGGCACCAATCATGGAAGCTACATCCTCGAGCACAACGGAATGGAGTGGCACCCGATCAACACCGTGGTGGTCGAGAAAACGGCAACCAAGACGGTAAAGAAGGGCAAAAAGAAAACGCAGGTGGCGAGCAAAACGGTCACTAAATCTACGCTCGACGCCCGCGTAAACGAAGTCGATATCTCTGGCGAGCGCTGGATGGAGGCCACCAACAACGGTCTCTACTTCAGCAAAGATCAGGGCAAGTCGTGGATGGGCGGCCCGGTGCAGGGCGAGAAGGAATTTCTCTCGATTCGCGGTCGGGAAAATACGATCGTGGCCGCGGCTCGGACCAAGGTATACGTCTCCCACGACAACGGCACGACCTTCACCGAACACAGCATGGCTCAGTACGTGACGAGCATTCGCGGTATCACGCTCACGCCCGAGGGCCAGATCTTGGTGGCTTCTCGCGAAGGCGCGTTCGCAAGCGCCGACTCGGGTTCCACCTGGACCCATGTCGTTGCCGGACTTCCAGACAAGGACATTACTTCGATTACATTTGACTCGACTGCGAACCGCCTGCTCGCGACCACCCTGCAGACGGGCGTGGTGTTCCAGAGCACGGATAGCGGCCGCAGCTGGCAGCGTGGTCCGGACTCCGGGTATCCCTTGCGCCGGGTTAGTGTGGTCCACGGCCGCTTCATCGGGGCGACGCCTTTCGATGGCGTCATCCTTCAGCCGGAGAGCGATGGGCAGAGTGCAGCCGCAGGCTCGGGCGGCGGTTCGAAATAGATTCCCTTCACGCATTTTTCAACTACCGGAGGACGACACGTCCTCCGGTTTTTTGTGTCTGCGAGCCGGCCGACTCGGCCATCCACCCCGCAAAAACTACATGCCTGGCTCAGGCATTGATTACTTAAGTCATCTGTTTTCAAGGGCGACAACTTGGCACCTTCCTTGCGACTTGTACGAGAACAGTGGCGCGAGGGAGGATTTCGAGCATGAAGGCTTCTCAGGGGATCGGGCTCGCGGCGTTGATCCTGGGGATGGTGATTGGGGTAGCCTGCGGCCACCAATCTTCCGTGCCGGCTCTGGCGTCGGGGGCGATTGCGCCTCCTGACGGCGCGCGCCTGCCGTTTGACCGTGAAGCGCAGATCGGCGGAATCTCTCCTACCAACTCCGTCGTGCCGCCGGGGGCACAAGCGCCTGTGGGAACGGCAATTGTGATTCGACTGCGGAACCCACTGTCGAGTGCCCGCGTGCACTCCAACGATTCCTTCGCGGGGATATTGGACGAACCCCTCATCGTGAACGATCGCATTCTTGCGGAGCGGGGAAGCCTGGTGACCGGCCGGGTGGTGGAGGCGAAGTCCACAAACCCAGTGCATACACCGGGATACATGCGACTGACGCTCTCGTCGATTGCCATCGATGGCAAGCCCGCCCCGATTCGCACTTCCAGCAGCTTCTTCAAGGGCGTCGATCGCAGAAAGCGGCTGGTAAACCCTCCGGCGGATGGTGAAGGCTATTTGGTGGGCGCGGCGGCAACTGGCCAAGGGCCAGTAATGGACAATGCAATCGTTGCCGAAAACGATTTGGACCCGGAACTCGATATCCGGTTGCAGGACGCGATGATCGGACCGGAACGCCGGTTGAAGTTTCGCCTCATAGAACCCTTGCCGATCCGTCCTTAGGCAAGTCCTTCCTGGTATTGATCTGGCAGCGATCTACGGAACTGCTCGTTCGCTTGGGGTTGATCATCACAAACGCTGGTGATGGCCGTACTTAGCATTCCCAGTTTGGTCCCATATATTTGTCCCAATTAGGGAGTGGTACGGACGGGAGTTGCGTCCTTGCGCCAAGGCCGTCACCCCGCGTTGGCTCTCCCTGACCTTGCGCAGCAGGACGTTATTGATGGGACAGCCTCTTCCGATTCTGGCCGACGTTCCGAAGAATCATGATCGTGAACTCTTCAAGGCCGCTTTCCATAGCAGCCCCGAGGGTATGGCTGTCGCTGAAGGCGGATCGATTTGTTTCGCGAATCGGGCTTTTGCGGAACTGGTGGGCCACTCGTCTCCGACAAGTCTCGAAGGACAGCAGTTGTCCCGCATTCGTCCGCCGGGACATTCCTGCGAATTTGAGCACAGCCAATCGGAGCAGGGCGGCCGGAAGCAACATCTCTGCCAATTTGTTTCCAGGCGGCGGGATGGTACGGCGGTGAAGATCGAGTCCACGTGTGCTTCTTTCCAGGTCGGGAACCGGGAGTTTCAACTGATAACAGCCCGGGATGTGACCGTGCGCGAGCGGCGGCGCATGGTACGCGACGGGCACCGGCGTTTTCGCGTCATCTTCAACGCGGCGCACATGGGAATTATTCAGTGTGATCTGCAAGGCTTCGTGCTGGAGAGCAACCCGGCGGTGGAGCGAATGCTGGGCTATACGCGTGCCGAGTTGCGCGGGATGAACTTTCATGATTTCGCGCATCCGGAAGGCGCGGAAGGCGACGCACATCTATTCCGCGAGCTCGTGGAAGGCAAGCGGGAATCCTATGAACTCGAGGCCCGTTATGCCGGGAAGTCTTCCGCGAGCGGCTGGGTCCGTCTCACGGTATCCCTGGTGCGCGATGTGGAGGGGAAACCGCAGTTTGCCATCGGCATGACGGAGGACATCACCGAGCGCAAGTTCGCCGAGCAGAGTTTGCGCGAGGCCCAGAAGATGGAGGTCATCGGGCGGCTGGTGGGCGGAGTCGCGCACGACTTCAACAATGTGCTCACGGGCATCATGCTCTATTGCGACCTGCTGATCGCCGGGCTCGAGCGCGGCAGTCGGCACATGCACCACGCGGAGGAAATCCGCATGGCGAGCCAGCAAGGCGCCGCCCTCATCCAGCAATTGCTGGCGATATCCAGACAGCAGGTGATTGAGCCGCGCGTGCTCTCGCTGAACGAGGTCATTCTCAGGACTCGAAATCTCCTGTCCCGCCTGCTGGGAGAAAAGTATGAGCTGGTCACCAGGCTCAAACGCGATCTGGGAAACGTGAAGATGGATCCGGCCCAGGTGCAGCAGATTCTTTTCAACCTGGTGCTGAATTCCCGCGACGCCATGCCACAGGGTGGGGCGATCGAGGTCAAGACCGGCCATGGCGCATTGCCGGCGACCGAGTCAGGAATCAAGGAGCGAATGCCGGCAGTGTTTCTGGCGGTAAAGGACAGCGGCGGCGGCATGAGTGCCGAGACGCGCTCCCGGCTGTTCGAACCCTTCTTCACCACCAAAGCCAATGGCCGAGGCACGGGACTGGGGTTGGCTACCGTCTCCAACATCGTGAAAGACAATCAGGGCGCGATTCAGGTGGAAAGCGAGTCCGGTCAAGGGACGAATTTCACCGTGTTCCTGCCGCGAGTCATGTATGCGGAAACTGGAACCGTGGAAGCGCGGTTCTCGCCGGGCGCGGGCAAGGAGACCATCCTCCTGCTCGAAGACAACGTCGCCATCCGTGAAGCGGTGCACAAAATATTGAGTGAGAGCGGCTACATCGTTCTGGAAGCTGGCAGCGGACCGGAAGCGCTTGCGGTGGCGCGCGGCCACGCGGAAGAGATTGACCTGCTGCTGGCCGACGTCGACATGCCGGGAATGAGCGGGCATGAAACCGCCCGGCAGCTGGTTTTAGAACGGTCTCATCTGAAAGTGCTTTACATGTCCGGCTATGAGCCGCATGCACAGGCGCCCGCCGGAGAGGCCACGGTGTTTTTCAAAAAGCCGTTTACGAGTTCCGCCCTGCTCGAGAAGCTGCGGGAAATTCTGGAAAGCAGAAACACTGCGAAGAAATCCGAGAAGCGAAAGCGAGAAAAATCATGACCACCTCAGAAATGACTTTGCCGGCCATCCCACAGATTGAGGGAGCTAACTTCCTGAACCTGCTGATCGTCGACGACGAGCGAGCCATTCGCGAAGCCTGCCGCGAAGTCGCACAATCGCTCGGATTCAACACCTTCGCCGCCGACTCGGCCGAGCATGCATACCGCTTGCTGGACTCGCAGGGCATCGATGCCGTACTGCTGGATTTGCGGCTTCCGGGAGCGGGGGGGCTGGAGGCTCTCAACCAGATCAAGAGCCGGCGTCCGGATGCGGTGATCGTGGTCGTCACCGGATACGGGACCGTGCAGTCGGCCGTGCAGGCCATGAAGAACGGCGCATACGACTATGTCACGAAACCCTTCAGCCTCGATGAGTTGAAGCTATTGCTGGATCGCGTGGCGAGCCATCTGAAGCTGAAGAGCGAAAACCGCGTGCTGCGCGAGAAGATCAAATCGAAGCAGGGATTCGGAAACATTATCGGTCGATCCCCAGAGATGGAGAAGCTGTACCGGATCGTGGCCAAGGCGGCCTATAGCACCCACCCGGTGCTTATTCTGGGCGAGAGTGGTACCGGGAAGGAACTGGTGGCGCGCTCCATCCACTTCTCCGGGCCAGTCCGCGACAAACCCTTTATCCCGGTGGATTGCGGGTCGCTCGTGCCCACGCTGATTGAGAGCGAACTGTTTGGCCATACCAAGGGAGCATTCACCGGCGCTCAACATGCCAAAGACGGATTGCTAACCATCGCCGACGGCGGGACGGTTTTTCTCGATGAGGTAGGAGAACTGCCAATCGACCTGCAGGCAAAACTCCTGCGTGCGATTCAGGAAAAAGAAATCCGCCCAGTGGGTAGTACCAAGCAGTTTCCGATCAACGTACGCATTCTGGCGGCGACCAATCGCGATCTGGAAGAGGGCGTGTCGCAAGGAACATTCCGGCGGGATCTCTACTACCGTTTGAACGTGCTGAGCTTGAGAATTCCGTCACTGAGGGAAAGGCGGCAGGACATTCCTATCCTGGCGACTCATTTCCTCGAACGGCAATCACGATCCTCGGGGACGGAGCGTACTTTGAGTGACGAAGCGTTGAAAGCGATGCTGGCCTACGACTGGCCGGGCAATGTTCGCGAACTGGAGAATTGCCTGGAGCGCGCCTGCGCATTCACAACGGGCCCGGTAATTCACGTGAGCGACCTTCCGGCAGCGATCAGCCAGCTGCAAGGCTCGGATCTGGCGGTAAGTAGTTCGGGCCCCAACAAGATCACGCCTATGTCGGAACTGGAGCGGCAGACGATTCTGAATGCGATCGCACAACTCAATGGCGACAAGCTGAAGGCCGCACGCATGCTCGGGATTGGCAAGACGACACTCTATCGAAAGCTGAAAGAATACGCGGCGCGATCCTGAGGGGTGGGGCTCGAGCGCTGAACGCGATGGGCGATGTGGGTAAGGAAGCCGGGAATCATTCCCGAGCGGGGCAGCGACGGTTCCGAAACGGGACGCTGCATTCGAGTCGACTACCCTAAGTACTGCAATTTCAACTGGCGAGTGGTTGGCGGGAGGCGTGCAATGGGAATGTCATGATTCTTCTCATCACGCCCTCAGCCCGCGCGCAGGAATGCGCCGCAGCATTGCTCGCCTCCACCAACTTGCCAACCGATGTTGCTCCGACCCTGCAAGCGGCAGTAGGCAAACTGCGCGAGCAGGAGTACGCGGCCGTCGTCCTCGATCAATTCCTGATGGAGGTAGAACCGGATGAGGGCGAACAGCTGCTCCAACATCTGGGAACCGCGTTTCCGGTCTACGTGAACTGTGCCATCAGCGGGATTGAGCGGATCGTGCGTGAGGTGCGCAGCGCATTGAGTCGTCGTAAGCGGGAGGAGGAAATTGCGCGATCGTCCGCTACCCGAGCTATCTGGAGCGAACTGAAGGAGGATGTTACGGGGATTCTTCTGTCCTGCGATCTGGTGCTGGCGTCAAAGGAGGTGCCTGCGCCAGCGGCCGGCAGGATCCAGGTGATCCATGATCTCGCAACGCAGATGCGCAGCAAGCTAGCATCCTCCGAACAGAACAATTCCGCCAGCTAAGCTCGAGCCAGAACGCGTCCGTTGCGAGTATGGTTCGTACGGCCGTAGGAATTATTGGCGGCCCCTTTTAGACCCGGGAGAGCCCGCATAAGGGCGGTGCTCCAACCTTGCGGTCCGGGCTTGCTGGCGCGCGCTATGCGAGGAATCGCTTGTGCGACATCGTCGTCCAGAGTGCCATCGGGCCTGGGAATGAGAATGGGACGATCCACAAGCCGGAGCATCGGCAGGTCATTGGCGCTATCGCCCAGAGCGATCGTGAAGATGCGGGTTTGCCAAGCCATCCGATAGAAACCAATCAATACACTCATGGCCAGTCCCTTGTCGCAGCTGCCGGAAAAGTGCCAGAAACGTCCGCCGCGCTGAACGTTGTATCCGCGCTCCTGGGCCCTTCGTTGAAAGGCACGAATCGCAGCCGAACTTGCATTGGTGAAGCGAAACGGTTCGCCGGTTTCGCGTTGGCGGGCCATGTGAGCTTGGCGCACGGAAAGACCTGTGTCGCGGGCCACTTCCCGGTCAGTCATCTGATAAAAGCCGCGGACCGACACGCCCATTTCTTGTGCAATCCGTTTTAATTCCCGGACGAGTTCGTCATAAGGGCGGCCCAGAATGAGCGTGTAGGACTTGGTACGGTTGCCAAGAGTTGCGATCTCGGGGAAGTATCCCGAGGGGATGACGATGGCGCCGCCGTTTTCGACCACGAAGGGGTGAGTGTTCCGCATGGCGCGGCGCAAGGCCTTCACTTCGGTGCGCGTCTTACTAGTACAGAAGATGAGCGGGATACGTTGACGGCGCAGAGCTTCGAGTCCCGGGGACGCAGCGGTCCAGGAGTAAGACTGGGGATCAAGCAGGGCGCCGTCAAGATCGCTGAAGACGAGGGTGCGCGTCGACTTAGAGATGACGAAAAACCTCCTCTTCGGCGACAGAGGTGCGCACCTTCGCCTCCAGCCACTGACGCGCCATGTCGCGCGCACCGAGGCCAAACGCGATAGCGAGAGCAAACACGATACCCGCGAACACAATCGCGAACGCGACCAGCAGCGGCAGGCTGCCAATGTGGAGCTGCTCGAGGGCGATCACGATGGCGAGGGTCATGACGAGCACGCGCACCCCGCCGGCAATGAGCCGAGCTGCCGGCCATTGCGCGTTTACGGCGGCCAGCAGCGCACTCCTGGCGATCAGACGGCTGATGACAACGCCCAGCAGGAGCACCAGGCCGGCGGCAATCATATTGGGGATGTAGTCGACGAAGCGCATCACCAGTCCGGCGCTTGCCGGAGTATCCGCAGCGGTCAAGGCAAACAGAATGATGAAAAGCCAGACCAGGGCTTGCACAAAGCGAGCCCCCAGATCCGAAGGGGATCGGAAGACCCCAGTGCGCTCGATCATGCTGGAAAAGCCGGT
This sequence comes from uncultured Acidobacteriota bacterium, assembly GCA_963735815.1. Classification (GTDB taxonomy): domain Bacteria; phylum Acidobacteriota; class Terriglobia; order Terriglobales; family Acidobacteriaceae; genus Gp1-AA133. The sequence goes on along the minus strand of CAVTMJ010000003.1, from coordinate 674,208 downwards.
CCGCTGCACCAGGCGGTCGAAGCGCGCCAGTTGCAGAAGGCGGTAGGTAAGCCAGCGCGCGACATAAGCGAGAAAGCCCCCAATGATCAGGGTTACCAGGACCATGATCAGGATGGGCACGACGTGGGCCGACTGATCGGCAAGACGGTTGAATGGATCGAGCAACATCCGGTCAAACAGGCTGCGCATGGAGATTCTCCTTCCGGACGGCGTCCCAGCGTTGAGCGAGGTAAGGTTTCTCGGCTTCGAATACCATACCCAGCTGTTCAATGCGTTCTTCCACCTGGGTGGCGTTGCTATCAGTGACTTCGAGGACGAAAGAGGCGGTGCGGCCCAGGTATAAGGGCACCAGAGACTGCAGCAGGTGGTCGCGATCAATGGTGCGATAACGGAAGGCGGTGGCGGCTTCGTAGATCATGCGCACCCAAAGTTTGTCTGGGATGTGGAAGCCTTGACCATTGCGATGCACGTAAGAAGTGAGGTCGACGAGAGTTTGGGGAGAAAGAAACAGACTGTAGATTTCGCGCAAGTCGGCTACGCCCTGCTGAGCCGCGTGAATCATGCGGTCGGTGTTTACGGTGAGGGGCTCGACCCCGACTTCGAAGGGAAAGCCGAAAAGCGGGACAGGCTCGTGCGAGTTTACGTGCTTCCAGACGTCTTCATAGCTTTCCATGAGGCGGAAGAAAGATCCGACAACCTGGCGAAACATGCTGGTAAGGTCGGCGCCGGGATCCTTGGCATCGTGAATCTTCGCCCCCAGATAAGCCTGCCCGACGCGAAATCCCTCGGCAATGGCCGTGACGGTCATCCAGATATCGATTCCGAAGCGGGCGACATCGGTGTCCCACACGTCCTTTTCCAGATACCGAGTCGCCAGGTTCCCGGAGACACCGAATTCTCCGCCGATCGGCTGGCGCACCGACTTGCCATAGAGGGTGCGCGTCATGGGATAGATGATGCCGTTGGTGATGGTGCCGTCATATTTATGACGGTGATAGTAGGGAGCGATGTAGTCGTAGCCGTGATCGAGCACAGGACGGGCCAGCAGTTCGATCCAGCCGGGTGTGATGCTGCGCAGGTCCGAATCCACGACCACGCAAACCTTCGCCTTGAGATGCTGCGCCACGGCGAAGATCGTGCGGAATGCGCTGCCTTTGCCCGGAACGCCATGGTACGGCGTGCTGATGCGATAGCTGCTATGCACGGGGTGGGACACCAGCAGCAGGTCGTCGGCGCCGCTCTCGGCCTGCATGACAACGTCCTGGGTCTTGTCCTTGGAACCGCCGTCGGAGTTCACGATGACGGAGCGCTGGGTCGGAAAGTACTTGGCCAGCCCTACCGACACGGCGCGTACGACGTGCCCGATGGTGCGCGCATTGTTGTAACTGGGGATGCCGACCACGATGTCAGCATCGCGAATCTGCTCCAGGCGCAATTGAAGTTCACTTGGAAAAAGTTCGTCCACGGTATTTATCAGCCAGTTCGGTGTACGTTTTTGATTTTACGGTTGCAGCAATGCCAGCCAGTGCTTCAAGCCGAGATTCCTGCCACATTCATTAAAGCTTCGTTGTCGGCGTCAACCGCCTCGCGTACATCTTCCAGAAACGCCGGAAGGGCGGCGCTGACGCGCATCCAGTTAGGAATTGGAGGGGCACCCAGGGGATCGGAGAAAAACTCATCGGAAGCAAGTTTCAGCGCCTGTGAAAAAGTTTCCACCGCTGTTTCTTCTTCGTGACGATCGAAGGTGAGGCCATTGATCATGGCGTCGGCGTGGTACTTGCTGATGTTGTTTTCGGCCATGCGCTGGTAACGGACGAGCAGGGTCAGCATCATGCCGTGGTCGAACTTGACGCCTTCGGCGGCAAGAATGCGAAATAGCGATTTGCAGATGTCCATGGCCATCTTCATCAGACCCTTGGAGGGGTCGCCATGAGACAGTTCCTGATGTTTGTGCTCGTAGTTCTCGGCGATATCGACCTGGCAGATACGACGGATGGAGCAGTTGCGGTAGACCTCGGCGAGCACGCCGACTTCAAGACCCCAATCCGAGGGCAGACGGTTGACGCGGGCCAGATCGGCCTGCATGGCGAATTCTCCGGCCAGCGCATAGCGGAAACTGTCGAGATACACCAGAAACGGCAGAAAGCCGACCATGGACTGCAGAGCTCGAACCAGCGGGGTCATGAGGAGGCGAGTCACGCGGCCATGCATCTGATGGCTCAAACGAGCATAGTACCCCTTGCTGAATTCGAAACCGATGTCCGGATGCACGACCGGGTAACAGAGACGCGCCAGAATCGCGCGATTGTAGTTAACGATATCGCAATCGTGCAGAGCGATGACTGACGCCTTGCGGCTGGCCAGGACGTAGCCATACGCCATCCAGCACTGGCGGCCCTTGCCATCGGGACCAATCTGAAGGCGGTTTTCGTCGAGCGTCCGGTAAAGGCGTTGCATGCGAGGGCCATCATGCCAGAGCACCCGAACTTCGCCGGGTAATACACTGACGCGACGCTGGACCTCCTCGAATTGCTGGGCGGTGGCTTGGGCCAGGGTCAGGACGAACTGGCGCACGTAGGTTGCGCCGCTCAATTCGCTCAGGATGGTTTCCATCGCTGGCTTTTCGAACTCCGAGAAGAGGGCTGGCAACACCAGGGCGATGGGCTGCTGGCGAGCGAAATATTCCAGTTGGCGCTCAATCATGCCCAGGTCGCCCTGCCCTAACCGGTGCAGGGTGGCGATAACTCCGGTTTGATAGAAATCTGCCATTGCCCAAACCTCCCCCATGTGGAAACGTTCCTCGTGCGAAGCAACCCTTTGCGGTTGTGCACCGGCTAGCCCAACTCAAAAACAGTCGAGGAACAATGAGTGCGTTCAGAGCCAGAGAAGCAGCGGCCAACACCGGCTCCGTGGCGCGCTGACGAGGTGGCTTCGTTCGCGCTTATCGGCGACCAGACAGTCGGAATGGTCACCGGTCTGAACCTATGTTGCCGCACAGGTGGTCGGCAGCATAACGTTAACGGTCAGACCGTCTTTGCGCCTACCCTAAACCCCTAATATGGAGACGGTCAATACGGATTATTTTTACTTTCGAATGCAGTTTTTTCCTGATTGAAGCGGTTGAAAAAGAAGCGGTTAGGGTTAGGCAGAAGCGCCTCCCGGTCCATGGTATGGACGGGTACCATCGGCCGAATTGTGCAAATGCTTGCAGCCGGGCGTGCACATGCAAACAATAAGGTCTTCGAAAAATTTCGAAGTCCCGACTAGAATACGGGCAATAGACTGGCGATCTTGGCCGGCCAAAGGACCCTAATGCACGTACTGGTCACCACCGATACGATATCTGGCGTCTGGTCTTATACCCGCGAACTGGTGAGCGGATTGGTTAGCCGGGGATTGAGGGTAACCCTGGTAAGTTTCGGGGAAGTCCCCCTGCCGGAACAAACCTCGTGGATGGACAGTCTGCACGGCCTCGACTACCGGCCGACGGCGTTTCGCCTGGAGTGGATGCACGAAGGCGAGCAGGACTATGCAGAGTCGGCAGCATATCTGACCTCGATCGTGGAGGAGATTCAACCAGACGTTCTCCACCTCAACCAATTTTGCTATGGCGACCTGGCGGTGGATGTGCCTCGCGTCGTGGTGGCCCATGGCGACCTGATCACCTGGTGGGTCGCAGTGCACGGCCGAGAGCCAAAAGCGGCGCGCTGGCTTAGCCGGTATCGGGACGTGGTGGGACGTGGGCTTTCGGGCGCGAGTATTGCGGTGGCTCCGTCGGCATTCATGCTGGATGCGCTGCGCCATTCCTACGCGCCTGCTCCGCGCGAAAAAGTTATTTACAACGGACGCAATCCCATTTTCTTTAATCCTTACGTGAGCAAGGAGGACTCGGTTCTTTCGGTGGGCCGGTTGCTCGATGCCGGAAAGCAAGTGCACCTGCTCACCCAGCATGAACACCCGCTGTCGGTGTGCATTGTGGGATCGGACTATCCCGTAAACGCGCCGCGCATTCCCATTCGGGCGGACGTGAAGGTTTCCACGGACCAGCTCTGCGTGTCGTTGAAGGGGCCGCAGACCGAGGCGCAGTTGAGGAATCTTTACAGCCGGGCGGCGGTGTATGCGGCGACCGCGCGCTACGAGCCGTTTGGTATGGAGCCGCTCGAGGCCGCCTTGTCGCGGTGCGCGATCGTTGCCAATGATATTCCAAGTTTCCGTGAGATCTGGGGTGACGATGCGATTTACTTTCGCACCAATGATGCGAACAGCCTGGCTACTGCGATTCGCGAGCTGGGCGAGGACCGTGAAAAGTGCCGGGCTTATGGAAACCGTGCTTACCAGCGCGCGCGCGATCGGTACAACCACAAGCGCATGATTGACGAATACCTTCAGCTTTATCGCAGCCTGGCGGCGGAACGGTGGGCCGCAGCCTGACGTATTGTGGTATCTTCGGTTTACGCGCGCGTCGTTTCGGACGCGCGCTCTTCGTTTCTGGAGGCAATCATGGCGCAAGTGAAAATTACCATCAGGCCCAATGGCCCTTATCGCGTGGAGGCTCCTGAGGGCAGCATTGAACTGGTCGATGCCAATGGCACGCCCTACGACTTGACGGGGAAGCCGGCATTCTCGTTGTGCCGCTGCGGAGCGAGCACGAATAAGCCTTTTTGTGATGGGACGCACAGCAAGATTGGATTCCAGGCGGCTGAGGCTGCGGTGCGGGCTGAGAAGAAAGAATAAGACGGTGCTTGCGGTTCGCGTCGCTCGCTCAGCCTAACTTGGGATGATCTCTCAGTTTTCGAAAAGACTCTCTGCGAGCCGCGCGCGAAGCCCACGAGAGCGCAAAGAACGCGCGAACGTGGGGCACCGTCGCTGTGTTAGTGAATCGTCTTGGTCTTCCGCGACATGTAATCCATCAGAAGATACTGGCCAAGCGTGTAAGGCGTGGTGAAGTAGGCTTTCCCCCGGCACATTTCCGTTACTTTCTGCACGAAGCTGACCAGGCCCGCGTCGGATGCGAGCATAAAGGTGTTGATCAGCACGCCGGCGCGCTTGCACTTGGAAACTTCCTCGAGCGTCTGGCTTACCACGAGCGGGTCGAGCCCAAAGGCATTCTTGTAGATGCGGCCGTCTTCCATCGTCAGGGCAGACGGTTTTCCGTCGGTGATCATGACGATCTGTTTCATGTCCTTGCGCTGGCGTTGCAGAATTCGCTGGGCCAGCCGCAGGCCTTCGCGGGTATTGGTGTAGTACGGGCCGACTTTGACGCGGGCCAATTGCGTCAGGGGAACTTCCTCCGCGGAATCGTGGAACAATACGAGGGAAAGCGAGTCGCCCGGATACTGCGTGCGAATGAGCTGCGACAGCGCCATGGCCACTTTTTTCGCAGGCGTGAAGCGATCTTCTCCGTAGAGAATCATCGAGTGCGAGCAGTCCAACATCAGCACAGTGGCACAGGACGATTGGTATTCGCACTGGTGAACATTCAGGTCGGAATACTCGATGTTCAAGGGCAGGCTCAGGCCCTCGCGCTGGATTGCACTGGACAAGGTGGCGGTAATGTCGAGATTCAACGTGTCGCCAAATTCGTAGAGCTTCGAGGCGCCGCTGGCTTCGATGCCGGTGGCCATGTCGCGGGTATCGTGGCGCCCGAAGCTGGATTTCCCCAGCGAGCCCAAAAGATCGCGCAGGGCTTTGTAGCCCAGGAAGTCGAGACTTTTGTCGGTGATCTCGAACTTCGCTTGCTGGCCTTCGCCAGTTTGGCCTCCGGTGGTGGACGGTTTCGAAGGGTCGGGGGGATCGTCGATGGAGATGAAGTCTTCCTGCTCCATGCGCTCGATGAGTTTTTCGATCAACTCCTCGAGTTGGCCTTCCATCTGCATTTGCTGCAGGCGCTCGCGCAACTCTTCGTCGAACAGGTCGCTGTCGAGAAGGGCCTGTTCAATTGCCCGCCGGAGGGCATCGAGATTCTGGTCGCCCTCGGGCATGTCGTAAAACATGTAATTCTGGAAGCCGCTCTGCAGCAGATAGTCCGACAGCGCGCTGAGCAGATCCTCCATGCTCATTTCGCCTGCGGGATCGGGGACGTATTTTGAATACCGGATGCGTCTCATGGGGAACCAGCTTTTAGTCGTTAGTCACTAGTCGTTAGCGAATGATAAAAGCAGTCGATGGTCGCTGGTGCTTGCTCATGCTCAGCTAACTTGTGCGGATTGTCCCGCAATCAGCTAACGGCTATCAGCCATCAGCTATCAGCCCGCCGCTAGTTGTACGGCCTTCTTCCACGGAAGGGCTCCTCACGTTCGTAATTGCGCTCGGGCTTCTTCGGTTGCTTTTCTCCCGCGGTGAAGACTCGCTCCTCCGTGCGTCCAATACGCTTGTGGGCGTACAGGCCCTCGAGCACGAATTCGGCCGCGGAGACCAGGGTTTCTACGTTGTCTTTGGGTGAAACATCCAAGGCGCTGACCTTCTCCATCAGTCCTTGAATGCCCTTGACGGTGTCGAGCACCTCTTTGGCTCCGGCACTCTCGGAGAGCTTGATCTCCCCGCCCAGGTCGAACCATTGCACGATCTGGCGCATATCGACGCCGCTGAAGTATTCGTCGAAAGTCTTCGCGATGGCGGCACGGATCAGTTCGCGGCTCACGTGGTCCGCACCTTTCATTTCCCCTTCATACTCAAGTTCAAGCTTGCCGGTGATCGCGGGCAGCGCGGCGTAGACGTCGCTGATGCGGGGCACGACGGTCCTTTCGCTATTGCGGATGGCTCGGCGCTCGGCGTTAGAGATCACGTTCTCGGTAGCCGAGATGGGCAGCCGCTGGCTGACACCAGAGCGCTTGTCGATTTTCTTATCTTCCCGGGCGGCAAACGCCACCCGCTCGATCACTTCCTGCACGTACTTGGGGAGGTGCAGGCGACTTCCATCGCGTTTGGTCCAGGCTTCCTGGGTGGTGATCGCGACGCCTTCTTCCACGGTGGCCGGGTAATGCGTACGAATCTCCGAGCCAATTCTGTCTTTAAGAGGTGTGATGATTTTCCCTCGGGCGGTGTAGTCCTCCGGGTTCGCGCTGAACACCATGGCGACGTCAAGCGGCAGGCGAACGGGGTAGCCCTTAATCTGCACGTCGCCTTCCTGCATGATGTTGAACAAGCCGACCTGAATTTTTCCGGCTAGGTCGGGCAGTTCGTTGATGGCAAAGATTCCGCGGTTCGCGCGGGGGAGCAGGCCGTAATGGACCGTGAGTTCGCTGCTCAGTTGCTGTCCGCTACGCGCTGCTTTGATGGGATCAATGTCGCCGATAAGGTCAGCGATGGTGACGTCTGGCGTTGCCAGTTTCTCGACGTAGCGCTCTTCAGGCGCCAGGTAGGCAATCTGGGTTTGATCTCCGTCCGTGCCGATCCGGTCACGGCACGTCCGGCAAAGCGGTGCGTACGGATTGTCATGGATTTCACATCCCGCGATGTAAGGGGTTTGTGGATCGAGCAGGCCGGTAAGTGCGCGCAGGATTCGACTCTTGGCCTGGCCGCGCAGGCCCAGCAGAATGAAATTGTGGCGGGAGAGGATCGCGTTCACCAGTTGTGGGACCACCGTGTCGTCATAACCGACGATGCCCGGAAATATTGGACAGTTTCCTTGCAGGCGAGTTATCAGATTTTCGCGCAGTTCGTCCTTGATTCGACGACTCCGGAGACGGTGTTCGGAGAATGGACTTTGCCGCAACTCGCCCAGAGTGCGAGGAAGACTCATGATGGGGACCCCCACAGATTACGAACGTGAGAGTGATTATACGCTCGGCATCCTGCCCTCCGCGCCCGGACGAACGGCTATTCAGAAGGATTTATTCATTTGAATTCCGCCTTAAATTCAACGCAAGGATTGTCGTGCAGGGAAAACGTTGATTAGTGTGCGTGCCCATTGCCTCCGGCCTTTTGCCGGATCGTCATGGTGCGGAGCAGGCTCGGGAGTATGCCCTCGAAATACTCGATCACAGTCTGAATCCGACGTGCTTCCGATCGAAGGCTAAGCAATTTCTGTTTAAAGTCGAGGTCCAGCGGCAGAGAGCCGGCGAGATGATAAGAAAGAGGGGCATCCTCGCCTTCGGGAAGATCCTGTTGAGCATTGGCTAAGGCCAGGATCTGACGGTGCAATTCGATGGCCCGAGAGCGTTCGTCCGGCGAGGGACGATCGGGGTCATCCTGCACCAACAGGATGGACCCACGCAGGAACGCGCGTTCCTGGTTGACTTCGAGCAGTTCAAAACGGTCGCGGCCCTCGGCGACGATGTCCATACGGCCGTCCTCATAAGTCTTGGTCACGGCCAGAATCTCCGCGGTGCAACCCACGTCCGCGAGATTCGATTCCTGCGCGCGGATAACGCCGAACTGCTTCTTTTGCTCCAGGCATTCCCCGATCATTTCCTTGTAGCGAGGCTCGAAAATATGAAGCGGCAAGGGCGTGCCAGGGAACAGCACGACTTCCAGGGGAAACAAAGCGAGCAGGGAATCCAAGCGGCCTCCGAGGACAAATAGCACGAACCAAGAGCGGTGTTGCACCGATTGTACAACCGCCGCTTGACTTGGCCGCGAGGTCCGACTAAAAGCCATGCATGGAAATTGCGAATAAAGTGGTGGTGGTCACCGGCGCCTCGATGGGAATCGGAGAAGCGATTGCCAAGGCTTTTGTCCACCAGGGCGCCCGCGTCGTGATGTTATCGCGAGATGCCGGCCGGGCAGAAGCTGCGCGGGATCGGGTTGGCCACACCGATCGGACGCTGGCGCTGTCATGCGACGTTCGTCATCGCGAAGAGATCGATCGGGTCATCGGCCTGACACGCCATCATTTCGGGCGCATCGACGTGTGGGTCAATAACGCTGGTCACGGCTTGATCGATTCGGTTGCCCATATGGACATGATGGCGCTGCGGGATATGTTCGAAACGAACTTCTTCGGCGCAATTTCAGCGATGCAAGCCGTTCTGCCTGTGATGAAACAACAAAACGAAGGTACGGTGATTAATATCTCTAGCGTTGCCGGCCACATTCCATTGCCTTACAGCTCTGGTTATTCCGCGACCAAGTTTGCGCTGAATGCCATGGGAAAGGCGGCACGCATCGAGCTGCGGAAAAGAAATGTGAACGTTCTTACGGTTTGTCCGGGATACGTGCGAACAGATTTCAGCGCCAATGCCGTTCGGGGTCAGGAATTGAAAAAAGTTCGGCCTGCGGCGGTCCGAGGAATCAGCGCCGAGCGGGTGGCACGCGCAACGTTGGCGGGTTATCGAAAGCAGAAGAGGGAAGTGATCGTGCCCTGGACCATGCACCCGGTGGTGAAAATCTACCAACTGTTTCCAGGGATCGTGGAGCGGGCCATGCTGCGAATGGCAAAGCCAACGGAATAACTTCCGGGTGCCGCTGGCGTTTCTATCCCAAGTCGGCGAGCATGCCTTCCATTTCCGACTGGGCATGCGCGTTGCCGGTTCTCTGGGCCGACAGAATTCCATCGCCAAGCATTTTCCTGGCTTCGTCGAGGCGATCCGCTTTTGCCAAGGTCTGCGCGGCCATGAAATAGCCTGCAGTGTAGTCGGGGTGAACGGAGAGCAGCTTGGCGAACTCCTGCATCGCCTGCTCTACATTTCCGCCGTTGGAGTATTCCAACGCCAGTCCGTAACGTGCGAAGGCATCGTTGGGGTTTTGGGTAAGGATTTCGGAGAGGATTGCAATACGGTCCATTCGTTTTTTCCGCTTCTCAAACAGGAGAGTACTACATTCACAGTGCGGAGTGTGGTCGCCTCATTTCCTTCAGTGGCGAGTACCGGTGTGACTGGGTACAATGACGGGCAATACACAACCCCGATTGATTGAAGGAGTTTCACGGTGGCTTGTCCGTTCTTCATGCCTACTGCGAGATCGATGGAAGGCGCATGGATTCATCCTGACCGTTTGCCGCTGGGCTCGGGATGGGATGGACATTGCACAGCTCCCGGTCACGAGGGCGCAATGCCTGAGCCCGAAAGGCTACATCAGGACTGTAGCCTCGGTTACGCTTCGAATTGCCCGCGCTTGCCGACACAACGGAACTCCGATGCAATTCGGTTTTCCGTATCCAGGGAGAACGAGGCCTGTGTCCTCGTAACGTTCGTTTGCGAGCGCAATCATTTGCCCGTCGAACACGGGAATCTGGAGTTCCGGGTCCAGGATGGGACGTGCGCGAATTCTCACCCAGACGCGCGGATTCAGAAGATGGCGGAATGTTTTCTGGAATCCTGGCTTAGCAGGCCGAGATTTCAGGGCTCGTTGGGCGTTCCAGGACGAGAATTTCCATGAGCGATCCCCGTTCCCTGGTGGCGCGCCCGGTGCGCGACTCGCAGTCCGAGATGACCGAGATCGTGCTCCCTAACGATGCGAATCCGTTGATCGCATTGCTGGGTGGGCGGTTGATGCACTGGATCGATATGGCGGGCGCCATGGCGGCCCATCGGCACTCCCGCGCCTACGTGGTCACGGCCTCGGTCGATCACATCGATTTCTTGATACCGGTTCGCGTTGGCTCGCTGGTCACGCTTCGATCCTCAGTGAATCGCGTGTTCCACACCTCGATGGAAGTCGGCGTGAAGGTCTGGGTCGAAGACTATATACGGGACAAGTGCGAGCATGTGGCCTCCGCCCATTTGACGTTTGTTGCCGTGGATGGCAAGGGCGGCCGAGTACAGGTGCCTCCGGTGATTCCAGAAACCGACGAGCAAAAGAGGCGATACGAGGACGCGGGCCGTCGGCGCGAGGCGCGGCGTGCAGAGTTGGAGCGGCGGCGCAGCGACCCGCGCTGACGCCGTATATGTGATCACCGTCACATCCTGGGGGTCGCCGGTCCCGGCATACTCGTATTTCTTGCCCGGTTCCGCAAGATTTCCTTATGGACAGCGCACTGCTGATTCACCGCCTGCATTTCGCCTTTACCGTCACCTTCCACTACCTGTTTCCGCAGTTGACGATGGGGCTGGCGCCCTTGATCGTCGTGCTCAAAACGCTGGCCCTCCGACGCAATGACGAAACTTATAGTCAGGCGGCCCGGTTCTGGGCTCGCATTTTCGGGATCAACTTCGTCATTGGCGTAGTGACCGGCATCCCGATGGAATTTCAATTTGGAACGAACTGGTCACACTTCTCGCGCTTTGCCGGTGGAGTCATCGGCCAGACTCTTGCCATGGAAGGGATGTTTGCCTTCTTCCTGGAGTCGGCGTTTCTCGGATTGTTCTTGTATGGCGAAAAGCGGATGAGCGCGAAAGCACATTGGTGGTCGGCGGTGGCGGTATTTCTGGGCTCGTGGCTTTCGGGATTCTTCATTATCGCGACCGATGCCTGGATGCAGAACCCGGTGGGATATTTCACCGCTCCGGATGGTTCGGTGCAGCTCAGCAGCTTCTGGGCTCTCGTACTCAACCCGTGGGCCTGGTGGCAATACGCCCACAACATGTGCGGAGCCGTGATCACTGGCGCCTTCGTGATGGCGTCGGTAGGCGCGTTCTATCTGCTGTGGGGGAAATGGGAAGAGCATGGACGCATATTCGTCCGCGTAGGCGTGACGACAGGTGTAATCGCAAGCATCCTGCAGTTGTTTCCAACCGGGGATGGGCAGGGCAGAATGCTGGCCCACATACAACCGACCACGCTGGCGGCGATGGAGGCGCTTTTCGAAAGCGCCCCGAACGCACCGCTGGTGTTGATTGGCCAGCCGGATGTTCTGCAGCGCAAGATCGACAATCCATTGGTGCTGCCAGGAATGCTGAGTTTTCTGACCTATCGCCGGTGGGAGGCAGAAGTGCGGGGCCTGAATGCGTTCCCGCCAGACACGTGGCCGGATAACATCCCGCTGCTCTACTACTCGTATCACATCATGGTGGGGCTGGGGACGATCTTCATCGCAATCATGGTGATCGCGGCATTTCTGCTATGGCGGGGAGCTCTGTTTCGCGCGCGCTGGATGCTCTGGGTGCTTCTCCTGAGCTTGCCGTTCCCGTACATCGCGAACACGGCGGGTTGGATGACGGCGGAAATCGGACGCCAGCCCTGGCTGATCTACGGGCTGATGCGCACCGCCGATGGCTACTCCAAGCTGGTCTCGGCTGGGAACGGTCTGTTCACACTGCTGGGGTTCATGGGCATGTACATGGTGCTGGGAATTCTTTTTCTGTTCCTGGTTCGGCGCGAAATCGAGAACGGACCCGTCGCCTTACCGACGGCTGCACACTAGAGGAATCCGATGCCAACAGTATGGTTCGTCATTGTTTCGGTGATGATCGCGGCTTACGTGGTGCTGGATGGGTTCGACCTGGGCGCGGGCATTCTCTATTTGTATGCGGGTCGCACGTTGGACGATCGGCGCAGGATATTGCGTTCGATCGGGCCGGTATGGGACGGAAATGAGGTGTGGCTGCTGGCGGCCGGAGGAACGCTTTATTTCGCGTATCCCCAGTTGTACGCTTCGGCCTTCAGCGGGTTTTATCTGCCGCTGATGATGGTGCTGTGGCTGCTCATGCTGCGCGGGATCGGCATTGAGTTGCGTGCACACATGGAGAATCCGGTATGGCAGGGATTCTTCGATGTGGTGTTCTGCACCTCCAGTGCTCTGCTTGCGATTTTCTTTGGAGCGGCGCTTGGTAACGTGATCCGCGGAGTACCGCTCGGGTCCGATGGCTACTTCTTTGAGCCTTTGTGGACCAATTTCAAGCTGGGGCCGCATCCCGGAATTCTGGATTGGTATACGGTGATGGCCGGCGTGGTGGCGCTGGTGACATTGACGGCCCACGGCGCGCTCTACGTTCGGCTGAAAACCGAGGGGGAACTGGCGGACAAATGCCGGACCTTGGCTTTGGGAGTCTGGCCTGTGCAGCTCATCCTGACGCTGGTGAGCCTGGTGGCCACGTGGTTCGTTCGCCCGTCAATCAAAGAGAATTATTTGGGATATCCGATCGGGTTCCTGATTCCCCTGGTGGTGTTTGGCAGCCTCATAGTGATGCTAGTGGCGACGCGCAAGGGGAAAGAGACGCAGGCTTTCCTGGCGTCGTGCGTCTACATTACGGGCATGCTGGTCGGGGCGGTGTACGCCTTATATCCCGTAGTGCTGCCTGCCAGCACCGATCCGGCATACAACCTCACCATCTACAACTCGGCGGCTGGGGCCCATGGGCTTCGCGTCGGGCTGGTGTGGTGGATCCCGGGGATGCTGATTGCCTTGGGATACTTCGTATTTGTCTATCGCACGTTTCGCGGGAAGGTGCAGTTGGAGGGGGAAGGCTACTAGGAAGTCGCGAAGTCTGGGACGCTTCTTCCTCGTCCCTGATACATTAGTCCGCTTGGCTCGCCTCGAAAACAAGATCGCACTGATCACCGGCGCCGGCACCGGCATCGGGCGCGCGATTGCGCTGGCTTTTGCGCGCGAAGGCGCGAAGATAGTGCTGGTGGGGCGACGCAAGGAGCCTCTCGACCTGGTTGCGCGGCAAGCCGGCGGCGCGGCGCTGGTATGTTGCGGAGATGTGTCGACGCAGACCGATATCGACCGGATATTGTCAGAGGCGACCGGGCAGTTCGGCGGTCTCAATGTGCTGGTGAACAACGCGGGCGTGCTCCATATCGGCACAGCCGAGCAGGTCACCGAGGAACAGTGGGACCAGACATTTTGCGTCAACGTTCGCGGCGTCTGGCTGCTGTCCCGAGCGGTGTTGCCTCACATGCGGAAGGCTGGAGGAGGCGCCATCGTCAACGTGGCATCGGTGTTGGGCATCAACGGCGCGCGCCTGCGCGCGGCTTATGCGTCTTCCAAGGGCGCAGTCGTGCTTCTCACCAAGTGCATGGCGATCGACCATGCTCCCGATAAGATTCGCGTAAATGCGATCTGCCCATCGTTTGTGGAGACCGATCTGACCGCCGAGGTCATCCGCAAGGCGCCGGATCCCGGTGCAGTACGCCGTGAACGGATTGGCGTCCATCCCATCGGGCGACTGGGCGAACCCGAAGACATCGCAGGCATGGCGGTTTATCTGGCCAGTGATGAAGCCGCCTGGGTTACGGGCGCGGCGATGCCCGTCGATGGCGGCTACCTCGCCGTGTAGTTTTACTTTCGCAGCTTTTGCCGGCGTGGCAATACCCCTGAATTTGCCTTGTATAATCGAGGTTTGGCCGTCGTCCGGCGGCCCGATTGGAAGGTGAGCCCGTGAGTCACATGCATTCCCCTGGTCAGCAACCACCCGCCCCGCAACCATTGCCCGGAGTGTCGAACATCATTGCAGTCGGATCCGGGAAAGGGGGGGTCGGGAAGACCACCCTGTCCGTCAATCTTGCACTGGCACTGTCCAAGATGGGGCACAAGGTCGGTCTGCTGGATGCGGACGTCTATGGTCCCAATGTGCCCCTGATGCTGGGGACCAACGCTCAGCCGAGGGCGGTCAGCAATGAACGGATTGAACCCATTCTCGCGCTGGGGTTGAAGGTAATCTCGGTTGGTTTTCTGAACCCGGGGGATAAACCGATCATCTGGCGCGGGCCGATGCTGCACCAGATCATTCGACAGTTCCTGAATTCTGTGGAGTGGGGACAACTGGACTACCTGGTGATCGACCTTCCTCCCGGTACCGGAGACGTCGCCTTGTCGCTCGTACAGACGGTTCCATTAACTGGCGCGGTGGTGGTGTCAACGCCGTCGGATGTGTCGCTGCAGGATGGACGCAAGGCGATTGAGATGTTCCGCCAGATGAAAGTCGACTTGATTGGCGTGGTTGAGAACATGAGTTATTTCGTGTGCCCGCACTGCCAGCACGAGATTGATATCTTTTCGCGCGGCGGAGCCGAGAAGACTGCGCAGCAGTTTGGGGTGGCGTTTCTGGGAGCGATTCAGCTGGATCCGGAGTTGCGCAAGGGCGGCGACACCGGTAAGCCGGCGGTGCTCGATGGCGAGAATGCTCCGCATGCCAAGTCCTTGTACGAATTCGCGCGAAGAGTGGTTGCCCGGGTGGAAGAGATCCGGGCTAGTTCTCCCGACAGCGTGATTCAGATTCAGTAGAGAAGAGCTTTAACCACTGAGGACACAGAGGGGCACAGAGGACACGCCTGCCGACCACGCTGGCGTTCACTTGTCAGGCGCCCTGCTCGAAGCGCTTTAAGCTCCAGCATGGCTTTGTCTTTCCATCTTTCACAACGAGTTTGGCGACCAGTTCGCCGAGGGCGGGGCCATGTTTGAAGCCGTGGCCCGAGCCTCCGCCCACCAACCACACATGCTCCGCCGCGGGATGGCGGTCAACGATGAAGTCACTGTCGGGTGTTTGCTCATACTGGCAGACCCGCGTTTCGATCAGCGGTGAATTCTTCATCGCGGGGAAGCGGAAGCTGAGGTAATCCCTCGCGCGTTGCAGGCTTTCGTCGCTGATACGGCGTTCGCCATCGGTGGGGTCGAACGTGGGGCCGCGCGTATCGTCGGCGATCTTGAATCCTCTTCCTTGATTGCCGGGAATGCCGTACATGAAGGGCTGGCGATGGTCGGCCCAGACCGGCACATGCGACTCATCAAATCGCGCGTCACCGGGCGGCGTTCCGAAGAAAAACACATCCTGCCTGGTGGGCTGGAGGTTGGCTCCGATAGTTTTGGGAAAGAGTTTCCCCATCCATGGACCGCACGCGAATACAAAACGATCGGCGCGGAGGGTGGAGCCGTCGGAGAGCGCCACGCTCTTCAGAGATCCCCCATCCAGATTGTCTTCGCGCACCGCGGACTGGCGATACGTGCCTCCCTCTGCCATAAAGCCATCAACGACCTGCTGGCAGGAGGAACGGGCGAGAAGGTAGCCGCTCTGCGGTTCGAATATGCCCCAGTCGATGCCTTCGAAGTTGATTTGCGGCCAGCGCTTGATCAGGTCGCGCCCCGAGAAGCGCTCGTGCGGAATCTTCTCTTCCGTCAGCATTGCCAGCGAGCCGGCCTCCCAGGCATCGTCACGGCCCGTTGCCATGAACAGGACGCCAGTGCGGTGCAGGAATCGGCGCTTCCATTTCCGTTCGTTGGCGGTCCACAGGTGGAGCGCGCGCGCTGCCAGAGCCGTGTAGGGTTGATCGGGCCCATAGGTTGCGCGGATGATCCGGGTCTCGCCCCCTGACGAAGCCCTGGAGTTTCCCGGCCCCCAGGCATCGATAAGCGTCACCCGCGCGCCTCCGCGCAATAGGTAAAGCGAAATCCATCCCCCGAAGGCTCCGGCTCCAATGACCGCGACGTGGAGTTTTCGCATTGTCGTTGTACCGTTTGTTCGATCCGGTCGACAGAATAGCGTATCGTCGACGTCTTATTGCCAAAGACACTGCGGAGTTCAGCACTCAACTCGCAAGAGTGCCAACGCTTGACAGTATTCCACTCAGCTTCCTAGAATCGATGTCAGGATTCGTTCATGAGTCGAATCCTAAGTTTTTGCATCTAAAGAATTTAGTTGTGAGACGGGCGACGCTGCATTCGTCACTTCCGGCGCCCTGCTCAAGATGATACAAGGAGTTATGACGCCTCCGGGGACAATCGGGAACCGTGAACGGGAGATTCTAACCGCGATCGTGGAGACGTTTATCGCCACGGGCGAGCCGGTTGGTTCCCGCGTGCTCTCGCGTTCCAATCGTGAGGGGCTCAGTCCGGCGACCATCCGCAACGTGATGGCTGACTTGTCCGAGGCCGGGTTCCTCGAACAGACACACACATCCTCAGGGAGAGTGCCAACCACTGAAGCCTATCGATACTACGTCGAACAGATTAGCGGCGAGACGCATCTATCGGCTGGCGATGAGAACATCATTCGCGAGTCGTTGGCCGGAACGACCGACGCCGCGGAATTTCTGGAACGCACCTCGCGCGTGCTGTCGCTGATTTCGAAAAACGTAGGGGTTGCAGTTGCGGTGCCGGGTGCGAAGAATGCGTTGGAACACGTCTACTTCTCGCGGCTCGGGGATCAGAAGGTTCTGGCGGTCGTGGTTACGAAGTCTGGATTGGTCCGGGACCGGGTGTTGCGACTCGACATTTCCCAACCTGATCTGGACGCGGCGGCTCGCTACATTAACGAAAATTTCCGCGGCTGGACCATGAATGACATGCGAGCCGAGTTGCAAAGAAGGCTCGAAGCTGAACGCAGTGAGTACGACCGCCTCATGCAGTCGTTGGAACAACTTTACAAGCAAGGTGCGCTGGCCTCAGATCCGGGTGTGCAGACCGTGTTCGTGGAAGGAGCATCGAATCTGGTCGCAAACGAACAGGATCGGCAGCGGCTCCAGGAAATGCTGAAGACGCTCGAGGAGAAGGGAAAGATCGTTCAGCTGCTCGAGGCATACCTGGATGTGAAGCAGGAAGCGGTGCGCGTGGTCATCGGGCTGGATGAGGCCGTGCCTTCCATGAGCAACTTCGTGCTGATCGGGGCGCCCGCTCGCGTGGGCAGCGAGGTCATGGGATCGCTGGCTGTCATTGGCCCCACGCGAATCGATTATCAGCACACGATGACCGCGGTGTCATACATTGCCCGCCTCTTCGACAAAATTTTGAACGAATCGGAGTAGCAACCGCTTTATGGGAAAGACGAACGGAAAATCGAAAATGGATTCGCAGGAGTTGGATCTGGAACACGAACTGCCTGCCTCCGACGATACTCAGGAGATCGAAATCGAGGCTGCCGCTGCTGGTCCTCAGCCGGCTGAAGCGAGCGAATTGCAGAAGCTGAAGGCTGAGCGTGACACGTTGCTGGATAGGCTCGCCCGCCTGCAAGCCGAGTTTGAAAACGCCCGCAAGCGCGCCGCGCGCGAGCAGCAGGAGTTCCGCGACTTTGCGACTGCCGACGCCATCAAGGCCTTGTTGCCAGCGTTCGACAGTTTTGAGCGCGCATTGCAGGCTCCGGCAAGCCAGGCGAGCGAGTTCCGGAGCGGTGTTGAACTGATTTACAAGCAGATCCAGGATGCTCTGGCGAAATTGGGGGTGCGTGCGGTACCGGCCAAGGGCGAGCGCTTCGATCCGCATGTGCATGAGGCCATCGAAATGGTCGAGACCACGGAGGCCCCGGACCATCAAGTGGTGGATGAACTCCAGCGCGGTTACAAACTGAAAGATCGCCTGCTGCGGCCGGCGATGGTGAAGGTCGCGCAGAATCCCAAGCACTAACTAAACAGTATTGTTCCCTTTCCAGCAGGAGGACGGTCATTCTGGCGAGTAATGTCAAACGCGACTACTACGAAGTACTGGGTGTAGAGCGCCAGTGCGCTGAGCAGGAAATTAAGAGCGCGTACCGCAAGCTGGCGATGCAATACCATCCGGACCGGAATCCCAACAATCCGGATGCGGAAGAGAAGTTTAGAGAGGTGACGGAGGCGTACGCAGTCCTGATCGATGCCGACAAACGCTCCGCCTACGATCGGTTTGGTCATGCGGGCGTGTCGTCGTCGGCCGGCGGCGGATTTGATCCGAGTGCATTTCAGGATCTGAGCGATATCTTCGGCGAGTTCTTTGGCATCGGAGAGATGTTCGGTGGCGGTGGAGGACGGCGGCGAACGCGGGCTCAGCGCGGTCCCGACCTCCGGGAAGACCTCACGCTTGAGTTTGAGGAAGCCGTCTTCGGCACAGAAACGAAAGTGAATGTGCGCCGGCACGAGGCTTGCGAAGACTGTTCCGGCTCGGGCGCTGCGCCTGGAAAGGCCGCGGTGACGTGCCGGTCCTGCCAGGGCAGAGGGCAAGTACGTTATCAGCAGGGATTTTTCTCGATGGCTCGAACCTGCCCGACGTGCCAGGGGGTAGGCAGTGTGATTACGGATCCCTGCGCCAAGTGCAAGGGCGAAGGGCGCGTGCTGCGTCAACGGACGGTGGAGGCGAAAGTGCCGGCCGGAGTCGAGGACGGAACGCGCATCCGGTTCAGCGGATATGGCGAGGCCGGAGCATTTGGCGGCCCACCCGGCGATCTCTACGTGGTTCTTCACGTGAAAGAGCACGCCTTCTTCGCGCGCGAGGGCAACGACCTTCACTGCGTGATTCCGATTTCGTTTACCCAGGCCGCGCTGGGAGCGGAGATCAAGGTGCCGACCCTGGAAGGCGAGCAGGCGCTGAAGATTCCCGAAGGGACACAATCGGGCACGACGTTTCGCATCAAGAACAAGGGTGTGCCGGTGCTGCAGGGGCGGGGAAAGGGCGATCTTTTTGTGGAAGTCCGGTCCCAGACGCCGACCAAGCTCACCAAGCGTCAGCGGGAACTGTTACAGGAACTCGATGGGCTTACGCGCATTGAGAACAAGCCGCAGCGAAGCACGCTGGTTGAAAAGATGAAGGACATCTTCGGATAGCGGAAACACGAACACGCGGGCGGGGGCGCCCGCGCTACACTCCCTTCCACGATGACCCGCCGCCGCTGGATTGCCGACGAGTTTTCCAATCATCGTGCCGCGCTGGTCGGCGAGCACGCCGAGCATCTGGCGGTGGTCTTGCGTGCGCGGGTTGGTCAAAGCTTCGAAGTTGTGGCCGGAGGGCGTCCGCGCTCCGGCCGCATCACCTCGGTTAGCCCGGACCGCGTCGAGTTCGAACTTGGCGACGAACTTCCTGAGGCGAAGGTTGCGCACATTAGCCTGCTCATGGCGATCTTCAAATTTGATCGCATGGAGTGGGCCGTTGAGAAATGCACCGAGCTGGGCGTCGCCCGGATTACTCCGGTGATTGCCGGACGAACCGACGCGCATCTGGCTCGTGCTGCCAATACACGGGTGGAGCGTTGGAGGCGAATCGCACAGCAGGCCTCGGAGCAGGCGCGGCGTACGGCGGCCCTGGAAGTTGATTCTCCCCTCAAGCTTCATGATGCAGTAGAGCTCAAGGCCAGCATTCGAATCGTGCTCGCGGAGTCGGAGCAGAAAATGTCCCTTAAGGATTCCCTGGCAGCACACTCTGCGGCCGGTGAGATGCTCCTTGCCGTCGGGCCGGAGGGCGGGTGGAAGGAAGACGAACTGGCGCTGTTTTCGAAGCGGGGATGGGTCGCGGCAACCCTGGGACCGACTATTCTGCGGGCCGAGACGGCGGCGATTGCCGCCACCGCAATTGCATTTGCCGAACTCTTCTAGGCGAAGTTTCGCACAACAGGATTCACACGCCACTCTGCTATCCTCGGCTGAATGGCTTCCACGAAGTCCACCGCCCGCGCGGCTTCCGTAACGCCCGACCAGCGCCAGCGGGAAGCCATCGAACACGTACATGGTCCAATGCTGGTTGTAGCCGGGGCCGGCACCGGCAAGACCACGGTTCTGACCCGGCGGATTGCGGCCTTGATCCGGGAAGGGCATGCCCATCCTTCAGAAATCCTCAGCCTGACTTATACCGACAACGCAGCGAAAGAGATGCGCGAGCGCGTGCAGGCAGAGCTGCGCGGCACTGACGTTTCAGGGCTGCGCGCCGTCACCTTCCATGCCTATTGCAACGAACTGCTGAAAACCCACGGCCGCGGATTCCGCGTGCTGGACGATAAGGACCTCTGGATTTTTCTGCGGAAACGGATCCGGGAACTGGGTCTCAACTATTTCGTGCGTGCCGCGAACGTTACTCAATTCCTCGACGACCTTCTCGAGTTCTTGCGGCATTGCCAGGATGAGCTGGTGGGCCCGGAGATGTACGCCGAATACGTGGAAAAGCTGGGATGCGGTGCACTTCCCGTTCCCCGGGTGACGAAATCGAAAGATGCGGATGCCCTTAGCGATGAAGAGAGGCTGGGGCGCTGCCAGGAGATTGGCTCCGTATTTAGCACGGTCGAGCGCATGTTGCAGGCGGATAATCTCGGAACCTTTGGCCACATGATCACCAAGGCTTACGGGTTGCTGCAACAGGATCCGGCAGTGCTGTCGACGGAGAGAAAGAGGGCGCGCTTTATCCTGGTGGATGAGTTCCAGGACGCCAACTTTGCGCAGGTAAAGATCCTGGCGGCCTTGGCGGGAGAGGAGCACAACGTCTTTGCCGTAGGCGATCCGGATCAGGCGATTTACCACTTTCGCGGAGCATCCAGCGCAGCGTTTGGATTGTTTCAACGCCACTTCCCGGGGATGCGGCTGGTGGTGCTGGAAAAGAACCAGCGCTCGTTGAGCCCCATTCTGCAGTGTGCGTTTGCGCTGATTGACCGAAATCCACCTGTCTTCACCGCCGGAGGACCAGGGGGTAATCTGAACTACAAGCGCGCACCTCTGCGGTCGGCTCGCGAAGAAAGGGCCCGTGAGGAGGGCAAGCCGTTGTCAGGGGTGCCGGTGGAGATTGTCCCTCTCAGCGGGCGGGATTTCGAGGCCACCGACATCGTGGCGGTCATTCAGGAACAGCGGCGGCTGTTACGTTGCCGGTGGAAGGACTTTGCCATCCTTTACCGCTCGCATTTTCATCGCGACGAAATCGCCAAGGAACTGGTCGAGAAGGGAATTCCGTTTTCGATCGAGAACATGGACGTGCTGGATACGCCCGAGGTGCGCGATCTGCTCGCCTGTCTGGGTGCGGTCGACTCGGCTGCCGACGCGGCCAGTCTTCTGAGGGTCGCAGCCTTGCCCCAGTTCCGGATCGAGCCGGAACATTTCCGCGCAGCCCTGCGTGCGACTCCCCGGGACTCGCCACAGGGCCAGCCCACAACGCTTGCGGTGCTGCTCGGACAGGTCGAAGGCGGCCCCGCGGTGCTGACAACGCTTCGAAGAGTCCGCGAAGAGATCGGCGCGGCGGGAGCAGAGATCTCCGGAGCCCTGGAGATCGTTGTAAGGACCTTTGGCTTTGACCGCACTTCGCCCCCGCTGCGCGCGATGCTGAAGTTTGTCGAGGATTGGGAGGGAAAACCTCTTACAAAGACGGGCGGGGTTGGGGAGTTCCTGGAGTACATGCGGTTCTTCCGCGAGGCGCGCGGAACGGTCTGCCTGCAATCAGACGAACAGGACGCGGTACGGCTGATGACCGCCCATTCGGCCAAGGGGCTCGAGTTTGCGCACGTGTTTGTGATCCGGGCGGCATCGGGATCGTTCCCCGCGGCGTTCAAGGAGTCCCTCATCGATTTTCCGCAGGCGCTTCGGGATGTCGATTCCACGCCGGAAATCGACAGTAAGACGCTTCACGACCAGGAAGAGCGCCGCCTGTTCTATGTTGCGATGACCCGGGCTCGCGACTCGCTGGCTCTCTATGGCAAGCAGGGAACGGGGAAGGAAAAGACTCCTCCCGGGTTCGCCCGCGAGTTGGCAAAGAATGTCGCGCTGGGACCTTTTCGGGTGCAACGCGCCGCCCGGGAGTTCCAGCCCGAATTGTTTGGCTCGGCAGCGCCTCCGCCGGCGTTCGCTTCACGCACGACCGAGTGGCTGGAGATGCCTCCAGCGTTCCCGATCACCCGCTTGAGTGCGACCGCGGTGGAGAGTTACGAGGTGTGTCCGCTGCAATTCAAACTGGAACGGGAGTGGAGAATCCCGCGCGACGTTCCGGCCGCGATGCTTTACGGCGCTTCCATGCACATGGTGCTCAAAACTTATTACGAGGCGGTGCGACTGGAGCGTCCATTGGCAGAGGACGAGGTCATCGAGCTGTTCCGCTCGGATTTCGCACAGGCCGTGATCGAAGATCCCTATCAGCGAGAGCTTTATGAGCGGCAGGGCGCGCAGCAGTTGCGGGACTTTCTGGCCATAGCGAATCGGTCGGCCACACCGCGCGTGCTGCACACGGAGGAGCGCTTCGAGGTGAAGTTAGGGACGGCCACGGTGGTGGGCCGCATCGACCGGATCGACGACCTCGGAAACGGGCGGGTAGTGATCGTGGACTACAAGACCGGCAAGCCGCGCGACCAGAAAGATGCCGACGACAGCCTGCAGCTTTCCATTTATGCAATGGCCGCGCGGGAAAAGTGGGGCTACGAGGCGGAGCGGCTGGTGTTTTACAACTTCGAAGAGAACAGATCGATCGCAACGCGTCGGGACCGGCTGCAACTTGAGGGAGCGCGGGCGAAAGTCGAAGACGTGGCGCGCCGGGTCGTGGAAGGCGACTTCGATCCTACCCCCGGCTATCACTGCCGGTTCTGCTCCTATCGCAATCTTTGCCCGGCAACGGAAAAACCTCTGCACAGCATTCCGCCCAGCACCCGCGCCGCGAGCAATTGAATGATCCGCTGCAAAAAACTTTGGGGGACGCTTTGGGCGTCCCCCATTTGCCTTTTTAAAGCCGACTTCTAGTGTTTCTTTTTCTTCTTAGCTGCCTTCTTCTTGGTTGCCATTGATCTATTCTCCCTTTCCATTGTTCATGGACTATGCAACGGTCTTTTGTTGCAACTATTGGAATGTATAGAGTCAATGAAAAATGATGTCAAGAGAAAAATGGTGTTGCATGTTGGTCTCAACCATGCACTAAAGTCACCGCGAGTACTCTTGCGACAAAAATTCTTCGAGCATCACTTCATCGCGCGCGTTGCGAACACTGATGAACACAAGCGATGATGCAGCGGGTTACGAGATCATGCGCGCACGCACTTCAATGAGGAAGGGCGCTGTCGGTATCCCTCCACCCGAACCCAATTTTCAACTTTTCGTCAGACCCCACATCTATAATTAAGAGCGAGGACTCATAAAGGAGCAGGTTTATGGCGGCTTTGAGCGAGGTTGTCATCATTTCGGCATGCCGGACGCCGGTGGGGAAATTTCAGGGAAGCTTGTCGGATCTCACCGCTCCGCAGCTGGGAGCGATCGCCGTTCGCGAGGCTGTGAAGCGCGCGAACCTCGACCCCAAGCAAGTGGACGAGTGCATCATGGGGAATGTGGTGAGCGCGGGGCTGGGACAGAACCCGGCGCGACAGGCCGCAATCTTCGGTGGATTGGCTCCCGAGACAGGTGCCATGACAATCAACAAGGTGTGTGGCTCGGGACTGAAAGCGGTGGCCCTCGCCGCTCAGGCGATACAAACCGAGAACAGCTCAGTCGTGGTGGCGGGCGGCATGGAGTCGATGACCAATGCGCCTTACCTGCTGCCGCAGGCACGCAAGGGATACCGCCTCGGCAATTCAACGATTGTCGACTCCATGGTCCATGACGGACTCTGGGATATCTACAACGACTACCACATGGGAATCACCGGGGAGAACGTTGCGGAGAAGTACGGCATCACACGCGAGGAGCAGGACGAGTTTGCGTTGAACTCGCATCGCAAGGCGCTCGCGGCTATGAAGGAATGCCGTTTCAAATCGCAGATCGTGCCGGTGGAATTGCCTCCGAAAAAGAAAGGCGCGCCCGCGGTGATCTTCGACAAGGATGAGGGACCGCGCGAAGACACCACCATCGAAGTTCTGCGCGCTCTGAAGCCGGCCTTCAAGAAAGATGGCACGGTCACGGCCGGTAACGCCCCGGGAGTGAACGACGGCGCGGCTGCGGTGGTGGTCACAAGTGCTGAGCGCGCGAAGGAATTGGGATCGAAACCGATGGTGCGCATCGTCGCGCAGGCCACCAGCGGCGTCGAGCCGAAGTGGGTGATGATGGCGCCCGTGGGAGCCGTCCGGCAGATCTGGGAAAAGACTGGTTGGAAGAAGGACGAGGTGGACCTGTACGAATTGAACGAGGCGTTTTCGGTCCAGGCCCTGGGTGTGATTCGCGAACTGGGTCTCGACATGAATAGGGTCAACGTCAATGGAGGGGCGGTTGCGCTGGGCCATCCCATCGGGGCTAGCGGGGCGCGTGTGCTGGTGACCCTGATCTACGAGATGATCCGGCGGGATGTGCACCGCGGGATTGCGGCGCTCTGCCTGGGCGGTGGAAATGCGGTCGCCATGGCGGTGGAACGCTAAGGGCGAGCCTCAGGCCACGAATCCGCCGCTTACGTTGAGGGAATCACCGGTGATCCAGTTGGACTCCGGGGAGCAGAGGAAGAGCACGACCTTCGCGACGTCATCGGGATGCGCGAGCCGGCCAAAGGGCTGGCGCTCGATCGCATGCTTCAAAATCTTCTCGTCGGCAAAATACTCGGCCGTCATATCGGTCTCCACGTAGCCCGGTGCCACAGCGTTGACCCGAATCTTCCGGGGAGCCAGTTCGAGGGCCCAGTTACGGGTGAAAGCATCCACCGCGGCTTTACTCGCGCCGTAGACGCTTCTTCCGCCAGCCCGGCCGATTCTGCCGGCGATCGAGGAGATATTCACAATTCTCGCGCCATCCCGTAGAAGAGGCAAGACGCTTTGAGTCAGCCAGAAGACTGCCTTCACGTTCACGTCGAGCATGGTTTCCAGAGTTTCAAGCTTGGTCGAGCCCAGCGGCGTTGGTCCCCAAAGACCAGCGTTGTTCACGAGAATGTCGAGCTTCGTGTCCGCCAGTGAATGGACCATCGAGTCGATTTCTTTAGAAGAGCGCAGATCGGCTTGCAGCAGTCGCGGAGAGCCACCAATTCTCTTTGGCGACTGATTCGGCAGCCGCCCGGTTCATGTGATAGTGGAGACGCAGGTCAGCCCCAGCCCGGGCTAAATGCAAAGCAGTTGACCGGCCTATGCCGCGAGAGGCGCCGGTGACCAGCGCGACTTGACCCTTAAGCGCTTGCATGGGGGACGCCCAGTATAAGACAGGTCAGGATTTACCCGGGATCGGGAGGGAGACCGTGAACACGGCGCCCCCGCCGGGCGCGGAGGCAGCCTCGATATTGCCGGCGTGTTCCTTGAGTACCGCTTTACAGATACTCAGTCCCAAGCCTGTTCCGCGGCCGGGGCGCTTGGTGGTATAGAAGGGGTCGAAGATGTTGGGCAGGATTTCCGCGGAGATGCCGGGACCGTCGTCCTCAAAGGTGACTTGGATATGGCCAAGGGTCTTGCGCAAACGGATACGAAGCGTGCCTTTCTCTCTGGCTTCCCGGATGGCCTGCTCGGCGTTCAAGATCAGGTTCAGAAAGACCTGCATGAGTTGATGCGGGTCGCCGGTGATCTGCGGCAGGCCCTCTTCGGTCAGGAAATCGACGGTAATGTTGTTCTTGCGCAGCGAGTACGCGTGCAGGTGCAGCGTACGGTCGACCAGTTCGCTAAGGTTGACGGGGGTCTTCCCGGGCGCTGGCGGACGCGAGAAGTACATCAGGTTCTGCACAATCTCGGTGGCGCGGCGTGCCTGCTGGTGCAGCATCGTGAGTTGCTTGACTCGGCTCTCGTTGGATTCACCCTCCCGCAGCAATTCACTGACGCCCAGGATGGCGGTGAGCGGGTTGTTCAACTCGTGGGCGAATCCGCCAATCATCTGTCCCATGGCGGCCAGACGCTCGCTTTGGATAATCTGCTGCTCGAGTTTCTTTTCAACCGTGATGTCGCGCACGGACATGATCACGCCACTGAGCTTGTTATCGGAATCGAAGAACTGGCTGGCCGAGGCACGCATGGTCCGCCAGCTGCCGTCGCGGTGCAGAGCGCCGTATTCTGAGGCGGCGAACAGCTGCTTGCCGGACGACACATCGCGGTAGAGCGACAGGAATTCCGGTGAGTGATCTTGCAGGTCCTCGATCTTCTTGCCAACCAGTTCTTCCGGTCGATACCCCAACAGGTCACGAATTCGCGAACTGGCAAAGGTGTAACGCTCCTCCAGGTCGACGACCAGGATCAGATCGGGGAAACTTTCGAGCAACTTTTGGCGGAACTGTTCCTGCTGCCGGAGTTGTCCCTCCATCCTCCGCTGCTCGGTGACATCGGTGAGGGTGCCCTGGTAGCGTATGATCGTGCCCGCTTCGTCCCAGACGGCGCGTGATGTGTCGAGGCAAATCGCAGCCGTTCCATCGCGACGCCGCAAGCGGATTTCGCGGGTACGAACGCCTCCACGGTCATCGGCTCCGCGACCCAGAACGGGGCTCTGGTCCGGCTCGAAGGTCAGAGCCTTGGGATCAGCCGCCAGGAGTTCGGCCTTGTTGGGATAGCCGAGCATGGTTATCAGGGCGGGATTGCCGTCCAGCAATTTGCCTTCGGGCGTGCAGAAGTAGATGCCCTCCTGCAGAGTTTCAAAAAGCTCAGTGAATCGACGTTCCTTCTCGCGCTCCTCGGTCACATCGCGCGCGAGAACACTAGCGCCCACCACTTCATCGCCCTTGATGATGGCGTTCAGGACGCAGTCGAAATACAGTACACGGGTATTGTTCTTCAGCTTCAGCGGCACGATGCCGGCCCAGCGGCGCTTTTCGAGGAAGCGACCGATTCCCGCTTCGATGTCTTGTCGCGAAGGAGTCTCGCAGAATTCGTCGAATTTGTGCCCGACGATTTCCGCATATTGCAGATGCACCAGGTCAGTCAGACGCCGGTTTACGGTGCGGAATGTGCCATCGAGCGAAACCGCGCAGGCTATGTCGTCGAAGGAATCAATCAGTTCCTTGAAGCTGCGCTGCGATCGCAGGATAACCTGGCTGAGCTGATCGAGTTGCTCTTCGGAGGGCGCAACCCCCACACGGTCCTGGAGATCCTTGAGAAGAACTTTCAGGTCGGAGACTTCGCGACGCCGCCCATACACGTAGGCCGCAAACAGCACGACCAGGAGCAGCAAGGCAGGGGCGATCACGCCCAGGTGATAGGGAACCGCCTGCAGAGGTTCCCACAGAGCCGCCGCCAGCGCCGCCGCCAGCAGCACCATGAACCACAGGGCGAGGCGCCACAGGCGGGTTTCTTCTTGCTCCAGGTGGCCCGGGGACCGCTGCGAACCTGGGGGTTGGTTCTTTTCCGCAGCCATATCGTTTAGTCCCGGACTTCTCAGGCTGACATCGAACCCTGGACTCGGGAATCTGATTGCCATCGTAGAGCACAGAACGCAAAGAGAACAGGACTGCGTTTGGATAAGTTGTTGGAAGTCTTGGTACGTGCTTGCAAAGAACGTATTTACATCCTGAAATCAACGACCCAAGGCCTGTCGACTAACGAGATGCGCGCGTTTGTGGGCAAAGTGGCCGTCCCAAAGAGTCACGCCGCACGGTGACAACAATCACCTTCTTTTTTGTGGCGCACAGCCTACGCTGGGAGAGGCATTGGCAGACGGGCGTGTGCCCGGCCCGTTTGCCCAGCCACGCCTAGCGCTCATGCTCTACAAGACCTTCAGCGCCGCCGTCTACGGGATCGATGCCAGCATTATCGAAGTGGAAGTCGATGTTTCAGGGATCAAGACCAACGAAGATCATTTCCACACGGTTGGGTTACCGGATGCCGCGGTCCGGGAGAGCCGGGATCGAGTGCGTTCCGCGCTGCGCAACTGCGGCTACGACATTCCGCCGACGCACATCACCGTCAATCTTGCTCCGGCCGATATCCGCAAAGAGGGGTCGGGTTTCGATCTGCCCATGGCGCTTGGCATCCTGGGCGCGTACGGGGGGCTGAATAAAAAAGAACTTCTGGATTGTGTCTTTGTCGGAGAACTTTCGCTCGACGGGGGCGTGCGCGGGGTCCGCGGGACGCTACCCATCGCAATTGAAACGCGCGGCAAGAAGATCGGGAAGCTGATCGTGCCGGAGGTCAATGCGCGGGAGGCTGCGATGGTGAGCGGCATCGAAGTGTATCCCGTGAAGTCGCTGCTCGACGTCATTCATTTCGTGAATACGGGCAACGGAATCGCCCCGCTGAAAATTGACAGCGACACGTTGTTGGGTGAGGCACAGCATTATCCCGTCGACTTCAAAGACGTGCGCGGCCAGCAGACGGCCAAACGCGCGCTCGAAATTGCTTGTGCAGGCGGGCACAACATCCTGATGATCGGGCCGCCGGGCTCGGGCAAGACGATGCTCGCCAAGCGCATGCCGACGATCCTGCCTCCGTTTACGTTTGAGGAAGCGCTGGAGACGACCAAGATTCATAGCGTCGCGGGCGTGCTGGATCCGGGTGCCGGTCTGGTCGGCGTGCGGCCGTTCCGCTCACCGCACCACACGATTTCTGATGCCGGGTTGATCGGCGGTGGAATGGTGCCGCGCCCGGGCGAAGTCTCACTGGCACACAATGGCGTGCTGTTCCTTGATGAATTGCCAGAATTTCCTCGCAACGTACTGGAGGTCATGCGTCAGCCGCTGGAGGATGGAACGGTCTGCATCGCCCGCGCGGCCATGTCCCTGACTTTTCCCGCACGATTCATGCTGGCCACCGCGATGAATCCATGTCCGTGCGGATTTCATAACGACCGTACCCGCGAATGTCGCTGCACGCCGCCCATGATCCAGCGCTACGTGGCGAAGATTTCCGGGCCCCTGATGGACCGCATCGATATCCACATTGACGTGCCGGCGGTGAACTACAAGGAGATGCGCTCCACCAATATTCCCGAGGACTCGGCCAGCATTCGGGAGCGGGTGATTGTGGCACGCCAAATCCAGCTGCAGCGTTTCGCCGGGAGTCGTCAGAAGGTCTACTGCAATGCGCAGATGTCGTCCAGCCACGTGCGTACGTTCTGCGACCTGAGCGCCGACTGCGAGCGCCTGCTCGAGCGCGCCATGACCCAGCAAGGCCTGAGCGCCCGCGCCCACGATCGCATCCTGAAAGTCGCCCGCACGGTTGCAGACCTCGAAGCCCAGCCGGCAATCCAGCCGAAACACATCGCCGAAGCGATTCAGTACCGGACGCTGGATCGGACGTACTGGGCCTAGGAAGCTTCGCCCGTACCCAGCCAGCTATTTTGGCTTGCGGACCACTCCATGGATCGGCTGCGTTCCGAAATGACTGGTAGGTGCTCCCCCGAATGTCATTCCCAGGTTCGACAGCTGAACGATCGTTCCCCCTGTCACGTCGACGGCCAGGGTGCAGGGCGTGGAGGTCGTGCACTTCGACATGAAGGGTGCAGGGTTGCCATCATTGGTGACATAGACTGGGCCTGTCACTTCGAACCCGCCCGTCGCGAGTGGCGTCACGCTGGCACGGGTCACGGTTATGTGATGGGTGTGCGGGTGACGACCCATCGCGGTGTTGTCGTCCGCTGATCCGGGATTCAGCACTACCCAATAGTCGCTGTGGGTCATATTGAGAGTGGCTGAAAAATTGGCCTTGCCCGACTCCCGGTCGAAGCTCAATGACCATTCGCCTCTCATTTCCCAGGGGCCACCCACTCCGCTGACCGCTGTGTAGTCACTGATTAATCCGTTCAGTTGCCAGCCCGAACCCGGACCTTGCGCCATCGCCCCAGTCGCCATGGCTAAGATCAATGAAGCCATCAGCCTCGCCGCACGAGTCAAAATCCTGTTTTTCATCGGCAAACTCCTGCTCAGTAGAATTCGTTTCTCCGTCAAAAGGTTGCGGAGGCACCCGGACACAATCGGGTATTGCCATCCGGAGAGGCAACGGGCGATAAGCGGAATGGCCGCTTTACCGTCTAATGCGGCCTTTTGCCGTTACCGTCCCCGGTTTACAATGCAACAGCCCGCCTCGCGTACCCCCCGCATCGGCAGGAGAACTCGATGGGTGAACCCTCTTCAGGCATACGTACGCCCGGAAGCGCCCCCGAACAGCGACTGGACTCGTGGAAGGAAATCGCGGCTTACCTCAACCGCGACGTGACCACCGTCCAACGCTGGGAGAGGCGCGAGGGAATGCCCGTCCATCGCCATCTGCACGATAAGCGTGGTTCCGTGTACGCGCTGAGTTCCGAGCTCGAAGCTTGGGTGGTGGGCCGCAAGCCCGCCGCGGCGGACGAAGAACCTGCCTCGGAAGCGCTGCAGGACGCGCGGCCCGAACCAGCGCCAAAAGTAGAGTGGTATCTGCGTCGCACCGTCCTTTTGGGCTCTGCAGCGGCGCTTCTCGTCCTGCTTGCGGCTGGGTTACTCGCGGCGCGTATGGGTATGGCGAGACCGAGCCACCCGAAGATCCAGTCCTTGGCGGTGCTTCCGTTACGGAATCTTTCGGGTGACCCAACTCAGGAGTTCCTGGCCGACGGGATGACCGAGGAGCTGATTGGGCGACTCGCCGGAATTCGTCAACTACGAGTCGTCTCTCGCACCTCCTCGATGCACTTCAAAGAAACGCAACTCTCGGTCCCGGAAATCTGCAAGCAGCTCCGGGTGGATGCGATCGTGGAGGGCTCCGTGATACGGGAGGGAAATCACATTCGGGTCCATGCCCAACTAATACGGGGAGCTAGCGACGAGCATTTCTGGTCGGAAACCTACGATCGTGATGTAAAAGATGTGCTTGCTCTGCAGGCCGACGTGGCGCAGTCTATTGCTCAGAGAGTCGAGGTCACGGTCACCGGCGAAGAACAGGCTCGGCTCGCGGCAGTGCGCTCCGTCCCGCCTGATGTGTATGAGAACTACTTGCGGGGCAGGTTCGCCCTGGACAAAGACAACACCCCAGCTGACGTGCAGGAAGGTATTGCCTATTTCGAAAAAGCGATACAGCAGGACCCGACGTTTCCCCCCGCCTATGTTGGCCTCGCCGGAGCATATTTCGAGCAGAGCACCATTTTTATCGGAGTTTCCCCGGAAACTACGCGCCCGAAGGCAATGGCCGCAATCCGAAAGGCGCTGGAACTCGATCCCGAATCGGTCGAAGCGCATCTCCTGTTGGCAGAGATGCTGAACCTTCAGTGGCACTGGGGTGAGGCTGAGGCGGAATACAGGCGCGCCCTCGAATTAAAACCTAACGATGCGGCTGCTCATGTCGGACTCGCGCACTGGCTGCTTGATCAGGGCCGTGTAGACGAAGCACTCGCATACGCCACCCGTGCCCGCGAACTTGATCCGCTTGCGGCCTCCGGCACCGATATCGGATGGATTCTGTTTTGTGCGCATCGCTACGATGAAGCCATACACGAGTTGCGAAGCATAGCGGCAGTTCGGCCGGACGATGCAGGAGTCCTCTGGTATCTCGGATTCGCCCTCATCGCAAATAACCAACCCCGCGAAGCTGTTCCTCTGCTGGAGAAGGCATTATCGACCTCCAATCGCAGTCCGGGAGTAATAGGTGTGCTGGTTCGAGCATACGCTCACGCCGGGCGACGGGCGGATGCCTTACGCCTGCTCGGGGAACTGAAAGAGCGCAAGCGAGCGGGCTATGTCCCTGCTGCCGCTTTTGTGAATGCTTATTTGGGACTCGGCGATTACGATCAGGCATTTATCTGGCTCGAAAAGGCATATCAGGAACGTTCAAGCATTCTACGATTCGTCAGGGTGCATCCCTACTTCGATCCCTTACGTAATGATCCGCGATTTGCGTCTCTGATCCGTCGCGTCGGCCTTCAGGATGAAGGCGCAGGGAGATGACGCGTCTCCTGGGTTGGTTTTCCGGGCATAGGAACTGACTTAAGAGAGTCTCCTTCTCGCCGACCTTCCATTGCTCCCCAATCCGCGCATTGTCGATCTCAATCACCTCGCGCCTTGCGACGCGGGCTCTTCCGTACTCTCCGCGATACAGCCGCTGAATTCGCGCCACGGCCCGATCGACAATTCGCGCCAGATCGTCCGCCGTAATCCTCGGCGCGCTCTTCGCGCAGACGACGCTTCGCCTTTTCCGCGGGAAACCAGGTAGGCTCTCGATCCTTTTCTTCTGGTACTGCGAGACGCGACACTTCGCAGAGGTGGGCATTGATGATGATCTCAATGTCACCCGAGCCCGATCTCGTCCCGGCTTTATGCGCACGTAGCGAGCGAACGCCGCTTCCTCAATTCGTCCGTGGACGCCGGCCTCCTCGAACGCCTCCAGCGCCGCCGCTTGTGCGTGGGTCAAGCCCGATTCGACGCTGCCCTTGGGGAAAGTCCAGCGACCGCCCCGCGTGCGCACCAGCAGGAACTCGATTCCGCGCTTGTCCGAGACGGTAACAGATGGCCGCCACTTGCTCGGACCCGCGCAATCGGCGCAGATGTTCCAGCCGCACGAAAGCTCCGGGCCGCTCTTGTCGCCGGCTTCTCACAACCGATTGCGAATTGATGTCGCCCATACTCCTTAGCAGACTGCCGTGAACGTTCGACGCCCCCTGGCTAGAGCACAGCTTGGTTCCGGGGCTTAGCAGGGCATGACGCAGAGAGCGATCAAAACATGGAGCGACGGCGTCCTCGCCCGTCGAGGGGCGACATCTGGCACGACAGCGCAGGAATCTCCCTTGCGTACTTGCGGCTGGCCCCTTGCTGGCAACATTATTTTTCGAGTGGAAAATCACATTGCTACCAGGAAGGAATCCTTTGGAGAACCTTTACTGCCTTCGCTGCAATCGCGAACTTAGAGGCTGGCGACAAATCGGTGGCGGTGTACATGTTCGCCCAGACGGTAGGCATCCGGCCGCGACAGAAGTCCGCCGCGCAGCGGATCTGCTTCTGCTCCCAGTGCTCAGTTTCGCTGGCAATGGGGCCCGCGCCCGAAGGAGCGCTGAACATTGCGGCCTGGCAGATGATCCGGGACCTGGTGGGCGCGGATCCGGCTCTGAATCAGGCGGCATGGGAGACCTTGCGGGGCGTGGTGGGCCTTCTCCCCGCGACGGGAACCGACGGCGACCGGGGGCCTGCCCGCTCCGGGTATTTTGAGTTTTAGGCTCTCATCAGCTGGCCTGGTTGCGGCCCTCGCTTCGAATCAGGCTCAGCAAGTCGTCCGGATGAGCTGCGTACAGAAGAGCCTCTTCGCGATCCACATCTCCCTGCCGAACCAACTGTTGGAGCGACTCTTCCTGGCTCACCGATCCCTTGTTCTTGGTCATGGTGATTTCCTGATGCAGGTGCTGCAAGGCATTTCTCCGAATGTGCTGGCGTGCGCCATACCCGACCATCAGCAATTCGGCCACCGGCACGCGCCCTCCGCGCTTGCTGGGCAGAAGGATCTGCGTAAGAACGGCTGAGATCGCCATTGCCAGTTCCTGCCGAATCGTGGGCTGGCGTTCGGAAGGGAAGGAATCGGAAATCCTGAGCAATCGTCGAGGCGACGTCGGTCGTGTGCAGCGTCGAAAGAACCAGGTGTCCGGTTTCGGCCGCAGCCACCGCGATGCGCATGGTCTCGGGATCGCGCATTTCGCCCACGACAATCACGTCGGGAGCTTGCCGCAAGGCGGCACGCAGCGCGGTAGGGAAGTCGGGCGCGTCCACTCCGATTTCCACCTGCTCCACGATGCTTTGGAGATGCTGATGCTCGTACTCGAGCGGGTCTTCGATGGTGATGATGTGGCGCGCTTCGCGGCGATTGATTTCGTGAACCAGCGCAGCCACGGTCGTGGACTTTCCCGAGCCCGCAGGTCCGCCGATCAAAACCAGGCCGCGCGGTAAACGCGACAGCGCTTCCACCGCGGGCGGCAAATGTAGTTCCTCGAGCAAGGGAACCCGGACAGGCAGAGCGCGCACCGTTGCCGCAGCCATCCCTTTCTCCCGATGGAGATTGATGCGAAACCGTCCCGTGCCCTCCAGTCGGTAGGAAGAATCCGAGATTTGTCCTTCTTGATATTGCCGCACAGCCCGCGGAATCAATGCCGGCAAGACCGCAGCTTCGATTTCAGCGCTCGAGAGCTTTTCCGACCCGATAGGCTGCACTCGCCCTTCGAATCGCATGGACGCCGGAACCCCCGCAACCAGCAAAAGGTCGCTGCCGCGCTGGGCTACCAGGGCGGAAAGCCACTGGTCCAGGCGCTGGGTGCGCGAGCCCTCTTGCCGCCCACTCGGGCGATCGAAATCCGACGAATTGTGTGACAGGCCGCTCATGCAAGACGCGAAACCTCACGCGTTCCTTGGGAAGATACCAAACCCATGCGGTCGGACCGGACGAATTATGAAAACTCAGCCCTCAAATAGAAGAAAAATAAAGGATTCACCGGGTAACCAAAGGGCTAAATCGGTTTAATCCACGGATCAGAAGGAAATTCTTGACGCTTTGCCTTTTTCCCATTACATTAGCGCGTTCCAAAGGATTTGCTAGTCGTTCTCGGTCCAAGCTGGACGTTGCCCCTGCGTCGGATCAGGCCATAAACCCAGAAAAAAGCAACTTTCAGGGTAGGTGGAGCATCTATAGGATTGACCCGTTCAATCCGTGTAAACCCATCTTAAATAGTGACTTACGCCTAGCTGATGGCGCTTTGTTGGGTTGACTTGGTGAAGGGTCTCTGGCGAACAAACGTAAAAGGAGAAGTTTACAGCCATGCGCTCTGATCGAGTTTTTGAAGCTTTACATACTTTGCGGAACCGTTATATGCTCTGTCAGCTTGCCTCCAAGGCCACGCGGAAGTTTCATCGGCCTAGCACCCGCATTCAAGAAACCATGAATCAGGTATTGGACCGGATCGCTGGCGCGGAGCGGCAAGCCGTTCTGTCAGAGCCGGAAAATTTTGCTGAGGCGCAACGGCGGGCTGCTTAAACAGCCCCGCCTCCTGCCCCCGCGAGTTGCAAGTCTTCCAGCCGCACCCCCCTGTAAATTTCCCGTAGGTGATTAATGACCATCGCTGAACTCAAAGAAAAGAATATTACCGAGTTGACCAAGATCGCCCGATCCTTGGATCTGCCCGGGGCCAGCGGCCTGCGCAAGCAGGATCTGATCTTCAAGATCCTCCAGGCGCAGAGCGAAAAGGAAGGCCACATCTTCGCCGAGGGCGTTCTGGAAATCCTGCCCGACGGTTATGGCTTCCTCCGCTCGCCGGATTACAACTACCTTCCCGGGCCGGATGACATCTACGTCTCGCCCTCACAGATCCGCAAATTCGATCTCAAGACCGGTGACACCATCAGCGGCCAGGTACGGCCTCCGCATGAGGGCGAAAAATACTTCGCGCTGGTCAAGATCGAAGCGGTCAACTTTGAGTCGCCCGATGAAGCTCGCAACAAGATTCTGTTCGACAACCTCACCCCGCTTTATCCGCAGGAACGTCTAAAACTCGAGACTACGCGCGAAAACGTGAGCGCCCGCGTCATGGACCTGCTGACGCCCATCGGAAAAGGGCAGCGCGGACTGATCGTTTCGCCGCCACGTGCCGGCAAGACCATGCTGCTGCAGAACGTGGCGAACTCCATTACCACCAACCATCCGGAGGTGGTGCTCATCGTTCTGTTGATTGACGAGCGCCCGGAAGAAGTTACCGACATGCAGCGCTCGGTTAAGGGCGAGGTGATTTCGTCAACCTTCGACGAGCCCGCCGCCCGCCACGTGCAAGTCGCGGAGATGGTGATCGAAAAAGCCAAGCGCCTGGTCGAACACAAGCGCGACGTGGTGATCCTGCTTGATTCGATCACTCGCCTGGCGCGTGCTTACAACACCATCGTCCCGCCCAGCGGCAAGGTGCTGTCCGGCGGCGTGGATTCCAATGCGCTGCAACGTCCGAAGCGTTTCTTTGGTTCGGCCCGCAACATCGAAGAAGGCGGCTCGTTGACCATCATCGCGACCGCCCTGATCGATACCGGATCGCGTATGGATGACGTGATCTTTGAAGAATTCAAAGGCACGGGCAACATGGAAATCATTCTCGACCGCAAGCTGGTCGACAAGCGCACCTTCCCGGCCATCGATATTCAGCGCTCCGGTACGCGTAAAGAAGAGCTGCTGATTCCGAAGGAAGATTTGACCCGGATTTGGGTGCTGCGCAAGGTGCTCAACCCGCTGAGTCCGGTTGAGGCTATGGAACTGCTCATTGAGCGACTGGCCAAGGCGACCACGAATAGTGAGTTCCTGGCCAAGATGAGCCAGTTGTAAAGAAACGATGAGTTGTTCGGAGCTTGAGCGGGGACTTCGGTCCTCGCTCTTTTATTTTGGGCTCGGTTAGACGAAAACGGCTCTTGCCATGGTCCGGTTGGATACCGCTGTTTAAGTGGAATTGTGCCAACTTATAATGAAAGACCGGTGCAGTGCATGCTCGCTCCGTGGGAGTTTCCGTTGAAAAAATCGTTCTTCCCATTCATCCTCGGATTGGTTCTCGCTTTCGGAGTTTTCCCTGCGGATGCGCAGAATCCCAACTTCCCACCGATGCCGGAGTCTCAAACGCAGCCCCCCTCGCCCGAGGACCAGGCAAAGTCAAAGCTCGAACGCGACATGGCCAAGAAGGCCAACCGGGAACGACAGGCACAACTGAAACGTGATACCGACAAACTGCTCAAACTGGCTACCGAGTTGAAGGACTACGTCGACAAGACCAATGAGAATGTCCTTTCCTTTGATGTGGTGAAAAAGGCCGAAGAAATCGAGAAACTCGCCCACAGCGTAAAAGAAAAAATGAAAGCCAACTAAGGCAGGCGGCCGGTTTTTACGAAGAGTTTACGGGGCGCAAGCGCCGAGTGCGTGCCATAATTGCAACCGGGTTGCAATTATAGGGAGTCAGCTCATGCCTTTTCCTCAAACCGAAGCTCCGGGTCGCCTGCAGGCCGAGCTCATGTCGCGTGGCTTGCGCATGACGCGCCAGCGCCGCACCATCCTCAGCGTGGTCGAAACGGCCAAGCAGCACCTCGATGCCAGCCAGATTCTGCGCAAGGCCCGCAAACTCGATCCGCAGATCGATCGGGTCACCGTCTACCGCACGCTCAGTCTTCTGAAACGCCACGGCCTGGTGGACGAACTGGACCTCATGCATCTGAAAGGCGAGAAGCACTATTACGAACGCAGGCCCCAGCGCGACCATATCCACATGGCGTGCCTGCGCTGCGGCAAGATTACCGAGTTTGAAAGCGATCTGTTCGACCGCCTTAAGGGTCAAATCCAGCGGGATTGCCGGTTTCACATCGTGGTCAGTCGGCTCGAAGTCGGGGGATATTGCGGCGAGTGTCGCACCCAGCCCGCGTGATCCGGATCCATGTTGCAAGTAGTTGCAGAAATCCTGATACAGAAAATACAAAGCCAGGATTGACGCCGTTGGCTACGGCTCTTTAGTATCAAAAGGTCATTAATTGCAACCGAGTTGCAACTAGAAAGCACTACTGTGAAACGAGTCTTATTGGTCTTTATTTTGCTGGCTGGCGGCGGACGGATTCAGGCCCAGGAGAGCCCCTACTTCGTCACCTATGATCACCATCTGGAAGAGCCGGGGAATCTCGAACTTGAGGTCTACACCACCTCGGGGATCCCGCGTTCCGGGCAGGTCGCTTATGTCGCCCCTTACATGGAAATGGAATACGGGGTTACGGGACGATGGACTTCGGAACTTTATCTCGAAGGCCAGGGTACGGTGGGCGATAGTGCGGTGTTTACAGGATGGCGATTTGAGAACCGCTTCCGTCCCCTCCAGCGGGAGCACTGGATCAATCCCGTTCTGTATCTGGAATATGAGCGCACCAGCGAAGCGACGCGGATTCAGAAAGAAATTGTCGGCGGTGGGCCCGACGTCACTTCCCCGAACTCCGAGCTTCAGGCGACGAAGAATCACGAATTGGAAGCCAAGCTGATCCTCTCCGGCATCACCCATGACTGGAATATTGCAGCTAATTTCATAACCGAGAAGAATCTGTCCCAGGGTGAGGGTTTCGAGTTCGGATATGCCTTCGGAGTATCCCGGTCGCTGGCGAGTCTGGCGTCGGGAAATGCGTGCCGGCTGTGCCGCGAGAACTTTCTGGCCGGAATTGAGATTTACGGAGGACTGGGCAGCACGGAAGACGGCTTTAGCGTCCATAATACGGCGCACTACGTGGCACCCGTGGTTTCCTGGCAGGTCAGCGATAACGGTTCACTGCGGTTCTCGCCTGCATTCGCTCTTACGCAGGAAGGCAGTCCAGTCCTGTTTCGTTTCGGCTACAGCTATGAGGTTCGTGCATTCGGGAGTAAGCTCGCGCAACTGTTCGGAGGCAAGCGTTAATGCGCCGGTCACTAGTGGTTGCGGCCATGTGCGCCATTTCTTTTGGCGGGCTTGCCGGCCAGAACACGTCGTACCGTCAGGATGCCGGTTGGCGTGCGCCCGCGGAGGCAGTCTCCCGCCCCAATCCACTGGCCAGTAGGCCTGAAGCAGCGGCGGGCGGCGAGAAGCTCTTTAAGAGAAACTGTGTCGAGTGTCATGGGGAGAACGGTAGTGGGCTGGCGAAGAAGAATGCGGCGGACCTCTTGCTGCCGGAAGTCCAGGCGCAAAGCGATGGAACCCTGTTCTGGAAGATTACGAATGGCAACACCGATCGCGGGATGCCGTCCTTCAGCCGCTTGCCTGAGTTGCAGCGCTGGCAACTGGTTCTTTACGTACGCAAGCTGAAGCCCATGCCGAACCCGCACTCCCAGGAGCCGGGAAAGTAGCCAGCCAACGATTTACGCGCGATGCCGGTCCACCCACCATCCCCAGGGCACAAGAATCCACATACTGAGGGCTCCCCATGCCATGGACCGTTCATTGGGCGGCGCTCCGGCAAACAGACTGGTGACCCATCCCAGAAAAAGAAAAACCAGCAGAGCCCAAATTCCGTAGCGCCCGATATTGTCCCGGGCTCGCGTCACCGACAAGTACAGCCAAGCGCCGCCGGCAAAGATCGCCACCTCTAGCGTTATCTCCAGTATCCAGTGATTCCAGAGTCCCAAGCCGACTTTTGGTCCTCCAGGCCACAACGGCAAATCGGGGCGATGCACAAGAAGATCAAGCACCCAATGACTGAGGACGGCCAGCGCCATGACCCACGCAGCGCGGACGCTTCTGCGCAATGCGTAATAAAGGCTTCCCACTAGCCCTGACCAGAGGCTGGCCGTCAGCAAGCTGTGCGTGATGGGATAGTCGTAGAAATCGAAGGGCGACATTTTTGTGATTCCTGGCGCGATGCGGACATGCTCGATGCCGAGCAGCAGCAAGATGGGCCAGAACAAATCGAGAAATTGCGCGGCGAAGAAAAGTGATCCTAGAGATGTGCGCGGGGCTAGTTTCTTGGCCGCCAGTCCAACGCCGAAGTGCCCGATGAACATGAAATAACGTTAGCATGCCGCTCGACTATGACACCTTCTACTGAGCCGCAGCCACAAAAGGAAACGCCACCCGACAGAGGGTGGCGTCAGTGAGATGACGTTGAAACGCTCAGTCCGCGGCAGCGTGGGCGGCCGCTTTGCCAGCGGGCTCTTCCGATCCGATTCGCATTCCGTAGAACGAGCGGTAGACGAAGGAGACCGACACAAGGAAAAATACGAGGGCCAGAACGTTGGTCAGAGCGGTGCCTTTTTGGGAGAGCGACACCGCCAGCTCAACCGCCAACAGGCCGAAGAGCGTGGTGAACTTGATGACCGGGTTCAGGGCGACCGAAGACGTGTCCTTGAAGGGATCGCCAACCGTGTCGCCGATAACCGTCGCCGCGTGCAGTTCCGTGCCTTTCTGCTTCATTTCCACTTCGACGATCTTCTTGGCGTTGTCCCACGCGCCGCCCGCGTTGGCCATGAAGATGGCCTGGTACAGGCCAAAGATGGCAATCGAGATCAGGTAACCAATAAAGAAGAACGGCTCCACGAAAGCGAAGGCCAAGGTTCCGAAGAAGACGGCCAGAAAGATGTTGAACATGCCTTTCTGCGCGTACTGGGTGCAGATCTCGACGACTTTCTTGCTGTCGGAAACCGAGGCTTTCTCGACGCCTTCGAGCCGGATATTCGCTTTGATGAACTCAACCGCGCGATAGGCACCGGTCGAGACCGCTTGCGTCGATGCGCCGGTGAACCAGTAGATCATCGCCCCGCCCGTAATCAGGCCCAAAACAAATGGAGCGTGCAGCAGTGACAAGCTGTTGACGTTGGAGGTCAGCCCGTTGGTGAGCGCCATGATGATGGAGAAGATCATGGTGGTCGCGCCCACCACGGCGGTTCCAATCAGAACCGGTTTGGCGGTCGCTTTGAAGGTGTTGCCGGCGCCGTCGTTCTCCTCGAGCATGTCCTTGGCGCGCGAGAAGTTGACGTCGAAGCCGTAATTCTTCTTGATGTCCTGCGCAACGTTGGGGACCTGCTCGATCAGCGACAACTCATAGACGGACTGGGCATTGTCAGTGACCGGCCCATAAGAATCAACCGCGATCGTGACCGGGCCCATTCCCAGGAAGCCGAACGCAACCAGGCCGAAGGCGAAGACTGCCGGGGCCAGCATCAAGGCGGAAGGAAACATGGTGCTGAAGTAGTACGCGACCGACATCAGGGAGACCATCGCCAAGCCCAGCCAATACGCCGAGAAGTTGCCCGCGACGAAGCCGGAAAGAATTCCGAGAGATGCTCCCCCTTCCTGGGCAGACTTAACGACTTCGCGTACGTGTCGCGACTCGGTTGAGGTGAACACTTTGACCAGTTCCGGAATAACCGCGCCGGCGAGGGTCCCGCACGAAATGATGGAAGCCAGCTTCCACCACAGCGTCGAGTCGCCGCTCAGTTCGGGAATGATGACCACTGAAACGACGTAGGTGAGGATTATGGAGACGATCGAGGTGATCCACACCAAAGAAGTCAGTGGAGCCTCGAAGTTCATGTGATCCGCGTTGCCGTAGCGTGCCTTTGCGATGACTCCGTTGATGAAGTAGGCGGCCGCGCTCGACACCAGCATCATGATGCGCATCACGAAAATCCACACCAGCAACTGCACCTGGATGGTGGGATCCTTCACGGCGAGCAAGATGAAAGTGATCAGCGCGACGCCGGTCACCCCATAGGTTTCGAAGCCGTCAGCGGAGGGGCCGACCGAGTCGCCGGCATTGTCGCCAGTACAGTCAGCGATCACGCCGGGATTGCGGGCATCGTCTTCTTTGATCTTGAAGACGATCTTCATCAAGTCAGAACCGATATCGGCGATCTTGGTGAAAATGCCACCCGCAATACGAAGCGCCGCTGCTCCCAGCGATTCGCCAATTGCAAACCCGATGAAGCAGGGCCCTGCGTAATCGCCCGGGACAAATAACAAAATGAACAACATGATCAGCAATTCCACGCTGATCAGCATCATGCCGATACTCATGCCGGCTTCGAGTGGAATGTGAGAGATCGGATAGGGCTTCCCCTTAAGTCCCGCAAATGCCGTTCGTGAGTTGGCGAAT
Source organism: uncultured Acidobacteriota bacterium (assembly GCA_963735815.1). Taxonomy (GTDB): domain Bacteria; phylum Acidobacteriota; class Terriglobia; order Terriglobales; family Acidobacteriaceae; genus Gp1-AA133. The sequence continues at coordinate 632,390 of CAVTMJ010000003.1, read as the reverse complement.
GTATTGACGCGAATTCCGAACCACGCCACCCCGTAGCTGCCGGCGATTCCCACCAGGCTGAACATGAGAATGATCGGCAAAGTGACGCCCACGGATTTGCCGGGCACGGGCGCCAACCACCCAAAATACGCAGCGATGATGACCGCGATGAAAGCCCACAGAACAAGAATGAACTTGCCCTGCGTGACCAGGTACGTCTTGCAGGTCTCGTAAATGAGTTCCGAGATCTCGAGCATTGCCTTGTGAACGGGCAGGTTCTTCAGCTTGGTGTAGATGATCAATCCGAACAGGAGACCGAAGACGCAGAACAACAACCCGATCATGAGCAACTTGTGGCCGTCAATCCTGCCGTCCAAAAACGTGACTTGAGAGAGATCGGGAAGCTTGAGGGCCGCTTCGCCGCCCGTTTCTCCGGAACTCTGTGCGAAAGCGACAGCGGTTGACGACAGCAGGAAGGCGAAAACCCAGGCAGATGTCTTGCGAATTCGGCAGCCTAAGGACGTAGCAGTAGCTATCCAGGTGCGCATAGAGGAGTCCTCCGATATGAAGAGCGTCGCGGGATTGAAAGGTGTTTAGGTGCCTCTTTACCGGCGTGCAACATCGCCCGAACGCCTTTTGATCGGCGCTGGTATGCGCATGGCCGGGGTTCCGAACACGCTTCCACTACAAGACATGAAATAGGAGTGCTGAGTTTGGCCGCGTCGGATTTCATTTGAGCGGGGGCTGCATTCAGGAAGAGGTAAACGATCCCAAGCAGCTTTTCGCACAAACGGGTCTTTATAGCATGCCGGGAAATGCAGGTCAAACCCTCGAAAGAGGACACAACTCTGGTATTCGTTGGCACCCGGTGGAATCAAAGACAGAAATATTTGGATCGATGGCGCCAGAGTTCACGCGAAGGTAATGCGCAGCAGTGTTTTCAGATGGCAACCGCTTTGATATGATGAAGAGGTTCTTGAGCAACCGCGGTGGTCTGCCTCCAGACCCCGTTCAACACTCCTCAGTAGCTCAATGGCAGAGCATCCGGCTGTTAACCGGAGGGTTGTAGGTTCGAGTCCTACCTGAGGAGCCATTCTTTCAATAGTTTACAGATTCCTAAAAATAGTCCCGCGAGACCCACAAGCCCGTTCTTCACTGAGTGCCCTTTCATGCTGTTGTAATAGTCTTCGAGCGCAAGCCATGCTGTTGGTTTGGGAGAGTACGCCGTCAAGAAGCATCAGCCGCCCTCTCCAACGAAAAAGACGTGGAGATTGAAACCGATCACGAAAGGGCTCTGCCCTTCGAAAGCTATTCTCTGAAGGACACGGCCAGGCGGCCCAAGCCATAGTGCTGAACGGACGGCGCCCGCCTCGGCCGTTTGGACGGGCCGGCCCTCAATTTCCACTAAAGCCTCCAATCGGTAAGGTCGATAGCCAAGGTAGGCGTTTTGCTATGCCGCAGGCGTCATCCTGCGTCGGACACGCGCTCAAGAAACCCGCACAGGTCGTTTGCGTCCCACTATGGCCGACCTATCTGCACTCGCGATACCTTCCGAGCATCAACCAGAGTGCAATTCTGCGAAAACGCCCAACCAAGTCCCGACTCATGCTACGCACATTCGAGCAAATTCCTTCCAGGACGGCGTCACCACGGAGTCGGACTGCGGTAGGTCCGAGGCCCCTTCGACCAGCACTGCCAACTTGCGGGTGTTGTTCGTGGAGGATGAACCTGCCGATGTTGAATTGGCGGTGCGAGCAGTGCAGCAACGAGGCTTTGAGGTCAGCGCAGACGTTACCCAAACCGAGCAGGAATTCACCAATCTGGTAAGAAGCAATTCCTACGACGTGATTCTGGCGGACTACAACCTGCCCATCTGGAATGGAATGGAATCGGTCGCAGTACTGCGGCGCGAGGGCCTGGATATTCCCGTCATCGTGGTGTCGGGCACGCTGGGCGAACTGACTGCCGTGGAATGCATCAAGCAGGGGGCGGCCGACTATGTACTGAAGGACCACCTGCCGCGGCTGCCCGAGTCGATTCGTCGCGCCCTCAACGAAAAACGGCTGCGGGATGAACACAAGCAGGCGCAGCAGGACTTGGCCCGATCCAACCAGGACCTGGAACAGTTTGCGTACGTGGCCTCGCACGACCTGCAGGAGCCGTTGCGCATGGTAGCCACTTACACCCAACTGCTGGCCGAACGCTATCACGGCCAACTCGACGCCAACGCAGACAAATACATTCAATATGCGGTCGACGGCGCTCTGCGCATGCAGACGTTGGTGCAGGACCTGTTGACCTTCTCGCGGGTGGGCCGGCAGGACACCGATCCGCAGAGCATCGACTGCAATGGGGTCGTGGCCATGGCCATCAAGAACCTGCAAGCCGCTATCAGCGAGAGTGGCGCACAGATTCTTTGCGATCCCCTGCCTGTGATTTGTGCGGATGGTTTGCAATTGCAGCAGGTCTTTCAAAATTTGATCGGCAATGCCATCAAGTTCCGTGGGTCCGAACCACTGGTGATACGGGTTAGTGCGGTTCAGGACGGGAAGGCATGGGTCTTCTCGGTGGCCGACAACGGCATCGGCATCGCTCCCGAACACAGCGAAATCATCTTCGCGATCTTCAAGCGCCTGCATACCCGCGCCGAATATCCGGGCAGCGGGATTGGCCTGTCGATCTGCAAAAAGATCATCGAACGGCACGGCGGAAGGATCTGGGTTGAATCCGGTCTCGGGCGGGGATCAACCTTCCGATTCACAATGCCCGTGGCCGGACCCGGGAGGCAATACGCTCAGTCCGATGAAAAGCGCGCCTGAAGTCCTGTTGGTCGACGACAATCCGGCCGATATTGATCTTATGAGCGAGATGTTGTCTAAGAGCAAGCGGCGGTTTCATGTGAACTCCGTGAGCGATGGCGCGCAGGCGATTGCTTTCCTGCGTCGCGAAGGGGAATACGCCCAGGCTCCGACTCCGGATCTGGTCGTGTTGGATCTGAACCTGCCGCGCCGCGACGGACGCCAGGTGCTTTCCGACATCAAATCGGATCCAACGCTGGCCAAGATCCCGGTAGTCATCTTCACCACCTCGCAAGCCGCGTCCGATATCAGCCGCAGCTATGAATTGGGAGCGAACTGCTATCTCCGGAAGCCCGGCAACCTGGCAGAGTTCACGGCCGTCGTCCAATCGATGGCGGATTTCTGGCTGGGCTTCGCCACCTTGCCTCGGAAGGAGCAACGATGAAGGATCCAGCGGCCCATGTGCTACTGATCGAAGACAATCCCGGAGATGCGGACCTGGTCCGGTTGCGCCTGGTGGAAAGCAAGTATCCGGTGGAAGTCAATTGTGTGGAACGGCTGTCGGACGGACTGGCGGCCATGGCCAGGGAAGCGCCCTCGGTAGTGCTGCTGGACTTGAATCTGCCGGACAGTCAAGGCGCGGAGACCTTTCGCAAGGTGCTGGAGAAATCGCCCGGCGTTCCAGTCGTGATTCTTTCCGGGCAGGACGATGAAGGTTTGGCCATGAAGGCTCTGCACCAGGGCGTGCAGGATTACCTGGTGAAGGGCAGCATCACCAGTGGCGGGCTGGATCGCGCCATGCGCTACGCCGTGGAACGTCAGGCCTTGCTGCGTTCTCTCGAGATGAGCCGCAAACAGCAACTGGAGTTCAAGAACCAGTTTCTGTCGCATGTGTCGCACGAACTGCGGACGCCGCTAACCTGCATCCACCAGTACGTAAGCATTCTGCTCGACGGTTTAGCGGGAGAGATGAGCGCGGAACAACGCGGGCACCTGGGCACGGTTCTGAAGAGTGTCAGCCAGCTGAACAGGATGGTGCGCGACCTGGTCGAGGCCACGCGCGCCGAGTCCGGAAAAATACGTCTGGAGCCGCGCTGCGTGTCGCTCGACGACCTGACCCGTTCGGCCGCCAACATGCTGCAGAACACGGCCGGCCAAAAGCAGGTTGGTCTGGAGATCGGCATCGACGTGCGCATTCCTTTTATCCACGGCGATCCGGAACGAATTCTGGAAGTGCTCATCAATCTGATGGATAACGCCATCAAGTTCACGCCCGCAGGGGGAGCAGTCACGGTGCAGGCATGTTTGGTTCCGACCGATCCGGAATTTGTTTACGTCTCGGTCGCCGACACCGGCTGCGGCATCAGTCCCGAAGCTCGCAATTTAATTTTTGAGCGCTTGTATCAGGATCCCAACGCGGTCGATAACCAGCGTAAAGGCCTGGGGCTGGGACTCTACATCGCCCGGGAACTGGTGGGGCTTCATGGCGGACGCATCTGGGTCAGCAGCGAGCCGGGCCGCGGCAGCAACTTCACATTCACCCTGCCGCTTTATTCGCTGGCGAAACTGCTGCAACCGGTGATCACGGTCGGACAACGCTTACGCAACGACTTGGTGCTGGTCAAGGTCGAACTGCGACCACGCGCCAAGGCCCCGCACGGCAACTGGAAAGATCTCTGCAGCCGCAGCCTGGCGCTTTTGGAGCGCTGCGTGTATCTGGACAAGGACCTGGTGCTGCCGCCCATGAGCGCGAGCGGACTGGCGCAAACTTTCTTCGTGGTTGCCTCGACTGATCTGCCGCGCGCCGAGATCATGATGGCCCGCATTCGGGAGCAGATGGGCAAGCTCGGGGACTTGCAGGCCGGCGCCGAGTTGCAGGTCTCGGCGTGCGCTGTGCCTTTGCCTGATTCCGCAGCCGGTCAATCGTTGCAGCAACAGGTGCAGGAGGTCGCGGACCGCGTGACCGCCATGGCACGGATGCATTCAAGCTGAAGTCAAGTTTTCATAAAGGCTAGGGAGCAATTGATAGAAACAGCGAAAAACAGAAGCAGACAAGAAAAAAGGAGCGGCAATGGATATGCCAAAAATCCTCATCGTGGATGACGATCCCGATCTATGCCAAGCGTTGAAACTGCGCTTGCGAGCCAATCACTATGACACCGTGCATGCCGTGGACGGTTACTCGGCAATCGCACTGGCGTACAAGGAACATCCCAACCTCATCATCCTTGATCTGGGCTTGCCGGCAGGAAATGGTTTTGTCGTGCTGGCGCGGTTGCAGGACGACGACAAGCTTTCCCGTATTCCCGTGATCGTGCTGACTGCCCGGGATCCCCAGGGCAACGAACAGCGTGCCTTGCAATCGGGTGCGTGCGCGTTTTTCCAGAAGCCGGCCGACAACGTGCAACTGATGGACGTGATTCATGCCACTCTGGCGCAAGCCGCGGTGGGGTCGGGTCTGCCGTCCTGATTCTTAGGGGTTGAGAGTTTATGGCGGCTCATCTACACGCCGCCGGTAAGGCGCAGCGGCAGGCCATAGGGGGAGCCTGGCCTGCCGCTTCGCTCTCTCTTCCATCGCTAAAAGGCAGTCTTCAAGCTCCTCCAGGGAGACACGCCAATGTCGGTCGATACTTCTCCGCGAGCAACCATATACGGGAACGAGCCTGCGCGAAGATTTCCCCGAGCGCTGTTCAGCATTCCGGTCAAGCTTCGTCACCTGGTGGCAGGAGGGATTCAGACATCCCGCGGCATCACGCTGGACATCAGCGAAGGCGGATTGGGAGCGTTGGTGCAAGGGGACCTGCGCCTGGGGGAAACGGTGGAAATCGATCTGCAGTTCGCGGAGCGACCCTTGAACGCGGTTGCGATCGTCCGTCACACCTCGCAAATTCGTTCCGGGTTCGAGTTTCTGGGGCTCAGCGCCGAGGAGCGAGGACAAATCACAAGCCTCTGTGTTCGCCAACAAGCCATGAAGCGGGCACGCTTATGAAGGTAAACACTTCACTCGGCGACGCAGAGAAGTGTCCCTGACCGAACGCTAGTTCCGGTTTGGAACGATCACGCCCCTTCGTGTGTCGGTCATCACAAGAGCACGTTGCGCGCGCATTCCATACTGACTTCGGTGCCCACAAATATGCCGAGTCAAAGCGATCCCCGCGTCGCGAAATGTCTGACATTCTTTGCGGCCTTCTGCAGCGCCTTCTCGGTGGGGTTCGGCTTGTTCATCTTGATCGGGTGGACTTTTCACGTCCGCAGCATTGAAACGGTGTTTTTTTCGGGTCAGGTAGCGGTGAAGGCCAACACCGGTCTGTGCTTTGCGCTGATCGGAATCGCCTTCTGGCTGGTGCGAAAGGAGAACCAGGCGACCGGAGCCAAATCGACCGCGCGAATGCTCGCCCTCCTGGTTTGCTTCGTGGGATTGCTTTCGTTTCTGGAGTTTTGGTTCGGCTGGTCACTGGGAATCGATAATCTGCTATTCCGGGCGGAGGCCGAGGATGCGGTGGGCAGCGTCCGCCCAGGACTGATGTCTCCCATAACGGCGGTAGGCTTTGTTTTGCTCGGGCTGGATGTGTTCCTGCTGGATTCCAAATCGCCGGTGGTAAGGCGGTTCGCTCAATTGCTGGTGGTTTTGGTTGTCATCGTTTGCGCGTTTGGGATTCTTGAGTTCTTGTTGAACTTCAACACGGCGTACACCCACATCGCTCTGCCCACCGCGCTGCTATTGTTCGCCTTGTCATTTGCAATGGTGTTTGCGCGTACCGAGTGGGGACTGGGAAGACTGCTGGCCAGTTCGACCATGGGGGGAACGTTGAGCAGGCGCTTGCTACCTGCCTCGATCATCGTGCCGATCCTGATCGGTTGGCTTCGATCGAAAAGCGAAGCGGCCGGACTTCTTTCCGATTGGGTCGGGGTTGCAATCATGATTGTGAGTGCCTCGACCCTGCTGGCCGGCATCACCACCTGGACCGGCTTCGTGATCGACCGCACGGATATGGATCGTAGAGCGGCGGAAGAGTCCGCGCGTCGTTTGGTTGCGATTGTCACCTGCTCGAACGACGCTATCTTCGGCGAGACGCTGAATGGCATCGTGACCAGTTGGAACGCTGGGGCGGAGGCCATCTATGGCTACTCGGCCGAGGAAATAGTGGGAAAGTCCATTGCGGTTGCCATCCCGCCCGAGGGGTTGGACGAATTCAGATTGGTCATGCAAAGAGTGGCGCGCGGCGAGCAGGTGCGTCATCACGAAACCTTGCGCATGCGAAAGGATGGGGAGATCTTCCATGTGTCGCTCTCGATCAGTCCGGTAAGAGATGAGGCCGGAACCGTCATGAGCGTATCGACGGTGGCACGGGACATCAGCGAACGCAAGCGTTCCGAAGCGAAAATGCAGCGCATGAATCGCACCCTTCGGGCTTTAAGCGAGTGCACCGAAGAACTCATGCGCGCCACCGACGAGTTCGCCATGTTGCAGCGGGTCTGCGACGTAGTAGTAAAAGTGGCCGGCTACCACATGGCCTGGGTCGGTTATGCCGATCGGGAGAACAACGCTGTGGTGCCGGTGGCGGCTTCGGGTTTTGAGGAAGGATATCTGGAGACCGCCAACATTAGCCTGGCGGATGTCGAGCGTGGGCGAGGTCCGACTGGCAGCTCCATTCGAACCGGTAAGGCCACCGTCTGCAACGACGTTATTAGCGATCCCCGGATGGAGCCGTGGCGAGCGCATGCCCTGCGCAACGGCTATCGCTCTTCGATGGCCGTGCCGCTCAAGACCGGAACAGAGGTCATTGGTGCCTTGACCATCTATGCCGAGCAGGCAGGCCGGTTTGAAGCTGACGAGCAGCGGTTGCTGGAAGAGCTTGCCAGCAACATGACGTACGCAATCACCACGCTGCGCGCGCATAGCGAACGCAATCGAGCCGAAGAGGCATTACGCGAGAGCGAAGTCGCCTTTGGCACCCTGGCGAACTTGGTACCGCAACTGGTCTGGATGTGTACACCGGATGGCCTGAACACTTACTTCAACCAGCGCTGGGTGGATTACACAGGCCTGACCTTAGAGGAGAGTTACGGCAGGGGCTGGAACACTCCATTCCACCCCGACGATAAGCAGGTGGCGTGGGACGCCTGGAATCATGCCGTGGCCACCGGCGATACCTATCGGGTCGAGAGTCGCTTGCGAGCGGCCGACGGCAGCTATCGCTGGTTTCTCATGCGGGGAGTACCACTGCGCGACGCCGAGCGGAGGGTCGTGAAGTGGTTCGGCACCTGCACTGATATCGACGACATGAAGCGGAATCAGGAGCAAATCCGCCAGCTCAACCAGGAACTGGAAGAGCGGGTCCGGCAGCGCACCGCGCAGTTGGCGGAAAGCGAGCAACGCGTCCGCAGAAAGCTCGACAGCATCCTCTCGCCCGAGGGCGATCTTGGACGATTGGAACTGGCCGATGTGCTTGATATCCCGATCGTGCAGTCGCTGGTCGAGCGTTTTTATGCCGTCACCGGCCTCCCCACCGCGCTCATTGATCTGCACGGCAAGTTTGTCGTGGCCGTGGGATTACAGGAGGTTTGTACCAAGTTTCACCGGCAGCAGCCCGAGGCCTGCCAGAATTGCCTGGAAAGTGATATGCACCTTTCGGCCGGGGTAGCTTCCGGAGACTTCAAGATTTACAAGTGCAAGAACAACTTGTGGGACGTAGCCACCCCCATCGTGGTAGGCGGAAAGCATCTCGGAAATCTTTTCACCGGACAATTCTTCTTTGCGGACGAACCGTTCAACGAAGAAGTGTTTCGAGCGCAAGCCAGGAAATACGGATTTGAGGAGATTGAATACTTCGCAGCATTAGCGAAAACACCGCGGCTGACACGGGAATTTGTGAATGAGAGCATGACTTTTCTTGCCGGCCTTGCGCAAGTGCTGTCGCAAACCGGCCACAGCGCCGTCAAGCTGGCGCGGTCGGTGGAGGAGATTCGCCGCGTGAACACCGAGCTTTCCGCCTCGGTCAAGGAACTGGAGGCCTTTACTTACTCGGTCTCCCATGATCTACGCGCTCCGCTCCGCCATATCAGCGGCTTCTCGAAGATTTTGATCGAGGAATTCGGCGCCAGTCTGCCGCCGGACGCGCAACATCATTTGCAGAGGATCGAAGAGGGCACGCGTCGCATGGGCATGCTGGTGGATGATCTTCTGAACCTGGCGCGCGTAGGCCGTAGCGCCCTGAGCTTGCAGGTTACCGGGCTCAAATCCGTCGTCGAGGAAGTAATCGGAGGCCTGGCGCCCGACGTGGGCGAACGGAATGTCGAATGGAAGGTCGGCCGGCTGCCCTACGTAGAGTGTGATCCCGGCTTGATGAAGCAGGTCTTCCAGAATCTGCTCTCGAATGCGCTGAAATTCACGCGGCCCTGTGCGCAGGCGCTGATTGAGATAGGGCTCGCGGAAGAGAACGGAAGCACGGTGATCTATGTCCGCGACAATGGTGTGGGGTTCAGCATGAAATACGCCGACAAACTTTTTGGAGTGTTCCAGCGGCTGCACCGTCCGGAAGACTTCGAGGGCACGGGCGTGGGCCTGGCGACCGTGCAACGCATCATCCAAAAGCATGGTGGCAGAATCTGGGCCACTGCCGATTTAGGGAAAGGCGCCACTTTTTACTTCAGTCTCGCCAGCGCCGACAAAGCCGAACCAGAATCCTCAGCCTTAGGTGCAGGAGTGAAAACATGACCGAACGACAGATCGAAATCTTGCTGGTAGAAGACAATCAGGACGATGTGGAGCTGACGCTGCATACCTTGCGAAAAGAAAATCTTGCCAACAACATTCACGTCGCCCGCGACGGAGAAGAAGCACTGGATTTTCTTTTCTGCAATGGAGCGCATGCCGAACGGTCCTTTCGTCATCCACCGAGGTTGGTACTGCTGGATTTGAAACTGCCCAAGGTGGATGGGATGGAGGTCCTGAAACGGCTCAAGGCCGATCCTCGGACCTGTACGATCCCGGTCGTGATCATGACCTCGTCCAAGGAGGAGCGGGATCTCATCAAAGGCTACGGTTTGGGAGCCAACAGCTACATTCAGAAGCCGGTCGACTTCCAGCAGTTCCGGGAGACCGTTAAAAATGTAGGCTTGTACTGGCTCCTTATTAATCAGGCACCGGTGGCGCAACCGGCGACCCAATCCGCGGCAAGATCCTGATCCGCTGAGTTGAGGCTTGCGCGGGTTCTTCAAAAGGAATGCTCAGTTCGATAATCTGCGCGGAATGACCCCGACCCCCAGAATATAGGTTGGCCGGCTACAGATTCTCCCGTAGGGTATTCCTGCGTCCCCAGCCGTAAGAATTTGCGAGTTGCAATTTAATAGCGCGGGATTGCAGGAAATACGTCCATTTGGTGGGTTCGGTGAGGCTGCCGGTGTCGTCCAAGTCAGTGACCCGCAAAAATTTACATAATCCAAGCGCGGGGGCCGAGAAAAGGCTTGGCCCTGAGCCAAGGATGGGTTACTTTCTCCGGCATCAGATTTTTGGGGATAACGGGGCGCACGCACTGGAGTGGCCAGGTTAGCTTAAATTCGGCAGGCAACGCGGCTTTCGGGTTTCAGGCCGCTGGTCCGACGCGAGCCAAACGACACACTCTCTCCCCTTGAGCGATTCGGCATTCCGACCGCGCAGCCTCGAAGTCCCAGAGGGTTCCAGCCGTGAAATCTCCTTTTTGTCTCCGGCTTGTGGTCGCGGTCTCTTTCCTCATCTCTTGCGGGTTACTGTGTGCACAAACGCCCCGGGTTGCAGGCGACGATTCCCGCAGCGCGCCGGCGATTGCCAGGAACGAGTTAGTGGGGAACGTTTCGGACACAGGGGTCCCAGGACCGGTGCGTTCCTTCCTGCGCATGGCGGGCATCAGTCAGAAAATCGCAATCGTCGACGTCATACCGCTGCTGGCCCGCAACATTTATATGCAGGGCTATGAAGGCGGAAACCGGCCAACCGAATTCCTGGTTCTGCTGAATCGCTACGTACAACAGGCAAGGGAACTTACCGCCCTTGCGCCGAATGGCGCGATTCGAGTATCGAACTGCGAGGACGCCAAGGTCCTGTTGAAGATCCTCGGCTATCGCGTGCGCGAGGAATGTGGGAAGAGCGATACCGCACTGGAGACGGCGGATCCGGAACGAGCCTTTGTCACGATCGACTCGGGATTTCCACTGCCAGCCCTGGAGCAGACCCTGCAGGGCGGCAAACCCTTCGAGTACCCCTACACCGTTACGCGAGCCCCGATCATTTTCCCAGAGGCCGAGTGGCTGGCTGCCGCTAATAAGAAAGACCAGCGCTATAGCAAAGACCTGATCGATACCCTGTTGCACGATCCTGGTATGGCGCGTCTGTATTGGTCTCTGTCTCGCTTGGATCCGGAGACACGCGACGCCTTGCAGCGCACCGTTGGTATCAGGGACTTGATGCCCGACGCAGCAGTTCTTGATTTCTACGGCACTTACATTTGCATTCGGTCAGGTCATGTTCTCGTCCCAGGTGGTGAAAATGCCGTTCCGGCCTGGAAAAGTTTGGTTGGAGCAAATACCGACTCTCCCCGCGATTTCATCCGAGCGTTGCTATCCAAGGACATGGGCTGGTTGGCAGCCTACTTTGATGTACTGTCCCGGGCCAGCCGCACCCAGCAAGCGCATTTCACTGACGGAAAGCGCCTGCGAACGTTCTACGATGCGCTTCGCGCTGCCGATCCCAACGCGAGTGCTACCAAGGGCGCGTTCCGTCCCGCTCCCGGCTTGCTCCTGCTGGTTACGCGCCAACAATGGGACGCAAACGGGGAACCGCACGTACCGGGTGGCATTGCGGTGTGGAAAGACATTCTGCGCCAGAAAAGTGATTCCAAGCTGGTTCGGGATTGGGGAAAGCGGGCCAATCGTCTGAGTACTCCCGAACAACTTCTGCAAACCATGTTTGCCCTGACCCGGGCGCCTACGGATAGCGGGCCGTTGCAGGCGTATTTGATGCTCAGCGAATTGGACACGCGCCGTTCGGAGCAGCATCAAATGGGTCCGGAGACGGTGAAACTGCTGGCCCGAAAATTTGAATTATTCAGCGATCAATACCGGGTGTTCGCCGAGTTTCCGGAACTCACGGATGGGTCGATGGAACTGTTCCTTGATGTCGCGAACAGCGTGGACCACATCGACAATACTGCCCTTCGCGGCAATGCTTTGGGTACGCTGCAGGCGAACCTGGGTATTTGGCAGATCCTCGCTCGCCAGGGACAGATTCCGACCGCGCGTCTGAACGAGTCCTGGCAAGGCGCGATCAAACCGTTCGCGAAGATTCGCAATGAGGCGCAGGTGTATGAAGCCGGCAACACGTCCATCAGCGAGGTATTGCGGGTGGCCACCGGCAAGCCCAGAACTTCGCAGAACGAACTAATCGAATTGCTTGCCAGTCCGCAGCAGACCAGTCCTGACGGCAAAAAGGTGCATGATGAAGTCGCCAACGCGATGCGCTCGGTGCTGGACAGCCAGCGTTTGGTTTCGCTGGATGTCATTCACGGGCTCGGACAGGGATTGCAGGACAAACTGCAAGGGAAGCCGGCGGATCCCTCATTGCAGGTGTTGGGCGAACAACTTCGCGAGTTTGAAATGCCGCGCCCCATCTTTAAAGGAAGCGAACGGAGCGAGTGGGCGGCTGGCATCTACAACAACAGCCACACCGATGCCGAAATGCATGCCGACGTCGGCAAAGTCCTTGCGTCGTCTTCTTCCCGCGGTCAATTGGAAGAGGCGCTTGGCCAGTTGGCCTCTTTCCAGCGTGACACTCTGGTCGGCCTGAACTACGCGTACTATGCTCCGCCCGGCGCGCAGGCGCTTCATAACAATCCCCTGCTGGTACGGTCGCATGATTTCTCCGCCGAAACCGTGGGAGGCATCAAGGCCGTCTGGCAAGCGTCCCATCTGTTTGGAGAGGGATCGCCGGCGGGAGGGGGCGCGCACCTGGTTGGATCGCTCGCCGACTTGCCCTACGTACTCGCCGAGATTGAGCAAGACTTTATCGTTCCGGAAAATGTGCAGGCTCTGATCTGGCGCGAACTTGTGCCCGGCCTCATGACGAGCGCCGTTCTGCCGCGCTGGTGGGGAGTAGGGGGAAGCGAGTTGCACGCGATTACCCTCTATCAAAAAACGGGAGAAGAATTGCTCTCCTCCGCGGCTCAGAAGCCGGAACTGCGCGAACAAGTGCTCGCCATCCTGGCCGATCGCATGGCCCCGCAACGATCGGAGCGGGTGGAGCGTGCGCTGCGAGGTGGGCATGCGGACGAAGCGTTGGCGCAAGTTACGCCCGCCGATACCCTGTACCTGGCAGCCGAATTCCGGCTCCGCTCACCAAATGTGAAAGATGCGTGGGGTCCAGCAGGTAAGGAGTTGGATTCCCTTGCGCAAGAGCACGCCGACGAACTCGGGTGGGCCCGTTTGTCACGCGATTTCGGAGTTCCCCATCCCACGCTGGCGCACACCTACACTCGCGAACTGCTGAACATGGCGCCCGTGCCGGCTTTCGCAGGATACTCGAGCCGGCTCCTTGCCGAGTCCTGGGATTCCGGCAATTTGTATTGGGCTCGATTGGCCGATGAGACCGGCGCGTCACCGGAAGCACTCAACCGGTTAGTCCCGGAACTCACCCGGCGCATGGTGGAGAAAGTGTTCGCGACCGATTTTGAAGACTGGCCCGCTCTGGTGCGCGCATTGCGCGAGACGGGCGATGAATTTCGGCGCACAAAGGTGGCGTCGGTGACCGCAGGCGGGAACTCATCCGCTCGCTGACTTGTCGTTGCAGAAGTGGAGATTTTTGATGAAGCAAGATCAGGCGGAACGGGTCCGTAAACTCAAACTGGCGGCACGCCTAGTGCTGCTGACAGGAATTCTGGTACTGCTTGCGGGGGCTGGAGACAGAGTCGCTGCTCAGGACAGCTCGCACATCCACGTGATTGTGAACCTGGTCCAGCTGAACGTGGCGGTGACTGACAAAAACGGCAACTATGTCACCAACCTCCGGCCGGAGAATTTTTTGATCACGGAAGACGGCATCCCGGAAAAGCTTGCGACCTTTGCCGAGGGCAACGGCCCGACTCGAGCCCTGTTCGATCTGGCGCAGGGAGATAAGTCCGCAAAGGGATTGGACACGGGCGAGCCGCCTAACCCCAATGAAACAGCCGGTGGTCCCATCAGCCTGGACTCGCTGGTTGCCGGCGCCAACGTATTCATCCTGTTCGACACGAGCAACTACATGTATCGCGGATTCGTCTTTGCGCAGGACGCGATCGCGGATTTCGTTCGCTCCCTCGACACAGCCGACAAAATTGCTCTTTACTCATACAGCCGGGATCTTTCCCGCGTGGCCACGCTCACTCCCGATCGCGGTCAGGTGCTGCGCGCGGTACGCACCACGGTAGCCGGAGATGAGGCCGCGCTCTACAACACGCTTCTGCTGACCTTGCGCGACGCATCGCAATACAAGGGCCGGAAAGTTGTGGTGGTCTTCTCCAACGGTCCCGACAATTCAAGTGTCATTCCGCCGGAGGATGTGGCGGAATTGGCGCAGTCCTCCGGGATCTCGGTCTACATGATCAGTACCCAGCAGGCGAAACTGGAACCGGTTTCGACTGCCGTTTTTGAGCGCATGACCGCGGCGACCGGCGGCAAAGCATACTTCGCCAAGAATTGGAAAGATGAGAAGCGCGCATTCGCTTCGATTCGCGACGACCTGGCCCACCTGTATTCCTTGAGCTACTATCCCCGGGCCAATCCGAATCGCGGATGGCGTGCGATTACGGTCAGGCTCGTGGGAGATGAATTTAAGAAGTATCACGTGAGGACGAGAACTGGATATCGCCTAGCCCCCACACGCTTTGCGTCCGACACGGCCAGTGCCGAGTCTCGTCCGGAGGCGCCGCCAGCGTCACAGCCGTAGGCCGACTGCGAGGCTCACAAAACCCAGCCGTCCCGCGTCCAATCAGCTCGCACGTGTCCCGCGCTTGCGGGTGGTGCAGGCTGATGGGCTCAGGTTACTTTCCGTGAGTGCGTTCCTCCGCGGCACTCGGCTTAACTTACGGAAGGCAGGGAATTTTGGGACTCGCTATCGCACCGTAGAACACGCCCCAAGGGGAGGAACCGCCCGTTTCCGGAATAACCTCAGGCTTCAAATCAGGCCATTTCCTCTTGACAACCCAAGATACGCATGTTGTAGTTCTCAAACGTCCCGTTTACCTTTCTACGTACGCGCAGATAGGGCAAGGCGGGCACGACATCGAAAAGTAAAAAGCGATCGCTCCCCCTGCGGCCGCTCATAAAATCTCCCCATCATGAAGTGCAGGACACGAATGCTGCCTTAGGCCAGCATCTCTGGAGCTTTGCATCGATGGCAATGTTGCGCAGTCTACCGAACCTGGCCATGAAAACGCCTTTGCTACGGGATCCGCGAACCCAAGGGGCGGGCTCAGCGGCAATCGGCAATGATGAGCGCACAAGTAATGCCGCCGCGAATCGCCGGCCCTATCATCTGCTCATGGCGGGATTTGAAGCTCTGGACCTGGTGAACGTTGGCCTGCTAGTGACAAGCGCTTCTGGCCAAATGTTGCTTGCCAATCGCACCGCCGAGCAGATTCTTAAAATCCGTGACGGAATCGAGCTGGGTCCGACCGGCCTGGTGCGCACCTCTCTGAAATGTGTGCCCAGCCTGAACGCTCTCATGGACGCGGCGATTAAGTCGGGCGTCGGCTTCAGGGATTCCGTGCTGCCGGTGCGCCGTCCTTCGGGTAGGCGTCCGCTGACCGCGATCGTACGTTCCGTCGAGGGCGCCTCGCTGCAACCGGACCCCTTAGCTCCTGCGACTCTGCTCTTTATTCTCGATCCTGAGACATCGGTCGCAACCGTGGAAGCTGAACTTCGCCAGCTGTATGGCTTAACATCGACCGAAGCGCGTCTCGCTAATCTTCTGATGGAAGGGAAAGCACTTGACGAGTGCTGCAAAATTCTCAATATTCGCCGCTCCACGGCGCGCACTCATTTGCAGCATTTGTTTGAGAAGGTCGGCGTGCAGCGCCAGAGCGAACTTGTTTCTCTGTTGCTGAAAAGTGTCGGCTTGGTGGGGGCGGCCAGTAAGCCTGCCACGAGCGAAAAAGCGAACCGGAATTCGACCATCTAGTTTTGCTTCGAAGCCTTGGCCCTCTTGATTTTCTTCAATGAACTTCCCGCATTTACGTACGCAAGGTGAAATCAGTTTCACTGCTACGCTAAGCAAGCAGCATGGGTGGGAGAGTTTAGAATCCCGACCCAGAAATTTTTCCAGGACAACGTACTTTCAGGCGCCGTGCAATTTCAAACCTCGAAAGAAAGCGCACGCTGAGCGGCGCCTCCGGCGTCGCTTGACAGCCCGGCACTATTACATGGAAGGTGCTGGTTGATCTCCCAAGCCATTGATAATAGGGGGTTTCGATGTGTTTGAAAGTCGCGTTCCGCAAGAAAAGACTCGTGATAGAATGTCAGCTCAAGGTATCCTCCTCCCCCGAGACCTAAGAGGAGCGATCCATCGATGTTTCGTAAAACCCTTCTGTTTTTTCTAACCCTTTCACTTACATCTTTCTCGGTACTTCCTGCGGGCGCGCAAGCTAAGCTCACGGCCGCGCAGGTGGTAGAGAAAAACATTGCAGCCCGCGGTGGTGCACAAGCATGGCGCGGGGTCCAGACGATGACTTGGTCTGGAAAGATGGATGCCGGCGCAGGCGACTCCGTGGAACGCAGCCGCCGGTACGCCCAGAATCAAGGCCGATTGTCCCCGACTGGCGGCGTTGCCCACGACAAGATGGGCGACAAGGAAGACCACCAGGTCCAGCTTCCGTTCAAGCACGAAATGAAGCGGCCCAATAAGTCGCGCACTGAAATCGAATTTGCGGGAAAGACCGCGGTGCAGGTCTATGACGGTGCGAACGGGTGGAAGGTTCGGCCTTTCCTGAATCGCAACGACGTAGAAGCGTTCACGGCGGACGAAGCCAAAGCCGAGAGCGAAGAGCCCGGCATTGGAGGCTACCTGCTCGACTACTCCGCCAAGGGATCGAAGGTCGATCTCGACGGGATGGAGAAGGTGGAAGGTCACGACTGCTACAAACTGAAGGTCACGTCGAAAGCCGGAAACGTGAAGTTTATCTGGATAGACGCGCAGACCTTCCTCGACGTGAAGGTTTCAGGCACTCCGCGCCGCATGGATGGGAAGATGCACAACGTCTTCATCTACCAGCGAGATTTTCGCGATGTGCAGGGCGTTAAAGTTCCATTTGTTTTTGAGACCGCGGTAGACGGTTATCGCGAGACCCACAAGACCGTACTCGAGAGTGTGGCGGTAAATCCCAAGCTTGAAGATTCGTTGTTTACGAAGCCTCAGGCGAAGTAACTGCTCGTGATGGAAACGAGGGCGCCCCAGAGGGCGCCCTCAGCAAGACAGCAGGAAAATGTGGCAACCTTCGCGGCGGCGTTCATCCCGCTCCCCCCAACAACGCGCCGATTGTGATCGATACTGCTCCCCCATTCCCCTGCGGTCGATGTGCCGTATGTCCAGACAAGTTTCACAGCGGGGAGTAAGCTCTTTCTGCTGAGACTCTGGTAGTCCGTTATTGCGGAGTAGGAAATCATGAATAAGGCGGTAGCTGTCGGTTCCTTGGTCATCATCGCGCTAGGCGCGTTTATCGCGGGCCGCTTCACGGGTGCGTCCGGCTCAAAAAAACAACCAACCGCCAAGCGGATCCTATACTACGTCGACCCGATGCATCCGGCGTACAAGTCGGACAAGCCGGGTACGGCCCCGGATTGCGGGATGGCGCTCGAGCCGGTATACGAGGGCGACAGTCTCGCCGCCAAGCTGCAGCTACCCGCCGGATCGGTGGCAATTACTCCCGAGCAGCAACAACTCATCGGAGTGCGCGTCGAGAAGGTTGAAAAAAATACCGGCTCACGCGTGATCCGGACCACTGGCCGCGTAGCCCCGGATGATAATCGTGTGTTCAAGCTGATGGCCGGCACCGACGGGTGGATTCGCGACCTGCAGGACAATCCAGCCGGCAGCGTCGTGAAGAAAGATGAGCAACTGGCCACGTTCTTCAGCCGTGAATTTCGCAATGCTGAGCAGGCTTACCTGGGCTCGTTAGCGAGCATTGATCGCGTGAGGGGCACTCGGGATGCGGAGGAGCAAAGCCGGCTCAGCGATTCCAGCGTTCGCGTCAACGAGGAGCAACTGCGCACCCTGGGCATGGGCGACCCGCAGATCCGGGAGCTTGCGAAAACGCGGCAGGTCACTGGCGACATTGCACTGGTGGCGCCCGTCGACGGCATCGTGCTTAGCCGCAATATCACTCCGCAGCAACGCTTCGATAAAGGTACTGAGTTCTACCGCATCGCCGATCTGAGCAGGGTCTGGATCATCGCTGACGTCTTTAGTGACGAAACTGCCACTCTGCGGCCTGGCTCCAAAGCCACGGTCATGATTCGCGAACTTGGAAAGACGGTTACGGCCACCGTAAGCAACAGTCCGCCTCTCTTCGACGCGACTTCACGGACCCTGAAATTGCGCCTGGAAACAGATAATCCAGGGATGTTCCTGCGGCCCGATATGTACGTCGATATCGAGTTCCGTGCGCCGGCGCCCCCGGGCATCTCGGTTCCCGCCGAATCAATCCTCGACAGCGGAATGCAGAAGATTGTGTACCTGGAAACCAGCGACGGCGTCTTTGAACCGCGGCCGGTGGAACTGGGCGGATCTTTCGGGAACCGTGTGACTGTAAAGCGTGGCCTGGCCGAGGGCGACCGCGTGGTCACTTCCGGAAACTTCCTGATCGATTCCGAAAGTCGCATGAAGCCGGCAGACGTGCGTACGGTGAATGAGAAACGGAGTGGATCCGGTCACGCCGCGCCGCCTTCCCAGGCAACGCAAGCAAGTGTCAACGATCCGGTGTGCGGCATGTCCATCGACCGCGAGAAATCCCTGGCCAGCGGCCTGAAGGAAACGTATCGCGGCGAGACCTATGTTTTCTGCTCCGACAAGTGCCACAAACAATTTTTGGAAGATCCTGCGAAATACATGAATGACCGGTTAAGGAGCGCTGCGGATTCCGGATCGAGGCACGGCGAATGATCAACCGGCTCATCACATTTTCAGTACGGAACAAATTCCTGGTTTTCGCGTTTGTGGCCGCCGCGTGCATCTGGGGCATATGGTCGATGCTGCACTTGCCGCTGGACGCGACGCCCGATCTCAGCGAGACCCAGGTCATCATCCTTTCGCGCTGGGATCGCAGCCCCGACATCATTGAAGACCAGGTCACCTATCCCATCATCAGCGCGATGACGGGAGCGCCCAAGGTCAAAACCGTTCGGGGTATTTCCGACTTCGGCTTTTCCTACGTCTACGTGGTATTTGAAGAGGGCACCGATATTTATTGGGCCCGCTCGCGGACCATTGAATATCTTTCCTCGGTAAATTCACGCTTGCCGCAAGGCGTTAAAACGGAAATTGGTCCGGACGCCACTGGACTGGGATGGGTCTTCCAGTACGTATTGAAGGATCAATCCGGCAAGCACAGCCTCGCGGAACTCCGGTCTTATCAAGACTGGTACCTGAAGTACTACCTGAAAGCGGTTCCGGGTGTAGCCGAAGTGGCGTCGCTGGGTGGGTTCAACCAGCAGTATCAGATCAATATCGACCCCAACCGCCTGCGCTCTTACGGAATTCCAATTTCACGCGTGGCTGACGCCGTACGCAGCGGCAATAGCGAGACGGGTGCGCGTCTGCTCGAGTTCGGTGGCGCAGAGTACATGATCCGCGGCCGGGGCTACGTGAAATCTACGCAGGATATCGAAGATATTGTTCTCGCCGACCAGGGTGGAACTCCGATCCGTATTAAGGACGTCGGCGACGTGGTGCTTGGGCCTGACATTCGGCGGGGGGCTGCCGACCTCGACGGAACCGGCGAGGCCGTGTCCGGCATCGTCATCATGCGCGAGGGCAGCAACGCCTTGGAAGTGATCGATCGCGTGAAAGCACGCCTCAAAGAGATTGAGCCCGGAATGCCGGCAGGCGTAAAAGTGGTTCCCATCTATGACCGGTCGGAACTGATACGCCGCGCTATTTCAAACGCGAGCTCGACGCTCATTGAAGTTGTGGTCACCGTCGTCATCATCATTCTGATCTTCTTGTGGCATTTTCCCAGCGCGGTGATTCCGGTTGTAACCATTCCCGTTGCAGTCTTGCTCACCTTCATCCCGCTGCAATACGCGGGTGTGAGCATCAACATCATGTCGCTCGCAGGATTGGCAATCGCCTGCGGCGAGCTGGTAGACGCTGCAATTGTCGTTGTCGAACAGACGCACAAGAAGCTTGAGATCTACGAACGGTCGGGCCAGCCCTTCAAGTACGAAGAGGTCATTCTGGAGGCAGTCAAAGAGGTCGCCGGACCGACGTTCTTCGCGCTGCTGGTGATCGCGGTCGCATTCTTGCCGGTCCTGGTGCTGGAAGGCCAGGAAGGCAAGCTATTCCGCCCGCTTGCGTATACCAAGAATTTCGCCATGCTGGTGGCGGCCGTGTTAGCCCTTACGCTGGATCCTGCTTTGCGGCTCCTGCTGGTACGCAAACCGCGTCTCCTCGGGCTTGAGCAAAGCTGGTGGCAGAAAATCACCGGCGTATTGCTCGGTGGCAAAATCCGGCCAGAAGAGAAACACCCCATCACCGGGCCGCTCATGCGTGTGTACGATCCAGTCGTGCGATGGACGTTGCGCTGGAAGACGCAGGTGATTGCCGGCGCCGTCGTCATGGTCCTGCTGACGGTTCCTCTTTTCTGGAAAATCGGATCGGAATTCATGCCGCCGCTGGAGGAGGGTTCGTTCCTCTACATGCCGACGACCATGCCCGGAATTTCGATTGCTGAGGCGCAGCGACTGCTGCAGGTCACCGATGGCATCCTGAAAACATTCCCCGAAGTGGATCACGTTCTCGGCAAGACTGGTCGCGCCGACACGGCTACCGATCCGGCGCCGCTTTCCATGCTGGAGACGGTCATTGTTCTGAAACCCCATTCCCAATGGCGCAGAACGCATACCTGGTACTCCTCGTGGGCGCCCGGGTGGACGCTCCCGACTCTGCGCCACATCACCTCCGACCACATTTCAGAGACGCAGCTGATCTCCGAAATGAATGAGGCACTGAAGATTCCTGGCCTGTCGAATTCCTGGACGATGCCGATTCGCGGCCGCATCGAGATGCTTACGACCGGCATTCGCACGCCCGTGGGTCTCAAGATTCAGGGGGGCGACGTTCAACGGATTCAGGAAATCGGCCGACAGGTGGAAGCGATTCTCTCCGGTGTGCCGGGAACGCGCAGCGTGTTCTCGGAACGTACCGGCGACGGCTACTTCCTCGATGTGACCTGGGACCGCAAGGCGCTTGCCAGCAACGGCCTTTCGATTGAAGACGCGCAGAATGCGCTATCGACCGCTGTGGGCGGCGAAAACGTCAGCACCACAATCGAAGGGCGCGAGCGCTATCCCATCAACGTTCGCTACAAGCGTGATTTCCGCTCCGACGTGGACGCTCTCGGGCGGGTGCTGGTAACGGCAGGCGGCGACAAGCAGATTCCGCTCTCGGAATTAGCCACGATCCGCATGCTGAATGGCCCGGCCATGATCCGCAATGAAGACGGACTACTGACCGGCTATGTGTATGTCGATCTGGCCAATCGCGCGCCTGGAGACTACGTGGCGCAAGGACGTCAGGAATTGCAGAAAAAGCTGCAATTACCCGCCGGCTACAGCATTTTTTGGAGCGGCCAGTACGAATCGTCCGAACGCGTCACCCAGCGCTTGATGCTGGTGGTTCCGGTCACGCTCGGAATCATCCTGTTCCTGCTGTATTTAAATACGCGATCCGTAGTCAAGACCGCGATTATCACGCTGGCGGTGCCGTTCTCAGCCGTCGGTGCCCTATGGATGGTTTATCTGCTCGGCTACAACATGAGTATTGCGGTCTGGGTCGGTATCATTGCGTTGCTGGGCATCGATGCCGAGACCGGAGTGTTCATGCTGCTGTACCTCGATCTCGCCTACGAGAAGGCGAAACGTGAACACGCACGTCTGACGCGTACTCAGCTTTACGAAGCGATCGTCGAGGGCGCGGCCAAGCGGTTGCGTCCGAAGTTCATGACATTCGCCACCATGAGCATCGGTCTGATTCCGATCTTGTGGTCCACTGGCACCGGTTCGCAGATCATGAAGCGAATCGCCGCTCCCATGGTGGGCGGCATCGTGACCTCCTTCCTGCTGGAATTGCTCGTGTATCCTGCCATCTACGCCTTCTGGCGCGAGCGCGAATTGAATCCTGAAGCCCACAACGAACGGGCCGGAGGATCGCGATCCACCACTTCTTATCTGGAGCTGGGAGCGATCAAGAATCGCGGAGTCGTCCCGGTCTCCTCTTCCGAATAATGAAAAAGGGGCGCCTCCGGGCGCCCCACATTGCAGAAGAGCAATCCGCAAATTCCATTCACAGCCTGCAATAGAGCCCGGCAAACATGCCATTGACATGGGGGCAACCGGACCTTAGCATCCCCAAATCGGCGGCTGTCGCGCGATTGAGGCGATCTCCCGCCTTTGGGAGTGAGTTCGGCTATGAGTCTGCGTGATTTTCTTTCCAAACAATTTATCGATGTTATCGAGTGGGTTGAGCCGGCCGATGGCCTCCTGGCGTATCGTTATCCGATGCAAGACCGCGAGATCCAGAACGGCGGCAAGCTCACGGTGCGCGATTCGCAGATGGCCGTGTTTGTGAACGAAGGCAAGGTCGGCGATGTGTTCGGACCTGGTCTCTATACGCTGAATACACAAACGCTGCCCATTCTTACTTACCTCATGAATTGGGACAAGGCATTCAAGTCCCCCTTCAAGTCCGATGTCTACTTTTTCATCACGCGCCTGCAGACCAACCAACACTGGGGCACGCAGAATCCCATCACGATTCGTGACAAAGAATTTGGCGCAATTCGTCTGCGCGCGTTCGGGATCTACACCTACCACCTCGCCGATCCCAAGGTTTTCTACACGAAGGTCAGCGGCACGCGCGATGCATACGGGGTCGCGGATCTCGAGGGACAATTGCGCAACACGATTGTCGGACGGATCACCGACACCTTTGCGGGCAGCCAGGTTCCGTTTCTCGATATGGCAGCCAACCAGGTGGCGCTCTCCGAAAAGATTGCAGGTCAACTGAAACCGGCATTTACCGACCTCGGCCTCGTGCTCGATAGCTTTGTGGTCGAAAATCTTTCCCTGCCCGATGAATTGCAGAAGATCCTCGACCAGCGCATTGGTATGAATATGGTCGGCGATATGGGACGATACACCCAGTATCAGGTCGCGCAATCGATTCCGATGGCGGCCGCGAACGAGGGCGGAGGCGCGGCGGGAGTGGGCGCTGGCCTGGGCGCGGGCATGGCCATGGGACAGGCCATGATGGACGCCATCAAGAAGGGAAGTGCAAGTTCCGGCTCCGAAGGTGGGGCGGTCGCTGCCGGCGGTGCCGTGGCTGCCGGCACTGAAGCCAAGTTCTGTTTGAACTGCGGCAAGTCGATTCCGAAAGTCAGCAAGTTCTGCCCCGATTGCGGCCAGGCTCAACCGTAACGCATACATGAACGGAATCGAGTGGATCGTTGAAGCTCATGGGTGCTCGCCCGCGTCGCTTGCCGACCTGCCTTTGCTGCGTGCCTTGTTTCAGCGGATCATCGACGATCTGAAACTTCGGCCGGTGGGCGAGACACAGTGGCATCAGTTTCCCCAGACCGGGGGAATCACCGGCCTCTGTCTGCTGGCTGAATCTCATCTAACCTGCCACACCTTCCCGGAATTTGGCTCGATCTGCCTCAACTTGTTCTGCTGCGTTCCGCGGACTGAATGGGACTTTGCCGCACACCTTTGCGAGACTTTTGGCGCCACATTTGTAAACGTCCGAAATTTGATGCGTCCGTATGGTGAAGCAGCCCTAAAGGGCGATCATCTTCCGGGCGTCCCTCCGATGGGGAGAATCGCGGGATGAGCCGGCCGGAGGGGAACTGCCCTAACTGCGGCGCAAAGATTGTTTTCCGTTGGTCCAGCAGCGTGCAGACGGTATGCGAGTACTGCAAGTCCATACTGGTTCGCACCGACGTCGACCTTCAGAAAGTCGGGCAAGTTGCGGACCTGCCACCCGATAGTTCGCCCATCCAGATCGGCACCGAAGGAAGCTACAACCACAAAGCCTTCACGGCGATTGGCCGGATCATTTACGAGTACGAACAAGGCAACTGGAACGAGTGGCATCTGATGTTGAACGACGGCACCAGCGGATGGCTCTCGGACGCCCAGGACGAATATGCCGTCTCATTCTCCGCGCCTGGGCGCAAGCTGCCTGACAAGTGCCACGTCGGCGATCGCTTCGTATGGGATAACGTTTCGTATGAGGTGACCACCATCACGAACGCGCATTATCGTGGCGTGCAGGGCGAATTGCCATTTCAGTATTGGGACAAGACCGACGTGGTATTCGTGGACCTGCGATCAACGAGCGGAAAATTCGCCACCATCGATTACAGCGATGAGCAGCCCGCGCTCTATCTCGGTGAACTGGTGGACTTCGACACCCTGGCATTGAAGAATCTGCGAACCTTCGAGGGCTGGTCGTGAGCGCCGGCGGTCCAACTCCTCCCGGCAAGCCGCAAGCCCGGGCGTTGAACTGTCCCGGCTGCGGCGCTGCCTTGACCGTGCGCTCTTTCGACAATGCTGTCACCATTGTGTGCGACAGCTGTCACTCCATTCTTGACGCCAAGGACCCCAATCTCCAGATTCTGCAGAAATTCGCCGCCGCCACGCACGAACACAAACCTTTGATCCCGCTGGGTACGCGCGGGAAAATTCGCGGAACTGACTACGAGGTTATCGGTTTTGAGCGCCGAACGATTCATGTGGAGGGCGTCGACTATAGCTGGCATGAATACGTGCTGTTCAACCCGTTCAAGGGCTTCCGCTATCTGACGGAATACGACGGTCATTGGAACGATGTCAGCATTCTGAAAGCTCTGCCGGAGATCTTGCCGTACGCGAGTCCTCCTAAAGTTCGATACCTGGGCGAGACATACAAACATTTCCAAACCGCGAGGGCCGGCACCTCGTTTGTGCTCGGAGAATTTCCATGGCAAGTCCGGGTCGGCGAATCGGTCGAGGTGACCGACTATGTATCCCCGCCGCGGGTTCTGTCGAGCGAGCAGACCGGAAACGAAGTCACCTGGTCGATGGGCGAGTACATGTCGGGCAAAGACGTGTGGAAAGCGTTTGGCCTGAGCGGCGATCCTCCCCAGGCAATCGGCGTCTACGAAAATCAACCTTCCCCTCTGACCGCCGCGACCAAGAACATCTGGATGGCGTTTGCCGTATTCGCGCTTGCCCTGGTGGTCATGATGATCGGGCTTGACCTCTCCGCCCGCAACGAACAGGTCTTCACCGGATACTACAAGTACGATTCGAATCACCGTGGCGAGGCGTCATTCGTAACCGACGAGTTCGAGGTCAAGGGACACACTTCGAATGTCGAACTGACGACCAGCACCGACCTGAACAATCGCTGGATCTATCTGAACTATGCGCTGATCAACGAAAGCACGGGGCAGGCTTTCGACTTCGGCAGGGAAGTGAGCTACTACCATGGCTATGACTCCGATGGCTCCTGGTCGGAAGGCAGTGTAAATGACTCGGTCGCGGTGCCCAAGGTACCGCCCGGGCGTTACTACCTGCGCGTCGAACCCGAAGGCGACCCGGGGTATGGAGTGACCTACTACACGATCTCGGTCAAGCGCGACGTTCCCCAGTACAGCTTCTACGGAATCGCCCTCGGGGCATTGTTCCTGCCGGTGCTGGCGCTCACCTGGCGATCACTCAGCTTCGAGCATCTACGCTGGGCGGAGAGCGATCATGCACCGCTCGGCAGCGGAGATGACGAATGATTCGCGTCCTTTACGTGATTTACGGAATTGCAGTACTCGCGGGACTTGGGGTCGCGCAATATCAGGGCTGGAGCCTGGCTTCTGTGAATGAACTGAAGAACGTTCCCCGCTCCGTGCGCGACAATCCCGGTTCCTACCGCTCGGTCTACGGTGCCTATCACCACTACACGGGAGGCAAATGAAATGAGCTCTACGCTGGTGACCAGTATTGTAAATGCGGTGGTCTTCGCATTTCTCGGAATCGCTGTCTTCACCTTGGCCTTTCTGGTGATGGACAAGCTCACGCCGTATCACTTGTGGAAAGAAATTGTGCAGGAGCACAACACGGCGCTGGCCATCCTGGTGGGCGCGATGTCGATCGGCATTTGCATCATCATTGCGGCGGCGGTCCACTAAATCGTGGGAATCCTGCTCTTCATCACGGTGTTGCTCATCGCAGCCTGCGGGCTGATTTATGAGCTGATCGCCGGAACGCTCGCCAGCTACCTGCTCGGCGACAGCGTGCTGCAGTTCTCCACCATTATTGGCTGCTATCTTTTTGCGATGGGCATCGGCAGCGCCCTTTCCCGCTACATTAATCGCGGTCTCGCCTACCGCTTCGTCTGGATCGAGTTGATGCTCGGCGTGATCGGCGGCTTCTCGTCGGCACTGCTTTTTCTGGCTTTCGCCTACACGCAGGGCTTTCAACTGTTGATGTACGCCCTGGTGGTGATGATCGGCGTGCTCGTAGGGCTTGAGATCCCGATTCTGATGCGCATGGTGCGCGAGCGCTACCAGTTTCGCGATGTGGTCGCGCATGTGCTCACCTTCGATTACCTGGGGGCTCTAGGAGCTTCGTTACTGTTCCCGATCCTGCTCGTGCCGCGCCTGGGATTAGTGCGTTCTGCCATGTTGTTTGGACTGATCAACGTTGGCGTGGCGCTGTGGAGCACGTTTCTTTTCGCGAAACAGTTGCCCTCGGCTCAAGTGTTGCGGGGTCTGTGCCTGGTGGTGATGTGTGCCCTTGGCATCGGACTGGCACAGGCTAAGCGGATCACGGCGGCGGCTGAAGACAATATTTATGCGGACGAAATCATCTTTGCTCGCGATACCCGCTACCAGCACATCGTGTTGACCCGCTTTAAGGACGACATTCGCCTTTTCCTGAATAGTCACCTGCAATTTAGTTCTCGCGACGAGTATCGCTATCACGAAGCGCTCATCCATCCCGGGCTCTCTGCGATTGCTGCGCCAAGGCGGGTGTTGGTAATGGGAGGTGGCGACGGGCTTGCGGTGCGCGAGATCCTGAAATATCCGCAGGTCGAGAGCATCACGCTGGTGGACCTGGATCCGGAGATGACGCGCCTGTTTTCCAGCCATCCTATGCTGACGGCGCTGAACCAGAAATCATTTCTCTCGCCTAAGGTCCACATCATTAACGCGGACGCGTTCCCTTGGGTGGACTCGAATACCGATAGCTTTGATTTCATCGTGATTGATTTTCCCGATCCCACGAATTACTCGCTGGGTAAGCTCTATACCACGGCGTTCTACAAGGCCGCCGCGCGACATTTGAGCGTGCAGGGGTTGATGGTCGTACAGAGTACGTCGCCCATGTTCGCCCGGGATTCGTACTGGTGCATCGTCGAAACTTTGAAGCGTGCGGGGCTGCAGACCTATCCCTATCATGTGTATGTGCCGTCATTCGGCGAGTGGGGATTCGTTATTGCTTCGACGCACGAGTACTCCCCGCCGACTCTTCTTCCTGCTGGACTGCGCTTCGTCTCGGTCGACGGCCTGCCCGGCATGTTTCAGTTTCCGCCCGACATGTCGCCGATGCCCATGCCGCCCAATCGCCTGAATGACCAGGTCCTGGTGCGGGCTTACGATCAGGATTGGAAGGACATCAGCCATTGAAAGTTTCGCGCCGGAAGTTTTTGCAGGCGTCGAGTGCGGCGCTGGTAGGACTTTCTGTAAAAGGCGATCGGCCGATTGCCGGTGGTTTCGTGAACGACTCTTTCCAGTTTGGCCATCTGTTGCGCGATCGCGCCTCCTTCCCTCCGGCGAGAAAAATTGAAAAGCATGCGGTCGTCATCGTAGGCGGAGGCATTGCCGGACTGAGCGCAGCCTGGCGTTTGAATAAGCGCGGCTTCAAAGATTTCGTCCTGCTCGAGATGAACGATCAGCCGGGAGGAAATTCTCGCTGGGGCGAGAACGAGATCACCGCCTATCCTTGGGCCGCGCACTATGTCCCGGTGCCCGGACCGAAGGCGGCGTACGTTCGTGAATTGTTCGAAGAACTGGGCGTGCTGAAAGATGGGGTGTGGGATGAGCGGTCGCTATGTTTCGCGCCGCAGGAGCGGTTGTTCCTGTATGGCCGCTGGCAGGACGGAATTGAGCCCTCAATCGGCCTGAGCGACAAAGATCGCGACCAGTTCCGCCGCATGGAAGATCAGATCCACACATTCCGCGCGACCGGCGGCTTCACCATCCCAATGGAACGCGGACTCTCCCGCAAACAGTCCGATCTCGACCGCATGCCGTTTAGCGAATGGCTGCGCGGGCAGGGAATGGACTCGAGAATCCTGAACTGGTACATGAACTACTGCTGCCGCGACGACTACGGCGCCCTTGCTTCCGAAACATCGGCATGGACGGGCATCCACTACTTCGCGTCTCGCGAACCCGAAGAGAAGGGACCTCTGACCTGGCCGGAGGGCAACGGCTGGATTGTGCGTCGCCTGCTCGAGCGCATAGGTTCCTACGTGCGCGCATCGGCGATGGTGCGTCGCATCGCAAAACATGGGAGTGGCTTCAGCGTCTTTGCCTCCGACGTCGAGTATCAGGCCGAGTTCGTAATTTTCGCCGCACCCACCTTTCTTGCGCCTTATGTAGTGGAGGGTTTCGCGCCGCTTCGCGACTTCGATTATTCGCCCTGGCTTACGGCGAACCTCTCCTTGGAGCGACTTCCTGCCGCCAACGGTGACGATCCTACCTGGGACAACGTCGTGATGAACTCTCTGACCTTGGGCTACGTCGATGCTACCCATCAGAGCATTCGCAGTCACATCGAACGAACGGTATGGACGTTCTACTGGGCATTGGCCGAAGAGCCGCCGGTGGTGAGTCGAAGGCTGCTTCTGGAAAAGGACTGGAATTACTGGAAGGAAGCAATTCTGCGTGACCTGGAGCGGGTGCATCCCGACATTCGACAGTGTGTTTCGCGAATCGACGTTATGCGCTTCGGTCACGCCATGGCGCGTCCAGCGCCAGGCGCTATCTTCTCCGCGGAGCGCCGCAAACTGGCCAGTCTTGAAGGCCGCCTTCTGTTCGCAAACTCCGACCTGAGCGGCTTTTCAATTTTTGAGGAAGCCCAATACCGAGGCGTGCGCGCCGCTGAAAAAGTGCTAAGCCATGTAAGCGGGAAAGCGCACGCGGACTAGGCGTTGCTCATTCCGCCAGCGCGAACGCGATGATCGTACGTCCCGGTGAACCGCCGGACTTTTCCAGTTCCTTAAGAAGGTCCGCCTCAAGGTGATCAGGATCAATGCTCATTTCGCAGGCGGCGATCTGCTCATCCGTTGCGCCGTGGTAGCACAGTTCACACACTCCCAGCCCGCCCTCGGATTTCACCGGCGGACCAAAAGAACGGCAGGTGATCGGCCGGGAAGCATACAACGCACACCTGCCCGTTGCAGGATCGAGAACCGGGCAGGGCTCATCGTTAGCGAAATCCTCGAACCGGCGTTCAGCCTCCTCGCCTTCAGCGAGGATCCCCGTCTCCGGATCACCAGGGAAATCGGGCGACAAGCGGATGATCGCGTCGCGAACGCGTCCTCGGACAGCAGCCGCATGCTGGGGATCACGGTGCTCCAGTTCGTCCAGTCCGTGCCGAAGCCGGACTGCATCGAGTTGGCTGATTGAAAACACTCCCACGCAGCACTGCGTGCAGCCGGGCCGGCACACCAGCCACGAACCGCTTCGCAAAGTCGCGTCGGCGAGGGCAGTCTCCACGATCTGCACGAGTTTCTGATCTCCGGCCGGCAATGGGAGCATGCGCATCCTGAAAGGATAACGCGGAAGGAGCGGGCGTGGATGGTCTAGCTGTGTCCGCCGCCCGTCAACTCACGTACGATGCCTCCCACAAAGGCTTTCGCGTCCCCAAACAGCATGAGCGTGTTGTCGAGGTAATAAAGGGGGTTGTCGATACCCGCGAATCCCGGACTCATTCCGCGCTTGATCACCATCACGGTATGCGCCTTGTCGACGTCGAGGATCGGCATGCCGTAGATGGGGCTTGTTGTGTCGGTCCGTGCGGCGGGATTGGTGACGTCGTTGGCGCCGATCACGAGCGCGACATCGGTCTGCGGGAAATCGCCGTTAATTTCGTCCATGTCCATCAATCGGTCATAAGGAATGTCGGCTTCCGCAAGCAGGACGTTCATGTGGCCCGGCATGCGGCCGGCTACCGGATGGATCGCGAAACGGACATCAACGCCACGCTTGGTAAGCGCATCGTAGAGCTCGCGAACTTTGTGCTGCGCCTGCGCCACCGCCATGCCGTATCCAGGCACGACTACCACCTTGTTTGCCGCCGAGAGAATCGCGGCCGCTTCTTCCGCCGTTGCGCTCTTGACGGACTTGGCCTCCTGTCCGGCGGCCGCCGCAGGCTGCACCTGCCCGAACGCACCGAACAGCACGTTGGTGAATGATCGGTTCATGGCCTTCGACATGATCACGGAAAGAATCAAGCCGGAGGATCCGTCCAGCGCGCCGGCCACGATTAACAGCTTGTTATTCAGCACAAACCCCATGGCTGCGGCCGACAATCCCGCGTAGGCGTTCAATAGCGAAATAACCGTAGGCATGTCGGCGCCACCGATCGGAATCACCAGCAGCACACCAAACGCCAGCGCGATCAGCAGCATGAACGGATAAAGCTGCCTGGCCTCCGGATGCAGCACCAGGTAGCCTGCCAGCACAACGGCGATTGCGAGCAGCAGGAAGTTGACGAGGTTCTGTCCCTTATATGTCAGGGGTCGCTGCGGGAGCACTTCCTGGAGTTTTCCGGCAGCCATCAGGCTTCCCGTAAAGGTCAGCGAGCCGAGAATCACCTCCATCGAAAGGACAGCCATCATGAAGCGCGAGATCTCGGGTGTCCGCAAGTAGAATTCAGCCGTGCCTACCAGGGTCACGCAAAGCGCGCCGAACGCGTGACTCAGAGCGGTTCGCTGCGGCACGGCCGTCATCTGCACGCGGCCGAGCGGAATCCCGATCATCGTGCCCAGCACCAGGGCGATCGCGATCCACTGGTAGTCGATGATGCCGTGGTGCAGCAGCGTGCCGCCGATTGCCAGCAGCATGCCGAGTTCCCCGGCCCACACGCCGTGGCGCGCCGTGGTCGGCGAACTCATCCACTTCAGCGAGAGGATGAACAGCGCGCTCGCCACCAGGTAGATGACTTCGATGATCAGCTGATTTCCGGCGAATTCGTTCATGATTTCGCTGCCGGGCGGCTGGACTTGAACATTTTCAGCATGCGGTCGGTAATTAGAAATCCACCTACAATGTTGCTGGTGGCAGCCACCACCGCGATCGTTCCGAGGATCGCCGACAGCGTGCTCTTGTGCTCACCCACCAGCACGATGGCCCCGACCACCGCGATGGCATCCAGCGCGTTCGTCAACGACATCAGCGGTGTATGCAGTAGCGGAGACACCCGGCGAATCACCTCGAATCCGATGAAGCCCGCCAGCATGAAAATGAATAACCCGTTGATCAGGATGGAGCCACTCATCTTTCCTCCCTGAATTTCCCTCACTCCTGTACGACTGGTGCTGCCATTCCAAAAAATTCACGCACCCGCGCGTTGACCACATCGCCGCCCCGGGTGATTAATGTTTCGCGCACAATTTCATCGTCCATGTTTAGCTGCAGTTTCTGCTCCTTGATAAGGTGAAGCAGAAACGCGGTCAGGTTGCGGGCATACATCTGGCTGGCATGGTAGGGAACGCCGCTCGCAACGTTGATCGCGCCGATGATGGTGACGCCATGCTGCACGACGGTTTCCCCGGCCTTCGTCAATTCACAATTGCCGCCACGTTCCGAAGCGAGGTCAAAAATGACTGAGCCGGGCGCCATCCCCTTCACCATCTCCTCCGTGACCAGCACGGGCGATTTCTTGCCGGGAATGACCGCCGCCGTAATGACGACATCGCTTTCCTTCACCACGCGACCTAGAAGCTCACGCTGTTGCTTATAGAAACTCTCATCCTGCGCGCGCGCGTACCCGCGGGCGTCCTGCGCGTCCTTGGCTTCAATCGGCAATTCGACGAAACGTCCGCCCAGGCTCTGCACCTGCTCTTTCGCCGCGGGACGCAAGTCATAAGCGGAGGTAACCGCGCCCAGCCGTCGCGAAGTAGCAATGGCCTGCAGGCCCGCCACCCCAGCGCCGATAACTAAGACCCGGGCCGGCGTGATCGTTCCCGCGGCGGTCGTCAGCATGGGAAAAATCCGTGGATGGCGGTCGGCCGCGATCAGCACCGCTTTGTACCCGCAGATTGTTCCCATGGAGGAAAGAGCGTCCATGCTCTGCGCGCGCGTGGTGCGCGGCATCAACTCCACCGAGAACGATGTGACACCTCGTCCTGCGATTTCCTGGATTACTTCCTTCGATCCAAAAGGACGCAAAAAGCCGATCAGAATCTGGTCCTCGCGCAACAGAGGCAGATCATCCTTTCCAGTTACGTCATTCGATCCGTAGCACAGAACCTGGATCACGATGTCCGCCTTCTCAAACAGGGCAGCCCGGTCGCCCTCCACTTGGGCTCCTTTTTCTGTGTACTGGCTGTCAGGGTAGCCGGCCTGCAGGCCGGCGTTGGTTTGGACGATCACCTCAAACCCAGCCTTCGTCAGTGTTGGAATGACCATCGGAACCAGCGCCACGCGCCGTTCCCCGGGATACGTCTCTTTCGGAACGCCGATGATCACGTGCGGTTTCCTCCCTGACAATTCGCTGCGGCGAACGCATCATTGTATCGAGGACAGCGCAGTCGAGAAAGTGATCACTTGATGTAGTCATCGGAGCTGTCCATTTTTCGAGCGCCATGCCACGTATCACCGTGAGAGGTGATTTTCATCACTGCTTTGGTGTACCGATTGCAGCGATAAAGATGCTCGTTGACGCCGCGTCCCGGGCAACGGGCCGCGGGGTACTGCAGATCGAGGATGAGGGCGGGAGGAGAATTGGCGCGCTGAGCTCAAAGGGAATCGCAAACCCGGTCATGTTCTTTCATAAAAGCTAGCTGTGGCAGTGTTCATAAAAAAAGCGGCGCGCACAACCTCAGGTTCCCTAGTGGTCTCGCCAGCAATCTCTTCGCCCTCAGTATCTCTCAGCGCGAAGTGACGCAGGTCACCGAGCGACCGTACCTACGCGGCGGCCAACCAGAACTCGCTCCGAGACCGAGGAAGGCTGCATGCCCAACCAGACTGGTACCCCGAAGCCCACAATCGAACAGCACCTGACCGCGTGCGGCGTCTCCCGCCGCAGTTTCCTGCAACTCTGCACCGCGCTGATGGCGACCGCGCCCGTAGGGATGGCTCTGACCGAGAAAGCCACTGTCTTGCAGATCGCCGAGGCCATCGGCAAGGCGAAGCGCCCCTCGGTGATCTGGCTGCACTTCCAGGACTGCACCGGCTGTACCGAGACGCTGCTGCGGACCTCGCATCCCGACGTCGCCGACCTGATCCTGAATGTGATCTCACTCGATTACCACGAGACGCTGATGGCGGCCTCGGGCGCCCAGGCGGAAGCGGCTCTGCGAAGCGCGATGGAAGAGAACACCGGCAAGTTTGTGCTGGTGGTGGAAGGCGCAATTCCTGCGAAGGACGACGGCGTCTACATGGAACTGGGCGGCCGTCCTTCGATACAAGTGCTCCGCGAAGTCGCTGCCAAGTCAGCGGCGGTGATCGCCATGGGTTCCTGTGCTTCCTGGGGTGGTATTCCCTCGGCCGATCCCAATCCCACGGGGGCAGTGGGGGTCGACGAAATTGTCTCCGGCAAGCCGATCGTCAACCTGCCCGGTTGCCCGCCGAATCCCTACAACCTGCTGGCGGTGGTTCTGGAATACGTCACCATGGGCAAGCTGCCCGCACTGGACGAATACAGCCGTCCCAAGTTCGCCTACGACCGCGTCATTCACGAAAACTGCCCGCGGCGCGCCCATTTTGACGCTGGGCGCTTCGCCACAACCTTCGGCGACGAAGGCCATCGCAAAGGATGGTGCCTCTACAAACTGGGCTGCAAAGGTCCAGTAACGCACGCCGCCTGCGCCAACCGGCACTTCAACGAGATTCCCGGCGTATGGCCGATCGGGGTGGGAACACCGTGTGTAGGCTGCACGGAAAAAGGCGTTGTCTGGCAGATGGGCACCTTCGAAACGGTCCCGATCCACCTGGCGACGCCCCCCGATACCTATCCCGCAATCTACAGCACGGCCGGAAAGCTGGAAGTCGGAGCGGCCGCCTTGGTTGGCGTTATTACCGGCGCCGTGGGTGGGGCCGCATGGGTTGCGTCCCAGCGCTTCCAGAGCAGCGCCGAGGCTGGTGTCACGCGCGTGGCGGCCGACATCGCGCACGCGGAGAAACTGGGCAAGCCGGCTGACAAGAAGGGGGACTGACGTGGCCATTACTCGGCGTGAACTGATCACGGGCGTCGCCAAGGTGAGTGTGCCGGCTGCCGTACTGGTCACAGTCGGCAAGGAAGCGCTGCACAGCGAGACCATTCCCGTCCCGAATGCAGCCGTGGGACTGCTGTACGACGCTACCATCTGCATCGGATGCAAAGCCTGCGTGGCCGCCTGCGCCGAGGCCAACAATACTCCACCCGACACGCGCACCGACACCCTCCATCAGGCACCGTCCGACCTGAACGACGTCACCCGCAATATCATCAAGCTCTATAAACCCGAAGACGGCTCCGCGTTTTCATTCGTGAAGCGTCAGTGCATGCATTGTCTCGATCCCGCTTGCGCCGCCGGTTGCCCGTTCCAGGCCCTGGCCAAGGACCCTGAATCCGGCGTAGTCAGCTGGACGGCGGAAAAATGCATTGGTTGCCGCTACTGCACAATTACGTGTCCGTATCACATCCCGCGTTTCCAATGGGTGGGATTCAATCCCCGCGTGACCAAGTGCGAACTCTGCAGTCATCGCCTGGACGCAGGCCTGAAGCCCGGTTGCACCACGGTGTGTCCGACTGGCGCCGTGATCTTTGGTCCGCGCTCGGTTCTTTTGCTGGAAGGCAAACGCCGCATCCAGAACAATCCCGGCCGCTATTACCAGAACCGGATTTACGGGGAGCAGGACAACGGGGGCACGCAATCCTTGTATCTGTCGCGAGTCCCATTTGCCAAGTTGGGATTGCCGGAACTGGGGCCGGAATCCGTTCCGGCCAGGACGTTACGCTGGCAAAGGCGCTTCTACCAGTACTTCGCGTTGCCGGCCCTTCTCTACGCCGGTCTAGTGCAGGTCATTCGCAAGCGTCTTAAAGGCCATGAAGAAGAAGCGCACGAGCACGAGAAGGCAACCGGATTGAGGGCGCAATTATGAGCAGCGCTGCCACGCACGTCGATCGAAACGCCAGTGAACGTTGGGAGCGGGCTGTCCCCGTCTACGGATTCCCGCTGGTGAACGGATTCTTTCTCGGACTGTTGGGCCTGGTCATCATCGCGCTCGGTCTAACCGCGTATCGCGAACTGGCAGGCCTCGGACCAGTCAGCGGAATGAACGACGCCTACGGATGGGGAATCTGGAAGACCTTCAACGTCATGGTGCTGACTGCGCTGGGCTCCGGCGCCTTCGCCGTGGGCATCGGCGCCTGGGTTTTCCGTCGAAAGCGTCTGCATGCGCTCATGCGCATGGCCCTGCTGACCAGCTTTCTCGCCTACGCCTGCGGTCTGTTGTTGTTGGGCATCGACGCCGGCCGGCCGTGGAATTTCTACTGGATCGTATTTCCGTGGAAGTGGAACATGCACTCGCCGCTGGCCGAAGTGGCGATCTGCATGTCGATCTATGCCATGATCCCGCTGGCCATCGAGAACATCCCGCCCGTTCTGGAGCGCCTGTGGTACTTCGACTCGCGTCTCCGGCCCGGGGTGGAAAAAATCGAACGCCATCTGTATTCAGTTTTTCCGTGGGTGATCGCAGCAGCCTACCTGCTGCCCGGCATGCACCAGTCCTCCCTGGGAGCCTTGATGCTGCTGGCTGGCGAGCGCGTTCATCCGCTCTGGCAATCACCGTGGCTTCCGGTACTCTATCTCGGCGCCGCAACCTTCATGTCATTCGGGTGCGTGGCCGGGACCACCATGCTCTGTTGCCTCGTGTGGAAGCGAGCCATGGATATGGAAGTCCTCGATGAAGCTGCGTGGATCACCTCCTGGCTTATCTTCGGGTGGCTGGGCTTGCGCCTGTTCGACATCCTGGTCCGGGGCGCATTCTTGACCGCGTTTCGTTTGGATCGCTTCGCAGGGGTGTTCTGGCTCGAAGTGTTGCTGGTCGCCTTCGGAGGCTATTTACTGCGCAGGTCGCTGCAAGATCATGATCGTCGGAAGATGTTCCTCGGTTACATCCTCAGTTCCGCCGGAGGCATGATCTACCGCTTCAGTCCTACTACGCTGGCTTTTCGACCCAATCCCGAAGCTCTCTACTTCCCGGTCACGGCCGAAATCCTTGTGTCGTTAGGTTTCATTTGCCTCGGCGTTGTGGGCTTCCTGATCGCAGTGAAACGGCTGGCCATACTGCCCGCTCCTTTACACGAGTGGCACGACATGGCGAGCTACTTCCGGTTCCGGAGACCGTACATCCGGTGGACGGGCTATTTCAAGTTTGGATATTTCGGCGAAGACGAACCCGGCTCAACAAAATCCTGATCGAACGGCAGGCATCATGGCAAAGCGAATCACCATCGACCCCATCACCAGAATTGAAGGCCATCTCCGCGTCGATGTCGAAGTCGACAACAATGCGGTCAGCAATGCATGGGCTTCCTGCACCATGTGGCGCGGCATCGAGAAAATCCTCCGCGGCCGCGATCCCCGTGACGCGTGGTTGTTCACGCAGCGCTTCTGTGGAGTCTGCACCACGGTGCATGCCATGGCCAGCGTTCGCGCCGTTGAGGATGCGCTCAAACTGGAAGTGCCGCCGAATGCGCAATATATCCGCAACCTGATTCTCATTGCCCACGCCTTGCACGATCACATCGTGCACTTCTATCAGCTCTCCGCGCTCGACTGGGTCGACGTGCTGCAGATCCCGAAGGCCGATCCCGCCGCGGCCTCAAAGCTCGCCGAGAGCCTGTCGCCGTGGCCGCGCAATTCGCGAAATGAACTCAAAGCCGCGCAGGACAAGGTGAAGGCGGTGGCCGCCAGCGGGCAACTCGGCATTTTCACCAACGGGTATTGGGGACATCCGGCGATGCGGCTGTCGCCCGAAGTCAACCTGCTCGCCTTCTCCCACTATTTGCAGGCGTTGGAGTATCAGCGCAAGGCTCTGCAGGTGGTGGGCATCCTGGGAGCGAAAACTCCCCACGTCCAGACCCTCACCGTCGGTGGAGTCACCAATGCCATCGATCTCGATAGCCAGTCGGCTCTCGGCATGGACCGTCTCGAGGCGATCCGCACGCTGCTCGCCGAGGTCAACCAGTTCGTGCAGCAGGTCTACGTGGTGGACGTCTGCGCAGTCGCCGCAATGTATCCCGAGTGGTTCAAGATTGGCAGCGGAGTCCGCAACTATCTCGCCGTTCCGGATCTTCCCCTGGACGGCCGCGGGTCGGCCTACGACCTTCCCGGCGGCTTCATCATGAACGGAAACGTCGGCGGAGCGCACCCCTTTAAGACAGCGGCCGATCCGGAATTTCGCGAGGCCGTGACCGAAGATGTAACGCACTCCTACTACCAGGGAGCAAAGCCTCTGCATCCCTGGAGGGGAGAGACCGAGCCCGAATTCACAGGATGGAACGGCGAACAAAAGTATTCCTGGGTGAAGGCGCCGCGTTTCCAGGGACAACCCATGCAGGTCGGTCCGCTCGCGCAGGTGCTGGTTGGTTACGCGCAAGGCCATCCCCTCACCAGGAAATACGCGGAACTGGCGCTCAGCAAGGTCTCGGCGATCGCAGGAGTTCACGCAACTCCGGACATGCTCCACTCGACACTCGGCCGCCATGCCGCTCGCGCCATCCGCGCCGGCATGTTGTCCGAACTGGCCGACAAACACTGGCAGCTTCTCGTCAACAACATCGCCAAGGGAGACTATGCCGTTTACAACCAGCCCATCTTCGGGTCCCATGAAATCGAGGGGGTGGGTACGCACGAGGCGCCCCGCGGCACGCTCTCGCACTGGGTTGTGATCAAGGATCAGAAGATCAAGAACTACCAGGCCGTCGTTCCTTCCACCTGGAACGCCAGCCCGCGCGACAACAAGGGACTCTCCGGGCCTTACGAAGCCTCGCTGTTGCGCAGCCCGATCGCCGATCCGGAGCGTCCGCTGGAGGTTTTGCGCACCATCCATTCCTTCGATCCCTGCATGGCGTGCGCTTGCCATACCTTCGATCCCGAAGGCAGACGGATCGCCGAAGTGAAGGTCTTATGAAGCGGGTATTGATCGCGGGTATCGGCAATGTCCTGCTCGGCGATGACGGCGTAGGTCCCTACGTCCTTCATCAACTCGAGACCGCCTACACGTTTGAGGAAGGTGTCAATCTGGAAGATTTGGGCACGCCCGCGCTCGATTTCATTGATCACATTGCCGGCCTGGATGCGCTCATCGTCGTTGATTCAGTCGAAAACGGGAAGACTCCCGGCTCCATCACGCTCTATCGCAAACAAGACCTCCTCCGGCACAAAACGTCCATTCGAATGGACACCCATTCCCCAGCCATCACCGAGTGCCTCGCAGCGGCAGAAGTCTTCTTCGGAGCCTCTCCAACGGATATTCTCCTGATCGGAATCAGCGCCCAAAGCTACGCCGCCGGATGCACGCTGAGCGGGCAGGTTCAGTCGGCGGTTGAAACCGCGGTGCAGACCGTCCTCGCCGAACTCGATCGCCTGGGCGTGACTTACACGAAAAACGCGCATGTCGACTCTCGGGCCTGGTGGTCGGAGGCGAAACCTGCGTGACCCGGGAGGAGTTGCCTCATCCCTGCGCCTGTGACGCCCGTCACTGCGGGCTGTTCAAATCCAGCCAATAATCCTCCTGACGTGGTCGAGAACTGCTCATGACGAACCAATCACAATTCGGCGGTTACAAAGCGCCCATCCTGGTGCTGGCCCTCGGAGAAGCGGGCTGCGGAGACGAAGGCTGCGGTCCGGAGCTGCTCAAGGAACTCACTGGACGCTACCGTTACGCAGGTGGCTTTGTGGAGTTTGTGGATGGCGGCACTCAAGGTGTCGAACTGCTCCGATGTTTCACAGGCCGGCAGATCGTCGTGGTTCTCGATGCGCTCTCTGGGGGCCGCGCGCCCGGCGCGGTCTCGGTGCTCCAGGACGCCGAGGTCTTGCGCTACGCCAACGGAAACTCCCATGTGGTGCACCCCGGCGATGCCCACGAACTACTATCCACGGCGGCATTTCTGGGAGACCTGCCTCAGCACTTCTACGTCGTCGGAGTGGAACCCAGCGACCTCCACCACGGCGATACTTCCGACGAGATGCGCAAAGGTTTGGAGTCCGCAACCGCGCAGGCTCAGGAAATTATCGACCGCTGGCTGGTAGAGCTGTCCGAACCGGCGTACGCCTAAGGAGCGCCCTATATGTGTCTGGCCATCCCCGGCAAAATTCTGACAAAGGAATGTATCGGAGGAGTCGACGTCGGACAGGTCCAGATCGGGGCTATCACGCGCCAGGTCGCCTTGGGCTTCGTCCCGGAAGCTAAGGTTGGCGACTACGTGATGGTGCACGTCGGTTTCGCCATCAGCCAGATCGATGCCGAGGAGGCTCAGCGCACATATGAGATCCTCGAAGAGCTGGGCGCGGTCGAAGAAGAACTGGGCTTGCCCGAGCTTCCCGCCGCGCTTCCATCCTGAGGGGCGCGTTTGCCGCGTCTTCCGGGCCCACTAAGCCCTCCGTCTCACCAACTGCCGCCGCCTCCCTGTCTCACCAGCCCATGTGATCCACATCACCGATGGCATGTTTACTGCGGGCTACTGTCGTTCATAGCCGGATCCACAGGCCTTCCATGAAGTATCTGGACGAATACCGTGACGGTCGGATCGCTCGCGCGCTGGCTCGCCAGATTGCCGCGTGCTGCACGCGACCCTGGGTGCTCATGGAAATCTGCGGCGGTCAGACCCACACCATCATGCGTTACGGCCTCGACGACTTGCTTCCCAAGGGATTGGAACTGGTCCACGGTCCCGGCTGCCCGGTTTGCGTGACGCCGCTGGAGACCATCGACAAGGCCATCGCGCTTGCCCGGCGGCCGGATGTCACTCTGGTTTCCTATGGCGACATGCTGCGGGTACCCGGATCGGATTCTGACTTGCTGCACGAAAAAGCGCATGGTGCCGATGTCCGCATCGCCTACTCTCCGGCAGATGCTGTCAAGATCGCGAGCACTCATCCGGATCGCAAAGTCGTTTTTCTCGCCATCGGGTTTGAAACCACCGCTCCCGCCAATGCCATGTCGGCCTGGATGGCGAAGCAGCAAGGGCTGCGCAACTTCTCGTTGCTGGTGTCGCACGTTCTCGTCCCGCCCGCCATCCGTGCTTTATTGACGTCTCCGGAGAACCGCGTGCAAGGCTTCATCGCGCCCGGCCACGTCTGCACGGTGATGGGCTGTGGCGAATATGAAACTCTCGTGAATGATTTTCGCGTCCCCATCGTGGTCGGTGGATTCGAGCCAGTCGACATCCTGCAATCGGTCCTCATGCTGGTGCAGCAACTCGAGTCGGGCGTCGCCCGGCTTGAGAACCAGTACGTGCGCTCGGTGAGCTTTGCAGGAAACGAACTCGCCCGTCAGCGCATGCTCGAGGTCTTCGAAGTCGCCGACCAGAAATGGCGCGGCATCGGGATGATTCCGGCGAGCGGACTTCGTCTGCGCGACGAGTACGCCGACTACGATGCGAACCGGCTCTTTGACCTGCAACTGATCACGGCCGACGAACCTGCCGAATGCATCAGCGCGCAAGTGCTGCAGGGGCTACGCAAGCCGACCGACTGCCCCGCCTTCGGTTTCCGCTGCACCCCGACAAATCCTCTGGGTGCGCCTATGGTTTCGTCCGAGGGCGCCTGCGCGGCCTACTACCGGTACCGCCGCCACGCGCCCGAGGTGGAGAGCGATCTCTTGAGGCAAAGCAATGGCTGACGCCGTCAAACCGATCGCGAATCTCTCCTGTCCGACGCCGCTCCGCACCAACGACACGGTCCTGCTCGGTCATGGCAGCGGTGGAACGTTAAGTGGAGATCTGATTCGCGAAGTCTTCCTCGCATCGTTCCAGAATCCGGTGCTCGACCGGCTCGACGACCAGGCCATCGTCACCATAAACGGTACTCGCCTCGCGATCACCACCGACTCCTTCGTCGTGAAGCCGCTGTTCTTCCCCGGTGGCGACATCGGTTCGCTGGCCGTGCACGGTACGGTCAACGATCTGGCGATGGGCGGAGCCAAGCCCCTTTTTCTGAGCGCAGCTTTCATCCTCGAGGAAGGCCTCTCGATGGATGTCCTGCGCCGGGTCGTGCACTCGATGCGCGAAGCCGCGGCGGCCGCTTGCGTAACCATCGTCACCGGTGACACCAAGGTAGTCGAGAAGGGAAGCGGCGATCAGCTGTTCATCAACACCACCGGCATCGGCGAGATGCCCGACGGAGTGAATCTATCTGCGAATCGCGCACGCCCGGGAGACGCCGTGCTGGTTAGCGGCACGATCGGCGATCACGGCATCGCCATCCTCGCGCAGCGCGCCGGACTTGAGTTTGACTCCTGCATTCAAAGCGACAGCGCCGCCCTGCACGGCCTGGTCTCCGATATGCTCGCCGTCAGCCACGATATCCGTTGCATGCGCGACCCGACGCGTGGTGGTATGTCGAGCTCTCTCAATGAGATAGCAGCAGCTTCGAAAGTAGGCATTGAGCTTGTGGAGCGCGAGATCCCGATCTGCGAAGAAGTGCGCGGCGCCTGTGAAATGCTGGGCCTCGACCCGCTGTATGTAGCGAACGAGGGCAAACTGATCGCAATCGTCCCGCCCGAAATCGCAGCCGATTTGCTGGCCGCAATGCAGCGTCATCCCCTCGGCCGGAACGCCCGCGTGATCGGCAAAGTCTGCGCCGCTCACCCCGGGCTGGTCACCATGCGAACCGACCTGGGAACGCACCGCATCGTCGACATGTTGTCGGGCGATCAACTTCCGCGCATTTGCTGAGCATCGTCATGCACGAAATGGGTATCGCCAACTCGATTCTGGAAGCGGTCGTCAGCGAGATGCGTCGCTATCCCAAAGCGCGGGCTACCAAAGTTGCAGTGCGTGTCGGCGAGCTGGCGGCGCTCGATGCGGAATCGTTGCGCTTCTGCTTCGAAGCGCTCAGTCGCGACACGAACCTGGAAGGCTTGCAACTGGAGATCGAATCCTGTCCTCGCCTCCATCGTTGCGATCCCTGTCAGCGGGATTTCATTGTTCGCGATTACGAGTTCGCGTGTCCGCAGTGCGGGTCGCCGGCGACCAAATGTATCAGCGGAGACGAGTTGGAACTGGCGTACCTGGAGGTGGAAGAAAATGAGCCAAGTGCCCTTGCAGAAAAAAGTTCTTAGCGAGAACGATCGGATAGCCGCGTCTCTGCGCGAGCGTTTCCGTCAAAGTGAAGTCCTGTGCGTGAACCTGATCAGTTCCCCTGGTTCCGGCAAGACCACGCTACTGGAACGCACGCTCGAAGTGCTGCCGCCCGACTCGAGAGTCGCAGTCCTTACCGGCGACATTCAGACCGAGAACGACGCGGCCCGGCTCAAGCGCTTCGGATTTCCCGTGAAGCAGATCA
Source organism: uncultured Acidobacteriota bacterium (assembly GCA_963735815.1). GTDB lineage: Bacteria > Acidobacteriota > Terriglobia > Terriglobales > Acidobacteriaceae > Gp1-AA133. The sequence goes on along the minus strand of CAVTMJ010000003.1, from coordinate 589,571 downwards.
CGACCGGCGGTACCTGTCACCTCGATGCGCGCATGATCGAGCGCCACCTCGAAGATTGGGACCTGGCGAAGCTGGACACTTTGTTCATCGAGAACGTCGGCAACCTGGTCTGCCCGTCCTCTTATGACCTGGGCGAGGCTGCAAAAATCGTGATCCTCAGCGTCACGGAAGGTGAGGATAAGCCGCTCAAATATCCTTCAATCTTCTTCAAGTCAGAACTCCTCGTGTTGAGCAAAACTGATCTCCTGCCTTTTGTTCCTTTCGATCCAGAACTCGCGGAACAAAATGCCCGTCGCGTGCACCCCGGGATGGAGATTTTGAGAGTCTCCTGCCTTACACGCATCGGCATGGCCGGCTGGCTGAACTGGCTTCGGCAGAGGCGCAGCAAGGAATTCGAACTGAAGCAGGAATCGGTAGCCCTGGGGTGAATGGTGAAGGTTCGACGCCAGATCGAGGTGGCAGGGATCGTCCAGGGCGTTGGTTTCCGTCCCTACATCTATCGCTTGGCCATCGAACGCAGCCTGTGCGGCAACGTATCGAACTCGCCTTCCGGAGTGACCATCGAAGTCCAAGGGCCCCTCGAAGCCGTTGACGAGTTTGTGAGGCGCCTGCCTGCGGAAGCGCCCCCTCTGTCCCAGATTACCGAGGTGCGGGTCCACGACGTCTCCTGCAATGGGGATCGTGACTTCCGCATTGTGGCCACCCAGCGTGGCGCGCCCGTCCGCACGTTGATCTCACCCGACGTCTCCGTCTGTCCGGACTGTCTGCGTGAATTATTTGACCCGCAGGATCGCCGTTACCGGTATCCATTCATCAACTGCACCAACTGCGGTCCGCGCTTCACCATCGTGCGCGACATTCCTTACGATCGCCCGTACACCTCAATGGCTGCCTTCCAGATGTGCCCGGCCTGCCAGGCAGAGTACGACAATCCGCTGAACCGCCGCTTTCATGCTCAGCCCAATGCCTGCTGGCACTGCGGTCCGCAAGTCGAACTGTGGGATCGGCAAGGCCGCAACCTGTTTTCGAAAGACCCGATTGCCGAAGCCGTCGCCGGCCTCGCGGCGGGGGTGGTCGTGGCCATCAAGGGACTGGGCGGCTTCCATCTGGCAGTGGATGCCACCAATCCCGCCGCGGTTGCGCTGCTGCGCGCACGCAAGCGCCGCGTGGAAAAGCCCTTCGCCATCATGGTGCCCTCGGTCGAAGCAATCACTGAATTTTGCGACCTGACTCCCCCGGCTATTCAGGCTTTAGGTTCACCACAGCATCCTATCGTTCTTCTGCCGAAAGTCGCTTCCAGCGCGATAAGCAAAGACATCGCTCCCCGCAACCTGTATCTCGGCGTCTTTCTACCGTATACCCCGCTCCATCATCTTCTCTTCACTGAAGGCGGCTTCAAGGCTCTCGTCATGACCAGCGGCAATCTCAGCGAGGAGCCCATCGCCATCGACAACTGCGAGGCCGTCGATCGTCTCGGCGATCTGGCTGATTGCTTTCTCGTCCACAATCGCCCAATTCTCCGGCGCTGCGACGACTCGGTGGTCCGCATCGTGGACAACAAGCCCCGCCAGCTGCGGCGCTCACGCGGCTTCGTTCCGGTCCCAATCTTTCTTAAAGACGAGCTGCCTCCCATCCTCGCGGTGGGCGGCGAACTCAAGAACACTATCTGCCTGACCCACGGCAAGCATGCCTTTCTGAGCCAGCACATCGGTGACCTCGAGAACCTCGAGAGCTACGGGTTCTTCGAAGAAGCGGTTGAGCATTTGCAGCGGATTCTCGAAATCAAACCGCAGATCGTCGCCTACGATCTTCATCCGGGATACTTTTCGACCAGGTGGGCGCTCGCGCAGCAAGATGTTCGACTGGTTGGCGTCCAGCATCACCACGCACACGTCGCAAGTTGCATGGCCGAGAACCATCTCCAAGGTAAAGTCATTGGCTTCGCGCTGGATGGCACCGGGTACGGGACCGACGGCAAGATCTGGGGCGGGGAAGTGCTGATCGCGGGATACAAGGACTTCCAGCGGATGGCGCACTTTGATTACATGCCTATGCCCGGCAGCGACCGCGCAATTCGCGAACCCTGGCGCATGGCCGTCGGCTACCTGTTCCAGCACTTCGGTCGAGCATTTCTGAAATGGAAGATCCCCTTCGTCGAGAACCTTGATCGGTCCCAGTTGGAAGTAGTTGTTCGCATGATCGAAGGCAACGTGAATTCTCCGCAGACGTCCAGCTGCGGCCGCCTGTTCGATGCCGTCGCAGCGCTTGTCGGAATTCGATCCCAGGTGAGCTACGAAGCTCAGGCCGCCATCGAGCTGGAAATGGCGATCAACGAACCGGGCGAGGACGCCGCGTATTCAATGGACCTCCAGGTCCAGAATGGTTCGCGCGTTATCGACACGCGGTGCACCTTCGAGCAGATCCTGGTAGACGTGAACCGACGAATACCCGTTGCGGCCATAAGCCGAAAATTTCACAATTCTCTGATCGACGTATTCATGCGCCTCGCCGAGGTCATCCGCGCCGAGTCCAGACTCACTGCTGTTTGCCTTAGCGGAGGGACCTTCCACAACTCGTATCTTCTGACGGGGTTGCAAAGACAGCTAGAGAAGTCCGGATTCCAGGTCTATACCCACCGTGAAGTTCCCGCAGGAGACGGAGGGCTCAGTCTGGGACAAGCCGTGATTGCCGCGCACCAGGGGAATGGCTGAGCAAGATTTCTCTTAAAAGATTTCCTTCAGAATGAGCGCTCTGTGCTTCTGTGTCATCCCCTCGTGACCACCGTCACATACCTATTTTTTCGAACCACCTAGTCTGATTTGTTAAAGGGCAAAGCGCCGGCTTCGCAGTGCGAACGCGTGGCGACCGCCGTCCCCAGGGGGCCCAGGGATGATCACGGACTTTTCCAAACCGACTCCACCCAGTCTCGACAAGCGCTGGCGCCTGGTGGATGCCACCATGCGCCGTCTCGGAAATCACTCTCGCGGCCTGATTGAAACCCTGCACACCGTTCAGGAAACCTTCGGCTACCTCGATGAAGGCGCCTTGCGCTATGTGGCCATCTCGCTGCGCGTGCCTCTGAGCCGGGCCTACGGCGTCGCCACCTTCTATCAGTTCTTCACGCTCAAGCCGGCCGGCGAGCACACCTGCGTGGTGTGCATGGGAACCGCCTGCTACATCAAGGGGGCGCCGCAATTGCTTTCAGCCATGCAGCGCGACTTGGCAATCAAGCCGGGCGAGACAACCCCCGACGGCAAAGTGTCGCTGCTCACCGCGCGCTGCCTGGGTTCCTGCGGACTGGCTCCTGCCGTTGTCTATGACCACGAAGTCGCTGGGAAGGTTTCCCCCACCGACCTGCGCGATCGCGTCAAGAAATGGGCCCGCCATGACTCCTGAAGAACTTGAGCAGATCGCCGAAGACGAACGCGTGGCCCAAGGGCAGGTTCCTCACCATGTCAATGTGTGTGTCGCAGCGGGCTGCATTTCCTGCCAGAGCTTGAGCGTCAAGGAAGCCATCGACAAGGAAATCGTCAGCCGGGGCTGGGAAAAGAAATGCCAGTCCAAGGGTGTCGGATGCATGGGGCTGTGCGCCGAAGGACCGTTGGTCTCGACCGGCACGGGGACTCTCTACCAGCACGTTGCCCCCGCCGATGCTGTCGAGATCCTCGACGCTCTCGAAGGTCCGCCGGTCAGCCGCCTGGTTTGCCGCACGGATGTGCCTTTCTTCCAGCGGCAGAAGAAAATCGTGCTGGAAAATTCCGGCCTGGTCGATCCCGAGCGTGTTGAGGAATACGTGGGCGCTTCCGGATACGGCGCCCTGATGCGCGTGCTTACCGAGATGACGCCCTCCGAAGTGGTGCAGGAAGTGGTAAAGAGCGGCCTGCGCGGCCGTGGCGGCGCCGGCTATCCCACCGGGCTGAAGTGGAGCACGGTCGCAAAAGCCGCCGGCCAGCAGAAATACGTCATCTGCAACGCGGACGAAGGCGACCCCGGCGCCTTCATGGACCGCAGCGTGCTTGAGAGCGATCCCCATCGCGTGCTCGAAGGCATGCTGATTGCGGCGTATCGCCGTCGGCGCCTCCGAGGGTTACATCTACGTTCGCGCGGAATATCCGCTGGCCATCAAGCGGCTGCGCACGGCCATCCGCCAGGCCGAACGCATCGGTCTGCTGGGCACCAACATCTGCGGAACGCGCTTCAACTTCCACATCGACCTGCGGCTGGGCGCGGGCGCCTTTGTGTGCGGCGAAGAGACCGCCCTCATCGCCTCGGTCGAAGGCCGCCGCGGCACGCCCCGTCCTCGCCCGCCCTATCCCGCGCAGGAAGGCCTGTTCGGCGAGCCCACGCTCATCAACAACGTGGAAACCTTCGCCAACATCGCCCCCATCATCCGCAACGGCGGCGAATGGTACGCGCAAATCGGCACGGAAAAGAGCAAAGGCACGAAGGTGTTCGCGCTGGCCGGAAGCGTGAAGAACACCGGACTGGTCGAAGTGCCGATGGGCATCACCTTGCGCGAAATCGTTTTCGACATCGGCGGCGGCATTCCTGACGGCCGTCGTTTCAAGGCCGTGCAGACCGGCGGACCTTCCGGCGGCTGCCTGCCCTGCTGAATTTCTCGATATGCCGGTCGACTACGAATCCCTCGCCAAGGCCGGTTCCATCATGGGTTCGGGCGGCATGATCGTGATGGACGAATCCTCCTGCATGGTCGACGTTGCCAAGTACTTCATGGATTTCTGCATGACCGAGTCGTGCGGCAAATGCGTGCCCTGCCGGGTAGGCACTTACCAGATGAACGAACTGTTGGCCCGCATCACCGAGCGCACTGCGACCGCGCAGGACGATCACGACTGCTTGAAGAACTCTGCGACCTGCTGCGCAACACCAGCCTGTGCGGTCTGGGCCAGTCGGCGCCCAACCCGGTCATGAGCACGCTTCGCTATTTCGCCGACGAATACAAGGCGCACGTCGAGCAGAAAACCTGTCCCGCCGGAGTTTGCGGACACGAAGCGGAAGGAAGCGTCATGAGCCCGGGCACCAACATCAAGACGCTCAAAATCGACGGCAAGGACTTCAGCGCCCGCCAGGATGAAACCATTCTGGACGTCGCCCGCCAGAACAAGATCTTCATCCCCACTCTGTGCGACCTGCGGGGCCTTTCCACCGTGGGCGCCTGCCGTCTCTGCCTGGTCGAGGTCAAAGGTTCCAACAAGCTTCTTCCCGCCTGCGTGACCCGGGTCGAGGAAGGCATGGAAGTCACGACGACTTCCGAGCGCCTGGATCGCTATCGCCGCTCGATCCTGGAACTGCTCTTCACCGAGCGCAACCACATCTGCTCCGTCTGCGTTTCGAACGGCCAGTGCGAATTGCAGACCCTGGCGCAGCGCCTGCAGATTACGCACGTGCATTATCCCTACCGCTATCCCAAGGTGCAGGTGGATGCTTCGCACGACCGCTTCATCGTCGACCACAACCGCTGCATCCTCTGCACGCGCTGCGTTCGCGTGTGCGAGGAAATCGAAGGCGCGCATACCTGGGACGTCATGGGCCGCGGCATTGACGCCAAGGTCATTACCGATCTCAACCAGCCTTGGGGATCGTCGGAAACCTGCACCGGGTGCGGCAAGTGCGTACACGTATGCCCCACCGGCGCATTGTTCGAGAAGGGCCGGTCAGTTGCCGAAATGCTCAAGCGCCGTCAGTTCCTGCCCTACCTGACGCTGATGCGGGAGGAGCAAGAGTGAGCAAGATCCGCCTGGCCACGGTTTGGCTCGATGGATGTTCGGGCTGCCACATGTCGTTCCTCGACATGGACGAAGCGCCTCATCGCTCTCGCCGAGAAGATTGACTTGGTCTACAGCCCGCTGGTCGACGTCAAGATCTTTCCCGAGGAAGTGGACATCACCCTGGTGGAGGGCGCGGTCAGCAGCGAGGAGGACCTTCACAAGATTCTCAACATTCGCAGCCACACCAAGACCCTGGTTTCGCTGGGCGACTGCGCCGTCACCGCCAATGTGCCCTCGATGCGCAATCCCTTCGGCGTGAAAGCTATCTGCGATCGCGCCTACCGCGAGAACACTACTCTGGACGCGGGAGTGCCCGACGAGGTTGTCCCCAGGTTACTTCCTCGCGCCGTGCCCGTGCACGAAGTGGTGGCGGTCGACGTATTTGTTCCGGGATGTCCTCCGCGCGCCGACGTCATCTTCTATTTGCTGAGCGAACTGCTCGAAGGTCGTTCCCCGGAATTGAGCGCGAAGACGCGCTTTGGAGCCTAGTCACGTGCCAGCCGTTGCCCAAAAAACGATTGTGATCGACCCGGTAACCCGCATCGAAGGGCATGCCAAGATTACGCTGCACCTCGACGATCACGGACGCGTCGAAGATGCCCGTTTCCACGTGACCCAGTTTCGCGGCTTCGAGAAATTCTGCGAAGGCCGCCCTTTTTCCGAGATGCCCGCCCTCATGGCCCGCATCTGCGGCATCTGTCCCGTAAGCCATCTCATGGCCTCGGCGAAAGCCTGCGATGCGTTGCTCGCCGTGCGCATTCCGCCCACCGCCGACAAGCTGCGGCGCATTTTCGGCCTCGCCCAGGTCGTCCAATCGCACGCCCTGAGCTTCTTTTATCTTTCCTCGCCCGACCTTCTGCTGGGCATGGACGCGGATCCGTCGCGCTCCAACATTTTCGGAGTGCTTGAGAAGAAGCCCGAGCTGGCCCGCGACGGCATCCGCCTGCGCCAATTCGGCCAGCAGATCATCGAGCGCCTGGGCGGAAAGCGAATTCATCCGGCATGGGTGGTCCCGGGAGGTGTCAGCGAGCCGCTCACGCAGTTGAACCGTGATGCCATCCTTTCGGGGATTCCCGACGTCCTCGCAATTGCCGAGCGCACACTGGAGTGGTTTAAGAGCATTACTGAGGGCTTCCGCGAAGAAATCGCCAGCTTCGGAACGTTCCCCACGCTGTTCCTGGGCATCGTCAAGAAGGACGGGGGCCTGACGTTCTACGATGGCGGGATTCGGATCATCAACTCCGCCGGTGACGTCATCGCCAACGGCCTCGATCCCGCCGATTATCCCGAATATATCGGGGAGAAGAATGAATCCTGGACGTACCTGAAGTCCCCGTACTACATGCCCAAGGGCTATCCTGATGGAATCTACCGCGTCGGCCCGCTGGCGCGCATGAATGTCGCCGACCGCTGCGGCACGCCCCGGGCTGACCAGGAGCTCGCCGAATTCCACGAGCTCCAGCGTACGGCGGTGCTCAGCAGTTTCCACTACCATCACGCGCGGCTCATCGAAATTCTCTATTGCATCGAGCGCATGGAACAACTGCTCACCGATCCGGAGATTCTTTCCAAGCACGTGCGCGCGGTCGCCGGACCCAACCGCGAAGAAGGCGTCGGCTGCTGCGAGGCTCCGCGCGGCACGCTCATACACCACTACAAGATCGATGAGCAGGGATTGATCCGTTGGGCGAATCTGATCATTGCTACCGGACACAACAATATGGCGATGAACCGCGGCATTCTGCAGGTCGCCAAGCATTTCGTGCGCGGCGAACGGCTCACCCCGGGCATGCTCAATCGCGTCGAAGCTCTCATCCGCGCTTACGATCCCTGCCTCAGTTGCTCCACCCACGCCTTCGGCGAAATGCCGATGTTGGTGCAGCTTTACAACTCGTCGGGTGAAAAGCTCGACGAGCTCCGCAAGCCTCATTAGAAGGAGACATCATGGCGCGCATTCTGATCCTGGGCTATGGCAACCCGTTGCGTTCCGATGACGGCTTGGGATGGCAAGTGGCCGCCGAGCTGTTCCGCACCAATCGCTCTCCCGAAGTGGAGATTCTGCCCTGTCACCAACTCACTCCCGAACTGGCCCCGGTCGTCAGCCGGGTGGAAACGGTGATCTTCATTGACTGCGCCCAGGGCGGTAAACCGGGAGAATTGTGTTGTGAGGAGGTGCGCTCTGATTTCGGCGTAACCACCTTCACTCATCACCTCACGCCGGCTGCCGTTCTCGCGATGAGTTCGGAGTTGTTCGGCGCCTGCCCGCGTGCCTACTTGCTATCGATCCAAGGTGAAAACTACGATCCTGGCGATGCTCTCTCCGCTCCGGTCGCCCGCCGGCTCGGCGACTTGAAAGCCAGGCTCAGCGAATTAATTCAGGAGACCCTGCGGCCCGCCCGCCTCGCCTGCTAGTGGACCCGTCAGTCTGAATTTTCGAACGCGCTATTGTGTCTCGCGTCCGGTCCTCTCTGTGCAAAAGTTGGAAAACGTCCCTTTTTCCTCCAAACCAGCACCCAGCAAGGCTTTTCGCATAGCACGTTGGTGGGGGGAGGAGTGGCACAGAAGTGCTATTTGCAGCCGCTGGTCTTAGATTTATTTTTTTTCGCGAGCAGTTCTGGGGGAGGGCTGCCCGGGCGCCTGTGACTCGAAAGAGTCCGGGTGCCCGTTAATTTTGGCGCCCAATTCGGCCGCGCCGGCAAAACAAAAAGCGGTGCTGGGCGCACCGCTTTCTTCCACGTCTGCAAATCGATTCTAGTTCGCCACGCCGATGGTGAAATCCACCGTCACCCGCGCCTGCGTCGCCACGGGCACGCCATTCTGCAGGTAGGGCTTGAAGCGCCATTGCTTCACAGCGGAGCGGGCGGCATCGGCCAGGATCGCAGGCCCGCTGTCCACCTGCAGATTTTCGATGCTGCCATCCTTGTCGATGAATACCGAAAGCACCACCGCGCCCTGCACCTTCATCTGCCGTGCCAGGAGCGGGTATTCCGGCCGCACCGGGCGCGTCAGGGCCTGCCGGGTATCGGTCGACATCTGCACGCGGTCGCCCGAGGTCGTAATGGGCTGAGAGTCAGGAACCGGAACCGGCGCATGCGGGGCTTCGGACGCGATTTGGCCCGGTGCCCCATTCTGCAGTTCTACCTTCACCGACGGGCTTCCCGGGCGCACCAACTGGTGCTGATCGCCGGCCACCACCTCGACGCGCAACGGGGGCAGCACGGCTCGGGATGCGGTGACCGCGGGCGCTGCTGGAGGCGCAGGCTCGGGCGACTTGCTGGCTACTGGCGCTGGGCGCTTCTTCCGGATGTTGGGAGTCGAGGGGGCCGCAGTCGTCATGGCCGGTGTGGAAGGCTGGGCCGTCTCATCCGCCGTAGCCGGAGCCGTGTCGTCAAATGCTTCCGATTCTGCAGTTTCCGGGGCAGGGAACCAGAAATCACGGTCCTTGATCAAGACCAGTCCCAGCGCGACCAACAGCATAACCAGGGCGATCACCATCCGGCGCCGCTGCGTCTGGTCATGCTCGATCAATACGGGAGCAGGAGCTGCAATTTCCAGCCGCGGGACGACCAGTTGCTCCTGGGTAGTTTCCTGTTGCTCGAGTTCCTCTAGCATGGCGGGCAGCCACCTTCCTGGGCGCCGGGGAAGGGCTTCGCCGCCTAGTATGCCCTGAAATCGCGCGTAACACCAGAAAAACTACGCGGGGCCAAAATCCTTTCCCAAGGCCGGGAAACGCCCCTTCCCGGCGCTATGTGAGGCAGGTCACATCCACTTGTGCCGAGAGTCACCGCAGTTGGTTCGGCCACGGCGGACACTGATCCCGTGATGCTGGTCACAGCGGTCTGGTAATGAGGCCGGCACCCCTGGAAGCCTGCGGCGCAGATCGCTTGCGCGCCGGGCCTCCTCACGGGCATACACGGAGGACCTTGTGCTTTCACCTTACGGACTCGACATCATCGAAAGCTGCCTGACCTGCAAAATGCGGTCGGACCGCATCTTCTGCGACCTGCCCACCGCTTCCTTGCAGTCTTTCGAAGCCATCAAATACGCCACTGCTTATCCCAAGGGGGCGATCCTGTTCGTGGAAGGCCAGGCCCCGCGGGGAATTTTTGTGCTGTGCAAAGGGCGGGTAAAGCTCTCCATCTGCGCCACCGACGGCAAAACACTGATCCTGAAGATTGCGGAACCCGGCGAGGTCCTGGGACTCAGCGCAACCGTTTCCGGCAAGCCCTACGAACTGACTGCGGAAACCATCGACCCCTGCCAGGTGAATTTTGTTAAGCGCGAAGATTTTCTGCGCTTTCTCAAAGACAACTCCGATGCGTGCTTCAAGGTGGCCGAGCAGCTCAGCGAAAAATACAACAACGCCTGTCACGAAGTGCGATCGCTGGGGTTGTCCCACTCCGCTTCGGAAAAACTAGCCAAGCTGCTTCTGGAATGGAGTTCCAAAAATGGCGAGGCCGCCAAGCAGGAACCCCGCCTCAAACTTGCGCTCACGCATGAAGAAATCGCGCAGATGATCGGCACTTCGCGCGAGACCGTGACCCGCTTATTTGCTGATCTGAAGAAGCGACAAATTGTGCAAGCTAAGGGTTCGACTCTGGTCATTCGCAACAAAGTGGCCCTGAAATCGCTGGCCACTAACAGCTGACGGGGCGCTTCCCGCTTCCTCCTGTGTTAACGGTCACCCATCCGGGTGACTGCAATCACTGTGCTTTTTCTCCCTAAGGGATATCAACCTCTTATGGAGAGCGCGATACAGCAGAGTTGCCTCGAATGTGCCTTGCGCCCGGACCGGGTTTTTTGCGATCTGCCGACCAACGTGTTGGCCGCGCTCGATCACGTCAAATCCAAGATTGACTGTCCGCGGGACACGGTCCTGTTCCGTGAAGGACAGCCGGCGCGCGGAGTGTTCGTGTTGTGCGAAGGCCGAGCCAAGCTTACGGTGTGTTCGGAATCGGGCAAGCGCCTGACCCTCCACATCGCCGTGCCCGGGGAACTGCTCGGGCTGAGTGCGGCTTTGTCGGGCACTGCTCACGAAGTGACCGCCGAACTTCTGGATGACGCTCAGGTCGCGATGATCAAGCGTAAAGAGCTCTTGACCTTCCTTCGTGAACATCGCGAGGCCTGCCTGCATGTGGTCGACCTGCTCAGCCAGGATCTCCACATCGCTTATGACCGTGTGCGCTCCGTAGGACTGGGCCGCACCCGGCGTCAGCGTGCCATGCCTGCATAGCCATCATCTGGTAGCCAGACCCTCGCTCCTGTCAGACCGACATGCCGATCTTTTGCCCAGGGCCGCTTTTATGAAGTGTTCAGCCGTACAACGTCTTCGGATTTTTTGCCTGGTCGTTCCCTGTATGTTCGTCCCGCCGCAAGCGTTCGCCCAGAACGCCGCGCCTCCCGGGAACTCCTCCAAGTACGTCGGCGTCGAAGTTTGCCAGGGCTGTCACGAAGACGCCTACAACAGTTTCATGAAGTCCCCTCATGTGGAGACCCTCAAGAGCAAGAATGTGGCGGCTCTAGGCTGTGAAGGCTGCCACGGACCAGGCGCCGATCACGTGAGCGCGGGCGGCGATCCCGACCAGATCGAACGCTATGCGGGGGCAAAGCCCGAGGTCATTCTGGAGCGTTGCGAGCGTTGCCACGAAGCCAAGATCAGCAAGCAGCACGTGGATGCGCACTTGAGTTGCCTCACGTGTCACTCCGCTCATCACGCCCGTCCCCAGACCCGCTTGCTGGTTAAGCCCACCCCGGAGCTTTGCCGCTCCTGCCATCATGACCGCTGAAGTCGATTCCGGCTGGGACAGACAGATCCAGCCCGGAAGCCCGACCACGCACCCTGTGATCCTCGTCACGTCTGCCGGTGAGACGACTCACTGCCCCTCGGCCCGTGCCCCCCAACAATAGAAATGCCTTTCGATCGCCGTTGGGGAGGAGGATAGGCCCGAATGCCGGCATCTTACGGAAATTTGCGGATGGGGCGAACGCTTCGCGTCTGCCAATTTGGACTGCTGTGTCTGGTATTCGCCGGGGCGGCCCTGGGCTCGACCAGGAAGCCTGCGCCACCTAAGCCCACCAACGAAGAATGCTTGGCCTGCCATGGCGATCCCACCATGACCAAGGAAGTAGGCGGCAAGCCGATCAGTATTTCCGTCAACGCCGACGCTTTTAAAGCTTCTATCCACGGAGGTATGTTCGCCTGCGTCGATTGCCATACGGACGTAAAGACTTCGCCCCACGAAAACACTCCGGCCAAGATCTCCTGTGCCAGTTGCCATGCCGATCAGCAGGCTGCCTACGACCGCAGCTACCATGCGAAAGCCATTCTGGCGGGCGATGGGCAGGCGGCCACTTGCGTCTCCTGTCACGGCAGCCCGCATGAGTTGTTGCCGGCGAGCGACCCGAAGTCGCGCGTCAGCCATGCCAACATCCCTGCCACCTGCGGCAGTTGTCATGGCCAGAAATACGTCATGGAAGCCAGCGGCCACAGCGCCCAGCCCTTCTCCTCGTACCTGCAGAGCGTGCACGGCAAGGCGGTCGCGGCAGGCTCGGAGAAAGCTGCGGTCTGCACGGATTGTCACGGCTCGCACGAGATTCTCGCTGCTACCGACGACAAATCTCCCATCTTTCGTTTCAACGTGCCCGCGACTTGCGCCAAGTGTCACGAATCCGTGAAGCAGGAATTCATGCAGAGCATCCACGGCCAGGCGATTGCGCGCGGCAATAGCCAGGCCCCGGTGTGCACGGACTGTCACGGAATCCATTCCATCAAGGCTCACCTGGATCCCAACTCATCGGTTGCAGCCGCCAACCTTGCCAGCGTCACGTGCGCCCGCTGTCATGAAGGCGTCCGGCTGAACGAAGAATTCGGAGTCGCGGGCCGGCGTTCTACCACCTACCTGGCCAGCTACCACGGCCTGGCTTCTAAATTGGGCTCCCAGATCGTAGCCAATTGTGCCAGCTGCCACGGCGTGCACAATATTTTGCCGTCGAACGATCCACGATCCACCATCAACCGCGCCAACCTGGTGAATACTTGCGGCCAGTGCCACCCCGGGGTAACCGAGAAGTTTGCTCTCAGCCAGGTGCACGTCGGTGCGCCGCTCTCCGCCGACATCGGCAGCGTCGCAGTCCGCTGGATCCGCAAGTTTTATCTCGGCATGATTTTTGCCGTCATCGGCGCCATGCTCCTGCACAACCTGGTGATCTGGAGACGCAAAGCTCTGCTGCGCCGGCAGCACGAACATTTGCTGGTAGAGCGCATGTCACTTCATCAACGCTGGCAGCACGTCATCCTGTTCACCAGCTTCATCACCTTGGTGATCACCGGCTTTGCGCTCAAGTTTCCCGAATCCTGGTTTGCCAATCTTTTGGGAATGAGCGAAACCGTTCGCGGTATCACGCATCGTGTGGCCGGCATCGTTTTAATCGGCATCGGAACCTACCACATGTTCTACATCGCGTTCCTGAAGGATGGCCGACGTTTGTTGCTGGATTTTCTGCCCACTCCGAAGGACGCTACAGACGCGATCGGCACACTCCTGTACTATCTGGGACGACGTCAGGAGAAGCCCGAATTCCATCGCTTCAATTATGCCGAGAAGGCGGAATACTGGGCGCTGGTTTGGGGACTGTTCGTCATGGCCGGAACCGGCATCATGCTTTGGGCGAAAGTCTTGGTCGGCGACATCCTGGCGCGCTGGTGGCTGGACGTGGCTACCGCGATTCACTTTTACGAAGCGGTTCTGGCCACGCTGGCGATCGTCGTGTGGCACTTCTACCAGGTCTTCTTCGATCCGGATGTTTATCCCATGAACTGGGCCTGGTGGGACGGGAAGATGTCCTACGAACACTACCGCGAAGAACATGGCCTGGATTCCGAAACCCTGCTGGCCGCGGCTCGCTCCCAGATCACAGTGGAAGCAGACAGCAGTTTGCAGGGAACCGACCCGGTCGCGGCCAAGCCTTCCGATGGCCAGCCTGCTGACGAGATCGTGGGCTCGCATAAGTGAGCCGGTTGCGAAGGTCGTCCATCGGTTTCGTCCTGCAGGAAAGGGAATTGTCCATCCTGCCGGTACAAAATGGACCACGAGGTCCAAGTTTAATAGAACGGACGGTGTTGCATGAGCACTAACCAGCTAGAGGAAAATGCAGTGCCCGCCACTGGTTTTGCAAAATTGCGCGAGTGGGTGCGCAATCCGATCTCCCTGGTCGGACTGGCCCTCGCGGTGGTCGCCTTCGGCAATTTCCTCTTCCTGTTCTTTATCGATCTGACTTCCGACCATCCCAGCCCCTACGTGGGCATCCTGGCCTACATGATTGTTCCCGCCTTCCTGGTCGCAGGTTTGGTGCTGGTGCCGTTCGGAACCTGGTTCGACCGCCGGAAGCGCCGGCAGCAGCCCGGGGTGGAAGTTCGTTACCTGCACCTCGACTTCAACGATCCCACCCAGCGCGGCGCTCTCACATTCGTGTTTACGTTCATCGTTGCCTTCATCGGTCTCAGCGTGGTGGGAAGCTACAAGGCTTATGAATTCACTGACTCCGTCCAGTTCTGCGGACAACTTTGTCACTCGGTGATGGCGCCCGAATTCATCGCCTACCAGCAATCGCCGCATGCCCGGGTGGCATGCGTGGATTGCCACGTCGGCGCCGGCGCCACCTGGTACGTGAAATCAAAACTGTCTGGGGCGCGCCAGGTTTTTGCTACCGCGTTTAACACCTATCCCCGTCCCATCCCCACCCCCGTCCACAATCTCCGTCCTGCCGCCCAGACCTGCGAGCAGTGTCACTGGCCCAAGAAGTTTTACGGCGCGCAATTAAAAGTGTTTAACCACTACGCCACTGACGAGAAGAACACCCCCCGCCAGCTTCGCATGCTGATCAATGTCGGCGGCGGTGATCCGGCTACCGGAGCCGTCGAAGGCATCCACTGGCACATGAACATCGCGAATGAGATTACCTATGTGGCCACCGACGAGACGCGCCAGGTTATTCCCTACATTCACCTAAAAAACATGCAAGGCCGTGAGACCGAGTATTTCGTGAAGGATTCTCCGTTACCCAAGGACCAGGTTGCGAAGGCGCCGAAGCACCGCATGGATTGCGTTGACTGTCACAACCGCCCCACCCACATCTACGTTCCGCCCGACCTCTCGGTCGACAACTCACTGTTGGCCAAACGGTTGGATGTTTCTCTGCCATTTCTCAAGCAGCAGGCGGTCGCCGCCCTCACAGCGAACTATGAGACCACGGAAGTGGCCATGCAGGGCATTGCCAAGACGATTGAGAGCTTCTACGAAACCAAGTATCCAGCACTCAGTCACAGCAAAGAACTCGAAATTCGCGCCGCGGTCGACGAGCTCCAGAGAATCTATCGCACCACGATCTTTCCTGAGATGAAGGTGAACTGGCAGACCCATCCCAACAACATCGGCCACTACTACTTCAACGGCTGCTTTCGCTGCCACGACGGCCAGCACGTCAGCGCTGACGGAAGAGTCATTACCAAGGATTGCCAGACTTGCCATAGCGTGCTCAGCCAGCAGGAGGGCGGCGTCAGCATGGCAGCCGTGCAGAAGGTGTCCTTCCAGCACCCCATCGACCTGGGCGACCTGACCCAGGTCAATTGCAGCGATTGCCACTCTGCGGGAGGAACGCAGTAAGGCGCGCCCCCTCAGTCACTTGCGCACGTGATGCAGATCACAGGCGCGGGTGATAGTAGTCACGGCTGGCCTGTTCATAGTTTTCTATCGTACCTGCGAGGGGTGGCAGCCAGGTTTCGCCACATGGGAGGGGTGCGATGGATTCGGCGAAGGGCAACGGACACAGCCAAAACAAGGCACGTTTGGTTTTCTGGGAAGTCACCAAGGGCTGCAATCTCCGTTGCATCCACTGCCGCGCCACCGCCACTGAACTCAGTTCGCCCACCGACCTCCCTACCCGCGCCGCGCTTGGCATCATCGACCAGATCGCCGCGGCCGCCAACCCGATTCTCGTCCTCAGCGGCGGCGAGCCGCTTTACCGCTCTGACATTTTCCAACTGGCGCGCTATGCGGCCGACAAAGGCCTGCGTGTTGCCCTCGCGACCAACGGCACCCTGGTCACCAAGGATGTCGCCCGCATGATCGTCGATGCCGGCGTGCGCCGCGTCTCGATCAGCCTCGATGGCTCCGACGCCTTGACTCATGACGCCTTCCGCGGAATCCCCGGCGCGTTCGACGCAGCCGTTCACGGCTTGCGCAACCTGAAATCGCTCGGCATGTCGGTGCAGATCAACATGACCATCGCCCGGCACAATGCCCACCAGTTGCCCGATGTGCTGCAACTGGCGCGCAATCTGGGCGCCGACGCCCTGCATACCTTCCTGCTTGTGCCAGTCGGCTGCGGAGTCGACATCGCCGCTTCGCAAATGGTCCCGCCCGAAGAATACGAACGCATGTTGAACTGGTTCTACGATCAGTCGTTAACCGGCGGAATCGAGTTGAAGGCAACCTGCGCCCCGCACTATTTCCGAGTGGCGCGGCAGCGTCGCGCTGCCGATCGTCGCGCCGCTGAGCACCTGGCCCACATCGCGCCCGCGCAAACCCATCCCTCCCCCCAGCCCTCCTCCATCGGCCCCACGGAAATGACCATGCCTGGTTCCACCGGCATTGAACTCAAGCCGCAGGGCGTCGGCCAGCCTGTCGGACACCCCGGCGGACATCCTTCCGACCTTAACGCCATGACCAAGGGATGCCTGGCTGGCACGGGAGTCTGCTTCATTTCGCATGAAGGCGAAGTTTATCCATGCGGCTATCTGCCAGTCGTCGCGGGGGATCTCCGCAATCAGAATTTCTCCGACATCTGGGACAATTCCACCGTCTTCCATCAGCTGCGCAATACTGACGGACTGAAAGGAAAGTGTGGCTGCTGCGAATTCCGCAACGTATGCATGGGATGTCGCGCGCGCGCCTACGCCGCTACCGGAGACTTCATGGACGAGGAGCCCTTCTGCGTGTACCAGCCGCGCACCAAGAGTTTGTGCGTAGAGAAGCCGGAGCCCGTCGGCACCCGGCGATAAATCATCCCTTACCCCCGAACGCTAAATCGCCCGGCTTCGCGAATCCGCGTGAGCCGGGCGTTGTTGTCACCGTGTTTCTTGTCGTTCAGGCCGTTTTCTTCACAGCAACCGGAAACGCGATCACCTTGCCGCGCTGCTCGGTGGGTACCCATTTCACCTTCTTGCGAAAACGATCGGGTACATAAAACTCAATCACCTGTGCCATAGCCATCCTCCGATCCCACATCCGTCAGTCTCGGATTGATCGTTCTGGTCACAATGGCCGAGGCTGCCGGCTCTTATTTCCTTAGATGCATAAACCCCAAAGTAGGCGGCGAGTTGCGATACGCATTTTGTGCAATCTTTTTGTCTCCCCGCGCGCGCCGCCGGACGTGAAATACTCCTTAAAATGCTGTAACTTTCCCATAGGCTGCGAATCCCACGGATGGCAGCCCGTACGCTTTTCGGTTCTGGAGTCAGTGATGGATGCGCGCAAGTTCAAAAAAATGAATCGCCGGGAACTCTTGAAGCTCACTCCTATAGTGGCCTTCGGCGCATTTGCGTTTCCCAAACTCCGCGAACCTCTCCTTAAGGAAGGTCTTGCATTCAGTGATTGGGCGTCAGGAAAGTTCTTTCGTCCGGGACATCTGGCGCCCACATTTACCGAATCCGATCTCACGCCCTTCGAAAAATTCCCGATCAACGGCTACGATGTCGACGATCCCGGCGTGATTTTCGAAAACTGGAGCCTTACCGTAAGTGGCGCCGTGCAGAAGCCCGGCGACTACAAGTTGTCGCAGATTCAAGCCCTCCCCAGGAAACGCCAGAACACCCGTCATATCTGCGTCGAAGGTTGGGATGTAATCGGCCGATTCGGAGGCACGCCGCTTTCCGAATTCCTCAAATTGGTGGGTGCCGATCCGACCGCCCGTTTTGTTACAGTCGAATGCGCGGACGATTACTACGAGTCGCTCGACATGGCGACCGCCATGCACCCTCAAACTTTGCTGTGCTACGAAATGTACGATCAGCCGTTGACCCGCGAACACGGCGCCCCCGTCCGACTCACCGTACCGACCAAGATCGGCTACAAACAGGCAAAATACCTGACCGACTTAAGAGTCAGCCACGTTCTGGAGAAGGTTGGCTATTGGGAAGATCAGGGATACTCGTGGTTCTATGGACTCTGAAACGGATGGGATCACGGAAATGGCTCTACGGACTGAAGAAGGTCAGTGCAGCGGCGCCCGTCCCGACGGGCCTTCAGGTATGAACTAAGGTCGCCAAAGCATGCGAGCTGAAGTAATCGAAATCGAATCCGCAGAGACTGAAGAGTCAGTGCCCGCCGTCTACGAACATCCCTGGCCGGTACGCTTCACACACTGGGTGAATACCATCGCGCTTTTCGTGATGGTCGGAAGCGGTCTCCAGATCTTCCGCGCCTTTCCCAGCTTCGGCGCAAAAATTCCGCAGCACGATCTCCTCAATTGGCCGAAGGCCTTCGCCATCGGTGGTTGGTTGGGCGGAGCCCTGCAGTGGCACCTCACTTTTATGTGGATCTACATGGCAACCGGAATTTTTTATCTTGGCTATCAGGTATTTTCCGGAAACTACCGCCAGGTCCTGTTTTCGCGCGGCGACCTGAGCGGCGTCTGGCCGATGGCGCGCCACTATTTCTTGTTCGGCCCCAAGCCTCCCTCAACCGAGGTCTACAACCCGCTTCAAAAACTCGCATACACTTCTGCCATTGTTCTCGGCATCCTGACCGTACTCACCGGATTCGCCATCTGGAAGCCCGTGCAGTTTTCCTGGCTGGCCTGGCCGATGGGCGGCTTCCACCTTGCCCGCCTTTGGCATTTCCTGGTCATGTGGGCGGTCCTGTTTTTCCTGCTGGGCCATCTCGTCATGGTGGTTCTGCACGGGTGGAATAACTTTGTTTCCATGCTCACCGGATGGAAGACCGATCCGGATTATCCGCCTCGTTAGCATGCCTCGCAGGGGAACTCGATGGGCAGCCTGCCCGATAGCATGAGCATCAGCGTGAGGCCTTCCGATCCCGCCCTGCTGCGCGAGCAGGACCTGCTGCGCCGCGTCCAGGCTGGGGAGAAGGAGTACTTCTATCAGCTCATCAAGCCCTATCAGCGGCGAGTCTACTCCGCCGCTCTTGCCGTGTTGCGCAATGAAGCCGAGGCGGAAGATGCTGCCCAGGAAGCCTTCCTGAAAGCTCTCACTCACATCCAGCAATTTCGCGCCGAGGCCCGCTTCAGCACATGGCTCATCCAGATCGCCGTCAATGAAGCCCTCATGCGCAAACGGAGAGCTCACGCGGAAATTATGGAACCTATCGGCGAAAAGCAGGACGAGGAAGGCGCGTACACGCCCAGGGATTTCGCCGACTGGCGCGAGATTCCCTCCGAGACTCTCGAGCGCAAGGAGATCCGCTCCCTGCTGGCGGCAGCAGTCGCCGCTCTCGCCGAAAAATATCGCCAGGTCTTCGTGCTGCGCGACGTGCAGCACCTGAGCATTGAAGAAACGGCGGAAGCTCTGGGCATTTCCCAGGCTTCCGTGAAAACTCGGCTCTTGCGGGCCCGTCTCATGCTTCGCGACGCGCTCGCTCCGGGCCTGGGCAGCCCCTGGTTCGGCCGGCTGCCTTTCGAAAAAGGGAGCAAGCCATGGTAGTTAATTGTGAACAAGTCTGGAGAGAGATCTCCAATTATCTCGACGGCGAGGTCGACGCCGAAACGCGCGCCGCCATGGAAGTTCACTTCGCGGACTGCAAGCATTGCACAGCCGTGCTCGACGGCGCCCGTAATGTAATCCAGCTCTACGGCGACGATCGCCTGTTCGAATTGCCGGTCGGCTTCAGCCGCCGCCTGCAGCGTCGCCTGGCCGACGCATCTTCTTCCTCGCACTTCGCGGGCTGGCAATCCTTCTGGATGCTGGCTGTAGCGGCAGTCGCTCTGATTGTGGGCACTGTGACCTTTGGCAATTCCAGCGTCTTCTCCCGTCCGAATATGCGCTCGCGTCTCGCGCAACCTGCCCACAAAATTCCTCCTGACCTGATGGTCGCCGTCTCCAGCGAAGGAAGAATTTTCCACGTTCCGGGCTGCAAGTATCTCCACAACAAGGTCGGCGAAAGTCCTGAATTGATGACCGCCTCCCAGGCCATGCGTGAAGGCTATGCCCCCTGTTCCCGCTGCCTCCGCCAATATCTCAGCGCCCAGGTCGAGTGCCCGCGCAACTCAGCGACTTCTCAAGCCTCAATCAGGCAACGGAAAGAGTCCTTGGGCATTCCTGGACTGTAGTTGGGAGGTGGACTTTCGGAACTACTTCACTCGCGGCCCCAAGGGATGGAAAATCAATAGGGCTTCAATGGTTGCGTGCGCGCTGAACGGTGCGCCGTACTCTTTTCGCAGCTGTTGTGGGGTTTAGCTGCCGGAAGTTACGTTCTGTTCCAAACAATCTCGTTCAGCCCCGCTTATCTGGTGGCTTGGGCGTCGCCGATAAACCAGTTTGCCCCGGCTTGTGCAGATCGGCATCGGCTCTTAGCGAGGCTTCGAGTCTACTTAAGGTGCCTACGGAGTGAGCCACGGATCGATGCTCGCGCGGGCCGGTATCTTTTTGCAGAAGTTCGCCGAGTCGCCCGATGGCGACTTGCTTGACCTCGCGAATGCGGTCGGGAAATTCATCCACTTCGATCTCTACCAGGCGGGCGTCGGCTAGCGACTTCCGAACTCGCTGACTCCGATCTTCTTCACTCACAGATATCTGCCTCAATCCGACCGCTTCGTGAATCTATAACTGTATCAGCCGTTTTGCTCGCTTCGTTGAAATCTTAGATAGATATAGGCCAGGTACTGGTTTAATTCAGCCCAAAAAGATTCCTCGCGATTCCGCGGATCAACTCCGCTCTCTGCCATGGTAACCAGGCGCTCTTCCCAAGTTTCGCGCTCCTCCTGCGAGACCTCATCAGCGCTGCGCCAGTTCGGCGACTCCGGACATCCCACCGCTCTGTGTTCGGGAATGACACGGCCATCCTCGAGAATAAAGTCGCGCCACACCAGTCCCCAGCGCACCTCCTTCAAAACACCGGATTTTGGCCCGGCCGAAGAGTTGAAGGTGACGATCTCACCCTCCGCAGGAGGCCAACTGTTTCGGGTGTCTACTGTTTGTACTGAGGTATTCATCCTGAAGACTTCGGACGGGAACTGTCGCTAATTGCTCTCCCCGGGGCCGGGCTCACGCCCAACGATTTGCGGGTCCTTTGGTGCTCGGTCTCGGCCATGGATTACGGGAAATAACATCCTCCACGGCTCGCTCCACCATGGAAAGGAAAGCTTCCGTACTGGCTGCGGGATCCGCCAGGGCGACGTCGAGGCGCGGTGCCAGTTCAACCGCCGGGATCGAGTGGGCCTGCTGTCTCAGATAGCCAATCCAGAGGATTATGACCGCATCGTAGGCGGCGCTTTTAGCCAGGCTGATCGTGGCACCGACGCTGCCGCCGTAGCGCATCGCGACGCTGACCAGAATCAGCTCAATGCTGGCGAAAACGCCGAATCCCAGGGCGATCCCGAAGACCTGCTGGCGCCAGCAATTCTTCAGCAGGCGACAGAGAATCATTAAGAGACAGAAAAGTCCGCATTGCATGACCCGGATGCTTCGGTCGAACGTAAGCACCACCGCAACTACTCGATCGGCGCTGCCTTGTTCACTGGTAAATGCGGTCACGATCGCCAGCAAGAGCAGAAGCCCGCAGGCCCAGCGAAAAATCACCGAGCCCAGGTTCTGAGCTCCGCCATATTCTTTAAATACGTGCTGCAGGATCTCATCCATCACGGCGACCGCCAGGATGACGCTAATGGCATTGCCGGTCCAGTACGCGTCGAAGTAGCCCTGTTCGTAATAGTGATAGGTCAAAAACAGTATGGCTGACTTCAGGATCTGGAAGATGATGTAGGAAAAGAAGCGAGGGAAAACTGAGTGCAGCCTACGACGAACCATGAGGGCGAGAAGGCCGATCTCTAAGGCAGGGCCTGCCACCCAACTCAAATACATTATCCAATTCATCGCTTGGAAGGAACCCCGGAGGCGAGAAGCATACCTCTCCCTCAACCGCCAAGCAACTTTTTTCTCGGCGGTTCCGGTTCCGGCTATTGGTTCAGCCTAGAAGCAGCGTTTTCCTCGACAAATCGGCATTGGGTCGCTGCCGTCAGCGACGATTACGGTGTGTTGAGTTTGAATTGCGACATTTGCCGGCGTGCTCTTCGGAAGGGCACTGAACAATCCAACTAGGGCTAATGCGGTCAGCACGACTTCAACTGCCTTGTTCATTGGGGGGGCCTCGGGGCTGGATTTTGGTGCGGGCCGAAGTATATGCCCCGGTTTATGATTTGCAGCTGTGCCGAACTGTGGAAAAGGGTTATTTTTTTGGTGCTCTAGCGAACGGAAGAGCGGTTGTCCACTCCCGTGCCCGTTTTGCGGATAAGTAGATTATGACGAACCGCCGGATGGATGACTCACTTGCGGTGGTTGGCGAATTTGTGGAGCTAACTCTCGAGTGTTGCGCCGCCGCGAAAATCTATCGCTTCGTTCGCACCCCATCGAGAGGAACGGGAACCTGCTCGATGATCTCGATATCGAACCCTTCCAAGGCTGCGACGCGCCGCGGATGGTTGGTCAGCAAACGAATCCGCCTCAGGTTCAAGTCGGAAAGAATCTGCGCTCCAATCCCAATTTCCCTCTGTGTCTTGCGCTCGCTCTCCGGCAAGGTCGGCAGAGCGCGATCCCGGTGAAAACTTAATACCGGCCGGTCTCCGATCTTGTCCACGGAAAAGCCCTTCGAGGTCTGGTGAAGATAGATGATTGCTCCGCCTCCCGCTTCGGCAATTGCTCGCATGGAACCTTCAATCGTCGCCCTGCAATCGCACGCGGTCGAGCCGAAAACGTCGCCCATCAGGCAATGCGAATGCATGCGCACCAGCACCGGCCCCGAAGCATTTTCGATATCGCCCCGTACCAGCGCGACGTGCGATTCGCCGCCCTCAACCTCGCTTTCGTAAGCGATGAGCCGGAACTCGCCATGCCGCGTGCTGACCAGCGCTTCTCCCACCCGGTGCACGTAACGCTCATGCGCCATGCGGTAGCGGATTAGCTCCGCCACCGTCAGCATCTTCATCTCGTGGATCTTGCAGAACTCCACCAGGTCAGGCACGCGCGCCATCGTGCCATCGTCGCGCATGATCTCGCAGATGATGCCGGCCGGAATCAAACCCGCCAATCGCGCCAAATCGACGGACGCCTCGGTTTGCCCAGCTCGTACCAGCACGCCCCCTTTTTTGGCGCGAAGCGGGAACACGTGTCCAGGCCGCGCCAGGTCCGCAGGCCGCGTGGCCGGATCAATCGCCACCTGGATCGTGCGCGAGCGGTCGTAGGCTGAAATCCCGGTGCTCACTCCTTCGCGCGCGTCGATCGCTTCGCAAAATGCCGTCCCATAGTTCGAGGTGTTTTCGGCCGTCATCGGGCCGATGCGCAGATGCTCGAGCCTCTCCTCGGTCATCGCCAGGCACACCAGGCCGCGCCCGTGCTTCGCCATGAAGTTGATGGCTTCGGGCGTGACTTTTTCCGCCGCCAATGTGAGGTCGCCTTCGTTTTCGCGATCCTCGTCATCGATCACCACGACCATGCGGCCGTCGCGGATCTCGTCGATTGCTGTGGGAACGTCCGTGAATGGGGGCTGGGGGCTCATATGCTTGCGATTCTAGCAAAGCGGCCGGATCAGCTCGGCCGCTCCACGTGTACCAGTTCGTTTTCCGCTCCGCGAAAAAGCGACCGCAGGGCGCGTACCACCCACCGCACGAGCAGGATGATGACCGCCACAAAGCAAAGCGCCAGCGCGGCGGCCATATAAGGATGCCGGGTCGCGAACCAGGTCAGAAAAATGGCCAGTGCATCCTCTCCCAGGCTCAAACCGATATTGGACAGTGGCTCCGGCGAAGGCGTCACCGCTGCCCGAACCGCCGTCTTTCCGCCATGCGCGGCCAACGCTATTGCCCCGCCGAGAAGCGTGGCAATCATCTGTTTTTCGGGCGAAAGCTGTGCGGTCGCGCCGTAAGCCAGAAGCGCCGCCACGGGGACCCGGATGAAGGTGTGCAACGCGTTCCAGACCAGATCGAAGGCTGGAATCTTGTCCGCGAAAAACTCCAGCAGAAACAAACCGATGCTCGCTCCGATCACCCACCAGCTGGTGACCAGGTGCAAGGCTGCGGGGAGCGGCAAAACCCCGGCATGGGCCAGAAGTCCCAGCGTGGCCAGCGTGGCATAGACGTTCAGCCCAGCCGCGAAGCTGATGGCGACCAGCGCAGCAGCAATCTCATTGGGCGAAAGCTTGACCGCGTCCAGCATGGTTGTCGTTAAAACCGGCGACCGTTCAACAGCATAGACCTGTCGTCAACAAAAAGGGCCGCCAGTGGCGGCCCCAAAATTCTCGATGGATCCGGTTCTTACAGCGTGGACTCGATCTCAAAGCCCCATGCTTCCAGCAAAGGCTCCGGAATGTACTTGGAATTCTTGTTCCGGCGTGCCCATTCCCGCAAACGCGTCGACCGCAAGTACTGGTCGGGGGACAGTTTATATTCGCGAACCACTTGCTCGAACTCGGTGATCGTGGGGGTGATCGGCCCAATGGGTTCCGGCTTACCCCAGTTTGGGTTTCCGCGTCGCTTTGCCATGTAGATCTACGACCTCGTTACGTTGGAATAAGTTCGACTGCTTCAAAGAACGTACATAAACCCTTAGATTCGCTGGCTCTTAGGTTAGATGCAAAACCAAAACCCGAAAGGACGGTAAAAGGTAAGATCCAGTTGACGGCAATCTATGGGATATTGGAGACACAAAAGTATAGGCTTATTTTCACCGAAAGTCAATGAAATTATCGCTCAGCGAGAGACCGACATCTATCGATAAGTACTTTTACATGTGTTAGTTGAAGTGATTCCTTCGACTATTAACTCGCTGAATTCCGCGCCCCTGCGCGCTTCAGTAAGGTTCCCCGCTCGGTACGCTTGATTACGCCCGTAACCCGAAGACCTCGGCCTTCGTTGACGACGTAGTAATCGAACCGTAAAGTGCCTAATGGGAGGCAGTTTCGTGAGAGATATCTACGAAGTGCTCCGTAAAAAACAAGCCGAGCAGGCCCAATTGGGCAAGCAGATCGAAGCCCTGCAGACGGCCGCCGAACAACTGCGCAGCGTGGCTCACCTCCTCAATACGGAGGAGGAAGAAGAGAAGGGTGCGCACCAGGGCTAAAGTCGCCTAAGATTTGAACATCTGCCCGGAGTTGAAACGGTCTTATGAGTCTGAAGTCCCTGGTGCTTTGCGCCGACGAGAAGATCGTACGCGTACTACGTCGCGTACTCAGTGATCTTGAGATCGGCATCGAGCACTGCACCGACCCCGACGGGGCAATTCACAAACTGACTCGCCAGCGCTTCGAAGCCGTCATTATCGATTGCACCGACCTTAAGACTGCCACTTCCGTCCTGAAAAGCGCCCGCTCGGCGCCCGCCAATAAGCGCGCAATTGCGGTCGCCATCATGGATGGCCATACCGGTCTGCGCTCAGCTTTCGATATGGGCGCGCATTTCGTCTTATATAAACCCGTTTCCACCGAACGGGCCCGGTCTAGTTTCCGGGCCGCGCGTGCCCTGATGAAGCGCGAACGGCGGCGCAACTCACGAGTCGCGGTCCAGGTCCCGGTCTCGCTCAAAAACGAGCGCACTGGCTTCATGCAAACTGTCCCGACCACCGACCTCAGCGAAGGCGGCCTGGCCGTCCAGTTCCCCAAACAGCAAAAGGATCCCGGTCCTTGGGAACTTCATTTCACATTGCCGGGCTCCGAGAAAGCCATCGAGGTAATCGGCGAGGTTGCATGGCAGAATCCCTCAGGACAGATCGGAATCCGGTTCTCTAACCTCGAGGTCGACCTTTCTCATGATTTGCGTTACTGGCTCAACCAACACTCGCCCGACGGTGAGAAAGATGACCCGCCGGTGCGCTGCAAGCTTACGGATTTGAGCCTCGGTGGCTGTTATCTTGAGATCGCATCCCCGTTCCCGCAACGGACGCGCATCGTTCTGTCTATGCGCGCCGGAGACCTGGAGTTGCGCGTGGAGGGCGTCGTCCGCGTCATGCATCCTGAACTTGGGATGGGGGTTGAATTCGACCAGACCACCATCGAACAGCGCAGCCACGTTGAGAAGTTCATTCAGACTCTGATGAAGGCCGGCGACCTGTTGCCGGACTTGCTGGTCGAGCCCGAAGGTTTGGAATCCTCGGTGGCCGCCACCAAATCTCGCGCCCAGGTGCCCGAGATCGAAGATCCCCTGCTCGATTTGTTCCACAGCAAGTCAACCCTGTCCGCCGAACTCTTTATGAACGAATTACGCAAGCAGCGCCGCTCCCATCACTCCGACCCATCCGAAGAAACCATTCTGCCCGTTTAGGTCTCAACCGCACGTAAGAAACGGTTTAACAGCTATTTTGATACTTCTTTCTGTGGCCGTCCCGGACTACAATGTCGGCCATCGATTCTTCCACAGTTTTCCGGAGGCCTCAGATGCGCGCGCGTATCCTAAAAGTCGTTGCTGCGTTGGTTCCTCTCGTTCTGTTATCCACAATCGTCTGGGCTAGCATCACCGGCAGCATTTCGGGAGTGGTTTCCGATGCCAGTGGTGCCGTGATCGCTGGCGCCCAAGTCGTGGCGACCGATACGCAGACCGGCGTAAAAACCACGGTGGCCACTGACGATAAGGGCTTCTTCAGCCTCCCCGTCTTGCCCGTGGGCACCTACGACCTCGAAATCAGCCAGGTCGGCTTTAAGACTTATCGCAAGACGGGCCTGGTCATCGACGCCAACTCGGCGCTGAAGGCCGATGCCACGCTGACGGTAGGCACCGCCAGCGAGAAGATCGAGGTTAGGACCGACTCTGTCCACGTCGAGACCGAAAGCACTCAAATGGGCGAGGTCATCACAGGGAAGACGATGACGGCCGTGCCCTTAAACGGGCGAGCTTTTACTGACCTGTTGGCGCTGCAGCCCGGAGTTTCACCGTATAGCTCCACGGACACCGGTATGGCCGGCGTCAACGATCGTCCCGTGGATGGCGGACTCAATTCCGGCAGCCAATCCGTCAACGGCCAGCGCGAGGCAGCCAACGGATTCATGGTCAACGGCTCAAACGTGGAGGAAGGGAAGACCAACGGGGCTGCAATCATTCCAAACCTCGACTCGATTTCCGAATTCCGCATCATCACGAACAACTACGATGCCGAGTACGGCAACTACAGTGGTGGGCAGATCAATGTGGTCACCAAGTCGGGAGGCAACAACTTCCACGGTAGCGGATTCGAGTTTTTGCGGAACACGGCCTTCGATGCGAAGAATTACTTCGCGGGCCCGACTGATCCCACCCCGGTTTACCGCCAGAATCAGTTTGGCGGCACATTCGGTGGTCCGATCATCAAGAACAAGACTTTTTTCTTTGTTGATTACCAGGCGACGCGCCAAACGCAGGCTCCCACGCAGACGGCCACTCTTCCATCGAATGCCAATTACACTGGCGACTTCACGGATTCGGCGGACGGACTTGCCAATACCGTGGGTGGACCAGGTTTCGCTGCTGTTCTCAATACAAGAATGGGCTTGCCTGCTAATACGATTTCCGACGGGGAGCCTTATTACTTCACTGGCTGCGCCGATCAGACCGAGTGCGTCTTTCCCGGCGCGATCATTCCCAGAACCGCATGGTCTCCGGTCGCCAAGAACATGATCGATCTTGGTCTCTTCCCGACGACCAACAATCCGGACAACTTCTTCGTGACCTCGGCATACGCGCAGAAGTTGCGGGACGACAAAGGCGGCCTTCGGATCGATCAGAACACACGCTACGGCACCTTCTTCGGCTATTACTTCGCGGATGATTACCTGCTGGACTCTCCATTCCCCAGCGGCGGAGCGACGGTTCCGGCGGCCGGTTTCGCGTACAACGCGGTCACGTCCGGACGCGCCCAGATGATCAATCTTGGCAACACCAAGAATTTTGGTTCCTATGCGGTCAATGAATTTCGCTTTAGCTACGTGCGGAATGCCTTGGTTCTCACCACCCCGACGGGCGGAGTCGGATCAAATTTCAGCTTGAGCAACCTGGGATTCACAACTCCGTGGGATCAGAACACGGGCGGCATCAGTGCCATCCAGGCGTCGCTCGAGGGCGTGCCGAAAATCACGTTCAACAGCTTCTCAATCGGAGTTCCCGAGGTCAGTACACGCCAGTACAACAACTCGTTCCAGGTGTTGGATAATTTCTCCAAGGTCATTGGCACACACTCCATACGCTTCGGAGGGCAGTTCCACTACGACCAGATCAACGAGCGAAACCTCGCGGCGGAGAACGGGCAGTATGGCTTCTCCGGCAGTGAGACGGGCATCGACTTCGCAGATTTTCTGGTTGGAGCCCCCGACAGCCTGACCCAGGCCAGCCCGCAATTGCTGGATTCGCGCAGCAAGTACTACGCGCTTTACGCACAGGACAGCTGGCGGGCGACGTCCAATCTGGTCTTCAACTATGGGCTGCGGTGGGAAGCCAGCATGCCGTGGTACGACACGCAAAACAAAATCGAGACCATCATCCCCGGCAAGCAGTCGGTGAAATTCCCGGGCGCACCTCCCGGATACCTGGTTGCTGGGGACCCTGGTGTTCCGCGCACACTGGCTCCGACGCAGTGGCATAATTTCTCGCCTAGACTGGGACTGGCTTATTCGCCGAGTGCATCATCGGGGATGTTGGGCAAGTTGTTTGGTGGACCGGGTAGAACCAGTATTCGCATCGGAGCGGGCCTCTATTACACGTCCGTTGAGGATCTTTCGCAGTTCCTGGAAGTTGGAGATCCGCCCTATGGACTCTACTACGGTAGCTCCGCCCCGCCTTTGCTCGAGGCACCCTACCTTGCGCGGTTCACGGGCGACAGCGTTGGGCAGCGTTTCCCATTTCCGTTTCCGCCGCTCAATGTTTCGCCGAGCAACCCGGACACAACGTTCCCCTGGGCGCAAGTCGAGCCGCTGTCTTATGACTTCTCCTTCGACAACCGAAACAAGCTTCCGTATTCAGAACACTACGAGTTGTCGATCCAGCGTCAGGTCGGTTCGAACTCTGTCGTTACGGCTAGCTATGTCGGGAATCAAGGGCACCGCCTGGTGACTTCGGTTGAGGCTAACCCAACCAACCAGGCGCTTTGCCTCGCTGTGCACAACAGCACCGCTCCCGGCGACCCTACCTGTGACGCCTTCAGCGAGACGCCCCCTTTTACAGTGACCGTGCAGAACGGGCAGTCCATTGGAACAACCACTCCCTGGCAAACCAGTAGTGGACCAGTCGCATCTGCCCGCCCACTTGGTCCGCTGTTCGATACGAATCCTTTCGTCTCGACGATTGCCAATTCTCGTTACAATGCGCTTCAGCTGAGCGCCTCTCACAATAGCGGCTCGTTAACCCTTCTGGCGGCCTACACCTACAGCAAGTGCATGGACAACGCTTCCGGCCTGCAGGACTCTACCAATCCGTTCGATCCGCGCTTGAGCATGGCTTTATGCAACTTCGACGTCATGCACAACTTCGTGGTGAGCTACAACTGGGTTCTGCCGTTCGAGCGGCTCTCCACCTCTCCTTGGGCCCGGAAGGTGCTGGGTGGGTGGAGCTTGTCGGGAGTGACGAGCTTTGCGTCGGGATTGCCAGTTACTCTAAGCGAGGGTGATGATGCCTCGCTGATCGGAGCCAACGCGATTCCCTTGGACGTTCCCAACTACACACCGGGCGCCCCTCTGTTCGTGAATAAAAACCCGCGATCGCGTCAACCCTACTTCAACAACAATACTGATCCGACAGCCGGCGGAGTGTTCTCGTTTGAAGAACTTGGCCACCTGGGCAATTCGCGACGCCGCTTTTTCCACGGGCCCGGCCTCAATAACTTCACCCTGAGCCTGGCAAAGTCGACCAAAATCACGGAGTCGAAGGAATTGCAGCTCCGTTTCGAGGCATTCAACCTCTTCAACCATGCGCAGTTCTATAATCCGGCGGGTGATATCACATCCGACGATTTCGGCAAGGTTCTGAGTGCTCGCGATCCTCGCATCATGCAGTTTGGAGTGAAGTTCCTGTTCTAGAACTGCGCAGCCACCGCGAAGCGACGGGCATTGCCGCCCGTCGCTTCGCATTTGCCACTCAAACCGAATGGCCACTCCCTCACCGAAGGAAAGGCAACATTACATCCCCCGGAGGTACCATCGTGCGTCCGCGACAGGCACTTCATCTATTGATTCCCCTTCTTCTTTCTGCAGCGGCCCTGGCCGCAGATACCAAAGTCCTCACCAACCATCTGGGCTATGATCCCACGGCCCCGAAGCACGCCGTCATTCTGGGCAGGGAAGCTGACAAGATCTCTTCATGTGATTTGAAGAACTACGCCGGCGATCAGACAGTTCTCACGATTCCTGCCCGGGCTTCCGGCCCCGTCAAGAAATGGAGAGACCGATATTTCTGGACCGTCGACTTCGATTCCTTCACGACCGAAGGCCAGTATTATCTGGATTGCACCACCCATACCGGCTCGGTTCGCTCATTTCCGTTCCACATTCAAAAACTCATTCTCGAGCGGAATACGCTCTCCGACGCCATCAACTACTTCAAGGAGGAGCGCAGTGCCGGCCGCATGGATGAAGCCGACCATCACCTGCCTTTCGATGGCAAGCCCGGCACGCTCGACGCGCATGGCGGCTGGTGGGATGCAACCGGAGACTACGGCAAGCATCTGTCCCATCTTTCATTTTCGACCTACTTCAACCCGCAGCAGATTCCCCTGTCCGTCTATGCGCTCTTCAAGAGCGCCGAGTTGATGAATGCGCGTCCCGTTCCCGAGTTCGTCCGCTACAAGACTCGAGCGCTCGATGAAGCCATGTACGGCGCCGACTACCTGGTGCGCGTCAAAAATCCGCAGGGATCGTTTTATCGTTCCATCAGCAATGGCGGAGTCAATCAGGTTCCCGAAGAGCGCAAAGTCGCCGGGGAAATGAAGAAGTTCGGCATCTATCAGTCCAGCGACAAGGCGCCTGCAGACATGGTCCAGCAGGCGAACAATGAGCGCGAGTACGAGGTGAGCTATCGTTCTGGCGGCGGTATGGCGATTGCCGCGCTGGCGATTGCCAGCAGCTATCCGTTTGCCGGGGAATTCAAGAACGCCGACTATCGCAAGGCCGCCGAAGATGGATTTGCCTATCTCGAAAAAAACAACGCGCGCATGACCAACGATGGCAAGGACAACATCGTCGACGACTACTGCGCGCTGGCTGCGGCGACCGAGCTCTACCGGGCGACTAAGAAAGAAGCATACAAGACGGCTGCTGATCGCCGCGCGCACAGCCTGATAGGGCGTCTTATGTCGAGCGGCGATTTCCACGACTACTGGCGGGCCGACGACAAGGATCGCCCCTTCTTTCATGCATCCGATGCGGGTTTCCCAGTGGTGAGCTTGCTGTACTATGCCGAAATTGCGGATTCGAAGACCAAGGGTGAGGTGTTGGCGACTGTCAAAAAGTCCTTGAACGCGCAGCTGGCGTGGAACGTCGAAGTCACGAATCCGTTCGGATACGCGCGTCAACTCGTGCAGGACAAGTCCGGCAATCGCCACACCAGTTTCTTCTTCCCGCACAACAGCGATGCGGCGCCCTGGTGGCAGGGAGAAAACGCCCGCCTCGCCTCGCTGGCGGCCGCGGCCCAGCTCGCGGCAAGGCAGTTTCCCGACGATCCGGAATTTCAGAAGAATCTTCGAACGTTCGCGACCAATCAACTCAACTGGATTCTCGGCCTGAATCCGTTCGACTCGTCAATGATGTACGGCGTCGGCCGAAACAACCCGCAATATATGTTTTTCGATTCGTGGGAATTTACCAACTCGCCGGGAGGCATTTCCAATGGCATTACCAGCGGCTTCCGCGACGAAGACGACATCGACTACGACCTGAAGTACACCGAGACCGGCGCCGACAACGATTGGCGTTGGCAGGAGCAATGGCTCCCGCATGCCTCCTGGTTCCTGATGGCGGTCGCGGCGCAGGGGGAAACCAGGAAGCCGTGACGAGCGCTTATTCGCTCGGATTAGAAAGTGGAGAGGAGTTGATCGGAACTGGAGTGTGACAGAGTCATCAGGGCTGCGGGTGGTGCAGCTTATCCGCCCGATCAATCACCCACTTCGGAAACTCCGGTGCTCCCTGCGGAGGCTTGCCCATCGTAATGGCCCAATGATCCAGCCATCCCGTGCCCTCCTCCCCCACGTATGTGTCGGGCATGCTGTATGCCGGATCATTTAGCGCCTCTTCGAGCGACACGAACCGGTACCCACGCTTGCGCAACACTTCCAGCAATTCGCCGATGTGATCGGCTTCGAGATTATTTCCATGCAGCAGGATGATCTGCCTCGGCTCGTATCCCATGATCTGCTTCGAAAGCTGCTCTGAGTACGCAAATACTGAATCGCTGTACGAGAGATAGCTCTTCACCAGATCATCCTGCAGCTTTGTGTCGCCGCGTTTCTTGGCGTCGTCGTACACGGGTGCATACATCCAGTCCCACGCGTCCAAGGTGATGGGTGCGATGTGGTAGCCGCGCTGGGCGAGGAACTCCTCGGCCTTTCGGCGCGTTTCCAGGTCGCGGCCCGTGTCGAGATACGGGTGCCGGAAATAGCGCATCTGCATGTGATGCTCGGCTTGAAGAAGTCGCGTTACGTTTTCTCCCTGAATCACCTCGTCCTCCCACGCCTTGAGTCCGACTTTGTTCAAAGACGCGTGACTGTAGGTGTGGTTTCCCAATTCAAAGCCGTAGTCGAGCCACATGCGCAAGGCTCCTATCCGAGCGTCGACTTCCCCCGTCTTGTACAGCTTCTTCTCGTTCACAAAACCAACCGCCGGCACTTTCTGATCGCGCAGCGTGGTCAGCAGCGTGGTTGTCATATCGGTGATTTCCGCGGCGGTCATGAAGTTAGCGGCGCCGGCCGGCAGGTCATCAATCGTGATCGCCACTTGGCGATCTACCTTCGGCTGCGTCTGCGCGGCGATCGACCCTAGGGAAAAGCACCACACCAAGAAGGGAATCAGAGCGATTCGCATCTGTTTCATGGAAGCCCTCGTTTAGAGATCTTAAGAGTTGTCTCGAAAAGCAAACTTCAGGTGCGAAAGCCCGCATCTTTGTTGAATCGGAGCGGCACGGGTGAAGCAGCTGCGGAAAGACCCGAAGATCTGTCGTTTTGGTCCGAACGATCCGTCGCTTTGAAAGGGCTCGGCTTTAGCCGAGCCGTAAAGCCAGCAAAAGCACCACGGCTTCAGCCGCCGAGCTCGAAGCTCTACCTTTGGATCCATTTTTCCCCAACCTGTGAAGCCCCCCGAAACATTGGCCGATTTTACTTCGATGCACGCTTCACATTTCCCCGCAGCACGGTGACTGACGCTTTGGGGAGCGTGAACGTGGTATCCGGCGTGGCGTCGACACGGAAGCCGACCGCCGGCCCATCCGGATCCGCATGACTGTTAACGCCGTCGGCTTTCCATTCATACTGCTCGCTGCCGAATGTTGTGACCGCTACGGGACCCGAAAATCCGGTGCTCGAATTTGACGCTCCGAACTCCACCCGCACCGGGTGCGCCTGCGTCTCATCGCGGTTTACCAGCATGATCGCCCAGTTTCCGTCCGGCCGATGCAGCACGTACGAAGTTACCAGCTCGTTGCCCTCCGCATCTTTGACGTTGACCGTGGAGGGGAACATCTGGTGGACGCCCGATTTGTGCTGCGCCCACTCCGCGTTGATCAGTCGCGCCGCGAAGTAAAGCGAAGTGTATCCACTGATGTTGTAATCCTTGTCGGTAACGAAGTTGGACCAGGTGGCCGGACCGAGGCATGTATCCTGCACCGCCTGCGGTTGAATCGGGGAATGGTAGAAGGCCGCTCCTCCGCCCTCAAAAAAGGAACCGATGTTATCAGCCAGCCAGAGGCCCGCGAAAATCGTGCTCATCGGCCCGGTGAGGGACGCTGCCAGGTGGCTCTCCGTCACCATCAACGGCACATTCGCCGGAACCCCATCGTCGCGCCAGACCTTCAAAATGCCCTTCATCAGCTTTGGCTCGGAGTACAGGTCCTTCCATGTGATGCTGCAATGATGTTCGAACGGATAGTGCTCGAAGGAAACGAACGCCAGGTCGCCGAGATGCCCATGTGACTTCAGATAGGCAACAAATCGCCCCATCCACGAAGTGCGGCCCTGTGCGTCAGGCCACACGTGAATGTCTTCGTTGACTCCTTCGAAGATGGGACCACCCAGCTTCAGCGCAGGATCCACCTTGTGAAGTGCATCCGCCCACTGGATGTAGAGTGCGCCATAGTCTTCCGGCATGGCGTGCTTGCCGTCGGGTTCCTCTCCCATTTCGATGTAGCCAATCGGATATCCGCGCTTCTTGATGTAGGCGATCTGCGCGGCCGAGTCTTCCGGCGTACCGTACAGCATGGTGACCGGAATCATCGCCGGCAAATTGTTCGTGATCCCGCTGGTAAAGAAAAGATCAAAGCCGCTGTGCTGGTAATTCCCGGTGGCATTGACGTCGCCCTCGGAATGCCACGGGTCGATCGACGACGATGCAAATGTGGGTGCGGCGTCGCCGGTTGCACCTGCCACCGCATCGACAAATGCACCGTCTGAACCCAGAGTGCCCGCCTGTATCTCCTGCATCGCATAGCCCACGCAGTTCCGGACATCTTCCGAGCCGTGCAGATCACAGGTGTTCGACGACTCCGTCATGAGCACGCGGACGAACTGGGTGTTCACCGGCTGCGGCGCCAGCTTGAGGGTTACGGCCCCACCCGTGCCATTGTTCACTGGGCCAGAAGGGAAGACTTTCCACTCGCCCTCCGGCCCGTGATCGAAGTCGAGCGCGTCTTTTCCCACCCAGTATTCAACCTGGTAAACCTTTGCGTAGGGATTTTCCCACGCGATGTGCACGGCACTCACGGCCTTCGGAGATTTCAGATCGACGATAACCCACTGCGGGTGCAGGGCATCGCTCTCACCGGTAAACTTGCGGGTCAGGTACGGGTTGCTCTTCCAAAAGATGAGATTCGGTCCTTGCGCGGGCCGGTCGCCACTGGTCGAGAAGCCGCGGTGTGGGAGAGCGTAGGCGAGGATGTAGCGGATCGGCTCTTTCAGTTCGGTGCTGCCCGTGAAGTAGCCGCTCTTGTGCGCCGGATCGCTCCAGGTTCCATTCTCGGTCCAGTGCCAGGCCGCCATGCGAAGTTCGGTGTTATTGCGATAGGTGATCGGTCCCCACCCGGCCGACAATGATTCCTGCAGGATGTGGGGGGTATAAACTTTGTCGATGCCCGAACGCGACAGCACGTCGATGGAGCTGCCCAGTGCATGGTCGGGATCGAACGAATTCAGGACATGTTGGGGATTTGTGTCCACGCGCACGGTGGAGATAGATGGCGCGGCCGGTTGTGCTTTGACTTGGGCAGCGACGGGCTGGCTCAGGCATGCCAGGAATACGAGGGCGACCACGATCTTGTTCACGGGGCGGAGGTCCTCTCACAGTATTTACAATTTCGTGATAAAACGATTCAATACTGGAAAGGCAGCGAAGTCAACTGGAGTCCTCGAATGTCGAGTCCCGCGCTCTACGCCATCCTTGTCGTATTTTTCATGTCCGCCTTACCGGTCTTCTCCGATGAAGGCGGTCCGCCACCGCTCGCGATCGGCAGCGCAGCGCCCGACTTCTGTCTCCCTGGAATCGACGGGCAGACACACTGCCTGAAGGAATACGCCTCCAGCAAAGTGCTGGTCATCGCGTTTACCTGCAATCATTGCCCGACGGCGCAGCTTTACGAGACCCGCATCAAGCAACTGGCCGCCGACTACAAAGACCGCGGAGTCACGCTGATCGCGATCGAGCCCAACAATCCAAACGCGGTTCGGCTCGACGAAATGGGATACACCGATGTGGGCGACTCGTTCGAAGACATGAAGACGCGCGCTTCTTACCGCGGATTCAATTTTCCTTATCTTTACGATGGGGAGACGCAGAAGATCTCCCGTGCTTACGGGCCTACAGCCACGCCGCACCTGTTTATCTTCGATGCCGAGCGCAAACTCCGCTACGAAGGCCGCGTTGATAACAACCCTCGCGAGCCGCTGGTTACGGTCAAAGACGCTCGCAATGCCATCGACGCCTTGCTCGCGGGCAAGCCCGTGAAGGCTCCGAAAACGCCGTCCGTGGGCTGCTCCACCAAATGGCTCTATAAAGAAGAAGGCCGAAAGGAAGAGCTCGCCGAGATCGAAAGCCAGCCCGTCACCGTGAAGCCGGCGAGCGTTGACGATCTAAAAGCCTTGCGCAAGAACTCAACTAAAAAGCTTGTGCTCGTCAATTTCTGGGCCACCTGGTGCGGCCCCTGCTTCAAGGAACTGCCGGACCTCGAAACCATGTACCGTATGTACGGGCATCGCGCCTTCGATCTGGTCACCGTCAGCATCAATTATCCTGACGAGCAGGCCGGAGTGCTCGCCGCATTGCAGAAGCAGCATGCAACCAGCCACAACCTGCTTCTGGGTTCAACCGACATCTATGCCCTGATGGCGGCCTTCGATCCCGAATGGAATGCCGCGGTGCCATACACCATGTTGATTCGTCCCGATGGTGAGCTCGTCTACAAGCATCAGGGCGAAATCGATCCGCTCGCATTGCGGCGATTGATCATTGCGAATCTCGCCGACGATGATTACATTGGGCATCAGGCCTACTGGAAAGCAGTTCCCGGCAATTGACGCAAGGAGGCGCCTATGAAGACCACTCGCCGCAGTTTTATCCAAGCGCTCTCGGTCACGGCCGCATCGGCGGCCTTCGCGCGCCCGCCGGTCCCCGCGACTCAGTTGCCGATCGCTTTCTCGACATTAGGTTGTCCCGCATGGGATTTCAGTAAGATCCTGAACTTCGCCGCGCAAAACGGATTCGCTGCAATCGAATTGCGCGGCCTGCAAGGCAATCTCGATTTGCCCGCGCACCCGGTCTTCGCTCCCGATCGCATCCAGAACACCTTGCAGCAGATTTCCTCTCACAACCTGCGCATTGCCTGCGTGAGCAGTTCCACCGAAGTGGGAGAGCCTGATAGCGACAAGCGCACAAAGGGCATGGCCGACGCCCGCCGCTTCATCGATCTCGCATCCACCCTGCACGCGCCATACGTCCGCGTTTTCGGAAAGAGTTCCGACGCCGAAAAGCCAGTCGTGCCCGACGCCGAACTCAAAAAGCGGGTGTCTGCAGGCCTGCACGAACTCGGAGAGTATGCCGGGACGAAAAATGTCACGGTTCTGCTCGAGTCTCACGACGACTTCACATCGGCCGCGGTATTGCAGGAAGTTCTGGGCCGTGCGGAACCCGCTCACGTCGGCTTGCTTTGGGATGCGTTCCACACTTTCGCCACCTCCAACGAACCGCCCGAGGTCACTCTCAAGGCTGTTCGCCCATGGATTCATCACACCCATCTGAAAGACGCGGTGGGCGACGGACCGGACCGCAAATATGTTCTGACTGGTCGCGGTAACATTCCTGTTCGCAAGCAAGTCGATCTGCTGCGCGCTTCCGGCTACGACGGCTTCTACTGCTTCGAGTGGGAGAAGATGTGGCATCCCGAACTTGATGATCCCGAGATCGCCATCGCCGACTTCGCCCGTGTCATGAAGGGTTATCTTGGAGAAGCGAAATCCTAGGCAGACGATCGCCGAAGCAGGGAACTCGACTGAAAGACCAGCCATGAATGTGGGTTCCGAACTGTCGATCATTTCGCCATCGCCGAGCGAGAGGCCAAGGCTGACTCGCCGTGAGATGGTGCAGAGAATACTCACTGGACTGGGGGCGACGCTCGCGGCTCCTCTCGCGGCCGCCCATCCCATGATGCGCCACCTGGCGGATCCTTCCTGGCTGCAAGCTGCCGCTTCCACCGCCGACGATGCGAACTGGTCGCCGCAATTCCTGAGCGCAAAACAGAACGACGCCTTAATCGCGATTTCCGACCGCATGCTGCCCGGGGCAAACGCCGTCCACGTCAATCGCGTGATCGATCTGCTGCTCACGGCCGAGACGGAAGAGAACCGCAGCTTGTTTGTCGCCGCCCTAGGCGCGCTCGGTGGCGAATCCACCAAGCGCTTTCACGCCGAGCTCGCAACTCTGTCTTCGGCGCAACTTGACGAGATTCTCTCCACTTGTGCATCCCAGGAACCTCCGCACTCCGAACACGACGACGACGCGCCGGGATGGAAGCTGAACCTGAAGACCCCTGCGACCGCACCGCCCAACCTCCGCGATCACTTCGAAAATCTAAAGGGCTGGATCGTCGCGACCTATTACTCATCAGAAGCCGGTCTCCGCGAACTGGGGTGGAACGACGACTTTTATTTCGAGAGCCCCGCCGAGTGCAAGCATCCGGATGGCCATCTGTGATGCCGACCCAAAGCCCTTCGTCGTATTCGATGGAACAGGACCCAGATTTGGAATGATTGATACCAGCAAGCAGTCCTTCGATGTCATCGTGGTTGGCTCGGGCGCCTCGGGCGGATGGGCATGCAAGCGGCTCGCCGAGTCGGGTCTGAAAGTCGCCTTGCTCGAAGCAGGACGTCCCCAATCGAACAAGAATTTCTCGGAGCACAAGCCCGTCTTCGACCTGAAGTATCGCGACTTGGTGCCCTCGATCGTGAAGAAAACCCGGCCGATCCAGTCAGGATTCGACATTTGCAGCGAATACAACTACGACTGGTTCTGCAATGACCTGGACGAGCCCTACAGTACTCCTGCCGACAAGCCGTTCCTCTGGCTCGGCCGGCTGCGCATGACCGGGGGCCGCACCAATGTATGGGGACGCGTTTCGCTGCGCTTCAGCGACTTCGACTTTCAAGCCGCCAGCCACGATGGCCACGGAGAAAACTGGCCTCTCAGTTACAAAGACATCGCTCCTTACTACGATCTGGTCGAAGAGTATGTCGGCATCTGCGGTCAGTCCGAGGGTCTCGAGCATCTGCCCGACAGCAAGTTCCAGCCGCCCATGCCCCTGACCTGCCAGGAAACTCTGCTGCGTAATCGCGCCAAAGCAAAGCTCGGCTGGACTGTGACTCCCGCGCGCTCCGCCAACAATACCCGTCCTCTTCACGGACGCGCCGCCTGCCACTACTGCGGGCCGTGCGAGCGCGGTTGCCAGACGCGGTCCTATTTCAACTCGGCATTTACGACGGTTGCTGACGCGGTCAAGTCAGGCAATTGCACATTGATCTCGAATGCCATGGCCCACAAAATCCTCATGGATGAGGATCGCAATCAGGCTCGCGGCGTGCTCTATGTCGATCGCAATTCGAAAGAAACGCGCGAAATCACCGCCCGCGTCGTCATCCTGTGCGCGCAGGCCCAGGAGTCGGTGCGCATCCTCTTGAACTCCGCGAATCGCCAGAATCCAAACGGCCTGGGAAATTCCAGTGGAGTGCTGGGCCATTACTTCACCGCCCATGTTCGCAGCGGCGGAGGCAGCGGGGAAATGCCTTCCTTTGACGCGAAGCCGACTCTGGGCGGCCCGCATCGGCCCGTCGGATTCTACGTTCCGCGCTTCCGCAATCTGAAAGGCGGGGAGCAGTCCAAGAACTTCCTGCGCGGTTACGGATATGAAGGCGACACTTCCATCGACTTTAACTGGCTCGCTCCGGGCTTCGGCGAAGCCTACAAGAAGTCGCTACGCGAGCCGCAGACCGAGGTGAATGTTC
Organism: uncultured Acidobacteriota bacterium; assembly: GCA_963735815.1. Lineage (GTDB taxonomy): Bacteria > Acidobacteriota > Terriglobia > Terriglobales > Acidobacteriaceae > Gp1-AA133. The sequence continues at coordinate 549,863 of CAVTMJ010000003.1, read as the reverse complement.
TCGGCTTCGGTGAGGTCCTCCCGCGCTATGAGAATTTCGTAGAGATCGACAAGCAAAAGGTCGACGCTTTCGGCATTCCCGTGCTCCGCATTCACATGGCCAACGGCCCTAACGAAACGGCCATGATCAAGGACATGGCCGACAGCGCCGGCGAATTGCTCCAGGCAGCAGGGGCCAAAAACATCCGCACCTTCGCGGATCCGGCCAACGGCCGCTGGGCCGTGCACGAAGCCGGCATCGCGCGCATGGGAAGTGATCCGAAGAAGTCTGTCCTCACCCAGTTTCAGCAGACGCACGATGTCAAAAATCTCTTTGTCATGGACGCCTCCGGTTTTCCCTCCAACCCCTGCCAGAACCCGACCCTTACCATTATGGCGCTGTGTGTGCGATCCTGCGACTTCCTGATGGGCGAAATGAAAAAAGGAAACGTGTGATTGTTGACAGGCGAAGATGAGGGCGTGCATTTCCGTGTTAAGGAAATCTCTTATCGTTTGTCATCCTGAGCGTAGCGAAGAACCTGCTTTTGCGAGGCGGTTGCGCGATGACGCCGGTTCGCAACCCGACCGCCGGTAGCAGCCTTAGTTCGCACGCGCGAATTTCCTGGGACGATGGGCTGTAAATTCCTGTGCCAGTCGCCTACAATGCCCTCCCAAGACCTCACGCGATTTCAACTTCATAAGGCGGGCATCGGATGGCGGCAGGCGCGGCAGATCAGGACGACGTTCTTGCAAAACCGGGGAAGGCCGCCGGTCCGTGCGCCATGGTCATCTTTGGCGCATCCGGCGACCTTACCATGCGGAAGCTCATTCCCTCCTTATTCAATCTCGCCAAAGCGGGTCTGCTGCCCAGGGACTTCGTAGTCATCGGAACCGCGCATGATGATTTGACCGAAGAGAAGTTCCGTATGCAGGTAATGCAATTCATGGATGCTGCCGACCGGCAGACCGATATGTGGAATTGGTTCCTGCAGCGATTGCGCTATCACCGCGGCTCGTTCGACGACCCGGCCAACTTCAGCGCACTCGCGGAACTCCTCAAGCAGCTGGATGCGGAATTCAAAACCAGTGGAAACTATCTTTTCTATCTCGCCACCGCCCCGAAATTCTTCGGGCCGATTGTCGAGCAACTGGGAGCCGCCGGTCTCGCGAATGAAGATCAGGGAAACTGGCGCCGCGTCGTGATCGAGAAGCCCTTTGGCACCGACCTTGAGTCGGCCAAGGCTCTGAATGCACAAATCAAGAAGGTGCTGAAGGAAAGTCAGATTTATCGCATCGATCACTACCTGGGCAAAGAGACGGTTCAGAACATCATGGTGTTCCGCTTCGATAACGCGATTTTCGAGCCCATCTGGAACCGCCGCTACATCGACCACGTCCAGATCACTAACGCCGAAACGGTCGGCGTCGAGCAGCGCGGCGGCTACTTCGACAGTGCCGGTACGCTCCGCGATATGGTTCCCAACCATGTGATGCAGTTGCTTAGCCTGATCGCGATGGAAGCCCCCATATCTTTTCAGGCGGACGCAGTCCGCAATGAGCAGGCAAAAGTGTTGCACGCCATTCAGGCCTTCGACTCCGAGGAAGTGCTGCAGAGAACGGTGCGTGGCCAGTACGGCGCAGGAACAATCGGCCAACAGCAGGTGCCCGCCTATCGCACCGAACCTGGCGTCTCCCCTGAATCGCGAACCGAAACCTTTGCTGCTTTAAAGCTCAACATCGACAACTGGCGATGGGCCGGAGTGCCGTTTTACCTCCGTACTGGAAAGCGCATGGCCGAGCGCCACACCGAGATCACCATCCATTTCAAGACGACCCCCTTCGCGATCTTCCATCCCGGACCGGCGCGCAAGCTCCACTCCAACCAGTTGGTCATCCAGATTCAGCCCACCGAAGCCATTTCCCTGAGCTTTGGCGCCAAGATTCCCGGCCCGATCCTGCGCGTGGGCTCGGTCGACATGAGTTTCGAATACACCAAGTACTTCAAAGCCGAGGCTTACACCGGATACGAGGTCCTTATCTACGACTGCATGATTGGCGATGCTACGCTGTTCCAGCGAGCCGACATGGTCGAGGCAGGATGGCGCGTCGTGGATCCCGTGCTCGATGTCTGGAAGGTCCTGCCCCCACGAAAATTCCCCAACTATGCCGCGGGCACCTGGGGCCCCAAAGAAGCCGACGAGTTAATGCTGCGCGACGAGCGTGAATGGAGGAGTATCAAAGCATGATTCTCGCAGGAGAAATTGGCGCGACCAAGACCCGCCTCGCCGCATTCGAAGACGAGGCCAATCGACTCACGACGGTGGTCGAGAAGACCTACCTCAGCCAGCAGCAAAGCAGCTTGCCGGATATCATCACGAGCTTTGTAAAAACCGAAGGCATCCCGGTACATAGTGCGTGCTTCGGCGTAGCCGGCCCAGTCCGAGGTAAGAAGTCCAAGATTTCCAACCTGGCCTGGACCATTGACGCCGACGAACTGGGTGCCCTGCTCAAGCTGAAATCAGTCGGCCTCATCAATGACCTCGAAGCCTACGCCCACGGCATCGACGGGCTCGACTCCAAAGACTTCATCACGTTGAGCGAAGGCGCCGAAGACCCGGTTGGCAACCGCGCAGTCATTTCCGCGCGCACCGGACTCGGCGTAGCCGGACTCTTCTGGGACGGCATCCGCCACCATCCCTTCGCGTGTGAAGGTGGCCACAGCAGTTTCGCCCCCGGCAACGAACTGGAGATCGAACTGCTGGAATACCTCCACCAAAAACACGGCCGCGTCAGTTGCGAGCGTGTCCTCTCTGGTCCCGGAGTCAAGAACATCTACGATTTCCTGCGCGACACCAAAAGAGAGCAGGAGCCCGACTGGCTCCGAGACCAGCTGGCGAGCGCTCCCGACGCCCCGGCCCTGATTTCCCAGCTGGCACTCCAGAAAAAGGCGCCGATCTGCGAAAGAACCCTGGAGATCTTCGTAGGCGTTTACGGGTCGCAGACCGGGGATTGCGCGCTTACTTTTATGTCAACTGGCGGCATCTTCATCGGGGGCAGCATCGCGGCGAAAATCCTCCCACTCATGCAAGGCCCAACCTTCATGCAGGCCTTCCTGGCAAAAGGCCGCATGCAGAGCCTGCTCAATGACATGCCGGTCAAGATCGTCTTAAACGACAACTCCGGAATGCTGGGCGCCGCCCGCTATACCCTGATCCAGAAGGCATTTCGAGGCTAATAGCGACGGCCTGTGTCGCGGGAGGAGGCGTTCTCGGAATGGTGCCCGGGGCGGCAGTCCAGCCCGCCCGTCCCGTTAGGGCCCTCGGGATTTATTTCCCGTCTGGTTATTAACGTACCGTTGTATACTTTCCCGCATTACACACCTCCCTCAAACCCCCGATCCGTGTTTCATTTTGAGGACACGGCCTGCGGCACGGTATGGTACTGAATAATCCTTCTCGACCTGGTGACGGCGGTTCTTCGTCTTCGGACGGTAAAGTGGCGATAGGCGGCGCACCTTCAGGCGAACAACCCGTTCCTGACAGTTCGGATTCGCCCACTCTGGTGGATTCGACCCCGGTTTCAGACTTGCTCTCAGCTTCGTCGGACGCCGATTCTCCCACAGTTGTGGACCTGAGCAGTCCCGTAAACCCACCCGTCGGCGGGATCCACACCCGCGGTGCACAGACCCGTCGCCTTCAATTCGAGCTCATGCCTGGCATGGTGATCGGCGAACGTTATGAAATCCTGGCAGTCTTGGGCGAAGGTGGCATGGGCGCGGTCTACAAGGCCAAAGATCGAGAACTCGATCGGCTCGTGGCCTTGAAGGTTATCCGACCCGAACTGGCATCCAATCCCGATATTTTGCAGCGCTTCAAGCAAGAGATCCTGCTGTCGAGCAAGGTGACTCATCGCAACGTCGTGCGCATATAAGACCTGGGGGATGCAGAGGGTCTGAAGTTCATCACCATGGACTATGTGGATGGCAAAGACCTGCGCCATGCGCTCAAAGGACAAGGAAGGCTTGGAGTCAACGAAGCGGTCGACATCATTGTCCAGGTGTTCAGCGGCCTGGCCGCTGCTCACCGCGAGGGCATCATCCATCGTGACTTGAAGCCGGGCAACATCATGCAGGATGCCACGGGGCGCGTCGTGGTCATGGACTTCGGTCTCGCGCGTACCGTTGCCAGTGACGGAATGACGCGGACCGGCATGTTGGTCGGCACCATGGAATATATGTCGCCAGAGCAAGCGCTGGCCAAGAGCCTGGATGCGCGCTCCGACATCTTCACGGTGGGCTTGATTTTTTACGAGCTGCTCACCGGCAAAATGCCATACGAGGCCGATAGTGCGGTAGCGAGTCTTCTCAAACGTAGTCGCGAGCAGGCAGCCCCGGTTTCAACCCATAATGATGCGATTCCTCGGTCCCTCACTTCGATCGTGGCTAAATGTCTGGAGATCGAACCTGAGTTGCGGTACCAGAGCGCTGACGAAGCTCTCGCCGCCCTGGACAAGTGGCAGGAAAAGGGCGCAGCTGCGGCTTTGCATTTCCCCGATGTACGACCATGGGCAAGGGATATTCCATGGCCCTTGGTAGGCGCCGTCACGACGGTGCTTGTTCTCGCCGTCACGGGTTTCCTCTTTCGAAATAAGCTTCTTAAACCCACAGGCGCCATTCCTCACGCCCCGGTTTCAGTGCTGGTAGCGGATTTCGAGAACAATACGCATGACAGCTTGTTCGATGACACCCTCGAACCGATGCTCAACGTCGCTCTGGAGGGGGCGAGTTTCATCAACGCCTACAACCGGGGCACCGCCCGGCAGTTGGCCTCCAAGCTGCCCAATGCTACCGGCAAGCTGGATGAAAATGCCGCCCGACTGGTTGCTGTTAACGAGGGTGTTCCGGTGGTCCTGACTGGTTCTTTGAGTAACCGGGGCGGCGGTTACACGGTGTCGGTGAAAGCGGTCGATGCGGTCACCGGAAAGATCCTCAGCACCGCAGATGCCAATGCTGCGAACAAGGACGAACTCCTGCTCAATATTCCCAAAGTCGCGGCTCCGATTCGCAAGGCGCTTGGCGATACTACATCCGAGTCGGCGCAGCTCGCGGAGGTCGCTGGAGCTTTCACCACCTCGTCCTTGCCAGCTGTGCATCAGTATGGAATTGCGATGGGGCAGTTGTTGGCTGGGAATTCGGAGCAAGCCATCCAGTCTTTTTCCAATGCCATCGCCCTGGACCCGAACTTTGCGCGTGCCTATGGGGGAATGGCCTCGGCGTATGGAAATCTTGGCAAAACACAGGATGCGGAGAAGTATGTGAAACTGGCGATGGCACACGTGGACCGTATGACGGAGCGGGAACGCTACCGGGTGCGTGGCCTTTACTATTTCGCGACGTCAAATTATCCCAAATGCATTGAAGAATACGGCGAACTCGTCAAACGCTTTCCCGCCGACGATTCAGCATGGGCCAATATCGCCGCCTGTTATTTAAGTGTGCGCAGAATCCCCGAAGCAGTCACGGCGGCCAGGCGGGCAGTCGAAATTGTTCCGAAAGGCGCCGTACAACGGGTGGTCCTGTCGTTTTACAGCTCCTACGATGGGGATTTCACTACCGGCGAACGGGAAGCGCAGACTGCGCTGAAACTTAATCCTTCCTCCCAGGCCTATCTCGCTCTCGCGGAGGCGCAACAGGGACTAGGTCAGATGGATAAAGCCGCCGAAACCTATCACACCAAATACCGGTCGGAAGAATCCGTTTTGCCCCGCTAACGTTGTCTGCGAACTTTCAACTGTTTCCCAGTAGAGGAAAGCTGCGACAATGTCGGCCCGGGAGGAACGCCCGTGGCAGGAACCGAGTTCGCATCCGGCATGGTGAACTGTTGCTTGGCAAAACCGTTCACCCCAAGCCCGCGCAGGCCCACGCCCGAGACGACGTAATCGCCGGTTACAAAATAGTTGTTTTCGAAATTCAACGGCTGATTCGTTTGCGCAAACCCGGGTTTCCTAAACCCAATCACTAAAAGCAACGTGAATCCACACAGGGTAAGAACCACCTTCCGGGCAGCACGACGCGCGCGCAACGGTGACAGGGCATGTCTTAATTCCTTTAATCGAAGGACTGGGAGCCTTCGAATTTTATTGGGACGGCCAACTAACTGACTGGGACGGAAAAACAACTGGCTGGGACTATAGGGGGGACGGCTTACATTAGCTCAGCCATGGCATTCTGCCCCTATCTGCCTTAATTGTCAATAGTATAGGACCAGTTCTCGCCCAGCTCGAGATTCCGGGAAAACTCTGCCAGCCCCCTGGCCATGAATCGAAGGGCAAAGAGATTCCGGGGCCGAGTTGTGGCCGAAAGGGGACGGTGGACCTAATCGGAGAGGATTGTGAGCAGGTGTGCGACACCAAAACGGCAATCCAGTTCTCCAGCCCAATTTGTTGGCGTAGCCGGATCCTGCCGATGCTTGGTGCGGGCGGAGGGACTTGAACCCTCATGGGCCGTTTAAGCCCTGCGGATTTTCATACCGTCTACGGCTTTCGCCGCCCGGAGGTAACCCCGTCGGAGGGCCACTTCGGGTTTGCGGTCTGGACTATCCCTTCACCCTCCTCCGGAAGCTCCGGAGCTTAGGTGCTGCCCGTCTAGTCTCTACACCTTCCCGGCTGACTTTCCCGCCAGGCTTGGCTCGGGATTGCCATTTAAGGTTTCCCCGAATTTGAGCAGTTCTGCATCGCCGGTTTCCCAGACGAGCACTCAAGTTTTCCTTAAGTCCGCTGCGTATGCCATTCCGCCACGCCCGCGCGCGGCTGTCTTGCTCATGATAGGGCACGTTGCCCGATTTTACACATCCGTTTCATGGTCAGCCGGTTCCGCCGGAAAGGGCATTCTTCATGCTACATCCGTCAAGCGAGCTTCTTTTGACTTTCTCTTCTTCGGTCGCGATCCGTTAATTGCAACGGCGTCGAGCGAAGTTTTAATGTGTAACCGTAGTAAGTCCCTAGGCTTTTAAGTCCCGTGCGTCTGCCAGTTTCGCCCCCGGCTCTTCGGCTCTTCAAGTCAGAATATCTGGCCAGGGAGTCTTCTGGAACCACGGCCGCTGTGAGACCGGTATCGATTTCCCGGATCTACAGGTCGCTGGTCATGCTTGACGTTCCTAGCGTGAAATAAAAAGTGGCTCCTTTTTCAACCGCCCCCTTCGCCCAGACTTCTCCACCGTGTCGCTGGATGATCCGTCGAACCGTCGCCAGCCCGATCCCATTACCCGGAAACTCATTGGATGAGTGAAGACGCTGGAACGGCTTGAACAAACGGATCGTCGCCTTCGGATCGAAGCCACTCCCGTCGTCTTTCACAAAGTAGCTGATTTGTCCGCCTTCTTCGGATTGTCCAAATTCGATTCGCGCCTGTTGATGGTGCGACGTGTATTTCCACGCGTTGCGCAGAAGATTCTCGATCACAATACGCAGAAGGTGCGGATCTCCATATGCCTCTCCATTCAACGAAGTGACAAACTCCACTTTCCGCTCAGGCTCTGCCTGGCGCAGTTCTTCCATAAAGTCGCGTGCAATAGCCCCAAGGTCGACCCGCTCCAAACGCATCGTGCTGGTAGTGATCCGCGACAGGTTCAACAGGTCATCAATCAACTCCGTCATGCGTTTGCCACTTTCCCGAATATGCTGAATCAGTTCGCGCGCCTGATCATCCAGCTCCGCCCCATGCTGCTTGAGAAGCAGATAGCTGAAACCATTCAGTGAATCCAGCGGACCGCGCAAGTCGTGCGATACGGAATAGGAAAACACTTCCAATTCTCGATTGGCCGCCACCAGCTCGCGAGTCCGTTCCTGGACGCGATGTTCCAATTCCTCATGCGACTTCTGCAGTTCCTTGAGCATCTCGTTGAACGAATCGACCAGCGCCGCTACTTCATCCCTCTGCGCTGGCGGAGCCATGCGGATGCGGTAGTCCTTATCGCGCGTCACGCGTTGTGCCGTTTCCGACAACTCCACGATCGGCTGTGCCACCGACTTGCGGAACCTTGAAGACACCAGAATCGCCGCCAACAAGGAGATCAGCAACACTGCCAGCGCGATCAAAATATATCGCATTAACCTCTGATCTATTTCTTTAAGATCAGCGCGCAAATAGACAAATCCAATCGCTTTGCCATCCGAAATAATCTGCCGTACCAGAGTGAGCTGCCGCCCCTGGAACCAGTGTTCCTCCAGGTGGTCCGGCGAAAATCGCGGCATGCTCGCCGGCTCGTCCACGGCATCTCGCGAATATTGCGCGAGTGGCTTTTGGTTCAGTTCGAAGATCGCCGCCGAGGTGATGTTCTGCGCGTTCTTCAGTGCGGAAAGCGTGGCCGCTGCCGTGTCCGGGTCGTCAAACACGATGGCCGAAACGCTCGCCGACCCCACAAGTTGCGCCTGCGCAGACAGGGTTCGCACCATGTCTTGCCGGAAGGTTACCTGGTCATACGCAAAGAAACCGGTACACGCCAGCAACAGCGCCACGGTACTCACGAGCATGTTCATGATCGTGAGGCGTTTCAGAATCGAACTCTTGTGGACCGTGCTCATCTACCTATTCGGTTCCTTGTCGATCACCTTGATTGCGACTTTCAACAATTCGGAACTGAGTTGGACGTGGCACCGTTCCGCGGCAGCCCGGTTGACTTCAAAGCGCACGCGGTCCTGCTTCACGACTAGCCCGATGACTCCACCCCGCTCGGCGAAATGCTTCACGTCGCTTACGGTCACAGCATGAAAATGGTGCGCGGAATCGAGAATGGTGCGCAGGCGGCCTTCTTCCGAAGAACTTACAAACAGGATGCTGCACGTTCCCGCCTCCTGCACCTGGCCGAGTCTCCGGATGGAAATGGTTCGGCCCCCAATTCGCTCTCCCGCAACCGTCGCGTCAAGTACCTTCCCGAACGGATCTTTCCCAATAATGCAGATTTCGAAAGGATGGTTTGCGGCGGAGCGGTCAGCGGGCCAAGTCACGAACTTCCCGAAGTTGTACAGGTAAGCTGCTTCTACTTCAGACTCGGTAGGACGAGTGGGCTGGGCCGGGGCCAGATTCGCGCCGATGAGCAACAGTCCCGCAAGCGCAAGCTTCCGCTGCGCGCGCTTCGGTCGAATCTTGCGAAAAAGGAATCGCCTGGAAAAGTCTGCGACCCTCATGACCATGATCATCGTTGCCAGGTAATTTTTCCGTATACGCTTCGCTTGATCCCCACGTTTGGTCCCGGATCGCTCGCGAACTCGAAATGATGCGGCTGCAGCAGGTTCTGCCCGACCACCGACAACTCGACCGACGGCAGCACCCACCATCCCAGCCGCGCGTCCGCGGTCGAATAGGACGGGATCTTTAGTGCCGACAATGCGCTGACGTATCGATAAGTCAGGTCGAAATTCAAAGTCTTACTGAAATTTACCGCAGCCTGCGCCGTGACCTGGTGCCGCGGACTCGAACCCTCGATCGACGGCCCGCTTCCAATGTCCAGGGAGTTCGCATTCTTCTTGATCCGCATTTGCAGAAACGCATAGGACGTCCGCAAACGCAGCAAAGAAAACGGTCGCCACTCGGGCGCAATCTCCACTCCCTTGGTAGTCCCATGAAGTCCGTTTCCAAATTCCGCGGGCAGCAGAAGATGCGTAGGAGCGGGAGAGTCCTCCACAAACGGCGCGCCGATTATGTCCTCGCTGAAAAGACTGTTATACCGGTTATAAAACGCTGCCACGTCGACGAACGCTTTCTTGCCGTACAGCTGCCGATATCCCAGTTCATACCCGTTCAGCTGCTCTGACCCGAAATTTGGATTTGCGTTGAAGCGGGCAAAAAAAGGCATGCCGTTCGGCTGAACACCAATGAACCCGGTTAAGTAGAACGCCCGTTCGGCTGCCGATGGCGTCCTCACCGCATGTGTGAACGATGCCCAGAAAGTTTGCCGGGAAGTGCGGGTCCACAGCAGCCTCGCACTCGGCTGCCACTCCGTCCCGGTGTAATTCGTGTTCAGCAGCTTTGTGCCGACCGAAAGCGAAAGCCGGTCGCGTACTAACCCAATGTTGTCCTCAAAGAACCCGGTGAAAAGCTGGTCTGTCCTCTTTTCCGGAATAAAGAAAAGACCGGAAACAACGGTGGGATTGGCGCCCATGCTGAAACGTGCTCCGAAACCCAACGAAATCTGCTGTCGTCCCGGCAAGCGGAAGCGATCCAGAAAATCCACGTCGAAGGTGTCGCGCACGTCGGTGAAGTTCGGTTCGTGGCGGTTGGTGCGGTCGTAGTAGAACTGAACCTCGAACCCTTTTCCTTCGTCCTGCGTTCGCTCCCACCGTGCCAGGATGTTGCCTCCCGACAGTCGTGCCGTTCCACTGAGGTTCTGCGTAAAGGGCGGCGTGTAACTCGTAGCCGTTACACTCTCCCCGGCACCCTCGTCGTAGATGTCCCCTTGCACCGTGAATGCGTCCTGCTCGCCTCGCGCAAAATCCAGGCGGAACCCCGCTTGGGCCGCTCGCCATTCGTCGTAGTGGTCGCCATTCAGATGAAATTGCGGCCCTCGGTCAAATCCCATTCCATAAATTCGATAATTGAACGTGCCCTTGCCCCCTCCATACCGCGCGTTCAGAAATCCACGATTCACGCTTCCACCGCCCGCGCTGACCATAATCCCGTGCGTATCCTTGCTGCTTTTGGTGATGATATTGATCACACCGTTGACGGCGTTTGGCCCCCAGATCGTTCCCCCCGGGCCGCGAATCACCTCGATCCGCTCTACATCCTCCAGAACAACGTTCTGCACTTCCCAGTAAGTGCCGGCCAGCAAAGTCGTGTAAACCGTCCGCCCATCGATCAACACCAGTACATCGCGCGACAGCCGGCTGCCGAAGCCCCTTATCCCGATCGACCACTTGCCGCTGCTGATCTGGGCGACCTCTACGCCGGGCGCCAGCCGCAAAGCATCGGGAATGCTTGTCGCTCCCGCTCGTTCGATGTCATCCTGCGTAATGACAAAGATGGCGGCTGGCGTCTTCCATACTTGTTCAGGCGCCTTCGACGCCGTAGTCACTTCCACTTCACTCAGCTGCTGCAAACTGAGCTGCTTGACCGGGTTGTCATTGTCGAGAACCGACGAGGGAGTTTCAGCGCGAGTCTGCACGCCAAACAGAATTGACACGAAGGAGCCAATTGTAAGCAGGAAAGTGAACCAGGAACCGGTGACCTTCTTTGTACATCGCACCGGCGGGCGTGCCAGGGATGGTTTTTTCATTAAGAGTGTTCGGCCTGTCGCGATGCGCCGCGAAGCGCGATCAGTTTGGTAATCTCGTTGATCAAATCCTCCGGCTCGACTTCCGCCTTGCGCATCCAGGAGTCGACGATCGTTTCTTCGCCCGGCAACGACGTAAAGCCCGATAGCATCACGATCGGAATTCTCGGCCGCATCCCCTTCATTTCCTCTGCCAGCGCCGTGCCATTCTGTCCTGAAAGCCAGTAGTCCATCACCACCGCATCCACGTGCGACGAGCGGAAGATCTCCATGGCAGTTCGAGCCGATTGCGCCTCGAGCACATCGAAGCCTGCCGACTCCAGCAGCATCTTGCGCAGTTTCAATTGAACCTTCTCATCCTCCACGCACAGCACAGTCTTTCTTTCGGAGGTCTGCGTGGGCGCCGGTTTCGCACGCTCTTGCGGATGAGCCAGAACCGACGCGATCGTGCGCAGCAGCGCTTCCGGATCCTGTCCCTTCTGAACACTGGCATTCACATTCTTCAGGAGACCAGTGGGAAGTTGCCCGACCGCCGACACCACCACTAACGGCAAATGGGGGTATCGCTGGCGCAGTTGTTCCGCCAGTTCATCCCCGTTCATCCCGGGCATCAGGTAGTCGAGCAGCACCAGGTCCACGGAAGTTCCGTCGGCCAGCGCCTGTAGCGCCTCCTGCCCGGAGACGGCCGTGACCACCGAGTATCCGCCGTGTTCCAGCAGGCGTATGCGGAGTTCTAAAGTCTCCGGATCGTCATCCACACACAGCACACGTTGCGATTTCATGATTCGGTCGATGCCCATCAAGCTTTCTTTGCTGTGAAGTAACGACGAGAGGCCAGACTCGGCATAATTCCAGTTTCGGCCGCGGAACGGCTATAGGGGTTTTACCGTAGAAAAGCCCGGTAGTTCAGGGGGGTGGCGGGATGCAAGCGGAAGGAAAGAAAGTCGGATTCCAAGACGCGGGAACCCCTGCTGGCTGTAGCAGAAGGTCCCGCGAACAGCGGGCAAAAGATGTCGCCCAGAAGGGAAGTCTACGAATTCTGATTTAAAGAATGTTCGCCGGACGCAGTCAATTCGGCAAGGCGGCGGGAGTTTCCGCCGCGAATAAGGCAGCTGAGCAGGGCCATCACCGCCAGAATCAGCAGGGCATGAATGAAGCCTCCCATCGTGTAGGAAGTCACCAGCCCAGCCAACCAAAGTCCAAGAAAAAAGACACCCAGAAACAACATCAAAATCCCCCTCGAGGTACGTGATTTGAATAGTCAGTTCGTGCTCATGCTGGGAGTCCCTCGAGCGGTCATCCCGCCAAACCTGAACTTACTATCCTCACCGTAGCAAACCGCTGCTTCGTATGCGAAATTGCTAGTACATCCCTGGAGGCCAATGTCCTTGAGTGTCCCTCCCGGGCTGCCCTGCAAAAATACCTAACCACGGAGAACACTAAGATCACAGAGGCCTGAGTTGAGTAACCCACGCTTCCTCGGTGCCCCCTGTGTCCTCAGTGGTAACCCGTTCTTTCGCAGTCCAGTAAACCCGAAAAAGATGCTGGATTTCGCCTCCGGTCCATGCGACGCTTTCCTTTGCGGTACGTCTAAGCCCTCATGCCCGAACCCTCGGACATCTTTACCCAGAGCAGCGTCGCGGAAACCTGGAAGCCCCGCCGCCCGCTCCCAGTCGCGATCGCCATCCACGTTATCTTGCTTATGTTGCTGTTGCGCGGAAGGACGCCGATCTTCGTAGCGCCCGCGGCCACCTTGGGCGGTGTCCACGGAACGACCGTGACTCATCTTTATTGGGCAAAGGGCACCTCCGAACTCACCACGAGCGAGAAAGATGCCGCGCCCAAGCATCCACTTGTCTGGCGGAAGCCCCAGCGCACTGAGGCCAAAAACTCGCCCGTCGAGGAAGCCAGCCGAACTGAAACGGCCTCCGCCGACCCTGCTCCCACTGCCGGCTCCCCGTACGGCTCTTTGTCGGAGGGTGCTTCCGGCGGTGAGGAAATTCGCCCCGCACTGCCCGCTGTCACCTCTGAACCGAGGGTGAATCCAGAGGACCTGACGGGCATTTCAGAAGGCAATGTCGTTGTCGAAATTACGATTGACGAGAGTGGCGCGATCGTCAGCAAAGCCGTTATGCGCAGCATGGGCCCGGCCATCGACGCCAAGGTCCTGGCCGCGCTGGAAAGCTGGCGCTTCCATCCGGCCACCCGCGACGGAGTACCCATCCCCTCCAAGCAGGATGTCGTCTATCACTTCAAGCCGCGTCCCAGTTAATTCTGCGGTTTCTTCTTCTTCCCGAAAAGCCCGATCACTTGATCCAGAGGATTCTGCGGTTGCTGCTGTTGCTGCGTTCTGCGGCTGCGTTCCCGACGGGGCAGTCTTCGGCCCGCCCAGCAAACCCTGCAATGCTCCCGCCAGTGACCCGGGATTCTGCAGATTCGGCACCATACCTTTCAGCTTCATCTGCGCGATCTGTTGCATGTCGGGCGCGAACTTCGGGTTGGAGAATGTTCCGGTCACGATCGCCGGAACCACCAGCTCACCTTGACTATTCGCCAGCGCGGTTTGCATAAATCCGCCCACGCTGTTTCCGCCGGCTTTCTGCGAGGCAGCCTGCGAAAGCACGGCCGTCACTCGCAGGTTCAGCGTCTGGTCCACCAGGTTCGCCGTGCCTACTGCGCCTACGTTGCCGATATCCAGAACCGCATTCAGGTTATTGGTCTGCGCAATTCCGCTTTTAACCACGATGTTGCCCGTCATCTTCGAAATATTGGTCACGCCCGAGGTCGATTGCGACCCGGCATTCGGATTCAGGAACCCCGCAATCGTCGAAAGCTCGTGGCTCATGTTGGCGCCCGAATACTTCACATTGTTGAAGTTGAGATCTGCCGTTCCGTTCAACGCACGCATGATTTCGTTCGAACTCAGCGACTTCACCGTCCCTGACACCTTCATGTTCAGGTTCATCGTGCCCTCGCCGCTCACCTTGTCGAGCGACGTCACGCCGTAGGCTTTAGCCATCGCAAGAATCGCCGGAAGCTGCGCGTTGGGCGCCCGCACCGTGGCATCCACCGTCGGATTGGCCGCCGTGTAGTTCCGCACCGTGAATTGCGTATTCAATGTCGTTCCGCCCGACGTCACATTGAACGCATTCGACTGCACCTGCGCAGGGGTCAAATTCAAATTCACCGAGGGGATTTGCACGGGCTGCGCAATGTTTTTACCGCTCAGCTGGATATTGCTCCCGTTAATGGTCCCGGTCAGAGCTGGCTTGTCAGCAGGCCCGCGTGCCTCGATGTTCGCGCTCACATTGCCAGTCGCTGTCGTGCCTTGCGACAAAGCCACGCCCGATGCGGCTGCCAGCTTCGCCGCCTCCGCAATCGAAATATTCGTAGCTTTCGCCCTTATATTAAGGATTGCCGGAGTCGGCTTCGCATTCACCGTCCCGCTCAATTCCACCGGTGTGGTGCCCAGCTTCAGCAGCAGGCTCTGAATCGTGAGCAGTTCGCTCGTGGAATCATCGGTCAGATCGTACTGAGCTGTAATCGGGAAGCCCAATTCCATCCCGTGCACCTTGGGATTCTTGATCTCAGTTTGTCCCTGTGCCGTCAACTTGCCCGACTGGCTGTTGATCTTGGTCTCCCCCGTGATGGTTCCATCGGTTCCTTCGAGGGCGGGCGAGTTCATGAACTTCGCGAAATCGCTTAGCCCAATCTGCTTCAGGCTGAGCGTCCCATGAAACGGAGTTGCCACCGGATTCCCATTCACGATCGGCCCGCCTTCGCCGCTTAGCTTTGCTTCTTGCGACGACCCGGCCAGTCGCACCGATGCATCCACGCTAAACGGCTTCGCCGGCGAAAAATTCTTGAGCGCCACGTCGATGTGGTCATACACCGAAGGCGCCTTGCCCTTCGCCTGATCGAGAATCGAAAGCTGGCCATCGGTGATGGTTAGCGCGCCCAGCGTAAATGACTGCCCGGACGAGCTGGTTTGTGGAGTATTGGTCCCCTGTCCGATCGAATCAAAGTTCCAGACACCCGCGCTGTTCTTAATCAGGTTCACCACCGGCCGCTCGAGATTCAGCGAGTCGATCTCCACGTCTTTGTGCAAGAGCGGCAGGAGCTGAACAGATACATTCAGCTCCTGCGCCTTCACAAACGGCGCTTCGCTGAATTTCGAATCGTCGCTGATTTGCACATTCTGCACACGAAACCGAGGCGGGAATAGGCTGAGGTGCATATCCCCCAGCGTCACCTTCCGGTCCAGCCTTTTTTCCATTTGCGATTGTATGGATCCGCGATATTGATTGACGTCGAAAGTCGCCACAAAAATCAGGAGGCCTGCAACTACCAGAACAATAAGAACACCCACGCCGATAAGTACCTTGCGCATGACACCCTCCCGCGGAGACGCGCCCGCTCATCTCTACTATAGTAGTTTGATGAATCCATCGCGCCCGGTTTTCGAAGAAATCCCGCGTCCATCCTCGCCGATGACTGAAAACACAGGAGTCCCTGTAGGTGAAATCTTCTAGCTTCGCCGCAGCCTAAGCCGCCTTCTGTCCGGGCGCTTTCGCTTCCGGATGCCCTTGCTCCGCCGCGGCATGCTCGATGGTTGAGTTGATCTGTCCGCCCATCAGAAAAGCCAGGCCCGTGATGTAAAACCACAACATCAGGATCATCACCGCGCCCAGCGATCCATAGGTCCTGCTGTAGGTATTGAAAAAATGAAGATACGCGCGCAGTCCTGCCGAGGCCGCCGCCCAGATCAGGACGCCGATTACCGATCCGGGCGTGATCCAGTACCAGTGCTGCTCTTTCACGTCAGGCGCGAAGTAGTAGATCACCGCGAATGCAAGCACGACGAAAGCCAGCGCCAACGCCCACTGGAATATCTTCGCCACCACCAGCACCGCAGAACTCAACCCCAGGATCTGCCCCAGGTACTGCAACACCGCCCCTCCGCCCAGCACCAGGAACAGCGCCGCAATGACAAGGATCGACATCGAAATCGTCAGAGCGATGGAAATCAGGTGCACCCTGATCCACGAACGCCCTTCATGCACTTCGTAAGCCGCGTTCAGCGTCGACATTAATTGCGTCATTCCGCCTGACCCTGCATACAAGGCAAACAGCAGCCCGAAAGTCAGCTTGCCCCCCGTCGAATCCTGAGTTATCTCCCGCAAGGTATCCACCAACACGCTGTATGCCGCCGGAGGAAGAACCTGCTGCAGGTAAAAAAACATATCTCCGCGCAGCCGCCCACTTTGCGAAAAAAGCCCAAACAACGCAAGCAGAAAAAGCAACAAGGGAAACACGGCGAGCAGAAAGTTATAGGCCAGTTCGTAACCGCGATTCAGCAGATCATTTTGATTGATCCCGCCCCACACTCGCCGCGCGAGTTCCTTCCAACTCAGCCCGCCCAGGTCCCAGATCGAGTTGATTTGCTCGGTCGTGGTCAGCATTGAATCGGACATGTTTGGCCTCGCTGCTTTGCCCTCGCCAGGGAACGCCATTCGTATTCCCTCTGATGCCCGCCACCCAAACTTTGTTGGTCACGAGAATCCAGTAGACAAGAGCATTCATCGAGCAACGCGAACGCTGCATTCAGGCGGGGTGGCCCGGGTAAAAACTTGAGGGTGCCCGATTCAATCGCGCACTCTGCGATTGAGCGGGGTTACGATGGGTGGCCCACATCTGAGAGGCAGTATGCGGCGGGTGGCCCAGATTAAGCGGGGGTGCCCCACGTTTCGCGGTTTTCGAAACGTGGGAGTCCACGGTCCTCTCACTCTGGGGATTTTCTTGGACACCCGGGAACAGACGGGACGTTTCCCGGTTTCAGCGAATGAATTATTCTCGTCGGAATTGAACAACAAAAAGGCCCCGCTCACCCGAGCGGGGCTTTAGTTTGCTCGTAGCTCAAAGCTCGTAGCTAGCTTAGTACATGTCTCCCATGCCGCCGCCGTGTCCGCCGCCGCCCGCCGGAGCTTTCTTCTCTTCCGGCAGTTCCGACACCAGCGCTTCGGTGGTCAGCATCAAGGACGCGATCGAGCCCGCATTCTGCAGCGCGGTCCGCACCACTTTGGTCGGATCCAGCACTCCCGCCTTGACCAGGTCTTCGAATTCGTTGGTCAACGCGTTGTAGCCGTAGTTCGAGTCCTTTGATTCCAGCACCTTGCCAAGGATCACCGCACCTTCTTCGCCGGCGTTGCCCACGATCTGGCGCAGCGGCTCTTCCAGCGCCCGCTTCACGATGTTGACGCCGATCTGCTCGTCGCCCTCCACCTTCAGCTTGTCGATGGCCGCGATGCAGCGCGCCAGCGCCACTCCGCCACCCGGCACGATGCCCTCTTCCACCGCCGCCCGGGTCGCGTGCATGGCGTCTTCCACCCGAGCCTTCTTCTCTTTCATTTCCGTCTCGGTGGCCGCGCCCACTTTGATCACCGCCACACCGCCCACCAGCTTCGCCAACCGCTCCTGCAACTTCTCGCGGTCGTAGTCCGAGGTGGTTTTGTCGATCTGGCCGCGAATCTCCTTCACCCGGCCTTCAATCTCGGCATGCTTGCCCTTGCCTTCGACGATGGTGGTGTTGTCCTTGTCGACGGTGAGCTTCTTGGCCTGGCCCAGGTCAGAGACCTGCACGTTCTCGAGTTTGATCCCGAGATCTTCCGTGATGGCCTTGCCGCCGGTCAGAATGGCGATATCCTGCAGCATGGCCTTGCGGCGATCGCCGAAGCCCGGCGCCTTCACCGCGCACACCTGCAAGGTCCCGCGCAGCTTGTTGACCACTAGCGTGGCGAGCGCTTCGCCTTCCACGTCTTCGGCCACGATCAGCAACGGCTTGCCGCTCTTGGCAATCTGTTCCAGCAGCGGGAGCAGGTCCTTCATCGAGCTGATCTTCTTTTCGTGGATCAAGATGTAGGCGTTCTCGAGGCTGGCTTCCATCCGCTCCGGATCGGTAACGAAATAGGGAGAGAGGTAGCCGCGATCGAACTGCATGCCTTCGACCACTTCCAACTGCGTCTCGAGCGTCTTGGACTCTTCGACGGTGATGACGCCGTCCTTGCCGACCTTCTTCATTGCCTCGGCAATGATCTTGCCGATGGTCTCATCGTTGTTGGCCGAGATTGTGCCGACCTGGGCAATCATGTCGCCCGTCACCGGCTTGGAGAACTCGTCCAGCTTGCCCTTGCCGCGCTCGCCGGTCTTCTTGTCGATGTCGCCCGCGATCACAGCGATCGCCTTCTCGATGCCCCGCTTGAGCGCCATCGGGTTCGCGCCCGCAGCAACCGTCTTCACGCCTTCGCGATAAATCGCCTGCGCCAGAACGGTAGCAGTGGTGGTGCCGTCGCCCGCGACGTCGGACGTCTTGGAAGCGACTTCGCGCACCATCTGTGCGCCCATGTTCTCGAGCGAATCCTTCAGCTCGATTTCTTTCGCCACGGTGACGCCATCCTTGGTGATGGTCGGCGAACCGAACTTCTTCTCGATAACCACGTTGCGGCCCTTCGGACCGAGCGTGACCTTTACCGCATCCGCGAGTAAGTTAACGCCGCGCAGGATCGCCTGCCGCGACTCCTCGCCATGAACAATCTGCTTTGCCATTGCTTCGTCTCCTGAATTTGTAAGTGATTCGAATGTCTAAAAATCTAGGTCTCAGGTCACAGGTGTCAGGTCTCAGGAAATTCCGCTGCGACCTCACCCCGACCCGATCCATTAGCCAAAGTCGCCAAGCCACTAGCTACAAGCCATCAGCCAACGACCAACGACCAAGCCCTACTTCCGCGAGCCGGCCAGTTCCTTCTTGCTCGCACCAGAGGTCGCGCCCGACAGAATTCCCAGCACTTCCTCTTCCCGCATGATGATGAAGTCCTCTCCATCAATCTTGATCTCGGTCCCGGAATACTTCCCGAACAGCACCCGGTCTCCCTCTTTCACCGCCAGAGGAAACACCTTGCCTTCGTCATTGCTCTTGCCGCGCCCGACGGCGATGATTTCGCCCTCCTGCGGCTTATCCTTTGCCGAATCCGGAATGATGATTCCGCCCCGGGTGGTATCGGCTTCTTCTACCCTGCGAACTAGAATTCGGTCGTGCAGGGGGGTAAACTTGGTAGCCATAGTTTTCCGACTCCTTTCACTATCTTTAGTGTTTTGTTGTGGTTAGATTGCTGGCAGGGAAGTCTGTTAGCACTCATCCCTTGCGAGTGCTAATGATACAAAGTTGCGCAGGCGATTGTCAAGTGCGGCGGGTATTGCAGGAGTCGCAGGGAGACTGGTCGGACACAAGGATTTCGGCGGATCGAGATGACAGTTGGCGCCGCGCTGCTTAGAATGTGGGCACAATGCGGAATAGATATTTCTTAATGGTGGTAGTGGCTGTTTGCGCCTTGTGGCCGGCGGCAGCTTTTGCGGGTGACACGGCGGCCCTGAGCTTCCTTATTGTGAAGGATGATAGTGGCAAGCCGGTCCGGAATGCAGCGGTGGTGCTCCACCCGGTGAATGGGCGAGGGAAGCAGGGCCGGGGCGGCTTCGAATTGAAAACTGACAACGACGGGAAGACTCACTTCGAGGGCGTCCCTTACGGGAAGCTCCGAGTGCAGGTGCTGGCCCCCGGCTTCCAGACTTTTGGGGAAGATTATGATATCGCCGAAGCGGAGCAGGAAATCACCGTCCGCCTGAAGCGCCCGCAGAAGCAATATTCCATCTACGACGACCATCCCGAGAGTCAGAAACCCGCGCCTCCCAAGGAGAATAAAGACTCCGGCAAGCCGCAATGAATTTGCCGGTCGCTGATATCTGTCGACATCCCATGGAATGCAAGGCGATTATGAACTACCTTCTCAAGACAGAGCCATCGGTTTACTCGTTCGATAGTCTGCTGCGCGACAAGACCACGATCTGGGACGGAGTGACGAATCCGGTCGCGGTGAAGAATCTGCGGGCTATGCAACCGGGGGACCGCCTCGTCATTTACCACACCGGTGATGACAAGCGCGCCGTCGGCACGGCCGAAGTCGTCTCGGTCGATACCTCGGACGCGAAGACGCCCCTGATCAAAATCAAGGCTGGCAAGACGATCAGCGCGCCTAAAAGCCTTGCCGACATCAAGGGGCAAAAGCTTTTTTCAGATTCAGCCCTGGTACGGCAGGGACGGCTGTCGGTTGTTCCCCTTAACGCCCAGCAGTACGACTACCTGACGCGCGACTGATCCGGCCCTGCGAATTCTTCCGAACGACCAGGGGGCCTCTTTCGAGCTATATCCGCCAAGCGCGTGGCACAGTAGAATAGGACAGTGATGCTAAGAATCCCGACTTTCTGCGCCAAGCCGTTGTTGCTCGCGACCTTCGTCGTCGGCAGCATTGCACTTACTTACGGACAAACCACCACTTCAGCGCCTGCGCCCAAAGCGCCGGCCAAAAAGCCCGCCACCAGCAGCGCCGCGAAGGCAGGCACAGCCAAGCCCGCCACGGCCGCTCCGGCGTTAAGCACCCCGAAGGACAAAGTCAGCTACGCGATTGGTGCGGACCTGGGCAATAAGTTGAAGTCGTCTTCGATCGACGTCGACCCCACCATCCTGACGCGCGCCCTGAAGGATACGTTGACAGGCGCCAAGTCCGCGATGACCGATGAGGAAATTCGCGCCACGCTCACCGACCTCACCAAAGACCTCCAGGCGAAGCAGGCAGCGCTGAATAAAGAGAAGGCCGAGAAGAATAAGAAAGATGGCGAAGCCTTCCTGGCGGCGAATAAGACCAAAGAGGGTGTGGTGGCACTGCCCAGCGGACTGCAATACAAGATCATCAAGGCCGGCACCGGACCGAAGCCCACTGCGGCGGACACGGTCGTCTGTAACTACAAAGGCACGCTGATTGATGGCAAGGAATTCGACAGCTCCTACAAGCGCGGTCAGCCGGCGACGTTCCCGGTGGGCGGAGTTATCAAGGGCTGGACCGAAGCGCTCCAACTTATGCCCGTCGGATCGACCTGGCAACTGTTCATTCCTTCCGATCTCGCTTACGGCGACCGCCAGGCGGGACCTGACATCACGCCGGGAGCAACGCTGGTTTTTGAAGTCGAGTTGGTGTCGATTCAAGCGAAGGCCGACGCCAAGGGCGATAGCGGTGCGAAGCCGGAGGGTGACGAAAAGAAGGATCAAGGAAGCGCCGCCACTCCTCCTCCATCCGAGAAGAAGAACTAGTTGGAATAGATCGAGAACCAGAACCCGCCCATCGGGCGGGTTTCTTATTTGCCGTCCTGAATGCCGTGTTGGTTGCATCGAGCGCGTTTGATACTCTTCCGAGAATGCCTCTCAAAAAAGGAATTGCGATTCCATTATTTCTTTGCGCCGCCTTGTCGTCCGCCCTCGGCCAGGATCCGGGGCGACGAGGGGAACTGGAAGACAGCCTGCAGGCGAGATATCGCCTCACGATCCTGGGCGGCGGTCCCATGGGCGTACACGGGGAAAACTCCATTCGCAAGGCGGGAGGCACCGTGCTCCTGGTGCGGGATGGTCTGTATGGCTCGCATGACCGAAGGAGATTGCCGGCGAATGTCATTCAGGACGGCAAGTCCACGGTGGCCTCCGGTGACAAGGAAGTAGTGCTGGCGCGAGGAGAAAAATTCTACGTGAATGCCGCACATGTTGGGTCCGACGTTGTAACGTTGGGCCTGCTCAGCACGCGGATGATTCCCGGCAAAGGCAAGCCCTCACAGGTATGGTGCAGCGTCAACTTCTTTTTCGCACCAGAGACGCTGGCGCAAGGCGACATGGGGAAGGTTTACTCAGTGATCGATCAGTGGGTCCTTCCGGAAGGCACCACCGCGGCGCCCCCACCCGCGATCGCAGCGAATGCTCCTCCCCCGGTGGCTGCCACACCCGTCACCAAGGGGGGTGACCTGAAGCCAGGCATGACGCGCGATCAAGTTGTAAAGACTCTGGGCACGCCCATCCAGGAAGTGGAATTTGGTGATCGTCGCTGGCTGACCTACGCGGCCGTCAACGTCACTCTGGAACAAGACAAACTGACCGCCGTTGACCGGAATGCGCAGGCGCTGGTTCCGGTGAAGATTTCTTCCGATCCCAATGGTGCCGATGTCTTTCTGGATGGCAGCTTTGTAAGTTCCACGCCTGCAATTTTGAGTTTGCACGCCGGAACCTACAAGGTGGCCGTGAAATCCTCCGGTTACAACGACTGGGAACGCGAAGTAAAGATTCTGCCCGGCGCCGAAGTGAATTTGAATGCGAAACTCAACAAGTAACAGATGAGTCTACGCCCGGAAAGCATACTTCTCTATTCTCCTCATGCCGTCGCGACACCACCCCTGACCGGAGTGGGTTCCTGTTGACACGCGCCGGAGACGCTGATATCGTCCGCGCCGATTTATCTTTCCTGTTGGCCTCTATTCTGCATTCTCGATAAATCTCGGCCCAAAAAACTCGGGCGGGTTCCCCGGTCTAACTGTCGCACCAACTCTAAAGGGTGCCCCGTCCAAGCTTCGCTTGGGCGGGGATTTTCGTCCCGATCGACTCGTCCTCTCTAAATGTCTTGTCATCCTGAGCGCAGCGAAAGACCTGCTGTTTGCTTTGCGCTAGTGCCCCATTCAATCGCGCAGTTAGCGATTGAGTGGGGTAGGCAGACAGCCTGCGATGTTGGACTCTTCGATTGTTCGTTGGCGAGGCGGCGGCATCTTCACCCCACTCAATCGCACAAAACGCGATTGAATGGGCCACCCGCCCGAAATGGCCTATCCAGTTTTCTTCAAGTCTGTCAGCTGTTCTTTCAGGTCTGCGACCTTTTCTTTCGCATCCCCGATCTTCTGTTGAACCTTCCCCTCTTTCTTTTCGGCCTTGCCCTCGTCTTTCAAATCGCCGGCATTCGTGACCTTTCCGATCTCTTCTTTGATAGTTCCCGCCACCTCGTGGAATTTGCCCTTGATCTTGTCTTTCGTGCTGGTTTTCATATGTCTCCTTCGCCCTCGCAACAGGCGAATTGCGCGTCTGGATGAGTTCCTGTGAAGGGCTTGCCCACTCTTGTAAATCTCGTGACTTTCTGACGTCTGTGCGAAATTGACCATCTCGCAAGCGAGCCGCAACCTCATCCCGGAACGGGAAAAGGGTGCGCCACGTGCTGCTGTTTGCTTTCGCGCCGCCCCCCCCTTTCGAAACGTGGGATTCCACGGACCCATCCTTCTTGGGCATTCAGGAAATATGGGAAATATGGCGATGGACGGAACGTTCACCATATTTCAAACCGCGATCAGAAAAACGGGGAACGTCCCGTCCGTCCCCGGGTTTCCTCGATCTACTCGAAAGGGCGAGTTTTTTCCTCGGGAGCGACTCGTCCTCTAAATGTCTTGTCATCCTGAGCGCAGCGAAGGACCTGCTGTTTGCTTTGCGCGAGTGCTCCATTCAATCGCGCAGTTTGCGATTGAGTGGGGTAGGCAGACACCCTGCGATGTTGGAATCTTCAAATTTTCGTTTGAGGAGGAGTCAGCGAATCTGAAAATATGGGGACAGACGGAGCGCTCACCATATTTATTTAAACCGCGATCAGAAAAACGGGGAACGTCCCGTCTGTCCTTCCGAGTTTCCTGCCCGAGTTTCCGAGGAATATTACTTTTCCATTTTCCTCGGCCCTTGCCCACCCCAACTCTGTCATCCCGACCGGAGCCGGAGCGATGCGATGGCGGAGTGGAGGGACCTTGCGTTTGCGTGAAGCTCACGACCCACTCTGGCCGACGCCATGCCTCAACCCGAGCCGCACAGCGGCGGCAGAGGGATAGCCCAGGGCGTAAGCCCTGGGTAAGCTCGCCCACCAACGCCAGTCCCGCAGGGACGACACCCAGCGCAGCGGGCGTGAGCCCGCCAGTCCTCCCGACGACTCGACCTCTCAGTTCCCAAGCCTAGAGAATCCGCAGACAGACGGGACGTTTTCTCTTCAGCAAATTGGGAAACGTTTCGTCTGTGCCTAGGTCTCGTCATAAACTGCGATCAGAAAAGCGGGGAACGTCCCGTCTGTTCCCATGTTCCCGTCCCTATGTCTCCCCTTGTCATCCTGAGCGAAGCGAAGGACCTGCTGTTTGAAGTACACTCCGGACGGGCATGACCGAAAAAGAAAAACCCAGCTTAGACGATGCCGACGGCAATTGTAAGCAGTGCAAACACCCGTTTAATCTCCACATAGTGGCCGCCTACGATACGAGTGATATTTCCAAGGGAGGCGAGCTTCGGTGTCCCGTGGCGGATTGCAGATGTTTCCACACTCTGGACTTTGACCTTAAGACCGACCCGTAGTCTATGGCCAAACTAAAGCAAGATGTCGTGTTTCAGTGCACCTGCTGCCAGCAGACGTACCGTCCGAACCGTGCACTGGCAGATCGCTTGGAGGCCGCGCTTTTCGGAGCGGACCCCTACGCCGTATGCCCGAATTGCGAGCAGAACGTTTCCAAAGAGCTACAGACAGATAGCTACAAGACATGTTGGCGGCGATCCATGCTACCTATTTTGGATCATCGCGCAGTGAAACTTGCCTTATTAGCTATATACCTACGTCAGGGCCTGACTAGCGACGAAGGATTCGACACGGCGCTGAAGGATGCTCAGGCCGCGTACCCAGACAAAACCCTCACCCAACTCAAATCAATGGGCGACGAGGCTCTGGTGCTGATTGACGCCATGCGAAAAAGATAGAGCGTAGTGCAGACTGGGAATCAGACGGGAAGTGCCCCGTTTTGCGGAAGCCTACCCAGGTGAGCGGCCCCTCTATCCCCGAGTTTCACCCGTCCAATTCGAGTTCCCGCACGTCACATTAGCCAGTGATCATCCGCACTTCATTAAGGTTACTAACCTCGTAAGCTACTAGCATGCCGATATTTCGGCTTCCAACTAGTCTATGACGTTCGTTATCTGGAGATGTGCGCTTCACATTCATAGTATCGAGCAGCCTTACCGCGATAGTTGACTACCCCCCCTTTAGTCATTGGATTAGTGGAATACCTAGCAATAAGTTGTCGATGGCGCAGAAGCCGTGTTGGTGACTACGAGGAGTAGAAATCGTGAAGGATACTAAGATGCCAAACGACCGGATTATATGCCCGAATTGCGGCGAGCTGATACCCATCACCGAGACTCTCCACCGGCAACTGGCAGATGAGGCACGTGCTGCCGTTCAACAGGAAGTAGTGCAGCGTCAGCAGGAGCTTGTAGCAAAAGAGAAGGAACTGGGCGCCAAGGAATCAAAACTGCAACAGGCGGAAAGTGAACTCGAGGCTCGCGTAGCGGCTCGCCTAAAGGCCGAAAAGACGAAGCTCGCCGATAGCGCTCTCCAGGTAGCTAGAACGGAAGTGGCGGTTCAGCTTCAGGACCTGCAAACGGAAGCGGCGAGCAAAGACAAGGAGCTGAAGAAATCCCGCGAAAGCGAACTTCAGCTCCTGAAAGCGAAGCGTGAGCTGCAGACTGCAAAGGATGCCTTGGAGTTACAGGTTGCACGACAACTGGAGCAGGAGAGAGGCCAGATCAGGGAAACAGCACTCAAGGATGCTGATGAGGCGCATCGGCTAAAAGATGCCGAAAAGGACCTGCGGCTATCCCAGGCGTTAAAGATGAACGAGGATTTACGTAGAAAACTCGAGCAGGGGTCGCAGCAGATTCAAGGAGAGGTCCTCGAACTCGATTTGGAACGCACACTTCGCAACGAGAACCCGCTGGATGAAATCTCCGAGGTACCAAAGGGCGTTCGGGGCGCGGACCTTCTTCACAAAGTTACTTCGCGCACGGGCTTGGTCGCCGGCCTCATTATCTGGGAGGCAAAGAACACCAAAAACTGGGGTGAAGGGTGGATCACCAAGCTCAAGGAAGATCAGAGAGCGGCAAAGGCCGACATCCCTGTAATTGGTCTGACGTGTTGCCCAAGGGGGTGGATGGGTTTGGCTTTAAGGATGGTGTGTGGATTACCACTCGTAGGCATGTGTCCGCCCTGACTGTTGCGCTCCGACAGGGCCTAATGGAGGTGGCTCAGGCGCGGCGGGCGGTCGCCGGAAAGAACGAAGTGGTTGAGGCCCTCTTCCGATATGCGACCGGCCCAGAGTTCCGGCATCGGGTGGAAACCATTGCGCATAATTTCATAGACATGAAGGAAGATCTTGAGGCTGAGAAGCGGCAGACCACAAAACGCTGGGCCAAGCGCTCTAAGCAACTCGATCTCATCATTGTGAATACGGCTGAAATGTACGGCGAGCTGCAAGGGTTTATCGGGAATCAAATGGAGGCGATCCCAGTTCTCGAGGGCGAAGAACTCGGAGAGAATCGACGAACGCGCAACGGCTTGGAACTGGCGGCGGTCGGAGACGAAGACTCTGATGAAAACAGCAACCGATAACCACGGACAGCCTCTAAATCAGGCCTTTAACGCGAACCGACGGGCAAATCGCGCGATAAGCGAACTTATCGGATTTCTTCGCGGAATCATAGCTGATCAGTACGTCAGTGAATGCGAGTGCGAGCAGCTGGCGAAATGGCTGGTCGCAAATCGAGAGATCGCCGACATCTGGCCCGTGAGTGCCTTGGTTGAAAGAATCGACCGAATTTACCAAGATGGTGTCGCTGACGAACAGGAGCGTGCGGACCTCGCCGAACTGGTAACACAGATTGTGGGTCGCCAAGATGACGAGACACTCTCGTTCGGGCCGACCGACCTTCCGCTGACCAAGCCCGAACCGGACATTGTTTTTGATGGTAACGAGTTTGTTCTAACCGGAAAGTTTCTCTACGGCCCGCGTCGCTTGTGCGAGCAGGAAATCGGAGCCCGGGGTGGTCTTTGCTGGGAGTCAGTTCGACTGCAGACATCCTACCTCGTGATTGGATCTCTGATGAGCAGGGATTGGAAGTACTCAACTCACGGTATTAAGATCGAAAAAGCAGTCGAATATAGAAGTCGATGCCAAATAGCCATAGTGTCAGAAAAGCATTGGCAGAGTGCTCTCTCGCGGGTAAGCAGCCCCGCATAAGCTTGGCCTCGGCTGGGCGGGTGGCACATCCAATCGCCTTCTGTGCGATTGACTGGGGTCAGGTGGCGCCATCCCGACCGGAGAAGCTTCCGCCTATACAATATCTGCAATTCTCCCATACTTCATGATGGAACTTAAACCACAGAGGCCAAACGATGACAACCCTCCCGCAATGCTCACATACTATCTCAGAACGATTGAGTGGTTCTGGAATGAGTTTCTAGCGGGAACCCCTGATAGCGCAGAGGGTGGTTGGCAGCGGGTGCTGGCCTTTGTCGAAAACCCGCTTTTCCTGTTGGCCGTTTCGATAGTTGGCGGCTTAGTGGGTGCTGCCGTTTTTCTTCCCGTAATGGCTGTAATCGTGGTCTGTATCCTCCTGGCGCTTCGCCGTTCGGGCGCCATTGCTGACAGGCCTCCCTTATTCCAAATCGCCTGCTACGTAGTGGTCTTTGCAGTGAGCCTAGGAATCCTGCTATGGGTGGGTCGAGTATCGCGTGATAATACGAGGCAGTTCATCGCGTTGATTGTACAAGGTGTCAGTTTAAGGACGGCACAGGAAAGAAACGCAGGCACGAAGGTGTAACGGCAGAGACCCATTATCCGCCAGTGCCTAATGAGAAATCACCAGGGCCACCTATAACAAAGAACACCCAGTCCAAACGTGAACCAGACGGCATCAAGCCAAGCGAAGGGCGATGCCGTGTCGACGACCTCAGCGGCTGCTCCACGGACGAAGTTAAAGCTCTAGCCTTCAGGATAGCAACCGGCATCGACAACCTTTACTGGGTCTATCTCGCTGAGCTCCGTCAATTACGGCTTGACTTAAAGCGGAGCAGCAGCGATCAAGATCAAAGTCGACAAACCCAAGCGAGTACATCGGCGACAATCCATGCCGCCATGGCAGTCGATCGATATCGGAAGACGTACCTCCCAACGGCTGCCAAATTACGAGCGGAGCTTGCCGAGAGCTTTCCTGAACTCGAGGATCACTCCCTAGATCATCTATACTCCGAGGTGCTGTTTACTCAACTCCCAGACTTTCGCTCCCAGTCTGTATTCGTCGCCCAACTGCATGGAGTGGCTTCGGAGTTGAATAGAATGGCCCACTCGCTGCCGGGGAGTGTAACTCAGCCGCGGAACCACGTTGCGACCCTCAATGAGCTCGCAGACTATGGCTTTACGCTGCTTAACTCTTGCCATCCAGATCAGTTCAAGCAATGGTATTCGCAAATTGCGGCAGAGATCTCGGACACAGGAGAGACTTGGTCTCCCCTGTACCCTGGCACAAACGAATCGGACTTGTGCAAGTACGTAGACGGCAATCTCTCTGTTTTGGACGGGACAATAGAACGTTTAGGGCGCCCGAAACTAGGTCACGATCCGTAAGGGAAGCTGAGGAATTGAGGGGCCCCTGCCAAACCCCGTCAAGCCCTTTCCTCACCCTCGCCAACATTCCCTTCCCATTTCGGAACCGCACTCCCGCAAATTCCCCACTTAATCCTTGACCTCTCTCTCCATCATCCGGCAAGCTAGCTATAAGGATTACATATGAAATTATCTTATAGATGTATGTCCTTTGTTCCCAGGATTTTCCCTGTAAGCCCTTTCATCTCAAAGATTTTGACCTCCTTCCTCGCGCATCTCGTTCATTCCATGAGACCGTGGGGGAGGGGGATGGAGCACTTTTCATGTCGTACGACGTTCATATCCCTCGTTGCACTCATATCAAAACCAATGGCACCCAGTGCGGCTCCCCGGCTCTTCGCGGACGCCGCTTCTGTTTCTTTCATAAGAACTGGCAGGGCCAGCGCATCCAGCTGAACGCCCAGCCCGCCGCCCCGCTCAGTTTCACCATGCCCGTGCTCGAGGACGCCGACTCCGTTCAGGTCGCCCTTATGCAGGTCATGCGCCTCATCCTCGCCGGCCAGCTCGATTAAAAAATCGCCGGACTCCTGCTCTACGCCCTGCAAACCGCCTCGCTCAACCTCCGCCAGATGAAGCTTGACCCCTATCGCCACGAGACCGTCGTCATCGATCCCCGCTCCGTCGCCGACAACGCCGTCGGCGACAACGCCTGGTGCCAGGATGAATTTGAAGAAGAGGAAGAAGAGGAGAGCGAAGAAGATCAGGAAGAAGATGACCAAGACGCGGAAGACATCGAAGGCTCCCTCGACGAAGAAAACACAGCACAAGAAGAACAGGAAAAAAACCATCCCGCGACGACGAAACCAGTCGATGTAGCGCGGGCGCCCTCGCCCGCGTCTCCGTTGACGAAACCAGCCCAGGTAGGAACGCGACCGCCCTCGCCCGGGTTCCGACGCCAGCCTGGAGCCCACAAGAACGCCATCATCGCCGAACTCGACGAAGACGCCATCGCCCGTCAGCTGCTGGAGTTCATCGCCTTCGCGCCGCCGACGCCGAAGTAGGTGCCCCAGTTTCGCCTCCGTTCTCTGGACGCTAACCTGGGATTGACGAGGCGGCTGATTCTGCTAAACGGATGCCGTGTGCTCGTGCGCGGGCGGATTACTTCGTCAGGCATTCAAGTTCGCCAAGCGCGCGAACGCTGGTGAAGTCAGGTCTTCAGCACGCGCTGCGAGCAGCCCGGTTCGGTGCACGCGTAGGTGATGCGGTTGTGCTGGCGGTCGAGGCTCAGGATGAACATGGGCCGGCCGTGCATGTCGCAGCGCGGCTGGTCGGGAGTGATTTCGGGAGGGACATCGCGTTTTGGGTTCACGTAGCCTACGCGCTCGCCGAAACAGCGGCCGCAGAACTTCTCGGTGCAGCGGAAGAAATCGATGGAGTAGTCGAAACTGTAGGGGGCGATGCAGGCTTCCATCGTGCGGAAATGCTTGTCACATAGAGGGAGAATGTCCGTCCGCATGCCTGAGCGAGTGTAGCATTCGGGGCGCGGGCGGAGATTGACGGGAGGGGGGCGCGTCGGTTAAAGGTGTTCCATCCTTAAATATGCGGCCCTCGGGACAAAAAGTTCGTCCCAACGTCTAAGACCGCAAGGAGAAGAACGCAGCATGAGAATACGCACGGGAATTGCATGGTTAGTGACTGCTTTGAGCACCCGTGGCACTCTTTGCGCAGAATGCGCCCGAAGGCATCTGGCAGGGATACGACGGCGAGTGGAAGCATGTCTCCAGCCAATTGATTGCTCTGGCGGAGGCGACGCCGGCGGAGAAGTTTGCGTGGCGGCCGGCGGCCGGTGTGCGTTCGACCAGCGAAGTCTACATGCACATTGCGCTGGCGAACTTTTATCTCCTCAGCATCACTGGACCAAAGATGCCGGCGGACCTTAATAGTGAGATGGAGAAGTCGGTGACGTCCAAGCCGGAGGTGATCCAGTGGCTAAAGCGCTCGCTGGATGCGGTCAAGACAGCGCACGCCGCCGAGACGCCGAAAGACCTGCAGCGCAAGGTGCACATCGCGGACAGGGATGCGACGGTGGACGGGATGTTCCTGCGGATCATCATTCACGACAACGAGCATATGGGGCAGTTGATTGCCTATGCGCGAATGACGGGTGTCACGCCGCCCTGGGCGAACAACTGAAAAAATTCAAACCACGGTTATGAAGCGGTATCAGGAAAAGACTTTTCGGAGTTCCCGCCGAAGAATTTTGCCCGAAGGCGTGCGTGGCACCGATTCGACAAAGAGGATTTCGCGGGGCTGCTTGTAGTGCGTGAGGCGGTCGGCGACGAAGCCGCATAGGGCTTTCTTCATGGCCTCGTCGGAATTGTGGCCTTCACGCAGCACGACGAAGGCGCAGGGAATTTCGCCGGCCTCTGGATTGGGGCGCGCGACCACTCCGCAGTCGCGAACGGCTGGATGCTCCATCAAGACGGCTTCGACTTCGGCGGGGGCTACCGGGAAACCTTTGTACTTGATCATCTCCTTGCGCCGGTCGAGCACGTAGAAGAAGTTGTTGGCGTCGCGGTTCACGATGTCGCCCGACCAGTACCATCCGTCACGCAGGACGCTGGCAGTGGCCTGCGGTTCTTTCCAGTATCCCAACATGAATTGCGGGCCGCGCATTACGAGCTCGCCCGGTTCGCATGTCCCGACTTCACGGTCAGCCAGATCGAGGACGCGGCAATCGGTTTGCGCCAGCGGCTGTCCGATCGACACGGGATTGTTGAGCTCCGGTTGAACGTAGCCCACGTGTGTGACGGGGGAAGCTTCGGTCATGCCGTATCCCTGGTTGATGGGAATGCCGGTGAGCTCGGTAAAACGGCGAGCCAATTCGGGTGCAAGCGGCGCGGCTCCGGACTTTACCCATCCAACTTTGTGACCTGCCGGAAAGGTGCCGGCTTCAGCGGCATGGTTCAGCGCGTTCAAAGCTGGAGGAACGACCGGCATCATGGTGACGCCTTCAGCTACAAGTAAGCCCAGAAGTTGTGGAACGTTGAAGCGCGGCATCAGCACGAGTTGGCCGCCGAGCGTAAGGATCGGATTGAGAGCCACGTTGAGGCCATAAATATGGTAGAGCGGAAGGAAGCAGAGCATCGTGTCGGCGTTGGTCAAGGGCACGCCGTTCGGAGCGATCAGCTGGTAAATGTTCGCGATGAGGTTGTAGTGCGAGAGCATCACGCCCTTCGGGAGTCCGGTTGTTCCGCTCGAGTAGGGAAGGGCGGCGATCGCCTCCTTGGACGATCGGCCTGGGTTGGGTAGTGAGACCGTCACATGTTTCAGCAGGTCGGAGAAGTCTTCCGTGCCGCTGCCCCTTTGTCGCGTGCAGTAAACGCGGCGCAGGTTGGGCAATCCCGCCAGACTGATATCGCCCAGGACGGCGCCGTCGGTAATGAGGATGACAGCTTCGGAATTCTCCAACTGGTACCGTACTTCGCGCTCGCGATATGTCGGGTTCAGCAGGGTGGGGAAGCCCCCCGCCAGTGTGGTCGCGTGGTACGCGGCGGCGAATTCCCACGAATTGGGGAGGAAGATGGCGACGGATTCACCGGGTTTGAAGCCGGCAGCGATCAGCCCTCGGGCAAGGGCTTCGACGGTCTCTCCGTATTCCGCATAGGTGAAGCGGCGATTGATTGAAGCGTCGAGCAGCGCGGTTTTATTGGGAAACTTGCGACAGGCCTCGAGGATGACATCGTGCAAGAAGAGGTTCGCGGGGTCGGCGTAGAGTTGGGTTCGGAGCATGGGCCGGGGAGATTGTAGGACATGGCGGTGGCGGGTGGGTTGAAAATCTGACGGCGGTACAAACGCGAGGGCCCTCGACTGCGTTGCGGCAGGGCGACTCACTAAGGATCGCGCGGGAGTGCAAACGAAAAATGGGCTGGGAAGAGGGTCGGGAAACCTCAGGAGTGCGACGAAACAGAGAGGCTTCTAATGTCAGCTGGCCAGCTTGCGAAGGAATTCGCGCTCGTCCATGCGGTACTTGAAGGCTTTGCGGCCGTCGATGAAAACGACGGGGACCTCGTCGGTGAACTGGCGGCGGAGTTGTTCGTCGGTGTCGACATCGACTTCCTGCCAGCGGAACAGGCCGCGGCGCTCAAGCTTGACCAGGCTTTCTTTCACAATCTCGCAAAGATGGCAGCCCTTGCGCGTGTAAACGAGGACTTGCCGAGGGTCAGCCATGCGCGGAGTTTAGCATTTTCGCGATAAATTTCAATCGTCCGGAATGTAAAGAAGTTTGTAACCTGGCCGTCGATAGAGTGAAGGGGTAGCCCGCGGTCTTCCAGGTTTGCGCGGTCCAAGTAAGTCAAAAAGCGTAAATGGGTAATAGCCTCACAGTAACTGGTTCTGCCCTCAAACGGTACAATCCGAGCCATGATCAAGAACGTGGAACTTCCGCTGCACGGCAAGGCCGCGCTGATCACGGGTGGCGCGAAGCGGTTAGGACGGGCGTCGGCACTGGCGCTGGCACGGGCCGGGGCGGATGTCGCCATCACCTTTAATCGGTCGGCCCGCGAGGCGCAGCATACGGTGATCGATCTGGCGAGCCTGGGGGTGCGGGCGTTGGCGCTGCAGTGCGATGTCACCAGCGAGAAGAGCGTCAGGCGGATGATCAAAGAGGCCGGCAAGGAACTGGGAAGAATCGATATCCTGGTGAACAATGCGGCCAACTACGAAACTGTCGTGTTCGAGAAGATCACGGCGGCGCAGTGGGATGCGATTTTTGCGTCCAACACGCGCGGGCCGTTTCTGGTGACACGCGAGGCGCTGAAGCATCTTCGGCGGCAGCGCGGCAAGGTCATTAATATGGGCTCGCTTGGCGGTTTGGTCCCCTGGCCGACGCACGCGCACTATTGCTCATCGAAGGCAGCGCTGCACATGTTGACGAAGGTGATGGCCAAAGCGCTGGCGCCGGAGATCGCCGTGAATGCAGTCGCTCCCGGCATGATTGACCTGGGCGAAAAGGCTGCCAAAGCTTTCATGCGAAAAATGGCGCGAGTGACGCCCATGAAGCGCAGCGGCAGCGGGGAAGAGATCGCCGCCGCTGTACGCTTCTTTGCCGAAGCCCCGCACTTCATCACCGGGCAGATTCTGGCGGTGGATGGCGGGCTGGGTTTGGGTTGACTTACCCGGCTGACAACATTGCTGCCCAGGGCGAGACAATTAAAAAATCATAAGACGCAGAGGGCGTGGATTGCCAGGGAGAGTCCGGAGAAAGGCTTAGCAACAGGTCGCGAGCCGTCTTGAGGTTGTCCCTCGGGAGTGACCATTGCTGAGGCCGATAGCGTTGCGGTATCGTGCAGTCAACAAAACCATGTGCACGCGCCTTCGATGGCTTCTCGTTTCTGTCGCTCTGGTGGCTGGTCTCGGAGGGATTTCGAGAGCGCAGGCGCTTCCCGAGGAGGGAGGCCGCGAGATCCAACTGTGGACGGGCGGCGGACACTCGGTACCGGGGGGGACCAAGAATACTGGCGTCTGGAATCTGGGAGTCCGGTATGGATGGATCCTGACCCGGCCGCACGGCCCCGGATTTCTGAAAGGCCGGTTCGAATACGCGGTCGATGCCGTGCCGGTGTTCCTGGTCTTCCAGCCCGCAAACACCAGTTATGGCGCGGGGTTTAATCCCATCGACTTGAAGTGGGATTTCGCGACCCGTGGGTCTGTTGTTCCTTACCTGGAAATTGATGGCGGAACTTTGTTCACCAACCACACCGTGCCGACCGGCACGAACGCCGTGAATTTTACGAGCAGCGGGGTTTTGGGGGTTCACTTTCTCGGCGCGCGGCGCAACTGGAGCATCGAAGCGCGTTACATGCACATTTCCAATGCAGGTTTGGCCACTCCGAATCCGGGGATTAATACGTTCCAGATCAGGCTGGGGATTGGGAAGTTTTTGCCCCGAAAGCAATAATGGAAAAGCTCATCGTTAGCGCCGCCTGCAGCACCTACCGAAGGACCCGCAAGTGGTGCATGATCGCGCAAGCATTTTCTGAGTCGACCCGGGGGCTTTCGAGTGTCAACGCCCGATTACGTCAGCCAGGCGCTAGAATCGGTCGCATGCGTTTGCGGCAATTGACGTTCAAGACTTTCTGGCACCTGATTTTGGGACTTCTCCTCGTTGCTGATCTTCTCAGCGAAAATCCATCCGGCGTCAAAGGGAAAGTGGTGGATCAGAGCGAGCACGCGCCAATCCGGAATGCCTACATCCTCGCTCACCGAAATGGTGCCACGGACAAAACGTTGCGAACAGATGAGAGCGGACGATATTCGGTAGAGCTTCCACCTGACATTTACGACATCTTTATTGCCGCAGATGGTTTTGCTCCTGCCTGCCGCAAAGTCAAGGTTGAACCGGATGGCATGATGGTCTTTGACGCTACTCTGGACGCCAGTCTAATCGGAACCGAGGAGTAGGGAAGGGCACGGAACCGGGTAAACTGCGCCTTGAATCAAGGGTCAATGCTTGAAATGGCCTTCTAATTTCGACAACTATCACTGCCCGTTCCGCTGCGAGCAAGTGCCGCTTGCAGAAATCGCACAGCCGCCTTGATTCGGCGCATCGTTCGGAAGGCCGATCACCGAAAATTACTGATCATGATGACGTCGCTGCTCTCGCTGCCTCGGGTCAGCGCCAGTTGCTTGCCGTCACGGGACCAGTCAAAGTCGAAAATCAGTCCCGATTCAAAATTCGTCATCTGTTTCGGCGCTCCGCCTCCTAGTTTCTGTCGCCAGATGTTAGAGACGCCGTTCTTGGTTAACGCATATTCAATGGCGTCACCTGCAGGCGTCCAACGGGGGGCATTTGCTGAGGCGGGCCAGTCGAACTTGTACAAGTCGGCTCCGCCATCGAAAGGCATTACCTTCAGTTGATATGGCTTGGATGCAGAGGGAGATACGGCGTTATCACGGGGAGCGGCGAGATACAGGATTCGCTTTCCGTCCGGGGAGATCCTGAGAGGATGGGCAAAGCCAACTTCAAAATTAAAGTCCTGTGCGAGCACCTCTGGAGGCTTCGCCCCCGTGATGGGAACCTTTACCGGGGTCCAGGCAGGCCCCTGCAAATAGACCACCCACTTGCCATCGGGGGAACATTGCGGGCTTACGGCATCTGTCTCGTCAGCGATGCGGATGGGGTCTGAGCCATCGGCACTCGTGCGCCATATCCCGCTTTTTTGTTCCCGGTATGCGGCGTAGACGATGTAGCGCCCATCGCCACAAACCGACGGGTCCCAGTTGGAACTGTCATCGGGCGTCAGCCGGCTACGCCCACTCCCATCCTGATTTACCACGAATATCTTGCCATCCTGGCTGGCAAAGAGGATCCGGCCGTCGGGCATCCAGGAAAAGCCTCCGACTGTAAACTCCTTCGTAGTGATTTGCTTAGCCTTTGCGGTGTTTCCTGCGGACGCGACCCACAAGTCGGAGACCCTTGACAGCTCGGTGTCGACAAGGGTCTTGCCATCCGGCGTGAGGTCCAGGCAACAGAGCTGATAATCCATCAGGTCATTGGTGAGGCGGTGCGCCTCTCCTCGTGGATAGGAGATGAACCAAAGTTGCCCGCGAAACGCCAGACCGGCGTTCCCTATGGGAGCCAAGAGACCACTTCCGTCGGGCAGCCAGCGCGGACGACCGATGGCATCCGGTGTTGAGTAGATTTCACGGACCGATCCATCGGCGACCGATACGGTCCAGAGCACAGAACGAAGTTGTTTCGTGGCCTCCGAGGTTGTGAAGGCGACTGTCTTGCCATCGGGAGACCAAGCGACACCAATAAACTCGTCACGGTAGGGTCGTGAAGCGAGTAACCGTTGATCAGTCCCGTCGGCTTTGGCAATCAAAATATCAGCCTTGCCAGTGTCCGAGTTTACCCGCAAAAAAGCGAACTGCCGACCATCTGGAGAGTAACTGGATCCGAAGTCGATCCCCCCCTGCATCGCAAGGTGTGGTGTTCCGCCGAGCGCGGGTATCCGATAGAGAAAGGTGTCCGTAAAGTTGGGCTTTTCGGAGCGGACAAAATCAATGTAGTTGGCGTCCGGGGAGAAGGTCAGACCCCAGATGATAACTTCATCCGGCGGTAGAATCTGCACATCGCTGCCGGTAGCTACTTGACGAACGTTGAGGCTCTGTTTTTCCCCCTCCCGTAAAACGTAGACCACATAACGCCCGTCCGGTGAAATCGCGACATTGAGGGCATTCCCGCTCTGGGTAACTCGGCTGATCTTCATGGCCTGCATGCCCCACTCATTCCTGCGCTCGTTCAGCTTGGAGAAGTAAATTCCTAATCCAGCGATCACCGCCGCCAAGACAATCAGCATCAGTGCCAGAATCCCCTTGTGGCGTTTTGCTTCATCGAGCAGAACTGCTCCGCCGGAGGGCCGCACTTGTGTCGAAGAAGCGGCTGCGGCGGAACTAGCGGAGGCGCCCGCGCCGGCGGTGTGCGTGCTGCTGGAACCCGTATCCTGCTTAAGGTCGGCGCGAACGTCGGCAGCGTGCTGATAACGCAGCTCTGCCGCATTGTCGGGTGCAGTCGGGTTCGTTGTATTGGGCACTTGATCGACCCGAGCGATGAAGCGGTAACCACGGCGTGGAACGGTCTCGATGTAGGTTGGGTCTGTGGCGGAATCGCCGAGAGTCTCGCGCAAGCGGTTCACGGCAGCGTTGAGCCCATGCTCGAAGTCGCCGAAGCTGTCCCCCGGCCAAAGCTTTCTTTGGAGCTCTTCCCGCGTCACCAGCTTTCCCGCATTCGAGGCGAGCATCAGCAAGACGTCAATCGCCTGGCCAGAGAGTTTCAGCCGCTGACCATGCTTGCGCAGTTCGCTCAATTCAGGCGACAGCTCAAAAGGACCGAAGTGCATTGAGCCGATCGTCTTGCGGGGCTCCGACATGGCCCTACCCCCATTTGGGCCACGATCTTATCACCGTTTCCCCGCCGTACATGTCCAGCCGTTTCGTCTTCATCAACCGCTACCTCACCGATCTATCAACGAGTTGCGCAATGATCCAGAACTATCCGATTCGGACACTGCGAGCATTGAGATAGCACCAGGCACAGCCCAAGTTCGGTGGCACCGACGGGGTGACCACCATGAAACCGAGCTTTCTCATCGCAGTCCTCTTTGCCGCCTGCGCGGCACAAACACAAACCCTTCACGTCGTCCCAGCCCATCTTGAAGGGACCAGCCAGACAGCCAAGAGTGTCCAGTTCTTCTGCACGCAGGACTACACCCGCGATGAGTGCCTCCAACACGCACTGGAACTGCGGCGGGTGCTCATGACGTATCCGCTAGAGCGGCTAGGGAATTGGTCTTTCGTTCTGGTGCCAGCCTACCAGTGGAACGATCTCGTACGCTCTGTCGGTGGACCTACGCGCAGTCCAGCTTTCACGATCTTCGAGCAGCGAACGACAGTGATGGAAAGCAGCCTCTTTTCCGCAACCGCAACCCGTAGTGACGAATTCCTGCATGTCTTTGGCGTGACAGGAGGAGCTTTGCTTGAGTTAGCTGTTAACCACGAATTGGGGCACTGCATTTGTCACGATGCAGACGAGCGGAAGGCAGACGATTATGGCCGCGAGCTGCGCGCGGGCAAGATTCCGGATTGTGGCCGAAAAACAAAGAGGAAACCTGACCATGTCATGGCGAAGAATAGTCAGTAGTTTCCGTCGTTTATTTCTCTGTTGTCGACGAAGATATGCTGATTCCCATCAAGCAGACTTGGGTTTTTCCGAAAGAAATCTCGATCTCGAGGATCCAGAGAACACGCTTTTGAAGAGCTAATGAAATCCTCGTTAGGCAAAGAAAACTATCTGGCTAGAGGGTTCGCCGCGTCATGACTGACGTAATATCCCCATCTCGCCAACGGTGCTGATAGTAGATCGCGCAGATGGTTGTAACAGGCACGCCGACATCTTGCCTGATGCCGAGGGCTCGCAGGTCGATGAATCGCCGTTGAGGTGGCGCATTGTTGGCTTTACGGCTCGGCCAAAGTCGCGCTTTCAAACCAACAGATCCTTCGGAGTTTTTCCGCAACCCTGTGAAGTTGTGCCCTTCCGGTGTTTGTGCGATTCGATGCTTCAGCCTTCGGCGGTTGTCGGGTCGATGCTGCCGCGCACCTGCGAGACGCGGTTGGCGGGGAAGCCTCCCTGGCGCGCGTGTTCGCGAATCATCTCTTCATTGGGCGCGATATACACGCAGTAGATTTTGTCGTCGGTGACGTAGCTGTTGACCCATTGAATTTCAGGGCCGAGTTTGCGGAGCACGCCGCAGGACGTTTTAGAGATGGCGGTGAGCTGATCGGGCGTCATTTTGCCGGCGCCGGGAACTTCGCGTTCGATGACGTATTTAGGCATCAGAGCCTCCGCAGGGAAGATTCTACGGAGCATCGGATGCAGTCAACAACGGGCGAGGCGAATCTGACCGTTCCTGAAAAAGGCATGGCTGCTGGTGTTCTCGAGCCACGAGAACGCAACATCCCTCGACTGCGTTCGGCTGCGCCTCACTTCGCTCGGGGATGATAAATTTGTTGCAGCCCTGCACAAGGCAAACATGGGACCCGCATTTGATACTCGAGACACGCCACTTAATTTCAACCCTTCCCATGGTTTGTTTCCATCCTTTACCATGAAAGATTGTCGCGATGAACGATTCCGCCCGCAGACCGTTGGCTCGCCGCACTCCGTTGGTGCTGGCCGCGTTGGTGGTGATTACGATTGTTGGGTTTGCGCTGGTTTCGCGCCTGGTCGGCCGGCT
Organism: uncultured Acidobacteriota bacterium; assembly: GCA_963735815.1. GTDB lineage: Bacteria > Acidobacteriota > Terriglobia > Terriglobales > Acidobacteriaceae > Gp1-AA133. The sequence continues at coordinate 510,455 of CAVTMJ010000003.1, read as the reverse complement.
CAAGGCGAACCAAAAGCAGATTGCCTGGCACGCTTACGAAGCCGGACTTGCCGAAGTGAATGCGGGACGCCCCGAGCGCGCGCTGGACGATTTCCGCGCTGCGCTGGTCTACGACAGCAACAATTCCACCTACCAGCTGAACCTGGCCCGGGCATTGCGGGACACCGGACGGCTCGACGAGTCGGAAGCGTACTTGCTCCGCTTGTGGAACGCCGCGCCGCAAGACAGCACGATTAACCTGGCGCTGGCGCGACTGGGGGCCCGGCGCGGGTCCGTGGACGACGCGCTCCGCTATTATCACAATGCGATTTATGGACTATGGGCGAACAATCCCAATCAGAATCGCCGGCAGACGCGCTTCGAATTGATTGAGTTCCTTCTGAAACAGAATGCCTTTCCGCAGGCCCAGTCTGAATTGCTGGCGCTGGCGCAGGTTCTGCCGTCCGATCCTGGCGAACACCTGAAGGTTGCGAAGCTGTTTGCGGAAGCTCAGGACTACCCGAATTCCCTTCAACAATACCAGTTGGTTTTGAAACTCAATGGCAAAAACCCGGAGGCGCTGGCAGGCGCAGGCGAGGCGGCATTTCGGTCAGGCCGGTATCGAACCGCCGTACGCTACTTGCAGGAAAGCGTAAAGGCCGATCCCGAGGCTGCCCGCGCGCGCAGTCAATTGGAGACCGCGACCCTGGTGCTGGCAGCGGATCCGTTTCTGCGTCGGATTTCCGATATGGAGCGCAATCGCCGCATTGAGGGCGCTTTCGCGCAGGCAGGAGACCGCTTGAAGAACTGCGCGCAGCAGAAAGGCGTCGATCTGACCTTGGCCGGCGGCAACGGAAGCCCGCTCACCCCGGGCAGCGAATTGAAGGAACTGTGGAATCGCTGGCAGGCCGCGCGGGCCGATCTTGGTCATCTCCGGGTGCTCAGCAACACGGATCTGCCCGACAGGCTCATGGACATCGTCTTCCAGATCGAGAAGCAGACTGCCCTGCAATGTGGCGATCCCTCGGGCAGGGATCTTGCACTGCTGCTGATCTCGCGTCACCGGGAGGCGGTGGACCAATGAGCAGCCTTCCGAGCCCTGTCCCGCCGGTTGCCGATGAAACTCCTGCGATGAAAACGGAACAAAATGGGCTTAGCCGGAGCCTGGCACGGCTTACCTTTCACACCGACTTCAAGGAAGAGCGTTTTTTTCTGATCCTGTCTATCTTCATTGGGATCTTTTCCGGGCTCGCCGTGGTTTGTTTTCGCGTGGCCATCGATTGGTGCCGCATCGCTTTGATGGGACCTCTGCCGCATCCGTCGGCCCTGCGTATCATCGGCGCACCCGCGGCGGTGGGCCTGCTGGTTGCGGTGCTGGTCGTACATCTCTTCCCGGCGGTGCGCGGCAGCGGCGTCAATCAGACCAAGGCCGCTTTGTACATCTACAACGGTTACATCCCATTCAAGAACGCAATTGGGAAATTCATTTGCTCCGCTCTGGCGATTGGCTCGGGGCAATCGCTTGGGCCGGAAGATCCTTCGCTGCAGATCGGGGCATCTCTGGCATCGGCGCTGGGCCGGCGACTGGAACTCTCCCGCGAAAATCTGCGTTTGCTGGCCCCGGTCGGAGCCGCGGCAGGACTGGCGGCGGCTTTTAACGCGCCCATTTCAGCGGTGCTGTTCGTGATCGAAGAAGTGATCGGGCGCTGGAGCGCGGGCATCCTTGGGTCGGTAGTGTTGTCGGCAATTTCCAGCGTGGTGGTGATGCGCTGGTTTCTCGGGGCAGACGCGTTGTTTCGGATTCCAGTCACTGCGTTTGTGCGTCCCGCGGAGTTGATTGCCTACGCCGGGCTGGGAATCGCGGGCGCCTTTGCCGCGGCGATTTTTTCCCGCGCCATCGCCTTCTTCCGTCCGCGCCTGCGCGCTCTTCCGCGCTGGACCCAATATTTCCAGACGGCGATTGCCGGCTTATTGATCGGACTCATTGGCTGGCTCGGATTTCCGCAAGTGATGGGTGCGGGCTACGAGTTCATGGACCAGGCCATGCACGACCAGTTCACGTGGAAGATGCTGGCAGCGCTCGCCGGGCTGAAGATCCTGGCAACCACACTTTCGTTCGTCAGCGGATCACCAGGCGGAATGTTCGCGCCTACCTTGTTCGTCGGTGCCATGCTGGGGGGCGCCATCGGAGGTATCGAGCGCCATTTCTTTCCCCTGCTATCGGTTTCCACGGGGACGTACGCGCTGGTGGGCATGGGCGTGTTGTTTGCGGCGTTCTTGCGCGCCCCGATGACATCGGTGTTCATGGTGCTCGAAACCAGCGGCAACTACTCGATCATTGTCCCCGTGATTGTCGCGAATACGGTGGCCTATCTCATTTCGCGGAGCCTGCAGCCGTTGCCCATCTTCGATGTATTGACTCGGCAGGACGGATTAGTTTTACCCTCTCTCGAAGAACAGAGAGATGAAGAGATTCTGCGCGTCGAGGATGCCATGCAACCTGTGCCCGGGATGATCATCGATGGTGCGGTCGCGATTGAGCAAGCCGAACTCCAGACGCGGGATCTCTCAGAGAAAATCTTCCTGGTGCGCGCGGCACCCAGCGGATGGACCACGGTTTCGCGCGAACTGCTCGACCGCTCGATGAAGGAAGGGAAGGGAGCGCTGACGCTGACGTCGGTGCTGCCCACCCAGCGCTTGCCCCATCTCTATCCCGATCTGCCACTGGACGCGGCCTTGCGTTGCGTGAGCCAGTCCGATCTGATTCCGGTGGTGAACCGTGCCGACCTGCGCGAGTTGGAAGGTGTCGTGACGCGCGAAGACGTGCTGAGCCGGTACCAGGCGGATGCGATTGCGGACTAGAGCTTTTAACCTTTGCGTTCGGTGAGAACGGCCGCTAAGGCCGCCAAAGGGAAGCTGTCGGCGTTCGAATGTGAAATTCCACCCTCTCGTCTTCGTTGTTCCTCAGCTATACAAGTTAGGGCTTAACTAAGGTCTTCGTTCCGCGTTGAACTGCTTGGGATCGAACAGGGCTGCGTCCAGTTTGGGATTTGCTTTGATGTCTGAATACTCCTCGCTGAACACCAGCTTGTCCTCATTCCACACTTCCACGCGCGCCGCGATCCAGCCGCGCTTGAGTGGGCGGTAGTCCGCGAAGCGGATATCTTCCATCTTGGTTGCATCTGCCTGGGTCGGCCGGAACAAGCGCACGAACAGCAACCGCTCTTTGTCGACCCAGAATTGGGGAGTCTTCAAGTCACCTTTTTCCGCGCCCACTACGTACACCGGCCGCCCTTGCCAGTTCTCTTCGTGGAACTTGGTGAGGTCGTATTTCTCAGCGGCGATCGTGTGCAGCGTCGTCTCGGGCGGCTGGCGGTAGACGTCGAATCCCAGCACGAGCAGCATGTTGACCAGGGGGCGGGACCGCACTTGCTTGCCTTGCTGGAACACCGTTACGTTCCCGTCGACCAGCAGGTAGGCCTTTCCGTCTGCGGGCGGGCCGATGTCGATGCGCAATTTTCCCGGCAACAGGGCAGCTTCATACCAGGTCTCGACCGTCGAGGTGCCGTCCGGCTTGTAAGTAGTGCTCTTCTGCGTGAAGGCCACCGTCTCGTACCATGACTTTGCGTAGCGATCATGCATGGCGCGCACCAGCGTGTCGGCGTTGCCGATCTCCGCGGCGCGCAATAGTGGCTGCAACAGAATTAGGCTTAACGCTAATCCCCGCACGGCAAGCTTCATTTCTCTCTCCCGGGAATCTGAGCAGTTTGCCGTACTTCGCGGATCCGCGCTAGCTGGAAACCAAGTTTGTGACCTTCAGACGAGACCCGGGCCAAGGAGCGCTCATATCCCGAAAATTAGGTACCATTCACTCATCAGCGAGGTGCGTCAGACCACCCCAACTCCACCAATTGCCTTAATTTTCAATACCTTACCTCGGTGTCCATCTTCCACTTAATGCACCATTCCCCCGCTAAACCCCGATTTTCGCCCCTTTATTGCCGAACTGATGCCATCCCCGTGGCCTGTCAATAGGATAAGTATGGAAGAAGTGTAGGTCGGAGCGGGTCTCCGGCCGGAGCTCCAAGGTTCAACCCCGGGTTTCGAAAAAGCGCGCAAACGACTTAGCTGCGTGCGACCGGGATCACCAGAAGCGTTCCGGGAATACCCGCAAACGTAGGAAGCAAAAACTAGAGCGCAAAGCCTGGAGCCAGCCTGATTTTAGAGGGGAAGCTCTGGAGCCTGCAGTCCGAAAGCGAGAGCATGATGCATAAACCTGTGAAGTATATGGAAAAGGCAGTCACCGTCGCCGCGACGGGAGTCTGGGCCGTATTCGAACGGCTGAACCGCATCAAGCCGAATCCATCTCCCACACCGAAGTGGTCTGATAAGCCGCTGCTCAAGTCCTACGAGAAGTCCAAGCCGCCGCTCGGCTGGCCGCGCACGACAGACTCGCTCTGCCCGAAGTGCGTGCCTGAGATCCGCCAGCAGATTCTGGATGGCGAGCTGCCCCACGAAATTCTGCTCAACGAAAAGGTTGGCGAGATCAAGGCCACCATCATTGAGCGCGATGGCAAGATCCTCATGGTGAAGGATTGCCCGAAGCACGGTCACTTCGAAGATGTCATGTCGATTGATCCGGTGTTCTCGCAGCACCTGGAGGAAGTGTTCCCGGGCCGCGACATCAAGGCTCATAACGACGAGAAGCTGCACAACCACGGCTCATCGACCGTGAAGTATGGCCGCGGCTCCGTGCTCACCGTGGACCTCACCAACCGCTGCAACATGATGTGCGATCCCTGCTTCATGGACGCGAACCAGGTTGGCTTCGTTCATGAGTTGAGCTGGGAAGACATCAAGACCGTTCTCGACAATGCCGTCACCATCAAGCCGCGCCGCCAGATGTCGGTGCAGTTCTCCGGTGGCGAGCCAACCCTGTCGCCCTACTTCCTGGATGCGGTTCGCTACGCGCGCAAGGTTGGGTACAACTCCGTACAGGCCGCGACCAACGGCATCGAGTTTGCCAAGAGTCTGGAGTTCGCGCAACAGGCCGTTGAAGCCGGACTGCGCTATGCCTATCTGCAGTTTGATGGAATCGGCAACGCCGCCAACTCGCACCGTGCGGTGGGCAACCTGTTTGATGTGAAACTGAAGGCGATCGAGAACCTGCACGCTGCCGGCTGCGAGATCGTTCCGGTGGTCACGATCGTGAACGGCATCAACAACGAGCAGGTCGGCAACATCATCAAGTTCGCGCTCGACAATCCCAAGAAGATCGGCTTTCTGTCGTTCCAGCCGGTCAGCTTCACCGGACGCGATGAAGCCGTCACCGACGAGCGCAGGCAGGCACAGCGCTATACGCTGAGCCATCTCGCGCACGATGTGAAGAATCAGACGGGCCTCGGCGAGCCTTCGCGCGACTGGTTCCCCATCAGCTTCATGGGCACCTTCAGCGACTGGGCCGACGTGATGCACGCCAACGATGCTAATAACGACTGGGGCCAGCTGTCCTGCGGCTGCCACCCGAATTGCGGCACCGGTATGGCCGTGATGATCGACAAGGAAACCAAAGAGGCGGTTCCGGTCACGGCATTTTTGAAGGGTGACCAGCTCGCGAAAGACATCGCCAAGGTGAACGACGCGGCCCGCAGCAAGTTCTGGAGCGGCATCGGCATGGCGCTGTGCCTCATGAAGAACTACGATCCGTTCCAGTCGCCCACGCACTTCAAGCTGATGGACCTGTTGCAGAAGTTCGACAAGAACTACAACGTGACCGGAAAGAACTACGGCAAGGTCGGTCCGGAACGCACCATCGACGACGTGATGAAGCGCCGCAAGGATCGTTGGAACTTCCTGTTCATTGCCGGCATGTGGTTTCAGGATCTGTTTAACTACGACTTCCGTCGCACCGAGCAGTGCATCATCCCGTACGCCACGCAGGAAGGCGAAATCTCATTCTGCGCGTACAACACGGGCGTGGGATGGCGCAACATCATCGAGAAGATGCACATGACCGCTACCCTGACCAAATGGTACGAGGAACACGGCCGTCACGAAATCTTCGCGGGTGGCAAGAAGGTGAAACTCGAGGATGCCGCCCACTCCCTGGTGCTGAAAGACGAAATGGTCACCAAGGAAGTGCAGCATGATCTCGACAACCTGGGCATCGCGAAGACGGCCCGGGAAGAGAAGATGCGCGCCCGCGACGAGAAACAGAAGAACGACCCGGCCTACAACGCACGCATGGCGGCGATGTATCGCGAAGTCGTTCTGAAAGAGAAGACGCCGACTTCGGAAGGCGGCTTCATTCCGCTGAATGCTCTGAAGAACAACGGCGGGATTGCTCCTGCTCCGAGCCAGCCCACGGCTCCCGAGCTGAGCGAGCCGGTGCTGGGAGACTAAGAGCAGTTGTAGCGCGGGCGCCCTCGCCCGCGGAGATCCGTCGCTTGAACGAGCTTGTAGTCAGGGAAGGGCCGCCGAAAAGGCGGCCCGTTTTTTGTTAGAGTCTGGGGCAGCCGTTGCTTCAGCCGCGAGGAGATTGATATGGCGAAGGCCCCACTGATCTTTACGTATTACATTGCCGCCCCTGTGGAGAAGGTCTGGGATGGGTTCGTTTCGAGGGAGGCGAATCGCACAATCTTCATGGGCGCGGACTTTGAGGTGGATCTGAAACCGGGCGGGGCCATGACCTGGTCAGGGCCGGGTAAGGACGGGAAGCCGACACGGTATGTGACGGGTAAAGTTCTGCGAGTGGAGGCGCCGAAGCTGTTCGAGTACAAGTTCGGCATGGGGGATGGGGCGGTGATGTCGAGAGTGAAGGTGGAGCTGACTCCGGAGACCGAGGCGGTGAAAGTCGTGGTTACGAACGATGAGTGGGCGGATAACGATCCGGCGTATGCCCAGAATGCGGATGGGTGGCCGCGGATTCTTTCGCGATTGAAGACTCTGCTGGAGACGGGGAAGACGTTCCGGCCGCATTAGGACCAATGGACTGTTGCAGTGGATTTATACGTGCGCAGGCGGCAGCTGAGTCAGAGTAAAGAGTACCGGGAAGTAAAACGTCGAGAAGGGGAAATAGGAGCCAGCTCGCCGTCGTTACGCCCAGGCCTTCGCCGCAAACGACGTCTTCCGCTTGTACTCCTTGTAGCCTCGCGGGGTCAGCCGGATTACACCGCGAACTTCCTCTTCGACCAGTCCTTCGTTGCGGAGCTCGGAGACGGTCTGCCTGGCAAACGACGAGGCGACGGTTGGCTGCGACAGCTGCGTGTACTCCGTGGGGTCTTCCTCGTAACGCTCGGCCAGGCGATGAATCAATTGTTCTGAAAAATCGTTTTCAATCATCAGCGTACCCATGGCCATCATCCTATTTCTACCCGCCGACGCGGGGTATGGCCCGTCCGTGGTAGGAAGGACATTACCGAGGTTCGTGTCCGGAGGGACCGCCCCGTGCAGTTACCCTCGAAAACAGCGGCGAATAATGGCAAAACCCAGGCCCTGACAGCCGCAGTTCGTCCCCGCTATACTTCTTTTGTATCCCTGAAATCTCTCGTGAGGACGTTCATGCACTTTGCCCGTCCAGGAATTCTGATGCTCCTGTTTGTGTTGTGCACGCTTGCTCTTGCCATGACCCTGCTGGCTGCCAATAAAGACGCTCCGCCTAGCCTGACTTACCCGAAGGCCAAAACCGTCGATCAGGTAGACGACTACCACGGCGTCAAGGTCGCCGATCCCTATCGCGGCCTCGAAGATACCGATTCTGCCGATACCCGTGCCTGGGTCGAAGAGGAAAATAAGGTCACGTTCCATTACCTCGAGCAGATTCCTTACCGGCAGGTCATTCACGACCGCCTGAAGAAGCTGTGGAATTACGAGCGCTACGGCGTGCCCGAGCAGCAGGGCGGACGCTACTTCTACCAGCACAATACCGGCCTGCAGAATCAGAACATTCTTCTGGTCGCCGACTCGCTGACCGCTGAGCCTCGCCTGCTGCTCGATCCCAACACGCTTTCCGCGGATGGGACGGTGGCGCTCGTGGGCCACGCAGTGACCGACGATGGCAAGCTGCTGGCTTATGGGACCTCGGCATCCGGTTCGGACTGGATGGAATGGCGCGTACGCGACGTCGATACCGGCAAGGACCTGCCCGACCTGGTGAAGTGGGTTAAATTCTCCGGCGCCTCGTGGACCAAGGACGGCAAGGGCTTCTTCTACAGCCGCTACGATGAGCCCAAGCAAGGCACCATGCTGCGCGATGCCAACTACTTCCATAAGCTCTATTATCACAAGCTGGGAACACCGCAGCCGGAAGACAAGCTGATTTATGATCGGCCCGACAACAAGGAACTCGGTTTCGGCGGGGGCGTTACCGACGACGGACGGTACCTGATCATCAGCGTTTGGCAGGGCACGTCTCCGAAGAACCGGCTCTACTACAAAGACCTGTCCAGGCCTGATTCGGAAGTCGTCAAGTTGCTGGATGACTTCGACGCTGAGTACCAGTTCCTTGACAACGACGGGCCGGTGTTCTGGATCAAGACCGATCTGGATGCGCCGCGCGGACGCGTGATTGCGATCGATACCCGCCATCCGGAGCGTGCCGCCTGGAAGACGCTTGTTCCCCAGGGTGCCGACAAGCTTGAACATGCGAGTGTCGTAAACGACACTTTCGTTCTCAGCTATCTGAAGGATGCACAGAGCGAAGTCCGCATCTACAGCCTCGAGGGCAAGCTGATCCGCAACGTCGATCTGCCCGGAATTGGGACGGCGGAAGGTTTCGGCGGAAAGCGCAAGGACACAGAGACGTTTTACGCTTTCACCAGCTTTATCACCCCGACCACGATTTACCGCTACGATCTGGCAGCAGGGAAGTCTGCCGTGTTCCGCCAGCCCAAGGTTGATTTCGATTCCAGCCGATATGAAACGAAGCAGGTCTTCTACACGAGCAAAGACGGCACGCGCGTGCCCATGTTCATCACGGCGAAGAAAGGGCTGAAGCTCGACGGGCAGAACCCGGTGCTGCTCTATGCCTACGGCGGTTTCAACATCTCGATGACTCCGGCCTTCTCGGTTGGAAACGCGGTCTGGCTCGAAATGGGCGGCGTCTACGCCCAGCCCAACCTGCGCGGGGGAGGCGAGTACGGCGAGGAATGGCACCAGGCGGGAACCTTGTTACGAAAACAGAACGTGTTTGATGACTTCATCGCCGCCGCGGACTGGCTGATTGCCAACAAGTACACCTCGCCATCCAAACTGGCCATTCGAGGCGGCAGCAATGGAGGGCTTCTGGTCGGCGCCTGCCTGACGCAACGTCCCGATCTCTTCGGTGCCACCCTGCCTGCGGTCGGCGTAATGGACATGCTCCGCTTCCATAAGTTCACCATTGGGTGGGCTTGGACCTCGGATTACGGTTCTTCGGATGATCCCGCGATGTTCAAGGCTCTGTACGCGTATTCGCCGTTGCACAACCTGAAGCCGGGAACGAAGTATCCCGCCACCATGGTGACGACTGCGGATCACGACGACCGCGTGGTTCCAGGGCACAGCTTCAAATTCGCGGCCACGCTGCAGGCGGATCAGGCCGGCCCGGCACCCGTGCTGATTCGTATCGAAACCAAGGCCGGACATGGCGCGGGCAAGCCCATCTCGAAGATGATCGAGGAGACGGGAGACTCGTGGGCGTTCGTGGCCCGCAATCTGAATATGGATGTGCAGCTGAAGTAGTCACAACAGCGACCGTAGCCCACTTCCCGGTGCTGGTGAGCTAGGCGGTGTATCTCTCTGTCGTTCCGCCTGCGCTCCTTCCTGCTCACCAAATAAACAATTGGTCGTCTCAGTTGCGTGCAGCACGCATCTCGAGGAGATGACCATATGCGCCCGCCGTTCCGACTCTCTCTGGCTGTGACTTTGATGTGCCTATTCGCCGTTGCGCTCGCCCATGAAGCAAGGGGAATTCACTATCGCCTCGACAACACCAAGGATCTGGTTCCGGTTGGTGCGCGGCTGGAGCCGGTGACGTACCGGGGACGCAGCGCGCTGCATCTTGTGCCCGTGCCTGGGCAAGAAAATAGCGAAGACATGATCGCTATTCTCAAGGGGCCGGATTTCAAAGACGGCGTCATCGAGATCGAGGTGGCTGGTTCCCCGCGGACGAATGCTCCTGCGGACTCGCGCGGTTTCATTGGGGTCGCGTTTCGCGTGCAGGAGAAAGGCGCGAAAGGCGAGTACTTCTACCTCCGTCCCACTAACGCGCGCTGCGATGACCAACTGCGCCGCAATCACAGCACGCAGTACTCGTCCGCGCCCGACTATCCGTGGCACCGTCTGCGCAAGGATAGTCCCGGCGTCTACGAGTCTTATGCCGACATGGACACGGGAGCGTGGACGAAGATGAAGATCATGGTTTCCGGGACCAAGGCCCTGCTGTACGTGAATGGTGCGCCGCAGCCGGCATTGGTCGTCAATGATCTGAAACTGGGCGACAGCCACGGACAGATCGCACTGTGGGCCCACAATTCCACGGACGCTTACTTTTCGAACCTCACGATTCAATAGGCCGCGCCGCACGAGAGCATCACCCTGAAAATGAAGAAGCCGCCCTTGCGGGCGGCTGCTTCCATCCTGCGGTCAGACTTTAGAACGCGCGTGCCTGGGTCAGATCCCAGCAAGCTTTGCTGCCGGTGCCATTGTCGGCGACGCAAATTTTCTCGTAGCTGAAACCGATTTGTTCCGAGGGGACTTCGTTTCCGTGATCGCCGCCCAACTGGAAGCTCGAAATGATCACGTCCTGCAGCGTCACGGTGAAGGTGTCGTCCTTCTGCTGGTCTTGCTGGACCACGGTGACCGTCTTGAAAATCTTGCCCGTGACCGAAGCCGCGAACAGCAAGGGCGTGCAGCCATCGGCGCGTCGGGAGACGGTTAAGTCGCTGAGATTCGCCTTACCAGCACCGCTGCCGCCACCTGTGTTGGTCTGCACAGGCGTGGTCACGCCAAAATTCCACGACAGTGCAGGGATTGTTCCCTGGTTGTTATTGCAGGTAAAGCCATCCACGGCGACTGTGATTGTGGAGCGGCCATCGGTTCGTGTCCGCGGGCTCTGTGCCAGTGCAACTGCCGTGCCCACCAGCGTAAACACCAACAGCATCGAAAGCTTTCTCGGCATGAGAGTTTTCTCCGGGTATTGGGTTATGCGGGAGCGATCGTTCCCGACCTCCGCGACGATCAGCGGGAAGGGAAGCGAGCCTTCTACTTCGCTGTGGGATTGCCCCCGCGAGAACTGCCGGGCGGTGGGGATTGCAGCCCTGATCCTGTTCTCAACGGCCACGAGTGTGGCCTAGACCACGTATCCGCGGCTAGTTACGGACGTCCACAAGACCGAATGGTCCCCTTTCGCCGGCAAGGTACCCAGTCGGTTCTTGGGGTTCTGCCGCAGTCCGTGTGCCCTCTATGGTGAGCCGCTTTGTTCGGAAAATGGAACAAAACTAGTCCGTTTATCCGTAAACGCCTTTTATTCGCAAAGATTCTCGGGACCGAGGAGATGCAACCTTGAATATCCCAGGGATTCTGGCAGAACTCAAAGCGGACCGCCGCCGTCTGGACCGGGCGATCGCCGCCCTCGAGAAACTCGTTTCCACCGCGTCCAAGGAGAAAAGATCAGCCCACTCCGGCAGCGCGCCTCGCAGAAAGCAGGCAGGAACGCCGGCGGTCCTCAAGGATCAGCGAAGCAAAGAACAGAGAGGCAAGCTGCTGCTGTTCCGCAAACCTCGGAAAAGGGTGCGCCCCAAATCGTCGCAAGCTGAAGAAGCCTGATAACATCGTCTCTGACGCCAAAAGCGAGCGCCACCCTGCCTCTGACTGGGCACGGCGATGCCGCGTGCGTCCTGCCCTTTCCCAGTGGCCCTCGGAGCGGCCGCGGGTGCAATTGTGATTTAGGCGTATACTCTCTGCCCGACGGCAGGCGAGCGGGTAATCCACGCCCAAGTCTCCCTGACCTCGATGTGTCCCTGACAAGCAGGAGCTCAACTTTTCCCGGGAGGCTTCCCATGTCACCACGGCGTCACATTTCCATTCTCATCATCCTGTTGTTCCTGATCACGACAGCTGGTTGCGGCCGTCACGATAGTGACGAGAAATATTTCCTGGTGACCAACAACGTCCAGTTGCCCTACTGGCAAGAGGCCAAGGCGGGATTCATGCAGGCGTCGGAGCAACTGCGGGTGCAGGCCAAGGTGGTGGGACCTGACTCGTATGATGCGAAGGCGGAGTTGGCGGCGTTCGAAGATGCCGTCAAGATGAAGCCGGCGGGAATCCTGATCAGCGTCGCCGACCCGGCGGTGCTGATGTATGGCATCAACAACGCAATCGCTGCCGGCATTCCGGTCATCACCATCGACGCGGATGCCCCGGTCAGTAAGCGCCTGTTCTTTGTCGGCACGAACAACTACCAGGCTGGATTGCTGGGCGGCAAGCGTCTGGCGGAAGAATTGAAAGACAAGGGCAACGTGGTGTTCTTCACCATACCCGAACAAACCAACCTGGCCGAGCGTCTGCGCGGCTATCGCGAGGCATTGGGCCGCTTTCCCGACATTCACGTGGTGCGCGTGGTGGACATCGCCGGTGATGCCCGGGTTGCGTTCGATACCACGGGAGAAATTCTGGGGAAGGATGCCGACAAGGTGAACGCGTTCGTTTGCCTGGAGGCGCAGGCTGGACGCGAAGTAGCCACCGTACTCAGCAACCGGAATGTGAAGAACAAAATTGTGATCGCCATGGACACCGACGCCGACACGCTAGATTGGATCGACAAAGGCGTCATCGCCGCGACCATCGCGCAAAAGCCCTACACCATGAGCCTGGTCGGCTTGCATATGCTCGACGATCTTTATCACAACAAAATTCCCAAACTCGATAACGACTGGTCGAAGGACAGTTTTGCTCCGGTCCCCGCGTTCGTGGATACGGGCACCGCGGTCATCGACAAAAACAATCTGAAGGCATTCCGCGACGCCAAGGAAGCGGCCACCAAGGCGGGCAAATAGTCGCGATTGGATAGTTTGAGTAGTCGGGCGCTGCATCGCCTTCTTCTCCTAGCCACACCCCCAACTACGACGCGGGCGTAGTGTAGACTTTCGGGTCGCGGGTTTTCCCAAGAGGCCCGCCGGCTGCGGCTTTCGGCGGAGGGGTCCATGAAGAAATCAAAAGAGCTGGTCAAACCTTTTCGGATCGAACACGGTAAGCACTTCCGCCTCAAAGATCACGATCCCGGGGAGACCGCGGGTGTCCGCAGCAAGGCCGAAGCCGAGAAACTCCTGAAGGAAGGCGTGGAAAAGCTCGCGGACCTCCAGGACAAGCTCTACGCACAGGACAGCTACGCTCTTCTGCTTGTGTTTCAAGCCATGGACGCCGCCGGAAAAGATGGTGTCATCAAACACGTGATGTCGGGCATAAACCCGCAAGGCTGCCAGGTTTTCTCGTTCAAAGCCCCGTCGAGCGAGGAACTCGATCACGACTATATGTGGCGCGCAGTGACGCGCATGCCGGAGCGTGGGCGGATCGGAATCTTCAACCGGTCGTACTACGAGGAAGTGCTGGTCGTACGTGTGCATCCAGAACTGCTGGCCGCCGAACACATCCCTCCCGGCCTCATCAGCAAGGACGTGTGGAAGGAACGGTTTGAAGACATCAACAGCTACGAACGCTATCTCACGCGGAACGGGATCGTCATCCGGAAATTCTTTCTGAATATCTCCAAAAAAGAGCAAAAGCAGCGGTTTCTCGCCCGGCTTGACGAGCCCGAAAAGAACTGGAAATTTTCCGCTGCTGACATCAAGGAACGCGCTTATTGGGATGACTACATGGACGCGTTCGAAGACATGATCCGCCACACCGCCACTTCCGACGCACCCTGGCACGTGATTCCGGCCGACAATAAATGGTTCACCCGGATCGCGGTTGCCGAGGCTGTCATCGACACGCTCGAGAGCCTGAAGCTCTCCTACCCCAAGGTCGACGATGCGAAAGCCAAGGAACTTGCGGCCGCGCGAAAGCTGCTGGCGCAGAAAAAATAGATGGACGAGCCCGGCGAAGACTTGCCGGCCAGGATTTCCTGACACATGCCCCTGGGTCACGCCCTCGATGCCAAGGCCGGTTCTAGACCGAAGTCATCTCTTTCCCTCTGATGCCGCAGCGAGTTACGATAACCGATTCAAAAACTTCTCCCGGAGAGCAAGCACCCATGGTGACCCAGAATCGTCTGCCTCAAATTGCCGCGTTGCTTGTCAGCGCGCTGCTTATCCTTTCGCTGACGGCAGCCGCTCAAAAGAAGTCGCCTGAAAACAAGAATACCGAGCCCACCGCGCAGGTCGCGCCCCAGGCCGAAACTCCGGAGGCGACCGAGCATGAAGACCCGATGTTCAAGGGGATGAAGTACCGGCTGGTGGGACCGTTCCGCGGCGGGCGCTCTCTGACGGCCTCCGGAATTCCCGGCGATCCGACTACCTACTATTTCGGCGCAACTGGAGGCGGGGTCTGGAAGTCGACCGACGGCGCTCTGACGTGGAAGCCGGTGTTTGAAAAAGAAAACTCGCCCGCCATCGGCAGCCTGGCGGTGGCTGTCTCGAATCCCAACATCGTTTATGTGGGGACCGGGGAAGCTTGCTTGCGCGGTAACATCGCGCAAGGCGACGGCGTCTACAAGACTCTGGACGGGGGCAAGACCTGGAAGAACGTGGGCCTGCGCGACTCGCGTGCGATTGGCAAGGTGATTGTCAATCCGACGAATCCCGACATCGCTTTCGTAGCCGCTCTGGGGCATCCTTACGGGCCGAATACTGAGCGCGGGATCTTCCGCACACTCGACGGCGGCAAGACCTGGGAGAAGGTTCTCTACAAAGATGAGAATACCGGCGCGGTTGATGTTGCGTTTGATCCGCATAATCCGAACATCATTTTTGCGTCGCTCTGGCAGGTCCGCCGAGTGCCATGGAATTTATCGAGCGGCGGCCCGGGCAGCGGGCTCTACCGCTCAACCGATGGCGGCACAACCTGGAAGCATCTCGCGGAAAAAGGTCTGCCCAAGGGACCGTACGGCCGGATCGGAGTGTCGGTCGCGGCCAATTCCGATCGCGTCTACGCGCTCATCGAAGCAGCCGAAGGCGGCCTGTACCGCTCCGACGACGGCGGCGACACCTGGCAACTGGTGAACGGCAGCCACAGCCTGATTCAGCGGCCCTGGTACTACATGCACATCATCGCCGATCCGCAGGATCGCGACACCGTCTATGTCATGGATGTCGACGCCTACCGCTCCACCGACGGCGGCCGCTCGTTTAACAAGTTCAAGCTCCCCCACGGCGACAATCACGGTTTGTGGATTGATCCGCGAAACACCAACCGCATGATCGCTTCCAATGACGGCGGCGTGACGGTCTCGATCGACGGCGGGAAGACCTGGTCGCGCCAGGACAACCAGCCAACCGCGCAGTTTTACCACGTGATCGCCGATAACCGGACGCCCTATTACATCTACGGCGCGCAGCAGGACAACAGCACGGTCGCCATCGCCACCCGCAGCGACGACGGTCTCATCGACCGCTCCGACTGGTACCCGGTTGGAGGTGGGGAAGCAGGTTACATCGCGCCTTACCCGCCCGAGCCCACTATCGTGTATGCGGCCGACTACGAAGGCCTGATCACACGCTTCGACAAGCGCACCGGACAGCTTCGCAACATTACCAACCAGACGCACCTCACCGACGCAGGCGGCGCGGGTATTCTCGAGCACCGCTTCCAATGGACTTCTCCGGTGATGATTTCTCCCAACGATCCGGAGACGCTCTATCACGCGGGCGAAAAGCTCTTCAAAACCACCGACGGCGGCGTGCACTGGGATGCCATCAGTCCCGACCTTACGCGCAACGACAAATCCAAGCAGGGACCCTCGGGCGGATCGATCACCATCGATGACACGGGCACCGAGTATTACGACACCATCTTCGCGGTGGCGGAATCTGCGGTGGCCAAGGGCCTGATCTGGGTGGGCACCGACGACGGGCTCGTCCAAATCACGCAGGATGGCGGCAAGACGTGGGCCAACGTAACGCCCAAAGATCTTCCGGAATGGAGCCGCATTAGCCAGATCGAGGCTTCGCCCTTCGATGCCGGCGCCGCCTACGTTGCCGTTGACCGCCATCAGAATGACGACCTGCATCCCTACATCTTCAAGACCACCGACTACGGCAAGACCTGGACCAGCGGTGCGAAGGGAATTCCGGACACGGACTTCGTGCGGGCCGTGCGCGAAGATCCCAAAAAGCGCGGCCTGCTTTATGCCGGCACCGAGCATGGCGTCTACGTTTCCTTTAATGACGGAGGCGATTGGCGGCCTCTGCAGCTAAACCTTTCGCACGTCCCGATTCATGACTTGATCGTCAAGAACGATGATCTTGTGCTGGCGACCCACGGGCGCTCGTTCTGGGTACTCGACGACCTGAGCCCGGTTCGGCAGTTCACCCCTGACATCGGAAACAAAGCCGTGCATCTGTACACGCCGGCGGTCGCGCAACGCATTCACAATCCCGAGGAAGCACCTCATCACGCCGAACTCGTCGGAACAAACCCACCGTCCGGCGCGGTCATCGACTTCTACGTGAAGGCCGCTCCCAAGGGTGAGAGCACCTTGGAAATTCTCGACGGCCAGGGGAAGACGATTCGCAAATATTCGAGCACGAAGACTGAGACGCCCGACGAGCCGCTTGATCCCGACGACAAAAAGCCCGAGAAAGAACTCAAGGTTGAGGCCGGCCTGAATCGGTTCGTGTGGGATCTGCACTACGAAAATGCCAACCGCGTTCCCGGCTACTACCTGTGGGAATACAACTCGGGTGCGCGTGGCCCGCTGGCGTTGCCCGGCAAGTACCAGGTGAAGCTGACGGTGGAAGGCCGGAGCCAGACCGTGCCGCTGGAAGTGATACTGGATCCGCGTGTCAAGACTTCGCAGGCGGATCTGGAAGCGCAGTTCAATCTGTTGATGGAAATTCGCGAGCAATTGAATCGCGTTTACGCAGCCGCGAACCAGATTGAGGATGTGCGTGCGCAAACCGAAGGCCTGAAACGCCGTTTGCCCGACGATGACGCGTCGCGCACGGTGGCCAGTTCTGCCGACGCATTGGCTGCCAAGCTCGTATCGGCCCGCGAACCGTTTGTGAATCTGAAAATTTCTGCCAACGAGGACTCGCTCGCGTATCGTCCGGGAATCGACGGACAGCTCGCGTTTCTGTCGATGATCGTGGGTAGTGGCTGCGACTGTGGTCCGACCGAAGCGGCGCGCCAGCGCTTTGAAGATCTGAAGAAGCAGACTGACGAAGCCATCGCCAAGTGGAACGATCTTCAGAAAAACGATGTCGCCGCGTTTCAGAAACTGGCGGCTGACCGGGGTATGCTGCCGGTGGCGATTCCCGCGCCCAGCAGCCGGGTCAGTTCAGGACAGAACGAACCTTAAGCGTTTCGTCCCGGCCAGCTACCGGGAAGGGCGAGCGTCCCCGCAGGAAACCGTGCCGTCGCGAAACACGTATTCGCAGTGCCATTGAAAGCCGTTGGCATCATGCTGCCCGTATCCCCACACTCTCAGGTAGAGTGTCTGCCCGGCCACCCGCGATGCCTCGACGAATACGTGATCATTCTGGCGCAGCGTTTCCCGGAGATCCACGGGTATTACGCGAAGCAGAGTGCGTTTGTCGAGCACAATCGAGTCGATGTTATCGGCTACCGAAAATACCAAGGCCCGCGAGGTCTTCTTGCCTACGTATTCGGTGACGACCAGGTAGTCGTCGCTGGACCAGGCCACCGCCGCCACGCCGATGTAGTCGCACAGCTTGCGCGCGTGACCAGTGGCTTTTTCCACCAGCCAGAGTGAAAGAGACGTCCCGACGAATTCGTTGGGGCCGCCTTTTCGCTCGAGATTGCGCACCACGAACCGGCCGTCGGGTGAGGCCAACTCTGTCGCCTTGGGGAACAGGACAAAAGGAGCTGCAATCGCCTGGGTGATCAGGATTGCGGACAGCATCGCACCGGCCAATACAATTCGAGGGTGGCGCATCTTCATCATTTTGAGCGTACCTGTACGGATTTGAAGTGATCCACTTCACAGGGCGACGTTACTTCGGGTTTCATAAAGCATGAAGGAGTGGAGCGGGCGCAAAAATTTGCCCGCCGAAGGAAGCCTGAAATCGCTGCCCAAAGCCCATCTCCCCGTCTTCAAGCACTTCCGGGTGATAAAATTCTTCATCCCTGTTGATAACAAGGCAGTTAGATTTGGGTTTTCTGCATCCAAGCTAAGGCGGAAAGGGGCGAACTGGGGTTCGAGCCCAAGCCGCTTGCCCGAAAAGCCCCGCGATTTCGTCAGAACGGCGAAATTTCGGACACCAAAAAACCGATCCCACGTGCGTCTTCTTGGCATCGCAACTAACTCTCGGATATTGGGGCGAACCGAGTCTTTCTGTGCAGGCGCGAAGTCTGTGCGCGAAGGGACCAGTTTGTCAGCGACAACGCGCACGCCCGTTGTGATTGAGGCGGGCGCGCTGGAACCCGCTGTCCCGACGGTCTGCAACCGTCTTAGGAGCTACGAAGCATGAGACTTGTCTGGGCTGTGCTGATTCTCGGATTGTTGCCACTCACCGTTTTCGGACAACAGCCTGCAACCACCGCTCCGCCCGCTACGTCTGATTCCGACTTGGCGCAGCACGTTCGAGAACTCGAAGATCGCGTGATCGCGCTCGAAGGGCAGGTGCGCATGCTGAAGGCCGCAACGGCGCAACCCGCTCCAGCTCAGCCCGCGGAATCCGCCGCGCAAGCTGCCGCTGTTCCGCAACCGGCCCCGACTCCTGCGGCCCCCGCGACACAAGCCGAAGCTCTGGCCACCACGCAGGGTCCGAATCTTGGGGGCGCGGGCGGGTCGGCTGCCAAGGCTTTGAATCCCGATATCAGCGTGATCGGCGACTTCATCGGCGCGATGGGCGGCAACTCCCAACAAAACACGGTTTCGCTCCAGCCCATCCCCGCTTTCCAGATGCATGAATCCGAGATCGGCCTGCAGTCGATCATCGATCCCTATGCGCGCGGCGACTTTTTCATTTCGTTTGGAGAGGAAGGCGTCAACCTCGAAGAGGGCTATATCACTTTCACTGCCCTGCCTGGAAGCTTGGTCGCCAAAGTCGGCAAGATGCGATCCGCCTTCGGCAAGGTCAACACCATGCACAACCACGTGCTGCCCTGGGTGGATCGTCCACTGGTTACGCAACAACCTGGTGGGCGGCGAAGACGGCATTGACGATGCCGGGTTCTCGATTGAGCGCATCCTGCCCGCGCCCAAGGGCATCTTTCTGGAAGCGACGGGCCAGCTTTTCCGCGGAGATTCAGGCGACGTGTTCCAGTCCTCGCAGCGCAGCGACGTAAGCGCAGTGGCGCACCTGCGCGGCTATCATGACCTGAACGAATCGACGAATCTGGACCTGGGACTTTCGTATGCCCGCGGCCACAACGATCTGGGCACCAACTTCCTGACCCACTTGTATGGCGTCGACGCCACGCTGCGCTGGAAACCGCTGCGCCGCTCCATCTACCATTCCTTTGTGGGGCGCAGCGAGTTCATCTGGAGCGAGCGCCAGCAGTTCCCGGCATCGCAGAAGTCTTTCGGCTATTATGCGTCGGCTGACTACCAGCTGGCCCGGCGCTGGTTTGTGGGCGGTCGGTTTGACCACTCCGACCGTAGCCGCAACGACGCCTTGACCGACAAAGGGGGCTCGGTAATCCTTACCTATTGGCCCAGCGAGTTCAGCCAGCTGCGCGGGCAGTATCGCTTTACGCGTTATGCGAAGAACATCGATGCCAATGAATTGTTCTTGCAGTTGATCTTTTCTCTGGGCGCGCATGGGGCGCATCCGTTCTAGCTATGGAAGGATAGGAATGTTCAATCGCTTCAAGACTCTGCTGATTCTTGTTCTCACTGCCGGCTCTGCTTCTGCCCAATTGGGCGGCGGCCAAGAAGCTCAACGTCGTCACAGCCACCACCGACCTGGCGGCGCTGGCGCAGGAAGTTGGCGGCGACAAGATCCAGGTTGAATCCATTGCCAAGGGCTATCAGGATCCGCACTTTGTCGAGGCCAAGCCCAGTTTCCTGCTGAAGCTGCGCCAGGCCGATCTGCTGATCGTGGTGGGCCTGCAGCTTGAGATCGGATGGCTGCCGCCGCTCATCAACGCAGAGCGGCAACGCCCGGATCCAGGTCGGGGCGGCCGGCTACCTGGACGCGTCGCAGTTCGCGGAGATTCTCGAAATCCCCACCGGCCAGGTGACGCGCGCGATGGGCGACGTGCATCCCCTGGGCAACCCGCACTACTGGCTCGATCCGGACAATGGCCGCCGCATCGCGCGCGGCATTGCGGGCAAACTGGAGGAACTCGATCCGCCCAGATGCCGCTTACTTCCAGCAGCGCTTTCAGGATTTCGACAAGCGCCTGACCGCAGCCGAGCAGAAGTGGGACGCCGAGATGAAGCCTTTTCGCGGCCGCAAGGTCGTCACCTATCACAACTCATTTCCCAACTTTGCCAAGCATTTCGGACTGAACGTGATCGGCTACGTCGAGCCGCGGCCGGGAATCCCGCCGACGCCGAGCCACACCATCGAACTGATCGACCTGATGAAGCGGGAAAACTGCAAGCTCATCCTGGTCGAGCCCTATTTTGATTTGAAGACGCCCAACAGTCGATCGCGCGGGATACCGGAGGGCAGGTAGTGGAGTATCTGCCTTCGGTGGGCGGCGAAAAAGACGTGACCGACTATTTCAAGTTATTCGATTACGATATCGGATTGCTGACCAAGGCATTCCAGGCAACGCAGTAGGTTTCGAGGAGAGCGATGGAGATTCTTCCTTTTCTGATCTGGCCCTTCGTGGCCAGCCTGATTCTGACCGGCATTCATGCGTACCTGGGCGTGCACGTGGTCGAGCGCGGAGTGATCTTTGTGGACCTGGCGCTCGCGCAGATCGCCGCTCTGGGCGCCACCATCGCGATCCTGGTGGGCATGGACCCGCATGGGCGGGGCGCCTACTTCCTCAGCCTGGGCTTCACCTTTCTGGGCGCTGCCATCTTTGCGATGGCGCGGTCCCGACGCGGGCACATCCCGCAGGAAGCGTTCATCGGCATCGCCTACGCCGTCGCTTCGGCCGCCGCCATCCTGGCGATGAGCAAGGCCACCGGAGAAACCGAGCACCTGAAGGACATGCTGGTCGGCAACATCCTCGCGGTATCCCGGGCCGAGGTGGTCAAGACGGCTGTGCTCTACGGCGTGATGGGCCTGTTCCATTACATCTTCCGCCACAAGTTTCTGCTGATCTCGACCAATGCAGCCGAAGCCGAGCGCCAGGGTCTCAACGTCCGCCTGTGGGATTTTCTGTTCTACGCTTCGTTTGGTTTTGTCGTGACTTCCTCGGTGGCGATTGCTGGAGTCCTGCTGGTCTTCTGCTACCTGATCGTGCCGTCAGTCGGAGCCATGCTGTTTGCCGACCGGGTGGGCCCACGCCTCGCCATCGGCTGGACCATGGGAACGCTGGTTTCCGCGCTCGGAGTCTACTTCTCGGTAAGTCTCGATACGCCGACCGGCGCCACCATCGTGTGCACCTTCGGCGCGGTGCTGATCCTGATGTTCCTTGTCCACTTGCTGTTCTTCCATGGCCATAAAGCGCACGTGCTGGAAGGGGCAAAGTCGGCGGAAAGCCAACGGGAACCGGCTCTGGAAAGCCGCCGGTAATACCTTAAATTCAAGTGCGGACGCAGCACCTTCCGCGGGCGAGGCCCTTCGGCTTCGCTCGAGGCAGCCTGCGCGTGACAGGTAACGGTTCCGAAATGGTGACGACGTATTACTTCAGTGCTACCCGATAGCACTTTTGGTGCATTGCACCATTGGTGTCCCGCTGCTAACTTTCTGCCTGTAAGAGGCTCCTCCCCTTCGGTACGAGGCCGCATCTCTGTTCTCGGGGGTGAGCTTATGAGAATTATGCATGTTTGCTACGCGGCGCTAGGATTTGCGGTGGCCCGCTGGATTTTCAAACGTCAGCCGGTGGTCGATCCTGTATCGCGTTTTCGCACATCAGGCCTCCTGTAACACCCACTGAACGCTGGAGGGCGCCCCGCCCCGTTGCACGCCACTTCTGGACGGGCCGCCCTCATTATTTTTCTGCCAAGGTTCTAGCACCTACGTTCGCTTTCTCCCCGCCCAGACTCGCTACAATTTCCCTGTAAGTTTCGTGCGCCTCGCGGCTATCGACGCGCCTCCTCCCGCCATCGCCGCCCGGCCTAGAGAACCTTTTCGAATGACCGTGTCTGGGACCTTGGGCCAAACAATTTGCGGCAAGTTGATTCGCCGGGCCGCTCGCCCGGGAGATCGCTGTTGGAGGATGATCTCCCGGAGAACGATGGGCCAGGTTATTGCCCTCGCGCTGTGCGGAATTTTCTGGACCTCGGCCGGCCATGCGCAATCCGAAGATCGTCCAGTGCCACTGGGGGATCTGGCGCGATCGCTGCGCAAGAAGAAAGAGCAGCTTCAATCGTCGTCATCGACCGCGGCCCAGACTCCGGCTCCGGCTACCCCATCCAAGACCATCATCGATAACGACAATTTCACCCAGATCCTGGAAGAAGCCGAAAGCCGCCACCTCGCCAATACGAGCATGCTGTACTCGTTCGAGGGCGCAGCTAAGATGTTCCAGATCTCCTCGCCCGATGTGACTTGCAGCCTTTCCTTCAACGGTCACATGAGCTCTCTGCTGGCCCGTCCGGTGGTTCCGGTCGACCTGCCCGACGAAGAGACTCGCAAACTGGAAGGGCCCGCCATCATCAACGAAGAGGGCCTGCAGGTTTCGGTTTTTAACGGGACCCGCTGGAAGGTTGAAGAGATCACGGTTGGTCTAACGCTGGTCCGGCACGCGAATTCAGTTGCCGCCCATCGCGGATTGGCGAAGCTCGTACCCGCCGCCTCCGAAACCACTATCGTTGCCGAGAAACCCGCCGACGTGACCACGCTTTACCACCTGAAGGCCGAGGCGATGCCCTCGTCGACGACCGTTTTTAAATCGCCCTTGACTTCCGCCCTGGGTCCCGACGAAGAGTGGCACTGGGCGATCGTGCAGGCGCGCGGCATCCCGCCCCGTCCGGAAGATTCCGCCTTGAGCCAACCATTGGCCCCTGCAAGCAACACGGTGATTCCGTAGCGAAAGAGATGCGCATGCCGGCTATGCGCTTACCGACCGCCAATTGCGCGCGTCGAACGGGGTGAAGCTTCGCATTTGCTCGCAGCGGTTGCACGGGCAAAGGAAGACTTTGTTGTCGGGAGAGGCGACGTGTCCGCACTCTTCGCAGACATAGCTCTTCTCGTCGAGCGCTCTCATCAGCATGAATTGATCAAAACTGACACAGTAGGGACAGCGGGGAGTTCTGACCATAGGCTGGCTCCTGGACTGGAGTTTCGGTCAGGTTACTCCCGAAATGTTAAAGCTCGGAGACAAAGAATACTCGGAGGTGCATCCATCCATTTGGATGACATCTGCGTCGTCAAGATTTTGGAACGCGAGGAACCTCTTCGGCCGTTCCGCTTTTCAGGCTCCGCAGGGCAGCGTCGAGAATCTCCTGATTCTGCCAGCCTTCTTCGCCCGGCACCGGAAAGGCGGCTTCTCCTTGCACCGCGGCGGCGAACATGTCGACCTGGCGGGCGTAGGCGTACTGGTTGAAAATGGTCTCACTTTCAACGACCGAGCTGTTTCGCCGTAGGTGCAGCGTGATGGGCCGATCGACCGTTAGTCCATCGTCTGCCCGCAGGACGCCGCGCTCCCCAACAAACTCAATTGGTGTGCGATAGTCTGCCCGCGTGGACACCAGCACTGCGCCCAGTGTGCCACGCGAAAACTCCAGTGTGAGCGCCGCGGCGGCTTCAACGTCCTTCGAATCTGCATCCCACATGCCGCGCGCGCCTACGCGAACGACTTCGTCCTGCAGGATGTAGCGCAGCGTGTCGATGCAATGCACGCCTACATCTCCAATGGGACCGCTGCCGGCGATCTTGGCATCGTTCAGCCAGGTGCGTGCGTGGTTTCTTCCGGGGTACGAGAATTCCGAGCGGGCAAAAATGGGGCGCCCAATCTGCCCGGCGGCGAGGCGCTCCCGGAGCCGGGCCGTGCTGTCTTCGAAGCGAAAAATGTGAGCAACGCCTAACAGCACCTTAGCCGCGCGTGCGGCCTCCACCATCTGCCTGCATTCCGCGGCGTTCATGCCCATCGGCTTTTCGCACAGGACGGGCTTGCCCGCTTCAATTGCGGTTAGAACATCGGACAGATGCAGAGAGTTCGGCGTCGTCACCAGCACCGCGTCTACTTCTGGAGATTGGCAGAGTTCGGCGGTGGAAGCGAAGACAAGCGGGATCTTGTATTCAGTGGATGCGGCCTCGGCTTTCGCCATGTCGCGCCGCGAGAGCGCGGTGACTTTGCAGCTGCGGGACAAGGCGAATCCCGGCATCAGTCGCCGCACCGCATGGAGACCAAATCCTGCTATGCCAAAGCGAATCATAAGAGAGTGAGAGATGGCGCAGGGCCCGGACATCGGTGGCGGTAAACCGCACTACTACAACTCGGATATCGTAGGTTCCCTGAGAGTGTAGCGCGGGCGCCCTCGCCCGCGGACCTTCGATCACGGCATACTCTATGGAACTCCCGCGAATACAGCCTTACTTCGCCGCCATCGCTCCTACCAGCGACTGGAACACTTTAACCCCATCCGTGCATCCCAGCTCCGGTTCAGCCGCGCGCTCCGGATGCGGCATCATGCCCAGCACGTTCCGCCCCGCGCTGCAGATTCCCGCAATGTTGTCGAGTGAACCGTTGGGATTGGCCTCGGGCGTGATCTTTCCGTCGGGTGTCGAATACCGGAACACAATGCGCTGGTCGCGCCGCAGTTCCGCGAGCGTTGCCTCATCGCAGAAGTAATTGCCTTCCATGTGTCCGATGGGAATGGTCAGGACTTCGCCCTGGCGGCATGCGTTGGTAAAGATAGTGTCTGTGCTTTCGACGCGCACCTGCACCGGCTTGCAGATGTATTTGAGCCCGACATTCCGCATGAGAGCGCCGGGTAGCAGGCCCGACTCACATAAGATCTGAAAGCCATTGCAGATGCCCAGCACGATCCCGCCGCCGTCGGCGAACTTCTTCACCGACTCCATGACCGGCGAAAACTTCGCAATCGCCCCCGTCCGCAAATAGTCGCCGAACGCGAAACCGCCCGGCACGATGATGGCATCGCAGTTTTCCAGATCGTGCGATTCGTGCCATAGAAATGTTACGGGCTGCCTGGCAACTTGCTGGATGGTCCAGTAGGCGTCGTGATCGCAATTGGAACCGGGGAAAATGAGCACGCCGAATTTCATGCCAGGGGCCTCTGCGAGCGGAATATTTCGAGTTTATCACGCAAAAAACCAGGCCGCCGGGCTCTTGGGGGAAGAGCCCGGCGGCAGGTACAACAGTTATTACGGGCAGAAACTTAGTCGAGCCCAGGCGGTGGTGGCGGCGGAAGGGGCATCTCGTCGGGCCCGCCCGGCGGCATCAGCTTCTGCTTGAAGAAGAACATGTGATCGCCTTGCATGGCGTCGCCGCCGCGCGCTGTCTTCAACTGCCTCCACTGTTCGAGCGAGAGCTGTTTACGGAGGTCGAGGTTCATGGCCGTGAACTCGCGCTCCAGCTTGCCGCGCGCCGCCAGCACATGATCGACCTGCGCATTTACCTGGCCTTCGTCAGGCTGGTCAGCGTCCAACAGGTTCTGCAGTTTCAGATCCTGTTTTTCCATGTCGGCGCCGTAGTCGATCAGCTTCATTTTGTGGTTGTAGAAGACCTGGTCAAGCTGGGAAATCTGGGCATCGCTCAGCCCAAGTTTCGAAACCATGTCCGGATTCTGCCACCACTTGCCCATCTCGCGGCGGTACATCATCACACGCGCCCCTTTGCCGGGATGTCCGGGGCCGGTGGTCATCCCGCCTATCGCCGCGCCGGTTTCCTGCGCCCACCCGACGCCCGCCAATACCAGCGTGCTCACAGCGATCACCCATCTAGTTTGCATGAGACCGAATCTCCTTCCTTTCTGAACTCGAATTCAGCGGCATATTGCCTTCACTCTCCTCGACCATCAACATGGCAGGCTCCAGCGCCCGCGGAGTATCGGCCTGGATCGCTCGCTCTACCTCAAGCAGCAATTCATGATCGGGATCCACTTGCGCCGTCACCGCTTTGGGAGTTGCCACCGGACGCACGTGGGGAGCACGTCCCAGAATCGCGCCCGCCGCGAGCAGCAACACTGCAACGCTCGGCACCAGCGTCATCGTCCGGCGTGACCTCGCTGCGGACTCTTTTTGGGCGGACCGGATTCGCGCCGCCTGCGTTTCCCAGAAATCTTCAGGACGACTGGCATATTCGCGATTGGCAGCCGCGAACTGGCGCAACGCGTCTTCCACAAGGTCGCGTTCTGCCTGGCAGGGCTGGCAGTTGGCGATGTGGTGCTCGGCCGCCAAGTCAAAGCTCACCACCGCCCGTTCGACCAGGGGGTCGTGCTGGTTTTCGTTGGAATTCATCGTAAGTCCCTCAACTTCCCGCGCACCGTCTGCACCGCGCGGAACAGATGCGTCTTCACGCTGCCTACCTGCAGTCCCAGGGCCGACGCAATCTCACTCAACTCCATTTCCTCGACAAAGCGGAGCAGGAAGACGGCCCTCTGCTGCTGCGACAATTGGTTCGCGACATCCCACACGGCGCGCACATCTTCTCGCGCCAGCAGCCGTTGTTCGGGGGAAGCTTCGCCGGAGGCTACCCTGTGCGCGGCCCCATCCTCTTCGTTGCCGTCCAAGCCGAGCAATCTTTTCCAGAAACCCGACTTGCGGTTGCGGGCGTGGTCGCGCGCCAGATTCGCGGCAATTCGCAGGAGCCAGGTCTCCAGGCTTGATTCCCCCCGAAAGCTCGACCGGCTCTGGTACGCGCGCAGGAAACATTCCTGGGCAAGGTTGTCGGCTTCCTCGGGATCGCGCAACAGCATCAGCAGGAACCGGTGTACGCGGCGCTGGTGCCGGCGCACAATCGCGTCAAACTCCTCAGCCGTGATATTTTGTGCCGCGGCGCCTATCGCGGAGTGCAGTGCCGTCTCCATGAATTGTGATTCCCGGTGCTAGTAGTATGGACGAATTTCCGCCATCGAAGGTTGACACCGCGACGCTATTTCTCGAATTCGACGACATTGGGAGCATCCAACCACTGTGAGTTTTACTGAACATGCCCGCATTACCGGAGGCGCGCTGAAAAACTGGGCCATCGCCCAGCTGCAGGACTCGCTGGCGGTGGGAGTGCTGTGGTGGATTGGCCTTTCCATCCTGAAAGTCCCTTGGGCGCCGTTCTGGGCCGTGCTGGCCGCGGCCCTGCAAATCGTACCGCACATCGGACCTGTCCTCAGCCTGCTCGGCCCGGTGCTGGCCGCCTGGATTCACGGGGGGAAACTTCTCGACTCGCTATACGTGCTTATCCTTTATGCCGTCATCGTGATCGTCGACGGCTTCCTGCTGCAACCCTACATCATGAAACGAGCCGCCCGCGTTCCCATCTGGGCATCGATCCTCACGCCGATCGTGCTGGGAGTGCTCATTCCATTCTGGGGAGTGCTGATATCCGCTCCGCTGTTGGCAGTCGTCTACGCGTATAAAGAGCGCCAGGCGAAGGCGGTAGTAACCAAGCAGGAGTAGCACAAGGGAACACCAGCAACTCGTGAAAAGCCTCAAAGCGCGTGCGGAAATTGACACCGGCCCTGCAAAGCGCCTGACGCCAAG
This sequence comes from uncultured Acidobacteriota bacterium, assembly GCA_963735815.1. Lineage (GTDB taxonomy): Bacteria > Acidobacteriota > Terriglobia > Terriglobales > Acidobacteriaceae > Gp1-AA133. The sequence goes on along the minus strand of CAVTMJ010000003.1, from coordinate 482,586 downwards.
GCCCTGACATCCCCATGCTATAATCTGGGTTCGCCTGCTTCCGTTTCCGAGGCTATCGTGTGATTCCTCCAAAGGCGAATCCTGCGTAATTCCAGTTCTTTAGAGACGAGGTATCGCTATGTCCGGCCATTCAAAATGGGCCACCATTAAGCACAAAAAAGGCGCGCTCGACGCCAAGCGCGGCAAGATCTTCACGCGTCTGATTAAGGAAATCGGCATTGCCGCCAAAAATGGTGGCGGCGACCCGGACACCAACCCTCGTTTGCGTACTGCCATTCTCGCCGCCAAGGCCGAGAACATGCCCGCCGACAACATCAAGCGCGCCATCCAGCGCGGCACCGGCGAACTTCCCGGCGCGACCTACGAAGAATTCACATTAGAGGGCTACGGCCCGGGCGGCGTCGCCATCCTCGCCGAGATCAATACCGACAATCGCAACCGCACGGTCAGCGAAATCCGTCACGTCTTTGGCAAGAACAATGGCAACATGGCCGAAGCCGGCGCCGTTTCCTGGATGTTCCACAAGAAGGGCGACATCGTGATTCCCAAGGCGGCCGCAAAAGAAGACGACCTCATGGCGATCGTGCTGGAGGCGGGCGCCGAGGATCTCAAGGACGATGGCGACAACTGGGAGATCTTGACCGAGCCTTCAGCCTACGAAGGCGTGCTTGAGGCGGTAAAGAAAGCTGGCCTCACGCCTACTTCATCCAGCGTCTCCATGATCCCGCAGAACTACATCAAGCTCGAAGGGCAAGCCGCTACGCAGATGATCCGTCTGCTCGAGGCCCTCGAAGAACAGGATGATGTCCAGAACGTCCATGCGAACTTTGATATCGATCAGAAGTTGCTGGAAGAAGTTGCCGGTTAGTCATTTCTGCATTTGAGATTCGGCCGCTCCGCGAGAGCGGCCTTCTCTTTGTCCGCGCGCTTACAGGACTTCCTGTAGTTTTCAACACATCGGTGGATAATTCTGTGGATAACGAGGAAAGTCGAATCCCAAGTCATTGAGCGGCAGTCGGTTTAACACTCTGCACAGTCGTCGATGCTGGCACGTTCGTGGTAGAACTTCTCAGCCATACGATCGAATTTCTAACTTAGGGAAATGAAATCGCGACTCGACAAGTTGCTGGTGGAACGCGGCCTGGCAGCCTCGCGCGAACGCGCGCAGGCGCTCATCCTGGCCGGAAAAGTTCTGGTCAACGAGCAGAAGATCGTGAAATCGGGCGCGCCCGTCGAAGCCGACGTTGAGGTGCGTCTGCTGGGCGACGATTTGAAGTACGTCGGCCGGGGCGGGCTCAAACTGGAGCGTGCCCTCGAGCATTGGCAGATCGACGTCAGCGGACTGGTCTGCATGGATGTCGGCGCGTCGACCGGAGGCTTCACGGATTGCCTTTTGCAACGCGGTGCGGCCCGCGTGGTCGCCATTGACACTGGCTACGGCCAGATGGATTTCCGCCTGCGCCAGGACCCACGGGTCCGCCTGCTGGAAAAAACCAATGCCCGATATCTCACACACGACCTGGTTGGGGAATACGTCGCGTTCGTCGCCATGGATGTTTCGTTCATTTCAGCAACTTTGGTGCTGCCGGCGGTCATCGCCTCGGCCTTCCCTGGAACCGAAACCCCGAACATGTCTCGACGCCTGGTGGTGCTGGTCAAGCCGCAGTTCGAAGCCGGACGCGGCGAAGTAGGGAAGGGAGGTATTGTGCGTGATGAGTCTGCGCAGCTGCGCGCCGTCGAGAAGGTTCGTCAATGTGTGGTCGAATTGCGCGCGCAGAGCACGGACGTCATTGATTCTCCTATTCTCGGCGCCGAAGGCAACCGGGAGTTCTTGCTGTTCGCGGAGTTCTAGAGGCAGTTTCGAGTTTCAAGTTTCGAGTCGAAGCTCGCCGCGAGCTAGTAGGAAACATGAAGAGCATTCGCACGGCGCGCCAAGTCCCCCAATAGTCGAGCTGTAACCAAAGCCTAGAGCCCAAAGCCCAACGCCCAACGCCCAACGCCCAGCCTTACGTTACAATGCTGCCTTCATCATGCCCACTGGCGCGACGACTCCTTCCGGCCGCAAGAAGTTTGTCGGCATCATCTCCAAACCCGCGAAGCCGGAGCTAGCCGAAATCCTCCCGCCATTGTTTTCCTGGTTCGAGCAGCATGGATACCGGGTGGTGATCGACCGCGAAACAGCCGCGTACAGCGCTGGTCCCGAAGTCGCTGAGCGCAGGCAGATGGCAACCCTGCCGCTCGACTTCGTGGTCGTGCTGGGTGGAGACGGCACGCTGCTGTCGACCTCTCGCGCGGTAGCCCAGGCGGGCATCCCTGTGCTGGGCGTCAATCTGGGCTCGCTCGGGTTTCTGACCGAGGTTCCACTGCCCGAGCTGTACCAGGCCCTGGATGACGTCGATCAGAAACGCGCTACGGTAGAGTCCCGCTCGCTGGTCCATTGTGAGTTGCTGCGCGACAACAAGTCGATCATGAGCTACTCGGCGCTGAACGACGTGATCGTCAATAAGAGCGCGCTCGCCCGGCTGAATACCTACGAGCTCTTTATCGATAAAGTCTTTGTGACGACCTACAAGGCCGACGGACTGATCATCTCGACGCCCACCGGTTCCACCGCTTATTCGATGGCTGCCGGCGGTCCGATCCTGACCCCGTCCGTGGATGCCTTCGTGATAACTCCAGTGTCGCCGCATTCCCTCACACATCGACCGCTGGTGGTGCGCGATTCGGTCGAAATCGAGATCATCGTCAAGACTGGCGACGAAGAAGCCTACCTCAGCGTCGACGGCCAGGTCGGCATGCCCGTGCGCGACGAAGACAAAGTCATCTGCCGCAAAGCCGAATACAAAGTGCAGCTGCTGCGCATCCGCCGGGCTTTCTTCGAAGTGCTGCGCACGAAGTTAAAGTGGGGCCAAAGATAGGAATCAAGATCCTTACCGTTTGTCATTCTGAGCGAAGTGAGGCGAAGCCGAAACCAGTCGAAGGACCCCGCGTGCGTCGGGAAGCTGCAAAGCACTTCAAGATTTTGAGCTTCACGCCGCAACATGACCAACTGTGAATAAAAATCTCATGAACATGCGACTACTGACTCTAAGCGCTCTGTTGCTCGCATCCATAACAGTGGCGGCGCAGTCCAAGCCCGCGGCCGATCTCATCATCACCCACGCGAAAATCTGGACCGTCGACGCGGCTCGTCCCGAAGCCCAGGCCGTCGCTATTCTGCACGATCGCATCGTCGCTGTCGGCGCCGACGCCGAGGTCTCCAGCTGGCGAGGCCCGCAAACGAAAGTCATCGATGCCGACGGCAAACTCGTCCTCCCCGGCTTCAACGATTCGCACGTGCACTTCGTCACCGGCGGTTCGCAACTCGACAATGTTCAGTTGAACGACGTGACCAGCGCCCAGGAATTTTCCCGCCGCATCGGGCAGCGCGCGAAGACGACGCCCAAAGGGTCGTGGATTCTGGGCGGCGATTGGGATGAAACCAAGTGGACTCCGGCGGAGCTTCCCACGAAAGAGCAGATCGATCCGGTCACTGGCGACACACCTGTCTTTGTGAGCCGTTACGACGGGCACATGGGGCTGGCGAACTCGCAGGCATTGCGCGCCGCCGGCATCACGGCGCAGACTCCCGATCCGCCCGGCGGCGTCATTGTTCGAGACGCCAAGGGAAATCCCACCGGCGCCCTGAAAGACGCTGCCCTGGACCTGATGTACAAGCATGTGCCCCCGCTCTCGCACGACCAGCGCCTGCATGCCGTGAAACGCGCTCTCGCCCATGCGGCCTCGCTCGGCGTCACCAGCGTCCAGCACATGAGCGCCGACTTTGCCGATATCGCGGTTTATGACGAATTGCGCGAACGCGGCGAACTCACGGCTCGCATCTACGTCGCGCCCTCGATCGTTGATTTCGAGACCCTGACGAAAGTTGGAGTGCGGCGGGCCTTTGGCGATGCGTACCTGCGAATCGGCGCCTTGAAGGGCTTCGCTGACGGTTCGCTTGGTTCCCGCACCGCGTATTTCTTCGAGCCTTTCTCCGACACGCCAGAGAATCGCGGCCTGCTGTCGAGCGAAATGCAGCCGCCCGCGGCCATGCGCGATCGCATGATGAAGGCGGACAGCGCCGGCATCCAGCTCTGCACCCACGCCATCGGCGATCAGGGCATTTCGATCATCCTCGACTTCTACAGCGACATCGCGAAGGAACACGGCCCTGCCGATCGTCGCTTCCGCATCGAGCACGCACAGCACATGGCGGCCAAGGACTTTGATCGCTTCGCGCAACTGGGCGTGATCGCTTCCATGCAGCCATATCACGCGATTGACGATGGCCGCTGGGCAGAAGGACGGATCGGCCATGACCGCGCTAGCCGCACCTACGCCTTCCGCACTTTCCTGGACCACAAGGTCCGGCTCGCCTTCGGCACGGATTGGGACGTTGCGCCTCTGAACCCGATGCTTGGTCTTTACGCCGCGGTAACGCGCGCGACGCTCGACGGAAAAAATCCCAACGGCTGGTTTCCGGAGCAGAAATTAACCGTGGCCGAAGCGGTCGAGGCCTACACCATGGGCTCGGCATATGCCGAGTTCCAGGAGAAAGAAAAGGGCTCGATCACGCCCGGCAAACTCGCGGACATCGTGATCCTGAGCGACGACATCTTCAAGATTGATCCGGTGAAGATACGGGACGTCAAAGTGCTGAAGACGATCGTCGGTGGAAAGCTAATCTGGGACGAGGACGCGATGAAGAACTAAGAAGTGCAGCCCGACGAACCAACGGCACATTTCGAGTCCATCTCCGCGACCTCTGCGGGCGTTCTCGGCGTCCTCTGCGTTTTAAGATTTGTTCTGTCAGTCAAAAGAAGAGTACTTGGGATGCGGACAGCTCACGAACCAGGATTTGATTTCTAGCCGTTCGGAGAGTCTGGACTCTTATCACACGGTTCTTTCTTTACTCGTCGTGTTGGAATATCCAATGAAAAGCAGCGTGCCTTCTCGTTCCTGATGAAAAGCGTTTTACCAACTATCTTGAAGTCGGAAATGAATATCCACTGGTTGTCTTCTTCGATCCACAGCTTCATGCGGGTGTGAAAAATCTTTACCTTCCAGAGCACACTCCCGCTGCGCACGTCTGTAGCGACGACAAAGGCATCACGTCCGTTGCCTTCCGCGGTGTACTTCACCCCAGTGTCGAATATGGGTGGCACCTCTTTTGGCAGTACTCGCTTGCCTTGAAGTGGAAGTGCCGCTAAAAGAGCCATCCAAATCCACGGAACCACGAAGCGCCGAAATATGCGCATCATCCTTCCCCTCGCAGCAAATCCTTCACGGTCTCCCGCCGCCGGATGACCTTCGCCGACTTTCCTTCCACCAGCACTTCGGCGGGCTGAGGTCGAGTGTTGTAGTGGGAGGCCAGCGCGACCCCGTACGCTCCGGTATCAAGAACGGCCAGCCAGTCTCCTTCATCAACTATCGGCAACTTGCGGTCGCGCGCGAAAAAGTCGCCCGTCTCGCAGACTGGACCAACGATATCGACGACTTCGCTGGCGAAGTCCTTGTGCAGTTCCACGGGGACGATTTCGTGGAACGCGTTGTATAGCGATGGCCGCAGCAGATCGTTCATGCCAGCATCGACGATGAGAAATTTCTTGTTATTGGTCTTGCGGTAGAGCACCGCCGTGATGAGCGCCCCGGCAGGTCCTACGATCGAACGGCCGGGTTCGAGCAACAAATGCAGGTTCAGCCCGCGGAGCGGCTTCAACAAGGCTTCAGCATAGCGAGACACGTACTCGAAAAACAATTCAGTCGAGGGTGGAGAATTACGCTCTACCTTGGGGAGCTCCCGCCCATTGCCGCGATCCGCGGCGCCGGGACCCTTTCCCGATGGATCATAAGCGATGCCGAGGCCGCCGCCCGCATCCACGTGGTTGATCTCGTGACCATCCTCGCGGAGCTGCTCGATCAGGTCGGCCACGCGCTCCATGGTGTCGGCAAACGGGTCCATGTCGGTGATCTGCGAGCCGATGTGCACGCTAACTCCCGCGACTTTCAGGTGGCGCGTGCCCGACGCCTTGGCGTACAACTCGCGCGCCTCGTGGATCGGTACGCCAAACTTATGTTTGTGCAGTCCCGTCGAAATGTAGGGATGCGTATTGGCCGGCACGTCGGGATTCACCCGGAACGCGATGCGGGCCCGGGTGCGCATCTGGCCCGCGCACTCGGCCAGTGTCCACAACTCCGATTCGCTTTCGACATTGAACAGCAGGATGCCGGCTTTCAACGCCAGCCGCATTTCCTCCCGTGTTTTGCCCACACCGGAAAACACAACTTTTCGCGCCGCATGTTTATCGACCCGTAACACCCGCTCCAGTTCGCCGCCGGAAACAACATCAAACCCGCAATCCATCGCGGCCAGCAGGCGCAGGATCGACAGGTTGGAATTTGCCTTTACGGAATAGCAGACCGTGTGCGGAGTCCGACGAAAGGCGTGCTGAAAGATCCGCATGCGATCGCGAATGGCGGACGCGGAATAGACGTATAAGGGCGTACCAAAACGTTCGGCAAGCTTCGGAAGGGCAATCTCTTCGCAGCAGAGAACAGCGCCCGCCTTGCGGCGCAGCAAGCCGTGTCGTACCTCGCGGTAGGTAAAGGCGGGAGGGCGTCCTTCTGGGATCTCAGGGGACGGGGTCACTTGCGCCTCGTGGCGTCCCCTTTAACCTTAATGGCGACGACGGTCTGATCGTCGAATGCCTCTTCTCCAGCCGCATGTTCTTCGACAGCTTTAAACAGGGAAGTGACCACGCAGTCGGGTGACTGGTCGGGACAGCCGGCAATCACGCGCTCCACTCCGCTGCGCCCGAACGTTTCGCCGGCGCGGTTGCGCGCGTCGAGAATGCCGTCGCTGAAGAACACGAACATGTCTCCCGGCTTGGTGCGAAAGGTCAGTTCCTCGTAGTCCGCGTCGTCGAACAAACCAGGCGGCAGGCCGGTGGCTTCGATGATCTCCATCTTCCCGTCATGCACGTAAATCGGCCGCGGCAGTCCAGAATTCGCGATCTGAAGGGTGCGTTTTTCATCGTCCCACACGGCGTAGAGCAGGCAAATGTATTGCGCCTCGATCCGGCGCTCGCTCAGCGAAAAATTCACCGCGGAAAGCATTTCCGCCGGCGCGGGCTCAATCGGCGCGTGCGATCGCAGAATTCCGCTGACCAGGGCCGCGTAGATCGCCGCGGGCGCCCCCTTCCCGCTGACGTCGCCCACAATGATGCCGAGCCGCGAAAGCGAGTAGTGCACGAAATCGTACATGTCGCCGCCGATGGCGCGCGCCGGAGCAAATCGGGCTGCGACATCCAGGTGCTCCACCTTCGGCATGGCGTCGGGCAGCAAGCGGAACTGCAACTCCCGGGCCAGCGACAGGTCGCGTTCCAGCCGACGCTCCTGGCGCGCAATCTGCTCGTAGAGCCGCGCATTCTCGAGCGCGATCGCCACCTGCGCCGCCAGCGTCGTGATGGTCCGCTTGTGATCTTCGGTGAAGAATCCTCGCCGCGTGTGCTCCAGGTCGAGGACGCCGATGACCTTGTCCTTGTAAATCAGCGGCACCGCCAGCTCCGACTTGGTTTCCGGATTCGCCATGACGTAGCGCGGATCCTTGCTCACATCGGGCACCAGCACGGCGGCTTTCTCCGTGGCCGCCACCCCGACAATCCCTTGGCCCATCGCAATGTCGTGCTTGAGGTGAATGCTCTCCTGAAACCGCAACGAGAACCGGTGCACCAGCTTCTCCCCGCTGTCGTCGATCAGCAGGATGCTGAACATCTGGTAGTCGATGATGCGGTTCAGCAATTCCGCGATCCGCTTCAGCAGTTCGTCGACGTTCAGAATCGACGTTAACTCACGTGCAATTTCGTTCAGCAGCAGAAGCGTGCGCGCCTGCCGCGTGGTGCGGGTGTAGAGCTGGGCATTCTCGATGCCGACCGCCATGCGCGAGCCGATCAGTGTCAGCAGGCGTTTGTGTTCCTCGGTGAAGTAACCGGGCGCGCGGGCCTCGAGGTCAATCACGCCGATTACGCGATTCTTCACGATCAGCGGAATGGCCAGCTCCGAGCGGACGTTGGGGATGGCTTCGATATAGTCGGGTTCTTTGGTTACGTCCTCGATCAACACCGCCTGGCGAGTCTGCGCGGCGCGGCCGGTCACCCCCTGCCCGATTTTCACCCGGGCCCGGTCGGCATACTCCCGCGGGTAGCCGATCTGAAAGCGAAAGCGCAATTCCTGCGCGCGCTCGTTCAGCAAAAGGATGGCGAAAATTTCGTAATCAATGACCTTGCGGACCAGTTCCGCCACCCGCCGCAGGGTGGTGTCGAGGTCGAGCGTGGTATTAACCACGTCCGCAACCTCAAGCAGCAGCGGTTCGATCTTAAGCTGCAGATCTGATTGGGTTGAAAGGGAATCCACCACGTCTATGATAGCAGCCGGAAGCACGGCCTCCGTTTGCATCAGGAATACCCGGGGTGTCGGTTGAGCGACCGGCGGGACGCCCGGCCGGGGCTCCAGTGGCCTCTACTCTCGCGGCACAATGCAAACATCCGCCAGGTTCCGATACCGCTCCGCATAATCCAGCCCGTATCCCACCACAAACTCGTCGGGAATCTTGAAGCCGACGTAGTCTCCCTCGATCGGCAGCTTTCTCCGCGAAGGCTTGTCGAGCAGGGCGGCGATCTTGAGCGCCTTCGGCTTGTGGGCCAGCAGAAATTTCTTCAGGAAGGTCAGCGTCAGGCCGGTGTCCAGGATGTCTTCCACCAGAATGACGTTCTTGCCTTCCATGGACTGGTCGACGTCCTTGGTCAGCTTCACCTCTCCGGTTGAGTCCCAGCCATGCTGCAATTCGTGAGCGGGTTCGGGACGGTTGCCATAACTGGAGACGCCGATGAAGTCGAAGGTGGAGTCGAGGTTGACCTGGCGCGCAAGATCACTCAAAAAGATGGCAGCGCCCTTGAGCACGCCGACGAAAATGACCGACTGTCCAGCAAAGTCGCGAGTGATTTCTGCGCCCAGCTCTTTGACTCGTGCATCAATCTGTTGACGGGTGAGAAGGATTTTCAGGTCTGACACGGCAGACATATTAAACAGAATTCCAGCGCGGGAGACAGAAAAATCATAAAATCGTTCGTCAGTCGCTAGTCGTCAGCACGCATCTGACGACCTAAAGCTGAAGACTGACGACTGAAGGCGGGCAACTAACCATGAATTTAAAAGGCCTCAAGCTCACCTGGCTCGGCCACGCGACGTTTCGTCTCGAGACGCCCGGCGGCAAGACCATCCTCATCGATCCCTGGGTCATGAACAATCCCATGTGCCCGGACAAAGAAAAGACGCTTAAGAAGCTGGATGTGATGCTCGTGACCCACGCGCACGGCGATCACATCGGCGACGCGGTCGAGATCGGTACCCGGCACAAGCCCGCGGTCGTGGCCATCCCGGAACTCGCGCGCTGGCTGGGCAAAAAAGGCCTGCAGAATCTGGTCGAGATGAACAAAGGAGGCACGGTCAAAGTTGCCGATATCAAGGTCACCATGGTGCATGCCGACCACTCCTGCGGCATTCAGGATGGCGACCAGATTCTCTACGGCGGGGAAGCGGTCGGCTTCGTCATCGAATTTGAAAATGGCGTGAAGATCTACCACGCGGGCGACACTAACGTCTTCGGTGACATGAAAATCATCCACGACCTGTACGCGCCCGACATCGCCATGCTCCCGATCGGCGATCATTACACGATGTCGCCGCGCGAGGCCGCGTATGCTGCGAACCTGCTGCAGGCAAAAACCATCATCCCCATGCACTTCGGCACATTCCCGGTACTGACCGGTAGGCCGAGCGAGCTGCAGAAATTGGCCCCGAACGTGGAGGTGCTCGAAATGAAGCCGGGACAGACGATTTGATTGCAGATTTCAGGTTTCAGATCGCAGGTTGAACCACGGCCCCATTTTGCGACGTAGCGCGAAATACTGAATCTAAAGCTTGCCATCGACGCTCTGAAGCTACGAGCTACGAGCTACGAGCACGAGCCGAGCCAGAAGCCAGAAGCATAGGAGATCCCCTTGTCCACCGCACCGAACACCGCCAGCTGGCGTCATCACGGATTCGTCACCCAGCCTGAGGTCGACAGCTACCTCTACTCGCTGCTTCCGCCCCGCGACGAAGTGCTCGCGGAAATGGAAGCTGAAGCCACGAAATACAAAATCCCCATCGTGGGCCCGGTGGTGGCGACGTTCTTCCAGCAGCTGGTCAGGATGACGGACGCCAAGACCGTCTTCGAGATGGGCTCCGCCATCGGCTACTCGACGATCTGGTGGGCGCGCGCCGTGGGCGAGGGCGGCGTCGTGCATTACACCGACGGCGACCCCAAGAACGCCGAGAAAGCGCGCCGCTATTTCCAGAGGGCGGGCGTCGCGGACCGCATCAGGATTCACACGGGAGACGCCATCGAGTTGCTCTCCGAGCAGAAAGAAGCGTTCGACATCGTGTTCAACGACATCGACAAAGATGACTACCCACGCGTGCTGCGCCTGGTCCCGCCACGGGTCAAAAAGGGCGGACTGTTTGTGACCGACAACGTTTTGTGGAGCGGCCGCGTTACTGACTCGAAAAACCCCGATGCGATGACCAAAGCCATTCAGGAATTCAATCGGGAACTGTATAAATCGAAGGACTTCTTCACGACGATCATGCCGGTGCGGGATGGGGTGGCGGTGGCGGTGAGAATCTAGTCGCCAGTCTCCAGTCGTCAGTCTTCAGCAAAACTTCGGGCTCGGTGTTCGGGAGTGGTGACCGCTATCGATTGAGAACGATTTCCAGCCATTGTGATCGACGCAGGATCGGTGTGTTCGCTGGTGACTGACGACTAGCGACTGACGACCGACTAGATCGACTTCACCGGGATCATCAGCAAATCGTCCACCAGCCCGACTTCCTTTTGCAGGAACGGTTCCGCGTATTCGACCCCGCCCAGCATTCCGTAGAATCGCGCCATCGCTTCCACGCGATTCCGAATTTCCTTTTGAGCAGGGAAGAGGTCTTTCCCGGCATCCTGATCGGAGAACTGCGTCTTGTACGCCATCAGCGATTGGAAGCGCGCCTCGAACTGCTCGGTAATATCGACCACGAATGTCGGGCGCACATCGTAATAAAGCGTCGCATAGATAATCTTAAACGGCCGGTGCGGAGGGAGTGCCATATCAGCAGCCTTGTCGGTGGGGCGACGAGCGTCCTGCCCTGTCGAGCCCTCAGAGCCGACGACCGGCGACTGACGACCGACGACCAGTTTCGAAAGCCCCGCCAGAAAACAAGCCTCATATCCCAGCGTCGAAGCCGTGTAATGATCCGGATGCCGCCCCTTCCAATAGGGCAGGATAACCACCCGCGGACGCTGCTCGCGCAGCACCCGCGCCACTTTCAACTTGTTTTCCCAGGTGTTCTCCACGTGCCCATCGGGAATATCGAGCGCACCGCGCCACGACGCTTTGAGGATGCGCGCCGCGTCTGTCGCCTCGCGCTCTCTATCCTCGGCGGACCCGCGCGTGCCCATCTCTCCGCGCGTCAGGTCGAGAATGCCGGTGCGATAGCCGCGTTCGGCCATCTTGAGCAATGTGCCGCCGCAGGTTTGCTCCACGTCGTCGCGATGCGCGGCGATGGCGAGAATGTCGAGGGATGTCATTGGTCTTTCGTCTTCCGCCGCCGATCATGGTGGCAGCGCGTCGGCTCTTTTCGTTCTCAGCCGCCGGATCACAAGGGCGGCGAGTTGGGATGTGAAAGGGCCCGGCTTCAGCCGGACCAAAAGTAAGAAAAATTAGCGCGGCTTTAGCCGCTGAGGTGCACATGCAATCGGCAACAAACTTGTTTCAATCTAAATTCCCTTGCTCGATCACCACATTCTCGCGCACGATCAACCGGTGTGCGGCCATCTCCTTCAAAGTCGGCAACACGCGATTCACGTGCTCGTCGGTATCCACAAAGGTGATGATCACGGGAAGCTTTCCGCCCGCATCCACCAGGTGCGACGTCTCCACTTTGTGCCGCCCCAGGAAGCCGGCCACCGCATGGACGGCGGTCGCGGCGTACACGCCTTCCTTGCGCAGGTAGTTGAGAACCTCCAGATGCAGAGGCCGGCGATGCCACTGGTCGCCTTCGTTCAGATACATCGTGACTTGTACCGCCATCGCGCCGGCCATTTTACAGCACCCTCGCCAGCGCCATGCCTGCCATCACGGCCAGGCAGGCCAGCAGGTTGTTGGCGAAGAAATTTGCGGCCATCAGCGTCCACTGTCCCTGTTCGAAGAACGAGACCGTCTCGTAGGCGTAGCTTGAGAATGTCGTGTAGCCGCCGCAAAAGCCCACCGCAATCAGCAGGCGCCATCGCGGATCGACCATGGCGCGCTCCGTCGTCCACATCATGAAAAAGCCGAGCACAAAACTGCCGAGGACATTGATGGACAGCGTGCTGTAGGGGAAACCCGGCCCAACCCAGCGCAGAGCCGAGCGGCTCATCCAGTAGCGCAGGTTGGCACCCACTGCGGCGCCGAGGGAAATGGCGAGGAAGTCGAGCACGATGGAGTCCTCCGGAACAGATGTTCTGGTAGGAGTTATCAGCCTTTGCGGGCGGTTATGGCGAACTCCATCGCCGTGGAAAAGTTTTATCACAGAGGATGGGAGGTCGGCTATATTACTGCGCGGTCAGCTGTCAGCCTTCAGCTTGTGCCACGAAGCCCTCCGGCATCTGGCAAAGTACTGGAGGTTGTGTCGATGGATCGCTCGAAGCTAGTAGCCGGGAGCGGTTAACTGACGGCTGAGAGCTGATGGCTGACAGCTGCGTCACGTTATAATCCTCACCATCTTCATGCCTCTGCCCTCCGGCACGAAATTTGGCCCCTACGAGATTGTTTCCCCTGCCGGCGCCGGCGGGATGGGAGAAGTCTATCGCGCGGTCGACACGCGGCTGAACCGCACGGTCGCGATCAAGGTCCTGCCTGCCCATCTTTCCGAGAAGCCGGAAGCGCTCGAGCGCTTTCAGCGTGAGGCGCGCGCGATCTCGCAACTCAGCCACGCCAACATCTGCCAGCTCTACGATCTCGGACAGCAGGACGGTATTCACTACATCGTGATGGAGTTCCTCGAAGGGGAAACTCTCGGCTCCCGGTTGACGAAAGGGCGGCTCCCGCTGGAACTGGTTTTGCGCTATGGCGCCGAAGTGGCCGAGGGACTCGATCAGGCGCATCGCATGGGCGTCGTGCATCGCGACCTGAAGCCGGGCAACATCATGCTCACTCGCACCGGGGCCAAACTGCTGGACTTTGGGTTGGCGAAGACCGCGCCGCCGGTCATGCCGCAGTCCTCCGGATTGTCGGTCACCATGACGTCTCCGAATCTTTCGCAGCCCCTGACTGCTGAAGGCACCGTCATCGGGACGTACCAGTACATGTCGCCGGAACAGATCGAAGGCCGCGAAGCCGACGCGCGCAGCGACATTTTCAGCTTCGGCGCGGTGCTGTACGAGATGGCCACCGGCCGACGCGCCTTCGAAGGCAAAAGCCAGGTCACGGTCGCGTCAGCGATTCTCGAAAAAGATCCGGAGCCGATCTCGGCACACCAGCCTTTAGCGCCGCCCAACCTGCAACACGTCGTGCAGGGCGCGTTGATGAAGGACCCGGACTCGCGCTGGCAGAATGCGGCCGACATTGCCCGGCAGTTGCGCTGGATCACTTCCGCCGACTCGACTTCGGGAATAGCGCGCATCGCCTTGCCGCACCCGAAATGGCGCGAGCGTTCCTGGTGGATGGCCGCTGTCGCCGTGCTGGTCGCCTTGGCGCTGTGGTTTGCATTGTCCGCCTCATCACACCCTCGGGTCGTGCGCGCCTCCATTACCCCGCCCCCCGATGCTGCGTTCGATTTCATGGGCGACTTTTCCGGGCCGCCCGTGCTCTCTCCGGACGGAAGCCGGGTGGCGTTTGCGGCTCGCGCAGCCAGGGGACGCAACTCGATCTGGGTACGCAGGCTCGACAACGCGTCCGCCGAAAAACTTGCCGGAACCGACGGCGCTTTCGCAATGTTCTGGTCGGCAGACAGCAAGTCCATCGGCTTCTTTGCCGACAGTAAGCTACGCAAGATCTCCGCATCCGGCGGACCGGTCACCATCCTTGCCGACGCGCCCAACGCCCGCGGAGGCGCGTGGAATGGCGACAATACCATCGTGTACGCGCCCGACTACCGCGATTCGCTTTGGAAGATCAACGCCAGTGGGGGCGTACCCACGCGGGTGACGCAACTCGATCTGAGCAAACACAGCACGCACCGCTGGCCCAGTTTTCTGCCCGATGGAAAACATTTCCTGTACTTCGCCACCAATCACGCCGGTGGACGCCGCGAGGATAACGGCATCTATCTTGGGTCGCTCGACGGGGGTGCTCCCAAGTTGGTCCTGGCAACCGACGGTGGAGGGCTTTTTGCCGCCGGCTACCTGTTGTTCCATCAGCAGAACGCGCTCATGGCGCAGAAGTTTGATCCCGACCGCGGCGCTCTCTCCGGCGATCCGATCACGCTCGCCAACGACGTGCAGCACGATGCCGGCACTTTTCACACGGTGTTTACGGTGGCAGGCAGCGGGACGCTGCTGTATGAGCCCGGCTTCGAGAACGGCATCGGAGACACGGACATCCTCTGGATGGATCGCGGCGGAAAAATACTGAGCCATGCGGCCGAGCGCTCGGGCTATCGCGGAGGCCGGCTCTCGCCCGATGGCAAGCGGCTGGCGATCGCAATGGGAAATCCGAAATCCGACATCTGGATCTTCGACCTGGAAAACGGCGCTCGCACCCGTTTGACGTTTGACGACGCGACCCACGTGATGCCGTCCTGGTCGGCCGATGGCCAGCGCATCGCCTACATGGCGCAATTCGGCGCGACCTCGATGGCGGGCACGGAACTCCACGCGCGTCTTGCCAATGGGGGAGGCGAGGATGAAGTGCTGCTTTCGATCAAGAATGTTGCTGAACCGGTCAGCTTGACGTGGCCGCAGTGGTCGCCGGATGGCCACTACCTTGTCTACATGCAGCAGGCGGGTCCAACAGGCTCGACGGTCTGGGCAATGCCAACTTCGGGCGACAAGAAGCCGCAGTTGATCATCAAGCCGGCGTCGCCTACCGGTAAAGTGACTTTCTTTCGCATTTCTCCCGACGGCCACTGGCTCGCTTACAGCAGCCTCGACGGCACGCGCGAGGAGATCTACGTGACCTCCTTTCCCGCTGGAAATGGACGATGGCAGGTTTCGCGTGACGGAGGAACCTTCCCCGTGTGGGGCCGCGATGGAAAAGAAATCTATTACATCGGACTCGACTCGCATCTGACCGCGGTCAGCGCAAACCCGCGCGCCGGCGGTTTCGAAGTCGGCAACTTCCAATCCTTGTTCGAGGTCCGCAACGTCTTCCCCCTGGGCGATCCTTTCGACGTCACTCCCGACGGACGGCGGTTCCTGGTTCTGACCCAGCCCGAGGTCTCGCCCTCGCCCATGACCCTGGTTCTAAACTGGACCGCGGACCTGAAGTAGCGGGCATCTGCGAATTTCTCGCCGCAAGTGCGCACCGCACTCCCCGTGATCACGAGATATCCGACCAGCTTGATCGCATTAACTAATAGATAACAATTTCGCCAGGGAGCCCTGTGGCGGGCTTCGCGGGGGTAGGGAGGCCTTCTGATATGCCAGAACGCCAGATCGCGTCCTACGGGCTTCTAAACGCTATTAATGGACATTCTGTGCGATGGTCGCAGTCTGTTCTGGGAGTTCCAGTCGGCTCAGACGGCTTTTCAATGACTTAGCTAAAAGAGAACGCCGATCCGAAGTAAGTCTTGCCGTGCCCCATCATTTCTTCCGCTCCACCAGATACCGCGCAATTTCTTTCAAGGTCGCGGCACGTTCTCCAAAAGGATTCAGTTGGGCGAATCCGTTGGCTACCAGGGCATCGGCCTTCTTCAGGGATTCATCGATTCCGAACAGCGCGGGGTATGTGGTCTTCTCTGCTGCGGTGTCTTTGCCGGCTGTCTTGCCGAGTTGTTCGGAAGTCTGCGTGACGTCGAGTACGTCGTCCACAATCTGAAAAGCCAGGCCGATCTGCTGGCCGAAGGAGCGCAAACATTTGATCTCGTCGCCTTCACCGCCTGCATAGATCCCGCCGCTTACCAGACTGGCGGTAATGAGCGCGGCGGTCTTGGCGCGGTGAATGTATTCGAGTGTCTGGAGATCGGGCTTGGAGTGTTCGGCCTCGAGGTCGACGACCTGGCCTCCAATCATGCCATCGATGGTGCCGGTGCCGTGTGCAATTTCCTCGATGATGCGTACGCGCGCTTCCGGCGGGCAGGCAAGCCGGGCGAGCACCTCATAGGCTTGTGTCTGCAGCGCATCGCCTGCCAGAATCGCGGTCGCCTCTCCGAAGACTACGTGACAAGTCGGACGGCCGCGCCGCAGGTCGTCATTGTCGAGCGCGGGCAGATCATCGTGGATGAGCGAGTAGGTATGCAGCATCTCGAGGGCGGCACCCACGTCGTCAATGCCATCGGGCAGGCTGCCCTCAACCATGCGGCCGGCTTCGCGGCAGAGAATGGGGCGCAAGCGCTTGCCTCCGGCAAACACGCTGTGGCGCATCGCCTTGTGGATGGAAGCAGGGTGCTGCGTCTCGGCGGGAAGCAGACGCTCCAACGCCCGATCGGCCGCAACCCGACCTTCTTCCAGTGTGTCTCGCAGCATGGAAAGTGAGTATAGCAAGGGAAGAAATGAGCGGTACGGGGCGAGATTTCCTCAGTGAAACTCTGTGTCCTCTGTGGTTAAGCCTTTGATTTCCCAACTGATCGGTCCGCTCGCGTTTTGGCTACGCGAAAAACAAGAGATCGTCCTAGACTTTGGTTTGCGCTTGGCGGAAAGACGAGGAGAGCCAAGCCCATTATGAATTGCACAGCACCAAAAATTGTTCTGGCAGAATGCTTTGAGTCTGCGCGCTATGGCCATGCGCTGAAACCGGCTGCCCGCTTGGGCTTTGGCCTGATTTGTAAGTGAAAGTTTACTTGCCGTTTCCAGCGCCCAGCGTATGATGACGACGCTTTGGCCGAGCCATCGGTCCTTGTGGTCTCGTGGGGGAGAGCACACATTCCGACTGGTCTCGGCCCTTTGTCTGCGCTCATCCCGCAATATCGTTCTGCTCATCGACGTTGCTCCACTTGCCCGATCCTCCCACTCACCAGGTGTCAAGCACTCCCATCGGCGCTTGCGTTTTCAACTTCCCCCGAATGGGTAAAACTTTGTAAAGGCAAGCCATTAGCGCTCTGCCCGATGCTACATTGGTGTGTATGGGCTGGGGGTGTTTCTCGCTTTTTCCGCATCGCCGTGGCGACGCTCGGGCTGGCCGCGGTCGCCTCTGCGCAAACGACGCAAGCGGCCCCATCCACTGCTGAAGCGTCCTCGCAGCGGGCGGTCGGCGCCATCAAGGCAATCACCGATAAGGGCATTACCCTCGCTTCCGATGGCGGAGATGAGGTTCAGGTCAGTTTCCAGGACTCGACTCGCATTGTGCGTGTGGCGCCGGGAGAGAAGGATCTGAAGAACGCCACGCCCCTGCAGAAACAGGACTTGCAGGTGGGAGACCGTGTCCTGGTTCGCGGGAAGCCGGGAGCGGATGCGCACTCCATCACGGCGGGTGCCGTAGTCGTCATGAAGCAGGCGGACGTTGCCGCCAAGCAACAGAAGGATCGCGATGACTGGCAGAAGCGTGGGGTCGGCGGACTGGTGACGGCGGTCGATCCGGCCACGCGCACGATCACGATTTCCACGACCTCGTTCACCGGAACCAGGACGATTGCCGTTCATACCAACAAGAACACGATCCTGCGCCGCTACGCGCCGAACTCGGTGAAGTTTGACGACGCGAAGGTGGCGCCGCTCGACCAGATCAAGGTTGGCGATCAGCTGCGCGCACGCGGCACGAAGAACGCCGATAACACGGAGATTGACGCTGACGAAGTGGTTTCGGGAACCTTCCGCAATCTGGCGGGGACGATTGTGGCGGTCGATACCGCGGCCAGCACGCTCACTCTGAAGGATTCGATCAGCAAGCAAAACGTCGTGGTAAAGGTGACCGAGGACGCGCAACTTCGCAAACTGCCGCCCGAATTCGCGCAGCGAATCGCGACCAGACTGAAGGGAGCGGCCGCCAGCGGGATTCCGGGCGCTGCTGCCGCCACCGGTGGCGCCGAAGGTGAGAGCAGGCGGGAACGAGTTTCGGGCGAAAATTCCGGGGGAAGAGGGCCTGGCGGCAGTGCGCCGGGCATGGGCGGTCGAAGTGGCGGGGACATGCAACAGATGCTGAGCCGCATGCCGCCAGCGACTCTGGACAATCTTCAAAAGGGAGACGTGGTCATGATCGTTTCGACCGCCGGGGACGCCTCGGGAACGGTCAACGCCATCACGTTGCTGGCCGGGGTCGAACCCATTCTCACCGCCGCGCCGAACGCGAGCCAGGCCATGATGCTATCTCCCTGGAGTCTGGGCTCGGGCAATGCGGAAGCCGCGGCCAACCCTTAGCAATACGGCTCATCTCATGAAATTGCACCGGTCGCAGGAGTAAGAATGGAGTTTTGTATTCGGATGGTTCGGCTGGTCGCGATGCTTGCCGTGCTGGGCACGGCGAGCCTGGCTTGCGCGCAAAGCACCGGCAGCCTGCACGGCACGGTGACCGATCCTTCAGGCGCGGCCGTGACCGACGCCGCCGTCATCGCCTTGACGCCCGATGGGCAAGCCAAGTCCGCGGCCACCAATCGCACCGGGGCGTATGAAATTACTGGACTCGCTCCCGGCAAGTACACAGTTACGGTAAGTGCAGCGGGATTCTCGGACTTTGCCCAGGACGACGTAAACGTTACCGCGGGCGCCTCCCAACTGCTGAACATCGCGCTGGCGATCGCCGTGGAAAAAGAGAAGGTCAACGTTACCGATGAGGGCACCGCCGTGGATACGGCTCCAGCCGCCAACGCAGGAGCGATCGTGCTCTCGGGAAAAGATCTCGACGCGCTGCCCGACGATCCCGATGAACTGCAGACGGACCTGGAAGCGCTGGCCGGACCTTCGGCTGGTCCCAACGGCGGGCAGCTTTACATCGATGGGTTTACTGCAGGACAGCTTCCACCGAAGTCGTCGATCCGCGAGATCCGCATCAACCAGAACCCGTTTTCTTCCGAGTACGACAAGCTGGGCTACGGGCGGATCGAAATTTTCACCAAGCCGGGAACCGACAAGTATCACGGCCAGGTATCGATTCTGGGAAACTCTTCGGCATTCAATTCGCAGAATCCGTTTCTGACTGGAACCGAGCCGGCTTATCACTCCCTGCAGTACATGGGCAACATTGGAGGGCCGCTGGGGAAGAAGGCGTCATTCTTTTTCGATGTGCAGCGGCGCAACATCGATGAAGTGGCCATTATCAATGCGACCATTCTGAACATGGCGGCTGATCCGACTTGCACGCCGCAGCCGGCATGTCTGGGATTGCCGTACACGGCGGCGGTCCCGCAACCGCATACGCGCACCAATCTGAGTCCCCGGTTTGATTACCAGGTGTCGAAGAACAATACCCTGACCGCGCGCTACCAGTTCTTCCGCAACACGGTCGAGAATAGCGGGGTCGGTGGATTTTCATTGCAGGATCAGGGCGTCAATACCACCGACACCGAGCACACCGTGCAGATCAGCGACACGCAGGTGCTTTCGACGAATGTCATCAACGAGACACGCTTCCAGTTTCGACGGGAGAATACCCGGGACGTTCCTCAGAGCACTGCGCCTGAAATCTCTGTGCCGGGCGCATTTACGTCGGGCGGAAGCAGCGGGGGCACGTCGACCGACCAGCAGGAACACTACGAGTTTCAGAACTACACCTCGATGTCGCGGGGCACGCACTTTCTGAAATTTGGCGGCCGGTTGCGCGCGGTACACGAGGTGAGTACTGAGGCCGGTGGCTTCAACGGCACGTGGGTTTTCCAGGATCTCGGGTTTTTTCAGCAGAAGCAACCATTCCAGTTTTCGCTCAACGCGGTGCCGAATGCGACCACGCCGATCATTCCGACAGTCACCGTTAACGTGGTGGATGCTGGACTTTACATCCAGGACGACTGGCGGGTTCGGCCAAATTTCACGCTAAGTTATGGACTTCGCTTTGAAACGCAGAACGCCATCCACGATCACGGGGACTTCGCGCCCCGGGTGGCGCTGGCCTGGGGAATCGGCGGCGGCGGAAAGACTGCGGCCAAAACCGTGCTGCGTGCGGGTTTTGGATTGTTCTATGATCGGTTCGAAGAGGGCGACGTGCTGCAGGCGACGCGCTTGAACGGGGAAACGCAATTACAGTACGTGGCGCAAGCATCGCAACCTGGGCAGCCGATCCCCAACGTGTTCTATCCCGAGATCCCTACCCAAGCGCAGCTGCAGTCAAGCTCGCCCACGCTGTACCAGATTGACCCGCGTTTGCGCTCGCCCTACGTGATGCAGTCGGCGGTCACGGTGGAGCATCAGCTGAGCAAGGTCGCGAACTTGTCCATGTCGTATCTGAACTCGCGCGGATTTGACCAGCAATTCACGCGCAACATCAATGCCCCGATCCCTCCAGCGGTCGATCCCACCGATCCGAACTTGCGCCCGCTGGGAACCTTGGAAAATATTTATCAGTACACTACGGAGGGCGTATTCCGGCAGAATCAGCTGATCGTCAGTTCGAACGTGCGCGCGGGCACGAGGCTCACGCTGTTCGGTTATTACACGCTGAATTCGGTTCACGGTAACACTTCGGGTGGATTTCCTTCCAATCAGTACAACATCGATCAGGATTACGGGCGTGCGGGCTACGACGTGCGCCATCGCGTGTTTTTTGGCGGATCGATTGCAGCGCCTTATGGATTTCGGCTGAGCCCGTTCCTGATTGCCACTTCCGGGTCGCCTTATAACGTCAGCGTGGGGCAGGACCTAAACGGGGATTCCGTGAACAATGACCGGCCATCATTCTCGGGGAACTGTTCGGTGCCAACCAGCACATGCTTCTACAACATGAATCCGTTGCCCGGTGATCAGCGGGTGCCGATCAATTACCTGACCGGACCGCCTCAGTTTGTGTTGAACCTGCGGCTCAGCAAGACCTTTGGCTTCGGCAAAGAAACGGCAGGCAACGGCGCCGGACCGGGTGGAGGCGGTGGGCACGGGGGCGGACCTCGCGGAGGCGGAGGGTTTGGGCGTGGCCCGCACGCCGGAATGAGCGCGATCTTCGGGCCCGGAAATACCAACCATCCTTACAATCTGACGTTCAGCGTGAACGCGCGCAACGTGTTGAACCGCGAGAATCTCGCCGCGCCGATTGGGAATTTGAGTTCCCCGAATTTTGGAAGGTCGGTGGCGTTGGCGGGTGGGCCGTTCTCCAGCGCAGCGGCCAGCCGGAAGATTGAATTGCAGGCTAGTTTCAGCTTCTAAAGCGGGCTTGCCGGTTAAATTTACTACACGCGTTCGCGAAGAACTCAAGGTTCCGTCGACGAAACAATTCTGTTCCCGCATCACTGAGCGGAAGGGGCCGCTGGACGAGGAAGACCCAGCGCCGTCCAAACCCGGCCCCGTCACTTCTTGTCAATGTGCTTCGGGGAAGCCTTTGCCAGGATACCGAGTAAACGCCGCGCCGCGGCCGGGACGGGGACCTTTCCTTCGCGCACGATCTCTTTCGCGCTGATTTCCCTCCCGTACAGCGACTTGTTGCCGCCGTCATCGGAGCGCAGGGTCGAACCGGCCAGCGATATCCCCGCGAAAAGGCCCTTGGCTCGCGAGTAGGAAAGGATTTCGGCTTTCAGCACGACGTCGGTTTCCGCCGAGGCGTTGCGCCCGACCGGACCCGCCACCGCCGAGGCATCCGCTCCCAGCTTGACCTTGCTGGACATGACCGAGTTCGCGCCGCTTTCATTCATGATGAGCAGGACGAAGTCCGTGGCCTGCGCGCCGATCTGGAAGCCAAAGCTTCCACCCTCCAGGGCAAACATCGCGGGCGCGCTCCACGGACCACCGAATTCCTTTCCCGAACGGCACGTGATCACACCGCGTCCGTAGCTGCCGCCCACGATGAACGCGGCTTTCTTTACCGACGGGTACACCACCACGCACACGGCCTTGTTGAGCAGATCTTTCGGAATGCCTTCGGGCATGCCCAGAATTTCCTTGAGAACCACCGCCGACTCGTTCAGGCGGTCGGCTTCCTTTTTCTGTTTTTCGGCCTTGTCTCCGCCGAACGATGCGGTAATCAGCAGGACCACAAGAGCAGCAACCCACAGTTTCCTGTTCATAAATTCTCCGATAGGAAATTTGGTGCGCCGCCGCCCCGGGCGTCGCGAAGGTTCGAATTGGAAAGGCCGTGGGAATGTTAATACGTCCGTTGAATGGACGCCAATTCGATACGAGAAATGGGGTGGTTGGCGGACGGAAGCAATCTTTTGGTGGGAGCGCGGGCTCGTGGGCTCACGCCCACTTCGCGCAAATGTCGTCCCTACGGGACTGGCGTCGATGTGTCCCTACCCAGGGCTTACGCCCTGGGCTATTACCTTTCGCCGCTCCGCGGCTGGCTGTGCAATGGACATTTCCGCATTCCATTCTCGGGCAGATTAGTCGCTGCCGCTTCCTGCGGTTCCTCTAACTTCACCGCGGCGATGGTCCCTCGATATACTCAGGGCCTGTTTTCCCTCGGAGATGCCATGAAGTTTCGTTCCTGCCTGTGTGCTTGTCTCATTGTGACTACCGGTGTGCTGTGCAGCCGGGCCCAGGAAACAAGCGAACCGCAAAGGAATCCCGCGCCCGCTGTTGTGCAGGCTCCGAAGCGCGCTTCAATCGGGTTGGCGCTGGAAGGCGGAGGCGCGCTTGGACTCGCGCATGTGGGCGTCTTGCGCTGGTTTGAGGAGCATCACATTCCCGTCGACTATGTGGCCGGCACCAGCATGGGCGGCCTGGTGGGCGGACTATACGCCACCGGTATGTCGGGTAACGAGATAGCGGATTTCGTCCAGAAGATCAACTGGAACCGTTCGTTTCGCAACGAGCTTCCGTACCGGGCGCGCTCCTTCCGGCGCAAGGAAGATAAGCGCGACTATCCGAATGATCTTGAGTTCGGACTGAAGCACGGGATTGCGTTTCCGAGTGGCTTCAACTCCGGTCACCAGGTGGGACTCATCCTCGACCGGGTGGCGTTGCCGTATTCGAATCTGCAAACGTTTGACGAACTGCCCACGCCCTTCCGATGTGTGGCGACGGATCTGGTGAGCGGTCAGGCCACGGTGTTCGGGCAAGGATCGTTGTCGGAAGCACTGCGCGCGACCATGTCGCTGCCGGCGATCTTCAGCCCCGTGCGCCTGGATGGGCATGTGTACGTGGATGGCGGCATCGTCGAGAACCTGCCGGTGGATGTGGCGCGCAATATGGGCGCGCAGATCGTGATCGCGGTACACCTGGAAGTCCCGCCCTTGAAGCCTGAGGAGAGTCTTTCCGCGTTCGCAGTGTTGCAGCGATCCGTGGGTGTGATCATCGGGGCTAATGAGCTGGCGAGCATCGAGCGGGCGGACATCTTAATTCCCGCGCACACCCAGAACTACAACATGACCGACTACCAGGCTGCGGAAAAGCTGATCCAGGTCGGCTATGACGGGGCGCAGGAACGGGCTGCGCTGCTGGAGCGGTTCGCATTGAATGACAAGGACTGGGAGCAGTACGTGGAGTTGCGCAAGGCGCGGCGGCGCCCGATACCGGTTCCGCAGTTTGTCGAGGTGAAGGGTCCACCCCGGGTGGTCGCCGAAGGAATTCAAAAGAGTCTCGAAGACAACGTGGGCAAGCCGGTGGATTTTAACCGTCTAGACGGTGATCTGACCGACGTAACGGGACTAGGGCGTTTTTTGCGCGCCGGCTTTCAGTTGACGCGCAAAGACGGAAAAGATGGCCTGCTCATTCGGGCGGACGAGAAAGACTATGCGCCGCCGACGGTGAATCCGTTGTTCGTGATCGATGGGTCCGACTACACCGACGTGCGCTTTTCGCTGGGCGCTCGAGTTACATTCCACGATATCGGCGGATTCGGCTCCGAGTGGCGCAATGATTTTATTGTGGGATCCAGTTACGGAGCGGCATCGGAGTACTACCATCCCCTGAACTGGTTCAGCCACTTCTTTGCGGCGACGCGGTTGTTCGCAACTTCCAAGCCCTTGGATGTATATTTCGACGACAGCCGGATTGCGACCTACCGCCAGCACGATGCCGGTGGCGGGCTGGATTTCGGAATCGCGTTCAACCGTTTCTCCGAGCTGCGCTTCGGCTACCAGCTGGAACATCTTTCGCTGACACGGAGCATCGGGATTCCCGGATTGCTGACCAATGTGAGCGGGAAACAGGGTTTCAGCCGGGTGCGCTACACCGTCGATCACACGGATGATCCGACCTTGCCGCGGCGGGGATACCTTGTGCAATCGCGACTCGAATTTTACGACGCGAATCCGTCTGCGACCGAACATTTCCCGCTGGCGGAATTGCGGGCCGGGATTTTCCATCCTATTTTGAAAACGAATTCTATTTTCTTGATCGCTTCGGGTGGTTCGACCATGGGGTACCGCAACACCGGGATTCCGATGTTCGGGCTCGGCGGTCCGCAACGATTGGCGGCTTACGGAATCAATGAACTTCTCACCAACCAGTACTTTCTGTTTCAACCGGGATACATTCGAAGGCTGAAGGAGTTGTCGCCACTGCTGGGCAACAACGTCTACCTGATCGCCAACTACGAGGTCGGGAAGGCGTACGGGGCGGTGAATGCCACCGACTCGCGGCTGCCGAACGACTTCAACGCAGCCGTGCTGGTGCAGTCGTTTATCGGGCCGGTGGTATTTGGAGGCAGTGTGGGCGATCGCGGCCATCACAAGTTTTATTTCCAGCTGGGACGATATTTCTAGCGTGCTTGCGCTCGACGGCAGGGCACAAGGGCTTCTATGATGGAGCGGTTCCGCCATCTTACGAAAATTTGTGAGGCTGTCATGACTGAACCGACCTACGAAGAACTGAAGGCTCGATTGCAGGATCTGGAAAAGCAGGTTGAAACCAAAAAGCGCAGTGGCGCGATGGAGTTTCGCGTGTCAGAAAAAGGCGGCGTAAGCGTGTATGGATTGGGGCGATTCCCCGTGACGCTGTACTACGAGCAGTGGACGCGGCTGCTGGATGCTTCGGAAAACCTGCGGCAATTTCTGGAAGAGAACAAGGACAAGTTGAAGCTTAAGGGCCAATAATCTCGGCTCAGGGATCGGAACATCAGCCAGGAGCAATATCTCTATCTGACCACGCGCGGACGGAAGACCGGGCTTCCGCGGGAAACTGAAATCTGGTTTACCGAGCGCGATGGTTGCTACTACGTCATCGCGGAATATGACACTTCGCACTGGGTGCAGAACCTGCGGGCTGATCCGCAGGTGCAGGTTCGGCTAAGAGGACAGAATTTCCCGGCACGCGCTCGCGTGCTGTCGGCGGAGAATGACGCGGCGATTCTTGCGGAGATCCGGGCTTTTTCAACCAGCAAGTATGGCTGGGGCGAAGGGACCGTGGTGGAGATCAGGCCCGAGAGCCTGAACTCGCCGCCCAGGAACTGAAGCCGAGCGCACTCAGCGAAGGTGCCAGTTTTGGAGAGAGGGCCGGAGCAACCTCGAGCGCTGCTCCGGCCGGTGGACCCGCGCCTTTCCGTGAGGGCTATGCCGCCAGGGCATGCACAAAATTCTCACAAAGCGTGGTCTCCACCAAATACGGCTTCACTTCCACCGCGGCGAGCAGATAAGGCTTCAGGATCTGATGAATTTCGGGATAGGCGTTACGATGATAGCGCTCGGCATCGCGCTTGTCCGTCCAGAGGCTCACGGTGATGACTTTATCCGTCTTGGTCTCAGGGAACAGCGGGATCATTTCGAGAAAGCCGGGTTGTTTTTTTAGGATCGGCAGGACCTCGTTCTTGAACAGGGTAATGAATTCCTCTTTCTTTTCCATCCGCACCGGGAATGCAAGCATGCGTGCAAACATGGGAAGACTCCTTGTTCAGCTTACTGACGTTGATCGTGAATGGAGGACGGCCCCGTGCCCGGGGGGTTTGAGCAAACTTTCTGTTCCAGCCTCCCGGACTATGCATCTCCGGCGTCTGCCATGCAGTGACGCAGGTACTTCTTCAATGTGACAAGCCGGGGCGGCCTGAAATGTGTTCGCAAGCTCCACGCTTTGTGCCGGGGACTTCCAGTGGGCGTGGGGGAACGGATCAGGGACGAGGGCCGACTGCAAAACGCTCAAGCACAGAGAGCACTGGGATAGAAGGTTATCGATCGGAAGACTGGTTCCTCCTTCTAATAAAAGTTCTTTATGAGTGAAGAAATACTTAGTCTCGTGCCGCCGCCAGCCGATCACCGGCTAGCCTATGGGACCGATCCCAACCAGTTCGGCGATCTGCGGCTGCCGGGCGGAAGCGGTCCGTTTCCGGCGGTGATGAACATCCACGGCGGATTTTGGCGGGCCAAGTATGATCTGCTGCACGCCGGCCACTTGTGTGCTGCATTGACCCGGAAGGGAGTTGCCACCTGGAACCTGGAATACCGGCGCGTGGGGAATTCAGGCGGCGGATGGCCGGGGACGTTTGAAGATATTGGAAACGGATATCGCTTCCTGCCGCAGATCGCCAAGCAATACAAACTGGATGCATCCCGCATGCTGGTGATGGGACATTCCGCTGGAGGTCAGTTGGCCGTTTGCCTTGCCGCGCACGAGGCTGCTGTCAAACGCGCGGTGTCGTTGGCGGGATTGGTCGATTTGCAGAGGACGTTTGAACTTCACCTGAGCAACGACGCGGTCGTGGAATTTCTGGGAGGCAAGCCGGACGAAGTTCCGGAGCATTATCAGGAAGCGGATCCCATGCGCTTGACGGTGAGCGCCGGGCAGATTCTGATTCACGGCACGAAAGACGACACCGTTCCCCCTGCCTTTAGCGGGAAGTATGTCGAGGCGAAGCGGAAGAAGGGTGAGAAAGCGAAGCTGGTGGAAATCGCCAACGCGGACCATTTTGATTTAATCGATCCGCGCTCGGCGGCGTGGAAGCAGGTGGAGGGAGCGGTGTTGGAGTTGCTGGGCGTCAGCTGAGCGAGCATATCTGTTGTGATTCCCGACGCGACCTATTTTCGAAGCAGGGCAAATTGCAGATAAGTCATCTCGCCAATGTGCAGATGAAGATGGGTGGCGCAGCGCAGGAAGACATTGAAACGGTTCTCGGCGTCTTCTTCGCCAGCCGCTTTGTAGAACTTTCCCCAGTCCTCTTCTTTTTGAGCGCGGGCCGTACGCGCCACCATGGCGACTGCATCGGCTAATCGCTTCATCACTTCGTTCTTGGGCGGATGGTCGGCTGCGGTGAATTCGCGCGGGCGATCGCGGACGTACCCTGAGCCGGCAACCTCGGCGCCGATGTAGTAGTTGAGATTGCCGGTCAGGTGCAGGACCAGGTGCCCGAAACTGTTGCCGAATGCAAAGGGCTTGGTCCAGAACTGCTGGTCGCTCAGCGGGGCCGCCAGTTCCTGAACCTTTGCTCCCAATTCTTCATAGCGAGCGGCAAGACCTGTTCCGACTAGTTCGTTCAGCAAATCAGTCCTCCCGATAACTATGCTGCGCTCCGCAACACCAGTGCGGAATTCTTGGATCCGAAAGCGATGCAGTTGCACACGGCGTGTTCGATCGTGGCTTTTCTTCCAGCTTTGGGAACGTAATCCAGATCGCACTCGGGATCAGGCGTGTCGAGATTGATGGTGGGCGGAATCTGACCGTGCTGCATGGCGACGATGGTGGCGGCAACTCCAGCTGCTCCGCACGCACCCTGCGGATGGCCGATCTGCGATTTCAGCGCCGACATCGGAACATGGCGCGCCTGCTCGCCCAGCGCCAGCTTCAGGGCCTGCGTCTCGATGCGATCGTTCAGCTGCGTCGACGTTCCGTGGAGGTTCACATAGTGCACATTGCTCGGCGCAATCCCCGCCTGTTTCATCGCCAGCCCGATTGCGCGCGCGGGTTCCTCGCCACATTCTTTGAGGCGCACGCGATGGAACGCTTCGCAGGTCGAACCATAACCGGCGATCTCGGCCAGAATATTGGCGCCGCGCGCCCGGGCATGCTCGTATTCTTCGAGCACAAACATCCATGCGCCCTCGGCCAGCACGAAGCCGTCGCGGTTCACCGAGAACGGGCGCGAACCTTTCTCGGGTTCGGCATTCCATGAGTCGGTGAGAATCTTCATCAGGATGAAGCCCTTGACGATGCCGAGCGCGATGGGGGCGTCGGCTCCGCCGGTGAGGACGCAATCCGCGCGGCCGCCCTGGATCAGGCGCATCGAGTAGCCCATCGCATCGGTCGAAGATGTACAGCCGGTCGTGATTACCTGGCTCGGCCCGCGCAACCCGAAGCGGATGCTCAAATCGCTCGAGAACGTCCCCATCACGCCCGTGGGCACGCAAAACAGGCTCATGTGCCGGTAATCCTGATGAAAGAACAGCCGGTACTGCTCTTCGGTAAATTCCTGCGAGCCGCCACCCGAACCGACGATGACCCCGAAGCGCTGGCGTTCGGCGAGCGGCAGGGAAGCACCATCAATGCCCGCCTGGTCGAGCGCTTCACTCGCCGCCGCAAGAGCCAGCGGGAGGACGCGGGAAACATGTTTGCGGTCACGCTTGTCCATCCACGCCAGTTCGTCGAAATGACGCACCTCGCCAGCGATCTGTACCGGAATCTCGCTGGGATCGAAGTGCGAGATGCGGCGCACGCCTGAACTTCCAGCAAGCGACGCCGCGCTGAAAGCCTCGCGGCCCACTCCATTTGGACTGACGGCGCCCATTCCCGTCACCACGACTCGTCGCAAATTCACCCCCAAAGTGTTGGCAGGAAACTATACGGGAAAGATGCCTCCTTGTGGGGAGGCGATGGCCAGAAAAATGACCACTAGTTCAGTGCGGCAGCTATGCGACCGCACGTCCCGTATAATCATGTGTTTTCCGGGAGCGCCGCTTGGCTTACAACGATCTTCGCGAATGGATCGCTGCGCTGGATCGCGCGGGCGAGTTGAAGAAAATCCGCACCGAAGCCGATCCGATTCTGGAGATTGCCGAGATTGCCGATCGGGTGAGCAAGAGTTCGCCGGCCAAGTACGGGCCGGGCGGGCCGGCGCTGCTGTTTCAAAACGTCAAGGGGCATCCGGGGGCGCAACTTCTCATCAACCAGTTCGGCTCCGAGCGGCGCATGCGGCTGGCGCTCGAGGTCGACGCGCTGGACGAGATTGCGGATCGCATTCGCGCATTCATGGATGTCAAATCTCCCCAGGGCTTCCTTGACAAGGTGAAAATGCTTCCCATGTTGGCGGAGATGGGGAAGTTTTTTCCCAAGTCCGTTACCACGGGAGCGTGCAAAGAAGTCATCCGGCGCGACAACTTTTCGCTGCTGGAATTTCCCATTCTGCAATGCTGGCCCAAGGATGCGGGACGATTCATCACGCTGCCCTGCGTGATTACCCGCGATCCGAAGACGGGCAAGCGCAACGTCGGCATGTACCGCATGCAGGTCTATGACGAACGCACGACCGGCATGCACTGGCAGAGGCAGAAAGTCGCCGCGGAGCATTATCGGGAGGCGCTGCGGGCGGCTGCGTCCCCAGCGGGGCAGCCGGGATCGGCTGTGCAGGCGGGCGTCGACATCATGGCGCGGTCGTCTGGAGGCGCGGTACTGGCGGATGGCGACCGCCCTTCGGGCAAGATGGAAGTGGCGGTGGCAATCGGGACAGATCCGGCGCTCACGTTTTCGGCCATCGTGCCGGCTCCGCCCGACGTCGAGGAGTTCATTATCGCCGGATTCTTACGGCAAAAACCGGTCGAACTCGTGAAGTGCGAGACGGTGGATCTCGAAGTTCCCGCCGACGCAGAAATCGTGCTGGAAGGTTACGTCAATCTTGACGAATTGCGCACCGAGGGGCCGTTCGGCGATCACACCGGCTTCTACTCGCTCGAGGATCAGTATCCCGTTTTCCACGTCACGTGCGTGACTCATCGTAAGGATCCGATTTACGCGACGACCATCGTAGGTAAGCCGCCCATGGAAGACGGCTGGATGGGCAAGGCGGTCGAGCGCATTTTCCTTCCCCTGATGAAGCTGACCATCCCGGAACTGGTCGACGTCAATCTCCCGGTCGAGGGTGTATTTCACAATCTGATGATTGTCTCCATCCGCAAGTCGTATCCCGGACAGGCGCGTAAGGTGATGAATGCGATCTGGTCGCTGGGCCAGGCGATGTTCACCAAGTGCATCCTGGTGGTCGATGAAGACGTGAATGTGCACGACCTCGGCGAGGTCACGTTGAAGGTGTTGAATAACATCGATCCGGAACGCGACATTCAATTCACAATGGGCCCGGTGGATTCGCTGGACCATGCGTCGCGGCTGCCGAATTACGGATCGAAGATGGGCGTCGATGCTACGCGCAAGTGGACAAGCGAGGGCTTCGCGCGACCCTGGCCCGACCAGATCACGATGGATCACAAGACAAAGGCTCTTGTTGATACCAAGTGGAAAGCATTCGCCAAAGAATTGGGAATCGAGTAAACTTCAGTGACACCAACTGGGGTGCGAGCTATGCAAGTCATCGTACGCCGTCGCTAAGTCGTTCTTCTCGACGCGCTGATCCGTCGCGAGGCCGTCAGGTTCTTTGCGCCTTGCGCACCCAAAAACTTTTTCAAGCAGCGGGCCCGGCCCCGGCCATGCGCAAAATCTGGAAGGAAATTCCATGGATGCCGCCACCTCTGTCCCCAATCTTTCGCCACCCGGCCTGTGGGAGTCGATCCGCGAAGCCCTGCGCGGGTCACACCAGGACTACACCTCCGGCAGTCTGAATCGCGCGATCCTGTTACTCGCCATTCCGATGGTGCTCGAGATGGTGCTCGAGTCGCTGTTCGCGGTGGTGGATGTGTTTTTCGTTGGCCGGATTGGCGCCAATGCAGTGGCCACGGTCGGCCTGACCGAGTCTTTGCTGAGCTTGATTTTCGCGGTGGCCATCGGGTTAAGCATGTCGACGACTGCGATGGTCGCGCGGCGGATTGGAGAGAAAGATCCAGAAGACGCTTCGGTTGCCGGAGTGCAAGCCGTCATTCTCGGATTGAGCGTGTCGGCACTGGTGGGAGTGCCGTGTTTCATCTTTGCTCCTCGCTTGCTGCAATGGATGGGTGCATCGCCGGAAATTGTCGCCACCGGATCGGGCTACGCGCGCATCGCGCTGGGAGGTTCGGGCGCGGTTTTGATGTTGTTCCTTAACAACGCCATTTTCCGCGGCGCGGGCGATGCTGCCATCGCCATGCGGTTGTTGTGGGTGTCGAACGTCATCAACCTGGTGCTCGATCCCTGCCTGATCTTTGGACTGGGGCCGTTCCCGCGGATGGGGGTCACGGGCGCGGCGCTCGCAACCTTTACCGGCCGCAGCATTGGCGTGCTCTACCAGTTATATCGTCTCGGGCGCGGGACCGAACGGCTACCCAGCCTGGCCCGGCATTTGCGCGTGAATCTCGCAGTGTTGTGGCGGCTGATACGCGTGTCGATCACGGGAATCCTGCAGTTCGCGATCGCGCATACCAGTTGGATTGGACTGGTGCGCATCGTCAGCACCTTCGGCGCGGCTGCGCTGGCGGGCTATACCATCGCAATTCGAATATTGATTTTCGTGATCCTGCCTTCATGGGGATTGAGCAATGCGGCGGCTACGCTGGTGGGACAGAACCTGGGCGCAGGGAAGCCGGAGCGCGCCGAAAGCTCGGTCTGGCGCACGGGCTTTTACAACATGATCTTCCTGGGCGCAATGGGTGTCGTTCTCATCTTGTTCGCAGAACCCACCGTGCGCCTGTTCACGCAGGACCCCGAGGTGGTGCCGCTGGCAGCCAGTTGCCTGCGCATTTTGAGTTACGGCAATATCGGCTATGCCTACGGCATGGTCATGTTGCAGTCTTTCAACGGCGCGGGCGACACCATCACGCCGACCTGGGTAAATCTTTTCGGGTTCTGGTTCCTGGAAATTCCGCTGGCTTACTGGTTGGCAATTCCCATGAACCTGCGCTCGAAGGGAGTGTTCTTCTCAATCGTGATCGCGGAGTGCTCAATTGCGGCGGCGAGCATTCTCCTGTTTCGGCGCGGGCGTTGGAAGCAGCAAAAGATTTGATCGAGCGGCAAACGAATCTCGCCAAATAAGGCCAAATCGGGTGAACACCGTATACCCGGAGGCTTGCACTTCCCGGTATATATTTTCTAGACCTGAAGGCTCGGGCTGGGGAGTTCCCTCCATTGTGACTCTCAAGGCTGGTCAGGCGCGCATGTGACGGCGAGCGTCTTAAGGTCGTTCCGGAACGGAAGATTCTGTCCTTTGCGAACGGACCATGGCCCTGCACATTCTGTTGGTAGATGATCAGCCTTCCGTGCGCAACGGGATTCGATCGTTACTCGGCGCCCGGCCCGATTGGAAGATCTGCGGCGAAGCTTCTGACGGGGTGGAGGGCGTGGAAAAAGCGCGGGAGTTGCACCCCGACATTGTGCTCATGGACGTGTCGATGCCCCGCATGAATGGGCTGGACGCGGCGCGGATTCTACGCAAAGAACTCCCCCGCACCAAGGTGGTGATCGTTAGCCAGAACGATCCTGCCATCGTCAGTATTCAAGCGCGCGAAGTGCGTGCCGCGGCCCATGTCGCCAAACAAGAGTTGTTCGGAACGCTGCTGCCGGTTTTGGACGGTTTGATTGGTGCCCGAACGCCGGAAAGGTCAGCGGTCTCTCCGGCTGCACCCGGCACCCGGCTGGCGCCTGACTGGCTGGCAGGGAGTGGAAAGCTCGGCGAATTGATGGGCCAGTATGACTGGTCGAAGACGCCGCTGGGGCCGATTGAAGGCTGGAATCAGAGTCTGAAAACCTCCGTCAACCTGATGCTGAGTTCGCAGCACCCGATGTGGATCGGGTGGGGACCGCAGGCGACCTTCCTTTACAACGACGCCTATATCCAGGTGCTGGGTTCGGCCAAGCATCCTTGGGCGCTGGGAAGACCGGCTGCGGAAGTGTGGTCGGAAATCTGGCATATCTGCGGACCGATGGCTGACAAGGTATTCGAACGAGGGGAAGCTTCTTTCGTCGATGAGGTTCGCCTGTTCATGAACCGGGGCGACTTTTTCGAGGAGACCTACTACTCGTACTCCTACAGCCCGATCCGCGATGAATCGGGGCGGGTCGGCGGTTTGTTTTGCGTGTCGACCGAAGTCACGCCCAAAGTGATTAATGCGCGCCGACTGCGCACGCTGTCGGAACTTTCCGCCAATGCATTCGTGCAAAAAACCACGGAGACCGCCTGCGTTTCGGCGGTGGGCACGCTATCGAAAAACCCTGATGATATTCCCTTCGCCCTGCTCTACGTGATGGAGGGTGAGAACGAGCAAGTTCGGCTGGAGCGAAGTTGCGGGTTGGACCAGGGGGTTCCCGAGCTCAGTCCTTATTTCATCGAACTGAGTCCGGGCAGCGGCCGTCATTCGTTATGGCCGCTGGCCAACGTGGTAAAGAAGGTCCGGTCGCGAGTTGTGCCCATAGCCCACGTCGAAGGGTTTCCCCTGGGTGCGGCGGAGCAGCGTCTTTCCCAAGCCATCGTTTTGCCGGTAACCTCACGCGGCGAAGGCCGACCCGTGGGAGTGTTGATTGCAGGGGTGAACCCGACGCGCCGGCTGGACGCGGAATACCAGACGTTTTTCGACCTGGTGGCGGACCAGGTGGCAACCGCGATCCAAAACGCCCGCGCCGCCGAAGAGGAAAAGAAGCGGCTGGATGCTTTAGCCGAGCTGGATCGCGCGAAAACGGCGTTCTTCAGCAACGTGAGCCACGAATTCCGTACTCCGCTTACGTTGATGCTGGGGCCGGTCGAGGAACTGCTGGCCAAGAGCCATACCGACCTCTCGCCCGCCGCCAAGAACCAACTCGAGCTGGTCAACCGGAGCGGAAGCCGTTTACTGCGACTGGTCAACACCCTGCTCGATTTCTCGCGCCTGGAAGCGGGCCGGATGCAGGCCAGCTATCAACCGACCGATCTCTCGGCGGCGACAGCGGAATTGGCTGGTGTATTCCGGTCGGCCACTGAGAAGGCCGGACTGGAACTGGAGCTGGATTGCGCACCGCTAGGCGAGCCCGTTTATGTGGACCGCCAGATGTGGGAGAAGGTCGTTCTCAACCTGGTGTCGAATGCCTTCAAGTTCACCTTCGAAGGGAAAATTGCCGTCTCATTGAAGCCAAACGGCCGCAATGTCGAGTTAAGGGTGAGCGATTCCGGAGTCGGAATTCCACAAGAGGAATTGCCGCGGGTTTTCGAGCGCTTCCACCGGATTGAAAATACTCGCAGCCGAACTCACGAAGGCAGCGGCATCGGTCTGGCGCTGGTGCAGGAACTGGTGAAGTTACACGGCGGCTCGATTCGAGTGGAAAGCACGGTTGGCAAAGGAACCACTTTCACCGTAAGCCTGCCGCTCGGCAAGGACCATCTGCCGGCCGAGCGTACGGGTGCGACGCGATCCGAGATATCGAACACCCGGGGCGCCGCGCCCTTCGTCGAAGAGGCACTGCGCTGGCTGCCAGATGCTGTACATGCTGTACAAGCAACGGTCGACGAGCAGCCCGCCAGCGGTTTAGTTTCCACCCAGGGCGATCAGGGAGGCGCCAAGCGCCCGCTCGTCCTGGTGGTTGACGACAACGCGGACATGCGCCAGTACCTGGCGCGCCTGCTGGCCGAGCGGTACGAGGTGCGTTCGACGCCTGACGGAGAGGCGGCGCTCGCAACCATTCGCGAAGACGCGCCTGATCTTGTTCTCACCGACGTGATGATGCCTCGTCTGGATGGCTTTGGCTTGATTCGCGCTTTGCGGTCCGATCCGCAGACCAAGACGATTCCGGTGATCGTGCTTTCCGCGCGCGCCGGCGAAGAGTCCCGCGTGGAGGGCATGGAGCAAGGCGCCGACGACTATCTGATCAAGCCGTTCAGTGCCCGCGAATTGCTGGCCCGCGTCAATACTCATCTGCAGATGTCGCGCATCCGGAACGAGTCCGAAGAAGCGATCTCGCAGAAACAGCAGCAGCTCAGTGTGGCTTTGGAAGCTTCGGAAACGGGTACCTTCCGCTGGGATCCGAAGACCGGGGAATTTCTCGCGCTGGATGAGAACTTCAAAAGACTTTTCGGTTTGCCAGCGAGTGATTCGGTGGAACCGTTTGTCGATGTTATGGCCCGAGTTCATCTGGAGGATCGCGCTGCGGTCGGAGCAGCGATCGAAGCCTGCAAAACTGGCGAGGACTTCGACATGGAATTTCGCGTTGTCCTGCCCGAAGGCGAGATCCGCTGGCTCTACGATCGCGCGCGTCCGGTGCGCGATGAGCAGGGCACTGTAACTTGCGTGATTGGCGCCTGCACCGATGTCAGCCGGCGCAAGGTTTTCGAACTGGAAGCGCTCGCGGCCAATGCAAAATTCCGCGCCGTGTTCGACCAGACCACCGTGTTTGCGGGCGTACTGAGCACTGAGGGGATCGTTCTGGACGCGAATCGCCTG
Organism: uncultured Acidobacteriota bacterium; assembly: GCA_963735815.1. GTDB lineage: Bacteria > Acidobacteriota > Terriglobia > Terriglobales > Acidobacteriaceae > Gp1-AA133. The sequence goes on along the minus strand of CAVTMJ010000003.1, from coordinate 446,850 downwards.
TGTCTGGAGGCTTGCGGCTACCGTGCCGACGAAGTCCTGGGCAAACCTTTCTGGCAGACCGGTTGGTGGCGCGGCTCGCCGGAAGTTCAGGACAAGATCCAGAAGGCTTGCGCCCAGGCGGCCCAGGGGGCGCGGTATCGAGAAGAACTCCCGTATCACTGGGCAGACGGGAGTGAGCGCCTGGTGGAGTTCGAACTTCATCCCGTCCGCGACGAGCAGGGCCGGGTGATCTTCCTGCATCCCACGGGAGTGGATGTCACCGATGTAAAACGAACCCAGGAGAACTACCGGACCCTGGCCGACAACATTTCACAATTCGCCTGGATGGCGAACAGTTCCGGCTGGATGTACTGGTTCAACTATCGGTGGTTTGACTACACCGGCACGACGTTGGAAGAGGTGCAGGGCTGGGGCTGGCAGAAGACAGTACACCCGGATCACGTTACCAGGGTGCTTGAAAAGATCAAGAGCCGGTTTGCAACCGGAGATGTGTGGGAAGACACCTTTCCATTGCGTGGCAAAGATGGAGGGTATCGCTGGTTCCTGTCGCGCGCAGTGCCCATCAAAAACGCGCATGGCAAGATTACCCAGTGGTTCGGCACGAATACCGACGTCACCGAACTGCGCAATATCCAGGAGGCCCTGCGCAGGAGCAAGGAATTTACCGAAGAGCAAGTGCGGTTGCGCACGCGTGAACTGGAAGGACGCAACACAAAGGTGATACAGCAATCCGAACAACTGCGCGACTTGTCCCACAAAATGCTGCAGATGCAGGACGACGAACGCCGCCACGTGGCGCGCGAACTTCACGACAGCGCGGGACAGATCCTGGCGGCATTGGGGATGAGCCTGGCCCATGTTGCCCAGTTGGCCCGCAAGAACGCGCCGCAATTGATCGAGGGTTTGAACGAGACGCAGCAGTTTGTGGATCAGCTGAGCAAGGAGATCCGTACCATGTCGTACCTGCTGCATCCGCCCCTGCTTGACGAAAGCGGGTTGCCGGTGGCCCTGCATTGGTACGCGGAAGGTCTGGCGGAGCGCAGCGGCCTGAAAATCTCGGTAAATATTCCGGAAGATCTGGGAAGATTCGGGCGGGACATGGAGTTAACGATGTTCCGGTTAGTGCAGGAGTGCCTGACAAACATTCACCGCCACTCCGGAAGCAAGACTGCTGAAATCACGATGTGGAGCGATGATCGCGTGGTGGGTCTCGACATCCGCGACCAGGGGAAGGGAATCCCGCCCGAAAGGCTTGCCTCGATTCAGGCGCAAGGCGGAGGTGTCGGTATCCGAGGCATGCGGGAACGCATTCACCCTTTCCAGGGCACGATGGAAATCGAATCGAATGATTCCGGGACGCGAATTTCCTTCCGCATTCCGATTCAGAAGGCTGCACACTCCGAAGAGGGCGTGACCCAGCCGCTCCAGGTTTCCGCGTAGAGTTTCGACGGCTGCACGCGCTTTCTTGTGCGGAGAACACACGCTTCTGTTTCCTGCCAAGGCACAGTCCGCGCAGTCTTGTGCAACGATCTCTGTCCTTCCAACTGATTTCCGTTTATCCTCGTCGCTCTGAAACGGGGAAAGCGGGGACACATGCTTTTTTTTCTTCCGATCATCCTGATGATTGTGGGAACCACCACGTATCACATCGCGCAGAAGTCGGTGCCGACACAAGTCAATCCGGTGTTTTCGCTGGTAATCAACTACTTCACGGCGCTGCTGGGCACGCTGCTGCTGATTCCACTTTATCCCTCGCGGACGGCGGCACCATGGAGTATGAAGGGAATCAATTGGGCGAGCGCGGCGGTAGGCGTGTCAATCGTGAGCGTGGAACTGGCGGTGCTGCTGGCCTATAGGATCGGGTGGCGCGTGAGTTTGCTGTCGGTCATTGGCAATAGTGCCAGCGCGTTGTTGCTGGTGGGGATCGGACTGCTTTTTTTCCACGAGCATCTGTCGATTCGGAACGTGACTGGCATTGGGCTGTGCCTGGTGGGACTGGCTCTGATTAGTCAGCATTGAGTTTCTGTTGTCTCGTCGATTGGCGCCCGCGAGTTTTAATTCGCATTCACAATTTCAATTCCCAGACCTCGGAGATCAGGTTGCGACGGCCCCAACTGTGGTGGCGCTGGCGGCCAGCGAGTCGGAAGCCCGCGCCTTTGTAAAGGTGACGGGCGGCACCGAGTTCACTCTGCGTCCATAGGATCATTTTCTTGTATCCGGCGTCCCGTCCAAAGCGGACGCATTCTGCAACCAGTCGGCGGCCGATGCCGAGGCCGCGAGCCGCGGGCTCGACCAGCAGCAAACGTAGCTTGCAAACGGTCTTGGACTTCTTAACCAGAAAGACTGTGCCGACGATTTCTCCGTCTTTCTCGGCGATCCAGCAGCGTTCCCGGCGAGGATCGAAGCGCGCAATGAATTGCGAGACGATGCCGGCCACCAGGGCTTCGAAGCGCTCGTCGTAGCGATACTCACGCCAATACAAATCTCCATGGCGATGAACGACCCATCCCATGTCGCCGGGCTGGTGGGTGCGCAACAGGTAAGGTGCTTTCTCCCAGCGTTCGCCGGATGCGTCGCTCAGGCGGCGTCCAATGGTGCGCATGGCTGAGAGCATGTCCCTCTGTTGCACGCTGGTCAGCCGGTTCAGCATCTTTGCGACTTGTTGATTGGAGCGGGTTTCGAGCGGGCGAGAAACTTCCTGTCCCTTGCGGGTCAGGCTGAGAAAGCTCTGACGGCCGTCGGAGGATGAGCGTTTGCGGCGGAGCAGGCCCTGATGTTGGAGTTTCGCGAGCAGCCGGCTGAGATATCCGGGGTCCAGACCCAATTCTTCGGCCAGATCGGAGGCAGTCGATTTTTCGCGGTGCGCGATTTCGTACAGCACACGGACCTCGGTCAGGGAATACGGACTGCTCAACATGCGGTCCTGGAGCAGGCCGATCTGCTTGGTGTAGAAGCGATTGAAGTGCCGGACTTCGCGGATAGCGCCGGAAACGAGAAGAGAAGTTGCAGGCATGGAAGAGCCTCACACGGTAGATGACAGTATCAAGCACAATGGTTGACAAACGCAAGTATCTGGTGGCCGATATCTCGCTCGTGCGTTCTGTGCCCTCTGAGGTCAAAAGCTCTTCACAACCGCGCCCTTGGGACAAGGGCAAGGCGCCCACTGAAACGTGCAATTCGGGAGGCGCGCGGTCCAATCCGCATTTGTGCTAGCCTGCCGTTTACGTATGGATCGACGCGAATTTATCCGTAATTGCACGATCGGCGCGGCTGCCCTGGCCGCGCATGAATTGGGATCGCATGCCATGAGCTCGCCAGAGCCTGCCCGCAAGAACTGGGTGTGGATCACGCTGAACCCCGACCGATCCGTGGAGGAGTGGAAGAGCCTGTTCGTCACCATGCGGGAGAACGGTGTTCGGGCGATTCTGCCGGAGATCTACGACGGGCGCAACGCGTACTTTTCCAGCCGGCATTTGCCGGTGAAGACGGATTTGCTGGGCCGCATTCTTCCCCTGGCGCGCGCCGCCGATCTCGAAGTCCATGCCTGGATGTGGTCCATGCCCTGCATGGTTCCGGAAATCCTGCAGAAGCATCCCGATTGGTACAACGTGAACGCCAAGGGAGAATCCGCCTTCGACAAGCCTGCCTACGTGGACTACTACAAGTTCCTTGATCCGGGCCGGCCGGAGGTCCGCGAGTGGGTCCAGACAACCGTGCAGGAGTTAGCGTCCATTCCCGATCTCACCGGAGTGCACCTCGACTACATCCGGCATCCGGATGCCATCCTGCCGAAGGGCCTGTGGTCGAAGTACAAGATCGTGCAGGATAAAGTCTATCCACCCTACGACTATGGCTACAGCGCTTACGAGCGCGATCAATTCAAAAAGAAGGCCGGCGTCGACCCGATGGCGATCGGGAACGGGGAACTGAAGGATCCGAAGCTGGTCGAAGCCTGGTTCAAATTTCGTTTGGACATGGTGGTCGATCTGGTGAACGATTACCTGGTTCCCGCTGCGCACGCAAAAGGCAAGCTAATCACGGCGGCGGTGTTTCCGGGGCCCTCGCGCGCGCGCGAAATGGTGCGTCAGGACTGGGGACGCTTTCAATTGGACGCGTTCCTGCCCATGCTGTACCACGTGTTCTACGAGCAGGGACCGGAGTGGGTGCGGGATGAAACCAAAGAGGGCGTGGCTGCGGTGCGAAAGCCCGTATATAGCGGAATTTTCATTCCTGACATGAAAGTGGAGGAGATGACGCGCACCCTCCAGATGGCCCGCGAGGGCGGCGCCTCGGGAGTTTCCCTGTTTTCGGCGGACGGGATGGACGCGGAAAAGTGGAAGGCTCTGCGAATATCGTGAATGGTTGATGAGCCATGATCATCGGGCCGCTTCCCAATCTTCCGCGGGAATCACGGGCGATTCGATGTCACCCTTGATTTCAATAATGCCGGCCAAGCAACCCATAAAGTCGGAAGCCTCCAGCTGCGACCCGGGGCGTCCCGTCGCAGACTGCTACAATCTTCGCATCGTACTTGAAAGGAACCCGATTCATTCATGATGCAGGCAGGCAGTCCCTTCCCTGATTTTTCGCTTCCCAACCAGGATGGCAAAACCATGAGCCTCAGAGACTTCGCGGGGCACTGGTTGGTAGTTTACTTCTATCCGAAGGATGACACGCCGGGATGCACCCTTCAGGGCAAAGCCTTCACCGCCGGCAAATCGCAGTTCGACGCGGCCGGTGTCAAAATCGTCGGCATCAGCGCCGATGATGCGAGCTCGCACAAGAATTTCTGCACCAAGTTTTCCTTCACCATCGATTTACTGGCGGACACGAATTCCGCGCTGATGAAGACGCTGGGACTCGGCCAATCCGAGTGGAAGGGAATGAAATTCTGGGAGCGCACCACGTTCGTAGTCGACCCCAAGGGCGTGATCCGGAAAGTCTACGAAAAGGTCAATCCCGAAGGCCATGAGCAAGAGTTGCTGAACGATATCAAGGGCTTGAAAGCGGCGTAGCCGAGCGAAACCTGCGGGGCTGGGGCTGACTCCAGCCTTGCTCTCTCTCAGTATGTCTTCTTGCCGATCTCGCAAGCTATTGAGAGCCTTGTCATCCGAATCCGTAAGCCGATGAGGAGTCGGTAGTTACTCCCATCGAATCTTCGCGGGCCGTCTCCTGCCTGAAATCTCAAGACTTTTTCACCTTCCGACGTGAAACGCCTGCCACCCTCCCGGCACTATTCAGCGAATACTTCTCCCGACTGCGCAAACAGAAAGAAGAACCGCAAGCAGTAGAAGGAGATGGTTATGGCTGGATGCAAGGGCAAGAAAGCAGGTGCTGGCCCCATCCGCGTCACGCTGCCGGTATCGGTGGCCTGCGATCTCGAGAAGTTTCAACAAGCACTCGCCAACGTCGCGGCGATGCTGGGCAGCGTACCCCGCTGCACCAGCTCGCGAATAAGGTTTTCGCGCACGCGCGAGTTTGTCATTGACCCGGCCTCACTACAAGTGCAGGAGGCTGTGGCTGAGTAATGAGGCCCCATGAATCTTCCTGAACTTGGTGTTGGAGTGAATTGGTTCCCCGGGCTCGATCCGGTATTGAAGGCAAATGAAGGACTGATTGATGTGCTGGAGGTCGAGCCGCAATCGTTCTGGCGACGTGAGAAAGAAGCCACCGGCCTGGTCCTGGATCGGCCGTCGCTTGAGGGATTACGGCTGCGCAAAGTTCCCAAGCTGGTTCACAGTGTTGCGTTACCGATCGGCGGCACAGTGGCCCCCTCTGCCGGAGATCTTGAGCAGGTGTCTGCCATTGCGCGAGAGCTTGCGGCGCCCTGGCTGAGCGAACATCTCAGCTTCAATCGAGTGGCAGACGAATCCGGGACATGGCACTCGGGTTTCCTGCTGCCGCCGCGCCAGACGATGGCGGGAGTAGATGCAGCGGTCGCGTCCGACACGCGCATTGACAGCATCTCTGCCGGTGCCGCTTGCGATTGAGACCGGGGTGAACTACCTGCGCCCACGAGGCGATGAACTGCCGGATGGCGAATTCGTGGCGCGCGTGGCCGAGGCCACAGATTGTGGCATCCTTCTGGATCTTCACAATGTGTGGACGAACGAGCGCAACGGCCGCCAGTCCCTCGCCGACTATATCGAACAGCTTCCGCTGGAGCGCGTTTGGGAGATTCATGTCGCGGGAGGCCACAGCCATCGCGGATTCTGGCTCGACGCGCATTCGGGAGTGGTGCCCGCGGAACTGATGGAACTGGCGGCCCGCATCATCCCGCGGTTGCCGAACCTGAAGGCGATCGTTTTCGAACTTTTTCCAGCCTACTTCCCGAAACTCGGAGGCATCGAATACCGGTCGCAGCTGGAAGAACTGCACCGGCTATGGGACCGGCGGAATACGAAGACTTCGGCTCGATCGCCGGCGCGGCAAGATCTCCCGGTGTCCGATCCGGCGCCTACGCCAATCGACTGGGAACAAACACTGGCCAGGCTGACCGTGCACAGGCCATGTTCCGCACCCTTGGCGGATGAATTACGACACGACCCCGGGCTGGCCGTGATTCGCGAAATGGTCGAGAGATTTCGAGGATCGATGGTGGTGCGCACGCTCCGGCTTTCGTCCCGGCTGATCATGCTGGAGCGTGGTACGGGTTACCTCGAGCAGTTGCTGGCGGAATTCTGGAGAACGCATCCGCCGCAGCCTTTTGCGCTCGATGAAGCGCAGGCATTCGCCGCTTTCCTGCGCGAACACAAACCATACGTTCCTTTCCTGCCGGAAGTGTTGGAATACGATTGCGCGGTGATCGCGGTGGCGCTCGATGGCGAGGAACGTTCTGTGCCGTTCGGCGCGGATCCGCTGCCTTTGCTGCGGGCTCTGGGCGCGGGGCGCCGTCCGCCGGAAGTTACTCGAGGAACTTTTGAAATCCGGTTGACGCCTGATCTCGTGGATGCCGATGCCCATGCGTTTTCCGCGATGGATGTGATTCACTACTGTCGTGTTCCCGGAAAACGGAAGGACGCAAGGTCATGGCCGTTACGACGCAGCTAGCGCAGGTTTTCGACGAGTGTAATCTGCCGTTCCGCAGCATCATTGACGGCCACGCGGCGCCCGTCGGCGCTGGCCCCCATCCAGAACGGAGAACTGGGTAGCGAAAGCAGTTGGCGGATTTGTCCGCTCGCCGTCTCGTACAAGCTCAACTGAGAACCCTTGCCCGCATCCGATACGAACAGAATTCCTTTTTGCGTGACCGTCCAACTGGCCCAGGTTCGCGGGCGAATTTGCCCGGATACCAGGGACTCTTCGCCGCCAGCCGGACGCACTCGCCAGATCTCCGGCGATCCATCCCGCGACTTCGCGTAGTAGACAAAGCCATCGGCTGACTCGAATGCCGCGAACCCGCCTTGCCGCGTGACTTCCCGGGCGAGTCCACCGCGAGCAGGGATCTTCCATACCTGCCAACCTTCGCTTCGTTCGGAGGCGAAAAATACCCACTTGCCGTTGCGCGAAAAACTGGGCACGAAGCCTTCGTCGAGCCGACGCGCGGGTTCTCTTCGATTAATGGGGGCGATGTAGATGCAGGTGCCGTCGTCACACGGGGCGTCAAACACAACGTGCTTGCTGTCGGGTGACCAGCGCGGAGTTCCCGCGCTGTCGGTGGAACTGATCTGTACCGGATCGGAGCCGTCGACCGAACTCACCCAGATTTGCCATGGACCACCGCGGTTCGACATGAAGGCAATGTGTTTGCCGTCCGGCGAAAACTGCGGCCCTGCGTTCCCGCTTCCTGATACCACGGTACGGAGTGTCGGATCGTGCCGGGGAGAATTGAGAACTGGTTCGCGCAGAAAAGCAGGCTGTGCGATGGCGCCACGAACCGGAGTCTGACGAAGGGCTTCCGGCTTTGCCGCACGGGGAGCCCTTTGTGTTTTTTGCGGGGCTTCGGCGAGCTGGGGAGTAGTTGCCGCATTCGGGCTGATCCTTTCACTGACCGGCGTTCGGAATCGTGAACTGAGTTCCATACCTCCAAGCGCGCCGATGACCAGCGCGCCCGTGCTTACCAACGCAATTGCCCAATGACGCGACATGAAACGACCGGGCCGAGGCGTTGGCGGGAGTGTTACATCTACGTGGTGAATCGAAGACTCTGATTCTGGAATTTCCGGCGGTGGGACGGCAGGCGCCGTCGGCTGAGATGTGCGGAGCTTTCCTATAAATCGATAGCCGCGGCGCGGCAAGGTTTCCACGTACCGCGGGGTGATGGCGGAGTCGCCCAGGGCCTCGCGAAGCTTGTTGATGGCGGCATTCAACCCATGCGTGCAGTCGACCAGGGATTCGCCGGGCCACAGGCGCTGCTGCAATTCGTCGCGCGTGATCAGATCGCCCGGACGCGCCAGCAACATCTCCAAAATCTGGAAAGGCTGCCCGGTGAGCCGGAGGGGGATGCCATGTTTCCGAATTTCCTGCGTACGCAGGTCAACTTCGTACGGACCAAAACAAACCAGGGAATGCGAGTCCTTGCTTTCCATGCCCAGACCCCACACTGACGCACTGATGTATACGCAGTTTGAAGTGCGTGCGGTTCGCCCAATGATTAGGACGATTGAGGGATATGTCGCGTTAGCAACCATTGTCGCGTGCGTTGAAGCCAGCGAATAGCCGGACTTGGCAGGAGTCACGGTCGGATCCGGGCGCCAACGTCGTATGTTCCGTAAAATGCGCAGGTTACCCGTCCCTTCAGCCTTGTGCTAGATTCAAAGCCCGATGCCTGAAACCGTGCAATCGAATGGGGACTCCAATCTTTCCCCGAATACTCCCGCCATCTCCACTGAAAATCTGACCCGCCGTTTCGGCGAGCTGGTCGCGGTGGAAAACGTCAACCTGCGGGTCGCGCCAGGACAGTTTTTCGGATTTCTGGGGCCGAACGGGGCGGGGAAGTCCACGACCATCAAGATGCTGACCGGGTTGCTGGCTCCGACTTCGGGTCGCATGGAGATCCTGGGACTCGATTTCGCCCAGCACACTACCGACGTGAAGCGGCAGATCGGCGTGGTGCCGGAAGGCCTGGCTTTATTTGGACGATTGACGGGCGCCGAGTATCTGACGTTTGTGGGCCGGATGTATGGACTCGATCGGGAAACCACCGCGAAGCGAACCGGCGAACTGCTAGAGTTCATGCAACTGACGAACGAACCGCGGAAACTCGTTACCGACTACTCCCACGGTATGCAGAAGAAGTTGGCGCTGGCCGCGGCCGTCATTCACGGACCGAAAATCCTGTTTCTCGATGAACCCTTCGAAGGCGTAGACGCGATTGCCGCCGGCACCCTCAAGTCGATGTTGCAGGGCATGATCGCCCGCGGAGCGACGATATTTCTTACGTCGCACGTGCTGGAGATCGTGGAACGCCTGTGCAGTCATGTTGCGATCATTGATCGGGGCAGGCTGGTTGCGCAGGGCTCGCTCGAAGAGTTGCGTACTGGCGCGGAGGCGCAATTGCCGGCCGGCCCTCAGGAAGCTCACGGTAAGCTGACCCTCGAAGAGATCTTTCTCCGCACCGTCGGTGGGACGCGCCCGGTGGAACAGGAGCTCTCGTGGCTCGGCTAGTCTCGGCGGAATCGCGCGGGCAGTTGGCGGCCATCGCCAGCGTCCGCTTGCGGATATTTGTGCATTCGCTGCGTTCCAAACGCGGCGCGCTGGAACTGTTCTCGCGCATCGTCATCGGCATTGTGATTACTTGCGGCGGCTTGGGAGGCGCGATCCTTCTGGGCGCGGGCGCGTGGATTTTCGTCTCCAACGGTAAGCCCGACGGCCTGGCTTTGCTGCTTTGGCCTGTCTTCCTGTTCTGGCAACTATTCCCTGTGATGGCCACCGCGCTCACCGAGTCGATGGACTCCTCGAATCTCCTCCGCTTTCCACTCACCTACCGCGCCTATGTAATGGTCAGGCTCGCGTATGGAGCATTCGATCCCGCAACCCTGCTGGGCACCCTGTGGTTGACCGGGATCGTGCTTGGCATTGGCTGGGCACGTCCGGCCCTCTTGCCCTGGGCCTTTCTCGTTCTGCTCGTGTTCGCGATCGTGAACATGTTGCTCACGCAGATGGTCTTTGCCTGGGTGGAGCGCTGGCTGGGCCAGAGACGTACACGCGAGATCTTTGCCGTGCTGTTCTTTGTGGCCATGATCAGCCTGCAGCTGGTAGGTCCCATGCTGAACCGGTACGGCGATCGGTCGAATGCGGCATTTCATTGGGCAGGACGCTTCGCCAATCCAGTGCAGGCCGTGCTGCCGCCCGGGATCGCTGCCGGCGCGTTGGCCAGTGAAGCATCCGGGCGCCGGGTGCCGGCTCTGTGTTTTCTGGGCGCGCTCGGCTTGTATGGGATCGCCTTCCTGCGCATCTTGAGCGTCCGGCTGCACGCGCAATTTCGCGGAGAGAATCTGAGCGAGGTGGTCGGCCAGCGTGCTGCGCGTCGAACGGCTGCCGACATCCGGCTTGGGTGGGATCTGCCCGCACTTCCGCGTGAAGCTGCGGCGGTCGTCGAAAAGGAATACCGCTACCTGTCGCGAAGCGGTCCCGTCCTTCTGACGTTCATCACGCCGATCGTCATGCTCTTTGTGTTTGGTTTAGGGGGACGCTCCGGAAACAGCGCTGGATTTCTGCAGCACTGGCCGGACCTGGCCTTGCCGGTGGGCGCAGCTTACTCGTTGTTGCTGCTGACCAATCTGATCTACAACAACTTTGGACACGACGCCGGAGGAATCCAATTCTTCCTGGTATCGCCCGCCAGCTTTCGCAGTGTGATGATCGGTAAGAATATCGCGCACATGGGAGTGCTGGCGGTCGAGTTAATCGCGTTGTGGATCGGGGTGTCGCTGCTGTTTCGTCCGCCCACCGCGGAAATGCTGCTGATTACCCTCAGCGGGCTGTTATTCGCTGCGCCTATCAACTTGGCCGCTGGCAATCTGCTATCACTTTACTCTCCGAAGAAAACCGAGTTCGGAACTTTCGGACGCCAGCGCGCCTCGCAGACCACGGTGCTGGCCAGCTTCGCCATCCAGATCTTCGTGGTTGGAATTGCAGCGACGACTCTTCTGGTCGCGCGCTCCTACGGTCGCGAGAGGTTGGCGATCGCCATCTTCTTCGCACTCGCCGCGTTGTCATTCACCATTTATATGTTCGTGCTGACACGACTCGACCGCATGGCGGCGCGACGGCGCGAAGTGCTGACGACAGAGTTGTGCAAGTAAAGTACGGTGCCATAGCAGGCCATCGCCTTCCGCCTGGCACTTTCGTGCCATCTGCCAAATAATCGCTTTACAAGTGACGGAATCCGGCGAGATCGAGGGCCATCGGAGTTGGGCGAGGACCTGTTGGCGCACTGCTCAACCACCCTAAGGCGCTCGTAAACCCTAGAAATGCGAACACCTATCCGAAGGTAACCGAGAGTAAGTCCCGTTTTGAAACCGATGGAACGTTACCTGCGAATACTCCTGTAACGTACGGCGAAACACCCAAAACTGCCCTACGAAGAAAGGAAATTCAGATGTGGATGGACATTACTCGCGGCATGGCTGTACTGAAAGCCGCTTGGAGCTTTAGTTCTACGGATACTCCGGCTGAAACCACGACCGTGGCGGAACTTGAGGGAATGGATCTCTGCGGAGAGTTTCTGGCGGAAGCGCAAAACTACTTGAATATGGGCCGTCATCAGAGCGCGGCAATTCTGGCCGGCGATGCGATGGAAGAAACCTTGCGTCGCCTGTGCGCCGACAACAGCGTATCTCTGTCGCGCCCCACAGTGGATGGAATGATTGCGGAGCTGGCTCGTCAGGGAGTGTATGACAGTCTGGTCGAACAGCAGCTATCGGAATACACCAGCTTGCATGCAAAAGCGATGAACGGCTTGTGGTCGGAAGTTTCCAAGGATGATGTTGAGTCGATGCTGCGCGACCTGCGCGCCTTCGTAGTGGATCACGTGAACAACTAGAGCGGTACTTCCCCCCGCTTTCCCCCTTTTCCCCCTCGGGTATCCACGGCAAGTTTTGTGCGATTGTGCGCCGGTATTCTCGTGCTCAGCGAAGCTCGAAGATCATCAGGAACGCCCACGCAGAGAACAGCACCACGCCGACGCCAAAGAACAGGTGCAGCGCCATCGAAGCGAAATCAAGCTTCGGGATGCGTATCTCGAGCTGATCCGTCTTCTTGCAGAGATAGTAGCTGTAGGTCACACCCGCAAGAATTGCAATCAGGAACGACAGCACAGCCAGGGCGGGCAGGATCAGCCAGGTCCTGGCAAAAGCTGGAAGGACTTCGTTGCCGCTGGCATCTTTCCGGAACAGCAGGCCGAAGACGCCTACGATGGCGGGCACGGCGGCGCTCGCCAGGGTAAGCACGCCGCGGACATGTTCGGAGAAAAACTTCAGCTTCTCCGCGGCAGCAATGGTATGCGAGTCTTCAGAGCCGCGCGGAGCGCCCGCTTTTTCCACCATCGATCACCGCCGCTCCTTAGCCGCGCCCGCTGTCGCACCCTGCTGCCAATGGCGCTTCTTGAGCTTGCTCAGCGTGAGCCAGATGTTTTTTGCCGCATGCGTGGGCATAGCAGCCCCGTGTACGTAGCGATAAAGGGTCGCGTAGGGGATTCCGGTAAGGATGGCCAGCCGCCGCACCGAGACTCGTTTGTCATCCATGGCCTTCCGCAACTGGGCTGGTTCCAGGCGGCGCAACACGCTTTCAACCTGGCGAACCTCCTCCTGGGGAAGACCCTCCTTGGCAGCGGTGGCGGGCATGGCTTCCATTTCCGTGCCCACCCTGGCGGACTCGCGGAGGTTGACTTCCGCGGCCAATAACCGCGACTCCAGATTTTCCACGTAATCGGTCAAAGCCACGAAGCGCTTCATCGGAAGCTGCACAAACTTTCCATCCACCAACTTGAGATCTTTTTCGGCCAATTCGAATTTCATGTTTCCCTCACGGTTGAAACTTCGGCAGCCGGTACTTGAAGGGAAGATCGAGGTCTTCCAGGTACACCAGCTGTCCGGACTCGCGAATCGTGTAACTCACAATGAACCCGTTTTTCAGGATCTGCACCTGGCGCACGATCACCAGCAGCTGAAGCGGTTCGGCGTCGCCACTCGCTACGGGCAGCAACTTGTAAGCTGCGGCTGGCTCGGGGTGATGCGGATGGGCGCCAATTGCCTCTTCCGCTGCTTTGATCTCGGCGAGCAGCTGCGGATCCTCGACCCGCGCCAATGCCTCCGCATAGCGCGACTGCGGGATCGTCTTGTACACGCTGCCGTCCGCCGGCACGGGCCCTCCTGCAAGCGGGGGTGGAGCGTACCCCCAGCATGATCCATTAATGGATCATTGTCAATGGCTATTATTCAGTAGTGGATAGTTATTGTAGTCTGTTTGCCGCTCCGCGGGTGTGATATAAGTGGCTTATTATCAGAGCGTTGAGCCGCCGGTTGATCTGGCGCGCGCGTTCGCTCCGCGCAAGACTATTCACGGTGCCGGAGGCACCGCGCCACTCGCCTCTACCAATTGCCGAACCGGTCCGGCGACCATGATCAGCAAATCGCCGTGGGGCGCGGCTGCCAGGTCAATGGCTGCGAGCTGCTGCGCTCTCCAGAGTGCAGGCGAGGGCGCGCCCTTTTCCAGATACTCCAATGCAAACAGCCCGGCAAAGCCGATGCTGGACAGGTCGGCCGACAGCGGGGCGAGCTCTGCCATCAGAAAAGATTTTTCCAGCATGGTATGCAGGCGCGGATCGTTGTCGCGCCACGCGGTCAGCTGGGCGCGAATCGATGCTTCGGCCGCGCGGTCTTTGTAGCCACTCGAGAGGTAGGCCTGAACAGTGTCATGAAAACGACGCGCCTGGTTGCTCTCGGGACGCGCCGTATCGATGAGGCGATTCAAGGGGGCGCGGAAATCGAGCGGAGCTTTCATGTTATCCATGCGCGTGTAATCCTTGACCGGCTCGACGACGTCCGCTAGCGTGTGCAGCGCAGTGATATCTTCGCCTCCGGCCATGCGATCGAGTGCGGGAGCAAGAGAGGTGCGGTGCGTGAGGCCGAGCCACTCCAGTCGCTCACTAACCTGCGCCATACGCTCGTACATCGACGCCGGATCCTGCACGCTGGCCGGAGACCATAGCCGCTCGGCGATGGCGGCGTTGCGCGGCCAGATTCTGGAATCAATGTTTTCCGGAGTGATAAATTCCGACCACATGCAGGACTCGCCGCCCAGAATGCGGTTCTTCTCGTCAGCATTCAAGGTCGCGCCTTGCCCGCTCAGCGGCTCGACCGCGTAGTGGCGCGACGCGGGCCACATCAGATCGAGGTAGTAGCCGAAGGACAGCAGGCCGCGATAGCCCTGCTTTGACGCCGTTGCCAGAGATTCCTGTCCGCGCCATGATTGCACGACCACGCTCTTGGGCAAATCCGGATGCAGCACCTCATCCCAGCCCACCATGATTTTGTGATGCTTGCTGACAATCTTCTGCAGGCGCTGGTTGAAGTAGGCCTGCAGGTCCTGCTTATTCTTCATGCCGTGCTCGCGCATGAACGCCTGGATCTTTGGATTCGCTTCCCATTCTTTGCCGGCCACCTCGTCTCCACCGATGTGGACGTATTCATCGGGGAACAGTGTGGCCATCTCGTCCAGGAACTTGTCGAGAAACTTGTAGGTATCCTCTTTGGTCGGATCCATCTCCGCGTCGGGCGCGCCCGGTTCCATCGTGTAGGGACCGCTGCCGCTCGCGAGCTCCGGGTAGCCGACGTACATCGACCGGCTGTGCCCCGGCATCTCGAATTCCGGCATGATGCGAACGCCGCGATCGTGCGCGTAGGCGATGAAGTCGCGAATCTCCGCTTGTGTGTAGTAGCGACCGTCCGACCCCTCGCCCTGCAATTTCGGGAAGCGCTTGCTCTCGATGCGGAACCCCTCGCTGTCGTAAAGATGCCAGTGCAGCACGTTCAGCTTGACCGCGGCCATCCCGTCAATGTTGTGCTTGAGCACATCGATTGGAATGAAATGCCGACCCACGTCGATAAGCGTCCCGCGCCAGACAAAGCGCGGCTGATCGTGGATCGTGACCGCAGGCGTCATGAACCCAGTCGGCGTGATGGTCACCAGCTGCAGAAAGGTTTCGAGCCCGTGCAGGATGCCCAGCGTGTTGGGGGCCGTAAGCGTCGCGCCCGATGCGCTGACCGTCAGCTCGTAGGATTCGTCCTCGCCAACCTTCAGCACCTTTTCGCTGGCATGATCCGCATGTATCGAAAGCGTGGGATGGGCCGGGTCGGAAGGTTTTTGCAGTAATAGCCCCGTTTTCCGCTGGATCTGATCCTTGAAGCGCTCCACGCCGCCGTCCAGCATCGCGTCGTGAAAGCCGCTGACCGTCACCCAGAACGTGCGATCGATGGGAAGCTGCCCGGTACCCATTTGCACCGAAGCTGGCATCGGCATGACGTTCAAGCGCGGCTGGATGTCGGCAATCGCAGCGCCTGGCAGTAAAAACGCTATCGCAACCAACAACGGGATTCGCAGACCGCCCCGAACCCGGACTCTCGAATTTAGGGGATGCATCGTTCCTCGCAGAAATGAGATGAAAGCGGATCGAGCCTAACCGCGCGGACAGAAGTTTGCCATAGCGAAAAGAGTTACGACAGAATTTCGCAGCTCGGTGAAACGCGGTGGCCACGGCTGTTCGCGCTTCTGGGCGCTACGCGCCTGGATTCCCCCCAATGCGTAACTGAAGGTCCATGAAGGTCGATGTGCGATTGAGGTGCGAAAAGCTCAACCACAGAGGACACGGGGATCACAGGGGCTTCAACATCGGGGCGCAACCTTCTGCGATGTTTGCGCAGGGCTAGATGCTCTTTACGGTTAACGTCTTCCGAAGTCGATGGACAGGGCTCATGACCAAAATTTTGTCAATCTCTTGCCACCGTATGGGCCACCTTGGTGTTGCTTCGATTTGCGAGCAGCGGACGCAGCTTCCCCAGCGTTGCCTCCACACTGATGCCGTACTTTGCGCGCAGCCCATCGGGCTTGCCGTGCTCGATGAACTGGTCGGGCCAGCCGATGCGGATCACCGGCGTCGCCAATCCGAGATTGCTCAGGCGCTCCAGGACCGCGCTGCCAAAGCCTCCTTCGAGAACGTGGTCTTCCATGGTGACGATCGCGTCGACGCTACGGCCGTAGAACTCGAGCATGGCTGCGTCGATGGGCTTGGCGAAGCGCGCGTTGATGACAGCAGCGGAGATGCCTTCGCCTTCGAGTTTGGCGGCGACTTCCTGTGCCATCGGCACCAGGGCGCCGAGCGCGAAGATGGCGACTCGATCATGCTCGCCATGCTGCAGCAGTTCTGCCTGACCGATCGGGATGGCGCGCGGGACGTCTTTGACCGCGGTCCCCGGCCCAACTCCGCGCGGATAGCGCACGGCAATCGGTCCGTTGTGCTGCATGGCCGTGAACAGCATGTCGGCGAGTTCGTCTTCGTCTTTGGGAACCATATGCACGAGGTTCGGGATCCCGCGCAGGTAGCTGATATCAAACAGGCCGTGATGCGTGGGACCGTCGTCACCGGAGAGGCTGCCGCGGTCCATGCAAAACACGACGGGCAGGTTTTGCAGGCAGACGTCGTGAATGATGGGATCGAGCGAGCGTTGCAGGAACGTGGAGTAGATGGCGACGAAGGGCTTGAATCCCTTGGTGGCTAGTCCGGCCGCGAAGATCACGGCGTGTTCTTCAGCAATGCCGACATCGAAGTAGCGATCGGGATGGCGTGGCTGGAAACGGTCGAGCGCGGTTCCGTTGGGCATGGCGGCGGTGATGGCAACCACCTTCGGATTTATATCCGCAAGCTTGACCATCGTGTCCGCGAAGATTTCCGAGTAGGTGCGCTGGCCGAGCGGCTTGGTCTCGCCGGTCTCGGGGTCGTACGGACCCAGGCCGTGAAACTTTTTCTGCTTCTGCATGGCCGGCTCGAAGCCTTTGCCCTTTTGCGTGAGCACATGCAGGAGTACGGGACGATTTTGCGTTTTCAGGAATTGAAAGGTCTTGATCAGAGTGGCGATGTCGTGGCCGTCGATCGGACCGTAGTACTTCAGGCCCAGTTCCTCGAAGATGACGCTGGGCCAGAAGATGCTCTTGGCGGCTTCCTCGGCCTTGCGCGCCATTTGCAGAGCGGTCTTGCCACCCAGGCGCTCCACGAAGCGTCCGGCGCGCTCGTGCAGGTAGTCGAAGCGCGGGTTCGTGACGATGGTATTGAGATAGCTGGCGATCGCGCCCACGTTTTTATCGATCGACCATTCGTTGTCATTGAGCACGACAATCAGGCGGCGCGTGCTGTTGGCGATGTTGTTCAGGGCTTCGTACGTGATGCCGCAAGTAAAGGCAGCATCTCCGGCGAGGGCAACCACGTGTTCCCGCCCACCAGTGCGATCGCGCGCGACTGCCATGCCGAGCGCAGCTGACAAGGCCGTTCCGGCGTGCCCGGCGCCGTAGCAGTCGTGCGGGCTCTCGGAGCGCAGCATGAAACCGTTCAGGCCGTCGGGCGTGCGGATGGTGTGAAACTGTTCGCGACGCCCGGTGAGCAGCTTGTGCACGTAAGCCTGGTGGCTGACGTCGAAGACGAAATGATCTTGGGGCGTGTCGAAGACGTAGTGCATGGCGAGTGTGAGTTCAACGACGCCGAGGTTTGGGCCCAAGTGTCCGCCGGTCTTCGAGAGGACCGAAATCAGCTCATCGCGGATCTCTTCCGCAAGAATTTCCAGCTGGGGGATGTTGAGATTTTTTACATCGAGCGGGGAATTGATGGAGTCGAGTAGTTGGGCCATAGGGTTGAGTGGTTTTCGGTCGCTCGGTTAGATGATAGGCCAAGGACGAAGGATGCCGTGACTGCTGCGGCGATATTTCGCTTAAGTTGCAGATACGATGGGATCTGTTGCTTGGCCGACCTGCGATGGATCCGGAGTTTTGGGTATACTGAATGAGCATGCCAGTGCTGAAGAACATTGCTGCAATCGCGAAAGGGATGAGCATCACCTTCATGGAGATGTTTCAGCCCACGCAGGTGGAGAACTATCCGGATGGTCCGGGGCCGCTGCGCGGGGCGCGCTTCCAGGAGCGGTTCCGCGGAATGCACGTGCTGCAGCGCGATGAGAGCGGGCTGGAGAAGTGCGTGGCCTGCTTCCTGTGCGCGGCGGCCTGCCCGTCCAATTGCATCTATATCGAGGCGGCGGAGAATACCGAGACCAACCGGGTGAGCGGCGCGGAGCGCTATGCCAAGGTTTACAACATTGACTACAATCGATGTATCTTTTGCGGGTATTGCGTAGAAGCTTGTCCCACCGACGCGATCACGCACGGGCACGGGTTTGAGCTGGCGTCTTTCAATGCCAGCAATTTGATTTACCGGAAAGAACAGATGCTGGCCGCGGCGCCGGCGCACATGGGGGCCAACGCCGTGTTCAACAGCGCCGACGTTGCCGGGGGCGCACCGGCGTTGCCGGTGCAGGGGAGCTAAGAGCTTTCAAGATTTTCTGCACAGACTTCAACGCCGGTCCGATATGGGCCGGCGTTTGTGTATGGCAGCAGTCGCGTTAGCTAAGGAACAAGATCAGCCGAGGTTGTGGCTGTTCGATTAAATCGAGTTGCAGGCGACGGCTGAAAAGCAGGTCCTTCGCTTCGCTCAGGATGACAAGTTGTTGTGATGGCGAACAGCTAGTTGCTAGAAGCTAGCGGCTGATAGCTGATAGCTGGTAGCTGATAGCTGATAGCTGATAGCTGATTCTCTATGGCGGATTTCTTACAGACCGTGAAAGAGCGCGTCGTGGTTTACGACGGCGCGATGGGGACCAACATTCAGTTGCGAAATCCTTCTCTGGATGACTACTGGGGGAAGGAGAACTGCAGCGAGGTGCTGGTGCTCAGCCGGCCGGATATTATCCGCGACATTCATGCGGCATTCTTTGCGGTGGGCTGCGATGTAGTCGAAACCAACACGTTCGGCGGGACGCGAACGGTGCTGGGCGAGTTCGATCTGAAGGATCGGGTTGCGGAGATCAACATCGCCGCGGCCAAGCTGGCGAAGGATGTGGCTGCGCAATTCTCGACCAAGGATCGGCCGCGATTTGTGGCGGGCTCGATGGGGCCGACCACCAAGCTGCCATCGCTGGGCCACATCTCGTTTGATGGCATGGCGGCGGCTTACGAGGAACAGGCGGCCGCGCTCATCGAGGGCGGTGTCGATTTATTGCTGATTGAGACGGCGCAGGATCTGCTTCAGGCGAAAGTAGCGACGTTTGGCGTGCTCGAGGCCATGCGTAAGGCTGGGAAGCGGCTACCCCTGACCGTGCAAGTGACGCTGCAGGAATCGGGCACGATGCTGCTGGGGACCGAGATCGGAGCGGCGCTCACCGCGCTTGAGCCCTTTGATGTGGACGTGATCGGGATCAATTGCGCGACTGGTCCGAAAGAGATGAACGACGCGGTCCGGTATCTCGGACTGAATTCGACCAAGTACATCTCCGTGTTGCCCAACGCCGGACTTCCCTTTAATGAGGGCGGGCACGCGGTATACAAGCTCACGCCTGAGGAATTGGCGAAGTATCACAAGCACTTCGTCCAGGATTACGGGGTGCGGATCGTCGGCGGCTGTTGCGGAACCAGGCCGGAGCACCTGAAGGCCGTGGTCGACGCTGTCGCGGGTGTCGAGCCCGCGGTGCGCGAGGTGAAGCCGGTGGGGGCGGCTTCGAGTGCTTACACTTCTGTGCCGCTTGATCTGGAGCCGAAGCCTTTGATCGTGGCCGAGGAGATGAATACCACGACCCGGGTTGAGCATTTCCGCAACCTGGTGCGTGGCAAGAAGTATGACGACATCCTGGCGCTGGCGAAGAAACTGGTGAATGACGGATCCCACATGCTGGATTTGTGCTGCGCGATTGTGGGCGAGGATGAGAAGGGCTACATCACGTCAATTCTGGAGCGGGTGGCTACGCGTGTTCCGGCGCCGATTCTTGTCGATTCAACGGAAGCGGATGTTGTCGAAGAGGCGCTGAAGCGGATTCCGGGAAAAGCCATCATCAATTCGATCAACCTGGAAGATGGCGAGAAGCGGACTTCGCTGGTGCTGCCGATGGCGAAGCGGTACGGGGCGGCGGTGATCGCGCTGACGATCGATGAAGACGGGATGGCGCTGACCGCGGAGAAAAAAGTTGCGATTGCCAAGCGCATTTACGAGCTGGCAACGAAGAAGTATGGGATACGGGGTGTCGATCTGATTTTTGATGCGCTCACCTTGCCGATTTCAACCGGGCAGGAGGAGTACCGTTCGGCGGGGATGGAGACGCTTGAGGCGGTTAAGCGGATCAAGCAGGAACTGCCGGGCGTGAAGACGATCCTGGGGGTCAGCAATATTTCCTTCGGCCTCGACGCGTACCCGCGGCGCGTGCTGAACAGTGTTTTCATGCACGAGGCGGTCGACAATGGGCTGGATATGGCCATCGTCAACTACACGAAAATCTATCCGTTGTACAAGATTCCTCAAGAAGAAGTTGAGCTTGCGCGCAAGCTGATCCATCGCGATAGGTCGGGCGGGGATCCGCTGCAGACTTACATGAACCATTTCGCCGGGATGAAGGGGAAGCCGCAGGCTTCCACCACGGCGCACGTGGAGACGCTGTCGATTGAGGACAAGCTGAAGTTCGCGATCATCAATGGCGAGAAGGCGGTGGGTGAAGGAGCGCACAAGCAATCGCTCGAACAACTGCTGGATGTTGCATTGGGGCAATACTCGCCGCTGGACATTATTAATACCGTCCTGCTTGACGGAATGCGGACGGTCGGCGAACTGTTTGGCGCGCGCAAGATGCAGTTGCCGTCGGTGCTGGATTCGGCCGGCGTGATGAAGCAGGCGGTCGCGTATCTCGAGCCGAAGATGGAGAAGAAGTCCGGGTCGCAGCAGAAGGGAACGATCGTGCTCGCGACCGTGAAGGGAGACGTGCACGACATCGGGAAGAATCTGGTAGACATTATTCTTTCCAACAATGGATTCAAGGTCGTCAATCTTGGGATTAAGCAACCCGGCGATTCAATTATCAAGGCTGCCGATCAGCATGGGGCGGATGCGATCGGGCTGAGCGGGCTGCTGGTGAAGTCGACGCTCGAGATGAAGTATGTGATCCAGGATCTGGAGCGGCAGAAGCTGGAGTATCCGGTGATCTGCGGCGGAGCGGCTCTCACGCGCAAGTATGTGGAAGACGATCTACGGCGCGAGTATTCCAATGCGGTGTTCTACGCCGATGATGCGTTTACCGGGCTGCACATCATGGAGGACCTGATCGCGGAGGATGGGCAACGTTCGGCGCGGCTGTCGGAAGGGAAGACCGTCAAGGAGTATGCCAAGGCCGCGGCCGTGGATGAGGAGACTGGGCCCGGTGTTCGCGGAACGCAGCGCGGTCGTGAGCGATGCGCCCAATATTCCGGAGCCTCCCTTCTGGGGCGTGCGGGTTAAGAAAGACTACGATCTGCGCGAACTGTTTGGCTATATCAACGAGACCGCGCTGTTCAAGAACCAGTGGCAGTTGAAGACGGCATCGCAGGAAGATTACTTGCGGCTGGTGGCGGAGAAGTATCGGCCGATTAAGCAGTCGCTTAGAGGACGAGGTTGTTGCTAGCGGATTGTTTGAGCCTCGCGTGGTGTATGGATATTTCCCTGCCCAGGGGGACGGGAATGATGTCGTGGTGTATGACGCCGAAAACCATAACCACAGAGGACATGGAGGGACACAGAAAGAACTTCTGCGCTTCACTTTTCCCCGGCAACGCGAAGGGCGTCGGCTCTGTATTTCGGATTTCTTTGCGCCCAAGGCTTCCGGGAAGATGGATGTGCTGGGATTGTCGCTGGTGACGATCGGGCCCAAGGCTTCAGTTGAGACGCAGCGCCTGTTTGAAGGTGGTGAGTACACGAAGTATCTCTACCTGCATGGGCTGAGCGTCGAGACGGCGGAGGCGCTGGCGGAGTTTCATCACCGGCTGATGCGGCAGGAATTGGGAATCGCGAGCGAGGATTCGCCGCATGTTCGGGATCTGTTTCACCAGAAATATCGCGGGTCTCGATATTCCTTCGGGTATCCGGCCTGCCCGAATCTCGAAGACCAGACCAAGTTGTTTACATTGCTGCATCCGGAAGAAAACGTGGGCGTGCGGCTGACTTCGGGATTCCTGCTGGAGCCGGAGCAGTCGACGTCAGCCATTGTCGTGCACCATCCGGCAGCCAAGTACTTCGTGGTGTGACGCAACCTTCGCCACGGAGTCCCTGATGCACGGAATCGTTCTCCTGCCTGGTTCGTAATCACGAAAAGTTGTGAAACGCTTGAGCGTGGACCTTCACTACGCATTTGGGGCCAGACCTTTCAGGTCCCAGGAGGTTCACCATGACTTCACTTCGAGGCACGGCGGCGGCGATTGCTCTCCTGTTCGGTGCGGTGCCCACCCTTGTCCAGGCGCAAGCGGCGCGCATTCAATTCAACGAGTACTCCGCGAAATTCCTATGTGGTGTAGTGGAGGAAAGAGGTCCAGGTTCTCCGGTTCAGCCGGGGACGTATGCCACGTCGATCAACATCCATAATCCCCAGATTCTTCCGAGTGTGACGTTCTTCAAGAAAGTTGTGCTGGCGCCGCCGGAGCCGGTAGCGCAAAAAGAGCCGGTCAAGCCCTCGGGGTACCACCGCGACGTACTGGGGCCGGATTTTGCGGAGCATGTGGATTGCAAGATCATCCGCTCCATGTTGGGTCCCAATGGAGCGGCTCCTTTTGTGGAAGGATTCGTGGTCCTGATCGTTGTTCCGTTGAGGGGCGCTCCGCCGACTGATCTTGATGTGGTGGGCGTTTATACCGTGGGCAGTCAGCAGGGACAGGACACCGATCTGGAAATGTTGCCGGCGGCGCAGCACACCTTGACCTTCCCGTTTGCGGCCGGAACAAAATTGCGGGATCAGATGCTGGAAGACTCCAAGAATGAAAAGGAATAGGACAACTCCGCTGCCGGATTCCCCTATCGCGACGGTTGCGGGACGGGAAACGATTGCATCTTTTGGGCAAACTGCCGAGCTGCGTCGGAGTCGAGTGGCGCAGAAAATAAGTATCCCTGCGCCAGACGGCAGCCCATGGAGCGGAGGGTTTCAATCTGAGCGGGTTTTTCGATGCCTTCGGCAATCACCTCGGAACCCAGTTTGCCGGCCAGGGTCAGGATCATGCCGACCACGTCCTGGCTGATCCGATCGGCCTGCATGCTGGAGATCAGTGAGCGATCGATCTTCAGAACGTCGTACGAACAGCGGCGGAGAGATGCAAGCCAGAGGCTGCTGCTCCCGAAATTATCGAGGGCAGTGGTGACTCCAAGACGCCGAAATTGCGAGAGCACTGCCGCAGTGTGATTGGGATTCGAGGCCGCTACCGGATCGGCGATCTCCAGCTGAAGGGCGTTGGGCAGGATATGCGCGTCGCGCAGACAATTCTTGATGCCATCGATCATTTGCGGGCTGGCGAAATGACTGGCTGAAAGATTCACGGCCGCGCGCAAGGGAGCACCGTCGCCGCGCGCTTGCCACAGGGGCAACTGACTGCAAGCTTCGCGGATCACCCACTGGTCAATCATCGCCATCAGGCCGGTGTCTTCGGCGGCGGCGAGAAACTCGTTGGGCGCGATAAGGCCGTGCTCGGGGTGTTGCCAGCGGAGCAGGGCCTCAAATCCGACCAGCTTCCGAGGCTCGATTCTGAAGATCGGCTGGTAGAGCACGCGGAACTGGTTGCGATTGAGGGCTGTGCGCAATTCGCTTTCTAGCTTCAGGCGGTGCACGGCGCGATTGTGCATGGCGGGATCAAAGAGTTCGGAACGTCCGGGGCCGAGTGCCTGCGCGCGGCGCAGGGCGGTCTCGGCGTCCCGCAGCGTATCGTCGGCGCTGGCGTGCGAGGGGGCGCTGATTGCGCAGCCCACGCTGACCGTGCAGCGCAGGAATTGCTGGTTGAGCAGAAGGGGAGCGGCCACTGCCGATTGCGCTCGCTCGGCAATCCGCATGGCGTTGCTGGGCTCGCTGCATCCTTCCAGAAGGATGGCGAACTCGTCGCCTCCGAAGCGGGCCAGCAGGATGTCTCCGGAGGGATCGACCGGGCGCGCGAGCACATCCCCCTCGCGCAGACACACCTGCAGGCGCAGGCCAATCTCAATCAGGAATTGATCGCCCGCGGCGGACCCGAGCGAGTGGTTGAGGGCTTTGAAGCCATCGATGTCAGCCAGCAGAACCGCGTAATGGAAACCGGGGTCGCGCCGGGTTTGCGCGTGGCAGCGCTGCAGCCGGTCGAGAAAAAGCCGACGATTGGGGAGATCAGTCAGTGCGTCATGCAGTGCGTTGTGGGCAAGCTTCTGCTCCGCGTCGACCCGCTCCGTGACATCGCGGTTGACGATGACCAGTTTCTCTACTTCTCCGCGGTCATTCTTGATGGTGTTGGCGGTCGATTCGAGAATTCGCCAGGTTCCATCCTTATGGCGCAGGCGATATTGCAGGCTTTTGCCGACACCGGTGGCGCGCGCCTCACGCGATGCCTCAAGAACCTTGAAGCGATCGTCAGGATGGATCTGCTCGAAGCCCGAGGTCTGCGCGAGTTCACGGGCAGAATAGCCGAGCACTCTCTCGTAGGACGGACTGTTATAGAGGCGCCGGCCCTTGGTATCGACCAAGGCAATCATATCGGCGGCGTTCTCGGTGATGATGCGAAACAGCGCTTCACGCTGCTGCGAGCGCCGATGGGCGAGATACATCCAAAGGTATTGAAAGGCGATGACTACCAACAACACGGTGAGTGGAATGGGGATCCTGGACATAGACGACCCGTACTGGGCCTCCCGTGAGTGATCGGCAGGATCGGGACTGAGCTTGAGTCGTGGGCTGTGCTCGGTGAGCGGCCCGGCACCCATCTCCGAAAAAGCCCGGCACTTTCGTGCCGGGCGGATCGGTTAACATCCCCAACGAACCTGAACCCCAGGCTTGACGCTTACTGGTTCTTATCGGGGCGGTTTGGGTTCTTATCCGGACGGTTGTTCTGCGGATGATTGTCAGGCCGCGGGGCGTTCTGACGTCCCTGTTTCTGCGGTTGCGGTGGCCGTTGTTGCGGTTGTGCCTGGCGCTCTGGTGGCGTTGGCCGCTGCTGCGGGCGGGACTGCTGCCAGGTGCGGAACTTGTTGGCTTCACTCTGGTCGACTTGTGGTCGTTGTTCCGGAGCGGGCGCCTGCCGAACCAGCGGGTGTTGAGGTCTGGGAACGTCTTGACGACCTGAGGGCGATTGATCCTGGGACCGTTCCGGGGCATTTGGGCGCGGAGCATTTTGTGGTTCAGGCCGCGGCGGTTCCTGACGATCCGGTTGCGCTTGCCGCCCCGGCTGGTTTTGCTCCGGCGGTCGGGCGGGAGCACTGGGGCGGGGAGGGTTCGCCGGTTCGTTTGCGCGCGCCGGCTCATTGGGCCGCGGGGGCTCGTTCGGACGTGCCGGTTCGTTCGGGCGTGCGGGAGCATTGGGACGAGGGACATTCGCCGGTTCGTTTGCACGCGCCGGCTCATTGGGCCGACCGGGCTCGTTCACTCGTCCGGGCTCATTGCCGCGAGCCGTATTCGCGGGCTGGTTGCCGGGACGCGTCGGCTCTGCCGGAGCGTTGGGACGCACCGGTTCGGTGCGAACGTTGGGCCCCGGTTGGCGTGCTTCCAGCGGATTCCGCGGCGTCGTCGGATTCCTGGTGGCGATCACGCGGCGGTTTTCGACCGCTGCGGGAGGCTTGAACCGCGCCGGCGCTCCGGCCCCGAGCACGCTGGCACGGTCTGGCTGGGCGGCAATCAGGTGGCTTACTGGCGCTTCGGCAAGTTCGCGAGCATTCACCTGCGCGAGGTTGCGATTGACCGGGCGGGCATTGACAAATGTGTCGCGCGATACAGCCGTCACCGCCCTGGGGTTGCGCTGATTCACATACGTCACGCGGGTAACGTTGTTGTTCGTAATATAGGTGTTATAGACGTTCGTGACCTGGGTGACGTTCACGCGCGTGTTGGTTATGTTGACATTGTCGACATAGCGGCGGCTCACCCGGTACGGAGGCACGTAGACTTCACGCGGGCCAAGCGGGAACCAGGCCACGCCTTCGCCGATACCAACGGCAAGATGGAATCCGCCGCCGCCGACGAAAGCAACCATCGCCGGAGCATAGACCGGACGCACGACTACCGGGCCTGGGACCCAGCACCAGCCGCTGTCGACGAAAGCCCAGCGTCCGTAGTGGAATGGGGCAAAACCCCAAGGCTCATCTTCCACCCAGGTCCAGCCCCAGGGGGCAACCCATACCCAATGGCCATAGCGGTAGGGGGCCCAGCCCGAGTCGATATTGTTGGGAGACCACACTGGACCGTAATCGGCAACGTAGTGCCAGCGTCCGTAGTCGTCGAGATCTTCGTAGCCCGTCATCTCCGAAGAAATGTAATTCGAGGATTCATCGTGGTCGTCGCGGGCATCGCGCTGAAACGCGAAATTGTCGAAATCGTCAGAAGGATGAATCTGGGCGATTTCGTGATCGATCTGATCGGTTCCGGAGAAAGTGGCCTCCTGGCCGGCAACCACAGTGTAGGAGTAGCCGCCTCCGGTAGCTTCGCCACGGCCGTGCCATACGGTCGCAATGGTCTGGGTCCCATCCTGGTTGACGTCGACGCGGTACTCGCCGGTGCGCTGAATGGTGAATGCGACGTTGGGAGTATCCACTTCCATGAGATCGCCGTCATCCAGGTGTCGTACGCGCAGGATCACTGAGCCCAGCGAAAGACGCAGCTGGGTTGTGTGGTCATCCAGATCGAGGAACGTCAGACTGGTTTCCGAATTCATGCGAATGGCGAGGGAACCGACGTGCAATTCGGCGCGCGAGTTTTGGTCGGCCCAGAGATTGTCGCCGGTAGTGAGCGGCCGGTTTGTCATCGCCGTGACCCATTCGCCTTCCCCGCCAGGCTGGAAGGAAACCGAACCGGAAGAGTAGTTGAGGCGAGCCACGCGCGCAGGTGGATCCTGGTCGTTGTCGTCCTGATCCTGAGCGTATGCAGCGTTGGCCAGACAAAGCACTTGTAAAGCAAATGTAAAAACCAATGCCAGCCACAAGAACCTGTGAGTCTTCATGGGGTAGCGCTCCTTGCTGGAGTCTATTCTCACCTTCGTCTAAACCCCAGCGGCAGTCATAAGTTTCCGCCCGTAGGCCGATGATTCAAAAGAGAAACGCCCACGATTCGAGGCCGTGGGCGTCGCGCGCGCCGCGCATTACAGCACGCGCTCATCTTCGCGATCATAAAGAGCGAAAAAAGCTCTATACCGAAAGCTCTATATCGGAAGTCTGGATCGGAACGGGAGGACAGTCTATACGGTCGTCGCTGTAATCTGCCGACGGGTATTTTTGGGTGCAAACCGAGTGGAATGTTCCAGTCGCAGAAGGCCTAAAACCTTTAGACAAGCCGCAACTAATAGAAAAGGGACGATACAAATTTTGGCACGTCCCGTGCATTACTTTGGTAACGCGCCCCTTAAGTCAAAGATAGTTCCGAAGGTTGTTGTGGAGGACGAAATGAAAAGAAGTACTACACTGGCTGCCCTAATTCTGGCGGCGCTGACGCTGGCACCGATGGCACTGGCACAAAGTTCGCAAAAGCAACAGCATCCGAGCTTACAGCCAGGTACCGAACTTGTGGCGTGGACGCAGGACCAGAAAACGGAGCCCATGCCCTCGCAGACAACGACTGCGCCCCAAGAAAAACCCAACACCCAGACGCCGAGCACTCCCACCGGCCAGGCCGATGACACGCATAAACAGCCGGCCGCCCAGGCGTTCACGGGGACGATCATGAAGTCAGGCGACAACTACGTTCTGAAAACCGCCGACAACATGACCTACCAACTCGACGATCAGAGTCGGGCGAAAGAGTTCGAAGGCAAGCAGGTACAGGTGACCGGCAGCCTGGATCAGGCCAACAGCACGATCAAGGTGCAGGACATCAAAGCGGCCTCCTAGCGCGCTGAAGAAGTTCAAGAGAAGGCTCCCCAATGAGGGAGCTTTTTCTTTTTTTGGGAGAATTTTCTCATAGTTCCCAAACGCGAATGTACGGAGCTCGATTGCGGACGTCAATGCTCTCAGGCGCGTCCACCGTGTCCAGCTTCCCGCACCGGCAGGACGAAAAACCACCTCGTCCCTTTGCCATCTGTTCCGATTCCGCGAGCGACTTTATTGGCGAGGCCTGAGTTGATCTGCTGGGTTGCACGGTGTGGCGCACATTGCGGATCGTGCCTCGGCAAGGCCGAGAGATATGGGTAGGACAGATGAGTGAATCGAAGCGCTTTCCTCAGTGGCGGCCAGCCGGAATCATGAGGACCGTAAGTCACGAGGTTACCTCATTGGTCGCACTAGATAGGGACATGGTGAGGGTGAGGAGCGAGAGTGTAACGCGGGGTTAGTCCGTATTCAATCGAAAGGTGGTGCGGATTGTGAGTGTCCGCACCACGGAAGAGCGATATTCCAGAGGTCTTTTTGACCATTGGACTCTGGAATGTTTATTTGCGGCTTTCCGGAGGAAGAATGCCGTTCATGCGCAAATATTCCACCAGCTGGCCATAGTGATCCCAGGTGTGAACGCAGTCTTCGAGTGCTACCCCCAGGCGCGTGGCGGTGCCCTTCGGCCAGGGCGAGATCTGCGGGGTTGGGATGGGGATGTTCTCGTCATCGATCGCAGCTACCGCTCGATGCATATAGACGAAAGACTCCTTGAGGTAGTCGATGATCTCGGACTTGGTGCGAACCGCGTCCGATCCGTTCTCGCCGCTCCCGACGTCCACCGGCGGTTTTTCGCCGAGCATGCCGGCGCCCAGCAGATAGTTGTCGGCGGCGATGTGACGCAGTTGCTCGGCAAAGGTGCGGACACCCTGGAAGCCATCACCGCGGGGCGCGAAGGAATACTTTCCCGCAGGCATGACTTCCGCCATTTCTACGACGCGACGCTCCTGAATGCTGAGAATGTAGTCGACGACCTCGGAACTGCTGCGTCCGATTGAGGGTTCGGTCCCCTGGGCATGCGCCGGGAAAGCCCACGACAATGGGAACGACAACAGTGCCGCATAGAAAACCGTTACCAATTTCCGCATAAAGTCTCCTTGAAATCCGGTTGGGATGTTCGACAAGCACACGAGTCCGGACACACGTCCGGAACCAGGTGCGTGGATAGCGGCTGACTATCAGGAGAGTGGCGGTCCGCGATCGGAATCGGGTGAACCGGTGGAGGTGAACTTAATTGTGGAATCGACGGGTGGTGTCTTGTATTCGGCGACGACTTGCAGCGGAGGAGCTACGCGGGCAGAGGGTAGCGTCAGGAATTGAAACTGGAGCATTCCCCGCAGAGAGCACTGCTTGGTTCGGGATCTCACGGCGTCGCCGCACTGGTCACCTGCTGTGAGTCCAGCCTGGGGATGACTCAGTCGGACATGCGCAACCCGGCAGCTGGCGGATGCACTGTCGCCGGAGCCCGTAATACACGCCGACACCGAAGCGGACAGCGTCAGGATCAGCAGGGCGGAGATGAGCGAGCTGCGGCGCACGGTGTTGGTTGGACGGAACTCGGGCAGGAAGGTTAGGACTGGAGGTAAATCTCAAAGGGTGGCGGTTGCGGAAAGAGGGGGCCCAAGTCCACACTTGGCGGATGGAACTTCCAGACAGGATTAGACATCCAATGACCATGGCAAACGAACAAACAGCGTTTTTTGGCGGCGGGTGTTTCTGGTGTATCGAGAGCGTATTTAACCGGCTGCGCGGCGTGAAATCAGCGGTGTCGGGATACATGGGTGGGCATGTGGATAAGCCCACGTACCGCCAGGTCTGCAATGGTGATACGGGTCACGTGGAAGTGGTGAGAGTCACCTTCGACCCGAACGAAATCACGTTTCGGGATTTGCTCGAGGTGTTTTTCGCGGTGCACGATCCGACGACGCCCAACCGGCAAGGGAACGATGTTGGGGAGCAGTACCGTTCGGTGATTTTCTACACATCGGATGATCAGGAGCGCGAGGCGGAGGAGACGATTGCGGCTCTCAATGAGGCCAAAGCGTTTCCGGAGGCGATCGTGACCACGGTCGAGCCGGCGGCGACTTTCTTTGAGGCGGAGGGGTACCATCAGGAATATTTCGACAATAACCGCTCCCAGCCCTACTGCCAGTTTGTGATTGCTCCAAAGCTGAAGAAGTTTGAGAAGCAGTTTGGGGAGAAAATGCGGGCTTAGGTGGCTTGCGCACGAGTTTGTCCACCCGCGGCTTTGGCTGCGGGTTTTTTATTGCGGTCGCCAATTCCACCGCCGGCAATTTGCCCAACGCACCTTCCGCTACCCAGACTGGTCCACTACTCTCCGACCTCGGTTTCCCACCTGAGCAGACACAGAGCAACGCGAAAGAGCAGGCCCTGCTCGACAAGCGCACCCACATGCTTAAGATCCATCAGAAGTTGGGCCTGATCACTACGGCCCCATTGCTGGCCACCCTCGTCACCTCGATGGGCGCCGGTGGGCGCAGTACCAGCAGCACTGACCGCACGGTGCACATGGTATTGGGGGCAGTCACGTCGGACCTGTATTTCACGAGCGCCTATTTTGCGATTCGCGCGCCGCGCGTCCCCGGGACCACAACTCGCGGACCAATTCGACTGCACAAGGCTCTGGCGTGGGTCCACGGTCCCGGCATGATTCTCACGCCGATTCTCGGGGCCCTGGCTTACGATCAGAAAAGTAAGGGAGAGAAGGTTCACGGAATTGCTTCCGCGCACGGGCCGGTGGCTGCCGTCACCGCCGCGGCCTTCGGAGCTGCCTTGCTTTCGGTATCGGTCAAGTTCTAACCAGATGATGAACAAATTTATGATCCCGGTCATCGTTCTGCTCCTATCTGGGATCGCGTCCGCCGACGATCAATGGATCCTTGACCAGTGCACTCTCACCTATCATGTGTCGCATCCTTTGCATCAGACCGATGGAGTCAGCCACGCGGCGCGCGGCAAGGCGGTGTGCCACGCCGGAGAATGCGACTTCCTCATTGCTGTGCCTGTGAAGTCGTTTGACTCTGGCGACAGCAATCGCGACCTGCACATGATTCAGGTGACCCGCGGAGCCGAATTCCCCATGGTGACGGTTCGCACCCGCCTTCCGGAATCAGCGTCCAGCGCATCCACCTTGCATGCT
The DNA here is from genome assembly GCA_963735815.1 of uncultured Acidobacteriota bacterium. Classification (GTDB taxonomy): domain Bacteria; phylum Acidobacteriota; class Terriglobia; order Terriglobales; family Acidobacteriaceae; genus Gp1-AA133. The sequence continues at coordinate 415,570 of CAVTMJ010000003.1, read as the reverse complement.
GACCTGGAAATTCAGTTCGCGGGCCAGACCGCACGCTATCAACAGATTCCGTTTCAACTGACGCGCCAGGGAAACGAAACGCGCATCACCGGCACCATTCCGGCGACGCTGGCCGACTTCAAAATCGATCCCCCCAGTTTGTTGACGCTACCGGTGAAAAACGAAATTCCCATTCGCGTGGAAATGACCTGGCACCTCGCTCAGTAAGCAAAGTCTTCCAGACCGCGACCGTATCCCCAACTTCACGTAATATGCTTCCGAGGTTTTTCCGTTCGTGCACGTCCTCACCGAAGCCGATGTTCATCGCCTGCTTGACCCGCGATCGCTGATTCCAGCGATTGAGGAAGCGTTCCGTTCGCGCTACCCTTCGACCCTGATGCCGACGCGTACCCAGATGAAGGTGGGCGATGGCGTTTTCCTGATCATGCCGTGCTACGACCGTCAGGGCCATGGTCTGGGAATGAAGCTCGTGAAATTTAATGAGAACCCGACCCTCGCGGCGGACCGCATTCAGGCCACCTACATCCTCCTGGATGTGGAGTCGGGCTGCACCAAACTCGTGATACCCGCCAACTACCTGACCGATGCGCGTACTGCCGCCACTTCCGCGGTAGCCACGAAGTTTCTGGCGCGTGAGGACGCCAAGGTGCTTGGGGTCTTCGGCACGGGTCGGGAAGCGCGCGCCCACCTGCAGATCTTGCGCCATGTTCGCCCCTTCGAAAGAGCACTCGTCACCGGCAGCGACCCCGGACGCACCCGCGAGTTCGCGCAACAAATGGAGCATGAACTCGAAATGAAAGTCGAGTCCGTGTACTCGCGAACCTGCGCGGCCGAATCCGACGTTCTGTGCACCTGTACAACTGCCAAAACCCCGCTTTTTGAGGGAAACATGGTTCGGAAGGGAACACACATCAATGCTGTAGGAAGCTTCCAGCCAACCACTCGCGAACTAGATGACGTTTGCGTCCGCCGCTCGAGGACTATGGTCGACACCTATGACGGGGCACTGGCTGAGGCGGGAGACTTGCTGATTCCCTTGAAGGCCGGCATCATCAAGCGCGAACACCTGCTGGCGGATCTTCACCAACTGACAGCCAGGCAGCGGCCGGTTCGCACCAGTTCGACGGAAATCACCCTGTTTAAAAGCGTCGGCAACGCCCTCGAAGACCTGGTCGCCGCCGAGTTGCTGGAAGAAACAATCCTGGCGGAAGGACCTAAGTCGGTGGATACGACAGTCGGACTGCCATCCTGACCGCGGTCGTGTGGTCGGTGGCAAGGCGGCCCCGCTAGCTCACACTAATTTTCGTAGTTTTTCCATCAGGCCAAGCCATCCGGCGATGGTCTGCGCCTGCTTTTCGAATGTGACGTCATAGATGAGTTCATGAGCGCCGATCCGGGCGCATGCCTGGGCGTCTTCTCGAATCTGATCAACACTTCCGGCGAAAATGCTGCGATCGGCCCCAAGTGGCTTGTCGGTGATGTGGAGGTTGGCACGAACGACCAAGGCCAGGGAGGACGGATCCCGCCCGGCTTCCTTAGCCATTTGCTTCACCGCACCGAACATCTGCTCCATTCCGGCCACCGGGATTGCCACTGGATTCCACCCGTCCGCCATAGTTGCCAAGCGCTTGAGCGCAGCCGGAGCGAATGCCGCCATGTAGATCGGCGGATAAGGTTTCTGCACGGGCTTCAAGCTGATGTAGGACTCAGGCACGCGAAAGAATTTGCCCTCATGTCTCACCGGATTGGTGGTCCAGATTGCTTTGAGCACCTGAAGAAACTCGTCCGCAAGGGCGCCGCGCTGTTTCATGTCGGCGTTGGTGGCGTCCATTTCATCCTTGGACCACCCGAGTCCCAGTCCTACTCGCAAACGACCATTCGACAAGATGTCGATCGTAGTCAGGCGGCGCGCGAGCGTGACCGGGTTGTAGTACGGAATATCGAGAACACTAGGGCCGAGCGCGATTCTCTTCGTGCGAGCGGCCACGAAACTGAGCGTGTCGAGGGGATCGAGGCAATACTTATAGCCTTCGGGTAGCGATCCGTCGGCTGTGACCGGGTAGGGGACCTGTGGCTTGACGGGCCACAGCAGACGCTCGATCGTCCAGAGGCTGTCATAGGCAAGAGCCTCCGCACGCTCCGCGACGTGCAGAAGGTTCTCCGGAGAGCCGAGCGGCCCAATATTAGGAAGGCCGAAACCAATTTTCATGTCGAATCAAACCTTTCAAAGATGATAGTAATGCTTTTTCAGCCGAGGCTCCCGATAGCAAGTCGAGCCTGCGTTCGCGGAGTATAGGAGGACGAGATTGGAATGGTCAAGATCGCGCCCGAGAAGCTGTAAGCGCAGTCCGGTTGCGGGTTCACTCCGCCCCTTATATTCTTGCCCGTTATGTCTACGCTGGTAGAGTGCGTTCCGAATTTCTCCGAAGGCCGCGATAAGGCAAAGGTTGACGCCATTGTCGACGCGATGAAAGTCAGCGGCGTCTACCTCCTGGATCGCGAGATGGATGCCGACCACAACCGCTGCGTGATCACGCTCGTGGGCGAACGCGAGGCCGTCCAGGAAGCGGCCATCCGTGGAGTCGGGAAAGCTGCCGAACTCATCGATCTGACAAAACACCAGGGCGCGCATCCGCGCATGGGTGCTTCCGACGTTGTACCCTTCATTCCCATCGATGGCGTCACGATCGAGGACTGCGTCGCCATGGCGCGTCACGTAGGCGAACAAATCTGGAAGCGCTTCCAGGTCCCCGTGTACTTGTACGAAGCAGCGGCGACCTCGCCCGAGCGCACGAATCTGGAAAACATCCGGCGCGGCCAGTTTGAGGGGATTCGCGACGAGATTGCCACCAATCCGGCGCGTCATCCTGACTTCGGTGAAGCGCGCGTGCATCCGACGGCGGGCGCGACCGTTGTGGGTGCGCGGAAGTTCTTGATCGCGTACAACGTGTTCCTGAATACAACCGATGTCGACATCGCGAAGAAAATTGCCAAGGCCATCCGCTTTTCGACTGGCGGTATGAGATTTGTGAAAGGCGCAGGCTTCCTGGTGCGCGGCATGGCCCAGGTTTCCATGAACCTGACGGATTTCGAGCAGACCCCTGTGCATCGCGTGTTCGAAATGGTCAAGCGGGAAGCCGCCCGCTACGGCGTGATGCCGGTATCGTCGGAGATCGTCGGCCTGATTCCGAAGAAAGCACTCGAGCAGGCCGCGGAGTGGTTCCTGCAGGTGGAGAACTTCGACTCCTCGCTGATCCTCGAGAATCGCCTGGCGGCAGTGATGGGCGGCAAGATGGCCGTGGGCGGTCTGCGCGCCGGCGTTGAGCCATTCGTCGAACAACTGGCCGCCCCCACGGCGACTCCCGGGGGTGGAAGCGCTGCCGCTGCAGCCGGAGCTATGGCCGCAGGCCTCGCCCACATGGTGGCAGCCATGTCGCGAGGAAAGAAGGCATATGTGCAGCACGAGAGCGAGCTGAGCGCCGCGATTGCACGTCTTGCGCAATTGCGCGAGGAATTGAAGTCCGCGGTGGATGGCGACGCCGAGTCGTACAACACCGTGATGAAGGCCTACAAGCAGGCGCGGGAATCGGCCGACGGCGACGCCATCATCGAAGCGGCCCTGAAGCAAGCCACCAACGTTCCGCTGAGTGTGGCTGAGCGATCCCAGGAAGTTGGTAAGCTGGCGGCAAGACTTGGGCCAATCACCAATCCGAACATGAAATCGGATTTGACAACGGCTTCAGCCCTGGCGCGGGCTGCTGTGGAAGGAGCACTCGCCAATGTCGACATCAATTTGGCATCCATCAAGGATGCGGAATTCGTTGGCGTGACCACGAAAAAGGCTGCCGCCCTCGCAACTAAATAACCCGAGAGGTTTTTACATCAGGGATGCACATGGAATGGCTCGCTCCGCTCCGAAAGCCCAAAGTCTGCGATGGGTTGGGTAGTCCAAATTGTCAACGTCGTCCCTGTACTTTCGTTTGCTGCCTGAAATCTCCTGACGGCATACAATTGATGCACACAGAGTTAACGCAAAGAGCCGATTCGGCATCTAAGTGTATTCCCAGAGGTTTTATGAAAAATCTGATGATTTTGGGTTGTCTGGTCGTGCTGAGCGCTGCCGCTTTGGCAATGCCCCTCGGCACATCGTCACGAGCCGTGATTCCTTCTGACATTCAGCAGATCATCTCGGTCGACTACCGTGCGCTCCACAATTCGCCGACGGCCGAGGCGCTGAAGGAGCAGGTGCTGCCCGAGAGCCTCAAGATGTTCGAGAAGGCGCTCAAAGGCGTGGGCATCGATTCCGAGCGCGACGTGGACCAGTTAACCTTCGCTGCGTATCGCAAGGGCAAGCAGGGAGTGATGGTGGTCGGCATGGCGCAGGGCTCGTTTTCCGCGAAGACAGTCCTCAAACGCATGAAGTTCAAAAAGATCGCGCCCGCAAAGTATCGGCTGTCGGACCTCTACGCCATGGGAAACGGCATGATCATGTCGTTTCTGGACGAGAATACCTTGCTCTTCGGCGATGACGGTGCAGTGAAGGGGGCACTCGATGCGCGTGACGGCTACACCCCGACGCTCGATTCCAACTCGCAAATGTCGGACATGATGGCCGCCGTGGATGGCTCGCCGGTGTGGAGTCTGCTCGATCAGCAGGGGACCCAGAACATGATGCGCTCGGCCCTCGGGGATGCGACCAAGGTGGCAGACTATGACACCGTGAAGAAGCGGTTGCTGGGCTCGCGCTACACCATGGACTTTTCCAGCGGCGTCAACTTCAACCTCGATGTCATCACGTCGGACTCAATCACTGCCGCGACCATGTCGTCTCTGGTAAAAGCGGGCATGCTCTACAAAAAGATGACTGCCAGTCCCATCGAGAAAGTCGCGATCGACGCCCTCACCGTCGACTCCGACAGCTCCAAGCTACTGCTGCATTTCAAAGCCGATGACAAGCAGTTCCAGGCGCTGATGAAATCGGACTTGTTCGCCGCGGTGTCGAAGTAAGAAACCTTTGCTAAGAGCACCGGCCCGGGGCCATAAGGTCCCGGGCCCTTTTGTTTTTGCTTGAAAAATCCTCACAAGGACCTATAAGAAGGCTTGCAATATCAATGTTACATATATAACTTATATGTAATGACTGTAGAACGATCAGGTGCGATCCCGCCCTGGCTGCTCCTGGTCTTCAGCCTGCCCGCGAAGAAAGCCAGTCAGCGCGTGGAAATATGGCGCAAATTGCAGCGCTACGGCATGCTCCCGCTGCGCAGCGCTGGACACGTCTTGCCCAACTCGGCGATGAATCAGGAAAGAATGGAATGGCTGGCCACGGCGATTCGCGCCTATAAAGGGCAGGCCTCGGTGGTGCAGGTCCAGAGTTTCGACGATCTGCACGATGAGCGCCTGAAGCAGTTGTTCCAGGAGGCGCGCGCGCGGGACTACCAGAAACTGCTCCACGAGGCCAAGAAAATCGCGGCCACCAAGCCATTGCGAATGCCCACGGGACGGTTTAACCGAATCCGCCGCCGTCAGCAGGAACTGCACGACATCGACTTCTTCAGCAACCCCCTACGCGCCAAATTGGAGAATTTTCTGGCCGAAGCAGAGGAGGGAGGGAAAGTGCGCACTCAACAAGATAGGACTCGGAAATCCTCGCAATTCGTCAATCGCCAGTGGATCACGCGCCCGCGTCCAGGGATTGACCGGGTATCGTCGGCCTGGTTGATTCGCCGCTTCATCGATGCCAAGGCGCGTTTCGTCTTTGGCGCCGACCCGGAACTCCACCCATCGGCCGTCCCCTTTGACATGTTCTGCCCGCAAGGCTTCGGCCACAGGGGAGGGGACTGCACCTTCGAAACGCTGTGCAAAGAGTTCGCCATCCGCGAAAAGAAGGTGAAGCGCATCTCCGAAATCATCCACGATGCGGATCTTGGCGATGAAAAGTTTGGCCGGGCAGAGGGCGCGGGCCTCGACCGGGTACTGAAGGGTTGGGCGAAACAGGATTTGCCCGACGACGAACTGCTGCGTCGTGGGATGGACCTGATCGAGGGGCTTTACGAATCTCTGAACTGAGGCAGGGAGGGTCAATGCCTACGACCACCGGCAAGCAGCTATTGTTGATCAGCAACTCCACGCAGCATGGCAGCGGTTATCTGGATCATGCCGAGAGCGAGATTCGAGACCTGGTTGGACGGAAAACTCAGGTCCTTTTCATTCCCTTCTCGCTCCGCGACCGGCGAGCCTATACCGCAAAGATTGAGGCGCGCCTGCGTGAGATGGGACTTTCGGTCCAATCCGTTCACGATACTTCCAACATGATAAGGGCGGTGCGCGAAGCGGAGGTCATTTTTGTGGGAGGCGGCAACACCTTCCGCCTTCTAAAAGGCCTTTACGATCACGAACTGATTGAGCCAATCCGGCGGGCGATTACCGGAGGCGCGCTCTACATCGGCTCCAGTGCCGGCTCCATCGTTGCCGGTCCGTCGCTAAAGACAACGAAGGATATGCCAGTCGTGCAGCCTCGATCTTTCGACGCTTTGGACCTGGTGCCATTCCAGATCAGCCCTCATTACCTTGATCCCGATCCGAGTTCAATCCACATGGGCGAAACCCAGGAAGAGCGCATTACCCAATTTCTCGAGGAGAACGACGCCCCAGTGGTCGGTTTGCGGGAAGGATCCATGCTCAAGGTGCAAGACGGCGCAGTTCACTTGAAGGGACCGCACGGCGCCCGCCTTTTTCGGCGTGACAGGGAACCGATGGAGGTCAGGTCAGGCGCCGATCTGCATCAATTTCTCGTCGAAGCAGCGACTGCCGTTGGACAAGTTGCATGAAGCCTGACGAAATCCTGCTTCTCGCGCCCCAGGACATTCAGAAGTTGCTGAGCCTGCAGGAATGCATTGTGGCGGTGGAGGAGTGCTTCCGACTCTACGGTGAAGGGAAGGCGCAAGCGCCAGGCGTCCTCAGCATGCACGTGGAGGGCGGCGGCTTTCACGTCAAGGCAGGAGTACTTCATCTCAAGAGGGCCTACTTCGCCGCGAAGGTCAACGGAAATTTCCCGGGCAATTTCACCAGATTCGGTCTGCCCACAATTCAGGGAGTCATCGTCCTCAGCGATGCCGGGAACGGAACACCGCTGGCCATCATGGATTCTCGGGACGTTACGTCCCTGCGTACCGCCGCTGCGACTGCCGTGGCGGCGAAGTACCTGGCACGCGCCGACTCCCGAACTGTCACTATCTGTGGCTGCGGGGAACAGGGACGCCTGCAACTGCGGGCTCTCGCTTGTGTCCGTCAACTTCAAACGGTCTTTGCCTATGACCAGCGGCCGGAGCAAGCGACGGCTTATGCTACTGAACTCGCGTCCGAACTGAAAATTCCGGTCACACCTGTGACGGACCTTGCAACGTTTGCACGGCGAAGTGACATCTGCGTAACGTGCACTCCGTCGCAGCTGGCATTGCTGGGTCGGGATGATGTCAAACCGGGAACCTTCATCGCCGCAATCGGTGCGGACAATCCGCTTAAGCAGGAAATCCACTCAAGCCTTCTGGCGCAAAGCAAGGTGGTGTGCGATGTCATTGAGCAGTGCGCGGTGATGGGAGACCTCCATCATGCACTCGAGGCAGGCATCGTTGGCCGCTCCGATGTGCACGCTGAGCTAGGCGAGGTTGTGGCTGGCAAGAAGCCGGGCCGGGAATCCGGGGAGGAAATCACGATCTTCGACAGCACTGGCATGGCGCTGCAGGATGTAGCCGCGGCCGCGGTGCTCTACGAAAAAGCCAAACAGCAAAACGCCGGAGTCCGGTTGAACTTTGCAGCATAAGGAGCTTTCGAAATGGAGAACCCATCAATACCCACGGCATGTCTTCGGAAACTGGGAATCCGCGTCACCGTGTCGGCCGCCATCATCGTCTTGCCGATTGGTGCTCGCGCATTCGCGCAAGCAAATACCTCGACCGCCGCGGCTGGGAACTGGAAGCAGGTGGAGGACGCAATGGGGCGTCCTGGCCAGGCGCAGCCCGGGGACGTAATGAAGTTCGCGATGCCGAGAAAAGATCTTCACGTTGTACTGAAGGGCATCGACATCAAGCCGGCGCTGGCGCTTGGTTCCTGGGTAGCGTTCAAGCAGTCCAGTGGCGGAGCGACGGTCATGGGAGACCTGGTCCTGACCGAAGACGAGATCGAGCCAGTGATGATGAAGCTGCAGGAGGCTGGCATCCATGAATCTGCAGTCCACAATCATCTCATCGGCGAGTCGCCGCGGGTTCTGTACATGCACATCGCCAGTCATGGAGATACGGCACAGATGGCAAAGGCTATCCACGACGCTCTTGCCTTGACCAAGACTCCGGGGCCGGATGCGGGCGGCGCAACTCCGCCAGTGGCTGACCTGGGGTTCGATCAGAAGCAGGTTGAGCAGATTCTCGGTCATACAGGGAAGGTGAATGGCGGGGTTCTCCAGATTGGAGTACCGAGAGCCGAAACCATTTCGGATGCAGGCATGCCGGTGCCCAGTTCGATGGGAGTCGCGACTGCGCTGAATTTCCAGCCCACTGGAAACGGCAAAGCAGCGATCACGGGAGACTTCGTCCTCCTCGGCAGCGAAGTCAACAACGTTATCAAGGCCCTGCGGCAGAACGGAATAGACGTAACCGCTCTCCACAGTCACATGCTGACCGAGGAACCGCGCCTGTTCTTTATGCATTTCTGGGCCAACGACGACGCGCTAAAACTTGCGAAGGGGCTCCGGGCCGCCCTCGACCAGACAAACTCCGCAAAATGAATCAGGAAACAAAGGCGGAAGTCCCCGTGCCGACCGCCGTACCGGTGACGCGATTCGTCGCATATTTCTTGTGGCTCGGGACGGTCGGCTTCGGCGGTCCGATCGCGCTCGCCGGGCACATGCAGCAGGATCTGGTCGACGAGCGCGGATGGATTCGCAAGGAGGACTACGTTGAGGGTCTCGCCTTAGCACAACTGGCCCCCGGTCCTCTCGCCGCCCAACTCGCGATCTACCTCGGTTACATTCGTGCCGGCATTCTCGGAGCGACAACCGTTGGCATCGCTTTTGTCCTGCCGTCATTCCTCATGGTGCTGGCCTTGTCAGCCGCCTATGTACGTTTCGGCGGCCTGCCCTGGATGCAGGGGATGTTTTACGGAATCGGGGCAGCGGTGATCGGGATCATCGCTCGATCGGCTTTCAAGCTGACCAAGCTCACCTTGGGAAAAGACAAGATCCTCTGGGGAATCTTCGCCGTCCTGGCGATCTCCACCGCGTGGACTTCGCGGGAGATTATCTGGCTGTTCTTACTCGCGGGAGTTGCCAACCTGTTGATCCGTGCGTTCCCCGCGCGCATCCCGGTCAGGAGCACGGTGCCTCTCTTGTTGTCTCCAGGTGCATTCGGGACTTTGGGGATGAATGGCATTTTGCCGCAGCTCTTTTTGTATTTCGCCAAGGCCGGGATGTTTGTATTCGGAAGCGGCCTGGCCGTGGTGCCATTCCTCTATGGCGGGGTCGTTCAGGGCCATCACTGGTTGACCGACCATCAGTTCGTGGATGCCGTGGCCGTCGCGATGATCACGCCCGGGCCCGTCGTTATCACGGTCGCGTTTATCGGCTACCTAGTGGCGGGCGTCGCTGGAGCGGCCGCTGCGGCACTTGGAATCTTCCTGCCGGTTTACCTGGTGGTCGTCGTACTGGCGCCCTCTTACAAACGCTGGGCGGCAAACCCACAGTTAAAAGCTTTCGTCCGGGGAGTGACGGCTGCGGCAACCGGCGCGATCGCGGGCGCGGTGCTCGTTCTCGCCCGGCGCTCGGTCTACGATATGCCGACGATTTTCATCTGCGCGGCCAGCCTAGCGATTTTATTTCGCTGGAAGGTTCCGGAGCCGATTCTGATTGCCGGTGCTGCTGTGGCGGGCTTGTTCTTGCGTCACGGATAGCGTGCAAGCCGGGAGGCCTACGGCTTGGCGGCGTTCTTGAGGGATGCGCGTTTAGTTTTAGCCCAGCCCTCTTTGTTTGTCTGCCGCGAGCGCCCCAGGGCCAGGGAGTCTTTGGGGACGTCTTCGGTTATGCACGATCCGGCGGCGATGTACGCGCCATTCCCGATCTTCACCGGAGCGACAAGGGTGGAATCACTTCCCACGAAGACTCCATCCCCGATCTCGGTCTTGTGCTTGTTCACGCCATCATAATTGCAGGTGATTGTTCCCGCGCCTACGTTGACCCCGGCTCCGATCTCGGCATCGCCCAGATATGTCAGGTGATTGGCCTTTGATTTCTTCCCAAGTTTGATCTTCTTGGTCTCAACAAAATTCCCAACGTGCGCGCCCTCACCGATCTCGCTGCCGGGGCGCAGATGGGAATAGGGTCCGATGACCGCGTCGGCGGCGACGCGCGCGTCATCCAGAATCGATCCCGGACGCACGGTCACGCGGTCCCCGATCTCTGAATTCTGAATCACGCTGTAGGACCGCACGCGGCAGTCGCTGCCGATTCGGGTGCGGCCAAGCAACTGCACAAACGGTTCGATGACCGTGTCGGCTCCCACTTGAACGTCCGCGTCAATCACGCAAGTTTGCGGATAGAAGATGCTGGCCCCGGCGTCCATCAGTTCACGGCACTTTGCCATGCGCAGGAGAGCGTCAATTTCCATCATCTCTGCCCGGGTGTTGCTGCCCAGAATCTCCGCCGGGTTGGTCGCCTTCAGAGCAATGACTTTGGCTTTCGCCTTGGCGAACACTCCAGCCATGTCGGTGAGGTAGTACTCGCGGTGAGCGTTGTCGGTCTTAAGTTCGCCAATCCTGGCATATAGGGGCTTCACTGCAAAAGCATAGAAGCCCGAATTGATCTCGCGAATCTTCTTTTGCCGAGCGTTGGCAGCTTTTTCTTCAACGATTGCTCTAACTTCATCACTGTGCGGCGATTTGCGAAAGATTCGCCCGTATCCGGTCGGATTGGGAAGTTCCGCGGAAAGCAGCGTCATGGCGGCCGCCTTTTGCAGATGGAAGTCGCGTAGTTTCACGATCGTTTCCGGCGTGATGAGCGGCGCGTCTCCGGAAAGCACAATGACGTGGTCGTAGGGCGCGAGAGACTCCCGAGCGACCATCAGAGCGTGCCCGGTACCGCGTTGTTCTTCCTGCAAAACGAAACGAATGCCGGTGTGTTCCACCGCTTGCCGGACGCGTGCCGCTTCGTGCCCAATGATGGCATAGACGTCTGCCGGCGCGACCACCTGCGTAGCGGCGGCGATGACATGCGCCAGCAAGGGCTTGCCGCCAACCTCGTGAAGTACTTTTGGATATTTCGACTTAAGGCGCGTTCCCTTGCCAGCCGCCATGATGGCGACCGCGATGCGCGGAGTTTTCTGGGTGGACATTCGCTTTCAATATAGCGCGAACACAGGGAAAAACCTCAACCACAGAGGGCACGGAGGATCACAGAGGAAACCCCCGTGCTCCTCCGTGCTCTCTGTGGTTGAGGGGGTTAGCGAGCCCGGTCAGAGGCAGGTTGCAGAGGAGGCTTGCGCGGCCCTCCCGCGGAGTGCATGGTAATTTCCAATATGTCGCGCGCCACCACATCGGTGGCGTGTCGAGCCGCGCCTGCCTCTTCCAGGTAGTCGCCCAGCACAGGGCAACAGCCCAATTGTTCGATCGCCTCAAGATCGGCCACAATCTGCGCTGCACCTTCGAGGGCATACTTGGCCTTCATGTCCTCCGACACCGGCGTACGGTTAATCAGGGCATAATCGAAAAGTTGCGCCTGCGCGTGCCGGTTGAGCGCACGAATGTGTTCGGCCGCCGTCAGTCCAAGACTCTCGTTAGCCTGCGTCATCAGGTTGCAGATGTAGATCTTGATGGCCGGAGAATCAACGATGGCCTGGGCGATACCGCGCACCAGCAGGTTGGGAATCAGGCTCGTGAACAGCGATCCGGGGCCGATCGTGATCACATCGGCCCGCGCGATCGCCTCCAACGTCTGCGGCAATGGCTCGACATTGGCCGGGATGAGCGACAGCTCATGAATGCGTCCCTTGCTTGCGGTAATCTTCGTTTCGCCGCGCACTCGGGTCCCATCTTCCAGCAAAGCCTCAAGTTCGATGTTGGATGTAGTTGCGGGATAGATATGTCCGCGGGTCAGTAGGATTTCTGACGATAAGCGTACCGCTTCGGCGAAATCCTTGGTGATCGATGTCAAGGCTGCGAGGAAAAGATTTCCGAAGCTGTGGCCTTCGAGGCCCGAACCCTTATCGAACCGATGCCGGAACAGCTGCGAGAGCAGGTCAGCGTCCTCCGACAAGGCGACGATGCAGTTCCGGATGTCCCCCGGCGGCAGCATGTTGAGTTCTTTGCGGAGCCGACCGCTGGAACCGCCGTCGTCACTTACCGTAACGATCGCGCTCAGCTCGCTGATAACCGGTTGCCCGGTTGTTGGAGCGAAGGGTTCTCCTGGCGTTGGAACGAAGTTCTTAAGTCCCTTGAGCAGGGTTGAAAGACCCGTGCCTCCGCCAATCGCCACCACGCGCAGCGGAGCGCCATAAACGGAATTCTCCCGGGGTAGCGGGTTCGGCCGCTGCTCGGATTCCATGGGATTGGCCTAGTAAGTCTCTTCTTCCGGGATGGCCGGCTCGGGCTCCGCTTCTGCCCCCGGGTCGGGATAAAGTAACTCGGTAAAACGCGGATCCTCGGACAGATTCTGGAAGTCTGAGTCGTTGCGCGCCTGAAAACGCACCGCCGGATTCAGCTTGATCGCCTCGTCGAGATTACGCAGCGCGTCCTCCACATGCCCCGTCATGCAATCCAAAGCGGCGATGCCGTAGACGACGTAATCCGCCTTGGGAGATTGCTTTTGGAGCTTTTCCAGGTGCTCGCGAGCCTGAACATAGTCGCCCAGGTTCATGAGCGAAACGGCGTAATCGAAGTGCTCTTCCGGTGTCTTGAACTGGTGGCTGACTTTCTCCATATGTTGATTGCAGGCATTCAAGTGCACGGAGGCGCGATCGGAGAGTTCCTTGCTGGGGCCGCCGATGACCTTCTGGAAATGGGTCTTCGCTTTATCGAACTTGTGTTCCTGCATTGCACGGAGACCGGTCTCGTAATTCTGAATGGTCTGCGCGACGCGGGGATCGTCGGCCATGGACTTCTTCGCGGTAGGTTTCTGGGCCATCTGTAGAATTCTTCCTGTGCTTTTCGTAACTGCTCCTTAATTGTGCAACTTACAGGGCATTCCTTCAACTGTCGAGCTGCATCGGCCGGGTGGGACTACCGAGCAGGTTTATACGCGTGCCTCAGAGACCGCGTCAAACTGGGGGTTCGCCTTCGGACCGCGTGTCAGTTGATGTCGGCAGCCGTCTGCAGGTCGACCTGCTTCCACTCGCCCTTCGTGATCCCTTGACGAATCTGCGACGGAGTCTTGCCCTTCTTGGTCTGGGTGTACGAGTAATAGAGTTCTTTCAGGCAGACGTCGCATTGCGCTCCATGGGTGTTTTCGAAGCAGCTATGCAGGCTGTTGTGACCCATCCCGCGATCGCAATAGCAGTAGCAGGGCTCCTGGTGAATCACGTTTGGAATCTTGGCAGCCAGTTCGTAGGCGTGCGTCTGGTAAGGGAACTGCGCGTTTTCTGCCCACAGGCTCTCTTTCGGCAAAATGGGAGGCAGTTTCTTTCCCTTGGGTGGAGGCGCGGCATTGTAGGCTGGCACCCCCTGGTCCTCCTGGTTCGCTGCCCACTGGGCCGAAACCGTCAGAGTGACCACAAACAGGAACATCAAAGTGAACGCACGCTTCAACATAGGGACATGACCTCGGTCTCGATATTGTAACCCGGCCTGCAGAAAGCGTGCACCCAGCCCGAACACGGGAGGGCAATCAATTGGAAGGATGCTGGCAACGGCTTCGCCCTTGCGGTGGGCGGGCGGCGTAACCCGCCGAACAGCTAATGGAAGCAAACTCCACCAGGCTCCTCAGCCCTCTGTCGTAGTCCGCTTTGAGAGAAATATCGTCAGCAAAGCCACTTAGCCTCCATGCCACGGACAGTTCCGTACTAGAATCAAATCAGGTATGGCATCGCCGGGGTCTCCGAACACATCCTGGAATAACGCAGCGCCGGTTAAGCCTTTGCAGCGCAAGGTCCCGGTGATCGCGGTATGGCTTCGTGACCTGGTGATCTCGCTCGCTATCTCCGCCTTCATCATCATCTTCCTGTACCAGCCGGTGAAGGTTGAGGGCACCAGCATGATGCCTTCGCTCGACGATCAGGAGCGAATCTTCGTCAACAAGTTTGTCTATCGCTGGGAGCCGATCGAACGCGGCGACATCGTTGTTTTCCGCTACCCGCGCGACCCTTCCAAGAGCTACATCAAACGGGTGGTTGGCGTAGCCGGGGACCGTGTCCGCATCGATGCCGGGCAGCTCTATGTCAACGGCGAGGCCATCGAGGAAGATTATGTTCCTCCCACCTATGCCGACGAGCGCTCTTACCCGGAGATCGTTGTCCCGCCCCATAGCTACTTCATGCTGGGCGACCACCGCAGCATGTCGAGTGACAGCCGTGAGTTCGGCCCCGTAAAAGAGAGCTCCATCTACGGCAAGGCAGTCTTCGGATACTGGCCTATGGATAAGCTGGGACGGCTGCGGTAGTGCCAGTCGCCAGCCGCAAGTCGTCAGTCTCCAGCCAGAACATTGCCCACGTAGGGACAGCCGCCTCGGCTGTCCCGCTTGGCTCTGGACCTGCTTCCAATTGCCCCCGCAACTAACCTTTCACGAAACGGGTCGTCTGAGTGTTCATGCTGCGCTTGACACCAGTCGTGTGCTTAGCCCTAACCGGGTTGCTCGTCGAAGTCCATGCCCAGGGCGGCGCGCCCTTGGAAAACCGCGCGGGCGATCGCTGGGTTCTTGCGACTCCCGCCTCGGTAGGTCTCGCCGCCGAACCCGTCGCTGCCATGGAGAAGGCCATCCGTTCTGGCGAGTTCAAGAAAATCGGCAGCGTGCTGGTAGCCCGGCACGGGAAGCTGGTATACGAAAGCTACTTCGACGGCGACGCGAGCACGCTGCGGGACACACGCTCGGCAACCAAGAGCATTACGGACATCTTGATCGGGATTGCCATCGGAGAAAGGAAGCTGCGCGGCGTAGATGCGCGGGTCCTGGCATTGCTCCCTGAGCGGGCCCGAAAAATGCAGAATCCGGATCCCCGCAAAGACAAGATGACAATTGAGGATTTCCTCACCATGAGTTCGCCGCTGGAATGCGACGACTGGAACGACGCTTCCCGCGGTAACGAAGAGCGCATGTATCTGGTCGAGGACTGGGCCCAATTCATCCTCGACCTGCCCGTGCGCGGGCGCATGCATGTCGGCGAAAAAGTCGAGCCGCCCCCTTATGGCAGAGATTTCAGCTACTGCACGGGCGGAGTTTTCACGCTGAGCGAAGTGCTTGCCAAAGCCACCGGCACGCGCACTGATCACTACGCCCAGGAAAAGCTCTTCGGTCCTCTGGGCATCACCGATGCCGTGTGGGTGTACTCGCCGCTGAACGTCCCCCAAACTGGCGGAGGCCTGCGCCTTACCAGTCGCGACCTGCTGAGAATCGCGGAACTCTACCGCGCGGATGGCACCTGGGAAGGGAAGCGGATCGTAGCAGAAAGCTGGGTGAAGGCCTCCACCACCCCGCACGCGGGCATCGATGACGACACCCAGTACGGCTACCTGTGGTGGCTGAAGAAATTCAAGTCAGGCGACAAGAGTCACGCCGCGTTCTTCATGAGCGGCAATGGAGGGAACAAGGTGATGGTGTTCCCGGACCTCGACATGAGCGTTGTTCTGACCAGTACCAACTTCAACACGAAAGGCATGCACCAGCAGACCGAGCAGCTGCTAACAGATTACATCCTGCGTGCTGTCCAACCGTAGCCACCATACAATTCGTCAGCAAAGCAAATTGGACCAGCAATCTGTACCAAGGCGAGTCGTACCAAGGGCCTTCAGCACCGTCTTTGGATTCGTATAAGGGCGCGCCTTCAGGCGCGCCTACCCCCGGCCCTTCAGCGCTGCCACACAACCGAAAGAAATCCACGGACAGTGGAAAACTTCCTCGCAAATCCAATTGGAGGAACGAAACATCCCTGCTAAAATCTCTAAAATCCAATCCCGGGAGCAGGAATGCAAGCTATCCTTGCCCTTGAAGATGGGCGCATCTTTCGAGGCAAAGGTTACGGCGCCAAAGGCGAATGCTACGGGGAAGTCGTTTTTAATACTTCCATCACGGGTTACCAGGAAATTTTCACCGACCCCTCCTACTCAGGGCAGATTGTTGTCCTGACCACACCCGAAATCGGCAATTACGGCACCAATCCAGAAGACAACGAGGCCACGCATCCCTATATCGAGGGACTGATCGTGCGCGAGTTCTCGAAAGTCAGCTCGAACTGGCGCTCGCAGCAGGTGGCCGAAGAGTACCTGGAGCAGTTCAAGATCCCGGTGCTGGCCGAGATCGACACGCGCGCTCTGGTGCGGCACCTGCGCGATCACGGCGTCATGCGCGGCGTGATCTCGACCATGGAAGCTGATCCCGAAAAGCTCGTGGCCAAAGCGCTGTCGATTCCCAAGATGGACGGGACCGATCTCGCCAAGGTCGTCAGCACCACGCGGCCCTACGTCTGGGAAGTCGGCGAACGTTCCCACGAGCCGGTGGCCGTGGTGGGCGTAAAAGACGAGCCGCCGCGTTTCCACGTGGTTGCCTACGACTACGGCATCAAGCAGAACATCCTGCGCAAGCTGCGAGGCGAAGGCTGCAAGGTGACAGTTGTCCCCGCCCAGACCCTCGCAGAAGATGTTTTGGCCCTGAAGCCGGACGGAGTATTTCTATCAAACGGCCCCGGCGATCCCGAGCCGTGCACTTACGCAGTGGACAACATCCGCCGCCTGATGGGACGCCAGCCGATCTTCGGCATTTGCCTGGGCCATCAGCTTACCGGCCTTGCGCTGGGTGGCAAGACCTACAAGCTAAAGTTCGGCCACCACGGCGGCAACCACCCGGTGAAACAGCTGGGCACGGGCAAGATCGAAATCACCGCCCACAACCACAACTTCGCGGTCGATCCGGACTCGCTGCCCCAAAGCGAAGTCGAGTTCACCCACATCAATCTGAACGACAACACGCTCGAAGGATTGCGACACAGAAACCTGCCGCTCTTTACGGTGCAGTACCACCCTGAGGCGGCGCCGGGCCCGCATGACTCGCATTACCTGTTCAAGGATTTTGTGAAGATGATGGAGGAGGGGAAGGGCAGCCGCTAGTCGTCAGCGAAGCACTCGGCGTTCGAAGCAATGCGGGTTGCTGTTCGAAAGGTTCAGCTTTGAAAGGGCGCGCCTTCAGGCGCGCCGCAAGATCTCGATAAGAATTGGGGCTTTAGCCACTGAGGTTCGCGGTTGAGACCAACTAGAGAGCATGCGAGCAGTACGCAGCAGACTTACATGATTACCACGAGCACGTGGGAACGACGGGATCTTTTTCGCAATGAGCGATGGGCAAATCTCTTGATCGACACGATCTATCACTATCGTGGTTCAGCTTACTTGCTGCATGAATTTGTGATCATGCCCGACCATCTGCACGTGCTCCTGACGCCTCTCACAAGTTTGGAAAAGGCCGTGCAGTTCATCAAGGGCGGATTTTCGTACCGCGCGAAAAAAGAAATCGGCTCAAATCTGGAAGTCTGGCAGAAGGGATTTGCCGATCACAGAATTCGCGATGACGATGATTACCGGCTCCATGTCGTCTATATTGGACAAAATCCAGTCCGCAAGCATTTGTGTGAGCGAGCGGAACGTTATCCATATTCATCTGCCAGCGGTCGATTCGAACTTGATGATGTACCTCAGGGGCTAAAGCCCACAGCCGAAATTGGAGTCTGCGGCGCGCCTAAAGGCGCGTCCTTTCAAAGCTAAATTCATGCCACGACGCAACGACATCTCCAAAATCCTGATCCTCGGCTCCGGCCCCATCGTCATCGGCCAGTCCGCCGAGTTCGATTACTCCGGCACGCAAGCCTGCAAGGCGCTTAAGGCCGAAGGCTACGAAGTGGTGCTGGCCAACTCGAATCCGGCGACCATCATGACCGATCCCGAGATCGCCGACCGCACTTACATCGAGCCGCTCACGCGCGAATACCTGGAAGAAATCATTCGCATTGAGCGGGAGCTTTCGCCCAGCGCCGGGTTCGCCATTTTGCCGACCGTGGGCGGCCAGACGGCGTTGAACCTCGCCGTTGAACTCTCTGACGGCGGCGTGCTCGACAAATACAATGCGTTTCTCATTGGCGCCAACATCGCGGCGATCAAGAAAGCCGAAGACCGCCTCTTCTTCAAAGACGCGATGCAGAAAATCGGCCTCGACGTGCCCAAATCGGCGCTGGTGAACAATCTCAAAGACGGCCTCGAGTTCGCGGGAAAGATCGGCTTTCCGGTCATCATCCGTCCATCGTTCACGCTGGGCGGCACGGGTGGCGGCATCGCCTTCAATCGCGAAGAATTGATGGAGTTGCTCGCTCGCGGCCTTGATCTCTCCCCGGTCCACGAAGCACTGATCGAAGAGTCGGTCCTCGGTTGGAAAGAGTACGAACTCGAGGTGATGCGCGACCTCAAGGACAACGTCATCATCATCTGTTCGATCGAGAACTTCGATCCCATGGGCGTGCACACTGGCGACTCTATCACTGTCGCGCCCGCTCAGACTCTCACCGATCGCGAATACCAGGCCATGCGCGACGCCTCCATCGCCGTGATCCGCGAGATCGGCGTCGAGACCGGTGGCTCGAACATCCAGTTCGGCGTGAATCCCGAGACCGGGCGCATGGTGGTCATCGAGATGAACCCGCGTGTCTCGCGCTCCTCGGCTCTGGCATCGAAAGCCACCGGCTTCCCGATTGCAAAGATTGCTGCGAAGCTAGCGGTCGGCTACACGCTCGATGAAATCCCCAACGACATTACGCGCAAGACGCCGGCCTCGTTTGAGCCCACGCTCGACTACGTGGTCGTGAAGATTCCGAAGTGGCAGTTCGAAAAATTCCCCGGTGCCGACGAGAGCCTCGGTCCGCAGATGAAGTCGGTGGGCGAAGTGATGGCGATTGGGCGCACCTTCAAGGAAGCGCTGCTGAAGGGTGTACGGGCGCTCGACACCGGCCGCAAAGCCGGCTCAGAAAAAATCGAGCCAAAAATTCTGACGCAGCGCCTAGTAACACCGCATCCCGAACGGCTGAGTTACGTGCGCTACGCTCTGCGCCAGGGTTACACAGTCAAGCAGCTTGCGAAGGTCACGTCCATCGATCCTTGGTTCCTGTACCAGCTGAAAGAAATTAACGACATGCAGCTGGAGCTAGAAAAGCATCCGATGGACTCGATGCCGGCCGAAGTCTTACGCGACGCCAAGCGCATGGGCTTCTCCGACGCACGGCTTGCGAACATCTGGCGCCTCGAGGGCAAAGGCGGGCAGGAGAAAGTCCGCCACCTGCGTAAGAAGCATCGGGTGCAGCCGGTCTACAAGCGAGTGGACACGTGCTCGGCAGAATTCGAAAGTTACACACCGTACCTCTACTCGACCTACGAGGAAGAAGACGAGGCTGCGCCGACCGACCGGAAGAAAGTCATCATTCTGGGCAGCGGTCCCAACCGCATCGGGCAGGGAATCGAGTTCGACTACTGTTGCTGCCACGCCTCCTTCTCGTTGCGCGAAGACGGCTTCGAGACCGTGATGATCAACTGCAATCCCGAGACGGTTTCGACCGACTACGATACCAGTGACCGCCTCTACTTCGAGCCACTCACCCTGGAAGACGTCTTCGCGGTCTACGAACATGAAGCCTCGGGCAAGGCCTCGGTTGGCGTAATCGTGCAGTTCGGCGGACAGACTCCGCTGAATCTTGCTCTTCCCTTGAAAGCCGCGGGCGTGCCCATCATCGGCACGTCGCCCGAATCCATCGACCTCTGCGAAGATCGCAAGCGCTTCGGCAAGTTGCTCGACGAACTGGAAATCCCGCAGGCACCGGGGGCGATGGCGACTTCGTTGGAAGAGGCCGTCGAAGGCGCCAAGAAAGTCGGCTACCCCGTCCTGGTCAGGCCGTCGTACGTCCTCGGCGGCCGCGCGATGGTCATCGCTTACGACGAAGACTCGGTCGTCCACTACATGAAAGAAGCGGTCGAGTACTCGCAGGATCGTCCCGTGCTCATCGACCACTTCCTCGAAGATGCGATCGAAGTCGACGTCGATGCGCTCTCTGACGGCGAGGACGTCGTCATCGCCGGCATCATGCAGCATATCGAAGAAGCCGGCATCCACTCGGGCGATTCCTCCTGTGTGTTGCCCGCGGTCGATATTCCGGCGCAACTGCTGCAGCGCATGCGCGACTACACATTCAAGCTGGCACGCGCACTGAAAGTCGTCGGCCTGATGAACATCCAGTTCGCCATCCCTCGAACCACCAATGGCGGTTCCGAAGGCGGCAAGGTCTACGTTCTCGAAGTGAACCCGCGAGCTTCGCGCACCGTGCCGTACGTCTCGAAGGCCACCGGTGTTCCTCTTGCACGCATCGCCTCGCGCCTGATGACAGGCCGCAAGCTGCGTGAGTTTCTGCCCGAAAACATTGAGCGCGGCACCGACCTCGATACCGGGCGCGGATACTACGTGAAATCGCCGGTCTTCCCGTGGAGCAAGTTCCCGGGCGTCGATACGGTTCTCGGACCCGAGATGCGCTCGACCGGCGAAGTCATGGGCGTGGCCGACAATTTCGGCGAAGCCTTCGCCAAGGCGCAGATCGCCGCCGGGCAGAAACTGCCAACCCAGGGATCCGTTTTCATCAGCGTCACCGACCACGACAAAGGGGGAGTCGCCGAGGTCGCCCGCCGCTTCGCCGACATGGGCTTCAAACTGGTAGCGACCGCCGGTACCGCCGACATCATCGAAAGCGCCGGACTGAGCGTGGAACGCGTCTACAAAGTCAAAGAAGGACGCCCGAACGTGGTCGACCTCATCAAGGGCGATCGCATTCAGCTCATCATCAACACTCCTCACGGAGCCGATCCGTGGTTTGACGAGAAAGCTATCCGCCGCGCGGCCGTTACAGCACGGATCACGACCATCACCACGCTCTCGGCGGCGCGCGCCGCGGCCGAAGGCATCGCCGCTCTCCAGCGCGGTGAGGTCCGCGTGCAGGCGCTACAACATCTGCACGCCGAACGGGTCGCGGGAAAGCGCCGGTAGATGTGGGCAAGGTCCGTGCTGGAACAATCGCCTTAGTGGTGATAAGCCTGCCAGTCTTGGCAGGCACCTTTCTTTACGGCCCATTCGTGCTGGACCTGTTTCTGCACCGCAGGCCGCCTTCCCGGTTCCTGATTCCTTCCGGATACACAGGGTGGATTACGATTCAGTACGGCGTCGCGGCTTCACCACCCCTACCCCGCGAAGGGAAGTTCCTCTTAGTCCGATTAACCGACAACGGCTCGCTGCAAACATCGTCCGACCTTCCAGAAGGCTGGGCTGACGATCAGTTCTTTTACTACTCCAGGAATATCAGAGAGAAGCTGTCAAATGCAGGCTGGTGCAAGGGCGGGATGATATGGGGTGAAGTGATTGGAAGAAAAGACGGCACCGGATTGTTTCAAAGGTTCTTCGTCGGAGACGAAAGTCGGTTTCGGATCGAGACGGATCCAACCGGCAAGACTTACAATCCCTGCTAGCAAGTAGCTGGTCGAATCGAAGACAATTCCCTGATTAACTGCTAACCTCGGGACGTTCAAATACCAGGTCTCGGCCCAGAATCTTTTTGCATGGAGGGGACCGTGTCACAACAGCAGGAAAATGTAGCCTTGGCCCATCGCTGGTTTGAGGAGCTCTGGAACAACGGCCGGTTCGAAACGATCGACGAGTTGGCCGATGCCAACGCTTCGGGACAAGGCCAGGTGCTCCACGATACTCCGATCAACTTGGAAGAATTTCGCAAGTTCGCGCAACACTTGCGCGGTGCTTTCCCGGACTTTCATCTGACCATCCAAGACACCGTCGCGGAAGAGGATCGCGTAGTCCTGCGCTGGCAGGCGGACATGACCCACTCCGGACAATTCCTGCGCTATCCCCCGACCGGGAAAAAGGCGAAAATCTCGGGCATCACAATTTTAAAAATAAGGAACGGCAAGATCATCGCAGGCTGGGATAAGTGGGATCAGCTAGGTTTGCTCGAGCAGATCGGTGCTGTACCCGAACAATACCCGCGGTCTGGTGTGGCTGCCTAGATCGGATTTCGGGGGACTGACCGGTGATTCCGTTCAGACGCGGTCGATCTCGCCGTCCCTTGCGAGTGGCCAGCCAAGGCTCTATCCTCTCAAGGAACGAGTTTGTGAGGAACAATCCCAATGCTGCTTTCCGGAATCTTCCCTCCCATCACTACCCCGTTCTACCCCGACGGAAAGGTTTACTACAAGAAGCTCGAAGCGAACCTGGAGCGCTACTCGCGCACGCCCATAGCGGGCGTCGTGGTGCTTGGTTCCACGGGCGAAGCCATTCTGCTCTCGGACGATGAGCGTCGCGAAGTTCTCAAGTCAGCTCGTGCTGCAACCGCCAACCACAAGGTTCTGATCGCGGGCACAGGCATCGAATCGGCGATCGAAACCCTCCGCCTCACCGACTACGCCGCAGAACTGGGATATGACGTCGCCATGGTGCGCACGCCTCATTACTACAAGGGGCAGATGAAGCCGCCGAACATGCTGGCGTTCTATCGGATGGTAGCCGACCGCTCGCCTCTGCCCGTCATCATCTACAACTTCCCGCAAGCAACGGGCTACGACATGCCGGCGGAACTCGTCATCGAACTGGCCGATCATCCCAATATCATTGGGATCAAGGAATCGAGCGGCGACGTCGAGAAAGCCCGCAAGATTGTCGAAGGCACGCGTCACGTAAAACGCAGCGCGACGGTGACCGAAACATTTGATGCCGTAACCGCCCGCATGGTGAAGGCGGCGTCGGAAGGATCCGGGCCCGGCGGGGAACTGGTGCCGGTTGCAGCGCTCGCGGGGCCGCCGAAACCCTCCTCGGCCGCGGTCAGCGTCGTGGGTGCTCTGAAGACGCGTCAGAAAGAAGTCGGCTTCCAGGTGCTGGTGGGCGCGGCACACAAACTGGAAAGCTCGCTGCAGGCTGGAGCGGTGGGCGCGATTCTGGCGTTTGCGGTGGCGGCGCCGACCGCCTGTTATGAGATCTATGCAGCCTGGAAAGAAAATGACTTCGAACTCGCCCGCCTCAAGCAGGAACGCATCGCCAAGGCCGCCGAGCGCGTCGTGGGCGGACTCAGCATCCCCGGCGCCAAATACGCCATGGACCTCAACGGATACTTCGGCGGGCCGGTTCGGCTCCCTTTGCTTCCCCTAACTGTGGATCTGAAAGCAGAAGTCGAAGCATTGCTGGCCGATATCCGGAACTAAGACGGCGATCGGTCTGCTCGACAGATTGTTTGAGGTACGCCTGTGACCAAGCCTGCGCGTCCCAAGCTTGTCCCTGTCTCCGAGGAGATGAAGATTTGGGGAGCGGTTTTGGGTACGGAGATGGCCGCCTGGCCAAGTGTGAGCACCCGCCCGATGTTCGGATTCACAGCGTTTTATCGCGGCAAGGAGATTTTCGCGATTCTTCCGCGCACGCGCGGCATGGGATCGTCAAATGCGCTGGCTTTCAAACTGGGGAATGGCGGACCGCGGATACGGGCCACGCTAAATAAGGACGCTCGCATCTCCACCACCGTCATGCAAGCCACCCGATGGTTTGTCTTTGAAGTCTCTTCCGAATCCGATTTGCGGGATGCGCTGCGATGGCTTAGCCGGGCCTATGAGGTTGTCCGATAGGCGTCGGAACTTCCTGAATTTGCTAATTCCCCATCGCCGTCCCCCCAATCACAAGCCCTTGTGACGTCTGTCACAATGGGTTACAATGAAATTCGAACGAACGTTCGATAAATGCCTGCCGCCTCCCCATCTCGCAGATCACCCGCCCGCCGCGTTCGAGCGCCCCGGGCGAATCGCCTGCTCACGCGTTTCGACCGGCGCCTTTCGGAAATTTTGGCTCATGCGACCGATGTCTTTGACGAAAAAGGATACGAAGGCGCTTCCATGCGCGACCTGTCGCGGGCCAGCGGCATGTCGCTTGCGGGACTTTACTACTACTTCGAATCCAAGGAAAAGCTGCTCTATCTGATTCAGCGGCACACCTTCAACACGATCCTCGAGCGCCTGCGAACGCGGCTGCAGGGCGTGGCCGATCCGGAAAAGCGAATCCGGCTATTTATCGCCAATCACCTCGAGTACTTTCTGGCCAACCAGAAGGCCATGAAAGTTTTGTCCCATGAAGACGAGGTCCTGAAGAACGGGTACGGCACGGAAATCGCCGGGATCAAGCGTGAATATGTGCGCGCCTGTGTGGGATTGATGGATGAACTCAAGCGCGCGCAGGGACTGAACTTCGCAAGCCGCACGGCAGCCCTGAGCCTGTTCGGCATGATGAATTGGATCTACACCTGGTACAAGCCAGGCGTCGATGGCGGCGCCGAGGAACTATCTCGCGAGATGGGTGATATTTTCCTCAATGGGTTGAGGGGCCGCACGGCAAGAAGGAAGTGAGCAGCTGCGTGTGCCCTGCGCTCTTGCGGACAGGGCAATTAACAAAGAGACTTTGAGAAAAGGAGCCTGAAATGGCGACGACAACGCAACCGGCATCCGGCGAGACCACCAAAAAGCTGATCAACTACCGCAAGGACCGCGGCGTGGCGGTGATCGAGATGTTCGACCCGCCGGCCAACACCTATACCTACGAAATGAATCGCCAGCTGGACGAAGCGATTCTGGCGGCCCGCATGGATAACGACGTCTTCGTGATCCTGTTGACGGGATCCGGCGACAAATTCTTCTCTGCCGGCGCCAACATTAAAATGCTGGCCAGCGTCGATCCGACCTTCAAATACTACTTCTGCCTGCATGCGAACGAGACCCTGCTACGCCTCGAACACACTCCCAAGCTTGTAATCGCGGCTCTGAACGGCCATTGCGTGGGCGGCGGCCTCGAGATCGCCATGGCGGCCGACATTCGCATCGCGCGCAAGGACGCCGGCAAAATCGGGCTGCCCGAGGTGAACCTCGGCGTTCTCCCAGGTACCGGCGGTACGCAGCGCCTCTCGCGCTTGGTGGGCAAGAGCCGCGCGATTGAGCTGATGGTAACCGGCAATACGTTCTCCTTCGAAGAAGCCAAAGAACTGGGCATCATCAACGACATCTATGAGCGCGACGGATTCATGGAGAACGTCATGGAGTATGCCCGCCAATTCTGTCCTCCCAACAAAGCTGCGAAAGCCGTTGGGCGGATCAAGCGCGCGGTGCAGACCGGATGGGAGATTCCGATGGAGTCCGCCCTTGCGGTCGAGCGTGAAAATCAACAGATTCTTTTCCAGAGCGACGATGCCAAAGAAGGTCTGGCCGCGTACGTGGAAAAACGGCCGGCCATCTTTACGGCAAAGTGAGCCGCACGCGCGGCTAAGCAAACGACAATGATCACAGCGACGAAAGCAAAAATTGCCAAAGGGCGGCTATTGATCGACGGCCAATGGGTGGACGGCGCGAAGACATTCGACACCGTAAATCCCGCCACCGGCGAGCCCCTGACTCAGGTCACCGAAGCTTCCGCGGCGGATGTCGATCGGGCGGTTGCGGCAGCCCGCCGTGCGTTCGACGACAACGCCGGCGCGTGGCGAAAGATGTCCGCTTCCGAACGCGGGCGCCTGATCTGGAAACTCGCCGATCTCATCGAGCAGCACATCGACGAACTGGCTGAACTCGAAACCCTCGACAATGGAAAACCCATCTTCGAGTCGCGCAACGTCGATATGCCCATGGTCATCGACGTTCTCCGCTACTACGCGGGGTGGGCTACCAAAATTCATGGCGAGACGGTGAATACCTTCGATTCGGCTTTCACCTACACCTTGCGCGAGCCGGTTGGCGTCGTGGGCCTTATCATTCCGTGGAATTTCCCGCTTCTGCTGGCTTCCTGGAAATTGGGCCCAGCCCTGGCCTGCGGAAATACCATCGTCATGAAGCCTGCGGAACAGACGCCGCTCACCACTCTCCGCCTCGGGGAACTGGCCCTCGAAGCCGGGATTCCCGCCGGAGTCCTGAACATAGTTACCGGCGGTCCCGAGAGCGGGAAAGCCATCGTCAAGCACCTGGGGATCGACAAGATTGCCTTCACGGGCTCGACCTCCGTGGGCAAGGAAATCATGCGCGGAGCCGCCGACACCCTCAAGCGCGTGACCCTGGAATTGGGCGGCAAGTCTCCGAATATCGTGTTCGCCGACGCCGACATCGACAACGCTGTAAAGGGCGCCATCAACGGGATCTTTTACGGCAAGGGCGAAGTATGCAACGCAGGCTCGCGCCTGTTCGTCGAGAGCAAGGTCCGGGACGAGTTTCTGGAAAAGCTGGTCGGGCGAGCCAAGAAGATGGTGCCGGGCGATCCGCTCGATCCCAAAACCCGCATGGGCGCCATCATCAGCCAGGAACAGATGCAGACTGTGCTCGGTTACATCGAGGCAGGAAAGAAAGAAGGCGCAAAGCTCATGGCCGGCGGCAATCGCACGTCGGTTGACGGCGGGAAGGGCTTCTTCATCGAGCCGACAGTGTTCGGCGATGTGACCAACGAAATGAAGATTGCCCAGGAAGAGATTTTCGGCCCGGTGCTGGCGACGCTCAAGTTCGACGACGTCGATGAAGTGGTCGAGTTAGCAAACCGAAACCAGTATGGCCTCGCGGCCGCGGTCTGGACGCGCGACGTAAAGAAAGCCCACCAGTTGTCGCGGCAATTGCGCGCCGGCACCGTATGGATCAACACCTACGGCCTGATGGATGCAGCGCTCCCGTTCGGCGGCTACAAGAGCTCAGGGTTCGGCCGAGAACTCGGACAGGCCGCGCTGGAGCATTACACGGAAGTGAAAACCGTCTGGATGAACATGGGATGAAAATGTCTGGATGAAAAAAGCATGAACCGCAGACTAGGCAAATCCAGAACGGAGTCGTGATTCCTCGGTGCTCCTCTGTGCCCTCTGTGGTTAAAGGATTTCTCTTATGCCAGGAAAAGTAGCAAAAATCGGAACCTTCAGCGACTGGGTTGGCCTGTTCGATGGATGGCGCAAGGAAATCGGCGTCGATCGCGATGAAATCGCCAGCTTCAAATTCGACACGCTCTACGGCGCTATCGAAACCGAAGAAATCCAATTCGGTTCCTACAAAGGCCGCCGCAAGTGGGAAAACCTCCGCCAGATTCCCACCCAGCAAATGCGCGACGCCCTCATGAACATGATCGTCTACCAGGGTGACACCGAGTTCGCCTCGGTGGAGCAGCAGCGTCATTTGTTCGAAACTGCCCCTACCGACTGGGATCGCCGCGCTCTGACCCGCGTCATGATCGAAGAAATGCGCCATGGCTGGCAGATGTGTGCGCTCCTCCTCGACCACTTTGGCTACTCCGGGAAGGTGGAGGCGCAGAAAATGCTGGAGCGCCGTGCCTTCGAGAACGAACGCCTGCTCGGCGCCTTCAACGTCGACGTCGATAACTGGATGGACTTCTTTACCTACACCGACTTCGTGGACCGCGACGGCAAATTCCAGCTGCAGATGCTCAAGTATTCCGCCTTCGCGCCCCTGGGACGTTCCATGTCCTACATGCTGCGCGAGGAAGCCTTCCACATGGGTACCGGCAACGACGGCCTGCGCCGGATTGTGCAGGCCGGCATCATTCCCGGTTGGTTGATTCAGAAGTATCTCAACAAGTGGATCTCATGCTCTTACGATCTTTTCGGCACGGACCACTCCTCCTCCGCGCATTGGGCCTACGTTTGGGGTATCAAAGGCCGCTACGACGAACTCAAGAACGAAACGCCTGCCAAACTGGATGAACTCAACGACTACAACCGTCACCTGTACCGCGATGAAGTGGCGGGGCTCGTGGATCGCTTGAACGGCTTCCGCAAGGCGGGCGAGCCGGAATTGTACGCGCCCGACATCCGCTTCAACCGCGCCATCGGCCAGTTTGCCGGACAGAAGTTCCACGCCAAGAAGGGCGAGATGCTCAGCGACAAGCAGTACGAAGAACACTTTGCCGAGGTCATGCCGACCACCGAAGACAAGAAAGTTCTCCTGGAAATCATCGCCAACGAGAAAAAATGGATCGCCGAAAAAGAAGGAGCCAGGGATCCTTTCGACACCATCGGCGAGCCGCGCAAATCAGCGATCAACCTTTAATTTTGGTTGAGCCGCCAAACAAAGCTTAACCACAGAGGACACAGAGATACACGGAGGAAACAATGCATTCCTCCGTGCTCCTCCGTGTCCTCTGTGGTGTAGCTCTTGCGATTTCCACTGCAGCCTGCGGTATCCTTCTTTCGTGTCCGCTGACTTTGTCCGAATCCGTTGCGACCTCGAGCCGCCCGCAGCCAGCATCACGCTCTGCAATCCGCCCATCAACGTGATCGATATCTCGATGATGGAGGAGCTCTCCACAGCCATCACCACTGTGGAAGCGCAACCCGAAATTTCCATCCTGGTCCTGCGCGGTTCAGAAAAGACGTTCTCCGCGGGAGTCGATGTCGCAGCTCACACTCCCGGCAAGGTTACCGAGATGCTGACCGAGTTCCACGCGATCTTCCGTGCCCTGGTCGCATCGAAAAAGGTTCTCGTAGCCGAAGTCCGCGGACATTGCCTGGGTGGTGGCGCTGAGCTGGCGATGATGTGCGACGTGGTCATCACCTCAGACACCGCCACGTGGGGTTTCCCTGAAATCCAGCTGGGCTGTTTCCCCCCGGTAGCCGTTACCGCGCTGGCCACAATCATCGGTCAAAAGCGCGCCGCCGACCTGATCCTCACGGGCCGCAAATTTAACGGCCGAGAAGCTTCATCGCTGGGCCTCGCGAACGCTGCGGTTTCAGACGCGGAAGTCGGCAGCAAGGTGAGTGAGATCGTCACGCACTTGGCCACCCTGAGCCCGGCGGCTCTGGCCGCCACCAAGAAAGCACTGTATGTCTGGGACGCAATGCACTTCGACAAAGGTCTGGCCCGTGCCGAGAAGATCTACCTCGACGAGCTGATGCAGACCGAGGATGCTCGCGAAGGCATTCAGGCATTTCTCGAGAGGCGTACGCCCCATTGGAAAGGGACGTAAGACTTCTCGACCGGAAACTCATCTGTGATCACGGACTGCCACATCCACATTTCGCCGATGGATATGTTCAAGCCGCGCGCGCTGGAACTGATGCGGGCGCGCCGCCCAAATTTCGCGCAGATCGAAGAATACTGCCGCTCCCCAAAAGCCTTCCTCAAGTTTCTGGACTCATCCGGAATCGATCGCGCGGTACTCATCAATTACGTGGCGCCGGAGGTGATCGGCTTTACCTCGGAAGTTAACCAGTTCGTCTCCGCCTATGTGAAAGAGAATCCCAAGCGCCTCCTCTCGTGCGGCAGCCTGCATCCCCGCCACTCGGCCAACATTCTTGCCGACGTGGAGCAGTTGGTGCGCCTCGGGATCCGGATGATCAAAATCCATCCTCCCCATCAGTTGCTCTTTCCCAACGACTACCTGCGCGGCGTCACGGAACTGGAAATCATATACCGGGCCGCCGAAGCCAACGGCATCCCCGTGATGTTCCACACCGGCACGTCGATCTTTCCCGGCGCCCGTAACAAGTATGGCGACCCGATTTATCTCGATGACGTTGCGGTCGATTTCCCTAAGATGCAAATCCTTCTTGCCCACGGCGGGCGTCCCTTATGGATGGATACCGCGTTCTTCCTGGTGCGCAGGCATCCGAACGTTTACCTCGACATCAGTGGAATTCCCCCGAAAACTCTGCTGAAGTATTTCCCACGGCTCGAAGAGATTGCTGCCAAGACGTTGTTTGGGACGGATTGGCCGGGACCGGGCGTTCCGGATGTTCGGAAGAACTTGCAAGACTTTCGCGCGCTCGGATTGCCCGATCACGTTCAGAACCAGATTCTCAGCAAGACTGCGCTGCAAATCTGGCCCGAATAAGGTGTCCTGACGGTCGGGGCAGACCAAAGTCTGCCCCGTGCCGTGACATACCTTCCCTTATTTTGCGGTGACTCCCCTGAGTTCGTTCACCAGTCCCCTGGCTCCGTAAATCTCGCGCAGCGCCTCCACAATTCCTCGGGAGTCCACGTGGACCGCCCGTGCCTGCTTGTCTTCATATACGAAGTTCCACTCCAGCGATTGAATGTTTCCATCGAAAATGATGCCGACTACCTCGCCCTGTTTATTGACTGTCGGGCTACCGGAATTGCCCCCGATGATGTCGGCCGTCGAAACATAGTCGAGCGGCGTCGTAAGCTTCAGCTTCGATTTCGACTTTATCCAGCTGTCTGGAAGTTCGTAAGGCGGTTTGTTGTCGTGACTGGCGGCATGTTGATACGCGCCTCCAAAATCGGTGAAGTAGGGAATCTTCTTTCCGTTTTCTTCGTAGCCTTTCACGGTACCGTAGCTGAGGCGAAGGGTGAAGGTCGCATCCGGGGGTTGGTCATAGCCGGTGTGTGCGAAGCGGGTTCTTGCGATCTGCGCTCCGGCACGCCGTTCCACGGCATCCACCTGATCGTCGTACTGCTTGCGCAGTTCCCGTGCTGCAGGATCAAGGTTGCACATCAGCACGATCAGCGGATCGGTCGATGCCTGCACGGCCGCCACGCCTCCCTCGTACAGTTGCTTGCGCACCGAGACGTCATCGAGTTTGGTATGGGCAATGAGGTCCTGGGCGGCGTCGGCCGGCGATTTGCCATTCAGCGTTTGTTTGACAACCGCGTTATCCGCCCCCAAGGCTTCCTGCATCTGTGCCAGCGAATCGCCGAGCGTCACGGTCTCAAGCGATTTGTAGATCGGGGCGGTCGAGAACAGTTCTTGTTCGAGCGAGGGGAGCGCCGAGTCGCGGTACTCCCGCAGGCGTTTTTCGTTGGGCTTGGCCTTCTCTTCCACAACGCGGACGATCCAGCGGGCAAAGTATGCCAGCTTGGTGTTGAAGCCGCGATTGCGCTCGATGTAAGTCAAGGGAAGATAGATCTTTTGTTGCTCGGCTACGCTCTCGGCAATGTCTTGCCACGGATTGTCCGAGCCTTGGTTTTTGGGATTTGCCCTGAACGCAGCCTTAAGCTTCGCCTCCTCGGCCTGCTTGCTCGCCATGACCTCCTTGTCCTTCAAAGGCTTCAGGTATCCCGAGATCGCCTTGAAAGAATTTTGATAACTGAACAGTTCCTCCTTCGCGATGCGGGCGTTCTCTTCCGACTCGTTGCCAAAATTCAGCAGCAGCGTGATGCGGCGCTTGTAGGTATCCAGCCGCGATGGATAGTCCACGTCCCGCAGGAACTCGAGTTGCGCCATGGTGCGTTGGCGCCCGGTCGAGCCCGGGTTACCGGAAACGAAAATCAGATCGTTCTCCTTCACGCCGTCCTTCGACCATCGCAAGTAATGATCGATGTGAGCCGGCTTGTCGTTCTCGTAGACCCGAAAGAATGTGATGTCCAAGTCGTACCGCGGATAGGTGAAGTTGTCGGGATCGCCGCCGAAAAATGCGATATCGAACTCCGGCGCGAATACCAGCCGAACGTCCGTGTATTTCTTGTACTTGTACAGGTTGTAAACTTCGCCCGAGTAAAACGTTACTACGTCGCAACGCAGGCCGGTGGAGGTCGTGCATTCTTTCTCAATCCGCGACATCGCCGCGCGTTGTGCCTGTCCCGCCTCGGCCGACGACATTCCAGGCTTGGCCGAATCCTTGACCTTCGCGGTGACATCTTCGATGCCCACGAGTTGGTTCAATTCCAGGTCGGGGCACTTTGCTTCTTCAGCCTGGGTCTTGGCATAAAAGCCTTCTTTGATATAGTCACGCCCGTGTGTGGAGAGCTGTTGCACGCAGACTGCGCCCACGTGATGATTGGTGAAGGTAAGGCCGTCGGCCGAGATGAATGATCCTGAGCCGCCGTTGTTAAACCGCACCGAGCCCAGTCGCACATGGTCCAGCCACTGCTGGCTTGGTTCAAATCCGTATTTCTTCTGCACTTTCTCTTTTGGAAAAGCATTGAAAAGCCACATGCCTTCGTCGGCTCGGCATTGCGGGCCGAGGGCACAAAGACACAACAGGGAAAGGGAAATAGTGAGAAGGACGCGCTTCATCCATGACTCCGATAAATGAAAGATGGCAAGCCCAGGCTCGCCTGCAGTATGAGGCCAAACCCTTCAGTATACGCCGCGAATCGCTCGTCGATGTACTAGCGGCGGTTGGAAACTGTCCCATTTTGGCGTATAACAAGGAGTTGCGGACCTTCGTGCCAATCCCCCGTGGGCCGGCAACAGAAACCATCTGCAGCTCTTGCGAGGGAGTATGTCCAGCGTGACCACGACGCATGCGCCTAAAGGTCTTGAAGGCGTTGTTGCTACCACCTCCAGCATCTGTTACATCGACGGCGAACAGGGCGTCCTGGCGTACCGCGGCATCGATATTCACGATCTCGCCGACCATTCCAACTTTGAGGAAACCTGCTTCCTGCTCTGGTTCGGCCGCCTCCCAAAGCGCAACGAACTGAAGGAAGTGCGCGAGCGGCTCGCCGAAGAGCGCAAGCTGGATGCCTCCATCCTGAACCTGCTGCGGGTTGCTCCCAAGCACGCTCTTCCCATGGACGTATTGCGGACCGCCGTGTCCGCACTCTCCTTTTACGACCCGGAATTTCAGAAAAACGATCATGACGCCAACGTGCACAAGGCGATTCGGCTGACTTCGCAGATTGCCATGATCGTTGCGGCCTATGACCGCATTCGCAAGGGCAAAGACGTAGTCGAGCCCGACCGGACTTTGTCGCACGCGGCCAACTTCCTGCTCATGCTCAACGGCACAGCCCCGTCGCATACTGCCGAACGTGCTCTCGACATCGCACTCATCCTGCACGCCGACCACGAACTGAACGCCTCTACCTTCGCCGCCCGGGTCACGGCCGCCACCCTCTCCGATATGCACTCCGCGATCACTTCCGCCATTGGCGCGCTCAAAGGCCCGCTTCATGGCGGGGCCAACGAAGCTGTCTTCCATATCCTCATGGCGATTGATCGCGACGGCGCCGATCCCGTCGAATTTGTAAAAGGCATGCTGGCCCAGAAAAAGAAAATTCCCGGCTTCGGCCATCGTGTCTACCACACGGAAGATCCGCGTGCCACGCACCTCCGGAAGATGTCGCAGGATCTCGGCCAATCCAGCGGCGAACCGAAGTGGTTCGAGTTCTCCAACAAGATCGAAGGCTTCGTAAAGGCCGACAAGAAGCTCAATGCCAACGTGGATTTTTACTCCGCCTCCACCTATCACACGCTGGGCATCGAAGTGGACCTCTTTACGCCGGTGTTTGCCGTGTCGCGCATCAGCGGATGGTCCGCCCACGTCATCGAACAACTGGATGACAATCGCCTGATTCGACCGCGCGCCGATTATGTTGGACCCATTTATCCGGCAAAATATATCCCCATGGACAAGCGGTAGGCGCAGAACGGTTCTGGCGGCACGCCGCGTTTTCCTGCCCTGACGCCGATTTAAAGAACCGGGCGGTCGAAATTGCAAGAATTGTAAAAAGGTCGTAACACGACATCCCCCCATGGTAATCGACCACGGAGTCCAGTTCTTTTCCCGCAAAAACCCTCGATTTCCAGCCCTTTCCTCGCGTCCCCGCGCCATTTCCCCGTTGGTAACCAGACCTTTGGTACTTGAGCAACAAAAGGCCGCCTCATTACCCTCGTGTCAATGGCAATAGCGTTGTTGTGAGGGGGGAGTGTCCCGGAGGGGTCCGGGATACACGATGTGATCCATAACACGACAGTCGCCGCCATGGTGGGGAAGAACATGTCCCCTCCGACTCAGGGTTTCAGGGCTCCTTAGAAAAAACGCCCTGCACTCTCCGAGAGGTGCGGAATGATGAAGTCGACGATAGTTTCGCTTTTCGTAAGTTTTCTGGTCCTGAACACGACGCCCACCGCGGCGCAGTCGGGCTACCAGACTGTGACCGTCAACGATGGCGGCACCATCACCGGAACCGTGAAATGGAGCGGACCGGTCCCCAAGATTCCGACTGCAGCCATCAACAAAGACGCCGAGGTCTGTGATCCGCAAGCTCAGAAGAAGCGAGACCTCGAACGTCTGATCGTCGCCAATAATGGCGGCGTTGCCAACACGGTCGTTTTTCTCAAAGACATCAGCAAGGGCAAGGCAATGGACCTGCCCGAAGGTCGCCAGTTCTTGAACCAGCGGACATGCCGCTACGAACCGCACGTCCTGCTTGTTCCCGACAACGGAACGCTGCAGCTCAAAAGCAGTGATCCCGTTCTTCACACCGTCCATATGTCGGGAGCTTCCGACTACAACCTGCCCTTTCCTTTCGCCAACCAGACCGTATCTCGCACCATGAATCGCGAGGGCTTGGTCGACCTGCGCTGCAACGCGGGCCATACCTGGATGAATGCCGAGATGCTCGTGGTTCCCCACCCGTACTACACCGTGACCGACGAGGACGGAAACTTTCGCCTCACCAACGTGCCGCCTGGAGAGTACGAGATCGAAGCCTGGCACGAGGGCTGGAAGGTGACCGGACAGGGTGCGGTGTACGACGTCATGACGCAGGTGCGCGTTCAGCGTCCGATCTTTTCCGATCCCGTCGAGTGGACGAAAAAGGTCACGGTTCCGTCCAACGGAACTGTCGATGTGAAATTCCTGATTTCCGACAAACGCCCGGAAATGGCCTCTACCCGCTGAAACTACTGGCCCGGACCGTCGCAACTCCGGGCCAGTTTGTCCTCGATTCCTGGCCTGAACCAGTGCTGTCCCCTTAGCGGGTAAAATGGAATGGGCGGTTCACATTCCATGCGACGGGTCTACTTCGACAACAGCGCCACAACGCCGGTTCTTCCCGAAGTCCTGGAGGCCATGCGGCCTTACTTCGGGGAGCGCTTTGGAAATGCCTCGTCCATTCACCACCACGGGCAGGAGACCCGCGCCGCGGTCGAGGCCGCGCGGTTGTCAGTGGCTGGCCTGCTGGGTTGTGGGCCTTCGGAAGTCGTGTTCACCAGCGGTGGAACAGAAGCCGATAACCTTGCCATTTTCGGAATCGTTGGCCCGGGTGATCATGTCATCACTAGCGCGGTGGAGCATCACGCTGTCCTGAATGCATGCAAGCATCTGGAATCCGAGGCATGCACCGTAACCTATCTCCCCGTCGACAACCAGGGCCGGGTCGACCCGGGCGACGTGCGGAGCGCCCTGCGGCCAACCACCAGGCTGATCACCATCATGATGGCGAACAACGAGACCGGCGTCATCCAGCCAGTCGAGGAAATCGCCAGGGTCGCGGCGGAAGCTGATGTCTACTTCCACACCGACGCCGTGCAGGCCGCCGGAAAAGTACCTTTGAACGTCGACAACATCGGTTGTGACCTGCTCGCACTCTCCGGCCATAAGCTCCACGCTCCGCAGGGAGTCGGCGCACTCTATGTGCGCAAGGGAACTGCGCTCGAGCCCATGTTGTATGGCGGGCGCCACGAGCGTTCACGCCGCGCCGGAACCGAGAACGTCCCCGGTATCGTTGGGCTCGGAAAGGCCGCGGAGCTTGCCCGGGTTCGGCTTGCGGGAAATGGCGACTCGACCGCGAAGATGCGCAACCAGCTCGAGCGTGCTCTCCTGCAGATCGAATCCTCCGGTGTGCATGGCGCCGATGCTCCGCGCGTGCCCCAAACCTCGAGCATGTACTTTGATGCGATCGATGGTGAGTCCATGGTCATCGCTCTCGACCTGAAGGGACTCGCAGTTTCAACGGGAGCAGCCTGTTCCTCCGGCGCCATCGAGCCGTCGCACGTTCTGACCGCGATGGGCCTCACTCCCGATCGGGCGCGGTCGAGCATTCGCCTAAGTCTGGGCCATCAAAATACAATAGAAGAAGTGGACCTGGCGATTGCCCTCGTCGTGGAGACCGTCGCCAGGCTGAGGGAGCTGTCTCCAGCGTGGGGACGCACGGCCGTCAACACGTAACGCCACGCCACGCCGAGAGAGCAATGTTTGCGCAACCTATGACCACCAGGACCATTGCCGTTGCCATGTCGGGCGGTGTCGACTCGTCCACCGTCGCGGCCATGCTCCGTGCCGAGGGTCACAACGTCGTCGGCCTGACCATGCAGCTCTGGAACCAGCGCCGCCTCGCTGGTAAGGAGGGCATGCCCGAGGCCGTGCAGGGCCGATGTTGTTCGCTCGACGATGTCTACGACGCCCGGGCCGTCGCCCAGTTCATCGGTATTCCGTATTATGTCGTCAACCACGAAGAGCGCTTCGAGCGTGAGGTCGTTCGACCCTTCGTGCAGGATTACCTCTCCGGGCGTACGCCCATCCCGTGCAGCCTCTGCAACAACCACCTAAAGTTTGATCAATTGTTGATTGTGGCTCGCCAGATCGGTGCTGACTTGCTGGCGACTGGACATTATGCGCGCGTGGAGTTCGACGACAAGGCTGGCCGCTGGCTCCTGAAGCGCCCCGTCGACCTCGCCAAGGACCAGACCTACTTCCTGTTCGGCCTGACCCAGGAGCAGCTCAGCCGCACGCTGTTCCCGCTCGGTGGCATGACCAAGCCGCAGGTCCGCGAACTGGCCCGCCGGCAGGGCTTGGCCCTCGCCGAAAAGCCCGACTCGCAGGAAATCTGTTTCGTCCCCGGCGGCGACTACAAGCGCTTCCTCGACGCCTACCTCGAAGAGCAGGGCGAAGCCTTACCCGATACTTCCGGAGAACTGGTGACCACAACCGGGGAAGTCATCGGCGAGCATACCGGCATTCACAACTTCACTGTAGGACAGCGGAAAGGACTCGGCATCGCCACCGGATCGCCACTTTATGTCATCCAGATCAAGGGCGATTCCGGGCAGGTGGTCGTGGGCCCGAGCGATGAGCTGTACACCAGGACCCTGCGCGCCCACCGCTATAACCTGGTCGCGGTTAGCGATGTTCCCGCCCCAATTCGCGTCACCGTGAAGATTCGACATCGACACGAGGGGGCGCCCGCTTATTTAGAGAAGGTGAATGAGGAAGAGTTGCTGGTGACTTTCGATGAACCGCAGAGAGCGGTCACTCCGGGACAAGCTGCCGTCTTCTATGACGGAGAAGTCGTGATCGGTGGCGGCTGGATTGCCTGACCGCGTAGCACTAAATAAATAGCTCATCCTGCGGAACGCCCATCCCATCGCGCGGCTGCCGGCGCTTGCGTCCCAGGAAAAACTCCAGCCCCGCACTGACGCCCTGCATTAATCCCGACAGCTGCCGGATCGGCGACACCACCGTACGATGCACCATGTCGGTAGTTTCCTCGACTTTGTCCATGGTACGGTTCACGAGTTCGTCGGCGCGGATGACCTGAAGACGTGTTCGGTCGACGATGTCATTGACCGTCGCGTCCAGCCGCTCCATCTGGCTTCGCGCCATGCGCGCCGTGTGCTCCGCGTTGACCACAATATCTTCGACGCGCGGTTTTACCGAGACCAGAAGCTGTTGCGCGGTGTCGATCGCAGGCAGGGCTTTACTCGTGACCTCGGTGGCTAAGGCCTCCACGCGCCCGCTGGTCTTGCGGACCGCGACAAACAGGGCCACCAGAATGCCGGCTTGAATCATCACGGCGACTGCCGTGCAAATGATGAACAAAGGTACGAGCTTATCCATAAGTTGCCCCGCTACCGTTTTGCTCGTGGAACCGCGCAGAATTAATTACAGGTTCTTGGCCGCGCCACCCGGCTCGGTGGTCGCTTCGTGGTACGCCTGACGCCCTGCATCGTAGGCTGCGCGGAACTGATCCTTTTGCTGGCTCAGCAGGTCGCGCCCGCGATCCACCCATTCGTTGGCTTGCGATTTCGCGTCATTGGCGCGATGGCGCATGTACTCGCGTCCTTCTTCGGCCTTTGAGCGCAGGGCCTCGCGCGTTTCATTACCTGACCGCGGCGCATACAGCACGCCGGCCACAGCGCCTACTCCCAAACCCGCCAAAAACCAGAGGAAACTGTTGCTGTTGCTGTCCGACATCGTCTTCCTCCCGTTATCTCTACCGTTAATCGAATGTTAGCACCCGCTCCTGCGAAACACAATTCGCGGTCTTCTGGGAGGCGCTCAGGTTTCGTACCTTAGATGCTGTCAGCCCGCGCATTCGGATGTATTGTTTTTACAGTCTGGCCCTTGTGATCCCCTCCAACAAGCGAGACAATGTGGACCGAATCAGGAGATTCTCTTGTCCGACCGTAAATACCGCCAGCGCGGTTACCAGGATACCGGGGAGAAATCTCAGAAATCCGGGGATAGGCCGGGAGACAAGCCTGCCAGGAAAGACACCTTCGGTCCACGGCCGCTCCAGATGGCCCCCAAACGCACCGTTTCTCGCTGTTCGCAGTGCGGTACGTTGTTGTCCTCGGCGGAAGCCCCGGAGAAATGTCCCAAGTGCGGATTCGAACTGCATTCCTGCAAACAGTGCCTGTACTTCGATCCCTCCAGCCGCTTCGAGTGCATGCAGCCGGTCCCCGAGCGCATTCCGCGCAAGGACGTGAAGAACGACTGCACGCTTTACTCGATACGGGTTACCACCGAAAAGGAAACCACCACTCCCGTAGCTGCCAAGCCTGCGGACGCGCGCGCGGCCTTCGACAATCTTTTCAAAAAGTAACCTCTGACCTGAATCAGAGTTTCATCGTGGGCCGCAGAAGCACCTCGCTCGCGAACGACTGCGCAGACTGCGTGACCAGCATCTCCACCACGTGAGCCACGTCGTCCGGTTGCAGCATGCGATTCGGATCCTTGCCCTCGTGGGGCGATAGATCCGTGTTCGTCGAGCCCGGGCAGACCACCGAAACCCGGATGTTGTATGCTCGCAACTCTTCCGCGACCGAGTAGGTTAACCCGTTCAGCCCCCATTTTGACGCTGCATACGCCGCTCCCTTGGGCAAGGGGTTCTTTCCGGCCAGCGACGAGATGTTGATGATGTGCCCGTATCGCCGTTCGATCATGAGGGGCGCGAAGGCACGAATGGCATAGAACACTCCTCGAAGGTTTGTGTTGAGAATCCGGTCCCAATCTTCAATGGGAAGCTCGTGCAGCGGAGCCGCAAACGCGCCGACGCCGGCATTGTTCACCAACACGTCCAGCCGTCCGTATTTGCTCCGCACCGTTCGCCCGACCTCTGCCAGCGCTCGGTCGTCCACCACGTCGCAAGGGATCGCCTCGGCCAGGCTCCCGGCCTGCACGATCGACTTTGCCGTTTCCTCGAGTGTTGCAGCCGTTCGTCCGCACAGCACGACCGACGCCCCCAATTCGGCCAGCCTCCTGGAGATGGCTGCGCCGATGCCTCGCCCTCCCCCGGTCACCACCGCGACTTGCCCGGCCAGTCTGCCTGCCGTGTCTGCCATTGAGTTGCCTCAGCGAGCGAAATTGTCCCGCCTCAAGTAACCAGCCGGGAGCGTCTCTTCTCGCATCTTACCAAGAGGGAACATCGGCGGAGTCTGGGCGGCTTGCCATATCGGCAAGCAGGTCCTTATAATCCGCACACCGGAAAAACGCCTTGGGTCTCTTCACCTTACAAGGGAAGCGGAGGCGGTTCCGGCGTCCTGCAGCACACGTGCCGGGTCGCAGACGCTGTGAAGTGTGCATGCTTCGGCAGGATGACGTCCTGATCTTCCCGAGAACTCAAGGAGCTATGCGAATGAACAAGACTCTTCTCACGATTGTGCTTGGATGTGCAGTTGCCGCGGCCGCCCAGAATCCCGCGCAGCCACAAGCGCAGCCCGCGCCCCAGTCCACCGCACCGGCGGCGCAGCCGCAGCAGGCACAACCGTCCGTGCAGCCCGCCCAGCCGGCCGCACCCCAACAGAAGAAAGAAATCAAGGATCCCGCTGAGTACAACGCTTACGTCGGCGCAGTCCAGCAATCGGATCCCGCGGCCAAGATCAGCGGTCTCGAAGCCTTCCTCACGCAGTATCCCAACAGCGTGATGAAAGAAGACGCCCTGGAAATCCTCATGGGCACCTACCAGCAGAAGGGTGACCCGAATAAGATGGGCGATACCGCCCAGCGTTTGCTTCAACTGAATCCCAACAATGTCCGCGCCCTCGCCTTGCTGGCCTACAGCAAGAGGGTCCAGGCGCAAGCTAACGTGAACCCGCAGCAGAATCTGGCTGACGCTGAGCAGTACGGTCAAAAGGGCGAGGCTGCACTTCAGAATTTTGCCAAGCCTGAAGGCATGAGCGACGCGGATTACGCGAACCTCAAGAAGCAGATGAACGGAATCTTTAACGCCGCCGTCGGCGTCGCTGCTTTGCAGAAAAAGGATTTCCCCACGGCCACCAAATCGCTGCGCGTCGCTGTTGAGGCGACGCCGACCGATTTCAGCATCGTCTATCCGCTCGCACTCGCGTATCTGCAATCCACTCCGCCCGATGTCGTGAACGGATCCTGGTTTGCCGCTCGCGCCGCCAGCATTGCCCCCGCCCAGATGCAGGCCCAGATCGAGAAGTACGGCAAGTCGCAATACACCAAGTACCACGGCTCCGACCAGGGTTGGACCGACGTGATGGCGCAGGCCAAAGCCTCCACCACCGGAGTGCCTCCCGACGGCTTCACCATCACACAATACGTGCCGCCCACTCCAGCCGAACAGGCTGCTGACCTCGTCAAGACTAAGAAAGTTGAAGAGATGAGTTTCGCAGAGTGGGAGTTGGTCCTGTCGGAAGGAAAGCCCGAGGATGCCGAAAAAGTCTGGAGTGTCTTGAAAGGCAAGCCGCTTCAAATGGCCGCCCAGGTCATCGCCATCGTTTCTGCCACCAACCTCAAACTGGCCGGGAGTTCGGATGACATCGACGCCAAGCGCGCCGACATCGATCTGACCATGACCGCCGCTATCCCCGCCCGCCTGATGCCGAAGGAAGACGCGGATTTCAAGTTCGAAGGAACTCCTGTTTCCTACGAGCCGAAGCCCTTTGTCATGACCATGAAAGACGGCGCTATCCTGACCGCGAAGGCCCCGGCCGGAGCCAAGAAAGCGCCGGCCCGCAAGAAGCCCGCGCAATAGACCCGGCTCGTCTAAACAGAAGGCAGCCCTCACGGGCTGCCTTTTTGGTGAATCCAAGATCTGACTCGAAAACCCCTGGCCGATTCCTAACGCACCGCCTTCTTTTCGAATCCCATCGGCCGGGCGCTGCGGGGCGGTCGTTTCACGCCATCGCGCAACTGGCGCACGTCAATCTTCAATTCGCTTAGAGTCCGGCTAAGCGTGTTGCGGTGCATGCCCAGCTCGCGCGCCGCGCGGCACTGGTTGCCCTTATTTTCTTGCAGAACCGTCAGGATAAAGCGCTTCTTGAATTCACGAACCGCCTCCGAGTACAGGATGTTGCTCTTGTACATCTGCATGATCAGCGCTTCCAGTTGATCTTTCACAGTCTCTCTCTTTCTCTGGCAAAGCAAACGTCAGTAATCAGATTTGTTACGTCACCGCGGGACTTTCGGCATCAGCGCAGGCGGATCAGGAACGTGCGCATGACGAACCAGGTCAAGTCCCTCAAAAAACTTTGCTCGCAATTGCGACGGCGCCAGCCAGATCGCGGCACGACCCACGACCAGAAAGTATGGCGCCAGCTGCGACCCTTCCAGCAACGGCGAAGTCGGCGTAAACGCCGTCATGCCCATCAAAATAATCGCAACGAATAACGATCCCTTCACCACGCCCAGCAACGCGCCTAGCAGGCGGTCAATCAGGCTCAGGCCCGCTTCCTTCATCGCCCAGCGTGCGATCCGCCCGATGACAGCAGCGACGATCACCACAGCAAAAAAGATCGCGCCAAACGCTAACATGTCAGCGAGCAAGGGCGGGTTCAGATGAGGAGCAAGCCACGCCGCTACCCGCGGATACTGCCACGCGGCTAGCAAATAGCCCACCACCAAACCTGCCATGCCAAATACCTGGTGAAAAAACCCTCGGAACGCCGCCGTCACTGTCGATACGAGAACGACAACTGCTATGGCCCAATCGGCCGCGTTCATGGTTTGATCCCGCGGCTAGCGCCCCAACTACACATCCAGCTTGCGCCCCGTCAGCTGCTGATAAGCCTCCAGGTACTTTTCGCTGGTCTTGCGGGCGACCTCGGCCGGGAGCGCCGGAGCTGGTGGCTGCTTGTTCCAGCGAATCTCTTCCAGATAATCCCGCACATACTGCTTGTCATACGAATCTTGCGCCTGTCCCGGACGGTACTTGTCGGCGGGCCAGAAACGCGACGAATCCGGAGTCAGCACTTCATCCGCCAACGTGATGCCGCGGGAGGTCCGTCCAAATTCAAACTTGGTATCCGCAATGATGATGCCCTTCGTGCGCGCGTAATCGGAGGCCTTCTTATACACCTTCAGGGTCAGATCGCGAAGCTGTTCGCTCGCCTCCGCGCCCACCAGTCGGACCATTTCGGAAAAGGGTATGTTTTCATCGTGACCGCTGGTCGCCTTGGTGGCCGGAGTGAAGATCGGCTCCGGCAGTTGATCCGACTCCTGCAATCCTTCCGGCAATTCGATCCCGCAAACCTTGCCCGAAGCTTTGTACTCCTTCCACGCTGAGCCGGAAATGTAACCGCGCACCACGCACTCTACCGGGAACATGTCGGCATTCATCACGACCATAGATCGTCCGCGCAACTGATCCGAATACTTTCGGATCTCCGCCGGATATTGGTCCACGTCCGCTGTGATCAGATGGTTCGGTACTACATCCTTCAGAAAGTCGAACCAGAACAGGGAGATCTGGGTCAGCACTTTCCCCTTGTGGGGAATGCCGGTCGCCAGGATGTAGTCGAACGCCGAGATGCGATCGGTTGCCACAAACAACAGGCGGTCGCTATCCAGCCGGTATACATCGCGCACCTTTCCACTGGCGTGAAGTTGAAGGTCTGGGAAGTCTGTACGCTGCAGGACGGAGTCGAGAACTTGTGGGCTCATGAGATGAAATTTTACAGGTAAAAAACGTGGCGTATTCTAGCTGCCCTGAATTTTTTGTCAACGACTTCCATCATGCTTGTGAGTGATGGCTCCATCCCCTTGACGGGAAAAACCTTGACGCCGCCCGTATCTCGCGAAAGAGCACGCCAGATGCGGCTTTTATGGGATTTTGTCGTGTGGAAAACCTGAGGAAGAGAGTGGATATCTCAGCACCGAAGAAAAACGCAGCGTTCAGGCACGGGACTTCGCACTTCTTCGGCTGTGTGTTCAGGCGCGCCTGAGCCGCAATTCTACGCCGTCGCGCCAAACCGTACCGATACGAGCTTCGATACGCCTGGCTCCTGCATCGTCACTCCGTATAGCACCGGAGCAATACTCATCGTCTTCTTGCTGTGCGTAATGAGCACGAACTGCGTTTCCACGCTCATCTCTTTCACCAGCTCCGTGAACCTTCCGATATTTGCTTCATCGAGCGGCGCATCGACCTCGTCCAGGATGCAGAACGGGCTCGGCGCATACTGGAAAATTCCCACCAGCAGCGAGAGTGCCGTCAACGCCTTCTCGCCGCCGGAAAGCAGAAGCACGTTCTGCAGCTTCTTCCCGGGAGGCGACGCCACCACGTCGATGCCGCTTTCCGCGCTGTTTTCCTCGTCCGTCAGCCGCATGAAAGCATGCCCGCCGCCAAAAAGCTTGCGGAAAGTCAGCTGGAAGTTCTCGTTGATCTTGTGGAACGCTTCTTCGAACTTCTCGCGCGAGACGGTATCGATCTCCTTGATGGTGGCGATCGTATTCTGAATCGAATCAAGCAGGTCCTGCCGCTGGGTCTCGAGGAACCCGTGCCGTTCTGCCGTCTCCTTGTACTCCTCGAGCGCCATCATGTTAACCGGGCCCATGTTGTCGAGACGTGTGCGCATCTCGCGATAAATCTGGTCCTCCGCCGCCAGTTGCTCCCCCGCCACTATTGCGATCGTAGTGTCGGCCATCAGTTCGTGGCGCTGCACGCCCAAATCGTTCAGGCATGATTCCGCCATGTACTGTGCATCCGATTGCAGTTTCGCTCCCGCCGCCGCCAGTTCGCCCCGGCGATCACGGGCCTGATCCAACGCCTGCCGCGCATGGCGCAGCGCCTCATCGATTTCCGCCAGCCTTGCCCGAATCTGCTCCGACTCGAACTGCAGCAAGCCTTCCCGGGCCTCGCCGGCATTCTTCTCCGCATCCAGCTCAACTAGCTGGTTGGCCAGCATCT
The DNA here is from genome assembly GCA_963735815.1 of uncultured Acidobacteriota bacterium. Lineage (GTDB taxonomy): Bacteria > Acidobacteriota > Terriglobia > Terriglobales > Acidobacteriaceae > Gp1-AA133. The sequence continues at coordinate 371,233 of CAVTMJ010000003.1, read as the reverse complement.
GGTTCTCGTTCTCGCGTTGAACCTTCTCTGCCGCCGATGCGTCGATCTGCGAACGCAATGTGTAAACGCGCTCGCGCATTTCCGCCACCAGCGACTGAATCCGGTCAAGCACTGCCGCTGCCGACCGGTGACGCTCCTCGAGCCCGGCCACGCGCGCTACATGTTGTGAAGTCCTCTGCGCGGCCGCATCCCGCCGTTCCTTCAAGGAGGCGATGCGCTCTCCAACCCCAGCCAGCTGCGCCTCGATGGCCGCCCGCCGCTCATCGGAAGCCGCAATATCGCCGGTCCGCGCCACAACAATTGACAGCTGATCGTTCCGTTCCGCCGCCAGCCGTTGCAGTTCCGAGTAACTGATGCGAAGCCGCTCGCTCACTCGGCCCATCTCTGCGTCCAGTTGCTGCAGCATGTGCCCCGACGTCATCGCCTGCTTCTCGGCTTCCCGCTTCTCGTTCTCAAGCCGGTCCAGCAAAGACGTGAATTCCTTGATCTCTCGGCCGAGCATCAGTACGCGAGCCTCGCCATCGCGCAGCGCGTGCTCCAGTTCTTCCAGCATGCGCAACAGTTCGCGAAGTTCGCGCTTCATTGAAAGCGGACCCTCGGCGCGCTGTTTTCCTCCCGTGACCGTCACGTTGTGAAAACATTCGCCCGATTGCGACAGGAAGAACGCGTCCGGATTCTCAAGCGCCAGCTCGCGCCCCAACCCTGCATCCGGAACGATGTACCCATCCCGCAGCTTGGGCAGAATCACCTCCAGCGACTTGCCGAACCCGTCCAGCACCCGGATCGTATTCTTCAACGGCAGAATCGACTGTCCGGGAGGCGCCGAATGCGCCGCCTCATCCACCACGAACGAGAAGCGCGCCTGCGAATCCTCGGGATGCACCAGGAAAGTCGCCCGCCCATCCACATCGTTCCGCAGCAGACGCAGACCTTCATCGGCCGCATCCCACGACTTCACGACGATGTAATTGAGTTCATCGCGCAAAAAGTCCTCAACCACGCGCTCGTGCTGCGGCTCCACCTCCAGAAAATCAGCCAGCACTCCCACCGGAGCGAGGCCGCCCTGCAGTGACCCCGACTGAAACAGCCGCCGAACCGATTCGGTGGAATACCCGTGCTCGGCGATGACCGCCTCCAGCGAACCCTTTTTCCCCAGCGCCGACGCAAACTCCGCGCGCAGCCCGTCCAGCCTGAGCTTCGCCTCGCTTTCCTCGTGACGCTTCGCTTCCAGCGTGCGCCGCAAGTCGGCAATCTCCGCGGTCAGCCCGCTCACGCTTTGCGAGACACTTTCAAATTCCAACTGCAACTGCCCCCGCTGCCCGCCAAAGGCCTCCACCTGCGACGACGCCGTCGAAATCTCCGCCTGCAGCCGCTGCGTCTCCCGATCGACCGCGGCCAGCCGCTCTTCCGCCTGCGTGAGTTGGTTGCGCAGCTGGGAAGCCACCGCCACCGCTTCCATGATCGCCACGCGCCCACTCTCAATCTCGCGTTCCAGGCTACTCAGATCCGCTCCCGCCGAGGCAGCTTCCTGCTGACATAGCCCAAGCTCGTGCTGCGCTCCCGCCAGATCCGCGCTTGCCGACTCCAGAATCTGCTGATTCGAAGCAAGTTCTTCTTCCAGAGCCGACAGCCGGCTGCGCGCCTGCCCCAGTTCCGCATCCGACGAGGCTGACCGGGCCGTCAACTCCGCGCAGCGCTCTTCATTCGTGCGACGCCGCGCTTGCCCGCGATCGATCTCCATGGCGATCTGGCTCAACCGCTCCCGGTTCTGCCGGTGTTCGCCGTCGATCTCATATCCGCGCTGCGTCCGCTCGCCGTGCTCCGCTTCGAGCTGGTGCACGGTTCCGCTGCGGTGGTGCATTTCTTCCGCCAGGCGGTTCAGCTGCGCGTCGATCTCCGCGCTCTCCACATCGAGCTGCGTGAACTTGCTGGCGAGCACCACGCGCAGCTTCGCCCGCATCTCGTCGCGCAGTTTCGCATAGCGTTCGGCCTTGGCCGCCTGCCGCTTCAGCGAATTCATCTGCCGCGTAACTTCTTCAAAAATGTCGTTCACGCGGTTCAGGTTGAGCTTGGCATCTTCCAGGCGAGCCTCAGCCAGCCGCTTCTTGGTCTTGAACTTGGTGATGCCCGCAGCTTCCTCAATGATGGCCCGCCGGTCTGTCGGTCGGCTCGACAGGATCTGCCCAATACGCCCCTGCTCGATCAGCGCATACGATTCCGGCCCCAACCCCGTGCCCATGAACAATTCCTGAATATCGCGCAGCCGGCACAGCTTTCCATTCAGCAGGTACTCGCTGTCGCCCGAGCGGAACAGCCGCCGGGTCACCACCAACTCGCCCCTATGAAACTGCTGCTGGTTGAACTTGCGCCGTCGAATCTTCAAAACCACCGCCGGAGGCCCCGTCAGAACCGCAGCCGCTGTCAGGCTCGCAGCTTCACCATGGGCGGGTTGAATCTCTTGCCCCTCGATACCCGCCGGAACGCCCGCTTCTCCATTACCTGCTTCTAAAGCAGCCACACCTGTCGTGCCATCAACCGCGCCTGCGACTTCTTCCACCTTTCCGGGCTGCGCTTCTTCCACGGCGCGCTCGGTCTCCAGCGCCGCCTGCGACCGCAACTCGGCTTCGTCCCAATCTTCGCTCGGCATCTCGTCGCGCACTTCTACTTCAGTCGGTGCATTCTTCCCCGGACCGTCGTACTGCTCAGGATCGATCAACGTCAGCGACACTTCTGCCATCCCGGTCGGCTGGCGGTCGCGGGTACCCGCGAAGATCACGTCCTCCATGCGCGAGCCGCGCAGCGTCTTGGCGGACTGCTCGCCCAGCACCCACGAGATGGCGTCGGCGATATTCGACTTGCCGCATCCGTTGGGCCCGATAATGGCCGCCACCCCATCGCCCGGAAACTTCAATTCCGTGCGATCGCAGAATGACTTGAAACCAAGGATTTGGAGCTTCTTCAGTTTGAGCAACTTCGACTCCTTCAACGCTCCATCATGCGGACATCACGCGCGATGACAGGCCGGTCTTGATGCGCTTTCTGGCTGCGCTGGCTGGGGCGCGTCTGCACGACTCTGGCTGGTGGACGCTCCCGGCGGGACCTGTTTACCAATCAGATGCCGGCCTGAAGCAATCCAGACATGAACCTCCCCGGCATAGCAGGGAAGGCACGAATTGCAATTACTGTAACGGCGATGTGAGGCATGGGTCAAGAAAGAAAACCCCATATATTGTGGGTATCTCCCCGAGACCACGCCTGATTGCACACGCAATGCAGCAATCGCAGGCTTTTCGGGTAAATGAAGACGAAGGAGGGGAGAATCGCGAGAGCAATTTCAGCCTAGCGCAGCCCCGCGCGCCAATCAATTGCGAAATAGTTCCATCCTCACTGGTGACCCTCCGTTAACACTCTCCCTTTGATCTCGTTCGGGTAGGCTCATGACGACGAAGAAATCTCATGAGTCCCGAAGGGTGCCCCGTCCAAGCTCCGCTTGGGCGGGGAGTTCATCAGTGAGGGCGACAAAGAAACCAGGCCCCGCTACCAACTAGCTCGCAGGAATCCGCGAAAATCCGCCACCATTTAAGACGCAGGAATCTTGCGGAAGATGAGCCGCGAAGGGCGGCATTCATTAGCCCAGGCGTAGCGCTGGGATAGCTCCATTCCGACCGAATCAGCGGTGACAGGCCTCGCTGAACTGCGGATCGCAGTGCATGTGGAAGATCTTCGCGCCGATCAAATATCCCAACACACTGCCAACCCAAAGGTCGGACGTAAAGTGGTTTCTCCCGGTGAGCCGCGATACCGTAAGAGTTCCAGCCGTGCCGTACGCGAGAATCTTCACCCAGGTGCGCGGATACTCGTGCGCGATCACAGACGCCATTGCCCACGTGAACATTGGATGGCCAGCCGGAAACGAGGTGTTGAAGTTCCGGTGGACCCAGAATCGGCCGTTGCCCGTCCCTTCATCTGGGCGCTCGCGGCCGGCGATAAACTGCATCGGTGTATAAATCAGGAAGGTGTTGGCTAGAGTTTCCAGAGTCAGTTCTCCGGTCTCGTCGGCATGCCGGTCGCCCGTCTTTAAGCCGTAAGCCCAAATGCCGCCGGCCGCAGCGCTCGTCCCTAACAGCGTGCCCAGCGCGACCGCATGACTGACGTCCACATGGTCATTGGAGATTTGCCGGGAGATCTCTCTGTCGCCTGCGAGAAATCCTCCCGTAACCCCCAAAAACAAAATGTCCCACTTGATATTTTTCACTTTGAACGGGGCTGCATACAGGCTCTTTTGGTCGGCGAGGCCGCGTCGCAAATTTCGAACGATGAATCCATGACTTTGTCCCTTGTCACTTTGCCCAACGGTGGATTGCGGTTGGTCCACAGGAGATTCGTCCAAAATAGTCAACCTCGACGAGTCTGCCGGGACCTTCGTCACGTATGCGGCTCGCGCAAGTTCGACGGGGTCGAAGGTCTGGTTGACAATTCCCGGCTGTAGAAGTGCAACCTGTGAGAAACCCAACCCACAATAAATAAGCACGATAAACACGATTATTCCGACTGGCGCCAGACCAAATCCTGACTTCTTCAAGCACCCCTCCCGTTATTGCGAGTAAGTGGGATGCAATTCTCGGCAAGGCCGGGAGACTTTTTGGCTTTCCCAATTGCCTGTCCCCACCCGCACCGCATCATGGTGCTGGCGAACGGGCGTTTATGGCGGGTGATAATGGCCACCCGATGGCTCTGACCTCCGGTACCAGACTTGGACCGTACGAAATTCAACCGCCCGTCTGTGCCGGCGGGAGGGGCGAAGTCTATCGTGCCCGCGGCACGCGCCTCGACCGCGACGTTGCCATCAAGATCCTGCCCGAGTTATCGGCGCGCGACGCGGACCGCATGCGGCGTTTTGAATTGGAAGCGCGCGCCGTAGCCGCCCTCAGCCACCCCAACGTGGTCGCCGTGTATGACGTGGGCACGCACGACGCTGCGCCGTATCTTGTTTCGGAATTGCTCGACGGCGAGACCCTGCGCGAGCGACTCAAAGTTGGGAACCGATCAGTCCGCGCAAGTGTGTGGAATATGTGTTGCACGCCGTTCTAAAACGGGCAGCACAGCCTAACCTTGGGTATTTCTCATGTTGAAAGGCGCCCCTTTCAGCCCAGACTGAGGCATCGGCCTGACTGCCGTAGGAGGCCTTATGTTGCGGTTGCTTCGCCTATTGATCTTAGGAATTCTTACCCATAGAAACGTCCACCAGTACCGCAAGTCGGAACCTCCCCGAAGACGTAAAAACCTGGATGGGTCGGCGAGTGAATGGGAAATGTTTGCGCTTTCTACCATGGATGGAACTGCCGTCTCCGGCGTCGACTACGCCGGGCTGTCACAACAGGTTACATTCTCCCCCGGAGAAACCGAGAAGACAGTAGTAGTCCCGCTGCTTAGCCCGATCGCAGGAAACAAATTCTACGGACAGCTCTCGTCTCCCAGCGGCGCCCCTCTCTGGATCAGTCAGGGCTCAGCGATTTTCTAGACTCGGCAAGATCCGCGTAGGGACAGGCGCCCTCGCCTGTCCAGCCGAGCGAAGCTCGGCTCAAAAAACGATGGCGCGGGCAAAAATGCCCGCGCCACTCCAAACTGTGAAACCTCGAACTTCGAAACTCGAAACCCGAAACTGTTCTATTCCTTTCCCAGCTTCTCAAAGAACAAGCAAATCGATTCAATCCCCCGGTGGAAGTTCGGAATGTGAAACTTCTCATTGGGAGCATGCAGGTTGTCGTCCGGCAGCCCGAAGCCCATCATCACGCTTGGAATCTTCAGCACATCCTGAAAATCGGTCACAATTGGAATCGATCCGCCTGACCGGATGAACACCGTATCTTTCTTGAAGATGTCGTGCATCGCTTCCGTCGCCGCTTTGATGTAGCGGTTGTCGGTCGACACTACGCAGGCCGGACCCTTGCTCCACACTTTGATCTTGGTGTCGATTCCCTTCGGCGTAAGCTTCTTCACGTACGCCGTGTAGCGCTTCAGGATGTCGTCCGGATCCTGGTTCGGCACCATGCGCATCGAAACCTTCGCCGACGCCTTCGCCGGGATCACCGTCTTGGCCCCGGGGGCCGTGAACCCACCCGGCATGCCGTGCACTTCAAGCGTAGGACGAGCCCAGGTCCGGTATAGCACCGAGAAGCCCGGCTCGCCTGTCAACACCTTCGACCCGACTTCCGTCTTGCGGTAATGCTCTTCGTTGAAGGGCAGCCGCTTCCATGCCTTCAATTCGTCCTTGGTGGGTGCCTTCACCTTCGAATAGAAGCCCGGGATCAGAACCTTGCCCTTGGAATCTTTCAGCTTGCTGATGATTTCAATCAGCGCAAAGAACGGATTAGGCGCCGCGCCTCCATACATGCCGGAGTGCAAATCAGTCTTTGCGCCGTAGGCCTCAATCTCGGTATAAACCAGCCCGCGCAACCCGACACACAGCGTCGGAAGATTCGGCGCAAACAGTTCCGTATCGCATACCAGCGCGAAGTCCGCCTTCAGCTTCGCCTTCTCCTTGCGCACGTAAGCCGCGATCGATTCGCCGCCGACTTCTTCTTCGCCCTCAAATATGATCTTCACATTGATGGGCAGTTTGCCGTTGTGCGCCTTCATCAGCGACTCCAGCGCCTTCACTTCCATCCACAGCTGTCCCTTATCGTCGACGGCGCCTCGCGCATAGATATTGTTGTTGCGCTCGGTCGGCTCGAACGGAGGACTCACCCACTCATCCAGCGGATCCGGTGGCTGCACATCGAAATGCGCATACATCAAGACCGTCGGTGCGCCTGCTGCGTGCAACCAGTCTGCGTACAGCAGGGGGTGTCCTTTGGTCGGAATAATTTCTACGTTTTCCATCCCGATCCGCCGGAGTTCGTTGGCCACAAAATCGGCGGCCTTCTGGACATCTGACTTGTGCTCATCGAGCGTGCTGACGCTGGGAATACGGAGCAGATCTTTCAATTCACTTACAAAACGTTGCTGATTCTGGCGGGCAAAATCGAGTGCCGGAGAAGCCATAAGTAAAACCCTTTCTGGCGAACATGATATTCGCTGCGGTGAGACTCCATCATTCAAACCCACAAGTATATCCGAGCGGAAGCCCTTGGCAGGACGAGTCCAAACCCTTCAATATTTCAGAGTTCCAATGTGGGGCCGGTCCGTACCCTGCATTTGAAAGCCGAACTCGCACCTGAACGTAGAAACCGTGAAACATTAGAGCCAAGAACCACACCTATGACACTTTGACGCCTTGAAGCCTTGAAACTTCCGTACTCTCAAACCTCTCCAAGGCAAAGGGCGCCAGATCGAATTCCGTACCACGTCCACTTATCATCTCTGTCATGACGCGCGCAGTGATGGGCGCAAGCAGAATCCCGTCCCGGAAATGCCCCGTCGCCACAAAATATCCCGGAATCTGGGTTCGCCCGAGAATCGGCAGACTATCCGGCGTTCCCGGGCGTAGTCCCGCCCAGTCTTCGAGCAACCGCGCTTCCGCAAGCGCCGGCAACAGGGCAACCGCCTTCTGGCGCAATCCCTGAATGGTCTCCGGCACAGTACGCTTGTCAAACCCCGCATCCTCAACGGTCGCTCCAGCCAGCAGACGTCCATCACTTCGTGGGATCAGGTAAATCTCCGGTGAGCGCACCACGTGGCGTAGCAGTTCTTTCTGCGGCATGGCGTAGCACACCATCTGCCCCTTCACCGGTACTGTGGGCACGGCCAATGGCCGAACCTGTCCAGCCCAGGCCCCCGCGGAATTCACCACCGTCGAAGCCCGGTAGGCAGTCTTGTCCGTGGTGACGCCGATGGCCCGCCCGCCCGCTACATCCACCGAATTCACCGTCGTCCCCGACGAGATATCCACTCCCCGATGTTTCGCAGCTTGCAACGTCGCCTTCGTGAGCGCGCGCGGACACACGCTCCTCTCCCTAAGAAAGACCGCAGTCTTGCCAGATGAAGTCAGCGAAGGTTCCAACTCGTGAAGACCTGCAGGCAGTGGCGTGGCGCCCGTAATCCGATCAGCCGAACGGCCTGGAGCAGGGAACAGCAAGGTCCCCTGTGAACGCAAATCCACGTTCACTCCCGATTCATCTTCCAATTCATGCACGAACTCGGGATACATCTCCGCGCTCGCGGTAGCGAGCGGCTGCAGAACACCCGGCGTCTCATCTCCGCAATTCGCCAACATACCCCCCGCCGCATAGGACGCTTCTCGCCCCGGTTCTCCACGCTCCACCACCAGCACCGTCGCACCCTGCTTGCGAAGCTCTCGGGCAAGGCTCAGCCCGATAATCCCGCCTCCCACGACAATGACGTCCCAGGTCTTCACAAGGGCATTGTAGAAGAATGGAGAGAACACCGTCCGACCGCGCGCCCTGGAGCAAGCCGGATCAAGGCGCAGAACCAGCAGGTTGACTGCGGTTCAATCGACAACAGTCAACCGGTAACAGGATTTTGAAAGGTACTGGCTTGCCAGGGTGCCCCGTCCAAGCTCCGCTTGGGCGGGGATTTCGATCTGCCGACGAAACAACGCGACTGCATAGGATGCTGCAAGACACCGATCCACGCAAGCAAGCCGGTCCGCGCACGAACTCTGGACCACGCAAGAACGCGGGTCCACGCAAGAAGGCAGGTCTGCGCAGGACGCAGGTCTGTGCAAGGACGATGACCTCTGCAACAAAGATCGTCTCGGCAAGCACCAGCCGCGGAGCGGCGGCATTTATTAGCCCAGCGCGAAGCGCTGGGAAAAAGCAGGAACGATCGCGAGCCCCGGAGGGGCGACACGAAGCGAAGCGGGCGTGAGCCCGCAAGCGCCTACACCGGCGGCCCCGGCGGCGCGCCTGACGGCCGAACCTTCGGCAAATTCTGTTGAGGATTACTCAAAAACAACTCAATCTCCCGATTCAATCGCCGCCCTGCCGCATCCGTCCGCGCGCGCACCATCTTCTGAATATCGAACACTCCTGCCAGTGCCGCCGACTGCACTTCCGAAGTGGCCTTCGCGTCCGCCGACAGGATCATCAATCGCCCCGCAACCTCCGACTGCACCACATCGCTGCCGGTTCCCCCAACTGGGAATGCCGCACGCACCAACGCCGAAACAACGTCGCCAGGCGACAACGCACCATGCGACTGGTGCGCAATCACTACCACCCGCTCCATGCGCTGCGGATCGAGCAATCCACCAACCACGATTTCAGAAATCGCCCGCGCTCCGTCCTCTGGACTGAACAGATACCCCGCCGACGAGGTGAAACGTTCTGCATCATTCCGATCGCCCTCGGGCGGCGCCAGCATTCTCCAGAGCGACGCGGGCACTGCAAGTTCCTTGGGAGAAAGTGCCTTCACAATAAGTTGTAGAGCTTCCCGCTGGCTCGCGACCGGCCACACCGTGATCGGCTCCTGCCCATCGCCCGCAAGCGAGGCTGGAATCGTCGCGCTTCCCACCACATTCACAGCCGAACTCAGCGCGTATCGATGAAAGAGGTAAATCAACGGAAAGCGCGACGCCAGCAGCGATACCGGTTCTCCCGGCCTGAGCAGGTGCGCGTCATAATGCGCCAGCAACGCATCCCGCACCGGCCAGACTTGCTTCAACCATTCCACCGCATCGGCCGCGTCATCGTACGCGTTCCATCGCGGATCAGCGCTGTTCCCCCAGATGATTCCCGCAGCCAGCGCTTTGCGCACGATCCCTTCCAACCGCTCATGCTCCTGCTCAGGGCTGGCTCCCGTTGTCCCCTGGCTGTAGCCCCACTCGATCGCGTACTTGTCGTAACTGCCCGTCCCTTGCATGTACGCGTCCGACAGATCCGCCGATCCGTCCGCGCGCAGCTTCACCCGCGGAGCGTAGTAGTCCATCACCGATCCCCGCCCGAATGTGCTCGCAACAAAGTTATGATCGAGCCCCAGAACGTGCCCCATCTCATGACAGGTCAGAAGCGCCAGACGGTTCAGCATGACCGTCTCATCGGAGGTTTGCGGATCCAGGTTATCGAGCACGGCAAACGCATCGAGTGCCGGTTCGTCATTCCCCTTCCCCGAAGGCGTGGTCGCTTCCCAATAATTGTTCACCGTCCGCATGCGGTGAGAATCCAGTTGCACCACCGCATGCACAATTTCACCGGTTCGCGGATCGGTCTGCGTCATGCCTACCGACCAGCCTCGCCCCGACCGGTTCGTCCATTGAATCGTCGGATAGCGGGCGTCGAGTGGGTTGGCCCCCTCCGGCAGATCTTCAATCCGGAGACCATCCTTGAACCCGGCCTGCTCAAACGCCGCGTTCCACCACAAAGCTCCTCGCTTCAACGCCGACCGCATGGGTTCCGGAACCGCGCGGTCCAGGTAAAAGACAATCGGCTTGACCGGCTCGCTGACGGCCGCCTGAGGATCTTTTTTCTCCAATCGCCAACGCGCGATGTATTCGCGTTCTAACGGCTGGTTATAGGCTTGCGCGAAATCCTTAAACTCTTCCCCGAAGAATCCAACTCGCGGGTCCGCCTCTCGGGGCGTGTATCCCGGCTCCGGCAACGCGACAAACGAGTGATGTTCGCGCACGCTGAGCGAGTGCGTATCAGGCTGGTTGAAGGCAGCCTCGCCATCGGTTGTAAATGTCAGCAGAGCTTCGATCTCGGTGTTGCGCGGAAAACTTCCCGAGGCGTCGAGGTCGACGACGCTCCGCCCGTCATCCAGCTTCCAGTTCGAATCGTGCCCCTCCTGCCGCACCATTTGCCCGTTGACCGCCTGCGTCGGCCGCCGCATCTGCGACAGCAGGTCGGCGGCATCGCGCACAACCAGCGGGTTCGCATTCACCACTAGCGTGCCGTCCTGTTCCGCCTCGACCGGAAGGGCAGCCAGCACCGACGTCGGGAAACTCAACTCCACCGATTTTTTCAAATCGGAACTACCACGTTCCGCACGGAACGACGTGTTCTCCGCGATCACGAGAACGCGGGATCCCACCTGCCGGAACCGGCACACCACCCCGCGCCCAAGGGTCCCGCGATCGGCAAACAAAGACGTCGATCCCACTCCGCTGCCCAGTCCCACGAAATAAAGAAACTCGCGTTCCCGCGCCGCCGCCGACAGCTCCAGCAGCAGCATCCCCTTTTTCGCGTCCCAGTAATAAGGAAGAAATCCGTCCTGCTTCTTGAGTCCGGAAGTCCGCGCCGCGAGCGTCTCCGCCGGGGCAGCGTCCTTAATGGCTTGAGTACTCGCGAAAGGAAGTGGAGAAAGAGAGAGAAGGGACCAGGCGACCACCGCCAACGCAAATCGCATAGGCATGCCCTTATACAACAAGCCCGCAGTGTTTCCAAACCAGCGGCTCGCACACAGATGCACCGGGCTGGTACTCAAAGTCCGCGTCCAACCTCTCTTAAAACCAGTCATCCCGAGTGCATGAGGCGCCAGCCGAACGCACTCGAAGGACGCCCGGTACGGCCGGGTCCGTCCTTCTCCCGCAAGTTCTTCCACTATTGCCCCCACGTTACTTTCGGCACATGAGACCCGCCCCACATCTCCCTATAATCCGCGCAGGGTAAGCTCCACCAGCATTCATGCCTGAATCCACCAACAGCCAGCCCTTCTGGATTTACCGTCCCTGGCTCGACATGATCGTCGGTTGCGGGGCCTGGTCCGCGCCCCTGCTGCTGATCGCGTATCTGACCGCGTCCTCCAGCACCCTGACCTGGTCAGTCTCCTTCTACGTACTCGCGCTCTTTTTCAATTACCCGCATTACATGGCGACGGTCTACCGCGCCTATCATCGCTCCGAAGACTTCAACAAGTACCGGATCTTCACCGTCCATACCACGCTGCTGATCCTGCTGACCGCGGTAGTTTCGCACTTCTGGTACCGCGCGCTCCCGTTTATCTTCACGCTCTACCTCACCTGGAGCCCATGGCACTACAGCGGCCAGAACTACGGCATCCTGATGACGTTTGCCCGCCGTGCCGGCGCGCGTCCCGTCAATGATGTCCGCCACGCCATGTATGCCGCGTTCGTGCTTTCCTACGGCATCCTGTTTCTCAACTTCCACACCGGCCCTTCGACGGACCCGCTGTTCGTGTCCCTGAACATCCCCGGTGTGGTCAGCACTCAACTGCAAATTGTGTTTGCCATCGCTTTCCTGGTCGCTAGCGCTTACGCCCTGTCGCGCCTCGTCGGCGAAGCCGGATGGCGCGGCATGGTTCCGTCGCTGACACTGTTCAGCACGCAGTTCGTATGGTTTCTTCTCCCTACGGTGCTTTCGCTTGGGGAGCGTCTTCGCGTGCCACAGAGCCGCTACAGCACGGGCGTGCTGGCGGTGATGCACTCCGCTCAATATCTCTGGATCACCAGCTACTACGCCGGTCGCGAAGCCCGCGCCGAAGGCCGCCAGAACTGGCGTCCGTTCGCTTATTTCGCCGTACTCATTGTCGGCGGAATCGCGCTCTTTATCCCCGGCCCCTGGATCGCAAGCCACATCTTCCACTTCGATTTCACGCGCAGCTTCCTGATCTTCACCGCGCTCGTCAACCTCCACCACTTCATTCTGGATGGAGCGATCTGGAAACTCCGTGACGGCCGCATCGCGAACCTTTTGCTCAACTCGAAGGAAACGATCTCTTCCGCCACGAGCGATGCCCGAAGCACGCTGGGCGCAGCCTTCCGTTGGCTGGCAAGTCCCGTACCGGCCGCGCGTACCCTTCGCGTGGCCGCCGCCGTTGCCCTGCTAGCCTGGGGCACGGTCGATCAAGTCCGCTATTACCTCGCCCTGCAAGACGACAATCTTCCCGACCTGCAGAGCGCCGCCGCTCTCAATGCTTACGATTCGAATCTGGAAATGCGTCTGGCGCACAAGGAGCTTGACGCCGGAAAACCCGAAGCCGCCGAAGCCGCATGGAAGCGCGCTATCCAGGCGAACCCCATTGATCCCGCGCCCCGCAATGCGTTCCTCCAGTACCTCACCAGCGAGAAGCGCTACAACGAAGCCTACGATCTGACCCGCGTCGCTCTCGAGCGATCGCCGCACGATGCCCAACTCCTTACGAATCACGGCATCCTGGCCATGCAACTGGGCCATAGCGACGAGGCCCTCAAAAGCTGGCAGAAAGCCATCGCCAGAGATCCATCGTTAGCCGACGCGCAACTCTATCTCGCCGCTGAACTCGATCGTCAAGGCAAGCCCGCCGAAGCCGCTCCTCATTACGGAGCGTTCCTGGAAATCGTCGCGCACCACGGTGCCGACATGCGCCCGCCGGCTCCCAAGCTCATCGGTGTCGCCCTGAAACTGGCCGACTGCCAGAATCGCGCCGGACATCCCGACCAGGCTTTGCGCTCTTTTGATCTGGCACGCCGCATCGCCGCGCAGACCGGTGAGGGCAAACTCGAAAGCTTCGCCACCATCGGCGAAGCTAACGTCCATGCCCACTCCGGCCGCACCGACGAGGCCCTGCGCTTCTACCAGCGCGCCCTGCAACTGGACGCCACCATGGACGACCGTCACAACGAAGGCGTCGACTGGTACAACTACGCGCTCTTCCTGCACGAAGCCGGATTCCCGCCGCGCCTGTCCTACGCGAGTCTTCTGAAGTCGCAAGCCCTCATGAAATTCACTCCTGATTCCGAGGAAGCCAGGAGCTTCGCGAAAACGCTGGGAGAATTCGAGAAACCCTTGGGCACAGAAGCCGCCAGGATCCGGCAAAACCCGGAACCCATCCAGAAGCAGGCCCTGACGCTCTCGCGCCCCTCCATCAAGGTTCGGCTGAACAACTAAAAAGGCGCGGGATGCGTCTCCCAGTGCCTCTACCAACTCAAAGGCTCGCTCTACTTTCCAAACCACTCCTCAAACCAGCGTAGAGTCCGCAACGTGTAGTCCCGCGCGTCCGCCGGCCGGTAAAATACGTGCCCTTCATTCGGATATACCACCATTTGCGTCGGCACCTTCATCGCCTGCAATGCGTGATACCACTCGATGGATTGCGGCATCGGCACCTCGCCATCGCGATCGCCCACCAGGATCAAGGTCGGCGTCTTGACATTCTTCACGAAACGAATCGGATCCGACTTCTGATACACCGCCGGGTCGTCATAAACCGACGCGCCAAAAAACGGAATCATCCACTCATCGATATCGTTCTGCCCGTAGTAGCTCAGAAAATCGGCCAATCCCGCTCCCGCCACCACCGCCGAGAAGCGCGTCGTCTGCGTCTCCGCCCACATCGCCATGTAGCCGCCGTAGCTGTGCCCGCGCAGCCCAAGCTTCTTCGCATCAATTGGGAACTGCTGCATCATTGCATCGACTCCGGCCATGATGTCCTTATAGTCTCCGGTGCCGAAGTCCTTCACGTTGCCCTGCGTGAAGGCCTCGCCCTGCCCATAACTTCCGCGCGGGTTCGGACACAGCACGAACCATCCCAGCAACGACCCCGCCGTCATGTCGCCCATCTTGCCCGCTTGCCAACTCGAGAGGCATCCCCACGACGGCCCGCCATGCACGCTCACCACCAGCGGGTACTTTTTCGCCGGATCGTAATCCTTGGGCAGCATCAGCCAGCCTTGCACCCGTGTGTCGCCATTCATCCAGTGCACGTTGCGGCTCTCACCCCACGTAGCGTGGACATTGCTGTTCACATGCGTCAGCTGTTTCCAGGATCCCATCGGTCCAGCCCAAACTTCCGGCGGAGTCCTCGCCCCTTGCCGCACGACCGCGCTCACAGTTCCGTCACGCGAGAACGAGGCTCCTAGCGAGTAGACATCTGTAGCTGTGCCGATCGTCTCTTCCCCTGTCCAGCCCTTCCAACTCGCCGGTGTCGCTTGACCATCCGTCGCGATCGTGGTGTATCCGGCATTTCCGTCCACGTTCGCGATGACTGCAAGCCGGTTCGTTCCCGTCCACGCCAACGACGACGGCGACGCCTTGATGCCGGGTGTCAGATTGCGCGCGGCTCCTCCCGACATCGCGACCAGCTGGATGTCTCCTCCAGTCAGCCCTGCGTCGCTCATCAGGCCCTCGATGAACGCTACCGACTTCCCATCCGGGGAGACGTGCGGTTCGGCGATCTGCCACTTCGGCTGGTAGATCTCGCGCATCTCGCCGTTGCCCGCATCGATCGCGTACAGGCGCGCGAGCCACCAGTTGTTGTCTCCTGATCCGTGAGCGGCGCTCACGACCCACGCCTTCGAGTCGGGTGTCCAGTCGTACTCGTAGACGTAAACATCCGACGGCGTGACCTGCGCCAGCTTCGCCGTCGAGACGTCGACCACCGCGATGCGCTGCTCGTAGACCTTCTCGCCCACAACGCCGGCGAGCGGCGTCATCGGCTGCAGCGGCCCTGCGATCCGCGGCATGCCTTCGATATAGAGGACCGCGAGCTTCGCGCCATCCGGCGAGTAACGCGGAGTCGCAGCATATCCCTTCAAGTCAGCCAGCTTGACGAGGCCGCTTCCGTCGGCCGATCCGCTCCATAGTTCTGCTGCTGGAATATCTGTCGGCAAGTCGCCAAGCCATGCGAGCTTCTTGCTGTCGGCCGACCAAGTAACATCGCGCGCTGCCAACTTCTGGCCGGGTGCGATGCGCCGTGCTTCGCCGCCCGTCAGCGACTCGACCAACAGTTCACCGTCGACGATGTACGCGACGTTCTTTCCATCGGGCGAGATTGCGACCTGGTCAATCTTCTTGATGGCGGGAAGGGAATCGAGCGCGGTTGCGATGCGATCCTGTGCGACAGCGCCGTTGAGTGCGCAAAGCAATAAGGTGAGCAAGAGGCTTGGGCGAGTCATCGGCGCAGAGTATACACAAGGGATTTCGTGCGCTTGAAGGGAAGCTAAACTAGTGCCGAAAAGGGAATTTTGTCTGGAAGTGGGTATACCCCCCGCCCCCCTGGTCTTGTGGAATCAATCGGTTACGCGGGCAATTATATACTTGCCACACGTATGCACAGGGCTGCATACTGGCGAGTGTAGCGCTATGTCGAAACTATCCAAGAATGTTCGGAGTGCAGTCGGCATGTTGGGCTTGGGGGCTACTGTGACGTGTGCCGTGGCCCTCATCCAAGGCAACGGCCAATTGGCCGCGCGTTACGTAGTTATTCTCGGAATCTTGGGAACCCTCTTCCTTTTTGGAGCAGTTGTCGTATTCAGGTGGTATAGGGCTCCAGTACCAATAGGCACACCGTTAAGGACGGTGATCATGTTCACAGTGTGCACTATTCCGATGGGGCTTCTCTGTTGGTACGTGTGGCCCGAACCCCAAAAACCTCTAGTTGTGCAACATGATCAAATCCAGCAACATGAGAATTTGGCGACGAACGACAACGCGAGTATTACAAGAAACAACTCGGCTCCAATCACTAGCCCGAAACTACATCCAAGACAGTCGCGTGGGGCGAGAGACGGCGTTCAGGATCACGGCACTCAGGCTCACATCAGTACCGATATACCTCTGGAAGTCGTAATAGTTGCACCGGAAGACCCGGCGATAGTTGTCGCGAACAATACAGACAACATTGCGGAGGGAATCACGTGGGAACTTGTAATGTTTCGAACGACTGATCAAGCGTTCTTTTCATATGCCACCCAAAATATCGGCTATCTAAAGGCGCACTCTAGAAGTCCACATTATGTGATGAATTTGAATAACCTTCCGCGTTCTAACCAGACCGGATTAGTGTCAAATGGTGAGAGTTATGTCGGTAGTATCGCTATTGATTGCCCTACATGCCGTGGCACCACTGTGATCGTTAATTTTATTTGGGGTGTAAGCGGATGGTTTTATGAAGCACCTGATGGCAACGGAGGGCTATTCCTTCCCAAAGGCATGTCCAAAGAAGCAATCGTTACATACATTGAATTCATCAGCAGTTCCATTACTCGAGACAGGAGAACTGAAATCAAGTAACGTCATGAAGCAACACGAATATAGAGAAGGGCTGAAAGCGCACCAGAACTTCGAAGAAGGCATGAAAGCCCTCTTCAAAGTTCCCAAAGGCGAAGTTGTAAAGGCCGAGCAGAAGGCGAAACGGAAGCGTGCCTCCCGCGCCCAGAGCATACGGAAACCACATCCTTCCGACAAGGACTAGAAGGGGACTTGCGTCTCCCCCGCCCCTGTCGGTACGTGGCGCGGCGATTGGTCTTTGCCTGTGATCGGAGTAGGTCGCTCTCCCGCTACTTGCGCTCATCGCCAGTCGGAAGCCAACTTGGCGCGAACCTCACGCAAAGCGAAGATGGCGCAACCGTTTTCCCGCCATGGACTCCGCCCTCCCCCTGGTCTTGTGGAATCAGTCTATTTACGCGCGAGAGAGCACCAAGATCTTTCATTGCAAATAACTTATTCGCAAAATATTCCGGACAAAGGGCTTATGGGCCGGAATGTCTGCCTTGCAGCTGGTCGCCTGCGCGGGTGATTTATATCGAAAGAGACTGGTCGTTGGTAGGACTTAGCTCACGCGTCGATGTGATGTGATGGGGACGTGGAATCCCAAGCTTAAAGGCCAAACGAGGGCACCCGCCGTTTGTGCTCGCTCCCCGCCAAAAGTGCGCGATGGACCCGGCCCTTGCGACGCCTGATCTGGTCTGTCGCGTATCGAAGCAACAACTTGCGTCCCCCCAGCGGCGAGGGCCACCCAACTGCTGCAGTAAGGGCGAGTGAGTATTCTTCTCCTCTTTCAGGTTCCCTGAACTAAGTCAGCTCATCTGAAGTTGTCTTCCTCTTAGCGCCAATAAACCTTCAGGAGGTTTCAATGTTTGCACGCAAGGTCACTTTTCATCTGAAATCGAACATGTTTTCTGATTACACGCGGACCTTCGAGAACGACACGCTTCCTTTGCTTCGCAAGCAGAGGGGCTTCAAGGACGAAATCACGTTGTCGAATCCCAACAGTCTGGATGTGATTGCCATCAGCTTGTGGGACAGCAAGGCCAATGCCGAAGCCTACAACACCAACGGCTATCCGGAAGTGTTGCGAACACTTGGACGAATGATCGACGGAACACCCAGGGTTCAGACCTTTGAGTCGGTCAATTCGACCTTTCACGTCCCAGTAACAGCGTAGAGGTGTGCAAACAGGTCGCGCGGGAGGGCGGTGAACTCCGTCTCCCCAAGTGACAAGTGCCTGACCCGTCGTCGTTGGAGCCTCACGTTTCGAAGCTTGAGATTCCACGACGACGGGTCGGCCCGACCTGCGTATCGCTCAGACCCGAGAGGGTGCCCCGTTCAAGCTCAGCTTGGGCGGGTTTTTTATGGAGGGATGTAACTGGGCAATTGGCGAATCTCCGTAGACAAACGCATCGAAAGCAGACCTGGCAGAATCCAATAGCCGACAGAAAGACCCAAGGGGGGATTTCCATGGCCACGCTCGAAGTCAGTTTCCTGCACAATCAGCTCGAAGAGCGCAAGCGCCGCCTGGAAGCGGCAATCGTCTCCGCGCCGCGCAACGCGGGCCTGGCGGGCCTGTTGCGCGAAGTGGATTCGGCGCTCGACCGCATGGCCGGGGGCACCTACGGTCTATGCGAGGAGTGCCACGATCCGGTGGAACAGGACCGCTTGTTGGCCGATCCGCTGGTGCGTTACTGTCTCGACCACCTGACCCAGACCGAGCGCGCCGCGCTGCAGCGCGATCTTGACCTGGCCTCGGAGGTGCAGCGCAACCTTCTGCCGCAAAATGGCCTGTGCGCCGGCGACTGGGAGACCAGCTATCACTACGCTCCGCTGGGCGCGGTCAGCGGCGACTACTGCGACCTGATCCCGAGCGATGGCCAGCTCTTCTTTGTGCTGGGCGACGTCTCCGGCAAAGGCGTGGCCGCGTCCATGCTGATGGCGCAGCTGCACGCCTTATTCCGCAGCCTGACCGGCCTGGCCCTGCCGCTCGGCCAGATTGTCACGCAGGTGAATCGCGTCTTCTGTGAAAGCGCGCTGGCCGGGCAGTACGCCACGCTGGTGTGCGGACAGGCCAAGCCCACGGGAGAAGTGGAAATCCATAACGCCGGCCACTGCCCGGCAATTCTGGTTGGACACGGCGGCGTCCTGCGCGTGGAATCGACCGGGTTGCCGCTGGGGATGTTCCACAACACCGAGTTCTCCGCCACGCGCGTCCAACTGGACCCCGGCGACACGCTCTTCCTCTATACCGACGGCCTTTCCGAAGCCACCCACGCGGACGACGAATACGGCGTGGAGCGCGTCCTGACCCTGGTGCGCCAGCAAGCCGGACGTCAACCCGCCGAGCTGATCACCGCCTGCCTCGACGACCTGCAGGTCTTTTGCGAGGGCGAGAAACGTCTGGACGACCTGACGCTGTTAGCGATCCGACGGCGCATGTAGCGCGGGCGCCCTCGCCCGCGGAATGTTGACGTGTAGTACGGACTAAGCATCGTTCAGACTCACGAGGGTGCCCCGTCCAAGCTCCGCTTGGGCGGGGATGTTCATCGGTCACAGATCACCAAACGCTTCGGGTGCAAACTCACGAAGTGCCCTGGTCCCTGAAACACTACCAAGAGTCCGGTCAACTGCACTACCTCACCTTCAGCTGCTATCACCGCCAAGCAAAACTAGGCACGTCCGAACCGCGTGACATCTTCGTCGAGACGCTGGAGAGAGTACGTCACCAATATGATTTGCTCGTCTACGGCTTCGTAGTCATGCCCGAACATGTCCACTTACTGGTATGCGAACCGGGAAAGGGACGTCTCTCACAAGCCCTGCAATCGCTGAAGCAATCGGTCTCGCGCAAACTAGCCCTGCGCGCAGCGGAGCCCTTCTGGCAAGCGCGCTATTACGACTTCAACGTCTGGAGCGAGCGAAAGTTCACCGAGAAGCTGCGCTACATTCATCGCAATCCCGTCACGCGGGGACTCGTGGATCGCCCTGAGGATTGGCCTTGGTCGAGTTTCCGCCACTATCTGACAGGAGAGACGTGTGGCGTGGAGATGGAATCGCAGTGGACGGCGCGAGCTCGGGAGCACCTCGGAATTTTCCCAACCGTACGTACCACAAAGAAAAACCCCGCCCAAGCGGAGCTTGGACGGGGCACCCTCGAGAGTTGAAGCGATGCGTAGGCACCCGCGATATGCAATCTGGGTAACGCTCGCGCCGCAAGTGAAACACTATTCTGGCAAGAGAAGGTTAACCGGTTCGCCCTTGCTAGCGCTGATCGCTGCCAGTGCTTCCTTGCTCTTAGGATCATCACCGAACTTGTAGGTACATTCCACGAACTTCACGCCCGCCAGATAAAGCGCTCCGCCCCGATACTCCAAAGTCGCGCCGTGGAACTCGTTGTTGATCCACCGCACACCATCCAATTGTTGTCGGCACTTGTATATGCTCGCGTCTACAACAACGACATCCTTTCGCTCGAATGGTGGGCCTATACCGAGAAACTCCGCCGTCGGATAAACGCAGCTGATCTTGACGTTCAGCAGGTAGGCGCTGTGTCCGGGATTAATTGGCTGAGACGTCCGTTCCGTAATGGGCTCCAGGCCGTCCAGTAGTCTCCGACTCGCAATTGCATATCCGTCCACCCTGACATCAGTGGCCATTGCCAACCGGAGAATTTGGCGATTTTTCCGATATTGTGTAGCCAGAGCTCCGAGGCGAGGACGTAACGAGGAGAGCATCTCAGGATCGCCGGGGATTTTGCTACGCAATGCAACATCGATCAGCTTGGTGGCGCTTGTTAGTTGCGAAATGATGACTTCGGGCTTCGTACTGGTATTTTCCGAGGGGATCAACTGTTTTAGCGTAGTTGGGGTTAGGCGATTCAGCTGACCTTGGATATCGGAGACGTTCTGTTGTAACTTGCCCCAGCTCTCCTTGAAGTCTGACGGGACTCTATCGTTGAGTTTCTCCGGGACGTAAGAAGTCATCAGCCATACGAATGCCGCAGCATATGTTGCGGCGAGAACTTCTCCCGCCCAGCGATGCCATTTAAGATGAGTCTTAATCTCGGTGAGCGTGCCCGAAATCGCCGACAAGTTTTCGGCGGTTTTGTGGAGGTTCACTTTGAAATTGTCCACCTTGTCTTCGACCGCGTTGAGTCGTCGCTCCCAATCGGTATTCGCCATGACGCGGCACCCTCGGATGTTCGAAAGCGTGCATGTAATACCGCACATTGTACCTTGCGGGTGGCGTGCGCCTCGGCCTACGTCGCTCACAGGTCCCTGAGGGTGCCCCGTCCAAGCTCTGCTTGGGCGGGGGTTTTTGTCGACCACATACCACGGTCGGGTTCAAACACACCGAACCGAGTCCTGTGACATAAGCGCTCTCAGTCCCTGTTCTCGGAGACAAGCGAAAGTTGATCGTGCGACCCGAACAGTCTCGATTCTTCCTCGTCCTGCCGACCTTCAAGAAAAATCCCCGCCCAAGCGGAGCTTGGACCGGGCACCCTCGTGAGTGGAGATCATGTTTAGGGCGTGCTCCTTCCCGCATCTCCCATCCACCTTCGGCAATCTAATCCTCATGTCTAACGGTCTGGCAGTTTCGGTCCTTGATCTGGTTTGCATGCGCACAGGGGAGTCGGCGGGCAGCGCCATTGCGCGCTCGGTCGAACTGGCGCAGCACGTGGAGCGGCTTGGGTACCAGCGCTTCTGGCTGGCGGAGCATCATTCGATTGAGGGGCTCGCGTGTTCGGCGACGCCGGTGCTCATCGGGCATGTGGCCGGGGCGACGTCGACCATTCGCGTGGGCAGCGGCGGCGTGATGCTGCCCAACCACGCGCCGCTTGTGGTCGCCGAACAGTTCGGGACGCTGGCCGCGATCTATCCCAACCGCATCGACCTGGGCCTGGGCCGCGCGCCGGGCGGCGACTTCCACACCATGCGCGCGTTGCGCCGCGATCACCGTCAGACGGGAGACGATTTTCCTGCGTTGCTGGCGGAGTTGCGTGCCTACCTTGACGACGCGCGCGAGGGACAGGCGGTGAAGGCGATTCCGGGGCAGGGAAGCCACGTGCCCATCACGCTGCTGGGCTCGAGCGCGTTTAGCGCGCAACTGGCCGCGGCCGAGGGACTGCCCTTCGCGTTCGCCGCACACTTTGCGCCGGAGTATTTGTATGCGGCGGCGCGACTCTATCGGGGAGGTTTTCGTCCGAGCGATGTCTTGCATCGACCGCATTTGATGGTGGCCGTGCAGGTGATCGCCGCCGAAACCGATGCGGCCGCGCGCCGTCTGTTCACGACGCCCCAGCAAAGATTCTTGCGGCTGATCCGGAATCAGCCCGTGGAGTTGCTGCCGCCGGTTGATTCGATGGATGACATCTGGGACGACTTCGAACGCGCCGCAGTGGAAAACAAGCTGGGCGCGGCGATTGTCGGGTCGAAGGCAACAGTGAAAGCCGGCCTGGAGAAGTTAGTGCGAGAGACGGCGGCGGATGAAGTCATCGTAGTCACCGACACCTATGACCTCGCCGAGCGTTTGCGGTCGTATGAATTGGTAGCCGAAGTGGCGCGGGATGTTGCGGTGGCCGCGTGACGGTGTGGCTCGGACAGCCCTGTCCGCGATTTTGATCCGTGCACCATTCGGGCCGGGGTGAGTGGGGTAGCAATGCAGCCTGCGATCCCCGATCCTCGCTTCCCACCGGGTATCACCAAATTCAGTGACGCCGATCACTGCATTTTGGTCACTTCGAGCACATAACTCAGACTCGCATCAATCCCTAGCGCCCTGCCAGCCTCCTCTTCGATCCTTCCAGCGGCGCATTGTCATGGTGGCCAGCTTTCCAATCGACCAAGCGAAACGCTGGGAGGTGCAGCCATGGAAGACTACACGAACCTCCAGGGACAGACCGTGCTGGAGGTTCTGTCTGCTCTGCTGCTAACGCTCGTCACAGCCTACGTTTACCTGGCGTGCAGGTCACACGCTCACCTCACCCAGGCGGCGCCCGCCAAGCCTGGGGCGGCCAGCCCAGGAATACTTCGCAATATGAGCCTGGGAGGACGGGAGCATCTCGCCCCGCCCTCGTGCGGCCGAGTGATGTGGCAGAAACACAAATCCTCCATCGGCGACTGGCTGGCTCCTCTGATTGTATGGTCGGTGGTCATCTGGACCCTGTTGGCCGTGGTCAGCATCTTGCTCGGCGACGGTTAGGAATGGCGGCGCTTATCACGGCGAAGCGTGATCTGCGTGGTTGTCTCCGCCGGGCGCTTGCGGGATCATGATCAGCGCAGCGACACGAGAGGATATTCGTCCGACCTCCCTTGCCTCGGCCTGGAGGTTTCATGGCCACGTCACTGTCCTTGCCGGCCCTGCGGCGCTCTGCCGTGCTCGGCCTTCTCTGTTTCTTCACCTCACCCCTTCTCGCCGACTCCATCACCATCGGCAGCATCACGTTCTTGAGCCAGGGGACATGGGGAAATCCGCGCAAGTCGATCGTGGAGATCCATCTCGATACCACTGGGATCACCTACGACGCCTATGCTCTCGGAATGCCGTATTCGCTGTTCGTGGACGTGAACGTCTTCGGTTGGGATACGGGACCGTTGACTACGATCCCGCCCATCACCATGCTCGTGGATCCTCCGCACTTTTGCCCATGCGAGTCGGTGGTCTTTGTGATGACCCTTGGCGCTGGACCATTCCGCCTGGCGAACGGGGAGCTGTTCAACCCCGGCACCAGTTTCACGATCACGATGGAGCCCTTGCCCGGGCAAACCTACCTGCAACCGGGGCAGACGGTTGCGATCGTGCTGACGTCGTTACCGACGCCGGTTCCCGAGCCAGCGTCCCTCATGTTGCTGGGCAGTGGTCTGCTGGGCGTGGCCGCGGCCGCGTGGAGAAAGAGGCGCTCCGGCCCGCCATGTTCCTGACGTGTGAGAGTTCACATGTGTAGCGCGGGCGCTCTCGCCCGCGGCTTCAGAGCACAGACGACGCAGAGGTGCCCGCACGTTTCCGTGCTTCGAAAAGCGCCATGAGCACAGTTAAAAGGGAGATTCCAGGGATGCTTGGGACCTTTGGGCGTCCTCTCGATGCCTCGACAATCGGTCGTGCAAACGGCGGGAATATTCTAGCCCAAGCCGCGCAGCGGCGGCAGTCATTAGCCCAGCGCGTAAGCGCTGGGTGCGCCAACAAACGACGCGAGTCCCGTAGGGACGGCACCACACAATGCGGGCGTGAGCCCGCGAGCTGCTACAACCACCCCTTGGTCCGCGCGATCCGCGCGGCCTCCACCCGATTCGCCGCGCCCAACTTCGAAATCGCTTCCGACAAGTAATTCCGCACCGTCCCGTCGCTCAACCCGAGCTCGGCAGCGATATCGCCGCTCGCCCGTCCATCCCCTGCCAGACGCAACACCTGCCGCTCACGATCGGTCAACGGATCCAACTCACTCCACGCTTCGGTCGCCAGTTCGGGATCGATCACGCGCATACCACGATGCACGCGCCGCACCGCCTCGGCCAACTGCTCCGCGGGATGATCCTTCAACAAATAGCCCGAAGCCCCGGCATCCAACGCGCGTCGCAAATAACCCGATCGGGCAAACGTCGTCACAATCACCACCCGCGTCGACGCCCTGCGGCGCTTGAGCTCGGCGGCAACATCGAGCCCCGTCAATCCTGGCATTTCGATATCGGTCAGAAACACATCCGGCTTGTGCGCCAACACCGCCTCCAGCGCCTCCTGGCCGTCGTGCGCCTGGCCCACCACGCGGATGTCGCCCTCGATCTCCAGTAGCGCCGCCAGCGCGCCCAGGATCATGCTCTGATCTTCGGCGATGACCACCCGAATCACCTTGCGCGGATCTTTGACGCTGGCGTTCATGGCTGAACCGCTTCCTTGCTCAATGCAATTGGCAGTTGCACGGTAAGCCTTGTTCCCTGACTGACGTCCCGCTCCACGCTGCCGCCCAGCGACTCCACCCGCTCGCGCATGCCGCGCAACCCGTTGCCTTCCACCGCCGGGCCGCCCCGCCCATCATCGGAAATCTGCAGCCGGCAATGACCATCGACCCGTTCCACTTCTACGCAACAATGGCTGGCCCGAGCGTGCCGCACAACGTTGGTCACGGCCTCCCGCAAAACCAGCGCGAGTACAGTCTCCTGCGTCGCCGGCAGTTCGATCCCCGGCGCTCGGACCTCCGCGCGCACCCCCGCAGTTTCCAGAGTGGCCGCCGCCTGCTTGATCTCGGCCGCCAGTCCCTTGCAGCGGTAGCCCCCGATTGCCTGCCGCACATCGGCCAGCGCACGACGCGCCGTCTGCTCCACGTCGCCGATCTCGCGCCGGGCTTGCGCTGGATCCCGCTCGATCAGTTTGCCGGCCAGTTCCGACTTCAACGTGATCAGCGACAGCGTGTGGCCGAGCACATCGTGAAGATCGCGGGCGATGCGCTCCCGCTCCGCAACTTTTGCCAGGTGTTCGATTTCATCGTGCGCCCGCCGCAGATCTTCGCTGTGCCGGTGGCGTTGCGCAAAATAAATGTTGGCCGCCCCAATGAAGGTCGAAAGAAATGTTGCCGGAAACAGGAAGCCGCGCGGAATGTGCAGCCACCAGCTTTCGAGCGCGGCCAGCGCGACGACGCCCGCGATTACCAGCGCCGCGGACCACTCCGTCTCCAGCGCGAAAGGCGCCATCGACGCGGCATAGATGAAGAAGTTCGACGCGCCGTAGTTGAAGGGCGCGTAAACAATTCCGAGAGCGAGAATTCCTGCCACGCAAACCATCGGCCAGGGTTTGTTGGTCAGGAAAAATGAGAAGTAAAGAAACAGAAACACCGCAAGCCCGGTAGCCGTGGCCACCCATTGCCCGCTGCTGGTGTGGCCGGTCACCGGGTCCCAGAGAAAAAATGTCAGGTAGGCCAGCCAGATGAAGGGAACCCAGCGCGGCACTCGGGTTTTCACGTAAGCCTGCATCGGTCTAGTTTAGGCCACCACCCACGCCTCTGGCTGTCGCTATCGCAGGCGCTCATCCGGTCATAGAGCGGTGCGCGTCCTCATCGGCCGGCAAGAGGAAAACTTCCTGGCCAGCCCTGGCAGGCATCATGGATGCAGCCCGGCGCATCTACCAGTGCATAGCATCACGCCCGTGGGATGACAAATGTCATGAGGGCCATGGAGTCGCGGAATCAGCGAAGCAATTGACAGCATGGGAGTTCTGCTCAACAATCTTTAAAACCAGTCCCAACTTTACACTCGCGGAGGGGAACCTATGTCCGATCAGGACCAAGTCACGGTGGTGCAAGAGAGCAGTAGCAATGCCGGAAAGTGGCTGCTGCTTCTGCTCGCGGCCATCTACGTCGCGGGGTCTCTGTACTTCCTGATCGACATGCGCGGCAGTGTCGGCAAACTGGTGCAGCAGCAAGCCGCCAGCCAGAAACAAGTCGCAGACCTGACCACACGCATGCAGGCCGCCGAGGCCGAAGCCGAAACTTTGGGACAGCAGGTCGGCATCACGAAGAAAGAACTGGCGCAGCGCGCCGCCCAGTTGCAGCAGGCCCAGCGCGCCGCCGAAGAGCGCCTCGCAAAAGAGCAGAAGGAACAGATCACCGCCGTCACCGGCGAAGTGGCTGGCGTCAAGACCGATGTTGGCGGGGTGAAGACCGACCTGGGCCAGACCAAGACTGAACTGGCCGCCACCAAGGCCAGGCTGGAAAGTACGGTTGGCGATCTCGGGCTGCAGAGCGGTCTGATCGCGCGCACGCGCGACGATCTTGAAGTCCTGAAGCACCAGGGTGACCGCCAGTACTACGAGTTCACATTGCTGAAAGGCGCGAAGCCGCAGCCCGTGTCGACCATCAGCCTGCAAATGAAGAAGATCGATCCCAAGCGCGGCAAGTACACCCTCAACGTCACCTCCGACGACAAGACGATCGAGAAGAAAGATCGCAACGTCAACGAGCCGATCCAGTTCTACACCGGACGTGACCACATGTTGTACGAATTGGTTGTGTGGACGCTCGACAAGAACAAGGCCACCGGCTACGTAAGCACTCCGAAGAATGCTCCGACACCGGTGACGGCTTCACCGACGGCGGCGAACTAAGCAGCAGCCCACCAATGCTCCCCGCATCAGCGCACGTCCCCGTGCGACGACGCGCCTTCAGAAGAAGCAATAGAGTTCCGGCGGCGCAAATCGTCGTTATGTTCCACGTGGAACACTCGTGCGATCAAAGAATATCTCTCAGCTAATTCCCAAAATGGCAAGTGCAGGATAACGCGCCAGTTAGGACGCTGCGCCGTTCATTTGGGCGCAGGCTGGGCCGCTTATTTCGTCAACACTACGGGAAGCGGCTGGTCGTAGGGATGGATCACGACGCTGATCGATTTGCGCTGGTCAAAGACTGGTTGCGTTACTGGAAAGCTGACGATCACAGTGCCGCGCGCTTCACTGCCGGGAAGAATCTTTGTTTCGGGCATCAGTGCGGCTTGCGAATTTTGTTTGAGCGCGGGGAATGCCTGAAAGTAGCGATCGAAGTCGACCGCAGACGCGGCATCGTCCGAATATTCCTCCGAAGCAGTTTTCAGTTTTCCTTCGATGTTATGGATCCAGAGAGGTTTTTCTCCGCTGTTATGCAGCGTCACCGTGAGTGCCACGAGCATGGCATTCTGATTGGGAATTTCGACGGCGGCGATGTTGTCGATGGCACCCGCGCCTTGCGGTTTCGCGCGCCCCACGAATCCATAGATGGCGAGCACGACGGCAAGTCCGGCGAGCGCAATCAGGACAATTTTTGCGGGCGGGAGGCTGCGCTCGGGCGTGGCCATGTCTTGCGTGACATTGATGCCCACGCCGGGGCCGATATCGAGGCCGGGAGTTTTTGGGGGTGTCGGATCCGAGGCCGGAGGTTTGGGAGTTTCATCGGGCATGGAAGTCTCGTCTGGGGATTTTACGCGGGATGAGCGGAAAAGTCCCAGACGTGGTTGGCAGTTTGTCCGCAAAACGGGTTCGAGGCATCCCTATAGGCTGGGTGATGACGAGGCTCCGCTTTCGCGAGGTTGCGCGACGAGTCGGGTGCGTCATGGGCGAGACACAGCACCCAGTCGCTTGCTGTGCGAAAGGGTGGCAGTTATCCGCCTCTACTTGATGTCGTGATGTTCGTGCGCGAACTTTTCTGCTTGATTCAACTCTCCGATGGCTTCGTCGATGTGTTTCATGGCGGCCACGCGGTGTCCACCCCATTTTCCGCCGGCGTGTTCGAGGTCGTTGCGGGCGCCTTGCAGGGCACGACGGGCGGCGTCGACTTCGGCAGGCACGTCTTGCGGCGGGGCGCTTGAGAAAACGGTCGCGGTTGGGGACGCGATCATTAGTAGGAGCAATGCCAAGGTCACAATTCGCATCGGTTCTCTCCCTGGGGATCAAATTGTCCAAGCAGTTTGCATGGGAGAGATGGGCGAGGCAATCGGGGTTTTCCTGCATGCAAGTGGAGTTCACGATTTTTGACAGCTCGCGGGCTTACGCCCGCCCCGCGTTTGTGTCGTCCCTCCGGGACTCTCCTGATTTAGCTGCCGTACCCAGCGCTTACGCGCTGGGCTAATGACTGCCACCGCTGCCGCGGCTGGCGGTTATCTGTGCGAATGAATGCTTGAACTTTGTGCACCTTAAAATCCCCGCCCAAGCGGAGCTTGGACGGGGCACCCTCGGTCTGGTTCTTATGCACCCACCCGGTGCTGCGGATGGTCGATGTTACGAACGCCGCGCCGTGCTTACGATCGATTGAGCCTACCTGTGCCTGAGATCGATTTGACCTAGAAGATCAGCTTCACCGAAAACTGGATCTGCCGGGAGGAACTCGCGGTCTTACTGATCAGGCCAAAGCCGCTGCCGCGGACGATGTTGGAGGGGAGGCTGAAGTTCACGATGTTGAAGACGTTGAAAAATTCCGCGCGGAATTCGACGGTGCCGAATTCGGAGTTGGCGCGGCGACCGAACGGGGTGTCTTTAATCAGGGCGATGTCGAAATTATGGAAAGCGGGGCCTCGAAAGGTGCTGCGGCCCAGGCTTCCGAAGCGGCCGTGGTTCGGGCCGGTGCCGTCGGGCAGGTTGATGGGGATGCTGAAGAAGGATGCGTTGTTGTCGCCGCGCCCGAAGTAATCGCTGCGCACGGCGCGGCTGGTGGAAAACTGAGGGTTTGAAACCAGGTCGGGGCGATCGGTACCGCCGGCGCCGGCGCCGGTCTGCTGAACGCCGGAGTAAACGGTGAATGGCGAGCCGCTCATCAAGGTCGTGATATTCAGGAATTGCCATCCCGCCGTGAGGGTCTTGCCCAGCGGACGCAAGAATCCCACGCGATCGAACGGCAACAACTGGATCCAACTCGCGGTGAAGACGTGAGCGACATCAAAGGTCGACAGACCTTTTTCAGCGCTTGGGTTCCAGGGATCCTGAGGTGGTGTCTGCAGAACGACGCCCGCTCCTGCGATCGAACCCCCGAGGACGGAACTGGTGTCGTCAATCGACTTTGAAAACGTGTAGCTCACCTGCAAGCCGAGCCCGGCGCGCGCGGAGTTTTTGGCAAGGCTCATCTGCAGGGCGTGGTAGGTGGAGTGCGAATCGGCGGTGACGAGGGTCTCCTGGCCAAGGCCTCCAATCCGATTGCCGGCAGAGTCGAACTCGGTGAAAGGGGCGAACTCAGGATCGGCGCCTGTGTAACTGTTTGGGTTGAACATCGAAGGCAGGTGGATGCCGGTGGTCCCGACGTAAGAAGCGCTGGCTTTGAAGTCGCGGAAGTCGTGATCGATTCCTGCCGTATAACTGGCGATCATCCCATTGCGAAAGTTTTTTGCGATCCCGTACACGACCGGCAACTGGGGTTGGTGGCCGGGCGTGAGCGCGGCGACTTCGTCCTGGAAGCGGGCCAGATCCATAACCGTATTTGGCCTGGCATCGGTGCTTCGCTCATTCGGGAAAATCAGATTGCCGTTCACGTCGTAAGCGGGCGGGAGCACCTCCTGCACGACGGAATTGGTGAACGGTACGGGGATCCCGGGCTGGGCGGTGAAATATGGATTAAAGACGAACGGGATGGACGCCGTGAGGGAATTTTCCTGCCACAAGTTGGAAAGCCGGGTGGTGAGAGCAGCGCCCGCGTGCAACACCGTGTGGTTCGATAGCGAGTAGTCAATGGCGGCGCGCGGCCCCCACCCTCGCCAATCCTTGTCGTATGGAGGCTGCGGATTCACCACGAAGGTTTGCTTCGCCTTGTGATTCCGGTACGAGGTGGACTTGCCGTTCGCATCGTAGAAGAAAGGCAGGGAAGTGCGCCGGGTCGCCTCGTGGATGCGGGTGTTCACTTCGTAGCGGAGGCCGTAGGAAATCGAGAGACGCGGCGTAGCTTTCCACGCGTCCTGAAAATAGAAGTTGTAGGCTTCGCGGCGCACGCCGGCTTCGTCGAACTTGTTGCCAATGGGAGTAAATGCGGCGGGAACGACGATGTTGTACGAGTAGGGCGTGGCCGTGAGCAGTCCGGTGATGGAGTCAGGCAGGGGATCGCCGACCTTGATATTGTGCGTGCCGCTGGCGGAAGGGATTGCGACCGGAGAGTAGGCCGTGCCGCCTCCAAACGAATAAGCGCCGTTGGGAGTGATGCCGAAGATAGTCGAATCGCGGTTCACGCGGATCTCGACTCCCCACTTAAAGGTGTGCGCGCCGCGGATGCCGGTCATGTCGTGCTTGAGCTGATAAAGATTGGAATACGATCCGAAAATGGACCCGGCAGGCGCGCCATAAGCGGAGAGCAATCCGTCGCCGAACTGGATTGCCGGCTGGGTGTGATTGGCCGCAGGAAAGAACGGCGTGCTGCGAATGTACCCGAAGGAAGTTTGCGAGGTCAGGTGCGGGCTGAAGGTTCGTGTGTAACTCACGCCGGCGTTGCGCTGATGATCGAAGAACTGGATGGCAAAGCTGGGATCGAGGGCGGTCTGATCGGGATTGGTCACCGGTCCGGTCACCTGGTTCAGGCTGAAGCGTGTGAATAGTTGGGCTTTGTGCGAGATACGGTGGTCGACTCGGATGGAAAACTGATCGGTTACGGTCGTGACCTTGGACGACGTGGCGAAGGTGCGGGCGCCGTAAGGTCCGGCGGGATCATTGGGCAGAGGGTAGGCATCGAGAATCGGCTGGACCGCGGCGGCGACCGGAACGGTGAGGGTATCGGGAATGCACGGGTTTGTTCCGTTGGGAAAGCACACGGTCACGATTCCGTTGCGCTCGTCGGCGGTGGGAACCGGGAACACCTGGGTGGTTCCGAGAATCTGGCGAAAGCCCTGGTACTCGCCGACGAAGTAGGTGCGGTCGCGGCCATCGTAGAGATGGGGGAGCTCGACCGGGCCGCCGACGGTGCCGCCGAATTCGTTGCGGATGAAAGGTGGGATGCGGCGACGGTCGAGGCCAACCTTGTCGAAATAGTTGCGCGCGTCGAGCGAGGCGTTGCGGAAGAATTCAAAGACGCTGCCGTGGAGGCTGTTGGTGCCGGTGCGCGTGATGACGTTGGTGAATCCGGCGGCTCCGTGACCAATTTCGGCAGGCATGACACCGGAACTGGACTCGACTTCCTGGATGGCGTCGACGTTGAAGTTGGAGAAGGTGGCGCCCCCCATCTCGGGGTCGGTGGTGTCGACGCCGTCCATGGCGAAGACGGTGGTGGAACCGCGCTGGCCGTTGACCGCGAACTGCTGCGTGAAGTTGGCGGCGCCGTTGGCGTCGGTCATGGTTCCGGCAGCGAGGAGAAGGAGCTTGCTGAAGTCGCGGGAGTTGAGCGGCAGGCTGGAAACCTTCGATGCGGAAAGGCGTTCTCCGCCGCTGGCCTGGGGCGCGGTGGAGGTCTGCTCCTGTTGGGAGACGAGGGCTCGGTCGGGAGCCGAGAGCGCGAGGTCGGAAATGAGTTTGGCGCCGTCGCTGATTGCAATGTTGGTCGCCGATTTGAAGTGTGCGGCCGAGGTGGAAACGGAGATCTCATACGTGGCCGGAGCCAGGCTGGGAAAAACGAACTCGCCCGTGGTTTTGGTTGTGACACTGTATGAGGGACCGCCGGAAACGCTGGTCAGCGTCAGGGTAGCGGCGGCAACGGGATGATTGCGTGCGTCGTAGAGGGTGCCGGTCCACGCGCCGGAGACAGCGGCGCCCGCCGCTTGCAGGCAAAAGAATAGAAGAACCGTTCCGATGGAACGGAGGCGAAAACGCATGGCCCCCGAATTATAGCGATGGTGGACAGGCGGGTCTGTGATTCATGAACCTGAGACGATCGCTGAAAACGGGTGCTCCTTAGTATTCCGCGATGACTTTCACCAGGCTGGCCGTGTTGGGCGGGATGGTGTTGGTCTCCTCGCTGGCGTTGAATTGTGACCACGGCTTTCCGTTTAACTGGACCGACTTGAAAGGAAGATGGCCGGGAGTCCGCAGCCGGAGCTTTGTGGTTGCTCCGAAATGGGCTGGCGGGAGATTTATGATCGCGCGGATGTAAAGCTTTGAAGCTGTTCACAATTTGACCGAAGAAGCTGAGGTGGTACTTTCCGACGCCACGCCCTAGCCCGGCCCCAGGATGGCGGCCCTCACCTGCCAACTGGGTCCGGAGGTGTGGAAATCCCCAACTGTTTTCTTTTATTTACGCTGTCTGCAGGAGACTTAAGACGATCTTAAGACGTTCGCTATTGGGGATAGAAACGATTTTAGGCAAAATGTCACCAACCCTATACGAAGGCCGCGCTCTTCCCCGCGCGACTTCGATAGGAAGCCAATCAGGGTATGTCGGAGGGTGTATGGCAGTTTGCGGGAGAGGTCTGTCTTTTGTGATGGCGGCCGGTCTGTTGATGGCGACGGTTGCTCCAGCCCAGATGATCGACAACAACCAGGCGCCAAACGTTGCCAAGGCCGGTATCAACAAGTCGTTGCAAGACGAGGTCGGGCCGGGGCGGGGAAATTTGACGATGCTGGGATCGTCGATGTGCATGATCGCGCACGACCCCTATCGTTCGATCCGGCGGGGCCGGCAACTGTTTCAGAGGAAATTTACGCACGCGCAGGGGCAGGGTCCGAATGAAAGCGACGGCGCCGGGGATATTAATAGCAACAACGCAATCGGGGCGGGGCTGGCGGATAGCTGCGCCTTGTGCCACGGGCGGCCTCGCGGATCGGCTGGGGTGGGAGGCAACGTGGTATCGCGACCCGACAGCCGGGATGCTCCGCACCTGTTTGGTCTGGGTCTGCGGGAAATGCTGGCCGATGAGATCACGACGGATTTGCGCAATACCCGGAACATGGCAATCGTCCGGGCGGCGCAGATGCGGCGACCTGTCACTTTGCCTCTCAGGAGCAAGGGAATTGAC
Source organism: uncultured Acidobacteriota bacterium (assembly GCA_963735815.1). Classification (GTDB taxonomy): domain Bacteria; phylum Acidobacteriota; class Terriglobia; order Terriglobales; family Acidobacteriaceae; genus Gp1-AA133. Next base: position 337,980 of record CAVTMJ010000003.1, on the reverse strand, counting down.
TACGGCTCCATTACGGCGCATGTCGATGGTTCGGTGGATATATCGAAAATATCTGGCGTGGATCCGGACCTGCGCGTGAAGCCGTTCTTCGCCGAGGGCAGCGAGTTCTCCATCCGGCGGTTCATTGTGGGCGCGCTGCACAACGAAATGGGGCTCGAAGCCTCGAGCGATCCCGATCTTCTGACGGCGAGTGCGGGAGGACGGGTGGTCACACCGTCGGGAATGGTGCTGGACGGCTCCCTCGACAAAATCACTCCACCACCCGCGCAGGATCCGCAGAACGGCAACGAGGTGGACCCGGCGGTGGTCGATCACCTGGAGTTTTACCTGCTGAACTACTTCAAGCCCGGCCATGGACAGCAGAATGACGCAACCGAAACAGGCCGCGAAGTATTTAACCGGATCGGTTGTGCCTCGTGCCACGTGCTGAACCTGACCGTCAATCACGATCGGCGAGTCGCGGATCTGGAAACGGTTTACGACCCGGTGCGCGGTATCTTCAACAGCCTGTTTGCGACCGCCACTCCGCTGATCGTGGTCCAGGACGATGGGAGCGGTTTACCGCCGATGAAGTTGCCGGCGGCCGGCTCTTTTGTCGTGAAGGACTTACTGACCGATTTCAAGCGCCACGATGTGGGCCCGCAGTTTTACGAGCGCAACTGGGACGGCACGATGCAGACGATGTTCATGACGCGTCCGCTGTGGGGAGTGGGTTCGACGGCTCCTTACGGACATGACGGGCGCAGCATTACCCTGGATGATGTGATCCTGCGGCACGGCGGAGAATCCCAGGCATCCCGCGATGCTTACGCGGCGTTATCGCCGCGCAAGTCGGCCGCCTTGCAGGCTTACCTGAATTCGCTGGTGCTGTTCCCGCCGGACGATACGGCCTCGACCCTTGATCCCGGAGATCCGACGAAACCGAATTTTCCGCAATTCGGCCACGGTAGCATCAAGTTGACAGTGCTGTTTAACGATCCGGGCGATCCGGAATAATCCGACTGCACGGGCCGCTCGTTTGATTGGAGAGCGGCCCGGCTTTTCCGCCAATTCCGCATCTTGAGCCTCGGCTACAATAGCCGGCGTGCCCGATCAAGATGTAAGTCCCGGACAGATACTCTCCAAAGTTCCTATTTTTTCTAGCCTCGCAGACGATGAGTTGGGATTTGTGTCCCAGCGCGCCGTGCCCCGCCGTTACTCCGCCGGACAGATGGTGTTCGGCGAAGGCGAAGCGTGTACGGGACTGTACGTGGTGGCGGAAGGGCATGTGCGGATATTCAAAAGCTCGGCTGGCGGGCGCGAGCAGGTGCTGAGCATTGAAGGCCCGGGCAGCTCGGTTGCGGAGTTACCCGTGTTTGATGGCGGGAACTATCCCGCCTCGGTGGTGGCGATTGACGAAGCGACGCTGCTGTTCGTGAGCAAGCAGGATTTCCAGGCGTTGTGCCTGGCACATCCCACGGTCGCGCTGAAGGTGTTGCGCGTGGTGGGCGCGCGGCTGCGCAGGCTGGTGGGGATCATCGAAGAGCTTTCTTTTACCACCGTTCGGCACCGGCTGGCGGCGTTTCTACTGCGGCTCGCGCAGAAAGAAGGGAAGAAGACGGCGCAGGGCGTGGAGGTGACTTTGCCGGTGAGCAACCAGGAATTGGCGTCGCAGATCGGCACGGTGCGGGAGTTGGTTTCGCGGAATTTGTCGCGCCTGCAGGCGGAGGGTCTGATCAAGATGGACGGGCGCAGCGTGGTCCTGTGCAACACGAAGGCGCTGGAAGAGGACTTGCAGGCGGGGTAGCGCGTTTTGTGCGAGTGTGAAGCGGATGCCCGTGGCTCACCGCGCTTGCGGGTTGGAATGACAAGAATTCGAGGTTGTTTCCGCAAGGTGGGGCCTTCGATCAGGCCATCCTCCTGATGTTTCTTCAATTCTTCCAAGGTGTGACAAAAGTCATCGGAATGCTCTGAGCGAGTCGATAGTCTTCCATCATCAGACGCGATCACTCCATCAGGATGTGGGCGTTGGGAGGATGAGATGAGCCAGACGATGACGAAGACGGTTGGGGAAGTGGCACTGGAAAATCCCGCGGCGGCGCGGGTATTTGAGCGCCTGGGCATTGATTATTGCTGCGGTGGCGGCAAATCGCTGGAGCAGGCGTGCCAGCTTGCCCACCTGAATATTGATGAAGTACTGGACTCGCTCGAGATGGCCGAACAGGCCTCGAGGACTTCCCAGATAGAACGGAACTGGGGACAAGAGCCGCTTTCGGAATTAATCGCACACATTAGAAGCACTCACCACAAATTCACGCGGGCAGAAATCGAGCGACTTGGACCGCTGTTTGACAAGGTGTGCTCCGTTCACGGGAAGAACCACCCGGAATTGCTCGAAGTGCGCTCGATCTTCCAAGGCTTAGCGCAGGAACTCACCCACCACCTGATGAAGGAAGAAATGGTGTTGTTCCCGCACCTGATCCGGATGGAGGAATCGGTGTTGGAAAAAGCCCCGGTGGTGCCGCCACCTTTCGGTACCGTGCAGAATCCGATCTTCATGATGGAACACGAGCATGATTCGGCCGGCGCCGCGCTGCGCGCCATGCGCAAAGCGACCAAGGAATACACGGCTCCCGCGGAGGCTTGCGTCAGCTACCGGACGCTCTACCAGGCGCTGGGCGAGTTTGAAGCCGATCTGCACCGGCATATTCATCTCGAGAACAATATCCTTTTTCCGCGTGCGCTGGCTATGGAACGAGGAAGCAAATAGCCAATCCGGTTGTCCCATAGGGTGAGCGGCTGCCAGCGCAATGTTCGGGCACACGCATTCATTCGCTGCAAGTCTTGACTGGAATCCCGGCGGCCGGGGAGTAACATGCCTCGTATTGCGATATAAAACTCCCGGGGCTTCGGAAAACTTCTAGAAAAGGAGGGGCGTCATTTATGTCTTATCGAAAACTGTGGATCGCTCTGGGCCTGGTGCTGGTGATTTCATTTGCCGTGCTGGGCGGGGTGGGCGTCAAGGTGCTTAACAATGCTCCCCCGATTCCATCTCAGGTGGTGGCGAGCGACGGACACGTGCTGTTTGCGGGCAGCGATATCCAAGACGGGCAGGGAGCCTGGCAGTCGATCGGAGGACAGGAAGTCGGCACCATCTGGGGACACGGATCGTACATTGCTCCCGACTGGACGGCGGACTGGCTGCATCGGGAATGCGTGCTGATACTGGATCGGTGGGCTGCCGACTCGGGCGCAAGTAACTATGCTGCGCTCGGTGCGGAGCAGCAGGCGGCGTTGCAGGCACGCCTGAAGGGAATCATGCGGCGAAACACCTACGACGCCGCGACCGGAACGATTACGGTCGATCCGATGCGCGCTGCCGCGTTCGAGGGACTGGAGCAATATTACGCGGACATATTCACGCGGGGCCGCAACGAATATGCGATCCAGGCGAACGCCCTCAGCGATCCGGAGAAGTTGCGCCAGATGAGCGCATTCTTCTGGTGGACGTCGTGGGCCGCATCGACCAATCGGCCAGGCAGCGATGTGACGTATACGCAGAACTGGCCACATGAGCCTTTGATCGGGAATGAGCCGACCGCGGCTACCATGGTATGGAGCATCATCAGCTTCGTGCTGCTGCTGGGCGGAGTGGGCGGCATGGTCTGGTATTTCGGATCTCAGCCCAGAACGGTGGCGGAGGAATTGTTGCCGAAGTCGGACCCGTTGCTTGGACTCAGTCCTACGCCGTCGCAACGCGCCACCATCAAATACTTCTTCGTGGTCGCCGCCCTGTGGGTGGTGCAAGTAGCGCTGGGGGCAATCACCGCCCACTATGGCGTGGAGGGTTCCAGTTTTTATGGAATTCCCCTGGCGCGATGGCTTCCCTACAGTGTGACCCGCACGTGGCATTTGCAGATCGGAATTTTCTGGATTGCGACCTCGTGGCTGGCCACCGGGCTGTACGTTGCTCCAGCCGTCAGCGGCGCGGAGCCCAAGGGACAGCGGCTGGGAGTGAATGTACTGTTCGGCGCTCTCATCTTTGTAGTGGTCGGGTCGCTGGCCGGCGAGTGGCTCAGCATCCAGCACAAGCTGGGCAACCTGTGGTTCTGGCTGGGAACGCAGGGTTACGAGTACGTGGACCTGGGCCGAGTGTGGCAGATTCTCCTGTTCGGCGGGCTGGTCTTCTGGCTGTGGCTGATGTGGCGTGCGTTGCGCCCGGCGCTGGCTCGCGGGGATGAAAATCGGTCGCTGTTGACGATGTTCCTGATTTCCAGCATCGCAATTCCGCTGTTCTACGCAGCGGGCTTGATGTATGGGCAGCGCAGCAATCTCGTAACGGCCGAATACTGGCGCTGGTGGGTGGTGCACCTGTGGGTTGAAGGCTTCTTTGAAGTGTTCGCCACCGTGGTAATCGCGTTCCTGCTGACGCGCCTGAAACTGCTCTCGGTCACAACTGCGACGCGAGCCGTGCTGTTCTCGACCGTCGTATTCCTTTCGGGTGGAATTATCGGAACCTTCCACCACCTGTACTTTGCCGGGACGCCCAGCATCGTGCTTGGCTTGGGGTCGGTGTTCAGCGCGCTCGAGGTGGTTCCGCTCGTGCTGATTGGCTTCGAGGCCTGGGAGAACATCCGGCTGGCGCGATCACGCCAGCAACACATCTGGGTCACCGCCTACAAGTGGCCGATTTACTTTTTCGTGGCGGTCGCATTCTGGAATTTCGTGGGAGCGGGGTTGTTCGGTTTTCTGATCAACCCGCCCATCGCGCTGTACTACATGCAGGGCCTGAACACGACTCCGGTGCATGGTCACACAGCACTGTTTGGTGTGTACGGGATGCTCGGCCTCGGGCTGATGCTGTTCTGCCTGCGGGCTCTGCGTCCGGGAAAGGCGTGGAAGAACGGGCCGCTCGCCTTCTCGTTCTGGGCTATTAACATCGGCCTCGCGTTGATGGTGTTGATCAGCGTGCTTCCCATCGGGCTCATGCAAGCCTGGGCCTCGGTCGAATACGGCACCTGGTATGCCCGTTCGGCGGAGTTCCTGCATTCCAGCGGGATGAACCAGTTGCGCTGGATGCGCATGATCGGCGACAGCATCTTCGCGCTGGGCGCGCTGGTATTGGGCTGGTTCGTGCTTGGCCTGGTTACCGGGCACTCCTATGACGATCGCGGATTTGTGAACGAAGGGCAATGGGAGGTTCGCGAAGAGGAAGAACTCGCATTGCACAGATAGGCGAGGTTGCGTGAAAAATCCTCGCCCAAGCGAAGCTTGGAAGGGACACCCTTCCACAATTCACCCGGCCCGACCGCAAACGTCGGGCCTTTTTCTTGGCCTCCCGGTTTTCTGCCGGTTTCAGCCGGGAACGTGAGGCAACAATCCCTGAGCGATCTGTACCGGCATTCGCCTCTGTTCACATCGCTGCGTGAGAGCGCCAATCTGAAAGGTAAGTGCGGGATCTGCGAGTTTCGGCAAGTATGCGGGGGATCGCGAGCGCGCGCCTATGCCCTGAGCGGCGACATGTTCGCGGAAGAGCCATGCTGTTCATGGCAGCCAAAATCGCAGGTTCGGCGGCGCGCAGCCGTGGAGTCGGAGGCAGCGCTTGTCATCGACTAGAAGATCGCCCGCTCACACCCACCGACCGGCTTCAGCCTTGCGTTGCGCAGCGATCGAAACCGCGATCAGCTGAAGAATCTCTTCCAGGATTTCAGACCGCCGGGTCTGGGATTTATTGTCAGCGGACAGAGGAGCAGAGTCCAGTTCGGTCAGCAGGGACTCGACGCGGGATTCCAGGGTGCAATGCATGCGAGCCAAAAATATGCGCTTGCTGCACTTGCCGGAAGTGATCCAAAACACGCTGCATTGTGATAGAGGTCATTTGCCCGCGCAACCAAAGCGCCTTACATTGGCCGCGAGCAGCGCTCTTGGGGGAGCTGTTCGAGACGAGCGCCCCGCGACTCGAACCTGAGTCCGGGACGTTCGCCGCTTTGGGGCATTCCTTCCATCGTACTTCTTCAGACTCTTCCCAAGGTTTCTCATCCCTTTGTGATTAGAATCACGGACCGTCGTGTCTGTGATCACCGCCGGGAGACCCAATGTTTTATAAAACTCGCCTAGCGTTGCAGCAGTTTCCCCCCAGGCCCAATTGCTGATGCGACGCGAATCCCGGGCCCGTTTCAAAAATATGGATTTCAAGACGGGCTGCACACCGAGGCCGATGCGGCCATTGGTGATCGAGTAGAGCACTGAGTCCCGCTTCTTGCGGCCGGGGCTTGTCCTGAACTTCAGCAAATAGAAAGAGGAGTTATGTTCGGTGGAAAGATCGGTATTCCGGAATTGCTGATTGTACTGGCGATCGGCCTTCTCATTTTTGGACCCAGCAAATTGGCTGGCCTTGGGAAGAGCCTGGGCGAGGGCATTCGCGGCTTCAAGTCGGCGTTGGACGATCACGACCCGCCGGCCGGAAAAGAGTAGCGGTAAAGGAGCGCGTCACGACGTTTCGTGACACGCTTCCTTGAATCCGCGGGAGAGACTGCGGACCGGAATTTGCGCGCCTGCCGGCAGCACTTCGTTCTTTCGGGGCAGAGTCTCGATCTTCCGGGCACCCGCGAAACACGCAACGTGCGCCCTCTCGCTGAACCAGCGCGTGTTGCCTCAGCCCACCAGGCTTTGGTCTGAAACTCCTACCCCCGCCTCGGAAGTCTTCCAACCCAGAAAGTGTCCCAGTTCCTGGAGGAATACCTGCCAGGCCGGTTCTTCCTCCAGCAAGAGATGATTTGGGCTGGAGAGAGGAACAAACCTCGCATGCGGAATTTCTGCGGCGATGATACGTCCTTCTTCCGGCGGGACCGCCCGGTCGCGATCACTGTGGAATACCAGCGTTGGAACCTTAAGGGCCGGCAGCAAATGGCGCACATTGATCGCATCGCAGGCCTCCATAATGCGAGCGGCATTCGCGGGAGTCGTGGAAACACGCTGCAGATCATTGAGCCAGCGCTGGTGGTCAAGCGAGGCATTTTCCGAAATGTAAAGGCTGGTAAACATCGCCGAGAATGCGGGATTGCTTTTGCCCCAATCCAATTTCACCAACGTCTCAAGGGCATGACGCGCCGCAAGGGCTTCAGGGTGTCCCCGGTGATGGAAGCCCCGGGAATAAGCGCCGCATAAAATCAGGTGACTGACCCGTTCGGGATGGCGTGCGGCATATGCTATGGCGACAGCACCGCCCTGGGAAAGTCCGAACAAAGCAAACCGCCCCACTCCCGAGGCTTCCACCACCGTCTCCAGATCATGAACCCACGCTTCGAATGAGACGTCGTCCACTTTCCAGTCTGACAATCCATTCCCGCGCTCGTCGTAGCGAATGAAGGTGTGATGCCTGGTCAACTCGTTAATCCAGTGCTGCCAGAGCGGGCTCTCCCATTCAAAATCCAAATGATTGAGCCAGTTCGCTGCTTTCACCAACGGATATCCTGACCCGACGCGAGCGTATGCGATGCGCACGGAGTCTGCGGTCGTGCAGAAACGAATTTCCTGACGCGAAAGAGATGTCGGGCGGGACACCGCGGGTCGCGGTTCGGAAACGCGCGGCGCAGCCATCTCCGTAACCGCGGCTACAAAGCGGTAGCCGGCCCGAGGCACCGTCTCAATGAATGACTGGGAAGTGGATGACTGGTCGAGCACCTTCCGAAGCACAGAAATGTTTTTGTTGAGGTTATTTTCCTCCACCGCAGTGTCGGGCCAAAGACGGCGCAGCAACTCCTCTTTGGTCATCAGGTGCCCGGCGTTTTCGACGAGCAGGCGCAAAGTATCGAAGGCTTTGGGCGCCAAGTCGACCTCCACGCCGTCGCGCAGCAGCCGGCGCTCCGGAACGTCTAACTCAAAGCCTGCGAATTCATAACGCGAGCTACCATCCGGCATAGTAGTCAGAAAAAAGTAACAAAAAACAAACAATGGGGACAGGTTTCGTTGGAGTATAGTGCCCAGATCAGACAGACGCGAAGCGCTCAGATCACCCCAAGTTGCTCGCTATTCTAGCGCTTTTTGTGGGGCCATTACATCCAACTGAAATGGGAGAACTCTCATATGGCGAAGCTACTTCCTGACCAGACTTTTTATACTTCAGCAAAGGCGGCAATGGCAGCCGCGCCCGAGAAGTTGGCTTACGTTGCCATGCTGAATCCCACCACTAATGACGGAACCGATGCCATGGCAGTTGTGGACCTCGACCCGGCATCGACAACTTACGGCAACATTGTGAGCCGCGTGGACATGCCGAACGCGGGCGACGAATTGCATCACTTCGGATGGAACGCCTGTAGTTCCTGCTTGTGCCCGCATTCGCCGCATCCGCACATGGAACGTCGCTATCTGGTCGTGCCCGGGATGCGGTCGTCGCGGATCCATATTCTCGATACCAAGGCCGACCCGCGAAATCCGAAAATCGTGAAGGTCATCGAGCCGGAAGAAGTGAAAAAGAAATCCGGCTATAGCCGGCCGCACACCGCGCATTGCGGACCCGACGGCATTTATCTGAACGCGCTCGGATCGGTCGACGGCAACGGGCCGGGTGGCATTCTCATGATCGATCCCGAGACCTTCGACATCAAAGGCGCCTGGGAAGCCGACCGTGGACCGCAGTATCTGGCGTACGACTTCTGGTGGCATCTCGGTCACGACACCATGATTACCAGCGAATGGGGAACGCCTTCGATGGTGGAGGACGGCGTGAATCCCGAGCTCTTGCTCGCGGGCAAATACGGTCACGCGCTCCATCGCTGGGATCTGCACAAGCGCCGCCACCAGCAGACCATGGACTTAGGCCCGGAGTACCAGATGGTGCTGGAACTGCGTCCATCACACGATCCCAACAAGACCTACGGATTCGTGGGAGTGGTGACCTCGCTGAAAGATCTGTCGTCGTCGATCTGGGTCTGGTACCGCGAGGGCAGCAATGGGAATGGCGCTTGGAAGATTCGCAAGGTGATTGAGATTCCCGCCGAGCCCGCCGATCCCGACACGCTGCCGCCGTTGTTGAAGGGCTTCAAGGCAGTGCCGCCCCTGGTGACCGACATCAATCTTTCGCTCGACGATCGCTTCCTGTACGTCTCGTGCTGGGGCACTGGCGAGTTGCGCCAGTACAACGTTTCCGATCCGTTCAATCCTGTACTGACCGGTACTGTAACCCTGGGTGGGATCGTGAAGAAGAATCCGCATCCGAAAAATCAGGGGAAGCCGCTGAATGGCGCGCCCCAGATGGTTGAGATCAGCCGGGACGGCAAGCGCGTGTACGTGACGAACTCGCTCTATCACACCTGGGACGAGCAGTTTTATCCCGACGGCATTCGCGGATGGATGGCGAAGATTGACACGGATGCCAATGGCGGCATGCGCCTCGATCCCAAGCTATTCCTCGAAATGGAGAAGTTTCGTCCACACCAGGTACATCTTGAGGGTGGCGACGCATCTTCCGATTCCTACTGCTTCTCCTGAGCTTTGAAATGGGAGACATGACGAGTTCGTGGGCGGCGCTGTTGGGACTGGGAGCCTTCCACGGAATGAATCCCGGCATGGGCTGGTTGTTCGCGGTGGCGCTCGGACTGCAAGAGCGTCGCCGCGGCGCTGTCCTCAGCGCGCTGCTGCCGCTGGGTGCGGGTCATGCCCTGGCGGTAGCGGCAGCCATTGCGCTCGCCATGATGGCGGGCGCGGCGATGCCGCTGCAATGGGTGCGCTGGATCGTGGCCGCGATCCTTGTTTCGTTTGGCGCTAGCCGCTTGTTTCGTCACCGCCATCCAAGTTGGGCAAGCATGCGGGTCAGCAAAGGGGGCCTCACATGGTGGTCATTCCTCATGGCGTCCGCTCACGGCGCGGGTCTGATGGTGGTCCCGCTGTTCCTCGGGATGGCCATGCCCGCCTCGGCCCACGAGACTCATCATGGAATGGCAATGCAGGGCGCAACCCCGGCGACTGCATTGCTGGCGACTGCGCTCCACGCGATCGGCTATCTGGCGATCACAACCCTGGTCGCGCTACTGGTGTTTGAGAAGTTCGGCGTCGCAATATTGCGGAAGGCCTGGGTCAATCTGGACCTGGTGTGGGCAATCGCCCTGATCGGCACCGGCGTGGTCAGCGTTCTCTTGTAGCTCTCGCCTTGTATTGGTTTTCTTCCCAGCCGGTTTGCTCACCAGTCATGCTTCATCGCCCTGGCGAACTTCTCCGCCGGCAGCGTGTTCAAAACATCTTCCTTCGTGAGCCATGCCCGCCGGGCCTGCAGAATTCCGAATCGAATCTTGCTGAGGTGCGACGTGTGGTGCGCGTCGGTATTGATGACGATCTTCACGTGATGTTCCTTCGATTGCCGAAGATGAACGTCGTTAAGGTCGAGGCGGTCAGGGTAAGCGTTCAGCTCCATCGCAACCTTATTCCTGGCGGCCGTCTTCAGGATCGCGTCCATGTCGAAGGGATACTCATCGCGGCGCAGGAGTTGGCGCCCGGTCGGGTGTCCCAGAATCGACGTGTTCGGGTTCGAGATCGCTTTCAGCAGGCGCTCGGTCATCTGGTCGCGTTCCTGATTGAAGTGCGAGTGCACGCTGGCGATAACGATATCCATCTGGCTGAGCACTTCATCGGAAAGATCGAGCGAGCCGTCGGCCAGAATATCCACTTCGATTCCGGCAAAAATCTTTATCCCTTCCGTGCGGCTTCCGGCCTCGCGGATGCGCTGGATGTGCGCGAGAGCCCGCTGGTCGTCCAATCCGTTCGCGAAGGCGAGGTTCTTCGAATGGTCGGTGATGGCCATGTACTTGTAGCCGTGCGCCCGTGCGGCCTCGGCCATTTCTTCGATAGTGTTGCGCCCGTCGGTTTCGACCGTGTGCATGTGCACATCGCCCTGAATATCCTTTGCCGTGATCAGCTGCGGAAGTTTGTGCTGGGCGGCCAGATCGATCTCGCCAAGGTTCTCGCGCATTTCCGGCGGGATGTAGTCGAGATTCAGCTTGGCGTAGATCTCTTCTTCAGTCGCTCCGGCGACCGGTTGTTCCGTCTTCAGGTCGGCCAGGCTGTACTCGCTGAGGGTGAACCCCATCTTCAGGGCGCGCTGGCGCAGGGTGACGTTGTGGGCCTTTGAACCGGTGAAATACTGCATGGCCGCGCCGAAAGATGCGGGCGAGAGCAGGCGGACATCGACTTGCATTCCGCTGCGCAGGCGAAAGCTGATCTTGTTGTCGCCTTTGGCGATGACGTCCATCAGGGGCGGGTATTGTGCGATGTGCTGGATGGCATCGGCGCGTTGGCCGTCGTCGACGCAACAGGCGCCGGTGACCAGGATGTCGAGGTCGCCCACAGTTTCCCGCCCTCGTCGCAGGGAACCGGCCGGCGTGATCTTGTCGATGCCGGAAATCGCGGAGAGGTACTGGGTGAGTTTCTCGGCCTCAACTTCGGCGTGATCGATCTGGAACCGCCCGCCGATGCGGCGGTAATCTTCGATGGCCTTGATCAGCTTGAGTTCGTGCTTTTCGCCCATGCGCGGCAGTTCGCGAATCTTGCCCGCGCGCGCGAGTTTCTCGACGCCGTCGACGTCGGAAACTTTGTAGGCACTCCAGATCAGCGCGATGGTCTTGGGCCCCAGGCCCTGGATCTTGAGCAGCTGCAGCATGGAGGGATGGTATTTCTCGAGCAGCTCCGCATGCAGCGCGAGACGGCCGCTCTTGAAAAGCTCCTGCAGGTTGTTCAGCATGCCCTTGCCGATACCGGGAATGTCCAGGACTTTCTTCGGCTCGGCGATCAGGTCTGACATGCGTTGCGGCAGGTTCTCGATGGCTTGCGCAGCGTTGCGATACGAGCGAATACGGAAAGAGTCCTGCCCGTCGATTTCCAGCAGGTCGGCGGTTTCGTAAAGCAAATTAGCGATCGCTTTGTTTTCCATGGAAAGAAACAGATTAAATAAGTTGCGGCGGGAGCGGAAGGCGGATTGAGAGGCTAGACAGGGCTATCCTGAGACGCGACCAGTTTGGGGGAGGTTGGCGTGTGGTCAGATCGGGCGTCGGGCCGAACGTGCAGTAATGGGTTGCCGAGGCGGCAACACTTCAAGAAGGCTTGCTGACGTTCGCGGCTTGCGGACCTTTCTGTCCTTGCGTGATCTCGAATTCCACCGTGTCACCTTCCTGCAGGCTCTTGTAGCCCTCGGAAGTAATCGCACTGTAGTGCACGAAGACGTCCGGCCCATCGTCACGACCGATGAAACCGTAGCCTTTCGCGTTATTAAACCACTTGACGGTACCTTTCATTCGTTCCACGTGCGCCCCCTCCGGCAGTTCAGTGCACACTTCGACAGACCGGGGAAGTGGAGGATCTAACTGCCGAATTCTGGGCACATTGTGCGGCGGGGGGTAGGGGCTGTCAAGGAGCCACATCACAGATAACGACCTTTATTTTCCCGATTTTGCCCGATCTATATGGTGGGAAAGCCAAAGCACGCCGCAAATGGTCTTGGCGTCTCGGATGGTTCCGTTCGTCACCATACCAATGGCTTGGGAGAGCGGCACAAGTTCTTGTTCAATGACCTCATCGGCCTCCGGCTGGGCCGGTCCCGGCTTCAGGTCGCGGGCCCAAAAAACCGTCATGGACTCGGCCACAAATCCAGGACTCGCGTAAAACTTTAATATTTTCTTCCAACGGGAAGCTTTGTAGCCGGTTTCCTCGATCAGTTCCCGCTTGGCTGCCGCCAAGGTTCTTTCGCCCTTATCGATGCGGCCGGCGGGAAGTTCCCACAAGTAAGAGCCGGCGGCATGACGATACTGGCGTTCCAGTAGAACGCGAGCTCCGCCCGGGCCCTCGAGCGTCGCCAGAATCACGACCGACCCTGTGTGTCGAACTACTTCCCGCAGGGCGCGTACCCCAGAGGGCTCGATGACCTGTTCGGAAGTGACCGAGAAGACCGGCCCCTTGTACACCAGTTTTCGGGAAAGCACGCGGGCGGCTCTGCTCTTTTTCTTGGATCGGGAAATCTTCTTCATGAAAAGAATATAAGCGAGGGCGCACCGCTATGACGAACGCTCAGTAGCAGAGGAAATTTCGCAAGGAGCCGGACCGCTGGTATGCTGCCCACGATGAAGACCGGCACAAAGCGTAGTCCCCGAATTGCGATTGTGGGAACGGGCAAGCTTGGGACTGCGCTCGCGGTTTCTCTGGGGTCCGCCGGTTATTCGATTACGGAAATCGTGTCGCGGGCAGCGAAGCATTCCCGCAAAAGAGCTGCGGCGCTGGCCCGGCGCGTAGGGGCCCGCAGCGCGATTGTTGGAAAGAACGGCTTGCATGCGGATCTTGTCTGGCTCTGCGTGCCCGACGGAGCTATCGCCAGCTGTGCGAAGTCGGTGGCGAGCATGCAAGTGGAAGGGAAGGTCGTGCTGCATTCCTCGGGCGCGTTTAGCAGCGATGAGTTGGCCGGGTTGCGGAAGCGGGGCGCACGCGTCGCGTCGGTGCATCCGATGATGACATTCGTGGCGGGCGTCACCCCGTCACTTGAAGGTGTTGGTTTCGCTATAGAAGGCGATCGCGACGCAGTTCGGGTCGCTAAAACAATCGTCGCGCGGTTGGGAGGCGAAAGCTTCCTGATTGCGAAGAAGGATAAGGCGCTCTATCACGCGTGGGGAACCTTTGTGTCACCGCTGGTGACCGCGCTGCTCGCGTCCAGCGAGGAGGTGGCAGGGGCTGCCGGAATCTCTCGAACCATGGCGCGCCGCTGGATGTCGCCGATTGTCCGGAGGACCATCGAAAACTACGCGAAACAAGGGGCTGCGCGCAGCTTCAGCGGGGCGATCATTCGCGGAGATGCGGCCACCATCAAAAAGCATCTCGAGGTTTTGCGGCGCTTGCCGCGGGCGCGGCACGTCTATGTTGCATTGGCCCAAGCTGCGATCGAGTACTTGCCGACTAAGCACAAGGCCGATCTACGGTACGTGCTCGAGCGAGCTCTCCAGAGATAGTTTCCCGTCCTTCATTTGCCCGTTCGACCGATACGCCAACGCAAGCAACGCCAGCACGATAAAGGGCAGTCCTGCGGCCATGCGCAAGGGAAGCGCCAGGATTGACATCGAATAGAACTCGCGTCGAGCCAGAAGCGAGTGAATCGGGATCAGAATGATGGACGCGAGCCATGGCCAGACAAGCGTTCCAACCGCAGTGATCAACATGGCTCTCATCGCCCAGTTCTCCGGCAGTCTTCGCCACGTCGTGGCGAGCAGAATAATTCCGGGCAAAAGGATCAAATGGTCGTAAACCGCGTGCCCGGGAAGCAATACACCCACCGTGATACTCAGCAAAATGCCGAGGGTGAACCAGAAGTCCGAAGAGTGAGGCGAAACTGCCCTGTTTTTCCAGGTGAGCCCGACCGCGGCCAGTAGCAATCCCGCCATGACGAGGAGGGCAGCGGGTCGTGCTGCTGCACCCGCCAACGTAGTCAGCATCTGGGTGGTCAGCGACGAGGGCGTGTAGCCGTGATATTGCACGGCCACATTGATCCATGACTGAATCCAGTGCGGCCACACGAGGAGGGCGCTTCCGACCAGTAGAGTCTCAGTCGAGATCAAGCCCACGAAGAACATGCGCCGCCTGCGCCAGTCATGCAGAGCCCACAATCCGAGATAGAGAATCGGAAGCAGCATGACGTGGGGCTTGATCGTTCCTAAAGCCATCAGAGTCCCGGCGAGCAACAGCCTGCCCCTTTGCAGTGCAACGATGGAGGCCGCCAGCACAAACCCGACGAATATTCCGACTTGTCCAGCGTAAAGAGCCTCGAGTGCCGGATAGCTGGTGAGCACCAGCAGTAATACAACCGCGGTCCAGGGCCAGTCGGGACGCCACGACAGCGCCCGCATCCAGAGCACGGTTGTCAGCACGAGCAGCGGAGCCTGAATGAGGAGAAAGACGAGGCGGGCCGACTCAAAAGAAAACAGGCTGAATGGCCAGAACAATAGCTCGGTGAAAGCGGGATATCCGAAGATCCGCAAATCCTTGGGATCACCGGCGCGGGACGGATCGATGGACCTGCCGTAAAGGCCCATCTGGATCTCGTGCATCACTCCCGGACCGTAAAGATCACGTTGCCCCTGTAACCCGGCTTGCCCGGCGTACCAGACTGTGTACAGATCGTCGCCGAAGGAGTATCCCACCAGCCCATTGGCAGCCTTGACCTCTCGCGCGCGCGGCAGAAACCAGTTCAGGTAATAGTTCAGCATGGCTGCCGAGCCGATCAGCGCGAGGCCTAACGCAATCACACTGAGTCTGGAGGATGGACGAGTTGGCAAGGAAATTCCAGCCATGGGTAGATTGGAATCAGGATTAGAGCACGGCGGAATTCGCGCCGCAAGACGGGAGCAGCGGCGATCGCTAGCGCGACGTGAACAGGTGCCCGAGCTTCTCTTTCTTGGTCTTTAGATAATCTTCAGCATACGAGCTGGCGTCGACCTCGCACGGAACCCGCTCCAGCACCTGCACGCCGGCTTGTTCCAGGGCGGCAACCTTGTCGGGGTTATTCGAAAGCAGACGGACCTGGCGAATTCCAAGAGCCTTCAGCATTTCCCCGGGCAATGTGAAATCGCGGTGGTCGGCCTTGAACCCCAGCCGCTCGTTGGCCTCGACCGTATCGAGGCCCGAGTCCTGCAGTTCATAAGCTTGCAGTTTCGCCATGAGGCCGATGCCGCGGCCCTCTTTCTGCTCGTAAATGAGAACGCCCGCGCCTGCCTCGGCAATCATGGACAGGGCCATCTCGAGCTGCTGGCGGCAATCGCATCGCAGGGAACCGAACACATCCCCGGTCAAACATTGGGAGTGGATTCGCACCAGGGGAGGCTTGCCTGTAACGTCGCCCATCACGAGGGCAACAGCCTCCTCGCGCGCCGACTGATCGCCGTTTTCGGGTGTGGTGGCGAACCCGTAAATGCGGAACTTGCCCCAACGCGTAGGAAAATCGGCGGAAGCCATCTGCCGGACTGAGTTCGATGCGCTCACAGAACCATTATAGACGGCCCCTCGGCGCACGAACCCGGACCACGTGCGGAGCGCTTCTGCAGGCGCACGCGACGAACCGGCGGCCCGGCCACGAAACGGCCACTGGCGGGAGTATTTTCAAGGGCACCTGCGGTTTGGTTGAACCGAGTCGTCGCTGCTAGAATTGAATTCCGCGGCAATCTGTCCGAGAAGTGGGGCTGTAGCTCAGCTGGGAGAGCGCCTCGTTCGCAACGAGGAGGCCACCGGTTCGATCCCGGTCAGCTCCACCAATTCCTCAACAACTGTACTCGCTTCGAATGTTGGCGGTTGCTGCGTCTCCAGTGGTGTGGTTGAGCAGTCGGCCGATCATGCAGACATCCCCGGCGCTCATCGTACCGTCGACATAACGAAAAGGTGCGCGATTTCTCGCGCACCCTGTCCTGCACGTTTTTCCGCCTGCTACATCCCGTCTTACCGATCCTCGCCACCCGAAAACAAATCGGTCATTACCTGCACATTCGCGTCGCAAGCATGATTCAGGCAGGGAAGCCGAAACGCGGATTCCAGCGACTTGAGCAGCGAGAAGTGGGTATAGAACCGACCGCTCGCCTGCCCGTGCGTGCCGTAGTTGGTGTCCACAGTTAACAGCACCTGGTTGGTGTTCGGCGCCGTGCTGTAGTCGTTCTCATCCCAGAGCAACACGATGGCGTTGCGGCCCTCGCGCCACGCCGGCGATTTATGGATCGCCGTCACCAACCGCTGCACGGTGACATCACCCTGGTAGATGAGCGCCGGGTTCAAGCCCGCCTGCGACCCATCACTGATGGGATCGAAGTTGCAGAATGCGCCCGCGTTGCCGCGTCCGTGTTGGTCGTTGCACTGATTGGGCGCGATAAACGCCAACGAAGGAATGTTCCCGGATGCCAGGTCGGCGTACAGGCCATTGGCGCCGTCGAAGGCGACAGAATTGTTGAAGCTGTTGCGCGGATTCCCGCCCTCTTGCACGCTACGAAAATAGACAAAGGGGTTATGCTTCGCCGCGTAGAGCTTCACCACGTCGCCCTGCGACAAGGGAGGGTTCAGCGCCGGGGTGATTACGCTGAAGTCTGTCAGGTTCGAGAAAAAACCGTCGCTGTAGGTGACGAGGTTCGCGCCGCTGATGGGCAGGTTCTCCTGATAGCTTTTCCAACTCCGCCGCGCCGCCACCAGTTGGTCCCCGATCGTCTTGCCTGCGATCCCGTTGGCCGCAGGAATCGAGCGAACGCCATCGATGTTATTTTCGCCGGGCGTTCCCTGCACTTCGTTGGTCGTATCGACCGCCGGTGTCGCCGCGTCCGTTCCCGTGCCCGCGATCGGGCAGATGTTGGGACTGGCGGGATTATCCGTGTCGGCCACACCTGACGCAAGGTTGGTGACGCAGGATGCATTGTGGAAGTCGGGATCGTTGTCGCTCAGCACGCCAAAATTCGATCCGCCCACCACTTCCAGATAGTTCGTCAGACTGGGATGCGCCACCGCAAAATAGTTAGTGGCGGAGTTGGCAGCCTTCGCGTATTTGTTGATGAATGGTGCGTTGGGATTATTCACGATCTGGCTGTAGCCATGGTTCTCCATCATGATGACAAACACATGGTCCAGATGTGGAATGCCCCTGGGTACTGGTCCTTCGCCGGCAAACATCGTGCTTGCCAGCAACGTGATTACCAGTCCTAGCGTTGCAACCTTCTTTTTCATCGCGTCTACCCTTCGGGAAGAGATTGTTCCGGCCCCGTGCTTGCAAGGCCGTTGCTCGATCGCAGACAAACTAGCCGACTCGTATTACGCCACGGTTACAATGGCGTTAACTTTTCGTGAACAGCAACAGCGCTTCGAGCCAAAATCAGCTTCCGGCAAGGCGATTTGTCAGATAGTTTTTACGTCCTCGAGTCGCGCACCTGCGCGACGCGTCGCCAGGGGGGCCGGCCTGACCTGATATGCTTTGGGCCCTTATGCCAAGCCGCTTGCGGCTGCGTCCAGCGTTCGTTTCCGCGGCCACATCCGTCACAATGAATTCTTCAACACTTTGAGGAGACTGAAGCCATGGCCAATCCCGTTCCCCAGAACTACGCCAACCATGTTCGCTGGGATCCGCCCTTCCATTTTTTTGCGTTGCCGGTCATCCTGCTGACCGTGATTGCAGCGATTGTTCATTGTGTTCAGCGTCCCAGCTGGTTTTCAGGCTGGCTCATCCTTTTTTCGATTGCGATTGTGATCCTGACGGTGAAGGCCCGGTTCTACGCGCTCAAGGCGCAGGATCGCATCATCCGCCTGGAAGAGCGCGAGCGGTTAGTCAGCCTGCTCGCCGATCCTCTGCGCTCCCGGGTAGGCGACCTGACGGAAGCACAACTGGTCGGCCTGCGTTTTGCCTGCGACGCCGAAATCCCCGCTCTGGTTGAAGCAGTCACTCGCCAAGAAACTCTCGCAAAGCGATATCAAGAAGTCGATCAAGGTCTGGCGTGCAGACTACTTCCGCGTGTAGACGGAGCGCTCATCGATGTTTATCACTGGTTGAATTCGTGGCTCGCCAGGAAAACTGCTTTGCCCTTTCGCAACCAGGCTGACGGGTTTGGGGCTTAGAGGATGGAATGGTAGTTCGGAACTGCGTGGTATGGATATTGATCTTAGCTGGGCTCTCGGTCTCGTCGTGGGGGCAAAAAGGATCGAGTGCGGCCGAGCACGCTCTTTATAACGCGGTGAACCAGGAGCGCAAGTCTTCCGGACTCCGAACCTTGAAGTGGGACCATGGGCTGGCGGCGGCGGCGCGCAAGCATGCTCAGGAAATGGCGAAGCGGCGCGCCGTCGAGCACCGCTTTCTCAATGAACCTTCGCTACCGGCGCGAGCGACCAAGGCCGGCGCCCGATTCAGCTCGATTTCCGAGAATGTGGTGCAAGCCGCCAGCGTCAAGGCGGCGCACTCCGAGTTTATGCACTCACCCAACCACAAAGCGAACATCCTGGATCGCGATGTCGACTCGATCGGTATCGGCGTGGCCAAGCGCGGCGGGCAACTATTCGTGGTGCAGGATTTCTCGAGGGCGAAAAACTAGCAAAGATCCGGTTCTCGACTTAATCCATGACCCAGGCATTCTTGCGGTAGCGGATCATGCGACCCCGTCCGCCAAGTTTTGGAAGGCTGGCCAGCACCAGCTTGCGCCACAGCTTTTCCATGCCCATCTTGCTGAGAAACGAACCCAGTCCGCGGAAGGACTTCAACCCCGCAGAGCCTTTCATGGACGCAATTTCGTTCTCAAGAATTTCTTCGTGGATGCGATGGCACTCGGCGAGATTCCGCAGGCCGAGGGAATCGGGATGTGAGCGGAACCCGCCAATCAGCGCGTCAACCGAATACAACTCCGCGTAGCGGAAGAATCGAACCCATAATTCGAAATCGCTGGCACTGCGCCGGGAGTCATCCACCCGGCTTCCCGCGCGTTCCCATAGGCTGCGGCGCCAGAAGGTCGACTCCTGCTGAATGTAACGGTTGGCGCCGGCCAGAAAAGCCCAGCGCGACCAGCGACGCAGCTTCAGGATTTCAGCCGCCATACCATCATCGCTGAAGCCGGTGGGACGTCCGGTAATCCACTCGACCTGCGGAAACGTGCGAAACACGCTGCCCACGACGAACAGGGAACCGGCGTGTAGCATGTCGGTGGCGCTGATCCATCCCATCAGCTCGCCGGAAGATCGAGCGAAGCCCTTGTTGATGGCGTCGTACATGCCGCGATCCGGTTCGCTGATCCACGAATGCAACTGACCTTCGTAGGCACGGATGACGTCGAGGCTGCCATCGGTTGAGCCGCCGTCGACCACGATGTATTCGAGATTCGGATAACCCTGGCTCAGCACCGAGCGGAGCGTGGCTTCGAGATAACGCGCGGAATTCCAGACGGGAGTGACCAGGCTGATCTTCGGCCACGATGCCGGAGGCTGCGTGAAAACTTCCGCAGCGATCATCGAGTTGGAAGCCGGAAGGTCCACGGGAGAATGCAGGCCGCTAGTCTCTCAGCAGCGAAATCAATGCAGGATTCTTCAACTCGGTCCGCGAAGCGACAAAGATGCAGCGCAGGTTGTGGCCGTCGCGCGCGCAGTCCAGATTGTTGCGCCATTCGAACCGGAAGTCCTCGTGCTCCGGCGGCGTGACGGGCGCGTAAACGAAAGGAAATCCCACGCGATTCAAAGCCAGGACAACGTAGTGCGGCGTAGGTCGCCCGGCGATTCCGCCCAAGGCCTGGTTGACGTCGGTGCTTTCGTCTTCCACGCGCACCAGCGCCATCTGGTGGTCGCAGATGATGGTCTCCAGCAGAAGCATCTCGTCGCAGACCGATGCCATGTTGCGCAACGACTGCAGAGGATTCTCCAGATGATAGAGCAGTCCATAGCAGAGCACGATCGGGAAGCGTCCAAAGCGAGACAGGGATTCGGTTTCCACGTTGCCGACGTGCGCTTCGAGATGCGGATAACGTGTGCGCAGGCTGGCGATATTGCCCTCGCGGCCATCGACGCAGACCACGCTGCTGCCCATCTCGACCAGCCTCGCTCCCAGGTGGCCGACGCCGCAGCCAATGTCGAGCACGCGCCGGCCGGCAAGCGGCAGGCCCATGGCCGCGAGATTTGTCGATGCGCGCCTTATTCATGGAGACCGCGTTGGGCGCGTCGAACACCTCGAGCCCGCCGTGCTTGCGGATGCCCTCGCTTTGATAATTGCGGCGGCGTACCTCCACCGGATACGGCAATTGCGCCGGCAGCGGCGACGCGGGCTGGAAACCGATTTTGCGAAACAGTTTCTTCACGTATTCCCCAGCTCAATTCTCTTGCGGCCTGACTGCGCAGCCTGTCTCAAGCGCGCCGTATCAAGTCAAACCAGTTGAAATCGTACTTGTGAAAATCCAGCGTGAAGACTAAATCAAACTGCGCGGGCGCCAGAAACTCGCGAATCTTTTTCAGATCGTGCCACTCCATCCAGGGCGCGCCGCCGTCGGTCTTGTTTCCCCATTTGTCGAAGGGCATGCGCCCATCGCGCATCCAGCGCCGGCGCGGATACGCCAGTTCGATCCAGCGCCCGCCAACTGGAAGATGCCTCAGCAGTGCCTCGGCTTCGACGCGCGTCGCCTCAACCGGCAGATTGATTAAGGAACCCTGGGCGTAGATCGCCGCATAGTCGGCAGGCAAGTCCGCCAGCGAGCGCAAATCTTCCATCAGGCAAAAGCGAGCGTTGCTGATTCCTTTCAGCCTGCACAGGCGCTTCACGACTTCAAGATTGGTCGCCACGATGTCGACGAACGTCCATTCCGCGCCGCTCTGCGCGAAGGTGATGCCGTCAAACCCAAGGCCCGAGCCGATCTCCAGAACTTTCTTGCCGCGGAACACGTCGGAGTAAAGCGTGTGGTACCAGCCGCGCACGGAATAAGCCTCGCCCGTCGATGAATCGGCAAGCGCGGCATCCCAGATCCGCAGCAACTCGCTGTCCGAAATCTTCAGCAGGTCTTCGGAACGAACGCGGGTTAACTCTCCCCCGGGAACTTCGCCCCATTTGGTTCGCAGGATGCGCAGGCTCTCCGCAAGGTGTTCGTCGGTTCCGACGCCGGGAGTGAACGGCCACTTGGCCTGCCGGCGAAAACCAAGCATCATCGCTGGCTCCCGGCAACGGCCTTTTTATGCTCGGCGCCGGCGTGCGACCGACTCCAGTTGCGTCTCACAAGCTTCGCCACGCTGAAAGGCCGTGAAGTGTAGCGCTTGAATTGCTTCCACAGACGGCGGGGATTCTTGACGATTCCTCCCGCTGTCAGCTGGTGAGTGGCATCATCGATCGTATAGGCGTAGCGCCAGAAGAAGCCTTCGTCGTAGTCGGCGGGAGTCTCGCAGGTGAGCCGCGCATTCAGAATGCACTCCTCGCTCGCCATCATTTCTTCCTTGCTGGGGCCGTAGGCGGTATGCGAGTAGTCATGATTCTGGTGGATCGCCAATACCTGGCTGGTGGCGTCGAGCACCATGGCGTGCAGAGCGCGGGCCTTCCACAGCAGCCAGTTATCCCACCAGAAGCGCCCGATCGCAAGCGGCGGCATCGACGGATAGAGTCCACGCGAAAAGGCGAAATAGTCGATGCTTCGGGCAATCTGAAGATGGCCTT
Organism: uncultured Acidobacteriota bacterium; assembly: GCA_963735815.1. GTDB lineage: Bacteria > Acidobacteriota > Terriglobia > Terriglobales > Acidobacteriaceae > Gp1-AA133. The sequence continues at coordinate 315,851 of CAVTMJ010000003.1, read as the reverse complement.
CGCGGGAAGCACGATCTTTGACCTGAGCATCCCAACCATCATGAAAGGGAATTGCTTCCCGGATGTCCAGGTCCGTGCGCCGGCCGACCATCAGAAACTTCTCGCACTGCGCCGCGACTCGCGTCAGAGCCTGGGGGAAGTCATCGAAGAGAATGATGTCGGAGTTCACGTAGCAGAGAACCGGACTGGGGCTGAGTTTTTCTGCCTGCTCGAACAGGTCGCTGACCAGCGGCGTCCCCCACTGGTTGCACTTGATGTTGGGAACATGGAGAAGGCCGAATTCCCGCGCAACGTCGGCGGTTCCCGGTTCGGTGCCGAAGAGGAGAATGTGAGGCTTGGGCGACATCTGCGTCCAGCTTTGGATGGCATTCCGCTGGATCACGCCGATGTGTTCTTCGAACTTTTTCGGGGTCGCGAAGATGGTCAGCGGCGCGGCTTGCGAGGAGAGGCTGGAACTCATGCGAAGCCCTCGCCCATACCCAGCCCGAGGTAATGCACTCCCGGCAGATTGCGCAAGAAGTGCAGGGATCGCCAGCAGTCAATGACGGTGCGCGGTTTTTCGTTTTCCGGCCGGGTCCACTTCGCGGCAGCAATCCCATTGAACTCCGGCCACGAGGTCGCAACCACCACGACGTCTGACTTCTGAATGCATTCCAGGGCGCTCGGAGCAAGACACAGACCGTCAGTCGCGTGACCGCGCGAATCCGCTCCGTACGCCGGATCGAACGCCAGCACCTTCATACCCCGCGATACCAACTCCTTGGCGAGCAGAAAGCCAGCCGCCTGTTCCACCACGTCGGTGCCTGCTTTGTAGGTTAATCCCAGGATCCCGGCCGTGCCTTCGGTCTGGTGCTGCACCAGGTCAGCGAGCCAGGAAATCTGCGCGCGGTTGAAACGGTCGACGGTCTGCGCAAGATCGGGTGGAACTCCCAATTGCTGCGCCAGTTGCGCGAGGGCCAGGTTGTCGCGCGGGAAACACGGTCCGCCATAACTCACGGCGCCTTTCAGATACTTGGAGCCGATGCGCGTGTCGAGTCCCAACGCCGAAGTGATCACGTCGACATTCGCTCCCGAAAGCTTTTCGCAGATGCGCGCCAGCATGTTCGCGTAGCTGATCTTGGTGGTGACGTAGGTATTGACCGCCAGCTTGGTGATCTCGGCGTTCACAAACGACATGCGCGCCAGCGCCGGCTTGTTCTCACATACCTCGGCGTAGAGCGATTGCAGAAAATCTCCAGCGCGCGTGTCAGATTCTCCGATAAGAAGCATGTCGGGATTCAGGAAATCGCGAATCACGCTGCCCAGCGCGATGAACTCCGGGCTGTAGCACAGACCGAAGTCGGCGCCCATGCGTTTGCCGCTGGCCTTCTCCAGCACCTCACGCACCGGGCCGCCCGTGGTTCCGGGCATCACCGTGCTGGTGAGGCATACCACGTGATACTCGTTCTTTTCCCCCAAGGCGCGTCCGATCGCCTGGCAGACCGGCTCGACATAGCGCAGCGAGAATCCTCCCGCCGGATCGCTGGGAGTCGAAACGACAATGAAGCTGATGTCCGACCGCCGGATCGCTTCTTCGACGTCGGCCAGCGCACTCAGCCGGCCTTGAGTTTGCGCCAGCAATTCACCCAGTCCCGGCTCGTGCACGGGCGGCTTCTGCTGGTTGATGGCATCCACCTTGCGTGGGTCGTTATCGACCCCGATCACGGTGAGACCTTTGGCCGCAAGGCACGCTGCCAGCGGGGAGCCTAGTTTTCCCAGTCCAATGACGCAGGCTTTCAGGCTCATGCCCCCGCCTCGGCGGTCAGACACAGATGCCACCCGAAGTTCTGTTCGAGGAAGCGAGTCACAGATGGAGGAGTCAAACTCCAGGGAAAACTCTTCACATATTGATATTTCACGTACTCAGCAATGCGATAGGGAAAGATATGATCGACGAACAAGTCGCGCAGGTGAAATCCGGAAGACTCGATCAGCTTTCGACCTTCTTCGCGCGTATAGGAATAGGTTACGGGGCAGCCGGTCTGCGCCTCGGAGTGCTCGGCAATCAACTCAGGCAGCCGCCAGAATTGGCCTTTTCCATAGCCCATCAAGATCCACAAAACCTTCCATGAACGACGATGGTAGACCATCAGCTTGATGGTGGTCCCGGGCTTGGCATAGCTGCGCATCTGCTCGACTACTTTTTCCGGATGCGGAGTGTGGTGGATGACGCCAAAGGAGTAGATCAAGTCGTAAGCTTCCACCGGAACAAATTGAGTCAGTTCCTCGGCGCTGCCCGAGTAAAAGCGCACCTGATCCTGCAGTCCGTAGGCCTGGATGTGCCGGCGGGCCAGTTCCAGCGACTGCGGCGATAGATCGACGGCCGTGACCTGCGCTCCGTGCCGGGCGAAGTTGGCCGTGTCGGTGCCAATCCCACAGCCGATCTCAAGCACCTTCTTGCCACGCCAGCGCTCAAACTCGGCGAAGCGCGGGATATGGGGCTCGACGAAATACTTTCGCGCTTCCACTTCATCGAAGTACTCGCGCGTGCCCACCGGCTTGGGAGAGTGCCGGATGTTACACGGCCGTTTGTCCCAGTAACTGCGCACCTGTTCGACCGTGATTTGAGAGAAATCATGCATCTGCAAGCTTGTCATTCAGACGGATGGAGCGTTGCGGTTCCCGGAAAAAATTTGAGTAGCTTTGAGGCGCGGATCATTTGGCCGCTTGGGCAACCGCCGTCGGGAGCCTGCCCGCCTTGCGAAGTTCCGCTTCGATCCAGCGATAGGTCGTCTGCAATCCCTGTTCGAGCGAAATTGCCGGCTGCCACCCGAGGACACTGTTCAGAAGTGTGTTGTCGCTGTTGCGTCCGCGTACGCCCTGCGGCTTTGAGGGATCGTGTCTCTTCTTCAGGCGCTTTCCCGCCACAACACTGACCAGATCAATCAGCTGGTTGATGGTGACGAGCCGATCGGTCCCGAGGTTCAAAGGTTCGGAATAATCGCTGGCCATGAGTCGAACCAGTCCCTCGACGCAGTCATCGATGTACATGAAGGAGCGGGTTTGCTCGCCGTCTCCCCAGACTTCGATGTCGCCGCCGTCGTCGGCCAGCGCCACCTTGCGCGAAATTGCCGCCGGAGCTTTCTCTTTTCCACCTTCGTAAGTTCCCAGCGGCCCATACACATTGTGAAAGCGGACGATGCGCGTCTGAAGCCCGTAGTCTTTCTTGTAGTAGCGGCACAGTTCCTCGGCGAACAGCTTTTCCCACCCATATCCCGGTTCGGGATCTGCCGGAACAGCATCGGTTTCCTTCAGCGGCGTGACGTCGGCATTGTTCTGCTTGTACTGGGGATACACGCAGGCCGAGGACGAAAACAGGAAGCGCTTCACCCCATTCTGACGGCTGGCTTCCAGCATGTGCGCGTTGATCAGGATATTGTTGCGGGAGATATCCGCGTGGTTGGCGGTGATGTAGCCGATCCCGCCCATGTCGGCCGCCAGGTTATACACATGGTCGACATTTTGGGTAGCTTTCCGGCAGTCCTCCGAAAGCCGCAAATCCAGCAACTGGAACTCGTCCGCCGAACTGGCCCCGAAGTCGGGTGCCTTTATGTCGACGCCCCGAACCCAAAATCCGTCCGCTTTGAGGCGATGAACCAGGTGGTGGCCGATGAACCCACCAGCACCCGTGACCAAAATGCGCGGTTTTCCCTTCACGCAGACTCCAGTGCTTTCCAATTGGAATGGAGAACCCCTATTTTATCGGACCTTTTCACCCAGGGGCAAGCTAACACTCGGATTCGAAAAGGGAAAAGATAAATCCGCAATGCCCACCTTTTTGTGCAAACCGGTTCACTAGTGTGTTAACGTGATCGGCACTAAAGAGCTATTCACCTGCATTGTCATCGCGGTTAGGGTGGGTGCATTGGAAGGGTACCTGCAGGGGAGGTTAGTGTCTCCCCCGGATCGACCCTAGACTTTTTTGGTAGGTAGTTGTGAACGACCCTAATGGACGTCTGGTACGGGTGCGCCGCCGCACTAGTCGACATCGCCGTAACCGCCTGATTCGGCGCTCTGTTCTGGCGGCCGTCTTCGTCCTTGGGGGAATGGCGGGGGCCGCGCTCCTACCTGTTGATTTCGGATCCTTCCTGGCTTCTTCGTTCGCGTCCCACCCGGCGGCTGAGTGGAATAACACAGATGTCCGGCGCGATTTGGCGTTTTCCGCCACTCTTGCAGCCGACCCCGACGCTCCGTCCAAAGAGGCCCGGCCCGTCTATCCCTACTCGCTGATTCCCGGCGGCGTGCATGATCCGAAGGAATTGCAGCGGGTGTTTGAGCACGATCCCGTGATCGCAGCGCACTATCGCGATTTCGATTTCCGCCGAGCCCGCGTGATGCAGTTGCTGGAGGACAAGACGGTCTACGTGTCCTATCGGATCGCAGGCCGCGTCTACTGGACCACCAAGAAAGTCCGCCTGCGGCGCGGAGAGAAAGTCATCACCGATGGCAAAATGACGCTCCGCACGCGCTGCGGTAACCAGGTTTCCGAAACGGCGCGCAAGGAAGTCTCGCCTAACGAACCGGCAATCGCGAGACTCGAAAATCCTATCCGGCTTGACCCCGGCACTGCCAAGGTGATTCCATACCCCACGGATTTCGAATCGTCACTGGCGCGTTCCAACCTGCCCGCCTTCGCGATGGCTCCTCCCGGATACAGCTACATCGGCAACTACGGTGGATCCTTGTCGTTGTACCCTCCGCCGCTGCCCAGCTGCGGCAAGAAGAAAAAAGGCGGCAAGACGAAGACCGAGTGCAATAATCCCGTCGGACAAGTTCCCGAGCCGGGATCGATAATTCTGCTTGGAACCGGCCTTGCCGGAGCGTTTCTGCGGTATCGTAAGAAATCAGAAAAATCTTAACCACAGGGGACACGGAGGGAATACGGATTGTCCTCTGTGACTCTCTGTGCGCTCTGTGGTTAGAGCTTGCCGAATTTCCAGCTCCTGCCGCTTGCTCCTGGCAACACTTCTCCATTACTCTCTCGTATCTGTAATCTCTGAGGGAGCCTCGGCTTGCGTCGAACCCTGACTGTCCCCTGCGTCTTAGCGCTGTCGTTATGCTGTCTGGCTGTTCAAAATGCAACGGGTCCATCGATCCGCCTCGCGGTCGATCTCACCGACGCTCCCAGAAATATCTTTCATGCGACCGTCACTCTCCCCGCTAATGCGGGTGAAATGACGTTCGTGTATCCGAAATGGATTCCCGGCAATCATCGGCCCAGCGGTCCGATCGCGAACGTAACGGGCTTGCATTTTCGCGCTGGGGATCAGGAACTCACGTGGCACCGCGATCCCCTCGAGATGTATTCGTTTCACGTAACCGTGCCGCCGGGTGTGAAAGAGGTCGAGGCCAAATTCGATCTGCTTTCGACCGACAGCGCCGGTGGCGGAGGGCTCGCCGCCTCCAGCAATCTGCTGGACCTTAACTGGAACCAGGTCGTTCTCTATCCCGATAAGGCGGCTTCCGACGCGGTCGAAGTCGCCGCCGCCGTTCGTCTTCCTGCGGGCTGGAAGTTTGGAACGGCCTTGACAACCGCGCGCGCTTCCGGGGAAGAAGTCGCATTCAATCCCGTATCGCTCACGACCCTGGTCGATTCTCCGCTGATTGCCGGCGAGCACTATCGCCAGATTGAGCTTGTCCCCGCCGGAGAAATTCCCGCGCACGTGATCGACATGGTCGCCGACAGCGCGGCTGACCTGGAGATGACGCCGGAAGACACGACCGCCTACCGAAAGCTGGTCGCCGAAGCCGACGCGCTTTTCGGCGCGCATCATTACACCCAATATCACTTCCTCTATACCTTGAGTGACGCGGTCGGTCATCATGGGCTCGAGCATCATCAGTCAAGCGACAACAGTACCGGCGCGCGCACGCTGCTCGATCCGAAGAAACATCTCCTGGATGCGGCCCTCCTTCCGCACGAGTTCGTACATTCCTGGAATGGCAAGTACCGGCGTCCCGCCGGACTGGTGACCCGCAACTATCAGGAGCCCATGATCGGCGACCTCCTATGGGTGTACGAGGGCATGACGGAGTATTGGGGCAACGTTCTCACGGCGCGTTCCGGTTTGTGGACCGGGGAACAGTATCGCGAAGCTCTCGCGGCCACAGCCGCCGCACTCGATACCACCGCTGGCCGAACCTGGCGCCCGTTAGAGGACACGGCCGTCTCGGTGCAGATCATGCGCATGCTCGGTCCGCAGTGGGAAAGCTGGCGCCGTGGTCTCGACTACTATCCCGAGGGCGAACTGATCTGGCTGGAAGTCGACACCATCATCCGCAAGCAAACCACAAACCGCCGCTCGCTCGACGATTTTTCCCGGCACTTTCACGGGGGTGAGAGTGGTCCCCCCAAGGTTGTGCCTTACACGTTCGACGATCTGGTGCGCGAGCTCAACGCCGTCGCTCCATACGATTGGGCGGCATTATTGAAAGAGCGCGTCAAAGCCACCAGCCAGCACGCGCCCCTGGGTGGAATTACCGGCGGAGGCTGGCGCCTGGTCTATACGGACAAGCCCAATGCCTTTCTGGGCGCGATTGCCGAAGAAGCCAAAATCACCGAGGCCCGGTATTCTCTCGGCTTCGTATTGGATCAGGATGGTAACTTCATCGATGTCGTGCCGGGATCGCCTGCATACCGAGCCGGGCTCGGGCCCGGAATGAAACTGGTGGCGGTGAACGGTCGGAAATGGTCGTCTGACGTCTTAAAGGACGCGATCAAAAGTGCGCAGCAGTCCCATCAGCCCATTGAAGTCATCGCCGAAACTGCCGACATCTTCAAGACTTATTCGATCCCGTACGACGGTGGATCGAAATCTCCGCACCTGGAGCGGGTCGAAGGCCAGCCCGATCTGCTCGGGGACATCATCCGGGCAAAAACCGGTACCGCGCGGCAACCCTAAGGTCACGGCGGCAAAAACCGCGCGCCTCGCCCCTTTCCGGCCATCGGTACTACGACTAATGAGTAATTCACAGGTACGTGGGGCTGCTACAATCGCGCTCAAAGTAGGCTCATGGCGATGACCTCCCTCCCCAAAATCGTCTGGATCTCTCTCCTGGTTGCGAGCTTTTTCCTATCCCTAGCCCCGGCAAGTACCGCGCAAAAGGCGCAAATTCGCCATGTCGCGGTCGTGAAGTCGGGCGATGGTATGCAAATCGAAATCCAAACCAGCCAGCGGGTCATGCCGCTGACTCAGGTGGTGACCGACCCGGATCGCCTCATCATCGATTTCTCCGACACGGTTCCGGGGCCGGAACTGCGCGCCGTCACCGTGAACAAGGGAGCGGTCAAAGCAGTGCGGGTTGGCCGGGTGACGATTAATCCGCCGGTTACGCGCGTGGTGATTGATCTGACTGCGCCCCTGCCGTTCCAGTTATTTCCATCGAGCAAGTCGGTGATCGTGAAGCTTGGAGACGCCGGGATTCAGGTTGCTTCCGCTCCTGAAGCCAGCCCACCGCCGGCGCCGGCCGCGCCCCCAGTGGTGAAGCCCGCGGTTGCCATGGCTGCGCCCGCACGCGCCTTGAAAGCAGTTTCGGTGCGGCCCGCCGCCGCTCCCGAGCAGGTGCCGAGTCCGGCGCCGGCAGCGATGTCAGGGATAACCGTGAGCCGCTGGCCCGTCGGATCCGGCAATGCCCAGGTCAAAAAGGTCGCCGTGTTGAAGTCCGGCGATGCCACCGAAATTGAAATCGAAACCAGCCAGCGCGTCGAGCCTGCCGTTCAGACGGTTACCGGGCCCGATCGCCTCGTCATCGATTTTCCGCAGTCCCTGCCTGGCCCACAGTTGAGGGCGTTGGCTGTGAATCAGGGAGAAGTGAAGGGCGTTCGCGTCGGCCTGCTGAGTTCGAAGCCGCCGGTCACTCGCGTGGTCCTCGATCTCAAGTCGGCGCAGGTCTACCAGGTATTCCCATCGGCCAAGTCGGTCATCGTGAAGCTGCCTGCGGCCGCTGGAGGGACTTTAGCGCCTTCTTCGGCCAGCATTACCGAAACCGGTCCGGCCGCCCCTCCACCCGCCCCCAAAAAAGTCGAGGTCACCCTGCAGGACGACAAGCTGAGACTGGTCTCAAATAAGGCTTCGCTGGCGGAGGTGCTCAACGAACTGCATTCGCAATTGAATGCCGACATTCCTATACCCGCCGGCGCAGAGCAGGAGTTGGTCGCAGTGGTTCTCGGTCCGGGCACGCAGCGCGAGGTCATTTCGAAATTGCTGGAAGGTTCCCGCTACAACTTCATCATCGTGGGCACCGATCAGGACGCGAACAAGGTGGAGCGAGTCATCCTCAGTCCGAAAACGCCGGGTGGCGTAGTTGCCGGTGCGGGCGGATCGATGGAGGACAACGTTCCCGTAGCCCAGATGCAGACGCCTCCACAACGCAGCGCGGGCGCACCACCGCCTCCCCCGCCGCCGGTCACCGAGGAGGAGCAGCCGCAAGGCGACTCCATGCCGCCCGACACGACGCCGCAGCCCGGCGATCCTCCGGCTCCGCCCAACTAAAGCTGATCCAAGATTTGATGCGGTGTAGCGCGGGCGCCCTCGCCCGCGAAATGCTGCGGTCTTTGTGAAAGGTAAGCTGGTCGAGAAATTCCCACAGACGACGGTAGCATTAGTGGATGAGTCGCACGGGCACCGCCGAGCCGGAAGCCACCGGGGCAGCCGCTGCGGCATTCCCGCATCCGGAAACGTTGACTACGGTTACGTTAAATTCGCCCGCCTTGGGGCCGCCGCCTCCCGGGAACGATCGGTTGATGAAGACCTGCAGAAATCCAATGATGTTTACCTTCGTGCCGGGAGTGGGCGTACCGGGCGGTGGAAGAGGCGCTGTGTCGTAGACGGGGACCGTCACCAGCGAGTCGCTGGTGGTCACCAGATCGTTTGCCGACAACACCGTTCCAGCCAACGGGTGGTTGTTGCCGACTTCAATCTGCAGAGGATAGCTAACCGGAGTGTTAAGGATGTCCATTGCGTCCCCGGGCTGCTGGTGAATCAGGCACTCAACGCCATTCTGGGCTGGGCCTCCGCCGCCTTCCGGGAACACGGTCGGATCCAACTCCATCTGATTCACTGCGGGTAAGGTCGCCGCAGTACCACACGAGATCGGAGTCGGATTGCAGCACTCGATATTGCGCTCGAAGTCTGTTCCCCCTCCGCAAGCTGCCGGACACGCATTGCCCGCTGTTGAAAGCAATGCCGGGTAATAACGCAGGGTTTGGCCCCCGGGACCGGGAGCGGCGCTCGGGCCAGAGGGCGTCGCACAACCCGGTCCCACTGCTCCGCAGTTCGAGACCAGATCGAATTGCTCTCCGATGACGCCGCCGGTCCCTGGATTCGTGATCTGACCCGTTCCGGGGTCGAAGAAGGTCGCTCCCGTACCTCCGCACCCAGCCCCCGCGTGGATTGGATCACAATTCGGGATAATGAACGGCTTCACACAGCGCGGGATAACCGGGATGTTGACTCCGCCGGGCGCGACACTGGAGGAATTGGATGGGTTGAATCCTTCCGCTAAAGCCGTAGCGCGCACGGTTAGCGCGGCCCGGCTCCAGATGCGCGAGAAAAATGTCGGCAGGTTGGCATTCTGAACTGTGACGCTGACTTGTGGGTTGATGCCAAAACTCGCGGCGCCCGAGTTGGGGAACGTAACCGTCACGTCGGGTCCAGTGATCGGACGACCTGCGATCACACTCTGCTTCGCGACGTCTTTCGCTGCGGTCGTTGCAATCGTTTGCGCGGTGGCCTGCAGACCTGCATTGCCGGGGTCAGCGGTCACCCCCGCATCTACCAGCATCTTGGCGGCGACCAGCGCTCCGGCATCGGCGGCGCGTTGGGCTTCACTCTTGGCCGAATACAGCGTGATCACATCGATCGCCAGCGCAACCATGCCCAGCATGCTCAGCATGGCCAGCACGACCAGGACCATGGTGACTCCGCGCTCGCCGTGTCTCGGGGGTAGATGCGTTCGCCGTCGGATCATGCTCATTCCTTCAATTCTGGTTTGCCACCACGGACGAAACTGAAATCTGCGTCGTTCCGGGATAAATCGCGGTCGGCAGCATCACGGTGATGATCCGGTTGAACTGCCACTGGTAGGGGTACAGCAGGGTCACGTTGGTGGTGATCATCTTGATGGAATTGCCGCCCGCGGTGAGCGTGCTGGTGAAAACGTATCCGCGATCCACGCTCAACACCAGGTTTCCGGCTGTTCCACAAGCAGTCGTAAAGGTCCACTTCCACGGAGTGGCCCCCCCTGCCGGCACCGCTGCCGTAGTTCCGAGCCCGCAATCACTGAGCTTGCTGCTTTGCAACGCGCTCGAAACCATGTCGCGAATTTCAAGAATGGACGCCGGTGCAGGCTGCGTTAAGTCGCCGGTGGGCTGGCTAGCGCCCATGCGCGCCGCCTCGCGCGCGATGTTCGTCACTTTCTGCTTGATGTTGTACGCGTTTCCGAAATCAAAAATGCCCACCACCATGACCAGCAGCAGCGGCAACGCCACCGCGAACTCAACAATCTGCGAGCCCGCCGTGTCGGTGGCGGCGCTTTTCGCCCGACGACAGAAGGACGCGACGAAGTGGCAAACTCCAATCATTGATTCTCGGCTCGCATCTGCGCCGTGGCTTTCATTTGCAGCGTGAAGGACTGGAAAGGCAAGTTGAAGCCATAAGGATACTTGAACGAAACCGACGTTCCACATTGCTGCGCGCCGCCGGTGTTGCTGAGCGTTATGTTCTGCATCACGCAGATCGAAGGTGTGGCAGAAACGCCGAGCGGATCGCAGGTCGCAGGCGTGCCCAGTCCGCAGACCAGGGGAACTGGCGAAGGCGTCAAAGACTGGACGAGCGCGGGATCAAGATGCGAAGCCTGCAGCACCGGCGCCACATTGTTGGTAGCAATCTGGTTGGCCGGAAGGGCAGCATTTCCGCAAGTCGCGCACTGCGGAGCTATGGCAGCGCGCGCACCCTGCATCGCGGCCTGCGTGATCGTGCCATAGATGTTATAGGCTCGTCCGAAGAAGAAGATTCCGAGCAAGATCGTAAACAGAAGAGGCAGGACAACCGCCGTCTCGGCGATCTCTGCTCCCGACGTTCCTGCAAGAATTCGTCTTACCGATATCATGTTTTCCTAGACGGCGCCGAAGGCGCGACGGACCCCGAACAGCAACACGGTGAAAGCCACCGCAACCCCGAACGGAATCTTCACCGAGTCAGGGTTGTCGAGCGAAACTTCTGCACCGGGCAGATGCAAAGTTACAAATGCTCGCAACATTCTTCCCATATTGCCGAGCGACTGCCGAATACGGCCCTTGTAAATAATCAGAACCAGCGCCATCACGCCCGCAACCAGCATAGACCCGACCAGCACTGCCACCAGCCGCGAAGGACCAAGACACGCACCGATCGCGCCGATCAGCTTCCAATCCCCGGCGCCCAGCGCCTTGATCAAAACAAAAGGCAGCAGGATGAGCAATCCTAACCCAGCTCCCAGCAGAGAAGCCTTGGCTCCGCTCCACCCGCTGGCCGCTGTGTTCACGGCGATGCCCGCCACCAGCCCTGGCACCGTAAGCCAGTTCGGGATACGGCGATAGCGCCAATCCATCACACCGGCCCACGCCGCCAGAAACACGGCGAGTATCCATCCACTTTGCAGCATCATGCCGACCTTTGGGAAGCCATGTGGGATCTTGTATTCGGAAAAGACGTCACGAGGCTCCGGAAGGCCTGAAATCGAGCCATCAGCGCCGGCGAAAGGCCGCTAATGGGCGGATTTTCACACAGTTAAATAGGCAAGTCAATGTGGAGATAGGACAGGGGGTAACGGGAGACAACGCGGTCGAAACTCGCCCCTGTGGGACAAGTACCCTAAAAACAATGAGCGCAGCAAGAGGCCGATGCCGTTAAGAAGCAGGTCCTTCGCTGCGCTCAGCATGACAAACATGACAAACTCTTCAACCACAGAGGACACAGAGCAACACGGAGGAGAATGCCGGTTTCCTCAGTGTTCCTCTGTGCTCTCTGTGGTTAAGATTTGTTCGACTACTGCGTCACTGCGCGCGACGAGTTGTGCTCGGCAATAACTTGCTTCGCGTGATCCTCAAGAGCTCTCGCCTGGGGAAGCAGGTCGAGCGCCTTGATGATCTGCGGGTCGTTCTCCGCGCGGATCTTCAGGCCTTCGTCCTGTCCGAACTGGTCCACGAAAATTTCGCTCTTGATGCTGTAGCGAATCCAGTCGTTGTTCTCGACCAGGTCCTGCTCGGTGTAGGCAATTTTCTCTTCATCGAGGAACTTGCGGAACTCCTGCATGATCTGATCGTCGGCCGTGAAAGTCTTGGTGACATTGTTCTTCACGACGAAACGCTTGGCGAAATTGAAGAACGCGTAATGCTGCAGCAGCGTGTCCTGGAAGTGATTGCTCTTGACCGGGGGCACATTGACGTCGGGGGTGATGCCGCCGCCACCGTAGACCGTGCGTCCACCGTCGGTCAGCTTCACTTCCTTGTTCGCGCCGTTCGCGTCAGGATCGCGGTTGTAGTAGTAATCGTAGAGCGAGACGTTGGAGTAATCGCGTTGAATCAGGCGGCCGCTGGGCGTGTAGTAGCGAGCCGTGGTAAGAGCCAAGCCGGTGTTCTCGGCCAGCGGATACACGGTCTGCACCAGGCCCTTGCCGAAAGTCGTTTCGCCTACGATCAAGCCGCGATCGTGATCCTGGATCGCGCCGGCAACAATTTCTGCCGCCGAAGCCGTGCCTTTATTGACCAGCACGACCATCGGATATTCCTTGCCGCTGTTTCCATGGGTCGCCGTGTAGCGCTTTTCGGGTGAAGAGCGCCCGTGATGCGAAACGATCAGCTGGCCCTTCTTCAGGAACTTGTCGGCGACGCCCACGCCTTCGCTAAGCAATCCGCCGGGATTCTGCCGCAGATCCAGAACCAGACCCTTCAGGTCCCCGAACTTGTCGAGCGCATCGGCGACTTCGTGTTCGGTGGTTTCCTGAAAGCCGGTGATGTGAACGTAGCCGATGCCGGGCTTGATCAGGAAAGCAAGGTCGACACTGTTGCGCGGAATTTCGTCGCGCACCAGGCTGAACTCCATGGGCTTCTCGACCGCTTCGCGCAGAATCGTAATATGAACCGTCGTGCCCTTGGGGCCTTTGAGGAGGTCCGCGACGTCCGAGGTGCTCATGTTGTCGGTGGACTTGCCGTCGACGGCGATGATCACGTCGCCCGGGTGAATGCCGGCTTTATAAGCGGGCGTCCCGACGAACGGGAAGATCACAATTACCTTATTGTTGCGCGGGCCGACGGTCATGCCCACGCCGTAATACTTGCCGCGCTGCTCTTCGCGGAGCAGAGAATAAGACTTGGGATCAAAGAAATTGGAGTGCGGATCGAGGGCATGCAGCATGCCCGGGATGGCGCCATTGTAGATGGCCTTGTCGGCGTTGACGGGCTCAGCGTAGTTATCCTCGACCACCTGATATACCTGCGTGAATTGCTTCAGGCTGTCCTTCACGTCGGTGTCGGCGCTGGGCGGCACCATGGGACTGCGCTGCGCAAACAGCATGCCGAGACAGCCACAAGCTACGAGGACGACGGCCACGAGGAAGAGTGAACGACGGGAACTACCAGCCATCTTTAGATTCCTTCAGTTGGGACAGAAAGGCCCCGAAAATCCGCACAATTGGCGAAGTATAGCATGCGAAACCATCCTGCTATGAGACGGATTCGTCGACCGATGTTACCAAAGCGACTATCCCACGCCTTACCCTGTGAGATGACGAAATCCTGCCCGGAGATGCGGGAAGGTAAAGAAAAAAGAGCCGTTAGCTGTCGTTCTGGAACTGCTCGGTCGAGACCTACGGCGCTGCGGCGCAGCCAATAGAAGCCGCCGATGAGCCGGGGTGGTCCCATCCTCAATGACAAAGGGGCAAAGTATCAATGAGACGACGATAGTTCGCTGCCAAGCCGCTCACGCTGGGGAACTTATGGATCCGGGCGATTCGAGTGAGGGGCCAATTTCGGACGTCGCGGAGGCGGCAGAGGTTTCCACTTCAGGCTGCGTGCGAAATGGCCACACCCTTCCGGGAATTAGATGGAGACCGGGCGCCGCGCCGAAATGAGAGCCCATGCACGCATCAATCACCTCAAGTTCAAGCCGCGCATTTTTCATTTCGGCCGGCGTAACGCCTTCGACTCGCAGGTGCACCCAGCCTTGCCGAGTGGATCCAGCCTCGAGCGGCTCTGCGGTGCTTAGTTCCGACATCGGCTCCTGCGCAGCCTGCAGGTACCGAATGCCGTAGGTGTCCAACTCATCGCGCAGCCTGCCGAGTCTCCAGTTCTCCAGATCGCCGCCGACACGCTCCATCGTCACCGGTGTGCCTCCTGACCTGGTCAGCGCGAACCGAATGGCGGCAATGCCCAACCGGTCGTCCGTGTCATTGACCAGCCAGCAATACGCAAATATTTCGAATTCCAAACCGGTTTGACTGGGATCGCTAATCTCTTGAAATTTTCCGGCGCGCTGCGGGCGGATATGCACTTCTTTCAGAAGAACCAGTAGGTGCGTCTGGGATGGCGCGGCAGTGTTGGCGGCGGGCGATTTACGTTGGGTGCCTAGAGCCTCAGCGGCCACAAAGAGAACCAGACCGACGATCAGGCAACCGCCGGCAATGGCCAATCCCCAGGACCCGCCGAGTGCGAAGCCCACTGCGGCACCGCAGGCCAAGACTCCTAATCCGAACCACTTAGCTTTTGACATCGTGACCCCAATGCAAGATGCGACCCAGGAGTTTGGCAGTCGGGGCCTTCAGGAATCACTGCCATTCGTGTGCAGCATTATATGAAGAAATCTGGGAGTTTGTATCGACTCTCTGATCGAGGTATTAACCGATTCGATAGCCGCCCAAAGCCAGCAATCCCATGCCACGCCCGCTATCACGGAACGGTGACCGTCACGGTGGCCTGCGATCGGTCGAATTGATTGGTGGCGAACAAAGTGTAAGTGGTGGTCGTGGAAGGATTGACCGTCACGCTTGTGCCGCGAACCGCGCCCGGAGCCGGGCTGATGATCAGATACGTCGCATTGTTTACGCTCCAGGAAAGCGTCACGCTGCTGCCTGCCGAGGAACTTGAAGTGGCCGTAAAACTGGTGATGGTCGGCGCTGCGCCGGTCGGAACATTCGATGCGGTGTAGACCGGACTCATCTGGACAACTTCAAACGCGGTGGCCGGAACGGTTTTCAAAGAGTCGAGATCGCTCCCCCAGCGATTGTCCGAAGCACCCGTCACAAACAGCGAGCTGCCGTTGTCGGCGAGGATGAGGCCGAACTTCTTCATCGCGGTCAGAATCGCCTGCATCTGCGTGGAGAAGCCGGAAATGTCATAGCTGGCCTTCAGGCGTAGCCGCATTCCCATGGGCGGCGCATTTGCATCGCTGGTGTTCGCTGCCCAATGCGAAGCCGGCGGAATGAACGCCGCGCGAGTGTGGGGAAGTGTGAAGCGAAACGCGTGTTTGATGTTTCCGGCAGCAGCCTCGTCATAGCGGATCAGCCCCGGAAAAATCGGCAACCCCGCCGCATCCGCCGAAGTCCACGTGTACGGCCTCTGTTCATTGCTGAGCAGATCCCACACGGCTGTCGAATCCGCGCTCCAGCTTCCACCCGATCCGGGCGAAGCGTTGTACAGCTCGTACAAGAAACAATTCGCGTTATCGAGCACCAGCACGTGGCGATCGCCGGTGCTGGACGAGCCGCCCTCGACGGGCGCATTTGCAGGCACGGGCATTGGTCCCGAATCGCTATCGCCCGCGTAAGCGCCGAGGTGGATCGGGACCACACTCTGATTTCCATCCACGATCACGTACGGAATGCCGTAAGTCGGATCGGTGCCGAAGTCAGGATGCATGTGCGTGCTGGAGCCGACGTAGTTGCTGATGATGGAATTGGAATTCGGATCGACCGGCGCGGTCGAAATGTCCGTGTTCCAGGGATTGTTGCCGGGGAAGGGAACGAATCCGCCCAGGCTGGCATTCTGGCCGAGCACCATCTGCTGGCAGGAAGTCGTGGTACCGCCGGTTCCGCCGCCCCCGCCCGAACCGCCCGAGCCGGAGTTGTTCCCGTTACTGGATGCCATGCCTCCACTGCAAGCCAGCATGGAAAGGGTGATTATGAAAATAACAATCAATGCCAGCTGACGCAGAGACGAGCAGGATCTCTTCAGCATGCATCTATTTTTTCGGAGAAACCCGCAACTTGAAAGAGCTCGTTTGGCTCAACCGAATTGCCTCGGAAGATCCAGCACTTAAGTAACGACGCCGGATGTTGGTGGGAATGTGCAGAAACAGGCCAGCCGACGGTGCCCCAGGTTCGCGCGTTTTGTGCGCTAACGTGGGCTTGCACGGTCGCGTGGAAATGGAATGTGGCAGCTTAGTGGTGGGGCACCCGGGTTGTCTTTAATAGGTGTAGCGGTGGCCGCGACGCAGCAAGGGCTTCTCGAAATATCGGAAAGAGATTTCCGCGACGCCCAGTGTGAGCGCCATCCCCAGTACTCCACCCACCAGCCACGCAGCTACAGGATACTGCGGAAAATGCGCCTTCAACGGATGGCGGATGGCGTTCATGAAGGCGACGTGCACGAGGTAGCTGCAGTAGGCCAGCGTTCCCAGGCGCATGAGCGACCGGTTTTCGAGGATTCGTGGGACGATTCCACGCCCGGGCAAAATCGCGATCAACAGGATGCAGGTGTAAAACACCGCCAGCCAGGAGAATCCCCAGGTGGTCATCGGAAGGGACAGGGCATCGTAGCCCTGCCACGTCATGTAGCAGGTTCCCAGAAAAAACAGAATCGTGATCTGCCATAGGATCAGGCTGTGGGACCGCAGCCAATTCCAGAAGGTGGGATTCCGTACAAGCAGTGCGGCCAGGACTCCGAGAGATAGACCGTCGGCTCGCGCTGGTGTCAGGACGTAGCTGGCCAGTCCGGCGAACGCCATGCTGGAATGCAATAACACGCGCAACCAGGGCGCGCACACGATCACCATCAACAGAACGATTAGAAGGTTGCGCGGGCGCACCTTGCGGATCACCAGCGGAATCGTGAGGTAGAACTGTTCCTCAATGGCCAGCGACCAGGTAATCCCCATGCCGCTCGGCCCGAACATGCCCAGATGCGCCATCCAGAAATTCTGGATGAACAATGCATAGGCCCACCACGGAATGGGAAGAGGTGAAGTACGCGCCGCGCGAGCAGCGGAAAACTCCGCAAGCAAGTGCGGCAACAGTGACAGACCGATGACCACAAAATAAAGCGGCAGAATGCGATAGACGCGGCGCAGGTAGAAAGTCTGGAAATAGCGCGGCGAGGATCGCGCGTCCAGCAGGATGCCTCCAATGAGGAAGCCCGAGAGTACGAAGAAGAGATCGACGCCGCTCCAGGTGAGCTGGCCGATCGACAAAAACAGGAATGTGAACCGGGAATGAGTTTCGATCCCCTGCACGGAACTGACGCCAAAAACCGCGTGCCGCAGCAGGACCAGCAGGATCGCCACCCCGCGCAGGCCATCGAGCGCCGGAATGCGGGCGGACCAGTTAGGGATGGAGGTCGGCGGTTGGGCGGGTGAGTCGGCGGCCATCGGGTCGCGCAAGCATATCGTGAGGCTGGGGGGCCGAGTCCACGAGAAAATCCTCCCACCGAGGCGATTCAGATCACATTGCTGCCAATCTGAGTCCGGCAGTATGATGTTCGAGTATGAATCTTGGCTTTTCAGAAATGGTGTTTCTGTTCCTGCTGGCCCTGATTATTTTCGGGCCCAAGAAGATGCCGGAGATTGGCCGGCAGATCGGCAAGGCTTTGAACGAATTCAAGCGCGCCTCGAATGAATTCAAAGCGCAGATCGAGACCGAAATCGCCAAT
Organism: uncultured Acidobacteriota bacterium; assembly: GCA_963735815.1. Classification (GTDB taxonomy): domain Bacteria; phylum Acidobacteriota; class Terriglobia; order Terriglobales; family Acidobacteriaceae; genus Gp1-AA133. Next base: position 297,913 of record CAVTMJ010000003.1, on the reverse strand, counting down.
ATCGAGCGGGAAACAACCACGCCGCAGATTCTGCCTCCACTCGATCCACCGTCGGGCGCGGTGGCCAGCGGGACACTGATTGATGTGCCTGCCGAGGAACATGTCCCGGCGCAATTGACGACCTCCGGCGAAGCCAGCAACAAGGCTGCCGATGCCTGAGACGCTTCCTGAGGCGCCCGAAACAGAACAGGACAAACTTCCCGCCATGGGGTTCCTCGAACACCTGGAGGAACTGCGGCGGAGAATCATCTATTGTCTGATCTCCCTGGCCGTTGGGTTCTTCGCTTGTTGGGGATACGCGGAAAAAATCTACGGCGTGATGCAGCGCCCGATTATGGCCGCGCTGCATAAGCATGGGATGGCGGAGAAGCTGGTATACCTGGATCCCACCGAGCCCTTCAATATTTATTTGAAAGTGGCGGCCCTGGCCGGTCTGTTCGTGACCTCGCCCTTCATCCTGTACCAGGTGTGGGCATTCATCTCGCCGGGTCTCTATCGCAACGAAAAGCGCTACGTAGTGCCGTTCATGGTCTCGACCGTGAGCTTGTTCCTGGCGGGAGGTTATTTCGGATACAAGCTGGTCTATCCGCAAGCGTTGGATTTTCTGATCGGATTCGGCGCCCAGTTTCAGCCGATGATCACGATCGAGAAATATACCGACCTGTTTCTGGTCATCATTATCGGCATGGGCGTGATCTTCGAGATGCCGATCCTGGTCTTCTTCCTGTCCTTGATGGGGATGGTGACGGCGGGGTGGATGTGGCGCAACCTGCGCTACTCGATTCTGGTGATCTTCATCATTGCCGCGATTCTGACGCCCACCACTGACATCCTGAATATGTGCATCTTCGCCGCCCCCATGGTCGGCCTCTACGTTTTATCGATCGGCATCGCCTTTGTCGTGCATCCAAAACAGCGCCGCGCCCGGCGGGAGAAAAAAGCTCAGTGAGGCGGCCCGGAGAGAGTGAGGCATTCATGGCGCTGTGGTTGGCGGGGATGTTGATGCTGCTGGGTGGGACCTCGTGCAAGTCGGCGAAGAGCGATGCGCCAACGCCGTCGCCGTCGATTCAGGAGACAGCGCCACCGGCCAGTCCGGCCCAGGCCACTGCCCCTTCGCCCGCAGTTCCAGCTGGTCCAATCCCGCCGGCTCCCATGATCAATTCCGCCCGCGCCATGCAATACACCAAGGAAGTCACCGCCTTCGGCGCCCGGCCCATCGGCAGCGAGAATCACAAGAAGCTCGAGAACTACATCCTGGCGTATCTCAAGCGAGACCAGGTCGAAAGCGACGCGTTCACCGCCGATACCATCGAAGGCAAGTTTCCGGTGCGCAACATCATCGCCAAGTTTCCCGGAACGAAAGATGGGATCATCGTGATCGCCGGGCATTACGACACGAACTATCCGCTGCGCAACACCGGTTACGTGGGCGCCAATGATGGCGGCTCGTCAACGGCCATTCTGCTCGAAATCGCCAATCAGTTGCGCGGCCAGAAGCGCGAGGGCTACAGCGTCTGGCTGGTGTGGACCGACGGCGAAGAAGCGATGAAAACCTGGTCAGCGACCGACAGCCTTTACGGCACCAGGCACCTCGCGGAGCGCTGGCAAAAGGACGGCACGGCGAAGAAGATCAAGGCGTTGATGGTGGCCGACATGATCGGTGACGCCGATCTGAATATTGAGCAGGAAGGCTACTCCACGCCCTGGCTTGAGGATTTGATCTACCAGGCGGCCACACACCTGGGCTATCAGTCTCATTTCTTCGGCCGAAAGATCGAAGTGGATGACGACCATCTTCCGTTTCTTAAAATCGGCGTGCCCAGCGCTGACCTGATCGATCTGGACTACGGCTACGAAAACGTCTTCCACCACACCCCCCAGGACACGCTCGACAAGCTGAGCCCCAAGAGCCTGCAGATTGCGGGCGACGTGATTCTGCAAACGGTGTGGATGCTCGACGCGCGCTAGGGGGAAGCGCTACCCGGCAGCGGCTTCTAGCAAGCACCGCGGCATTGCAGATTTCAGATTGCAGACTGTGGGATCGATCTAAGACTGCAGAGTTGAGATGGAAGATGTGCTCCCCTCTGCGTCAGTTCTCCGCGCCCTCTGCGTTTTAAGATCTTCGTCAACCAGGGAACCCCGAATGCGTCTCCAGGCTTCCTGTTTTCCCGCGTTTGATTTCTAATGGCGGCTGCCATGAACAACTCCCCGAAGCTGGTGTTTTACGCTGTCGTTTGCGTGCTCAGTGCCGTCGTTGCCCTGAGCCAGGCTAAGTCCGACGCCGATCTCCTGATCCAGGACGCGCTGAAGCCTTCTCCCATCGAGCACAATCTGCGCCATCTGACCGACGAAATCGGAGGGCGTGTTCCCGGAACTCCGGCCATGGATCGCGCCGTGGCTTGGGGTGTGGCGGGGTTCAAGGAAGCGGGCGCGGACCGTGTGCAGACCGAAGAGTTCAAGCTTCCACATTCATGGGCCGAGGGCTCAACCGTGGTCACGGTTTCTTCGATAGGGACCGCGACCGATCCCAAGCTGTCGACGATTCCGCCTGTGGAGTTTCGCCTGCGGGCGGTATCGATCGCGATGGGTCCTGCCTTGACCGCGAAACACGTGCCGGTCGTGGATGTGGGCAAGGGAACGGCGGCCGAGTTCAAGAAGGCAGGTGACATTTCTGGAAAGCTGATCCTGGTCCACTCCGACGTCTTGAGGAAATGGGAAGACCTGTTCAACGAATACATGTCGCCGCCGCCCATCATCGATGCAGCCGTCAAAGGCAAGGCGAAAGCGATCGCGTTCATCGCCACGCGCGAGCACGATATCCTTTACCGCCACACCAACGCGATGGCGGGCGAGATTGACCGCCTGCCCATGGTCGTGGTGGCGCGCGAAGACGGAGAGCGCGTGGCCCGGCTTCTGGCGTCTGGCCACCCGGTGTGGGCGGACCTGTCGATGCCCAACAAGATTGGCGGTCCGATCACGGCTTCGAACGTGATTGCCGAGTTCCGCGGCAGCGAGAAACCTGACGAGTTTGTCATACTCGGTGCGCATCTTGATTCCTGGGAGTTGGGAACGGGGGCGCTCGATAACGGCTGCAATGCGGCCCTGGTCATCGATGCGCTGCGCACTCTCAAGGCTTCCGGTCTCAGGCCAAAACGGACCATTCGCTTCATTCTTTTCTCCGGCGAAGAGGAGGGCATGATGGGCTCGCGTGCCTATGCCGTCGCGCACCGGAACGAACTCGACAAGGCAGCCGGCGTGGTTGTGATCGACGCCGGCACCGGCGAGGTGACGGGCTTCTCGCTGGGCGGGCGGAAGGATATGAACGACGCTCTGCAGCCAATGATGGCGCCGCTGAAGCAATTCGGCGTCGAGGAGCTTAAGACCGACGATGTGGAGTGGGGCACCGATCACTACGATTTCCTGCTGGAAGGCGTGCCCACGCTGGTTGCCGAACAGGCCGAGGCTAACTACCTCGAGAACTACCACGCCACTTCGGACACGTTTGACAAGGTCGACATGGCGCAGTTGAAGAAGCATGTCGCCGAGATGACAGTGGTGGCATACGGGATTGCGAACGCGAGGGAGCGGATCGGTCCGCGGCTCACGCACGCGCAGATCGACAAGATCCTGCGCGACACCCATTCGGACGAGCAAATGAAGCCGCTGGGCATCTGGGCCGAGTGGGAAAGCGGCAAAAGAGGGAGAGCTAGGTAGCGCGTATTGGTGGGTGTAGGGCGGGCGCTCTCGCCCGCCGTCGTTGAGCTTCGTGCAACCGTCATCGGCAGCATCAAATCAAATGGACCTAGCAATGCTTCGGGGCTAAATTCTTGCTGCTTTTCTGGATCCTCTTCAACGTCTTTGTGATCGTGATGCTGGCGCTGGACCTCGGGGTCTTCAACCGAAGGGTCCACACCGTCACCTTCCGCGAGGCGCTGGCCTGGAGCGCGATGTGGGTCGGGCTGGCAGCGGCCTTCGCCGTCATCGTCTACTTCTGGCACGGCCGCACCGAGAGCCTTGAATTCGCGACCGGCTACGTGATCGAGCTCTCGCTCAGCATCGACAACCTGTTCGTCTTCCTGGTCATCTTCCGCTACTTCCGTGTGCCCAGCGAGCTGCAGCACCGCGTGCTGTTCTGGGGAATCCTGGGCGCGCTGATCACGCGTGGAATTTTCATTTTGGCGGGCATCAGCCTGATCCGGCGCTTCGAGTGGCTGATCTATGTCTTCGGCGCGCTGCTGGTCTATAGCGGAATCAAGCTGCTGCGCCAGGGCGACGAGGAAATTCATCCGGAGAAAAATCCGCTGCTCAAGATGTTTCGCCGCTGGGTTCCCGTGACCGAAGACTACGAGGACGAAAAGTTCTGGGTTCGCCGCCCCGGCCTGTATGCCACGCCGCTGGTGGTGGTGCTGCTGGTGGTCGAGACGACCGACATCGTGTTCGCGGTCGACTCGATCCCCGCCGTGCTGGCTATCACGCTGAACGCCTTCATCGTCTACACCTCGAACGTATTCGCAATTCTCGGCCTGCGGTCGATGTATTTCGCAGTCGCCGGCATGATGGACCTGTTCGAGTACCTGCACTACGGGTTGTCGATGGTGCTGGTGCTGATCGGCGCCAAGATGCTGGCGTCGCACTACTACACGGTGCCGACCCACGTGGCGCTGGGCACGGTGGCGGGCGTGATTGCGATTTCGATTGTGGCGTCGCTGGTCTGGCCGCGGAAGAGCAAGGCATAGGGGCCCACAGCGGCGATTACCTTTCGTTGGTCATCCCCTACGCTATGATGGAATCTTGATAATCACCATCCCAGTCGACGTCAAGCCGCGCCCTTACTCGGCCCTGATCGAGAACGGATTGCTGGCGAAAGCGGGCACGCTGCTGCGCGACCTTCTCCCCGCCGGCAACCGTGTATTCGTAGTCACCGTCGCATCAGTCCGTCGAAAGTGGGGCAAGAAGCTCGTGGCGTCGCTGACAGGAGCCGGCTTCGACGCGAAGATTCTCGAGATGCCCGAGGGCGAGCGGCACAAGCGGCTTGCGACCGTAGAGGCTCTGGCCGAGAAGCTCAGCGGCTTCGGTGCCGACCGCACTTCCGTTGTTATCGCCTTTGGCGGTGGCGTGGCCGGCGACGTCGCGGGCTTCCTGGCGTCGATGTACATGCGCGGCGTCGAGTTTGTGCAGATTCCGACCACCGTGCTCGCCCAGGTCGATGCGTCGGTCGGGGGAAAAACTGGTGTCAACCTGAAGGCGGGAAAGAATCTGATTGGCGCGTTCCACCAGCCGCGCGTGGTGTTGATTGATCCCGAGGTGCTTTCCTCGCTGCCGGATCGGGAGTACCGCGCGGGATTGTACGAGGCGCTCAAGTGCGGCGTCATCGGCAACCCGGAATTGTTCCGCGAGTTTGAGCAAAACCGTGGCGCCATTGCGAAGCGCGATCCGGCAACGGTGGAGCGGTTGATTGCCGCATCCGTGCGGCTCAAGGCGCATGTAGTCTCGGTTGACGAAAAAGAGAATGGCTTGCGGCGCGTGCTCAACTTTGGACACACGATCGGCCACGCCCTCGAAGCGGAGACCGGCTACCGTGCCTTGCTGCACGGGGAGGCAGTAGCGTGGGGCATGGTGGCCGCGGCGCGCATCGCGGCTGCGGTTGGCAAACTGGACGGCAAGGATGCCGAGCGCATCAGCGTCGCAACGCGCGAAGTCGGCAGGCTGCCGACGCTGGATGTGCGGGCGCGCAACATTGCGCGGCGGCTGCACGCCGATAAAAAAACGCGCAACGGCAAGGTGCACTTCGTATTGCCGACCGAGATCGGCAAGGTTGAGATTGTGAGCGACGTGCCCGAGAAGGCGGTCCTGGCGGCGGTGGAGGAGATTCGGAAGTTGTCGCAGGGGTAGGGTTTCATCTGTCTCCTGGCAATTCGTTGAGAGTGACGCGCTTTTTGCATTGGGCAAAACGCGGGCGGGGGCGTCCGCGCTACACATGACGAGAACAAGTGACAAGCCGATGGTGGTTGGGGCCGCTCCGGAGGGGGCGCGCGATCAGGCGTCGGCCGCGCGGGCTGTGCGCGAGATGTTTTCCGCTATCGCTCCCCGCTACGACCTGCTCAATCACGTTCTGTCCTTCAACATCGACCGCTGGTGGTGGTGGCGGACGGCGCGGGCTTTTTCTGAAATTCTGTTGCGCCCCGATGCGCGTGTGCTCGATATGTGTTGCGGCACGGGAGACATGACGTTCGCTCTGAAGAACCAGGCCGGGCGTGGCGGGGCGCGCATTGCGGGTTTGGACTTTTCCCACCCGATGCTCGAACGCGCCATCCGTAAATCGAACGGCAACTCCCCGCGCTGGATTGAGGCCGACGCCATGAATCTGCCGTTTGCCGACGGCTCGCTCGATCTCGTGACTTCGGCCTTCGGATTTCGCAATCTCGCCGACTACGATGCAGGACTGCGCGAAATCGCGCGCGTGCTTCGGCCCGGCGGCCAGCTCGGAATCCTGGAGTGTGCCGAGCCCGAAGGGGTCATTGGCAGAATGTATGGGGTGTACTTCAAGCGAGTGTTGCCCGCGGTCGGCACCGCCATCTCGGGCGTGAAAGGCGCCTATTCCTATCTTCCCGCCTCCGTCGGACGATTCCCGCGACCCGATGAAATGACTTCGCGCATGCGCGCCGCCGGATTTAGCCAAGCCGAATGGACTCCATACACGTTCGGAACTGCCGGCTTGTATCGCGGGGTTAAGTGACTGGAGACTTTTTGTCCTGCGTGTTGTTCCGCCTGCGCACGCCATTACCGCTAAATCTGCCCTGTCATCCCGAGCGTAGTGAGGCGACAGCCGAACGCAGTCGAGGGACCTTGCGTTTCTAGGGTGGACGGGGCCACGAATCTCTCCCCTAGCGCACGGCCAGCTTCTGCGCTTCTCCCACCGCCGTGGGTGCTTTGAAGGAATCCAGGTAAGCGTCGGTGACCGAGTACCGGATCACTTTTTCATAGTCATCGCCCAGAAATTTCTTCAGGCGCTCGGTGTTCATCAGGTACTGTCCGCTCATGTAAGGCACCGCCTGCGGCGGGATTGCCGAGATTCCCATCTTCCACATGAACTCCAGGACCAGGCGCATCGCCCACTTTCCGGGGACGCGCACCAGCTTGCCGTGCGCCATGTCGATGCAGCGGCCAAAGGTAAGCGGCTCGCCGCGCCCGGCTACGTTAAGCACCGTCAGGCGGCGCGCTTCGGGTTCGCGCTTGAGGATCCATGCCAGCAGTCGCGCCATGTCGTCGACGTGCACAAACTGAATCTGGTGGTCGAGATAGCGTTGGCCATAGGGCAGCATGCAGGGAAGCCGCTTGCCCTCCTTGCGCATCTGCGCGGCGCGCTTGCCCTTCCCATTGGGCGTTCCGCGGAAAGCGCCAATCATGTAATTCTCCACCGTGGCACCGGCGAAAATGTGCGGCCGCAGGATGTACACGCTGCATCCGCGCAGCGCCGGAGCGCGTTGCTGCACGACTTGATCGGACTCGCGTTTATGGAGTGCGTAGGGCAGCGTGTGCGCGTCGAAGGCGAAGTCTTCGGTCACCGGCCCGGGCAGGTCGGGCCCGTATACCGCCACACTGCTGGGAAAAATAAATTGCCGGATGCCGCTGTCCTCGTTGCGATTGGCCTCGGTGATGGCTTCCATCACGCGCGCGGTGCCGGCAACGTTGATGTGCCACATGCGGTCGACATCGAGCACTCCCGACCGCTGCTGATCGAGCACAAATGCCAGGTGAAGCACGGAGAACGGCCGCGCCTCGCGGAACAGGTTGTAGAGCGAGCGGCAGGATTCTTCCAGGCCCAGATCCATGCGGACGAACCGGATCGGGAAATCGGTTTTGGGCGCGGCGACGTCGATTCCAATGACGGAAAAATCGCCAAGTTGGGGCAGCAGGCGCAGCCCGAGATTTCCCGAGACGCCGGTAACGACTACGGTTGGCTTGCCGGAGGTCATTCCTGAGTTTGGTGCTGAAATCGTAACACACGCATTCGCGGGAACTCTGTGATCCGAACCTCGCCAGTTCACAAGGAAACGAGTTGGACGCGAGCCGCCGGGAACGGTGATAATCACGGCTATGTCGGAATCGCCCATACCCTATTCGCCGGCGACCATGCATACGGAAAAGCGCTCGGTCGCGGGCAATTCGGTGCTGGCGGCGATTGTCATTACCCTGCTCAAGATTGTGGTGGGCGTAACCACGGGCAGCTTGGGCATCCTGTCGGAAGCGGCGCATTCGGGTCTGGATCTGATCGCCGCCGTGATCACCTTCTTCTCGGTAAGCGTCTCCGACAAGCCGGCTGATGCCGACCACCAGTACGGCCACGGGAAAGTGGAAAATTTCTCAGCCTTCATCGAGACTGGCCTGCTGCTCCTGACCTGTGTCTGGATCATCTATGAGGCCATCGAGCGACTGTTCTTCCGGCGGGTCGAAATCGAGCCGTCGATGTGGGCGTTTGTCGTCATGCTGACTTCGATTGGCGTGGATGTGTGGCGCTCGCGCGCCTTGGGCCGAATCGCGCAGAAGTACGACAGTCAGGCGCTGGAGGCCGACGCGCTTCACTTCTCCACCGATGTCTGGTCCAGCGGGGTGGTGATCCTGGGTTTGTTGCTGGTGATGGCCGGGCGCGCCTATCACATCGATTGGCTGCGGGACGCCGACCCGCTGGCGGCGCTGGTCGTGGCCGGAATCGTCGTGCACGTCAGTTGGAGGCTGGCGCGGAAGACGGTGGATGCGCTGCTCGATGCGGCCCCCCCCGGGGTGCGGTCGAACATTATCGAAGCGGTGCGGCGGGTGGAGGGTGTTATTGAAGTCGACCGCGTGCGCATCCGGCGGGCAGGGAATCGCTACTTCGCCGATGTATCGATCGGCCTGGCACGCACCGTGACCTTTCAACATTCCGGACAAGTCGCGCAGATGGTGACAAGCTCGGTACATAGCGTGCTGCCCGACGCCGACGTGACCGTGAACTCCATCCCGCGCCCTGACCGCAAGGAAAACATCTTCGATCAGATTCGAGCCGTCGCCACCCGTCACAATCTCAATGTGCACGACGTGAGCGTCCAGGATCTGGAGGGCCGGCTGCACGTGGAGCAGCATCTCGAACTCGACGAACGGCTCTCGCTGAAGGACGCGCATGACCGGGTGACCGCGCTCGAAGCAGAAATGCGCGAGGACGTGCCGGAGATATCGTCGATCCTGACCCACATCGAGAGCGAGCCGGCCACCATCGAGGAGGGAGACGAAATTGTGCGCGATCCGGGGCTCGAGCGGCGCCTGAAGGCAATTGCCGCGGAGTTTCCCGACGTGCTCGACATGCATGAGATCGAAATCAAGCGGGTGCGCGGGCGGCTGTATGTGTCGTGCCACTGCACATTCTCCGACGAACTGCCGCTTTCCCGCGTACACGACATCCAGACCGATCTTGAAATCCGCTTCAAGCAGGATGCGCCCGAATTGTTTCGCGTGCTCATACATCCCGAGCCGCTGACCGATAATCGGCGCTAGAAAAGCTGCGAGCTTGAAACCCTAACCCTTTCGGAATTTCATAGTTAGAGGGAACGATGACGACAGAAGCGAAAGCGGTGTGGCTGGATAACCAGCGTTTTGCCGCTGAATCGAGCAGCAGCCATGCCATCGTGGTCGACGGCGACAAGAAAACCGCCAACAGTCCGATGGAACTGGTATTGATCGGCCTGTGCGGATGCACGGGCTATGACGTGGCCAGCATCCTCCGAAAAAAACGCGAGCCTTTCACGACCCTCGAGGTCCGCGCCTCCGCCGAGCGGGCGCCGGATCCGCCCACGGTTTACACTTCCATCAAACTGACGTACGTTGTGGGCGGAAAGGTTTCACGCAAAGCGGTCGAAGACGCTGTGCGACTGTCGAAAGAGAAGTATTGTTCAGTCTCGGCCATGCTCGACAAGACGGTGAAGATTACGGCGGAAATTGAAATCCGCGAAGCCTGAGCCGTGCGCGCGCAGTGTGCTATTAACCATCAGTCTCTCGCAATCATGAAACCGAAAATCGTGCTGTTCACCCAACCCGATTGCCCGCCCTGCCTGGTGCTGAAGATGTTTCTTACCGAGCGCGGCGTGACCTTCGAAGAGAGAGACATCACGCGCGATCCGGATGCCGTCCGCGAGTTGACGGAACGCTACAAGAGCCATTCGACTCCCACGCTGGTGATCGGCGACGAAGTGTTGATCGGCTTCGATCCTGATCGCATCGACGAGATCCTTGGCGAATAAGCCGCACCCGGTTCGCGGATACGCCTTCATCGCGGCGGCCACTCTGCTGTGGGGAATTGCCGCGACCCTGGGCAGGGCGGCGTTCACGGGCAGGCTGTTGCCGTCCGGACAGGCGCTCGAGCCCATCGATCCGGTCATTCTTTCGCAGAGCCGCGTCACGATTTCCTTTCTCGTCCTGCTGCCCGTGCTGATGCTTCGCCGAGGCTGGCGGAATCTGAAGGTGCCTGCCGTCGATTTCGGCCGCATCATGCTGATCGGTGTTCTGGGGATGGCGGCGTCCAACTATCTCTATTACCTCGCCATTAAGAGAACGAATGTAGCGACCGCCATCATTCTCCAGTACACGGCTCCCGTATTGGTGCTGCTCTACATGGTAGCGCGCGGCCTGCAGAAGGCGACTGCGCAGCGCGTGGCGGCGGTTGGGCTGTCGGTGTTGGGCAGCGCTCTGGCGATTGGAGTGCTGGGAACCAGCGGGCTGCGCCTGGATGGAATTGGCGTCATGGCCGCTCTGCTGGCCGCGGTTTCGTTCGCGTTCTACAACATCGCCGGCCACCGGATTCTGAGCCGCTACGACCGGTGGATCGTGCTGCTCTACACGACCTTCAGCGCAGGCGCGTTCTGGCTGATCGTCAACCCGCCGTGGCGGCTGGTCGCGGCTCACTATTCAGGAGCGCAGTGGGCATTTCTGGCTGTATTCGCGCTGGTATCGGTGCTCGCTCCCTTTTCGTTTTATTTCGCGGGACTGCAGCATCTGGAGCCAACCCGCGCCATCGTGGCCAGTTGCCTGGAGCCCGTGCTCTCCATCCTGCTGGCGGCCTTGCTGCTGGGCGAAGCCCTGCGCCCCATGCAAGCCTTGGGAATCGTGATCGTGCTGGCCGCCATCGTGATCGTGCAGTTGCCAGAACGTCCCGGAGAAGAAGCAACGGTGGTCGACCCCATTGAATGAGCTGCGAGCTGCGCGCTACGAGCCACGAGCATCCAAAGTCGGCGATCGCAGGTCAAGTCATGCGCTGTGGGGGCCGGGATATTGGCTCGAAACTGAAGATTAACAGTTTGCTTGCTCATAGCTCGGAGCTCGCAGCTCGTAGCTCGTAGCTCACTCCAGCACCTTCCCGCGGGTCTCGGGCAACTGCGTCGCCGTAAGCATGGAAAGAAAGAACCCACCGGCGCATAAGTAGAACGCCCAGCTCAGCCCCTTCGCCTGTCCAACGCGCCCAATGATGTAAGGAGCGATTGAGCTCATGGTGCGAGCGCCGTTGTAGGTGAATCCCAAAGCGCGGGCGCGAACCCGCGTCGGAAATATTTCGCTGCCAATGATGCCGGATCCCGAAAAAAATCCCGTGCCAAAGAACGCGGTCAATGCTCCAAGAATCATGATGAGCCACGGCTGGCGCGCCGCCGCGTACAGGGGAACCAGGATCGCCGCGCTCAACGTGTAAAGAATGAACGAGCGTTTTCGGCCCAGATGATCCGCAACCCAGCCAAACAAAAAGTATCCCGGAAACATGCCAAAAAGATTGAGCGAGACCAGCAGGGTGGTCGTGCCCATGACACCAAACCCGCGCCCGCCCTGGCTTACCGGCAGCGACAGGTAGGGCGGCATCCAGGTAAACAGTCCCCACCAGGCGAACATTCCGAAGAAGTTCGCGAACAGCAGCGCGAACGTGTCGCGTACGTACGGCGGGTGGAAGATTCGTCCGAAGCTGGAGTGATCGTAAGCGGCCTGCGTGTCAGCCACGCGCCTGGAATCCTGGGCAAGCCGGTGATGCTCTTTCCACATTTCCGATTCAGGCACGCGGCTCTGGATCCACAAAGTCACGAGCGCCGGCAAAATGCCGACGAAGAAAACCATGCGCCAGTTGGCGTAATGCAGCACGATGCCGGCCACCAGCGCCGCCAGCGCGTACCCGATCGCCCACGAGCTCTGCACCACCGAAATCGCCTTCGCGCGCAGTTCGGTCGGCCAAGTTTCCGCCACCAGCGTGGCCCCGGTATTCCACTCGCCTCCCATGCCCAGGCCGAGGATGAAGCGGAATATCGCCAGCACGACAATCGACGTGGCGAGCCCGGAGGCAAACGAGCACAACGAATAAGTCAGGATGCTGAGCATCAGCGCGCGCTTTCGCCCGATGCGATCCGCGATAAAGCCGAACAGCACGCCGCCGATGCCCGAAGCGAGAAGCGTCAGCGTAGCCAGAAAACCCGAGGTCCCCTTGCTCATCCCCAGATCGCGCATGATGTGGGTGAGCACCAGCGCGTACAGCATGGCGTCGAACGCGTCGAGCATCCACCCCAGAGAAGCGGCCAGAAGCGTTCGGCGCTGGGCAACGGTGGTCTGCGAGAAGGTGGCGATGGCCGCGGTGGCGGGCATTCGGGAGATTGTCGAGGTTAGGATACAGAGTGGCAAGCAGAAAAGTGGCGAGGTGCGTCGATCAGGGAGCCGTATCAGCGGTTATTTGGGTGTAATCCGCCGGTTGCCCGCCATGATCGTTCAACGTGACACGGAACCGTAGCCTTCGCGGTGGTGTCTGCTTGAGTGGGAGAAAAGACGTGAGACACCTCGTTAGTTTGTGTTTTCTTATTCTGGTGGCGAGCATTTCGGCCCTGGGTTGTACCTGCGACATGGTCGACCCGGCTCCTCTCTGTCAACAACTCAGATCTTACAAGGGCTCATTTCTTTTCCTCGGTGTAGTGACAGACATTAGACACAGACAGGTTGCCGTCGGGGACCATAGAGTAAAAGAGCAGGTAGTTACCTTTTCGATTCAAGAGGTTTTTGCCGGTGTACAGAGCAAGGCGATAACGCTAACGAGCTTTGCTGACGCAGGAATGTGCGGTTATCGATTCCGCAAAGGTGCGAGCTACTTGGTTGACGCGACTTACCAATCCTATGAAGCGGCTGGCAGTGCGCCTCAACTGAGCGTCAACTCATGCGGGCCGACGGCCCCTGCCAGCGAAGCAGAGGATTCGATTCGTTTTCTAAGAACAGTCAAGCAAAACCCACATGGCGGAGTTATCTTTGGCACTGTAAAGCGATACGTGAATGGATCAACGTTCGTATCGTTGAACAATCAGCCAATCGAGGGTGCGTCCGTGCGGCTAAAAGGCGCACCCAATGCGCTCCTCAACGCTGAGAAGAGAGAGGCCGTCGTCGATTCAACCGGCTGGTACAAATTTGTAGGACTCCCGGAAGGTGTGTATGCGGTGACCGCCCAAGTACCGAGCGGATTTCAGCGAGTTCTCGAACACACAGTAGAGCTAGGACGAGACGGCTGCGCTCAAGTCGATATTCGAGCCCATGCCACGGAGCATCAGCAGCCAGCCGCTAACCGTCTCGTTACCTACTAACAATCCTCTACTTCGTCCCCTCGGTCGGCAGTCCCCGGAACTTCATCATGGGCGTGACGCTGGGCGGGCCTCCTCGCCACGCGTCGTACATCTTCTCCAGATCCTCGGTATTCCCTCGCGATAGCACCATCTTGCGTAAACGGTCGCCGTTGGCGCGGGTCAGGCCGCCGTGGTCCTCGAACCACTGGAAGGCGTCGTGGTCGAGCATTTCGGCCCACAGGTACGCGTAGTATCCGGCGGAATATCCGCCGCCCCAGATGTGCGCGAAGTAGCTGGAGCGGTAGCGCGTCGGCACGTAGCTCAGCAGTAGGTGGGTCTTTTCCAGTGCCTGCGTTTCAAACTTGTCCGGATCCTGCAGCGGCGTGCCGGGTGGCAGGATGTGCCACTGCATATCCAGCTGCGCGGCGGCTACGACCTCAGTGAACGCATATCCCTGGTTGAACTTCTGCGACTTCTTGATTTTCTCGGCGAGCGCCGCGGGAATCGCCTTGCCCGTCTGGTAGTGCTTCGCGTAATGGTGGAATACCGCGGGATACGTTGCCCAGTTTTCGTTGAACTGCGACGGGAACTCCACGAAGTCGCGCGCCACCGCAGTACCGGAAAGCGTGGGATAGGTCGTGTCCGCAAACATTCCGTGCAGCGCGTGCCCGAATTCGTGGAACATGGTGGTTACGTCGCTGAATGTGAGCAGCGCAGGCTGGCCCGCCGCAGGCTTGGCGAAGTTGGCAACATTGAATACCACCGGCAGCGTGCCCAGCAGCTTCGATTGACCGACCAGACTGTCCATCCAGGCGCCGCCCTGCTTGTTGTCGCGCTTGAAATAGTCGCAATACCAGAGAGCCAGCGGCTTGCCGTCGGCGTCGCTGACTTCGAACACACGCACGTCCGGCTCGTAGACCGGAATATCCTTGCGTTCCTTGAACGTGATGCCATAGAGCTGCGTGGCGGCATAGAAGACGCCGTTCTCCAGAACGTTGTTCAACTCGAAATACGGCTTGATCTGCGATTCGTCGAGATCGTATTTCGCCTTGCGAACCTGGTCCGCATAGAACTCCCAGTCCCAGGGCTCGAGTTTGAAGCCGCCCTTCTGGCTGTCGATCAGGGCCTGGATGTCGCGTGCTTCCTCGTGCGCCTTGGCCGTCGTACCCGGGACCAGCGAGTCCATGAACTTCAGAGCGGCCGCCGGGTTCTTCGCCATCTGGTCTTCCAGTTTCCAGGAAGCGTAGTTCGGGAAGCCCAGCAACTTGGCTTTCTGAGAACGCAGTTGGGCGAGCCGCGCAACGGTATCGCGTGTGTCATTGGCCCCGCCTTTTTCGGCGCGATTCCAGGAATTCTCGAACAGGGCCTGACGGGTCGTGCGCGGTTGCAGCGTCGTTAGATCGGGCTGCTGCGTAGTGTTCTGCAGCGGGATGACGTAGCCTTCGACCTTGCGGCCCTTCGCCGCTTCGGCCGCAGCCGCAATCTGTGCATCGGTCAGTCCGGCGAGCGCAGCCCTGTCGGTCGTTACGAAGGCCGCATCCTTGGTCGCAGCCAGCAATTTTTGCGTGAAGGCCTGCGACAGGGTCGACTCTTCCTCGTTGAGCTTCTTCAGCTCGGTCTTATCGGCTTCCGAGAGATTCGCGCCCGAGTGGACGAACTTCTTGTAGTAGTACTCGACCAGTCGCAGCGATTCCGCATCCAGCTTCAGGGAATTGCGCGTGTCATAAATCGCCTTCACGCGCTGGAACAGTTTCGCGTCGAGGAAGATGGCATCGCTGTGCGCGGCCAGCTTGGGGGCTTCCACCTTTTGCACTTCCTGCAGCACCGGATTCAGGTTGGCCCCGGTCACGGCGCCAAAGGTCGACATGGCGCGATCGAACAGCCGACCCGTTTTCTCCATGGCGACAATCGTGTTCTCGAAGGTCGGCGGGGCAGGATCGTTCGCGATCGCGTTGATTTCCTCGCGCTGTTGCGCCATGCCCGCCTCGATGGCCGGCTGGTAATCAGTGTCCTTGATCTTGTCGAAGGGCGGCGCGTGGAAAGGCAGTGTGCTTTCCGCGTAAAAAGGGTTGCTCGGGCCGAAATCACTTTCGGCGGCGTAGCCGGGTAGTCCTGTGGATACGATTGCCATGGTTGTAATGATGATTAGTGTACCAACTCGGAAGAGCCTGTTGTGAGAAGGGCGCGGCGGGTACTTGCTCATATATTTTTCGTCTTACCTCTTACCTAGATGCTTCGGATTGTAAAGGAGTTCGCCGGCAAGGCGCGACTCGAAAACCCGGTCCACGCCGTTTAGCTCTTCCGTTTTGGGAGCACAGTCAGATGGAAGTAGCGGCGCGCCTTGCGGACGTCCCTGGCGATCTGCTCGCGTAGAGCCTCCACCGAAGGAAACTTGATTTCATCGCGCAGCCGCTCCAGGAAAAATATCTCCACTTCCATGTCAGGGCGTAATTCGATGGGATGAAAATTGAGCAAATGCGACTCGATGGCGAATGAATCGGCGCCAAAGGTAGGCCGGTTTCCGACGTTGGTGACCGACTCGAAACATTCCTGGGCGACCCGGGTGTGCGTAATGTAGACGCCATCCGCGGGTACCAGTTCCTCGTAGCGGTTCAAATTGATGGTCGGGACCGTGTACTTGCTGCCATAACCGCGACCCCGGCCGGGCGCCGACAGAATGGCGAAGGGACGGCCGAGCAGGTGGCGCGCGCGGCTGACCCGGCCTTCCCGCAGCAGCTTTCGGATCTGGCTGCTGGAGACGGACTCGCCCCGCAGCACCATCTCGTCGAATACTTTGACGACAAAACCCATGTCGCGGCCGAATTCCGCCAGCGCCTGCACGTCGCCTGCTGCTTTGTGTCCGAAATGGAAGTTGTAGCCTTCATGCACTTCGCCGGCATGGAGCGTGTCGCGAAGGATGCGTTCGGCAAACTCGCGAGGTGTGAGCAAAGAGAGATCGCGGCTGAAGG
Source organism: uncultured Acidobacteriota bacterium (assembly GCA_963735815.1). GTDB lineage: Bacteria > Acidobacteriota > Terriglobia > Terriglobales > Acidobacteriaceae > Gp1-AA133. The sequence goes on along the minus strand of CAVTMJ010000003.1, from coordinate 281,346 downwards.
GAAGGAGTAGCACCGCGTCGAGTCCGGTGGCTTCGAGCAGGCGCAGCTTTTCCGGAGTCGGAGTCAGCAGTTTGAGCCCCGAGTCGGGACGGAGAATGCGAACCGGATGCGGCTCGAACGTGATCGCCACCGATTTCGCTTTCTGCTGGCGCGCGCGCTCGACGATGTCCTTGAGAACAGCTTCGTGGGCGCGGTGCACGCCGTCGAAGTTGCCCACGCTCACGACCGTCGGGCCAAAGTTGGGCGGAACATCTTCGAGTTTGTGGAAGACTTGCATGCTTAAGGGCGCTAACGGCAACATTCGCCAAGAGCGCGCGCAGGACGCAAAGAAACCCGACTTCTTTACTCCATTGAAAACTAAAACGCTACGAAATCTCGAACTCCAGTTTCATCCCGTCGTAGGACAAGCGCACGTGCGGCGGAAGGGCGGCGTTTGTCTCTTCGTGCGGCAGGTCGTGACAAATGTGCGTGAAGAACACCCGCTTCGCTTTCAGCCGGTCCGCAATGCGGATCGAGTTCTGCACCGTCGAATGCGTCGGATGTGGCTTGTAACGCAAGCCGTCGAGAAACAGCACGTCCAGCCCCTGCAAAAGGGGCATCGAGGACTCGGGAATCTCGCTGAAATCGGTCAGGTAAGCAGCGCTGCCGAAGCGGTAGCCGTAAATCTCCGCATCGCCGTGAACGATAGGAATCGGTTCAAAGCGCGCGCCAAAAAGCTCGAACGTCCCATGAATGGGCTTGAGTTCGAGGCGGGCCAGGCCGCCGAATTTGTAGTCCGCGTCGAAAATGTAGCGAAACATGTTTCGGATGAACTCGGCCGCGTCGGGACGCGCGTAAAGTGGAATCTTCGAGTCACGGTGGTAACTCAACGGGCGCAGATCGTCGATCCCCAGAATATGGTCGGCATGGGTGTGCGTGTACAGGACCGCATCAATCTGGCGGATCTGCTCGCGGATGGCTTGCTCGCGAAAGTCCGGGGTCGTGTCGATGAGAACAACCTTGCCGCCGAATTCAAGCAGGATGGAAGGCCGCGTACGGCGATCGTGCGGATCGGACGAATGGCAGACGGCGCAGGTGCAGCCGATGGTAGGCACCCCCATCGACGTGCCACTGCCCAGCACCGTCAGGCTTGCCTTCATCGTGTCTTGCTGCCCGCTGCCGGGCCCGGAGCCTGCGGGGGACGCGCCAGCGCGTTCGTGACTTCCACGTACGCCATGCGCAACTCGTAAAGACAGTTCTGGAGAAAATGATCTTCGGTAGGCGTGAGATTGCCTTTGGTCTTCGCCTGCAGCAGGCCGAGCGTATCGATGGTCTGGCGTGCGCCGATCAGATCGACGCGCGGCTGCGCGCCTTCTTCATGCATCATGCCCATCTGCATCATGCCGCTCATATAGAGCGACGCCATGAAACGTTCAAAAGTGATTTCGAATTCCTTGGCGGAGTGGCCGCTAAGCTCTACCCGCGCATCCAGGTCTTTCGAGGACTGACGGTAAGCGTCATCGCTGGCTTTCTGCTCGGCGGCGGTCGGAGGCGGAGGCACTTTCGCGTCGCCGGGCGCCTCGGGCACGTTTTCAGTCGGTGCAGGCGCGGGAGGTGGAGCGACGGCCGCCGCAGTGGGAGCCGCTTCCTGCTTCTGTTCGGGCACATCCGAGCGTAGATCGCCGTCGGTGGTGAACAGCCTGCGGTCGGTCACGGTAAATCCAGCTTCTTCTTTTCTCTGAGCCATGGTGTCTTCCTTCTAGGTCTTCAGCAGGTCGTGGAAGGGAAGGTCGGAGACCAGCGCGCGGCTACCCGCGATCTCCAGTTCCTTCCCGGGGATTGCGAATTCTCGGCGCAGATAGCCCAGCGCCACGGGTTGGCCGCCACCAGGAGTGGGGATTACGGCGGAGCTAGTGACTTCGCCAACATCTTTGCCCTGTGCCTGAATCTTTGTGCCCGGCGTGGGTGCCCCGCCGTCAATTTTAAACCCGGTGAACTTGCGGTGAACATTGCCGCGCGAGCGAATTCGCTCGACGATCTCCTGGCCTACGTAGCATCCCTTCTGGAAGTTCAAGGCGCGTTCCTGATCAGTCTCCTGCGGCAGATCGCGCTCCCGGATGTCCTTCCCGTAACGCGGAACACCCAGCGTGATGCGGTACAGTTCGAGCGCGTTCTGGCCGATGGGGACTGCGCCCGCGTTTTGCAAAACGTCGCGCAGAGATGTCCCATCTTTCGGAGCAATCCAGATCTCGTAGGAAAGATAAGGCGCGTGCTCACCGCGCACGACGCTGATCGGAAGGTCGTGCCACGACAAGTCAGCAATCTGCAGCGGCTCAAGCGCGGGAACCTTGATTCCGGCGGCATTGAGCACCGCATCACTGTTCGGTCCCGTTACGCCGACGCTCGCGATGCTATCGGAAATATTCGCGACTTCCACGTCGTCCATGATGATGTAGTGATCGAAGGTCGCAAGAATCTTGGGGAGTTGGACATGGTCGGTTTCGACCAGCAGACTCTCGCCCCGGTGGAATGCAACCAGGTCGCCCAGAATATGGCCCTGCGGATTGAGCAGGAAGGCATAAACGCCATGATTCTGAACCAGATCCCGGACGTTATTGGTGACCATCCCATTCAGCCAGCGGACTTTATCCCCACCCGTCAGGCGAATTTTCGCACGCAGCGGAAGATCGTAGACCCCGCAGGTTGACTTCAGCGCAGCAAATTCGTCTGTAACCTTGCCGAACTGAGCGGGCCAAGCCTCGCCGCCGGGTGCGGACACCGGAGCATCGTTATGTGGGGTCGTGAGCGGCATCTGCGTCTCTATGAATTATAGCGGAGACGCGCGGGACAGCGTTTTCGACGCCCCCTGCGAAAAATGCGATGGGATATTCCTTTTAAGGAGAGCTCAATGAAAAGGTTTCGAGCCGTAACGATGGCAGCGCTGGTGCTGACGGCAGTTTCCTGCTGGGCTGAATCGGACGCGCAAAAAGCCCTTGACCGATTCAAATCAATGGAGGGAACGTGGGTCGGGAAGGGCGCCCATGGCGAGACCTCAGAGGTGACCTACCACGTGATCGCGGGCGGAACGTCGGTGATGGCCGACATCAAGATGGGCGACGAGGCCATGACCAGCATGTACTACGTGGACGGGAGCCGTTTGCTGATGACGCACTTCTGTCCCAGCAACAACCAACCCCGGATGCAGGCCGTCATTTCACCCGACGGAAAGACGGTGACCTTCGATTTTCTGGACGCGACCAATCTAGCGTCTCCGCAAGCCGGGCACATGCACAAAGCCGTCTACTCCTTCACCGACGCCGACCACTACGCCGAAGACTGGACCTGGAGGCATGAAGGCAAGGACGCGCACATGCAATTCGAAATGCAGCGCAAGAAATAAAAAACCGTTTTCACCACAGAGACACAGAGCGCACAGAGAACGCTTTTTAATTCTTTGCGATAGCTTTCCTCCGTGTCCTCTGTGCCTCTGTGGTCAAGTCTTTTCCTGCCGACATGGTAAACCGGCGAGTCAATTGATAAGCTGCCTTGCGTGATTTCACTTAAGAAGATCGCGGTCCTGGCAGGAGACGGCATCGGGCAGGAAGTAATTCCGCAAGCTATCCAAGTTCTCGAAGCTTCGGGCGCGGAGGTCGAAACCCACGAGTTCGACTGGGGCGCCTCGCGTTACCTGGCCGACGGCGTCACCGTTCCGTCCGACGGCTTTGCCATGCTCAGTCGCGAGTTCGACGCGATCCTGGTCGGTGCTTTTGGCGATCCGCGGGTCCCGACTAACATCCACGCAAAAGAAATCCTGCTCGGCATGCGTTTCCAGATGGACCTGTATGCCAACGTCCGCCCGGTTCGCCTGCTCGACGTCGCGCTCTGCCCCTTGAAAGGTGTGGAACCGAAGGACGTCGATTTTGTCGTGATCCGCGAGAATACCGAGGGCGTTTATGGCGATCTCGGCGGCGTCTTCAAGAAAGGCACGGAAGACGAAGTCGCCATCCAGGAAGACATCAACACGCGCAAGGGAGTGGAGCGGGTGATCCGCTACGCGTTCGATTACTGCGAGAAGCATCCCAAGCAGGATGGCAGCAAGCGCAGCCGCGTGCTGATGTGCGACAAGTCAAACGCCATGACGCACGCCGGCGGACTATGGCAGCGAGTCTTCAAGGAAGTCGCGCGCGAGTTTCCGCAGATCAAGCCCGAGCACCAGTACGTGGACGCGCTCTGCATGCAGATGGTGCGCGATCCGCGCCAGTTCGACGTGATCGTGACCAACAACATGTTCGGCGACATCATCACCGATCTGGCCGCCGGGCTGCAGGGCGGGCTCGGCATGGCCGCCAGCGGCAATCTTCATCCGGGCAAGACTTCCATGTTCGAGCCGGTGCATGGCTCGGCGCCGCCGATCGCCGGAAAGAACCTCGCCAATCCGATGGGCGCGATCCTGACCACCGCGATGATGCTGGCCCACCTGGGGCTGAATCGGGAAGCCGCGAAAATCGAAGCTGCGGTGCTCGAGGCTGTGCGTCAGAAAAAGACTACGCAGGATATTGGTGGAACGCTGGGGACCCGCGAGGTGGGTGAGTGGATCGCCGACCGCGTTAAGTAGCGTACGTCTGCACGGCGCGACGGTTCCACAGAGTGAAGCATCGTCAGAGAGTCACTCTTCGACGGTCTGATACTTGTGCAGCCGATCGGGCGGGGCAACCTTGAGAAACCTAAAGCTCTCCGGGAACCAATGCGGCGCCGACCCGAGAAAGCCAATCTCGGTGGCAGGGACGTCCTCGACAAGTCTCGCTCTACCCGTTTCGGTGCTCGTGTACTTGCTGTGGCACCACTCTGCCAGCGACCGATACCGTTCGTCATTCGGCATCAAGTTGATCCACTCGACGATCGGAACGGGACATTCCCGATAAATGTCCTCGTCAGTCCACCACCAGCGGAACGGACCTTTGCCGGAGTGTTGTTCGACGATCAGAGTTCCGCGTCCTTCCTCGACTGCATTGCGAAATTCATTCCATCGAAAGAGTCGGCCGCGGCTTTTCATACGAACACGGAACTTGTGTTCCCGCCATTTGTAGACAGGGACAGCCGCTAAAGCGCAGGGAATCGATATGGCGCTCAAAATGACTAGTGGGGGAAGGATCAGAAGCGACCAGGGGAAGTCAACTTCACGCGGGTGCCTTCTTCCTGATGACTGCCCCTGGATGTCGAACTCCTGCGCCATTTCGGACAACATTATGCGAGGGCTACGATATAGGCAAGGCTGCACCATCCGACAGCCCTGCCTTCAGCACCCGTTATTCTGTTGCAACCTCGCTAACCGTCAGGCTAGTTGTTTACTGGGGTGGCTGTGACTCCTCCTTGCGCTGCTCGTCCTGGCGCTTTTTCTCTTCGGGTGTTTGTGGCTTCGGTTGTTGATGTTCCGCAGTTCCAACGGGCTTCGCCTCGGGTCGATCCTCAGGGCGTTTCGCCTCAGGCCGGTTGCTCGGGGCCGGCTGATTCGGATGCTTGTCAGGTTCGGCGTTAGCCGGACGGTCATTGCGAGCCGGCGGCTGTGGAGGCCGATTCGCTCCGGGCCGATTCGGCTCCGGACGGTTTGCCTCGGGACGATTGTTTGGAGCCGGCTGATTCGGATGCTTGTCAGGTTCGGCGTTAGCCGGACGGTCATTGCGAGCCGGCGGCTGTGGAGGCCGATTCGCTCCGGGCCGATTCGGCTCAGGACGGTTCGGCTCCGGACGGTTTGCCTCGGGACGATTGTTCGGAGCCGGGTGATTCGGGCGCTTGTCAGGTTCGGCGTTAGCCGGACGGTCGTTGCGAGCTGGCGGTTGTGGCGGCCGATTCGCGTCGGGCCGATTCGCTTCGGGTCGATTCGGTTCAGGTCGATTCGCATCCGGTCGGTTCGGTTCGGGGCGGTTTGCCTCGGGACGATTGTTCGGAGCCGGCTGATTCGGGCGATTGCTGGGTTCGGCGTTGGCCGGACCGTCATTCCGAGCCGGCGGTTGTGGTGGACGATTCGCTTCGGGTCGATTCGCGTCGGGCCGATTCGGCTCAGGACGGTTTGCCTCGGGACGATTGTTCGGAGCCGGCTGATTCGGGCGATTGTCAGGTTCGGCGTTAGCCGGACGCTCATTCCGGTCCGGCGGTTGTGCTGGACGATTCGCGTCAGGCCGGTTCGGCTCGGCGTCGCTCCGGACGATTTGCCGCGGGCCGATTTTCGTTGTTCGGTTGAGGACGCGCAGGCTGCGCTGCGTTTGCACCCGGACGAGCATTGGGGGCCGCGGCTCCGTTAGCAGGCGGATTCGCCTTTGCCTGCGTTGGAGTGGCTGGCTTGGCTGGTGGCGCTTGTTTTACCTGGCGACTGTCCGCCGAGGCTGGACGGAGTTTCCGCATTTCCGTCCGATCCACCGACTGGCCTGGGTGAGCCTGGAGCACTTGCTGCTTCGCGGCGAATGAGGCCGGACTCGGCGGAGGCGTCGCCTTCGCGATAACGGTGCGAGCGGCCACCGCTTTAGGAGGTGCCGCCACGCGGTTCGCCGTGTTCGCGTGTGCTCCCAGGACTGCGTCGTGTGCCGGAGGTACGGCTGCTCGCACGTTCACGGGTCCAGACGCCACGTCACGCGCATTTACTTTGACCGCGTTTCTGGCCACTGGTTGAGCGCTGGCAAAGGCTCTTTCCGGAACAGCGGTCACCGCTCCCTGCACGTTCCGGTTCACGTATTTGACGTTCGTAATGGTGGTGGACTTGTTGACGATGGTCGTGTTGTAAACGTTGGTGACGGTCGTAGTGTTGACTGTCGTGTTCGTGACGTTGACGCGATTTACGTACCCCTGGCTCACGCGATACGACGGAACGTACACTTCACGTGGACCGAGCGGGAACCAGGCGACGGACCCGGCGGCAAAAGAGCCACCGCCCACGAAAGCCACTAAAGCCGGAGCGTACACCGACCGTTCTTGACGCGGACCCGGAATCCAGCCCCATCGCCCTCCGACCGAAGCCCAACGGCCGTAATGGAAGGGGGCGTATCCCCAAGGACTCTCGTCAACCCAAGTCCAACCCCACGGGTCAATCCAAGCCCAGTGTCCATCGCGATACGGGGCCCAGCCGGCTGACACTCTCGGAAACCATACGTTTCCGTAGTTGGAGTCGGGACGCCAGTCCCCGTAATCATCGAGGTCTTCCATTCCTACCAGATCCTGCGAACAGTATTGCAATGAACGCGAATTGTCATAACGACGGTCGCGGGAGTAACTCCAGTTGTCAAAGTCATCGGGAGCTGCGATTTGCTGAAGCTCCGCGTTCAGCGAGTCGGTTCCGCTGAGAGTGATGCGCTGACCGGCATGGATGGTGTAAGCCTGGCCGTTCCCTGTCGATTCGCCTTCCCCTTCACGAATCGTGACCACGGTGTAGTTACCGTCTTCCGAAGCTTCAATCCGATAACGCCCTGGCTGAAGGGCAGTCAACGCCTGATTCGGGGTATCCACCTCGAAAACACTGTCCCGGTCAAGACGGCGGACGCGAAGGTCGAGAGTACCCGAGCTCAACTCAATCTGAATGGTGCGGTCGTCAAGGTTGAGGAAAGAGAAGCCGGTGTTGGGAGCGAGGTGGATGGATGCCGATCCCAGCTCCACTTCAGCGCGCCCGTCGCGATCAGCCCATAGCCTGTCGCCAGTCGTCATGGGGCGGTTCGCAACTGCTTCTACCCACTCCGACTCGCCGGCCGGCTGGAATGAGACGGAACCTTGCATGTATCCCAACCGCGCGACCCGGCCGGGCGGGTCATATTGATCATATTGATCCTGCGCATGAGCAAGCGGCAGAGCCGCGGGTAGTACCGCTATGGCGAACAGCAGAGTCGTCAACACCCATCGCCTCTTCAGGGTTTCTTTCAAAGCGTTGATGTTCATAAATGTTTATCCCTTTCTGAACAGCCGATGGGATTTGCACGCCCCCAGCGGATTTTCCCGGCGCAAGCGCCGAGCTTGGTCCCCAGACTTGGGCATGGGATGTTTCCTGCACGACACTCGGGCGTACAGTCGTTTGGGTACCTGTCCCCAGTCGGAACCCCTGCTGGAGAGCTGAGTTGCTCAGGGGAATCATCTAGCGGATGCAGATACCGCAGGACAAAACACCGGTTGTACGGGATTTTCTCGGTGGTGGCTTTTCGGTGTCGCTAAAACGGATGCCGATTTGAATATCTCGAAGACCACGACCGCTTGCCAATGGATTGCAGAGGAGCGATCTTAGGAAGAATCCTTTGCCGCAAGGTGCGGCATTTGAATAGAGCTTTTTATCCCGAAGCCTTAATTAAACGTCGCCGACAGCCTGCGAAATGCCGCCAAAGCTGTCACATACATGTGATCGATCGCATAGGCATGGGCGTAGCAGGTCTTTGCCTTGCTCCATTCCCGCAGATGTTCATAAACCCGGCCCAGGTTGAAATGAGGATAGGCGCGGGCTTCGTAGCGCTTGGCGGCGATGGCTTTCTCGAACCACGGAATGGCCTCACGCCATTTCTCTTGTTCGATCAGGTAAGCGCCGATATCGTTGTAAGGGTTGCCGAACTCCGGATCGACCTGAATGGCTTGCAGACATTCCTCGATTGCGCGGGCGTAGTCGTGGAGGAACGAATACGTCCAGCCGCGGAATGTGTACGCTTCGGCGGTGGGGAAGAGTTCGATGGATCGGGTATAGAGTTCGATAGCCTGCTGGTACTCGCCGTTCCTTTGCAGTTCGAATGCCTTTTGAAAGTACTCGGTGGCCTGGCTGCGTCGGTCGGAGTCGGACATATCGTGTCCTGAAGGAAGAAGGTGAAATTGTACCGGATTTGCGTTGCGATTCTCTGCTTCACGATCCTTGTGGGCGCTGCCCTCGCGGGGGTAACGCGAGCGCAGGACAGCAGCGCCCCGCCTGCGCCGCCGCAACCCTCATCCTCCGCGCCATCGCCTTCGTCGGAATCGGCGGTGTCGGGCAAGCAAGCGGGTGATTCGACCCAGGCTGCCCCTCAGGCGGAGGAGCCCGAGAAAAAGATTTCGACGCAAGAGGCTGAGGAACTGTTCCGCTCGGTTGACCAGATCCTGAAATTTGTCAGCAAAGACACGTCCTTGCAGATCAAGGAAGACGTGAAGCGCAAGCTGGTGAATCGCGACGAAGTGGTGGCCTTCATCCGCAAGCACATGGACGAAGACGAAGATTCGCAGCGCCTGCGCCGCTCCGAGCTGGTGCTGAAGAAGTTCGGCCTTCTGCCGCGCAACTTCGATTTGCAGACTTTTCTTCTGGCGCTGCTGCGCGAGCAGGTCGCCGGCTACTACGATCCCAAAACCAGGACGGTGAACCTGCTCGACTGGATCGAGGCCGAGCAGCAGAAGCCGGTGCTTGCCCACGAGTTGACGCACGCGCTGCAGGACCAGTCCTTCGGGTTCGAGAAGTACATGAAGGCGGGCGACACCGATTTAGGCGTCAGCAAAAAGGAACCCACCGTGGCAGACATCGAGAACGACGAGGCTTCGACAGCGCACCAGGCCGTGGTCGAAGGACAGGCGATGGTCGTCCTCATCGACTACGAGCTTTCGCCAACCGGGCAATCAGTGGTCGACTCGCCGCAGATCGTCGCGGCCCTGAAGGCAGGGATGCTGGTGGGCACGCCCGATTCCGTGGAGTTTCACAATGCGCCGCTCTACATCAAGGAGGCGCTGACTTTCCCTTATCGCTACGGGCTGGATTTCGAAACCGAGCTGCTTACGCGCATCGGGAAGGAGAAAGCGTACGCCGGGACTTTCAAGAATCCGCCGCGTTCGACGCGCGAAATCATGGAGCCGGCCGTCTACCTGTCGGGAGAAAAACTTCCACCCATGCCGTTGGCGGACTTCAAGAAAGATTTCAAGGACTACGACAAGTTCGACGTGGGCGCAGTCGGCGAGTTCGATGCCGCGTTGTTGATTGACCAGTACGCCGGAGCCGAAGTTTCCAAGAGCCTTTATCCGCACTGGCGCGGCGGGTACTACTATGCGGTGCGGCCCAAGGGAGACTCGTCGGCGCCGCTGGGCCTCATGTACCTGTCGCGCTGGTCGAACGCGCAGAAGGCTTCCGAGTTCGCGTTCATCTATGCCAGGGGTTTGAAAGATCGCTACACCCATCTGCGCGAGGTGAGCGAGGAAAAGAAAACTGCCAAGCCGGCCAACTACACCATCGAGACACTGACCGGCACGCACAGCTACCTGACTGAGGAAGGTCCGATCGTGATCGAAATCAAGGGCGAGATGGTGCTGGTCAGTGAGAGCCTGGATCAGGACACCACGGGCAGGATCGAGCACGACGTATTTCCGGCCGCGGCAACGCGGTAAGATGCTTTCCCAGACGATATCCCGATGGTTCGCTATAAGCTAAGTAGTTGGAAACAGGTAAAGCGGTTACTGGCAGTCCGAAAACAGGGTGCTAGCATTGCGTACAATGCCCGTTAATAGCGTTTAGGAGTCCGTAGACCGATGTTTGGGCGCTGGGCGGAGCCAAGGTCATCCGCCACCCCAGCGATTCGCTACAGGAGCTCTAAACGCAAAGTGTTATCCCTAAGCTAATATATCCACCCACCGGATCCGGACGCTGGCGTCCCGGGGTCAATTTCGGCGATGTGGGTTTCTGCGTGGACTGGGCGTCGGCTTTGAAACCGGTGCCAGGAACCGGCGAACCGGCGCATCCACCGTGAAGCGTTTCCCGTCCCGTTCCAGCGTCAGTGAACGAGTCTGACCGGATATGCCCCCAAGCAGGGACCAGACTTGTCCGAGAGTGGCCCCGGTGGCGGGCGCGCCGTCGACGCCAAGCAGAATGTCTCCCGCCTTGACTTCCGGCACAGCTGGCTTGCCATCCACTTCAAGAACTGCCAGCACGCTAAATTTGCCGTCGGTTTCCGGATGCAGCGTCAGTCCTACGACGTCCATGTCGGGCGCGGGAGGGTGAGCGGGTGGCTCGAGGTACAGCGTCTGGTGCGCGTAGTCGACGCCGACGCGGCAATTCCGGAATGCCTCGCCGCCCAGCAATCCATTCGTTTCCGTGCTGGTTCGATCTTTGAGTCGTTGGAGCAGGTCAGGAGCAAAGCTGGCGACGATGACGCCCTGCAGAGTCGATGCCCCAATTTTCAACTCCGGCAGACGCACCAACTCTCGTCCCAGCTCGTCCGGCGCGCCGAACAGGTTGGGGGCGCCGGCCGCGCCTTTCATGTATGGCCACGCCGGATAGGTCATGTGCCACTTCGCAAAGCGGTCGCTCGCGATGAAGCTGATGCCCGAGCCGGTATCGAGCGAGAGGCTGAGGCTTTCTCCCAAAACCTGGGCGGGGATCTGAATTAGTCCGAACTGATTGACCGAGGCTTTGCTGGACGTACCTTGAAATTTGACCGAGCCTGGTTCGCCGATCGTGAACTGGCGATTCGCGTAATCGAATAGGAGGTCATAGTTGTGGAGGATGGTGGAAGGGAGATTGATCTCGGGACTCATGCCGGGGACCATGACATCTTTTGGAACGCCCACCGGGGCGTGTGCGCTCTGCACTCCCGCCAGGGGAATCTTCATGTCCCCAATCGTCAGTTCGCGGGGCAGCGATGTGGTGCAAGTTTGGGCGTCGCAATTGAGAGGACCGAACAGCTCCCCGACTCGCTGGCTCGTCATCATGTCCGAGCTGCCAGTATCGACCCAGGCGCGGACGCGCTTGCTGGTTCCGTCGGGCAGGGGAAGGTAGACGTCGATAACAATCCGGTTATGGTCGAGCGTGATGGGGACAGTGACCCGCTTGGGCGGCTGCGCGATGGCTGGGGCCAGCAGGAGTAGCGTTACGAAGAATCTCGCAAGAGACTTCATGGGCATGATTCTAGCTTGAGAGTGGCTGCCCCGCGGTTCGAGGGGTGGACGCTGATTGATATAAAAATCTTAAAACGCAGAGGACGCTGAGAACGGCCGCAGAGGGCGCAGAGTCGCAAGCCGCGGCTGCTCGTGGAGTGGCTTCGCTTTTGTATAATCGTGGGTTTGATTCGATGTTGCGGAGCTTACTGGAGGGCGGTTGGCGGAAGCGGAGATTGGGATCATCGGCGGCAGCGGGCTTTATTCGATGCCCGGGCTCACAGATGTGCGGGAACTAAAACAGCAAACGCCGTTCGGGGACCCTTCGGAGGCGTATGTGCTGGGCGCGCTGGAAGGGCGCAAGGTCGCATTCCTTGCGCGGCACGGGCGCGGGCATCGCATTCTGCCGACCGAACTGAACTTCCGCGCGAACATTTACGGGTTCAAGCAGTTGGGCGTGGAGCGCATTGTGTCGGTGTCAGCGGTCGGATCGCTGAAGGAAGAGCATAAGCCGCTCGATTTCGTGATCCCGGACCAGTTCTTCGATCGCACGCGCCATCGCGTCGACACTTTCTTTGGCGACGGCATCGTTGCGCACATCGCTTTTGCCGATCCGGTATGCCCGCAACTGTCCACGGTGGTGGAAGATGCCTGCAAGAACGTGAAGGTCACGGGCAAGCGCGGCGGCACTTACCTGAACATGGAAGGGCCGCAGTTTTCGACCAAGGCCGAGTCCAACCTCTATCGCAGCTGGGGCATGGATGTGATCGGGATGACCAACCTGCAGGAGGCCAAGCTCGCGCGCGAAGCGGAAATCTGTTACGTGACCGTGGCCATGGTCACCGACTACGACTGCTGGCATCCGCATCACGATTCGGTCACCGTCGACCAGATCATCGCGGTGCTGGTGAAGAATGCCGAGAACGCGGCGAATGTGGTGCGTCAGACGGTTGCGACCTTGCCGGCGGCGCGAACCTGCAAGTGCGGCGCGGCGCTGGCCCATGCGATCCTCACCGAGCGCGACAAGATCCCGGCGGCCACCCGGAAGAAGCTGAGCCTCATCCTCGATAAATATCTTTCCCCAGGAAAATAAATTCTCCATCATGAGCATACTTGTCGTTGGTTCGGTCGCGTTCGACAACATCGCCACGCCGTCCGGGCGCGTGGAAAACGTGCTGGGCGGCGCCGCCACCCACTTTGCCCTGGCTGCCAGCTTCTTTACCGAGGTGCGCGTGGTGGCCGTAGTGGGCGACGACTTCCTGTCGGAGCACGAAGCAGTATTGAAGAAACGCGGCATCGATACGCGCGGCATTGAGCGGGCGCCCGGGAAGACGTTCCGCTGGGGCGGCCACTACACCGATAACCTCAACGAGGCCAAGACCGACTTCACGGCGCTCAACGTATTCGAGAAATTCGAACCCAAGATCCCCAAGGCCTATGCCGACACGCAGTTCCTTTTCCTGGCGAACATTCACCCGTCGCTGCAAACCGCGGTACGGCGCGAGATGAACGGCGTCCAGCTTACCGGCGGCGACACGATGAATTTCTGGATCAACGGAACACCGCGCGAACTGGCGGAGATGCTTTCGCTGGTCGACGTGATGCTGATCAACGACACCGAAGCGAAGATGATCGCCCACGAAACCAACCTGCCGCGAGCCGCGCAGAAAGTGCTGGCCATGGGACCGCGAGCCCTGGTGATCAAGCACGGCGAGTATGGGGCGACCATTTTTTTCCGGGAAGGGGCGTTCGGCATCGGGCATCATCCTTTTCGCGCGCCCGCGCTGCCCATTGAGCAGGTGCAGGATCCAACCGGGGCGGGCGATTCATTCGCGGGCGGATTCATGGGCTACATCGCCTCGCAGGAAGAAGTGAACCGCGAGGTGTTGAAGCGCGCATTGTTTTACGGCGGCGTGCTGGGATCATTTACCGTGGAACGCTTCGGCACCGAGCGCCTGCAATCGCTGACCAAAGACGAGATCGAAGCGCGCTTCCAGGTCTTCCGCGAACTTACTCACCTCGAATGAAATCCTCTTTAGACCGCTCAGCAGAGGAAACCCGCAGGGATCAGGAAACTGCATGGGTCGCGGCGCTGACCACCTGCGTGTCGGTCGTGGCGTTTTTTGTCTGCTATCGCAATGGCGGCATTCTTCTTTATGGAGATGCGGTGGCGCACATCAACATCGCGCGGCGCGTTTTGGATTCGCGCACTCCGGGATTGCTGCAATTGGGGACGGTATGGCTGCCGTTGCCGCATTTGCTGATGATGCCGCTGGTGGCGTCGAAGTGGATGTGGCAGTCCGGGGTTGGCGGGTCGCTGCCTTCGATGACGGCCTACGTGTTTGGAGTGGTGGGTATTTTTCGGCTGGTGCGGAATGCGCTCTCTGGTCGGTCGCGCATGGGTACCAGCGTGACTGCGGGATTTGCGGCAGCCATCTACGGGTTGAATCCGAACCTGCTCTACCTGCAGTCGACTGCCATGACCGAGTCGCTCTACCTTGCGTTGTTTGTGTGGGCGGTTGTGTACTTTGCCGATTTCGCGAAGGCGCTGCCCTCGAACGCATGGGCGGCTCGGGCGAAGCGGTCTCTCTGGAAGTGCGGGCTGTGCCTGGCGGCCGCGTGTCTCACGCGTTACGACGGATGGTTCCTGGCGGCGTTGATGGCTGCGGCGGTAATTTGGATCGGCTGGCGCGCTGGCGGTGCGGGAGCGCTGCGCACGGTGACGCTGTTCGTATTGCTGGCGGGTACGGCGCCGGTCTTGTGGTTCGCTTACAACGCGATTGTTTACGGCAACGCGCTTGAATTCGCGAACGGTCCGTACTCGGCGCGGGCCATCGAAAAAAAGACGTCGGTCCCCGGCTTCCCACCGCACCCGGGTACAGACAACCTTCCGATGGCGGGCCTGTATTTTCTGAAATCCGCCAAGTTCAGCGTGGCGGAAGGAAACTGGCAGCGAGTGTGGATCCTGGTTGCGCTGGTGGGAGCGGGGTTTGCTCTCGCACATCGCGGGCTCAGGGCGCTGTTGTGGCTTTGGCTGCCCGTGCCGTTTTACATGCTGTCGGTCGCCTACGGCGGTGTTCCCATCTTTATCCCTACCTGGTGGCCGTTCTCGCTCTATAACATTCGCTACGGAATACAACTTCTTCCGGCGCTGGCGGTTTTTCTGGCTCTGGCCGTGTCGTACGTCGCTTCGCTGCTGAAGGCTCCGGCAGGCGAAGTGGGCGGTGGGCGTGGCGGGAGTGCTGCTGGTGGCAATCAGCTATGCCGGAGTGTGGCGCGCGCAGCCGGGTTGTTATCGCGAAGCCTGGGTGAACTCGCGGACACGCCTTCAGTTGGAACGATCGCTGGCCGACCAGTTACGAAACCTTCCTCCGAACGCGACGCTGCTCATGTATCTCGGGGAGCACGTGGGCGCGCTTGCAGGATGCGGGCATTCCGCTCAAGCGCACGATCAACGAAGGCAATCACCGGGTGTGGAAGCAGCCTTCCGATCCCCACGGGCTTTGGGAGCAAGCGCTGGCCGATCCGGCGAAGTTCGCGGATTTTGCCGTGGCCTTTGAAGGCGATCCAGTGTGGGACGCAATGCATGCGCGCGGCCTGCCCGCGTTGACGATTATCGCGGTGAACGGGCAGCGCAAGGCGACCATTTTCCAAACTCGCAAAATTTCGTCTGAAAGTTGGTAACCATGCGGGTTAATGGCATGGGAGTTCGCGCGACCGGGACAGCGATTTTCCGGTGATAAAATCCACTCGCCTAAGCATTTCCACCTATGTTGGACATTCACAGCACCATGGGCGCAATCGGTTCGCGGATGGGGACCGTGCTTTCGACCACCATCGTTCGCCTGGTGGTCGCGGCGATCCTGGGCGGGGCCATCGGGCTGGAGCGGCAGTTGCGGCACAAGCCGGCCGGATTGCGGACCAACATGTTCATCTGCTTCGGGTCGGCGATGTTCACCGTGCTGTCCGATCAACTGGCTGGCAGCATGGGCGGGGATCATACGCGGGTGGCGGCACAGATCATTCCCGGAATCGGGTTTATTGGCGCGGGATCGATTCTGCATGCGCGCGGCTCGGTGGTGGGGCTGACCACCGCGGCGACACTGTTCGTGGTGGCGTCGGTGGGTATGGCAACTGGCGGCGGTCTCTACATCACCGCGATTTTTGCGACGATCGTAATCCTGCTCGCTCTCGCGGTGTTGGGCAATCTTGAACGACGCTTCGGAGTGCGGTCCGCAATGGTGACCTACGAAGTGACCGGAGCGAGCGCCGAAGCAATCTTAATTGAAGCCAACCGCTCCCTGGATGAAGCGCATGCCTGCATGCAGAATGTCCGCGTGGCGGGCGAAGCCGGGCATGTGCGCGTGATGTTCGTGGTGGACGGTTCGCACGAAGATCATCAGCGAATCAATCTCCTGCTCCACCAGTCAACCGTTTTCTCCACGGTGGGCTCGCTGGGCTCTATCGAACACGAGTGACCCGGCGCCTATGGAGATCCCCTTCACGAAAGCCAGCGCGTGCGGCAATGACTTCCTGATTGTCGACGGCAGGCTCGTTCCCGATCAGCTTAAAGAGATCAGCTTGCGCATTTGCGATCGCCACAACGGTGTGGGAGCGGATGGCGTGGAGTGGCTGTTCCCCGACAAGGATGCGGACGTTGAGGCGCGGCTGGTGAATGCGGATGGGTCGGACGCAGAGATCTCCGGCAATGGCACCCGGTGTGTGGCGGCTTACTTGTGCGCCGAGTCCCGGAAGGAGACAGTAAGGATTCGCACGGGCGCAGGAATCAAGACCTGCACGCTGATTACGCGCAGCGGGAATGTCGCGGAGTTCGAAACTGCGATGGGGGTTCCGGTGGTGGAGAAAGAGACTGCCATCGCGACCTCGTTTGGCGAGGTGAGGGGGATTCCGGTCTCGATGGGGAATCCGCATTTCGTGGTGTTTGTTGCGGACTTCTGGTCCGACTGGCAGAGGCGGGCGGCCGAAATGCAGCGCAATGCGATCTTCAAGCAAGGCGTTAACATTGAGCTGGTACAGGTTAAGGAGAAGAGCAATATAGGCGTCTTGTTTTTCGAGCGCGGAGTGGGAGAGACGCAATCTTCGGGTACCGGGTCCTGCGCTGCGGCGGTGGCCGCCATCACCAGCGGGCGCACCCAAGCCCCAGTCGCGGTGCATGCGCCGGGCGGCCGGCAAACTGTTCGCTTCGAGCGAGAAGTATTTCTGCGCGGGCCTGCGCAGTTGATCTGCGAAGGACGCTTCTTTGTGTAGGATGAGGCCTTGAAGGATTCCGCACCTCCGACAACCCGCCTGAAGCCACCCGCCCTGAAACCGGGGGATACGGTGGGCATTGTCGCTCCGGCCAGCAACATCAAGGGCGAGTTGCTGGAGCAGGGTTGCGAGGAGCTTCGTCGACTCGGGTACACACCTTTTTATTTGCCCTCCATTCTTGAACAGGATCTGTATTTTGCCGGATCCGCAAAGCGCCGTGCCCGGGAACTCGAGGAGATGTTCAGCCGCGACGAGGTTCGTGCGATCGTGTGCGCGCGCGGCGGGTACGGAGCGAACTATTTGTTGGGAGAACTGGATCCTGCAAAGATTGCCGGACATCCCAAAATTTTCTGCGGATACAGCGACGTCACTACACTGCTCACTTGCTTTGCGGATTCCGCGCGCTTCGTGACCTTTCATGGACCCATGATCACGAAAGATTTCGTTCACCAGGACGGCGTCGACCTGGCCTCATGGCAGGCCGCGTTCACGGGTCTTGCCACCTGGGAGATCGCGTCGGCTGCGGATTCGGGAGCCGTGGGGCTGGTGGATGGAACGGCGGAAGGAATTCTGTATGGAGGCTGCCTGTCGATCCTCGTCGCGGCACTCGGTACCCCGCACGACATCTACACGAACGACACCATCCTGTTCATGGAAGATGTGAATGCCAAGCCCTACCAGGTCGATCGGATGCTGATGCAGTTGAAGCTCGCCGGGAAGCTGCGGGGCGTGAAGGGCATCGTGTTCGGAGAGATGCTGGACTGCGCGCAGAGCAACGATCAGGGGTACACGCTGCAAGAAGTGGTTCTGCGCATCGTGGGCGACCTGGGGATTCCAGTCGCGTACGGACTGCGGTCCGGGCACGTAACCCGGAAGAACATTACCCTTCCGATTGGAGTGCGGGCGAGTCTAAGCGTGAACGGCGGGCAAGTGACGCTTAAGATATTGGAAGCGGCAACTCAGCCTGGATAACGGGATTGGAAATGGCCAAGCACATTCATTTGATAGGCATCTGCGGGACGGCGATGGCGTCGCTTGCGGGGATGCTGAACGAGCGCGGTTTTCGGGTGACAGGGTCGGATGCGGCGGCCTATCCGCCCATGTCGGATTTTCTGGCGTCGCTGGGGATTCCGGTGGCGCAGCCGTTTGACGCGCGCAACCTTCAGCCGCATCCCGATCTTGTGGTGGTGGGGAATGCGATTTCGCGGGGAAATCCGGAACTGGAGTATGTGCTGGACGAGAGAATCCCCTTTTGCTCGCTGCCGCAGATTTTGCACGATGAGTTTTTGCGGGGCAAAGAAGTCATCGTGGTGGCGGGCACGCACGGCAAGACCACGACCACGTCGATGCTGTCATGGATTTTTCATTCGGCAGGGAAGCAGCCTTCGTTTTTGATCGGCGGCATCGCGGAGAATTTCGGTTCCAGCTTTGCGCTGGGCAGCGGCAAGCATTTCATTCTCGAAGGCGACGAGTACGACACGGCTTTCTTCGACAAGGGGCCGAAGTTCCTGCACTACTTTCCGGACGCGGTCGTGCTCACGTCGGTGGAGTTTGATCACGCCGATATCTATAAAGACCTGGATGCGGTGGAAACATCGTTCAAGCGGCTGGTGAACCTGGTGCCGCGTCGAGGGCGAATTGTCGCGATCGATACAGGCGCCAGCGTGGAGCGTTGCCTTGCGAAGGCGTTCTGCCCGGTTGACCGGTACGGGTTGAGCGCGAGCGCGAAATGGCGAATTACGGAGCTTCGCTTCGAGCCAACGCGAACGGCGTGGACGGTTCTGCGCGACGGCCAGCGGTGGGCAGATTTTGATTTCGGGCTGGCCGGTGAATACAACGTCTGCAATGCGACCGCGGCAGCGGCCATGGCTGCGGGCTGCGGGATTGACGTCGGGGAGATTCAGAAGGCGCTGCGCACCTTCCGCAGCGTGAAGCGGCGGCTGGAAGTGAAAGCCCAGGTGAACGGGATCACGATCATCGACGACTTCGCGCACCATCCGACGGCAATTGCGGGGACGCTGACAGCGTTGCGCTCGCGTTTTCCGGGATCGCGCCTGTGGGTGATTCTTGAGCCGCGTTCGAACACGCTCCGCCGAAACGTCTTTCAGCATGAGCTGGCGGACAGTCTCGCGCTGGCCGACGAAGTCGTGGTGGCAGGCGTGTTCAAGTCGGATTCCATTCCTGCGGCCGAGCGCCTCGATCTGATGGCAGTGGGCGCTGACCTGCAAGCACGCGGCAGGCGGGCGCGCATTATTTCCGGCGCCGATGGCATTGTGCAGGTAATCGCCCCGGAACTTCGTTCGGGAGACGTGGTGGCCATTCTCTCCAATGGCGGCTTTGACGGCATCTATGAGAAACTTCCAGCCCGGTTGAGAGCTGGATCTCAAATGTCGGACAAGAATTCTCTGGAGGCATCCGCCAAAGCATGAGCAAGGCGCGGGGAACCTGGTTGGCGTTGGTTCTCCTTGGGTGGACGTGTACCCATTCCACCCTCCTCTTTGGTGAGAACTCCAGTGCGGCGGAAATGCACTACACGGTGTCTCTTGCCGGGTATCAGAATCATCTGGTGCGTGTCCAAATGGAATTGCCGGCCGGCGAAGCACAACGGCGCGTGCAACTTCCGGTGTGGAATGCGTTGTACCAGGTCCGCGACTTTGCCCAATACATCGCGTGGGTTCGCGTGAAGGGACGTTCAGGCGACGGGCCCGCAGTTCGCTCGATTGATAAGACCACATGGGAAGTCGATGGAGCGCAAAACGGCGCGGTTGTGGAGTACGAGATTCTGGCCGGACTGGCAGGGCCCTACGGGGCGCAGCTGAATGCCAGCCATGCGTTCTTTAATCTTGCCGAAATTCTGATGTACTTGCCCGAGGCCCGGGCTGCGAAGGTTCGCCTGCAATTTGTAAATGTTCCGGCGGGCTGGAAATTCGCAACCTCCCTGACGTCGGAGGGGAATGCCTTCCTCGCCGAAAATTACGATCGTCTGGTCGATTCCCCCGTCGAGATCGGGACATTCAAAGAGGCCGACTTTGATGTGGGTGGAGGGCACTACCGGGTAGTGGTCGACGCAGATCCTGCCGACTATGACCTGCAGAAGATTACTTCGAACCTGCAGCGCATCGTGACAGCGGCCACCGGATGGATGGACGACCGGCCGTTTCAGACCTACGTCTTCATTTATCACTTTCCGCGGGGGCCGGGTGGAGGCGGGATGGAGCATGCCTACTCGACTGCCATTGACGTGAACGCGCAGAGCGTGCGGGAGAATCCGGCAGCACTGAATGGCGTGACGGCTCACGAGTTCTTTCACTTGTGGAACGTAAAGCGCATCCGCCCGCAGTCTCTCGAACCCATCGACTACAGCAAAGAGAATTACACACGCGCTTTGTGGTTCAGTGAAGGCGTGACCAGCACGGCGGAGAACTTTATCCTGCTGCGCGCGGGGCTGCTGGATGAAGCCGGCTTCCTGCGAAAACTGGGGGATCAGATCACCGAACTGCAGACACGTCCCGCACACCTGACGCAGTCCGCGGAAGTCTCGAGCCTGGATGCGTGGCTGGAAAAGTATCCGTATTACCGCGAAGCCGAGCGCAGCATTTCTTACTACAACAAGGGGGAGTTGCTGGGGTTGCTTCTGGATCTCCGGGTTCGCGAGGCCAGCCAGGGGAAGGCTTCGCTCCGGAACGTATTTCAGTGGATGAACGAGAATTATGCGAAGCAGAGGCAAGTTCTTTCCGGATTCCGAGGGTGTACGCAGCGCCGCGGAAAACGTATCGCACGGGGACCTGTCCTCGTTTTTCGCGAAGTACGTGGCCGGGCTCGATGAGATTCCGTGGGACGAATTCTTTAAGACGGTCGGGCTGCATGTAGTGGCGCGTCGTTCGACGCTGGCCGACACTGGGTTCGTCGCCGCACATAATTTTGATGCGGCGCCTTCGGTGCTGCGCGTGCGCGGTGGCAGCGAGGCAGAGCGTGCTGGCTTAAGCACGGGCGATGAGGTGATCGCGCTCAACGGGCGCGCCGTGGCTTCGGACTTCGAACGAAGGCTCGGCGAACTGCACCCGGGAGACATGATCCGGGCGCGCATTCGCCACCGTGGAATTGAACGCGAGATTCAGTGGAAAGTCGGATCGCGGGAAGAAGTTGAGTTTGACGTCAAGGATGTGGACAATGTCACGACTCAGCAGCGGGCCCGCCGGGCCGCGTGGCTGAAGGGCGAAGCGCAGCTCACGGGAGACTAAGCGGCCTTGATCGGTACAGTCCTGATGCTCACATTCTGGTCGCTCGCCCTGCCGCTGGCGGCGCTAGTCGGCTTTCCGTGGACCTTTCTCACGCGCGACATCAGCTTTCTGTACCGCATCAGCATGTGGGGTGCGTGGACGGGCGTAAAAATGGCGGGAGTGAGAGTTGAGGCGTCCGGGCTGGAAAGGCTCGATCCATCCCTCACCTACATCTTCATGTCGAACCACACGTCCAACCTGGATCCGCCCATTCTTCTGCCGCTGATTCCGCGGCGAACCTCGGTCATGGCGAAGAAGGAATTATTCAGCTACCCGATTCTCGGGGAGACGATGCGGATGGGATCGCTGGTGCCGGTAGATCGCGGAAATCGCGATGCAGGGATTGCGGCGGTACACGCGGCGGCCGATGTGGTGCGCCAGGGAATTAACATGACCATCTACGTGGAAGGGAAGAGATCGTTCGACGGCAAACTGCTTCCGTTCAAGAAGGGGCCGTTCTATCTCGCCATGGAGTGCGGGGTTCCGGTGGTGCCGGTCACGATTGTGGGGACACACGACCTGATGCCGAAAGCACGATTTCAGATTTCTCCCGGCACCGTGAAAGTAATTTTTCACGAGCCGATTGCGCCCGCGGAGTTCGGCGACCGGGACTGCCTGATGGAACGAGTGCGGTCGGTTATCAACGGCGCTCTGCCCAGCGAATACCAGAGTTAATCCCATGCGGTGGCTGCGGTGCGTTGTCCTGCTTCTGATTTGCGTTTGTGGAACGCTCGTAAGCACCTCGCTCCACCGCCTCAGTGCTAGCGTCGCTGTGAAGTGCCATTCAAGGCTGGAACCGCTGTGGGCGCGCCGGAAGCGGGTCTCGCTGCATCTCCGGGGTCTGGGAAATAATCGGCAGGTAGAGCTTGATCAACGAGCATTTTTGTGGCCGAGGACTTTGAGTGTAAACGCTCCCGATTTCACTTGGTCGTCCGGCGAACAAACGGCGCAAGCTTGCGAAATCGCCTGTTAACGTCAGTTATGGAACAGTCGGCTTTCGGAACAATCAGCTGATAGCCTACTAACGAGATGCTTGCGCCATCGAACAAAAAGACCATCAGCATGCCGAAGCTGCTGACTGTATTAGTGATTCTGGTGGTGCTTTTAGCCGCGGGAGTCGCACAACATTCAGTTGATGTGGCGGTTGCGGCGCAACAGGTCACCACCATCATCCCGCATGACCTCCAACCGGTGCCTAACCGGCAACTTCCAACTGTCGAACGTCTCGCGCAGCTTCATAAGGCCCTCGCATCGCAGGGCGATCCTCACGACGTCATTCTGGAGATTGGCCGAATAGGAGATGCCACGTCCGTTCCGTTCTTGATCGAGGCATTGGCGAAACAGGGCACAGTGCCGCGGGAAGGACCGTACGGCGCCATTGACACTCGTGTTCACGTGCTGGACGCCCTCCAATCAATCACCAATCAAGATGCCGGACGTAACGCCGAAGACTGGCGGTCGTGGTACGAAAAGAACAAAGACAAGACGCAAGGGCAATGGATCAAAGATGGGTTCGTCGAACACGGGTTCCCGGTCTCCGACCCTCCGGACGACGCGTTTGTTGCGGCGTTGATCCGAGCTTCGGATCCCAAGTCTCAGCCGCGATACCTGCAAACAAATTCTCTGCGAATGCTGAGAACCGTTCCTTCGGATACCGTTGTACGATTGGCGAAGCCATTGAGCGCATCCAAAGAAAGTGCCGCCAAAAGGGCAACAATCGTGGCTCTCGAAAGAGTTGATGGCGCAGGTCGTCTCGACGTTCTTCGCGATCTTACAAAGGACAGAGACGTCGAAATTGCCGAAAATGCACTCAGGGCACTGAACGAGGGCCTTCGCTCGACTCTACCAGCAATCGACGCAGACATAGTCTGGGATGTCCGACTGGCCAGGACGGGAGTTCACGTTCTTAATGTTCTCGACGACCACACCGTCGTCCTCGCGATCGGATATGGAATTGTCGACAAGACGCGAGTTGCCGGCTTCGACCTCTTGTCTCACAAGATAATTTGGTCATATCCGACGACGGCTGCCGTTCGGTTCAACGCGGTTAGAATCCGAGACCACTTGTACTTTGTAGACGATGACCGTGTTGTTCATTGCATCTCAGTGAGAGGCAAGCCCGTTTGGGCGAAGCCGTTGACCTCGAATCCCAATCCGGGAACGACCGGGCCGTCGATCGTTGCAGCATCGGGTAGCCTATTCGTGCCGGACGAGAAGTCCGTATATGTCGTAACGCCCGATGGTCAGATCCAGACGTATACGATGGACGATTTCGTATCTCGGAGTCTGGTTCAGGGACGGCGGCGCGTGTTTTCGGCTATTAGCAGCGGTCCACTTCTGGTGTTTGACGACCCGACGCAACCACCAACTCGTGTCAACACCGGACTGAAAATTGCGCATCTTTCCGCCTTCGGCGACGTCGTCTGCGTCGTAAGCTTTGGTCCCCCATACCAACTCCAATGCCTCGAGCAAGAGACGCTTCGCGAACGATGGCACGCCGACTTGCCAGATGAGGTGGGTGCATATGGCGAGCTCGAGCAGGGCGGCGATAACATCTATGTTCTGGCTCAAGGCCGCGCACTGGCCTTCAATGTTGCGACCGGCAACCGGTTGTGGGCCACCAACGAGTTTACAAGCGCTGCGTTCTTTCAGCCCTCCGGTCGAGCGGCCTTGACGCGTAACGGGCATTTCGATCTTGAGTGCCGTGACGCCTCGTCGGGCGAAGTGATCGGGGTGTGGGGCAAGAGAGACGGCGGGTTTGCCTCAAACGTTGTCATGATCGGAGAGAATGTCCTCGTAGAAATCAGTGACAGCAACAATCGTGGTGATGGCTTGCGCCTGTTGAGAGTTCCCGACACGCTCAAGCAGCGACTCAGCGTTCGGCACTGAGTGCAGATTGGCGATCCGCCGGAGCCACTGCGTTCTTTGGTTGTGTCTCCCTCCTCTCTGACCGTTCTGGGGTACGGGCTCGATAGTTGGCGTAACATCCCCATTGCACCAACGATGCCGATAGTAGTTCGTGGTTTAAAAAGGGCTACGGTTTTTGTCGAAGGGCTTTCATCAATTCCGGCAAGCGATGGAAGACGGCCGAACAGCGAAGCCAGAGCTTGTTGTCGATTGCGGGATAGCCGCTGACCACGGCTCCCGCGGGAACGTCGTTGGGGATGCCCGACTGGGCGGTGGCAATGGCACCGTCGCCGATTTTGCAGTGCCCGGCTACGCCGACCTGGCCCGCCAGGATCACATTCTTTCCGATGTCGGTTGAACCGGCAAGACCCGCCTGCGCACAAAGCAGGCTGTTCTCGCCGACCCTTGAGCCGTGACCGACCTGCACGAGGTTGTCGATTTTCGCGCCACTCGCGATGTAGGTTTCTCCCACGCTGGCGCGATCGATGCAGGCATTGGCTTGCACTTCCACATTGTCTTCGAGCACGGCCGGGCCCGACTGCACGATCTTGTGCCAGCGGCCGGAATCGTCTTTCGCGAAGCCGAAGCCGTCCGCTCCAATGACCACGCCGTTCTGCAGGATGACATTGTTTCCGATCCGGCAATGTTCGCGAACTACAGCGTGCGCGTGGGCGAAGAAATGGTCGCCGATCTTCGCGCCCGGATAAATGACGACGTGTGCCAGCAGGGTCGCATGCGCGCCGATGGTGACGTCGCGATCAATCACCACGTAAGGACCGATGTGCGCGTTGGCGCCGACTTTGCTGGTTGGGTGAATCACTGCGGTTGGGTGGACGCCGGCGACATACTCGGGTGGCTGATAAAAAAGCTCGATGGCTTTTGCGAACGCGAGATAGGGATTTTTCGAACGCAACAGGGCAACGGAACTTGCGGGGAAATCTTCGGCCACAATGACGGCCGAGGCGCGCGTGGACCGTGGCGGCCGCGGCATATTTTGGATTGGCCACGAAGGTGACCTGTCCGGCGGTGGCTTGATCAATGCCGGCAACGCCGGTGATTTCGGTTTCGCCCGAGCCGTTTTCGATGGTTACCTGCAGGGCTTTTGCGAGTTTGGAAAGCTTCATAGGATGCTGCGGTTGTACGCGAGCCCAAGTGTAGCGCGGGCGCCTCGCCCGCGAAAGGTGTGGGATGACACAAGCCTCAACACGACGGAAGAGACTCAACGACCGTGGAATTGAGCCTCATTCTGTTCTCGGAAGTTCTAACAATGCCGGCAATTCGCGGACGAGGGCGCCCGCGCTACACGATCACTCCCCGAACATCGGTACCTGGAGTTGATCCTCGGCCTGTCGCCGCTTGCGGTGCGTGCCGCCGATCACGGCCAGCACGGTAAGGGAATCGAGCGCGCTGCGCGGAACAAAAATGCGCTGGGTGTTGGAGCGGAGGTCCGGGGGATTCAGCAGAAATCCCTCAGCGATTTGCTGAGAGAGATCGTTTGGCATCAGCCCTTCGACAATTTCAGTGTCTTTGAACTTGAGGCGCACCCACAAACCTTCCGTGCGCGGACGGCTCGTGAAGGTTTTGCGCAGCAGCGACTCGGAGTCACCGAACTCGCGCACAAAGTAGACGCACCGGATCTCTTTCAGGTCGATGCCCACGACATTGCCGGAAGTATTCAGCAATTCGAGCTTGCCCTCGCGGACAAAGTTGGTGGGCGAGACGTATCCGGAGATCGAATCGCGGTCGATTTTCCGAACGATCACTTTCTTGTGGGTTGAGGGCATGAAATTTCTACATCTCCGCGCCAGTAGACGCGGAGACGGCTGGTTGGCTCTCAAATTCTCGCATCTTTTCCGGATTCACAGGCAGAACTCGCGTTGCCAGTAGCCAAAATATTAACCTTGTGTTATTTTCTGTTGTTCGCAGCCGTCCGTCTCAGAGAATCTAAGCCCATTGTATAGAGTCACTTATATAGAGGTGGCAGGACCCACCCATACCCCGAATTGTGACCCTGTGGATATCCTGTGTAAATCCACGGTCTGGCCGGCGGCAGCGCGGCCCGCATAGGAAGGCATGGCCGATTACATATACACAATGGAAACCCGGCTCACGCCGGACCAGCAAAAGGGCACGAGCCTGGTAACCGATGTCGCCCTTGCGACAGGCATGAATCTCTACCTGACGGGCGGTGCGGTGCGGGATATTATCAGCGGATTCCCGATCCGCGATCTGGATTTCACCGTTCAGGGCAATCCCCTCAAGCTGCAAAAGGAACTGGAGAAGGCAGGAGCGGCGATCGCATCCGCCGACGAAGATTCCAAAACCTTGCTGCTGCAATTGCCCGGGAATGTGCGCGCCGAAATCAGCATGGCGCGCACCGAGCGCTACGACAAAGTCGGCAAGCCTCCGGTGGTAACGCCCTCCACCATCATTGAGGATCTGCGGCGGCGGGATTTCACGGCCAACGCGATGGCGCTGTCCTTGAACCTGGGTTCCCGCGGGTTGCTGATGGATCCGTTCAACGGGGCGGCCGACATTGAAGCCAAGGTGATTCGCGTCCTGCACAATTACGCGTTTGTGGAGGATCCATCCCGCCTGATCCGCGCGACGCGCTTTGCAGCACGCTTCCACTGGCCCCTGGAAGAGAAGACGCAGGCGCGCTACGACTCGGCCCGCGAAAATAATTACATCGAGCACATCAGCGACAAGGCGATTGGACATGAGATCGAACAGCTGGCGTACGAAGATGATCCGCTGCACATCGTTCGCGTGCTGGAAAAGGAAGGCTGGCTCAAGATTCTGAGCGCCCATTGGACGACGGCGAAGGTCGATACGAACGGCCTGAGCACGTTAATGAAGACGCGCCAGCAGATGAACGAACTGGGTTACCAGCCGGATCCGGCGCCCGCCGTGATGTTCTTTCTGACCTCGCGCTTGAGCGACAAAGAAGTCGCCGACATGCGCAAGCTGATTCCGCGCAAGACGCTGGTGGAGTCGTGGAAGGATCTGGAAGACAACGCCAAGGACCTGTCGAAGAAACTTACGGGGAAAGAATCGGCGACGCCGTCGCGCACGTGGCAGGTGCTGTCGAGCGCGCGGCCGGAGATGATCCTTTTCCTGGCAGTGACGGCGCGGCAGCAAGCGGTCGTGCAGAAGATCAAGAATTTCTTTACCAAGTGGCGGCAGGTGCAGCAGAAGATTCCCCTGCCGGAAATGACCGAGCTGCACATCACGCCGCAGCTGCCCGAGTATCCGAAGATCGCGCAGGATGTTTTTCTCCTGCTGCTGGATGGCAAACTGCGCTCGCGCACCGAGACTCTGAAGTTCCTGAAGCCGCTGGCGCCGCCGCCCCCTCCGCCGCCACCTCCGCCTCCTGCAAAGCGAGGGAGGGCGGCAAAAGCCGCGGCGGCAGCCGCCGCCACCGCCGTTCCGGCGGCCGAAGGCGGAAAGAAGAAAGGGAAGGGCGCCGCGCCTGCACCCGCTCCTCCCATTGCTCCCGCAAAAGTTGGAGTCAAGGGGACCCCTGACGGTAAGGCAAAACCGGAAGTCAAAGGGAAGCCGGTTGCAGCTCCGAAGGCCAGTCCGAAGAAGCCGAGCGTAGCGAAGCCGGCCCCGAAACACCCCGCTCCAAAAGCGGGCAAAGTGGCGAAGCCGGCGAAGAAGAAACACTAAGATTCTTTACAGTCCCCTGCCTGCAAACGGCGCTATAATCGGCCTATGCGGCGCTCCCTCTTTATTCCTGCGTTGCTTCTGATATTTGGCTGTGCTCTCTGTTGGGCGCAGCGCGGCGGTGGCGGACACATGGGAGGGGGCTTCCGAGTCGGCGGCGGCGGGATGCGCGGTTCGGGTGGCGGTTTTCGATCGGGCGGCGGGATGAATGGTCCGCGCAGCGGGATGCGCTCCGGGGGCAATCGCTTTGCGGGCGGCGGTCGCTCCGGATTTCACGGATCTGGTTCGTTTCATTCACCTCATCACGGCCCGGTGTTTGTGCCGAGACGCGGTTTCAACGGGCGCCGGTTCAGTCATCGCAATTTTTATCCCTATGCCACCTGGTATCCAAGCTACGCCTACTACGGTGGGGCGCTGTGGGATTGGGATGATTCTTCGTACGATGCCCGGTTCAACGATGACTATGACGGCCGGAATCAGACGGCTTCGGAAATCAACCGGCTGTCGGATGAAGTGCAGCAGTTGAGGGAAGCACGGGAGTATAGCCGCGCAGCGGCGCAGCCGGCGCCGGCTCCTCAGCCCGCGGTGCAAGCGAAAGATGATTTGCCGGTGGTCGTGGTATTTCTGGACAGGCATATCCAGGAAGTGAAGAACTACGCGGTCGCGAACGAGATGCTGGTGGTGCTCGATGGCAACCGGCGCACCAAGTATCCGCTCGCCGATATTGACCTGGCCGCGACCATGAAGCTTAACGACGAGCGCGGCGTCGATTTTGAAATTCCGAAGCCCGTGATGAATTAGCGGGCGTAGAAGCGCTGATCCGAGCAGCACTGAACTTAAAATCTCTCGTTCCCGCGATTCCTACCAGCCAGCGAATCGACAGAACTGAAAAGGCCGTCACTCTACTCATGTCGCAATTCGTTCATCTGCACCTGCACACCGACTACTCGATGCTGGACGGCGCCTGTGACGTCGAGAAACTGGTTCACCGCGTGAAAGAACTTGGCATGCCGGCGGTGGCCATGACCGATCACGGCAACATCTTCGGGGCGGTGCACTTCGTGAATGCCGCCAAGGCCGCCGGGGTGAAGCCGATTGTCGGGTGCGAGCTTTATGTCTGCAAGAAGGACGATCACGACATCCAGCGCACGCCGCCCGAGGGCGACACCTACAACCACCTGCTGGTGCTGGCCGAAAACGAAGAAGGCTACCGCAACCTGATCAAGATCACCTCGGAGGCATCGCTGCACGGGTTTTATTACAAGCCGCGCGTCAGCAAGAAGTTTCTGGCCGACCATTCGAACGGACTGATTGGCCTCTCGGGATGCCTGAAGGGCGAAGTGGCCGAGCGGTTGATGGAAGGGAACTACGAGGCGGCGCGCGGGGCGGCCGCAACCTATCGCGACCTTTTCGGAGAGAAGAATTTCTATCTCGAGATCCAGGATCAGGGGCTGGAGATGGAACACCGCATCCATCCGGGCTTGTTTCAGCTGGAAAAGGATCTCGGCCTGCCGCTGGTAGCGACCAATGACAGCCACTACCTGTGCGAAGACGATGCCCACGCGCAGGACGTGATGGTCTGCATCCAGACCGGCAAGTCGATCCAGGACACCAACCGGATGAAGTTCGAGGGCAACCAGTTCTTCGTCAAGAGCTATGCCGAGATGCAGCACGTGTTCAAGGACGCGCCGTCGGTTCTATCGCGCACGCTCGACATCGCCGAGCGCTGCAATCTGAGGCTGGAAAAGGTGAGCAGCCCGTTCCCGCACTTCGACGTGCCGCCGGGATTCACGCTGGACAGCTATTTCGAGCACATAACGCGCGAGGGATTTGCGCGGCGGTTTCCTCCTCTGCTCAATCTTGAGCAGCAAGGCCGGCTGAAGCACTCCCTAGCCGACTACGAGCAGCGGCTGGCGCGCGAAATCGCCATCATCCAGCAGATGAAGTTCTCGGGATACTTCCTGATCGTCTGGGACTTCATCCGCTACGCCAAAGAGCACGACATTCCGGTGGGGCCGGGGCGCGGATCGGCGGCGGGAGCGCTGGTCGCGTATTCGCTGGGCATCACCGACATCGATCCGCTGCAGCATGAACTGCTGTTCGAGCGCTTCCTGAACCCGGAGCGTATTTCGATGCCGGATATCGACATCGATTTCTGCATGAACCGGCGCGGCGAAGTGATCGACTACGTCACGCGGAAGTACGGGCGCGAGAACGTGGCGCAGATCATCACGTTCGGCACGATGGCGGCCAAGGCGGCGATCAAGGACGTGGGCCGCGCCATGGATATGCCGTACAGCGACGTCGACCGCATCGCGAAGATGGTGCCGACCACGCTCAACATCAAGCTGGAAGACGCCATTGCGGAATCGCCGCAGCTGAAGGAGGCGTACGAGAAGGATCCGCAGGTGCGGGAGTTGCTGGAGACGGCGAAGAAGCTGGAAGGACTGGTGCGCAACGCCGGGGTGCACGCCGCGGGCGTCGTGATCTCGCCGCGGCCGCTGAATGAGCTGGTGCCGCTGCACAAGACCAAGAACGACGAAATCGTGACCGCCTTCGACATGGTGGCCATCGAGAAGATGGGCCTGTTGAAGATGGACTTTCTCGGGCTGACGACGCTCACCATTCTCGACGACACGCTCAAGCTGATCGCGCAGACCCGCAACGAAAAGCTCGACTCTGGCAGGACCTTCCGCTGGACGACGCGGAAACCTACCAGAAAGTTTTCTACCGCGGACTGACGTCCGGCGTGTTCCAGTTTGAATCGCACGGCATGCGCGACGTGCTGCGGCGCTACCAGCCGAACTCGATTGAAGATCTGACCGCGCTGAACGCGCTCTATCGTCCGGGACCGATTCAGGGCGGCATGATCGACGACTTCATCGAGCGCAAGCACGGGCGCAAGAAGATCGAATACGAACTGCCGGAGCTGAAGGAGATTCTGGAAGAGACGCTGGGCGTCATCGTCTACCAGGAACAGGTCATGCAGATCGCCAACCGGCTGGCCGGCTACTCGCTGGGCGAAGCCGACCTGCTGCGGCGCGCCATGGGCAAGAAGAAGGCGGAAGAGATGGCGAAGCAGCGCGAGCGTTTTGTGCAGGGCGCGACCCAGCGCAACTATCCGCCGAAGAAGATCGAAAAGATTTTCGACCTGATGGCGCAGTTTGCGGGCTACGGCTTCAACAAGTCGCACTCGGCCGCCTACGCGCTGCTGGCTTATCAGACCGCCTATCTGAAGACGCACTATCCGGTGGAGTTCATGGCGGCGCTGCTCACTTCGGTGACCGGCAGCACGGACGACGTCGTGAAGTACATCAACGAGTGCCGCGAGATGGGGATCGCGGTCGAACCGCCGGACATCAACGTTTCCGACGCCAACTTTACGCCGCACGGCAGCGCGATCCGCTTCGGTCTGGCGGCGGTGAAGAACGTGGGGCACAATGCGATCGAATCGATCGTGGCGGGGCGCAAGAAGCTCGGAAGCTATCGCGACATTTTCGAATTCTGCGAGAGAGTTGACCTGCGGCTGCTCAACAAGCGGGTGCTCGAGTCGCTGATCAAGAGCGGCGCGATGGATTCGATGGGCCGGCGCGCGCAGCTGATGGCGGTGATCGACAAGGCGATCGAGCGCGCGCAGAAGGCGCAGCGCGACGCGGAGTCCGGCCAGCACGGGCTGTTTGGAGTGTTCCGCAGGACGAAGCTCCGGCAACGCATGAGCAGCTTCCCAACGTTCCGGACTGGGATGAACATCAGCGCCTGTCCGCGGAAAAGGAAATCCTGGGATTTTTCATTACCGGCCATCCGCTGGAGAAATATAGCGACAAGCTGGAAGGCTTGAACGCGCTGGGAGTCTCGGAAGATCTGCGGCATGAAGAACTCGACCGGCAAGGACGAAACCATCACCACGGCGGGCATGATCGGCAACGTGCGCGTGGTGAAGTCGAAGAGGGGAGACTTCTACGCGCAGGCGACGCTGGAAGATATGTCGGGTTCAATCGACATGATCGTTTTCCCGGAGGCGTACCGGCGGCTGCAGGAGAAGGTGAAGCTCGAGGTTCCGGTGCTGGTGAAGCCGGGGTGCGCGTGGAAGAAGGATCGAATCCGAAGATTACGGCCACGGAAATCATTCCGCTCGAAGACGCGAAGGTGCCATTGCCGCGGTCGCTGCGCATCCGGATTCCGGTCGAAGGCTGCAACGAAACAACGGTCGACGCGCTGCATCTGCTGTTTACGGAGCGCAAAGGCGAGGCGCGGGTGTTGTTCGACGTGGAACGGGCGGGAGATTTCATGGTGGTCATGGAAGCGGAAGGCTATAATGTGCAACCGGATCGCAACTTCATCGCGCGCGTGGAAGAGTTGTGCGGGCGCGGCAGTGTTCGCATCATCAATTGAGATCGGCGGCCGATGAGAGCCCCAAGAACCAGGAAGTTGAGCGCCGGAAAGCACCCTCCTCCCCCAATGCCGGCCGACGGGGCCCAGGTGGTGTCGGGAGCAGAGTTTCTGCTTTCCATGGTGGAGACGCATTGGTACTCCAGGAATGGGGACGCCAGAAAAATGGAAGTACGATTAAAAGCTGAGCAGGAACTGGCCCGGATCGAGGAACAGATCGAGCATCTGCAGGCGGTTCCGGGACAGAACGAAGAGACGCGCCGGCAGATCGAGCAACTGCACGAGCGCGTGGAAGCCCTGCGCCGGCAGATCCATGCGAGCTACGGGGCGTGGGAGAAAACCGAACTGGCGCGCCATCCGCAGCGCCCGTACACGCTCGACTACGTGGAACGCATCTTCACCGACTGGAGTGAGATTCACGGCGACCGTGGTTTCGCGGACGATCCGGCGATCGTCGCCGGGCATGGCGCGCTTTCACGGGGAAGAAGTGGTCGTCATCGGACAGCAGAAGGCGCGCGATGCGAAGCAGCGCGTGTACCGAAACTTCGGCATGCCGCATCCCGAGGGCTATCGCAAGGCGCTGCGCGTGATGCATTTCGCGGAGAAATTCGGCCGGCCGATTTTTACTTTTGTAGATACCGATGGCGCTCATCCCGGCCTGGGAGCCGAAGAGCGCGGGCAGGGCGAAGCCATCGCTCTCAATCTGCGCGAGATGGCGCGGCTCGAGGTGCCGATCATTGCCACCGTGATTGGCGTGGGCGGAAGCGGCGGGGCGCTGGCGATCGCGGTGGCGGACCGGGTCCTGATGATGGAGAACGCGGTCTACTCGGTGATTTCGCCCGAGGGCTGTGCATCCATTATGTGGCGCGATGCAACCAAAAAAGCGCTGGCGGCGGAAGCCATGAAGATTACCGCCGGAGATTTGAGCGAACTGGGATGCATTGACGGCATTGTGCCCGAGCCCGAAGGCGGGGCGCATTCCGATCATGAAGCGGCTGCCGCGTTGCTCGACCAAAGCCTGCAAACGCACCTGGCGGCAATCAAGAACATTCCCGTCCAGGAATTGCTCGTGTCACGATATAATAAGTTCCGCAACATGGCCCAGTTTTACCGGGTTGAAGCATAGTTTCCCACTCAGGTACGCCCGTACTGGAGTAGGCTTAGCAGTGTGGGCAACGCCCGCCCTTGCCGTATAATTAAGGGTTTTCTCCCTCATGCAATCTCCGGCACTCGGGTGGATCCACAGGCTTGTTGTGCCAAAGGAAGGACAGGGATGGCTACTACCGATGTGACGCTGCAGGACGCCCGCGGGGGCCTGGAGCGCAAAGCGATCGTCAACGACATGAGCATTCAGGTCGCGACGGTCAACGGGTCTGGTTCGCAGAGTTCCAACACGGTTCTGCTGCGCAGCATTTTCCAGATGGGCGTACCGGTTTCGGGCAAGAATCTTTTCCCATCGAACATTGCGGGGCTTCCCACCTGGTACACGATTCGCGCCAACAAAGACGGCTACATTGCCCGCAAGAAGGAAATCGATTTCCTGGTGGCGATGAACGCCGAGACCGCGCAAGAAGACGTGATGTCGCTCGCGCCCGGAGCAGCCGCGCTGTACGACGAGCCGTTGAAGCTTGAACGAATTGCGCAATGATCTGACATTCTACGCAGTGCCCTACGACAAGCTGGTGGCGGCCGTCTGCCCGGAGGCCAAGCTGCGCAAGCTGGTCAAGAACATGATTTACGTCGGGGTGGTGGCGCAGTTGCTCGACATCGACATGGGGGAAGTGGAGAAGGCGATCCGCAAGCAGTTCGCGAAGAAGGTGAAGGCAGCCAATCTGAACCTGGGCGCTGCGCAAGGCGGGCTTCGAGTACGCGGCCGCCAATCTGAAGAAGCAGGATCCGTTCCGCGTGGAGCGCATGGACAAGACCGCGGGCAAGATCATCATCGACGGCAATTCCGCGGCGGCGCTGGGCTGCATGTTTGCCGGCGTGACGGTGGTGACGTGGTATCCGATCACGCCATCGTCGTCGCTGGTGGAGACCCTGATCGATTACATGAAGGAGTACCGCGCTCGGACCCGATGGCAAAGGCGACATTCGCGATTGTGCAGGCGGAAGATGAGCTGGCGGCGATTGGCATGGTGATCGGTGCGGGATGGGCGGGGGCGCGTTCGATGACGGCGACCGCCGGGCCGGGGATTTCGCTGATGGCGGAGTTCGCCGGGCTGGCCTACTACGCCGAAGTGCCGGGCGTGATCTGGGATATCCAG
This sequence comes from uncultured Acidobacteriota bacterium, assembly GCA_963735815.1. Classification (GTDB taxonomy): domain Bacteria; phylum Acidobacteriota; class Terriglobia; order Terriglobales; family Acidobacteriaceae; genus Gp1-AA133. The sequence goes on along the minus strand of CAVTMJ010000003.1, from coordinate 246,749 downwards.
CGGGTTGGGCCTTCGACCGGCCTGCCCACGCGGACATCGCAGGGCGACATTCTGTCCACGGCATTTCTCAGTCACGGCGACACCAAGCACATTCATGCTGCATCCCGAATTCGGTGATCGAATGTTTCGACATGGCGACCGGACGCATTCGACCTGGCGGAGCAGTTTCAGACGCCGGTGTTCGTGATGTCGGACCTTGATCTGGGCATGAACAACTGGATGTCGGATCCGTTCAAGTATCCGGAGAAGCCGATCAATCGCGGCAAGGTGCTCAGCAAGGAGGATCTGGACCGGCTGGGCAGTTTTGCGCGCTACAAAGATGTGGACGGCGACGGCATCGGCTACCGCACGCTGCCGGGCACGGAGCATCCGGCGGCCGCATATTTCGCGCGCGGCAGCGGGCACAACGAGAAGTCGCAGTACAGCGAGCGGCCCGATGACTTTGAACGCAACATGGAGCGCATCAACCGGAAGTTTGAGACGGCGCGCTCGTTTGTTCCGCGCCCCGAAATCGTTGCCAATGGCAAGTCGAAGATCGGAATCATCGCCTACGGAACATCGCACTGGGCGCTTATCGAAAGCCTTGACCAGATGCGCAAGGAATACAAGTTCGAGACCGACTACCTTCGCCTCAAGGCGTATCCGTTCACGCGCGAAGTGCACGATTTCGTGGAGAAGCACGATCGTGTGTACGTGGTCGAGCAGAATCGCGACGCGCAGATGCTGAGCCTGCTGAAGCTGGATATCCGGCCTGAGTTGACAACGCGGCTGCGCAGCATCGCCCACATTCACGGATTGCCGCTCGATGCGCGCTCCGTCACCGATGAAATTATGACCATGGAGGGCAAGTAACATGGCCACCACGCCGTACCACGCCCGGCGCCGAAAACCAACCGTATCGGCCTGCCGGTAATTGACTACAAGGGCGGCAAGACGACGCTGTGCGCGGGCTGCGGTCACAATGCGATCTCCGAGCGCATTGTCGATGCGATGTACGAGATGGGCGTGCAGCCCGAGCGGGTGGCGAAGCTCAGCGGCATCGGCTGCTCGTCGAAGAGCCCGGCGTACTTCATGAGCCGCTCGCACAGCTTTAACTCGGTGCATGGCCGCATGCCTTCGGTTGCGACCGGCGCGATGCTGGCGAACCGCAACCTGCTTGCGCTGGGCGTGAGCGGTGACGGCGACACGGCGTCCATCGGCATCGGCCAGTTCGTGCACCTGATGCGCCGCAATCTTCCGATGATCTACATCATCGAGGACAACGGCGTGTACGGGCTGACCAAGGGGCAGTTTTCGCGCGACCGCCGACCTCGGTTCCAAGCTGAAGACCGGCGTGGTCAATGACCTGCCTGCCATCGACACCTGCGCGCTGGCGATTGAACTGGGCGCGACGTTCGTCGGCCGCTCGTTTTCGGGCGACAAGACAGCAGCTTCATTCCATGCTGAAGGCGGCGATTGCGCACCGCGGCACGGTGATGCTCGACGTCATCTCGCCCTGCGTGACCTTCAACGACCACGAGGGCTCGACCAAGATCCTACAAGTACATGAAGGACCACGAGGAGCCGTTGCAGGAGATCAACTTCGTTCCGCACTTCGAGGAAATCGACGTCGAATACGACGAGGGCACCACGTTGGAAGTCACCATGCATGACGGATCCCGGCTGCGCTTGCGCAAACTGGAGGCCGACTATGATCCGACGCACCGTATCGAGGCGGTGTGCCGGCTGATGGAAGCTCACGAAAAGCAGGAGGTGCTGACGGGCGTGCTTTACGTCAACCCGAAGGCTCCGACTTTCATCGATCTGCTGAATATGACGGAACAGCCGCTGGCCACCCTGCCGCAGTCGGTTACGCGGCCCGGACGCGAAGTGCTTGAGCAGTGCATGGAAGAATTGCGTTAGAAGTTTCAGGAGATAGACGAAAGAGCCCTCCACTGGAGGGCTCTTTCCTTTTCGAGTCGTAAGAAATGGTCAGGCGACGTCGTCGACTACTTCAACTTCGCCAGTGTGTTCCGGGTTCTCGCCCGGTTCGGGGAAGTCGGTGTCGGCCGCCTTGAGCATCGGATCCTGATCCCGATGTCCCAGCTGGCCATTCATCGAAGTATTTCCGGCTTGCGTGCGCTCGTCCTGTTCGACGGCGCCCTTTTCGCGGTCCTGATCCTTGGAATTGTCCATAAAATGAATGCTCCTGATGAACAGAAACGAATGAGGAGAACCTACCTCATCCACAGCCGCTAGAGTACCCTGAAACACTTCTCACCGAAAAGGATTTATTCTTGTCTGCGGGCAGTCAGGCAAGTTTGATGGAGAACTACATGCGTCGTTTGTTGCTGTCTACGTTGGCTACTGCAATTCTGACTTGTGGGGTCTGGGCTGAGGGGGGCTCACAAAGCCAGACTCCGACCACGACCACGCCCGGCCCGGCGGCGCCGGAGAAGAAGGCTCCCGCGAGAAAGAGCGGGAAGCACCATCACCATCACAAGCATCACCACAAGAAACAAGCGGCGCAGCACTAAAGCGGCGCCGCGCAACCAAGACCAGGTGTTTGGGCGAGGAGTTTTTAGGCTCCCGGCTTGTTGGCCGCCGATGTGTTCAGCTTGCGCAAGCGCTCCCTGGCCTGCACGGCTTCATTGGTCTTGGGATAGCGCTGGATCAGGTGGCGGAGTTCCTGGACTCCGTCATCCTTTTGCCCCATTTCGATGAGGGCGAATCCCTTCTTCAGCTGCGCAGACGCGGCCTTGTTTCCGCTGGGGAAATTCTGCAGGACCTGATCGTAATTGCCGACGGCTTCCTTGAAATTGCCGGCGCGGAATTGCAGTTCCGCGAGGTAGTAGTACGAGTTTCCCGCCAGATCCGTGTTGGGATAGAACTTGATGTAGTCGGTGAATTCCTGCGACGCCAGATCGGTTTTCCCGCCGTTGTAGTCGCGAAGAGCGTTGGCATAGAGCACATCGGGCGGCGGCGCCTGGGCCGCGGCTTGGGCTTGAGCTTGCGAGGCGGACTGCTGGGCGGCGATACTCTGCTGCGCCGACTGCATGTCTTCCAGTTGCTTGCTGACCTTGGCCAGGCGGACTTTCAATTCATCAAGCGTGTCATTCAACGCCTGAATCTGACCGGACAGCTGATCCACCTTGCCGGAGGAATCGCCCTGCTGCTTCTGCAGGGTCTGCTGGAGAGCGGCGATGGCGGCGGTGGTCTTGTTCGACGCGTCCGTATTCTGCTCCACCAGATTCTTCATCACGCCCATGCGCTCGTCGAAGCTGGTCTTCATGGCCGTCATTTGTTCCTGCAACTGCTGCACCTGGGTCTGCAGTTGGACCATATCCTTGTTGGCGGCATGAGCGGGAACGGCTGGCAGTGACAGCATCGCCGCCAATGCGGGGGCGATCAACCAATAACGCGAAACTTTGGAAATGCTCATAAACCCTTCCTGTTTCATATCTACCAGTATCCCATAGGGAGACCGGACTCGTGCCTGAGAAGCCGTTAAACCTCATTGTAAGGATGGCGGGGACGAAAGGGGTAACTCGAAGGTTTCCCGGGGCATTTCTCGGCCTTTTCGGCCCGGTTGCAGTAATGCCTGCCGTAGCTGCGAACAAAAGCGAAATGCGCGGGACCTGGAACAAAACGTCCAGAGTCCCGCGCAAAGGGTTGTCCTACTTCGAATAAACGAAATGCCCGCGGCGGTTCTGCTGCCAGCAGGTTTCGTTGGACTCGGTGCAGAACGGCTTCTCCTTGCCGTAGCTGATGGTTTTGATCCGGCTGGCATTCACGCCTGCCGAGGTCAGGGCATTACGCACGGCGTTGGCGCGCCGATCGCCGAGCGCAAGGTTGTATTCGGTGGAGCCGCGCTCGTCGCAGTGTCCCTCGATCGTGAACTGGATGTTGGAATGTTGACTGAGGAACTGGGCGTCACCCTGTATGGCAGACTGCTGGTCGGGACGAATCGCCTCCGAGTCGTAGTCGAAATAAACGTCCTTGACGTTTTGACCGAAAAGTTCCTCCTCCGTCAGCGAGGTCGGCGGAGGCGGTGGCGGAGGCGGTGCGTTCACCGTCACTCGAGCCGTGGCCTCCTGCGTCCCGCCCGCACCTTTCGCGACCAGATGGTAAGTAGTCGAATCGGCGGGCGTGACCTGCTGCGAGCCGTTGGGCTGAACGGCGCCGATGCCGTCAATGCTGACGTCGGTCGCATTGGTAGTCTGCCAGGTCAGCGTGGTCGACATTCCTTTCTCTACGCTGTTCGGGCTCGCTGAAATCGATGCCGTGGGTGACGGCGGCGGCGGTGGCGGCGGAGGCGGCGGGGGCGCCTGCTTTTTCTTGCAAGCACCTAACATCATGATCGCGCCAAGGATAAAAAGAAGAGTAATCCACTTCACTTTCGGATGTTTCACATGCTCCTCCCTGCAAAGTCATGTGCGCACATGAGGTGCGCACGCGTAATACCGGCCACGCGGGCCAACATTTCCGCCATAACCGGGGATCATAACAGTGGTAAGTGCATCTTCATGTTTACACTTTCGCCGCCTACTTCCAACTCCAATTTGGTTGGGAGTTGCGGCCGCTGAACGTTAACTGTTGCACTTTGGTCCCGTCGGCCAGCATCGTCCAGATCTGCTCGCTGCCCGAACGGCTCGATTGAAAAACAATATGTCGTCCATCCGGGGACCAAGATGGGAAATCGTTGCGCCCGCCATCGTGGGTGAGCTGCACCCATTGCTTGCTGGCAATGTCCATCAGGTAGATATCGTTGGCTCCTGGAGCTCCAGGTCCATATTTGCGAAACCACGAGAACGAAAGGAATTGGCCATTGGGAGACCACGAGGGCGACACCGCGTAGCCCTGGTCGGTGACGCGCTGCGCGTTGGTGCCGTCGGCTTCCATGGTGTAGATCTGCGGAAGGCCGGTCCGCCCGCTGACGAAGGCAATCTGCGCTCCCGTTTTTCGGTTGAAGGTCGGTCCCACATCGGGACCACGATCACTGGTCAGACGGTGCGGATTGGCGCCCGAAGGATCCGAAACGTAGATATTGGGCTCTCCGCCGCGCGAGGACGAGAACGCCAGCTTTGTTCCATCGGGCGACCAGGTGGGTGACAGGTTGGTTCCACCAAAGCGCGCGAACGATACGGTCCGGTTCAGTTCCAGAGAGTACATCATGATTTCCCACCCGGTTTTGGTCAGGGAACTGAAGGCGAGGCGCGATCCGTCGGGCGAAATGCGCGGGGACAGCGAAATGGAGCCCTGGTGGGTCACCTGGTGCTGGTTGGAGCCGTCGTAGTCCATGACCCAGATTTCTTTGTGCCCGCCACGATCACTGACAAAGTAGACCTTGCTCTCCGCAATTCCCGGAATACCGCCGCCCAGGCGGAAGATGATTTCGTTGGCGAACTTGTGGGCAATCGTGCGCGCCGCTTCAGCGGTCGCGGCATCGGTGTATTGCTTGCCGAGAACCTGGGGGGAGGCGACGTTCTTCACGTCGTAGAGCCAGCCATGAACCAGCAGATTGTTGCCGGTGGCGCCGAAATCGCCAAAAGCCAGCATCGAGGCGTTCGGCGGAGGAGCGCTCCAAGCCTCAAAACGAACTTCGTTGGGGCTGCCTGGGACGTCGGTGGGGTAGAAGCTCTTCGAAACCATTTCGAAGATGCCGGCGTTGTCGAGATCGGTCCACAGCGTGTCGTTGAAGGTCTTCAGCAGGGCCGCGGTGTTGGGGTCCTGAGTGCTGGGCTTGAAGTCGGAGGCAGCGAGGCGGATTTTTTCCACGCCCAGCCCCGTGCCGGTGCGGATCCAGTCTTGCGCCGTGCAAACGCCCGCAAGCAGAACGGCGACCATGCAGACGAAACTTGTTTTCGCGGCGAACTTGCGGAAGAACGAACTGCGAAACGGCATCTTGGAGAATGAAGTGCGGAATGAAGATTGAATCGTAGTCCGGCGGGATCGGGGCTTCAAGTGACTATAGTCCATGCTCGAGACCAACTCCTAATTGTCCAGAAGATAAATTTGAAATCGAATGACGCTCATCACGCCTTCCAGTGACGCTTTAACGCTTGTAATCGAACCAGAACTCAACCGTAACTTTATTGCCGGAGTATCCGGCAGGTAAGGGACCGAATGTGTCGATCCGCTGGATAGCGCGGACCGCCGACTGGTCCAGCGAAGGAACGCCGCTGGACTGCTCGATGTGCACACCGGTCGGCTGCCCGGAATGGTTAATGTCGAACTGCACATAAACGCGGTTAGCAGAATGGATGCTGGGATCGATCTCGTACTTGAGCCAGTTTTCCGAGACCTTTTGTTGCACGACGCGCACGTACCAGGCGTAGGTCGTACCGAAATCTCCGCCGCCGCCCTGAAAGCCGAAGCCTCCCTTGGCGCCGCTTGCGCTGAAGGTTCCGTAGGGTCCACTGACCGGCCCACCCTGCCCGAAAGGGACCTCGTTGGTTTCTTCTTCCGGTTGGGGCTGAGGCTTCGCCTTGCTGGCGGTGGTGACGGGCTTGGGCTTGACCTTCGTGCTCTTGTCAGGAATCGGAATCGCGTCAGGCTCGTTCTGTTTTTCCTGCGGCTTTGATTTGGTAAGACCCTTGGAGTCGTTGGCCAATACGTTCTGAGTCTGGACTGGACTTGCAGGAAGCGGGATTGTGCTAACCAGCGATACGCCGATGGCATCGCCGCCCCCGCCTGCGCCCCAGGTTCCGCCATTGCGGCCCGGAAGGATTACGCCGAACAGGATCACCAATCCCGTGAACGCAAGGTGCAGGCCGACGGACCATGCCAGCGGCTTGCCCAGTCCTGCGTGTTCGAAAAATATCTCAGCGTCGGCTTGCATTGGAGTCCAGCGGCTGCGTCACGATGCTCACATTGGTAATGCCGGCGCCCTTGATGGCGTCCATCACGGTGGCAAAGGCGCCGAAGGGCACATCTTCGTCGGCGCGGATGAAGACCGACTGGTTCTGCGGGTCACGAATTTTCTGGCGAAGCTTGGCCTTGATTTCGTTGATGTTGATGGGGTCGTTCCCAAGAAACACGCGCTGCTGCTTATTGATGCTGATCACCATGCGTTCTTCAGTGATTTCCTTGACGGTCCGTGTCTTGGGAACGCTGACCTCGATGCCGGACTGCAGCACGGGAGCGGTCACCATGAAAATAATCAGGAGCACGAGCACCACGTCGACCAGCGGCGTGACGTTGATGTCGGACATGGCGGTCTGGGTTCGACCGTTGGAAGCGGTGAAGGCCATTAGCGCCGAACTCCTGCAGCCTCGGCAGCCTGCGCAGACATCGAGGACCGCTCGACCGCGTTCAGCATTTCGAGGGCGAAGTCATCCCCGCGCGCCGCAAATTCACGGAGCGAGCTGCCGATCAGGTTGTAGGCAATGACGGCCGGAATCGCTGCCGCCAGGCCGGCCGCGGTAGTGATGAGGGCTTCGGAAATGCCGGGCGCGACCGCGCGCAGGGTGGCCGCCCCCGCGGTTCCGAGTCCGTGAAACGCGTCAATGATGCCCCAGACCGTTCCGAACAGGCCGACGAAGGGCGTGACTGCACCGGTGATGGCCAGCCACGGAACGTTACGCTCAAGGCGCGTCAGTTCTTCCGAGTTCGCGATCTGCATCGCCCGTTGCACGGGAAGCAGGCTGCGTCCGGACTGGCGCCTGTACTCTTCGAACCCGCTCTCAAAGACGCCGATCAGGGGGCTGGGTCGGAACTGATCCGCGACTGCGGCGATATCGGGTAGCCTTTGGGCCTTACGGAAAGCGCGCACGAATCGGCCACTCTGCACCCGGGCGCGCCGGAGCAGGCTCCACTTGGAGAGAATGATGGCCCAGGAGAGGACGCTGAAAGCCAGCAGAAGGAGGAGGACGGTCTTAGCGACGAGGCCGGACTGGCTCACCAGATCCAGCACTTCGCCACCGACTGCGAAGGCCCAACAGTATGCATTCAGCATCTTGAGTTATGAAGACGCGCTAGGCGCCGGGTGACCTCCAGAATAGTTTATTTCTGCGAAGCGGATCGTTTGGACATTATAGTCCCTGTGAAGTGAGGGTTCAGCGCACGAAAACGTCTGTTTTTCAGTCGAACCAAGGTGTGTAACGCGTGAACAAAGGTCACGGGTGACAGGTGACAGGTGACAGGTTACAGGTGACAGGTGACAGGAAAGGCACGTTCCGCCCGGGCTCGCCTTTTTGCTGGAAAGCTGGTGCCACCGCGGCTAACTGTTCTTTCTTATCTCTTCGACCTATCGCATCCCTGATACCTGAGACTTAAAATCGCAAGATCGAGACCGGCACTCAAGCCTGTGCCTTTCCTGTGACCTGTCACCTGTGACCTGTGACCTGCACCTGCCTTTCATGCTATGCTGCGCTCAACTTCGTTCTTCCAGGACCACCGGTGCTCGTCGAACTGCGCCTCGAGAACTACGCGGTCATCGATAATATGGCAGTGGCCTTTGCCTCTGGGCTCAACCTGCTTACCGGCGAAACCGGCGCCGGCAAGTCCATCCTCATTGACGCCCTGACGCTTCTGCTCGGAGACAAGGCTTCGACCGATGTCATCCGGTCGGGTGCAGACCGCGCGGTGATTTCCGCCGTATTCGAGATCGAGAGCAGCGCCGCCAAAACCATTGCACGGATCCTCGAAGAAAACGGGCTGGATTCGGAAAGCGATTCGGTCATTCTGCGGCGGGAGATCGCGCAGGGCGGCAAGGGGCGCGTGTTCGTCAATAACCAGCCGGCGACCGTTGCCGTGCTGAAACTGCTCGGTCCCTACCTGGCCACCGTGCATGCGCAGAATGAAACGCTGGCCGCCTTCGACGGACCGGCGCGCCTTGCCCTGCTGGACGCGTTTGCGGGCTCGCAGGTCGCCTGCGTTCAGGAGGCCTTTCATAAGTGGAAGGAAATCCGCGGCCGCATCGAAGAACTCGAACGCGACGAGCAGGATCGGCTGCGCCTGCTGGATCTGTGGACCTACCAGAGGCGTGAAATCGAAGACGCCAAGCTGCAGGCGGGAGAGGACGAACGGCTCGAAAACGAGAAGCGCGTGCTCGCCAACGCCGAAAAGATTTACAACGCGGCCATGAATGCCTTCGATCTGCTTTATGAAGGGGATTCCTCGACCGCCGCGTCCCTGCGCTCCGCGCGCAAGCAGGTCGAGGAACTGTCCCGCTACGAGACGAAATTTCACGACGCGCTGGCCGCGCTCGAGTCCGCGCTGATCAGCGTGGAAGATGTCGGCGCAACCCTGCGCGATTACGCGGGCGGCATTCACGCCTCCCCCGAACACCTCGCCGAGGTGGAAGACCGGCTGGCCGCACTTGACCGGTTGAAACGCAAGTACGGCACGACACTCGACGAGGTGATCGCATTTGGCGCCGATGCCGCGCGCAAGCTCTCCGAGATGGAGAACAAGGACGAGGTGCTCCGCAAGCTTCGAAGCGAGCTGGCCGGCGCCGCCCAGGAGTATCTGACGGCGGCGCGAACGCTCTCCAGGAAACGCTACGAGGCGGCCCGCAAGCTCGAGAAGCTGGTGGAGGCCGCGGTCAGCGATCTTGCGATGAAGTCGAGCTTCCGCATCGAGGTCACTGGATCGGACGAAGAAGGGAACTGGTCGGCCTGCGGCTTCGACCAGGTCGCTTACCTGATCTCGACGAATCCGGGCGAGCCGTTGCGTCGCCTTGAGCACATCGCCTCGGGCGGAGAACTGTCGCGCGTCATGCTGGCATTGAAGGCCAGTGTGGAAGCCTTGGCGGGTGGGAAGAAGAAAGGGTCTGGAGTCCCGCGCACGCTGGTGTTTGATGAAATCGATACCGGCATCGGCGGCCGGGCTGCAGAAGCGGTCGGGAAGAAGCTGAAAGAGCTTGCCCGTACCAGCCAGGTGCTGTGCGTCACGCACCTGCCGCAGATCGCGACGTTCGCCGACCACCATTACCGGATCGAGAAGAAGGAATCGGGTGGACGGACGAAGACAACGGTCCGGAACATCGCTGGAGACGAGCGGACCGAGGAAGTAGCCCGCATGCTGAGCGGCGCCAAGGTGACGGAAAGCTCGCTGAAGCACGCCGAGCAGATGATCAAGGCCAATGCCTAATTGGAAAATCAAGGGGATTGACCCCAGAAATCTAATTAGCTAAAATACTTAGCTAACATGAAGTACACAGTCCATCAAGCGAAAACCAACCTTTCCCGCCTGCTCGAAGAGGCCGCTTCCGGCAAGGAAGTGATCATTGCGCGCGGGAAGGAGCCCGTCGCCCAGCTAGTGCCGATTGGGAAGGCGCGCAAGAAGCGTCAGCCTGGGAGCATGGCCGGGCAGATTACCTACACAGACGATGCCTTTGCCCCGTTGACCGACCAGGAACTGAATGACTTGGGCTTCGAGTAGTAAACATGGAGATCTTACTCGATGCCCATGCTCTCTTGTGGTGGGTCAATGAGCCCAAGCGACTTTCCAAGCGAGCAGATTCCATCCTCAGAAACACCGATAACACCGTCCTGGTTTCTGCCGCGGTCGCGTGGGAAGTGTCCATCAAGGTCAACCTGGGCAAGCTGGATGCCCTTGCTTTGGTGACGAGACTCACGCAGACACTTCAAAGAGAAGGGTTCACGGAATTGCCGATCAGCGTTGCGCAAGCCGCTCGGGCTGGCCTTTTGCCGCTGCATCACCGGGACCCATTCGACCGTCTGCTCGTGGCGCAAGCACAGGACCTCGGAATTCCGATCCTCAGTGCAGATGAGTTGCTAGACCGCTACGATGTTAAGCGTCTCTGGTAGCTTTTTCGGGCTGTGGCGTCAGTGGTAGAAGCGATACGCCGGAATCCATTTCGATAGTTCCGCACCCGGGGCGAGCGTTAAATCTCCACCGGCGGATACTCTCAAGTGCGTGGACGTCACGCTCAAAAATCCCCGAACTGCGCTTTAGGCGGGCCTTTTGAACCTCTCCAGTTTCGAGTATCTCGAAGGCAATGACCGGTGGATGGCCGGACGGTTTTACTCCTTTGCGGACATGGTATGTCTTGGGCGCCAAGAATGGCCGCTTATTGACCAACTTGGGAGTGCACCTCCTGACATCGTATGTCGCTATAGATTGCTGGCGTGCTTGAGCAGCGTGGGTCGGCAAGGTCATCAGCACCAGCGATAGGGCGATAAACGACGACATCTAAGAGTTTAGACACCAGCACTTAAAGTTGTGGATCCGCATCAGCCGGATCCTCCTGAGGAAGCAATCCCCATTCGACCCGGGATCTCCACCATTCGCTGCTAATCCCCGCCCTTTCTACAGCTTACATTGACCAAACAGGTTCCATCAGATAGTCTAGAGTTAATATTTCTGGGAAAAAGTGTACCCTTAATACAACGCCGAGGACGGCAAGGAACTCATTCGTGTCTACAACTGAAACCAAGACATTGCTGCTTTTGAAGCCCCGTGGATTCTGCGCCGGGGTGGTGCGTGCCATTGACATCGTGCGGATCGCGCTCGAGGCGTTTGGGCCGCCCATCTATGTTCGCAAGGAAATCGTTCACAACCGGTTTGTCGTCGAGGAATTGCAGGAAAAAGGTGCGATTTTCGTCGACAGCGTGGATGAAGTTCCTGAAGGAGAGCGCGTAATCTACAGCGCTCACGGGGTTTCTCCCGAGGTGCGCCGGGCGAGCGAGGAGCGGAAACTGCGCGTCATCGACGCGACCTGCCCGCTGGTGACGAAGGTTCACGTCGAGGCCGTCAAGTTCGCCAAGGAAGGCTATTCGCTGGTTCTGATTGGACATCGCGATCACGATGAGGTGATCGGTACGCTGGGCGAAGCGCCGTCCGTTACGCAAGTCGTTGGCTCGCCGGCGCAGGTAGAAGGCTTGACGGTGCCCGATCCCGACCGCGTGGCCTACCTCACCCAAACCACTTTGAGCCTGGATGAGACCAAGGACATCATCGCGGCGCTTAAGAAGAAGTTTCCCAACATCCAGGGGCCACACGCGCAGGATATCTGCTACGCAACAGAAAACAGACAGGTTGCTGTAAAGGAAGTTGCATCCGAGGCGGATCTTCTGCTGGTGGTGGGATCGGAAAACAGCTCGAATTCCAATCGTCTGGTCGAGGTGGCGCGCAACCTGGGCACCAAGGCGCATCTAATCGACAGCTACAAGAACATCCAGGCTGACTGGCTGGAGGGTGTGAAAACCATCTCGCTGACGGCAGGCGCTTCGGCGCCGGAATGCCTGGTTGAGGAAGTGGTGAAGTTCCTGGCTACCAAGGGATTCGACAACGTGCAGGAACTCGAAGTGATGCCCGAAAACGTGCGTTTCGGTTTGCCTCCGGAGATCGTGGAGGCCATTGCAAGCGCGCCTGCGAGCGTAAGCGCAGACTGACGGAGTACAAATTCAGTATGGATGAACACTCCCCCCAGCTTTCTACCCAATCCGCGCCTCAGTTACGTTTCGGCAAAATTGACGATCTGACCAGCCGGGTGGCCGCGGCGACCGAAGCGGCGCGCCGGTTGCTGTTCTCCGAGCAGCACGAAGACGGCTACTGGTGCGGTGAACTGGAAGCTGACGCCACGCTCGAGGCCGACTACATCATTCTTCACACCATGCTGGGCACGGTGGACGCGGAGCGTTTCGCCAAAGCCGCGCGCTATATGCTGCAGCAGCAGAATTCCGATGGGGGCTGGAGCATTTACCGGGGCGGGCCTTCGAACGTCAGCGCCTCGGTTAAGGTCTACTTTGGGTTAAAGCTGGCGGGCTACTCGTCCAATGAGCCGGCCCTGCGGCAGGCGCGGGCCAAGATTCTTGAACTGGGCGGGGTGACCGAGGTCAACACCTTTACCAAGCTGTACCTGTGCTTTTTCGGGCAGTACGACTACGACGCCATCCCAGCGATTCCGCCCGAGATCGTGCTGTTTCCCAACTGGTTCTGGTTCAACATCTACGAAATTTCTTCGTGGTCGCGCGCCATGCTGGTGCCGCTGTCGATCTGTTACGCGAAGAAGCCCTTCAAGAAACTTCCCGATGAAATGGGGATTGAAGAGCTCTTTGTGGGCGGACGCGACAAGTCGCGCATGCATCTGCACTGGGACAAGAAGCTGATGTCCTGGCGGAATTTTTTCCTGGTGCTGGACCGCATTACGCACTGGGCGGAGCGTGTGCATATTCGTCCGCTGCGTTCGCTGGCTTTGAAGCGGGCCAAGAAGTGGATGCTGGAGCGCTTCGAAATGAGCGATGGCCTCGCGGCCATCTTCCCGTCGATGATGAATTCGGTCATCGCGATGCGCTGCCTGGGATATTCGGTCGATGATCCCCAGGTGATCCGCGCGATGGACGAGTTTGAGAAGCTGGGCATTGAGGAAGGCGACACGTACCGCATGCAGCCCTGCGTTTCCCCGGTGTGGGATACGGCCTATGCGTTGTTTGCCCTGGGGGAAGCGGGCGTCCCGGCGAATGATTCGCGAATGGTGAAGTGCGCGGACTGGCTGCTGCAGAAACAAGTCCGCAACGCCGGCGACTGGAAGGTGAAGAATCCCGGGGGGGAGCCGGGAGGATGGTATTTCGAGTTCAACAACGAGTTCTATCCGGATGTGGATGACAGCGCGCAGGTTTGCCTGGCGCTGAGCCGGGTGGAGCATCCCAACGGTCGCTACCAGCGCGAGTCGGTGCAGCGCGCGATCGACTGGATCCTGTCCATGCAATGCCGGAATGGCGGGTGGGCGTCATTCGACAAGGACAACGATCGCATGGTGTTCCAATACGTGCCGTTTGCCGATCATAACGCCATGCTCGATCCGGCAACGGTCGACATCACGGGGCGCATCCTGGAGATGCTGGCCACCTATGGTTACGACAAGAATCACAAGGCCGTGAAGAAGGCGATCGATTTCATCCGCAAGGAGCAGGAGTCGGACGGTTCCTGGTTTGGACGCTGGGGCGTGAACTACATTTACGGAACGATGCTGGTGCTGCGCGGCCTGGAAGCGGTGGGTGTCGATCATCACGAACCTTACGTGCAGCAGGCGGCCGAGTGGCTGCGCATGGTGCAGAATCCGGACGGCGGCTGGGGCGAGAGTTGCGCATCCTACGACGATGCGAATCAAAAGGGCATCGGCCAGAGCACTGCGTCGCAGACCGCCTGGGCCGTACTGGGCTTGATGGCGGCCAACGATATGCGGAGCGATTCGGTGGCGCGCGGCATCGCTTATCTTCTGCGCACGCAGTTGAAAGACGGCTCCTGGGACGAGCCTCATTACACCGGCACCGGCTTCCCGCGGGTGTTTTATTTGAAGTACCACATGTATCGCCAATACTTCCCTCTGCTGGCGCTGACCACCTACGCGAAGATGGTGGCGGAAGAATCGGTCGGCTCCGTTCGGAACGGTCACTGAGAGATTTGCGGTAGCCAAGGCCGTCATCCGGTCGATGGATGACGCACGGAGTTGTGCGTTCAAAAATGATTGAGCTTTGGAATACGACGGATGGAGACTGGCGACTAGCGACTGGTGACTGTTCTTGAAAGCTTTCGTCACAGGCGCCACCGGATTTTTGGGCGCGCATGTCGCGCGGGTGCTGGCCGGGCAGGGCGCCGAGTTGCGGCTGCTGGTGCGGTCGACCAGCGACCTGAGAAATATTGAAGGTTTGAAGGCAGACCGGGTGACTGGCGATTTGCGCTCTCCGGCTTCGCTCGAAAAAGCGGTGGCGGGCTGCGATACCGTGTTTCACGTGGCCGCGGACTACCGGTTGTGGGTGCGCGATCCGGAGCAGATGTACCGGTCGAACGTCGAGGGCACCCGGGCGCTACTGGAAGCCGCGCGCAAGACTGGGGTTGCGCGGGTCGTCTACACGTCGAGCGTGGCTACGATGGGTTTTAGTTCGCAGGGCACGATCGCGGATGAGGAATCACCGGTTGCGTTGGCTGACATGATCGGCCATTACAAGCGGTCGAAGTTTATGGCGGAGCAGGTTGCGCTGGAGGCGGGTGCCGCGGGACAACACGTGGTGGTGGTCAACCCATCGACTCCGATCGGGGAAATGGATATCAAACCCACTCCGACAGGGCGGATCGTGGTCGACTTTTTGAAGAAGAAGTTTCCCGCGTATGTCGATACGGGATTGAACCTGGTGGATGCGACCGAGTGTGCTCGCGGACACGTAGCGGCGCTGGAGAAGGGAAGAAGCGGAGAGCGCTACGTACTGGGCGGAGAGAACCTGACCCTGAAGCAGATTCTCGACAAGCTGGCGGCGATCACAGGGCTGCCGTCGCCGAAGGTGAAGGTGCCTTACGTGTTGGCGCTGGCCACCGGCGTGGTGGACGAAGTGTTCACCGGCTGGATTCGCGGACGCGAGCCGCGCGCCACGATCGACGCGGTTCGCATGGGCAGGAAAAAGATGTTCGTTTCGTCGGCGAAAGCAGAACGCGAACTGGGCTGGCAGATCGTGCCGGTCGACGGAGCGCTTCGGCGGGCCGTGGCTTGGTTTCGGGCGAAGGGTTATGCCTGAGGTCGCCATCGTCGCCGCGCTGGAACGGGAAGTGCGGCCGCTGGTACGCGAATGGAAAGTTACGGAGCGGGAGCACGCCGGGCGGAAGTTTCGGTTCTTCAAGTCCGATCGCGCGGTGGTGGTTTGCGGAGGGGTCGGGCCTGAGGCGGCAAGGCGCGCGACCGAGGCCGTGATCAGTTTGTATCGGCCGGCGCGCATCGTATCCGCGGGCTTCGCCGGCGCCTTGATGAAGGGATTGCGAGTGGGTGAAATCTTCGAAGCTGGTTGCGTCGTCGATGCCCGGGACGGCAGCAAGGCGGAAGCCGGGTCCGGCGATGGAGTGCTCGTCAGTTTTTCGTCCGTGGCGGGCACCGAGCAGAAAGCAAAATTAGCCAGCGCCTACGGAGCACAAGCGGTGGATATGGAGGCCGCAGCCGTTGCCAAAGGTGCCGAAGCGCGGGGATTGCCGTTCGCGGCGGTCAAAGTGATCTCGGATGAGTTGGCATTTCCGATGCCGCCCATGGAGCGATTCGTCGCCGCGGATGGAAGCTTTCAATCGGGCAGCTTTGCCCTGTATTCAGCCATGCGGCCCTGGACCTGGGCGACGGTATTTCACCTCGCGCGGAACAGTTCTCTGGCTTCGCGCCGTTTGTGCGTGAAACTCGAGTCGATGATCGCGAGTTCCGGGCGGTGAAGGTTAGCTAACGCAAATGATGGGACGTTACAAGTGGTTACTGATGTCAGTCGCGATGCTGACCAGTAGCGCAGTTCCGCAGACCGCATCGACCTTTGTGTACGTCGAGAGCTTTCGCAAGGGGGCGACACGGGTGATCGAGCAGTCGTTGCAGGTGGACCTTGATCCGCACAACTCGACCTGCGAGATTCGCGTGAGAGATCAGAGCGGGAAGAACCGTTATAGTTTTGGCTGCGTGCCCCAGCGCGCGGGCCCAGGAGATGACCGCATTACATCCTGGCAGGTGAAACTCGCGGACCTCCGGCACCGGATCTATCCCAATGTCTTTATGGGAACTCCGGACCCGACCGAGGACCGCACGCAAATCGGCTGGCTTGATCCCGGGAAGTTCGCGAAGATCGCTTTGAATACCGAGCGCGTGGTAAAAGTGGACAACTTTTACTGCGTGTTCCAGGTCACCGATTCACACTTTGTCGCGCCGGGGCAACCTTACCTCGATCACCTGACGCTGGGTGTGCGTTTCACGAACACGATGCCGCACAGCGAAATTCGCAGCAAGCAGGAAAAGGCTCCTTCGTGATGTCGATTGCGGGACAAGTCGCGATTGAAGGCGGGCTGCAGACGATTCCATCGACCATGCTGGCCGCGGTGTATCGCGGGCAGAACGATGTGCGCATGGAGACGGTTCCGGTTCCCACCATCGGGCCGGGAGAACTTCTGGTGCGGGTTCACACCTGCGGGATCTGCGGCACGGACCTGAAAAAGATTTCTACGGGATCCCATTCCGCCCCCCGGATTTTCGGGCATGAAACGTCGGGCGTCGTGGCTGCGGTGGGCAAAGGTGTCACGCAATATGCGCCCGGCGACCGCGTAATGGTATTCCACCACATCCCCTGCCGCAGTTGTTATTACTGCCGCCATCACACGTTCGCGCAGTGTGAGACCTACAAGAAGGTCGGCTGCACGGCCGGGTTCGAGCCCAGCGGAGGCGGGTTTGCGGAATACGTCCGGGTGATGGACTGGATCGTTCAGTACGGCACCGTACGGATCCCCGATGACGTCAGCTTTGAGCAGGCCTGCTTCGTCGAGCCGGTGAACACCTGCATGAAAGGGGTGGTTAGCCTGCGGCTGGAAGCGGATGAGACGGTTCTGGTGATTGGCCAAGGGCCCATCGGTCTCATTTTGAGCGTGTTGGCGAAGCGCACTGGGGCAAGGGTAATTACTTCCGATTTGTATTCCCAGAGGCTTACAATATCTAAAAGCTTCGGTTTAGGCCTGACCCTTGATGCCTCGCGTACGGATGTGACCCAGGGAGTGCGCGAGCTAACCGAAGGCCGTGGCGCCGACGCCGTGATTCTGGCGGTGGGCGGCAACGGTCTGATCCGGCCCGCTATGGATGCGACGCGTCCAGGCGGCCGGGTGTTGCTGTTTGCTCAGACAGTGCACGGCGAAGCGGTGGTAGATCCAGCGGCCATTTGTGTAGACGAGAAGGCTTTGCTCGGGTCCTACAGCGCTTCGGTGGAGCTGCAGGAGGAATCGGTGGGCTTTGTGATGGGGCGAGAGATGGAATTGGAACGTCTCATCAGCCACCGCTTTCCGTTATCCAGCGGACTGGAAGCACTGGAATTGGCTGCCCATCCCCAGCCGGACTCAATGAAAGTCGTAATTCAGCCGGGCAGCGCTTGGGAAGGACACTTGAAGTGAACGGAAAAATGACGGCGGCCGTCCTGTACGGCAAAGAAGACATCAAGATCGAGCAGGTGCCGATCCCGCGCGTTGGGGAAGGCGAAGTCCTGATCAAAGTGCAGGTCGCCCTGACCTGCGGCACCGATCTGAAGGTGTACCAGCGCGGCTACCATGCCCGCATGATTGTGCCGCCCGCCCTGTTCGGGCACGAACTGGCGGGAGTGGTGGAGCAAGTTGGGCCGGGGGTCCGGGGTTTCAAGAAAGGCATGCGTGTGGTGGCGTTGAACTCCGCGCCCTGCGGCATGTGCTTCTTCTGTTCCAAGCACCAGGAAAATCTTTGCGAAGATCTGCTTTTCAACAACGGCGCTTACGCTGAATACATCCGCGTGCCCCGACGGATTGTCGAGAGCAACATGCTGGCGATTCCGCAAGACGTTTCGTTTGAAGACGCCGCCATGACCGAGCCGCTTGCCTGTGTGCTGCGCGGATTGCACGAAACGCGCGTCGAGATCGGTGACACGGTGGCCGTGATCGGCGGCGGACCCATTGGCCTGATGTTCGTGCAAGTGGCCAAGGCCATCGGATGCAATGTGATTGCCGTCGTGAAGCGCGATTCGCAAGTCACCTTAGCCAAGCGCAAGGGCGCGCACGAAGTTGTGCAGATTACGCAGGTAAAAGATCCCATCGAAGCCGTCCGCGAGTTGACGCGAGAGAAGCGCGGCGCCGATGTGGTGGTGGAAGCGGTAGGCCGTCCGGAAGCCTGGGAATGGGCGGTGCAGATGGTGCGCAAGGGCGGCACCGTAAACTTCTTTGGCGGATGCGCCAGCGGCAGCAAGGTGCAGCTTGATACCAACCGGCTGCACTACTCGGAAATTTCACTGAAGGCTACGTTCCATCACACTCCCGAAACAGTGCGGCGCGCGTTTGCGCTGATTGCGGAAAAGAAAGTGCGTGGCACGGATTACATTACCGGGGAAGCCCCGCTCTCGCGCCTGCACGACGTGCTGCGGCACATGCTTAACCGCAACGGCGACATCAAGACCGCCATCATCCCTGGACACTAAGCGTAGGAAATCGACCGGGGCAAAGACTCGCTATGACTTTCATCGCCACCAGCGAATCCCGGCCTGTGCCCGCGTCTACCCCGCTGGCTGGCTGGAGCAAGCTTCCGCCGGAGTACGCCATCCCGGAGAAGGCGCCATCGCTGGAGGAAGCGCAAGCGTATTGCCGGCGCCTGGCGCGCTCGCACTACGAGAATTTTTCGGTGGCTACATGGTTCCTTCCGGAGCGCCTGCGCCAGCACTTTTATAACGTCTACGCGTATTGCCGGATTTCCGACGATCTGGGAGATGAAGTGGGTGATCCGGCGGTATCGCTTCTGCTGCTGGATCAGTGGCAGATTGAATTGGCTGCCTGTTATGCCGGCAAGCCGCACCATCCAGTGTTCGTCGCGCTTGCGGATACGGTGCGCCGCTTCGACATTCCCCAGCATGAATTTTCGGATCTGCTGACCGCCTTCCGCCAGGATCAGACTATCACGCGCTACGAAACGTTCGAGGATCTGCGAGGCTATTGCCTGAATTCGGCGAACCCGGTCGGACATCTCGTGCTGTATGTCTGCGGCTACCGCGATGCCGAGCGACAGAAGCTTTCCGATTTCACCTGCACCGCGCTGCAACTGGCGAATTTCTGGCAGGATGTTTCGGTCGATTACGCCAAAGGCCGCATCTACCTGCCCCTGGAAAGTCTGCGCCGCTTTGGAGTCTCGGAAGACGATCTGGCCAACAACCGCAACACGTCCGCGTTCTGCGCGATGATGCAATTTGAAGTACAACGGGCGCGGGACTGGTTCCAGAAGGGCCTGCCGCTCATTGGAAAAGTCGACAAAGAACTGGCCATCGATCTTGAACTATTCAGCCGGGGTGGCCAGGAAATACTGAACGCGATCGAACGCCAGGGCTTTGCGGTGTTGGGCCGCCGTCCGGCAATTCCAAAATCCCGCAAGCTGGCGCTGGTGGCACGCGCGGCCCTGGGGAAGTTGCTATGAGCACCGCCGTGCGCCCAGCCCCGACACAGTTTTCTCCAACTTCATCGCAACTGGCGATGGCGTATTCAGTGTGCAGCGGAATCGCACGCACATCGGCGCGAAACTTCTACTACGCATTTCTGGTGCTGCCGCACGCCAAGCGCAATGCGCTGTGCGCGATCTACGCCTACATGCGGCGCTGCGATGATCTCTCGGATGATGACAGCCTGCCCTTGCGCGAGCGCCGCGCCAAGCTGGAAGCCTGGCTGGAGGCCTTTCATCGCGCGCAAGCCGGCGAGCCGACCGATGACGCCATCCTGCTGGCACTCACCGACACGCAACGGCGGTACCAGATACCTGCGGAATTGCTCGATCAGCTGGCATTCGGCACATTGATGGACGTCCCCGAGAGCGAGGAAGGGGCGAACCAGCCCTCTACCCAAGAGGAAGAGGAATTGGTCATCCAGTACCGCACCTTCAAAGATCTCTACCTGTATTGCTATCACGTCGCTTCCGTGGTCGGGCTGGTCTGCATCAAGATTTTTGGATATCGCGACCCCAATGCAGAGCATCTCGCGGAACGATGCGGAATTGCTTTTCAGCTGACTAACATCATCCGCGACGTGAAGGAAGATGTGCTCATGGGTCGCGTTTACCTGCCGCTGGAAGATTTGCAGCGTTTCGAACTTTCACCGGCGGATCTGAAAAGCGGACCGGATCGCGCACGTTTGCGCGCCCTGTTGACCATGGAAGCGGACCGGGCGCGGGACTTCTACAAGTCGGGGCACGAGTTGATTCCGCTGGTGAATGAAGATAGCCAGCCGGCGCTGTGGGTGCTGGTGACCATCTACCAGCGGCTGCTGGAAAAGATCGCACAGAAGCAATACGACGTATTCGCGGGCAAGATCCGGCTTACCACCCTTGAAAAGCTGTCGGTCCTGGGGAGGGGGTTCGTTAAGCGGTTGACTTGATGCCCACTCCCTGGACACAACCTCCCAGCGTCGCGGTTGTCGGCGGCGGGCTCTCCGGGTTAGCGGCGAGTTGCGCACTATCATCGTCGGGATTCCGCGTCACACTGTTCGAAAAGCGGCCCTACCTCGGCGGACGCGCGTCGTCCTATGAACATCCAGGAACCGGCGAGGTCATCGACAACTGCCAGCATGTGCTGCTGGGCTGCTGTACGAACCTGATCGAGTTTTACGAGCGGACGGGCGTGAGTGGCAGCATTCGCTGGTTTGACCGGCTCACGTTTCTGGAGCCGGGAGGGCGCGCCTCGGAGATCGGCCCTTCGAATCTGCCTGCGCCTCTGCACACGGCTCCCGCCTTTCTGCGTGCGGAATGCCTGCGCTTGCCCGACAAGATGGCGATTGCGCGGGCGATGATGGCCCTCGCGCCTGTGACTCCGAAGGACACTGGGGAATCTTTTCTGAGCTGGTTGCTCCGGCATGGCCAGACCGAAGGCGCGATTGAGCGCTTCTGGAAGCCGGTCCTGGTGAGCGCTCTGAATGAAGACCTCGATCGGGTGTCGGTGCCTTATGCGGCGCAGGTGATGCGCGAATCATTTCTGAAGTCGGCGGGCGCCGGGCGCATGGGGGTGCCGGCGGTTCCGCTGACCCAGTTGTACAACGCCGCTGGAGATTACATCGAAGCCCGGCAGGGAAGCGTGCAGCTTCGCGCTTCGGTCGAATCTTTCCGCGCAGAGCTTTCGCATGTGAAGCTTGGAGTGAATGGCAAGGAGGAGAAGTTCGATTTCGTTGTGCTTGCCGTGCCGTTTGACGTTCTCGGGCGAATACTTCCTAATTCGTCCGCGTCCGAGCCGCTGCGCAACTCATTGGCGCGCTTCGAGACTTCGCCGATCACCGGAATCCATCTGTGGTTTGATCGTGACATTTCCGAACTCGAACATGCCGTGTTGCTCGACCGCACGATCCAGTGGATGTTCCACAAGTCCAAGCTGCAGAAACGCGGCAGCAACGGACATGGCAGTTACGTCGAGTTGGTGGTCAGCGCGTCCAAATCACTGGTCTACAAGCCTCGGCAGGAGATCGTCGATCTGGCGCTCCGCGAATTTCATGAATTCTTTCCGGCGGCGCGCGGAGCAAACTTGGTGAAAGCTACGGTGATCAAGGAAGTTCATGCCACGTATTCGCCCCGCCCGGGGATTGAAGTGGATCGTCCACGCCCCGAGACTGTTTGGCCGCGCGTATTCCTGGCCGGCGACTGGACGGCCACAGGATGGCCTGCCACGATGGAAGGCGCCGTGCGCAGTGGATATCTGGCGGCGCAGTCTCTCGCGAAGGTTGCAGGTCTCCGCGACGCGACTTTTCTCGTGCCGGATCTTCCGGCTCAAGGATTCATGCGCCTATTCGGCTAGATTCGTACCTAGACATCCGCTGGAGGCATTCAGACGGAGAGCTTGTGCGCGAAATAGTACCGCTTCTCTTTGCCCCAGCTTAGGACTCTTGCCTGGTGTTGCAATCGCCGCTCGTTTGCTTCTGCCTGATGAAGTTTCTCCCACTCCGGGATGGCATGCTGTCTGGTCCGATCGGTGTGCCCGCGGCGCGCGAGGCGATCCTGCAATATCCTTGCCGGGTGTTTGAGTAGTCGTTCGCATTCTTCGCGTTCGGCGCGAGCATCGAAGCGTATTCGAGGCTGATAAATTGCCCAATCCATTTCAACCTGCTTCTCTCACTTGTCCGCACACTGTGTCGAACTGGCCTCGTTCGCGGTCCGTAGCGACGGCTCGACGGAACTATGCGATCCCCGGGATGCTGCGACTGGTATTTTTCCATCTTGCCGGTCCGTTTTCAACTACCGTAAATACGCCGACTTGATCGCGGTCGACGGAAAGGTCCTCAGCGAGATCAAGAAACTCGAGCACGTGCGTTTCGTGATGAAGGGCGGGGAAGTCGTTCGTAACGACTACCGAAAAGCTGCAGGCGATTAGAACCACGCCACGGCGATGTCGACCTGCTCGAGCGCGATCGACTTTTCTCCCTGGAAGAAAACTCGCCACACCGGCTGGCTACGATCAATGTCGCCGACCGCCTGCAAGCCTCCCGGACAGCCATAGTTGATGCGCATGCCCGCAACGGGCGGCATGGCTCCAGTGAATAGCGAGCAGCGTTGACCATTGGCCAACTCGATGGCCCAAGGCAGTGTATCGGCGCGGTTGGTTTCTTTTCGGGGCTCGGATGGCAAAGGCTGGGTCAGCGTCAGCAACACCACGTTGGCCGGCCACGGACCTCCCACCGGGCAAGCGAGTTGTTTTTCGTCACCCAGGATCCGCTGGTAGCAGGGATCAAGAATGCCGTTTCCGGACGAGCATCTCCACGCATCGGGCCGGCTCGAAGATGCGGCCGAGGCGGCGAAGCATGTGCCGTTCACCTTTTCTGTGACTGCCATCCCGATGCTCAGGCCGGCGGGCCCGAAGGGAGTCAGAAGCTCGATCTGCGTGCGGGTCAGAGGAGCGGGTTGCTCGGCGGCAAAGGTGCGCGTACAGGGTCCGCAGAGGGACAAACTCACCAGGCAGTGGGCCAGCAAGGCCTTAGATTTCATGTTGCCTCCCAAACAAAGCGCGCATCCGAAGGGTTCTCCGGATGCGCCGTTGTCGATCACCGTCGGCTTGCGAACACGGTCACTTGAAGGTGCTGGTTACAGCTTCTGGAAGAAGTGAACGACCTTGTCCCCGGCATCTTCGGTGTAGTGAATAGCTACCTTATCGCCTTCTTTCGCAGCGTAGCGGGTGCCCCTGACTACCCCGTGATCGGTTTCGACGATTGCATCGGATCCCATTTTGTAGGTTGCCTCCGCGCCAGTATCCGACTTGACGGCGACGGTGCGCGTGGCGCGGTCCACGTGCGTGACGGTTCCCTTGCTCATCTTCAGCGCGTCCTTGCCGAAGTCTTGCACCAGGGTGGCTGTCTTGTCGGCGCCGTTCCCGATGTAGCGGACGACGACGTGGGTTCCTTCCTTGCCGGCAAAGTAGGTGTCCAGAGCGCCAACCTTAGTAGCGTGTTCGGCACGGATGCCGGTGCGCTCGGTGAACCTGAAAACCTGCTCCGATCCGTCGGCCGTTTTAATCGCGATTGTTTTGCCGGTCTTGTCGACCTTGGTGACGGCGCCGGCAACCGCGTGGACGACGTCCTGCGCAAAGGCCGATGTGATCAACCCCGTGGCGCACAACAGAAGGAGTGCTTTCGCTAGCAATTTAGAACGAGTCATAAACCTCTCCAGTTTGGATTCGTAAAACCTGAAACCTGATTATTTCTTGACGTCACTCAAGGCGATGAGCTGATTGTCGACACTGAACACGCCCGGCACGCTGTTGGCCTGCGTGCCCGCAATCTGTTTGTCCATGGCGCTGTCGACCACGCCGTAAAGGGTCACATGGCCATTTTGGACGACGATCCGGATCGGCTTCTGCGGATCCATCTCGTAGCGCTGCAGGGTAGACGCGCCATAGATGGCCCGGTACAGCCTGACCCGCAACTGGTCGTCGAGCATGGAGGTGGGCGCCACTTCGATGTTATCCACGATATCCTTGACGCCCGGTGTGGTCGCAGCAATCCCAAGGGCCGAGTCTTTGCTCGGATAATCGTGGACAGTTCCACCCAGGGTAACCACCCCATCTTTTACATCGAGCGTGAGGGCGTTGAAAGCAATGCCGTAGCCGACTCGGTCATAGCGCAGGCGATCGGCCAGCGTCTGGTGCAGTTGCTGGTCGGGCACGTTGCTTTGCACCTGAACGTGGTTGCGAATGCCGTCCACGTTCTTCATTTTCTTGACCTTCTTTTCGAGGTTTTCACGGTCGACGTAGAGGTTGACGGTGCCCTCGAGCGTGACGATCTGATCTTCCGCACTCGCTTTCACACCCTGAAATTCCTTCTTGCTTTGCAGGTATTTGTTCACGTCCTGGAGAATCTGCTCGTCATACCGACCGGGTTTTTTCTGAGCGACGACACTGGGAACCACGGGAATACACATCACGACCAAAACAATTGCAGCTTTCAGACGCATTTCGATCCCACCATCATTTTGAAGTGACTGCAAGAAAGTCCAGATTCCAGAGAGGACTACGAGGATAACGAAAATGTCGCAGCTTGGCTAGGCAAGGAGGATCTCGATTGGCAACCCGCCATTGCAAACTCAGAGGCTCGGAGATAAGCTCTCGCTCAGAATAGGAGATCGTTCCATGCTTTCGAGCAATCTTGGAGCGCGAACTCTTGCCGCAGGGCTACTAGGGCTTCTCACAGTCGCGGTGCCGCTACCCGCCCACAGAGATTACGAAGATTCCCGAGGACCGGCGCCGATCATACGCGACCAGTGCACATTTTCAAATGGAAGCACGATTAGTTTCGGTCGCAAGCTTCTCGGCAGCTGGGAGTCTGGCGATAATGTTTGGCAGACGGGCAACTACAGAGCCACGATGCTTCGTGTCAGTGATCCGACCGATGTCGGTGTAAAGCTGCGCGCCGGAACATACACGATGTTTGTCCAAGACAAACCCGAGGACAGGCCCGACCTGTGGACCCTGATTATCAGCATGAAAACGGGAAGTTGGGGTATGTCCTATCCTGGAGAACAATATGACATGGGACGCACACGGATGGGCTCCGACATGATAACCACGTCCCCTCTCGTGAAGGGCTTCATCATCGGCTGTCTGCAGAACAAGGAGGCGCCCATCTTCATGTGGATGCAGTCGGGCAAGCATAACGCCTATACGAAGGTGCAGGTGCAAACCACGATCGATGGAAAGCGGGAGTGGATCGTGCGCTAGCCGGAAACCGCGTCGCGACTTTCGAAGTCCTGGCTAGTTAAGTACGGACCGCAGAGATGGCTGGATCACGAAGTCGCAAAGAAAGTTGACTCCCCGAAATCCTACCCCGCCAAAAAAGCCACGCCGCAGGCGATCAGGGCAGCGGCGATCCAGCGACGGCGGTCGACCCGCTCGTGCAGGAAGAATCTTGCAGCGGCTGCGTTGCCGACGAAGGTGAGCGAGGCCGAAGCCGGTGCGATCAGGCTCACATCGCCCCAGGAGAGTCCCAGCAACAGGCTGAAGAACGCAACCGCCATGGCCACGATTCCCAGCATGAAGTAGGGATTCCGCAGGATACGGCCGATCACGACCAACAGCCCAGAACGCTGCCGCAGATGATCGACATCCCCTACTTGCTTCATGGCTCGCGACAGCAGAACGTCGCCCGTCACCGAGGCCGCGACGATGAGCGCAATAGCTCCCCAGGTATACGCGTGCCTCATCGATCCTCCTGCAGGGCGGCCATTTCGGGTTCCACGGGTTGCTGCGGATGTGCATGCAACGTCAGTTCAGGGCCGCGTGCCACGAAGCTAACTCCGATCGCGATCAACGAAATTCCCACCCAACGCAACATCGTCACCTGCTCGTGCAAAAGGAACTTGGCAATCAACGCGAGCAGGACGTAACCCAGGGAGGTGGCCGGGAGCACGTAGGTGAGATCCGCCCAGGAGAGAGCAGTCATGTAAGCGGCGAAGAAGCCGAGCAGAAAAACGATGCCGCCCACAATCCACGGATCGCGCAGGGCGGCGATCAGGGTTTGCAGGCGGGAAAAAGGTACGGAACCAATTTCTTTCATGCCGCGAGAGAGCAGCGAATCGCCGATGGAGGCGAATATGGCGACTCCCGCCAGCACAAGATATTTACGAACCGTCACTATAGACCTAAGCTTTGGCCGGTTCCGCCGCCGTGGAAGAGGCGTGCTTCTCGCGCACCCACTTATTGCGCATGGCGCGTGTCTTCAGGAAGGCTTTGGCTTCCTTGTAGAGCCGCTTGCGGTCGGCGCTGTCGAAGGCTGCCTTACGCAGGATACGGAACGCGGCTTTGGGACGGAAATAGTATTCGTCGTAGAAGCGGTGCACCATCTCCATCACGTACTCGGCAGGCAGATCGGGGTACTGGATCTGCACCATCTGATGCCCGCCCTCATCGACCATCTTGGTGTCAGCAGCCAGGAAGCCGTTCTTCACGACATAGTCGTAGAGCTCGGTGCCCGGGTAAGCGTGGGCCACCGAAACCTGAATCGTTTCGACGTCCAGTTCCTTGGCGAAGCTGATGGTGTTGCGGATGGTCTGGCGGGTTTCACCCGGCAGTCCCAGGATGAAGTCCCCATGGATGACCAGCCCGAGCTTATGGCAGTCCTTGGTAAATTGGCGGGCGCGTTCAACCGTGGCGCCCTTCTTGATGTTCTTGAGGATCTGCTGGTCCCCGGACTCGTAGCCGACGATGAGCAGGCGGCATCCGGCTTCTTTCATCGCCTTCAGCGTCTCGAAGTCGGTGGTGACGCGCGAGGTGCAGGACCAGGTCAGGCCAAGCGGCTTCAGCTTCGCGCACAGTTCGATGGTGCGGGCCTTCTGGATATTGAAGGTGTCGTCGTCAAAGAAAAATTCCTTCACCTCCGGCCAAAGGCGCTTGACCTCGGCCATTTCGGCGGCCACGTCGTCGGTGGAACGCTTGCGCCAGGGGTGCCCGCTCAAAGTCTGCGGCCACAGGCAGAAGGTGCACTGCGCAGGGCATCCGCGGGTCGTGTAGAGCGAGACGAAAGGATGGAGCAGGAACGGCACGTTGTAGCGCGTGACATCGAGATCGCGCTTGTAAACCTTGGTGACATGCGGGAGGCGATCCAGATCCTCAATCTGTGGCCGGTCGGGATTGTGCACGATCTGGCCGTTCTTGAGATAGGAGACGCCGGGGATTTCCTCCAGCGGCTTGCCCTGCGCGTACTCAACCACGGTGTAGTCAAATTCTTTGCGCGCGACGAAGTCGATGGATGGGCAATCACGCATCGACTTTTCCGGCTGCACGCTAACGTGCGGGCCGACGAAACAGATTTTGATGTTCGGATTCGCGTCCTTGATGGCCTTGGCAAGGCGCATGTCACCCGGAAAGCCGGGAGTGCTCGTGAATAGCACCAGGAACTCGTAGTCCTTGGCGATCTGAATGGTTTCTTCGCCGCTGACGTGGTGCGGCGGCGCGTCGAGCAAACGCGCACCCTCCAGCATTCCGGCCGGATACGCCAACCATACCGGGTACCAGTAAGACTCGATTTCACGGGTAGCGGGCCAGCGGGATCCGGCCCCACCATCGAAGTTTTCAAACGAAGGTGGATTCAAGAACAGTGTTTTCAAAGGCATATGTGTGGATGGTTAATACTAACATCCTCTCTCAGTTTCACAGGTATTCCCCTGGATTCGCCCAGCGATGAGCCGTCGTCGATACCCAGAGATCGGGCTTATGTTAAGTCTAATTTAATCAGCAGGCTACGCGATCTCCAACCGGTTTGCGCCCAATGGGGATTGGATGCATTAAGAGGGGCCTAGGGATCGCCGGATGAGACCTTTTCAGTGACCCGTTATAGGTCCATGACGGGATCAGTTGGACCCGTTGATCCATTTTTCCAGATCACCGGTAGAGCGCATGAGCCCGATGTGGGCACGTTGCACTTCGAAGGCTGCGTCCTGCAGCGTGATGAAACGTTCGCTGACTTGCGCGCGCGCTTCGCCCAGTTCTTTGATGGTGGCCGTTCCGGCATCCATGCGTGTCTGGGTTGCGTCGAGACCAGCCTTGGCAACTTCGTATTCCAGCTGGGCGACTTCCTGCGCGGCCTCAAGTTGGCGGACGGCCCGCTGCAGCTTCAGGGTTTCCTCGGAGACCTGGTTCCTGGCGGCTTCGGCTTGACGGGTGGCCTTGACCGCGTCCGCATCGGCGCCTTGGGCTCGGGCGCGTTGCGAGAGGTTGACGAAGGGAAATCGAATGGCAACGCCCACCGTCGCGTTGTTCGGCTCGAAGCGCTGGTAGTACAGATCGTAGTTGTTGTAGCGAGCCAGCCTGGCATATTGAGCCACGAAGTCAACGCTCGGCCAGAGCGACTTGTGCTCGCCCTGCGCGCGCAGGTATTGCGCACGCGCCCGCTGTTCCGCGGCCAGGACGACTGGACTGTTCTTGGCAGCTTTACCGACCATGTCTTCCTCCTGCGCGACGGCTGGGAATGTGGGCATCGATTCGCCGGCCGTTTGAATTTCTGAAACCGGTAGACCGGTTAGCTTCGCAAGATGCGCTCGCAGCACATCGGTGGAACCCTCGGCTTCGGCGATTCGCAGCTTCACGCGGGCTGCCGCAAGTCGCGCTTTGGTTTGGTCGAGCGGGCTGTCCACGCCTTCTTTGACTCTCTCCCCAAGAGCCTGTTCGAGTTGCAATGCGGATATCTGGTCGTCATGCAGCTTGGCGACGCGTTGTTCCCACTTGTTCAATTCTGCATAGCTCAATACGACGTCTTGAATCACTTGGGCGCGCTGGTCTTTGTTCTGGATGGTGGCGGCCTGCCATTCGGTTCGCGCCGCGCTGGTGAACTGCTTCAGGGCCGGATTGAATAATGCCGACTGCGAATTGATGTTAAACACCGAGGGCGCCGAGCTTTCGAGGCTGAGCGGGAATCCCCATGACTTGCCCAGGCCGGAGCCGAGGACCAGTTGGGGGATGTAGTTGCTGCGGCTCTCATGGTAGGCCGAGAATGCGTGCTGCGTATCGGCAGATGCGATGCCGGTCGCGGTTGCGTGCGTGAGCGCCAGTTCGACGGCGCGCTTCAAGGAGAGTGGTTCGGCGGCGGCATGTGTCGCCGCCAGAAAGCACAACGCGACAAGCAGTCCGCTGGAGCGCAGACCAATCCGATTGCCATGTTTCATTGCGTCACCTTGGAAGAAAAGAATAGCAGGAGAGGGCGGCGAGGGCCGTTGGCTAGTCGGCTCTCGGTGACAACCTTCGCGGGCTTTTTTGCACGATTGGGAAGGTGTTGTGGATTCTTCAGGGCGCAGCGAGCTCGTGCTCACGCCTACCTCGCGATCGTGCCGCCCCTACGGGGCTCGCGCTGACTGGAGCTACCAGCGCTTACGCACTGAGCTATCCTATGCCGCCGCTCGCGGCTCATGAGACATTGCTACTGATTCACCCGATTCAACGCTTCGCGGGCGCGGGCGAAGTCCTTCGCCATCGTGAGCGCCGCCTGATACTCCTTCGCCGCGCCTTGTTTGTCGCCCTGTTTCTCAAGGATGTTGCCGAGCAAGTAATGCGCCTTGAACGGTGGCGCTTGCTCGACCGTGCTCGAGGCCAGGTAGCGGCGCACGAGTTGGGTCGCGAACGGGAGGTCGCGGTTGGCGCGCAGCAGCGTGGAGGCGGCGTCGACCAGGACCTCCGGCTGATCCATGGGGGCGGCCGCTGCCTTCTTCAGTGCGTCGTGCATTTCGTCGAGCCGGTTGTTCTTGCGATAGAAGAGCGCGAGGTTGAGCCACGCGTTGGCGCCGCCCTGGCTGGCGTCGATGGCCGAGTTGTACTCGCGTTCGGCTGCCGTCAGATCCTTGTTCTTCTCGGCGATACGGCCTTGAATCCAGTGCGCCTTGGCGGGATTCAGCTTCGCGACCTGTTCGGCTTGCGCCCGCGCCTTGTCCTGCCCGCCGCCCACGATGCCGGGCGCCTCGAGATAAAACTCGGCGAGGTCGGTGCGGGCGATCACGTCATTGGGATCGAGTGCTACGGCGCGCTCGAACTCGTTGCGGACTTTCTTGGCAAGTCCCGCGGCTGTCAAGAAGTTCGAGGCGTCCGCCTTCTCGCCGTAGGTGCGTCCCAGCCACAAGTGATATTCGCCCTTATTAGGCTCGATCGATATGGCCTTCTGGCATTCGGAAATCGCGCTGTCCCACTTGCCGACTGCGAAATAGGCGCGGCACAGCAAATTGTGGGAGGCCGCGTCATTGGGCGAGGTGTCGAGCTTCGTGCTCAAGGTAGAAATCACGTCATCGACGCGGCCTGCTGCCAGCAGGTCGGTCGGAGAATCGGCAGCAGCGGCAATCGCCGGCAAGACGAGCGCCGCCCAGGCAAATACTTTCCACTTCATGATCTACTGCACCACCTTCACGGGAATCCCATCGCGCAAGGATTTGTTGACTGCCGTGGTATTGAGCGCGATCTGGGTTTTGCCAGTGAGCCCTTCGCTCACTTCGACCTTGGTGAGATTGGAGGCCGCCACCGCGACGTTGCGCCGGTGCAGCCTGTTGTCGACGATCTGGTAGACGTAGGGCTTCGAGTCGTCGATGCGCAACGCCTCGCGGGGAATGATTAGAACATTGTCGTGCTCCGCCAGCACGATGGTGACGTTCACATTCGTGTTCGGCAGCAGCCGGAAATCGTGGTTGTCAAGCTGGCTGACCATTTCGCCGACGTTGCGCGTGCCGCGCAGCTTCACGGTGGAAGGCAGCGTCGTAACCGTCCCTTCCCAGGTGCGACCGGGCAGCGCGTCCCAGGTCACCTCGGTTTTCTGGCCGGGAACAAGGCGGCCAATGTCGGGCTCGTCTACATAGGCGCGAACCAGAACCTTCGAGAGATCCGCAACCTGCAGCAGAAGGTCTCCGGCCTGCACGTAGGCGCCCTGCTTAACGGGCAGGATGTAGACGACGCCGTCGAAGGGCGCAACGATGTTGGATTTGTGCAGGATGTCTTCAGCGGCCTGGTAGGCGGCCTGCGCGTCATACTCCTGAGCGGTCACGTGCTCGACTTCAGGCTTCGAATAGCGTTCTTTCTGTTTCTCCGTGAGCAGGTCGAAATCGGCTTGCGCACGCTGCAATGCATTTTCAGCTTCTTTCACTTCGCCGGCCGAAGCGGCGCCTTTCTCCTGCAGGCGTTTGAAAGCTTCGAGATTGCGCTGTGCCGTGTCGCGATCGGCGCGGGATTTGATGATCTGGGTCTGCAGGGTCAGAACTTCCTCCTGCGATCCGCCGTGCGCAATCTTCTGAACGCCGGCTTGCGCGCCTTTTAATTCCGCCTGCGCATGCGCGGCCTGGCTGCGGACCGAGGCGTCGTCGAGTTGCAGCAGCAGTTGGCCCTTCTTGACGTGGTCGCCTTCTTTCACCAGCAGACGCCGTACGGTGGTGTTGGTGGGAGCGTGCGCCTCGAAGTTCTGGGCGGGCTCGATCTTGCCATTGGTGGAAATGACGCTGCGGATGGATCCGCGTTCGACCGAGGCGGCACGGATAGGGATGACTTCGTCCCGCATGGAGGCGAACGAGGCGAGCAGGATCACCGCCAGCGCTGCGCCCAGCGTGATCGTCAACCAACGGTGCCGGGCGTAAAACCCGGGTTTTTCCTTAGTCCCCAATGTCATGACAAGGTTTTTGCAAGCAACAATTTACCACCGGGACCCGATCCCGGGGAGAAGCTTTGTGTTGCATGCATAGGCTTTTAGATGCAGGTTGGCTGAAACAAGCCCGCCTGATCCATGCATTTTTGATGTCAGCGCAGGACTCGCCGTTACAATATCGTGCATGCCGAACCCTCCGCGTTACACCCAAGAGCACGCCGAAGCCGGCCTGGACACGAAGTTTCCCGAAATCGAGACCTGGGCCAACCAGTTTCCCGGCTACGAAATCGTGATCGACGATCCGGAGTTTACGTCGGTGTGTCCCAAAACCGGTCTGCCCGATTTTGGAGTGATCACCATCCGCTACATGCCGAAACAAGCCTGCCTGGAATTGAAGTCGCTCAAGGAGTACCTGCAGAGTTACCGCAACCTGGGAATTTTTCAGGAGAACATCGTGAACCAGGTGCTGGAGGACGTGGTGAAGTGGACCAAGCCAGTGTGGGCCGAGGTCAAGGGAGATTTCCGGCCGCGGGGTGGAATTTCGACGGTGGTGATTGCGCGGTGGCCGCGGGAGACCCATCGCAAGAAATGAGCTTGACGCAACGAAATCATTCACCACAGAGTCACAGAGATAGAGAGGGAACGAAAGCAATCATTATGGTTTCTCTCTGTGGCTCTGTGACTCTGTGGTGAAAAAAGCGTTTCTCATGTTAGTCTCCCCACACCCGTGCCCGACAAGAAGCTCTACCCCAAAACTGCGCTCGCGTTGCTTACCGCGCTGAACCTGCTCAACTATATTGACCGCTCCGTGCTGTTTGCGGTGCAGGACTCCATTAAGGCAGAGTTCCATCGGACGGATTTTCAGATCGGGCTGCTGACCGCGGTTTTCTTCATTTTCTATATGATTGCGGCGCCGTTCATGGGGCCGCTGTCGGTGCGGTTCACGCGCAAGATACGTGATCATCGTGGGGGCGCTGATCTGGAGCGTGGCGACACTGCTGACGGCGATCACGAAGAACTACGACGAGCTGCTGTTCCGGCACACCGTGGTGGGCGTGGGCGAAGCGAGTTTCGTGGTGCTCTCGCCGACCTTCATTGCCGACATGTTTCCCGATCGCATGCGCGGACGCGTGATGGGCATCTTCTATCTCGCGATTCCGGTGGGCACAGGGCTGGGCTACATGATCGGCTCATTGATGGAACCGCACTACGGATGGCGGGCCCCGTTCTACGTGGGCGCCGCGCCAGGCATTCTGCTTGCCTTGCTCCTGCTGCTGATTCCGGAGCCGGAGTTGGGTCGCTATGACGAGCGCGGACCGCAGCGCTCCCGAGCGTGACACATTGAAGGGACTGTTGCGCAACCCGGCGTTCCTGACCGCCACGGTCGGCATGGCGATGATGACTTTTGCGCTTGGAGGATTGCAGGTGTGGATGCCGACCTTCCTGCATCGCGTACACGGCTACACGCTGGGACAGGCGGGGCTGCTGTTCGGCATCAGCACGATGATTAACGGCCTGGTAGCGTCGGTGCTCGGCGGGTGGATTTCTGATCGGCTCCTGCAGCGGACGAAGGCCGCGCATTATCTCGTATCGGCAGTCAGCCTCGGTCTGGGAATTCCCGCGATGTGCATTGCGTTGTTTGCCAGCGGCAAGCTGATGGTCGCGGGAATCTTCCTGGCGGAATTTCTTTTGCTGCTGAACACCGGACCACTGAACGCGGCGGTCATCAACGCGGTCGGGCCGCACGTGCGCGCCATGGCGCTGGCCGCGAATATTTTCATTTTCCACCTGTTCGGCGATGTGCCGTCTTCGGCGCTCATCGGATTTCTCTCCGACCACTACTCTCTGCAACTGGCTTTCGTGGCTCCCGTCATCACAATCTTCCTCTCTTCTGCCATACTGTTTTACGGGATGAAGTTCGCACCGGAAGTCAGCAACGCAAACTCCGCAACCACCGCGGGAGCCCACTAGGCGATGCATTACGCGCTGTCGATTGCAGGGTGGATCCTTGCCTTGGCGTGGTTTTCCCGCATTGCGGAAGCGGCGCTGGGCATGCCGCGCATTGCCGACATCGCCCGGCCGGAGTGGGACCGGCAGCCTGCCGCGAAACCGCGCGTGAGCATCATCGTGCCTGCGCGCAACGAGGACGCCGACATCGAGCAGGGCCTGACCCGCTTGCTCGCCCTCGACTACGACAACTATGAAGTGATTGTGGTCGACGACCGCTCGACCGATCGCACTGGCGAAATCGTGGACCGGGTGGCGGCGAGCCCGGCCGCCCACGGCTGCCTGCGCGTGGTGCACGTGGCGGAACTCCCGCCCGGCTGGCTCGGCAAGCCGCACGCCATGTGGACCGCCGGGCTGCAAGCGACGGGCGAGTGGCTGCTTTTTACCGACGCCGACGTGCTCTTCAAGCCCGATGTGCTGCACCGCGCGCTGAGCTATGCCGACGTGGAACAGGCCGATCACGTGGTCGTGTTCCCGCGAATGATCATGAAGCGTCCGGGTGAGCGCATGATGATCGCGTTCTTCCAGACGCTGTTTACGTTCGGGCACCGGCCCTGGCGGGTGGCCGACCCCGAGACCGACGATCACATGGGCGTGGGCGCGTTCAACATGGTTCGTCGTTCTGCGTATGACGCGGTTGGAACCTACAAGGCCCTGCGCATGGAAGTGCTGGACGACATGAAACTCGGCAAGGTCATCAAGAAAACGGGGCTGCGCCAGCGCAATGTGTTTGGCGAGGACCTGATTTCGATCCGCTGGGCAAAGGGCGCGATGGGTGTGGTCGACAATCTGACTAAAAATTTCTTTGCCGTGCTGTCGTTTCAATGGTGGCGCACCATCGCTTCGGCCTTCGGGCTTTTCTTCCTCAACCTCTGGCCGTTTCTTGGTTTGTGGCTCGCGCACGGCTGGGCGCGGCTGCCTTACGGCATCGCTCTCGGATCGATGTTCCTGATCTACCTGGGCATGTCGTTCCGGTCGTCGATTCCGGCGTACTACTTCGTGCTGCATCCGGTGAGCACGGTGCTGTTCGAGTACACGCTGCTGCGCTCGATGTTCCTGACGTTGTGGAACGACGGCGTGACGTGGCGGGGAACGAAGTATCCGCTGGAGGAGTTGCGCAAGGGGATGGTGTGACTGGGGCGACGGCGAGGTGCCCGGTTTTGGATTGTTAATGCTGCGATTGCACGCGGATTTGGCGAACAAACGCTGCCAGTGTGCTCACGCTCGATTTCCACGGTTACCAGTGATCGCGCACCTGCGCCCAGGCGGTGCCTATAGCACCGCCCAGCCGCCCGAATGGCGGACTCGTCTCTCGTCAGAGCAGGTCCGGCACCGTTGTATTGATGTTGACGCGGGTTGCGTTGATGACGCCGATAATGTGGACTACCTGGTTGCCCGCCGTGTCATACGCATCCAGCGTGAATGTTCCCGTGTAATGGTTCCCGTCTGGACTCAATACAATATTCTGAAAAATTCTCGTCGGCCCCGAGGGGTTCCCGATCCCGCTTGGCGCGTTGGTGGTGTCGTTGCTAAACCAAGGGATGTGATTGACCTTGTATCTGGACTTACCCACCTTCTTCCAAACGCCCAGGCAGAAATTGCCATCTTGCGCAGGCCGTGCGGAGTTCATGATCTCGGTTCCATCGCTGTGAAACACGACCAGGGCGTTGTCGATCGGAGTGTTATCCGGCGGCCCTGGCTGGTTGCCCATGGCGGTGAAGGTCGCATGCCACATCCCTGTGATCGGGTCCTGGGACGAATCCTCGGAAATCGGCAATAAGGAAGCCGGGTGACCGTTCCAGGACTGGGGAACCACGGTGCCGTGGGCGCCCGCGGCTTCACCACACGCCGCAAACGCGCTGCCCGTCAGAAGAGCTCCCAGCAGGACGATTCCCATTACGATTGGAAGCTTGATAAGCGCTGATTTCATGTCGTTTCTCCTTGTCAGCGGGGGAAGCAGTTAGAACGCTGCCGACTGTGAGGGCGAATCCTGCCCGACCCGGCGCCGCAAGGCAATGAAGGCGAAATGAATTAAGGTGAAGAAACGGTAAAGCTGCAACTTATTGCATCGTAAGGCGTTTTCTTCCATTTCAAAGAACTGAATGGTATAGTCTTCCGCCAGTTCTCCCCCCAATCGGCGTAGGTGATGCCAACCACTCTCCATAAATTTGGCGATTTCGAGTTAGATCGGTCGCGCTTTGAGTTGCGGCGCAACGGTCAGTTGCTGAAACTCGAACGCATCCCGATGGAGTTGCTCCTCCTGCTGCTCGAGAAAGATGGGGAACTGGTCACGCGTCAGGAGATTGTCGAGCGGCTGTGGGGGAAAGACGTGTTCGTCGATACCGAGCACGGCATCAACACCGCCGTCCGCAAGATTCGCGCTGCGTTGCGCGAGGACATTGAGCGTCCCCGGTTCATCCAGACGGTTTCGGGCAAGGGCTACCGTTTCATGGGCGACCTCCGGAAGGGGAATGGCACCTCCGCAGTTCCCGCCGCTGAAGGCGCGCCCGTGCCCCTTGCTGAGCCTCAACGGCTTACGTCGTCTCTTGCTACAGATGCGACCATTCAACTTGCCGCTCGAAAGTCGCCTCGGCGATTTGCCGCGATTACGATTTCGTTATTGCTTGCAGGCGGACTTGTTCTCGGATTCAACGTCGCGGGCCTGCGTGACAAAGTCTTCGCGCCGCGCCCGATCCTTTCGATTCACTCCCTCGCCGTGCTCCCCCTGGCAAACCTCTCCGGTGATCCTGCGCAGGAATACTTCGCCGACGGCATGACCGATGAACTCATCACCATGCTGGCGAAGAACACCTCGCTACGCCTGGTTTCGCGGACTTCCGCCATGCGCTTCAAGGGAGTCCAGCGGCCGGTAAAAGACATCGCAAGGGAACTCGGAGTGGACGGCATCCTGGAAGGTTCTGTGGAGCGTTCCGGCAATCGCGTGCATATGACCGTGCAGTTGATCCACGCGCCCAGCGACACGCACCTCTGGGCCGAAAGTTATGATCGCACCCTCAGTGAAGCGTTCTCGCTGCCTTCGGAGTTGTCGCAGACTATCGCGAGAGAAGTGAAAACCGCGATCTCTTCCGCGAAACCGCAGCCCCGCATCAACCCGGAAGCCCACGACGCCTACATGCGCGGCCGGTACTTTTGGTTCAATGGCAGTAGCAAGCGCAGCCAGGAGTATTTCCAACAAGCAATCCAGTTACAGCCTGACTATGCAGCGGCCTGGAGCGGCCTGGCCGACTCTTATACGGTGCTTGCGGTGGACGGCGAGATGCCTGCCCACGCCGTGATGGGAAAGGCGCAGGAGGCCGCCGGCAAAGCGCTTGCACTCGATGACTCCCTTTCCGATGCACATAAAGCCCGTGCGGCCTTGTACCTGTTTGATACTTGGGATTGGCAGAGTGCCGAGACGGAGGCGCGCCGAGCCCTCGAGTCGGACCCCGAAAGCGCCGAAGCTCACCACCTGTATTCCTACATCTTGCTCGTCACGCAACGCCCCGAAAAAGCGCTACAAGAACAAAAACGTGCGAGCGCGCTCGATTATTCCATCCGGCCGTGGGCCCTGGGACGCGCTTACATTCGCCTGCGTCGATATGAAGACGCAATCCGCGAACTGCACCAGCTCACCCAGGGCCAGCCCAACAATGCCTTGGCTCATTACCTGCAGTCGCAAGCTTATTGGCTGAAAGGTATGTACAAGGAAGCAGAGCAGGAAGAGGAGCGAGGTCTTCGCTTGGCTGGCGATCCAAAAACGGCCGACGCGCAGCATCGTGCATTTGCGCGCGGCGGTGAAAAGGCCGTCGTACGCTTTGGAGTGAACGAGCTAAAAGCCAGGGGCCGCCAAAGATATATTTCGCCGTGGGACATGGCCTTGCAATGCGCACTCCTCGGAAATGACGATAAAGAGGAAACCCTGAAATTCCTGGAAAGCGCGTATCAGGAACGCTCTCCCGGGATTGTGTTCCTGCAGGACGAACCGGTCTTCGATTTTCTCCATTCTGATCCTCGCTATCGCGCGCTGGTGAAGAAGATCGGCCTTCCGCCGGCCTAGCCAAATTTGCCTTCAGTTTTCTTTCTACCGCTATCCCTTGATGCACTTGCGTTCTGTCCGATGCAGGGGGACCGGCGGGGCGACAGGCGCTCCATTAGCCGCCCCTGACGAAATGCCTGTGACCCAACGCGTAATTTCCAACAACACACAGTGCCCAAGCTGCTTGTGACTGAACTCGGGATCTGATCACGGCCGGCCGGCGGGGGCGTGCCGATTCCGGTTGATGACTGGCGAAAACCCTGGTTTCGGCAGTTACGGCATAATAGGCCAGAACTGAAATATGGCGGAAACCATTTACAGCAAGTGGGCTGCAATCAGGAACACTGTGGTCTACGCGCTTGCGCTGGCAGGTTGTCTATTGGGCCTGATAATGTGGCACTCGTGGTTCGGGCGCGGCGTGATGGCGGTAGCCGTGGTGTGGGCTGTTGGAGGGCTAAAGGCGAATTGGCGAGCGATTAATCATGGCTTCGTGGATTTGGACAACCCACCAGTTGACCACTGATTGTCGAGAAATCGCCGACATTGTTATGGAATCATTACGGCTCATTGACCCGCAGATTCGTGACCGTGTGCTTTGCGGCTTCGTTCGCTGGTTCGGCCTTCACGCGCAACGCGCAGAAAGGCCTGTCGAAGTAAGTCTTCCCTTCGGTATTGATCCACAATTCTAAGGAGCTTTCATGCCCAGCAGTAATACTCCGAAACGTATTTTCCTGGCCCCAGAACCGCGTGCGATGCACGACATTTTTGATGAAAATGATTTGGCCCGGCTGCGTGCTTTGGGAGATGTATTCGTGCACGAATCCGGTCCGGTCACCGACGCATTGTTTGAGGAAGAAGTTGCAAACGCAGAAATCATCATTGGCCAATTCGGTCTTCCCGAATCACGCTTGAAGCGGGCTCGCTCACTGAGGGCGGTGTTCAACGTCGAAGGCAATTTCCTTCCCAATATCGATTACGCCTACTGTTTTCGCAGCGGCATACGCGTTCTCAGCACCAGTCCGGTGTTCGCCGAACCGGTGGCCGAAGCCGCGCTGGGCATGGCGATTGATCTCGCCCGCGGCATCAGCAGGTCGGATCGTCATTTCCGCGAAGGGACCGAGGAGTACGGCCTGGCTGCCAACCGCGAAGCTTTCACCCTCTTCCGACAAGACATTGGTCTGATCGGACTGGGTGATCTTGGCAGGGCGATCTTGCCATTGCTGCGCCCGTTCGGTTGTCATATTCGGGCCTACGATCCATGGTTGCCGGCCGAATATATTCGA
Organism: uncultured Acidobacteriota bacterium; assembly: GCA_963735815.1. Taxonomy (GTDB): domain Bacteria; phylum Acidobacteriota; class Terriglobia; order Terriglobales; family Acidobacteriaceae; genus Gp1-AA133. Next base: position 207,416 of record CAVTMJ010000003.1, on the reverse strand, counting down.
ACCCTGGGTTGCGAGGCGACTTCCCTGGATGAGGTCTTACGCCGTTCGCGCCTGGTGATTGTGGTGGCTGGGGTCACGTCGGAAAATCAGGGTTTCCTGGGGGAGCAACAGTTTTCTGCGATGCAGAGAGGAGCGGGCCTTGTCCTGGTGAGCCGTGCGGCGGTGGTGGATTTTGAAGCAATGCTCGACTTTGCCGAAAGGGGGCACATTCGCGTTGCCACCGACGTCTTTCCCCAAGAGCCGCTGCCTGCCTCGCATCGGGCACGCCGAACTCCGAATTTGATTCTCTGTGCGCATCAGGCGGGGGCACTGAAGGCAGCGATCAAGCAGATCGGCAAACTCGCGGTCGGCGACGCGGAACTGATTGCACGCGGCCTGCCTCCAATCTTGTGCAAACCAGCTCAGCCTGAGACTGTAGGGCTGCTCCGGAGCAATCCCATTAGCAAGAGTTGATTCGGCAGTTCGGTGGCCTCATATACCTGCTACACCGAAAACCCGCTCAATGCGTGTGATCACCCTGATTAGAGTCATTCTAAGCGGCCGGTTGCCCTAAACGGTCGGCTGGCCGCCTCAAAACCTGGAAGGGGATGAGTCTCGCTTGCAACTCCTGAAATCAGCGTCGTCGATTTATAGGATAGTGAACGTGAGTTTCGCCGAAGGTCCTCCACCGCAGGGACCGTTCAGGTTCGTGCCGCCCGGGTCGTTAACCACCCAGACTTGTGCGCTGCCTTTGTCGAGAGTATTTGCAGCCGGAACCGTCACTTTGATCTCGTGCTCGCTGGTGGTCTTGCCGAAGAGGTAGGAGCCATTCCACAAAACAGAAGAATCGGAATGGAAATGTCCTCCCTTCAGGGTCAGGGTAAAGTCTGGCCCTCCGGACTGAATGCTGGAAGGGGAAATCGAATCAAGCACAGGAACCGAAGCGCAGAACTCGACTCCGCACGACGGAAGCAGCAGAACGAGCGCTAATCCCGCGAGGAGGGTTCTCTCAATTGCGTGGATCAAGGCTCTCTGCGGGCGAGATGTCTCGAACGTGGAAGACATTCATCATTGCCCTCTGCACGCGTTAATACTCTAATCAAAGGGGAATGTCTGTATTCTCAATCACGTCATTTCGTGATTGGGGATCGCTACCTCAAACACTTTCCGGTGAAACATCGCCGTTGCACCAACGATGCCGATAATAGATAGACGAGACGTTAATACGCAGAAGCAGGACTTCCAACGTCTTGCCCGCGATGCCGAGCGTCTGCAGGTCGGATGAACAGCCCTGCGGTAACCTTGCCACGTTTACAGCGGCTAAAGCCGCCAACTTAGCTTCGTCTTTTCGGCGCGGCTGAAGCCGCGCCCTGATACGAATCAATGCACGTCGGTCCCACGTCAGTTTTACATGCACGTCAGCTCCACACGCACGTCAGTTCCACATGCACTTCAGTTCACCATGCGCTCAGTCGTTCGGCGACTCGGGCAGGCTTGGGTCTTGCAGGCTTACTGGGGGCGATTGCTTCTTTCGGGATGCGCTTTTGGATTGCCTGGGGTAGCGGAACGTTCCTGCGCTGTATTTCCCGTGCCTCTCGACGTCATAGTCTTTCGGCAACGCCGGAATGCGGGCCGCGTCTCCGCGCAATTGGTCCAAACGACGGAGCACGATCTCGGCCCGGCCGTCATAGCTTTTGATCTCGCCGTCGATCTCAATTTGACGGCCCACCAGCTGCCGGACGTCTCCAATTTGTTTCAAATCGCCGGAAAAGACGACCACCGTAAATGGGCACGTGCGGTAGTCCTCACAGAAATCGAAAAAGTGGACGCCCCGGTTGCCTTGTTTGACGCGGATTACTTTTCCTGCCACGCAGCGGGTGTCGCCGATGTGTTTTCCGGCTTCCGTGATGGAGAGGCACGACGAGGACGCCGCCGCCCGCAGGGGAGCTACGAGGACTATGACGGCAGCCAGCAAAGCGGCACGGCCAAACATAATCGGAGACCACTTCCATTGTATGGATGGAGCTGTGAACACGCAGCGGCAGTCGAGGCGGAATTGCCTCGGCCTTCACCGAATTGGGAATGGAGCGGGCGAGGCCGGCGGCACCGGCCTCTCGAGAACAATGGAGATCTCAAATTACTTGCTGAACGACTTTACGGCGGCCGCTTCTTCATCTTTCACGTCGAAGACGGTGTAGAGCTTGGTGATCTGGAGCAGGTCGTGAACTTTCTTGGTGAGGTTGAGCAGCTTGAGTTCGCCGCCCTGGTTTTTCACGGTGGTGTAGGCGCTGACCAGCTCGCCGATGCCTGAGCTGTCGATGTAGTTGACGTCGCCCAGGTTGAGAAGGATCTTCTTGTTGCCTTTGCTGAGCAGGTCGCGCACCGTATCGCGCAGGATTACGCTGCCTTCACCGAGGGTGATGCGGCCGCTGCAATCCACGATGGTTACCCCATCGACCTGACGAGTGCTGGTCTTCATGCTCACTGGGAAGCCTCCTTGCCGTCCGCGGTTGTGCCTTGGACGTGCTTGATAAGTTTGATTTCGGTGCCCGAGGTGGAGGGGTTGATTTCAACCTCATCCATGAACGAGCGGATAAGAAAAATGCCTCGCCCCGAGGTTTTGAGTAGATTCTCGGGGGCCAGCGGGTCGGGAACTTTTGCCAGGTCCAAGCCCTTGCCCTGGTCGCGAATGGTAATGACCAGGTCCTGAGCCGTGCGTTCGAAGTCGACGGTCACCTTTTTGCCCGGGTCGTACGCGTTGCCGTGCAATACAGCATTGACCGCAGCTTCGCGCACCGCCATAGCGATTTTCATGACCTCTTCATCGCCGAATCCAGCCTCGGTGGCAATCTGGCTGGCCGCTTCTTCGGCGCTGTTGACGGTATCCAGCGTCGAATCGAGCGTGTAAGAGACCCGTTGTGCGCTCATAGTAGCGGCTCAGCAAGACCCAACTGAGGACCCGAACTCCTTTACCGGCCCGCCCTTGGATGCAGAAGGGAAGCGTCCGGTTTAACGAATCCGGTAGTTTGCCTTTAGTGCGGGTAATTGTCAACGCAACGCGCGAAGGGGGTCGTACCTTGCGCCAGTTCGGGAAAACCCTAGGGGGAAACAGACGCGTTCAAAAAATATCTGCATACAACATCTGGATTTATTTCGTGCGGGTTGAGTATGCTCGCAGACATGACCGCACTTGCGCTCACCGAACTGCTGGGAGCGCCGGTCCGCGATGCCGCGGGCCAGGCGTGCGGACATGTCCGCGAGGTAGCCCTGGCTCCCCAGGAGGACCGGGTGCGGATTTCGCTGCTGATCGTCAAGACCAAAGGCGGGGACCGGGTTCTTCCCCTGCAATCGGTTTCTTCGATTAACGGCGGTATTCGAGCCTCCACGATCCTGGCAGACTGGGTGGCGATCAACGGGACCGAAGGGCTGTTTCTACTGGAGCGGGACTTGCTTGACCAGCAAGTCATCGACGTTCACGGGAGGAAGGTGGTCCGCGTCAACGACGTCGACCTGCAGCAGGAATCCGTGGGCAGCCGCGCCGTTCTGAAGGTATCGTCGGTCGACGTGGGAGCCCGGGGGGCGGTGCGCCGGTTGCTGAAGGGAGTGGTTCCGGTAGGAGCACTGCACCTGCTGCTCAGCCAAATTCCGGCGCGCAGCATTCCCTGGGATTTCGTCGACTTGATCGAGACCGATCCGGCCCGCCGGGTGAAACTGAAGATCTCGCACGAGCGCCTGGCCAAGCTTCATCCCGCAGACATTGCCGACATCGTGGAGGAACTGGCCCCGGATGAGCGCGAGGCGGTTTTTGAGACCTTGGACGAAGGGGTGGCGGCCGGAGCCTTGGAGGAGGTTGAACCTAAGGTCCAGAAGGCCATTATCGAGTCGCTGGACTCCGAGCGAGTCGCCGATATTGTCGAGGAAATGCAACCCGACGCCGCGGCCGACCTGCTGGCCGATCTCCCGGAGGAACGGACAGAGAAAATCCTGGAAGAGATGGGCGCGGAAGAGGCCGAGGAGGTCTCGGGCTTACTGGAATTCAAGCACGATTCGGCCGCGGGCCGGATGACCACCGAATTCATCGCCCTGCCGGTCAATGCCAGCGCGCATGATGCAGTCGAAGCCTTGCGGCATTATGAGGGCGGTGTGGAGACGGTGAGCACGATTTTCCTGGTCGATTCTCGGCATACATTGTCGGGGATGGTGCCCTTATCAAAATTGGTCTTGGCGGCGCCCACCACACCGCTGTTGTCGTTGACGCAGGAGCCGTTGATTTCGTGCCATGAGAATGCGTCGGACCAGGAAGTGACGGAGTTGTTCGATAAGTACAATTTGTTGACCTTGCCCGTGGTGGACGATCAGAAGAAATTGACGGGCGTGATTACGTCGGATGACGTGATCAGTTTGTTGCGGGAGAAGTTGTAGCGGCTCGCGGGCTCCCGCCCGCATCGCCGTTGTGCCGTCCCTCTGGGACTTGTATTTTTCTTCGTCGCTACCCAGCGCTGACGCGCTGGGCTATTGAATGTCGCCGCTCCGCAGCTTTTGGAGGGGGGCTGCGCTTCGGTTACAAGTTTCTTTAATTTCTCGAAACAAAAGTTGATTTGAGGTATCCAGAATTGATGATCCACGTTTATTCTGTCAGGTCGTTGGCTGCTCCCATGTCTGTGAAATGTGCCCATGAGGTTCCTGAAACGCTGGAAGACCCGGATCCTGCTGTTCTTCGCCGTAGTCGGCCCGGGTTTCATCACCGCGAACGTCGATAACGATGCCGGTGGCATCTGGACGTACTCGTCTGCGGGCGCTCAGTTCGGACACCTACTGCTCTGGACCATGATTCCCATCACCCTGGCCCTGATCGTGGTCCAGGAAATGACCGCGCGCATGGGAGCGGTGACGGGCAAAGGCCTCAGCGACCTGATCCGGGAAGAATTTGGGTTTCGTATCACATTCTTCATGATGATCGGAATTCTGATCACGAATTTCGGGAACGTGATTGCGGAATTTGCCGGTATCGCGGGAAGCCTGGAACTGTTCGGGCTTTCGAAGTACATCACGGTCCCGATCAGTTGCGTGGCGGTGTGGTTGATCGTGGTGAAGGGCCAATACAAAACCGTCGAAAAAGTATTTTTGACGGCATCGTTCTTCTACATCACCTACATCGTTGCGGGTGTGCTGGCCAAGCCGGCGTGGGGCGACGCCCTGATCGCCACCATCAAGCCGCCGGCGCGCTCCGCCTGGCTCCAGCAAGGGTACGTGTACATGGTGATCGGCCTGGTAGGGACGACCATCGCGCCCTGGATGCAGTTTTACCTGCAATCTTCCATTGTGGAGAAGGGCGTCACCCGGCGCCAGTACAAGGCGTCCAAGATCGACGTGATTGCGGGCTGTATTTTTACGGACGTCGTGGCCTGGTTCATCATCGTGGCTTGTGCAGCGACCCTCTATGCCCACGGTTACCGCAACGTACAAGATGCGAAAGATGCGGCGCAGGCGCTGCGTCCCCTGGCCGGTGACTATGCCTACATTTTGTTTGCCGCGGGGCTTTTCAACGCATCGTTGTTCGCGGCGTCAATTTTGCCCCTGTCGACCGCTTACACAGTTTGTGAAGGGCTGGGTTTCGAGTCAGGCGTGGGGATGAAATTTGGCGAAGCCCCCGTCTTCTACTGGCTCTATACTGCGCTGATCGTGGCCGGGGGGGCCGTAATTCTCGTGCCCAACCTTCCGCTGGTGAAAATCACGATCCTGTCCCAAGTGGTCAATGGCGTGGTGCTGCCGTTTGTCCTGATCTTTATGCTGCTTCTGATCAACAAGAAGGAGCTTATGGGCGAATATGTCAATTCCCGGCTCTTTAACGCGGTTGCCTGGGGTACCACAATCCTGGTGATTATCCTAACTTTTGCCTTGATGTGGCAGAGCCTGCATGGCGCGGGGGGCGCACTCTCCCTACTGGATACAAGCCGTAAAGCAAGCGTAAACTGAAGAAGATCCACCCGGGTTGCAGGGAGGGGAAACCTTCCTCATTCTAGCCGCGTCTAATATATGGCGGTATTGTGTCCGTCAGGGGGAATCCCATGAAACGTCTAATTGGAGCGGGACTGGCCATCGTTCTTGCCTGCAGTGGTCTGGCGCTCGCCGCCCCTGGGGACGATACGCAAGCCAGTCCACCGGCAAAGCTGAAGCATGATGGCGGAATCAACGACCTGGATGCGATCGGCAATCGCAATGTAGGGTGCGGCCGGGGTGTAGGCAACTGGTATAGCGTCGAAGGCCAGATCAATATGGGCCGGCAATATGCTGACCAAATCGATTCAACCTCGAAGCTGATCAAAGACCCTGTGATCACTGAGTACGTAAATCGGGTTGGACAGAATCTGGTACGGAACTCTGATTCGAAGGTGCCTTTCACCATCAAAGTCGTCGATGCCGACGTGATCAATGCCTTCGCACTTCCGGGCGGATTCTTCTATGTGAATTCCGGGCTGATCCTGGCTGCTGACAATGAAGCCGAACTCGCCGGCGTAATGGCACACGAGATCGCTCACGTTGCCGCGTGCCACATTGCCCGTGAACAGACCCGCGGTACCCTTGCGCAGCTGGCGACCATTCCCCTGATCATGATGGGCGGAGGTTTGGGTGGGCTTGCTGTGCAGGAAGCGGCCGGCCTGGCGCTGCCCGTTACTTTTCTGAAGTTCAGCCGCGGGTTTGAGGCCGAAGCGGACTACCTGGGCGTGGAATACATGTATAAGAGCGGCTACGATCCGCAGGCCTTTACCGCATTTTTCGAAAAGATCCAGGCCCAGGAGAAGAAGAAGCCGGGCACGTTCTCCAAGGCGTTTGAGTCTCATCCGCCCACGCCGGATCGCATTGAGAAATCGCAGGAGGAGATCGAGAAGTTGCTTCCCGCGCGTCCCACATACAAGGTTGACACGTCGGAGTTCCAGGAAGTCAAGGGCCGGTTAGCCAAGCTGGAGAATCGTCGCAAGCTCGACGACAAGAAAGACAGTTCGCCGGAGCTTCGTCGCGCTTCTCAGCCCAGCGACAGCGATGATGACCATCCGGTATTGAAGCGGGACGGGTCACAGAATTAAGCTAAACTCGAAACGATGAGAGGCGCCGCAGATGCGGCGCCTTTTCTATTAGAGTATGGGCCGAGCAGTGGCGGAAACGCCAGCCGCGCCACAGCTTTTTAGACCGAGAGCTTTCCGGTGGCCAGGTCGGATACTAATTTGAGATCGGCTTCGAGAAAATCGAACGATGGCAAGTCGGCGGGACGAGCCCATTGCATGTCCCGAAAAATGCGATTCTCCAGTTTCCCGCGATATTCCCGAACCACAAAGAAACGCAGATCGACGGAACTCCCGCTGCGGTACTCGTGCCGAATGCGGGCTGCTTCTTCCGCGATGGTGGCATGAATACCGAGTTCTTCCTCGAGTTCACGCTCCAGAGCGCTGCGCGCGTGCTCGCCATCCTCGATTTTGCCCCCGGGAAACTCCCACTTGAGCGGCATGGTTTGATGGCGAGTCCTCTGGCAGACCAGAATTTTCCCGTCGTGCACGATCAGGGCCGCGACCACGCGCTTCATCATGATTGCGACTCAAGGGCTGCGACGGTTTCCCTGGAAGGGTCGACGCAGCTGGTAAAGGTGAAAGCGAAGGCCGCGAGGCCAGCAGGACACAGCAATTCCAGTTGGTGCTTTCCGAAGTCTGCGTTTTTCAAGAGGGAATACATCCGCGCCTGCTGCACCGAAACGTAACTTTCCTCGGCGCCGTCTACGGCGCGGAACCGCGTATCGGACGCTTTCTGCGACCGATCCAGCGCTTTGCCATCCTGCAGAATGACAATCTCGCAGGTTCCGCCACGCGGAGCCGCCATCACCAGATTTACGCCGGCGGCTTCGTACTGCAACACGATGGAGTGCCGACCGTCCCCAGCCGCCTCCACGTACTCCGCGGTCGAGGCCCACTGCCCGTTCAGGAAGAAATGATTCTCAGTAAGCTCCTTGGGAGCGGTGTAGTCGGCGATGGAGTCCTCTTGAAATCCGCCCTCGTTGCCAATGCGCGCGCGCGCGTGCCCCAGGTAGAGCTCCGCACTGGGCGGATAGCACACCGCACCGTCCCGATCCTCCGCGCGCACCGGCTCCATCAGGGGAGGGAACGCCAGAGTGGAGTTCACCTCCAGCAGGAGCTCGCGAATTGCCTGCTCGGTCTCGCGGTAAGCGCCTTCGCCGAAGTGCGCGTAGCGCAGGTAGCCTTCTTTATCGAGCAGATACTTTGTGGGCCAGTAGCGATTGGCGAATGCCTTCCAGATCTCGCGATCGTTATCGACCACGATCGGATAGGTCAGTCCGAACTCGCGCACGCCCCGCTCCACGTTCGACTCATACTGTGCGAAAGTGAATTCCGGGGTGTGCACTCCGATCACCGTCAGTCCCTTGCCCACGTAGCGTTCGTGCCATGCCTGGACGTAGGGCAGGGTGCGAATGCAATTGACGCAGGTGTAGTCCCAGAAATCGACCAGCACAACCCGGCCGCGCAGTTGCCGAAAACTCAGCGGAGGAGAATTGAGCCACACTCGTCCGATTTCGGGGGCGCGAACCTTGCCTTTTTCGACTCTCATGCAGGCGAGCTCTCGAGTTTTTTGCCGACCAGCGCGGCGCAATACTCCACCAACTCGCGATCTTCTCCGGAAAAGGCAGCGGGAAAATGGCTGTCGATATCGAGTTCGCCGGCGACTTTGCCGCGGCGGAAAACCGGCGCGACGATTTCGGATTTGGTTTCAAGCGAGCAGGCAAGGTAGCGGGGATCTTTTGCGACGTCATCCACGATGACCGTCTTGCCGGTGGAAGCGGCGGCTCCGCAGATGCCCTGATGCAACGGAATTCGGGTATGCGGAGTCATGGCCCCCTGAAATGGGCCCAGCACGAGCACCGGTGGCTTCGCCGCTTCGTCGAGCATGTAGAAACCGACCCAGTTGTACTTGAGCATCTGTTCGTGGAGCAGGGCGACCATCTTGGTCATGAGTTCGTGCGCGGAGCTTGAGGTGGCGGCCAGGCGCGCCACTTCGCCGCGAACGGTGTCGATGGTGGGGGACTTTGGCATGCCGACAATCTTAAACCACAGGTTCGCCCGAGGAGCGTGTCTCGCGCGATACGTCGGAGATTCCACGCAAGCCGGGAACCCGGGGAAAATGTTCAGGGTGGATGGCGGCAGCCAAAGCGTGCAGACCGGAGATCAGGGTAGGCGCGGGAGTGTTGAGCAATTCATCGCGGATGCAGTAAACCCGGCCCGCTTCCACCGCCGGCAGGCGGGTCCATGCGCGATCCCGCACGATTTTCGCTAATGGAACGCGGTCACCCGCGCCACACCAGGCTGCGATGATCACGTCGGGGCTTGCCTCGAAAATACTTTCGGCGGTTGTCTGCTTTCCGGGCGTGCCGACGAACTCGCCCCCTGCGGCCTGCACCAGTTCCGATACCCACATTTGCGATGCGATCAGAGGCTTGCCCCACTCTTCGCAGAAAACCTGGTGGCGCGGTAAGCCAGCGGTTTGAGTGCGCACCTCGCCAATCGCCGCAACCATGCGATCGGCGACCTGTTGCCCTCGATCGGGAACGCCGGCAATTCCCGCAATCATAGCGATATCGGTGTAGATGTCAGCCAGGTTTCTTGGCGCCAGACCGAGGAAGCGTGCGCCGGCTTTCAGAATTTCCGCCACCGATTTTTCCTGGTAGGGAACTGCGGCGATGACCAGGTCGGGCTTGGCCGCGCTGATCTGCGCGGCATCCGCGCTCCAGGAGTCGCTTACGATAATCCGTCCCGACGCAGCTCCCGGGCATACATCAACGCAATAGCGGGTGCAGGCCACCAGGCGGTCCAACTGTCCAATCGCTTGCAGGATCACGGTCGCGCTCGGCTGGAGGCTGACGATGCGGCGTGGAATGAAAAGCGATGTCATGAGGTCTCCCGCTGATGGTAAACGGTTGCAGGAGGACTGGCGAGAAAACCGCAGGTTCCGCAAACGGTCGCGGCCTCTCCTTTTACAATGATGCGATGTATTCCGCCCAGGTTCTCGATCACTTTCAGAATCCCCGAAATGCCGGCGAGATCCAGAATCCCGACGTGCGCGTGGAGATCGAAAACCCAGCCTGCGGGGACGTCCTGGAACTGACGGCGAAAATTACCTCGGGAAGAATTGCAGAGATAGGATTTCGCGCCAAGGGATGCGTCTCAGCCATGGCATGCGCGTCGGCCTTGACCGAGATGGTGACGGGAATGTTGTTAGAGGATGCGCGGCGGTTCCGTCGCGAAGAGTTGCTGGAGCGAGTCGGTGGTTTGCTCGAGGCCTCCCAGCATGCCGCTTACCTTGCGATCGACGCCCTGGGTGCGCTGGTGAAGAAGGCCTGACCTTGTTCAAACGCAGTCGAAGCAGCGGCGGGCATCCCCGCCCGCCGAATGTAGCCGCAGGCCGCTGACTAGGCAAACAACGGATGGGGTTTGAAATCCGGCTGAAAATTCATTTGGAAACGAAGAAGCTCGGCGGGATCGTAAGGATATTCTTCGCCGCATTCGTCGCACCGCACCGTCAGGCGAAAATCGATTTCGGGAGGCGGAGCGAACGCGTCGGTCTCGCCGAGAGGAATTTTGTGCCCGCTGTACAGATTCTGATGCCGGTGGAATTTCTCGTTCTTGCAGATTACGACCCAACAATACGGTTCGTCCTCACCCCAGCCGTTCCATGTGGTCATTGCAGGCTCCTCAAAATCCCCGGGTCAAGCCGTGCGGCCTGGGGACCCCCCACGTTTTTGAGGACAATATGTCAGCTTTTCAGGGAAGGTCAAGTAATCAACCCGGAAAGCAAAAGGATTCTTACAATTTGATTACAAGCGGTTGGAAATAATCGCACCGTATGTACTCATTTTCGAACGCTGTTGGGAAAATACACTCCCCAATGACGTTCCTGCGCCATCTGTTCAAGGTCGGGATTTGGGTTGATGGCAAAGGGATGAGTGGCGAGGGCGAGCATATCGACGTCCCAGCGCGAGTTTCCGAAAGCGGCGTCGGGCTTCTTCTTCACGACATCGAGGATCGCCGTAGGTTTGCCGGGGCCGCTGGGAATCCGGACCAGGCGGTCCGTAATTCGCATATTCTCGATCTCGACCGAGGCGGCCAGCACGTGATCGCGCGGAATTCCGAAGTGCCGCATCCCTGCGCGGATGACCCAGTCATTGGTCGAAGACACGGCCCAAACGTCGCACCCCTGGGCGATCAGTTGCCGCACCAGGAAACGCATCTCGGGAAATATCTTTTCGACGAAATACAAATCAAAGAACCGGGTTGCCGCCCGTTGGACGTCTGACTCGATCATGCCCCGGTGCATGGTCACCATTTCTCCGCACATCACTTCCTCGGGAACTTTGCCCGCGCGATACTCGGCGTAGCGAGCCTGCATGGAGCGCGCGATGTCATCCGGGACCAGCTTTTCTTCCAACTCCCACGCGAAGAAACTTTCTCCGCCATCTCCATTCCAGAGCGTGCCGTCGCAATCAAACGTCGCGAAACGGGGTGCGAGCTGCAGAATGGATTCGATGAACGCTTGCGATTGGCCGGTCACTGGGGTGGCAGTCAAAGGTTTTCTCGTTGTGGAAGTTTCGCGCAAGTGGCCGCCCCGAAGGACGGGTCGCTCGCCGAAGACATGAATTGTAGCGGATGACGTCAGTCTCCGGCGGCTGCCGGTTGGATCGCACGTAAGGCAGCGTACTCTTCGGGCGTGTTGACGTTGATGGTGATTGCCGGGTCGTCGACCGGGACGTACTCAACATGCTGTGCATACTGATGCTCAATGTCCCTCGCCGTAGCCGTGGGTGGCGCTTTCAGGAAGGCTTCAATCATCTCCCGTCCGAGCACGATCGGGTGTCCATGATGTCCGCGGACTTCCGGGACGACTGCCCATTTCCTGCGCTCCAAGGCGGCCGCAAATGCTGCGCAAAGCTGCGACACGGTGTTTCTGCTTACCGGAGGCCGATCGACCAGAGTCACCAGGGACGCATCGCGGCCGCGGTTCAGTACTTCCTGCAGGCCCACTTGCAGCGAGCTGAATTGTCCGCGCTCCGGTTCCTGATTGACTATCAGGGAAGCGCCTGCCGCGTAAGCAAAGGGCGCGATGCGGTCAGCGTTCTTGCCAGCGACAACGATGACGATCTCAGAGAATGGCGACAAAAACTCAATCGCTGCCGACAGAAACGTGCCGGCGGGAGGCTGGCCGGGAAGAACCGGCGGCCAGGGAAGCAGGGCCTTGTCGCTGCCCATGCGCGTGGAGTCGCCCGCCGCCAGAATCACACCGCATAAACTTGGAGCCCGGCCCATGTCGCGACGATAGCAGAAAGGGAAGGGGAAGTCAGCGGGAGAGCGGCGAGGCTTCCAAACACGTCGTCCGGCTAGACGGAGTCTTTGTCCTTTTGGGCGGATATCTCTTGTTGGGCGTCGGAATCGTTTCTGTGCTGACGGTGAAACCAGCTCATGTGCGGAAGAGCCCGCTCGGCATGGCGACGGACAGCAATTAACTCGGCGGTGATCGATACCGCGATTTCTTCCGGAGTAACTGCGCCTATATCGAGGCCGATGGGTGCGTGAACACGTTCGAACAGATCCGCGGCCAGACCCTGTTTCTGGAGTTCCCGGAAAATCGTGATCGTCTTGCGTTTCGACCCGATCATGCCGATGTAGCGCGCTTTGGATTGCACTGCCCAGCGCAGGACACGCATGTCATCGCGGTGGCCGCGCGTCACGATGACGATATAGGCAGCTTCGCTCGGAGTGAGCCGAGCCATTGCCTGATCAAAGTCTTCGGCGATGACTTCACGGGCCTGCGGGAACCGTTCGCGGTTGGCGTAGGAGTCGCGATCGTCGATCACCGTAATGTCGAATCCAGCCGAAAGAGCTGCCTTGTAAAGGCTTGCGGAGACATGGCCTGCGCCGAAAATATAAAGTAATGCTGGAGGCAGGATCGGTTCCACGAAAACATCGAGCGTGCCCCCGCAAACCAGGCCGGTATCGTACTTGGGGTCCTGATTGAGGTCGAAGGTCAGAGTGCGGGGCTTCTCTTGTTCCATGACGTCGCACGCCGCCCGCCAGACATCGGCTTCCACGCAGCCGCCGCCAATGGTTCCGTAGATCGAGCCGTCGTCGCGGACCAGCATCTTGGCCGTTTCGAAGGAAGGGATGGAACCGCGAACGTTGACGATGGTCGCCACGGCTCCGCGCCGCCCTTCCTGCCGCAACTTGACGATCTCCTCGTAGATGTCCATTCCTGGTGATTATTCGGCCTGAACGCACGCAAGTCAAACTCGCCGTTCACTCGCCAGGGCCGCAGCCCCGGAAACGCGCGTCTGCGACTGTGCTAGCTTCTATGGTTCGTTCCGGACATCGAGCGAGGGAGAGCCATCATGAAAGCCGTTGTCATTCATGAATTTGGTGGTATTGAGGTTCTTCAATACGAAGACGTTCCTGATCCACAGCCGCGGAAGGATCAGGTGCTGATCCGCGTGAGAGCGTGCGCGATGAATCACCTGGACCTGTGGGTGCGGCAGAAACTGCCGGGCGTGAAACTGCCGCACATTCTCGGCAGCGACATCGCGGGCGAGATCGTCGAAATTGGCGAATACATCACCGGGTTCAGGGTGGGCCAGCGCGTGCTGGTGGCGCCCATGCACTTCTGCAATCGCTGTGAACAATGTGTTGCCGGTCGTCAGAACCTGTGCCCTGAATTTACCGTGCTGGGCAACGGGGTGGATGGCGGGAATTGTGAGCTCATTGCCGTGCCGGCGGTGAACGTGATCCCGATTCCCGACAGCATGGGCTTCACCGAAGCCGCGAGCGTGCCCCTGGTGTTTCTCACGGCGTTCCACATGCTTACAGGGCGCGCCAACATCAGGCTGGGGCAAACCGTGCTCGTGCTCGGAGCAAATTCAGGGGTGGGCATCGCCGCGATCCAGCTAGCGAAATTGTTTCAGGCAACCGTAATCGCTACAGCCGGCGACGACCGCAAAGCTGAGTTGGCGAAACAGCTGGGAGCAGACTATGTGATCAATCACTACCAGCAAAAGATCGGCGACGAGGCGCGCAAGATCACTGGGCGGGCGGGGGTCGATATTGTTGTCGAGCACGTCGGCGCGGCGACCTGGAACGAGAGCATGAAAGCGCTGAAGCCCGGAGGGACGCTGGTTACGTGTGGAGCAACCTCAGGCCCGGAGGCAAGCTTCGATTTGCGCGTACTGTTCGCGCGCCATCTGGCCTTGCTCGGCTCCTATATGGGAACGATGGGAGAGCTGTACGAAGTCCTGAAACTGGTGTTCGGAGGCAGACTCAAGCCGGTGGTCGATAAGGTGTTCCCGTTGTCGGAGGTTCGCGCCGCCCACGAGTATTTGCAGCAGAGCAAGATGTTTGGGAAGGTGGTGCTGATTCCGTGAGTCTTCGACAACCTTCCGACTCCGAGGGGACTACCACAGAGTCATCGAGAACACCCAGAAAGCTGATTCAGTTTCTTCTCTGCGACTCTGTGCCTCTGTGGTGAAAGTACTTGCGATCGCCGGTGCGCCGCGGCGAACACCGTCCGCGGCCGGACAGGCGAGGGCGCCTGTCCCTACGTGAATCCGCCTGTCCCTACGTGAATCCGCCTGTCCCTAAACGCGAATTGAGGAGCGGGCGTATCTGCCAAGCCTCTTCCAGGGGTGTCTGGTTTAAAATGGGGATATGAGTGGCGAGCTGAATTTCGGTCCGTACGTGACCGTCGAAAACGGCAAGAAGGTCGTGAAGGACTTGACCTACGGCAATCCCACCCCGGAGGGCGTGGTTCTAACCACGCTGGATTCCGCGGTCAACTGGATGCGCAAGAACTCGATCTGGCCGATGACTTTCGGCCTTGCGTGCTGCGCCATCGAGATGATGTCGATGGGCGCGTCGCGCTTCGACATCGCCCGCTTCGGGGCGGAGGTCTTCCGCCCGTCACCGCGGCAGTCCGACCTGATCATCATTGCCGGGCGCGTGTCCAATAAAATGGCCCCGGTGATCCGACTACTTTGGGAACAGATGCCAGAACCCAAGTGGGTAATCTCGATGGGCGCCTGCGCAACCTCGGGTGGGGTATTCAATAATTATGCTCTGGTACAGAGCGTGAACCAGGTCATTCCTGTGGACGTATACGTGCCGGGTTGCCCGCCACGTCCCGAGCAATTGATCTATGCCATCACGCTGTTGCAGCAAAAGATCCAGATGTCCCGCGGAACGGTCCGCCAGGTACTGAACCTCTCCTGAAAGCTACTTTCTACGGCAGCTTGAATTGAATCGTAATCTGGTTGTGGAGTGACACCGGCTTTCCGTTCAGTTGGAACGGCTGGTACCGCCATTGTTTCACGGCCTGGGCCGCGGCTTGTGCCAGTAGGGGCTGCCCGCTCTTCACCGTCACCTCGTGAACGTTGCCGTCTTCCCCGACCAGCGCATCCAGCATCACCGCGCCCTCGATGTGTTGTACGCGTGCTTCCTTGGGGTACACGGGCTCGACTTTACGGGTCAGCCGGCCACCGGTTACACCCTGCGATACGGGGAGCGCGACGAAGGGGAAGATGGGCTGCGGATTCGCAATCGATTGCGGTATCGGCGCCGCGCCGCCCTTCATACTCGATAGCGCTTCAGACGGATCGGGCGGTGGAACATCGGCTTCCGCAATCTGGGCTGGCTCCGGCGGTCGCGACGGAGTGACAGCCGCATTACCGCGAGGTGTCGAACTGCGTTCGGTTACGGTGGATCGCGCAGCCCGCTGGACGACGTCTCTCGCCATCACGTCCGAGTTTGATCTGGGAGCGAGGGTCAGGTTGATGGTGCTTGCAGATTTGCCGGCCGTCTCTGGCGCAAGCGGATCGCTCCTGGTTGGATCGGTAGAAGCGCTCGCCGCAAGAACGGCGGGCACCGTCTGAGCAGAGGCCGCATGCACAGGCTGTCCGGATCGCGAATTGCTGCGATACCGGGTGAACGCCCATCCAAAAATCCCAAGCAGCAGCAACAATACGGCCGCCGCGGCCAGACGCCAAGGCTGCCCTTCCTCGCCGCGCATCCGGGCAGGAAGAAACCCCACCCAGTCACGCCCGGCACGTTCGGCAACTGGCACCGGCGTTGGTTCGGCGGCAGTTTCAACCGGGCGACTCGGTGTCGACGCTACGGATTGCTCGCGTCCGGTGGCCGCAATCTTCGCCAGCTTCTTCAGCAACGTGATGTGCGCGTCCGAAAAAGCATTCGGCTTGCCGGAGAACACTTCCAGAATGCCGATCACGCCTTGACCGCCGCGCAAAGGCACGGCTGCCAGTGATCGGATTCCCAACTCCTCGCAAACCTCGGCGTTGACGCGCGGATCGGTCAGCGAGTCATGGCAGCGCTGCGAACGTCCGGTGCGCAAGCACTCGCCCGAGATGCCGGCGTCGACATCGAGCTTCGCGCCCAACGGAGGCGCGGTGTCACCGGACCGCGCCCGGCAAATCACTACGCCTTGACTCCATAGAGCGAGCGCGGCTCCGGTCGCGTCGGTAAAGTAGCGCGCTGCGTGCGTGGCTTCGGACAGGATGCTGCTCAGGTCCATCCGGCCTGCGCTCGCGTCTTCGCGCAAACGATCAATGAGAAGGTAGTCGTCGGGCCCCGGGGTTCGTTCCTTGGAGGTCTTGGTTTCGTCTTCGGGCCGAGAGGGGACTCCAGAATCCGGGGGACCTGGGGAGGTAGGCCTAACCCATGAATCTGCCATGCGCATACTCCTAGCGAACGGCCAGAGTGGTAAGTGAAATTAAGGAAACTGCCATTAGGAAATTCTCTTTCGCGAATATCCGACAAATGTTGATTGTTGTCAACGATAGATCGTGCCAATTCTCTCGAAAACCCGTTTTCCGCAAGGTTCTTGCAGTCTCTTCTCTCAGAATTTGGTTTAGCCTCGGCGCACTCCGATGTTATCGACGTGGTACCCAGGGTAACGTGGTTACCGGAAGCTATCGAACCCGACTGCGCGGCGTGATACAAACGCTGCATGGAAGCGTCCTGGACTTCGTCCTTGTCCACTACGATCGTTGCGCAGGCTCCCTGTCGTGCTGACCTTGCAGGCGGGACGATCGACCTCTGGCCTTTGTACCTGTTTCATCCGGGAGCGCTGACCCTCAACTTCGCCGTGAACATCCTAACGACGTGCCGCATCACGCGCCTGAAGGGCCGTCGCATTCACCTGCGGTCACTGGATACGAAGAGGGAAGAAGTTTTCGCAAGCTTCGACGAATTGCGGCGCGCCAAGCGCTTTCGTCTTCCGCTGGCGGCACGCTTGCTGCAATTCTTCGCTCCCAAAGAAGGCCTGCTGATGGAAACCGATTCGGAGTCGCCCGCGGGCGCTGGCATCTCTGGGTCTTCCGCATTGATGGTCGCCTCGTCGGCCGCACTAGCTCGCTTCACGGATCGACATCTCACCGCCGAACAGATCCGGGTGATCGCACAGAACATCGAAGCGCAGGTCATCAACGTTCCCACCGGCTGCCAGGATTACTATCCGGCACTCTACGGTGGCGTGAGCGCAATCCATCTGAATGCGGACGGCATTCATCGGGAGTCGGTCCCCATGCCGGCCGAGGAGATTGAGTCGCGCTTCGTGTTGGCCTACACGGGCGCACCACGACAATCGGGCATCAATAACTGGGAAGTCTTCAAGGCCCACATCAATGGCGACAAGCGCGTGTTCCGTAATTTCGAGCGCATCGCTGAAATTGCGCGGCTCATGTACCAGGGCCTGCTGCGGGCGGACTGGAACGAAGTTGCCCGGTTGCTGCGTGAGGAATGGAAACTGCGTCGCACGAATGCCCCGGGTATCAGCACGCCTCTCATCGACAAGCTCATTGCGGTCGCAGCCAGAAACGGCGGTCGCGCGGCCAAGGTCTGCGGCGCCGGCGGTGGCGGGTGCGTGATTTTCCTGGTCGAGAAGGGTGCGGCCAGCCGGGTCGCCACGGTGATCGGCGACAATGGCGGCCGCGTGTTGCCCCTCCAGGTTGCCCGCGATGGGTTGCGCCTGGTGACATAAGACCTTTGAGTAGGCGTTTTCCCCGGCATCGGCCGGCCCGAGGCGGTCTATAATAAATGCCGAGATTGGCTCTCGGGGTGTCCCATGAAGTACCGTTGGTTTCCGGCTTTCCTGCTCTCCTGGGTAGTGCTCCTTGCCGGTGCTTCCGCGACTGATCAGCAGGCTAAGACATCCAAACCTCCCAAGATTACGAAGCAGACGCGCATGGAATTAATCCGGCTGGTGAATGCGGAATTGGTTTATGTGCGATCGCCGTTTCCCATGGGAAAGGAGGGACTGAAGCTTCGCGATGGGGTGGTGACTCCGAGTGGCGCGGAACTCGCGCAAATGGTAGCCATGTGGGGACCGGCTGCCAAGAACGGAGACGCCGTCCGCATCACCAATGTTGTTTTCAAAGACAACATGGTCCACGTGGAGATTAACGGCGGACCGGTCAAGAAGACGAAGTGGTACCAGCGCATCAGTGTCGGAGGTGCCGCTGGCGAAACGCCCATCGCCCCCTCGGACCCGAACGCCAACGCTCGCGGTTCCTTTGTGGATGTCTATTTCGATTCTTACGTGCCCGAGATGACCGGGCAAGAATTCAAGGCCCTGTTGCGTCCGGTTCTAGACTTCGAGTCCAAGTCCCGCGAAGAAGCCTATCTCGAGACGATTCCCCCCAAGGCAAAAGAAGCCATTGAGAGTCACAAGGTATTGGTCGGGATGAATCGCGAGATGGTGACTTTTTCCAAGGGGCGACCGCCGAAAAAAGTGCGCGAGCGGGAGGATGAAACTGAGTACGAAGAATGGATCTACGGCGAGCCTCCGCAGGATGTGGAGTTCGTTCGTTTCGTGGGCGATGAAGTCGTCAAACTCGAGATCATGAAGGTGGACGGCACCAAGACCGTGAAGGTCGACAAGGAAATCGATCTGGAGCCGGTCACCAAAGTGGCCAAGGACGAAGACGCGGGCAAGCCACCAAACGCACCCACGCTGCGGCGCGCGGGCGAAGAGAACGACGCGCCTTTGCCGGGCGGATCGGGCACCGCGCCGCGCGACAATCGTCCGCAGAATGTGCCCGACCCCGGGACTACGTCGCCGCCGAACTTCCGCCCGTACCTGGTCCAAAACTTGGCGTCTTCCGGCACCCGGCTTTAGACTGGAAGGGTGAAGATCGCCCTTGGCCAGATCAATCCAACGGTAGGGGACTTCTCCGGAAACGCAGACAAGATCATTGACTTTGCGCAACGGGCGCGAGCTGCCGGCGCAGGGCTGATCCTGTTTCCGGAGCTTTCGGTGTGCGGCTACCCTCCGCGCGACCTGGTGGAGCGGCCCACCTTCGTTGCCAAGAACCGGGAGTCGGTCGAGCGCATTGCCGCGGAGACTATAGGCATCAGCGTCATCTGCGGCCTGGTCACCCCCGCCCTGGCCGAGACCGGCAAGTCGGTGATGAACTCCGCCGTCCTTCTGCAGGACGGCAAGCAGGCCTTCCTTCAGTCCAAAATGCTATTGCCCACCTACGACGTGTTCGACGAAATGCGAAACTTTGCCCCGGCCCGCCATCAGGAGTTGTTCAATTTCTGCGGCAACCGCATGGCATTGACGATCTGCGAAGACGCCTGGAACGACAAGCATTTCTGGAACAAGCGGCTCTACGGATTTGATCCGGTAGAAGCGCTGGTCAGAGCCGGCGGAAATTTTGTGCTGAACATCTCGGCGTCGCCCTTCTGGTTGCGCAAGCGCGAGTTGCGGCGCGACATGCTGGCCACGATCGCGCGTACCGACAACGTGCCGGTGGTGATGGTGAACCAGGTCGGCGGCAACGACAGTTTGCTTTTCGATGGCTCGAGCCTTGTGCTGAATCGCGAAGGCAAGGTCATCGCTCAAGGAAAATCGTTCGAAGAAGACATCGTCTACTTCGACTCGGCAACGCTCGAAGGCGAGATGCACGAGCAGATCGAGGGCGACGAAGCCAGCGCGTACGCGGCGCTGGTCCTGGGCACCCGCGATTATGTTCGCAAGTGCGGCTTCGGGAAAGTGATCATTGGTTTAAGCGGCGGCATCGATTCGGCTTTAACTGCGACCATCGCAGCTGCCGCGGTTGGGCCCGAGAACGTGATTGGCGTCGGAATGCCTGGACCGTATTCTTCGCCCGGATCGATCGAGGATGCCCGCATACTCGCGAAGAATCTGGGAATTCGCTTTGAGTTGCTGTCCATCACCGATATCTGCAAGAGCTACCAGGAGACTTTGAAGGATGTGTTCGCAGGGCTGAAGGAAGACGTCACCGAAGAAAACATTCAATCGCGCGCTCGCGGATCGTTGCTGATGGCCATGTCGAACAAGCTGAATGCCATCGTGCTCTCGACCGGAAACAAAAGCGAGATCGCGGTTGGCTACTGCACGCTCTATGGAGACATGGCCGGAGGCCTGGCGATCATTTCCGATGTGCCCAAGACCATGGTGTACCGGATCAGCCGGTACGTGAATTCGCAGAAGGCGGTTATTCCCGAGGCCAGCCTGGAAAAACCGCCGTCCGCCGAGTTGCGTCCAGACCAAAAAGACAGCGACACCCTTCCGCCCTACGACGTCCTGGATGCGATCCTTGAGGATTATGTGGAAGAGTCGCACTCCGCGGCCCAGATTGCCAAGGACCGCGGCTTTGACCTGGGACTGGTCCAGCGCGTGCTGCGCATGGTGGATCGCGCGGAGTACAAGCGCCAGCAGGCCGCGCCGGGCATCAAAATTTCTGAAAAGGCTTTCGGCTACGGCAGGCGCTTCCCAATCGCAGCCAAGCAAGAAGCTTGAGGCCGGGAGCCCGATAGAAGGAAGCCTGCATCTCAGTCCATTCGAAAGGAAAGCATGCTACGCAGATTCTCAGTTCTCGTTGTGACCATGGTCATCGCATCAGTTGCCTTCTCGCAGGAGAAAGCGCCGGTACTGCCTTCGGAGGAGACCGTTAACGCCTTTCTTCAGCAGACCTTCGGTTACGATTCGACGGTCACCTGGAAGATCGCTTCGATTAAGCCGTCCATTGCGGAAGGACTGGCGGAGGTCAACGTCACGTTGAGCAACGCGCAGGGGCAGAGTGGCACGACGTTGTACGTCACTCCTGACGGGAAGCACGCGCTCACTGGCGAGATCATGCCCTTCGGAGCGAAGCCCTACGAACCTGCCAAAGAGGCGCTGCTGAAGGGCATCAACGGGCCCGCCCGCGGGCCGGAGAAGGCGCCTGTCACCATCGTGGAATTCAGCGATCTGCAGTGCCCGCATTGCAAGGATGCGCAACCGGTGATCGAAAAGTTACTGGCCGCAGAGCCGAACGCACGCTTCGTGTTCCAGAATTATCCCTTGCCCATGCACAACTGGGCAGCCAAGGCCGCGTACTACGCCGATTGCGTCGGTCGCAATTCGAATGATGCTTTCTGGAAATTCGTGCAGGGAACCTTTGACCAGCAGTCCAACCTCACCGAGTCCAACGCCGATGAAAAGCTCACCGCGATTGCCGACGCTGCAGGCGTGAAGGGCGCCGACATCGCCGCCTGCGCGACCAAGCCCGATACCAGGAGCCGTGTGGAGAAGTCGGTCGCACTTGGGCAAACGGTGGGAGTTACTGGAACGCCGACGGTATACGTGAATGGCCGCCGCATCGGGAATGTGGTGGGCGTGCCGCCCGAGGTGCTGAAGGGCCTGGTGGAATTCGCAGCCAAACAGTAGATCGAGCGGCGCACCGAGCCGGGGAGATTACTTAACGCCGGTCATCCAGATCTCGGAGCTTTGCGTCTCAGCCATGCTGACAATGTGCGGCGTGATAATCACCAGCATCTCGCTGTCATCTTTCTCGCTGGTATTGGCCGCCGCAGCACGGCTCAGGACAGGGAATTGTCCGATCCCCGGAATGCCGCTCAGGCTGTGTTGCTCGGTGCTGGTGATGTAGCTGGCGATCACGGCGGGCTGGCCGTTTCTCACGTTAATGCTGCCGGTGTATTCCCGGTTGCCAATTACCGGTACGCCGTTCGCGCTTGTCCCGGTCAGGGAACGAACCTTGATCTCGAGATTCAAACTCACGTCGCTGTCCCCGTGGACCGCCGGCTTGACCTTGAGGTTGACGCCAATATCCTCGTAGGTAAACGAGGGAACGGGCGCGACGAAGGAGTTGTTGCCAATGGCCTGCGCAATCGCCGGCGTGTTGAAGATGGGCGCGAAACTGGCGTTGATGATGGGATACCGTGAACCTAGGTTCACGGTCGCATCCTTGCCCTGATCAGCCCGCACCATGATGTGTTGCAGCGAACGCAACTCGCTTTCGTTACGCGAGAGTTGGGCGCTGAGCGTTCCCAGAGAGACCCCAAACAGCGTGATGCCGCCGCCGAAGGTAGCCACAGGTTGACTGAGAATAGAGGCGTTGCCCCCGGTAAGTTGCGCGAGCAGCGCCGCCAGGCCGGTAGAATTCGCCTGGTTGATGCCGCCGCTGGAGATCAGTTGGTTGATGGCGTCCTGAATGCTTTGCCCTCCGGCCAAGGTCAGGCCGAGAGCGCCGATCGGAATGTTATAGAGATTGAATTGATTCGGTATTTGCAGTCCGAATTTGTGAGCCAGGGTGCGGCTGACCTCAAAGATATGTATGTCCAGCATGACCCCGGGGTGCGAGGATCCCAAACCTTCAAGGAAACGGCTGGCCGGTTCGAGGACATTCACTGGAGCCCGAACCGTAATTGTACCCTTCTGCGCGCTCGACGAGACAAATTTCATCTCGAACACGGTTCGTAGCACGTTCACCAGATCTTGCAGCTGCTGCGGCGTGCTGGCGTCGGGAATGTAGAACGTGCGCATCCCCATTCGGTCGTAGAGCCGGCGAGTTTCGGCGGAGTCCGCCGCAACCATAATTTGCTTTTCCTGCAGCGGCGCCCAGAACGTCTTGGTAACGGCCCCAGCCAACTGCATCGCTTTGTAGAACCCGATGTCATCCACATCAAAACGAACCTGGCGGCTGACAACCGAATCGTCGATCGTGACGATGATTCCGTAGGCGCCAGCCACCTGGGTGAGGAGCTGTCGGGAATCGCCCCGGAAGTGAAAGCTCTGAACCGTGTCTTTGGGGACCACTTGAATTTCATCGGACTGCTCGAGGATGCGTGCGCCGCCGCTGCTTTCTCCACCTGACCGGCGAATCGCGTCTTTAACGCGCTCCTGCGCAAAGTCATTGTGGGGATCGAGGTGCAGGGCGTTCCGGAACTCGCCCAAGGCTTCGATCTCGCGACCATCGGCCAAAGCCGTATTTCCACGATTCAGGTGATCGCTCACGAGTTGCTGGCGAGTCAGTTCGCGGAGGGTGGCGTATTGCAGATCTTGCGGAACCAGATTGGCGGCAGTCTCGAATTCCAGGAAGGCATCTTCAAGCCGGTTCTGCTTTTGCAGCTTCATCCCGTGGTCGAAGGCCTTGCGCGCGTCCTGGCGCGCCTGCGGACTGGCAATGCATGCGCGCGCGCCCGGAACCCCGTTCGCGCAAAGAGTCGTTGGCGGGGGCGTGGGTGGCTGGTCCGCTGCCCAGCCAAGGGAAGCCACCAGGCACACGGCTACCACGGATCGCCAAGATTGCATGGCCAAGATTGTATCCGGGATAGGAACGATCCTAACTGCCATTCTTGCAGACGTAGCACTTTCGTGTAGGTGTCTGGAGATTGGTCGACGCAGTTCTCAGTGGAGTCGGAGTTCGATGGCCCGGCTGAATGCGGCCAGAGGAGAACGCTTCAGCATTCTGAGCAGACTCGTCTAAAGAGCGAGCAAATCCTCGCACGAGACCACAGCGGCATCAGGACCGTGGGCCGCCAGATCCTCCGCCTTGAATATACCGGTGCCGACCGCAATAATGCGCCCGCCCGCGCCCTGGGCGGCGCGAATATCGTCAGGCGTATCGCCGAGAAAGCACACCGTTGCGCCCGCTCCGAGGCGCTTGGCCACTTCCTGCATGCCTTTTCGAAAGACATCGACTCGCAATTCGCAATCATCCGCGAAGCATCCGAACTCAAAAAAATCTGCCAGCCCGGCCGCCTTCAACTTGAGCCAGGCAACCGCCTCAAGGTTCCCGGAACACAAGCCCAGAAGTTTGTCCGATGCCTTGAGAGCTTTCACCAGATCGAGAATGCCCGGCAAGACGTTCGGCCGGAAGCGGTCCGCCTTCTGTGCGGCATCCTGACGCACCACTTCAAGAGCCGCAGCCATATTGCCGTCGATGATGGCAGTCGGAACGTCCAGCCGCTCAAGAGCCGCGCGCAGAATGCCAGGGTCCGTCTTGCCGTGGTAGGCAATGCCATCAATCGTGGTCTCGACGCCATAGACGTCGAGCAGCGCACGGTGTAACGCATAACGATGGGTGCGGTCCGGCGACAGCAACAGCGTCCCATCGATGTCGAACAGGTAAGCGTCGGCTTGTCTCCACTGAAAGCCGTTGCCCTTTTGCGAAGCAACATCCAGCCGGGAATTTTGCGTTGAGCTTTCCATGACGAATACCCCGCAGCGGGCGCCTATCCCACCATGATTCTTTCTATGCTGCGGGCGTGACCGGTGGACTCATCACAATCGATCACCACGGCGCAAAGACGAACGTCGCCCGTGGCGGCCTCAAATCGCACCGGCATGTTGTTCAGGAACTTCGCGACCACCAACTCTTTCTTGACGCCGATGACTCCATCGAACGGGCCGGTCATGCCCACGTCGGTGATGTAAGCGGTTCCATTGGGCAGCACGCGTTCGTCGGCGGTAGGAACGTGCGTATGCGTGCCGACCACCGCGCTGACGCGCCCATCCAGATACCAGCCCAGCGAGATTTTTTCCGAGGTCGCCTCCGCGTGCATGTCGACCAGAATTACTTTGGCCTCGAGTTCTTTAAGCAGGTGATCCGCCATACGAAAGGGATCATCATTCGAGGCCATGAACACACGACCCTGCAGGTTGATGACGGCGTATGGAACTTTGCCCTTCCGTCCCTGATACAACCCATGTCCGGGCAGATCGGGAGCGAAGTTGGCGGGACGCAGCAGACGGCGTGATGGGCTGTGAGCATTGCCGTCGGCCATGTTGAAGAAGTCGACGATCTCGCGTTTGTCCCAGATGTGGTTGCCGGTGGTGATGACATCAATGCCCAGCTCGAAAAGTTCCTCCGCCAGCTGAGGAGTGATGCCGAAGCCCGCGGCTGAGTTCTCGCCATTGGCAATGATGAGGTCGATGGACTGCTCTTTAACGAGGGAAGGAAGTTTTTCCTTCACGATGGTGCGGCCCGGACGTCCGAAAATGTCGCCGATAAACAGGATGCGCAATGATTGCCTCAGGGGATAACTTTTGAGGATAACACGCACAAACTTGCGGCCAGAGTGGAACCCAAATCGTTAGTTCGAGGCGAAATCGGCGCTGCGCAGGAAATCGTAATTGCCGGGAGGATTGAGAGTAACGTTCACGACCCGCCGGGAATGCACCAGAACATTGTCGAGGTACCAGAGATTAATCGAAGGCAAGTCCTCGGCGAGGATGCGCTGGATTTGCGCGTAGAACTGCTTGCGCTTGCCCTGGTCAAGCTCCGAGCGGGCCTGATCGATCAGCCGGTCGACCTGGGGATTGGAATAGAAGCTGCGGTTTGCGCCGTTGGGGGTGAACTTGCTGGAGTGGAACGCGTACTCAAAAATATCGGGATCTTCATTTCCGCCAATCCAGCGCAGGGAATAGAACTGAAACGCTCCCCGGCTGACATCGGCGAAGAATGTGCCGAATTCGTAGGTGCGAATGTCCAACTGAATCTGCACTTGCCGCAATTGCTGTTGCAGAACCGCCACCATCAAGCGCGTGTTCTCGTCCGTCGAAGTTTTCATCGTCAGATGAAAGCGGACGCCCCCGATCGCAGGGTAACCGGCGGAGTCGAGGAGTTGGCGCGCGTGTTCGGGATCGTAGTTGTAGGTCGGCACATCAGCCGAATACGCCCAACTCTGCGGCGGCAGGATGCTGGCGGCGGGTTGGGCCAATCCTCTCCACAGATAGTCGAGCATTGGGCGGCGATCGATCGCATAGGCCAGAGCCTGCCGGACGCGGACGTCTTTCAGGATGGGATCGCGGCAGTTGAATCCCATGTATTGCAGTACGGTTCCCGGTGCGCGCAGAACGGAAAGCGCCGGTTCCTTTTGCAGCGTGACCACCATGTCGGGCGTGAGTGAATTGATGGCAATGTCGGCGGTGCCTTTGCGAAGTTCGAGCGCCCGCGTGGTCATGTCGGGCACAATGGCGAAGCGGACGCGCTCCAGCCGGGCCTTTTGTCCCCAGTAATTCTCGTTGCGCTCGAGAATAACTTCCTTGTCAGGCTCTGCACTGACGAAACGGAATGGTCCCGAGCCGATGGGGTGGTCGCTGATCTCACCCAGGCTTCCGCTGGGAACAATCCCAATCGCGCCGTCCGACAGGTTCCAGAGAAGCGTGGCGAATGGCTCTTTCAGATGGAAGATCACGGTCAGGTCATCGCGCGCTTCGACCCGGTCGACCAGGCGGTAGGCTGCCGACTTGGTGCTGCGTATCTTCCCGGCCAGCAAAGAGTCGAACGTCCACTTCACATCGCGCGCGGTGAGAGGTGATCCGTTGTGGAACTTCACGCCCGGATGCAGATGGAACACGTAGGTCAGCGGATCGGGTATTTCCCATTTGTCGGCGAGCCCGGGCTTCACGTTGAGGTGCTCATCGCGCTCGAGCAGATCGTCGAAGATGAGGCTGTCGATGCGCTCCGATTGCCCGTCAAGGCCGACCCTGGGATCGAGATTGGTCGGGCTGCTTTCGACGAGCATGACGAGAGTTTTCGGGTCGGGCCGCGAGGAGCAGGACGTGAACATCGCGAGCGCTGCCGCGAGCACCAGTGCTCTACGCATAAGAAATCTTCCCGAGAATCGCGGCGCGATTGGCCCCGGTTGCGGACGGCACACTGGAGGGCCGCCTGTGCCACGTCTGGTAGGCAAGCAGTGCGAACGCAGCCGCTTCTTTGGCGGCTGCCGGGAGGCCGAATTCGTCCGACAGGCGCAGGCTGAGGCCGAGAGGCTTCACTTCATTGGCCAGCATGGCAAGCAGCGTTGCATTGTTTGCGCCTCCACCGGATACGACCAGCTCGCGGTAGCTTCGGTCCCCCCGCAAAACGAATTTGGAGATCGCCGCCGTGATGGAACGCGCGGTGAGCGCGGTGGCCGTTGCGACGATGTCTTCCTTGCGAGCGCGGCCGCACAGCTTAACGAATGATTGCGCAAATTCCCGGCCGAACTGTTCGCGGCCGGCCGTCTTGGGAGGCTTCTTCTGGAAGAATTTCTCGTGCAGCAGACCATCCACGATCTTTTCAAGGACCCGCCCTGACGCGGCGACCTCGCCGTTCCGGTCAAACGGCTTGTGAAGCAGCCGATCCATGACCGCGTCGATCACCATGTTGCCGGGGCCGGTGTCGAACGCAGTTACTTTTTCCACGCGCGCTCCTGCCGGGATCGCGCTCAGGTTGGCAATTCCGCCGATATTCTGCACAATGCGGCCGATGCGGGCATCACGATAAAGAAGGTAATCGAGATAGGGAACCAGCGGTGCTCCCTTACCGCCGGCTGCCATGTCGGCGGGACGGAAATCCGAGACGACTGGGACGCCGACTCGGGCTGCAATCAACGCGCCTTCTCCCGTCTGCCATGTGACCGCCAACACGCGGCCGAGATAACGTTGCCTCTCGCCCTGGTGGAAGAGCGTCTGTCCGTGGCACCCGACCAGTTCCGCTCGCAGGCGAAACTTGCGCTGGGCCGCAAGGACTGCATCCGCGTAGAGTTCGCCCAACAGAAAGTTGAGCCGCGCCAGGTCGCCGACATTCGCGGCCGTCGCATTCATGGCAGACAACACCGCCTCGCGCACGGCAATGGGATAGGGAAGCGAGGCATGTCCCAGTAACCGCAATCGGACTTCTAAATTGTCTTGGGCGTGAACGATCTTGGCGCTGCGGAAGCGCCGCGCGGGAGATGCTTCCCGGGATTCAGTGATCTTTACCAGGGCGACCTCGATGCCATCCGCCGAGGTCCCGCTCATGATGCCGGCGACGATCAAGCCATCTCCTGCCTGTGGATCGTATCCAGCCGGACTTGTTCGCTGAATTCCCAGAGGCGGCGTGAAAGACGCTGCACCGTTTCTGCATTCGGCGCTGTTGCCCAGCGTGCCAGTTGCTTATTCTTCTTCTTGAACGCGGTGATGCGCGCCGCCGAATCCGCAACCCGCCGGGCAAACGAGCGATCGGTTTCCGCCGTGCGCGTTAACTCGTCATAGGCGCGCGAGACGAACTCTTCCTTGTGACAGATCAGGCACAGGTCGCCGCCGGCGCGAATGTGTCTGACCGCTGCCTGCTCGATCGGAGCGGCCGACAGCACTCCACCCATTTCCAGATCGTCCGAAACGATCAATCCGCGATAACCGATCTTCTTGCGCAAAACGTCGGTGATCCATTTCTTCGAAAGGGAGGCTGGGGTCGAATCGCCGGTTACGGCGGGATAGGCAGCGTGTGAAATCATGACGAACGGGAGCTGCGTACGAAGATTACGGTAGGGAACCAGATCCTGCTCCCAGAGCTTTTTCCACGCCTTGTCGATCACCGGCAGGGTGTGGTGGCTGTCGAGTTTGCCTTCACCCAGGCCCGGAAAGTGTTTGCCATTGCCCAGCACGCCCGCGGCGCTTAGACCGGCAAGAAATTCCCGAACGTAGACGATGGTTTCTTCAGGGTCATCCGACACCAGCCTGGAATTCATCACGCTGCGAGACGCTTCGAAGGCCAGGTCGAGCGCGGGAGCGAAGTCGACGTTAAATCCTAGCGCCCGGCAGTTCGAGCCAATCACCCGGCCATGCTGGCGGAACAATTTCCGGTTTCCCGAAGCGAAGACCTCCGCCGCGGAAGGTGCCGGCCCCAATACATTGCGCAGCCGGTCGACCTTGCCGCCTTCGAGATCGACGCACCGAAACAGAGGAGCCGAGACGTGCTGCTGGCAATTCCGAAGAAGCTTGTAGGTCTGTTCGGCGCCCACGATGTTGCGCGCGAAAAGAATCACGCCTGCCGGCTGGATGCGTTCGAGCTGGGCGGCGAGCGCGGGAGATACTTCGGTGCCGTCGAACCCAATAATGAGCAGTTGGCCGATGCTTTCGTGGAGGGGCCGCTCGCGGCTCTTTGATTTCTTGCTGGTCTTGGTTGCGATCGCGGCCCCCGTTGTCGATTAAATTTGCGATTTCAGTTCCGCGAGCAGGTTCAAAGCTTCCAGCGGCGTCAAGCGATTCAAGTCAACCTCGCGCAGCTTCTCGAGTACGGGCTGGGAAATCGGCGTGAAGATCGTGAGCTGTGCCGCCGGGGCAGGGCGCGACTGATCATTTGCCAATTGCCCGGTCAGTTGGTGTTCAGCGCTCTCATGTTCAATCAGTACCTCGCGCGCCCGATCGATGACTTCGTTGGGCAGCCCCGCCAGCTTCGCGACCTCGATGCCATAACTGCGATCGGCCGCGCCCGGCTCGACTTTTCTGAGAAATACAATTCCGCCGCCGGTTTCTTTCACCGAAACGTGATAGTTCTTCACACCGGAAAGTTGGCCCGCCAGCTCGGTCAGTTCGAAATAGTGGGTCGCGAATAGCGTCTTCGCCCGCGTCCGCGCGTGCAGGTATTCGATCGCGGCCCACGCGATGGCCAGCCCGTCGTAGGTCGAGGTTCCCCGGCCAACTTCGTCCAAAAGGACGAGCGATTGGGGCGTCGCCGTATGCAGGATGGCCGCAGTTTCCGTCATTTCGACCATGAAAGTGGAGCGGCCGCGCGCCAGGTTATCGCTTGCGCCGATTCGCGTGAACACACGGTCCACTATTCCCATGCGCACGGAACGCGCAGGTACAAATGACCCCATCTGCGCGAGGATAACGATCAGCGCCGCCTGCCGCAGGTAAGTGGACTTGCCCCCCATGTTCGGGCCAGTCAGCACCAGGATCGTGTGCGTGGTCGAATTCAGGAAAAGATCATTCGGGACAAAACGCTCTCCGCCCGCCGCCATCTCCTGCTCCTCAATCACCGGATGGCGTCCCCCAACAATTTCCAGATCGCCCGACCCCTCCAGCCGGGGCCGGCAGTAATTGCGCAGCGCAGCGATGTGGGCTAACCCGGCCAGCACATCGACCTCGGCAAGCGCCAACGCGGTCTGGCGAATGCGTTTAGCCTCAGCTGCGATCGACGACCGAAGCTCCGCGAACAGACGGCGCTCGATCTCCACGATCTTTTCCTGAGCGTCGAGAATCTTCGCCTCATATTCCTTCAACTCGGGCGTTGTAAAGCGCTCGGCATTCACCAGCGTCTGCTTGCGCTCGTAGTCGGCCGGCACCAGGTGAAGATTCGGCTTCGAGACTTCCAGGTAATAGCCGAAGATGGAATTGAACTTCACTTTCAGCGAGTTGATCCCCGTGCGCTGGCGTTCGCGTTGTTCGATCTGCGCCAGGAACTGCTTGCTGTTGCGGCTCAGGTCGCGCAGTTGGTCGAGTTCGGCATCGATGTCCGCGGAAATCACGCCCCCATCGCTCAGGGAAATCGGGGGCTCGGAGACGATCGTTTTCTCAATGCGCGCGCGCAAATCGGCGAGCTCGTCTACCGTACCGTGCAGCAGGTTGAGCCGCGCAACGGAGAACCGAGCAACGGCCAAGCGCACGGACGGAATATGACTGAGAGAGGAAGCCAGCGCCAGCAGGTCGCGCGGATTCGCAGTTTCCAGCGTGACCCGGCTGAGCAGTCGCTCCAGGTCAAGAATTCCTTCCAGCGCCCGGCGCAATTCCTCGCGCGCCATCAGATTGGATACCTGCGCTCCCACCGCATCCAGGCGGTCATCAATCTCGGCCCGATTGATAGACGGTCGCAACATCCAGGCGCGCAGCAGCCGCTTGCCCATGGGAGTGACAGTGGCGTCCATGGCGCGGAACACGGTGCTGCCCGCCTCGCTGCCGGTAAACAGCGGCTCGATCAATTCCAGATTGCGGACCGTCACCGCATCGAGAACCAGGCAATTTTGGCGCTCGTAAAAACCGATCCGGTCGACATGATCGAGGCTTCCACGCTGGGTGGAACGTACGTAATGCAGGATCGCTCCGGCAGCCGAGGCCGCCGCCGGCTTCCCAGCGAGACCGAATCCCTCCAGCGACAGGACGCCAAAGTGATTTTCAAGAAGGGGAATGGCATGGTCCGGAGCAAAAATCCAGTCGTCGAGGGGAGTTTCCGCGTACCCCTGCGTAATCGAAGGCCGCGCGTCCGGGGCAGCCTTTCCGAGAGTCGGCAGTTCTGCCGGCGAAGCGGTCGAGCCTCCGAACAGCGGAGCCGCGCAGGCGTACAGCAATTCTTTTGGCCGAAGCTGCGACAGCTCTTCCTGAATTCTGCGAGCGGCGTCTGTGCCCTGAAATTCGGTGGCGCGAAATTCCCCCGTCGAAAGGTCAAGCGCCGCAAAGCCAACACGATCTCCCACCCGGGCCAGCGCCCCTAGGAAATTGTTCTCTTCGGAACTGAGCGAGGCGTCCGCAGAAGTCCCGGGCGTGACGACGCGGGTGACCTCGCGCCGTACCAGTTTTTTCGCCACCCGCGGATCCTCCACCTGTTCGCAGATGGCAACCTTGAATCCCTTGCGAATCAGCTTCGAAATGTAACCCTCGGCGGCGTGGTACGGCACTCCGCACATGGGGACCGCGATGCCTTTTTCCTTGTTGCGCGAGGTCAACGTGATTTGCAGTTCGCGGGCCGCCACCACGGCGTCGTCGAAAAAAAGTTCGTAGAAGTCGCCCAGCCGGAAAAACAGCAGAGCGTTAGGATGCTCTTTCTTGATGGCGGCGTACTGCCGCATCAACGGAGTGGACGTCTCGGTCATGTCGAGCGGGTTCGTCCGCGGATTATAACAAAGCGAGCTACCTTCATCGGCGGTGGAAATCACCAGTTGACGGGCGCGCGAACCAGATGCTTTCCTTACGCATGGAACTTCGCAAAGATCCCATTACTCGCTCCTGGGTGATCACCGGGGACGATGTTCCCGAAACTTCGCCGCGCAACTCGGGCTGTCCATTTTGCGCTGACGCGGCCTCTCCTTTGCAAGTGATCGCTACCCGGACCGAGCGCGAAGGCGCGCCCTGGTCCGCACGCGCGGTCGTGCACCCTTCTCCCCTGTACCGCATTGAAGGCGAACCTTCGCGCCGGGCCGACGGCCTCTATGATCGGATGCGATCCATCGGAGCGCACGAAGTGCTGGTAGAAAACGCGCGCCATGATCGTGAACTGTGGAATGCAAGTGACAACGAGATTGAGCAATTCCTCCGGCTCGCCGCCCAAAGGATATCGGACCTGAAGGGCGATGCTCGCCTCAAATACATCAGCATTTTTAAAAACTACGGCGTGAATGCCGGCCAGGAGTTCGAACATCCCAATGCGCAATTGACGGCGACCAGCTTTGTTCCGCGCCGGGTGCTTTACGAGTTGCGCGCCGGGCGCGATTACTACAAACAGAAAGAACGCTGCGTGTTCTGTGACATCATCGGACAGGAAGAGCGCCAGGGATTGCGCGTGGTGGAATTGCGCGGTGACTACATCGCCATGTGTCCGTACGCTCCGCGCGTTCCTTACGAGACCTGGATCTTGCCGCGGGTCCACGAAGCCTCGTTCGAGCGCTCAGGCCTTTCGAAGTCCGGCGGCATTCGCGACCTGGCGAGCCTGCTGCGGCGCACCCTGCAGCGCATCCGCACCATCACCAAGGAATTTCATATGGTGTTGCATACCTCGCCGAACACCCTGCACGGGTCCAGCAGCCTCGATTACTGGAAGACGCTGGATGAGGACTATCACTGGCACTTCGAGATTCTTCCCATTCTTGGCTCCAAGGCAAAGTCGTACACGTTCAAAGAGGTCTACTATTCGCCGGTGACGTCCGAGACTGCCGTAAAGCGCCTGCGCGACGCCAAGATCGATTCCTGATTTAAAGGCCTCGTGCGCGGAAGACTCTCGGTTTTGACGGGTGAAAGGCGCTTGCCCGGAGGCTTTCGAATTCCGCCTAAATATCGTTGTGCTATTCTATAAAATCGTTTTTCTTACGTTCAAGAGGAATCATGAACAAGCCCTCGTCTCTGAAAAGCCCAACTGAGGCGGTTTTGTTGGGCACTCTGGCCATTGTGTGCATGGGCTCCGTCTGTTTCGCGCAGACCGAGACCCAAGGTAAACAACATCCCTGGATGAATCCCAGCCTCTCGCCCGACCAGCGCGCGAGCATGGTCCTCAAGCAGATGACGCTGGACGAAAAAATCTCGCTGCTGCACGGCACCGGTATGAAAGATCTTAGCCCGATGAGTCCGCTGGCGATTCACTCCAACGGCGGAGCAGGGTATGTGGTCGGCGTTCCTCGCCTCGGAATTCCTGAAATCCAGATGGCGGACGCCGCCTACGGCGTGCGCGCGAGTGGCGAGAACGGTCGTTATTCCACAGCGTTGCCTTCCGATGTGGCGGGCGCGGCGAGTTGGGACACCACCGCAGCCTACGAATACGGAGCCCTGATTGGCAGGGAACTGCGCGCGCAGGGTTACAACATGTCGCTGGGCGGAGGAGTGAACCTTACTCGCGAACCGCGCAACGGCCGCACCTTCGAATACATGGGCGAAGACCCGATCCTGGCGGGAACGATGGTCGGCCATGTGATGAAGGGACTGCAGGCGCAGCATGTGATTGGCGACATCAAGCACTACGCCCTCAACGACCAGGAGAGCGGACGCAATGCCGTCAACGTGAATATCAGCGAACGCGCCATGCGCGAAACCGACCTGCTGGCTTTCGAGATCGGCATGCGGACAGGCGACATCTCCGCCGTGATGTGTTCCTACAACCGTGTCAACGGCGACTACGCCTGCGAAAACAAGCATCTGCTCACCGACATTTTAAAGAAAGACTGGAAATTTCCGGGCTTCGTACTCTCCGACTGGCAAGGCACTCACAGTACGCAAAAAGCATCGGCTGCGGGACTCGATCATGAAGAGCCGGGCGAGATTTTCTACGGCCCTGCCTATAAGAAAGCGGTGGAGGCCGGAAAGATCCCGAAAGCGGAGCTTGACGACCACGTGCAGCGTATCCTGCGCTCGATGTTTGCCAGCGGAGTAGTCGATGATCCGCCGCAGAAGAGCGTCGTCGACGTGGAGAAGGGATTCGAAGTTGCGCAGAAGATCGCCGAACACAGCATTGTTCTGCTGCGAAACGAAAACAATCAGCTGCCACTGGATGCTGCGAAGCTTCAGAACATTGCCGTCATCGGCGCGCACGCCGACGTGGGCATGATTTCGGGCGGCGGTTCGGCGCAGGTGGATCCGCCCGTGGGCAACGCAATCCTGCCTCCCGGCAAGGGCCAGACGCGCTGGCTCGAGCCCATGTGGTTTCCCACTTCGCCGCTCAAGACGATTCGCGCCAAAGCGCCTCATGCCACCGTGCAATACGATCCGGGCACCGATCCGGACCAGGCCGCGGCCCTCGCGCAGAAAGCCGACGTGGCCATCGTTTTCGCATATCAGTGGGAGAGTGAGGGCATGGACCTCCCGAGCCTGTCCCTTCCCGAACATCAGGACGACCTGATCGCCAAGGTAGCCGCCGCGAATCCACACACCGTAGTGGTGCTCGAGACAGGAAGTCCGGTGACTATGCCGTGGGCTCAGCAGGTTCGCGGAATTTTGGAAGCCTGGTATGCGGGGAGCCGCGGTGCCGACGCGGTTGCCAACGTGCTCTTCGGTGACGTGAACCCGAGCGCAAAACTCCCTCTCACGTTTCCATTGAAAGATTCCGACATCCCGCATCCGAACTTGATCACGCCGCCCGTGACTTCAACCACGAAAGACGGCGACCCGGACGCCTGGAAGAAGATTGCTGCCGGGCTGCCGCTCCGTTTCAGCTTGCCTACGATGAAGGTTTGAAAGTCGGCTACAAGTGGTACGACGCGGAAAAGAAGCCCGTGCTGTTCCCGTTCGGCTTCGGCCTTTCGTACACGACTTACGCGTATTCTGACCTGAAGGTTGAAACCGGTCGCCCTGCCCGCGTGAGCTTTACCGTGAAAAACACGGGTGGTCGCGACGGGGCGGAAGTAGCACAGGTTTACGCCTCTTTTCCAGCCAGCGCGGGCGAGCCGCCTAAGTGCCTGGTTGGCTGGAGCAAGGTCGAACTGGCGGCCGGCGACAGCAAGCAGGTAACCGTCGAGGTGCCAATGCAGTACCTCTCGATCTTCGATGAAAAGAAGAACGAATGGCAGCTTGTGCCGGGAGAGTACACGTTTATGGTCGGCGGTTCGTCCCAGGAGCTCCCGCTGCATCAATCCGCGGCATACCAGTAGCCCCCTCAGCTCCCGACAACTGTTAAAGTAGGCGGGAGCTATGACTGTTCGCCGCATGAAGACATATACCGGAGGGCAGGGGTACGTCTACCAGTACTACTTCGTGGGCAAGCGCCCGGCCGTCGAACCCGGTACTGCGGCCACGGAGTACATCTTCGATGTCACCTCCGACCGGAAGGTGACCTACGCCGTCAGCGTTCTGGTCGAAACCGCCGCGCTGCAAGCCTGGGCCGACGCCCACGGCCGCGCCCCCACCGAAGCCGAGCAATACGGCGCCGCCAAGATGCGGCTCTTCCGCGCCTTCGACGAAGTCGAGGACATGATGTCCTCGGGACGCGAACTTCGGGTGCGTCTGCCTGAACTCGAAGAGGCCTTCGCTGCCCTGGGCGTCGAGTAAAGCGAAGCGGCCGGGGATGACAGTTCTGGGTTTTTCAGGGACCTATCACCGCATTATCGACGCGAGTCGGGCGGTATCAGGTTGTTTGCGCGATAGTAGACCACCAGTTGACCATAGTGCTCGGCGCTGTGCTCGATACCGAATGTCCAGATGTAGGAGTTGTGGGCCAAGCGGTTGCCGAAAAATTTCGTTGTATTGTCCAGCCCCGCGTCGCCCTGTTGTTGAATGACTTTCGCTCCGTTGGCGACGGCCTCCTGCACGAACTTGACGACATCGGCCTTGGTCTTGAATTGCTCACGCGTAGGGTTGTCGCCTTCGCCGAAGTCGGGCCCGATCATTGATCCGGAAATCCTCCTTATCAGGACGAAATCCAGTGCGGCGGCGTGGAGAAGATTCAGGGCAAAGGTGCGCTGGTCCTTTTGTAGTTTGAAATCGTACTTGTCTTCGGGAAAATCCTGCGCCATGGCAACGAGTTTGTTCCCGATGTAGTTCCACCTGTCCAACAGCTCATCGGATCGAGAGCGCGCAGGACCCGGAGGCTGGTTCGGCGTTTGGGCCGGACTGGAAGGACTCACTCCGACGGCAGCAAGGAGAGTGACGGCAACTAGCGTAAGCGCAGACCGTTTCATGGGTAGGTTGCTCCTTATCTTGTTCCCGCTTTTAGAAACTCTGTTGGGGTTAGACGTAGCGCTACTCCCGAAGTTGAGCAAAGTCGGATCGAAAACTGAAAAACCCGGGCCTGTCCCAGCCTGCGGGATTGTCTCAGGAGCGGCCCGGAGCGAAGTCGAAGGATAAGGCAGGCCACCGTCCGTGGTATTGTCAGCACGGCCGATCGCCGGCAGGCCGGCTCCCTGGGCTGTAAGCTCTTGTGACGTAAGTCACAAGCACCTGTGATATGCCCGACTGCTTCTGCCTCTTGCGCAGGGCAGACTATAATCACGTTGGCAAAGGGTGAGGGTCCATCCCAAAGCTAACCTACATATATGTCAATCTTTTGGCTTCGAGTCGCGCTGGGTTTGTACGGAGTTGGACTGCTTTACGCCCTGGTTGCGTTGACTCGCACCAGTGAGTTGCTCAACCGGGTTGCGCTGCACGCCGCCTATCTCGGTATGGTGTTTCACTTCGTGTCGCTAACCGAAGGAGTCTTTTTATCCGGTCATGTGACGCCCGCCATGGTGCACAACTCGGAGTCGCTGCTCGCCTTTCTGATCATGGCCGTCTTCATGCTTACCTATCTGATCTACAAGACGACCTCGCCGGGCATCATCGTCTTCCCGCTGGTCTTCCTTCTGACCTTCATGGCGGCCACGCGCCAGCAACCGTTTCTTCCCATGTCCGGAACCCTGCGCACCAGCTGGCTGTTCGCGCATATCGGCCTGATCTTCATCGGCTACGCGGCCCTGGTTTTGAGTTTTTGCGCGAGCGTGCTCTACCTGATTCAGCAGCATTCCCTGAAAGCGAAGCGTGACAGCGGAATTCTTTCGCGGCTGCCTGCCCTGGAGGACATCGACCAGATCGGCTACCGGTCTTTGTTGTTAGGCTTCCCGTTCATGACGCTCGGCCTGATCGCGGGATCGGTGGTGGCCCAGAGCAGCTACGGGCGCATTGATTTCCAGGATCCGAAGGTATTGCTTTCATTGCTGATGTGGGCCGTTTACCTGCTCATGGTGTACACACGGTGGATCGCGGGCTGGCGCGGCCGGAAGGCGGCAGTCATGGCAAGTGTAGCCTTCGCGGCGGCCGTCGTGGCCTGGGCCGCAAACTATTTCAGCTCGATTCACAGGTTTGTAGCTTCATGAGATTTCAGCTCATCGGCGTGAATCACAACACGGCTCCGGTCGAGGTGCGGGAGCGCCTGGCCATCCCGGAGTCTCGTCTGCCCGAGGCCTGCAAGAAACTGACCGAGTTTCCGGGCATCGACGAGGGCATGATTCTGTCGACCTGCAATCGCGTGGAAATCCTGGCCAACACCAGGAACGGCTCGGGAGCCGATCTCCGCGCCTTCCTGCGGAATTATTTCCAGCTCGAAAACGCCGATCTTGACAAGCATCTTTACGAGTATCAGGAACAGGAAGCGGTGCGGCATGTCTTCCGCGTGGCGTCCAGTCTCGATTCGATGGTCGTGGGCGAGCCCCAGATCCTGGGGCAGGTAAAGGAAGCCTACGCAACGGCGCGTGCTGTCGGCGCGATCCGGGCCCAACTGGATCAGTTGGTGACACGGGCTTTTGCTGTAGCCAAGCGCGTGCGCACCGAGACGGCGGTCGGGTCGTCGTCGGTCTCCATCGCCTCGGTCGCGGTCGATCTCGCCAAGAAGATCTTTGGCAACCTCGCCGGCAAGCACGTATTTCTGGTGGGCGCAGGAAAGATGAGCGAGTTGGCTGCCCGTCACCTGATGGCCCACGGCTGCGCGTCGATCTTCGTGGCCAACCGCACCTATGATCGGGCCGTCAGCCTGGCTTACAAATTCAAGGGGCAGGCCATCCACTTCGAGGACCTGCATAACACCTGCGACCGCGCCGACATCGTGATCACATCTACGGGCGCTCCGCACGCGATCTTTCGCCGCGAACACGGGGAAGTCTTCATGCACCGACGGAAGAACCGTCCCATGTTCTTCATCGATATCGCTGTGCCACGCGACGTGGATCCGGCCATGAACAAGCTGGACGGCGTGTTCGTCTACGACATCGATGATCTGCAGCAGGCCGTTGCCAGCCACGTCGCCGACCGCCGCAAAGAGGCCGAGCGCGCGGAAGCCATCGTGACCGTCGAAGTCGAGCGCTTCCAGGCCCGCCTGCAGACGCTCGACGTGGTGCCCACCATCGTGTCTCTGCAAGATCATCTGGAGACCATACGACAGGCGGAGATCGATCGGGTTCGCGGACGGCTGGGCCCGCTCAATCCCGAGCAGGAACTGGCAGTCGAAGCCCTTACTCGCGGCATCGTCAACAAGATCATGCATACGCCCATCAGCACTCTGAAATCAGCAGCGCGCGAATCCGAAGCCACCACGGTGATTGACCTGGTGCGCCGGCTCTTCAACCTGCAGGAGCGGCGCACGGTAAAGTCCGGCTCGGGAGAGAACAACTGATGGCGCGTCTGCGTATCGGCTCGCGCGGCTCGCAGCTGGCACTCTGGCAAGCGCACCATATTTCTGATCTCCTGCGCTCGCAGGGCCACGAGGTCGAACTGGAAATCATCAAGACCACCGGCGACAAGATTCTCGACGTGGCGCTCGCCAAGGTCGGCACCAAGGGCATGTTCACCAAGGAGATTGAGGAGGCTCTGGCCGAAGGCCGTGTCGATCTCGCCGTGCATAGCCTGAAAGATCTTCCCACCGAGCTCTCTCCCGGCTTCGAAATCGCGGCGATCACCAAGCGCGAGAATTCGCAGGACGTCTTCTGTTCCAGCAAGTACGCCAGTATTGCGGCTCTTCCGCAGGGCGCCCGCGTCGGCACCAGCAGCCTGCGCCGGCAGGCGCAGCTCAAGGCGCTTCGTCCAGATCTCGAGATTTATCCTTTGCGCGGAAATGTGGACACGCGCCTCCGCAAATTGAGTGAAGGCGAATACGACGCCATCATCCTGGCAGCCGCTGGCCTGAACCGCCTTGGCAAGACCGAACTCGTGAAGCAAGTTATTCCGAAGGATGTGATGTGTCCGGCGGCAGGACAAGGCGCGCTCGGCATCGAGATTCGCGCGGGCGATTCAGCCACGCGAAAGCATCTGGTGTTCCTCGATGACGCCGCCGCACGCGCATCCACGACCTGTGAACGTGCTTTGTTGAACAAGCTGGGCGGAGGCTGCCAGGTTCCAATCGGCGCCGCCGCAGAGATGCGCGACGGTCGCCTGCACCTGGATGCCATCGTTGCCAGTCCCGACGGGTCCAGGATCCTGCGCGAGTCCCGCGCCGGCGAGGATCCCGAAAAGCTCGGAAGCGAAGTGGGCGAAGAACTGCTGCGCCGCGGTGGCGACGCGATTCTCGAAGAAGTCTACGGAAGCGGGATCGCTGTCCCGCAGCAACCATGACAAGGGTAGGGCGGACGCCGTCGTCCGCCAGGCCTCGAAAAAGCCCCCCCAAAATACGTAAGCCACTTGCCGGCGTCCGAGTCCTGGTCGGTCGAGCCCGACATCAAGCTGGCTCCCTGTCCTCCCAACTTCGCAAGCTGGGAGCGGACGTTCTCGAAATCCCCTTCATCGAGATTCGCCCCCCGCGTTCCTTTCGAAAACTGGACACTGCGCTCCGGAATCTTGCCGCCTACGACTGGCTGATCCTGACCAGCGTGAATGGTGTCGAAGCCATGTGGAAGCGGGTCGGGCGGTTGCGGATTTCGAAGGGAGTCTTCGGCCGTTTGAAGATTGCGGCCATCGGTCCGGCCACGAAGAAGGCGATTGAGAAACGTGACCTTCGAGTCGATGTCGTTCCGGAAAAGTACGTCGCTGAGTCGGTGGTCAAGAGCCTGCGCCGGCAGGTGAAAGGGAAACGGGTCTTGCTCGTGCGCGCCAAGGTCGCTCGCGATGTTATTCCCAAGGAACTGCGCAAGGCCGGGGCCGTTGTCGATGTGGTCGAGGCCTATGAGACGGTAGTTCCGAAATCTTCGCGCACCCGGTTGCGTGCTGCCCTGAAAGATTCGCGGAAGCGACCGAATGTCGTGACCTTCACGAGTTCTTCAACGGTCAAGAACTTTGTGCAGTTGTTGGATGCTTCTTCGCGACGGGGGAAAAAGCCTGCGGCCTTGCAAGATGTGATTTTTGCCTCGATTGGACCCGTGACCTCTGCCACGCTGCGCGACCTCGGCCTGGGCGTCGACGTCGAAGCGAAACAGTTCACCATCCCGGGATTGGTTGCGGCGATCGTTGCGAAACCGCGTTCACTCACATCGGCTTGATCTCGCAACTGCAGTCCGCCGGCGGCACGTGCGCTTTCAGAAAATCGGAAACGCGCTTGAACGCGTCGATCTGGTTATCCACCCGCGAAAAGCCGTGTCCTTCGTTTTCATAGACCTTGTAGTCCACTACCCCGTTCCGCTTCTTGATGGCGTCGACCACCTGCTGCGCTTCTGACTTGGGACACCGCGGGTCGTTCCCGCCCGCCAGCAGCAAGAGCGGCGCCTTGATCTGATCGACGAAGAAAATCGGAGACCGGTCTTTATACAGATCTTTGTTTTTCTCCGGGTCCCCCATCTGCGCAAGGTCGATTTCGCGCAGCACGGGATCCTCGTTTTCAAGTTCGGTGAAGTAATTGACGAACGGCACAATGGGAACGCCCGCCGCCCACACGTCGGGCGCCTTCGTGACCGCCATCATGCTCATGTACCCGCCGTAACTGCCGCCCATCACGATCAGCTTCTTTGGATCGACGTATCCTGACCGCTGGATCCACTCCGCCGCGGCCAGCACATCCTGCAGATCGCCGCCCCCCATGTCGAACAGGTTGGCCTGCTCGAATTCCTTCCCGTAGCCCGTCGAGCCGCGATAATTCGGCGCGATCACTATGTATCCCTGGTTCGCCACATGCTGCACAAAACGGTTGAATGAATTGACCGTCTGCGAAGCCGGGCCGCCGTGTACGAAGACGATCGCCGGGTGCTGCCCGTTGCGCGGCAGATTGTATGGAACATAGACGAACGCGGAGATGGTCCACTTGCCGTCTTTGCTCGGGTAATGCGCGAGGAACGGCTCGACCATATCCTCGGCGCGCATGCCAGCGACCAGAGAATGCGTGACCTGATGCGACTTGCCGGTCGCCATGGAATGCACCCACAAGTCGTTGGGAGCGGTTGGACCGTTGTGGTGGTAGAGCAGGCGCGATCCGTCCCTGGTGAAGCTGGTAGAACGTCCGGCAAGATCGTTTACGCCCTTGGGCAAGGGCAGGGAGGATGTCTTGTTGGTCGCGAAATCATGGACATAGATGTCCGTATTGCCATCC
The DNA here is from genome assembly GCA_963735815.1 of uncultured Acidobacteriota bacterium. Classification (GTDB taxonomy): domain Bacteria; phylum Acidobacteriota; class Terriglobia; order Terriglobales; family Acidobacteriaceae; genus Gp1-AA133. Next base: position 165,664 of record CAVTMJ010000003.1, on the reverse strand, counting down.
ACATTCGCGGTCCAGGTTACTTTCTTGCCGTCCGGCGAAAAGTTTCCGCCGTTGATCTCCCACTTGTCTTTGGTGAGCCACGAAACTTTCTTGCCCGCGACATCGATCAGCCCGACATTCTGGTACCCGTTGTCGGAGTTGGAAGTGATGAGGATCTTCCTGCCATCGGAAGAAATGTCGTCGGCGGCGTAGAGGTGCTCGCCCGTGTGCTCGCTCAGCAGGGAACTCTTTCCCGTGGCCAGTTCGGCAATGAACACGTTAGAGTCCGTGCCCTTAGCCTGCGATTGCGTATAAACAATCGACTTTCCATCCTTCGACCAGATGGGGCGGGTATTCCGCTTATCCTTCGGAGTATCGCTAGTGATGTGCTGGATCTTGCGCATCACCATGTCGTACACGTCGATCTCGACGGCCGAAGACGTTTTGGGCTTCACCATATAGGCCAGGTAGCGCCCGTCCGGCGACCAGGTGGGGCCCATCTCCGCAATCTCGCGGGTGTTGGTCAGGTTGACGACCTGCCCGGTTTTGGGCGAGACGATGAAGAGGTCCCACTGCTCATCGCCGTCATAATCCGATTGGTAGGCGATCCACTTTCCATCCGGCGACCACGCGGGCGAGGTTTGCCGCTGATCGCTCACCGTTAACTGGGTCGGCCAGCCACTCTCAGCCGCAACCAGCCACAGATTATTTCGTCCGCTGATATTGGAGACGAAAACGATCTGCTTGCCGTCCGGCGACCAGTCCGCCGCGCCCACCTGCCGCGTCATGTACAACTTCTCGATCGACAGGTTCTTCTCCACCTGTGCGTTGGGCTTGCTGGCAATCTGCTTCGGATCGGTAACCGCCTGCGGGGCGGGGAGCGTTTGGGAAACGGCAACGGTGCTTGTGATCATAAGAATTGCAAGTGCATTCAACGCGCGCATGGAACTCCTTGCGAAGGAAATTCGGAAGCTTGCCCACACCCTTTCAAAAACCCCAGAAGATATTGTCATCCTGAACGCAGCGACAGGACCTCGCGTTTCGGCGGCTAACCCTTCGCGCCTTTGTGCACTTCCACCGTCGTCCACGTCTTGTCCTCGGCGTGGCACTGCGGCTCAATCGGGCAATCCGCGCACCTCGGCTTGCGCGCAACACACAAATTCCGCCCGTGATGGATCACCTGGTGCGAATACAAAATCCAACGATCCGCCGGGATGATCTTCATCAAGTCTCTCTCAATCTTCTGCGGATCGTCATTGCTGGTGAACTCCCAGCGCCGCGAGATGCGATGCACGTGCGTGTCGACCACCACGCCAATCGCTTTCTTGAACCACGAGCCGAGCACAACGTTTGCGGTCTTGCGGGCAACGCCCGGCAGGGTGAGGAGTTGGTCCATTTCCTGTGGAACCTCGCCGCCGAAGTCCGCCACGATTTTCCTGGCCGCGCCCACCACCGACCGCGACTTGTTGCGGAAAAATCCCGTGGAACGCACGTCGGGCTCAAGTTGTTCAGGTTCGAGCGCCGCGAACGCCTGCACCGTAGGATACTTCGCGAATAGCACAGGCGTGACCCGGTTCACGTTGGCATCGGTGGATTGCGCCGAGAGAATGGTTGCCACCAGTAATTCCCAGGCAGTGTTGTGATGCAAGGCACACACCGCCTCGGGATAAAGGGCGTCGAGGTGCTTCAGGATCGCCTGCACCCGCTCAGGAGCAATCGGATTGTAGCCCCTGGGAACACGAGATTTCGACCGGCCCGATGCAGTTTTCTTCGGAGGCCGGACAGCCGAGGTTCTCTTCCCGAGAGTTTTGTTGGTCTGAAGCCGAACCGACCGTCCTCGAACGACCCGAACCCCCGCCTGCTTGCCCGACTTCGCCGGCTGTCGCGGAACCACTCCCCGTGCCATGAGCTCTCCTGCAGGAAACGTAAATGGTAACAAAAACAGGTCGCGCTGACCTGCCAGCGAATTTGCGGAAGCCCGGTGCTCTTAGCTCTAGCTCGCCGCTGCCCCCGCCATCCGAGGACATGTCTATTCGTTCCATTGACGCCCGCGAGTGTGCTCGGTACTCTGGAACCATCTTCGCAACTCAGGAAAATCTTCGTGGCCGTTAAATCCATCCAATTGGGGCAAGTCTGGCGTCAGGACACGAGCGGCCAGGATTATCTGGTCACCAAGGTGTACAGCGAAGTATTCGCGCAGTATGCGGTGCTGCGCCCCGCGGAGGTCACCGCCCCGGATGCGCCGACGGTGAAAGTGAAAGTTGCGAAATCTGCCAACGGAGCGTCGCTCCCGGGCTTTACCTTCACCCAGGAAGGTTCGTTCTAACTTTTCCCGTTAAACTGGCTGAGCCTCTGCATCTCATGTCTCTGCGGGTTGTTCCGCGGAGTTGAAAATCACAGAATCCTCGGGCGTGCTCATTCATGACGGAAAAACTTCTTGCGGTATTGTTCGTCTTCATCAAATCAGTGGTTGGCGCCACCGGCTACGCGGGCATCACATTGCTGATGGCGATTGAGTCGGCGTGCATCCCGCTACCGTCCGAGTTGATCATGCCGTTTGCCGGCTACCTGGTGTACGAAGGCTCGATGCGCTTGCTGTGGGTCGCGACCGCCGGGGCCATCGGCTGCAATCTCGGCTCGCTGGTCGCCTACGAGATCGGACGCTACGGAGGCCGCCGGCTGGTCGAGCGCTACGGGCGCTGGATTCTGATGGGCCGCCGCGAACTCGAATGGGCCGACCGCTTCTTTCGAACGCTGGGGACAAGCCGCCGTGTTTATCGGCCGTCTCCTGCCCGTGATCCGCACTTTTATCGCGTTGCCCGCCGGTGTCGCCCGGATGCCGCGCGGCAAGTTTCACATCTACACGTTTCTGGGATCATGGCCGTGGTGCTTAGCGCTCGCCTACTTCGGAATGAAGCTCGGAGAAAACTGGCGGAGCCTGGGCAAATATTTCCATCAGTTTGACGCAGTGATCGGCGTTGTCCTCGTGGCCGCCGTGGGATGGTTTGTGTGGTCTCACTGGCAGAACCGGATGCGCGCGAGCGAATAATCAAGATCTTCACCACAGAGGACACAGGGGGACACAGGGATTTCCTCCGTGTAACCCTGTGTCCCCTGTGGTTAGGATTTTGGGCAACGACCGTCAGCTTAAGTCTGGCTTCGCCAGGAGCGACCCAACAATCTGCCAGCGTCCATTCCGTTTCACAACCACATCCATATAGAGATAACGCGCAGGGAAGCGCTGGCCGTCGCTCTCGACGATGTCGTCTTCTGATCCGTGCACGATCGCAAAGTCGTCAAAGAGCCGGATGCGGCGCCCCGTTGAAACAATCGAGGGATACCGTACAGTGCTGGTGCGCAAGCTCTCAAGCACCTGTTGCTTGGTGAATGGCTGACCCGACGGATCGTACTGCACGTAATCGTCGGCAAAGATCTCTGCCAGCGCCGCAACGTCGGCCGCCATCAGCGCGCGGTCTCCGGCATCGAACAGCGCATGAATTTGCCGCTCCTCGGTGATCGGTTCAGACAATGTTCCTCCGGCGGGCGGCGAATGAAGTCTCGCCGCTTTTGCTCTTTGACGATTGCGCCGCAACAGTGTACAAGCATGAAATTCCACTGCCCAGGAGGTCCTGTGTCCCGCGCCCTTGCCGCATTAATTCTCGCCGCCGCCATCCTCGCTCCCTTCGCGACCGAAGCCCAGACCGCTTCGTCTGCCGACAAACCCTTTGTGGTGGAGTACTACTACAAAGCCAAATGGGGATACGCCGAGGAATTCCTGAAACTGTTCAAGAAGAATCACTATCCCTTGCTGAAGAAACAGGTCGACATGGGCCGCATGGTTAAAGTCTGGATGGACCAGCCGCGCTACCACTCGACCGAAGACGGCCGCTGGGACTACCGCGTCACCATCGTCTTCAAGAACGCCGCGGTCGCCAACGAAGCCTTCGACGAAGACGCGCTCAAGAAACAGCTCTTCCCGGACCAGGACGCCTACCAGCACGAAGAACAACGCCGCTTCGCGATCCTCGAGGCGCACTGGGATGTGCCGGTCAAGACTGTGGAGTTGGAGAAGTAGAATTGTCGTTCGACCGATTGTCGCTACTCATGGGAGCCCAAGCCGCGAAGCCGCGACATACATTTAGCCCAGGGCGTAAGCCCTGGGTGAGGCGAGGCAATGAGCGCGAGTCCCGTTGGGACGGTACCCTGCGCGATGGGCGTGAGCCCATAAGCTATTACGAAGTAATGGAGTGCAGTTCCAGCCGTCTCGCCGCGCACTTTAATCCCCATATTCCGCGCATCAACCCGCGCCTGCCCCCGCTCAGGTTCGGAATATTGCCAAACCCTGCCACGATGCGAGAACATATCCGTTTGCCTTACATCATTCAGACAAATAAGGAAGCAGCCACATTATGGCGAAACGGTCGAAGTCCGCGAAGCCGCGGGTTGAAGTAAAAGACGCAGTGAAGGAAGTACGCAGCGAGAAGAAAACCTCTTACGGCAATCTGCAGCCCGCCAAGGGAAAGCTCGGCGTCATGATCCCCGGCATGGGGGCCGTGGCCACCACCTTTGTCGCAGGCGTCGAGGCGATCCGCAAAGGCATTTCCAAGCCCATCGGGTCCGTCACGCAAATGGGCACCATCCGCCTGGGAAAGCGGACCGACGGCCGCTCGCCCAAGATCAAGGAATTCGTTCCGCTCGCCAACCTCGACGACCTGGTCTTCACTGGCTGGGATATTTTCGAAGACAACATGTTCGACGCCGCGACCAACGCCGGCGTGCTTGACCGCTACCTGCTCGAGCAGATCAAGCCCTTTCTCCAAAAGATCACGCCGCGCAAGGCTGTCTTCGACCACAACTACGTCAAGAAGATCGATGGACCCAATGTCAAGAAGGGCAAGAACAAGATGGAACTCGCCGAGCAGGTGCGTGAGGACATCCGCGAGTTCAGGAAATCCTCAGGCGCCTCGCGCCTCATCACCATCTGGTGCGGATCGACCGAGAGCTTCATCCAGCCGACCGCTGTTCATCAGTCGGTGAAAGCGCTCGAGAAGGCGTTCCAGCAGAACGACGAGAACATTCCGCCCTCGATGATCTACGCCTACGCCTCGCTCATGGAAGGCGTGCCCTTCGCCAACGGCGCTCCGAACCTCACCGTCGATGTGCCGGCCTTGCACGATTTGTCGCGCGAGCACGAAGCTCCCATCTGCGGCAAGGACTTCAAGACCGGCCAGACCCTGATCAAGACCATCCTTGCGCCCGGATTCAAGGCCCGGATGCTCGGCCTTGCCGGATGGTTCTCGACAAACATCCTGGGCAACCGGGACGGCGAAGTGCTCGAGGATCCCGGCTCGTTCAAGACCAAGGAGGAGTCCAAGCTCTCCGTCCTTGAACACATCCTGCAGCCCGATCTGTACCCGGATCTGTACGGTGACTTTACCCACAAGGTTCGCATTAACTATTATCCGCCTCGCGGTGATAATAAAGAAGGTTGGGACAACATTGACATCTTTGGATGGCTCGGCTATCCCATGCAGATCAAGGTCGACTTCCTGTGCCGCGATTCGATCCTGGCCGCGCCGATCGTGCTTGATCTGGTGTTGTTCCTCGATCTCGCCCAGCGCACGGCGGAGCTGAAGGGTTTGGGCATTCAGGAATGGCTGAGCTTTTACTTCAAGAGCCCGATGACCGCGCCCGGTCTGTATCCCGAGCACGACTTGTTCATCCAGCTCATGAAGCTGAAAAATACGTTGCGGCACCTGCGCGGCGAGGAGTTGATCACCCACCTCGGGCTGGAGTATTACGACTAGGCTCGCGGGTCGTTGCTCGCGAGGTCACGCCCCATCGCGGAGTGTCGTCCCTCCGGGACTCGTGGTTGATGCTGATCTCAACCCAGGGCTTACGCCCTGGGCTATCCTATGCCGCCGCTGTGCGGCTCGAGCACTGCCCCCACTTTGCCGCTCTGGTCGAGAACGATGATTGGCGGGTGGTTACTCAAGTTGCATTGACAGCCTCGGAAAGCCGTCGCTATCCTCACCTTTCTAGGAAGGAGCACGATGCAATTCTCCCGGTACGTGTTGATTTTTCTGTCGGTTTTCTCAGCCCTGAGCCTGAACGCCCAGGATAAGCCAGCGGCCTCCACTGAGCCTGCGAAAGCCGGGTCCCCTGCTGCACAGGATCAATCCACTCCGGATCAATCAGCGGCGAAACCGGCCTCCGGGGTAGCGGTGGATGCGGTCAAAGTGACGGGAACGACCGTCGAGTCCCCGTACTTCAGATTCACCTACGAGCTGCCGGCTGGCTGGAAAACGCTGAACGATGCCGCCCGCACCGCGGCCAACCGGCAGGCGATTCAGGAAGACATTGAGCGAACCCGGATGGCGGTCGGGTCATCGAAAAGGGCGTCTACGAAATCGGCTGCACAGGATAAGCCAGCCGCGCCGCCGGATCCCGCCGGGCAGCCTGCGCCAGTCGTGCCCGAACGTTACAGCCTGTTGGCGGCTTCTCCGGACGGCCTCGATTCATTGGCGAGCCCGGTGCTGCCGCGAATCAATATCTGGGCACATCGCCGGATTCCGCCCATGGACCAGCCCATCGACCATGCCCAGCTCCTCATTTCAGGGAAGCACAACGAGGTCCTGGTGCGCCCGCAGGAGCTCAATATTTCCGGGCACCAGTTTGCGCGGGTTGAGCTGATCAATGCGGCAGGAAAATATCAGGCGCGCTACATCACCGTGATCGGCGACTATCTGGTCGGATTCGATTTCCTGGAAGAATCCGAGCGGGAAATGGCCGAGTACTCGAACACCATCAAGAGTATTCGGTTCCAATAGGATCCTCGTCGCTTCAAGGCTTCAGGTCCGCACTTGGCAAAAATTTCGGAGGCTTGCGGGCCTGGGTGGCGTGTTCGAAGCCGTAAGCGATCTTCAGCAATGTGGGCTCGCTCCAGGCCCGGCCGAAGAACGAAATCCCAACCGGCAGCCCGAACATATATCCCGCGGTGATGTTGATGTTCGGATATCCCGCCACCGCGGCTGCATTGGAGCTGCCCCCGCCGAAATGATCTCCAGTAACCAGGTCGGTCATCCACGCCGGACCTCCGGTGGGCGCGATCAGGGCGTCCAACTTGAACTTGTCCATTAACGCGTCGATGCCCTCGATGCGCGTCAGGCGATGATTCTTCTCGAGCGCATCAATGTACTCACGAGTCGTGAGCGGCCCTCTGGTCTGCGCCCGGAGGAAGACGTCCTGGCCGAAGTAGGGCATCTCTCTAGCGGCGTTGTGATTGTTGAAGTCAATCAGGTCTTTCAAATTCTTCATCGGAGAAGACGGGCCAAGCCGCGCCAGATACTTCTCGATGTCAGCCTTCAGTTCGTAGTCGAGCACCAGGGATTCCGACTCGTCGAATTTGCCGAAGGTTTCGATGTCGGCCGGGTCAACGATCGTGGCTCCCTGCCGCTTCATCACGTCGATGGCTTCGGCCATGATGCCGTCGACGCCATCGCTGAACCCGAAATATTTGCGCGCCACCCCGATGCGCGCCCCTTTCAGTCCATTCGCATCCAGGAACGTGGTGTAGTCGGTGTGCGATTTTCCCTGGCTCGCGCTCGTGGCAGCGTCCTCGGGATCCACCCCCGTGAGCGCCCCCAGCATGATGGCGGCATCGCGCAACGTGCGGCACATGGGGCCCGCCGTATCCTGGCTATGCGAGATCGGAATGATGCCGGAGCGGCTGACCAATCCGACGGTGGGCTTGATTCCTGCGAGCCCGTTCGACGACGACGGGCACACGATCGAGCCGTCGGTCTCGGTCCCGATGCCGCCGGCCGCAAGATTGGCAGAGATCCCGGCTCCCGTCCCTGAACTCGACCCGCAAGGATTGCGATCGAGGGCATAGGGATTTCGCGTCAAACCGCCGCGCCCGCTCCACCCGCTGGACGAATGGCTGGAACGAATGTTTGCCCACTCGCTGAGGTTGGTTTTGCCGAGGATCACGGCACCGGCCTTGCGGAGCTGCTGGGCGACGAAGGAGTCTTTGGGCGGTTTAGGCGCGCCCACTAATGCGAGAGAGCCTGCGGTCGTCATCATCTTGTCCGCCGTATCGATGTTGTCCTTGATGAGCAGCGGAACTCCGTGAAGCGGGCCGCGCCCGCCCTTCTCCTTGCGCTCGCGATCCAGCGACTCCGCGATCTCCGCCGCGTCGGGATTTACTTCGATCACGCTATTGAGGGCAGGCCCGCTTTTGTCAACGGCCTGGATACGGCTCAGATACTTTTCCGTGATCGCGCGGGCGGTGTATTTACCCGACTTCATGCCTTCCTGCAGATCGTCGATGGTCACTTCGTCGAATTCGAAGGAGCGGACATCGGATACTGCAGAGCTGGGGACAACCTCGCGGGCCGCACCGAGCGCCGGATACATCGCCACGGCCACGCCACCGACAACGCTCCCGCGCAGAAAATCCCTCCGGCTGCCACCCCGCGACGAACGACTGCGATCTGTTCTCAAGTAAGTCTCCTAAGAAAACAAAATTGTTCTGGCCAAAGAACGAAAACCGGGTCGACGCCTCAAGCTCGAGGAGAAGGTCTCTGCTCCCTCTGCGGCAGTTCTCTGCGACCTCAGCGTTTCAAGATTATCCACGCAGTGCCGCCAACAAAGAGTTCTTCCAGCGCGCAGTATCCAGAGTCCAGCAAACCCGGGCCTTCTTACCATTGGCAATGATCGCTGACCACTGCGCTCGATTCCGATCGTCCTCGGCCACGTTCAGGCGGTCAACCACGGTCATGCCGCGCGTAAGCTCACTCTGGGTCTCAACATCAAGATAGTGCGAACTCCACGAAGTCCCGATGGACGGATCCAGCGCCAGACACATCGCGATCGGATCGGGAAGGGAAATGCCGTCCTCGCCCGTCTGCACCTTGTAAGCCGCCCGGGCGTGGCTGTTGCACAAGATGGCAAAGCGCGCCACATCCGTATCTAGTTCCAGTATCTGACGAATATCTCGCTCTTTGACTACCGCATCGGCCCGCGACAGGTGCCAGCCAATTAATTCAACGGGAATGCCGCTGTGCACGACCATGCGTGCAGCCTCCGGATCGACCCAGATGTTATACTCCGCGGCCGGCGTGACATTTCCTTCGCAACAAGGCGCGCCCCCCATGATCACGCAGCGGCTGATGTTCTCGATGATCGAAGGTTCTTTCGCCAACGCCAGCGCCAGGTTGGTAAGTGGAGCAAGCGTCACGACGACCAGTCCTGGATGAGCGCGGGCCATCTGAATGATGGCATCGGCCGCGTGCAGTTGTTCCGCTCGCCCGCGTGGCTTCGGGTAATGGTGATCCCCAAGTCCATCCCGTCCGTGAAACCAGGTGGCGTTCTGATAAACGCGGAGCACCGGTTTGTCAGCACCCATGTAAACCGGAACTTCCGCGTTGCAGAGGTCCAAGACGTAAAGTGCGTTGCGCGTCGACTGCTCCACCGGAACATTTCCAGCGACGGTGGTAATCGCCACTACCTCAACATCCGGCGCGCGCAACGCCATGATCAGCGCGACGGCATCATCGGAACCTGTGTCGGTATCAATGAGGAAGGGACGCGGCACGCCGCGTATGATAGCAAACGGCAGAGTGCTATATTGTCACCCCGGAGGTGCTCCATGGCGCGAGTTGTGCGTTGCGGCCTGATCCAGGCGAAGACTCCACTGGACGGCAGACAGCCGTTGTCGGCCATCAAGAAGGCCACGATCGACAAGCACCTGAAGATGATCGAGCAGGCCGCGAGGAAGAAAGTCAAAATCCTGTGCCTCCAGGAACTCTTCTACGGCCCCTACTTCTGCGCCGAGCAGAACCCGCGGTGGTATGAGCTGACCGAGCGCGTGCCCGACGGCCCGACCACCAAGCTGATGCAGAAGATCGCCGCCAAGCATCGCATGGTGATCGTGGTGCCGGTGTATGAGGAGCAGATGCCCGGGCTGTATTTCAACACCGCGGCGGTGATCGATGCCGACGGGAAATTTCTGGGTAAGTATCGCAAGCACCACATCCCGCACGTGCACCCTGGCTTCTGGGAGAAGTTCTACTTCACGCCCGGCGATTTGGGATACAGCGTGTTCGAAACCAAGTACGCGCGGGTCGGCGTCTACATCTGCTACGACCGGCACTTCCCGGAAGGCGCCCGCATCTTGGGATTGAACGGCGCCGAGATTGTCTTCAACCCCTCGGCCACAGTCGCGGGCCTGTCCGAGTATTTATGGGAACTCGAGCAACCCGCGCACGCCGTGGCCAATGGATATTTCGTCGGAGCCATCAACCGCGTCGGCACCGAGAAGCCCTGGAGCATCGGCGAGTTCTACGGCAAGAGCTACTTCTGCAATCCGCGAGGCAAGATCATCGCGCAAGCCAGCCGTGACAAAGACGAGGTGGTCGTCGCCGATCTCGATCTCGATATGATCACCGAGGTTCGGAGAACCTGGCAGTTCTTCCGTGACCGCCGGCCCGAAACGTATGAGCCTTTGACGGCGCAGACGGGGAGAGCGGCGGCGGCGGATTGAGGATGAGCGCAAGACGGCTTGTGGGAGTTTTGCTGGACCCGCGCTGGTTCTATATCCTGCCACTTCTGCATCTCGCCGGATGCGTTGCGACTGCTGTCCGTGACTTTGAATGGTTGCCGGTGGCCGTGAGCGAATTTCCAGTTGGTATCCTTCTCGTGGCGATTGCTTGGCGCTTCGGCCACCCGCTATTTTGATTTGGGTTTTTCGGAACGCTATGGTGGTTTTGGGTGGCTCGGATAGCTTTCAATTGGCTGTCGATGGACGCCTAACCCACGACGGGATGAACATCCAGTTAACTAAGTGGTTTTTTCGTTTCTCGCTGTGACCCGTGGCCTGTCACCTGTGACCTGATACCCGACTCTATGGATCTTTCCCGAATTCAAAACAGCCCGCTCTACAACCCCGACCTCGCCCCCACTACTCCCGCCCAGCGCCACTGGAGTACCTACAATTACGCCGCGCTGTGGATATCGATGTCGGTGAATATCCTGACCTACATGCTGGCCGCCAGCCTCATCCAGGGAGGCATGAACTGGAAGCAGGCGGTGTTGACGGTTTTTCTGGGCAACACGATTGTGCTGATCCCCATGCTGCTGAACTCGCATCCCGGCGCCCGCTACGGCGTGCCATTCCCCGTGCTGGCCCGGGCGTCATTCGGGGTATTGGGCGCAAACGTCGCCGCCGTCCTGCGCGCTCTGGTGGCCTGCGGATGGTTCGGAATTCAGACCTGGGTGGGCGGGGAAGCCGTAAGCAGCCTGCTCGCGATTCTGTTTCCCGGATGGGTCCACGTCGAGCACCGAACCGCAATGTGCTTCCTGGCGTTCTGGCTTATCAACCTTGCCGTGATCCTGAAAGGCATCGAATACATTCGTTTCCTGCAGGGCATCAGCGCGCCGGTTTTGCTGGCGGTCGGACTGCTGCTGCTGGGCTGGGCCTACAAAACCGCAGGTGGATTTGGTCCCATGCTCTCGGCTCCGTCGCGTTTCAGAAGCTTTTCGGATTTTCTCAAGTTCCTGATTCCAGCATTGAACGCAACCGTAGGTTTCTGGGCAACGGTGTCACTCAACATCCCCGACTTCACCCGCTTCGCCCGCAGCCAGCGCCAGCAGGTGATCGGACAAGCTCTCGCCCTGCCGACCACGATGACGCTCTACTCCCTGATCGGCATTCTCGTGACCTCGGCGACAGTCGTCATCTACGGCACCGCCATCTGGGATCCGGTCCAACTGCTCGCGCGGTTTCATTCGCCGGTGGCAGTCGTGATCTCGCTGGCGGCAATCCTGCTCGCAACCCTCAACGTGAACATCGGCGCGAATGTAGTCTCGCCCGCCAATGATTTTTCGAATCTATGGCCACGGGGTATCAGCTTTCGCACGGGCGGAGTGATCACCTGCTTTATGGGAATCGCACTGATGCCGTGGAAGCTGCTGGCCAATTACAAGACATTCATCCTGGGTTGGCTGGGCGGCTATGCGGCATTGCTGGGCCCGGTGGCGGGAATTATGATCTGCGATTACTTCGTGATCCGGCGCCGCGAACTTCAACTGGAAGACCTCTACCTGCGCGGCGGAGCCTACGAGTACCGGCACGGCTTTAACTGGTCGGCTCTCATCGCCCTGGCCGCGGGAGCAGGAACGGCCCTCATCGGCCTGGTTGTGCCTGCTCTCCGGCCTCTCTACGACTATTCCTGGTTCGTGGGATTTGCAGTGTCGTTCGTGAGCTACTATGCGCTCATGAAAACTCAGCGCATCTCGGAGATGCCGATTGCTGAGGCGTCGCAGTAGAAACCGCAGATTGCTTGCAGCACTCATCACGGAAGACCTCCGCTTCATGGGCGCATCCTGTTTTGCGTTCAGGAATTGGCGCTAATCGATAAAGCGATACCAGTGTTTCTCCCCTCTACTTTAGTCACACTCTTCCCGACGTATATCCATTTGTCCAGTGGGAATACGAGATTTGGCATTTGCCTTGCTCGTGAGTCTGAGGCGGGCGCTCGCTCGCATGATTTCTTAAGAAGAACTCACAATGCTGGATCACCTTCGCCCGCAATACGCCAAAGCATTCCGATGCCTTGGGTCCGATTGCGAGGACACATGCTGCCACGGCCTGGACGTGGTGATCGACCGGGCGACGTATGAGAAGTATCGATCCGCACCAGCGTTTCAGGCTCGAATGCAGCATTTGCTGCCGGTTAGCGACGCCAGCGACTCTCGATATGCCCGGATCCGGCTCACGGCGTCATATACCTGCCCTTTCCTGTCGCCGAACCGTTTGTGCGGCATCCAGCAAGCGCATGGCGACTTTTACTTGCCGGATATCTGCGCGAACTACCCGCGCCTGACACAACGGATTGACGGTTTGCGTGAAACGACGCTCTTGCTCTCGTGCCCGGAGGCGGCCAGATTAGTGCTCCTTAATCCAGAACTCATTCCGTCCGACGATGCCGCGATTGGCAGCTTTCCTCGCTACCATCCTTTCACCGGAATGGGAAATCAGCGAGCCCGCGCCAACGGGAGTCCTCATCGGTTTTTTTGGGAAGTGCGCGAGTTCACTTTGTTATTGCTCCGAGACCGTGCCTATCCACTCTGGCAGCGTCTATTTCTGTTGGGAATGTTCTGCAAGCGCTTGAACGAAATCACGCGGAGCCAGCAGCTTGAATGGACGCCTCAGTTGCTGTCCGAGTTCGCCGAGTTCATTGCCAAGGGCACGCTCCGCCCGGCGATGGACGGCATGCCTATGCAAACCGCGCCGCAGCTGCAAGTGGTGCTCGAAATGACGGCGCAGTATCTCCAGATCACCGACCCGAGCCACGCTCGCCTCCGTGAATGCGTGCAAGATTTCCTCGAAGCCATTCATTACCACGCCGGTGCTTCCATCGAAGACTGCATCCCGTTTTATGAAGATGCCACTGCCCGCTATTACCAACCCTTCATGCAAGAGCACCCGTTCATCATGGAGAACTATCTCGTAAACTACATCTTCCGGACGCGGTTTCCCTATGGTGTCGATCCGCGGGGCAATCCCACGGATCCGTTTAGCGAATATCTGAAAATGGGAATCTTGTATGCGCTTGTGAAAGCGTTACTGATTGGTGCGGCCGGTCGTTGTCAGAGGGAATTTTCGGACGGCCACGTTGTGAAGGTAATCCAGAGTTTTGCAAAGGCAGTGGAGCAAAACCCGATTTTTCCGGGTGAAAAACAGCTGCACTTTCCCGAAGCGCAAGGCATCGCCCTGCTGGTCCACCCTTAGCGTTTTCGTGCCCAGAGCAGCGAAAGAGAACTTCTCCCACGGATCGACGCGGTTCCTAGACCGCTGACCGCTGAAACGCCGGCAAAATTTCCTTCCGATACGCCTCCAGCGTCGCCTCTTCCTCTCCGCACATCAGGTAGACATTAAATTGCGTCACTCCCAGTTCCGCCAGCTTGCGAAGCTTTTTGCGATGTGCCTCCGCCGATCCCACCACGCAGAAACGGTCGACGATGTCATCGGTGACGAACTTCGAATTGCTGCTGTCGACTTCGCAATGCTGCTGATAATCGTACCCGCCGCGGTTGCTCACGTACGACGTCAGCGCCGGGGGTAGCTCTTCCGGCTTATATCGCGACAGCAAATCCACCACGTGGTTCGACACCAGCGCCGGAAACCAGCGCACCTGCTTGCGCGCAAGCTGCAGGTCATCGGAAATCCACACCGGGGCGGCCGCCATGATTTCGATCTTCTTGTAGTCACGCCCGGCCGCCTCTGCACCCTTTTTCACAAAGCCCAGGCACCACTCGATCAGATCGGGATCGGCGAACTGCAGAATCACTCCGTCCCCAACCCGTCCCGCCATTTCGAGCACCTTCGGCCCGTAGCCCGCTACCCAGATCGGCGGCGGCACCTGCGCCCACGTCAAACGCGTCGGTTGCCCTTCATAATCGATTTCCTTGCCCGACATCAATTCGCGCAGCGTCTTGATCGCCCGCTCCAGATCACCCGCTCCCACCGGCTTCTTGCCTAGCACACGACGCGAACTGTCGCCGCGGCCGATGCCAACCTGCATCCGCCCACCAGAAATCAGGTTGAGCGTGGCAAACAGACTCGCCGTCACGGTCAGGTCGCGCACCGCCGGATTGGTGACGCACGGCCCCAGCTTCATCTTTTTGGTATTGGCCGCCATCAGCGTGAGCATCGGATACGGCTCGAGCCACAGCACGTGCGAATCGAAGATCCATCCGTACTCGAAGCCGGCCTCTTCCGCCTGCCGCGTCAACGCAACGATGTGCTCCACCGTCATGTCAGGTTTGATCGTGATTCCGAACTGCATACATACCTCAATCAATGGTAGCGATTTTCCCTGTGACCCTCAGTGTCCTCTGTGGTTGAGAAGAATCTTGAACCACGGAGGACACGGAGGGACACAGAGGAAGCCCGAAGGTGGGGCAGTTTAGCATAAAATGCCTGCTTCGCTTTTCATCGGAGGAAGGTCTAATGGGCTTCGATACCCTCATCATCAACGGCCGCGTAGTCACGGCGACCGACACCTACCCCAGCGACATCGCCATCAGCGGCGGCAAGATCGAGGCCATCGGGAAAACCCTCCCGCGCGAGAATGCCAGAAAGATCATCGACGCGACCAACAGATACGTTCTGCCCGGGGGCATCGACGTGCACACGCATCTCGACATGCCCTTCGGCGGCACCACCAGCGCCGACGATTTCGAAACCGGCACGCGAGCCGCAGCGTTCGGTGGCACCACCACGCTGATCGACTTCGCCATCCAGTACAAGGGCCAGACCCTGCGCACTGCCTTCGACAGTTGGATGCAGAAAGCCTCCGGCAAGGCCGTCAGTGATTATGCGTTCCACTGCATCATCACCGACCTGGGCGCCGCCCAGCTGGAAGAAATGAACGCCCTGGTCCGCGAAGGCGTCACCAGCTTCAAGCTGTTCATGGCCTACCCCGGCGTCTTCATGCTCGACGATGCCAGCATCTTCAAAGCTTTTCGTGCCACGGCGAAGAACGGCGGCCTGGTCTGCATGCACGCGGAAAACGGCAGTGCCATCGACGTGATCGTGCAGCAGGCACTGGCGGAAGGGAAGAAGGCTCCCAAGTATCACGCGCTCACACGTCCCACCACCGCCGAAGCGGAAGCCACATCGCGTGCGATTGCTTTAGCCGAGATGGCCGGCGCACCGGTCTACATCGTGCACTTAAGCTGTAACGATGCGCTCGAAAAAGTCCGCGAAGCGCGCGATCGCGGCCTCCCCGTCTACGCCGAAACCTGTCCACAATATCTTTATCTATCTCTGGAAAACATGGACGCGCCCGGCTTTGAAGGGGCGAAGTATGTCTTCACGCCGCCCCTGCGCGAAAAGTGGCACCAGGAAAAATTGTGGAACGGCCTCAAGCAGGATCACTTGCAGGTGGTCTCCACTGATCACTGCCCGTTCTGCTTCAAGGAGCAGAAAGAACTCGGCAAAGACGACTTCACCAAGATCCCCAACGGCGGGCCCGGCATCGAGCACCGCATGAGCCTGATCTACTCGGGCGGCGTTGCCAAAGGACGCTTCAACGTGAACCGCTTCGTCGAACTGGTGTCGACCACGCCGGCAAAGCTCTTCGGCCTGTACCCGCGCAAGGGCACGATCGCCATCGGCAGCGACGCCGACCTGGTCATCTTCGATCCCGACCGCAAACACACCATCAGCGCCAAAACGCACCACATGCGCGTCGACTACTCGATGTTCGAAGGAATTGAAGTTACCGGCATGCCCGACGTCGTGCTCTCGCGCGGGCAAGTTGTCGTAGAAGGGAATCAGTTCCTGGGCCGCCCCGGAGCCGGCGAATTCATTCGGAGAGCAACCTACGGCGGACATTGAGAAATTGGGGAATTGGGAGATTTGGTAATTTGTAATTTCATGGGCAGAACTGCCTGTCGTTTTCGAATTACAAATTACCCGATTACCAAATTACAAATTTCCAATTTCCAATTTCCCAATTCCTCTTACTTCGTTACTTTCCGCCTTGGCACATATCCAGGTTCCAGGTGATTTTTGTGGTTGCCCCCTGGGAGGGAGTATTTTCGAGCGTGGCGCTGCCGGAGAGCACTCCCTGCTGATCAGGATCTACTTTGTTCGTGGTTACTGTCAGCCCTTGAACGGTAGCCACGATTGAGGACTCCTTATTGATCGCGGCCGTGGTCTTGGGGCACTCGCCAGTGCAA
This sequence comes from uncultured Acidobacteriota bacterium, assembly GCA_963735815.1. Classification (GTDB taxonomy): domain Bacteria; phylum Acidobacteriota; class Terriglobia; order Terriglobales; family Acidobacteriaceae; genus Gp1-AA133. The sequence continues at coordinate 148,933 of CAVTMJ010000003.1, read as the reverse complement.
CGGGTCTGCCAAGTCTCCTTGCCCGGGAAATTGGCTCCCTTCGTTTGCAGGGTAAATCGACCGTCGTCGCGGGCCTGGATGTCGACCGTAGTCTCTCCGTCGCCGGAAGCGGTCTGTTTGTCTTGTATGGTGTGTACGGCCCCACGAAACAGCTTGACCGGTGGATTCACGATGACATTGGTGTCTTCCAGATCGTAAACAGCCGAGAACGTGCCATGCGACGATCCACTCCAGCCAGTTGCGACCCCTGGCTCTCCCCGTAACGTGATCGTGTTTACCGTCGTTTCCTCTCGAGAATTGGTCCACGGACCGTAAGTATCGCCACCGGTCGTAGTAGTTTGAGTGGTCGTCGTATAGCTGATGGTCCCGCCCCAACCGCCATCGCATGATACCCAGTCCTTCACCGGGATGGTGAGCGTCTTGGAGAGATGGAGATTGCTGCGGAGCACTGTTTCCACCAGCCCCCCAACGATAATGGTGAGCGGGTTGGCGAGCAGGCTTTTGTTGAACGCCACAGTGTTTCCCAGCGCATCAATAATGTCCTGTTTCATGGTGACCGCCTTGGGCGCAACGCTGAAGTTGACCTCCGCCTGCTTCATCACGGGCACCGGGTTCCTCAACTGCTCTCTCTGCTTGACGCCTTCGATGTCGATTGTAGTTTGACCTTCCTCGTTGGTTTTTGGCGAGGCGGCGTTGCTGACCGGGACCATGGCGGTCTGTATGAGGGGAGTGCCGTCAGGAAAAACGAACTCGACAATCGGGTAAGTGATCTGGTTGCCGCTGACGCTCATACCGCCACTCTTGAGCATCCATTGCGTCTTTACCCCCTCCACCGGGCCATCGTTGGGCAGGCTGATATCCAGGTTCACGCCGTTCAGCGCGATCCGAGCGCAATTCACGGCTTGCCAATTCTTGGTGTTTTCGCGCACCGTGCCCGTCAGCGTGCGTCGCTCCCCATTGCTATAGACGGTCTTGCTCCGCACCAGGGGCGGGTTTCCACTAATCGTGACATCCGTCTCCAGGCACGCGTAGTAAGCGAGGAGCTTGATGAGCGCGAGCACGGCATTGGCTTTCGTTGTTGCGTTCCCATATTTTCCCGCGGCCTCAATTTCCGAATGCTCCAAATACTCGAGGAACGCGTCGAAGAGCTTTCCCGCCACGTATGCGTTTGTATCTAGGATCTGGCTCCCCACTTCCGATATCGTGCAGGGCCGCTGTGATCCGCCTCCTTCTTGTATGAGCATAAACCTCGCGCCATGCTCCGGGTGCCAGACGGCATCCTCGATGTACGGCCGCCTTGCACCTTCGACGTCATACGACGCAGGTTCCCATCGCGCAGACGTCCAGTCCCGTTCGCCAGCCGGAGCCAATTTCCCCTTCTGGTTTTTGCTCCTGTCCTGGATCATTAAGTCCGCCGCGAGGCGGCGGAGAATCAGTGACACTTGGATCACATCTAGATCGACCTTCTCGGTATCGACATATGGCGCGAGCAGGTCGTAGTGCGGCCGGGACTGTCTCCCGAGCTCGGCAATGAAATCAGCCCAAAAGCGCATTGCTGGCTGGTTCCCTTGTGCCGCGCCTCGAATGCCGTCCACAAACAGCTTAGCCACCGGCGCGTTTTTGAGTGACGGGAAAGTGCTTGCGAACGCGTTGCTTAGATCCGTCAGCTTGATCTGCATCCCACCGTCGCCGAACAGCTTGGACAAGGCCGCTACTTCCCAGGCATCAATCACGATCCCTTGCCCGGGCTTGACAGACTCGTAGGCCAGCGCGCCGTTATCGCCTCGCACGCTGAATCCGGACATCTGCACGGCCGTGAGCAGTGCAGCCGTTGACTGCTCATCTTCGGCCATAACACGTTTTGCCAGTTCAGCGGCTGCTTGTTCCGGAGTGCCAGTGGGTTGCGGCAACGGAGAGGGCAGCTTCCCGTTACGGAAGGCTTGCGCCATAACGTCACCCTTGATGGTGAAGGCTGGCGGGGGAAGCGGAGTTGCGGTGGGCCCTTGGTTTGAAGGCGTACTGTTTGCGCGAGCGCCCAACATTTGCGCCTGAGCTTGCGCCATTTGTGCCTGGGCCTGTGCCTGAGCTTGCACCATTTGTTTCTGGGCTAGCGTCATTTGCGCCTGGGCTTGCCGCGCATACTCCTCCATCATCTCCTGCGGAGTTTTCGGACGCGTCAGCATCGCCTTCAGTCCCCAACCGGCGAGTGCAATGACCACCAGCACCACGCCGCCTAGAATCGTAAGAGTCCGATTATTCGCGCCCATGGCTCACCCCGTTCGCAGCGTTTGATCCCCTGTTGCCCTTCCGACGAAAAAAGGACGAAGCGTCTCCCCACAACGCTCCGCCCTCTTCACTTGGCGTCTACTTCTTTGCGCTCACTTGCGTGAGCACGGTGTTCGCCGTCTGTTGTAACAGCGGCGTTAGAACGTCTTCGCCGTCCGACTTCGCCTTCCCCTGCAAAGCATTCTGCACGAGCGGTGCGCTCTGTCCGGTTTGCGTGAGCTGATACTGCACGGTGACATCGTCTTTCTGCTTGATCTGCCCGTTGAACCCGGAGAGTTGGCTCATGACCTGGTTCATGGACTGCTGCTGAGCGGACTGTGCGGCCGCCGACGCTGCTGCCGAAGCCGCGCTCGCCGCCATCGCACCGCCCATGCCGTGTGCCATCGCTCCCATTGGCGTCATGCTCGCTGCCATGCCGCCGAATTTTGCGAACTTGCCGAAGCCGCCGCTCTGCGGATGCTTCACCGCCACGCTCGACATCAGGATGTAATCACATTGCTTCTGCTGGGCTTCCGCCTGCAACTGCATGGCGACCCGGGAATCAAGTGCAGCAATTTCCACTGCCGGGCCGTTCATCAGCAGGATCATCGCGTTTCGAATCGGCGTGCTGTAATCGGCTTGCGCGTTGGAGCCCTGGCCAACCTGTGCGTCCGGAGGAGCTACACCGATCCGGATCTTGCCCGGCGCTTTCGGTCCCAGGGCCTGAGGGGCGGCAATCGGTGCACTGCCGGGCTGATTGGTTCCACCCGGATGCATCATCGCTGCCATGTTCCCCATACCGCCGGCCTGAGCCGCATACTGTGACATCATCTGCTGGCTCATCGCGCCGCCGGCCGCTGCACCGCCGTACGATCCGCCCGGCTGACCCTGAGGCGCGAAACTCTGTCCCGCAGCCTGCGGTTGGGGAACACCCTGCGGAATCTGCGACAGCCCTTGCAAATCTGCGAACGTATTCACCTGCTTATAGCTGGCTGGCACGTCGAACAAGGCCGCATCGAGAGGCTGCTTGCTGACTTCGGTGACGTTGATGCTTACCACCATCGAAGTCCCGTCCGGGTTATGCATGGTAACGTTCTGCACCAGCGGATAGCCCGGCTTACCGCTGCCGCTGTGGTGCTCAACAACCGCGTCCTGGCATCCCTGACCCTGACGAACCGGAGGTGCCATGGAGGCGCCACAACTGGCATTCTCCTTCCCCAAGTCGGCATACCAGCCGTCCACTTCAAACGTTTGGTCGACCTTTGAGCAGGCGTCGTCGGAAGATTTCTCAACCACCTTTGTTTTCAGGTGACGCGCATTGAGTCCGAACATCTGCTTGCGCTCGCCGGTATCCGTGATGGTCGATGTGATCTCGACGTGTCCCCCGGTTTTCTTTTGTTCTGGAACCGGAGCGCCCGTCACCAGAGCGGCAGCGCGTGCCGCCGCATCATCCTGCGGATCGTTCACGACCAGGTAACTTTGCGCCTGGTCATTCAGAGTGACCGTGCGCTTCAGATCGCACTGCCGGAGCGTGACCATGGCGCCGCCGGGACCCTGATTCACGTCACGAGTGCGCGCGCCTTTGATGGAGGTCTCGCTGCTCGAAACTACGTTGCCGCCAACCGAGATATTTTTTTTGAGGTGCAGGTCCTCAGCCTGGGCCGCCATTGCGGCCGTCAGCAGAGCGAGCATGCAGGAGAGCTGTCGCAACCACTTGCAGCACATAGGGACTCCTTTGAATGGTTTGGCGGAGGCAGCGTTGAAAGAGCCCCCGGCCGACCTCCCCTCAAGCGGGCCGTGCCGGGGAACGACTGCTCTCCTGTGTGGTAATGCGCAAAGCGCTCAGGATTCCCCTCACAACCGGCCAAAATCTTTTCGGAAGGAGTTCGTTTCTACAACTGCCATTCGAACGGTTCCCTTGCGTTCTGCGGATCCGAAAAATGCAAAAATCACGTTTACAACTTGTGTAAACCACTTCTTTTCAGTGCATTGACAGCCCACACAAAACGGGATATGCTTCGCGGACCAATTCCGCGCCACCCCCATGGCGCACGGGGCGTGGCTGTGCACCAGGACTCTCCAGAGCAAGTGACCCAATTGTTGGTGCGATGGCGCGACGGGGACCGCCAAGCCCTCGATGCTCTGATGCCGATCGTTTACACCGAACTGCGCGGCATGGCGCATCGGTATCTGCAGCGCGAACGCTCCGACCATACCCTGCAAAGCACTGCTCTGGTGCACGAGGCGTACGTCCGCCTGATCGGCCAGAAACTGCCGGAGTGGCAGAATCGCGCCCATTTTTTCGGGGTCGCTGCCCGTCTCATGCGACAGATTCTCGTCGAGTATGCCCGCGGCCATCAGGCCGCCAAGCGTGGAGGAAATGCCTGCAAGGTGACTCTCGAGGAAGGTTCGCTCCTGGCCCAACAAGCTGATCTGGATGTGGTGGTGCTCGACGACGCGCTCCAGGATCTTGCGAAGCTGGACGAGCAGCAGAGCCGTATCGTGGAACTGCGTTTTTTCGCCGGCCTGTCGATTGACGACACCTCCGAGGTGCTGGGCATTTCTCCGGCCACCGTGTCGCGCGAGTGGACGACGGCTCGCATCTGGCTCCATCGCGAAATTTCCCGGAGGGCGCCCGCATGACGCCGGACCAGTGGCAACAGGTAAAAGAAGCCCTCGACGATGCCCTTCGCCTCGACGCCGCCCAGCGCTCCTCCTATCTCGACAAGATTTTTGCAGTCAACCCCGAACTCCGCCCCGAAGTCGAATCTCTATTGCGCTCCCATGGTTTGGCGCAGAGTAGCTTTTTGCGCGATCCCGCCATCGCTTTGCTCCCCGACGCGGTCCCGCCATTGCCCGCGACGCGCATTGGCCGCCGGATCGGCGCATACGACATCCTGGAAGAAATCGGTCACGGCGGCATGGGCGATGTCTATCGCGCGGTCCGCGTCGATGGCGAGTTCGATCACCAGGTCGCCGTTAAGCTGGTTCGCGGCGGCTTCGACAGCAAGTTCATCCTGGAACGTTTTCGCCAGGAGCGCCAGATCCTGGCAAGTCTCGATCACCCCAACATCGCCCGCCTTCTGGACGGCGGCACCACCGAGGACGGCATCCCCTACCTCGTCATGGAACTGGTGGATGGTACGCCCATCGACCAGCACTGCGACGCGCAGGCTCTCTCAATTACGAAGCGCCTCGAACTCTTCCAGGCAGTCTGCGCAGCCGTGCAGTACGCCCACCAGCGCCTGGTAATCCACCGCGATCTCAAGCCCAGCAACATCCTGGTAACTCGGGAGGGCATTCCCAAGCTCCTGGATTTCGGTATCGCGAAGATCGTTGGTCCGTCTGCCGGTCCGGAAATCACTCTTCTCAACCCTCTCACCCCGGAATATGCCAGCCCGGAGCAGGTACGGGGAGAACTCATCTCGACCGCCAGCGACGTTTATTCCCTGGGAGTCATCCTCTACCATTTGGTCACCGGGCACTCGCCGTATCGCCTGACTAGCACCAGTGCTCCCGAATGGGCGCGCACGATATCTGAGCTGGAGCCGGCGCGACCGAGCATCATTGTCCGGAAGCCCGCCACCCAGGGTGCCGACCTGACCCCCGAGTCTGTCAGCCAAAGGCGCGAAGGCTCGCCTCTCAAATTGCAGCGCCGCCTCGCCGGCGACCTTGACAACATCATCCTGAAAGCGTTGCGCAAGGAGCCCGAACGGCGCTACGGATCGGTCGAGCAATTCGCCGAAGATATCCGCCGCCACCTGGTCGGCCGACCGGTGACCGCGCGCCAGGACTCCTGGACTTACCGCAGCGGAAAATTTATCCAACGCCACACCACCATGGTCGCCGCCACAGTGGTGGTCGTCCTGACTCTCCTGATTGGCATGGTGGTCACTTTGCGCGAGAAGCATATCGCCGAGCGCCGCTTCAACGACGTCCGCAAATTGGCCAACTCGCTCATCTTCGAAATCGATAACTCCATCGCGGATATCCCAGGTTCAACCGCAGCTCGCAAACTTCTCGTCGGCCGGGCGCTGGAATACCTCGATAGCCTTAGTCAGCAAGCCAAGGGCGACGTCTCGCTGCAAACCGAACTCGCTACCGCGTATGAAAGGGTCGGTGACGTTCTCGGCTACCCCTTCGCACCTAACCTTGGGGATCATGCCGGCGCGCTGCAGAGCTATCGGAAAGCGCTTCGTATTCGCGAGTCGTTGGCGGCAGTCTCGCCCAACGACGCGAAACTGCAGACTCAGCTCTCCGAAATTTACTTTCGCATCGCCGACGCGCTCGAAATCACCGGAGATCTCAAGGGCGCGCTGGACGCGGTGCGCAAGACGTTGCCCATCACCCAGAAGCTCGCCGCCGCCAGCACCGACCCCGAACCCGCCGATCATCTCGCCGGCAGCTACTACTTCATCGCGGGTCTGCTCCTGAAAACCGGCGACGCCGCCGCGGCAATCGAGAGCTATCGCCAGGCGGCCGCCGTTCGCGACGCCTCGCTGCAGGTGAACCCGTCCAACCCAACCCTGCGCACTCATCTGGCTGCTGATTACATTGGCATGGCCTCCTGCATGAGACTGCAGGGTGATGTTGCCCAAGCCATGGAGATGCAGGCCAAAGCCGTCGACCTCCTCCGGGAACTGTCCCGCTCTTCCCCCAACGGCGTAACGTTGCGCGAATATCTCGCGGAGGCAATCATCAAGCTGGGTACTCTGCAGCGGGATCAAGGCGAACTTAGCGAAGCCTTAGCTTCCGAACGGGAAGCCCACAACACTTTTAAGGCCCTGCTTGCCGCGGACGCGAACAACTCGCTGGCCAAAGCTAACTTCGGCTTTACCGATAACTCAATCGCGGAGATCCTGGTTCAGTTGGGCCAGCCCGCGGCCGCCATGGACGTTCTGCGGGAATCGCTTGCAACCTTCCGCGCCATGTCCCCCGAAACCGCCAGCAATCGTTACGTGCGCACCGGGTTCGCTTCGGCCCACTCGACAATGGGGAGCGCCTATGCGGCGTTAGCCACGTCGCGCCATACCTCCAGTGCAGAGGCGGTGCACAACTGGGGCGAAGCGCGCTCCTGGTACGAGAAAAGCCTTGCCTTGTGGATCGACAAAAGCAGGCGCGGGGAACTCGAAAGCGATGAGCGCGACGATCAACAGAAAGTTGTCAACCAAGTCGCCCGATGCGCCGCTGTCCTTCGCCAGAACTCCCGCAGCCCACGCTAGCTGGCGCAGCGGACCCGCAAACACGGCTGGTTTCCGAAGCAAAGCAAAAACCCGCCGCATCCCCGCAGCGGGTTCTGGTTCAGGAGCCAGTAGCAATCCTGTCGGTTAACTGAGGCCCCGCTTACGCAGGATGCCGGCCAGACCGATCAGGCCAGTACCGAGAAGACTCAAGGTGCCAGGTTCAGGAACGGAGAGCTGGTTGAGGTTGGTGTCGCCACTGGAGAGCTTCGCGCTTCCACTGAAGAGGCTCATGCCAGTGTTGACGCTGATCTGGGTGGTCGCCCCAACTTGGCCATTGGGAGCTACCACGGCACCACTCAAAATATAGTTGTGAGTGCCATCCGACAGCGTCTCCATGGTCCAAGTCGCGGAGCTGAAGGTCCCGCTAAAAATCACTCCGTTGGGAACTCCCATGCTTCCATTTCCAGTGATGGTAAAGGTGCCGCCGGCTGCCAGAGTGCCCCCCTGCTGAACATCACCGCTCGTGAAGGCGCCGGTAGTAAAGCTGACGGAACCCAAGTTCGTTCCGACGATCGCATCGAACTTGAACATGGTGGAGCCGGTGAGAGCTATGCCGCTCGCACTCCCTGTGAGTGTTCCCCCGGCATTGGAGATGTCGATGCTGCTGGCAAAAGCTGTGAATGGCAGGGCCAGTGCCAGTACCGCTAGCCATACCATTTTCTTATGCATAGATGGACCGCCTCCTTAAGCTCCGAACCGAGAGCTATTTTTCGAAAGCCCACACCTTGTTCAGGACGACGAGGAACGCGTCTGCCATCCCCAGATATGGCGTGCGAAAGGGTGACACAAGATCCGCGGAGCGGGGATACGGTCAAATGTGTACACGCGGGATCCCTTGACTGGAGCGGGTATTAAGGAATTTGCGGGAACGCGTTCTAAAAACTTTACGCGCCAGAACACCCCGGGAGTCCCCGTCATTTATCATGGCGGCGACCGCAGCTTTTCTAATGCCAGCAAGGTTCTCCTGCATGACGCAAAGTGAAGTACGGCGGCTGTGGCTCGTCATTGGCTTCCTGCTTGTGGCGGGAACGCTGCTAGCGGCCTTAATGTATTTCAATCCCGACGGTAGCCGGAAATCCACCCCTGCCACCATTCAAAATCCTCATCGCTAAATTAGGTGCGCCCGGCGGCGTGAATTCAAAAGCCGAACATCGGTAGAGGGGATCAGAAACTGAGGCGGCGAATCCGCAAGTCATTTGGAAAACGGAGACCGCGGGGGATGTCAGCCATATCATCAAGTGTTCGGGCACGTGAGTGCGATCCTCATCGAGGATGTATCTGCCGATCCACGCCATTACCGGAGTTTCTGCCACCGAACACTCCGGTTTTCCAGCGGCAGGGGTACAATACAAACTGCACTGCGAGACCGGGAGACCGAAATCGCGTTTGATCCCAGGGGGCGTCTTCGCGGGTGGTCCCCTCTTGAACGGAGGTTTCTGAATTGCGGGAACTGACTCTACCAAAGATCAATAAATTGGCGGGCGACGCGTTCATGCACACCCGAGGAAGTCAAGACGCGCCCACCGCTGGGTTCGTAGTCCCGAAAGGCGGCCCTGGTATATGGGTTGTGCCCTGGCTTCCCAAGCCAGCGAAACGGGTTCGAGTCCCGTGGGCCGCTCCAAAAATCACATACCCTTAACGGCCTTACGCCGTGCCTTTGGCTCCTTACCTCTAACGCTGTGTAATGCCGTTGGCGCTAATCCCCATCGAAATTTTCCCCTACATGGCAGCGTTGCCCGACGCGAATCAGCAGTCATTCGTAAAACTGTCCTGGTCACATTGCCTGCAAGACGTTCCCAAAAAAGAACTTTCTCACTCGTGAAAGGGAGATTCTCCCGTGGTTTCGCTCATCTGACAGCGGTACAAAGCGCGACAATGAAGTTGTGTTAGCGCCGCCTCGTCGGAGACCAGGTCGGCCCATCGTAACTAGAACCTCCGAGTCGAGAGCTTTAAGGCAATTCTTCCCGCGGTCGGACGGCGGGGTGATGACTCCAAATTTGCACCCGGTCGTTTCAAGTTCAAACCCACTGCAAGAAGTGGACCTGGACCCGTCCGCTTCAAAACTCCGTGCGAGGAGGCCCGTCATGACGCGCGAATGCAAGCGAAACTCATCTCTCAACTTCATTATTGTCCTCGTAATTGCGATCTTGGCGGTCGCGTTCACAGTGAGGGCACAGGGGACCGGTGACGGCCAGCGGCTCATTAAGCCCTCCGCAGTACCCGAGCGAGGACGATACTCAGCAGCCGTCCGGAACGCCGCTGCTTGTTGGTAGCCCGGGCACGAATGAGGATCGCTCGGAGATAATGACGAGCAGTGCCGCGGCGAGCAGTTCGGACGCTCCTATCTTTATGCGGCGGGCGATTTACGATTCCGGTGGGAAGCAGGGATGGACGGTTGCGGTCGCGCGACTTAAACGTCGACGGCAAGCCGGATTTGGTGGCCGTGAACTTCAACGAGGGACCTCCTTTCTGGACTGGAATAGAAGGCTCCGTCGGGGTTCTGCTTGGAAAGGGCGACGGACGGTTCCTGCCAACCGTTGTCTATGCCTCGGGCGGCGGAGGGCCAGCCGGGATAGCAATTGGTGACCTGAATGGCGATAGAAAACCGGACATGGTAGTGGCCAATCAGAACTGCCCCAGCTTTCGCAGTTCTTGTACGGGAGTTTTGCTTGGCAATGGCGACGGAACCTTTCAACCGGCGGTGATCTATGCTTCCGGAGGTCTGAGTTTGACTCGTGGGCTCGGTTATTACAATGCCAGGCTGCCGGTAATGATCTCCGACGTGAACGCCGACACCAAGCCAGACATAGTTGTGGTAAGCCAAGCGGATTTGGACTTCACGGGCAACGGGCGTGTGGGTGTCCTACTGGGAACAGGGAACGGCACTTTCAATCCAGTGGTGACATACGACTCGGGCGGTGTCAACGCGTTGTCGGCCGTGTTGGCTGATGTAAATGGCGATGAGAAAGCCGACGTAGTTGTTGGCAATTGCAGTGGCTACTGCTACCGCCAGACCGTGTTTGTGGGAGTCCTGCTGGGTAATGGCGACGGAACGTTCCAACCTGCCAAAACGTATGGCACGGGCCGTATAGGCGGATTCTGGCTTCCGCTTCTCATGGCGGACCTGAATGGCGATCGGACCCTGGACATTCTCGTGGGGGGCGGATCGCTGGGCGTGCTGCTGGGCAACGGCGATGGGACCTTTCAACCAACGGTTACCTATGACGCTAGTCAGGGAGTAGTTAATTCGCTAGCAGTTGCGGATTTGAATGGTGATGGCAAATTGGACGTGGCGGCGGCTGCCGGCCGACTTGGTGTGTTTCTTGGCAAAGGGGATGGAACGTTAGAGCCGTTTCTTGCAATCCAACCTGCGACGCTTTGGGCATTTCAAGTACTTGCCTCCGACTTAAGCCACGATGGAAAGCCTGATCTTGCGGGGATCTCCTACAACCCGTTTGCACTTCTGGCGAACGGAGACGGCGCGTTTCAAGAGGCACAAGACTACCAATGGGGAAGCGTGAAGTTTTCACAGGGAATACTTGCTGACCTAAACCTCGATGGAAAACCAGATCTGGTGACGGCAAACTGGTGCTGCACACCAAACTATGCCTACAAAGGTTCAGTGAGCGTGCTGCTGAATGTTTTCACGGACAACACCACAACAACTCTTTCCTCAAGCCTGAATCCATCGACCTATGGGCAGAAGGTCACTTGGACTGCAAAAGTGGCCACGTCAGGCTCGATCCCTCCGACCGGCAGAGTGATCTTTCGCACGTCTGGCGACGGACAAAACTACGAAATAGGTGCCGCCGCTCTCGATGCCAGCGGGGTAGCTACTCTAACCCGATCGACCCTGAATGTTCCTACGGGCGGTCCCTATTCACTGGTCGCGGTGTACCTCGGCGACGCAATGAACTCGCGCAGTCAATCCGAGGTGGTTCTGCAGGATGTTCGGCAGACGACGAGCGTAGCAACCATGACTACCTCCAGAAATCCTTCCAGCTTGGGGCAGGCCGTAACCTTCACGGCCGCGATTAGCTCGCCAACGGTTACGGTCACTGGCCCGGTGACTTTGACCGCAGGCACCAAGGTTCTGGGAACGGCTCAGCTCAGTCGGGGAAAAGCCACCTTCACAACCTCGGCACTCCCCTCAGGGTCGACCACGGTTACGGTGACGTACCCGTGGAACTCCAACGTCGCTAAGAGCTCGGCGTCGCTCGTGCAAACCGTACAGTAAGGATCAAACAAGGGGACGCGAACTTGTGGCGTCCCCCTCTCCCTAAGTTTGCTTCGAGCGATAGGGATAGGCCTGGTAGAAAGAGCAAGTCCCGCTGAGACGGCACAACACGATGCTGGAGTTCGCCCTAAGCATTTCTCCAGGAGCGCCGTTACCAGCTATCCCTTCAGGGGATCGCTCGATTCCCACTTCCGCCCCATCGGTGATATAGTCCTGCCCTGCCATGAGGTACTGTGGGGTTGTCGAAGTCCGAAGTCTCGAGGATGCGTTGGGTGCCACCTGTGGCCGCTCGGCCAAGGCCAAGTGCTCGGATTGCGGAGCCGGACTCTGCCCGGCGCACACTGAACGCTGCTCGTTGTGCGTAGAAACCTTCTGCCCATCCTGCCTGTCCTTCCATGAGAACGAGCACCCGAAACCATCCCACCGGGACCGCGGCGGACCCGAGAAGCGAAAGACTGCCTGATCTCGCTAGAGGCATGGACTTTGGTGTACTGCGCCGGCCTCAAGGTATGCCATCATCAGCCTGCCTGATGTTCGCCGGGAGACAATCCACCATGAAACCACTGGTCTTAGCCTTCGGTCTTTGCCTGCTGCTGTCGCTATCCACCACTTCAACCCGCGCGCAAGACAGCAATGCATTCCGCCGACGATGCTTCCGCCGTGCAGGCCACGGTCAGAAACTACATCGAGGGCTACTATCAGGGTGACGCCCGTCGGATGGCGCAGACTCTCCATCCTCACTACCTGAAGCACATGATTCACGGAACCATCCCCATGCGTGAGAAGACCGGTCAAGAGATGCTGCGGGAAGTGCGCTCGCACGGGCCGGCCGATCTTCCCGAGGCGGACAAGACCGAGCAGATCACCGTGCTCGACGTTGCCGGCAGCATCGCGTCCGCCAAACTCGTCACTCCAGGTTGGGTGGACTACCTGACGCTGGAGAAGTCGGGAGGGAAGTGGAAGATTCTCTCGGTCGTGCAGCGCATCGACAATTAGTGCAGCAATTTCTTTCCGCTCGCCACGGAAAGGCTAAATGTCACATCAAGGCCAGTTGCTTGAATCCAGGCTGCCAGCGTCCGTGCCCGTTTGACGGGCTCATGTGCAGAGGACTGCCAAAACGCGAACTTTCGCGCCGCCGCCCCGGTTTTTTCTATTTGCGATCACACTCAGCCTGGCAGGACAGATCCTCTCCGGATCTCGGAAGAAAAGAAGAAGGGACGCACTGGGCGTCCCCATAAAACTTCAGCGGGATCTGCTTACGCGGTCGCCTGCCCGTGTAGGAACGAAGCATTCCGTTCGGCAGACAGGGCGATGCCTTGCGTATCGCAGGAGGGGCACATGTCGCTGGCTCCGGCATCGAGTGCCGCCGCCCACATTTCCTCGTCTGCGACCCGGTGGGTGCACACGATCGAAAGGCCAGGAAATTCCCGGTGCAGGCGCGTGACTTCCTCCAGGCAGGAGGCTTCAACATCGAGCACCGCCACATCGGCCCGGTAGCGGGAAATATCTGTGCGCAACTCGTCGACCGAGGTCGCGACGTGCACAGCGTGATAGTGAAGGCTGAGAGTGGAAGCGAGAGCTTGCGCCAGGCGCGAATCGCGCTGGAACACGATGATGGTCAGGGCCTGCATACTACCCCCTGATTTCAACCGTATCGTGCACGGTGGAGGAGGCTACGGTCCCGCTCTCCGGGCTGGTGGAGCGCGTTCGCCGCAGACATTGAGACGTACAAGCTGCCGATATCCCCAGCTATCGTCTAGCAGGAAGTTTCTCGGCTTCCGGCTCAAAAACAACCGCCTGAAGCTTGCCGTTCTGCTTTAAAAGAATTTCCACTTTCCCCTCTGCCTGTTCGAGTTCTTTGCGACAGGCCGCCGAAAGCTGCATCCCTTCCTCAAACAGGGTGAGCGATTTCTCTAAAGGCGCGTCGCCTTTCTCCAAATCCTGGACTATTTTCTCCAGGCGCTGGAGACACTCCTCAAACTTTGGCAAAGGGAACTCCTGAAGTGATTGTAATGCAACTTCCTGGAGCGGGAACGTGTAAATTTGTTGTAAGGTCAGATGCGATCTTCGCCTGCTACCCTGCGTAACGGAACGAAATCTATGACATTTCGCGTAAGTTCTTTGCTTTCCTGCTCTGCAATTCTGATGCTGGTGATGCGTTTTACAGCTGCCGCTCAATCGGCACCAGCGCCAACTTCTTCCGCACCTCCTGTTTCGAAGACCGGCTTGCCGTACCGCCCGAGCCTTGACGTTACCGCGATGGATAAGTCCGTCGACCCCTGTGTCGACTTTTATCAATATTCGTGTGGGGGTTGGAAGAAGTCGAATCCAGTTCCACCGGACCGGACATCCTGGGGTCGCTACGCACAGCTCTACGAAGACAATCTCGCGCTGTTGCGTTCGATCCTGGAACGCGCGGCTTCGGCCAGGAAGCGAGATGCCGTCGACCAGAAAATTGGCGACCTGTACGGCTCCTGCATGGACGAAGCGACCGTGAATCGTCGTGCTGTGTCGCCGATTCAGGAGCAACTCGACGAAGTTGCACGCGCCAAATCCATGCGCGCCCTCGCACCCGTGCTGGCTCAACTACAAATGGACGACCTGAACGGCGAGCTCATGTTCGGTCCAGGGTCGATTCAGGATCCGGACAACTCCGACCAGCAGATCGCGGCTGTGGACCAGGGCGGCCTGGGCCTGCCCGATCGCGACTACTACACCAAGGATGATACGAAGTCGGAGGAAAACCGCGCACGCTACGTCGAGTACGTTCAGAAGATGTTCGGCATGCTGGGCGATTCTCCGGCCGCAGCCAAGGCCAATGCCGAGGCAGTCATGCGTATCGAGATGGCGCTGGCCAAGTCTTCTCAGACACGCACCGACCGTCGCGATCCCTACAAGATCGTGCACAAGATGTCCCGCGCAGATTTGGCGGCGCTCACTCCCAACTTTGACTGGGACTCGTACTGGAAGGCATTGAATCCACCCACCTTCCAGATCGTGAACGTCCTGTCGCCCGATTTCATGAAACAGCTGAACACGAGTCTTACAGCGGAATCGCTGGAAAGCTGGAAGAACTACTTACGTTTCCACATCGTCAACATCCACGCCCAGTACTTATCGAGCGACTTCGAGACTGCCCATTTCGAGTTTTACGAAAAGTACCTGCGCGGTGCACAAGAACAAATGCCGCGCTGGAAGCGCTGTGTTCAACTCGTGGATCGCGGGCTCGGCGAAGCTCTCGGGCAGGCTTATGTCCGGCAGGTATTTTCGCCCGAGTTGAAAGCCAGCACGCTCAAGATGGTGGAAGGGATCGAGAAGGCGATGGAGTTGCGCATCAACCAGCTGGACTGGATGAGTCCCGCGACCAAGCAGCAAGCCATTACCAAGCTGCACGCCATCCGCAACAAGATCGGCTATCCCGATCGCTGGCGCGACTACAGCGCGGTCGTCATCAAGCCGGACGATTTCGCAGGCAACATTCGCAACACTACTGTCTTCGAGGCGCGCCGGCAGCTGAACAAAATCGGCGTTCCCGTGGACCGCGGCGAGTGGCTGATCACACCGCCTACCGTCGACGCCTACTACAATCCGCAAGTGAACGACATCAACTTTCCCGCCGGAGTCCTGCAGCCCCCGCTCTACGATGCAAAAATGGACGACGCTCCCAACTACGGCGACACCGGCGGCACGATCGGCCACGAACTCACTCACGCCTTCGACGACGAAGGCAGCCAGTTCGACGCCAAGGGGAATTTGAAGAACTGGTGGACACCCGAAGACCAGAAGAAATTCGAGGAACGCACCAAGTGTGTCGACGACCAGTATTCGCAATACGTATCTGTCGACGACATCCATCTGAACGGAAAGTTAACGCTCGGCGAGAACGTGGCGGACCTGGGCGGCGAGATTCTCGCCTACATCGCGTGGCAAGATGCGAACAAGGATAAGAAGCTTGAGCCCGCGGACGGCCTGAGTCCGGAGCAACGCTTCTTCGTCGGCTTCGCGCAGTGGGATTGCGCCAACGAACGCCCCGAACAATTGCGCGAGTGGGCCATGACCAACCCGCACTCTCCGGCGAAGTATCGAATCAATGGGGTCGTGGTGAACATGCCGGAGTTTGCCGGAGCGTTCTCGTGCAAAAAGGGTCAGCCGATGGTGAGTTCGAAGGTGTGCAAGGTCTGGTGAAATCAGCCGCTGGTCACCAGTGGTCGAACGAACATCTGGGAGTTCGAGTTGTGACTCTGAAACTAGATTTCATCGAGTTCGCCTGGACGGGCGGAGAAGGCAGTCCTCCCACCGTGTTGTTCTGGTGACGACTGAATAATGGGAAGCGCTAGCGGCTGACGACTGGCGACTGACGACTAGCTCCCAGCGCCTCCAGCACATCGACGGCCGCCGCGTACTTACCATTGGGCGCGCTGATCTGCGCGCCCTGCACCATCTCACGCACCGCAATCAACATTTCGCGCGCGATCGCCACGCCTTCCTGCCGGGCCGTTTCGGGGGTCGACGCCCTGGCCATCCGCTCCACGATCGAATCGGGCACCGACACGCGCAGTTCGTTCTTCATGAACTCTGCGTTGCGCACGCTGACCAGCGGCCAGATCCCGGCCACCAGCGGAACCCGGCAGTGTTCAATACGTTTGAGAAATTTTTCGAGCAGCGCAAGATCGAACACCGGTTGTGTCACCGCATATTCCGCGCCCGCCTCGACCTTGTATTCGAAGCGGCGAATTTCTTCATCGATGTTCGGCAACCCCGGATTGGCGCCTACGCCGATCACGAATCCCGTGCCCGATCCGATCGCATTGCCGCCAATATCCAGCCCGCGATTCAGGTTGTGCACGATATTCACCAGTCCAATCGCATCGACGTCGAAAACTGCCGTCGCATCCGGATAGTTGCCCATCTTCGGCGGATCGCCCGTAATACAAATCAGGTTGCGAATTCCAGTCGCCGCCGCTCCCAGCAGGTCCGACTGGATGCCGAGCACGTTCCGGTCGCGGCAGGTGTAGTGCAGGATCGCCTCGATGCCCACCTCGCGCTGCACAATCAACGACAGTGCCTGGTTCGAAATGCGTGCCGAGGCGCGCGGGCTGTCAGGAATGTTGATGGCATCCACACCCACCGACTTCAGAAAGCGCGCACCCTCCACTTCCTTGCGGACATCGGTACCCTTGGGCGGGACAATTTCCACCATGGTGACGAATTCGCCGGTCGCGATTTTCTTTCCGAGATTGGATCTTTCTCTCACGGGCACGGCCGGCTCGACCGAGGGCGTTGGCTGCGGCGTCGAGACTTGCACGCGAGTTGAGCGCGCTTCGCCAGCTCGCAAGGCCGACTTCATCATGCGAATGTGTTCAGGAGTGGTTCCGCAACAACCGCCCACCAGGCGCACGCCGGCCGCGACAAATTTTTTCGCATAGCTGGCCATGTACTCGGGTGAACACAGATAAATGTTTCGCCCATCGACCGAGCGCGGCATGCCGGCGTTGGGTTGCGCAGCCAGGGGCAGGGAAGTCACGGCGCGTACCCGCTCGATGGCGTCGAGCATTGCCACCGGACCGATACTGCAATTGCAGCCGATAACATCCGCCCCCCAGTCGGTCAACTTGGCGGAAAAGGTTTCGGGGTCCGATCCATCGAGGCAGTTCGAATCTTCGTCCACGGTCACCGAGGCGACCACTGGCAGCTCGGGATTCACATCGCGCGCGGCCAACATCGCCTGGTGCAGTTCTTCGACGGTGCCAAAGGTCTCAAGAATCAACAGGTCCACGCCACCTTCAGCCAGCGACTCGATCTGTTCTCGAAATGCGGCGCGCGCTTCCTCGAAAGAAGTTTTGCCCAGTGGCTCGATTCGAATTCCCAGCGGGCCAACCGAACCGGCAACCCATACATCGAAACTCTTGGCGGCTTCGCAGGCAAGACGCGCGCCGGCCAGGTTCACCTCGCGCACTTTATCCGCCAGGCTATGCCGGCCAAGGCGGAAGCTGTTCGCTCCAAAAGTATTGGTTTCAATAATTTCTGCGCCAGCCTGCAAATAGCCCTGGTGCACGGAGTGGATCAGGTCGGGTTGCGAGAGATTCAGTTCGTCGTACGAGCGGTTGATGAAAATGCCGCTCGCGTACAGCAGGGTACCCATCGCACCATCGCACAAAATGGGAGACTTACTTAGCCGGGAAAGGAAATCCGAAGCCATCGTGCTTTCGAGAATACAAGATGACTGCGGGTTTTGCATCCAGGCTCTGCGGTCGCCAGAGGGTACAAGAGCTGTCGCAAAGGGTGGGAGAGCGGCTCTGCTATAATCCGAAGTTTCGCGTACAAATCTTTCTCTATCATGCTCTTGGGAGTGGCCTGTTTGAAGAAACCCGTCCTCGTTCTGGTGGTCTGCGCCCTGCTTGGTTTGATCTTGTCGTGCGGCTACGGCGGTACTTCCTCCTCGAACACCACCGGTGGAGCCACCGGATTGAAGTTTCGTGCCGTCGTCTCCCAGGACGTGCAAGGCGTTATTTTCGCCGGACTGATCGTCATTGACGCGCAAAAGGATCGGCGCGCGCCGGTTTCAGCGATCGGCAGCGGCTTCATGCCGGGCATGCTGGTGGAATCCAACGATCACAAATTTACGCTTGCGGTCAGCAGCACATTCAATTCGATCGAAGTCCTCGATAACGTGAAAGCGACCGTCAGCCTCAACAACCTCGCGCTCCCTGGAGCCACGGAGAGCGTTGTCATCTCCCTCGACAACGCGACTGCCTACGCAGCCGTGCCGACCGCGCCGGTGCCAGGTGGCGGGACGGCCGGGGGCATTGCCATCGCAAGTCTGGGCGGAGGAACCGCTACGACTTCCACCCTTCCCATTCCGGGTGTCCATTTCCTCGCGCAGAATGGTGACGGCAGCCGGTTGCTGGCCTTCAGCGACAACTCGGATACCGTGACGGTGGTTTCGCCTTTTAACATTTCGCCCGGTCAGAAGAATGCGACGTGCAACCCGCCCCCCAATCCACCTCCCAACCCGCCGCCCTCGGTGGTTTGCCAGGAAGTGCCGGGCTTCGACCGCCCGGTCGCCGGTTTCTTCAGCAGCGACAATACGCAGGCGTGGATTTTGAATTGCGGTCCCGAGTGCGGCGGATCGCAGGCCAGCGTGCAGGTACTCGATCTGCATGACCCAGCCAATCCGGTCGCCGGAATTGCGACGCCCATTCCAGGCGGTGCCACGGTCGGACTCATTAAAGGACAAACCTTGTATGTGGCGGGGAATCCGCCCTCCGGATCGAATAGCTGCGCGGGTGGTCCAACAACGGCCGCGACCGCGTGCGGGCGTCTGACCATCGTCGACCTGACATCACTTTCGGCGAATCCGGTTCAACCGGTTGCCGTGATTCCCGACGGCTATCACACCAAGATGGACATCAGCGGCGACGGGCAACTGTTTGTCGGCTCGCGCACTTGCACGAATATCGTCCCGGCGAGTCCTGGTGACGAACAACGCGGCTGCCTCGCCATCCTGAATACCAATAACGGCAACCTCATCATCCCACCGGATAACGGTGACGTGACTGGCCTGCAGCCGGTCACCAATCGGACGGTCTTCTACGTTGTTGAGGGCGGCCAGTTTCGCATCTATGACACGACCACTGACAAGATCTATACCGTGGCATCGATCGATATCCTCGGGAATGCGGTGGATGTGAAGTTGATGGACTTCTAGAAAGCAGATGACAGGGCACAGGTGACAGGTCACAGGTGACAGGTCACAGGCAAGACGTCAGGAGCGGATGTTAGACCTCTGTCGGAAGTAGTTCAGCATGCCGTTTAGCAATCGACCTACTTCGGAAGATCTTCTTTCCAAGGCCTCTGCTTCTCCTTTGTCGATGTATTCGAGTGCTCGCGCGATTTCGATCTGAGTTTCCAACTCCAAAAGAGATCCTCGGGCGTTCACCAGAAATTGACTCATCTCTCTTGGTGAGAATCTGCCTTTCCCCTCCGCGATGTTGCTCGGAATCGAAACTGCAGCCCGACGCATTTGTGAAACGAGACCATAAGTTTCTTCCCGAGGGAATGCTTTCGTGCAGTGATAGATATCCAACACTAGTTCCATCGCCTTGTGCCAGGCGATCAGATCCTTGTGATTACCGCTCATATGATAGGTGCCCTCTCACAATGCAGAATAGGGCGAGTGTAGTCGGCAAGCAGGTGACAACTGTCACAAGATCAGGTTTTTAGGGATCGGATCGAAAGCCACTGTAAATCCACAATATCGAACGTCCAATTCCTGTGACCTGTGACCTGTGACCTGTGACCTGTGACCTGTGACCTGAAGCCTGACCCCTACTTCCCAGGCGCCAACACCAACAGGTGACTCTTTGCCTTCTCCACCGCCGGCTTCGAGAAAGGAAGCGCAAAGGTCGTCCCCTCGTACCACGCCTTCCACTGGTCCATGTAATAAGGGCTGAGAAAGTTGCCGCCCTGGCCGGTGACGGTGTTCAAAGTGGATTGATCCAGATCGGCAAGGTCCGCCGTGTAGCGTTCCGAAGGTCCGAACGTGCGGCCAACTTGTTTAATGGTGAGGCCGCCGCCAGACTGGTCATGCAGTCCGGGACCAGTCCAGCGACCGATCAAGGGCAGACGGTTCAGCACCGGGTGTTCGATATCGATGGGCGCGAAGGATCCCCAACGCCATTTCGCCAGATCCTTGGGCGCTTCTGGATTGTTGACGGCCGAGTCCACGGCTGCCGCGAGCAAGGCTTCGTAATTCGGATATCCGTTGGGCAGCCAGCGTGGCGGCTGCTTGGCTAAGACGTTCTCAAGCCATATCGAGGAACTGAACCAGCGATAACTCTTCCAACTGAAAATTCCCTCATCCGAGCGCGCGGGTTTGTCGGCCGCCTGCCTGGGCGCCGGCCCAAGCTTGGGCTCGAGTAGCAGGCGCCGCAGCTCGTACTGCGCGCGACTCTCGATGGTGGCGGCCGCCGAATCGATGGAAAGCCGGCCATCCCAGTCGCGCATCAGATCGCGGGCCTGCTGAGCGCGCGGCGAAAGATTTTTTACGTGATCGAGCGCGTACACGAAGCGCTCGGCGCAGAAGCGATCGAAAGCGGAGTACACGTCAGTCTGCAGCGACAGCATGTCGGCCGCCGAAAACTTCCGGCCGGACTCGAGCACCTGGTAGATGCGGTCGGTGCGCCACGGCGGATCCCACTCCGTGCTGATGCTGTAAGGATACTTGTCCGGCGAGATGCGCGAGTTGGCGGTGGCCAGAATTCCGGAGGGCGGATCGTACACGCTGGGCAGCTTGTCGAAAGGAATGTAACCCTTCCACTCGTGAAGATCGTCGGCGCCGCTTACCGGCAGGCTGCCGTCGCCGGCCGCGCGGATGGGAATGTGCCCGGTCGCGTGGTAGCCGATGTGGCCGTCGACATCGGCATAGACAACATTCTGTCCGGGCGCAGGAAGTTGGGCAAATGCTTTCTGAAACTGCTCCCAGCTCTGCGCGGAGTTAATTTCGAAGAATGGATTATGCAGGGAATCGTAGAGCGTCCAGCGCAAGGCGATATTACGGGTCTCGCCCGGAATCAGATCCGTGATGATCGGTCCGTGCCGCGTCAGGGCAACGTCGACGGTCACGTCGGGCTGGCCCTTCACGTGGATGACTTCCTTGCGATGCTCGAGCGGCAGCCAACCCTTCGGAGTCTGATATGCGCCTTGTTCGTTCACAATCTCGACGTACAGGTCCTCAACCGTGGGGCCGACGTTGGTGAATCCCCATGCGACCCGGCGATTGTGTCCCACGATCACGAAGGGAACGCCGGGCAGGGTCACGCCGATGACGTCGTAGTCGCCGCTATGCAGGTGCGCCTCGTACCAGAGGTTCGGCATCTGGTGGCCAAGATGCATATCGTTGGAAAGCAGCGGCTTGCCGCTGACGGTATGTTCGCCGGAGACGACCCAGTTGTTGGATCCGGGCACGAGCGTGGCCCGGCCCTGGGTGGCGATCTCCATCAAGTTGGGCGGAAGAAGTCCGGCGACATTGCTGTCGGCCCCAGAATCCATTTCGTCGTCATCATCGTCTTGATCCGTCTGATTGCGTGACGGCCGCTCCTCATCGTCGATACGCCGTCCATTTCCCGACGGCGGACGATCGCGCCACGACGTGTTCACGAACAGATCATTGGTCAGGTCAGGGCCAAGTCGCGCGAGGATCTTCTCGCGGACCAGGGCGCTCTTGTAGGTGCCATGGTTCAGGTCCTGTACCATGCGCGCGCCGAGCAATAGGGAGTCTTCCACTTGCCAGGGCTGAGGCTTGTAACCAATGAGGTGGAATTCGATCGGCAGCCGATCGAGATGCGAATTCAGGAACGCGTTGACCCCGCGCGCATAGGCTTCGAAGTATTCGCGATCAGGCGGAGCGAGGGTCGCGGCCTGTTTCTGCGCCGCCGCCCGCAAACCCAGAATTCGCTGTTCGCGATCGTGCTCGAGCAGGGCAGGGCCGAGCAGTTCCGACATCTCGCCGGCGGCAAAGCGCCGCATCACATCCATCTGCCAGAGGCGGTCCTGGGCAGTTACGTATCCTTGGGCGAAAAAGAGGTCATCGGGCGTAGTCGCTTCGATGTCGGGAACGCCGTGAGTGTCGCGGGTCACCGTCACGGGCGCGGTCAGGCCCGAGAGTCGGATGGTACCGTCCAGCTGGGGCAGCGCGGAGTGGGCCACGTGATAAAGGTAGCCAACCGCGCCCAATACTACGAGCAACAAAGCCAGCGCGACCCGCGGAAGAATGCGGCGCCGGGTCCGTGGCGGCGCGGGCGCCTCCGTAGCGGGTGGGGTCCAGGTGGCCATTTCGTGTGCTTTCGATTGTAGGGGGTCGCGGAACGATAAGACAAACCCGAAGGATCAAAGCGGGTAATGCTTAGCGAATGAATCCGTTGGCGAACTCAACGACGATGATCAATCCGATGACCAGCCCCACAATGCCGACGATCCGCGCCTTGCGGAGTTGGCTGGGTGTGAGGCTATGGCGCGTCCCCAGGGAAGCGAACTTCACAAAACCGTCAGGCGAGACCAGCAGCCACAAAGATCCCCCAAAGAACCAGGCCAGGGCAAACATGCTGACAAAACGCTCGAAGCTCATACGGGCGATAGAGTAACAGTCGTCAGTCTTCAGTCGCCAGTCTCCAGCAAGGCTCTCGCCGCGATTTGTCGGAAGGATTGAACTGGAGATTTTGCTGACGACTGGCGACTAGCGACTGACGACTTGGCCTCGACGACTGCTTTTTGAATTTCATTTCCAAGATGGCCCAGTGGTATCCTGAGCGTGACCGGCAATGATCGAGAGCCGGGCATTGCTAAATCAGCCGGATCCCGCAGCCCGCGGCCCAAATTCCAGCCATGCTGCAAAAGCGCATCGATGATCAGCCTTCCATCTCCCCCGAAATGGTGCGGGAGGCGCAGGACATTCTTCATCAGCACCTGAAGAAAGTCGGGTTGAAACAGACCGCGCAGCGCGACACGATCCTGCGCACGTTTCTGGAGACGCGCGACCACCTTTCGACCGACGAGTTGTTCCGGCTGGTCAAGAAAAAGGATCCGCGGATCGGCTACACCACCGTGTACCGCACGTTGAAGCTGCTGGCCGAGTGCCGCCTGGCCAGCGAGGTGGCATTCCACGACGGGATCGCGCGCTACGAGCACCAGTACAACCGGCGCAGCCATCACCACATGGTTTGCACCGGCTGCGGCAGCTCGGTCGAGTTTTTCTCGAACGAAGTGGAGAAACTCCAGCAGGAGATTGGCCACAAGTATCACTACATGACCACGCGGCATTCGTTCCAGATTTATGGTGTGTGCGAAGATTGCCGTAAGAAGAACGGGACACGGCGGGTGGTGTAGGCGCAAGGCGTCCCTTCTGCGGTACGCCCTCCGCGGCTCGGACGTGAAAGGTTGGAACGTCCCGCGTCAGGGCAGACGTTTCCTTCTTCCTCGCTTTTCCTGATAATCTTTAACACTGCTGATGCCGATCTCCTGTGGATACTGCGGTTCCTCAATGCCGGACGTCGCCGAATTCTGCCCGTCGTGCGGGCGGCCGGTGCGGGAAGGGAACTTCTTTGCTCCCCAGGAACCCGTCGCCGGAGGCCTGGAGCGCAAGCAGTCGATCGCCGAAGCGCCGGTGCCCAGCGGGCCTCCCGTCGAGTGGAACGACCGCTGGGTTGGCGCGCTGGCCTACTTCACGTTCGTTCCCGCGGTAGTCTTCCTCCTCGTCAAACAGTTTCAAGGCCGAAAATTTGTACGCTTCCACGCTTTTCAGAGCGTTTTCTTCTGGGCGCTCGTCATCGTGATGGTTTTGCTGGGATTGCTTGCGTCGATGTTCGGCTGGCTGTTCGTGTGGATGCTCACGGGCACGCTGATCGGCCTGGCCTTGTTCTTCACCTGGCTCTTGCTCTCGATCAAGGCATTGCAGGGCGAATGGTTTGCCCTCCCGTGGGTCGGACCGCTTGCCGAGCAACAAGTCGGGAAGTGACCGTCCAGGGCGCGATAGTATTAACTAAAAGATACACTTTGCGCCAGGAAGACTTATAGGCGTTCGGAGAGGGGTCGCCCGACCCAAACCATCCCCCGCAGTCCAACTCGCGCCCTGTGGGCTCCCAATCGCTACCAATGGGCGTTCTAGGCAGTCTTGCTGAGGTGCTTTTCAATCACTTGCAGCGCTCGTATCTGTTTTCAATGACTTAGCTATAAGAATATAAAATATTGACCGACTGCCGGCACGACTTAACGGTTTATCGACCTCTCATGGAAAAAGCCTTTCACCACAGAGGGCACGGAGGAGCACTGAGGAGAACTTAACGAAGCGTCTGTGCTCTCCGCCTCCTCGTGGTCGAGAGCCCGATTCCAGGTAGCAAAGGAATGAGGCCACGGAAGGGGTAGCCCGTTCCGTGGCCTTTTGTATTGCCCGAAGCGTTTGCGGCGAAGTCAGGCGACGTCGAAGCGATCGTGGTTCATCACCTTGGTCCACGCGGCCACGAAGGCTTTCACAAACTTCTCCTTAGAGTCCGAGCTTCCGTAGACTTCCGCGAGCGCACGCAGCTGGGAGTGCGAACCGAAGATCAGATCGACGCGGGTGCCGGTCCACTTGAGTTCGTTGGTCTTGCGGTCGCGCCCTTCGTACACGGTTCCGGCGCCATTGGATTCATTCGACGGCTTCCATTCCGTGCTCATATCGAGCAGGTTGACGAAGAAGTCGTTGGTCAGAGTCTCGGGCTTTTTGGTGAAGACGCCGTGCTTGGAGTTTCCGGCATTCGCTCCCAGCACGCGCAAGCCGCCAACGAGGACTGTCATCTCCGGAGCCGTCAGCCTGAGCAATTGTGCGCGATCCACCAGCAGTTCCTCAGGCGCGAGGCGCTGCTTGCCGTTGAGATAGTTGCGGAAGCCATCGGCCTTGGGTTCGAGCGGCTCGAAGGCCTCGACATCGGTGTGTTCCTGCGACGCGTCCATGCGACCCGGCGTGAACGGGATTTTCACGTCGTACCCGGCGGCCTTGGCGGCTTTCTCGATGGCCGCATCGCCCGCGAGAACGATCAGGTCGGCCAGAGAAATTTTCTTGCCCTTGCTGCCGTTTTTCTGCGCGCTGTTGAACTCCTTCTGGATTCCTTCCAGCGTTTGCAGCACCTTGGCCAGCTGAGCGGGCTGGTTTACGGCCCAGTCTTTCTGCGGCGCGAGGCGAATGCGCGCGCCGTTGGCTCCGCCGCGCTTATCAGACCCGCGGAACGTCGATGCCGATGCCCATGCGGTCGATACCAGTTGGGAGACGGTGAGCCCGGAGGCGAGGACCTTCGCCTTGAGAGCCGCAACATCCTGTTCCGAGACCAGCGGGTGGTCGACTGCCGGGATCGGATCCTGCCAGGGCAGAATCTCTTTCGGAACGAGCGGGCCGAGGTAACGGGCGATCGGGCCCATATCGCGGTGCGTCAGCTTGTACCAGGCGCGGGCAAACGCGTCGGCGAACTGGTCGGGATGCTCGAGGAAGCGCCGCGAGATCTTTTCGTAAGCCGGATCCAAACGCAGGGAGAGGTCCGTGGTGAGCATGGAAGGCGAGCGCCGCTTCGACGGATCGTGCGGATCAGGCACGGTGCCATCGCCGGCGCCATTCTTAGGTCGCCACTGATTGGCACCCGCTGGACTCTTGGTCAGTTCCCAGTCGTAGTGGAAAAGATTCTCGAAATAGTTGTTGCTCCACTTGGTGGGCGTGGTGGTCCAGATCACTTCCAGGCCGCTGGTGATCGCGTCGCCGGCTTTGCCGGAATTGAATTTACTCTTCCAGCCGAAGCCTTGCTCTTCGAGGGGGGCGCCTTCAGGCTCGGGTCCCACATTGTCGGCGGGCCCGGCGCCGTGAGTTTTGCCGAAGGTGTGGCCTCCCGCAATCAAGGCGACGGTTTCTTCATCGTTCATGGCCATGCGGCGGAAGGTTTCGCGGATGTCACGGGCTGCCGCGAGGGGATCCGGGTTGCCGTTTGGGCCTTCGGGATTTACGTAGATCAAACCCATCTGCACCGCGCCGAGCGGGCTCAGTAGATCACGGTCGCCGCTGTAGCGATCGTCGGCCAGCCACTTGCCTTCGGGACCCCAGTAGACGTCGGTTTCGGGTTCCCAGGTGTCGGCGCGGCCGCCGCCGAATCCGAATGTCTTGAAGCCCATCGATTCAAGGGCGACGTTGCCGGCAAGAACCATCAGGTCCGCCCAGGAAATCTTGCGGCCATACTTCTGCTTGATCGGCCAGAGCAAGCGGCGGGCCTTGTCGAGGTTCACATTGTCGGGCCAGCTATTGAGCGGGGCGAAACGCTGCTGGCCAGCTCCTGCACCGCCGCGGCCATCGCCGATGCGATAGGTGCCGGCGCTGTGCCACGCCATGCGAATGAACAGGCCGCCGTAGTGGCCGAAGTCCGCCGGCCACCACTCCTGCGAGTCAGTCATCAAGGCATGAAGGTCTTTGACGACGGCATTCAGGTCGAGAGTTTTGAATTCCTTTGCGTAGTCGAACTCCTCGCCCATCGGATCGGAGAGGGGGGAGTGCTGGTGGAGAACTTGAACGTTCAGCTGGTTCGGCCACCAGTCGCGATTCGTGTGTGCGCCGCCTGCGCCCGTAAAAGGGCATTTGGCTTCGATGTTTTGTTGGGTTGCCTGGGTATGCGCGTCAACGGTGCCGGTAGCTTTATTTTCCATGTGTGTATCTTCCTTCGAATTAGTTCAAAAATTGTCGGAACTACGAATCTCCGAGAGACGGCGTAAGCGCACGCCGGTTGGGTGTTATAGGAGGCCATGAACACGCCTAACGGGAGGCGTGGCGCGGAGAGCACTTCGCGCAGAGCCCGCGAAAAATCAACTCGCATTCACGAAGAACGCGTTTCCCAAGCGAGCCCGAGGCCGGCCTGGGCACTTTGCACCACTCAATGTCCTCAACATTGCCGCAGCGGTCGCAGATGAAGTGGTGATGCCGCATGCCTTTGGCGTCGAAGCGCGCGGCGCGGCCTTCGACGGCGACTTCCCGCACCAAGCCCGCCTGAACCAGGTCCCGCAGATTGTTATAGGTTGTCGCTCTGGAGGAGCGCGGATCCATTCGATTCACGGTTTCGAAGATTTCCGCAGCCGTGGGATGACGCTTGCATTCCGCCAGGAATGCCATCACGGCGTAACGCTGCGGCGTGCAGCGCAAGCCGCAGTCCTCCAGGGACTGTTTGATGGTTTCGATGTCCACGAGATGTTTAGATTAAATCTAATATGATATTTGGTCAAGACGTGCTGCAACCTTGAATCCTCACCACAGAGTCACCGGGGCACTGAGGAACCAACATTGGTTCGATTTTCCAGCGCCTCTATGACTCTGTGCTGAAAAAATAGCGGGGCCAGCTCTTCGATGAATTGCCATCCAGCGTTCGGACGACGCTTCGCCATGAGCAAGCTTTGCTTACGATTAATTACTTATACTTTCATAGTGTTTCGGACGCGCGTATGATTCCGGGTGCTGAGCGGGGCACGGATCGCCCGCAGCACTGGAGCTCATATGAACCGCCGCCGCTTCCTGAAGTCCGCCACTGCGACCGGCCTCGCGCTAGGTTTGTATCGCGGTACTGCGACCGCCATTCCGGAGCACAACTGGGATCACTACGACTGGGGCGGCGGGCCGGCGGTTCCTGACCGGCTCTACCAGGGGCCGTTCCCGCAATATGGTCCATGCGCGGTTGTCCCCGACAGCGATGTCTGGATGATTACCTCGCCCTCGAAAGAAATCGTCAGCAACTACGGCATGGGGATGATCGTCTATCTCTCCGACGACACCGGGACGCCGCACGTGCCCGGACAATCGATGGAGCGAACCCTGGAAGACCTGGTCAAACTGCCATTCGCGCAGAAGATCTACCTCCGGCCGAACTGGCGGGAGGTGCAGAAGCAGCCGGGCCGGCTCGAGTTCGCAGAGTGGTGGAAGGTCAGCTTCGATTTGGCGAAACAGTACAACAAGCCCATCGGCTTTCGCGTTCAGCTCGAGAACCCCGACGTCGCTGAGCCGGGCATGCCAGAGTTCCTGCTCGACAAAGTTCCGTATGTGAAGCTTAAGGGCGAGTGGAAGGGAAATCCGGCGGAGATGCGTTACAAGAGAGACCATCCTGTGCCGCGCTACGATCACCCGGCGTATCAAGCAGCCTTCCGCGAGCTGAATGAATTGTTAGCCGCTGAATTCAACGGCCATCCGCAAATCGAGTTTGTGGACACGATGATGTACGGATTCTGGGGCGAAGGGCATACCTGGCCTTACGAGGGAAATCCATTTCCGAACGATCTGGTTGCCGAGCAGACCTGGGCGAACATGTTCGAACTGCAATTACAGCAGTGGACGAAGGTCCCGCTGGTGACGAATACGCAGCCAGATTTCAGCAACGTTGGCAACAACGAGATGGTCGAGCGCACCATGCGCTCGGGCAACTGGCTGCGCACCGATACGATCTTCATCGAGAATACGCAGATCGAAGCGCTCAGTTACCGGCCGCCGTGGGCAGCGGCCATCTGCGAAGTGGGCTTTACCACGGGCGATCCGAAACAGCTGCGCACCGATGAGGACGGCATCACTTACAACGAGCAGATCATCTCGCACGTGGCCGATGTGGGAGCGAATTATTTGTCGGCCTGGGTCTGGCACAACCAGAACGCGCCGAATTTATTGAGCTATTACGACAAGTATCCCGGACCGATTGATGAGATGAACCGCCAGATCGGGTACAGAATTCGGCCATCATTCATCTGGACCTTCAAGCGCGACCAGGCGGCCGGCCTGGTCATCGGCTTGGTGAACGATGGGATCGCGCCGGTTCCGGGCGTGCTTCGTCTCACGGTATTTAGCGAGGATAAGAAGGTGAACGTTTCCGGCTGCGTTGACGCGGGTTATCCGAAGCCGACGGGAGTTCATCAAGCCATGCTGATGCTGCCCGCCGGCACGCAACCCCAGGGGCTACAGCTGAAGGCGGAGCTTGAGGTCAAGGGCGTCCGCCATCCGGTGCGCTGGGCATGCCGGCAGAAAGTGAACGGCGACGGCACGTTGACGCTGCGGCATAACTACAGGCCCGAGGCCCCGCCGATCTAGGAGCCGAGTCGTAAGCCGTCCTATCGGACCAGACCACTGACGGGCTTACCCTCGGCTGGTATTAGAAGCCCGGCGGACGTTGGTCGACTACTGCGAAGCTGCGTTCCAGCGCGATGCCTACGGTTCCGACCGTGCCTTCGTCGAAAAGCCGGCCGATCAAGGTAACGCCGTGAGGGACGCGTCGGGGCGTCGCGAAGGTAGCTACCGGATTTTTCGGATCGGGCGCCCAGTCGCTGCGCGCTTTCCTTACTTCGATAAAACCCGCGCGCAGTGTCAGCGACGGGTGGCCGGTGAAGTTGGTGATCGTCAGCATCTCGTCGCGCAACGATGGGACCAGCAGCAGGTCGACCTGGGAAAACAGGCGCTCCATTTCCATGGCGACCTTTCTGCGCATGCGGTCGGCCTGAACGAAGTCGACGGCCGAGAGGAAGCGCGCTTCGCGGAAGATGTTCGGCCACGCGTCGGGAACTTGCGCCTTGAGTTGATTCATTCCGCCACTGAGCGTCAGGTCCTCGAATGCAGCCGCGCCTTCGGCGAACAGGATCAGGTTCATGGAATCGTAAGGCCAGTTGGGAATCTGGACCGCAACCGGTGTCATGCCGAGTTTCTTCACGTGCTCGACGGCTTCTTTGTCGACAGCAGTGGCGGGATTCTGGTCAAGCCACTGTGGAAAATAACCGACCCGCAAACCTTGGATGGGGGCGCCTGCGTCGAAATCGAGGTGGCTCGGCACGCTGGCGAGGTCGCCGGGGTCGGGGCCTGAGATGGCGCGAAGCACGAGCATTGCGTCTTCGACGTGGCGAGTCATGGGGCCGAGCTTGTCGAGAGTCCAGCAGAGCGTCATTGCGCCGGTGCGTGGGACGCGGCCATAAGTGGGGCGCAGCCCGGTAACTCCGCAACGCATACTGGGGCCGATGATGCTGCCACCGGTTTCGCTGCCAATGGAAAAGCCCACGAGTCCGGCGGCGGTGGCTGCGCCCGGGCCCGCACTCGAACCGCCCGAACCCTCGGCCTCGGGGACCCACGGGTTCATGGTCTGTCCGCCGAACCAGATGTCGTTGAGGGCGAGTGCGCCCAGGCTGAGCTTGGCGACGAGCACGGCGCCGGCATTGTGCAGGCGCTGCACGACGACGGCGTCCTCCTTAGGAACGCGGTCGCGGAAAGGTTCCGCGCCGTAGGTGGTGGGGATGCTGGCGGTGTCGAGCAGGTCCTTGCCTCCCCAGGGAATGCCGTGCAGTGGGCCGCGGTAATGTCCGGCGGCGATTTCGGCGTCCGCTTGCTTCGCCTGTTGGAGCGCGAGGTCGCGGGTCAGTGTGATGACACAGTGCAATTTGGGATCGAACTGCTGCAGCCGGTCGAGGTAGATGTTCGTGAGGCGCTCAGAGGTGAGCTTGCGGCGCTCGACCCATTGCGAAAGCTGGGTGACCGGGGAGAACGCGATGTCTTCGTCGCGCGAGGGCAGCGGGCCTGGATCGGAATGGCTGCGCACGAAGCGATCCTGCCTGGTCGTGATTTTGACGCCGGGGAGTGCGGGATCCCATCGCGTGGCAGGCGGGAGCGTCGATTCGAGCGCAAGCTTGCGGGGGCCGGTGCGGCGTTCATAGAGCGAGGCCATGGTGCGGCGCCAACTGTCGGCAGCCATCGTGCGTTCGACGTCGGTTAATTCGACCCGAACCAGCTTTTCGGCTTCGGCAAAAGTGGCGGCCGAGACCTCCGGACCCACCGGAGTTCCCGTTCCAAACGCGGGTGGCTCGCCCAGCGGCAGGTTGCTGACGGTCTGGGCTTTTGTGCCGAGAGTGGCTGCGCCCAAAAGTCCCAGGGACGTGGTTTTAAGAAATCGCCTGCGCGATTTGGACATGAAACCTCCGAACGAGATTAGACGCGGCTGGCGCGGTTGGGTTATGGCCGGGAGGAGAAGGTAGCACGAGAGCAGGCGTCAGTTGTCAGGTCTCAGGTGTCAGGAACCGTCCCTATCCGGGTTTGATGGGTGCAGACATTTTGCTTCGCGTACGCGCCGCAGGCCACTGACGTTTGAAACCGGAGACTTTCCTGAGACCCGACACCTGTGACCTGTCACCTGTCACGTGATCCTTGACAGATGTCCCCGGGGACGTAATCCTATACGCTTTTCGTTTGATGAAGGTTACGTAGCGGGTGGCGCTGGCTCTTCATTCGTGCGGGGGAAGGAAGCGAATTTGAGAGTTCGGGTGTTTTATCACGACAAGTGCTTCGACGGGGCTTCTTCGGCGGCGCTGTTTTCGCGGTTTTACCGGGAGCGGATCCGCAACGATGTGCAGTTTGAGTTCACCGGCTTGCTCCATCGGGCCGGAGCGTTGTTTGACGAGCGTCAGTTTGACGGCGACGAGAACGCGATCGTCGACTTCAAATATTCAAGCTCGCCCAAAATCACCTGGTGGTTCGATCACCACGAGAGCGCGTTCCTGAGCCCCGAAGACGCTGCGCACTTTGAGCAAGACCAGGGCAACCGGAAGTTCTACGATCCGGACTTCAAGTCCTGCACCAGCTTTATCGCCATGGTGGCGGAGCAGCGCTTTGGCTTCAACGCGGCCTCGGTCGCCGACCTGGTGCACTGGACCGACATCATCGACGGCGCGCTCTACGAAGACGCCAAGACAGCGGTCGAGATGAAAGCTCCGGCAATGAAGTTGACCATGGTGATCGAGTCGGCGCCCGATTCGAATTTCGTGCCCCAGATGATTCCGTTGCTGGCGACCAAATCCCTGGCAGAGATTCTGGAGGCGCCATTTGTCGCGCCTTTACTGCCGCCGCTTTTGAAGAGGCACGAGCTGTCGATTGGAATTCTGAAGGAACTCAGCGAGTGCAAGGAGCAGACGATCTTTTTTGACGTCACCGATCACGAGCTGGAAGGCTACAACAAGTTCGTTCCTTATTATCTACATCCGGAGAGTATCTATAGTGTTGGATTAAGTAAAAGCAGCTTTCGGGTGAAGGTGTCGGTCGGGTCAAATCCGTGGGCGCCAAGCGAACCGACCGTCAATCTCGCCAAGGTTTGCGAACGCTACGGGGGCGGCGGGCATGCGCGAGTGGGGGCGATTTCCTTTGATGTGGCCAAGCACGAGGATGCGCGGCGGGCCGCATTCGAGATCGTCGAGGAACTCCGGGCCAGCGTGCGCGAGAAGGCTGGGCGCTGACGTTTCCTTTGCGAACTTCGCGACGCCTTGGCACTTTGCGGCTACGGTCTTTTCTCGGCGGCGAGAAAACTCTCAAGGGCGAAATTCGCAAGTGGATCCGCCAAGCGCCAAGTATTTTCTAATCTCACTTTTTTCTGCCAGGACCAAGCTACATTCTCAAGGTCGCCAGCGTGTTTCGTAATGCAGACTCAGGACGGCGGCATCGCCGTGAAGGGACCCCGTTATTATCGGGCGGCGAGGGGGCCAGGTGGCGGAAGATAGCGGCAAAAATTCCATCGGCATGGATTCGGCAATCCTGCGCGCGGAGAAACTCGGGCGCAGCGTGCCGAACAAGATTCTGGTCGCGGATGTGGACTTGGATGTCCGGCGGGGGGAAACGCTGGCCATCGTGGGACCCAGCGGGTCGGGAAAATCGTCGCTGCTGCGGTTGCTGAACCGGCTGGATGAGCCGACGGCCGGGACCGTCTATCTCGATGGCATTGACTACCGCAAGATTGCTCCGCGCGAGCTGCGGCGGCGCGTGGGCATGGTGACGCAGCGGCCTTTTCTCTTTCCGGGATCGGTTGCGGACAATCTGCGATTCGGGCCGCGGCAACGCGGGGTGGAACTCGCCGACAGCGTGATGGAGGAGTTGCTGCACGCGGTTCTGCTGGACGGACTCGGCGAGAGAGACGTCGCAAATCTTTCGGGGGGCGAGCAACAAAGAGTCTCGTTTGCGCGGACATTGGCGAATTCTCCGGAGATGATGCTGCTGGACGAACCGACGTCGGCGCTGGACGAGAATGCGAAGCGCGAAGTGGAAGCAGTGATCGCGCGCATTGGGCGGGAGCAGGGCATTCCCTGCGTGCTGGTGACACACGATGCGGCGCAGGCGCTGCGCCTGGCGCATCGGGCGCTGGTTCTGGAAAGTGGCCGGGTCGTTCGTAGCGGAGCGGTCAACGAGGTGTTGCGTGCTTAAATCACTCTTTCATGGACAACTGCAGCTGGGCCTGGCGCAGGCAGTGGCGGCTGCGCTGGCGGCCTTCTCGGTTGTACTAGTCGCGGGACGGCGGGGAATTCATCTGGAGAAAGACCTGGCCATTGCAATGGTGCGTGGTCTGGTTCAGATTGTGGCGGTCGGGTCGATCCTGTTGCTATTGTTACGCGCGCCCAGCTGGACCAGCGTGTTCCTGCTGCTGGCGATGATTGTGGCGGCGGGCGCTACTTCGGCGAAGCGGGCGAAAGGGATGCCCGGGGCTTTTGAGATGTCGACCTGGGCGATCGGATGCGGCGCCGGTTCCATGATCGCTCTCATGGCGCTGCTAGGCGTGATCGACACGCCCATTACCACGCTGGTACCGATCGGCAGCATGATGATTGCGAACGCCATGAACACCAACGGGCTGGCCCTGAACCGGTTCCGCGCGGACGTGCTCGCGCATGTGGGCGAGATTGAGACCGCACTGGCGCTGGGCGCGGATGGGAAGACGAGCGTATCGCCCTATACGCAGGTGTCGTTTGAGGCGAGCCTGATTCCGGCGATCGATTCCCTGCGCTCGCTGGGGATCGTCTGGATACCGGGATTGATGGCCGGCATGTTGCTGTCGGGTGCGCGGCCGGTGTACGCGGCGATTTACCAGTTCGTGCTGCTGGCGATGATTTTCGCGTCGTCGGGTCTGACCTCGCTGGTCAGCACGCTGCTGATTCGCGGGCGCGTGATGTCGGCGGCGGACCAGTTGCTGCTGCGTCCAGGACAGTAAAGTCGCGCTTGGATTAGAGGGTCTCGCGCAAGGTTTTGGAGAATTGCTTAATGGCGCGCTCGTTGCGTTGGTACCATCGCCAGTGACCTTCCTTCTGGGCATCGACCAGGCCGGCTTTCTGCAGGATGGCCATGTGATGCGAGATGGTGGGCTGCGAGAGGTGGATGCGCTCTTCAATGTCGCAGGCGCACATGCCGACCTCTTTGCCCAGGGAACAGGCGTTCTTAATTTTCAGAGCCTGCAGGATTTTGCGGCGCGTGGGGTCGGCGATGGCGTGGAGAAGGCGCTGGAAGCTTTGATCCTGGGTGGTCATGGACTAGACATAGAATGAAAATCGATGTGTGTCAATGTGGACGGGTAGATCTCAGATTGCAGATTGCAGATTGGTAAACCGGAGTTCTGCGCCGGAAAAGGTGAGGTTGCTCGGCGGGGAGTGCATGGCGCTATTTGAGGGAAACGAGCGGAAGGCGTTTGAACAGAAGATGAAGAGTGAGGGGCGGCTGCCGCCGGGGCAGTCCCTCACCTTGAAATGGCCTGTACTTCACTATGGGTCGGTGCCGCGCTTCGATCCCGAACGATGGGATTTCGTGGTGTCGGGATTGGTCGAGAGTCCGGTTCGATGGAATTGGAGAGAATTCAATTCGCTGCCCACCGTTACCACCCACAGCGACTTCCATTGCGTGACGCGCTGGAGCCGCTTTGACAATGACTGGAAGGGCGTGAGTTTTCGCGAAGTGCTTCGGCGGGTGAATGCGAAGCCGGCAGCGACCTATGTGCTGGTTCATGCCGAACAGGGGTTTACGGCGAACGTGCCGCTGGCCGACCTGGATCGGGACAACGTACTGTTTGCGACGCACCACGATGGAGAGCCGTTGAGCGCAGATCACGGGTATCCCTTGCGGCTGATCGTTCCGCATCTGTATGCGTGGAAGTCGGTGAAGTGGGTGCGTGGGATTGAATTTCTGGAGCGGGACCGCCCGGGATTTTGGGAACAAAACGGGTATCACATGTACGGGGACCCTTTTAAAGAGCAGAGGTTCGATACGGACTAGTGTGGCGTCCTGTGGCGCTGTCGTTTTCAATCCTTGAAATCAGGGTTGTATTACTGGAGGAAGTGCATGAGCTTTTCCCGTCGCGATTTTCTGACCACAACTGCGCTTGGCTCGTTGGCGTTTGGGCTGGATGCGCATGGAGTCGAGACCCAGAAGAAGGCGGAGTCCGCGGCCACGCCAACCGCCGCGAATGCGGGCAAGCGTCCCATCATCGTCTCGGCCAACAACGGGCTTGCGTACCTGGATCGAGGTTTCGAACACTTGAGTAAAGGTGGCGACACTCTCGATGCCGCAATCCTGGTCGTGACCGGACCCGAGGACGATCCGAACGATGACTCGGTTGGCCTGGGCGGCTTGCCGAACGAGGAAGGCGTGGTCGAACTGGATTCCTGCTGCATGCACGGGCCGACGCGACGTGCGGGATCGGTGGGCGGCGTGCGCAATATCAGGAACGTCAGCAAGGTCGGGAAGGCGGTCATGGAGCACACCGGCCACGTCATGCTGGTAGGCGAAGGCGCCGAGCGATTCGCAGTGGCGATGGGGTATCCGCGCGAGAATTTGTTGACGGAACGCTCGCGGAAAGTGTGGCTGCTGTGGAAGGAATATCACTCGGGAGGCGACTGGTGGGGGCCGGGATTGGCAGATCCGAAATGGAAGGCACCGGAACCGGATGAAATCAATCGCAAGCCACATGCAGAAATTTGGCGTCAACGGGCCGAGCGGCTGGCCGCGCGCGCCAACGATTTGGGCATCGAGCCGGAATTTTGCATGGCGGCGGCGCACCGGGTAATGTTCCCGCCGACCGGAACCATTCATTGTTCCGCGCTCAACGAGAAGGGCGAAATGTCGGGCATCACGACCACCAGTGGCCTCGCCTTCAAACTTCCGGGACGCTGCGGTGATTCTCCTATAATTGGCGCGGGTTGTTACACCGATCAGGATGTAGGCTCGGCGGGCGCGACGGGCAGCGGGGAAGAAAACATCAAGGTGGCGGGCGCCCACACGATTGTCGAAAACATGCGGCATGGCATGTCTCCGCAGGACGCAGGAATGGACGCCCTGAAACGCATCGTGCGCAATTACAACGGCGACATGAGCCGGCTGCGCTTCATGGATATGACGTACTACATCCTGCGCAAGGACGGGGCTTATGCAGGCGTCTCGCTGTGGGAAGGATACTCGGAAGGGAATCCACACAAGATTGCGGTGCATGATGGGACCAAGCGGTCGGAGGAGTGTGCGCACCTGTTGAAAGGATTCTCGCAGGACTTTCCGCCGTTTCCGAAGATTCCGGAAGAGTTGAAGAAAGGGTCGGAGTATTTGAAATAGGGTAGAACGACAGGCAGGACGCCCGTCGGCTTGGTCATTGGTGGTCCGGTCATGAGAAGGCCGATCCCTAGCTGAACCGCACTTTAATATCCGCGCCCTTCTCCAGATGGATGCTGTCGATGAAGCGGACTCGTCCGGTCTTCAGCGTCATGATGACCGACGAGGTCCGGATGCCTTCGCCGAAGAAGCGGACGCCTTTCATCAAGGAGCCATCGGTGACTCCGGTGGCGGCGAAGATCATCTGATTGCCGGGGGCCAGGTCTTCGGCTTCGTAGATCCGGTTTTTGTCTTTGATCCCCATTTTCGCGATGCGCTCTTCGAGTTCCGGCTTGTTGATGACCAGGCGTCCGAGCATGTACCCGTTCAGGCAGCGGATGGCGGCGGCGGTGATGACGCCTTCGGGGGCGCCGCCCGATCCCATGACGCAATGCACGCCGGTGCCGATGACGGCGGCGGCGATGCCGGCGGAGAGATCGCCGTCACCGATCAGGCGAATGCGGGCTCCGGCCTTGCGGATGTCGGCGATTAATTTCTCATGGCGCGGGCGGTCGAGGACGATGACCACCAGGTCGTCGACACCGCGCTGCAGGCGGCGGGCGATGTTTTTCAGGTTGTCGGCCACCGGCGCGTCGAGATCGATGGCATGCTTGCAGGAGGGGCCGACGACAATCTTCTCCATGTAGCAGTCGGGCGCATTGAGCAAGCCGCCTTTTTCCGACGCGGCGAGCACAGTGATAGCACCGGGGGCTCCAGTTGCGCAGAGATTCGTGCCTTCCAGCGGATCAACGGCGATGTCGACCTCGGGAACCTGGCGGCCGTCGGGGAATTCGGCGCCAACTTTTTCTCCAATGTAGAGCATGGGAGCTTCGTCACGCTCGCCCTCGCCGATGACAATGTTGCCGCGCATGGGAACGGTGTCCATGGTCTGGCGCATGGCTTCGGTGGCGACCTGGTCGGCTTGCGGACGGTCGCCCTGTCCCATGGTGCGGGCCGATGCGATGGCGGCTTTCTCGACCACGCGCAGGAATTCGAGCGCGAGATCGCTTTCCATATTTACGCCGAAGCTCTTGACCTTGGCTTCGGCGCGGGTATCAGTAGCCATGAAGTGCCTCCGGAGTATCAAGCCGGGTTGAGAATATAACGCTAACAGGGGAGCAAGGGAAAGGGCAGGGATCACGCTCAGCACCGGTCTTTCTGCTACGCTTTTCGACATGAGCGTCGAACGAAAAGAGCCCACTTACCTCTTCACCGACAAGCAGGTTGCCGACAAAAGCGAGATCGCGCGCCGGTTCCTCGACACGCGCACACGACTGAATGCCAATGTCGACAAAGCGGACAATTTCCTGGTCAAGCGCTTCTACAACATCGATCACAACACTTACCTCGAGGGCGCGATTCCCGCGAAGTACAAAGAGTTGATGGGGCTGGTGGTGTCGGCAGGACTACGCTGCGACGACTGCATCCACTACCACATCATCCAGTCGTATCGATTGGGATGCACGCGGCCGGAGCAGGAGGAGGCTTTGAACGTGGCGCTGGTCGTGGGCGGCAGCATCGTGATTCCTCATTTGCGGCGGGCTTATGAATTACTGACCGAGTTATACGGCTAGTGGTCGGCTGCTTACCAATCCATCCAGGTGGCGTAGCGGGAGGACAACTGCAGGAAGAAACCAGAACACTGGGGGCAACAATCTATAAACGCTGGCGTGACCGTCAGGATCTTTACGGTCTTACGCTCAGGGCAATGCGCATGAGCGTTTGAAAGCCATTCCATGAAATCTGCACGCCGATGCACAGCAGGACGAAGGCAATGATGCGCAAAATTCCGTGGGCGGTCTGGGGAGAGATGTGGGCGGTAATCCGAGGAGCGTAAGCGTAACTGATGAATACTACAAAGCTGAGCACCACCACGGCAGAAAGAATGGCGGAATGCGAGATGACATTCGCGCTCAAGTTTTTGACCGAGGCATGCGCACTCAGGGTCAGCATGACCACGATGCAGCCGGGATCGACGGTGACGGGAAAGGTGAGCGGATAAAAGACTTTTTCTTCCAGCGCTCCGTCGTCAGGTTCGGTCACCGCGGCCGCATTCGGGTTGGGACCAGCCTGTTGCTGGTTCAGAAGATTCCACCCCATGGCCGCCAGGACAAGGCCGCCCGCGAGCTGCACTACGGGAAGCGAGATCCCGAAAAACGTCAGCAGGGCAGTGCCCACCACTTCCACGACCAGAAAGAAGAGTGTCGTTCGAACTGCAATCTGGCGGGCAAGCCTCCGGTAGATCGAGTCGGGCGCCGTTCCCACCAAGCCCAGAAAAACCAGCGCGGAGCCCAGGGGGTTCACCACCGGCAGCAGAGCGCTGAAGGCAAGTCCGAAAAATTTGGCAAATTCCGAGAGGCTGTGCATGGAGCGCAACAGCATAGCACCGTGGCCAAAGGGTTGGATTGGAAGGAGAT
The DNA here is from genome assembly GCA_963735815.1 of uncultured Acidobacteriota bacterium. Lineage (GTDB taxonomy): Bacteria > Acidobacteriota > Terriglobia > Terriglobales > Acidobacteriaceae > Gp1-AA133. The sequence goes on along the minus strand of CAVTMJ010000003.1, from coordinate 109,822 downwards.
TTCGCCGACACAGGCTGGTTTTGCCCGGAATGATTGGAGGCGGCGAGAGTCGCTCACGTGCACCTGCGCTCGGGAATGCTTGTACTCGATGAGGTGAGGTGAAAAAGCCCAAAAAGACGAAACGCCCCTGACTCAAAGAGTCACGGGACGCTCGCCCAAACAGCCCTCCCCCAAGTGCTGCTCGAGGAGGAATGTAATCGGAGCGGCGACGAGTTGGAATGGCACGAACGTGCTATCGAAGAGCCACCGACCGCCCGGTCGGAGCGTCGGAGATAGAGCGCCTCAGGTAACTCGACTATTGACAGTGGTAGACAACTTCACAATAATGCGTGGGCCAAAGTGCTGACCCTACGGGATGCTCGGAAACAAGCGTCTGACAGGCAGTTTGGCGGTTTCCTTCCGACAGCTGCAAGCACATAACAGACAGACAACCAGGCAAGTCGACAGGAGTGTTATGAAACGATTTCTGGCGGTGGCGAGCACCTTTACGCTTGTGATGGTCGCATTTGGATTCATGATCGCGACGCGACAAGTAATCCCCCCAAGCCCCAACCGCGCACGAGTGGCGAACGATTTCACAGAGGAAAGACGAGGTTCTTTCGAAGAGGCATCGGCCAGAGAGCAAGGGACACTGGGAGGCGATCGGGACGCAGCCGAGAATCTGCCGCCAGCCCTGCGAGGCCATATTGAGAAACTGATGCAAACGGTGCCGAACGAAGGACCTGCCGGTTCTGCGGCCGATTGGCGGTTTATGTCGAGGGCATACCCCGCGACTGACATCTCGCTCGACAAGATCGAGGGCGCTCGCGCCGCACACCAGCAACAGGTGGCAAACTTTGCCGCGGCCTCGACGCAGACATCTGCGACGCAAGCCGCTGCTGCCATTGCTCCGGCGACTTGGGTTTCTCTCGGGCCAACGCGGGCCGTGTATCCGTTATCACCCTTCCGCGGATATTTCAATTACGTGCCCAACGCCTACGAGGCGGGTGGGCGCACTACGGCGCTGGCGATCTCTCCCATCTGCGTACCGGGCAATTGCCGTTTGTACGCGACGCCCGCCGGGGGCGGCGTGTGGCGCACCGACGACGCACTGAAGTCGGTACCAACCTGGAAATATATTTCGGGCTCATTCGGAATCAACGCCGTGAGTTCGATCGTGCTGGACCCCAACGATTCCAACACGGTCTGGGTAGGCACGGGCGAAGCGAATGCTTCCGCGGACAGCGAAGCGGGCGTAGGCATTTACAAGTCGACCGACGGCGGCGACACCTGGACCGGGCCTCTTGGCAAGTCTCGTTTCAATTCGCGGGCGGTGGGCACGATCGCCATTGATCCCTCCAACTCCAACACAATCTACGCGGGGTCGACGCGGGCCGTGCGCGGCATTTCGTCGGTTCTTAGCGGCGGGGCCGTCTCGCTGTCCCCGGGTGCGCCGGTCTTTGGACTCTACAAGTCGGTTGACGGCGGCAACACCTGGACCTTCTTGTTTAACGGAGCGCAAACCGTTGCGCCTTGCAAGAACGTGACCAACGTAGTTCGGAACCTGACGCCGTGCTCGCCGCGCGGGGTTCGGAGAGTGATACTTGATCCGTCGCATCCGAACATCGTCTATGCGTCCGCGTACGCACGAGGCGTGTGGCGGTCGAGCGATGGCGGAGCGACATGGACCCAGATCTTCGCGCCCATTGCGGATGGACCATCCACCAGCTTCACAGAACGCGCCGAGATTGCAGTGACACGACTGGCAGGCGGGAACACGCGGATGTACCTGGGGATCGGCCAGGTCGGCGCGCCGGCGGCACAGTTTTATAAGACCAATGTAGTCCAAACCGGAACGCCAAGTTTCACGTTGCTGACCAGCAGTAATCCCGCGAATCCGGGCTGGGCAACCTACAACTATTGCACCGGCCAGTGCTGGTACGACAACTTTGTGTACACACCCAAAGGATATCCGGACATCGTGTATGTCGGAGGCTCGTACTCGTACGGTGAGTCGGGCGCTGGCATGTCGAACAACCGCGCGGTGGTGCTCTCGACGGATGCCGGAAAGACCTTCACCGACATGACCTTTGATGCAACCGACGCTTTGCATCCGAACGGTCTGCATCCTGACCAGCACGCGCTGGTGACGAACCCGAACAACCCCCTGCAATTTTTTGAAGGGAATGACGGCGGGATCATGCGGTCGAGCGGAACGCTGGTCGATGATTCAGCCCAATGCGCGGCGCGCGGAGCAACCGGGGTCACGCTCACCCGCTGTGAGCAACTGCTCTCTGCAGTTCCGAGTCAGTTGACCGGAATCAATCGCGGGCTCACGACCCTGCAGTTCCAAAGCCTGTCGGTCAGTCCGTTCGATTCCACATTGTTGCAGGGAGGCACTCAGGACAACGGCACCTGGCAGTCGACTCCGACCGCCGGAGTATTCCGGAATACCATCTTCGGCGACGGCGGGCAGTCGGGTTTTGACGTGGTAAATCCGAAATTCCGCTTCCACACCTACTACGCGCCCCAGGTTGATGTGAACTTCAACTCAGGCGCAACCGCGGATTGGAACTGGATTGCCGACCCCATCGTGGGAACGCCGAGCCAATTCTACATTCCGATCATCAGCGACCCGGCGGTGAGCCGCACCATGTACGCCGGAACTGACACCGTGTACCGGACTAAAACGGACGGCATGGGAACGATGACACTGAGCCAGTTCCGCTTCCAGTGCAACGAATTCACGGGGCACTTCCAGGTGCAGTGCGGCGATTGGCTGCCGCTTGGAGCGACGTTCCTGACGTCGGCCAACCTGGGAACGCGCGCTGGTGGCAACGTTGCGGCGGTGCGCCGAACGGCTTCCGACAGTTCCACGCTGTGGGCAGCCACGACCACTGGACGGGTCTTCATTTCGCAGAATGCGAATGCGGATCCGGAAAGCGGAGTGGTGTTCACGCGAATCGATACTTCCTCAGCCGCCGCACCGAACCGGTTCATCAGCGGGATCGCCATCGATCCGGCCAATGGCAACCATGCCTGGATCAGTTACAGCGGATACAGTGCCACAACTCCAGCAACTCCGGGGCACGTGTTCGAGGTGACCTATGATCCAACTTCACAAACCGCAACTTTCGTAGACCGGAGCGCTAATCTGAGAGACCTTCCGGTTACGGACATTGCATTTGACCCGGCTACGGGCGATCTGTACAGCTCGAGCGATTTCGGCGTTTACAGATTCAAAGCGGGCGGCACGCAATGGGGGCTGGCAGCGAAAGGTATGCCCAATGTTGAGGTCGCCGGCCTGACCCTGGTGCCGGGCGCGCGCGTGCTGTACGCCGCGACTCACGGGCTGGGTGCATGGTCACTGAAGTTGCCGTAGAACTTGGGAAGACTGAAACTGGGCCCCGCCCTTCGGAAGAAGGCGGGGCTTTTTTGATCTGGAGTTTTGGGTTGCTGTGGATGCATTCAGTTCACTGGCTCTCAGCTTTAGCGTGTGAAGCGGCATGTTAACGATCAGGCCAGACTTTGAATTCCTTCTGAGCCACTGGTCCGAAGAAGGGTGCTGTCCTACTGAGTGAGGCGGATGGCTTGCTTGCGTTCTTCGCTGGTCATTTGTTTCCAGACCATTTCCGCGTTCTGGCGAAGCGGAACGTTCTCAGGATCGGCGCGCAGCGCCAAGGCGAAGTAGCGGTAAGCAGTCGGCAAATCTTTGGATAAGCAGTGCCCCGTTGCGTAAAGCGCGCCCATGGTGATCATCGCTTTAGGATTCGATTGGTCGGCGGCGGGCTTAACGTAATGGAGACCGCGCTCGCAGTTCTGAGGGAAACCTTCTTTCCCGTACAAATAGCGTTCGCCCACCAGGACCGGGTCCGTGGATTTTGCAGGCGGCTTCGGAGCTGGTTTCGCGACCGGCTTCGGTTTTGCCGGGGAGGGCGGTGGCGGGGCGGCGGCTTCGGCTTCTGACGGCGCACTCTTTTCCGTTGTTTCTTCTTTGCTCGATTCGTGGGTGGGTGAATCGGTTGGGCTCGCGGGCGGGGTTGTCGCGGATGCATCCGCTTTTGACTCTGGAGTGGACGAAGATGGCGCGGCAGAGGTTGCGGCGGAATTGGGCGGTGTTATCGGTGTGATGGAACTTTCCGCAGATGGCGCCGTTGTCTGAGTCGAGCTTTCGGGCGTGCCCGACGCTGTGGCTCCCGTCGGATTTTGCGGATTCTGAGTTGGCGCGGATGAATCCGCCGGCGTCGAAGTTTGCGGTGCTGGCGGCTTGGGCTGAGAGGATGACGTCAGCGACCGGAGAAATGGCAGCCCACCATTTCGCCAACGCAGCCAGCCCAATCCTACGACCAGGATCAACGCGATCAGTGTGAGCAGGATCAAACCTTTATTGGAAGTCTTCTCCTCGTCATCTTCCAAAAGATAGTCGAGATCGCGGTGAGGCTTGTCCGGCGGGGCGCCCAGATTGAACAGGCCGCCGGTATAAGCAGGGGAAGGAGTACCGGGCTCGAGGTCGCGAGCGGGTTCAGAACGGCCGGGCTCGGGACGGGTCTCGACGAGCGGCCGGCCACACATACCGCAGAACTTGTGATCGCCGGGATTTTCATTTCCGCAATAAGGGCAGCGCACGTCGGACCTCAGCGGCTAAAGCCGCAACATCGTTTTTGATTTTCGCGGCCCGGCGGAAGCCGGGCCCTTTCAAAGCCACGTCATTGATCTTTCAAAGTCAATTCATTTGCGGATTCCAGGCGATGTGGTGCGCCTTCTAAGGCCAAACACATCGATCTTCCATGGGTCTGTGAGAAACCTACACCCTAGATTACGATAACGCGGGCAAGCGTTGTGCGGCCAGTGGTTTGGCGGATTCGCATGCTTTACACGTTTGTCGCTAACGTGTTACTCTCAATGACGTTACAAAGAAAAACCGAAACTGAGAAGACAGGAGTGCACCAGGTTAAGTGCTAGCCAGAGAGCAAAAGAAATCCCTCATCGACGCCTATGCGACGCATGCCACGGACACAGGCAGCCCGGAAGTACAGATCGCGCTGCTGAGCGAGCGCATCGGACATCTGACGGAGCACTTCAAGACGCATAAAAAGGACCACGGCTCGCGCCGGGGCCTGCTCATGCTCGTCAGCAAGCGTCGCCGCCTGCTCGACTACTTGAAAGCATACGATTCTGAGCGTTATAAGGGCGTCATTACGAAACTCGGCATCCGTAAGTAACGCGTGCTGAACCCCGCCCGGGGAGGGTGTATCCCCGCGGCGCCTCGCCTTCGTTCCGCCGCCTGGGGGCCGCGAGAGCGATATCAAGGAATCCTTGGATAGTGCGTTCCGGCCACGGCTGCAACATTACTGGCGTTGGCTCACCTCACGCGCAACTTCCCGTTGCGCGCTCGTTGCCCTCCTGCCTAGAAGGATGAATTCATGAAACCCGAAGCAACTGAAATCAGTGTTCAACTCTCCGGTGGTAAAACCCTAAAATTTGAAACCGGCAAGATTGCCAAGCAGGCGCATGGCTCGGCCGTTGTTCGCATGGGCGACAACGTGGTGCTGGCCACGGCAGTTTCTAATCCCGATCCCCGCGAAGGCATCGATTTCTTTCCGCTCACCGTGGATTATCGCGAATACACCTATGCGGGTGGACGAATTCCCGGCGGATTTATCAAGCGTGAAGGAAGGCCGAGCGAACGCGAAATTCTGACCAGCCGCATGATCGACCGTCCGGTGCGCCCGCTGTTCGCGGAAGGCTTCAAGTGCGAGACCCAGGTGATCGCGTTCGTGCTGTCGGCCGATACGGAGAATGATCCGGACGTCGCCGCGATTAATGCTGCCTCGGCGGCGCTGACCATCTCGGACATTCCGTTCCTGGGTCCAATCGGGGCGGTGCGCGTCGGCTATGTCGACGGAAAGCTGATCACCAATCCGACGTACTCGGAAATGCGCGACAGCCTGGTGAACATCATGGTCGTGGGCTCGGCGGATGCGATCGTCATGATCGAGTCGGGCGCGAAGGAAATTCCCGAAGAGACCGTCGTCGAGGCGATCGAGTACGGACATAACGAGATCAAGAAGATTTGCGCGGTGATCAACCAGTTGCGCGACAAAGTGGGCAAGCCCAAGCGAAAGGTCACCCCTCCGGAGTTCGATCAAAAGTATTTCGACGAGCTTAAGGGCAAAATCGGCACGCGTCTGGTGGACGCACTCGATACGGCGAAGCATCCCAAAGCCGAAAGCTACACGCTGGTTAAGGAAATCAAGAAAGAACTGGAAGCGGCGCTTCCCGAGGACGACGACGATGCCAAAAAGAAGCTCAAGGAATATTACGAAGTTCTACGGGAACGGATCTTCCGCGAGCAGGTAATCGAGCAGAAGCGGCGTCCCGATGCGCGCGCGTTTGACCAGATCCGCGATATCTGGGTCGAGGTTGGCGTGCTGCCCCGCACCCACGGCTCGGCGATCTTCACCCGCGGCGAGACGCAAGCGCTGGTCACGACCACCCTTGGGACCAGCGACGATAAGCAACGGCTGGAGGCGTTCGAAGGCGAGGCCAAAAAGCGCTTCATGCTGCACTATAACTTTCCGCCGTTTTCCGTTGGGGAAGTTCAGTTTCTGCGCGGAGCCGGCCGTCGAGAAATCGGCCATGGCGCCCTGGCGGAACGAGCTATCTCGGCAGTTCTGCCGACCGAGGAGAAGTGGCCGTACGCCATGCGCGTGGTCTCCGACATTCTCGAGTCGAATGGTTCGTCGTCGATGGCGACCGTGTGCGGCGCGGCCATGTCGTTGATGGATGCGGGCGTCCCGTTGGCGGCGCCGGTTGCCGGAGTGGCCATGGGATTGGTCAAGGAAGGGGACAAGTACTCTATCCTGAGCGACATTGCCGGCGCGGAAGATCACTACGGCGACATGGACTTCAAAGTCGCCGGCACTCGGAAGGGAATCACGGCGCTGCAGATGGATATCAAGGTTGCCGGGATTACCCCGCAGATCATGCGCGAAGCGCTGGCGCAGGCGCAGCGCGGACGACTCCATATATTGGACAAGATGGAAGAGGCGCTTCCGGGACATCGCGAAGCGGTTTCGGCATTCGCTCCGCGGTTCTACACCTTGCAGATTCCAGTCGACAAGATTCGCGATCTGATCGGGCCGGGCGGAAAGATGATTCGGAGCATTATCGAGCAGACCGGAGTGAAGATCGATGTCGAAGACTCGGGCAAGGTGAACGTTTCGTCGAACGATCAGGCCTCGGCGGCGAAGGCGCTGCAAATCATCGGCGATCTGACGGCCACGGCGGAAGTCGGGAAGACGTACCTGGGCACGGTCTCGCGGCTGGCGGACTTCGGCGCATTTGTCGAGATTCTGCCGGGAACTGACGGCCTGTTGCATATCAGCGAAGTGGCCGAGCATCGGATCAAAGATGTTCGCGATGAACTGAAGGAAGGCGACCAGGTGCTGGTGAAGGTGCTGGCAGTGGAAGGCAACCGCATCCGCCTATCGCGCAAGGCGATTTTGAAGGAACAGCGCGCGAAGATGGGCGGGGGCGAGGCACCGGTGGAAGCTCCGGTGCCGGCAGCCGCGTCCATGACGATCGAAGGGGGTGCGGATTTTGAGGAAGGCGATGAGCCGAACTTCAATCGCGAAGGCGCTCCGCACGAAGTGGTGGTCAGCGAGCGTCCCCCGGATCGTGGACCGCGTCCCAGTGGTGGCGGAGGCGGCGGCAGACGTCGCGGAGGTAGAAGTGGTGGCGGCGGCCGTGGGCATAATGGCCGTGGTCACGGTGGCCATGGCGGAGGCGGCGGCGGTCGTCGTTAAACATCAGGCGTTATCAAGAAGCCGGGGCATGAAGCCGCGGCTTCTTTTTTTCTCGAAGGTAAAGATTGTAACTATCGTGCCAAGTGAAGCTTACGTCTTTTTTACAAGTGAGTGGACGCGGGATCGATTCTAATCGCCTATCGACCTCCCTCCCCGTCGATACGTCCAGCATCAGCAGCCAGAATCTGCGCTCGAACTAGGGCAGACACTATGATCCCAACGGTCGTGATGCGATAATCCCGTTCATTGTTTGGCGTCGTGGTGGCGACTCTACCGGGGTTCCATGCGTATAGCGGTCGTCCCGAAACGACCTTCGTTTAGGTGGCGTTTCTTGCTTGATTTTGGAGCTGCAGGATCCGGCCAGCACGTGAGTAACTTGCTCCTGAACTCCTCCCCCAGCCAAGCTAGTTTGACTTTTCATTGTGATCGCCGCGCCCGCACGCGCCGGCGAACGGAAAGCAGCCGCAAAATACTGGTGCCGCGAATCACAGGGCATCCGGATTTATGCGGCGATGTCTCCAGGAGGTTGCCATGAAGTCCCACGCCACTAGGCCCGTGCGGTCCAGGCTTGCCCGGATCGTACCAGGCTATGCCAACAGAATCCTCCCCTTGTTGCTCGCTGTTCTGGTCGCTCCGCTGTCTCTGCTCGGACAGGGGTCGGCGCCGGGAGCGGACGCCGACAAGCAGACGATCCAGATGCTATTGCAGAGGATTGAACGCCTGGAGGCGCGGGTCGAGCAATTGGAAGGGACACAAGCGGCGGGAAAGGTCCAGGTGGCGGGCCTGGCAGAACGGCAAGCCTCGCATCCCTTGCCAACCCCGGCGGCAGGTCCCGCAGAAGAGCCAGTCCCTTCGACCGTAGCCCAGGCGGCGTCGTCCGAGCCAGAGCAAGAGTCGGAGCACCTGGAACCGGAGCGCATGGATATGAGCAAGACCCTGCTGCGCATCCGGGGATTCGGAGACGTCAACTTCCATGGCAGCAATCGCACGGGCAACACGAATTCTTTTGCCTTAGGACAGTTGAACCTTTTTGTAACGTCGGACATTTCGGAAAAGTTCAAGTTCCTGGGCGAGATCGTTTTCGAGTCGGGCCCGGACAACTTCTATAACGTGCCAGGAGGCAGGCGGAACGAATTCGGTGTCGATGTCGAACGCTATCTGGTGCAGTATTCCTACAACGACTACTTCAATCTGGCGGCGGGCCGGTACCACACCGCCATTGGGTTCTATAACACGGCGTATCATCACAGCACCTGGTTTCAGACGACGACCGGCCGTCCTTTGCTGTTCGAATTCGAAGATAGCGGCGGCATCCTGCCGATTCACAACGTGGGACTGTCAGCTTCCGGGAGGATTCCGTCCGGGGCCCTCGGATTGCACTACGTAGCTGAAATCGGGAACGGGCGTGCATCCCGCCAGCCGCTGGGCGACGAGCCCGTGCAGAACGTGGTCGACGAAAACAACTACAAAGCCGTCAATCTCGCGCTGTTCGCGCGGCCGGAGTCGATTCGTGGACTGCAGATCGGGTTCTCGGGTTATCACGACAAACTGATGCCATTCGGGGCACCCAGAATCGACGAGACGATCCTGGCGGCCCATGCGGTCTACATGGCGCCGAAATTTGAGTGGCTGAACGAAGTTGTACTTTTGCGGCACGCTCCCGAGGGAAGTTCGCAGGTATTCAATACGCCGGGTTTCTATACGCAAATCGCAAAGCGTTTCGGGTCCTATCAACCCTACTTCCGGTATCAGTACATCAATGCTTCCGATCACGAGCCAGTTTTCCCGGATGTCGGACGGATGGAGGGCCCCTCGGTTGGCTTGCGGTACGACGCCAGTGAATCGGTAGCCCTGAAGATGCAGTATGACTACAACGTCGCTCGCCACCAGCAGAATTACAGCGGCCTGAATTTGCAGTTAGGATTCACATTCTGAGAAACAGCAAGATGAGGCGACTGCTCGGAATACTGACGATCGTGGCGGCGGCAGTCCTGCTGCTGGAGGTGGCTCCAGGCGGCGCGGTGCCGGCTGCGTCGCCCAATACGCCACCCGGGGGGGATGATGCCCTCGCCATCATCGTGAACCAGACCAATCCCGTTGCCGACCTTTCGTTGAAGGAATTGCGAACGGTGTTTCTGGGCGAGCGCAGTCATTGGCCAAACGGACGGCGAATCACCCTGGTGATGATGGACCCGGGGTTGTCGGAGAGAAGAGCGGTGCTCCGCGACGTATGCCGGATGAACGAAACCGAGTTCAGCCGGCATTTTCTGCAGGGCTTGTTCACCGGCGAAGTGTTCGTGTCGCCCAAAACCCTATCGACCCCGGTGGGCGTCAGGAAATTTGTGTTCAATGTGCCGGGTGCCATCGGTTACTTACGGGCGTCGGACGTCGATGGCACCGTGAAGGTGATCAAGGTGAACGGTCATCGTGTGGAAGACCCAGATTACCCGCTGCGGATTGAGTTCCGGGCAGCGAAGTAAGCATGAGCGAGGAAAGCAAAAGCGCCGGCAGCATGGCGAAGGGCAGCGCCGCAGCCCTGTGGACCTGGGTGTCGCGGTTGGTTTCGCGCCACACTTCCAGCCTGCTGCTGTTCATGGTGTTTTGCGTGGTGGTAGCGGTGGGCATCTTCATGATGGGCGACCTGCACACCGCCACCGAACAGGTGCAGCACATGTATGCGGGTTCCGTGCAGGGCTTGCGGGGAATCGGCGAGTTGCAGTACGAAGCGCAGGAAACACGGCGGGCGACGCTTTATGCGCTGACCACCAACAACAGCAACCTGCAGGTCGAGTATGCGGATCAGTCGCGCGCAGCCGACCGGCTGGTGACCGAGGGGATTGCGCAGTACCTGGTGCAAGCTCGGATTCCGAAGGAAGTCGAGGTGGGCAGACAGCTGCAACAGGACTGGGCGGCCTACCTCAGGGTCCGCGATGAAGTTCTAGCGGAAATTCTGGAGGGCAGCATCAAGGAAGCGGTGGACCTCGATCTCACCGGCGGAGTCCCGTCATTTGAGCGAGTGCGCCAGGACCTGGAGGAAGTGAAGCGACTCTACGATCAGCAGGCCACGGAACAAATGACGGTGGTGGACACTTCATCGCGCAAGTCGGTGATCCGCCTGGTGGGCGTGCTTTGTTTTACGCTGTTGTTTGCCAGTGCTTCGGTTTGGGCAATTCAGCGCAGCAAAATGATGAGCGCGATGAAACTGGCGAAGCTGCAGATGGATTTCGTGGCTTCGGTGTCGCATGAGTTGCGCACGCCCCTGGCGGTGATCTGCGCATCGGCACAGAATATCGCCGACGGGGTGGTGGAGGAGAAGGAACAGCTAGCCAAGTATGGGTCGGTGATCCGGCATCACAGCCGGCAATTGACGGAACTGGTAAACCAGATACTGCTGTTTGCCTCGACCCACGAGGGCCGCAACCGGTATGTCATACGGCCGCTGCGGGTCCCGGAAATCGTGGCCGCGGTCCTGATGAATACCCGGGCGCTGGCGGAGGAAGCGGGCTTCGCGGTCGAAGAACATGTTGCAGGGGATTTGCCGGCGGTGACAGGAGACTTCGCCGCAGTCTGCCAGTGCCTGCAGAATCTGGTGGGGAATGCTGTGAAGTATGGGGGCAACCATCGGCGCATCGTGATTCGCGCGTTTAGCGGGTCCAGAGAGGGCGATCATGAACAGGAAATGCGCATCAGCGTAGAAGATCACGGGATTGGCATTGACAGCGCCGAACTGCAGCAGATCTTCGAGCCGTTTTACCGAAGCCCGGTGGTGACAGCGGCGCAGATTCATGGCACGGGTTTGGGGTTGCCGCTCGCCAAAGGCATTGCCGAGGCAATGGGCGGCAGAATTTCAGTGGTCAGTAAGGTCGGAGTCGGCAGCCGTTTCACTTTGCACTTGCCTTTGGCGAAAGTTTTGGAAACAGAGACTATGGAAGCACAGAGAGTCGCACCGGTATGAAAGAAAATATTCTGTTGGTAGAGGATGAAGAAGCGTTGTGCATGGCCCTGAGCGACCGCTTGCACAAAGAGGGCTATGCGGTGGACTTTGTCACGGACGGGGAAAGGGGATTCGAGAAAGCCACCTCGCTGCCGTTTGACCTGATCGTTCTGGACATCATGCTGCCGGGGCGCAGTGGTCTCGACTTATGCCGCGACATCCGGACGGCAGGGCTGGGCACGCCCATCCTTTTGCTCACGGCGCGCAGCGAAACCGTCGATAAGATCATCGGCCTGAAACTGGGCGCCGACGATTACGTGACCAAGCCTTTCGACATGCAGGAACTGATGGCGCGCATCGAGGCGCTGTTGCGACGGGCTCCGATTCGCAGCGGGCAGGTGGTGCGCCAGTTTGGCGCGATCCGCATCGAGACCCGCGGCATGACCGATCACCGCGACGTGAAGGTGACACGGGGAGGAGTGCCGATTTACCTGTCAGCCCGTGAATTCGAATTGCTCCGCTACTTCGTCGAACATTCCGGCATGGTCCTGTCGCGCGAAGAGTTGCTGCGGGCGGTATGGGGATACGAGGCGGGCACCTTCACGCGAACCGTGGATGTGCATGTGGCCAGCCTGCGACAGAAACTCGAGAAGGACCCCAAGCGGCCGGAACTGATCGTAACCGTGCACAAATCGGGGTATCGTTTTGCAGCTGGCGGCGATTACTAGGGGAAGGCAAGAGAAGTATAGACTGCGCACATGGCGACTGCTCGTGAAGGATCAATCCGGCTGTTCCATTTCGCCGGAGTGGACGTATTTCTACATTGGTCCTGGTTTCTGGTAGCGATCTATGAAATCCAGAGCCGGAACACACGGTACTCCTCTATCGGCTGGAACATCGCCGAGTATCTGGCGCTGTTCCTGATCGTGACCCTGCATGAGTTTGGACACGCCATGGCTTGCCGACAGGTGGGAGGGACGGCGAATCAGATTGTGCTGTGGCCGCTAGGCGGCGTGGCCTATGTCGATCCTCCGCCCCGACCAGGCGCCACGTTGTGGAGCATCGCCGCGGGGCCGTTGGTGAATGTGGCGCTGCTGCCGATTCTTTTCGGAGCTTACGCGCTGGGCCGGACGTCTGGCTGGCCATTGGCCATGCCCGATTTGTACCGGCTGGTGCGATCGCTTCTGGTTATCGATATCGTGCTGCTGGTCTTCAACATGCTCCCCATTTATCCACTGGACGGCGGTCAGATTCTGCGATCGCTGCTCTGGTTCGTTATCGGGCGAGCGCGCAGTCTGATGGTGGCCACCAGTCTTGGCTTCGTGGGAGTGGCTGGGTTCATCGGCCTGGCGGTCTGGCGGCACTCCATCTGGTTTGGCGCGATAGCCTTTTTCATGCTGATGAATTGCTGGGGCGGGCTGCAACATGCGCGTGGGCTGCTGCAACTCGCGAAATTGCCGCGCCGGGACGGTTTCAAGTGCCCGAACTGCCAAACGGCGCCTCCGCTGGGAAGCTTCTGGAAGTGCGGCCAGTGCGGGCAACCATTCGACACATTTCAGAGCGGGGCAAGTTGCCCCCATTGCCGGACACACTATGCCGATACCAAGTGCCTGGACTGCGGGAAGGCGTATCCGATGCACGCGTGGGCGAGCGCAACCCTGACGCCCGCAGGAGTTTGAGCGGCTTGAGTTGCAGGCGATGGCAGGGACAGCCAAAGGCGGCCGTCCCCGCCATGAGGTTAGTGAAGCCGGCTTACTTCACGCGCTCGGCCATCGTGACCGTCCAACCTTGGGGGTCCATGAAGGCAAATTCGCGCATGCCGTAAAACTGTGTTTTTAGCGGCATCACGATAAGGGCTCCCGCTTTCTCTACAGCGCGCAGCACTTCTTCAATTCCCTCACATTCCAGAAAAAGCGTCATGGTGCCCGCCCAGCGGATCGCGGGCGAGCGGTGGATAGTCCTCGGCGACCGCCTTTTGATCATTGAAAAAGATCTCGATGCTGCCAGATGTGACCGACCCGAACACGTAGGGCGCCGCATCGGGCACGGTCATGCCTTGCTGGAATCCAAGCACTGAAGTGTAAAAGTGAATGGCCGCCTGGACATCGCGAACCACCAGATTGGGCGTGAGCTTCGTGTATTTCATGGTGTCTCCTCTTTGGATGAGGTGGGCGCGGACTGGGAGTCGGCACACCTCAACGTGTGCTCGCAACTCCTCCATCCACGTCCCTTGCGAGGAGGAACGCAGGTAGGGTCCCTGATTGAACTGCTGACTGCGGGCGGGACCCGCGAGGTACGGGCAGGAGTTTAGCACGAAGAGGCTCAGAGGGGGATGGGGGAAGTGAAAAGCCGTTGCGTGCGTCGCAGCTGCAGGCCGCATAGCCCGACAGCTACGACGCGAAGGCAAACAACGGTTTAACTGGCCTTCGCCAGCTCGACGGCCTTGGGACCACTACAGGCCGGGCAAGCACCCGCGCCGGTGAACACTACCGGAACGTCAAAGTGCGTGTTATAGGTTTGCGGTTGCTCCTCGGTCCAGCGCCACTCACACAAGGCACACTGGTAAACGAGGGGGAGGGTACAAACTTCGTTTGCCATATTTGCATTCGATGCCAATTTGGGTCGAAGGTGAAGTTACGGAAGTACAGGGACTCCCCCGGTTACGGCGCCCGCAGCGGCCTGCCGCGTCATCCATTGCGTGCGCAGACTTCGATATTTGCCGCCCTGCTGTGAGGGGAAATGTTAGCTCGGGTACCGGATTCATGGTATCCGACAGAGGAGTGCCGGAAGGGTAGCCTTGAATAACTGGGCGTGCTGCAGTGATTTTTGAAGCGCGCCCTAATTTCGTGAGGAAGAGGAGCGTATGAGACATCGTTCAATCCGAGCGCTGGTTGGAAAGGCTGCGGTGGTTGCGACAGTTTTGGTTGGATTCCTGACAGTTACGGCCGTGCCTCGACTGCAGGCCGACGATAATGACTGCCAGCGTCGCATTTCAAAAGCCGATCATCGGCTACACGAGGCCATCGAACATGATGGGCGGGAGAGCCGGCAGGCGGAACATGCGCGGCAAGAGTTGCACGAGGCCCGCGAACACTGCTGGAACAATGGCCATCGCTGGTGGGACGAGCACGAGAAAAAGTGGCGTACCGAACGTGATTGGGATGACCGCGATCACGATCGCGATGACCGGCACTAGGTTTTGCGCGCTCAGCGCGGATCCTGGGATTCTCCGTTGTGGTTGAAGCTTTTCTTGCCAAGCTCCAAAAGGAAGAGGAACAATTCGAGATCCCGATCCTTCGCTGAGAAGGATCGGGCAACGGAAGGTTCATCAAAAAGACAATTAGGCCCGTTCTCAGGATTCCTCTTCCTCGCCCATCTGCATGGTGAGATAACGCTCGTATCCCACTTCCTTGATCTGATGCACCTGCGCTTCCAGCCAGTCGACGTGGTCTTCTTCATCCTTTAATAACGTGACCAGCAGGTCGCGGCTGCCATTGTCCTTTTCATCGGTGGCAACTTGCACAGCCGCGTTGTATTGCTTGACGGCGGAGACTTCGAGCGCGAGATCGCTCTCGATCATGCCGCGAACATTCCCGCCGACATTCAGCTCGAGAGGCTGCATGGAGGGCGATCCATCCAGAAACAAAATGCGTTCGATGAGGACCTCGGCGTGCTTCATTTCGTCGATCGACTGCTTCTTGATGTAGTCCGCGAGTTTCTTGTAGCCCCAGTTTTCGCACATCTCGGCGTGAAGAAAATATTGGTTGATGGCTGTCAGTTCTTCCTGCAGCGCGGCGTTGAGCTCTTTGAGTACTTTTACATTTCCCTTCATGGCCACAAAGTATCCCAGAGGGTGGGAACGGACGCAAATCCTTTTAGGGAGCAGGAGGGAGTGCCGGCAAGCCGTCAGCTCTCAACTATCGCGATCGTTTGATGACAAACGTCAACTGGTGGCGCCGCGGCGCTTCGGAAAAATCTCGCCGATGCGGCGAATCTCGGCGCCGATACCCTTGAATTTTTCCTCGATATGCTCGTATCCGCGATCGATGTGGTACACGCGGTCGATGATGGTTTCGCCGTCGGCAACCAAAGCGGCCAGCACGAGGGAAGCCGACGCGCGCAGATCAGATGCCAGGACAGCAGCGGCGCTGAGAGGCGTCTTGCCACGGACGATGGCGCGTCGGCCTTCGATGCGGATGTGGGCGCCCATGCGAACCAGTTCCTGCGCGTGCATGAAACGGTTCTCGAAAATATTTTCGGTCACGATGGACGTGCCTTCAGCCTGCGTGGCCACGACCATGTATTGCGCCTGCATGTCGGTGGGGAAACCTGGATATTCCTCGGTATTCACGTCGGCGGCGCGGAGGGGATTGTCGCCCATGACGCGAATGGAGTCGGTGGTGTGCGTCATCTTCACGCCGGCCTCCTCCAGCTTCTGCAGCACGGCAGTGAGGTGGGTGGGATCGCAGTTGGTGACGTTGACGTCTCCGCTGGTCAGAGCGGCCGCGGTAAGAAAGGTGCCGGCCTCAATGCGATCGGGAATGATGCGATGCTTGGCTCCGCCGAGTTTGCTGACGCCTTTCACGTGGATGGTCGATGTGCCGGCGCCGTGAATGTGGGCGCCCATTTTGTTGAGCAGGTCGGCGAGGTCGGCGACTTCAGGCTCGCAGGCGCAATTCTGCATGACGGTCTCACCCTCGGCGAGGGTGGCGGCCATTAACAGATCTTCGGTTCCGGTGACGGTGATCTTGTCGAAAACGATTTCGGCTCCGCGCAGACGTTCGGCGGTAGCCTCGACGTACCCGTGATCCTGCGAGATTTTGGCGCCCAGTCGCTCGAGTCCTTTGATGTGAAGGTCGATAGGGCGGGCGCCAATGGCACAACCTCCGGGAAGCGAGACTCGTGCGTGCCCACAGCGGGCAACGAGCGGCCCGAGCACAAGCGTTGAGGCGCGCATGGTCTTCACGAGTTCGTAAGAGGCTTCGGGAGCGGCGAGATTTCGAGCTTGAATCGTGGTGCGATGCTGGGCGCGGCCGTAGCCGAGCTCGACTTCGGCGCCCATGGCAGAGAGAAGGCGGCGGGTTGTTTCAATGTCGCGCACCTGGGGAATATTTTCGAGAATGACGGTGTCGTCGGTGAGCAGGGCCGCAGCCATACAGGGAAGCGCCGCGTTCTTGGCGCCGCTGATGCGCACTGTGCCGAGCAGGGGCGTGCCGCCGCGAATGACTAGCTTGTCCATTGGATCCTGATTCTGTCAAAAGCACCGAACCGCAAAGCCCACGAAGAGAGGTCGCAAAGAGCGCAAGGAACCCGACAGGAAGCTGCCCGAGGGTGGTCGGCTCGTCTTCGCGAACTCCGCGATGCCTTGGCGCGCATGGCAGTTAAGAGCTTAAAGGTGTGCGATCGGCTCATTGCGTTATTCACTTTACAGGATCGAGTCGGTGCTAGCGCTTACTCTTTTGGGCTAGGGCGATGGCTTTGCGGACATGTCCGGCGGTGGACTTGAGGGCGCGGGCGGCCTGAGCTCGCGGCACTCCTGCTTTCAGCATGACCAGAGCCAGGGGGACGTCGTGCCCGGCGGAATTCAGCGTTTTGTGGGCTTGATCACGATCGACGTGCGCGGCGTGCTGCAGGATCGTAATCCCCCGCTCCGACAGTTTGCTGTTCTTCAGGCGCAGGTTAACCATCAGGTTGCCGTAGACGTAGCCAAGGCGCGTCATGGCGCCGGTCGTGATCATGTTCAGGACCATCTTCTGCGCGGTCCCAGCCTTCATGCGACTGGAGCCGGTCAGAACCTCGGGGCCGACGTCCGTGACGATAGCGAAGTGTGCGGCGCGCTCGAGTTGCGAATTCGGGTTGCAGGTCAGAGCGATCGTTTCGCTGCCGCGGCTGCGGGCGTACTCGACGGCGGCGATGGTGAACGGGGTGCGTCCGCTGGCGGCGATCCCTATTACGACGTCTTTCTTGGTGGGCTTGCGCCTGGCCATCTCGGAACGACCCAATTCGCTGGAATCTTCGCTCGCTTCCGCTTCCGCGCCCAGAGCCTTGGGACCTCCGGCGATGATGAATTGGACGAGGGTGGGAGAGGTTGCGAAAGTGGGCGGGATCTCGGAGGCATCGAGCGCGCCGATACGGCCGCTGGTTCCGGTTCCGACGTAGAGCAAGCGCCCGCCCTTTGCGGAAATGAGCGGCGACCGTGTCAATGGCGCGGGCGATCTGCGGCAGGGCGCGGTGCACGGCGGCGGCGACTTTCGCATCTTCGGCATTGATGATGCGGGCGATTTCGAGGGCGGGCTTCAGATCGAGGTCGGTGGAAACGGGATTGGATTGCTTCGGTGGTCAGGTCTTGCAACGGGCGTGGTTTCATGCGTGCATGTTTATTGTACGGCAGCGGAGCATCGTGGTTTGTTTGTTGGCGGAGTGTCGTATTGAGAATTCGTAATGGCGTTGAGATCCGGAAAAACGCAAGGTCCCTCGACTGCGTTCGGCTGGCGCCTCACTTCGCTCGGGATGACATTGAGGGTGACGAAAGTGATTTCACTCCTTCAGCGCTTCGATGACGGCGTCGTGAAATTTTGGGCGGACTTGTTTGATGGCTTTGTTCGCGCAATCGGGCCAGGTGCGGTTGGTCAGCAGAGTGACGGAAAGCTGGCGCTCGGGGTCGATCCAGAGGGATGTGCCGGTGTATCCGAGGTGGCCATAAGCGCGCGCCGAGAAGTAGCGACCGGATTGTGATGGGGCCGACGGCGTGTCCCAGCCAAGAGCGCGCGAGGTGCCTTCGGGCGACGTTTCACGCGTGGTGAAGAGCGAAATGGTTTCGGGGCGCAGGATCGGGCTGCCGCCTTTCAGCAAGGTGTGCGCGAAGAGAGCGACATCCTGAGCGGTCGCGAACAGGCCCGCGTGTCCGGCGACTCCGCCCAGCACGCTGGCGTTCTCGTCTTGCACCTCACCCTGAATGATGCGATGGCGGAAGGTCTTGTCGTCTTCGGTGGGTGGAATGGTGGGGCGCAGTTCGGACACGGGATTGAACGTGGTGTGCGTCATGCCGAGCGGACCCAGAATTTCTCTCTGGCAAAAGCGGTCCAAGGGTTCGTCGGCCAGGCGCTCCAGGGCGACTCCCAGCACGATGAATCCGATGTCGCTGTACTCAGCGTGGGAGCCGGGGTCATTGGCTAACTCGGTCGAGAAGGCAGCCTGAAGAAGTTCATCGCGCGAGTGGGCTCGCATGAAAAGCTTCTCGTATGCCGGGAGGCCGGAACTGTGTGCCAGCAACATGCGCAGGGTGACTTCGTCGCGGCGCGGATCTTCCCCGGAAAACTCGCCGACGATGGAGATGACCGGGATGTCCAGATCGAGCAGGCCGCGTTCATAGAGGATCATCGCCATGGTGGTGGTGGAGAGAACCTTGGTAACAGACGCCAGATCAAACAGGGTTCCAGGATCCGGCTGCGGCGAAATGGGGTCGTAGGTGAAGCGGCCGAAGGCGCGCAGGGCGATGAGTTTGTCAGCTTGCGTTACGGCAATCGATGCCGCTGGGAAGGCGCGGCTGGCAATGGCCTGTTCAAGCACTCCAAAGCCGGTGGCGAAGCGCGCTTTCTGGTCGTCGTAGGCGGCGATAGGGAAAGAGGCGGGCTGGGGCTGAGTGCGAGTCAGAACGATGCCTTGGTGGGCGTGCTGGGTTTGGTTATAGCAAAGAGTGCAGGGGCGGTAAAGCAAAGGGACGGTGGCGGAGATGGCACCTCCGGGTGCCGAGTTTCATTGAGGCGGCTGGGGGGAGTTGTGTACAGTCGAGATATCCCAAAGGTTGCAGGGTAAGACAAGGCGGTGCGGGTGAACGTGTGCGCGAGCAGGATGGCGTCCCCTGAGGACTCGAGAGGTTTTGGGCAGCGGACCCCGGCGTCTCGCGCAGGTCTAATATCTGCCGCTCCTGGCCGACATTGGCGGGTTGCTTTGCATGCCGTTTTGTTGGCAGCACTGTGCCTGTTGGGCTCGGCTGGAACTCCGGTCTCGGCGATGACGCAGAAGCCGGTGACTTCACTGGCTCGCCTCAGCGTGATCGATGTCATCGTGCAACATGCCATCGATGAACATCAGATCCCCGGGGCGGTGGTGCTCATCGGGCATGATGGCAAGGTGGTCTACCGGAAGGCCTTCGGGCACCGGTCGCTCGAGCCGCGCCGGGAATTGATGACCGTCGATACGATTTTTGATCTCGCGTCGCTGACCAAGGTGATTGCGACCACTACTGCGGTGATGCAACTGGTCGAGCGTGGGAAGGTTCGCATCGGCGATACGGTCGTGAAGTACCTGCCGGAGTTCGGGCAGAACGGCAAGGAAGATATAACGGTGCGGCAACTGCTGACGCACTATTCGGGACTTGCTCCCGATCTCGATCTGCAAACGCCCTGGCAGGGTAAGGACACGGCCTACAAGATGGCCTTCGCCGAGAAGCCGGAGACCACCCCGGGTTCCGGGTTCGTTTACAGCGACATCAATTTTATTGTTCTGGGCGCGCTGGTGGAGAAGGTGTCAGGCCAGAGCCTTGAGCGCTATACGGCTGAGCACGTGTTCAGCTCCCTTGAAGATGACGCACACGCGGTATCTGCCTCCGAAGGCCTGGCGGGCGAAGATCGCACCTACCCAGTACGACGATCACAATCACATGCTGTGGGGAGAGGTGCACGATCCGACCGCGTTTCGCATGGGCGGAGTCGCCGGGCATGCTGGGGTATTTTCCACCGCGGATGATTTGAGCAAGTTTGCGCAAACGCTGCTTGATGGCGGTGGCTCGATCCTTTCCTCATTGATCGTCGAAAAGATGAGCACCGCGGAGCAGCCTCCGAATGCGACCGCCGTGCGCGGTTTCGGATGGGACATCGACACGCCCTTCTCTACCAATCGCGGCGAATTGTTGCCCGTGGGTTCGTATGGACACACGGGGTTCACGGGAACATCGATCTGGATTGATCCCACGACGAAGAGTTACATCATCCTGTTGACGAATTCTGTACACCCGCGCGGGCAGGGAAACGCGATCGGGTTGCGCACCCGGATCGCGACCGCGGTAGCGGCGGCCCTTCCGCTGACGGTCGAGGAGAAAGAGAAGCTGCGTTGGGAAAGCATCACTGGATACAACGAAGCGCAAAGCGGCGGCCGGAGGGTTGCCGTGCGCAATGGGAGCGTGAAGACGGGGATCGATGTGCTGGAAGCGCGCGGCTTTGATGCGCTCAAAAGCGGGGAAGGGAAGCGCAAGATTGGGCTGGTTACGAATCAGACCGGAGTGGATTCGGAGGGGCGGCGCACGATTGATGTGCTGGCGGGCGCGCCGGGCGTCTCATTGGAGGCGATCTTCAGCCCCGAGCATGGCGTCACTGGGACGCTGGACACAACCGCAGTCGGCAACTCGAAAGATACTGTGACAGGAGTGCCGGTATACAGCGTCTACGGCGCTACCGATGCGGCTCGCCGGCCCCCGCTGGATGTTCTCAAGGGATTGGATGCGGTGGTATTCGACATTCAGGATGCTGGCGTTCGCTTTTACACATACGAGACCAGCTTGGGATATTTTCTGGAAGCGGCCGCCAAAGCGGGCATCGAGCTGGTGGTGCTCGACCGGCCGAACCCAATTACCGGATCGTTCGTGCAGGGCCCTGTGGCAGATCCAGGGCAGGAGCGTTTTACGAATTACTTTTCGATTCCGGTGCGGCATGGCATGACGATGGGCGAGTTGGCGCAGATGTTCAATGCCGAGCGGAACATTGGAGCAAAGCTGAAGGTGGTTCCGATGGAGGGCTGGCTGCGCGGGGATTGGTTCGACTCGACCGGGTTGGAGTGGATTAATCCATCGCCGAATTTGCGCAGTCTAAAGGAGGCGGAACTCTATCCGGGCGTGGCCCTGATCGAAGGCACGAATGTTTCGGTGGGGCGGGGCACGGACACGCCGTTCGAGTGGATTGGGGCTCCCTGGGTCAAGTCGCGAGAACTGGCGGAATATCTGAACGGGCGAACGATCGCCGGAGTGCGTTTCGTGCCCGTGAGTTTCACGCCCTCTTCGAGCACCCATGCCGGGCAGGTATGCCAGGGCGTGAACATCGTGGTGCTGGATCGAAACACACTGGACGCGCCGGAGTTGGGCATCGAACTGGCTTCGGCGCTGCTCAAGCTCTATCCGAAGGATTTCAAGATCGAACGAATGAACGAGCTGCTGGTCAACCAGTCGGCTTACGACGCGCTGGTGGCCGGGCAGGATCCGCGACGGGTTGCCGAAGGATGGCGGGGGGCGCTGGAGAAGTTTGCCGACATGCGGGCGAAGTACCTGCTTTATAAGTAGCGCAGCCAAGACTCGGCTCTTGGCAGTGGCGGCCCTTTCACCTGGGCTTTTCTCTCGTGCAGGACGACCCTCACAAACGGCTTACTTCATCCAGACACCACGGGCGGGCTTCCCGGACGGCCACTCGGGCGATGTCCCAAGGGACCTTCCGACGGGTGCCTAGGGGCCGGGGTTTCGCTAGAATGGGGGCGACTGGTTTATCCCTCAGGAGACATGGATTGACGAACGCGGGTACCCCGAAGACTGCGGCGAATCCCTTTTATCGCTGTGCCGGTCCCAATTGCGGAACCCTGAAGGGATCGAGCGACCGCTGGTGGCTGATGTGGACATCGTTTGCCGACCTCAGCATCCCGGTGCTCTATCTTTGCCCGTGGGACGAGGAGATCGCACAAAAGGAAGGGACGCTGCACGTGTGCGGCGAGCTATGCGCGCAAAAACTTCAGTCCCAGTTCATGGGAAACGTGCGGGAGAACCTGGTCCGGCGCGGCGGATAGCGGGCAAGATTACGTTTCAAATCAGTACACCTGCCTCAATAGCGCGACCCCGGCAGTCAACTCCGGAAAGACAGCCTGCATCCTAAGGGAGCAGGCGGGCGCGTCTTCGATCAAAAGGTGCGACACGGGAAGGCTGTCGGGACTACCATATCTCGCTCGGGAGATAACGTTATGCGATGGATGACAGGATTGGTTCTGCCGGTGGCGCTTGCGGCATCGGCTTTTGGACAGGCGGCCGAGAGTGTTCCGGCCGTAACCCCGGCCAAAGCTACCACGGTCGAGATTCCCGCCGGGACAAAGGTGGCCTTGCGATTGAAGCAGGCAATTTCAACCAAGACCGCCCGCGAAGGCGATGCGGTGTATGCCGAGACGACCTTCCCAATCGCCATTGACGACCGCATCCTGATTCCGGTGGGGACCTATGTGCAGGGCAAGATTAGCCACATCCAGCGTGGCGGGCACATCAAGGGACGCGCCGAGTTGCTGATCCATTTCACGTCGATGATTTATCCCAGCGGATACACCGTGATGCTGCCGGGGGCGCTGGAAAACGTGCCGGGCGCGGAACACGCGACCATGAAAGACTCGGAAGGAACGGTCCGGCAAGATAGCGACACCGGCAAGAAGATGGAGACGGTTGCGAAGACCGCCGGCACGGGCGCGGCGATTGGCGGACTGGGCACGGGAACCTGGAAGGGTGCGGGCATTGGTGGCGGGATTGGCGCGGGCGTGGGTGCGGCGATCGGAATGCTCTCGCGGGGCGGAGATGTTCGGCTGGAGCCAGGGACGTCTGTCGAAATGGTCATTCAAAGATCGGTTCCGCTGGACGGAAGCCGGATCCCGCGATCTTAGTTTCAGGCAGGGGCCCAGAGTTGTTCCAACCACCGCCCGATTACACCATCGTGGAGGAAACTGGCGCGTCCCCGGCGGACGGCTCGGGCGATGGTCTCAAGTATCGACCACAGAGGACACGGAGGTGCACCGAGGAAAGCCGCTTTTCTCCGTGTGTCTCTGTATTCTATCCGGTTGATTTCTGGAGACAGGCGCGACTCGCGACTGCCGTTATCATTTCAGATTAAACAATGCGTTGACATGTGCCGTCACCGTCACCGTCTGCGGAGTGAACTCTTCGGTAGGAGCGGGCGCGGTAGCCTCGGCCTTCATCGCCATTACGCGCGGCATGGGCGCCATGGGCCGGACGTTTTCATAGGTGTCGACGGAGGCGTAGGAAAGTTCTCCGAGCGTGCGTCCGGCGGCTTTGGCCAGGGCTTCGGCGGAGGCGTGGGCGCGGTGGTAGGCGTCCTCGACGGCTTTGCTCTTGGCTTCATCCATGTTGTCGAGGGTGTAGGTGATGGATTGACTTTCGCTGACGGCGGAGTCGGCAAGTTGCTGCGTGATGGGACCGATCTTCGCGAAGTCCCTGAGCTTTAGCGTTACGCTGGTACTGGCGCGATAGCCGATGAGTTTGCGCTTGGGATTTTTCCAGTCATAGACCGGCTCGATGGAATAGGAATTGATCTGCGCGGTTTTGGGATCGATGGCGTTGTCGCGCATGATCTGCCGGACTTGTTCCGCCTGCTTGGCGGCTTGATCGTAGGCGGCCTTGGCATTGTCGGCTTGGGCGGAGATGTTGAACTGGACCAGCGCCGTGTCGGGAGCGCTTTCGAACTTGCCGTCGGCGCCGGTAAACAGTGTGTTAGGGGCTGCGTTCACGGTGGGAGCCTGCGCAACCAACAGCGAGGCGGAAAGCAGAAGTGCGACCAGCAGAAGAATATTTCTCATGGAACGTCTCCGTGATTTGAGTCGGAGAAAGTGTATACGGTCAGGGCACAATTGGGGTATGCCCGAGACGCCGCCGTCTTCCCCTCATGGTTTTTCAACCACAGAGGACACAGGGGAACACGGAGAGAATCACTCCTCTGTCTTACTCAGAGTCTCTGGTTATGGGTTGCTCCAGACGTACTCGAGCCGGGCGGCGCGTCAGTTTTTCGCGCGCGATTTGCTCAACGACGACGTTGAGATCAGAAACTGACCCTGCGCCGGGTCGAGTGGTTCCAGCAGGATCGCCGGAGGATGTTTTTCCCGCTGCTCCACGGTGGCGCGAAAGTAGTAAACCTTGCCCGCTTCCGCCGTGAGGGTGACGGCGGACCCCTGCTTCGATCGTTCCTCAACGCTCGACTGCCAGTCGACGCAGAGGTGATGCTCGCCCGGGGTTCACCGGGACTAACAGGTAGCTTTGACCGTGATTGGCGCCCTGCCAGGTTCCATCGAGGCCAACTCTGGTAGTGACAGCCCCGAGGTGAAAGGCTTCGACGTCCCGTCTCTCATACTGAATGACATACAGCGCTGCCTTGCCGGGTTCGGGAATGGCAATGGGCTGCGGAGTCTTATCAGACTTGACATCGTATTGGACGCCAGCAGGTCCGCATCCCGCGGATGTGCGGGCGGGATGGTCTTGCGCAAATGCAGACAATGCGAAGATCGCAATCGCAAGTAGATTCTTCAAACTAAGGCTCCTCCACATGGCAGGTTGGTGAAAGGCCCAAAAGCGCACACCTAATTATTAATGCCGCGGTTCGGACGAGGCCGCGTGGCCTAAATTCTTAGCGAAATGGGATCTGCAGCGCGTGGTCGAGACGGACTTCAAGGATTGTGCCTTTCTCCAGGCGCAGGTCGTGATCGGTAAGAAGTCCGGCGATCGCGCCCACACCGGCGCCAGCACCCGCACCGATGCCGGCGCCTTTGCCACCACCCTTCGCTGCGCCGGCGGCGGCGCCGATGCCGGCTCCAACTGCCACTGCTTCAATCTCGTGTTGCTTGCTCATACCCTTCCGCTGCAGTTCGCCTTCCTCGCCCGGTTCTTTGACGGCGTGATCGCCGGGAACCCCGGTGACGGTGGCGATCAGCGGCATCGAGCCGTGGCCGGTGTCGATTTCATCGAAGCTGAGCATCATGCGGGCGTGCAATCCCTGCTCGATAGAACTCACGTGTCCCTTGATGGTCTTGCCGCGTGGGATGACCGCGCCGTTGCCGGCGACCAGGTCCTCGGAGAGCTTGGCCTTGAAATGCTTGCCGGGTTCCAACTTGCGGGTGTCGAGCTTGTCGTTCAGACGGATCAGGAAGCGCGTGCCTTCCGGGATGGCGTTGGGAGGAGCTTGTGGAGCAACCATCGAGTCCTGCGCCAACAGGGGCGAAGCCATGAGAATGGCGAAAGCGGACCATAGAACTCCAGACCGGAAACTGGGCATAGTGAACCTCGGCACAACAAATTCGGGGATGCTCTCGAATTTGGATGTGAGGTTGGGGGAAAGGGCTGCCTGCGGGGATCAGGTGACAGGTCAGAGATGACAGGACTTAGGGTGTTGGGTGCGTTGATCGGGGTATTACTGGCAGAAGAATTCGCAGGGCTGAGGCTACAGGCCGCCTTTGGCGCCGCTGGCGTAGGTAGGGAAGTTGTGGATCTGGGCGTCGATCTGGCGACGGAGATCCATCCACAATTTGTCGGGAATATCGTTGTAGATCTTCACAATTTCAGGATCGAACTGGCGTCCGGACCAGTCCTGAATCTCTTTCTTGGCCGCCGCAAATGGACGTGCCGGGCGATATGGACGGTCTGAGGTGATGGCATCCAGGGTGTCAGCAATCGAAAAGATTCGTGCTCCGAGGGG
Source organism: uncultured Acidobacteriota bacterium (assembly GCA_963735815.1). Classification (GTDB taxonomy): domain Bacteria; phylum Acidobacteriota; class Terriglobia; order Terriglobales; family Acidobacteriaceae; genus Gp1-AA133. The sequence goes on along the minus strand of CAVTMJ010000003.1, from coordinate 83,609 downwards.
AATCTGCTCGCCTTTCAGACCACGCGGATAGCCGGAGCCATCAAATTTTTCCTGGTGCGCGTACACGATTTCCGACGCCTCCTGCAGGAAAGGAATCCTCAGCAGCATCTTGTACCCGAGGAAGGCGTGCTCCTTCATGATGGTGACTTCTTCGGGGGTCAGAGCGCCGGGCTTGCGTAAGATCGCGTCTGGAATCCCCATTTTGCCGATGTCATGGAGGAATGCCCCGCGGGCGATGACTGCGATGTGCTCCTTGGGAATTTGCATGGCCCGCGCGATCGCGATGGTGTAAGCCGTGACGCGTTTGGAGTGGCCTTCGGTTTCGGCATCGCGCAGGTCAAGCGCATCGCCCAAGGCCTCGAGCGTGATGTCGTAAGATTTTTCCAAATCGCCGAGGGTCTGGCGCAATTGCTCGGTACGCTGGGCAACCAAAGCTTCCAGATTGGCCTGATACGCTCGGTTTTCCAACTTGAGGCGACGATTTTCGAGCGCGCGCCGAACGGTGTTGAGCAACTGCTCGCGCTCGAACGGCTTCAACAGGTAATCGTAGGCGCCGTTGCGGATCGCGGTGAGTGCGACAGAAATGTCGTGCACCGCGGTAACCATCACAACCGGCATGTCGGGATAGCGTTCTTTGGTCTTCTCGAGCAGGCCAATGCCGTCCAACCCCGCCATCATGAGGTCGGAAAGCATGAGTTCAAACTCCTCGCCGGAGTCCAGTAAGGCAAGGGCTTCCAGGCCGGAAGCGGCTTGACGGCATTGGTAGTTAGCCGAAGCCAGCATGGAAGACACAATTTCACGAATGGAGTCTTCGTCGTCGACGACTAGGATGCGTTCCGAGGCCATGATTCCGAGTGTGGAGTCTACTGCATAATACTCCACCGGCTATGTTCCGAAAGTAACCAAAGGGAGGAGGAAAACCGATTGGTAACGGGTCGCCGCGTGATATTTACAAAATGAGCGCTCACGCTAGCGAACTGCGATGATTCTTCCACTTTGTGTCTGGTATGCGGCTGGCGAACTGGCCGTGCCGAAGCTGTCAGCCCAGGAGTCTGCGGCCTTTATCATGCTGGCCGCCAGCATCCTGGTCTTCCGCACGTTCCGGGAACGCTTTCTGCTGGTCTGGATTCTGGGCTGGCTGGCGTATGGAGTGTCGCACTGGTTTGCAGCTGACTCATCCGCCTTCATTACTTCGCCGGAACTGCAGGCAATTTCGCAGGCAGCCTTCGTACTGGCCGTTAGTCTCTTCGCTGCCTCGATCCTGATCTACACACGCGCCGAAAAATACATCTTCCCGTTGTCTGTGATTACCGGGTCGATCATGGCCCTGGCAGTTGCGCGCGTGCTGTATTGGCCCGACGAGATGGTGGCGCGCGTTCCATTGGAGATCGCCTACCGGATCGTGGCCCTTGCTGCCGCGGTTCAGCTATTGCGTTACCGCTGGGGGCGATTCGAGATTGGTCCGGGGCTGATCGGTTGTGGCCTGCTGTTCGTGCATCTGGAATGGCCGGGCGTCACGACCGCGATTCCCAACGGCGTGTTTCTGATGACCGACCTGCTGCTTGGGCTGGGAATGCTGTTTACGGTATTCGACGACTCGCGTGCGCGAACCCAACGGTTGGGTGTGATCAACAGCTTGACGACCGCCATAGCGCGGACCCAGCAACATGGCCCCATGATGCAATCCGCACTCGACGAACTGAAGAGAGTGATGAATGCGAAGGCCGCGTGGTTCCGACCAGGAGATGCTGACCAAGCCGTTGCCATCACGAACTACGTCGGAGTCTCGCCGGAATTTCTGAAGGGCGCCAACCTGATCCACCTGGACCAGACGGTGGAAAAAGCCCTGGCCGAGCAGAAGCCCACGGTGGTGAAGACCAGCGCCATGATGCCGTCAGTGCAGGCCTACATGCAGGATGAGAAGCTCGATCACCTGGTTCTGGTCCCGTTACCAGGCAAAAAGGGTTCCGTCGGCACGATTGCTCTGGGCAAGTCTCATGCCTATTGTTACTCGCTGGAGGAGATGGATTTCCTCCACACCAGTGCCAGCCAGGTCGGTATCGCAGTCGAGAATCTGCGACTGCTTGAGCAAGTATTGCGGTCACAGCGCCAGTGGATGAACACGTTCGACTCGATTCAGGACGCGATTCTGGCGCACGATTCCGAATTCGTGATCACCAAGGCGAACGAAGCGCTGCTCCAGCATCTGGGGTTGGCGCCCGCCGACCTGATGGGTAATACCTGCGACGATGCGCTTCCGCATGAGTTCGCAAAATGGACCAACTGCCCGTACTGCTCGCGCGGCGATGTGGATTTCGTGGAGGGCCCGGACCCGTGTTTTGGCGGGTTCTCGATGGTCTCGACTTCGTCCTACTCCGAGCAGGGCGGCAAGCAAAAGGGAACGATTCACGTTATCCGCGACACGACCGAGCGGCGCAGCGCCGAGGAGCGGTACCGGCTGCTGTTCGAGCAGGTGCAGCAGGGAGTCTTCGTCGCCACGCCGGAAGGCAAGCTGCTCGACTGCAACGACGCTTTCGTGCAGATGTTGGGCTACGAATCGCGCGAAGAGCTGATGGCGCTCAACATCAACAAAGAACTGTACGTATCAGCCGAACAGCGCGAGGCCTTCCGCAAGGAAATCGACGCCCACAATTTCGTGCGCAATTTTGAAGTTACGCTGCGGCGCAAAGACGGAGCGCAGCTGACGGCTTCCGAGAGCAGCTTTGCCACGCGCGATGGATCCGGGCATGTGGAGCGGTACCAGGGTTTCGTGCTCGATATGAGCGAAAAGAAACGCGTGGAAGACGAGATGCGGCGGCGCAACCGTGAATTAAACGCGCTGAACGCCATGGCCGTGATCGCCACGCAATCGTTTGACCTTGATGAGATTCTGAACTTGACCCTGCGCCAGGTGATTTCGCTCTTTGGCGCGGAGACGGGCTCGATCTATCTCTCCGATTCGGACGAAACGACCTTCCGGAGGCGTGCCGGATGGGGACAGCGCAGCGAACAGCGAGCGCACTTCAACGTGGTGGAGTTCACCAGCGGATTTGGCGACCTGGTGATGCGGTCGCGGACCGAGGTCATCACTGCCGAGTTCCTGCCGCACCTTCCGGCGCTGGTGGCGGACTTTGTGAAGGCGGACGGGCCGGGGTCGTGGATCTGGGTGTTGTTGTGGAGCAAGGACAGTCCCATCGGCATCATGGGGATCAGTAGTCCAGAAGCGCGCGTGTACAGCAGCAATGACGAGAACATGATGGTGGCGGTGGGCCGGCAACTGGCAACCACCATCGAGAAGGTCCGGCTGTACGAAGAGACCTGCCGCGCGTACGAAGATCTGCGCAAGACGCAGGAACAGCTGCTGCAGAGCGAAAAGATGTCGGCAGTCGGACAGTTGATTGCCGGGGTTGCGCATGAGTTGAATAATCCGCTCACTGCAATTTTGGGTTACGCGCAGCTGCTGGAGAGCGAGGGACTAAGCGACCGGGCGTCTGATTTCGTACGGAAATTGTTCAAGCAGGCGCAGCGCACGCATCGCGTTGTCCAGAATCTGCTCTCCTTCGCGCGCCAGCGTACCCCGCAGAAGCAGGAAGTCGACATCCGCAAGATCGTCGACGAAACCCTGGCTCTGCGCGACTACGATCTGAAGGTCAACAACATCGTGCTGGAACGCGAGACAATGGTGGACGCGTCATCGGTAACAGCGGATCCGCACCAGTTGGAACAGGTATTCCTCAATATCATCAACAACGCGGTGGATGCCATTCTGGAAGGCGGCAAAGGCGGCAAACTCAAGGTTCGCATTCACTCGGCGGACGGTCAGGTGCGGGTCGAATTCCTGGATTCGGGAGTTGGGATCAAGGATCCCAATCGCATTTTTGATCCCTTTTACACGACCAAGAGCGTTGGCAAGGGCACGGGCCTGGGCTTGAGCATCTGCTACGGGATCATCAAAGAGCATGGCGGAGATATCACGGCGCATAACCGGCCGGAAGGTGGCGCGGTGGTTGAAGTACGGTTGCCGGCTTCAGGACACGTCATTGAGACTGAGCCGGTGATGTCCACTACGCGCCGGGAACTGGCGATCGAAGGCCGCGTGCTACTTCTGGAAGACGAAGAGGCGGTGCTCGAGTTTGAGCGTGACGTGCTGGTGGGTGCCGGAGCCCAGGTGGTCGCCCTTATGCACGTAGAGGAAGCGAAGAACCGGTTGAGAGCCGAGAGTTTTGATGCTGTGATCATGAACGGCAAAATGCCCGGTGGATGGACTGCGCCCGATGCGCATCGGTGGGTGGCGGTGGCCTGCCCGGGACTTGAAAAGAAGATGCTGTTTACGTTTTCAAGTATTGCAGAAGCCGAAACCCGAAATTATTTGCAGGGCAACGGGATTTCTTCGCTGGTGAAGCCATTTGAGGTGGTTGACCTGATTTCGCAAGCACGGCGGCTGTTGCAGCGGACACAAGCAGCGGTCGCAAAGTAGGGCGTTGGTCTATTCGAACGAAAACCCACAGCTTCTGGCTGTGGGTTTTTATTTGTTGCGGGCAATGTCTCGATTTGCTCCTTTAGCTCTTTTCAGAGGCCTGGCGCAATCCCGCCTTTTCCAGAATCGCCTTGGAGACCGATGCAAACAGGTTGCTCGACCTCGGCGCCTGGCTTGCGGCGAGATCGTTGGTGCCGCGGGCGGTGCATAGAAACGTAGCCCGATAGTTGTTGGCGTCATACTGGGCCACGTTGGCTGCGGGAATGCCGTAGGCTCGCCCCTGGTCCCAGGCGTCGGGCGTGGCGCCTAGGAAGACGAATGTCCAGGTGCCCTCGCTTTCCTTCTGGCTGATCAGTCCCTTGACGGCGTCGTGGGTCCATTCCCTTGAGGAGTTCTCCTCCCCGTCGGTCATGATGACGGTGACAACCTTATCGACCTGAGGGCGATCGGCGTCGACCTTACGCACAGTAATTCCAATGGCATCGTTCAGGGCGGTGTTGCCACCGGGTTGGTAGGACTTGCTGTCGAGTTTGCGCACGTTGCGAAGCGGAATGGCGACATCACGGTAGGCGACCTGCGTATCGAACAGAGTCAGGGAGAACAGGTACTCGACCTTGTCTTCCTGGGACAGGCCATCCAGATAGGCATTGAAGCCTTCGATCACGTCTTTCAGCTTACTGGCCATGGAGCCCGATTTATCGAGAATCACGTTTACGAGAACGCGCTGCTTTTGGCTTAGGGGGACTTGCACTGGGCATCTCCTCGCTGGCGGCGGTCGCTGATGGGAAGTATTTCGTGAACACGCGGGGCGTATAACCGAGCGCGGCCGAAACGGTATCGCTGGGGACCTTGCGACCGTTGTAGATATCGGTCAGATACTGCTTGGAAATACCGATTTCGGCGGCGAATTGCGTGTTGGTCTTTTCTCCCTGGATCTTCTTCATCAGATCCAGGAGTTCCTGGACAGTCAGTGCCTTGTACGCCATATCAGCGTACACAGTACGCTGCCGCGGCGTACTTGTCAAGTGAGGTATGATTTCTTATTAGCATTCTGGGGGCGAGTTCTGCAATCTTTTCTGCACTCGAACGATCCGCACTCGCGGCAGCTCAAGGCTTTGCGCGCCGTGGCGTCGGTGGAATTTCTCAAAGGCCTGGTGGTCCTGCTGGCAGGCTTCGGTGTATTGTCGCTGGTCCACCGCGACGCGTGGGATGTTGCCGAGAGCTTCCTGGAATGGCTGCACATCAGCCCCGATGGCCACTACGCGCAAGTTTTCCTGAACCTTGCCGACCAGGTTACCGACAGCAAGGTCTGGGCAGTAGCGATCGTGGCGTTGGCATACTCGTCGTTGCGTTTCGCGGAGTCGTATGGCCTTTGGAGGGAGCGTCCCTGGGCCGAATGGCTGGCGATGATTTCAGGGGCCATCTACGTGCCGTTCGAGCTCTTCGAACTGGCGCGAAAGCCCGACTGGGTGCGGCTCGCGATTTTGCTGGTGAACCTTGCGGTCGTCCTCTACATGGTGTTCCTGCGCATGCAGGCGCGGGAGCGGTTGCGTTCGCCAGCTCCTATCGCCGACAGTGCGGACTAGCAGGCCCGCCTTCCTAACATACGGGGAATTGAATCAGGGCATGACGGGCGGCTACCGAAAGGACATGTCCTTAAGAAGGCTGTCTGAAATGGGGGAAGCGTTTTAGGCTACTGGTGTGCCCCTGATAGATGGAACACGAACTCAGCCCGCGCGCCCGGTTTCACGTGCAGGTGTGCCAGCGCGGCCTGCGACCGTAAAAGCGCCTGTTTCTGCGCAGGCGACAGATGGAGCCGTTGATCACTGGAGCGTCATTCTCTTTTACAGCATGGGGTTTGGTGCGATCGCGGTTGCCATCCTGTTGTTCGCCGTTCTAGTGCTTGTCTGGTTCTATGGGCAGTTCATCTGGGCGTTCACGCAGTGGGACCTCGCGAATGTGAGTCTCGCCCCCTTCAAATCGCTGGCGCAGTTAATCATTGTCGCGACCTTCGTAGGGGGCACCTGTGTGGGCCTGTGGTGCTTCAGTGGAGCCGCCTGGCGCAATCGCAAGCCGGGACGCATGGGATCCTCTACCAATCGCCGCAATGCGCGTTAGTCGACTCAGCAGTTTTTCCTGACTCACTCAGCTTGAAGGGTTTCGGCAAGCGCAGCTTTGACGCGTTGCTGGTGGTCAGGGCTGAGCCTTTCGCCATTGGTCGTCAGGTAAAAGACGTCGATCGCCACCTGACCTTCGGTGTCGATGAGTGCAATCTCGATATTGCACTTCTGATGGGCGAGGCAGGAGCCGATACTGTGGAGCAAGCCGAGGCGATCCTGGGCGATGACCTGCACCAGGGTGCTGCGGGCGGAGCAGGTATCGTCAAAATCGATCTTGGTGTCCACTTTCACTTTGGTTGAGCCGGGCTTCTCCGCGCGCAGGCGCTCGCGCAGCATGTGATCCAGATCGCTTTCCCCCAGCAACACACCCACAATGCTGCGCTTGAAGCGCTCCCACTCCTGCAGGTTGAGTTCCAGCGTTCGAAAACGATCGGTAAAGTAGAAGGTATCGACAACAATTCCGGCCTGGTTCGAAAAGGCGTTCGCCTTGACGATGTTCATTCCCCAGGCGGCCAGCACTCCCGCTACCGAGGCGAAGAGGAAAGGGCGGTCATTGGTGACGAGAGTGAGTTCGAACCAGTGACGGCCGCGCTCGAGTAGAAGCTGGACAGGATCTTTGCCGAGGCGCCCGGCCATTTCAACGTGAGCGAGCACGTCGGTCGCGGAATAGGCAGCGAGGTAGCGCTTGGGCAAGCCCTCCAGGAAGGCCTTTAGTTTGCGGCCGGCAGTGGGGACGAGGGCGCGAATCTGCGCGAGATGGTCGTCTTCGGTGTCGGCGCGAAGAGGCTCGTCGACGTTGTGGTTCAGGTAATTGAAGGTGGCGATGTAGAGCTGGAAGACATTTTCCGCTTTCCACGGAGTGAGCGCCTCGGGATTCACGGCCTTGATGTCGGCATAGGTCAGCAGGGTGAGCATCTTGAGGCGCTCGGGTGTTTCCATTTTCTCTGCAAAAGTCCGCACCGTGTCGGGATCGAAAATATCGCGGCGCAGTGTTGCAGAGATCTCCAGATGATTGCCGATCAGGAAGAGGACCGTTTCGCGTTCCGAAGGATCGAGGTCGAGACGATCCATGCAGCCCTCCGCCGCCTGCAGGCTCGCCTCGACATGATTGACGTTGGGCGTGCCCTTTCCGACATCGTGCAGCAACAGCGCCAGGTAGAGCAGTTCGGGGCGCTCGAGTTCGCTGAAAAGTTCGGCATAGCGTTGGTCCCACTCGGCCTCGGACTGGCGAAGGCGGTGCAGGCTCTCGATGGCAACGAAGGAATGCTCGTCGACCGTGAAGCGATGGTAGAAGTCGCGGACCACGAGCGCATCGATGGCCTTGAGTTCCGGCAGCAGGAGCGTCAGCAACTTGAGGGCATGCATCGCGCGTAGAGCATCGGCCGCGTACGGTTGGGTCAGGATCTCGCCCAGGTAGAGCCAGAGTTCGGCGCCGCGCGGCGGGGTGGCAGCGAACGACGGGAGGACCTGCTCGATGCGGTATTCGGTGGTGGTGCTGAGGCGCAGGCCGTGCGTCGCCATAAAATGGAAAGTGCGCAGCAGCATTTCGGGATCATGCAATGCATTCGGCTGCTGCAGATAGATGAGGCCGTCGACCACGGAGAAGTCGGCATTGGAAAGCCTCGAGCGCCAGTGCTGGAACTGGCGATAGAGCGAAGACCAGGCGGCGGGGATTTCCTCGAGCAATTGTTCGCACACGCGATATACCGAGCGGGCTTGTCCGAAGTAAGTCCGCATCCATCCGGCAGTGTCGGTGAGTTCCGCATCCGGAGTACCAATTCTTCGGGTAGCGGCTTCGTCCTGCGCCTCCCATAAGAGGAGGTTGTCGTCGCGGCCCTGGCGTAGATGAAGGAAGCAGCGCACCGACATCAGGAACTCGAGCGCCGAATCCAACTGCTTGCGGGTGGAGAGCGGGAACAGGGTGCGGGGCTCAGGCCAATCGCGCAGCTTGTCCATGGCGGAGATCAGCGCCAGCCAGCAGGCCACGTTGTAGTCTCGCAGACCTCCAGGTCCGTCTTTCACGTTCGGTTCAAGGTGGAAGACGGTGTTGCCGTACTTGGCATGACGGGAGCGCGTGACTTCGGCCAGGCTCTGCACCAGGGACTGGGCTTCCCGCATTACGAGCCTGGGAATGATTTTGTCGTGCAGGCGAGTGAAAAGTTCCCGATCGCCGAACAGGTAACGGCAGTCGAGCAGTGAAATGGTGAACTCCACGTTCGTGGCATCGAAGCGATCGCATTCGGCCAGGGTGCGGGTGGTGGGACTGACCTTCATGCGCAGGTCCCACAGTTCCTGCGAAAAACGGCGAATGGAATCTTTGTAGGCGGGTTCGGCATCACTGTGGGCGTGGAGAAACAGGATATCGACGTCGGAGTGCGGAAAGAGCCATTCCCGCCCAAATCCGCCGAGGGCCACCAACGCGAAACCGGAAGGTCCGTGTTCTTCAGGCGAGATGATTTGCTGCCACAACCGTTGGCAGATTCCCTCGACCAGCCGGGTGCGTTGCTGCACAGCGGCGCGGCCGTCCCCGGTGGCGGCAAACTGCTGCTGGATCTTTGCCGAAGCGTCCAAGTACAGTTCTCGCAGTTCGCTGCTCAATGTGGCCGTCGACATACCCTATGCCCTGTTGGACTTCCTGCACTGCACAGCGCGGATCGGTGGAGGTGTTTCCGCGGCCTGCTCATTGGGAATCTCAGAGCGCCCCCTCGCCACGTTCGTCGTTGCGAATCCGGACCGCCTCGTCCACTTTCGAGAGAAAGATCTTGCCGTCGCCGATTTTGCCGGTGCGGGCGGCAGTGCTGATGGCCTGCACCGCCTTCTCGACGATGGCGTCAGGGAGAACGGTCTCGAGCTTAATTTTGGGGATGAGATCGACGGTGTACTCGCGGCCACGGTAAAACTCGGTGTGACCCTTCTGGCGGCCGTGCCCGCGCACTTCGAGGACGGTCATGCCCTCGACACCGATTTCGTGCAGCGCATCTTTTACGGCTTCCAGCTTGGAGGTTTGGATGATGGCTTCAATTTTGATCATGAGCGTTGTGTAGACCTCCGGACTGCGAACGCGGAAACGGACTGGAAAGCGCACATCAGGCGGTCACCTCCCAGGAATAACCTTCCTCGCCGTGCTGAGTCAGATCGAGACCCTGGACCTCCTCGTCCTCAGTGACGCGCAGGCCGATGGTAAGGTCGACGAGCTTAAGGATGAGGAGCGTTCCGACAATAGCGAGGATCCAGGCGATGATCACGCCCATGCCCTGATTGAGCAACTGGCGGCCGTTGCCGTCGAACAGGCCGGAGGGGAGCGGGTTTCCTTGCGCATCTTTGAAGATGGGATTGATCGCGGATGCGGCGAATACGCCGGTCAGCAGAGCGCCCAGGGTTCCGCCGGCGCCGTGAACACCAAAGGCGTCAAGGCTGTCGTCGTAACCAAAGCGCGCCTTCACGCTAGCGACCATGAAGAAGCAGAATGCTCCCGCGATCAAACCGATTGCAATGGCGGGCATGGGTCCGACGAAGCCGGCCGCGGGAGTGATGGCGACCAGACCGGCGACCGCCCCAGAAATCGCCCCCAAGGCGCTGGGTTTTCCGTTACGCATCCATTCGGCGCTGCTCCACCCGATAACGGCGGCTGCGGCGGCAAAGTGCGTGGCCACGAAGGCGCTGGTGGCGAGGCTTCCGGCAGAGAGCGCGCTGCCTGCGTTGAATCCGAACCAGCCCACCCAGAGCATGCACGCTCCGACGAAGCTGAGCACGACGCTGTGCGGCGTCATAGCTTCCTTGGGATATCCCACGCGCTTGCCGAGGTAGAGCGCGCACACCAGGGCGGATACTCCGGAGGTTACGTGAACAACGGTGCCACCGGCGAAATCGAGGCACGGAAATTGTCCGCCCAGTGCGGCGTTCAGTAGCCCGCCTTTGCCCCACACCATGTGCGCCATCGGGCTGTAGACGATCAGTGACCAAAGCACCATGAAGACGAGCATGCGCACGGAACTTCATGCGCTCGGCAAAGGCACCCGTGATGAGCGCAGGGGTGATGATGGCGAACATCAGCTGGTAGACCATGAAGGTCTGCAACGGGATGGTGGCGGCGTAATCAGGGTCGGGCTGCGCGCCCACTCCGCGCAGGAAGAGATTGTGCAGGCCGCCGATGAAACTGCCTCCCGATCCGAAGGCGAGACTGTAGCTGACCAGGGCCCACAGGATCGATGATCACGGCCATCATGGCGAAGCTCTGCATCATGGTGGCCAGGACATTCTTCTTGCGCACCAACCCGCCATAAAAAAGAGCGAGCCCAGGGCCGGTCATCATCAGGACGAGGGCTGAACTGGTCAGCATCCAGGCGTTGTCGGCAGAACTTTTGGCATCGGCAGCCGCGTGCTCGAGCTTGGCCAGGCGTGTGCTATCAGAGCCCGCACCCGTCGGGCTTTGCGCCCAGACCGTCGGGGAAGCGAAGAGCAGACCAAGGATGAACCCAAGAACCAGCCGCTTGCGCATCAAAGCCTGACTCCAGGGGAAGAAGATCGAACCACGCCCAAATCTACAGTTTCGGCGGGGACAGCCGGAAATCGAAACTATTTATGGAGGTAATCAGGAATTGTTATGAGCCGGTTCCTCGAGGAGAGCACACGGAAGGCTTCGAATGCCATACCTGGTGGTCCGGTACCAGACTGGTTACGGAATCCAGGGTTGACATGGAAGGACATTTGCATGCATGATTATTCATATCAGTGCATAAATATTCATTATGAGCAAAGTGGCCAGGCAAAAGACGATTCTTGAGGTTCTGCATAGGGGGCCCATTGAAAGCCAGGAAGAACTGCAGGGAGTTCTCGCAAAGCGGGGGTTCGATGTGGGGCAAGCTACGCTTTCACGGGACATCCGGGAACTTGGGCTCGTGAAGACGTACGACGGCTACATGGCGCCCAGCGGGGTTGCGGTGCCTGAGCCCATGCTGCCTTCCGTGTCGCGGCTGGTGCGGGAGTTTGTGGTGGAGGTGCGGCTCGCGCAAAACCTGCTGGTTCTGAAGACCAGCGTGGGTAGCGCACAGCCGGTAGCGGCCTCTATTGATGCGGAGAACTGGCCGGAGGTGGTGGGGACGCTGGCGGGAGACGACACGATCCTGGTGATTTCGCCGGACAACAAGACTGCGCAGCAGTTGGCTCGCCGGATTGAAGGAATGCAGGTTTGATGGCAGCCAAGCTGAAAACCGCGGTGTTGGGGGCGACCGGATACTCGGGCTTCGAGTTGACGCGCCTCCTCCTGCGTCATGAGAAGCTGCAGAAACCGCTGCTGATGAAGCGTGAATCGGGGAGTGGGGGATCGGATCTGGCCGAGGCGTTTCCCGCGTTGAGCGGTAATGGCGGCTATCCCTTGGAGCCGTTTTCAATCGAGAGACTGAAAAGTTCGGGGGTGGACTTGCTGTTTCTTGCGACTCCGCACGAGCTTTCGCGCAGTCTGGTGCCCGAAATTGTGCGGGCGGGGATTCGGGTGATCGACCTTAGCGGCGCATGGCGGCTTCATCGCGAAGAGCATCGGGCAGTCTATGGATTTGACGATGCGGACGTGAAGGCTGCCCACGAAGCGATGTCGAAAGCGGTGTATGGCTTGCCGGAACTGCACCCCGATGCGATCGCCGACGCGGCGCTGGTGGCGAACCCAGGCTGCTACGCGACTTCGGTGATTCTGGCGCTGGCCCCGTTGAGTGAAGGCGGATCTGGTGGATCGCAGCCGCGGCATCGTCTCAGACTCGAAATCCGGAGTGTCGGGTGCAGGGAAGGAGGCGACCGCGCGCACGCACTTTGTTTCGGTCGCAGATAACCTGTCGGCGTACGGGGTTTTCAGGCACCGGCATCTGGGAGAGATGGTTGAGCAACTCGAGCTTCGTTCGGACGAGTTGATATTTACTCCGCATCTGCTGCCAATCCCTCGCGGGATCCTGTCGACCATCTACGTGCACCTTTCTCGAACGATGACGGCGCGCGAGGTGGAGAGTTGCTATCGGAATTATTACGAAGGGCGGCGCTGGGTGCGGGTGTTTTCGTCGCCACAGCTGCCGGAGATTCAATATTCGCTGCACTCCAATCATTGCGACGTGGGTTTTTGCCTGGCCGATGACGGGCGACGGTTGGTGATTGTTTCGTGCGTGGACAATCTGCTCAAGGGTGCCGCCGGGCAGGCGGTGCAGAACATGAACGTGATGTACGGCTGGAACGAAGCGGAGGGGTTGCAGTGAAGATCGTCGTGAAAATTGGCGGAGCAGCCCTGGATGATGCGGCCGTACTGCGGAAATGCGCGCATGCCATCGTCGAGTTGTCTGGCGATGGGCACCAGGTGGCGGTCATCCACGGGGGTGGCGCGGAATTAACCCGCACCATGCAACGGCTGGGGAAGAAGAGCGAGTTCATTAACGGCCTGCGGGTCACTGATGCCGAGACCCGCGATATGGCGCTCATGGTGCTCGCAGGCATGGTGAACAAAAAGCTCGTGTCGGCCATCGGCGCGTCGGGCAAGCCGGCCATCGGGTTATGCGGTGGAGATGGAGGAACGGTTCGGGCGCGCAAGAAGCAGAGCAGCGACGGGGACCTGGGATACGTCGGTGAAATTTGTGCGGTGGAGCCGCGCTGGATCGAGGCGATCTGGAGTCAGGGTGGCATTCCCGTGATTTCAAGCCTCGCGGTAGGCGCGCTGGGCGAGTACTACAACGTGAATGCGGATCAGATGGCGGCTGCATGTGCGGTGGGGTGCCAGGCGAGCGCTCTGATCTTTCTGACCGACGTGGCCGGAGTGAAGGACGCGGATGGCAGCGTGATTCCCTGGCTTGATCTGAGCCAGGTCACGACGCTCGTACAAACCTCGGTGGTGCACGGCGGAATGTTGCCCAAGCTCGAGGCCTGCCGGCATGCGCTGAATAAAGGTGTAGGGCGCGTGCGAATCTTGCCGGCGGCGGAGGCCGAGGTTCTGCCGCAGTTCTATTTTGCGAAGTTGCAACTGGGGACTGAAGTGAGGGTGGCGTAGATCGACGGGGCCGTGGGGGCTCTCGAAGGAAGAATTGCACTACAGCGGCGCCAGCCGATTCCTCACTAGGAATGGCAGTTTTTGGCGCATGCGAAGGCAAGGTTCTTGGAGCGGGTTTCGCATTCCTTGCTCGAGGCGAGGAACGCTAGATGGTGATGCTGAGCGCGACCTCAGTTGAAATCACAGATCAAGGAGAACATTAAGGATGAGAAGTCAGGCGGCTGAAAGGACGCCAGGTGCGCCGGTACCGGCTATCAGCAAGCCGGCCATGAGCGATCTGGTGTCCACGCGCGACATGAGCGCGGGCGAGGTGCGGTCGGTGCTTGATCTGGCGGCCGTGGTCAAGGCGCGGCCATCGGATTTCCGGCGCACTTTGGAAGGGAAACAGCTCGTAATGTTCTTCGAAAAGCCGTCCCTGCGTACGCGCCTGACGTTCGAAGCAGGCATGTCCAGCCTGGGCGGGACTGCGTTCTTCATGGACCAGACCGGTGGACGCATTGATGCGCGCGAGAGCTTGCATGACATCGCCCACAACGTCGAGCGCTGGGTGGACGTGATGGTGCTGCGGACCTTCGCGCACTCCACCGTCGAAGACATGGCTGCGCATGCTTCGATTCCCGTCATCAATGCGTTGAGCGATCTCGAACATCCATGCCAGGCTTTGGCCGATTATTCAGTTCTGCAGGAGCGCTTTGGCAACTTGAGAAATGTGACCTTGACGTATGTTGGCGACGGAAACAACGTGGCGCATTCGCTGCTGTTGACCGGGGCCCTGCTGGGGTCGCGCGTGCGCGTGGCTACGCCGCCGGGATACGAACCGAATTCGGACATCGTTTGTGCCGCTCAGGAAATCGCGCAGGAAACCGGCGCGGAGCTGGAGTTTTTCCACGATCCGCATCGTGCGGTAACCGGTGCGGATGCGGTGTATACGGATGCCTGGGCAAGCATGGGGCAGGAACACGAGTCGAACGCGCGTGCTCTCATCTTCCGGCCTTATCAGGTGAACAACCAACTGATGGCCAAGGCTGCGGCACACGCGGTCTTTATGCATTGTCTGCCGGCGCATCGCGGCCAGGAAGTCACCGATGAAGTGATGGACTCGCCGCAGTCGGTGATTTTCGATCAGGCGGAGGGCCGCCTGCACGTGCAGAAAGCGATTCTCATGTTATTGCTGTGGGGCGGTGCGAGCCGGTTCCCAGTCAGGAGTGCTCATGCCTAAGAAAGTGGTGCTCGCTTATTCCGGCGGGCTGGATACGTCGATCATCATTCCGTGGCTGAAGGAAAACTACGACTACGACGTGATTGCGATGGTCGGGGATGTTGGGCAGGGAGATGACATCGAAGCGGTCGTAAAGAAGGCGTATGACACCGGCGCCAGCAAGGTTCTGGTCGAGGACCTGCGCGAGGAGTTCTTGACGGGGTATGTCTTTTCGGCGCTGAAAGCCGGAGCGGTTTACGAGCATAAATATCTGCTGGGGACATCGCTCGCCCGTCCGGTCATTGCCAAGCACCAGGTCGAGGTTGCGCTGCGCGAGGGTGCGACCGCAGTTGCTCATGGATGCACCGGCAAAGGAAATGATCAGGTCCGTTTTGAACTGACTTACCAGGCGTGGGCGCCGGAGTTGAAGGTCATTGCTCCGTGGCGCGAGTGGAATTTGAAATCGCGCGAGGATTGCCTCGATTATGCCGAGGCGCACGGGATTCCGGTGGAACAGAGCCGCGAGAAGATTCACAGCCGTGATCGCAATCTGTGGCACATCAGCCACGAGGGCGGGGAACTGGAAGATGCGGGCAATGCTCCGTTTGCGAACACGTGGCAGTTGACGAAATCTCCGCAGGAGGCTCCGGACCGCGAAGAGCAGGTGGAAATTGGTTTCGAAGAAGGCGCTCCGGTTTCGGTCAACGGTCTGAAAATGGATCCCGTCTCGCTGGTTGAGTTGCTTAACGAGATCGGGGGACGGAATGCCATCGGCCGAATTGACCTGGTGGAAAACCGGTTCGTGGGAATCAAGTCACGGGGATGTTATGAGACACCTGGCGGCACTTTGCTTCTGACCGCGCACCGGGAGCTTGAGGCGCTGTGTCTCGACCGCGACCTGATGCATTACAAGCAGCATGTCGGGCTGAAGTATGCGGAGCTTGTCTATTTCGGGCTATGGTTTACGCCGCTGCGCGAGGCGCTTGATGCGTTTGTGGCGAGTACGCAGAAGAGCGTGACGGGTACAGTGACGCTGTCCCTCTACAAGGGGAACATTTCGGTGGTCAGCCGGAAGTCGGAATTCTCGCTATATCGCACGGACCTGTCGTCGTTCACGATGAGCGACAGTTACGACCAGAAAGATGCGGCGGGCTTCATCCGGATTCTGGGTTTGCCCTCGCGCTCGCGGGCGCAACTACGCCAGGAGGTGGCGAAGTGAAAATGTGGTCGGGCCGCTTCCGCCAACCACTCGACCCGGCATTCGAGCGGCTGGCAACGATCGTTTCCTTTCGATCGCTGTCTGCTGCCCTACGAACTGGAGGCCAGCCGTGCGCACGCGCATGCGCTCCAGCAGGCCGGGATCCTCTCGTCGGAGGAGTTGTTGGAAATTGAGCGGGGGTTGACGGAAATTGCCAAGAAGGCGGAAACCGACGACGCGTTCCTCAATGACGAGGACGCAGAGGACGTTCATCACTTTGTCGAAAAGCAACTGGTCGCGCTGATTGGCGATACAGGCTACAAACTGCACAGCGGGCGCAGCCGCAATGAGCAAATCGCGACCGACCTTCGGCTCTATGTGCGGAATTCGATCGATGAGTTGCAGCGCTTGTTGGCCGGCTGGCTGACAGTTTTCCAGGCACGCGCGGAAAAGGCTGGTGATGCGGCCATGCCGGCGTATACCCATACGCAGCGGGCGGAGCCGGTTCTGGTGGCCCACTGGCTGCTGGCATACGTGGAAATGTTTTTGCGGGACTCGGAGCGGCTTAACGACTGCCGAGTTCGCTTGAATGTATGCCCGCTTGGATCAGGAGCAGTGGCAGGCACGACTGTGTCGCTGGATCGTGCTGCGATGGCAGCGGACCTGGGCTTCGACGGGCCAACGGCGAACAGTCTTGACGCTACCAGCGATCGGGATTTTGTCCTCGAATTCGTTCAGGTGCTCTCGCTGCTTTCTGTGCACCTGAGCAGATGGGCTGAGGAGATGATCCTGTTCTCAACGCAGGAGTACGGATTGGTGGCGCTGCCCGAGGGGTACTCAACGGGCAGCAGTGCGATGCCGCAGAAGAAAAATGCGGATCTCCTGGAGTTGGCTCGCGCGAAGGCGGCCCGCGTGATCGGGGCAAGCACGACACTGCTGGTTGCGATGAAGGGGCTGCCGCTGGCCTACAACAAGGACATGCAGGAGACTCAGGAACCGTTGTTTGACGTGACCCATACCCTCCTCTCAATTTTGCCTTTGGTCACAGGCTGGATGAAGGATGTGGAGTTCGATTTCGCGCGGATGGCAGAATCGGCGCAGTCGGGGTTTATGAATGCATGGGCTGCGGCGACGTATCTGGTCGAGCGCGGAGTGCCTTCACGACTCGCGCATGAGGCGGTAGGTAAGGCCGTAAAACTCTGTATTGAGCGTGGGTGCGAGTTGCAGGATCTGGCTATTGCCGATTTGCAGGCGATTCACCCGGCCTTCGGTAGTGATCTCTCCAAGGCACTCGCACTGGACGCGGTACTCAGTATTCACAACGTCGAAGGCGGAACAGCGCCCGGACAGGTCAAGTGCGCGATTCAACGGGCCGAGCAGCGCATCTCTCTTTTGCGAGGTGACGTCCATGCACACGCGTGAAGCGTTACTGCGCGACGCGACACAGATCCATGATCTGATCGCGAGCTACTCCGGCGACGGAACGCTGCTGCCGCGAACCTTGCCAGAGATTTGCGAAAACATTCGCGACTTTGTGGTGGTCGAGAATGAAGCGCGAATTGTTGGATGCGGCGCATTGCATCTTTACGGCCCGCATCTGGCCGAGGTCCGCTCGATCGCGGTGCTGCCCGATGCCAAGGGGAACGGCGCAGGACGCCAGTTGATCGACGCGTTGCTGGAGCAAGCTTCGCGCCAGGAAGTGACCTGCGTATGTCTGTTTACGCGGATTCCGGAGTTCTTCTCGCGTATGGGGTTCACCGTCGCCACCCGGGAAGAAATTCCAGATAAGCTTTACAAGGATTGTCATCGCTGCCCGCGGCAGAACAATTGCGATGAAGTCGCGATGGTACGAGGCGAGTTACCGCAGTTTGCCATCCTGCAGCCGCCGGTTGCGCAATTCGTGAAGTTAGAGTGGTAAGGCGATTCCTTCGCGGTCCTTCTGCGGGTCAACACAGCGCCCTTAAAACCATCCCGACGCATTTAAAGCCGCCATGTTGAGGCAACGACTGGTTGCATCCTGGCGGCTCTTGGGGAAGCGCCCGTTCGGGCACCCGAAGTTCGGCTTCGGGCACGCGCAGAATATCACGAATGAGTCTGTGGACAGAATAGAGACGCCGCAAGACACCGCGGCCAGCGTGCGCTCAACTCCTGACCAGGGTTGTCACTGAATCAACGTCGAGGGTCAAGACGGCAACATTGTCTACCCGAATCCCGCTGGGGAACGGATCTCGATTTCTTGGCAATCTTCTCTTTGTTGGAAGTTCGGTGGCGGGGAATTGCCCATGGTCCGAATCACCGTCCGCCGTTAAGAAGATTGCTTCTTTCAAGAAGAGCCGACTACAATTCGGAATGTGGGGGCGCGGTCGCGCCCAGCGACCCACTCTCTCGCATCGAGCATGGTCTCAGTATAAAGTAACGCTTTCAAGATCATAGCTAACATGATGCAGAAAGGCCCCGTAGCTCAGATGGATAGAGCGACGGTTTCCTAAACCGCAGGTCGGCGGTTCGACTCCGCCCGGGGCCTCCACTCTCCAGTCATCGAGTACACTCTCCAATTTTGTTTCAAAAAGAAAACGGGCGCCAGTCAGTCCGACCGGCGCCCCGTGTGAGCAATTCGCGACTAGAAGGAGTAAATCAAGTCGAACTGCAGTCGGTTGAGATAGGGTTCGACTTGCCCGGCTTTCACGCCTGCGGCCAGCGCGGAATTGAGCAAGTTCGAATTGAGTGTGCGACCGTGCCACCACGTGAAGCCCGCCACGGCGTTGGCCCGAATCTTCCACAGGGCATAGATGCGATGTTGCAGGATGTTGGTCGGAGCGCGCTGATCGCTTTCGTTGAAGGACGAGATCACGGAATCCTGCTCCTGCCGCACCCATGCGTAGCCGAGCTGCAGGTCGCCGCGATTCTTCTGCTGGCCTACGCTCACGTCAACCAGGTACCCGTGGGATTGTTTGCCCAGGCTGGTGTTTACGGCGGGCCGGCTCGATGTACAAGTAACGACCAGCGTGACTGGATCCTGCGTACAACCGCTGCGGGCGGTGCTGTCGAAGGGATGGTCGGCGGCGTTCAGGTTGTTTTCGTACTCCAGCAGGAGGTTGATCGGAAAGCGCGCCGAAGGGGTTTTGATCTGGTTGTTAATGATGAAGTCGGCGTACAGGAAGTTGGAGAGGAAATGCCAGACCGGCGCATTGGGTTTGGTCAGATCAACCCATGCGGAGTTGGTCATTCCGTTGGGCGCGAAAACGCACCCGCTGGAGCCCGGCACATTCAGCGGTACGGTCGGCAAGCCATTGCCAGCGCCTTTAACCGAGGGATTCGCGCAGCCCGGGCCTTCGCCGGGCACTGGAATTGGACCAGTGTTTCCGCCGGCCGGCGTGGTCGTCGGGTTGCCATTCAAACCGGCGTTGTTGGCCGCGACTGCGAAGGCACTAGAGTTCAGGACGGCGTCCGGATAGCGCCAGTTCAAGATCGAGAACGATGGGGTAGCGGTCCAGCGCCCGAACTCGAGTTTGGCGGATGCCTGGCCGCCGACGGCGAATGAGTCATGGCCATGGTACAGCCCGCCCGTACCCGACGTTTCGTTGAAAATCAACTGCATCGCCTGCACGGTGAGATTCTTCACGACGGGCGTGTGCTTGACGTCGAACGACAATTTCTCGTCGAAGCCTTCCGGGTTGAGGTCAGGGTCGAACGTCATGGAAGTTCTCTGCCAAGGATAGACAAACTTGCCGCCGGTCAGTGAGAGCCAGCGATGGGCGAGCGGGTTGTAGGTAACGTAAGCGCGATCGATGCCGACGGTTTTGCGGTCGAAATTGTTGGTCAGCGTTTCGTTGGTGGTGGTGGGATCGCCGAAAGATCCGGTAGCGAGTGCGATGCCTCCGATAAAGTCGTCGTTCAGCTTGCCCTCAAACCCAAAGCGGACACGAATGCGCGCGCGGTTGCGGTCGGCGACGCCCTTCTGGAAGAAACTTTCTCCGCGCACCCGCACGTCTCCCGACCAGCGAAAACGGCCCAGGGCGCCTTCAATGAGAGAGACTCGTTTCTGTTCGTCCTGCGAACTCAGCAACTGATTCTGTACGGTGGTTTTGACGTCGGCGAGGTCGGAATCGAGTTTGGCAACAGCCTCCTTGTCGGCGCCAGCGCTGGCGGCGGCCGCCGCCTTTTGTTGGGCGTCACTGGCGGCAGTCTGAGCTTGTTGAGCAGCCTGTTGGGCCGCCTGCACTGCCTGGTCCCGCTGAGCGAGCGATTGCTGTAGTTGCTGGATCTGTTGCTGCTGTGCCGCGAGGGCGTCTTTCAGGGCTTGCACGTCCGCGGCGGTTACTGCGGGTTCCGCGGCTTTGGATGGCGCTTTCTTCGTTTTGGAACGCGGTGTCGCCGTCTGCGCGACCAGACTCGTCATGAGCAGAGGCACAACAAGCCACGCGAATGAAGCTTTCATCTGTCCCTATCTCCCTGTTTTGCCTGTTTTTTTGGGCGTGACATAAGACAGCCGCACTAGCCTTGCCAACTAGTGCCTTGCATTCGCTGTTTCTTTGTCGCAGCCTCTTTGCCAGGTCCAGTCGGTTTTATGCGTGGTGTGTTACAGCAGGGTTACAGGCTGGTGAATTTCTGATGAAACACCTGGAAGCGGGTTGGGGGATATCAGCTTTTGATTCAATTTGCAATGGTCGACGCAGTGTGTAAGGGGGAGCACAATTTCGATCGAGATCAGGCATCGCGCCGGTCGCGGAATATTTCAGTTCGGAAAAAAATCTCAGTGCTGTCTCTTGGCTTTTTGCACGGCGCGCTGCACCTTTCCGACATCATCGGTCGCGTTCTTCTCCACGTTGTCAATGGAGGAAAGGCGAACCCAGTGGCTCACCAAGGCGCCTTTTTCCGAAACCAGAACCACGCTCAGGGCAGCCCGTTCGTGTTCTTCTCCGGTATCCACTCCGGCGACATCGAGCGCATAGGTGGCGGCGCGTAAATCCTGGACCGGGCAGAACCCGCTTGACTTCTTGATGGCATCTTCCAGTCCGGCAACGTAGATCTTGGTCGCGGCATCTTTCTCGCCAAAATCGCTCTGGAGATAGATGGTGGTGATGCCTGGATGAGCGTTGAGGTTGGGGCAGGCCGCTGCGTACGCTTGTGGCGAGGCCAGCACTATCACGGCGATCAGTAATCCGGGAAATGCTCTTTGCATCCGAAAACCTCTGGCAATGGGATGAGACGCACCAATGGAAATGAGGCAGCCGTAATCTGGTCCGAATAGGACCCGAACTCCAAGTAATTGTATCGGACCGTGGTGTTTCACCCTGCCTGTGCTGACAGTGACCATCACCGACGGCCCGACGGCCGATGACGTATCATCGAATGAGAGCATGCGGATACTGTTTGAAATCTTTGGTCAAACCCTGAGCACACTCTGGGCGCACAAACTGCGTTCCCTGCTGACAATGTTCGGCATCGCCTGGGGCGTGGGATCGCTGCTGCTCCTGGTCGGTTTGGGCGAAGGATTTCGGTCGGGCAACCGGAAGCAATTTGACTCTCTGGGCGAGAATGTGATGTTCGTGTGGGGCGGCCGGGCGCCCGCCATCGAGGGTAGCTTCACGGGACTGCGGCAGTACTACCTCACTTACAAGGATTATCTCGACATTCTGAGGGATTGTTCCGACGTGAAGGCCGCGGTGCCAGTCATCTCGCGCCAGGACCTCCGTTCGGTGAGCGATTTCTTTCAGAGTAGCGGACAGTTGCTGGGAGTGCCGCCGTTGTTCAACCAAATTCGCTATATCCCGATTCGTGAGGGAAGGTGGATCAATGAGCTTGACGACTCACAGAGACGCCATGTGATCATTCTTGGCGACGAGGCTCGGCGCATTCTTTTTCCGGGCCGGCCCTCGGTCGGGAGCACGATCACGATTAACGGCATTCGCTTTGCAGTGATTGGCACACTGCTGCCGATTGGTCACGGCGATAACAATACCCTCAACCTCCGGATGTTTATCCCGTTCAACACGATGAGGCAGGATTTCCCGCCGACCATGGACGTCACGAACGCTATCTCATTCATAAACTACCAGCCGAAATCGCGGGCTTTGCATGAGACGGCGAAGCTTGAAGTGCACAAGGTTCTAGGGCGCAACCACGGGTTTGATGCTTCCAACCCGGATGCATTCGATGAGTGGGACACGATTCGAACCGCCGACAACGTGGGCAAGATTTTCGATGCCATGAATGCATTTTTGGGCAGCGTGGGTCTGGTGACGCTGGCGCTGGGCGCGATCGGGATTATCAACATCATGCTGGTGGCAGTTGCGGACCGGACGCGGGAGATTGGCCTGCGCAAAGCAATCGGGGCGACCAACGGAAGCATCATGTTCCAGTTCTTCGTGGAGGGGGCGTTCCTGACGCTGCTGAGCGGCGGCATCGGCATGGCCTTCGCGGCCGGGCTGATGTCGGCGTTGTCGACTTTGCCGTCGCCTCCGGGCTTTGATCCACCCAAGCTGGTGCCTTCGACCGCAGCACTGGCCATTGGAGCGCTCGCGATTGCGGGTGTGGCCGCGGGACTTTATCCGGCGCGCCGGGCCGCGATGCTCGAACCCGTGGAGGCCCTGCGCAAGGAATAGCATGCACCGCGACCTGCTTCAACAAGCCTTCGGCGCGATGCGCCATGATCTCCGCAAGACGCTGCTCACGATGCTGGGCATGGCATGGGGCATCGCCACGGTCGTGCTGCTGCTTGCTTACGGAGAGGGCTTTGGACGCGCGATCAACAATATATTCCAGAGCTTTGGAGCCAAGGCCGTAGGCATATTCCCGGGGCGCACCACTCTGGAGGCGGGCGGTAACAAGGCCGGTGTAGAAATCCGGTTCACCAATGATGACATCAATCTCCTGCAGAACGTGGTTCCACTGATCCGGCATATCTCTCGCGGATCGGACAAGCAGTCCACGGTGGTCAATGGCAACCGCTCGTTCACGTTGCCGGTGTCAGCGGTAGATCCGCCCGTGGGCGCGATCTGGAATCTCGACATCGATCAGGGTCGCTTCCTGAATGACGAAGACAATCTGGCACACCGGCGGGTCGTCGTGCTGGGCTATGAGGCCAAGAACAAGCTGTTCTCCGGAATGGACCCGTACGGGAAAGACATTCGCATTGATGGGGTCACTTTCCAGGTAGTGGGAGTGGTCGCGGCGCGCATGCAGGAAGGTGACAATGACATCAACCGGCAGCTCTATATCCCGTTCAGCGTGATGAGTGCGTTACAGGATACGCACTACCTGGGCGGCATCTGGCTCGACTATGAAGGTCTGGATCACGACAAGGTCACGAAAACGATCCGCACCTCCCTGGGCATGGCCCACAATTTCAAGCCGGAGGACCTGCGCGCGGTTCACGTCTTCGACGCACAGAAGCAACTGGCGCAGTTCAACATCATCACCATGGGGTTAAAAGTCCTGTTGGCTTTTATTGGGACAATCACGCTGGGGATCGGCGGCATCGGGCTAATGAACATCATGCTGGTGTCGGTGACGCAGCGCACCCGCGAAATTGGCGTGGAGAAGGCTCTGGGAGCACGGAAGCAGGACATTTTGTTTCAGTTCCTTGCGGAAGCGATGGTGATCACTGCGGTGGGCGGGATTTTAGGGATTCTGATTTCCTATCTCATCTCGTTTTCGGTAGGCTCGCTGACCCTCTATAGCGCGATCGCGCAGCATGCCGACGCCGGCGATATCCGGCTGATCGTTGCGCCGAAGATCCTGCTGATCGCGGTGAGCATTCTGGCGGTAGTTGGCGTGATCAGCGCGATGTTTCCCGCGGTGCGGGCCGCGAATCTCGATCCGATTGAAGCTTTGCGTTACGAGTAGGTCACGCTACCTTGAATCTTCGGGAACCGGAGTAGGAATTGCCGGCTCTCCGCCGACGCCGAGACGCTTGCGAGCGTTAAACATTGGCCCATGGGCAGGCTCGACCGGAGCGAACGCTGACAAGCCGAGCGGAACATGCAAGTCGTCGTAGATCGCCTCCATGCCACCGCGGATGAAATAAGTCTCGTGCCAGAAGCCTACGCCACCGGAATCCTTTAAAAAGTCCCTCCACCAATCCTGGTGAGGCAAGGAGCGAGACCAGTTCTCCAGGGAATTAAAGTCTCTCCAGTATTGGCGCATGCCAACATGCAGCGGAAAGAGGGAGTAAAAGACGCTCTCATGCAGAAGGAGGCCCTCGGGCTTGGCCTTTACCGCATTCGCGATCTTCGGGCCGAAGCTGAATACCGTTTTCACCCCGCGCAAGCTGCGAACGCGCATGCCAAGGTAAATGACTACAAGGTCGGGGAACTTGGACAAGTCTACGGTCGTTCGCAGAACACCTTTGGCCATTCTGAATCACTCCTGAGCGTTTTTTCGGTAGAAATCGGCCCCCTGATGCAAATTATCGAGTCGGCGGAACGCAAGTACGCATCTGCATTATGAACAGTTTGCAGCATATTCCTTGGATGAAGGTGGCGAAGGACGAGGTGCGTGTTTTGTATTCCTGTAGACAGGTTTGGGTTCCGATGGGAGGTTACCCACTTGGTGTCGTTGGACCTTCGTGCTGCAGAGAAACAAGAGCTTTGCGCCTGATTCCCGTATAATCAAGAGCATCCATGCCAAAGTATTCGATTGTAGTTCCCCTGCACAACGAGCAGGAAAACGTCACCGACCTTTACGATCGCCTGAAGGCGGTCATGGAGGCGAGCGGCGAGACTTTTGAGATCGTGCTGGTCGATGATGGTTCGAGGGATGCGACCTTTGGACTTCTCCGCGAAATCGCAGCGGTCGACAGCCGCGTGACGGTCGTTAAGTTGCGTCGCAACTTTGGCCAGACGGCAGGTTTGGCGGCCGGGTTCGACCATGCCAGGGGTGAGTACATCATTGCCATGGATGGCGATTTGCAGCACGACCCCTCCGATATCCCGATGTTCCTGGAGAAGATCGGGGAGGGGTACGACATCGTGAGCGGCTGGCGCAAGCAGCGTATTGACAACCTGTGGCTGCGGCGCATTCCTTCAAAGATCGCCAACTGGATGATGGCCAAGCTGAGCGGTGTGGATATTCACGATTTCGGGACGACTTTCAAAGCGTACCGGCGGGAGATTCTGGAGCAGGTTCCGTTGTACGGGGAACTGCACCGGTTTATACCAGCGCTGGCGTCGTGGCATGGCGCGTCCATTATTGAAGTGCCGATTCGCAACGTAAACCGCGAACGTGGCGCGTCGCATTACGGGATCTCGCGTACGTTTCGGGTGTTCTTTGATCTGATCACGATCCGGTTCCTGCTCCGCTACCTGTCGCGGCCGCTGCATTTCTTCGGCACGGTGGGGATGGTCAGCATTTTGACGGGCTTTTCGGTCGCGGGATGGCTGGCCGTACAAAAAGTCTTCCACGATTCGCATTTGCTGGTGCAGCACGGTCCGCTCATGATCTTCGCAGCCGTCCTGTTCCTCGCAGGCCTGAACATGCTGGCGGTGGGGTTGCTGGGAGAGATGCAGGTGCGGCATTACCATGAGCCAACCCGGCGCGCGCCCTATTCGGTCGATCGCGTGCTGCGGGCGCAGAGCGAAGAGCATTCGGTTTCTGAGTAGATTTGGCGTTCTTCAGCGCCATCTTGCGGATCACATAGCCTGGTGATCTTCCGCCCAGACGTCCTCCCAATGACGAGGGATAATCGCCTAGCCGGCCAAGCCAGCCGCGTGAGAGGGTATAATGCCCACGTTTGCCACCATGGAAAATGCCACCCAGCATCAACTCCGCCTAGCCAGTCGCATGTCGCGGCTTGGCACAGAAACCGCATTCGAAGTGCTCAACAGAGCGCGGGCGCTCGAGCGGCAGGGCAAAGACATCGTGCACCTCGAAATCGGGGAACCGGACTTCGACACACCCGCCAATGTGGTCGACGCCGCAGTCGGTGCTCTGCGCAAAGGCTGGACACATTATGGTCCTTCGGCTGGCCTGCCAGAATTACGGCAGGAGATCGCGAGCTATGTCGCAAAGACGCGGGGCGTGCCGGTACCCAGCGATGAGGTGGTGGTAGTCCCCGGTGGCAAGCCCATCATTTTTTTCACAATTCTCGCGCTGGTGGATGCCGGAGACGAGGTGATCTACCCGAATCCCGGATTTCCGATCTATGAATCGATGATCGACTACGTCGGCGGTCGACCGATTCCGATCCAGTTGCGCGAAGACCGCGACTTTGGCCTCGACGTAAATGAGTTGGCTTCGCTGATTAACGACCGCACGCGGCTCATTATTCTGAATTCTCCCCAAAATCCGACTGGCGGGGTGCTCAGTAAGAATGATATCCATGCCATCGCCGCGGCCATTGGCGATCGTAACGTCATGGTGCTGTCGGACGAGATCTACAGCCGACTGATGTTCGAAGGCGAGCATTTCTCCATCATGTCGATTCCGGGTTTTAAGGACCGGACGATTCTGCTGGATGGCTTTTCGAAGACCTATGCGATGACCGGATGGCGCATGGGCTATGGAGTGATGCGGCCCGATCTGGCCGCGCATATCACGCGTCTGATGACCAACTCAAACTCCTGCACGGCCAGCTTTACGCAGATTGCCGGAGTGGAGGCGCTGCGCGGCGACCAGTCCTCAGTCGATCGTATGCGGGATGAGTTCAAGAAGCGCCGGGACGTGTTCGTGGCCGGGCTGAACAAGATCAAGGGCTTTTCCTGCCGGATGCCGAAAGGTGCGTTCTACACGTTCCCGAACATCACCGAGACCGGCTGGCCTTCGAAAAAGCTCGCGAATGCGATCCTGGAAGAAGCCGGCGTTGCCTGTTTGTCGGGAACAGCATTCGGCGATTTCGGAGAAGGCTATCTCCGTTTCAGTGTTGCCAATTCGCTGGAGAACCTGAACAAGGCGCTGGATCGAATCCAGCAATGGACGGCGAAGAATCTCTGAGAGGCTGGGAGCCCTGAGCTTCGAGCTTCGAGGAAAAACCCAAACCCTGTTGGGTTGAGCTCGTGGCTCGTGGCTCGAAGCTCCCTAAGAAAGCGTCTTCTCTCGGCAGAGTGTGGCGGGGGGCCCAACTGCTCGGCCCCTGTCATCCGTCACTCCTCCTTGTGACTATCCTCACTGTTTCGAGAGACATTCCCGGATAAGCTCGGTTCGCAAGCCCAGAGAGCGTCTGGACGTTCTTCGTCCGCGCGCCAGCGAAGGAGCATCCATCCATGGCCCTCAGAAACTCCGCCACGGGCAAGGTCCGCCGCCCTTACTCCATTGAAGAACTCAAAGATGCCGCGAAGCTGATGCGCGGCTATGACCTGGTCGCCCTGAATGCGGCAGGAAGCGGGCATGCCGGCGGGACGCTGTCGATCATGGACATTACGGCCGCGCTCTATCTGCGGGTGGCAGAACACGACCCTGAGAATCCGAACTGGGAGGATCGCGACCGCATTATCTGGTCGACGGGGCACAAAGCTCCGAGCCTTTATCTTGGACTGGCATTCGCGGGGTTCCATCCCGTCGAGGATGTGATGTTGCTGCGCAAGCTGGGGTCACCGTATCAGGGCCATCCGCATTGGCTGAAGCTGCCAGGAGTCGAGGTTTCGACTGGCTCTCTAGGCCAAGGTCTCAGCATTGCGGTAGGAATCGCCCTGGCCGCCAAGCTGAATGGGAAGACCTACAAGACGTTCTGCATCATGGGTGACGGCGAGCAGCAGGAAGGGCAGGTCTGGGAAGCAGCCATGGCGGCCAGCCATCATGGTCTCGGCAACCTGGTCGGCATCGTCGATTGCAATCGGCTGCAGATCGATGGGCCGGTCGCTGAGGTGATGAACGTCGAACCGCTGGAAGAGAAGTATCGCGGTTTCGGTTGGGATGTTCGCCGGATCAACGGCCACAACATGGACGAGGTAGTCGAGGCGCTCGAGAACGCAAAGTCCCACACCGGCAAGCCGCTCGTCTTACTGGCGGACACCGTGAAGGGCAAAGGCGTCAGCTTCATGGAGAACATCGCCGGATGGCACGGCAAGACGCCGAACACTGAAGAACTGTGGAAAGGACTGGTTGAACTGGGGGTAGCCGATAAACTCCCGGTTTCGCAATTGCTGGAGAAAGCGGAAACCTATCAGGCAGCGGTCAACCAAAAGCTCCAAAAGAAGATGCCGGAGTTTAATCATGACTACTGGTGGAACCGCGCGCTCAACATGAAAGTAAAGATGGAGCCGACGCGGAAGGGTTTTGGCCAAGCGCTGGCGGAGACATGGCGGCGACGAGCGAGTGGTGTGCCTCGGCCTGGATATTTCGGGTTCGATCACTATCAGCGACTTCTATGCAGGGAAGCCCGAGCGCAAGAATCGCTGGCTCAGCATGGGGATCGCGGAGCAATCCGCAACTTCGGTGGCCGCGGGACTTGCGAGAGAAGGGAAGCTTCCGGTGTTCGGCACGTACGCCACTTTCGCGGCCGCACGAAACCTCGATCAGATCCGCACCTCGATTTGCTATGGCGAGTTCAACGTCATGATTGCGGGGGCACACGGGGGCGTTTCAGTGGGCCCGGATGGGGCGACTCACCAGGCGCTCGAAGACTTGTTTGCGATGTGCGGTCTTCCGAATATGTCGGTCGTGGTGCCTTGCGATTCAGTTGAGACGCGCAAAGCAACCAGCTATCTGCTGCTCGAGCACAAAGGGCCAAAATATATCCGGTTCGCGCGCGAGGCCACTCCGGTGGTGACCGATGAGCAGACACCTTTTGTGTTCGGCAAGGCGAACGTGATCCGGTTACGGCAGCCGGGGGACAGTTTTCTAAAGGCGTTTGAGACAACATTGGAGAGCAAGTACGAAGACGAGGGTGAGGATCTGACCATCGTGGCTTGCGGACCAATGGTTCCTGAAGCCATGCGGGCCGCCTGGATTCTTAAACGCGAATTCGGATATGAAACCCGCGTGCTCAACTTGCACACCCTGAAACCGATCGACGAAGCTGCCATTCTCTGGGCCGCCAAGCAGACTGGGATCATCCTGACCGCGGAAGAACATCAGATCGGCGCGCTGGCCTGGCGCGTAAGCAACATCATCACCAGCAGTCCGGTACTCTATGGGGAACCCGTGATCACGGGAGCCATTGGGGTAAAAGATCGTTTCGGCGATTCGGGCGCTCCCTGGGAGCTGATCAAGGAGTTTGAAGTCAGCGCCGAGCACATCGCGCACAAGGCGGTCGAACTGGTTGACATCAAGAAGAATCATCGACTGCCGGTCGATGAACACTTATTGTCGGGAAGTCACCGCTAGGCTCGTGAGATCGGGGACCGAGGCATGCCTGGCTCGGTCCCGTGCCCTGCAATTCCTATCTTTGGAGTAAACTGTCTCTTCCTTGTCGGCGCGGAGAATGCGCGCTCCTGAACGATCCATCCAGAGAGAACGAATGACCAAACCATTTCGTGTGTTTGCCACCTGCGATATCGGTGAATCGATCAATCTTTTACGCGAGCGTGGGTACGAGGTGGAGGTGTATGCGGGTCCACAGGCTCCTCCCAAGAGAGTCATCGTCGAGAAATTGAAGTCCGGCATCGACGGTCTGATTTCGACACTTCGCGACCAGGTGGATGCGGAATTGTTTGAGGCGGGAAAGGCCAAGCTCAGAGTCGTAGCGCAATATGCCGTAGGCTTTGACAACATCAACCGCGCCGACGCTAACCTCTACAAAATTCCCTTCACCAACACCGCTGACGTTCTGACCGAAGCCACGGCAGAGTTTGCCTTCTTCATGATGGGGGCGCTGGCGCGCAAGCTGTGGAGCGCGGAGCATCTGACGCGTGAGAACAAGTGGGGATTCTGGCATCCTTATCTGCCATTCCTGGGCGACGAAGTGACCGGGAAGACGGTAGCGATTATCGGCACAGGGCGAATCGGGCTGGCGATGATCAAGAAGTGTGCCGGCTTTGATATGAATATCCTTTGCTACGACCCGGCCTATCAAAATCATGAATACATCCGGGCGATTCAGGAGACGAACGACCTGCGGCATGCGCGGGGAATCTGTCGGGAAAAGACCTGGATTCGTTATGTGAAGTTGGAGGACGCACTGGCGGGCGCTGATTTTGTCAGCGTGCACGTTCCGCTGCTCCGGGAAGGGGAGAGTCCGACGCCAACCTACCATCTTTTCAACGAACCCACGTTTCGCAAGATGAAGAAGACGTCCTACCTGGTGAATACCTCGCGAGGTCCGGTGGTGGACGAAGCTGCGTTGGCGAAAGCCCTGCGAGAAAACTGGATTGCCGGGGCGGCGCTCGACGTCTATGAAAGCGAACCGTTGCCCGCCGATTCACCGCTGCGCGATCCGTCCATTGAGGATCGCTGCCGGCTTTTTCCCCATTTCGCGAGCGCGGCAAAAATCACACGGTTGTCCACTGATCCGGACAAAGGAATGGCGGGCCGTTGCGTCCAAGGGCTTATCGACGTCCTGGAAGGAAATTACGGCGGCGACTTAACCAAAATGCCCTACGTTGTAAATAAGGAAGCATTCTCAAAATAGAGACGGCGCCCCGGCTTTTCCCAGCGAGCTTTTTCAGTATGTTCTCCAAACGCACGGAATGGAAACTTACGCCCAATCGTTTCTCGCAGACGCAAGCGGACTTGCGGGCTTCGGGGATGGAGGTGCTCGACCTGAGCCTATCGAATCCCACGCGTGCGGGATTTCAGCTGGACCAGGACGCTATCCTGCAGGCTCTCGCGCAACCTGAGTCTTTGGACTATGATCCTCAGCCAAAAGGGCTCCTGAGCGCGCGGCAGGCGGTCGCACGGTATTACCACGATGCTCACGACGTCTTTGGTGTGGACCCGGAAGCAGTGATTCTGACGACCAGTACTAGTGAAGGATACTCGTACATCTTTCGATTGCTGTGCAATCCGGGCGACGAAATTCTGGTTCCCAAACCAAGTTACCCGCTCTTCGAATTTCTGGCCGATCTGCAGGACGTGACTCTCGTGCCCTATCCGCTGATCTATGACGGGGGGTGGCAGATTGATTTCCCATCTCTGTATAAGACGGTGAATCATCGGACGCGTGCTGTGGTCGTGGTGCACCCGAACAATCCGACCGGATCCTATGCATCCGGCGCGGAGGTCGACGGACTGAATCGGTTTTGCGGAGAGTACAACCTCGCGCTCATCGTGGATGAAGTTTTTCTCGACTACGCCATCGATGGAGCGCCACGCTCGTCGTTTGTATCGAACGACAGAGCGCTCACGTTTACGCTAAGCGGTGTATCCAAGATTTCCGGCCTGCCCCAGATGAAGGTTGCATGGCTCGCGGCCACCGGTCCGAAAGAGATCAAGAGCCAGGCATTGGCGCGTCTAGAGGTTATTGCGGATACCTTCCTCTCGATGAATGCTCCACTGCAACTGGCGACTCCGGTGCTCTTAGAGCAACGCAAAAACCTTCAGCCTCTGCTGCTGGATCGAATACGAAGCAACGTGCAGGAGTTTGACCGGCAGTTGGCTCGTCAGAAGCTCTGCGAACGATTGCGGGTGGATGGCGGTTGGTACGCCATTCTGCGAGTACCAGCGCTGCAATCGGATGAGGATCTGGCCATTGATCTGCTGCGGAAAGTCGCGGTGCTGGTCCACCCGGGGCATTTCTACGATTTTCCCACCGACGGATATCTGGTTCTTAGCTTGATCACGCCGCCCGAAGAGTTTCGTGAAGGAGTCAGTCGGGTTCTGAGCGTCCTCAACGATTGAGAATCACTGTCAATCTGGGGAGTAGGTGAGTCTACGAGCGCCCGGTTATCGAACGCGATATTGGGCGTGCGACGACGCGCTTGCCGCGAGGTTACATCCCATGCAAGAACGGATTACTTTCTCTCTCCTCGCCAATTGTTGTGAGCGGTCCGTGGCCGGGAACTACGACGGTCTCGTCGGGTAAGGCCAGCACCCGGTCGTGCAGCGAATGCAGGATCTTCTGATAGGAACCGCCCGGCAGGTCAGTGCGTCCGATACTCCCTGCAAATAGCGTGTCACCGGCGATCAGTTTCTTCTCGAGCGGAAAGTACAGGCAGATGCTACCTTCGGTATGCCCAGGTGTCTCCAAAACCTGGGCCGCCAAGGACCCAGCTCTCACCGTGTCAGCCTGACCGAGGCTGTTGTCGATCTCAACCTTCCCAGGTGTTGGCATACCAATCCAGGCCGCCTGCACGTCAAGCATCTTGAGGAGGGCGTAGTCATTCTGGTTCAGCAGAATGGGCGCTCCGGTGGCGGCGCGCAGCTTCATGGCTCCGCCGACGTGATCGATGTGCGCGTGGGTAATGACGATCTGCTTGACCTGGAGGTTATGCTTCCTTACCAGGCTGAGCACGTGCTCGACGTCATCCCCCGGATCGATCACGATGGCTTCGTGGCTGGCCTCGTCCCCGATTACCGAGCAGTTGCATTGCAGCGGACCGACGGGAATGATCTCATGGATCATAAGGACATTTTAGACGAGGGAATCCGGCGACCAGAGAATTCCCGGCAAAAGAAAAGATCCTCCTAAGAGGAGGATCCTGACCCCTGAAACGGATTACTTGGTCGGATTCGGTTGCGATGAGGGCGTTGTGGGCGGCTGTGTCGGATTCGCCGGTTGTGAGTTGGTGGTGGCCGGCTTGGTTCCCGACAGGACGGATCCCGAGGAATTCGCCGCTGCACCACTGCGCCGAACCGCAAAGATCGACAGCGTGATCGAGGTCAACATAAACAACACCGCCGACCAGGTGGTCGCCTTGGAAAGCGCCGTTGCGGCTCCACGCGGACCAAATGCAGTCTGGCTTCCCATGCCACCGAAAGCGGCCGCAATGTCGCCACTCTTGCCGCTCTGCAGCAGCACAACAATAATCAGGAAAAAGGACACCAGAATGTGAATCGCGTAAATCAAACCAATCAAATAACCCATGTGACCCCGATCCGAACCGGTATTGGCCGGCCTTTGTATCTTAAATGGAATGAATACGTTGGTGCGGAAGGGGGGATTTGAACCCCCACGCCTTTCGGCGCCACCCCCTCAAGATGGTGTGTCTGCCAGTTCCACCACTTCCGCAAGAGAGCAAAAAAGATTATAGCAAACAGGGTGTGAGCGGCCCGAGGCCCCGGGCTCCACGGGCCAGATAAGCTCGTGGTTCAATATTTAACGATGGCCGCGAAGGACTTCGGATCCAGGCTGGCGCCGCCTACCAGCGCCCCATCGATCTCGGTCTCTGCCATGAGAGCCTTCGCATTGTCGGGTTTCACCGAGCCTCCGTACAAGATCCGCAGGTGGTCTCCGAATTCCTCTCCGAATGCCTTTGCGGCTTCGGTCCGAATCAAGGCATGAGCGTCGGCGGCCATTTGAGGGGTGGCCGTTTTGCCCGTGCCAATTGCCCACACGGGTTCATAGGCGACGATAAGTTTTGCAGCTTTCTTGCCTGAGATGGCGTGAAAAGCACGGAGGCACTGCCTTCGCAAGACATCCTCGGTGAGTCCAGCTTCCCGCTCTTCCAGGACTTCTCCAACACAGACGATGGGAGTCAGTCCAGCTTCAAGGGCCGCTTTCAGCTTCAGGTTAATGACGTCATCGGTCTCTCCGCAGTACTGGCGCCGTTCGGAGTGTCCAATGATTACATGTGTAACTCCCACCGCCAGGAGCATGCCGCAGCAGATCTCGCCGGTATAAGCACCCTCTTTTTCCCAATGCATGTCCTGGGCGCCGATCGCGACGTTTGAGCCTTTCGCGGCCTCCACGGACGCCGGAATGTCCAGAAACGGCGGGCAGACTACGATTTCGTCACGATCGTGGCCTGCGACCAGAGGAAGAAAGTCGCGAAAAAAGTCGCGGGCTTGATCGGGCGTTTTGAACATTTTCCAGTTGGCGGCGATGACTTTTTTTCTCAAGGAGTATTCCTCTCGATCTTTAGCGGGGATAGGGCGCCAGACTCTTGCAGCTTTTCGAAAGCTCGCATGTAGGAGTTAAGAGTGTTGATGTCGAAAAGCACGAAGCGCGCGTGTGCTACGTGGGTGGCGGACGTAAGCGCTCTCACGGTGGCGGGCACGGCCACGTGGGCGGCCTCGTCGACCGGGTAACCGAAAGCGCCCGTGGAGATCGAAGGAAAGGCGAGGGACCGAATGCCGTGATCGTCCGCGATACGAATGGATTCGCGATAGCAACTGGCCAGCGTTTCCGCGGGCGGCTGCGCCGCACTGCGGTAGACGGGGCCCACGGTGTGAATCACGTACTTCGCGGCTAGCCTGCCTCCGGTGGTGAGGATCGCCTTGCCCGCAGGCAACTGCCCGATCTCTGCGGTTATTCTCGCGCACTCTTTCAAAATCGAGGGACCTCCGGCGCGATGAATTGCGCCATCCACTCCGCCTCCGCCCATGAGGGATGAGTTGGCAGCGTTCACGATGGCCTCGGTCGCTTCCTTCGTGATATCTGCAGGTCCGTGAAAATCGAGAATCTTGTCACGGTCGAACGATACCCGAAGAGCAAAGTCAGACACGGAATTGTCCTTCGTTTAGCGCTTGTCGGTGAGGGCTTCTACGCCCGGCAGCGTTTTGCCTTCCAGAAATTCGAGCGATGCTCCACCGCCAGTTGAGATGTGCGTGATCTTGTCGGCTACGCCGGCAGCGCGGACGGCCGATACCGAGTCGCCTCCCCCCACAATCGACAGCGCCCCGGGATTGTCTGCGACCGCGTGGGCGA
Source organism: uncultured Acidobacteriota bacterium (assembly GCA_963735815.1). Taxonomy (GTDB): domain Bacteria; phylum Acidobacteriota; class Terriglobia; order Terriglobales; family Acidobacteriaceae; genus Gp1-AA133. The sequence continues at coordinate 48,916 of CAVTMJ010000003.1, read as the reverse complement.
TTTTGAACGTGCCTTTCGCGAAAGGAGACATCTCGAAAACGCCCATTGGGCCATTCCACAGGATGGTGCGCGCCCGGGCGATTTCTTCTTCAAACATTTCGACCGTCTTGGGTCCGATGTCGAGGGCCATCAGGTTCGCAGGAATCGGCTGGCCTTGATCGATCCTGGTGACGTGAGCGTTGGCATCCACTTTGTCTGCGGCGACGTGATCGATGGGAAGCAACAGTTTCAGCTTGCGAGTCTTGGCTTCCTGGAGCAATTGCCTGGCGAGTTCGAGTTTGTCTTCTTCGACCAGCGATTTGCCGACCTGTTCACCCAAGGCCTTCAAGAAGGTATAAGCCATACCGCCGCCGATGATCAGGGAGTCCACTTTGTCGAGCAGATGAGTAATGACCGGAATTTTGTCGCTTACCTTAGCGCCGCCCAGGATCGCGACGAATGGCTTTTCTGGATGATGCAACGCTCGTCCCAGGTATTCGAGCTCTTTCTGCATCAGCAAGCCGGCGGCGGCCTTCTGAACGTATTTCGTCATGCCGACGGTGGACGCGTGGGCACGATGGGCCGTCCCGAACGCGTCGTTGACGTAGAAATCTGCGAGACGGGCTAATTGCCTGGAGAATTGTTCGTCGTTCGCCTCTTCCTCGGCGTGGAAGCGAAGATTCTCCAGGAGGAGTGTTTGTCCTTTCTCGAGCTTCCCGGCGACTTCTTCGGCTTCCGGGCCAACGCAGTCTGGACAAAAGCCCACGTTTTCGCCCCGTGCCAGTTCCTTATCGAGAAGCATGCGCAACCGCTCGGCCACGGGCTTAAGGCTGAGTTTCGGGGTTGGCTTGCCTTTGGGACGGCCCAGATGCGATGCAAGGATCAGGCGCGCCCCGTGACGCAGGGCGTATTCGATGGTGGGCAGGGTTTCGCGGATGCGAGTGTCGTCCATCACACGACCGTCTTCGAGCGGGACGTTAAAATCAACGCGCATGAAGACGCGGTGATCGTTCAACGGAAGATCACGAATCGAAAGCTTGGACATGGCTGGTCCTTCGTAGAGTGTAGCGCCGGCACCCTGCCAGCTATCCTGCAAAGGGGAGTCCATCAGTATCCGATGCGCGCCTCCACAATTATGGAGGCGCGCTCAAATATCGTTAGAGGCCCTTGGAGCCCATGTAATTGATCAAATCGCGCACGCGGCAGGAGTATCCCCACTCATTGTCATACCAGGAGATCACCTTTACCAGGTTGCCACCCACGACCAAGGTCATCTTCGCATCCACGATCGAGGAGAAGGGGTTGCCTTTGAAGTCGGCGGAAACCAGTTCCTCTTCTTCATACGCGAGGTAGCCCTTCAGGGAGCCGCTCTCGCTTGCCTTTTTCAGAGCGGCGTTGACTTCCTCTTTCGTCGTCTGCTTTTCCACCACTGCGACCAGGTCGACCACGGAAACGTTCGGTGTGGGCACGCGCATCGCGAATCCGTCCAGCTTGCCGGCCATTTCGGGAATGACAAGTTTCAGGGCCTTGGCTGCTCCCGTGGATGTTGGAATCATGGACAGCGCGGCGGCACGCGCCCGGCGGAGATCCTTGTGCGGAAAGTCGAGGATCACCTGGTCATTCGTGTAAGAGTGAATCGTGGTCATGGTGCCGCTGACGATCTTAAAGGTGTCGTGGAGGACCTTCGCGATCGGCGCGAGGCAATTCGTCGTGCAGGACGCGTTCGAGATCACGTGATGCTTCGCGGCGTCATACTTGTCATGATTCACGCCCAGTACAAGGGTGATGTCTTCATTCTTAGCAGGCGCGGAAATAATGACCTTCTTCACCGGTCCGCGCAAATGCTTCTTGGCGTCATTCGCATCGGTGAAGCGGCCAGTGGACTCGATCACTACCTGGGCGCCGACTGACTCCCAGGGAAGCTTCGCGGGATCCTTTTCGGCGAATACCTTAATGGTCTTGCCGTCGATGGAAATACTGTCGGCACCCGCCGTGATCTTGTGAGGAAGGTTTCCAAGAATCGAATCGTACTTCAACAGGTGAGCCAGCGTCTTCGGATCAGTCAGGTCGTTAACGGCCACGAACTCGAGGTTGGAATCGTTGAGCGCGGTGCGCAAAACGTTGCGTCCGATACGTCCAAAGCCGTTAATCCCTACTTTGATTGCCATGTTGCCTCCGTAAGATTATGAAGACACTCCCCGGCCGACACCGGATGCCTTTAGTAAACCCCTGATGGTAACAGGCGAAGCGAGTTACCGTAAATGTCGGGACGCACAGTCCACTTGTGATGGGTGAACGCCAACCGTGTGCTCCAGCCACGGTTAGAGCGTGATTTCAAGGTAGATGTTTTTCTTGCTCCATAAGGCAGTGATCCGGGTAATCCAATATTTCGCGCGAACGGCCCGGCGGGCTGGCTCCCATTCTCCAGCCGGAAGGATGCGGGCACGAGCAGGGAACTCCGGGCCAGTGATTTTTCCACGGATGTTGCAGGGCGCGATTCGCACGTCCGGATTGTTGCGAATGCGTTTGTACTTTCCAGAATCACTGCGGGTCATCACGTAAAACATGCCATCCGCTTCGGCAAACCATACCGGCGTGGGGACGGCAGTTCCGTTTTTACGAAAGGTAATCAGGCTCAGATATTTCTGCCCTTGAAATACCGCGGGTAAGGTTTTCGACATGTCGTTTGCTGAGAAGAAGCTTTCCTGCAAGGCCCATCGATCCGGAACCCGCGCCCGCATTGCCGCCGGCGCCTTGCATGTGTTACAAGCCCTACATGCGTAAATGGATGAGCGACCGCCTAAAACGTCGCAAAAAGACCAAAGAGTCGAAAGCGAAGGAATCGAAGCCAGGCGAACCTACGCAAGCACCACTGCAGCCCGCATACTTCGACGCGGGATCGGCTCCGGCAGAGCCTGCCGCTTCGCCAATGCCTGAACCTGAAGCGGACTCCGGTCTTCTCGAAGTTCCGGAACCGGAGCAGGCTGCCGTCGGCTCGCATTCAGGTGCAGGCGATGCGCCTCAGGGGGTTCAGCAGCGCCCGCGACGGCGCAGAACGCGGGGCGGGCGAGGCCGCGGAGGACAAAGATCCAGCGCAAGACCTCCTGCGCAGCCCGCTGCCGCGTCGCCCCAGGCGCCCGCCGCCGGCGCTACCCCTCTCGAAGTTCCACCCGTTCCTCCTCGTGCTCCCAAGGGTGCAGTCATTCTCGCGATCGGACTTCCAGGTTCGGGAAAAAGTTCATGGTTCAAGCGCAATAACATCACGCCGCTGTCGAGCGATATGGTGAGAATGCTGCTATTTGATGACGCGCGGGAGCAGCGCTTTCAGGATCTGGTTTTTTCCAACTTGCGATCGATGTTGAAGGCGAGATTGATTGCTCGTCGTCCGCTGAACTATGTCGACGCCACGAACCTCACGCCTCACGAACGCAGCAGCTGGATCAGGTTGGCCAAGGATTACGACTACGAAGTCCAGGCGGTCTACTTTGATGTCCCGCTGGAAGTCTGCCTGGAGCGCAATCAACGCAGAGAGCGCCTGGTCGACGAAGATGTCATGCGACGAATGGCAGCCAAATTAAAGCCACCCACATTTGAAGAGGGGTTTTCGAAGGTGACGGTCGTGAGGGTGAAAAAGAAAGATAACGAACCAACGACTTAAATCTCACGGGTCTTACGCGTAAAAGAAGGCGCCGCTCGGGTTCGCGAGCGGCGCTTCTGCTTGTTTCAGGAATTGTGGTTAGCGATGGCCTCCGTGTCCCCCGGAGGAAGAACGTCCACCACCGCCGCTGTTCCCGCCGCGAGATCCACCCCCACCGCCGCCACCATGAGAGACAGGGGCGCTGCCTCCGCCACCACGATAGGAGCCACCACCGCCGTAAGACGGTGCAGACCGATAAGACGGAGAGCCGCCACCGCCGTAAGACGGTGCAGAGCGATAGGACGGTGATCCTCCACCGTAGGACGGCGCGGATCGATAGGACGGTGACCTTCCACCGTAAGATGGACTAGACCGGTACGAGGGAGACCCTCCTCCATAAGACTGTCCCGAGCGATAAGACGGCGAGCCGCCACCATTCGAGGGAGAGCTGCCGCGGTAGGCCGGAGCTGATCCGCGAGATGACGGGTTGGAATTGCGATAGGAAGGCGGCGCGCTGGAGCGAGCCGGCCCACTATCGCGAGGCGAATTGTTGTTGCCCCCACGGTACGCAGGCGAGGAATCAGATCCGCGGCTTGACGTCCAACCTCCACCGCTGCGCTCCGACTGGCTGGCCGGTCTTACAGGCCCTGTCGGTCGTGGCACGGCAGTGTTGGGACGGTTGCCGTAAGAGCCCATGCCGGATCGAGATTCAGCTTGCGAACGATTGTTCTGGCCTGAGCGTGACCCGAATCCTGCAGGCGGTCGCGGCACAGAGCCTTCCCTCGGTCCGTTGGAGAAGCCGCCACGAGACTGTGGTTCACTTGATTGCTGTCCCCGCGACGCCTGCATCCCACGCGATTGATTGCGATCCGCCTGATGGCTGCATGCCACGCGGCTGCTGCATCCCGCTCATGGGCGGGCGCGGCACGTTGCGAGCCATCTGCGGACTGTTGGGTCGTCCAGCTTCCGGCCCACGCATCGGCCGCTGAACGTTGTTCTCAGCCGGCCGGGCAGTTCCCCTTACCGCAGGGGATGGTACCCGTCCCGAGGCGCTTTCCGGTCCGTGTGGAATGATGCGCGAAGGCGTCAGCGGCCCATTCCTGCCGGCGAACGGCTTCTGCCCACCAGCGACCATGCGTCCGCGGTTAAAGCTGGCCGGCGGCGACATCCGCGAAACGACCGGGCGCATTCCACTTCTCGCCGGAGGAGCAGAAGCACGTTGTCCCGCGTGGATGCCGAGCATTGCATTGCGCGTCGGAGTCACGCCAACTCGACCCATGGGCGCGTTTGTGAAATCGCGCGCCGACATCCGCACGGCGGTTCCGCGCACGGGCACGCCATTCTGCAAATTGCGGATCGGTGCGGTAGTGATTCCGCCCGGAGCGCGCATGTTGGCATAACGGTAGCCGCCATTGCCGAACCGGTTTGGCGGATGTCCCCAGTAATTGTTTACATTCACGATGCGGGTATTGCTGATGTTCACCCCGCGGAAGTAGTTATATCCGCCGTGGTACCAGGGATAGAAAGGTTCTCCCCATCCCAGCGCACACCAGCCCAACCCGCCGCCAGCGCCGAAGCCAAAGTTGACGCCCCAGCCAGGTCCGCCAAACCACGCGACCAAGGCCGGCGCATACACCGGTCGCGCATAGATCGGACCCGGGGACCATCCCCAATACCCGCTGGTATAGACCCATCGGCCATAGTGGAATGGGGCGTATCCCCAGGGCGCATCATCCACCCACGTCCAGCCCCATGGTTCAACCCAGATCCAATGTCCGAACTGATAGGGCGCCCAGCCGGGTGCAACCACTGGTACCCAGATGCGGCCATAGGGAGGTTCCTCGCGCCACACGCCATAGTCGTCGAGATCTTCGTAGCCGACCGTTCCGCGGGCAACGTAGCGGGCGGACAGGGAACTGTCTTCACGCTTGTCGCGAACCGCGCACCAATCATCGAAGCCATCATAGGGAGGCGCTTCGGCTTCCGAATGGGCCATCGAAGTACCATCGGTAAACTTGACCTGCTCGTTCGATTTGATCCGGACGGCAGGACCTTGGCCAGTTGCGTCGCCTTCACCCTTTCGCACGGTAACGACGGTCGCATCGCCATTGGGATCGACGTCGACGCGATACGAACCGGATTTCTGGACGGTGAATGCCGTATTGGGCGTATCAATCTCGTACGTTTCCCCACCAAACAAATGGCGGACGTGCAGGTACAGCGTACCCTGGTGCAATTCCACCTGGACGGTGTTGTCGCTTACGTTGGTAAGCGTCAGACTGGTTTCATCGCCCATGCGGAGAACGCCGGTCCCGACGTTCAACTCCGCGCGCGATTCCTTGTCAGTCCATACGTTGTCGGCAATCGTCAGCGGGCGATTCAAACTTCCCGCAACCCAATCCTCAGTCCCGCGCGGCTGGATCGAAACCGATCCGGACATGTATTGCAGACGTGCCGCTCTTCCGGGGGGATCGTTCTGATCTGGCCGATCAGCCTGTGCTGGTTGGCTCGGTTGCTGATCTTGTGGTGGCTGGCTCGGTTGCTGATCCTGAGCCGTATTCTGATCCGGATATGGATCATCGTCCTGCGCCAATGCCGAAATCGCCGTCAACGACAGCGTCACAACCATCGCCAGCATCACGCGCTTGAACTTTTTCATAACCTGCTCTCCTTGCCCGTCCGGCCAGCGGCCGGATACCCGAGGCACTTGGCGGCGGATGCGATCCTTCCGCTGCCATCTATAGGAACCCAGCGCGAGGTCCTAAGTTGCGGTGTGAGCGAGGTTTGGCGGGATGCGGGAGGACAGCACAGGTTGCCGGAGAGTCGAAAATCGACGCACCGTGCCAGTAATGCTTAATTACTTTAGATACTTCAACATATCCTTAAATGCGGAGGTATCGGATGATCGCAGGGCTTCGTATATGACCATTTCCGTCGAGGAGATCACTGCCCCCGCAGCCCGCATCCGATCCAGACCAATCTTCCAGTTCCACTCGGTTCGCGAGCCCACCGCATCCGAGGCCACGTGGACCAGATACCCCTCGCGAAGGGCGGCCAGGGCCGTCTGGGCCACACAGATGTGGCTTTCCATGCCGCAAAGGATCACCGTGTTGCGATTTCCCGGCAACCGTTTCAGGGTCGAGCAGAACACCTCGCTGCCAAAGCAGGAAAATATCTGCTTTTCGATGGCCTGCGTTTCAGGCAGAAGAGAGGCTAGCTCCGGAACAGTGTTTCCCAAGCCTTTCGAATATTGAGTGGTGAGCACCGTTGGGATTTTCAGAATCCTCGCGAGCCGGATGAGCAACTGGGAATTGCGCACCAGTTGGTCCTTCTGAAAAATTGGCGGTAAGAGTTTCTCCTGGACGTCGATGACGAGGAGGGCGCACTGCGCGGGATCGAGCGGACGGCGTGCGATTTCCGCATAGTCGGTAATGGGCGGGGTAAGGCTTCCAAGCATTGACATAGCGCCTCGCAGGTGTACTCAGCACAGAATTCTAACGCTTTCGTCTGCGACAGCACACACCACGAGGCTACTTCCGTCCTGCTCTGTTCATGGGTTACACTATTTTCAGCCCCGTCGTTCAACGGTAGGACATCTGCCTCTGGAGCAGAGTATTGGGGTTCGAATCCCTACGGGGCTGCCATCACTTTCAGAGCGTGGGTTCCAGCCTTTACTTTCCTTTACGCAAATTTTGTTCACTGGCCATCTCGGCGCACGTTAGAATCATCGATTCGATCAACAGCTTCTGTAATCAACTTGCGCGGTGACTGTGCGCCAAAGGGGAATGGCTTCTTTTCGTTCTCATCGATGAAGAAAACCTGTGTTGGAGCTCTGGTTCTTTTCCTGACTGTTGTAGCGGCCGCTCAGGATCGCCCCAAGTGGGAGATTTTTGGGGGCTATCAATACACCTATTCCGATTATGGTCCGATCCAGGACGCGGCGACGGCAATTGCCAATAACTACGGGCAGTCGGTGAGCGTTGACCACAACCTGACGATGACCGGTGGAAACTTCAGCCTGCAAAAGAATGTTGGAAAACGATGGGCTGCGGTTTTGGATATCGGCGGAATGAACGGCACCAAGGACGCCGATCTGTCGCAATACTTTCAGTTGCTCGGCTATATTCCTGACGGGTCCACGCAACTCTCCACTTTCCACACCACGGTGTACACCATCACAGGCGGTCCACAGTTCAACCTGCTGAAGTTCCACCAGGCGCAAGTGTTTGTGCGCGGGATGGGCGGGGCTTCGCGCAGCATCCTAGGGATGGACGATACTACACGCAAGGCTATCAACTTTTTGGTGCCTAAGTTCAAAACCACTACAACGGATCCGGCTATCGTAGCCGGTGCTGGCGTGCAATACCCAGTGTGGCGGCGAATCTTTGTGCGTGCGACCGCTGATTATGTTCATCCCTTTTCTACCAGCTCACAGAACTATTTGCGCGTTACAGGCGGAATTGGAATCGAGAGGCTGGGAAGATTGTACTAAGTCGGACGGTTCGCTAAGATTCGTTCGCACCAGAACCTCATTATTTGCTCTGCAGTGACCCGGATTACCGCCATGCTAATTGGCTCGCGAGGTCTCACACTGTTATGAGTCCGATTGATCCAGCCGACTTGCTTATCCGCAGATCGGGCATTCACGGCTGTGGCTGCTACACCACGGTTCCCATCCCGGAAGGAGCGCACATCGTCGAGTACACCGGCACCCGCTTGTCCAAAGACCAGGCCGACGAACTCTACAACGAGCGCCCGGATACTTACCTGTTCTGTATTGGAGAAGGGGACTACGTGGTGGACGGGGACTCGGTGGCTGCGTTCATTAATCACTGCTGCGATGCGAACTGCGAAACCGACGAATTCGGGGAGCACATCTGGATTATTGCGACACGCGATATCGCTGCCGGGGAAGAACTTACTTACGACTACAACCTGTACGACGGCGATGACGATGATGAGGCGGTGTGTCACTGCGGCGCCAAGGATTGCCGGGGAAGCATGTACGGCGAAGAAGAGCTGGAGCGGCGCGCGAAAGAGAAGGCCAAGGCCGCTCGCAAAACGGTCACTGTGAACCGCGAGTCCATACCCTCCTGACGAACTCTCCTCATGCCACTCGAGATTGTGCAGGCAGGCGACCCGGTTCTGCGGCAACCCAGTCGGCTTTTAACAGCCGAAGAAATCCGTAGCCACAAAATTCAACAGCTGATTGAAGAGATGCGCGAGGCGATGCGCTCCGCGCCAGGAGTGGGGCTGGCTGCGCCGCAGGCAGGATACCCTCTGCAACTGGCCGTCATTGAAGATCGGGCCGATTACCACCAGAAACTCACGGCCAGTCAATTGGCAGAGCGGGAGCGCCGGCCCGTTCCATTTCAGGTGCTGATCAATCCGACCATTGTTCGCCGCTCTGACGAGAGCAGAACGTTCTTCGAAGGGTGCCTGAGCCTGGCAGGCTATTGCGCGCTGGTTCCGCGATCACTGTCGGTGCGGGTGGAGTATCTTGACGAACACGGCGCGCCGCGATCGCAGGACGCTACCGGATGGCATGCGCGCATCGTGCAACACGAGGTGGACCATCTGCAAGGCACGCTCTATATCGATCGGATGCTTATCCGGAGTTTCACAAACCTCGAGAACCTAGCGCGGTACTGGAAGGATCTGCCTGTTCGGGAAATCCTGGAACGATTAAAGTAATCAGCCTGCTCATCCTCTCGACATCACATGCTGCAAGCTCTTGACCGCGCGCATGTATTGCGCACGCTCGAAGGCGCTCGGATCCGGACAACGCGCCTGGCTCATGCTGCCCCGCATCTGCTTCACGGATTCATACTCGTGCTGTTCCATCCATTCAAGGACACCGCGCTCCAGGTGGCGGATTTGGTTGATGCCATTGCGGAGCAGGGAAGAACAGAGCATCGTGACGTCAGCGCCTACCATCAGCAGCTTGATGACATCCTGAGGATCGTGCACTCCGCTGGTGGCGGCCAGGCTCGCATTCAGCCTTCCGAACAGGATTCCGATCCAGGTCAGCGGCAGCCGGAGAGCTTGCGGTGTGCTGAGCAGGACGTTGGGACGGATTTCCAGTTCTTCCAGGTCTATATCGGGTTGGTAGAAGCGATTGAACAGCACGAGGCCGTCGGCGCCGGCATCGTCCAATCGCTTGGCCACGTTGGCGACGTTGGTGAAGAAGGGGCTGATCTTGATCGCGACCGGTATGGAAATCGCCGACTTCACAGCCCAAACAATATCCACGTATGTCTGTTCAATTTCGGCAGCTTTCAAGTTGGGATCGGTGGGGATGTAATAGATATTGCATTCCAAGGCGTCCGCACCAGCTTGCTCGATTTGCTGCGCAAACTTTGCCCAACCTCCGACGGTGGCGCCGTTCAGGCTGGCAATGATGGGGATGTCGACCGCTTCCTTGGCTTTGCGGATATGCTCGAGGTAACCCTCGGGTCCGAGGCGGAATTCGCTGGCTTGGGGAAAGTAGGTCAACGCCTCGGGAAAACTCTCGGTGCCCGCCGAAAGACGATAATCGAGCTCGAGCGTGTCTTGCCGCAGCTGTTCTTCGAATAAAGAATAGAGAACTATGGCCGAGGCGCCTGCGTCTTCCAGGCGGCGAATGCTGGCAATTTCCTGGGAGAGCGGAGACGCGGAAGGCACCAGCGGCGTGCGCAGGGGCAATCCAAGGTATTGCGTGGTGAGGTCGATCATGGGTTCTCCTAAAACTCCGGCCGCAGGTGCGGTATGTTTCGCAGACTGCCCCTGTTCTTAGTCAGCCGCTTTCGGATCCGGCGACGTCTTCCGCTGCGCGAGGTATTCGTACATTCGGTAGCGCGCTTCGACATCGTGCTGCGCCTCTTCCCAAAGTTTCTTCGCTTCTTCGGGCTTGCTCTTGGTCAGCATCTTGAAGCGCGTTTCCATGAGCATGTAGTCCTGCAGTTTTCGCGTGGGCGCGCGCGAGTCGAGCGTCAATGGATTTTCGCCCGCTGCGGCGCGATCGGGATGGTACCGGTAGAGAAGCCACTGGCCACTTTCGACCGCAGCCTTCTGGTTCGCCATGCCAGTAGTCATGTCGATTCCGTGCGCGATGCAGTGTGAGTACGCAATAATGATGCTGGGACCGTCGTAGGCTTCCGCTTCGAGGAATGCCTTCAGCGTGTGCTCATCTTTCGCTCCCATGGCGACCGACGCCACGTAGACTCGTCCGTAACTCATGGCCATCAGGCCCAGATCTTTCTTGGGGCCGGGCTTGCCACCGGCAGCGAACTTCGCGACTGCCGCGCGAGGGGTGGACTTGGATGCCTGGCCTCCGGTATTGGAGTAGACCTCGGTGTCCAGGACCAGCAGGTTTACGTTTTTTCCGCTGGCGATCACGTGATCGAGGCCGCCGTAGCCAATGTCATAAGCCCAGCCGTCGCCGCCGACGATCCAGACACTTTTCTTGACCAGTAAATCCGCGAGGCTGAGCAACTGCTTCGCCTCGGAAGAGGGGTTGCCCTGCAGGCGTTCTTTCAAGAGGCTCACACGTTGGCGCTGCTCATAAATATCCGCCTCGTCTTTTTGTGGAGCGGAGAGAATTGCCGCGGTCAATTCATCTCCAATCTGCCCGCCTAGGGAGAGCACCAGTTCGCGGGCGAATTCCGTTTGTTTATCGATAGAGAGCCGGAAGCCAAGGCCGAATTCGGCATTATCCTCGAAGAGGGAATTGGCCCAGGCCGGTCCGCGGCCTTCCGCATTTTTTGCCCATGGAGTCGTCGGCAGATTGCCGCCATAGATCGACGAGCAGCCGGTTGCGTTCGCGATCAAAGCGCGATCTCCAAAGAGTTGGGACAGTAGTTTCAAGTAGGGCGTTTCGCCACAACCGGAGCAAGCGCCCGAGAATTCGAAAAGAGGCTCCTGTACTTGCTGTTGGCGGATAGTCGTCGGTTTTATCTTGCGACGGTCCAAATCTGGAATGTTCAGGAAGAAGTCCCAGTTCTCGCGCTCTGGCACGCGCAGGGGTGGCTGGGGAGCCATGTTCAGGGCTTTCAGACGCGTTTCGGTCTTGTTTTTTGCCGGACAGATCTCAACACAGATGCCGCATCCCGTGCAGTCTTCCGGCGCCACCTGGATGCTGTACTTCATTCCGCCCCATTCCTTATCGCGTACTTCGGTCGACTTGAAGGTGGCGGGCGCTTTTTCCAACTCGCTCGAATCGTAAACCTTGATGCGAATCACCGCGTGCGGGCAGACCATGGCGCACTTGCCGCACTGGATGCAGGTTTTGGTATCCCAAACGGGAATCTCCAGAGCAAGGTTGCGCTTCTCCCATTTCGCGGTTCCGGTCGGGAAGGTGCCATCGCAGGGGAAGGCGCTTACGGGCAGCTCATCGCCGCGGCCTTCGTAGATGGCCCCCAGCACTTCGCGCTCGAACTTTGGGGCGCCGCTCGAGAATGCGGGGGGCATTTCGACGGTGCTCGTGATCGCCTCCGGCACCCTGACTTCGAAAAGATGGGCCAGGGTTTCATCCACGGCCTTCATATTTTTCTGGACGACTTCCTCACCCTTCTTGCCATAGGTGTGGCGAATCGAATCGCGGATCGCTTCGATAGCCTCGTCGCGGGGCAGAACCTTGGAAATCGCGAAGAAGCACACCTGCAGGATCGTATTCATGCGGCTGCCCATGCCGCTGTCGCGGGCAACCTGGTAGGCGTCGATTACGAACAGTTTGGCCTTCTTGGCGATGAGTTGTTCTTGGACGACGCGAGGAAGGTGATCCCAGGTCGCCTCAGCCCCGAACGGGCTGTTGAGCAAAAACGTCCCTCCAGTGACGAGTGCGCTGAGCATGTCGTAGCGTTCCAGGAAGATCCATTGATGGCAGGCGATGAAGTTGGCCTTAGATACCAGGTACGTGGAGTGAATCGGTTTCGGACCGAAGCGGAGGTGCGAGACCGTCATCGCGCCGGATTTCTTCGAGTCATAAACGAAATAACCCTGCGCGTAGTTGTCGGTGTTTTCGCCGATGATCTTGATGGAATTCTTGTTGGCCCCTACCGTGCCGTCGGCGCCGAGTCCGTAGAACATGGCACGCACGACCGAATCCGGCTCAGTTGAGAAGTCTGGATCGTAGTCGAGGCTGGTGTGGTTCAGGTCATCATGGATGCCCACCGTGAAGTGTTCCTTGGGCTTGGCGAGCGTGAGGTTGCCGTATACCGCCTTGACCATGGCGGGAGTGAATTCCTTGGAGGAAAGGCCATAACGTCCTCCGATAACGACCGGCCACAATTTGACGGAGCCAAAACCCTGGCGCTGGCCCTCCTGAAGCGCGTTCACTACATCGAGGTACAAAGGCTCTCCACCCGCGCCTGCTTCCTTGGTTCGATCGAGCACGGCAATGGACTGCACCGTCACCGGTAGCGCTTCGTAGAGGTGTTTGGTCGAGAAGGGACGATAGAGCCGTACTTTGACAAGGCCGACTTTTTCTCCGCGCGCATTGAGCGCTTCGACTGCTTCTTCGGCCGCTTCCGCCCCCGATCCCATCATGACGATGACCCGCTCTGCGTCGGGCGCGCCCACGTAATCAAAAAGCCGGTATTGGCGGCCGACGACCTCGGCAAACTTGTCCATGGCGGCTTGCACCTTGCCAGGACACACGTCGTAAAAAGCATTGGCGGTCTCTCGGATCTGGAAGAACACATCCGGATTCTGCGCCGTCCCTCGAATGACGGGATGGTCCGGGGATAAGGCTCGCTGACGATGCTCGAAAACCCGGTCCATGTTGATCAGGGCGCGCATATCGTCTTCGGTCAGCAATTCGATCTTGTTGACTTCGTGCGAAGTCCGGAACCCGTCGAAGAAATGCAGGAAGGGGATGCGGGTTTCGAGGGAAGCGGCATGGGCGATCAAGGCAAGATCCATGGCTTCCTGCACAGAGTTCGAGCAGAGCATGGCCCAACCGGTGGCGCGGCAGAACATCACGTCGCTGTGATCTCCGAAGATCGACAGGGCATGGGTCGCCAAGGTACGCGCCGTCACGTGGAACGTCGCCGGCGTCAACTCCCCGGCAATCTTGTTCATGTTGGGGATCATCAGGAGCAGGCCTTGCGAGGCTGTGAACGTCGTAGCCAGGGCTCCCGTCTGAAGAGCACCATGAACGGCCCCGGCGGCTCCGCCTTCGCTTTGCATCTCGGCGACGTGAGGTACGGTTCCCCAGATGTTGGGAACACGCTCGGACGCCCACTCATCCGCCCATTCACCCATCGGGGAGGAGGGGGTGATGGGATAGATCGCGATGACCTCGTTCAGGCGATACGCGACGTGAGCAACCGCTTCATTCGCGTCCATGGTCTTGAATTTACGCTTCATGTTGATTCCTTCGCCTCATCTTGCGGGGCTTGCCAGAACAGGACCCGACCCCGGATCGGTAGGCCGAAGCCACCGGTTGTCTACAGCATGAGGGGGAGGAGCGGGTGGCGTCGTGTGTGTGGGTCACAGAGGGTTGTGACATTCGTCACAGGAGATATTGGAAAGCGCAACTGTGGGTTCGACAGCCTGCTCGCGCAATGTCTCGGCCATGTCGAGGAAGAGACCAGAGGTCGAGGTAGGATGTGTCTGTGCCATCCTCGGCGAATCCGGTGCTGCTGTACGATGGCGTGTGCGGGCTGTGCAACCGTCTCGTCCAGTTCGTACTGAGGCACGACGACCAAGACCGGTTCCGGTTCGCCGCGCTGCAATCCCCACTCGCCTCACGCCTGCTCGAACGGCACGGAGCATCCGCGGCAAATCTGGACACGTTTTACATCGCCACCAATTTTGATCAAGCCGGGGAGGACTTGTTGGCGCGCTCAGACGCCGCGCTATTCGTCCTCCAGGAACTGGGCGGTGGCTGGCGAGTTCTGGGCGCGATTTTCCGCGGCCTTCCTCGTGCCCTGCGAGATTCCGTTTACAACCTGATTGCCCGCAACCGCTACCAGGTTTTCGGCAAATTCGACAGCTGTCCGGTGCCCGATCCGCGCCACCGCCACAAGTTTCTGGAATAGAGTTCCCGAGGGGAGACTTTTCCACCTTCAGCACAGTAAACTTTTTGGAAGCAAACCCAGCCCACGAGTACGAGGCAGCTAATGGCAGACAAGACAACCAATTCCGCCGATACCAGCATTGATTCGGTTCTGCATGAAGACCGCAAGTTTGAGTGTCCTCCGCATTTTGCCGAGAAGGCCCACGTCAAGACGCTGGAAGAGTACGAGCATCTCTACAAAGAATCGGTTGAAGAGCCGGAAAAATTCTGGGGTCGCATCGCCAATGATCTGCACTGGTTTAAGAAATGGGACCGCGTGCTGGAGTGGAACGTCCCCTGGGCGAAGTGGTTTGTTGGCGGAGAGATCAATCTCTCGTATAACTGCCTTGACCGGCACGTGAAGACCTGGCGGAGGAACAAAGCAGCCTTGATCTGGGAGAGTGAACCGGGCGAGGTGCGCACCTACACGTACCAGCAGCTGTGGAAGGAAGTGCAGAAATTTGCCAACGTCCTCAAGTCGCTGGGCGTGAAAAAAGGAGACCGGGTCGCAATCTACATGGGCATGACGCCGGAATTGCCGATCGCGATGCTGGCCTGTGCGCGCATCGGCGCGCCGCATTCGATCGTGTTCGGTGGATTTGCTTCACACGCACTCGTCGACCGCATCCACGACTCGCAGGCCGTGGCCGTCATTACGCAGGATGGGTCGTACCGCCGCGGTTCCGAAGTGAAGCTCTTTCCCGCGGTTGAGGAAGCCCTCAAGTTGTGTCCCAGCGTGAAGCACGTGGTCGTATACAAGCGCACGGGAACCCCGATCAACCTGCAATCGGGGCGCGACCACTGGTGGCATGAACTCATGGCTCAGGCTTCCGATGAATGTCCGGCAGAGCCACTCGATGCGGAGCATCCGCTGTACATCCTGTACACATCTGGCACCACTGGAAAGCCCAAAGGCGTGGTTCATACCACGGGTGGCTATTCGGTGGGAACGCAGTTCACCACCAAGCTTGTCTTTGACCTGAAAGAAGACGACACGTACTGGTGCACTGCCGATATCGGGTGGGTCACAGGTCACAGCTACATCGTGTACGGTCCGCTGCAAAACGGCGCGACCAGCCTGATGTACGAAGGCGCCCCCAACTTTCCGGAGCCCGATCGCTTTTGGTCGATCATTGACCGGCACCAGGTGACGGTGTTCTACACCGCGCCCACTGCGATTCGTACCTTCATCAAGTGGGGTGATGAATGGCCGAACAAACACAAGATGGACAGCTTGCGGCTGCTGGGCACGGTTGGAGAGCCGATCAATCCCGAAGCGTGGATGTGGTATCGCGAGGTCATCGGCCACAACCGTTGCCCGATCGTCGACACGTGGTGGCAGACCGAGACCGGGCACATCATGATTGCGCCCATTCCTGGAGCAATTGCGACCAAGCCCGGGTCGGCCACGCGACCGATTCCCGGCATTGTGCCGGAGATCGTGACCATGGATGGCAAGCCGGTCCCGGATGGCTCGGGCGGGTTCTTGATCATCAGCAAACCGTGGCCGGGAATGCTGCGCACCATTTACGGCGATCCGGATCGCTACGTGCGCCAGTATTGGTCGCAGATTCCCGGGGTTTATTTCACGGGGGATGGCGCCCGCAAAGACAAGGACGGGTACTTCTGGATCATGGGGCGCGTCGACGATGTGCTGAACGTCAGTGGCCATCGCTTGAGCACGATGGAGGTTGAGAGCGCGCTGGTGGCGCATGACGCGGTGGCCGAGGCCGCCGTGGTGGGGCGTCCGGACGATCTCAAAGGCCAGGCAATCTCAGCTTTTGTCACGCTGGAGAAAGGCCGAGAACCTTCGCCCGAACTCAAAGAAGAACTCCGGAGGTGGGTTGCGAAAGAAATAGGGGCGCTGGCCAAGCCGGATGATATCCGATTCACCGACATGCTTCCCAAAACGCGCAGCGGCAAGATCATGCGCCGGCTGCTTCGCGAACTGGCTACCAGCGGGGACGTGAAAGGCGATACCACAACGCTCGAAGATTTCGGCGTGATCGCAAAGCTGAAGGAGAGCGACGAGGCGTAAGCGGGATCGCCGATCGGCATGACGTACGGTTACTTCTTCGCCTTGACGCGGTCGGAGATCTGGTCGTACTTGGCCTTCGAGAGGATGCGCCGGTTTACCAGATCGACGGTCGCATCGTAGGGGCGGCCCTCAATTATCCGATCGGCGTCGGCAGAAGTGATGCCGGGCAAACTTGCCAGATCTTCTTTCGAAGCGGAATTCAGATCGAGCGGCTTGTCGCGGCTCCATCCCTCACGAATGCCTGCGGCGACAGCCTTTGCGTCCCGCTTCATGTTGGCCGTGGCTTGCGCTGTCTTCTCTTTCAGGTCTTCGGAGTTTCGCGGCTGGACGCAGGCCGTCAAGGAAGCCAGGAGTAGGATGGCAGAGCAGAACCGTGCGAGATGCACAACCGGCTTTGATTGGCTTTTCACGACCCTTGGATGACGGACTGATGCTGACCGGTTGGTTGTGATCGCAGATCGCTCCCTTGATCGAAATACCCAATTCACACCCGGAGAACGACAACTGGGGGCGAGGTAGACCAGAATCCTAAACCGCCTTTAGAGATTTTAAGCTCTGTCCGGCATCACGCCAGTCCTGTGGGGAGCATGAGGCGGCCGGAGGCGATTCCAGAGTCACCGCAAAGGCGGACGGATGGCGCAACGGTCGCACAAAAGGTGGAAGATCAAGCTGGAGCAGGGCCCTTTCCTCGGGGCCAATTTCGGTTGTAACATCGTTGGCACTTTCGGGGGATTCCATTATGCGAAGCTTTGGCCCGTTTCTCTGCGCATGTCTATTGCTTTCCGCTGCAGGCTGGGGTGACGAGCAGCATCATCACCAACTCACCGAAAAGGAAATCGGCTCGGTCCACTTCACGACCTCCTGTTCGAAGGAAGTGGAGGGCGATTTCAACGGCGCCGTGGCACTGCTTCACTCATTCCAATACGAAGACGTACGGCAGGCCTTTGAGGAGATTACCCGCAAAGATCCTTCTTGCGCGATGGCATGGTGGGGCGTAGCCATGTCGCATTATCACGGGCTTTGGGGTAGCGGCGATACAGCTGCCGGGCGCGTAGCCCAGCGCAAGGCCGTTGAGGTTGCCGCAGCGAATCCGAAGACCACGGCTCGCGAGAAAGCGTACATCGATGCTCTGGGCGAAATTTACCGCGAAGATAGCAAGGATCCCTACGCGAATTCCGTGGCCTTCGAAAGGAAAATGGCGACTCTGCAGTCGGGATATCCCGACGATATAGAGGCAGCGATTTTTCACGCCCTTTCCCTGGACATCACCGCTCCGAAGACCGACAAGGCTTTTGCGAACCAGCGCAAGTGCGGGGAGATTCTCGAGCCGATCTTCGAGAAGTTCCCGAATCATCCGGGAGTTGCTCACTACCTCATACACTGCTACGACAATCCTGGGCTTGCCCAGCAAGGTCTGAAAGCAGCGCGGGCCTACGCCAAGATTGCACCGGCATCGGCTCACGCGAATCACATGCCGTCTCACATCTTTACCAGAGTCGGCTCGTGGGAGGAATCGGTCCAGTCGAACAAACGGTCGGAAACCTTGGCGGCCGCCGCGGAAACCGACTCGAAGAATGGCGAAGCGCGCGACCAGCGTTTGCACGCGATGGACTACATGGAATACGCCTATCTGCAGAGTGGGCGGGTCGCCGATGCCGAGAGCGTAGTGACCAGCATGAATGCTCTCCCGCCGGTAGACGGACTGACTCTCACGGGAGACTATGCACTCGCGGCAATTCCTGCGCGCTACGCGATAGAACTGGGAAAATGGGATAAAGCCAGCAGGTTGGCCGCGCGGAAAGAAGGGGTCCCATGGGCGCAAGCGATTACCTGGACGGCGGTAGGCGTGGGAGCGGCGCGCTCAGGAAATGTGAAGCGTGCGTCTGAGGCCAGGCAGACACTCGAAGCTCTGCGCGACGAAACTGCGAAGCGGGACAACAATTACTGGTTCAAACAGGTAGAAGTTCAAATCCAAGAGGTCGAAGCCTGGATCGCACAGCAAAGCGGGGACGGGAAAAAAGCACTGACCCTGATGACAAGTGCCGCAGAGTTGGAAGAGAGCATGGACAAGCACGCGGTCACGCCGGGTGCCGTGGCTCCTGCCCGCGAGATGCTCGGGCAGTTGCTGCTGGAGCAGAAACAGCCACAACCGGCGCTGGAAGCGTTTCAAGCCGTCCTCAAGGTCGCCCCGAAGCGCTTCAATGCACTGTATGGAGCGGCCAGCGCCGCTGATGCAACCGGCAAAGACGAGGTCGCGCGCCAATATTTCCGGGAGTTGATTGGCGTTGCAGTGAGCGACGAGCGGCCCGAACTGGTTCAAGCTCGCGCAAGGATCAGTGTAACGGCCCGGAACTGAGGCTGGCGGCGTAGAGAAGTATCAGTAATCAGCCAGTCCGACGCGTCGAAGAAGGGACTGATAGCGCGGGTCCGATCGCACGTTATCGAGCTGCGGGTCCACCTTCAGAAGGATCATGCATTCTGACCGGCCGTCATAGGCATTCTCGAGCCAACGGAACGCCCAGTCTGTTTGCCCCAGAAGGACGTAACCCGTACCCACTTCGTAGAGGGAATCTGCGATGTAGGCTGTTGGGCTACGTACGTCGTCTGTGCCGAGTCATTCGTTAGTCGAAAGATCTGGAGAGAGGAAAACCAGCCATCATGGCGATCGCGACGATCAACCCAACCAGTGGCGAATTATTGAAGAGCTTCGATCCCCTTACCGCGGAAGAACTGGATCAGAAAATCCAGCTGGCAACTGCAGCCTTTCAGAAGCACCGGCGCACCTCATTCGCGGAGCGCTCGAAGTTGATGTTGAAGGTCGCCGATATCCTTGGAAAAGAACGGGACGAGTGCGCTCGGCTGATGACACTCGAGATGGGCAAGACGTTTCGCTCGGCCCAGGCGGAGGCGGAGAAATGCGCTACCGGCTGCCGGTACTATGCCGAAAATGCCGAGCGGTTTCTGGCCGACGAAGTGGTCGAAACGGGCGCCAAGCGCAGCTTTGTCCGGTATCTTCCCTTAGGTCCAATCCTGGCGGTCATGCCGTGGAATTTTCCTTTCTGGCAAGTATTCCGCTTTGTGGCGCCCGCCCTGATGGCGGGCAATGTCGGTCTGCTGAAACACGCCTCAAACGTTCCGCAGTGCGCGTTGAAGATCGAAGAGATTATTCGCCGCGCAGGATTTGGGGAAGGTGTATTGCAGACATTGCTGGTCGGCGCAGGGGCGGTAGATGGGATCTTGAACGACCCCCGGGTAAGGGCTGCCACCCTTACCGGAAGTGAGCAAGCCGGCATTCAAGTTGGGGTGGCCGCTGCCAAGCGGATCAAAAAGGTGGTGCTTGAACTGGGCGGCAGCGATCCCTTCATCGTCATGAAGAGCGCCGATCTTGAATTGGCTGTCGCGACGGCGGTCGAAGCTCGAGTACAGAACAATGGGCAGTCCTGTATTGCCGCCAAGCGCTTTATCGTGGAGGAATCCATCGCCGACGAGTTCGAGCGGAAGTTTGTCAGTCGGATGGAGGGCTTGCGCGTGGGCGATCCGTTTGACGAAGCCACGCAACTTGGCCCACTTGCAAATGCGGATGCCGTAACCTCCCTCCATGAGGACGTGCAAAAGACTGTAGCGACTGGAGCGCGGATTCTCACGGGCGGAAATCCGTTACCGCGCCCCGGCCATTTCTATGCGCCAACTGTGCTCACCGATATCCCCAAGGAATCGCCTGCGTATCGGGAAGAGTTTTTCGGTCCAGTGGCGTCGATCTTTCGCGTGAAATCGGTGGACCAGGCCATCCAGCTGGCCAACGACAGCCGCTTCGGTTTGGGAGCAAGCGCCTGGACCAAAGATCCGGACGAGACCGAGCGCTTCATCAACGAACTCGATGCGGGAATGGTTTTTCTAAACAAAATGGTAGCTTCGGATCCGCGTGTACCGTTCGGGGGCGTGAAACATTCCGGCCATGGCCGAGAGCTTTCGACGCATGGGATCCGAGAATTTGTGAACATCAAGACGGTCTGGCAGCAATAAATGTAGAGATCTCGAAGAGGTGCAGCTGAGGTCGAACGGCCCTGAAACCTGTGATGAGGATGTTCATTACTCTTTTGTTGCCTCCACCAACATCAGGCCAGTTGCCGCTACCTCTTCTTTAAGTTATCGACGCAACCTGCTGCTAACTGGCAAACACGTTCTTGTTCAGGTACTCATTGTGAAACTTGCCGTGGGGGTCGTACATCCTGCTGAGGTCAATGAAATCAGGCAGCTTCCTGTAAAGACCTTTTAATGCCGTCGGCGACGTGGTAAACAGCTTTCCCCAGTGCGGCCGTGCATGAAACGGGGCTAATTCTCTCTCAATCACCGGCAACAACTTGCTCACTGCGGGCCAGTCTTGTTTCCAGGTAAAGTGAATCGTGACGCAAGGTTGCTCGTAGCAGGGACTCAGCCAGAGTTCGTCGGCGGCGATTGCCCGGATCTCGGTGATCAGCAGGTGTGGACTCACTTGATCGCGCAATCGCTCCACCGCCAGAATCGCTTCGACCGCATTCTGTCGCGGAACGAAGTATTCTGACTGCAGCTCTTTGCCGGCGCTTGGCGTAAAACCCATGCGAAAGTGCGGCAGTCGTTCGTACCAGGGACCGGGCACGCCCATCTGCTCGGTGCAGTTTTCCGCCGACAGTTCTGCGATTGGGTGGAGATTCCGGGTTGCCAGCTTGGCTCCGAAAAACTCTGGAGTAGCGTGAAATGTCTGTCGTTCTTCGAGGCGGCTCTTGATCCAAACTTCGTTGATGCGTTGCCTTTGCCAGTCGGTAAACAAGCTCACGCTATACGCGCTGGATTCGATCGCATCAAAATGATCCTTCAACTCGCTGAGTGGCATGTTCTCGTAAACATACTGCCGCATCAGGTACGTGGGCTGAATGTCAAGCGTGACTTTTGTGATCACACCCAACGCGCCCAGCCCCACCACCGCCGCACGAAGCGTATCGCCATCGTGTTCGCGCGTTAGATTCACTACGTCGCCGGAAGCAATCACCAGTTCCAGCCCAGACACCGCCGTGGCCAGGTTCCCATTCTTCTCACCAGAACCATGCGTTGCGGTGCTACACGCACCGGCTACAGAAATATGCGGCAACGATGCCAAGTTATGTAGCGCAAACCCCTTACCGTCAAGATACGGACACAACTGCCCGTACGCTATGCCCGCACTCACGGTCACGGTTTGCTTGGCTGGGTCGATGGCAATTACCTCGTTCATCGTCCTCAACGACAGGAAGCTGTCCTTACTGTCGGCAATGTTGTTGAAGCAATGACGAGTGCCCAGCACCTTCAGCCTGTTTTCTTTCCTGACATAGGCCCGCACTTGTTCGAGCGACGTGGCCGAGTACAAGCGGTCCGTACTGTACTCAAGATTTCCCGCCCAGTTCTTGAGTCTTTCCCCTCCCGCCCACACCAACAAGCGCGATACGGCCGGGATCGCCATGGCAGCAGCGAAGAACTTGATAAAGGCTCTCTTATTCATAGGTAAAATCCAAGGGCTTCATGTCAGGCCATCCCCAGATTTTTCTACATCTGTTCGGGAGAAAGCCTTTGGTTTCGGCATAAAGAAACTAAGACCACGAAATTGAAGTGCCATCATGAAGGAAAAAAGGGTATCCGCCGGAGGAGACAGCCACCCTAGAAACCGCAGGAATTCACGCCCGCACCGCGACCGGGCTTACCTGGGCCTTTTTCCTGCAGGCCGGCGCGCGTTATTATCGCTCATGTGGCGCGATGCGTGAACTTATTATCGAGTGGGCGGATCGGTTGTTTCGTGGGTCGAACCCTGCTCGCCGTTCTTATGCTAGTGGCTTGCCATTGGTGCCAATCAACTGGACAAACCACTACCTCACGCGGTCTTGCGAGCGACCGAATTCAAAATCACTTTGCTGCCGCACAACAGGCACAACAGCGCGATGACTATGCCACGGCAGAACGCGAATACCAGGCCGTGCTCACCGAAGCGCCGGGCTTTGCTGAAGCGCACATGAATCTCGGGCTAATCTACCAGCTCCAGGATCGTACCCCGGAAGCAATGGCGCAGTTCCGCCAGGCCCTCAAGATCAAGCCCACGCTGGCCGGCGCGAATTTTTTCCTTGGGGTCGACTACTGCAGGAACGGCGAGGGCGCGAAAGCAATTCCGTATCTGAAAGCAGCTTCTCGTCAGCAACCCAACCAACCGGATATTTGGTCGTGGTTGGCCACCGCCCAGGAAATGTCGGGGAACACTGCAGCAGAAATCGCCACCCTGAAGCATGCGATCAGCCTGCAACCGCAGAACGTGGACTCACTCTATTTGCTGGGCCGCGCCTACGAGCACATGGGCAAGGAAGAAGTTAACGGGCTGGAAAAGACTTCTCCCGGCTCTTCCTGGTCTGAACAGCTGCTGGCGGAAAGTTATTCGACTTCGAACGAGTGGTCGTTCGCTGTTATTCGTTTTCAAAACGCGTTGGCGATTACTCCAAACCGTCCAGGGCTCCATGTTGAAAATGGCGAGGTTTTCTTGCACGCAGGGAGGCTCGACCAAGCACTTGACGAATTCGAGCACGAATTGCGCCTCGATCCTCACAGTCTGCGGGCGCTGGTTCGGCGCGGAGAGGTGAGGCTGATCCAAGGCAGCATCGACGAGGCGCTCAGAGATTGGTCTCAAGCAATCGCAATGGACGAACCCCGCGCGGAGCAGGTCCTGGGCATCCGCGAAACAGGGCTCGGTGACGCAGCTTTCGAGGAACTGCCCGATCCGTTACGCGAACAAGTGGAGGCACTTGCTCCTCAACTCCGGCAACATCAGGACCCTGCGGGACGCTTGGCACTGGCTTTTCTTACCGTGCAGAACGGGAGTTCCAATTCAGGAGCAGCGGATATTCTTCAGGACGGCGACGCCCGGTCGGCGAAGCATTCGACAACGGCCTGTACGCAAAACAACGTTAGAGAGTCGCTGGACCAAGGGCGATTTTCACAGGCGTCGCATTGTTTCCCGCGGATTCTGACGCCCCGATCATCCGCGGGCTTCCGAATACACATTGCCCAGGCGCTGTTTGAATTGGGAAACTACCAGGAATCACTCGATGTTCTCGCCGGATTATCGAAGGCCGATCAGCACTCTCCGCCTGCATTCTATTGGCGTGCCCGGTGCTTCGAGAAGCTTGCGACTGCGGCTTATCTTCGACTCTATCAGACAGACCCAAACTCTTATCGCGTGCATCAACTAATGGCAGATCTTGCGGCTGCGAGAAATAACGACGCAAAAGCGATTGAAGAGTACCGCGCAGCCGTGGCAATGAAGCCCTCATTGCCAAATTTGCACTACAGCTTAGGGCACCTGCTCTGGAAGGAACTGAGTACCGATGCCGCGCGAAAGGAATTCGAAGCTGAACTGGCGCTGAATCCCCGTCACTCCGGGGCCCTTCACGATCTGGGCGAGTCTTATCTCATGGAGCACAAGACTGAACTAGCCTTAAGCTATCTGCAGCGTGCGCTGGAAGTGAACCCGAAAAATCCGGAGCTTCATCGGGACCTGGGGACCGGGTACGCCGACCTCCACGACTACGCAAAAGCGGTAACGGAGTTCAAAATTGCGCTCCAAGCAGATGATGATGGTTCGCTGCATTACAAGCTAGGTCGAGCATATCAGTCACTGGGACGGAAAGATGAGGCAACGCGCGAGTTTGCGATATCCACTTCGCTCAACAGCGAATCGCGAAGTAAACTCGAGAAGCAGACGGAGCGAATGAATCAAATCGAGGGCACGCCGCCGCATCCCTGAACATCCGAAGCGTGCCAATCTGCGAAAAAACAGGCAGGGGAATGCGAAGCACCTATCGGGATTTGATGGACAACGTGAGCTGGCGTGTGTTGCGGGTGCTGACAGATCCGGGGTGCGCGAGCAGGCTACCAAAACCTGGGCGGCAATTCGCTATTCTTCTATTCTTCCTTGCTCAAGCATTTGTCACTCCGAATGCTCGCTGTCTGGCGAGGCCGCACGGGTTATCTCTTTCTTTGGCCGGGGCTGCCCAGGATGACGCGCTCCAGCAAGGCCTGGCTGCGCTCAAGGAGAATCATCTCGATGTCGCGCTCGAACGTTTGACTGCTGCTGAACGTCAATCCCCGACCAACGCCAACATTCGAAACTTCCTCGGGATTGTCTTTGCGCAAATGGGGCGAAATTCCGAGGCGGTAAGCGAGTACCAGGAAGCGATCCGCTTGGATCCCAAACTGCAAGATGCATACAGGAACCTCGGATTCCTGGAGTGGACCGAACACGATCTCGAGGCTGCACGTACGCACCTCAACCAGGCTCTGGATATCGCTTCGGAGGATGCTTTCGCGCATTACTACCTGGGCCGCGTGCAGCTCGATGCCAAGCTCTATGAGAGCGCCTTCAAGGAACTGGACCGCTCTCACGTCCCCTGGCCCGCAGATTGGGATTTTCTTGTCCAGGTTGCCAATGGGTACCTCGCGCTGGGCCGGCTGGAGGAAGCACGCAGAACCCTCGATCGTCTTCGAACGATGCCGCTCCGTGACGCCCAGGCCGTCAGCGTTGCTGCGCTGTTCATCTCAGCCCATGAAAATGACGCCGCGATAGACCTGCTTCTCAAACTGAAGGCGCGCATGAACGGCGCGAATGCAAGTTGGGCTCAATTTGATTTGGCACTCGCATATTTATTCTCCGCCGACTATGCGAAGGCTGCTGACCAGGCGCGGGGCCTTTTGAAAGCACAACCCGCGAAGGGTGCGATGACTCCAGAGGCCGGATCGGCTTGGTCTCTGATTGGCATTGCGAGTGCTCGCCTCCAGCAGCGGGAAGCCGCAGTCGATGCGTTCCGCCAGGCTTGCAAGCTGAATGCCTCTCGCGAAGAGCATTGGCTCAATCTGACACGTGAGCTGATGGATCTGAATCGATATGCCGAGGCAATCTCCGCAGTGCAGAAAGGACTGGCATCGAATCCGAGCTCGTACGCCTTGCATCTGCGGCTGGGTGCGGCCTATCTGGCTAGCGATCGTTACTCTGATGCGGAAAGCGTCTTTCGCCAGCTCACCGCTGCAGGGGATCCTCTGCCCACGAGTTATGTTGGACTGGCACAGGTACTGCTGCGGACTGGGCGCGCGGAGGAAGCTGTCTCCGAGCTGACCGCCGCTCAGCAGAAGCTGGGGTCAAGCTTTCTCATTAGTTATTTTCGAGGACTGGCCCTCAACCGCGCCGGTAGAGCACAAGAGGCGGTATCGGCGTTCGAAGAGGCTGCTCGACTTGATCCCAACAGTTCCGAGGCCCACTTGGAACTGGGGAAAACCGAGTTGGCTACTGGCCGGGTAGGCGACGCCATAACCGAACTTCAGGAAAGCCTGCGGCTTGATTCAGGCAATGTGCAGGCACAGCGTTTGCTTAGCAAAGCATACCGCCGGGCCGAAGATGAACGCGCCGCTTCTCAGGAAGTACGAGCAAGTGCAGCAAAAAAGCCGAGTCAGGAAACAGAGCTGTTGGGAGATTTCTTGCCTCCGGAGTGGGAGTTTCCACGAGATTGAGTTGAGAATTGAAGTCAGCCAATTGTTCGAGCCAGCGTCGCAAGGTTGCAGATCAATTCCTTTGTAGGCTAATGTGCTTCTACAAGAGCAACCTCTGGAAGCCAGACCTCTTTAGCTCCATGGACAGAGTTGATTCCCTTATTCTGCGGCGGTGTCTGTCGGCCCGACAATCCTTGTTGTTATCTTTCATTTCCTTGTTGCTGCTGGGAAGCAATGCCCTGGCTGCGCAGGCGGACGCGGGCTCTTCCAACCTAAAGAACGCAAACATCGCATATTTTGAAGATATCGCGGGGCGAGCGGGCCTTACTGCGACCACTATCTTTGGCGGAGTAGACACCAAGAAATACATTCTGGAAACCACTGGGACTGGACTAGCCATCTTCGATTACGACAATGACGGCTGGCCCGATATTTTCCTTGTGAACGGAATCATGCTCGAGGCTTCCAGTGGAGAAAACGCGCCTACGAGCCACTTGTATCGCAATAATCACGATGGCACCTTCGCCGACGTCACCGTGAAAGCCGGCCTGGTTTCGACGGGATGGGGACAGGGCGTATGCGTGGGTGATTATGACAACGATGGCTGGGACGATCTCTACGTGACCTATTACGGAAAAAACCGTCTTTTTCGCAACAAAGGCGGCGTCTTTGAAGAAGTGACAGAAAAATCAGGGGTGGCGGGCACGGGAAAGGCCTGGGGCACAGGATGCGCTTTCATCGATTACAACCGCGATGGCTATCTTGATCTGGTGGTCGCCAACTATGTTGATTTTGATCTTGCCACTACACCCAAGCCAGGTGAGCGGGCCGCATGTACGTGGAAGGGAGTGCCCGTTATGTGCGGGCCGCGAGGCCTGGCGGGTGCGAAAAATGTTCTTTACCGGAACCGCGGCGACGGAACATTTGAGAACGTAACCGTCAAAGCTCACATCGATCGAACCGAAGGGCACTACGGGATGGGGGTCGCGACTTTCGACTTCGATGACGATGGATGGCCTGATATTTACGTGGCTTGCGACAGCGCTCCGAGCATCCTATATCACAACAATCACGATGGGACCTTCACCGATGTTGCCGTTTCTGCCGGCGTTGCCTTCAACGAGGACGGACGCGAACAGGCCGGCATGGGAGTGACGATCGGGGACTTCGATGGCGATGGCCGTCCGGATATCTTCAAGACGAATTTCTCTGACGACACGCCGACCTTGTACCACAATGACGGCGGGGGAGTGTTCTCGGACGTGACCTATGACGCCGGCCTGGGACTGCACACCCAGTACCTCGGTTGGGGAACCATGTTCCTTGATTTTGATAACGACGGCTGGCCAGACCTCATTCTCGCCAACGGTCATGTCTATCCAGAAGTCGATAAATTTCATTTGGGGAGTGCGTACCGCGAATCTCGCCTTTTGTACCACAACAATGGCAATCGAACCTTCAGCGACATATCCGGAATGGCGGGCCCCGGCATCAGTGCGGCCACATCCTCACGGGGTCTGGCGGTGGGCGATCTGTGGAACAATGGCCGTCTTTCCGCGGTCATCAACAACATGAATGACAAGCCGAGCTTGTTGGTGAACTCGACGCGATCAAACAATCATTGGATAGGTTTGAAGACTGTGGGAACCCGTTCCAACCGTGACGGAATCGGCGCAAAAATCACGATCACGGTTGGCAAGCGAAAGATGACCGATGAGGTGCGCAGCGGTTCGAGTTACATTTCACAGAATGATCTTCGGGTGCACTTCGGGCTTGGCTCTGCCACGAAAATAGATGCAGTCGAGGTACGCTGGCCCAGCGGACTTTTAGAACACTTCGACAACCTGTCGATCGACGTGATTCACAGTCTGAAAGAGGGTTCCGGAACCGCAGTTAAATCCAGTGCGGAAAGATCTCGGGCAGGCGCCCATTAGTTTCGGGGACGCTCGTTCGCTGTCGCCGATGGTTCGTCCACCTGCAGTATCTGATCGGCACGTACGTTCTCCAGGACCTGGCGAGTACCGCTGGGCCAATGAATTTCAATGCTCTTGGCAGCGATGTCGAGCCCCATGCCAAAATGTATTCGCTTATCGCTCGAAGACAAATAGCTGCCGGCAGTCGTAACGGTTGCGAACTGAACGCCCTGTGTGGTCACGATTTTGACCAGCGCCCCAATCGCATCGCGATTACTCTTGTGTCCGACAAGCTTCAGCGTCAGCCAGTGGTTGGGGCTCGTGGTGTCGTTGTGCAGGATGTGCAGGGGGCCATCGTTCGTGGTCACAACGGCATCCATTCGCCCATCGTTGTCAATGTCTCCGATGGCAAGGCCCCGGCCCACCCAGGGCTCCTGAAACACGGGTCCGGCATCGCCGGACGCGTCGACAAAGCCTTTGCCGGTGTTCCTCGCCAGCAACATGGGTTCGCGATAACGAATGTTTGGGAAGGTCAACTGAATTGTGTCCAGGTCGTGTCCTTGGGCAATCAGAAGATCCTTCCAGCCGTCATTGTCGTAGTCGAAAAAGCGGACACCCCAGCCCGAGTGGGTCATTGTCATGCGCCCGATGCCAGAAGGATAACTCTCATAGGTAAACGAGCCGTCTCCATGGTTCTGGTACACCGCATAGACTTGAGTGGCGAGGTCGGTAATCAGTAAAGATGGAAGGCCATCGTTGCGGTAGTCCGTAAAATCCACTCCCATTCCGGCAAACGAACGGCCTTCTCCGTCAACTGCAACTCCCGAGGGCAGAGCCACTTCTTCAAACATTCCGTTACCGCGGTTGTGGTAAAGAAACTCCGGGACCGAGTCGTTGGCAACGAAAATATCAATGTGCCCATCCCGGTCGTAGTCCGCGATGGCGATGCCTAATCCTTTGCCCGCTTGGGCAATCCCGATCTTCTGCGACGCTTCCGTGAAGTGACCATGACCATCGTTGTGGTAGACGAGCGGGCTGATCGGACGAAATACATCCGGCGTACAGTACGCTCGAGATCCCTCCTTGCGCTCCCCGCACCAGATGTCATCGAAGTCCCACTGCATGTACCGGAGCACGACCAGGTCAAGCAGACCGTCGTTGTCCAGATCAACCCATGCAGCGCCGGTCGACCAGCCGCCGCCGCCCACCCCAGCCTGCTCAGTAACGTCTGTAAATGTCCCATTGCCGTTATTGTGGTAAAGCCGATTCGCGCCGTAGGCGGTTACGTACAAGTCCTCGTACCCATCGTTGTCGTAATCACCAACTGCAACGCCCATTCCATAGCCGACACCCTGTAACCCAGCCTTCTCGGTCACGTCTTCGAAAGTTCCGTCCGGCTTCTGATGGAACAAGCGGTTCCAATATTCGGACCCGGTTTTTTGTGGAATCGAGCCGCGAGGTGTGGGGTCCTTCAACAGTGCTCCATTCACGGCAAAGATATCCAAACGTCCATCGTTGTCGTAATCAAGCAAGGCTACCCCCGAGCCCATGGTTTCGATCAGATACTTCCTGGAAGTGTGCGATGCGCGGTACTGGAAGCGCACCCCGAGGGCTGCAGTTACTTCGGCAAACTTCGGCTGAACCGACTGCACGGGCAAAACACCAGAGCGCTGCTGGCAAACGACACTTGGAAGGACAACGAATGCTGAAACCATCAGCACCGCAGCTTTGGCGTCGACCATCCCTCGAAATCGATTTGCTTTGCCCGCCAAACGACCTACTTTGAATCCCGATAAGAGCCATTTCGAGATTCGAAGGCTTTGTCAGCATCTGATTTCAAAAGGCTCTGGTATTTGGTGAGTTCGCGGGCGCTGGCTTCGGGATTGCGGAGCTCACGGTAGACCTGCGCGAGCAGATAATGGGGCGGGGCTGCGCCAGGATCAGCGTTGATGGCTGCAAGAAACTCAGTCTTGGCCTTCTCCAGGTCGTGCAGTGCCTGATAGCAGTTTCCCAACAGCACATGCATCTGCGGAACCTCCAGATGTGCCTTCTGCGCTACCTGCAAATAAGTCAGTGCCTCCGGGAAACGTTGCTCCTGCACCGCGATGTCCCCCAAATATAAATTGGTCATCGGATCGCCGGGGTTTTCCTTCAACGCCATCCCGAACTCTTTCTGGGCATCAGCCGGCTGTCGTTGAGCCCAGTAGGCCACGCCAATCGAAAAATGGATTCCCCGGGCATTTGGCCGTTTGTCGAGCGCTGACCGATATTCCTTGATGGCGTCGGGGTAGAGTTTCTCCTCGGCATAGATTTCGCCCATCAAGGCGTGCAACTGAAATGAGTCCGGGTCGATAGTCTTGAGCTGCTCGATGGCTTGTAGCGAGGCATTCTTGTGCATTCGCGCCAGTTCATAAAGGGCATCCGCGTCCTTGGGATTATTGGCGATCGTCTGGTTGAGTTGGGAGATCGCATCCTGGAGGCGGCCGGTGAATTGCAGCGCCAACGCAAGGTAATAACGGCAGCGAGGATGTGGCGTCGAATTCTCCAACTCCAGTTCGAAGCTTTGAATTGCGCGCTGAGATTCGCCCTTACCGAAGTACGACATGCCGAGGAAAAAGTTGACCTCCGGGTACTGCGACTCACGGGCAAGCACTTGCTGAAAATGTGCAATCGAGCTCTCAAATTTCAGCTCCGTCTGTTCCAGCACTCCAAAACGTTTGAGAACCTCGAGATTTCCCGGGGACAAAACTAACGCCTGCTCGTAGATGCGGGACGCGGTCGCGTAATCGCCGATTTTCTCGGCGGCGCGCGCTTGCTCCAGTAAAGCGCCTACTGCACCCTGGGCCCACGCAGTCGAAACCATTAGCAGTGCGCCGATGACGACTGCAAGGGTACAGCGGCAGGAAGCATGAAGTGAAATAGCGGAAGCAGGATACAGCCGCGAACCCATTTGAATCGAGTCCCTGGTCAGGCATTGAGAAGCAGGAACAGTGTACTGCAGCGAGTCAATGTCTCTAAGCGGCGTGAAAGAGCGCCGCAAAAGTCCAACTAGTGAATTCGACGGACGGCCACCAGCGTGGTTGAATTGGGCGAGCCGGACACGCTACGGGAGCGAATGAGAGCTTCAAACCAGATGTTTTCTGGAATGGTATCCGAGGCGGGAACGCCTAACGAGCGCTGCAGCTGTCGGCAGTTTTCCGGATCGGCCAAAAACCTTCCCGCGGCTTCGGTGCTCTCTTGCTGTAGCCCTTGCAATATCAAAACGCTCCCGTCGTGTGTAAGGTTAGGAACCAGGTCAATGGTCGCATAGTCGTCACCGTCCCCTCCTGTCGAGCGGAGGCCTTCATAACGCGCCTGTTCTCCGGGAAGCGGAGTAGTATTCACAAACGCCTTTACGCTTTTTCCGACTGCCTCCTCGCCTTCGCGAAAGTTGAGTTTGTCCTGAAACAGCGAGACCCAGGGGTTGGACGCCGGGGAACCGACGAAAACATAGTTCTCGTGGTCCAAATCCCGTATTTTCAGATCCTTGGCGGAGCGCACAGAGACCTGCTTCTGCAGTGGACCAGCTACTTTCACCAGAGAGACGGCGTTGGCGACGTCCGCGAATGAGGTGAGCGTCGAGTCAGAAAGATAGTCCGCAAAACGAGAGCCGGCCTCCCCGAATTTGAGTACGCCAGATCTCTGAGGAAAATCTCGATTCAAGTACTGTTCCAGCGAACCACGTTGCCCTGTCAGGATGCGCAACATTCCATAGTTGCCGTCCGCCACCACAATAACCGTTTTGTGCCGTGTGTCAAAAATCCGGGACACAGGCCACGGGGGATTACCCGCCGCGGCACTGGCAGAATGATCGGAGTGGTTCAGCCAGAGGATTGCCGCGCAGAGAATGGCCAGCACCCCACACAAGGTCCACGGCAAGACTGCGCTTTTGGACCAAGCCTCGACGTGCTCAATTTGAACCGGCGTTGCGACGACGGCTTCATGTCGAGCCGCCCGGAATACGGGAGCATACGCTCCCTTGGGTATTTCAATCACGAGCGCTTCATCTCGCCCGACTCCGTCGAAATATTCGTGGAGTTTCAGTCGTAACTGCCGGGCGTGAACGCGTACGGAGCTGTCTTCGAGAGGACTGTACCCTTCGGGTTTGTGAAAGAGCACCTCACCGATATGCTGCTCGGTCAGTTCATGAGCAAAACCGCGGATGGTTTGCTCCGTAACGTATTGGAGCAGATCGCGTAATCGGCAACTCTTCTGAAATGGTGGGCTCGAGATGATCCGCTGTACCAGCAGCCAACGCTCGTCAACGAGCGGATCGTTGAGGACTGGCGGTTGCGGGGCCGGGATACTCATCGGGAGGCGTCGGCGTTACCAGGTGGCAAAAAGTGCAAGCATGATACCACACCGAAAAATGAAATCAATCGACCTCGAAAATCCCTCCCAGGCAAGGTGAATCACCATGAATTCACAAGCTACTTCCTTTTTTGGGTCTCGTTCGTAATGCTTTCATATTACGGTCAGAGAGTGGTGGCACGGCTTCTCGCGGTATGAATTTCCATAGATCTGGTGGAACAGCGGCGGAACTCTTGCCAAGGAGGCCAGAGTGAAACACTTCTTGCGTGTGCTTTGTGTACTCGGGTTGCTCGTCGTGGTCTCAACCGCATTATGGGGACAAAGTGCCAGCGGGACCATTCAAGGAACCGTGGTCGACCCCAGTGGTGCGTTCCTTCCTGGAGCAACCGTCACCGCCCGGAACATGGGGACTGGGGTGACCACCACGTCTACGACCACGAGCGCCGGCGTGTATTCCTTGCCGAATCTTCCTCCCGGCTCGTACGCGATAACCGTCGAGGCACCTGGCATGAAGAAATACGTGCAGGAGGGGATTAACGTATCGACGAACAGCACCGTCGGGCTGGATTTGCAATTGCAACTGGGTTCAGCCACAGAGACGGTGACCGTCACGTCCGACGCCACGCAATTAGAAACCGAGACTTCAGATGTGGGATCGACGGTGCAAAACACCCTGATCAGGAACCTTCCGCTGGAGGTCTCAGGGACGATCCGTAACCCGGTGCAGTTCATCACCCTCATACCCGGTTTCGTTGGCAACGTAGGCAATGACCCGGGCAGCAACTCGACCGACGAT
The DNA here is from genome assembly GCA_963735815.1 of uncultured Acidobacteriota bacterium. Taxonomy (GTDB): domain Bacteria; phylum Acidobacteriota; class Terriglobia; order Terriglobales; family Acidobacteriaceae; genus Gp1-AA133. The sequence goes on along the minus strand of CAVTMJ010000003.1, from coordinate 15,634 downwards.
TTCAAAGTAAACGGCGGTCAGATGGGCGCCACTGATGTACTTGTAGACGGCGTCTCGATTTCCCTCGTCTCGCCTAACACTCAGTGGAATAAAGGTGTGTCCTCCGACGGTGTGCAGGAATTCAAGGTGCTGCAGAGCAACTTTTCGCCGGAGTTTGGTGAGTCCGGCGACGGCATCGTGAACTTGACGATGAAATCCGGCACCAATGAGTTGCACGGCTCCGCTTATGATTACTTCCGCAACCGTGCATTAGATGCACGTGCGTGGACGCTCAACACACAGAATGCATATAATCGCGCCACGGGCGCACCGCTTCAACCCAAGCCCCCGGATACTCAAAACGACTTTGGATTTACGGTTGGCGGTCCTGTTTATCTTCCGCACCTCTATAACGGAAAAGGCAAAACATTTTTCTTTTTCGATTACGAGGGATTCCGGTTTCATACTGGAAGCTCTGGTCCAACCAGCTACGTCCCGGAAGCATTTCGTAACGGCGACTTCTCCGCCCTGTGCGTGTCAAGCGAGGGAGAGACATTTACCGGTGGAGTGTGTAGTAACCCGAATCATCAACTATACGACCCGACTACTCATGCCTCCATTCCTAACAATGTCTTAAGCAACGACCCGAATTACACTCCCAGTTCGGTCATGACCAACGTTTTTGCGTTGCTACCGCCCACCAATGGGGGTTTAACCAACAACGTCTTCGACCAGTCTACTTCCAGGACGACCGCGAATTTGTGGGACCTCAAGCTCGACCAGACCATCTCGAACAAGCAAGGGATCTCTTTTGGTTTCGATTACGCCAATACTAAAACTGGCGGAAGCGTCAATACTGGGGCCTTTCCTCGGATCACAGACACCGCAAGACACGCGGTATGTCCGCTTCAACCACAACTACATCTTTACTCCAAACGTGGTCAACCAGTTTCTTGTGGGATTCAGTCGCCGGTTTCGAACGGAGGCATCCAACGGCTTGGGTGACAATTGGCCCGAAAAACTGGGCCTAACTGGTGTAGCGCAGACTACATTTCCCTGCATCAAGTTCATCGGAACCGACTATCAGGATAGGCTGAATAATTGCGGCGCCTCGCAGTTCGCCGACAATGTGTACCAGGCAAACGATTCTGTATCGTGGGTGCGCGGCAAGCACGCTTTCAAATTCGGGGGCGGACTTCGCTTCCTGCAATTTAACACCCGCCGGCTCACGCAATCTTCAGGCGAGTTCCATTTTCAGTCGGACGAAACCAGTTTAAACGGTACCGGTGGTAATGCCGTCGCCAGCGCCCTATTCGGCCTAGTGAATAATGGAACGTTGAATTACGGTCACACCATTGGCATACGCTACAAAAGTTTCTCTTTCTTCGCCCAGGATACCTACAAGATTACCTCCCGTCTCACGTTGAATTACGGTTTACGGTACGACTTGGACTTGCCGGCTCGGGAATCACAGGACCGATTTTCGCAGGTTGATCCTACCCTTCCCAATCCTGGCGCAGGAGACATTCTCGGTGCCTACACCTACTATGGGAAAGGCCCCGGCCGCAATGGGAAGACCCGTCTGCAGGACACTTTCAAGAAAGCCTTTGGTCCCCGAGTGGGCTTCGCTTACAGCATCAATGACAAGACCGTTCTGCGCGGTGGATACGGCATTTTTTACCAACCGTTGAAGGAGGGCTCGTTTGCCGACCAGGATGCTCTAGGCTTTTTCAACATTGAAAACCTGAGCGTCGGCAACGGTGGGCCTTTCCAGATCGATAATGGATTTCCTCACATCCAGCCCCCGTCGGGGCCGTTCACGCCTGAGGGACAAAATGGGAACGGTGGCGTGATACTGATTCCACGAAACAGCGGGCGGCCCGGCGACATTCAATCGTGGAACCTGGACGTTCAGCGGCAGATCACAAAGAACTTGCAGGTTAGCGTCGCGTATGTGGGTTCAAAGGGAACCCACCTCCCGGCGCTGAACATTATTCCCAATCAAACGAATCCACGCAGTTACCGTACTTCGGTACATTTGCTGGCGATTTGGGCAAGTAAGCAATCTGTCTCACGATGGACGGTTCCACTTGCCAGCAGAGGACCAATGTGCCTGCGCCATTGCTGCCGGTGTGCATCTGCCGTTACGCGGTTTCTCGCTGACGAATCCATTAATCAAATTTTTCGACCGTTTCCCCAGTATGGCGATTTCAACCAGGAAGACAATTCCTTTACGCCCGATCGCACCGGTAACTCGACCTACCATGCCATGCAGGCGCAGTTGAACAAGCGCTTCGCGCAAGGACTGAATTTCCTCGTGTCTTACACCGTGTCGAAGAACATTACGGACGCAGATTCGCAGGGACCAGGGCGTGGCCGGCTTCATGGGGGCCAACGCATGGATTGGGCAGAACTCTTACGACCGCCGGGCGGAGAAAGCGGTCAGCGAGCTCGATACACCCCAGCGCCTGGTCATGAGCTTTTTCTATGAGCTCCCGATGGGGCGCGGTAAGCGAGTGTTGAATACGAATGGCTGGGCGAACCGCGTCGTCGGCGGCTGGTACACCTCCGGAGTGTTGCACTATCAATCCGGCATTCCGACGGCGGTCTATTCTAATTGCAGCGGTACGGCCGGTGATGTTTTGTTTGCCGGATGTCACTTCACCGGCAGCGCACGGGTCAATGTGATTCCCGGGGTAACGCAGAGGAATGGCCGGGATCTGAATCCGTTCACCACTCCTTTCTTCAACGCGGCTGCATTTTCTGCCCCGGACCCCTTGACCTTTGGCAATGAGCCTCGCACTCTTAGCAGTGCTCGGACTTTCGGCGACCGCGGCGAGGACATCACGTTCGGAAAGAAAACGAACATCATAGGCGAGCGCGTGGTGATCGATTTTCGAGCAGAATTTTTCAACATTTTCAATCGCCATATTCTGCAGCAGCCCGGAGGCCCTGGCGGCTTCGGCCCACAACTAGGTACGCCGTTTGTGCCTGCTAACACTGGCCCTAACCCTCAGGCGTTTGCCTGCGGATTTGGGGCGATTGCACAGGCAAGCGGACCGCGCACTATTCAGTTCGGACTGAAAATCGAGTATTAAGACGGCAAGCCCTGCTGAGCACAACTGCGCAGCAGGGCTTTTGTCCCGGTCATCCATAATAGCCACATGAGGCTTATCCATCGGCGTGGCTTCATGAAAACGCTCATCGCTACAGCTGTAGGGACTTCTCCGCTCTGTGCGAGGCCGTCCCAAGCAGCTGCGTGGTTAGCAACTGAGAAGAACTCGGCTTCAGCATCCGATAGTCTTCAAAATGGAGATCAGCAGCTGCAGGTGTCGTCGGGCAGAGGTGCATTGACGTTTCAAAATTTTGTGCGTGTCGCAAACGAATGGCACCCCGCCACGCTGCCGCAGAATCCGCTTGTGACTGGCCCCTCATTTCCGTTAACAGCATCGAAAGCCACCAGGACAGAAACCACTCTGACCTACGAAGGTGCTGGCGGAGCACGAAGGTCTGGATGGGAAGACCCTCAGGTACAACTGGAACGTTGAAATCTCCGCGTTCGGAGATAGCGCCTTTCCGTGGTTTCGGTTCCATACCACGCTCAACTCTGCCTCGCGCGGTTCGCTTGCAACAAGGAGCTCAGGTTGAGCCCCAGATTATTCTCTGGTTGTCCTCCAACTCGACACTCATGGAAGGCCAGTCCGGCAGTTGGAGGCGTGTTCTGCTGCAGCAGCCCACGCGGAATTCATTGGGCGCATGGGGAAACGATTTGCCCGCCCTCTACCTGCTCGATCAGAACGTTGGTATCGAAACGCTGATGTATTTCGATGTCGGCGATATGGAGTGGATGTCGATTGAAAACATCCCGCGCTTCCTGTCTTATCGATGTTCGAGTATTTCCCGACTGAACCGGGACGGGACTCAGCGTCTAGGCGTCGGTCTCCTCGCTGATGAAGCGACGGGCAATGTGCTTCCTGCCGGTGAAGTTAGATTCACGTATTGGCTGCTGCAGCGTCCATGCACCGAACTGCTGACGGAGCAACAGGCGGTTGCTCGCTGGATGCCAGCGTTGCTTCCGCTTTTCGAGGAGAAGCTTGCCTGGCCAGCCTGCGCGAGCACTTGGAGCGATTTTGCGGCTGGGACTATCCAGGAGCTCCAGCGAAAAGCACAGACCCAAATCGAGGTTGCCGGACATACCGGCCTTCGCGCCTACGTGACGGAAAGCTCACAACTATGGAAACAGCCGGCAAATAATTTCGAGCTAATGTCGGTGGCCGACGTACTGTGGCCCTCCCTCCTCTATTTACGTCTTCATCCATCGCCTGCTCTACAGCACCAATGTGACGACCTGATTGCCGACCTCCCCGGCTTTTATCACGCGGACACGCACAGTATCAGTAACGATTATGTGCGCGTTTCGAATGAGAGGGCGGACTCGTGGTATCCCTTTGAGAACGGTCTCGTCAAATATCCGATGCTGGGAAGCCTTGCGGGATCGAAACAGATTATCGCCAACTTTCTCGATGCCTTCCAGACCGCCGAACGAATGGCGCACGAATACGATTACCTGTTCCCGATCTATTACGAGGTTTCGACCCTTCGCGCCCAGGGTGCGGGGACAAACTACGCGATCGGCGGCCTTTATGCATGGGCAGCTTTGATTGCCAACCGTTTGACTGGAGAAGCTCATTATCGCGACGAGGCGCGAAAGGCAATCCACGCTCTGTGCACGGTACCGTCGGATCGACTCTTTCACGAGCCACAGGAACTCGCTTATGGCGCACTGGCCGCAGCCGACCTCGGCATGCGCGAGGAGGCAGAATACCTGCTCTACGAACAGCTGCGCATGTTCTACTGGTACTCCGACCCGAGCCAGAAAACACATGACATCCGCGGTATGGTGCAAGCGGCGGCTTCGATCCTGTATCCCGCGTTCAAGGAGAATATCGAGGCCATTCTGCCGTGGACGGGAATCATGAAGCGGGGGATCGTTTTTCCAGGTCTGTTGCGTTTCATGGATCAGCAACGTCGCAGCAACTTCTTTTTCTTCGATAAGTGCTCCGCAGATCGCCAGAAAGCCAATATGGGGTTCATCCCTTTCGAGAATCTCGGGACCCTGGAACTGGGCGGACAAACCGGCAATGTCGGAAAGGAAATCTACGGATCGGGCGAATGTATCTGGATGTATCTGATGTTTGAGGCTCTCGGGCGGGTCACTGATCGCGAACTGATGCTGGTGAATCTCGATCTACTGGATATTTTCAATGCAGAGGAATTTCCGCCGCACCGGCTCAACTTCCTGCTTTACAACCCGACCACAGAAACGCGTTCGACATCAATCGCAATTCCGGCGGCGCAAGGCGCTAAGGTGCGAATCACTGAGAACGGAAATCTTGTGGCGGAAATATTGAATGTTCCCGGACGCGCGCTCTTACGCCTGGTTGCCGATTTCTGAGGCGAACTTGTTTTGATGGCGGCGACGGATCTGGGAGCTCACAGGTAGCCATGGAAAGAAGGCATCAACCTCAATGACCAGCCTGATAACTCGCACGCGCATGCGTGTTCTGTCGTTACTAATTCTTGTGATCGTCGCAGCCGCGACGACCACGCCGTTCAAATTACCGTTCGGAACCTGGGATCGGCTGTCGAACGGTCCCATCATTTCTCCCAAGGGGAAGGGATTTGAATCAGCGGGAACATTCAATCCTGCCGTAGTCAAGTACGACGGAAAGTTTGTGATGCTCTATCGGGCCCAAGACCAGAAAGGGAAGTCGTCGCTTGGTTACGCCACTAGTGCCGATGGCGTTCATTTCGTCCAGCGAGCTGAACCTGTGATGGTCGCTGAAGCGCCGTACGAGACTGGCGGCGGCGTAGAAGATCCTCGCCTGGTAAAGATCGGCGGTACGTTTTATTTGACCTACACGGGATACAACAAACTGGGTGGCAGCGGAATCCATGCCAACGGGCCGCTCCATGGAGATGCGCAGCTGTGTCTGGCGACCTCGACGGATCTGATTCATTGGGAGCGGAAGGGCGTCATCATGCCTGCCTACAAAGGGAAGTGGAACATCGGGTGGACCAAATCGGGTGCGATCGTCTCAGAGAAGGTCCATGGCAAGTATTGGATGTATTACCTTGGCGACGCGGCTGACCGGGAAACACAGATGTCGATCGCCTATTCGGAAGATCTGCTCCACTGGACGGACGCGCTAGACCACCCGGTTCTGTCCAGTCGGCCGAAAAAGTTCGATTCCCACGTCGTAGAACCTGGACCGCCCCCAGTAATGACAGAAGATGGCATTTTTCTCATTTATAACGGAGCCGACGACAAGAACGTATATCGTACCGGATGGGTCTTGTTCGACAAGAATGATCCCACCAAGGTCGTGGCGCGCGCACAGAAACCAGTCTTCGAGCCGGCGCACGATTGGGAAAGAGTGGGCCAGGTTCCCAACGTTGTATTTGTGGAAGGCATGGCTCGCGACGGTGACCGCTGGCTTTTCTACTATGGCGGCGCCGATAAGTACGTTGGTGTAGCCTCCGCACCAGTTCGGCAGTGATACAAGGATCCTCTGCTTGACATTTCTGGTTCGTGGTTTCCCTTTGGATTGAAACCGGCGCTTGTCGAACTTTCGCGAGCCAGGATGACTTCGCCGTTTGTAGTTTCCGAACTGCGTAGCACTTCGTATGCGGATTTCACGTCGCCAATTCATCGCAACGTCAGCTGCTGCCGGCCTCGCCAGAGTGGTCGGAGGCCATGATTCTAGTGTGCGCGCGCAAGTCCATTCGTCGAACCAAGACTTGACCCTGACGCCGACTGGAAATGCGCAACAGGGCTACGGATCCGTTATTCACTTCAGGGGAAAGCCAATTGCCCGGCACAATAACGGCGGAGAGTTCTCTGCGGTTTTCCAAAATTCCGATCGCGGTCTGCAAGATCAAATAAAGAACTGGCGGGCAGACTCCTGCGAAGGCGCTGCTGATCATCTGCTGCTGCTTAAGGGCAAGTGCAAGCTCCCCAACCTCAATGCCACGGTGTTGGCCGAAGTCCAGTATCAAGCTGTTGCGCCGAATGTCATCCGCAAGCGGATCCGTTTCCATCAAATTGATGTATACGATTTGCTCTTTCAAGTAAGTAATTGCCTGGAGCCGGTCGGCGCACCTGCGTCGTTCTGGAGCTTCGATCAAGCCAACTGCAAAGGGGGAGCGTTGCGTGAGTACTTTCCTGCTGCTGGGTTTCGAACGACCGCAGGAATCACCGTTGGCTTGCTCACCGATTCCGGTTATCGCAATCAATGGAGCCGGGTCATTCGAAGGGACGCGAAACCAGCGAAGCCGGCGCCGCACCACATTCCTGACGTCCATCTCTATGACGTGTGCCGCGAAGACGATCGCGGCCAGCATCGTTTCTTCGTGAAGCAAACCTTTGGTGAAGCGCTGGCGCGAGAGGGAGAGAGCAATTCAAGTACTCTGATCGCGTTGCCTCCTGCCGCAACCTGGCACAGCCTGGGCGACTCACATTTGCAGGAACAAAACGGAACCATAAGCTTGTTTGTCGGCGGACCCACTGGCAGGGCCATCATTCCCTTTCCCGCGAAAGATGCTGAACTCTATTCCTTGCGTTTAAAGTACCGTTCGCCTCAGGCTTTTTCTCTGCAGCTGTGGGACGTCGACCAGGAGCTTTCCCCGCTCGAGAACGTAACGCTCTACAACGATCGGATTCCTCCATCATCAGAATGGTCAGAGTTTCAGACTGAGGTGTATTTTCCGTCGTTACAGGGTCAAGGTGGCGCTATCTCCATTTCAAATGCGGGATCCGACCAGGGTATTGATCCACAATCTTCGGGAGCTCCGATAAGAATTGAGCTGGCAGAGTTGGAACTTCGCCGTTTGGCGACGCGTTTGGAGCCCTATCACCGCTTGGCAATGGATCGCCCGGATGAAAAGACATCGTTCATCTTTGTCGACGAGGTTGTTCCCGACACGCTTCGCGGGTACCGGTCTGCCAGCCAACAGTATCTTGCGGACGGTCTTGGCTTCCGCGGAGGCGACACGGAGAAGGCCATCTATTCCGACCTGATGATGCTCTGCTGGTCAGCCAGCCCCCAGAACCCTCAACCTATGGTGGCGCCCAGCATCTGGTATTCAGCCGCCGGCGAAATGTACATGCGCGACAGTTTCTACAGCCTGAACGGGATCCACAATCGTGAGTTGAACGAACAAGTTTTCAACGCATGGGCCAAGAATCAAGGCGAGGACGGAGCAATTAATACGCTGATTGAGCCTTACATGGCGAATCTGGAGCGCAAGTCAAACGACTCCACTCCGCTATGGCTCATGTGGGCGCTACAGAATCGTGCGCGCTTTGGGACAGCTTTGCCCATGGAGAAGATTCGGAAGGCCGCTGAATATTGCTTGCGAACCTACGACCGCCACCATGACGGTACATGCTGGGCTCAATTCGTGATGGGTCAACTCGATGTCATCGATTATCCGGAAGGCACTTCGGAGCTGTGCGAGAACCAAGGAATACTCGCAGTCACGCTACGAGTGATCAGAGAGCTGAAAATCCCCGGCGTGAGTGAACGGATTTCCGACGCTTACATCGAGCAAGCAGAAAGCATTTACCGATCTTATTACGATCCGGTGCTGGGATTTTTCCTGCCAGCCCGCAGTATTAAGGACGCGATCGGGTTTGGTGAAATCTTTCCCGAGTTCTTGTCACTGTGGCTGTTCGGACGCAAAATCCTCAGCGATGAGATGTTGATCCATCACCTGGAACGCATTCCTGTGCTCCTGCCTCACGGGGATGCTCCGCATCCCGCCGCCGGGGGCACGGTGCGTCCGATCTTTATCGGTTTGACGCAGGAAGGCAAAGGCTGGAGTTACTTCACGGAACAGTGGCATCCGATGATCAGCCAAGAGCACGGCGCGAATTACGCCAGTCACAACATGGACGGCATCTACTACAACGGTGGGAGTTGGATGCGCCTTGAGATATGCGGCTACATTGCCGGGAAACTCCACGGATGGACAAAAGCCGACGACGCGATTCAAAATCGACTCTGGGCGGAAACAAAAATCTCTCGTGAGTTCCCCACCAGTCAGGAATACCTTGCTACCGACCCGAACCGTCCCTTCTTCGGCTACCATCGCGTGTTTGCGTGGAATGCTTTCGTTTTGCGGGCACTGGAAATGGCGGGTTTGCGTACACCTGAAATGGATCCCGACCACCTGCAGTGAGACGCCAATAGACCCCTTCGCATGGTTTTTCGCTGCTCCAATTGGCATCGAGCGTCGGCAAAGTGCGCCGCCTTCAGAATCGAAGACACTGTAAAGCGGGGTTTTCGGCAAAGGCGAATGGTCAGCATCCACAAGCTTTCTGACGAGGTGCGGTCATTGATCGCACAATGTCTGTGATGCGGTCACATATTGATGGAAATATAGGGATAGGAAATGGCGGAGAGGGTGGGATTTGAACCCACGATACCCGTTAAGGTATGTCCGCTTTCGAGGCGGATCGTTTCAACCACTCACGCACCTCTCCGCGTGACAAAAACGGTCGCCAGTGGCTAGTGGTCAGTGCCAGTGGTCGCTTGAAATGTGCTAACACCCAATATGCAATCCTTGCGCTAAGGACAGGCGGTTAGCGATTGTCTTTGTTCCTCCGCTCCCGGAAGAAAGCCTGCAACAGATCAGCGCTACGGCCTGCCAGCACTCCGCCTTTCACTGCTATGCGGTGATTGAGTTGGGGATGATTCAGCACCTGCATGACTGAATGGACAGCCCCAGCCTTCGCATCCTCGGCGCCATAAACCAGGCGCTTGATGCGCGCATGCACCAGCGCTCCGGCGCACATCGCACAAGGCTCAATTGTAGCAAACAGCTCGCAATCCCCCAGGCGATGATTACCGAGGTACGCACCCGCTTCGCGGAGTGCCACGACCTCCGCGTGGGCGGTCGGGTCACTGCCCGAGCAGGTTCTGATTCCACCCCTTTGCAACAATCCGTCCGTCGCAAACGACTACAGCGCCAACGGGAACCTCTCCCATCTCAAGCGCCCGCTGGGCAGCTCGCAGCGCCTCCTCCATGAAGAGTTCGTCGGAGCGCACGGTCGAAGTGGGAATCCGATCGTCGGCAGGACCACTAGTTGTTGGTGGTGGGTCGTTGGCCATTGGAGGGAAGTCTCAGACTTGCATTGTAACGGCTTCACCCTGGCTCTTCTCGGGGGACGGGCAGCTCAGAGAAGGTGGAGTACGGCTCGCAAACTATCGGGGACGACGCCAAGCAGTCGGTGGCCCACGGTCGTTACCACCCAGTGCGCCAGAAAAAGCGCCGGAATGGCCACAACTACCCAGCGCAGTTCTGGTCGGGATGGTAGAAACGCCTTCATGGTTCGTCCTGCGCTTAGATACGCAGGCGCAAGGCAAAAGGTTCCCGCCTTCCAACGAGACGGAGGTGGATCAAAACGTAGGGTCTTAAGTCCTGTACCATGCTGGATTGATGGGGCTTCGCGATAGCGTTTCAGTCAGCGTTTAAGGTATGCTAACGGCGTATGGGGATGCCGAATCTACTCCGCAAAATTTTTCTACTGGATTTGCTGCAGGGACTGAAAGTCACCTTCCTTTATCAGGATCCGAAGGAAAATTACACGGAGCAGTATCCACTGGAAAGGCCGCAGGTGGCGGAGCGCTACCGCGGGGCACCTCGCCTGAATGTCAACCCCGACACCGACGAGACTATGTGTATCGCCTGCGATCTGTGCGCGTTGGCGTGCCCTGAACACCTGATCGTAGTCTCCAGCGAGCGCAATGAAAAGACCCGGCGCAAGGAACTCACGAACTTTACCTACGACTTGAGCCGCTGCATGTTTTGCGGACTCTGCGAGGATGCTTGCCCGACGGACGCGCTGGAACTAACCCAGGACTTCGAACTGGCCAACTACTCCCGCGAGGACATGATCTGGGATCGGGAGACGCTGGAAAAGGGTCCCCGGCCGACGGTTTACAAGAAGTAATATTCGCAGGTCCGCCTTCAGCGCCTGACTTCTTTCCCAACAGCCAAATACAAGCGATTAACGTCTGACTGCTGGTTGCTGTTGGGTCATGCAGTGAAGAGCGCCGAATCCCCAGATCAGATCGCCCGAATAAATGGGAACAATTTCACGACCAGGAAAGACCTCGGCGAGCGTGTTGAGGGCGATGCGGTCCTTCGGATCGTTGAAAACCGGGACCAGAACAATGCCATTGGCGATATAGAAGTTTCCATAACTCGCCGGCAGACGACGGCCCTCAAAGACGACTGGAGACGGCATAGGAAGCTCGACGATCTCAAAGGGCTTTCCGCTGGAATTCCTGGCTGATTTGAGCCGGCGAAGATTTTGCTGCAGTGGCGCATGGTTACTGTCCTTGCGACTCGGCTCGACCATGGTCAGTATGGCGTTAGTGCCAACGAAACGGGTGATGTCGTCGACGTGACCGTGGGTATCGTCGCCCGCTATGCCCTTGCCCAGCCAGATCACCTGCTGGATCCCGAGATAGTCAGCGAAAATCTGCTCGTAATCTCTACGGCTAAAGCCAGGGTTGCGTTGCTGGACTTTACTCAGGAGACATTCCTCGGTTGTCAGCAGAACGCCGGATCCGTTGACATCGATGGAGCCACCCTCGAGTACGACCCGAGTGCCGAGGTGGACTGCCTGGATGTCTCGGGCGCCAGCCACTCGGGCCATCCTCTCGCCAATCTTCTTGTCGTGGCCGTAGTTTGAATACTTCGCCCAGGCGTTGAAGCGCCAAGAGATCGCTGGAAATTTTGCCGGACTGGACCGTAAACGACGAGCGGGGACGTCCGTTGCTCCACTCGAAGAGGAACGTACAACCGCTGTCGCGGGTCCAGACTCGATCTGTCGGCCAGCGATGAAAGCGGATGTTTTTGTTAAGGGCATTTGCAAGCTGCAAGGTTTTTCGCGCACTCTTCTCGGATCCCGCATCGTTGACGATTAGGTCGACCCGCTCATTCCTGGAAAGATGACGAATGATTTCAGCGTAAACCCAAGGAATCGGCTCGAATTTTCCCGGCCAGTCGCCTTGAAAATGAGGCCACGCTAGCCACGTCGCTTCATGGGATTCCCATTCAGCAGGCATGCGGATGGCGCCCATTGGCATTAAAGCATTACTTGAGATGCTAGCGGCTTGTTGCTGTATTGTTGGCATTTGACTTGGTCGCTACTGGGCCAAATGTTTTCGTCGACGCGAATCTTCATCAATCTATCAGCCGACTCGTGATGGGCGCGTAGCTGTCGATGCGACGATCCCGCAAGAAGGGCCAATTGCGGCGAATGTCTTCAAGTCTCTGAAGATCTACCTCAGCGGTCAAGATTTCTTCCCGGTCGTGGGAACCTTGCGCCAAGACGCGGCCGAATGGATCGGAGATGAAGGATCCTCCCCAGAACTCCAGGCCGGCTCCCTTCGCCTCGTTTCCGCGAATGTTACCGGTTTCGAAGCCTACGCGATTGACAACACCGACGTACACTCCGTTGGCGATCGCGTGGGCGCGCTGAATCGTCTTCCAGGCGTCGTACTGGGCTTCGCCGAACTCCGCTTTCTCCGATGGATGCCAGCCAATCGCGGTCGGGTAGAGAAGCAATATCGCGCCTTGCAGGGCGGTCAGGCGGGCCGCCTTCCGGATACCATTGATCCCAGCAGACCAGCGTACCAATTTTGCCGGCCGCTGTATCGAACGAGCGAAAACCGAGATCGCCCGGCGTGAAGTAGAACTTCTCGTAGTAGAGCGGATCGTCGGGAATGTGCATCTTGCGGTAAATGCCACGCAGCGTGCCATCCCGATCGAAGATCGCTGCCGTATTGTGATAAACGCCCGGAGCCCGCTTTTCGAAAAGCGAGGCCACTAGAACCACGCCTTGTTTCTTGGCGGCGGCAGCGAGTATTTCGGTGGATGGGCCGGGAATTGGCTCCGCGAGATCGAACAGGGCATGATCTTCGCGCTGACAGAAATACTGCGTCTGGAAGAGTTCGGGAAGGCAAACCACGTTCGCACCCTTGTCTGCGGCTTCTCCGATGCGCGTGATGGCCTTCTGAAGATTTTCTTCCGGGCTCGGGCCGCACGACATCTGCACCAAAGCCGCAGTGAACTTTTCTGGCGACAATCCAACCACCTCCCGAGTGGAACGGCAAGATAGCATAGCAAAGTCCCAAGATTGCGAGTTGGCTAGACCTTGCCACCTTCTAGTAGAGTAGTCCTACACATAGAAAAGGCTTTTTTGTTGGGAGGTGTCCGTGAAGCAAGGGAATCATGACAAACGTAATCATGCGGAAAAGCATGCCAATGGTGCCGACGGATCCGGAATCGATCGCAAACTGCATAATCCGATCGAAGACCGCCTGATTCCGCTGGAACCGCTGGACCTCGGCAAGGTGCGTTCTATCGACGATCTCGTGCGCGCCATGTCGAAAACGGCATTCACGGGCCGGCAACTGGGGGAAGCGGCGGATGTGCTGGAAGCGATGGCACGCGACGAGGAATGCTTCGTCGTGATGACGCTTGCCGGAGCCATGACGGTGGCCAAGCAAGGTCTCATCATCGCCGAATTGATCATCGCGGCATCGTGAACGAGTAGTTTCGACTGGCGCCTCGATGGCGCATGGCTTGGTTGAAGCCACCGGCCGCGCGCACTTTCGGGTCAACCCGGAGGTTACCGACGAGGATCTCTACGAGCAAGGCTACAACCGCGTTTATGACACCCTGGTAGCCCCAGCAGAATCTCGACGACGTGGAAGAGGTCATGTCGGAGATTCTGGAGGGCTGGGACCATAACGAGGCGCTCTGCTCTTACAAGCTGAATCACACCATAGGTGCTCACCTGGCCAAAACCGCCAAGGACCAGCGAGGCATCCTGAAGTCGGCTTATGAGAAGGCGCGCCGGGTTGCCGGCCTTCACGGACTCAGAGCTGGGGCTCGACGTAGCGCTGAACAACCGTCTCCGCGAGTCGACGGGACGCTACAAGATTCGCTTTGACCCCTTCGTTGACCTCGAGCACTTTGCCGCGACCTTGCTGCGGCAGAAGCGACTGGGAATCCTGACCATTGGCGGAGGGGTTCCGCGCAACTGGTCGCAGCAGTTCGGGCCCTTCGTAGAACTGCGTCACCGGAGGTTGGGGAGAAACATTCCCTTGAAGCGCTATCACTACGGTGTACGCATTTGCCCGGAGCCGGTGTACTGGGGCGGCCTGTCCGGAAGCCCCTACAGTGAGGCGATTTCGTGGGCAAGTTTGTGCCGCCTGGCGAGGGCGGGAAGTTCGGTGAGGTCTTCGTCGATGCCGACGGTTGGGCTGCCAATCATTGTCGCTGCGGTGTTGGAGCGTCTCGACAGGGATAAATCGCTTAGGGCAAGGCGAGAGAAAATGGCCGCCAAGTAGGAAGGGTCGGCTTGGGGCGAACGATCGCTGGAGTGGTATTTTCTAGGGGCGCCAGACATCAAGCCACAGCACCGCTTGCGCATGCGGACGGACCACACTTCACTCGAGGATTTTGCGGCTCGCTACGCGGCTGCTGGTGTAGCCAGGATCCGGCCCGCGTTGCTGCGTGCTATGCGGTTGGCGGCTCTCTCACCGTCAATGGTGGCACTCCGGCGGTGGGGCGAGATGCGATCGCAGAAGTAGCCAGATCCTTCATGGCTGCGTTCCCCGACATGCGGGTAATCATGGATGAGTTGCGCGTGCAGGGCGATGGCACCGAGTTCCACTGGACGTTGATCGGCACCAACACTGGACGGGGAGGCATCGGTCAACGGGTTCGCATCAGTGGATTCGAGCGTTGGCAGGTCGGGGCGGATGGACTGATCGCCAGTTCACAAGGCCGCTTCGACAATGCCGAATACCTGCGACAACTGGAACACGGTGTGAACGAAGGGCGTTAGGTCAACTGCGCACAACAAATTCAGCCTGTGCTTGGCGCAAGCCCTTTCCTTGCAAACACTAAAGAACTCTTCCCTGGCCGAGCCACCAGCGTCAGTCGAAGATCAACACCGCTGACGCAATCACCGTCGTCCATAGACCCCGCTTGTCGCCCACCGCCGATTGGGTGACGTTCGCGGTGCGCACGATCTTGTTGGACAGGCGGTAAATCTGTTTTTTCTCGTCCCAGGAACGGTCGGGGTCAAAATCGACGTTGAGTGTCGTGGCCAGCATCTCGGCGGCGAGTTCCTCAGCGTAATCTCCGGCCGCATCTTCTGATTCCCCGAAAGAGTGGTGCTCGCTGAGATAGCCGTACGTGTTGCGGTCGGAAGGAATGGCGCGATGCGAATGCTCGAAGCCAGGAGGCGGTGTGGTTCGCGAGTGCTGTTTTCGGCTACCACGGCAAAGACGACTTCACCGGGGTGCAGAAATTTCAATCCAGTTGCGCGGGGCACGAGCTTGCAATTGGGTGGAAAAATTGAGGAGACCCGAACCAGGTTTTGAGCGGCGATGCCTGCGTCCCGCAGGGCCAACGAAAGGAAGTCAGGCGCTCGCGATGTTTGCCGACTCCCTTGGTGAAAAAGATCCGCTTCGGGACCATGTCCTTGCTCAATTCATTTGCCTCCAGAAATGCGAGAGAGTCTCAGGAAACGCAAATTTAACACGTGGATTTGTAAACATTGGGT
>CAVTMJ010000002.1:0-240994 GCA_963735815.1 uncultured Acidobacteriota bacterium | reverse complement strand
TATGATTTATCTCCTCGTACGATACGCAAACAGTCACTAGCAAAACTTAGATGAACGAACCTGGAATTGGTCGACGACTCGATGGAGCCCCTGAAGCCTCGGCGGTTGGAATGGCGAGATGACGAACAGGACTCGTCGCTGAAGTTTGGCATTTGGCCCACTTCAGCACGTACTGGATCTCACAAGGCAATCGGAAATGCATGCGAAAGAAAAGGAATCCAGAATCACTCTCAGAACTCAATGACTCTGAGCAGAAGCACAACGGAAAGGAACATCGCATGAAATACCCCACTTCTTATCGCACCGCACAGATTGATGGACTTTCAATTTTCTACCGGGAGGCTGGTCCGACAGACGCGCCAACACTCCTGCTCCTGCACGGTCTGCCGTCGTCTTCGCGAATGTTCGAGCCGCTTTTCGCTCGCCTCTCCGATCGCTGTCGCATGGTCGCTCCTGACTACCCTGGCTTCGGACACAGCGATTGGCCGGATCCCAAACAATTCGCTTACACATTCGATCACTACGCCGACATCATGAATCGGTTTACCGAAACGCTCGGGCTCTCGCGCTACACACTTTACATGCAGGATTATGGCGGGCCGGTGGGTTTCCGAATGGTCCTGGCGCACCCCGAGCGCGTAGAAGCTCTGATTGTTCAAGATGCCGTTGCCCATAACGAAGGCCTGGGGGCAAACTGGAAGCGCGCCGCGAGTTTTGGGCGCATCGCGCTGCCAATGAGGACGCACTACGCACCAATCTCTTGTCGCTGGAGACCACGCGTTTACGTCATGCCGGAAACGATCCTGACGTCGAACGCCATGATCCGGATCTGTGGACGGAGAAATTCCATTTTCTGAATCAGCCGGGCCAGGCCGAGATTCAAAGCGATCTGTTCTACGACTATCGCACCAATGTCGACGCCTATCCGAAATGGCAAGCGTGGATGCGCCAGAACCAACCACGCCTGCTGGTGATCTGGGGCAAATAATCGAGTCGTCGTTTGACTCGTCGGAGCCGGAATCCTACCGGGCGAGATGTGCCCAATGCCGAAGTCCACATTGTCGATGGTGGCCATTTCGCGATGGATACGGCTGCTGATGAAATCGCCGAGTTGGTCTGAAAGGATTTGGTCTCGGTTTCTTCTTGCGAGGGTTCGCGAGCGCCGGACAGGATAAAGCCGGTTGAGAGCAGCCGGTCGAGGTTCATCAGTACCGGCTTTTGCCAACCGGATACGAACGGGAAAGTTATTTATGTCGGGCAAAAAAAACCAGATATCATCACCGGAGCATCAGGCGGTATTGGCGCAGGTTTAGTCGCGGGCTTTCTGGAGGAAGGTTATAACGTCATCGCGACATCTCGTCACACCAATCAGAAGTTGACAGCCTCCGGCAGCCTGGTTCGCATCGATGGCGATATCGGCAAGCAGCAAACTGCTGCCGATGCTGTCGAAGCAGCAATCAAAAACTTTGGAAACATCGATGTTTTGGTGAATAACGCCGGCATCTTCCTAAACAAACCTTTTACCGACTTCACCATCGAGGACTTCGACGCTCTTGTCTCCACGAACCTGCTCGGATTCTTCTACATGACCCAGCGCACCGTGAAAGAGATGTTGAAACAAAAATCGGGATGCATTGTGAGCATCACCGCAGCGCTTGCCGATCGGCCGATCGCCGGCGAAAATGGCTCGGTTTCGATGATTACGAAGGGTGGCTTGAATTCGGCAACCCAGAACCTCGCAATCGAGTACGCAAAAGATGGCATCCGCTTTAATGCCGTGGCTCCCGGCGAGGTGGATACACCAATGCACCGAAATGAATCAAACGGCTCTTCTTTGCAGCCGGCTATCAAAAGGGCGACAGTAAAGGATATTGTCGATGCCGTTCTTTACCTGGTAAAAGCAGGTCATGTGAGCGGAGAGATACTCCATGTGGATGGCGCCGCTCCGGCTCGTCGTTGGTAGCTGGAAGACAATGCATTTATATTCTTGTCAAATTTGAAAGCTCAAGATGCAGATGAACGATCGGCAAAAGAATAATCGGCAAGAGAACGATGAACAAAAGAAGGAGCAGTCTTCTGCAGCGCGAGATCAAGTGATCCGCGCGGCACTGGATCAGCATTGGACGGCTTCCGATATCAACGATTTTGAAACCGAGCACCTCATCTATCAAGAGGACGCGGTGCTGGAATACCCGCAGTCAGGCGAGCGATTCCGCGGTCGACGCAATATACAGAACCAGCGGGCTAGTCAGCCAAGCAAAAAGCGGTTTACTGTCCAACGAATCCTTGGCGGGGGCGATCTGTGGGTCACCGAATTCATCCTGACTTATGACGGCAAGCCATCCTACACCGTGAGCATCATGGACTTCCTGGGTGACAAGGTTGCGCACGAAACCCAGTACTTTGCGGATCCATTCGCGGCTCCCGCATCGCGGGTTCAATGGCGCGAACCGATGGATACGTAATCTCGAGGCGCGAGGAGGGACAAGAGATGGATTGGAAACGGTTGATTCAGTTTGCCCTGTCCGGTAGCGGTGATTTGGAACAATATGCCATCCTGCTGGTGCGCGTATCGATTGGCCTGTTCTTTGCCATCTCCGGGGCAAACAAATTATTTGTCGCCGGCGGCACCAAACCTGTTTACGAAACACTGGTTCAGGCCAACGTGCCGTTTCCTCACCAGACGGCTTATTTCGTGGCAGGTGTGGAGTTCGTTGGAGGATCCCTGGTGACAATGGGGTTTCTTTCGAGCCCTGCCTGCGTGGCTTTATTGATCGATATGACCGTCGCAACTCTGACTAGCGCGATTTCCACCCTGCCTAAAGGACTTTCACCTCTGAACTGGCTCGACGACTTCCTCTACCTTCCGGAAGTTTTGTACGTGCTCTTCTTTATCTGGCTGATCTGCTCCGGTCCGGGAAAGTTCAGTCTCGATTATTGGCTCGCCGGCAAGTTATCGAGCTGATCGCGGCGAAGCAGCTTGTTGCAGGGCAAGAGCTTGTCATTGCCAGAATTTTTTAAGCCGCCCGTTCCACCGTAGCAATCAAAGAATGCTAACCACACGCTGGACTTCGATGAGGTAGAAATGCCGCGATTGCTTTCAGTAAATGTCGGGCTTCCGCGCGACGTGACATGGAACGGCAAAACGGTGCGAACGTCAGTCTGGAAATCTCCCGTTTCGGGGCGGCGAATGGTGCGCAAGCTCGATATCGATGGGGACGCGCAAGGCGATCTCGCCGGCCACGGCGGGGAGCAACGCGCCGTCTTTGTCTACCAAATGGACTCATACCATTACTGGCAGAGTTTTCTGGACCGCAGTGATTTTACTTTCGGCCAGTTCGGAGAAAACTTCACCGTCGAGGGACTTCTCGATAGTGAAGTCTGCGTCGGCGATCGCTACCGCATTGGTGATGCGATTTTTGAAGTAACTCAGCCGCGTGTAACCTGCTACCGCGTCGGTATCCGCATGAACGAGCCTCGTATGCCGGCGCTGCTCGTAGCACATCACAGACCAGGATTCTACTTTCGCGTGTTGCAGGAGGGAGAAGTTGGTGCAGGCGATGACATTGCAAAAATTACTGACGGTCCAGAGCGAATGAGTGTGGCCGACGTTGACGCCCTTCTGTATTTGCCGGGATCTTCCCGCGAGCAACTGCAACGCGCCCTGCGGATTCCTGCGCTTAGCAAGGGTTGGCAGGGCTCGTTTCAGGCAATGCTTCAACAAGGCTTGGGATCGAAAACTTCGGTGGGAAATCCTGGACTTGCCACAGAGGAGCCAGCGCCAGCATGGCCCGGCTTTCGACAGATGCGAGTCGCCACTATTCACAAGGAAAGCGAGAGTGTAACTTCCTTCGTTCTTGTGCCGGCCGATAAGCGGAGTCTTTCTCTCTTCCAGGCCGGTCAATTTGTCGTTTTGCGGCTGATCATCGATCCGGGCAAAGCGCCGGTTCTTCGCAGCTATTCGTTGTCTGATCTCCCGGCAGCCGACCATTTGCGTATCAGCGTCAAGAGCGAATTGAAAGGGATTGGAAGTTCATTTCTGTGCGACCGTGCGCGAGAAGGCGATGTATTGGATATTAGTGCTCCGCGCGGAAGCTTCACTCTGCGTGCCGGCCAGAGTCCTGTGGTTCTGCTGAGCGCTGGAGTGGGCGCAACTCCCGTGATGTCGATGCTGCACGCCCTCGCAAGTGAAAAATCACAACGAGAGATCTGGTGGATTTATGCAGCGCGCAATCGCGTCGAGCATCCCTTTGCAGAAGAATCGCGTTCATTGCTGAAACAGCTCTCTCGCGGACGAGGATACATCGTGTACAGCAGGCCCGCTGCAACCGACCAGGTTGGAACCGACTTCGATGCACCCGGCCACATTGATGCAGCTTTGCTGAAGAGGATTGGCGTGTCAGAGCGGAGTGACTTCTATCTGTGTGGCCCATCTTCGTTCTTGCAGAACATGCGTGACGGGCTGCAAACCTGGGGTGTGCCCGCCGACAATGTTCACACGGAAATCTTCGGTGCGCTTGAGAGCATTACCCCCGGCATGGCGCAGGTTGCTCACACTCCTCATCCGCCACAAGGACCGTCCGGATCTGGCTCGCCAGTCTCATTCGCGCGCAGCGGGATCACCGTCACCTGGGATTCGAAGTTCGCGAGCCTGCTTGAACTGGCGGAAGCGTGCGATGTTCCCGTCCGCTGGTCGTGCCGGACTGGAGTCTGCCACACTTGCATGACTGGTCTGATTGCCGGATCGATCACTTACAACCCTGAACCGCTGGAGAGGCCCGCCCCGGGGAACGTGCTCGTATGCTGTTCCCAGCCAAACGCGGGTGTCACTTTGGATCTTTGAGAGAAGGTCTTTGACAGAAGACCTGTTAGAGAAGATATTTGAGAGAACCGGGAGAACTCGAATCATGCTTTCTGATATCGTGTCCGGAGGCATTTCCCCGACTACGAACTGCCCGATCACACGGGCAAACTGTGAAAGCTCAGCGACCTGCACGGCGATGATCCGCTAATCCTTACGACCTCGCTTTGAACTGTCACTCGCTCTGACATCGAGGGAGTACAAAATGGACGCGACAAATGGACTGAAAGAGACCACGCGCGTGGCCGCGCCTGTGGCGTCGAACACGCTAAGTGTGAACGTTTTTACCGCCCCGGGAAAGGCTATGGTCGGCGAGCGGCCAAAGCCCTTCGGCGAAGCGTTCGGCTTTGACCCGATCACGTCCACTTTAATCTTCGGCGAGCACGACGCGGTGCTGGTCGACGCAATGACGACGGTGGCTGAGGCCGAGGCTCTCGCCCATTGGGTCGCTCTGCACAATCGCAACCTGGAGACCATTTATATAACGCATGCCCATTTCGACTACTTCTACGGTCTGAGCATTCTGCTCGACCGTTTCCCGGGGCCTCGGGCGATAGCAACGCCCAAGACGGTGAAGGCCATCATGCAGATTTATCTCTCTCTCGCGGTGAAGCGGCTAGCCCGCCGGTTGTTTCCGGGGCAAGTGCCCACCAAGTTGGTTCCACCTGAGCCCTATGAGCACGACACGTTCACTCTCGAGGGCCGGGAATTGCGCATCATCGAGCAGGTGGGGACGGGAAACAGTGGGGACAGACGGAAAGTTCCCCAATTTCAATGAATGGGAATCAGTGAACGTCCCTTCTGTCCCAGTTTTACGTCCCCAGTTTTAGTTCCATATTTCAGGAGAACAGATTCGATTTCAAAAAGGAGAACAAAATGACAACAAAAGGAAAAGTCTTGGTACTGGTCTCGAGCGGTCACGGCTTGCCCTTGAAAGATGGCAAGGTTTATGCCGGCGCTGGCTACTACCTCAACGAGCTGACGGTCCCGGTTCGCGCCCTGATGAAGGAGGGCTACGAAATCACTTTCGCCAACCCGAAAGGCAACACGCCGCAAATGGATGTCCATTCAGCTGTCGCCGATTTCTTCGGCGGGGACGAGGCTAGGCTTCAGGACTATCTGAAATTCCGCGATACCCTGACCGGGCTCAAAAATCCAACTCGTATCTCGGACGTCATCGCATCGGGCCTGGATCAATATGACGCTGTTTTCGTCCCCGGCGGGCACGGCCCGATGATGGATCTTCTCGATGATCCCGACGCTGGCACCGTGATGAGACACTTTCACAAAACATCCAAGCCTACGGCAGTGCTCTGCCATGGCCCGATTTCACTTCTCTCGGCTCTTCCGAATTCGAAGGAGGTGGTCGCGTCTCTGAGTGCGGGCGATGCCGCCGGAGCGCAGGCAAAGGCTCAAGGTTGGATCTATTCCGGATATAAGATGACCATCTTTTCGACCGCGGAAGAGCAGCAGCGGGAGCCGCTGGAGATTGGCGGTAAGGTTCTCTTCTACCCCGACTTCGCCTTGCGTACGGCGGGCGGTGACGTGAGTGTGGCCGCTCCATGGCAGAGCTACGTCCTTCAAGATCGCGAGCTGATCTCAGGTCAGAATCCGTTCTCTGATGAAGCGCTTCTGAAACTTCTTCTACCGGCACTCAGTGAGAAGAAGAAGGTGGTTTCAGCGGCATGAGAGTCGGAGACGCCCGGGAAAACTCGGGAAAAACTGGGGAGGGGAAAAACTGGGGACAGACGGGAGTTCCCCGATACCTTGGTCCAATTGTTTCTCCTTTCCTCGTCAGGCTTAATCGGCAGCAGGCTTGAATACGAAAGAACCGGAATCAGCGAATGTCTATCGGAAATGGAGACATCAAATGAGCAGCGTACAAATCGACCAAAAGAGTTATGAGATGCCTCCGCGAGAGGGGATCAGCATCGCGCATTTTCTCACCGTGGCCGACATCGAGCGATCGGCCCGCTACTACGAAAATGTCTTCGGCGCTCGCATTCTTAGCCTGGGTGACGGCAACGCGCCTGGATATCTTCAGCTTGCGAATATCTGGATGATTCTGAACGTTGGAGGCGGGCCGACCCCGGATAAGCCGACGGTAAGCCTCAGCGTCCCAGACCCGAATCACATCAACAGCTTTATGAATTTCCGCGTTGCGGATATTCAAGCGTGCTACAAATTATGGAAAAGTCGAGGAGCCGAATTCATCACGGAACCGATCCCCAAGTACGGCGAGATACGCTGCTACATCCGCGACCCTGACGGTTATATCATCGAGGTCGGACAGAGCACCAACCTCACGTACGGTTAACGCTCGGTCCGGATGGCATGCGGATTCAGACGCGTATGGATGTCCTCAATCGCCGGGCGCGCGTTCACCATGAAGCGAGAACTGCCCAGACCGGTACGCCAAGTACCTGCCAGGGCAGCAGCACGGCATGGAACTGCCAAAATAACCGAGCTGTCAAAATAACCGATGCGCGCGATCCCATCGGAGGAGCTCGAACATGCGTCCTGACATTGCCCCCGGGGGCGTTTTTCCCGACTACCAGCTGCCTGATCACACGGGCAAACTGTGCAAGCTCAGCGAGCTGCAGGGCGATGATCCGCTAATCCTCACGCTTGCGCGCGGGCACTATTGCCCGAAGGAGCACCAGCAGCATTTGGAACTCGCCGCCTTCTACCCGAAGATTGCGGTGTCGTACACTCAGATCGCTACGATCGCCACCGACGATCACCATACTCTGCAGGAATTCCGTGCGTCAGTCGGAGCCCAGTGGACATTCCTTTCGGACACCGAGCGAAAAGTTCAGAAAGATCTCGACATCCAGGAGTACACCGACCCCGAGCACAACCCGATGGTCCCGCATACGCTCGTGCTCAAGCCGGGCCTCGTGATTTACAGCATCTACAACGGCTACTGGTACTGGGGGCGTCCGTCGGTCATCGATCTTTGGCACGATCTGCGCGTGGTGACCAGCCAGATCCGCCCAGACTGGGATCTTAGTCGCCCAGGACTGCGCGAGGCCTGGAACGCGGGTGACTTATCGCGTTTCCACGGGTGGAACAAAAAGACCAGTCTGGAAGATGCCTCGATTGCACGAAAGAAATAGCGGCTCCGGGAGGTGACGAATTTTACTGAGGGCTTGAAGAAGTAACCGAGAACTGGATGAATCTCGGATCATCGGCCCTTCTCAAGCCGGGGACCAGCCTTGCGGCCCAGTGACGGGCTAACCAGATGTTAACTTCCCAATTGCCGACAAAGCGGGAGTTGGCGGGCATTGTGCTATAACTCTGGCGACGATGACATATCAAGTCACAGCCTGAACCAGGGGTGGTCGCCCGAGCGCAAGACGTTTAGATTCGTGGTGTCAGCTGGGCTCTTTGCTGCTTTCCCTGCGGTTTCGCGACCGTCTCCTTCGTCGAGGAGCACAAGCTTCCAGCGAGATGGTTTGGTTAAGGATCTCCTGACCATGAGGCGCAATGTCTTTCCCGGGCTTGCGGTGCTGCTCGTTGGTGTGGCCGTGCTGCGGTCTGCCGTGACGACTCGGCTCGACGGCTTCACGATTGACGAGGCGTACCACATCGCGGCCGGTGTCTCGTATGTGAAAGACCACGATTTCCGCATCAATCCCGAACAACCGCCGCTCGTCAAGTTGTGGGTAGGAACAATCGTCGCTGCCACAGGATTTCATCTCGATCCCTTGCGCCGCTTCAGTGACAAGCCCGGTGAGCGGCATTTCGCAAACCTTACAGTCTTTCGAGAGAACGATCCGGAGTCCGTGCAACGCAGGACCAGAGCGGCAATGTTCGGCTGAATAGTATCCTGCTGTTGGCGCTGGCATTCGCGCTCCGGCGTGTGTTTGACGCGGGCGTTGCTCTCAGTGCACTTTTGTTCCTCGCGATCGATCCAACCGTGGCGGCGCATTTGCCGGTCGTGATGATGGATTTGCCCATGGCGCTGCTCTCCGCGACGGCGGTGGTACTGGCGGCGAAGGCGTTTCGCGGATGGGCGTGGCATGACATTCGGCGCTGACTGTCTGAGCCTTAGCGTTGGCCTCGCGGTCCGCTGCCGCCCTGGCTTCGGCGTCAATGCGCTCCTGCTCTATTTTCTTGACTGCGATTTGGCGAGCGTCTTCCGCGGTCTGCACCGCTTCACGCGCGACTGCGATCATAGCCTTCTTATCGATGTTCTTTTTTGTGGCATATGCATCAGCTTGGTCGAAGCGGGCGAGGTGGAAGGTGTGTTCGCCGCGGCGCGGGACGTTACCGAGCGCAAGCAGGCGGAGGAGGAAGTCCGAAAGCTGAACGAAGAACTGGAACAACGTGTGGCGGCGCGTACCGAGGAACTGTGCGTCGTCAACCAGGAACTGGAAGCGTTTAATTACGCCGTTGCCCACGACCTGCGCGCTCCGCTTCGTCACATCCACGGTTTCTCAGAGATGCTGGCGGAGGAGGCGAGACCGGTTTTGACCGATTCCTGCGAACACCAACTGGATACCATCCTCGACAGCGTCCAGCACATGAGCCAACTGCTGGAAGATCTGCCGAAGCTGTCGCGCCTGGGACGTCAGGAACTGTGCAAGCAAGTTTGCAATGCGAACAGTCTCATCGCAGAAGTGGTCAAGTCTCTGGAGCCGGAGAGCAAGGGCCGGGAAGTTGAATGGCGCATCGCAGACTTGCCATCAGTGGAGTGCGATCCGACTTTATTCAAACAAGTTCTGGTGAATCTGCTCTCCAATGCGCTGAAATTCAGCCGCACCCGCCACCCGGCCATCATTGAGATCGGCCAGACGACCATGGACGGAGAATCGGTCATTTTCATTCGCGATAACGGCGTTGGTTACAGCATGAAGTATGCCGACAAGTTGTTTGGATTGTTCCAGCGACTTCATCGTCAGCAGGATTTTGAGGGAACCGGAGTCGGGCTGGCGATCGTGCAGCGAATCATGCACCGTCATGGCGGCAGGGTATGGGCCGAGGCGGAGCCGGACAAGGGAGCGACATTTTACGTGAGCCTTCACAGGGAAACTGGGAAGAAGCAGCTTGCAGCCGCTCATGCGGCGATTTGAGAAGAGGCACTTCTGGAGATCAGTCATGAAGGTGGATAACGTGGAAGTTGAGATCCTGCTGGTCGAGGATAGCGAAAAAGATATTGAATTGACCCTTCATGCTCTGCGCGCGGAAAATCTGGGCAACCAGATTCAGGTCGCGCGGGATGGCGAGGAAGCTGTGCAGTTCCTGGCGGCCCAGGAGAATGAGCTCGCAGCCGGGAGAGGCGTACTGCCCAAGCTGATTCTGCTCGATTTGAAGCTGCCCAAAGTCGATGGCTTGGAAGTGCTCCGCCAGATCAAGAGCAATCCGATTACCCAGTTTATTCCGGTGGTCGTGCTGACTTGTTCCAAGGAAGACGAAGATATGGTGCGCAGCTACGAGCTGGGGGTAAACAGCTACCTGCAAAAGCCGGTGAAGTTCGAGCAGTTCCGGGCCATGGTCAAGGATCTGGGACTGTACTGGCTGCTCATCAACCAGCCGCCGACTGCAGCAGCCCTGAAGAAGAAGGCGCGTGCGGTCTGAGAACGATCCGCCCGCGTAGTGTGCTCGAACGTGGGTCATGGTCGCGAGCTTTTCAGAGATGAACCGTTCGGTTGACGGACGGCGGGGATCGTCGAGAAATGGCGGAAGGCTTGATTTGAAAAGCGAGGAAAAGGTTTCTTGATCCACGCCGCCGGCAGCGTCATTGCGTAAACAGAGCTTCCTGGGCTTCACGCTCCGTAACCGATATTGGTTCCACAACCAGTATGCGATCAGCCGCTCGACTCGGCCGCGAAATGTCGTTTATTAGTGCTCTTATACGCACTCTGCATAGATGCCAGAAGAGTCGTGAGTTCGGGTTCCAGGGAGCGGAAGATGTTGACAGCGCTCTGCAAGTCATTTTTCTTTCCCGCTTCCTCGAGTTCGCGGGCCATTTGCGAAATCTTTAACAGTCCCAGATATCCCAACTCTCCCTTGAGGGAATGCGCCGTTTTCTGCACGCTGTCTGCATCGTTCTGTTGAATCGCGAGGCGTAAAGCAGCGATCTTCTTGGGTGTTTCCGCAAGAAAAATGTCCACGACATCGTGCAGGAGGCTTTCGTCGCCACCCAGTTTTTCGAGCGTGACCGAGAGGTTCCAGAGATCAGGGTCTGGCGGTTGGACAACTTTCTCTTCGGGCTGCGCTCGTCGCATAGGGCCAGTTTGACGCCTGGTTCCAAGCGCAACTGAAATCGCATCTCTCAATTCGCGCACTTGGACGGGCTTGGAGACGTATTCGTCCATTCCTGCCGCAAGGCAACGTTCCCGGTCGCCTTTCATCGCGTGCGCGGTCATGGCGATGATCGGAAGGTGCGCATCGCTCGCTTGCTCCTGCGCGCGAATACATTTGGTTGCTGAGAGGCCATCCATTTCCGGCATCTGAAGATCCATCAACACGAGGTCAAATGACTCGACGGCAAGCAAGGCAAGGGCTTCTTTGCCGTTATTGGCCAAGACGGCGGAATGGCCAAGCTTCTCCAGTAGGCGCAGGGCGACCGTTTGGTTCACGCGGTTATCGTCAACCAGCAAAATATGAAGACTGCCTGTTGGCGGCGTGTGATGAGGCTCTGCAATCATGGCTGGAGGCGAGACGGTGTAGTCTCCTCCAGTTGCCTTCAGGAGTGAAGCAAGCAGTTCGGCCTTCCGGACTGGCTTTACGAGAAAGGACGCGATGCAAAGGTTTTTCCCACGCTCCTGGTCTCGCTCGTGTGCGGCGGACGTAAGCATCAGGACGGGCAGGCTGGAGAACGCAGGCAAACCCCGGACCTGCTCGACCAATGCCAACCCATTCATGTCAGGCATGTGGGAGTCGGTCAGGAGCAGTTGGTAGAAATCGCCATCTCTTTGCGCCAGGCTCAATTCGTTGAGAGCAGCCGACCCGCTGCTCGCCTCTCCTATCCGCATCCCGCAGGATGTCAACAGGCTACGCAGTATCTTTCTGCTGGTCGCGTTATCGTCCACGATCAAAGCCTTGACGCCTCGCAGAGCGTCCGCAGGCGTGCTGGTGCCGGACTGTGACTGACTTCTTAACGCTTTAAAGGGAACTGTGAAATGGAACTGAGTTCCCCGTCCTACTTCGCTCTCAAACCAGATTCTTCCTCCCATCAAGGCGACGATGCGTGCGGAGATAGTGAGTCCCAGTCCGGTTCCGCCGTATTTGCGTGTCATCGAAGAATCGGCTTGGGTGAAAGGCGCAAAAATCGAATTCCAGCGCTCTGCCGGAATACCAATGCCGGTGTCGCGCACGCTGAAGTGGAGGATTTGCCCGTCCTTTTCGTGACGATCGACTTCCACGCTGAGCGCCACCTCTCCCGCATGCGTAAACTTCACGGCATTGCCAACCAGGTTGAGCACAACCTGACGAAGACGTGCGGGATCGCCCTGCACTTGTTCGGCAACGCCGGTCGCGATATCGCACAGAAGTTCGAGCCCTTTCTCATCGGCGCGCCAGGCCAGGGTTTTCAGGGTTTCTTCCAGCGAATCCCGCAGGTCGAAGTCGACGACTTCCAGATTCATCTTGCCGGCTTCGATTTTAGAAAAGTCGAGGACGTCATTGATGACAGACAGAAGTGAGTCGGCTGAGTATTTGATGGTCTCCAGATAATCGCGTTGCACGGGATCGGATTGCGAGTCCAGGGCAAGTTCTGTCATTCCGATGATGCCGTTCATAGGTGTGCGGATTTCGTGGCTCATGTTGGCCACGAACTCGCTCTTCGCGCGGCTGGCCACTTCGGCGGCCTCCTTGGCTGCCCGAAGGTCGGTGTTCGAATTCAACAATTCAGCGCTGCGGGCCTCCAGTTCCTGAGCAATGCGATGGCGCTCGGTGACCGCTGCGCCCACGATCAGCCCGGTTGCCGACACGGCAAACATCAGAAAACCAATTTTGACAATGATGCCCGGGATTAATAGATCAGGCCGGGACGCTACCACGATTCCGAAATTGAATGCCAGCAGTCCCACCGCGGCCCCGCGAATGCCTTGCCGCATGGCGATCCAGATAATCGGGATAAAGCTGAGGTGCAACGGCGAATATGGCCCGAAGTTCGGTCCAAATATGACTCGAACTACCACAATCAGCGCAACCACCTGCGCAATGCTCTCCAGCACTTCCCACCACGCAGCCTTCGAGACGCTTTCCAGCGCAGGTTCAACATCGGGAGCCAACCGGAACCGCTTGCGGAGAAATGGAAACACGTGAATGAGGAGGAATGGCGCCACGCCCAGCAACCCGACTTCATCGCCCAAAAACCATGAGAGTGCCGAGTGCCAGTACTCGCGCCAGGGGATGGCATGATCAGCCGCCAGACACAAGGAACCAATCAGGGACGACCCGAAGGCTGCCAACGTGGTGACTGCAACGTACCGAGCAACGTCTCTGCGATGGCGCATGCCCAGATCGATTTGTAGCGGTCCGCGCAACAGCATAGCTGCGGCCGCATACAGTCCCGAGCAACAAAAAACCCCAACCGTTCCGCTGAACGACAACAGCGGTTGCTGATAAATCAGGATTCCGGCCACCGCCCCGCCGATCGAGGCGAGAAGGAAGTACCAGGGGCTCACGGCTAACATCAAAACGAGAGCAAGTCCAGTGGCCGGATACCAAACCACAGAACCTATGCCGGAGATGCCGATCACCGTGGGCAGGTTCAGGAACAGGAAAAGCCCCATAAAGGATGTGGAGAGAAGCAAGTGGCGACAGATGGCGCTTCTTTTACCCACGTGCGGACTCCTCCTGTTTCGGCTCATCCTTTATTGGTGAAGGGAACGCCATCCCAGACACGGCATCACCCGCATGGAACCAGAGCTCTCCCAACCGGCAGCGTATGAAAACAGGCATACCGCGCGGTAAAACCCTATGTAACCAATCGGTTATTTCCCTGAAGACTTGAGTCACTAAGCGGTAGGAGCGGCGGCATCTTTGGACTAGAGAGTGACGCGATTCACGTTTCAATCAGATTTGTGCGGGCTCAAAGCGAGGGGTCAGCAAGTGAATGATAGCCAATGCGACGAGATAGGACGAGCCGGCGATGAGGAAGGGGATCTGATAACTGCCGCTGCTCTGGAGAATGTACCCGACTGCCTTGGCGATGAGCATGCCGCCAATTGCGCCGGCCATGCCTCCGATACCGACCACGGACGCCACCGCTTGCGCCGGGAACAGGTCGGAGCTCATCGTAAACAAATTGGCGGAAAAGCCCTGATGTCCCGCAGCCGCCATGCCAATCAGGAAGACGGCAACCCACAAACTCTGGGCCTCATATGCGAAAACGATTGGGACAACGCTCAGAGAGCAAATGAGCATGGCAAATTTTCTAGCGAAGTTGACGCTGATGCCGCGATGAATCATGGTCGACGAGAGCCAGCCGCCGCCGATGCTCCCAACGTCGGAGATGACATAGATCAGCATGACCGGCAACCCGATTTTCATCAGGGCGAGTCCGTGTCTGCGCTGGAGAAAATCAGGCACCCAAAACAGGTAAAACCACCAGATGGGATCGAGCATGAACTTGCCGATCGCGAACGCCCAGGTTTGACGAAGGGGCAGGAGCTTTCTCCATGGGACGGATTCACCCGGTGGTTGGCTGCCGCTGCGGATATATTCGAGTTCTTCCTTCGAAACACGCGGCTCTTCTTCCGGCTTGCGGTAGAGGAGCAGCCAGAACACCAGCCACACCATGCCTAACGCGCCCGTGATCAAGAATGCCCAGCGCCAGCCCCAGTGGATTGTGATCCATGGAACCACCAGAGGCGTGGCCATAGCACCGGCGCTGGTTCCGGCATTGAAAATTCCTGTGGCCAGTGCTCGCTCTTTCTTTGGGAACCAATCAGCCACGGCCTTGATGCTCGCGGGAAAGACTCCCGCTTCCCAGAATCCGAGCGCGGAGCGCGCGACGACGAAACTGCCCAGCGAACTTCCAATCGCATGGCCCATCGAAGCGAGGCTCCAGAAAACCATGGCAATCGCATAACCGGCCCGCGCTCCCAGGCGATCGACCAGCCATCCGACCGCGAGCATTCCGATCGCGTAGGCGGCCTGGAAGGCGGAGACCAGATTGGAGTATTCGATCTCGTTCCAGCCCAGATCGTGCTGCAACGTGGTTTTGAGGACGCCAAGGACCTGGCGGTCCATATAGTTCTTGGTCACACCGAACAGGAGCAACGCGCAGATGATCCAGCGATAATTGCCGGACCAGCGGCCGTGGGCTTGTCTTGGGGATGGCTCCACTCCGGAATACTAACTGGAGCATTGCCGATCGGGTGAAATTTTCGGGATGTGGAGAATCTTTGCGCCACGAGTCTGATTTCCATTGTGTGGCAGTCCTTGTTGTAAACGCGAGGAGCCGTTCTTACGTTGGCAAGACGTTGCCCGGCGACTGTGTTTCCCGGGCAGCGCGATAGATGGCTTCGATCAATGCAACGCTCTTCCGGCCTTCGTGACCGTCGCAGGCAGGCGTGGTGTGGTGTTCGATTGCGTGGATGAAGTCTTCGAGCACAGCCCGATGGCCTCGAAGGTCGCTGACCACGGGAGAGGCTGCACCTTCATCCTTGGGTCGATCCCCTGGGACGACGCCACCGCGCGAGCCGCGAAGGTCGGAGGCGACGATGCGATCGTCTTCAAGAATGACCGTCC
Organism: uncultured Acidobacteriota bacterium; assembly: GCA_963735815.1. Lineage (GTDB taxonomy): Bacteria > Acidobacteriota > Terriglobia > Terriglobales > Acidobacteriaceae > Gp1-AA133. Next base: position 225,423 of record CAVTMJ010000002.1, on the reverse strand, counting down.
CTTCCGACCCGGTAACTTCGAGACGGCGCGGATAGCCCGGAAAGGCGGCGGTCGTCGCCTGCAAGGTGCAGAGAGGGCCGGTGGCGAATTCGAGGACGGCGAGCGCGGTGTCTTCCACTTCGATGGCATGGAGAGCCGTCTTCAGACGAGATTGAATGCTGATGACATCGCCGAACAGCCACAACAGCAGGTCGACGGTATGCACGCCCTGATTCATCAGCGCGCCACCACCATCGAGCGCGAACGTTCCTCGCCATCGGGAATTCCCGTAGTACTCGGGCGGGCGATACCACTTCACGCGTGCGTCTACCAGCATGATCTTGCCGAGATTTCCGGAGCAAATCGATTCTTTCAGGAGAGCGATGTCGGGCTTGAGCCGATCCTGAAAGATGACGCCGAGCTTTACATCATTCTTTTGGGCGGCCTCGATCAGGGCGTCGGCGCGCGCGCTGCTGGTGTCGATGGGCTTCTCGGTCAGGACGTGCAAACCATGGCGGGCTGCCTCGATCCCCTGGGCGGCATGCATTCCCGAGGGGCTTCCGATAATCACCATCTCCATTGGGCGATGCGCCAGGAATGCGTCGAAGTCCTCGAAAGCTTTGCCGCCATACTGTTGGCACAAGAGCGCGACTTTGCGGGCGTTCGTTCCATAGACTGCGGTGATGTCAACTCCAGGGATTGCACGCGCTGCACGCGCGTGCGTGTCGCTGATATTTCCACCCCCAATCAACCCGATATGAATCGTCATCGTGTTCTCAGAGTTTCGGCTCCCAGCCTTTTTCGTATTCCCGTGCCCACATTTTCATCGCTTCCGGATCTCCCTGGATCCGCCCGTCTTTGGAGTTGAGCTGAAGTTCATGGTTTACTTTCCAGGCGATGTTGGAGAGATGGAGCAGTGTGACACTGATGTTGCCGTCGGATATGGGAGCGTTGAGCTTTTCCCCTTGGCGGATGCCGGCGATGAAATTTGCGAAGTGCGCGTCCGTCATGGAATCGCGGCCGACCAGGTCCGCCGACGATGTTTTGCCGCCTGCTTTGAATTCGCCGGTCTTCTTGCCGGCAAGGTCATAGATTTCGTAGCCGTCACGATCCACCAGTACAGTGCCGGTGGTGCCCATAATGGTCGAACCGCGGTCGCGATCGTAATACTTCATGCCTTGGCAGCTCTTGCCTTCCCACGCGATCATCCTGTCTTCGTACTCGAAGCTGGTCACGAGCGTGTCGTAAAACTGCCAGTCATCATTGAAGTGGTATCTGCCGCCTGACGAGGTGACGCGCTGCGGATAGTCGGCGCGCAGCGCCCAGCGACAGACATCGACTTCATGGGTGCCGTTGTTGAGCGATTCGCCCGTGCCATAGGTCCAGAACCAGTGCCAATTGTAGGGATGAATATTGTCGGTGTAGGGACGGCGGGGAGCCGGCCCCTGCCACAAATCCCAGTCGAGCCGTGCGGGCACCGGCGCATCCTTGCCGTGGCCGATCGATTTGCGCACGTTGACATACCAGGCTTTGGCGAAATAGGGTTTGCCAATGATGCCCTCGTGGATCTTCTTGATGATTTCAATGGTGTGCGGTGATGAGCGCTGCTGCGTGCCCATCTGCACGAGCTTGTGATATTTTTGCTGCGCCTCCACCAGCATCTCGCCTTCCGCGGGATTGTGGCTGCAAGGTTTTTCGAGGTAAACGTGCTTGCCGGCCTGGAGGGCCGCGATGGCCATCGGCGCATGCCAGTGGTCGGGCGTGGCGATGGTGATGGCATCGACTTCTTTCGCGTCGAGCAATTTGCGAAAGTCTTTTTCCGCGGCGGGAGCTTCCCCCGTTTCCTTTTGCGCCATGTCTGCAAATTTCCGGAGGATATCGCTATCGACATCGCAAACATGCGAGACGCGAGCCGTGCCCTGGTTGGCCTTGATGCCGGCAAGGTGTGCATATCCACGACTGTTCAAGCCGATCACTGCGAAGTTGAGGCGCTCGTTGGAGCCGAGAATGCGTGCGTAGCTTTTTGCAGTCGTCGTCAGGGCCACGCTCGCGGCGCCCACGGCCATTGCGTCAAGAAATTCGCGTCTGGTAGCCATCTACTCTCCTTCCGGTCGGGCCTCGTTGTTCTACGCTTTCGGATCGTGGCGTGTCATCAGCACGGGATTCCGGCCGTCGATAGGGCTTTCCGCAGTCCCTCCATACTCGCGCGGGTGGATGCTTCGGGACTGCCTGCGCCGCGCCAGTGAGTCTCGAGACTCAATCCATAGTGGAATCCGTCGTGCTGGAGTGCCCGTAACTGGCCAGGCCAATCCACCATACCGCCGCCCACCGGAGCCCAATCGTATCCATGATCCGGCTTGCGAACTACATCCTTGCAGTGGCAGTGGCCGATGCGCTCTTTCGGCAACAGAGAATAGCCGGTTGAATACGGCGTGCCATCGAGCGCGGCAGCATTGCCCGGATCCCAATTCAGCATAAAGTTCTTGTTGGGGATCGCTTTCAAGAGTGCGGCGGACTCTTCTCCAGTCGCAGTATTGCAGGACATTTCATTTTCGAGCACGAGGATGAGGTTGTCCTTCGCGCAGCGTTCCGCGGCCTTTTGCAATTTCTCGTTGATGGCGGCCCGATAAGGCTTAGGGTCATCCAGTCGCCAGAAGTCAAAGCAGCGAATTCGGTCCGTCTGGAATGTCTCTGGCGAGAGAGATGCAATGCTCGAGCAATTTGTCTTGCGCGTCGGCATCAAAGTTCGCGTGGAACTGGTCGCGCGTTTCACTCTTCGGCGAGCGCGGAGCCCCGGGCCAGTCCGTCTTGAAGAGCGGGCTGGCGATATCTGTGACTTTCAGTTTGTGGGCTTCCAGAATTTTTCGTGCGTCTCCGATTTCCTTCGTGTTGAGTTCAGTCACATTCTTGTCCCACATGGATCGCAATTCGATCCAATGCAGCTTGAACTCGCCGGAAGCAATCTGGCAGGCCTTCTCGAAATCCTGGGTGATTTCGTCGTTGATCACTGCCAATCTGAAGGGACAGCCGTGAGCATTCGCCCTCGAGCCTAAAGAATGCCCCTCTGCGTTTCTCAAGAATGATGGTATTGCCGTGTGGGCTCCGAGGATCCCGAGGCCAGCCAGCAGGCTGCGGCGTGTAGACTTCATGCTGCTCTCCATTCACGCTGCGAACTTTTCGATGCTGCCCTCCTATCATCCACATTTTTGATTCCGGCGTCATGCCAGGAGGGCTCGCAGGCCGAGCCTTGAGGGGCGGTAGGCGTGTATTCTGTTCTGAATCGCAGGCTTACTGTTCCGCCTGCCGCCGAGAGAAGCGACTGCGGACGCATGTTAGTTCATCCAGACCGTCTGTTTCCAGCAGAGCAAAATGCCCGGGGAGTTGCTCGGGCTTTATACGAACATGTGCGAACCTTGCCGCTGATAAGCCCGCACGGACATACGAAGCCGGAGTGGTTTGCGTGCAACGAGCCATTTCCAGATCCCGCGCAGTTGATCGTGCAGTCCGACCACTACATCTTTCGCATGTTGTACAGCCAGGGTATCGCGCTGGAGGACCTGGGAATCGGCAACCGGGGGAACCGAGACTCACGGCAGACCTGGCGGACATTTGCTCGTCACTACTACTTGTTTCGCGGAACGCCCACGCGCATTTGGCTGGACTTCACCTTCCAGGAACTACTAGGGCTGGACGTCCCACTTTCCGAACACAGCGCTGACCTCTACTTCGATACGATTTCAGACAAGCTGCGGACGCCGGAATTCCTGCCCCGCGCCCTTTATGAGCGCTTCAATCTGGAAGTCCTCGCCACGACCGATTCGCCCCTCGATTCGCTCGAACATCATCGGGCGATCCGGGAGTCGCAGTGGAAGGGAAGGATCCTGCCGACTTTTCGCCCTGATCCCGTAATCGATCCGAAATGCGCGGGGTTCGCGGAAAATCTTGCGAGGCTGGGGCAGAAGGCCAGGGAAGACACTATCTCATGGTGCGGGTATCTGAAAGCGCTGCAAGCGATTCGCGCGGAATTTCGCGAACTCGGATGCACTGCAACCGATCATGGACATCCGACCGCCAACACCGCTGATCTTTCCAACGCGGATGCGGAGGCATTGTTTTTAAAAGTGGTTTCGGGGAAGGCCGATGCGTCGCAGAAAGAACTGTTTCGCGCGCAGATGCTGACTGAGATGGCGCGAATGAGTGTCGACGACGGCCTCGTCATGCAGATACACCCGGGCAGCGCGCGCAATCATAACCGTGATCTTTACCAGCAATTCGGCCCGGACATAGGTGCTGATATTCCAACCCCCACGAATTACGTGCAAGGGCTCCGCCCGCTGCTTGATCGATTCGGGAACGAGAAGAACCTTGCGATCATTGTTTTTACGCTCGACGAATCAACCTACAGCCGCGAATTGGCTCCGTTGGCGGGCCACTACCCATGCCTGCGGCTGGGACCACCCTGGTGGTTCCACGATAGCCCGGAGGGAATGATGCGTTTTCGAGAGCGGGTGACGGAAACTGCCGGCTTCTACAATACGGTCGGCTTCAACGATGATACCCGCGCCTTTCTGTCGATTCCGGCTCGCCACGACATGGCGCGACGAATGGACTCCGCGTACCTGGCGAAGCTGGTGGTAGAGCATCGTCTCAGGGAAGATGAGGCGTTCGAAGTGGCAAGTGAACTGGCATACGGATTGGCCAAGAAAGCTTATCGCCTATAGAAAGAGCTGGGCGATTGCTGACATGATGTGACCTCGCACTAAGATCGTCTCGAGTCGTCCAAAAATGGAATTGATTGCATGAGTCTTTATTGTGACGCTGGTGGCATCGAAGCTGATCTGTCGCAGCAGACGTTGCGCGACCTGCTTTCGGACAGCCTCACAAAATTGGGGGAACGGAAGTCGGTGCTGGCGGTGCCGCCGGATTACAGCCGAGTGCATTCGCGAGCCGGCGATCTGACCCGCTACGCCTGGGAGTACTACGGTAACAGCCTTCGGGCCATTCTTCCTGCGCTCGGCACACACGCCGCCATGCAACCGGAGCAGATCGCGCGCATGTTCGGGCCTGTGCCTGCGAATCTTTTCCGCGTCCATAATTGGCGGACCGACGTCGAGACGCTGGGAGAGGTTCCGGCAGAGTTTATTCGCGAGCAATCGGAAGGGAAGGTCGACTATTCGTGGCCCGCGCAAGTGAATCACCTGATTGCCCAAGGCGGCTTCGATCTCATTCTCTCGATTGGGCAGGTTGTGCCCCACGAAGTGATTGGGATGGCCAATTACAACAAGAATGTGCTCGTGGGCACGGGGGGGCGTGACGGCATCAACCGAAGCCACTACCTGGGCGCGGTTTACGGGATGGAGCGGATCATGGGCCGCGCGGAAAATCCTGTCCGCAACGTCCTCAACTATGCGGCAGAGCATTTTCTGAAGCATCTGCCGATTGTCTACGTGCTGACGGTCATTGGGCGCATGGGGGATGGGCGCATCACGGTACGCGGTCTTTATATCGGGGATGACGTCGAGTGTTTTCACCGCGCCGCTGCACTCAGTGCAGCAGTCAACTTCGAAAGACTGGACACACCCATCCAGAAAGCAGTCGTGTATCTCGACGAGAATGAGTTTCACAGCACCTGGCTTGGCAACAAGGCGATCTATCGAACGCGGATGGCGTTGGCTGACAACGCGGAGTTGATCGTACTGGCGCCGGGCGTAAGGTCGTTTGGCGAAGACCGGGCCATTGATCTTTTGATTCGCAAGTACGGCTACCACGGAACTCCGGCGACACTGGCTGCGGTGGCGGCGAATACGGATCTTGCCAACGACCTGGGTGCGGCTGCCCATCTGATTCACGGATCGTCGGAAGAGAGATTCACGATCCGTTGGTGTCCGGGGCATCTCAGCCGCGAAGAGGTGGAGGGCGCCGGGTATCAGTTCGGTGACCTAAGGTCCATGCTTGAGGTTTACAGTCCCAAGAAACTGCGCGATGGATACAACTGCGTGGCGGGCGAAGAAGTTTTCTACATTTCCAATCCGGGGTTGGGGCTTTGGGCGCACCGCGGCAAGTTGGACGAGGGAAGGCAAAGCCCGAAAGTGAAATTGTGCTAGTCCATGTTCGGCGTGATCCTCATACCGGGGGGCGCGGCGGTGGATTCCGAGTTGGGCAGCCACTTCGCAGATCGCACTCCATCGATCCTCAGAATCGGAGCAACACTTCCCGCGATCTAGACATCGCGGCTAAACCTTCGTTTTCGAACGCACCTGCGCATTGGTGCGGGCAATTATTTCCCGGCGCACCCTACAGCTAAAGCCGTATCGACTTGCCCGGTGCCTCTGGTAGGCTTCCTCTAGATTGCGCGAGAGTTAGCCATGCGGCCGATCCTTTTGTGGCTCCGGCCACGGGTTTGGCTTGAGATAAGCATGGTCCGAAAACATTGAGGTTTAAGCGTGGCCCTAAAAATCTTGGTTGCTGACGATCATCCGGTAGTTCGCCAGGGAATATGCTCCCTTCTGAAATCGCAACCAGGCTGGGAAATCGCCGGCGAGGCGCTGGACGGCCGACAAGCGGTCCAGATGACCAAGGACCTTCGTCCCGATGTTGTCATCCTGGACCTCGCGATGCCTACGCTGAATGGGCTGGATGCAACCCGCCAGATTCTGGACGAAAACCCCGACCAGAAAGTCCTCATTCTGACCATGAGTGATTCCGAACAACTGATCAGAGAAGTGCTCGGGGCCGGGGCGCGAGGGTTCGTTCTGAAGTCGGATGCGGCGAAGGATCTGATCTCAGCAGTGCAGGCTCTGGAGCGGCATCGAACCTTCTTCACTTCCCGGGTGCAAGACATCCTGGATAGTTATTTCGCTCCCTCCAGCCTTGCCACGCTGCCGACTCTTACTAACCGCGAGCGCGAAGTTCTCCAGTTGATTGCGGAAGGGAAAACGACCAAGGAAGTGGCGGTCATTCTCGGATGCAGCGTAAAAACCGCTGAAACTCATCGCAGCAACTTTATGCGTAAGTTGCATCTGCATTCCGTCAGCGAAGTGGTTTTGTATGCCATTCGCAACCAGATTATCCGCGTCGATCAACTGGCCAGCTAGTATGGCTGTCATCTACAAACAAAACACCCCGCGCCGGTGAGTTGGGTTTGGGTCCGGTGCGGGGTATGGGTCGTCTCGCTGATTCCAACCCTAGGACATCCCACTTCGCCTTGCAATACAGCAGACAGCTGAGAGTTGGGCATGACGCACGAAAAGTGTGGCAAGCGAAGGGGATAGAAGAGAAGAAAATTGTGCGGGTACGTCAGATAATCTGAAAAGGATTGGGCGGTAGTTATGCGACGCGATGAAGCGCGTGACGATTGATCTGAGAAGACGGATTGGGGCTCGGTGGGGATGGGAGCGCAGTAGCGCGCTCGGATTCCGCCCACCGATCTAGAGCATGTTTTACGTGGGCGAGTAGCAGTTGCTTGATCTCGGGATCGTTTTCCGCGAACGCAGCTCGATACAGATCGCCAAAATTGTCGAAATGACTGGTACTCATATCTAACTCCCATTCACGCAACGTTTCGAATAGCCTGTGCCGTGTCGGCCAGTGGCAACTCATCGACTTGCGCTAATCGTTGAAGTTCACTGATCGTATTGAGGGCAGCGAGTAATACTTTGCGCTCAGATGGAGAAGAGGAATCCAGGGAATCTTCTATCCGATCCATTACGGCATTCTTGGCATCCCGCAGTCGGCGGGGAAGAAGGGCATGGTCCCGCTCCAACAAAGCAGCCTCAAATGCTTTCCTCCAATCCTGCAAAGAAAGGGCCGACGGGGAAGGGTCTGTCTTAGCGTTCATATTGTCCTTTAGGGTCGGCGACCGGGTGACTGGTTAAGCGCAACACGCGTGCATCGAGAGGGCCGTGCCAAGTACGGTTTCTGCTCGACGCGAAAACAGGGTCGATACCTGAGCTTATACACTGGAACGCCCGCTGTGGGGCAATCGGGTTTTCACTGTAGGAGGAAACGTCAAGACCGGCTGCAGGCGCGGTGTTTCAAAGAATTAAGAAACGCAGTTGCTGAACTCAAATGACATAGTCAGGGCATCCCAATGGTGGTTAGAGAGCGCGACAGCAGTATGAATATTCCAGAGATTGTGGACGTGATCGTAGTGGGCGCGGGTGCCGCAGGGTTAGCGGCGGGTACAGAATTGGGGAATGCCGGGCTCTCGGTGCTGATACTGGAAGCGCGCGAGAGGATCGGTGGGCGCATCCTGACTCAGCGGGATCCCGGCACTGCGATTCCGATCGAATTGGGCGCGGAATTCATCCACGGTTTCCCACCAGAAATTTGGACTCCCTTATTGGATGCGAAAGCCAAAATCTCTGAAGTCACAGGCGAGTCGTGGTGCTACCAGCGGGAACTCATGCCATGCGATTTCACAAATGACGTGCATCGAATTCTAAAGTCGATGCACGATGAAACTTCGGATCAGTCTTTCTCCAGCTTCCTTGCGCAGTACTGTCCCGATGACGATGATTTGCGACAACAGGAAATGAAAAAACACGCCCTGGCCTACGTTTCAGGCTTCAACGCAGCGGATCCCGACTTGGTGGGCGTCCACTGGCTGGTCAAGGGAATGCGGGAAGAGGCCATCGTCGAGGGTGATCGCGTTTTTCGTTCCGCTAATGGATACGAAGACCTGCTTCGGGTATTCCGTTCTCGTCTGCAGTCAAGTCAGGTCACAGTGGTCACTGGAATCGCAATCAGTGGGATCACCTGGAATCGCTCAGGCGTCACGATTTCCACCGAGGATGGCCCTCTGCCATGCCAGGCAAAGCAAGTTTTGGTCTCAGTCCCATTATCGATTCTGCAGATACCCGTCGGCGGGAAAGGCGGCATCGAGTTCAGTCCTGCCCTGCCCCCGGAAAAATCTGCCGCATTGAATAAGCTGGAGATGGGAAAAGTCATCCGGTTGGTGCTCCGATTTCGCGATCGCTTCTGGGATTCTATGACGCCTTCGAGTACCCAGCGCCGAACTCTTTCTGACATGGGCTTCTTGTTTTCGGATGACGAATGGTTCCCGACCTGGTGGACGACTCTGCCGGCGCGTGAGCCGGTAATCACTGGTTGGGCGCCATTCCGCTGTGCCGAGCGCTTGTCGGGAAGGGATCGCTCGTTCGTCGTGGATCGCGGCTTAAGGACCTTAAGTCAATTGCTCGGCATGAATCTGCCGGGCCTCGAAGAGCGCTTGGTAGGCGCCTACTTTCACGATTGGCAGGGTGATCCCTTTTCTCGCGGCGCCTATAGCTACGGAAAAGTGGGTGCCGATGGGGCTCAGGAAGCGCTGGCCAAGCCGGTGGACAACACGCTGTTCTTCGCCGGCGAAGCCACCGCCTCACCCGGCAGCAATGGGACCGTCCATGGAGCGATCGCCAGCGGATATCGCGCTGCCAGGGAAATCCTCAGCGGCCGCCGATGAAGACGTGCCTACTCTGGGCGCGCAGTAAACATCATCCTGGCTCTCCAAAAACCCGTGGCCACCAGCGCCCAGGCGAGGGTGGCACAGGGTAGAACCAGCCACGCAGAGTGAGCCGGCATAAATTTCCAGACCGCAAGCGCGAACGCAATCAGTCCGATGCTCCCGAGCGCGGCGCCTTCAGCATCAAATCCGACCTTCTTTTGGCCAACGGCGCTGGCACTGTCGGAACCCTGCCTGCTGATGTTCTTTTCTTTCTCGTGTTTTTCAATCAAGGTCGCGCTGGCAGGGAAGATCGCGGGTATAGCGAGGAAAATACCTCCGATCACGGGGCCGAATCGATGCGCAATGATGCCAGCGAAGACGGTAACGCCGCCGCCGAATACAAATCGAATCACGTATTCGTGCCACTTCGTATCCCGGAGTGCGCGCAAGTCGAACTGGATATGCATCACGATCTGAGCCATAGAGACCAGATGAGAAACGAGACGCCGCCCCAAACGGGAAGAAGGCCGAGGGTGACAAGGCCCGCACCAATCCTGCAATGCATGACCATCAACTTAGCGCAGCTCGCATAGACAAGAAACGCAATTGCTCCCGCGATCATGGAGCGGCCCTCGAGGGCGGCGTATTCGTGTCCTTGCGTGGCGACCGCCAGTCCCAGCGTGGCCAGTGCTACCGACGGAGCAGCGCTAAACAGGCCCGCAAACGTTTTTGGCTTGACCACGTCAGCGAATATTGCGAACGCTGACACCACCATGCCGCCAATTAAGAATCGTGCAACAAGTTCAGTCATTGCTCACGCTTTGCCACCCGCCTTCAGGCAGATGCGCCGCCGTTATCCGGCGGTTTGTTGTGAATCGGCATCGCGATTGAAGTAAACCCGTACAGTATGCGCTGGCTCGAACTGAGGTGTCGGTCCTATGGGTTGAGGGGACACGAGTCCCTAAAGTGCAGAGTCCGACGGAGGGTCTCAAGTTATGCGCCTGGTCAAAGGGAACAAAGAGTTTTTACAGTGGTGGAATCATTGGATGTCGCGAATACACGGCACGCCCGGTAGGGCGAACAACAAAGCACCTTCCATTCGTGAAAGCGTACATTCGCAGGGAAGGCCGCCCACGATTACAGGTGGGAAAGCGAATCGTCCCAGTCCCATCCCGCCCGTCGGACGCCGTTAGAAGACATGAGACTTTAGCCCCGGGCGCCAATAAGTTACGTAACAACGGGCATTCCCCTAGGGGAAGCTCCGTATTGTAAGTGAAGTGGCGGGCTGTTAATCAGTTAATAATCGGCTCAGAATTTAGGGTATTGCATGGCCGTTAGAATCTTGATCGCAGATGACGACCCCGCGATCCGAGGGCTGTTTCGGCGTTTGCTGGAAGCCCAGCCGGGTTGGCAGGTTTGCGGCGAGGCAGTCAACGGGGTCGATGCTGTGGAACAGGTTGCGCGCAACACTCCCGATCTCGCAATTCTAGACTTGGGGATGCCGCAGAAAAATGGCATCGAAGCCGCGAGGGCGATTTCGCACCTAAATCCCGACCTTCCGCTTCTGTTGATCAGCGTCCAGGAAATGTCGGATCAGCTTGTCGAAGCCGCAATGGAGGTTGGATTCAGGGGAGGCATCACCAAGAGCAGGGGTCGAGAGATTGTGCAGGGCGTTGAAGCGATTCTCCACAACCGGTTCTTTTTTCAGAGAGTCTGACGGGAGCGAGACAGTCCCGGGAAGTTAGGCCCTCGCAACTTTGCCAAGGTTGGAACCTTAGGCTGCGATCGTCAGGTATTTTTCCGGCGTGATTTCTTTAACCGAAGAAGCGATGTCGAAAGTGATTTCAGATTCCGCAGGGCCCCCCAGCAACTGATTCAGTCGCAACAGCGCTTCACTTCCGCAGGCCGCGCAGTGGCCATTCAGCCCCTCACTGATGACTTCGCAGTTCGCACACAAAACAGCTTTCTTAAGGCGAACCAGATCCGCATGGAGCCACGGTTGCATATCCATAAGTGGCCATCCTGGCCGTTCAGAACTCCGCCAAATAAGGGCAGGTTTATTGCCAAAAACGCGACACGCGGAAGCACTTCATCTAGAGTAGTTTGCATTGTTTCGGCTGGTGAGCGACCTTGATCAAGCTGAAAAATCTTGCAGCAGCTGTTCCGGTTCAAATGTTGCTGATTAGCCCGGAAACTGGCCCCTTACCTCCGCGAAAAACTGCGACACTAGAAATTGTCCTCGCAACGCTTGGCGCGAAGGTTCAAATTTGTTCGCCCGGTTTCCCCCTTTTCCCGATCTGCTGGTCGTCTATTGCCCGTGCTGATCCGAAAATGATAGAAACACTCTGTGATCAGGACGCTTCTCAAGAAGGAAAGACCTAGGCCAGGGGATTGAGCTCTTTATTTCGGTTCAAGAAGGAGCGGTAGGTGGAAAATCCAGCGCCCCATTCGAACAAGTTTGAATGGCAAGCCATTATTCACGAGGCAGTCGTTGAATTGGATCTGGACAAGCTGCGCGCCAAGATAACCGAAGCTGAATCCGCTATCTTTAATCGGCTGCAAGCTCTCGGCCAAACAGCCGAAGGAACTGAGGAGCGAAACGCTCTTCAGGACGCCTCCAACACGCTGCTGACTTTGAAGCGGGAAGTGTTGAAGTTTCCCGACTGGAGAGGTTGAAAACCCTCAAGCAGTGTGGAGAAGTTCGCGCGCTTTGGTGATCAGGGTCTGCATATTTTCGGCTTTCGAAAACACCGCTGTAACGCCCGCGCCTCTAGCTTCCATCTCCAAAAGTCGATCGGTGTGCAGTGAACAGAGAATCACGGGCACGGCAGGCATGATTTGATGAAGAATCCGGGCCGCTTCCAGCCCATTCATTACGGGCATGGAGACATCCAGCACGATCAGGTCTGGCTTTAGCAGCTTCGCTTTTTCGACGCCGTCGCGACCGTCGACCGCCTCTCCGCAAACCACCCACCCATCGGTAAACTCGAGAATATTGCGTAGAATCCGACGGATGGCGGGATTATCGTCGACGACCATGATCCTTTTCGACACGGTTGGTTATCGTTGTATGCTGAGAAAACGCTTGCAATCGGGTGGAGGCTGTAAGCAGGAGTTGATCTCGCTCATTTCCCACGGTTAGCCCTCAGTCTGGCGCCTGATCGCGCAACCAAAACCCCAAAATAACAACTAAGGGTTTTACTGTATTGAAGAAGGGGCGTCTGCACCCTATGTTCGGACCTGCTCTCTCACACACAAAAATGAGTTGCTCACTTTTGATGACGGGCTTGCTTTGTCCGGGGTGAGGGATGGGAGTCGAAATGGGATCCGGGGGATGTTCATGACCAAAAAAGCGAGCACGACACGACCAGGGACGGTTCAGAAGATAATTAAATCCGCTTACACCGGGCAGCCTGAGAAGGCAGAAATCGCAGTTCAAGGGGCCGATGATTTGTACAAAGAAATCCGCATTGAAAACGCCCTGGTCGATGGAAATGGCCAAGAAGTTACGCTAAAGAAGGGTGCGCAAGTGGAAGTTAAGATCGAAGCCGACCCGCAGGAGACCGTGCCCAAACAATAGTATTCCTCCCCACCGCAGTGCGCGCAGGGTTTCAACGGCCTTCATTCACCGCCAATGGCAAATGCGCCCCTTGTTCCCTTTCAACCTGTTCAAGTTGTTCGAAGTTGATGTTTTCAGGCGGCGTATTTTTATCTTCGGATCTGCATGCGTCAGCGTTGACGGGAATTTCCTGAAACCGCAAAGTCCGCACGGTTGGCAAAGGCTTGGGACGTTGCATTTCCGAGCGTGCTAACAAGGGGCTCATTCTGGCTGCGCGGGAAGAGCTATCGGAACGTGGTTGGATGGGCGATGCTGTTTGCGAGACGCAAATGCAACTCCAGAGAAATATCAGCGTGATTGTGCCACAGAATGTGCTACGCATATCGTGCCTGCTTGGAAGGTTCGCTTGGGAGGGATTCTCTGCGCTTTGGAACAGCGTGTCTATACAGATTGTCTAGTAGGCCTCGTAAGCCCCAATTCCGCCTCCCCCAAAGCCGTCTTCTGCCCAGAGCCCCGATAACAACCCGGTGATGGTGATGCTGACGCGAAGCGGCTAGGTATGCTTAGGCAGCCGGTTCCGTCTCATTCGATAGCAAAGCAACCGGGAAATCCTTGAGCACCTGGTGTATACAAAGCTCCCCGGCTTCATTGCCATTTATCGTTTCGCCGGCAAAGCGATTGACCCAGGTTTTCGGTGCTTCTTTAGGCAGCAAAATCCGGGTGTCTTTCCATCCCTGCACGCTCAGGGATTCTGTCGATTCCTGGGCAAGGCGAACTGTAAATCGGGGAGCAATCACTATCGCCCAATCTCCCCGATATCTTCGGGCAAACGCAACCACGCAATCACTCTGTGGTCCGATCGCCTCCAGAGGAACGTATCCGCCTTTGAGGAATAATGCTCCCTGGCGCTGACGAAAGCGCAATCCCTGTTGGGTGACATACATCTTGACTCTTCCATCCTGCCAGGATCGGGTCAAGTCCGCTAAAGGTGGGTTGCTTTCAGACTGCGCAGAAAGTCGCGCTTCCAGGCCTGCGAAATCGACAGGCTTCCGGTTATCGGGGTCAACCAGACGGAGATCCCATATTTCAGTTCCTTGATAGAAATCGGCCACCCCCGGTGACGCGAGTTTGATCGTGAGTTGCGAGAGGCTGTTCAAAGCTCCATGATAGGCAACTTTGTTGGCAAAGCGGCTGATGTCCTGAAGGAATCGGTTATCAGGTTTATCTTTGAGAACGTGTCCCACAAAATTTACGAGGGCCTGCTCATGATCCAGGTTGGGCACGGTCCAGCGTGTGTGGACCATCGCTTCGCGCACAGCCTTAACCATGAAATCTTGAATTCGCCGTATATAGCAGGCACACACCCCTTCCGTAATTGGCCATGTGCCAATCAGCGTCTGGTAGAGGAGTATCTCTTCGTTTCGCTCGGGGGTCCGTACTCCCCGAACTTGGCTGCACAGTGATTCGTTCCACCGACTCCAGTTTTCGAGGCACTGCGCCCATTCGGCGGGCAACTCTGAAAGCACGCTTATCCTTGCGCGCGTATCTTCCGCGCGCTTGGCGTCGTGGGTCATGGTGGCATTCATCCCAAAGGGCCACTTCTGGTGACGCCGCTGCATGAAAGCGTGAAAGCCTGCTAAGGAGAGATCTCCGCCTTGAGGAGAAGATCCCACTTCGTTTAATGAGATCAGGCGATTGTAGACATAGAGCGCCGAGTCCTCGACCCCTTTTGCAGTGATGGGCCCGGTGAACTGCTGCCATGCCATGACGAAGGCCAATCGGGATTCCCGCTGCTCTGGAAGCAGATGCGGACCGGGCAAAAGCAGAAGCACCTCACGCACGAACCGGAAGCAGGCTGGGTCGGTATTCGGATTTCTTGATTGCGCTTCCTTTAAGGCTTTTTCAATAGGAGCTTTCTCTTGAGGTTTGATCTCAAAGCCGCGGATGTATGTTCTGTAAGGCTCGAGACAAGCGGTAACTTCCACCAGCGCGCGGGTCAATTCCTGGCGGGATAGTTCCCGGCCGTAGCGATCGTTCGCGGCGAGTACTCCCAAATAGCGGCCGAGTGTTCGCATCTCGACAGCTAAGAGGCTGTCCATGACCTGCTTCTTCTTCTTGTAGGCCAGATCCGCAAAACGAATTCGTTCTTTTATGAAGTCGGAATAGATGTTTTCAAGCTCGGGTAATTTGGAGGCGTCGACAAAAATACCGTTCACAACATTCAGGAAGTCATATCCAGTCGTTCCGTGAACTGGCCATTCGGTGGGCAGATTCTCGCCCGGAGAAAGAATTTTCTCGACTACCAGGTACAGGTCTTTGCTTCGTGAGCCTGCTTCTGGATGAACTCGCTGTTGAAGCCTGCGAAGATATCCAAGAGGATCACGCAGCCCATCGATGTGATCCACACGCAGTCCGGTTACCATTCCTTTGGTGGCCAGGCGTAAGGCGATGGCATGGACTGCCTCAAAGGTCATGGGATCTTCTACGCGGAGGCCGACCAGGTCACTGATCGTAAAGAAGCGACGATAGTTGATTTCCTGATTCGCAGTTCGCCAAAATGCCAGAGCGTACGCCTGGCCCGACAGCAGTTGATCTAAAAGCAGGAAGGACGCGGGCACGCCTTTTCTTCCGTTGAAGAGTCGAACATTACCGTCGACGAAACGCCGCACCTCTCCGGATGAAGTGTAGAGTTGCCAGAGGCGCTCCTTCACCGCCTCGCGATGCTGGCGCCGTTCGCCGGCAGCTTCTGATGGCGCGCTGCCAGGAGGCGGAATTTGACCGATCGCCGCCTGGATTCCCTGAAACTCCTGCCAGGCGGGAGCGTTTGCTCCGATCACCCTCTCCAATCGATCTTGCCGATAACTCAGCAAACGATTGTAGGATCGGGTGGCGATGGGCAGAGTGAAATCAAAATAGTGCAAGAAAAAACCTGAGCGCGTGTAGGTAAGCCGCAGTTCCCGAGATTCCAGCGCCTGAGCATACGTCTTTCCCAGGATTGGCAGCAGGACGCGGTTCTCCAGCGAGCGACTGGGAGGGTGCCAGTCGACATCGAAATGGGATGCGAAAGCTGAGCGCGGTCCATCTTCCAACAAGTCCATCCACCATGGATTCTCGCTGCTAGCCGCCATGTGGTTGGGCACGATGTCGAGCAACAAGCCCATATCATGGCGCTGCAACTCCCCCACCAAGGCGTCGAATTCCTCGTCGGTTCCTAGCTCGGGATTGAGGTGCGATGGATCGGCAACGTCGTACCCATGGGCACTGCCTCGCCGCGCCTGCAACAGAGGGGAAGCATAGACATCAGTAATTCCAAGCGCGTGCAAGTAGGGCACCAGCGCCTTGACGTCGTTGAAACGCAACTGCTGGTTGAACTGGAGCCGGTATGTGGAGACCGGAATTCTGGGTTCGCTCATAGTCAGATCCGACCTGCGGCCTAACCGGCGCTTTCCGGTGACCAGGAAACGCTGGGAACGGGACCGGAACTTTCGAGAATGCAAAAACTCTTTGGCTCAATCCGTAGGCGAGGGTCCGAGGCATTAGGAATACGCTGCGGAATTCCGCTACCCGGACCCATCCACCTGGATTCCGCGGAATCTAGAAGCTTGCTCCACCCTTGGGAGGACGTGGGCGCATGGTAGCTGGCCACCCCATCTCCAAAATTAAAAATCATGAGCAGGCGGCTGTTGCGGTATGAGCGACTCATGGTCAGGCATTCATGAGACGCCGATACCTCGATAACCGCATCATCCAGATCACCGAAGGAGGAATGTGTTTTGCGCAAGTGCAAAAGCTCTTGATACAAACTTCGAAGAACGTTGTGCTGTCCCTGATCACCAAGGCAATGGTTTAGTTTGGACTTCAAGAAGGTCCCGGGGCTCTGTGGGTCGGGAACGTTTCCGTTTGCATGGAAGCTTGAGAATTCTGCCTGTCGTCCCTCGCGAACCGCGTGGCCCAACTCTGGATCTGAATGGTCAGTGAAGTAAAGGAAGGGAGCCACCTCTCCATATTCTTCGCCCATAAACAGCAGGGGGATATTGGGAGAAAGCAGGACAACGGCTGCGGAGAGTTTTTGGGCCTCGAAACTGATCAGGCTGCTGCTGCGCTCACCCAATGCCCGATTTCCCACCTGGTCGTGATTTTGCGAGAACACGACGAACTGCGAGGGGCGAATGCTGGTGGGAGGCGCCCCATGCCTTCGTTGTCGGAATGTCGAATATTGTCCGGTATAAACATAGCCCTGTTGGAGAGCGGTCTTGAGATCAGAAATCGATCCGAAGTCGCGATAGTAGCCCGTTTGCTCGCCCGTTTGCAGCGCGTGAAGGGAATGATGGAAATCGTCATTCCACTGCGCATGCAACCCATAACCTCCGGCCTTCCGCCCCTTGACGAAGGTTGGATCGTTAAGATCAGACTCGGCAATCAGGTACACCTGTCTGTGCGAGCGCTGGGCGAATTCCGCGACCGCAGTACTCAGCAAGGACAGGAACGGTCGTGCATTGTGGTCAAAGATGCCATGAATCGCGTCCAGACGCAGAGCGTCAATGTGAAGACTCTCAAGCCAGTAGAGAGCATTTTCTATGAAGAAGCGAACGACTTCATCACTTTGAGGACCATCGAAATTGATAGCCCGTCCCCACGGCGTCTTGTAGCGGTCGGTGAAATACGGGCCAAACTCGCCAAGGAAATTGCCCTCCGGGCCGAGGTGGTTGTAAACAACGTCAAGTACGACGCCGAGTCCTTCACAGTGGCAGGCATTGACGAAACGCTGCAATCCCTCGGGACCGCCATAACTATTGTGGACTGCGTAAGGGAAGACGCCGTCGTAGCCCCAATTTCTTGCGCCGGGAAACTGCGCGATGGGCATTAACTCGATCGCGGTCACGCCTAGCGACTTAAGATCATGAATGCTTTCGCAGAGCTCATTGAATGTGCCGGAGGCACTGTAGGTACCGACGTGGACTTCGTAGAGAACATAATCCTTCCATTGAAGGCCACGCCATTGTTGATCCTGCCAGACGAAGCTGGACGGATTCACGACCTGCGATGATCCGAAAACCCCCTGAGGTTGATAACGCGAAGCTGGATCCGCTCGCTCCGTGGTCTGGTTCAACCTGAAAACGTACTGCGCATGCGGGTCGACGTCTGCAACGAGAGAGCGATAGTATCCTCGGGCGCTGGGCTCAAGCTCTATCGTTCGTTCGGCATCGCGGAGGCGCACTTCGACGCTATGAGCCTGCGGCGCCCACACGGAGAACTCACACTCGCCATCGTTCCAGGCAGCGCCAAGTGTGGATGTTAGCAATGGCTCCGGAAAACGGTCTGGCTTCTCATCAGCGTTCAAAATAACGGTGGTCACTGGGGTGCGTGGCTCCTTGGAATACAACCGTCGCCGGGTAGAAATTCGTGGTAAGCACAAGAGCCGATCCAAGCCACTCGATCAACCGAAGTTCAATTTCTGCAATACTGTCCATGAGATTAGCGATACCGTCCATGAGACTGAAGACCGGGGGTATTCGGCATCCAGTTAAAACTGTAGAGCATGGCGGGCAAGAATGTATTAAAACCATTCAGGTAGGAGTCTGCATCCAATGGGCTCACCTTGGACAGCGCACGAGCTAGGCAGCCATCAATATGACGAATGAGAATCCCCGTCGAGCCACCAGTCCATTTGAATTCAAATCCTCAGCACACCTGATCTTTATTGAGAAAGAGCGTGCCTGCAATATCGGAGAGCTGTCCGCGGGCCTTCGAAGCTGCCCGGAAGAATCAATTTTTCAACACACATTTCGTACGTTGGAAGAGCACCATTTCATCAAGGAAGGGTTTTCCAACGATTTTGCCCACTGGGCGTACGTGGAACTGGGGGAGGTCGGTTTAGGGGAAAGATTGGCGAGTCTGGATGTCCGGGAGTTTACTTCGCTGGAAACGCTACGCTCCCGTATCACCGAAATGGTGGACGAGTACGGTCGGGCAAACCCCAAGGCCCGGGAGCGCGAAGCGGGAGCGCCCTTTTATTTTTGCTCTTCCAGGACGATTGTTTTGCCGGCGCAACGAACCGCATCTACCATGGTCGAGTTCATTGAGGGCCTTCGGCAAGTCAGTCTGCATTCCATTCATTACCACTTTATTGAAGCGCGTTTGCGCCGCAAACTTGAATCAAACGACTTCTCAATTTGGCTTAAACGAGACTTGGGCGTCACTCGTGAAGCAGATCTGCTGGACCAGGTTGATATCTACACATCCACGCTGGAAGGTGTGAGACGAAAAATCATTCAGATCCTGCAGAGCGCGGTTCAGTAACAGAAGGAAAGGAAGATTCATGAGTGACCCGACCCAAATGGCTGCTGGACCGGCACAAGGATCCGAAGCCGCTCGAGAAGCTTCAATTCAGCCGGCACAGGCACCCATTCGCGAGCGCCGCAAACCTCGCATATCTGACACTCCCCCGCCGGCACCGCCCGCCCCAAAGCTTGCGGACTATGAACCCATCATCGGGAAATCGCAACTGGATGAACTTCGCTTCGTCGCTAAACCTCTCCAGGGCAAGCGGGTGAAGATGGTGAACTCGACGGCCGTGGGCGGCGGGGTGGCGGAAATGTTAAACCGCCTGGTTCCGCTGCTGGATGAGCTGGAAGTGAAGACAGGATGGGAGGTGATCACCGGGGGCAATGATTTTTTCGAAGTCACCAAGGGTTTTCACAATGCCCTGCACGGGAGCCCATTTACGTTGACGCAACAGGCTCGTGACGTCTTTATGTCGCACACGGAACAGAATCGCCGACGCATGAATTTCGAAGAAGACTTCGTGGTAATCCACGATCCCCAGCCGGCTGGCTTGGTTGCGTCGAAAGCTGGAGCGGCCTCGAAATGGGTCTGGCGCTGTCATATCGATCTATCGCATCCCAATGAAGAAGTATGGAAGTTCCTTCAGCCGATGGTGGAACAATACGATGCAGCGGTGTTTTCCTCCCCGGCATTTGCGCGCCAGTTGGGAATTCCCCAAGCCCTTTTCTACCCTTGCATCGATCCTCTTTCCGAAAAGAACAAAGACCTTGAGGACAGCTACATTCAACAGGTCTGCGATAACTTCGGAGTCGACAGGTCTCGTCCCATTGTCACGCAGATCTCTCGTTTTGATCGTCTAAAAGATCCGCTGGGCGTCATCCAGGCTTACAAGATGGCCAAGAAGTATGTGGACTTCCAGTTGGTTCTGGCCGGCGGCGGCGCCTCCGACGATCCGGAGGGTGCAATTGTTTTGAAAGAGGTGCAGGAAGCCGCGGCCGAGGATCCGGATATTATCATCCTCGAACTGCCGCCCTGGTCCGCGCTGGAGATCAACGCCCTGCAGCGGGCGTCTACCATCGTCGTTCAAAAGTCATTGAAGGAGGGGTTCGGGCTCACGGTTACAGAAGCGCTGTGGAAGTCGAAACCGACGATTGCCAGCGCGGTTGGAGGTATCCCGACACAGGTGATCGACAAGCACACCGGCATGCTGGTTCATTCTGTAGAAGGATGCGCCTATCAGATCCGGTACCTTCTCACCCATCCGGAATTCGGGAATCAACTGGGAAAAAATGGACGTGAGCACGTGCGGGAGAATTTTCTGATGACCACCAACGCTCGGCGCTGGGTGCTCTTGTTCCGAATTCTCTCTGCCAAGGCCTGAGCCAATCGGCAAAACGCGAAGGTCGTACAGAAACTACAGTATGGATGGCAAGTCTGGTCGATTGCATAATTTCCTGCAGTTATCCCGTGCCACTGTTATCGCCAGCATCCCCGCCACGGGATAAAGTTGCCTGTTCGAGATTGGAAAGTGTTCGCCGCGGTGCGGGCCAAGACAACTCTTGTGCTCGACAAGTCGTCCAACAGGCATTGTGAGGATCATGTGGGCCAGCAATGTTTGCTTGTTGAACATCCGCTGGAAACTGAAATGCCGCGCAGCACGGAACTTCGAAAACGAATAACGGTGGATGATGTCACAGCGGATCAGTGTTTTTCTTCTTACTGAGAATCGCCTCTTGCGCGAAGCGCTCATGCGAATTTTTGGGGACAAGTCCGACTTGTACCTGGCAGGTGCGGCGGCCTTTTCGCCACAGATCGTTCAAGAAGTTGTCACTAGTCGCGCAGACGTCCTGCTGTCGGATTCCGGGCTCAGTGTGTTTACGGATTTGCTGCTCATTCCCGAGCTTCGGAAGGCGGTTCCCGGTCTGCGTGTGCTGTTGATTGGCATGGAGACCGACGCACTTACGTTCCTGCGTGCCGTCCGTGCTGGCGTTCTCGGTTATGTCCTTAAAGACGCCTCCTCGGTTGATGTCGCGGCGGCCGTGCGTTCTGTAGCTAAGGACGAGGCAGTATGTCCTCCTTCGCTGTGTCGTGTGCTTTTTGAACAAGTCGCCGCTCCTCAAATGGACGCTCCCTGTCTCCAGGCTCGACATCCTTTCGGCCTGACGCGACGAGAACAGCAGTTAGTGGAGATGATGGGGCGTGGTTTGACCAACAAAGAAATCGCTTTGCAGCTGAACCTCTCCGACCAGACTGTCAAAAACCATGTACATCGTGTGCTCCAGAAAGTCGGCGCTGGCGATCGGCTGGAAGCTGCGGAACTGTGCCGCTTGGGACCATACGCCGCTTGAACATTCGCTCTGGTACCGCCCGGTACCGGCATAGAACCCTCATTGGTACGAACGAGATCAGATTAATTACCGCCCACCATTGAATCTCGCCAAATCTACACACCCATCGCAAACTCCCACTGGGAGCAGCTGTGGACAAGATCAGAGTTATCGTCGCCAACCGCCCTCGACTCATGCGGGAACTCGTCGCTGCAACCATTCACGAGCAGCCAGACATGGAAGTCGTCGGCGAGGCCCAGGATGACGAGGAAATTACTGAACTGGTGGATCGGTACCGTCCCGACGTCTTGATCGTGGCACTCGAGGACACTGACTTCCGATCAGGCTTATGCGGCTTCCTGCTTGGCCGGTATCCGCAAATGAGAGTCTTGGCACTGAACCCCGAGCGAAACACAGGGGTTTTATTTTGGGCATTTGTCGATATTCGCACCAGACACATTCGGACCTCCGAAGAAGAGATTCTGAATGTGATGAGGCGCGCACACCCGCCGGCGGACGAGCTTCATCATCAGTGCTGAGCACTGCCGGGGGTGTAAGTAGTTGATGGTTTGAGGTTAGCTCACGTGGCCTGTAAGTGAGGGGGCGAAGCTGTGGAAGCAGAATCACTACCAACAGAATTCAACGCGACCCCGGCACTCCAGCTGGCTTCGATTCCGTCCGAGTCTTTGCAGAGATGTTGGTATGCAGTCGCTACCAACCCACGACACGAGAAGTTGGTGGCAGCCCAGATGCGAGGGTACGAGATCGAGTGCTTCCTCCCGCTGTACAAGTCGTTGCGCCGGTGGAAAGACCGTCGCAAGGAACTGGAACTGCCTCTGTTCCCTGGATACCTGTTTGTTCATATTGCCCTTCGCAACCGGCTGCAGGTCTTACGCATTCCGGGCGTAAGCCAGTTGATCGGTCCCAACGGCAAGCCGTCATCACTGCCGGAACATGAAATTGAGGCCCTTCGAAACGGGCTGGCGAAGGGAATGTACGCGGAAGCGCATTCCTGGCTGCAGATCGGTCGACGTGTTCGAGTAACGCGGGGACCGCTGGCGGGCGCGCAAGGCATTCTCATACGCAAGAAACATAACTGTCGCATCGTGATATCGGTGGACGTCATCATGCGGTCTGTCGCATTGGAGATCGATGAATTTGATGTGCAGCCTATCTCCTGACGCTCCTTCCAAAAAAATGTTTGTGCGGATTGAGCGAATGGGATCGCTGTCTATCCATGAGTTGGGAGTTCCGCAAATGAAATTGCGCAGCATGCATCTCGCTGTATTTGTCAGTACTCTCCTGGGGATTTTGCTCGGTGTCGGGTGCCCCGTTTTTGCCCAGAGCGGGAGCTATTCGGACAGTACCGATCGCATAAACAATAGCGAGCCTGAGAATGCTTCCTCGGCGCGTACCCATGCGATTGATGAGCGAGAGTCGAGCGCCGAAAGGGAAGCGGAGCGACTTGTTTCGCTTCCAGCCGAACGAATCATAGTGCTGCTCGAGCGAGAACCGGGCTTGTTCCTGCAAGTGAAAAAGATGTTAGTGAGGAAGGCGTACAAGGAAGGGCGAATACTTGATTCTAAAGAACTGACAGATGAAGCCCTCTACCTGCTCATTCGGAGCGACGAAAACATTCGCGTCTTAGTCACGAACGAGATTGAAGATCGCAACTATATTCGGGTCAAACCCAGCCGCGAGGAATTAGAGCAAGACTGGCGGCGTCGGACCTGGAACGCAAACGCGAAGACCAATGCGGAACCGGGAACATCCGGGCTCTATGGCGCCAGCCAGGAGGACCAGTATTGGTCGCAGCAACAGCGCAAATCGCAAGGTCAGCCCAGCGCCGCGCCACCGGGGTCGAGAATGCCGGACGTCCCGCAACCTCCACAAGGCGCGCCGACAGACGATGCGCGGCGCAAGGTGCTGCAGGCTCAAGCGCAGGCTTACGAAGATTCCAGTGACGGCCTGCCACTGGATGTCCTTGGCGGGATGCCTCAAGTGAGTCCCGATCAATTGGCGCAACTGTTGAACGCGCGAAATATGGCGTCGGGCGCCGCCGAGGGTGATTCTGCGAGTGGGGCTGAACTAAGCAATATAAGCCTGACTCCAGGAACCAACCCGAGAATTCCAACCAATGCCGGAACGATGAACGGACCGGTGCCCGATTTCCGCGAAAGCAATGACGCGCCTGCACCCCAGTCTGCCAGCATAGACACGTTGCGGCCGCCCATGACCTCACGGGGAATGCGTGGACTACGCAACGATCAACCCGTGCTCGCGCACCGCCCAAATCCATATGCTGATGTGCCGTCGCTATACGATTTGTATGCGCAGTACGGACAGCGCATGCCCGTCCCCGTTCGATTTGGGGCGGAGGTGTTCGAGAATGGCACGGGCAACTCCGATCGATTGCCCATGGACTTGCCGGTCGGGCCGGACTACGTCCTGGGACCCGGCGACGGCCTCAACATCGATTTGTGGGGCAGTTATTCGCAAAGACTGAGGCGGTCCGTGGATCAAGAAGGCCGCCTCGCTCTTCCAGAGGTTGGTTCGATCCAGGTTTCAGGGCGCACGCTCGGGGACGTGCAGCATCTGGTACAGACCGCGCTGCGGACACAATTCCGCCAATTGGAGGCAGATGTTTCGCTCTCTCGCCTCCGCACCGTCCGTGTCTACGTCGTAGGGGACGTTCGTCGACCAGGAGCCTACGATGTGAGCTCTTTGTCGACGGCATTGAATGCGCTGTATCAAGCGGGCGGCCCGACGTCGCGAGGCTCTTTACGCACCCTGAAGCACTTTCGCGGCAAACAGCTTATCGAAAACGTAGACATTTACGATTTGTTGCTGAAGGGTGTGCAAGCTAGCGCTTCCAGGCTGCAATCTGGCGACACGCTACTGGTTCCGACGGTTTCGCGCCAGGTCACGGTTGAGGGAATGGTTCGACGACCCGCCGTTTATGAATTGAATGGTGAGCAGAATCTTGCTGAAGTACTGGAACTGGCCGGCGGCGTTCTGCCTTCAGGAACACTTCGCCACGTAGATGTGGAACGAGTGCAATCCCACGAGAGCAGAAGCATGCTGCGCTTGGACATCCCGGAAAACAGCAATGAACCATCCGTGGCCAAGGCCCTGGAAGACTTCAAAATACAGGACGGCGATCGGATCAAGATTTCCCCAATTCTCCCCTTCGCGGACAAAACTGTGTACCTCGACGGCCACGTATTTCGTCCGGGCAAGTATGCCTATAAGGACGGAATGAAGGTGACCGATCTGATTCGATCCTTCAAAGACCTCATGCCCGAGCCCTACAAGCAGCACGCCGAGATCATTCGGCTGAATGCTCCCGATTTCACTCCGCAGATCTTTGCATTCAATCTGCAAAATGCGCTCGAGGGTAAAGACCAGGATCTGGTCTTGAAACCGTTCGACACAGTGCGAGTGTTTGGACGATTTGACTTTGAAGACCCGCCCACCATTACCGTGACAGGAGAAGTAAGAGATCCAGGGGACCACGTAACCAATGGCGCGACCTACCTTCGCGATGCTGTCTATTTAGCAGGAAGCACCACCCCCGACGCGCAACTCGACGATGTGCAGATCTTTCGCCATACTCGCGACGGAAAACTGAGGGTCCTAAGCGTGAATCTGAGCAAAGCCCTCACTGGCGATGCTCGCGAGAATATTTTGCTGGAACCGAAAGATCGAATCTTCATCCATAAGAATCTTTCCAGGCTTGATCCTCCCTCTGTGCAGATACAGGGAGAAGTAGCGCGCCCCGGCAAGTACCCGCTAGGAACCGACATGACGGCCACCGATCTGGTTCGCTTGTCCGGAGGACTCAAGCGTTCCGCCTATAGCCCGCAGGCCGATCTCACGCGTTATTGGTCGGAAAAGGGAAATCGAGTCGAGGGCGAGCACGTCGACTTCCCCCTTGCTTCGGCTCTGGCCGGCGAGCCGGATACGGACGTGCGCTTGCGAGATGGAGACGTCTTGACCGTGCGTCAGCAGGCCGGTTGGAACGACATTGGATCCACCATTGAATTAAAGGGAGAAGTCGTTCATCCCGGCATTTACGGGATCGAAATTGGAGAGCGTTTGAGTTCTGTGTTGGCTCGTGCAGGAGGTCTGCAGAGTGACGCTTATCCTTATGGCGCGATTCTGGAGCGCACACAGATACGAGAACTCCAGGAGAAAAATCGGGCCGAGCTTATCCGCGAAGTGCAACGAGAGGGAACTAGCCTGAAATCCCAGATCGATGAACCGACTGCGAAAGAAGCATCGCTACTGCAATGGCGCGACACCCTGGAAAAGCTGCAAAGCACTCCGCCCGTAGGCCGCTTGGTGATTCATGTCTCCAGCAATGTTAAACAGTGGGCGAACACGCCCGCGGATATCCAGGTTCGCGCTGGAGATGTCCTTTTCATCCCCAAGCGCCCGACTTTTGTGATGGTGGACGGCGCAGTTTATAACCAGACCGCGATCGCTTTTAAGTCCAACCGGAGCGCTGCCTGGTACCTCCGCCAAGCCGGAGGAGCGACCACCATGGGTGACAAAAAGGGAATCTTTGTTCTGCGTGCGGATGGAACGGTCGTAGGCGGGAAAGGGGGCATATTCAGCGGAGGCGCGCTCGATACCGCGCTTCAGCCAGGCGACATGGTAGTGGTGCCCGACAAGGCGTATGGCGGCGGATTCAAATGGAAGCAAACGCTTCAGGTGGCGCAGCTGGTCTCTGCGGTTGGAATCGCAGTCCAGGTAGCCCGAGGCTTCTGATCCAGCCTTGCTGGGGCATGCAGTCCTTGGTGACAAAGTCGTTCGTTCGAACTTCCCTCTTGATGGTTGGGGTTGCGTGCTCGACATGGGCGCAGGACAGCCCGCAAACTGTGGATAAGCACGTTGGATTAACTCGCTCCACTGCGCAGCCTGAACAGTTCGAGTTGGAGCCCGGCCTGCAACCCGGCGAAGATCCTCAGAATCACCTGTTTGTCCCGATTTTTTCGCATATCGCGCAGGATCAAGAAAAGTTCTGGACGACACCCACCCGCTTGCATACGCGGGATCTGCGTTGGATTGTCCCGGCTGCCGCTGGGGTGGGCACGTTGATCGCCGCCGATCACTGGATCTCACAACAAGTTCCCG
Organism: uncultured Acidobacteriota bacterium; assembly: GCA_963735815.1. Lineage (GTDB taxonomy): Bacteria > Acidobacteriota > Terriglobia > Terriglobales > Acidobacteriaceae > Gp1-AA133. The sequence goes on along the minus strand of CAVTMJ010000002.1, from coordinate 198,692 downwards.
ACAAGCCAGATCAGCTGAAGCGAAGTCTGAATATTTCAAACTATGCGGCTTACTCGATGGCGGGTGCAGTCGGCGGAGCATTCCTCTGGGGGCACATCACTAAGAACGATCACCTGAGTGAAACCGGTGTTCTGGCCGGGGAAGCAGCTTTCAATGCTCTAGCTGTCACAAATCTTTTGAAATATACGACCCAGCGTCCCCGTCCCTTACAGGCCAACGGCAACGGCACATTCTTTCAAGGAGGAGCTTCTTTTCCATCGGATCATTCTGCTTTGGCATGGTCGATCGCAAGCGTGGTGGCACACGAGTACCCAGGACCAATGACAAAATTCCTCGCATACGGACTTGCCTCAGCGGTAACCATGACACGCGTCACCAGTAAACAGCATTTTGCTTCTGACGCGGTGGTGGGCAGCTTGCTGGGCTGGTACTTTGGTCGAGAGGTTTATCGAGCGCGACACGATTCCCGGCTGGGGGGCGGCGCCTGGGGTAACTACTGGCAGGAGTTGGATGAATCTGCGCGAAGGCCACCTAGTAAAGGATCGCCCTATCTGCCGATGGATAGCTGGGTTTATCCGGCATTTGATCGCTTGATTGCGCTGGGCCGGATCCGGAGCGCTTATCTGGGCATTCGTCCCTGGACCCGACTGGAGTGCGCTCGGCTCCTGGACGAAGCCAGCGAAAGTGAAACTTTCGACGATATCAACGACGGTGAGGAAGGCAAGATTTTCTGGGCATTGAAGCTGGAATTTCGAGAGGAAATTTCCCGACTGGAGGGCGCCCCGAATTTTGGTGCGCGCGTGGACTCAATTTACACGCGGAGCACGGTCATTTCCGGCGTTCCATTGCGCGATGGTTATCATTTCGGACAAACGCTCACCAATGACTACGGTCGCCCCTATTGGACGGGGTTCAATAATGTAACGGGGATCAGTGCGCAGGCTGTGGCTGGGCCCTTGTCGTTCTTTGTACGGGGCGAATACCAGCACTCTCCTGCGGCGGCTTCCGATCCTCCTGAGGCGTTAGCTGCCGCGGCCGCCGCTGACTTTACGCCACCGTTGCCGAACGGCAGGGCGCAGATCGATCGCGTTCGGTTCCTGGACGCATCCGTCGCCCTCACTATGAATAATGTCCAGTTTTCGTTTGGCAGGCAGAGCGAATGGCTTGGGCCGAACGAATCGGGTCCGTTGTTGCTGAGCGACAATGCCGAATCCTTTCCGATGTTTAAGATTGACAGCGTTTCGCCTTTTGAAATTCCGCTAATCTCAAAGCTGATTGGACCCGTACGAACACAATTCTTCATTGGGCAGCTGTCGGGCCAGCATTGGGAATACTGCGCCGCCGCCAGTTGTTCGTCTGCAGTAAATTCGCAGGGCGTGGTGGGGCCCAACATAGACCCCCAGCCGTTCATTCACGGGGAAAAGATCAGCTTCAAGCCAACCGACAATCTGGAACTGGGCATGGGTGTCACAGCGATGTTCGGGGGGCCGGGCTTACCGGTAACATGGCGGGATTTTTTACGCACGTACTATGTGCACTCCTCGAATCCTGCCAACAATCCCGGAAAGCGTACTTCCGCATTCGACTTCCGGTATCGCGTTCCGGGGCTGCGAGACTGGTTGACTGTCTATGGGGATTCCCTGGTGGTTGACGAAATCACTCCCATTGGATCTTCGCGCCCGACATTGAATTTCGGAGTATACCTGCCCAAGATTCCGAAGGTGAGAGGCCTGGATTTGCGCGCGGAAGTTCTGCGCACCGCCCACACCAGTGAATTTCCACCAGGCTTTGTCTACTTCGATTTTCGCCGATATCGTTCAGGCTACACCAATAACGGAAACCTGCTGGCGAGTTGGATTGGCCGGGCGGGGCGGGGAGCACAGGCTTGGGCCACCTACTGGATCTCCCCGCGCACCAGCATCCAACTGGGATACCGGCTGCAGATGGTTTACAAGGACTTCATTGAGGGCGGACGCCTGACGGACTATTCAGTTCGTGGCGAATACACACTAGGTTCCCGGTTCTCCGTGTCAGGGTTTATTCAACACGAGAAGTGGTGGTTCCCGATTTTGAGTTCAATCAATCAATCGAACACCACGGCATCGCTACAGCTGACGTTTTATCCCCGTTGGCAGGGTAAGAAATAACCTCGCGCCAGCCTGCTCCCAATCGAACATCGGTGAAGGATCGCAAATGAAGCCGTCCAAACAGAACGCCATTCCGGCCTATGAGCCTGGAAAACTGGATTCCCAGGCTTATCGCCCTATCGAGACGATTCTTCTGCCGGAGCCGAAACATATCGTCTGGTTGCGTTTGCTTTGGGAAGAACGCGCGTTCTTGATGCGGGTTACGATACGGGGCCTTATTCTAGCCACTCTCGTCGCCTTTTTGCTTCCCGTACGCTACGAAGCCACGACCCGCCTCATGCCTCCCGATGAACAGTCGGGTTCCGGTTTAGCCATGCTTGCCGCTTTTGCGGGTAGAGGTAGCAGCAGTTCGAGCGGAGGCGGACTGGGCGCATCTTTGGGTGGAAGCATGGGCAGCATGGCAGGCGACCTGCTTGGTTTGAAAAGCTCTGGTGCTCTGTTCATGGACATGTTGGAGGGCGAGACGATTCAAGACGGGGTGATTCGGCGTTTCGATCTTCGTAAGGTTTACTGGGACCGCTATTGGTTCGATGCGCGAAAGGATCTCGCAAAACATACGGATATTACCGAAGACAGAAAAAGTGGTGTCATCACGCTGGTGGTAACGGATCGAGATCCCCATCGTGCCCAGCAGATCGCCCAAGCCTATGTTGAGCAACTCGATCAGTTGGTGGCGCAGGTGTCGACATCGGCGGCGCGGCGGCAGCGGCAGTTTATTGAACAACGTCTGAAAACCGTAAAGGAAAATTTGGACGAAGCGTCACGTCAATTCAGCGAATACGCCAGCAAGAACGGCACGCTCGACGTTCCTTCGCAGGCGAAGGCGATGGTGGAGGCCGAGGCCCAGCTCCAGGGCAGCCTGGTGGCTGCGCAATCTGAACTCGAGAGCCTGCTGCAAATCTATACCGACAGCAACATTCGCGTCCGAACAGTCCGAGCCAGAGTGGCCGCCCTGAAACATCAAGTCGAGACCATGAGTGGGAATCGGGGTGACCCCAGTTCGGACGATTCCCAGATAGCCGGTGACTTTCCCTCGATCCGCAAGTTGCCCCTTGTAGGTGTTCGCTGGGCCAATCTTTACAGAGAAACGAAAATTCAGGAGACAGTCTACGAACTGCTGACCCAGCAATACGAATTTGCCAAGATACAGGAAGCAAAAGAGATTGCATCGGTGAAAGTTCTGGATCCAGCGACGTTGCCGGAAAAAAGATCGTTTCCTCCGCGGAAGTGGGTCATTGTTCTAGGAACAATGTTCGCGTTTCTCTGCGGCGCGGCGTTGGTCATTGGGCGGGTCTCTTGGGAGGCCAATCAGTCGCCCGAAAAAAGACTCGCCCTGGAAATCTGGGGACAGATTGCCAACGACCGATTGCCTCTCGCGGGTCATCGGTTTTGGAATCGTCGTGCGGGCCAAAACGGATCGGGAAAGAAGACCTCGCAAAGCGAGGATCATTCTGCGCGCTAAGGTTTAGGTGACAACATCCTCCATCAGTGCCGGCACTGATTGGCTGCGAAACGACACTCTGGTCCTGTTCACCGCGCTGGTGAGCGTCGTTTTGGCAGCGTCAGTCTTCTATACTGCGCTGCCGCTCGTGGTAGTGATAGGCATTCCCCTTTGCTTTTATTGTCTGTCACGGCCCTACGAATTGCTTCTCATAATGGTCTTCCTGATTCCCTTCAACTTTGTTTTCACGGTGGGAACAGTGCCGGTGGCTGCGGAATTGTTGAAAGTGTTCGCCTGGATTCCCTTCCTGCTTACTCGTAGTGATCGACCAACGTTTGTCGGGAGCAGATTTAACAAATGGTTTGCCGTCCTGGCCGGAATCATTGTGCTATCCCTGGTTCGGGCCCACGATTTGCCCTTCACCGTGAAGGAGTCGGTGCGATTTGGATCCAATATCGGATTGGTTTACTTGGCGCTCAATCTGGTCGACAGCCGCGAAAAAATATTTCAAGTGCTTCGCGTATTGACGGTCTCTACGTTCCTGGTCGCCTGCTACGGGTTTTACCAGTGGGCAATCCAGGGATATGGCCCGTTGTTCTGGATTGTGAATCCCCGACTGAATACCAGCCTGGCTCACTATCGTGATGATTTCTGGCCGTGGCGGAATCGCATCATTTCTGTGCTGACATCGGAGATGGAACTGGGACACTACTTCAACCTGTGCATCCCGGTGGGAGTGGTGCTCTGGCTGGTCGAAGGCCGCCGGCGTCTGGGCTCAAAATGGTTGCTGTTTTCGATCGCAATGTTGGCTGGGCTGGTATTGACGTTTACCTTCGGTGCCTGGCTGGCGTTGGCAGGAACGTTCGTTCTGTTTGCGCTGATTCTTGCTGGAGAGGCGCGATGGAAATTGGTCCTGGGAGGCGTCGCAATTCTGTCTCTGCTCGCAGCGCTGGTGGCCTACGGTCCTCTACAGGCAATCGTAATGGCCAAGGCAACCGGCACGGCGGTAGGCAGCCTCGCGTGGGATGTTGCTACCCGTTTCATAGGCTGGAAATTGGCTGTGCAGACCTGGCGCTCGCACCCTCTCTTAGGAGTTGGTATTGGCAATTACGAGTTCACTTCCGCAGGATACGACTTCGTGTTGGGTCCTCAATCCCAGGGAAGCTCTCCACATGAAACTTATCTGTATCTCCTCGCAAGCATTGGACTCGTGGGGACTCTGAGTGTTCTGGTAGTCATGGTGTCAACATTGCGATCTAACCTGCGAGATGTTAGGGGCGACTCAGATCTGAGACTCCTTAAACTGGCCCTTGCTTTTGCACTGGCTGCGAACATGATCGGATGGTTCGGCGATGACTCCGGCTTCTATGGTCCGCATGCGGGTTACCTGCTCTGGTTGTTCGTGGGATTGAGCGAAGCCATTCCCCGGATTGCAGAACGGGAGCTGACTCATTTTCACCCTGCACCCAATCCGACCTTTTCATGAACACGAATATCGGCTGCTCAGTGTTGCGCCCCTGCCCTCTGTGCGGGTCAGCAGTGTCCGCGCTGCTTTTTGAAACTATTCGAAACTGCAAGGAGTGCGGCCTGAGCTTTGTGAGTCCCCTGGGTGATTATCGGGGCGAGCATGAGACTGCCGAGTACTTTCTCAATGACTACCTGCCACTTCACGAAAGTAACCGGGAGAATAGTTTGGCTGAACGGCGAGCGCACCTTGCCATGATCCAACGCCACTTCCGCTTGCCGGCTCGCCCTCGGCTGCTGGATGTCGGTTGCGCGTTGGGCTTCATGTTGCAGGAAGCGCAGGCGGCAGGCTGGGATGCGGCAGGTGTCGAGACCTCGGATTTCGCGGCTCGATATGCACGGGAAAGCACGGGATGTCCTGTCTACACAGGAACCTTGCAGCAAGCGGCGCTGGAAGGCGAATCATTCGATGTGGTCACGCTCATGGATGTCATCGAGCACGTCGCGGAACCCCGTCTTCTCATGGATGAAATCTATAGGGTGCTTCGGCCGGAAGGCGTGCTGTTCGTTGTGACTCCAAACTTTGGCAGCTTGTTCGTCCGACTCTACGGATCCGAGGCTTATGGTATTGGCCCGGAGGAGCATGTCGTGTATTTTCGGCCGGGAACTCTTGAGCGGTTGCTGCGAGAAACTGGATTTCGCCGCATCATGACACAGAGTAGAGACCTGTACGCGGAAAACTTGCGTCGACTGCTGGGTCGGAAAGAAGCTGACGCGCAAGTCAAGATCAAGGCCGCATTCGGCAAACGATCCTGGCTGGGAGCTGTCAGACATTCGATGAATCAACTCTTCACGTATGTCCCTTTGGGTGACAAGCTCATCGCCCTCGCCCAGAAGTGAGGGTCGACGCGAAGTGCAAATATCGTAGTGGCGCATGAGCCTGATCCCACCCGCGAATAACTGTTTTCATCATGGATGATTCACCCAGCGTCGGCATAGTGACAGTGACGTACAACAGCAGCCAGGTAATTGATGGCTTTCTGACGAGTGTGCTGAATCAATCTCACTCCAACTTCATCGTGCAGGTGGTAGACAACGCATCGTCAGACAGCACTCTGGACCGAATTGCGACTTACGAAGACCCGCGCGTTCATGTAACAGAAAATCCGGAAAATCGCGGCTTTGCGGATGCCAACAATCAGGGCATTCACGCCGCACTGGCAGCCGGATGCGAACTTGTCCTGCTAATGAACAATGACATTGAATTCGAACCGCGCCTGATCGAGCTCCTGATTACGGGGCTGGAGCAACATGCCTGCGACATGGTGGCGCCAAAAATCGTTTTTTACCACGATCCACTGGTGATCTGGAGTGCGGGAGGAGGATTCGATCCCAAGAGAGGGTACGCCGGTTTTCATCATGGATATGGCGAAGTTGACCAGGGACAATTCGATTCTCCGCGAAAGGTCGATCACGCACCCGCGTGCTGCCTGTTAATCCGAAGGGAAGTTTTTAAGCGGATCGGGTTTTTGGATAGCCACTACTTTACATACGTCGAGGACACGGATTTCTCCTACCGTGCAAGCCTGGCAGGGCTGACCCTGATGTACCTGCCTTCTGCCAAAGTGCTCCATAAAGCACATAGTCTCACCGGCGGATTATTCTCCAACTTCATGATGAGATATATCACTCGGAATCGCGTCTATTTCCTCTTGAAACACTTCGGGCCGTGGCGGGGCCTCTACTATGTTCCCGCTTATCAGGCTTACCTTGTGCTCCAGTTGTTGTCAGGAAAAGCGGCCCTGCCAATGTTCTGGCTACGCGAAAAGGCGTTCTTCGAAGGCTTGCGGGTCTGGAGTCATTCGCTGGGGGACAGTGCGCTCGTTCGACACAGGCCACATAATGCTGACTAAGCCGACCTTAACCAGAACAGTTGTTAAGAACGCATCAGCCAACCTGTTGCGGCTCGCCGGCTCTGGGATCGTGGCTCTTTTGTTGCCTCCTTTCCTGGTCAGAATGCTGCCGAAGGACACTTACAGTGCATGGGCGCTGCTGTTACAACTCACACTCTATGTCGGTCTCCTCGACTTCGGCATTCAGACGGCCGTAGCTCGTTTTGTAGCTCACGCCGACGAACGGCACAATCCAGGGGAAAGGGATGGTTCGGTCAGTACGGCCGCTGCACTCCTCGCGCTTGCGGCAGTCGTGGGATTGTGCCTTATTGCCCTCTTGGCGTGGCAATTGCCAAGGATTTTTACCTCCATGCCCGCGCACCTGTACAAGGGAGCGCGAATCGCTCTGCTCTTAATGGGCGGATCCTTTGCCCTAAGCCTCCCCTTCTCAGTAATCCATGCGATGTTCATTGGGCTGCAGAGAAATGAGATTCCTGCGGCCCTCGTGATTGCCAACCGGTTTGCGATGGCGGCGCTGACAGTAGGGGTAGTCTCTCGTCATTGGGGACTGGCTTGGATGGGTGCAGCGGTGGCGCTCGCCAATGGGGCCTCCTATGGAGGAGCATATCTCGCCTGGCGGCTTTGGGCGCCTCAGGTCAAGGTTCGGATCTCGCTTATTTCGAAAGCGTGTGCCGGGAAGATTGCCAGTTACTCGCTGGCGATGGCAGCCTGGTTTGCGGGTATGTTAATGGTGAGCGGCCTGGACCTGGCGATTGTGGCGAAGTTCGACTATGCGGCAACGGCGTACTATGCGGTCGCAGCGACCCTGACTGGCTTCGTTACGCAAACCCAAGGCGCCATCTTTGCCTCGCTGCTTCCGGCGTCGGCAGTTCTGAGTGCAAGGGGGGACGCGCAGAAGTTAGGGGAAGTGCTGGTCACTTCCACTCGTTACGGAATCATCATTCTCTTGGGGATGGCGCTGCCGCTGATGATTGCTGGCAAGTTCATCCTGCGCATCTGGGTCGGTACCGATTACGCGACCCACAGCAACGACATTCTGCAGGTGTTGGTCATCGCAAACGTCGTTCGTCTCTCAGCGTTACCCTACGCAACTCTGCTGCTGGGCACGAATCAGCAGCGTAAGGTGATCATGTCTCCCCTGGCAGAGGGCGTAGCGAACTTAGCTGCAAGCGTGCTGGGCGCCTATTTTCTGGGCGCAATTGGAGTAGCCATTGGAACCCTGATTGGTTCGTTCGTGGGGATAGGATTTCATTTATTCCACAATATGCCTCGAACTTCGGAGATCGCTTTTAGCCGTTCCACGCTAGTGAAGCACGGACTGCTAAGACCCCTTGCGTGTGCCCTTCCTTTGGTTGTCATGCTTTTTGTGGGTGTCCACGCGCTCGGGACGTCTCCGGCCACGATTGTGCTCTTGTTGACGTCTGTAATCGGCGGCACAGGACTGCTTTTCTGGAAGTACGGGCTGATCGAGTCAGACCGGCGACGGATTGGAGTTTTGTTTCATCTTGCGCGATCCGCTGCCGGCACCTCGAGCACACTTAAGGCGGCTAATGGATAAGACTGCCATCACCCCTTCCGAATCCCTGAGCGCAGGAGGTTTCCCGGTCTCTCGTCCCCCGGTGATTGCGCGGCCGGGGTCGCTCAGCCGGCTCGCCTGGATACCGGCGCGCCTTTACAATGCGCTCCGGCGCGCGGCCTTCCCTCGGCGGCTGCCGGCTTCCGGGTCCAAAGAGCTGGATGAGATTCGTCAATTTGCGGCGAAGCCCAGCGACATCGACGAACATCTGGAACTCATGTTTACGGAAACACTCTTGCTCAAGCCGAAGCTTGTCGTAGAGCTCGGAGTCCGGGATGGAGCCAGCACCTTCGTCTTTGAGCGGGCTGCAGCTCTCTGTTCGGCAGCGTTGGTGAGCGTGGACATTGATGATTGCTCCGAAGTGTCGCGCTACTCGAGGTGGCATTTCTTTCGAGGCGACGATGTTGCATTCGCCGCACTCTTTCATGACTTTTGTCGACTAAGAAACATTGCACCTTCGATCGATCTCCTCTTCATCGACACCAGCCACTATTACGAGCACACCGTCCGGGAAATCGAGTCCTGGTTTCCTCTCCTGTCGCCCAGAGCGAAAGTCATGTTTCACGACACAAACATGAGCATCGCGGGATGCCGCAGAGATGGCTGCATTCAATTGTCCTGGAACAATCATCGGGGCGTGACGCGCGCCATTGAGGAACACCTGCATACCAGCATTGACGAAGCCAACGAGGTCGTTCAATACGCAGGTGGTTGGCTGATCCGGCACGTTCCTTATTGCAATGGTTTCACAATTCTGGACCGCGTGGGCTCGTGAATTCAACTAACCATGACCCGTGCGGCAGGATCCTTGCGGATTTCCCATGAGGATCGCATTTGTCGGGGGTTTCGCCTTTAGCCCCAAGGGTACGATGCAAGCCCGCGCCTTTCCCCTGGGGGCAGAACTGGTCAGGCGTGGGCATCAGGTCGCCATGTTCCTGACCCCATATGACAATCCCGACGACTCAGGTCGTGAATGGACAAAGGCCGGGGTGCGGATTTGCAACATGAGAACCGGCTCCTCATCTCGCGCTTATCCCCGCTTGCTGTTTGGGCTCTGGAAAGCAATTGGTGATTATCAACCGCAATTGACACATATCTTCAAGCCCAAGGGATTTGCGGGCGCGATTGCCAGTTTCTTGCTGATGAAGGGCTGGAACAACATTGTTGTTGACTGCGATGACTGGGAAGGATGGGGCGGATGGAACGATGTGAAGCCATACCCCTGGTTGCTGAAGGAGTTCATTGATCGTCAAGAGCGCTGGCTGATGCGGCGGGCTCCCGCAGTCACGGTCGCGAGTCGAGCGCTGAACGACCGGGTATCGGCCTTGCGCAATGCGACCGATGATGTCTTTTATGTACCAAACGGTGTTGCGTCTTCCGAAGCCGCCTACCCTCACGACGCTGCGGGCTATGGTTCTCAGGCTGTCGCTGAGAAGGGAGCTAGACTTGCCGGAAGGCCCGCTGATTCTATACAGCGGGCATTTTGAGCCTGGCGAAGACGCAATGTTCTTCTGTCGAAGTGCAGTTCCCGTGGCGGAACGGAATCACGCCTCGATTGTTTTAGTCGGGGACGGTCCTGACATTGATGAAGTTCGCAAATTCTTTTCTGAACGAGGCTCGAGACGCGTTCACTTTTTTCCACGTCTACCGCATGAGCAGTTCCTTAAGGTAGTTTACGCTTGTGATGTCGCGACCTTTCCCTGTCCAGATACCGCTCTCAATCGTTCCAAATGCTCCGCACGTGTGATTGACTACATGATGATGGGTAAACCCGTTCTCATGTCTGCGGTGGGACAAGCTGGGGAGTACCTTGTGGATGGTGAAAGCGGAATGCTAGTCCCGCCCGGCGACGAGAATGCGTTTGGTGCGAAGCTTCAATTGCTGCTTGACGACTCCGAACTGCGGGCGTGGTTGGGACGGAATGCGCAACACCGGATTCGTCAGAATTTCAGTTGGGCCGGTACTCCCCTTCAGCAATGCCTGGCTGCGTACGATCACCTGGCCTCTAAACAGCAATAACAAAATGGCGAAACTCATCTTTCTGGTTGCACATCCGGTGGAGGACGCTTCGCGGCGATACCGGATCCAACAATTTATTCCGCTGCTGGAACGCGCGGGGCACCAGTGCACGGTTGCCGAGTTTTCGACGCCACAGCTTTTTCGCGCACTGCGCTCGAAGGGTAAGCTCCTGACGAAGGCGTTGCACACGTTTTACTGCAGCCTGCGAAGGTTCGCCAGACTGGTTGACTTATCCAAGTTTGATTTGGTCATCATTCATCGCGAGGTCTTCCCGTTTTTTGCACCAATGCTGGAAAAGTGGGTTCTCAACCACCATCCCAAGGTTGTTTTCAGCCTGGATGATGCGACTTATGCCGTCCATCCCGACAATGTGCACATGAGTCACCCGTTGCTTTACCGACTTAAATATGGTCGACGGTTGGATGAGGTGATAGGGAGGAGTGCTCACGTTATCGTTGGGAACAGCACGCTTGCAGACTATGCAAGGCAATTCAATACGGACATCTCAATCATTCCGACCGTGGTAGATTGCGATCAATACAAATATGGATTCACCGCGAAATCGGACGGATGCCCCTTGACCGTAGGATGGATGGGTAGCCGTTCCACTGCGGCTTATCTGCTGGATATCGTGAGGCCACTCCGACACCTGGCAGAGAACTATGGCAACAAGGTGAACTTCCGGTTCTTCGGATGTGAAGACTTAGAGTTAGACCTCCCCAACACAGTTGTGCAGCCCTTTCGTCTGGAATCGGAGTTGGACGATCTCAGGTCGTTGGACATTGGATTAATGCCTATGCCGGATACGGTCTGGACGCGGGGCAAGTGCGCTTTCAAGGCGGTCCAATACATGGCGATGGGAATTCCAACCGTTGCTTCTCCGGTGGGCTCCGCGCTCAATCTGATACAGCACGATCACAACGGACTGCTGGCCTGTTCCGAGCAGGATTGGTACCTCGCTCTGGAAAGGTTAATAACTGATCTTCCAACTCGCGAACGATTATCCGTGGCTGGGCGCGACACAATCTTGCAGTCTTACTCCCTCGAAGTATGGGGACCGCGACTTATATCATTAGTCGACCAACTGTTACAACCGTGTTTGTCTGGGGCGGACCTTCCAGCAGTCGCGGGCTGAGTCATGCGCCGTCACTGTTCGTAACACGACGAGTCTGCCTGTAACTATGTTAAATCCTGCTTCGTCCCAGGCTCTAAGAACTGAAAAGCTTATTGCTTCTCCGGAGCCGAGCCTCGTTCCTCCGTTACGTCCTCGCTGGGCCACGATGTTGAAGAGAACGTTGGATGTGCTCTGCGCGATCTTCGGACTGGTGGCCTTGTCTCCCCTGTTCCTGCTTGTGAGTCTCTTGGTGAAACTGCAGGATGGCGGGCCGGTGTTTCACAGACGGCGCGTAGTGGGCCCCGACGGTGCATTCGATGCTTTCAAGTTTCGCAGCATGCGCCCGGATGCGGATGCGGTTCTCCAGAATGACGTGAGGATGCGCAAGAGGTTTGAACGAAATTTCAAGCTCGAAAGCGACCCTCGAGTAACGCCACTTGGAGCTCGACTGAGGAAATACAGCCTGGATGAACTCCCACAGCTGTTCAACGTCCTCTCTGGGCAGATGAGTCTGGTCGGCCCCCGAATGATCACAGCGCAAGAATTGCCGAAATATGGGGCATACCAGCGGCTCTTACTAACGGTGAAGCCAGGATTGACGGGGTACTGGCAGGTACAGGGTCGTCAATCAGTGGATTACTCACGGCGCGTCGAAATGGACATCTACTACATTCAAAATTGGAGTGTGCAATTCGATTTGCGTATTTTGTTGCGCACTCCGATGGCGGTAGTTAAGGGAAGCGGAGCGTTTTAGGGATGAAGAATATTCTGGTCACGGGTGGCGCAGGTTACATCGGGTCAGTATGCTGTGCTCAATTGCTTGCGCGGGGCGACTCCGTAGTAGTTGTCGACGATCTCTCCACGGGCTTTGCTGATGCGGTACCTCCGGGAGCAATCTTCTGCCGGGCTGATATCGGTGATCGGGAAAGGATGCGGCGAATCCTGTCTGATCACCCGATCGACGCAGCTTTCCATTTTGCCGCGAAAGCGCTAATCCCGGAATCAGTGACGAATCCGGGGATGTTCTTCGACGCAAACGTTGCCTCGGGCATCATTTTGCTGGAGGAACTTCGCCGGGCCGAGGTGCGAAAGTTTGTGTTCTCCTCTTCCGCGGCTGTATATGGCGACTGTGAGTCGTCGCCGATTTCCGAAGACCATCCCAAAGCGCCCATAACCTCGTACGGCGAAAGTAAGTTGATGTTCGAGCAAATCCTCGCATGGTACGCCCGCGCCTATGGTTGGGGGATCGCCGTCATGCGCTACTTCAACGCGGGCGGGGCCTCCGGGGACCTGGGAGAAAGGCACGATCCGGAAACACATTTGATTCCGCGATTGTTCCAGGTCGCGCTGGGGGACCTGCCAGTATTTGAGATCTTCGGAACGAACTATGCAACGCCTGACCGATCGTGTGTGCGCGACTATGTACACGTTCTTGATATAGCCGATGCGCACATTCGCGCCATGTCTCTTCTGGACAAGCCCGGGATGACATCCTTCAACATCGGGACTGGTTCGAGCCATTCGGTGAAACAGGTCCTTTGCGCGGCAGAGAAGGTCTGCGGCCAGTCCATTCCGGTTGTTGTCAGAGACAGACGTCCCGGAGATCCAGCCGTGCTCTGCGCCAGCCCAAATAAATTAATCGAGGTTCTGGGCTGGAAGCCCGGGCATTCCGATCTGACAAATATTGTGCAGACGGCGTGGAACTTTTATCGAAGATCGCGCCACATCACGCCCATTCCCAACCACGGCGGATCCGGAATGATCGTGAACGCGGCACCCTCGATTCAGAGAGACGAGCTGTTATGAATAAGATCGTAAATTGTCGATCCTATTTTCGTTCGTTGTCGGAAACAATTCAGAAGCTTCCCTTCAAAGAGATTGAAGCGATCTCGGAGGTGCTGATAGACGCCTACAAAAATTCTCGCATGATTTTTCTGTTTGGAAATGGCGGAAGTGCCGCCCTGGCGTCCCACTTGGCTTGCGATCTGGGAAAGGGCACCGTGAACGGTTCGGGCAGGCGCTTCCGGGTCCTTTCCTTGACCGACAATGTACCGCTCATGACCGCTTGGGCGAACGATGCTCACTACGAAGATATTTTTGCGGAGCAACTCGAGAATTATGTGAACCCGGGAGATATTGCTTTCGCAATAAGCGGCAGCGGCAACTCGCCAAATGTTCTCAAGGCCCTGAGGAGCGCACGCACTGCTGGTGCAATCACCATTGGGCTGGGCGGGTTTCAGGGAGGCCAGATGAAGGCCCTGTGTGATTTATGTCTGGTAGTACCGTGCGACAACATGCAGATGATAGAAGACCTCCATCTCTGCATTTCTCACGCGCTCTTTACCTGCATCCGGCGCAAACTTCATGACCAGGCTGCCGAAACGAGATGCGCTTGAGTAAATTGAACAAAGTGAATTCCCCCTACGCAATGAGGGAGGCGGCTCATATCAGACGTTGGATACTCGCCGGCGATCTCGTATGGACCGTATTCGCTTTCATGGCAGCCGGGTATTTCCGATACGGCAACAGCTGGGATGAGACGACTTACTACGCGGTCTACGCTCTTTTGCCATTCCTGGCTGTCAGCCTCGCATTGTGGGGCATCCTTTTTTATCGCATGAAGTTAGACGGGTTTGAGGGAGGTTGGTGGCTGCCCTCGGTGGCTTCCGGATTGTTTTTGGCGGTTGTTGGGCAGATGAGTCTGCTGCTTGCCGCGGCATATTTAACACGGCAATACGTATCCCGATTGGCGCTTGCCTACTATGGGTTGTTATTGTTCCCTGGATTTTTGCTGGTCCGCCATGTGGTCCGCAGGTCTTTACGGGGACGTCACGCGTGCGGTGATGTGTGTCGTGTTGTGATTGCCGGCTCTGGTCACGTTGCCCGAGAGATCGCTTCCAAGATCGCGAATCACCCGGAAATGCTGTGTCGCGTTGTTGGATTTCTATTTCCCGAGGACCGGGCTGACGACAATATCGCAGGAGAGAGAAGTTCCGCCAGCCTTCACGATGTTTCGACCTTGGAAGTCACAGATCTGTTGAGTTCGCGCGAGGTCAACGAACTGATTGTGGCTTTGCCACAACCGGCCACCGCGGAACTCGTCCGGCTGGCCACCCGCTGCCAACAGCGGGGAATTGGTGTGAGCGTAGTTCCACAGCCTTACGAACTTTACCTGTCACGCCCCAGGCTCCTGGATCTCGACGGTCTGCCGATCCTGAAGTTGTGTGAGCCTTCGACTTCGTCGGTGTTCTTGCAGGCGAAGCGTGGGGTCGACATTGCGGTGGGCGGAGTTCTATTTGTGTTCTCCTTGTTCATTATCGTGCCCAGCGCACTTGTGCTCAGAATATCCAAAGGCCAGGGATTCCAATGGGACACTCGTTGCGGGCTGAACTTTGAGCAGTTCAAAATGTTACGCCTCAACGTGGAACGAAATGCGTTTTATGAAAGTCGTTTTGAACGTCTGCTGGATCGTTTCAGTGTGACGGAACTGCCCCAATTATGGAACGTCTTGAAGGGTGACATGAGTCTTGTGGGCCCCCGACCTGAGCCACCTGCCCGTACTCGACGTTACACGCCGTGGGAACAGCGCCGGCTGAGTGTGCGGCCTGGCATGACCGGACTTGCCCAGGTTCGCGGTCTCCGCGAAGAGCATTCGTCGGAAGCGAAATCACGGTTGGACTTGCAGTATCTGCTGAGTCCCTCCCTGCTGACCGATTTCTCCATCTTGCTGCAGACCATCTGGACATTGGCAACCCGTCAACCCTCCGCCAGGCGGGCTCCGGATACTCGCAGTACTGTGGTAGAGATCAGACGACCCACAACTCCAGTCGCTCACTTTGATGAGGAGGTCGACCCACGTGCTGATCGTGCGCAGTCCGGTGCGGATTAGCTTTGCCGGCGGCGGCACCGACCTCCCCACATTCTACGAGCAGTTCGGGGGCAGTGTTATCAGTGCGGCCATCAATAAATATTTCTACACCATACTGGGGAAAAGGTCGGATGGACGCATTCAAGTGATTTCGTCGGATCTCCGGATCTTTGAAACCTGGCGTGACATCGCGACCATGGATGTCCGGGGCAGCGGGTTGGAGATACCGCTGGCCGTAATGAAAGATTTGGGCCGCGACATGTCGGTCGATCTGTTTCTGGCGTCGGAAATTCCACCGGGAACCGGGCTGGGTTCTTCGGCGAGCGTTTGCGTGAATATCCTGAAAACGCTCGCTAGCTACCTGCAGATACCCCTTTCAAAATATGATCTGGCGGAGCGCGCCTTTCAGATCGCGCGGCACGGGTTGAACCGCCATGTCGGAAAACAGGATGAATACGCTGCCGCGTACGGCGGTCTCAATCGAATCACTTTTCATCGCGACGGGGGAACTGAAGTTGCGCCCTTGAACCTTAATCCCGAGTTCGCACGCCGCTTCGAAAGCAGCCTCATGCTGTTCTTTACCGGATCTGCGCATCATTCGTGGACGATTCTCGAGGAGCAGGAACTGTCGACGCGAAACTTAGGCAGCTCTTCGGTAAAGGCATTGAAGCGGACGCAGAGCTTTGTGAACGAGATGCAGGAGGCACTCAACCAATCAGACTTGAATCGGTTTGGTGCTTTGTTGGACGCAGCCTGGCAGGCAAAGAAACAGGTTTCCTCGAAGATCTCAACCTCGCGCATCGATCACCTCTACCGCGTTGCTCGGGATCATGGCGCCCTCGGCGGCAAGATCACCGGCGCCGGGGGCGGGGGATTTCTTCTACTTTGCTGCGACCCGTCGTGCCAGAGTGATGTCCGTGGCGCCATGGTAGAGGAAGGCGTTCGGGAAATGACGTTCGCATTCGATTCACACGGCACCCAAATCATCGCGAATGATCCCTTTATCGATGGCGATGATGCCGCGGGATCCAGATGGACGTTCGTTCCCGTCGCCTTTACGACCTAACTGGCTTTGGATGACCCAGGTGGTGGAGTGAAAGCATTTTTGCTTGCGGCGGGTCATGGAACACGTCTTCGGCCTCTTACCGATAGAGTTCCAAAGTGCCTGCTTCCCGTGCGAGGCATTCCAATGCTGGAAATATGGCTCCGGCATTGCCACCGCTTCGGAATCGAGGAGGTGCTTCTCAATCTTCACGCGCATGCCGATCGCGTCCGCGAATTTCTGGATGCGCGATCCGATCATGAGGTTCAGGTGACATTGGTTGAAGAACCGATTCTTCTGGGAAGTGCAGGCACGATCCGCGCCAATCGCGATTGGATCGCCGGCGAGGAAGCTTTTTGGATTCTTTACTCTGATGTCCTGGTCGATGCTGGTTTGGATGCCATGCTTGCGTTCCATCGCGCGTGTAACCCGGTGGCGACTTTGGGAGTCTATCCCGTCCCGGATCCGACCCGCTGTGGCATCGTGACGTTATCCGCCGGGAACAGGGTCGAGAAGTTTGTAGAAAAACCTGTCGTTGCCGAGAACAACCTTGCGTTTTCCGGATTGATGCTTGCCACCCCATCTTTACTGGACGCGATCCCAACCAAAGCGCCCGTGGACATCGGCTTCGACTTGCTGCCAAAATTATGCGGTCAGATGATGGCGTATCCCTTGGATAGCTACGTTCTGGATATTGGTACACCCGAAAACTATCAACTGGCCCAGTCAACCTGGCCGGGCATGTAGAGGCAACCTTGTCTGCTCTTGTCGCGAGGCTGCATAGCCTGCATCTTCAAGCTGTGATCTTCGACATGGATGGCGTTCTTATCGACAGCCATCCGGCGCACCGCAAGGCATGGCGCAACTTCTTGCGCACACTGCATCGCGAAGTGTGCGACGACGAGTTGGACTACATCCTCGATGGGCGAAAGCGAGAAGACATCCTTCGCCACTTCCTTGGCGATCTCTCCAGCGAGCAACTCAAGCTATACGGTCAGCAAAAAGACGCATTTTTTCAGAAGCAGACGCGACAAGTATCGGCAACCCCCGGTCTGCTTGGTTTTCTGACTCACTTGCGCAAAATGAAGATCCTGATGGCGGTGGCTACTTCCGCAAGCGAAATGCGCACTTACTGCACTCTCAAGCACCTGAATCTCCGGAGTTACTTCGGCGCGATTGTTACCAGTAACGATGTAGAAGCAGGCAAGCCGGCGCCGGCGATCTACCGGTTGGCATGCAGCCGACTTGGTGTTTCGCCCGATTCGGCGGTCGCCATAGAAGACGCGTTCTCAGGGGTTCGAGCCGCCAAAGCCGCGGGTCTATGCTGCGTTGCCGTTCCGGGGAACCAGGATCCAGTGCGACTACTGGCGGCGGGCGCTGATTTAGTGATCAAAGACTTTCGGGGATTGACTCTTTCAGACCTGGAAAGCGCGCTCCAGAGGCGAAATACGGAACTGCGCATAAACACCCGAAATGTGACGGACTCCTCTTTCAGCCGACCAGACTGAACCTTGTCTCCTCAGGACTGCGTCGAACTGAGGCCATTCCTTTCTCGATGACTTGGAAAACGCTATTTCTATTGGTTGCGATCAGCTGTGCCGCGGTCCTGGTACATGGCTACCATCCGAATGCGGAAGACGCTGCTATCTATTTGCCCGGCGTAGAGAAGGCTCTGAATCACCAACTGTTTCCATACAACGAACCGTTCTTTGCCTCGCACGCGCACCTGACGTTGTTCCCGGGACTGATCGCCTGGTCGGTCAGACTGAGCCATCTCTCACTTTATCCCGCGTTGTTGGTTTGGCATCTCACATCGATTTTCCTCCTGCTGAGCGCGTGTTGGTATTTGAGCGGGCACTGTACTGAGAATCTTTCTGGCCGCTGGGCAGCGGTGGGGTTGGTCGCGGCTTTGTTGACGGTGCCAGTCGCGGGGACTGCCCTTTACATCATGGATCAATACGTCAACCCCAGGAATCTGGCGGCGTGTGTCGGGGTTTTGGCAATCGCGCTGGTGGCCGACAGAAAATACCTGCTGGCGGGCCTGGTTCTTGGCGCTGGCATCGCAATCCACCCCTTCATGGCTGCTTTTGCTGTTGGTTTCTGCATGCTGTTCGGCATCCTGCGTTCGGGAAAACTGGAAGTCGCGGGGGCAGCTTTATTTTCGCCGATGACGTTCTTCTTCCCTCCTCCGTCGCCTGCGTACCACGAAGTGGCAGCTTCCCATTCCTACCACTACCTGCTGCGCTGGCATTGGTACGAGGTGCTGGGAGCTGTCGGTCCGCTGATGATCCTGTGGTGGTTCGGTCAGTTCGCACGAACACGTCGCCGAACAAACCTGGCTTTCATGTGCAAGACCGCGGTCCTGCTGGGTGTTATCAGTCTGGCGGCGGCATTCGCTTTGTCGGCGTTCCCGCGATTTGAGACTCTCGCCCGCCTGCAGCCTCTGCGAAGCCTTCATCTGATCTACATCTTGTTCTTGGTTTGTTCGGGCGCATTCGCAGGGGAATATCTCCTGAAAACCCATCCTTGGCGATGGCTGGCGCTGTTTTTGCCTCTATGCGCGGGAATGTTCTACGCGCAGCGACAGCTCTTTCCGGCAAGTGCGCACATCGAGTGGCCAGGAGTTGAATCTAAAAACGATTGGGTGCAAGCCTTTGAGTGGACGCGGGAAAACACGCCGGTCACCGCGATGTTCGCTCTCGACCCTTATCACATGCGAATCCCAGGCGAAGACGTCAATGGGTTCCGGGCGATTGCCGAGCGAAGCATGCTGGCGGATGCCGTGAAGGACAGCGGTGCCGTTTCCATGTTTCCGCCGCTGGCCGGCGAATGGCTCCGCCAGGTGGATGCACAACGGGGCTGGAGAAATTTTCAGCTGGCCGACTATCACCGACTGCAAACTGAGTTCGGTGTCAATTGGGTGGTTGTGCAAAAGCCCGTCACTGGCCTCGACTGCCCCTATCAAAATACCGCGGTTTCTGTTTGCCGTTTGGATTCCAGCGACTCAGTCGCAACACGACTTTACCCATAAGGAAGCGAAATGTCTGGAACGTGCATGGCTGGCCCTGTTTATGGTCTGCCTCAGGTGTGTTCGGGGTCGCGCGTGCTTCAACTGGCCCGGCAGTATCAGATGGCTGTTCCATTCCCGCACATTCATTTCGATTGCTTTCTAAATCCGGAGACGGCAGCGGCGATCGCCCGCGAGTTTCCGGACTACCACTCCAATGCTTGGATCCGCTACAAACATGCCAATGAAAACAAGAATGGCCTGAGCCGGCGCGAGTTGTTTCCACCAACAATCGGAGAATTGGTGGACCAATTGAATTCGGAAGCTATTCGTTTGCTGGTTGCGCAAACTGACCGGGATTCCTGACCTCATAGCGGATCCCTCTCTTGAGGGTGGGGGCCTTCATCAGTCGTCTCGTGGCGGATTCTTGAACGTCCACACCGATTTCAGCGTCCACCACTACCATCCACACTGGGAACGCCGCGTAAACCTGATTTTGTATTTAAACCCTGAATGGCAGGCTTGCTGGGGAGGTGCCCTCGAGTTCTGGGAACGCGATATGAAACGTTGCGTTGCGTCGTACGTTCCTCTTCTCAATCACGTGGTCATTTTTAATACAGATCGCGATTCGCTTCACGGTTTTCCGGATCCTTTGCAGTGTCCGGACGGCATCTCCAGAAAGAGTTTGGCCTTGTACTACTACACAATTTCCGGTGGTGGAGGATCGACCGGGCGCTCAACCCAATATCGACCCCGCCCCGCCGATGGGCTCTTCAAGTCCGCGATGATGAGATTTGATAGTTGGGCCGTAGCTCTTTATTCGCGCGCCAAGCGCCGGTTTGGCTTTTCCGATCAAATTGCCAGCAAAGTGCTTTCCATCTTTTCAAAGCTGTAGGTTTCTGAAATTATTGTATGAACGCAACTGCTCCTTGTCCGCTGAACCTTTGGCCGCTCCTAAGAACGCCCCTTCCCCGTAGAGCATGGCAAGAATTGCACCCGCTTGTGACAAGCATAAAAACCTCCAAATGGTCGAAAGTTGGATCGAGACTCCGATAGGAAGAATTTTCGGATACGTCTGCGCAGTTCCCGGTTGCCGGAGGCAGCATGATGGCAAGAGCTTCCTGGGCGATGCCAGTCGCAATCCGGAAGCCCAATGTCCGAACGAAAACCGCCTCTCATCGGTTCGGAACGCGATCCTGAAAGCGATCAATCATCGCTAAGAGCGATTCATTGTCGTCTCCTCCGGGGCCGCCCGCGTGGCGTTTTGACTAGGATTGCCTCGAGGTGTTTCTACAGTGCTTCCTCGATGGTCCGTCCAGGGACGTCAGATTACGGTGACGGAAGTAAAGGAGTTCGTCGTGAAATCAACGCTCGTGGCTATGAGAAATATCGTGGGGACGGCAGGCCTGGTGTTTGCGGCGTATGTGATCGCCGGTGCCGTGCCCGATCTGCGGAGGTATTTGAAAATTGTTCGAATGTAACGCGGGCACCTGGACGTGGATAGATCTCGGGGTGAGGTGTAGAAATGATTCGCAAGTTGGCCTCCGGCGGGTATCGGCTCTACTCGCGGAAGAAGAATCCCAAGACTGGCAAGCGACGGAATCTCGGAACCTTTCGAAGCCGAGAAGCTGCCGCCAGGCACGAACGGGCGGTGCAGTACTTCAAGCGGGGCTAACACGCCCCTCAGCAACCGGAGAAATAGCTAGCGACAACCGGCCTTAAATTCGCAATCCTGAGGTGCCATGAAAGACTGCACGGCGACGCCCCAAACTCCAGCAGTTGCTGCGACCTCCTCCACGCCGCGCGTGCTTCCCGGTGAACAGCAAGCTCTGTTTCGAGAAGTGCTGCTTCTTCTCGAAGACGCAGGCTGCTCCTATGCCGTTGCGGGCGCGCTTGCGCTCCGCCAACATACGGGAATCTGCCGTTTTACCAAGGACCTGGACGTATTCCTCACCACCAGAGCCGCTTCAGAGGTGCTCCCCATCTTCGAGTCGCGCGGTTTTCGTTGCGAAGTTTGCGATTCCATTTGGCTGGCCAAAGTCCACCGAGACGGATATTTCGTCGACTTCATCACCGGCATGAGCAACGGCATCATCGTGGTGCAGGAATCCTGGATCCAAGATGCACTCCCAGCCGAAGTCTGCGGAGTCAGTTCCAGAGTTCTCGCGCCGGAAGAAATGATCGCCTCGAAGCTGTTCGTCACCCGAAGGGAAAGATTCGATGGAGCCGACATTGCCCACATCATCTTCGCGTTGAAGGGGAAACTCGATTGGAGTCGCATTCTGCAGTGCGCAGGGGAACACTGGGAACTGGTGCTATGGAACCTCATTTTGTTCAAGTATGTGTATCCCGCCCATGCTGATTACGTGCCTCAGGATTTATGGCGCCAACTGATTGAACGTTTGGCGAACAACGTTCAATCGCCTGGCGCGCCTCCCAGGTTTCGCGGAACGCTGGTCGATGACACGATGTTCGCGATTGACGTTGAGGAGTGGGGGTTGGACAACCTCCTCGCTGAGCAGCGCGCCCGCGTTGCCAAAATTAAGCCACGCAACCGGTCCCAGCGCGCACCTTCCAAATTGCGCGCCAGTTGATGAATGAGGATCGCAGCCACTGCCGATTTGCATTTCTCTCCTGCGAACCAGGCAGCCTTACGGGATCAACTCAGCAACGTTCGTGACCAGGCGGATGTTCTCGTACTCGCCGGCGACCTGACAAACTATGGCCAGCCTGCCGAAATGGAGCCCCTGATAAACGCCTTGGTGCGCCTGCGCGTGCCAACCATTGCCGTGCTTGGTAATCACGACTATGAAAGCGGCAAAGAGCAGGAGTTGATGAAAATGATGGGAGCCGCCGGCATCAAAGTCTTGGATGGGAGCGCCTACGAACGCGACGGCGTCGGATTTGCGGGAACCAAGGGCTTCGTGGGAGGCTTCGGACGCGGGGTTCTTACTGCGTTCGGGGAGCCGGAAATTAAGAGTTTTGTGCGCGCATCAATCGAGGAGACGCTAAAGCTCGAGCGTGGATTGTCCCAACTGCGCACCCCGAAGCGAGTGGTGGTTTTGCATTACTCTCCAATCGCCGCCACGGTGCAAGGAGAAGCCCCGGAAATATCCGCGTTCCTGGGTACCTCCCGCCTGGCTGAAGTGATCGATCGCCATGGTGCCGATCTCGTAGTCCACGGGCACGCCCATCATGGCACCTTGGAGGGACAAACTCTTGCCGGCATTCCGGTGCGGAACGTCGCCATCACGTTGTTGCAGACCCGGCAGCCTGCCGCTGCATATCGGGTGTTTGATGTCTAGCTGACGCGTTTCGTCCAAAAACAATAAGCGGAGCGAATGATCGCTCCGCTTTTTTATTTTTGCGAACTGTTTTAACGATCAACTTGAATTTCGTTCACGACCTGCTGAACATTCGGCGTGTTCTTTGCCAATTCCTGCGCTTCCTGACGCTGTTCGGTATTCTTCACCGACCCCTTCAGGGTCAAGACACCATTCTTCGCATCGTAGCGAATGTGTTGCTTGTCCAGGCCCTTAGAGATCAGGACCGCCTTAAAGTTGCTTTCGATCCCATCGTCAAGATTAGACTCAATTTTGCGGGCGTCGCGTTCATTTCCAACCGGTTCAACGCTGATCTCGTTAGAAACGATTCTCGGACCCGCATTCGCCTGGGCCACGCTCGCGGCCCGGTCTTTCGCGTCTTCTGTGTGCAACTTCCCGCCCAGGGTAATGGTGTTCTTGCCCGCATCTTCGCTTACTGTGACGTCCTTAAGATCGGCCTGCTCCAGCGCGGCCTTCACATTATCTTTGTAATCCGCATTGGCTCGATTGCTGTCAGCACGATTGCTTGTTGTGCAAGCGACGCCAAGCATCAGCACTGCGATGGCTGCGAGACTTGTGAACGCGCTCAGCCTGTTGGTGGACACCGTCTTCGGAAAGATCATCTACGCCCCCTTTTTCGGCTGACCGCGGGAAATGTGGTTCCCACGACCACTCGCCGATTATCGTCCTGACGTAATGTTAGGGTCGACAGTCGTGAGGGTCGATCAGTCAAACCCTTTACTTTGCCCATTAGAGAGACCTGAATCCACTGCTACGGAGAAGTCCTTACTTCCGCGTTTTGCGTCGGCTTGCCGACGCTCCTGCTTGAGCTGTCAAGATAGATAACTGCAAAGTTACCCGCGAGACCGGATGGGCGTGTTCGTCATCGCTCGCGAATACTGAGGTTGGATCGAACCCACACAGTTATCGAAAAGAGGAATTATGCCAATCCGTTCACGAATCTCGAAGTACGTGCTTTGCCTCGGGGCCTCCGTCGCCCTTCTACCACTTTCCAGTTGGGCGCAGAGCGATCAGGCGACCCCCACCACGACGGAAACTCCCAGCAAGCCGTCGGCAGCGCAAGAACGCAAGGCAAGTCAGGAACGGAAGGAAAGTTCTGACGACGTTGCGAAGTTCGACAAGAAGACTGACGCCGAGAACTCCAAGAATGACACCGAAATCGTCAAACGCATGAATACTGCCGCCGGTGTCATGGATGAAATCATGGGCACTCCTGACAAAGGAATTCCGACAGATCTCCTGGCAGATGCGAAGTGCATCATCGTCATCCCATCCATGGTTCATATCGCGGTAGGCTTCGGCGGACGGCACGGAAAAGGGGTATCCACCTGCCGGACTCCCAACGGATGGAGCGCGCCTGCTCCGATCACGCTTACCGGAGGAAGCTGGGGCCTGCAGCTCGGTGGTCAGGCAACGGACTTGGTTATGTTGGTCATGAACCAGAGAGGAATGGATCATCTGCTGACCAGCAAGTTCAAAATTGGCGCTGAAGCCACGGGAGCGGCAGGCCCGGTCGGCCGCCAGTTGTCGGGCAACACCGACTGGAAACTTCGTGCCGAAATCCTCACGTACTCCAGGTCGCGCGGCCTGTTCGCAGGAATCGATTTAAATGGTGCGTCCATCAAGCAAGACAGAGATGAAACGGCCGTGCTCTACGGCAAGATTGTGCCATTCCAGACAATCCTGTCCGGCAAAGTTCCTCCGCCGTCCGGATCGCAGACCTTCCTGGCCACGGTTCATAAATACGCCAACGAGGCTGCGCGGGAAAAACAGGGTGAGTAACAGACTGCTGATGCAGTCATTCGCGTTCCAAGCAGCAATACGTTTCATGGAGAGCCTCGCGAGCTAGACTTCGCGAGGCTCTTCTGCGTCCTCTCAATGTTCCGCTTTCAGCGAGGAAATCTGAGAATCCAGCAACTTCAGTTTTGGATCACGACCGATCGCCGAAAAGATTTCACTCATGATGCGCTCGTCGATCTCGCCAGACTTGTCTGCCACGACTGGGTAACGAACGATGACCTCGGTGGCCGAAGTTGTGAAGCGGGCGTGGGCACGGGGCTTCAATTCTGAGGTTGGCACATTGGAAACGCTCATCTCCATCTGCCGCCGCTGACCCTCGAGATTTTCCTTGTAGTCTGCAAAAGCAGAATCAATGGCCTGTTGCAGTCGTTCTCGAATCTGTCTGTAGTCGCTGTCCGATGCAAATCGCAAGGTGACTTCTCGCCACACAAAGTTCGTGCCTGGGATCTGTTTAAATAGTGCTCCGGTTGCCTGGAACACGACGGAATTCGAGAATGCCACAATGCGTCCTGTGGGTTCCGAATCGGCGACTCCACCGCTCAATTCCATAAGATGGAAGCGAACCAGCCCGATGTCCACCACTTCGCCGGTAACGTTGCCGACCTGCACCCGGTCTCCAACCCGGATGCCGTACTTGCCGATCAGGAAAAAATAGCCGACGATCGACACAATTACATTCTGCAGGGCGACCGCTACGCCGGCCGTAATGAGTCCTGCAAACGTGGCGACGGCACCCAGTTCGGTGACGAATGAAAACACCAGAATAATGGCGAATCCAAACCACAGCGCAATCTTGCGCATCAGCATGAATTGGTATCGGCGCCGTGTGTCATGAACGTAGCGAAAGATCGCCCGCCGCCAGAACTCCCCGACCAGAAAAACCGCCCCCAAGGCGATGGCCAGGCCGAACAGCCGGACTAACAATCCCTTTGGACCGCTCCTTCAGATCGCTGACCACCTCAGCTTGCCAGTTGGAGAGGCTTCTTTTATAGAGGTCGAACAAGATCGACTGTTTGCCGAGGGATGAAAGCAAGCCCGATACTTGTTTGAATTGCGCCGTAAGTCGATCAAGTTGCTGCTTTTCCTGAAGAAGGCCGTTCTGGTCGCTTGTGTCTGCTTGCTGAGTCAACTGGTCTCCGGTCTGGATGAGTTGTTTGAGGTGATTGACCAGAGGCGTGCGCAGTTGCTTGGCGGTGTCTTCGAGTTGTCGGGTCGCGCGCAGGTTGCCAGCCAACAAGCTGCGCTTGCTGGACAGTCGGAGCAGATCAGACGCCAGCCCCCACATTCCAGTGGGAGGCGATTTGGCCGCTACCTCTTTCACCTTCACGGGTTGTTGATTGTCTGTCGATGCTGCGTTTTCGTTCGCGCCCGTCCCGCTGATCGCCGCCGGAACCGCGCGGGCCAACTCCTCGATTTGTGCGCGCGGGCTGGTTCCTCCACCCTTGGAGGCTCCTCCGGCAAAATCGAGAAGGCTATGTAACGCCTGTTGCCGCACCAGAAATAACCCCAACTCGCTCTGAGTTTCTTCAATTTGAGTTTGAAGTTGCTTCCGCTTGCTTGCCGGCGTCGTCTCTAATTTGTCCTTCAAGGACTGAAGTTCTTCTTGCGTCTGCTGGACAAGCGCGTCGGCCCGGGCGGCGTTTCGGCTGATGCTTTCGTAGCGCGATCCCATATCGGTGGGATTGGGCGGCGGAGCCTTCGACTGCTTTGCCATTTGCTGCTCTTGCTGCCGGGCAAAGTCAAATGACAGCCTCACGATCTGATCAGCCATGCGCCGGTTATCAGCCGCAAAGCCCAGGTCTCCGGGATCGGTTGCGATGTGCTGCTCCTGTTGCGTCTGGCGATACCAGTCGATCGTCTCCCCTAAGAACTGAATGATCTGAGACGACGTTGGTTCCGATGGAGAGGAAGTTTGAGGGCTTTCTTGGGCAAGAAGGACCGAGGAAAGAAGAAACGAAAATATAATCGCGGATTTTATGGACAGGTTCACACGCGAACTGCAAATTCGCCGCGGGAACTCAATGTTTGCGATGAGATACTTGCGCGAGAAAACCTGGTAGAAAATCACACCAATACACTAGCGCCTCGACCACTACGGATCAACTCGCGAGCGGCGTCAGTAGAGCTTAAAGCTGACCTCAACGCTGATTTGAACGGCTACAGCACGACCGTCCTTGGTTGCAGGCTCGAATCTCCATTGCCTGACGGCTTCAATGGCTTTCTGGTCAAGTCCCATGGCAAGTCCGCGCTGGACGCGAATATCACGCGGCTTGCCATCCGGGCCCACAATCATGGCGAGCACGCACGTTCCTTCGTATTTTGCCTGACGCGCTTCCTCGGTGTACTGGGGATCCGGAGTCGCTATCGGTTTCGGGGCCAGAACGCCACCGCCCACGCGGAATACTCCGCCGCCGATTCCTCCTCCACGACCCTCTCCAATACCAGGACCTGCGCCCTTGCCGACGCCTCCACCGGAGCCGGACCCAATTCCGCCTCCACTGCCGGTCCCGTTGGAGAATGCGGGATTCGGCATTGCCGGCGCAGCCGGGTCTCCTAGATGAGGAGCTGTCGACGTCGCGATCTGAACTTTCGGAGGAGCGACCACGGTGGGCTCGACCGCCAGCTTGGGATGCTCATTTCGTACGACCAGCGCCGGAGGAGTGATTTGCTGCATGCTGACTTTTGGCAAGCGCCCTTGCGGAGCTTGAATCTTGCTCATATCGCCGCCGCCACCGCCCCCACCCGCTTCCTGGTGCGCAGGAGGCAGCATGTAAACGTCCTTCGAGGGCGCGATGAGAGTGACATGCTCCAATACAGGCTTGGCCGTTTGCACGTGCCGATCCGGAAGCGACGAGAGCGTCAGAGCAACCGAAATCGCAATCACGTGCAAGAGGAAGGAAACATACCCACTTCGCTTCCGGGAAACCCCGGTTCCCCAGGATCCCCCCGGCACTCCTAAACCAAACGCTGGGCCACGAGGCACAGGACGACGAACGGGGGTAGGAAATGATCGTACCGGAACCTGGAGATAGTCGTAACGGGTTGTCAGCTGCTCCATCGAAGTAGCCTCACGCAAATTCGCGTCACGGGAAAGAGTGTAGGGAAAACTTGAAAGGCCAAGCATCGAGTACAGACTGTAGACTCAGGTCCCTGTGCTGGTAAGGTATTGTCTGGAGTCAGTTGTGCGATCCCGCGCGGCAACGTCGTCGCGATTCAACGTGAGAGCTACGAATTTTCACGCGATCACCCATCTGCCTGCGTACGCTTGGACGATCATCGCTAAATGAATGACATAGCTCAGAGATAATATAAATCTACTAGATTGTGGGCGGGGCAGGCGTCCAAGAGAGGGGTCTGGGCGCAGCGTAGAATGACCATTAATAGCGACTAGAAGCCCAAGGCTGCAAAGTTGATCAGGTATGGGACGTAGGGGGCGGACGAAGCGCGAGCGAGGCTCTAATCGCTTCCCATAAGAAAATATATCTATAAGCTAAGATACGTATCGTGGCCGCCCTTGGCCAAGCCACCCCTGTCACCAGATGCCTTTGTCGTTTCCGGTGAGGCGAAAGGCCACAAAGGCCGCGCCGGCAAGCAGTGGTAGCAGGCTTAAGCGAGCCAGGGCGCGAAGATTCCGGTTTCGACCGTTCTCGGCAAGTTGCTGCAAATACAAGTTGGTTGCTTCCGGCATGATTGGCACGCGAAGAAATTTCCGGTCGACATAGGTGCGGGTGGAATTGAAGCGCGCGGCGTTTCTAACGAAGGCAGGCAACGTAACCGGGGAACCGCCATAATGGACGCCTTGCTGGCTAACGATCTCGAGCAAGGTGGCTACTCCGGGCCACACCGAACCTTCATCCGCAATCGCCCGCAGGCGCTCAAAATGAATTTTCTCCTGGGTCAATGACTGAAAGATGTTCACGATGTCTGTCAGTCGAATGTAGTAGTGACGATACATTCGCTGCAGCGTGGCGATGATGACCCGGTCCTCCGCGACTGGTACGGGTAGAGAATAATCTCCGTAGAGTTGGTTCGACGTGCGGGACAACACGCCAGCTGCCAGACGCTGTTGTTCGCCGGTCTGGCCCAGGCAATTGATGTGAACCTCGACGAGTTCCTTGAGTTGAGGAAGGTGAAAATTGAATTTGTGGGCGAGGCGATCTCCCCAACTCTGCGGCTGCCGAGTTGCGCGAAAGGTACGTTCCAGCACATCGCAGACTTCGTGATCGGCTCCCGCCGCGAGCAGGTCGATATCGCTCCCGGTGTCGGGCCAGTGATCCAGCGTTTTCATGATCATCACTGGCAGCCCGCGATTTTCAAATGCGCTGACAATTTTCTGCAGTGTCGCCAGCACGATCTCGATGCGCGTGCGTTCGGCGGCCAGCCTGGAGTCCAGCAACTGCGAAAGATCTTCGCGATTACCCGGGAGACTGCTCCGCAATGCCTCCAGGAATCGGCGAAGAACCCGCTGGGTTTCCGCTTGCTGCAACCATCCTTCGAATTGATCGAGCGGCAGCCCACATATGCAATCGATGTGATTTTTGAGGCGAACCCTCTGTTCACCGTTGCGCGTGCACAAGAGCACCGTGCCCAAGGTGTCGAAAGCGCGCTCATTCAGCGGGTCATTTTTTAGCATGGATGGTGTTGTCCGGGGGAGCGCTTCCACAATGCGCGAGTCCATTTTCGATGGCAGTGCCTTCTTCGTAATCATTCCAGGTTGCGATCAAAACAAACGGTATGGGGCGCTTGGGGTCGTTGTTCTCGTCAAAAACCCGGAGCGTATCCTGCAGAGTCTTCCCGCAACGTTGATCAATACGGCGATTGAGGCTCCAGGAAGCTTTCGAGTCGTCGAACCCGGGCCAAACGGTTCCCACCGTAATCTGATCGCTCGGCTTGGATCGCATTTTCTTGTAGAACTTCTGCAGGTAGTCTTCTCCCCATTCGCTGCCGTCGGTGGCCCAGCCTCTTGGTCCCGGGTGGACCCACGCGTACTGGCCATTGAAGGCCGCCGCATACTGAGGCGGAGGCTCATCCTTATAAAGCAACAGTGGGGGATTCTCCCACCCATCGACCATGTGCCGAACCTGGTTCCAGTCGGTGTTGCCGCGCTTGGGGAAAATGAAGATGACGGGGCGGCCCTTGTACTGGAGATAGGCCTCGCGGCCGGGTGCGTTCGGTCCGACGTATTTTTTGTAAGCCGCCGAGAACGCATCCAGCGCATCTTCGGTGGCATGACCATCATCCTCTTCCGTCTCGTCATACATCAGGGCCACGTGAAAGTGCTCCTGGGCTGCGATCTGCTGAATCAAGGCATAGCTGCGATCCAGGAAAGGATGTCGTGCACCGTACCAGTCCACCGCGAACGCATATACACCGAGCGTTTTGGCTTCTTCGATCTGCTTGTGGATTACGGCCGGGTCGTTGCTGCTATATCCCACCTGGATGTGGTCGGCGTCACCGAACCAGGGTTGAAACGCCGCAATGACCTTGGGTTTTTGATCGCCCTTGGAGAGATCACGAAACGTCAGGTCACGTGCGCGGTGGTCGCACGAGTTTGGCGCAAAACTTGCCGCGATGATCAGGGACAGGAACAGATGATGATAAATCTTCATTCGGTAATAATCGTCGGTTCACAAGAGTTCTTCGTTAAACGGAAATGTTGCAATGGATCAAAAAGCACCGTCTCCCACAGATTCAAGAAATCTCACGTACCAGCGGTCGCTGCCGGGAGTCATGAGCACCAGATATTTTTGCGTGGAGTTTGACGTGGAGATCAATTTGTCGCCGTCAAAGACCCGGACCTCCAGTTGCGCCAGATCTTCCAGTTGCATCTCGCCTCCGTCGACGGAGTAGAAGACAGCTTTCACGCGATGCCCGCCATCGAGATACTGGGTTCGCAGATTTGCGCCTTTTTGATCTGCGATTCGGGAGACGATCCGTCGTTTGGCTTCTCCGGCAAAGTAGTCGCCGAGAAGATCCGTGCGATTTGAGTTGAGACAGATGGCTAGATCCTGCCAGGCCTGTGCGTAGTCGTGCGTGACAGTTTCTCCGGTTCGCTGTTCGATGGAGCGGGGCGACAATGCCTCTGCCGATAGCGTCACGCGAGGCAGGGAAGAGGCCGCGAGCGCCATGGCGGCACCCCGAACCAACAAACTGGCGGCGACTGTCAGCAATAAGACCGCCAGGAGGAAAAGCCGGCTCCGATGTTTCATAGCTGACCTCCGACTGCCAGCTCGTTGCCCACCACCACGCCACAGGCGACAGAAATGCGTGCCGGCCCGGAGAGCGCAAACTGTGCGATCGCGCGATCTTTCTTTATGGGCGTGTCCACCGTGCTTTTTCCCGCGCCGTCAATCTTTGTGAAGGAAACGATCGTGCCATCGGGAAGGGGGTTTCCTGCGCAATCGCGAATGGGATCCGTCTGCAGGTTGACGGACCCATTGCCCGAAGTTGCGGTCATGCGGAGGCTGCAGGCCTCAGAAGCAACCTGCTGGATCACTCGCGGCTCAGTTGTATCGCCCAGCACCGCTGTAACCTCGAGCGTTCCCTGGTTTGGCTGCGAATCCATTTGAAAGAAGGCGATTCCACGGACGGTTTGAGCACGGCGCACGCTGGGCGCACGCCCGGCAATGGATATCTTAAAGTTGACTTGAGTCGGCGTGAGAACGGTATTGCGATACCGATCGAACACCAATGCCGTTCCGTTCACTGCATTGCGAGCTGAAACCGGAACGCGGGAAGGGTGCAGCAGGAAACTCAAACGGCTAGCCGGTCCTGGTGTTACCTCGACCACTTTTGTCGCACAACTGCTGGAACCACACGCCACCACCTGATAAAGGCCCGACGCAGTAAGATCCCCGCCTGAAAAGGAAACATCCTCTCCGAGATTGACCGCTTTCTTTACCGCGTGGCTTGGCCCCAGCAGATAGAGGGTTCCTTTCCCTTGTCCTTTGGTGGAGACGGTGAGCGCGCTTCCGGCGGAAACCGTGGCAGGAGCCTGGACGGCGGGTTCTTGCGCGCGCACAGCGAGCGCTGAGACGAGCAACATGATTAGAGAAAGCTGGCGTGTGATGTTGTGCATAACCATCAAGCACTCGGAGCGCTGTAGTGATTTACCACCACGTGGTAGTCATGCATGCGACCCGCAACATCGGCCGGAATGTCCACGGCGAAAGGGACGGGTCCCTGCGGCAGCAACGCCTGGTCCACGTAGCCATCCGAGACCCAGATCGCCTTGCCGCCCGCGTCGTAGAACACCGCCAGGACCTGCGCGATGTTCACAATTTGCCCGCTTTGATTCACGAGCGCGCCTTTGAGAATCGTCCGGCCGAGCGCGTCCTTGCTCACGCTCTGATTTTCCACCGAGACCACGGGATCGGCGCTCGCCGGGACGAGCAGGGGGTGCGCATCGATGCGCACGCTCTTCACCTGGCTGAGCCGCGCTCCCGGAAAGTCGATTCTGTAAGGCGAAACTTGTTTGGGAAGCAAGCTGTGGGAAATGGCGTCGAAGCTGTCTTGCTGAGCCAGCACCGAGCCATCGGGCTTAAGCAGCGCCGCGCTGATATTCAAGTAGGCGGGCACGGTATCTTCATTCTCGACTTCCCCGACAATCACCACGCTGTCCGGACGTTCTACTGCGTTCATCGAGATGATGCGGACCCGCGGTGAATCGACCGATGCGGTTCCCCAGTCATCAGAACGCCGGCCAATCACGTCCCACCGCAAATAGTTGACGGGCAGCACTCGCAAGGGAACGTTTGCGAAGTTAGGCTTGGGCCAGACGACTTTCCAGGTTCCACCATTCCGGACGACGGAGAGGTCTCGTACTTCGGCCAGCGAACCGACGGCGCTGGACCAGTTCAGGCGCACGCGAAGCATGGCGTGGTCCGGGTCCGCGTGAACCGGCCAGATGTCGAAGCTTTGCAGTGTCGAGTAAGTGCGCAGACTGCCATCGCTGCCGGCAATCTCGCGCACGAAGTCAGCTTTCTGGACATCGTTGGAATGATCGAGGCGATTGTAGGCCTGATCCCAATTGCGCGCTTGGATGCTGGCTAGAAACGCCCGCACCGCTTCGTCTGCTGTGCTTCCGCTGCGCTCCGCGCGGATCTTCAGTCCCCCCGACTGAACCCAGCCTGCCGCCAGCAGAAGGCCGGTGATCACCACGATGATGAGTGCCAGCCCACGCTTCATGAGTGCACCTCGTTAGCGTAGACTCGTTCACCCACGTAGGGAGGCATGGTCACGACAGCGGCTTGTCGGAATGCTTTTTCGGGCAGCAACAAAGCGAACAGGATAGCCAGGATGCTGGTGCCGATGGGCAGCGTGCCCCACAGAAGTCCTTCCCAGGGAGCAGGCATGGTGTCAGAAACGATCTTCCGTGCGGGAGGTACATCGTCTTTTGCCCACGCGGTGATCGCTCCGGAATCGAAGGTTTCAATTTGCCGCCAACCAGCAAAGACCAGCAAGGGATTGTAATAAGGATCGTGCACGAAAATGAATTTCAAGCCGTAACGGTTGGCGTGCTGCAACATCTCACGGAGCGAGTCCATGCCGGCCGCCCCGAAGAATTTTGCGCTTGTGAGCTGCGCGGCGCCGTAGCGGGTCATTTCAGGCAGGAGGCGGGCCGAGTTGTACTCACCGTCGACGCTGTTGGCGGTTGAATAGGTGGCGACCTTGGACATCGCATTGCCAAATCCAAGGGTCAGGTACCGATACTGATCATGACCGTCGCGATTGAGGAAATTCACGACTGAATCGACATTCAAGCTTCCGCTGGCTTTGAAAGGACTCCAATTCAGCCAGCCAAGTGCGAGCGACAAAGTGAAAACCGCCGCAGTCGCCAAGACATATGCTCCGACGTCGCGGAAACGGTCGAGCAAACTTACCGCTAGTGAGCCGACAATGGGCAACGCCAACAGAGTGGCCCAAAGGGTGAAGCGCTCGAAAGTGAGAATTTCGAAGGCGCGCCCAAAGACAAGTCGGGGAACCGGCGTGGTTCCGCCCAGCGCGAATATGAATGCGACCCAGAATGCGATCAGGAGAATGCGCAAGCGCGGCACCGACGCCCCTCGAATCACGATGAAGGGCAGAGCCAGGATCATCGCCCCGTAGGGAATTACGAAATAGTTGACTCCGTAAATCCAATTCATCAGATAGTTCAGCCGGCTGCCGTGCGGGATCGGCATTTGCTCAATCGGGTGGCGGATGATGGCAATCCAATAGGGAAGTAGTACGACTCCCACTCCCACCACGGTCAGGATGACGAAGATCAACCCACGACCCAGGACCGCAGAGCCGCTTTTTTCTTCGGCGCGCGCGTCCGACCAGGCGAGCCACAAAACCGGGACCGCAAACAGCACGGAACCAAACAGCAGCGTCACGTGATGAGCGGATGCGGCGGCCAGGCCGAGAACTAGTCCCTTCAACAGCGCGCGCCGCGACGCCCGGCGCGACCACTCATAAAAGTAGGGAAGTGCCAGCAGATATAACGGGGCCGACAGCGTAGTGGGTAGCTGGCCGGCTGAATAAACCAGAAAGGAAACCGTTCCCGCGAATACTGACAGGAGTGCGGCCAGGCTTGCCGCCCGCTCGTCTACCCAGAGTCTTGCAAAACGCCAGGTTCCCACTGCCAGCAGGATGACCGCGACCAGTTGCACCAGCATGAACGCTTCCGTCAGGCCGACGGCGTGCGATAAGAGCGCGATCCATTGGTGCGTCAACGGCGGGTATGTCGTTTGCGAAAAACCCGCGAACCACTTTTCGTTCCAGGGATTGAACCAGTGCTGCGCGTAATGGGAGCCGAAGAAAATGTGCAGGTTGGAGTCGTAGGAAGTCGTGGCAGGGAGTTCCATCAAAAGCAAAGGGCCATGGATCACGATCGCGACCAGCACGATCATGGACAGCGGTATAGGTCGCTGCAGATAGCTTTTCGCTGAAGACAATGCCTACGGCTCCTTCGAATGCATTTGAACCGAAGCTTGGATTCCCGAGGATGCGTGTAGGGTTGGATAAAAAAGTGCTTAGGCGTGTCAGAAGGTCGGTGATTTCCCTGATGCCTATCCAACCGGGACGGATTATCAAGGCATCTGAGGAGGGCTGGTCGCCAACTTTTCTTTAGGAGTGCGGAAGTTACCTTGTCTTTTCTGGACGACAAAACGCGAAGGTGCGTGTTCTGCACGATGGTCCTCCTCATTGCCGCTGGCATAAGCCTGGAAGCACAAACCTTTGAGGTCGGCTCCCAGGGGAGCAACCAAACCAGCAAGCCACGTCAAAAGAGCCAACAACGTTCGCAGTCCGCAGATTCAGGCATGGGCTGGGGCTCGAGTATCGGCGTAGCCCGCGAAGCGCGCGCCGCCCGGGAAGCACTGCAGCGGAATGAATTTAAGTCTGCCGAATCGCACGCGGCCCGAGCTGCGAATTCGGCCCCTCAAAATTCTGATTTTTGGTTTCTCTACGCTTACGCCGCGAGGCTTGCCGGGGATTATTCCAATGCGGTCGATGCCTATAACCGAGGCTTGCAACTGCGCCCCTCGTCGATCGAAGGTCTTTCGGGTCTGGCGCAGACCTACGCCAAGATGGGCCGGGCCAAGGACGCGGAGGAAACCTTAAAGCGGGTGCTCGCCGCGAATCCCTCGAGTGAGGCTGACTTGCGTCTGGCTGGAGAGTTGACTCTCAATTCCGACCCAAAACTGGCCCTCACTTATCTAAGCAAGGCTGACGCCCTGCGCCCTTCTGCTCGAAACGAGTTGTTGATGGCCCGTGCCTATCAGCGTACTGGCGATCAGGAGAAAGCCAAGGAGTTGCTGGAGCGGGCTCGCAGCCGGGCGCCGCGGGATCCGGAGGTGGTGCGCGCGGTGGCTGCTTACTATCGGGACACAGCTCAATATGATCTCGCGATTAGCACGCTCAAATCGCTTTCCTCCAACGACTCCTCTTACCTGAGTGAATTGGCATACACGTATGAGCTGGCTGGAAAACGTAGGGAGGCGGCCGACACTTTCCTCAAAGCCGCGAACGCGGCGCCTGGGCAAGTCGATATTCAACTCAGTGCGGCTCAGGCCCAGATCAATGCGAAGCGCACGGAGAGGGCCGAGCCCTTGCTCAAACGGGTTGAGTCAGTTTCTCCCAGTCATTACCGGCTTCATGCGATTCGCGGTGCGATTGCCCGCAACCGGCGGGAAAACGATGTCGCGATTCGGGAGTATCAACTTGCGCTGAAATCGATACCCACCTCCGTTCCGGAGGGCGTGCTGTACCCCATTGCCTTGAAGCTTGAACTTGCCCAGCTCTACCGGGAAGCGGGCCAGAACGAGCAGGCGGATAGTGAAGCGGAAACCGCGCGTTCGGCGTTGGGTCAGTTAGACATCCAGGGCGCTGAACGGCCCGAATTCTTGCGCCTGAAAGCCGCCAGCGCCGTCGCTGCCGGGGACTACACGGAAGCGGAGAACGATCTCCACGAAGCGCTGCAACTGCAACCCGCCAATATGAACGCGCTGTTGAATTATGGAAACCTCCTTCGAGTTACCAAGAGACCCAAGGATGCTTCCGAGGCTTATCTCAAAGCCCTGAAAATCGACCCACAGAATACTTCCGCCTTGGAATCCCTGGGATATCTGGCGCGGGAGACGGGCGATCCGAAGGCGGCTGCAGAATATTTCGAAAAATTGAGCCGGGTTGATCCGAACGACTATGTGGCCTATCTGGCGATGGGAGACCTCGCCACCGACATTCGTGATTTCCCGAAGGCCCAGACAAACTACGAGCAGGCGTACAAGCTTGCCAAGGACAATCCAATCATTATCGCCCGGGCGATGAATGCCGCCCTGGAGGCGCACCAAATTCCCACCGCAAAACGCTGGCTGGATCGGACATCAGAGCTCGACCGCGCGAATCCCGATGTGATGCGCGAGCACGAACGTTATCTAACCATCACCGGCAATTATCAGGAGTCGGCGAAGCTCGGTTACCGGGTGATTGAGAAGTTGCCTCGCGATCCCGAAGCGCCTGTTTACCTTGCATACGATCTCCTGTTCATGAATCGATATGAGGAAGCGATGCAGATCGTGCAGCGCTTTGAGCCGGTTCTGCCCAAAGACAAGGATCTGCCGCTGATTGCCGGGTACGTCTATGCGCACAATGGCGATAAGAAGCAGGCGGTGGAAGCTTTCACCCGGGCGCTTGAGCGCGATCCCCAAATGTCCACCGGCTATATGAACCGGGGCTATGTGTGGAATGACCTGCGCATGGCAACCAATGCGGAGCAGGATTTTCGGAAGGCTTTATCGTTACGGCCGGACTACGGAGAGGCGCACCTCGGTTTGGCGTACTCCTTGCTGCAATTGCGCCGTCCACAAGGCGCGCTGAAAGAGGCGGATCTGGCGGAAAAGTCGCTCGGCAAATCCGGCGCGATTCACCTGGCAAAAGCCGAAGCGTATCGCCAACGATCAATGTTAGATCGCGCTGAAGATGAATATCAGCAAGCTCTCAAAATCCAAAGCGGGGATGCGAATATCTACATGGCCTTGGCGGATACCCAATACCGCCTGCGCGAATACCAGGCCTCCGTCGATTCCCTGAACAAGGCGTTAACGCTGGCGCCTGAAAATCATCTCGCCAGCGCACAGCTTGCGAGGTCTTATGCAAAGGCTGGAAACTCACCGGATGCTTTGCGCGCCATTACTCAGGCGGAAAGCAACGGAGGCAGTTCCGACTACCACACGCTGCTGGCAACGGCTGCTGCGCTCGAGATCCTGGACCAGCGCGACCAGGCGATGGAACGTTACACGCGCGCGCTGGACTTGTCGAACTCCGACCGTCTCCATGTCAGGCTTGCCCTGGGCCGGTTCTTTGCGCAACAGCACAAGGCGGCCGACGCTCAGCAGCAGGTTTCGTTGGCATTTGCCGAGGCGCGAGTCTCCGATTCGGACGTCGTTACGGCCGAGGACTATCTGGAAGCCGCGGACATTCTCATGTCCATCGACCAGTTTCCCCTGGCGCAACGGTTGTTTGCCCGGGCGCAGGGCCTGGGCGCTGACGATGTGACGGTAGCGGTCGGCATAGCGAATGCGTCTTTAGCGATGGGAAACACGGGAGACGCGGAGGCGGCGCTAAACAGCGTTCAATCGATAGACGATGGGGAGGCCAGGCAGAATTATGCATACCTGGTGGCCCGCGGAAACGTGTATCGCCAGCGGGGCGACCGCTATCATGCGCTCTCTGCATTCGCCCAGGCGAATGAACTTGAGCCCGACGACCCCGTCGCGCGCAACGCGGAGTTCGAACTTTCGGAAGACGAAGGCCGGCAAATTACCCAGAATCTGGCGGTGGGCTCGCAGTTTCACGTTGCCCCCATCTTCGAAGACGAAAACATCTACCAGTTGGATGCGCGACTGCGCGGGTTTCAAAACGGCGGACTTCTGCTGCCTCCGCCTCGCCACTCGATCGAAACCTTTGCCGATGCGCGCTATCACTTGCATGTAGGCTCTCTTCCCACTATCAGCGGATTCGTAGGAGAACGGAATGCAAATGGAACGATCTCGATACCGAGCCAGCTTCTCATCCAGAAGAGAAATACCCTGGATACGATCTTCAACTTTGGCGTTACCCCGGTCCTGCGCGTCGGGAATCTGAGGTTCAGCGTTACGCCCGGACTCCAGTTCACCCTGCGGCGGGATACGCTGGATCCGGTCGACATGAACCAGAACCTGTTCCGGCAATTTCTGTACATTGCCAGCAGCCCCGTTGGTAACTGGCTTTCGTTTTCTGGCAATGTGATTCGGGAGGCTGGACCATTTACCCAACAGACCTTGCATTCCCGAGATTTTTCCGGGGCGATCGAGTTCAGGCTTGGACGGCCCTGGGGTAAAACGGCTTTTTTGACGGGCTATACCGGCCGCGACCTTCTCTTCCGGCCCGCCATTCACGAGTACTTCACCACCAGCACCTATGCCGGAGTCGAACGACGTTTTGGAGATCGGCTGCGGGTGTCTGGGATCGGCGAATATCTGCGGGCCTGGCGTGTGGAAGGAGCGCAGTTCGCGATTGCGCAGGCCATGCGTCCCAACTTCACCGTAGATGCCAAGATCAACCAGCACTGGTCGGTCAGCGCAGGTGGACTGTGGTCACGGGGAGAGGGATTTCATTCCTATGACAGCGTCGACAGCCGTTTCCTTATCTCTTACGTCCGCGAAACCCGCGCGCGGCGTACGGACGGTGTGGAAAGTGCGTCGGTGTCTTACCCGATGAGATTTTCATTCGGGTTCCAACAGCAGACTTTCTACGATTTTCCAGGGCATCAGCACACCTCCATCGTCCCCGTGGTGTCGTTCACCCTGTTCTGAAGAACCGTTGGCAGTCAGAAGAAACCTGGCAAATCCAGATTGAATCATGAACTGAAACGGTTGAATGTATGGGCCCGATGGAACAAGTCGTGAACAGCACGGTCAACGACGCAGTTGATCCTGTCGAATCAGACCGCAGCACCCTGCGCACCACGCTGTTGCGCGGCAGCGTCATCCTGCTGTTCAGCACCGGCCTGGTCAGTGCCACCAACCTGCTTTACAACATCGCGATTGCGCGCGGGCTGGGGGCCGCTGGATTTGGCCACGCGACCGCGATCTACACGCTGCTGATGCTGTTGTCTGCAGTCACGTTGGCGTACCAGCTGGTGTGCTCAAAGTTGGTGGCAAAGTCGCCGGACCTGGCCGGCAAGGTCGCGATCTACAAAGATCTTTTGCGCCGGTCGTGGCAAACCGGGTTGTTGCTCGGGGCCATCATTGCCCTCGGTAGCAGCACGATTGCGGCTTATCTGCACCTTCCGACAGCGCGTGACATCGTGTTGCTGGGCTTCGGAACCGCGGTCTACGTGCCCCTGGGGGTACGGCGTGGCATGGTATTGGGACTGTATGACTTTTCCCGTCTTGCGGTGAATTTCGTACTGGAAGCCGTGATTAAGATAATCGGCGCCCTGGTGCTGCTTCATTACGGATTTGGCGTCAGTGGCGTGATCGCAGCGGTTGTAGGCTCGATCGGGGTTGCATATCTGGCGGCCGGCCCGGGAGTGCCCATTGCCGGCGTGAGCGCGACGGAAGGAAAAGCATCTTTTCGCGAGGGCATGCAGGCAATCGTATTTTTCTGTGGCCAGGTAATCATCAGCAATCTCGACATTCTGTTCGTAAAACACTACTTCGTTGCCGATGTTGCCGGGCAATACGCCGCCGTTGCCTTGGTCGGACGAGTTGTCTACATGTTTTCCTGGTCTGTTATCAGCAGCATGTTTCCGGTGTCGGCGGCGTCAACCCAGCGCAAAGCAAGTCGTGCGGTGTTGAAGACCGCACTGTGGGTTGTGGCCAGCATTACAACGATGTTCACACTAATCGCATGGATGGCGCCGACCTCGCTCTGGCGAGCAGTTTTGGGAGCAACTTTTCTCGATGCCAGCCATGTCCCATTTTCATCGCTGCTGGCTTCCTACAGCGCTATGACCAGCGTTTATTCGATTGCCGTGGTTCTCCTGGCCTACGAAATGTCTCGCAAGATTGCGAACGCCACCTGGGTTCAGTTGGCATTCAGCGCATTGCTGCCGGCAGGGATAGCCCTCTTTCACGGTTCACTGCAACAAGTCATCATGGTTCAACTGCTGTTGATGCTTGGATTGTTGCTCGCAGTCAGTCTGCCGTTCATTCCCGAGATTGTTTCGGAAGAAGACGACCCGTTCTTTGCCGCGACGCTGCCTGGGTTTGCCAAGCTGCGCCGCGTGCACGAGCCTGAGGTCATCGCCGAGTTCTTGAAAGCGGAGTTCTATCAGCCGGAATTCGACCGTTATCGGGAGGAGTTCGGCAGCGTAGTTTCGAATGCGGATCTCATGAATGAGCGCCAAAACGCCATTCGCAAGGCGCTGTTGTTTCGGCGAAGGGGGCGTCTGTGGAGGGAATTGCCCAACGACACCCAATGGTGGGAGATCGCCCTTCAGCCTGCCGATCTGCCGCGCGTGCGCGCTTTTCCCCGCAAGCAATGGCGCAGATTCGCTGATGGCAACTTCTATCTCACCCGCATGGCAGCACGGATCAAAACCACGGTCGAATCTGAAGAGCGCAGCTGGTTCTCGGAAAAGGTGAGGTCGGTGGCTGCCGATTTGCAGGATAAGCGCGTCCCAAACTCCGTTCTTCTCATTGGTGTGGATGAGCGCAGCCCTCTGACGATTATCGAAGGGAATCATCGCATGGCGGCCGCCATGCTGGTTGCCCCCGAAGCGGTGAGCCAACAGTTTCGTTTTTACTGCGGGCTCTCGCCTAGAATGACGCAATGTTGTTGGTATCAGACAGACGTCCGTAGTTTGACGCGCTATGCCGGCAACATCATCCGGTACCTGTTCCGCGACCGGGACTTCTTTGTGGAAAGGGAACTGCGAGGCAAGGCAGAAGGCCTGAGAGCGGGCTAGCGGAAAGGCTGCCGGCGCTTACGGTTGTGCGCCGGGCGCGGGCTCTATCTCCCGGGCTTCATATTGTTTCCCGTCGAATTGGGCATGGACAATTACGTCAGCGCCAGGCTTCAGACTGAAGCGTTCACTCGCGGGAAGCGAGTGCAAGCCTACTTCAAATGTATTCTCGCTGGACTTTTCGAAAAGAGTCAGATGTAAGTCGCGCAGATCGACGACGGCAATCTTGCCGGCGAAGACACATGTGCTGCCAGGCCGCGCCATGACGTTTATCTTTTCTGCCACGCTCGGTCCGTCAGACACTCCTTGAAAGCTGATCTGCACCAGGGTTCCGCTGACAAGGTCCGATGCACGAGCAGCCTGATCGCCGGAGCGGATGTCCGTTCTCGCGGTTAGACGCAAACTCAGAGGCTGTGCTGAGATGATATCCCGAACCTTGAGAAGGCCACGCCCAGCGTCGTAGCTCAGAACCTGTCCCCTGGTTTCTCCAAGTACCGAACTGGCTTCAAGCCGCAGGGTCTTAGCGAAAATCCTGCCGTCTTTCAGAATCGTATCAGCATAAACTCGCGTTCCGGGACGCACCTCGCGCATCTGCACCGAAGCCGCACCCCGCAGCACGTGAGTTCGGACATCGAAGTCGATCGCAATATCGCGTCCGCCGAAAGCCCGCACCACCATCCGGTCATGGATTGGATCAACCTTCCGAACAGTTCCGCCGATCAGGCTTGCCGGACTGGTCGGCAGGGGTGGCAGGTCGGGAAATCCGCTGTCTTCCGAGGGAATGACTTCAATACTGCGGGCCATCGGCGATACGTTCGCCTGTCCCGCAGAACTCTCAAGAAGCGCGGCTATAACCGCTAAAGACAAAACCAGCTTTTGGCACATTCGTGCATCGGATGCGGAATTCTGCAGAAGTGGTTGGATGAAAAAAGCGAATTCCTCGACCAAACGATTGAGCGCCTGAAAGCATCGAAGGTACGGTTAAACATGGACCTGGCCAACTCAACGAAACGTCGCCTGGAAGCGGCAATTCTGCAAATGCTTGCAGCCGCATTAGTTCTCGCATGGCCCTCCCTGGCTGGCGCTGGTGATTTCAGGATCAGCCTGCCGAAACACAGCCAGGTTACGCCTGTACAGCAGCTTAATCGCGAGGGGGTCAACGAGGCGAAACGAGGCCATCTTGCGAAGGCGAAAGCGCGATTCGTGAAAGCTTACTTGCTCGATCCAAACGACCCTTTCACGCTGAACAACCTGGGCTACGTCGCGGAACTGGAAGGCGACGTCGACCGCGCTCTCCGCTATTACCAATTGGCGGCGGACACGAGCACGGAGGCGGTCATTGATGAAGCCACCAGCAAGGGATTGAAGGGCCGGCCCGTAGTCGCAGCTTTTCGAACTTCTCAGGCTTCTGCGTATCAGACCAACAAGGCAAATTTTCAGGCAATGGCCTTGATTCAGAAGGGGAGGGTCTTTGAGGCGGAACTGGTGCTCAAAAATGCTGTTCGTCTCGATCCGCAAAATCCTTTTCTGCTCGCCAGCCTCGGTTACGTTATGGAGTCCGAAGGAGATCTCAAGTCGGCACTGCAGTATTACTCTGCGGCTGAAGCTTTGCATTCTGATGAACGGGTATTTTTGACGCCAGTGAAAAAGTGGCGGGGGAAACCCATCAGCGAACTTGCTGCTCGTAGCGCCAGTGCAGTACGAGATGCTTTGGCAAAGGGCGAAGATACGGAAGCACGCGTCGCCCGTTTGAACCTACGGGGTGTCTCCGCACTGAATCATGCGGATGCAAGCGAGGCGCAGAAGTATTTTTCGGATGCCTACCGACTTGACCCCTCGAATTCATTCACTCTGAACAATATCGGCTACATCGACGAGTTGAACG
This sequence comes from uncultured Acidobacteriota bacterium, assembly GCA_963735815.1. Lineage (GTDB taxonomy): Bacteria > Acidobacteriota > Terriglobia > Terriglobales > Acidobacteriaceae > Gp1-AA133. Next base: position 155,640 of record CAVTMJ010000002.1, on the reverse strand, counting down.
GAGACCGGGAAAGCGCGGAGATGTATTACGAAGCGGCGCGCACGGCCGAGCAAGCCAACGAGAGGGTCACATACTCAACGCGTTCCGACGCCGAAGGAAGCAAAATTGGTTCGCTCGCCGGCGCGAACCAGGGCGACGTCGATGCCACGCTCAAGGCGATCCAGCAAAGAAAGCGTCGGGTAAAACGGCCAATTCACCTGATGGTTCGCGGCGGCAACACCGCTCCCCTGAACAACACCAAGCCGCAGGCACCAATCAGCGTTCCCGCGCCTGCTTTACCACCGGCGCAATTGCCCGAGCGCGACCGCCCGCCTCAAAGCGCGGCCCCTCAAGGTCAGGGTGAGCAGGGCACTGAGCCATCGATTCAGCCCGTGCCGTCTTCACAACCTCCTCCGCAACAACCGCCTTCCCCCCAGGCGAATCGGTGAAGGAGTTTTTTAGCTCCGCCAGTTGTGCCCGTTGTTATCGAGACCAGAGCGAAGGAGTTGTGTCATGAGCCCCAATCGGTTTTTCGTAAGGATTTCGTTTTTGGCTATAGTCGGCGGCGCAATTTGTCTGATGTCGGGATGTCAAGGCTTAGCCAAGGCGCCGGCTGGGGGACCACCACCCACGGGGAACAGCCTGCAGACGTCAGTGAACCACATCGTTTTTATGGCGCAGGAAAACCGGTCTTTTGATCATTATTTCGGTGCCATGCGGCAGTATTGGGCGGATTACGGATATCCCGATCAGGCTTTCAACGGTTTGCCTCAATTCCCCACGTCATCCCCCACAGGGCCCGCACCCACAAATCCGGGGTGTGATCCGGCGTTTGCATTTCCAGGCAGCGATTGCACAATTGACAGTCAAAGTCCCACCGTGCAGTCCTATCACCTGAAGACGCAATGCGTCGAAAATCCCAGTCCATCGTGGAATGAGAGCCACGTGGACCTGAGCCTGTCTGATCCTACGGCCGCGCCGGGCAGCAATCCGGCGTCTTTTCTTGATGGTTTCGTTTACACGGCAGCCCATGACGCGCGCACGATTCAGCCGCCGTTCAATGACGTTACGGGCCAGCGAAGCATGGGGTACTACGATGGCAGCGATCTGAACTACTACTATTACATGGCCTCGAACTTCGCGACTTCGGACAGCTGGTTTTCCCCGGTGATGACACGCACTCCACCCAACCGTATGTATCTCATCGCGGGAACGTCGCAAGGCCATGCCTACGAGTTGCGCGCCAATAGCACGCTGCTGACCGCCAAAACAATTTTCGAGCAGATGCAGGACGCCGGCGTCACGTGGAAGATCTACGTTCATCCGGGCGCGAACGGATGTACAACGCCCACCTGCCTGTACCAGCTCAGCTACATTCAGAATTTCACGTACGGGCAGACTATACTGAGCCAGTTTCCTGAGAACATCCTTCCTGATTCGCAATACCTCAAGGACGCGGAGAATGGAACACTTCCGCAGGTAGCTATGATTGAACCTCCCTCCGAAGTCGGGCTCGATGAACACCCCGCCGACTACGACGCCGATCCGCCATGTTGCAGTGTGCAAGCTGGGGCCAACTACGTCTCCTCCCTGGTGAGCGCTCTCATGAACGGGCCGTCATGGAAAGATTCCATCTTCGTTCTCACGTTCGACGAATTCGGCGGGTTCTATGACCATGTGCCGCCCCAACCGGCCAAGAGTCCGGACGGAATAAAGCCCAATGACTTGCTACCCGGAGATGTCTGTACCTCGGTGACAGGCCCGACTTGCGATTTCGTTTATACCGGTTACCGGATTCCTCTCATCGTCATCTCTCCATTCACCAGGAAACACTACGTTTCTCACACAACCGCAGACTACACTGCGATCCTCAAGTTGATTGAGACTCGCTTCAATTTAAACGCACTCACCAGTCGGGATGCCGACCAGATGGATATGACAGAATTTTTCGATTTTGCGAATCCATCGTGGGCGACCCCCCCGTCGCCGCCGGCTCAAAACATGGGAGGCCCTTGCTACCTGGATACACTCCCTTGAGACTGGGGCAGGAGTTTAAGGGAAGCGCTAAAACGCGGAAGATCGCGACGACTGGAAAATTTGTCGAAAAGGGATTTCATCCCTGGGCGGGATCTGAAGCGGCCCGAGAGATCAGATCCCTCTCGATTTGTCGAACCATCCACCGCCTCCCGGGCATTCCATTCCGAGCCCGACGCAGACGAGAAAAGTTCTTGAGCATCCGCACGCGTTGATGCATGTCGAACGATCGAGTGTACTCGCGGATGATTTGCGGCATGCTCATCTGTAGCGCGGCATTGAAGTTTTCCTGAGCCATCCGTTGGAGGCGCTCGGGAGTTCGGAACAGGCCGACCAGCTGCGTCGCGAGGCTGTCCACGTTGTTCGCCGAGAAGAATTCCATCGACACCTGTTCCTGCCGCGCCAATTCAACAAAGTCATCAATGTCCGGCGCCAGAATTGGCAAGCCATATTGACAGGCGAGGTGAGCGACGCCACTGGACCCCGCCGAGGAGGTGTAAGGCAGCACTGTGAGGCTGGTCGTTCGAAACAGGTCTGCCAGTTGCTCCTCCGGCACGTAACCCAGGAATCGTATTCGTGGATTGTGCCGTACCTTTCTCGCGACGCTCCGGACGTAACCCGGAGTCTTGGGATGATCTCCTCCGGCGATGATCAGTTCTGAAGGCGGTAGTTCAGGAAGAACTTTTTCGTAAGCTGCGACCAGCGCTTCCAGGCGCTTATAAGTGCCCCATTTGCCGAAGGCGAGGATGCGATGGACTGGATTTCCGCGTGATTGGAAATTTGGCGCCTCGGGGCGGCTCGCGAAGATTCCATGGTGTCGGATGTTGACGCGGCCGCGCTGATACTTTTCGCGCAACGTCTTGTGATAAGCCGGGAGCAATACGGAAACAGAGTTTGCGGACAGAAGAAAGTGGGTCGCCACCCGCCCGGCGAGGGTATACAGTATCGGCGATTTCACGCCGGCATCTGCCAGGTTCACGGTTTCAAACAACTGGTGAAGGGTCACGTGCGTGTAGCAGGAGCACAATCGCGTGAGCGCTGGAGTGGTCAGACCGAAGAAAGCGGGCAGAGGCTTTCCGCCGAAGCTGGCAAACCCGAGGTTGTACCAGACAACGTCCGGCTTTACCCGTTTGATCGCGCGGACCAACGAAAGTGGGTTGCCCAGGCGATTGAATCCCCAGCAGCGCACGACGTTGAAGCCAGGCAGTTCGCCTGCCGGTTCGGAAAAATAGTCTCCGAGAACGGTCAACTCCAGGCCTGGGTGCTGGCGCAATTGATCTGCGATGTGAAACCCATACTCATTAAGGCCCTGCCGGCTGGGCGGGAAGGCGGTTACCAAGGCGATTTTCATTGGGGGCTCGGTTTCAGGATGAGGTCCCGTGACAGCTTCCCGAGCAGTTGAAGAAAATGAAGGGCAACGGCGGTGCCGGCTTTACTCTTCCCGGCATGTCGTAATCCGAAATGGTACGGAATCTCGCTAGCCGATTGGATGCGCCCGCGCACCAGAATCTCGAGCAGGAGCTTAAATCCTTTGGTCTCGAACTCAATTCCCTCGATGGCCTCGCGTCGCACGACGAAGAATCCCGACATCGGATCCTTCACCCGGATTCCTCTCCGCTGAAACGGCAGAGTTGCCAAAGTGCTGGCGCGCGAAATGGCGACTCGGAGTGGATTCCAGCCCCGCGTCCCGTCTTTCGCAACATAGCGACTTGCGATCGCAATATCGGCTCCGTCCGCCATAGCGCCCAGCAGGCCGGGCAGTAAACTAGGAGGATGCTGGAGATCGGCATCGATGAGGCCGAGAAGTTCCGCATCGGTATGCTGCCACCCGTGAATCACGGCGCCCGCCAGCCCTTTTTCCTCTTTGCGCGAGAGCAGGCGAACATGCGGGTCACTTTGACCGTATTCCAGCACCAGGTCGGCCGTGTTGTCGGAGCTGTTATCGTCAACCACCAGAATTTCGTAACGTAGGCCAAGCGGCGAGAGAGCTTCGCTGACCTCGCTTAAGAGGCGCTGAATATTTCCAGCCTCGTTCAGAGTCGGCACGACTAAGGCAAGTTTCTCGTCAAGAGCGTTACGCATATCGTTACTTCTCCGATAACATAAGGTGAGACTAAGATGACTCAAAGAGCTGCATAAGTTGGACCCTAGTGTTGCGATTACTATGTTCTACGGGGAATTACTGAGGAGTACTTCGCCTTCCTCTTGTGCGGATGCGGACGAGCCTCGCTGACTGGACGCATGATCCCAGACGTACTCGACGATTCGTTTGTGTACCTCTTCGACGGATCCAGGCGCGATCACCTTGAGTTTCGGAATGAATTCCCTCAAGGCCAAGTACGCCTGCCGATATTCATGCATGAACGCCAAGGGATATTCAGGCTTGCGCTCGAATGCATCTTCCGGCGAGGCGTCCAGGACAAATGCAACCGCGGGTTCCGGCGTGGCTGCCAATACAGTTCGGATGTATGCGCGTGCAAGCGTACGGTGGGGACGGATATGGACCAGTTGATCGTAACTGCAGCGATCCAGAATGATGAAATCTGCGTCCGAACGCTGCAAACGCCCGACTACCTGCCGTAGGTGAAAGGCGTCGAGGAGATAAAACGCGGAGCGAACTAAGGTCAGGTACCATGCGCGAACGTTCTTATCGTTACGGAAAGAGGGTATCTGTTCGCGCTCCTCTTTGGCGCTAAGCATTCGCAGACTCACGCCTGCCCTGAGCTCAGGAAAGATGGCAACGTTATCCCAAAAAGCAATCCGGGCAACCTTCAGCCCGCGAGCGCAAAGGGCATCGTGGAGAGCCGCGATTTGCGTGCTCTTCCCGGCTCCGTCAATTCCGGAAAAGGTAATGAGTCGTGCGACTGGACGAGGCTTCATCGGTCTGGGCGAATCGGTCTAAGGAGCTCCGGGTGGCTTGGATGGGCTGCCTTTCGACAAAGCGAATGCAGACCCAACGGCAACGCAGGCTCCTGCCACCAGGCCTACCTTGATGAGAAGAGATCGTCGCTGGCGTTGCTTTGCCGGTGCGATCGCAGCTCCGACCGTGCGCGAAGCCGGCGCGCCTCTCACTGTGGGAGCCTTTGCGCCTGCTGCCCCCGAGGGCACCGAGGGAGGATTCTGCGGCTGTATTGAGGAACTTTCCGTGCTCTGCTGAACTGGCTGCGCAATCGACGGAGCATCTGGTAGTTCATTGCTGCTCGGAGTAATTGTCGCAGACGAGCCTTGGCTGCTGTTGACCGTAGAAGGTTTGTTCGGATCATCAGTGCTAACCTGCGTCGTCGATTGAGTCTGGTCCGACGACTGTGTGCTCTGTGGGAAAGCGTCAGCGGATATCAGAAGGCTGGTAGACAACACGCAGGCCAAAAACAGATTCGGGAGGCGGCCAATTCTGTTGGTCATCGAGGTATTCGTCTCCTTTGCGTCCATCGCAGCTTCCGATTCACTCAGGCGGCAAGTTGCGCGCCAGTGCCGGAAGCCGTACTCAAAAGGGGCAGTGAATCTTCCCCCATCGCTTCAAAGACTGTCGGGAACGTGTCGAGCACGGATGTCAGCTGCGTTAACTCAAGGATCACCGCGGTTTCAGCGTTCGGGACAGCGACCGAGACGCGGCCGTCCGCGTGCTCCACCTCCTCCACGCACTCGAGGAGAAGGTCGATGGTTTCCGCCTTGATCTGCGGGCACCCGCTGAGATCAACAATCAAGCGTGGCCGGTGGGACTTGCCGACGAGGTCCTTAATCTCGTCAAGAAACAAACCGCGGTGCAGCTTGCTCTGTTGCTCGGGCAGATGTTTTACGATGATGGGCCCCTTGCTGTTCATGCTCGGCCGTCCGGAGTGGTCGAAGGCCGGCGCGCCGACAACGAAATAGACTCCAAATCCACAGTGACTCGACGGTCCAGGTGCTCGAGCCGGGTGCCGTCGACGACCGCATTACGAACCAGCAGTCCCGGAGCAAGATAGGTATTGGGCAAAACGCTCGCGGATTCCAGAGTTGTGCCGAGATCGATTTCGCAGTTTTCTTCGACCGAAGAGTAGCCCGTAATGACGACGCCGGCGTTCAAGCGAGTGCGGGCCCCGATATAGCACGGGCCCTGGATGCGAACGGAAGGATGAACGACGGCAGACGGATCGATCCAAACGTTCTGGTCCGTCCGAAAACCGGATGGACGTATCTCGCAACGGCCTTCGAGCGCGTCTTGAACCAACTTGCGGTACGCGATGATTGAAGAAAGTCGCGTTACGTATCCCATAAAGTCGTATCGCGATGAGCGGGGCACCTCGTTGATCGTAGGCGGGAGCTCGCGCAAAATGGCGCGGCGGTCGAGCAAGCTGACACCCAATGGACCTTCTGGATCAAAGACCCGGGTAATGCGATGGCCTCCCTCGTGGTGGAAATGAACCAAATCCGTCAGGTCGAGCTCCGCGTAAGATCCCATAAATATGACGAGGATCTGGTCGACCCCCTCTTTCGCCCACTCCACCATGCGCTGAATCCGAGTTGGTACGGATACATCGCGATCTACGACTGAGACCATGCCGACGCCGAGATTACGAACTCGATCGACCCAGCGCTCAAGGACGGTTTTTCCAACGATGGGCCATGCGGAACACCACGTATTCGCCTCCTGGTTCGAAGGTGAGTAAAGCGTTCCACCTTGTGTGACTACCATTGCCCCCAATTCCACGGACTCACTCCCCTTTTATGCGGTGGTTTCAGCCAAGCTATCGCGAGATTCGCCCAGCAGTAGAGCTGCTCCCAGCGTGCCGCTCGACAAGTGCTTGCGATCGGAATGCCCTGCCGATGCGTGTGTTCTCACGGCTCTCTTGATGTGACGGGAGAAATGACGCCGTGAAACCAGGCATTCTCGAATTCTTTGTTTTGCTTTGTGTAACTGGGATTTCGAATTGCCGATTGAACAGCTAAGCAACTTGGCAATCTCGCGATGCCCATAACCGCCAATCTCGTGCAATTCGAAAATCATGCGGTATCCGGACGGAAGAGCCTCCAGCGCGCGCGTCAATGCGATTCGATCGAGACAGTGGTGCAAGCGGTCATCCTGGCGGCCAAATTCGCGGCGGCCGGCCTCGTGCTCCGCAGGCGCCTCGATCGTTACCTTAGGCGCGGCCTGCCGGCGGAAGTGCATCAAGGCCGTATTCACAGCCACTCGATGAAGCCATGTGGAAAGCGCAGCATCACCCCGGAAGGTGGCCAGCTTGCGGAATGCCTGGATGAACGCTTCCTGGGTGAGGTCATCCGCGTCGGCTGGATTGTTGGTCATGCGGAGGCAGACGGCGTAGACGCGACCTCGATGCGCTTCAAACAACTTGGCGAAAGCGTCCGCCTCGCCCGCCAGGGCACGTCGTACCAACTCTGAGTCGCTTTGCGTTTTGCGGCGCGCAAGTTTGCAATCGTCGTCGGCTATCACGTCTTTCAGTCTCCGTAAATGGAAGGTACTTCGTGGCGGGCAGTGGGCAAATCAGGCTCGCGCCGTATTCACGTAGATGCATTCATGTAAGGGATTTAGATTAAAAACACGCGACGCGAAACGTACAAATGAAGATGGGAAAAGCTACAGCACTTCCCCGATGGCGAGATTTTCGGCAATGTCTAATATCGGCGCTGGTGAACCTCTAATGACCCTTCCAGAGACCTATCCTCAACGGGCGCGGGCTGGCAGCCATACTGGGCGTCGGCTCGCGTCTCCCGCCTGCGTCGAATAGCCCCACAAGCAATTCCTGGTCTCTGAGCGAATAGCTCTACGAGCATACCCGCTAAAGGTCTTAGAACCTTCGTGTACGTCATTTGTGCGCCTTTACCTTGAGATTCCCCCAGCTTTCCACCTAGAATCGCCGAATTCCTGAATACCACTGCGTTGCTCGCCTTCGCTCCGCTCCAGCAAAGACAGCCTACGTTGTCGACTGTGTTTTAGCGAAAAAGAAGCTGACTGAGGTCCGTTCCAATGAAGACGTTTGCGATTGTTGTGGCGCTGGGGACTGCTCTTCCAGCGCTGGCGCAAGTTTCCGTAACTGCTCCCGCCAACAATAGCCAGGTGGCCACCACAGTGCAGTACGTGGCTACCGCCACGACACCGTGCGCGAAGGGTGTTGCTGCCATCGGAATCTACACGGCGCCTAACGTACTAGCGTACGTAGTTGCTGGATCGAAGCTGAATACAGAGTTGAACCTAAACCCTGGCACATATCAGACGGTCGTTCAGGAATGGGACAACTGTGGCGGCGTCGGCAAGGCCAATGTCGCGATTACGGTCCAGGGAAGCGCCCCCGAAGTGCAGGTCAGCGCTCCCTCCAACAATTCCACCGTGGCAGCGCAGGTTCAATACTCCGCGACGGCAAGAACGTCATGCCCAAATGGCGTTGCCGCGATGGGCATCTACACTGCGCCGGGAGTGCTCGCGCACATGAATCAGGGCGCTAGTCTGAACAAGCTTCTCACTTTGAATCCCGGCACGTACAACACCGTGGTGCAGGAGTGGGACAATTGTGGGAAATCTGCCAGTACGCCAGTGACCATCAAAGTAGCGGGTACGCAATCCGGAGGCTCGGTACAAGTTGCAGCGCCAACCAACAATGCCAATGTCGCGTCCAGTGTTCAATTCGTTGCGTCCGCCACGTCATCCTGCAGCACAGGAGTCGCGGCCATGGGGATCTACTACCGCCCCCGGCGTTCTCGCTTACAAGGTAAACGGAAACAAGCTGAATACCGTTTTAACGCTCAATCCCGGCCCTTACCACACGGTCGTACAGGAATGGGATAACTGCGGCGGCTCTGCGACAACACCTATCGCAATTACCGTTGGCCCCGGAGGCGTTGCTGGGAAAACGGGTCAATTCGCCAATCTCCAGAACATGTCGGGTTGGACCGGATATGCCTTGCTTCCGCCGCTCTACAACATTTGTGACTCCTGCAAACCCGGTGGTCCACAGACTACCTGGTCCATGACACAAGGGGTGTCTTCTCCTGCGTTAAGCGGACATGCAGCTCGGATGGACATCGGGGGCCAGACCGTGTACTCCGACGGACTTTGGAACAATCATCTCATCGGAGATTTCTCATCCCGTGGTTTGCCGGATAACGATCACTCGATTATTCCTGCCGTCCACAATTTCACGTACGACGTTTATTTCTACGCCAACGACATCAGTGTTTCCCAAGCTCTTGAGTTTGACATCAATCAGTTCGTGAACGGGCAGTCGTTCATCTGGGGTCACGAATGCCGAATTGCAGGCGGCCACGAGTGGGACATTTGGGACAATCCCGGACAGAAGTGGATTGCCACCGGAATTGCCTGCAACCCGGTCAGCAACGCCTGGAATCACCTCGTGATTCAAGCACAACGAACCTCAGACAACCACCTGCTCTTCAAATCGATCACTCTGAATGGCCAGACTGCAACACTTAACCATTACGAAAGCCCGACCCCAACCAACTGGTATGGCATCACCCTCAACTACCAACAGGATGGCAACTACAAACAGCAGCCGTACTCCATCTGGCTGGACAAGCTAACGTTTACGTACTGGTAAACTTCCGATCCAAATCTTAAGGTTCAACATGAACCAATATGCCCGTGGGCGGCGACGCTACACGGGCATTTCAGTCGTTAGCGTCTCGTTTTTCCCCTGTTTATTCAGTCGTTTACCTTAAAGGAAGTGGCCCTTACTAAGCGGTTTACTCTATGTCCCTCCGTAACCTACTGTATTAGCAAAATATCAACTACTGTCTTCACTGCAGGAACCGCAACTCCCTTTTCGAAGGACGTAGTTGATGAAGTACTTCCTGGTTCTTCTCGCTCTCTCAGTGTGCCTGGTCGGCTGCGGAGTCAACTCGACCAACCCCGCCGCCCCGGACCTTCAGCCAGTAGCCAAGCCGACAACGACCCTGACCTACGACATGCTCTCGTGGATGACCATGCATTCCACATTGAGCGTGGATCATCACATGGCTGGCACGGCGAATCCTTTGTATACCAGCAAGACATCCAATCGTCTTTATTGGACGAAGGCGGCATCCGGGTTCCCCTGGGATATCCAGTTGTTCGATAGCAAGTACATTTATCTGTGGGTGACCGAACTCGACTGGCAAAACCCCCGCACTTTCAAAGTGTTCCACAGCCCGCGGCTCGGAAAATACAACTTGCCTCTCGTGCCGCGCTTTGCGGCGGGAGGCTACCCGGGTTCGAGCGTAAAGATCAGCGACTCTTCCTACGAGATTCATTCCGACTGCAGCACATTCACGACCAAGAACCTTGGGCACGTCATCAACGAGGTTTGGGGACCCTACAAGGAGTCCCTGGGAGGCCAGCTCCCGAATAATCTCCAGACCCTGGTGATTAGCTACCGCTACAGTTGCGACTCCAACTATGCCAATTGCTTGAACAAGGAGGAGTTCCATGTGGCCAAGCCCTATGGCCTTGTCAAGTGGCAGCATCAGAGTCTTGGCGCCAATGGGTCCTACAATGCTCCGGACAACGTCACCTATTTCAACCGGGTAGTTTCGGGCCAAATTTCGCCGGTGACCTCCTGCTTTTGAAGAAAAATTTGTGAATTTGAAGCCGCTCCCCCAAGGAAAGACGGCAGGTGACACCTGCCGTCTTTGTCATCTAGAGCCTTTCCTGTAGGCATCAAGCGCCCATCTGTGACGGCACAACCATAGAAATACTCCTCCTCATCCATCCATCGTCCACAAAGGAGAAGGGTGGGGATGAGCCTGTTCTTTGGTCGACGCGAGGAGGGGGCTTCTGAAGTCCGGTATGCATCGAACCCTGGACTTTTGCGATCGTTTTTGACGATCGCCGTTCTTTTCTGCCTCAGCACCTTTCTGTCAAATCTTGCCTGGGGGCAGGTGCAGAACACGCCGCCATCGACCTCGACACCCATTACGCCAGACAGCGGCATTACTCCCGAAAACCCTGAGGCGGGTCCTCCCGATTCGTCAGTTCAAGGTGCTGCCGACTCGTCAGTTCAGAGTGATGCCGGCCAATTTGTATTTCGAAAACAGGTTGAGGAAGTTGTCTTGCACGCCACGGTCGTCGATCAGCAGAACAACCTTGTCCCCAATCTCGGGCGGTCCGGATTCCAGGTGTTCGAGGACGGCAAGCCGCAGCAGATTACTTCATTTCATCAGGAGCATGTGCCGGTCGCGTTGGGTATTCTGATCGATAATTCCGGATCAATGCTGCCCAAGCGAGCCGCGGTCAATCAGGCCGCCCTCAACCTGATTCGTTCGACGGATCCCCATGACGAAATCTTCGTCGTGAATTTCGGGGAGGAATACTACCTTGACCAGGATTTCACAAATGATGAGGCGAAGCTGAAAGCCGCGCTGGAAAGAATCGAGACGCGGGGAAGTACGGCTCTCTATGATGCGGTCGTGGCATCGGCCCTGCATATGAAGCAACAGACCACTCTGCAGAAGCGCATTCTGCTGGTGGTCACTGATGGTGGGGACAATGCCAGCCAGGAAACTCTGGAAGAGACCTTGCAGCAACTGCAGCAAAAAGACAGTCCGGTCGTGTACGTGATTGCACTCACGAATCCCGCCAAGCGAGAAAACTCCACCATCCGGGCGCTGGAAACCCTCAGTCAGAAAACTGGTGGCACGGCATACTTTCCCAGTGACGTTCAAGAAGTGGATTCGATCACGCGTACGATTGCATCCGCGATCCGCAGCCAATATGTCATCGGCTACAAATCGTCCAGCACCTCGACCGGGCATGCATTTCATGGAATTGATGTACAGGCTTACGACTCCGGCCGCCGTAAACTCCGTGTCCTGACGAGAACGGGATATTACAGCGATTCGAGAGGTGGATCGTCCTGATGGGACGAGCATGTCTGCCAGAAGTCGGGTGGCACGCTTTAAGTTTTTGGAACAAATATCAGCGCACCGCATACACCCGTCATCAGGGCGGCTGCCGCCCAGCCCACCGCCTTCAGGTACGGTGACAGCACAAACTGACCCATCGTTTTCCGGCTGCTGGCAACGACCATGATCACGATCATGAGGGGTACGGCGGCGATTCCATTGAGCACCGCCGCCCAGAACAGGGCTTTCATGGGAGTGAGCGATGAAAAATTGAGCAGGACTCCCAGCAGGGTACAGACAACAATGGCCGCATAGAATTTCTTTGCATCTCCGGGCTTACTCTCAAGACTGACATCCCACTTCAGCGCTTCGCCGAGGCCATAGGCGGCTGAGCCTGCGAGCACTGGAATTGCCAGCAAGCCGGTTCCGATAATTCCCGCAGAAAAAAGAAAGAAGGCCCACTTCCCGGCGAGGGGTTGGAGCGCTCTTGCCGCATCCGCGGCGGTGCCGACGTCCGTTCTGCCCGAAGCATGAAGAGTTGCCGCCGTCGTGAGAATGATGAACCACGCAATCAGGTTGGAAAATGCCATTCCCACGTAAGTGTCAGTGCGTATGCGCTTGAGCTGAACCAGAGCATGGCCGGGAGCACGCCGCAACGGTTTTTCTCCCCGGTGCGCCTTCACCTCCTCCACTTCTTGAGAGGCTTGCCAGAAAAACAAGTAGGGGCTGATGGTTGTCCCCAGGACCGCCACCAAGGCAACCAGAGAAGGCTGGCTGAGAGACACATGCGGTATCAAGGTGTGCGAAACGACATCGTTCCAGGAAACGTGCACGGAAAATGCCGCGATCACATAAGCGAAAAGCGAGAGGGTCAACCACTTCAGATATTTCACATACCTGCTGTAAGGGGTGAAGAGTTGCGCGCCGACCGAGAATGCTCCCAGGACGAGGCCAAACAAAATGGGCGGACCCTTCACGAGCAGCCGCGCCGCAGCGTCCATCGCTTGAAGATCTGCGCCGAGATTGAAAATGTTTGCAAAAACCATGAGTGCGACCACGCCATACAACAGGTTGGGATACCGAACCCTTATGTTCCTGGCGATGCCGTGTCCGGTCACCCGCCCAATTCGTGCGCATATTTCTTGAAACGCCGACATGAGTGGATAGGAGAGCAGCATGGTCCACAGCATGCCGTAACCGAATTGCGCGCCAATTTGTGAATAGGTGCCGATCCCGCTGGGATCATCATCGGAGGCGCCCGTAATTATTCCCGGGCCTAGAGAAGAAAAGAAGGATTTGCGTGAACTATTTGTAGGAGGCATTCGGCCGGAGTCCAGTTCGATTGCTAATCCAAATACTGACGAACTCATTCACTGGCGTTTACCGAGTTGCGAAAGCCGCCGAAGGTCGCTTCTTAGACGACTCGGCGGGTGATTGCTCCGTCTGCACAGAAGAACACCACCCGCCGTTGTCTTTCCCACGAAACTAGCTCGCACGGGGCATTGGCTTGTCGGTTTTCATGAAGTCGGCACCGGCTTCGCCAGCGGAGGCTATGTCCTGCGCTCCCGTACGCTCCAGGACGTCTTTCGCCTTCCTGGTCCAGTCGGAATTATCACTATGCACCGATAACAAAATGCCGCCACTCTTGACTCGACCTTCGTACCTCTTTGCTTCGTATTCAGGGATACCCAGCCCAATCAGAGCTCCGGCAATTCCTCCCACCGTGCCCCCAACCCCAACGCCCGCGAGTGCAGCCATGATCGGGCCCGCTGCCACGAACGGACCGATACCGGGAATGGCGAGTGCACCGATGCCGGCTAACCATCCCAGCGCACCGCCGACAACCGCGCCAGTTCCGGCGCCAGCCGACGCACCTTCGGGAGCTTTCGTCCCCTTCTCGTGTGCGAAATCCTTAGTCCCAACGTTTTCGGGAAACAGAACCGAAATGTCGGTGCTGCGGAAGCCCGCCGCCCTCAGAGCATCTACCGCGCCTTCGACACTTGCATATGCTGGGTAAATTCCGAAAACCGCCGTATTCTTGCCCGCCATAAACATTCTCCTGCACGCGTTTGTTAGCTGGCGTGAACGCTATAGGACGGGAACGACGCTCGCTATCGAGTCTTCGCTGTAAATCGTCCACGGCCAGGAGACAGGCTTGTGGAGTGATATTTCTCACGCGGATCGTGCGCGCCACGAAAAGTTGCGGCTCGGGGCCTCGGAACTAATAGTGTTGAAAGAATTTACCTTCATCTTTTCTTGCCGGAAGGGCTGCCGCTGGTACAGCAATTACTGTAGAGCGCATTGTCTTTATACGTGTTATCCCTTTTTTGAGGACTCCCCTGTCTTCCGCGCTAAGGTGGAGTCCTTCCTCCCCCACTGCAAATTCGGCGAATTGGTTGTCGATTTTCGACAGCGCGGTACTTTTTGTGATCGGACTCGAGTAGGCGCACATGAAGAGAAACTCGCAAAGCCTTGCCACGGCAACCGCAGAACCGGAATCCACTCCGAATCCCAACCCCAAAAACAACAATGGAGGGTCCAGCGTTAGCGAGGGGCCGAGCCTCGCCGTCATTCTTGCTGGTCTTCAAACCATGAGGGATGGAGATTTTTCGGTGCGCTTGCCTGGGGCGTGGACCGGCCTCGAGGGAAAAATAGCCGATACGTTCAACGAAATCGTTGCCGCGAACGAGCAAATGGCGCAGGAGTTGAAACGAGTTGGGAAGGCGGTTGGCAAGGAGGGCAAGACCCGCGAACGAACTCGCTTTCACGAATCTCGTGGCGCATGGGGCCAAATCGAGGTATCGGTCAACACACTTGTTGAAGACCTTCTTCGTCCCACCGCCGAAGTAACGCGAGCCATCGCCGCGGTCGCGCAGGGAAACCTGACACAAACCGTTCGCATGGACGTGGACGGGCGACCACTCGAAGGTGAGTTCCTTCGCTCCGCCAGCATCGTCAACACGATGATTCAACAGCTTGGCATCTTTACTGCGGAGGTGACGCGCGTTGCGAGAGAAGTCGGCACCGATGGAAAGCTTGGCGGACAGGCGCAAGTGCCGGGTGTGGCGGGCACGTGGAAAGATTTAACCGACTCGGTCAACCTGATGGCGAACAATCTGACTGGCCAGGTGCGCAACATCGCTGAAGTCGCCACCGCCGTCGCCAGCGGAGACTTGTCACGCAAGATCACGGTCGACGTTCGCGGCGAAATTCTCCAGCTCAAGGAAGCCATCAACACGATGGTGGATCAACTCCGATCGTTCGCTTCGGAAGTGACGCGCGTGGCCCGCGAAGTCGGCACCGACGGAAAACTTGGAGGTCAAGCTGTCGTTCCGGGCGTGGCAGGCACATGGAAGGATCTTACCGACTCGGTGAACGCAATGGCTGGAAACCTGACGGCGCAGGTGCGCAACATCGCCGAAGTGACCACCGCCGTGGCGCGCGGCGACTTGTCGCGCAAAATCACGGTCGACGTCAAAGGCGAAATTCTCGAACTCAAGAACACCATCAACACGATGGTCGACCAGTTAAACGCGTTTGCCGGCGAAGTGACTCGCGTGGCCCGCGAAGTCGGCACCGAAGGCAAGCTCGGCGGGCAGGCGCAGGTGCCGGGAGTTGCGGGTACGTGGAAGGATCTTACGGATAACGTCAACCTGATGGCCAGCAACCTCACCGGCCAGGTCCGCAACATTGCCGATGTCGCGACGGCGATCGCGAGCGGTGACCTTTCCAAGAAGATCACGGTCGACGTGCGCGGCGAGATTCTCCAGTTGAAAGAAACATTGAACACCATGGTCGACCAGTTGAACCGGTTTGCCGGCGAAGTAACGCGCGTTGCCCGCGAAGTGGGTACGGAAGGGCGACTGGGCGGCCAGGCCAACGTGCCTGGGGTTGCCGGCACGTGGAAGGATCTCACCGACTCGGTAAATTCCATGGCTGGCAATTTGACCGGGCAGGTTCGCAACATCGCCGAGGTCACGACTGCTGTGGCGCGCGGAGACTTGTCGCGCAAAATCACCGTCGACGTCAAAGGCGAGATTCTGGAACTGAAGAACACCATCAACACGATGGTCGATCAGCTGAACGGTTTCGCCGGGGAAGTCACGCGCGTTGCCCGCGAAGTCGGTACGGAAGGAAAGTTGGGCGGGCAGGCGCAGGTGCCCGGAGTGGCTGGAACGTGGAAGGATCTCACCGACAACGTAAACCTGATGGCCAGCAACTTGACCGGTCAGGTCCGCAATATCGCCGAGGTCGCAACCGCTGTTGCCCGTGGCGATTTGTCACGCAAGATTACGGTCGATGTGAAGGGCGAAATCCTTGAACTGAAAGACACCATCAACACGATGGTGGACCAGTTGCGCTCTTTCGCTTCCGAGGTTACGCGGGTCGCGCGCGAAGTCGGCACCGACGGGCGTCTTGGTGGGCAGGCGCAGGTCCCGGGTGTTGCCGGAACATGGAAGGATTTGACCGATTCCGTAAACTCCATGGCCAGCAACCTCACTGCCCAAGTTCGTAACATCGCCGAGGTGACTACGGCTGTGGCCCGCGGAGACTTATCGCGCAAGATTACGGTCGACGTGAAGGGCGAAATTCTGGAACTGAAGAACACCATCAACACGATGGTGGACCAGTTGAACGCGTTCGCCGGCGAAGTGACGCGCGTAGCCCGCGAAGTCGGCACGGAAGGAAAACTAGGCGGCCAGGCACAGGTTCCGGGAGTCGGTGGAACCTGGAAAGACTTAACGGACTCCGTCAATTCCATGGCCGGCAATCTGACCGCGCAGGTGCGCAACATCGCAGAAGTCACCACCGCGGTAGCTCGCGGCGACTTGTCGCGCAAGATCACAGTCGACGTGAAGGGTGAAATTCTCGAACTGAAGAACACCATCAACACGATGGTGGACCAACTGAACGCGTTCGCCGGCGAAGTCACGCGCGTGGCACGCGAAGTCGGTACGGAAGGCAAACTCGGCGGTCAGGCCGAAGTTCCCGGGGTAGCCGGCACGTGGAAAGACCTCACCGATAACGTCAACTTCATGGCCAGCAATCTTACCGGCCAGGTGCGCAATATCGCAGAAGTAGCCACCGCCATTGCGACTGGCGATCTTTCGAAGAAGATTACCGTCGATGTCCGTGGCGAGATTCTGCAGCTCAAAGAAACGCTGAACACGATGGTTGAGCAGTTGCGTTCATTCGCGGCCGAAGTCACGCGCGTAGCTCGCGAGGTCGGTACCGAAGGGCGGTTGGGTGGACAGGCCAACGTGCCGGGCGTTGCCGGAACATGGAAGGATCTGACAGATTCTGTGAACGCGATGGCGAGAAACCTGACCGCTCAGGTTCGCAACATCGCCGAGGTCACGACTGCTGTGGCCCGCGGCGACTTGTCGCGCAAAATCACGGTCGATGTGAAGGGTGAAATTCTTGAACTCAAGAACACCATCAATACGATGGTGGATCAGCTTAATGCGTTCGCTGCTGAGGTAACCCGCGTGGCCCGCGAAGTCGGGACCGAGGGCAAACTCGGCGGCCAGGCGCAGGTGCCGGGCGTCGCCGGCACGTGGAAAGACCTCACGGACAACGTCAACGTCATGGCCGCTAACCTGACCGAGCAGGTCCGCGGCATTGTGAAAGTTGTGACTGCCGTCGCAAACGGGGAACTCACGCAGAAACTGACGGTCAATGCCAAAGGCGAGGTCGCTGCTCTCGCAGAGACCATTAACAACATGACCGGCACGCTCGCGACTTTTGCCGACCAGGTTACGACCGTGGCCCGTGAAGTCGGCGTCGAAGGCCGGCTTGGCGGTCAGGCCAATGTCCCGGGCGCGGCCGGCACCTGGAAGGATTTGACGGGCAACGTCAACCTGCTGGCCGACAATCTTACCAACCAGGTGCGTGCCATCGCCGAGGTCGCCACCGCGGTTACCAAGGGCGATCTGACGCGTTCCATTCAGGTTGAAGCGCGCGGCGAAGTTGCAGAGCTCAAAGACAACATCAACACGATGATCGACAACCTGCGTCTCACCACGGATCGCAACACCGAACAGGACTGGTTGAAAACCAACCTCGCCCGTTTCACCGGAATGTTGCAAGGCCAACGCGATCTGACCACGGTCGGACGCAGGCTTCTTTCCGAATTGGTGCCCCTCGTGAATGCGCAGCAGGGAATGATCTACCAGATGGAGAGCGAGGAAAGCATGGTTCTCCTCGCAGCCTTCGCCGGAGACGGAGAGGACGGCCATCTGCGCCGGTTGAAGAGCGGCGAGGGTTTGGTTGGCCAGTGCGCTTCCGAGAAACGGCGCATTGTTGTCTCCGATCTGCCGCCTCAAACCGTTCCGATACGCTCCAGCCTCTTTGAGGCCGTTCCGCGGAACGTCGTGGTGTTGCCCGTGCTGTTTGAAAACCACGTGAAAGCCGTAATCGAACTGGCTTCTCTCAGCTTCTTTACAGCTTCGCACCTGGCATTCCTCGAGCAGTTGACTTCGAGCATCGGCATCGTGCTCAACAGTATTGAAGCCACCATGCAGACCGAAGGCCTGCTGAAGCAGTCGCAACAGTTGGCGGCTGAACTACAGACGCAGCAGAAGGAGTTGCAGCAGACCAACGAACAGCTTGCCCTCAAGGCACAGCAGCTTGCCGAACAGAACGTCGAAGTGGAACGCAAGAACCGCGAAATCGAGCAGGCTCGTCGCGCGCTGGAAGAGAAGGCCAAGGAATTGGCTCTTACCTCGAAGTATAAGTCCGAGTTTCTCGCGAACATGTCGCATGAGTTGCGCACCCCGCTCAACAGCATCCTGGTTCTGGGACAGCAACTCGCTGATAATCCGGATGGCAATCTCACTCCCAAACAAGTTGAGTTCTCGCGCACCATCCATGGCGCGGGCACGGACTTGCTGAACCTCATCAGCGATATTCTCGATCTTTCGAAGATCGAATCGGGCACCGTCTCGGTCGAAGCGGACGAGGTGTTCTTTGCAGGCATGCTGGATACGGTCGCGCGTCCGTTCCGTCACGAAGCGGAAAACCGGCGATTGTCCTTTGAGGTGGTCAGCGATCACCGTCTTGGTCGCAGTCTGGTAACCGACTCGAAGCGCCTGCAGCAGGTTCTCAAAAACCTGCTGTCGAATGCCTTCAAGTTCACCGAGCAGGGCGGTGTTCGGTTGTCGGTTTCGCTAGCTAGCAACGGCTGGAGCGAAGACCACCCGGTGCTGGCGAAGGCGGCTTCCGTAGTGGCTTTTGAGGTCAGCGATACCGGCATTGGCATTCCAGCCGAAAAGCAGCGCATCATTTTCGAAGCGTTCCAGCAGGCAGACGCCGGGACCAGCCGCAAGTACGGAGGAACCGGACTCGGTCTGGCCATTAGCCGTGAATTAGCCAGCCTACTGGGCGGAGAAATTCAGCTGCGCAGCATTATGGGTCAGGGAAGCACCTTCACCCTGTATTTGCCCCAGACTTATGCCGGCCCATCGTCGGGTGTTCCGGTGAAGGATCGGAAGACCACTGGGTCGGCTTCGCCGTTGCAGTTGTCGGCGGTCAACGTCACCGAACAGCCTCTGGAATCGATCGCCGATGACAGGGCGGAAGTCCAGCCTGAGGACGCGGCGTTATTGATCGTCGAAGACGATCCGCACTACGCTCGTCTCCTGGTCGACCTGGCTCATGACAAAGGTTTCAAAGTCCTGGTCGCCAACCACGGCATGGAAGCACTCGCCCTCGCCCGCGAGTACCATCCCACCGCCGTGTCACTCGACGTGTTTCTGCCCGACATGCTGGGGTGGACAGTTCTCAATCACTTGAAGCAGGACCCGTCAACTCGGCACATTCCGGTGCAGATGCTGACCCTAGACGAAGACAAGCAGCAGGGCCTTGCCCGGGGCGCGTTTTCCTTCATCACCAAGCCGACTACCCCGGAAGGCATCACGATGGCGCTCAGCAAGATCAAGGAGTATTCGAGCCCCCGGCGCAAGCGACTGTTGATTGTCGAGGACAATCAGGCCGAACAGTTGACTATCCAAACTCTGCTCGGCCACGATGATGTCGACATTTCTGTGGCCGCCACCGGCAAAGACGCTCTGCAAGCCCTCAACGAGCAGACTTACGATTGCATGGTGCTCGACCTGCGTCTGCCGGACATGTCGGGTTTCGAAATTCTTGAGTGCATCCGCGACACCCCCTCGCTGTCGGAATTGCCCGTAGTCGTTTTCACTGGCAAGGAGTTGTCACCCGAGGAAGATGCGAGGTTGCATACGCTCGCCCGCAGCGTTGTCGTGAAGGGGGTGGAATCGCCCGAGCGCTTGCTGGATGAAACGGCGCTTTTCCTGCACAGGGTGATCGCTCATCTGCCGTCCGAAAAGCAAACCATGCTTGATCGCCTGCACCGGTCGGATGAGGCGCTGGTTGGCAGAAAAGTCCTGATCGTCGATGATGACGTGCGCAACATCTTCGCGCTTAGCAGCGTGCTGGAGCGACGCGGCATGACCGTTTTGAGCGCCGGCACCGGACGCGAGGCAATCAGTACCCTCGAATCCACTCCCGACATCGCAATTGTGTTAATGGACATCATGATGCCGGAAATGGACGGTTATGAAACGATGCAGGTTATTCGTGAAAACTCATCCTTCAGGCGTCTTCCAATCGTTGCCCTCACGGCGAAAGCCATGAAAGGGGACCGCGAGAAATGCCTGGAAGCCGGTGCTTCTGAATACTTGGCCAAGCCGGTCAACACCGACCAACTTCTTTCTGCCCTTCGTATGTGGCTGCACAGATAAGGTGGCAGCGTCGCTATGCACACGCTCGATGGAGGCTCGATGAGCAGCAAAGACAGGGTGAACATCCTGATGGTGGATGATCAGCCCGCGAAGCTATTGAGCTACGAAGCTATCCTGGGAGAGCTGGATGAGAACCTGGTCAAGGCAACTTCAGGGAGAGAGGCGCTCGAGTATCTTCTGAAAATGGACGTCGCAGTCGTGCTCATGGACGTCAGCATGCCCGAAATCGACGGCTTCGAACTGGCCAGCATGATTCGCCAGCATCCCCGATTTCACAGGACCGCGATCATCTTCGTATCTGCCGTTCACTTGACAGATCTCGACCGCTTAAAGGGTTACGAGCGGGGCGCGGTCGACTACATCTCCGTTCCCGTCATCCCTGAGCTGCTGCGGGCGAAGGTAAGTGTATTTGCCGAACTCCATCGCAAGGCCCAACAACTGTGGCAACTCAATCGTGAACTGGAACAGCGCGTCGCTGATCGCACGCAGGAACTGGAGCACAAGGCGGAAGCTTTGGAGCTGCTAAACGCCCAGCTGAATCGCAAGAACGAACAGTTAGACGCCATCCTGCAAACCGCCCCCGATATCATTTTCAGCAGTCAGGGCGACGGGTATCGCGACTACATCAGCGACCGATTCTTTGAATTCACCGGTTCGAATTCTCAGGTGGCCAACGGTCATGGCTGGATTGAGTTTATTCATCCGGAAGACCGGGAGGAGACCGCGAGCCGCTGGGCACTGTCTACGAAATCCGGCGAACTGTATGAGGCGGAGTATCGTCTCCGGGCCAAACTGGGGGAATACCGCTGGTTTAGAGCGCGGGCGATTCCCATTCGCGATCACAATGGGGAAGTTGTCCGCTGGTACGGCACATGCTCGGATATCCACGACAGCAAGCTTCTCGAGCAATCTATTCGGGAAAATGCGGCTACGCTCGAAAAACTTGTGGAAGAGCGAACCGAAGCCCTTCGCCAGCTCTCCAGCCGACTCATGCGCATGCAGGACGAAGAACGCCGCCGGATCGCCCGCGAACTGCACGATAGTTTAGGCCAGGATCTCGCGGCCGCAAAAATGACCGTGGATGGCATTCTTCATCAGCAGGGAGGAGATGCAAAAGATCAGTCCGCAGAGGAAGCCAGCAAGAGTATTGATCGTGCTCTTCAGCAAGTGCGGACCATGTCGCATCTCCTCCATCCTCCTTTGCTCGACGAAGTTGGACTTGTCTCAGCCCTGCGTTGGTACCTGGAAGGGATGATGAAGCGCAGTGGGATTGAGACCTCTTTGGAGGTAAAACCTGCCAGCTTCCCACGCCTTACAGCGCGATTTGAAACGGCAATTTTCCGTATCATTCAGGAAGCGCTGACCAATGTTTTTCGGCATTCGGAAGCATCGCATAGCTCCGTGACTCTCATCCGAAATCCGGAGAGTGTGGCAGTCGAAATTCGTGACAACGGCAAAGGTCTCGATGAAGGCACCATGAGATTTCGACCCGGCAACGTCGGCGTCGGCATCGGAGGTATGCGGCAGCGAGTTGAAGAATTTGGTGGTGCTTTGCGATTATCGAACGCGAATCCAGGCACGATCGTGGAGGTCATCATTCCGGTGGCTGAGCAGTCTCGCGACCGCGAACTAGCTACTGCGTGAAGCCGCAAATTGGTGAATGCTGCTGCCCGGCGCACTTGTTGAGTAGTTGTAATTGTGAATATACTGCGACATAGCCATTTGAGTACATCTAACAAGGCGATGCCCATCCGAATTTTGATTGCCGACGACCATGAGATCTTCCGCCGGGGATTGCGCTCTCTTCTCGAGTCCCATGCGGAGTGGGAGGTCTGCGGGGAAGCGACCGACGGTCAGGATGCAGTCGAAAGGGTCAGGGAACTCAATCCGGATGTGGTGGTGCTCGACATTACCATGCCGCGCCTGAACGGACTGGAGGCGGCACAGCTGATTCGGAACGAGGCGCCCCAATCGAAAATGGTGATTTTAAGCCAGCACGAACCGTCTCTGATGAAGCAGGCCGCGCTTAGCGCGGGGGCGAATGCCTACGTAACAAAATCCGAGGTTTCCCGCGAACTCATGATGGCGATCGAAACGATGATGGCCCCCGGCAGCTAGATCACTGCCGAGGGCCGAGTCACGATCGATTCGTCGCCTTGGAGTTGAATCAGTTACGCCGCCGACCTGGTTTTCTTGGAACGCGTTGCGGATCG
Organism: uncultured Acidobacteriota bacterium; assembly: GCA_963735815.1. Classification (GTDB taxonomy): domain Bacteria; phylum Acidobacteriota; class Terriglobia; order Terriglobales; family Acidobacteriaceae; genus Gp1-AA133. The sequence continues at coordinate 132,821 of CAVTMJ010000002.1, read as the reverse complement.
CGGTGAACGAGCCTCTTCCTCCTCGGTCTCCCCCGTGATCGCGTTCTGGTTGGCAGTTTCTGAAAGTTCGGTCAGCTTCTCATCTGCCAGCTTTTCCTCCTCCAGCGTTTCTTTTAGGAGGCTTAGGTCTTCTGAACGACCGAGCAGTTCTGCATAAGCGCAGACCGATCCGTATGCCGCCATTTCGTAGTGTTCCACACGCTGAGCTGCGGAGATCAGACCAGCATCAAGGACAGCTCCCTCATATTCGTCAATTACTTCGGAGCCTTCCTCCACTAGCCCTTCCATACCTACGCATTTCTTCCCCTTGGGGTTCTCGCCCAGCGATTTGAAGATCTGCTCCAATCGCGTGACGTGATTTTTCGTCTCCTCCAGGTGGTTTGTAAATGCGTCGCTGAGTTCTTGAAACTCGGCGCTTTTCGCCATTTTCGGAAGTGCTTTTACCAGTTGCTGTTCGGCACTGTAGATGTCTTTCAGTTCGTTCAAATACAGCGTTTGCAGAGTGTCTTGCGCCATAGGGCCTCCAGATTTGGGATGATTGAGCTTCCCTTGCGGGATTGAAAACATCAGAACGCAGTCTTGATTGCCGTAATCCCTGACACAGTTACGATCGGGGTTTCGATGTGAGAAGTGAATCGGGAGCAGAGGGTAGAAGAAAAAGAGATGTGCCTTAAGTCAAACCACTGTCGCCGCAGCTACTGTTGAATGAGCACTTCAATGTCCCCGGTCTTGTCGGTAACCTCTACATCGATTTGCTTAGGTCCGCGCGTAAGGGAGACGTTCACTGAAGCATGACCCACTCCCAGCCCTTCGATTCGCAACGAATTTGTCGACTTGGGTAAGCAGGGCTGGTTGAATGTGACCTGGTGCCGGCCGCAGTCGATAGACAGTCCCAACGTCGCCTTTAAGAGCATGAAGGACGCGCCCGCGGACCAGGCTTGAGGCGAGCAGGCAACCGGGTAGAGCGTCGGACCTTCCCCGGAACGGCGATGCAGCCCGCAAATGAGTTCGGGCAGCCGGTTCATTTCAAAGAAGCCACTGGCCTCAAACAAGGAATCGAACAGCTCCCCTGCCTGCTGAGTGAAACCGTACCTTGCGAGTCCTGCGGCGAACATTGCGCTATCGTGGGGCCAGACGGAACCGTTGTGATAAGAGATCGGATTGTATCTTCGTTCATTGGAGCTGACCGTTCGCACACCCCAACCAGAAAAACAGTCTTCGCCGAATAGAGTATGGGCGACTCTATTGGCATGTTCCGGTGTGGCAATTCCGGTGAATAGACAGTGGCCCGGGTTCGAGGTACGAACCCTGCATGGCCGCTTGTCCCGGTCCAGCGCCAGTGCATAAGTCGAAAGATCTTCGCACCAGAATTTACGTTCGAATTCCTCCCGAAGCGCTGCCGCCTCAGATTCGAGGAGTTGTGCACGCGTTTTATCTCCCATGGAAGACGCCAACGAGGCTGCTGCCTTTTTAGCGCCGTAAACGTAAGCCTGGACCTCGCATAAGGCTATCGGAGCTTCCGCCAGAGACCCGTCGGCGTGAAATACGGAGTCATTGGAGTCTTTCCACCCTTGCTGGATTAGTCCCTTTTCTGATTGCCGTTGATATTCGACGAACCCATCACCATCCCGGTCGCCATAAACATCAATCCAGGAAAGCGCCAGTTCGATGTGTGGCCACAATGCCCGGACCAGGTCGAGGTCTCCGGTCCGGTGGTAAAAAGCTCCCGCCAAAATGATGAACAAGGGAGTGGCGTCAACGCTACCGTAGTAACGGCGAAAGGGAACCTCCCCCAAAGCGGCCATCTCACCGTGGCGAGTTTCATGCACGATTTTGCCCGGCTCGGCCTCCGCTTCCGAATCCAGATCCTGGGCCTGGGTGGTGGCCAGATATTGCAGCACCCCCCGCGCGATGCGCGGATTGAGCCACAGGCATTCCAGCGCGGTGATAATTCCATCCCGTCCAAACACGGTGCTAAACCAGGGCACTCCCGCATACGGGTAGTCAATTTCGGGATTGCCCACCATCATCATATGAACATCTGAGAACGAGCGATTGAGCCAGTTGTCCAGTTCCGGGTTGGAAGTGTGAATGTCACAGACTTCGCTCTGCACACCCTGTAAATCGGCAGCGACGGCGGATAAGGCTCGATCGAAGTTCTCCACCGTCCCAAACTTCGATTCATCGCACTGCACTGTGAATTGAAATTTGACAGTTTCTCGGGGTCCGAGATCGCTGTTGATCACCAAGTGCGAAGGTGAGATCTCATCTGGAACTGGAGAGCAACAAACCGTTGTACATCGCACCACATCGTCGAGACCCCGGTATAGCAATTGCACGCGATCGGGCTCAACCACAGGGGGCAAACGCTCCCCGCGCTGTGCTCGTTTCACTCCTCTCACTTCGAACACGTCGGCAAAATCTGCCCCAAACTCAATTCGTAGCGGAAGACGCACGGGGGCCGATCCGTAGTTGGTCAGCCGCAATTGCTCGTAACAAGCCCCTTCCCACAGCAGTCGCGATCTAACCAGGTGCAGCGTGCCGCGTCTCAAGACCACCTGGTCTTCGTTGAACAGATCAAGATTTGTGAGATCGGCGGAAAATAGCGAGTTGTCCGAGCGTACCCCTGAACTGAGAAAAAGAGGCGGTGTTTCCCCCAGGGAGATGCCCAGGCGGGACAGGTAACGGGTTCCCCGGTAGTAGATGCCATGCTCGCCCAGTCCGGAAGCCCGAATATTGCCGTAGCGGTCGAAAACGGCAAACATCTGCCCGTACTTCAGAACGCGAATGCGCTCCTCGACGGGTGGCCACCCGGTGGTTACATAGAATTCGGTTTTGACGCTGACATCAAACAATACGAACTCCATTCGATTCCCGAATACCCTCTCCCTCCTGTCGCAAGAGAGCGTGATACATTCGCAAATATTGCGAGCACATCACTTCAGAAGTAAAGCGCTCTTCAAATCGTTGGCGGCATCCCGACCGGCTGATTGTGCCAATATTCGCAACCGCCCTGGTTGCGCCCTCGATATCGGACGTCAGCAGTCCCGTGACGCCATGCTCGAGAACTTCGGGCACCGATCCCTGGGAATAAGCAATCACAGGTGTTCCACAAGCCAGTGCCTCAATCATCACGATGCCAAAAGGTTCGGGCCAGCGGATAGGGAACAGCAAAGCCTCGGCTCCGCCTAACAATTCGTTCTTCTCCGGAAAACCAATTTCTCCCAGGAACTCAATATCTGACTGTTCGATGAGAGGCTTAATGTGTCCTTCAAAATACTCCAGATCCGCGTTGTCAACCTTGGCGCCGATTTTTAACGGCATGCCCGCTTTCTGAGCGATCGCGATCGCATCGTCCAGTCCTTTCTCGGGGGACGTGCGGCCGAGAAAAGCGAGATAGCCCTTGGGTTTTGCGCTGAACTCATATTGGTTCCTCGGCAAGCCGTGATAAGCCGTTCCCTGCCAGTTTAACCAAGGAAGTGGCTCCCGCTGCGAGTTGGAAATTGATGAGACGGGCATATCCTGAAAGTCCCGATACAACGGAACCAGGTCGGCAATATCAAGGCGTCCGTGCAAGGTCGTGAGCGTCGTCCAGCCCATGATCCGTGCCAAAGGAAAATGCAGATAGTCGATATGAAAATGAAGCAGGTCGAACTCGTTCTGGTGAGCGACCACAGCTTCCAGCATGCGAATATGGTGCGCCATCTGATCGATGCAATGCGTGTCCAGCCGCAACGCCTTAGGGCAGATTGGGACTAGTTTGGCATTGGTGAGGGAGTCTCCGCTTGCGAAAAGAGTTACATCATGACCTTGCCGGACCAGTTCTTCTGTCAGGTAAGAAACAATCCTTTCTGTGCCCCCGTACAGCTTGGGCGGAACACACTCGTACAATGGCGCAACCTGCGCAATTCGCATAAGCCACTCCCTGAAATTTGAGCACCGCTAACTGAGACGGCGCAACTGCTTCACCCAGAAGCGTTGGACAAAAACTAGTGCCTAAAACGCGCGGCTTGCATCCGGTTCATTCTGTAACCCCCATGGAGAGAGGGACTGACTCGATACCCCAGAGCAGGCTTGCGAGCACTCATGGCGCGGTGTGCTCTTTCGCTGAAAGGGAAGACGGCGCTTAGACTCAAGGTAGATAGCTTGCCGAGGCTTTCATGTGGAAACGTTAACCGAGCCGTCGCCAGTCAGGTGATTGCTGTACCAATCGGTCCAGTGCGTGCTCCCAAACAGAAGATTTACGAGTGCTAAGAAGTCCAGCTAGAGCTTTAACCTCCCTGCTGCTACGCGATGGGTAGTATGGAGATTGCCTTCCGACAGTTCTATAACCGCCTAATTGCACGTGGAGGTGTCTATGAGTTTGTGGACCGTTTTGTTTGTCGTTTTGCTGATTGCCTGGATTACCGGGTTTACCGTGTTTCATGTGGCAGGAGGTTTGATTCACCTTCTGCTGGTCTTCGCGGTCATTTCGCTCATTCTGCACTTCGTGATGGGCGCGAGAACCGCCTGACGTACGGTCACGAAGACGAAAAGAATGTGGGCCGCGGCGAGGTCGCCGCGGCGATTTTTTTGCGCTGTGAAAATTTTCAGGCGGCGTTAGGCAACTCTCAAATCCAGCGCTTTGGCGAGTGTGGAGATGTGTTGAATCCAGGTCTTTGCATCTTCATCCCCCTGTTCGGCCTCTTTCTGGATCGCGCTAAACGTTCCATCCAGTTTCTCAGCACAGAGGTTTTGAACCTGCCACAGGTTCACAGGGAAGGGAAGACTGCGGGCGAGTTGGACCGCGGTTTCAAGCCGTTGCAATCCGGCCAATTCTCCCGGATTCGCCCAGAAAGCCCGCGCTCGCGTCTCCGCCTGCCGACGCATCACGAACTCCAGAGTGGAGGTGTCGAGCGGCACTTTCATCTCTCGAGCTTCCTGGAGCACGCTTTCCACCCTTTCCGGAGTGAGGCTTTCACTGCCCAGCAGATCCCGCAGGCGCCTGTTCAATGCAAACTCAGCCAGCGTTCGGAAAAGCTTGGGTTGCTCCACGTGCAGGTGCGCCAGAAATCGCATCAGGGGGGCTTCCTGCTCGTATTGATGCATCAAGCTGGCTTCGGCCTCCGCCAGATCTGTTCCGAGAATGATGTCCAGGATCTTGCTCTGGTCGTCGCGGAACAGGGACTTCAGTGAATAGATATTTGTGTCGAAACTATGCTGCATCAGGCTCAATACTTCCGGAGCGGCGGCCCGCGCAAATGCTGCGTGCAGCTCTTCCGCGAGATTTTCGTATTCCGGCTCATTGCAGCTCTCGCGTACGCCCCCACTGACGTTGTGATCTCCCAAATGCAGAACCCCGAACGCAAGAATCGCCGACTCGTACGTGATGCGCGATGTAAAACGCGCCCGGCCGGTCACCAGTTTCATTTTTCCGGCATCTGCGCGCCGGTGCTGCATGCGCTCCGCCCGGTAACTGTAAATATCCGCGCAGTCCCCGTACTCTTCAAAGACGGATCGAATCGCATAGTGTGCCGCGAGCCGTCGAATATCGAGAACTGCCGGCTTCACATAGCTTTCATAAATGTGGGCGCCATCCCGATGTTCTGGCAGATTGCTCTTCGCCTCGGCCAACCTGCTCAGGAACTTGTCTTCCAGGGTCGAATCCCCCGAGATCTCAATCGCGAGTTGCAGAGCCCGGCCTGCATAGTGAATGACTTGCACCGTCTCGATTCCGGACAATTCATCGAAAAACCACCCGCAACTGGTGTACATCAACATGGCGTGACGCTGCAGTTCCATCAGTTTAAGGGCTCTCACCTTGTTATCCGAAGAAAGCTCGCTGCCGGCGTGTTCAGCCAGGAACCGGTCAACATTCTCTTCGCGGCGATCCAGAACGACGTCAATGTATGCGTTTCGCGCCGCCCATGGATCCTTGAATAGCAGCAGCGCTTTCTCCTCGTAGAGCGGCGCCAATCGATCCCGCAACCAATCAAGCGCGGCTCGAAGCGGTGCTCTCCATGCCTGGTTCCAGTCCGAATGCCCTCCCGAGTTGCACCCGCAGTCCGATCGCCAACGCTCGACTCCGTGCACACAACTCCACGAACTATTCTCAAAAATCTCAACTTGATGGGTGGGCGGATTTTCTTCCAGAAACTGCGCGTAGTTCGTTAGCTTCGCAAGATTGCTGCTCTCTAAATGATCGAGTGCGTACGAAAGCGCCATCTCCCCGAAATGATGGTGATGCCCGTAACTCTCTCCGTCGGTCGCAATGTGGACCAACTGTGGCCAATCCCGTGTTTCGGAAAAGCCGCTCACCAGGCGTTCCGCGAAGTGCTGCCCATTGTCGAGAAGGTGTTCAAAAGCCACTGCCTTGGAGATGGGGCCGTCATAAAAGAACACCGCCAGAGTTCGACGGGAGGGCAACTTCAGCAAATAGGCCATGGTTGGATCGATGCGTTCTCCGCTGACATCCTTCCAGGTTCGTGATCCAATCTTCCGCACCCGGCTTGCTTGGCGCGGGGCCAGAATTGTGAACTTGATTCCCGCCTCAGCCAGTCTTTCCAGCGTTTCAAGGTCCACGGCGGTTTCCGGCAGCCACATGCCTGCTGGCTTGCGCTGGAAACGATGCTCGAAATCGCGCACGCCCCACATAACTTGCGTTCGCTTATCTCGACTATTTGCCAACGGCATGATCACGTGGTTGTATGCCTGTGCGATCGCGGATCCATGTCCCGAGAAGGTCGTTCGACTCGATCGGTCGGCCTCGAGTATCGACTGGTACACCTCCGGCGCTTTCTCTTCGAGCCACGAAAGCAGTGTCGGTCCAAAGTCGAAACTGATCTTGGCGTAGTTATTTACGATGCTGGCAATTCGGCCCTGCTCGTCCATGATCCGCGAAGCGGCATTGGGCGCATAGCATTCGGACGTGATGCGTTCGTTCCAGTCGTGGTAAGGGTAGGCAGACTCCTGGACCTCGACGTACTCCAGGGAAGGATTTTCCCGGGGCGGCTGGTAGAAATGGCCATGAATGCACACTTGTCTGGGCGAGGATGGCATAGGTGACCTGCTATTTTTCGAGATGTCCCAACCCTGAAAACATTCCGGTATCGGGGCTTCGGTATTGAACTGGATTTAAAATTCCCGTGGCATCCGGAAATCCAGGGAATAGTTGCCCATCTTGAGTGTACATTCGTTGCAGTTTTCTGCCAGAATACGCAGCCGTGATCTACAGTGAAAACCCTATTGTTGCCCGCGTTGGTTGGCGAGACGATGCTCCTTCTTGGCGCAGACGAGACTGCGTCGGGGATGTGGCAAATGAACTTGCAAGCCAGCGGTAAACATAGAAGAAAAGCGCGAAGCGACCTCCGGAGAAAGCTATAGCCTTTCCCGGCGAGAGGCTCGTTTTCGTTCCCGCGAAAGCGATCTTCTCGATGGCACAAAGCGTCTGTTAAGAAGCTTCACAGTCAGCTGTCACACTTTCCGACAAACGAGGGGGGAGTTCAATGAAACCCGCGAAAGTCCTGATCGCAGATGATCACGAGGTTGTTCGTCACGGAATCCGCGTGATGGTGCAAGGCTGCCCGAACCTGGAGGTATGCGGAGAAGCATGCGACGGACGCCAAGCGGTGCAAATGGCTGCGAAACTCCGTCCCGATATTGTGATCATCGACATCGGGATGCCACAGTTGAACGGCCTGGATGCCACCCGCCAGATCGTCCACATGGACCCGAACGTCAAAGTCTTGATTCTTACCATGCATGAGTCCGAGCAAATCGTTCGCGAAGTACTCGCCGCTGGTGCCCGCGGCTATTTGCTGAAATCGGATGCAGGTCGCGATCTCATCTCGGCAATTGAGGCGCTGGCCAGCCGGAAGACATTCTTCACCTCCAAGGTTGCGGAAATCGTTCTCGAAACGTACCTCAAGGGCGGCCCGGAGCAGCCTGTTTCCAAAGATGTTCTGACTTCTCGTGAGCGAGAAGTGGTGCAGCTTCTCGCTGAAGGCAAGAGCACCAAGGAAGTCGCCGTTGCCCTGGGCCTGAGCGTGAAGACTGCAGAAACGCACCGCTCGAATCTGATGCGTAAGCTGGACGTCCATTCGGTCAGTCAGCTCGTGCTGTACGCGGTTCGGAACAATATCGTGCAAGTAGTCTCGCCGCCGGCCGAACATCTGTAGGGGATAGCCCTATAGAAATATCCTGACGTTGCCAGTGTTTCCGCTCTCCACGCAGAATGCGTGGAGAGTCCAGCCTATCTGAGTGCAACCCTCCCCGCTTCCATCCGAATCTGATCCGCGACCGCACCCGATCAGAAAGGATGGAATTCATGGACCAACGTACAGAGGTCGTTTTCATTACGATTGCCCTCGCCCTTATGGTGGGCATCATCGCGTGGCTGTATTTGAGGTATCGCCGTAGCAAGGAACTCCGCGAACGGTTCGGTCCCGAATACGACCGAGTGGTCCGTAAGGAAGGCAACGTTCGGCGGGGCGAGGGGGTTTTGGAATTTCGCGAAAAGAAGCGCGAAAAGCTGGACATTCGTCCCTTGTCCTCGGCCAGCCGGGTAGATTTCTCTGACCGGTGGAACGCCATCCAATCGCAGTTCGTCGACGATCCGGGCGGATCGGTAGGCAAAGCCGACAGCCTCGTGAATGAGCTGATGGAGGCGCGCGGCTATCCAGTGGCGGATTTCGAAGAGCGTGCCGGCATTATCTCCGTCGACCATCCCCTGGTTGTCGAAAACTACCGCGCGGCTCACGCCATTGCCCTCGATCGCAGTCGCGGCCAGTCCACTACCGAAGGCTTGCGGAAAGCGATGGTCCATTACCGTTCACTCTTTGATCAGCTGCTCCACGACAACTACACAGAAAGGAAGGAAGCCCGCGCATGACGCTACCTCTACGAAAAACGGATGACACCGAAGAATTGACCACCGCTGACCTGGCCAGGTCAGCAACCCGAACCGATCAACCACCTGAAACAGAATTTCAGGACGAAGCCGAAAATGCTGCGAAGATGCCGGCGCGTTCCGATCGTTCCGTCACCGACATCTCCGAACGTACGGCGAAACCTCCTGCGACCGCTGACGCGACCCCCCTGTTTCCGGAAGATCAGCTGCGCGACTTGCAGTCGAGATGGAACAACATCCAGACTGGTTTCGTTGACGAGCCCCGCACTGCCGTGCAGGATGCGGATGCCCTGGTAGCTTCCACCATGCAGCAGCTCGCGGAAGCATTTTCCAGGGAACGAACCAAACTCGAGCAACAATGGGGACGTGGCGACAGCGTCTCCACCGAAGATCTGCGTGTCGCATTTCAACGCTATCGTTCCTTCTTCCGGCGAATGCTGTCTCTTTAGCTGGCGGCGTTGATTTGACGTAATGGAATGGGAGGGCTCTCGGACCTCCCATTTTTCTTGTCTGGTATTAAGCCGCGCGATCCGACTGCAGGTCTTCAGTCTTGGTCTGGAGATCCAGATCCTTGGACTTGATTTCGAGCCGCTCGTGGCGGATGTCCAGGTGCAGATGCGCGAATGCAGCCATATACATGTTTGCGATCCAGACCAGGGCGAATAACGAAATCAGGTATCCCCGCCAGTCAGGGTAAAGAAGCTTAAACCGAGTGATCAATAGAAAGATCGCAGCCACATAGTGGCTGAAGCAGTATTCGCAGGTGAAGAGGTAAAAAAACTTCCGTCGCCACCGACTCCTGGCAGCTTCACTCTGGCCTTTGCAGTAGTCGCGCGGCTCCCGAAACAGTTCTTCGTGTGTAACCGTCCAGGCAACGCAGGCCACTGGTATCGACAAAATGAGGAGCCACAGGAGTTGCGTAGTCAGGGGATTCACTGGGAGGTTCTGCTCGTCGGTTTTCTAGGTGCCGCGAAAGTTAGTAGAAAGCCCGCTTTACTTCTTCGAAGTTGAATTGTTCTTCACCCGTAAGCTCGCTTTCTTCACGACGCTGGTGCGCTGGGCAACGATTGGCTTCCTGCATTCAGCATAGCGGTCATTGTCGAATTCCTTCCCATGCGGCCACCAGATCGAATAGCCAGACGGGCACTTGACATCCGGATAGGGTTGAAATGTCCGAATGGGCGGTATCGATACGTATCCGTGCAGAACCGCAAGCAATACCAGAGTGTGCATTTTTCCTCGTGACTGCGTCCGCTTTTAACGCTATAGACGGCCTCGAACACACGACATACAGCGATGCCTGTAGCGTCCACTTATCGTTTCCGGAGTCTCCCTGAGTCTTTTCCGGTTGTTCAAATTGTTGCCAAACGACTGGCGCCTTCGGGCATCTGACAATGCCGGACGACAATTTCAGCTGGCGTGGCAACTGCCACGCCTTCTGGCTATGGAGGAAGAAATGGCAAATGAGTCCAAGAAGTGCGCGCATCTCCCGTGCCTCTGCATGGCGCCGGCCGGCGAGAAGTATTGCAGCCAGTTCTGCAAGGAAGCAGGTGGAACGGAAACAGAGATCGCGTGCGACTGTGGGCATCCGGCTTGCTCAAAGTGAAGTAATAACGATGAAAGCGAGGCCAGATGCAAAAGATTTTCTTGCTGGATATACGACGTCTACCCGAGACGTTCCAAAACTGAATTCGCATACTTTGACCGATACGACGGCGCTTCTGAAGCCGCAAGGAGGTTGTTCATGTCAACGATTCTGCTCGTGCTCCTGATCCTTCTGTTAATCGGCGCATTGCCAACGTGGCCCTACAGCAGGAGCTGGGGGTACTACCCTAGCGGAGGCTTGGGTCTGATCGTTCTGATTCTTCTGGTGCTTGCCCTCACCGGCCGGGTTTGATGGTTCGCACGGTCCGGGGACCAGGCGTCGGGCTCGCGGTCCCCGGGGCGCACCTACTGCTGTTCCTGTATCTCGTTTTTTCTTGATCACCGCCTAAATTCTCTCCTTTGCTTCGGTCTTCCGATTCCCAGCCTGCACAAATAACAAGGCTTCCATGGACGGCATCATTCGTGCTGATTCATGCGGTGTTCGGAGGAACCCAATGCTCAACATACATGTCGAGGTAATCGGTGACGTCGCTGTTATCCAGTGCGTAGGGCGCATTGTCCATAGTGAAGCTGCTTACCGTCTGCGTGACACCATCCTCTCTCAACGGGCCGCAAGGGTCGTTGTAGTCGAACTTTCCGATGTAGATACGATTGAGGGCGGCGGATTGGGAATGCTGGCGTACCTCCAGCGGTGGGCGCACGACCATAACGTTAAACTGAAATTGTTCAATCCCTCCAATGCGGTTCAGGATCGGCTCGACCACACTTGGATGCCTTCGCTTGATATCGCTACCACCGATGAACTCATCGCTCTGCTGGACCGAGCCGATCAAGTCTCGCTTCCGAGTCCGGAAGCAGGATCATTGCAATGAATTTAAGGGGTAGAGGCTGGATATCTCGGGGCTGTACCGGATTTCCGAGTCTTACCATCGACCGTATGCTCTCAATTCGACAAGCAATTCGTGTGGAGATCATGAGAATGCGAAAAAGCAAACTATTCTCGACTATGTTTCTGGGCTGTGCCCTGGGAATGACCGCGTTTGTTGTGGCTCAAAGCTCGAGCCCTTCCGGTTCCGGAACGCAGAGCTCGACGCCGAACTCCGCTAGTCCGTCGACTTCCACCCCAGGAACGCAGAACACTCCGGGGCAAACGAGCCCTTCGCCGACTTCGTCGTCGACGCCGGGAACCATGAGTCCGGGAACATCGACGCCCGGAACTCCACCGACGGGAAGCTCCGATTCGCAGGCTCCCGGAAGCATTCCTCCATGCTCTGCTGTCAACAACGGTTCTGGTTCCGTTCCGGGTATGGCGCCCAACCCTTCGAATTCTCAGAACACTCCGGGAGCTCCGGCCAAGCCGCCGAGTACGCTCCCCGGCACCACTGCCCCGGGAAGCAGCACTCCGTGTATGGCCAGCGACGGCACGGTGCAGACACAAGGCGCCAGCGGCACTCCGAGTGGCGTGACACCAGGAACAGCGACCCCTAACCCGGGCACCGCGACGCCGAACCCTGGGACCGCAACTCCAAATCCAAGCACGGCGACGCCGCATCCGAGCACAGCAACACCAACTCCGGGCACTGCGACTCCGGGTGCTTCTTCTCCATCGACAACATCTCCGGGAACCACGTCGCCTAACAATGGCATGCCTTCGACACCGGGCACGAGCACAAGTCCGGGGACGACCAAGCCCCCAACTGCAACGCCGCCCACGGCAGGAGGCGCGACTCCACCGCATTCGGCTTAATCAAGCTCTCCTACCGCTCTCACGTCAGAAGCCTTGTTCTCGGTTTTAACTGCGGGGCCTCTGACGTGAGAGCCCTGCCTTTTTTGCCGACTGGAATATCACACTACGAACAATCCATTCGCTGACTACAAGGACTGCTCGATTCTCTTCGGGGACCGTACCTCCTACTCTGCGCGGGAGGATATTGTTATGCCGGAAAAAGAAACGCTGGAGCGCGCGCAAGAAGATGCTCGGGAGGGTAAATCTCCGAGCACGCAGGCGGGAGAATTCGTCCGCGAGGAAATGCACCATATCCGGGAAGGCAAACACGGAGCAGCCTCTACCAAGCAGGCAATTGCCATCGGTCTTTCCAAAGCTCGCCGGGCGGGGGTAAAGCTGCAGGCGCCGCCTGAAGGAACGACCTCCGCCAAAACCAGGGAGCAAGCCACGCGTGACAGCCGCCGCGCGAAAAGCAGGCGTAAACCATCGGCGCGACGCTCCCGGGCTACTTCGGCAGCGCTGAAGCGGAAAGGACACAGCGCCGCTTCGAAAAAATCGTTGGCATCGCAGGCCCGCAGCGCCGCGAAAAAGCGAAGTGCATCCGCGCGGCACGCATCGGCCATGAAAGCCGTTAGAACGAAGGCCAAAGAAGGGCGCATCAGCGCAGCTCAGAAAGCAGCCCGAACCAGACGAGCGGCGTAGTTGCGCGCCAGACTCCGCGCCCGGAATCAGGCCGACCGAAATACGGTCGGCCTTTCCCTCTTGGGGCTATCTCCCGTCGAATCAAGCATGTAAAAGTTTGTAAAGCCGCGTAATTTCTCGATCCCTACTTTAGACTGGAAGCGTCTTATTGATAGGGACTGCGCGCATGCGCCACGGGTCGTTCGCCTTCCGTGCCCGCCGGATGTATTGTTTTCGGGAGCAAAATTGGGGCTTGCCTTTCCGCCCGCTTCTTCATTCAGAAAGAACTTATGAAATTAAGCCGTCGTCGTCATCCGCTCACTTCCAGTGTCTTTCTAGTCGCTGCGCTCTGGCTCCTGTTGGCCGTCGAGGGCTGCAGCAACGCGACCAGCAAATCCGCGCAGGCCAGCGGCGCTCCTCCGTCCATACCGGTGGCGGTTGCCTCCGCCGAGCAGAGGGATTTCCCCGTTTACTTGTCTGGACTGGGGAGTGTGCAAGCCTCGAATACCGTGAGTTTGAAGAGTCGAGTCGACGGTCAGATCGTTCAGATCGCTTTCAAAGAAGGTCAATCCGTAAAGCAAGGGGATCTTCTGCTGGTGATCGATCCCCGCCCGTATCAGGTTGCCCTGGAGCAAGCGGAAGCGGCGCTGGCTCGCGACCAGGCTCAACTGAAGAATGCCCAGCTCGACTACGGTCGCTATCAGGGACTCTTCAAGGAAGGCGTGATTTCGCAGCAACAATTCGACGCGCAGAGAGCGCTCGTTGGACAGTTGGAAGGCACTATCAAAGCGGATCAGGCCGCCATCGACAACGCCAAGCTGCAATTGGTCTACACGCGCGTCACCGCTCCGGTAAACGGTCGTATCGGGCTGCGTCTGGTCGACATCGGCAACATGATCCATGCGTCCGATACCAATCCCTTGCTCGTGATTACTCAAGTACAACCCATCGCGGTTGTTTTCACGCTTCCTGAAGATGTTCTGCCTAACGTTTCGCAGCACATGAAAAATCGTACGCTCGAGGTGGACGCGTACAGTCGCGATGACACGACGAAGCTGGCAGCTGGCAAGCTTCTCACCATCGACAATCAAATCGACCAGACCACCGGCACCGGCAAACTGAAGGCGATGTTTGACAATGTCGATAATGCCCTGTTCCCGAATCAGTTTGTGAATGCCCGACTCTTGCTGGAAACGCGGAAGGGTGTCACGGTCGTGCCGACAGCAGCCATTCAGCGTGGTCCGCAGGGCAGCAGCTTCATCTACGTGGTGAAGCCCGACAAGACGGCCGAAGTCCGAACTGTGAAGGTCGCTCTGACCCAGGGGAATTTGAGCGTCATCGCCTCCGGGGTCGCGCCCGGCGAGCAAGTTGTCACCGATGGTCAGGATAAGTTGCAGGGCGGCAGCCACGTTGAGCCCCATGCCCCAAACCCGGGGCAAGGAGGCAGCACCGCGCCGTCAGGAACTCCCGGGCAATGAGTCCGTCTCGCATATTCATTCTGCGGCCGGTCGCCACGACCCTGCTGATGATCGCGATCCTTCTGGTCGGGATTGTTGCCTACATGCAACTCCCCGTTTCGGCACTGCCGGAAGTCGATTACCCAACCATCCAGGTGGTGACCTTTTATCCCGGTGCCGATCCTGAAGTGATGGCTTCCTCTGTCACCGCTCCACTGGAGCGGCAGTTCGGCCAGGTTCCTGGCTTGAGCCAGATGACCTCGACGAGTTCCTTCGGAAGTTCGCTCATTATTCTTCAGTTCAATCTGGATCAAAACATCGACGTCGCTGAGCAGGAAGTGCAGGCCGCAATCAATGCGGGTACGACTTACCTTCCGAAAGACTTGCCCAACCCTCCGATCTACAGCAAAGTCAATCCCGCCGACGCTCCGATTCTTACGCTCGCGCTCACCTCCGACACCCTGCCTCTTACTAAGGTCGAGGATCTTGCCGATACGACCCTGGCGCAAAAGATTTCGCAGCTTCCGGGAGTCGGTCTAGTCTCCATCAGCGGAGGTCAGAAGCCCGCGGTTCGAATTCAGGCGAATCCCACAGCTCTCGCGTCCTACGGCCTGAGCCTTGAAGATCTGCGCACGGTGCTCGGACAGGCCAATGTCGATCAGGCGAAGGGCGTACTCGACGGGCAACGCCAGGCCTATACCATCAACGCCAACGACCAGTTGTTTACCAGCGAAGAGTATCGCAACGTCATTATTGCCTCCAAGAACGGCGCTCCGGTTCGCCTTTCCGATGTCGCCACCGTGATCGACGGCGCCGAAAACGCGCGGCAAGCCGCCTGGATGAATACGATCCCCGCGGTCATCGTCAACATCCAGCGCCAACCCGGCGCCAACATCATCAGCGTCGCCGATCGAATCAAAAAGCTGTTGCCTCGCCTCCAGTCTTCGCTCCCCTCGTCGGTCAAGCTCACCATCCTGACAGACCGGACCCAAACCATTCGCGCTTCGGTCGACGATGTCCAGTTCGAAATGATGCTCACCATCGGACTGGTCGTGATGGTGATCTTTCTTTTCCTGAGGAATCTTTCGGCCACCGTGATTCCCAGTGTGGCCGTGCCACTGTCGCTGATAGGAACGTTTGGGGTGATGTATCTGCTCGGCTACAGCTTGAACAACCTCACCCTGATGGCTCTGACGATCTCTACTGGCTTTGTGGTCGATGACGCCATCGTCATGATCGAGAACATCGATCGCTATTTAGAGGCGGGCGAAACTCCTCTCAACGCCGCGCTCAAGGGCGCTGGCCAGATTGGTTTCACGATCGTCTCTTTAACCGTCTCATTGATAGCCGTTCTGATTCCCCTGTTATTCATGGGCGACGTCGTGGGTCGTCTGTTTCGTGAATTTGCCGTTACCTTGGCCGTCACAATCCTCGTCTCCGCGATCGTTTCGCTGACGCTGACTCCGATGATGTGCGCGAAACTCCTCAAGACGAAAGGCTCGTCCAAGCACGGCCGTTTCTACGAAGTCTCCGAGCGAGTCTATGAGCGCGTGATCAATCGCTATGGGCAGACCCTGCAGTGGGTTCTCAAACACCAGACTGCAACCTTGATCGTTACGGTTGGGACACTGGTCTTCACCATCTTCCTTTTCATTGTTGTCCCCAAAGGTTTTTTCCCGGTGCAGGACACGGGCGTGATTCTCGGTATTTCCGACGCGCCGCAGACCGTTTCCTTCAATGCGATGGCGCAGCGCCAGCAAGCGTTGGCGCGGGTCATTCTCAAGGACCCCGCCGTCGACAGCCTCTCATCCTTCATCGGAATCGACGGAGTGAATACGACTCCGAACAGTGGGCGAATTCAGATCAACCTGAAGCCCAGGAACCTGCGCAAAGACTCGGCTTCAGAAATCATTCGTCGCCTCCAGCCGCAATTGGCCAAGGTGGAGGGCATCACGCTTTACATGCAACCCATCCAGGACCTCACGGTTGAGGATCGGGTCAGTCGCACACAGTTTCAGTATTCGTTGGAGTCCGCGGATGCCAATGATCTGAACCTGTGGGTGCCGCGCCTCATGGAAAAACTCCGAAGCCTGCCTGAGTTGCGCGACATTGCCAACGATCAGCTCACCGCTGGACTGAAAGCGGATCTCGTGATCGACCGCGATACCGCGTCGCGCCTGGGAATTCTCCCGCAAGCCATCGACGATACCCTCTACGATGCGTTCGGCCAGCGCCAGGTATCAACCATCTTCACGCAGCTGAATCAATATCACGTGATACTCGAAGCTGACCCCAGCTTTCAGCAGAGCCCGGACTCTCTGAAGAGCATCTACGTTCATTCGTCAACGGGCGCGCAGGTTCCGCTCTCGGCCTTCACGCGTTTCTCCTCGACCAACGCCCTGCTGGCGATTAACCACCAGGGCCAGTTTCCGGTGGTGACGGTTTCCTTTAACCTCGCGCCCGGAACTTCGTTGGGAGAAGCCACCAAGGCGATCAATCAGGCAGAACATGAAATCAACCTGCCCCCCAGCATTCACACCAGTTTTCAAGGAACGGCAGCGGCGTTCCAGAATTCTCTTTCTTCCGAGCCGTACCTTATTCTCGCGGCCCTGGTGACGGTCTACATCGTGCTGGGCGTGCTCTACGAGAGTTACATTCATCCCATCACCATTCTTTCCACCTTGCCGTCCGCCGGCGTGGGCGCGATCCTCGCCCTGATTCTCACCCGCAACGATTTCAATGTCATCGCATTGATTGGCATCATCCTGCTAATTGGCATCGTCAAGAAAAACGCCATCATGATGATTGACTTCGCGCTCGAAGCAGAGCGCGGGGAGGGGAAGCCCCCTGAGGAAGCGATTTACCAGGCTTGTCTGCTGCGTTTCCGTCCCATCATGATGACCACGATGGCAGCGCTGCTCGGCGGTTTGCCGCTCGCGCTCACGTCGGGTACGGGTTCCGAGTTGCGCAACCCTCTTGGCATTTCCATCGTGGGTGGCCTGATCCTCAGCCAGTTACTGACGCTCTACACCACGCCCGTGGTCTATCTCGCCTTTGATCGTTTGGCTCGCCGCTTCTCGCGTTATCACATCGGCAATCCCATTGAGGGAGCGGCCACCGCCGACTAGCGCGATGAATATCTCGGCTCCCTTTATTCGGCGACCGGTCGGCACTTCTCTCCTGACCATCGCACTCCTGCTGTCTGGTGCATTGGCGTTTCGCTTCCTGCCCGTCGCTCCACTTCCGCAAGTGGAGTTTCCTGTCATCTCGGTCGGTGCCGGACTGCCCGGCGCCAGTCCCGAAACCATGGCCTCGTCGGTCGCGACTCCTCTGGAGCGCCAGTTCGGAAGAATCTCCGGCGTGAACCAGATGACCTCGACCAGTCAACTGGGATCTACGAACATTGTGTTGCAGTTCGACTTGAGCCGCAACATAGACGCCGCCGCCCGCGACGTTCAGGCGGCCATCAACGCTGCCCGAGGGCAGTTGCCTGCCAACCTTCCCAGCAATCCGAACTATCGCAAGGTGAATCCGGCGGACGCGCCCATCCTTATTCTGTCGATGACCTCCGACACGATTCGCCTGCCGGAGATTTACGACGCCGCGAATTCCATCCTGGCGCAGAAACTCGCGCAGGTTTCTGGCGTCGGCCAGGTTTTCGTCGGCGGAGGCGCGAATCCGGCGGTGCGCGCCGAATTGAACCCAATGCTGCTGAACAAGCTTGGAGTCAGCACTACACAGGTCGCAAGCGCACTTTCTTCCGCCAATGCCAACAAGCCCAAGGGCGAATTTGCCGGGCCCGTCAATGCCTGGACTATCGACGCCAACGATCAGCTATTCAAGGCAGAGCAGTATCGCAACCTGATCGTTTCCTCAAAACAGAACGGCGTCATCCGACTGGGAGATGTCGCTGACGTCCAGGACTCGGTCGAAGATCTCCGCAATGCGGGTAGTTCAAACGGGAAGCGCGCTGTCTTGCTGGTCATCTTCCGCCAACCCGGCGCCAACATCATTTCCACCGTCGATAACGTCAGGGGACTGATTCCTCAACTGAAGTCGGCGATCTCGCCGTCCATCAAACTCAACGTTGTCATGGACCGCACTCTCACTGTGCGTGCCTCCGTCCGTGACATCGAAATCACCCTGATCATCTCCGTGATCCTGGTCGTGCTGGTCGTATTCGTGTTCCTGAGAAACGTTCGCTCCACGATCATTCCCAGCATTGCGGTGCCGCTTTCTCTGGTGGGGACTTTCGGGGTGATGTACCTGCTGGGCTACAGTCTCGACAATCTGTCTTTGATGGCGCTCGCAATTTCAACCGGCTTCGTGGTCGATGACGCCATCGTTGTTCTTGAAAACATCAATCGCCATCTCGAGGAGGGGATGCAGCCGGTAGCTGCTGCGTTCCTGGGCGCTAAAGAGATTGGCTTCACCGTCCTGTCCATGAGTACTTCACTGGTAGCCGTCTTCATCCCCATCCTCTTGATGGGGGGTATCGTCGGACGGCTGTTCCGTGAGTTTGCCGTGACTCTGAGCGCTGCCATTGGCGTGTCATTGCTTGTCTCCCTGACGACGACTCCAATGATGTGCGCCAAACTGCTGCGCCCCCTGAATAGCGAAAGCCATAGCCGTTTGTATCGGGCAAGCGAGAAGGCGTTCGACGGGCTGCGCAACTTCTACAGCCACGGCCTGCGCTGGGTTTTGCGCTATCAGTTCCTGATGCTGCTGGTCACCATCGGAACGGCTTGCTTGAGTGTCTACCTTTACATCATTGTCCCGAAGGGATTCTTCCCTCAGCAGGATACCGGACGTCTGGGCGGTTCGATTCAGGCGGAGCAGGACATTTCCTTCCAGGCGATCCGCCAGAAGATGACCGACTACGTCACGATCATCATGAAGGACCCGGCGGTATCGACAGTTACAGCCTTTGTAGGCGGCGGAGGCACTGCGAACACCGGGCGCATGTTCATCATGCTCAACCCCCTGGGAGAGCGAAAGGTTAGCGCCGACCAGGTCATCAGCCGACTCCGGGGAAAATTGGCGCACGTCCCCGGAGCGACTCTGTATCTACAGTCCGCTCAGGATTTGCAGATCGGCGGACGCATGGGCAACGCACAGTATCAATACACGCTTCAGTCCGAGAGCCTTGACGATTTAAACCAGTGGGCTCCCCGCGTCCTCGCGAAATTGAGACAGCTTCGCCAGCTCAAGGACGTCAATACCGATCAGCAGAATCGGGGCCTCGAAGCCAGAGTTGTGATTGATCGCGACACTGCCGCTCGCCTCGGTATTCAGCCGAACGCGATCGACGCAGCGCTATATCAGGCCTTCGGTCAAAGCCAGGTTTCCACGATTTATGAGCCCCTGAACCAGTACCACGTCGTGATGGAGGTCGACCCTCGCTATCAGCAGACGCCCGACGCGCTCCAAAGTATCTACGTTGCTTCGAAGTCCGGTACTCTGGTGCCGCTTTCCACATTCAGCCACTTCGCGCCTGCGAACGCGCCTCTTGCGGTGAATCACCAGGCCCAGTTCCCATCGGTGACGATCTCGTTCAACCTTGCAGAGGGTGTCTCCCTGGGCGAGGCGACCGAGACAATTCAGGGTGCCAATCGTGAACTCAACCTGCCCAGTTCCATCCACGCCAACTTTCAGGGAACGGCAGCCGCATTTCAGGATGCGCTGTCCAATCAGCTCATCTTGATTACGGCTGCCCTGGCGACCGTTTATATCGTCCTTGGAATCCTCTATGAAAGCTATATCCACCCCATCACGATTCTCTCCACGTTGCCCTCCGCCGGCGTTGGCGCTCTGCTTGCGCTCCTGCTCACGCGCATTGATCTGAATGTCATCGCACTGATCGGCGTCCTGCTGTTGATTGGAATTGTGAAGAAGAACGCGATCATGATGATCGACTTTGCCCTGGACGCCGAGCGCAAGGATAAGAAATCTCCCGAAGAAGCGATCTATCAAGCCTGCATCATGCGGTTTCGCCCCATCATGATGACGACCGCGGCAGCTTTACTGGCTGGACTTCCGCTCGCCATTGGCACCGGCACCGGTTCCGAATTGCATCGACCTCTGGGTATTACGATCGTCGGGGGCCTGATTGTGAGCCAGTTGCTCACCCTGTACACCACCCCAGTCGTCTACCTTTATATGGATCGCATGCGCTTGCGCTTCCGCGGAATGGCCGGCGGGTCGAAAGCCGACCCGCACTGGCAGCCGACTTAGCGGCCCCGTCAGTCCCCCTGAAGCTGGCTTCTTTAGTTCTTCCCCCGGATCTACAAACCACCTGGAATGTGCCCAATGGTCACGACGTGCTGAAGCCGAGGCATTAAATTTTACAAATAATTTGCAAATGGGTTGGTGAGCGATGTACTATGCGCGCCAACAACGGGGTCGGGTCGGAAGATTTTCGGGAAAAATCGTCTTACGGCAGTTCGGTACGACACGAACTATGCACTTCCTCTCGATACTTTCTGGGACTACTCTGCGGGCTCAACCACCCTTAACCGGCATGTGTCACTGCAGGCGGATCGCGCTCAAACAGGAGACGGGTATGCATTTTTCTGCTGCGAGAACTAGGAAGACTTTCGTTCCAACCTCGATGTTGAAGTCGTTTCTGGCGATGGTGGTATTTGTCTCATCGTTCGTGGCTATCGGCAGTCAGCCAAGCTACGCGATTCCCGCATTCGCCAGAAAGTATGGCTTGCCTTGTTCGGCTTGCCACATCGGATGGCCGATCCTGAACGTGTTCGGCCAGCAGTTCCGTGACAACGGCTATCAAATCGGCAACGAGCGCGATGCGCCCATCTATCAGAATCCGTCCTACTGGCCCATCACTTTCCGGGTCACGCCGCAGTGGCACGTGGAAAGCCAGACCAAGGTCCAAATCGACGATCCGACCGGAAACACTCCCGGTACCGAGCAGACCGTCACCACGCATGGGTTCGATCTCTCGGGCCTCGACATCTGGACCGCCGGCACACTCTACAAGAACATTTCCTTCTCTGTTCTCCCATCCATGGGGGAGGGTGATACGTTTCACTTTGAAAACGCATGGGTGCGATTCGACAACCTCCTGCATTCGCCGTGGCTGAACGTGAAACTCGGAAAGTTTGAACTCGACTCGCTACTTTCTGAAAAGCGATTTCTTACCTTGTCGGGTGTTGGGGGTGGCTGGTTCAACTACCACTTCCTGCCGGTCGGCGACATCAACGGTTTCGGGGGTATCGGCGACAATCAGGTTGGTCTTGAGTTGTCAGGCCACAACAAAAACAGCTACGCGCGATACTCGATTGCCCTCCTGAGCAGCACGGACGGAACCCCAGGGCTCACCTCGGCTGGTCAGGGGAACACGGCTCGCACCTACGACACCTTCATCAACCTCAACGAAGGCTTCCAGGTCAGCAGCCTGGGTGTGCAACGAGTTGGAGTCTATGGGTACTTTGGACAGTCGCCCACTTACTTCCTGACCAGTGGCGGGACCCCCGTCGAAGCGAAAGGGAACAGAAGCTTCTCGCGTGTGGGTGCTTACGGTTGGTGGTTTATCAAGGATCTCGATATCGAGACTCTGTACATGCACGGGCAGGACAACGTGTATCTGGGAAACGGTATTGCCACCAACGATCCGGGCGGCCTGCCTCCGGGGGCTGCCGGGCCAAGCTGGAACGGCGGCTTCATAGAAGCGCACTACACTTACAATCCGCAGTTGATCTTTACCGGCCGCTACGAACTGGTGCACATGTCGCGCCAGGCCAATCCGACTCTGGTCCCAAACCTTGGGAATGTGGACGCCTGGACCATTGGCTATCGCTGGTACCCGATCATGCTGAGCCGTGCAGGGCTGGCATTCCACAACGAATATTCGCAAGCCAAGACCGGCAACACCTCAATCCTGAGCCAGAGCGATCAAACGGTACGTAGCCTTATGATTGGGTTCGATTTCGACTACTAGGTTAAGCTTAGTTCCATGGGGATTGCTGTTTTGAAGTGGGCGCATGCAACGGTTGCGCAGGCATGGGAAACTCGCACAAAGGTTAGCCGTTTGGGCGCCGCATGCCTGTTCATTTGTGGGCTTTGCGCCCTCGGTTCCGCTCGTTCGAAGGAAACCGGGGCCGCAAGTTTTTCCATTGATCTCGACAAGCCATTCAGCGAAGTCGTACCGATCGTCGACGAGGTAGCGCGCAGTGGCTCAATCAAGGGCACCTTCGAATACCGGGGCGATGAGCAGTTGACGGGCGCTCAATTTTCAGAAAAGTCCCAGCTATTTCCCGCTTGGACAGAACCCGGCAAGGTCTTCTACAAGATCCGCGCCAAAGCCTTGTCGCCGTCGCACTTCCTGAATAGCAATGACGTGGGCACCGTGGCGGTTCGTTACGTCGTGCAGGAGCGCGGCCCTAATTTGACGCGCTTGTTCATCGATGCCGTTTTTATCGAAAATGCGCGCCATCACGGCCATCCCTCGGACGGCTACGTGGAAACCTGCGAGTTCGGGGAGATCGGCAAGCTCCTGAAAGACCGCGAGCAGTTGCAGAAGCTCGCAGCTTCCGGTCAGCCGCTTTCTCCTGAGCAGGAAAGCACTTCGCATTCAGAAGAGCGCCAGGAGGAAATCAAGGCTGAGGTCCAGAAAGGTCCTGTACGCAAAGAAGCCAAGCCGAAAACCGTCACCCCGCCAGAAACCGCGCGGATCACGGACGTGGATTCGGCCAAACTTGGCGACTTGCAGCGAGCCATTGCTGAACAAAAGTCCCAACTGGCCGCCGACCATGCCAATCTCGACAAGTTGGAAGCTCAAGCCCGTCAGCTCCGCGCCTCGGAATTCGTGCGAGTTAAATCAGACCGGGCTGAGATCAAAGTGCTCCCCTACTCGCACGCCCGGGTTGTCGAAGCTCTCAAGAAGGGTCAGGAAGTCACCGTCCTCGCAAGAACCACTTACTGGTATCAAGTGCGTTCCGAAGACGGTCAGGAAGGTTGGATCTCGCACATGCTCCTCGAGGTCCAGCCATAATGCGCCGAATACTTGCGCCATTTCTGATTTTTGCCGCCTTGTGCGGCCATGTTTGGGCCCAGTCGGAGGACACCGCCCCAGTTGAGCGCACCTACCCCTTCTCCATGGACGCAGTGCAGAAAGCTTTGCAGAGGATCGGTGGGTTCGGCGGCGGAAAGCTGCCGGTGCTGGATGGCTTCGTGACCGCCACCGATCCCGAGCGCTACGACCATCCGTATTTTCAGTATCGCGTCCATCTCAAGTCGGTGGACCCGAACAGCACGCTTGTCAGTGTGGAGGCCAAAATCAGCGCCTTATTCGTGAATCAGGATCCTGCTCATCCCGAATACCAGGCGCTTCCCTCGAACGGTCGCCTCGAATCTGACTTGCACGACCGCTTGCAGCAGGCACTACGCGCAACCTCAGCGGCGCCGCCGATGCAGCCCAGGAAAGACGCCGCTCCCCCGATCGCGCAACCTGCGGAGGTGGCCAGCACAAAAAGTTCCTCAGCGGCCACAACCGCGCAGTCGCGATTGGATGCGATTCTGGCCGAACGACAATCGGTCCGTGAAAAGGCTGCCGCGCTCCAGGCCCAAATCGACCAGCTGAAGTCTTCCGACCACAAGCCCGCGAATGCCGCCAAGGTTGGGTCCGTGAAGCGCTCTGGAGTTGGCGTGATGTCCCGCGAGAATTTCGGCGGGCCAGTCCTGTTCCGCGCACAGGCCGAAGATGAGTTCGAAATTCTGCAGCTTCAATCCGGCTGGGCCCAGGTTCGCCTGGGTCCGGACTCGACCGGCTACATTCAGGCGGACGAACTGAATCTCCCCGCCGGAATCGTTGAGCAACCGGCAAACACGCCTGCCGCAAACGGGCCGGCTCCAGCCATCACACCACAGACTGATCTCGGCTTTTCAGTGAGCCGGGAAGACGTGACTCTATTTTCCGGGGACTGGCCCCGTCTCAAGGGGAAGAAGGTTCTTTTCGTCTACGCCCAGCCTCGCGGCTTACTTTCCGACATGGCGAACGAGAATGCCAAATTGGGGTACGCCAAGCGGATCTTCGAGAGTCGCTATCGCACCGTCTCGCAATCAAAAACCGACGTCGAGGGCGTGGTTGTGGTCTTCCTCGGAAGCCGGGGCGGTGTCGCTGCGGCCACCCTCTCCGATATTCGGCAGTGGATTGAGGGCGGCTTGGCCGACGAAGCCTTCGTCAATCGTTGCTCGCTCGACCCGCCCACGGAGTTTCGCAGTATGCGGCTGAACTAGATAAGGGTGGCCTGTTCTGGCAGCGTAGAGGTGTTAATTTGTAAGCAAATTGTAAAGTACTTGTAAAAAACAGTTTGCATTTCGTCCCGGTCGGAGGTAGTATCGGCCACCGATTTTGGGGTTAGCCGTTCGTTTTGCTTCAGCGTCGAGACTGGGTGATCTCGATATTTCACCATCGGTTCCTTGGGGCAACAATTTGGAGATTTCGTCAGCGAGCGGGAATCGCTACGGACGCACGAATTCGCAGGATTTGTCCTGCTTCACTTTTTCAGAAGGGTGAAACCTTATGGACACAACCTCTCGGCGGTGGTTGACGCATCTTGCCCTTGCAGTCGCATTCGCATTGCCCGCGCTCGCTCAGGAAGCCCACGTCGGCAATCTGACCGGCCACGCGGCCAGCGGAAAGAAACTGTATCGTCGATTCTGTATCGGCTGCCATGGACCCCAAGGTGACGGGAACGGCGAGAACGCTCAGTGGATCGATCCCAAACCCAGGGATTTCACAGCCGCCACCTTCAAGTGCAGGTCGACGCCGACCGGTACGTTGCCGACTGACGAAGATCTCTATAACTCGGTGGGGCGAGGCTTCACCAACTCGAACATGCCGCACTGGGACGCATTGACGGATCAGAACCGCATCGACCTGGTCGCCTACATCAAGACGTTTTCCCCGCGCTGGCAGTCCGAGAAACCCGGCGATCCCATCAAGATTCCGCCGGAGCCAGCCATCACCATGCAAAGCATCTCTCACGGCGCGGAGTTGTTCCAGAAGATGGAGTGCTGGAAATGTCACGGCCAGCAGGGAAGGGGTGACGGTCCCTCCGCCGCTACTCTTACAGACAGCAAGGACAATCCGATCCGCCCCTATAATTTCGCCGCAGGCGGCGATGATTCCCGGTTTAAGTGCGGTGTCACCAATCAGGATGTCTACCGGATCTTTATGACGGGCGTGGATGGAACTCCCATGCCGTCATTCGCCGATGTCATCCAACCCAATGATGCGTGGGATCTGGTCCACTACCTGCGTACTCTCCAAACAAGTCGTCACAGCAAGGAAAACGACGTCCTGAAAGCTTCTGGCGGGAAACTTCCCGCGAAAGCTCCCGACGCGAATACGCCAGCCCAGCCCGAAAACAAAGGCTCCGGCGGCAACTAGGCGTGCTCTCATCAGTCTTGAGGAGGAGTCGGATGTACACGAAGCAATGGTTCGCAGCGTTGTTCGTACTTGTCATCTGTCCCACCCTGCTGTTCGGTGCAGCTACCGTTAGCGGCAAAGTGACCTACACTGGCACGCCCGCAAAGGCGAAGACCATCGATATGTCGAAAGAGCCGTCGTGCGCTAAGCAGCACCCCACTCCAATTACCACCGAATCGGTGGTCACTGGGGCCAACAATACTCTGGCTAACGTCGTCGTTTATATCTCAGCGGGCGCTCCAGACGAATCCAGCGCTCCTGCCCAGGCTGTCACCTTCACGCAGAAGGGATGTCAATACATCCCCCATGTGCTGGCGATGCACACAGGACAGGAACTCAAAGTCGTGAATGACGATCAGACCTCGCACAATATTCATCCATTGGCAAAGGTCAATCATGAATGGAATAAGTCCCAGCCGCCAGGATCGCCTGCTTTGTCGGAAAAATTCGACAAGGAAGAATTCATCCCGGTGAAGTGCAACGTCCACCCGTGGATGCACGGCTACTTTGCGGTGTTGAAGACTTCGCATTACGCAATCTCCAGCGACAATGGCAGTTTCACGCTGCCGAATCTTCCCGCCGGGAAATACACAATCACGGCCTGGCAGGAAGACTACGGTACTCAGACGCAGGACGTAACCCTTACAGGCAGCGAAACCAAAACCGTGGACTTCACCTTTAAGGCGAAGCCGTACTAATTTGCTCCACCCGGGGTGGCCGGATCCCCCGCCGGCCGCCCTCCCCAATCGTCCGGAGCTGGCCCGGACAAGGCGAGGCAGAATGGGCAAAGTATTTGCTGTGATCGTCGTGGTGATCGCGTTGGCGTCCGCGATTCCCATCATCACTCACAATTGGTTTGGAACTGCCATCCAACTCGCTCCTCCGGAGGATATTTCCACTCATGGCCACGCCATCGATGAGCAGCTCTCGGAGACCATGGTCGAGGCTGGCCTTTCGTTCCTGGCCGCGCAACTTGTCCTTGCCTTCTTCGTTTGGAAGTTTTCTTCTCGCCCGGCCAACGCCGAAATAAAATCTTTCCCGGGCGGCGCCAAGTGGCTCGTGATTGCCGCCATGGTTTTTGTCGGGACAGAAATGTTGGCCCTCGGGGTCCTGGGCCAGAAAGCCTGGGCTACCGTTTACTTCACCCCGGCCAAGCCGGATGCCCTCCAGATTCAGGCGCAAGCTGGCCAGTTCGCTTTCTACTTCCGCTATCCCGGTGTCGACGGCAAATTCGGCGATTTGCATCCTGACAAGATTGATGAGGGCAATTCCAACTTCTTCGGACTCGATCCCGCCAATGATGTCGATGCCCGCGATGACATCGTGTCGGGAGAGTTAGCCATTCCCGTGAACCGCGAAGTGCATCTGCTCATGCATGCGAAAGACGTGGGCCATTCTTTCTACGTTCGTGAGCTCCGCATCCAGCAGGACTTCGTTCCCGGCCTTGAGCTTTCTGTGCACTTCACCGCGACCAAGGTGGGCAGGTATGAAATCGTCTGCACTCAGCTCTGTGGTCTCGGTCACTACAACATGAAGGCCTATCTGAGCGTGTTGTCGCAAGCTGATTTTGACAGTTGGATGAAGCAAAAAGTGTCGGAACAGTAGCTGCTCCATTCGGCGGACTTGTTGGTCGACTATAACTCTCCGGAGGGTGAGCAAATGTCAGAGGGAATGGTTCAGCAGGCTCAACATCACGCTCCTCCCCAGAGCTTCATTCGGAAGCACATCTTCAGTCTCGACCATAAAGTCATCGGAAAGCAGTACTACGCGTTGGCCCTGCTAGCCGTGCTCATCGGGATGGTTCTGTCCTGGCTCATGCGAATTCATCTGGTCTGGCCCACCGCTCCCATCCCCGGCCTGCAACTGCTCTCAAAATCCGGCGCCCCGGGCGGGATCATGACGCCCGAGTATTACCTTTCCCTGCTCACCATGCACGGGACGCTCATGGTGTTCTTTGTTCTTACCAACGCGCCCTTCGCCGCCTTCGGTAATTACTTCCTGCCGATTCAAATCGGCGCCGAAGACATGGCCTTCCCCCGCTTCAACATGATGTCGTTCTGGACCACGTTCTTAGCGTTCTGCATCCTGATCGCAGCTTTCTTCGTCCCCGACGGGCCGCCGCTTGCCGGTTGGACGTCCTATGCGCCTCTCAGCGCAGTCGGCTCCGACGCTGGTCCCGGCGAAGGCCTGGGACAGACCCTCTGGGGTCTTTCCATCTTCGTGTTCTGTATTGCCTCCCTGCTGGGATCGCTGAACTTTATCGCCACCACGCTCGACCTGCGCACCAAGGGCATGACATTGGCACGAATGCCGCTGAGCACTTGGGCCTGGTTCATTACGTCCTGCATCAGTTTGCTCGCCTTTGCCGTCCTCCTCCCCGCTTGTTTACTACTGATCCTCGATCGCGTAGCCGGCACCAGCTTTTTCATTCCGGCTGGCCTCGTTATCAGCGACCGCTTACAGCCTCACTCCGGCGGTTCCCCTCTACTCTGGCAACACCTGTTCTGGTTCTTCGGACATCCCGAGGTTTACATCGCGATTCTTCCATCGATGGGGATCGTCTCGCACATTCTCATCAATAGCATGCGCCGCCCATTGTTGAGCCATCGCGTCGTCATCTATTGCATGATGGGAATTGGCTTCCTCAGCTACATGGTCTGGGGGCACCACATGTTCGTCAGCGGAATGAATCCGTTTTCGTCGCTGATGTTCTCATTCCCAACCCTGGTCATCACCATCCCGGCCACTATCATGACTCTGATGTGGCTCGGCAGCCTCTATGGTTCACGATTGCGAATCACCTCGGCATCACTGTTCGCTCTCGGCTTCATCTCGATGTTCGTAAGCGGCGGAGTCAGTGGATTCTTCCTCGCCCAACCCTCCATTGACATCTATCTCCATGCCACCTACTTCGTGGTCGGACATTTCCATATGGTCATGGGGGTCGCCTCGCTTTTCGGAGTTCTCGCCGGTACCTACTTCTGGTTCCCGAAAATGACTGGCCGTATGATGAACGAACCTCTCGGCCGCCTCCACTTCTGGCTCACCTTTATCGGCGCTTACTGCGTCTTCATGCCGTTTCACTACCTGGGACTCGCCGGGAATGTACGCCGCTACTCCGCCTTCGTCGACGACTTTCTGGTACCCCTGATTCCTGTACATCGCTTCATCACCATCGCCGCACTGCTGACGGGCGCCGCACAACTTATCTTCTTATACAACTTGATCCACAGCCGCTTCCGTGGCGAGACAGCTCCCGCAAATCCGTGGGAGTGTACCTCGCTCGAGTGGACGATGTCTTCGCCGCCTCCCTTCGATAATTTCGGAGGCAAGCATCCAGTCGTCTACCACGATCCTTATCAATACGGAGTGCAGAGCTCTACGGGTGATTTCCTGATGCAGGATTCCCCTGAAGAGGCCGAACACGAGAAGATTTCGTGACCGCATACCGCGCCACGCAAGGAACACAAGGGCCATGGCAACGACAATCCAACCGCCGGAAATCGAGCGAAAACATCCACAACCGGACAATGGAAGCTCTGCAGGTGGCGGCGTGCGCAATCTAGGCCCCACCGCCGGCGATCTCACCACGCTCGATCAGTTCGCTCCCGAACCTTCCCGGACGGGAATCTGGGTGGGGTTGGCGGCCATCACGATGTCGTTCGCCGCCTTCACGAGCGCCCTGGTCGTCCGCCAGTCGACCGCGAACGACTGGCATCCGCTCACGATTCCTGCCATCGTCTTCGCGAACACCCTCGTCCTGCTCGCCAGTAGCGTAACCCTGGAAGTGGCGCGCCGGCGGGTGAGAGTATTCGCTCGCGGCGAGAGTGCTGATCGAACCTCATCCTTAGTGTGGCTGGGCACGACTCTCGCTCTCGGACTTCTCTTTGTTGTCGGTCAATATGTCGCCTGGCGCCAGCTGCGCGCGGAAGGCCTCTACCTGGCCTCCAATCCCAACAGTTCATTTTTTTACGTACTGACCGCCGTGCATGCGATGCACGTCCTGGGTGGACTGGCTGGCCTGGGGCGATTGATCTATCTTCTGCGGCGACCAGTCTTTTCGCTGCGCCGCAGCACGATGGACGCGACCTCTTGTTACTGGCACTTCATGGGGGTGCTATGGCTGTACGTCTTGCTGGTGATGTGGATCAAGCTGTAGCCAATTCGGCTGGAGACTCTGTGAACCAAGCGAATCTGCCCATCGCAATGCACGCGTCCGGACACATGGAAGCGTCCCCGTTTGCCATTCCATCCAAAAAGCTGGTCATGTGGCTGTTCATCATTTCTGATGCGGTCACTTTCGCGGCCATTCTTTTTGCCTACGGCTACGTCAAGAATGCCAGCCCGAATTGGCCAACGCCTTTCAAGTTCTCGCCCAGCATCATCAATGTGCTCCTGATGACTTTCATTCTGGTCAGCAGCAGCCTGACCATGTTGATTGCCACCCGCGCCGCCAAGGCGGGCGACAAATCCACTTCCATCCGTTGGACATTCATTACCGTCGGTGGTGGCGTCCTGTTTGCATTGCTCCATATTCGCGAATGGTTCGGACTGATTGCTGAGGGAGTGAAGCTTTTTGAGAACCCGTGGGGCTCGCCCATGTTTGGCGCCACCTTCTTTGCAATCACCGGGCTGCACCTGACCCATGTGCTTGGCGGAGTGATTGCTCTCAGCGTCGTGGCCCTCGGCTACAAGCGGGGCCGCTACAATGGCGACGACATCGAAGTCTGGTCCTTATACTGGCACTTCGTCGACCTGGTCTGGATGTTTGTCGTGCCCATGGTCTACTTGCTGAACGTTGCTCGATAATCTGATTCTGGCAAAGGAAAATCCGATGAGCGCGCCCGCCAACATAAAGGACAGCCTGAAGACCGACATCGTTGTCTACCTCTGTATTCTGGCTCTGTCTGGCGTGCAAGTCGCCCTCGCCTATCAAAATGCGCACGGTGCCCAGTTGCTCGTGCGTATGCTGGCCGTGGCATTTATCCAGGCTGGACTCGGGGTGATGTACTTCATGCACCTGCGGGATGAACAGCGCAACCTGCGCCTGGCGCTCATCCCGGCCACCATTTTTGTCATGTTGATGATGAACATGATCTGGTCTGACAGCTTTCGCCTGTTACACATGAGGCCCCTGATCAAATGACCATATCTGTGCCGAACCCTGCATCTCCGAAATCACGCAAATGGATTGCCGGGGCGATCTGTTTGCTCGGGTCGCTGTGCCTGACTAGCCTGTCTTACGCGCAGACTTGCGCACTGTGTTACACGCAGGCGGCAGGTTCCGGTTCCCGCATCATTCACGGCCTGCGCAGCGGCATTCTCGTGCTGGTAATTCCTCCCATGTTCATGTCGATCGGCATCACCGTTCTGGCTTATCGCAAACGGAATCAATTCAGCCGTTCCGATTCCACTGAATCAAGCTCGCGCAAAAATGGCTGGTGAGTAGCTGTTCTTCTGCTTGTCCCTGCCGCCGCCAACTCGATCACCGGGTGTCCAAAAAGCCTGACAGGCCAGTCATCAGACGAATTCCCGCCTCGATTGCGTCATCGCCTTTGTCTTCCAAAACGGCTAGAATGTTGCGCGTTACTCGGCGTTACGGGAGGGGCATGCGATGGTTTTCCGCACGCGGTTTACGGGACGAGGCGCGCAAGCGATTCTGTTGGCTTTCCTGGTTTCAGGGCTCAGCGCACAAATCAGTGAGACGCGGCCAAAAGTCGGCGTGCCCGACGACTGGACTCACCATCGCATTCGATTCAGCACTGCCAAGCTTCGCCAGCATCCCGAGCTCGCGGCGCAGGAACCACGAGCCGCTATGCAACTTTATCGGGAGGCCTTCAAGGCTTCCCGGGCCGCCATGGTGCCGTCGTCTGCCACCCAGTCCCCGTTTGCCGACGCCAGCGCCCCGCATCGAGATTGGAGCATCTCCCTCGGGACCGGACGCCTCCAGGCCGGCGTATTTCCCGCCAAGTGGCAGGCCGACCCCACCGCCCCTCCAAGCTGTACGAGCGATT
Organism: uncultured Acidobacteriota bacterium; assembly: GCA_963735815.1. Taxonomy (GTDB): domain Bacteria; phylum Acidobacteriota; class Terriglobia; order Terriglobales; family Acidobacteriaceae; genus Gp1-AA133. The sequence continues at coordinate 100,999 of CAVTMJ010000002.1, read as the reverse complement.
ACGTAATTTATGGCCTCAATGCCGTTAGCGCCACGGGCGGTCAGCCTTCGATCGTCGGCCTCAACAACTTGTACGCGGGCGGCGCCAATCCTCTTTGCGGCGGTGCGCAGCCAAAGTTCCTTTTTTCGTACAACACCAGCACCATTACCAATGGCAAAATACTGACGTCAACGGTCCTGTCGCTGGATGGAAAGAAAGTCGCCTATATCGAAACCAACCTGGCCGCCGGAGCACATGATTCGACACTGCATGTTCTGACGATTCCCGCCAGCGGCTCCCAGGCTCTCGCGACTCCATCCTCCGCCCCTCCCGCTGGCGCCCTCGTAAATGTCCACCTCACCACTGCTACCAACGCCCGCTCTTCGCCCTGGGTCGACTACAAGAATGACATTCTTTACGTCGGCCTCGACAACGGCCGTTTGTACAAAGTCACGGGAGTTTTCAAGGGCACTCCCACCTTGGTTTCTGATGCAACCTGGCCCATCCTGATCGCCAACGGCCAGATTTTGAGCAGTCCGGTGCTCGATGCGAATACCGGCCGACTTTTCATTGGCGCCAACAATGGTCGCGTCTACTCTGTGAATGTGAACACGGCCGCAGTTGCTGGCCCTGTTCAAGTCGGCAGGACTGGTGGTCCCAGCCCCGGTATCTTCGATTCGCCCATGTTTGATGCCACTGGCGGATCCGTATTTGCTATCACATCGAACGACAGCGCTCTGACTGGCGCTTCTGTTGTTCAGATCGACGCCAACACTTTGTCAGTCATCACTCGTGTGCTGATTGGCCTGGGCAATAGCGGTGGCGGCGCTGCGGTCAACCTCTATGACGGTGACTTCGACAACACTTACTACACGAACCCAGCCGCGGGCCACATGCTCGTTTGTGGCACCAGCCCGACCGACAAGTCTCCCTATCGTTATCTCTTGGGTTTCAATGGAAGCGGCGTGCTGCAGCCCGGATCATCCGTCCAGCTCACCACCGATACCGCTGCCCGGTGCAGTCCGGTCACGGAGTTTTTCAACTCCAACATCTCCGGCGGCACGGACTTTTTCTTCTGGGGTGTTACGCGCACCTGTCCTGGCTTCCCGACTGCAGGGTGCGTGATGGCTCTGGCGAACGAAACCACCCTGTCGTCGGCCGCGATCGCCGGCGGCACCAGCGGCATCGTGATCGATAATACCTATGTAACCATGGACGGTGGCTCCAGCATTTACTTTTCTTCTACAGGAAATTCCAATTTAGCCTTCAAACTCACCCAACAGGGACTTCAATGACTCGCGTCGCCAGTTAATCGCGTTCTTCGCGATCGAGTTGCGTAGGCCAGGCTCGCATCCAATAGACGACTGCCCCATTCCCTCGAATCTTCTGCGAAGGAATGGGGCAGAATGTTTCGACTAAGAAATCTTGTGGAGCAGCTTTACTCGGCGGAAACCTTCCACCCTTCGTCGCCCCTCACAAATGCCATTACTGCCTTGGTCGGCGGGTCGTGGTAAAACTTCACGCCGTATTTGTCGATTAGAGTTCCGCGATCCCAGGTATTGAAGCTTTTGACCAGCGATCCCGAGGCATCCAACATTTCGCCGATTTCATTGGGTTCCCAGGCCCAGGTAAAGTCCGCCGTTGCCCGGCCCATGCCCGTCATCTTCACGCTCGGCGTGCCTACGAGTTTCCTGGTCGCGACCGGCACTACGTAAGAGATCGTGCCGTCCTTGGCATCCTTCGTTTGGCTGACTCCCGGAAGATCTGCCATGAGTTTTCGGCCCGACGCAGTGAGCGTGATCGGCGTGATGCGACCCTTATCTTTGCCGATCGCAATCAACCCAGCCTTCTCCAGGAACCGGTAATTCGGGCCGTGAGGCCGGTCCTGCACGCTGCCCACCACCATGCCCACTTTGAATTGGATGGTCACCGGCCCATCGTTCTTCAGGGACGATTGGATCAAATTGCTTGCCTCTGCCGCGGGGAGAACCTTGTGATTCTGTACCACGTAGTACGCGGCCACACCCACGAAAGCAATAATCATGGCAATGATCAGGAGCAGAGGTACTACTGACGATTGGCGTTGTTCCATTTCCACTTCTTGTTCGAACATAGGGAGAATCCCCCTTGTGAGTAGTGGCCGGGGTCGCCCCCGCCTGACAAAATTGTCCGGCACTAGCTCATAGAATGATGTGATGGGGCTCACGTGATCCTGCGCCCCACATCACACCGGCTATTTGTTCGAATCAAACCAAGGAAACGGGAACGAGATTTCTCGACTGGTGACCGCCGACTTCTTCCAATCCCGCGAAGTTCTTTGCCAACAAGTGGGTCAAGCAATTCCGGGAGATAAGCTTACGAGGCCACTCTTTCTGCTATGCTGCGAGCTTTCCCCGTCGTCTCTTGGCAGTCTTCGAGTCTCGCACCAGGTCCGCGAGAGTCGTCGCCTGGAACCGCGCTTCAATCTGTTTTCGGAGGTCCTTCCACTGGGGGTGCAATGGGCAGGGATCGCGATCGTCGCACATTGCCAGCCCCAGAACGCATCGGCCGACCTGGTCGGCGCCTCTTCCCGCCGCCAAAACCTCTGCCACCGCGATCGCTCGTGCGGGCCGCGCCAGCTCGTATCCTCCACGCACTCCCTTAAAAGACCGAACCAGTTTCTTTTCGCTCAGCTTTCTCAAGATCTTCCAAAGAAACGGCATCGGGATTTCCAGCCGGGTCGCGATTTCTCTGGCGCCGACTAGCTTTCCGGATGGTTGAGCGGCCAAGTAAGTGAGTGCCTGGATTGCATATCCCGAGGATCGAGAGAACATGGCCCACCTCCGGCTATCCCTCAAGAGTATTGGGGCTTCCATTTAAGCTCCGCAAGGACCCGTCACGGACAATTTGCCGCCTGTTCCCAGATCGGGACACTCTGCTGAAAACTTGAATCAAGCTGCAAGTCTTTTCACTCCCCCGATGCCATGCTGGTGGGTCCTGCTGGTATCGAACTGATTTGGTTGCATTTAAATGAACGACCGCGCTGGCCCTTCGATTGCCCGATTCGTCTTTAAATCGGCGTACACTGTTCGCCACTTTCGTTACGCAGTCCGGGTGAGGGAAATGACGTTGCGGAACCTCTGGCCTCTGTTGTGGACGCTGCTGTTGCCGAGCTTCGCTTTGGCGTCGACGGGGCGCCCGACCTTGTCTTACGCGAACATCGAACCGCTTGCCATCCGCGAACGGCAACTTCGGCATGACCCGGTGCACAATTCCGAATTCGCCGATGTTCCGCATACCACCGCGCGTTCCCGTTGCGAAAAGACGCATCCGCCCGAGGCCCTCACCACGCCGAATCCCGTGCTTGGTGGTAGCGACCCTTCCATTCGAGTGAAGGTGAGTTTCATCGTGGGCGCGGATGGTCGCGTGCACAGCCCGTTTATTCTTGAGAGTGCGGGTACCGCGGAAGACCATGCAATTCTGGAGACCGTCCGCTCCTGGCGCTATCGCCCAGCCATGTGCAACGGGGTCCCCACCGAGACTGAAGGCAAGATCGAGTTTTCGAGCCGCTAGCCGGATCGTTGATCTAGAATGGGGTCGCAGGACTCGATCGTGGACCCCAAGAAACCACCCGCCGGACCTCCGGGTAGTAGCCAGAAGCCCTCATCTGAGGGCGGTCTGGCAGGCAATCCGACCGTGGATGAGTTCTTCACCCGTCTTCACTCCGACATGCGTCACCCATCGCCGAGCCAGGAATCGATCGAAGCCGCCAGGCAGACCATGCAGCGCCTCGCCGCTGAGGCCTCTGGAGACCCCAATTCGGATCCTTCCGTGCGAGGCTCTCTTCCGGCGCTGGCCTGCGAAACCTGTGGACACCAGAATCGCCCGGGGAGCCAGTTTTGTGGAATGTGCGGCCTGCCGCTTGCTTTTGGTGCCGCGCCTGATTCTGTGCGCGACCCCATCCCCGCCCTGAATGAGCAGAGCCCCACGGCTCGGTTGCCCAACGGTCATCACCACTACCACCACCACTATCATCACTACATCATGCCCGGGCAGGACCCAACCTTCGTCCCGAGTTCAGCCGGCCCTGTTCCCGCCGCTCCCAATCTGACGCGTCCGCGCGCTCCCGGCGGCGCCACCATGAACCGCGTCGAAACCGCTGTTCGAAAAGTCATGCAGGATTGGGTTTTCGCCTGCAATTCCAAGCAGCTCGACGATCTGGTCAGCACCTATTCCTCTGACGCGTTGGTGCTCCGTCCCAACCACCCTGCGGTCCGGGGCGCTCCCGCGATTCGCGAATTTTTCTTCGCCGCCTTGGATTCTGGTGTGGGAGACGTAGAAATTGACCCCATTCGTCTGGATGTGACCGGCGATGTGGGCTACGAAGCCGGCCGCTACAAAATGCTGGTCCCAGTCGCCGTCAGCAAGCGCCGTGAGGAAAAAGGGAAATACTTGACCCTGCTGGCCCGTCAGCCCAATGGTGAATGGAGAATCGTAAGCGATTGCTGGTCGAGCGACCTGAGCCTCGCCAAGCCTTCCGAAGCAGACCCCAAAGCCGGCACTCCTCCCGCGCCCCCCAAGCCCGCGCCTCCGCGCCGAATCTGACTCCGATTCCACGACCACCTAAATCCTAACCCACCCCAAGTTTGTTCAGATCCCCGCGCAACTGCTCCACCCCATCCATCTCGATGGTATGCATTCCCAACCGCTTCGCCACCTCGAGGTTCAATGCCCGATCATCGATGAAACAGCATTCCTCCGCAGCCTGCTGTGTCAGATCGAGCGCAAGTCTGTAAATACCTTCCTCCGGTTTGCGCAGCCCCACAAAGCAAGAACTCACAAATACGCGAAAAATCGCGCGCAGCCCGAACTTCTCGATGCGGTAGGCGTTCAATTCCCGGGACTCGTTATTGATGGTTCCCATCAGATATTTCCCCGAAGCCGCCAATGCCCGCGCAAAGGCCAGGCACCCCTCGTCCGGCAACGAAAGCGAGTACATGTAGTTCGTGAACTCTTCTCGGGAGAACGGCCGCAGCCGGTAAAACACCGTGCGGTCGAGATATTCGGCCAGGCTGATCTTGCCCCGCTCGAATGACGACGCAACCAGTTCGTGGCGCTCCGTAAACTCTGCCCGTTCCAGTTGAAACTTCTGGATTGCCTGATCCCGCTGCGTATGGTCCCAGGCATTGGTCAGCAGCACGCCTCCTACGTCCCAGAACAGCGCTTTCATTTCTGGCAAGGTCTCTCCCTCGCGAATTCAAAATGATGATTTCCAGGAATTCAATGCCGGTACACAGTCGTGTTCGCGTGATAGTTCCGCCAGTCAAACCAGTAATCTTTGATGGCGGGAAGCTCTGGCAGACATTTTCCGGTAGCAGGTCCCGAAGTCGCGCATCCCTTGAAATTCCACTCGCTCGTGCCTTCGGAATCCACCAGCGCAAAGTCCTTGGCGTCGCTCTTGCGGAATAGTTCAATGTCCGAGCCATCGACGTGGCTTTCAAATGCTCTCACAGATTTTCCATCCGGACCTGCCACCAGCAGAATGGCTTTCCCTCCCAGTCGGTCTTGGATCGGGCTCTGCTTCAGAATCGTGTCGAGCGGATAGGCCCGCGCATCTCCACCTAGTTCCAGTCCGACCACGACGTCTCGCGATTTCAGTTCCGTGCCTGGAAAACTGACGGGAACCGGCAGCTTGGCGACTTCCTCTTCCCACTTGCTCTCGTATTTTTTCTGGTCACGCGCGACGGCTGCCAATACTTGCCCGGCAGGCGACTCCTTCTTCCACAACCCGAAGCTCAGCTCATCGCTCGGCGCCAGCTCAAGCCTCGCTCCCTTCAACTTTCCAAAAATTGCCTTCCCGCTGATCTGCTGCCACCACGTTCCGGTTTCACGATCGCGCATCAGGAAGTTCTGATTATTAATGCCTGCCAGGTAGAAATGCAGCACTCGTCCGCCCACACTTCGTTTCCACACCAGACCGGTGTGACAGAGCGTTCAATAGGTGACCGCGACCGGCACTCCTCCGACCTCATCGTTCACGATGTGATGGTAGGCCATTTCCCGAATGGGATAAGCTCGCGCCTCTCCGTTGAAATCCAGGGCCAGCACCATCTCGCTCGCGTCCAGCTTGACCGTCATCGGCCTTCTCGAAATCCCGGCTGCGCGACCGGATGAAACATCCACTCGAAATAGTTCATGCGCGCCATCGTCGCCGCGCCCAGCACCAGTACTCCGGCCAGCACCATTGCGATTCGTTGGAAACGCCCCGCGCAACCCCAAAGCACCCACATCAGGGCGAGCACTGCGCACGCTGCAAGAATCGTCCCGGCAGCGCGCGAACTGGCGGAAAACCAGCGCGATGTGCAATGCCGTGGGCGACTGATACTTGAATGGTCGAATGATGAAAGCCGGCACCAAGAAAAGACCTATGCCGGCGATGACGAACGCTAAGAATGCCGCCCAATAAACTCGATTTCTTGCCTCGGCCATATTCGCTGAATCCCCAAATTCGCCGCGCTGGACTCGAACTTTCGGTCCAGTACTGGCGACCCCAACGAAGACTGAAGAGTCGTTCCTCATTTTACCCGTAAAGCGCAAACAAAAGCCCCAACCCTCGGAGAGGATTGGGGCCGGTTGGTGAATGGATTGTTGGTTTATTGCGGCGTGAAATTCTGTTGGTAGCTGAGGTTCACGATGTCTTCGAACATCGGTGTACCAGGAGGCAAGTTCACCGGGTTCAAGAACAGCACATCGAAGTGGTAGTCGCGAGCGGGGGGGCTATACACGGTGGTACAACACTTGAAAATGCCGGTGTTGTATTCCGAATAGTACATGCTTACCAGCGACCCGTTATAGTGCATCCTGATGTTGCCCAGGTTCTCTAGATATCGCAAGAAGTTATGCATGCCGCCATCAGTGCCCATGTCCTGGCCGCCCCAGCTGGGTTGCGGGAAGGGAACGTTCTTTCCTCCGGCGACCGCCATGCGGTAGTAGGCATCTTGCGTGGGCGATGATCGACCGCTCGGGCTGGTCGGCTGAGCCAGGCTGTTCACATCGCTCCATGAGTTCGACAGCAGTGTGACCGTGTCTGCAATAATAGCGGCCGCCGCATGAGGCGTCGCGCTATTCGTGAAGTTGCTGGTCCAGAACGGGTCCGCCGGCCCGCTATTGTAGTTTCCCTGTACGTACACCGGGTTTTCCGACGCAACGGTGAATCCTCCGCTGGGGATCGGAGTATCCCAGCGCATGGGCAGATACGACTTGCCAAGCGTATCCATTCCCCCGTCCACCAACTTGATAGCGTGGCGCGCGCCGGTTACGGCGTTAGCCTGACCAACCGTGGAGCAGGTCGCGATAGCTTTGTACGGGTTGGGTGGCACCGAGAATGTATTCACCTGGAAGCCATACCCGATGTTAGCGCCGCCCCAGTTGTCCAGCACTCCGTTCTGATCCACATCCTCCGCCGAATAGCTGTAATAATCCGGAGCCTCCAGTTTTCCATCCGGCGCCCCGCCCGAAACCCCCGAATTCACCACATCTTCCAGCCCCGACTCACCCGCGGTGATGTTCCCCTGGTTGGGATCGGGCAACATGCCCCGGCGGTCCGACAAATACAACAGGTATCCGTTCTGATCCGAATAGTTCACCAGCTTGCCGCTCGCGCCGGCGTAGACTCCCTGTCCGGCGACCCACTGCGCCAGGTTGCCTACGTCGATTTCCACGGCATTCATGATGCCATTCACGGTGCACCCCAGGGTGGCATCGTCGCGCGCCTCGCCTTCGCGGGTATCGTAGAAATTAATCGGGTACCACGCGTTCTGGGAAGTCGCACCCAAGGTATTAGCATTGTTGGCAGCGGTCGGACGAAAGTTGCTGCAGAATCAGAATCGCGTGCGGATTGATGCTGTTCTGCCCGGCCACGGGAGCAGTCAGAGCGATGGGACCCGGGATGGTCGGCACGACGTTGTACTGCCGGGCAAACCCATACTTCAGCCACTCCTGGGTGATGCCAACCCATTTGTCTTGCATGTTCTTATACTCAACCCGGATCCATGCTCCCTGTCCGCCCGGGGCACCATTCACGTCCGGCGGAACAGTCGTAATTTCCCCCAGCAGCGGCCAGGTCGACCACTTATACTTCACCCCGGTCGGTGGGTTCAGCGGGGCTGCCCAGTTTGCATCGACCGCTGGCTTGGCCATCGCAAAGTACTGCGTTCCGGCACCAGCCGAGGATCCGTTTTTGTTGTATGCGTATCCCGCGGCAAGGACGACTCCCGTGCTCGGGACAAACTGGATATCATTGGCGGGATCGGCGGGCTCATCCGCCGTAAAAGGAAGCGGGCGCAGGTCCGCCTCGGTATCCGCCAACAACACCCGAATCTGTGCTTTGTTGTATACGCGCGACTGACCAATGGAGCTCAGTGTGGATTCGTTCGCCAGCGGTTTTCGGAGAATCTGGACGGGATCGGTGCAAGGCGGCGGAAAATCCGTGCAACTGTGCTGCACGAACGGCAACTGCATTTTGGGTGCGCCCGTCAATCCGTTCCTTACGTAGCCCTTTAAAGCGCCGCCTGAGATCGATGGGAAGTTGATGTTCTTCGAACCCGCTATGCCGGGATATCCCCCGCTATAGCTGGCATCACCCGGCGAGCTGGGCGTCGACGCCGGCAGCGCCACACAGTTGCTGCCTGAAGGCGGGAACGTGTTTAGCGGGCAGCCTCCTGCCGCCGTGGAAACATAAACCTTCCCGCCATACCCGCTGGAGGTCAGATGCCCATTTTCCAGTTGGTCCATGATGACCTGGCTGTAAGCCGAGATCTTGTCGTTGAAAACCAGGTTCGAGCCGTCCGCCAGGAACAGATTGCCGTTGGTATGGACCCGACCGCCGAAAGCGAAATTCGGTCCCGGAAAGTAACTGCAGTCGTATCCGCAGAACACCCCAAACTGAAATACCGGGATGAGTGCAACTTCTATCCCGCGGGTCATGCTGACCGAGGCTCCGCCCGGACGCGTCGCGGTTACAACCAAACGCATCGGGGTAACTTCGGCGTACAGGCCCGCGTTGTTGCCCGCGCTGATCGTTTGCGGAGAACTCACTGGAGGGCCGTTCGGGACCCCACCCGTATTGTAGGTAATCTTATAATCAGTGTAGGTTGCGGCCAGACCCGTTGGGGGAAAGTTGGTCAGGTTCTGAATTTCCGTCGGCTGTGGCGCCAGGTTGTTGCTGTAAAGAGCACCCAGATCCGCCGTCAGTTTTTCAATCCCTGACTCGGCCCCGTTAAAGGCCACATTGCCCTCTTGCTCGTACGCGCTGGCGTGGCCTTCATTGGTCACCAGGAATATCATTCCCACTGCCATCGCGGAAAGCAGCAGCATCATCAACAGCGCCGCTATCAACGTGAAACCTCTCTCTCGATTTCTTGCCATACTTTCCCCCCGCTTCTCAAAACCCATCATTTGTATCGATCGAAGAAAGCCATATTCCGGGCACTCACGGAGGTCGCCAGCCGCATATTCTGCGCATCCTTCGTGCTATTAGCCAGGCTCTGTCCCATCACGCTGATATTCACTTTCTGGATCAGCCCCAGCGCATCCATCGGAAAACTCAGTGGGTCAGGCTGGTTCGGATCCAGGGCATTCGTGTCGGAGTTGAACAGGTCGTAGGCAAACTGCAGGTTGATAATGTCATCGGCAACCGGAACTGGGGTTCGCCCATTCACCTGTCGCATCAGTCGCGGTGACTCGCCGTTGGCCGGGACCGTCAGGTAGTAGGTCACCACGAAAAGCCGGTAGCCGGTGAGATGCGTGCCATTATTAAGCGCTCGAATGTTGTTGGTAATGCCGGCTCCGCTTTGATTCAAGTTCAATGCGTCATTGTCCGCAAACGTCAGTGATCCGTTATTGAGCGCTGTGACTTCGCCGACCGCGTTGCCTAGGCTGTTGCTCAACCAGATGACGTCCCCCACCTGGATTCCGCCCACCGACGTAATCAGGGGTGGCAATGGATTCGGCGCCGGAAACGGTACGTTCACATTCAGCTGCGTTCCGGTTGAAGCGGGCGTCGGAAAATCCAGCCAGTACTGGTTCAAAGGAAAACTGTAGTCGGCATAGATGACTGTGATGCTGTCGCTGCGCGTGCCCGGAGCGGCGGGAATCACCGCTTTGGCTTCCACCCCGTTGCTATATCCGGGGAGAATTCCCGTCATATAGTTCGGGACCGCCGGAGTCCCGTTGCTGGGATACGTCCCGCCCGGGACGTGGCAGGTTGCTTGATCACATCCGTATTGAGAAATTTTGCCCCCAAGCGGTAACTGGATGCCCGCGTCCGGCAACCCGGATCCCGCCAGGCTGATGTCCTTGGTCATTAACTCTATCGCCGCACGCATGTTCTGCTGCATTTCCGTGCGCTGCACCACCAGCCTCGAGGTGGTCGTACCCATCTTGAAGAGTTGGACCATGGATCCCATCACGATCAAGCCCAGCGACATCGAGATCATCATTTCCAGCAGCGAGAATCCTTGATGGCGAGTTCGCATATTCATGTTGAATTCCCTTGTGTTCGGCATCAGCGATAGGAGGAGATGTACGCGATGGTTGTATAGGTCCGTTTCTTGGACGAGCCCGCCTTGGTGTACCGCACATCGACCTGCACCTGCTTCAAGTTCGCATTCGCGGTGCCGTCGGGCTGCAACACTGATGTAATTGTGATTTGGCGCTCGAAATTCGACAGGCTCATCTGGGTGTCGTCGCCTGTTCCCAGAATCCCATCGGGCCCCGGCAGGTTGATACACTCAACTCCGCTCGGGCACACCGGGAAATTCGTGTCGTCCGTTGTGCCGACCAGTCCATCCGCTCCGGCGGCCAATAGTGGCTGATACCCCTGCTTGAAAATGCCACCCGCCGCGTTGGTGTTCGCAATCGCCCCGAAGCCTAGCTGTTGTGTGTTGCGGGCGGTATAGATGCTCTCCACCGCCTCCATGGCTTTCTGCTTGGCGACCAGGTCTTCTTGCGAATTCGCCGTCGATGCCAATGCCAAACCAAACGTGGCCACCAGGGCCAACAGGCCGATCATCAGAATCGCGATTGAAATGATGACTTCAATAAGGCTGAAGCCCCGCGCGTCCGCTTTTGTGCAGCTCGGCCTTGCCACCCTGCCCGTCATTGTTGCGTCCATTTCGGGCCTCCTCCCTGGTTCAACAGCCGCCATCCGCGAATGCGTCCCGTCGTGCCAAATACCGTAACGGCGCGCATGCTCAAGAGCTCATTCGGTTTCCCCAAATAGATCACGCCACTGTTCGGGTTGCCGTTGCCCCCGCTTGGATTGCTCTGGTCCTGTGAGGTGCCGTCCGGCATGAACATCACGTAGTTCAGGCTGCCCACGCCCAGGCCCTGCCCAAAGTCGATCGGCATCGCACCCACCCCGAACCCATCCGGAACTGTGGGCGCCGTGGTGGGGATACCACTCTGCACCATGAACTGTATGTCCGAAGGCAAGGTGAGCGTTGAAACCAATATCGGCGCGGGCGCAATCGGGGACCCTACTCCCCAACTGGAGATCGTGATGGTTCTGGGCGCGGTGAAAGCCACGATGTACCGCCTCCGTTCCGTGATCGCCCGGCTCCGATAAGTACGCAGCGCCATCATGGTCGTGTCATAGGCGGTATTTACATGCGACTGATTCAACAGCGGCTTGAGGCTGATGAACGTGATCCCGGTAAGGATCATTCCAATCGCCACCACGATCACCATTTCCAGCAGTGAGAAACCGCGCATTTTGTGTCGCAAGAGCCTGTCTTTTCTGGGGGAGCTAAACTCGAATTGCAGAGAAGTCATCGTCCTCATCCACTTCCATTCCTCACAAGTCCTGCGAGACCAAGATTACGATTCCCGTCTTGCAAGATAAAAAGCCGCGCCCCGCGCCTGCTGTGCGACTGGGCGCTGCCAACCGAACTCATCATAGGATCACCTCCGGGCACCGTCAAAGTACTGCGGTACTGTAAGTTCCGTGGTCTTCGGTAACGTAATTCGCGAACGGTTACGGGCGTGACTGCGCGCGGGCCGGCGGCTCAATTGCTTCAGGTCCCGACACTTGGATGAACTCCCATCCCCTGAGACGGTTGCCGCCTCCGCATCCTGGAACCGTACTTTGCCCTGCCGCCTGCTGTTCCGCTCGCGCGATCCGCCTGGCATCCCGCTCCCCGTTACCCGGGTAACTTGTCGCTGCGCAGGCGTAACTTTTACGATGCCTAAGTATGTCGCTCAAGAGCCTCGTAGTGTGCGCTGAGGATGCCACCACCCAAGTCCTGCGGCATATCCTGGAGTCGCTTGGGCTTTCCGTCGAGCACTGCGCCACGATCACCGAGGCCCACGCCAGCCTCGATCACACTCGCTACGACTCGGTTGTCCTCGATTGCGAAAACGAGCCTGAGGCCATTGAGACGCTCCGCCGCGCTCGCGCCTCGTCTCGCAATGCCACGACGCTCGTCATCGCCATCGCCGGCAAGCAAAACAACGTGCGCCAGATGTTTGCCCTGGGTATCAACTTCGTCTTGTATAGACCGATTTCCGAGGAGCGCGCCTGGAGCAGCTTGCGCGCCGCTCGTTCCCTCATGCAGCGCGAGCGGCGGAAAAGTACCCGCATCGCGGTACACGCCAGCGCCGCTCTTGACTATGCCAACGCCGAGAAGGTTCCGGCCACTCTGATCGATCTCAGCGAGGAGGGCACGGCCGTTCAAAGCGAGAAGAAGCTGCCACCGGACTGCCGCGTTTATTTTGAATTCGCTTTGCCCGGCCACACGTCTTTGGTGCGGCTCTCCGGAGAGGTGGTCTGGCAGGATTTCACTGGTCGGGTTGGCATGCGCTTCATCAACGTGCCGACGTCTTCGCGAAAAGTCCTGCGCAACTGGCTGACGACCAACGCGCCCGCCACCATAGCGACTGCGCCGCAGGTGCCTCGTCCCGCGGAAACCATTGTCAAAACCGTTTTGCCGACTCCACAGGAGAGCGGCGTTGCCCGGCTGCGTTCTGCTCCCGGAAATCGCCGCACGCAATCCCGGCACGCATGCCGCCTGGGCGCCGACGTTTTTCAAACCGGCGTTCCCGTTCCTAACCGGTGCAGCCTTTCGGATATCAGTTCGGGTGGTTGTTACGTGGAAATGCCCACGCCCTTTCCCCCCGGCACGCGCGTTGAGATCGTCGTGCGCACGCCGACTCTAAAACTGCGCGTGCAAGGCGTGGTGCAGACAGTGCACAAAGGTTTTGGAATGGGAGTACAGCTGGTCCTGAAAACCGCCGAACATCACGACCACGTGCAAACCCTCATCCGCCTGCTGGAAGAATCCGGCGAAAACGCCGAAGTCAGTTCTCCGCAGGACCCCTGGACCAGATAATTCTCAAACCTGGCATCGGCCAATTGAAGCCGCACCTTTCACTAAATTCAGCATTTACTTCAAAAGGTCATCCTGAGCGAAGCGAAGGACCTGTGCATGTTGCTGCCGCCACCCAGTTCTGGGTAGGTCGGCCCGGTCGCATACCCAAGTTGGTTTCGAAGGAAGGAAAAGGCGCGGCGTCAGCCGTGCCGAACATCGCCGCGAAAAGAAGACGGCTTCAGCCCTTCAGCTTTGCTTTCGCCGAACTAACTCCGCGCCAACGCGGTCACTTCTGCGCGAAAGTACTCCAACGACATCTTCAACCCGGCCTCAAGATCAATCTTCGGTTCCCAGCCCAGTAACCGCCGAGCCTTCCCAATATCCGGCCGCCGCTGTTTCGGATCATCCTGGGGCAACGCCTCATACAGCAAAACACTCTTCGACCCCGTCACCGCCAGCACGCGTTGCGCACACTCCAAAATTGTGAACTCCGTCGGATTTCCGATATTCACCGGCTCATGCTCCGCAGACTTCGACAGCCGCAGAATCCCTTCTACCTCATCGCTCACGTAACAGAAACTGCGCGTCTGGCTGCCATCGCCGTAAATCGTCAGGCCCTCGCCCCGCAGCGCCTGCCGCATGAAGTTCGGAATCACCCGCCCATCGTTCACCTGCATGCGCGGCCCGTAGGTGTTGAAGATCCGCACGATATGCGTGTTCACCTTGTGATACCGCAAATATGCCATGGTCGCGGCTTCCGCGAAACGCTTGGACTCGTCATACACCGACCGCGGGCCAATCGGATTCACATGTCCCCAATACGTCTCTTTCTGAGGATGTTCCAGCGGGTCCCCGTAACACTCGGAAGTCGATGCCAGCAAAAATCCCGCCGAGTATTTGCGTGCAACGTCGAGTGAATAAAAAGTCCCCAGAGAGCCGACCTTCAAAGTCTCGATCCCGTGTTCTGCATAATCCACCGGGCTCGCCGGGCTGGCAAAATGAAACACGTAGTCCACCGCGCCGCAATCGAACGGCTGCGAGACATCCACCTTCACAAATTCGAAGCGGGAATCATTGCGCAGGTGCTCGATGTTCACGAGTCGCCCAGTCAGCAGGTTGTCTGCGGCAACTACCGAAAAGCCATCGCCGAGTAACTGGTCGCACAGGTGGGATCCAACGAAGCCGGCACCACCGGTAACCAGCGCGCGTCTCTTACTCATATTTCTGGTTGTCGCCTTGCGAACGCTCTCCCGCAGGAGAGCCTTCCGGCAGGGCCGGAGCCCTGCCCACGCTGTAGTAGCTCAGCCCGTGCGCCGCCATGGTTTCGGGATTGTAGAGATTGCGTCCGTCAATCACGATGGGATAGCGCAACCTTCGAGCAATCTGCCGCAGATCGAGCGATGTAAACTCCTCCCACTCGGTCAGAATCAGCAGAGCATCCGCGCCGGTCGCCGCATCGTAGGCGTTGGTCACAAATTCCACCTTGGAAGAAAGCACTTCCCGCGCGCGCTCCATGGCCGCCGGATCATAAGCCACCACGCTGCAGCCTTCCTCCACCAGCGAATGAATCAGCAACACCGCCGGAGATTCACGGATATCGTCGGTCCCGCCCTTGAATGCCAGCCCCAGCACGCCCAGTCGCTTGCCCCGCAGCGTCCACAACGCGTTGCGCACTTTCCGCAAGAAACGCTGGCGCTGCTCCTCGTTGATCCGCATGACTTCGTCAAGTAGCCGGAAGTCATAACCGCATTCCCGCGCCACCGCGCGAAATGCCATCAGATCCTTCGGAAAGCAGGATCCTCCGTATCCAATGCCCGGATTCAGAAACCGCGGCCCAATGCGGGAGTCGGTTCCGATTCCGCGTACCACCTGCTGTACATTCGCTCCCACCGATTCGCAAATCGACGCCACCGCGTTGATGAACGAGATCTTCATCGCCAGAAACGCATTCGATGCGTGCTTGATCAGTTCCGCACTCTTGGTGCTGGTCACGATTAACGGCGGAGGAATCTGCGCCCGGTCCGGTCCCGGAATCGCATCCGCTCGCTTGTAATACGACCCGTCGCTCAACGGAGCATAAATCTCCCGCAGCACCGTGGCACACCTTTCCGAATCCGCTCCCACCACGATGCGGTCCGGAAACAGAAAGTCGGTCACCGCCGTGCCTTCCCGCAAAAATTCCGGATTCGACGCCACATCGAAGGAATCTGCCGGCGCCCCATTGCGCAGGATGATCTTTCTCACCCATTCGCTGGTGTAGACCGGCACCGTGCTCTTTTCTACGACGATCTTGTACCCGTCGATCGTTCCCGAAATTTCCCGCGCCACCGACTCCACATACGAAAGGTCCGCATCGCCGCTATCGGTGGGCGGTGTTCCCACGGCAACAAAAATCGCCGTACTCTCCTTCGCGGCCTCGCGCAAATCGTCGGAAAACCGCAGCTTCTGTCCGCGATGCCGCTGCAACAGCTCCGGCAGGAATTTCTCGTGAATGGGAACCTGCCCGTGCTTTAACGCGGCCAGTTTCTCCTGATCGTTGTCGACCAGGATGACTTCGTGCCCCATATCGGCAAAGCAGGCTCCCGCCACCAGTCCAACATAGCCCGAGCCCACGACTGCGATGCGCATGAACCTCTCCAGTCCGGACCCTTCCGCTTCGTTTTTATGCGATCGCGCACAAAAACGAGCGCGGCCTCTTCGTGTTCCGGACAAAATTAATGTAGCAGTTTTCTCTGGAACCGGCGCCGGCAATCACCCGGACCAGCGCTGCCCTGCGAATAATTCGGGAATGTCCAATCGTCACCCAAATCAGTGATCGCTGTCACCGAGGGCGGCTCCCGCACGTCCGACAATCTCTCTAAAGGAGGATCTTATGCCGATCCTCATGATGTTCCTGTTCGCGCTGGTTTGTTTTGGCCTGATCGGAATAATGCTGGCCGCCGCCGTCATCTGCGAGCCCAAGAAGCCAGCCGACCCCAACAAGCACGCGGCTCCAAAACACGCTGCATAAGCAGGCCACGCTGAAGAACAAAGAATCCGCGCACCGCGCTAAATAGAACTGCGTCCGGATGGAAGCCAACGCATACCAGATTACCCCGCCACGAAACTCTTTCCCTTGTGTTCCTTTCCAAGCGCGATCACGGTGGCCAGCAAAACAATATTTACGATTTCAAAAGCAGCCAGCGCCCACGCGTATCCGTACCGGTCGCGCAGCGCATACTCAATCGTGTTGGTGGGCGCCGCAATCAGGATCCCCATCTGGTATGCAAATCCCGGCATCAGTCCGCGCACCGTGTCCGGCGATAATTCGTTCAAGTGCGCGGGGATGATTCCCCACGCGCCCTGCACGCCCATCTGCATCAGGCACGCGCCCAGCACCAGCACGCTCAGCGATCCTCCGAATGCCCACGCCGGAATCGAAAGCATCGCGAGCGCCAGCGCGGACAGCATCGCCCTGCGCCTCCCGAAATGTTCTGAAAAATATCCGAAGGTGCACGCTCCCACCACCGCCGCGATGTTGTACACAATCGCGACGTAAGAAATCGTCCCCAGCGTGAACCCGTGAACCTCTCGCAAAAAATGGGGATACAGGTCCTGCGTGCCGTGAGATAAAAACATCATCAAGGTCATGAGTAGCACGAGATAAGAAAAAATCTTCCAGTGTCCGCTGGCCGTGCGCAGAATCGCCTTCACCGTGGGCGCGCGATGCTGCTTCCACGCCTCGGACTCCTTCACGCGGAAGCGAATGTAGAAAGCCAGCAGGGCCGGAATGCCGCCCACCCAGAACATCGCCCGCCAGCCCCAGAGCGGCAGCACGATGCGCGCCGCCACCGCGGCCAGCAGGTAACCAATCGAGTAACCGCTTTGCACCACTCCTGAAAGCATCCCTCGCCAGCGCGGCGAAACGCTCTCCATGGCCAGCGATGCGCCCACGCCCCACTCGCCGCCCATTCCGATTCCGAAGATCGCCCGCAGCACAAAGAACACGGCATAGTTCGGCGCAAAACCACATGCCAATTCCATCACCGAAAAAAACACCACGTTCAACATCAGCGGCCGACGCCGCCCATAACGATCCGCGAGCAAACCGAACAGCAGCGCCCCTACCGGCCGCATCGCAAGTGTGGCCGTCATCGTCAGGATGATCTTCGAAGCCGGCACACGAAACTGCGCCGCCAGGGTATCGACCAGGAACACCAGCACGAAGAAATCAAAGGCATCCAGCGTCCACCCCAAAAAGCTGGCAGTCACCGCATGCCACTGATCCGACCGCGAAAGGGAAGTCTCGATCACCACCCCACCCGTGCTCTTCACCGATCTCCATGAAGCTTGCTTCGAACGGCAAGCCCGAGTGTGCCCGCATCCTAGCGCGTTCTGGGCGCTACGAGTGCGTTCAACGATTGCTGCCTAGTCCTTCCAATAAAAAGGCAGACTTTCTCGACTCCGTATTTCTCCACGCGCTAGATTTTCAAGACTCGCGCCGCCCCCACACACCGGTGCATCCCCTATCCTCCTGAATCTAGCCAACTTCGCCTTTACAATTCCCTCAAACCCCTTGCCTCGCATAGATTTAGCCGTTGACATCTGAGGCGTTTGCGGCGAAACTCCGTGTAGTATTGGAACGAATTCGTGAGTAGTTCCCCCGGTGCTCACACCAGGCTCAAGAGACCCCAATGTCGTGCCCGGATCCCTACCGTCCGTATAATTCATTCGAGGACGCCCCCACCTCTGACGCCGGTTTCGAGCTCCAGAACGCGCTTCCATCGGACGCGGAAATTCGCGGTCTGACCAGCGCGCTGGCGGCCAACGGCGGCGGGGATGCGTCCGAGGATCTGGCTTTGGACCTTGTCTTAAATCAGATCGTTGAGCAAGCGTGCCTCGCCACCGGCGCAACCGGCGCCGCCATCGCGCTCACCCGTGGCGGCGAAATGGTATGCCGCGCCACCACCGGCCGCACCGCTCCTGACCTCGGCGTGCGTCTCGACAATGCCGGATTTTCCGCCGAGTGCCTCCGCATTGGCACGCTCCAGCGTTGCGACGACACCGAAACCGATCCGCGCGTTGACGCGAGCGCTTGCCGTCTGCTCGGTGTCCGCTCCATCCTCGTCGTTCCCCTCTGGTATTGGGGAGAATTCATGGGGATCTTCGAGATTTTCTCGCCGCGACCCAACGCCTTCGGCGAACGCGACGAACAAACCTTGCAGGCCCTTGCCTATCGCATCGTTCGTCACACCAAGCAGTCCGGCGGACAGATCACCGGGTTCTCGGCTAAGCCAGAGGAAATGGCTTCCGCAACCACTCCCCCTGCTGTTGTGAACGTCGAAGCGAAGCGTGTCGAGCCAATGCCGCTCCCTCCACCGCCTGAGCCCGAACAGGAACGTCCGCGCACGCCCGTCTACGAATTCAAATCCAAGCCGGCGAACAAGATCTCCGATCCCGCCGATCGCTGGACCAATTGGCTGGCTGTCTGCGCGGGAGTGATTGCGTGCCTGATCCTCGGCCTGATGGCATATAGGGTGGGAGGGAATCGCAGTTCCGCGCAGAAGTCTGGAGCTGAAGTTCAAGCGGCACCGCAAGCGCAGGAGCTTGATCTCGGCCCCGTCACCGCATCGGCCGCTCCCGCCACTCCCGAACAATCGAGGCCGATGCCCTCAACCGCAAAATCCGCTCGGTCGACCGCATCTACGCCGTCTGGTTCAGCCGCGTCCGACTTAGTCATTTCTGCCGCCAGCAAGTCCGAGAGCAAGGCTCCGGCAAGTCAGGCGGCGAAGGATGGCGACACGCAACCCGGCGCCGAGGGAGGCCTCGCCGTCTACGATGAAAAGGGCAAGCTGATCTACGGCAAGCCGATTCATCCCGAACAGCCTTCCACGCCAACCAAGCCTTTGGCGAAACCGCGCGCAGCCACCGAGTCGGCTCCACTCCGTTCCTACCTGCCTTCAGCCGCGAAAGGCTCAGCCTCCGCCACCGCAGCGTCGTCAATGCAGTCCGCCGCGCAACGTTCGAAGTTGCCGGTTGCCGCGGACTCTTCGCTGACCGATGACCGCTTCGTACGCCTCAAGCCCGAACTGGCAGAGAGCCTGCTCGACCAGCGCATCGAGCCCGATTATCCCGAAGCCGCGCGCCGTGCCCACATCCAGGGCAGCGTAGTCCTTGAAACACTGATCGGAGCCAACGGCCGAGTCCAGCAGATTTCCCCGGTAAGCGGCAACCCCGACCTCGCCGAGGCCGCCACCGCTGCAGTCCGCCAATGGCGCTACAAGCCCTTCACCGTCGACGGCAAAAAAGTCCCCATCCGCACCCAGGTCATCGTCACGTTCCTGCAAGCCCAGTAAGCTCTTCCCGGTTTCCATGCCTCTGAGATTGTCATCCTGATCGAAGTGAGGCGATAGCCGAACGCAGGCGAAGGACCTTGCTTTCTTTATCCTTGGAGAAAACCCAAGTAGAAATCTCCACGTGTGACCACGCTAAGTTGTCGGGAGTGGTCCCACATCCATACCATCGTAACAATCAATGCCGAACTGTTCGGCCAGTGCATTCATCTGTAGGGTGTGTTTTAAGAGCGATGTGGGTGTGTGCGTCTCAATACGCTCAACGTGCAGGAAATGAGTGCTTCGATCATCTGTCTGATATATGGATTAGGAAGCGATACCCGAGTTCTCCCTCGAATACCTTTGCTATGAGTGCGCGGGTGCCCATCCCTAGTGCGTTCTGTGCGTTAGGAGCCTGCCCTGAGCGCCGTCGAAGGGGCGGGATTTCTCAACCGCCCGGGTCTTGGGATTGAGCTAGCGACTGACGACTAGCGACTAGCGACTAACGACTAGCGACTGACGACTAGGTGTACGCCAGTTCCTTCGCCCGCTGCGCTGCCTTCACCACTGCCTTGATCAGCGTCACCCGCAGCTTCCCCTCTTCCAACTCCATGATCCCGTCAATCGTGCACCCCGCAGGAGTCGTCACCGCATCCTTCAACAGTGCCGGGTGATCCCCCGTCTCAAGCACCACGCTGGCCGCTCCCAGCGCTGTTTGCGCCGCCAACAGCGTCGCGACATCGCGCGGTAATCCAACCTTTACCCCGGCTTCCGCCAGCGATTCAAGAATGATGTAGATATACGCCGGCCCGCTCGCCGACAAGCCGGTCACGGCGTCCATGTGTTTTTCATCAACTACCACCGTGCGACCGACGACGTTAAACAACTCGCAGGCAATCTCCAGATGCTCCGCCCCAGCATGATTCCCCTTGCACAGCGCCGTCATGCCCTGCCCAATCAGGCAGGGAGTATTCGGCATCGCGCGCACCACGGGCACCTTCCCGCCCAGCGCGCTCTCAATGCTGCTGGTTGGCACCGACGCCGCCACGGAAATGACCAACTGCTCCGGACCCATGCTCTTGCGAATTTCTTCCAGCACGCCCTGCACAACTTGCGGCTTCAGGCACACCAGCACCACATCGGCTTTCTTCACGGCGGCAACATTGTTCGTCCCCACGGGAATTCCCAGCTTCTTCGACAGCGCGCTTGCGCGTTCTTCGTGCTGCACGGTCACCGTGGTCAGCTTTGGCGTAAGCAGTTTCTTCTCCAGAAACGCCTTCACCAGAATTCCGCCCATCTTGCCCGCGCCCAAAACCGCGACGCGCTTATTGGCCAAGTTCAATGCCATCCGCCCTCCCATACCTAACCAGATTCTCCGTTGCACCATTCGTTAAGTTGTTATCCCGAGTGTTAAGCTGTGATCCCGTCTTTTGATGTGTCCTCCTGAGCGAAGCGAAGGACCTGCTTGTCGATGTAGCGCGGGCGCCCCCGCCCGCGATGGCTCAAGCCCACCACTCTACCAGCTTCCAGGTAAATTGCTCGACCGAAGGGAACGGCTAGCGACTCGCGGCCAGCGACTGAAGACTAGAAAACATCTCCACCACCGCCCGCCCAATCGCAATCGAGGCAGTCGCAGCCGGAGAGGGCACGTTATAAAGATGGAGCATGTTCTTCGTCTGCGAAAACTGAAAATCATCCACCAATGCCCCCGACCGGTGAATGGCCTGTGCTCGCACGCCCGATCCGCCCGGCACCAGATCCTCCGCCCTCACCTCCGGCACCAGCTTTTGCAGGCCCGCCACGAACGCCGCCTTGCTAACCGATCGCGCAGCCTCATCTTTCCCCATACGCCAATGTTTCGCGGCCACTCGCCAGAATCCCGGAAACAGCAACGACTCCAGCGTGTCCCGCAAACTGAAATCTCTGCTGCGATACCCTTCCCGCTTGAAAGCAAAAATCGCATTTGGCCCCGCATCCACCCCGCCATGAATTCTCCGCGTGAAGTGCACCCCCAGAAAAGGAAACCGCGGATCCGGTACCGGATAAATCAGCGCCCGCACCAGTCCGGCGCGTTCCGGCACCAGGTCGTAGTACTCCCCGCGAAATGGAACAATCTGCACCTCGGGATGCTCGCCCGCCATCCGGGCAATGCGATCGCTGAACAAGCCCGCGCAATTGATCACCGCCCGCGCGGCAATCGCGCCGCCCGAAGTCTCGATCACAGTCTCGCTTGCGCTCTTGCGGATCCCTACAACCTTCCTCGAAGTCCGCACCTCGCCGCCCTGCGCCCGGATCAACTCCGCATACTTCTCGCACACCTTTGCATAGTCAGTGACTCCTGTCCCAGGCACCAGCAGCGCCGCGACTCCGCTCGCGTTCGGCTCAAACTCGCGCAGTTCCTCCGGGCCGAGCATTCGCAGCCCGGCTACTCCATTCGCCTGGCCGCGTTCCAACAGATCCTGCAATCGCGGCAGCTGCGCCGGCGAGGTCGCGACAATCACCTTCCCGCAGACCGCAAACGGCACGCCGTGCTCGCGGCAGAACTCCACCATCGCGGCCGCACCCGTAACGCACAACTTCGCCTTGAGCGATCCGGGCTTGTAGTACACGCCGGAATGAATGACCCCACTGTTGTGCCCGCTCTGGTGCGCGCCCACGCGCTCTTCCTTCTCCAGCACCACCAGCCGCAGCCGCGGGAACCTGCACGTAAGCTCGCGCCCCACGCCCAGCCCGACAATCCCGCCGCCGATCACCGCAACGTCAAAGCTCTCGCTCATGAGTTAGGGGCACACCTTTCGCCCCACCCAGCTAAGCCCATGGGCGCGCTTTCCGCAAGGACATTCCGTACACGACCGCGCGACGCCGCGGAATTCTTCACAAATCCTCTTGGCCCGGTGGAACATCTAACTGTTGATTTATGGAGACAGCAAACAATGAAAGTCACCGAACTTTTGCTCGCTGAACTCGACCGCGAAGCGGTCGGCATTCGCAAAACTCTGGAACGCGTTCCCGAAGGAAAGAACGACTGGAAGCCTCACGAAAAATCCATGCCGCTGGGCTATCTGGCCACCATCGTCGCCAATATTCCCGCCTGGCTCGACATGGTGGTCAACATGGACGAGCTCGACATCAACCCGGTGGGTGGCCCGAAATTCCGCCTACCCGCCTGGAAGACGCGCCAGGAACTCATTCAGCAATTCGAAGCATCGCTGAAGAAAGGTCGCGAGGTCCTCGAAAACACCACCGACGATCGCCTGTTCAACACCAACTGGCGCATGCTCTCCGGCGGCAAGTTGATGAGCGAACAGCCGCGTTACGTTGCCATCCGCGATGGAGTGCTCAACCACATGGCCCACCATCGTGGCCAGCTCACCGTTTACCTGCGGCTCAATGAAGAAAAGGTTCCCGCCATCTACGGCCCCTCCGCCGACGAGGGCAAGGGATGATGGCGAGGCTTTTTTCGCTGGATCTTACGCGCTCGATCTGCAAAACCGATGACCCACTTATTTTGACGGTCCGACACTATCGGGCTTCGCAACCCTGCCACTGCGGCGAGATCTACACGCTACCACCCGAACAGATCAACAACGACGTCTGGGCAAGCATGATTGCGCGCGCCATTTCTAGGTACCAAAATGCTCATGCTCGGCAACCGGAAACCCTCCGGAAGCCGATCGCGAAGAAGCCGGTACCAGCCGATGGCCAGGTCGATGCCTTGCGTCCTGCGCAAACGTTACAGCGCTCCTTGGAAATTCGGTGGCCCCGCTCAATCCCTCTTGGGCGTCGTTGCAGCCTCCTCGGCGGCAACGGTAACGTCAACCTCGGCGCCTTCCTTAAGTCCCACCTCATCGCCCTTATCGTTGGTGAGTGAATTTTCAATGCGAATTTCTTGATACAGAGGGTCAGCCCCTTCCACCGAGATTTGCGCCTTCTCCGGTTCCTTGGGATGGGGAGACTCAATGATCTTCTCCACCTTTCCGGGCAATGTCACGCTGGGCTTTTCCGCCATAGTTCTCCTTTCAACCGATCTTTCGTGCTTACTCGGTTAAAGCAGACTTCTTTTTAGAGCCGCGAGAAAATCAGCAGACAATTCACGAATTCTTTTTAACCGCGCTTCCTGTTGCCGTAGCTCTTCATCGTCGAGGCCGCCGAAGGTCTGCTTGCGGAGGCTTTCCATCTGCTCTTCCATCAGCCGGTTCAGTTCATCGCGCAGTTCCTCGACACTCCGCTCCGTCATAATGCACCATCGGACCGGCAACCATACGTTCCGCAAACCCCCTACTTGAATCCGGACGGTCCTGTACTCCAATCTAGTGAAATCCCTTAGCCGGAAAGGGCAGCACGTCCGCTTCGCGCAACCTTAAATGGTTTTGTCAGCCTGAGCGCACGCGAAGTACGTATGGATTCCCGGACGTCTCGCAGAATAACGACGGGATTCCAGGAACGTAGCGGCCTTGGGCCTGTGGAAAGCTAGATTCGAAGATGGACTGTTTCCCTGAACAGGCAGAGATCGATCACTGCACCACCAGGGTAGCCGTAGTCGTCTGCACCACGCTGCCCGCCGTCGCCGTAATCGTCACCGTATAAGTTCCCGCGGGCGTCGGAGCCTTCAGCGTCACCGTCGCCGATCCCGACTTCGTCACGTCCGCCTGCGATACCGCCGTGACCATCACTGGATTATTCGGGCTCGGTACGACTGCCGGCGCGGTGTACAGGCCGGCCCCATCGATTGTTCCCGCAGTGGCATTCCCACCGGTTACGCCATTCACCTGCCAGGTCACCGCGGTGTTGGCGTTCCCACTCACCGAAGCCGTGAAAGGCTGCTGTTCGGTTGGAAATTTGCTCGCCGTGCGCGGGCTGACGCTTACACTCACTCCACCGCCGCCGCCACCACCACCCCCGCTGGATCCACCCCCGCCACACGAGGAGAGCAGAATCGTCGACGCCAGCATCAGCACTGCCACCGCTCCTGGTGCTCTGCGGTTTGAGGACCTCCGTGCGAAACCGCCAATCACCATCCCCACCGCCGACGCCCACAAGAAGAAGGGCGCCCACGGCCGCCGGTTCTCCGCGCTCGGTCGGACGGCCGTGCTTCCCAACCCGCTCGTGCTGATCGTGAGCGTCACGTTCTGTGTTCCGCTCGCGCCCGCAGTCACAGCCGGCGTCGAACATGTCGCTCCCGCCGGCAATCCGGAACAAGTGAAGTTCACCGCGATCGGGAAAGTCGTCGCCCCCACCGGCGTCACCACCAGGCTGTAGGTAGCGTTCTGTCCCGCCTTAAGACTCTGCTGTCCGGTGTTGTTGGAGATCGTCAACGTGAACAGGGAATTGAATACCACCGGCGCAGTGTGCGCCACGTGCGCCGTGTCGGTGCCCGTACCGTTCACGCCGAAGTTGTACGTCTGCGCCAGGCCACTTTTTACCGTCACGGTGAAGGGCGCACCTCCCGCGGTCGGCGTCACCGATGTCGGGGCAATGGTGCAACTAGGCGGAGCGCCCGCCCCGCACGTCAGATTCACCGCGCTGGCGTACCCATTCGCCGCTTTCAGCGTTCCATTGAAGGTTGCCGGTTGGTTCGTTAAGGCCGACTGCGGGGAATTGCTGATCGCCAGCGTGTAGTCCGCCGCCGGAACCGTCACGGTCAGGTTCACGCTCTGGGTCTTTGCGGCCGGCGCGCCCGGAGTCGTCGCCGAGATCGTAATTGCTGTCGTCGCGATCGGTGTCGATACGGTGGTGGTAAACGTCAACGTCACCGTGGCCGGCAACGCCGATACGGACGCCGAAGGCGAGAAGCTGCACGTCACGCCCGCGGGCATCCCGCTCGACGGACACGCCAGCGTCACCGTCCCCGAAAACGCGCCCGCCCCGCTCACAGTGAATACAATCCCTTGCGACGTGCTGCCTTGCTGTACCGATACGCCCGCCGGCGATGGCGCTCCCAAAGCAAAATCCACCACGCGCAACGTGACTGAAGAATCATGCGCAATCGTCGACGCATCCGTGCCGGCGCCATGTATGTTGAACAGGTAATCCTGTGCCGCTCCCGCGGCGGTCACCGTAAACGCGGCCCCGGCTCCGGTCGGCGTCAAGCTCCCCGGACTCGGCGTGCATGTGCTCGGCGGCGCCGTCGTGCCCGCCGCGCAACTCAATGCCACCGCGCTCGCGTATCCGTTCGCGGCCGTCAACTTCCCGTTGAACGTCGCATTCTGCGTCGGAAACACCGTCAATGTCGGATTCGTAATGCGTGATCTGGTAATCCGGCGTGGTGGGCGCCAGCAGGTCGTATTGCCAGATGCCGCGCCCATAGGTCGATGCGCGCAGCAGTTTCTTCCCGCCGCTGTTGAACAGTCGCAGCGCGGTCACCGGAACGTTGGGCAGAAATCCCGAATTGCCCGCCGCGGCCGCCGGACCGACCTCCACCCAGTTCGCTGCCGAAGTCGGGCTGGCAAATACGCCCACGTCCGTTCCCACGTATACCGTTGCTGCCTGCGCGTCCACCACCAGCGCGTCCGCAGGAGCATCCGGCAGGTTCGTTGAGAACGCCGTCCAACTCACTCCCGCGTTCGTGGTCTTGAAAACGTGGCCCACGTGAAATCCCATGACCGCCGCGTACGCCGTTTGTCCCGTCGCATCCGAGGTGTCGATTGCGATCGCCGGTACCGGAAACTGTCCCGGATTGATCGTGCCCGTCCGATCCGCCATCAACGTCGTGCCCGCATTCGTCGTTACAAACACGCGCCCCGCCGCCGGATTCGTCACTCTGCCAAACCCATCGGTCCCGGCATAGACCACTTTCGAAAACCCGCTAGCGTCCTTCGGCCCGCCCGCGGCCAGCGACCGGACTAAATTGAATTCCCCTCCGTTGCAGTTCCCGCCCGATCCGCCCACGCCGCTATCGAAGTTATTGCTCAGCGCCGTATACGTTCCGCTGGCACTTGTCGCCGGCCCGCCGCGCCACACCCGGCATGTGCCGACGATCAACCGCGAGGCAGCTTGCGGGTCCAAAATGTAGGGGAAGTAGAAGGCGCCGTCATCGTTGCCGACCTGGCCGCTCGACACCACCGTCTGAAACGAATTGTTCCGGCAACTGATTCCCGATCCGCAGTAGTTGATGTTCAATGAGTTCGGCGGAAGATCCGGATTCGCCGTAAACCAATCCGTGCCATTCGGACCAATCGCGTTGAACCCGCCATCGCCGCCCAGCACGTTGATCCAACTCGTGCTCGTGGTGCCGGTCGAGGTCGCCGGCGACCCATTGTCCTGCGTGCCGCCCAGCAGCGTATTCACGTCGGTCGGATGCACCGAGAACGAGACAAACTGCGTCATCGACCCCAGCGTCCCATTCAAGTCATCAAACTGGTTGTGCCCACCGCATGTTCCCGTCGTCAATCCTGTATACCCGTCGAGCGCGCGGTACACGCCGCCATCGTTCGCGAAGTACATCGCCTCTTTGCCGCCGGCGACGATTCCCGCCAGGTGATGCTGGTCCGGATGCACATTGGCAATCGGGAAGCACCCGTATACGTGCGTCAGGTTCATAAACGAGCAACTCGGCGACGCCGGGTTCGTAATCCGACATTTGAAGACGTTGATCGCGCCTGCGAAGAGATCCGTTCCCGAGCCATTCGGCAGCGCCGCCAGTTCCAGGTTGTAGGTGCCTTGCTGCACGCCGCATCCGTCCACCTCGCCGCAGTTCGTAATGCCGCTGTTGTTGATCGAGGTCCACGCGCTCGACGCGCCATTCAGGCTCAGCCAGACTCCGCCATCGGTCTCCAGTCCCGTGCTGGGGTCCAGTGCGACCACCCACGCATACATCTCGTTGCGCGCTGGATCACCAGGTTTAACGGTGACCACCGCCAGTTCGGCGCGGTAAATCGGACACAGTGGGGTCGCCGCGCTGGTAGCTGGGCAACTCGACGTCGTCAAACCCGCGCCCGGCTGGTTCGCGTCCGCGAGGCGAGACCAATTGATCCCATCGGTCGAGGAATAAATTCCGTGATAGCGCAACGCCGCAAAGAATTTTCCCGCGCCGGCGTTGTACACCACCGACGTCACCGATCCCGGCGACACCGTCGAACTTCCATCCTTCACCGAGGCGTAGTGCCACGTGACCCCCGCATCCTGCGAGTAGTAGATTCCGCGATTCACAGTGACTGGGCTTTCGAGTCCGAGCGCAAATCCCTGGGGCGCGGCCGCGGCCGCTGCCACCACCAGTTGCGGATTGCTGGTGCTGAACGCGATTTTGCTGAAGCCCAGTCCCGCGAACGAATGCGTGCCCTCCGCGTTTTGCGTGATCAAGGTCCAACTAGTGCCGCCATCGGCCGAGCGCAGGATTCCCAGCCCGTAATACGAATCGGCTGAACTGTTGGGCTCGCCCGTTCCCACCAGGATCACGCTCTTGGTCGGGTCGGTGTTGGCGGATGGCTGAATCGCAATCGAACCCACCGCCAGTGTCGATTCGTAGTCCAGTACCGGCATCCAGGTCACATTCGCCGCCGTCGCGCTCAGCCCGTTCGTCGAACGCCATACCCCGCCATGCGCTCCCCCGAGGTACACCGTGTTGCCCGTCGCATCCGCCGGATCGATGGCCACCGCTGTAGCTCTTCCTGACACCGCGCCGTAGTTCTGTCCCGTGCCCGGATCAGAAGCCAACGGGGCCGGGCCGAGCGGCATCCACCCACTGGTGGCCACGCGCGGAAATGCCGTGACTGCGCGGGCTGCCAACTGACGCCGCATCTGCATTTTCTGCTGGTAAGCGCGAAAGCGCAGCGCCGCCGCCGGTTCGCCCGTCGGCACAGTGCGTCCGCGCATAAACCACATCTCCCGCGCCTTGGGATTGTCGCGGTCCTGGTCCTGAATGGGTTCGGATTCCGAAGTCTGCTTCGAACCCTGACCGAAAGCACAGATTGCCGAGAGGAGTAGCGCGCACATCCACCACGCACGCGCCGTGCGCCACGAAGGTTTCATGAAAGTCGCCATGCCTGACTGATTTTGTTTCCCACCCCGGGTCGTGCGAGCGTATTCAACAACTTAATGCAACCTTTCTCCCTCAAACTAGTTACGAACGACATACGAATACGCGCCCGGTAGTACTCCTCCATTGCCAGGCACACAATTACGATCATTCGAGCATGACTGCCCGCTCACCCTTTGTGGCGGCTGTCACCTCGGTACAAGTTTTTTTTCAAAGTGGGAATCGGGCGGAACAGCGCGAATGCCGCGGCTAAACCAGATTTGCTCTCGGGAAAGACAGGTTCTCTCTGCGACCTCTGCGGCACTTCTCCGCGACCTCTGCGTTGTAAGAGTTTTTGCCTTTGATCTCCCGCAAAAATTCCGCGCCAATCCTTCGTCAAAAACTCCACAGCAGTGGCAGAAGCATGAACTTCCTATTTTTCCTGCTTTAATTCCAGAATAGCAATTTCGAGTGGGGAATTGTGACACGCTTCCGCACAACATATTTACTTCCGCTTCAAGTGTTTACGCGAAATCACCCTTTCCGTGCCCCTTGACAAGAAAAGCTCTGGATTGCTTCCCAGCGGTTTTGCGAGTCCGAAACAGTTAAAATCACAAACCTCTACAGAATATGACCAGCGACTCTCAGCAAGCCGGAACCAGCGCCGGTGCGATCACCGCCTCCTCCAGCGAGGCGGTTCCATACACGCCCGCCCTGAACGCCCACTTTCGGAAGAGTCACCACAATGACTCCGAATTCATCCTGGACGTCGATTTCTCAGCCCCGGCCGGGTTCACCATTGTGTTTGGCGCCTCGGGCGCTGGCAAGACCACGCTTCTGGATTGCATCGTCGGCCTCGCCACGCCCGACACCGGCTCGATCCGCATCGGCACGCGCGTCCTGTTCGACGCGCACGCCGGCACCAACGTTCCCGTGCCTGAGCGCAGAGTGGGCTATGTCTTCCAGGACCTCGCATTGTTTCCTCATCTCTCAGTGGAGCGCAACGTCGGCTACGGCCTCGATCATCTCGCGCGCGACGACCGCGAGCAGCGCATCAGCGCCATTCTCGACATCTTGCGCATCCGCGAACTCCGCCTGCGTCGTCCCGGTGAAGTTTCCGGCGGCGAGCGACAGCGCGTCGGGCTGGCCCGCTCCCTGGTCACCGATCCTTGCGTTCTGCTGCTCGACGAACCGCTGGCCGCACTCGACTCTCCCACCAAGGGGCTGATCCTCGACGACCTCCGCCGCTGGAACGAAGCGCATCGCATTCCGATCCTCTACGTGACCCATAGCCGCGAAGAAGTGTTCGCGCTCGGCGAGCGTGTGCTGGTGCTCGATCGTGGTCGGGTGCTGGCCCAGGGAACGCCGCACGACGTCATGACCGCGCCTCGCCAGGAAACCATCGCGCAGCTGGCCGGATTTGAAAATATCTTCGACGCGGTCGTGACCGCCGCCCACGAGGACCGAGGCACCATGACCTGCCAGCTCGCGGGCAGCAACGTCGAGCTGGAAACCCCGCTCATGCGCACCGGCGAAGGCTCGAAGGTCAGGATCGGGATCCGCGCGGGCGATATCCTGCTTGCCACGCAAGCTCCCCAGGGCCTGAGCGCGCGCAACGTTGTACCCGGCAAGATTATTTCCCTGATCCGTCGCGACGTTCTGATGGTGGCGCGCGTTGAAATCGGCGTCGAGATGGAGGTTCATCTCACGCTGGCTGCCCGCAATGCGCTCGGGTTAAGCGCGGGCCGCGAGGTCTGGCTGATTCTGAAAACCCATTCCTGCCACCTCATGTCAGCCTGACCAGGCAGAAACCTTCAACGTGAGCCATCTCTACTGTTGCCCGCGTCGCAAACCCGCAACGGCCGACTTCGGTCTGGCCGCACAGATTCGCCTGACCGTTTATTGCTTCAAATGGGTTAAGCCGAAAATCGGGGAGGTTGTAGAGCCCGAGAAGTGCTGCTGCCAAAAGGTGTAATCGCGACTGGAATTCTGGACCATCAGACGAAGCGGTCGCTCCAATGCAATGGCAACATCGAAATTTCCGGAATCATTCAGGCGTACCCGAATGACTTTTCCGTGACCTGCCAGCAGGACGATGGGGACTGCAATTGCCACTTCCACCACAGACCCCTCTGGAATAGGAAACTCACTGGATACCAGGATGCCATTGAGGCTGATATTTTCAGATTGGGAGTGGATTACCTCGCGGGTCAGACTGACCAGAACGGGGAGCTGGGCAATGTATCGCCGATCTCGTCGCGGGCAGTGCTGATGGAGGGGCATACTGGTAGCTCTCTGCCGAATTGTGCCCTAAACGCTTACCCAAGACCGCCCGATTGAGAACTTACCAACGTCCGGAGGCGTACAACAGCTGGGATCAATGCGTGCAACGGCGAGCCTGCCGTCTTAACGAAGGCAATGAGGAGCGCCCGAGCGCTCCGGCTTAGCATTCGCTATTTCTCCACGTAATCCGTCTGAAATTTGCCATTGCCGTTGAGCTGAACGATCACGGGACCTTCTTCCGCCGCAACAAAATGAGGTACCGCCCGCCGGGATGACGATGAAACTGCCCGCGGGATACCCTTTTAGATTTGTGCGGTTGAATTTCGTTCCCTCGCCCAGATACCAGGTTCCTTCGATGACGGTGACGAGTTCGTCCTGCGGGTGCGTGTGCGCAAGGACGCGTTTGCCGGCGGGCATCTTGACGCGATCGACCCACGCACCGCCCTGACTTGAGTCCCCGAGCAACTGCGCGCGCTCGCGCCCGTCGGTGTAGTACGGCGGGGTGAACCATCGGACTTGTAGAGGGGTGAACGCGATGATGTCTTTCTTATTCGTGTCGGCCAACGTCCACGTGATTGCCGCAAAGACGAATACTGCAAACATCAGCCTTTGCATCAGCTCTCCTCTCAGCGAGCATTATCGCAAGTAGCGAGCCGGGTTTGAAAAGGATCTTGATCCCGATGGGCAGCGTGATAATTGATGTTGCTGATCTCATCAAGTGTGCGCTATGATTCCGCCGCTAAGTCAAAAGTCACACCTTCGTCCCGTCACGAAAGCGAGCTGGTCGCTTCAATCCGAGCGCCGCGCCTCATATACTCGCTCGATTTCGATTACCGCCACCCACTGTCCCGCGCTCTTTTCTGTGAACACGACGCGCCCGCCCAGAATCTGCGCCGCGATGGCGGGCGGCAGATCGCGATGAAATCCAAAGAAACGTGTCTTTATCCGTTCCCAGGCGCGCCAGCGCTCGAGCAATGGCCGTGGCGGTTCGTACTTGGTCGAGAACACCAGCGCCACGTCAAACCGCGAACGTTCCTGTGCCGCCCCAACTACTTCATCCGCGGAAAAGTCTTCAATCTTCACCACGCGGAAGGGACGCGTTACGTAGCCCAGGTACGTCCGGCTGATCTCATCCGTCGCGGGCCACGCCGTCAGCACCCGGGCTTGGGGATATCGCTGCGCGAGAAAGCTCGCCGCCTCCTCATGCATCAGCACGTAATCCCGATACGCCAAATTATCTTCGGGCGGGAAACCGTACGGCGGATTGAAAAACAACGCCATCACGAGAGTGACGCACACCAATCCGGTGAGCCAAACCCAACTCTGCATCCGCCGCCACAGCGTCGAGACCGCAACCAGAATGACGAGCGGCACTACGGTCAGCATGTAGCGCGCCAGCACCGCGCCCCCGACTATCGCAAGCGCAACGAGGAACGTCATGGTGACGACCGCGAAGATCAGTTGTGCCGGAATATCGATTCGGCGCCGCTGGGGCAGCGGATCGCGCGTCATTGCCCAGAGCATCAGCAGCACAAGCACCCACAGGTGCATGTATCCGAAGGCTTGCCAGATACGCATGAAGAACGTGAGCAGAATCCGGACACCACTCATGGTTGCCTGCACGTTGTAGCGGAAAAATTCCGGATTGCCGAACACGTATCCTGTGCGCGAGTAGTGATACGCATACCACAAGGCGAGCACAACAACCGGAGCGAACAACGACGCGAAGGGCGCGAAGCCTCGGGAAGTTGAGCCGGGAAAACCGTCCGCGAGACGATCCCGGCTCTCACTGAGTTCCGTAACGCCCGACGGATTCGCGGAAGCCGTCGCATCCGCGCTGGGGTTCGCATCCGGGGATCGCATCAGCGGTGCTGTTGCCGCCGCATCGAGAAGCCCCTTCAGTGGCTGAAACGGAAGCCGTGTAACCACTTCCCATGCCAACAGGGCCAAGGGTGCTAGAACCGCCGTCTCCTTAGCAAGCACGGCGAGCGCGAACCAAACCGCCGCACCGTCCCAGCGCTTGGCCAGGTAGCTTTCCAGTCCCCACAAGGTCAGCCCTGCGGCTGCCAGGTCCACATGCGCCATCGTGCTCTGCGCGAAGAAAACCGGGTAGAGTGCCGTAGCCGCGGTCGCTGCCACCGCGACCTGCAAATTTGCGACGCGCCGGCCGACCCGAAACACGCCCAGCAGGCTGAACGCCGCGACCAGCAACATGGCCGACCGGGTCACGAACAGCGAAAATCCCGCAATCTTCCACCAGGCCGCGAGGTACGCCATCACCAAGGGCGGGTGCGCATTCGAAGGCGTCGAGTGCGGAATCAAACTCCCGGTCAAAAACAGATCGCGCGCCGCCGGAATGTAATATCCCGCCTCATCCCAGAAGTAGGGAAGCCGCAAGAGCGGCAGGTGCAGAAGAAAGATCGCCCCGAAGATAACCAGAAAGACAACGGCCGGTGACGGATCGGAGTCAGATTTCATGGAAAGCTGTGCCTCCGAGTCGCGAGCTACGAGCAACAGTCGTAATCAGCGATTGCGTGCATGTCCTGTCAGATTCTTCGCTTCTTGGCCGATGAGGAAACGCGTACATTTTGGCTCGTAGCTCGTAGCTCACGGCTCAAAGCGCGCAGCTTTAGTGCACCGGTCCTTGCCCCATCATGCGCGGATCGAGTTTGATCTCCCCGAAGGCATTTTCGTATCCGGTCACGTTCTGCTGCAGGACGCCCAGCAACGCCTTGGCCTGCTGCGGGCTCAGATAGATTCCCTGAAAATTCTGGATCTCGACTTGGGTCTCGCTCTGCTGCGTCAGCGTGCCGAACACCAGGAAGAAGTCCCAGACATTCACGCGAATCTGCACGCTGTTGGCATAGCTTTCGCGATAGTCGGGAGTATTGGTCAGTTTCACGTTGGGCTGGATAGGGTTCGCCATAAGAACGCCAGTGTAGCGGGTTTTGCGCTGAGGAAAAAAGGGAGGCGATGCGCTTTCATTGCAGCCAGTAACTAACCAGTACATGACATCATCGTGATGTAGAGGGAACGGACGCGGCGAAGGCCTGCTTCCGGCCCTTCTGCGTCCACCCGGACATGGCCGCCATGTACCAACAGAAGGCGTTCCTGGTACTGCGGTGCTCTTGCTGGCAGAAGCCAATGGGGATGGAATGCAGTGAGCAGCCGAAGATCCGGCCGCGGCGCTTCTGCTCAGGCGCTGCGCACGTGGTCAGGATCCAATCCCCAAGTCGGAGGTTATCCCCATGTTTTTCGAGCGACTGACCGCGTGGACCCTGGTTGTTGTGTACTACACCATCACCTGCGGTGCGATTGTGCTGGGACTTAAGGGCGCGCTGTAAGACTGCCAGTATCCGATCGTCGAGCCCCAGCCCGTGCGCAGGGCGCCGCATCTTGTTGGGATTTCCGCTTCCTTGCAGCGCGGGACGGTTCCGATCATTCCTACAGCAACCGAACCCTGCTGCAACCTTGCCGCGACGCGCGGCTGTCAAGGGTTCCATAGCCTCGTCCAACCTGCCAGGTTTCCCGCACACTGCTCAGCCGGGAAACCTCTCTTGCTTTGACAGGGCTTGGCTTTAGCCGAGCCGTTAAGGCAATAAAATTACTTCGGCTTTCAGCCGCTGAGGGCGAAGCTCTACCTTGGAATCACTTTTTCAGAAACTGTGAGGCCCAGTCGCCTGTCTGGGTTGAGTCGGATTCCTCCGCTCCGACATCGAAAAGGGATGGACTTTGCGATGAACTGGCAAGTCAAAAAGCTGGAAAGTGAAGTAGCAAGCTGGCCGGGCGTCAGCGTCCATTCTCATCGCTTTGGCGGACGCGAATTTCGCTTTGGCAATGCGGAGATCGGGCACGCGCACCTGGGCGGAGTAGTGGATATCCCTTTCCCGCGAGCGATTCGTGACGCCTTACTGGCGGAAGGCCAGGCCGAGGAACATCATTGGGTTCCGAATTCCGGCTGGGCGACTTTTCGCGTGCGCCGGGAAGAGCAGATGCAACACGCAATCTGGCTGATGCGCCTTTCCTACGCTCGCTACGTGATAAAAAACGCGAGCGCTGCTAGAGAAGTTTTTGAAGAGGAGCGCCGGCGGCTCGCATTGCGGGAACCGTTCCGGTCGTTGCTCGAACAGTTCGTACGCCAGATTCCTGCAGGCCATTCCAATCTTGCGGAGAAGGCGGAATTCGCCCCGACGACTCCCCAGACTCTAAAGGATGAGACCAGCGGCGAAAGGGCGGCCCAGTGACTACCTATCTCTGCGTCACGTGTGGCACGCAATATCCTCCAGCAGAATCGGCGCCGTCCCACTGCCCGATCTGCGAAGACGAACGCCAGTACGTTGGCCTGGAAGGGCAGCAATGGATTGCGCTGGACCAATTGCGCGAGGCGCATCGCAATGTCATGTTCGAAGAAGGCGATCGGCTGTGGGGGATTCACACGCAGCCGAAGTTCGCCATCGGGCAGCGGGCGCTGTTGCTCCAGACCGCTCGCGACGGTTTTTTGTGGGATTGCGTCAGCCTGATTGACGATAAGACCGTTCGCCAGGTGAAAGCGCACGGCGGCGTGAAGGCGCTGGCGGTGTCCCATCCGCATTACTACACCAGCATGGTCGAGTGGAGCCATGCGTTCGGCGGAATCCCGATCTATCTGCATGAAGCCGATCGCCAGTGGGTGCAGCGCCCCGATCCCGCGATTGTCTTCTGGAGCGGCGAAACTCACCAACTCCGCGATGACCTCACGCTGATCCGCGTGGGCGGGCACTTTGATGGATTTCAGGTGCTCCACTGGGCATCCGGCGAGCATGGACGCGGCGTTCTGATGACCGGCGACATGCCGCAGGTGTGCCCCGATCGCCGCTATGTGAGCTTCATGTACAGCTATCCGAATTTCGTTCCGGTGAGTGGCGAGACGGTCCGCGAGATCGTGCGCAAACTTGAGCCATTTCCGTTCGCGAAGCTGCATGGCGCGTGGCCGAAGTTTGCGGTGGAAGGCGATCCCAAAGTGGCGTTGCGGCGCTCCGCCGAACGCTACCTGAGGGCTCTCGGAGATTTCCAGCCGTTGCAGGAGGACGGTTCAACGGTCACGGCGGGTCAGACTCGCGGCTAGATTCGAAAACGGAACCGGCGTTTTAATAACGCCCATCGGACCAGCCCGCTGTCGTGTCGTTCTGTGCCGCGCTGTTATGTCCGGGGACAAGCTGCCGGGCATCATCCGGGCATCATCGTTTGCGGGAGTCAGGTGCCTTGGGAAAGGAGGGCCGTTTCTAAATCACTCCCGGCTAAGGTGGCAACGGTTCCTTCTTTGCGCAAGGCCAAACTCTCGCGGTACTGTTTCGCCTCTGGATATCTGATGAACTGAGCGCTGAGTCCTCTCGTTTTCACGAACGCTTCGATTTCCTCCAGCTCCACATCTCGGTAAAACTCCTTGCGCGGGTTGACGAGATTCATCTGCCGGTCCTCAACCAGCTTGTGTAGCGCGGTCTCAAGCTCGGGCGCGTTATCGGAATACATCATTGTGTGCAGGTCAAATGGAAACGGCACCGAAGCATCGCCCAATTCGTCAATGCGGTCCATCGGTTCCATCCGACGAGTCATGCCGATTTTAAAGACTCGTTCCCCGAACGATCCGATATTAGAAATCACATAGACGAAACCGGATTTGGTGAGTTGAGCACGAGCGATCGCCCGCTGTTTGGCCTGGCGTGCCTGGTCCACTTTTAGTTCTAGTGACTGAATCTGTTTGGTGAGCTTTTCTAATTGTGCACCAGTCGCCTTCAAAGCCTCTTCGCGCGCCCTGTTCAGGGCTTTTGCGTATTCTGCTTCCGCGCGCTCGGCGTCCTCGCGTGCCTTTTCAATCTCCTTTTGGGCTTTCTCTTCGTCTCGGATCTGTTCTCTGATCCGGCGTTGCTCTTCTCGCTCCTGGTTACGCTTTTCTTCCTGCTCGTGCGCTAGGCGTAACTCGTCCAGCTTCAGCTTTAGATAGTCCTGCGAGAGCGAGAAGTGCATCACGCTGCCGAGTTGGTTAATGGCATCTGCCGCCTTGCAAACCCGCTCCACCATGTTTGAGATGTTATTCCAGGAGACGTTCGCGACTGCCGCATCGCACTCGCCATTGAAGGCGCGCAGGATGAGTTTCGAGTACTGCTTCGCCATCCGATCGCCTTCTCTTTGGCTGTTGCTTACTGTCCACCTGACTCCGCAGGTTACTGCGTTGCCTTCTCGCACCAATAGCTTTTCACGCACGCGCAGAGCTTCAAGAGCAATCTTGTACTCGTCCGAGGTCTGGAATGTGAAGTGCGGCTTGTACAGTCCAAACGAGATGTCCTCGACGTTTTCCTCCAGCAATGCGACTTCTTTCCTTAGGGCCGTGAGCTTCGATTGCTCCTGCTCGGACTCTTGGATGGTCCTGGCTCTGTGTTGCTGGCTCTCTGACTCAAATTGCTTCTGGGCTTCCCGTGCTTGGTCTAGTTTGCTCTGGACGGCGGCAACTTCGGCCTGGATGTTGAGAATTCCGGCGTAGCGCTTTCGGATGGTCTCGGCCTGTTGCCAGAAGCGCCACACGAAGAAAGCAAGTGCGAGGGTGAGGGCGCCCAGCAGGGCTATGATGAGTTGACTCACGTCAAGAACCTCCTTCCACGCGCACGAGGCGTGGAGCGGGCCTCAAAGCTCTATTTGCAAGGAGGCCCTAGCAAGATCGACGAATCAATCATCGAGGAGCGGGACATTCCTGTATGTGACCAGGGGCACCCGGCACTGTGCATGTCCCAGTACACCAAGGTTGGGAAGATGGGGGGGGAAACCCGGGGGAGGAAACCCGGGGACAGACGGGACGTTCTCCATTTTAGAGCGCGTCCATCCGCATACCCGAAGGTCGAGTTGCTTTTCCGTGGCCTGACTGGATTCTTTCGCGGGGATCCCATCACCTCGATCTGGGAAAAGCGTCACAGTACCATCGATCCTCGGCAAGCGAGAACTCATTCGACGGAGACGAACTTCAGGCTAACGGGGGAAGGCACTTGCAGCATCTGCTTCATGACGGTCAATTGGCCCGTGTTGGAGTCGATCTGAAACACAGCAATGTTGTTCGTATTCTGATTCGCAACCAACAGGAGCTTGCCGGTGGGGTCGATTTTGAAATTACGAGGGGTTTTGCCTTGGGTGGGAAAGTGACCTGCCAACGTGAGAGCGCCGGTTTTGGGGTCGATGGAAAACAGGACAATCGTGTCCTGTCCACGATTGGAGGCAAAGAGGAACTTGCCGCTGGGATGCACCTCGATTTCGGCGGCATCATTGCTCCCTGAAAAGTCTTTGGGAAGGGTTGAGACTGTCTTCAGCTTATGCAGGATGCCGTGGCGGGCGTCGTAGCTAAACGTGGTGATCGTGGACTGTAATTCATTGACTACATATGCATATTTACCGCTCGGGTGGAAGGCGAGGTGTCGAGGGCCAGCCCCGGGATCGAGCTTCGCGTATGGAGGATTGTTCGGCGTAAGGTTTCCGGTTTTCGCATCGAAGCGATAGATCAGCAGCTCATCCAGACCCAGATCGACTGCGATTGCGAAACGATTGTCGGGCGTGGTCTCGATCCAGTGCGCGTGCGGGCCTTCCTGGCGCTCACGGTTCACGCTCGATCCTGTGTGCTGAACGAAAGCCGAAGCTTCGCCGATCCGACCATCGCTCTGAACCGGAAATACCGCTACGCTTCCACCAGAATAGTTGGCTACCAGTACATACTTCCCGGTCTTGTCGAAGGCGATATAGCAGGGATCGGCTCCTCGCGAGGCGACTTCGTTCAGGAGTCGCAGCTTTCCGGTTTGGCGGTCTCCTTTTGTCCCGTCGATGGCGAACGCGCTCACCGCTCCACTGTTCGCATCTTTGTACTTTTGGACTTCGTTGACCGCGTACAGGAAGCGGTGGCTCGGGTCGATGGCCAGAAATGAGGGGTTGCTGGTTTCGGCGGCTACTCCCAGCGGAGTCAGTTCCGAGGATGCCGCATCGAAGCGGTAAGCGTAAATGCCCTTGCTCTCCTTCTCGGTGTAGGTGCCGACGAACAAAAGATACCGGGTCTTCGGCGCATCATTGGCTGCGCTGACGGTGACCAGCGAAAAGAAGAGCAACAACAGCAGGTAGCAGCGCCTGGAGATGGTCATGGAGTGTATCAAAGCGCATTCGAGGGTTTCGCGCAAGGGAACGCTCGTTGACGTGCACCGACCTACCACAACTGGCGCAAGCCGGGTGCGACGCCTTCACGCTCGCACGCATCGCGGGGATTATTCAGATTTGGCAGCGATACAACCAAGCGGATGCGATGGAGGGGGGCATCTTGCCTCGGGCCGCTACATCCGTCATCAGCGCTGAGGCGTATCCCCGAGAGCAAGTGGGCACAAATCTGGGCACAGTCAACGAGGGTGCAGAATTGGATGCCCTGCAAGCGAATGGTGCGAAAGGGGGGACTCGAACCCCCATGGGTTTCCCCGCCAGATCCTAAGTCTGGTGCGTCTGCCAATTCCGCCACTTTCGCACGTTTCGATTCTATATCTTATGCGATTCCTGAAGCTGTTGTTGAGTCGTTGTAGTGAAAACTGTAGTGACTGCGGTTCTCTTCGCCCGCGCTTGCTGAACGGCGCTTGCAATCCTTCAATCTGCTTCGGCTTTCAGCTGCAAGCTATCCAGCATCTGCTTGTAGGTGGGGAGCAGCTGCTCGAAATCGCGATTGGGCGCAACGAAGACCAGGTAGAGGAGGGAGCCGTCCGGCCTCTCGACTGTAACGAGCCAGTCTTGTTCCTCCAGGGCATGCTGGTCGCTTTCGAGCGGAGAGTTACCCAACAGATGAATCGAACGCGCGGGCGCGTTGGCAACGCTGATGCTTTGAGCCGTGCCCGTAACGCGCAATCCAGCGTTTGACTGGCGCAGGGAATCTACCAGTTCCTGCGTCGCCTCATCCAAAGATTGGTCATTCTGAGTGCGACGAATACTGTTAATGATGACTCCATAAGCAACCGAATTCTGGGATGCAGCGGCCCGGGGCGCGAGGGTCACCGGCGAACTGCTGTCGCCGAACGCTTCCCAGTTGTCCGGATACGAGATGCGAAACCCCTTGTGATCTAAATTGCGAAACTTGCCGTTGGGACGAATGTCATCCAGGGTTACGTGAATTGCCTGGTGCTGCCCTCGCTGCCTTTGTGCGATTTCCTGAGAAGTGAGCGGGTGCAGCTTCGCCGCCAACCGTTTGATCCGTTCGAACTCGCGACTGTTGGTTCTATATCGCTTCCTGGGATACTTGCTGATGGCCTGGCGTACGCTTTCGACGCGGTTGCCGGGATCGGGGTGGTCACTGAGGAACTGGGGCGCTCGCGAAGCGCCCTCTTTTTCTAGTTTGCTAAAGAACTCGGCCATGGAATACGGATCGTACCCGGCGTCGTACATAATCTGTGAGCCGAGCAGGTCCGCTTCTTTTTCTGCGTCGCGCGAGTACTTGAGGAAAAGAGACTGCAGGCCGAAGGAGGCGCCCAACTCGGCCAGTGACCCGCCGGCGCCCTGCCCGATGGTTGCTCCGAGGACCGCAATCGGCAATTGAGCGAACACCTGCTTGCTGGCCTGCTGGGTGGAGTGGCGTAGCACGACGTGTGAGATTTCGTGAGCCAATACACCGGCCAGCTCGCCCTCATCGTCCGCAGCTTGAAGGGTGCCGACGTTGACGTAAATTGGACCCCCGGGAAGGGCGAAGGCATTGATCTCCCTGGCGTTGACCACATGAAAACTGAATGGCCATTTGTTCGGTCCGGGAGCATGGGAAGCGAGAGCTTGGCCGAGTTTCTGAACGTACTTGGTCATCCGGCTGGAGACGGGCAGGATCGGCAGTTGGCGGTCAACTTCTGCCGACGCCTGGCGGCCAAGCTCGATGTCCTGCTGGGGAGTGTACTGGTTAAAGGCCGGTTGGATTTGGAAGCGGCCCGTCGGCGTTTGAACGATGTTGCGCGAGGCACAAGCCGGTAAGATGGCCAGAAGCAATCCGACTATGCCAAGGCGAATCGACGTTGATCGCGGCATCTTCATGTCGACTCACGAGTAGGCTCGCGACAAGCCCCATCTAATGAAGGCTCGCGCCGGTGCGCAAACGGCATCTGGCATTGGGTCGCGCTGCCGACGGAGCACATTGGCACCTTGGGGAACCTCAACTCACCTGCTCCTCCTGACCTTCCAGTGCGAGATTGCGCTACCTATCCCAAAGACGGCAGCCTCGCCGAAGGTTGCACCTCCAAATAAGAGTGACACGCCCTTGCGTTTCAGAAACCAGGTACTGAACTCATCCGGATCTGGCTCACGTGATCAAAATACAAATCGTTGCTGCATTCGAGCGCGGTCCAGAATCTGTCGACATTCCCAACCCATCCTGACGAAGCAGTTTCCGGAACATGGTTTCCTTCCCTGTCATTCGCCCATTGATGCAATCATTGGTTCGAATTGCCCTGCGATTTCTGCCCGGGTGCTATGGCAGAGCTGCCGGATTTCTGCTGCAGCCATCTGTGTCGGGCATTTTCCTCCAGTTGCTTGTATTTCTCCGACTGCTCAGGCGTCAGGACATCATTGATTTGCGGCTTGAAGGACTCATGGATGGCCTGCATCTTTTTCAGTTTTTGATCCTTTGGAATCGAAGCATCTTGCTGGACAAATCGGATTTTCTGGTTCTCCTGCGTCAGAATCGGTTTCAACTGGATTCTTTGGTTTTCCGTCAAGTTGAGATGTTCGCCAAGCCATCGCAGGTGTGCTGCGACGCGATTGGCGCCTGAGTGCCGATAGCCGCCGCCTCGGCCACTTTGGGCGATCGCCAACCAACCAGCGCCGCATAGAAAGACCAAAACCAATGCCGAAAATCGTAGCCCTCGTTCCATGATTCCTCCTAGAAAACGAACCGAAGTAGTCTTGTCTTTGTAATGAGCGCGGCCCTTGAGTGGTTGGGGGCGCCCGCGGCCCTGGGACAACGGCGCGTTCCTATTACCTCGATCGGTTATGCGCATGCACTCTGTTCTCCCTATGCCCACAGCGTCTGGCTTGTCAGATGCAGGGATCAATTGAACCTTTCCGCAGGAACTGGGGTGTATCCGTAACAATACTGGCCTTCCTCCTCATCCCAGGTTCGCAGTACCAACCCCTCCGCCACCAGCACATCCAGCCAGAAACATCTGCACATAACAATCCCTCAGCCACGAAATAGTCGTCTAAGCAGGCCTCGTTCTCAGCCCAAAGTTCTGCCTGAATCATTCGCCGGCGAATCGGAGCAATGAAAGAACACGGCAATCCAGTGAAGGCAGCCAGGCGAGTCGTGTCCGTACCGCAAATGGGTGCCGACAGCAGTACCAAAGCGGCATCATAGAACTTCGGTTGATCCTCGATCGACCTGTCGACACCAAGTTCTGACAATAGCTCTTTAACTACTTCCGCGTTGGTGAAATTCAAGCCCACCTTCCTATTCGACGGACCTTGCGTTACTGTCACCACCTTCCTACCTGGCCGCCCGTAACGCGACTCGAGCACGCCACCGTCAACCATTGGCTAATGCGAGGTGCGTGCTGAGTGGACCGCTTCGGGTGACGCCCAACTTGTCTTTCCTGTCTCATAAATGTGCACGTCACGCTGCGGAAACGGAATTGTGATTCCTTCCCGGCGAAAGCGCGCGAAAATGCGTTTGCGCAATTCGTGCTGTGCCAGGTACTGATCAACAAATGTCGCCACGCGACAAATCAGCGTGAAGTTCAGCGAGGAGTCTCCGAAGCCGGGGATGAAGCGCACAAAGGGTGGAGGCTCGGGCAAAAGACCGTCCACCTCACCGGCGGCGCGAGTGGCCTCCTCGACCAGAATTCGTTCGACTTGCTCGGGATCGCTGTTGTAACTCACTCCTACTGAGATCAAGAGCGACATCTGCGGCTCGGGCAGCGAATAGTTGGTCACGATTGTCGAGGCCAGCTTCGCGTTGGGCACGACTACCACATTGTTGGGGAGTGTGCGGATGCGGGCAGAGCGCCAACCCTGCTCGATCACGAAGCCTTCTTCACCGCTCTCGAGCTTGATGTATTCGCCCACGCGTACCGGGTTGTCGATTCGCAAGTAGACACCGGCGAAGAAGTTGGAGAGTGTGTCCTGCAAGGCGAGTGCGACGGCCACGCTGCCGACCCCCAAGGTCGTCCACACCGCGGTCAGCGAGATACCGAGATTGTCGAGTACGATCATCACCGCGAACCCGGCAAACACCACATGGCTCACGAAGCGAATGGGTTCGCGCAGGGATTCTCGTTCAACGCGGCGGCTCAACCAGGCGTTCAGGAACAACTGCAGGACCTTGGAAGTGTAGTAAAGAAGGAGGCCAATGACGCAAACGGTCACGAATCGGTTCGCTAATGCCATGAACTTCGGCGGAAGAGGCAGGAGATTTAGCGACGCCGCAATGATGGCGAACCCGAGAGTGGGCTTGATGGCTCGATCCAAAATGTCGACCAGCGCATCGTCGAGGACAGTATGCGTGCGTCGGGTGATACCACGCAATTGTCCGATGACGAGAGCGCGGAACAGCCAGGCTCCGAGGACGAGGCCGGCAATCTCCAGCGTGTAACCAATCCAAGGATGCGCCGGCACAAGTTGTCTCCATTGATTCAGCAGCGTCAGCACGATTTACCTCGCTCATGAGGCTGGGGGCGTGGATACTCGGGGCGCGCAAACACGTATGCTGCGACGCCGGCACACAGCACCATCCAGAAGATGCCGGTGCGGGCGTCCGCAGAAGCAACCTCCATGCGCCCGATCGGTGCGAATACCGCCGCGCAGAAAATGAACACAGTAGAGGTCAGCCCCAGGATGGCAGCGGTGCGTCCCCAGACCCGCGCAACTACTCCAACGGCTGGAACGAAGAGGATAAGAAGACCGAGTGGATGGGAGATGTTCTGTCCGACCAGCGCTGCCGCCAGCGCTAACCAGGTGCAGAGCAGCGTCCCCGTCAACGTGTCGAGCAGGGATCGCAGGAGCCGGCGGTTGAACAATTCTTGCCCGCGCATCACTGGTACTCCCCGCAGGACGCGCCTGCGGCCAGGATCTGCGACTCAACGCGCGCGAGCTGAAGCGCTTCGGTCAGTGCTGCCGGCGAATCCTCCAGTGTGGCGCAGAAGCGCTCGCACCAGTGAAACACATTCTCCTTGCGCACCTTGCGGCGTAACCTGCGCATCTGCCGCTTCCTTTCCTTGGGGCTCATGTGGAACGCACGGTAGATAGACTCAGCGACCTTTTCGATGTCGTAGGGATTCACCAACACGGCACCGTTGCGGAGCTGGTTGGCGGCGCCGGCGAATTCGCTGAGGATGAGAACGCCTTCGTCCCGCACCTGCGCAGCGCAAAACTCCTTGGCAACCAGATTCATTCCGTCTTTGAGAGGCGTAATGAGGGCTATATCAGCGGCTCGATAAAGCGCCAGTAGTTCCAGTCGCTCAAGGTGGCGGTGAATGTAGTGTACCGGGACCCAGGCCGGTGCCCCGAACTCACCATTGATTTGGCTGGCCAGGCGCTCGATGTCAAGCTTTAGCTCCTGGTACTTCGGGATATCCTCACGGCTCGGGACCACGACCTGCACCAAAACAATCTTCCGGTGCAGCTCACGATGGGAGCCGAGGAGGCTTTGGAAAGCACGGAGACGTTCCGGGATTCCTTTCGTGTAGTCGAGCCGATCTACCCCCAGCATGACCTGGCAGCGGGAAACATCCTGGCGGATCACTGCGGCTCGCTCGCGCACCTCGGGAAGACTCGCTTGTGAGGCAAACTCATCGAAGTCGATGCCAATCGGAAAAGTTCCAACCTTGACGATACGGTTCTCCAGATGCGCGAACATTTGGTCGTCCGAGCTGCGATGCAACGCAATGTCGGGCAGGAGTCGTCGGACACAGCTTGCGAAGTTGCGCTGATCGCGCGGAGTTTGAAAGCCGACCACATCGAAGTCAAACAGGGCACGGAGAATTTCCTCCCGCCAGGGCAGCTTCTCGAAGATGTCGGCGGGCGGAAATGGAATATGCTGGAAGAAAGCGACCTTTGAGGACACACCGAGT
Organism: uncultured Acidobacteriota bacterium; assembly: GCA_963735815.1. Classification (GTDB taxonomy): domain Bacteria; phylum Acidobacteriota; class Terriglobia; order Terriglobales; family Acidobacteriaceae; genus Gp1-AA133. Next base: position 56,046 of record CAVTMJ010000002.1, on the reverse strand, counting down.
TGCCGCAGCATACTGGCGAGCACCATGAAGTGGTAGTCATGGACCCAGACGATAGCGTCGCGGGTCGCGACTCGCGCCACCTCCTCCGCAAATCGTAGGTTCACAGAACGGTATGCTTTCCAGTAAGCGGGATCAAAATTGCACCGGGACTGGAGATCGTGAAAAAGTGGCCACACAATTTCATTCGAAAATCCGCAGTAGAAGTGCTTGCGCTCTTCCTCAGTGAGTGTGACCGGAATGAGTGTGCCGCCTTGGTACGGGGCAACGAGGTTGGTGATTTCCGGGCCGGACTCCGTGCCTGTCCAGCCGACCCAATAACCGTCGCGTTCATGGAGCAAAGGCCGCAATGCGGTCACCAGACCACCTGAGCTCGGGACCAGATGTGGTCCATCCGGAGTCTGCGCGATCGTCACGGGCAGCCGGTTGGAAACAAAGATAAGTCGCTTGTCCAGTGTCATCGCGCACCTCCGCAGCAATCCAGCCAGCGATCGAAGAAATCAAGGAGTTCCCGAGGCGGCTTGATCCATGCTTTGGCCGCGGTTTCTTTCCATTCAGGGCGCACCAGGACCGTTATCGCCTGACTGGAATCCCGCAGAGCATGGAAGGCATCCTCGTCGGTGCGATCATCGCCAAGGTAGGCGATTGGAATTCCCGGCTCCAGTTCCGTTTGTACCGTCAAAACCGCGTGCGCTTTGTTTCTGAAGCTCGGGCGAATTTCGATTCCGCCATCAAAATCGAGCACCGCCATACGGCCGCTGGCAGTAAGCCGGTTCCAGCCCTTGCGCACTCTTTCCGCCGCCAATGCAGCCTCCTCTTCGGGCAGACCGCGCCAGTGAACGGCGATGCTGCCTGTCTTGAACTCGGCAAGGTGCCTCAGGCCCTGGTAATCGAGCCAGGAGCCCGCATCAGCAAGAATGTGCAAGTCAGAATTAGAAAGAGGGAACGTACGGCAATCTCCGTTGGGAAGCAGACGTTGCAATCCGTGGAGGCCCCATATTTCGGGAATGGGGAAGATTCCGAGAAGAGGGATCAGCTCGGAAACAGGACGTCCGGAGACGATAGCGAGTCGCGTACGTCCCTCTTGCATAATCCGAGAGAGCGCCGGGCCAACTCCGGGATAAGGAAACGCGGCGCAGCGATCCACGGAAAATGGCGCCAATGTGCCGTCGTAGTCGAGCACCAGAGCTCCGGTCTGGCTTCCGTCCAATTTTCCAAAGAACCAGTCCAGAATCCGGTCAGTTTCCAATACAAGCATCGCGCCTCCTTCATCAGGAAATGGGAGCTCGCTGCCCGACGGGCGCAGCCCGCGTTCGCAATCACAGCAAAAAGTGCTTTAGGGAAAAGAAGGAGCTAGCAGGAAGAGCTAGCAGAGACGAGCGCAGTTGAGCGTAATGAGGTCGCCATCGTTCGGTAGAGGAGATTCGGACCCTTCTCGAAGGAAACAGAAGCACGCGAAGCGAAGCAAAACACTGAGGGTGAGCGCGGCGGAAACGAGCGCCAACAGCAGTGCCCTTGCCGCCTGCGATGCGCGAAGCGCACTGGGCTCAAGATCGGCCGAAGGAGCAAAGAACACCACTGCCACCAGCACAACCAGGAAGATGGCAACCAACAAGTGGCCAGTCTTTGTCATTATTAAGACGAATGTTATCACATAGTTGGCAGGTATTCAAGGACCATGCAAGTTCCGCGCGATTGCTTGCGCGCAAACGTGATCCAGAAAATAACGCCCCGCACGATTACGCTCGATGCCTGCGAAGACCTCTGTTTCGACCGCGTGAGTCGGATTCGAATGGATCCGCGACGGGGATGATGGACACGCGGGTGACATCCCTCTGGTCGGCGACGGGGCGTCTTGTCTATCGCTGCTCGCCGGACAAGGATCGACGCTAGCCATTGGTGGCTGCCTCTAATTCTTGCCGGCGAGGTTCACCGATTCCAAGGTGACTACGCACGGCCGTTCAACGATTCCTCCACTTTCGCCCGATCTTGTGGCGGATGCAGTTTTCACACCGGCGCAGAAAAAAATCACCTATTAGCAGAGACATTACGATTCCGGAAGAGTGTTCCATGCATTCGCACGGGCTATTTCACGGCAATCGCCTTTTTCTCCTGATTCAGGCCGGCCTTTCCGGGCATATCCAATTTGCCGGCGATATTTTCAGCCATCCTGATGTGATCTTCGAGTGTCGGCAGAGCTTGCTCGGCATACTTTTTGACCTCGCTGTCCGAGGACCAGAACTGGATGGCCGGTCGCTGGTCCAACTGCATGGGAAGGCGCAAACGGCAGGGCCAAGCCGTCAATCAACAGCTGAATGCGAGTGCAAGACTGAATTGACTTAAACTCTCCTACCTCACGACCGAGATTTGGTTCGATCAAGGCCTGTGAGCTTTGGGGGGCTTCGGAGCACAGTAAGAAAGCGACCACCTGCCTGAAGCGATGCGTTAGAACGGGATTTAGAGGTTTATGCGGCGAACTTCTGGGCGTCGGCCTGCTTGAGGATGAGGCCGTTGCCGGGACTGGAAAGGTCGGGGCGCAACTCTCCGTCCACAAGCTCAGGCAAACCATCGAACAGCATGCGCTCGATACGCACGTGATCGTGGAAGTATTCGAGATTCTTGAAAACCTCAAGTGCGCACGCTACATGAATGTGCTGAGCCGGAGCCGTGTGTCCCGAAAGCGGGAGGTTGTAGGCCTGGCAAAGCGCCGCAACTTGCAGATAAGCGGTAATCCCGCCGCAACGCGTAATGTCGGCCTGCTGCACATCGACCGCGCCCGCGGAGAGCATGCGCTGGAAGTAGAAGATGTCGTAACCATACTCTCCCGCCGCAATGTCCATGCCCGAGGGCGCGCGATCGCGAATGAGTCGAAGGGCGCTCAGATCGTCAGAGGAGACTGGCTCCTCAAACCAGCACACCCCCACTTCGGAAAACTTCTCGGCCTGTTTCAGCGCCTGCTTTGCGGAGTAAGCCCCATTGGCATCCACGTATAAGCCGGGTGCAGTTCCGATCGCATCCCGGGCAACTCTCACGCGCTCGATGTCGCGATTCGGATCTCGACCGATCTTCATTTTCACATTGCGGATTCCCTGCTGAACCCAGCCGGAGAGTTGTTCCGCGAGCTTCTGATCTGTGTAGGAAGTGAATCCGCCGCTTCCGTATATGGGGGCGCCTGAACGCACTTGGCCCAGGAGAGTAACCAGAGGCAATCCGAGCAGGCGTGCCTTGAGGTCCCAGACAGCGCAGTCCACAGCTGAAATCGCCATCGAACACATTCCGGGACGCCCAAGATTGCGAACCTTGCGCCACATAGACATATATATGGAGCGGGGCGAAAGCGCGTCGCCGCCTTGGATCGCCATTTGCAAAGTTCGATGAGCCAGTTCACCGGTCTCCTCGTTCGCATACGTGTAGCCGAGACCCTGTTTGTCTCCGGCTTCGACGGTCACGATAACAATCGTCGTATGTTGCCATTCGTAGGTGCCGTCGGACTCCAATTGATCGGTTGGAATCTTATAGGTCGTCACCGACACACGCTCGATCGGAACAGAACTTCGCATAAATAAACTTCTCCGCGACCCAGGTAAACTCGCTATGAGCGCCGGCGGATGGCCAAGCCAAGCAGGCCGGCGCCCACTGCAACAGCACCAAGAGCGACGCCAGCCCTTATCTTCGATTGGCGCACCGCGGCGCGGTGCGGCGCTAGAATTTCGTTTTCGGGCATCGCGCGGAAGCGGTGGCCATCGCCGTCCAGAGCGAGCTTCAGTAGTTCTGCAAAGTGAAGCGGATGACGATTAGAAAGCTGCGCGACCTGTTCGCGGCAGCTGAATCCGTCCGCGACAATGGGCGTCGTCAATTGGGCGCGCCGAACCGCCGGCAATAGGTTGTGCTCGCCAACCTTCACCGATACCTCGTACTTATCTTTTTCGAAGCCAAACGATCCGGCCATGCCGCAGCATCCAGACGTCAGTTCGTGCAGCTCAGCGCCCATACTGTGCAACAGTTTCTCTTCGTGCTCCGCTTTCTTGATGATGGCCTTGTGGTGGCAATGGGCATGCATCAGCACTTTGCTACGCAGCTTTGGGAGGCGGTTGGCATCGGCGTGTTTGTCGATAAACTCGCCGAGCAAGAACGTGTTTTCCATGAGGTGATGAGTGTCCTCCCGGTCTGGAAAAAGTTCATTGACCTCATCTCTCATCACCGACCAGCAGCTCGGTTCGAGCACGACGATTGGAATCTTCGCCTTCAGGGCGGGGGCGAGGATGTTCATCAGCTTCAACAGATATCGCTCGGCCATGTCAAGAAAGCCATAATCGTAGAGTGGCCGGCCGCAGCAGACGTGGCTGTTTGGGATCACCACCTGATATCCAAGGTGTTCGAGCACCTCTACCGCGGCACGCGCCGTCTGGGGGAAAAAGTAGTTGTTGAATGTGTCAGGAAAGAGCAGAACGGATTGGCCTTCGCGGATGCGAGCGTCTGGTCGATTGTTGTGGAACCAGCGAGTGAATGGCTCAGGCGCAAACTGTGGGATCCGGCGCTCCAGCGGCATTCCGGCTGCAAGCTTGGCCAGTTCCCGAATGCCGGGAGTTGAGGAAGCGAGATTGACCAGGCCCGGAACGAGCGATGCCGCCCGCGCCCACTTGTCGATCCAGCCAAACGCGTATGCCGAACGTGGCCTGATCCGGCCTTCCCAGTAGTGAGAAAGAAATTCAGCTTTGTAAGTCGCCATATCCACGTTGACCGGGCAATCGCCCTTGCAGCCCTTGCAGGAGAGGCACAGGTCGAGCGCTTCCTTCACGTTTTCGTCGCGCCAGCCGTTGCGGATGGGATTCCCTTGCAGCATCTCCCACAACAGGTGCGCTCGGCCACGGGTCGTGTGCTTCTCTTCGCGTGTGACCATGTAGCTCGGGCACATCGTCTGGTTGTCGAGGACGTCAGAGCTCTCGCGGCGGCATTTCCCCACTCCCACACAACGCAACGTCGCTTGAGAGAATTTGCCTTTGTCGTTGGGAAACTTGAAATGCGTTTGCGGCTGCCAGGGGTGGTAGTCGGCGCCGAGGCGCAGGTTTTCGTCCAACCGGTAAGCATCGACGACTTTGCCGGGATTCATTTTCCAATCGGGATCCCAGGTGGATTTGAACTCACGGAAAGCCTGTACGATTTCGTTCCCGAACATTTTGGGCAGCAGCTCCGCTCGGGATTGTCCATCGCCGTGTTCGCCTGAGAGCGAGCCACCATAGCTGACGACCAGGTCAGCCGCCTGCTCTACAAAGTCTCGGTATTTGCGGAGCCCCTCTGGTGTCATTAGGTCAAAGGTTATTCGGCAGTGAATACAACCCATGCCGAAGTGCCCATACAATGCCGCCTGGTATCCGAACTTTTCCAGTAGCTTGCAGAAGTCCCGCAGATAGGCACCCACTTTATCGGGTGGAACAGCGGCATCTTCCCAGCCCGGCCATGCTGCAGGAAGTCCGGGGACAAAGGCGGTGGCGCCGAGTCCGGATTCGCGGATGTCCCATACGTGCTTTTCTTCATCAGGCTTGTCGTAGAGCTTCATGGACGGCGCGTTCGGTTTAGCTTTTAGTCTTTCCATCAGTTCGCGGGCTTTGCCGTCGGCCTCGTCGGCGGTGTCTCCAGGCAGTTGCACGAGGAGCCAGCCCTTTCCTTCTGGCAGGCTGCTCAGGTCTTTTGTGTGCAGGCCCTTCCTCTTCATGTTCTCAATCAGAAAGTCATCGATCCCCTCGAGGCCCATGGGCTTCGCTTCAAGAACCTCGGGAACGTGATCGCCGGCTTGATAAACATCTGGATACCCGAGTACAACCAGAGTCTGGAACGGCGGATTGTGAACGAGTCGAAGAGTGGCCGAGAGAATCGTTACCAGCGTTCCTTCTGACCCAACGACAGCACGCGCCAAATTGAAACGCCCTTTGTCATCGGGCAGCAACTGATCGAGGTTGTAGCCGGAAATGCGCCGGGGAATATTGGGGTAGCGCGCGCGTATCTGCGCGGCATATTTGTCGCGAAGCTTGCGGAGGGATCTATAAATTTCTCCGGCGCGACCGCCCTTTGCAATTTCGTCCTGCATCTGCTCTTCGTCTGTCCAGCCAAGATGCAGGCGCGTTCCGTCGTAGAGCAGCACTTCGAGAGCTTCGGTATTGCTCGCGACAGACCCGGCCATCTGCGCATGAATGCCACAGGAGTTGTTGCCGAGCATGCCGCCCAGCGTACAGTGATTGTGTGTTGCGGGGTCGGGCCCAAACGTCAGTCCATATTGGCCGGCGGCGTTGCGTAGGTTATCGAGAATGCAACCGGGACGCACCACGGCTTGCTTGCGCAGCGGATCGATATTGAGGATCTGACCCAGGTACTTCGACCAGTCCATCACTATTGCGGTATTGCAGCACTGGCCGGCGAGACTCGTCCCGCCCCCGCGCGACAACAGGGGGACCTTGAATCTTCTGCACGCGGACACAGTATTGACTACATCTTCAATCGACTTCGGAATCACAACTCCGATAGGGACCTGACGATAGTTTGAAGAATCGACGGCATAGATTGCTTTGCTGCCTTCATCGAACCGCACTTCACCTTCCACGCCGCGCTCAAGTTGCATCTGCAACTCAGCTATTTGGGTTGCATTGGCAACGAACGCCTGGCGTTCTGGAAAATCAATACTTGCGGGGGTGATCGTGCGTAAAGCATTCATATTCGGCTCTCCCGCCATTGCTTCTGGCTGTTTGAAAGGTTCGATGCAGACGCGCGATGCTCGTTTGTACTCGAACTGATCGGCTCTGCCCTTGCATCAAAATGAGTGATGCCGCGCGACCCACACGCGAATGTCAGTGGAGATCCCGCCGACTCGCTGGTCGAACTCCGTCTGCGCGCCGGAGACGTTCAACTAAGTAGGGGGAGGACAGCTTTCGTCGGCGGACCGACAGGAGTCATTGGCAATGATCCCAACCACGGTTTGTTCGTGTATCAGACCCGCCTGCTCAGCAAGTATCGCTGGCTGATGAATGGCGCGGAGCCCGAGTTCAGTTGCGCTTCCAATATTCAACAGCACAGCTGGATGGCCTACTACGTCCAAGCCCCCAAGAACTGGAAGGAAACGCCAGCCTGTGAGTCGAGCCCACTCCAGCAAACCATCGAACTGCGCCTCAAACGCTGGGTTGGTGAGGGGATGCGCGAAGACGTGCAGCTGACAAACTACACGCAGATAAAGACGAGGGTCCGACTCGATCTGGAGTTTGAGCCACAATTCATCGCGCGCGAGGAAGCGGCGGGCAAGCGCAAACAGCATGGCAAACTTTCAAGCCACTGGCGGGAGTGCGGCATGGGTGCGTGGGAGCTTGACTTCGACTACATAGTCGACCACCACTACGAGCATCAGGGAAATGTGGGGAACGCGGAGTTGCACAGAGGACTGGCGCTCCACATCCGGAGTCCTCACACAAGACCACTTCATTCCGAGGGGAACATCCGATTCGATGTGATTCTTGAACCGCACGCCATCTGGAGGTGCTGCCTGGAGTGGGTGGCGCGCGTAGACAATCGACAGTTGCCCGTACCGGCGCCGCACCGTGATTCGAGCGATTCTGGGCCAACCAATTATGACCGCAAGCTTTCAAAGGGTCGCAGCAATCTGACCAGTTTCACCGTTGAAGGCGACAGCGACTTGCGCGAGGTCGTCGCGCGGACAGCCCGCCGTGCCGCACTCGACCTGAACGCGATGCAGATGTTCGATGTCGAGCAAGATGGAGAGATCGCAATCGCAGCAGGCATTCCCTCATACATGGGTGTGTTTGGACGAGACATGCTGGCTTCGGCCTGGCAGTCCGGGTTGTTAGGCCCGGAGCCTGCGCTAGGGACTCTTCGCGTCTTGAAGCAGTACCAGGCGTCAGAAGTGAATGATTGGCGCGATGCGGAACCGGGCAGAATTGTTCACGAGATGCATACTGACCCCTTATCGGTTCTGAACTTCAGGCCAAAGTCGTTGTATTTCGGATCAGTATCCGGCTCCTTTCTCTACCCGATACTTTTGGGGGAACTGTGGCATTGGAACGGGGACCTGGATGTGATTCGTCCGTTTGTGGAGCCTGCGGTGAAGGCCTTGAAGTGTGCAGACGCGCACAGTCTCGACGAGACTGGGTTCTACCGGTATCAGACCAAGTCCGAGCAGGGAATGAAAAATCAGGGCTGGAAAGATTCGGAAGACGCCATTGTCTACCCGGACGGCTCCCAAGTAGCGACTCCGATCGGCACTTGTGAAATGCAGGCGTTCGCCTATGCGGCCAAGCGCCAACTCTCTGAGATCCTGTGGTGGGTGGGGGAGCCCAGTGCAGCGGCGCGTGTCTACCGGGAAGCGAGTGAACTGAAAGAGCGGTTTAACGAGCATTTCTGGATGGACGATGAAGGCACATACGCGATGGGGATCGACAATCGAGGCGAGTTGATCCGCTCCGTCGCATCGGATCCTGGCCATTGTCTGCTGTCTGGGATAGCCGACGACAGCCGTGTACCACGTCTAGCAAATCGATTGCTTATGGACGACATGTTCTCAGGATGGGGAGTGCGAACGCTCTCGTCAGACCACCCCGCTTATAATCCCTTTTCCTATCACCGGGGTTCGGTTTGGCCGGTCGAGAATGGTAGTTTTGTCCTCGGCTTTTCGCGCTATGGTCTGCATGGCGAGATGCATCGTCTGGCACGCGCCATGTTTGAAGCCGCGCAGCTCTTTCCCTACTACCGCTTGCCGGAGACCATGGGAGGTCATCAGCGAACCAAGGATGCCCCCTTCCCTGGTCTTTATACAAAATCAGACTGGCCGCAGGCCTGGTCGGCCTCTTCCGTGATCACGGTTTTGCGAGCGATGCTGGGCTTGTTTCCATATGCAGCGGCCAACCTGCTCATTCTTGATCCGCACCTTCCTGCCTGGTTGCCGGAAATAACGGTGCAGAACATGCGCGTCGGCCGGGCTCGTAGCACGATACATTTCGAACGGAAGTCGGATGGATCCACCGGCTACCAGGTGGAAGAAAGCGAGGGTGAGCTTCACGTTTTAAGGCAGCCGAGTCCATGGTCCCTGACTTCGGACTGGCCTGAACGAGTGAAGGACACACTGTTCAGCTTGCTCCCGGGACACTGACCCCTGGGTAAGAGAAACAGAGATTTCGCAGGTCACGGTTGTGGTCGGGGTCGCCTGTGAGTTCCCGCGCCTTTGCCCACGAGCCATGATCAAACCGTTTCCACAGGATGACAGATCCAAGAGCAAGATCATGGTCGCGCTCTTGCTGACATTTGCAGCAGGAATTGTAGACATTGTCGGCTACATGAATGTCTACCATCTGTTCGTGGCCCATATGACCGGCACAACGGTGCACATGGGAAATCAACTGGTAACCCGCCATTGGACGGATGCGGCGATTGCGGCAATCATCCTGTTGACCTTCGTTGCAGGTTCCATTATCGGGCGCTGCGTAATCGAACTTGGATCCCGACGACGGATTCAATCAACAGCCACAGTGACCCTGATGCTCGAAGCAGCGCTCCTGTTGATCTTTGTGAGAATCGCCCACATGCCGGGTGGGCCACTTCCGTCGCAGCCCCGGCCTGCGCTCAAGATATCTCTGCCGCTCGGTCTACTCGCAGCAGCGATGGGCATCCAGACTGCAACCCTTACACGCATCGGACCATTGACGATTCACACAACGTTTGTGACGGGCATGCTGAACAAGTTTGCCGAAGCCGCATCGCAATGGCTTTTCTGGGTTCGGGATGAATGGAGAAAAGGATCGGACCTAAGAGACATTCTCAGGCGCTCCAATGGGCACTCCGCCATTCTCGACGCCCAACTCATGCTGGCCATTTGGTTCAGCTATACATCTGGATCCGTCGTAGGGACCTTGGCGAATTCACATTGGAAGGTCGATGCGCTTTACATGCCAGGCGTCGCCTTGTTGCTTGCGGCACTCGTCGACCAGTTTCGCCCGTTGTCGATAGAAGAGGAAAAAGAACAGGTGCAAAGATAGCCGGCAATCGGGGGCCGGTTGCTTTCGGGGATACAGGAATAAATTATGGGGCTTTGGCTGGCGCGGGAGAGGCGATCGCACAGGTGGAATCTGGCTGTTTCATTTTCCCGGATTGAAGAATATCGCTAAAGGATGCCGCTTTCCTCTGCGGGTGTTTCCTTGTCTGCGCAACTTCAGCAACTGTGGGTGATGGAGCGCAGTTGGGCACGCGTAGGACCTGAGCGCGACGTGCGCCGGCAACCAGGCGTTCGCAAATGTCGCACAGCAAATTCAAATCCGCCGCTCCCACCGTGGCACTCAGCCTCGCCTGAGCACGAATCCAATGCGGTGTCGCTTTTTCGAGCTCTCGCCGGCCCACGTCTGTAAGCGCGTAAACATGCTGATGATGGGGGGAGCCATCACTGAGATGAACCAGTCCTTTTCGGCGCAAGCTAGCTAGCCGCCGGGAAAGGGTCTCAACCGAGACAGCGTACTCCTCGGCTAAGCGACACTGAGCGATCTTTCCCTCCCGTCCAATTGCCGCGAGGATAACAAACTGTGTAGCCCGTAATCCTGTAGGTGACAGAACCAGATCATAAAGCTGAGTAATGGCGCGGCTCGCACGCCGAATCGTAGTACAGGCGCACGGGATTGCGGCAACATCAGCGGTTTTCCGGAGGGCACTTCCTTGCACGAGACTGATCCTATTCTGCCAATCAGACAACCTGTTCCGAGCTTGACTCCCGTGGCCGAGCAAGACTTGCTCGAGGCCGGGATCATTCATCGACCCCAATCATTCTGCCATGTGTCTAGCGAATTCTGGATACGGTCGTTACCCGACTATCATGCAAACTGCTTCGTACCGCTCTAAGCTGCCCTGGCAAGCTTTGTACATGGCGAGCAGTCCTTCCTCTAATTCAGCGTGCCCAGCCCCCCGAATTCGATCGGTTCCCGGTTTCAACTCTAAGAAGTTGCATTACGAAGTGCGCTGGGGGGAATGCGCCAGTTTACTTGACATCGAATGCCCCGAGCCACGCCATCAAATTTAAAAGGAGATCCAAAAAGGACGAACGCTCAACGGGGAGCTGAGATGCTGTTTTTCGTTCCGCGTCCCCGCTTTAAATCTCAAAGAGAGGAAAGGAGAAGTTATTTCAATGCGCATGAGATTCTGGACAACCAGCCTCGCCGCCGCGCTCCTGATGTGGGCAATGTCGGCTTGGGGTTCGACAATGTACCCGCGGATAAAGGCAGATTTTCAACATCCGGTGGTGATCAATTCTGATACTTTCCCGCCCGGTCACTATGTCTTTCAACAGGTTCGCGGCCCTGGCGAGATACCGGTCTTTCACGTGACGAACTCTCAGGGGAAAAATGTGACCCTAACCTCGATTGCGATCAAAGTTCGGGCGCCACAGAGCGCATCCGATTATTCGCCACCAGCGGCGCAGGACACCGAAGTAGTCCTGCAGAAAATCGGGGGAAAGTACTACCTGCACAGAATCTGGGTACAGGGACGCACCCGAGGATGGGAATTCGAGATCCCGGACAACGTCAAGGGGCAGATTGCAGAGATGAACGAGGAATCTGTTCCAGGATCCTACGACGAGACTCCGGACGTCGCGTACCAAAGCCGGGAGGGCGAGGCCACAATGCAGAGCAATGCTCTGAAAGCTGGTTCTGCGAAAAGCGAGCAACTGACTTCGCTCACAGGATGCCTGGAACGACGAACATCTCCAGACTCTTTCTACATTGAGTCTTCGGATGGAAAGCAGACGAACGTACAAGCAGCCGGGAACCTAGTCGCGGAAATGGCAAACCAGGCGAATCACACGGTGCGACTTGTCGGACATTGGTCCGAGAGCCAGGCGAAGCCAAATGCGGGACTCGGCCACACCAACTCGTTCGCAGGAGGTTCGGACACCTATTCTTCCCAAGGGACAAATCTATTTCGCGTGGATCGAATCGACGTGATTTCAACCACCTGTCAAAAGTAAACCGTCAGTTTGGGAGACGCGGCTCTTCCGCGTCTCTCTCTGATATCTGCCCGTCGTGTCTGTTCAGCGTTGGCCATGCCTCTATGATGACCAGATGGCTGCAAGGGTAGCCATCATCCGTACCATACGTAATAGAAGAGGCAGGAGGAAGAAACCAGATCTGCCCCTGTTGCCTGAACGCCTCAGTCGGTTCGCGGGGATTTCTTTTTTGTGTCGGACCTTTTTTCAAGCGGGGAGCCGGCACGGCTTAGGTTCAAAACCGTGTTCAGGAGTGCGACGTGCGAAAATGCCTGTGGGAAATTGCCTAAAAGGCAGCGGCGTTCAGGCTCATACTCCTCCGCCAGCAAGCCGACGTCGTTGCGCAAACCCATTAGTCGAGTCAGGAGCGTCCGGGCTTCGTCGTATCGGCCCATCAGTATGTAGTTGTCGGCTAGCCAGAAGGTGCATGCGAGAAAGGCCCCCTCTCCCGGCGGCAGACCGTCGTCGGCCCGTGAGGTGTCATAGCGCCTCACGAAGCCATTCCACAGCAAGTGATTTTCGATCTGACGCACGGTGCCAAGCACGCGTGGATCTGAACTTGGAAGGAATCCAACGATGGGAATGAGCAAAAGACTTGCGTCCACCTCCTTTGAACCGTACGACTGCACAAAACTTCCTAGCGTTTTGTCGAATCCGCGATTGCAGACCTCCGCATGAATTTGATCACGGACGGCTCGCCAGCGATCCAGCGGCCCGTCCAGTCCAAATTGCTCGCTGCTCCTGATCATTCGATCGAACGCCACCCAGGCCATCACCTTGGAGTGCGTGAAGTGGCGTTGTTTCCCGCGAAATTCCCAGATTCCGTGATCGGGTTTTTGCCAGGTTTGTTCCAGATGGTCGGTTAAGGCACGCTGTAGTTCGATAGCCGGTTCATATTCCGGTACGTGTCCGACGCGTGCCTGGTGCAGCACATTGGCGATTTCTCCGTAAACGTCCAGCTGAAGCTGGCCTGCCGCCGCGTTGCCGACGCGCACCGGAGTGGAACCTTGATATCCGGATAGCCAAGGCACCTCCCACTCAAGGAACTGTCGCTCACCAGCCGCGCCATATAGAATTTGCACCTGATTGGGACTGCCGGCCACGGTCCGAACCAGCCAGTTGCGCCAGTCGCGAGCCTCCTCGTAGTATCCGGCCTTCATCAGCGCGAAGAGAGTAAATGTCGCGTCCCGCAGCCAGCAAAATCGGTAATCCCAGTTCCGACTGCCCCCGAGGGCCTCAGGTAAAGAAGTTGTCGCCGCGGCCAATACGCCGCCTGTCGGCTGGTAAGTCAGAGCCTTCAGCGTGATGAGAGAACGCTGTACGGCGTCCGACCATGGGCCATCGTAAGTACAGCGCGAACTCCACTTCCGCCACCAATCCTCGGTTTCCACCAGAGCTTGATCAGGGTCGACCGGTTCCGGCACGCTCAGATGCGAGGGGCCATAGATTAGCTGAAAAGGAACCGAATCACCTTCCTTCACAGCAAACCGACTGATGGTTTTCAGGTCTTCGCCGTGAAGCGGCGCCGTGCTCCGCAAAGCCAGCATGTGTGGACCCGCAATCGCGACCGTGGTGCCATCTTCGCGCCGAGTTACCCAGGGAATCGTGCGGCCATAGTCGAAACGGATGATCAACTCCATCTGCACATTTACCAAGCCGCGTTTTCCCTGCACTAGTCGCACAAGATCGGAGTTCCGGCCGCGCAGCGGCATGAAGTCAATCAACGTAATGACGCCGGTATCGGTTTCGAATTCCGTTTCCAGCACCAGCGTTCCTTCACGATAGCGCCGCCGGATTCGCGAATTTCCTTCTGGAGCAATCTGCCATCTTCCGTTTTGAGCATCGCCCAAAAGCGCCGCGAAACACGCTGCCGAATCGAAGCGCGGCCAGCAGAGCCAGTCGATCGAGCCATCGCGAGAAACCAGGGCCGCAGTCTCACAATCCCCAAGGAGTGCGTAATCTTCTATCCGGGCAGGCATGCGTTCGAACCTCGGTGTCCGTGAATCCACGTGACGAAGGAGTGCCGTGTGTATTGCAACTCTCGACAACCCTCGTCAGCTAGGAAACATCGTACCGCAGCAGGCTGGAGCCGGACTTGTTACCCGGGTTTGCACTCGCGGACTAGTGCAACGTTTTTTAAGGATATGGAGGGTTCCCAAGTGAGATGTGAAACGGTTGTGGTAACCGGGGCGTCTGCCGGTTTAGGGCGGTCCATCGCCCGCGAATTTGGTCGTCACAGTGCAAATGTGGCCCTTCTGGCCCGCGGCAATGAAGGACTGGAAGGCGCGAAGCGAGAGGTCGAGTCGGTTGGCGGAAAGGCGCTGGTCCAAACCCTCGATGTGGCAGATGCCGGTGCCATTGAGTCCGCCGCCACAGTCGTCGAGGAGAAATTCGGGCCCATCGACATTTGGATCAACAATGCGATGACTTCGGTATTTGCGCCGGTGAAGGAAATGAAACCGGAAGAATACAAGCGCGTTACTGAGGTCACATACCTGGGCGTGGTCTATGGCACTCTCGCCGCTCTCAAGCGAATGCTTCCGCGTGACCGCGGCAGTATTGTTCAAGTCGGATCGGCCCTCGCCTACCGCAGCATTCCGCTGCAGTCCGCGTATTGCGCGGCCAAGCACGCTATCGTCGGCTTTACCGATTCATTGCGCTGCGAGTTGGTGCACGACCAAAGCAAAATTCGCCTGACGGTGGTGCAGATGCCCGCGCTGAACACGCCTCAATTCGATTGGGTGAAAAGCCGGTTACCGCATAAGGCCCAGCCAGTGCCGCCGATTTTTCAGCCGGAAGTCGGCGCCCGAGCGGTCTACCGTGCAGCTCATCAAAATCACCGTGAGATCTACGTTGGCGGTTCGACCGTGGCAGCGATCACGGGCCAGAAGGTGGTTCCCGGAATGCTCGACCATTATCTCGGGCACACCGGCTACAACTCCCAGCAGACCTCGGAACCGGAAGATCCCAATCGTCCTGACAACCTCTGGCATCCCGTGTCCGGAGACCATGGAAGTCATGGACGATTTGACACGCTCGCGCACGACCGCAGCTACGAAGCCTGGGCGGAAACGCACCGCTCATGGTTCTTCGCCGGTATCGGCATTCTGCTGGCCAGCGGTTATTTGGCATTTCACAGACTGAGCAATCACGCAGGCTAACCACTGCGTGGACGAATACTGATTTCTGAGGAGCAGAAGACCATGCAAGCCATCGGATCCCGGCGTTGGGCAATTGCAGAAGGATATATTCCCGGCTGGAGCAGCGGACCTGAGCCGCAAATGACAAGCCATGAAACCGCATGTTTGCTCAACGCTACCGACCGGGACGCCCACGTTCGGATCACGATCTTCTTTGAAGATCGCGAGCCCGCCGGGCCGTATGAACTGGATATTCCGGCCCGGCGCACCAAACATGTTCGCTTCAATGACCTCAAATCGCCAGAGACGATCGCACGCGACACCGATTTTGCCAGCCTGATTGAATCTGACGTACCGATCGTCGTGCAGCACACCCGGCTCGATTCGAGGCAGGACGCCAACGCCCTGCTCAGTACGATTGCCTTTGCAGGGGCAGAGTGACGTCCGTGAGATTGCATATGCAACTCTCGGGCATGCATTGATCCGACAACTGCCTCGAGGCCAAATCCAATCAACTCTTCCGAATGTGGTTGCATTGGCAATCCAATGGGCGCCGAAAGTCTGGCAGGTATGCCAACTATTCGAAAACCCACGGAATCAAAATATTTATGGATAGAGCCGGACGATGAGACGATGAAAGGAACATCATGAAGAGGGCGGTTGTACTAAGTGGATTGATTTTGGCAACCATGCTCGTGCTGGCCGGATGCTCGCGCCATCATGTGGCGACCACGGTTTCCGGTACCACAGTCTATGGTGACAAAGCTGCAGCGATCGACCGATTGCGAGATGCAGGAGAGGATTTGAAGGAATTAGTGAATGCCCCAGACGCTGGTATTCCAAAGGAGGTCCTTGAGTCGGCAAAATGCGTCGCTATTGTGCCGGACATGGTGAGAGGCGGGTTTGTGTTCGGTGCGCGTCATGGACTTGGTGTGACGACATGTCGGACCTCTGACGGGTGGAGCGGGCCCGCATTCTTCCAGGTGACTGGCGGAAGCTGGGGCGCGCAAATCGGGCTCGAGAGCATCGATCTGGTCATGCTGGCGATGAACGAGAAAGGAATGCAGGACATGTTGTCCAGCGGATTTAAGCTGGGTGCCGGAGCATCCGTTGCGGCTGGGCCGGTTGGTCGCCAGGCCCAGGCCTCGACAGACTGGAAATTCAAGTCTGAGGTTCTCATGTATTCGCGAGCCCGAGGCGTATTTGCCGGGTTGGACTTGAGCGGGGCCGTAATCCGGCCAGACTTTGATTCGACGATGGCTTTCTACGGAAAGCAAATACCCAGCGACGTCATCCTGTCAGGAAAGGGCCCTGCAAATGCAAATGCGGAACCTTTCTTAGCATCCGTCAAGCAGGCTGTAGAAGAGGCCCGCAGCGGTGAATAATTGGGAGGCATTCCGCCGTTTTAAGAATTGAAATTTAAAATCGGAGAAGGAGGGATAGAGATGAGCCGCTTTTCTGACTCTGCGGTTCTGATCGTGGTCCTGGTCTTCGCAGTTCAGGGTCATCCGCAAACAAAGCCGACCGATGACTCGGCTACTTCATTCTGCACCTTTAGTGACGGCAAGCAAGTCAGCGTTCGATATCGCCCTGCGCCAGTGAATCAGGAAAAGTTTTCGCGAGGTGACCCCTGGACTCCTGGAGGTTCTCCCATGTTTCTATTCACGCAGACGAATCTCACGTTGGACAGCTCCTCCATTCCCGTGGGTGCGTACAGTATGTATGTAATTCCCAACGAGAAGGACTGGACTCTGGTGATCAATAAGAACGTGAACGAAAATGCCTCGTATGACGCGACCAAGGATCTGGCGCGCGCGACGATGCAGACGGGCCATCTCGGTAGCAAAGACGAGAAGATCAAGGTTATGTTTGGCCACGTCAGTGATAAGCAATGCAACATGCGAATCTACCGGGCTGATATCGGCGGGTGGGCAGAATTTAAGGAGCGATGAGACCTTAAGACAGAGTATCGCCAGAGTTCCGTGCGAGCACAGATCAAACTCGGCCGCATTGCGGGAATTGAGATTGGACTTCACTACAGTTGGCTGATCATCGCAATCCTGATCGCTCTCTCGCTATCCGCCCACTTCCATTCCGTCGATCCAAACTGGAATCGTGGGCTGATCTGGTCAGCGGCGATCGTGACTGCTTTGTTGTTTTTCGTAACACTTCTTCTGCACGAATTGGCCCATTCCATTGTGGCTAAGTCCTGGGGGTTAAAGGTTCGCGCCATTACACTGTTCGCTCTTGGTGGGGTGTCGCAGATCGAGTCTGAATCGCCGGACGCGAAGTCGGAGTTCACGATTGCGATTGTCGGGCCGATCACCAGCGTGATCATTGGCCTCGTGTGCATGGGCCTGGCGAGGCTGGAAGGCTGGTTCCCCGGAACCGTGCCCGATACCCCGGTCATTGCCGTGCTCCTATGGCTGGGTTATATCAACATTGCCCTCGCGCTGTTCAACATGATCCCGGGATATCCATTGGACGGCGGTCGTGTCCTGCGCTCGCTGATTTGGTGGATCACGGGAAGACAGGACAATGCCACCCGTGCAGCGTCGCGGGTGGGGCAGTTTGTGGCCTTTCTGTTCATTCTTTACGGGCTCTATCAATTCTTTCTCGGGGCCAGCTTCGGCGGGCTGTGGATCGCGTTCATCGGGTGGTTCCTTCTGGACGCGGCGCGGGGCAGCTACGTACAGGTGGAGATCATGGCTGACCTTCGTAACCGGCGAGTCGCCGACATCATGGAGCGCGATTGATCCACAGTGGCCGGCGAGATCAGCGTGCGCGATTTCGTGGATCATTATCTGTTGCACAGTGCCAGCCGGTGTTTTCCCGTCGTGCAGAACGGGAATTTTGCAGGTCTGGTCACTCCCAATGAGCTTCGCCAGGTTGGCAGAGATCGATGGAGCCATACCAGCTTGCAAAGCGTGATGCGTCACGCCAATCAGCTGCACGCCGTTCCGCCCGACATGCCAGCGATTGAAGCGCTTGAACTTATGGCCCGGGAACAACTCAACCAACTGGTGGTCGTTTCTGATGGAAAATTGCAGGGCATCTTTTCTCGCGGGCAGGTGGCGCGCTTTCTGCAGGTGTATTCAGGGTTGGGCTCTGAGTCGAGGGATATTGCCGCCTAGCCGCCACAACCGTCATGCGCGGAGTGCGTGCTGGGATTTGCCGATTCTACTTCTGCTGGCTTGCGTCTCAGCACTAGGGCAGAATCCGCAGGTTAACGCCCGGCCCAATCCGGCTTTCCCGACAGTCATCTTTTCGTGGGCACGATGGGGTGCGATTCCTCCCGAGTACAGTCTCTCCATCGCGTCCGGCGGCAATGCGACCTACCAATCCATGCCGCGATCGGTGGCGCGAACCGGATCTCCGTATACTGTTGAGTTTCTTGTGTCTCGCAAAACCCGGGACAAGATCTTCGATTTGGTCCAGAAACTAAATTTTCTCGCTATCCCCTCGGAAGATGGGCGGCTCTCTGCGAGTAAAGAGAGTGTGAAGACGATTTCCTTCCGCCAGGAGGATACACACCACCAAATCATTTACCAGAAGACCGACAATGCGCGGGTGCAGGAACTGGCTTCCATCTTTGAGAGCATTTCGACAACCCTGGAATTTGGCCGCAGGTTGTCTGATCTCCACCAGCGGCACAGGGCTGAGCTCGATAGCCAACTGACGCGAATGCAGAGCCTGGTTCTTAGGGGACGCCTGCCGGAATTACAGGCCATCGCCAACGTCCTCCAGGCGATTGCTTCCGACCCCGTGCTGAACGATAAAGTGCGCGAGCAGGCACAAGCGATTCTTAGGACACCTGGTTCGCACCAGGTCTTCGTGCAATTGCACTGACAGAGTGCTCCGCTTTGTTCCACACACGCTGAACGGCTTCTATCCCTTCGCTCCTGTGTGCGTGAGGCGGGCATGTCCAGCATGCGGTTAAAACATCGACGGCTAGCTTCGTTCCAAATTCGGATCCTGGTGCGCATCGAAAACCGGGTTTCTTTACAACCTCATCTCGAATGGGCGACTCCAAGCGAGAGACGGTCGTGAATGGACAAGAAGAATGCAGCGAATCGCTGGAGGAAGATCTGGTTTAACTTCCCGCTGCGCACGGGATTCACGGCGCTGGATTGCTTATTGCTGGCCATACCGGCCACATTTCTTTTCTACTACCAGCCCAGGACGAATCCGCTTCTTCTGTTTACCCTTTCCGCTCTCGCTATTGTTCCTCTCGCTGCTGCATTGGGCCAGGCGACCGAAGAACTGTCCACGCATATGGGGCCGTCTGTGGGTGGACTGCTGAATGCCACGCTCGGAAACGCTACGGAGCTGATTATCGGCATTTACATGCTGCGGGCAGGGCAACTGGAAGTTGTAAAGGCTTCTCTCTCGGGCAGCGTCGTCGGAAACGCTCTGCTGGTGCTCGGCATGAGCGCTTTGTTGGGCGGCCTGCGCCACGGCAGGCAAACGTTCTCGCAGACCAACGCGCAACTCAACTCCACGATGCTTTTCGTCGCAGTGGCGGCGCTGGTCACTCCCGCGATTTTTAGCCTATCCCTGTTTGGGAGCATTCGGGAGCACGAACCCCGAATCCTTTTGCTCACTCGTTGGACGAGCGGCGTGCTCATCATCATCTATCTGCTGGGTCTGGTGCAGACGCTTCGCGGACAGCGCAAGCCGCTGAAGCCCACGAGGCCAAGCAGTGAGTCGGTCCGCTCGGCGAAATCCGCATTTGCCGCTCTGACCGTGACCACCATTATGCTCTCCTGCATGAGCAACAGTTTGGTGCAAACGATCGAGACAGCCAAGCGCAGCCTGGGACTTTCAAATTTGTTCATGGGAGTCGTTGTGATCGCGATCATCGGGAACGTGGCCGAGCACGCAAGCGCGATCATGATGGCAGAGCAGAACAGTATGGAAGCGACCTTCTCGATCACGATCGGTTCTGGAGCGCAGATTGCGTTGCTCGTCGCCCCGATCCTTGTGCTGATCTCGTGGGCGATGGGGCAACCGATGTCCCTGCTGTTCTCACCCTTAGAAATTGCTGGCATCGGCATCGCCGTTTTCGCGGTAACGCTGGTCGGATGGGACGGAGAGACTACCTGGTTTGATGGCGTGCAACTGCTTGCAATTTATCTGATTTTTGCGCTCGCGATTTATTTGATGCCAGCCTGAGTTCTGAGGGTTTCTCTCGGCTTCAATCTAGCAGCCTTGGAGCGGTTCTCCACGGGACTCGCTAAGCGGCTGAGGTTCAATATGCTGTTCACGGCCTGAAATCAACGAGCACTAGCGCGGGCCACCACCGCGATGCACAGGAACCCCACTGCGACTGGAGAAGCCAAGACACGCTCGATCTCCGCCAGAATTTCTGTCTTTCGTGTTGCAAGAACTCCGCCGTGACAGCGCCTCCTGATTTGGGCCTCCTTTGTGTGGTCGATATATTGCTCGCCGCGCGCCGGTGGCTGGAGTCGTTCCAGCTTCGCTCGGCGGGCAGTCAGTACCTGCGCTGGGCGGATCGTAGTCAAGATTCTGCCCCATGTGTTAAGCAGCACGGGCGAAGAACTGGTTGAGTCGGGTTCCGGATCGGCAATGTTCTACCAGACCCGAAATCGCTTGAGAAACCTGCCTCCCGGGACCAGCGCCCTACGCGCCTTCCTCACCGATCACCGTACCCAACCCTTCACCATGGTGTCTCCAAGGTTAAACGGTATGCAGTGGAGCGGGCTAACGCATGGCCGCAGTTTACGTCCAATCGGATTGCGAGCAGAGACGGACGCAGGTCAGGTCTGTCACTTCGTACACTGCGAGCGGGACGAATGTGCAGTAGCGCAGCGGCCTCGAGAGGCGGGATGGGCACAGGGAGTACCCAAGCAGCTGGCGTGCCGCCACGGCTAGACCAAGAATCGCCAGCATTGCAAGTTGTTGTGCCCGCAGCGCAGATTTCGGGAGGTCCGCGGCCGGAGAGGCGAATATGGCTAGGACAACGATAAGCAAAATCGAAGCTAGAATAATTCGCTTCATCCCCACATCTGGAATTTTACTACTTTAAGGTAACGAGGTCAGGAAGAACCGCTGCGACATCAGGAGCGCGACAAGGCCCTCGATCAGGGAGCAAGAAAGGTTCCTTAGCACTGTCGGCCTCTTCTGAATTGGGGGTACGTCGGGCAGCACATGGATCTCCACCGACTGCACGAATCTCCGCAGCGGAGGGCAGGAATTCCATGGGTAGATCAGTACTTCAAGTTCGTGCCATGCAGGTCGCTTGTTTGAGCAACGACAATGCCATAGACGCATTGGCTCCTAATCCGCACTCTTGCTTTGACTCTGTCCCTTAGCGTATTCGGCAGCAATATAGATTTGCTGCTGTCCGAAGAGGTGGAGCTGGTTTTTCGTAAGCTTCCATTCTTTTCGAAGCATTTCAGGAGCAGGCAGTCGGCGAAGCATTCCCTTAATATCGACCTTCATTGCTACAGCTCCGATGGATCGGTTGGCAGAGTCGAGCCTGATCAGCATTTGTGTTCCTTCGGCGCCAGAGACAATGAATAATTGCGGCTGCGGACCTGCTTGCAATCGCACATCGTTCAGAAAGACCATGTCGCCGATTTCTGCGGCCACGTCGCCGGCCAGCAGGGGGCGGATGGAAGAGGGGGTTGTCGCGCTTTGGCCGGATGAGAAGTCCACGTCGTTGACTATCACCCTGTTTACGCCCCACCATACGACCAAAACGACCATGCTTAGCAGCAGCGTCGTTACTGACGCGAACAGCAGCTTGGCTCCGTTTTTTCTGTCCGATGCGGCCACGGTTTATGAGTGAGCCCCTACCCGATCAGATGCACTTCTTCGGTGTGTAGGTAGTCCAAATAATGTGGAGAACCGAAATTTGGCCAGAAGGTACGGCAGGAGCACAACGATTGGCAGACTTTACAGTCTCCTGACAATTACATCTATCCGGTCGAGGGGGGAAGACGCGAAAAGCGACCGGAGTTCTTTTCCGCGGTGGTCCGCATTTGTTAAACGACATGAACGCAGTGGCAGTGCGAACCAAGTAAGCAGTGAGGAGTGCAATCAGGATGCAGATGGGCCGACCGCACACCCGCCAAGCCACTCGTTTCACATGGATGTCCTGGCAGGGGGCCTGGCTAAGGCGCACCCTCTCAAATCGCTTTCCTCTCCTGTTCCCTACGCGGGAATCCCTAGCTCGCCGCCTCATCCGTTTTCCCAGCCACCAGTATCGAAAGGGAGAACAATTAGGCGATCGAAAAAGAGCTATTCGGAAGGGGACTTCTATGCGGCGTTTCTATTTCTTCTGCGCGCTCGCTTCTCTTCTGCTGTTAACCGTCACCGGTTTCGCACAACAATCCGAAATTACCCAGTTCTCCCTCATCAGCGGCTATTCCTATCTGTCCACCTCATCATTGAATCTGGCGCAACGAGGATTCAATGGTGACATCGCCCAGAACGTTCGCCCGTGGCTGTCGATCGGTTTTGACTTCAGCATTTTTACCGGTTATTCCACGCTATTCCCCAGCTACCTTAATTCCGCAACCCAGAGGAAACTGGCCCAACTACTGCCGCCGGGAGTCCCGCCGAGCGCGGTGTCGGTCCCTTACTCGTCCTCGACCTATACCTATCAACTCGGACCACAAATCAATTACCGCAGGCTCCGCAAGGTGACGTTCTTCGTCCGCCCTGCGCTGGGACTGCTGCACGCGAAAATTCAGACTAACCCGAGGCCAAACACCGCACCGATTGTCAGCGCACTGATGGGTGGGAAGCTATCGTCCGCCGACAATGCCCTGTTTTACGGTTTCGGAGGAGGGGCCACCTGGGAGATCACGCCGCACTTCGGTCTTCGTGTAACCGCCGACCTCGCCCGCTTCGACTTTTTCCCGAATGTACTGAACGGCAGTCGCAACGGCGTGCGGATTTCGCTGACACCGAAGTTCGGCTTCGGAAAAAACATCATGCGCAGGGATTGAGCTTGGTTCTCGGGCTGGAAAGGATCCTCCCCCCGCCCAAGTCGCATTTCGTTTGAGTGCAGGCATCAGGTAGATAGCCTGCAAGGGGTTGAGAACCTGTGAACCGAACGATCAACGATGTCTTCTTCTCGGCCGTGGAGCGCGATCTTGACCGGGTCATGCTTTACAAGCAGGCTGCGAATTGGGTACCTGTCTCCTCTCGCGAACTTTACCGCGGCGTGATTGGAACAGCTCGCTCGCTGAGCGCCTGGGGGATCGGTCGGGGCGATCGTACTGCGATTCTCAGCGAGAACCGGCCAGAGTGGGCGGTGGCCGATTTTGCCAGCATGCTGCTGGGCGCGGCGGACGTTCCCATTTACCCCACTCTTACCCAGGAACAAACGCTGGCCATCCTTCAGGACTCGGGGGCGCGCCTGGCCTTTGTTTCGACGGTCGAGCAGCTTGAGAAAATTCTTGCCATCAAGGATCGGACCGCGATCGAGAAGGTGGTCGTCATGGATGATGTCCACACCCCCGATGCGATCCCTATGCGTTCGTTGATGATGAACCCGGACGCCGGGCGCGATCATGAGATGGACGCATGCGGCAAGCAGGTCGGGACCGACGACCTCGCCACCATCGTCTACACCTCGGGGACAACCGGGGTCCCAAAGGGGGTGATGCTGACTCACCGGAATTTGGTATCTAACCTTTTCTATGCGAAGGATCACTTTGCCCTGGCTCCGGGACAGATTGGCATCTCCTTCCTGCCCTTGTCTCATGTCACGGCTCGTCACCTCGATTACGTACTGTTGAATTGTGGCGTGACCATCGCCTACTGCCCCGCTTTCACATTAATGCCGCGATATCTTCCCGAGGTCCGCCCCACCATCTTCGTCGGCGTACCCCGGGTCTACGAAAAACTCCGGGAGCGGGTGCTCCACGGAGCCGCCACAGGATTCAAGCGAAAGATCTACGATTGGGCCCTGTCGGTGGGCCGTTCTCACAGGGACGAGGTGGTGGACGGCAAACGGCCCACCTCCCCGAGTTGGAAACTGGCCAATGCTCTTCTGTATTCGAAGATCCGCGAGGCCATGGGAGGACGCGTGCGCATTTTTGTGTCCGGCGGGGCTCCCCTGGGCCGGGATCTCGCCGGCTGGTTTGCGGACATGGGCATCCGTATCCATGAAGGCTACGGGCTCACCGAGACCTCGCCCGTAATCGCCGTTAACGGTCCCAAGGCTCACAGGCTGGGTACCGTCGGCAAGATACTGGCGAACGTGGAATGCGAAATCGCTCCTGACGGGGAAATCCTGGTGCGGGGCCCGTCGGTGTTCAAGGGCTATTGGAACCGGCCGGAAGAGACTCGAATGCCTTTGCGGATGGCTGGTTCAAAACCGGGGATATCGGACATCTCGATGCGGATGGATTCTTAACCGTCACCGATCGAAAAAAAGATTTGCAGAAGACCTCGGGTGGGAAGTTCAGCAGCCCGCAGGCCATCGAAATGAAATTAACCAGCAGTTCGATGGTCGCGTATGCGGCCGTGTTCGCGGAAGGCCGAAAATTTGCTTCGGCGGTGCTCGCGCCGGAGTTTACCGCGCTGGAAGAGTGGGCCCGGTCCCAGTCGATGAGCTATGGAAGCCGGCAACATCTTGTTGATCATCCCAAAGTGAAAGAGTTGTATGAGGCAATCGTATCCGAGGTCAACAAGGATCTCGCGCAATACGAAACGATCAAGAATTTCATGCTGGCGCCAGACGAGTTCACCATCTCGAATGGCCAGGTTACCTTTTCGATGAAGATGCGGCGCCGGGCCGTCGAACAGCGATATCGCGCGCAAATCGAGGCCTTGTACAGCAACGCCGCCCGGCGCTGAAGATTACACGTAAGGTGGTGAAGCCGCAGATCGTCCGAACGGGAAAGCCTGCAAATGCCTCCAGGCCGCTATCTCAATTGACAATTTGCCTTGCGAGCGAGAAACGATCGCAGACTGGTTCGTGGTCGAAACCATCGGACTACACGCCTATGGTTTCAGTGCGGCAGCCTTTCTGGGCTGAGACTCCAGGGGTTTGCCGCTTCCTTCTTTTAAAGTCTGAATGGTGTCAACCGGCAGGTTCTCGAATCGCTCCACCACGCCGCTCAGCCAGCGAATCTGCACCCAGTCAATTTTGGCGGTTGCGCCCAGCCCGAAGTGGACGCGCATGTCGCTTTGTGACGCGTAGCTGGCGCCGCTGCGGACTTCGTCGACCAGTGTTCGTGAGCCGGCTTTCACGGTGATGCGCGCGCCAATGCCGTCGCGAGCCGACTTTGTCCCAATGGTACGGAAGGCAATCCAGTGGTTCGGCGAATGCGCCTGATTTGCCAGCAGGCTGGGGCGGTCGTTCATGTTGCTGACCACGGCGGAAAGGCGTCCGTCGTTCCAAAGATCGCCAATCGCGAGGCCCCGGCCGGCGTGCATCGCGGTGATTCCGGAACCGGCGTTGGCGGAAATGTCGGTGAAGGTGCCGTTGCCATTGTTGTGATAAAGGATACGCGGTTCAGGATAGGTGCTCCCCAGATGCTGCTTGTCGACCTCGGGATAGACGTGCCCGTTGACGACCAGCAGGTCGGGCCATCCGTCGTTGTCGAAATCGAGAAAGGCCGCGCCCCATCCCAGATATTGCGTGTGCAGTCCGAGTCCGGCCGCGAAAGTCACGTCGTCAAAGGTGCCGTTGCCGTTGTTGCGGTAGAGCGTGGAAGTGTCGTCGGAGAAATTCGTTTTGAAGATGTCGAGGCGGCCGTCGCCATTAAAGTCTCCAATGGTGACGCCCATGCCGGCTTGCTCGCGGCCATCTTCGTTATAGGCGGCTCCCGCGGTGACGGCGACGTCAGTGAAGGTGCCATCGTGGTTGTTGCGGAACAGGATGCTGGCCGTGCTGTCGCAGGCGATGTAGATATCGGGCCAGCCATCGTCGTCGAAGTCAAACGTGGCGACGCCCAGCGAGTAGTGCCCGGGAGTCTGATCGAAGTGGGCCTTGCTGCTGACGTCGGCGAATTTCCCCTCACCCAGATTGTGGTAAAGGATGTTCTTCGCCGGCGGCAGTCCGCGCGGCCCGCACATTACAGGAACTCCTTTCCATACGCAGGAAGCGCGCTCGCCCGGCGCCGGGGCCGTCGCCAGATCGAAATCCACGTAATTGGCGACGAATGCGATCGAGTTCATGCACCGCCAGTACTTCGCCGACGCCGGTATAGTGGTCAAGAATGAGCGAATGGGAATCCGCCGTGGGATTGCGGTACCGCATGCCGGTCTCGAGCCGCCCGACGAACGCTGCATTGCTGAACACCACCCACGGCTCTTCCGGGCCGGAGATAAACCCTTTCCAGAATGTCTGGAACACCGGCGCAATCGGCGGACGCTTTCTAGAGACTGCATCCGCGCGCAGATGGTTCTCCCACTTGACCACCAGGGCGGCGACACCCCCAGCCAACAAAATCGATAAGGTGATTACGCCCATCGCCCAGCTGCGCAGAATGTGCTGCCGCTCCCGAACTTGGACGGATCCGACCGACTCCACAAGGTGTGGCTTCGGAGTCAAAGATCTTGCATGGAAGGAAAGTGTGTAATTACCTTTTGGCAGTTCAACGACGACGGGGTCTTCCTGGCCCTCGGATGAATAGTATTCGGCGAGCTTCAATCGTAGACGGCCCGCCTGCACTCGGATCGCAGAATCGAGATGCGGATCAAAGTCAGCAGGGCGACCGAAGACCTCGGTGGCGATCTGATACTCCTTGATCGGAACTCCAGGATTCTGGAGACTGTGCTCCGCAAGGTAACGCAACAATCTGCAGAGAGATTCAGACCCGTGCAGCACCCGACTCTTCGCCAAACGGTCAATGGCAGCGAGATATTGTGCCCGCTCCATCGCCGACGCTGTCACGCTCATGTAACAAGCGTAACAACGCAGCCATCCATCTGCAACAGCGAGCGGTTTTACCCTGTAACCGTATCAAACCTGTCGACACTTTAATTTGCCCGAGCTGCGGTTCAATGTGACTGGCTCAAAAATTCTCCAGTTGAATCTTCGCTGTGGGGTGGAGGTTCAGCTGACTAACCGCAACGCCGTGGGGGCCGCGAATCAAAATTGAAAGCACCGCAATTTCGAAAGATCCCCGCGCTCTTTCTGGAAATGGAATACAGATCCTTCTTTTCATAGTTTGTTGCTGTCGCAGTTCCCAAAAGTCATAGACATAATGACATTGGGCCAGAACTAAACAATCCCCGAGAACCGTTGAAAAATCGATCGATCAGTAGAGGTTGCAGCGGCGCGAAAGGGTGAATAGTATTTTTCCACTAGCGAGGATGGCAACAGCGGGGTAGCTAAAAGCCTCACCGCCACGAGTTTTCTCTCAAGCGAAAAAAGCCCAGTCGGGCAGGTTGCGATCAAAGGATGTCCACGCGGAGGAGTTCGATGAAGACGAAGTTCTGGATGGTACTGGCAGTTTCATTTATGTCTTTGTGCATGCTCATGCCGACCGCCGCATTCGCACAGGCGGTTTACGGAAGCATCCTGGGAACAGTGACAGACCCGCAAGGCGCAGCAGTCGCCGGAGCGAAGGTGACGGTCACGAACCAACGCAAGGGCAGCGAAGACACGGCCACCACCAACGCCGACGGAAACTATTCGGTCACTCACCTTGTGCCGGATTTGTACACGGTGAAGGTCGAAGGCACGGGCTTTAAAGTCAGTCAACAGAAGGACGTTATTGTAGAGGCCGATGCCGGCGCGCGCGTGGATTTGCAGTTTCAGGTTGGTGGCGCGACCGAGACAGTTGAAGTGACTGCCGAAGCTCCGCAGCTGAAGACAGACCGCGCTGACGTCGCGGTCACTTTCAATGAACGGGCCGTCGTAGAAGTCCCGATCCTCAATCGCAACTTTACTGAATTACAGTTGATGGCTCCAGGCTCACAGAAAATCGTCGGTTGGAGCCACGCCGCCACTGAGAACCCGCAGCAGGGATATCAGATCTTCAGTCAGGGACAACACTTCAGCGGCACGGGTTTCGAACTCGACGGAACCGACAATCAAGACCCCATCCTCGGCATCATCGTGGTGAATCCAAATCTAGACGGAGTCACGGAAGCCAAGGTAGCGCTGGCGAATTACGACGCCGAATTTGGCAAGGCTGTTGCCAGCCTGGTGACAGCGCAAACCAAGTCGGGCAGCAATAGCGTACACGGGACCGGCTTCTTTTATCGCCGTTCGGATTGGACACAGGCCCGCGACCCGTTCTCCCAAAGCGCGCCGGATAAGGTAACTGGACGCCTGTTGCCTCCGTCCCGCTGGGCTCAGTTCGGCGGCACGATCGGGGGGGCGATCATCAAAGACAAACTGTTCTTCTTTGGAGATTACCAGGGAACTCGGCAGAGCAACGGCGTGAGCGGACTGTTCACGGTTCCGACGCATACCGCCCTCACGACCTGCGACCCCACCATCAACACAGACCCGAACGGGTTCTGCGATCTCAGCGAATATCTCACGACCGCTGCGGGTGTAACTGGAGGTGGGCAAGTTTACGATCCGCAGACGGGTAACCTCCAAACCGGGTCGGGACGAACTGCATTCGCGAACAACCAAATTCCAATTGGCAGAATTTCGCCCGCGGCAGCAAAGATCCTCGCATTGTTCCCGGACCCCGGTGTTGGCGCGCCCGTACAGAATAACTTCGTTGCCGCTGGCTCGGGCCCCTTCAAATCGAATGGTTTCGACACCCGCATCGACTACACTGCAAGCCAGAGCTTGAACATCTTCGGGCGTTTCAGCCTCTCCTACTATTCCATCTCAGGCACAGGCCTGCTGGGTGCATTGGGCGGGCCGGGCAACGGAGGAACCAGCGACGCTCCCGGTCTCTCTGGAAGTTCCACGACTCACAATTACAGCTTGGCCACTGGATTCAACAAAACTGTCACGAACAACTGGCTGACCGACTTCCGCTTCGGCTACTTCAAGTACAACCCGACCACCAGCAAGCCTGACGGCGGCACTCCGATGACGCGACTTCGGAATCCCCGGGGCCAATACCGATGATCCCAAGACCGCCGGTCTGGGCTCTTTCCAATTGGGTAAGGCTCCTCTGAGCGGCTTTAACGGCGCTCCGAATCAAGGTGGCAATGGGTTGGTGGTCTCCAGTTTCGGCGACGGTCTGGGAGTAGCCCGTTGCAACTGCCCGCTTGACCGAAAGCGAGCAGCAGTTCCAGTTCGTGAACAACTGGACGCATGATGAAGGGGCAATCATCAGATCAAGTTTGGCGCCGATATTCGATACGCCATGAACTTGCGAATTCCCAGTGACAATAACCGTACCGGCGAATACTCAACTTCAGCCCCGAGGGCACGTCCGACGGCACCAATCGGCGGGTTTGGACTTGGCCACGTTCCTCTTGGGCGACGTCACATCCTTTGCCCGCTACGTCAATAACCCCAATATCGCGGGTGCTAACAACGCGGCTGAGACGGCAGAAGCGCTGGTTCTTCTACGGCCAGGACACTTGGCGGGCTACCTCCAAGTTGACGCATCAACTACGGCTTGCGCTGGGAAATCTACTTCCCGGAAACAGTCAACGGAAAAGGCTCACGGCGGCTTTGCGAACATTGTGGATGGCGCGTCAGGCGGTATCCGCGTCGCAGGTGTCGGGACGTTACGGCCTGAGCGGCAGCGTCGACAACAATCTGAAGGCTTTCGCTCCTCGGCTGGGTATCGCATATCAAGTGACGCCCAAGACTGTCGTTCGCATGGGTTACGGACGCAGCTTCGACATCGGCGTGTTCGGATCGAACTTCGGACACACGGTCACGCAGAACCTGCCCGTTCTATTGAAGCAGAACTACGATGCCAGCACGTTCACGAACGGGACTGGTCCGAATCCAAATTGCACGGCTGCGACTCCATGCTCTGCAAATCTGGTGCAGCTGTTTAGCCTCGATGCGGGACCAAACGTCAGTCCTGGCATTAACCCGAACGACGCTTTCCCCGCCGTCCCGGCGGATGGGTTCATCCCGCTAACGTCACAATTGTCGGGAACCCACATCCGTCCCATCCGCCAGCAGTTGCCGACAGTGGACGCGTGGAACATCACCGTTCAGCGCCAGCTGACCAACACGATGTCTCTCGAGGTCGCCTATGTCGGG
Organism: uncultured Acidobacteriota bacterium; assembly: GCA_963735815.1. Lineage (GTDB taxonomy): Bacteria > Acidobacteriota > Terriglobia > Terriglobales > Acidobacteriaceae > Gp1-AA133. Next base: position 25,760 of record CAVTMJ010000002.1, on the reverse strand, counting down.
AGCAAGGGAACGCACGGATTTGTGGGCAACGGGCCTAACTATGACATCAACCCGGCACGGGTAGGGGACGGCGCTACCGTCACGAAGGCCTTCCTGATCGGTGCGAATGGAAAACCTGACACAACCCAACCCTGCCCCCTGGGGGCGACTCCAAATCCGACCTCGACGACTCCAGGAGTCTGCGGGGCGGCGTCCGCATCGTTCAGCGCATTTACTCCGCAGAATCAGCGCCGGCCACTTTTCCCGCGGATCCCGTTCTCCTTGAGCAACTATTACGGGAACGATGCGGCCAGTACCTACAACGCGTTAGAAGTCAAGCTGGACAAACGCTTCTCGAACGGATTGCAGTTTCTGTCCCACTACACGTACTCCAAGGCCTACGGATATCCCCAAGATAACTACTACGCCGTAAGCCATAAGGATTCGTGGGGACGCGTCGACTTCAATCGCGACAACGTGTTCGTATTCAGCCCCATTTACGAACTGCCCTTCGGCCGCGGAAAGAAGTACAAAGGCGATGCCAGCAGAATGATGGACTACATTATTGGCGGCTGGCAGGTAAGCAATACCACGAACTGGAGTAGTGGCCTGCCGTGGACGCCCAGCATCGGGGAGTGCGGCGCCATCAGCGACACTGGGCCGTGCCGCCCCAACTCGACCAGTAAAAAGCTTCACACCAGTATCGGGTCGCTGGACACGAAGAACCACACCCGGACGTTCTTCACCCCGGTAGCCTCACTTGCTATCGACCCGAACTTGCTACCGGTTGGTACCGATACCTGTGGTCTGCCGCGGCCGGGGGCTGGCCCGTTCGCCCTTCCGAACTGCGGCACGATCGGCGATATTGGACGCAACACCTACGATGGACCGAGAGGCTTCTATTCCGACCTGTCGGTATCGAAGTCTTTCCTGGTCACAGAGCGGGTGAAAGCGAAGTTCCTGATGAACGCATTCAACATCTTCAACCATCCGGTGTACGCCTTCAGCCAGAACAACGGTGCGAACGGCTGCATCGACTGCCAAGGTGGCAACAACGGAAAAATCACCGGGTTGGAGGGTGGAACCCACATGCGTGAGTTGGAATTCGCCGTTCGTTTCGAGTTCTAACCGTCACAGCGGTCGATTCACTAAGGAGGGAGTCCGGACGACGGACTCCCTCTTCTTCTTGGTAAGGCTCCACGCTAAGTAAGCCTTCAGGCCCGATGTGGCGGGCGAGGCGGGGCGCCGGTGTGTTCTAATTTCCGTCGAGAGGTCCGCCGACGACTGTGAATATCACTTCTCTCGCCCTCACCCTGGCACTTGCACTGCCGGGTTCGACTCCTGCCCAGGAGGCCTCGCCATTGCCTTCTGCGCCCTCTCAGGCTGTGGATTCAGTGTTTGCTGGAGCTCGGAAGCTTGTGCAGCAGGGCAAGAGCTCCGAGGCCATTGCTGAGCTACAACGAATAGGGGCTGAGAATCCAAATCTTCCGGGGCTCGCCCACGAATTGGGCACCACCTACTACAAAGCCGGCGACTACCTGAAGGCCATCGACGCCCTCAAAAAAGCGACCCAGGAGGATCCCGACGACAAGGAATCCATCCAACTCCTGGGACTATCGAATTACCTCGCGGGCAGGCCCGCAGACGCGATTCCGCTGCTCGAGCGGGTGCAGGGATGGTATCCGCGGGCCAACGTCGACGCGTCGTACATTCTGGGCGTCGCCTATATCCAGACCAAGGATTATCCGAAGGCGCGTGTCGCCTTTGCGCGCATGTTCGACGTTCCTCCCGATTCGGCGGCGGCTTACCTGTTCACGGCGCGCGTGCTCCTGCGGCAGGAGTTTGATCCGATCGCCGAGGAGTATGCGAAGAAGGCCATTGAACTCGATCCGAAATTGCCGCTGGCCCATTTCTTTCTGGGCGAGCTTCACCTCTACAAATCCCGGATCCCGGAGGCGATTGCTGATTTTCAGGCCGAGTTGGGACTGAATCCGGCACACGCCTCCACGTACTACAAGCTGGCCGATGCGTACTCGCGCATTCAGAAGTTTGACGACGCGGAACGGCTCCTGCAGCGCTCGATCTGGCTGGATTCAACCTCGACCGGCGCCTATATCCTGCTCGGCAAGGTGCTCGAAAAAAAAGGCGAGGCGGAGCTGGCAGCACGGGCTTTGCAGCATGCGTTGCGCGTCGATCCGAATAATTCGGTGGCGCATCACTTGCTGGGGCAGGCGTATCAGGATATGGGGAAGACCGCCGACGCCGAGCGTGAGCGCAAACTGGCGCAACAATTGCAGGACGTGCCGGGAAGTCCGGATTAGAGATCTCAGGTCTTTGTGTGTTGGGTATTGGGTGTCAGGTCTCGGGTCAAAGATGCTCACGTGGGGACAGCCGCCCCCGGCTGTCCAGCCTGCGCCAGGTCGGCAACCTTCCAATCCATCCCACACTACGGATTCTTGATCCCCGGTGCCGTCTGCTCGTTCGCCAAACGTGTCACCATCTCCGGCGGTAACGCGTGCAGCAGCGCCAGAAATGCGGCGTTGGTCCAGCCGAAGCCGACTACGTTGATCTGGTAGCCGGTGGCGACCTTCGCTTCTGAAGAACGCGTAATCACGTCGTATTTCTCACGAATAGTGCCGTCCCGCCGAAAATTCTCGGCAACGGTTGAGAGAAATTCATAAGATGTGCGATCCGCGTCTTCGTTGAAGCCGTAACGGCGCAGGCCTTCGATGGCCAGCAGTTGCGTCGGAGCCCAACCATAAGGCAGGTCCCACTGCACGCCCGCGTCGTTGTCGCTCATCGCCAGCCCGCCGGGGTGCTCGAATATCTTCAGGTTCTTCCGCACGGCTTCGGCCTCTTCCTTGGTGGCGATGCCCGCCCACAGTGGATAGAACGTCGTGATGTAGTCGTAGCTGGAGCGCGACGAATTGTCGAGGTTGTAGTCGAAGAACATTCCCTTCTGTGCGTCCCAGAGATATTCTTGAATGCGTTCGGCGCGCTGGCTGGCCCGGTCGGCCCAGCGCTTGGCATCGTCGCGACGGCCAAGCATTTCGCTGATCTGCTGAAGATCTTTTTCCGTCTTGTAGAGCAGGCTGTTGAGACAGACGGGCGCGTAGTGATGCGTGGCGGCGCCATAGGGACCGAAGCGGAAGGAGATGTCGAAGCCGGATTCGCGCATGGCGCGGTCGCCCTTGTAGTAATCGGCGGCTAAGAAGATGTCGCGCGCCGGCTCGCAATCGGCCTGGGCCATGGTGCGCTGCGCGTTGCACACCTGCACCGAGTAGCGCGCGCCCACGTACGCGGCCGCCCCTTTGCGCTGGTCTTCGGCGCTCATGGGCGTGCCGGAATCTTCGACTTCGGTGACATAGTTTCTTCCCTGGGCGTGAAGCAGGAAATATCCGGCGACCCGGCGATAGGCATCCGTTTCGTCCTTCAGGCTCTCGGGAGCCGGACCACTGCCGAAATCGAAGTAGCGCGACAGGCCTGTGTCGCCCGCCCGATGCGGGTCGCGGTTCCACATCTCGTAGTCCTTGCTGGCCCACTGGTACCCCTGCTCCAGAAGTTCGCGATCGTTTTTCCCCGCAGCTTTCTCCGCCTGGTATACCGACAGGATCATCGATGTAAGAAATGGCGGCTGCGAGCGCGTCAGAAAATAGGTGCGGTTGGCGTTGAGGACCGTGCCGTAGTGCTCGATCTCAAAGAAGAAGTTTTCGATGATGCCGCGGGCGAGGTCGAGCCGCTTGTCCTCCACCAATCCGCGCACGATGAAGTACGTGTCCCAGCCGTACATTTCGTTGAAACGGCCGCCGGGGACGACGTAGCGGTTGGGGAGATAAAGCAACCCTGGTGGGGTGATATTGCTCGTCACCTGTCCGGGACCCGTGATGGCTGCGGGAAGTTGCTCGACATTGACGTGACAGCGCTGTTGCATCTCAGCGACCGGCGCGGGAGTCGCGGACCCTGCCGGCAGATAGAGAATCGATTCTTCAATCAGCTTGGGGTCGACAACCGTGTTGCAATCGGTCATGGAGCGGGTAAGCGTGTCCCAGCCGGTGTCGATGTATTTGAGAATCAGGGCGAGGCCGGGGTTAGAGGACGGCTCGGGGCCTCCCGCAAAAGCTGGAGTCAGGCAAAGCAGGAAAGCTAAGGTCGTTGTCGCAGCGAACACTCTGCAGGCGTGCACGCGCCGCAGCAAATCGGTTGGCATAGTGGAAGAAAGGATAGATCAGGGCCGCAGCAAAACGAAACACAATGTGGGGAGAAAATGCATTTTTCTGGTCAAGGCAAGGGATTTGTGTACGGCCCGTTTGTATTCGATCGGCCAGGTAAGGTGCAGACGACCTCGTCTGCCTGGCGGGGCCTTAGCTCCCCTTTTGCTGGCCGGGTGAAAGGCAAAGACAGGCCGTGGGCGGGGCCGCCCGCGCTACATCTGCTTACCGCACTTCGGCGATCAAGACGCCGAAGGCAGGCAGCGAGACTTCGCCTCCTGTGCTGCTGACATCCGGAGTTGCGATCAGGCTCTTCAGACTCTTTGCGCCGCCCGGCAACTTGAACGCCGCATTCTGCGAGGATGCCGACATGTTCAGAGCCACCAGCACCGACTTTCCTTTATACGTGCGCAGGTACGACAGCACATTCGCGTCATCTTCATTGAGCGCCGTGTAACTTCCTTCAAGCAACACCGCGTTAGTGTGACGCAGAGCCAGCACCTTGCGATAGAACTCCAGCACGGAATTCTGGTCTTTGGATTCACTCGCGACGTTGTGCGTCTTGTAGCTCGGGGGGACCGGCAGCCAGGGCTCATGCGTGCTGAATCCGGCATTGGCTGCGTCGGACCACTGCATGGGCGTGCGCTCGCCGTCGCGCCCGATTTCTTTCGGCCAGCCCGTGCGGCCTTCCGGATCCTTCACATCTTCCTTGCGCTTGGGGTTGTTGTTCTCCATGCCAAGCTCTTCGCCGTAGTACATGATCGGCGTGCCGCGTAGCGTCAAGTAAAGCGCTCCCATCACTTTTGCGATGTCGTCGTTGTGTGTGCCGTCTCCGTAGCGATTGTATGAGCGCGTAATGTCGTGATTGCTGATGACGTAGGTGGGCCATCCCCCCGAGGAGTCGGCAGCCGCGATCTGGCGGCGGAACTCGGCGGGATCGAGTTGGTCGACCCGCGTGAACATGAAGTCCATCGGCATCTGCAGCTCTTTGTTCTTGCCGCCGTAGTACTCCTTCAACTCGTCGATGTTCTTGGTCCAGGTTTCGCCGATCAGGACGGCATTGTGCTCGTCGGCTACCTTACGCAGGTTCTGCAGTACATCGTGCACGCCGGGCAGTTTCTTGTTGTACTTCTGATCGGTGTTGGGGTCGCCGAATTTCGTAGTGCCGGGCAGCAGCGGATTGTCGCGCAGGTCGGGATCTTCGAAAAGCGTATCGACCGCATCGAGCCGGAAGCCCGACACGCCGCGCTTGTACCACCAGCGGGTTACGTCGAACATCGCCTTCTCCACCGCCGGATTATTCCAATTCAAGTCCGGCTGCTCAGCGTAGAAGTAGTGATAGTAAAACTGGTTGGTTGTCGGATCGAACTTCCAGGCGGAGCCGCCGAATTCCGAGATCCAGTTGTTGGGCGGCTGGTTGGCGGGCTTGGGGTCGTGCCAGATGTACCAGTTGCGGTAGGGAGAGGTCTTCGACGACTTCGAAGCGAGGAACCATTTGTGCTGGTCGGAAGTGTGATTGATGACGTAATCGAGGATGATGCGGACTTTCTGCTTCTTGCCTTCAGCCACCAGCTGATCAAAATCCGCGAGCGTGCCGTACATGGGGTCAATGTTCTGGTAGTCGGCAACGTCGTACCCGAAATCCACTTGCGGCGATGGATAGCAGGGCGTGATCCATATGGCGTCCACGCCCAGGTCGTGCAGATAACCCATCTTCGATTGAATGCCGTTGAGATCGCCGATGCCATCATTATTGCTGTCGGCGAAGCTGCGCGGATAAATCTCGTAAAAAACTGCGTGCTGCCACCATTCATGGCCTTCGGCATCAACTGACTTTTTCTGTGCAACCGCCCACGGAGAGGTCCAGATAACCATTACCAGCAGAGCTGCCATACCCAGGATTTTTTGCATGCTGTCTCTCCTCGCCAACGCCGCTACCCGAGCCGGTCAGCGGCATACTGCCTACGATGTCAATTAATTCGTTTTAGGATGCTCCGGCGAACTCTTGGCACTGAAATGAAACACAATTTTGGCGCGAGTATAGTCGTCGGCTTCGCCCGCGGGTAGATGAATTCGAAGCTGGCCGCGTCCGGCGCTGCCTTTGACCAACTCGGCGCCTTCCACCGTGCTGAGTTGTCCCGCGCTCCACAGGCCAAGCTCATAAGCGCCGCCCTTGATGCCAGCCACTTCCATTTCCAGCCGGTCGTGAGAAGCATTCCAGGTTTCGGAAAGGACGCGCAGCCCCCGGCTTTTCGCGCCCAGCGGCGGCAGGGAAGTCGGAAGACTCACTCCGAAGTCGTTGAGCACGGTGATGTGCAGCTTGTTGGAGCCGCGGGCCAGCGGAAATTTCACATGCAAATGCTGGTCGGCGAGGCTTTTTGTGACCCGGTTGGCGACCAGGTGGCCATTCATCTCCACCGCGATCACTTCCGCCCCGGGGCTGAGCGAAGGAGAAAATTCCAGAGAGCAATCGCCCGCGCCGCTGCGATCCGCATCCAGCGTAATGGTCTCCTCAGTTCGGTGATAGCGGAGATCGACCACGCATGCTCCAACATGAACGTTCTTTACTGCAAAATTCGCCCAGTCCGCGGGAACATGGGGCGCGAAAGTAAGCAGATGTGCGCCGGCATCGCTCGACAACCCGAACATCCCGCGCAGCAGCGGGCTGACGACCATGGCCGCGGACCAGATCTGGTGCGGAGAACTGGTGGAGAGCGGCTGGTATTGATCCCCCGATAAGACCTCGGTCACGTGCCCCAGCGAGCCATCGAGGGCGAGCAGCGCATTCGCGCGCAGGTTCGCGTAGGCCGGCAAGTCGCGATGATACTGGTATTCGCCGACCGACAGCCCATCCGGTGAACAGCGGCCACACCGAACCGTAATGATATCCGCCGCCGCTGTAGCGCGACGCGGTTGAGGCGATGATGCGCATGCCCCAGTCGGCTTGATGTTCTGGCCCAGCCAGTTCGGTGATCATCGGTTGTGCCTGATCTTCCCGCAACAGGCCAAACCACATCGGGACTGTGGCCAGCACGCTGGGTTCGTCGACCGGCTTGCCCGCCTGATCGAGGGCAAAGCGCATAACGCTTTTTGTCGGCGAGCCAGAAAATCTGGTTGATCAGCTTTTCCAGTTCCGCGGATTCCTGGGAAAGCCTGGGCGCTTCTTCTTCCTTGCCGAGCAGGTGCGCGATGTTGGAAAGGCTGTGCAACGCAGCGGCTGCCACGCCGCTCTGGTAAAGTTCGCCGTCGCACCGGAAGCAGAGGGCCGCCCTCTACCCAGCCGTGACCGATTCCGAAATTTTGCGGCAGGCCCTGCGCATCGTAAGTGGAATGCAGGAATTGGTAAGCCTTCCACAGGCTGTCCCACTTGCCGCGCACAAACTCCAGGTCGCCGCTCTCGGTGGCGTAGTCATTCATCGCGATAATGTAGAGTGGCGTGGCGTCGGCGGAAGCGTACCCATACGGATATCCCTTGAACCAGTCGACCAGGCTCGCGCGTCTGCGCAATCTCGTGCGGAATCTTGCCGTCCTCGCGCTGAAACTTGCTCAGGAACTCAAGTGCCGTACGCGTCGTGGTGAAATCGCCTTCCGCATCCAGGGCCAGCGCGGTCCACATGGAGTCGCGCCCGAAGAACCAGGCGAATCCCGGGCGCTGGCTGGTGCCTGAGGTGCGATACCCCGCGATCATTCCCGTCCCCAGAAACGGGTTGTTGACGAAGCCCTGCAGCACGCTGATGCGCGACCAGTCATAAGCCTGCTGCAGTTGAGGGTCCGGCACTTCAATGCTCACCGTGCGCGCAAGATAGGAGCGGTAATACGCGGCCGACTCACCCTGCAATTGCCCGTAGCTGGTCGACAATTGCTCATAAGTCTTTTGGGCCTCCGCCGCGCCGTGCACCGAGGCCGACAACAAGACCACCCGGTTCTCAGCCTTGCGGCTGGTTACGCCCAGATCAAACGAGTCTTCGTTCGAGGACGAGTAGTTGTCCTGGTACTCGAGATGCTCGTTGGTAGCGGTGGGTGATCCGACGAACGCTGCATACTTCTTTTGTTCTTCCCCGAAGGTGAACGCGTGATGCGTGAGATCCCAGTTGGCATAGGTCGCGCCCAGTCCGGCGGGCCATTCGAGCTGGAAGTCTCGGGTGAAGGCGACGCGGATGTTCAGCGGATTTTCGGTCGTGATCTCGAACCTGATGACGGCGCCCGGTTCCTGCACCGGAACGAAGAAAGTTTCCTTCACCGAGAACGTGTCGCCCGCATAAAGAATCATGCACGACTCCGGCTTCGCAGTCACCGTCCGGGCCAGACTTTCGGCCGGCAGAATTCTTCCGCCTACCTCGAACTCCACATGGAAATTGCGGAAAAGTTTCAGCGGATACACCCACGCCTCCATGCGTCCGGATTCGTCGCCGAACAGTCCAGCGCGCGTTCCGACGGCGGTCAGGAATTCCCACGGCCGGTCGGCCCGCGAAAGTTCGAGCGAACGCTCTTGTGCGGAGGCGCCAGGCGCGCTACAGAAAGATGCCGCCAGAGCGAGAGATAGGGCCGCAAGACCAAGAGCTTTTTTGAATCCGAAACAATCGCAGAGAAAGCGATGGGGCGGGGGCGATGGCATCGTTAGCAAACAGCAACCGCGTACAGCTCTGAAGCCGAACTGCGCCGTCCAACTTGCAAAGGCGGCGCGCATCTCAATAAAGTAGGAGCGAATTCTAGCACGTGCCCATCCAGGAAGGTACCAGCGATTTGCGCCCCTCCCGACGTTCGTTTCTGCGCTCCCTGAGCCGATCCGCGCTGGTCCTGTCGCTTGAAAATGTTCTGGCCATGGCTTGGCCGCGGGGACTTTTGGCCCAGAGTGCAGCGAGCCAGCCAGCCGACAAGAAAGCTGCGCCGGACCTCGGGCTGAGCTTTATCAATGTCGCCAAAGAAGCCGGCCTCAACGCCAAAACCATCTTCGGCGGCGAGCACAAGAACAAATATCTGCTCGAGACCACCGGCTGCGGCGTCGCCTTCTACGACTACGACAACGATGGCTGGCTCGACATCTTCCTGGTCAACGGATGGCGTCTGGAAGGCTTCCCCAAAGGCGAAGAGCCTTCCTCGCACCTGTTCAAGAACAATCGCGACGGCACCTTCACCGACGTCACCGTCAAGGCCGGCCTCAAGCACATCCGGCTGGGGCCAGGGCGTCTGCATCGGCGACTACGACAACGACGGCTTCGACGACCTGTTCGTCACCTACTACGGCAAGAACGTTCTCTATCACAACAACGGCGACGGCACCTTCACCGACGTCAGCGAAAAAGCGGGCGTCGCGGGAAATGGAAAACCGCTGGGGCACCGGCTGCGCCTTCGTCGACTACGATCGCGACGGCAAGCTCGACCTCTTCGTCGCCAACTACATTGACATGGATCTCAAGACCGCGCCGGTGCCGGAATCGGGCCCGTGTCTCTACAAGGCCGTCATGGTTGCCTGCGGACCGCCCGGACTGAAGGGCGACAACAACATCCTCTACCACAACAACGGCGACGGCACCTTCACCGACGTCTCCGAAGCGGCCGGGATTTTCAAAGCGAACGGAACCTACGGACTCGGCGTGCTCACGGCGGACTTCGACAACGATGGCTGGCCCGACATCTACGTGGCCAATGACTCCACCGCCAGCGCGCTTTACCAGAACAAGAAGGACGGCAAGTTCGTCGACGTCGCGCTCGAGGCCGGTTGCGCCCTCAGTCCCGACGGCAAGCCGCAGGCCGGCATGGGCGTCTCGGCCGCCGACTACGATCTCGACGGCAATCTCGACATCGTGAAAACCAATTTCGCGGGCGACACTCCATCCCTGTATCACAACCAGGGTGGCGCGAACTTCGAGGACACCACCTTTCAGGCCGGACTGGGCCTGCACACCCAGTATCTCGGCTGGGGCTGCGGATTCTTCGACTTCGACAACGACGGCTGGCCCGACATTCTGATGTGCAACGGCCACGTCTATCCCGAAGTCGAGCAGCTGAAGACCGAAGCCGGATACCCGCAGCGCAAGATCCTCTACCAGAACCTGCGCAACGGACGCTTCGAGGATGTCTCGCAGAATGCCGGAGCCGGGCATCAACGATCCCGACGCCTCCCGCGGCTGCGCTTTCGGCGACTTCGACAACGACGGCGACATGGACGTCGTCGTCAACACCGTCAACGGATACCCCCAGCTTCTGCGCTGCGATCTCCGCACTTGACAACAACTGGATCAAGGTCAAGTACATCGGCGACGAAGTCCAACCGCAGCGGCATCGGAGCGCGCCTCAAGTGCGTCACCAAGTTCCCGGCGAAAGCAAGCCGCACCAACAGATCGACGAAGTGCGCAGCGGCGGCAGCTACATCTCGCAGAACGATCTGCGCATCCACTTCGGCCTTGGGAAGGCCGACAAAGTCGAACTTCTCGAGATTCGCTGGCCCAGCGGCCAGGTCGACACGATGAAGGACGTCAAGGCCAACCAGCTGATTTACGTAAAAGAGGGTGCGGGAATCATGCGCGCAACCCCCCTCCAACCGGCTCGCAAACCCGCCCGCTAACGATCCCCCGGATGATCCGCAGAACCTTAGTTCGTAGGCTGCTCATTCCAAGTCTTTTCTACGACCGCCCTAAAGTTCCCTAAGGTGCTTGTCCCGCGATCTACAGAATCTACCGGAGACGGCCCGGGACACAGCAGGCGTAATTTCAGGGAAGCGAATCAAAGTTTTAGAACATGCTTGCGCGCCCCTTCAGAAATGCGGTTTTCCATTTCTAAGGAGGAAGTCTGAAATGAATTGGGATCAGGTAAAAGGCCAGTGGAGTCAGATGAAGGGCTCTGTCCGCAAGCAATGGGGCAAGCTCACAGATGATGACCTGGACGTAATCGCCGGCGAGCGCGAGCGCCTGGTGGGCAAGATCCAGGAACGCTATGGAATTGCCAAGGAAGAAGCAGAAAAGCAGATCGCGAATTGGAACCCGCCGTCCGGGGCCGAAGCGTCCCGAGCGGAGCGCGACAAAGATCTCCAGCGCAAGGCTGGGTAAACAGGCTTTGTAGGTATTGCGGGCCAAGCAGGATAACTTCAAACCAAATGTACTCGGAGGAAAATATCGTATGAAGACGTTTTTGGTCCTATCACTCGCTTTTGTTCTGGCGTTGCCGCTGGTCGCTCTAGCACAGGATCCGGCAGCTCCTAGTGGCAGCCAATCCACCGCAGCAGCCCAGCGCCAGCCAGACCGGTGCCAGCCAGGGCAGCGACATGGGGCAGAGTGCGAAATCAGGTAACGTGAAGGGCACGATCAGCCAGGACGGCAAAACGCTCGTCGGCGACGACGGCAAGAGCTGGACGATTGCGAACCCCGACGCCGTGAAGGGTCATGAAGGCCATCACGTTGAGCTCAAGGGCAGCGCGGACTCGGCCACCAACCAGATCCAGGTCAGCTCCGTGAAAATGCTGAAGGGCGACAAAGGCTCCATGAAGAAAGACAGCTCGCAGCCCCAATAAACACCTCATTCCTGACTTTCTCTCCAGGCCAGCCCATCGCTGGCCTGATTTTTTTGACTCGCGCGTTCCACCGTGCCTCTGCGTCTCTGTGGTGAAGAATTCCTCAGCAGCTGAATCCCAAGACAACCCGCATCACTTCGGCTAGCATTCGGTGATCGCGACAGCCAACAGTTTCAATCCGGATCATGACCGAAGAATTCGACGTAATCGTCCTGGGCGCCGGCGCCGCCGGTCTGATGTGCGCCATCGAAGCCGGCAAGCGCGGGCGACGCGTCGTTGTGCTGGAGCGTGCCGACCGCATCGGCAAAAAAATCCTGATCTCTGGCGGCGGCCGCTGCAACTTCACCAATCTGCATTGCCGTCCGGAAAATTTCCTCTCCACCAATCCCCATTTCTGCAAGTCGGCGCTGGCCCGCTATACGCCTGCCGATTTCATAGCGCTGGTGGAGAAGCACGCCATTCGTTACCACGAGAAACACAAGGGCCAGCTGTTCTGCGACGGATCTGCGCGCGAAGTTGTTGCGATGCTCGAGGAAGAGTGCCGCCGGGCTGGAGTGCGGATAGTCGTAAACGCCACCGTGCGCGATGTGCGGCGAGGAGATGCTTTTACGGTCGCAAGCGGCGACCACGAATATCGCGCCCCCGCCCTGGTCGTAGCCACAGGCGGCCTATCGATCCCGAAAATCGGCGCCACGTCCTTTGGCTATGAGTTGGCGCGGCAGTTTGGAATCAAAGTCCAGCCGTGCCGCCCCGCTCTGGTGCCGTTGCTGTTTAATGCGGAGGACCGCCAGAGCTACGGAGACTTGTCGGGAGTGTCCGCGGAGGTCGAAGTCTCCTGCGACTCGCAACGCTTCCGCGACAAGATGTTGATCACGCACAAAGGCCTGAGCGGGCCGGCGATTTTGCAGATTTCTTCGTACTGGCAGAAGGAGCGGGGAATCGTTGTTGACCTGGCGCCCGATCAGGACTGGTCTGCGCCGATGCAAAGTCCCGGTGTGCGCCGCGATCTCGCAGCCGCGAAGACTGCCTTGCGTGGAGTGCTGCCGCAACGGCTGGCGGATCGGTGGCTCGAAAAACATATCCCGAAAGACTGGACCAACCACTCGTTGTCGGAACTCGAGCGCAACGCTCATCGCTGGCACATTCTCGCCAGCGGCACCGAGGGATACGAGAAAGCCGAAGTAACCGCCGGCGGCGTCGACACAGATGAGCTTTCCGCCAGGACCATGGAATGCCGCCGGGTGCCGGCCCTGTATTTTGTCGGCGAAGTTGTGGATGTCACCGGGCAACTGGGTGGGTTCAACTTTCAGTGGGCGTGGGCCTCAGGATTCTGCGCGGGACAGGGGGTCTAGCCCGTGCCTGCCCGCCTCTCGCCGATCTCTCCACATAAAATGAAGCTCCGCCGTGCTTTGTAGTGTCTAACCGAATGGTGAAGTCGCCTCAGAGGTTTGCCGAACGGGTGCCGCACAAGAGCGGGCGCGGAAGCGTTCCCAAGGCTCCTTTGACAGCCAAGCGCCTGCGCGCCGTGGCGCCCATCGTCTGGGATCTGATGCGGCCGCGCAAAAAGCTCCTGGCCCTCGGCTTCCTGCTGATGGCGATCAACCGTGTTTCCGGTCTGGTCCTGCCATACTCCACGCGCTACCTGATCGACAGCGTTGTCGCCAAGCATCACATCGAACTGTTGAAGCCGATCGTGTTCGCCGTGCTGACCGCGACCGTGATTCAGGGCATCACCTCGTTCTCACTCACCCAGCTCTTGTCGAAAGCCGCACAGCGCCTCATCACTGAGCTGCGCGAAAAAGTTCAGCGGCACATCTCGCGTCTTCCGATTTCTTTCTACGACGCCAACAAGACGGGCAACCTGGTGTCGCGCATCATGACCGACGTCGAGGGCGTGCGCAATCTGCTGGGCACCGGACTGGTGGAACTTGCCGGCGGCCTGCTCACTTCGTTGATCGCGCTGGTCGTGTTGCTCCGCATCAGCGCGCTGATGACGGTTCTCGCGTTCGGCTTCCTGCTCTGCTTTGCCGTGGCGTTGAACAAGGCATTCAGCACCATCCGTCCGATTTTTCGCGAACGCGGCAAAATCAACGCGGAAGTGACCGGACGGCTGGCTGAATCGCTGGGCGGCGTGCGCGTGATTAAGGGCTATCACGCCGAAGAACGAGAAGAAGCGGTTTTTGCCGGAGGCGTGCGGCGCTTGCTCGAAAATGTGATGCGCACCCTCACCGCCACTTCGCTGATGAGCCTCTCGGCCAGTTTGCTGATGGGCGTGGTAGGCGCGGTCATCATGTACGTCGGCGCCCATCAGATTCTGGCCGGCACGCTGACGGTCGGCGAATTCTTTACCTACACCCTGTTCCTCGGATTCCTGGTCGCCCCCATCATTCAGATGGTCGCCATCGGAACCCAGATCACCGAAGCCTTCGCCGGCCTCGAACGCACGCAAGAAATTCTTCGCGAACGTCCCGAAGACCAGGATCCGCGGCGCACGGTCACGCTCGAAGACATCGTCGGCCGCGTGGAGTTCGACGACGTCAGCTTCAGCTACGACGGCAACCGAATCGTTCTGCACGACGTCTCGTTCGTGGCCGAGCCGGGAACGGTGACGGCGCTGGTAGGTTCGTCGGGCTCCGGCAAGTCGACGACCATCGGCCTCATCTCCGCGTTTCACGTGCCGACCGAAGGGAAAGTCACCGTCGACGGAGTGGACCTGAGCACGGTGCGTCTCGATTCCTATCGCACGCGCCTCGGCGTCGTGTTGCAGGAATCGTTCCTGTTCGACGGGACGATTCGCGAGAACGTAGCCTTCTCCCGTCCCGACGCGACCGAAGACGAAATCATGCGCGCCTGCCAGATCGCGCGCGTGGATGAATTTGCCGAAAGCTTCGAAGAGAAGTACGACACCGTGGTCGGCGAGCGCGGCGTAAAGCTTTCCGGTGGGCAGCGCCAGCGGATTTCAATCGCCCGCGCGATCCTGGCCGAACCGCGCATCCTGATTCTCGACGAAGCAACTTCCAGCCTCGATTCAGAATCCGAACAAATGATCCAGCACGGACTCTCGTACCTGATGCAGGGGCGCACCACGTTCGTAATCGCCCACCGCCTCTCGACCATCCGCCGCGCCGATCAGATTCTGGTCATGGAGCACGGGCAGATTGTCGAGCGCGGCACCCACGAAGAACTCTATGAAATGCGCGGCCGGTATTACGATCTCTATACCAAGCAACACGGCCTGGAGACAAACCTGTTTCTCGCGCCGGGCGAAGGCGACACCATCGTAGAGAACGGGAACGGCGCATCGGCCAAAGAGCCCGCCGATCCGGACGCGTTGCGCGTGATCCGAGGAGAAGTCCGATAGAAACGCCCAATACGAAAAGAAGTTCGATACCTTCGAGCAGCTACGCGCGCAAGTGATTCTTCATGACTCTGGACTCAAGCACCCCTGAAACTTCCAGCGCGATCGTCACTGACGAGGTCTGCCGCCACTACACCATGGGCGAGAGTCTGATTCGCGCAGTGGACGGCATATCGATCGGCGTCCCCACAGGCGAATTCGTCGCGCTGCTCGGCACGTCCGGGTCGGGAAAGTCATCGTTGCTGAACCTGATCGCGGGTCTCGACCGGCCTACTTCCGGCGCCGTAATTGTCGAAGGAAAAGACCTCGCCGCACTTTCCCGCGCAGAACTCGCGCAACATCGCCTGCGCACGGTGGGCATGGTGTTTCAGTCCTTCAATCTGATTCCGAGCATGACCGTGATCGAGAACGTGGAACTGCCCCTGCGTTTTGCCGAGGTGGATCGAAGCCGGCGCGATTCGCTGGCTCGAGAAGCGCTGGAACGTGTCGGCCTGAGCCGGCGACTGGATCACCGGCCCACCGAACTCTCCGGTGGTGAGCAGCAGCGCACAGCACTGGCCCGCGCGCTGATCAACCGCCCAAAGCTTCTGCTGGCCGATGAGCCGACCGGAAATCTCGACAGCCGCACCGGTACCGAAATCATGAACCTGATCCGCGAATTCAACGAGTCGCTGGGCATGACGGTGGTGATGGTCACGCACGAGCGCGCTCTCGCCGAGCGTTATGCGCAGCGCCTGATCTTTCTTGCAGACGGCAAACTCGTGGATGACCAACCGAATGTGCCCACGACGGCCGTATCCGTCGAAGGAGGCCGCGCGTGAAAGCCTACGACCTCGCCGAACTCGCCGTGCGCAATTTGCGTGAGTCGGTCTTGCGCAACTCTCTGACTACAGTCGGAATCTCCGTGGGTGTCGCTTCGCTGGTGGCCATGCTCTCGCTGGGCATCGGCTTGCAGCAGTTGGCCACCCGGCGGCTGGTGAAGTCCGGGTTATTCGACACCGTGGTGGTCACCTCGCGCCGCGATCTGCGCAACTTCAATCGCAGCGACGAGGAAAACAGCGCTCCGTCTCCGGCCGAGAGCCCGGTCCTCGATGAGCCCGCGCGCGCGAAGATCGCGCAAATGCCCAACGTCGTCGAGGCGTATCCCGACCTGCGCTTCATTACCTCGTTCACCTTCGATAACAAGCCGCATCTCACGATGGTGGCCGGCATTCCAGCGTCGTATAAAACGAACGACTCCTTCGAAGGCATGCAAGGCAGCTTCTTCTCTTCCGACACGGCGCCCGAGGTGATTCTGCAGAAAGCTTTCGCCGCGGAATTACTAGGCAAAACGCCCAAGCCGGGTTCCGATGAGACCCCGGTTGCCGAGGTGGCCAAGCCGCTGCTGGGGAAGGAAATGACGATGCGCTACTCGGAGCGCGTGGATGCGTCGTCGACAGCGTCGCCGGATGCTCAAGACCAAACGCCGGTGGACGCCTCCACCTACTCAATCCAGTCACACGAGTTGAACCTGAAGATCATTGGCGTCACCGACCTCGATCCCGACAGCATGCGCGGGTCGGCGCGTGCCCGCGTGCTGCTGCCGCTGAAACTGGTGGAAAGCCTGCATGCCGTGCAGCCCACCGCGATGCGCGACATGACGCAAGCCGCCAGCAAGGTTCCGACCTACGCGACCGTGAGCGTGCGCGTGAAGAATCCAACCCAGATTCAGGGAGTTGAAGACGGGATCAAGAAGATGGGATTCAATACCTTCTCGATGCTCGATGCCACCCGCAGCCTGCGAAAATTCTTTGCCATCGTCGATGTCTTTCTCGGGGTCTTCGGCAGCCTGGCTCTGGCGGTCGCTTCGATCGGCATCGTCAACACGCTGGTGATGGCGATCCTCGAGCGGCGGCGTGAAATCGGGATCATGAAGGCGATCGGCGCGAGTGACGGCGATGTCAAGAAACTGTTCTTCGCCGAGGCGGGCGTCATGGGCCTGCTGGGCGGGGCGCTGGGCGTGGCTCTGGGATGGACGATCGGGCGCGTCATCAATGTCGGCACCAACGTCTACCTCAAGCAGCAAAGTATGGCACCCGAGCAGATCTGGTTCGTTCCCTGGTGGCTGGTTGGGGGCGCGATCATTTTCGCGCTCATCGTCAGCCTTCTGTCAGGGCTTTATCCCGCATCGCGCGCGGCCCGGCTTGATCCGGTGCAGGCGCTGCGCTACGAGTAGGTTCGAGAATGCGTTGGTTCCTGGGACTTGTCGCGGTTGTCATCACTCTGTTCTCTCCGTCGGCCCGCGCGCAGGGCCGCATTGATTGCAGCCTGCTACGAAGTCACATCCTCAAGCGCAACGTGCACTACTGCGTGCAGGTTCCCGGAAACTATGACAAGCAAGACGCCGCCGGACAGCCGCAGAGATTCCCGGTCCTCTACTACCTGCATGGGCTCGGCGACAACGAGCAGTCGTTCTCCCGCAGCGGGGGATGGACTCTGATTGAAGACCTGCGCGCGCAAGGAAAAATTGGCGACTTTTTGATCGTCGCGCCCGAAGGCTTCGCCAGCTTCTACATCAACTCTGCCGATGGCAGCGAGCGCTACAGCGACTTCTTCCTGCGCGAGTTCGTGCCCTACATTGAGAAGAAATATCGCGTCACTGCCGGGACGCGAAGCGCGCGCGATCACCGGCATCTCCATGGGAGGCTTTGGCGCCCTGCGATTCGCGTTTGCTTATCCGGAAATGTTTTCGGCCGTCAGCGCGCAAAGCGCCGCCCTGACTCTGGAAACGCCCGAACAGCTGAACACGATGGCGCAGGAGCGCTCGCCCGAGATGGCGGATGCCTTCGCCCCACTCCTGGGAAATCCGATCAACATTGCCCACTGGAAGGCGAACGACCCATTTACCCTCGCCCGGAAAAACAAGGCCACATTAAAGAAGATGGCGATCTACTTCAATTGCGGGCAGGCCGACGACTTTGGCTTCGAGCGCGGCGCGGCTGCGCTCGACAAGCAACTTTCCTCCGAGGGACTTGCGCACGAGTACCATCCTTACCCCGGCGGTCACGGCATGAATTATTTCCTTTCGCATCTGGGCGAGGTGATCGAGTTTCACTCCCGCGCATTCGCGAAGTCATTCCCCGCCCGGTAGGTGAAAGCTGCAAACGGACAATCTGCAAAGCTCGCGTAGGGGCAGCCGCCCCGGCTGCCCAGCGGGGCGAAGCCTCGCGACTGGGAGCATCGAAGCCTAAGTAGAGGTCTTTGCGCTCCTACCAAAAAATCCATCCGGCTCATCGAAATTCTGCGTTGTACTTTCCACCGCCATCCCGGCTAACAATGTCTAATGGCACATCAGCGCTACGCACCGGACCACGATGCCTGTGGTGTCGGTTTTGTAACCCGGCTGGGCGCTGCTCCGTCGCACGAGATGGTGGAGCGGGCGCTGACCGCGTTGCTGCGCCTGGCGCACCGCGGCGGTGTCGATGCCGACGGGCGCAGCGGCGATGGCGCCGGCCTGCTGATGGCCATTCCCGACCGATTCATGCGCGCGGCCGCACTGGATGCGGGTGTCCGCCTTCCCGAAGAATTTGGTCTCGGAATGGTCTTCTTACCTGCCGGCGAGGAACCCGCAGGGCAAGACACGATCGCGGCCCTCGCCCAACGAAACGGCCTGCAATGCATAGGCTGGCGCGTGGTTCCCACCGATCCCACGATTACCGGTCCCCGCGCGCACGCGACGCTGCCCGTCATCCGGCAATGCTTCTTCGCCGCGATGCCCGGCACAGCCGATCTCGAAACCGCCCTTTTCCGTCTCCGCAAACAAGTGGAAGCGCAGGCGCCCCGCGGAACATACTTCTGCTCGCTCTCCTCGCGGACCGTGGTCTACAAAGGCCTGCTTACGCCGGACCAGCTTCCCGCCTTCTACCTCGACCTGTCCGACCCGATATTCGAGACTTCGTTCGCCATCTTCCACCAGCGCTACTCCACCAATACGCAGCCCAGTTGGGCGCTTGCCCAGCCTTTCCGCTTCGTCGCCCATAACGGCGAGATCAACACCATCAGCGCCAATCGACGCTGGCTGCACGCGAAGGAACGCAGCCTGAAGGAGGTGCTTCAGCTTTCCAATGACGCCCGCGTGCTCGAAGAACGTGTCAGCGATTCCGCCAGCTTCGACAACGGCCTCGAATTGCTGCTGCAGCGCGGGTACAGCCCCGAAGGCGCAATGCTTGCCATGGTGCCTCCCGCATGGGAAACCAATCCGCAGATCACGCCGGACCTGCGCCGATTCCTCGAAGCGCAAGCCCAGCAGCAGGAAGCGTGGGATGGACCGGCGGCCATGGTCTTCACCGACGGCCGCACCGTCGGCGCTAAGCTTGACCGCAACGGTCTCCGCCCGCTTCGCTACACGCTGACCTCCGACGGCCTGCTTGTGGTCGGATCGGAAGTCGGCATCGCCGACCTGCAGCGCAAGGAAATCGCCGAGCGGCAGCGCCTCGGTCCCGGCGAAATGCTGTTCTGCGATCCGGCAAGCGGCGACTTCACGCGCCCGGCAGAAGTCGGCCATCGACAGGAATTCCGCGAAGCGCCTCCCGCGCCCGCGTTGCTCCACGTCGTTCCGACAGAAAAACTTCCGCCCTCCGCCACGCCCGATGCCCAGCGAGTGATGGGCGCGCTCGGCTGGACCGAAGATCAATACAAGCTGCTGTTTCAGCCCCTGGTTCTCGAAGGCCAGGAAGCGGTGTGGAGCATGGGAGACGACGCTCCACCTGCCTTTCTCTCGCGCCTGCCGCGTCCGCTCTGGGACTACTGCAAGCAGCGCTTCGCCCAGGTCACGAACCCGCCGATCGATCCCCTGCGTGAAACGCACGTCATGTCGCTGCGGATTTTCATGGGCGGCAAAGCCGTCCTCAATTCGCCTCTGCTCGATGCCGGGCAGATGAAGTTATTGGAAGGCGAATTTTCAGTCCGGCGATTCAGCCTCGCATTTCCAGTTTCGGAAGGGGTTTCTGGCGCGCGCGCCCTGCTGGAGCGACTGCGCGAAGACTTGCTGCATCTTGGAGAAGAAAAGCCGGGCCTCATCCTGTTGACGGACCGCGGCGTCGACGCCGGACATTCCGCCCTTCCTGCGCTCCTCGCCCTGGCCGTGGCCCAAAAATCATTGGTTGACTCCGGAGCCTGGGACATTCCCGTGATCGTCGAATCAGGCCAGGTCCTCGACACGCACCACGTCGCACTGCTGGTGGCGGCCGGGGCTTGCGGTGTCTATCCCTATCTCGCGCTCGAGCAGGCCGTCGCCCTGCGTCCCGACGGAGTCGCGCGTTACCGCTTCGCACTGGAGAAGGGCCTGCGCAAGGTGATGGCGCGCATGGGCGTCTCCACCATGGCGAGCTACCGCAACAGCCAGCTCTTCGAAGTCATCGGACTCGATCCCGCTGTCTGTGCGGAAATTTTCGAAGATGCCGGATGCGTGCTGGGCGGAAAGACGCTCACTGGCCTGCTCGAAGACTGCCTGGTCCGCCACGGAGCTGCCTACGAAGCGCAAACGAATCCTCTCCAGGACACCGGCCTCTACCGCTTCCGCCAGCATGGCGAGCGCCATGCCAGCTCGCCGGAAATCGTGCGCCGCCTGCATCGCTACATCAAGTCGCCCAGCGACGAGAATTTCAAGTCCTACAGCGCGCTCGCTGGCGAGCGTGAACCCGTTGCCATTCGCGATCTGGTGAAAGTCCGTGACGCCGCCCCGATCCCGCTGGATAACGTCGAGACCGAGGCATCGCTGCTCAGCCGCTTCAGTACCCAAGCGATGTCCTTGGGCGCGATTTCGCCCGAGACTCACAGCACGCTCGCCGTTGCCATGAACCGCCTGGGCGGTCGCAGCAATACCGGCGAGGGTGGCGAGGATCCCGTCGTCTACACCCAGAAGGGTGAAGCAAACAACCGGGTCAAGCAAGTGGCCTCCGGCCGTTTCGGCGTGACCACCGACTACCTCGTGCACGCCGACGAACTCGAAATCAAAATCGCCCAGGGCGCCAAGCCCGGCGAAGGCGGGCAACTTCCCGCGAGCAAGGTGACGGCTTACATCGCGCGTCTGCGCCACGCGGTTCCCGGCATGATGTTGATTTCGCCGCCGCCGCATCACGACATCTACAGCATCGAAGACCTGGCGCAGTTGATCTACGATTTGCGCGCCGTGAATCCGCACGCCCGGATCGGCGTGAAGCTGGTTTCCAGCGCGGGCGTCGGCATTATCGCGACCGGCGTTGCAAAAGCGGGTGCCGACGTCATCACCATTGCCGGACATGACGGCGGCACGGGCGCCTCGCCCATCACTTCCATCAAGAACACTGGCCTGCCCTGGGAAGTCGGATTGCGCGACGCCCACTGCGCGCTGGTCCGCACCGGCCTGCGCAGCCGCGTCCGCCTGCGCGTGGATGGCGGCTTCAAGTTCGCCACCGATGTAATCGTCGGCGCTCTGCTTGGCGCAGAAGAATTCGGGTTCGGCACTGCCGCGCTGCTGGCGATCGGCTGCGTCATGGCGCGGCAGTGCCACCTGAATACCTGTCCCGTGGGCATCGCGACCCAGGATGAAAAACTGCGCGCCCGCTTCACCGGGAACCCCGCCATGGTGGAAAGCTTCTTCCGCGGCCTGGCGGCCGAAGTCCGATCCCTGCTGGCCAACATGGGCGCCTCGTCGATCGACGAAATCGTCGGCGCCGCCGACCGTCTGGAAGCGCGTTCCGAAGATTTCCGTGAAATGCTGGCGGGCCTTCTCACTCCCGCACTCGGCCCCGCCCAGCCCGCTTGCCCGAGAGAGCCCGACAGCGGTCTGCACCTCGCCTTGTCTGCGCTGGTCGACGAGCTCGACACGCTGAGCACCAGCGGCCATCTGTTTCCCATCACCAACTCTGACCGCGCGATTGGCGCACACCTGAGCGGAGAAGTGTTGCGCCGCCGTAATGGCGCCGGGATCGCCGGCGTCATCGCCAGCGAATTTATCGGCACCGCCGGACAAAGCTTCGGCGCATTCCTGATCCCGGGCGTGAAATTCCGCCTGCTCGGCGAAGCCAATGATTACGTTGGCAAGGGCCTCAGCGGCGGCTCGATCACCATCACTGCCGGCGACGAAGCCTCCCTGCGCGGCGACGTCCTCGTCGGCAACACCGTGCTCTACGGCGCGACCTCGGGAGAACTCTACGTCGCCGGCCGCGCCGGAGAACGCTTCGCCGTCCGCAATAGTGGCGCGCTCGCCGTGGTCGAAGGCGTCGGCCAGCATGGCTGCGAGTACATGACTGCGGGTGTGGTCGCAATCCTCGGTCCGGCCGGAATGAATCTGGGCGCGGGCATGACCGGCGGCGTCGCTTATGCATTGCGCGATTCGCTCGCTGGGCACGGCTACAACGCGCACTCGGTGCACGTCCAGCCCCTCGAAGTGCGTGAGGAGCTTTGGCTGCGCATGCTCTTGCGGCGTCATCTCAGGCTGACGGGCTCCCCGCGAGCGCTGCGCCTGCTCAACTCCGATCGCCCGTTGCCCTTGTTGCGGGTCGAACCGTTGCGCCCCCCATGTTCGATCACCGAAACCTGGACCGCAACCTTAGCCCAACTCCGTCGCCAGGAAATCGCAACGATCGAGCAAGTGGAAGGAGTTCCACCCAAAGAACCGGTCGTAATGTGAACGAGCCCCTGGCGATCTGAGAGAGAGCCGGTCGTAATGTGAGAACGAGCCGGTCGTGATGTGAGAAAGAACCGGTCGTGATGTGAGATTTGAAAGGGCCCGGCTTTAGCCGGGCCGAAAAGACCACCGAAGAAGCGGCTTCAGCCGCTGAGGTAAGCCCTTAATCATCAGCACAGAGCTCAAACAGAAACCCGAGGGCACGCCATTCTGGCGTCCTCCGTGTTTCTCCGTGTCCTCTGTGGTAATCGCATTTTCCCAAGTTCGGCAAAAGCCCGGACTCATGGTGATCGCCCTATTCCAACTTCGGGAAGTCTCCGAACTTTATGCTGATCGCATTTCCCCAAAGTTCGGCAAGAGCCCGGTATAATCGCGCCAATCCATGGATTTTGATCAGCTCACCACGTTTCTCGAAGTCGCCAAGCTGGGAAGTTTTTCGCGCGCCGGACAGAAAGTCTTTCGCTCGCAATCCGCCGTCAGCGCCCAAATCCGCCAACTCGAGCAGGACTACGGCGACCGCCTCCTCGACCGCTCCGGCAAGGACGTCACCCTCACGCCCGCGGGCCGCGTGCTCTTCGCCTACGCCGAGCGCCTCCTGCAATTACGCGATGAATCGCTGCTCGCCGTTGCCGATCACGGCGCCAACCCGCGCGGCACGATCGTGATCGGCGCCAACGAGGCCACCTGCCTCTACGTCCTTCCCGACGTGTTTGCTAAATACTGCAGCCTCTATCCCGACGTGCAGATGAGCATCTACCGCAACTTCAGCTACAAGATTCTCGAAAAGCTCGAAAACGGCACGATCGACGTCGGCATCGTCACGCTGCCGGTCAAATCCGCCAGCCTGAAGACGCACGCCATCTATCGCGACCAGCTGATGTGGATGACGAATCCGCAAAGCGCGCTTGCCAAACTGGAATCGGTCTCCCTCGCCGAAATCGCCAAGCATCCCATCCTTCTGCCTAAGACCGGCTACACCCGCCGCCTCATGGACAAGCTGCTCCGTCCCTACAAAGCCCAACTGCAAGTGCCCATGGAATTGCCCAGCGTGGGAATGATCAAGAGCTTCGTCGCCGCAGGACTCGGCGTCTCGCTCATCAGCGCCAGCTTCGCCCGCGACCAGGTGCTGGCCGGCCGTGTGAAACTGATCGCGCCCAAGGAAAAAGAACTCTGGCGGGAACTGGCCATCGCCTATCGCCGAGACCGCACCCTGACCCGCGCCACCAGTACGTTCATCTCCACCGTCCGGCAACTCGCCGCGGCCTTGAAGTAGCCTTAAAGATTTTCTCCGCGAACTCTACGGCAGTTCTCAGCGATCTCTGCGTTAAAAACCCCTCCGGCGAGTATCGTCTCCGGCCAATCTCATTTTTTGATCCGCCTCATCAGAATTTCTCGTTTCCCATCCCAGACCAGATTCCTTAAGGTGGAATCAGTGATTTCAGCTGGGTGATGGTGTCCCTTTCATGAGGTGTGGATGGGGACCAGCCCTCTGAATCCTGGGTGAGAGTTTGTTGGGCCGTTCGCGGCCGCGGCAGAATTTCGCTGAATCCCTCAGGAGGTGGACGATGACTGATCTCGAACGCAATCTAAGCAAAGTTCTCGAGGAGCACCGTCATGAAAGCGGTCTCCACATCATAGGCGGGCAGCAGCGCCTGATTGACCGGCTCGTTGAATTCTTCGAGACCGGCTTGTGGCAAGGCCGCGATGCCAAGAGCTCGCGCGAACTGGATAGCTAACTTAATCGACAGATGACCTGCACAGTGCCAATGACGGATATCGTAAAGCCGGCCACAGCGGCCAAGGCTAAGCGAATTACAACGTCTTCTGGCGGAGGTCACCTGCTGAGCTAATCCAAAAGTTCAAAACAGGTACAGACCCACCGCCAGAAGCTAAGGGCGGTGGGTTTTTGTTTGCGCCCGAACCACATCAAGGAGAGCTGTCATGAGTAAAGTCCCCGGCGAACAACCTGAACAAGAGCCCCAATCGGTGGTCATGAAATTCGGCGGCAGCTCGCTCGCTGACGCAGCCGCCATCCTTCGCGCGGTTCGCATCGTAAAGCAGCGCCTCGCCCACAACCCGGTCGTCGTGGCTAGCGCCCTGGCTGATGTCACCGACCAGCTGCTCGCCGCAGGGCAGGCGGCTGCCAGGGGGCAGGCAGCATCGGCGGCAGCTTCGCTCCAGTACCTTCACCGACGTCACGAGCAGGTTGCCCTCGACGCGGCAGGGTCAGAGGCTTTCGAGGTCCTTCGCCCACAGCTTGCTTCCGAGTTCGAACAACTCCATCGCTTGCTGCCTGCGATCTCCACCTTCGGCGAACTGACCCGCCAATTACAGGATCAGTTCATTGGGGCCGGCGAATGCCTCTCCAGCCGGATCGTGCAGGCCGCATTTCTGCAGGCCGGTGTTGATGCCGTCTGGCTCGATGCGCGCGAGTGCATCGTCACCGATGCGGCCCACACCCAAGCCACGCCCCTATGGGACGAAACCAACCAGCGCGTACGCGATGTAGTCGCGCCTCTGCTCGCGCAATCGCGCGTACCGGTCCTCGGCGGGTTCATCGGCTCTACCACCGATGGAATTCCCACCACGCTCGGCCGCGGAGGCTCCGACTTCACCGCCTCCATCGTAGGCGCGGCCCTGCTTTCTTCGCGCATCGAGATCTGGACCGACGTGGACGGCATCCTCACCACCGATCCCAAGCTGTGCCCGGAAGCCCGTCGCGTTCCGACCATGAGTTTCGAAGAGGCCGCGGATCTTGCGTACTTCGGCGCCAAAGTTCTGCATCCGGCGTCCATCGCTCCGGCCATGCGCAAGAACATCCCAGTGGCCGTGCTGAATTCACGCCATCCCGAAGGCAAGGGAACCGAAATTGTCGCGCATCCCGGCGACGAGTGCGTCATGAAGGCCATTACGGCGAAAAAAGGCGTCACCGTGGTCGACGTGCAGGCCGTCCGCTGGCTCGCACCCGAACTGCTACGCGAGATTTTTGAGGTCTTCGAACGTCACCAGTACAGCCTGGATCTGCTCTCGGCCTCCCGCGGAAGCCTCTCGCTGCTGGTG
>CAVTMJ010000001.1:0-68732 GCA_963735815.1 uncultured Acidobacteriota bacterium | reverse complement strand
GGAAACCCACCGTGGAGTGCTTCGGATTATTTGTATTGTTGTAGTCCGTCTGGTGGCACGACACGCACGTCGTGTTCGCGTTGGTCAGGGTGTAGTTGCCATTCGTGTGGCAACTGGCGCATGCCACGGTAGTGTGCGCCCCGGTCAGGGTAAAGCCCGTCGTGGCGTGGTCAAAGGTGCCATTGCCCCAGTTGGTGGTGGTGTGGCACTGGTCGCAAGTCTGCGGGAAGCCGGCCGAAACGTGATTCGGGTTCGTGGTGCCCTGGAAGTCTTTCAAATGGCACTGTACGCAGGCCCCGCTGGTCAGGTTGTACGCATTATTCACGTGGCACTGCGCGCACTGCAAAGACGTATGCCCGCCGGTCAGCGCGAAGCCGGTGGTCGAGTGATCAAAGGTCGCAGAGGTCCAGTTGGTCGTACTGTGGCACTGCTGGCAAGTCTGCGCGAATCCGGCAGCCGCGTGCGGCGGATTATTGGTGGTCTGAAAATCGTTCAGATGGCAGCTCACGCAAGCGGTGTTGGCCGCGGTCAGGTTGTAGTTGCCATTCACGTGGCAAGCCGTGCAAGCCACGGTGGTATGCGCTCCGGTTAGCGCGAAGCCGGTGGTCGCGTGATCAAAGGTCGCATTGCCCCAGGTCGTGGTGGTGTGGCACTGCTGGCAAGTCTGCGGGAAATTCGACTGCACGTGGTTCGGATTCGTGGTGCCCTGGAAGTCCGCCAGGTGACAACTGACGCAAGCCGTATTCGCTGACGTCAGGTTGTAGTTCCCGTTCACGTGGCACTGCGCGCACTGCAGGGCAACGTGCGCGCCGGTCAGCGGGAACCCGGTGGTCGAGTGATCGAAGGTCGCACTGGTCCAGGTGGTGGTGGTGTGGCACTGCTGGCAAGTCTGCGGGAAGCCCGACTGACGTGATTCGGATTGGTCGTGCCCTGGAAATCCTTCAGGTGGCAGCTCACGCAGGCCGTGTTCGCGCTGGTCAGGTTGTAGTTGCCGTTCACGTGGCAACTGGCGCAGGCAACCGTAGTATGCGCGCCCGTCAGCGGGAAGCCGGTGGTCGAGTGATCGAAGGTGGCGCTGGTCCAGGTGGTGGTGCTGTGGCACTGCTGGCAAGTTTGCGGGAAGCCCGACGTGACGTGATTCGGATTGGTGGTGCCCTGGAAATCCGCCAGGTGGCAGCTCACGCAGGTCGTATTGGCGCTGGTCAGGTTGTAGTTGTTATTCACGTGGCACTGCACGCACTGCACGCTGGTGTGCGCGCCGGTCAGCGGGAATCCCGTTGTCGAGTGATCGAAGGTCGCGCTCGTCCACGTCGTGGTGCTGTGGCACTGCTGGCAAGTTTGCGGGAAGCCCGACGTGACGTGATTCGGATTGGTGGTGCCCTGGAAATCTTTCAGGTGGCAGCTGACGCAAGCCGTATTCGCGCTCGTTAGATTGTAATTTCCATTCACGTGGCACTGGGCGCACTGCACGCTGGTGTGCGCACCCGTCAGCGGGAAGCCCGTGGTCGAGTGGTCAAAATTCGCACTCATCCACGTGGTCGTGCTGTGGCACTGCTGGCAGGTCTGCGGGAAACCCGACTGCACGTGATTGGGCTGAGTTGTTCCCTGGAAGTCCTTCAGGTGACAGCTCACGCAGGCCGTATTCGCGCTGGTCAGGTTGTAGTTATTGTTGACGTGGCACTGTGCGCACTGCACCGACGTATGTGCCCCGGTCAGCGGGAAGCCGGTGGTCGAGTGATCGAAGGTGGCGCTGGTCCACGTGGTCGTGCTGTGGCACTGCTGGCAGGTTTGCGGGAATCCGGAACTGACGTGGTTGGGATTGGTGGTGCCCTGGAAATCTTTCAGATGGCAGCTGACGCAGGCCGTATTGGCGCTGGTCAGGTTGTAGTTGCCATTCACGTGACACTGGGCGCACTGCACGCTGGTGTGCGCGCCGGTCAGCGGGAAGCCCGTCGTCGCATGGTCGAAGTTCGCGCCCATCCAGGTAGTCGTGGTGTGGCACTGCTGGCAAGTCTGCGCGAAGCCCGACTGCACGTGGTTCGGATTGGTCGCGCCCTGGAAATCTTTCAGGTGGCAGCTGACGCAGGCCGTATTGGCGCTGGTCAGGTTGTAGTTGCCATTCACGTGGCACTGGGCGCACTGCACGCTGGTGTGCGCACCGGTCAGCGGGAAGCCCGTTGTCGAGTGATCGAAGGTTGCGCTATTCCACGAAGTCGTACTGTGGCACTGCTGACAAGTCTGCGGGAATCCGGAACTGACGTGGTTGGGATTGGTGGTGCCCTGGAAATCTTTGAGATGGCAGCTGACGCAGGCCGTATTGGCGCTGGTCAGGTTGTAGTTGCCATTCACGTGGCACTGGGCGCACTGCACGCTGGTGTGCGCACCGGTCAGCGGGAAGCCGGTGGTCGAGTGATCGAAGTTCGCGCCAGTCCAGGTAGTCGTGTTGTGGCACTGCGTACAGGTCTGCGAAAAACCGGACTGCACGTGGTTGGGACTGGTCGCACCCTGGAAATCTTTGAGGTGGCAGCTGACGCACGCCGTATTGGCGGTGGTCAGGGTGTAGTTGCCGTTCACGTGGCACTGCGCGCACTGCACGGTCGAGTGTGCCCCGGTCAGCGGGAAGCCGGTCGTGGAGTGATCAAAGGTCGCACCTGTCCAGGTGGTTGTGTTGTGGCACTGCGTACAGGTCTGCGGGAATGCGGACTGCACATGGTTGGGATTCGTAGTTCCCTGGAAATCCTTCAGGTGGCAGCTGACGCAGGTCGTATTCGCGGTGGTCAGGTTGTAGTTGCCATTCACGTGGCACTGCGCGCACTGGACAGTCGCGTGGGCCCCGCTTAGAGGGAAGCCGGTCGTGGAGTGATCAAAAGTCGCGTTGTTCCACGACGTGGTGTTGTGGCACTGCTGACAGGTCTGCGGGAAGCCGGACTGCACGTGATTCGGATTGGTCGCGTTATTGAAATCCTTGATGTGGCATGAAGCGCAATCGGTGGCCGTCCCCACAAAATTGCCATTGATATGGCACTGCGTGCAGGCGACGGTGGCGTGCGCGCCCTGCAGCGGAAATTTGGTGAAGGTAGTGTGATTGAAAGTCGTCGGATCCCAGGCGCTCGCGTTGTGGCACACGTTGCACGTGGTCGGGAAGCCGGCCTGTGCATGCGGCGGATTGTTCGTCTTGTTGAAGTCTGCCAGATGGCATCCGACGCAGGCGGTTGCCGCGTTATTAAATTTCCCTCCGGTGTGGCACGCGGCGCAATCAAGCGCGGCGTGTGCACCAACGAGCGCGAAGCCGGTAAACTTCAGGTGATCAAACTTCGCGCTCATCCAGTTGTCCACTGTGTGGCACTGTTCGCACGCAGTAAAATTCAACGCCACGTGATCGATGCCAATCGACTTCGTGTTTACGAAATCTCTCTGGTGGCATGACAAACACTGTGTCGAGAGGCCCTTGAACTGTCCCACGGCGGCGCCCTTGTGGCACGAGTCGCAATCCACAGTCGCGTGTGCACCCGTAAGCGGGAACCGGTTCATGTGCTGGTTGATCTGCTGGACCGAAACATTCCAGCCGCGCACCGTGTGGCACTGCTCGCAGTTCGCGCCCATCTGCGCCTTGTGAATGTCGGCGTGGCACTGGCTGCACTGCGTTCCCACATTCGTGAACACCGGCTTGGTGTGGCACTGGGTGCAGGAGACGCCTTCGTGCATCCCGCGTAACGGATATTTGGTGGTGTTGTGATCGAACTCAGGAACGGCGCGAATCGGTTTCCAGCCGCTCAGCGTGTGGCAGTTCTGACAGGGAATGCTAAGGCTTCCGTGAGGACTCCGCGTATTCGCAGACGACTGCGACTGCGCCGCCGGCTGACCGCCGGGAACAATCGTCGCAAAAACGACCGCCATATAAATCAGGAATGTCGAACCCAAGGTAGCCCCAACTCCACACGAAAGGATTCCGACTCACAAGACGAAGCACTTCAACAAGTGTCAGTAAAGTTATGAGAAAGAACTGCAATCGAACGCCCAGCAAGCTTAAGCAGGTGAGAATTGTTGTGGAAGGTTACATAAGTACATGGATTTCCGGAGTTATTTCGTAACTGCAGCGAGGGGTAGGACTTGGCGGAAATGAGGGCGGCTAGTGTTGTAAAAAATGTAAGTTCTGCAGCCTACTGTGAGTTTTTTCTACTGTGGAGAACCAGACGTGCACACCCTGTCCAAAAAATTGGACGCAAAATTGCTAGCGCATGCGCTCGGCGCTAACTTTTCTTTAGAGGTTGGATCGCCGGACCGTGACAATCCGCGCACGCCTTCTTTGTGGGCGCATAGAACAGGACCTGTTTTCCTTCCACATCTTTGAAGAGCTTGTGACAGCCGGCGCAGGCGACGTTGCGGTGCTCGCCTTCCAGCGCGAACGTGGTCCGCTTGTCATGGTCAAACAAGGAAGGCTTCCACTTGGTCGCGTTATGGCAGTCGGCGCACTGGGTGACCTTGTTCTCGAAGAACTTGGTGAACTGTCCGCCATGCACGTCTTCGTGGCACTCCTCGCACTTTTCCGGAGCCTTCTTGAAGTCGACGTTGATCAGCTTGGTCTCGAGATTCGGCGGCTTGTGACAGTCGATGCAGGCCACCGCCCGGTGCGCGCCTGCCAGCGGGAAGGTGGTTGTGCTGTGATCAAAGCCGTCCAGTTCTCTCCAGGCCTTGGTGGAATGGCAAGCCTCGCAGCCCAGGGGCTTGCCGTTCTTCCCGATCTTCGCCATGCGCTCTTTGAACTGGCCTTTATGCACGTCTTCGTGACATTGGGTGCACGACAGATCGTCGAAGTGATAGGGAATTTTTGACTTGGGCTCGTTCTTGTCGGCGAGCTTGTGGCAATCGGTGCAGGGAACTGCGATGTGCCCGCCCGTTAGTTCGAACCTGGTCTTCTTGTGCTGGGCCAGCGTGAACGTCGAGGGACTGTAGCCCTTGAGGTTGTGACACTGGTCGCACTGGTTCTCGTAGGGTTTGCCGGCAAACTGGTTGTTGTGTTCGTCCTTGTGACAGTCTGTGCAGCGCTTGAAGTTCACGATCTTGAAGATCGTGTCCTTGCCCTTTGGCGTGTGGCACTGCTCGCACTTCAATTTGGCGTGGCCGTCGATCAGCGGGTAGTCGCTCTTGGCGTGCGCCTTCACATCAAACAGCGACGGCTTCCATCCCTCCACGTTGTGGCAACTGGAACACTCGATGCCGTCCGGCTGCCGCTTGGCGAACTGCCCGTTATGTGCGTCCTTGTGGCAGTCTGTGCATTTGGCAAACGCGAGTTCCTTCTTGAAGTCTCCATTGGCGTGACACTGAACGCATTCGACGGTTGCGTGCTTCCCCTGGAGCGGGTACTTGGTCTTCGAATGATCGAAGTTATTGTTCAGGCCAGTAGTCGATACCCGCTTCCAGCTGCTGGTGTTGTGGCAGGACTGGCAGCTCTTGTCCTTGAAACTTCCTTTGTGCGGATCGGCATGGCAGTCGTCGCACTTGCTGAACGGCAGGCCCTTGTAACGGGGAGCGCCGGTCGCATCCGGCGTGTGGCACTTCTCGCATTTCACCTGCTGGTGCAGGCCGGTGAGAGGGTAACGCGTCTTACTGTGGTCGAACTTTCCGGACGTGTCCTTCCAATTCACAAAATTGTGGCACTGGATGCAGTTGGAACCGAGACGTCCTTCGTGAAAGTCCTTGTGGCAGGCGGTGCAGGTTTGAGGAATGCCGAGGAAGGACTTGCTGAGGTCCTTCGCCTTGATGTTGGGACGCTCCGCTGCCGGAATCTTTTCGGGTAGATGGCACTTGTTGCAGGCTAACCCGGCATGCTTGCCTTCCAGAAGGTAGCCGGTTTCCTTGTGATCGAACTTGTTGGGGTCCCACTTAATCAGAGGGAAGTTCGGCCCGTTGTGATCGGAGTGGCAGCGTACACATTCCTGACTCGACCCGGCGGGAATGTGATAGGAGGCGTGCAATCCGCGCTTGTTGGCCACCCGCGATCCGATATCCGAGTGACAGCCGATGCAGCGGAACTCAGGCTTGCCGCCACCGATCTTGTGGCAGTCCGTGCAATGCATCGCACCATCCAGGAACTGGTGCTGGCGCGCCAGAGGTCCGGGAGAAATCTGGGCGTGTGCACTCGGTGCGAACAGACATCCCGCCGCGAAAATAAGCAGGCCAAAGAAGCGAGGCCACGAGGCTTGAAAGCGGCGACGGGACGAAGCGCGCAATTTGTCTGGGACTTGCAATTCGGCCAAAGCCAGTTCCGCTCTCCGAAAAAAGCCTGAGGTAATCTCCCCCCTGCCACTACCCATGGGTTCGATGGGAAAGTCTATCAAGCCGCGCGGTTTGCGCAACAGTCTCCGGAAGGGCACGCGCCAATTTAACGGGTTGGGGGGCAACTGCTCCCCCATCCGGTGATTTTCGTCACCGGACAGGATGTGATTTTCGTCATCTGGGAACGGTGCTGCGTCACAGTGCGAAAACTCGCTCCTCTGTAGCATAGCGAGGGAGGGCAATACACCTATGTCGACCGCCTGGACGTCGCGCTACGCGCAGCGCACGAAAGGAATCAAGAGCTCGGCCATTCGCGAACTGCTGAAGTTCACCCAGCGACCCGAAGTGATCTCGTTCGCAGGCGGCTTGCCGGCGCCGGAAGTCTTCCCCACCAAGCGGTTTCAGGAGGCATGCGGCAAGGTGCTGGACCAGAAGTCGCATCTGGCCCTGCAGTACGGCGCCACCGAAGGGTACGAGCCGCTGCGGGAAATGATCGCACGGCACATCGCGCGCTACGGCATCAAGGCGAAGTCCGAAAACGTCCTCATCACCTCCGGGTCGCAACAGGCCCTGGATCTCATCGGCAAACTCCTGATCAATCCCGGCGATCGCGTCCTGGTCGAGGCGCCCACCTACCTGGGCGCGCTGCAGGCGTTCAACATTTACGGCGCGGATTATGTGAGCGTGCCCAGCGATGAAGACGGTCTCCGTTCCGATCTGCTGGAAGCCCCGCTGCGCTCCGGACCGAAGTTCATGTATGTGCTCCCGAACTTCCAGAATCCGGGCGGCACCACGCTCTCCGAGGGCCGCCGCCACGAACTGGTTTTGCTGGCGGACAAGTACGGAATTCCGATCGTCGAAGACGATCCTTACGGTCAACTGCGCTACGAAGGGGAGCACCTCACACCGCTGGTCGTGCTCGATCGCGAGAACTTGCGTCGCGACGATGGCTACTCGATCGGCAACGTCCTCTACCTCAGCACGTTTTCGAAAACACTTGCGCCCGGGTTGCGCCTGGGATGGATCGTCGCTCCACCCGAGGTGATTGCCAAACTCGTGCAGCTCAAGCAGGGCGCCGATCTCCACACATCCACCTTTGTGCAGATGGTCGCTTACGAAGTGGCGCGCGACAATTTTCTCGACGAGCACGTGAAATTGATCCGGCGCGTCTACCGCGAACGCCGCGACGTGATGCTCGAGGCCCTGACCCGTAACTTTCCCCCCGAAGTCACCTGGACTCGGCCCTTGGGCGGCCTGTTCCTGTGGGTGACCTTGCCGGAGGGAGCCGACGCTGCGGAGTTGTTCGAAGCCGCCGTGCGTGAGAACGTGGCATTCGTTCCGGGCGATTGCTTCTATGCGCCCAACGGCCACCGCGATAATGGCAAGCGGCAAATGCGCCTCAATTTTTCATCTTCGTCGCCTGACCAGATTCGAGAGGGCATCCGACGCTTGAGCATAGCAGTGAAGAGACAGCTGGAAGCGCTTCACGCAACTGCAGGTTCGCGCTGAACGTCCCTTTCGTCGGGCGTGGTCCTAGAGTCTGCCGAACGGGTGTTCCAGAGATGGACTTTGCGGCGTGAAAAGTTCGGCGCCATTTTCCGTGATGTGCATGTCGTCCTCCAGCCGGACGCCGAACTGGCCGCGAATGTAGATGCCCGGCTCGTCGCTGAACGTCATGCCGGTCGCGAGCTTGGTGCCGTTCCCGCGCACCAAGTACGGCCATTCATGGCCATCCATCCCGATGCCGTGTCCTACGCGGTGCGTGAAGAACTTGTAGTCCGGCCCGTATCCTGCGTCCGTGATGACTTTGCGTGCGGCGGCGTCGACCGCGCCGCACTCCACTCCGGGCCGTGCCGCTGCTAACGCAGCCGATTGGGCGCCGTGCACAATATCAAAGACCTTCTTTACCTTGTCCGGTGCCGAACCCAGCACAAACATTCGCGTAATGTCGGACTGATAGCCCTCCACCTTGCACCCGCCGTCCACCAGCACCGGCACGCCTTCGCGGATCGCCTGCGGTTGAGTCGAGCCGTGCGGGAACGCGGAAAACTCGCCCACCTCGACCAGGGCATCGCCCGTGAAGCCAAGATTTTGATGCGCCGCCTCGACCCAGCGCCCTACCTCGACCTGCGTAATGCCATCGCGTAACCCGCGGTAGACGGCATCGTATGCGCTAAGGGTCACATGATTGGCCAACCGCATCAGGTCAAGTTCCGCGGGACTCTTGATCATTCGGCATCCCGCCGTCACCGGGGTCGCGCTCAGCAGCTTCGCCTGAGGAGCAGCCTTCTCGATGCCCTCGCGAAATACGAAGTGCACCGTTTCCTCAATCCCGATTCTTCCGGTGAGAATCCCATGATCCTTGAGGCCCTGTGCGATGCGCTGGTAGGGATTTTCATCTTCCTGCCAGATGCGCACGTCTACCTGCGCACCCTCCGGTGCCTGCGCAATCTGCTCACGCGCTCGGCCTTCTTCAAATGCCGGGCACACGTAAAAGGCGGTCCCTTTCGCCGGCAGGACCATCGCGAACATCCGCTCGCCGCCCCACCACCGAATGC
The DNA here is from genome assembly GCA_963735815.1 of uncultured Acidobacteriota bacterium. GTDB lineage: Bacteria > Acidobacteriota > Terriglobia > Terriglobales > Acidobacteriaceae > Gp1-AA133. Next base: position 59,898 of record CAVTMJ010000001.1, on the reverse strand, counting down.
CGGTGAAGTAGTTCAGAGACGTCCCCTCCATGAGAACGATGGCGCTGAGGTCGTTGGCTTCCATCAGCGACCGTGCTTTTTCCTGTCGCACCAGGCGTTCCTCGACTTTGATTGGGTGCGCTTGATCTCGCATGGATTTCAGTGCGGCGATCGAGGAAGGCAAAGAGGAAGTTGTGTCCTCCGCAAGAGTGGGAGTTGCGGGCAATAGGCCCATGCTGAGGCTGGCTGCGCCGCTGTGCAAGAAGGCTCGTCGTGTGGCGATCATCGGGAGCGCATTATAAAGGTTGTCGGGCCCAAGCCAAGTTTTCACAAAGCGCGCTCCCCCACCAAGCGACCGTCTGGCAAGGCTTTTGACAACTTTGTAACACGTTTTTAACTTTGCTCTAACCAAGCCGTAACCTGCCCGGCATATCAACGAGTGGCGTAGTAGACGAGCGTGCCTGCAACGCAAGTTTTCCCAACTAAAATTACGGAGGACGTATGCGCCAGTTGTTGTTCGCGTTTCTGATATCCACTCTTGTTGTAACTCCAATTGCCGCGCAGCAGGCCGATGCCGCCCTAAGCGTGAAACACGTTCTGCTGATCAGTGTGGATGGGTTGCACGCCCTGGATGTATCGCGCTTTATCGAGAGCCATCCGCGATCGGCGATGGCCGAACTTGCCCGGCATGGCATTACTTACTCGAATGCCCGCACGCCCGCGAATTCCGATTCCTTTCCCGGCTTGCTCGCACTGGTAACGGGCGGTTCGCCCATCTCGCACGGCATGTTCTATGACGTCAGCTACGATCGCGCGCTGTTTGCTCCGTCCAACACGACCTGCTCGGGGACGCCGGGCAACACCATTGTTTTCGATGAGACCATCGACGTATACAACTCCGCCGGCGTATCGCTGGACATCATCGACCCTGCCCAATTGCCACGCGGCTTCGATGCGCATGGAAAATGCGTGCCCATCTATCCCCACAATGCGATTCGCAGCAACACCATCTTTGAGGTCGTCAGAAACCACAAGGGTGTCACGGCGTGGGCCGACAAGCATCCCGCGTACGATCTGGTAAACGGGCCCTCCGGCAAAGGTGTGGAGGACCTATACACGCCCGAGATTACCAACGCTCCCGGTTTCGATAACACGGTCAGCGTGGTCTGCACGGCCCAGAACGACTTCCTGAAAGTGCAAGGCGTGCTGAACCAGATTAAGGGCCTGCGCCATGACGGCAAGCCCGGCCTCGGCGTTCCGGCCGTATTCGGCATGAATTTCCAGGCCGTGAGCGTCGGACAAAAACTGGCCAAAGACAATGCGGCCGGTGATTGCACTGCCGATACCGATCCGAAGATCAATGGACAGCCCGGCGGATACACCGATGGCTCGGGCACTCCGACCGCAGTACTCGCCTATGGCCTGCAGAAAACGGACGATGCCCTCGGCATGATGATCCAGGCCCTCAAAGACCAGCACCTCTACGACTCCACGCTCTTCATTGTGACCGCCAAGCATGGCCAGTCGCCCATCAATCCGGCGAAGGTGAATAAGCCCGGACATTTTGCGGACCTGGTCGCCACGTTGCCGGATGCCGGCACGGACCCGGGTGGAATCGCGATCGCAAACGCTGCTGCCTGCACCACCGGACCGTGCGGCTTCGTTATGGATGACGATGTTGCCCTGATCTGGCTGCAGGATCAGAAGCAGACCGGCGCCGTGGCCCGTTATCTGAATGCCAACGCTCCCGCCCTGTTCATTGATGAAGTGATGGCCGGGGATGAACTCAAACTCAAATTCAACAATCCGCTGCACGACAGCCGCGTGCCCGACCTCATCGTGCAGCCGCAATACGGGACCATCTACACCGGCTCCACAAAAAAGAACTCTGAGCACGGAGGGTTCAGTTTCGGAGATACGAACGTGGGCCTGATCGTCTCGCATCCAGCCCTGAGCGCGCATGTTGTGAAGACGCCGGTGGCCACCTCGCAGGTGGCGCCGACCATTCTGCAGAGTCTGGGCATCGATCCCCGATCCTTAAAGGCGGTGCGCGTTGAGCAAACGCCAGTGCTGCCGGGCCTTCCTCAATAACGCGATGCCACCGTACGCAAAGCCTGGGGCGGGCCAGTTCGCGGCTCGATCCCCGGCTCTGCGGCGCTCGCCGACAACCCTCCGACACGAAAGTACTACCTGCCTTCTAGCACCTGTCGCATCTCTGCTCTTGTCCTGTTTCCACGTAGAGTTATGGGGGTTGACGTCAAAATAGAAACTCTGGTGAACCGTGCAAAAACTCTTGTCCGCAGCCACGCTGATTCTTGCCGCAAGCAGTTTCGCGGCCGCGCAAGCTCAAACCGCAACTTCGTTTCCCGCGAAGAACGCCAGCGTGTCTCACACCACCAAGGCCATGCACTACGCTCCGCAGGGCCCGGGTGTGAAGGTCGCCTTCCAGAGTTCTTCGCTGATGCCGGGAGCCGCGGGAGAAGCCAAGGTCGAGGGCAAGAAGACCAACGTTGAGATCGATGCCAAATTTCAAGGCCTCGAAGATTCCAGCAAGTTCGGCCTGGAGTATCTGACCTACGTGCTATGGGCCGTTTCTCCACAAGGCCGCGCCGTGAATTTGGGCGAACTCACACTCGAGCATGGCAAAGGACGCATCAAGACCTTCACCGACATGCAGACCTTCGGCATGATCGTCACGGCCGAGCCCTACTCCGCGGTCTCGCAGCCCGGGTATACCGTTGTGCTCGAGAATGTGGTGGTGGCCGCGGGCGAGGACATCACGGCCAAGTATGAACTGCTGGGCAGCGGAACGTACTCGTCGGTCAACACGCACATCCAGGACGCAATTTTCGGAATTGATTCCAACACGCCGCGCGAGCTGTTCGAAGCCCGTAATGCCGTACGCATCGCGCACCTCGCGGCCGCCGACAAGTACGCTCCCACCATCATTGCGAAGGCCGATGAGCAACTGCGCCGCGCGGAATCGGCCTATCGCGGCAAGCAGGACAAGCGTTCCATCGAAGCCGCCGCCCGCGAAGCGGCGCAGACCGCCGAAGAGTCGCGAATGATGGCGGTCAAGCAAAAGGCGGAAGAAGAAGCGCAAGCCCAGGCGGCTGCGGAAAAGAAAGCGGCCGATGATCGCGCCGCGAAAGCCCGGGCCGACGCTGACGCCCAGGCCAGAGCCCGCGCGGAAGCCGACGCCGCTCGCGCCCAGGCCGAAATCGCAAAAGCCGAGGCTCTCAAGGCCGCGCAGGAAGCCGCGCGCCAGAAACAGGAAGCCGAGCAAGCCAAGGCCGAAGCTCTGGCCCAGCAACAAGCCCTGGCTGTCGAAGCCGACAAAGCTCGCCAGGCCGCGGCCCAGTCCGACCAGCTTCGCCAGCAGGCCGAGAAAGAAAAACAGGACTTGCGTGCGCGTTTGCTGCAGCAGCTCAACACCGTTCTCGCCACCCGCGACAGCGCCCGTGGCTTGATCGCCAACATGTCTGACGTGTTGTTCAAGAGCGGCAGCGCCGATCTTCTGGCGGGAGCCCGCGAGCGGTTGGCCAAGGTTTCCGGAATCGTACTTGCCTATCCCAGCCTGCGCCTGTCGGTCGAAGGCCATACCGACAGCGTCGGCACCGACGACTACAACCAGCAGCTCTCGGAAAAACGCGCCGCGGCAGTGCGTCAGTATCTGGTCCAGCAGGGAATTTCCGGCGACACGATCGTCGCCACCGGCTTTGGCAAGTCCGCACCGATCGCCAGCAATGAAACGCCGGAAGGACGCCAACAGAACCGCCGCGTCGAACTGGTGCTCTCGGGGGATGCGATCGGCGAAGGAAACTCCACTGCCGCGAGCGAGACCGCTTCGTCGCGCTAGCAAAATCATTAACCACAGAGGACACCGGGAACACGGAGGCTGCCCTGTGCCCCTCTGTGTCCTCCGTGGTTGACGGCTTTTTCCCGCCTACAATATCGCCATGGATGCCGGTTTCCAATGCCCGGGCTGCGGCGAGTGGAACGAGACTTCCGTAGATGAGTCCGCCGGGGCAAATCAAAGCTATATTGAAGACTGCCAGGTGTGTTGCAAGCCCAACCTGCTGCGCGTGACGTACGATCCGCTGACCGAGTCCTATCTCGTTAAGGCCGAGCTCGAGTAGGCGTCGCCCCTGCAACGAAGACCCCGAACCGCGCAAGCATCTCGCCTGCACGCGGTTCAGGCGCTATAGTTACGCCGTCGGGCCCGGAAAAATTCGGCCCACAGGAGAAGGCGCGCATGTCCACTTACCATGCCTCCAGCGGACGGATGGTGTCTCACAACATGGTCACCACGCAGTTCGAACTCGACGGCTATCATGTGACTCGTACGCTCGGCGTGGTGCGCGGCATCGTGGTCCGCTCCCGGTCGATCTTCGGCACCATTGGAGCCGGCCTGCAAACGCTGGTGGGCGGAAATATCACGCTTCTCACGAACCTCTGCGAAAAGACTCGCTCCGAGGCCTTCGATCTCATGCTGCAACATGCGGCCGAACTGGGCGGCAACGCGGTTGTAGGCGCGCGCTACGACGCCACCGAAATCATGCAGGGCGTCACCGAAGTGCTGGCTTACGGGACCGCGGTCTACGTCGAACCCTCCAAGTAGACTCGAAAGCACTGCTCGTGAAAAATGATCTGATCTCCTGACGATGGCGAAGTGCGCTCAATGCGGTCGACAGCTCCCGGCATTCGCTCTCCGGAAGATTTGCGAGTGGTGTGTTCGGCACGAAGCGGCGCAGCGCGGCGGAGAAGACGAGGACGCCATTCAGCCGGTGATGCCTGTGCCCTGGGCGCAGGGAATAAGCTCGTCCGCCATCGTCACCCAGGCATTTTTCGCTATCAATCTCATGGTATTCGCCGCCATGGCGATCGAGGGAATCGCCATGAATCCCAGCTCACGGCAACTGATCCAGTGGGGCGCGAATTTCGGTCCCTACACGCTTGGTGGCCAGGAATGGCGCCTGCTGTCTTGCACTTTTCTGCACATTGGCCTGATGCACATCTTCTTCAACATGTGGTGCCTCTGGGATCTGGGAGCAATGTGCGAAGGCCTGTTCGGACACGCGACTTTTGCCGCCGTCTACCTGATTTCCGGCGTGGGCGCCAGTCTGGCCAGCGTGTGGTGGAGGCCGGTGGGCGTAAGCGCGGGCGCCTCGGGCGCGATCTTCGGGATTGTCGGAGCACTGATTGCCGCGCACTACCTGGGCGAGTTCTCCGCGCCCCTGTTTGCTGTGCGCGCCCGGTTTCGCAGTGTACTGGTTTTTGCCGGCTACGCTCTCATCTTCGGAGCCATGTCCGGCCGTACCGACAATGCAGCGCACGTGGGCGGGTTAATCACCGGCCTCCTCCTGGGTGCGCTGATCGCGCGGGTTGCTCCCAATCGCGATCCTGTGCGCAGAGTTGCCGTTATCCTGTCCGTGGCCGGGATTGTTTTTGGAGCCGGCGCATGGCTGTATCGATCGCGAAGCTACCTGATCCATGCGCAGCGCGGCCAACAGTTTCTCGAGGAAAACAAGCTGGACCAGGCCGTTGCCGAACTACAGACGGCGACCCGTCAGCATCCGGACTACTTGCCCGCGCACTTCGCACTTGCTCACGCCTATTTCAACAATCGCCAGTTCGATTTCGCGGAAGCCGAACTGAAACATGTTCTCGAACTTCACCCCGGCCACGGCGGCGCGCAATACGAACTGGGGATGGTCTATCTGAACCAGAAGCGCCTTCCGGAGGCGAAGGATCGTTTTACTGCGTTGCTGGGTGCCGACAAGGAGGATGGTTACGCTCACCTCGGCCTCGGGATGACGCTGGCCGCGGAACAGAACTATCAGGCCGCCATCGAAGAATACAAAGCCGCGGCCGAGCTTGAACCTGACCTTGAATCAGTTTTCTACCGGCTGGGTGTCGCCCAAGCCAAACAGAAAAACTACGACGCGGCGATTGCGGCTTTTCAAACCCAGCAGCAGAAAGCCGGCGACGACATCGATACCGAGAATGCGCTCGCCGAAGCTTACTGCTCAAAGGGCATGGCCCACGAAGCCGAAGAAGCCATGCGTAAGGCGCAGCAGCTTAAACCCTCGAAGTAGCTCCTGCCAAGCTAGTTCCTTGAAGCAATTCCGGAAGAACGCGCTGGCGATAGGCGAACGTCGCCCTCATCTGCGGGCCTACGAACAGCGCTTGCACGATCCCATCCAGCGGGCCGAAGCCGATTGCGTATTGAACGTCATCACGCACCACGGTGCCGGGCACTCCATTGCGGATCTCGGGACGCAGTTCGTGACGATGCGCCCAGCTCTTGAATGGTCCCTGAACCTGAATGTCAGCAAAGTGGTGGTTCCATTCAAACTCGGTGATGCGTGAAATCCAGCGGCGGCGAAGAGGCAGATTCGGCAACAAGGAGAAGGAAGTCACGATTTCAGAGAATGGCCCGGCCAGCATGACTCCCGCAGGTAGCGGGGTGCCGGGCCTGGGCTCAGGCGGTACGAGGCGGAGTTCGTCGATGCGCGTCCGGGTTGAAGGCGGCATGATGCGGGGAAGATTTTCGGGGTTCGCAAAGAACAGGAACACATCCGCGACCGGGAAGGGCACCCAACTGGCGAATTCAAGGCGATGAGACATCGCGCTTCATTTTTTCGGCGACTCGCCCCGCTTATCCACAGAAATCTTTGAAATGCAAGAGAGATGCGAAGCGAAGAAACATCGAAGGAATCACTTTCTTAAACGCAACATCTTGTGGTCACCACGGCAGTTAGCCCCAACGACTGGCGGTTTTCCAAAACAGCATTTCGGTCGACCCGCAACCTCGATATTTCTCGTTGACAACAAACCATTTAGGCGTAAGATGTGGGCAAAAGTGGTAGAAAGTGGTCAACTCGGTAGAGGTCGTGGGCAGCGGTGATTTCTTTTGAGGCGCCAGTGGAATTTAAGACTGACACCCTGAAAAACAGCCCGAACGAACCGGAAATGACCCCTTTGCGTGCCGCTTTTACCTCCTCCCTCGTTGCAGTAGTGGCAGCCGTCAGAAGTACCGGACGCCCTCACCGGCGAAAACGAACATATGTTTCGCGGCAATCACCCAACTCGCGTCGACGACAAAGGCCGTCTCAAGATCCCGGCCGAGTTCAAGCGGGTGATCGACGAGAAATACGGGACGCAATTCTACATCACAAGTTTGGATGGGAGAGTTGCCCAGATATATCCCTTCGAGGAATGGGAGCGGATCGAGCAGAAGTTGGCCAGTCTCTCCACTTTCAATCCCACGAAGAAAAAATTCCTGACCCGAGCCAATTACTGGGGACAGCAGGTCGAGATGGACGGCCAGGGCCGGTTGCTGATTCCGCAGTTGCTGCGCGAGAACGCGATTATCAAGGGCGAAGTGGCAGTGCTCGGCAACCTAACCCATTTGGAAGTGCGCAACATGCAGGCGTTGCAGACGGAGATCGAGACCGAACAGTTCACCACGGACGATGAGAAGACGCTCGACGAACTGGGCATCTAGTGGACGAGGGTTCTGGAACAAATACCCCCGAGCGGGGGCATGGTGGAAAGCGTGGCCATGTACCGGTTCTTTTAAAAGAAGCGATCGATTTTCTAGCCATCCGGCGGGGTGGGACGTATATCGACGCCACGGTGGGCCTGGGCGGGCACAGTTACGAAATCGCAAGACGCCTCGGCGCACCGGGTCATTTGATTGCGGTCGATAAGGACCAGTCCGCGCTAGAGAAGGCAGTCGCCAGTCTTCAGTCGCCAGTCGCTAGCGAAGCGGACTGGCCGACCATCGAGTTCGTTCACGGATCGTTTGCGGATTTAGCTAACGACCAGCGACTAGCGACTAGCGACTCTAGCGTCGACGGCATTCTCGCCGACCTGGGTGTCAGCAGCCTGCAGCTCGACAACGCCGAGCGCGGATTCAGTTTTCAGGCGGAAGGACCGTTGGACATGCGCATGAACACGCTGTCCGGCGAGACCGCCGAACAAGTGGTAAATCAGGTCGACGAGGTCACACTTGCCAACCTGATTTACGAATTCGGTGAGGAAAGGAGGTCGCGGAGAATCGCCAGAGCCATTGTCCGGTCGCGGCCGATACGCACTACCGCGCAACTTGCGGAGATCGTTTCAGCCGCGGCCCGGCCAATGAATCGGGGTAAAGACAAGTACGACAGAAGGATTCATCCAGCGACCAGGACCTTTCAGGCTCTCCGAATCGTCGTAAACCGTGAGCTCGACGACTTGCGGGATTTGCTGCAGGCAGCCCCGCAGATTTTGAAGCCCGGAGGCAGGCTGGTGATCATCAGTTTCCACTCGCTGGAGGACCGCATCGTGAAAGATGCCCTCCGCGAAGGAGTGAAGCATGGTCACTACAAGTTGCTGACGAAAAAGCCGGTGACCGCTAGCCAGGAAGAGATCGATCGCAATCCGCGGTCGCGCAGCGCGAAACTGCGAGCCGCCGAACGAATTTGAAAGACACGACTGAACAACGCGTCGTGAGAATCAAATGAGATTTGAAAGGGCGCGGCTTCAGGCGCGCCGAAACGAGCCTGAAAAAGAGGTGGGGGCTTTAGCCCCTGAGGTAAACAAGAGTTTCGCTCCGGAGAACCCGCCGGGGCCCCCGACGTGACCGCTTCTCGCGTTGGGGCAGATTGTGGTAAAGCCCGGCACGCACCAGGGAAGGCGTGCCGGGGCAAGGTTTAAAAAAAACAGAAGAATCCTGCCGATCTCTCGCTGCTGTCCCGGAGAGAAATTTCAAGGCAGGACAGGGAGTCAGGGCCATGTACACCGGAACACTCATCAGCGAACTAATGGCAGTGGTCGAGCGGACCGAAGCTCGCGTGCGCGGCAATGAACGGGACAGCGAACTGGAGCGCTGGTATGCAAGCCAGCATTCGAACGCAACCATCGAAGCCGAACTCCTCGGGGTGGCCTAGATGGCAGCGGCAGCGTCCATGCACGAATTGGCGGCATCGGGCCGGCGGCCTTCTTTCTGGATCGGCACGCCCGAGATCTACTTCAACAAGGTCATCGACAACTCGCGCCTGGTGAAGGTGGAGGATCCGCGCCGCGCCCGCGAGATGCGCCAGTTTGGTTTCGCGCTCGGCTGCCTGTTCCTCCTGGTGATGACGTACGCCTGGCAGCATTTCAAGGCGATTGAATACGGCTATCAGATCGAATCGCTGAAGATTCAACGCGACGGCATGGTGGAGATGAATCGCGAGCTTCATCTGGAAGATGCGTCCCTGCGTAATCCGGAGCGGATCGATGCGATGGCGAGAAAACTGGGATTGCAATCTCCGCAAGCCGGACAAGTAATGCACCTGGACGCATCGGCTGACGCGGGTGAGCCAGTTATGGCGAGTATAACTCCGATCGGAGTGGTCTCGGCACGATAGCAAAAGCCGGCTTTCGGCTCGGAGAGGATGTGCCCTTCCCCGAGAAACACTATTTGGCGGCCTCCGATGTCTGGTGGGTCGCCATGTTTGTCTCTGACAGAAACGGCAAGAGGAACTGATCGTGGCGATCTCCCGCAATGGCACCAATCACCGGTTGTATCTTCTGGGAGGTTTGCTTCTGCTGTGGTTCTGCGCCATCTGCCTGCGCCTGGTTTACCTTCAGATTTTCTGCTACGGGGATTTCCAGCAACGCGCCGACAAGCAGCAGCAGCGCGCCGTAAACGTCTCCGCCAAGCGTGGCATCATCTACGACCGGCAGGGCAACGCGCTCGCCATGTCGATCCTGGTCGACTCGGCCTTTGCCGTCCCCAGCGAGGTTCCCGATCTGCCGAATGCCATCTCTCTGATTACGCGCATCAGCGGCGGCGACGCGCGCATGGTGCTGGCCGATTGCCGGGCTCACAAGACTTTCTGCTGGGTCGCGCGAAAGGCCAACGCCGACGTCATTGATCGCATTCGCGCCCTCAACCTGCAGGGCATTCATTTCCAGAAAGAATCAAAGCGCTTCTATCCCAAGAGAGAGCTCTCGGCCCAGGTGCTGGGCTATGTCGGCACCGATGACGAAGGCCTGAGCGGCATTGAGCGCGAATACAACGATCAGCTCAAGGGGCAGCCGGGCCGCATGCAGATTTCGGTCGATGCCCGCAAAAAGTGGTTTGCGCGCATCGAGAAGGAACCGGAAGCCGGCGACAATCTCGTTCTCACCATCGACGAAAAAATTCAATACATCGCCGAACGCGAACTTGAACAGGCAATCAAAGAAACGCAAGCTATTGCCGGCACCGTGATTGTCGAGAATCCGCACACCGGGGAAATTCTCGCGCTCGCCAATCGCCCCACCTTCAACCCGAACATCAAGAAAGAAATCAAGAACGAAACCATGAAGAACCGGGCGGTGAGTGACATCTACGAGCCCGGATCGACTTTCAAGCTGGTCACGATCTCCGGCGCGCTGGAAGAAAAGCTCACCAGACCTGAAGAACTGTTCGATTGCCAGATGGGTTCCATCGTGATCAACGGCATGCGTATCCGCGACAGCAAGAAGCACGGAGTGCTTACCGTGAGCGACGTGCTGGCGGAATCCAGCGACGTAGGTTCGGTCAAGATCGCACTGCGCCTGGGCGAGGACCGGTTCTACAAGTACATCCGCGCGTTCGGCTTCGGCCAGCAGACCGGAATTGAATTGCCCGGCGAGACGCGCGGCATGACCAAGCCCGTCAATCGCTGGTCGAAGGTTTCCATCGGCGCCATCTCGATTGGACAGGAGATCGGCGTCTCGGCAGTACAGCTTGCGGCCATGGTTTCAACCTTCGCGAACGACGGTGTCTGGGTCGCGCCGCGCATCGTGGCGACGACTACCGCGCCGCAAAACGCGCCGCAGGCCGTCGTCTTTCATCCACAGCAGGAGCGGCGAGTCATCTCCTCGTTCACCGCCGCGCAGATGCGGCAGATGATGCGCGCCGTGGTCCTGCATGGCACGGGAAGAAGGGCTGCCCTCGAAGGCTACACGGCAGTTGGCAAGACCGGCACCGGTCAGAAGGTGGACCCGACTACGGGAGTCTACTCGCGCACCAAGTACGTCGCGTCGTTCGCGGGCTTCGCACCTATCAACAATCCCGCGGTGACGGTCGCCGTGATCCTCGATTCCCCGGTCGGACTGCACCAGGGCGGGCAGGTGTCGGCGCCCGTATTTCAGCGCGTTGCGCAGCAGGTACTCGAGTACATGCACGTGCCGCACGATCTGCCTCTGCCGCCAAATCGCCAGGTCTGGCTGGCACAGAACAAGGTGAAGGACTCCGATCTCGACGAAGGCTCGCCGGATCACTTCGGATCGGCGCTCGAATTAGGCGACAGCGCACCGGTTGACACTACACCCCTGCCTGCGCCACCGAAGCCTTCCGCTGCGCAAGGCGTCGTGATGCCTGCGGCACTGAAGGAGAGGGTGCCGCCTGCGCGCCCGCCTGTGGCGGCCGTAGCTCCCATTAAGGAAGCGCCCGAGCCTCCGCCCTCAAACGGCACCGTCGTCCTCGACGTCGAACAAGGGGGCATCGAGGTGCCGTCGTTCCTTGGCAAAAGCGTTCGAGGAGCGATAGAGACCGCACAGGATAGTGGTTTGGAACTCAATCCCGTGGGCAGCGGCCTTGCGCGCGAGCAATTTCCACTGCCCGGAACGCATGTTACGGCGGGTTCACGCGTGATCGTCAAGTTTGGACGCTGAGTTCCAGGTGCCTTGGATCGGCCAGGATGTGGCTTTGCAGTTTTCTCCTGTTTTCAGGTAGCGGGTGTCCCACCTCCAACATGCACTAGAATCACTGCAATGACCTTTGAGCAGATCCTGCAGGGGGCAGAAGTACTATCCCAGAGCGGCGACGCCAGCGTCGCAGGCCTCGCCTACGACTCGCGTCGGGTGAAGCCGGGCTACCTCTTCGTTGCCATACAGGGTGAGACCAGCAACGGCAATCAATTCATTGACCGGGCCATCGCAGCGGGAGCGGTGGCGATCGTGACGGATTCTGCAACGGAGAGAGTTCGCCCCGGGGTTGCCTGGGCCCTGGTCCCTCACGGACGTCGTGCGTTGGCAAGGCTGAGCGCAAACTTCTACAAGCAGCCCGCCGAGCGTCTTGCGATCACCGGTGTGACCGGAACCAACGGCAAGAGCACGACAACATTCCTGCTGGAATCGATTCTTAACACCGCCGGTCGGAAGAATCTGCTGGTAGGCACCATCGAATATCATGTCGCGGGCAAAGTCCTGCCTGCGCTGCACACCACGCCCGAATCGCTTGAACTCAATCAGATGCTGGCGGAAGGAATCGGCCAGGGTGCGACCGAGGCGGTCATGGAAGTCTCCTCGCACGCCCTCGCCCAGCAACGTGTGTTCGCGATTCCCTTTGATGTCGCAGTCTTCACCAACCTGACGCGCGACCACCTCGACTACCATCGCACAATGGAAGAGTATTTTGATGCCAAGCGAATTCTCTTTGAAGGCTGCGGCACTGAGGCGCCCCGCGTCTCCGTCCTTAACGCCGACGACGATTATGGCGTGAAGCTGGCTGCGATCAGCAAGAAAGCCGGGTCGAAAGTCCTGACCTATGGTTGGGCCACCGGCGACTTTCATGCCCAAAACGTGGATATCACTTCACGCGGCACGCGTTTTGACATGGCGACCCCGGGCGGAACGATCCCCATCTTCTCTCCCCTGATCGGAAAGGTGAACGTCTACAACATCCTCGCCGCGTCTGCCGCCGCCGCGGCGCGAAACTGTTCAGCCAAGGAAATCGCCGCTGGCGTGGCCGCTCTGATGCGGGTGCCCGGTCGTTTCGAGCGAGTCGACTGCGGTCAGCCATTCACGGTAGTGGTTGACTACGCTCACACCGACGATGCCCTCCGAAACCTGACTGCCTTAGCCCGCGAATTCGTGACCCGAGCCGGACAAAAGGGCCGGATCATCACAGTTTTTGGGTGCGGGGGCGATCGCGATCGCGCCAAGCGTCCGCTGATGGGCGAAGCTGCCGGCAAAGGCAGCGACTTTGCGGTCTTGACGTCGGACAATCCGCGCAGCGAAGACCCGCTCGCCATCATGAACGATGCGGTGGTCGGCCTGCAGCGCTCAGGCGCAAAATATGCCATGGAGCCGGATCGACGGGTCGCAATCGACTTCGCTATCGCTGAAGCGCGGCCTGGCGACATCGTGCTGATTGCCGGCAAAGGCCACGAAAAAGTGCAGATTTCCCGCGCTGGCTCGCTCCCCTTTGACGATGTGGAAGTAGCCCGCGAGGTCCTGGGAAAATGCGGCTATGAGTGCCGGACGGCGACCGCCGGAGCAGGTCGAAAAGCATGAAGCTGGCCTTGGCTCGAATCGAAGAGTTCCTCAACGCAACTGGCGAATGCGAACTGAAGGAGGTTGCGACCGGGTACTCCATCGACTCTCGAACCATTCAGCCGGGTGAACTCTTTTTCGCAGTCCAGGGCGAGCGTCTCGACGGCCACGACTTCGTGCAGCAGGCCCTGGAACGAGGCGCGGTCTCCGCCGTAGTGCGCAAGGATCAACTGGCTCGCTACTCGGTCAAAACCTGTCTGCTTGCGGTCGACGACACACTGGTCGCTCTGCAGACGCTGGCGACCGCCGTTCGACGCCTTTGGGGTAAGCCCGTGGTTGGGGTCACCGGATCCGCCGGCAAGACCACCACCAAGGAAGCCATCGCCCACGTGCTGGCCAGCCGCTTCCGCGTATTGAAGTCGGAAGGCAATTTCAACAATCATTTCGGGCTGCCCCTCATGCTTCTCAAGCTGGAACCGGACCATGAGGTAGCCGTGATCGAAATGGGCATGTCGCACGCCGGCGAGATTGCAGCTTTGGCGAAGATCGCGCAACCGGAAATCGGAGTGGTCACGGTTGTGGCGCCTGTTCACCTGGAGTACTTCGAATCCGTGGGCGCCATTGCGCGGGCCAAGTACGAATTGATCGAATCCCTGCCCCCCGGAGGAACAGCCGTCCTGAATGCGGACGATGAGTACGTCTCTCAATTCGGACGCGACTTTAAAGGGAAAGTAGTGCTTTATGGCACGCAAGCTTCGGCCACATTGCGGGCCGAGAACATTCAGTCTCGCGGCGCCGAAGGCACCACTTTTGATGTTGAGGTAAAGGGTGTCCGCGAACACGTTGTCCTGCCCCTGGTTGGTGCCCACAACGTTTCGAACGCCCTGGCCGCCCTGGCCGTCGCTCTCGATCGGGGAATTAATCTGTCGAATGCGGTTGCGACCCTGGCAACGCTGAAGGCTGCCGACAAACGCGGACAGGTCGTCCAAGTGGGTAACATCCGCGTCATCAACGATTGTTACAATTCCAATCCAAAAGCTCTGCAAGCCATGGTCGATGCGCTGGCCTCGATGCCTGCGAAACGGCGGATCGTGGTTGCCGGTGAGATGCTGGAACTGGGACCTGCAGGTCCGGAGATGCACAGTTCGGCCGGGCGCCAGATCGCGGCAGCACGGATCGATGTGCTTCTGGGAGTTCGCGGCCTGGCCCAGAACATGGTGGATGCGGCTAAAGCAGCGGGGACGCGGGCAGAATTTGTGGCCACATCGGAAGAAGCCGGCGAGTGGCTGGCGAATGAAACGCGGGACGGAGATGTCGTGCTGCTCAAAGCGTCACGAGGCGTGAAACTGGAGAAGGCTCTGGAAAAGTGGAGAGAAATTAGTGGTCAGTAGTTGGCTTGTATTGGTTCCGCGGAGGGTGTCTGCTTTGTCTCCCGTGGCCAACGACCGATAGCCAACGACCAACGACCGGTTCTGGAGGACGATTGCTTTACTGGCTGCTATTCGTCAAGCTTTATCATTACTTCCCGCCATTCCGAATTTTCCGCTATCTGACGTTTCGCACTGCCTTTGCCAGCCTGACCGCCTTGTTCACCGGACTGATCGTTGGGCCGATGGTCATCAACCGCCTGCGCGAATTTCAAATCGGCCAGTACATCCGGGAAGAAGGCCCCAAGGCTCATCAGAAAAAAGCAGGCACTCCCACCATGGGAGGCCTGCTGATCGCGATTGCGATCGTCGTCCCCACGCTGCTGTGGGCCGATCTCAGCAATGTGTTTGTCTGGCTCGCCATCGCTTCCACGTGTGCCTTCGCTGCCATCGGCTTTGCCGACGACTATATAAAGGTGGTCCAGCGTCGCAATCTGGGTCTGACGGCACGCGCCAAACTCGGATTGCAAATTTTGACTAGCCTTCTGATCGCGGGCGCTCTGATCGTCATGCAGTCCCGCGGCATGTATTCCACCAAGCTGATCGTCCCGTTTATCAAGCAGTTTCGGCCCGATCTGGTCATCGAGCGCTGGGTGCATAATCCGCACCTTTGGCCGCTGGCCTTTATCCCGTTTGTGATTTTCGTGTGCATTGTGATCGTGGGCTCAAGCAACGCCGTAAATCTTACGGATGGGCTCGACGGGCTGGCTATCGGATGCACTGTGATTGCCGCTGGAGCCTTGACGGTTCTGACCTACGTCAGCGGTCACGCGACGTTCGCTTCCTATCTCGAACTGCAGCGTATGCCGCAAGTGGGCGAGTTGACCATATTCTGCGGTGCCATGGTCGGATCGGCGATCGGCTTTCTCTGGTACAACGCGCATCCGGCTGAAGTCTTCATGGGCGACGTGGGTTCGCTGGCCTTGGGTGGGGCTATTGGAACAGTCGCCGTTATGATCAAGCAGGAACTGCTTTTGCCCTTCATCGGCGGCGTGTTTGTGATCGAGGCTCTGTCTGTGATCCTGCAAGTCGCCTCGTACAAATTGCGCAAGAAGAGAATATTCAAGATGGCGCCCATCCATCATCATTTCGAACTGATGGGCTGGTCCGAATCCAAGGTGATTGTGCGTTTCTGGATTGCGTCGCTGGTGTTCGCGCTGTTTGCCCTGACAACTCTGAAACTGCGCTAGAAAATTACTCACCACAGAGACACGGAGCCACTGAGAGGACCAATCAGGGTTTTCTCTGTGTCTCTGTGACTCTGTGGTAAAACTTGACTGCGTGGATCTGAACAACAAGCGCGTCCTCGTCGTTGGGCTCGGCAAGTCTGGAGTCGCGTCCGCACTATTCCTCAAAGAGCGCGGCGCTCGCGTCACCGTCTCCGATACCAAGTCCCCTGACCAGTTGCGCGAAGAGATCCCAGTTCTGCTCGATCATGGCATCACCGTCGAAACCGGCGGCCATGGCGAACGCACCTTCCGCGGCCAGGACCTGATTGTCGTCAGCCCGGGAGTTCCCGTGGACGCGCCTCCCCTGGTGCAGGCCCGCGCCTCAGGCGAGCCCGTCATCGGCGAAATCGAACTGGCGGCGCAAAACCTGACGGGACCGATCGTTGCCATCACCGGCTCGAACGGCAAAACCACGACTACCACCCTGGCGGGCGAAATTCTCGCCGCCGGAGGTCTTCCGGTCGCCGTCGGCGGCAATATCGGCACGCCCGCTATCTCTTTGATCGCAGCCGCTACCAAAGAAACCATATTCGTCCTCGAGATTTCCAGCTTTCAGCTGGAGACGATTCAGACGTTCCGTCCCAAGGTGGCAGTCGTGCTCAACATCACCCCCGACCACCTTGATCGCCACCGCACCTTCCAGACGTATGTAGACGCGAAAGCCCGTATCTTCGAAAATCAGCGGCCCGACGATTTTGCCGTGCTGAACGAAGATGACCCCACCTGCCGCACCTTGCGCGATCGTACCCGGGCGCAGGTGTTCTGGTTCAGTCGCAAGCAGGAAGTTCAGCAAGGTGCCTTCGTGCGGGGCGGGAAGATTCTTTTCCGCGATGCCACCGGCCAGCGCGAAATCATGCTGGTCAGCGAAATCCCCCTGAAGGGCGCCCATAATGTGGAGAACGTGCTGGCCGGGGTCTGCGCCGGAGGCCTCATGGGCTGCGAGCCGGCGAAAATCCGCGAGGCGATTAAGAATTTCAAGGCCGTTGAACATCGGCTGGAGTACGTCGCAACCATCAAAGGGGTCGAGTACTTCAACGACTCGAAGGCCACCAACGTCGACGCCACCATCAAAGCGCTGGAATCTTTCCCGAAAAACATTCACCTGATTCTCGGCGGTAAAGATAAGGGCAGTGACTACACCGTGCTGAATGATCTGCTGCGCGAGCGTGTGAAGCGTGTGTATACGATCGGCGCGGCGGCGGAAAAGATTGAATCACACATCAAAGGCGCCGCCGAGATCGTGCACGCCGAGACCCTCGAGAATGCCATCCGCCGGGCCGCGGCGGTGGCTCAACCCGGCGACATCGTCCTGTTAGCCCCTGCCTGCGCCAGCTTCGACCAGTTTCAGAGCTACAACCACAGGGGACGAGTCTTCAAGGAGACCGTGCAAGCCCTTCAAACGCAACCTGCGAGGGTATGAGTTCCCAACTCTCTCCACAACCGGTTGCGCATGAACCAAACTAGTCAGCACTCGGTCTTAACTTCCTAACCAAAAACACTCCGCCCTCCCTGACTCCGTGTTGAAATAAAAATTCATGGCCAAGCGCGTCAGCGTCGATCGATGGCTGTTCACCGTCACGATGCTGCTGGTTTTCATCGGCCTGGTGATGGTCTTCAGCGCGTCCGCGGTCATGGCGAAGGAGCGCTTCGGCTCGCCGTACACGTTTGTTCTCAAACAGTTGTTCTGGGCCGTCGCCGGCATTCTGGCCATGCTGGTGGCGATGAAGATCGATTACCGCCGCTACAAGCATCCAGGTGTGGTTTTCTCGTTGCTGGCCGTGACTACGCTCCTGCTGCTCAGCGTGTTCCTGCTCGACCGGTCGCACAACACGCATCGCTGGATCCGCTGGGGCGGCTTCTCGTTAGAGCCGTCGGAACTTGCCAAGCCCGCCTTAATCCTGTTCCTGGCGTTTTTCCTGGAGAGCCGCACCAAGGCGATCGAAGACTGGAAGAACACGCTGCTCCCGGCGATCGTACCGACACTGGTTTTTCTGTTGCTGATCGTCGCCCAGCCCGATCTCGGCACCGCCATTGCCTGCGCCGGCATCACGGCGGCCATCCTGTTCGTGGCCGGAATGCAGCTGCGCTATTTCGCATACGGATTTGCCGCGTCCCTGCTGCCGCTGTATTTCCTGCTCTTTCACGTGAGCTGGCGGCGCGACCGAATCCTGGCTTTCTGGAATCCGTACGCCGATCCCAGGGGCAGCGGCTTTCACATCATTCAATCGCTGATTGCCGTGAGCACCGGCGGCTTGACCGGCCTCGGCCTGATGGAAGGCAAGCAGAAGCTGTTCTATCTGCCGGAGCCGCACACCGACTTCATTTTTGCCGTGACCGCCGAGGAACTCGGACTGGTGGGCGCATTGTTCGTAGCGGCGTTGTTTGCGATTTTCCTATGGCGAGGAATCCGGACCGCCTTGCGCACCAGCGACCTGTTCGGAAGATTTCTCGCAGTCGGCATCACCAGCATGATCATCCTGCAGGCCTTCATCAACATCAGCGTAGTCCTGGGCTTGATGCCGACCAAGGGCATACCGCTCCCCTTCGTCTCTTACGGTGGATCGTCGCTGTTCGTCATGTTAGGGTGCGTAGGAGTGCTGCTGAATATTTCGAAGCAAGCGGAATGAGCTGCGAGCTTCGAGCTGTGAGCTCCGAGCAATCACGCGAGAGCACGGACCTAGGTGTGGGCGACTCGATAGGCGAGATCAAAATCGCAATTGCTTGCTCGTAGCTCGAAGCGCGTAGCTCGCGGCTCGTAGCTCGCGGCTAAAATGACCTCATGCGCGTGATCATCGCGGGCGGCGGCACCGGTGGACACGTCATTCCCGCGCTCGCCATCGCCCAACAACTGAAAAAAACGTATGCCGCCGAACTGCTCTTCATCGGGACGCCGCGCGGTATGGAAAACCGCCTCGTTCCCGCCGCGGGCTTCGAACTGCGCCTGGTGCAGGTGGGTGCCCTCAAGAACGTGAGCCTCGCCACCCGGCTGAAGACCTCGCTCGATCTCCCGCGCGCCATCTGGAATTCGCGCCGTATGCTCAGCGAGTTCCATCCTGACGTCGTCATCGGCGTTGGCGGATACGCGTCCGGCCCAGCCATGGCCGCTGCCATCATGCGGGGCATTCCGACCATCGCCTTCGAGCCGAACGTTGTGCCGGGCTTTGCGAATCGCATGGTCGCCCGCTGGGTTTCGGCCGCCGCCGTCCACTTTGAAGAAACCTGTACGTATTTTCCGAACTGCCACGTCACCGGTGTTCCCGTCAGGCCTGCTTTTTTTCAAATCCCAACCAAGCCTGCCGGTATCCAGCCAACCTTGCTGGTCTTTGGCGGAAGCCAGGGGGCGCGCGCCATCAACGAAGCCATGATGGACTCCCTGCTCGGTCTGGCAGCGAGAGCGCCCGGGCTGCACATCGTGCATCAGACCGGAGAGCGCGACTTCGATCGCGTCCATGCCGCCTACAGCCAGTCCGGCATCTCCGGAGAAGTCCACAAGTTCATCGACGACATGCCCGCAATGTTCGCGCGCGCCGACCTGCTGGTCTGCCGCTCCGGCGCCAGCACCGTTGGAGAAATCACCGCCGCCGGCAAGCCTGCAATCTTCGTCCCCTTCCCCCGCGCTGCCGACGACCACCAGAACGTAAATGCCCGCGCGCTCGAACGCGCCGGCGCCGCCGTGGTGGTGGAAGAGTCGAAGCTGGAATCCGCCTACCTGGTCGATACAATCACCGCGCTAATCGAGGACTCGAGCCGCCTGCAAATGATGTCAGCCGCCGCCAGAGTCCCTGGCCCACCCAAGGCAGTAGAAGAAATCGCCGCCATCGTGGAGGAACTGATCGACTCCCGGATCAGGATCTGATCACGGAGGAGAATCTGATTCCGGAACAGCCTCCATCAAACTTGTGATGCTGGGCGAGTGAGGCCCAGTCGAACGCAGTCGAAGGACCCCGCCTTCCAGTGTGATGGCTCGACCCTGAAGAAATTCTTCTCCTTAGGTTCACGGACAAGGTTCTCCGTCCCAGAAACGCGTGAGAACCTTCAATGCGCCGCGGTGATTTCGGACTATCAGGCATCCAAAGTCTCTCGGGCGAGGGCGCCCGCGCTACACTAGACATGCTTCGCCATGTTCGCCAAAATTCAGCGCATCCATTTCGTAGGCATCGGTGGCATCGGCATGAGTGGTATTGCCGAGGTGCTGCTGAATCTCGGTTACAAGATCTCCGGCTCTGATCTGAAAAGTTCCGCGGTCACCCAACGGCTCGCGACTCTCGGGGCGACCATTTTCGAGGGGCACACCGCTGAAAACGTTGCCGGCGCGGAAGTCATCGTCACCAGTTCCGCCATTTCCCCCGACAACCCGGAGGTCGCTGAAGCCCGCAAACTTCACATCCCGGTCATTCAGCGCGCGGAAATGCTCGCTGAACTCATGCGTCTGAAGTACGGCATAGCCATCGCCGGCATGCATGGCAAGACGACCACCACCTCGATGGTCGCGGCAGTCCTGGCTGCGGGTGGTCTCGACCCGACCGTGGTCGTGGGTGGCCGCGTCGATGCCATGGGCTCGAACGCCCGCCTCGGCAAATCGCAATACCTGGTCGCCGAGGCCGACGAGAGCGATCGTTCGTTCCTGAAGCTATCCCCGATCCTGTCGATCGTGACCAACATCGACCGCGAGCACATGGACTGCTACCGCAACATGCGCGATGTCCGCCAGACCTTTCTGGAATTCATGGACCGCGTGCCCTTCTACGGAATGATCGTAGCCTGCAACGATGATCCCATCCTGCGCAAACTGCTGCCCCAGGTTCAAAGACGAGTGGTCACCTACGGAACGCGACGAGGTTCCGACTTTCTTATCCGTCCGGGAAAAATCGAGCAACAGCCCGGGGAGCATCGCCCCCTGACCTATTTTCGGGTCAGTTACCGCGCGAAGCAGCTCGATGAGTTCGTGCTCCACGTGCCCGGCGCCCACAACGTCCTGAACGCGACCGCGGCCATCGCAGCCGGAATCGGGCTCGAGATTCCCGTCGAAATCATACGCACCGCTCTCGAAAACTTTCGCGGAGTCGATCGCCGATTTCAACTCAAGGGAAAAGCCGGCGGCATCACCGTGATCGACGACTACGGACATCACCCAACCGAAATCAAAGCCACCCTGGCCGCAGCGAAGCAGTGCGGCTTCCGCAAGATTCACGTAGTCTTCCAACCACACCGCTACACCCGCACACAGGAGTTGTTGGAAAACTTCGCCACCGCATTCCAGGACGCCGACACGCTCCGCATCCTCGACATCTATGCGGCCAGCGAAAAGCCCATCGAGGGCATCTCGGCAGAAATCCTGGCCACACGAATTCAGGAAGCGTCCGGCCAGAGAGTTCGCTACGGCCCGTCTTTCGCGGAGGTCGCCGAGTCCGTGTCTTCCGAAGCCGAGGACGGCGACATGATCCTGACCTTGGGTGCGGGCAACGTCTCGCAGCTGGGACCGATGATTGTGGAAAAACTACAGTCGCGGCAACCTGTCGGTCCTTCCGGTTAAGTTATTGTCTATGTGAGCCTTATGATGGAAGCAAGTCGCGTCTCAAAGCGAGACTTGCAGAGATTATTCCCTGGCAACTTTTCCTGAATCTTCCACGTATCTACCCCTAACAAAGTCTCGGCCTCTTCGTCTAAAGCAATCAGTACAGGTTCAGGAGTGGGTTATGCGATCGGAAAAAGCGTGGTACTGGCTGACGGCGGGCGTTCTTGCCCTGGGATTGAATGGAGCGTATCAGGACGGCCAGTTGGGCTGGGCGCACGTGCTCGCCGACCGCGCGACCGCCGCCGTGGAGCGTGTCACTTTACGGGGACAGCGTTTCCTGGCGATGGCGGAAGTCATGCTGGGCCGTAACACGGACACGTTCGGTGATTCGTTCGGCCGCACCGGGACCGCGCTCGAGAGTGTCGAGAACAAGATCGTGTGCGATCGGGTTGCCCGCGCGCAGCGTCGGATCGCAATGGCTCACGTGCGTGAGCAACTGGCACAGGCCAGAGTCCAACAAAAGCTCGCCCTGGCGCAGATGAAAATGGACAAGGTCCGCATGATCTCGATCGACCGCGCCAATCAGTTCAGCAATTGTGCCGGATTCTCGAAAGTCGTGGTTAACATGCCCGACCTTCCGAGAATTGATTTGTCGAACATCCCCGACATCCAGATTCCGGACCTTCCGGATCTTGACTCGATGCCGGAGTCACATGGAAACGGCCCCATCTAAACGGGCCGTGCGTTTTTTTTATCAACCACAAGTGTCGCAGACAATTTCTGCGGCTCCCGGCGGCAGCGTTGGAAAAATCGGTCCATCGAACCAAGATTTTGTCTATCTCAATCCACAAAAAGCAGTTATAGTTAATTCCGCTCAGCGATTTTCTTCGACAACTACCTGATTTGATGGCGCGGAAAACGAGCCCCACCATCTTGCAGGAAGAGTTGTACCCTCCGCCGGGGGAACCGGAGCGCGGGTTGGACGACGCGCGCCTGGTCGACCTTGACGTGGAGGAAGAATCCCCTTTTCTGCGCGGACAAAAGCGTGTTCCGGTCCGGCGCGGCCCTCTTCCGAAAAAGACTTTGCACCTGCTGGGCTGGTCAGCAGCCGCCCTGGTATTGGCCTGCGTGGCGGGCGTGTTTGGCGCCGAGCTTTATCAGTATGGCGAGCGCAACTGGCGTTTCCGGATCGAATCGAGCGACGACATTGAAGTCAACGGCACGCACAACGTGCCCCGCGCCCAGATCATGGAAGTCATGGGCGGCGACATCGGACGCAACATCTTCTTCATCCCGCTCAGCGAGCGCAAAGCGCAACTCGAGAAGATTCCGTGGGTCGAGTCGGCCAGTGTCATGCGCTTCGTGCCCAACCGTCTGCAGATTGAAATCCGCGAGCGCACTCCGATTGCGTTCGCGCGCGTCGGATCCCGGATCTCGCTGATCGACGCGGGCGGCACGTTGATGGAGTTGCCGAGTACGGGCAAGCAGAAGTTTTCTTTCCCGGTGATCGTGGGCATGAATGCCGGCGAGCCGCTTTCGACCCGCTCGGCGCGCATGAAAATCTACAACCAGCTATTGCGCGAGCTCGATGCCGACGGCGGTCACTACTCGCAGGAACTGAGCGAAGTCGACATCTCCGATCCGGACGATGTGAAAGTGCTGGCCAACGATCCCGCGGGCGCGGTGCTGATTCACCTGGGCTCCGCCGACTTCCTGAGCCGCTACAAGATTTATGTGTCGCATGTGCAGGGTTGGCGGCAGCAGTTCGAGAAGCTGGAGTCGGTCGATCTGCGTTACGACCGGCAGATCATCGTGAATCCTGATAACCAGGCGACGGCCAAGGCTCCGCCCATCACTCCGGCCGCGGCCAAGGCTGCTATGGCCGCGGGCGTGAAGACGGCGGCGCTGATTCATGTCATTCCGACCAGGAAGCCGTCCGTTCCCGAGACTCCGGCCGTGAAGCTCGACAAGCCGCAGTGGGAGAAGGCGTCGTTTACTCCGCCTCCGGCCAAGCCGGCTGCGAAGAGAACACCGCACCGGAAAGCAAAGCCCAAGGCTCGAGTGAAGAAAGCCGCGCCCAAGGCGGCCGCCAAGCCCGCGACTTCGGACCCAAACAAGAAACCCGTTGTCAAAAGCACGACCACCAAGGCGGCGGCGAGCGGCGCCGCGCGGCCCGTGTCAGCACCAAGCAAGAAAAAGCCGAGCGCAGCGGTCGCGAAAAATCACGATCAACAGGACCACCCATAGGCATGGCGAACCAGCAGGGAAATTTTCTGAACGTAATCGATGTAGGGAGCGCCAAGACGTGCGCCTTGGTGGCGGAGATCACCGAAAACGGCTTGCGGTATCGCGGTCACGGCATCGCGGAATCGCGGGGATCCCGGAAGGGCGTCATTGTCGATCTGGAGAAAGCAGTAGCGTCCATTCAAAAAGCGGTGGAAGCGGCGGAAGATACGGCGGGGGCCCCCGTCGAGCACGCGGTAGTGGGCGTGGCGGGTTCGCACGTACGCGGACTGAACACGCACGGAGGAGTGACGTTCGGCTCGCGTCCTCGTGAAATTGCGCGGGAAGAAATTCGCCTCGCGGTCGATAAGGCGCGTTCGCTTCAGTTACCTGCGGATCGCGAAATTCTGCACCTGCTGCCGCAGGAATTCATTCTCGACGAGCAGGCTGGCGTGCACGATCCTCTGGGCATGATGGCGGCACGCCTCGAGGTTCGCGTGCACATGGTAACTTCCGCTTCGAGCGCTACCCAGAACGTTGTGACCGCCGTCAATCGTGCGGGAGTGCATGTCGACAACACGGTCTTTGAGCCCCTGGCGTGCGCGGACGCGGTGTTGCGCTCCGACGAGCGCGACTTGGGAGTCTGCCTAGCCGACGTCGGGGCGGGCTCGACCGAACTTGCCATCTTTCACCAGGGCGCGGTCGCCTACAGCGGTGTGATTCCGCTCGGTGGCGACCACTTCACCAGCGATCTTTCCGTCGGACTTTGCACTCCGGTGAACGAAGCCGAAAAACTGAAAAAGCTCTACGGCAATGCCATCGTGACGCTGATTCCTGAAGGCAATGAAGTGGAAGTGCCGTCGGTCGGCGATCGCCCATCCCGGCTGCTCCCGCAGCGCTTGCTGGGCGAAATTCTCGAGCCGCGCGCGCGCGAATTGTGCGAGATGGTGCGCGAGGCCATGCGGCAGAGTGGGATGTTTGAAGCCTGCATCGCAGGCGTCGTGCTCAGTGGAGGCGGATCAAGACTTTCGGGCCTGCTCGACATTGCCGAGTCGGTGCTGCGCAAGCCGGTCAGGCTGTCGTGGCCGGTGCCGCTGGCCAAGATGCCGGTCGAACTGGCCGAACCGGAATTCGCAACGCTGTTGGGATTGGTCTACTACGGACACAGGGCACGGGTTGCCCGCGGGATTCAGGACGATCGCTGGAGTTCAAAAATCAAAGCCATGTTCGCGAAAAAGGGAGCCTAGCAGTTCAACTGACCGGGAGGCCGACCCGGTCGAAGCGCTACTTCAATGCAGGGGAAACAAAAAATCTTCGACGGTGGTGGATATGAGAAAAGACGATAACGATATTCGCATCAGCTTCAACGAAGACACGCGCAACGACGCCAAGATCAAGGTCATCGGCGTGGGCGGCGGAGGTGGCAACGCCGTTAACCGCATGATCGATGCCGGCATGGAAGGCATCGAGTTTGTGGTCGCAAACACTGACCTGCAAGCCCTGCGCATGTCGCGCGCGCCCGTGAAGATTCAGCTCGGCGTCAAGCTGACCAACGGCCTGGGCGCGGGCGCGAACCCGGAAGTCGGCCGCAAGGCCGCCCTTGAAGACTCCGACAAAATCATCGAGGCGCTCGAAGGCGCCGACATGGTCTTCGTTACTACGGGCCTGGGTGGCGGAACGGGCACGGGCGCCGCGCCGATCATCGCGTCGCTCGCCAGCGAGATGGGCGCCCTCACGGTCGCCGTCGTCACCAAGCCCTTTGCGTTTGAAGGCAAGCGGCGCATGGCGCAGGCGGAGCGCGGCATCAACGAGCTGATGGAATCGGTCGACACCACCATCGTGATTCCAAACGAAAAACTGCTCGCCGTCGCCGAGAACGCCGGATTTTTCGAGTCGTTCCGCGTGGCCGACGACATCCTGCGCCAAGGCGTTCAGGGCATCTCGGACATCATTACGATTCCGGGCATCATCAACCGCGATTTTGCCGACGTGAAGGCCATCATGGCCGCGATGGGCTATGCCGTCATGGGCGCGGCCACCGCCAGCGGCGATCATCGGGCCACCGACGCGGCGCAAAAGGCGATTGCGTCCCCGCTGCTGGAGGCCGGCGCGATCGATGGCGCTCGTGGAATCCTCATCAACATCACCGGCTCGAACTCGCTCAAGCTGGCCGAAGTGCAGCAGGCTTGCACGATTATTCAAAGCGCGGCGCACGAGGATGCGAACATCATCTTCGGCGCTGTGCTTGACGAGAAGATGAAGGACAGCGTGAAGATCACGGTGATCGCAACCGGCTTCCGCGACGTGCCGGCCATGCGCGCGCGCCAGGCGGAGGTCCATTCATCTTCCTTCGCGAGCTCGCACAACATGGATTTTTCTGAGCCGGAGCCCGCGCCCTTCGAACCGGAACCGGCTCCCGAGCGCATCATGAGGCAAGACTCTGTGCCGGCCGAGCCCGCCGCAGGCTTGCAGCAAGTTTCGCCGGAAGTCGCGTCGCTGGACGCATTGCGGACGGCGATGGTCTCGAACTTCGAACAAAACGACCTCGACGTGCCCGCGTTCCTGCGCAAACGCGGCGACGTCATGTGACAGGTCGTCATCGAGCTGTAGGAACTTCGCACCAAGCGGCTGGAGCCTGGTTTCCAGCTGCTTTTTCGTGAACGCGAAGATCGACCGCAGCAACGAGGATCGATCACAGAAACAGAGATCTGTCACAGAAAAGAAGATCTGTCACAGAGACAGAGATCAGTCACAGAAACGAACATCTGTCCCTAAACTAGAGATCAGTCACAGAAACAGAGCTAGCGGCGGAGCCGCGGAATAGAATTAGCCCAGGGCGTAGCCCTGGGTAAGCGATGAAAACGGACACAAGCCCCGGAGGGGCGGCAGCATGCTCAGCGGGCGTGAGCCTCCAGGCTAGGCCTGTGTCGCCTGACTTCGCAGGCTTCCTTGCCGCGACGATCAAACAACAACCAGGCTCTCTTCCGACCTCAGCCGCTGAAATCGATAGGGCAGACCAATGCTGCTTAATGATTCTGCTACGCAGCCTTTCGTTATCTATAAGCTAAATTTCGCAGCAGAGACCCTCAGGGCTCATCCCGGAAGAAGCCCGCCCTTTGGACCCGCCCATGCCGCAATCATTCGTCCTTGGGCCTCTAATCGCCGGGAATAAGCCTTCTGTGGGTCGGTCGCGAGTCGTAATCCACCCGTACCCTAACGCCGAACGGTAGTGTTTTAGTATTATCTAAAAGCTATGTAAATGAAACTAATGAGAGAAGGTTCTACAGTTGCTTGGCGGAAGCTCCCGCGGCCAGTTCCCGCAACACGGTGAAGAATCCCGACGCCGCTTCCGGATCGGCCAGCGCGTCGAGGTCCACGGTCGCCGAGAAATTCGGGGAGTCCTGGCGGAAGTGGACTTTCAGGAAATTGTGGTCCCGGGATGCCATCAGGGCGTTTACCACCGGCGTAAGCTCCTGGGTCCACTGCGCGCGGGTGGTCAGGACGACCGGGCCGGGGCGGGAAATTTCCCAGGAGCGGCCATCGTCGGTCCGCTTGCCGTTGCTGTGGCCGCACCAGCGGTGGTTCATCACTTCCAGTCGGAAGCTGGGCGGGCAATCCAGATCGGCTTCGAAGGTGAGGGTCTCTTTTTGTTTGCGCCAGTGGCTGAGCAGCCATTGCACGGGCAAAGGTCTTGGACGCAAATCCAGAGTCAGGCGTGCGTTTTCAAACCAGCGGGAAGGGAATTGAAAGCGGGCCTGCAGGCGGGAACTTCCATTCCAGCGGCTTTCCACGACTTTGCCGCGACCGCGGCAGGCGATCTGAACCCAGCGCAGCGCGGCCGCACCCCGGCGCCGGTTATAGCGCGCGAAGGCGTAGTACCAGATGCCCAGGGAGACGATGGCACCCAACACGTCGATCAGCAACAGGCGCCCCACGGAGGACCTCGTTTACTGAGATGGTACGTCCGATTGATGAGCGAGGGCAAGAGCCGGTCAGGCAAAATTTTTAGCGAGGCCGTGGCCGCGGGCGGAGGGTCGGTAAGCCCGTTGTCTTGATGATTTATAAAGACATCCCGGCGATACACTGAAGGCTCCGGATGAGCCAGCGCTTCCAGATTCGCGAGTTTCAAAGGGATGACTTCCCACGCCTGTGGGAAATCGATCAAAAGTGTTTCCCGCCCGGGATCTCGTACTCGCAGCCGGAGCTTTTGTTTTATATGCGACGCCCGCGGGCATTTACGCTGGTTGCGGAACCGGCTGCGCGCAATGGCAAGGACGGCGCGACAGCGGTGGGCTTCATTGTGGCCGAAACTGGAAAACAAGCAGGGCACATCATCACGATCGACGTTCTGAACGAATTCCGGCGAAGTGGCCTGGGTTCCCAACTGATGGCGGCGGCCGAGGAGCGGATGCGCGCGGCGGGTTGTCCTGCGGTGATTCTGGAAACCGCGGTGGATAACGCATCGGCGCTCGCGTTTTACAAGCGGCACCGCTATTTTCTGGTCAAGACGCTCCCGCGCTACTACGCGACCGGGATCGACGCGTTCGTGCTGAAAAAAGATTTGCTCTCGAACCAGTGAGCGGATAAGGTCATGCCGTCAATTCGGTGGACAGAAGTGGCGAATTCGATTCAAAGCTAGAATTCACCATAGAGTCACAGAGTCACAGAGAACAACTTTAATTGGGTTTGCGTATTTTTCTGCGCCTCTCGGCCTCTGTGGTGAAGTAGCAGGTAGAAGTGGCTGCGTGTCGGGTAGGAATCGCGCAGGTAGTCTCATAATTTATGAAGATTGCGATCCAGGGCGAACCTGGGGCGTTCAGCCATGAAGCGGCGCTCCGCATGATCCCGCGGTGCACGATTGTGCCGTGCGCGCGCTCGGCGGAAGTTTTTGAGCGGGTGGAGCGTGGATCGGTTGCCGGGGCGGTCATCCCGATTGAAAACTCGCTGGCCGGATCGGTGGCCGAGCACTTCGACTTGCTTCTCAGCCGGGACGTGTTTATTCAAAGCGAGTTTCCCCTGCGGATTGTTCACAACCTGATCGCCGCGCCCGGAGTCAAGCTGCGCGATGTGCGGCAGGTGTTCTCGCATCCGGTCGCACTCGAGCAATGCCGTGACTTGTTTCGGAAACACCGGCACCTGGAGCCAGTGGCGTTCTATGACACGGCGGGCAGCGTGAAGCACGTGGTGGAAGGGAAGCTAGGTCATGCCGCCGGAATCGCCGGGAAGGAAGCCGCCCGCGTCTATCGCGGCTCCATTCTTAAGTCCGGAATCGAGGACAACAAGCAGAACTTCACGCGCTTCTTCTACATTCGCAAGCAGCGCAAGGCGCGACCCGGCGCCAACAAGACGTCATTGGCCTTCAGTGTGAAGAACATTCCGGGCGCCTTGTTCAAGGCGCTGAGTGTGTTTGCATTGCGCGACATCAGTCTGAGCAAGATCGAGTCGCGCCCTGTCCGCGGCCGGCCCTGGGAGTACGTGTTCTACGTCGATATCCTGCGAGGAGACGATGAAGCGGCGCGCAATGCATTGCGTCATCTGGGAGAAGTTGCCGATCTGGTCAAGGTATTAGGAGTTTACCCGGCCGCCTAGGGAAGGCCGCCAAGCTGTCACGCTCACACGTGAGCGTGAGCACTTGGGAATGTGGGCTGGAAGATTAAGCTGGCGGTCGGATCGGAAATTTTTGGTCGTGAGACGAAACCCGGGTTGAGCCCGGGCATGCCCAGGCGGGTAACCTGTACCATTGACACAGTGTCAGCACCTAGGAAGGGGTTTACAATCCAACAATCTACAGACAGCAATTCTTTCGGCCTGCATCTTTTTGAGCTTCAGAATCATCAAAAGTTGAGCGAGTTACACTCAAGGAGAAAAATGGCACAGCAGCCGCGTCCCGAACGCCCCATCAAAGAAGAGAAGAAAGAAGAGCAGGAAGAGCGTTCCCTGCCGGTGCTGCCGGTTCGGGATACCGTCCTTTTCCCGCACGCTGTATTGCCTCTCACTGTCGGGCGTGAGAGTTCAGTGCAATTGATCAATTCGCTGGGCGAGGACAAGACGATCGTGGTGGTGGCGCAGCGCGAAGCGCGCGTGGATTCTCCCCAGCCCACAGACTTGTATGCAGTCGGCACGCTTGCGGTCGTACATAAAGTAGTAAAAATGCCCAACCAGAGCCTGTTCGTCTTTGCCGAGGGCCTGGAGAGAGTGAAGTTAGGCGAATTTTCACAATTGACCCCCTTCATGAGGGCAGGCTTTTCCTCGATCGCCGAGGTGATTCCTCCCAAGACGGCGGAAATTGAAGCGTTGCAGCGCAACGTTCTGACCTTGTTCCAGCAGATTGTGGCGGGATCGCCCACGCTGTCCGATGAGCTCTCCACGGTCGCGATGAATATCGAAGAGCCGGGGCGGCTGGTGGATTTCATTGCCTCGTCACTGCCGTCGTTGTCGACGTCGGACAAGCAGGAAACACTCGAAACCACTGACGTCAACGTGCGTCTCGAAAAGATTAACCAGCACCTGGCCAAGGAACTGGAAGTTCAGCAACTCCGCAACAAGATCCAGTCCGAGGTGCAGGACAAGGTCCAGCAGACGCAGCGCGAGTATTACCTGCGCGAGCAGATGAAGGCCATCCAGAAAGAACTGGGCGAGCAGGATGAAGGCCAGCGCGACGTCGATGATCTGAAGACCAAGATCGAACAAGCGGGCATGCCCGACGACGTGAAGAAAGAAGCCCTGAAGGAACTGGGCCGGCTTTCGCGCATGTCGCCGATGGCCGCCGACTATGGCGTCACGCGCAACTACATCGAGTGGCTGGCCGTGCTGCCGTGGCAGAAGGCGTCGGGCGGAGAAGTCGACATCCCGAAGGCCAAAGATATTCTGGATGCGGATCACTACGATCTTAAAAAGGTGAAGGACCGCATTCTCGATTACCTCTCCGTGCGCCGGCTGAAGCCGAACATGAAGGGGCCGATCTTGTGCTTTGTCGGACCTCCGGGTGTGGGCAAGACGTCGCTGGGCAAGTCGATTGCGCGCGCCTTGGGGCGGAAATTCGTCCGCATCTCGCTGGGCGGCGTGCATGACGAAGCCGAAATCCGCGGCCATCGCCGGACTTATATCGGCGCGTTGCCCGGACAGATCATCCAGGGAATCCGCCGGGCCGAGACCAGGGATCCAGTTTTCATGCTGGACGAGATCGACAAAGTCGGCCGTGACTTTCGAGGCGATCCGGGATCGGCACTGTTGGAGGCGCTCGATCCGGAGCAGAACTCCACGTTCCGGGATAACTACCTCGACGTTCCGTTTGATCTATCCAAGGTGCTGTTCATCACGACCGCCAACATGCTCGATCCGATTGCGGAGCCTTTGCGCGATCGCATGGAGATCATCGAACTGCAGGGATACACGGAAGAAGAGAAAGTCCATATCGCGTTCCAGTATCTGATTCCGCGACAGGAAGAAGAGAACGGCGTGACGGCGGAACAGATTGAGTTCCCGGAAGAGTCGATCCGGCACGTGATCCGGCACTACACGAGAGAAGCGGGCGTCCGCAACCTCGAGCGCACCATCGGCACGATTTGCCGTAAACAGGCACGGCGCCTGGCCGAAGGCAAGAGCGAGAAGCTGATTGTCACACCGCAGATCGTGCAGGAGTTCCTCGGCGGCATCAAGATTCGTACGGAAGGCGAAATTGCCGAGCGTACGAAGCGTGCCGGCGTGACCGTTGGGCTGGCCTGGACGCCGACGGGCGGTGACGTGCTGTTCGTGGAAGCCAACACGATGAAGGGCAAGGGCGGCTTCACCATGACCGGGCAGATCGGGCAGGTGATGCAGGAGTCGATGCAGGCTGCCCTGACCTGGGTGCGTTCGAATGCGACGCGGCTGGGGATCCAGGAGAGTTTCTTCTCCGATCACGACATTCACATGCACGTTCCGGCGGGAGCGATCCCCAAGGACGGGCCTTCGGCGGGCGTGACCATGGCAACCACCCTGGTCTCCCTGCTGTCCGATCGTCCGGTGCGGCCGTACCTGGCCATGACTGGCGAGATCACGCTGAGCGGCAACGTGCTGCCGATTGGCGGAGTCAAGGAGAAGGTGCTGGCCGCGAAACGTGCCGGCGTGCGCGATGTGATTCTTCCGGCCGACAACAAGACGAACGTCGAAGAGGACCTGACTCCCGAGCAGCTCGAGAATCTGAACGTGCACTACGTGAAGAGCATCGACGAAGTGCTGGAGATCGCGCTGCCATCATCGCCTGTAGAAGAGAAGCAGGATGCCGAGGAGCGCGAGAAGGTGCTCAGCGGACAGCCAGCGTAACACCAGTCGTCGGTCGTCGGTCGTTAGTCGTCAGCAAAATCAACTGCCAGTCTCGTGGGTGGGACTGGCAGTTTGTTTTTGGAGTCTGCAAAGTTTGGACGAAACAGCTTTTTCATCATTATGGGTGGGTTTTCGACTCACTTCTAACGTTAGCTTCGCTTTGAAATTCCACCGAAAAATCCTTAAGGGTCGGTACGGACCGAGGGGAACGCTGGGGTCCCCGACTGCGTTCGGCTGGCGGCTCGCTCCGCTCGCGATGACACGGGAATGGAATCGCAATGCGGCCTGGCCAACTTTTTGCTTCACCGCGTTTGCCCACCGGCGCATCCATAATTAGAACGATGTGCATTCTGGGTTCGGAGAGTCCACCAAGAACTTACATGGAAATAGGCACGCGGGCCGCCCCCAGAGGGAAGTATGCTGGCGTAGAGTGCCATGGAAGGCAAAAGGATTTCGCGGTTAGGAGGATCAAATGCAGAAACGCAAACTTGGAAAAAGCAATCTGCAAGTCTCGGCGATTGGATTGGGCTGCATGGGGCTGAGCTTTGGCCTCGGCCCGGCGGTCGAGAAGCAGCAGGGCATCTCGCTGATCCGGGCGGCGGTCGAACGTGGAGTGACCTTCTTTGACACCGCCGAGGTCTACGGCCCATTCACAAACGAAGAGCTGGTGGGCGAGGCCCTTGCTCCATTCCGCAAACAGGTGGCGATCGCAACCAAGTTTGGTTTCAAGATCGACCCGGCCACCGGCAAGCAGGCCGGGCTGGACAGCCGGCCGGAACACATTCGGGAAGTCGCCGAGGCGTCGCTCAAGCGACTGAAGACCGACGTCATCGATCTGTTCTACCAGCACCGGGTGGATCCGGATGTGCCCATTGAAGATGTGGCGGGAGCCGTGAAGGGTTTGATCGAGCAAGGCAAGGTGAAGCACTTCGGACTCTCGGAAGCGGGTGTGAAGACGATTCGTCGCGCGCATGCCATTCAGCCGGTCACCGCGCTGCAGAGCGAGTATTCGCTCTGGTGGAGAGAGCCGGAAGCAGAGGTGATCCCGACGCTGGAGGAACTAGGGATCGGATTTGTTCCATTCAGCCCGCTGGGCAAGGGCTTCCTTACGGGCAAGATCAGCGAAGATACGAAATTCGACAAGAATGATTTCCGCAACGTCGTTCCTCGCTTTACGCCGGAGAACCGGAAAGCGAATTCGGCACTGGTGGACCTAGTGAGCAAAGTCGCAGAGCTTAAGAAAGCCACGCCCGCTCAGATCGCGCTGGCATGGCTGCTGGCGCAGAAGCCCTGGATCGTTCCGATTCCCGGGACAACGAAGCTGGAGCGCCTGGAAGAAAACATTGGCGCCGCCAACGTCGATCTTTCGCCCTCTGATCTCCGCGAACTTGATATCGCGGCTTCGAAGATCGCGGTACAGGGCGCTCGGTATCCGGAGGAACTGCAGAAATTAGTAGGCCGCTAAGCGGTAAGAGGCCATCGCGCAGGCTTGGTCATGTTTACCAGGTATTCGGCTCGTGATGAAAGCGGGAGTGCATATGCCAGCGAGGAACGATGCTCTTAAAGACCGGTTTTCGCGATATCGCGAAATCAAGATCAGCGTGACCGGCAGAAAGTCGGGACGCACCATCTCCAATCCCGTATGGTTCGTGCTGGACGAAGGGAAGGTTTACCTGCTTCCGGTGCAGGGTTCAGATACCCAGTGGTATAAGAACGTGCTGAAGAACCCGAAGATTCGGATCGACGCACGGGACGCGCAGGGTGAATTTCAGGCAGTTCCTATCTCGAATGCCAGGCAGGTGTCGGCGGTGGTCGAGAAGTTTCGCGCAAAGTATGGTGCAGGCGACGTGAAGAAGTACTATTCGAACTTCGACGTGGCGCTGGTTGTCGAGATGGAATAAGCGCCGACCTTGCCCTGACCCAGTCGTTCACTCAGAAACTCTTAGCGGCGGCGACAGTGCGGCCATTTCCCCTATATCCTCCAGCTTCGAAGTCTTCTCTCCTCGCTTCATGACCGGATACACTAATTGCGCATGCGCGTGCAGGTCTTGTTTTTTGGAATTTTGAAGGACGTTGCGGGACGGGCGGGCGAGGGCGTCGATCTGCCGGAAGGGTCGACGGTCGCCGACCTGTTGCGGCACTACGAAACGCGGATTCCGAAGCTGCACGAACTGCTGCCATCGGTGGCGCTATCGGTGAACCAGCACTATGCCGGGCCGGGGACGGTTTTGGGGGCGAATGATGAAGTGGCGCTGCTTCCGCCGGTGAGCGGAGGATGCAAACCATGACCCGCGCTGCGATCATGCGCGAGCCGATTGATACCGCGAAAGTGCTGGCGGGGATCAAGCATCCGGAAGACGGAGCAGCCATCGTGTTTGAGGGCATCGTGCGGAACAATACCCGGGGGCGGCAAACGCTTTATCTCGACTACGAGGCCTACGAGGAGATGGCCCTGAAACAGATGGAAGATCTGGCCGGGGAAGCGCTGGTCCAGTTCCAGGTGCGGGAGGTCGCGATCGTGCACCGGTTGGGGAGGCTCGAGATCGGCGACACCAGCGTACTGATCGTGGTGGCCTCGGCCCATCGCGGCCCGGCTTTTGAAGCCAGCCGCTGGCTGATCGACACGTTGAAGCGCAAGGTGCCGATCTGGAAGAAGGAGTACTTCGTGGATGGCGCGGTCTGGGCCGATGGGGAGCCTTTCCCGGAGGACATTCCTCGCGCCCTAGGCAGCCCCAGCGGGCAGGCTGCATCTAAATGATGCGACTGCCGATGAATAAGCCCGCCGCCCTCTGGATCCTCCTCATCGCATGCGCTTCCTGCCTCTGTGCCGCGCAGGAAGAGCCCTCTACGACGGTGAAGGTGAACGTCCGGCTGGTCAATGTTTTCGTGACCGTCACCGACGCACACGGCGCCCCCATCAGTCACCTGACCAAAGATAATTTCAAGCTGAGTGAGGACGGGATCGAGCAAAAGATTGCCGTCTTCGATAAGGAATCGGCGCTGCCGTTGTCGATCATTCTGGCAATCGACACAAGTTTGAGCACGAAGAAAGATCTACCGCTGGAGTTGGCTTCGGCGCGACGCTTTGCACATTCCATTCTTCGTCCCATCGACGGATTGTCGGTTTATCAATTCAGTGAAATCGTGGATGAGGTGGTTCCGTTTACGCCGGATCTGAGGACCATCGACCGTGGGATCGAGCGCATTCATGTCGGATCGGCGACCGCGCTTTATGACGCGCTCTACCTCGGTTCGCGCGCACTCGAAAAGCGTAAAGGGCGGAAGGTAATGGTCGTGATTACGGACGGGGGTGACACGGTCAGCAAGACTGACTACCGCGAAGCGGTGCGTGCCGCGCAAGAGGCGGAAGCGATCGTCTACAGCCTGATCGTGGTTCCGGTAGAAGCCAGCGCCGGCCGCGATACTGGTGGAGAGCATGCGCTGATCCAACTGTCCGAAGATACCGGCGGCAAGTATTACTACGCGAGTTCGCTCGCGCAGCTTGATAGCGCGTTTCATGAGATTGGCGAGGAACTGCGAACACAATATCTGCTGGCGTACTACCCAGCACGCCGTTTTTCCGATTCCGAATTCCGCAGGCTACAGGTGAAGGTTGACGGCGCGCCTGATGCGTCGGGCTATAACGTGCGGCATCGCGCTGGTTACTACAGCTCACGACCGGAGTTCTAAGCCCGCGCGCGGCGCCCTGCGCCTTCATTCCTCGAATTTCTTTTAAGTCTCTCCGTCAGGCTGAACATATTGTCTGGTGTCTTTTCCGGAACATTGCAGGGGTAACTTGCGGGCGGGCCACCTGCCTTTGTTGATGTTTTATGAAAACTGGTAGCAAGGCGCTCTGGAAATCTCCATAAATCTGCGTGGCACATCAGCGCCTTGTTTTGTTATTCGGCGATAAGTCCTGCCCAGCAGTCTCTAGACATTGACAAACGTCGATGGACCTTTCCTTGCATTGAACAGCGCAGACAGGATTGAAGTCTGGCTTCGCTGAACAGTGCACTGCGCATGGGGTTTGCGAGGGCGGCGAATTTCCGGACTCACCAACACAACAGAGTGTGGACGCGTTTTTTGTGTCACCGGGCAGCGGATGGCCAAGCCCCACGCCTGTTCACGTTAAGGAGAAGAGCGCATGAATCAGTCAAGGGGTGGGACGATTGGGCGCCGGATGTGCGGCTCGATCGCTGTCCTGGGTTGCTTCCTAATTTGCCTTTCGACCTTCACCGCAAGCGCACAGGAAACCACGGGCGGCCTGCAGGGAACCATTAAGGACCCCACAGGCGCGGTGGTGTCCAATGCGGAAGTGGAACTGACCGGAACGTCGCTGGTCGGTTCCAAGAAACTGGAAACGGACTCGAGCGGCTATTACCGTTTCTCGAACCTGCCGCCGGGGAGTTACTCCCTGCGGGTCACCGCACCGGGCTTCACCCTGCTAAAGCGGGATGCAATCAACATTGCGGTCGGACGAGTTCCGACCCTGGATCTGCAACTGCAGGTTGGCTCCACGGGCACGGTGGTGGAGGTGACGGGCGAAGCGCCGCTTATCGACACCACGGCTTCGCACACGGTCACAAACATCACGCCCGATGTGGTGGCGGAAGTTCCGCACGGAATCTCTTTCCAGTCGGTGATTCAGTTTGCGCCGTCGGCGCGTAATGAGCCGTTGATGGGCAATAACGCAATCGCGGGCACTGGCGCAGGGTCGTTTTCGCGACCGGGCATCGGTGGCGGGTCACCCGGCAGCACGTCCAACGGTGGCGGCTTCGGATTCCAAGTGGCGGGCGGCGCGGACAGCGAGAACCGTTATCTGGTCGAGGGGCAGGACACGGCCAATGTGATCGGCGGCTATTCGCATACCGACGTTCCATTTGAGTTCGTGAACCAGGTGGAAGTGAAGAGCTCCGGCATCGAAGCCGAGCATGGCGGCGCCATGGGCGGCGTGGTGAACGTGATTCTGAAGCGGGGCAGCAACAACTGGCACGGATCAGCGGGCGCCGAGTACTCGGCGAACGCGTTGAATGCGAACCAGAACAGCCCGTTCCTTTACTACGACCCGACCGACAACGGTGACGCGGGTATCGGGCAGGATCCACGGGCCCTCACCTACCAACAGCGCGCTGATCGCTATCGCTATGTGCAGCCGTTCTTCACAATCGGCGGGCCGATCATGCGTGATCGCCTGTGGATCTACCTGGGCGTGGATCCGAAATTCACCTCGCTGGGACGGTCGGTGAATTTCGGTTCAGCCAACAACAATGCGGGGGTACAGAGCTTCAGCACGGATCAGCAGACCTACTTCACGACCGGGCGCGTGGACGCCACGGTCACCGATAAGTTGAGAGTGTTCGCGTCGTGGCTGTACCAGCTGCAGCGGACTTCCGGGGCGGTGCTGCCGGTGGGCGACTCCACCAATGGCTTGTTCAACCCGAGTTCCACGAATCCGCTGTTCTTATACCAGCACGGCTACGGTTACGTCGCTCCCAATCAGACCCTGAACGTGGGAGCGGATTTTGCTGTTACTCCGAAACTGGTTCTCACAACGCGCTTCGGTTACTTCTTTGAGAACTACCACGACTTCGGCTATCCGACGACGGGATCGCTCTTCTCGTGGCTGACGTCGGGAGTTACGCCCGGCAATCCTCCGGTGCCACAGGTGGATAACAACGGCAATCCGTTGCCCCAATCCCTGCAGCAGGTTTCTGGATATTTCTCAGCCGGCAACGACCAGACTTTCACCATACGGAATGCTAACAAGCATCACCAGTTTGACCAGGATGTCGCCTGGTTCAAGAGCGGTTTGCTGGGCACGCACAATTTCAAGTTCGGGTACCAGCTCAACCATGTCTTCAACGACATCTTCCAGCACTGGAATGCCCCGGATGTGCAGTTGTACGTCGGTAAGCGCAATTTCTTTTCGCCCGGGGGTACAACTGGAACAGATAACTGCGACGCCCTCCAGGCCCAGAATGGTTACCCAATTTGCGCTGGCCAGTTCGGATACCTCAACGTGCAGGACCTGGGTTCCTTTGGCAAGGCGTCGAGCTACAACCATAGCTTCTACGCGCAAGACGCATGGCAGATCGGGCATGGCGTGACCCTCAACGTCGGGTTGCGCGTGGAAAAGGAGTCGCTTCCCAGCGAAACCACGGCCGGCGGATTCCCGTCGAAACCCATCAACTTCGGCTGGGGCGACAAGATCGCGCCGCGCATAGGAGGGGCATGGGACGTCTTCCGGGACGGGCGAATGAAGGTGTTCGGCAGCTACGGCGTGTACAACGACTTGATGAAGCTGAACCTGGCGATCAGCTCGTTCGGCGGCCAATACTGGCAGAACTGCTTCTATGCGCTCGACACGGCGGACCTGGCCAGCATCAACGTGCAATTCGGGCCGGGGCAGCGGTACTGCAGCGGTGACAGCACAGGCGGCGCTAATTTTGCCGGTGGCGTCGTTCCGGCGGGCTTGACGTTCCTGGAAAATCAAAACTTCCGCGGGACCGAAGGCGTGGTGGCAGGACTGAAGCCCTACCGTCAGCACGAAAGCGTTTTTGGCGTGGACTATGCCATCACGAAGACGCTGGCTTTCGAAGCTCGTTGGGATCGCCGGAGACTGGACCGCGCGATCGAGGACGCCGCGATCTTCGGTGCCGATGGCAGCGAGACGTTCCTGATCGTGAACCCGGGATACGGGCCGAACGCGGTAAATTTGGCCACATCCTGCACGGACGATCCGCGTGGCTGCCCGCCAAACATCAAGGCGGCACGCAGCTATGATGGATTGGAGTTCCGCCTGACCAAAGCCAGCAGCAAGAATTGGTTCGGGATGTTCTCCTACACCTATAGCAAGCTGCGCGGTAACTACTCCGGCCTGACCAGCACCGATCTGGCAGACGGAGGGGGCGGCCGCAATGCGCCCAACAACAGCCGCGCTTTCGACGAGTCGTTCTTCCAGTACGACGCGTATGGAAGATCATCGAGCGGACCGTTGGGGACAGACCGCCCGAACGCTTTCAAGGGGTACGCCTACTACCGCATTCCCTGGAAGGGTGGACGGACCTCGACCAACATCGGGTGGTTCCAGACGCTTTACAGCGGTACTCCGCTGAGTACCTATACGGATGTGGGTTTCTCCTTCTCGCAGCCCCCGTTCTCGGGCGGATTCCCGGTGTACCCGGAGGATCGCGGGAAATTTGCTCGCATCAACCTGGTGCCCAACGGCGACGGCGTGCTGGTTCCAACAGTGACCGGTCTTTGCAGTTGCAGGACACCCTGGTACATCCAGTCGGATGCCAGCTTCAAGCAGGAATTCAAGGTCAACAAGAACAACGAAGCCCAGGTGCTGACGTTCGAAGCCAACGTGATCAACCTGTTTAACCGGCAGTCGGCGACTGGGTTCTATTCCCAGCTGGATTCGGCGTTCAACCAGAGCTTCCTGAATCCGGGAGGTCAGTTCTCCTACGCGGCCTTCGAGCATCCCTATGACTGGAAAGCGCTGCTCGCGAACAATACTGGACTCTCGGGTCCGGACGCGGGTGTTCCCGTCATTGCGAACAGCCAGTACGGCAAGCCGTTCATCTTCCAGACGCCGCGCAGTCTGCGCCTGGCGGTGCGGTTTACGTTCTAGCTGATTGTTCTGCGGACATTGTTTTTACTTGGGGACCGGGTGACCGGTCCCTTTTTTATTGTGCGCGTGCTAATCTCGTGGGCGACATCGGCAAAATCCCAAGCGGAATAACGCAATGGAATCCCACCTTTGCGCACAAAACCTGCAAAGATGGGGCACCCGGCCGTACGGCGCGCCCTGATACGAAGCTGATCGTCCTGATACGAATCTCTTCCCAGCGGTTTCGGGCACATTCCCGCCTTGTTTAGTAAGATAGTCAATTCAACTTTGTAAAGCGGAAGCAACCATTCCTGCGGGGAGCGATTCCATGTGGCAGTACCCGTATGTCCAGGAGTGGGAAGGAGAGACCGTTTGTTGAAATTGCGCGCTTCGGGCGGCGAGGGAAAACGCCGCAACTCCCTGGTATTCATCTTTCTATCCATAGTGATGGCGTTGTCGGGTGGGCCGCGCGGATTCGCGCAGGATCTGCCCAAGGGGTCGATCGAAGGGACGGTGATCGATTCATCAGGCGCTCCGGTTGCCGGGGCGACCATTTACATCAACTCGAGAGCCGCTGAAACTCCGCTTACGCTGACGACCGATAAGGATGGGAAATACTCGACCGGCGCCCTGAACGCGGGCGTCTATACCCTGCAAATCGAACTGAGAAACTACAACGCCAACCGCTTCTATGTGACCGTGCGCGACGGGAAGACCTCGAATGGGGATCGCAAGCTGTCACACGTCGATCCCGGAACTCCAACCATTGAAGGCAAGGTCATTCCCGAACAGATCGCGGAACTGCCGATCAATGGCCGGGATGTATTGAATACGGCGCAGTTTCAGCCGGGCGTGTTGATCCAGGACGGACGTTCGTTGGATGCGACCAAGGCGGGGAACTTTGCGGCGTCGATCAGCAAAGAGAGCGGGCTGGCCACGCTCTATACGCTGGATGGCGTAGCTCTGAACGATGAAACGAAGGGCGGCACGACCCAGAACGTAGCGTTGAGTTCAGTGGACGAAATGCTGGTCAGCCGGGCGATGCTGAATGTGTCCGAGGGGCCAACCTCCGCGGGGCAGATCAAAATGAAGACTGGTTCAGGCGGGACGGGTCTTCACGGCGAGGCGTTTGGCCTATTCCGCGATAAGAGCATTGCGTTTGCGAAGGCTCCAGGCGGCCAGGACTTGCCGTATCGCCGCACCGACTTTGGCGGAAGACTAGGCGGGACGCTGATTCAGGACAAGGGATTCTTTTTTCTCGATGTCGAGCACGTGACCCAGGATGAGCACCGGGCGGTGGTGCTGCCCTCGCCGTTCCAGGCTTTGACAGGTTCGTTCTCGTCGCCATTCCGCAATACATCCGCATCTGGAAAACTTGACTGGCAGCCTTCCAGTACGACGCACGCCTTCTACCGGTTTGCCTATAACTGGAACAAGTCGGTGGACGATTTCAGCGACGGTTATTCGATTTATCAGAATCACAACAACTCTCCTTCGCATGCGATTGGGCTCGACCTGACGAGAGGCCCGTACCTGCACAGCGTGCGTTTCGGATACACGCGGTACCACAACTCGCTGCTGGATGCGTCAAACCAGTTGGGAACTGGCGGGGTGTTTGGACTGCCGGCAAGCATTCGGTTCGGTGACCTGGCGGGCGGCCGGGTGCAAATCGGTCCCAGCCCGTTCGCTCCGCAAGAGACACTCCAGCAGAACACTGAGCTGCGTTACGACGGCACGCGGCGGGCCGGAGACCATACCTTTCGCTTCGGAGCCAGCATCAACCGGATCAATGTTGGAGGCTACGCGAATCCTTACGCGCTTGCGCCGCAGCTTACGACTGCGTGGGCCGGAGGAACCGATCCCAATCCCCTGAACTATCCGTTGCTGCTCGCGACGTTGAGTAACGGGCAGGGTTTTACGACGGAGAAATCCGGATTTGGATTCCCACACGGTGGACAGATCGACAACCGGCTGCAGGGCTACCTCGGAGATACCTACAAGATGTATCCGAGCCTGACCATCACGATCGGTGTGCACTACGTGCGCGATACCGGGCGGGTTGATAGTGATCTGGCGCCCATCCCTTGCTCAGCGGCGAACTCGGGCATTCCATCCGATTTTGTGCCATGCGCGGACTCCAACCTGCTTGATCAATTTTCCAATCTTGCCGGGAGCGCGCTGGGAAGAAGGGTCAAACAGCCAAACTACAACTTTGCGCCGCAGCTTGGATTTGCATGGGATCCGTTTCATAACGGCAGAACCGTGATTCGGGGCGGCGCCGGCGTTTTTTACGACAACTCCCTCTTTAGCAATATGCGCCTGGACCGGTCCGCGCGTTTAAGCCAGGGACTCTACTCCTCAACCAATGTGCTGGGCTGCGCTCCGGGCGCGGCCGCCGGCACGGTGGGCGTTTATTTTCCGAATGCAGGCGGACTGCCCGCGCGCGTGACGTCCATCAACGGGCATGATCTGGCGACCGAAGTGTGTGGCACACCCGTCGGCACGGCGGCCACCGATGTGGCTGCGCTTCAGGCTGCCTATCAGGCCGCGGTGGTGGCGGCCGGGTCTGCGGGTAACCCAAATTTTGTGGGGAACACTTTATCCGTCAGCCTGCCCGTGAATGGGCTGGCTGCTTTCGATCCCAACTACCGGACTCCGCGCTCGTACCAAATCAGTCTGGGCCTCGAGCACCAGTTGTGGAGCGGAGGCGTTTTTTCAATTGACTACGTCCGCAACATGAGCCAGCGGTTCGGGCTGATCGTGGACAAGAACCACGTGGGTGATTGGCGCTACTTGTACACCGATGCAAACGGGATTCCGACGGCGGCACTGAATGCCATCACGAACACGATCCTGCAAAAGGCGCCTGGCTGTCTGAGCCAGCCGCTGGCGCCGGGCGCGATTGTGCGGGATGCGGTTAGTTGCTATATCTCGGCCGTGCCGATGGCCAATATTAATGACTTCGCGGTGAATGGTCTGGATTCGGGGGTTGCGTTTCTGGGAGGGCTGCCGGCTTCGGTGGGAGTGACGGTGCCGGTGACCACTCCGCAAACGGATCCGCGAAATTTCGGCGCTGCTTTTTCCGGCTTGAATTCGCTGGTCGGGCAAGGTGAGTTCCAGACGTCGATTGGGCAGGCCGTCTACAACGGACTTCAGTTTTCCCTGCGGCAGAACATCGTGCATCAGTGGTTTTTCTTCCGCGGCGGACACGTGAACCTCGCCTACACTTTCTCTAAATTCGTATCGAATGGCGGCGACAACCCGGGTCAAAGCACACTGGCTTACGATTTCCAGAATCCTCAGCTCTATAAGGGGCCGTCGCCGCTGGACCGCAGACACCAGGTATCGATTGGGTGGACGCTGGACTCGCTGTGGGGCCCGAAGCTGTCATTTATCGGGCGTTATGCCACGCCGCCACCGACGATTGCTTCGCTGCTCGTGTCGTCGGGAAATCCGGCGGCGACTCCGGGAGAGATTTTCCGTACGGATTTCACAGGCGATGGAATGCCGGGAAATCTGTTTCCCTTCAAGGGGCCGGGATCGTTCGACGCGCTGTCGGGCAGCGCTCTGGCAACGGCGATCAAGACTTACAACCAGACGCAGGCAGGCTCTCTGACGCCGGCCGGCCAGGCACTGGTGCAGGCGCAGCTGTTTACATCGGCACAACTGACGACCCTGAGAGGCACGGCGCCGTTCGTGATCGTGCCGCCTGCGGGTCAATTCAACAACCCGGGATTCAAGTCGCTGGATGCGGCGATTAGTTGGCCCCTGAAGCTTGGAGAACGGGTCAACATCGAACCCAGCGCTCGCTTCTACAACGTTTTTAACTTCGCAAACTTCCAGCCATTGTCGGGACAACTGGCGTACTACTATGCGGGTCCGGGACAGCCGGTAGCGGCGGGCGCGGGGTCGGCGAATGGCACTCCTCCGGGATCATCGCGCGACGTGTTACGGATCGGCTCGGGCTCAGGTGTATACAACTATGGCTCGCCGCGGCAGATGGAATTCGGCGTGAAGATCACATTCTAACGTTTGAAACAAAGGTTCATCGAGCCACTGGACTAACTGTGGAATACGAGTTTTCATACAAGCTTAAGCGCGGCAGTCTTGCTCTAGACAAGCGTGCGGATGGCGGGAGATTGATGTCGCCGGGGCAGACGCGCCGTGTAAAATGTGGCCATGCCTTTCAATGCAAGTGCGCAGGGAGCCGCCCGCCGGGGCGGGAAAACTCCACCACCGGACGAGACGTTTGAAGAGGCCGCTTATCTGAAACTGCTGGGCGAGAAGCAGAAGCCGGTCAGCATCAAGTTGACCGACGGGGAAGTGGTGCGCGGCTGGATCGAATACTACGACAAAAATATGGTCCGGCTGACGCGTGAAGGCGCCCCCAATCTGTTCATTTTCAAGCACGACATCATGTACATCGCCGAAGATACCGCTAAGCGCAAATAGATTGTCCGCGGGGTCTTCGAGCCAGGCTTCCAAAATTTTCCGGCCCCCGGTCTGCACCCAGCGAAACAACGTTATCCATGCCAGCCCATCAGGAAAACTTCGAGTTCGTGCCCCAGATGTCGGAGATTGCGCGGGAAGCAGGCGCCCTGCTCATGGAGTTTTTTCAGCGCCACGTCAAGATCGAGTACAAGGGTGACGCGGATCTGGTCACGGAAGCGGATCGAACGTCAGAGAAATTGATTCTCGAGCGCATCCGGGCGAAGTGGCCCTCGCATGAAGTCATCGGGGAAGAAGGCGCCCGGATTGAGACGGGAGGCGACTACCGGTGGTATGTCGATCCGCTGGACGGGACCACTAATTTCGCGCACGGGTATCCCGTATTTTGCGTGTCGC
Source organism: uncultured Acidobacteriota bacterium (assembly GCA_963735815.1). Taxonomy (GTDB): domain Bacteria; phylum Acidobacteriota; class Terriglobia; order Terriglobales; family Acidobacteriaceae; genus Gp1-AA133. The sequence goes on along the minus strand of CAVTMJ010000001.1, from coordinate 15,486 downwards.
TGGGCTTGGCGTTTCAGGGGAAGCACAAGGCGGCGGTGCTTTACGATCCGACCCGCGATGAACTGTTTGCAGCTGAGCGGGGCAAAGGCGCGGTGCTGAACGGTGAAGCGATTTCAGTGTCGAAGACACCGAAGCTGGCGCAATCGCTGGTGGCCACCGGGTTTCCCAGCCACAAGCGTCATAAGAATCCGAACATCTACTTCTATCACCAGATCACCCTGAAGACCCACGGAGTCCGGCGGGCCGGTTCGGCGGCATTGGACCTTGCGTCGGTAGCGTGCGGGCGCTTTGACGGCTTCTGGGAATTCAATCTGAACGCATGGGACCTGGCGGCTGGCGTCCTGATTGTTGAGGAAGCAGGCGGGAAGGTGTCCGGTTTTCGCGGGGAAGAACTGGCGGTTACAGATCGCGATGTGGTCGCGAGCAACGGTCTGATTCATGGCGATTTGTTGCATGAGTTTGCCGAAATTTTCGTTGGGCGCGGGCTCGAACCGCTGCCCGATCCGCGGGAGTACCGGTAGGGTTCTTTCGCATCTCGGCGAGTTCCGGAGAAATCCATGAAAGCTAAACCGATCGCCCTGGCAACGATAGTGCTCCTCGGCTATGTCCTGGCGCAGGAAAAGCCGCGCTCACCACTCGCGCTTGACTTGGAATGTGGCGGCAGCGATTGTCTGCTTTTGAAAGGTGCTCCAGAAACGACCGGCATGCGCAGCGGGTTTGTCCGGTTGAAGCCGGGCGAGTCGGTCGGTGCTCACTCGACCGGGGAACACGAAGAAGCGCTGGTTGTATTGCGCGGGCAAGGCAAGGCCGAAGTGGAAGGGCAGACCCCGGTGAGCGTGTCGTCGAGAAAACTGATCTACATCCCGCCCCGTTCGCGGCACAACGTGACGAATACGGGAAGCGACGTGCTCGAGTACGTCTACGTGGTGGCCCCAATCGGCAAGGAGTAGTGCGGCTTTCCGTGCCGTCCAGGCGCCCCAACAGGCGTAAAATAAGATTAACGGGGTCGACTCGCAGGCGGAGCCTATCCGAGCATCTTTTGAAAGCTCCAGCCAGTGAATGGTGTACAGGTTTCTATCGTGACTCAAACTTTAGCCGAACGCACAATCGAAAAACGTCCGGACAAGGTGCGGCTTTCGGGGCGCATCCTCTTTCTTACCGAAGATCCGGAGTTGATCCGAAGGCAATTGGCGGGCGAAGACTTGCCTTGGGATACGAAGAATACCGCCAACAATCCCAAACTGCGCGACGACATTTCTACCGACGAAATCACGCCTGCGCACTACTGCTTCTACTTCGATCAGACTCTGGGCGAAATTCCTTATCTTGGGCTGAAGTGCGGAAGCATTCTCCCGATCGGGCGCAGTGCTGTGAAGAAGGGCGGCTTCGTCTGCTCGGTGAGCGGGAAGCGGCGCGGCAAGGGCTCGAGCCGCGAACAGTCGCCCTATGCGGAGATGTCGGCCGGGATCCAGGTGGTGATCGCCGAGAACATTGAGCGCATCTACAAGCAGAATTGCCAGAACCTGGGGCTGCTGACTTCGACGAACTTTTCGCTGCTTGACAAGATTCGCGCCGGAGAAGAGATCGCGCTGAGCGAGTTCACGGCGGGTGAGGACGACATCACCCGGCAGGTGATCGAATACGGCGGCCTGTTTCCATTTAACGTCGCGCGCCTGCAGAAGCAGGTCTTCCTGCCCTCGATCCATACGGCCAAGCGGCCCATGACCGTGACGGAGAAGATTTTTGCGAAACACATGATCAAGCCCGACGGTGCGGTAGGAGTTGAGGCTGTGAAGCCCGGCGACACTGGTTTTACTCGCGTGGATCTGCGCTTCAGCCATGAATACGTGACACCCATGGCGGCGATCTTTTATGAGCACTACGTCGGCAAGAGTGTGCCGGTGAATGAGGCTTCGAGCATCCGTTTCTTCCGCGATCACTTGACCTTTTTGGATGAAGTCATCTCGGAGGAAAAGAAGAAGATGGGGCTGCTTGATCTGGCGACGCAACTCAAGCTCAAGCAGGAGGATTTCGCGAAGGCCCAGGGCATCAAGCTGCATGGCGAATTGAAGGACCGGAAGGGGTCAGAAGGCATCTGCCATTCGGTGATGCTGGAGTCGTATGCGTTGCCGGGTCAGGTCAACGTGGGGTCGGACTCGCATACGCCGCACGTGGGCGCGATCGGGTGCGTGGCTTTCGGAATCGGTACGACCGATGTGTTCAACAGCTGGATCACCAGGGATGTGAGGGTGAAGGTGCCGGAGTCGGTGAAGATCGTCATTCGCGGTGAGAAGCATCCGAATGTTACCGCCAAGGATTTCATCCTGAAGATCCTGAGCCTGGATTACGTGCGCAGCGGTAAAGCGCTCGCCAAGGTGATGGAGTATGCGGGCGAGGCGGTTGAGGCGCTGAGCGTGGATGAGCGCGCGACCATGACCAACATGGCGGCCGAGATCGGCGGCTTCACGGGGATCGTGGCTCCAGATGACAAGGTTGTGGAGTTCCTGCTGGAACGTCGGGGTATGAATCGGCGGGACGCGGCGGAAATGATTCGCGGGCTCGAGAGCGATCGCGATGCGGAATATGCTCAGGTGATCGAACTCGACGCAGCGGAGATTGCTCCGATGGTCGCTACACCAGGGGATCCTGGGAATGGCAAGTTTATCCGGGAGCTGAACACCCCGGTCCCGGTGGAATTGGCTTACGGCGGCACGTGCACGGCCGGTAAGAACGAGGACATGGATATGTACGCTGCCGTACTTGCGGACGCGCTCAAGCAGGGCAAGCGAGTAGCGGACTCGGTTGAGTTCTACATTCAGTTCGGTTCACAGGAAACACGAGACTACTGTATCGGGAAGGGCTATCTGGAGATTTTCCAGAAGGCCGGGGCGCACGTGATCGAGCCGAGTTGCGGGGCCTGCATTAACGCGGGACCCGGAGTTTCGACGCGTCCGGACCAGGTGGTGATCAGCGCGCAGAACCGAAATTTCCCCGGCCGCAGCGGGCCGGGTCAGATGTACCTGGCGAGTCCATTGACGGTGGCGGCGAGCGCGGTGGCCGGGTACATTGTGGAATATCAGCCCAGTGAAGAGAGGGAGATGGCGGGAAGCCGGGGCTGAGAGATCTCGGGTGATTCCTCGAGGGTGGCCGCGATACGTCCTTTCGGGCAAGCGAAAAACGTCCTGGTTGGCTGTACCGTGGCCGGGATTCTTGTTAGAATCTGTGGTTCTTTTAAGATCCGCAGTGTTTCAGGAGACAGATACACCATGACCTATGTGATCGCAGAACCCTGCATCGGAACCAAGGACACCGCTTGCGTGGACGCCTGCCCGGTAGATTGCATCCATCCGAAGAAGGATGAGCCGGCGCACGCCACGGAAGAACTGCTGTATATCGATCCGGTCGAGTGCATCGACTGCGGCGCGTGCGTGCCGGTGTGCCCGGTGTCAGCGATTTTCGCGCTCGACGATCTGCCGGAGAAATGGGCGGCGTTTACGGAGCGGAACGCGAAGTATTACGGGAGATAGGGAGCCGCGAGCTTCGAGTCACGAGCGACGAGCTTGCGCAAGATTTCGGCGGAGGCGTGCATCTTCAAGATGGACGCCTTTTGTTTTGAGGTCGCAAAATGCGACCTCAAACTTTTGGGCACGTCGAGAAGATCCCAAGGGGGATTAGCGGTGGAATCCCACCCTTGCGCACAAAACGCGCAAAGATGGGGCACCCGCGCCCAAAGCCCAAGCCCAATTCCCCTGACGGGCGCCGCCTGCTTCCGTTACAATCAAACATTAACCTGCTGGGCTCCCATGGCACTGAAGGAGTCGGAAGCCATCGTCCTGCGTACGTACCCGCTGCGCGAGGCCGACCTGCTGGTCACTTTCTTCACGCGGATTGAAGGCAAAGTGCGTGGCGTAGCGCGCTCGGCCAAGAAGTCCCGAAAACGCTTTGGCGGCGCGCTTGAGCCTCTGACGTTTGTGCGGGCGTTCTACGAAGACCGCGAGCGGCAGGAACTGGCGCGGCTGGATGCGCTCGAGGTGATCGAGTCTCCGCTGGCGAGTGAAGTGGGCTATCCGCGGGCGGTGGCCCTGGCGCACATTGCGGAATTGCTCGACGAACTGCTGCCGGACCGGGAAGCGAATGACGCGATATTCCGGTTGACGCTTTCGGTGCTGGGCAGTCTGCGCGGGTCGGCGATCTGGATGCCGGTCACGTACTTCGAACTCTGGATGACGCGGCTGGTGGGCTTTCTGCCGGATCTTTCCGAGTGCGTGGTTTGCGGGAAGAAGGCTGAACGGAAGTCGAGCCTTCTTTCACGCACTGGCCGATGGGCTGATGTGCGGAGACGACAAGCGGCTGGCGTCGTCGGAGATCTCCAGCGAGTCGCGAGCCTTGGCGGCACAGATGTTCCGGGCGACGGTCGAGAGTTTTGCAGGAGCGGAGTGGCCGCGCGCCAAGGGATCTGATCTGCGCAAGTTTCTGATCCAGATTCTTGAGCGGCATACGGAGCAGAAGTTGGTGACGGCGGGGATGCTGGAGAAGATCTAGCTACGAGCTACGAGCAAGCCGAGTCCGATTTGATTGCTCGAAGCTCGCAGCTGAAAAGCAGGTCCTTCGCTGCGCTCAGGATGACAATTCATTAGTGGTGACGACAGTCAGAATCTAAATGGCAACTTCCAAACCCAATCCGCCGACTTTTCAGGAACTGATCCTGAAGTTGCAGACCTTCTGGGCGCAGCGTGGGTGCGTGCTGCAGCAGCCTTATGACGTCGAAGTGGGCGCGGGCACGATGGCTCCGGAGACGTTCTTGCGCGTGCTGGGGCCGCAGGCTTACAAAGTGGCTTATCTGCAGCCATCACGGCGTCCGGCGGACGGGCGGTATGGAGAGAATCCGAACCGGTTATTCAAGCACACGCAGCTGCAGGTGATCCTGAAACCTCCGCCGAATGATGTGCAGGAGCTTTATCTCCAGTCGCTGGGTGCGATCGGGATTGATCTTCGCCAGCACGATATCAAGTTCGAAGAGGACAACTGGGAGTCGCCGACGCTGGGGGCTTGGGGCATCGGGTGGCAGGTGATGCTCGATGGGCTGGAGATCACGCAGTTCACCTACTTTCAGCAGTGCGGCGGCATCGATCTTTTGCCGATTTCGGCGGAGCTAACTTACGGGCTGGAGCGCATCGCGGCATTCCTGCAGGACGTTGACTCGATTTACGACATTGTGTGGGCGCGCGATCCGGAGACCGGGCACCCGACGACCTATGGGGATGTGCGGCTGGCGGACGAGTTGCAGTTTTCCGTCTACAACTTCGAAATCGCCGACGTGGAGAAGACCTGGAAGCATTTCGAATTGTACGAGGCGGAATGCCGCGCCCTGATTGATCGTTATACAGAGCTGAACCGGCCGGATAAAGCCAAGGCGGACGGGATTGCGGCGGAGCGGAAACGCTTTCCGCTGCTGGGCGCCTATGACCTGTGCCTGAAGTGCTCCCACCTCTTCAACATTCTGGATGCGCGCGGGGCGATCTCCGTCACCGAGCGGGTGGGCGTGATTGCGCGTGTGCGGGCCCTGGCGGTGGGCATCGCTAAGGCGTACCTGCAGCAACAAACCAGCGAAAGTGAGAAGCCTGCAGAGGCGGAACCAACGGTGCAGGCGAAGGCGGCCAAGCCTGGCCGGAGGAAAGAGCCGGCAACGGTCTGGGTAGGGCTGAAATCCGACGTAATTGGCATCGGCGGGACCTTCAACGCGCAACCGGGCCTCGAAATTGGACAAGCCGGGTTGTTATTTCCGGGCATGTGACGGTGCTCACATTCAGATTCAGGGAAACTTGGGAAGATAGACAGATTGATCGATGCCTGACTTTCTGCTTGAAATCGGCTGTGAAGAAATTCCGGCGCGCATGATGGATGCGGGCGCGGAAGGACTGCGCGAGCGGGTGGCAAAGATGCTCGAGCGAGAACGGCTCGAACCCTCCGGGGCCGTTACCAGTTTCGACACCCCGCGGCGGCTGGCCATCCTGGCCGCGGCCGTTCCGTCATCGCAACCCGACGTCACAGAGCAGATCACAGGACCTTCCCTGGCAGTTGCCTATAAAGATGGACAGGCGACTCAGGCGGCGCACGCCTTCGCGAAGAAAGCGGGCGTGGATGTTTCGCAACTGGAAAAGACCAGCACGCCTAAAGGCGACTATCTTTCCGCCAAAATCACGAGGAAGGGTCGCGGCACCAGCGAGATTTTGGCTGAGTTGCTGCCCAAGGAAATCTCGTCGTTGTACTGGCCGAAGAATATGTACTGGCGCAAGGCGAGCGAACGCTTCGTGCGGCCGGTGCGCTGGCTGGTCGCTATGCTGGACGGGGAAGTGATCCCACTTGAATTTGACGGGGTGGTTGCAGGCAATCGTTCGCGCGGACATCGCATTCTGGCCGACAACGCGGTTGTGATTCCGAAGGCTGGCGCCGCCTACGTGGAAGCTCTTGCGGGCGTCAAGGTGCTCAGCCGCCCGGAGCGCGAAAAACAAATTCGCATGGCCCTGGACGCCGCTGCCCGCAAGGTGGCGGGCGCGCGCTGGCGCGAAGACAAGGGACTGCTCGACACAGTCGTGAATCTGACCGAGTATCCCTCGGCGATTCTTGGGAATTTCGATGCCGCAATTCCTGGAGTTGCCCGAGGAAGTGCTGGTCACCGTGATGCGCGATCACCAGAAGTATTTTGCGGTCGAGGACTCGAGCGGCAAGCTTGCCCCGCATTTCCTTGCCGTATTGAATACCGATGGCGATCGCGATGGCACGATCCAGCATGGCAACGAACGCGTGCTGCGCGCCCGCTTCAACGATGCGCGCTTCTTCTGGCAGACCGATCAGAAACAATCCCTGCGCGACCGGCTGGAACTTCTAAAGCACGTCACGTTTCAGAAAGACCTGGGCAGCTATTACGACAAGACGATCAGGACGCAGCGGCTGGCAAGTTGGTTGTCGGAAACGCTCAAGCAGGCAGGAGTGACGGTCCGTCCCGGTGTCATTCACAAGGCAGCCTGCCTGGCGAAGGCCGATCTCACCACCGAACTGGTAAAGGAATTTACCGAGCTGCAGGGGATCGTGGGCGGGTTGTACGCACGGGTGCAGGTGCTGGACGAGAGTCTCAATGATGAAGTCCGGCAGTGCATCTCGACGGCGATTTATGACCACTACCGGCCCGAATCGATGGACGACACGGTGCCGCGTACGCTCGAAGGAGCGGTGCTTTCGATTGCGGACAAAGCCGACAGCATCGCCGGCATGTTTGCCCTGGGGCTGGTGCCGAGTGGATCGAAGGATCCTTTTGGATTGCGGCGGCAAGCGAACGGAATTGTGAAGACAATCGCCGAGCACAAGCTGCCGATTGGGCTCAAGGCCTTGATGGAAGATGCGCGGGTTCGCTATCGCGGGTCCGAAGCGGAAAAGAAGTTCGCCGCGAACGTCGACTTTGACGAGGCCGTGCGCGTGTTCTTTCGCGAGCGGTTGGAGTTCTATCTGCGCGACGCGCGGGGATACGCGTATGACGTCGTAAATGCGGTGCTCGCGGCCGACGCCGACGACGTGGTGGATGCGCTGGCGCGGGCGGAAGCGGTCTCGAAGGTAAGGCCCTCTGCCGACTTCGCCTCGATCTCGGTGTCGTTCAAGCGCATGAAGAATATTCTGCGGCAGGCGAGCGAGGCAGGCAGGGAAGTCGCGCCGGAAATCAACCCAGCTCTGTTGCAGGAACAGGCGGAAAAAGATCTGGCGGCACAGGTTCCGGCGGCCGCAAAGAGAGTCGAGGCACTACGCGCCGACCGTAACTACGAAAACGCCCTGCTGGAAATCAGCAAGCTGCGTCCGGCCATCGATCATTTCTTCGACAAGGTGATGGTGATGGCTGACGATGCTAAGCTGCGCGCCAACCGGCTGGCGTTACTGCAGACGCTGCTCAAGGAATTCTCGACGATCGCGGACTTCTCCGAGATCGTTACTGAAGGCAAAGAATCCAAAGAATCTTCGAAACAGTAAAGGACTCATTATGGCGACGACAACTCTCCCCGAGACTGAAATGGAAATCAAAACCACCCCGAAGAATGAAACCAAGTACGTGTATTCCTTTGGCGGCGGCAAAGCCGACGGCAACGGCAAGATGAAAGACGTGCTGGGCGGCAAAGGCGCCGGCCTGGCCGAGATGACGAATGCCGGGCTGCCCGTGCCTCCGGGATTCACGATTCAGACCGAGGCGTGCCGCGAATACATGCGGCACAATGCCGTATCGAAGGAAGTCGATCGCCAGATGGAAGCGGCGCTCAAGCAGCTTGAGGAACTGCAGGGACAGGAGCTCGGCAAGGGCGCAAATCCGCTGCTGGTCAGCGTGCGCTCGGGGGCGAAGTTCTCCATGCCGGGCATGATGGACACAATTCTGAACCTCGGCCTGAATGATCAGAGCGTGGAAGCGCTGGCCAAGCGCGCCGATGCCCGGTTCGCATACGACTCCTACCGGCGCCTGATCCAGATGTTCGGCAACGTCGTACTCGAGATTGAGAAGTCGGCGTTTGAAGAAGTCTTCGACGAGAAGAAGAAGCAGAAGAAGGCGAAGCTCGATACCGATCTCGACGCCAAGGCTCTGAAGGAAGTGATTGCGGAGTACAAGAAAGTCGTCAAGAAGCACGCCAAGCGCGACTTCCCGCAGGATGCGCATGAACAGCTGGTGATGGCGAGAGATGCCGTGTTCCGTTCCTGGCAGAACGCGCGAGCGAAGCACTATCGCCGCATCAATAACATCGACGACATGCTGGGCACAGCCGTGAACGTGCAGGCGATGGTATTCGGCAATCTGGGCGAGACCAGCGGCACCGGCGTTGGCTTCACGCGCAACCCGGCAATCGGCACCAAAGAGTTCTACGGCGAGTTCCTGTTGAATGCCCAAGGCGAAGATGTTGTGTCGGGCGTGCGCACGCCGGTCCACATTCTCGAACTCGAGAAGATCATGCCTGATGTTTACAACCAGCTGCGCGACATCACGACGCGGCTTGAAAAACATTACAAGGACATGCAGGACTTCGAATTCACCATCCAGGACGGCAAGCTCTACATGCTGCAGACCCGCAACGGCAAGCGTACGGGCCTGGCGGCAGTGCGGGTCGCGCTGCAGATGGTGGAAGAAGGCCTGATCACGAAGGAAGAAGCCATCTTCCGCGTGGAGCCGAACCAGTTGTACGACTTCCTGGTTCCGCGTCTCGATGAAAAGGGCGTCAAGATCGAAGTGCTCGCCAAGGGGCTTCCGGCTTCGCCGGGCGCTGCGGTCGGGCAGATTGTTTTTACGGCGGATGAAGCGGTCGAAAAGGCGGGACACGGCAAGAAGGCGGACGTGATTCTGGTGCGCGGCGAAACCACTCCGGAAGATATTCACGGCATGGAAGTGGCCAAGGGCATTCTGACCTCGCGCGGCGGGATGACAAGCCACGCTGCGGTCGTCACGCGCGGCATGGGCAAGTGTTGCGTGGCCGGGGCTGGGGACATCGAGGTCAACGAAAAGGCCGGCGAGATGCGGGTGAAGGGCCAGGTGTTCAAATCGGGAGACTGGATTTCTCTGGATGGAACCACCGGACGCGTGATCAAAGGCCGGCTCAATACCCTGCCGCCGTCGCCCGACGACAAGGAACTGCAGACCTTCATGAAGTGGGCAGATCCGTTCCGAAAATTGAAAGTGCGTGCCAATGCTGATATTCCGCGGGATGCGATCCAGGCGCGAACGTTCGGCGCGGAAGGCATCGGGCTCTGCCGCACCGAGCATATGTTCTTTGCGGAAGATCGCATCCCGCATATGCAGGCCATGATTCTCGCGAACAACGAGAAAGACCGGCGCGCCGCTTTGAAGAAGCTGCTGCCCATGCAGCGAGCCGATTTTGCCGGCGTCTTCAAGGCGATGGACGGGTACCCGGTGACGATTCGCACGCTGGATCCCCCGCTGCACGAGTTCCTTCCTCGGCGCGAAGATCTGATGGTTGACATTGCCGTGCTTCCTTATGCGGACGCCAAACATAAAAAAGAGCTGGTGGCGAAATACAAGCGCTTCGGCACCAAAGGTGCGTCTGATCTCAAGCGGGTGATACCTTCGCTGCTGCGGCGGGTGGAAGAACTGCATGAGTTCAACCCCATGCTCGGCCATCGTGGCTGCCGGCTCGGCATTACCTACCCGGAGATCACCGAGATGCAGGTGCGCGCTATCTTCGAGGCGGCGGTGGCGGTATCGAAACAGGGCGTGAAAGTATTTCCCGAGGTAATGATTCCGCTGACGGCGACGTTGAAGGAAATGGCGAACCAGGCGGCCATCGTTCGCCGCGTGGCCGATGAAGTGTTCAAGGAGAAAGAACACAAAGTCGATTACCTGGTGGGAACGATGATCGAATTGCCGAGGGCTGCGCTGGTGGCGGATGAAATCGCCAAGGAAGCGGAATTCTTCTCGTTCGGAACGAACGACCTGACGCAGACCACGTTTGGCTTCTCGCGCGATGACGTGAACAAGATCCTGCCCACGTACCTGGAAGAAGGCATCCTGAAGCAAGATCCGTTTGCGGCCCTGGACCAGGAAGGCGTGGGCCAACTGGTGAAGATGGCCACCGAACGCGGACGCAAAACGCGGCCGAATCTCAAGGTTGGCATCTGCGGCGAGCACGGAGGCGAACCTTCGTCGGTGGAGTTCTGCCACCGGGTGGGCTTGAACTACGTGTCTTGTTCGCCGTTCCGCGTGCTCACAGCACGGCTCGCGGCGGCGCAGGCGGCTGCGGCTGATGCGCTCAAGGTGGAAGGCGGGCGGACGAAGTAGCTCGGCTGCGCAGGTTCGAAAAGATGCAGGTTCCTCGGTGGAGCTTCGCGTTTTGACCGGTCGACGGGCAGAGACGCCCATCGCTCCACCGTTCTATTTCCCCTTGTTTATTGGACTTTCTGTAAGCGCGCGATCAGCTTCTGGGCCAGATTGTCTTCTGAGTCGGACCAGAGCAGGCGGCCGTTGGCATGGGCATTGGCTTCCAGTTTGTTGGTGAAATCCACGAGTTTATGAACGTTGGCCCGCACGTGCTGTTCGGCTTCACTGTCGAGTTCGACCTGTTCCTGCAGGAAGAGGCTGTCGAGACCGAAGTCGATCTCAATATGCCCGGTCGCTTCTGAAACATGTTCATCGAATTCCGCTCCCTGCGCGATCACTCGTATGGAGGCGGGCACCAGCGCCCATTGTCGGCCACTGGAGTCTGGACTCCACAAATCCCAGTTTACTTCGAACACGTACGCGTAATCTTCGTGGAGGAGGTCAGCCGCCATGCCGGCGGCCTCTTCGGGAGCGATTCCAGTATTGAATCGGCGTTCGAAAATCGTCGCCTCATTCCAGGAGACCGGGTGGATCGACACATAGGTGACGCCGGGGCGCACAGCGGAAAACGGGAACTGGCGCAGGACGGACACGACGTAAGCCATCATCTCGTCGTCGCCGAAGCTGGGAAACCACAAGCTCAGATGGAGTGGATCAGCCATGCGTATGCTCCGATGAATTGATTACGCTGATTGTAAACGGCGGCGAAGGGCGTTGGCACACGCCGCCGCCCAGTAACCATCGAGACGGCCCGTTATTTTTCGCAGACGTTCATGCTCGATCTTTTTCGTGAGTGGAATACGCGCGACCGGGTCACAAGAACTCGATGCCAGGGACGCTCCCCTGACAGGAGCCTCTTTGACAGCATAAAGAGCCGCTTGTTACGATGAATGGTTCAGAAAAGAAACCTGCCTCACGCCATCGTCCCCGTCGTCTAGCCCGGCCTAGGACATCGCCCTTTCACGGCGGTAACACGGGTTCAAATCCCGTCGGGGACGCCAACAAAATAAAAGACTTGCTGGAAACCCCATTTTTCGCCGGGGACACACAGTGGACACACAACTTTTAGCCTGACTTCTCTTCCTTCTTAGTGTCCCGCAGCATCGCAACCACTTTCCCTTGCGCCTTGCGCTTGGCCGGTGTCACCGCCTGGGCGTACACGTCCATCGTGATCCGCGACGAGCCATGACGCAATAGTTCCTGCACAACCTTCACGTCCTCGCCGTTTGCATGCAGCAAGGTCGTATAGGTTCGCCGGAATGTGTGCCAGCCGATGCGCTTGGTGATATCGAGTCGCTTGGCCGCCGGTTGGATGTGGTACGACATCACCTTCGACAACCAGACCGGTTGCTTGCCCCGTTTCTTGCCGGCCCGCGGAGCATCCGTCGCAAAGACGTAGTCCTCGGGTCGGCTGTACTTCGTGGTCCGATACCAGGAGAGCAAGTCCTCCGCGATATACGGATCGATCGGGATCGGCCGCTTCGAAGCTTCGGTCTTGACGTTGCCAACCACCTGGTCAACCACCGAGCGCTGCGCCATGATCGCCAGTTCCTGGAACTGGATGTCCTCCCAGCGCAGACCGGCTAGTTCACCGCGCCGAAGGCCCGAAGTCATATCGAGCCACACCAGAATCCGTTCGCGTACCTTGAGCTCCGCTTGGAGACGTTGAAATTCTTCGACCTCAAGCAGATCTGGAATACGCTCGCGTTTCGCGCTTTGGCGTACGCCTGAGCCGCGGACCGGACCGGTGATCGGGTTCTTGTCCGTGAACTCCCAGCGAATTGCGTGGTTGAACAAACTCGACATAGTGTTCCGGATCTTCGACTTGGTTCCGTTGGCTAGGGGAATCGACCGTAGCCACTCCTCGACTGCGACCGTGCGAATTTGATCGATTGCTGTCTTCCCCCAACGCGGGAGGATCCAGCAATTGAGAACAGATTCACAACGATCCCTGGTCGAGTACGCTCGGCCCTCTTCACCTTTGTCAATTTGCTCGTGCTCCGAGAAATGATCCACGAGTTCGCGAAGCGTTCCCAGTCCCGGTTCTTGCTGCGAGACGCCGAGCACGGCAAGATATTGCTGGGCGAGTTCAGGAGCGAGCGCTGGACCAGACATCAATCGAAAACCTTAGGATTAGGAAATGGCGATCTGTGGGGCAGACGCATCCTCACCCGAGCCGGATCGCGGCACCGACTCAGATCCTCGTTGGCAGGACGACGGCGTATAGCACTGCCAAGTAGTGGCACACGCTTCCCGCCATCACGAAGGTGTGCCAAACCGCGTGGCCATAGGGAATCTTTCGAGAGGCGAAGAACACCACACCGACCGTGTACATGGCCCTCCCGCAACTAACCATCGAAGACCGACAGCGGAAACATGTGTCACGAGCGGTCTCGCCGCTATCACGACAAGCCAACCCATCGCAAGATAGATCGCCGTCGATAGGACCTTGAAATGGTCCACAAACCAGAACTTGAAGACGATCCCGGCCATCGCGCAACCCCAGACGATGCCGAGGAGGGACCATCCCCATCCGCCCCGCAAGTTGACAAGCAGAAATGGCGTGTAGGTTCCCGCAATCAGCAGATAGATCGCCGAGTGGTCCAAGATTCTGAGCGCACGTTTTAGGCGGGGCGAGGGAACGCCGTGGTACAGCGTCGAGGCCAGGTAGAGGCAAATGAGTGTGCTGCCGTAGATGGCGCAGCCTACCACATGCCATACGGTGCCGCGTCGAAGCGCCATCGGCAAGCAAAACCGCAAAGCCTGCAACACTCAGGACCAGGCCGACACCATGGGTAGTGCTGTTCACGATTTCTTCGAGAGAAATCCGGCGTGATGATCGCTCCAATTTATCCTCCTGAGTCATTGTTTCTCTGCATCACGGACTTAGCAACAACAAGGCGGCGAATGTCGGAAAGAGGAATAGGCGTTGTTGTTCACACTCCCGCCATGAACACGGCATTTGAGATCGTCGCAGCCAGGCGCATCTGCTTCAGTTCGCGAGACTCTTCCGAGTCGTACCAGCGTCGGGCGTCGTCTGACAGGACAACGGAGACCCAGCCGCGCGTCGAATTCAGGCGACCGGCAGAAGCAGACAGCGCGCCGATGAACCAGACATAAGTGATAACCATCTGGGACAGCCGCTTGAGTGCGGTTGGTTTCGACTGCGGAGGTGCCGTTGTTTCAACAGGTGGTTCTGCAACGGATTGTTGAGGCATGGCGCCCTCCAGCGACCGGTATGAAAGTTCAGACCCAGCGAATCACCTTCGAGTCCGTATCACCGAACGCCGGATAGCGCAGCGATCTGATCGATCACGGCATCCATCGTGGCAATATCATCGCCTTCAACAATCGCGATTACGTCCGGCGCACCAAAGAGCGCATCTGCTCTGACCACACCCGGAATTTTTCGCACTTCTCCAACGATCCTCTTGGGACCGGGATTGTCGGTGTCGATGAACACGTAGCCTTGCACTTTCATGTCATCTACTAATTCGACGAAGTCGCTGCGGCGGGGTGCAGTCTCAGAAATTCCAGCCAACTCGCCTCGTACGTCGCTTCCGTGGCCGACCAGCAGATGCCCTCCTGTCGGATAGCCAACGGAGGTGCGACGAGATGCAGACGGGTTCCTGCGGTAACGCCCGCCCTTGAATGTCCCAAACAAATCATCTTCAGCACTCACGATAAGCGTCGGAATCGCCATCTGTTCTAAGTCGTAGCGCGGGACCAGAAGGTGCAACGCCTGGCACCGCTCCCAGCCCCTTCTCGCGCTGGCTGATCGGCTCGATGTTTTACATGATTTCGGTATGTTGTTGCTCGTCTGGCGTGGCCTTCTCGACGAAATCCGCAGGAGGTGTAGCGAGGATGGTTTTCATTACCGTATCACGGGCAAGTTTCGAAGCTGCCCAAAAGGTGAAATCAGAATGCAAGGTCGCGCCCATCAAGAACTGGACGCAACGCGAAGGCCGGGATGGCGGTTCATTCGCAGGACGAGGCGCAAAAGCAATGGGAAATAGTAGTACCAGCGCGGCGCAACGATCGGGGTGTCGAAGACAGAGCTGGATGGCGGACGGTGCGCCCATCGAGCCGCCAACTAGAATCAACTTTCTGCAACCTTAGTGCATCGAGCAGACAGGCATGGGCGCCGGCTTGAGCCGCTGGCGATGCGTCTCTGGAAGTGGAGTGCGGAGATAGCCAAATCTCGAAGGCGCTACGACTCGATATCCGGGGGCGAGAAAAGCCTGCGTCAGATCCACGCTTTGATCAAAGCCGCCGCCGGCGCTATGAATGGCGAAAATGACGGCGGCTGCTAGGTCGGCTGGCACGGAGGCGACCTTCGACAATGTCTTCGTTAAGAAGTAGACAGTATTGCCGCGCAACTCTTTGTCATCATCTGCGACCTTGGTGGCGAAACTCAGGCACACGTCATCGTCGCGATTCATATAGACAAAGGCGCGATAAACACTCTCCGCAACGGTGGTCACAGTGCGCAGGCGGCCGGAGTTGCGTAGTAAGTTCTTTCACCTGGCCATGGGGCGCGGACGGGAAATCGCCAAGGTAGCGATGGCGAGGAAGCTGGCTGTCCAGTTGTACTGGACGTGGCGGCGGGGCCGGAACTATGCCGCAATGCA